>NZ_CP034686.1:250000-5127500 GCF_007363175.1 Bacillus sp. BD59S
GGCATTAGAATCTATTCAGCCATTTACTTTGTTATTTATTCGTCTTTTCTTCGCGGGTGGAATCTGTTTACTATTTTCATTTAAACAATTAAAAAGATCGGTTGCACATAAACAAGTGCCGTGGAAAAGGATGAATTTACTATCTTTTACTGGTGTAGCTGGTTATTTTATGTTCACATCCTACGGTATTTCTTTAACAAGTGGATTGCATGTTAGTATTATTGATGCTGCTTTACCTTTAGTTACAATTCTTTTTTCAGCGTTCTTTTTAAAAGAAAAAATTCAGCTTAATTATTGGATCGGTATTGTACTCGGGGCTGCCGGGGTACTTCTTATTACCATTCCATCTAGTAACGTCGATCAAGAAGTATCTTTAATAGGAGATACCCTTATTTTATTAAGTACTTTTTTATTTGCTTTCTATACAGTATTGCTGAAAAGACCAAAACAAGAACAGTATCTATCAAAAAAGGTTTTTACAACACTAACTTTAATTATTGGAGCTGTTATTCTATTACCATTTGCAACGGTAGAAATTTTTTATTACGGTTTTCCAAAGGTTGAAACATGGAAGGCCGGACTAAGTATAATATATCTTGTTATTGGAGCAACAATTTTAGCGTATTGGTTTTGGAATAGAGCATTAGAGTCAGTCTCGGCATCGGTAAGTGGATTATATTTAAATGCCTTACCGTTAATAAGTATTGTTGCCTCAATTGTTTTATTAGATGAAGCTTTAACTTGGAAGATAGTAATAGGAGGAAGTTTAGTTTTAATAGGGGTAGGATGGGCGGATAAACAAAAGATAAGTAAGTTATTAAAGAAGGATAACTTGAATAGTAAGGAATGCTAAGCAGCATGCTGTATATGGTTTGAATATAAAAAACACCTAATATATATAAGGTGTTTTTTATATTTGGCAAAGATAATAGATTGAAATCAGTATAGGTATTCTCTACTATATCTATACGTATTGAAATCATTTTGAAATATTGTTTGAACGAGTTGTATACATTCGGCATCATAAAAACTTTCGAAAGTAGGATAGCGAGGAAATAAAGGATCAGTAATATCTGCTTCGCTAAAATTTCCTTTATAGGTCATGGCGGGAGTTTGATGATGCCATGATGTTGAGAATTCATTTATTGGAGCGGTTTTTAATTCGAAACGTTTTTCTAATGTTTTCATTGCTTGATCGAAGTTTTCTAAGAATATATAATTGGTCACATATTCTTCTTCACCAGCTATATATTGTTGTGTAAAATGCGGGTTAATATCATTTGGCTGAGTACGATTAATAAATAGATAGTATAGAAATTGTTTAAAAGAGAATCCTTTGGAGGAATTTTCATCTTGATATAGAAACTTTCGGATGGGCTTCCATTCGGGATTCTCTATATAGGGAGGTGCGATTAAGGATACGAAAGAGCTCACTGCTCTCCTATAAGGGTTACGAACAAGTTTAAAAGTTTCTTTTTGTTTTTCTCGTAATGCTATACCTAGTCGTACATTATAGGCAGGTGTACTTTTGTATATATCATATTCATAATTATGAATGAAAGGGCTATAACTTAGAGCTGTTTGTAATAAATCAATCTGGTAAAAGAACCACTTGGCAAGAGAAGTACAACCACTTTTTTGGCTCCAAAATAGAATGATAGGAAATTTCTTATGATAATGTGGGGTTCTTGAATGGGCATTGATGATGTGTGATAAGGGAGGATCGAACAATCTCTACACCCCTTTCAGATATTTTAATTATATGTATGAAAAATAAAGAGGAATATGAGTAACTGTTTCATCTTTTCTAAAAAAGTGAAAGATTAATATTGACTATTATTGAATAGGAGTGTAATATAGAAAAAGTCGCCGATGACAACAACGTCGAAAGCGACAAACGAAATGAAAAACTTAGTTGACATTGAAAGATGAAAATGTTAACATAAGGAAGTCGCAAATGAGCGACCAAGCAGTTCTTTGAAAACTGAACGAAACAAACAACGTGAAACGTCAATTTTTATTTTAGATGCTAGACAAACTAACTTTATTGGAGAGTTTGATCCTGGCTCAGGATGAACGCTGGCGGCGTGCCTAATACAGATTTCCCATAGCGTAAGCTAGTAAGATCCCTGAAAGATGATCAGGTTGATAGGTTCGAGGTGGAAGCATGGTGACATGTGGAGCTGACGAATACTAATAGATCGAGGACTTAACCATATAATATGTAGCAAATGTTATCTAGTTTTGAAGGAATATGCCTTCATAGTTTGGTGATGATGGCAGAGAGGTCACACCCGTTCCCATACCGAACACGGAAGTTAAGCTCTCTAGCGCCGATGGTAGTTGGGACCTTGTCCCTGTGAGAGTAGGACGTCGCCAAGCAAAAACCTAAGTCGTTTCGACTTAGGTTTTTTTGTGTTTATTTTTATTTAGTAATCTTAATGAGAGAAAAGAATGAAAATGAGGCTATTGAGGGTAATAGTAATGATTTTTTTGCTTTTCAGGCTTTCTAAGTGCCCCCAAACAATCCTTATGATAGGAACTGTTATTTCTATTACAAGTATACATTTTACATAATGAGAGTAAGAAAAGCCCGATTGGTGAGGGCTGATTAAAGTTTAACTTTATACAAAAGCATACGGAATTAATATACAAACCGTTTTGTGTATGGTAGATCTCTAGAAATATATATTCTAATTGCTTATCCTTCTTGCATATAGTTACAATTATTCTTTTGAATATAACTAAAACACGAACGTTATTGATGAGTAATAAAAAAACATTCGATTATTTGTTGACATTGTTTATGAAATATTGTTAATATAGCCATAGAAAGAATAATATATAAGACCTCATATAATCGCGGGGATATGGCCTGCAAGTCTCTACCTAACGACCGTTATTCGTTAGACTATGGGGGAAAGTCACTCGGTATTTTTCTATTCACAAGGGATACGTATGCCTGAGTAGAGCGCTTTCTCTCATAGTAAAAGAGAAACTGTTCTATTTCAGGCTTTTTTTATTTGAATCGGGGGGATTCTAATATGAAATCACTAGTTGGAGTCATAATGGGAAGCACGTCAGACTGGGAAACAATGAAATATGCTTGTGACATTTTAGATGAATTAAATATACCGTATGAGAAAAAAGTTGTATCCGCTCATCGGACTCCGGATTATATGTTTGAATATGCAGAGACGGCTCGTGAACGTGGATTGAAAGTTATTATTGCTGGAGCTGGTGGAGCAGCGCATTTACCAGGAATGGTTGCGGCGAAGACGAATCTTCCTGTAATCGGAGTTCCAGTTCAATCAAAAGCGTTAAACGGCTTAGATTCATTATTATCCATCGTCCAAATGCCAGGAGGGGTTCCAGTTGCAACTGTTGCAATTGGTAAGGCTGGTTCAACAAATGCTGGTTTACTTGCTGCACAAATACTTGGATCATTCCATGATGATATACATGATGCATTAGAATTGAGAAGAGAAGCAATTGAAAAAGATGTGCGCGAAGGTAGTGAGCTAGTATGACGAGAATCATTTTACCTGGAAAAACAATCGGCATTATTGGAGGCGGCCAGCTAGGAAGAATGATGGCATTGGCAGCTAAGGAGATGGGATATAAAATTGCTGTTTTAGATCCTACAAAAAATTCACCATGTGCACAAGTTGCTGATATTGAAATTGTTGCATCATATGACGATTTAAAAGCAATTCAGCATTTAGCGGAGATCAGTGATGTTGTCACATATGAATTTGAGAATATTGATTATAGATGTTTGCAATGGCTTGAAAAACATGCTTACTTACCGCAAGGCAGTCAGTTGTTAAGTAAAACACAAAATCGTTTTACAGAAAAGAATGCAATAGAAAAAGCGGGATTACCAGTAGCAACGTATAGATTGGTTCAAAATCAAGAGCAGCTTACTGAAGCAATCGCCGAGTTATCATATCCTTCCGTCTTAAAAACAACGACAGGTGGATATGATGGGAAAGGGCAAGTTGTTTTAAGAAGTGAAGCTGACATTGATAAAGCGAAAGAGCTTGCAAATGCAGCAGAATGTATTTTAGAGAAATGGGTACCTTTTGAAAAAGAAGTATCAGTTATTGTCATTCGTAGCGTAAGTGGTGAAACGAAAGTATTTCCGGTAGCGGAAAATATTCATGTAAATAACATTTTGCATGAATCTATCGTTCCAGCTCGCATTACAGAAGAACTTTCTCAAAAAGCAATTGCTTATGCAAAAGTGCTGGCGGATGAACTAGAACTTGTGGGAACACTAGCGGTAGAGATGTTTGCTACAGCTGATGGTGAGATTTACATTAATGAATTAGCGCCAAGACCTCACAATTCAGGCCACTATACACAAGATGCATGCGAAACGAGTCAATTCGGTCAACATATTCGAGCAATCTGTAATTTACCTCTTGGAGAAACAAATTTGTTAAAACCAGTTGTCATGGTAAACATTTTAGGCGAACATATAGAAGGGGTCCTAAGACAAGTGAATAGATTAACCGGGTGCTATTTACACTTGTATGGAAAAGAAGAAGCAAAAGCGCAGCGAAAAATGGGGCATGTTAATATTTTAAATGATAATATTGAAGTCGCTCTAGAAAAAGCAAAGAGTTTGCATATTTGGGACCATCAAGAACAACTGTTGGAGGGAAAAAGATGATTAGTCGTTATACACGCCCAGAAATGGGTGCAATTTGGACGGAAGAGAACAAATTTAAAGCGTGGTTAGAAGTTGAGATTTTAGCTTGTGAAGCATGGGCTGAGCTTGGCGATATTCCAAAAGAAGATGTTAAGAAAATTCGCGAGCATGCATCATTTGATATTGATCGTATTTATGAAATTGAAAAAGAGACACGTCATGATGTAGTTGCATTCACTCGTGCTGTATCAGAAACACCAGCATTAGGCGAGGAACGTAAATGGGTTCATTATGGTTTAACATCTACAGACGTAGTAGATACAGCGTTATCTTACATCTTAAAACAAGCGAATGAAATCATATTAAAAGACTTAGAAAACTTCGTAAGCATTTTAGCTAACAAAGCGAAAGAGCATAAGTACACGATCATGATGGGAAGAACACACGGTGTTCATGCAGAACCAACAACATTTGGTTTAAAACTTGGTCTTTGGTATGAAGAAATGAAACGTAACGTAGAGCGTTTCAAGCAAGCTGCTGATACAGTTCGCGTTGGTAAATTATCTGGTGCGGTTGGTACATACGCAAATATTGATCCATTCGTAGAAAAGTATGTTTGTGAAAACTTAGGATTAGAAGCAGCACCAATTTCAACACAAACATTGCAACGTGATCGTCATGCTCATTACATGTCAACACTTGCATTAATCGCAACATCTATCGAAAAGATGGCAGTTGAGATTCGTGGTTTACAAAAGAGTGAAACACGTGAAGTTGAAGAAGCTTTCGCAAAAGGTCAAAAAGGTTCTTCTGCAATGCCGCATAAGCGTAATCCAATTGGATCTGAAAATATGACTGGTTTAGCTCGTGTTATCCGCGGTTATATGATGACAGCTTATGAGAATGTTCCATTATGGCACGAGCGTGATATTTCTCACTCTTCAGCAGAACGCGTAATTTTACCAGATGCTACAATCGCGTTAAATTACATGCTAAATCGCTTTGGTAATATCGTTAAAAACTTAACTGTATATCCAGAGAATATGAAACGCAATATGACAAGAACATACGGCTTAATTTATTCTCAGCGCGTAATGCTTACATTAATCGATAAAGGTATGGTACGTGAAGAAGCTTACGATATCGTACAGCCTAAAGCGATGGAAGCTTGGGAAACACAAGTACAATTTAAAGAGCTTGTAGAAGCTGATGAGCGTATTACGAGCAAGTTAACACAAGAAGAAATTAATGAATGCTTCAACTATGAGCATCATATGCAACACGTTGATACAATCTTTGAACGCCTTGGATTAAACGAAGCGTAAAATTTCATATGGCACAGAATAGAGTCATTCTGTGCCATTCTTTATAAAAACATTATTCACATTTTTCAAACTACAGGGGGCTTGCGAAATGCAAAAGCTAGAATTGCTGTATGAAGGTAAGGCAAAAAGAATTTATCGTACAGAATCAGCAGATATGGTTTGGGTAGAGTACAAAGATAGTGCGACTGCTTTCAATGGGGAGAAAAAAGAGACGATTACAGGAAAAGGTCGTTTGAACAATGAGATTACAACTTTATTGTTCAGAAAGTTACAAGAAGTAGGAATTGAAACACACTTTGTTGAGAAGCTATCTGAAACAGAACAACTTGTTAAAAAAGTGAGTATTATTCCTTTAGAAGTTGTCACAAGAAATGTAATTGCAGGAAGTCTTTCAAAACGATTAGGAATGGAAGAGGGAACTGTACTTGCAGAACCAATCGTAGAATTTTACTTCAAAGATGATGATTTAGGAGATCCGCTTGTAACGGAAGATCATATTCGTGTATTAAACGTTGCATCGCCAGAGCAAGTAAGCGTATTACGAGAGATGGCTCTACAAATCAATCAAGTGTTGATTGATCATTTCGCAAGCTGTCGTGTAAGATTAGTAGATTTTAAATTAGAGTTTGGTGTAACGGATGAAGGAGAAATCATTTTAGCAGATGAAATTTCACCAGATACTTGCCGTTTATGGGATGAAACGAGCAATGAGAAGTTTGATAAAGACGTATTCCGTCGTGATCTTGGAAATTTAACAGATGCTTATGAAGAGATTTTAAAACGTTTAGGGGGAATTTCACATGTATAAAGTTAAGGTATATGTAACATTAAGAGAAAGCGTATTAGATCCACAAGGAACAGCAGTGAAAGGAGCACTTCATAGTCTTTCATTCACAGAAGTACAAGATGTTCGAATCGGAAAGTACATGGAACTAACAATTGATAAATCGGTAACTGACCTTGACGCAAAGGTAAAGGAAATGTGTGAAAAACTATTAGCAAACGTTGTAATGGAAGACTTCCGTTATGAAGTTGAGGAGGTTGTCGCACAGTGAAATTTGCCGTAATAGTATTTCCAGGTTCGAACTGTGATGTTGATATGTTCCATGCAATTAAAGATGAGCTTGGCGAAGAAGTAGATTACGTTTGGCACGATACAGAGAATTTAGATGAGTATGATGCAATTCTACTACCAGGTGGATTCTCTTACGGTGACTACTTACGCTGCGGTGCTATTTCTCGCTTTGCGAATGCAATGAAAGCAGTGCAAAAAGCTGCTGAGCAAGGAAAGCCAATTTTAGGTGTATGTAATGGATTCCAGATTCTTGTTGAATCAGGATTACTACCAGGAGCATTAATGAGAAACGAAAACTTAAAATTTATGTGTCGAACAGTTCAGTTGCGTGTTGAAAATAATGAAACGATGTTTACATCACAATATGAAAAAGATGAAGTAATTAATATTCCAATTGCACATGGTGAGGGGAATTACTATTGTGATGAAGAGACTCTTAAGCAATTAGAAGAGAATAATCAAATCGCATTCCGTTACGTGGAAAACCCGAATGGTAGCGTTTCAGATATTGCAGGTATTGTGAACGAAAAAGGAAATGTACTTGGTATGATGCCACACCCAGAGCGTGCTGTAGATGAATTACTTGGCGGTGCTGAAGGGTTAAAAGTCTTTCAATCTATCTTAAAACAGTGGAGGGAAACATATGTCGTTAATGCTTGAACCAAATCCAACACAAATTAAAGAAGAGCGCATATATGCGGAAATGGGGCTAACAGACGAAGAGTTTGCCATGGTTGAAAAGATTTTAGGACGTCTGCCAAATTATACAGAAACAGGATTATTCTCTGTTATGTGGTCTGAACATTGTAGTTATAAAAATTCAAAACCAGTACTTCGAAAATTCCCAACAACAGGTGAGCGCGTCTTGCAAGGGCCTGGGGAAGGTGCTGGAATTGTAGACATCGGTGATAATCAAGCGGTTGTATTTAAAATGGAAAGTCATAACCACCCTTCTGCTATTGAACCATATCAAGGAGCAGCAACAGGTGTTGGTGGTATTATTCGCGACGTATTCTCTATGGGAGCACGTCCAGTAGCTCTATTAAACTCACTTCGATTTGGAGAATTACAATCACCACGTGTGAAATACTTATTCGAAGAAGTAGTAGCAGGAATTGCAGGATACGGTAACTGTATCGGTATTCCGACTGTTGGCGGCGAAGTACAGTTTGATCCATGTTATGAAGGAAATCCACTTGTAAATGCAATGTGCGTAGGCTTAATTAACCACGAAGACATTAAAAAAGGGCAAGCGCACGGTGCTGGAAATACAGTAATGTACGTAGGAGCATCAACTGGTCGTGATGGTATCCACGGTGCTACATTTGCATCTGAAGAGTTATCTGAAAGCTCAGAAGCGAAGCGTCCAGCAGTTCAAGTAGGAGATCCATTTATGGAGAAACTTCTTATTGAAGCTTGTTTAGAACTTATTCAATCAGATGCACTTGTTGGAATTCAAGATATGGGTGCAGCTGGTTTAACATCATCTTCTGCAGAAATGGCAAGTAAAGCAGGAATGGGTATTGAAATGTACTTAGATGATGTACCGCAACGAGAAACAGGAATGACACCATATGAAATGATGCTCTCTGAATCACAAGAGCGTATGTTAATTGTTGTGAAAAAAGGTAGAGAGCAAGAAATAGTAGACTTATTTGAGAAGTATGGTCTTGCAGCCGTTACGATGGGGAAAGTAACGGAAGACAAAATGCTTCGTTTATTCCATAAAGGTGAAATGGTAGCTGAAGTACCAGCGGATGCTCTTGCAGAAGAAGCGCCAATTTATCATAAACCATCACAAGAAGCAGCATACTTTGCTGAATTCCAGCAGATGAAAATGGAAACACCAAAAGTAGAAAATTATAAAGAAACGTTATTCGCTCTATTACAACAACCGACGATTGCAAGTAAAGAGTGGGTTTATGATCAATATGATTATCAAGTTCGCACAAGCACAGTTGTTACACCGGGTTCAGATGCAGCAGTTGTACGTGTACGCGGTACAGAAAAAGGATTAGCAATGACGACAGATTGTAACTCTCGCTACATTTATTTAGATCCAGAAGTGGGCGGTAAAATTGCAGTAGCAGAGGCAGCACGTAATATCGTATGTTCTGGAGGAGAGCCACTTGCAATTACAGATTGCTTAAACTTCGGTAATCCAGAGAAACCAGAAATCTTCTGGCAAATTGAGAAATCAGTAGATGGTATGAGTGAAGCTTGTCGCACATTACAAACACCAGTTATTGGCGGAAACGTATCAATGTATAACGAACGTAGTGGTGAAGCGGTATATCCAACACCGACAGTTGGGATGGTCGGACTAGTACATGACTTAAAGCATGTAACAACACAAGAGTTTAAGCAAGCTGGCGATTTAGTTTATGTTATCGGAGAGACGAAAGCTGAGTTTGGTGGAAGTGAATTACAGAAAATGCTTCACGGCAAAATTTTCGGCCAATCACCAAGTATCGATCTAGACGTAGAATTAAAACGTCAAAAACAAGTATTAGCAGCAATTCAAGCTGGCCTTGTTCAATCTGCACATGACGTTGCTGAAGGTGGTTTAGCAGTTGCGATTTCAGAAAGTGCAATTGGTGCTAACGGCTTAGGTGCTACTGTGAAATTAGACGGGGAAGCAACAGCGGCATTATTTGCGGAATCACAATCTCGCTTCGTGATAACTGTAAAACGTGAAAATAAAGAAGCGTTCGAGAAAGCGGTAGAAGCAATTCAAGTTGGAGAAGTAACAAATACAAATGAAGTGACAATTCATAATGAAGAAAATGAAGTATTACTTACAGCAAATGTAGATGAAATGAGAAAGGCTTGGAAAGGGGCAATCCCATGCTTGCTGAAATAAAGGGGTTAAACGAAGAATGTGGCGTTTTCGGAATTTGGGGGCATGAAAATGCGGCACAAGTTTCATACTACGGATTGCACAGTTTACAGCACCGTGGGCAAGAAGGCGCAGGCATTGTCGTAAATAATGGAGAAAAAATCGTCGGTCACAAGGGGTTAGGTTTAATATCGGAAGTGTTTTCAAGAGGAGAGCTAGAAGGATTGAACGGGAAATCAGCAATCGGACACGTACGATACGCGACGGCTGGTGGAAGTGAAGTGGCTAACGTTCAACCATTACTATTCCGTTTTTCCGATCATAGTATGGCATTAGCTCATAACGGGAATTTAATTAATGCAAAAATGCTTCGCCGCGAATTAGAGGCAGAGGGAAGTATTTTTCAAACAAGTTCAGATACAGAAGTACTTTTACATCTTATTAAACGTAGTACGAAAGATTCGTTAATTGAAAGTGTAAAAGAAGCTCTAAATAAAGTGAAAGGTGCGTTTGCATATCTTTTACTAACTGGAAATGAAATGATTGTTGCGCTAGATCCAAATGGATTCCGTCCCCTTTCAATTGGAAAGATGGGAGATGCTTACGTTGTAGCATCTGAAACATGTGCTTTTGATGTAGTAGGTGCAACATACATTCGTGATGTAGAACCGGGTGAATTACTTATCATTAATGATGAAGGAATTCACGTAGATCGTTTCACAAACGATGTAGAACATGCAATTTGTAGTATGGAATACATTTACTTTGCACGACCAGATTCTAATATCGCAGGCGTTAACGTTCATGCAGCACGTAAAAACATGGGGAAACGTTTGGCGGCAGAAGCTCCTATTGAAGCAGATGTTGTTACTGGTGTACCAGACTCTAGTATTTCAGCTGCGATTGGCTATGCGGAGGCGACAGGTATTCCATATGAGTTAGGATTAATTAAAAATCGTTACGTTGGACGTACGTTTATTCAACCTTCTCAGGAACTGCGAGAGCAAGGGGTTAAGATGAAGCTTTCAGCAGTAAGAGGTGTAGTTGAAGGAAAACGAGTTGTTATGATTGATGATTCTATCGTAAGAGGAACGACGAGTAAACGAATTGTTCGTATGCTTCGCGAGGCTGGAGCGACAGAAGTTCACGTAAGAATAGCTTCACCACCTTTGAAATATCCATGTTTCTATGGCATTGATATTCAAACGAGAAAAGAATTAATTGCAGCAAATCATACGGTAGAAGAAATTCGTGAAATGATCGGTGCAGACTCATTAACATTTTTAAGTGAAGATGGATTAGTAGATGCAATTGGACGTCCATATGAAGGGAAATACGGTGGCCTATGTATGGCGTACTTCAATGGAGATTATCCAACAGCTCTTTATGATTATGAGCAAGAGCTTTTAGAAAGTATGAAATAAGAAGAAAAAAGCTTCTACTTCTTTTTGATGTAGAAGCTAGCTTCTTTCTTAAAACGGCCCGCACAGGATAGGGAGAAATTAAAAGACGAGGTGTAGATAACGATGGCGAATGCATATAAGCAAGCAGGAGTAGATATTGAAGCTGGATATGAAGCGGTATCTCGCATGAAAAAACACGTACAAACAACAATGAGAAAAGAAGTACTAGGCGGTTTAGGCGGTTTTGGAGGTATGTTTGACCTATCAAAATTTGCATTAGAAGAACCTGTATTAGTATCTGGAACAGATGGCGTGGGAACGAAATTGATGCTCGCTTTTATGGCAGATAAACATGACACAATTGGTATTGATGCGGTTGCAATGTGTGTAAATGATATTGTTGTCCAAGGAGCAGAGCCGCTTTTCTTTCTTGATTATATTGCTTGTGGTAAAGCTGAACCTAGTAAAATTGAAAACATCGTCAAAGGTATATCAGAAGGCTGTCGCCAAGCAGGTTGTGCTTTAATTGGTGGAGAAACAGCTGAAATGCCAGGAATGTATTCTACAGAAGAATACGATTTAGCTGGTTTTACAGTTGGGATCGTTGATAAAAAGAAAATTATAACAGGTGAAAATATTGAAGCTGGTCACGTATTAATTGGCTTAGCATCTAGCGGTATTCATAGTAACGGTTATTCTTTAGTACGAAAAGTATTACTAGAAGATGGAGAACTATCTTTAGCTCGCATTTACGGACGCTTAGAGCTACCTCTTGGTGAAGAATTATTAAAACCAACGAAAATTTATGTCAAACCTATTTTAGAACTATTGAAGAAATATGAAGTATACGGTATGGCACATATTACAGGTGGCGGATTCATTGAAAATATTCCACGTATGTTACCAGAAGGAATCGGTGCAGAAATTGAATTAGGATCTTGGGAAATTCAGCCGATCTTTAGTTTACTTCAAGAAGTTGGCAAGTTGGAAGAGAAAGAAATGTTCAATATTTTTAACATGGGTATTGGTATGGTAGTAGCGGTGAAGGAAGAAGATGCAAAAGATGTTGTTCGTCTTCTTGAAGAGCAAGGAGAAACTGCTCGTATTATTGGACGCACTGTACAAGGAGCTGGCGTTACTTTTAATGGAGGCACAGCGCTATGAGTAGATTAGCAGTTTTTGCTTCTGGAAGCGGATCTAACTTTCAATCTCTCGTTAATGCGGTAGAAGAAAAAAGATTGGATGCAGAAATTAGTTTATTAGTGTGTGATAAACCAGAAGCACGCGCTGTTGGGCGAGCACATTATCATCATATCCCGTGTTTCGCTTTTTCAGCGAAAGCATATGAGTCAAAAGAAGCGTTTGAAAAAGAGATATTAAAGAAGCTAGAAGAGTATGAAATTGATTATGTTATTTTAGCTGGATATATGCGTTTAATTGGACCAACTTTACTAGAAGCTTACGGCGGAAGGATTATTAATATTCATCCATCACTATTACCGAGTTTTCCAGGGAAAGATGCTGTTGGTCAAGCGTTAGAAGCAGGTGTGAAAGTAACTGGAGTAACGATTCATTATGTAGACGCAGGTATGGATACAGGGCCAATTATTGCACAAGAAGCAGTAGTTGTTTCTGAAGGGGATACGAGAAAAAGCTTACAAAAGAAAATTCAACAAGTTGAACATAAATTATACGTAAATACAGTGAATCAAATTGTTCAATCTACGAAAGAACCAACTGTTAACTAACATACAACCAGGGGTGAAGGGTAAATGAAAAAGCGTGCATTAGTAAGTGTTTCAGATAAAACAGGAGTAGTAGAATTTGTTAAAGGTTTACTAGAACAAGGGATCGAAGTTATATCAACAGGCGGTACAAAAAAATTACTAGAAGAAAAAGGCTTACAAGTAATCGGTATTTCTGAAGTAACTGGTTTCCCAGAAATTATGGATGGTCGTGTGAAAACATTACATCCAAATATTCATGGTGGTCTATTAGCAGTTCGCGATAATGAAACGCATGTAGCACAAATGAATGAGTTAGGTATGGAGCCGATTGATTTTGTTGTCGTTAACTTATACCCATTCAAAGAAACAATCGCTAAGCCTGATGTAACATTTGCTGATGCAATTGAAAATATTGATATTGGTGGCCCAACAATGATTCGCTCTGCAGCGAAAAATCACAAATTTGTATCGGTAATTGTAGATCCAGTAGATTACGATGTTGTATTAGAAGAACTGAAAGAGAACGGTGAAGTAAAAGAAGAAACGAAACGTAAATTAGCAGCGAAAGTATTCCGCCATACAGCAGCATATGATGCGTTAATCTCTAACTACTTAACAGAGCAAATGGGTGAAGAAAGCCCAGAAACATTAACTGTGACATTTGAGAAAAAGCAAGACTTACGTTATGGTGAGAACCCACATCAAAAGGCAACTTTCTATAAAGCGCCATTCGCAGCAACTTCTTCTGTTGCATACGCAGAACAATTACACGGTAAAGAATTATCATATAACAATATTAATGATGCAGACGCAGCACTTAGCATCGTAAAAGAATTTACAGAACCAGCAGTAGTAGCAGTAAAACATATGAATCCATGTGGTGTTGGGGTAGGAACTGATATTCATGAAGCATACACACGTGCTTATGAAGCGGATCCAGTATCAATCTTTGGAGGGATTATTGCAGCGAATCGTGAGATCGACAAATCTACAGCTGAAAAGTTACATGAAATTTTCTTAGAAATTATTATTGCACCTTCTTTCTCAAAAGAAGCTTTAGAAGTGTTGCAAAGTAAGAAAAACTTACGTTTACTAACTGTAAATATTGAAAAATCGACAAGTGCGAGCAAAAAACTAACTTCTGTACAAGGCGGACTTCTTGTTCAAGAGGAAGATACGTTATCGTTAGATGAAAGTACAATTTCAATTCCAACAAAACGTGAACCTTCAGAGCAAGAATGGAAAGATTTAAAACTAGCTTGGAAAGTTGTAAAACATGTGAAGTCAAATGCAATTGTTTTAGCGAAAGATGATATGACAATTGGTGTCGGTGCGGGACAGATGAACCGTGTAGGTTCTGCAAAAATCGCAATTACACAAGCTGGTGAAAAAGCACAAGGTAGCGCGCTTGCATCTGATGCTTTCTTCCCAATGCCAGATACATTAGAAGAAGCAGCAAAAGCAGGAATTACAGCAATCATTCAACCAGGCGGATCAATCCGTGATGAAGATTCTATTAAAGTGGCGGATACGTATGGGATTGCGATGGTGTTCACTGGCGTACGTCATTTCAAACACTAATAGAGGATGTTTAAAAAGTCCGGTTAAGATAACCTTCGCATGTCGTCGTTGCATTGCCAGTGCGGTACTCATGTAGGAAAACTACACTCCGTGTCCTCCTGGCAAATGCGCCTCGACCTGCTCGGTTCTCTTAATCCTCCTTTTTAAATTAATCCTCCTTTTTAAACTTTGATTGATATGGATGTTTAAAAAGTCCGGTTAAGATAACCTTCGCATGTCGTCGTTGCATTGCCAGTGCGGTACTCATGTAGGAAAACTACACTCCGTGTCCTCCTGGCAAATGCGCCTCGACCTGCTCGGTTCTCTTAATCCTCCTTTTTAAACTTTGATTGATATGGATGTTTAAAAGTCTGGTTAAGATAACCTTCGCATGTCGTCGTTGCATTGCCAGTGCGGTACTCATGTAGGAAAACTACACTCCGTGTCCTCCTGTCAAGTGCGCCTCGACCTGCTCGGTTCTCTTGATCCTCCTTTTTAAACTTACAGTGATATGAAAACAAACTAGGAGCATAGCTTCTAGTTTGTACTTATTTAAGTATTGGGGGATGAAATATGAACGTTTTAGTAATTGGCCGCGGTGGGCGTGAGCATGCTTTAGCTTGGAAGTTTGCACAATCTACAAAAGTGAAAAAGGTGTATGTAGCACCAGGTAATGAAGGTATGCGAGATGTTGCAACGCCAGTTGATATTGATGAAAATGATTTTGATGCATTAGTTTTATTTGCTAAAGAGAATCATGTAGAATTAACTTTCGTTGGACCAGAAATTCCACTTATGAATGGAATCGTTGATCGTTTTAAAGAAGAGGGGCTTCGCGTATTTGGTCCGAATAAAGCGGCTGCTGTTATTGAAGGTAGTAAAGCTTTTACGAAAGAATTGATGAAAAAGTATAATATTCCAACTGCGGCATATGAAACTTTTACAGATTATGAAGAAGCAGTACAGTACATTCAAAAAGTTGGTGCACCAATCGTTATTAAAGCGGATGGCCTAGCTGCTGGTAAAGGTGTAACAGTAGCGATGACGCTTGAAGAAGCATTACAAGCTACGAAAGAAATGCTACAAGATGTAAAGTTCGGCGAAGCAAGTAAGAAGGTTGTTATTGAAGAGTTTTTAGATGGACAAGAATTTTCATTAATGGCATTTGTGAATGGAACAAATGTGCATCCGATGGTAATCGCGCAAGACCATAAACGAGCTTTTGATGGAGATAAAGGTCCAAATACAGGTGGAATGGGTGCATACTCTCCAGTACCACAAATTCCGGAATCAGCAGTTCAAGAGGCGATAAAAAACGTATTGCATCCAACTGCTAAAGCGATGATTGCAGAAAATCGATCGTTTACAGGGATTTTATATGCGGGACTTATTTTAACAAATGATGGTCCAAAGGTAATTGAGTTTAATGCTCGCTTTGGTGATCCTGAAACGGAAGTTGTATTACCACGCCTAGAAAATGATTTAGTTGATGTATGTAACGCTGTATTAGATGAGAGTGAACTAACGTTACAATGGTCAGAAGAAGCAGTTATTGGCGTTGTACTTGCTTCGAAAGGATATCCAGAAGTATATAAAAAAGGTGATAGTATTAATGGGTTAGATGCATTGCAAGATGTAATTGTTTTCCATGCAGGTACAGCGATGAAGCATGGTGATTTTGTAACAAACGGTGGTCGTGTACTATTTGTTGCTTGTAAGGCGAATAGTTTACAAGAAGCGAAAGATAAGGTGTATAAAGAAATCGGTAAAATTGAGAGTGATGGTCTATTTTACCGAAGTGATATAGGATATCGTGCAATTGGGCATGAGATGATGAGAAGCTAATATGTAAAAATCTCGCTGAGAAATCAGCGAGATTTTTTATACATCTTTATCTTTTTTTAATTTACCTTTTTGCTTTGCCATTTCTCGAAGTAAATACTCGATGTGTGCATTGACGCTACGAAACTCATCATTCGCCCATTTTTCGATGACTGCGTGTAATTCAGGATCAATACGTAATGGAAAGCTTTTCTTTTTAGCCATAATGATTTACAACCTTTTAGTATAGGCTTCCTGTATTAATAACTGGTTGCGCACCTTTGTCTGAAACGATGGCAACTAATAAGTTGTTCACCATATTTGCTTTACGCTCGTCATCTAGTTCTAGTACGCCTTCCTCATCTAACATATGGATTGAATCTTTTGCCATCTTCACAGCACCTTCAACAATCTCTTTTCTAGCAGCTAATACTGCTTTTGCTTGTTGACGTTGTAGCATTGCATGGGCAATTTCTGTTGCGTAAGCTAAATGTGTTAAACGAGTTTCTAATACTTCTACACCAGCGATTTCAAGGCGTGCTTCTAACTCACGTTTTAATTCTTCAGAGATTTCTTCAGTATTTCCGCGTAATGTAACGCAGGTTTCATCTTGGAAATTGTCATAAGGATATTTCGTTGCAACGTGGCGGATTGCCGTTTCACTTTGAATTTCTACAAATCGATCATAATGTTCAACGCCGAACATTGCTTTTGCAGAATCAACAACTTTATATACGATAACAGCTGCAATTTCAATTGGGTTTCCGTCGACATCATTTACTTTTAATTTCTTACTATTAAAGTTTTCAACACGTAACGATACAGTTTGACGGAACGCGAACGGAATCGTTAAAAATAAACCGTTTTGACGAATTGTTCCTAAATAATTACCGAAAAACGTAATGACTTTTGCTTGGTTTGGTTGAACAATACCAATACCTGTAGCAAGAACTGCGGCTAAAACAATAGTTAATGCTGCTCCTATAAAAATTTCTTGCACGAAGAAAAATACACCGATAGCGGCTAAAATCAAAATTCCAATAATCCCAAGAAAACCATTAACATAAAATACTTGTTTTTCTTTCATATGATCGCCTCCTGATATAAAAATGATATCACTTTTATATCATTTTAAGCAAGAGATTTACACCTAATTTTCTGAATTTTATTGATTATGTATATTTTAATGTTTGAAATGAGAATGTACGTTCTGTTTTATGGTAAAATAAAGAAGACTTAACCGCCCACTGCAGCAGCTAAGTCCCTTTGAGAGCATCTTGCATCGTGACAAATGATTCAAAGCGGTTTTGCCAGGATTATATCTTCAATCGCTGACTCAATCTCTTTGTCAGAAGCGTCATAACTTCCATTTGACTGTGGTTTGTCATGATTGGAAGTTTGGTTCACTTCTTCTTTAGTATGTCCCTTTTCAGCAAAATTCATGCTAGGCATTTTAAATGCCCCCATGTTCATGTATTTTCCGAATTTCCACATTTCAACAATAGGGCAGAAACGAACAATTCCCTCTGCAACTTTCATTGCACCAATCCATAGCAAAATGTTAGACCAAGTGCACCAAGGTTTGCGCACGAGTTTCGTTGCACTACAACCGAAGAGGACAAGTCCGAGTGTAATTCGAATTAGGGCATTTATTGTACCGATATTTTGCTTCATTAGAAAAACACTCCTTTTTATGAAAGTTGAAATAGATAATACTATTTCTCTTATTAGTATCCCGTTTGATTTTGGGGATATGTAATCCAACATTTGACGTGGAAAAAGATGTTGGATTGTGCGTGTGTGTAAGTAGCTTTTTTTGTTATAATGAAAGAATGCATAAAAGGAAGTTCAAAATTAAATCCTCTCGTTTAAAAAATGTGGAAGAGGGGATTCCAAACTTAATTCTCCGCTTTAAACAAATATTTAAGGTGAACTTAAAAAATCCTAATGAAAATAAACTGTTATTTTAAACAGAAATATATAAAACTTGAGAAAAGAAAGGGTGTTTTCATGTACGATATTTCCGGATGGAAACATGTATTTAAGCTTGATCCGAATAAGGAATTAAGTGACGAACATTTAGAAATGATTTGTGAGTCTGGAACAGATGCTGTTATTGTAGGCGGAAGTGATGGAGTGACAATTGATAATGTACTACACATGCTAGTTAGCATTCGTAGATATGCAGTTCCTTGTGTGCTAGAGGTTTCTGATGTAGAAGCAATTACACCAGGATTCGATTTTTATTATATCCCAAGTGTTTTAAATAGCCGAAAGGTAGAATGGGTAACAGGCGTTCATCATGAGGCTTTGAAAGAATTTGGGGATATTATGGATTGGGACGAAATTTTCATGGAAGGGTATTGTGTTTTAAATCCTGAAGCGAAGGTAGCCCAGCTTACAGATGCAAAGTGTGATGTAACAGAAGATGATGTAATTGCATACGCGCGTTTAGCAGACAAGCTATTACGTTTACCGATATTTTATTTAGAATATAGCGGTACGTATGGAGATGTTGAACTTGTTAAAAATGTAAAAGCACAATTGAAACAAGCTAAGTTATATTATGGCGGTGGTATTTCTAATGCTGAACAGGCGAAGGAAATGGCGCAGCATGCTGATACAGTAGTTGTTGGAAATATTATTTATGATGATATAAAAGCAGCGTTAAAAACGGTTAAAGCAGTAAAAGGAGAGTAGGTGCAGGCGTATATGAGTATGACAGATAGACTATTGAATGGTTTAAATCCGCAGCAACAAAAAGCAGTACAAGCAACGAACGGACCACTTCTATTAATGGCAGGCGCAGGTAGTGGTAAAACACGTGTGTTAACACATCGTATTGCGTATTTACTTGGTGAAAAAGGAGTAGCACCATGGAACGTACTAGCTATTACCTTTACAAATAAAGCGGCTCGTGAAATGCGCGAGCGTATTGATACACTTGTCGGACCAGAAGCTGAAGATATTTGGATTTCTACGTTCCACTCTATGTGTGTACGTATTTTACGACGTGATATCGATCGCATTGGTATTAATCGTAACTTTACAATTTTAGATTCAGGTGATCAGTTAACTGTAGTCAAAAAAATTATGAAAGAGCGCAATATTGATCCGAAGAAATTTGAGCCGCGCTCTATTTTAGCTGGTATTAGTAATGCGAAAAATGAATTGTTATCTGCGGATAAATATGCAAAGAAAATTACAATTGCTGATCCATATGAAAAATTAACGAGCGATGTATATACAGAATATCAAAAACGTCTTTTGAAAAATAACTCACTAGACTTTGATGATTTAATTATGACGACGATTCAACTATTTGAACGTGTTCCAGAAGTACTAGAGTTTTATCAGCGTAAATTCCAGTATATTCACGTGGATGAGTATCAAGATACGAACAAAGCGCAGTACCTTCTTGTTAAACATTTGGCAGCACGTTTTAAAAATTTATGTGTTGTAGGTGACTCAGATCAGTCAATTTATCGCTGGCGTGGTGCGGACATTTCTAACATTTTGTCATTCGAAAAAGACTATGAGAATGCGCAAGTCATTCTGTTAGAACAAAATTATCGTTCGTCACAAAATATTTTAAATGCAGCGAATGCTGTTATTGAAAGAAATACGAATCGTAAACCGAAGAAATTATGGACAGATAATGAAGTTGGAAGCAAAATCTCTTACTATCGTGCTGCAACGGAAAAGGACGAAGCATACTTTGTTGCGAAAAAAATTCGCGACGATATTCAAATGGGAAAACGAAAATATACTGATTTTGCGGTGTTATATCGTACAAATGCGCAGTCTCGTATGGTCGAGGAGATTTTCCTGAAATCTAATATTCCTTACAAAATTGTCGGCGGTACGAAGTTCTACGACCGTAAAGAGATTAAAGACATTTTGGCGTATTTACGCTTAATTGGGAATCCAGATGATGAGATTAGTTTCGCACGTATTATTAACGTGCCAAAGCGCGGAATTGGTGCGACTTCTATCGATAAAATTATTAATTACGGTGTACAAAATGGAATTTCATTAACAGCTGTATTCGATGAGATTGAGCATGTTGGAGTAAGTGCAAAGGTTACAAAGGCAGTAAAAGAATTCGCAGGTTTATTACACAACTGGGTAAATATGCAAGAGTATTTATCTGTTACAGAATTGGTAGAAGAAGTTATTGAAAAAACCGGCTATCGCGACATGTTGAAAAACGAGCGTACTTTAGAAGCGGAAGGTCGTCTAGAGAACTTAGATGAGTTTTTATCTGTTACGCAAACATTTGAATCTCAAAGCGAAGATAAGAGCCTTGTTGCATTCTTAACAGACTTAGCACTTGTTGCAGATATTGATCGTGTAGATGAAGACCCAACTGCTGGTGAGGAAGTTATTTTAATGACGATGCACTCAGCGAAAGGATTAGAATTCCCAGTTGTTTTTATTGTTGGTTTAGAGGAAGGAATATTCCCGCATACTCGTTCTCTAATGGAAGAAGATGAAATGCAAGAAGAGCGTCGTCTTGCTTATGTAGGTATTACTCGTGCAGAAGAAGAATTGTATTTATCCAATGCACAAATGCGTACATTATTTGGTAGAACAAGTATGAATGCCGCATCTCGATTCATTACAGAAATCCCGACAGAACTAGTGGAATCATTAAATGAAACAGCGCCGAAGCGTGAAACTTCGTTTGGTGCAAAAGGAAGAACGGTAAGTAGCAGTAAAACGACAACTACAACACGTTCTCGCTCAGCTTTCGCGCGTCCTACAGCTAAGACGACAGGCGGCGAACAAATCGGCTGGGCAGTAGGCGATAAAGCTTCCCACCAAAAATGGGGAATCGGTACAGTTGTAAGTGTAAAAGGTGAAGGTGATGCAAAAGAATTAGATATTGCATTCCCAAGCCCAATTGGTGTTAAACGTTTGTTAGCAAAATTTGCACCTGTGACGAAACAATAGGAAAGGAATGAGGATATGTCAAAAGAGATAGCAAAAAAACGTATAGAAGAACTACGTGATTTGTTAAATACATTTAACTATCAATATCACGTGTTAGACAATCCTTCTGTTTCTGATGCGGAGTATGACCGTAATATGCAGGAGCTTATAAAATTAGAAGCAGAGAACCCAGAGTTTATGAGTGAAGATTCTCCCTCCGTTCGCGTTGGGGGAACGGTTCTTGATATATTTGAAAAAGTAACACACAAGTCACCGATGTTAAGTTTAGGAAATGCATTTAACGAAGGAGATTTACGTGATTTTGACCGACGAGTACGTCAAGGAATTGATGATGCGAATGTAAGATATATATGCGAATTAAAAATTGACGGACTTGCTGTTTCACTTCATTATGAAAAAGGACGCTTCATTCAAGGGGCAACACGTGGTGATGGTGTAACAGGTGAAGATATTACTCAAAATTTAAAAACGATTAAAGCAATCCCGCTTCGTTTAAATGAAGAAGTAACGTTAGAAGCACGAGGCGAAGCTTATATGCCGAAGCGTTCATTCGTTAAGTTAAATGAAGAAAAAGAGCAAAATGGTGAAGATGTATTTGCAAACCCGCGTAATGCGGCAGCAGGTTCAATCCGCCAACTTGATCCGAAAATTGCAGCCAAGCGTAACTTATCTATGTTTGTATACGGTCTTGCGAATGTAGAAGAAAAAACAATCCCATCACATAGTGAATCGCTTGATTTCTTAGGTGAACTTGGATTCAAAACAAATCCAAATCGACGCACATGTGAAACAATTGAAGAAGTTATAGCTTATGTAGAAGAATGGCAAGAAAAACGTCCGCATCTTGATTATGAGATTGATGGGATCGTTATAAAAGTAGATGATGTTGCTCTTCAAGAAAGTCTAGGCACTACAGCAAAGAGTCCAAGATGGGCAATTGCTTATAAATTCCCAGCTGAAGAAGTTGTAACAAGATTAACAGGCATCGAATTAAGTGTTGGTCGTACAGGGGTTGTAACACCGACTGCAGAGCTAGAGCCAGTGCGAGTGGCTGGTACGATCGTTCGTCGTGCTTCTTTACATAACGAAGATTTAATTCGTGAAAAAGATATTCGAATTGGTGACTACGTTGTTGTGAAGAAGGCTGGAGATATTATTCCTGAAGTTGTGAATGTTATTTTCGATAAGCGTACTGGTGAGGAAGAAGAATATCATATGCCAACGCATTGCCCAGCATGTGAGAGTGAATTAGTTCGTTTAGAAGAAGAGGTAGCACTTCGTTGTATAAATCCAACTTGTCCTGCTCAAATTCGAGAAGGGTTAATCCATTTCGTTTCAAGAAATGCAATGAATATTGATGGACTTGGAGAACGTGTCATTACACAACTCTTTGAGGCAGATTATATTCGTACATTTGCTGATTTATATTCGTTGACGAAAGAGCAATTATTACAGCTAGAACGATTTGGAGAAAAATCAGCAACGAATTTAGTACAAGCAATTGAGAATTCTAAAGAAAACTCATTAGAGCGATTATTATTCGGTCTTGGTATTCGCCATGTCGGAGCGAAAGCAGCACGTACATTTGCAGAGCATTTCGAAACGATGGATGCGCTTGTGAAGGCAACGGAAGAAGAACTAAAAGCAATTAATGAAATTGGTGAAAAAATGGCTCAATCCGTAGTAACGTATTTCGATAATGAAGACGTATTAGAGTTATTACAACAATTTAAAGAATACGGCGTGAACATGACATATAAAGGCATGAAAATTGCTGATTTACAAAACGTTGAGTCGTACTTCGCAGGAAAAACTGTCGTTTTAACAGGGAAATTAGAAGTTATGGGACGTAGTGAAGCGAAGAAGAAGATTGAGGCATTAGGTGGAAAAGTAACAGGAAGTGTTAGTAAAAGTACGGATTTAGTTGTTGCAGGTGAAGCGGCAGGTTCGAAATTAGCACAAGCGGAGAAACATAATGTCGAGGTTTGGAATGAAGAGAGGTTCTTACAAGAGCTAAATAAGTAAGAGGTGCAAACTTACCATGAAAAAAATAGCATTAGCGGTATTAAGCCTTGGCCTACTTGTAAGTGGGTGTAGTGCAGGTGCCGACAAAGATGAAAAAGTGGTTGAGAAATCGGGGAAAGCAAAAGAGCAAGCAATCGTCCCGAATTACTCTATTTCGGATGAATATTATAAGACGACTATTCCATTTGAGGGAGGAAACGCACGTGGCTTAGTTGTGCAAGGAGTAAGTAATCGCCTTGATATAGATGAATTTGAAACAGGATTAATGCGTATTGCGAAAGAATCATTTAGTACGAAAGATAATGTTTTAAAAGGCGGAAAATCCCTAAAAACTCAGGATATACAGATGCTTGTTAAAAGAAAGCGTACAGATGCAGAACAAAAGGAACTAGAAGATACACTAAAAAAAGATGCGGTTAAATTCCCGAACATAGGGTTAAATCCTACATTAGGTACAGGATCCGAATCACTAGAAGTGAAAAATAAAAAAAATCCAATATATATTTCAAATATTTTAGAGCATGATTATTATGTGAACAAAGGCGAAAAAAATGAGCGTAGCGGCATTGTAGTTGGATTAGCGATGAATTCGGTTCATTATTATGAGGAAGAGCATGGTTATCCGCGTGAGGCTGCAATTTCGAATGAAAAGATGTTAGCTGAAGGGAAAAAAATGGTGCCAGAAATCTTGAAAGTTATGCATCAACAAGATCCTGAGACAAAAAACCTTCCGATAACATTTGCGATTTATCGTCAGGCTCCAAAGTCTTCGCTCGTACCAGGTAACTTTGTTTCTTATGCGAATGTCGAAAAAGGCAGTGAAACAGTTGAGGATTGGAAACAAATTAATGAGAAGTATTATTTGTTCCCATCTGAACAAGCGAAAACAGATAATAAACGTGAAGACTTGGCGAGAGTATCAAACTTCAAGGCAAAATTAAGTGATTATTTCCAAGGTGACTATACAGCTGTTATCGGTACTGGTATGTATAGAGACGATGAATTAAGAGAAATAAAGCTTGATATTCCTGTCCAGTTTAATGGAAAAGCAGAAATAATTGGCTTTACACAATATGTAGCCGGGCTTGTTATGGAATACTTCCCGAATTATATGAAAGTACAAGTAACGATTAAATCTGTAGAGCGTCCAGAAGCAATTATTATACGTGAAGCGAAGCAAGATGAACCGTATGTGAAAATTTTAGATTAAATAGAAGGGCCGTTCCTTTATGGAACGGCTTTTTTTCTTGGGTAATTTTGTTATAATTTAAAATGTTATAAATAATGGGGTAAGGGGTAAAGCGCATGGACGAATTAAGTTTTCAAGTCATTATTTTATTAATTGCATTCGGTTTTTTAGCAGCTTTTATTGATTCAGTTGTTGGCGGTGGAGGATTAATTTCGCTTCCGGCACTTATGTTTGTTGGTTTACCACCAGCTTCAGCAATTGCAACGAATAAATTAGCTGCAACGATGGGGACGTTTACGAGTGCGATTTACTTTATTCGATCGGGAAAGGTCGATTTTAAAATTGTAGGAAAGTTAATCCCGTTAACTGTTATAGGGGCAGTAGCAGGTGCTTTAGTAGTAAAGTTTATTCCTTCAGATATTTTACGTCCGTTAGTGCTTGTGATGTTGGTGTTTATTGCCATTTATATTATTGCGAAAAAAGATTGGGGAAGTGTGTCTACCTATAAGAAGATGACGAAAAGAAAAACATTAATATTTTTCTTTGTTATTTTAATGATAGGTTTTTACGATGGATTTTTTGGACCAGGGACAGGATCCTTTTTAATTTTTGCATTTTTATTAATTGGTTTGGATTTTATTCAAGCGGCTGCATCTGGAAAACTTTTAAACTTTGTTAGTAATATCGTATCGTTAATCACTTTTTTATTTTTAGACGTAATTCATTTTGAATACGGTATTATTATGGGATTATCAATGATTTTGGGCGCTTATTTTGGATCGAAGTTTGCAGTTCAAAAAGGTGTTGGATATGTAAGGACTTTATTTTTGTTAGTAACTATTTTATTGATTAGCAAAAACATTTTGGAATATACTCATATCTTGTAGAGTTATACATTTGTATAACTCTGTTTTTTTATTATATTTTAAAAATTAATTAATTTTTAAAATATAAGTCTAGGAATATTTGAATAAATCTAAATTATCGTGTAGAATAATGTTGTAAAATGTAAACGTTTTTCTAAGGGGAGGCTAAAAGGATGGTAGTAGCATACAAACATGAGCCATTTACAGATTTTTCAGTGGAGGCTAACAAATTAGCGTTTGAAGAAGGTTTAAAGAAAGTAGAATCTTATCTTGGACAAGACTATCCATTAATTATTGGGGGAGAAAAAATCACTACAGAAGACAAAATTGTTTCTGTAAACCCTGCAAATAAAGAGGAACTTGTTGGTCGTGTTTCAAAAGCAAGCCGTGAGTTAGCTGAAAAAGCAATGCAAGTAGCGGATGAAACATTCCAAACTTGGAGAAAATCAAAGCCAGAAATGCGTGCAGACATTTTATTCCGCGCTGCAGCAATCGTTCGTCGCAGAAAACATGAATTCTCTGCTATTCTTGTAAAGGAAGCAGGTAAACCATGGAATGAGGCAGATGCTGATACAGCAGAAGCAATCGACTTTATGGAATATTATGGTCGTCAAATGTTAAAATTAAAAGACGGTATTCCAGTAGAAAGCCGTCCAATTGAATATAATCGTTTCTCTTACATTCCATTAGGAGTAGGTGTTATCATTTCTCCTTGGAATTTCCCATTCGCAATTATGGCAGGTATGACAACAGCTGCTTTAGTTTCTGGTAACACAGTATTACTAAAACCAGCTAGTACAACTCCTGTAGTAGCAGCGAAATTCATGGAAGTATTAGAAGAGGCTGGCTTACCAGCTGGCGTAGTAAACTTCGTTCCAGGTAATGGTTCTGAAGTTGGTGATTACTTAGTAGATCACCCTCGTACACGTTTCGTGAGCTTCACTGGATCTCGTGATGTAGGTATCCGTATTTATGAGCGCGCAGCGAAAGTAAACCCAGGCCAAATTTGGTTAAAACGCGTTATCGCTGAAATGGGTGGTAAAGATACAATCGTTGTTGATAAAGAAGCAGATCTTGAATTAGCAGCTAAATCTATCGTTGCATCAGCATTCGGATTCTCAGGACAAAAATGTTCTGCATGTTCTCGTGCAGTAATCCATGAAGACGTATACGATCACGTATTAAATCGTGCTGTTGAATTAACAAAAGAATTAACAGTTGCTAACCCAGCTGTATTAGGTACAAACATGGGTCCTGTTAATGACCAAGCTGCATTCGATAAAGTAATGAGCTATGTTGCAATTGGTAAAGAAGAAGGTAGAATCTTAGCAGGTGGCGAAGGAGACGATTCTAAAGGCTGGTTCATCCAACCAACAATCGTTGCGGATGTTGCAGAAGATGCTCGCTTAATGAAAGAAGAAATCTTCGGACCAGTAGTAGCATTCTGTAAAGCAAAAGACTTTGACCATGCACTTGCAATTGCAAACAATACAGAATACGGTTTAACGGGAGCAGTTATCTCTAACAACCGTGACCATATTGAAAAAGCACGTGAAGACTTCCACGTAGGTAACTTATACTTCAACCGTGGATGTACTGGTGCAATCGTAGGATACCAACCATTCGGTGGCTTTAACATGTCTGGTACAGACTCTAAAGCTGGTGGCCCTGACTACTTAGCACTTCACATGCAAGCAAAAACTACTTCTGAAACTTTATAAGAAATAGTAGAAGAGATCTTCGCAGTCTGCGAAGATCTCTTTTTTTTGAAAAAATTTTTATATGTGGATTAACATAGTAATCAGTAGAAAAACTAATAAAGTAATAAGGTTTACTTCAGCAAAATGAGGTATATTTATATTTGCTGAATAGATTCTCTTTAAAGATAAGAAAAGTAGGTGAACAAAGTGGGAAAATATCAATTGGATTACAAAGGCCAGGTAGCTGTCGCAAAGTTTCATGAAAAACAGACGCCTGTCAAATTTGATAAAAAGCAACAAATTGAAAAATTGCGTGCGGAGTATTTGAAAAAGAAACAAAAACAAACAGATAAATAATAGGAGAAACTAGTTAATTTGAATTAAAAAACACTTACCATATATTACCGCTCGGTAAGTGGAACTAGCTAAACCCTATTAATACCGGGATAAACATGTAAATAGAAATAAAACAACGAGAAAAGTTGACTTATTAGTCACATTTTTTTGTATTCATTTTAAGGATTTCCTGTATAATACAATTTGAAAGAAAATCTATGGTTTGACAAGAAACACTCTTTTCGGTTTTGCTCACTGAAGAGAGTGTTTTTTTGTAGCTAAAAACTCCTCTGTACTCATTACATTTGCATATATGCCATTTAAACTAGCTAAAATTGTGTTATGGATATAAACGGCTGGTATAGTAGCATTCTTAAAAGAAAGGTCTTTTGTAGCACAAGCATCATGTATAACAGTACATTGCAAGCCGAAATCAAAGGCAGCCCTTACGGTAGCATCAATACACATATGAGTCATCATCCCGCATATGACGACGTGTTCAATAGCTAAACGTTGCAATTGCTTTAGAAGATCAGTTTCGCGAAAACTATTTGGATAATGCTTGAGTATAACCGTTTCTTCTCTAAGTGGGCGTACGCTTTCATGAATATGTACACCTTCTGTATTGGGTAGGAAAAAAGTAGCGTCCTCTTTTATTGCTACATGTTGGATATGAAAAATAGGTTCGTTTTTCTTTCTAAAGAGCTGTAGTAGCCGACGGGCATATGCGCTTGCTTCGAATGGATTACGTAATTCCATTTTGCCGTGTGGAAAATAATCATTTTGAATATCAACGAGTAAAAGAGCTGTTTTCATATATTTATCTTCCTCCGATTTCATATTCAAATAATGGTATTCAATTAGTAGAGAAGATTATCCTTTAAAAAAATATGCAAGAGGAGAATTTTACATAACTTTAAAGATTACTATTATTTATTGAATTTTTCATCTGAAAATTTCAATAAATAAATAATTAATATTTTTCTAAAAAATGTATTGACTCTTATTATTCTGAGTTCTATAATGAGAATTAATTAAACGACAATTAAATCGATACATTCTTATCCAGAGAGGTGGAGGGACTGGCCCTACGATACCTCAGCAACGGGTTTTTTTAATACCGTGCTAACTCCAGCAAGCCTATGAAAGGCTTGGAAGATGAGAAGATGTGAACGAGTACATATAAGTGCTCTCCTTCTTATCTTTATGGTTGATAAGAAGGAGAGCACTTTTTATTTTACCTCGAGAGCTCTACTTCAAGTTTTTACAGCATATAGGAGGGGAAAAAATGATTTCTTTTAATAATGTAAGTAAAGTATATGAATCAGGTGGGCAATCTGTTCATGCGGTGGAGGATGTAACGTTATCAGTTGAGAAAGGCGAAATTTTTGGCATTATTGGTTTTAGTGGCGCTGGAAAGAGTACGTTATTACGCCTAGTAAACATGTTAGAGAGACCAACAGCAGGAACGATTTCAATAGATGATAAAGAGATTACATCATTATCGACGAAAGAATTACGGAAGCTAAGACAAAGAATCGGGATGATTTTTCAAAGCTTTAATTTATTTAATTCAAGAACAGTATTTGGGAATATTGCTTATCCATTAAAGTTAGCAAAAGTACCAAAGAATGAGATAAAAGAAAGAGTAAATGAATTGCTGAAGTTTGTAGGGTTAGAAGATAAAGCAAACAATTACCCAGAGCAGCTATCAGGCGGACAAAAGCAGCGTGTTGGTATTGCTAGAGCACTTGCAACATCACCAGATATTCTTATATGTGACGAGGCAACATCAGCTTTAGATCCAGAAACAACGACAGAAATTCTAAACTTATTAAAGAAAGTAAATCGAGAATATAATTTAACAATTCTTCTTATTACACATGAAATGCATGTTGTGAAAGAAATTTGTCACCGTGTAGCTGTAATGGAGAAAGGAAAAGTTATTGAAGAAGGAAAACTGTTTGATGTTTTCACGCAACCAAAAACAAAGACGACTCAAAACTTTGTACGTTCTGTTATTAATGATCATTTACCGGAAAGTGTTTTAGCAAAAATTCAAAATGGTGGTCAGATTTATCGTCTAACATTTACTGGTGAGGAGACAGGACAGCCGGTACTATCATATATCGCAAAAAACTATAATGTTGATGTAAATGTATTGTACGGAAATATTATTGAACTTCAAAATGTGCTATTTGGAAATCTTCTTGTAGAATTGCAAGGCGAACAGAGGGAAATTCAAAAAGCATTACAACATCTAAGACTGCAAGTGCAACTGAAGGAGGTGGAAGCTCATGCGAGTTGATTGGAGTATATTTTGGCCGCGCATACTAGATGCGACGGGGGATACCCTCTTAATGGTAATTGTCACCCTTATATTTGCTACAATTCTTGGTATACCTCTGGGTTTACTTTTATATGTAACGAGAAAAGGAAATTTTTTAGAAAATAAATGGGTCTTTTCTATTCTTAATATCATTATTAATACAATTCGTCCAATTCCATTCATTATTTTCTTAGTAGCTTTAAGTCCACTAACAAGAAGTGTTATCGGAACGACAATTGGAACGGCAGCAGCAATTTTCCCAATGACGTTAGTTGCATCAATTGGTATTGCAAGAATGGTTGAAACAAATCTTGTTTCTGTTCCGAAGGGAGTAATTGAAGCAGCGCAAGCGATGGGTGCTTCACCAATTAGAATTGTTTTTGAAATTCTTGTGCCAGAAGCGTTAGCACCATTAATTTTAGGTGTTACATTTATGACAGTTGGTTTAATTGAATTTTCTGCAGTTGCTGGGCTTGTCGGTGGTGGCGGTCTTGGTGACTTAGCAATGACATATGGTTATCAACGTTTTGATACATCGGTTATGTTCGTAACGGTCGTTTTACTTATTATTCTCGTACAGGTAGCTCAAAACTTAGGAAACTACTTTGCGAAAGTCTTTTTACGCAGATCATAAAAAGGAAGAGGGGAAAAGAAAATGAAGAAAATTTTAGCATTTGCATTATCAGCGATTGTAGGGGTTTCAGCATTAAGCGGCTGCTCAAGTGGAGACACAGGGGCAGGAGCGAAAGAAAAAGTAGTTCGCGTCGGTGTAACTGGAACGGATGGAGACGCTTGGGAAATTTTGAAGAAGAAAGCTGAAAAAGAAGGAATTAAAATTAAACTGGTTGAGTTCTCTGATTACACAACGCCAAATAAAGCGTTAGCTGATGGAGATATTGAATTAAATTCATTCCAGCATATTGCATTCTTAGAACAATTTAAAAAGGAGCATAAGTTAGATATTACAGCTGTTGGTACAACGCAAATTGCACCAATGGGTTTATACTCTGAAAAACATAAGAAAGCAAATGAAATTCCAGATGGTTCAGAAATTGCGATTCCCAATGATCCAACGAACCAAGCGCGTGCATTAAAACTTCTTGATGCAGCTGGATTATTAAAGCTTAAGAAAGACTTTGGCTTATTCGGAGATCCAAGCGGCATTGCTGAAAATCCGAAGAAGTTAAAAATTACACCGGTTATCGCACAGCAAACACCTCGTGTATTAAAAGATGTTGCAGCTTCAGTTATTAATAACGGTGTTGCTGGTCAAGCTGGATTAGATCCAGCTAAGGATCCAATTTTCTTAGAAGATCCAAAGAATGAAAATGCGAAGCCATATATTAATATTTTCGCAGCTCGTACGAAAGATAAAGATGATCCAACACTGAAAAAAGTAATTGAACTATATCATTCAAAAGAAGTAACAGATGCAATTAAGAAAGAAACAAATGATGGTTCCATTTCAGTAGATCTTTCACTTGATGAGCTTGAAAAAATCGTAAAATAGTGATTGGGTTGAATGGACTAACAGAAGGAACCCCTCCGCTGTTAGTTCGTTCAACATATAATCTACTTAACAAACAAAACAAATCCTAATTCTGTACCTTCCAATTCTGTATAACATAGAATCCAATGTTTGTTAAGTAGAGTAATGGACCAGGAGTTTTCCTGGTCTTTTTTTATGAATGAAAGTAGCTAGCGAATAGTAAGGTAATCCAAATTATAATAGGATAAGAAAATAAGCTGAAAGCGAGTGTAATTAAGAATTTATTTTTATGAATTAAGTGTTTTTGGGATGAAAAAAAGAAAATAGAAAAGATGGCAATGAAAGCTGCGGATATTACGCCAGGGTTATAGGAACGGTAAATGAAAAACAAAATAATATGTTGAACAGAGTTGAAGAAAATTGCCCCTTGTATAAAAATAATCCAGTATATAGAAGGCAAGATGTTTAGTTGATATAGAAAGACGATAAGTAAAACAAAGAGAGTCAATATAGAAATAGCAATGGAAAATTGTTGACTAGTTATAAAAGTAATTGAAAATTGATTAGCAAGATATTGTGGCATTTGGAAAAATTCTTCAAGGTTATGAATGAAAAATAAAAAGGGAATAAGCCAAAGCATAATAGTGGGAATTTTTTTTGACAACTTACATCACTCCAATATGGAGATAGAAAGCCTAGAAAGGCCCTCTATCCAGAGATATTCATTCAATTATAATACTTTTTAAATTATCTTTATGATGCCCTTGTTCTTTTGGATAAGCAGCAAGTTCCTTTTGTAAAATATTTAGTATTTGCTTAGCTGATTGCTGGATTGGGGCAGGTAACTCTTCTAATATATGCATACCGACTTTTATTTTTGTACGGATGACCTTCCTTAGTAGTTCTTCATGCATGTACGACACCTCCAAACCGAATGTTAAGTACATCATCTTCAAACTTAGCCCCTCGAATAGAAAGGTACGTTAATGTTTTGGGCAATGTGATATTTCGTTTCACAGAACCAGCACGAATGATAAGCTCATCACCTTTTTGATTTAATGCAAGTTCACTTTTGTTAGAGAAGGGAATGGACAGAACGAAAATATACTCATCGCCATCTTTTTTTACATATTGAGTGCGACCGTTAAATTTTACTTCAGTAGGACAATGATCAGTTTTAAATAAAGCATCTCCTACGCGTTCTAACATAGGTAAACCAACAACTTCTTGTTCAAACATTGGAGCTTCGTAAATAGGAAGTGGATCAAAACTATCTTGAATTAATGTTTTATATTTCTTTTGGGTATCTTTCCATGCTTGAAAATAAGGATCGGTGACAGTGTTAGGAATGACACGGTTGATCATAACGGCATCTACGTTATAATCGTATAAATTTAAATACGTAAAGCTGCGCTGTGCTTCTTTAATGACCATTTTTTCAGGATTTACAACGATGCGGATACTTGTTACGTCTCGGTTTGATAAAATGTCTCTCATTTCCCCGAGCTGTTCAAGTGTACTTGTTAATTCGCCCATAATATCATCGGTTGGAAGGGGGACACCAAGAAGTGGTTGAGCTACAGGGCGAACAACCTTTAAAACTTTTCTTTTAATAGGAAAGAGTTTTTCCATCCACCAGCCGAGCATGTCTGGAAAGCTGAGCATTGCTAATGTTTCTCCTGTTGGAGCACAATCAATGATAATAACGTCATATGTGCTTTGTTTATAATAATCGAGCACGCGAAGTAAGCTAATTAAATCTTCCATACCAGGAAACATCGTTAACTCTTCTGTTGTAATATCATCAGCTGCTTTGGAAGTGAAGAGTAGTGTAATATATTTCTGTAACTTTCCCCAGCCCTTTTCCATTTCATAAATTGTATTAATTTCTTGTGCCCACAAATTTTTACGAATTTCTAATGGCTCAGAACATAGCTTTATACCAAATGAATCTCCTAAACTATGAGCCGGATCTGTACTCATTACTAAAGTTTTTAATCCTTGTTTTGCGCTTTGAAGTGCAGTTGCTGCTGAAATGCTAGTTTTTCCTACGCCGCCTTTACCTGTATACAAAATAATTCTCATCATTCATATCCCCCTTGTTTCGAGTATCGAATATTACGAGTGACGAAATAAATGATTGAATAAAAACCCAACTAGGGTTTTATTCAATCGGAATGTTTTTCATTTTAGGTGTAGAAACTTTTTCTTCTGTTTTTTGTTGTGACGTAGCAATGTGATTCATAATCTTTTGGAAGATTTGTAGTAAAAATGTTTTTTCTTCTTCAGATAATGCTTCTGTCACTATGTTAAAGTAATGGGCTGCATTTTGTTTTACTTCTTGAACGAGCATTACGCCGTTTTCTGTTAAACGAATTAATACAATGCGTCGATCGTTTTCATCACGGTACCTTTCAATATATCCTTTTTTTACAAGGCGATTTACAACCCCCGTCGTTGTACTCATTGGTATATCAAGAAGATCAGCGATTTTTGTCATTGTAATATCTGTATTTCGCTCCATCCAAAGTAAACAAAATACTTCAGTTTTAGAAAGTGTTAAATCTAGGCTTACCCATTCTTCAGGATAGAAAAGTTTCTTGGCGTTATCTAGCAGTAAGTCTAAAAAATGTTCATATTGCAACAATTAATTCCACTCCCGTATATTTCGAGGTTCGTAATATTTGTTTTTAGTTTATGTGGGATTGAAATAAATGTCAATCATTTTAACTGTTTTTTCTAATTAGTCGGAAAAATAACGTTGAGCAGTATTTTTTATGCTAGATTTATAAATTTAAAATTAGAATTTACATAAAAGTACATCGTGGTAAATATACTTATCTATAATGGATGTACAGCTAACGAGGGGGAGAATGATGAGAAGACGTAATACGCAAGCGTTCACGTTTTTAGCATGGACTTCATTTGTTTGTGCGCTTTCAGGTATGCTAATTGGGATTTATACGTTAGATGAAACGCTTAGTGTAAAAGGATACTATTTAATTGGAACATTATTTTTAACGATGTCTTGTTTTGTATTACAAAAAACAATTCGTGATAATGAAGAAGATAACGAGAGATTTCCGAAAAATAAACCGTTAGATAAAGAGTAAATCGTAAAGAAAGGCGTTTGCCTTTCTTTTTTTATGTAAAAATGCCGTAAGTGCCGTGTGTTGACTTGCTTGAAGTACTGAAAATTTGGTATCATCAATAGTATTGTAGATTGAACGATATATTATGGAGGTGGCCTAGCCGTGTCAAGAATTTCCGTTGAGAATGTAAAGCACGTAGCACATTTAGCACGTCTTGCAATTACAGATCAAGAAGCAGAAAAATTTCAAAAACAACTAGATGCAATTGTTACATTTGCAGAACAGTTAAATGAATTAGATACAACAGATGTAAAACCAACAACTCATGTATTAACTATGAAAAATGTTATGCGTGAAGATGTACCAGAAAAAGGTTTACCAGTCGAAGAAGTATTAAAAAATGCACCGGATCACAAAGATAACCAAATCCGTGTTCCAGCAGTATTAGAATAGAGGAGGGGAATTTCGATGTCATTATTTGATCATTCAGTATCAGAGTTACATAAGAAATTAAACAACAAAGAAATTTCCGTTACGGATTTAGTAGAAGAATCTTACAAACGTATTGCGGATGTTGAAGATAACGTGAAAGCTTTTCTTACATTAGATGAAGAAAATGCACGCGCAAAAGCGAAAGAATTAGATGCAAAAATCGGCGCTGAAGATAATGGTTTATTATTCGGTATGCCAATTGGTGTAAAAGATAACATTGTAACTAACGGTCTTCGTACAACTTGTGCGAGCAAAATGTTAGCAAACTTTGATCCAATTTATGATGCGACAGTTGTGCAAAAGCTAAAAGCTGCTGACACAATTACAATCGGTAAATTAAACATGGACGAGTTCGCAATGGGTTCTTCAAATGAAAACTCAGGTTTCTACGCTACGAAAAATCCATGGAACTTAGATTACGTTCCAGGCGGATCTAGTGGTGGTTCTGCAGCAGCTGTAGCAGCAGGAGAAGTATTATTCTCTCTAGGTTCTGATACGGGTGGTTCTATCCGTCAGCCAGCTGCATATTGCGGTGTTGTAGGTTTAAAACCAACTTACGGACGTGTATCTCGTTACGGATTAGTAGCATTCGCATCTTCACTTGACCAAATCGGACCGATTACACGTACAGTAGAAGACAATGCATACTTATTACAAGCTATTTCAGGTATCGACCGTATGGATGCAACTTCTGCAAACGTTGAAGTAGGAAACTACTTAGCTGGTTTAACAGGCGACGTTAAAGGTTTACGTATTGCTGTACCGAAAGAATACTTAGGAGAAGGTGTTGGCGAAGAAGCTCGTGAGTCAGTACTAGCTGCTTTAAAAGTATTAGAAGGTATGGGCGCAACTTGGGAGGAAGTATCTCTTCCACACTCTAAATACGCTCTAGCAACGTATTACTTATTATCTTCTTCTGAAGCATCTGCTAACCTTTCACGCTTTGACGGTGTACGTTACGGTGTTCGTTCTGATAATGTAAATAATTTATTAGACCTTTACAAAAACACACGTAGCGAAGGTTTCGGTGATGAAGTAAAACGCCGTATTATGCTTGGTACATTTGCACTTAGCTCTGGTTACTATGATGCATACTACAAAAAAGCACAACAAGTACGTACATTAATTAAAAACGACTTTGAAAATGTATTTGCTAACTACGATGTTATTATTGGACCAACAACGCCAACTCCGGCATTTAAAGTGGGCGAAAAAGTTGATGATCCAATGACAATGTATGCAAACGACATTTTAACAATCCCAGTAAACTTAGCGGGTGTCCCAGCGATTTCTGTTCCATGTGGATTCGGTGCTAACAACATGCCACTTGGTCTACAAATCATTGGTAAACACTTCGATGAAGCGACAATTTACCGCGTTGCACATGCGTTTGAGCAAGCAACAGACTATCATACAAAAAAAGCAAGTCTGTAAGGAGGCGAGCATAGATGAATTTAGAAACAATTATTGGTTTAGAGGTTCACGTTGAGTTAAAAACAAATTCGAAAATTTTCTCTGCGAGTCCAACAGAATTCGGAGCAGAGCCAAATACACAAACAAGTGTAATTGACTTAGGATACCCAGGGGTACTTCCTACTTTAAATAAAGAAGCAGTTAACTTTGCAATGAAAGCTGCAATGGCATTAAACTGTGAAATCGCAACGGAAACGAAGTTCGACCGTAAAAACTATTTCTACCCAGATAATCCGAAAGCTTACCAAATTTCTCAATTTGATAAGCCAATTGGTGAAAATGGCTGGATTGAAATCGAAGTAGACGGTAAAAAGAAACGTATCGGTATTACACGTCTTCATTTAGAAGAAGATGCTGGTAAATCAACGCATACAGCTGATGGTTCATTAGTAGACTACAACCGTCAAGGTATGCCTTTAATCGAGATCGTGTCTGAGCCAGATATGCGTACACCTGAAGAAGCATATGCATACTTAGAGAAGTTAAAATCAATCATTCAATACACTGGCGTATCTGATTGTAAGATGGAAGAAGGTTCCTTGCGTTGTGATGCGAACATTTCTCTTCGTCCAGTTGGACAAGAGAAGTTCGGTACAAAAGCAGAACTGAAAAACTTAAACTCATTCACTTACGTACAAAAAGGTCTTGAGCACGAGCAAGTGCGTCAAGAAAAAGAATTATTATCTGGTGGTATCATCCAACAAGAAACGCGTCGTTATGATGAAGCAACGAAGAAAACAATCTTAATGCGTGTGAAAGAAGGATCTGATGATTACCGTTACTTCCCAGAACCAGACTTAGTTGAACTTTACATCGACGATGAGTGGAAAGAAGCAGTTCGCGCTTCTATTCCAGAACTTCCAGATGCACGTAAAGCTCGCTACGTTGCAGAATTAGGCTTACCAGCTTATGATGCACACGTATTAACATTAACGAAAGAAATGTCTGATTTCTTTGAAGCAACTGTTGCAGACGGTGCTGATGCGAAATTAACATCAAACTGGTTAATGGGTGAAGTACTTGCATACTTAAACAAACAACAAAAAGAATTAAAAGATGTTGCATTAACGCCTGCTGGTTTATCTAAAATGGTTCAATTAATTGAAAAAGGTACAATTTCTTCTAAAATTGCGAAGAAGGTATTTAACGAATTAATTGAAAAAGGTGGAGACCCAGAGGAAATCGTTAAAGCGAAAGGCCTTGTTCAAATTTCTGACGAGGGTACACTTCGTAAAGTTGTAACAGAAATTCTTGATAATAATGAGCAATCTATCGAAGACTTTAAAAACGGTAAAGACCGTGCGATTGGATTCTTAGTTGGTCAAATTATGAAAGCTACAAAAGGACAAGCAAATCCACCGCTTGTTAACAAAATCTTACTTGAAGAGATTAATAAGCGATAATAGTAGTAACTTTTAAAGATTAAGCAGAAAAACACCCGTACATGGGTGTTTTTCTAGGTTAATCAAACGTTTGTTTAAATGAGAGAAAATCATTTAAACAAACGTTTGATTAACTGTCAAAAGTGGAAAAATGTTTGTATAGCAACTATGGTATGATAGTTGCAAAAAGGTGGGAATAATGATAAATCTAGACATAGAGGTTTTTTTCATCTCATGAAATAATAGATAATTATTATTCGTTATATGTAAATTGTTGTGAGGAAATAGATGGACATAAATTTTTTTGTCAAATAAAACAAAACCATTGAAATGAATATTTACTTTTGATGGGCTACACGAATCGGGTTCTTACTGCCTGTTTGAGCGAGATAAAAGAAGGATAGGAAGATGAGAGGAGGTAGGCATGGGAATACTGGATAGAAGTTCGGTATGTTCTTTTTCGATATATAAAGAAATTTCCTGTGCTAATAAATGATGAAGCGAGCAAGAATTATTTATAATCCTACTTCTGGGCGTGAGCTATTTAAGAAGAGTTTACCAGAAGTATTACAAAAATTAGAACAAGCTGGGTATGAAGCATCTTGTCATGCGACAACGGGTCCTGGAGACGCAACTGTGGCGGCGAGGCAAGCTGCGGATCGTAAATTTGATGTTGTTATCGCAGCTGGTGGTGACGGCACGTTAAATGAAGTGGTGAACGGTTTAGTAGGGCATGAACATCGTCCAAAGTTTGGAATTATTCCGGTTGGAACGACTAATGACTTTGCACGTGCAATCGGTGTACCTCGTTCTATTGAAGAGGCAGCTGATATTATTTGTGAAGGGAAAACTGTGCCATTAGACCTTGGTAGAGCAAACGATACATATTTTATTAACATCGCTGGTGGCGGTCGTATTACAGAATTAACATATGAAGTACCGAGTAAGCTAAAGACAGTATTAGGACAACTTGCTTATTATTTAAAAGGTATCGAAATGTTACCGTCATTACATCCAACATATGTTGAAATTGAGTATGATGGAAAATTACTACAAGAAGAAATTACGATGTTTTTAATTACAAATACTCGTTCAGTGGGTGGCTTTGAAAAGGTAGCACCATATGCATCAATTAACGACGGATTATTTGATTTATTAGTGCTGAAAAAAGGGTCTATTGCTGACTTAATTAAGGCAGCAACACAAGCGCAGCGTGGTGAACATATTAACAATCCAAAAGTATTGTACACACAAGCGAACCGAATTAAAGTACATTCACCAGATAAACTAATGATTAATTTAGACGGTGAATATGGTGGAGATGCACCGATGGAATTCGAAAATATATATCATTGTCTGGAACTATTTGTTCCTGAACATCAAGAGGATGCCCTGTAAAGGCATCCTTTTTATTATATAGAAGGATTGTAAATTGGAAGTTAGTTTGATTTTCATGGTATTTTTACAATTCGTTTATTTTATATCCATACTTTATTGATACACTGGAGGAGATAAGAGACGAGAGGTAGGGTGTGCTATGGAGAAGATAAAAGCAATACTATTTGATAAAGATGGGACATTAATGGATTTTCATTCAATTTGGATAAAAGTAGCTGAAGAACTTGTGGCGGAATGTATAAATTTATATGAACTGCCAAAGTCAATGCAGCCTACTTTATTAAAAGAAATCGGCGTGGATGGGGTGTTTGTGAACCCTCGTAGCGCGATAGCAGCAGGAACGAGCCTTGATGTTGCAAAGGGGCTTTGTAAGTATATTACGTCATCTAAAGAACAGGAGATGCATGAGTGGGTAAGTGAAAAATTATTTTCGCTTATGTACGAGCATCGTTCCTATATGAAAATGACGGCGGATTTACCGAGAATTTTACAAGGTTTAAAGGATAGAGGATTTATTTTAGGTGTTGTCACGGCGGATGATTTCGCACCAACAGAATTATTTTTAAAACAGTATCAATTAGAGTCTTTTTTTGATTATATTGTAGCTTCAGATACGTTTCCGGCACAAAAACCAGATAAAAGAATTGTAGAATCCTTTTGTGAGAGGTTTCATTTAGATGCATGTGAAGTAGCGGTCGTTGGGGATACACCGACCGATTTATATTTAGCAAAAAATGGAGGAGATTGTTATGCAATTGGAGTACTATCTGGTACAGGAGATCGTCAAACATTAGAGCCACTTGCGGATTTAGTAGTACAATCTGTTGGGGACTTTATTTCTCATTCAGGTGAGTTTATTTGGGAACAAGGAAAGTCTAATGTGTAAGAAAAATAAGTCTATAAAGACTCTTAATGAGTCTTTATAGACTTATTTTTTATGGCGAAATAGAAGGTGTGTAGGATGAATACTGAAAAAGAATGTTGGCATACATTTTGCAATGAAAAGAGAAAACAATGTAAAGAAAAGGATGGGATACGTAATGAATACAAAAAAATTTGCTAAAGTAAATGAACAAATTCCTGGACCGAAAGCAGCGGCTTTACTAGAACGCCGTCAAAATATAGTACCAAAAGGAGTAAGTAACGGCATCCCAACGTTTGTACAATCTGCAAATGGTGCTCTTGTAATAGATGTTGATGGCAATCAGTACATTGATTTTGCTGGAGCGATAGGAACAATTAACGTAGGGCATTGTCACCCAGCTGTTAAAGAAGCACTCCATAAACAAGTAGATCAATACATTCATACTGGATTTAATGTCATGATGTATGAGCCATATATTGAATTAGCGGAAAAACTTGCGGTATTAGCGCCAGGAGGTTTTGATAAGCAAGTACTATTTTTAAATAGTGGTGCAGAAGCAGTTGAGAATGCGGTGAAAATCGCTCGTAAATATACAAAAAGACCTGGTATTATTGCATTTTCTAAAGGTTTCCATGGACGCACATTAATGACAATGACGATGACAAGTAAAGTAAAACCATATAAATTTGGATTTGGCCCATTTGCTCCAGAAGTATATAAAGCGCCATTCCCGTACGAATATCGTCGCCCGGAAGGACTAACTGAAGAGCAGTACGATGACTTTATGATTGAAGAGTTTAAGAATTTCTTCATATCAGAAGTAGCGCCAGAAACGATTGCAGCCGTTGTAATGGAACCTGTTCAAGGGGAAGGCGGATTTATCGTCCCAAGTAAGAAGTTTGTGCAAGAAGTACGCAATATTTGTTCAGAGCACGGCATCTTATTTGTAGCGGATGAAATTCAAACTGGATTTAGCCGTACAGGAAAATATTTTGCCATTGATCATTATGATGTCGTTCCGGATTTAATCACGGTATCTAAATCATTAGGTGCTGGTGTACCGATTAGTGGTGTTATTGGGCGCAAGGAAATTATGAATGAGTCTGCACCAGGAGAACTTGGTGGAACGTATGCAGGAAGTCCGCTAGGATGTGCGGCAGCATTAGCAGTACTTGATGTAATAGAAAAAGAGAATTTAAATGATAGAGCGATAGAATTAGGAAAAGTCGTAATGAACCGATTCGAAGAGATGAAAAATAAATATAATTGCATCGGTGATGTGCGCGGTTTAGGAGCAATGTGTGCATTCGAGATCGTTCAAGACCGTAAGACGAAAGCACCTGATAAAACGTTAACAGCTAATTTGTGCGCAGAAGCAAACAAACGCGGTTTACTTCTACTATCAGCAGGAACATACGGTAATGTTATTCGTGTGCTAATGCCATTAGTGATTACAGATGAGCAACTTGAAGAAGGATTAACAATCATTGAAGAATCATTGCAAGTCTGTTATGAGAAAGCAAATATTGCTCGTGTTTAAAAGTTAAATAATAAAACAGCAAACATTCTAGCTGACTCTATATAAAATGCAGAAAATTCACTTTATAATAAAGGTAGTGAAGTGAATTGATGGATTGGAAGTTAGGGGTGGCTAGGATGGTTGCAGAAAAGGAACGAGTGTTAATGGATTTACAAGATGTATTTGAATATGCGTTTGACGAAATTTTTGTGACTGACGAAAAGGGAATCGTTGTGCGTGTAAATAGTACATGTGAAAGGCACTATCAATTAGCGGCTAAAGAGTTAGTAGGTAAACATGTAAAAGAATTGCAGAAGGATGGTATCTTTTATCCATCAGCAACGTTAGAAGTAATTGAAAAAAAGAGACCGATTGAACTTGTTCAAACGACAAAATCAGGAGAGTATTTACACGTTCGTACAAGGCCCGTTTTTGATGATGAGGGAAATTTAAGAAGGGTGATTAGTTACTCTCGTGATCTTACAGAACTTTATCAATTACGTCAAAAGGTAGAAGAAATGGATAATCAGTTAAAAACATATAAAAAAGAATTAAGAGAAACATATGAACATGAAGGACTTATTTTTAAAAGTATCGCTATGCAAAAAATAGTCGAGACAATAAAGAAAGTATCCGTGGTAGATAGTACTGTTCTCGTTTTAGGTGAGACAGGAGTGGGGAAGAGTCGATTGGTGCGTCATTTACATGAAGTGAGTAACCGGAAGAATGAAAGTTTCTATGAAATTAACTGTGCGGCATTGCCAACGAATTTAATTGAATCGGAGCTTTTTGGATACTCAGGCGGATCTTTTACAGGTGCGAATCGTGAAGGGAAAAAGGGACTATTAGAATCAGCGCATAAAGGAACTCTTTTCTTAGATGAAATTGGTGAAATGCCGCTTGAAATTCAAGCAAAACTTTTGCAAGTGTTGCAAGAAAAAACGTTTCGCCCTATAGGTGGAAGAGAATTAAAAAAGGTGGACGTTAGAATTGTAGCGGCAACAAATAGAGATTTAAGTATGATGGTGAAACAAGGAACATTCCGTAAAGATCTATATTATCGTCTGAATGTCATTCCAATTTTAATTCCACCACTAAGGGAAAGAAGCGAAGACATCTTGCCACTCATTTATCATTATTTACACCACTTTAACGAAAAATATGGTCGGAATGTAAAATTAGCGCCTAGTACATTGCAAATGTTTGTTGGTTACCCGTGGGAAGGAAATAATAGAGAAATTGAAAATGTGATTGAGCGAATTGTTATAACTGCTGATGATATCGTTACGATAGAGGATTTGCCAATAGCGATGCAAGAATCAACAGTTGAACAGTCTGGTCAAAGTCTCTATAAAATGTTAGAAGAAGTAGAACGGAATATTATTTTGAAAGCATATAAAACATATGGATCGAGTTATAAAGTAGCGGAGTTTTTAAAAATAAGTCAATCTGCTGCCACGAGGAAAATAAAGAAACTTATAGAGGAGGAAGAGAACATTGGATAAAAAAGCGACGTTTGTAAATGTAGAGAAAAAGGCGATGTATATAAATGGTGAGTGGATTACATTGCAAGAACAAATCGAAGTAAATAATCCAGCAACGAAGGAAATATTTGCGACTGTACCAAAGGGTGGGGTAACAGAGGCAAAGCAAGCCGTTGATGCTGCGCATGAAGCTTTTAAAACGTGGTCTAAGTTAACAGCGGCAGACCGTGCAGCAAAATTAAAAAAATGGTTTACACTTATCGATGAAAATAAAGAAGAGATTGCAGCAATTATGACGAGAGAACAAGGAAAGCCGTTTGCAGAAGCGCTTGGTGAAGTGAATTATGCAAATAGTTTTGTTGAATGGTATGCAGAAGAAGGAAAACGCGTATATGGTGAAATGATTCCTGCTTCTCATCCGAATAAACGTATTTTAGTTATGAAGCAACCAGTCGGAGTTATGGCAGCTATTACGCCTTGGAACTTCCCCGCTGCTATGATTACGAGAAAGGTAGCCCCGGCACTTGCAGCAGGCTGTACAGCGGTTGTAAAACCAGCAAGTCAAACGCCGTTAACTGCACTGAAATTAGCTGAATTAGCTCATGAAGCGGATATTCCAAAAGGTGTAATCAATATTGTAACAGGTAGTGCGAAAGCAATTGCTGATACGTGGATGGAAGATGGACGTGTTCGAAAAGTTTCCTTTACAGGATCAACGGAAATTGGAAAAGAATTAATGGCTAGTGCTGCACAAACGATGAAAAAAGTTTCACTTGAGTTAGGTGGTCACGCACCGTTTATTGTTATGAATGATGCGGAATTAGATAAAGCGGTAGACGCAGTAATCGGTTCGAAATTCCGTAACGCAGGACAAACGTGTATATGTACAAACCGAGTATTTGTTCAGGAAGAAGTGTATGAAGCGTTTGTAGAGAAGTTCCAAAAGGCAGTAGGGCAGTTGAAAGTAGGAGATGGTTTCGGTGATGGAACGACTGTGGGACCACTTATTGACGAGAATGCAGTTTCGAAAGTACAGGAACATATCGAAGACGCTATTCAAAAGGGTGGAACAGTTTTATATGGTGGCCAAAAGGTTGCAGAGCTAGATGGACACTTTATGCAACCGACTGTAATTGGGTTGGCAAATGATACGATGCTTTGTATGACTGAAGAAACATTTGGACCAGTTGCACCAGTTGCGAAATTTAAAACAGTTGAAGAAGTAATTGAACGTGCAAACAATACACCATACGGTTTAGCGGCGTATATTTTCACAAAAGATATTAGTCAAGCATTCCAAATTAGCGAAGCGTTAGAATACGGTATTATCGGATTAAATGATGGACTTCCATCAGTTGCACAAGCGCCGTTCGGTGGCTTTAAAGAGAGTGGCATTGGCCGTGAAGGAGGTCATTTCGGTATCGAGGAATATTTAGAAATTAAATATATTTCATTAGGACTATAAGTAGTATACTAGAGTCTCTATAAGGTAACAGAGAAGGAGATTCTAGTATGGTATATTGGTTATTATTACTCGTAACAATTATTTTTGAAGTAGCTGGAACAATTGCGATGAAATTATCAAACGGTTTAACAAAGCTCGTTCCAAGTGTACTTATTTTCGTATTTTATGGAATTTGTTTCAGCGTATTTGCTATCGTCGTTAAAAAGATTCATTTAAGTATTGCTTATGCCATTTGGTCTGGCGTTGGAACGTTACTTATTACAATCATTAGTGTGTACTTTTTTAAAGAGCATATTAGCTTATTCCAAGCATTTTGTATTCTTTTTATTGTGTTAGGAGTAATTGGACTTAAGGTTTCATCAGCATCATAAAAGGCTATCTTCCGGTGTGGAAGATAGCCTTTTATTTGTATTAAAATGCCCAGTTACCTTTACGGAAGATTGGTTCATGTCTGCCATCAGCTGTAATACCGTCGATATCAAGCTCAGCTGATCCAATCATGAAGTCGTTGTGTGTAATACTAGTGTTTGCACCATTTTCAGCAAGTTCTTCTTTAGACATTGTTTTTCCGCCAACTAAGTTAAATGCATAAGCGCTTCCGATTGCAAGGTGGCAAGATGCGTTTTCATCAAATAGCGTATTGTAGAATAAAATATTTGTATTTGAAATTGGTGAATCATGAGGTACTAAAGCAACCTCGCCTAAGAAGTGAGAACCTTCATCTGTTTCTACTAAATGTTTTAAAGCTTCTTCGCCAACTTCAGCTTTATAATCTACGATACGTCCGTTTTCAAATGTTAACGTGAAGTTATCAATAATATTCCCTGCAAATGCTAACGGTTTTGTGCTACATACTTGGCCGTTTACACCTGTTTTAAGTGGCATTGTAAATACTTCTTCAGTTGGAATGTTCGCCATAAATGGTACGTTCTTTTCATTTAAACTACCAGCACCAGCCCATACATGCTTTTCTGGAAGTTCGATCGTTAAATCTGTTCCAGGGCCTGTATAGTGAAGAGCTTTATAATGCTTTTCATTTAAGTAATCAACTTTTGTATGTAACGTTTTATCATGTTCTTTCCATGCTTCCACAGGATTTTCTAAATCAGCACGAGTCGCTTTAAAGATAGCATCCCATAGTTTTGCTTCTTGTTCTTCTGGCGTTACGTCAGGGAATACTTTTGCAGCCCATTCTTTCGTAGGAACAGAAATGACACACCAGCTTACTTTATCAGCTTGTACGTAATCACGGTATACTTTCATTGCTTCACCAGCTACTTTATGAGCTGTTGCGATACGAGTTGGTTCTACACCTTTTAATAAATCAGGGTTTTCTGCATAAATAGACATAAATGCAGCGCCTTCTTTTGCTAATTCTTCACGAGCGTGTGCTTTCCAAGATGGAAACTCAGCGAATGCTTCTTCAGGAGCTAGATCGAACTTTAAGCGTGTTAACGTCTCATCATTCCAATCCACATATACGTGTTTTGCACCAGATTTATATGCTTTTTCTGTAACGAGGCGTACAAATTGTACAGCTTCAAGAGGTGCACTGATTGATAATGTTTGTCCTGGTTGAATATTAACACCAACATTGACTGCAAGGGCAGCATATTTCTCTAACGTTTGTTCAAATGACATATGTATAATCTCCTTTAATTTGAAAGATTTCTTACTATATATAATACAAGAAAATTCAAAAAATATATATAAATATAGCTTAAAAAGAGAGCTCAAAATATATTGAGCTCTCATCGTTATTTAATCGAAGAAGCAAATTGTTCTACAGTCGTTGTATAGTGTATGCGAACACGCTTCATTTTTAACAACTCATCAGGTTCACCTTTTGTAATGAATTTTCCAGGTTTTGTTGTTGTTGCAAATTGATAATATTTTTTCGTTTCTGCAACGACTTTATCATCTACATGACCGAATGGATAAGCAACTGCGATAACGGGTTTACCTGTTATTTTTTCTAGCTTTTCTTTCGATTCCTTTAATTCTTCTTCATAGTTTGTAATCTTCGGCAAGTCTGCATGTGTTGCAGTATGAGATTGCATAGAGAAAATGCCGGAATCAACCATTTCTTTTATATCAGATGTAGAAAGAGATCCTTCAGCATCAACATTATTAACAATCATATATTCTGTTGCCGCTGGTTTAAATGTATCGTCTTTTAGCTTTTGTAAAACATGAAATGCATTCATATTATTTTTCATACCATCATCAAATGTAACAAAGATAGGTTTATTTACTTTATTTATATCGCCCCAGCATTCAAACGTTAACAGTGTATAACCATTGTCCTTTAAGTGTTTCATTTGGGCTTCAAAGTTAGCAGGTGATACGAATAAGTCTTTAATACCTTGACCGTGATAATCATCGATTGCATGGTACATAAGAACGGGAACCTTTTGCTCAAAAGTAATAGCAGATTTTGTGAGTGGAATGGTTTTCCCATCTTCTTTTATGCCTATTGCTTCAATTTGGAACTCACCGCGTTTTCCTTCAAATTCTTTTATATCAAAAGGAAGTGAAAATTGTTTTTCCTTTTCTTTAGAAGACAAAGATTTAGCAGTTTCCTTTCCATCAGCGGTACGCCAAATTTTATATTGTACCTCAGTTAAAGTATCTTTTATGTCTGTCATATGAATAGTAGTATTTGTAGCTTCGTGTGTAATCGGGTTATAAGAAATTTTACCTTGTTCTTGGACAGTCTCTTCTTGTTTCTTAGTTTCTTGAACCTTTTTCTCTTTTTTAGGCTCTGGACTTACATTGCTAGTATTACAACCTGCTAGAATGGCAGACATACATAAAGCAATTGCTGCATATTTTCTCATAAGATCACCTTCTATTGTGTATTATGTTGCGTACTGATATTTAAAATCCCCACCGCTGTAAGAGAGGTGGGGACATACCCTTGTTCATCATAGCATTTGAAGAAGATGTATGGAATTAGAAAAGTAACAATAGATAAAAAAATCACCTTACTTCAACGAGTAAGGTGATTTTTCATTAAATAAACAATCCAGCGATTGTAGCAGATAAAATAGAAGCAAGTGTTGATGCAAATAGCATTTTCCAACCGAATTTAGAAACAACGCTTCCTTGCTTTTCAGAAAGGGCACGGATTGTACCAACGATTGCACCAATTTGGCTAATACTTGCGAAGCTAATTAAGAATACTGTAACGATTCCAACTGTACGTGGAGCTAATGTTGTAGCTGTGTCTTTTAAATCAAGGATTGCTACAAACTCGTTTAAAACAATCTTCGTACCCATAATACCACCAGCTGGGATAATATCTTGAGTTGGAATACCCATTAAGAATGCGAATGGAGAAAGTACGTAACCGAAGATTTGTTGTAAAGTAACAGCATGTCCCATTGCGCCTGAAGCTGCACTAATTACGTAGTTTACAACTTCCATTACACCAATAAAGGCGATCATTAATGCAGCAACGATACCAGCTACTTTTAAACCATCAAGCGCACCGTTAATCATTGCGCCGATAAAGCTGTCTCCGAATAGAGTTCTATCAAATTTTTGAATCACTTCATCTTCTTTTTTCGTATCAACTGGTGTTAATAACGAACAAACGATTAAGCTTGAGAATAAGTTTAGCGGAAGAGCTGCTAGTACGTATTTTGCATCTAACATCATTACGTATGATGCTGTAACAGAAGCAGAAACGGAGCTCATCGCAGAACAACAAATGATAAACATACGGTTTTTATTGAAATGCTGTAAATCGTTTTTAATAACGATTAACGCTTCACTTGAACCGAAGAATACAGAGTTTACTGCGTGGAATGATTCAACGCGTGGCAAACCAGTAATTTTTGAAATGGCACCGCCGACAACACGAACGATGAATGGTAAAACACCTAAATAACTAAAGATTGAAAGTAGTGCTGAGAAAAATACGATAATTAATAATACGTTTAAGAAAAAGACAAAATCTCTTTGAATTCCATTAAAGAGAAAATCGACACCTGTTGTACCAAGTTTAATTAGTTTGTTGAAAACTTTACTAATGAAAATAATGATTTGTTGACCAACCTTTGTAGCAAACATAAACCAACCGATTAAAATTTGGAAACCAATCATAATTGCAATTGCACGGAAGTTGATTTTACTTTTATTGTTTGACAAAGCAAAACATAAACCTAACACGGCAATAATACCGATAATGCTCATTACATATTGCATGTAGTTGCCCCTTTCAGAAGTTCGTATAAAGTTTGTACATAAAACGCTCGTTGTATTACTAAAAATAAAACAAAGAGGTTTTATGTCATACGTAAGATGTCTGACCTTTTAGAAAAATAAAAATAAAAAAAGACCCATATGGATTCACTTTCATCTATGAGAGAAAGCTAATCAATATGAGTCCTTTTTTGCACATAGGCTAATATTCATTAGTTTTCCCCATAGTCCAGCAATTTAAGGTTGCCGGGTAGAAACTCTCGATCCATATTATCAAGTATATATGAGGTAACATCGTCCGTATTAAATTAGTAGTAGCGTAACATTAACAGAGAACTATCGTCAATAGCTTTTTTTCTTCCAATAGAAAAAGACCATATAAGTATGATAAAATGTAACGCAGTGTTATGAAAAAGAGAGGTCGGAAAATGAGTACTAAAATGACGCCACCAGTTGAGAAAAACGAGTTTATAGATGTAGTATTTGAAGATTTAACACATGATGGTGCCGGTGTTGCGAAAGTAAAGGGATATCCTATTTTCGTTAAAAACGGATTACCAGGTGAAGAAGCGCAAATTAAAATTATTAAAGTGAAGAAAAACTTCGCATTTGGTCGTTTAATGAAGCTTCATACAGAAAGTCCATATCGTAAAGATGCTGAGTGCCCAGTATATAACCAGTGCGGCGGTTGTCAGCTTCAGCACTTAACTTATGAAGGACAATTACAAGCGAAAGAAAAACAAGTACGTGACGTTATGCAGCGCATTGGAGGACTAGATGATGTTCCTGTTCATCCTGTACTTGGCATGAAGAACCCGTGGGTATACCGCAATAAAGCACAAGTACCAATCGGAGAACGTGAAGGTGGGCTTGTAGCTGGTTTCTATCGCCAAGGAACGCATGACATCATTAATATGGAATCATGCTTAATTCAGGCAGAAGAAAACGATACATTAATTCAAGAAGTAAAACGTATTTGTGAAAAGCACGGTATCACTGCATACAACGAAGAGCGTAATAAAGGAACACTTCGTCACGTAATGGCTCGTTACGGACAAGTAACAGGAGAAATTATGCTGGTCTTCATTACACGTACAGCAGAATTACCGAACAAAAAAGCAATCATTGAAGAAATTGCAGCGAAATTCCCAAAAGTAAAATCAATCGTTCAAAACGTAAATACGAAGCGTACAAACGTAATTTTCGGAGACAAAACGACAGTACTATACGGATCAGAATATATTTATGACTTTATCGGGGACATTAAATTTGCGATTTCAGCACGTTCATTCTATCAAGTAAACCCAGAACAAACGAAAGTGCTATACGATAAAACGTTAGAATACGCAAAATTAAACGGTAACGAAACAGTAATTGATGCCTATTGCGGAATCGGATCAATCTCTTTATTCCTAGCGCAAAAAGCGAAAAAAGTTTACGGCGTTGAAATCGTCCCAGAAGCAATTGAAGACGCAAACCGAAATGCAGCACTAAACAACATGACAAACGCTGAATTTGGCGTAGGAGAAGCAGAAGTAGTCATTCCAAAATGGTACAAAGAAGGCGTAATTGCTGACACAATGGTCGTAGACCCACCACGTAAAGGTTGTGACGAAGCATTACTAAACACAATCATCGACATGAAGCCAAACCGCGTCGTATACGTATCATGTAACCCAGCAACATTAGCACGTGATTTAAAAGTACTAGAAGAAGGCGGATATAAAACACAGGAAGTACAACCTGTTGATATGTTCCCGCATACGACTCATGTGGAGTGTGTGGCTTGGCTTAAGTTAGTATAATAGGAAAGCAGTTGATATAGAAAAAATCTATACCACCTGCTTTTTGGTTTACAAAAATACCATTCATAAGCGATTTTAGTTAAAATAAATATTGCTGATTTTCACAAATTATAAATTGAGATTTTGAAATTGTATTCATAGTGAGAGGATTTGAATTTGAAATGATAGATAATTTTTGGCGTGAATTACCACGACCATTTTTCGTACTTGCACCAATGGAAGATGTGACAGACGTTGTTTTCCGTCACGTAGTAAGTGAAGCTGGTCGCCCAGACGTATTCTTCACAGAGTTCACAAACTCAGATAGCTATTGTCATCCAGAAGGTATGAAAAGTGTACGTGGCCGTTTAATTTTTACAGAAGATGAACAACCGATGGTAGCACATATTTGGGGAGATAATCCTGAATATTTCCGTCAAATGAGTATTGGTATGGCAGAGTTAGGATTTAAAGGTATTGATATTAATATGGGGTGTCCTGTACCGAACGTAGCATCAAGAGGAAAAGGTAGTGGCCTTATTCTACGTCCAGATGTTGCGGCAGAACTTATCCAAGCTGCAAAAGCAGGCGGACTACCTGTCAGCGTAAAAACACGCCTTGGCTTTAAAGAGTTAAGCGAATGGGAAGATTGGTTAACGCATATTTTCAAACAAGATATCGCAAACCTTTCTATTCACTTACGTACAAGAGAAGAAATGAGCCAAGTAGATGCGCACTGGGAGCTAATTCCGGAAATTAAAAAATTACGTGATCGTATTGCACCAAATACACTTCTAACAATCAATGGAGACATTCCTGACCGTAAAACTGGGTTGGAACTTGCTGAAAAATATGGCATTGATGGCGTAATGATCGGACGAGGAATTTTTAAAAATCCATTTGCTTTTGAAAAAGAACCAAGAGAGCATAGCAGTAAAGAACATCTAGATCTTTTAAGACTACAACTTGATTTACAAGATCAATATGCAGAAGTATTACCACGCTCCATCACAGGACTACATCGCTTCTTCAAAATTTATGTAAAAGGCTTCCCAGGAGCTGCTGAACTAAGAAATCAATTGATGAGCACAAAATCAACGGATGAAGTACGTGCATTGCTTGATAAGTTTGAGGCGAGTGTTAATGTGGTAGAAGGTAGTGAAACGGTGTAACTCCCCGAAGTAGAGGGAAATGGATTCTATTTATTTAGTTTTGCGTTCTTTTGTAGAGCGTAATAGAAAGAAGACAATTTTATCCCGCTTTAATGGGCAGTAAGACCCCCACCTCAAATTTCAGCGAAAGCAAAGAAGTTAGGTGGGGATCGGGCTGCCCATAAAAGCTCGATTGGTGAGGGCTGATAATCAGTGGGGGATGAAGAAAACCCCCACTGATTAAAGTTTCACTTTATAAATGTATTGAACTAAACAACACCAATATGTTCTCGCTTATATGCTGTATATATGGAGTTTGTAGCTGGTATGTAGAGATAGTTTAAATAGACAGATGGGAATCTTAACTCAGATGAGTAGGGATTCCCATCTGCTTTTTTATTTTAAATTAGCTGAGTTGTATCATAAGTAAATAAATTCTTGGGACTGAAAAATCTTTTATGACCTTTAGTAATAACAACGTATTTATCTTGCAATTTAGTAATAAAAATATTAAATGATTATGCAAATAATTCCTATATTAAATCTATAAAAACCATTATAATAGTGAGAAATATGAAATATTTTGTCGAATTAGTAATAAATACATAGTAAAATGATAGTATTTATTGGTTTTAAATAAGGATTAAAATTTGAATATAAATGGATAATTTCAATGAAATGGAGTTCGTTTTTATGTTGAAGGAACAAACGAGGTATTCTCGACTTGCGAATATAACTAAAATGATTAATACAAAGCTGGATTTGCGTGAAGTTTTAGAGCAAGTCACAATAGCAATTTCTGAAGAAATCGTTCAATGCGATTCTGTGGGTATTTATTTGCCGCAGGAAGATGGGACTTTTAGAGGGTATGTAGGAAAACCGGAAGTTATTAATGGATGGACGTTGGATATGCATGTCATTGATACAGACATTGACCTGCTGGCGAAAGAAGTAATTGAAACAAAAAAAGCCATCTATATACCTGATACATCAAAGGATAGCCGGCCAGATCCGAGAGCAGTGGAAGGGTTTCGAATTAAATCTTTATTCGTCCTTCCTATCTCTTTTGAAGAAGAATTATTTGGTTTAGTTTTTTTATTTGATTATGGAATTCCAATGAATTTAACAGAGTCAGAAATTCAAACTGTTGAAGCATATGTGAATATGGCGGCCGTTGCTATTCAAAATGCGAATAATTTAACTCATAAGGTAAACCTTATTGCTGAAAAACAGCTCTTGCTAGATGTGACACGGGATTTATCTATGTGTTCTTCTATGCAGGAAAGTCTTGATACTTGTTTTTCCTATTTAGGAAAAGTTTTAGACAATTATAATATCGGGATTCATTTACTGGATCCTTTAGCTAAGAAGATAATTAGACCGGTGAAGTTAAGTAAGGATTCAGAATGGAAAGAAGAAGATTGGATTAAGACACATGATAAGATAAAATTTGATAAAAGTAATGATAGAGTCACGCAAGAGGTCATTGAAACAAAAAAGCCAATCTGGATTCCGGATGTTTATGCAGATCCGCGCCCAAATCATGATGTTTGCCGTAATTTTGGTATGAGGGGACTCTTTATGTTGCCATTGGTTTCAATGGGAGAGGTATTAGGGCAAATATCTGTGGTCAACCTAGGAGATAGTAATTTCAATTATTGTGAAGCGCAAATACAGCTTTCACAATCTATTGTTGATGCAACTGCTTCCACGCTATCAAACCTTTTATATATGGAAAAACAGGAGATTATTATCGAAGAGAGGACCTCAGAAATTACGGTTAAAAATAAGGAACTGGAACGAGTAATAACTGAATTACAGCAGCTTAGCCGTGAGAAGGAATTGATTCTCAATTCTGCTGGAGAAGGAATTTTCGGTTTAGACCTTGATGGGAATATTACCTTTTGTAACCCAGCTGGTGCCTCCATGTTAGGTTATGATATAAAAAATGAATTAATAGGAAAACCGTCCAGTATGGTTTTTAACGGAATTGAAGCAGGAAAGAAAAAGCAGGTGGCCTCAGGTTGCGATGGGAATTGGAATCTTTACGATAAAACTGAGCAGTTTTTTAGAAAAGATCAATCCTGTTTTCCGGTGGAGTATGTCATTTCCTCTATAAAAGAAGGGAATGAAATTGTCGGAGAAGTCGTTACCTTTAAGGATATAACCCAAAGGAAACAAATGGAGGAAGAAATAAAATATCATGCTTATTTTGATAGTTTAACAGATTTACCTAATAGAGTTCTACTAAAGGACAGGCTAACTCAAGGGCTGACATATGCTCAATTACATGCTGAAAAATTAGCAGTTCTGTATTTGGATTTAGACAGGTTTAAATTTGTGAATGATACGCTCGGGCATAGCTTCGGTGATCTGCTGTTGCGAGAAGTTGCAAATCGTTTAAGTGCTTGTGTTCCTAAAAGTGCTACGGTCTCGAGACAGGGCGGGGATGAATTTACTATCTATTTACCGAATATCAAAAGTGAAAAAGAAGTGTTAAAGGTAGTAAATTGTGTCATTGATTCTTTTTCAAGACCATTTCAGTTAGTAGATAATGAAATCTATATGAAAACGAGTATTGGTATTAGTATATTTCCTGATAACGGTGATACGACTGAGATCTTAGTTAAAAATGCAGACACGGCTATGTACAAATCGAAAGAAATATCAGGAAGTAGCTATCATTTCTTCAGTGAAGGAATGGATACTAGAACTTTTGAAAGCATCAAGCTAGAAAATGATTTGTATAAGGCATTGGAGCAGGAAGAACTTGTGATTTATTACCAACCGCAAATAAATGGTAAGACGAATAAGATTGAGGGGGTAGAGGCTTTAATTAGGTGGAACCATCGAGAACATGGGATGATACCGCCTGATAAATTTATCCCAATAGCTGAAGAAACTGGATTAATAGTCCCGATCGGTGAATGGGTTCTAAAAGAAGCCTGCAGGCAATTAAAGAAATGGCACGATCAAGGTTTCCCATTAATTAGTATGTCTGTGAATTTATCTGCACGTCAATTTGAACAAAGTGATTTATTTGCCATGGTCAAAAATGTTTTAGAGGAAGTAAATCTATCCCCGAGGTATATACAACTAGAACTCACTGAAAATTTAATTGTTAAAAATACGGAATCAACTTTAAAAACAATGAAGAAATTAAAAGGTCTAGGAATCAACCTCGCTATTGATGATTTCGGGACTGGTTATTCATCTTTAGGTTATTTAAAAAAATTGCCTATTTCAACGTTAAAAATTGATAAATCCTTTGTACAGGACATGACAAAAGATGATGCAGCTATTACGAATACTATTATTACGCTGGCTAAGAATTTGAACCTTGATGTTATTGCTGAAGGTGTTGAGACAAAGGAACAGGTCGAATTTTTATCTGCACGAAATTGTTATTTAATGCAAGGGTATTTTTTCAGCCGTCCTACGATAGCTGAAGACATCGAAAAACTTTTTTTAATAGAGAAATAAATTAAAAATGAATGGAGAATACAAATGAGAGCAGCCCGAAATGTATTAGAATATTTAATAGCTAATGAAGTTAAACATATATTTGGTATCCCAGCCGGTTCTGTAAATGCATTTTTTGATGAGCTATACGATATGCCTGAATTAACACCAATCGTAGCAAAGCATGAAGGAGCAGCATCCTACATGGCTGCCGCTTATGCTAAATATACAAATCAGCTAAGTGTGTGTATTGGTTGTAGCGGACCAGGTGCTACAAATCTTGTAACAGGTGCTGCTAATGCTATGCGAGAGCATTTACCTGTTTTATTCATTACAGGTGCTGTACCTATGAATACGGTAGGCTTAAATGCATCACAAGAATTAGATGTAGAACCAGTCTTCAGACCTGTTACAAAATATAGCGTTACAGTTAATGATGTAAAGGACGTACTTAAAGAAGTCGCAATGGCAATTGAAATTGCTATATCCGGAGTACCAGGACCTGTACATGTTGCGATACCGATTGATATTCAACATGAAAATATAGAAAGTGTTGAAATACCGCCACTTCCTAAAAGACTTCCTATTGTTCCTGATCTAGGCACAATAAAAGAAACAGCTAGAGAATTGGTAAAAAGGGATAAGGGTTATATCTTTGCAGGACAGGGAATAAGAAACTCTGTTGAGTCATTAATAGAGCTAGCAGAACTACTGAATTGGCCGATTATAACAACTCCACAAGCAAAGGGATATATCCCTGAGGACCATCCGCTTTTAGTCGGAGTGTTTGGATTTGCTGGTCATGAGGCTGCTTCCGCATTGATTAATGAAGGGGATGGAAAAGCATTATTGATTGTGGGCTCCAGCTTAGGCGAAACGGCGACAAATAATTATAATGGAAATTTGATAAAAGATCGTTTCTCTGTTCAAATGGATTTTGACCAATCTGTCTTTAATCGGAAGTACAAAGTGGATATTCCAGTACGAGGCGATATAAATTTAAGTTTATTATTGTTAATAGAAGAATTAAAAGCTTTAGGGTTACAAAAGGAAAGTACTGCGCTTATCGTTGAAAAGAAGAAAGAGGAAGAAAATACGGAGGAATATAATACGAAAAATGTTCTTCTGAATCTTCAAAAATGTTTACCGTCAAATACTAGGTATACGATTGATATTGGTGAATTTATGGCGTATGTTATCAACCACATGAAGGTAGTAGATATTGACACCTATAATATTAATGTACATTTTGGTGCAATGGGAAGCGGGATTGGGTCTGCGATTGGCTCAAAACTGGCTGAACCAGAGCGTCCGGTTGTATGTATTACGGGTGATGGTTGCTTTTTCATGCACGGATTGGAAATATTGACGGCGAAGGAATATAATTTACCTATTTTATTTGTTGTGATGAATAATGCCCGTTTAGGAATGGTATATCACGGTCATTCATTACAATTCCGTAGAACTCATCCATCCTTTGAACAGGAATCAATCAATATTAGTGCAATGGCCGCAGCTATGAATATACCAAGTTATAGAGTCAATGAATTAGAAGATATCAATCAAGATGTTATAAACGGCTTAATGAATTCAAATGGGCCAGCAATTCTAGAGGTTGCCTTAGTTGATAATAATACTCCTCCTATGGGAGATAGAGTTAAATTTTTATCGTCTTTTGGAAAATAAGGTTGTTTTATTCACTAATAAAAAAATCATATAGGGATTTCCTATATGATTTTTTTATAAAGATTGATATGAATCGTGAATTACCTTAAGAATTGTTCCGATGATCTGCCCTTTAAATTCGTCTGGAATTGCTTCTCCAGATGGATTTGAGTAATTGTAACATCCCGCCCTTTCATCGCAAGAGAATCCAAAGTTTGTTAATGATTGCTTTAGGTCCTTCGGCAATTCTTCTAATCCAGTTTGTTCAGTGAAATAGTCAGTAAGAAAAACCTTTACATCGACATCCCCTAATCCAGTATGAACAACAAATAAGTCTTGTTCATCCCTAATAACCCACTGATCTTTAGAAAATAAAGAAATTCTTGCCCCTTCTAAAGAGGATATTGCATCTAGGTTAATACCAAAAATTTGATTGATAAGTTGGCGGATTTCTATTCCTGTGGCCTTTCTTCCGTAATGGGTGAGAGTAGAATCTATGGCCATTATAGCAATATTCTTAGTTGAGGAACCTGCTCTTGCCATTATCCATTCTTTTGATAGGACAGGCTTAGTTGTTAAATCAAATTTGAAAATGGACATTACAATGTTACAAATATCGGTACTGGTTATTTTTCCTTGGTGAGAATCAAGATGTTTGTCCATTAATTCTACTTTGTTCACTCGGTCTACACCTTTTTCTAACATTTACCAAAAACTCCAATCATAAAAGTAAAGTATGTTTTTTTATCAATAACATAGAAAGAGTTGAAAAAATTCTTGCCCTTCCGCTAAAAATATAGACTGGATATTCTCCACTTAACTGAAAGCCCTTAAAACGCTGTTATTCTATTATACTAATTAATACCTGTGTATTGTTATAAAAAAATAATATAGGTAAGGGTGACTCAAAAAGTATTCAAATCTCTTCGTAGATTTAATCCCACAAGCATTAATCCACCTAAGACTACAAAACCTCCCTCTAAAATGTTAAAGTAGTAACTTGACGACATTCATTTATACATGCTAAAAGCATTACTATAATCAACATTTCAGGAGGAAACCCAATGGCAATGAGCAACAACGATATATTAAAAAGAGTACGATACGCTTTAGATATAAAAGACATAGATATGGTAGAAATCTTTAAACTTGGCGGGATGGAAGTAACGAAAGAAGACGTAGTTGATATGCTTACCAAAATAAAGAGAGCTCCTCAGCATGAAGCTGAAAATGATGAGGTAGCTGAAGATGAGTACGTATTAACATGCGATATGATGATGTTAGAGGCATTTTTAAATGGATTTATTACTTTAAAAAGAGGAAAACAAGATCCGAAACCAGGGCAGCCTGCACCTGTACAAAGCAAAGAGAGTGCCAATAATCTTCTTTTAAAGAAAATGAAAATTGCACTATCTTTAACGAGTGAGGATGTACTTGATATATTAGATAGCGTGGGCGTTACGGTAACAAAAGGAGAGTTAGGCGCTCTGTTAAGAAAAAAAGGCCATAAAAATTACAAAGAGTGCGGCGATAGATACGCAAGGAACTTCATTAAAGGATTAGCTGTAAAGTATAGAGGATAATGAGTTCGTTAAAGCAGTAAATGATATAATAGGTAGAGTAGGACGTTTGTATCCTACTCTTTTTTATTTGTAAAATAATACGTTAGGTGATGAAATGGTACATACATATTTAGGTGAGACAATTAACTTTCATATAACTTATAAGAAGAAAAAGTCAGTGCGTCTTTTTGTAGATTCGTACGGAAATGTGGAAGTACAGGCTCCGAAAGGGACACCTGTTGAATACCTAGTCCAGTTGCTAGAGGAAAAGTGGGATTGGATTCAGACAACTCGTAAGGAAATGGCGGAGCGAGCGCGTGGACCACAGGAAAAGGATTACGATCAAGGAGAAGGCTTTTTGTATTTAGGGAATACGTATCCGATACAGATTTCCCAAGATGCAAGCATTGAGCAAGACAATGCAATTTTTGAAGAGGATAAGTTACATATTTATGTGAAAGAGCTTAAGGATGAGAAAATACAACAAGCTTTAAAACGATTTTATTATAAGCAGTGTAAAACTTTAGTAGAGAAGAGCATTAAAGCGCATCAAAGTAATTTCAAAACAAAACCACGTTCTATTCGTATTACAGATAGTAGTCGTACTTGGGGTACTTGCGATTCGAATTTACAACTAACATTCAACTGGAAGCTAGCAATGGCACCACAGCGGGTAATTGATTATGTAGTCATTCATGAAATGTGTCATATGGTTCATTTAAATCATGATCGCTCTTTTTGGCGTCTTGTCGGGAAAATCATGCCTGATTATAAGGAAATGGAGAACTGGTTAGCATTATCTAGTTGGAAGATGACGGTTTAATTATTAATTTGGAATAAAATCAAGTAGAACCCTAATACATTAGGGTTCTTTTTGCATATGAATTATCTTCCGAACTTTACAATAAAAGTATCTTCTGTTTTTTCCATCTCATACCCACGATACCCCTCCGAAAGCAATGCCTGTTGTTTCCCAGCATCACTCATCAGAATATGCTTAACATCTGTCCAATCTCTTTCTTTATCACTGCGCAATTCCTTCACAAAAACATACCGCAGACTCCCACCATACTTTTCCTTCAGCACAGCAATCTCCATCCCTTGCGCAAATTTATCTTTCAAACTCGGAATGTTAAAAGGAGCAACGGTGCAGCATACATAATCATATTTGCTATCTTCTTTTTGCAATTCTTCCATAATGACTTTTGCTAATATTTTTTGCACCCCATTTCCTCGGCAGTTCGGATGAACGTTTGAGATTTCTTGATAGATGACGCGGTGCAGTTCACTTTCTGGTAAGCCGATATCAAGTCCTAAATGTTCATCGTCGATAGGAGGGACGAGTAGGGCACGAAATGCGATGAGTTCGTTTTCGATAAAAGCACCGATCATCATGCCATTTCCTTCTAGAATGTATTGAAATTCTTCTTGTGAAAGTGGTTGTAAACGGCTTTTATCTTCTAGTGCTTCAACTACAACGTTCTGTAGTAATAAAATTTGTTCGATGTGCTCTTTGGATAGTAATGTAACATGAAATGGATCGTTATTTTGTTTTAATGATCCTTTGTATAGAACTGTCATGCGTTAGTCCTCCTTTAGCGTAAAACGTCTTGAAATACAGTTAGTTCTTGTAGTGTATCTTCGTTTATTTCAATGCCGAGTCCGGGCTTTTCGTTTAAGCGAATGAATGGCACATCGTAATGTAAGTTTCCGATGTCTTTTGTGAATTTTAATGGTCCTGTTAACTCGACGCTCGTAATGATTTTTTTTGAGAAAGCGACATGGAATCCTGCGGAAGAGGCAACAGATGATTCGACCATTGACCCCACTTGGCATTCAATGCCGGCCATTTCAGCTTGATGAGCGAGCTTTACAGCTGGATATATGCCGCCGCATTTCATTAGTTTTATATTCACTTTATCAGCAGCTTCTAATTTAATAATTTGGCGCATTTCACGAGAACTTTTTAGTCCTTCATCAATCATAAGCGGGAGGTCTGTTTTAGAACGTATATGAGCCATGGCATCAATATCGTCCGCGATAACAGGTTGTTCAATCCAGTCAATGTTTAAATGTCCTAATGAACGTAGTGCTGTTAATGTGTTCGCGCTATTTTTCCAGCCTTGGTTTACATCAACGCGAATCGCAATATCATTTCCTACACGTTCACGTACCGCTTCAATTCTTTTTACATCTTCTTTTACATTTGTACCGACTTTCATTTTGAAAGATTGGTAACCTTTCTGAATCATAGAGAAAGCTTCTTCAGCCATTTCTTCTGGATCTGCGATACTTAAGACGTGAGTGACAGGAAATTCTTCATGGTAGCGCCCGCCAATTAATTGATATATAGGTTGATTTAGTTTTTTGCCCATTATATCAAAACAAGCAATATCTATTGCAGCTTTTGCAGTAGGAACACCGTAAATTGTATTGTCCATCATATCGTGCATTTTCTCGATATTCATTGGATTTTGCCCGATAAGAGCAGGAGCAAGTGTATATTTTAAAGTATGGAAAGTACTTTCCCATGATTCGCCTGTAACGTGATCATCAGCAACGCCTTCACCGTAACCGATAATGCCTTCATCTGTTTCCATTTTGACGATAATAGAAGGCATATCGGAATAAGAGCCATAACTAATAACAAACGGATTGCGAAGCGGTAAACGAATTGCATAAAGATGAATAGCTGTAATTTTCATTAGGTAGAGACCCCTTTCTGTTTACAATAGTTTTGTACATTTGATATAGTTGACGTTAAATAGTCGTTAATTAATGATAAGGAGTTAGAGAAATGATGATAAAAATTGCAGTTGTCGGTTCAAAAGAGTTTATGGAGACACTTTTACCTGTTGCTCATAAACTAGAAGAAATAGAGATTGATCCATATATTTATCTTCATCCGGCAGAATCTTCTGAACTATTAAAGCGTTTAAAGCCTTGTGATTTCATCTTTTTCTCAGGTGCTTTACCTTATTATATGGCAAAAGAAATAAGAGAACAATTACGAATTCCGAGTACGTACTTACAGCAAGACGAGACAACCATCGCATCTTCCATTCTTTCTGTCATGTATCACCAAGGTATTCAACCACATCAAATCTCAATTGATTTAGTAGACCGTTCCTTCATTACAAATGTGTTCCATGATATCGGCATAAAAGAAAAGCCACAAGTGTTTGATTATAAAAATATGCTGTGGAGTAAAGATGAAATAAATAAGGTTATTGATTTTCATGTAGCTAAATATCAATCTGGAGAAGCTCATTTAGCTTTAACAAGTATTCACGCTGTCTATGATGAACTTCAAAAAATAGGTATTCCTTCAGAGCGTATGATAGACCCGAAGCAATCTATTATACTTGGGTTAAAAGATGCAAAAATAAAAGCTGAGTTAGCAAGAAGCCATTCAGCTACTGTTGGTGCTTGTATTATTTCTTCTTTAGAATTACGAGATGTTTTGCTTGAGCAATTAGATGTCATTTCAAAAGAACTACGTGGTTCATTTAAAACAATTGATGAAATGACGTTCATTTTGTATACAACTCGTGGTGATATTGAATCCATTATAAAAACAAATATGATAAATAATTTATTTGCGAGTATAGAGGGAACGATAGCTATTGGATTTGGTTATGGAAAAACTGTGAAAGAAGCGGAGCAAAATGCTAAAATCGCCCAAGGTTTCGCGAAGAATAATCCAATAGATCACTGTTTTTATATACTAACAAGTGATAAAGAACTATTTGGTCCGTTCCCGAAAGAACAGAGAGTACAAAGTTTGAAGAACGATAACCCGGAACTAATGAAAATAGCGAAGGAAACGAAACTTAGCCCAGCAAACTTATCAAAAATTATTCAATTTAGTCAATCACATCCGTCATTGAAGTTTACAGCAGCAGATCTTTCTGAATACTTACAAGTGACTCGGCGATCAACTGAAAGGTTATTAAAGAAACTAGTTGATTATGGGTATGTTCATATTTGCGGCGAGGAAATGCCTTATCAACAAGGGCGTCCTCGCGCAATATACGAACTGAATTTACCGTTATCTTTAAGCTTCTAATTGAGCTTTTTGTTTTTTTAGTAGTTCCGCTTTTTCAATGTCAGATAGTTTCGTAATTGTGAGACCAGTTATACCGTAAATAATCGAGATAATAGGTACGATGAAATTCAATATAGCATAAGGAGCATATTCGAAAGCACCTACGCCGAGTGTTGCGAGTATAAATACACCGCATGTATTCCAAGGTACAAAAACAGAAGTTAATGTTCCGCCATCTTCTAATGCTCTGGATAAATTTTTAGAATGTAGTCCTTTTTCTGTGTATGCATTCGCGTACATTCTTGAAGGAACAACAATCGAAATATATTGTTCAGAGCAAGTAAGGTTTGTTGCAAAGCAAGATGCGATAGTTGAAGCGATAAGTCCTTTTGCTGATGTCGCTAATTTTAAAATTTGATTTACAATGGAGCGAAGAATACCTGTATGTTCTAATACTCCTCCGAAAGTCATAGCGACAATGGTCATAGAGACGGTATTCATCATAGAACTTAAACCACCACGATTAAATAGCTCGTCTACTAGCTTGTTGCCAGTGTCTATGACGAATCCACTTTGGAGTGCAGCAACAGCTGATGAGACAGAACCACCTTGAATAAAGACTTGTGATAAAAATCCTAAAATAATACCTACGAGAATAGCTGGTATAGCAGGAACTTTTTTAGCGACCAATACCATAACGACTACAGGTATGATTAGTAGGAAAGGCGAGATAACAAAGTTTTGCTGCAATACTTGTAACGTTTGCTCGATACTTTTGGCATCAATATTGTTAGCGCCGAAGCTTCTTCCTAAGAACGCATAAACGATAAGAGTAATAATTAAACCTGGAATTGTAGTAAATAACATATGACGAATATGTGTGAATAAATCTGTATTTGTTAATCCTGCGGCTAAGTTTGTTGTGTCTGAAAGCGGTGACATTTTATCGCCGAAATAAGAACCGGAAATGATAGCACCGGCAACCATTGGAGCTGGGATTCCCATACTAAGGCCAATGCCCATTCCTGCAACACCAATTGTGCCCATTGTAGACCAAGAGCTACCAATAGCTAATGCAACAATAGAACAAATAATTGTAATTGAAACTAAAAATAGTGATGGAGTTAATAGATTTAAACCGTAATAAATCATTGTTGCGACGATTCCACCACCAATCCAAGCGCCGATCGTTAAACCTACTAGGATAATGATAACGATAGCGGGTAATGCGAGGCGAATTCCTTTATACATTGCTTCTTCAATGTCGTTCCATTTGTAACCGTAACGCCAAGCGACGATAGAAGCAACGGTTGTACCGATAATAAGTGGGACGTGAGGGCTTTGTTTTAATACAACAATTGTAACCATCATAACTGCAACTGTAATGATGATAGGGATCATGGCTACACCAAAAGGTATTTCTTTTTTCATAAATGTCCTCCTTGTTATGTTTGTTTGTATTTTTAGAATTGTCGTAAAATAGACGTTTATTAGGTTATGATAACTAAAAATATATGTAAGCGTCAACGCAAAAGACAGAAAATAAGTAATATTCTAGTTGTTTGTTTAGTTTGTAATATAGATGTAGAGTAAGCTTTTTTAGTGTTTAAAAATAAACAATTGACTTTTTTCTTAAAATTCAATATGTTCATAAAAACATCTGTTTTTCATAAGTATAATTAACCTAAATGGTTTTGGAATTTGGGAAGGAGAATGTAGCTTTGAAAACATTAGAACTACAAGAGCGTTTAACTGAAATTTTTCAGCATTTACATGAAAATCCTGAAGTGAGTTGGAAAGAGTATGAAACGACAGCGTATATTACTAACTTTTTAAAAGAAGAAGGAATTTCATATAAAATATTTAATGATTGTCCAGGCGTGATTGCTGAAATTGGAAGCGGAAACCCTGTTATTGCGATTCGCGCTGATATGGATGCACTTTGGCAAGAAGTGAATGGAGAATTTAAAGCGAATCATTCGTGTGGTCACGATGCTCATATGACGATTGTAATGGGACTTATTTTACAATTAAAGAATATGAGATGGAAAAGTGGTACAGTTAGATTTATTTTTCAGCCAGCAGAAGAGAAAGGGAATGGTGCTTTAAAAATGGTAGAGAAAGGTGCTGTGGATGATGCGGATTTCCTATTCGGTGTTCATTTACGCCCGATTGAAGAACTATCTTTGAAACAGGCTGCCCCATCAATTCGTCACGGAGCAGCAGGTTTTTTAGAAGGTACGATTCACGGAGAAGATGCACATGGAGCACGCCCACATCAAGGGATAAATGCAATTGATGTTATTTCCATGATTAATATCGGTTTGAAAAACATATGGCTACCACCGCAAAGTTCCTATTCAGTAAAGATGACGAGGTGCCAAGCTGGTGGTGATAATTTAAATATTATTCCGGGTAACGGGCATTTTAGCTTAGATGTCAGAGCGGAGAGTAATACATTATTAGAAGAATTGAAGAAAAAAATAGAGCATGTCATAGAATCAGCTGCATCGATGGGATCGAAAACTTCATATGAGTGGATTGATCTCGCGCCAGGAGCTGAAGTTTCAGAAGAAGCTGAGCGATTTATGCGTAAAGGTATTCTTGAAGTGTATGGGGAAGATAAATGTACGGGGCCACTTTATACGACAGGAAGCGATGATTTCCATTACTACACAGTGAAGAGACCACATTTAAAAGCTGTCATGCTTGGATTAGGAGCAGACCTACAACCTGGATTACACCATCCGTATATGAAGTTCGATCATAGTTGTATTATGGATGGGGTAGAAATATTAAAACAAACTGTATTGAAAGTGTTAGAAGACAGGGGCTAGGGAGCTCCTGTTTTTTTGTAGAAATTTGTCGTTAGGTCGATATCCTTTGTCGAAACGTCGATATATTGATAAAATCGTTCATATAATTTCACGTACCTATTGACTTGATGAAAAATGAGTCTCCAGTACATGGTGTATAATAATAAGTACCATTTCTTAATAGGAGAAGTCGAATGAACGAACAATATTATGATGCAGTTTTAAATATAAAAACAGTCGGTGAGCAAAAAGGATTTAACAAGTCTATGCATTATCATCGTTATGAACCGACGCCGTATAACGGATTAGATGAGTTATTGAATCAATATGAAATAAGAAGTAGCGACCAGATTGTAGACTTTGGATGTGGAAAAGGACGATTGAACTTTTATATGCACCATAAGTGTGGTGCTTCAGCGATTGGAATTGAAATGAATGAAGAGTTTTATAAAGAAGCGTTGGATAATCTTGATCGTTATGCACGCAAGGTAAGAAACAGTAAAGGTAAAATTGGGTTTGAATGCTGTTTAGCGCAGGAATATGAGATTGATCCACGTGATAACCGATTTTATTTCTTCAACCCATTTTCTGTACAAGTATTTATGAACGTAGTAAATAACATTTTACTTTCGGTAGAAGAAAAGGGGAGAGAAGTGGATATTATTTTATTTTATCCTTCTGAGGACTATATTTTCTTCTTAGAAAATCAGACTGCGTTTGAGCTGAAGAGGGAAGTTAGATTGCCAGGGGCTTATGAGAAGAATGGAAATGAGAGGTTTTTAGTGTATAGATTGGAGCGTTAATGTATGGGTGCTTGGGGAGTAGCAATATTATCAGACGATATTGCTGAGGATATTAAGTTACTGTATAAGGATTTGTTAGCAAATGAATACTCAAATGAGGAAGCAAGTCGGATTGTAATTGAGGAATACAAGAATGAATTAGATGATGAAGAAACTATTGTTTTTTGGTTAATATTTGCTTCCATACAATGGAGGTTAGGGAGACTTCAAGAGAATGTTAAGCAGGAGGCATTGCAAATAATAGAGAGTGGTGCAGATTTAGCTCGTTGGGAAGAAGAACCTAAATTACAGAAGAAACGTGAAGTAGTTTTAAATAAATTAAGAGAGCAGTTAAATTCTCCGCAGCCAGAAGCGAAAAAAGTACCGAAGAGATTTATAGCTAATACTTCTTTAAAAGCAGGTGATGCTGTTAGTTATGAATTAGTATCGGGGAATTATATTATCCTTAAAGTCATTGAGATTGTTGAGGAATGGCATGGAGATCGATATCCTCTGTTCGAAATGTGTGATTGGGAAGGAAAAGAGATTCCTTCAAAAGAAGAAATAGACCAATTAGAATTGAAAATAAAGATTTATGAGGGTGGAAAACAGGAAGTTGTAAAAATTGCTATTTATCCGGCCGGAAAAAGAGACAGCACATTAAAAAGAATCAAAGTAGTGGCAGAGGATGTAAAAGTAGTATTGGATATAGGGTCGCCGTATACAATACTATGTTGGAAGGATTTTGACGACTATGTAAATACATTGTAATAAAAAAAGACGCATTACCTAATTGGTAATGCGTCTTTTACTCACGTCTATATTAGTTACGGATTAAGTAATCAAATGCACCTAAAGCTGCGTTTGCACCTGAACCCATAGAGATGATGATTTGTTTGTACGGATTATTTGTACAGTCACCTGCAGCAAACACCCCTGGTACGTTTGTAGCGCCGTGCTTGTCTGTTACGATTTCACCGCGAACGCGTTCAACTGTTTCGCCTAACCAGTCTGTGTTTGGAACAAGACCGATTTGTACGAATACACCTTGTAATTCAACGTGATGAACTTCTTCAGTTTCACGATCGATGTAAGAAATACCGTTTACTTTATCAGTACCAGTAATTTCTTTCGTTTGAACGTTTTTCAGAACAGTTACGTTTGGTAAGCTGTTAAGACGCTCTTGTAATACAGCATCAGCTTTTAATTCTGGCATGAATTCAAGAACAGTTACGTGATTAACAATACCTGCTAAGTCGATAGCTGCTTCAATACCAGAGTTACCACCGCCGATAACTGCTACGTCTTTTCCAGTGAATAATGGACCGTCACAGTGTGGGCAGTATGCTACACCTTTATTTTTGAACTCAGCTTCACCTGGTACGCCAACATTACGCCAGCGAGCACCTGTTGAAACGATTACGCTCTTACTTTTCAGAATAGCGCCGTTTTCAAGTTCCACTTCAATAAGTTCTTTTTTCTCTAAACGTTTCGCACGTTGTAGATTCATTACATCGATGTCGTATTCTTTTACGTGCTCTTCAAGACTTGCTACTAGCTTAGGACCTTCAGTGCGTTTTACGCTGATGAAGTTCTCAATACCCATAGTATCCATTACTTGACCACCGAAGCGTTCAGCAACGATACCAGTGCGGATACCTTTACGTGCTGCATAAATTGCTGCACTTGCACCAGCAGGGCCGCCACCAACAACAAGAACATCGTATGGATCTTTATCAGAAAGCTCTGATGCATCTGGACCGTTACCCATTTTAGCTAAAATTTCTTCAAGTGTCATACGACCGCTTCCGAAAGATTCGCCGTTTAGGAAAACTGTTGGTACTGCCATGATGTCTTTGCTTTCTACTTCCTCTTTGAATGCAGCGCCATCAATCATAGTATGTGTAATACCAGAGTTAAGAACGCTCATTACGTTAAGAGCTTGTACAACATCAGGACAGTTATGACAACTTAGGCTGATATAAGATTCAAAATGATATTCGCCTTGAATGTTTTTAATTTGATCGATTAATTTTTGTTCAACTTTTGGAGCGCGTCCACTTACTTGTAGTAAAGCTAACACTAATGAAGTAAATTCGTGTCCTAATGGAATACCAGCGAATACGACACCAGTGTCTTCATCAGGGCGGTTTACGCTAAAGCTTGGTGTTCTCTCTAATTCAACTTTTTCTACTGTAATCTTAGATGACATAGTAGCTAATTCGTCTACTAGAGCTAACATATCTTTAGATACGTCATCGTCTCCTGCGCTTACTTTAAGTAAAATATCGTTCTCCATTAATTGAAGATATTGGGATAGTTGTGTTTTTATATCTGCATCTAGTATCATTTTGATCGAACTCCTTAGATTTTGCCTACAAGGTCAAGGCTTGGTTTAAGTGTTGCAGAACCCTCTTGCCATTTAGCTGGGCAAACTTCACCTGGGTTGTTACGTACGTATTGAGCTGCTTTAATTTTGTTAACAAGAATGCTTGCGTCACGGCCGATACCGTCAGCATTGATTTCCATAGATTGGATAACGCCGTCTGGATCGATGATGAATGTACCACGAGCAGCAAGACCTTCTTCTTCCATTAAAACGTTGAAGTTTGTAGTAATTGTGCGAGTTGGGTCACCAATCATGATGTACTCGATTTTACCGATAGTTTCTGAGCTATCATGCCATGCTTTGTGAGTGAAGTGAGTGTCTGTAGATACAGAGTATACTTCAACGCCTAACTCTTTAAGAGTTGCATATTGGTTTTGTAAGTCTTCAAGTTCAGTTGGGCAAACGAATGTGAAATCAGCTGGGTAGAAACAAACTACACTCCATTTTCCTTTTAAACTTTCGTCAGTAACTTGGATAAATTCTCCATTATGGTAAGCATTAGCTTTAAACGGTTTTACTTCTGTGCCGATTAATAACATATTAAAATTCCTCCTAAATGTTGGTTTTGAGCATCAAAAAATAGTGTGCTCATAAAATATATTTTTTAATTAACTATAATAATTCTAATTCGATATTAATTATCATATAGAAGTGGTTATTTTGTCAAGAGAATAAACGAACTTTATATCAATTTAATTAATATTAATTCTCAATTAAGATTGTTAGAGAATTAAAAGGTAATTTTTATGTCATAAATTTTCAATGAGTGTTTGAAAGTGTAGTGTGTATGTTAGAGATATGTTGTAAGTATAAATCATAGGAAGGAAATATTTCTTAGAAGTTGTCTTTTTGAAAAGGAACTGCTTATTTCTATTTTACAAAGAATTGTGTCATAAATAAAATAAAATGAATTAGAATCTTTTTGAACAATTTTTGTCCTCTCAAATATATAATTAAGAAGTATATTGTAATGATAATTAGAAACATTGACTCAAAGTGCTAACAAGATATAATAAAACCTAGATATACATTTCAAAAAGAAGAACATATATTATAGGATGAAAGATTTAATCCTATTATTTTTTATAGCTTTTAGAAAACGCTTACAATTAGTGTGGAGGGGAAACCATGTCTAAGTTCACGAAGTATTTTTTAATGGAAGCTAACGATGTGATTGTATATGTGAAAGAGAAATTATCTAAGTTTGAACATGTAAAGGGGCTAAAGTGTAAAGAAATAGGTGATGGTAATTTAAATTATGTATTTCGCGTTTGGGATGAAAAGGAGAACATTTCTGTCATTGTAAAGCAAGCTGGGGATACAGCACGTATTTCAGATGAGTTTAAGTTGTCGACGAATCGTATCCGTATAGAATCAGATGTTTTGCAGTTAGAGGAAGAGTTAGCACCTGGGCTTGTTCCAAAGGTGTATTTTTTTGATAGTGTGATGAATTGTTGTGTAATGGAAGATTTATCGGACCATACAATATTACGTACAGCACTTATAAATCATCAAATGTTTCCAAAGCTTGCAGATGATTTAACGACCTTTTTGGTAAATACACTCTTATTAACATCGGATGTTGTAATGAATCATAAAGAGAAGAAGGAACTGGTGAAGAATTATATAAATCCTGAATTATGTGAGATTACAGAAGACCTCGTATACGCCGAGCCATTTACAAATCATAATAAGCGTAATGAGCTGTTTCCGTTAAATGAAGGATGGATTAGAGAGCGTATTTATAGTGATAAAGAGCTTCGTATGGAAGTAGCAAAGCTGAAATTTTCTTTTATGACGAATGCACAGGCGCTTCTTCACGGTGATTTGCATACTGGTTCTGTTTTTGTAAGAGATGATTCTACAAAGGTTATTGATCCTGAGTTTGCCTTTTATGGGCCGATGGGATATGACATCGGGAATGTAATGGCGAATTTAATGTTTGCTTGGGTAAATGCAGATGCAACGATGTCAGCTGGAGCTGAGAAAGATACGTATATGGATTGGTTACAATCGACAATGGTAGAGGTAATTGATTTATTTAAGAAGAAGTTTTTAGACGCTTGGGATATTCATGTGACAGAGATTATGGCGAAGGAAGAAGGCTTTAACGAAATCTATTTACAATCTGTATTAGAGGATACAGCTGCGGTGACGGGTCTCGAGTTAATTCGTCGTATTGTTGGGCTAGCGAAAGTACAAGACATTACTTGTATTGAGAATGAGGAAGCACGTGCTAGAGCGGAACGTATTTGTCTTCAAGTTGCAAAGAAATTTATTTTACGAGCGAATCAATATAAAACAGGTACAAGCTTTGTAGGAACGTTAAAAGAACAGTCGATGCACTACGCGAAGTAAGGGGAGAAGATGATGGAAGAGCAATTAATACCAATCCAGTGGAAAGAGGATGCTTTAGTTTTATTAGATCAAACATTATTACCGAATGAAGTTGTCTATGAATCTTTTAAAACAGCTGAAAGTGTGTGGGATGCCATTCAAGTAATGAAAGTAAGAGGAGCGCCAGCGATTGGTGTTTCAGCAGCTTATGGTGTGTATTTAGGAGCCAAGGAATTTACTCAAAATACGGTAGAAGAATTGATAGAGGAAGTAAAAAAGGTATGTGCATACTTAGCAACATCAAGACCGACAGCAGTAAACTTATTTTGGGCACTTGAAAGAATGGAGGTAATAGCGCTAGAAAACGCTCACTTATCAATCGCACAGTTGAAAGATAGATTACTAGAAGAGGCAAAAGAGATTCATAGAGAAGATGAAGAAATTAACCGTCAAATTGGAGAACATGCATTAACGTTATTCCATGATGGAATGGGAGTGTTAACACATTGTAATGCTGGTGCGTTAGCGACGACTAAGTATGGTACTGCAACAGCTCCAATGTACTTAGCGAAAGAAAAAGGGTGGGACTTAAAAATCTATTCAGATGAAACGCGTCCTAGATTACAAGGTTCAACGTTAACAGCATTAGAATTGCAGCGAGCGGGAATTGACGTCACTGTTATTACGGATAATATGGCAGCTATGGTCATGTCACAAGGGAAGATTGATGCGGTAATCGTTGGATGCGATCGTGTGGCAGCAAACGGTGATGTAGCAAATAAAATTGGGACATTGGGTGTATCTATTTTAGCGAAATACTACAACATTCCGTTTTATGTAGCGGCACCAACACCGACAATTGATTTGAAAACACCGACAGGAAAAGAAATTCCGATTGAGGAAAGAGATGCTTCTGAAGTAATCAATCGCTTTGGACAATATTCTGCTCCGAAAGAAAGTAAAGTATATAATCCAGCATTTGATGTCACGCCACATGAAAATGTAACAGCGATTATTACGGAAAAAGGGATTGTAAAACCACCGTTTACGGAGAACTTAAAAAGGCTATTTCAATAAGTAGATAGAGTTAAAAATTCAGTTATCATAAGCTTCATACTTAGGGGGATGTATATGTTATTACAAAAAGAGAGAGAAGAAATTGTAGCGTATGGAAAGAAAATGATTTCTAGCGGTTTAACAAAGGGGACAGGCGGTAATATTAGTATTTTCAATCGCGAGCAAGGTCTTGTTGCCATTAGCCCAAGTGGTTTAGATTATTATGAAACGAAGCCTGAAGATGTAGTTATATTAAACTTAGATGGTGATGTAGTAGAGGGAGAGAGAAAACCATCAAGCGAACTCGATATGCATCTTATTTATTATAGAAAGCGTGAAGATATAAATGCGCTTGTGCATACACATTCTCCTTATGCGAAGACAATTGCATCATTAGGATGGGAATTGCCCGCAGTATCGTATTTAATTGCTTTCGCAGGCCCTAATGTTCGCTGTGCACCTTATGAAACATTTGGTACGAAGCAATTAGCAGAGGCAGCTTTCGAAGGGATGATTGATCGTCGTGCTGTTTTACTTGCGAATCACGGTTTAATTGCAGGTGCAAATAACATAAAAATGGCATTTACTGTTGCGGAAGAAATTGAGTTTTGTGCGCAAATTTATTATCAAACGAAAAGCGTCGGAGAGCCTAAGTTATTGCCAGAAGATGAGATGGAGAATTTGGCGAAGAAGTTTGAAGGGTATGGGCAGCAATAGAATGAAACAAGAAAGACCCTCAAGATTTGACTCTTGAGGGTCTTTCTATGCCTTCTTAAGCAACAAATACATAAAGTAAGGAGCACCAATTAAAGCGACAACAATACCTGCTGGGATACCGTTAGGCTCAACGATGTTTCTTCCGATTGTATCTGCTAATAGTAATAGCCATCCACCGATTAAAAGGGCGATAGGCATGAAGATTTGATGTCTTGGACCTACTAAAGATTTTGCGATGTGAGGAGCCATTAGTCCAATAAAGCTAATTCCTCCTGTTACGGAAACAGCTGCAGCTGCAAGCGCAACGGCTGCAACTAATAAGTATCTGCGTTCTTTTTCAATTTCAATTCCAACGCCGATTGCGACTGGCTCGTTTAATGCTAGAATGTTTAATCGATTTGCCTTATAGAAAACGAACGGAATGAATACGATTAACCATGGGAGCATTGCTAAAACAAAGATCCAGTCATCTCCCCAAATGTTACCGGCAATCCATTTGGCGATAAAGTCCACTTTCATACGATCTGCGGATGAAATAAGGACAATCATCATTCCAGATAGTGCAAATGCAAAACCGATACCGGTTAATGTTAATCGCACCGGCTGAAGTCCAGTTGATTTACTATATGAAAATACGTAGATTAGAACAGCTGTTAGAAATGCTCCGATAAATCCAACGACAGGTAGTAAGTAAAGAAATGAACCTACATCTATTGGAAAGTATAAGAAGAAAATAGCAACAGCAACACCGGCCCCAGAGTTGATTCCAAGAATACCAGGTTCAGCTAAATCATTTCGGGTAAGTCCTTGCAGAATAGCTCCTGATAAAGCGAGAGCCATACCAGCTAATAATGTAATGACAATTCTAGGGAGTCTTAATGAGTATAAAACGAACTCCTCTTTAAAAGTTCCTTGTCCCATTAATGTTGGGAGTAGTCGATCATAAGATAAAGATGCTGAACCGAGCCCCATTCCAATTACAATAGTTGTAATGGTTAGGATAAGTAAAGCGAGTATAATAAGACGTTGTTTTCTTAGAATAGATGGGATCATGAGAACATTTTTCCTCCTTTACGTACAATGAATAGGAAGAATGGTAATCCTACAATTGCGACAATAGCAGCAACTGGTGTTTCGTACGGAGCGTTAATGGTACGTCCGATTGTATCTGCAAGTAGCATAAAGGAAGCCCCAGCAATTGCTGACATTGGTATAACAAATCGGTAATCTGGACCGACAATTGGGCGTACCATGTGAGGTACCATTAAACCGATAAATGCCATATTTCCGACAAGTGCTACAGATGCACCTGCAAGTAAGATAATAATGATAAATAGAATGGTTTTAATAACAATAATTTTTTGACCTAGTCCAATAGCCACTTCTTCACTGAAACTAAGAACTGTCAATTTTTTGGCTAGTAAGATAGCGATAAAGATACTAATTGAAATGACTGGAATAATAACTTTCAATTGGCTCCAAGTAGTTCCGATTACGCCTCCAGCAGTCCACAGTGATACATCTTGTGAAATTTTGAAGTAAATGCCGACCCCTTCTGAAATTGCGAGTAGAAATGCTGAAACGGCAGCACCAGCTAATACAATTCGAAGAGGAGAGAGCCCACCTTTTTTCGCCATACCAATTCCAAATACCATAATTGCGCCAACGGCAGCACCGATAAAGCAAGCTAATGTTAAGTAAAGATAGCTGATGGAAGGGTTGAAAGCAAGTGTTAGTGCAAGTGCAGCATTTGCTCCACCAGATAGCCCTAATAATCCAGGATCGGCAAGTGGATTTCTTGTTAATCCTTGCATAATTGCTCCAGAAACAGCAAGTCCAGCTCCTACAAAAATAGCAGCAACTTCACGGGGCAAACGTATTTCGCGAATAATAGATATTTTATCCCCTTTAGCGGAGGAAGTGAGTGCTAACCATACGTCTTTTATTGAAGTATCTGCAGCACCTAATACCATTGCCACCATAAAAATAAGAAAGAATGCAATTGTGCTTAAAATTAATTTGTATGTAAAAGCTATAGAACGTGTATTGTCATGTTCTTTTGTCATTCGTTTCACATCTTTTCTTTTCATAGAATAAAGGAAGAGGAATTCTTAAATTAAGAATTCCTCATGTTTGTATTATTTACCAAGAAAGCTCTTCTTGAAGAAGTCCAGTTGGAAATCTAATGTAAGTGGATCATTGAAATAGAATTCCATCATGTTTGCTTCGTATACGCGATTATTTTTTACTGCTGGGATGTTTTTATATGATTCTGTCTCTTGGAATGAGTTATCAGTATCTTTGTTTTTACTTACGATTAAGTAATCACCAGCAAACTCAGGTAATACCTCAGTAGATAATGCGTAGTAACCTTCTTTTAATGCTTTTTCTTTTACCTTTTCAGGCATTTTTAATTTCATTTCTTGGTACAGAATTTCTGTTCCGCGGCCCCAGTTCTCGCCGTATACATAAAGCTGTTTGTTGAAGTTTTCTACAACAGAAACTGTAGCATCTTCACCGATTTTTGCTTTAATTTCTTTACCAGCTTCTTGTGCACGTTTCTTGAAGTCATCAACCCAAGTTTTTGCTTCTTTTTCTTTGTTTAATAACTTACCAATTTCTAAATGCTGTGTTAAGTAATCAACTTTTCCGTAAGTGTATGTTACAGTAGGAGCGATTTTCTTTAACTTATCAACATTTTTAATATTTGATAAACCGATGATTAAATCTGGATTTAGTTCAGCGATTTTTTCAACATTTTCATCTGATACTTCAGCAACATCTTTAAGTTTGCTATCAAAACGAGGGTTTTGTTTAGACCATGAATCTACCCCAACAAGATTTACACCTAATGACATTACGTTACCAGCGAATGATGATAAAACAACAACGCGTTTTGGATTTGCAGGAACTTCTACTTTACCATTTTCAGATTGGTATGTAATTGTTTCTGATTTACTACCTTTTGCATCATTCTTTTTGTCTGTAGAGCCATTGCTACAAGCACTCATAACAAGGACGAAAAGAACTGTTAGTGAAATAAATAACTTTTTCATCGTCTGTCTCCTTTAAATAGATGATATGTGTATACAATAATTTGTTTAACTGCAATCTTTTTGAAAGAGTAGTGGTAATACAAAATATTTATTAAAAATCTTGAATGTGAGATGTCACAATATAGTATTGACCATACTAATAAAAGAAGATGTAATCTCAAATTTTCTAATTATTAACAAATTGATAATGATTATCACTATTGATTCATTAAATAATATAATTTTATCTAGTTGTATTGTCAATAGTAATTTTAATTGTAAATTTTGCAGAAACAGGTTATATTTTATTGAGAATGATAATCAATGATTAGTAGCTGAGGAGTGAGCACGAATGAATCGAGAAGAATTGTTTGATGTAACTGTGATAGGCGGAGGGCCTGCAGGGCTTTATTCAGCTTTTTATAGTGGACTCAGAGAAATGAAAACGAAAATAATAGAATTTCAACCGCAGCTAGGTGGAAAAATACATGTTTATCCAGAGAAGATGATTTGGGATGTAGGTGGACTATTACCAGTTACAGGTGAGAAATTAATTGAACAACTTGTACAACAAGGGCTAACATTTAAGCCGGAAGTTGTATTAAATACAAAAGTAGAATCGATTATTCGTAATAAAGATGGCACTTTTACGTTAAAAGCAAACGATGGAAAAGAACACTTTTCAAAAACAGTTATTGTGGCAACTGGAAGTGGTATATTGAAACCACAAAAGTTATCAATTGAAGGTGCTGAGCGATTTGAAGTATCGAATTTAAATTATACAGTGAAATCTTTAAAGCGTTTCAAAGATAAAACGATCATTATTTCCGGCGGAGGAAATTCTGCCGTTGATTGGGCAAATGAATTAGAACCAATCGCGAAAAAAGTATATGTAACATATAGAAAAGAAGAATTATCTGGTCATGAAGCACAAGTGAAGCAACTGCTGAACAGCTCAGCTGAGTGTTTCTTTCATACATCGATTACAAAATTAATTGCTGGTGATAGTCATGAAGCGATTGAATATGTAGAATTAACGAATCATGAGACAGGTGAAGTTTCTCATTTACTTATTGATGAAGTTATTATTAATCATGGATATGAACGTGACATTACATTATTAGAAAATAGTGAGTTAGATGTTGCGATTATAGATAATTTTTATATTGCAGGGAATGCAAATAGTGAGTCTTCAGTAGACGGATTATATGCCGCTGGGGATATTTTAAAGCATGAAGGAAAATTACACTTAATTGCGGGAGCATTCCAAGATGCTGGAAATGCTGTAAATAAAGCGAAACAATTTATTCAGCCAGATGCAAGTGAGTATGGAATGGTTTCTTCGCATAATGAAGTATTTAAGAAGAGAAATCGTGAATTGATTAAGCAGATGATGAAATAGTAAAGGAACAAGTATACCCCCATTTACTTCTCTATTCAAATGACGAGAGAGATAAATGGGGGTTTTCCTGTTTACTATATTTTCAATCATTATAATGACACCGGTTTCATCAGTTCATGTGACATGAACGTTTTATTTGTAAATCTTCCTAGAAAATAATGAATCTATGCTTTGTTGACGCAGAACAATATTACATTATGCTGTTCCTTTAGCTCGTTCGTTAGGAAATGGCATATTTAATATAGAAGCAATGTACTGTTTTCCATGCATTCGAGCTAATGATTCTAATATTTGGCGAACACGTTTTGTAAGATGACCTTGTTTTTTTATTTCCTCACAATATGCGTCATAGAAAACGTATTTAGCCCAAAGGAAATCCTCTTGTTGGAATAAGAAATGATTTTTGTACCATTCTCCAATTGTATGGTAACAATTGTTTTCCTGTATTGCTGCGCTTTGAGAAAGAATACGATCAGATAAAGATGCAGTTAAATGAGAAATTGTGTTTTCTGTTTCAATTTGTAATGTTTTTTCTAACATTGTAATGATGTGACGAGTAGCCATATGTTAACTCTCCTTTGTGTAAATGGGTAATACCATTCTATATTTAAAAAATTCTTACTATATACTATTATACAATATATGGAATGCATCTACCTGCTTTTTAGGTTGCATTTACAAAATCTTTTTTATTTGTTTACAAAAATAAAGTAAGATACAGTATATAGGAAAAAATAATAAAGGAATGAACGAGTTGTATATAACAGTAGAAGAAGCTGCGGAGTATTTGAATTTACCAAAGTCGTATATTGAAGAGTTAATTCAGCAAAAGAAAATTCGTGCACTATTTGATGGAGAGCAATATTTATTAAATAAAGAACAATTCAATACACATTTAGAACAAATGGAGAAATATAAGCAATTAGTGGAAGAAATATTGAACGAACCAATTCCAGAAGATATGGATGTTAAAGACGAAGATTAAACGATGGGAAATCCCGTATGAAGATAGGCAGAAATGTATCTTCATACGGGATTTTTTTGTTTAAAGATATCAAAAGCCTAAGGAGCGCTTAGTGTTTCTTCGAAGTTTGATAGGTAGTAGTCTACCATGTTAAAAGCATATTTTTTTCTAGCTAGGACAAACATAGAGAACGTAACCTGTACAGATACATATACTATCAGTGCAAAAGCTTATAAATTAATGGAAGGGGTTTTCTCGTGAGTTTATTTCATTGTAATTTTCTGAAAGACTTAATTGGATCTTTTGTGAGAGTAAACAGAGGTGGTCCAGAGGCCCAAAAAGGGACAATAGTCGCAGTATGCTCGGATTACTTTGTATTAAGGAATGAAAAAGGAGAGCTCTATTACTATCAGATTCGTCATCTGAAAAGTGTTACAAAAAATGTGAAAGATTGTAAAGCAGATGATTGTGAATGGTTGGAATGTGAGTGTGAAGATGACTTTGAAAAGCTGCTTCAAAGCTTCAAATATCGCTGGGTGAAAATTAATCGTGGTGGCCCAGAGAAAGTTGAAGGTATTTTACAAGATGTTTCTTGTGAATTTGTGACATTAATTGTAAAAGAAGAAGTTATATTAGTTGCAATATCCCATATTAAGAGTGTCACAGTAGAGTGCGGAGAGGACGAAGAAAGTAATAGTGAAAGCAATAATTCAGGCCGAGCTCGTGCACAAAGACAATCAAGTAGAGGGAGATAATAAGAAAGGGGGATACAAAATTGGAGAATGTATTATGCTGTGAGCAAATTAAATGCTTGGTCGGCGAGACTGTAAAAGTAAATCTTCGTGGACCAGAGAGTCGAGTAGGGGTACTTGTATCGTTAGGGAGAGATTACCTTACATTACAACTTCCTCTTGGTGAATTAGTATATTATCAATTGAAACATGTGAAGAGTCTAGTTAAGAAAGTGAAAGAAAGTAAATGTGACGATGGCTATGTTTCATGTTCCTACTCTGATGATGATACTTTTGTTGATGTATTATGTGACTTGACGTATAAGTGGGTAAAGATTAATCGTGGTGGTCCAGAGTGTGTGGAAGGTTTATTAAGTGAAGTTCATGAAGAATATATTACACTAGTAAACTGTGATGAAGTTATTTATATCATTAATTATCATATTAAGAGTGTGAGTCAAGTAGTTAAATGTAAAAAGAATGAAGATGAATAATGTTTAATAAATAAGAGGGGCATTATGAGGGAAAGAGAAGAACAATTTCTTATTTCGATAGTATGAAAAGGAATTACTTACTATTAAAACAGAACTTTGCCCTGATTATTTTTTTAGAAATGAAAGACAGGAAAGAGGAAATTCATAGGAAGGAGGATATAGATGAATGAGTTAAACAAAAGGATTGGGGAAAATATATATGTTAAATTAATCGGTGAAAAAAGATTTAAAGGTGTATTAATAGATGTAGGAAATGATATCGTTGTTCTTTACAATGGACAAGACTACGTATATATATCTTTATACCATGTACAATATTATAAATTTTTACGACCACATGATGAAGAAATCTCAAAACCAGATGCAGATTCTGTAATTAAGAGAGAATCTCCTTCTATTTCTTTGAGGAAAGTATTAAGTACCTCTAAAGGGATTTTCACAGAAATTTATGTAGCTGGAAATGCTCCAATACATGGATATGTTACAAGTGTAATGAACGATTATATTGTTTTTTATAGTCCAGTTTATAAAACAGTATATATATCTTTAAAGCATTTGAAATGGTTAATTCCGTATAAAGAAAATCAAGTGCCTTATGCCCTCAATAAAAATGAACTCCCTGTGAATCCGTTAAATATTACGTTAGCTCGAACGTTTGAAGAGCAACTTATTAAAATGTCTGGCAAAATCATGGTGTTCGATTTAGGCGAGGAATCTAATAAGATCGGAAAGATGGCGAAGATTGATGAAGGGCATATTGAAATATTAAAAGCGCGTGATGCGAAAATGTATGTAAATATTCAACATGTAAAATCTGTCCATTGTCCGTAGACTAGTTGAAAGGGCTGGCTTTTTCTTTTATATGCAGAAGAAAAGGTCGAGCCTATTTGTTTAGTACAATTTGAATATGAGGGAAAAAATGAATTGAATATAAATATGTTTGTATGACCGTTGAAAAGGAAACCTTGTGCTAAATTATAAAAAATATGTACGAGCTATCTTTTGGTGTATTCAATTTATTTTTTTGAGGGAGAACTGCTTAACTAATATATTAAAGGGGTTTTGTTGGTGGAGCAGTTTTCAAATTCGTTATCGATTACATTACTTGGTAGTGCTGGTGGAGCAGCAAAAGCAGTTTTAGCGATTTTAAATCAAGCGATAGTAAATGAAAAAGACCCGATTTATGAAGTCATAAAGAATGTTACATTTTATTTGGCTGATATAAAACAAAAAGATAGGACGTATTATGACGAGTTGTTTCCAAATTTGAAAGATCAATTGTTTTTATCCGAAATAGACCTCCAAGATGTAGTGACATTTAAAAAGCATTTAAAAGAAAGTAGTACGAGCATTGTTATTGATGTTTCAGGGGCAGATACGATCAGAGTATTAAGCTGTTGTAATGAACTTGGAATTTGTTATATTAATTCAGCTTTGGAAAATGAGGCAGTAGATCAGGACGATAGTTTAATCGGCTTTCAGCTTACGGAAAGATATACGAAATTTGAGAAGGAAAAAGAGAAATTTACAAATACAAAAGCAATTATAGGATCAGGTATGAATCCAGGTGTCGTTCAATGGATGGCTGTTGAACTTATGAAGGAACGCCCGAATGAAAAGCCAAGAGCATGCTATATAGTAGAACATGATACGTCATTTTTACATGATACAGCACTTATAAAGCCTCATACACTGTATGCTTCATGGGCAGTAGAGCGATTTCTAGATGAAGCGATATGGAGTTATCCGATGTATATGAGTCATCATCGTCCTCTTTACTTTTATGAAGATGTATATGCTTCAGAGTATAAAGTAAAGTTGGGAGAGAAAGAGTTTTATGGTTGTTTAATGCCACATGAGGAAGTTTTAATTTTAGGGAAAAACTTTAACATGGAAGTAGGGTTTCTTTACCGAATTAACGAGTATACAACAAATATAATTAGACAGAATTTAGATAAGGTAGAAGATCTATGGAACTGGAATCGCAAAGTATTTAATCCAGCCGAAGAAGAGATTGCGGGCGAGGATCTAGTCGGTGTATTACTCGTTTATGAAAATAGCGAGACCTATATGTATAACGTGATGAATAGCAGTCAAGTTTTTCATAAATATAAAACGAATGCGACATATTTCCAAGTAGGATGTGGAATTTATGCTGGCTTGTGTAGTTTACTGTTCGATAACTTTAAACAAGGTGCCTATTATGTAGAGGAATTATTATTAAATACAGAAAGTAAGTACGGAGAATATTTGAATTTATATATGAAGGATTTTGTAGTTGGTGGAAATGACTTTACGGATGGATTGTTGCATGATCGAGTAAGGTGGATATAAATTGTGATGAAAAGGAAGGGAAATCTCCTTCCTTTTCGCGTTATAAGGTTACATATTGTCCTGAAAGTAATTTCCTTATCATTTAATGAGATAATATGTAGAGTTTTTGTATTGATCATGGGGAGTATCAAGGAAGTATTGCGATTCAAAGTAGCGTGGGAATAGGAACGAAAATGGAATTTTCTTTACCGACAGCATAATGTGCTAGAAGAAAATATTTTTCAGAAAAGTGTTCTTGTTGCGTAAATATAAACATTTTATAAAATGTTTCGAGAAGGGTTTTTTTTATAAAACACTTCGTTTATAATGGAGGAAAATATCGACATGAGATTTGTTATTCATGTAACGGTTCGGTAGTGTTAGAAAAAGAAGGGGTGCACGCGCATCCTTTTTTCTATGCAGATATTATGAAAGAGGTGGTATGATGGAATTAACATTAAATTCGACTGTATGCTTACACACAATTCAATTTCGAAAAGAGCAAAAGAATTATATTGTAAAAGATACAATTACAGGAGAAAAATATGAAATGCCGCCACTTTGGATTGATGCATTGGCAATGATGCGTGACGGTTTTTTATTGGGGGAAATTGAGGAGAAATTAAAAGAAGAGTATCCGGCTGAAGAAATAAATATGTTAGCATTTACGAGGCAACTGTTAGAGCTAGAGCTTGTCGAAATGGTCGATGGGGAAGAAATAGCTTGTACAAAGAAGAAAGAGAAAGATTATTTAGCTTGGTTACGTCCTCGTGTTGAGCAATTCTTTCTTAGTTTAAATAAAAAAAATAGAAGCAAAGGTCAATGATGATCTTTGCTTTTTTTGTATAGTTTGTTTAAAAAATTACAGCGAATGCTCTTGCGAAAGCGCCATCGCTATTTTTAATTTTTAAAGGTGCTGCTGAGAAAAAGAAACGTTTCGCGTGAATGGCATCTAAGTTTGTTAAGTTTTCGATTAAATAAATATTATTCCCAAGTAGTATGTGATGAATTGGTGATGTTTCTGTCGTTACCTCATCAGGAGAGATGAAATCTAAACCGACAGATTTTACTTTTAATTGGACTAATTCTTCAGCTAATTCTTCGGAAAGATAAAAGGCTTCTTGTTCATACGCTTCTGTATTCCATTTATTAGATAGGTTGGAATGGAAAATGACAATATCACCTTCTTTTATGTCAGCATTGTGTAATACTTCTTTAGGTAGTTTTCGTTCTTGTACATGAGTTACGTCGATAAGAACAGCTTCACCTACAAATTGATCTAGGGGCAATTGATCAATAGTCGTTGCGCCTGAAATGAAATGAGCAGGAGCATCACAATGTGTACCAACATGAACGACAGAATGAAAATCTGTAACTTGATAGCCTGTCTCTTCAACACTTGTAATGGCTTCTAAATTGATTTTTGGTGTTCCAGGAAATTGAGACATATTGTTTTCAAATGTTTGGGATAGGTCAATTACTTTCACTTTAAATACCTCCAAGTATATATTTTGAAATATAAAAAACTCACCTTTCATAATCAAGAAAGATGAGTTTTGCACACAATAGTTACGTTTTATCTTTCAAAATGCAATGCATTTTGCAGGAATTAGCACCTATTCAGTTTGTATAAACTGAGGTTGCTGGGCTTCAAAGGGCCGGTCCCTCTGCCTCTCTTGATAAAGGTATATTCAATTTAAAGTTCAGAATTTTCACTATAATAAAATTGTAATTCATTTCCTTTTTATGTGCAACACAAAATAGGTATTCACCCAAATAAAGTTGCTCGCATATTGTAGCTTATGTAAATAGAATGCTGCGAAGGAGTGAGTGCAGTGACAGGGAATGTATTGAATTATTATGCTGGTGGAAATACAGCTAGAGGATTTCATAATTTATATGAAGAGAATTTAAAAGGACTAAACAGATTATTTATTTTAAAGGGTGGACCTGGAACGGGAAAATCTTCTTTAATTAAGGCAATAGGTCGTGAATGGGCTGAAAAGGGATATGATATTGAATTTTTACATTGTTCTTCTGATAATAAATCGGTTGATGGTGTCATCATCCCGAAGTTAAAAGTAGGAATTGTTGATGGAACACCGCCGCATGTTATTGAGCCAAAAATGCCAGGAGTTGTCGAGGAGTATATTAATTTAGGAATTGCTTGGGATTCAGATAAATTAAGAAAGCAGAAAGTGGAAATTGAACGATTTGTTTCAGAAGCAAGCAAAGCTTTTCAAGCTGCTTACGCTCGTTTTAACGAGGCATTAGTTATACATGATGAGTGGGAGAAAATATATATTAGTAATATTGATTTTAATAAAGCGAATGAACTAACCGATCAGCTCATTCAGAAATTATTTACAGATAAAGTTGGGAAACAATCGCTTGTGAAACATCGCTTTTTAGGAGCAGCTACACCGAAGGGAGCAGTTGATTTTGTTCCTAATTTAACAGAAGGATTACCACATCGTTATTTTATAAAAGGACGCCCAGGTTCTGGGAAATCAACAATGCTCAAAAAATTAGCTAAGGAAGCAGAAGAAAAAGGGTTTGAAGTTGAAGTATATCATTGTGGATTTGATCCAAATAGTCTTGATATGGTTATCGTAAGAGAATTAGGGTTTGCGATTTTCGATAGCACCGCACCACATGAATATTTTCCGAGCCGAGAAGGTGATGAAATTATAGATATGTATGCCCTTATTGTAACACCAGGGACGGATGAGATGTATGCGGAGGAAATTCGTGACGTCTCTATTCAATATAAAGCAAAAATGAATGAGGCGATGTCTTTTTTAGCGAAAGCGAAATCAGTTCGTGATAAATTAGAACGAATTTATATTGCTACTATGGATTTTTCAAAAGTAGATGCATACAAAGAGGAGATTCAAAAAGAGTTTGAACGAATTGCGGTTAGTGTAACTGAAAAGAACAAGTAAAAAATAACGAATTTTGACAGGCTGTCGGAAATTTTCTGACAGCTATTTTAGTATGTAGTAAACTTAGTAATATATTTGTCGAATTTCCAAGGAAATAATCAAAAAATGGAGAGGGTATGAAATGAGAGAGAAAATTAAGTTGGAGTTAGAACGAATTGAGAAAGAAAATGATGTGAAAATTTTATTCGCTGTGGAGTCAGGGAGTCGTGCATGGGGATTTCCTTCGAAAGATAGTGATTATGATGTTAGATTCGTTTATATGCACCCGGTAGAATGGTATTTATCAATTCATGATAAACGAGATGTAATTGAGTATCCGATTAGTGATGATTTAGATATAAGCGGATGGGATATTAAAAAAGCGTTACAACTATTTGCAAGGTCAAACCCAGCTTTACTCGAATGGATTCGATCACCCATTTTTTATTCAAAAAACTCTAATTTTCCAGAACAGCTTCAGCAAATGAGTGAAAAGAATTTTGATCCAAAAGCAACGATATACCATTACTTACATATGGCTTCAAAAAATTATCGTGAATTTTTGCAAGGTGAGAATGTAAAATTGAAAAAGTACTTTTATGTATTGCGTCCTATTTTGGCTTGTAAGTGGCTAGAGGAGAAAACAACTTTGCCTCCTGTAGAATTCGATCGATTAATTACAGAATTATCAATAGAGCGTAGCGTATTAGATGAAATTGAACAGTTGTTAATAAAGAAAAAGGCAGGTACTGAATTAGATGTTGGATTGAAAATTGAGGTGTTGAATCAATTTTTAGAAGAACAAATTCATTACTATCAGCAATACGTAAAAGGAATTGAAAAGGGATCAGGGATCGATATTGAGAGTTTAAATACATTGTTTCGAGATATGTTGTTTGCGGTCTACGAAAAAGAGCACAACTAAGTTTGTGCTCTTTTTATTTTGTAGGAATAAAGAAAACAGATATAGCCGCGAGAAGAGCTGCGAATGAGAATAAATAAAAATTCCATACTAAGTCATATTGCATTGTCATAATAATACCGACAAGAATAGGACCAGCAATTGCACCAACTCGGCCAAGTCCAAGTCCCCAGCCTAAGGAAGTAGCTCGGATATGTGATGGGAAGTATTGTGTTACATATGCATTTAATATTTGAGTAATTCCAACTGATCCAATTCCAGCAAGACCAATTAAAAGATAGATGATTGTAACAGATGGTTTAATTGTTAATAGTCCAATACATATAGCTGCCATAAGATAGGAGATGCTAATAACAATTTTAGCTCCTATACGATCGGCGATTGCTCCAGCAAATAATGCACCGATAGCGGCAGTAATATTTAGCATAAGTAGAAATGATAAACTAGATCCAAGAGGGTATCCTGCCTGTCGCATCATCTGAGGTAACCAAGTATTTAAACCGTATATTAAAAACATACCCATTATATAAGTAATCCAAAAAAGCAGTGTTGCTTTTCTGTATTCTTTTGAGAATAAAGTAAGAAATCCATTTCTCTTTCGCATATTAGATGAGGGTTGATGAGTTTCATCTTTCACATAGAATTCAATTTGAAAACGATTAAGGATTTGGTCAACTTCTTTTTGGCGATTACGTGATAATAAAAATTGAATGGATTCAGGTAAATAACGAATAATGAAAGGAATAAGGAGTAGTGGAATCATTCCGATGCCAAACATAGCTCTCCATCCGAAACCTTCTAACATAAACATAGATAAAATAGCGCCTAACATGATCCCTAAAGGATAGCCAGTAAACATAAGAGCATAAATAAAAGATTGTCGCTTTTTTGGTGAATATTCAACAGTAAGTGCTGAAGCTGTTGGAATAACACCACCTAATCCGATTCCTCCGATAAACCGAGATAAACCAAATAATTCGGGAGAAGGAGCAAGTGCGGCTAGGCCCATTGTGATAGAAAAAAGTGCTAAACAGCATATAAGGGTCCATTTCCGTCCAATTAGATCTGTAATGGTTCCAACTAGAATAGCGCCAATAAACATCCCGAATAAAGCATAACTGGCAATTGTACCAGCATGTGCTGGTGAAAGTGCCCAGCTCTTATCTTCTAGGAGCTTTGGCAGAACGGCACCATAAATACCTAAATCATATCCATCAGCTAGAATGGCTAACCAGCAAATAAAAACAACAAGTTTTGTAATAGAGCTTGAAAAGATAGTTTCTGTAGATTCTAGATGAGGTGGAGCTGAAGGTTGCATAGTATTCACCTCTTTTATTTGTAGATGAATATATTATTTTATTTTATGTTAATATTTTCCTCCCTGTGTCGAAATTTATCCCGCTTTAATGGGCAGTAAGACCCCCACCTCAAAATTCAGCGAAAGCAAAGAAGTTAGGTGGGGGTCGGGCTGCCCATTAAAGCCCGATTGGTGAGGGCTGATAATCAGTGGGGGATGAAGAAAACCCCCACTGATTAAAGTTTCACTTTATCTGAAAAGGTTTTATAACAAATAAAGAAGCTCAACAGTCATTCTGTTGAACTTCTTTATTTGTTTACTCATTATCAACTCGTTTTAACGGTTGATCTGCCGGACCTTCAATAACATCTCCCTCAATTGAAAAGCGTGAACCGTGGCAAGGACAGTCCCAAGTACAATCACCATTATTCCATTCAACTTCGCAGCCGAGATGTGTACAAGTTGTATCGACAATATGTAATTTTCCTTCTTTGTCTTTATAAGCACCTGCCCGTTTCCCGTTAACATGTACGACAGATCCTTCGCCAACTTCGAGATCTTCTGGCTTACGTAATGCGGTTTCAATCTTTCCTTCAATTAAATGTTTGGCAACATCAATGTTTTGGGAGAGGAACGTTTTTATATCTGGATTTGCATGGAAGCGTGAAGGTGCATACAGTTCTTTATATGGACTGTCTACTTTTAGAATGGAATCCTTTAGTAAATGAGCGGCAGCAGTTCCAGTTGTCATTCCCCATTTACGATATCCAGTTGCAACAAATATATTTGGACTCCTTTCGTTAATATGTCCAATATAAGGGAGTTTATCTAGCGTGATTAAATCTTGTGCTGACCATCTATAAGGAACTTCATCTATTCCAAACGTTGCTTCTGCAAAAGAATAAAGTGCTTCGTAATGAAGTATCGTGTTTATTCCTTGTCCTGTTTTATGACTTTCTCCGCCAATTAAAATTAATTTTTCACCATTGCTTGTTGTGTAGCGTAAGGAGCGTTTTGGGTCATCAATACTTAAATACATGCCACCTGGATAATCTGTTTTTGCTTTAATAGCAAGAGCATAAGAGCGTTCTGCGTACATTCGCGTAAAGAAAAAGCTATTCGCATCATAAAAAGGAAAGTGTGAACAAGAGACAACATATTCACAAGTGATGCGATGTCCGCCCTTTGTAATGACTTGTGGATAATCACCTTTTTCTACATCAATAGCAGTCGTTTGTTCATAAACTTTGCCGCCCATCTCCACAAACTTTTCTAAAAGTGTTTTTAAATAAAGAAGGGGATGAAACTGGGCTTGATTTTTCATGACAAGTGCAGATTGTACTGGAATTGGAATCGATAGAGATTGAACATAGTCACAAGGTATATTTAATTTTTGATAGGCTTCATATTCTTTCGATAAACTTCTTAATCCCTTATCGGTAGTTGTATATAAATATGAATCTTCATTTGAGAAATTACAGTCGATTTTATATGTTTGCACAGTTTCATTAATAAATTGTAGAGCATGATTATTTGATTCATAGTAAAGCCCGGCCTTTTCCATACCGAAATGATTGATTAATTCATCATAAATAAGATCATGTTGCGCTGTTATCTTTGCTGTTGTATGCCCAGTCGTCCCGTTTAAAATAAGCCCAGAATCAATTAACACAACATCGATGCCTTCTTGTGCAAGTAAATAGGCAGTAGTAATACCTGTAATACCAGCACCGATAACAGCAACCTTTGTCTTTATATTTTCAGATAAAGGGGGAAAAGTTGGGATTTGGGTAGATTCAATCCAATAAGATGATGGGAATTGTGGAAACGTATCGCTTGTCATTAAGGAAACCTCCTGATTTAGAACAATTTTCCTTTTAATATTTCCATATGATATGAAATTCATGTGTGTTGTTTTAGAGGGAGGCTATTTTTATTTAAAAGAAAGATAAAATTATCTTAATATAATTATTAAGTGTTGTCGGTATGAAGAGGTAGGAGTTGTGTAAAGCTAGATTTAGATGAGTATATTTGTTGTTTACACAGAGAGTTCTTGAATAAGATAGAGTCTATAGCATGGCAAAATACGTATATGCATAATGAATGAAACCTTATAAAATCTATGTTTTTTCTTTAGTGAAATAAAGTATAATTATAAAAATATAATCAACTTTTATTACTAGGTCATAAAAGTTATTGACAATGTGGAAATTCTATTGATATGATTCATCATGTGGAAAGGTTGATAGAGAGTAAAAAGAGAAATGTTTTTCATTGATAATAAAAGCGAAAAATAAGTGACGATAGAGTGAGTATATTTTCCTTATAATAGATGCTTTTTAATCACCTAGTGAAATCAATCTGGAAGCAAGAATTGATAAATGTAAGTTGCGCAAGGCGCGGCATAAGAAAGGGGCAAAAGGATGAAGGAGCTTCATACGTTTGGGTGGTATGCAGCACGTGTATCACCACATTTGCCGAAAAAAGCATTTAAACCAGTTCCTACTCGTTTATTTGGTGGACTGGCTTATTTACTTGTGGCATTGGCGGGGTTAATATCGATTGGTGTATTTGAATTGAATGTGTGGGCTAATCTAGGAATTGCGATCGTTCTTGGATTATGTTTTGCTTCACTTGGGTTTTTAGGGCATGAAATTTTACATGGAACTGTTGTAAGAAAGGCATGGCTTCGTGATTTCTTAGGAGCGATTGCATTTATGCCATTATCAACAGGTCCTAAACTTTGGCGAAAGTGGCATAATGCAACGCATCACGTTCATACACAACATGAAGAGAATGATCCAGATGCATGGCCTACACTTGAGAAGCTTAAAAAGAGTAAGTTTTTGAGCTGGGTATATCGCATGCCTCTTCATGTACGTTCATTCTTTAGTTTTCTGTCACTAACAATTCAATTTACATTGCATTCGACTCGAATGTTCTTTCATTTTATAAAAGAGTTTAAGTCATCCAATCAAAAATCTGTATGGCTTCAACTTCTTTTGCCTTGGACTGTTTGGATTAGTTTATTGTTTATTATGGGACCTGGAAAATGGTTATTTGCATATGTGATTCCATTGTTAATTGCTAACTTTATTGTAATGGCATATATCGCAACAAATCACCGCTTAAATCCAATTGTTCCAGTAAATGATCCGTTAGCAAACTGTTTATCAGTAACAGTGCCGCGTTGGGTAGACGTTTTACATTTCAATTTCTCATATCATACAGAACATCATTTGTTCCCTGCTATGAGCTCTAAATACTACCCGTTAGTAAAAGAGAAAATTAAAGAAATGTGGCCGGAACGCTATCATGAGATGCCGATGACAAAAGCTTTGGCAGCGCTATGGAATACACCACGTGTGTATTATCAAGGAAGTGAATTAGTGGATCCGCATAGAGAGCATTTCTATGGTTCTTTAGGAAATGGGCTAGATCCTCATAATATTTCATATCGTGAGGAACATATAGACGAAGAAGAGAGTATTAAAAAAGTAAATCAGTAAAAATTGATATATGTTACAGTGAAAAAGCAAGCCATCTCAGGCTTGCTTTTTCTTATAAAGAAACTTCCTTTTTATTCTTTGTATGGACTTGGACAGAGTTAGTTTCTTTTCGTTGTAGTCGTTTTTCTAAAAGGTTAACAAGGTACGTGAATAGGAGAACAAGAACAAGATAATATAAACCAACAATTATGTATGTATCTAATTGTTGGAAGTTACCTGCAGCAATCGATAAACCTGATCCCCATAATTCGGACAATCCTACGTAAGCAACGAGGGAAGAGTCCTTTAATCCAATAATAAACTGATTTCCTAAAGGAGGAATAGATTGACGAAATGCTTGCGGTAATACAATACGGCGCATCGCTAAAGGATATGGCATACCTAGAGAGCGAGCTGCTTCCATTTGTCCACGATCGACAGATTGGATAGAGCCTCGGAAAATTTCAGTAATATATGCACCGTTGTGGATTGCTAAAGCAATGGCTCCTGCCCAAAAAGGAGTGAAAACAACAACGGATGTAATCCCAAAATAGAGAATGGCGATTTGAACAATTAAAGGTGTACCACGAATAATGGCGATGTATACGTGAGCAATACTATTTAAAACTTTATTGTTAGAGATTCGAAAGAAAGCGAATAGTAATCCAATTAGTGAACCGAGTAATAGGGATGTTAGTGTTAATTGTAATGTGACAATAGTAGCTTTTAAGAGTGTGGGATAGGTAGACATAAAAATTTCAAACATGCGTTTCACCTCATATTGTATAGATTTTAGTAGAGAATGAAATGCCCCACATAAAGTGGGGCATGATTTAGGGAAACTTTGAAGGGCTAAATTACTTCGTTTTTTCCTCTTCACCAAGAATATTACGCCCAAACCATTTTTTACTGATCTTTTCATACGTACCATCTTTAATAATTTCATCTAAAGCTTTATTTACTTTCTCGACCATTTCTTTATCATCTTTACGAATAGCAATTCCCATTTCATCAAGGTTTAGTGGTTTTCCAGCTTCTTTTATATTTGATTTACCTTCTTTGATCATGCGTAAACCGACCATTTGATCAGTGATTACTGCGTCAACACGCCCAGGCTCTAAGTCCATAAGTGCAGTAATATCACTATCATATTCTGTAATTTGATCTGTATGTTTTGCAACAAGGTTTTTAAAGGTACTAGCTTTTACAACACCAATTTTCTTACCTTTCAAATCTTCTGGAGAAGAGATAGATGTATTCTTTTTAGCTACAAAAATTTGGGCACCAGAACGATAATAAGGATTTGAGAAATTAACAGCTTTTAGGCGTTCCTCTGTAATGGCCATACTTCCTAATATCACATCATATTTTTTTGATTGTAGACCTTGAATTAGCGTTTCCCACGGATTTGTAATAGGAGTGGGTTTCATATTCATTTTTTTCGCAAGTGCCTCACCAATTTCCACATCAAAACCGGCAAGCTTTCCATCATTTTCTTTATAGTTAAAAGGTTTATATAAGCCACTCATCGCATAACGAAATTCTTTTTCACCATTTGAAGAAGTAGTAGCACTTTCCTTACTACAGGCTCCTAGTATGAAGGATGTACATAATGTAATACTCGCAACAATGGTTAATAGTTTTCTTTTCATAAAACCCCTCCTATATATTGATCATACGGATGGTTTTAAGTATGTTACTAAGATATTTTATTTGGACAATTAGTTGTGCACCGTATGAATGTATTTCTTTTCGTTTGAAACAGAAGTTACAAAACGTTGCGTAAAAATTGTTTTGCTCGTTCATGTGATGGAGCTGAAAAGAATTGCGCTGGCGGAGCTTCCTCTACAATTTTTCCATCATCCATAAAAATGACACGATCAGCTACATCTCTTGCGAAATTCATTTCATGAGTAACAATAACCATGGTCATTCCTTCTTCAGCAAGTTCTTTCATAACTTGCAATACCTCTCCAACAAGTTCAGGGTCTAAGGCTGAGGTAGGTTCATCAAATAGCATAATTTTAGGATTCATAGCAAGAGCTCGTGCAATGGCAATACGCTGTTTTTGACCACCTGACAGAAGGTGGGGCGTCACATCTGCTTTATCTTGTAGGCCGACTTTTTGCAATAGTTGTTTTCCGATTTCCTTTGCATTTGCTGCTTCTAATTTTTTTACATGAATAGGTGCTTCTATGATGTTTTCTAGTGAGGTCATATGGGGAAAGAGGTTAAAGTGCTGAAAAACCATACCGACATTTTCGCGGACTTTGTTTAAATTTGAATGCTTTGGATCAATTCTTTCACCTTGTAAGTGAATTTCACCTTCATCGTACATTTCTAAAAAGTTAAGACAGCGAAGTAATGTACTTTTACCGGAACCACTGGCACCAATTAAAACAACAACTTCTTTTTCTTTTACTTCTAAATCAATTCCTTTTAAAACATCAAGTGAGCCAAATGATTTTACTAGATTTCGAACCTGAATCATACAAAACCCCCAGTCAAAAATATATTTTACAAATGTTGCCCCTTATTTCTGTTATTAGTCACAAATTGTCAGAATCCTTTATTTTTTTCGGGTGATTTGATATTCAAGAGAATAATGATTTTTAAAATCCCTATATCTTTCTATAACGAAAATATGGATAATAATATATAGGTAGTACTTATATTACTTATAAAAAGGGGGAAAGAAGAGATGGAAAAAGAAAGGAAGGCATTTTCCTTTGGCTTGCGTACACAACTTATGTTATTCACTACAGTTTTAGCTTTAATTACATATTCAACAAGTATATTTTTTATTTATGTGATATATGATTATTTTCAAAGTTATGTAAGTCAAACTGCATATAATATTATCGTTATGCTATTAGGGGTAGTATGGTCTGGGATTTTAGCATATGGAGCAGCCATGTTTTTAATTAAATCGCTTCGAAAGTTAGAGGAGGCGGCAAGAAAAGCGGCTGAAGGAGACATTCGTGAAGATGTTCCGTTACCGAAGACTGATGATGAAATTAAATCTTTAAGTGTTGCATTTAATATGATGCTTGGAAACTTAAGGGGCATGGTAAAAAATATTGATACAACATTTTCGTATACAAACAATCAAGTACAGCAAATTAGAAAACAAACAGGCGAAGCAACGAAACAAGCACAAGGTGTTTCTGAAACTCTTGCAGAGATTTCTTCTGGCGCTGAGCAATCAGCGGCATCAATTCAAGCGATTGTTTCCGCTGTTGATACAACAACTTCTATTGCAAGTGAAGTAGAAGAGAAAGCAAAACAGTCTGATGAGTTGTCTTCAGAAATGGTTCAAGCTTTAGGGCATAGTACTCGTGTCTTTACGTCTTTAATTAAAGGTATTCAAACATTGGCGAAAGAAAATGAAGATTCAATGCAAAATGTACAGAAGTTAGAGGAAAGAATGAAACAAGTAGAACATATTGTATCTGTTGTGAGTGAGATTGCTAGCCAAACGAATTTATTAGCACTTAATGCTTCTATTGAGGCTGCTCGTGCTGGAGAGCATGGACGGGGCTTTGCCGTTGTAGCTGAAGAAGTACGTAAACTTGCAGATGAAAGTGACCATTCTGCAAGAAATATATCGCAGTTATTACGGAATATGCAAGAGGAAGTGCAACAAGTTGCAACGAAAATGACAGAACAAGTGAAAATAGCTAAAGAAGAGGCGAAACGTGGGGAAGCTACCGAATTAATTTTAAAAGAAATGTCATCAAGTGTTATGGAAGTAGCGGATGCAACGAAGCAAATTAGTAGCTATATGAATGAACAAGTGAGTCACATTCATCAAACAGGTGCACAGACGAAGGCTGTAGCAGCAATTGCTGAAGAAACGTCAGCTGGTTCACAAGAAGTAGCACGTGTGACGTTGCAACAATCTAAAAATATGATAGCGATCGATCAATTATTAAAGGATTTAGAGAAGCAAGCAACAGACTTGAAACAAACAATTGAACGATTTTCAATGTAAAAGAGAAGAACAGAATGCTGTTCTTCTCTTTTTTAGCTAGATTTAATATCTATAGTTAAAAGATATAAACTATGAACGTTTCCGCAACATTCTTTTCTGTCCCTTTCGGATGAAAATTATAGCGAGCTATAATATTAAAAGGGGTGTCTTTTATGAAAAAAGAAAAAAGACAACGATTAATTAAACAATTTGTAAAAGAGTATGAAATAGAGAAGCAAGAAAGATTAGTAGAATTGTTAGCAAAAAAAGATGTATTAGTAACACAAGCTACGGTTTCTCGAGATATTCGTGAGTTAAACTTAACGAAGGTACCTTCTCAAGAAGGATTGATGATATATAAAATTTTCTCAGAAGAGCATTTACAAACTGATATAAAGTTAAAGAAAAAATTACGGGAGGTTGTTGTGAAAATTGATTGTGTAGATCAATTAATGATTATTAAAACATTACCTGGAAATGCACATGTTATTGGTGTTTTATTTGATGAGTTAGATTGGAAAGAAAAAATAGGATGTATATGTGGAAATGATACATGCCTTATAATTTCTCAGTCGAAATCAGATAGGGAGATTTTAGAAGAAAGGTTAAATTTAATTATTTAGATGCAAAATCCTGTTTTTAATTTTTATTAAAAACAGGATTTTTGTGTAAATACGGAAGTTAAATATTCAACATATATGCGTAATATATGTATTTTTTATTGAGAAAGCGAGATAGTTTGGTATAAAAATACATATTCGTATGATTTTAAAAAAATAACTTGTTTAATATTTCACAATGATAATGTGGATGCTTTCACAAAGATGAAAGTGCAGAGCATTTATTATGTACTTGTAAGACATCAAACATATTTAAAAGGAGGTACAACAAATGAAACATCCGATACATGTTACTTCAGAAATTGGGGAATTACAAACGGTTTTATTAAAACGACCGGGTAAAGAAGTGGAAAACTTGACGCCAGATTATTTGCAGCAATTATTATTTGACGATATTCCATACTTACCAATTATTCAAAAAGAGCATGATTATTTTGCACAAACGTTACGCAATCGGGGTGTTGAAGTTCTTTATTTAGAAAAACTAGCCGCTGAGGCGTTAGTAGATAAAAAACTTCGAGAAGAATTTGTTGATCGTATTTTAAAAGAAGGACAGGCCGACGTAAATGTTGCACATCAAACTTTAAAAGAATATTTACTTTCCTTTTCAAATGAAGAATTAATTCAAAAAATTATGGGCGGTGTACGGAAAAACGAAATTGAAACAAGTAAGAAGACACATTTATATGAATTAATGGAAGATCATTATCCGTTTTACTTAGATCCAATGCCTAATTTATATTTTACTCGTGATCCAGCAGCTAGCGTGGGCGATGGCTTAACGATAAATAAGATGAGAGAACCAGCACGTAGACGTGAATCATTATTCATGGAGTACATCATTAAATATCATCCAAGATTTGTAAAACATAATGTACCAATCTGGTTAGATCGTGATTATAAATTTCCAATTGAAGGTGGCGACGAGCTAATTTTAAATGAAGAAACAATTGCGATTGGAGTATCTGCTCGTACTTCAGCTAAAGCAATTGAACGTTTAGCTAAAAATCTCTTCAGCCGACAAAATAAAATTAAGAAAGTGTTAGCAATAGAAATTCCAAAATGCAGAGCATTTATGCATTTAGATACAGTATTTACAATGGTTGATTATGACAAGTTTACAATTCATCCAGCCATTGAAGGGCCAAAAGGGAATATGAATATTTATATTTTAGAAAAAGGATCAGATGAGGAAACTCTTAAAATTACACATCGTACTTCTTTAATGGAAGCATTAAAAGAGGTATTAGGTTTAAGTGAATTAGTTCTTATTCCATGTGGAGGAGGAGATGTAATTGCTTCTGCTCGTGAACAATGGAATGATGGCTCGAACACATTAGCAATCGCGCCAGGTGTAGTTGTTACATATGATCGCAACTATGTATCCAATACGTTATTACGGGAACACGGTATAGAAGTGATTGAGGTGCTAAGTTCGGAATTATCTCGTGGTCGTGGGGGTCCACGTTGCATGAGTATGCCAATCGTTCGTAAAGATATTTAGTATAAATAACGGAGAAAGTAGGGATGAAGTATGTTAATGACTAGACCAAATTTAAAAGGAAGAAGTTTTCTAGCAGAAAAAGATTTTACACAAGAAGAATTGTTATATTTTCTAGATTTGGCAGCAGAATTAAAAGAGAAAAAGAAAAATGGTATTCCACATCATTATTTAGAAGGTAAGAATGTAGCGCTCTTATTTGAAAAAACCTCTACTCGTACGCGTTGTGCATTTACAGTAGCATGTACAGATTTAGGAGCGAATCCCGAATATTTAGGGAAAGGTGATATTCAGCTTGGGAAAAAAGAATCCGTAGAGGATACAGCAAAAGTGTTAGGGCGTATGTTTGACGGAATTGAGTTTCGTGGATTTAATCATGAAACTGTAGAATCTTTAGCACAAAATTCTGGTGTGCCAGTTTGGAATGGATTAACAGACATGTGGCATCCAACACAAACACTAGCAGATTTATTAACAATTAGAGAACATGTAGGGAAATTGAAAAATGTAAAGCTCGTTTACGTTGGGGATGGACGAAATAATGTAGCTAATAGCTTATTAGTTGGTGGGGCAATCGTTGGAATGGATGTACGTATTTGTACACCGGAATCTTTATGGCCTGCACAAGAAGTAATTGATTTAGCAAAAAAATATAATGAACAGGTAATGATAACAAGTAATGTGGAAGAAGCTGTTGCGAGTGCAGATGTAATTTATACAGATGTATGGGTGTCTATGGGGGAAGAAGAAAAATTTGCCGAACGTGTCGAGTTATTGAAACCTTATCAAGTAAATATGAAAATGATTAAAGAAACAGGCAATGAAAACGTGATTTTCTTACATTGTTTACCTGCATTTCATGATGTTGAAACGATGTATGGTGAAGAAGTTTATGAGAAATATGGGTTGAAAGAAATGGAGGTAACTGACGAAGTATTCCGCAGTAAACATTCAAAAGTATTTGATCAAGCTGAAAATAGAATGCATACAATTAAAGCGGTTATGGCAGCTACTTTAGGAAACATGGAGTAAAGAAGAAAGGGAGTCTTCCTTTCTTCTTTCTCCTCCTTTAGACACTATCATTCACTATTGCTTTTGTATTGTTATTGCAATTAAAGAGAGGTGAGTGGAATGGGTGAAGATAAGAAATTAGGGTTGTTTACATTAACGGCTCTTGTAGTTGGGTCTATGATTGGCGGTGGAGCCTTTAATTTAGCGAGTGATATGGCAAAAGGTGCTGGTGCTGGAGCCATTATTATTGGCTGGGTTATAACAGGAATTGGGATGATTGCACTCGGATTATCTTTTCAAAATCTAACTGTAAAACAGCCAGATTTAGATGGTGGTATTTTTAGCTATGCAAAAGCAGGGTTTGGTAATTTTATGGGATTTAATAGTGCGTGGGGATACTGGCTATCTGCTTGGCTTGGGAATGTAGCTTACGGTACATTATTGTTTTCTTCATTAGGATATTTCTTCCCAATCTTTGAAGGCGGGCAAAATGTAGCGTCCATTATTGGTGCAAGCGTATTATTATGGTGTGTTCACATGTTAATTTTACGTGGAGTTCAATCAGCAGCACTTGTGAATTTAGTAACTACAATCGCAAAATTAGTACCTGTATTTGTATTTATTGTCATAGGAATCTTCGCGTTTCATATTGATACGTTCTTAGATGGATTTTGGGGGCAAACTGGTTCTTTTTCATGGGGAGCAGTTGGCAGCCAAGTTAAAAGTACAATGCTTGTTACTTTATGGGTATTTATTGGTGTAGAAGGGGCTGTTGTTTTATCCAGTCGAGCAAAAAATAGAAGTGATGTAGGGAAAGCAACCGTTATTGGCTTAATTGGTACACTCATCATTTACATTTTAATCACATTATTGTCTCTTGGACTTATGCAGCAAGCAGATATTGCTGGTTTGAAAAATCCGGCTATGGCTTATTTATTTGAAAGTGTTGTTGGAAAATGGGGTGCTATCTTTATTAATTTAGGTTTGGTCATCTCTGTATTAGGTGCTTGGTTAGGATGGACTTTGCTCGCTTCTGAAATTCCATATTTAGCGGCTAAAGATGGAGTATTTCCAAAATGGTTCGCAAAAGAAAATAAAAATAAGGCTCCAGTAAATTCATTATGGATAACAAATGGTTTAATACAAATGTTCTTGTTAACATTCGTAGTTTCTGATCAGGCGTATAATTTTGCATTCTCTTTAGCATCTTCAGCTATTTTAATCCCATATGCTTTTTCAGCGTTTTATCAACTGAAGCATAGCTTAAAGTCTGAAGAAGCAGATCGAAATAAAAATATAATAATTGGCTTGATAGCAAGTATTTATGGCGTATGGTTAGTTTATGCAGCTGGTTTAGAGTATTTATTATTAACAATGACTTTATATGCGCCAGGTATTTTTATTTTTTACAATGTTCAAAAGCAAAAGAGTTCGAAGGAAATATTTACCCGAGTGGAATTAGCATCATCCGTAGCAATTGGTGCTTTGGCATTCTTTGCGATTTATGGATTAATTACAGGCAGTATTACTTTATAAAGCGCTGTGAAAGCGAAATCAACTGGAGGGCTGAAATATGGCACGAAGAAAAATTGTAGTTGCACTAGGGGGAAATGCGATACAGTCTGGAGAAGCTACTGCGGGAGCGCAGCAAGAAGCGTTGGAAAAAACGGCGGAACAACTTGTGAAAATAATGGAAAATGATGTGGATATAGTAATTGCGCATGGAAATGGCCCACAAGTGGGGAATATTTTATTACAGCAAAAAGCTGCAGAAACGGAAAAGACACCTGCAATGCCATTAGATACTTGTGGGGCAATGAGCCAAGGGATGATTGGATATTGGATGGAAAATGCGATTGAAAAGGCATTGAAAAAACGGAATATAAACAAAGATGTAGCAACGGTTATAACACGCGTTGTTGTGGATAAAAAAGATGAGGCATTTAAAAATCCAACTAAACCAATTGGTCCTTTTTATACAGAAGAAGAGGCTAGAAGATTAATGGATGAAACAAAAGCAGTGTTTAAAGAAGATGCTGGTAGAGGATGGAGACGTGTTGTTCCATCACCGAAGCCTGTAAGTATTCATGAACATAAAGTTATTAATTCTTTGGTCGAAGATGGAAACATAGTGATAGCTGTTGGCGGAGGTGGAATTCCAGTAATTGATTCCGAAGAAGGGTTAAAAGGAACTGAAGCGGTTATCGATAAAGATTTCGCTGCGCAGAAATTAGCAGAATTAGTAGATGCCGATACGCTCGTTATTTTAACTGCAGTTGATTATGTGTATGTAAATTATAATCAACCGAATCAAAAAAAATTAGCGCATATCACAGTGAATCAATTAGAAGAATATATTGAAGAACAACAATTTGCTGCGGGAAGCATGCTTCCAAAAATTGAAGCTGCTATTAATTTTGTTAATACAAATCCAAAAAGAAAAACAATTATTACGTCTTTAGAAAAAGTATATGAAGCACTAGAAGAAAAAGCCGGTACTATTATTTCAAAACAGAATGTATGCATGTATGTTTAAATTATTATGTACGCTACTTATTAGTAAAAAAAGAATGAAGTTAGTAACTTCATTCTTTTTATTTATTAATATTTTTTGTATTCATTGTTCATAAAGTTTTCATGATGAAATCTGAATATATAAGTTGATTATGATAAAATTCAAATTGAATACGCTTTCTTGATTTTTCGCTCCAACATACAGCAAGAGAGAGGGAATTTTATGAATAGACGGAACGTAGTGAAAGACTTAAAGCAGTTCGAATTATTTGCTCATTTAACAGAAAAAAAATTGAAAGGCTTAACAGAGTTTGTTTATTGGCGAACTTATAAAAAAGGTCAATTTTTATTTTTAGAAGGGGATTCAAGGGAAAGAATTTACTTCATGTTAGATGGTTTTGTAAAGTTAGAGCGGGTTAATCAAAATGGGAACTTATTATACGATGACTATGTAAAGCGGTATTCTATTTTTCCTTATGGTGGTATGTTTACAGACAGAGGATATAACTATACAGCAGAAGCAATGACGGATGTGGAGGTATATTATATTCCAACGGTAATCTTTGAAGATATGGTAAAATCCAGCAGAACGCAATTGATGTACGTTGTTCAGCAATTATCATCGATATTAAAACTAAACGAAAATCGAGTACAAAATATTACAATTCCTAATGCACAAGATCGGGTCATTCAAACATTAAATTATTTAATGCGAGATTTAGGAGAACAGAGTGGTGAAACAATTGTAATTTCCTGCCCACTTACAACAATTGAAATATCGAAAATATCTGGTACGTCTCGAGAGACGGTTAGTAGCGTATTAAAACAATTAAAAAATGATAGTATTGTTACAATTTTAGATAAAAAAATTACAATACATAATCCAACATATTTTGAGGAAATCTCTATGTGAAAATTGCATATTGATTTTTAATTCATACTGTATATTAATAAGGTTCTTTATATATTTATAAGGAACTTTTTTACGTTATCCTCTATAAAAAGATTGTATAGTATAGTAATAATAGCTAAAATCGATAATAAAAAACAAAGTGAAGGGGAGAAAGAATGATTCGTATTGAGTATGATCGATTAGTAGCTATTTGTTACAGTATAGGGGTTTTGTTATTATTAAAAATTCCAAATGATAATGAATTAATTGGGGAAAAACTATTCAATGTCTATAAGATTCCGATATATACGTATGTTTATATGGATTATAAAGTCTCAAATATATTGATTGTTTCTTTCATACTACATGTAATTGTATTTATATTATTTTTAAAATGGCTAGGAAAAAAGGAGTCTAGTACATTTAGAAAAATGAATAAGATAAAAGTAGTAGGCATTAGTATTTTGATTTTAATGATGCCGTTTATTTTAAATAACATCCTCCAGACATTAAATAAAACATGGTACTACGCAGGAAAAACAGGGGTAGAAGCAATAGAATATAAAAAAGAAGATAGCCAGTGTAGAATGGAGAAAAATGGAGAGGATATCGAACGAAAGTGTATTGTTACTTTAAAAAATTATCGTAATCATTCACAAGCATTAAAAGTTGTTTTATATGATAATGTAAACGAGAATTCAAAAAGTTATCTAGTACCGAAACCAGTCTATTTACAAAAACATGAGACAAAGCAATTCGAATTTCAAATTCCTGTTGCTTATAATAGCGGTGTTGAAAAAGATAAAGTACCAAATATTAAATTACATTTATTGCATGAAAATGATGCGAAATACAATTAATCTGTAATTGAAAGTTTATGAGTAGGGGCAATAATTTGAAACGATATAGAAAATCAACTTGAATCATCCAACATGCTGCAGGGTAACGGCATATTGGATGATTTTTTATTTTCTACCTTTTTTTACGTATGAAAGGGTGGAATACTTTGTTGAAAACGAAAAACATTGCAAGGATCATATATGGTTTTCACTTTACGTAATCTTTGAAAGTTAGAGCCATAATAACTAGTTTGCCAATTTTTAATGTCGATATCGGGCCAATTGACATAGTCACCTAGTGTATAAGGATCTAAGCTTTCTCGTAAATCTTTAACCCAGCGTATATTTCGATTTTCTTCATCATCACATTTCCAAGAGGTAATGTATTCTTGCGCAATAATTGCTTTGCGATGGAAATAAGCTGTTTCAGTAGGCGGAATATTTTCAACAGTACCTACGAGCGATTGGTGCCAAATACTCGCATCTTTATTTGGTGCATGAGAAAGAAAATATTGCATGATTTGAATGCCTTTAAGGGGGATAGGTTTATATACGTAGGAACCAGAGCGCTTGAAGTTTTCAGGGATGTTACCACTGTTAAAAAATTCAACAGCCTTTATATAAGGAACTTCATCTATAAAGAGAGAGGGGGTACCAGTTTCAAGAAGAGGAGATAATAAGGAATGGAGTTCAGAGGGAGAGCCAACAAACTCACCTTGTGCTTCAATTTTGTTTTGTTGTTTTGTGAATAATTCAATTGATGAAGTAAGACGTTCGTCTACATAAGGCGCCCAGTTTTGCCAAGCTTGAAAGGCAGCAATAAAATCTTTCCATTCCCATGTAATGGAGAAGATTGATACATTTTTTATAGGGTGTACGCGAAAAGTCAAAGAAGTAATAATTCCGAAGTTTCCACCACCACCACCGCGGCATGCCCAAAACAAGTTATGGTTTTCATGTTCGCTTGCACGAATGATTTTTGCTCCAAATTTACCACATGCTTGTACCATTTCGATTTCTATTAATTGATCACATGTTAATCCAAATAAGCGTGAAAGCATACCGATGCCCCCGCCAAGTGTTAATCCAACAATTCCAACGCTTGCACTTGTACCAGCCGGTATTGTCACACCATAATTCCAAAGCTCTTTATAAACAGTGCCAAGGTTTGCACCAGCTTCAATTGTTGCTGTTAATTTATCTGTATGAACAGTAATGCGATGCATTTCACTCACATCAATAATAAGTCCTCTATTTAAAAGAGAAAAATTTTCATAGCTATGACGTCCGCTTCTTAAGCGAAATGGTACATGACGCTCGCGAGCCCATTTTAAGGCGTTACATACATCAGTTTTATTTTGGCAAAAAACAATAATACAAGGGAGTTTTGGAATACTTAAATTTAAGTTCATTCGGGCTATGTCATAGTCAGGATCTGAAGGAACAACAATACGACCTGTTAATTTTGTTTGTTTCAATTTATCACTCCTTTCTAAAATAAGTAGTGCTTTTTATTAATATATGAAAAGCATATGTAACGTGCGTGGACAAGAGCAGATGAGGAATGAGATTTGCTCTTGTGAGAAATAAATAAAGCATAAGAATAAGGAATCTACATAGAGTTCAATGAAAACAGTTGCAAACTATTCATATTTTGTTATGATAGTGTTACGAAAACGTTTGCATAAAATTTCCGATGGGATGCAAAAGGAGAGAATGACTATGAATAAAACATGGTGGAAAGAAGCGGTTGCTTATCAAATTTACCCACGTAGCTTTATGGATTCAAATGGTGATGGTATTGGGGATTTACAAGGTATTATTGCAAAACTGGATTATTTAAAAGATTTAGGTATAGATGTAATTTGGATTTGTCCAATGTATAAGTCACCTAATGATGATAATGGTTATGACATTAGTGATTATCAAGATATTATGGATGAGTTTGGTACGATGGAAGACTTTGATGCTTTACTAGATGAAGTTCATAAACGTGATATGAAGCTTATTATTGATTTAGTTATTAATCATACAAGCGATGAACATCCATGGTTTATTGAGTCTCGTTCATCTAAAGACAATCCGAAGCGTGATTGGTATATTTGGCATGATGGTAAAGATGGTGCGGAACCAAACAACTGGGAAAGTATTTTTAATGGTTCGGCATGGGAATACGACGAAGTAACAGGACAATATTATTTACACTTATTCTCACGTAAACAACCAGATTTAAACTGGGAGAATAAAGAAGTTCGCGAAGTGTTATACGATACAGTTAATTGGTGGCTTGATAAAGGAATTGATGGTTTCCGTGTGGATGCGATCAGCCATATTAAAAAAGAAGATGGCTTTAAAGATATGCCAAATCCAAAAGAACTAAAGTATGTACCATCTTTTGATAAACATATGAATGTGGATGGTATTCAACCTTTATTAGAAGAGTTAAAAGAAAATACATTTTCTAAGTACGATATTATGACTGTCGGTGAAGCGAATGGTGTTAAGATTGAAGATGCTGAGCTTTGGGTTGGAGAAGAGCAAGGTAAGTTCAATATGGTATTCCAATTCGAACATTTAAGCTTATGGGATGCAGAAAAGAAGAAAGATCTTGATGTTGTAGGACTGAAAAAAGTATTAACGAAATGGCAAAAAGGCCTGGAAAATAAAGGATGGAATGCTTTATATATTGAGAATCACGATAAGCCACGTATCGTTTCAACTTGGGGAGATGATAAACAATATTGGCGTGAAAGTGCGACAGCTCTTGGAGCGATGTATTTCTTTATGCACGGTACACCGTTTATTTATCAAGGACAAGAAATTGGGATGACAAATGTTCAATTCCCAAATATTGAAGATTACGATGATGTAGCAATTAAAAATTTATATCGTGAGAAAATTGCAGAGGGTGTATCTCATCAAGATATGATGGAAATTATATGGGCTTCTTGCCGCGATAATTCACGTACACCTATGCAGTGGAACGATGAGGTGAATGCTGGCTTCACAACAGGTACAACTTGGTTTGGGATGAATCCAAACTACAAAGAAATTAATGTTGAAAAGCAAAAGAATGAAGAGAACTCTATTTTCAATTTCTATAAGAAAATGATTGCCTTGAAAAAAGAGCACGATGTACTGAATTATGGTACGTACGATTTACTTTTAGAAGATGATCCGCAAATTTATGCATATACTCGTACATTAAACGATGAAAAAATCATTGTAATTAGTAATATCTCAAAAGAGGAAGCTGTATATAATGAGGATTCATTTGCACTAGAACGCAAACGTTTGCTTTTAAATAACTATGAAGTTGCGGAACATGAACAAGTAAATTCAATCACGTTAAAGCCTTATGAAACAAGGGTTTATCGTATTTCATAATAAAAAAGGATGCTTTTAGAGCATCTTTTTTTATGAAAAATAATAAATTTCTATTGCAAAGTGAAAACGCTTTTATTAAAATAGATTTATGAAAACGGTTGCGTAAAGATAAAAATGAAGTAACATAAGGAATCGTTTTCATAACAGAAACAGAAATTATAATTTAAATCATTATGTTGTTATAAATAAAGGGGAGGAAGAACAGATGAAAATTACGTCTTTTGATTTTTGGCAAAAGTTCGGGAAAGCGTTATTAGTTGTTGTAGCTGTAATGCCAGCAGCTGGTTTAATGATTTCTATCGGTAAGTTAATTGGAATGTCTGCTGGGGATATTAACGCAGTTCATACAATCGCTCGCGTAATGGAAGACATCGGTTGGGCAATTATTACTAATCTACACATCTTATTCGCAGTAGCAATTGGGGGATCTTGGGCGAAAGATCGCGCAGGTGGTGCATTTGCAGCGCTATTAGCATTCGTCTTAACAAACAGAATTACAGGAGCTATATTTGGCGTAAACGCTGAAATGTTAGCGGATTCAAAAGCGAAAGTTTCTTCAGTATTAGCAGGGGACTTAATTGTAAAAGATTACTTTACTTCTGTACTTGGTGCACCAGCATTAAACATGGGGGTTTTCGTAGGGATTATCACAGGTTTCTTAGGAGCTACTTTATATAACAAATATTATAACTATAACAAACTGCCACAAGCATTAGCATTCTTTAACGGAAAACGATTCGTACCATTCGTTGTAATTGTTTGGTCTACAGTAACTGCAATTGTATTATCACTTTTATGGCCATTCATCCAAAGTGGATTAAATGAATTTGGTCGCTGGATTGCAGCTTCAAAAGATAGTGCACCAATTGTTGCACCATTTGTATATGGAACGTTAGAGCGTTTACTATTACCATTCGGTTTACACCATATGTTAACAATTCCGATGAACTATACAGAGCTAGGTGGAACATATACGATGTTAACTGGCTCAAAAGTTGGACAAGTTGTAGCAGGACAAGATCCTTTATGGCTGGCATGGATTACAGATTTAAATAACTTATTAGCAAATGGAGATACAAAAGCATATAACGATTTATTAAATAACGTTGTACCAGCTCGTTTCAAAGCTGGACAAGTTATCGGTTCAACAGCAGCATTAATGGGTATTGCTTTCGCGATGTTCCGTAATGTTGACAAAGAAAAACGTTCAAAATATAAACCAATGTTCTTATCAGCAGCATTAGCAGTATTTTTAACAGGTGTAACAGAACCAATTGAATTCATGTTCATGTTTATTGCTCCAGTATTATATGTTGTATATGCAATTACAACAGGACTTGCATTCGCATTAGCAGATTTAATTAACTTACGTGTTCACGCATTCGGATTTATTGAGTTAATTACTCGTACACCGATGATGGTTAATGCAGGACTAACTAGAGATTTAATCAATTTCGTTATCGTTTCATTAGTATTCTTCGGTCTGAACTTTACATTATTCAATTTCTTAATTAAAAAGTTCAACTTACCAACACCAGGACGTGCAGGTAACTATATTGATAATGAAGATGAGGCATCAGAAGGAACAGGAAATGTACAAGATGGTTCATTAGCAACAAAGGTTATTGATCTATTAGGTGGAAAAGAAAATATTGCTGACGTAGATGCTTGTATGACACGTTTACGTGTAACAGTAAAAGATTTAGATGTTGTTGCACCAGAAGCGCAGTGGAAACAAAATGGTGCTTTAGGACTGATCGTAAAAGATAAAGGTGTACAAGCGGTATATGGCCCGAAAGCTGACGTATTAAAGTCAGACATTCAAGATATGTTAGGTGCGTAATAATATGAAATTGCTAACTTTAAACTGTCACTCTTGGCAAGAAGAAAATCAAATAGAAAAGATAAAATATCTTGCTAAAGTCATTCAAGAAGAAGAGTACGATGTTATCGCATTGCAAGAAGTAAGTCAGTTGATAGGGGCTAAAAATGTATGCGGTAACAAGAAAGAAGATAATTTTGGGCTTTTACTATTAGAAGAGTTAAATGCGTTACATGTAAAAGATTACAATATTACTTGGGATTTCTCTCATATTGGTTATGATGTGTATGAAGAAGGATTAGCGATTATAACGAAGCATAATGTTGTAAAAGAAGATACGTTCTTTATTTCAGAAAATAAGGATACAACGTATTGGAAAACACGCAAAATTGTAAGTGCAACAATTGCTTACAATGGGAAGAACATCACGTTTTACTCTTGCCACCTCGGTTGGTGGAATGATGAAGAAGAATCATTTAAAGATCAAGTGAATCGTTTGATGGAGCGTGTAGATAGCGATGAACTTTCCTTTTTAATGGGTGATTTTAATAATAACGCCCGTTTGCAAGGGGAGGGTTATGAATATATGATGCAAAAAGGTTTGTATGACACATATGAACTAGCAATAGAGAAGGATGAAGGAACAACTGTCCAAGGTGAGATTGCTGGTTGGGATGAAAATAAACATAATTTGCGAATCGATCTAATATTGTGTAACCGAAGTGAAAAAGTTCGTTCTTCAAAAGTTATTTTTAATGGTACAAACCGAAATGTAATTTCAGATCATTTCGGTGTAGAAGTACAAGTAGATATATAATAGAAGAAATCCTCACAGATGATAAAAAGCTGTGAGGATTTTTTTAGGAATACAAGTATTTCCAAGAGAAAATACTTGTATTTTTTATGACATTTCCTATATATTTGTTATTATTGAATGTAAAACCGATTTGGTCATTTTGTATTCATACTTTGACTTACTTCGTTATATAATGTAGTAAGTTAAAGTTAATGGGAAAAAATAGTTCGTTTTTGGTTAATCCACGGTGTAGAAAGTGATATAATTGCAAAATGTATGTATCATTTTCTAAAGAAGGAAAAATATATAATTAGGTGATAACTTCTATGAAACAAATTTGGCGTATTTATAAGACAGATTTACGGAATGTAGCTAAACATTGGGCTGCAATTGTTATTGTTGTAGGGTTAATGATTTTACCATCGTTATATGCATGGTTTAACATTAAGGCTTCTTGGGATCCATATGGAAATACAAAAGAAGTTCCCATTGCAGTTTCTAACCAAGATGCAGGCTCTAACTTAAGAGGGAAAGATATTAATATTGGGAAAGAAATTGTAGATTCCCTGAAGAAAAACAAAAATCTTGGGTGGAAATTTGTAGATGAAAAACAAGCAATTTATGGAGTTGAACGCGGGGATTACTATGCAAGCATTACAATCCCAAAAGATTTCTCTGAAAAGATTGCAACTGTTCTGGATGAAAATCCGCAGAAGCCAGAACTTGATTACTATGTAAATGAAAAGGTAAATGCGATTGCACCGAAGATTACAGCAAAAGGTGCATCAGGTATTACAGAAGAAATTAGTAAAAACTTTGTTAAAACAGCGAACGGTGAGATTTTTAAAATCTTCAATGACCTTGGAATCGATTTAGAAACAAACTTACCAAGTATTGAGAAAGTAAAAGATCTTGTATTTAAGTTAGAAGCGCAGTTCCCAGAAATGAATACATTGATGGATAAGGCGTTAGATGATGCGACTCGAGCAGAGGATGTCGTGAAAGTAGCGCAGAAAGAATTGCCGGTTGTGGAAAGTGTTATTAATGATGGTCAGGATACACTTAAGAGCTTAGATGCATTCTTTGCGAGAAATGATGAAACATTGAATCGTGCCCCGGGAACTATTAAGAATAATTTAATTGCAATGCAAACAGGTTTGAATGGTGCGGCGGCAATTACGGATTTCTTAAAAAATCCATCTGTTGATTTCAATCTGGCACTTCCAGATCCATCTAAACTTCCAGAGTTACCAAATGTAACTATCCCGCAAATACCAGCGCTTCCAGAATTACCGCAAGTGAATGGTGAGGGATATAAAAACATTGCTAAAAATATTAATCAAACTGTAAATAATGTTTTTAGCTCAATACGTGTTGGAACAACTTATGCACAAGGTGTTATAAACGGGTTACAAAATGGTAATTTCGACCCGGAAAAAGCGAAACAAGATCTTAATAAGGTTTCTGAGAATCTTCAAGATCGTGCGGATAGTGTTTCATATGTAATTGATGTCTTTACTAAATTTAAAGAGTCGGCATCAACTGATTTTGGAAAAGAATTCTTCCAAAAGAGAATAGAAAGATTAACAAGCCTTAAATCAGCTATCGAAAATGCAAATGGTGGCGTTAAAGATATTGCCAATATTATTGGTACAGGGCAAGAAGTGAAAAAAGATGTAAGAGATGCTACTAATAAAAAGTTGGATGCAATAAATAACTTGGTAAATCAAGCAGAAGCAGATTATAATGCAACGTTCGTAGCGGATTTTGAAAAAGCAGTAAGCACAGCTGAACAATTAAAAAACAAGGCTGAAGGTGTAAAAGAAGATGCTCAGCAACTGAGAGGAAATTTAAATCAAGATATAAACAAAGCTAATGAGATTTTAAACAATGGTAGAGAAGCTTATGATAAGGCTGTAAATGATTATAGCAGATTAAAAATGGAGCTTGGCAAAGCAAGAGAAGACTTGAATAATAAAGGGATTAACGGATTAGATTCTACAAAAGTAGCTTTAAATGATATAAGAGGAGAGTTACAAGCTGGAAAGAATTTAGTTAATGATATGATTCCTGTTATGGAAAATACGAATAAAGTTTTAGCGGATGTAAATAGTGATAAGAACACGAATAATATGATTTCTAAATTGAATAAATTAAAAGATGGTCTTCAAAAAGGTATCGATTTAACTGATAAAGGAATTGACGCTATTAATAAAGGTCAAAAGCCAGCAGCAGATGTTATTGAAAGTATTAACGCAATATCTAAAAGTACTTCGGCCCAAATAAGTGACATCTTAGCTAAATACGATTCAGAAATCGTTCCAAACTTTAATGAAGCAATTGCTCGTACAAAAGAGATGTCTAAAAACACATCTCAAATTTTAAAAGAAGCAGACAAAAAGCTTCCAGATGTTAAAAAAATACTAGAAGATTCATCAAAAGGCTTAGTAGACGGTAAAAAGAAACTAACAGACATTAAAGCTGAAATGCCAGCTACTGAGAAAAAGATTAAAGAATTGGCAGATAAAATTCGTGATTTTGAATCTGAAGAGGATTTAAAAGACATCATACGCTTATTGAAAAACGATGTTGAGAAGCAAAGTGATTACTTTGCGAATCCAGTAAATTTAAAAGAGAATAAATTATTTGCAATGCCGAACTACGGTTCAGCAATGTCACCATTCTATACAGTGCTTGCATTATGGGTAGGCGCATTATTAATGGTTTCATTATTAACAGTAGAAGTACATGAAGAAGGCGCGAATTATAAGAGCCATGAAATTTACTTTGGACGTTTATTAACATTCTTAACGATAGGTCTTTCACAAGCGTTTATCGTATCAATGGGAGATATATTCTTACTCGGTACGTACGTAGTCGATAAATTCTGGTTTGTATTATTTAGTTTATTTATTGGTGGAGTCTTCGTTTGTATCGTATACTCACTCGTTTCTATTTTCGGAAACGTTGGGAAATCGATGGCGATCATTTTACTTGTACTGCAAGTAGCAGGATCGGGCGGAACATTCCCAATTCAAATGACACCAGCGTTCTTCCAAGCGATTTATCCGTTCTTACCATTCACATACGCAATTAGCGCAATTCGTGAAACAGTTGGCGGAATGCTTTGGGATATCGTGACGCGAGATTTACTTGTGTTAAGTGCTTTCGTAGTAGTTATGATTGTAGCTGCGTTATTACTGAAAACACCAATTAACAAATCAAGCGAAAAATTCGTTGAGAATGCAAAAGGAAGTAAAATCATTCACTAACATAAAAAGTTCCTACCGATAGAGGTAGGAACTTTTTTGTTTAATCAAATTTTAATTTTTTTAATGCTTCTGCGAACGGATTGTTTAATGGTTCTTCTTCTTTGTTCTGTTGTTTCATATATTTTTGAACATCGCGCTTATCAGCTTTGTTTCCAGATTCTTTTTTACGTCTCTCTTGGAACGTGGAAAGTTTTTCGCGATAGCCACATTTACATGCGAAAATTTGTCCTGCACCTTCACCACGTAATTCTAATTTCTTCTTACACTGCGGACAACGAGCGTTTGTTGTACGAGATACATTTTTACGATGACCACATTCACGGTCTTGGCAAACGAGCATTTTTCCTTTTTTGCCGTTTACTTCTAGCATTGGTTTACCGCAATCTGGACAAGACTTTGTTGAAATATTGTCATGTTTATATTTTTTATCACTCGATTTTATTTCAGAAACAATTTCTTTCGTATAGTTCTTCATTTCTGAAATGAATACTTCTTTTTTCAGTTTACCCTTTGCGATCGCCTCTAGCTTTTGTTCCCACTCACCAGTTAGTGTAGGTGATTTTAACTCTTCTGGTACTAAATCAAGTAACTGACGGCCTTTTGAAGTAATGTGAATATCTTTACCACGTTTTTCAATTAAGAACGAATTGAATAGCTTGTCGATAATATCAGCACGCGTTGCTACAGTACCTAATCCACCAGTTGATTTTAACGTATCAGCAAGTTGTTTATTTTGCGTATCCATATATTTTGTAGGATTTTCCATTGCTGAAAGTAAAGTTGCTTCGTTAAAACGTGCAGGTGCTTTCGTTTGACCTGATGTTTGCATAATTAACTTTACAGTTAATGTATCGCCTTTTTCGATGCGAGGTAAAAGTTGCTCTTTTACGTCATCAGTTACATCATCATCTTCAAAGCGATTTTCATATACTTCCTTCCAACCTGCATGTAAAATTGTTTTTCCGCGTGCAATGAACGTTTCATTGCCGACTTTTGTGCGTAACGTTAGTTGTTCGTATTCGAATGCCGGGAATAAAACAGCTAAGAAACGTTTTACAACTAAATCATAAATTTTACGTTCTTTATCTGTGAAGGCGGAGAAGTTAACGTATCCTTCTGTTGGAATAATTGCGTGATGATCACTTACTTTACTATCATCAACAAATGATTTATTAGCCTTGATAGGCTTTTGTAATACTTTATGTGCTAAGGAACGGTACTCTCCAACACCACATGCTTTTAGACGTTCTGGAAGTGTTCCAACGATATCAGATGAAATATAGCGTGAATCTGTACGAGGGTACGTTAGCACTTTGTGTTGTTCATACAATTTCTGCATAATGTTTAATGTTTCTTTTGCAGAGTAGCCGAATTTTTTATTGGCATCACGTTGTAATTCAGTTAAATCGTAAAGACCAGGAGAGAATGACTTCTTCCGTTTTTTATCAATTTCCACAACAGTAGCATTATGCTTATCTAAACCTTTTACAATACCATCAATTTTTTCTTTATTAAAGCTACGGCTATTACCGTTTGCATCTTGCCACGTTAGTTTTAACTGATTCGTCGTTTGAGCTTCAATGCCATAGTAAGTTTGAGCTTTGAAGTTTTTTATTTCATCTTCGCGATTAGCAATCATAGCGACAGTAGGTGTTTGCACACGGCCACAGTTTAGCTGGGCATTAAAGCGAGTCGTTAAAGCTCGAGTCGCGTTAAGACCGATATACCAGTCAGCTTCTGAACGTGCGACAGCTGAAGCGTATAAATTGTCATATGCTTTACCTGGTTTTAAATTTGCGAAACCATCTTTAATTGCTTTATCAGTAACAGATGAAATCCATAGGCGTTTGATTGGTTTGTTAATTCTAACTTTATCAATAATCCAACGAGCAACTAATTCTCCTTCGCGTCCAGCGTCTGTCGCTACAATAATTTCATTTACATCTTTTCTAAGTAGCTGACTTTTTACAGCATTAAATTGTTTCCCTGTTTGTTTAATAACAGTTAATTTCAAACGCTCAGGTAGCATCGGTAAATCTTCTAAATTCCACTTTTTATATTTTACATCATAGCTTTCTGGATCTGCTAATGTAACAAGATGACCTAAAGCCCAAGTTACAATATATTTACTACCTTCAAGGTAGCCATTTCCTTTTTTATCACACTTAAGTACACGTGCAATATCTCGTGCAACGGAAGGCTTTTCAGCGATTATAACGCTTTTTGACATATTAAAAACATCCTTTCAAATTTCCATACGTTAACTATAGCATACATCTTCTTGAGATTCAGTTTCGCTCTAGATTTGAACGCTTTTTAGTGGAGTGAACAAAATCTGTTTGAAATCAAATGATATCGACAGAACATAGTATGCACCATGATGAGACTATGAAAAAAAGATACTTATTTATTATGCTTATTGTTTTATCAGTTTCTTCTATATTAAATAGAAAAGTAAAGAACTTGTTATTTTAGTAGAATAAGAGTAGACTTTGAAGTAGAAGAATAATAAGCACATGGGAGTTTGTGGATGCAAACTGAGAGTATGACTAATCCGTCATTGACCATTTGAACCTGTTGGATAATGCCAGCGTAGGGAGAGTGTAAAAGCACATGTTCAGGCACTTTGCGTACGCGCAAAGTGCCTTTTTGTGTATCTCCCATCACTATAGTTAGGAGATGAGAAGGATGAATAGGAAAGAAATTAGTAAAGTAGTGGATTTGGTGAGAGAATCTAATCCGCTCGTTCATAATATTACAAATGTTGTTGTAACAAATTTTACAGCTAATGGTTTATTAGCATTAGGGGCATCACCTGTAATGGCGTATGCAAAAGAAGAAGTGGCAGAAATGGCTAGCATTGCTGGAGCGTTAGTATTAAATATGGGAACACTTCGTCCGGAAGAAGTAGAAGCGATGTTACTTGCCGGTAAATCAGCAAATGTGAACAATGTGCCAGTACTGTTTGATCCAGTTGGTGCAGGAGCAACATCGTATCGAACAGAAGTTGCGAGACATATTCCGGCTGAAATCGAATTAGGGATTATTCGCGGAAATGCAGCTGAAATAGCGAACGTTATTAATGAGAGGTGGGAAATTAAAGGGGTAGACGCTGGTGATGGGAATGGTAATGTCGTAAGTATTGCAAAACAGGCAGCGGATGAATTAAATACAGTTGCGGTGATTACTGGAAAAGAAGATGTTGTTACAGATGGAGAGCGAACGATTCTTATTCGAAATGGTCACCCTATTTTAACGAAAGTTACGGGAACTGGTTGTTTACTAACTTCTGTAATAGGAGCATTTGTAGCGGTAGAAAAGGATTATGTAAAGGCAGCAGTAGCAGCGTTAACGTTTTATGGTGTAGCTGCGGAACTGGCAGCTTCTAAGACAGTGGAAAAAGGACCTGGTAGTTTCCAAATTGAATTTTTGAATCAGTTAGCGAATACGACTTCAGGTGATATAGAGAAGTATGGGAAGATTGAGGTTATATAGTAAGGAGGGAGAATAAATGTCGCGTATTTCAAAGGCAGAAATGTCTAGGTTGTTATCAGTATATTTTATTATGGGAAGTAGCAATTGTACGAAGGATCCACTGCAAGTATTGAGAGATGCGCTTGAAGGTGGTATAACAATTTTTCAATTTCGTGAAAAGGGGGAAGGCGCTTTAACGGGAGAGAAACGCATTTGTTTCGCAAAAGAACTACAAGCAATTTGTAAGGAGTACGGTGTACCATTCATCGTAAATGATGATGTGGAACTAGCTCTCGAGTTGGATGCAGATGGCGTGCATGTTGGACAAGATGATGAAGGAATTACTTCTGTTCGTGAAAAAATGGGGGATAAAATTATCGGTGTATCTACACATACAATTGAAGAAGCACGCTGGGCAATTGAAAACGGAGCTGATTATTTAGGAGTTGGCCCTATTTTCCCAACGAGTACGAAAAAAGATACGAAAGCAGTTCAAGGAACGAAAGGTTTAGCTCACTTTAGAGAACAAGGAATTACAATACCGATTGTTGGAATTGGTGGGATTACAATTGAGAATACAGCTTCGGTTATAGAAGCGGGTGCGGACGGTGTTTCAGTTATTTCAGCTATTAGTTTAGCGGAATCTGCGTATGAAAGTACGAAGAAGTTAGTGGAGGAAGTAAGTAAGAGTTTGTAGAAAAAGGGTACTTCACACAAATAGTAAAGGAAATAACGGAAGAATGGACAGTTAAAAAAGCACAAACCCTGTAAATTTATAGGTTTGTGCTTTTTCTTTAAAACATAATTGAAATTAAGAGCATTCCAATTCCGATAGAAGTGAATGTTGCGATTAGTCCTGGAATCATAAAGCTATGATTTAAAACATATTTACCAATGCCAGTTGTACCAGTACGATCAAAGTTAATGGCAGCAACGATTGTTCCATAGTTTGGAATGAAGAAGTATCCATTTACTGCAGGGAACATCGCGATTAGTAGTGCTGGTGGAATACCGAGTGATAATCCAAGAGGCATTAAAGCGCGTACTGTTGCGGCTTGGCTATATAGTAAAATAGATAGAATGAATAATGCGATGGCAAATAGCCATGGTGCACTTGTTACTAGATGCTGAATGGATCCTTGAATCATATTTAAGTTTCCGTTAAAGAAAGTATCTCCCATCCAAGCGATCCCGAAAATAGCAACAACTGCTGTTGCCCCTGCTTTAAAGACGTTACCAGACACGATGCTTTCTACATTTGGTTTACAGAAAATAATAATAAGAGCTGCAATCGTTAACATAACCATTTCAATTGTATTTGGCATGGAAAGACGGGCTAACTTCCCATCAACTATCCATCCTGGACGAAGTGTTTCAAATGAACCGAGAAGTACGACAAGAAAAGTTCCTACTAGGAAAAGGATAACTGATAATTTAGCACCTTTTACACCAACAAATTCTTTTTTCTCTTCAATCTTAGGAATCATTCCTTCTTTTAATCGTTTTAAGTATTCAGGATCTTCATTTAATTCTTTCCCCATTTTGCTAGCAACAAATGCAGCTACCATACAAGCGATGAAAGTAGAAGGGATACTTACTTTTAAAATATCTAATAAGGTGATTTTATAGTCAGCTAACATTGCTAAAAGTGCAACTGTTGCAGCTGATATAGGACTAGCTGTAATTGCTTGTTGGGAAGCAATTACGGCGATTGACATTGGTCGTTCCGGTCTAATTCCGGATTCGCGAGAGACTTCAGCGATAACGGGAAGTACAGAATAAGCAACGTGACCAGTTCCTGCACAGAGTGTAAATAAATAAGTAACAATTGGAGCAAAGAATGTAATACGTTTTGGATTTTTTCGTAATGCTTTCTCAGCCAGATGAACAAGGTAGTCCATTCCTCCAGCGGCTTGGAGTGCACCAGCAGCTGTAATTACTGCTAAAATCATAAGCATTACATCAATAGGAGGAGCTGTAGGTTGTAAGTGGAAGACGAAAACAAGTATTGCCATACCAACGCCACCCATTACTCCTAGACCAACTCCGCCTAGGCGTGCGCCAATAAAAATGCAGAGTAGTAACGTAAGAAATTGTAGCCAAAACATGATAAACTACCTCCGAAATTCATTAGTTAAGATATATTCGAATAATTTAATTTAAATGAAAATTAAAATAAATACTCAAAACAATCCTTGTGTTATATACATTTTTTATTATATAACACAAGAAATGTAACATTCACGTACTTTGTTAAATTATTTCGAAAAAATAATACGTTAAAAATTTACATTTATATCTCTAAATAGGTAGACATTTTAATTTTTATGTTGTAATCTTTGATAGAGAATAATTACATTCTCATAGAACTCCCATATCGTTCAACTCGTTCAGCGAGAAAGGCAAACTGATGGAAACATTAGGACGCAAAACTACAGGAGCTAAGGCCGAAAGGCTAAGCTAGCCAGTTACCGGACGGATAGGGTTGGTCTTGACCAATGCTTTTTCATTGGTCTTTTTTTTTATTTGTGAACAAATGAGAAACCTTATCAGCTGTTGATAAGGTTTCTATTTTAATAGTTTTCCTTTATATTAAGTTAATTAAGAAAGGTGATGTTGATGAAAAAATATTGGCACAAGCTATCATTTCTTCAAAAGAATGTATTGTTAACTGTGCTAGTTATTTTGACGCTTGTTGGTACTATGGGAGCGTTAAGTTTTAACATGTTTCAAAATAGCATGATGTCTATATTTGAAAGGCATTCTTTTGAAACAGGAGATACGGTATTACATAAATTAGACGAAGAAATAGTGAGAGATGTTACAAAAGACCCAGTGGCACAAAGAGAAAAGAGAGAGAAGTTAACAGAGAAATTAGATGAAGCAACGGAAGAATTGAATAGCGTTGGACAAATCTATATTGTTGGAGCAAAAGAAAACGAAAAAGGTGAGTTACTAATCGTCGATTTGTCTACAGAGTTAGCAAATGTTGTTGAAGTAAGGCCGGGAGAATATTATAAACAACCAGACCTTTGGATGAAAGCATACGATAAGGTAATGAGCACGAAAAAAGCAAATATGACAGTAGTATATGAAGATCTATTAGGATCATGGGTAACGATATTAGAGCCAATTAAAGATGGAGATGGAAATATTGTGGCAATTGTTGCAGCCGATGTAGATGCTTCTATTGTTCCTATTACAAAGGAAAAGTTCATTATACAAGGTTTAATGTTTATTTGTATTTCTGTTTTAATTGCAACTGTTATTCAATTCTTAATCGTACGTAACGCACTTGCTCCATTGCGGGATTTACGTGAAGGATTGCGCAGAGTTGGTGAAGGTGATTTAAGTATTAAATTAGAGGAAAGACCAGATGATATTGGTATTATTAATGCGTATTTTAATAATACCATCGAGAAGTTTAAAGGAATTATAGATAAATTGAAGCAGACGGCAGAACAGGTTTCCTCATCTTCACAAGAATTGTCAGTGAGTACGAAAGAAAATAGCATGGCAGTCCAAGGAATCGTAAGTTCTATAGTTGAGTTAAGGGCTGGCGTTCAATTGCAAGAAACGTCAGTACCAAAGTATTTAGATATTGTATATGAAATGGAAGATAGGATGGGAGAGATAACTAATATTGCAAAACAAATGACGAAAGAGTCTGAAGGTACGAAGCATCATTCAGAAAAAGGAAATGGTATTATTGAACAGACGATGAATCAAATGAACATAATACAAAATGCAGTACAAGATTTATCTTCTATCATTTATTCTTTGGAAGTAAGATCAAAAGAAATTAGTGATATTGTAACTGTAATTACAAGTGTTTCAAATCAAGCGAATTCGCTAGCTTTACATGCTACTATTGAAGCTTCACATGCTGAGGAAACTGGAGAGGGATTTGCCGTTGTTGCTGATGAAGTGCGTAAATTAGCAGAGCAGACGGAAGCATCAGCAAAAGATATAGCAAAATTAATAGGGGACACACAAGCCGAAACGGAAGAAGCTGTTGTTTCAATGCAAAAAACCTCAAAAGAAGTAGAGTCTGGAATGAAACTTGTTGAAAGTAGTGGTGCTTTCTTTGAAAAAATTTCGAAATCAGCACAAACTGTTACCAATCAAGTTGGAGTTGTTTCTAGCAATTCAAATAATATATTGCAAAATAGCCAAAATATTGTTCGTGTTGTAAATGAACTATCACTTATTGCAAATAAGTATGCGAATAGTAGTAGTAATGTTGAAAAAAGTATGAAAGAACAGGAAATGTCTGTACAGGATATTGCTGAATTAGCCAGTTCTTTAAGCTGGCTCTCACAGGAGTTACAAGAGTTAATTGGGGAATTCAAAAGTTAAATGAAATGATTATACATGCTTTTGTTTGTTCAATAAAATAAATCATGCTACAATGAAAACGAATTAAGGACCGGGGAGCCAATTGGCTGAGAGGATGTGAGCAAACATCGACCCTCAACCTGATCTGGATAATGCCAGCGTAGGGAGTTACTTAAAGTGATGTAGCATATGTTATTCTATAATAACTTGCATACAAGGCTTTCCTACTGCGTAGGAAAGCCTTTTCTTGTTTTAAAATTTAATTTCATAAGGGGGATTTTACTATGTCACAACAAGTTACAATTTCGTTTTCAGTAGTACCACAAGCAAAGAACAAAGATGTGTATTCTGTTGTTGATAAAGCAATTGAGGTTGTACAACAATCGGGAGTTCGTTATGAAGTAGGGGCAATGGAAACAACGCTGGAAGGAGAATTAGATGTACTTCTTGATATCATTAAACGTGCACAACAAGCTTGTGTGGATGCTGGAGCAGAAGAAGTGATTACTTCTATTAAAATCCATTATCGTCCAAGCACTGGTGTAACGATAGATGAAAAAGTTTGGAAGTACCGTGATGAATATGCAAAACCAGAAGCAATCTAAAATAATTACAGCAATTTGGCTTATCCTTCTCATTGCGATATGGGAAGGATCTGTTTCATTATTTAAAATTGAACCGTGGATTTTACCGAAGCCTTCTGCCATTGTTCAAGAATTAATTGGAATGAAAGATTTACTATTACCGAATACGATGCAGACGCTGCAGGAGGTTATAATTGGACTTTTCTTTGCGATTTTAATTGGGACAAGTATTGCAATTCTTATGGACGTTATCCCTTTATTTCGTATTTTAATAAATCCGTTACTTGTTATTTCGCAAACGATTCCAATCGTTGTACTTGCACCGTTATTTATTATTTGGTTTGGATATGGAATGCTACCGAAAGTAATGGTAGTCATACTCGTTTGTTTCTTTCCAATTGCGCTTAGCATTTTAGAAGGTTTCCAAACGGTAGATAAAAATATGTTGAAGTTGTTGCAAACGATGAAGGCAACGAAATGGCAAGTTTACCAGAAAGTAAAGTTTCCGGCAGTGCTTCCATACTTTTTCTCAGGGTTAAAGATTGCAGTTACATATAGCGTAATGGGAGCGATTATTGGAGAATGGCTCGGTGCAAGCGAAGGATTAGGAGTTATGCTTACGAGAGCTACAAAATCCTTTTTAACAGCCCGAGTATTTGGTGTGGCAGCAATTATTGTTATGGTGACATTATGTCTGTATTTTATCGTGGAGTTTATGGCAAGAATAACAGCACCATGGATATATAGAAAGGACGGCAGAAAATGAAAAAAGGTTTAAAATTTATGTTGGCTGCCTTATTAGCGGTAAGTGTGGCTGGATGTAATCCGGCGAAGAAAGAAGAAAGTGCAAGTAAAGATCAAAAAGTAAAAGTCGTATTAGATTGGTTTCCGAATACGAATCATACTGGCTTATATGTAGCGCAAGCGAAAGATTATTATAAAAAGCAAGGCTTAGATGTAGAAATTATTCAGCCTGGTGATAATGTGACGGCAGAGCAAATGATAGCTTCTGGAAAAGCTGACTTCGCAATAAGCGCGCAAGAAAATGTAACGTTGGCTCGTGTAGAAGGTATTCCTGTTGTATCTGTAGGAGCGATTATTCAGCATAACACTTCAGCTTTTGCATCGCTTAAGAAAGATAACATGACTTCGCCGAAAGATTTTGAAGGTAAACGTTATGGGGGCTGGGGAGGACCAGCGGAAGAAGCTACATTAAAGACAATTATGGAGAAAAATCAAGCCGATTTTAATAAAGTGGAAAAAATCATCTTAGGACAAACAGATTTCTTTAAATCAATTGGTCGTGATGCAGACTTTGAATGGATTTATTACGGATGGGATGGAATTGAAGCGAAGCGCCAAGGAAAAGAGTTAAATACGATTATGGTGAAAGACTTAGATCCAGCGCTTGATTTCTATAGTCCTGTTATTATTACGAGTGAAAAACATACGAAGCAAGATAAAGACTTTGTGAAAAAGTTTATGAGTGCAACGACAGAGGGTTATAATTTTGCAATTAAAGAACCGAAAGAAGCTGCTGATATTTTAATTAAAGCTGTTCCAGATGTAAATAAAGATTTAGTACAAGAAAGTCAAAAATGGTTAAGTACGAAGTATCAAGATGATGCAAAAGCGTGGGGAGTACAGAAGGAAGAAGTTTGGACGAATTACATGAATTTCTTATATGATAACAAAGTTATTAAGAAGAAAATTGATGTGAAAGATGCCTTTACGAATGAGTTCCTTCCAAGTGAAAAATGAGTGGATTACAAATAAAAGATATTGTGAAATCTTTCGATGGAAAGAATGTATTAGCAAATATTAGTGCTTCTATACGAGAGGGAGAGTTCGTTTCCTTCGTAGGACCGAGTGGTTGCGGGAAAAGCACATTATTAAATATGATTGCAAATGTTGAAAATCCAACAAGTGGGAATGTAACGTATAACGATAAACACGTACAAGAACAAGATGTTGTAAGTTATATGCCGCAACAGGATTTATTACTACCGTGGCGATCAGCTTTACAAAATATAGTTCTTCCATTGGAAATCGAAGGGAAACCGAAAAAACAAAGGCTGACAGAAGGAATGGAAGCATTAAAGCAGTTTGAACTAGATGAATATGCAGACCATTATCCAGATGAATTGTCTGGTGGTATGCGTCAAAGAATTAGTTTTCTGCGCACATATTTATGTGAAAAGCCAATTATGCTACTTGATGAGCCTTTTGGTAAATTAGATGCTTTTACAAAAATGGAAGTACATAGCTGGCTTTTAAACTCTTGGCACCAAGAGAAGCAAACAATCGTTATGGTTACACACGACTTAGATGAGGCAATCTTGCTTTCGGATCGCGTATTTATTTTATCTCAAAGACCAGCATCGATAGTTGGTGAGGTACAAGTGAAATTACCTAGGCCGAGAACGATGGATATGTTAACATCACTTGAGTTAAAGAAAGATAAGGAAGAAATTTTGAGAGTATTAGCTCCTTATATGAAAAAATAGAAAAAGCCTCTTAACAGTTTTTGATATAATTACTGTTAAGAGGCTTTTTTATCTAGGGGGAGGAAGATGAAAACTATAGAGAAAATAGTAGATGAATTAACGGCAGATAATCTTGAAGAAAGAAAAGCTTTATTAAAAAATCATATTTTATTAATGAAGTATGGTATGGAACATCATGAATTAAAAGAAGAAGAAATGACAGAAATTTTAAAGTGGGTTCAAGGTCGAGATCAATTGAGAAAAGATGTTCCGGAGTTACGTGATTTACATTTAATTAAAAAGTTTCAAGCGGTATTAGATGAATTTATTCATTCTATAATTTCAAATGGTTATATAGAAGACGCGGTAGAAATTCTAGAGAGTGTATTAAAAAGTATGGGGGCAGTCGCTCATATTGTAAAAATTATGTTTGTCGGCAAAATGAAAGTTAATAGAAATTCATTGGAAATGGTAGAGGTGTTAAAACGAGAGTGTTACAACTTAATGGAACAACGTGCTGTTGTCGGTTTACATGCTCAAATTTTTCACGTTTTAGGTTTTGTTCATTCAATTCAGTTTGATTTAGAAGAAAGGTCACAGGAGCATGGACGAGTTGTGATAGGTCTTTTAACAGATTTTAAAACGGATGAATTGAAGTCTGTACAACAATTTCAAACTGAGGACCATATTCAAGAAGTGAAAAGTATGGTTAATAAAGGATACGGAATAGAATTACAAAGAAGAATTTATATGTGGAAATCGTTAACGCTCATCTTTACAAGTCCATATGCGTTAGAAAAGATGTATAAAGAAATGTATGCAGAAAACGATAAAACGAGGAAGGAACAAAAGGAAAAGTAGAGAATAGAATATAACAGAGTAGTTTATACTCTTAATATAACAAATGTTAAAGGAGTGAAAGGATAAAATGACTTTATCAACTGTTCTTCAAATGGTTTTAGCTTGATACGGGAGAAGTCTGCCCATTTTTATCGATTAAGCTAAATTGAAGACAGCAGGTAAAGAACCTTAATCCTTTTTTACGATAATATGTAATGGGTAAGGTGTATTCACCTTACCCATTTTTATATGCACAATTAAATAAGGCTTTATACTGTTGCTCTCTCTATTTAGCTTATGAACCATAAGTAAAGGAGAGAAAAAAATGAGTATATTAACAGTAGAAAATGTAAGTCATTCGTATGGTGAGAAAACCATTTTATATAATGCGTGCTTTCGACTATTAAAGGGCGAGCATGTTGGGTTAGTAGGGAAAAATGGAATCGGAAAATCAACATTGTTAAGGATTTTAACAGGAGAACTTATACATGATGACGGGAACATTGAATGGTTCCCGCATGTGAAGATAGGTTTTTTACAGCAGCATATGGATTTACAAGAGGGGATAACAATTGAAGGCTACTTACAAAGTGCATTTTCTGATTTGTATGCGGTTGAATGTGAGATGTTAAAAATAGCAGAAGAAATGAATGGAGCAGGAGAAGTAGAATTAGAAAAATTGTTAGTAAAGTATGGAGAATTACAAACTATATTGGAAAGTTCTAATTTCTATCAAATTCATACAGAAATTGAAGAAGTAGCAACTGGTTTAGGATTATTTGAAGTAGGTTTGGAAAAGGATGTTTCAAAGTTAAGTGGAGGACAGCGAACAAAGTTATTACTTGGGAAGCTCCTTTTAGAAAAGGCTGATGTTTTATTGCTAGATGAGCCAACAAACTATTTAGATACAGCTCATATAGAATGGTTGCAATCGTATTTGAGACTGTATGAAAAAGCTTATGTAATCATTTCACATGACGAAGTATTTTTGAACAGTATTACGAATGTTATTTATCATCTAGAAGCAGGGAAAGTGAAGCGATACGTAGGAAATTATGAAAAGTTTATGCAAAGTTATCAAGTGCAAACGAAACAATTGCAATCGGCGTATGCGAAACAACAAAAAGAAATTGCTCAGCTAGAAACATTTATTCAAAAAAATAAAATTCGAAAAGCGAAACAGGCAAAAAGTCGAGAGAAAGTATTGGAGAAAATGCAACGGGTTGAAAAGGTTAATCATGTCACTCGATCCCGTTTTGATTTCAATGTGTATGAGGAGCCAGTGAGTCGTATATTGCAAGCTGAGAAACTAAGGATAGGTTATAGTGATCCGTTATTTCCAGAGCTGAATTTACAAGTGAAAAAAGGAGAAAAGATAGCGATTGTTGGTCATAATGGAATTGGAAAAACGACGATGTTAAAAACGTTATTAGGTCAAATAAGGCCACTAAGCGGTTCGATTTCTGTTGGAGAACGAGTAAATCCTGCTTATTTTGCACAGGAAGAGTTTGCTTCAGAAACAACACCATTAGAGAAAGTTTGGACAGAAAGACCAGATATGACAAAGAAAGAAGTACGGCAAGCATTAGCGAAGTGTGGATTGAAAGAAGAACACGTATTAAAACCTATTCGTTTATTAAGCGGCGGAGAACAAACGAAAGTACGTTTATGTGAACTTATCGTAGCGAAAAGTAATGTTTTAATTTTAGATGAACCAACTAATCATTTGGATATAGAAACGAAGAAGGCTTTGCAGGAAGCGTTACAACAATATAAAGGAACAGTTTTACTTGTCTCACATGAGTCTTCTTTCTATGAAGCATGGATAACAAAAGTATGGAATATAGAAGAATGGAACGCTGAACAATATGAATAAAGAAAAGGCATTAGCTTGTATAAGCTAATGCCTTTTCTTTGTGATTAACATGATTTTCGAGAACTTTTACATGAGAATTGTATGAAGAAGCACTCTTATGGTGCGCTTATAAGCGTGCTTTTTCTTTTGTTATATTTATAATAATACTAGATGCCTTTCCCTAATAGGCGACTATCTTTCTTTATATATATAGATAGTTTGAAATGGAATTAAAATAATTCCTATATGTAAAGGATAATGTGATTACTATAGGAAGACAATAGAGCTTAAAGGAAATTCATGTAAAATTCAGATGAACTTCACGCGAACTTCATATTGGAAACTAAATATAATTATAATAGGTTATTATAATGTTCATTTGTGATTTTTCATAAAATTAAAAGTTTGAATTTAGGAGAGAGGAATCAAACCTAAATTCAAACTTTAGTGAAATAATTAGTGGGAGTTACGTTTAGTTTTCGCTAATGGATGCATTTACAAGTTCAGCAGGAGTGCCTGTTCCTGCCCCTCCGATTGTAATCGATCCACCAGAAGGAATTTCACTATTCCATCCTGCATTCGTAATTACGTAATGATTATTAGTTTTACTACTAATTTTAGAATCCCAAACTTGTGTTAAATTGCCGTTATAATCAAATTCTAATTTCCAGTTTTTAATAGGGGTTGTTCCACTATTTTTAATTACAATCGAGAAGTTGTAACCACTTCCCCAATTTGAAGTTACTGAAAAGGTAGCATTGCTATTTCCACCAGGAGGTGTTGTGTTAGCATCATCTGTTTTTACAATAATAGAAGTAGGCTGTGATTTATTCCCAGCGGCATCTTTTGCTATTATTGAAAATTTGTATTCTGTATTAGCTTTTAAGTTTTTAATTGTAATGCTATTTGTTGTTGTACTCCATTTCTCTTCCCCAGCAGTAATTTCATATTCCGTAACTCCTACGTTATCAGTAGATGCAGTCCAGTTTAATTGAACTGAGTTTGAATTTTTATTTGTAACAGCAATATTTTTTACGTTTGTTGGTGGCTCAGTATCTTTTTGAGTAATAGGTCCACCTAGTAATTCTTTTACTAACGTATCAAGTAATTTTGGCCCACTACAACTATATTTTGGACTTGTACGGCAATCTCCGCTAAGCTCCCAAAACATTGCGCCACTTAAACCTTTTGTTTTTATATAGTCTGTTTTATGTTTCATAGATTCATTATCATCGTAGCTAATAAATGTGCCTGTAGTTGCATTATATAAATAAGGTACTTTCGCTACATCGTTCCACCCGCGAACAAAACCATTTTTATTCACATAATTAGCTGCTAAATCACCATAATCATACACACCTGTATCACCGGTAGAATAATCATCCCAAGTACCTTTAGAAGCGAGCTTTCCATCACTACCTGGTTTACAAGGTTGGTATTGTCCATTATTTTCTTTTCCGCAACTTTTCCATCCACGTCCGTAAAAAGGTACACCTAATACGAGTTTATCTGCTGGAACCCCTTCATTTGTATAAATGTCTATCGCACCATCTACGTAAAATTTCGTATCCGCTGCTGGGTCATTTGGATCTTTGTATAGAGCTGCATTATGGTTAGAAGTAGCTTCCCATCCACCGTGGAAATCATATGTCATAATATTAATCCAATCAAGTATTTGAGAGATTTTCTTTAGCTCTGTATGATCGGCATAACGTTGGCTTGCACCTGATGCGATTGTTAGTAAATACTGTTTGCCATCTTCTGCACCAGCTTTCGTTAATGCATTTCGAACTTCTTGAAGGAGTAGGGTGAAGTTTTGCTTATCTTCAGGACGATAACTACCACCAGGAATCGTTTCTACGCCCGGATATTCCCAATCTAAATCAACGCCGTCAAATCCATATTCGCGTAGGAAATCGACTGTAGATTCAGCGAATACTTTTCTTGTTTTTTCATCAGCGGCCATGTCAGAAAAGCGGTTAGACCAAGTCCAGCCACCAACAGAAATAATTGTTTTTAAGTGAGGATACTTAGCTTTTAATCGTTTCAGTTCGCCGAAATTTCCGCAGCGTGCGTATTTATCACAATCTTCCCAAGTTGTACCTGAGCCAGGATAAGATTTTGTGACATCGGCCCATGGTTCACCGAGTACGAGAGTACCATTAGGGACTTCTTTATTTTGCAGTGGTACACCAGATTCTTTACAGTTCCACGTTTGTTTATTTGGATTATCGGGGTGATTAGAAGGGTTTCCATGTTTTCCATTCCAGCAAATATCAGCGAAAGCGTAGTTTAAATGAGTTAGCTTTGATGCATCAATGTCTGCAACTTGATAATTACGTCCGTAAATGCCCCACGAAGGAAAATACCCAACAATTTTTTGACCTTGCTTTGGTGAATCTGCTAATGCGAAATTTGGAGTAATAAAGTTCGTGAGAAAAAGAGGTAAGAAGAGTAGTAGGGATAGTAATAGCGGTGTGAATTTTTTTAATCTCATAGTCATTTCTCCTTTCAAAATAAAAGATATATTTAAAGGCATGCGCCAATAAATCACAATGAATCTAGACGTATGAAACGTTTAGATAAAGTGAAACTTTAAACAGTGGGGGGCTTCATCCCCCAATGATTATCAGCCCTCACCAATCGGACTTTTAGGGGCAGTTGATCCCCCACCTAACTTCGTTGCTTTCGCTAAATTTTGAGGTGGGGGTCTTACTGCCCATTAAAGCGGGATAAAAATGATCAGACATCACGAAGTCTATACAAGGGAGCTGGGGTGATTAAATCGTAGCAAATGTAAGATTTGGTGTAAACGCTTTATTGAATTCGAAAAGACTTTCTCAATATGAAGTGGCTCTAATACAGATTACACATGAAAATAAAATATTGATTGGGGAGGAAAAGGCTTCTTGTAATTAAATTTGAGAAAAAATTGTATGAAGTCAATTTGTAATAGCGTAGCGAGATGAGAAAATATCATGTAAAATAATAGTAAAAATATGTAAAGGAGCGAATGGTGTGGATGTCTTTTTGAACATTGCTGAAGAAAAAATTCGACAAGCAATACGGAATGGAGACCTTAATCATATTCCGGGAAAAGGAAAACCACTACAATTAGAAGACCTTTCAATGGTACCTCCAGAACTTAGAATGAGTTATAAAATTTTAAAAAATGCGGGAATGATTCCACCAGAAATGGAACTACAAAAAGATATATTAAAAATAGAGGATCTAATTGCTTGCTGTTATGATGAAGAAGAGAGAAAGAAATTAAGAGAAGAGTTAACAGCAAAAACGCTTCGTTTTCAGCAGGTAATGGAAAAGAGAAAGATGAAAGATAGTTCAGCTTTTCGTATGTATCAAGACAAAGTATTTCGTAAATTACGCTAAGAGAGATAAGATGACTACATTTAAAACGATAGAAGAATTAGCGACCTATATTGAAGAACAACAATTGGTACTTCTGTTTATTAAAACGGAAAATTGTGGTGTTTGTGATGTTATGCTAAGAAAAGTAAATTGCGTATTAGAGAATTATGATTATGTAGAGAAAATAGAGATATTACTACAAGACATGCAAGAGATTGCAGGGCGATATGGAGTATTTACAGGGCCAACAGTTTTATTATTTTATAAAGGAAAAGAGATCCTTCGCGAATCACGCTTCATTTCACTTGAAAATCTAGAGAGAACCATTCAATTATTCAAGGAATAAGGGAGGATTTTATATGGAATTTATTATTGTCATACTATTATTTGTTGTAGTCGGAACGATCGTAACAGCAGTTCGATCAAACAAAAAGAAGGTAAATCTTGCGAAACAAAATAACATTCATAATTCATCTAACAACTCATCACCATTATTTTTCTTTGCTGGATCTGATAATGATAGCTCGCATGATGGAGGTTCACATGATTGTGGAGGGTCTTTTGGGGGAGATAGCGGGGGAAGCTGCGGTGGTGGTGATTGATGAAAATGCGCCTTATATAGGCGTATTTCTTTTTAAACAAACGTTTGATTAGTCGGCTTACATATGCATAAACACAGTTAAACAAATGTTTGATTAATATTTTTAACATACTAAGGGGAATGGAAATGAAAAGGGAGCCGAAAGTGAAAAACAAGGGGAAAGTAGTGTTATTTTTATTAGCTGCGGGAGGCGTATTTCTAGTTAAATTAGCATTTAAATTTGGAACAATACATACGATTCGAACTTGGTTTGAAAGTACGTTTTCTTAAATAAGGAATATAGCCTCTTGCGATAGAGGTTTTTGATTTGTTATCATTAGACTGAACGGTCGGTTTAAAGAGGTGTGAATATGAGAAGAAGCGCAGAAGAGATAAAGAAAGAAATTGCATATAAAGCAGAAAGTCTGTTTTCACAGAAGGGCTATTCAGCTACATCTATGGAAGAAATTTGTGAAATTACAGAGAGAAGTAAAGGAAGCATTTATTATCACTTTAAAAGTAAAGAAGAATTATTTTTATTTGTAGTAAAACAGCATACGTATGATTGGCTTGAAAAATGGAATGAAAAAGAGAAGTTGTATAGTACGAATACTGAAAAACTATATGGTCTCGCGGAATATCATGTAGAGGACATACAGCAACCAATTTCAAATGCAATAGAGGAATTCTCTATGAGCCAAGTTGTAAGTAAAGAGATTTTGGATGAACTATTAGCTTTAACTAGAGAATCATATGTTATGTTTGAGAAACTAATTGAAGCAGGCATACAGTCTGGAGAGTTTCGTGAAGATAATACGCGCGATCTTATGTATATTGTGAATGGATTATTATCAGGGCTTGGAGTACTTTACTACGAGTTAGATTATAAAGAGCTACAACGTATTTATAAAAAGGCAATAGATGTATTGTTAAAGGGAATGGCAGCTGAATAATAGGTCAGTTGCTTTCTTACAAAACAAAATAGACCGAACGGTCGGTTTGTGAAAGGGGAATGCAAATGAACGCTTTATTTAAAAACCGAGCATTTATGCTCGTTATGGCGTCTGATATTTTACAACAATTTGCAATTTGGATCAGAAATATGGCCCTTCTATATTTCATAATGGAGCGAACGAATAATGATCCAGTTTCCGTGTCGTTGTTATCAGTTATGGAATATGCACCTATTTTTATTTTCTCGTTTATCGGTGGTGCGCTAGCTGATCGCTGGAATCCGAAAAGAACAATGGTCGCTGGAGATGTATTAAGTGTCCTGTCTATTATAGGAATTGTCCTGTTGTTAAAACTGGATTATTGGCAGGCTATATTTTTTGCAACACTCATTTCCGCGATTGTAGGTCAGTTTTCTCAGCCATCATCTTCGCGTATATTTAAGCGCTATGTAAAAGAAGAACAGGTAGCAAATGCGATTGCATTTAACCAAACATTACAGTCATTATTTCTGATTTTTGGACCGGTGGTAGGATCGCTTGTGTATACACAACTTGGTTTATTTACGTCACTATATAGCTTAATCATTTTATTTTTGTTATCTGCTATCGCCCTTTCATTTTTACCAAAATGGGTTGAAAAAGAGCAAGTGGCGAGAGACTCATTAAAAAATGATATAAAAGAAGGTTGGAAATATGTTCTTCATACGAAAAATTTACGTATGATTACAATCACTTTCACCATTATAGGCTTAGCTGTTGGATTAACAATGCCATTAGAGGTGTTTCTTGTAATAGAACGCCTTGGAATGGAAAAGGAAGCAGTTCAATATTTAGCTGCAGCTGATGGAATAGGTATGTTAATTGGTGGTATTGTTGCTGCGATTTTCGCTTCAAAAGTGAACCCGAAAAAGATGTTCGTATTCGGTATGAGCATATTAGCGATGTCATTTTTAGTAGAAGGGCTATCTACATCATTTTGGATTACTAGTTTTATGAGGTTTGGAACAGGCATTTGTTTAGCCTGTGTGAATATCGTTGTCGGTACGCTTATGATTCAACTTGTACCAGAAAATATGATTGGAAGAGTAAATGGGACGATTTTACCGCTGTTTATGGGAGCAATGTTAATTGGAACTTCACTAGCTGGAGGATTGAAGGAGATGACCTCACTAGTTACCGTATTTTGTATAGCAATGTTACTTATTTTATTAGCAATAGGTCCGGTTTTACGTATGCAAATAAAGAAAGAAGATGTTGTTAATCAAGAGGAAATGACGAATTCATTGGCTTCGAAATAGCTATTGCAGGGGGGCTGAATTGCTCCCTTTTTTCATGGCGATCTTTTGACAATGAAATGCCCCAATTATATACTGATGATGTAAAAACGATTTTACATGTTAGGAGAAATGGTGTGAAAAATCAAATCTATGAATTACGCACTGAAAATAATATTTCACAAGGTGCATTAGCTGATAAGTGTAAAGTTTCAAGACAAACGATAAATGCAATTGAGAATAATAAATATGATCCAAGTTTAGCGTTAGCGTTTCGTTTAGCGGAAGTATTAGGAACAACTGTTGATAAACTATTTTTGTACAAGCAGTAGGGGGAGTAGTTGTTGGGGAAAGAGAAAATAAACCTTGTAGTTACGGCATTAGTGGCTATAAGTACGTTAGTGTTTGCACTTTACTATTGGTTAACTGAACTTCAAGTAAATTGGTATGCACTATTTATTTGTAGCATCGCGTTACATTATCTATTTAAAAGTTTGGCATCACATAGCGTTGAAGGGGATACTGAGGAGAACGAAGATTTAGAAAAACATGTATTAAAAACAAGTGCCAATGTTACATATTATGTACTCGTTGTATTCATTTTTGGTCTGTTTTTCGCATCGGTAGGCTTTAATAGATGGATTGATTTTCATAACATACCGTTATTGTTTGCACTATGCGCTGCAATAGTTGTAAAGCCAGCTGTAGAATTTTTAATTGTAAGACGTTATAGATAAAAAAGATCCTCTTCTTGCGTGAAGAGGATCTTTTTCTTATAGCGTTTTCGTTTTTGGACTAGGTGGTGTAACGGATGTAGGATTTTCTGGAACTCTAGTTAGTAAGAATCCACCGATAACGAACAGTACAATAATACTAAGGACACCAGCGTTTGTTTTTCCCGTTAATTGCGTTGTAACACCGACTAATACTGGACCCATAATCGCGGCAAACTTGCCAAATATATTATAAAATCCGAAGAATTCATTTGCAGATTCTTTAGGCACTAGTTTCGCAAAGTAGGAACGACTCAGTGCTTGAATCCCGCCCTGAGAAGTGGCAACTAACATTGCTAAAATCCAGAAATCGAGTGTCGTTTTTAAGAAATAAGCATATGTGCAGATAATGATATAAATAATAATACCAACATATAGCATTTTTTTACCGGTAAATGTTTCTGATAGTTTTCCATACAATAAAGCAAATGGGCAAGCGACAATTTGTGTGACAAATAATATGATTAATAGATTCGTTGCACTAATACCGAGGTCTGTTCCGTAAGCGGTAGACATAGTAATAATTGTATCGACCCCATCAATATAGAAAAAGTAAGCAATTAAGAACATAAAGACCGTTTTATATTCTTTAATATTTTTAAAAGTATCAGCAAGGCGTTTGAAGCTCATTACAATTGGTCTTGGATGGCGTTCAATATAGTGCGTTTGCTCTACGTTTTTTAGCATTGGAATGGTGAATAATCCCCACCAAAGAGCTGTTATTGCGAATGAAATTTGACTAGCAATGCCGACTGATAAAGGGATAGTTCCTTTTTGAGCAAGAATAATAAGAGCAATACAACCGATAAATGGAATAGTACTCCCAATATAGCCTAAAGCGAAACCTCTCGTAGAAATTCGATCCATTCTATCTTTAGAGGTAACATCTACTAAAAATGCATCATAAAAAATGTTTGCTCCTGCAAAACCGACTAATGCGAGCATATAGCAGCCTAGTAATAAGTACCACTGAGATGTTGGGACGACTGCTAGCATACTTGTAAATACGATACCGAGTCCAAAGAAGAATGTGAAAAATCGTTTTTTAAACCCTTTATAATCAGCAACTGTGCCGAGAATAGGAGCAAGTATAGAAATTAAAAGTGTAGCGAATGAGTTTGCATATCCCCAGTAGGCTGTTGAAGTTGCACCAGATAGTCCAGCTTCTTTTGCAGCTGCTTTAAAGTAAATTGGAAATAATGCAGTTGTAATGACGAGCGAATATACGGAGTTCGCCCAATCGTATAATATCCAGCTTTTTTCTTGTCTGGACATTTTTTTCATATAATGTTCCCCCTCGAATTTGTTCTACTAACAGTGTACAAAAATAAAAATTATAAAAAGAGAAACAATGATGAATTTTACATAACTTTTACATATATACACAGTTCTTTACAATTGGAGTAAATCCTCTACAATTGATCCGTCTGTTTCACCTAAGTGTAAACCGAGTAGTCTTGCGATAGTTGGGCCCTCATCAATAAGTCTCATATACGGTATGGTAATGCCGCTTTGTATCCCTTTCCCAGCAGCTATAAAAATTGTTTCATAGTTAGGTTTTGTTGGAGAGTATCCATGCGTACCAAACGTATATTTTTTACTAGGTGTAACATCTTTTTCAGTAATTTCTTTTATAAAATCTCCTGTATGGTTTTCAGTGAAATAATATCCTTCTCGTGCTTCCAACATAAATAAACAATTACCATCTGCACCGCATTCCTTTGCATCCTCATCATGAAGTATAAATTCAATACCGTTTTGTTTATTTTGAAGCAGTTCTTCAAGGAGTAGTTGTACTTCTCGAATTGTATCTGTATCGTTTTTGTCTTTCACATATACATAGGCGGACCCATCGCAACTTTGGCAATAAGCATTCCAGTCTACTAATTTTCCTTTTGAATTTATAGAGATAAGCCCTTTTTGATGAAATAGTACATTTAATTGAATGGCTTTGTTTTCACTTAAAGCGCTATGATCACCAAGAGCGATAATGGTGCTCTCTTCGTATAGTCCACTGTCTTTTAAAGCTTGAATAATTTTCCCTAGTCGCTCATCATGTCTATGAATTGCCGCTATTGTTTCTTTTGATTCAAAGCCGTGATAGTGTCTTTGGGTGTCTAAATCGGTGAAATGTACAAACATGACATTAGGCTTTTTCGTCTGGATTGTATGCACAGCAGAAGCAAGTACGAAATCATCGAGTTCAGGTTGTGACAATCCATTTCGTATATGGCCGAAACGACGATTTAAATCTAATTGGTATAGCGGACTACCGCTAAATAATGAAACTAAAACTTGATTTTGCCACGGTCTATTTGGAAAGATTTCTGGTAAATTGTAATCAATATTTGCTCTGCCGGTAACAGGCCATAGAAGGGCAGCTGTCGTTAAATTTGCTTTATGTGCTTCATCATATAATGTTGTTCCTTGTATTGATTTTCGGTACCAATGCCAATCGGGGGATTCACGTCCAGGTTGAAGTAACGTATTGCTAACAACACCATGTTTATTAGGGTAATTACCAGTTACGATTGTTGAGTGACTTGGATAGGTTACAGAAGGATAGATGGGCTCTACTTTTTCGACAACCGTACCCTTTTTGATTAGAGATTGGAAGTGAGGTAATTTTTGTAGTATAGGAAAATCTAAAGCTGATAAACAGTCGAATGATAAAATAATGACACGATTCGTTAATGCTTTATCCATAAAGTAATCCTCCTAATTATATGAAACCTATTACTATATATTACTATTAATACCTAGTAATAAAAATATGTTTTTAAATAAAATTTATTATTTATTTTCAGAAAAGTTAAACATATAATTAAGTATAAGGGAATGAATGAAAGGAGGGAATACTATGGATCTGCTAGATGGATTTAGTATCTTTTACATCATTGGCGGAATTACGATTATTCTTGTATTTGCTATTTCGTATTTACTAAAGAAACGGTTTCCAGACAAGCAGTTTGATATTATATTTGCACTTAGTTTAATACTTCTTTGCTTAGCATCCTTTCCCGTTACAATGATGGTTATTGGTGGATGGGAAGGAATGGGATATGGATTTATTAGTTTCTTTGTCCTGCTTGGTACACTTATCGGTATGATTGCACATCAACTTGTGAAAATTACGCGGAAAAGCTACGTATAAAACTGTAAAAAATGAAAAGAATATATAAAAGTAAGAAAATTAGCTATTGTTTTAAAAAAGAATTTGTATTATGATAATCAACAAATTTATTTCGTTATAACGATGAAAAAGGATTAGTACATGTTCAACCTTTTTAGCAGAGAGAGAATCCAGCAGGCTGAAAGATTCTTAAAAAGGCGATATGGAACCTACCTTTGCGTTCTGCATATGCAGCGGGAATTTCCCGTTATCAAAAAGAGAGCATGCACAATTTTTGTGCATGAATCAGGGTGGTAACGCCGGCAAAGCTCGGTCCCTATTTAGGGGCGCGGGCTTTTTTGTATTTTCTAGAAGGAGGAAGACTGACTATGGCAAAAGAACAAGTACAAGCGATTACGAAAATGGAAGAGGACTTTGCACAGTGGTACACAGATATTGTAAAAAAAGCAGAACTTGTTGATTATTCAAGTGTAAAAGGATGTATGATTCTACGTCCGTACGGTTATGCATTATGGGAAAATATGCAAAAAGTGATGGATGAAAAGTTAAAAGCAACAGGTCACGAAAATGTGTATATGCCAATGTTTATCCCAGAGAGTTTATTGCAAAAAGAGAAGGATCATGTAGAGGGATTTGCTCCTGAAGTAGCATGGGTGACACATGGAGGGGATGAAAAGTTAGCAGAAAGACTTTGTATACGCCCTACATCCGAAACTTTATTCTGTGAGCATTTTTCAAAAATTGTCCAATCCTATAATGATTTGCCAAAGTTATATAATCAGTGGTGTTCAGTAGTTCGTTGGGAAAAGACAACGAGGCCATTTCTTCGTACAACGGAATTCTTATGGCAAGAGGGTCATACAATTCATGAAACAGCAGAAGAATCTCAAGCTGAAACATTAAATATTTTAAATCTATATGCTTCTTTCTGTGAAGACTACTTAGCGATACCAGTAATTAAAGGACAAAAAACAGAAAAAGAAAAATTTGCGGGCGCAAAGGCGACTTATACGATTGAAAGCTTAATGCATGATGGGAAAGCACTTCAAACAGGAACATCCCATAACTTTGGAACGAATTTCTCTGAAGCATTTGATATTAAGTTTTTAGATCGTAACGGTAAGTGGCAATATGTACACCAAACATCTTGGGGCGTATCAACAAGAATGATAGGTGGACTGATTATGGTTCATAGTGATAATAATGGGCTTGTAATGCCACCAAAAGTTGCGCCAGTGCAAGTTGTTATTGTACCAATTGCGCAGCATAAAGAAGGCGTTTTAGCGAAAGCAACTGAGTTACAAGAACATATTCAAAAGGTTGCACGAGTAAAAATAGATGCTAGTAATAAAACACCAGGCTGGAAATTTAATGAGTATGAAATGAAGGGCATTCCAATTCGATTAGAGGTTGGTCCGAAAGATATTGAAAAGAATCAAGTTGTACTCGTAAGAAGAGATACGAAAGAAAAAGAATTTATAGCAATGGATCAATTAGAAAAGCGTATTCCAGCACTACTTGAGGAAATTCATCATTCTTTATTTAATAAGGCAAAAGTATTTCGCGATGAGAATACGTATAGTGTGACGAATTTTGAAGAGATGAAAAAAGTAGCTGATGAAAAGCAAGGATTTATTAAAGCAATGTGGTGCGGGGAATTAGCTTGTGAAGAGAAACTAAAAGAAGAAGTTGGAGTATCTTCTCGGTGTATGCCTTTTGAGCAAGAGCATTTAGCTGACGAATGTATTTGTTGTGGTAAAGAAGCTAAACAAATGGTGTATTGGGGAAAAGCGTATTAATGCTCTTTTGGATAGGAAGGATGAAAAGGACTTTGGGTTGCATAATAAAATGCAATCCAAAGTCCTTTTTAGTTTTACAATTTGTTTCATGTATTTTTTAGATGGAGGGATATGTTTTTATTTTGCGTTTTTACGGCGAATGAATAGTAACATACCAATTAGGAATGTTGAAATTCCCATTAAAATAGATGCAGGATAATGTGTTGCAGTATTCGGTAACTTCTCGCCTTGTTTTTTCGCGTTATCTTTTACGTTACCACCTTGAGAACCATTGCCACCAGAGCCATTGCCACCAGAACCATTGCCACCAGAACCATTGCCACCAGAACCGCTACCACCGGAACCATTGCCACCGGAACCATTGCCGCCCGAGCCACTGCCACCAGAACCGCTACCGCCAGAACCGTTACCACCGGAATCATTGCCGCTAGAGCCATTGTCACCCGAACCGCTACCATCGGAACCGTTGCCACCGGAACCACTATCGTCCTGAGAACCACCGTTTCCTGGTGGTTTATTATTATCTTTTGAGTTACCTTCTGCAAAATGATCGTTATTTTGTACAATCGCATTTGTTACTGGAGAGAAGTTTTCTGTTGCTGCATTACCGATATTTAAACCACTAAAAAAAGATAAAGAAAGAGTTGATGCTAAAATGAAAATTTTCGTCATTGATTTCCTCCTGAAAAATTAATATTCCATCTAAAATACATCCCTTTGTAATATTTCATAGGAAAAAGAGTTTTATGCAAAAAAAACTATATATAGAAAAAGATGGTATATTTCTAAAGAGAGAAAAGAGTTAGTGTAAACTCTTTGTAAATAGTAGAGCGTGAGAATTTTACACTCATTACAGTAGAGGAAGTGACAGCAGATGAAAGAATATATTGCATTTGATATTGGTGGTACACAAATTAAATATGGAATTGTTTCAGAAACAGGAACAGTACTAAAGCATAAAACAGTTCCAACAGAAATTCATTTGGGTGGGGAACAAATTATTCAAAAACTCATTCTTTTATCAAAAAAATTAATGGGTGAACATACGATTTTGGGAATTGGCATTAGTACGGCGGGAATTGTTGATATTAATAAAGGAATTGTCACGGGAGGTGCGGATCATATTCCGGGTTATAGTACGATTCCTATTATGAATAGATTGCAAGAGGTATTAAAAGTTCCTGTATCCATTGATAATGATGTGAATTGTGCAGCGTTCGGAGAAAAGTGGAATGGTAGTGGAAGAGAGAAAGGAAACTTTATTATGCTCACCCTTGGAACTGGTATTGGAGGAGCAATTTTTATAGATGGAGAGTTATATAGAGGGCATTTGTTTAGTGCTGGTGAATGGGGAAATATGTTAATAGAAGGAAAAACGTTTGAAGAGGTTGCTTCGATTTCAGGATTAATTCGGCTTGTAAGAAAATATAAAGGCAAAGGCGAGTGGAATGGGAAAAGAATTTTTGAGTTGTATGATAAAGGAGATCAGGAAGTTGCTCAAGCAGTTGGGATCTTCTTTAAACATTTGGCAATCGGAATTAGTAATCTTGCTTATATTTTCAATCCAGAAATGATTGTTATAGGTGGCGGAATTACTGATAGAGGAAATCAGTTCTTAAAAGAAGTAAAAGAAGAAGTGGAAAAATATTTACACAAAGAGATTTATAATAATTGTGAGATTGAACTTGCACAAAACGGGAATTGTGCAGGAATGATTGGTGCTATTTACCACTTCTTACATCATCATAAGTAAGTTATATGAATGTTTTCATATAACTGAGAATTTATCCTTTTTATCACTAGGTAAATAATGCTACAATATAAAGGAAGAATACAATATTTTCCGCCTTGGAAAATGCTTTGTAGAAAGGAAGAAACTGCATGCCTATTATTTTAGAAAAAGGTCAAAAGATCGATTTAACGAAAGGACAACCAAAAGTAGCAAAACTACAGGTTGGCTTAGGCTGGGATCCAATTGGGCAATCAGGTGGGTTTCTGTCTTCATTATTTGGAAGTAAACCAAATGTAGATTGTGATGCATCTGTTGTTATGTTAGAAGGGGATCGTTTTGTTAATAAAAACGATTTGGTATACTTTGGAAACAAACTTTCTACTTGTGGTAGTATTATTCATTCAGGAGATAATTTAACAGGTGAAGGCGAAGGTGACGATGAAACAATCTTTGTAGAGTTACATAAAGTCCCAAGTCGTATTAACCGTTTAGTATTCGTTGTAAATATTTATGATTGTGTAAACAGACGTCAAGACTTTGGTATGATTCGCAATGCATATATTCGTATTCAAAACCAACAAACCGGTGAAGAATTAGCACGTTACAACTTATCAGATAACTATGCTGGAAAAACGACTCTAATTGCAGGGGAAATGTATCGACACGGAAGTGAATGGAAGTTCTCAGCAGTTGGAGAAGGTACACAAGATAAAAACTTAAGTGAGATTGTATCACGTTATCAATAAAATAAACCGAGGAGGAATTGTATATGGCATCAATTTCGTTGAAAAAAGGACAAAAGGTAGACTTAACAAAAACGAATCCAGGTCTTTCAAAAGTTCTTGTAGGACTTGGTTGGGATACAAATCGTTATGATGGACAAGCTGATTTTGATTTAGATGTTAGTATCTTTTTAGTAGGTGCGAACGGTAAAGTTTCAGGAGCAGAAGATTTTGTTTTCTATAATAACCCAAAAGGTGCGAATGGTGCTGTAGAGCATTTAGGAGATAACCGAACTGGCGAAGGTGAAGGCGATGACGAATCGATTAAAGTAGATTTGAAAAACGTACCTGCACATATTGAACGTATTTGCTTCACAATTACAATTTACGATGGAGAAGGTCGTAGCCAAAACTTCGGACAAGTTTCTAATTCTTTCGTACGTATTTTAGATGAAGAAAAGAATGCAGAATTAATTCGTTACGATTTAGGAGAAGATTTCTCTATTGAAACAGCTGTTGTAGTAGGTGAATTATATCGTCATGCAGGTGACTGGAAGTTCAATGCAATCGGAAGTGGATTCCAAGGTGGATTAGCGTCTCTATGTAACAATTTCGGTTTAGATGTAGAGTAATAGATTTAGCTATCCATTAGTAAATATATATTTACTAATGGATATATTTTTAAAGATTAAAATATAGAGGTGAATATACATGGCCATTCAGTTACAAAAAGGACAGAAAATCGATTTAGGTAAAACAAGCCCTGGCTTAACAAAAGCAGTAATTGGTCTTGGATGGGATATTAAATCTTATGACGGTGGATCTGATTTCGATTTAGATGCATCTGCCTTTTTATTAGATGCGAACGGAAAATGTACGAAGGAAACTGATTTTATCTTCTATAATAATTTACAGTCTCCTTGTGGATCTGTTCTACATACAGGGGATAACCGCACAGGTGAAGGTGAAGGCGATGATGAACAACTTGTTGTGGACTTAAAGAAAGTTCCAGCAGATGTGCACAAAATTGCTATTACAGTTACGATTTATGATGCGGAAGGTCGTAGTCAAAATTTTGGACAAGTAGGAAATGCTTTCGTTCGTTTAGCAAACGAAGAAACGAATGAAGAAGTTCTTCGCTTCGATTTAGGGGAAGATTTCTCTATCGAAACAGCAGTTGTCTTTTGTGAATTATATCGTCATAATGGACAGTGGAAGTTTAATGCAGTAGGAAGTGGATTCCAAGGTGGTTTAGGTGCGCTTGTAAGAGCGTATGGCTTGGATGCATAGAAAGGAAACGATATTCGTTTCCTTTTTTTGACCTTTCTATAAATCTAGCAAAGAATAGGGGATAAAGGTAAGATGAGTATTTTGCAAGGAATCCTTGATACGTATGCTCAGTTTTTCGACTTGGACATGTGGATTAAAGTGTTACAGGATCCAGTATCTTGGGGATTAATAGGTACACTTGTTGTACTTGAAGGATTGTTATCTGCTGATAATGCACTTGTATTAGCGGTAATGGTAAAACACCTTCCGGAAGAAAAACGTAAAAAAGCATTATTCTATGGACTTATTGGAGCTTATGTGTTCCGCTTTATTGCGATTGGAATTGGAATGTTCTTAATTAAATTAGCATGGGTAAAAGTGTTAGGTGCACTTTACTTAGCATGGCTTTCAGTTAAATACTTCATTGATAAAAGAAAAGGGAATGCAGAAGAAGAGGAAGCTCATGGTATGAACCAAAACAGTGTTCTCTTCAGAATGTTTGGTGTCTTCTGGGGAACAGTTGCGATGGTTGAATTAATGGATATCGCATTCTCTGTAGATAGCGTACTTGCTGCATTTGGTGTATCTAATGAAGTTTGGATTTTACTATTAGGCGGGATGCTAGGTATTTTAATGATGCGTGGTATTGCTGGTGTATTCTTAAAATTGTTAGAGCGTATTCCAGAGCTTGAAACGACAGCATACATTTTAATCCTAATTATTGCAGCAAAAATGTTATTGTCGGTTATTCATATTGAAATAAGCCATACAGTGTTCTTCATTATTTTAGTTGTAGCATTTGGAGCAACATTTATACTTCACTACATGAAGAATTCTGGACAAGCTAAAGAAGAAGTTGCAGCTACTAAAGAAGACAATAAATAATTGAAATGGGTTTGCTCGTTTTACGAGCGCCCATTTTTTATAACCAAAAATAGTTTATAATAGAAGAAAGACTTAGAAAAAAGTAAATGTTTTTGGAGGTGAACTGTTGTGTTTTCACGTTTTACACTTCAACCATATGCATTAAAAGATGAATCAGATTTAAAGCAATTTGAAACACTTTTAGAAAAACGTCCACAATATGAGCTGACAGAGAATGAGATGAAATTTAGTTATATAGCATGTCGAATCCTTGGCGTTCCTAATGATGTAGATGAATATTTTAATGAACTATTTGATTATAGTGAAGCGAAAGGAATCGAAGTTTTACACGAACAAAATTTAAACAAAGTGATCGATTCGGAAAAACTTCGTCATATTCAAGAAGTGTTCGGATTACACCAAGAAGCACCAAATGGTCTGACAGTAAATAGGTTAGTGGCACATTTATCTGGGAAACAACTTTTACCGAAAGTAGACAATCCTGACTTACAGCATTATATACATACGACTTTTATTTCAGTATTGAAATTATATGAGAAACAGCATAATCAGTCGTTAAAGACAGAAGGCTTCCGGCGTTTCTTAATCGACATAATTAAACTAAGCGAAAATTACGTAGCGAAGTGGTTCTCTACGATTAACTATAAGAAACAGATGCCGCGTATCATTTGGTACGGTGATGCACAGGAAAGCCGTATATATTTCTTATACTTTCTTATTATGCTCGGTTGTGATGTGCTTTATTATCACCCAGAAGGAAAAGATGGATTTGAGAATGTTGATGAAGAGGGAAGAACTTTTATTGTGTCTCATCCAGGCCGCATTGCTCTTGAACCATTCCCAGATCGTCGCCGCGAGCGTGTGGCAACAGTAGCGTATCAAGCTTCAAAAGAAATTGAGCAAGTACTTCACCACGATAATTCACTGCTGTACAAGCCGTGGCAATTCCGTTCCTATACGCCTGTAGCTCGTACACTAAAAACAACATATGATGAACTCTTTTTAATTACGAAAGAAAAGGCGTTTGTACGCCCGACATTCTTTGTTGAAAATAAACACATTTATATCCCTTCTTTATTTGCGAAAATATCAGGTGTTTCAAAGAATGATAAAGAGTATTTTCAAAGATTAAAGGCTGTTACATCATTTGATAACAGTTTATTAATTAATACATTTCCGTTTACGAAAGAACAAAAAGCAAATTTCCAATACCATTATCGAGATGCATTAGACCGCGGTGGAAAATTGCATCCAGATTTAATTATGAACAGTCATTGGTGGCCACACAAACGATTGCCAGAAGGATTACAACATGGTATTGCAGAAGCGATTATCCATACGTGTGAAAGTGAAATATGTAAACCAATTGCAAAAGAGACGAAACAAGATGTGGCGCTATATGTTTTCGCGCAACTTTCTCAAATACCACCAAATATTTTGGAACAGCTTGAGAAATTTGATTATTCACAAGATGTACCGAAAATTGTTATATTTAATAATGAGAAGAGTGGAGAGTTAACTCGTTCTGATGCTGTTTTATTACTATTTTTAAATCAAATTGGAGTAGATGTATTCCATTTCAATCCAACGGGAAGAAACGATATTGAACCATATATTGAAGCGGAGGCATTTGATTCACATTGGCTTGAAGAAGTTAATTTCGATCTTGAGTTTCATGGTTCATCAGCCTATAAAAATTTATCACAAACAATAAAAGGACTATTTCGTCCATTTTTATAAGGAAAGGGAGAATACCATATGAATAACCCAGTCGTACTAGATCCGAAAACAGAATTAAATGAGCAAACAGCACAAGATGTTCGCTTGCAACTGAGACAAGATGCGGATGTACAACGTATTTATAATGCGGTAGATATTAAAGATCAATTAGAATTAATTGAACTTGGAAAAGAACCTTCTATGGAAATTTCACGTTTTGCTGATCAAATCTTACATACGATGTCATTATCAAAGATAGAAGATTCTGGTGAATTATTAAAACAGCTTGGTAAAATTATGGACCGATTCGATAGCAAAGACTTTGCGGAAGAGAAAAGCGGTTTCTTCTCACGTATGTTCAAAAAAGCGGATAAAATGATTGAACAAATCTTTAGCAAATATCAAACGATGGGCCGTGAAATTGATAAAGTGTATGTGGAAATTACAAAGTATCAAGATGAAATGAAAAAATCAATTGGTACGTTAGATGGTTTATATGAGCAAAACTTAAAATATTATTTAGACTTAGAAAAATACGTAGTAGCAGGAGAAATGTTATTAGAGCGTTTAAATACAGAGTTAGTTCCGATGTATGAAGAGCGTGTACGTAATAATGATCAATTAGCAGGTATTGAATTAGAGTCGCTTAAAAACTCTGTTGAAATTTTAGAACAGCGTATTGATGATTTAGAAAAAGCACGTATGGTTGCGTTACTTACAGCACCACAAATTCGTATGATTCAACGTGGTAATAATAAATTAATTGGTAAAATCAATACAGCATTTATTACAACGATTCCTATCTTTAAAAATGGTATCATTCAAGCGGTAAATGCGAAGCGTCAAAAGCTTGTTGCAGATTCTATGGCTGAACTGGATCGCCGTACAAATGAATTACTTAAGAAAAATGCACAAAATATTGCGACGCAAAGTGTGGAAGTAGCGAGGTTATCAGGTTCTTCTAGTATTAAGATGGAAACACTTGAGGAAACTTGGAACATTATTTCAAGAGGTATGCAAGAAACACAACAAATTGAAGAGCAAAACAAACGTGAGCGTGAAGAAAGCCGCAAGCGTATGGCTACATTAACTGAAAACATTAAAAAAGAATTACAAGGGTAAATGAAAAGGCAATGAGGAAGAGTCCTCATTGCCTTTTAGTTTCTCTTCACTAATTTAATAATCTCATTCACAATAAGTGGAATGATACTTAATAAGAGAACAAATCCCCAATCTCGCATCGTTAATGCATGCACACCGAATATATTTGCAAGGGGCGGAATGGAGATGATACAAACTTGCATAAGAACACCGATAAGAAGGGAGAAGACTAAATATTTATTTGTAAAAATCCCAATTGAAAAGATTGATTTCGTTCTTGAACGCAAGTTAAATGAATGAACGAGCTGAGAAAAACTAAGAACGACAAATGCCATCGTTTGAGCGTGTAATAGAGCATCCTCATCAATTCGCTCTGGGAAAAGAGGGAATAAATTTGTATCTCCAGTATAGAACTTTGCTCCGGCGATAAAGGCTAGTAGCGTTAAAAGTCCAATGACAACTCCATTGAAAATAAGAAAAGGAACGCTACCGCTAAATAAGCTTTCTTTCGCATGTCGTGGTTTTTCCTTCATCACATCAGGATCTTCAGGATCAACCCCAAGTGATAATGCAGGAAGTGTATCTGTAATTAAATTCACCCACAAAATGTGAATAGGTCGTAGAGGTGTTGCCCAGCCAAGTAAAATGGCTAAAAATAAAGCGATAATTTCTCCGAAGTTACAAGAGAGTAGGAAGAGGATTGATTTTTTTATGTTACGATAAATATTTCTACCTTCCTCAACAGCCTTCACAATAGATGAGAAATTATCATCTGTTAACACGACATCTGCTGCCCCTTTTGCAACGTCTGTTCCTGTAATGCCCATCGCTACGCCAACATCCGCTTGCTTTAAAGATGGAGCGTCATTGACACCATCACCAGTCATAGAAACGATATTTCCTTTCGCGCGTAATGCTTTTACGATCTTTACTTTATGTTCTGGAGAGACCCTAGCGAATACATGTAAGCGATCAATTTTGTTTGCTAGTTCTGTATCTGAAATGTTGTCTAATTCAGTTCCAATCATAATTTCAGATATTTCTTCAGCAATGCCAAGTTCTTTAGCAATTGCAAAGGCGGTATCTTTATGGTCACCAGTAATCATAACTGTGCGAATACCGGCTTTTTTACATTCTGTAATGGAATCTTTCACTTCAGTTCGCGGTGGATCGATCATACCGACAAGACCAATAAAGATGAGATTTTCTTCGAGATGATCTATATCCACATCGTTTGAATTGTATTGTTTAAATGCGAATGAAAGTACTCTTAAAGCTTCTTGAGACATTGACCCAGCGGCTTCTAATATTTGATCTTTATCAGCATCTGTTAGAACCTCGATTTTACCGTTTTTTAATATGTGGGTACATCGAGGTAAGAGTTTATCGATAGCACCTTTCGTCATGCTATAGTAGCTTTCATTATATGTATGCACGGTTGACATCATTTTACGATCTGAATCGAAAGGCATCTCGTTAATGCGCTCATGTATCTTTTCTAAATGATCTTTTTGCATGTTAAAAGTGCTTCCAGCAACGAGAAGAGCAATTTCAGTCGGGTCTCCGGTTTGTGATTCGTTATTGTAAGACGCATCGTTACATAGCACCATATTTTCTAACAATAGACGTTGCGCATCATTATTTGCATTTAAATTTTCTAAATAATCATATGTGTTATCACTATAAAAGTGAGTAACGGTCATTTTATTTTGCGTTAACGTACCTGTTTTATCTGAACAAATGATTGTGACAGAACCGAGAGCTTCAACAGCTGGTAGTTTCCGAATAATAACGTTTTGTTTAATCATGCGCTGCACACCAATTGCAAGAACGATGGAAACGATAGCTGGCAAACCTTCCGGAATAGCTGCAACGGCTAAACTAATTGCAGTCATAAACATTTCTAGTGTATCTCGTCCTTGTAAAAAGCCGATGAGAAACATCACGATACAAATCGCTACAGCAACAAAGCCTAAATACTTTCCGACTTGTGCTAAGCTTTTTTGAAGTGGTGTCATATCATCGTCTGCTTCATGTAAAAGGGTTGCAATCTTACCAATTTGTGATTTCATACCAGTTTCAACAGCAATACCGACGCCTCTTCCGTATGTTACAAGAGTAGACATAAAGGCCATATTTTTTTGATCGCCGAGTGGTACTTGTTCATCACTTTGCATGGAAGGGTGGTAGATTGCATCTTTATCAACAGGGACAGATTCACCAGTTAGAGCAGATTCTTCAACTTTTAAATTTGCGGTTTCGATTAGGCGTAAATCACATGGGATATATCGTCCGGCATCGAGCATAACGATATCACCTGGAACGACGTGCTCAGATGGAATTTCTCTTAGTTCACCATTTCGCTTGACGATAGCTTTAGGTGTCGCCATCTTTTTCAATGCTTCTAAAGCTTGTTCCGCTTTTGATTCTTGGACGACGCCAATAACAGCGTTTAAAACGACAACGAGCGCAATAATACTTGCATCAGCCCATTCACCTACAAAGGCTGAAATAAGGGCAGCAATAATAAGGACATATACGAGGACGTCATTAATTTGAGCGAAAATACGCTGCCATAAAGTGCGTTTTTGTTTTGTAGCTAATTCATTAAAACCATATTGCTTTAAACGTTCATTTACAATTTCATCTGTTAAACCGTGTTGTTCATTTGTTTCTAGGTCGATTAATGTTTGATCTTTCGTCTTACTGTACCAATTGCTCATAAGTAAGCACCTCCAGTAAAAACAGTTAGCAATGGTAGTGTTGCTATTATTTGTGAGTAGTATGTATGGAGGAAAAAATCTAAGGTGGGGTTCTACTTCTATTGTACAATATTTTACAGTTGGTTGAGGGAAAGAGAAGAGTTGTCATGAATTTGTTGGAAATAAAAAAGAGCCTCATAAGGAGGCTTTTTACTTTTTAATTAATGTACCTAATTCTTCTGTAATAGCTTGCATTTCACTAATGCTGAATGTTTCACGTTTCATAACATGCTCATAAATGTCACGTAAGTCTTCGTACATTTCTTCATTAAAGCTAGCAGCTCTCATCGCTCCAGCATTAACCATACGTAATTTTTCTTTAATAGCTTCGACCATATATTCAACGTTTTCTTCTGACTTTACGGATAAATCCACCGAAGTGTCCCCCTTTAAAATAACATAAGGCTATCTTAACATTTTTTATCATTTTCGTTAATGAATCTTTTCAATCCTATTAAATTAGTAGGAATTTCCTTTATATTCACTAATTGGTTGTTTATACTATAAGTATATATAAAGAAATGCACCAAGAAGGGAAGAAACAAAATATGGTTCAAGTATTGTTTGTTTGTCTTGGGAACATTTGCCGTTCTCCGATGGCAGAAGCGATTTTTCGAGATCTTGTCGTAAAAGAGGGACTCGAAGAGAAAATTGTCATTGATTCTGCAGGAACTGGAGATTGGCATGTTGGCCATCCGCCACATAAAGGAACACAAAAAATTTTAAAAGAAAATGCAGTCACTTTTGAAGGAATTAAAGCAAGGCAAGTAGAAAAAGAAGACTTAACAAAGTTTGATTATATTATTGCCATGGACAACAAGAATATAGCAGATTTAAAAAGTTTAGGTAAAACTGGAGGCTATATTGGTAGGCTGTCCGATTTTGTTCCAGACGGTGGCTGGACAGACGTTCCCGACCCTTACTATACAGGGAATTTCCAAGAAGTGTATGACCTTGTAACAGAAGGGTGTGCAAAGCTATTAGCTTTCATTCGAAATGAACAAGGAATATGAGGAAGCTTAGAAAGAAATACTTTCTAACATAAGAAATGAAAGGGTGAAGGAATATGGCAAAGAAAAATAATATTGCTCGAAACATTGCGATTGGTGTAGCTGCAGGTGTAGCTGTATCTATGTTGAAGAAAGAAAACCGTGAAAAAGTAAAAAATACTGCAGAAAAAGCAAAAACAAAGATGATTGAAATTGGTGAAAATGCAAAGATCAAAGAAAAAGTGCAAACTGTTACAGATAAAGGGCGCGAACTTGCTGATTTAAATGTAGTGAAAGCGAAAGTAGCAGAAATTAAAAAATTGACGCCGTCTGTTGTAGAGACGTTAAAAGAAACGAAAGAAATTTTTAGTAAGAAAAAGGTTGAGCCAGCAGAGAAGCCAGAAACGATTGAAATTCAAGCTGTATCTCCAAAAGTAGATGAATTGAAAGCAGAAGAAGAGCCAGTAGTTGCTGAAGATGGCGGTATGAAAGAAGCGCGTGAACTATTTATGAAAGACTCCAATGTAGAGGAAAAAAAAACTGAAGCGTACATTGAGTTGAAACAAGATAAAGAAGAGAAGAAAAGCGTTTAACCATATATGAGAAAAATTTTAGAAAAGGTGAGAAGAAATCGTACGTATTCGTTTGGTAAAGATTTGTATGACCGGACGATGCGCGATGATGTAGCGGGCTTGGCAGCACAGCTCGCTTATTTCTTCTTGCTTGCGATTTTTCCTGGGCTTGTTTTCTTAATTACGCTTCTTGGATTCATTGACCTTCAAACAGAAAGTGTGCTCAATTTATTAGAACCGTACGTACCCGAAGATGCAATGTCTTTAATTGAAGTAAACGTTGATAAAGTTGTAAACCAGCAAAATGGTGGTTTATTATCATTTGGTTTATTATCGATGTTATGGTTTGCTTCAAACGGGGTAAATGCGGTTATGAATGCTTTTAACCGTGCGTATGATGTAACAGAAACGCGTTCTTTTATTAAAACGAGAGCGTTATCAATTGTGTTTACATTAGCGATTATTTTTATGATTGTGTTTGCGTTAATTGTTCCAGTGTTTGGACAAGTCATTGGGGCAGCGGTATTTAAAGCAATTGGTTTATCGGATAGTTTTTCTTACGTGTGGAGCATTACACGATTAGTAGCGAGTTTCTTCGTACTATTTGCGTTGTTTAGTTTTTTATATACATTTGCACCAGATCGAAAGTTGAAAAGAAGAGAAGTCATTTCAGGAGCAACATTTGCTACTGTAGGATGGATTGTGGTATCGTACTCATTTGCATATTATGTAGATAAGTTTGCGAATTACGCGAATACATATGGTGGTCTCGGTGGTATTATTATTTTAATGTTATGGTTTTATTTAACTGGATGGGTAATTTTGCTTGGCGGTGAAATTAATGGTTTACTCCATCATTATAGGACCGGTGACAATAATTCCCGTAATGAAAAGTGAGCTTTTGTTCCATAATAATAAGGAACAGGGGGGATATTTCATGAGTAATAATAAAAAGAATCACAACAATAAAAATAACAATAAACAAAAGAGTAGTTCGCATCCAAAGCATAAAACGAGTGGTAGTGCGAATGGGCATAATAGCTACCATTAGAAAAAACGGGTCCTCTATGAGGGACCCGTTCTTATTTATTTCCTTTTAATAATCGTAAGCCATTCAAAATAACAAGAATCGTACTTCCTTCATGCCCGATAACACCGAATGGAAGAGCTAAAAATTGTAAGAAGTTTGAACAAATGAGCATTGCAATTACAGCTAGTGAAAAGATCACGTTTTGCTTTACAATACGGTTCATTCGCTTTGATAAACGGATTGCTTGTGAAAGTCGAGATAACTCATTTTTCATAAGTACAACGTCTGCCGTTTCTAAAGCTACGTCTGTTCCTTCTCCCATCGCTACACCAATGCTAGCGGTAGCGAGTGCAGGGGCATCATTTATACCATCTCCGACCATTGCTACTGTCCCGTATTTTCCTTTTAGCTTTTTAATCGTTTCAACCTTTGTTTCTGGTAAGCATGATGCGTAATACTCCTTTATGTTACTTTCAGAGGCAATAGCTTTTGCTGTTTCTTCATTATCTCCAGTAATCATAATGGCTTCGACACCGATGCTTTGTAATTCGCGAATAGCAGCTATTGTCTCTTGGCGAAGAGTATCTTTTAAAGCGATAAGTCCAAGGATGCCATCCTCATCACTAATATAAACGACAGTTTTACCTTCTTTTTCAAGTGAGGCAGAAATACCATTATGAAATGTCTTTGTTTCTTCACCGATAAAATCAGCTTTACCTATTTTATAAGCTTTGTTTTCGAATATTCCTTTTAGCCCAAAACCAGTTACATCTTCAACGTTTTCTGGTTTTTGTAATGTAATGTCATACGCATGTTTTGCATATTTCACGATAGATTCAGCTAAAGGATGTGTAGAATGACTTTCAATTGCTGCTGTAATAGAAAGTACTTCTTTTTCTGTCATATTTTCTCTAACATATACATCTGTTACAGTAGGTTTTCCTTCTGTTAATGTTCCTGTTTTATCAAAGGCAATTGCTTTTACTGAAGCGAGACGTTCTAAATGTATGCCACCTTTAAAGAGAATTCCGTTTCTTGCGCCGTTAGAAATAGCAGATAACGTTGCTGGTGTAATGGCAGCAACGAGTGCACAAGGAGATGCGACTACAAGTAAAATCATAGCGCGATAAAACGTTTCATTCCAGCTCCAATCCAGCAAGAAATGAGGGACGAACATCATAAGCGCAACAACGAGTAGTACACCTTTTACATATGTTCCTTCAAACTTTTCGATGAATAGTTGTGATGGTGATTTTTCACTTTGTGCACTTTGAACGAGACGAATAATCTTTTGGAATAATGTTTGATCGCTCGGCTTGGTAATTTTAACTTCGATAGCACCGCGTAAATTTACAGTACCAGCAAATACTTCATCACCATATTTTTTTTCATTTGGAATAGGTTCACCAGTAATCGCCGCCTCATCGATATTTGTTTCACCGCTATGAATCGTACCGTCAGCAGGAACGCGCTCACCTGGCTTAATTAGAATAATGTCGTTAATTTGTAATCGTCCAACAGGAACACGTTCCTCGGTTCCATTTGAAATACGTAATGCTTCTTCAGGTTGTAGATCAAGAAGCGCTGAAATTTCTTTTTGGCTTTTACTTAATGTATAAGATTCCATCGCACCGCTTAGTGCGAAGATAAAGATTAAAATTGCACCTTCTGCCCAGTAGCCAATGATTGCAGCGCCGATAGCAGCAAAGAGCATAAGCATTTCGACATTTAGCTCTTTCTCTTCGATGGTATCTTCAATACCTTCTTTCGCTTTTGCATATCCACCAACTATATAAGCAAGGATATAGCAAGTAATGCCTACATTCATTACATTGTTCTTTGTGAATAACCAGCCAGCTAAAATGAAAATACCAGATGCGATTGCAAATATAAGTTCATAATGTTTCTTTAATGTATCCCATAAAGAGGGATGAGAAATAGACTTTTGTACTTGTAATGTTTTTACTTCTGAGTTCATTACTACTCGCTCCTTCCAAATTCTTATTGAGAAAAAGAATCAAAATCGAAACCCCTATAAAACGACGAAAGCTGCCATCCATAATGGATAGCAGCATTTCTGTTGAAACTGATTTTAATAGTTATTATGTTGTAATTATTCTATAGTATAGCACATGTTTTCGTTAGATGATATGTTTTTGTTTGTTTAGAAACTGAAAACTTGTGTTTTCTCAATTCCTTTGGTATATATGAATACTGTTCATAAAAAGGTCGGAAAGGAAGACAACAAGTGAAGACAGAGAAATTTTTTACCCATCCGATTGGCGTGTTTATTGCTGCAATAGTAGCAACTTTTTTATGGGGAAGCGCATTTCCTTTTATTAAATTAAGTTATGCTGAACTTGGAATTCAGCCACAAGAAGTTGGGGAGCAAATATTATTTGCTGGCTATCGTTTCTTTTTATCTGGGGTTATGCTTTTATTCTTCTTTAAAGTGTTAGGAAAAGATATGAACTTTAAAAAAGGAACGGGGAAGCAGTTAGTACAAATTGGTTTATTTCAAACATTTCTTCAATATATATGTTTTTATATTGGGATGAGTTATAGCTCTGGTATTGAAGGAGCTATCATTTCAGGAACATCATCATTCTTTCAAATTTTACTCGCGCACTTCTTATATAAAGATGATGCTCTCAATATGAGAAAAATAATTGGAGTCTCTATCGGATTTTGTGGTGTCGTTTTAGTAAATGTACCGAGTGATGGTAGTTTGTCATTCCATTTCGGAATCGGTAGTTTATTACTTCTTAGTGCAGCAATGTTGTATTCATATGGGAATATATTAGCGAAAGAAGGAAGTAAAACATTAGATGTTGGCTATATGACAGCCTACCAAATGATTTTTGGTTCTATCGGACTATTATGTATAGGTGTTTTGCAAGTTGGAGTCATGCCATTTACATTTAATATACATGCAATACTTATGCTGATTTACTTATCTTTCTTATCCGCAGCAGGATTTTGCATTTGGAATACAATTATGAAGTATAACAAGGTTGGAAAAGTATCAATGTACATGTTCTTCATACCCGTATTTGGTGTGTTATTATCGAGCATGATTTTAGGAGAAGCGATTCATTCATTCGTACTATTCGGTTTAGCGTGTGTAGCTGCGGGAATTATTGTGGTGAATCGGACACCAGCTAAGCAAAAAATAGAGCAAGAAAAACAAGTAGCATAGACAAAGGGAAGACGATTACAATGGAAGAACAGTACTGTTCTTCTTTTTTTGTATAGAAAAAGGATAATAGACTAGGTGTCACGAAAAAAGATACAAAAAGCATTTATTGGGGAGAACATATTATGAATCTACTTTACATGGTGTTAATTGGACAAATCATTCTTTTTTTAATGGGTGCAATGTACGCAATAGGGCAGACAAAAAAGACAAGAAATAATATGCCGTTACCTTTAGCGGTACGTCTTATTCTTAGTTTTTCTTTAACAGCAAGTGCGATTTGGATATGGTTACAAGATCCATCAGTAGATTATAGTACGTGGGTTGCACTAGGTATGACGTTATCAACTGTAGGGGATTTATTTATGGCAGGTTTAATTCCAATTGGTCACAGGCTAATTGGAGGGATGATTACTTTCGCGCTTGCGCATTGTTTTTATGTAAAAGCATTTTTGCAAACAGGCATTTCATGGAATGGTTTTTGGATTGGTTTACTCGTATACGGACTTTTTCTCATTATAGGATGGTTCTTCTTTATTCGAAATGAGAAACAAGATAAATTGTTTACGATAGGAGCGCTAATTTACGGATTGTGGGTTGGAGGAATGGCTTGCTTTGCGTTCGCCTTATACTATGAGAATACAGGAATATGGTGGATACCAGCTTTTGGTGGCTTACTATTTGTCATTTCTGATTTTATTATTGGCGTAACAGATATTGGAGGGCGCAAATTAAAGTATGAACCACTTTGGATTTGGTTTACATATGTAGCGGCTCAAATGTGTATTGTATATGTGGGAATATAAAAAGATACTCTTCGAATAGTGTATAGACTATTTGAAGGGTATCTTTTTTGTTACTATGCTACAATATTTTTTTGTTGTAAAGCAGAAAGGCTGTATTCATCTGCTGCTTTATAACCTTGGGATAATAAATCATTGATGTAAAGCTTGTTGTAAATAAAGCAGAAGACTAAGTTAGAGAATCCGAATGTAAACATACTAGCGACTAAAATAATTAAAAACCATTTCCAGTCTCCACGGAATATAGCAGGGAAGAAACCAAAGAAAAATACAGTCCAACTAAAACCAATTTTTGCTTGTTTAATTTGACCGGTATTTTCATTTTTAAGCATAACTTTCATAGAAAAAGTCCTCCTAAGTAACTAAAAATATAATGATAAATGCAAGATATAGTATATCAAAATAATACATTCTTGAATATTATTATTTGTATTTTTGTAATATTAGAATTGTATAATTCAGAATTTTGTGGAAAATACATGGTTGAAGTCTTTATAATAAAAGTAAAAAGATAATGAGATGGTGGAATGATGCAAAAGAAAAAACGTTTGCGTGAATTCTTTGGAACAATTGCAATTGCTTGTTTGCTCGTGTTTTTGGCGAAAATTTTCGTGTTTTTTCCTACGACTGTAAAAGGGGCGTCTATGAAGCCAACGTTACAAGATGGGGATAAGGTGATTGTGAATAAGTTGGCAAAGCAATTTGAAAGTTATGGGAGAGAAGATATTATTGTTGTAAAGACAGATAATTTTTATGTGAAAAGGGTTATTGGTTTGCCTGGCGATGTTATTGAGGTGAGAAATGATCAATTATATGTGAATCATGAAGTGATAGAGGAAGCGTATTTGTATAGTAATAAAAAACAGGCTGAAAAAAAACTTATGAATTTAACGGAGGACTTTGGACCGATTACAGTTCCTAAAAATAAGATTTTTGTTATGGGAGATAATCGCTTAATAAGCAGAGATAGTAGAAATGGTTTAGGACTCATTGATAAAGCGGATGTATTAGGAGAATTAGCGGCAATTTATTATCCATTTGAACATATGAAAATAATGAATTAAAGTAAAAAACCAAGCAAATTTCAGTTTGCTTGGTTTTTTATCCCGCTTTAATGGGCAGTAAGACCCTCACCTCAAAATTCAGTGAAAGCAAGGAAGTTAGGTGGGGGTCGGGCTGCCCATAAAAGTCCGATTGGTTCAACTAATAATCAGTGGGGGATGAAGCCCCCCCACTGATTAAAGTTTCACTTTATGTTAAATCGTAGGAGACTCATTAAATTCATAGACGTCTTCATTGTTTTTGTTCGTACTTAAAACGAATTTGTGCTGCAATAGTTGCAGTTTAAAGAATGCTAACGGATCGTGATAAGTTTCTGGGTTGCTTCTTAGCGTTGCTAATGTTTGCTCGTCTTCCTGTATTTCAAGTTGAGCGGCTTCTACATTTTGCTTCAATATGCTAAGTGGATCTTTAAAGAACATCATGATATCTCGTTCTAATGCGCCTTCAAATACTTCAAATTGAAGGAAGAATTGTTTTGAGATTGTTTGAGCAATTTCCGTATAATCTTCCGTTTCAATGTATTGTTTATATTTGTTTGCAAGCATAGATTGATTTTTTTGCATGTTACCAAACAGTTTTCCTGCACTCTTTAAGAAAAATTGTGTCGGTGTAAAGCGTAATAAAATATTGATGTTCGATACTGTAATTCTATTTGTCATACGTACAACATCTCGATGCCAATCATCTAGTAATTTGAAATCGCAAGGAAGTTTCATACGTTCTTCTTTATATAATTTATTAAACGTTTCACTCATTTCATCTAAATAAGATTGAGCTTGAATAAATTCATTATGAGCTGTTTCAATCCACTCTTGAATAAATCCAGTAAATTTAGGGAGAAGCACTTGCTGTACATGTTTTTGAATTCGTTCGTTCATCGCAGTATTTAATTCTTCATGAACTAATTTGAAATCACTATCTTCTTGAACAAGGTCAGAGCAGCTCTGTAATAATTCAGGAATTTGAGAATGAATATCTCGTGTGATTTCTTCTTTCGTTAAAAGATAAGATTCTGTAATAGAACGAATTTTATCTTTTTCAAGAGCAGTGAGATTGTTAATAAATCCGTTTAGTTTTACTGAGATATGTTTATTCCAACGTACTGATTTGACTAATGTATTTTCTAATTCCACACGTTCATTTACAAGGTATGCGATGGTCTTTTGAGTAAACCATATTAGTTTTTCGATACGTTCTTGTTCTATATCGCGTTCTGCTAGATTAGAAAGAATAGACTCTGTCACGTCCCCAAGTTGTTGGCTCCCCTCTTGTGAAGGAGAGTATGGGAAGAACTGCGCATTTGGGAAATGGACTTTCATCTTACTCATTAGTTTTTCGTTCGTATCCGCACTATTTGTGTGTAATACGAAATGAATTTGTAAGTTCGGTACTTGTTCACGTAAATAAAGTAATGTATCAAGTTCTTCACCATGTAACGATGAAGCAGAATTTAATACGTAAATAAGGCTATCTGCGGCTTGTAAGTATTCAAAATATGAGCTGTTTTTATCCACTTGTCCTTGAACAGATGGTGTAACAAGAAATGCAAATTTATTCTTTCTCAAAAATCTACTTGGTAATTTAATTTCTATACATTTGTTTTCAAGTTCTGATTGTTCAGGTGTAGCCATTATTTGATGGAATTTATCAAAGTTTGGTATATTGTGCACATCTAACGCAGTGAATTCTGTTATTTCAGTTTGGCTATCATCTTTAAATAGAATAGGAGTTGTTATAGTTTCAGTTAAGATGTTCTCTCCTAATATTGAATTGACGAATGATAATTTATCATGGTCACTAGTTCCCGCAATTAGTAATTTTGTAACATTTAAATCACATAGTTCATGAACGAGTAACGTAAATTGATGACTTAAATCTACATCATTTTTTTCAGCCCATACAGCAATTGTTTCGAATAAATGAGAAACAGTTTCCATATTCACATTTGTTTCAGCTGTTGAATTAGAGAGTAGGGCTCCTGCACTTTTTACGAGTAATGACTCTAAAGTTGTAGGTGAAACTTCATTCCACGCTAACACTGCAGCAGAGACGAATAGGGCGTCTTTTGCTCTCGTTAAACTAAACCAATTTGTTAATAAGTCAGGTACAAGTCCTTGCATTTCATGCATGAAATGTTCACCAGTAATTAATTCAAAGTACGTATCTTGATAGCGTTCAACAATTTCATGCCAATCGTCATTGTTGTCTGTTTCAATATGTAAGAATAAATGATTTATTGTTTGAATCCAAGGTAGATGCGATTTTTCATTTTGATAGCTATTCCAAAGAGCGATAACAAGTTCCTTAAATTGGACTTGATCAATTGCATATAAAGCTTTTAAAGATTCATAGAAATATTCTGGTTTGATTTGTTTCGTAAATCCTTGATTCACATAATTAATTAAAGTATCGAACCAATGTAATGATTTTGTTCGAATTCCTTCTTGAACGGCAAGTTCGATGGCGTTATTCCAATCTTCTTGTTTTTCATAGAACGAGCGAGCAATTGAAGTAATATTTGGATAGTCAGGTTGAAATGCAACAGCTTCACTAATCGTCTTAAATGCTAGACCTAAACGATCTTGTTCGATATAAAGAGAAAGAAGTTGTAAGGAAACTTCCATTGTAAGAGTGGTATCTTCCGTTTGGATAGATTGATACATTTCTTCTGCTTTTGGTAAGAATCCTAGTTCAAAATAAGCATCTGCAATATTTTTGGTTGCCCAAAGTGCAAGTTCGTTATTTACTTTCTCCCATTTAAATATCGCTGCTTCAAAGTCTTTATTTTGGTAATACAATTCACCTTGAGCAAAGCGAATATTAGAAATGTTAGAGAATTCATTTGTAGATTCATTTATATATGCTTCACCGAGTACTTCTGATACTGGAGTAGAAGTTTCTTCTGTTAAAAATGTTTTATAGTAAACCTTTTGGATAAATTGATTTTCAATGGTCATGTTCGTTCCCCCTGTATAATTTAGAAAAATGATGTTGTATGTAAAGGGTGCATGTTCTTTTAATAGGTAGAAGTTGCATTATATCGACCAAACTATGTTTTTGCTAGGTATATCATTTTTCCTGAGAGTTAAACCGGTGCGAAAAGTAACTTTCCTTTATTGTAACAAAAAAATAAGCATATGAATTTTTATTTTTTAATCCCGGTATTTGTGGATAGTAAGATTAGTCCTTCAAGAAGAGATAGATATAAGGGAAGAAGGCGGGAGTCTAGCGCATGATTGATGTGTACTAAGAATGAGAGAGGTCACTGATTAATAGTTCAATTTCCTCCTGCTAAAGGAATGGATAGAAGTAGAGTTCATTATAAAAACAATGTATAGTGAATATGTATACCATGTTTGTCTGAAAGATAGAAAGGGCACAATATGGAATAACGATCGTGTATAGGATGTGTCTTCCGAATGGAACAACATATTGGCGAGTTAATCGCACATTATGGGTATTTTGGAATTATTATAGCTTTGGCCGGTGGGATTGTTGGATTACCGATACCAGACGAGTTTTTATTGACTTTCGTTGGTTATAACGTTTCAAAAGGAGTTATGTCAGGAACTGCTGCTTTTTTAAGTGGGATGGCTGGTGCGATGTTAGGCATTACATTAAGCTACATATTAGGTTTAAAACTTGGACTCCCTGTTTTAAAAAAATATGGACCGAAAATTAGAATTAAGGAACATCACATTGAAAAAACACATATTTTATTTGAAAAATATGGCCCATTTCTTTTAATAGTTGGTTATTTTATCCCAGGAGTACGTCATTTAACAGCATATTTTGCTGGGATGTCGAATTTAACACTTTGGCGTTTTTGTTTGTACGCTTACGGTGGTGCGTTTATTTGGATAAGTGTTTTTATTGGACTTGGCTGGAAGTTAGGAGAGAAGTGGCGTTTCGTTGAGTATAGTTTGCATCATTATGGAATATGGATTTTATCCATTTCAGTAGTTGTTACATGTGTCGTATGGTTTTACATAAAGAAAAAGAAAAACCGCGAGTAGCGGTTTTTTTAGCTGAAAGCAATAAATAGTACACCAGCTGTAATAAAGACAACACCAATACCAGTCATAAAGTTTAATTTTTCGCCGAGTATAATCATAGCGAGAATGATAGAAAATACGACGCTTAATTTATCGACAGGAGCTACTTGTGAAACTTTTCCTGTTTTAAGGGCAAGAAAATAAAATAGCCATGACGAAGCACCTGCAACTCCACTTAATGTGATAAAAAGCAGTGCTTTTTTATTTAGAAGTACGTCGCCAATATTTTGAAATTTACCTTGTATAATAATAACGCCTACCATAAATAATGCCATGATAATAGAACGAACCGTCGTAGCAACATTGGCATCGATTCCATCTAAACCAATCTTACCGAAAATAGATACAAGGGCAGCAGCAATTGCTGATAATAGTGCGAATAAGAGCCATGAACTCATAGTAAAATTCCTCCAATCTTACATTATTATACATGAAAATCATTCTCATGTATAAAGTAAATGGGGTTTTACCGCCTCGCAAAGAGCTGGATAGATAACGAAATAATCCCCACCTTATATTTTTCATAAGGTGGGGATTATTATACTACTCTGCAATTTCTTCATATAAAAAGTACGTTACATTATAAATATGTTCTACTTCATCATCTGTCATAAACAATAATTCGTCACGCTCAATCCCTTTTTTCTTTTCGATAAACTCAATCATGTTTTTACGTTCTTCTCTTTTCATCAATTTTATTTCTCCTCTCAATCTGTTTTAATACAGTTTATTTAAGTTACTGCTATTATATAACAGAATCTTTAGAAAGTTCCACCTATTTTATTGTTTTTTTCAGAAGAACTTTTCGACAAAACAAGCCCACCTAAAGGGGGGCTTGTTTCACTTTATAGTCGTAAAAACTCGGGCTCCGTCGTACCGGCACCATCGATGTAATAAATTGTATCGGGGTTGATTTTAATTAGTACATAATTAGGGTCTTCAGGACCGAGTAACCAACGCTTTAAGCTATTATTCCAAAACTTGTTTTTTAATGTGGAGTCTTCCTCGATGGAGGCTAAGCCTTCCACTTCGATATAATCTTCATCTAATTTTTTTCCTTCACGACCAAGTAGTACATGTACATTTGGATTGTTTTCAATATCTGTTATCTTTTTTGATTGTCGATCTGTTGCAACATACAGTACAAAATCTTCGTGGAAAAACATCATAAAGGCGCTATGAGGTTTCTCATTTCGTACTGTAGATAATACACCGGTACGTTGACCTTGAATAATAGTTGCGATTTTTTCTTTTAAGTGCATAATTTTAACCCCTTTTCATAATTTATAATTCTGTCTGTTTCAACAAGATAATTTAAATATCTTTCATACTGTTTTCTTCAATCCGATTTTTTAAACGCAATTGTGATGAAATCGGACAAGTTAGGAGAAGAATAATAATAATATCGAGGAGAAATACATACGATGGAAGGATGAAAAGCATGTTTAATAAAATATTTCTTATAGTAGCGCTTATAGGTGTACCACTGTCTGTACTTGGGAAAACACTACATTGGCCTCAAACAATTATGTTCGCTGTGTATTGTATTACGATTATCGCATTAGCGGGTTTTATGGGGAGAGCGACAGAAAGTTTGGCAATTGTATCTGGTCCTAGAATAGGTGGATTATTAAATGCTACTTTCGGTAACGCTGTTGAACTAATCATTTCAATTTTTGCACTTCAGGCAGGATTAATTGAGGTGGTGTTAGCTTCTTTAACGGGTTCTGTACTTGGAAATTTATTATTAGTAGGAGGGCTATCCTTCTTTGTAGGAGGGCTTAAATATAAAAGACAAAGTTTTAATGTGTATGATGCAAGGCATAATTCAGCTTTATTAATCTTTGCTGTAGTAGTAGCATTTGTTATTCCAGAGATTTTTTCAATGAAGATGGACGCTGGAAAGACGTATCAGTTAAGTATTGGTGTTTCGATTATTATGATTATTATGTACCTTGCTGCATTGCTATTTAAGTTAGTTACGCACCGTGGTGTATATCAGCATAAAAGTGATGAAGTCGCTCATGAGGAAGAACCAGAGTGGTCGAAAGGGAAAGCACTACTCATTTTAGCGATAGCAACAATTGCGGTAGCGTATGTATCAGAGGCGCTCGTGCATACATTTGAGACAGTTGCAAAATCATTTGGTTGGTCAGAACTATTTATAGGGGTTATTATCGTCGCAATTGTTGGTAATGCAGCGGAACATGCATCTGCAATTATTATGGCGTATAAAAATAAAGTAAATATTGCAGTTGAGATTGCAATAGGTTCTACATTACAAATTGCCATGTTTGTTGCTCCTGTATTAGTACTGCTTTCTATGTTTTTCACGCAAAGGATGCCTTTAGTATTTACGATACCAGAACTTGTTTCTATGATTACAGCTGTTTTTTTAACGATTGCGATTTCAAATGATGGAGATACAAATTGGTTTGAAGGTGGTACTTTATTAGCAGCGTATGTCATTATGGGAATTGGTTTTTATTTATTATGAAAAATAGGCATAACAATTGTGCCCAGAGAAAACAATAAACAAAGTAGTATATATACCTTTACATAGGAAGGAGCCAGACAGGTGAAACGAGTATACAGCATATGTCTTTCAACTATGGTCTCGTTTATTCTATTATTTCCTAACATGAGTTTTGCAAAGACAACGGTAGAAACAAAAATGCCTTCATCTGTTTTAAATATTTCTAAAGACAATACGTTTCCGAATGATGCGCAAGATTTACCGCGTTTGCAGCCGAGTAAGTTTGCTCAAGAACTATTGAAAACAGCAAATATTAAAATTGAAAACCCAGACTTAATTCGAATGTTTAATGAAACGACAATTTCGAATGCACCGCTTGCGGTAGGGTACCGAGCGAAGATTTATTTAGGTCAATGGGCTTTGCATTATGAATCGGTTGATACATCGATTAATTGGGAATATAAACAAGTAAATCGCAATGTGTATGATAATCGAGGAGGAGATCGCCTATATCCGCTACGCTATAAGCAAGAAACGCAAAAGACGGTTGAAGGCGATTTAACAGCAGATATGAAAGATGCTGCAGATGTGAAGAAAATGATGCTTCTCAAAGCACTTGAAAAGGTACAATTGCCGCTTTCATTTAAAACGACCATTGGTTATGGTACCGGACATGAGCGTGTGTATAATATTAGTCCGAGTCAACTTGGATATTTATATGCTTATACACCAGCAGTAAATGAAAAAGGGAAAGTAACATTTGGAGAAGTATACCTTGTATTAAAGGGAAATCAAAAAAGGCTTGTTGTAAAAAATATTACTTCTCAAGGAATTGGAGCGGCTATTCCAATTCATGATCATTTATTCTTTAAATTCATTTCTTCTTCTCACTCGCAATAACATGAAAAAACGTCAGCTTATAAGCTGACGTTTTTTTATAATGTAATGTTTGCTGTTTTTGATAAGAAGTCTTCTGTCGGATAGTAGCTGTTTTTTACAAGAACATTTGGTCCAAGACATTTTACTGCAGGACAGTGGCAGCTTAATGATTTTGCTGTTTTTGAAGCACTCCATTTTTCATATGCTTCTTGTAATGTGTTTGTTTGTATGTTTCCTAGAAGTGGAACATCACCAAAGTCCGTCACAATAATATTTCCATCGAAAATATTTACATTTAAACGAGAACGGCCATCTGGATCATTACGAACAGTTACATTTTTGCTCTCTTGTAACTTTTTAAATGTGGCAATGTCTCGCTCGTCATCGCTACAAGCATAGAAAGGTAAAGTTCCAAATAACATCCATACATTTTCATCGCGAATTTCTAGTAAATGCTCAATCGCATCACGAATTTCAGCTTTTGTTAAAATCTCTAGATTACTCGCGAAGTCACTTGGATACATGGGGTGAACTTCATGACGTTTACAGCCCATTTCTTCGACGATTTGGCGGTGAATATGTTCAATATGTGGTAGAGTTCTTTTGTTTAGCATTGTTTCGGCCGATACAAGTACACCTGCATCTGATAGAGCCTTACTATTTGTAATCATTCTTTCGAATAATTTTGCACGTTGTTCGTAAGTAGGCTTACGCTCCATCATTGCAAATCCGCCTTCAACGAAGTCGTCAATTGTTCCCCAGTTATGAGAGATATGCAATACGTCTAAATAAGGAATAATCTGTTCGTAACGTGCTAAATCTATAGTTAAGTTAGAGTTGATTTGAGTGCGAACGCCTCGTTCATGGGCATATTTTAAGAGTGGTGTTACATAGTTGTCGACGGATTTTTTTGAAAGCATAGGTTCGCCGCCAGTAATACTTAAAGAACGTAAATGAGGAATCTCATCTAATCGTTTTAATAAAAGATCCATCGGAAGCGGATTTGGGTCTTTCGGCTGTAACGTGTAACCAACAGCGCAATGCTCACAGCGCATGTTGCATAACGTCGTCGTTGTAAATTCAACATTTGTTAATAGTAGTTTGCCGTACTCTTCAAGGTCCATATACGCTTCCCATGGATCGTAAGAAGGAGTAATCGGCTTCATTTTTTGTGATATCGTCATATGAAATACTCCTTTGACTATTGAAATAACAATTTGTCCATTCTCTATAATAGAAGAATATGTGCTTTTTATAAAGTGAAACTTTTTAGCATGGAAAGAGAGAGGGCTTACATTATAGTGGATGACTGTGACAAAATTGATGAAATTTCATGCCCATAGCAATCGTTTTTGCGGTATAATAAAAGCAACTCGAATTAAAAGGAGAGTGCCTTCATGGGAAAAGCAATTCAAGATAAAGATACACAATTAGTATATTTAAAAGAACGTTTAAATATGTTCATTGAAGTAATTGATACAATTGAACCTGAAGAAGTAGAATTAGAAGATGTAGATCGTCTTCTTGCAATGTTAGATGAATTAGAATTAAAATGTGAGCAATTTAAAAAAGACGAATAATATATTAAAAAGGCTACCAATTCTAATTTGGTAGCCTTTTTCTGTTCGGGTAATAGAAGGACGATAGAAAAAGAGGTATAATCAAGTTGTGAAAAATTTCATTTATGTTTTAATAGCGTGAAACAAATAAAAAGCTAAAGAGCATAACGATGGGATTTTCAGCTCATAACGTTTTGGTAGCGTTCACAATTGAGGGGGAAGTAACAATGGAAAAGCTTCAAGAAAGCATGTATCAACTAATTGTTGAAACGTCAACGAACTTACCGAAAGATGTTCGTCGTGCGATTCAACAAGCGAAAGAGCGAGAAAATGCAGGGACTCGTTCTGCGATGGCACTTGGCACAATTACAAATAATATTAAAATGGCTGATGATAACATCTCACCGATTTGCCAAGATACAGGGATGCCAACGTTTAAAATTTATACACCAGTTGGTGTGAATCAATTAAAGTTGAAGGAAGCTATCTATAATGCGCTTGAGCGGGCGACAAAAGATGGTAAACTTCGTCCCAATTCTGTTGATTCTCTTTTTGGAGATAATAGTGGAAATAATTTAGGACCAGGTACACCGGTGATTAAGTTTGAACAATGGGAACAAGATTATATTGATGCACGTTTAATCCTAAAAGGTGGTGGCTGTGAGAATAAAAATATTCAATATAGCTTACCGTGTGAACTAGAAGGACTTGGACGAGCTGGCCGTGATTTAGAAGGGATTCGTAAATGCCTTCTTCATGCAGTATATCAAGCACAAGGTCAAGGATGTAGTGCAGGTGTAATTGGTGTTGGTATCGGGGGAGACCGTACATCAGGTTACGAATTAGCAAAAAATCAATTATTCCGTACATTAGATGATGTCAATCCAATCCCAGAATTACAAAAACTTGAAGAGTACGTATTAGAAAATGCAAATAAGCTTGGTATTGGTACGATGGGATTTGGCGGAGAAACAACTTTACTTGGTTGTAAAATTGGCGTGTATAACCGTCTACCAGCTAGCTTCTACGTATCTGTGGCGTACAATTGTTGGGCATATCGCCGCCTTGGCGTAACAATCCATCCTGAAACAGGAGAAATTATGGATTGGCTATATCAAGAAGGTGAGGATACACTTCAGCAAGAAGCGCAAGAAAAAACAGAGCAACGTGAGATCGTATTACAAGCACCAATTACAGAAGAGCAAATTCGTGAACTTCGCGTTGGTGATGTTGTAACAATTAATGGCATGATGTATACAGGTCGTGACGCAATTCATAAGCATTTAATGGATAACGATTGTCCAGTAGATTTAAATGGACAAGTTATTTATCACTGTGGCCCAGTTGTTGTGAAAGATGAAAATGACAATTGGCAAATTAAAGCGGCAGGTCCAACGACAAGTATTCGTGAAGAACCGTACCAAGGTGATATTATGAAGAAATTCGGTATTAGAGCTGTCATTGGAAAAGGCGGTATGGGTGCGAAAACATTAGCAGCTTTAGAAGAACACGGCGGTGTATATTTAAATGCAATCGGTGGTGCAGCGCAATATTATGCTGAATGTATTAAAGAAGTGAAAGATGTTGATTTCTTACAATTCGGTATTCCAGAGGCAATGTGGCATTTACGTATCGATGGATTTAAAGCAGTTGTAACAATGGATTCTCACGGTAATAGCTTACATGCAGATGTTGATAAAACATCACTTGAAAAATTAGCTAGCTTTAAAGAGCCAGTATTTAAGTAAACAAAAATGCATCTCGAATCATTCGAGATGCATTTTTTTGGTATATATAGAAAAACATGTTCAGCATGAAAGAATGCGTAGCAACAGAAACTACAAGTACGATTATATATGGAAAGGAGACTATTTATGAAACATAAATGGTTATATATCGGTCTCATTTTTTCAATTATGATGGCACTTGTTCCAGTTTCGGCATTAGCTTATACAAATACTCCACATAACTGGGGAATCCCGCGCCCTAAAAATGAAACAGTACCAGATGCAGGAAAGTTATATACAGATTTACTACAAAAAAATGGCGGTTTTTATTTAGGGGATACGAAGAAAAAAGATATTTATTTAACATTTGATAATGGTTATGAAAATGGATACACTGGGAAAATCTTAGACGTATTAAAAGAGAAAAAAGTACCAGCAACTTTCTTTGTAACGGGGCATTACATTAAAACACAAAAAGATTTATTGTTAAGAATGAAGAATGAAGGACACATTATTGGAAACCATTCTTGGAGTCATCCTGATTTCACAGCGGTAAACGATGAGAAACTTCGTGAAGAATTAACGAGTGTAACGGAAGAAATAAAAAAAGTAACTGGGCAAAAAGAAGTGAAATATGTACGTCCCCCACGCGGCGTATTTAGTGAAAGAACGTTAGCTCTTACGAAAGAAATGGGCTACTATAATGTATTTTGGTCACTTGCATTTTTGGATTGGAAAGTAGATCAGCAAAGAGGATGGCAATATGCGCATAATAATGTTATGACGATGATTCATCCAGGATCTATTTTATTACTTCATGCCATATCAAAAGATAATGCAGAAGCACTTGCAAAAATCATTGATGATTTGCGCGAGAAAGGGTATCATTTTAAAAGTCTAGATGACTTAGTAAAAAGCAATCAACCGTAAGCATGTATGCTTGCGGTTTTCTCATGCTATAATGATGTGTAAAAAGGATGGGGAAACGTATGTGGAGCGAACATGTTACGTTAGAGTATCCGTATCATTTTGAAGAAGTATTAAAACGTTTATCTTTTGATCCTCTTAACGTCATTCAATTAGATGAGAAAGTTATTTATGTCCCGCTTTGTATAGACGAGGAACAGATTGTTGTTCGCCTGCAAGGGATTGGTACTGTTCAAAATCCACAGTTTTGGATTTCTAGTCAGACAGGAGATTCAGAGAAAGTCATGAAACGAATGAGGACCATTTTTCATTGGAATGAACCGTTTCAAGATATACAAAATCATTTTTTAAACACATCATTACGTCCACTATTTGAAACATATGCTTATACTCCAATTATTTTAGAATTTGATTATTTTGCTTGTCTTCTTCGCTGTATCATTCATCAACAAATAAATTTGAAATTTGCTACTGTGTTAACAGAACAGTTTGTGAAACGATATGGAACAGAGAAGAACGGTGTATTCTTTTTCCCCACTCCAGAAATAGTAGCAAATATTTCAATAGAGGAATTGAGAGAGCAAAAGTTTAGTCAGCGAAAGGCTGAATATATGGTAGGATTAGCAAAGTGTATTACAGGTGGTAAGTTAGATTTAACTAGAATAGAAAACGAAACAGAGGAAGAGGTTGCAGCACAATTGTTACCAATTAGGGGGATTGGTGCATGGACAGTGCAAAACTTTTTAATGTTTGGACTTGGACGGAAAAATATGTTTCCGAAAGCAGACATTGGGATTCAGCGTGCAGTACAAGGTGTATTTCAATTAGATGATAAACCTGATGATGCATTTTTAGAAAAAGTGAAACAAGAGTGTGAACCATACTGCAGTTATGCAGCGTTATATTTATGGAAAAGTATAGAGTAGAGGTGTAATAATGATACAAAAGCAACATGAGAGTAAGTTGGAAGTTGGTCAAACGTTTCCTGTGACAATTAAACGTCTTGGGATTAACGGAGAAGGCGTTGGTTATTTTAAGAGACAAGTTGTTTTCATTCCAGGGGCATTACCAGGAGAAGAAGTTGTTGCAGAAACGACGAAAATTCAGCGTGGCTTCGCTGAAGCGAAAGTGAAAAAGGTTCGTAAAGCTTCACCACATCGTGTGAAAGCGCCATGTCCGGTATATGAAGAGTGCGGCGGTTGCCAATTGCAACATTTAGACTATAAAGAACAATTAAATCAAAAGCGTGATATCGTTGTACAAGCATTCCAGAAGTATATGAACAACGGTTTGGAAGAGAAAATTCGTCCGACGCTTGGCATGGAAAATCCATGGCATTATCGTAATAAGAGTCAACTACAAGTGGGGCGTAAAGACGAAAAGGTTATTACAGGGCTGTATAAACAAAATTCACATCAGTTAATTGATATTGCTCATTGTATGATTCAACATAAAGCAACGAATGAAGCGACAAAAGTTGTAAGACGTATTTTAGAAAAATTAAATGTTTCCATTTACAATGAGAAAAAACAAAAAGGTTTAGTACGTACAATTGTGACACGTACTGCAGTTCAAACAGGGGAAGTACAAGTTACACTTATTACAACAAAAGAAGAGTTGCCAAATAAAGAACAATTTATTGCAGAAGTACAAAAACAGATGCCAGCTGTTAAATCAATTATGCAAAATGTAAACTGGCGTAAAACATCTGTTATTTTTGGTGATAAAACATTTAAATTAGCTGGAAAAGAAGTAATTCAAGAAACACTTGGTGATTTATCATTTGAATTATCAGCACGTGCATTCTTCCAGTTGAATCCAGAACAAACGGTTGTTTTATATAATGAAGCGAAAAAAGCCGCTGCCTTAACTGGCAATGAGAAAATTGTAGATGCGTATTGTGGTGTTGGTACAATTGGACTTTGGCTTGCAAATGATGCAGCGGAAGTACGTGGTATGGATGTAATTCCAGAAGCAATTGCAGATGCAAGAAAAAATGCGAAGCGTCACGGATTTACAAATACGAAATATGAAGCAGGTAAAGCTGAACAATGGTTACCGAAATGGGTAAAAGAAGGATGGCGTCCAGATGTAATTGTTGTTGATCCACCACGTACAGGTTGCGATGATAAATTACTGGAAACAATTTTAAAAGTGAAGCCGAAACAAGTTGTTTACGTATCTTGTAACCCTTCTTCATTAGCGCGTGATGTACAAGCGTTAATGAAGAGCTATGAAGTGGAATATGTACAACCAGTTGATATGTTCCCGCATACAGCTCATGTAGAAAATGTAGTGAAGCTTGTTAGAAAGTAAAGTTTATTCATATTCCCTCATGGTATGAGGGAATATTTTCTATGAAGGAGAATATTATGCATAATTATAAATTAACGATTCAGTACGACGGTGCACGTTTTAAAGGATGGCAACGTCTCGGTAATAACGATAATACGATTCAAGGAAAAATTGAAAGTGTCATTTCTGAAATGGTCGGAAAAGAAACTGAAATTATCGGTTGTAGTAGAACAGACGCTGGTGTACATGCTTTGAATCAAGTTGCTAACTTTCAAAGTGATGAGAAGTTAGTGGAACATAAAGTGAAAAAATATTTAAATCAATATTTACCCAACGATATTAGCATTACGAATGTAGAAGAAGTTCAAGATCGCTTCCATGCTCGTTACAACTCTAAAGCAAAAACATATCTGTATAAAATTTGGAATGAAGAGCATACAAATCCATTTATGCGTAAATACAGCATGCATGTTAATAAAAAATTAAATGTGAAAAGCATGAAAGAAGCTGCGAAACATTTAGTTGGTTCACATGACTTTACTGCTTTTTCAAATGCAAAATCAAAGAAAAAGTCTATGGTGCGAGAAGTATATACACTTGAAGTGATGGAAGAAGCAGGATTTGTACAAATTAGAGTAAGTGGTAACGGATTCCTTCATAATATGGTACGAAAAATTGTTGGAGCATTAATTGAAGTTGGGTTAGGACAATTAGATGCCGAGGCGATTCCTCAAATTTTAGAGGAGAAACAACGTAATCAAATTAATTGTCTTGCTGAGGCGAGTGGTTTGTATTTGGAGAATGTTGAGTTTTAATAGTCAGTAAAAAAATCGAGCTGTTTAGGCTCGATTTTTTATGTTCTGGCGTTAAGAAGATTTCTCTTTCTTCATACGTATCTTCAAATTCCAAAAAGCAGCAAGCATAATGGCTGCAAAAGATCCGCTAATTGTCGCGAATAGCTTTGCATAAGGAAAGTTGTTCATATCCATGAACAACATCATACATACAATGGTAGGGAAGAAGGCTAAGTATTGTAATAACTTTAATTTTGTATCACTACTCATATATATCATTCCTTTCAAGTATGTTATATGTTAATTATAGCATATTTTACCAAAAAATTATTTGTACTTGGAAACAGAGTGATCCCGTTTGAGTAGGCAATAAAAGTCTAATCGGTGAGGGCTAGTAATCAGTGGAAGATGGACAAAAACTCCACTGACTGAATTCTTATTTTATATGTGTAAATGCAGTTTTTTAATTCGATATTGTAAGTTTTGCCTACTTAATCCTAAAAACTTTGCAGCTTGTGAAATATTACCATGATACTCTTTTAAAATTTGATTGATGTAGTTCTTTTCCATTTCTGCTATTGTGTGTTTTAACGTTTTTTGCGTATCAGTATCGTTATTAGTTAGGAGGGGGGGCATATTGAATTCTTTTTTTATTCGTTCGCGAAAGCGAGTGGGAAGATGAAACGCTGTAATGATATTTTCATCTTCAACTAAATTCATTGAACCTTCAATGACATGTTCCAACTCTCGTACGTTTCCAGGCCAATCATATGCATACAAGAATTCTCTTACATGTACATCTAGATCCGTCACGCCGAGTCCGAATTGAATGTTGTACTTTTCGATAAAGTGCTGAACAAGAGCTGAAATATCTTCTTTTCGTTCGCGTAAAGGCGGGAGACATAAAGTAACGACGCTTAATCGGTAATATAAGTCTTCCCGTAATCGATTGTGTGTAATAGCTTCAAGAGGATCCTCATTAATAGTTGCTATAATACGAACATCAATTTCTTTTTCTTGTGTGCCTCCGATTCTTCGTATTGTTTTTTCTTGTATAGCTCGCAGTAACTTCGCTTGAAGTGCTGGACTTAACGAATTAATCTCATCTAATAACAAAGTTCCTCCGTTTGCTTCTTCAAATAAACCAGCTTTATCGATGGCTCCTGTAAATGCACCTCGGTTCGTACCAAATAATAAGCTTTCCATGAGCGTATCAGGTATAGCGGCACAGTTTTGTGAAATAAATGGTTTGCCTGAACGCTGGCTTTCATTATGGATACTTTGTGCAAATAGTTCTTTACCGGTCCCTGTTTCTCCTACGAGAAGTATGGATGAGGATGTACGAATGACTCTCTTCGCTTCTGTAATGACGGATTGAATAGCACTAGAATCACCGATTATGTGGTCAAAGGTAAACTTATTATTTGGTTTTCGATAAAGGTTTGTTTTCATTGTTTGTTTGGAATGGCTAATCTCTGTTGAAATTTCAATAGCACCTTTAATTTTTCCATTTTCTATTATAGGAAAAGTATTGTTAATCGTCGTAATTTCTTGCCCTTTATTGTTAAAGTATGTTTGTTTTATATTTTTGTTTGTTTTTCCTAACTTTAATGCTTCTATAAGAGTACTATTTTTATTTTCTTCAAATGCGAATACTTCTAAAGGATTTTTATATAACACATCTGAGCGTTCCATTGATTCAATTTCCATCATTTTGCGGTTATAGATAATCGTTTTACTTTCCTCATTAATAATATGAATCCCGATATCGAGTTCATTGAGTAAAGTTTCATATAGCATATTCATTTCCATGATCTGTTTTAAATTAATTTCTTCTGTACGCATAGATTATCTTCTCCTCATTTCACCCTATGAAGACTGACTTTTTATAATTTTATTAAAATTCTTATAAAATCGCAAAATTTTTTTGCTATTTTCCTTTTAAAATCTCTTAAATGATAGAAAAATTTTGCGGTTATGAAGTTTTTTTTGTGAGAAACCTTCATTTTAAGTAGGAATTGGAGATTGGTACGCATTTTGCATAAATAATAGTTGAAATCTTTAAAGGAGGGATATGCAACGTTTCAGTACCAACTAATAAGAAGGAGGAATTTATAAAGTGAAGACGGTTATAGAAGGCGTGTATAGTCCTTGTTACGGGAAAGTAGAGAAGTTATTTGTTACGGAAAGTTCTTACGTATACGAATGGGAGAAATTAGCGCTCATTGAAACGATAGATAAACAGAAAGTAGAAATTAAGGTAGGAATCAGTGGGTATATCGAATCATTAGAAGTAGTAGAAGGGCAAGCCATCGCTGATCAAAAGTTATTAATAACAATGAGGGATGATCTTTTAATAACAGGTAGTGATTAATACTATGTATTTTGCTATTTTCAATAATTATTTTTGTTATGAATGATTTTAAAAACGCTTACATGAAATGAGTTTTCAAAGGGAAGAGGGGGGATTTATATGATGGATCAAAACCAAGGATTAAAAAGAGAATTGAAAAGCAGGCACATATTTATGATTGCACTAGGGGGAGTTATTGGTACCGGCCTTTTTTTAGGATCTGGGTATACAATTCATGAGGCTGGCCCTGGAGGAGCAATTGTAGCGTATCTTGTTGGGGGATTTGTTATGTATTTAACGATGCTCTGTCTTGGAGAGTTAGCTGTTGCGATGCCTGACGCAGGATCTTATCAAACGTATGCAACGAAGCACATTTCCCCTGCAGCTGGTTATGTAGTCGGATGGATGTCGTGGTTAAACTGGTCAGCTACGATAGGGATTGAACTCATTGCAGTTAGCATTTTAATGAAACGATGGTTTCCTGATGTCCCTTCATGGATTTGGTGCGTAGTGTTTGCGGTACTGCTTTTTGCTATCAACGCGTTATCTTCAAGAAGTTTTGCAGAAGTTGAATTTTGGTTTGCAAGTATTAAAGTAATTACGATCATAGCATTTATTATTTTGGGCGGGGCAGCAATGTTTGGTTTTCTAGATATGAAAGGAAATGAACCAGCACCGATGTTCTCTAGCTTTACTGATTACGGTGGACTGTTTCCGAATGGTTTATCAGCTATTTTAGTTACGATGATTGCAGTTAATTTTTCTTTCCAAGGAACAGAACTAGTCGGCATTGCAGCAGGTGAGAGTGAAAATCCAGAGAAAACGATCCCGAAGGCAATTAATAATACAGTTTGGCGTATACTTGTGTTCTTTGTATTATCTATTTTCATTCTTGCAGGATTATTCCCTTGGCAACAGGCGGGAGTAATAGAAAGTCCATTCGTAGTTGTGTTTGATAAAATTGGTATTCCTTATGCAGCCGATATTATCAATTTCGTTATTATTACAGCGGTTCTATCCGTTGCGAATTCAGGATTATATGCAACTTCTCGTATGCTATGGTCTATGTCTAATCAAGGAATGATTAGTCCGATTTTTAGTAAGTTATCTAAAAATGGTGTTCCAATTTATGCATTGATTGTAAGTACAATTGTAGGTTGTCTCTCATTACTATCAGGTATTTATGCGGAAGATACAGTTTATTTATGGTTGCTTTCTATTGCTGGATTTGGAGCAATACTAGTTTGGGCATCTATTGCTCTATCTAACTTATTAGCTAGAAGGGCATATATTAAGCAGGGCGGGGATGTTAAGGACTTGAAATTTAAAACCCCGCTATATCCATTCGTACCATTGCTTGCGTTAGTATTAAATGTAACGGTAATCGTAGCTATGGCTTTTATCCCAGAGCAAAGAATGGCGTTATATTGTGGGATTCCATTTATGATTGTTTGCTTACTGTTTTACCGTGCGACAAGAAATAAGGCACGTAAAGTAGAACGTATAGAAAGGACAAATACAACAGAAGTAGAAGGATTATAATATTGAGTAATTTGGAGACTGTACAATTGTAAACAGTCTCTTTTTTTGTGAAAATAAAGCTGGAAACATACTACGTATGCAAAGGGGAATTTAGTGATGAATCCAGAAGTTTCGCAGTTGCTAAAACAAATAGATGTAAGGAAAGAGGAATTGCTAGAACTTACAAAAACATTAATCCGTTTTGAAACACCAGCACCGCCAGCGAGAAACACAAATGAGGCGCAAGAATTTGTTGCAGAGTTTTTAAGAAAACGAAATTTTAGTGTTGATAAATGGGATGTATATCCGAATGATCCGAACGTTGTTGGGGTGAAAAAAGGGATAGAAAGTGACACACATAAAAGCCTTATTATTAATGGACATATGGATGTAGCTGAAGTGACAGCAGATGAGGCGTGGGAGACGAATCCGTTTGAGCCATTTATAAAAGATGGTTGGTTAGTTGGACGTGGTGCGGCTGATATGAAAGGGGGACTAGCTGGAGCGCTATTTGCTGTTCAGCTTTTACAAGAAGCTGGCATTGAATTACCTGGAGATTTAATCTTTCAATCCGTAATTGGGGAAGAAGTTGGAGAGGCAGGAACACTTCAATGCTGTAAAAGAGGTTATGATGCTGATTTTGCAGTCGTAGTGGATACGAGTGATTTACATATGCAAGGACAGGGGGGCGTAATTACTGGATGGATTACTGTGAAAAGCCCCCAAACGTTTCATGATGCAACACGCAGGCAAATGATCCATGCTGGAGGACGTTTATTCGGAGCGAGTGCGATTGAAAAAATGATGAAAATTGTGCAAAGTTTACAAGAATTAGAGCGTCATTGGGCAGTCATGAAAACATATGAAGGCTATCCATCTGGAACAACAACAATTAATCCAGCTGTTATTGAGGGCGGAAGACATGCAGCGTTTATTGCGGATGAGTGCCGGTTATGGATAACAGTACACTTTTATCCGAATGAAACACATGAACAAATAATAAAAGAAATTGAAGAGTATATTGGGAAAGTAGCAGCTGCCGATCTATGGTTAAGTGAAAATCCACCACAATTTAAGTGGGGCGGAGAATCAATGATTGTGGATCGGGGTGAAATTTTCCCTTCTTTAGAAATAGATAGTGAACATGCAGCTGTAAAAACGCTTAGCTCAGTACATGAATCAATTTTATCTAAAAATGTAATTTTAGATATGTCTGCAACGGTAACGGATGGTGGTTGGTTTAGTGAATTTTATATTCCAGCTGTTATTTACGGACCAGGTACATTAGAAGAGGCTCATTCAATAAATGAGAAAGTTGAAGTGGAACAGTTAATCGAATTTACAAAAGTAATAACAGCATTTATATATGAATGGTGTCATACGAAAAAATAGATTAGTATGTTGAAATCGTACAGGTATGTATACTTGTACGATTTTTTAGTGAACTATTTCAGAGTTGAATAGAAACAACTGAAATAGTTCTTTATTTTTCTATGTCTTTCGTTTTAGTTCGATTAATTTCTCTTTTGCTAATTCAACAGCAATTGCATCATCTAAATAGCCAATTGGAAAGAGATAGTCAGGAATAATATCTGTCGATAAAATGAAATACAGTAATGCTCCTCCAAGAACTGCACGCTCTTCTTTTGGAATCGTTTCATTGCAAAATTGTTGATACATATCCGATAATTGTTCAATGAAAGGACCAGCACTATCAATTTGTTCTAGCTTACTTGCAAAACTGTCATGAATACGTTTTTCTCCTTCTGTTGTTTGAGCATATCGTTCATAGTTTTCAAGTTCTTGTTTCACACGGGTTGTTGTGTAGTCGAAATCGAATAAGTTAGAGGATTGTAGCGTTTGCTGAATGGTATCAAGAGATGTGTACATATCCGTCTTTTCTTTATTAATGTGAGGAGAATCAGGATACATTTCATCAAATAATAATTGGGGTGGAACTTGCAAACATTCTGCAAATTTTTGTAGATGTTTTTGTTTTGGCGGTTGTTTACCATTCATAATTCTTGAGATTGTTGCGGGATCAATATTTGTAAGCATTCCGAGTTGGCGCATAGATAAGGCACGTTCTTTTAAAAGTTTTTTTATTAATGTACTAAGCCGCTCATTTGGATTTTCTTTAGGCATAGCGAAGGCACTCCTTTTTGTTGTTGAAAAAATGTTGAGCATTTATTACATGTATATGAAACAGACAGGCACAGTTGCTCAACATTTTCATAAGATGCATGGAAAAGTGAGAAAAAGGGGTGGCTGTTTATGAGTACGGCAGGTCTATTTTCAATTCTTTTAATTGGGATTGCTTCTAATTTAGATAATGCAGGTGTTGGGATTGCATATGGCATTCGTAAAATTAGAATTTCGTGGTTCAACAATTTTATCATCGCATTTTTTGGGTTTTTATTTACTTTATTAGCTGGCTTTTTTGGGAGTTGGATCGCATTATTTATTTCAGATTTTACGGCAAATTTGATAGGGGCAATTGTTTTAGGAATAATTGGAGTGTTTATTTTATGTCAGCCTTTCTTGAGTAAAAAAGAGACCGTAGACTCTAAAGATGATAGTGTACTTATGGGGATTTTACGTGATCCAGAAAAAGCAGATTTTGATGGTTCTAAAACAATTAGTTTTTCAGAAGCAATTGTTTTGGGCGTTGCATTATCAATTAATAATATTGCAGGTGGATTTGATGCTGGGGTAACAAATTTAAACCTTTGGCTTACAGCGATTATTTCTGGTGTGTTTAGTTTTATTTGTATAAGTGGTTTTGCGTATGTAGGAAAACGATACTTAGCAGAATACTTAGGGAAATGGGCTACGGTTATTGCGGGAGTGTTATTAATTCTTATTGGGATCGATCAGTTGTTGTAAGGAGAACAAAAAAACGTTCGAGTATTTCCTTGGAAATATGGCAAAGGATTGCATATATCGACGTACTTTTCTCCATACTAATACGGATTTCTTTTAAAGAAAGGGGGATCCGTATGGGACGCGGAAAAGCATTTGATCATAAGAAAAAAGGGCATGACCATCAACCACCTAAAGGAGCATTCATTCATAAAGATGTAAATGAACATACTTTAGAAGAGGAAGAGCTACCAGTAAATATTGAAACGTATAAAAATAGTTTGAAAAAACATTAAAAGCACCTACATAGGTGCTTTTTTAACGTATATCTTCAATTAATTGTTCCGATTCTTCATGCATACTGTACTCACTTAATACTTGGATACAAAGCCACTTTAATTCTTCAATCGTATGCTCAAATTCTTCGGGAAGCACATGATGAATGTCTTCAAGTCCCATTCCGAAATGAATAAGTTCAAGTACTTGATCATCGATGTTCCGATCCATTAATAGTTCAAGTACTTCTAAATTGAATATGTATCGGTGAGCTTCATCGAGTGAAACAACTTTTAACTTTAAGCTTTCTACAATACTCAATATAAAGAGAAGAATTGTTTTTTCAAGAACAGGCTGTTTTCCCATTTGAAATATTAGTTTCATCTTTCACACCTCCACATATAGCGCTAGGTTGTACTATATTATTCAGGAGGGGGGAGCAAATATGCATAATATAGAGAAACTTTCAGCACGGTTTTTGTAAGGGGATCGGTAGCTAATAAAGTTGAGGGCTTTATGCAAAAAAAATCCTGCTAGTATAGCAGGATGGTTCTGAATTAGAAAATGCTCCAACCTTCTTGAGCAGAAAGAAGTTCAAGGATTTTAAAACCAGCGATGCTATTTCCGTTTGCATCTAAAGCTGGTCCGAAAATACCAATTCCCATTTCTCCTTTTACGCAGCCGAAAATGCCACCAGCTACACCGCTTTTTGCGGGGATACCAACACGAATCGCAAATTCACCAGACTCGTTATACATACCGCATGTAACCATAAATGTTTTACAAATCTTTGTAATATGCTTAGGGATAATTTGTTTTTTCTTATATGGATCATATCCATCCATCGCAAAAATTAAGCCGATACGTGCTAAATCGATACAGTTTACCTCAACTGCACATTGACGAGTGTATAAATCCATCAGCTCTTCAATGTCACAATCGATAATTCCGTTTTGTTTCATATAGTAACAAAGTGAGCGATTTAAGTAAGCTGTCTCTAATTCTGAATTAGCAACTTTAGAAGAATAATTAATAGTAGGATTATCTGTTATTTCACGTACGAAATGAAGAATGCGCTCCATTTTTTCTTCATTATCTTTACCTGCTAACATGCTTGTAATAGCTAGTGCCCCCGCATTAATCATTGGATTAAGTGGTTTAGAAGGACTTGTCGTTTCTAACTTAATAATAGAATTAAATGGATCACCAGTTGGTTCCATTCCAACTTTAGAAAATACATATTCTTCACCACGATCTAAAAGGGCAAGTGCAAGTGTAATTACTTTTGAAATACTTTGAAGAGTGAATAGTGTTTGTGAGTTGCCAGCATGGATGTATTCTGTTTCTTTATGGAAAATGGCAATCCCTAAATCATCTGGATTGGCATTTCCTAGTTCGGGGATATAAGTAGCAAGCTTTCCTTTTTTCGTATATGGTTTTACTTGTTCTAACAACTGTTGTAAGTTGTTTGTTTCAATGCACTGCATAGTACCAACGCTCCTATTTCGAATTAACTAAGTTTACTTTTCCCGATATGCTCGGAAATAAATAATAACATGAAAAAGTGGAATGATAAAACGAAAGTTGCATGTTCTATAGAGGCTCTTTCGTTTTGAATATTCTGTAGTAAAAAAGGAGAAATTTCCTTTTATATAACAGTTTGGAAATAGGAGATTTATCCATAAAAAATTCGAAAATAAAAACTACACATCTATACAACTATATGTTATTATGGTTATGTAAATAGAAAGCGTTTTCTAAGGCGTACTTATAATGATAACGATTTCATAAATTTGATAGGGGGAATTAAAATGTTGCAGTTTCTACAACGTATTGGTAAAGCGTTAATGCTTCCAATTGCCGTACTACCAGCAGCAGGATTATTGCTTCGTTTAGGACAAGAAGACGTATTTAATATTCCTGTTATGGCACAGGCCGGTGCAGCAATTTTTGATAATCTAGCACTTATTTTTGCAATTGGTGTTGCAATCGGTTTGTCTGTTGACGGTAGTGGAGCAGCTGGACTTGCCGGAGCAATCGGATATCTTGTTTTACAAAATACAACGAATGCTCTAAGTAAGGCGTATTCAGCAGCAGAGTTAAATGATAAATTAAAAAGTGTTCAAGATTTAGTCGGTTCAGTAGATCCAACTAAATTAGCAGATACAATGACAAAGGTTTCAAAAGCAGCGGCGTTAACGCCGAAAATCAATATGGCCATACTCGGTGGTATTATTGCAGGGGTTGTTGCGGGATTACTATACAACAAATTCCATAAGATTAAACTGCCAGAATGGTTAGGGTTCTTTGCAGGAAAACGTTTCGTACCAATCATTACTTCAATCGTAATGTTACTTTTAGGATTAGTATTCGGTCAAATTTGGCCAACAATTCAAAGTGGTATTGATGCAGTAGCACATGGTATCGTAAACTTAGGTTCAATTGGTGCTGGTTTATTCGGATTATTAAACCGTTTATTAATTCCAATCGGTTTACACCACGTAATGAACACATACTTCTGGTTCGTACTTGGTGACTTTACAAATGCGGCTGGCGATATCGTTCATGGTGATATTGCACGTTTCTTTGCAAAAGATCCATCAGCAGGTATGTTTATGACTGGTTTCTTCCCGATCATGATGTTCGGTTTACCAGCAGCATGTTTCGCAATGATTGCAGCTGCTAAACCAGAAAAACGTAAAATGGTTACAGGTATGTTAGGTGGTCTAGCATTAACTTCATTCTTAACTGGTATTACAGAGCCAATTGAATTCTCATTCATGTTCTTATCACCAGTATTATATGGTATTCATGCTGTATTAACAGGTCTGTCTCTATTCATTACAACAACACTTGGCATTCACGATGGTTTCTCATTTAGTGCTGGGGCAATCGATTACTTCTTAAACTTCGGTATTGCAACAAAACCAGTATTATTAGCAGGAATTGGTTTAATTTACGCAGCAATTTACTTTGTAGTATTCTACTTCTTAATTAAGAAGTTCGACCTAAAAACTCCTGGTCGTGAAGATGAAGAGGAAGTAGCTGAAGGTGAAGAAGCTCCAGTTGCAGGTTCAATTGGTGAAACTTACGTAGCAGCTTTAGGTGGAAAAGAAAACTTAACAGTTATTGATAACTGTGCAACACGTCTACGCTTACAAGTGAAAGATGCTGGTCAAGTAAACGAAGCAGCATTAAAACGTGCTGGTGCAAAAGGTGTTATGAAATTAAGTAACACAAGTGTCCAAGTTATCGTAGGTACAAATGTTGAATCTGTTGCCGATGACATGAAAAAACACGTATAAATAATGAGATAAGAGGATATCCAAAAAGATTGATAACATCAATTTTTAGGGGATATCCTCTTTTTTATGTTAAAAATTTAACAGCAATCTTACTTTTATAAATTTTCTTTTTCTTTTTTATACATATAGGTTGGTAATATGTGCAGTGCGTGATAAAGTAGGAATGACGTCGAATGGAATGTCGAAAATCTATGAAAAAGATCCGGAATGAATCTTGTGTAGTGGAATTAAATTATCGGTAAATAAGGGGAAAAAAGCAATCATGGATCAAGAAAAAAATAATGCGAATGGGAAGTCACGTCGGCCGATTGTATACATAAAAAGAACAATCATTCTCGTCTTACTATTTTCACTTGTATATTTCATGTATACAAAAATTGTTGCGCATAATAAGAAAGAAGAAACTTTAAAAGCAGCGGCAGAACTGAAGAAACAAGAAGAGCTAAAAAAGAAAGAAGAAAAGAAGCAAGAAGCAAAAAAACAAAAAGAGCAGGAAGAACAAGTGAAGCAAGTACAAGCTGTGGAAAAACCTGCTGAGGGACCACCTCAAGAAATTAATGAAAACGCTCAATTAGACCAATATTTACAAAACGCAGGATTTAGCGGAACAGCTGTTATTGTGAAGAACGGAAAAGTTCTTTTGAATAAGGGATACGGTATGGCGAACAAAGAGAAACAAGTACCGAATAATTCAGAGACAACTTTTTATATTGGTTCTATTTCAAAGGCGTTTGTAGCGACTGCTATTATGCAATTAAAAGATCAAAATAAATTAAACGTAGAGGATACGGTTGCAAAATATATTCCAGATTTCCCTCAAGGTAATGGTATTCAGTTAAAACATTTACTAACACATACATCAGGAATTCCAGAGTATGAACAGGGAACAGAGGATATCTCTCATGAAGAATTGATAAAACGAATAGGAAAGCAAAAGCGTATTGGAAGTCCAGGAGAGAAATGGAAGTATTCCGATTCGAACTATTCGATACTCGCCTATATTGCTGAGAAGGTAAGCGGACAACCGTTGGAAGAGTATATTAAACAACATATTTTTGCTACTGCTGGTATGAAACATTCTGGTTTTGGTAGAGAGCTAGAACAAACAAGATTTCCATCGACAGGTTATAAAATAGTAAATAACAATATGACAACACCTAATATTCCAAGTATGTCACAACTTTATGGTTGTGGTGATATATATACAAGTGCCCATGATTTATATTTATTTAATGAAGCGCTCTTCTCTGGAAAGTTAATTTCTAAAGAGAGTTATAATCAAATGTTTACAGCCGTGAAAAAGGATTATGGATTTGGTTGGTATGTAGATCCGGGAAGTTATTCGAATCACGGTGTAATGCCAGGCTGGAACTGTTTAAATGGATTTAGTAAAAATGGTAGTGTGTATGTTGTTTTATTATCTAACATTCAAAACAACATTAAATCCTTTGGTAAAGTGAATAATGACATTTATACGATGTTGCGAAATATTGAAGTGTAAGAGGCTATCCTTTTGGATAGTCTTTTTTTTATTGAGGAAGTTTAGGGGCAATGAGATAATGAAATAAATGGAAAAGGAGGAAGGGGATTAGTATATATAAGCATCACGCACGAAATGCGAAACGCATTTTTTTTGTATCTGTCATTGTATGGATTATCGTCGCAATTGGATTAGTGATGGAATATAAAAAAGGGACGCTATTCACTTCGGAGAAAGAAAATTTGAAATTAATAAGTGTTGTAATACCGGCATTTGGATTATTAATATATAGCTTTATGGAAAAACGAAGATCAAAAATGCTTAAACAGGAAAATAATAATATAGAGACTTCTGAATTATTTGAGCAACAAAAATTTGTTGTTCGCAAAGAGGTAGGGGTATTTCAAGTAATAACGTACTTTGGATTAGATGGGAATACAGTAGGTTTTTTAAGAGAAGAGTATAATTCTGTTATTCAACGTGTATGGCAAGCTGTACTTTCTTTTCTTTTTCAGGGACTACGTAAGCAACAATTTTATTTATATAATTATTCGGGAGAAAGATTGTTGCGTGTTCAAAAGAAGATGGCGGTACGTAACTTCTATATTTTTTATGATGTAGATGGAAAGAAAATTGGAGAGTTGAAACAAGTACTAAGTTTAACAAAGTGGGAATGGATTTTTTTAGGAGTGGATGGTAAAGAATTTGGTAAAGTGACTGGGGACCTTTCAGCGACAATGCAGAAAATAGACTGGCGAGATGGAACTCATATTGATGTGAAAGAAGATGGTATTCCATTAGAAGCTGTTAAGTATTTTTCGGTAAGCGGTGGTTCTCTTGTTACAGCTTCTATAAGTGAACAGGCAGAATTACCAAGAGCGGTTTATTACAGCGTCTCTGCGATAGTTACAATTAAAAATTAAAATATATATAAAGATAGATGGGATACCATCTATCTTTTTTGGTGATTAGAACATATTGTTTCGTTGAAAAATGTATGTCTTACCTATCACAAAAAGAGTCTGCTTTGTATACATTAAGATGTATGGATATATTTTTATACTTTAAAAATAATAGGAGGAGAAGTGTATGTGTTTGTTCGGTAAGTATTGGAAAAAGTTATCGAGATTGTTTAATAGACAATTAGATTATTTTTTAGATAATAAGTTATTACCTGCTGTGGAGCGACTTTTGTTTTCGCAAAACTTCGCGAGATTTATTCAAAGAAACTCCAAGCAAGCTACAGAAGAATTTATTGAATCAAGTAGATTTCAATCTATTATTTGTAACATTTTAAAAGAATGTAATACATCACCTTTTAAAGAAATTGCAGAGCAGTATTTAGGTAAAAATGTTGAAATTACTGTGACAGTTGGACAGTTAGCAGGTGTAATTGTAGCAGTTGGTGATGATTTCTTAACACTGCAAGAAGGAATAGGAACAGAAGTTTTATTACCATTTACAAGTATTATATCAATTAAAGAAGCGTAAGAAAGGAGACTTATATATGTTATTTACTGAAGAATTACGTAACCATGTTGGTGAGCTAGTGCAAGTTGTGACAGCGGTCGAAATTGTTGCGGGTATTTTGTTATCTGTGACAGACGGGGCAGTAAGTGTTCGTACTTCTCCTTCTTATGGACCACCTGAAGATGTAGTTGTACGTATTCCTATCATTTCTTATATTCGCTTGGAAGGGTAAGCGTGGTACAAGTATGAGGGTATCAGTTATTATTCCGGCGCATAATGAAGCGAGTACTTTATCACAAGTCCTAGTAGAAGTGGAGAAATTGAAACCATATGAAATTATCGTAGTAGATAATGGATCGACAGACGGAACAAAAGAAATAGCCTTACAACATCATTGCCATGTCATTTATTATAAATATTCTCTTGGTAATGATGTTGGACGGGCAATTGGTGCAAGAGAAGCAAAAGGCGACATTGTTTTGTTTTTAGATGGTGACATCGTCATTGATAATAAAGAATTGCAACGTTTCATAAAAGGCATTCAGCAAGGTAACCAAATTGTTGTGAATAATTTAACATGGTCTGTTTATTTAAAGATGAGACCGCATTATACGACAGTTGGAAAGTTTATGTTGAATCGTTATTTGGATAAAAAAGAGCTTGTTGTTGGTTCTTTAATCGCTATTCCACATGCAATGAGTAGAGAAGTTATTCAAAAGTTTGGTTGGTGGAATTTAGCCGATCCAGCACTATTTCAAGCGATGGCGATGTCTAGAGGAGTAGATATTGTCGATATGGCTTCGGTCGATGTCATTCATACAAACAAAGTTCGTCCTGTTCATACTGGTACATCAACCGGTTCTCCTTATCCGAAAGCGACTAGCCGCATTATGGGGGATCATTTACGTGCTTTGCAATACGTAATCGAAACCTATGGTAAGCGTGGTGGTTTTTCGGAAGGAAATAGGGATAGAGAGTTTATAGGAAAGTATAAACCAGTTATATTACAAAAGAAAAAAGCAAAATATAGTGCCATTATCCCTGTATCAGAAGAAAAGATGACTATAAGATCTGTTATACAGGAAGTAAAAAAAGCAGGAGTAGATGAAATTATAGTTGTTGCGAATGGAGCCGATGGAGCGACAATTGAACAAGCGAAGTCAGAGAATGTTATTGTTCTTGAATTTACGAAGGCGCTTGGACATAATGTAGCACGAGCGATAGGTGCCATGCATGCCACGGCCGATATTTGTTTATTTGTCGATGGTGATTTTGTTATTCCGGGAAAAAAATTAATTCCATTTTTACATGCGATTGAAGATGGGCATGATGTGGCATTAAATGATTTACAGTGTCTATTAGATATGTTTCATCCGGCAGACCCAATTAGTATGGGGAAATATTTTGTGAATTTGGTAGCGAAACGACCAGATTTATGGAATAACTCATTAACGGCAGTACCACATGCTATGCATAAAAAAGTAATAGAGAAAATCGGATATGATTCTCTTATCATTCCGCCACTCGCTCAAATGAAAGCTATTTTGGAGGGATTCTCTATTACAGCGGTAGAATTTGTAGATGTTATAAAAACAAATCGAGTAAGACCAGAGCAACATGGATTTGTAAATGGACGTATTCCAGCATTTGACCGTATTTTCGGTGATCAACTTGAGGCAATTGCATATTTATTGCAATCCACAGATGAACGCGGGAGTTTTACAGATGGAGAGCGGGATAGAAATATAATTCAACAATTGAGAAAGGAAGAAGAGAATACAGATGAATGTTAGTAGTACAGTTGCTATTATCGGATTAGGATATGTTGGCCTTCCTTTGGCAGTTCATTTTGCAGAGAGAGGACATACAGTAATTGGATTAGATAAAGATACTAGAAAAATAGAATCGATTATAAAAGGAGAAAGTTATATTCCAGATGTTTCTTCTAAATTGTTACAAAGTTTATTGACTAGAAAAAAATTAATAGTAAATACACCGGATCAAGGTATTGCTGATTTTCAAAATAGTAATTACGTTATTGTCACTGTTCCGACTCCAATTAATGAAAAAAGAGAACCAGACTTAAGTGCCCTCATTTCAGCCTCGCATTATATACAACAACACCTTCAAAAAGGACAAACCTTCATTTTCGAAAGCTCCACATATCCAGGTACGCTCGAGGAAGTTATCATTCCGATTATTTCTCAAACAGGAAAAAAGGTAGGAGAAGATTTCTATATCGGATATTCCCCTGAGAGAATTGACCCAGCTAATAGTCAATATTCCGTTCAAACGATTCCAAAAGTCATTAGTGGACAAACAGAAATGTGTAAACAAAAAGTACAGGCTTTGTATAGCACTATATTTGATGTAGTTGTTCCAGTTAGCTCCCCAAAAGTAGCAGAAATGTGTAAGCTATTTGAAAATATTCAGCGCTTAGTCAATATTTCATTAGTAAATGAGTTAAATACACTATGTGAAAGTTTAGGAATTGATTTTTATGAGGCACTTGAAGCGGCATCTACAAAACCATTTGGATTTACCCCATATTGGCCAGGACCAGGAATAGGGGGACACTGTATTCCGGTAGATCCTTTATATTTCCAGTGGAGAATAAAAAAGAATGGAGCAATGAGTCAATTAATTGAGGCGGCACATGTAATTAATGAGGAAATGCCAGAAAAAATGGTCCGGAAAGTAAAAGGTGTGGTGCAATCACCTGCAACGGTTTTAATTGTAGGGATTGCATATAAAAAAGATGTAAATGACTTAAGAGAATCACCGGCGTTACCAATTATTGAATTGTTAATAAAAGAAGGATATGAGATAGAGTATCACGATCCATATATTTCTTCTGCAAAATTTGGAGATAAGGTGTATCAATCTGTTTCTTTGGATGAACAAGTCGTTAAACAAGCGGATTGTATTTTAATTTTAACAGACCACTCTAATATCGATTGGAAGGTTTTTAAAGGGATAAAGCAAGTCGTAGATACACGTGGAATTATAAAGAAGGTGAGTGTATGAGTAAGAAATGTTTAATTACGGGTGGAGCAGGATTTATTGGATCGCATTTAGCTGAAGAGCTGGTGAAAAGAGGTTATGATGTCACTATCGTTGATAACTTCTATAAAGGGAAAAATAAATATCATGATGAGTTAATGAAAGAAATTCGGGTTATTCCAATAAGTGTTTTAGATCAAAATTCTATTTATGAATTAGTGAATCAACATGATGTAGTGTTTCATTTAGCAGCAATTTTAGGTGTGAAAACGACAATGGAAAAGAGTATAGAGCTTATTGAAACGAATTTTGATGGAACGAGAAACATTTTACAAGCAGCGCTAAAAGGAAAGAAGAAAGTAGTTTTTGCGTCTACTTCAGAAGTATATGGTAAGGCAAAGCCGCCCTTTTCTGAAGAAGGAGATCGATTATACGGTGCAACCTCTAAAATACGTTGGAGTTATGCAATTTGTAAAACGTTAGAAGAAACATTATGTTTAGGATACGCTTTAGAAGGTTTACCTGTAACGATTGTTCGTTATTTTAATATTTATGGTCCAAGAGCGAAAGATGGTCCGTATGCAGGGGTAATCCCACGATTTATCCGCGCAGCACTGCGAGGAGAAGACATTCTCGTATATGGAGATGGAAAACAGACACGTTGTTTTACGTATGTAAGTGATGCGGTAGAGGCAACGATTCGAGCAATGGATGAGAAGGTAAATGGTGAGATTATTAATATAGGTTCTGAGAATGAAAAGAGTATAAAAGAAGTAGCAGAAGTAATCAAAAAGCTAACGAAATCTTCTTCAAAGATTGTTCAAGTTCCTTTCGAAGAGGTATATCCACATGGCTTTGAAGAAATTCCAAATAGAAGACCAGATGTAACGAAATTAAGAGAACTTGTTCAATTTCAAGCGAAAGTAACGTGGGAACAAGGGTTGAAAGAAACTATTAAATGGTTTCGTGAAGAAAACAATGGCTAAGTCACTATCCATTATTATACCTGTATGTAATGAAGTGGATACGATTTCAGACGTTATTCAATCGGCAAAAGGATTAAATCCAGTAGAGATTATTGTAGTAGCAAACGGTTGTAATGATGGTACAGAAGAGGTTGCTGATCGTTTAGGGTGTAAAGTAATCAAGTATACAGAGCTACTGGGGAATGATGTTGGCCGTGCAGTTGGCGCAAAACACGCGATAGGTGACGTATTACTATTTATAGATGGAGATTTTGCTATTCAAACTTCAAAATTACAATTATTCCTAAATCCAATTTTACATGATCAGGCCGACATCGTTTTAAATAATTTGGATGCGTTATTTTTAAAGAAACAAAAACCGCACTCAGTGACAGTATGGCGCCAAATATTAAATGCAATGCTAGAGCGTGAAGAGTTAAAGATTGATTCTTTATTATCTGTACCTCACGCGTTGACGAAGGAAGTTGTTCAAAGTATTGGGTATGAATGTTTTGTTAATCCAATTGTCGCTCATTTACGTCTTGTTCAAAGCAAATGGAGAATTAGTCGACATTGTGCAATTGACGTTATTACACCAAATAAATTTCGGCCGACCGAGCATGCTGCGTATGGCACGGGGCTTTCTCATTCTGAAAAACGGATGATAGGTGACCATATAGAAGCTTTAGCGGAGCGAATAGTAGGTAGCGATGAGCGCGGAGGGTATTATGATGGAAATAGGGAAAGAGATAGTGTCTATCATACTTTAGATTTTGAAGATTTTTATCAAGGATGGGGCGTTACATCTAATTTGTATAAGGGAAAGCAATTATCGGTCATTATTCCTGTACAAGATGAAGAGAAAACAATTGGAAACGTTATAGAAGAGCTTCGCAAAATTGAACCTTTTGAAATTATCGTTGTTGTAAATGGTTCGTCTGATCAAACAGCAACCATTGCAAAAGAAAAAGGAGCAACGACAATTGTATATAAAGAAGCACTCGGAAATGATGTGGGGCGCTCACTTGGAACGTATTTTGCAAAAGGAGAAATTGTGTTATTTATAGACGGCGATTTTGTTATTCCAGCTAGGGAATTATATCCTTTCGCAAAAGCTATTGCAGATGGAATGGATGTCGCCTTAAATGATTTAAATCATTATTTAGATTTAAGAGTACCGCTTCATCTTGTAACTGCATTTAAATATGCATTAAATTTAGCTTGTGATAGAAAAGATCTAGGAGTAGGCTCTCTTATCGCTGTACCGAATGCGTTTAGTCGTAAGTGTTTGAAAGAAATCGGATATAGATCCTTACTTTCACCTTGTGTAGCCCAAGTGAAAGCTATTCTGTCAGGATTCGAGATTGCGTGTGTAAGTCGTGTAGAGGTCGATAAGATGAACCGTATTCGTCCCAGTGAACATTTTGCTAAAATAGGTCATCCACCAGCTGTACTTCGAATTATTGGTGATCATATGGAAGGATTAGAACAATTAATTGTATTAACAGGCAGTCGTGGTGGATTCCATGATGGAAATAGAAAAAGAGATGTTTTAGAGTAGTAACAAAAAAAGTGTACAACATATGTACACTTTTTTGTTCTGCTATAAAAACTATAACAGATTAGGAGATAAGAGTATTACAGCTCTACAATGGGTATTGTTCTTATATTACAAAATAGGACTCGTATATAAGAATACCAAAAAAATACAATTAAGGAAAGGGTTAATTTTAAAGACTTTCAAATGAAGTTAACACTATGTATATAGTAGTTTGCTCAATATTTCACAAACATGTCACAACTATTTCGTTCACTTTCGTAAAAAAGTAGTATTCTAAGTGTGTAAGCTGTTATATAAAAAATCTTAGTCCTGTACTAATCAAAAATGGAGGAGATTAGGATGACTCAAGTATTAGAAAATGTTAAAAACGCATGGGAAAACTTTAAAGGTGAAAAATGGAAAGCAGAGATTGATGTTCGCGATTTCATTTTAAATAATGTAAACGTTTACGAGGGAGATGAATCTTTCTTAGCGGGAGCAACTGAAGCAACGAAACAACTTTGGGATCAAGTAATGGATTTAACAACGAAAGAACGTGAAAACGGTGGCGTTCTTGATATGGATACAAAAATTGTTTCTTCTATTACATCACATGAACCAGGATATTTAAATAAAGAGACTGAAAAAGTAGTCGGTTTCCAAACTGATAAACCATTTAAACGTTCTTTACAACCATATGGTGGTATTCGTATGGCGGAACAAGCTTGTGAATCTTATGGATACGAAATGGATAAAGAGCTTAGTCGTATTTTCAGAGATTGGAGAAAAACTCATAACCAAGGTGTATTTGATGCTTATACACCAGAAATGAGAGCTGCTCGTAAATCAGGTGTTATTACTGGTCTTCCAGATGCATACGGACGTGGACGTATTATCGGTGACTACCGCCGCGTAGCATTATATGGAGTAGATCATTTAATTGAAGCGAAGAAAGTAGATTTAAATTTAACTGGCGGTGTAATGAGTGAAGATACAATGCGTTTACGCGAAGAGTTATCTGAGCAAATGCGTGCACTGCAAGAGTTAAAACAAATGGCTGCTTCTCATGGCTTTGATATTTCTAAGCCAGCAACAACTGCTCAAGAGGCATTCCAATGGTTATACTTCGCATATCTTGCAGCAATTAAAGAGCAAAACGGAGCTGCAATGAGTCTTGGACGTACTTCTACATTCTTAGATATTTATATTGAAAGAGATTTAGCAAACGGTACTTTAACAGAAGAAGACGTACAAGAAATTGTGGATCACTTCATTATGAAATTACGTCTTGTGAAATTTGCAAGAACACCTGATTATAATGAATTATTCTCTGGTGACCCAACTTGGGTAACTGAGTCTATCGGTGGTATGGCATTAGACGGTCGTCCATTAGTAACAAAGAACTCATTCCGTTTCTTGCATACATTAGATAATTTAGGACCAGCTCCAGAACCAAACTTAACAGTTCTTTGGTCTAAACAATTACCACAGAACTTTAAAAACTACTGTGCGAAAATGTCTATTAAAACATCAGCAATTCAATACGAAAATGATGACATTATGCGTGCTGATTACGGTGATGATTACGGAATTGCTTGTTGTGTATCTGCAATGAGAATTGGTAAACAAATGCAGTTCTTCGGTGCACGTGCAAACTTAGCAAAAGCATTACTATATGCGATTAACGGTGGTAAAGATGAAAAATCTAAAGCACAAGTTGGTCCTGAGTACGCACCAATTACTTCTGAAGTATTAGATTATGAAGAAGTTATGCATAAGTTTGATATGACAATGGAATGGTTAGCGGGTCTATATTTAAACACATTAAATGTTATTCACTACATGCACGATAAATATAGCTACGAACGTATTGAAATGGCTCTTCATGATACAAATGTTCTTCGTACAATGGCAACAGGTATCGCGGGTCTATCTGTAGTAGCAGACTCTTTAAGTGCAATTAAACATGCAAAAGTAAAACCAATTCGCGATGAAAACGGAATTGCAGTTGACTTTGAAATTGAAGGAGATTTCCCTAAATACGGTAACAATGACGACCGTGTAGATGAAATTGCTGTAAATCTTGTGAAAACATTTATGAATAAACTTCGTAAACACAAAACATATAGAAATTCTGTTCATACAATGTCAATCTTAACAATCACATCTAACGTTGTATACGGTAAGAAAACTGGTAACACTCCAGATGGTCGACGTACTGGAGAACCATTTGCACCAGGTGCGAATCCAATGCATGGACGTGATACAAAAGGTGCGTTAGCTTCATTATTATCTGTAGCTAAATTACCATATGAAGATGCACAAGATGGCATTTCTAATACATTCTCTATTATTCCAAAAGCACTTGGTAAAGAGGATGAAGTACAAGTACGTAACTTAGTATCAATGCTTGATGGTTATGCAGTAAAAGAAGGCCATCACTTAAATATTAACGTATTTAACCGTGAAACATTAATGGATGCAATGGAACATCCTGAGAAATATCCACAATTAACAATTCGCGTATCTGGTTACGCTGTAAACTTTATTAAATTAACTCGTGAACAACAAATCGATGTAATTAACCGTACAATGCATGAAAGCATGTAAATGAAAAAAGTGTCCCTCTGCATTTTATAAATAGCAGAGGGAGGCTGTTTCAATAAAGGAGGAAGTAACATGGTAAAAGGAAGAATTCATTCTGTAGAGTCTTGTGGTACTGTTGATGGCCCAGGAATTCGTTATGTCATATTTACACAAGGGTGTTTATTACGTTGTCAATATTGTCATAATGCTGATACGTGGGAGATCGGTAAAGGAAAAGAAATAACAGTCGAAGAAGTAATGCAGGATGTGACATGTTACCTTCCTTTTATTGAAGCTTCCGGAGGCGGTATAACAGTTAGTGGTGGGGAACCATTATTACAGCTAGATTTCTTAATTGAATTATTTAAGAAATGTAAGGAAATTGGAATCCATACAACAATTGATTCTTCGGGTGGTTGTTATTCTGAAGAACCAGAATTCCAAAATAAGCTAGACATTTTAATGGATTACACAGATTTAGTTTTACTGGATTTGAAACATATTGATTCAAAGAAACATCGTAAATTAACAGGAAAACCAAATGAACATATTTTACAATTTGCCCGTTATTTATCGGATAAAAATAAACCGATTTGGGTAAGACACGTATTAGTTCCTGGTATTACTGATAATGAAGAGGATCTACAAAAACTATCTAGCTTTATTCAAAGTCTATCTAATGTTCAGAAAGTTGAAGTGCTACCATACCATAAGCTTGGTGTATATAAATGGGAGGCGCTTGGACATAAGTATCCACTCGCAAATGTAGAACCGCCTACTGAAAAAAATGTAGAAGAAGCAAGACATATTTTACAAGCAGTCTAATCCAAATGTTGGATTAGACTTTTTGCTTTCTTTACAATAAAACCTAGAGTATATATGGAGAAAAGAGTATACTGAAAATAGAATATCCATATTTTTGTAAGGAATAAGTAGAGAAATTTACATAATTGTAAAGGGAAATCAAAATAGTAAAAAGAATTAAGAAGTAAAAGAGTGAGTATCATGGAATAGAGAACATTTGTAAGTTATTGCGAAAGCTCTTATAGGAAAGTATAATGTAAAGATATGAGCACAGATAGGATTAAGGGGTCAATCTTATATGCTTTGCATATCCACGACAGGTACATAGCTGAAAGAGAAATATTAGAGTCTGTTTATGTAATTTTTAAGGAAAATGTTTTTCCTATTGTCGTATATGCAATATGGAGAAACAATAAGCTAGGAGTGGATTTGTTTGATAAAAAACCCCAAGGTTTTAATATTAACTGCACATTACGGAAACGGTCATGTGCAAGTAGCGAAAACATTAGAACAAACATTTCGCCAAAAAGGAATTAAAGATGTAATTGTATGCGATTTGTTCGGAGAATCACATCCGGTTATAACCGATATTACAAAATATTTATATTTAAAAAGTTATACAATAGGAAAAGAATTATACCGCTTGTTTTATTACGGCGTAGAAAAAATTTATGATAAAAAAATAGCATCTTGGTATGCGAACTTTGGAAGAAAACGTTTGAAATTACTTTTACAAGCGGAGAAACCGGATATTGTTATTAATACTTTTCCGATCATAGCTGTACCAGAGTTAAAAAAGCAAACAGGTATTTCAATTCCTGTGTATAACGTATTAACGGATTTTTGTGTGCACAAAATATGGATTCATCGGGAAGTAGATCGTTATTTTGTAGCAACTGATCACGTAAAAAAAGTTATGGTTGATATTGGTGTACCTGCGGAGCAAATTGTTGAAACTGGAATTCCGATTCGTAGTAGTTTTGAGTTAAAGATCAATCCAGACATTATATATAATAAATATCAGTTATGTAAGAATAAAAAAATTTTACTAATTGTAGCAGGTGCTCATGGGGTATTAGGAAGTGTAAAAGAACTATGCCAATCATTTATGTCAGTACCTGATTTACAAGTAGTTGTCGTTTGTGGGAAAAATGAAGCGTTAAAACAGGATTTATTGGGGTTACAGGAAAAAAATCCTGATGCATTAAAAGTATTTGGTTATGTAGAAAATATTGATGAACTATTCCGTGTTACTTCTTGTATGATTACAAAGCCAGGCGGTATTACGTTAAGTGAAGCAGCAGCATTGCAAGTACCTGTCATTTTATATAAGCCTGTTCCAGGACAAGAAAATGAAAATGCGATGTACTTTGAAAGAAAAGGGGCTGCAGTTGTCATTCGTGATGATAGTGAGGTTTTTGCAAAAACAGAGGCGTTATTACAAGATGATATGAAGCTTCTTCAAATGAAAGAAGCGATGAAAAGCATTTATCGTCCAGAGCCGGCTGATCATATTGTGGATACAATTTTGGCAGAAAACCATGTAGAACCGAATCATATACCTATTAAATCGCCTGCTCTTGCACAATTATTTACTTAATATGAAACCCTCTTTTGTATGTTTAAAGAGGGTTCTTTATTGTTTTCCAAGATAAAGACTTATCCACATGAAGATTACGCTTTCATTAAACAGTAAAGTCGGAATATTAACAACCATATCCACATTATCCACAATTTTTAGAAAAATATCCACAATTCTAACATTTGATGTGCGTTACAACATACAAACTTGTGAAGGGTTTTTATAATTTATTCACAATTCTATCAATTATGTGGATAACGTTATCCACAGAAAAAAGGTTCCTTATTTATAAGGAACCTTTTTTCTACTCTATCACGTAGAAAAAATATGTAATGAGAATGAATAATTAGGGGGGAGAACTTCTAATTATTCATTCTCACTTTAAATACTTTTCGAGCGATAACCCGCTGCGCGATCTGCTTTACGAAATTCTCGTTGGTAGAGAACTTCTTGTGTACTAGATAATGCGTTTTTTGCTTTGTCACGTTTCTTTTTATCCATTACAAATCACCTCGTGTCCTAAAGTCACTATATATCGTTTCCAAAGACATGGGGTGATATACGTATATATCAAAATGTTAATGGTTAATTATTATTTCTGAAAATTTAGATTATGCTTCTTTTAAGTGATGAGAATCTTGGAACGTTGTATCTCGCATTGTAGCAAGTGTATATTGATCTTTTGGAATTTCATATAAGTTATATACTTCTTCATTCGCGTTAATTTCATCATAAACGGATTTTCTTGTTTCGTTTGCTAGATTTACATATTGTAATTTTTCTGCAGCTTTAATAGAACGAATATTTATTTTGCGAATACGCATAAAGATCGTTTCAATATCTAACTCGTAGAAAAGTTCGCTAAAAAATGAATCTTTTGCCAATTTATTGTAGCCTTTTCCGTGATAAGGTTTGCCAAGCCATGTTCCAAGGAAGCCGGCTTTTTCTTGCACATCAAATAAAGTAATTGTTCCGATAGGGTTACCCCATTCGTCTAAAATTGTGCGTGAAATTAATTCCCCACGCTCTTCAGCTTCAATCGTTTGTTTCGTTAAAAATAAATATTCCTCATAAGAATAAGCCTTTTGACGCACAAAAGGGAAGACAGCTGGATCCACCATTAACTCGTATAGAACGTGGCTGTCGTGTAAGTCGCGTTTTTTCAACATACTAAATCCTCCTCACACGAGGGTAGCATGACGAAAAAACACCCCACCCTCGAAATTTTTATATCAATCTTTAAAAAATTTCGGGGTGGGAATCGAACCCACTAGAACCAGTTTCTAACGCTGGTGGCGCACCATTTGCCTTCCCCATTCATCAATTTGAAAATGATAATCACGACACAAATTGATTATGGTTTCATTCAGTTTATAATCGTATAATACTTTATCTAGTCAAAAAAATAAACTAGTTTTTTTTATTTTTTTTGTAAATTATTTTTCCATCAATCATAGTTAGTACAGGCTTGGCTAAATAATGGAAAGGATGATGGGTCCAGAGCACAAGATCAGCGTCTTTTCCAGCCTCAATGCTTCCAATTCTATCCTCTAAACGTAAATTTCGCGCTGGAAATATAGTGATTCCTTCTAGTGCAGTTTTTTCGTCTAATCCTTCCCTTACTGCGACAGCAGCACAAACATTTAAATATTGAATGGGTGTATAGGGGTGATCTGTTGTGATGGAAACTTCCACTCCATTTTTTGATAATATATGGTAAGTATCCCATGTTTTATTTTTTAGTTCGATTTTAGAACGGCGTGTAAGCGTGGGGCCAACTGAAACCTTCAAATTGTGTTTTGAAAGTTCTTCAACAATAAAGTGTCCTTCTGTACAATGTTCAATACGTAAATCAAGATTGAACTCTGTTGCAAAGCGTAGAGCAGAACTAATATCATCTGCTCTGTGAGCGTGGATACGTACGGGTATTTCACGGCGTAATGCTTTTAAGATAGGAAGCATTCGAAAATCAGCTTCATGCCCGTAGTGTTGTGCTTCATAGAATGATTCCCGAAGTAATCCCATAATTCCCATACGCGTAATGGACTCTTTTGTGCCATTACTATGGACCTTTTTAGGATTTTCTCCAAAGGCAATCTTTAAGCCAGCAGGTTCTTGAATAATCATATGATCAATACAAGTTCCAGCTGTTTTTATTACACAAGTAGTACCACCGATAATGTTTTGACTTCCTGGCATAACGTGAACAGTTGTGATTCCATTTTGTACCGCATCTTGAAATGCAATATCAAAAGGGTGAATTCCGTCTAAAGAACGGATATGTGGTGTTGAAACTTCAGATGTTTCATTTGCATCATTGCCAGCCCAACCAGTACCTTCATCATAGAGACCAAGATGGGTATGGACATCAATAAATCCAGGTAAGAGATGAAGAGCACGTGCGTCTATAACTGTCATATCTTGAGTAGGTTGAATGGAAGGCTTGACCTCAGCAATTTTTTCTCCTATAACGAGTACATCCCCTTGAAATTTTTGGGATGTAATAGGATAGACAATGGCTTGTTTGAGCAATATTTTCATAGGTACCTCATTTCTGTTACTTTATAATGTTAATGGAATGTAAGGGAAAGTAACTGAAAGATTATTTGTGTAATAATGCTCCGGATGCTAGAAAATAAAAGTTTTGAAAGGGCCCTCTGTAAAACTGTGTTTTAGAAGTACTACATTGTATGCGAAAGTATATTTTGTAATGCATGGTCTATTGACGGAAATGTGTATTGATACCCATGCTCAATTGCTTTACTAGGTAATACATGTTGCCCTTCTAGTACAAGTATGCTCATCTCGCCTAATAAAGCATGAAGCATAAATGAAGGGACAGGTAACCAATGAGGTTTTTTTATTATAGTTGCAATGATTTCTCCAAATTCCTTCATTCTTATAGGATCAGGAGCTGTAATGTTAAGAGGTCCATCAATTTCTTCTTTGTGTATGATGAAATCAATCATGCGAACGACATCATCTATATGAATCCATGATAACCATTGGTTTCCAGACCCGACTGTACCTCCGATATAAAATTGATAGGGAAGTAGCATCTTTGGAAGAGCTCCTCCGTCTGGCCCTAATACGACTCCGAATCTTGCGTAGATTGTCCGTATTCCGAGAGCACGTGCTTTAGATGCTTCTTGTTCCCATGAATATACTGTATTTGCTAAAAAGTCATTTCCAGGAGTCACATGCTGTTCTGTAAAAGACTCGGTTTCAGACGTTCCATAGTATCCAATTGCACTTGCGTTAATAAATGTGTGTGGTTTTGTAGGGAGTGCCTGCAATTGTTTAATGAGTCCTTTTGTTGTTTGAATTCTACTGTTTAAAATGACTTTCTTTTGTTTCTTTGTCCATCTACTATTAATAGACTCTCCAGCTAGATTAATAACTACATCAATAGAAGAGAGGGGGAAGGTTTGTAAATCTGGTGTCCATTGTACATACTGAAGGTTAGGATCGGAAGTTTCAGCAGTTTTTTTTCGTGAGAGAATGTAAACAGTATATCCTTTTTGAATAAAAAAAGTAGAAAGGTATTTACCGATAAAGCCGGTACCACCAGAAATTGCGATTTTCACAATTATTTCCTCCTCATTATATATATTCTTGAAAAGCAAAAACGTTCCTTGACTATGGTGAACTACCCACCACTTAGTATCTCCTACGAGCTTACCCCGAGTGGGGGCTTCTCGGTTCATCGCTACTTTTGATAGCTAGCGAATTTGTCTTAAGACAGCCGAGCTAACTCCCTTGTTCCAAAGGTTATTTTTTACGGTTTATATCAATGCGAATAACCGCATCGCTTCCTTTTTGATATTGATAGCTGCGTTATAGTCACGACTGATTGTTAGTCCACACGAACACGCATACGTACGTTCAGATAGTGACATTTCTTTTTTGTTTCCATAACGACTACACATCTTTGTAGAAGGAAACCATTTATCTATTTTCACAAGCTGTTTTCCTTGTTCTTGTAGCTTATATGCTAAAAATATCGTGAACATCCCCCAGCCGTTATCAGCTACACTCTTACCAAAGCGAAGTGCTCGTGACATTCCTTTCATATGTAAATCTTCGATTGCTACAACGTCAAAATGAGTAGCCAATTCTTTAGACTTGTGATGAAGGAAATTCTTACGTTGATTTGCGACCTTTTCATGCAGCTTCGCTACACGAATGCGTTGTTTATTCCAGCGTACCGAATCTTTCACACGTCTGGCTAATACTCGTTGTGCCTTCGCTAGTTTGTCTAACATCTGATGATAAAAGCGAGGATAATTGGCTTTTTCATCTTCGCTACTCACATATAATTCAGCCATTGCAAAGTCTAATCCAACTACACTTTGTACTTCTTTTTGTACAATCTCTTTTTCATATTCAGTCAAGATAGACACATAGTATTTACCGGTAGGTGTCATCGAAATCGTACAAGATTTGATGATATGATTTGGCGGTATCTCCCTATGTTGCTTCAGTTTCACCATTTTCAATTTCGGTAATTTGATATAACCATGAAATAACATAATATTTCCGTTTACGCGATTCGTTGTATAAGATTTTCTACTCTTTCTACTTTTGAATGTAGGAAAATCACTTTGACCACTAAAAAAGTTCTTATACGCAGTTTGCAAGTTTAATTGCGCGTTAGCCAATGCTAAGGAATCGACCTCTTTAAGCCATTCATACTCCACTTTGTATTTCGCAGGAGTAGGGGATTTTTGTTTCTTCAGCTCTTCCTTGTTCTCTTTATATGTTTCGTATATTTCTTTCCGCTCAGCCAGCATTTTATTATACACAAAGCGTACACATCCGAACGTTTTACGTATGAGATGAGCTTGTTCTTCTGTAGGATACAGACGAAATTTGTACGCCTTATTCTGCTTTAGCATTTCCATTCACCTCAGTTTTCGCTTCATTTCCCATAAGCTATGACGGTGATCACACAACCTGAACATTACATTATTATCTACTTTCATTGTTATACCAAACTTTACCTCTTATAAGAATGATTATATCAGAGGCAAAAAAAATCAGAAAACCAAATGTTTGGCTACGCCAAACCGAAATTCATCCCCCACCTACCGCTAGACTATCGTCTTTCACACGCCCTAGGAAGGAGACTTCTTTCGGATAATACGTTAAAATAATAGAGAGGTGAGAGTATGGCTGTCATTACAAAAATAGAAGTGCAAAAACGATCGAAAGAACGGTTTAATATTTATATCGATAAAGGTCAAGGTGAAGAATACGGATTTAGTGTGAATGAGGTAATCTTAATAAAACATGGATTACAAAAGGGCTTAGAAATTGATGAAATAGCGTTAGGAAATATTTTGTACAATGAAGAGGTACAAAAAGCATATTTACAAGCAATCTCCTATTTATCCTATCAAATGAGAACGAAACTAGAAATAGAAGATTTTTTACGAAAAAAAGAAGTGGGGCAAGCCATCATCTCTGAAGTCGTTTCGAAATTATTACATGACCGATATATTAATGATAAAGAGTATGCTATTTTATATACGAGAACGCAAAGTAATGTGAATCGAAAAGGTCCAACGGTTATTAAAAGAGAGCTGTTAAATAAAGGTGTTCAGGATCTAATTATTACGCATAGTTTACAAGAATATCCGAAGGAAAAGCAAATTGAGAATGCTTTAATTCTTATAGAAAAGAAGAAAAAATCTTATCAAAAGCACTCCTTTTTACAAATGAAGCTAAAGTTAGACGAAATGCTCGTTCGTAAAGGATATTCTAGAGATGTGATTCAAATTTGTTTGGAAGAATTGAAAGACGAGAAAGATGACGAACAGCAACAAGAAGCGTTACACTATCATGGGAATAAATATTATGAGAAATATAAGAAGTATGATGGATGGACATTCGAAAATAAGATGAAACAAGCGTTATATCGCAAGGGATTCTCTATTGATGAGATAGAGATATTTTTGCAGATGAAACGCGAAGAGGGATGAGGGGAAATAAGATGAATATGCCAAAGCGCTATAGTGAAATGACACCACATGAGCTAAGGGAAGAAATTGGCCTTTTGAAAGAGCAAGCAATAAAAGCTGAGCAACTTGGAATTGTAAATGAGTTCGATGTATTAATGCGAAAGATAGCAATGGCTCGCGCTTATATGACTGACATAAACAAATTCCATATTGGTGAAACGTATGAATTAGTAGAAGAACCTGGTATATTATTTGAAATTACGTATTTCAATGGGGTATTTGCTTGGGGACATAAGCAAAATGATAATGAAGAGATCGGAATCCCGATTTCTTTATTACAAGAAAAATAAAAACCAGAGAGCGAATATCTCTCTGGTTTTCATCTTTGGTAGGCGTTACAGGAGATAGGAGATTCTAAAATTGGCGTTTTTTACATTCATTCGCCAATATAATGAGAGACTGGGTTTGTTGCGTCTGTCCGTTAACTTGCGCTTTTGCATGTTTCGGACGAGTCCACGTATGGTTAAATAATTCAGAACGACTATCTAAGCGATCACGGTAGCTCATCTTTATCACCTCGTGTAGGAAGTTAAATTACTTTGTACTACTCTTCCTGCTGATTTGCAGCACGCATACGTTCTTGTGGGTGCGTGTTAATTGTGCCGTTAGGTCGTTTCGAAGCGAAGCGTGATTTCGCTTTCGGTTGACCGTCGATTTTGCTGTTGTTTTTTGACTCAGACCAAAATTCGGCTTGTTTACCCATTGCGAACGCCCTCCTCATCATCAGTTGATACCTCTTGAAGAAGTATCAATTATAGAATGTGCAAAATAGAAGAAACTATCCTTTAGAAATGAAGGGATAATTAGGTAAAGGAGATTAGAACATGAATGATATTTATGAAGCATTAACGAAAGAACTATTAGACAAAAATGACAAACTTTCTTACGCACAAGCTCGTGCGTGGGTTGAATTACTGTGGGAAGATTTTCAAACAACTTATGCGAAATCAGGTCGTTATCAAGGAGAAGAAATGACTGAACAAGTGGTGCGATCATGGATTAATAATCATGGAGTACGCCTTCATGAAATGCGTACAAATAATCCGAAATATAGCCATTTAATCAATCAAGAAGATCATTTGAAACATTAAAAAAAGCGACTTAAGTCGCTTTTTTTAATGTGGAAGTAACTCCAGTTTTTTTCGAAGTTTTTCTTCACTAAAGATCCATCCTGTATAGGAACTAATAATATTTAAATTATGATCGAGTTGAACGATTGCAACGAATGGATAATAGTCTTTACTACGATATCGCAAATCAATGAATCGAACTTCATAATAATGATCATAATCGAAAATGTCCCAGCGATATACAGGGGAGAAAGATAAAAATGCTGAGATGTTTTCATCTTGTTTAGCAGCGCGCATAATAGCATTATCTGGGAACGGTACCCGGTCGAATTTATCATATACCATGATGTTACCGCGATGCCATCTAGCAACGTAGTAATAATTGGTTGTAACGATTGCTAAATGATAATGATAAAATCGATAAGAAGGAGAAATAATTATCTTCTCAACATGTTTGAAACGTTTTTGTACAACGCTTCTTATATTTCTATGCATCATAATCCGTCCGATATAGTAAACGATCATCAATATATACGCTGCTAAGGCAGTATACCCTTTATGAGAACCTACGAGCATACAAGCAATTGCGAGTATATGGATGAAGAAAATGACGGTATCGAATGTATTAATGATACCTAGCGCTACCCATTTTTTTGTGAAGGGTCGTAATGCCTGTGTACCGTAGGCATTGAAAATATCTACAAAGACATGAAGAAAGACGGCAATAAATGACCAAAGTAGTAGATGCAAATATGGAGCGTCTGAAAAGAAGGCGAAAGAGATGCCACTTATAAGGAATGACCAAAGAATCACTGCAGGAATGGAATGAGTAATCCCGCGATGATTTCTTATATATTTAGCGTTATTACGTAATTTTAAAACTGTATCGATATCAGGAATATTGGAACCAGCAATTGTAGCGAGCATAACTGCTTGTGGCCCAATATCACTTTGTGCTATGGCTGGATCTAACGTGGCCAAGCTGCCTAGAGTAACGCCCATAACAAGGTGAGTGGCTGTGTCCATAGAAATCCACCTCCGTTTTTTATTAATGTAACTCTTTTTATTCGATACCTCAAGTCCTTTGCCTTCTATTTCCTATGTCATCTTACTTAAATTTTTTCCTAAAATCTTTATAATAGTACTTATATGCAAAAAAATGAGGGGGATCAAGTTTGACACTTGAAATATTAAATAATTTTAACATAGAGCAGTTTCAAAATGATTTAATTGGTTGGTTTGAAAAAGAGCAACGCGACTTACCGTGGCGTAAAAATAAAGATCCATACCGTGTTTGGGTTTCGGAAATTATGTTGCAGCAAACTAGAGTGGAGGCTGTAAAACCATATTACGCGAATTTTATGGGGAAGTTTCCTACTCTAGAAGCTTTGGCAAATGCTGATGATGAAGAAGTGTTAAAAGCATGGGAAGGTTTAGGGTATTATTCTAGAGCAAGAAATTTACATGCGGCCGTAAAAGAAGTAAAAGAAGTATATGGCGGGATAGTACCAAGTGATGTAAAGAAAATTGAAAAATTAAAAGGAGTCGGCCCCTATACAAAAGGTGCTATTTTAAGTATCGCCTATGGTATACCAGAGCCGGCAGTTGACGGAAATGTAATGCGTGTATTGTCTCGCATTTTATCAGTATGGGATGACATTGCAAAACCAAAAACGAGAAAAGTGTTTGAAGAGATTGTGCGTGAAATTATTTCGGCTGAAAATCCATCTTATTTTAATCAAGGTTTGATGGAATTAGGAGCACTGATTTGTATTCCTAAAAATCCAGCGTGCTTACTTTGTCCTGTACGTGAGCATTGCAGGGGATATGCAGAAGGTGTTCAAAAGGAACTACCAGTAAAAAGTAAAGCGAAAGCTCCTACGATGGTACCGATTGTTGCAGGAGTACTTCAAACGGAAGATGGTCGTTACGTCATTAATAAACGTTCAAGTACCGGTTTATTAGCTAATATGTGGGAGTTTCCGAATATTGAACTTGGCGAAGGAATTCGTAATCAGAAGGAACAGCTTACAGATTATATGAAAGAAAAATTTGAGCTTTCGATTTCTATTGAAGAATATGCAATGAATGTACAACACACGTTTACACATCGCACTTGGGATATATTCGTATTTTACGGAAAAGTAACTGGTGATATTGTTGAAACAGATACATTGAAATTTGTATCGAAAGAAGCATTTGAGCAGTTACCTTTTTCAAAATCGCATCGTACGATTTATGAGAGTTGCGTTGAGAAAATTACAATACAATAAATAAAAAAAGTGTTCCCAGATTGGGAACACTTTTTTTAATCGTAAGAAATTCTTGTTCCATGAGTCCAACTAGCGTCACCTTCTTGTAAGCCACCTCTTGATTCAATTTCTATTACAATTTCTTTGTAAATACTTTGACCTTCTGCGTTTAAATACGGCAGAATTTGTTGTAATGAATGATGAAAATAAGCTAATTCGTCTTCTTTCCATTCACTTTTTGAAACCATCGTTAATTCAGTCATATCGCGTCCTATATACATATTTCCACCTCCATTTTCTATAGTTTGAATGAGTGATAAGAGATATATGCGTAATTTTTTAAAAGAAAATTACGGATAGCTTTTAGTTGAATTGGTTACATTATTGATTGTGGAGGTGAGAAAGATGAGTAAAAAACAACAAGGTTATAACAAAGCAACTTCTGGTGCTAGCATTCAAAGTACAAATGCTAGTTATGGTACAGAGTTTTCAACTGAAACAGATGTGCAAGCAGTAAAACAAGCAAACGCACAATCAGAAGCAAAGAAAGCACAAGCTTCTGGTGCACAAAGTGCAAACGCTAGTTATGGTACTGAATTTGCAACTGAAACAGACGTGCATGCTGTGAAAAAACAAAATGCACAATCAGCTGCAAAACAATCACAATCTTCTAGTTCAAATCAGTAATGAAAGAAAAACACTTCTCTAATTCGGGAGAAGTGTTTTCTTTGTGCTTTGGTCATGGTAATGAAAATAAAACGAACGACATAACTTCTAATAAGTCAACAAATGTAGTCAAAGGAGAAGGAAGTTAAAGATTAGAAATATGTAATGAGGAAATAATAACTGATAAATAAATCCAAGAGGGGGTAAGTAATGAACGATTTTGATAAGTTGGTAGGAGAGCAATTGGAAACGATGGATGAGTTGTTGAAGTTACAAGCTCACCTAGAGAAGTATCAGCAAATTGAAATGAGCGAAAAGGATACGTGCGATAAAAAGGAATTACATTTTATTCGCCAAGAAATATATAGAACAGAATTAGCACTTAAGTTATTACATGAGAAATTTGAAGAGCAAACAAATAGTGTGATTCAATCTTTTGAAACTGAAAAAATGATTTCAAATTTAGGATAAGATATATTGTTGCCTTCAGGTGAAAGGTCCTTCTGTACATGGAAATGAGGAAGGCCTTTTTTTATCCCACTTTAATGGGCAGTAAGACCCCCGCCTCAAAATTCAGCGAAAGCAAAGGCGTTAGGTGGGGGATGAAGAAAGCCCCCACTGATTAAAGTTTCACTTTCTTCTCCTTTCCTCGTTTGGCCCTGTCCCCTAAGAAAGACTATGGATATGGTATTCAGTGTGAAACATAGAGTCTTATCGCTTTAGTTTTAAAATTTCGACAAAAAAGTTATAATAGAAAAAAAGTGAATGCAGTTTAAAGGGCATTTGCAGTTGAAGGAAGGGAGCATATATGGGATTTCCCAAAGAAGGAGAAAAAGTACAAATACATAGTTATAAACATAATGGCTCCATTCATAGAATGTGGGAAGAGACAACGATTTTAAAAGGGACACAAAGTCTTGTGATCGGAGCAAATGATCGTACAGTAGTGACAGAATCAGATGGCCGAACATGGATTACTCGTGAACCAGCAATTTGTTATTTTCATGCAAACTACTGGTTTAATGTGATTGGAATGTTAAGGGAAGAGGGCGTATATTATTATTGTAATTTAAGCTCACCTTTTGCATATGATTCTGAAGCGTTAAAGTATATTGATTATGATTTAGATATTAAAGTGTATCCAGATATGACATATACGCTTTTAGATGAAGATGAATATGAAAAACATAGTCAAATTATGCAATATCCACCTGTGATTGATACGATTTTAAAACGAAATGTAGCACAATTAACACAATGGATTCATCAAAGAAAAGGGCCATTCGCACCAGACTTTGTAGATATGTGGTATGAGAGATATTTAATGTACAGAAATTAAAACAAACCTGCAGGGGATTTCCCCGCAGGTTTGTCCTATTAGAGGGGGGATTATGTGCAAGGTATAAAAAGATATTTGCAATTTGTTAAACCATATCGATGGCTTATTGCTATTACGATTATGATTGGTCTAGTTAAATTCGGCATCCCGCTCATTATGCCGTGGTTATTAAAGTATATTATTGATGATGTCATTCAGGGCGGAGGGTCATTTCAAGATAAGACGTCCCAACTAGTAACAGCGATTGGGATTGCTTTTTTTATTTTTGCAGTGTTAAGACCGCCGATTGAATATTATCGTCAATATTTTGCGCAGCGTATCGCAAATACAATACTATATGATTTGCGAAAACATATTTTTGGTCATTTACAAAAGTTGAGTTTACGTTATTATTCGAATACAAAAACAGGGGAGATTATTTCACGTGTCATTCATGATGTAGAACAAACGAAGGATTTTGTAATTACTGGTTTGATGAATGTTTGGTTAGATACAGCAACAATTGCTATCGCTATTATTGTTATGTTTTCTATGAATATAAAATTGACATTTGTTGCGCTATTAATTTTACCTATTTATGTAGTGGCAGTGAAATATTTTTTCGGGCGTCTTCGAAAATTGACGAAAGAGCGTTCACAAGCGTTAGCAACGATGCAAGGGTATTTACATGAACGTATTCAAGGGATGCAAGTGACACGTAGCTTTGCATTAGAAGAGTATGAAGGGAAGCAATTTGAAAAAAGAAATAATGAATTTTTGACGAAAGCGTTAACGCATACGAGTTGGACGGCGAGAACATTTTCGGCAGTAAATACGTTAACAGATTTAGGGCCGTTACTCGTGATCGGTTTTGCAGCGTATGAAGTGATTCAGGGGCAGTTAACATTAGGAACTATGGTTGCCTTTGTTGGATATATGGATAGTTTGTATAGTCCACTTCGCCGCCTTGTTAATTCCTCTACGACATTAACACAGTCTTTCGCATCGATGGATCGGGTGTTTGAACTGTTAGACGAAAAATACGATATTGTGAATGTACCAGGTGCGGTACAAACGAAAAAATTAAATGGTGAAGTGATATTTGATAATGTATCGTTTCGTTACAACTCGGATGAAAAAGAGGTATTACATAACCTTTCGTTAACTATATTGCCAGGAGAGAAGGTAGCACTTGTAGGAGCGAGTGGGGGAGGGAAGTCATCTCTTGCTAGTTTAATCCCGCGTTTCTATGATGTCTCTTCAGGCGCAGTTTATGTAGATGGGATAGATGTTAGAAAGTATGATATGAGAAATTTACGTAGTCATATTGGAATTGTACTGCAAGATAATTTGTTATTTAGCGATACAATCGGGGCAAATATTTTATATGGGAATCCGAAAGCTACAGAGGAAGAAGTAATTGCAGCTGCCAAAGCTGCGCAAATTCATGATTTTATTATTGAGTTACCTGATGGTTATGATACTGTCGTCGGGGAACGCGGTGTGAAGTTATCTGGTGGGCAAAGGCAACGTGTAGCGATTGCACGCGTGTTTTTAAAGAATCCATCGTTACTTATATTAGATGAAGCGACTTCCGCTTTGGATTTAGAAAATGAAAAATATATTCAAGAGGCGCTTCAGACGTTAGCTGCTGATCGAACGACGATCATAATTGCACATCGATTGGCGACGATTACGCATGTGGATACGATTATTTACATTGAAGATGGTGAAATTAAAGAAACAGGATCTCATGAAGAATTAATGAAAAAAAGAGGATATTACCACAATTTATATCAACTTCAACATATAACAGAAACAGCTCCTTTAGCGTAAAAGGAGCTGTTTTTTATTCGTCTTCTTTTTTATCGTCGATTTTGAGTTCTGCTTCTGGTTTATGGTATGTGTAGAAGCTATCCACAAGTAAATCTAAATGCTCTACTTCTTCACTATAGTTAATAATAGCAGAAATAAGAGGGAAGAGATGTAGCCATGTTTTATATGCCTCTTCATCATCCTTGTTTTGATATTCCATAAAGATATCAATTAATTCCTGTTTACCTGTTTCAACTTCATCAAGCATTTCAACAGATTGTTGTTTTTTTGCTTTACCAATAAATTTTAATAACACTTGTTCATGATAATGTGTTAATGAATCAAGTTCGTTCTGAATAGATTCCTGGAATTCTTCTGGCATATAGCGCAGTTCGTTTTCAGTACGATGTAATGATTTTAACGTACTTAAAGCACGACTTGTCGTCGCTAACATTTGTCTGAATAAAACAAGCTTACGAATTTTTGCGAACTTTACTTTTTTCGTATAGCTTCTTTCTTCTTTATACAGCAAATAGTAATGGTTTAGTTTGATCATTTTTTCTTTCATACGATCAATATCAGTTTTTAATGTTGTAAAATCAGAAGCTTGCCTGCTATTCATTCGAATCCATTTTACAATTTCTTCTGTATTATCAACGATGCGATGATATAACTTTGTTTCGTATTTTGGCGGCATAAACACTAAATTTACAAGTGAAGCCGCAATAATTCCAACCATAATCGTCGCAAATCGAAGTAAGGCAAAACTAAAGAAATCTTCACCTTGATACTCCATAATAGCGATAACTGTTACTAAAGCAATTGATATTGTGTTTTCTAATCGTAATTGCAATGTAAGAGCAATTACTAATATACATGTTAATCCAATAATAAAAGGATTATGTCCAAAAGCAGTAGCGAATGCGATAGCGAATACCGCACCAATGACGTTTGCTTGAATTTGTTCAAGTGCAGTTAAATACGAGCGGTATACAGACGGTTGAACAGCGAAGATAGCTGAGATTCCCGCAAATACTGGACTCGGTAAGTTAAGTAAAATACAAGCAAATAAAGCTAATGTGATGGCAATACCCGTTTTTAAAATGCGAGCACCAAGTTTCATACCCTTAATAAGATCCTTTCTCTTGTCATAATGAATGTACAACATGATACTATACATTCATTACAATATGTTAGCAAGTGATATTTTAGTGACGTTAATAAGAAATTAAGATTCATTTTATACTTTTTCCTAATTCTTTTTAAACATCAATTTTTAGTAAAAAAACCTGCTGAATTTCAGCAGGTTTCAAATTGTTACTATAGATTACTATGAGAAGTGTACTTCGTCAATTTTTTTCTTGAAGATGAAAATTAGGCATATCACTCTGTTGAGATAGATGGATCAGCCTGCTCTTTTTTCGGGATGATTTCAAAAAACTGTTGCTGCATATCATCGAATAACGGTGTCAATAAAGCAACTTCCTCGTATTGCTCATGTTCATTTAATACACGGATATAATCTAGTAATAACTCGGTCACATCTTGCACACCATTTTTACTAATTGGTTGTAATATAACATTTGCTCCTTTTGCGATTCTTCTTTTTAATGCCTGTTCTGTTAAACCTAAGCTTGAATCATGGCGTAAATAAACAACCCCGCCAGTCATACCAGCGCAAATCCATGGACCAGGATCCCCTAAAACAAGAGCGCGCCCATTTGTCATATATTCAAAAGCGAAACCTTTAATATTAGAGTATGCTCCTATATTCCCTTGCTCTTTTTCACGGAGTGGCTTTGTCATGCGTCCGCCAATTATCATGTCTGCTCCAGAGAGGCGAATGCCAGCGCGAGCATCAGCGTTACCTTGAACGTATAGCGCCCCTTTTTGTGCACCGTATCCAAAACCTTTTCCGACAGAACCGTTATAATATAGACCGTCTTTTCCTTTTGCTTTCGTTATATAAATACCACCACCAAAGGAGGTTTTACCAATACCATCTTGTGCGCCGCCGTTTACGTGTATAAATAAGTTCTCACTATTGTAAGCACCTAATCCATTTCCAGGAATCGAGCCATTCGTATACTTTAATGTAAGTGGTTCAAGCTTCGTGTCTTCATATAATTTACTACGAACGCGATAACAAGATTCTAGACCACCCATAACGCGTTGCTCTACGCCAACGCCTACTAATTCTTTTGAATGAGGAGAATGAATTGTTTCAAATTGTTTTTCTAGTACGTGTTCTGTTTTTGTACCAGATGGATGTTCTATCGTTTGTAGTAAATTACATAAGTTTAATAAATTTTTGCCTCGAACTTGTTCTAATAAATCGGAACGCCCGACAATTTCTTGTAAATTTGTATAGCCGAGATTTCCTGTTAATCGTTTTAGTTCTTCGCCAAAAGTAGTGAATAAATGTAATAATCCAGCCACGGCGCTTTCTAATTCACGCGGGACGAAGCGGCGTAATCCGTGTTCTTTCGCTTGAGCTTCAGATTCAATCTGTGTTGCGATTCCAACGTGGCAAGTATCTAGATGACATCCGCGGCAAGTTGTACAGCCAATTGCAATCATGGATAATGTACCAAATCCAATGCGGTTTGCTCCAAGGAGCATAATTTTCAAGGCGTCATTCACACTTCGAATACCACCATCAGCCCAAATTTCTACTTTATGTCTCATATTTGCTTCTAATAAAGCATTGTGAGCGGCTTTCACACCAATTTCTACAGGAAGCCCTACATGTTGCAATGCGTGGATACGTGCAGCCCCTGTACCACCATCAAATCCGCTAATGTTAATAAAATCAGCACCAGCTTTTGCGATACCAACAGCAATTGTTCCAATGTTAGGGACGACAGGGACTTTTACAGCTACTTTCGCAAGTTGATTAGCCGTTTTAATTTCTGTAATCATTTGAGCTAAATCTTCAATGGAATAAATATCATGGTTGTTAGAAGGTGAAATTAAATCTGATCCAATTGTCGCATTACGTGCTTCAGCGATTTTGGCTGTTACTTTTGAACCTGGCAAATGTCCACCTTCACCAGGCTTTGCGCCTTGCCCAATTTTTATTTCAATTAAGTTTGATGAATTGAGTAGTTCGGCGTTTACGCCAAATCGTCCGGACGCAATTTGTTGTCCACGTGTATGTGGATATTTTCCAATCATATCTTTAATTTCGCCGCCTTCACCGTTCAAACTAATCATATTTAGCTGATCGGCTGCTTCTGCATATGCACGAAAGGCAATTTCATTTTGAGAACCGAATGACATGGAACTAATAATAAATGGTAAATCATGATTTTGAATACTGATGGACACTTCTTCAGCCGGAATGACATGTTTTGTTTCTTTCGTTTGAACAAGATGTCTAATTGCGATTGGGTTATTTTCTTCTAACTCACTTAATTTTTCACGGTAATCATCATAAGAGTTTCCTTTTGCAACATCGCCAATTGCTTTCCAAATTCGCGGGAATATATGAAAAGATTTTCGCATTCTAACTTTAGGATTGTTATAATCGTTCGCTCGCATTTGTGCATCTTCAGCAAGTGATTCAAGAGAAAAAGCTAAATCATTTGAACCTAAGAAATTCGTGATTTGCAATATATTTGTGATTTCTTCATGTAACCCGATAGAAGAATAGAGGCGACCGTAACCACGCAATTCATGAATTCCAATTGTTGAAATGACTTTTTCCAGTCCTTTATTAAGAGCATTGTATAAATTCGTAATTGGTGTTTTTGTCCCATCATTTACGGTTGCAAATAATAAATATGGATTAATACTATCTGCTCCTAATCCATACAGTGTGACGATATCATGTAAGGAGCGAAGGGCACCCGAACGTATAACGAGCGAACAGTTTCGGCGTAATTTATTTTCGCTTAATACTTGATGTACTTTCGCAGTAACTAAATGGGGATCAATCCATAACCGTTCATTTAGATGAGCGTTGGCATCGTCTATTAATAGTAGGGAAGCCCCATCGTTCACAGCTGTTATCGCTTCGGAACTAATTCGACTTAAGGCGCATTGTAAAGTTTCTGCCTGACTGAATGTAGCAGAGATTGTAGTGATAGAGCTATGAGTATTGAATAGTTGTATAAGTTGCTCGTACGTAACTGTGTGTAATTCTTCTGCAATAGATTGTGCTACACTTCCTTCTAAAATAATCGGGGAAAGCATCTCAACTACAAATGGTTGTTTAGCACCGCTTAATAAACTTGGTCGCTCTCCAAGTATCGTTCGTGTGGAGAAGTGTTCGACCTCTCGATCGCGATCAATTGCTGGATTTGTAACAACAGCTACACTTTCCTTAATGAAATCAGCGATATTTCGTCTATCAGTATCGAGTGCAGCGAGTGGTGAGTCATGCCCGAGTGAGCGAATTGGCTCAACGCCTTTTGTTGCCATCTGTTCAAGAAGCTGAATATGTTCACGATCCCATCCGAAAGCAACGTATTGTTTCGTTTCAACTTGCATAGAATCACATAATCCTTGTATTTCTTTCGTTTCAGGGGTAGATAAGTTTAAATGATAATCTTTAGTATCCACTCGTTTTTTAAAACGGTCATATACTTGAGCTTGGTATTTGTCATATTCATAAAGAACAAGCTCATCTTGTTCATTCCACTTTAGTCCGACTTTTTCCCCTGGAGCGAGTGGTTTTGGTTCTGCTACATATTCAGTTGGTGATACAACTCCAGGTTCAGAAGAGAAAATATAGGAGCTTTCTGTCTCTACTTTCCATACTGGTCGTAGCCCAAGAGAATCCACGCTGAAAACAGCTTCATCTTTATAACGTGAAATAATGCCAGCTGGACCTTGTGCAAAATGGCCCCATGCTTCACGTATATACGTATATAAATCTTGTAAATGTGGTTCATAAAGTTTAATTTCATTAATAATTGGCGGGAATAGTATATCCATTGCTTCAAATAAACTGTAGTTGTATTGAACAAGTAGAGTTTCTAAGGTGCGGTTTAAATCTTGGGAGTCACTGCCCCCAGCAGTAAGTGGAACGTGAATCATTTCAGCTTGATCGCGTAATTTTGCAATTGTGTTAATTTCACCATTATGTCCGAGGATACTAAATGGTTGTACACGAAAGAAGTTAGATAATGTATTAGTAGAATAGCGATTGTGTCCTAGTGTCATAGTTGAAGCAATAAGTGGGTGTTGTAAATCATTGTAATAGGCAACAAGTGTATCCCCAGCACCTAGAACTTTATATACAACGTGATCACGACTTAATGAAGCAACATGAATCGCTTCATTTTCTTCTATTTTTATCGTTACTGTAAATAATGTTTGCTCAATATTTGCAACTTCATTTTCTGCGATAAGAGCAACTTGCCAAAATAAAGGTTCTTCTTGTTTACCAAGTGGACCGAGTGCATCGGAGTTTATTACATCATCACTTTCGAAAAGAATTGCAAAGTTTTCGTTGTTTAATTGTGTACGAATATGATTTTTTAAATTAACTATATTTTCGTTTTTATTTAGAAAAAAATGTCCAACGATAAAGTGGGGATGATCCACGATCGTTGGATTATATCCGCTACTTTTTAATTTTTCATTCCAAAGTGCTTTTGGTATATCAATGTGAATGCCGATTCCATCACCTTCGCCATTAATGAAACCAGCTCTATGATTCATTTTGACGAGCGATTGTATGCAAAGGTCAATATTTTCTTTTGTAGGAATTTTTCGTTTCTCCATAACGGAAACGATTCCACACGCATCATGTTCTGCATTTTTGTAATCTCGAAATAAAGACGGTGTCCATGTATTTGTTTTATTGAGCATCCGTCAATCCCCCCTCTTATGAAAGTTTGAATAATCTTACTATTTAAGGCGTGAGCAGCCTTGTATACAAAGATAGTAAGGATATAAAAGAAAATTAAACAGATAATTATGAATAATTATACTATTGATAAGGAATTTATGAAATAGAAAAAAGGAAAAAAGAAAGGTGTGCTTTCTTTTTTCCTTTTAATGACGGGATTATTTATTGTTTGCTAAAGCAGCAAATGCTCTACCTACAGCTTCAATTGTATATTCAATATCTTCTTTTGTATGTTCTGTCGTTAAGAACCATGCCTCATATTTAGAAGGTGCTAAGTTAACTCCTTCTTGAAGCATAAGCTTGAAGAATTTACCGAACATTTCTCCGTCTGTATCTTGTGCTGCATCGTAATCTTCAATTGTATTCGTTGTGAAGTATACAGTTAAAGCACCTTTTAGGCGGTTTAATGTAATATCGATATTATGTTTTTCAGCCTGCTCTAAAATTCCTTTTTCAAGCATTGCACCAAGTTCATCTAATTTTTCATAAAGCCCTTCTTGTTGAAGAACTTCTAGACAAGCAATACCAGATGCCATAGAAGCAGGATTTCCTGCCATTGTACCAGCTTGATATGCAGGTCCAAGCGGAGCGACTTGTTCCATAATTTCTTTCTTACCACCGTAAGCACCGATTGGAAGTCCGCCGCCAATAACTTTACCAAGCGCCGTTAAGTCTGGTGTTACGCCAAGTAAGTCTTGAGCACCACCGTACATGAAGCGGAAAGCAGTAATAACTTCATCATAAATTACTAGTGCACCAGCTTCGTGAACAAGTTCATTCACTTTCTCAAGGAATCCAGGTTTTGGCTCTACAATACCGAAGTTTCCAACAATCGGTTCTACAAGGATAGCTGCTACTTCATGTCCCCATTTATCTAATGCTTCTTTTAAAGTTTCTACATTATTAAATGGAACGGTAATAACTTCTTGAGCGATACTTTGTGGTACACCGGCTGAGTCAGGAGTTCCTAGTGTAGAAGGACCAGATCCAGCCGCTACAAGTACTAAATCAGAATGACCGTGGTAACAACCAGCGAATTTCATAATTTTTGTGCGGCCTGTGTAAGCGCGAGCGACACGAATTGTTGTCATTACAGCTTCAGTACCAGAGTTTACGAAGCGGACTTTATCTAATGCAGGCATTGCTTCTTTTAACATTTTTGCAAATTTTACTTCTAGCGCTGTTGGAGTTCCGTAAAGTACACCATTTTCAGCAGCTGTTGTAATTGCTTTTGTAATGTGCGGGTGAGCATGTCCAGTAATAATAGGACCGTATGCTGCTAAATAATCGATATATTTATTTCCGTCTACATCCCAGAAATAAGCACCTTTTCCACGTTCCATAGCAACAGGAGCGCCGCCTCCAACTGCTTTAAAAGAACGAGAAGGACTATTAACACCGCCAACGATATGTTCTAAAGCTTCTTTATGTAATGCTTCTGATTTTGTGAATTTCACTACCATTCATCTCCTTACAAAAATCTATGTATTATTCTAACATGTTTTTCGAAAAGACGTATTGTTTGTGATAGGGAAGGCAGTTGGGTAAACTATTCGTTGTGACATTTAGGAAGGGGGTCCGATTATGAAATCGGTAATTGAGGTACAAGGGTTACGTAAAGAATTTACAGCCTATTCAAGTCGTCCAGGTTTAAAGGGTGCATTTCGCGATTTATTAAATCGTAATTATAAAATAGTACCAGCAGTAAATGATGTATCTTTTACTGTGAAACAAGGTGAAATGGTTGGATATATCGGTGAGAATGGTGCTGGTAAATCAACGACAATTAAAATGCTTACGGGGATTTTGACTCCGACATCAGGAGACATTTTAGTAAATGGGATGAACCCGCATAAGCAGAGGGAAGAATTTGTAAGAACGATTGGTGTTGTTTTCGGTCAACGCTCACAGCTTTGGTGGGATATTGCGGTACAAGAATCGTTTCGTTTATTAAAAAAAGTGTACGGTGTATCAGACGCTCAGTATAAAGAACATATGGAGCACGTGATCGAAACGTTAGATATTGGTCCTTTATTAGATAAGCCAGTTCGAAAGCTATCTTTAGGTCAAAGAATGCGTTGTGAATTAGCGGCAGCATTAATTCATAATCCACCGTTATTATTTTTAGATGAACCAACAATTGGACTAGATGTACTTGTGAAATTGAAAATACGTGAATTTTTAAAAGAAATGAATGAACGTTATAAAACAACAATTTTATTAACAACCCATGATATTACTGATATTGAAGCATTATGTGAGCGCGTTATCATGCTCGATGAAGGAAATATTATGTATGACGGTTCTTTAAATAATCTTCGTACCCAGTGGGGAGCAGAGAAGGAAATACATTTTCAGTTTATTGCACCAGTTTCCTATCAGGCTTTATCAATGGTTATGCCAGATAGTCATGTCGTTTGGTCGAAAGCGAAAGAGGAAAACGCGTGGATTGCCAAAATACCGAATGAAGAAGTTATTATTTCAATGCTTATTTCTAAAGTGGTACAGGCCTTTCAAATTAAAGATTTAAAAATTAACGAAGTGTCTACAGAGGAAATTATTCGTAACATTTATGAAGAAGGTATGAAACATGGGTAAGTACATTGAAATGATTCGAATTCGCTTTTTAATGATGCTTGCGTATCGTACAAACTACTATAGCGGGATTTTAATTTATACAATTAATATCGGCGCATATTATTTTTTATGGCAAGCAATTTATAGCGGAAAAGAGAATATTGAAAGTTTATCTATTTCGCAAATGACTACGTATATCGCAATTGCGTGGATGGCACGTGCCTTTTATTTTAATAATATAGACAGGGAAATTGCGATGGAGATTCAAGAAGGACGTGTAGCGGTAGAACTGATACGTCCATATAACTATTTAGGGATGAAAGTGATGCAAGGTCTTGGTGAAGGAATATTTCGCTTTGCCTTCTTTTCAATTCCGGGTATGGTCATCGTTACCTTATTATTTTCATTGCAAATTACAACGAACTTTCAAACGTGGTTATATTTCTTCTTATCTTTAATATTTAGTTTTATTATTAATACACAAATTAATTTAATGACGGGAATGCTCACATTCTTCTTATTTAATAATAGCGGAATTATGTATGCAAAACGTGTTGTTATTGATTTATTTTCTGGTCTATTATTACCGATTAGTTTTTATCCGTTATGGGCCCAAAAGGCAATGGTGTTTTTACCATTTCAGGCCATTAGTTATATTCCGAGTATGATTTTTTCAGAAGGTATACAAGGAAGTAAATTGTATGAGGCATTATTATTCCAAGTAATTTGGGCAATTGTACTTATTATTCCAATTGTACTCATGTGGAGAACGGCGAGAAAACGTCTAATTGTACAAGGGGGATGATGAGATGATATATATAAAACTATTTTTGCAATATGCAAGCCAATATATAAAAACAAAATTGGAGTATCGGGGCGATTTTATCGTTGGATTACTTTCTGACTTATCACTACAGGCTGTTAATTTAATTTTTATTCTTGTTGTGTTTGGACATACACAAGCATTAAAAGGCTGGAGTAGAGAAGAAGTCATCTTTATTTATGGTTTCTTTTTAGTGCCGTTTGCCATTTTCTCAGCTTTCTTTAATATATGGGACTTTAATGATCGTTACATCATTAAAGGAGAAATGGATCGTATATTAACGAGACCAATTCATAGCTTGTTTCAAATTATATTAGAAAGAATGGAACTTGAGTCTTTAATTGGGGCCATTACAGGAATGATTGTAATGGGGTATGCAGCTGTGGAGTTGCAATTATCTTTTTACTGGTACGATATCTTCTTGTTCTTGTTGATGGTAGGAGGGGGCGCCCTTGTATACGGAGGTATATTTGTTACGCTTGCGAGTCTTGGTTTTTGGTCGGATGCGAAAAGTTCAATTATGCCGCTAATGTATAACATAGGTAACTATGGTCGCTATCCAGTTAATATTTATAACCGTGTGATTCGTTTCATTTTAACGTTTGTATTACCATTTGCGTTTGTCGGAGTGTATCCAGCAGCATACTTTTTAAGAAAAACAGAGTGGAATAGCTATGCGTTTGCAACACCGTTCGTTGGTGTTATCTGTTTTACGATTGCAATTACTCTTTGGAATCAAGGGGTAAAAAGGTACCGTGGTGCAGGGAATTAATTATAAAAGCTTGTTTGTTTCTAAGGGATAAATCTAATGGCTGTCTCATACATATAAAATGAGGTGGAGGACATGTTATGGGGATTTATTCTATTAATTGCAGCAATTGCTATTTTGAGGAGTGTCCAATTATTATGGAGTTCCTATTCGGATTCAACGCGTTTTTTTTCGCTGTATAATTTAGCTACATTATTTTTGATTTATACAACAGTATTGATTGCATTTGGATTAAGTTACGTTGTATTAGAGGAAATGGGTTTTGCAGTTTTGAAAGAGGATGGAGAAAGTTTAAATGCTCACTCTTTTCAACTGGTTGAAATTTGTTTATATTTTAGCGCAGTTACTTTATTGTCTGTTGGATATGGTGACATATCTCCGATTGGAATTGGGCGATGGATTGCGATTGGAGAAGCGCTAATTGGATATACATTACCGTTTGCTTTTGTAATGAGGTCCGTAATAGACAATGAAAAATAAGGAAGCATTTGTTATAGTAAAAAAAAAGAGTAGGAGTGATAACAATGATCACAGTAGGAGAAATGGCTCCAGAATTTACATTAGAGGGAAGTAACGGGGAACAAGTTCGCTTAGCTGATTTTCGTGGTAAAAATGTAGTTCTATATTTTTATCCGAAAGATATGACTCCAGGGTGTACAACTGAAGCATGTGATTTTCGAGATGCATATGGATTATTTCAAGAGAAGGATACAGTTATTCTTGGCGTAAGCCCTGATTCAGCGAACAGACATCTGAAGTTCATTGAGAAGCATGAACTTCCATTTGTACTTTTAGTGGATGAAGATCATAAGGTAGCGGAATTGTATGATGTTTGGAAGTTGAAAAAGAACTTTGGGAAAGAGTACATGGGAATTGAGCGTTCTACATTCCTTATTAATAAAGACGGTGAGCTTGTAAAAGAGTGGCGTAAAGTGAAAGTGAAGGGACATATTGAAGATGTTCTTTCTTATATAAAGTAAATCCATTGTGGAGATAAAATATATAGAAGTAAGGCGAGTGTCTATACATATTTTATTGTCTTACATAAAGTGAAGTGTAGGGCATACCTCCTCAGATGATAGTATTCCAAGTGCGATTATGTCGCACTTTTTTCTATGTAAATGTATAAAAAATGGGTAAAGATACATAAGAATAAGGCTATATACAAAAATAAAACACATACTTATAGTAGAAATATTGACGATTTATAAGAAAAGGAGTACACTCTTTATAAGAATTATAAAATAATAATCCGTATAGAATCGGGGTGCATGACGGTGGTCAAAGAAGAATTAAAAGAAGCGCTAGAAATGCTGAAAAATACGGGTGTACGCATTACTCCACAGCGTCATGCTATTTTAGAGTACCTTGTGGAATCTATGACGCACCCAACAGCGGATGACATTTATAAAGCATTAGAAGGTAAGTTTCCAAATATGAGTGTTGCAACTGTTTATAATAACCTACGTGTATTTAAAGAGGTTGGACTTGTAAAGGAATTAACTTATGGAGACGCTTCAAGTAGATTTGATTATGTTACAAGTCAACATTATCATGTGATTTGCGAAAAATGTGGTAAGATTGTTGATTTTCCTTATGGAGGCTTGGAACAGCTTGAAGAGGAAGCTGCGAAAACGACAGGCTTCGTTATTAATAGTCATCGCTTAGAAATTTATGGCGTTTGTCCAGAGTGTCATAAGGCGTAATATATAATAAAGAAAGAGGCTGACGGCTTTACGTCAGCCTCTTTCTTTATTATATAGGGTAATTACATTAGGTTCAGAAGGGTTTAAAATGTTCAGTACACAACCTAATTTAATTAAAGATAAATACAAAAGGTGATTTCTTGGTTAAGAAATCACCTTTTCATGTTTAGTTTTGTAAGGATGTATTGTCTCCGTATATACTTATGACTTATAGCTCTTCTTATTATATTTTTCATCAAATTCTTTTCCTTCTAGATTTCGATCCATTGTTAAAGGTTGGTTGCAATGCATACATGCGTCGACACGACCGAGCATTTTTGTAGGTTTATCGCAGCTTGGACAAATAATTTGTACAGTTTTAGTAGATAACATACCAATCCAAAAGTAAACGACAGTACTAGCGATTACGGCTAAGAAGCCAACCATCATAAATGTTGTCATAATAATAATGTTTTCACGGAAAAAGACTCCTAAGTATGCAATGAAGAGGCCGATAAATACTAAACTTAATGCAAAGGTCCGGATTTTATTAATTTTGTTTGAATACTTAATGCTCATTCTCACCACTCTCCTATAATAACAATAATAACATAAAATTTAGAATTTTCATTCGTTAAGAAGCGTGATAAAGTGATAAGATATGAAATGTGGATTAGGGTAAAGAATGAAGAGAAACTATATGGATTTTTGAAACGTGTTTTTAAAGTTTTAACGGGATGTGAAATTTTTTTGTGAAAAGTATTGACCATGTATGTACTGCATGATATATTAATAACCGTCGCTGATGCGGAAACGCAGAAAACGACAAAAAATAAATTAAAAAACTTAGTTGACATCGAAAAACGAAGATGTTAACATAAGGAAGTCGCAAATGAGCGACTAAGTAGTTCTTTGAAAACTGAACGAAACAAACAACGTGAAACGTCAATTTTTATTTTAGATGCTAGACAAACTAACTTTATTGGAGAGTTTGATCCTGGCTCAGGATGAACGCTGGCGGCGTGCCTAATACATGCAAGTCGAGCGAATGGATTAAGAGCTTGCTCTTATGAAGTTAGCGGCGGACGGGTGAGTAACACGTGGGTAACCTGCCCATAAGACTGGGATAACTCCGGGAAACCGGGGCTAATACCGGATAACATTTTGAACCGCATGGTTCGAAATTGAAAGGCGGCTTCGGCTGTCACTTATGGATGGACCCGCGTCGCATTAGCTAGTTGGTGAGGTAACGGCTCACCAAGGCAACGATGCGTAGCCGACCTGAGAGGGTGATCGGCCACACTGGGACTGAGACACGGCCCAGACTCCTACGGGAGGCAGCAGTAGGGAATCTTCCGCAATGGACGAAAGTCTGACGGAGCAACGCCGCGTGAGTGATGAAGGCTTTCGGGTCGTAAAACTCTGTTGTTAGGGAAGAACAAGTGCTAGTTGAATAAGCTGGCACCTTGACGGTACCTAACCAGAAAGCCACGGCTAACTACGTGCCAGCAGCCGCGGTAATACGTAGGTGGCAAGCGTTATCCGGAATTATTGGGCGTAAAGCGCGCGCAGGTGGTTTCTTAAGTCTGATGTGAAAGCCCACGGCTCAACCGTGGAGGGTCATTGGAAACTGGGAGACTTGAGTGCAGAAGAGGAAAGTGGAATTCCATGTGTAGCGGTGAAATGCGTAGAGATATGGAGGAACACCAGTGGCGAAGGCGACTTTCTGGTCTGTAACTGACACTGAGGCGCGAAAGCGTGGGGAGCAAACAGGATTAGATACCCTGGTAGTCCACGCCGTAAACGATGAGTGCTAAGTGTTAGAGGGTTTCCGCCCTTTAGTGCTGAAGTTAACGCATTAAGCACTCCGCCTGGGGAGTACGGCCGCAAGGCTGAAACTCAAAGGAATTGACGGGGGCCCGCACAAGCGGTGGAGCATGTGGTTTAATTCGAAGCAACGCGAAGAACCTTACCAGGTCTTGACATCCTCTGACAACCCTAGAGATAGGGCTTCTCCTTCGGGAGCAGAGTGACAGGTGGTGCATGGTTGTCGTCAGCTCGTGTCGTGAGATGTTGGGTTAAGTCCCGCAACGAGCGCAACCCTTGATCTTAGTTGCCATCATTAAGTTGGGCACTCTAAGGTGACTGCCGGTGACAAACCGGAGGAAGGTGGGGATGACGTCAAATCATCATGCCCCTTATGACCTGGGCTACACACGTGCTACAATGGACGGTACAAAGAGCTGCAAGACCGCGAGGTGGAGCTAATCTCATAAAACCGTTCTCAGTTCGGATTGTAGGCTGCAACTCGCCTACATGAAGCTGGAATCGCTAGTAATCGCGGATCAGCATGCCGCGGTGAATACGTTCCCGGGCCTTGTACACACCGCCCGTCACACCACGAGAGTTTGTAACACCCGAAGTCGGTGGGGTAACCTTTTTGGAGCCAGCCGCCTAAGGTGGGACAGATGATTGGGGTGAAGTCGTAACAAGGTAGCCGTATCGGAAGGTGCGGCTGGATCACCTCCTTTCTATAAGATCCCTGAAAGATGATCAGGTTGATAGGTTCGAGGTGGAAGCATGGTGACATGTGGAGCTGACGAATACTAATAGATCGAGGACTTAACCATATAATATGTAGCAAATGTTATCTAGTTTTGAGAGAACATAAAAAACTTGTTGACTTTTAAAGTGAATAAGTTATAATAATGATTGTCTCAAAAGAATAATGTCTGGTAATGATGGCAGAGAGGTCACACCCGTTCCCATACCGAACACGGAAGTTAAGCTCTCTAGCGCCGATGGTAGTTGGGACCTTGTCCCTGTGAGAGTAGGACGTTGCCAGGCAATATTATTCCGCAGTAGCTCAGCGGTAGAGCTATCGGCTGTTAACCGATCGGTCGTAGGTTCGATTCCTACCTGCGGAGCCATTGGAGAGCTGTCCGAGTTGGCCGAAGGAGCACGATTGGAAATCGTGTATACGTCACAAGCGTATCAAGGGTTCGAATCCCTTGCTCTCCGCCATAGGATTTATCATATTTGGCCCGTTGGTCAAGTGGTTAAGACACCGCCCTTTCACGGCGGTAACACGGGTTCGAATCCCGTACGGGTCACCACTTTGGAGGATTAGCTCAGCTGGGAGAGCACCTGCCTTACAAGCAGGGGGTCGGCGGTTCGATCCCGTCATCCTCCACCATATAAATTATATGAATAGTATTATCGCGGGGTGGAGCAGCACGGTAGCTCGTCGGGCTCATAACCCGAAGGTCGCAGGTTCAAATCCTGTCCCCGCAACCAAATGGTCCCGTGGTGTAGTGGTTAACATGCCTGCCTGTCACGCAGGAGATCGCCGGTTCGACCCCGGTCGGGACCGCCATTTTAATAAGGCTCGGTAGCTCAGTCGGTAGAGCAGAGGACTGAAAATCCTCGTGTCGGCGGTTCGATTCCGTCCCGAGCCACCATTTATATTAATCATATACGCCGGCTTAGCTCAATTGGTAGAGCAACTGACTTGTAATCAGTAGGTTGGGGGTTCAAGTCCTCTAGCCGGCACCATGTAAGTTTCGGAGGGGTAGCGAAGTGGCTAAACGCGGCGGACTGTAAATCCGCTCCTTCGGGTTCGGCAGTTCGAATCTGCCCCCCTCCACCATTTACATAGGGGCATAGTTTAAAGGTAGAACTGAGGTCTCCAAAACCTCCAGTGTGGGTTCGATTCCTACTGCCCCTGCCAAATATATTTACACAACATGGCGGTTGTGGCGAAGTGGTTAACGCACCGGATTGTGGCTCCGGCATTCGTGGGTTCGATTCCCATCAGTCGCCCCATTTTTATTTTAAAAATTATAAATAATCTAATGGATACTTACATATAATTAAGTAAGAATTCGATGGGCTATAGCCAAGCGGTAAGGCAACGGACTTTGACTCCGTCATGCGCTGGTTCGAATCCAGCTAGCCCAGCCATTTTTGCGGAAGTAGTTCAGTGGTAGAATACAACCTTGCCAAGGTTGGGGTCGCGGGTTCGAATCCCGTCTTCCGCTCCAGTAAAATTTTATATGGCGGCATAGCCAAGTGGTAAGGCAGAGGTCTGCAAAACCTTTATCACCGGTTCAAATCCGGTTGCCGCCTTTTCTTTTGTGCCGATGTGGCGGAATTGGCAGACGCGCACGACTCAAAATCGTGTTCCTTCGGGAGTGTCGGTTCGACCCCGACCATCGGTATCACGAACGGCGTAATAAAAAACTCTACACTAATTGTGTAGAGTTTTTTTGTGATTTCGCTCGATCAAAGCACATACTATACAGTTGGAGTAAACTGTGAAACACTAACAGGATAAAAACTAACATTCGTTTTTATCCCTTTATAGAAAATTTCTCCAACCTGATGACATGAAGTTAAATCCGACACCACCAGTAGATATTAGTACATTATCAACGGTTAAGTTTGTAATTTCTAAAAACTTCTTTTCAAACTCTTCTCTGTTGTACTTGTACATAGTTGAGTGGCACGCCCACATGTGCGTTGAAGTACTCAACCAGTCCCCTAATTCTTTTAATTCAGGAAACGACTCAAATTGAATTGGTTCATCTAATTTCATGAATCTCACTTGATAGATAGTTGGATTTAGCTTTTCTCCTATTTTAATTATAAAGCAATAGAAAGTAATGAAGGGAATATTATGGAAATTGGTATCGGCGATGTAAAAAAACTAACAGAAATGTTAAGGTTTTTTGCTAAATTATGTTATGTGATTCTAAAATTCGTGATAAATGTAGGAATTCATGTATAATATAACTTGTTGAAAGAACAAAATGATAGTGATTTATATTATGTCTGTAATATGAATCAAAAATGAACTTTTTATATTTCTTTTAAAAATGTGTTGAACACACATTATATTTCATATTAATATTTTTATGTAGATTTAAAACGGGAAAGAGAGTGGAAAGTATGGGTCGTAAATGGAATAATATTAAAGATAAAAAAGCATCAAAAGATGCAAATACAAGCCGCATATACGCGAAATTTGGACGTGAAATTTATGTGGCGGCAAAACAAGGCGAGCCAGATCCAGAATCAAACCAAGCGCTTAGAGTTGTATTAGAACGTGCGAAAACATATAACGTACCAAGAACAATTATTGATCGTGCAGTTGAAAAAGCAAAAGGTGGTTCAGAAGAAAATTATGACGAGCTTCGTTATGAAGGATTCGGACCAAATGGAGCTATGGTAATTGTAGATACACTTACAAACAACGTAAACCGTACTGCTGCAGATGTACGAGCTGCATTTAGCAAAAACAGTGGTAACATGGGTGTAAACGGTTCTGTAGCTTACATGTTTGATGCAACAGCTGTTATCGGTCTTGAAGGGAAAACATCAGATGAAGTTCTTGAGATTTTAATGGAAGCAGATGTGGATGCACGTGACATTCTTGAAGAAGAAGATGCTGTTATCGTGTATGCTGAACCAGATCAATTCCACGCAGTACAATCTGCTCTTAAAGATGCGGGTGTTGAAGAATTTACAGTTGCCGAATTAACAATGCTTGCACAAAACGATGTAACACTTCCTGAAGATGCACAAGCACAATTTGAAAAAATGGTTGATGCATTAGAAGATTTAGAAGATGTACAACAAGTTTATCACAACGTAGACTTAGGAGAATAATACGATAAAAGCCCCTGTTCGTTTAACGAATAGGGGCTTTTTTAATAAAGGTATTTTATTGTAAACAGGGAATATGCTTATAGGGATTTATGAAATATTCATTATTGCTAGGAGGCTTAACATGGAACATAAAACACCAAAACATATCGTTGCTGTAGCAGGCTATTTAACAAATGAAAAAGATGAAGTGTTATTAGCAAAGGTACACTGGCGAGCTGATACGTGGGAGTTACCAGGAGGACAGGTAGAAGAAGGGGAAGCACTCGATCAAGCTGTTTGTAGGGAAATAAAAGAGGAAACAGGATTAACGGTGAAGCCTATCGGTATTACAGGAGTTTATTATAATGCTTCCATGAACATTTTAGCTGTCGTTTTTAAAGTAGCATATGTAAGCGGTGAAATAAAAATTCAACATGAAGAAATACAAGAGGCTAAATTTGTTGCTTTAAATGAAGAGAACATAGATGAGTATATAACGCGTCCTCATATGAAATCCAGAACGATTGATGCGATGAGCGCAACACATTGTATTCCGTACGAAACGTGGGAAGTGCAGCCATATAATTTAATAGGTAGATTGTAAAGAAAAGAGTAGCTGGTTTGAGATACAATCAAATCACTACTCTTTTTTGTATACTGTTTAAGAAAAAGGTCAAAATAATAATAGTGCTAGTATTGATTTTGGGAACGTTCGTTCTATATAATGTATGATATATTGTATACATTTAGATTACTAGATACTTACAAGTATATATATTTGTAGATGATATAATGAAAATAGGATGTTTTAATAGGGAAGTATAGGCTTAAGGTATACTCTATTATTGGTTTAGCATAATCTATATTCAATATTTCAGATGAATAGTAGATAAAAAAAGACTATGATACAATACTTTTTTACCCCGCTATTTGCCTGGCAGCTCGATTAGTGAGGGCTGATATTCAGTGGGGGATGAACAAAAACCCTACTGATTAAAGTTTCACTTTATACCTTACAATGATGTAAGGTACGTGTAAGAGAAATCGATGGGATATTTTTTTATAACAAGGTATTCTTAAAGTAAGAGTTATATGCTGTGTGGAAAAGAGGTGTTTAAGATGAAAGAACGAGTATTATCTAGGGTGAACTATCATCAAAAAGTTGCATTAAATCCAATGACTAAGTTTTTTTATAAAGCCATTATTTTATTATTATTGTTAAGTTTTACGTTATTATTCATTGGAAATGTAATGATCGAGCAAAGTGATATTAGTAAATTACATGTACCGGCTAAGTTAGAGGTGCCAGAATCATTAACACATGCATTTATTGCGACAGAAGATAAAAGGTTTTATCATCATAACGGTTTAGATTATATAGCGATTATTAGGGCGTCTGTTGAGAATATAAAAGCTGGTGGTGTTGTGCAAGGTGGTAGCACAATTACACAACAGTTATCAAAAAATGCTTTTTTAACGAATGAACGTACATTTTCTCGTAAGTGGAAAGAAATTTTTTATACGAAAAAAATTGAACGTACATTTACAAAGGATGAAATTTTAAAATTATATGTAAGTAATATTTATTACGGAGAAGGAGCATGGGGAATTGAAAAAGCAGCAAACCTATACTTCGGTAAAAAGGTAAGCCAATTAACGTTGGCTGAAAGTGCAATGATGGCTGCTGTAGTAAAGGCACCTGCTTATTACTCACCTGCACAAAATTATGATAAGGCCGTAGAGAGACGAAATGTCGTTTTGAGATTGATGGAGAAAGAAGGCTATATCAATCATGATGAGTATGTGCAAGCAGTTAGTGAGAAATTAGTCATTCGTCATGATATAAAAACAGAGCAGTCGATGTTAAATAATGCGCGTGAAAAAGCAGTAAGCTAAAGGAAGTTCCTACATAGGAGCTTCTTTTTTTGAATAAATTGTGACACAATATCGTCACAATTATTGTGTTTTTGTAATTTATGTGAGCGTGTTCATTGCGTGACGTATATAAGTGTTGATATTATGTGTATTGTGTACAATGCTGTATACAGAATATGAAATTAAAGAGGAATGTATATGAAATCATCGAACAAACTCATGGCTCTCGGTATAGTTTTTTCCATTGCAGTATTGATTGTGATCGGAACGATTGCGTATAGCATCATAAATGACAAAAAAGATAAAGGGAATGAGATGTTTGCTTATTCCACACAACAATCTTTAGGGAAAGATGATGCTCCGGTTAAGGTAGTTGAATTTGGAGACTTCAAATGTCCTGCTTGTCGTACTTGGGATGTAACAGTATTGCCACGATTAAAAGAAGAGTATATCGACAAAGGTAAAGTGCAGTTATACTTTATTAATTTCCCATTTATCGGAAAAGACTCTGATTTAGGTGCAGCAGCTGGTGAAGCAATTTATAAACAAGATAAAGATTCATTCTGGACTTTCTATGATGAGATTTATCAAAGTCAAAAGAAAGACACGGAAGAATGGATTACAGAAGAATTACTTCTTAACATTGTGAAGGAGAAGCTTCCAAAAGTTGATGTAGCACAATTTAAGAAGGATTTACACAGTAAAGAAATAAAAGAAAAAGTACGTAAAGATTCAGATCGTGCTCAAAAATTAAAAGTTCAAGGTGCTCCTTCAGTATATGTAAACGGAAATCTTGCAAACCCTGATTTCGATAGTATGAAGAAGGCAATTGATAAAGAATTGAAAAAGTGATGAGGACTCTCATCACTTTTTCGACTTTTTTCGATAAAATTCTTGCTTCCGCTTTTTTTACATGCTATACTACTTTACATAAGTTATTCTAATATCTTATATGTATTTCATATTTGCGGGTGTAGTTTAGTGGTAAAACAAGAGCCTTCCAAGCTCTGGTCGAGAGTTCGATTCTCTTCACCCGCTCCAAATTTTATTAAATGTTTTTCTATAAATTGTGATCAACGCAGTGTTTCGTTTCCGAGATAAACGAGGCATTGCGTTTTTTAATGTTTGGAAAACATCATTTTATGCGAAAATAGAAGTAAAGAATAATATTCCAAAAGTGAATTGCTAACCAATCGATCGTTACATAAGGGATGGATTCATCTGAGGAGGCGATTAGGAATGGATTTTGAACAATTAAAGCAAGATGTAATTGCGTATAGTAAAACAATTGGTATAGATAAAATAGGCTTTGCTAGTGCGTCACCATTTGAGGAATTAAAGCAGCGCTTAATCCAGCAGCAACAATTAAATTATCAATCTGGATTTGAAGAGCCTGATATAGAAAAGAGAACGAACCCACAGCTTTTATTACCTGGTGCAAAATCAATTATTGCGATTGCATTAGCGTATCCTTCAAAATTAAAAAATGCACCATTAAGTAAGCGCGGAGAACGCCGTGGGATTTTTTGTCGGGCCTCTTGGGGACAAGATTATCATCTAGTTTTACGAGATCGTTTGCAAAAATTAGAAGCATATTTAATCGGAAAACTTCCCGATATAGAAGTTAAGTCAATGGTTGATACGGGTGAATTAAGTGATCGAGCTGTTTCAGAGCGTGCTGGTATTGGATGGAGCGGTAAGAACTGCTCTATTATTACACCTGAATTTGGTTCGTATGTATATTTAGGAGAAATGATTACAAACGTTCCCTTCCCACCAGATCAGCCGATAGAAGATCAATGCGGGAGCTGTACAAAGTGTATTGATATTTGTCCTACAGGTGCTTTAATACAAGGAGGACAATTAGATTCGAAGAAGTGTATAGCATTTTTAACACAGACGAAAGGATTCCTACCGGAAGAGTATCGCGACAAAATAGGAAATCGTATTTATGGATGTGATACATGTCAAACTGTTTGTCCGAAAAATAAAGGAATGGATTTTCATAATCATCCTGAGATGGAACCAGATCCTGAGTTAGTTAAGCCGTTATTAACACCACTTTTAACAATTAGCAATCGTGATTTTAAAGAGAAATATGGAATTATGTCTGGTTCATGGAGAGGTAAAAAACCGTTGCAACGAAATGCAATTTTGGCACTTGCGCATTTTAAAGAGGCATCAGCAATTCCTGATTTAATTGGTGTTATGAAAGATGATCCAAGACCAGTACTTCGCGGAACAGCAGCGTGGGCGCTTGGGAAAATTGGTGGAGACGGCGTGGGCGAAGCTATTGAAAAAGCGATGCAACGTGAGAAAGACGAAGAGGTTCTTCATGAAATGAATCGCGGACTTGAATTGTTAGCGCAGAAAAAAGAGTAGATAATATCTCCCTTTTTCATATTGTAATATGGGAGGGAGACGAAATGGTTGTAAAAATAAATATTGAAAAGCAAGTCCAACACTTTTTAGCATATATAACAGAGAAACGAACAAATGTAGATGGTATTGCTGAAGATTTATTACAAATAGCAAAGAGAAAGAAACAATTATTCCAAAAGCGTAATGCAGAGATAGTGAAAGCAACTGCGGACGTTTCTTTTATGAGGCAATTAAATAATAGCAATCATCAAGAAATTGATTATCAAATACATTTTAAATATTTAATTAAGCATAAAGAATTATTTTATATTGAAGAGGAACAATTAAAACGAAGAGTTTGTTTAAATAATAGCCGGATAATAGGTGATTATGCTATTGAAGTGCCAGAAGTAGTTAGAATGAGTGAGCCATTAGAAAGGGAAGTTACAAAAGAGAAGTACGGTTCTTATCAGTACAACCGTTTAGAGGCAGTTAAATATGCAGAGCGTTGGTGGGATGATCGAAACCCTGCATATCGTAATTTCCCTGATAATTGTACGAATTTTATTTCTCAATGTCTTCATACTGGAGAAGTACCAATGAATGGATATCCTAATATTCGCAAAGGATGGTGGCAAAGGGAGAATCAGTGGAGTTGGAGCTGGGCTGTTGCACACTCTTTTTATTGGTATTTGTCAGGTGCTACATCAGGACTTCGAGCTGAAGCTGTAGAAAGGCCAGAGAACCTTATTCTTGGTGATGTCATCGCTTATGATTTCGAGGATGATGGTAGGTGGAATCATACGACGATTGTAGTAGCAAAAGACGCAGATGGTATGCCGCTTGTAAATGCACATTCAGCGAATAGCCGTCGGCGTTATTGGAACTATGAAGATTCTAGTAAATATACACCACAAATGAAATATAAATTCTTTCATATTATTAATGGGTAGAGATTTTTCGCTCAAGTGGTATAATACGTAGTAGACAAAAAACAGAGGTGAATATCGCGTGGGAGTACATGTTGTTTTATATCAACCAGAAATTCCAGCAAATACAGGAAATATTGCTCGTACTTGTGCAGCAACTGGAACAGAATTACATTTGATTAGACCGCTTGGATTTTCAACGGATGATAAAATGTTAAAGCGTGCAGGATTAGATTATTGGCAGCACGTGAAAATTACGTATTATGATTCAATTGAAGAGTTTTATGAGAAAAATAAAGACGGTGAGTTCTTCTATTTAACAAAGTATGGCGAGAAAGCTCATACATCGTTTGATTATAGTAAACGTGAGAAGGATTACTACTTTGTATTTGGAAGAGAAACGAACGGCTTACCAGCTAATGTAATCGAAGAAAATTTCGATCATTGTTTACGTATTCCAATGACTGATAAAGTGCGTTCATTAAATTTATCAAATACAGCAGCTATTTTAATTTATGAAGCGTTCCGTCAACAAAATTATCCAGGATTAGATTTAGAAATTGTTTATTAAAAGTCGCCATATGGCGGCTTTTTTTCTAAAAATAAAAATAAATATGGAATTATACATTTAAAAAAGGGTACATAGTCATATAGAATGGTGATATATGAATAAAAATAGATCAGACAGGTTGAGATAAATATGAAGGAACAATATCGTAATCAAAATACCTTTTTAAGTATGATAGATATGGATTTAATAAGAAGAGGATTATTACATGCTATTCAAGATTTAGTATTTATTGTGAAAGTTATGGATGATGAAAGCTTTACATATATTTATGTAAATAAGATAGGTATGGATTATGCAAAGCTAAGCGAAGAATGTTATGGAAAAACGTTTTCTGAAGTATTGCCGAAAGATACGGCGGAAATATTGCAAGTGCAATATGCAAAAGTAGCGAGCGAAGCAAAAGCACATACCTTTTGTGATGTAGTTAGTTTACCAACTGGTAATTTACATTATGAATCTTCACTTAATCCTGTATTTGATGAAGAAGGAGTATGTCAGTTTATTATTTGTATTACGAGGGATATTACAGCTCAAATTGAGGAGAAGATTGAAATAGAGGAAAAACAAATGTTATTTAAGTCATTACTAGAATATAATAATGACTCCATTATATCTATAGATTCTATAGGTAGAATTACATACGCGAATCCAGCAACGTATGAAATATTTGGATATCGATATGAAGAATTAAATAATAAATTTATCTTTGAATTTATTAATAAAGAATATGAAAAAGATTTTCAAATTATATTTAAAGGATCCATGCAAGGAAAAGCAAAGCAAATTGTTTCAAAGAAATATGTTCATAAAGAAGGGTACGAGCTCTATATTTCCCTGAGAACTATTCCGATTATTGTGAACGGTGAAATTGTTGGGGTTTATATTGTTACGAGGGATGTTACAAGGCATGTATTAAACGAGATGAGAACGGAATATTTAGCTTATTATGACCAGTTAACAGGATTAATGAATAGAATTTCATGTGCAAATAAGTTAAATGATTTTTTAAATGAGAAGATAGATTTTGCGTTTATCTTTATAGATTTAGATGAATTTCACCTTATTAATGATACTTTTGGTCATAAAGAAGGAGATAAAGTATTACAAAAAGTTACAGAATGTTTAAGCAGTCTCCAAATATACGGTATGCACTTATTTAGAGAACACGATGATCAATTTGTTATGTTAATAGAAAATATAACGAAAGAACGTGTAGAGGGAGTTGCAAAAAGCATACAAAAAAAGATTAGTGAACATTTTGTAATCGAAGAAGAGGACGTGTATTTAAGTGCGTCAATCGGAATTGTAATGGCTCCAACAGATGGAGAAGATGAAAAAATATTATTCCAAAGAGTTGATGCCGCTTTGCAAAAAGCAAAAGAAAAAGGAAAAGGGCATTATCATTTTTATTGCAGTGGATTAGATTGTGAGCGTGAACAAAGATTTATAATAGAAAACCAATTACATCGTGCTATAGAAAAAAATGAATTCTACTTACATTATCAGCCGCAAATTAATATTGAAACGAACAAAATAGCTAGTATGGAGGCTTTAATAAGGTGGGAGAATAAAGAATTAGGATTTGTCCCTCCCAATCACTTTATTCCGCTAGCAGAAAGAACAGGATTTATTATTAAGCTTGATGAATGGGTAGTAAATGAAGTGTGTCGGCAAATACGCGAATGGTTAAATAAAGGATATGAAGTTGTCCCGATTGCAGTTAATATTTCAGCCAGGCATTTTCGCTCTATTACATTAATAGAGATGATTACACGAGCTTTACATAAGTACAATGTACCAGCCCATTTATTAGCGATAGAGGTTACAGAAGGAGCACTTATACATAAAGATATATCGAAAAGAGTATTGCTACAATTAAAAGAACAAAATTTAAAGATTCATTTAGATGATTTTGGTACAGGATATTCATCTTTAAGTTATTTAAAAACGTATCCAATTGATACTTTGAAAATTGATCGTTCTTTTATGGAAGGTATATACGTAGATGAACGTGATACGAATATTACGGCTGCGATTATTCATTTAGCCCATACTTTGGGATTGAATGTAATTGCAGAAGGAGTAGAAAAAGCGGAACAAATACAATTTTTGAAGGAAAAGAATGTGAAGTTTGTACAAGGCTATTATTATAGCCGACCTTTATCAAAATATGATGTAGAAAATGTGTATTATAAATAATCGATAAAAAAAAGTGATGTGCTAAGAAGCACATCACTTTTTTTGTGTACCAGGTTTATCATTGTAACCAGATGTAAAAATAGCTGTAAGGAATGTGAGTGATACACCTAAAATTAATAATAATTTCATACTAATATTCCTCCTATTTTTTCAGTTTACGAATCTGAAGTGTATGTAAGGTTCTTGGAAGAAAAGAATTTATTTAAAATGAATAGCGGTGTAAAAACTTTAATACCTATATTATACAGAATTTTCTTTGAATTTTGGAGAGAATTTTATAGCACTACTGTATATTTCATTTTGATTTAAAGAATGTTTGAGGACATCCTAGCATACCTTTTATAATAATCCGATTGAACAAGGAGATGGGGGAGGAGCTATAATGGATATTCTAAAAAAAATTGAACAGCATCGAGAAGCAGAAGAACGCTTACAATGGGAAGGTACGTTTGCGGAGTATTTGGAGCTTGTGAAGGAAAGACCATGGGTGGCTCAAACAGCACACTCTCGCATTTACAATATGATAAAAGATGCTGGAATTGAAGAAGTAGATGGTAGAAGAAAGTATAACTTCTTTAGTAATCAGCTATTTGGGTTAGAGGATGCTTTAGAACGTCTTGTAGAGGAGTATTTTCATCCGTCTGCGAAACGATTAGATGTTAGAAAACGTATTTTATTATTAATGGGTCCTGTTAGCGGAGGGAAATCAACATTAGTTACGATGTTGAAACGAGGATTAGAAACATATTCAAGAACAGATCGAGGAGCAATTTTTGCCATTAAAGGATGCCCAATGCACGAGGATCCACTTCATTTAATTCCGCACCATTTACGTGAGGATTTCTTTGATGAGTATGGAGTTAGAATTGAAGGGAATTTATCACCACTCAACGTTATGCGTCTAGAACAAGAATATGGTTCAAGAATTGAGGATGTAGTTGTAGAGCGTATTTTCTTCTCGGAAGATCGCCGTACAGGGATTGGTACATTTAGCCCGTCTGATCCTAAATCACAAGATATTGCCGATTTAACAGGCAGCCTGGACTTTTCCACAATCGCAGAATATGGTTCAGAATCAGATCCACGAGCGTATCGCTTCGATGGAGAATTAAATAAGGCAAACCGTGGAATGATGGAGTTCCAAGAGATGTTAAAATGCGACGAGAAGTTCTTATGGCATTTATTATCGCTTACGCAAGAAGGGAATTTCAAAGCGGGAAGATTTGCGCTTATTTCAGCAGATGAATTAATTGTAGCGCATACGAATGAAACGGAGTATCGCTCTTTCATAGCAAATAAGAAAAATGAAGCATTACATTCACGTATTATCGTAATGCCGGTTCCATATAATTTAAGGGTTAGTGAAGAAGAACATATTTATGAAAAAATGATTCGTGAAAGTGATGTGTCCAATGTTCACATTGCACCACACACACTTCGAGTTGCAGCAATGTTTACGATTTTAACTCGTTTAAAAGATCCGAAGCGTCCAGATATTGATTTAATTAAAAAGATGCGTTTGTATGATGGAGAAACAGTAGAAGGTTATAATGCGATTGACGTAGAGGAGCTGCAACGCGAATATCAAGATGAAGGTATGAAAGGTATTGACCCTCGTTACGTTATTAATCGAATTTCTTCTACAATTATTCGAAAAGAGGTACCATCTATTAATGCATTAGATGTACTTCGCTCTTTAAAAGATGGATTAGATCAGCATCCATCGATCAGTAATGAAGACCGAGAGCGTTATATGAATTTCATCTCATTAGCGAGAAAAGAATATGATGAGATTGCGAAGAAAGAAGTACAAAAAGCATTCGTGTATTCATATGAAGAATCAGCGAAGACACTTATGGATAATTACTTAGATAACGTTGAGGCCTACTGCAATAAGTCAAAATTACGTGATCCGTTAACAGGGGAAGAAATGAGCCCAGATGAAAAATTAATGCGCTCGATTGAGGAGCAAATTGGAATCTCAGAAAATGCTAAAAAAGCATTCCGAGAAGAAATATTAATTCGCATCTCTGCTTATGCACGTAAAGGAAAACGCTTCGATTATAATTCGCACGAACGTCTTCGTGAAGCGATTCAGAAGAAGCTATTTGCTGATTTAAAAGATATAGTGAAAATTACAACATCAACGAAAACACCGGATGAAAATCAGCTTAAGAAAATCAATGATGTTGTTGCACGCTTAATTGATGAGCATGGCTATAATTCTTCTTCAGCAAATGAATTATTACGCTATGTAGGTAGCCTGCTAAACCGATAGTTTGATAACAAAACGCTGTCTCTTGTATTTTGCGGGACAGCGTTTTATTATCCGTTCATATGTGTAAAGTGTCATACCTTGTCCAAATGTAATAAATTAAGATGCAATTTCATGAATTTATTGTCAATTATTTTTACAATATGCATATGATAGAGTAACCAACCATTCATACGAAAAAAGCCAACACAATACAATATGTTGCAAAGTGTAAATGTGTGCAACTATGCATTGTGTTTCTTTCTTATCAACGGCTGAATGTTTCTTTCTAGTATGTGAGTGGCAAAATTTTGTTTAGGATGCTCGGAGTATTATATGAAAAACGTTATATATGTTTATGGGATGATTTTTGATGGGCAGTTACCTTTCATTCTAGCTTGCACAGTATAAAACAAAATTTCTAGCTTGCTGTTCATATAGGAAGACAATTACAGTAAGGAGGGAAAGAAATGGGTGAAGAAAACCAACCAAATTATACGATCTCACAGGAAAACTGGTCCCTCCATCGCAAAGGATATGACGACCAACAACGCCATCAAGAGAAAGTACAAGAGGCAATTAAGAATAATTTACCCGATCTTGTAACAGAAGAAAGCATTGTTATGTCTAATGGTAAGGATGTTGTAAAAATACCGATTCGTTCTTTAGATGAATATAAGATTAGGTACAATTATGATAAAAACAAACACGTTGGGCAAGGAAATGGTGACAGCAAAGTTGGTGATGTCGTTGCGAGAGATGGATCAGGTGGTCAAAAGCAAAAAGGACCAGGAAAAGGGCAGGGAGCAGGGGATGCGGCTGGAGAAGATTATTATGAAGCTGAAGTCTCTATTTTAGAATTAGAGCAAGCATTTTTCAAAGAATTAGAATTACCTAATTTAAAGAGAAAAGAAATGGATGAAAACCGGATTGAACATGTTGAATTTAATGATATTAGAAAAACAGGATTATGGGGCAACATCGATAAGAAAAGAACAATGATATCCGCATATAAAAGAAATGCGATGCGTGGTAAAGCATCTTTCCATCCGATTCACCAAGAAGACTTAAAGTTCCGCACCTGGAATGAAGTATTAAAGCCAGATTCAAAAGCTGTTGTATTAGCGATGATGGATACGAGTGGATCGATGGGAATATGGGAGAAATATATGGCGCGTAGCTTCTTTTTCTGGATGACGAGATTTCTACGCACAAAGTATGAAACAGTAGATATTGAATTTATTGCCCATCATACGGAAGCGAAAGTAGTTCCAGAGGAAGAGTTTTTCTCAAAAGGAGAAAGTGGCGGAACAATTTGTTCTTCTGTATATAAAAAAGCACTTGAGCTAATTGATAATAAATATTCACCAGACCGCTATAATATTTATCCATTCCATTTTTCAGACGGTGATAATTTAACATCAGATAATGCTAGATGTGTAAAGCTTGTGGAAGAATTAATGAAGAAATGTAACATGTTTGGATATGGGGAGGTGAATCAGTACAACCGCCATAGTACACTTATGTCAGCCTATAAAAATATTAAAGATGAGAATTTCAGATATTATATTTTAAAGCAAAAAGCAGACGTATTTCATGCGATGAAAAGCTTTTTTAGAGAAGAATCAGGTGAGAAAATGGCATAACCTCTTTTAAAGAGGTTCTTTTTTTGTAAACTTTTTATTTTTTTAGTTGACAATGATAATGAAAATCATTATCATTTACTCGAGATATAGTTACATTTAGATTTGTATATTTTGGAGGAGATGTAAGGTTGAAACAAAATAAAAGAAAACGTATAAATGCAATGATTATAGCGGCGACGTTATCACTTCCGTTTACTGTTTATTCAACACCTGCTTTAGCAGCGGTGGCAATTGAGGCGAATAAAACGGGACAAGTTTTAGAAGATGGTACATATGACGCTGTTATTAAGGCGTATAAAGATAAAACGAATGAAGAATCTATGGCAGCTGTGTATATAAAAAATCCGAAATTAACAATTGAGAATGGAAAGAAAGTTGTAACGGCAACGTTAAGTGATAGTGATTTCTTCCAATATTTAAAAACAGAAGATATTCATACTCCCGGTGTGTTTCATGATGTGAAAGTAATATCAGAAGATAAAAAGAAAAATGGAACGAAAGTGATTCAGTTTGAAGTAGGGGAATTAGGAAAAAGGTATAATATGCAAATGCATATTTATATTCCGACAATGGCTTATGACAATAAGTATCAAGTACAGTTTGAAGTAAACACATTAAATTTAGAAAATAATGTTCCAGAAGAACAAAAGGAAAATAAAGAAGAGCAAAAAGAAGAAGCAAAAAATATAGTAGTGGATGAAAAGTTACAACAATACATTAATAAAAATGTTTTAGGTCGAAAGGATATAAATGCACCAATAACGAAAGTTGATGCATTACAAATTAAAGAAATAAAGGTATATAGAGGGAAAGAGATTGGTGATTTAGCCGGTTTAGAGCATATGGTAAATTTGACTAGCTTCATATTGCATGAATCTGAAGTAAGTGATTTATCGCCAATTACTGGGCTGAATAAAATTCAAACTCTTTCTTTAAGAGATAATAAAATTATCGATTTGAAGCCATTAAGTAATTTGAAAAAAGTTAGAGTATTAGATTTAGTCGGTAATAAAATTGAAAATATTAAGCCGCTATTTACAATGCCATCTCTAGGTAAGTTGTATTTAGCTAATAATAATATTAGTGATGTAACAGGAATTGAACAGTTAAATAAAGTAAAGGAATTATGGATTGGAAATAATAATATTAATACTCTCGAATCTATTAGTAAAATGGAGAGTCTTACTCAGCTTAATGTGAGAGACGCAGAAATTAAAGATATTACACCACTAGCTAAAATGAAAAACTTACAATCACTTGATTTAGAGGAAAATTATATTTCTGATGTATCACCACTTAGTGAACTAACTAATTTATACGAACTCAATTTAAATACAAATGAAATTTCTGATATAAGACCTATTCAAGAGTTTGCAAAGCGTTTTGTAGTTAAAGTCCATAGACAAAAAATCTTCTTAGATAAAGGAGTAGTAAATGAGAATATTAAGATTCCTGTATACAACTTGAATGGGGAACCTCTTCAAAATATTAAATGGGTAAGTGAAGGAGGAACATATGATAATGGTTTTGTAAAATGGAATAGCCCTGGAGAGAAGGTATACGAGTTCAATTTAGAAACAGGTTCTTCAGAGCATAAATTACGTTTTAATGGAACTATTATTCAAACAATAGTTCCAACACAAGCAGATTTAAGTGTTATTCCGGATAAAAAACTAAGAGAGCATATTAATAAAGATAGTTTAGGTAGAACGGATTTGAATACACCTATTACGAAAGAAGATTTATTGAAGGTTAAAACATTAAAGGTAACTGATGGGCAGAATAATGGAATAACAGATTTATCTGGATTAGAGTATATGACAAATTTAGAAGATTTGACATTAGAAAAGTTTGAGTTGAAAAATATAGATTTTATCTCGGAATTAAAAAGCTTGAAGTCCGTTAATTTAGCAAATAATAAAATAGAAAATTTAGAGCCATTAGCTAAGTTAGGAAAGATTGAGGAATTAAATATAAGCAATAATAATATCCAAAATATAAAACCATTATTTACATTAAATTCACTGAAAAAGTTAAATGTTTCAGCTAATAAAATTAATAATGAATCTCTGCAAGGAATTCAGCAACTGAAGAACTTAGATTTATTAATAGTGAATAATAATGATATTAGTAATTTAGATGAAATTACTAATATCCCTAAGTTATTCGAACTGGAGATTAAAGGGAATAAAATAGTAGATGTAACTCCGTTAACTAAAGCTAAAGAATTAAGGTTTTTAGATTTATCAGACAACGTAATTAAGGATATAACGATTTTTAGTTCCATCAAAGAGTTATATAAATTAAAGCTAGCAGGAAATGAAATTCGTGATATAAAACCAATTATTCAATTATCACAGTTTATTACAATTGATATTAGAAGACAAAGAATTGTGCTAGAAGATGCTCAAGTAAATCAAGCGATAAAAATTGCTGTTTCTGATGTGGAAGACAATCCTCTCGAGGATATTGCACTGAAGAGCGAAGGCGGAATATTTAATGATGAAGATGGTACGATTGTATGGAGTACTTCTGGAGAAAAAAGATATGAGTTTCATTTTGATGCATGGGATTATTATGAACTTGGCATATGGTTCAGCGGAGAAGTGATTCAAAATATTGTAGAAAAAATTGAGTTGCCAGAAAAAGAAGAAAGTAAACCAGAGGCAGAAGTAGAGAAGCTGGAAGAAGAAAGTAAACCAGAGGCGGAAGTAGAGAAGCCGAAAGAAGAAAGTAAACCAGAGGCAGAAGTAGAGAAGCCGAAAGAAGAGACAAGTAAATCTGTAACAGTGAGGGAAAATGTAAGTGAGCTAGAAACAAATGTTGAGAAACAAAAAGAGGGTTTAAATGGATTAGGAACGGCGAATGTTCAAAAGAGTGAAGCGGTACAAGCACAGGAAGTAGTGAATCAAACAACGGAAGAAAATGTATCAGATAAACAAGTTAGCAAGCCGAAAGAAGAAAGTAAAAAATCTTTAGCAGCAACAGGTGGACAAGCGAATACATCAATGTTACTTTCAGGTGTAACATTAGTTCTTTCAGCATTGAGTATGTTTGCATTTAGAAAGAGATTATTTAAGAAGTAAATAACGTTTTATCTTATTATATTGCAAAATAATTATATAAGTTTTTGAGAAGACATTATCATGGCAGTTTCATTTTGAAATAGGCTTATGATAATGTTTTTTTAAGGAGGATATAAATGGAAAAGGTGTAAATGTATTAGAGAAGGAGGAGAGGTTATGTATGTCAGTTCGATTTTGAAAATTGAAGAGGTAGCATCATTTATTGCGAATATGAATAAAGATGCTACTCATCATGTTGGGTATTGTGGAGAAGAGAAAGAGGAGTTGTTACAGACAATTATCCATGATTTTTCGGATATAGGGTGGGAACAATCTTTTGTTGCTACTTATGAGAATAATAACTTAATAGGTGTATTAGGATTTGATGTGGATGAAGTAAAGAAATGTGCAGAAATATGGGGACCGTTTATTCTTTCAGCGAATTGGGAAGAAGTTGCGTTACATATGTGGAAGGAACTTATAGAAAAGGTACCCGTTCATATTGAGAAATTTTATGGTTTTTATCATGTGGAAAATAATAATTGTGCCCGCTTAATGAAGGATTTACATGCAAAAGAAAAAGAGCTACATAGTATTTTCAGGTTGAGTAATAGTGGCGTGAAACAACATACTATATGTAATGTAGAAGAAGCTTTACCACAGGTATTCGAGCCGTTTATCGCTTTACACAATAATGTTTTTCCTAATACATATTATGACGGAAATGAAATTATCGAACGTTTAAGTGATACGAATAAATTATTTGTAAGTATGAAGAATGATAAGTTAGAAGGCTACGTATATGTTGAAGTAAATCCGGAGTTTCAAGAAGCAAATATCGAATTTATTGCAACTGCTGAAAATAGTAGAAGAAAAGGTGTCGGAGAGTGTTTATTGCAAGCTGCAATTCAGTATATTTTCTCCTTCCAAGGGATGAGAGAGATAGAACTATGTTTGAATACGAATAATGATCGTGCGATGAAGTTGTACAAGAAAGTGGGTTTTGAGGAGAAGGCATGTTTACAACACTATATAATAGAGTAAAAAACCCATTCATATGAATGGGTTTTATTAATCTACTTTTTTGCTCATCCATCAAGGATTTAGGAGTGATTTGAGGCGCCAATCGTTACATAACCTTTTTTATTTTTTGGGGAACTTCTTTTGTTTGTGAATTAACATTTTCCTTTTGCAACTCTTTAAAGAGCGAAGTAACCATAAGAACGACTACGATAGAAAATGGTAGTGCTGCAATGATAGCTGCAATTTGTAGTGCATTTAATCCTCCAGCTTGTAATAAAATAGCGGCAATTATCGCGATTGTTAATCCCCATATAAGTTTTAAACTATTTTTCGGTGATAAGCTTCCGTTACTCGTTTGCATTGAAACAACAAATGTTGCTGAATCGGCAGAAGTAACGAAAAATGTGGCTACTAAAATTAACCCGATAATCGTTAAAAATGTAGAGAATGGTAGATGTGAAATAACAGCAAATAATCCAATCTCTGTACCATTTTTTGCAATTTCATCAGCTATTCCAAGCGATTGGAACATTTCCATATGGATTGCGGTACCACCAAATACTGCAAACCAAAATGTACAGATAAGAGTTGGGACTAATACAACTCCAAAGATAAATTCTTTTATTGTGCGTCCTTTAGATATACGGGCGATGAATGTACCGACGAATGGAGACCAAGAGATCCACCATCCCCAATAAAAAATAGTCCAGTTTTCAATCCAAGAAGAGGATTTTTCACTAAATGCTCCTAAATTTAATCCCATGCTAGGTAAATCACCAATATAAGAACCAAGTGTAGATGTGAAATATTTCATAATAAATACAGTTGGTCCCAAAAGTAAGAAAGAAACGAGTAAAATACCTGCAAGAGAGAAATTCAAGTTACTCAAATATTTAATCCCACGATCTAAGCCAGTTTGTGCACTTGTTAAATATAAAAGAGCGAAGATAGCTATAAGTACGAGCTGAGTAAGTAAAGTGTTATGGATGGAAGGGAATAAATAGCTTAATCCTCCGGCGATTTGTTGAGCACCAATCCCAACAGATGGTACAATGCCAAATACTGTGGCTAAAACAGCTAGAATATCAACTGCTTTTCCGATACGAGAATTTTTCGATCGATTAAATAATGGAGTAACTGTAGCCCCGATAGTGCTACCTTTTTGTTTGCGGAATGTGAAATATGCAATTGTTAAAGCGACCATTGCGTATAGTGACCACGGAAAGAGTCCCCAGTGGAAAAATGAATATTGCATAGCAAGTTTAGCGCTTTCTTCTGTACCTGCTTTTCCTGTTAACGGATCTGTAAAATGTGAAATCGGTTCAGCGATTCCATAAAAGAGGAGTCCAATTCCCATTCCTGCCCCAAACAACATGGATAACCAAGATGGATAATTATATTTTGGCTTTTCTCCATCTTTACCAAGACGAATAGAACCGTACTTAGAAAATGCTAAATAAGCAGCCAAAATAATCATTGTAGTCATAAGTAGAGAGTAAAACCACCCAAATTTATTGAGGATAAATGAGTTTAAAGAAGATGTAACACTTTGTAAATCGTAGCCTTGTATCCAACTTGCTGGGGTAATTCCCCATATAATGAATAATGTTGTTAGCAAGAAGGAGATATAAAATACACTGTTTTCTTTTTTTATCATAGAATCCCACCCTTGTTTAATAAAGTTAACAATTATAATAATCATAACAATTAAGTTTTTAATTGTCAAAAAATTCCCTTTTTATAATATGAAAGGATGCAATTTGTTTTAGGGAGGTACAGAGCAATGCGTTCACGATATGTACAAATTATAGGAAGAAATAATATGAAATATTGCATTTTATATTGTTGTATCCAGATTTTATGTTAAATTCTTGGATGGAATATTAAAATAGGGGGCAAGGATATGAACAAGAAATCAAAGATCAATAAAGTGATGCTTAGCATTAGTACAATGGCTTTATCGTTAGGTGCACTTCAAACTCATGTAGCAGCGGAAGAAAAAGTACCGTATAACGTGTTGAAAACGAAACCGGTTGGAATTGAAAAGTCGGTAGATGAGATTGGGCACGTTTCTAAAGCGGAGGAAACATTATCGTTTCAAGAACGTTTAAAAGTAGGAGACTTTTCACAGCGACCAGCATCTATTACGAATAAAGCGACAGTAAAGCAAGTTAAAGAAAGCTATTCAATGGCTGATTTAAACAAAATGAATGATCAAGAATTAGTTGAAACATTAGGCAGTATTAAGTGGCACCAAATTACAGACTTATTCCAGTTTAATGAAGATGCAAAAGCTTTTTATAAAGATAAAGGGAAAATGCAAGTTATTATAGATGAATTAGCTCATCGAGGTAGTACATTTACGAAAGATGATTCAAAAGGAATTCAAACATTTACGGAAGTGTTACGTTCAGCTTTTTATTTGGCATTTTATAATAATGAATTAAGTGAATTAAATGAAAGAAGCTTCCAGGACAAATGTTTACCTGCTTTAAAAGCAATCGCAAAAAATCCAAACTTTAAGCTTGGTACAGATGAACAAGATACAGTCGTATCTGCATACGGAAAATTGATTAGTAACGCTTCAAGTGATGTTGAAACGGTTCAATACGCAGCTAATATTTTAAAACAATATAATGATAATCTTCATACGTATGTAGACGATCGTATGAAAGGACAAGCTGTATACGATATAATGCAAGGGATTGATTATGATATACAGTCTTACTTAATTGAGGCTCGTAAAGAAGCGAATGAAACGATGTGGTATGGAAAAGTAGATGGATTTATTAATGAAATAAATCGTATTGCTCTTCTAAATGAAGTAACACCAGAAAATAAGTGGCTCGTTAATAATGGAATTTACTTTGCTAGTCGTTTAGGGAAGTTTCACAGTAATCCAAATAAAGGATTAGAAGTTGTGACACAGGCAATGCATATGTATCCACGTTTAAGTGAACCGTATTTTGTCGCAGTAGAACAAATTACAACAAATTATAACGGAAAAGATTATAGCGGGAATACAGTAGATTTAGAGAAAATACGTAAAGAAGGAAAAGAGCAGTACTTACCAAAAACGTATACATTTGATGATGGATCTATCGTATTTAAAACAGGAGATAAAGTATCGGAAGAAAAAATTAAGAGACTGTACTGGGCTGCAAAGGAAGTAAAAGCGCAGTATCATCGTGTAATTGGGAATGATAAAGCGTTAGAGCCGGGAAATGCAGATGATATATTAACGATCGTAATTTATAATAGTCCAGATGAATATCAGTTAAATAGACAATTGTATGGATATGAAACAAACAACGGTGGAATTTATATTGAAGAAACAGGAACATTCTTTACATATGAGCGCACGCCAGAACAAAGTATTTATAGTTTAGAAGAGTTATTTCGCCATGAGTTTACTCATTATCTTCAAGGGAGATATGAAGTTCCTGGTTTATTCGGAAGAGGAGATATGTATCAAAATGAGAGATTAACTTGGTTCCAAGAAGGGAATGCTGAATTTTTCGCAGGATCTACTCGAACAAATAATGTAGTACCGAGAAAGAGCATCATTAGTGGATTATCATCTGATCCTGCAAGCCGTTATACTGCAGAGCGCACACTATTTGCTAAATACGGTTCTTGGGATTTCTATAATTACTCGTTCGCATTGCAGTCTTACTTATATACGCATCAGTTTGAAACATTTGATAAAATTCAAGATTTGATTCGTGCGAATGACGTGAAAAATTATGATGCATATCGTGAAAATCTAAGTAAAGATCCTAAGTTAAATAAAGAGTATCAAGAGTATATGCAGCAGTTAATTGATAATCAAGATATATACACTGTACCAGAAGTAGCTGATGATTATTTAGCTGAACATGCAACGAAGTCGTTAGCAGCGGTGAAGAAAGAAATTAGTGATACGTTGCCTATGAAAGATACAAAAATGACAAAACATAATTCTCAATTCTTTAATACATTTACATTAGAAGGTACGTATACAGGTAGTGTCACAAAAGGTGAATCAGAAGATTGGAAAGCAATGAGTAAAAGAGTAAATGAATCTTTAGAACAATTGGCGCAAAAAGAATGGAGTGGCTACAAAACTGTTACAGCATACTTCGTCAATTATCGTGTGAATAGCTCAAATCAATTTGAATATGATGTAGTCTTCCACGGTATCGCAAAAGATGACGGAGAAAATAAAGCTCCAACAATTAATATAAACGGCCCTTATAATGGACTTGTAAAAGAAGGTATTCAATTTAAAAGTGATGGCTCAAAAGATGAAGATGGAAAAATCGTTTCTTATTTATGGGACTTTGGAGATGGAAGCACAAGTGCAGAAGTAAATCCAGTGCATGTATATGAAAGAGAAGGTTCATATAAAGTAACGTTAAGAGTAAAAGATGATAAAGGGAAAGAGAGCAGAAGCGAAACAACGGTTACGGTTAAAGAGGGAAGTTTAAAAGAATTAGAACCAAATAATCGTTCAGAGGAAGCAAATCAGATTGGGCTAAACAATACTATAAAAGGTAGCCTTATCGGCGAGGATCACACTGATGTTTATACATTTAATGTAGCATCAGCGAAAGATATCGATATTTCCGTTTTAAATGAGTATGGAATCGGGATGACATGGGTACTTCACCATGAATCAGATATGCAAAATTATGCTGCTTACGGTCAAGCAAATGGAAATCATATAGATGCAAAAATGAATGCAAAACCAGGTAAGTATTACTTGTATGTATATAAATATGATAATGGCGATGGAACATACGAATTATCAATAAAATAAGTGCTTTTCCAATGTATGTTTAACTTTACTTTTTGTGGAAAACAGTATATTATATAGATATATAATATATCGGTTATTTACTAGGAGGAGCCTGTCACAATAGGCTTCTCCTGTTCTTTTTTAGGGGGCCTGTCTTACAGGCTTTTCTTTAAAAGGTAAATAACTGAAAATTAAGAACAATAATCTTTGAAAGAGGTGGGGCATACACATAACAAAAAAGGGATTGTTTAAGAGAGGAGGATAAGAAATGGTTTTGTTTGGTTATCCACTTGAAACAATTTATTTATACGGATTTATTATTGCTACTATACTCACTGTGATTTATATCTTTTTTGGGGATATATTTGAATCCATATTTAGTTTTGGAGGCGGATCGGTATCCGTTGTTACTTTATTACTTAGTTTTTTCGCCATGCTATGTGGACTTAGTTATATAGGAGAATATTTATTTTCCTTTAATAGTATTCTTATTTTCGTGGCTGCATTTGCTATATCCTTTATTGGTGTATTCATAATGAAAATATTAATTTTAAAGCCGATTGCAGAAGCAGAACAAAATACTGTGCAACGTATGGATGAATTCATTGGTTGCAAGGGAGAAGTCATTACGACAATTCCTACAGAAGGATTTGGTGAAGTATTAATCTCCTCCCAATTTGGAAGTAATGCAATTCCAGCTAAAACAATTGGGAAAAAAGATATTTCACAAGGAACTGAAGTTATTATTGAGGGAGTCCAAGATGGTGTTTTGCTTGTACAAAACATCGCTTATTCTTTAAAAAAACCAAAATTATAAGGGGGAATTTACATGACGATTCCATTAATTATTGGTGGAGTTTTACTTGCAATTTTAATTCTACTCATTTTAGTATTCATTACGAAGTATCGAACAGTTGGACCAGATGAAGCGTTAATTGTTACAGGGAACTGGCTTGGTGGTGGGAAAAATGTAGTTACCACTGATGATGGAAAGAAGATTAAGATTATTCGCGGTGGCGGTACATTCGTAGTTCCAATTATGCAAAGAGCAGAACCTTTAAGCCTACTAAATTATAAGTTAGAAGTGGGTACACGCGATACGTATACGAAGCAAGGTGTTCCAGTTACAGTAAATGGTGTTTCTATTATTAAAGTAGGTTCTACAATCGAAGAAGTATCTACAGCAGCTGAGCAATATTTAGGAAAAGAAACAGAAGAGTTAAAGGTAGAAGCAAAAGAGGTTTTAGAAGGTCATTTACGTGCGATTTTATCCTCTATGACAGTAGAAGATGCGTATAGTAATAGAGAGCAATTTGCTCAAAAAGTGCATGAAGTAGCTTCTACAGATTTAAAGAAAATGGGTCTTCGCATCGTTTCCTTTACCATTAAAGAAATCATGGATAAGAACGGTTACTTAGATGCACTTGGTCAGCCGCAAATTGCGACGGTTAAGCGTGATGCAACAATTGCAAATGCAGAGCGTGAAAAGGAAGCTCGTATTGAAAAAGCTCGTGCTGAGAAAGAAGCGAAAGAAGCTGAATACCAACGTGATGCCCAAATTGCTGAAGCTGAAAAACATAAAGAATTAAAAGTACAATCTTATAAGAGAGAGCAAGAACAAGCTCGTGCAGATGCGGATCTTTCTTACGAATTACAACAGGCGAAAGCACAACAAGGTGTTACAGAAGAGCAAATGCGCGTTAAAATCATTGAGCGTGAGAAACAAATTGAATTAGAAGAAAAAGAGATTGCGCGTCGTGAAAAGCAATACGATGCAGAAGTAAAGAAAAAAGCAGATGCAGATCGTTATGCTGTCGAGCAATCAGCGGAAGCAGAAAAAGTAAAACAGATTAAAAAGGCAGATGCGGATCAATATAAGATTGAAGCAGAAGCGAGAGCACGTGCAGAAGAAGTACGTGTAGAAGGTTTAGCGAAGGCGGAAATTGAGAAAGCGCAAGGTCAAGCGAAAGCGGAAGTACAAAAAGCACAAGGTACAGCAGAAGCCGATGTTATCAGATTAAAAGGTTTAGCGGAAGCAGAAGCGAAACAAAAAATTGCAGAGGCATTTGAGTTATATGGCCAAGCGGCAATTATGGATATGGTACTTAAAATGCTTCCAAGTTATGCGAAGGAAGTTGCAAGCCCACTTAGTAACATTGATAAAATTACAGTTGTGGATACAGGCGGCGGTGGTAAAAATAGCGGCGCCGGAAAAGTTGCAGGTTATGCGACTGATTTAATGGCAACGATGCAAGAAACGTTAAAAGCATCTTCTGGCATTGATTTAAAAGAGTTATTAGAAGGATTTGCTGGAAAAGGAGCAGTACAGCAATTATCAAGCGATAAACCTGTTGTATCTGTAGTAGAAGATGAGAAAAAAGAAATAGAAAAAGAGAAAGAATAGTAAAGCGGGAGGGACCTCTAGTAAGTGCAATGCTAGAGGTTTTTCTGTGGATTATAATATTTCGAATAATATACATTTTTATATATTGTTTTAATTATTTAATTTATATAGAATGAAAAGGGTATGTATTAACTATTTAATAAAAAAAGAGATGAAGAGTTAATACAATTAATCGTGTAATTTATATAAATAAATTAAATGTGAGATAATTACATTTAAAACGGTATGGAGGGGTAAAAATATGTTTCAAGGGAAATTAAGGAGTAGTAGTCTAAAAGCAAAGTTACTTGTATCATTTGTTATCATTTTAATTCTTCCAAGTATTGTAATTGGTTGGACGTCTTATCAGCAAGCGAAGACAAACTTTAATGAAACGATTTCACAAACGGCGAAAGATAATATAAAAATTTTGGATAATGTAATTAATAAAGAATTGGATAGTAAAAAAGTAGATGCAGTTTATTTTACGAAGTTATTTACACAATCAAGTTACCAAACGGATCAAATACAAAATATCCAAAATAAACTAGAAGAATATAATAAGTTACATCCAGAATTAGAAGCCATCTATACTGGATCGAGCAATGGGCAGTTTATTCAATCACCGTCTATTCAAATGCCAGAAGGATATAATCCTACAGAAAGAGATTGGTATAAAGAAGCAGTGAAAAAAAGTGGAGAAGTAATTATTACAGCTCCATATAAATCAAAAACGACAGGAAATATTGTTATTACAATAGCAAAGCAAAATGAGGATAAGAGCGGTGTTCTAGGTATTGATTTAATTATTAATGATATCGTAAACACTTCAAAGATGGTTAATATCGGTAAAAAAGGATATGTAGCAATTTTTGATCAAGATAAAAATGTAGTAGCACATCCGACGATGAAGCCAGGAGATAAGGTAGAAGAGAAGCTTGAAAAAGAGTTGTACAAACAAGAAACAGGTGATTTTAATTTCACATTAGATGGTGAAGAGCGTCATATCACTTTTAAAACAAATAAGATAACTGGATGGAAATTAGCAGGAATTATGCCTGCAAAAGAAATTATTGAAGCAGCTGAACCTATTTTCTATAAAACGCTAACTGTTATTGGTATTTCATTAATAATTGGTGGGATTTTAATTTACTTCATAATTGCTTCTATTATTAGTCCGTTAAAACAACTTGTTATATCATCGAAAAAGATTAGTGAAGGCGATTTAACAGAAACAATTACAGTTCATTCTAAAGATGAAATTGGACAGCTAGGAGAAAGTTTTAACGAGATGGCGGCATCATTACATCAGGTCATTTCTAATATAAATACTTCAGCAAGTCATGTGGCGGCATCTTCAGAAGAATTAACAGCTAGTATGAAGCAGACAAGTGAAGCAACGGAACAAATTACACAAGCAATAGAGCAAGTGTCGAGCGGATCGGAAATACAAACGAAAGAAGTTGAAGAAGGCGCAACATTATTAGAAGAAGTTACAGAAGGAATTCAGCGTGTTGCAGATAGTTCTTCATTAGTATCCACAGCATCTATGTATACGAAGAAAAAGGCTGAAGATGGTGGAAGGTTAGTTGAAAAAACTGTGAATCAAATGCAATTAATCCATGAGTCTGTTTCACAATCAGATAAAGTCATTGTTTTGTTAGATGATAAATCAAAACAAATTGGAGCAATCCTTGAGGTGATTCAACATATTGCAGAGCAGACAAATTTATTAGCATTAAATGCGGCAATTGAGGCTGCGAGAGCTGGAGAGCAAGGAAGAGGATTTGCAATTGTAGCCGATGAAGTGCGAAAATTAGCTGAGCAATCAGGACAGTCTTCTACGGAAATTGGAAAACTAGTAAAAGAGATCCAATTTGATATAAAGGAAACGGTAAGTTCTATGAAGCAAGTTGGGACAGAAGTACAATCAGGGCTTGTAGTTGCAAATGAAACGAAGCAAAGCTTTGCAGAAATATTGAAATCTACGGATGATACAGTTGTACAAATTGATAACATGGTAGATGTAGCAAAGCAAATGACGGTAGATGCAAGACAAGTAAGTGCATCTATTAATGAAATTGCAGCTACGATTGAAGAAAATGCAGCAAGCGTTCAAAATATTGCTGGTTCCTCTGAAGAACAATTAGCTTCAGTAGATGAAATAAATGCAGCAGCAGTCCATTTATCACAAATGGCAGAAGAATTACAAGAGATGATTGGTAAGTTTAAAGTGTAATAACGAATGCTAAGAAACGAGGTAATAATTTTACTTCGTTTCTTTTTTATGAATAGAAAAAGAAATATAGAGTAACCATGTTATGATTAAGTATAATTAAAGAGACTGTATATTCTTTAAATTCTATCTTTAATCATGTTAGGGGAATGGTTTTGAAATTAAAAAAATTAAAACTACAACCGAGAATTACATTAACTATTAGTACACTAATTTTAGTTGTACTGCTGTTAACGAGTTACTTATTTTATTACATATTATCTGAAACGGTAGAAGAGCAAATTGGGAAACGGGCTTTGCATGTTGCGAAAACAGTTGCTGCTATACCTGAAATAAAGGAAGCTTTTCAAAAAGAAAATCCAGCTTCTATCATTCAGCCGATTGCAGAAAAAATTCGAATTGATACAGATGCTGATTTTATTGTAGTTGGAAATAAAGAGGGGATTCGATATGCACATCCTAAGCGAGATAAAATAGGAGAAGCAATGGTTGGTGGAGATAACGAAGGGGTTCTATTAGAAGGGAAATCTTATGTTTCGAGAGCAACTGGATCATTAGGCCCTTCATTACGCGGAAAAGTTCCAATCCGTAATCAGGAAAATGAAATTATTGGCGTGGTGTCTGTTGGATTTTCAATGGATGATATTCATGGTGCAGTAGAAGTGTATGGAAAGCGTGTATTTTGGATTACAATAGCAGGTCTTTTAATTGGGATAATTGGTTCTATATATTTAGCAGGTAGTATAAAAAGAATGATGTTTGGTATGGAGCCAGAAGAAATTTCATCTTTATATGAAGAGCATAGTACAGTGATTCAATCTGTACGTGAAGGGATTATTGTCATTGATCAAAATGGGATGATTAGATTAGTCAATCAAGCAGCTTATGACATTCTTTCATTAGATGAACAACGAAATATTATTGGAGAATTTATTTTAGATGTAATTCCTAATTCAACGATACTAGATGTACTTCAAACTGGGGAAGAACAGTTTGATCGTCAATTAAATATAAAAGGGCAGGCTGTTATTGCGAACCGTCTACCTATTAAAGTAAAGAATAAAGTAACTGGTGTTGTATCGAGCTTACGTTTGAAATCTGAAATGGATCAGTTAACAGCAGAATTATCTCAGACGAAGCAATATACAGAGGCATTACGAGCGCAAACGCATGAATATAATAACTTATTGTATACGCTCTCAGGCCTTATCCAGTTAGAATCATATGAAGATGCTTTAGAGCTTATTCATAAGGAAACGGCGGTCTATCAAGATTTTGTTCAATTTATTATGAAGCGAATTCAAAATCCGTGGTTAGGTGGGATTTTAATTGGATTCTATAATAGAGCAAGAGAGTTGAAGATTGATTTTATGCTAGATAGAGAGAGTAGTTTAGACAAATTAAGCCCGCACATTGAGAGTAATTATGTCGTTTCTATTTTAGGAAATTTAATTACGAATGCATTTGAAGCGATTGAAAGAAATGAAGAACATAATAAGAAAGTAAGAATGTTTGTAACTGATATTGGAGAAGAAATAGTCATTGAAGTGGAAGACTCAGGACAAGGGATTCATGATGAGGTCATTACTAGCATATTCTATAAAGGCTTCTCGACGAAAGAAGGCGAGAAGCGAGGGTATGGATTAGCAAAAGTGAAAGAGTTAGTAGAAGATTTAAATGGAAGTATCGCAATCGAAAAAGGGGATTTAGGTGGTGCATTGTTTATTATTGCATTACCAAAAGAGAGAGGCGAATTGTAATGGGTGAGGAGATTGAAGTATTGATTGTAGAAGATGATATTCGAATTGCGGACATTCATCGTCGTTTTACTGAAAAAATTGAGGGGTTTAAAGTCATCGGAACAGCAACGAATGGAGAACAAGCGAAAGAATGGCTAGATCTTGTGAAGCCACAGCTCGTTTTATTAGACGTGTACCTACCTGATATGCAAGGAACGGAACTTGTCACATATATTAGACATAATTTACATGATACAGATATTATTATGATTACAGCTGCATCGGAAACAGATGTAGTGAGGCACGCCCTGCGAGGTGGAGTAACAGATTATATCGTAAAACCACTTATGTTTGATCGATTTAAAACAAGTTTGGAAAATTATCAAAAAAAACTTGTACAGCTAAAGAAAAATAATCAGTTATCTATAGAACAAATTGAACATTTATGGTCTCAAAGAGGCGTAAAGGGAAATGAAATAGAATATGCCCCGAAAGGGATAGATCCCTTAACTTTAGCAAAAATAAAAAAACATATGTTAACAGTGAATGAAGAAGGTATTACTGCGGAAGTGCTAAGCTCAATGGTCGGAGTAAGCAGGTCAACAGCGAGGCGTTATTTAGAATATTTAATATCAGGAAAGAAAGTTCATGCGGAGCTTATATATGGGAGTGTAGGGAGACCAGAAAGAAGATATTTTCTTGTTTCTTCATAATAAAAAACAGTAGAGGATATATGTCCGCTACTGTTTTTTATTTTATATTGGAATAATCCCAATTAAAATTCCAGTAATCAACATGACCATTGTCGTTCCAACTGCCCACAATAAAGTAAAACGTTGATGTTCACCAAAATCAACTTTTGCCATCCCAACTAATAAATAAGTGGATGCGACAAGAGGACTTAATAAGTGAACAGGTTGCCCGAGTAAGGAAGCGCGTCCCATTTCAGCTGCACTAATTCCGTAAGTGGCAGCAGCTTTCGTTAAAATAGGTAGTACACCGAAATAAAATGCATCATTGGACATGAAAAATGTGAATGGCATGCTAAGAAGAGCTGTAATAATTGGTAGTTGTGGTCCAAGAGCGTCTGGTATAAGAGTTACTACACTTTTAGCCATTGCATCTACCATTTTTGTTCCTGATAAAATCCCAGTGAAAATCCCAGCGGCAAATACGAGAGAAACAACCGCTAACACGTTTCCTGCATGAGAAGCAATACGCTCTTTCTGTTGCTCTAAGTTCGGATAGTTAATCATAACAGCAATAGCGAAAGCGATTGTAAATAAAACAGGTAACGGCATAACTTCTAGTATGAGACAGACAAGTAAGGTAGCAGTTAATAAAAAGTTAATCCATAGAAGTTTAGGGCGCTTATGAACAGCAGCTTCTAATGTTGCAGCTTGCTCATCCATTGTTTGCATTTGTTTTAAATATTGTACATCCATAATTCCTAAACGTTTTCTCTCTTTTTTGCCAAGATAGTAAGCAACGAAAACTACCCAAAGTGCACCAGCGATCATTCCTGGTATAAGTGGTGTAAAGAGCTCTGAAGCGTCTAGTCCAAGTGCACTCATAACACGAGCTGTCGGTCCACCCCACGGTGTAAGATTTGTCACCCCTGCACCTAACATAACAACCCCAGCTAATATAAGTGGATTCATCCCAAGGCGTTTATATAGTGGGTACATTGCGGAAACAGTAATCATATAGGTTGTCGTTCCATCCCCATCTAATGAAACGATAATCGTAAGAATTGCTGTGCCAACAACAATTTTTAAAGGATCTCCTTTTACAAATTTCAAAATCCTACTAATGACAGGATCGAATAAACCGCTATCAATCATAATTCCAAAATATAAAATAGCAAACATAAGCATAATACCAGTAGGTGCTAGTTTTTGAATTCCTTCTAACATCATAGGCCCCATGTCTGCATAAAAGCCTCCAATTAATGCGAAAGTAATTGGAATTAATATTAATGCTACTAGTGCTGACATACGTTTCGTCATAATTAAAAACATAAAGACAAATACCATCGCAAATCCAAGTAGTGCTAACATGTAATCTCCCCCTCAAAAATGATTGCGCTTTCAAAATAAAATAAAAATTCAGAAAAAGGTTTTTTTGTTTATCATAAAAGCATTCATTCGAATGGTAAATAATTTGAAAAATAACATCATTAGAAGCATAATTTTTATTTTGGTCATTTTGTTCACGGTAGTTAATTTGAATTTTTAAAAAGTAAGCTGCTCTCCATAAGAATGGTAGAATAAGATGAAAATATTGAAGTGTGAAATAGGGAGTAGATTTTATATGAAAACAAGAATGGAAGAGATTTGTAGTTCTTATGAAGGAAAAGTAGAAGAGATTTTTGTTAATGAATCTTCTTACGTATATGAGTGGGAAAAATTAATGATGATCCGAAAAAATAACGGTGAGCTTGAAAAAGTTGCAGTTGGCATCAGTGGAAATATAAGATTAGTAAATGTAGTTGTTGGGCAGCAAATTCATACAGATACATTATTAATTAAAATAGAAGATGATTTAGTAATTACAGGTTGTGAATGATGAGAGGTGTGTAGAGAGGACTACACATCTTTTTTGTTCCATATATTACAAAAGACACATCGTTTTTTCACAAATCGCACACAAGTTTTTGATATGCTCCTTGTAGAAGATAAGGTTAGGGAGGAAATACAATGAGAACAAAGTATGTGATGCTTGCTATATGCTTATTCTTTGTCTTTACAATTGTAGGATGTGGTAAGAAACAAGCAGAGGCTGTGGCAATTGATGAGAAGCATGATAAGTGTGATATTTGCCAAATTGGGGTAATGGATAATCAATTTGCAACAGAAATCATTTTAGAAAATGGAAAAGCATTAAAGTTTGATGATATCGGTTGTATGTATAAATGGATGGAGATTAATCCAGGTGTAAAGACGAAAGAAAAATTTGTTCGAGATTATGATTCGAAAGATTGGGTTTCGTTAGAAGACGCTACTTACGTATATGATAAAACAATTACAACACCAATGGCTTATAATGTCATTTCATTTAAAAACAAAAAAGATGCAGAGAGCTTTGTATCTAACTATAAGGGGAAAGTTCTTTCGTATAAAGAGCTAGCAGAGCATAAATGGGAAATGAATAAAGAAATGATGGGGAACCCGAAAAAGGGAAATCACGGTGGGCATCATTAATACTAGAAAAAGACAACTATATAGTTGTCTTTTTCTAGTATTATTCAGGTGCAAATATAGAAAAGGTGTAAAATTTTTAGAAGAACGGTTACAATGGAATGTAGTGACCTAAAGCAATTATTTACCCGGTATTAACAGGCAGTAAAACTCCCACCTCAAAATTAGGCAGGAGCAAAGAAGTTAGGTGGGAGATCAACAGCCCGTAAATACCCGATTGGTTCAACTAATAATCAGTGGGGTGAACCCTCCCACTGATTAAAGTTTCACTTTATGTACTTTTTAGAAATGTATACAAATGCGGTGAAAACGTGCTAAACTAATTGCTTCATAATGTTAATGATGAGGCCATCAGGCGTATCATTCCAATAGGTTGAGAAACATAGTATAAGTTTAAGATACTCCAATTAAAGAAGGAATATAAAGGGCTTATGGATAAATGTACTCAAGAAGAGTTATTGTATGTGATGGAGGAATGGTTAAGAAAACATTATCTTTCATAGGAGCTGTAGTTGTGAGAAAACAAAAAATTTTATTATGTATGTTATTAGGACTTTTAATGACCGTAGTGGCTTGTGATAAGCAAGAAGAGCCAGAATCGAAACCGGTTCATGTGAAAAACGAAAAGAAAAAAGAGAAGCATAAAGAACAGGAAGAATCTAAAGAAGAAAAAAGTATAAATTTAATGGACAAACAGTTGCTACTTTCTGCAACTCTTGGAGACACAGAAACAGCTATGAAGTTGATCCAAGATGGAGCGAATATAAATGTAGAAGGTGACAACGGAGAAACACCTGTCCTTGCAGCAACGTACCAAAATCATGTAGAGACAGTGAAAGCATTAATTGGTGCAGGTGCTAATATTGAAATTAAAGATGAGAAACAAAGTAATCCACTTCTTTATGCAAGTAGAGAAGGCTATACGGATATTGTAAAAGTATTAATTAATGCAGGAGTTAATACGAAAGAAACGACTAAGTCAGGTGGAACAGCACTTATTTCTGCATCTGAGCGTGGCCATGTAGAGGTCGTAAAAGAATTGTTAGAGCATACAGATATTGATGTGAATTATAAAAATGCTCGTGGTGGAACAGCTTTAGTAGAAGCAATCGTATTAGGAAATGGTAGTGAAAACCATAAGAAAGTAATTCAAATGCTTATTGACCACGGTGCAGATGTAAATATGGCCAATAAGGAGAATATTACGCCACTGCAATATGCTGAAAAAAGAGGTTTTAAAGATATTGCAAATATGTTGAGGACAGCTGGAGCGAATGAAGTAGTACAGCCACAACAACCAGTAGAATAAAAAACGAAAAATAATCCCATTTAGATAGACAGAATGAAGAAATCAGTTAGCATGATGGATTCAGTAATGTGTATGTAAATGGGATTTTTATTTTGAGCATGAAAAATAGATTGTAAATAGTATATGAAGTAACTAAGGAGGATATAAGTGAGGCTCTCAGAACTTGATTTAATAGTAATTCAAGTAGAGGTTTTATTTGTTCATAATCAAGTAGGAAAAATCAAATATGTAAATGAACAAGGAAATACGAAAGCACCACGCTTTTTTCTTGGCAGAACTCGTGAAGGGAGTATAACGAGATATCATTGTGATCTGGATGATGAAACGGTAGGTAAGATTGAGAAATTAATTCGAGAACCTTCAAATCATATAGAGATAGCAAAGATTATCCATGTATTAAATGAAGAAAGAACAGTAAAAAATATTTGGATGGGCCCTGCTTTCATATTCTCTAATAATTTACATAAGCCAACTAGAACAATACAGATAACAGAGAAGAATAAAGAGCTTTTGCGAGAAAATTTTCCTAATCTAATAGAACAGATGGAGTGGAGGCAACCTTACTTTGCAATTGTAAAAAATGAAAAGGTAGTTTCTATATGTTGCAGTGCTAGGAGTACACCTGTAGCTGCTGAGGCGAGTGTGGAAACTTTAGCGGAGTTTCAAGGGAATGGATATGGTACTGATGTTGTTACAGCCTGGGCGATATCAATACAAGAAGAAAACCGCATTCCACTTTATAGTACTTCTTGGGATAACTTTGCTTCACGAGCAGTTGCAAAAAAACTAAAACTAATTAACTATGGAATGAATTTGCATATCACTTAAATTTTAAAAATAGTTGTTTGCGGTTGGGATTCATCCATATATTTAGATTATTGTTAAAAATATGGTGAATATTAACATTCGATTAACACCTAATTAACAATTTATCAAAACTGACTTAATAAATGCGTAATATAGTAAAGGTAACAAAATAACTAGGGTAGAGAACATTTGAGAACACCCGCTTACATATAACGTGCCACTTTCTTAGGTGTGCTCTATTCCCTAGAGTTCAAATAAGGAGAAAGGTGCTCTATGTAAGTAGGTGTTTTTAGTTTGGATAAAAACAGAAAAGTTAGGTGGAATGAATGTTTAAAGAACCTTATATTGCGATGATAAAGGATTGGAAAGGATACAACACATACAAAAAATTACCGAAAACAGTTTTTCTTATGACGGGTTCAATGCTGGAATTACCAGAGCGTGTATATGAATTACAGAAACATGGACATGATGTCTTTCTTCATTGTGATTTTATACAAGGTTTAAATACGAATACAGAGGAAGCACTTTTGTATATTCAAGACGTTATCGGAGCACAAGGCATTATTTCAACAAAAGGATCGACAATTCGAAATGCCAATAAAATTGGATTAAAAACGATCCAACGTATTTTTATTGTCGATACTTTATCTCTTACAAAATCAATTGAAAATTGTAAAACGACTAAACCGAATGCAGTAGAGATTATGCCTGGTATTATGCCTTCCATTATTAAGCAGTTAGCAGAGGAAATAGAATTTCCTATCATTGCAGGCGGATTGATTCAAACGCGAGAAGATGCAGAAGTTGCCATTCGTGCAGGAGCGAGTGCGATTTCGACGAGTCACTATGAAGTATGGATACAAGAAGAAAAAAGGAGTGCAACTTTGTGATTGAATTGAAAAATGTTTCAAAGGTATATAAAAATGCAGAAGAGACAGCGGTTAAGGGTGTATCGGTTCACATTAAGAAGGGCGAGTTTTTTGTTTTAGTTGGGCCTTCAGGATGTGGGAAAAGCACATTATTACGAATGATCGCTGGCCTAGAAGAAATTTCTTCGGGGGATTTAATTATTAATGAATGTGTTGCAAATGATTTAGAGCCGAAAGATCGTAATCTATCAATGGTATTTCAAAATTACGCACTATACCCACACTTATCTGTAGAAGAAAATATTTTATTTGGACTTAAGGTAAGGAAAGTACAAAAAGAAGAGCGGCAAAAGAGATTAATGGAAGCTATTGAAATGGTAGGGCTGAAAGAGTATGTGAAAATGAAACCAGGTCAATTATCAGGTGGACAAAGACAGCGTGTTGCGCTTGCTAGAGCAATCGTGAGCCAAGCACCGATTTGTTTAATGGATGAACCACTTTCGAATTTAGACGCGAAATTACGTGCGCAAATGAGAATTGAAATTAGAGAAATTCAGCAGCGTTTAGGAATTACAATGATTTACGTTACTCATGATCAAATAGAGGCGATGACTATGGGAGATCGCATCATGGTTTTAAATAAAGGAAGTATACAGCAAGTTGGAACACCGCTTGACATCTATAACGAACCAGCAAATGAATTTGTTGCAAGTTTTATAGGGTCTCCTTCGATGAATATAAATGATGGAGAAGTAGACAAAGAAAAAGGTGTATTACATATAGGGCAATTGCAAATTCCGTTATCTATTGGACAGTTAAAGCAATTACCAGAAGGAATAATTCGCATAGGCATGCGTCCTGAGCATATTGCCCTGTGTGAGGAAGGACAAGAAGTTACGCTACAATCTGTAGAAGTATTAGGCAACGAATCTATATTAAACTTCGCAATAAATGGAACAACTTGGAGTGCAAAAGTCATTGGACAGCTACTCTTGAACAAAGGTGACAAAGTAAAATTATTATTCTCACAAGATAAGTTATGCTTCTTTCATCAGAATACGAATGAACGATTAAAAGTGGTAGCTGAAGAAGAGTTGAAAGTGGTGGCGAAATAATGATTGAAGTAGGCAAGTTACCAGCCCAAGCAAAGGTGGCAAAAAAGAAGAATTTATGGAGTAGAACGAAAGATTTAAGAATAGGATTATTATTTTTAGCGCCATCTATTTTATTATTCTCGATTTTTCTTTTTTATCCATTATTTAGGACGATTTACTATAGCTTTTATTTAACAGATATACACGGAGAAGCTAATCTTTTCGTTGGCTTAGAAAATTATCAATACTTATTTTCTGATCCTGCTTTCTACAAAAGCATAAAGTCAACTTTATTATTTGTTGTATATACAGTGCCTACGAGTATTATACTCGCTTTATTTCTTGCATTGATTGCAAATGGAAAAGTAAGAGGTATTGGGGTATTCCGGGTGTTATTTTCTTCCACTATGGGAATATCAGTAGCTGCTAGTGCGGTGATTTGGCTATTTTTATTTCATCCAAGTGTCGGATTATTTAATAATATATTAGCCTCTATGAATCTACCTGCAATCGCATGGTTAACGAGTCCGGATTGGGCATTGTTCTCTGTATCAGTTACAACGGTTTGGGTGAATACAGGATTTGCATTTTTAGTTATATTAGGTGGTTTACAAAACATTGATACGTCTTTATATGAAAGTGCATCTATAGATGGTGCTAGCTATTTATATAAGCTTCGTCGTGTTACATTACCGATGCTATCACCAACTTTATTCTTTATCGTGACAGTAACGTTAATTAGTGCGTTCCAAAGCTTCGGACAAATTGATATTTTAACACATGGTGGACCAAATGATGCAACGAATTTAATTGTATATTCGATTTATAAAGAGGCATTTGTGAATCATCAATTTGGAACAGCAAGTACACAAGCGATGGTATTATTTATTTTCATTTTCATTGCTACATTACTTCAATTCAAGTTTGCTGAGAGAAAGGTGCATTATAAATGATCGTTAAACAGTGGAAACAAAATTTCTTATTATACATGCTGCTCATTATTAGTGCAGTAATGGTGTTTTTTCCTGTACTCTATGCATTTTTAATAAGCTTTATGACACCAGACGATATTCAAATGAGAAGGTTATTTCCGACCCAATTTACTTTTGATAATTTTATTAATATTTTTCAAAAAGTACCGCTTTTTACATACTTATATAACAGTTTAATTGTATCGACAGTTGTTATGGTTGGACAACTTATCGTATCAAGCTTAGCAGCCTATGCTTTCGTCTTTCTTCAGTTTAAAGGAAGAAATCTTATTTTCTTCCTGTTTATTTCAACGATGCTTATTCCGTGGGAAGCGACGATGGTACCTAACTTTTTAACGATTCAAAACTTTGGTTGGATCAATAGCTTCGCTGGAATGACAGTGCCATTTTTTGCAACAGCTTTCGGTATTTTCTTACTACGTCAACACTTTATGACGCTTCCGAATGAACTGAAAGAAGCTGCTTTTATTGAAGGGATTGGAAATGTAAAGTTTTTATTTAGCGTTGTAATTCCGTATTGTAAAACGAGTTTTATTACGCTTGGAGTATATAGTTTTTTAACAACATGGAATATGTACTTATGGCCACTTTTAGTGACCACTGATGAAAAGGTAAGAACAGTCCAAATTGGTGTGAAGCAGCTTCAGTCTCAAGAAGTTGCAACTGATTGGGGAAGCGTAATGGCCGGTGTTACGGTTATCGTAATTCCGACATTGATTCTACTATTTTTAGGGCAAAAGCAATTACAACAAGGATTAACAAAAGGTGCAATTAAATAACTAAGAGAAGGTGAGATTAAAATGAGTCTAGTTAAAAAAGGTGCTGCTCTATTAATGATAGCAACAATGGCATTATCTAGTGCAGCTTGTTCAAATAGTAAAACAGAAGGAAAACCGGAAGCGCAGGCAAAAGTAGCACCAGTTGAAAAAAATGGTGATAAAACTGTAATTCGTTTTTGGCATGCGATGGGTGGAAAAACACAAGGCGTGCTAGATGGGCTTGTTGCGGACTATAATAAGTCACAAAATAAATACGAGATAAAGCCAGAGTTCCAAGGAACATATGAAGAGTCTTTAACGAAGTTTAGAACGATGTCTGCTACGAAAGAAGCGCCAGCTCTTGTTCAGTCGAGTGAAATTACAACAAAATATATGATTGATAGTAAAAAAATTACGCCAATTGATAGTTGGATAAAAAAAGATAAGTACGATACTTCAAAGTTGGAAAAAGCAATTACAAATTATTATTCAGTTGATGGAAAAATGTATTCTATGCCATTTAATTCATCTACACCAGTATTAATTTATAATAAAGATGCTTTCGCAAAGGCGGGCTTAGATCCAGAGAAAGCTCCAAAAACATATGCGGAATTACAAGAAGCAGCGAAAAAGTTAACGATTAAAGAAGGCGGAAATGTAAAACAATATGGATTTTCAATGCTGAATTATGGTTGGTTCTTTGAAGAATTGTTAGCGACACAAGGCGCTTTATATGTAGATAATGAAAATGGTCGTAAAGATGCTGCAAAGAAAGCTGTATTTAACGGTAAAGAAGGACAGAAAGTATTTGGGATGCTAGATGAGTTAAATAAAGCTGGTGCACTAGGAAAGTATGGAGCAAGTTGGGATGATATTCGTGCCGCGTTCCAGTCTGGACAAGTTGCTATGTATTTAGATTCTTCAGCAGGTGTTCGTGATTTAATTGATGCATCTAAGTTTAATGTAGGCGTTTCATATATTCCATACCCAGAAGATTCAAAACAAAATGGTGTTGTTATTGGTGGTGCATCATTATGGATGACGAATATGGTTTCAGAAGAAACACAACAAGGTGCTTGGGACTTTATGAAATATTTAACGAAGCCAGATGTACAAGCAAAATGGCATACTGCAACAGGTTATTTCTCTATTAATCCGGACGCATATAATGAACCGTTAGTGAAGGAGCAATATGAAAAATATCCACAGTTGAAAGTAACAGTAGATCAATTGCAAGCGACGAAACAATCTCCAGCAACACAAGGTGCTTTAATTAGTGTATTCCCAGAATCACGAGATGCAGTTGTAAAAGCATTAGAAGCAATGTATGACGGAAAGAATAGTAAAGAAGCGTTAGATGAAGCTGCAAAAGCTACAGATAGAGCAATTAGTATTTCAGCTCGTACGAGTCAAAAATAAGAGAAAGCCGTATCCGAAAAAGGATACGGCTTTTTTTAGGAGATAAGGGATCAAAAAAATGAAGAAGTCTTATCTCTTTTATATGAGTAAAGGGTCTAGAATGAATCTTGTCCTTTTCATTATTTGTTTAAATCCATTGCAACTTGTTTGCCATTTACGAAAACCTCTGCCACTGCTACCATAACTTCCATCACTTTTTTCATATCTCATCTCTCCTTGTTTTTTGTTTCATTTCTTACTTTTAGTATAAGGAAATATAGCAATCGCAACTATCGAATTGGATGACAAGAGACTTACATTGTTGTAAGGATAATCGTTTTATTTGTAATAAATGTGATTTCGGATTTGGGTTCAGAAATTTCTGCCGTTTTGAACTATAATTAGAAAGAGAGTGGCTTAGAAAGAAGGGGATAATATGAAAAGAATTCTTGTTATTAGTGATATTCATGGAGAGATAGAAAAGTTCGAACAGTTATTGGAAGAAGCTCAATACGATGCAAAACAGGATCAACTAATTTTACTAGGAGATTATGTAGATCGTGGTCCAAATGCGCGTGCTGTAATTGAAAGGGTAAAAGAATTGAAAGAAGAGGGGGCCTTCGTTTTAAAGGGCAATCATGAAGATATGATGATTAAGGCGTTAACTACAAATGAAGAACGTTCATGGAACCATTGGGTAAAAAGAAACGGTGGAGATAAGACTTTATACAGCTATGGATTTGTAGAAGAAGATATTGTAGTTAATGAGGAAGACTTCCAAAAACCGATTTTACAATCGCATGTTTTAGAAGAACATGTAAAGTTTATTCAAGAATTAGATCATTACATTGAAACAGAAAAGTATATATTTGTACATGCTGGTGTTGAGCCATTGAAACGAGTTTCTGAATGTGAACCATATACGTTAATGTGGATCCGTAATGAGTTTCATAATGGATATAGCGGTGAAAAGGTTGTTATATTTGGTCATACGGAAACAAAAACGCTTCACGGTAGTGAGAATTGCGGCGTGTATTTTGGTAGTAATCGAATTATTGGAATTGATGGCGGTGCTGTATATGGCGGCCAGCTAAATTGTTTAGAATTGACGAGTAAAAAGGTGTACGTAATAAAAAGTTGAAAGAGATAAGGAGAATCTTATTTCTTTCAACTTTTTATTAAGCAAAATTTAAGGAAGAGTTTTTATAATTAATCTTTAAAATTCTATATCAAGAAAAAGTGTAGAAAGAACGAATTAAAAATGAAGTTACAAAATATGATTATATTCTTTTGTTAGGAAAAGCAGGAATGTGATTATAAATAGAATTGAATGATATGGTGGAAGGTGAGAATATGCGCTTACTCGTAGTAGAAGATAATGCTTCCTTATTAGAGTCTATTGTCCAAATATTACGCGACGAATTTGAAGTAGATACAGCATTGAATGGAGAAGATGGATTATTTCTAGCATTACAAAATATATATGACGCTATTTTGCTTGATGTGATGATGCCAGAAATGGACGGTTTTGAAGTGATTCAAAAAATACGAGATGAAAAGATTGAAACACCAGTCCTGTTTTTAACAGCGAGAGATTCTTTAGAAGATCGCGTAAAAGGGTTGGATTTTGGTGGAGATGACTATATCGTTAAGCCATTTCAGGCTCCAGAGTTAAAAGCGAGAATTCGTGCTTTATTGCGACGAAGCGGTAGTTTAACAACAAAGCAGACTATTCGCTATAAAGGGATTGAACTGTTTGGAAAAGATAAAGATGTTCAAGTAGATGGACAAAGTATGAAGTTAACATTAAAACAATATGAGCTTCTAGAGTACCTCGTTCAAAATAGCGGAAAGATTTTAATGCGTGAACAAATTTTTGATCGTGTTTGGGGATTTGATTCAGATACGACAGTGGCAATTGTAGAAGTGTATGTACATCATTTACGTAAAAAATTAGAGCCATTCGGTTATCAGAAAGATATTCAAACCGTTCGAGGTATTGGATATATATTAAAAGAACAATGAAAAAGGGAAGTATGTTTCAGAAGACGCGTATTCGATTGACTATATTGAATTCATTAGTATTTATCATTTTGATAGGCGTATTAGGTAGTATCATTTATTCTTACACATATAAGCGTATTTATAGTGGAGTAAATGAATCAATAGAAAAAGCCGTTCAACATAGAAAGAATGCAGATGATAAAAAACTACCTAAAAAAATTAGGGGATATCCTCCAATTGGGGATCCAAGGATAATGGAGTTAACTTGGCTGGGAAACACGGTGGAGATAGATATTGAAAACGGCAAACGTCGTTTTATCTTTGAAGATAATTTGGAAAAGTTTTCTCCAAAGAAATTAGGAACTTTGCAAGATATAGAAGTACAAGGACAATATTTTAGAATATTTGCATTTCAGAAAGATGCAAAAATAGTTCAAATTGCAAGGGATATAACAGCTGAAAAAGAAATGTTACATACTTTATTTTTAATTCTTGTGATAGGTTGTAGCGTAGGAAGTTTATGTGCAATAGGAATTGGCTTTTTCTTAGCTGGCAGGGCACTTGTACCCATTCAAAATTCATGGGAAAAACAGCAGCAATTCGTTTCTGATGCATCACATGAACTAAGGACACCGCTTGCAGTTATTCAATCAAAAACGGATGTTTTATTCCAGTCACCATCCGCTACGATAGAAGAAAAAGCGATGGATATTTCTACAATTTCAAAAGAATGTAGGCGGTTATCAAAACTCGTTAGTAATTTATTATTGCTAGCACGCTCTGATTCTAATCAAATTGAGATGGATAAGAAAACATTTGAACTCGATAAATTGTTAGAAGAAATAGTAGCTCCATATAAGGAGATTGCTTCTTATCAAGAAAAAGAAATGATACTAAAAGTAGAACGTGGCGTATCTTTTATGGGGGATAGAGAGCGGATTCATCAAATGATGGTCATATTGTTAGATAATGCGATGAAGTATACGAATGAAGGTGGGCATATTCAAATTGATTGTACGCAAACGAACAGTTCGATTCGTATACGAGTGAAAGATGATGGGATAGGAGTAAAAGATGAGGACATCCCAAAACTATTTAATCGTTTTTATCAAGGAGATAAAGCGAGAAGTGCGTCAGAAGGAGCGGGATTAGGCCTTTCAATCGCGAACTGGATTGTAGAAAAGCATTATGGGAAAATATCGGTAGAGAGCCAATTGGGAGAGGGTACTTGCTTTGAAGTGATTCTTCCTAAAAACCAAAGAATATAAGTGAGAAGACGATCTTGTTTTTACAAGGTCGTCTTTTTTTAAGGGAAAGTTAAGAAACTATTTTTAACATGTATTATATACAGAAAAGTTCGCCCTATAAAGAAACGATTATAAAAAGGTATTTGAGCAGATTATATCAATCAGAATGTTATTTCGATTATGTATAGTATTAAAAAATTTATGGGCATGATGGAAAAGAAGTTGTAAGAGGGAGGAATTAATTTTGAAAAAGAAAATGATGATGGTATTCACTATTGGAGTAATGAGTTTAAGTATATTAGGGGGTGCCTCTCCTTCTGAAACATCAAAAGGAAAGACAGATTACAAGCAGCGCAGCAAAGAACAATTAAACAATGGAAAGATACATGCTGTGCATACAGAAGAAAAGGCGGAGAATTTAGGGATTGAAACGGCAGGGAAAGAACAAATTACGCTAGAAAAAGAAATCCATGAGACGGAAGTAGGAAGAGAAGCGAAGCAGCTAGGAATTTCAATTGAAGGAAAAGATGTTGGAACTCTTTCAGAAGAAATCTATGAAACAAAAGTGAAGCAAGAAGCGCTAAAGCTAGGCATATCTATAGAGAATACAACGATTGTAAATTTAATTAATCAAATTAATACGATTAAAATTAATGATGAAGCGGATAAACTAGGCATTTCAACAAATGGAAAAGAAATAGAGGAAATTGCGGAAGAAATCTATGGAAGGAAAGTAAGAGAGGAAGCAGGGAAGTTAGGGATTTCACAAAAAGGAAAAGGGATAGAAGAGTTAGCACAAGAAGTGTATGAACAAAAAGTGCAAGAAGAGGCAAAAAAATATCATATTGATTTATATGGTAAAGATATATATCAAGTATTAAGTGAAATTAATGAACAAAAGGTGTTACAAATGGCAGATGAGCTTAATATGGATAAAACGAATAGGAACGCTCAAGAACTAGCAGAAAAAATAAAAAAAGAACAGCCTGAAAAAGGAAAAGAACTAAATTTTGTACCGGTAATTCGCACGGATGCTGACGCGTTTTATTCTTATTTAACGAACTAAAAAGGGCGTGAGAGTGATACGGAAATGGAAGTGGTATATATGTATGGCTGTACTCGGTATAGCAGTATGGAATGTATATACAAATGGAATTACAAAGTATGTGGAGAAGTTAACATTCTTCAATATACAAAGCGGAATTAGTAATAATGATGAAAAGGTCATCTTATCAAATGTACCCTTAATTCAGCAATTACCAGAGCTGGATAGAGGATGCGAAGTAACGAGCTTAGCGATGCTGTTACAATATGCAGGTGTTTCAGTAGATAAGATGGAATTGGCAAGTGAAATCAAAAAGGTGAATTTTTTAGACAATGGTGTAAGAGGAGATCCGAATGAAGGATTTGTAGGGAATATTTATACCTTTTCTGAATCTGGATATGGTGTATATCATGGACCACTTTTTCAATTAGTGAAAAAATATTTACCTAATAAAGCTATAGACTTAACAGGGAAGAGTATAGAAGAAGTTTATAAGAGTGTAAAATCGGGGAAACCGGTAGTTATGATTACGAATGCAACATTTACACTATTAGATGAGAATGAATTTACTACGTGGGAAACAAATAGTGGAGATGTTTCTATTACGTATAATGAACATTGTGTAGTGCTTATTGGATATGATAAGGAATTTGTATATATTCGAGATCCTCTAAGTGACAGTTTAGATGTAAAAGTACCGAGAGAAAGTTTTGAACAGGCATGGGTGCAAATGGGGAGTCAGGCGATTAGCTATGTGAAAAGCTCTAAATGAATTAGTAAGGAAAGAGATGTAAGGAATTGTAAGAGAGGGTTTTGTGGGTGTTTTTTGTTACGAAATAAGAGAATTTCATCTTATTATATAAGCTGAAGTTCTCTTATTTTTTATGATTACATCTTTAGAAGTAGTGAATATGTAAAAATGCATAATTGACGAAAATATTACATGTTATCATTATATATTGTTTTATATATGTTACTTGTATAAAATTACACAAGTATCCACATTCCATAAAGGAGGCTTATTATGCAAAAAATATTTAACTGGGTTAAATGTATGAGCATCAAGAAAAAATTAATCATTTCATTTTTTCTTATTTTAACTATACCAGGACTTATTATCGGTGGTGTTTCATATCAAACTGCCAAAACAAATTTTGAACAACAAATCACAGGTAAAGCAAAGGAAAATATTTCGATTTTAAATACTGTTATTTCTCAAAATATAGAAGAGAAATTTGTTGATGCAGCATACTTTGCAGACATCTTAACAGAGGATACATATCCAAACGGACAAGAAGAAATAGTAAGAACGAAGTTAGCGCAATATATAAAACTTCATCCAGAAGTAGAAGGTATTTATATTGGAACGCAGACAGGAAAGTTTATAAGAGAACCATTTATCAAAATGGATGATGGGTATAATCCAACAGATAGATCTTGGTATAAAGAAGCACATGAAAATAAAGGGAAAGTAATTGTTACTGCACCATATCAATCAGCATCTACAAAAAATATGGTAGTGACAATTGCAAAAGAAGTAAAAGATGGTAAAGGTGTTATAGGAATTAACTTAAATTTAGATAACATCTTGAAAATTTCCAAAATGATTAACATTGGTGAAAAAGGTTATGCAGTTATTTTAGATCAAAATAAGCAAATTGTTAGTCATCCATCTAGAAAACCAGGTGCAAAAGTTACTGACCCTTGGATTAAACCGATTTATGAAGAAAAACAAGGAAATGTCTCTTATACAGAACAAGATGATAAAAAGAATTTAATCTTTGCAACAAATGAGAAAACGGGCTGGAAAGTAGTTGGAGTTATGTTTGATGAAGAAATTACCCAAGCTGCGAATCCAGTATTTTATAAGACTTTTATTGTTATTGCTATCGCTATTGTATTTGGTAGTGTATTAATTTATTTCATTACAAAGTCTATTACAAGACCATTAAGAAAAATAGCTGACTCGGCACATAAAATTAGTAAGGGAGATTTAACAGAGAAAATTACAATCTATTCCAAGGATGACATAGGGAAATTAGGGAATTCCTTTAATGAAATGTCTGCCTCTTTACAAGATGTGATTACTCAAATTAGTTTTTCAGCAGAACATGTGGCGGCATCGGCTGAAGAGTTAACAGCGAGCGTACAGCAAGCAAATGATGCGACAGATCAAATTACAATTGCAATGGAACAAGTATCAGGTGGGGCTGAATCACAAAGTCAAGGTGTTGAAGAAGGTGCGGCTACATTACAACAAGTAAATATAGCAATTCAAGATGTAACTGGAAGCGCGGAATCAATTTCTATCTCCTCATTACATGCGAAAGAAAGAGCTGAAGAAGGGGAAGAATTGGTTGAACAAACTGCAATACAAATGCAGTCTATTTCTAGGTCGGTATCCGAGTCGGATGCTATTATTAAACTTCTTGATGAGAAATCAAAGCAGGTAGGAGCTATTTCTGAAGCAATTCAAAACATCGCTACTCAAACGAACTTATTAGCTTTAAATGCGGCTATTGAAGCAGCAAGAGCAGGTGAACAGGGCCGAGGGTTTGCTATTGTAGCAGATGAGGTTAGAAAATTAGCGGAGCAATCAGGAGAATCATCTGGAGAGATTGCAAATTTAATTGCAGAAATTAAGGCTGATATTGAACATACTGTTAAGGCGATGGATAATGTGAATGGGGAGGTTCAACAGGGTCTTGAGGTTGTAACAAAAACGAAAGTAAGTTTTACGGAAATTTTAAGTTCTACTACACATATTGTTTCTCAAGTGAATCAAATGGTAGAAACAACGAAGAGAATTGCTGGAGATGCAAATGAAGTGACAAATGCTATTGATGAAATTGCAGCAGCTGCAGAAGAAAATACAGCTAGTATGCAAAGTGTTGCTGCTTCAACAGAAGAACAAGTGAATTCAATGGAAGAAATTAGTTCGGCTTCGCAAAACTTAGCTGAGATGGCCGAAGAACTACAAGCGATGACTAGTAAATTTAAAGTATAATAATAGCAGATAAGTAAGGTGAAAATAATATCACCTTACTTATTTTTCTATTCAGCAATTAGGGGAGTCATTAACGGGATGAAAAAAAGAAAAAGACTATGGAATTTATGGAAAACGATTACATTGTTAGTTTGTACAGTTGTAATTTTTTCTTTACTTGTGACAGATATATTAATTAGTCATAATGTAGAACGGACGACGGAGGATAGCCAAGCAGAGAAAGCAAAAACAATTGCACACATTGTGGCGAATGAGTCGATTGTAATCGATGGTTTAATTGGGAAAGCAGATCCTTCTGCAATCCAAACGTATACAAATAGAATATTAAAAAACACAGGTGTTCAATTTATTGTAGTTATGGACATGAATGGAATAAGAAAATCACATCCAAATCCTCAAAAAATAGGTCATCATTTTATTGGGGGTGATGAAGGGCCTGCATTGAAAGGAAAGGAACATGTATCGCTGGCAGAAGGAACTTTAGGTATTTCAATGCGAGTGTTTGTACCTGTATTTTCTGAAACAGGTGAACAACTTGGAGCGGTGGCCGTTGGTATTTCAGCAGATAATGTAAAAGAGAGAGTTAAGGAAAGTAGACATATCATTTATATTGGTGTTGGAGTTGGGGTACTAGTCGGAATTATAGGAGCAATATTGCTAGCTAGACATATAAAGAAAAGTTTATTCGGTCTTGAACCTCACAGGATAGCGAAAATTCTTGAAGAAAGAAATACGATGCTCCAATCTGTAAAGGAAGGTATTATTGCTGTAGATAAAGAGGCCAATGTAACTTTAATAAATAATGAGGCAAAACGATTGTTTAAGAAAAGTGGACTTGAAGAAGATTTTATCGGTAAAGATGTTGAGTTGTACATGCCTAATTCGCGTATAAAAGAAGTATTACAAACGGGAGAGGTGCAATTAAACGAAGAACAAAATATTTATGGAATTACGATTGTGACGAATCGTGTTCCTTTATATGTAAAAGGAGAAATAGTTGGCGCAATTGCAACATTTCGTGATAAAACAGAGATTAGAAAATTAGCAGAAGAATTAACTGGTATTAGACTATATGCGGAAGCGTTACGGGCACAATCTCATGAATTTATGAATAAAATGCATGTCGTATTAGGGCTTACACACATGAAGCAGTATGAAGAATTACAGAAGTATATAAGTGGTATGGTGTCAGAGCATCAATATGAAATTGGTGGGATTATGAAAAAAATAAAAAGTCCAGTATTTGCTGGTTTTTTACTCGGAAAACTTAGCTATGCTAGAGAGAAAAATATAAAATTAATTATAAGTGAAGATTCTTATATGCCGGAAATAGATGATGAAAGTATTACTCATGAGCTTATTACGATTGTCGGAAATTTAATTGATAATGCATTAGAGGCAGTGACGAATTGTGAAAAGAAGCAAGTTGAAGTTGAGATACAATATGGGGAGACACTAACCATTACAGTACAAGATACGGGAAAAGGTGTACAAGAAGAAGAAATAGGGGCATTATTTACGAAAGGTTATTCCACAAAAGGAGATAACCGTGGTTATGGTTTGTATCTTGTAAAAGAAAGTATACAGCGAATAAATGGGGAAATTCATATGCATTCATTAGTGGGAAAGGGAACAACGATAACAATTGAAATACCTAAAGGTAGGGATGAGAGGCAAATATGATTAAAGTTTTAATTGTAGAAGATGACCCGATGGTAGCAATGTTAAATACGCATTATTTAGAGCAAGTAGGAGGATTTGAACTTGTTCAAGCAGTTAACTCCGTAAAATCGGCGCTAGAAGTATTAGAGGAATCACGAGTAGATTTAGTATTACTTGATATCTTTATGCCTGAAGAGACTGGATTTGAGCTCTTAATGTATATTCGGAATCAAGAAAAAGAAATCGATATTATGATGATTTCAGCTGTACATGATATGGGGAGTATTAAAAAAGCATTACAATATGGCGTAGTAGATTATTTAATTAAACCATTTACATTTGAACGATTTAAAAAGGCGTTAACTATATATCGAGAAAAACTTACTTTCATGAAAGAACAACAAAAAATTAGTCAATCGGAATTAGACTCGTTAATTTTGCAAAAAGAAAAAAGAGAGCCTACTGTCACGAAAGAGCTTCCGAAAGGGTTAACGAAGCAAACGTTGCAATTAATTTGGCAGAAGATCGAGTCGCTGAACGGACGAGCATTTACAACAGAGGAAATGGCGCAATTAGTTGGTGTTTCAAGGGTTTCTATTCGAAAGTATGTAATGTTTTTAACTGAAATTGGAGTGTTAGAAAACGAAATGGTGTATCAACATGTAGGAAGACCTGTAAGTAAATTAAGATGTATTGATCAAAAGAAAATAGAGTTTTACGTATAAGCGACTTAATATAAGTCGCTTATACTTTTTTTAATTACAAAATCAATTACAAAACTTACAAAAACTATTTTTACTATTGAAAGCGTTTTAATATTGTTATTAAGAAAACGAGGGGGTGCCATATGGGAATTCAAAAGAATGTGGAAGCGGTATCATTTTCTGGAGGAAATGAAGTACAAAGAGAATCTTTCGCTTCTAAAATTATGAATGTAAAAATCGGTGTTATACCTTTACCGTTATATGTAGTATTGGCTGCTATTATTTATGGGGCATCTGTATATAATAAATTGCCAGCAGATATGATTGGTGGATTTGCAGTTATTATGATCATGGGGATTTTCTTAGGCGATATTGGGATGAGAATTCCAATTTTAAAAAATATCGGCGGTCCAGCAATACTTTCGTTATTTATTCCATCATTACTTGTATTTTTTAACTGGATGAATCCAGCTTCAATGGAAGCTGCGACTATGTTAATGAAAAAATCGAACTTTTTATATTTATATATTTCTTGTTTAGTAGTCGGAAGTATTTTAGGAATGAACCGTAAAGTGTTAGTACAAGGTTTCGTTCGCATGTTTATTCCTTTAGTAGTAGGGACGTTAGCCTCTATAGCAGTAGGGTTATTGGTCGGTTCATTATTTGGATTTGAAATGAAGCACACATTCTTCTTTATCATCGTACCAATTGTGAGTGGTGGTATCGGGGAAGGGATTTTACCATTGTCGCTAGCTTATAGTGATATTTTAAATGAATCATCAGCAACGTTTGTATCACAGCTTATTCCAGCAGCTATTATTGGAAATATGTTCGCAATTGTAAGTGCAGGGTATATGAAGCGTTTAGGTGAGAAGAAACCGGAGCTTAGTGGTAACGGTGTATTAGTGAAAACAGACAATCAAGCAGAATTATTAAAAGAACAAAATACAGAGAAGCCAATTGACTTCTCATTAATGGGAGCAGGTTTATTAATTGCGTGTACGTTCTTCATCTTCGGAGGATTTGCTTCTAAGTTCATCGGTATTCCTGGGGCAATCATTATGATTTTCTCAGCAGCGCTTGTGAAATACTTTAAATTAATGCCAGCAAAAATGGAGCAAGGAGCATTCCATTTATATAAATTTATTTCGAAGAATTTAACTTGGCCGTTAATGGTTGGATTAGGATTGCTATATATCCCGTTAAAAGACGTAGCAGCGGTTCTTTCAGTAGGGTATGTTGTTGTGTGCGCATCGGTTGTTCTTACAATGGTAGCAGCAGGTTTTCTTGTAGGGAAAGTGATGAAGATGTATCCAGTTGAATCGGCGATTGTAACTGGATGTCATAGCGGTTTAGGCGGAACTGGAGATGTTGCTATTTTATCGGCTTCAAATCGTATGGAATTAATGCCGTTCGCGCAAATTTCGACTCGTTTAGGCGGAGCGGCAATGGTTGTAACGGCGACAATATTATTAAAAATGTTTTCATGATCAAACAAGCTAGCTATATTCATATAGCTAGCTTGTCAAATTAAGGGGAGATTATAAGTATGTTAGAGAATCAAATTAATGAAAGATCATTGTTATTGCATAAAGAATTAGTAGGGAAAATTGAAATTACAAGTAAAGTAGAAGTAAATTCAGCGGATGATTTAAGCCTGACGTATACACCAGGTGTAGCGGAGTCTTGTAAAGCAATTGCGGCAGATGAAGAAACGGTGTATGACTATACAGCACGTGGTAATATGGTGGCAGTTGTCTCAGATGGAACAGCGGTACTCGGTTTAGGAAACATTGGACCGAAAGCAGCTATGCCTGTTATGGAAGGAAAAAGTATTTTGTTTAAGAAGTTTGCGAATGTAGATGCTTTCCCATTATGTTTAGGCACAACGGATGTAGATGAAATCGTTACCCTTGTAAAAAATTTAGAGCCTACATTTGCAGGGATTAATTTAGAAGATATTGCAGCACCGCGTTGTTTTGAAATTGAAAAACGATTAAAAGAAGAAACGAATATTCCTGTATTCCATGATGATCAACATGGAACAGCTATTGTCGTTTTAGCAGCTGTTATTAATGCATTAAAAGTTGTTAGCAAACAAATGGATAATGTGAAAATCGTTATTAACGGTGCGGGTTCGGCAGGAATTGCAATTGGAAAATTATTATTAAAGGCTGGTGCAAAGCACATTACGCTAGTTAGCCTAGAAGGTATTGTTTGTGAAGGTGAAACATGGATGAACGAAGCACAAATTGAAGTTTCAAAAAAGACAAATCGTGAACATGTGCGTGGAACGTTAAAAGAAGCGATTCACCAAGCTGATATTTTTATTGGCGTATCTGCTCCTAACGTATTAACGAAAGAACTTGTACAGACGATGAATGAGCAAGCAATTGTGTTTGCAATGGCGAATCCAATTCCAGAAATCTTCCCAGAGGATGCATTAGAGGCTGGGGCAGCTGTAGTAGGAACCGGGCGCTCGGATTATGCGAATCAAGTAAATAATGTATTGGCGTTCCCAGGAATATTCCGCGGTGCGCTAGATGTGCGCGCGACTGATATTACAGAAGAAATGAAATTAGCGGCAGCATATGGGATCGCTAACATCATTACGGACGAAGAACGTAATGCGAATTATGTAATCCCGAATCCATTAGATAAAAGAGTTGTTCCAAGTGTTGCAGAAGCAGTAGCGAAAGCAGCCATTGATTCAGGGGTGGCGCAAATTACGAAAATACCACGTTATTAATAGCTAAAAGCAGTGCCTAAAAAGGCACTGCTTTTTTGAGATAAGAAATCAAAATAAGGAGAGTGTGTTTTAGTTTAGTCACTTTACTCAGTATGGATTACAAATTGATCATAATATCTTTCATTCACATATATATTTAATAACCATAGTCCAGATGAAGGTAGTGACATAGTGAGAGGGAGTTCGTTTGTAGTGGAATCAATTGTATTTGAAGTAGTCCAAGTTGGTTTGGAAGTTTCTTGTTGAAAGAGTACGGGTGTTGGCGTTACTGATCCTTGCTTTAGTGCAATAATAGATAGTTTTCCAGTTGGCATTTCAGGATCTAAAAAGTACCACATCATTTCATTTTTTTTATTTGCGATAATAGGGCTATCGGTCATTGCAATTTTGTCTTCGATACCTCTTAAAGGTATTTTTTCTTGTATGAAGGAGGGTGTTTCTTCCCAATTTACATCTTTTAAAACGCTAAGGTGAAAGAAGGAAGGTGCATTAACCTGAGTGGATGACGTTGCGATGGATTCTTTTTTAGGTACTTCTGAATCAAGTTGCAATTGCGAGCATCCAGTGATGAGAAAGGAGAAAAGTAGCATAGTGCCGATTTTTTTCATGGTGTCACACCCCTAATTTTTATTATTAGTGTAATTGTATTTGCCAGAAAGCGGGACAATTCCTTTAAAGTATAAAAAGGGGTCGTAAGTTTTGTACGACCTCTTTTGACATTTTTTATATTTGTTCAGATGTAAAGGCTGGCTCATTCTCTTTTTGTGGCATCGTTAAGAAAATAACAGAAAGAACAATACATACGCCGCCTAGTAATTGATATGCTCCAAATGATTCATTTAGCCAAGCGATTGAAACGATAGCCGCTACAAGTGGTTCAATACTAGATAAAATGCTTGTTTCTGTTGCTGCTAAATATTTCAGACTACCGATATAAAGAAGAAAAGAAAGAGTGCCACTTATAATGATAAGAATGAGCATAGAAAAAGTTTGGAGTGTGAAAGTTTGCGAAATTTGATCCCACCCAAAAGAACGATTACAAATAAGCAGTGCAATTCCTCCAATTAACATCCCCCATCCAATTACTATGGTTGTTCCGCATTCTTTAATAAGGGAAGCTGGATGGAGGGTATAAAATGCAAATCCAATTGCTGTTAATAGGCCAAAAATAATGGCTTCTTTCGATAAAACAATATTTTCAATTGAACCGTTTGTAATAATAAAGTACGTTCCCGTTAGCGCAGTTACAATTGCGAGTAGTTGCATAGAAGCAGGGAATTTTCGTTGTTCAAATGCGACATAAATGGTAATAAAAACAGGACCTAGAAATTGAAATAATGTTGCTGTGACCGCATTACTAATATGAACTGTTTCGATAAAGGCGTATTGTGCACCGAGCATGCCGAGAATAGAGAAAATAATAAGTTGTATAGAATGTCTAGTGTGTTTCCAAATTTGAAAAATGTTTTGTTTCTTTATCAGTAAAAAAGATAAAATAAATATTCCCGCAAGCAGCAATCGAATTGTTAAAAAATCAATTGATGATACGTTAGTATGTTGAAATAGCCACTGAATCATCGGGCCAGATAATCCCCATAAGGTAGCTCCTGTAATAATCATAATGAGTCCAATCCGTCTACTATTGTTCATAATCATGCATCTCCTCTCGAGTATTTGATTTTTTATGTGTGACATGATAAAAGGAATTATATATATAATCTGGCACTGTAAAAAGTATCAGATTTCAGTTTTATTAAGGGGTCAGATGTTATGTTAGAATTAACGCCTAATTTAAATACGCAAAGTAAAATAGCGTTGTATGTGCAATTGTATGAGTATATAAAAAAAGAGATTAAAGATGGAACGATTCCGGCTTTTACAAAATTACCTGCAAAAAGAAAACTGGCGAGTTATTTACAAGTGAGTAAGAATACAGTAGAAGCGGCTTACGAGCAATTACTTGCAGAAGGTTATATTGAGTCGGCGTCGAGAAAAGGTTATTTTGTATGTAAAGTTGAACAAATGATTTATGTAGAAGGAAGCGATGCGAAAGTAGAAGAAGTGCCGTTTCGGGAGGAGAACTATAAGTTTGATTTCACCCAAACAGGGGTTGATACGAATACTTTTCCGTTCACTATGTACCGCAAGCTTATAAATGATGTATGGCAGCCGCATAATAATGATTTGCTTTTTCTTGGACACCCTCAAGGAGAATTAAGCTTACGAGAGGAAATTGCGAACTATTTGTATGAATCTAGAGGTGTGCGTTGTTCAGCTAGTCAAATTGTATTAGGAGCGGGAACACAAATATTAGTGAAATTATTGTTTCAATTGTTAAAGGGAAGCAATTATGCAGTTGAAAACCCAGGGTATCATAGGAAAATGGTTGTTTTTGAACAGGGAGAAGAGAAGGTTCAAATGTTGTCTTTAGATAGGGACGGAATTTGTATGGCAGATTTAGAAAATAGCGATGCGAATGTTGTATTTGTAACTCCCTCTCATCAATTCCCATGTGGAATGATTATGCCTATTACGAGAAGGACGCAGCTTTTACAATGGGCGAAGAAAGCGAAAGACAGGTATATTATTGAAGATGATTACGATAGTGAATTTCGCTATTCAGGAAGGCCAATTCCGGCACTACAAGGGTTAGATACAGATGGGAAAGTTATTTATATGGGGACGTTATCAAAAGCTTTGTTGCCCTCATTACGGATGAGCTATATAGTATTACCGAAGAATTTAATTAAAAAGTATCAAAAGGAATATCTGTTTTATACACAAAGTGTTTCAAGAATGGACCAAGAAGTGATTAGAAAGTTTTTAAATGAAGGTTATTGGGAAAAACATATTCATAAAATGCGTGTCGTCTACCGGAAAAAGAGGGATCGACTCGTCTTTGAAATAGGAAAGTATTTCTCTAATCGTGTTGAGGTGATAGGAGAAGATTCGGGATTACACATTTTATTACAAGTGCATAATGGAATGCGAGAGGAAGAACTCATTAAAGAAGCTGCGAAATATAGTATTAAATTATATCCTGTTTCTACGTATTATAAAGACGGTACTGCCCCTGGAAATGTAGTTTTACTTGGGTTTGCGATTTTATCAGAGGAAGAAATTGCAAAAGCGATTCAATTATTAAATATAGCGTGGTTTAGAAAAAAGTAAAAAAACATCCTCATACACGAGAGGATGTTTTTTATTATCTATTTTCATCTAGGAATAAGACCATATGCTCTTCGTCCCAATATTGTCCGTTATATTTTAATGAACGTTCTTGCACACCGAATGTTTTAAATCCTAATGATTCATAAAGTTTTTTTGCTCCATCGTTGCCAACAACAACATCAAGCATAACTTGTTCTACTTCTAAAGATTTAGCAAGTTCAAGGCATTCTTTAATAAGTGCTTTTCCTGCCCCAAGTCCGCGTGCTTTTGGAGACACATATACAGAACCGATTTTAGCTTTATGTTCTTGTTTTACATATGGTTTCGTTTCCAGCGTTGCAACCCCGATTAATTTTCCATCTTTAAATGCACCTAGCGTATAGTTTTCATCTTGTGCTAATTTTTGTGCTTTATATTCAATCGCACACTCTTTATTAATAATATCTTCATAAGAAGAGCTAAAAGCTTCAGGGTTTTGCTTTAATCCTTCTACACGAAGTTCTAAGTAAATTTCCGCTTCGTCTTTTGTTAATACATGGATATCCAATTATATCACCCTCCAAATCTTTGCAAATGTACCTTTATTTTATATTGAAATAAGAATAATTTCAAAAGCTTAGCTTATATGAGCTGATTTTATGAACAAAATAACACCAGTAGTGTTTACTACTACTGGTGTTTTCACACGCATCTTATTCAAAAGGTAGCTCAATTATAAAGTTTGTTCCTACTCCTAATTGGCTTGTTACTAGAATGGAACCATTATGCAATTCTACAATTTCTTTTGCAACAGCTAGCCCGATACCTTTTCCTCCAGTAGCTCTCGTTCTGGATTTATCAACACGATAAAAACGATCGAAAATATGCGGGATATCTTCCACAGGAATACCTTCGCCTTCGTCTTGTACACTTATTGTAAAATAATCTGTTTCCGTTAGTACACGTATTGTTATAGAAGTATTTTCTGGTGAATGCTGATAAGCGTTATGCAATAAATTTAACATCACTTGTTCCATGCGTCTTTCATCTATATACACTTCTAAATCCTCTTTACAGTATACATGAAGTTGCATTTGCTTATTAGTTAATGTTGTTTTTGTTTTTTCAACCATTCGCTCTAGAAAAGGCCTCAGAAGTACTTTTTGTTTTTTTATAACAAATTGGTGCTGTTCTAGTTGTACAAGCATAAATAGATCTTGTACGAGATCGGTTACACTATCCGTTTCATCCTCAATGATTTGTAAGTATTCTTCTCGCTCTTCTTTCGTTAAAGAGTCTCTCTTTGCTACCTTCGCATAACCTTTCATATAGGTCAATGGAGTTAATAGTTCATGGGCGACACTAGCGAGAAATTCGTTTCTTTCTTTTTTCATATAAGTCAGTTCACTGGATAAATCTTCAATCGTTTTTGCTAAGCTTCCAAGTTCATCATTCCGTTTAATACCTAATTGAATTGGCTTATTTAATTTTGACATTTTTTCTGTTGCCCTCTTCATTTTTATAAGCGGTTCTGTAATAACACGAGAAAAAACAAAGACAGAAATAGTCGTTAAAATAACTGTCAAAACACTAATGATAAGAAATTGCTTCATGAGTTTAAGTAACATATTTTCTAAGAAAGATGTTTTTAGTAACATATATAACTTTCCTTGAAACTCTGCTGTGTTAAGTGGGCTTACCGTTGTGATGAATTTTGATTTTTTCCAGTTCTTTTCGACAACCAGTCCGTTTTCTGGAATATGTTGTGTTTTACAAGTAAGTTGTTTTTGCATCGCCTTTGTTACAGGTTCTGAAGTGGAAATAATTTTGCCATTATTGTCTGTTATAATGATAGTTATATCAGAGTTAGCAATTGCTTCTGATTCGACTAAGTGTTCAGCTTCAGTGTTGATATCAAAATCGGGGTATACAGCACGTTTAGGCCGTTTACTGTGTTCAGCGCTTTCTGTGAGTCTCTTTTCTTTAGAGTATGCATTCCACTTGGCCCGGTTTTTAATCATGCTACTATAGCGATTACCCTTTTCTAAAAGAGCAAGTGTTTCCTCCTCAATGCGCATGTTTGAAATGCTTTTGTAAAAAGATACGAAAGCAATTGTTTCAATACATAAAGCTAGTATTAAAAAGTATGTCCCAATTTTAAGTGAAAGTTTACTCATTTTCTCACCATACCTTATTTCATATAAAAGGTCAGTGATATACTATTGTCCACTGACCGAAGTAATTATTCACTTTTCCATTTATATCCGACCTTATAAACAGTTTCTAAGTAATTTTCAACTGGAAATCCTTTTTTACGTAATTTATCACGGATATTGCGAATATGTGAATCGATTGTTCTATATTCAATGTCTGTTTCATACCCCCAAATTTTTTCAATTAAATCATCTCGGCTATAAGCACGGTTTGTATTTTGTAAAAATAGTCCAAGTAACGAAAATTCGATAGGAGTCAGTGAGATTTTCTCGTCATACACTGTGACAGTATGTTTCGTTTTATCCCACTCAATACCATTGAAGCTAACAAATCCATCTTTCTTTGTACGGCGTAATATAGCCTCAATTCGTGCAACTAATACATGCTCATCAAATGGTTTTGTAATATAGTCATCTGCGCCGATCGTAAGGCCTTTTACCATATCGTAATTTTGATTACGAGCTGTTAGCATAATGATTGGAACGTTGGAAATTTGACGGATTTGATAGCAAGTATCCCATCCATCCATATTCGGCATCATTACATCTAACAAAACAATATCAAAGTCTTTTTGTTCTATTAACTTTAGTGCTTCAAGGCCAGAGGTAGCTTTCATACAAAAATAGCCACGAGGACTTAAGAACAGATCTAATAATCGTAACATACGTTCTTCATCGTCTACTAATAAAATTTTCACCATAATCTTGTGCACCCCAAACTGTTCATTCTACTTGTATAGTTTACATGAAAATGATAAAAAACTCTTTTTATGTGATTGAGTGGAAGAGTGATTTCTCGCTCAGAGTAATTGACATAAAAAATGCACTAGTTTTGCACAACTATTTTTTATAATAGAAAACGTAGCGACACAAAATACCCTATGTTGCGACATAACGTCATGTCATTTTATTTATAAAATGACAATTCCATTCTATTGTGTATGTGAGATAGAGAGGGTTTTCGTATTCACCTCGCATCGGATAAGAAAAATTTCCTATCTCACACTTTTTTTTAAAGGAGATCATACACATGAATCCAAAAGAAGAAATTTCAAAAAAAGAAAAGCAAGATCGTAATACGGTTGTCATGTGCGTTGCCGTATCTATGGTTATTATTATAAGTTGTGTAAATAAAATTTTGGGGATTTTATAATATAAAAAAAGCTTATTGCTTCTTAAGAAGCAATAAGCTTTTTTCGTTGTTAGGGGGAGTATTTTTATATAATAAACCAAGGTAAAATTGCTAATCCAGAAGTTACAATTGCTGTAGTAAATATTAAAAGCATAGCTCGTTTGTTTTGTTTCATGTCACATTCTCCTCTACATATCAAGTACATGCGATCAGCGTGGGATGTAGTTCCCCACTGAGTAAAGTTTCACTTTATATTTTTAGTATAATGAATGGAAAGGTTTGGTACGATCGATAAAGGTGACATGAAGATTACATTGTTGTAATGAAAAAAGCATCTTTCTTAATAAAAAGATGCTTTTGGAAAACTAGATTGAAGTATTAATCATTTAAGAACAGAACCATATGTTCCTCGTCCCAATATTGACCGTTATGTTTTAATGAACGCTCTTGTACGCCGTAAGTTTGGAAGCCTAATGATTCATATAATTTTTTTGCTGCATCGTTACCAACTACAACATCGAGCATAAGTTGTTCTACATGTAATTTATCGGCATTTTCAATAATTGCTTTAATGAGAGCTCGTCCTGCTCCAAGGCCACGTGCTTTAGGGGAAACAAAAACGGAACCGATTTTTGCTTTATGTTCTTGTTTAATGAAAGGCTTTGTTTCTAAAGTAGCAATGCCGATTAAATCGTTATCTTTGAAGACCCCTAGAGTATACTTATCCGGATTGCTTAATCGTTTTGCCATAGCAGCTACAGGATTCTCATGTTTCAGAACATCTTCATAAGAAGAACTAAAAGCTTCCGGGTTCTTCGTTAAACCTTCCATACAAACTTTTAAATATATTTCTGCGTCCTCTGTCGTTAATAAGCGAATTTCCATCGTTGTAACCTCCTTGGTCGATTTTAAATCAAATAAATCCATTACATATATAAGAATGTGTATGCGTTTTGTTAGCAGTCTCTTTTAATTTGTAAAAGAATGAAAAGATATATGCTACAATATTTTGTTTTTAATTATGTAATGAAATTATATATTAACTTTATTAACTATTCAAGTGTTTAATATATTGCATTTTCATAACTAAAATAACTCCTCAACCGAGGAGTTATTTTAGTTATTCGATTGATAACCATCAATTCGATGTGGGTGCGTGTAAATATTACAAGATTCATTTCTAATAAACCCTACGACAGTAATGCCTAAATCGTGAGCGAGTTGCAATGCTAATTTTGTTGGAGCGGATTTAGATAGAACAATTTCACATCCGATTTTTGAAACTTTGAGTAAAATTTCGGATGAAATGCGTCCGCTAAATGCAATGATTTTTCCTTTAACAGATATATTGTTGCGTAAACAATGTCCATATATTTTATCTAATGCATTATGTCTTCCGATATCCATTCTTGATAGGAGGATATTGTTTCGATCACATAGCGCGGTATTGTGAACACCGCCGGTTTGACGAAAGGTAGTGGAAGATTGTTGTAAAGTATTCATTAAGTAAAAGCATTCTTCAGGAGTAATTTTTACATGTATATCATGTAAATCTTTTGCTTTTGCTGCATCGTTAACAAAAATAAAACCTTGTCTACCTTTTCCGCAGCAGGAAGTGATGTATCGTTTATTGTATAAATTTTGATAGAGCGGATTTATTTTTGATGATGTTACATGGACAATTCCGTTATCTTTTTGAACCCATAGTTCTTCAACATCTTTATAGGAAGAAATAATCCCCTCAGAAATTAAAAAACCAATTACCATATCTTCAATATAATTTGGTGTACATACGACTGTTACATATTCTTCACCATTCAATTTAATCGTAATAGGAGATTCTGTAACAATCTCATCAAGTTGTTTTGAAAATGTACCAGATTGATAACGTACAATTGTATACGTTTCTTGTGTAGGCTCCATATTAAATTCCCCTTTTTTATGTATTTCTCTCCCATATTTATTATAAAACAATGGAAAAAATAAAGTGAAACTTTAATCAGTGGGGGGCTTCATCCCCCACTGATTATTAGTTGAACCAATCGGACTTTAATGGGCGGCCCGACCCCCACTTAACTTCTTTGCTTTCGCTGAATTTTGAGGTGGGGGTCTTACTGCCCATTAAAGCGGGATAAAAACACCTATTAACAAGAAGATCACAGATTATTTTGGTTATTATTGTATATGTACGATATAATAGAACTGTAGAATAGTGATATTTTCAAGCTTTCGTAGTTATACCTTATAACATCTAGAATCGACTTCATAAGAAAAGTATTTGCGCAGAGCGTTTCAAAAATATGTACAGTAACCCACTTATGAAAACGGATTCATAAGTGGGTTGTACAGTTGGTTGTAAGGAGAGGGGAAACTATGGCAGAACAGACAGTCCGTGTAACCGTAGATGGTAAAGAATTTTCAGCATCAGGTGAAAAGACAATACTACAATTATTTAATGAGAGTAATTTGGAACATCCTCAAATTTGTCATGTACCAGAAGTAGATCCAATTCAAACTTGTGATACGTGTATTGTAGAAGTAGATGGGAAGTTAATGCGTGCTTGTTCAACGAAATTAGAGAACGGTATGCACATTGAAAGACAGTCACAGCGTGCCAAAGAGGCGCAGACTGAGGCGATGGACCGAATATTAGAGAATCACTTATTGTATTGTACCGTGTGTGATAACAATAATGGTAATTGTAAAGTCCATAACACCGTACATATGATGGGAATTGAAGAACAGAAATATCCGTATGAGCCGAAAGTAAGTGCTTGTGAAGTGGATATGTCACATCCGTTTTATCGGTATGATCCAAATCAATGTATTGCTTGTGGACAGTGTGTAGAAGTATGTCAAAACTTACAGGTTAATGAAACTATATCGATAGACTGGAGCTTAGATCGTCCGCGTGTTATATGGGACAATGGTGTAAGTATAAATGACTCATCTTGTGTAAGTTGCGGGCAGTGTGTAACAGTATGTCCATGTAATGCGTTAATGGAAAAATCAATGTTAGGTGAAGCTGGATTCATGACAGGATTAAAACCAGATGTGTTAGATCCGATGATTGATTTTGTAAAGGATGTAGAGCCTGGATATAGTAGTATTTTAGCAGTTTCAGAAGTAGAGGCTGCGATGCGTAAGACGAAAGTGAATAAAACAAAAACAGTTTGTACATTTTGTGGCGTCGGTTGTTCATTTGAAGTATGGACGAAAGATCGCCATATATTAAAAGTACAACCTGTTTCAGATGCACCGGTTAATGGTATTTCCACATGTGTAAAAGGTAAATTTGGATGGGACTTTGTAAATAGTGAAGATCGAATTACGAAGCCATTAATTCGCCAAGGAGATATGTTTGTTGAAGCTACTTGGGAAGAGGCATTAGAAGTTGTTGCTTCTAACATGCAGCATATTAAATCTGAATATGGCAGCGATGCATTTGGATTTATTTCTTCATCCAAAGTAACAAATGAAGAAAATTACCTTATGCAAAAGCTAGCCCGTCAAATATATGGAACGAATAATGTAGATAACTGTTCCCGTTATTGTCAATCTCCAGCAACAGATGGTTTATTTAAAACCGTCGGTATGGGAGGGGACGCTGGAACAGTGAAAGATATTGCGGAAGCAGGCCTTGTCATTATCGTTGGTGCGAATCCAACAGAAGGACATCCTGTACTTGCAACGCGTGTAAAACGTGCTCATAAATTACATGACCAAAAATTAATTGTGGCGGACCTTCGTAAACATGAAATGGCAGAGCGTGCGGATTTATTTCTTCATCCGCGCCAAGGTACGGATTACGTATGGCTTGCTGGTATTACGAAATATATTATTGATCAAGATTGGCATGATAAAAAGTTCATAGCTGAAAATGTGAAGAATTTTGATGAATATAGCAAAATGGTAGAAAAGTATACGCTTGATTATACAGAAGAAATTACGGGGATTTCGAAAGAAAATCTGAAAGAAATGGCTCGTATGGTATATGAAGCAGATGGTACTTGTGTACTTTGGGGAATGGGTGTAACTCAAAATACTGGAGGAAGTACAACTTCAGCAGCAATTTCAAATCTATTGCTTGTTACGGGTAATTATCGTCGTCCTGGTGCAGGAGCATATCCATTACGCGGACATAATAACGTACAAGGTGCTTGTGATATGGCGACATTACCAAACTGGCTCCCAGGTTATCAAGCAGTATCAGATGATACGCTTCGTGCTAAGTTTGAAAAAGCATACGGCACAACGATTCCGAAAGCACCAGGATTAAATAATATTGCAATGTTACTTGCCGCAGAAGAAGGAAAATTACGTGGTATGTATGTCATGGGTGAAGAGATGGCTTTAGTCGATTCCAATGCGAACCATGTGCAACATATTTTAGCGAATTTAGACTTCCTCGTTGTTCAAGATATGTTCTTATCAAAAACAGCTCGTTTTGCTGATGTTATTTTACCAGCGGCACCAAGCTTAGAAAAAGAAGGAACGTTTACGAATACAGAGCGACGTATTCAAAGATTATATGAAGTATTGAAACCGCTTGGCGATTCAAAACCAGACTGGTGGATTTTACAAAAAGTGGCTCGTGCACTCGGCGGGGATTGGAATTACGAAAGTCCAAGTGAAATTATGGACGAAATTGCATCACTTGCACCGTTATACTCTCAAGCAACGTATGACCGTCTAGAAGGATGGAATAGTTTATGTTGGGGTAGTCATGATGGTAGCGATACACCGCTATTATATGTAGACGGATTTAACTTCCCAGATAAACTAGCTCGTTTATCATTAGATGAATGGGTACCACCGGTTGTAGCGCCAGATGAGTATGATTTACTTTTAAATAATGGACGTATGCTAGAACATTTCCATGAAGGGAATATGACGAATAAGTCGGCTGGTATTTTATCTAAAGTATCTGAAGTATTCGTTGAAATTTCACCTGAACTCGCTATAGAGCGCAATGTGAAAGATGGTGGTCTTGTAGAATTAGCATCACCATTTGGCAAAATTAAAGTACAAGCGCTTATTACTGATCGTGTAACGGGGAAAGAGCTATACTTACCGATGCATGCAACGATAAATGAAGAAGCGATCAATATTTTAACTGGGACGGCAACAGACCTTTATACGTGTACACCGGCGTACAAACAAACGATGGTGAAAATGCGTGTATTACGTGAAAAAGGAAATCGTCCGTTACCATCTTCAAACCCGCGAGATAAAAAGCGTAATCCGCAAAATGGTGTTGAAATCGAGCAAAAATGGCAAAGAAAACAATACGTATCACTTGTGGACTAGGGGGCGGAGATAGTGGCGAAAGAAATTACTTTAATTAAAAAGAAAGTTGTAACAGAGGAAGAACAGAAACAGCAAGTAGCAGATGAACTTCTAAATGAGCTATCTAATAATCGTGAAGCAGTAGAAGAAACGATGCAGCTTTTAGCGCAGTTGCAGAAGGCTGGAATATTAGATGCGGCGATTAGTTTACTTGCTGCGAAGGAAGATGTTTCAAAAATTGCTGTGGAGCAATTAAATCGTGAACCAGTTAAAAATGCACTTAACAATATGATGGGTGCGGGGGAAGCATTATCCGCAGTTGACCCAGAAGTAACGAAGCAAATTACATCGAGCTTAGTCACTGGATTGCAATTTGCAACAGATGAATTAAATAGTGGTAAAAAAACAAAAGTGATGGATTTCTTTAAAGTATTAAAAGATCCAGATATCAATAGAGCTATTACATTCGGTTTTAGCTTCTTGAAAGCATTTGGACAAGGGCTAGAGAAAAAATAGAATAAATGAAAAAGTGATGGGAAGTAGCCATCACTTTTTTCATTATATGTATAAGAGTGTTCATGTTAAGCGGAATATATTATTATTAAGAAGATGGATTAGAACTGGAAATGTGGAATCCATTTCAAATACCGTTTTAGAATTTGGAGGAATATATGCAACACCGTAAAAAACTATCTATACTAGGAGTAATGAGACATTCCTTTCAAACAGTTAAATTTGCTTTTTGGAATGTATTAACTTTTCAACTTGCTTATAAATTGTTAGCAGCGATTGTGTTTATCCCACTTTTCGGTATTATTTTCAATAAGTTGTTGTACTTTGGTGGGTATGCAAACGCAACAAATGATGAGTTATTAGCATTTTTGAAAACCCCATACGGGATTTTGGCGATTGTAATTTTATCTATATTGGCATTGTTCCTGATCTTTACAGAGTTTGCAGTACTTATTATCATTTCGTACTTCGCTCATAAAAGGCAAAAGGTGAGATTACGTCCGATTTTATATAAAACAGTAACGTATTTACCTTCTCTGTTTACATATTGCTTACCTGGCTTTGTTTTGTATGCAGTTGTACTATTACCACTATTAAGTATGGGATATAAATCTGCATTGATTCCTGAAATTCAAATTCCTAATTTTATTACAGGTGAACTATTTAAGACAACGATGGGGCAAGTTGGATATTATACTTTCTTTGCTGTAGTTGCTTATTTGAACCTTCGTTGGATTTTTGTTTTACCCATTATTGTTTTAGAGGAGAAGCCGTTCCGTACAGCAGCACGCAAAAGCGCAAACTTAGTAAAAGAAAGCTTCTTTAAAGTATTGTTCTTTTTAGTAGGTTTTTTCATATCTGTAGGAATTGTTTTTCTTTTATGTGTAGGAATTTATTTACTTTGTCTGTGGGGAGTATATGAATTTACAAACCCAGAAGGGACATTTGCACTACTAGCAGAGTCAACTATTTCCGTTTTCCTAACAAGTACATTGTATCTATTTAGCTTTATTATGACGCCGTTCTATATTATGGCGTTAACAAGATTGTATTTACAAAAGGTTCCGGTCGAAGATGTTTTATTAGAAGAAGGGTTAGATTATTCAAAGACGAAGGCAGATAAATGTTTCTTCCAAAAACATCGTTGGAAATTTATTGGTGTATATATTGTAGGAATTATTACGGCGGGAATGGTTGTTGCTTTCATTGTGACCTTTATTACAAACACATATAAAGAACCGATTATTATGGCTCATCGCGGTTATATTTCAAAAGGTGTAGAAAATACGAAAGAAGCTGTGCAGGGAGCTATTGATGCGAAAGCAGACTACGCTGAAATTGATGTACTACAAACGAAAGACGGTGAATTAGCAGTTATACATGATTTGAAGTTGAAACGTCTTGCCAATGCAAATGTTCATGTTTCGGATTTAACGATGGACGAGTTAAGGCAGCTTACCCTTAGTCAAGATGGGTTTTCAGGACAAATAAGTACACTTGATGAAATCATTAAGCTGGCTAAGGGTAAAATCAAACTTAATATTGAAGTGAAGCTTCATGGTGGCGAAAAAGATTTTGTAAGTAAAGTATTAAAAACGATTAAAGATAATGAATTTGAGAAACAATGTGTCATTCAAACGTTACATTACCCGCTTATTAAAGAGTTTAAGCGTGCAAATCCAGATATAAAAGTCGGATATATACTGTATGCAAGTAGAGCCAATTTAAAGAATGTGAAAGCTGATTTTTATGTAGCGGAAGAATATATGTTAAATAAGAAATTAGTAAAAGAAGCAAGGAAGTTAAACAAGCCAATTTACGTATGGACGGTAAATGATATGGAAAGTTTAAAGGGATATTATAAGTTAAACGTAGATGGTATCATTACCGATTATCCTGAATCGGCACGTGAAACAATTAAGATGTTAAAAGAGCAAGAAGAGGAAGAGAGTGATCTGTTTGATAAAATTACGGAAACAACAGATGATTTATTTTCCAAGTTATTTATAAGTTATCCAGCTGCTAGTTAAATGCTAGCAGCTGTTTTTTTGGAAAGAATATATCCCTAAAGTATTGTTTAAACTCATAACTGTATATGTATACGGCATCATTGGTGTTTCTTACATTGTTACATTATTGTCGAATAATAAATGATTGTTGTTTATTTTAAAGGAGTATAATAAAAATAGAGTGATAGATAATGAGATGGAACAAAGAGGCTAATAGAATCAATGTTCCATATATTTACACTATTCTAAATATATAAACTTTAAAAATATAGTATGTTAGCGTTTTCATAACTTTTAAGTTATGCTAGAATAAGGACATAAGTTATTAATTATTACAAAAAGAAAAAAGACTTTCTTTTTTCTGTTAATTATAAGGGGGCATTTCATTATGCGTATTGGGGTACCAGCAGAAATTAAAAACAACGAAAACCGTGTGGCAATGACACCAGCAGGTGTTGTACATTTAATTCGTAACAATCACGAAGTATTCATTCAAAAGGGTGCAGGTTTAGGATCTGGTTTCACAGATGCTCAGTATGTTGAAGCAGGAGCGAAGATTGTTGATACAGCTGAAGAAGCTTGGAACATGGAAATGGTTATGAAAGTTAAGGAACCAATTGAAAGCGAATACAAACACTTCAGCGAAGGTTTAATCTTATTCACATACTTACACTTAGCTCCAGAACCAGAATTAACAAAAGCATTAATCGAAAAGAAAGTTGTTTCTATTGCATATGAAACAGTACAATTAGAAAACCGTTCTCTACCATTACTTGCACCTATGAGTGAAGTAGCTGGTCGTATGGCTGCACAAATTGGTGCACAATTCCTTGAGAAGAACAAAGGCGGTAAAGGTATCTTACTTGCAGGTGTTCCAGGGGTTAAACGTGGTAAAGTAACAATCATCGGTGGTGGACAAGCTGGTACAAATGCTGCTAAAATTGCAGTTGGACTAGGTGCGGATGTAACAATCATCGACTTAAGTGCAGAACGTCTTCGTCAATTAGATGACATTTTCGGAAACCAAGTAAAAACTTTAATGTCTAATCCGTACAATATTGCAGAAGCTGTAAAAGAGTCTGATCTTGTAATCGGTGCAGTATTAATCCCAGGTGCAAAAGCACCAAAACTTGTAACAGAAGAAATGATTAAATCAATGGAACCAGGTTCTGTTGTTGTAGATATCGCGATTGACCAAGGTGGTATTTTCGAAACAACTGACCGTATTACAACTCATGATAACCCAACTTACGAAAAACACGGCGTTGTTCATTATGCAGTTGCAAACATGCCAGGTGCGGTTCCACGTACATCAACTCTTGCATTAACAAACGTAACAGTACCATATGCAGTACAAATTGCTAACAAAGGTTACAAAGAAGCTTGCCTAGGCAACTCTGCATTACTAAAAGGTATTAACACATTAGATGGCTATGTAACATTCGAAGCAGTTGCAGAAGCTCACGGTGTAGAGTACAAAGGTGCTAAAGAATTACTAGAAGCAGAAACAGTATCTTGCTAATAAAAGCATTATACAAAACAAAATCGAACAATATATAAAACAACATGATAAGAGCTAAGAGATAATACCTCTTAGCTCTTCTTGGCAAAAGGGGGCATACATCGTGGCCAACCTATTTAAAAAGAAATCCGTTACGCAATTGTTAGGGGAAAGTAAAAGTAAAACTTTAACGAAAACGCTAGGGGCATTTGACCTAACAATGCTAGGGATTGGTGCGATAATCGGTACAGGAGTACTAGTATTAACAGGATTAGTAGCAGCAAGAGATGCTGGTCCAGCAGTTATTTTTTCATTCATGATTGCAGCGATTGTTTGTGGATTTGCAGCATTATGTTATGCAGAAGTTGCATCTACACTTCCGGTTTCAGGTAGTGTGTACACATATTCATATGCGACAATTGGTGAGTTTATTGCCCACCTAATGGGATGGACATTACTATCTGTATATGTCGTAACAACTGCCGCAGTAGCAGGTGGATGGACAGGTTATTTTAATAACTTAGTGAGCGGATTCGGATTAGAAATTCCAACAGAGTTGTTAAAGATTCCATCACAAGGTGGGATCGTGAATTTACCAGCAGTAGTCATTACATTAGTTTTAACTTGGTTACTATCAAGAGGTACGAAAGAAAGTAAGCGTGTGAATAACATAATGGTATTAATTAAAATTGGTATTGTTATTTTATTCATTGCAGTTGGTGCGTTCTACGTACAACCAGAAAACTGGACACCATTTGCACCATACGGTATTAGCGGAATCTTTGCCGGCGGAGCAGCAGTATTCTTTGCTTTCTTAGGATTTGATGCATTAGCAACTTCTGCTGAAGAAGTAAAAAATCCACAACGTGATTTACCGATTGGTATTATTGCTTCGTTAGTTATTTGTACAATTATTTATGTTGTAGTTTGTCTCGTTATGACAGGTATGGTTTCTTATAAAGAATTAGATGTACCAGAAGCTATGGCATATGTATTAGAAGTTGTAGGACAAGATAAAGTAGCAGGTGTAATCGCAGTTGGAGCTGTAATTGGTATTATGGCTGTAATCTTTGCTTACATTTATGCAACGACACGTGTATTCTTCGCGATGAGCCGTGATGGTTTATTACCAAAATCATTTGCGAAAATTAATAAAAAGACAGAAGCACCAGTATTTTCAACTTGGTTAACAGGTATTGGTAGTGCTTTAATTGCTGGATTTATCGATTTAAAAGAATTGTCGAATTTAGCGAATATTGGAGCATTGTTAACATTTGCGATGGTAGGTGTGTCAGTTATTATTCTTCGTAAAACACATCCGAACTTAAAACGTGGCTTTGTGGTACCACTTGTACCAACGCTACCGATTATTTCAATCGCATGTTGTCTATTCTTAATGTTTAACCTACCATTAACAACATGGATCTACTTCGGTATTTGGTTAGCAATTGGAGTAGTTGTATACTTTGTATATTCGAAAAAACATAGTCATTTAAAAGACGATGGAAGTTCGCAGGATAATTTAGAACAAGCTAATTAAAAGCTTAATTAAAAGGGATATAAGTATAGTAAGCCTTGTGCGTCTAGGGAACGCGCAAGGCTTTTTCTTTTGTGCAAAGTGTATATTCTTTTTTGTATGAGAATGTAATGGATGCGGAAAATATGTGTAGATCTTTTTAAAATGTGAACGAAATGTTCAAAAAAATGTATGAGATTTCATTGACACATATGAATGGACGCTCATATAATAAAGGTATAAGATATATGAATGATTGTTCATATGTTCAAATGAAGAGGTGAGCTATAATGGCTGGAAATAAAGTAGAAACACCACAAGAGACATGTTCTCAAACGATAATTCATGAAGAAGTTGTTGATCAAGTAAAACAAACAATTCCAACGGATGAAAGTTTAAGTAAAGTAGCAGAATTATTTAAAGTATTAGGCGATCGTACACGTACGAGAATATTACATGCGTTATTTGAAGCTGAAATGTGTGTGTGTGATTTAGCTTATTTATTAGGAATGACACAATCATCTATTTCACATCAGCTTCGTGTGTTAAAGCAAGCGAAACTTGTGAAGAATCGTAAAGAAGGAAAGGTTGTTTATTATTCGTTAGCTGACCAGCACGTAATTCATATCTTCGAGCAAGCGTTTGAACACGTAAACGAGGAAGAATAAAAAGAACGCGAGGAGGGAGAACGATGGCTGAAGCATTAGTGAAAAAGAAACTGATGTTAGAAGGTTTAGATTGTGCGAACTGTGCAATGAAAATTGAAAAAGGTGTTGGGAATATAGAAGGAGTAAATTCTTGCTCTGTAAATTTCGCGACAAAAACAATGGTTTTAGAAACAGCGCAAAATAAAGAAAGCGAAGTTGTTACAGAAGCAAAACAACTCGTTACAAAATTAGAACCGCACATTAAAGTGCAAGAAGAAAAAAACACAAAAGTTGCAAAAGAAGTGTTTATATTAGAAGGTTTAGATTGCGCAAATTGTGCGATGAAGATTGAAAATAAGGTTAAGGAAATGCCGACTGTTTCAGCAGCAACTGTTGATTTCGTATCAAAGAAATTACGAGTTGAAGTAGCGAATAAAAGGGAACTAGAAGCGACTGTAGCCAATATAACAAATGTTGTTCAAAAGTTAGAACCAGATGTGAAAGTTGTTCGGGAAGAAAAAGGTGGTCATGATTACGGGCATAGTCACGACCATGGTGAAGCAAATGTGAAAAAGATGGTAGGACGATTAGTGGTCGGCGGAATTTTGACAGCAATTGCTACATTAGCTGGCTTACCACAAATGATCACAATTCCGTTATTCGTCCTTGCGTATGTATTAATCGGTGGAGATATCGTTTGGAGAGCAGTAAGAAACATAACTCGTGGCCAAGTGTTTGATGAGAACTTTTTAATGGCAATTGCAACACTAGGAGCTTTCGCAATTCAACAATACCCAGAAGCGGTTGCAGTAATGTTATTCTATCAAGTAGGGGAACTATTCCAAAGTATTGCGGTAAACCGTTCTCGAAAATCAATTACTTCATTAATGGATATTCGTCCTGATTACGCGAATGTAAAGGTTGGAAATGAAACGAAACAAGTATCACCAGAAGATGTACAAATCGGCGATTATATTATCGTGAAACCTGGTGAGAAAGTACCGTTAGACGGAAAAGTAGTTGAAGGAACATCAATGGTAGATACTTCAGCATTGACTGGTGAATCTGTACCACGTGAAGTTGAAGTTGGAAATGATGTACTAAGTGGTTTTGTGAACCAAAATGGTGTATTAACAATTGAGGTTACAAAAGAATTTGGTGAATCAACTGTATCAAAAATTTTAGATTTAGTTCAAAATGCAAGCAGTAAAAAAGCGCCAACAGAAAACTTTATTACGAAGTTCGCGCGTTACTACACTCCAGTTGTAGTAATTACAGCAGCGATCATGGCGTTTATTCCACCACTTATTTTAGAAGGAGCTACATTCTCTGATTGGATTTATAGAGCTTTAGTGTTCTTAGTAATCTCTTGTCCATGTGCGTTAGTTGTATCTATTCCTCTTGGATTCTTTGGAGGTATCGGTGGTGCATCTAAAAGTGGTGTGTTAGTAAAAGGAAGTAACTATTTAGAAGCTTTAAATGATGTGAAATATATTGTTTTTGATAAAACAGGCACATTAACAAAAGGTGTCTTCAAAGTTACAAAAATGGAACCAAGCGAAGGTATTACAAATGAAGAATTATTAGAGTATGCAGCATTTGCTGAAGTGTATTCTAACCATCCAATTGCACAATCCATTCGAAATGCATATGGAAAATCAATCGATGAAAAAATAATCGATGATTATAACGAAGTTTCTGGTCATGGTACAGTCGTAAAAGTACAAGGAAAAGAAATCTTTGCAGGTAATGCTAAATTAATGAGAAAAGAAAACATTACATTTAAGCAACCAGAAACAGTAGGTACATTAGTTCACGTTGCTGTAGATGGAAAATACGCAGGTTATATTGTTATCTCTGATGAGGTAAAAGAAGATTCAAAACAAGCAATTCAAAAGTTAAAAGAATTAGGTATTAAGAAGACAGTCATGTTAACTGGGGATGCAAAAACAGTTGGTGAAGCTGTTGGTAAAGAATTAGGTTTAGATGAAGTTCACGCAGAACTATTACCGCAACAAAAAGTAGAAGAGATTGAAAAAATTGATGCAGCGAAGCATGGAAAAGAAAAAGTTGCTTTCGTTGGTGATGGTATTAATGATACACCGGTATTAGCAAGAGCCGATGTTGGTATTGCAATGGGTGGTTTAGGATCAGATGCAGCAATTGAAGCAGCAGATATTGTTATTATGACTGATGAGCCTTCAAAAATTGCAACAGCTGTAAACATTGCAAAACGTACACGACGCATTGTGTGGCAAAATATTATCTTTGCATTAGGGGTAAAAGGATTAGTTTTACTACTTGGTGCTTTCGGTATTGCAACAATGTGGGAAGCGGTTTTCTCAGATGTTGGTGTGACACTACTGGCAGTGTTAAATGCAATGCGTGTACTACGAGTGAAAGATTTATAAAGTGAAACTTTAATCAGTGGGGGGTTCTTCATCCCCCACTGATTATTAGTTGAACCAATCGGGCTTTTACGGGCAGTTAATCCCCCATCTAACGCCATTGCTTTTGCTGAATTTTGAGGTGGGGGGGTCTTACTGCCCGTTAATGCGGGATAAAAAAGAGGACGCAACCTGCGTCCTCTTTTTTAGGTTATTCTGTTGAAATTGACTCAATAAAATAATAACTTAATATTTGAATTTACAAATAAAAAATATTTGTCTTATTATTTTAATATATTTTCCACAAAGATACATATAGTATTGAAAAAACAGAGAAGGAGAAGCTTCTCTGTTTTATTTTTGTATATTTTTTTCAACTTGTTCTCGAACAGTTTGAATGTAATTCATTTTATGATCCCAGCATTCTTGACTTAAATCGACAGGGTACTCTTCAGGGTTTAAAGTTCGCATATACTCTTCCCAAAATAGTGCGAGACTTTGTTCATTATATTTTTGAATATCTAATATGCCTGGTAGTTCATATGTTCTTTCACCATTAACAAAAATGTCTTTATGCAGTTCGCGTGCTTCAAAGTTTGTTACAAATTTACTTATATACGTGTGAACAGGATGAAACATTTTTAAGCGTTCTTCTTTTCCTGGTTCTTCACAATCTAATGCAATATAATCGCCTTCAGCATGATCGTTCACTCGATTGATAATGCGATAAATTCGTTTCAGTCCTGGAGTAGTAATTTTTTCAGGGTTAGATGAAATTTTAATTGTATCATTTAATTTTCCATCAGTATCTTCAATCGCAACTAGTTTATAAACAGCTCCTAAAGCTGGTTGCTCAAAGGAGGTAATCAATTTTGTTCCAACGCCCCATACATCAATTTTTGCTCCTTGAGATTTTAAATGCATAATGGTGTATTCATCTAAATCGCTAGAAGCAATAATTTTTGTATTTGTAAACCCAGCTTCATCTAGTAGTTTTCTTGCCTTTTTAGATAAATAAGCCATATCACCACTATCAAGGCGAATTCCGTAAAAATCGATGTGATCCCCGAACTCTTTCGCCACGCGAATTGCATTTGGAACACCAGATTTTAATGTATCGTATGTATCGACAAGAAACACACATTTTTTATGTGTCTCAGCATATTTTTTGAAAGCAACATATTCATCACGGTATGCTTGAACGAAAGAGTGTGCATGTGTGCCGGCTACAGGTATTCCGAAGCGTTTCCCAGCCCGTACGTTACTCGTAGATGAGAAACCACCGATAAAGGCAGCACGTGTACCCCAAAGGGCTGCATCGAACTCGTGGGCACGTCTTGTGCCGAACTCTAAAAGTTCATCGTTATTTGCAGCGTGCTTCATACGAGCTGCTTTTGTTGCAATTAATGTTTGGTAATTCACAATGTTTAACAGGGCGGTTTCAATAATTTGTGCTTCGCCGAGCGGTGCATCGACACGTAATAAAGGCTCGTTATTAAATACAACTTCACCTTCTTGCATACTTCGAATCGTCCCAGTGAATTTCATATTTTGTAAATACTGAAGAAATTCTTCTTCAAATTGTAATTCTGCTAAATAAGCGATATCGCTTTCGGTAAAGCTGAAGTTTTCTATGTACTCTACAATTTTTTCAAGACCAGCAAAAACAGCATAACCATTCTCGAATGGAAGTTTTCGAAAGTATAAATCAAACACCGAGCGGCGGTTATGAATACCATCTTTCCAATATGTATAAGCCATATTAATTTGATATAAATCTGTATGTAAGGCATAGCTATCGTCTTTATAATAAGTCATCGCGAAAACACCTCCATAATTTGGTTATAGTATACCAATTTTTCACGGATCGTAGCAAAGAATAGATATGAAAGTATAGTCAAGAGGGAAAAAAATGAAATATTGCATATTTTTTAGAAAATTAACATTTATCAATTTATATTTCTCAAGATTTTATGTATTATTAAAGTAATGGGGGTAAATGAGAATGGAGGAGGACAATGCAACAAACATTAGAAAAAATAGGCAAACAAGTCTTTTATAAGCGGCTACAGCAAAAAATGACACAAGAAGAATTATGTCAGGGCATTTGTTCTGTCTCATACTTAAGTAAAATCGAAAATGGAAAGATCGAAGCATCAGAAGAGATTCTACAATTGCTCTGCGCAAGATTAGAAATTGCCGTGACGGATTTGAGAGATGTAGAAGAAGATGTGAAGGTGAAGTTGGATGAATGGTTGAATGCATTAGTTCATTTGGACAAGCCACAAGTAGAACGCATATATGAAGAGCTGCAAGGTGAAATGAAGCATGTTTTGGATTTTGAAATTATAAATTATTATAAGTTACTTTATACGCGGTATTTAATCATGAAGAGAGATTTTCCTGCTGTTAAAGAAGAATTAGAGAGCTTAAAGAAGATGTACAAAAAGTATTCACCATTCCAAAAATTATTATATACGTATAGCAAAGGCTTGTATTATTTTTTACAACATAGATATAAGAGGGCATTGGAGTATTTGACTCGAACAGAAGTAATGGCAAAGGAACAAGGTTATCATGAAAATGGAATATATTTCAACTTAGCTCTTGTTTATAATGAATTGGAAGTTGAACATATGACTTTACATTTTGCTAATGTAGCAATGGAAGGATTTAAGAATGAATATAAATTCCGTTATGTGATAAATTGCCAGTTACTTATTGCATTGAGTTATATACAAAAAAAACAATATAATGAAGCACTAGCTATTTATAATAATATTTTGAGAGAAGCAAATTCTTTTGCTGATAAAGAAAGTATAACAGCTATTGCTTTAAATAATTTAGGCTTCTTGTACTATAACTTAAAAGATTATGCGAAAGCTAAAGATTATTATTTGCAATGTCTAAAGTACAAAAAGGAAGAGGATTTAAATTATATTGATGCAGTATATGAGATCGCTTTGCAGTGCATTGAATTAAAAGAATTTGAAGAAGCAAAAGATTGGATTGATAAAGGGATAGATGTCGCGAAGAGGGATGAAAAGTATAAAAGTATGCTATATATACTTTTAATACTTAAGCATAAATATTTTGAAACTAAAGATGTTTATAAAAAGTTTTTAGAGGTTGAGGCAATCCCGTTCTTTAGAAGTGAAGAGAATAAAAAAGAATTAAAAATGGTGTATTTAGAACTAGCGGGATACCATGAAGAATTATTAGAGTATAGGGAAAGTAATAATTACTATAAACTAGCAATTAATTTATTAGAAGAAAAGGGAGGAAAATAGTATGAAAAAGAAAATAATTATTGGTGCTTTGGCTTTGATAGCTGTATTGGTAGTATTGGAACCACAATATGCTTGGACATCGGATATCTATGGTCAAGGAGAAAAAGTAGTTGAATTGGTAAATTCTTAATAAAAAACCCCTTTCCAACCGGAAAGGGGTTTTTTCAATATTTGTTCCTCAAAATTCTACAAAACTTGAGAAAGTAATTATTTGAATTTTTAGTATATTAATAGTGGAAACATAATGCTAATATGAAACTACTCTTTTTCAAAAAATTTTTTATTAGGGGGAAGGTTCATGAAAAAGAAAAGTTTAGCATTAGTGTTAGCGACAGGAATGGCAGTTACTACGTTTGGAGGGGCAGGCTCTGCGTTTGCGGATTCTAAAAATGTGCTCTCTACGAAGAAGTACAATGAGACAGTACAGTCACCGGAGTTTGTTTCTGGGGATCTAACTGGGGCAACTGGTAAGAAAGCAGAATCTGTTGTGTTTGATTACTTAAACGCAGCAAAAGGTGATTACAAGTTAGGGGAAAAGAGTGCGCAAGATTCTTTCAAAGTGAAACAAGTGAAGAAAGACGCTGTAACTGATTCAACAGTATTACGTTTGCAACAAGTATACGAAGGAGTACCTGTATGGGGTTCTACTCAAGTAGCTCATGTGAGTAAAGATGGCTCTTTAAAGGTATTGTCTGGAACAGTTGCGGCTGATTTAGACAAAAAGGACAAGCTGAAAAATAAAAATAAGATTGAAGGCGCAAAAGCGATTGAAATCGCACAGCAGGATTTAGGAGTAACGCCGAAATATGAAGTAGAACCAAAAGCGGACTTATATGTATATCAAAATGGTGAAGAAACAACATATGCATACGTTGTAAATTTAAACTTCTTAGATCCAAGTCCAGGAAACTACTACTATTTTATTGAAGCAGAAAGCGGTAAAGTATTAAATAAGTTTAATACAATCGATCATGTGACAAATGATGATAAATCACCAGTTAAACAAGAGGCTCCTAAGCAAGATGCAAAAGCAGTTGTAAAGCCTGTAACAGGAACAAATAAAGTAGGAACTGGTAAAGGGGTATTAGGAGATACGAAGTCGCTTAATACAACGTTATCTGGATCATCTTACTACTTACAAGATAATACACGCGGAGCAACAATTTTCACATATGATGCGAAAAACCGCTCAACATTACCAGGAACATTATGGGCAGATGCAGATAATGTTTTCAATGCAGCGTATGATGCAGCAGCAGTAGATGCTCATTACTATGCAGGTAAAACATATGATTACTATAAAGCTACATTTAATAGAAATTCTATTAATGATGCAGGAGCACCGTTAAAATCAACAGTTCATTACGGAAGTAATTATAATAATGCATTCTGGAACGGATCACAAATGGTATACGGAGATGGTGATGGTGTAACGTTCACTTCATTATCTGGTGGAATTGATGTAATTGGTCACGAATTAACGCATGCAGTTACGGAAAATAGCTCTAATTTAATTTATCAAAATGAATCAGGAGCTTTAAATGAAGCAATTTCTGATATCTTTGGTACTTTAGTAGAATTCTATGATAACCGTAATCCAGATTGGGAGATTGGGGAAGATATTTACACACCTGGTAAAGCGGGAGATGCGCTTCGTTCTATGAGTGACCCTACGAAGTATGGTGATCCAGATCATTATTCTAAGCGTTACACAGGTTCAAGTGATAACGGTGGCGTTCATACAAACAGTGGTATTATTAATAAACAAGCTTATTTATTAGCAAATGGCGGAACACATTACGGTGTAACTGTAAATGGTATCGGTAAAGATAAATTAGGTGCAATTTACTACCGTGCAAACACGCAATATTACACGCAATCTACTACATTTAGCCAAGCTCGTGCTGGTGCAGTACAAGCTGCAGCTGACTTATATGGTGCGAATTCTGCAGAAGTAGCAGCAGTTAAGCAATCATTTAGTGCTGTTGGTATCAACTAAGGCTTTAGAGGATAGCTATTAATAAAATACCTCAAAAATAAAGAAGGAGCATAGGCTCCTTCTTTATTTTTTTCTCCATTTTTTCCACAAATAATACAACCCAATGCAACCTGCGATTGTTACAATCCACTTCGCTTCATTTGTGCCATTCATGACATGGTATGCAGAATATACCTCGATTAACAATGCCGGTATTTTACCTATTGTACTGGCAATACTGAAGGATAGTAATGACATTTTGCCTAGAGCTGCAAATAAAGTCACGATACTAGATGGAATGAAAGGAATGAGGCGGAACGATAGGACGAGTAGAAAGGCCTCTCTACCTTCTACATAAAGTAGGCGTTCTACCTTTGGATACTTATTTACTTTGCTGTGAGTGAATTTCTGAAGACCTATACGATAAATATAAAACGAGATAATAGCCCCTAATGCCTCGCCAGCGATCGAAATAATAGTTCCATTTGTTACACCAAAGAGCTGTATGTTAATAGCGGTCAAAAAAATACTAGGGATAATACCTAAAAGACTAATGACTATGTTGATTAAGATACTAAGTGGAATTGCGATTGAATAATAGTCTGTTAAGAAGCTTTGAATTGTTTCAGCCATTGTTTAAAATCCTTTATCTTTTTTTGCATTACACCATATTTCTATTGTATAGGCAAGTGCAAATTTACATAATGTAGAAAACGTCGATAAAACACCATTTTTATACCGTATATGGGTATTAAGTATGTAGAAATGGGGGTATATTTAAAGTTTTGGAAAATAACCAAATGAACCTTGTGTTAAAAGGTTTTGTTCGGTTGTTTCAATGAGGATTAAACTCGGGAAATAATTATAAAAACAAGGGGGTATATTTTTATAGATCTCAAAAACAGCGGATTTATCCCACTTTAATGGGCAGTAAGACCCCCACCTCAAAATTCAGCGAAAGCAAAGAAGTTAGGCGGGGATCAACTGCCCATAAAAGTCCGATTGGTGAGGGCTGATAATCAGTGGGGATGAAGAAAACCCCCACTGATTAAAGTTTCACTTTATAAAAGTTAGGTGGTAATATGGCAAAATAGATGAGGAATTTGAAAAATGTGTATGTTTTTTCGGTGTGAAATTGACTTTTAGTGAAGTTACGATAATAATCATGAAAGAGGTGATATGATGAAACGAATAAGTAGTCTTTTCGTGAGTAGTTTATTGGCACTCATGCTGATCTTAAGTGGATGTGCAGGAAAAGAACAAAAAACAGAGAAACAAACAGGGAATCAATCGACATCAGTAGAAAAAATTAGTGATAATATTTTAGATGAAATGGAAGGACCACCTAAAAATGGTCACACGATTGAAAGACATGTAGGCAAATCAGAAGAAGATTTGAAGAATCGCTTGAAGACAGATAAAGTATCAGCAGCAAGTACATACTATGACAAGGAAACGGCAACGAAAGCTGTAAAAGATAGCTTGAAGCAACATGACAAGGAAATTCAAGATTGGTTAAAAAATTCTAAAGAGGCTCGTCTCGTATTAAATACAACTCATTCATTCCCTGTTGGAAAAACGGTAATAAAGAAAAATATGAGTGTAAAAGACAAGTTAGTAAAAACTGTTACTGTTTTAGCGAGAGATAAGTCAGGAGAATTAGGGTTTAAGATTATTACTTCTTATCCATCTGATAAATAAGAAGGGGGAGTACATTATGTATACGACATTGCAATACTTTCTTAAATCGTACTGTACGTTAAGTATTCATGAGGATGAAATAGTAAGCGTGATGGAAGAGTTTATTGAACAAGAAGACGAAGAAATTGTTTTGAAATTACGTGATGAATTAATAAATATGAGGAAAAAGAACGCGTGGGAAGAGGCATGTGTATTAGCTGCGAAGCAAGGAAATCGTATGTGGTCTTTAGAAGAAACGAAAGACCATCTTGAAACTTTTTTACTATTACTGCAAAAGAAAAAGGCGTGATTTAATCACGCCTTTTTCTTTATACTATTCGGTTGATAGTATCTATTCCTTTGGAGCGCTTTTATATACGCTTTTTGAAATTTGCCCATTAGATATTACTTCACCGTTTTGTGTAACTTTTTTATATGTAACTGCTGTTATTTTATCATTAGTCCTACTAATTACTTGAGAAGAAACTTCAACATTTTTCCCAGTATTTGTACCGAAAATACGTGCAGTAATACTACCTCCATTTGAAAATGCTTGAATATAAATATGATTGCCTGTATTGTTTTTAAATTTTAAATCTGGACCATAATCTGCTACTGCTGCATCTTGCCCAAGTGGTAAATAATTTACGGGCATAGAATGATTGCTTCGAGAAACAATTCCTAAATCTGCTCTTAAAGCTGCGCTATATAAAGTACTACTAACTTGGCAAACGCCTCCGCCTGCACTTTGTATAACTTTCCCTTGTGAATATACGGCTGCGGATTTATAACCATGAGCAGCATCCGTTACGCCAACGCGGCCATTAAAACTAAATGTTTCATCAGGTGCGACAATCACTCCACTTAAAGTATTAGCTGACTTATTTACGTTAAAGGATTGATTCCCATTACGACCAGCCATTGGAGTTGAATATTCAGCAATTACTTCTTTAATCCCCATTTTCTGTATATCTTCTGTAGAACGTTCAGGTTTTAATAGTGTAACGGGTAATGTAATGTCAGATGTGCCAGAAGTAATGGCTTGCTGCGTTAAATTAGTTAACTTTTCTTTATCGATTTTTTCTCCATTTTGACTCTGGCTAATATTTACTGTAGTGCCTTCAATACTTAATTCAGCATTAACGGGATTTTTTAATGTTTCATTATATTTATCCTTCATAAAGCTTTCATAAGCAGTTGTATTTAATTGAGGTGTTAATTTATAGTCACGTTTTAATTCACCGTTCTCAGCTTGTTTCCGCATTTTGTAACGATTTATTGCGTTGCCTTCTTGTTCTTTAAAGATTTTGTCGATAATATCTTTTTCTTTATAATTTATCCCCAAATCTTTCCACGTGTAAGTTTGTTTATCGTTTTGGAATATGTAGGTAAGTGATTTTTGATCTAATTCAGTTATTTTTTGATTAATAATAGCTTGAATATCTTTTTTATTTTTTCCATCGAGAGAAATACCTTCAAATGTAGTGTTAGGTAATGCAGTAGTATCTAATTGATTATTTAGTTGGGATACATATTGATATCCGCCAACACCGCCTATACAAAGTAATATGCCTCCAGCAATTGCAGAACCAATCAGTATTTTACTTAGCTTCATTTATTTCCCCCCAGAAATTTTTGTATAAATATATGTATTACATTTTTTGTATAAAAATGATGAAAATAACATTATGTACGTACTAGTATACTATTATTTTCACTATGTGTGTAATGTTTTTATAAAAAATGTTACACTGTTGTAATAATTGTCTCTTTTTGTCACAATATGTACGAAAAATATGTTGAAAATTATAATAAAAAGGCTGTCTAGAAGTTCTAGCAGCCTTTTTATTATAATTTTTTATGTTCATTTTTATTCGTAACACCGAGATGTTCTTGTAGTGTTGTCGAAATCGTATTGACACTTTTTTCGTTTGGAACGTAATAATAAATACCACTTATATATTTATCAGTACCTTCTACTTGCATTTTATCCATTTTTAAATTGGAATCCATTGAATTTTTTGCAATTGTCATCATATCATCAAAAGTTAAATTTGTTTTTAAGTCTTTATCGACAGCGTCTAATAGACCACCGATCTTATTAATGGAATTAAGTGATAGTGCTTTTTGAGCGATAGCTTCTAAAACAAGCTGTTGTCGTTGACCGCGCATATAATCACTATCGATATGACGAGTTCTTGCTAGTGCCAGTGCTTCCTCTCCATTTAAATGTTGACGTCCCTTTTTAAGGTGAATTGCATCTGCTTCATCTTTACTATTTTGTTCCGTGAATTCAACTGGAACATCGACAGTAATACCACCAAGGGAATCAACAATTTTAATAAATGATTTAAAGTTGAATTTTACATAGTAGTCAACTGGAACATCTAAAAAGTTCTCTACCGTATCAATCGTGCTGTCCACACCACCGAATACGTGTGCATGTGTAATTTTATCGTATTTATCACGTGATTTAATATAGACACGTGAATCACGTGGAATGCTTACAAGTTTAACGGATTTATCGTTTTTATTAATTGTGGCAAGTAATAACGCATCTGTTCGAGTTGCTTTTCCATAATCTTTTTCTCTAATATCACTTTCATCAACACCCATAATTAGTACGGAAATGTTGTCGGTCATAGGTTTAACAGCTTTTTCACGTTTACTGGACTTTTCTCCTCGGCCTAGTTCAGCATAAGCATTATTTAAGACGGACTTTGCTTTACTGTATATATGGAAGGAATAGCCCCCAGCTCCAAGTGCTACAACCAGTAATGGAATAAGCAGGAACCAAAGTAGGCGTTTTTTCTTTGAGCGTCCTTTTTTGGCTCGAGTATCTTTGTTCATATCGGATTTCATCATTTTTTCTCCTTTAAAACTATCAAAGTATATACATCTAGAAGCGCATTCAAACACATAAAAAATATTGTACGCTAAATAAAAGCGATTGTACATGTATAAAAAATAGATGTCTTGATTATTTATAAAGACATCTATTCGTTATTGTATACAAAAGATAGGGAGAAGAAAATGATAAAATTTTACCTAATTACAACATAATGCTTACGATAATTGCAGATAAAATGCTAACGAGGGTTGCTCCGTATAGTAATTTAAGGCCAAATCTAGCAACGACGTTTCCTTGTTCTTCGTTTAATCCTTTTACCGCACCTGAAATAATGCCGATAGAAGAAAAGTTAGCAAAAGAGACGAGGAAGACAGAAATAATACCAACTGTACGAGGAGAAAGGCTATTAGAAATTTTACTAAGATCCATCATGGCTACAAATTCATTCGTTACAAGCTTCGTTGCCATAATGCTACCAGCTGTGACAATTTCAGTACTTGGTACACCGATAAGAAACGCAATTGGTGCAAAGACGAATCCGATTAATTGCTGAAAAGTAATGCCGAATATAATAAGGAATAGGTCATTAATACAGCTCATTAATGCGACAAATCCAATGAGCATAGCACCGACAACGATAGCTACTCGAAAGCCATCTAGAATGTACTCTCCCAGCATTTCAAAAAAGCTTTGCTTTTCGCCTTTTATTTCTAAAATATCTTCATCATCTTTCACGTCGTAGGGGTTAATAATCAGTACGATAATAAAACCGCTAAATAAATTGAGAACGAGTGCGGTTACCACATATTTAGGTTCGATCATTGTCATATAGGCACCTACGATAGACATAGATACGGTTGACATGGCAGATGCACAAAGTGTATAAAGACGGTGTTTTGGAATTTGAGCTAATTGTTTTTTGACCGTAATAAAAACTTCTGATTGACCGACAATGGCAGAGGCGATAGCGTTGTAAGATTCTAATTTCCCAAGACCATTTATTTTGCTAAGAAAGTAACCGATCCAACGAATAAAAAATGGTAGTATTTTGAAATGTTGCAGTATACCAATTAAGACGGAAATGAAGACAATTGGTAATAAGACAGTAAGGAAAAAGGGCATTTCACCTTTATTGGCAAGGCCGCCAAATACGAAGTTAATACCATCAGCAGCATACTCGAGTAGCTTTGTAAACAGACTGGAAATGATCCGAATAAGTATGAGACCGATTTCTGTATTTAATAACAAATAGGTTAAAATTAACTGTATAATAAGCATGATGAAAATAGGTTTAAATTTAATATGTTTCTTATTGTTACTAGCAATATAAGCAAGCAAGAAAACAACGATAAGTCCCACGAAAAAAGTAATAAATTTCATAGTAAGCCCCCTAAAAGAGATATTCTGCTATATATGTTTTTCATTTCAAGAGAGAATATGCATCTTTGGTAAAGAAAGGAATAGAGAGTATGAATATATGTAGAGTGCACCACGTTGCAATTATTTGTTCAAATTATGAAGTGTCAAAGGATTTTTATACTCGAATATTAGGTTTTAAAGCGACAAGTGAAGTATATAGGAAGGAACGAGATTCTTATAAGTTAGATTTATGTGTAGGAGAAGAGTATCAAATTGAATTATTTTCATTTCCAAGTCCGCCTGAGCGCCCGAGTTTCCCAGAAGCGGCTGGACTTAGACATTTAGCATTTGCTGTTACAAATATAGAAGAGGCTGTGAAGCATTTACGCCAATGTGGTGTTAAGACGGAATCAATCCGTATTGATGAAATAACGGAGAAGAAATTTGTCTTTTTCCAAGACCCTGATGGTTTACCTTTAGAATTGTATGAGGTTTGAAATTGGTGAATTTTATATAGGGTTGCTTTTGAGTAAATGAAGAAACTAAAGTGAAACTTCTTTTTTAAAGGAGGTGTCACTTTAGCTAAGAAGGCTAAAGGATATATGTGGATATTTTAAAATTACTGATGGTAGTCATTCTTATTGCATTAACAGGTTTTTTTGTAGCTGTTGAGTTTGCAATTATTAAGGTGCGTAGCAGTCGTATTGACCAACTCGTTAGTGAGAAACGACGAGGAGCATTGGCAGCAAAAAAAGTAACTTCAAATTTAGATGAATATTTATCAGCATGTCAGTTAGGTATTACAATTACCGCTTTAGGGCTTGGGTGGTTAGGCGAGCCGACTATAAAACATTTACTAGAGCCGTTGTTTTTAAAACTACACCTATCTTCTGCAATTGCAAGTACTGTTTCATTTATTATTGCTTTTGCAGTTATTACGTTTTTACATGTTGTTATTGGTGAACTTGCTCCTAAGACGTTCGCCATACAAAGGGCAGAGCAAGTTAGCTTATTATTATCGAAGCCACTTATTTATTTTTACCGAATAATGTATCCGTTTATTTGGGCTTTAAATGGTTCAGCAAGGCTTGTAACAGGGTTATTCGGATTACATCCGGCTTCTGAACATGAAGTTGCTCATTCGGAAGAAGAATTACGGTTAATCTTATCTGAGAGTTATGAGAGCGGAGAGATTAATCAAAGGGAATTTAAATATGTAAATAATATTTTTGAATTTGATAATAGAGTGGCAAAGGAAATTATGGTACCTCGTACGGAAGTTGTAGGTTTATATGAGGACGAACCATTTGAAACACATATTAAAATAATCGCACAAGAAAAATATACGAGGTATCCTGTATTTGGTGAAGATAAAGATGAAATCATTGGGATGGTTAATGTAAAGGATTTATTTATTCGTTATATGGATGGTAATCGGGACGAGGAGTGCTCGATTATGCCATATACAAGGCCGGTCATTGAAGTACTAGAAAATATTCCAATTCATGATTTACTATTACAAATGCAAAGAAAACACATTCCATTAGCTGTGTTGTATGATGAATATGGCGGTACAGCGGGGATTGTTACGTTAGAAGATATTTTAGAAGAAATTGTTGGAGAAATTCGAGATGAATACGATGAAGATGAACACCCACCTATAGAGCATATAAGTGAAGGGTGTAAAATTGTAGAGGGAAAAGTGCTTATTAGTGAAGTGAATGATTTATTTGGTATACACTTAATCGCTGATGATGTAGATACAATTGGTGGGTGGATTATGGTACAAAAGCAAATCGTTGCTGAAGGAGATATTATTGAAAAACACGGCTTTTCTTTTAAAGTTCTGGAAAAAGATATGCATCAAATTAAACGAGTGGAAATAAAGAAGGGAGAAGAATGATTTTCTATAAAAGGTATATATAGAAAATTAAATGTTTGCGCTTTCAAAAAAGGTGCTATATAGTGAAGGTGGACACTGAAAAATTCTTCTGAATGATACTCGTATTTTTAGAGGGCGAATTTTTTAAATAGGGATTTAGAATGAAAAGTATAGGTGATGAAAATGATAGCAACGAAGGATATACGTATAGAAAAAGATTTTTTAGGTGAAAAGGAAGTACCAAGTAGAGCTTATTACGGTGTACAAACATTACGTGCGGTAGAAAACTTCCCGATTACAGGATATCGCATCCATCCGTCACTCATTACGGCAATGGCAATTGTGAAAAAAGCGGCGGCACTTGCAAATATCGATACTGGTTACTTAGCGAAAGACATTGGGCACGAAATCGCAGAGGCAGCGCAAGAAATTGTTGATGGAAAATTCCATGATCAATTTATCGTAGATCCAATTCAGGGCGGTGCTGGAACTTCTATTAATATGAATACGAATGAAGTAATTGCTAATCGAGCGTTAGAACGTATGGGATATGAAAAAGGCGAGTATGCAAAAATTAGCCCAAATACGCATGTAAACATGGCTCAATCGACGAATGATGCGTTTCCAACGGGAATTCATATTGCAACTCTTATGATGTTAGAAGAACTTCTTATTACAATGGAAGAACTTCATGCTGCTTTCCGTGCAAAAGCAAAAGAGTTCGATCACGTCATTAAAATGGGACGTACACATTTACAAGACGCTGTTCCGATTCGTCTTGGACAAGAATTTGAAGCATATAGCCGCGTGCTTGCGCGTGATATAAAAAGAATTAAACAATCTCGCCAACATTTATATGAAGTGAACATGGGGGCGACAGCTGTTGGTACGGGATTAAATGCAAATCCTACGTACATTGAACAAGTGGTGAAACACTTACGAACATTTAGCGGATTCCCACTTGTTGGTGCAGAGCATTTAGTTGATGCAACGCAAAATACAGATGCATACACAGAAGTATCTGCAGCATTAAAAGTATGTATGATGAATATGTCTAAAATTGCGAATGACCTTCGTATTATGGCATCTGGTCCACGTGTTGGATTGGCGGAAATTCAATTACCAGCTCGTCAGCCAGGTTCATCTATTATGCCAGGTAAAGTAAATCCTGTTATGGCAGAAGTAATTAATCAAGTCGCTTTCCAAGTAATTGGTAATGATCATACAATTTGCTTAGCGTCAGAAGCAGGACAACTGGAGCTCAACGTAATGGAGCCTGTGCTTGTATTTAATTTAATTCAATCTATTAGTATTATGAATAACGGATTCCGTGTATTCCGTGAATATTGTATTAAAGGAATTACAGCAAATGAAGAACTGCTGAAACAATATGTTGAGAAAAGTGTTGGAATTATTACAGCAGTTAACCCTCATATTGGTTATGAAGCAGCATCACGTATTGCACGTGAAGCAATTGAAACAGGAAAATCTGTTCGGGAGTTATGTTTAGAACATGGTGTACTGACAGAAGAAGAATTGGATATTATTTTAGATCCATTCGAAATGACGCATCCTGAAATTGCTGGTGCTTCTTTACTAAAGAATAAGAAGATGTAATGTGAAAAAACACCGATCCATTTGGATCGGTGTTTTATTTTTAAAAGATATTAAATACAGCGTTTAATTGAAGTAAGCTAATGATAGCTAAGAAGATTAAACTGTATTTCATTGCTGTTTTAAATAGGGCAGATTCTTTACCAACTAGTCCAACTGCTGCACAAGCAACTGCTACAGATTGTGGTGAAACCATTTTTGCCATTGTACCACCTACTACGTTTAATGCAACAAGAGTAGAAGGAACGATGTTTAATTGATCTGCAGTTACTGCTTGAAGCGGTGCGAATAATGAACCACTTGATACTACTGAGCCTGTAATAAATACGCCAATCCATCCTAAGATTGGAGAAAGAACTGGGAATGCATTACCAGTAGAAGAGAATGCAAGTCCAAGTGTAGATGACATACCAGAGTAGTTTTCCACGTAAGCTAAAGCGATAACGCTACAGATTGTATACACTGGAGCTTTTAGTTCTTTTATTGTTTCAACCATTAATTCTTTAACCATTTTACCTTTTACGCGGTACACGATAAGTGAAACGATAATCGCTAATACGATTGCAGTAGTTGTAGATGAGAATACATCAAATTTGAAAACAGCTGCGAAAGGTGTATCAGCTTTTGTAATTGGTGTAGTTTTCATAACAGCGTTATGAAGACCAGGGAATTGAATGTTAAATACTAGGTTTGCTAGTGCGCCATCCGGAGCAAATAGAGCTTTAATTGGTTTTAAATTAAAGATTGTTACGAATGCAGTTAAGAATACGAATGGAGACCAAGCATATAAAATTTGATTGAATGTATGAGATACTTTTTCTTCTTGTTTTTCTTCTTTAGTAGAAGATTTTGGCTGCCAAACACGTAAGAATAATGCAAGAGAGATCATACTTACAACGGCTGCGAAAATATTAGTAAGTTCTGCACCTAAGAAGTAAGTTACAACGAACTGAGTAATTGCGAAAGAAACACCACTTACAAGAATACCTTGCCAAGTTTCTTTAATACCTTTCATTCCATCAACCATTGAAACAAGTAAGAAAGGTAATACAATACTGATGAATGGTAAAATAAGAACAGTTTGACGACCGATAGTTAATGCATCTAGCTCAGTTAATTGTGCTGGTACTGTAACTGGGATACCCATAGCACCCATAGCACCACCAGCGATGTTTGCTACTAAACAAATACCTGCTGCTTTTAATGGATTAAAGCCCATACCTACAAGTAGTGCAGCTGTAATAGCAACTGGAACCCCTAGACCAGCTGCGCCTTCTAAGAAAGCACCGAAAGAATAAGCGATTAATAATACTTGTAAACGTTGATCATTTGTAATGCTTGAAATACTATCACGAATGATGTTGAATTGCTCTGTTTTAACAGTTAATTTGTAAAGGAAAATTGCTGCGATAACGATAGTGCAAATTGGGTAAAATCCGGATAAAATACCGAATCCGGCAGATGCTACAGCTACTGTTGCTGGCATTTTATAAACGAATATAGCAAGAATAATAGCGATAATTACACTGTAAAGCCCAGCCATGTAACTTTTCATTTTCAGTCCCATTAAACAAATAATGAAGCAAAAAATTGGAAGTGCTGCGATTAGAGCAGATAACCAAATATTGTTTAATGGGTCATAAATTTGTGTCCAAGTACTCATAATAATGACAACTCCTATCTATTTTATGTGAAGAAATTCACATTATTTGTGAAACTATTCACAATCAACTTACATGCTTAGTATATTCTCCTTCAACACTATTGTCAACGTAAAAAAGTATAATTATTCCATAATAGTGTTAAAAGAAATGCTTTGTTCATAAAGTAGACAAAAAGCCCGCTCAAATCTATTTGAGTGGGCGAGATAAATGATTTGCATATTCTTTTTTTATAGTTGTTTATACATTATTGATCCTACAGCTCTATAGTAGAGAGCGTCTTTGTATCGCATATAGAGCTTCAGAATGTATCTCTTGTCCCATTTGATCAAGTTAGGAGTGGAACAGGAAATGTATTTAATAGGAAGTGTTCCATCATAGTTCAAGCTAGTGAATAGTAATTAAAAAGTAATAAGTTAATATTTAATGTTACGGTAGCTCTTTTTACTGAAAATTCCTTTTAGCGTAACAAAGAGGTTAAATATAACCCAAATACGTTACGATAGGTTATCAATTATAGACGGTATTTTACAATATCATTACTGCACGTTGCAATGAGGTGAAAATATAACAAAAAGCCTGATAAAACAACGTTTGCAAGCAAAGTATTTGCAGCCCGTTGTTTTGCTTTTTCGTTATATCATATAGTATAATATTCAAAATCAGCAAGGAATTTTTCCTGAGTTTTTTGCTGGTTAAGGTGGAAAAAATTTTCAGCTTTATAGGTTGATAAAGTTATGTCGTAACAGGAAATATAAGAACAGATATATAAATAAATAAAAAGAAAATAAAAACGAAAATGAGGGGAACTTTATGAGCCAAAATCAATTCGAATGTCGTATTTCAGAAGAAGATGTACAAATGTTAAGAGCGTTAGCGCATCCGTTGCGTCTACGCCTAGTAATGGAACTAATGCAACGTGGAACATGTAATGTAACACAATTACAGGAAGTGTTAGAAATTCCGCAATCAACAGTTTCGCAACATTTAACGAAATTAAAACAAAATAAAGTAGTACGCTTTGAACGACGAGGACTAGAAGTGTATTATCAAATTCATAATGATAAAGTAAGTGAAGTAGTAAAAACATTATTTTCTTAAAATTTGAATATTATGGAAAAAGACGTATGGGATATACGTCTTTTTTATTTGTCAGAAAGGTAACATGAGAGAAAATGTTGGAATGTAAGGAAGAAAAGGCTATTAATTAACATGCTGCTATATGGAATATATTCTAAAGGGAAAAGAAAAGATAGAAAGGAGTGTAGCAAGTAAAAGGAGGAATGGTAGTATGGATGTAAAACGTGTGAAACAAATTTTATCTTCTTCAAGTAGAATTGACGTTACATATGAGGGCGTACCAGTATGGATTGAGAGCTGTGACGAGCAGAGCGGGGTTGCTCAAGTGTATGATGTATCTAATCCTGGAGAAAGCGTCCACGTGAACGTGACGGCTTTAGAGGAGAAGTAATAGAAAAGACGCTTCTAAAATCAGAAGCGTCTGTTTTTGTATTATTCCATCATACGCGCAACTTTTTTAGAGAAGAGAAGGAGTACAAGTCCTAAGACGATAACGATAATGCCAATACTTGCAAATACTTCAAGGTATCCTAATGATTGTGTAAAGGAAGCAAGTTTACCAGCTAACCAGTTAGCCATACCTGAACCAGCTAACCATACACCCATTAGTAATGATGCTAATTTAACAGGTGCAATTGCACTTACCATTGATAGACCGATTGGTGATAAGAATAGTTCTCCAATTGTATGGAACATATAAGTGATAACGATGAATAATAAGTTTGCTTTAACAGTTATATCAGCTTCACTACTTCCAGTTTTTAGAACCGCTAATGTTAAAACAAGGTAACCTATACCTAGTAAAATCATACCAAATGCCATTTTTGTTGGTATTTTTAAATCACCACGCTTTGATTTAGAAAGTTTTAACCATAGCATAGATACGAATGGTGCAAGTAGTACGATGAACGCTGGATTAACGGATTGGAACCAAGATGTTGGAATTTCCCATCCAAAAATTGTACGATCAACAAATTTATCTGTATAAAGTGTTAAAGAACTACCAGCTTGTTCAAAGCCTGCCCAGAAGAATACTACGAAACAAGTTAAAATTACAATTGCCCAAGTGCGGTTTTTTTCTTGTTTTGTTAAAGGTTTCTTTTCGATTGCAGGTTGATTTTTTGTTTTTTTACCAACAACTGTTGTTCCTGCTGTACCAAGATAGCGAGGAGCTAATAAGTTGAAAACAATTTGTCCAATAATCATACCGATACAAGCTGCTAAGAATCCGTATTTATATCCCATAACCATAACGCCATCAACGCTTGTTTTAAAGAAATCTTCTGCTAAAAATCCACAAATAAGTGGAGCGAAGAAAGCACCTACGTTAATACCCATATAGAAGATAGTAAATGCACTGTCACGACGTGAATCATTTTCACTATACAATTCACCTAACAGTGTAGAAATATTTGGTTTGAAGAACCCATTACCAATAACTAATAGTATTAATCCTAGAAATAGTCCTGTTTTTGTATTCATTGAGAATAGTACAAAGTTGCCGATTGCCATAATAATTCCGCCGAGAGTAATGGCATGACGTCTTGTAATATAATGATCTGTTAGCCATCCACCTATAATTGGCATGAAATATACTGCCGCTGTAAAAGTACCATATAATTGCACTGCAAACGCCTTATCAAATCCTAACCCGCCACTAACCGCAGCAGTCGTTAAATAAAGAACTAAAAGGCCACGCATTCCATAATAACTAAATCTTTCCCACATTTCTGTTAAGAACAACAAGTACAATCCTGGTGGATGTTTTTTTGGTGATTGTTGCTCTCCAGCTTTGTCTAATTTTAAAGCTGCATCCATTTTTGTTTCCCCCTAATCCTGTATAACGGATATTTATGTAATCATTTTAATTTACAAAATATTTAGAAGTCAATAGAATTATATGGAAATAGAAAGAAAATTTCTAAAAAAATCTATTGTTCTTCGACCGTTACTGTATTTTGCCCTGAAAACGAGATGATAAGCGTTTTCAAATGTAATAATTGAATTCTAAAAGAAAATAAAATAGTGATTAATCAGAAAATTTAGATTAAAATATTTATTCTGATATAGAGAAAATATATTCTATTTACTTTTATAATATAACATATTGGGAATAAAAATACAAAACGAAATAATGTGACATTTAAGTGAATTGAAAAATAACCAGCTCCACAGAAGGGGAGCTGGTTAAGGAAATACTATTTAACAAAGCGTTTTTCGATATCATCTAATAGTAGGTTAGCAGCCATTACACCGCCAGCGGTATTCCAAATCACATCGTCAACTTTGTATGCTTTATTATTTTTCACTGCATTTAAGTTTTTAAATAATGGATCATTGATATATTCTTTTTCTAATTCAGAGCCTTTTTTCTCGTTTCCTTTATCGAATGTGAAGTAGAACAATACATCGCCATCCATTGCAGAAATACGTTCTTTAGATACGTTACGCTCTGCGAAGTCATCTTTATTTTGATCGCCAGGACGTTTAAATCCAAGTTCTTTTAAAATAACACCAGAGAATGTATCACCATGATAAATACGAACATCACCAGGCATGAAGCGAACCATAGAGATTTCTTGATTTACTTTATCACCTAGTTTGGCTTTTAAATCTTTCATACTTTTATCGTAATCAGCTAAAACCCTTTGGCCTTCTTTTTCTTTATTTAATGCTTTCGCATAAAACTTGAAGTTATCTTTCCATTCACCGCGTAATGTTTCAGAGAACACAGTAGGTGCAATTGCTTTTAGTTGCTCGTACACTTTTTCGTGACGCATTTTGTTACCGATAATTAAGTCTGGTTTTAAAGAAGCGATTGTTTCTACGTTCACTTGTCCTTCATCACCAACAACTTTTACATCTTTCATTTTATCTTTAATATGTGGATACCATGGATCACCAGTCCAAGATTTTACAGCCCCAACTGGTTTCACACCTAGCTCAAGTAAAGCTTCAGTTCCTTCGTTTGTTAAAATAACTACACGTTTTGGATTAGCTGGAACTTCTGTTTTCCCCATTGCATGTTCCACAGTAATCATTTCTTTTTTTGTATCTTCTTTTGATTCGTCTTTCGTATTTGATTTTCCACAAGCACTTAAAATTAGTGAAAAGGCTAATAAAAATACAAATACTGTAAACGATTTCTTTTGCATGAATTTCATTATGTACCCCCTAGATACTGAGAAGTTTTTTCAATAGCAAGCATGATATTAATACTTCATGGTCTAATTGTCAATGAAAATAATTCTCATTATCGTTGACAATGAGAATTAACTTGAAATACACTTACAACGTATCATTATACATTGAAGGGGAAACGCTGCATGTTATTAAAAACAAATCAAGCAAAATGGATTGGATTATTTGTTGGGATCATTGCAGTTATTATTTGTATTTGGGGAAGTATTATTTTCGGATATACAAATACGAGCTGGAAATTAGCGTTAGATGCTTTTTTTCATTTCAATGGTTCCAATGAACATATTATTATTCAAAATGTACGCCTACCAAGGGCATTAATTGCAGCTAGTGTTGGTGCTAGTTTAGCCATTGCGGGTTGTCTTATGCAAACTTTAACGAAGAATCCGCTTGCTTCTCCAGATTTTATTGGATTAAATTCAGGTGCTGCTTTCTTCATAGTTGTAGCAATTGTTATTTTTTCCGTGACGTCATTATCAGCTTTCACGTGGATTGCCTTTTTAGGAGCGGCAATTGCAGCTGTACTTGTATTCGCTTCTAGTTCTTTAGGAAAAGAGGGGACAACGCCTCTTAAGTTAACATTAGCAGGGGTCGCATTTAGTGCGTTATTTTCATCATTAACACAAGGATTACTTGTTTTAAATGAAAAGGCGCTTGAAGAAGTATTATTTTGGCTTGCCGGATCTGTGCAAGGAAGAAAGTTAGAAATTTTACAATCTGTATTCCCATATTTATTAATAGGCTGGATCGCATCTCTTATGATGGCAGGGAAAGTAAATACATTAATGATGGGGGAAGACGTTGCAAAAGGACTTGGTCAAAGAACGATTTTAATGAAATCATTCATACTACTTATTATTGTCCTGTTATCTGGTGGTTCAGTTGCGGTCGCTGGTCCGATTGGATTTATTGGTATTGTTACTCCGCATTTTGCCAGATTTCTTGTTGGAGTAGATCATAGGTGGCGAGTACCGTATAGTGGCTTGTTAGGTGCAATACTATTAATCTTAGCTGATATAGCAGCAAGATATGTCATTATGCCACAAGAAGTACCGGTAGGGGTTATGACAGCATTTATCGGGGCCCCATTCTTTATTTATATTGCACGTAAGAGAGGGCTTAGCAAATGAAGAAGTATATTCCGTTTCGTATAGGAAAAGGCGGGCTCTCGTTTTTAATGTATAAAAGAGCTTGTCTCGTCTTATTCAGTTTACTAGTTGTTTTAATAGGATTATTTTTTGCGAGTGCAGGTATGGGAGACATGAAAATTGCTCCTTATGATGTATGGCAAGCGATCAATGGAAATGGCGATGCAATGTCCAATATGGTTGTAAATAAGTTTCGTATGCCGCGTATTTTAATTGCTATTCTTGTAGGAATCGCACTTGCGGTAGCAGGATGTATTTTACAAGGTCTCGTCCGAAATCCACTTGCTTCTCCGGATATCATCGGGATTACAGGTGGTGCAAGTGTTGCAGTTGTACTGTTTTTAGCTATATTTAGTGATAAAAATAATGCGCTAACTGTAAGCATTCATTATATGCCGTTAGCAGCCTTTGTTGGGGCAACAATTGTAGCGCTTTTTGTATATTTATTTGCATGGAGAAATGACGGGTTATCGCCGATTAGTCTTGTTTTAATTGGTGTTGGGTTTTGGGCGTTAACGAAAGCGGCAACGACTTTGTTTATGTTATTAGCGCCAATTTATCAAGCGAGTCAAGCGAATGTATGGATTACGGGTACTGTTTACGGTTCTTCATGGCAAAATGTTATGGTACTTGCACCGTGGGTTCTCATTTTAACGGTAATATCATTTATAGCTGCTAGACATTTAAATGCGCAAGAGCTAGGGGATGATATTGCGGTAGGACTTGGTGTTCCTTTAACGAAGTCACGCGTATTCATGTTATTACTGAGTACAGCTTTAATTGGTGGAGCAGTTGCCTTTGCTGGAGGAATTGGATTTGTCGGTTTAATGGCACCTCATATTTCACGAAGACTAGTTGGTTCTTTATACGGTGCATTACTCCCAGTTGCGGCGATTGTTGGTGCAATTTTAGTACTTGCTGCAGATTTAATTGGGCGTACAGTTTTCACCCCACTTGAAATTCCAGCAGGAGTATTTACATCAGCAATTGGTGCACCTTATTTTATTTATTTACTTTATAAAAGTCGGAATTCATAAAGGGAGATGAATATGCAAAAAGCATTGGAGACGAAACGTTTGACGTTGTCTTATGGTGAAACAATTATTATTAATGAGTTGAATTTAGAAATTCCAAAAGGAGAAATTACAATCTTCATTGGTTCTAATGGTTGCGGGAAATCAACTTTATTACGTTCACTAGCTAGATTATTAAAGCCAACAACTGGTGATATTTTGTTAGATAATCAAGCTATTCAAAGTATGCAAACGAAGCAAATTGCTCGTCAAATGGCAATTTTACCGCAAGGACCGCAAGCGCCGGAAGGGCTTACAGTATTGCAACTTGTAAAACAAGGCCGCTATCCATATCAAACATGGCTGAAACAGTGGTCAGAAAAAGACGAGGAAATGGTACAGAAGGCACTTGCGGCAACAGGGATGACAGAATTTGCTGAGCGTGATGTACATGCTCTTTCAGGTGGACAACGACAACGTGCTTGGATTGCAATGACGCTTGCACAAGATACAGATATTATTTTACTGGATGAGCCTACTACCTATTTAGATATGACTCACCAAATTGAAGTGCTTGATTTATTATTCGAATTAAATGAAACAGAACAAAGAACAATTGTCATGGTATTACACGATTTAAATTTAGCATGTCGTTATGCAGACAATATTGTAGCCATTCAAGATAAACAAATATATGCACAAGGTAAACCTGAAGAAGTAGTGGATGAGAAGCTAGTACGTGATGTATTCCGAATGGAGTGTCAAATTAGTACGGATCCATTATTTGGAACGCCACTTTGTATCCCGCATGGAAAAGGAAGACGTGTACGTAATGAGGTTGCTCAGGCAATGAGATAATAAAAAAAGACGATGAGGATTCCATCGTCTTTTTTTATTTTTCGCAAGAGAATAATAGGAAGAGGGGAATACGTAACCGACGTTCATATTCTTCTTCACTCTGAAAATAAGTTTGATTTGGTGTAGCTTCTTTTAAATTTGTAATCGTAAATCCGGCTTGTTGTAACAATGTGAAATATTCTTCCATTGTACGATGATATTTAATAACTTCTTGATCAATCCAAGGTTCAACGCGTTTACCGATTTTAAAATAATCATCGACGAGCCAGTTCGTTCTTTTCCCGCTCGTTTGTAAGCTTTCAAATGAAGAGGTAATAATAGGATGTTGAACGCTAAAAGTAAAGGTTCCATTTGTTTTTAAAGTTTCGTACACATTTTGAAAAATGATAGGAAGATGTTCAATATAATGTAAGGCGAGTCTAGATGTTACTAAATCAAAAGTAGCAGGAGGGTATGTGTAGTCTTTGAGGTTTAAAAAATGGACGGTCCCATTTTTATCTTCTAGTTGTTTTTTAGCTTTTTCATACATAAGTTCGGAGCCTTCAATACCAGTGTAAGCGTGGCAGTCTTTTTCTAATAATTCCTTGCCAAATTTTGCGTCACCGCAGCCTAAATCGAGGATTTTCTTTCCTTCCACATCACCAATGAGTTGAAAGAAGGCTGGTTTTTCAAGTGATTCATTTGGGCTATTTTCTCGGTATCTTCGTTTCATATATTGTTCAAAAAATGATTCATTATTATATACATCAGATTCAGTAAATGCCATGATTGAAGCCCCCTTACATATTTTTTTTATTCTACCAAATATGAAAAGTAAATGATAGATTTCTTGTAACGAATCATATATAATCTAGAATTGTAAGCGGTTACTTTAAACTATTTTTCTATAATAAATTCTGAAAACGTGTTAAGCTAGTAGAGGGATTATTAGAACTATTAAGACAATAATTCGCTTACATGAACGATGGGAGGCTTCACGATGTCTAGTAAAACACTTGCAAAATTTTTAGAAGAAAATTTAGAGGATTTAAAATCAAAGGGGCTTTATAACGTAATTGATCCGCTTGAGAGTTCAAATGGACCGATCATTACAATTGGCGGAAAAGAATATATTAACTTATCTTCAAACAACTATCTTGGATTAGCAACAGATAGCCGTTTACAAGAAGCAGCAATTGGCGCAATTCATAAGTACGGTGTTGGAGCAGGAGCTGTTCGTACAATTAACGGTACTTTAGATTTGCATATTAAATTAGAAGAGACAATTGCAAAGTTTAAACATACAGAAGCAGCAATTGCGTACCAATCAGGATTTAACTGTAATATGGCAGCGATTTCAGCCGTTATGGATAAAAATGATGCGATTCTTTCAGACGAATTAAACCACGCTTCTATTATTGATGGTAGTCGTTTATCAAAAGCAAAAATTATTGTTTATAAACATTCTGATATGGAAGATTTACGCCAAAAAGCAATCGCGGCGAAAGAATCAGGTCTTTACAATAAATTAATGGTAATTACAGACGGTGTCTTCTCAATGGATGGAGATGTTGCAAAACTACCAGAAATTGTTGAGATTGCAGAAGAATTAGATTTAATGACATACGTAGATGATGCACACGGTTCAGGTGTACTTGGTAAAGGTGCAGGAACTGTAAAACACTTCGGTCTGTCTGATAAAGTTGATTTCCAAATTGGTACATTATCAAAAGCAATTGGGGTAATTGGTGGATATGTAGCAGGGAAACAAAACTTAATTGACTGGTTAAAAGTTCGTTCACGTCCATTCTTATTCTCTACAGCATTAACACCAGCTGATGCAGCCGCTTGCATGAGATCAATTGAAATCTTAATGGAAAGCACAGAGTTGCACGATCGTTTATGGGAAAACGGTCGCTATTTAAAACAAGGGTTAAAAGAACTTGGCTTTAATATCGGAGAAAGTGAAACGCCAATTACACCTTGTATTATTGGTGACGAAGTATTAACACAAGAATTTAGTAAACGTCTAAATGAAGAAGGCGTATATGCAAAATCTATCGTCTTCCCAACTGTAGCAAAAGGAACAGGGCGCGTTCGTAATATGCCTACAGCAGCTCATACGAAAGAAATGTTAGATGAAGCAATTCGTAAGTATGAAAAAGTAGGGAAAGAAATGGGCATCATTTAAGTAACGACATCTTTTGAATAGCTTGCAAATGAGGAGTGGGGAAAATGAAAAAAATTCTAGTAACCGGTTCTTTAGGGCAAATTGGTTCTGAACTAGTAATGAAACTTCGTGATGTATACGGTGCATCAAATGTTATTGCAACAGATATTCGTGAAACAGATAGTGAAGTAGTAACGTCTGGTCCATTTGAAACGTTAGATGTAACAGATGGGCAAAAACTACATGATATTGCAAAGCGTAATGAAGTAGATACAATTATTCATTTAGCAGCTTTACTTTCAGCAACAGCAGAAAAAAATCCGTTATTTGCTTGGAATTTAAATATGGGTGGACTTGTAAATGCATTAGAAGCAGCTCGTGAATTAAACTGTAAGTTTTTCACGCCAAGTTCTATCGGTGCATTCGGTCCATCAACGCCGAAAGATAATACGCCACAAGATACAATTCAGCGTCCTACTACGATGTATGGGGTAAACAAAGTAGCAGGAGAATTACTATGCGATTATTATCATCAAAAGTTTGGCGTTGATACGCGCGGTGTACGCTTTCCAGGTTTAATTTCTTACGTAGCTCCTCCAGGAGGCGGAACAACTGACTATGCAGTTGAAATTTATTATGAGGCGATTAAAAAAGGCACATACACCTCATACATTGGAGAAGGAACATACATGGATATGATGTATATGCCAGATGCTTTACAAGCAATCATTTCATTAATGGAAGCTGATCCAAGTAAACTTGTGCATAGAAACGCGTTCAATATTACAGCAATGAGCTTTGAGCCAGAGCAAATTGCAGCATCAATTCGTAAACACATCCCGACGTTTACAATGGATTACGCTGTAGATCCTGCTCGTCAAACAATCGCTGATAGCTGGCCAAACTCTATTGATGCAACAGCAGCAATGAAAGAGTGGGGCTTTAAAGCAGAATACGATTTAGACAAAATGACAACGGACATGTTGGCTAAGTTAAAAAAAAAGCTCACAGCTGAGTTAGTGATGAATTAATAGGAAGGGTCGATTCTTAGGAATCGGCCCTTTTATTTGTATTTTAAGAATATACAAATAATTATAAGTGTGATAGAATGAGTTAATTTGTGCATAAAGGGGAGAGATACAATGGAGAAATGGGAGTTAGCAAAGGAAATTTACAATACATCACGTTTAACGGGAACATTTAAACTTCGATCAGGACAAGTATCAAATCAATACTTTGATAAGTACTTATTTGAATCTAATCCGGTACTGTTATTAGAAATTGCTAAACAATTGAAAGAGCTCATTCCTCTTGAGACAGAAGTACTCGCAGGTTTAGAGATGGGAGGAATTCCAGTAGCAACAGCATTATCTTTACAAACAGGTATACCAGTTGTATTTGTAAGAAAAGAAGCGAAGAAGTACGGTACATGTAAGTTAGCAGAAGGGGTTAATATTGCTGGGAAAAATGTTTGTGTTGTTGAGGATGTTATTACAACAGGTGGTCAAATATTATTAAGCACGAAAGATTTAAGAGAACTAGGTGCGAAAGTACATCATGTTCTAGGTGTGATTGAACGAACGAAAGAGGGAAGAGAAAACTTATTAGAAGATGGTTTACAACTACATTCTTTATTTACAATGGATGAGTTAATTGAAGGAGAAAAGCAACATGCAAAGAGTTGACGTCGTATATGCACTAATACATGATGAAGGAACAGATAAAATATTAATGGTACATAATGTAGAACAAAACGTTTGGTCACTGCCAGGCGGTGCTGTTGAAAAGGGTGAAACGTTAGAAGAAGCTCTAGTAAGGGAAGTAAAAGAAGAGACAGGTTTAACTGCCGTGGCAGGTGGACTTGTTGCAATCAATGAAAAATTCTTTGAAGTATCAGGGAATCATGCGATACTTTTTACATTCCGAGCAAATGTAGTAAAAGGTGAACTGATTGCAGAAGATGAAGAAGAAATTTCTGCAATAGAGTGGGTGGATCGAACGATCGCAAATGAAAGATTCCCATTCTACGATGGAGGATTCGAGGCATTATTAGAAGTAGCCATTCCATACAAGTTTCAACCAGAAACAAAGTGATTGAAAGAAAAAAACAGGAGCGCAACGCTCCTGTTTTTCTATTCAATCGTCTTCAGTAATAACTTTTTCAATAGTGGTTTAATCTTCAGACGTAAATCTTCAGCGTGATTTGCAACTAAGAAGTGATGGTTATAAATGTTCTTCATTAATTGATAAGTTGCTTCTTTCGCTTCGCCTTCTTCGATGAAAATTCCGATTACTTCCATACCACTTTTACGAGCAAGTTTGACAGCTTCATGCGTATCTAAAATACCGTCTTGTTGGTAGTCTAGCGCAGAAGGCTCACCGTCTGTGAAGACAAGTAAGAATTTATGCTTTTCGGGTCTTTTTGCAAGCTTTTCAGAAACGATACGAATAATATATCCGTCGCGATTATCTTCTTCTTCGCGAAGCTGCATAATTTCGGGACCAACGTTTGGTAATGTTGAGTTTTTATACGTTACAACTTCATGGATAACGTTCGGTTTATCTTCAGGTTTAGCACTAGAAGCATCTTCCCAAAATCCGCTAATAGCGTGCGGGATTTTTAACGATTTCAATGCTTCATGGAATAGGACCACACTCTTTTTTGTTTCTTCCATTTTGTTATACATAGAACCAGAGCAGTCTACTAATAGTTGGAATGCAACGTCGAGCTCTTGTGATTCTTGCCCTTTTTTATAAAACATGCGAGGCTGCTTTTCAGTATAAATACGAAGGAATTTCTTACGAAGTCTTCCGTAATATTTATCACTATTTGCATTCGTTTTATTTTCAATCGTTTTTTCGATAATTTTCTTTAATTCTTTTACATCTTTATTAACGACTGATTTGATAGCTTGGTAATCTTTTTTCTCATCGGTATTTGCTTTGCGAGCTTCTTTAAATGTATGAGAAGCACCAACGTTATACTTACCGTATGCACCATCATTTTGACTAGAAGCGTGAGAAGCTCTTGCTTCTTTTGTGTCAGCACCATCAAAGTTAGATTGTGTACTTTTTTGAGAAGTACCTTGTACAGAGCCAAGTGCTTGGTCGCCATCTTCTGATTCGCGAGCAGTGTCACCCATCATATTTGTTTTGGTTCCGCTTTCTAATTCAAAGCGTAAAAAGTTCTCGTTTTCATTGTTTTTATTTTCACGGTGCCATGTTGAGAAGCTTTCATCCATTTTGTTTTTATTTTCATCGTCATCTATGAGCTGCGTATCATCATTTGCTAAATCTTCGACGCGACAGTTTTTTTCGTCTGCAATGACAGATAAATAAAGCGGTGCATGCCCGAAATAGTTGTTAAGCATATCACTTTCAAGAAGCTCCTCTAAGCGATAGCGAATTTTCTCAACGATATACATAATATCTTCCGTATTACGAGCTTGGAATGTTTCATGCAAAATAGCTTCAATTTGCTCGAAATATTCATTATTAAACATTTCATATTTATCGCTCGTTAATGAAAGATAGCAGAGACAAAATAGACGATCACCGTGATAGTTACGAACACGATTGATTTCATTTTGTGAGCCGAAGTAATTGCGATACATTTCTTTTCTTCTTTTAAAAACATGCTTTGTGCCAGGGCGTAAGTTTTTTACGATTTCCTCAACACGTAAATCTTCTAATAGAACAAATAATTGTGTTAAAAACTTTTTTAAGGGTGATTCTTGTAATTCAATCGCATAAGAACGAATTAAAGTCATGTCCGAGTAATGTTTATTACCAAGTGCTTTTAAAAACACTTCGCTTTTTAATCCGATTACTGTATCCTCTTCTTTTCGATCATCCCAAAAGTGACTAATGACAACCTTTTTTTCAATTTCGTCGTAGTATGCTTTATAGCCATACTCAAGGTAGGCATCATCTTCTTTGAGAAGGGCATACATTAAGTTTTCCATTTGTAGAAACAGCGACGCATCAATTTTTTTGTCACTAAAAATTTGTCTCATGAATTATCCCTCAAAGAAATAACTTTCTGCTAATTCACGGACAGTCATTTGTTCTGTTTCATCGTTTAATTTTGCGATAATACTACGTTCAATTGCACGCATAACAGGAATATATACACCTAAATCACATGCATCGATAATGCCACGAATACTTGCTGCTTCTTCACTTACGCGGCCATCACGAGCTAAAGGCATAAGATCGCTTGCAAATGCAACGAACTTTTCAATTGTTGCAACATCATTTAATTTTGATTCAGCTAATAATAGTTCTTTTAATGTATCACCTTGAATGTAAGGAACTTCAATAATAACGAAACGGTTTTTTAACGCTTCGTTTAATTCACTTGTTCCAACGTAACCTTCATTAATTGCTGCAATTACGCGATACTCGTCATCACCATATACAACTTCTTGTGTAAACGGGTTTGTAATCATTTTACGGTAATCTAATGCACCGTGAAGAAGTGGTAACGTTTCAGGTTTTGCCATATTGATTTCATCAATATATAGGAAATGACCATTCTTCATTGCTTTCATAAGAGGACCGTTAACGAATGCAACTTCAGATGCGCCATCTTTCGTTTGTAGTGTGTTGTATCCTAAAATACCTTCTACATCTAGGTCGACAGAACAGTTAATGCTATGCATTGGTTTTTGGAATAAAGAAGAAAGCGTTTCAGCTAGTACTGTTTTACCACTACCAGTCGGCCCTTTTAATAGAATGTTTTTGCCAAGAAGAAGTGCTGTAATGGCATCTTGGATAATGCTGTTATCAGATGCTTTATATATTTTTGTACCGATTAAATGTGCATTTTCACCAGCTTCTTGCTTATTCTTTTCGTGAATTGTAGAGAGCTGTTGTTTTAAATCAGCATGTATATGAAATTGTTCTAACATGTATTTCCCACCTAACATTATTTTCATAAAGTAATACATCTTATGATAACTTGTTTTAATATGGTATGCAAAGAAAAGGGGAGGGGACAAATAAAAAAGAAAAAGCAATCAATTGCACATTGATTGCTTATAGTAAAGGAGAAATGAGCCTCATAAAAGACTCTAATATTCGTTTTTTGATACTTCTTTTTTGGAAAGCGTTCCATTTAATTTCAGTGGAATGCTTAAAGTCTTCTTCAAAATCACGTTTAATATCATGAACAGTTTCTGATTCATACAGTACGCTAATAATTTCGTAATTCAATTCAAAGCTGCGTACATCCATATTTGCTGTTCCGATTGTTGCAATTTTATCATCAACAAGTACAATTTTTGCATGCATAAAGCCATCTTTATAACTATAGATGGAGGCACCGGCTTTTAAAAGTGGAGTGAAGTAGGACTGGGATGCTTGATCACTAATAATACTATCACTTTTACCAGGATATAAAATGCGTACATCTATGCCAGATATTGCACTTAAACGTAATAATGTTAAAGTTTCTTGATCTGGAATAAAATATGGTGTAGCAATCCAAATAGATTTTTTTGCAGAGCCCATAATAGCTAATAACGTATTACGAATGCTCTTATCATCTGAGCTTGGTCCGCTTGCTACAATTTGCACAGCACCTTCTGCATTTGAAATTTCTTTACCTGGGAAGTATTGTCTATTCATAAATTGATCCCAGGAATAGGTTTTCAAACCACTAGATGCATAGAGCCAGTCCTCTAGAAAAATTGCTTGTAATTTATATAACGCTTTTCCTTCGATTTTCAAATGACTATCACGCCAAACGGGAAACTTTTTTGAACGGCCAAGATATTCATCACCGACGTTAAGTCCTCCAGTAAAACCAATTTCCCCATCGACAATGACGATTTTACGGTGGTTACGATAATTAACTGTTTCAAGTAACCAAGCTGAAAAAATAGGGTCAAATTCAACAATTTCAATCCCAGCTTCTTTCATAGGTTTTAAAAAGCGTCTTCTTAACGTATTACTTCCTAATCCATCATAAAGGAAGCGTACAATAACACCAGCTTTTGCTTTGTTTATTAAAGCATCTCGGACTTTTGTACCAATCTCATCAGATTTATAAATATAGTATTGAATATGTATGTGATGTTTTGCTTGCTCGATAGCTTGCAAAATTTCTGAAAATGTTTGATCTCCGTTTGTTAAAAGTTTTGTAGTTGTTCTATCTGCGGCAGGCCCGCCTCCAAATTTTTGTACAACTTCTGTTAAATGGGCAGAGCGTTCACTTAATGGGACTTTGAGTGATAACTCTAGTCGTCTTCCTTCTAATATTTCACGGAATAATTTTCTTTGTTCTTCTGAACGATGGAGATGCTTTTTTCTTCTCCAACGGCTACGCCCGAAAATAGAGTATAAAAGTACACCTACAACGGGAAGAAGTGCTAATACTAAAAACCACGCTAAGGTACTTTGAGGAGACCTATTTTCGATAAAAATAACGAATGAAATTCCTACAATTGTGATGGACCAGAGAACGCCGACAAATGTATATAACGAAATATACGATGTATTTAATAGGAAAAGAACGATAGATACAATTGTAAATATTAATAGTAATTGGACAATAGGTTTCTTCATTTCTATATAATTCCTCTAATCTTTCTTTAATATAGACTTCCTAAATTGCAGATGTAATGTGACATTTTTATCCCACTTTAATGGGGAGTAAGACCCTCACCTCAAAATTCAGAGAAAGCAAAGAAGTTAGGCGGTGGACGGGCTGCCCATAAAAGTCCGATTGGTGAGGGCTGATAATCAGTGGGGGATGAAGCCTCCCACTGATTAAAGTTTCACTTTATTATAAAGTGTTTTTTGTTTTTTACAAAATGTAGGTGTTTCCCCATACTTTCCGCATTTGTCCTACATACAGTGTATTGTTACGTTTTTAAAGAGAAAAGGAGGATGAATAAAATGTATGGTCGTCCAATTGGAGGCTTTGGTCACGGTGGTTTTCATGGTGGTTTTGGACATTCCCCATTTTTTGGTGGAGGTTTCTTCCCAGGTTTTGTAGCAGGTGCTTTACTCAGCCCTGGGTTTGGTTATGGTGGATATGGTTATCCGTATTACTCGGATTATTCTTATTATACAGGTTACCAACAAGATCCGTATTATTCATACAATACCTATTAAGATGCGAACATGAAAAAGGAGAGGGAAAACATGAATTATATAGAAAATAACGGATTGTATTATCGTCATAATCATGGAGGTCACCATCATAATGGGGGACATCACCACCATGGAGGGCACAATCATCATGATTACCACCATCATCATCACGGAGGTGGATGGGGCTGGGGTGGAGGCTCATGGGGCGGTGGATTTTTCCCTGGAAGTTTTGCTGGAGGTGTGTTAGGTGGGCTTACAGCAGGAGCATTAACGGGTGCAGCAGGTGGAGGATACTATCCACCACCATACCCAGTAACTTATCCAGCGCCATATCCAGTTCCATATCCAACACCATATCCGGGGTATCAACAAACACCATATCCGTATTAAACAAAAAAAGAGGATAGCCTCTTTTTTTGTTTAATATGGTATTTATTTATAAAATACTTCCAAAATTAAGGTGAAAATATGTTAATATTTTGTTATTATAATTCAAAAACATATATAATAATTTTAATTTATCACGCATTAACGGGCAGTAAGATCCCCACCGCAAAATTCAGTGGAAGCAAAGAAGTTAGGTGGGGGATCAACTGCCCGTAAAAGCTCGATTGGTGAGGGCTGATTAAAGTTTCACTTTATACATATGTTCTTGAAGAGTTGTATAGAGTTAGCTATAAGAAACTACTACGTATAATTGAAACGGTATTATATTGCTTTTTATTACAAATAATATTATGGTATTTTAATCGGCATATTTCAAAACGTGATGTATGTAAAGGGCGATTATTAGGAAATGAAATATCTCTATTTCTATGAAAAGAAACAAGTTGTGTTTTAGTCAGATAGGAAGCAAGGAGAGATGCGCATGCTAGAACAAAGAGGTCATGCATTATATGAATCTTCATTGCGAGATTTAAAGTTAGCATTAGATGAGTCTTCAATTGTTGCGATTACAGACCGAAAGGGTCTTATTACATATGTAAATGATAAGTTTTGTGAAATCTCCAAATATACACGAGAAGAGTTAATAGGGAAAGATCACCGTATTTTAAATTCAGGACATCACCCGAAAACATTTTTTCAAATGCTATGGAAGCGTATTTTGAGCGGAAAAGTATGGAGAGGTGAGATTCGAAATCAAGCAAAAGATGGTACATATTATTGGGTTAAAACAACAATTGTTCCATTTTTAAATGAAAAAGGAGAGCCATATCAATTTATTGCGATCCGAAATGATATTAGTAGTAGGAAAGAAGCAGAACAGAGGTTACGGCTAAGCGAAAGTCGTTATAGGGAGCTTGCGTATCATGATGCTTTAACGAGTTTACCGAACCGTTTACAATTAATAACGACTGTTAACGAATTAATTGCTGATAAAAGAGAGTTTGGTATGATTTATTTTGATTTGGATCGTTTTAAATTAGTAAACGATACGCTAGGTCATATGATAGGAGATTTACTTTTAAGCGAAGTTGCTTCACGGTTGCATTATGTGCTAGGAGAGAAAGATGTTCTGGCTAGGCTGGGTGGCGACGAATTTGTGTTGTTAACAAAAAATCATACACAAGATGAGATGAGGCAGCTAGCGACATCTGTGTTGTCATGCTTTCAGGCGCCATTTATACTTGAAGGTCATGAAGTATACATTTCAGCTGTCTAGGACTGTGCTCATATCCGCAAGATGGACAAGATATAGAAACTCTATTGAAGAATTCAGATTTAGCTATGTATAGTGCGAAAGAACAGGGAAGAAATGCAGCGTGCTTCTTTACAGATGAGTTACGTGCGAAAATAAATCGTAGAATGAAAATTGAATTTGCTTTGCAAAAGGCAATTCGTGATGAAGAGTTAGATGTGGCACTGCAGCCTATTATTGATTTGAAAACGAAGAAATATACTGGTATTGAAGCTTTAGCGCGTTGTTTGACAGAAGAAGGACCTATTTCACCAAGCGAATTTATCCCAGTGGCTGAAGAATCTGGACTTATTATAAAATTAGGAGACTGGGTATTAGAAAAGTCATGTCGCTTGTTTAAAACATTGCCAGAGTACGAAGAAGGACTAAAGTTATCTGTGAATTTATCCATACAACAATTAATGCAAAAGCGTTTTATTTTATCTGTACGTAGCATTTTAAGGAGAACTGGATTTCCACCGAATCGTTTAATTTTAGAAATAACGGAAAGCATTGCTGTTCGTCATTTTGATTATATTATTGCTACATTACAAGAATTAAGAAATATGGGTATTTTAATTGCTTTAGATGATTTCGGAACGGGCTATTCCTCTTTATATTATTTAAAACAATTACCATTAGATATAGTAAAAATTGATCGTAATTTTATTCGTGAATTTCATTATGATCATGCACAGCCAGAGCGAACGATTGTAAAATCTGTTATCGAAATTGCCCATAGCTTACATTTAGCAGTAGTTGCTGAAGGGGTAGAGACAGTAGAGCAAGAAAGTTTATTACAATCTATGGGGTGTGATTATGTACAAGGATTTTATTATGCGAAGCCTTTATCTGTAGGCGAGTTAAAAGAAAAGTTAATTACAAATTTTGAATAAAAAAGAGAAGCTGGTAGCTTCTCTTTTTTAATTCATTTTTTGGAGTTTTTCATTAGTACTGGATAAAGAATAAGACCTAATACGAACAATCCGATTCCTAAGAAGAACGTTTTTAAATCAGCAGTTCCCGTTTTGATAACCCAAATAGAGTATATAAATGCTAATGTAGTGATGATCCCGTCCTTTATTCGAGAGCCAGGCAGTATATCATACGTTTCTCCTGTAATAACTAATTTGAATTGGTACAGCGTAGAAACAAGGTATGGAATTAAATAAGCTAATGTTGCTACAACGATAGCGAAATTATAAGCTTCTGATACGGTACCAGAAATCGTTGAGAATAAGAAAATTTGCGTCATTACATTTGTAATAAATAATGATTTTGAAGGGCTACCTTTTTTATTTGTTTTTGCGAAAAAATTAGGGAAAAGTCCATTTTTTGCTGCCTGGTAAGGTACCTCTGAACTAACAACGATCCAGCCAACTGTAGATCCAAATAAAGATACAAGTGCAAGTAAAGCCATTATATATGCACCTTTATTGCCAATTGCTAAATTTAATGCGTCTACTAATGGCTTTTGAGACTCTTTTAAAGCATCTTGCGAGAGAGCTCCCATTGTAAGTAGAGTAATTGACATGTAAATAAGAAGAGCGATAATTAATCCGAAAATCGTAGCTTTTTTTACATCGCGCTGAGATTTTGCACGATTAGAAAGCATGACAGCAGATTCAATACCGATAAATGCCCAAAGTGTTGCGATAGCAGCTGAATTAATTTGTCCACCTAACGAAATCGATTGTCCTGCTTCATTCATAAATGTTTGCCCATCTCCGAAATTAGAGGCATTGAAAATGAATAATGTGATTACAATAAACATTGTAAATCCGATAATTTTTGCAATAGTAGCAAGAAGATTCATATTTCCAGCACGATCAATATTTTGAGAAAGAATATATTGAATTCCCCATAACATAAGGCTACATACGAGGAACGTTAATCCTTTTCCAAGTTCTAGTGAAAATCCGTTTGTTGAAAAGAGAATTTGCTTACTTTGTAAAACTGGAAAGAATGTTGATAAATATCCAGCAAAGGAAATAATAACAGATGCTGTTGCAGCCCAGTTCGCAGCCCAATATCCCCATGCCATACTATATCCTGCAACTTTACCTGCTTTTTTTGAAGGGAACATCGCTTGAGCATAGCTTTGTGGCCCCGCTTTTAATTCTGGCTTTCGGATTGCTAAATTTCCAAATACGAGTGCAATCATAAATACGCCAAGTCCTGTAATACTCCATGCAAGTGTAGAACCCATTGGACCCGATACTTGTGCTAAATTTGCTGGGAGCATAAATACGCCACCGCCAACCATATTCCCGATAACAAAAGCTGTTAAAACCCATAATCCCCATTTTTTCGTTTCCATTTTTGTTAACTCCTTTGTAGTAAGATTTGCTTAAACATCTATTTTTACTAGCTTTTTGGCAATAAAAAAGAGCCATGTAGATAAAAAATACCTACATGGCTCTTCGCCTAACGTAGGTACAACGGGAATAACCCTTGTACCTACGCGTAATTTTTCCGCTAGGTTTCAAGGGTTACGTATGATGATGATGTTTTTGTGCAAATGTAACTACAATTGTTGTATAAGTAAGCATAGTTCTTTGCTCCCTTTCTCCTCTGATTTTGAAGTTAGTATACTACATGTTTTTTTGAATGAAAAGAAAAATATAAATTTTTTTTATAAAAATACGTTTTAGAGATTAAATATTTACCTTTATTTTTCCTGTACTGGAAAATAAGTGAGAGATTGGCAGAAGAGTGTAGCATGATATAATACATATAGAACTAGAAGGTGACAAGGGGCTATTGTAGATGATGAGTAAGTATGAACAAATTTATACAGAAATCAGTAATTCTATTGATAATAGGCAATTAAAAGAGGGATGCAAAATCCCGTCAGAAACTGAATTAATGAAGCAGTATGAAGCGAGCCGCGGTACTGTACGAAAAGCTGTAGATTTATTACAAGAACGTGGATATGTTCAAAAAATACACGGAAAAGGTGTTTTTGTTTTAAAGCGAAAAAACATTGAGTTCAACTTTGGTGGCATTGTAAGTTTCCAAGAAGAAAATGAACGTTTAGGACGCCATTGTATTACAGAAGTCGTGGAAATGGAGAAAGTAAAAGCGACAAAAGAGGTTGCAAAGCTATTAAATGTGAAAGAGAAAACAGAAATAGATCATATTAAACGCGTAAGGAATATTGATGGAGAAAAAGTAATTTTGGATATTAATCATTTTGTATCGGAATATATTCCTGGATTAACGAGTGAAATTGCAGCGCAGTCCATTTATAAATATATTGAGAAAGAACTAGGTCTTCCTATTAGTTATTCGCAGAGAGTAATTGAAGTACAGCCATGTACAGAGGACGATAGAAAGTATTTAGATTTAAATGGAACAGACTATGTTGTTGTCGTGAAAAACTTTACGCATTTTTATGATGGAAGTCAGTTCGAATATACAGAATCCCGCCACCGCTTAGATATTTTTCATTTTTCGGATGTGGCGCGGAGAAAATAAGGAGATGGAACGTAATAACGTTTCATCTCTTTTTTTTATAAAAAAATTACAAACTCGTATATACGAGTGTTGACTAACTTATATATACGAGTTAATATGTAATTGTAAACGGTATCAAAAAAAGAAAAGAGGGACGGGAATATGGGGAAAGACTATCGTAAAACAGCAGAGGAAGTGTTGCAGTATATTGGCGGGAAAGACAATATTGAACAAGCTGCGCACTGTGTAACGAGACTCCGTATCGCTTTAAAGGATGAAAGTAAAATAGATAACGATAAATTGCAGTCTGTTTCATTAGTAAAGGGAGCGTTTCATAACGCTGGGGTATTTCAAATTGTAATCGGTCCAGGGGATGTTGATCGAGTATATGCTGAATTGATAACGCTTGCAGGTATGAAGGAAGCGACAGTAGCTGATGTAAAAGATTCTGGAAACCAAAAGCTAAATCCGGCTCAAAAGTTTGTAAAAGTATTTTCAGATGTATTTATGCCGATATTACCAGCAATCGTAACGGCTGGTTTATTAATGGGAATTAACAATCTATTAGGGGCGAAGGACTTATTTTTTGAAGGTAAAAATTTATTAGATGTGTATCCAAACTTAAGTGGGCTTTGGGATTTAATTAATATGATGGCGAATACAGCATTCGTATTCTTACCAGCACTTGTCGGTTGGTCAGCAACGAAGCGTTTTGGTGGTAGTCCGATATTAGGAATTGTTATGGGATTAATGCTTGTGCATCCAGCATTATTAAACGCGTGGGATTACGGAAAAGCAGCAACTGGTTTAGATGGACAAAAGATTGAGTACTTCGATATTTTAGGATTATTTCAAATTGAAAAAGTAGGGTATCAAGGTCAAATCCTCCCGGTCTTAGTAGCAGCATTTGTATTAAGTAAAGTGGAAATTTTCTTAAAGAAACATGTACCAAATGCAATTCAATTGTTAGTTGTACCCATTACAACGATTGTCGTAACAGGTGTGTTAGCACTAGGGATTATTGGTCCAGTTACACGTCATATTGGAGATTTATTAACAGCTGGATTAGTAGGTGTATATGAAACAGTACCAGTAGTTGGAGCAGTATTGTTTGGAGCATTGTATGCACCACTTGTAATTACAGGTATGCATCATATGTTTATTGCTATCGATTTACAGTTAATTGCACAACACGGTGGTACATTCATTTGGCCAATGATTGCCCTTTCTAACATTGCGCAAGGCAGTGCGGCACTTGCGATGTTCTGGATTTCTAAAAATCAAAATGATAAAAGTATGGCATCTACATCAGCAATCTCGGCATATTTCGGTATTACAGAGCCAGCTATGTTTGGTGTAAACTTACGAAATAAATTCCCGTTCTATGCAGCGATTATAGGATCGGCTGTGGCAGCCATATTTATTACGTTAAATGGTGTATTAGCACCTGCTATCGGAATTGGCGGATTACCTGCATTTATTTCTATCATTCCGAAATCGATTCCAATGTTTATTGTCGGAATGATTATCGCAGTTGTAATTCCATTTACGTTAACGTGGTTATTTGCAAAACGAGTAAAACAGAAGTAGGAGGAAGTTAAACATGAAGGATTGGCATAAAAGTGTAGTTTATCAAATTTATCCGAAGAGCTTTAATAGCTATTACAATAAAGAAACCGGTGATATAAAAGGGGTTACAGAAAAACTAGATTACTTAAAAGAACTCGGAGTAGATTATATTTGGTTAACACCGATATACCAATCGCCACAAAATGATAATGGATACGATGTAAGTGATTACTACAATATTGATCCGTCTTACGGAACGATGGAAGAGTTTGAAGAGCTTTTAGAAGAAGCAAAAGCACGTAACATTGAAATTATGCTTGATATCGTTGTAAATCATAGTTCGACGGAGCATAAGTGGTTTAAAGAAGCGAAGGAAGATAAAAATAGTCCATATCGTAATTACTATATTTGGCGTGATGAAAAAAATAATTGGCAATCTAAGTTTGGTGGGTCTGCGTGGAAATATGATGAAAAGACAGAGCAATATTATTTACATCTATTTGATGAGACACAAGCGGATTTAAACTGGGAAAATGAAAAACTTCGTGAAGAAGTATATGATATGATGCGCTTTTGGCTTGATAAAGGGGTAACTGGATTCCGATTAGATGTTATTAATTTAATTTCAAAAGATCAACAGTTCTTAAATGATGATGGAAGTATGGCGACAAGCGATGGCCGTAAATATTATACAGATGGCCCGCGTGTGCATGAATATTTACAAGAAATGAACCGAAATGTTTTTGAAGGGAAAGATGTAATTACAGTTGGAGAAATGTCATCTACGACAATTGATAATTGTATTAAATATTCAAACCCTGAGCGTAATGAATTAAGTATGACGTTTAGTTTCCATCATTTAAAAGTTGATTATCCGAATGGTGATAAGTGGACAAAGGCTGATTTTGATTTTATTAAATTAAAAGAGATTATGTCTAATTGGCAAATTGAAATGCAAAAGGGCGGGGGATGGAATGCGTTATTCTGGTGTAATCATGACCAGCCTCGTATTGTGTCACGCTTTGGTGATGATAGAGAGTATCGAAATGAATCTGCGAAAATGTTAGCGACAGCTATGCATATGTTGCAGGGCACACCTTACATTTATCAAGGTGAAGAAATCGGTATGACGAATCCTAAATTCGAGTCTATTGAGCAATATCGCGATGTAGAATCGTTAAATATATACGATATAAAGCTGGAAGAAGGATTACCAAAAGAAGAGATCATCGGGATTTTAAAACAAAAATCTCGTGACAACTCCCGTACTCCAATGCAGTGGAATGAAAATATGAACAGTGGCTTTACAACAAGTACACCTTGGATTTCAGTGGCTGAAAACTTTAAAGAAATAAATGTAGAGAAGGCACTAGAAGATAAAGAGTCTGTATTTTATCATTATAAAAAGTTAATCGAACTTCGAAAAACGTATGATGTAATTACAGAAGGAGAATATGCTATTTTGGATGAAAATGATCCTAAAATTTGGGCATATACTCGTACTACAGAAAGTGAAGTGCTACTTGTTATAAATAACTTCTATGGAGAGGAAATAACGTACTCTGTACCAGCGCACGTTCAATTAGATGGAATGAAACAAGAAGTACTACTGTCGAATTATAAAGATTCCAGTAAGGATATTACAAAACTTAACTTAAGACCATATGAATCAATTGTATATCGATATATGAAATAAAAGGTTGTATGCCCGCGTGGCATACAACCTTTTATTTTAAGACACCACTATACAAAATGCTTACTTCTACCTCAGGCTTAAATTTTACTTTTGCATAATCTTTATTCCAATTTTTTTTCTTCCATAGGTCAGGATGATAAGCGATAAGATGTCTACCAATTCCGAAAGCATCACAATTTGCCTTTTGTAGTTTATTTGTTATTTTTTTCGCTTCTTTTGTAAGTTGTTTCGATAATTTTTTATTTAGCTTTTTTCTTTCATCCATTTTATAAAGGTTATCTCTAGGAGCTTCAAGCGCTATAACTTTTAATTGCAGCTTAATATGAGCATAAACATTTCCTTTTTTATCTGTTGTTATTTTTAAATCCCGTTTTAATTTCCGATTGCTCACTTCCATTGTTAAATAGTCAGATGTCTTCTCAGATTCATCGCTAGTAAGTTTTTGAGTTATACGGGCACTTGTTCCCATCTTTCCGGTTAATAACACGAATAAAACAGATTGTTTCAAAGGTAAATGCCCAGTTAATTTGTCTTTATTAAATAAAGCTAATCCGTTTGTAATTACTTCTTTTCCTTTTATTTTTATAGAAGGGAGGGTAAAGTCCTTACCGGGATCTAACATTTTTGTAGCAGCTGTTTCTAAAGTTTCTTTTGGAAATACACTCATATCTTCTAAGCTTTTCACTTTTTTCTTTAGAAAATCTCCAATTAGTAAATTTCCTACTTTCTTTTTTTCTAGTATCTCGGATGTTTCACCATCTACTGCAATAAGCTTTACTAAAGCAGTTGGATTTGTTGGGTCCCGAAAGCTGACATCTAAATAGGGGAGTATACCTTTTTTTAAAATTTTGGTTCCTAGTAATTGAACACCATATTTGAAATAACGAATATTTCCAGTTACATTTTTTTTTAGGGCATCGCTTGTATCCCTTATGTTATGACCCGTCGCTGAATGTATTTCATTTTCGAATGAAGATTGCTCTCCGCTTGAACTTTTTACGAGCTCGATTGTTTGCTGGAGTTTATCCTCTTCTGTAATATCAGATCCAATACTATAAGCTAACCTTGCTTCCCTTAATGGTTCTTGATCCCAACAGCCAGCAAGGAATGCACTAGTACTTAATACAAAAAGTAATTTAACTCTTCTTTTGAACATACTGTTCTCCTTTCTTATTTCTTATTACTGAATAAAGTAGAAATAAAAGAGGAAGGACAACGATGAAAATATAGGTGAACTTATCTGTGAAAGTTGCAATCACTTTTAATTCTTCAGGTGTATCGATAAATAGGGCTACACTAAAAGCAATAATACCAACGATTGGGACAGCCTTTTTATGATTACCAAGATTGAATATATGTCCAATTCCTATAGAAGCAGCGCAGTAATAACTAGCGATAGAAGCTACAACGGTTATCATCCAAATTGGTATGAATAGTAAATCAGTTCGGTCTATAATCCCGATATGCAAGGAGCGTAATAAGTAAGCAACTGGTTCTGGAATAAGCTCAATTTGCTTTGGGCTAAATACGATAAAGCAAATCCAAACAGTAAAAGTATAAAAAAGAGTTACAAATCCATTGGCGATAGAAATTGCCTTTAGTTTTGCTACAGAACTCCCGTTTACCTTTGGAAAAGCGATAAGAATGATTTCAAAACCATACATGGCTGTAATTGTTTCCTTGGATGCTTGAATTATATTCCACCAGCCGGCTTCTGTAATGGGAAAAATATAAGAGAAATCAGCTCGGGAAAGCCCTAGGGCAATTAAAAGGGCCATTGGAATAATGAGGATAGAGGCCATGACATAAAATCGTACGATGACTTTAAAAGTGTTATAAGCTACATAACAACAAGCTATTGTAAATAGCATGAGAATGGCAGACCAAGGAGTAGCTTGTAAAATCCAAACTTTAATGACATTACAAGCATTTAACATAACTGTCATACCGATAAGGGTAAAATAAAAAACATAAGCAAAGCCTAATAGTTTTCCAAACTTATTACCAAATAGCATACAAACACTTTCATACATATCTGCATCAGGGAATCGTTTTAAGAAAAGCCACATAAGTAAAATAATAAGCTGAATCGCAAGCCCGGCGATGAGCGCGGAAATCCATCCACCACCTTTTGCTATTGGGTGAAGACGGTTTGGGAGAGAAAGTATGCCCACTCCAATTTGGCATTGAATAACGAAAAAGGTAAATTGAACTAGCGAAATTTTACTTTGCGTGTTTGTCACCGTCCTCATCCTCTCTCGTTACATGTTGGCGCTGCATTTTTTTCGGTTTGGGATCATGTGGTCGTTCCCAAAATGACCAAATTGGTAGTCTTACAAAAGAATCTTTCATATCTTTAATCCGCATTGGTGCAACAGGAGAAAGATATGGTGTATGAAAAGAATGAAGCTGACATAAGTGAACGAAAGTTATAATGAGACCGAATGATATTCCTACATATCCGAATATGGCAGCAAGAATCATTAATGGAAAACGAAGAATTCGAACTGCTGAGCTCATATCGTTTGATGGAACGAGAAAAGATGAGATAGCAGTTAAAGCTACAACGATAATCATTGTGTAAGAAACGAGTCCGGCTTTTACAATTGCATCACCAATTACTAAACCGCCTACAATACCGATTGTTTGTCCAACGCGGCTTGGCAGACGAATACCAGCTTCTCGTAATAACTCGAAAATCAGTTCCATTAAGAGAGCTTCAAAAATAGGAGGGAGCGGTACTTTTTCTAATGAAGCTTTAATTGTATAAACGAGTTCAAGTGGCAACACATCAGGATGAAAAGCAACCGTTGCGATATATATAGCTGGTAAGAGAAAGGCTATTAAAAAGCTCACTAAGCGAATCATTCGGACGAAAGAACCGACAATCCAGCGGTTATTATAATCGTCTGGTGATTGATAGAAAGCAAATAACGTAACAGGAACGATAAGCGCTGTTGGATCTCCATCAGATAAAATAGCAACTCGTCCTTCCATTAAGTTTGCTGCGACTCTATCTGGGCGCTCTGTATTTAATTGCTGCGGGAAGGGTGAGAAAGACGTATCCTCTATAAATTCTTGTATGTATCCCGGAGGCATGAGTGCGTCCGTTTTAATCGTTTCTAACCTTCTTTTTACTTCTGTAACTAAATCGTCATTCGCTATGTTTTGCATATAAGCAATTGCCACTTTCGTATGCATTTCTTCACCAAGTGTGAAATATGTAACGACGACGTTTGGACTTTTTATGAGTTTACGAATGGAAGCTAAATTGGTTGCTAAATCTTCTACAAAACCAGTATGCGGTCCGCGGACAATGCCTTCATTATCAGGTTCTGTTATATCTCTTTTTAAAGATAGAGCCGTTTCAAAAATGCAAAAGCTTTCGACATGCTCATGAAAATATAAAGATTTACCTTGTAATAAGAGCTGCACGCCATAATTTAAATTCGTTTCCTTTTTCATATTTAATGTAGAAAAAGCTTTATCTAAAGCCAAATCTGACCGCGTCAATAAAGGCTCAAGAGCTAATTGATGAATTAGATTTGGGTCTGCTAAAGATTCGATATATAGGATTGTTCCTTTTCCGTTTTGAAAAGGGAGATCTAATTTTTTTATATCGTCTGAATGACAGAGCTTATTTTCGATATAATTAATGTTTTCCGGAAGTGATGGAAACATAAGCTTTTGATCCGTACTCTCTTGTTGTTCTTTTTGCTCTGTCATAATTTCCACCTCTTTAGAATAAAGTTACTTCTGTTAATTTTTGTTTTTTGTGAGAAATTTATGCTTGGATTATATGAGAAAACAAATTCTATTTTATCGGCTATGATTGCCCACGCATTATTCAATTTCATAGCAGTACTTCTCACATTTATGTCGAATTAAGAAGATATATAGGAGGGATACATATGGAAATAGCTGTAGAACGTGTTTTTACAAAAGAAATTTTAGCAAGAGCAGCAAAGACATTTCATGTAACAGTGGAAGAAAAGCCACTTGGAGATTTTGAAAATTATATTTTTAAGGCAAAGGATGATCGTGGCGAAGATTACGTATTGCGTTTAACCCACTCTTCTCATCGTTCTAAAAAAGAAGTCGAAGCTGAACTAGATTTTTTACGATATGTTGCGGAGAATGGAGCAAAGGTAGCAGGTCCCCTTTATTCAGCATCTCAAAATCTTGTAGAAGAAATCAGAGCAGAGGATGGAACTTTCTTTTTCGCTTCCTTATTTACATATGCAAAAGGGGAGCAAGTAAAAGGAGAAGAATCGCCTTATTGGGGCGAGCCTCTCTTTGAAGCATGGGGAAAAGCGATTGGACAACTGCATCGTCTAACAATGAACTATCCTGAAACGGATCATCGTGATACGTGGGAAGAAGATGAGAGTGGGATTGTTAATGAATTAGAAGATGATCAAGTGAAAAAGATTGCAGCGGTATTAATGGATGAAATTAAGGCTCTTCCAGTTGAAAGAGAAACGTTCGGTCTTATGCACGGTGATATTCATCCAGGTAATTTTCATTATGATGGAAAAGAGCTAACGATCTTTGATTTTGATGATGTGGCTTATAATTACTTTATACACGATTTAGCGATGGTTCTCTATTACTCTGTTCTATTTACACCGTGGACAGTGGAGGAGAAGACGACATTCGCTCGTAAACAGTTACAAGTGTTAAGAAAGGGATACGAATATGAGCATAGGCTAGTTGATAGTTGGTATGAATCGTTATCACTATTTTTACGTTTACGTGATATAGGTTTATATGGAACACTTCAAAAGAAGTTTAAAGGGAAAGATATGCCTGATAACTTCTTGAAATTATCAGAAGAGCTATACGAAAGAATTATAAAAAGAGAAGCAATTGTGAATATATAATACATTTAGTTCAAAACAAAGTATATAAAACAAATATATACTTTGTTTTTTTATACAAAAATATGTTTACTTTATTAAAATAATATTGTCCTAGATTCGGTATACACTTATAATTTTATATATATTCTGAATATTCTTTATAAAAGAGGAGGGGGAATGTTGGAAGCTTTTGTGAATTGGTTAAATAATATTGTTTGGAGTCCAGCACTTGTTTATTTATGTTTGGGAGTAGGTTTATATTTTTCTATTCGAACGAAGTTTTTACAAGTAAGACATGTAGGAGAAATGGTGAAGCTGACATTTCAAGGAGAAAAATCAGAAGCTGGTGTTTCTTCATTCCAAGCGTTAGCACTTTCGTTATCAGGACGTGTTGGAACAGGAAATATCGCTGGGGTAGCAACAGCGGTTGCATTCGGTGGACCAGGAGCTGTATTTTGGATGTGGGCAGTAGCCTTTTTAGGTGCAGGATCAGCTTATGTAGAATCAACACTCGCGCAAATATATAAGACGAAACATCAAGGGCAGTTTCGTGGTGGACCTGCTTATTACATCGAAAAAGGTCTAGGAGTTAAATGGTATGCTTTAGTATTCGTTGCAGCGACAATTCTTGCAACGGGGCTTTTACTGCCAGGTGTGCAAGCAAATAGTATTGCCGTAAGTTTAGAAACAGCTTTTGGAATTAACACTACCGTATCAGGGGCTATATTAGTTGTCGTATTAGCTCTTATCATTTTCGGTGGAGTAAAGCGAATTGTTAACGTAGCGCAAGTTGTCGTACCGTTTATGGCAATAGGCTATATTTTAGTAGCTTGCGTCATTGTTGCTATGAATATTGAAAAATTACCAGAAGCATTTATGTTAATTATAAGAAGTGCATTTGCATTAGAAGCTGCTTTCGGTGGTATTATCGGTTTAGCAATCTCTTGGGGGGTCAAACGTGGTATTTATTCCAATGAAGCAGGACAAGGGACTGGACCACACGCAGCAGCAGCAGCCGAAGTATCACATCCGGCTAAGCAAGGTTTAGTGCAAGCATTTTCCGTTTACATTGATACATTATTTGTTTGTTCAGCAACAGCATTTATGATGATTATTACAGGCATGTATAACGTATTTGATGCAAGCGGAAAAAACTTTATCGTTAATAAACTAAACGGTGCTCAGCCAGGACCAGGATATACACAGGCGGCGGTAGAATCTGTTTTCCCTGGATTTGGAAACGGTTTCGTTGCAATCTCTTTACTATTCTTTGCATTTACAACAATTATGGCGTATTACTACATTGCAGAAACGAATATCGCGTACTTAAATCGTGATAAAGACCGTCCTTGGATGTCTATGGTATTAAAATTTGTATTTTTAGGAGCTGTATTCTACGGTTGTATAAAAACAGCAGCAACGGCTTGGGCTTTAGGTGATATCGGTGTAGGGATTATGGCATGGGTAAATATCATTGCGATTTTATTGTTACAAAAACCTGCATTAGTTGCATTAAAGGATTATGAAAAGCAGAAGAAAGAAGGAAAAGATCCAGTATTCGATCCAGGGCCATTGGGAATTAAAAATGCTGATTTCTGGGAACATGAATACGGAAAAGATAAGAAAGAAGAAGTATCTTAACTTAATAGAATAGAAATGAAAAAGCAAAGGGAAAATCCCTTTGCTTTTTTTATGGATAAAATGTGGCTGGAAGTTATTTTTTTGCCTATTTTTGAATATAAAAAGAATGTACATGCTTTGTTAGGGGAAGGGGGGAGTATGTTGATAGAGTTTCGTAACGTAAATAAATATTATGGCAACTTTCAAGTTTTAAAAGATATTAATGTGCAAGTGAAAAAAGGTGAAGTAGTAGTAGTTGTTGGGCCTTCAGGATCGGGGAAAAGTACATTACTCCGGTGTATAAACCAGTTAGAGTCAATTACAGATGGAGAGTTAATTGTACAAAATACAGAGGTACACAATGCGAAAACAGATATGAATGAATTACGCCGAAATATCGGAATGGTCTTTCAACATTTTTATTTATATCCACATAAAACGGTTCTTCAAAATATTACACTAGCACCTATTAAAGTAAATAAAGTTTCAAAAGAGGAAGCAGAAAAAACAGCCATGTTTTACCTAGAGAAAGTAGGAATTCCAGAGAAGGCTAACGTGTATCCACATCAATTATCTGGAGGACAACAGCAACGGGTGGCAATTGCTAGAGGGCTTGCGATGCAGCCGGAAATTATGCTATTCGATGAGCCTACGTCTGCTCTTGATCCGGAGATGATCGGGGAAGTACTTGATGTTATGAAAACGCTAGCTAAAGAAGGGATGACGATGGTTGTCGTCACGCATGAGATGGGATTTGCGCGAGAAGTGGCAGATCGGATTTTATTTATGGATGATGGCAAGATTATTGAGGATACAACACCGGCGCAATTTTTTGCGAGCCCTGAACAAGAAAGAGCACGTTTATTTTTAAGCCGAGTGTTAAATCATTAAAGGAGGAATTTTATGCTTAAAATGAAAAAAATTTTCACCTTAATTGTATTTTCATGTTTATTTGTACTTGTCATTGCTGGGTGCGGAAGTAAAAAAGATGAGGCGAAAGAAACGAATACGAAGCAAGGCGGTGCTGTTGAGCAAATTAAGAAGCGCGGGAAATTAGTAGTTGGGGTGAAGAATGATACGAACTTATTTGGATTGAAAAATCCTTCGACAGGGCAGGTAGAAGGATTTGATGTTGATGTTGCAAAGGCGCTTGCGAAAAAGATTCTTGGGGATGAAAAGAAATTAGAATTAAAAGAAGTAACGTCTAAAACACGTATTCCACTACTGAAAAACGGTGACATTGATGCAATTATTGCAACAATGACAATTACAGAAGAACGTAAAAAAGAAGTCGATTTTTCAGATGTATATTTTAAAGCAGGGCAATCGTTACTCGTGAAAAAAGGGAGCAATATTAAAAGTATTGATGATGTGAAAAAGGGCGTGAAAGTGTTAGCTGTCAAAGGTTCAACATCTACAAATAATATTCGCCAAAAATCACCAGAAGCGACTGTATTAGAATTTGAAAATTACAGTGAGGCATTTACAGCGTTAAAAGCAGGAAAAGGTGATGTTTTAACGACAGATAATGCAATTCTTTACGGCATGGCAAAACAAGATTCAAATTATGAAGTTGTAGGGAAAATTTTTACGGATGAGCCGTACGGAATTGCAGTGCAAAAAGGTGCAGATGATTTAACGAAAGAGATTAATAGCTTGCTAAAAGATATGAAAGCGAATGGAGAATACGATAAATTGTATGAGAAATGGATTGGGCAAAAACAAGAGAAGTAAAGTGAAACTTTAATTAGTGGGGCTTTATTCCTATTGAAGAGTAAAAGTGAGAGGATGAGGGATGCTCATCCTCTTCTTGTAAAGAAAGAGGGGAGAATATGTGCCTGATTTTTCTATATTAACGAATAACATTGATATGTATGTAGAGGGTTTTAAATATACAGTGTTGTCTAGTGTAATTGCATTAATAGGAAGCTTTATTTTAGGAGTAATTTTGGCGGTAATGCGTATTGCACCGATTCGCATTTTAAATTGGTTGGGAGCTACTATTGTAGAATTTGTAAGAAATATTCCGCTCGTATTAATTGCATTTATATTCTATTTCGCTTTACCTGTAGTAGGAATTACTTTAAATGGTTTTGTAGCAGGAACAGTTACGCTTACCGTATATACTGCAGCGTTTATTGCCGAAGTCATTCGTGCTGGTATTTTATCAGTCGCGAAGGGGCAAATGGAAGCAGCGCGTTCTTCAGGACTGACGTATACGCAAGCAATGTACTATGTCGTTTTACCCCAGGCGATGAAAATCGTAATCCCTCCTCTAGGAAATCAATTTCTCAATTTAGTAAAAAACTCTTCCATACTCGGAATTATCGCTGGTATGGATTTAATGTATCAAGGAGATTTAATTTCAACGAAGACGTTTGTTACGTTCGATGTCTATATATTTGTCGGGATGTTTTATTTAATATTAACAATTCCGCTCAGTATGCTAGTGCGTTATTTAGAAATACGCTTAGCAAAGGAGGCGGTGTAAATGGATTTTAAGGGAGCAATAACAGGTGATCATATTTTGTTTTTATTAAAAGGATTACTCATCACATTAGAGGTAGCGCTCGTAGCGATTATACTTAGCTTTATTATTGGTAGTGTAATAGGAATATTGCGCTACATGAAAATCCCTATCGTCTCACAAATATTAGGAGTTATCGTTGAAGTGATTCGAAACTTACCACTACTTTTAATTATATTTTTCACGTATTTTGCACTTCCAGAAGCAGGCTTGAAATTAGAAATTATAACAGCTACAATTGTTGCTTTAACAATATTTGAAGCTGCAATGATATCTGAAATTGTTCGAAGTGGTCTATTATCTATCGAAAAAGGGCAAATCGAAGCAGCGAGGTCTTCCGGGTTAACGTATGTGCAAGCGCTTTGGCATATTATTTTGCCACAAGCATTAAGAAGAATGGTCCCGCCACTTGTCAGTCAGTTTATTTCATTGCTGAAAGATACAGCGCTAGCAGTCGTTATATCACTCCCAGAGCTTATTCATAATGCTCAAATTATTAGCGGACAAAATGTAAATTATATGATTCCGACGTTTATAGTAGTAGCTTGTATGTATTTTATCGTAAATTATAGTTTATCAATTTTATCGAGAAGGTTAGAACTCCGTTAACTCTTACAATATATGTAAGGGTTTTTTCCTTGTTTATCCTTATTTTCCTCTAAATAGAATCTAAATCTTGCAATAATTCGATTTTTTATATTATTTTATCAGAAAAGTTTTAATTTTATATAGAAAATGTAATCGCTTTCGTGTATATTTTTATTATCAGAAAATTTTAACAAGACATAGGGGTATTGGTAGGGGGAGGATTTAGATGCAGCAACCAACGAATGAGAAATTACATCGTACGATGAAGAGTAGACATTTATTTATGATCGCACTAGGTGGTGTAATCGGAACTGGTTTTTTCTTAGGTTCAGGTTACACCATTAATCAGGCTGGACCAGGGGGAGCCATCCTTTCATATTTAGTAGGCGGATTTATTATGTATTTAACAATGCTTTGTCTTGGAGAGTTAACGGTAGCGATGCCAGTTTCAGGTTCTTTCCAAAAGTATGCGACGAAGTTTATTGGACCAGGAACGGGCTTTATGATCGGCTGGCTATATTGGCTTGGCTGGGCAGTAACAGTAGGACTAGAGTTAACGTCAATCGGTTTAATGATGAAAAGATGGTTTCCAAATGTTGATGTTTGGGTATGGTGCCTTGTATTTGGCGTTATTTTATATGCTTCAAACGCTATCTCAGCGAAGAGTTATGCTGAATTAGAGTTTTGGTTCTCTAGTATTAAAGTAGTTACAATTCTTGCGTTTGTTGTTCTTGGTGGTAGTGCATTATTAGGGTTTATATCATATGACGGAAAAGAAGCAGCACCTCTTTTCTCTAACTTTGTAAGCGATGGTGGACTTTTCCCGAATGGACTAGCTGCCGTATTACTTACAATGATTACAGTTAACTTCTCGTTCCAAGGAACAGAGTTAATCGGGATTGCAGCAGGAGAAAGTGAAAATCCAGAAAAAACAATTCCACGTGCGATCCGTAATACAGTATGGCGCATTATGTTATTCTTCATCTTAACAATGACGATTTTAGTAGGATTAATTTCTTGGAAAGAAGCAGGTGTAATTGAAAGTCCATTCGTAGTTGTATTTGATAAAATTGGTATTCCATACGCAGCTGATATTATGAACTTCGTTATTATTACTGCGTTATTATCTGTAGCGAACTCTGGATTATATGCAGCGACGCGTATACTATGGTCACTTGCTAATGAAGGAATGGCACCAAAGTCTTTTCAGAAAGTAAATAAGCGTGGTATTCCAATTACAGCGCTAGTTGTAACAATTGCTGTAGCTGCTTTATCTTTATTAACAAGTTTCCTTGCAGAAGATACAGTATACATGTACTTATTATCGATAGCTGGTTTATCAGCTGTATCAAGTTGGATTATTATTGCCCTGTCGCAACTGCGCTTTAGAAGTCAGTATATAAAAGGCGGAGGAAAGTTAGAGGATTTAAAATATAAAACACCGTTATATCCAATTGTTCCTATTTTAGCTTTAATTACAAATAGTATCGTTGTTATTAGTTTAGCGTTTATTCCAGAACAAAGAATGGCGTTATATTGTGGTATTCCATTTATCATTTTCTGCTACATATATTATTATATAAATAAGAAACGGCAGAAACCGATGAAGGTGGAGACAACAAATGAAACTAACCATCAAACAAGATGATATTGAGGCAGATTTATCGTATGGTCAATTAGCGATTGGAAAAGAAAACGGGTATTCACCGTTACAATTACTCATTTCTTCAATCGCAGGATGTAGTGCAATTGTCTTTCGAACAATTTTAGAAAAGAAACGTATTACATATGATACGTTTACAATTGAAACGGAAATTGGTAGAAGTGAAGCATTATCAAAACCAGTTGAAAGTGTTCATTTGCACTATAAAATCAAAGCACAAAACATTACAGAAGAGCAGTTGGACAAGGCACTGCAACTGGCAGTGAAAAATTGTACGATTGTTCAATCAGTAAAAGATAGTATAAAAGTTACGGAAACAATTGAACTAATAAAGTGAAACATAAAAACGTGAGAATATGGTTCTCACGTTTTTATGTTTTTAATAAAGGGGGAAATATGATGGAATGTTTAGGGTGTAAATTAGCAGGTGGAGAAGAAATTATATATAAAATATATGAAGATGACTATGTAACATGCTTTCTAGATCATGAACCTTTCTATACAGGACACACTTTAATTGTGCCAAAACAACATGTTGTAGAAGTAGATGAAGTAGATGATGTTGTAGCAAAATCCATTATGGATGCTTCTAAGCTAATTGCAAAAGCGATTAAGGCATTATATAAACCAGATGGAGTTACAGTTTGTCAAAATGGTGGAGTATTTAACGAGTTAACACATTACCATATGCATGTCGTACCAAGATATAAAGAGCGCTCGTTTGCTGAGTTTTATATGGTACAATCGGGAGAAAAACAGAATCATAACTTTGAAGAGACAAAGCATTTATTAAAAGAAGCGATAGAGCAAATACTACATATTGAAAAGGTGTAAAAGAATTTTTCTTAGAGATACAGTCAGGAAAATTCTAATATTAAAAAGCCCACTTTCTCAGTTAAAATAGAGAAATTGGGCTTTTGTTTATTCTATTATTAAATTTTATCTATAAAAAGATTTTACAGTGTCACAAAGTTTAGCGCTCATTCGTTATATAGAGTGAGAGGAGGAATTATATGAAAGTTACAAACAACGATTATGAAAAGATGGAAGAGCTATATGAGTTGTATGAACAAAAAGTTTATTATGTAGCGTATTCTATTTTAAATAATATTCAGCAGGCCGAAGATTCGGTTCAAGAGACGTTTATTACTCTTTATAAGAACTTGGAAAGGCTCCATAGCTTGAGTACTGAAGAGCTTAAACGATACATTTTGAGGGTTGCGAAAAACAAGGCGATTGATAGCTACCGGAAAAATAGACGACATGAAACATTTTTAGAAGAATATGAAAGAGAATCAACAGAAACAGTAGATGAAAATATTGAAGAGTGGGAAAAACGTGTAATGTCCGAGGTTCAAATTGATACATTGCTAAAAGAGTTAAATGAATCTAACAGACAGGTGTTTAAGTACAAAGTCTTCTATAACTTAACGTATCAAGAAATTTCAAGTGTCATGGGGATAACGGAGGCCAATGTCCGCAAGCAGTTTGAACGCGCTCGAAAACGAGTCCAAAATATGATAGGAGGTATACAACATGACGAATTCAAAGAACTCCAAAGAAATATATGAACTTGCTGAAAAAATCGCTTTAGATGATTTCGATAAACTCGAAGAACAACATGAATTTTCACATACATATACGCGCAAAAAGAAACAGTTTATGGAGGAAATGAAGCTGAAAGATGGACAACCTCAGAAAAAGCGTAAAAAACATCGTATGTTAATCGCTGCTGCTTGCTTATTAATTGGTATGCCGACAACAGTTTTTGGTGCAGTAAAAGTCTACAATATGATTGTCCAAAAACAAAATTACGAAGTAAATGTTTCGGTAACAAATAAGGACTCAAAAAAGAGTGATAAGTGGTATAAGTTGAAAATAGGTAAATTGCCAGAAAATATGGAAGCAATTGATGATTCTGCTATGAAATATTCATTTAAAGATAACGACGCAATGGGTGGATTTTCATTCGTTCTTTCGAGAGTGGGAGAAAATGCGGATTTTCAAACTTTATATTCAAAAAGTTATGAAGAAAAAGAGATAAATGGCAGGAAAGCAGTAATTGTCCATAAAGAAACTGGAAACAACAACGTAATGTTTGACAGAAAGGTCTTTCTCTTTTTTGAGAAAGAAGGGATTATGCTAGAAAGTTATATTGGATCCGATGTAAACGAAGAACAAATGATAGATGTGTTAGGGAGTATTTCACTTGAGCCAACGTCAAAAGAAAAGGCATCATATATAGCAGATTATGATGAAAATCGTTTTACCAAAGCAGCTGAACCGAAAGAAAATAAGGTGATTCCATTGAAAAAAGATAGTAAACGACTATTTCATATAGGACAAAAGGTTCCAGTAACGATATCTATGGATAACAGCCAAATTGAATATGTGATAGAAAAAGTTGAAGTCTTTGATTCAATCAAAGATTTTAAACAAGAGAACTTTAATGAACTTGGCCTAGAGATATTAAGCAAGATTAAGGCTTTAGATCAGACTGGAAAATTACTATCGTACAGACGAGATGAATATAAATTAGGGAATGGTAAAGATTCAATTGATACATTAGTAGATTCGAAATTAGTTAATGTTAAATTTGTCTATTTAACAACAACAGTGAAAAATATTGGTAAAAAGTCGACAGAAGAAATCTATATGCATCCATCCATAAAACAGCTTAAATTTGAAGGGAATGCATGGAAATACGCTAAAGAAGAGGGAATGGACGCAACGCGTATTATGACGGGGGAAGTTGATTACTTGGAACCTCACGGAGACGGAAAAAGCTTTTACAATATTGGCAGTATCCGACCAGGACAAACGATGAAAGTTAACTTAGGTTATTTTGTAGATGAGGATAAACTAGATTCAATCTTCCTTGATGCTTTCCATTACAGAGGGAATGGTGGCACTGAAAATATGAATGCGGAATATCGTTGGTGGATTGATATTCGTCAATAGTAACAAAGAGACTAAAAAGCTGCTTATATTTAGCAGCTTTTTTCGTCTTCATACATATGTAAAATCTCTTTCGCACGTATACGTAAACCATCTATTAATTCTTTCGGTTCTAACACTTTTGCATCTTTTCCAAGCCTATAAAATAAGGGGGTAATAAAATTAATTTCACCTTTATCAATTGTTGAATGTATATATCCTGTCCCATCTTCGTTTGCTACAACGAATTCTTCAAGGTAAGGCACGCTTTTACATTGGCGCACACCTTCTATCGTTAATAAAACATGTAACTGGATAGGAATGTTTATGACGTTAGAGCTAGAGTCAAACCATTCTTCTAAATTCATGAACGTATTTTCACTTTCTTCTGTTGATAATATAGAAAGAATACGATCAACGCGATACAGTAATACTTTTTTTCTACTGAAGTCGTAGGATGGTAAGTACCATAGCCCATCATGAGCATATACACCGATAGGATGAACATGTTTTGTTTTTATCCCCGATTTAGATTCGTATTGAAAGTGTAAATCTTTATTTTCAATAGCCGCGGTTAACACTTCGTTTAAAAGAGGGGTATCAATTGTTCTCTTCGGATTCCAAAAAGCGATATAAGAACGTATTTTATCAACTTTCGTTTTCGCATCATGCTGTAGAGAGCTGTACAGTTTGTGTGTAACGGAATTGATTTCTGTATTAAAAGGTAAGTCTCGGTAGTAGCTTAAAGATTGAAATGCAAAAAAGATGGAGACTGCTTCTTCTTCCGTAAATAAGATAGGTGGAATGACTCTATTCGTTAATACTTTATAGCCGCCGTTACGACCTTGTTCAGCATAAATGGGTAATCCCATATCACTCAAATCTAAAATGTATCTATGGACAGTACGAACGGAGATATTAAATTCATCAGCTATTTCTTGCGCTGTAAATGCCTTTTTGGCAGAAGCAAATATAAGAATATCTAATAAGCGTTTAGCTTTTGACAAATGTATCACCTTTTTTCTTTTTAACGTGACATAAATTGTCATGTTTTATTGTTAGTATATTGTTTACATCATATGTTATCAAGATGAGATACAAGGAGGAAAAGATATGTCACGTGAAATCGTTTTATTTATTGCGGCGAGCTTAGATGGATATATTGCGAAAGAAAATGATGATTTAGAGTGGTTAATGGAAACAGAAGGAGAGGGAGATAACGGTTATACAGAAATGTATGAAACAATTGATACAATAATTATGGGAAAAAGAACGTACGATTATGTAGTAGAGCATATAGAACCATTCCCGTATGTAGATAAAAAATGTTATGTTTTTTCTAACTCAGAAAAAGGTTCAAATGAATACGTGGAGTTTGTAAGTGAAGATGTAGTGGAGTTTACGAAAAGGTTGAAAGAGCAAGAAGGATCTAAAATATGGATGGTCGGTGGAGGGAGTCTACTGAGAGAGTTCTTTAAGAATAATCTAATTGATGAATATGTTGTTACGATTACACCACATATATTAGGTTCTGGAGTTCCGTTATTTCAAGACAAGAACCCGGAAATTAATTTAACTTTAACGGATACGAAACGTTTTGGGCAATTTGTAAATTTATATTATAAAGTAAAATGATAAAGAAACACGATTACTGATGGTAGTCGTGTTTCTTTACAGATGGTAATGAAATGATAAAGCAAGATCCGTGATCGACTTCGCTCGTTACAGCAATATTTCCGCCGTGTAATTCTACAATTTCTTTCACGATAGATAGTCCTAAACCAGTTCCACCTGTAGCTCGTGATCTTGCTTTATCAACACGATAAAACCGATCGAAAATGTGAGGGAGGTCTTCAGACGGAATACCTTCACCTTCATCTTCCATTGTAATGGTGATACGTTTATTTTCTTCTATAACAGAAATGCGGATGTGAGAATGTTCTTTTGAATGTCTATAAGCGTTATTTAAAATGTTCACCACAACTTGTTCGAATCGTTGTTCATCTAAGTTTACTAGCAGTGTAGGAGGACAAGAGAAAGAAACTGTAATGTATCTTTCTTTATACATGGCGTTTACTTTATCGGCTATGCGAGTAAGGAAAGTGTGTAAATGTACTTCCTTTACTTGAATAGAAAAGTTATGTTGTTCCATTTGTGCAAGTGAAAACAAATCTTGAACTAAGTTTGTAATGTAATCAGACTCATCTTTTATAATAGATAAATATCGTAAACGTTGCTTGGGAGATGTTGTTTCTTTTAAAGCAATGTCAGCGTAGCCTCTTACGTATGTCAAAGGTGTTCGTAATTCATGAGCAACACTTGCTAGAAATTCACTTCGCTCTGTTTTCATATAATGTAAATCATTAGCAAGCGTTTGAATTGATGAGGCTAGTTCACCAATTTCATCATTTCGAGTAGTCGTTAACGAAACGGATAAATCGCCTTTACTCATTTTTTCAGTGGCATGTTTCATGTGTAACAATGGTTTTGTTAATAACCGAGATAAAAGAAAAATGGTAATGACTGTGAGTAGAAATGTGATGGCACCAGCAATAATGAATTGTTTCGTTAATCCATTTACCAACTTTTCAATGGATTCTGTCCCAAGAAACATATACACATACCCTTCATGTTTTCCAGATACTATGATAGGACTAACTGTACATATATAATTAGATGTTTTCCAGTGATTTTCTATAATCGCTCCGTCATGATCTGTCCGTGTTTGCATCTTTTCAATATGCTTTTTTATAGTAGTATTTATTTCATTGGATTTAGCTAGTACATCCTTATTTGCATTTGTAATAACAACAGTGGTTTCTGCTTCGGATTCCATTAGTGCAACATGGGAAATTGTTTGCTGATCAAAATACTTTTCAAGGACATCTCTGTGACTATTTCCGCGCTTTAATAAAGCTGTCATTTCTTCATTTACTCTATTGTTGACAAGGCTATAATAAAGCGAGACAAATAGAACACTTTCGATTAAAAGTGTAACAATCAAAAAATAAAATCCGAGCTGAATAGAAATTCGCTTCATTGCTTTGCTCCTTAATCTAGAGTATCAATCCATCGATAACCAACTCCGTACACCGTTTTTAAATGATCATTAATAGGGAAATTTACTTTTCGTAATTTATCACGCAAATTACGAATATGTGAATCAACAGTTCTATCTTCTGTATTTGTATTTAATCCCCAAATTCGTTCAATGAGCTGATCACGGCTTAATACGTAGTTCACATGACGTAAAAATAATCCGAGTAAAGAGAATTCAATTGGTGTAAGAAGAAGTTCTTCGTTATAGACAGAAACGAAATGCTTTGCCTCATCCCATAAAATGCCGTGATATTGGATTTGCGTCCGTTGATTCGTTCGCCTTAAAACAGCTTCAATTCTCGCGAAAAGCTCTTCTTCATGGAAAGGTTTCGTTACGTAATCATCTGCTCCGATTTTTAATCCTTGGACGACATCTACCGTTTGATCACGAGCTGTTACCATAATGATAGGAACGTTACTAAATGAGCGGACTTTTTTACACGTTTCCCATCCGTCCATCGTTGGCATCATAATATCGAGTAAAACAAATTTAAAATTTTGATTTTCTATATGTGAAATCGCTTCTTCTCCGGATCGTGCACAGATGCAGTTATATCCAATGGGAGTAAGATAAAGCGTTAATAATTCAAGCATTCTCGGTTCATCGTCTACGAGCAGTATATCAATCATAGAGAGCCCTCCATATGTAATCTTTACTTAAATTGTAATGCAAAATCATGAAGAAATGGTGCAGATTGTAATGCGTCTGCATAATTTCTTCAGAATTGCTTGTTATTGTAAAGTTGAAATTCCATTTTAGGTAATGATATTGGCTCGAAAATGATTTATACGGAGGCGGTATAGTGAAAAAAATGACCCGAGTTTTTGGGATAACAATAATTACAGCAGTTGGTCTTGCGGCATGTGGACAAACAAATACAGATCATAAAAATCATGAATCGAAAGAAGAGAAGAAAACAGAGCAGAAGGAAATGAAAATGAATCAGGAGGTAACTGCACCGAAAGAAATGAATCAAGGTGCATCAAATGATTTATTAACGACAAGTTTAAAAAATGTAACGAGATTAAACACAAATGATCCTCTGCAAATGGCAGTATTAACTTCGCAGACGATATGGCCAGCAACACATAAAGAGAATCAGCCAGGCGCTGTTATTTTAGTACCAGTAAACGACTGGAAATTAGGTATTGCAAGTGCAGACCTTATTCATCATCCGAATAACGGACCAATTCTATTTATAGAAAAAGAAAAGGTACCCGAGATGACGTTAAAAGAAATAAAACGGCTAAATCCGCTCGGAACGAAAGATGGAACACAAATTATGGTGATGGGGGATGTAGGTGCATCTACCCTGGAGCAATTAAAAGATTATAAAGTAAAGCAAATAAAGGAAACGGATCCAGCCATCTTTGCTAAAGATGTTGATAAAGAGTATGCGGATATAACAGGTAGTTATCCGAATAGTGTTATTATCGGCTCATCAGAAGAGGAAGGGCGTTTATATACAACACCAGCTGTAAACTGGATTTCTCATATGCCAGAACCACTACTTTATACAGAAAAGAATAAAGTGCCGGAAGCGACGATCGAGGCATTAAAGATGAGAAAAGATAAAGCAAATATATATGTATTAGGACCAGAAAAAATCATTTCAAAAGAAGTAGAAAAAGAGTTAAGCAAATACGGGAAAGTAACGCGTATTAGTGGAGAGACTCCAACAGAAAATTCGGTTGCATTTGCGAAGTTTAAAGATGAGAAAACGAAATTTGGCTGGGGGTTCACAAAACCAGGCCACGGTTTATCATTTGTTTCAAGCAAAACACCAGACTTAGCAGTTGCAGGAGCACCATTTTCACATATGGGTAAACACGCACCTGTTGTATTATTAGAAGAAGGTAAAGCTTCACAACCAGTGTATGATTTCCTTGCTACTATTCAACCGAAGTTTAAAGATGACCCAACGCTTGGACCGTATAACCACGGCTTCTTATTAGGAAGTACGAGTGATATTTCATTTGAAACACAAGGTATATTGGATGAGAGGTTAGAGATTGTGCAAGAAAGTGGTCAAGGGCACGGTGGACATTAATAAAATGAGAGAAGACGCTGCTAAGGTAGCGTCTTTTTCTTTAGGAAACTTTTACATAGCAAAACTCTCTACTCGTTATATAATAGCCCTCGTGCATTCGGGTTAGATTTTCTTATGGAGAAAATTAAATGATAAAAGAGTAGAGGAGTGGTATTTTGTTTCAGACGATAAAAAATGACTGGTTTTCCAATGTAAAAGGGGACGTGTTATCAGGAATAGTTGTTGCTTTAGCATTAATTCCTGAAGCGATTGCTTTCTCTGTTATTGCAGGTGTAGATCCGACCGTTGGATTGTATGCAGCTTTTTGTATCGCAGTTACCATTTCATTTGTTGGCGCAAGAACTGGGATGATTTCAGCTGCAACAGGTGCAATGGCATTATTAATGGTAACGCTCGTTAAGGATCACGGTTTGCAATACTTATTTGCTACAACAATATTAACGGGTATTGTCCAAATTATTTTTGGCGTGTTCAAACTGAGCTCATTTATGAAGTTTGTTCCGAAATCTGTTATGAGTGGTTTTTTAAATTCACTTGGAATTTTAGTTTTTACAGCACAATTGCCGCATTTTAAAAATGCAACTTGGCAAATGTATGCACTTGTCGCATTAGGACTTGCAATTATATATGTATTTCCACGTATTACGACGGCTGTTCCGTCTACACTTATTTCCATTATTATTGTAACAAGTATTGCAATTATGAGTGGATTACAGTTGAAAACAGTAGGGGATATGGGAAGCTTGCCGAAAGAATTACCGTTCTTTAGCATGCCTGACGTGCCTTTTACACTTGAGACATTAGGGATTATTTTACCGTACGCAGTTATGCTTGCAGTGATCGGTTTACTAGAGTCATTATTAACAGCTTCAGTTTTAGATGATATGACGCATACGGAAAGTAATAAACATAAAGAAGCACGTGGACAAGGGATTGCAAATATTGTTGCTGGTTTCTTCGGAGGAATGGCAGGATGTGCAATGATTGGACAATCTGTTATTAATATTAAATCAGGTGGACGCGGACGATTATCGACGTTTGTAGCGGGCGGATTTTTAATCATATTACTATTTGTTTTAGGTGATTATGTCGTTCATATTCCGATGGCAGCTTTAGTTGCAGTTATGATTATGGTTTCAATTGGAACATTTGATTGGAACTCTGTAACAACGATTCATAAAGTGCCAAAAGGGAATGCATTTGTTATGATCGTAACAGTTGTGGTTGTCTTAATTACACATAATTTAGCATTAGGTGTAATTATCGGAACAGTAATTAGTGCGGTTTTATTTGCATTCAATATGGCAAAGATTCACGTGAAACATTTATATATTGAAAATAAGAAAATATACGAAATTCATGGTCAACTTTTCTTTGCATCTACGGCAGATCTTATCAATAATTTTTCATTTGAGGAAGATGTAAAAGAAATTGAATTGAATTTTACGCACGCAGACGTATGGGATGATTCAGCAGTGGCATCAATTGATAAAGTTATCATGAAGTATGAACAAAGTGGCGTGAAAGTAAGTATAACAGGATTAAATGAACGTAGCTCAAAACTTGTTACAAATTTAGCTACTTATAATAAAAGAATTGCTAGTTAGAAGCCTCCTTTTTAGGGGGCTTTATTATATAATACGAGTAGGATAACGAAAAGGGGATTCAGCATATGTATAAACAAATTATATTAGCATGTGATGGTTCTGAACATGCACTTCGAGCGGCAGAGCACGCGACACATATTGCAAAATTTAACGAAGAAACAAATGTTGAAGTGGTGTACGTAGTAGATAATAGAACGGCAAAATCAGATATTATACAAGGTCAAACAGATTTAGAAACAATATCGGCTAGCCGAAAAGATAAATTAAAAGAGATTGAAGGTTTATTAAAGAAAGAGAACATTCCTTATACAATTACGATATTACATGGTGATCCTGGGGATACGATCGTTCAATATGTAAATACAGGAGATATAGATCTTGTTATTGCTGGAAGCAGAGGATTAAATACATTACAAGAAATGGTACTTGGTAGTGTCAGTCATAAAATAGCAAAGCGTGTGAAATGTCCAGTGATGATTATAAAATGAAATAGAATGTGACGAAGACCTTAGTATAACTGAGGTCTTTTTTTATGTATAAATGACTCTTATTTGTGGAAATACTAGATATAGAAGTTGAAAAGATGTTAACTTACAAATTTGTAAGTTAGTTGTTAGAGAAATCGATGTTATGAAAATTATTCCATTGGTAAAATAAAAATAACGAAGGGAAGATAGGGAGGATGAAAAAGATGAAAGCACTTCAAAATTTATCATATAGCCAAGGTGTCAGTCTTATTTGTTTAGGGGGATTTGCTGCATCTGTTACGTTAGCTGTTTTAATAAAGGTGTTTCATCAAATCTTTTAATCTTATAGTAGGGAAGGAATTGGTTGTTATCATTAGTAGGAACAGCAATGAAAATAAAAAATAGCTCTTAGCATGTATGTAAATGCTAAGAGCTATTTTTGTTTACTTAGCTACTTCCGCTTTTTCACTTGTTACAGTAACGTCTTTCCATGTTAATTTAGAACCTGGTGCAACGTCATAATCTTTAACACGGTTATTTACACCTGTTAATTCAAACTTGTAATGAAGTGGAATTAATGGTACTTCATCGTGGATAAGTTTTTGCCATTTATCGTATACATCTTTACGATATTTATCGTCCATTGCCGCTGGAGAGATACCATCTTCTAATAGTTTAGTATTCTGTTCGTTTACCCAGCGACCATTGTTAAATTTAGCATTCTTACCCCAAACACCAGAAGGATCTGGATCAGAACCAACGCCCCATGCAGCTGAGAATAAGTCTACTTTTGGATCGTCCTCCTCAACCATTTTATAGAAGGAGTTTAGTTCGTGTAAGCGTCCATCAACAAGCTCTACTTTCACACCAATATCTTTCCAAGATTGGATAAATAATTTTGCAAGAGGTTCACTCGTGTCACTTCCGCTCATTGCTAGAAGGTTAAGTTTAAATTCATTTCCGTTTGGATCTTCACGGAATCCGTCACTATTTTTATCTTTATATCCAGCTTCATCTAATAATTTTTTAGCCTTCTCAACGTCTTTATCATATGCACCGACATTATTATTATGGAACTTTGGTAAAGATGGTGGAACAGGTGAATTAGCAGGATAGCGTAGTCCATGATATAATTTGTCACCGATTTCTTTACGGTCAATAGCATAAGCCATTGCTTGGCGTAAGCGTACATCTTTAAACTTATTATTCTCATTTGTTACATTTTCTTTTTTGTCTTTATCCCAAGTTCCAAACTTAAAGCCGATGTAGCTATAGTATAAATCTGTTTTTCCAATAAGTTGTGCATTTTTCAATTTACTTACATTTGGATATTGATCTGCGCTAACTTCAGCGATATCAATATCACCATTTTTTAATGAGGCGTTTACAACAGACGGATTAACAACTTTTAATGTTAAATTTTTCAGTTTAGGTTTTCCAGCCCAGTAATCATCATTGCGTTCAAATTCAATTGCTTCACCTGGAACGATTTTTTTCACTTTAAATGGACCGAAACCGATTGGATTTTTACGAACTTTATCAGATTCTGCTAGTTTCTCAATTGGTACGTCGCCTAAATATTTTTTATTAAGTGGTAAAGTCCAAACACCAGTAATCATTGATGGATTTGGTTGTTTATATGTAATGGAAATAGTTTTTTGATCAATTACTTTTACACCAGAAATTTTGTCAGCCTTGCCAGCGTGATAATCTTCCATACCTTCAATAAGTGGCATTTGTTTTGAATAGCGAGCACCTTCATATTTTGGATGACCGATTGCAAGGTATGCATATTCTAAATCTTCAGCTGTAACAGGGTTACCATCGTGCCATTTTACATTATCTTTGATTTTTATTGTAATTGTTTTTTTATCTTCAGAAATCTCAAAAGTAGCTGGGCCATTATTTGTAATTTCATAGTTCTTATCTGTCCATAATAGTGAGTCATCAAAGAACGTGATAATATCCCAGTCAGTAGCATTCTCATACACAACAGGATTTAAAATACCAGCAAATGGTGTACCAGATACAAGTCCATAAGTAAGAGATCCATCTTTCACTTCTTTTTTATCATTTTTTACTTGCGAACTAAATTTATTTGTTTCAACGTTTTTCTGGCTACTCGATTTCTTATCATTGCTACCGTTTCCTCCGCATGCAGAGAGTAATAATGTTGAAACTGCAAGTGTACTTAGAACTTTAACAAATTTTGGTTTATTCATAAATTCCCCACCCCTTAACCTTTTCTTTGTCTTGCATCAGCTGCACGTTGTAGCGCTTGGCCGATAAAATTTATACTCAACATCAACACTAAAATCATGATTGATGCAGGTAACCAAATCCACCATTTCTCTTGTAATACATCTGGGTTTGTTGCATAACTAACGAGTGTCCCGAGACTCGGTGTACTTTCTGGGAGGCCGAAGCCTAAAAATGTTAGTCCAGATTCGATACCGATATTCCCCGCAAGGTTTAATGTGACACTTACGATAATAATAGAACTTAAATTAGGTAATACTTGAAAAGTTATGATTTTCCAATTAGGTGTTCCTAATGTTTTTGAAGCTGATACATAATCTAACTCTTTTTCCGCTAGGACTTTAGAACGAATTAAACGTGCTTTACCAGTCCATAAAAACATGCTCATAATTAAAATAAATGTAAGTACATTGAACTTTGGGACAATTGTAATGAAAACAATTACAATCATTAAAAACGGTAAAACAATAATGAAATCGATAATACGCATAATCATATTGTCAATTTTTCCGCCAAAGTAACCTGCGATGAGACCGATAGTCATACCGATAAAGCAGGTGATGGCGGTAATAACTAAGCCAATTGTAAATGAGTTACGTGTACCAATTATAAGTTGTCCAAAAATATCACGGCCTCCATAGTCTGTACCTAACAAATGTTCAGCAGAAGGTGGTGAATATATTGCAAATAAGTCTACTCGTACAATATCTTCTTGTTTCATAATAAATGAGGTTATATAAACACCTAGTAGTAGTAGAGTAAGAAAGACAAGTGAAAACATTGCTAATTTATCTTTACGAAACTCTCTCCACATAATAGAGAAACCTGATGGACTTTTCTCATACGGAATTATTTCTGTTTGTTTTTCAGGGTTTGCCAACATAACGTCTGCTCCTTTCTATTAATCGATTCGAATTCTTGGGTCAACGATGCTTAGAATAATGTCAGAAAGGAGTGTTCCAAGTAACGTTGCAAAACCAGTAAGCATTACTAGGGAAGTAATGACACTAAAGTCACGCTGAGTGATAGATTGCATAAAGAGTTGACCGAGTCCAGGATAACTAAATATACTTTCTAAAAAGATTGATCCACCAATTAAACCAGTAATCTCATAACCTAAGAAAGCTGCGATTGGTAAGAAAGAGTTACGTAAAATATGTTTAGAATAAACTCGTGACTCTGGTACACCTTTTGCTCTAGCAGTGCGTACAAAATCTTTAATCTTCGTATCAATAATTTCACTTCTTAAATATTGGACTGTACTAACAGTTCCAATAAGTGCGCCACATATTGCAGGTAGCATAAGGTGGTTTAATTTGCTCATATAATAAGCGAAGGTACCATCAGCTACTTGTGGGTCTACACTGCCTCCAGTCGGGAAAAGAGCAAGTTGAAATCCGAATACAAAGAGCATAATTAATGCAAAAATAAATAATGGTGTTGCATAACCAAGATAGTTATATAGTGTAATAATCCGATCCATCCAAGAGTTATTCCAGCGACCGCTAATAACCCCTAATGGGATGGCAATTAAATACGTAAGAATTAAAATAGCAAGCGATAATGTAATTGTGTTTCCAAGGCGTTCACCTAATAAATCTGTTACTTGGATTTTATGTATAGTAGAGACACCAAAATCACCTTGAGCAACATTTTTAATCCAGCGTACATATTGTGTTGTAATCGGATCATTTAACCCGAGTCGTTCTCTTTGCTCTTCAATTACTTTTGGATCGGCACTTGGATCCATTGCTCTACCGGTTAAAGCATCACCGGGCATCGCTTTCGCAAGTGCGAAGACGAGAATACTTAATACGAATAATTGCGGTATCATAACTAATAATCGACGTAGTATAAATTTCCACATGTTTTATCACTCCCTTATGGTAATGCCACCCGGTGTGTTGGCGAGATTGGTTTTAAATCGTAAGCACGACCATCTTCATTAAAGTAGTTTTCATAATATTTTTCATATTCAGTATTTACTTCGCGTCGTAGTTTAGTTTGTTTTTCGCGATTTTCTGGGCGAATATCAGGAATTGCTGATATTAAGCGTTTCGTGTAAATGTGTTGTGGATTACTATAAATTTCTGCACTAGTTGCTTCTTCGACAATGCGTCCACGATACATAACACCGATACGGTCACACATATGACGAATTACACCTAAATCATGACTAATGAATAAGTATGTTAGTCCGAGCTCAGCTTGTAAATCTTGCAAGAAGTTTAATACTTGAGCTTGTACAGAAACATCCAGTGCTGATACAGGTTCATCAGCAATAATAAGTTTGGGTTTTAATGTAAGAGCGCGTGCAATACCAATCCGCTGTCTTTGTCCACCGGAAAATTCATGTGGGTATTTATAAATGGACTCCGGATTTAAGCCAACTTTATCAAGATAATCTTGAACAGCTCTACGCTCTTCATCAGGTGAGAGCTTCTCAAAATTCCGAAGTGGTTCAGCGATAATATCGAGAACACGTTTCTTCGGATTTAATGATGAATAAGGATCTTGGAAAATCATTTGAATATCTTTTCGTTGTTCTCGTAGTTCTGAGCGACGTAATCTTGTTAAATCTCTATTATTAAAATGAATGCTACCAGCTGTTGCTTTCGTTAAATGCATAATTGCTTTACCCGTTGTTGATTTGCCACTTCCTGATTCACCAACAATTCCGTATGTTTCACCAGGCTGTAATTCAAAACTTACACCATCTACAGCACGTACATAATCTAATGTGCGTCCGAAGAAACCACCTTTAATTGGGAAATGTACTTTTAAATCTTCTACTTTAAGCAGTGCCATGAGTTACGTCATCTCCTTTCTTATCTTGGAAGTTGAAATGTTTGTAGCAAGTGCAACGTACCCAATGATCTGCTTTTGCTTCATGTAGAGTTGGATTTTCTTCATGTTGATCAGGTCTAATCCATGGAATCCGTGCTTGGAAGCGACAACCTGTACGAGGTAGTTTAGCTAATGTCGGTACAACCCCTTGAATGACATGCAATTTTTCTTTTTCAGCATATGCAGATGGAATAGAATTTAATAAAGATCGTGTATATGGATGAAGAGGATTATTAAAGATTTCTTCAACAGTTCCTGTTTCCACAATTTGGCCTGCATACATAACAACAACGCGATCAGCTGTTTCAGCAACAACACTTAGGTCGTGTGTGATTAAGATGATGCCCATTTTTGTTTGTTCTTGAATAGATTTTAATAGGTCTAGAATTTGTGCTTGAATCGTTACGTCAAGTGCAGTTGTAGGCTCATCTGCAATAATGAGTCCTGGCTTACAAGCAATTGCAATTGCGATAACAATTCTTTGTCTCATTCCGCCAGATAATTCGTGTGGGTATTGTTTATATGTAAGTTCTGGTTTTGGAATACCAACTTGATGGAGTAGTTCTAAGGTGCGTTCTTTTTTTTCTGTCTTTGAAAGGTTTGTGTGGTAATTTAAATTTTCTTCAATTTGTTTGCCGACCGTCATAAGTGGATTAAGTGCTGTAAGAGGTTCTTGGAAAATCATCCCCATATTTGATCCGCGTACTTTATTCATTTCTGCGGCTGACATAGATAGTAAATCCTTATCTCTATAGTAAAGCTGCCCTTGTAATTTTGTATTTGCTTCATTATGCAGTCGCATAATGGAAAGGGCAAGTGCACTTTTTCCGCATCCTGACTCACCAACGATAGCAACAATTTCATTTTCATGAACAGTTAAGGATACATCATCAACTGCTGCATGATACTGATCTTGTATACGAAAGGAAGTTTGCAAGTTTTCAATACGAAGAAGTGGATTCTTCATGGCTATCCCTCCATCTTTTCTGAAAAGACTAAATATTTTGTATGTTGTTATTTTAATATAAATTGACAATGTTTGACAAGGTTAATTTGATAAAATATTCAAAAATCTTTTTATATAAAAGTGGAATGCAGTTGTATTAGGTGTTGAAGTATTTCGAAAGCGCTAACATACATATGAGAGGAAAATGAATCTTTTGTAAGAAAAAAGATTTATATGTAGAAAAAAGAGAGGCATTCTGGAAAGAATGGCCCCTCTTTTTTTGATAAGTATAATATTTGTACTTAAGCTTGTTTTGATTTTACTGACCCTGTATTTAAAGTAAGGGCAAGGAAGAACATTGCAAGTACGCAAGATACAAGTAATAAGATGAATCCGCCATCCCATCCGAATGCATCTACGATAAAGCCCATAGCGGCACTAGCGAAAGCAGCTCCGCCTAAGTAACCGAAGAATCCAGTTAAGCCTGCTGCAGTTCCAGCAGCTTTCTTTGGTGCTAAGTCAAGAGCGTGTAGACCAATTAGCATAACAGGTCCGTAAATTAAAAATCCAATTGCGACAAGTGCGATACTATCAACCATTGGATTACCAGGAGGGTTTAGCCAGTACACAAGAACGGCGATAAATACACCAACCATAAATAAAATACCAGCAGGTGCGCGGCGTCCTTTAAATAGTTTATCACTCATCCATCCGCAAAGAAGTGTACCTGGAATACCAGCCCATTCATATAGAGCGTAAGCAGTACGTGAGCTACTATGAGTAAAGCTTTTTTCTTCTACTAAGTAAGTAGGAGCCCAGTCTACAACGCCGTAACGTACGAAATATACGAAAACGTTCGCAATAGCGATGTACCATAAAAACTTATTGTTTAATACGTATGTAAATAAAATTTCCTTTACTGAAAGTTCACGTTCGCGATCTTTTACTTTTTCATCTGGTGGATATTCTCCAGTATGTTCTTCAATAGAAGGCAATCCGCAAGATTGAGGTGTATCTTTCATCGTAATTAATACATAAATACCAACTAAAATTGAAAGAATACCTGGGAAGTAAAAAATACTTTTCCAGTCATCTGCGAAGAGGTATAAGCCTAATGTTACAAGGGAAGGCATAAGCGCTCCGCCAACATTATGAGCGACGTTCCAAATAGACATTTTTGTACCACGTTCGCTAATAGAGAACCAGTGAACCATCGTACGACCACAAGGAGGCCATCCCATACCTTGTACCCATCCATTTAAAAACTGAAGTACAAACATAAGTATAATGCTCGTTGTAATGAAAGAAAATGAGCCGAAAATAATATTAATGATACCTGATAAAAATAGCCCAGCTGCTAAAAAGTAGCGAGGATTACAACGATCGGATACGATACCCATAAGAAATTTACTTAATCCGTAAGCAATAGAAACTGCTGAAAGGATAACCCCAAGTTCCCCTTTACTAAAGCCTTGTTCAATTAAGTATGGCATTGCTAGTGAAAAGTTTTTTCGAACAAAGTAATAACCTGCATAGCCGATGAAGATACCTAAAAATACTTGTAAACGTAATTTACGGTATTCACTATCAACGCGATCAGCTGGTAAGCGTTCTGCGTGGGGCGCAGGTTTAAAGAATTGTGTGAAAAACATAAAATGAAAATCCTCCCCAATTTAATTCGAAGTGTTGTAAGTCAGAGAGAATATAAAAAGGCCATGAAATATAAAAAAGTTTCCTTTTTTATGATTCATAGCCGTGTACTCCGATTCTCCGTGACTGTCAATATTAACTTCGTCGAAAATTATACAACTTTGTGACAAAAATGTAAACGTTTTTATAAATAAAAAGTGTTGACGGATTTTGTTCGTCGGATTAATATTTAAATACGTTAAATATTTTATTGTTTAAATAAGAGGTGGATAACATGCCAAATGATATGACGCATATCGATAAAATTCAAGCTCTTGCCTTTTCAATCGGAAAGAAAATGCAGACAGAGTTATTAGAACAAATGCAAGCAACAGGACTTACACCACCGCAGTTTTATATTTTAAAGATTTTAGATCATTATGGAGCTTCAAGGGCGACAAAATTAGCAAAAAAGATGTATGTAAAGCCTAGTGCAATTACAGTGATGATCGATCGTTTAATTGACCAAGAGCTTGTAGAGCGTTATCACGACAAAGATGACCGCCGTGTTGTCATTATTGAGTTAACAAAAAAGGGGAAAGCTAGGGTAGAAGAGGCAATGACCGCTCGTAATGAGCACATTGCAAAATACTTCTCACATTTAGAATTACAAGAAAGAGAAGATTTATTACGTCTCTTTGAGAAGTTAGAAACAATTATTTGCGGGACACAAGAGAAAAAAGAGAATAACTAAGAGGAATTGAGGAGATTACATGGAGCAACAAGAAAATATAAATAGAAAGTTGTTGTTAATCGGTTTAATCATCGCTATGCTATTTGCTGCCTTAGATGGAACAATCGTTGGTACAGCAATGCCGCGTATCGTCGGTGAACTAGGTGGATTAAGCTTAATGACGTGGTTAACAACAGCCTATATGTTAACATCAACGACAGTTGTACCAATTGCAGGTAAATTAGCGGATTTACTTGGCCGTCGTAACGTATATATTACAGGGTTAGTTATCTTTATGGTTGGCTCAGCGTTATGTGGTATGGCAAATGGTATGACAGAATTAATTATTTTCCGTGGTATTCAAGGTCTTGGTGGCGGTATTATGATGCCAATGGCTATGATTATTATCGGAGATATGTTCACGGGAAAAGAACGTGCGAAATGGCAAGGTATTTTTGGTGCGTTATACGGTCTTGCTTCTGTAATTGGACCACAAGTGGGTGGTTGGATTGTAGATGCAGTGAACTGGAGATGGGTATTCTACATTAACTTGCCAGTTGGTATTTTAGCAACAATCTTTATTGCAATGGGATTAAAATCACATAAACAAACAGGACCAATTAAAATTGATATTGCTGGGATCTTTACAATGATTCTCGGTGTTGTAAGTTTATTACTTGCATTAACGTTTGGTGGAAAAGATTACGCATGGGATTCTTGGCAAATTATCGGGTTATTTGCATTAGCTTTAATTGGTATCGTTAGCTTTGTTATCGTTGAAACGAAAGCGGAAGAACCAATTTTACCGATGCATTTCTTTAAAAATCGTACATTTACATTACTAAATGCGATTGGATTCTTTATGAGTATTGGAATGTTCGGTGCCATTATGTTCGTACCATTCTTCATGCAAGGAATTGTAGGAGTAAGTGCTGCTGAATCAGGAACAATTATGACGCCAATGATGATTACAATGATTGTGATGAGTATTATTGGCGGGCAACTTGTATTAAAAGTTGGTGTAAAACCACAAATTATTACAGGAATGCTTATAATGGCTGGAGGATTCTGGTTATTAACAACGATGGATATGCACACAACTAAATTGACTGCTACTTCTTATATGATGGTTATCGGTTTAGGAATGGGTCTTGTAATGCCGACATTAACATTAGCGTTACAAGAAAGCTTCCCGAAAAAAGATCTTGGTGTCGTAACATCATCAAGTCAGTTCTTCCGTCAAATCGGCGGAACATTTGGTATTACAATTTTAGGATCAATCATGAATAACACTTCAGGTACAACATTAACAAAGAATTTAGTACCTGTATTAGATACATTCCCGAAAGAAGCGGGACAAATGGTAACGAAATTTAAAGATATGATTCATACAGATCCACAAGGTTTATATTCAATGCTATTTAGTCCAGAGGCATTAAAACAAATGCCAGAAGCATTCGCTAATAGCATTGTACCGATTTTGAAAAACTCTTTAGTAGACTCACTTCATACTGTATTCTTAACAGGATTAGTATTTATCGTAGTAGGCGCTATCTTTACGATTTTCTTACAGAAGATTAAACTGTCAGATCGTAAAAAGGATGCTAAAGAGCCAGCTACAGAGGAAAAAGAACAAACTGTATCATATTCGTAATGAAAAAGCATCGCCTTATGGCGGTGCTTTTTTGAGTATAACCTTAAAAGCTTTTTCGTGAGAAATGATTGACGTATTTCTAGAAATACGTTATATTATTTTATGTAAACGGTTACATGGAATGGAGAGGGAAGAGAATGAGTACGATTAAAGACGTTGCAAAATTAGCGGGAGTATCTGTTGCGACCGTTTCCAGAGTTTTAAATAAAAATGGATATGTTCATGAAGATACATTAAAGAAAGTAGAACGAGCGATTGAGATGCTAGATTATAAACCTAGTACAGTAGCACGTTCACTATATAATAAGAAATCTCGTTTAATTGGTTTAGTTGTTCCAAATATCGTGAATCCATTCTTTCCAGAAGTTGCACGTGCCGTAGAAGATGTAGCGCATAAGCAAGGATATACAGTTGTACTTTGTAACTCTGATGAAAATTTAGAGAAAGAAAAGCAATATATTGATGTACTTAGACAAAATAATGTGGACGGATTTATTGTAGCAACAAACCCAAAAAATAGTGTGAATTACATGAATTTGTCAGTACCAGTGGTTGCAATTGACCGTATGTTTAATGAGCGTATACCTGCTGTGTATGCTGATAACTATGCGGGAAGTCAGGCAGCGACAAAGTTATTAATAGATAAAGGCTGTAAACATATTGCGCATATTCGCGGACCGCGTGACGTAAGCACGGCTAATGAACGTTTTGAAGGTTTTGTAGACGTTATTACGCAAAATAATCTTTCTTATATGATTGCAGAGAGTACATTTGATCCGGCTAATAGTGAGCGTGTAGCGGTGGAATTATTAGAAGAGTACCCACATATAGATGGAATTGTTGCTGGGAATGATTTAATTGCAATAGGTATTGTAAAGGCTGCACTTCAAAAGGGAATTTCTATTCCGGATGATTTACAAATTATCGGATTCGATGGAATTTCTTTAACAGAGATGATGTATCCATCTATTACAACTGTTGCACAGCCAATTTATGAAATGGGGAAAATTGCAACAGAACTGCTGTTAGAGCAGATGGAAGGAAACGTATTAGAAGAGAAACACTATCGTTTACCGATTGAAATTATAGAACGAAATACAACGAAGTAAGGAGCTGAAATAGATGCCAAATATTGCAGTAGTAGGTAGTATTTCAATGGACTTAGTGGCCGTTTCAAAAAAACGTCCGAAAGCAGGAGAAACAGTAATTGGTGAAGCATTTCATACAATTCCAGGAGGAAAAGGAGCTAACCAAGCGGTTGCTGCAGCTAGATTAGGCGCAAATGTAGCAATGGTTGGAGCGGTAGGAAACGATAATTATGGAACTGTAGTTAAGAAAAATTTAGAGAACGAACGTGTTTTTATCGACTATGTGGTACCGGTTACAGATGCGGCGACAGGAATTGCTCATATCGTTTTAGCAGAAGAGGATAACAGTATTGTTGTTGTGCAAGGAGCGAATGCTCTCGTAAATGATTCGATTGTAGATCGTTCAAAAGATCTTCTTATAAAAGCAGATATGGTTGTTCTTCAACTAGAGATTCCACTTGAAACAGTGGAATATGTATTAGCTATTTGTGAGGAGCATAATATTCCAGTTATGTTAAATCCAGCGCCAGCACAAGTATTGTCAAAAGATATTTTAGAAAAGGCAACTTATATTACGCCAAATGAACATGAGTGTCGCATCGTATTAGATGATTTCACATCGCCAATTGAAGATTTATTGGCTAAATATCCAAATAAACTATTGATGACAGAAGGTTCTAACGGTGTACGTTTCCATAATGGTACGGAGATTGTACATGTTCCTAGCATTGCTGTTGATGTAGTGGATACAACTGGAGCTGGTGATACATTTAATGGTGCGTTAGCAGTTGCGCTTTCTGAAGGCGAAACACTTCAAAAAGCAATTCGTTTTGCGAATATTGCTGGTGGTCTTTCTGTAACGAAGCTTGGAGCACAAGGCGGTATGCCAACGAGAGATAGAGTACGTGAAGTGCAGGTGATTGTCGGATGAAAAAGCACGGCGTATTAAACAGTGAGATTGCAGCAGTGCTTGCTTCACTTGGGCATACGGATACGATTGTAATCGCTGATTGCGGTTTACCAATTCCTGACGGAGTAAAGAGAATTGATCTAGCTGTTGAAATAGGAAAACCTAGCTTTTTAGATGTATTGCAAGTGGTAGCAGATGATATGGCAATTGAAAAAGTGACGTTAGCAGAAGAAGTTATTCACAATAATGCGGAAGTAAATAAAGAAATAGAGCAGAAATTAATAGAACCAGCATTTGAGTATGTATCTCACGAACAATTTAAAGAGCATACAAAGAAAGCGAAGGCGATTATTCGTACAGGCGAGGCTACGCCTTATGCAAATGTAATTTTACATGCAGGCGTGATTTTTTAATAAAGGGAAGTGATGGGAATGCATATTGAAATGAAAAACATTTCAAAGGCGTTCAATGGAAATCCTGTTTTGAAGAATGCACAGTTTATGATTGAAACAGGAGAAGTCCATGCATTGATGGGGGAAAATGGAGCGGGTAAATCAACGCTCATGAAGATTTTAACAGGTGTATACAAAAAAGATGGTGGGACAATCACGATTGATGGGCAAGAGCGCACCTTTAAAAATGCGAAAGAAGCTGAAGAGTACGGCATCGCATTTATACATCAAGAACTAAACATATTGCCGAATTTAACAGTAGCTGAAAATATGTTTCTCGGTAAAGAGTTAATGTATGGGAAAACAGGTATTTTACGCACTCGACAAATGAACGCGATTGCACAGCAGCAACTAGCAGAGCTAGGATTGCATGTAAGAGGTGCTATGTTAGCAGAGGAACTATCGGTTGGACAACAGCAGATTATCGAAATTGCGAAAGCGTTAATGACAAACGCGAGCGTTATTATTATGGATGAACCGACAGCTGCATTAACAGATCGTGAGATTGAAACGTTGTTTACTGTCATTAATAAATTACGTAAAGAAGGCGTGTCGTTCGTTTATATCTCACACCGAATGGAAGAAATTTTTTCAATATGTGATACCATTACGATTTTACGTGATGGGGAATACGTCGGAAAGAGAGCCATTCCGGAAACATCATTTGATGAAGTAGTGAGTATGATGGTGGGGCGCAGCATTGGTGAACGTTATCCAGAACGAAATAGTCAAATTGGCGATGTTATTTTGGAAATGCGTAATGGAACGAAAAAAGGGAAGTTTGAAAATGTTTCGTTTCAAGTTAGAAAGGGTGAAATCCTTGGTGTTGCTGGTTTGATGGGAGCTGGCCGTACAGATATTATGAAAGCGATATTTGGATACGAACCTTTAGATTCTGGCCAAATTTTTATAAATGGACAAGAAGTAAAGATTGATAGTCCGATAGATGCGATTAGACAAAGAATTGCATTCATTACAGAGGATAGAAAATCTGAAGGGTTAGTATTAGATTTCTCAATTCGAGAAAATTTAGCTTTACCAAATTTAGAGAGTCTTTCAAAGGGAAGTGTTCTAAGCAATGAGCTAGAACAACAGTTTACAGCGGACATGATGAAACTTCTTAATGTGAAAGCATCTAGTGGAGAGCAAGCGGTGAAATCTCTTTCTGGTGGAAATCAGCAAAAAGTTGTTATTGCGAAATGGCTAGGTATCCACCCGCAGTTACTCATTTTAGATGAGCCAACAAGGGGTGTTGATGTTGGAGCGAAAAAAGAAATTTACTCTATTATGAATAAGCTTACCGAAGAAGGAGATGCCGTTATTATGGTATCATCTGAGCTTCCAGAAGTTTTAGGGATGAGTGATCGCGTTCTTGTTATTCATGAAGGAAAAGTCGGCGGCATTTTAGAGAAAAATGAGGCATCACAAGAGTCTATTATGGCACTAGCTACAGGGGGAGAGTAAGGATGGCTAAGAAGGGGAATGTATTACAACAACTTGGGTCTTTAATTGGACTAGCGCTAATTATTGTAGTAATTACAGCTTTAAATCCAGCGTTTATTGAAATTCCAAATTTATTTAATATACTGCGTCAAGTATCGATTAATGCGCTTATTGCATTCGGAATGACCTTTGTAATTTTAACAGGGGGTATTGACTTATCGGTAGGTTCTATTTTAGCATTATCAAGTGCACTTGTTGCTGGAATGATGGCAAGTGGCATGGACCCGTTCCTTGCGATGGCAGTTGGATTATTAGCTGGTCTTGTAATGGGAATTGTAAACGGTATCATCATAGCAAAGGGAAAAGTAGCTCCATTTATTGCGACTTTAGCAACAATGACTATTTTTCGCGGGTTGACGCTTGTTTATATGGACGGACGTCCGATCACTGGACTTGGTGATCATTTAATGTTCCAAATGTTTGGTCGCGGGTATTTTCTCGGTATTCCGGTACCAGCTGTTACAATGATGATCGCTTTTGCAGTACTGTACTTCATTTTGAAGAAAACGACATTTGGTCGCCGTACATTTGCAATTGGTGGAAATGAAGAAGCAGCAGCATTATCAGGTATTAATGTTACGAGAATTAAAGTAATGATTTACGGTCTTTCTGGAATTTTGGCAGCGCTTGCAGGTATTGTCCTAACATCAAGACTAGATTCTGCACAGCCAACTGCAGGTACTTCTTACGAGTTAGATGCAATTGCAGCAGTTGTATTAGGTGGAACAAGTCTTTCTGGGGGAAGAGGATGGATTGTTGGTACATTCATCGGTGTACTTATTATTGGTGTACTAAATAACGGTTTAAATTTATTAGGTGTATCTTCTTTCTTCCAACAAGTTGTAAAAGGACTTGTAATCTTACTAGCTGTATTAATTGATCGCCGAAAAGAAGCGTAATGGAGGGACAGTTCATGAAGAAATGGTTACTTATACTCGTTGCATGTATTATGGTCATTACTGCTGGTTGTTCAATGGAACCACCAGAATGGGCAAAGGATTCTAGCGATAAAGGTCGAAATAAAACTATTAAAGTTGGATTCTCTGTTTCAACTTTAAACAATCCATTTTTTGTGACTTTGAAAAAAGGGGCAGAAAAGAAAGCGAAAGAAAGCGGTATTGAATTGATTGCTGTTGATGCGCAAAATGATGCAGCAAAGCAAACGAACGATGTTGAAGATTTAATTCAAAAAGGTGTCGATGTAGTTGTTATTAATCCAACCGATTCAGATGCTGTTGCTTCAGCGGTAAGTGCGGCAAATGCAGCGAACGTTCCTGTTATTACAGTAGACCGCGTTGCAAATTCAGGTAAGGTTGTTTCTCACATTGCATCTAATAACATCGAAGGTGGTCAAATGGCTAGTGATTACATTCGTGAATTAGTCGGCGAAGGAGCAAACGTTGCTGAGTTAGAAGGAATCCCTGGATCCTCTGCTGCTCGTGAACGTGGGAAAGGATTCCATAACGTAGCCGATAAGTCTTTAAAAGTAGTTGCTAAACAAGCGGCTGATTTTGATAGAGCAAAAGGATTATCTGTTATGGAAAACATTTTGCAAGCAAATGGTGATATTAAAGCCGTGTTTGCGCATAACGACGAGATGGCATTAGGTGCACTTGAAGCATTGAAGTCTGCTGGGAAAACAGATGTAGTCGTTGTTGGATTTGATGCAACAGAAGATGCTGTAAAAGCGGTTAAAGATGGGCGTATGGCTGCAACAGTCGCTCAAAAACCGGAATTAATCGGAGAGAAGGCGATGCAAACAGCAAAAGAGATCACACAAGGTAAAAAAGTGGACAAATCTATTCCGATTGAATTAGAGCTTATTAAGAAAAATAAATAAATATAAAATGAAAATTAGGAAGGAAGAATAACAAATGAAATTCTTTATTGATACAGCAAACATTAACGAAATTAAAGAGGCAAATGCATTAGGCGTATTAGCTGGAGTAACGACAAATCCATCACTTGTAGCAAAAGAAGGTGTAGATTTCCACGAGCGCATTCGTGAAATTTGCAACGTCGTAGAAGGACCTGTAAGTGCAGAAGTAATTAGTTTAGAAGCAGATAAAATGATCGAAGAAGGAAAAGAGTTAGCGAAAATTGCTCCAAACGTTGTTGTAAAAGTTCCAATGACAACAGAAGGTTTAAAAGCAGTAAAAGCGTTCTCTGACTTAGGAATTCGTACAAACGTTACATTAGTGTTCTCAGCAGTTCAAGCATTACTTGCAGCTCGTGCTGGTGCAACATACGTTTCACCATTCTTAGGTCGCTTAGATGATATCGGTCATAACGGTATGGACTTAATTCGCCAAATCGCAGAAATCTTTGCAATTCACGGTATCGAAACAGAAATTATCGCAGCATCTGTACGTCACAGTGTTCACGTAACTGACGCAGCATTAAACGGTGCACATATTGCAACAATCCCAGCAAACGTAATTGCTTCATTAGTGAAGCACCCATTAACAGATCAAGGAATTGAGAAATTCTTAGCTGATTGGGAAAAAACACAAGAGAAATAATAGAAAATCAAGAATCCTAGTTTAATTGACTAGGATTCTTTTTTATTTAAAAGAATTTTCATGCAATTTTGCATATTGTCTTTTAAATTTGTTATATAAGCTATTTAATATATATCAAATCACTTTTTATGTTTCATATTTCGACATAAAACAGTAGAAGTTCTGACCAGAAAACTGGAGGGCATGATTCTATAACAGAAAGCTTAACGTTTATAGGATTGTGCCTTTTTATATAGGGAGGGCAGAAAGTAGAGCTTTTGATTTAAATGCACTTATTTATCTGAATTTTAAGTTTTATAAAAGGAGAGAAATAGAATGAGAAGAAAAGCGCCATTTAAAGTGTTATCGTCACTAGCAATTGCGGCAATTATCGGATGCACATCTGTAATGAGTGCTCCATTAGCATACGCAGAAACGCCAGCAAAAGAGAAAATAAATGTGTCTACAACACCAATTGATTACAATTTAATTCAAGAAGATCGTTTAGCGGAAGCTCTGAAAGAAAGAGGAACAATTAATCCAGCATCTTCTAAAGAAGAGACGAAAAAAGCTGTAGAGAAATATATTGAAAAGAAACAAGGGGACCAGGCAAATAAAGAAATTCTTCCAACCGATACTGCTAAAGAGGCATCTGATTTCGTGAAAAAAGTAAAAGAGAAAAAAATGGAAGAAAAGGAGAAAGTAAAGAAACCTGAAAAAAATGTTAGCCCTGAGCAAAAGCCTGAACCAAATAAAAAACAATTGAATGGGCGAGTTCCAACATCTAAAGCAAAGCAAGCACCGTATAAGGGACCGGTTCGAACTGATAAAGTATTAGTGTTACTCGTTGAATTTAGTGATTATAAACATAATAATATTGATCAAACGCCAGGGTATATGTATTCGAATGACTTTAGTAGAGAGCATTATCAAAAGATGTTATTTGGTAATGAACCATACACGTTATTTGATGGTTCGAAAGTAAAAACATTTAAACAATATTACGAAGAGCAGTCTGGTGGTAGTTATACGACAGATGGATATGTAACGGAGTGGCTAACTGTTCCAGGAAAAGCATCTGACTACGGTGCTGATGGTAGTAGTGGTCACGATAATAAAGGACCAAAAGGCGCACGTGATTTAGTGAAAGAAGCTTTACATGCAGCTGCTGAGAAAGGGTTAGATTTATCTCAATTTGATCAGTTTGATAGATATGATACAAATGGTGATGGGAATCAAAATGAGCCTGACGGTGTAATTGATCATTTAATGGTAATCCATGCAGGTGTTGGTCAAGAAGCTGGTGGTGGTAAATTAGGCGATGATGCCATTTGGTCACATCGTTCAAAATTAGCAATAGATCCAGTAGCAATTGAAGGGACAAAATCAAAGGTAGATTACTTTGGTGGCAAAGTAGCAGCACATGATTACACAATTGAACCAGAAGATGGAGCAGTAGGCGTATTTGCGCATGAATTTGGACATGACCTTGGCTTACCAGATGAATATGATACGAAATATACTGGAACGGGTTCACCTGTCGAAGCTTGGTCACTCATGAGTGGGGGAAGTTGGACAGGGAAAATTGCAGGAACAGAGCCAACTAGTTTCTCACCACAAAATAAAGATTTCTTACAAAAGAATATGGGTGGCAACTGGGCAAGAATTTTGGAAGTAGATTACGATAACATTAAACGTGGTGTAGGAGTTCCTACATATATCGATCAAAGTGTTACGAAGTCCAATCGTCCAGGCGTTGTACGTGTTAACTTACCAGGTAAAAGTGTTGAAACGATTAAGCCGGAGTTTGGAAAGCATGCATATTACAGTACAAGAGGAGATGATATGCATACAACACTAGAAACACCATTCTTTGATTTAACAAAAGGAACAAATGCAAAATTCGATTATAAAGCAAATTATGAGTTAGAAGCAGAGTGCGATTTTGTCGAAGTACATGCAGTAACAGAAGATGGAACGAAAACATTAATTGATAGACTTGGAGAAAAAATAGTCCAAGGAGATAAAGATACAACAGATGGGAAATGGATTGATAAATCATACGATTTAAGTCAATTTAAAGGAAAAAAAGTGAAACTACAATTCGACTATATCACAGATCCAGCTGTAACGTATAAAGGTTTTGCGATGGACAATGTAAATGTAACAGTTGATGGACAAGTAGTATTTTCTGATGATGCAGAAGGACAGTCTAAAATGAATGTAAATGGTTTTGTTGTTTCTGATGGGACAGAGAAAAAAGCTCATTATTACTACTTAGAGTGGAGAAACTATGCGGGATCAGATAATGGATTAAAAGCAGGAAAAGGTCCAGTGTATAATACAGGTCTTGTCGTTTGGTACGCAGATGATAGCTTTAAAGATAATTGGGTTGGGGAGCATCCAGGTGAAGGCTTTCTTGGTGTTGTAGACTCTCATCCAGAAGCATTTGTTGGCAATTTAAATGGAAAACCAACTTACGGTAATACTGGTATGCAAATTGCAGACGCTGCATTTTCATTTGATCAAACACCAGCATGGAGTGTAAATTCATTAACACGTGGACAGTTTAACTATTCTGGATTACAAGGTGTTACAACTTTTGATGATTCAAAAGTATATAGTAATAAACAAATTGCAGACGCAGGAAGAAAAGTTCCGAACCTTGGACTTAAATTCCAAGTTGTTGGACAGGCAGAGGATAAATCAGCAGGCGCTGTTTGGATTAAACGTTAATAACAGAAAAGCACATTCTTCATATGAAGAATGTGCTTTTGAATTTGTACAGTAAGTTATTATTTTAGTTTATGTAATACAAGTGTCTGTTCATATATTGTGTATCAAATTATGTGGGGGAAGGAAATATTTCCGAGGAAATTGTCGAAGTATCGTCGGTATTTATTCAGTTTCTTTTTTAAAGGAAGAAGGTAGTGTTGATTTTATACATACGCTTATTTACAGTAGTACTTGGTTATACACAAAAGTAATATATTAGGCGAAAAAAGACAATGATGGAATTATCCTATCATTGTCTTTTTTACTTTGTCTTTGCCTTTTACTTTGCTTCTGACATAAATCATTCCGGCAAATGTTAATAAGAATGCAGTTCCAATAACGAAGCTGACGCTAGGGGATGCCCCGATTGCTCCAACTGTAAAGGATCCAGCAACAACTCCTAATGAGAAGAAAGCATAAAACAATCCAAATGCTTTTCCGCGCTTATCATCTGTCGTATTTTCAACAAGTAATGCATTTATTGATGGGAAAAGGATAGCGAATCCAATGCCATAAATCATCATAACGATAAAGAGCATGCCTTTTGTTGCAAATAATCCAAGTAAAGATAACGCTAATGCCATTACTGCAATACCAATTAGCATTAGTTTTGAACGATTAAATCGATCGTAAATACGATTTGTTGGTAGTAAGAAGAAGAGGATAGCGGTAATACCGAATACACTTAACATCATGCCTGTTGTAGATGCTTTAAGTGCTAATGCCTCAACTTTCACTGGTAACATATAAGTGACAATTCCTTGTGAAAACATGAGTGTGAAAGCACCAATATATGCCTGTAATAACGGTTCTGATTTCAATAGTTCAAACATATCTTCTTTGTTCATCATTTGTGTTCTTGAAGTATCTTTTCTTGATACGTTATTTGGTAAGAAGAAGAGAGATACGATTGTACCAAGAACCATTAAAATAGAAATGGTAATGAACACCCACTCTATACCAGCAGTTGCTTTCATAATCCCGCTGAAGGCAGGTCCTACAATTGCCGCTGTTCCAACAGCAGCACCAGATAGGGCCATTGCTTTACCTTGTCTTGCTGCATTTGTTTGTTTTGATAAAAACGTAAAGGCAGCAGGAATTAAAAACCCGTCACTAAAGCCATGCATAAAGCGCACAACTAATAGTTGTTCACCACTTTGAACAACGGTGTATAACAAGACTATGAAACTCATAAGTCCCATGCTTATATAAAGTATTTTTTTTGCACCAAATTTATCGACAGCAGCGCCAGCAATAATATTACCGATCATATTAGCAAATGAGTACATGCCGACAACTAGCCCAATAATAAGAGGGGATCCTCCAAGACTTTGAGCGAACGTACTCATAATAGGTAATTGTGAAAATGTATCTAGAAACGCTACGATAACAATAAAGTAAATAAAATATTTCAAGCGATATTCACCTCTCCTATGCTATTATGGCATAATGCTAATTTCAACCGCAATGAAATTGAGTTAACAGATGTGGAAAAAAGTACAAAGTGACAAAATATTGAACGTTATTTGTTAAAATTTAGTGGAAATGATATTGTTTTTTTGAAATATATGGATAGAAGTATTATAATAGATTTGTAAACTTCACCAGGTTAAGTATATACATAGAGAGGGATGTATAAAATGAAAGCATTACTTTGGCATAATCAACGTGATGTAAGAGTAGAAGAAGTACCAGAACCAACTGTAAAACCAGGAGCAGTTAAGATTAAAGTGAAATGGTGTGGTATCTGCGGGACAGACCTGCATGAATATTTAGCAGGACCTATTTTTATTCCAACAGAAGAGCATCCATTAACACATGTAAAAGCACCGGTTATTTTAGGTCATGAGTTTAGCGGTGAGGTAGTTGAAATCGGTGAAGGCGTTACATCTCATAAAGTGGGAGACCGCGTCGTTGTAGAACCGATTTATTCTTGTGGTAAATGTGAAGCTTGTAAACATGGACATTACAATGTTTGTGAACAACTTGTTTTCCACGGTCTTGGCGGAGAAGGCGGCGGTTTCTCTGAATATACAGTAGTACCAGAAGATATGGTTCACCATATTCCAGATGAAATGACGTATGAACAAGGTGCACTTGTAGAACCAGCAGCTGTAGCAGTTCATGCAGTACGTCAAAGTAAATTAAAAGAAGGGGAAGCTGTAGCAGTATTCGGTTGTGGTCCAATTGGACTTCTTGTTATCCAAGCAGCTAAAGCAGCAGGAGCAACTCCGGTTATTGCAGTTGAACTTTCTAAAGAACGTCAAGAGTTAGCAAAATTAGCAGGTGCGGATTATGTATTAAATCCAGCTACTCAAGATGTATTAGCAGAAATTCGTAACTTAACAAATGGTTTAGGTGTAAATGTGAGCTTTGAAGTAACAGGCGTTGAAGTAGTACTTCGTCAAGCGATTGAAAGTACAAGTTTCGAAGGACAAACTGTAATTGTTAGTGTATGGGAAAAAGACGCAACAATTACTCCAAACAATCTTGTACTAAAAGAAAAAGAAGTGGTTGGTATTTTAGGATACCGTCATATCTTCCCAGCTGTTATTAAATTAATTAGCTCTGGTCAAATTCAAGCAGAGAAATTAATTACGAAAAAAATCACAGTAGATCAAGTTGTTGAAGAAGGATTTGAAGCACTTGTAAAAGATAAAACACAAGTGAAAATTCTTGTTTCACCTAAATAATATAGAATAGTAAAAAGTAGCTCTTTTCTAGAAATAGAAGAGGGCTACTTTTTTTCTATACAGAAAGGTGATAGACTTTCCTGTAACTACAGGTATTTTGTTTGGAAGGGGAAGTCTCATGCTTTCATTTATGTTGACATTGAAACGAATGCTAAAAGCTTGTTTACGAGCGTGGAAGGATAAAGAATTTCAAGTATTATTCGTATTAACATTTTTAACATTAACATCTGGTACGATTTTTTATAGTACAGTTGAAGGATTACGTCCTCTTGACGCTTTGTATTTTAGCGTTGTGACGCTGACGACTGTCGGTGATGCGAATTTTAGCCCGCAAACTGATTTTGGGAAAATATTTACAATCTTATACATATTTATTGGAATTGGATTAGTGTTTGGATTTATACATAAGTTGGCAGTTAATGTCCAACTGCCAAGTATATTATCGAATAGAAAAAAAGAGTAAATGTGTATGCTTTACTCTTTTTTTACATTAGTTTAGATAAGCCTTAATAATAGTTTATTAAAATGAAAGTGCATTCATTCATTATATTCACTGTGTATAAAGTTATAATGATATGAAAATCTGCATATTTTAATTTATTGATAGAAATTTCGTGAAAGGTGGGATATTCTAGTCATAGGTTAACCGGACGACATCATAGGATCCTAACAAAAAGTTTACAATAATTCGATTATAAAATGGAGGATTTCAGATGAAAAAGAAAGTACTTGCTTTAGCAGCAGCTATTACATTAGTAGCTCCTTTACAAAGCGTTGCATTTGCTCATGAAAACGATGGGGGAAGTAAAATAAAAATAGTTCACCGCTGGTCTGCTGAAGATAAACATAAAGAAGGTGTAAATTCTCATTTATGGATTGTAAATCGTGCGATTGATATTATGTCTCGCAATACAACACTTGTAAAACAAGATCGAGTTGCACAATTAAATGAATGGCGTACGGAGTTAGAGAACGGTATTTATGCTGCTGACTATGAAAATCCTTATTATGATAATAGCACATTTGCTTCACATTTCTATGATCCAGACAATGGAAAAACATATATTCCATTTGCAAAGCAGGCAAAAGAAACTGGCGCTAAATATTTCAAATTAGCTGGTGAATCATACAAAAATAAAGATATGAAACAAGCATTCTTCTATTTAGGATTATCTCTTCATTATTTAGGAGATGTAAACCAACCGATGCATGCGGCAAACTTTACAAATCTTTCATATCCACAAGGATTCCATTCTAAATATGAAAACTTTGTAGATACGATAAAAGATAATTATAAAGTAACGGATGGAAATGGATATTGGAACTGGAAAGGTACAAATCCAGAAGAGTGGATTCATGGAGCGGCAGTAGTAGCGAAACAAGATTACTCTGGAATTGTAAATGATAATACGAAAGATTGGTTCGTAAAAGCAGCTGTGTCACAAGAATATGCAGATAAATGGCGCGCTGAAGTTACGCCAATGACAGGTAAGCGATTAATGGATGCACAACGTGTTACTGCTGGATACATTCAGCTTTGGTTTGATACGTACGGAGATCGTTAAGTATTTAAAAAAGGTCAAATCTCACAATAGAGTATTTGACCTTTTTATTACTATACACATGGAGGGATGGAACGTGAAAGGTAAATTGCTAAAAGGTGTACTTAGCTTTGGGATTGGTTTAGGAGTTTTATACGGAGGATCTTCAGCTCAAGCAGACACGTCTACAGATCAAAACAACACTTTGAAAGTGATGACGCATAACGTATACATGCTATCAACGAACTTATATCCAAACTGGGGACAAAGTCAGCGTGCTGATTTAATTGGGGCGGCAGATTATATAAAGAATCAAGATGTTGTTATATTAAATGAAGTGTTTGATAATAGTGCTTCAAATCGCTTATTAGGAAACTTGAAGAAAGAATATCCAAATCAAACAGCGGTATTAGGTCGTAGTAACGGAAATGAATGGGATAAAACGTTAGGTAGCTATTCATCTTCAACGCCTGAAGATGGAGGCGTTGCAATCGTGAGTAAATGGCCGATTGTTGAAAAGATTCAATATGTATTTGCAAAAGGATGCGGGCCAGATAATTTATCAAATAAAGGGTTTGTATACACGAAAATTAAGAAAAATGATCGTTTCGTTCATGTGATTGGGACACACTTGCAGGCTGAAGATAGTATGTGTGGAAAAACTTCACCTGCATCTGTACGTACAAACCAGCTAAAAGAAATTCAAGATTTTATTAAAAATAAGAATATACCAAATGACGAGTACGTTCTATTTGGTGGTGATATGAACGTGAATAAAATAAATGCAGAGAACAATAGTGACTCAGAGTACGCATCCATGTTTAACACATTGCATGCGTCAATTCCATCTTATACGGGACATACAGCAACTTGGGATGCAACGACAAACAGTATTGCAAAATATAATTTCCCTGAAAGTCCTGCCGAGTATTTAGATTATATTATTGCAAGTAAGGACCATGCGAATCCATCATTTATAGAGAATAAAGTATTACAACCGAAATCTCCACAGTGGACTGTTACATCATGGCTAAAAAAATATACGTATGATGATTATTCTGATCATTATCCAGTAGAGGCGACTATTTCTATGAAGTAGTCCTAAAAAAGTTTCTTCTTAAATAGGAAGAAACTTTTTTATTTTGTAGAGGAGATTCCAACTTTCTTTCCAATATGTATAAGAAATATAGAGAAGAGGAGAGAAAAAATGTGGATCGAGGAATTTTCAAAGAAGTTCCATTACCGTGTGCATTTTTGGATGAAGTAGCTTTAGATAGAAATATTCAATTGATTATAGAATTAAGTGGAAATAAGAAGATTCGTATAGCGAGTAAATCGTTACGTTCTGTTCCGGTTATGCAAAAGATTTTAGCTGCAAATGATCGATTTCAAGGTATCATGTGTTTTTCACCTAGGGAAGCTTTATTTTTAATTGAACAAGGATTCAATGATTTATTGCTCGGATATCCTGCTTATGATGAAAGAGCGTTACATGAAATAAGTTTGCTAACAAAGCAAGGGCTCATTATAACTTGTATGGTGGATTGTGAAGATCATATCGTTTATTTAGAAAAAATTGCTGAGAAGTCTAAAGGATGTTTTCGTGTTTGCTTAGATATTGATATGAGTAGTCATTTTTTTAAGTTTCATTTTGGGGTCAAAAGATCACCGATAAAAGATGTGCAAGGTGCTTTGAAAATAGTAAAAAGGTTGAAAGAATCATCGTTTTTAATCTTAGATGGTGTAATGGGATATGAAGCCCAAATTGCTGGGGTAGGAGATCGCATACCGAATCAACGAGTGAAAAGTAAAGTGATTTCACATTTAAAGAAGAAATCAGTGTTAGAAGTTCCAGAAAGAAGAGGACATATCGTAAAAGAAATACAAAATCTAGGTATTGAACTAAGGTTTGTAAATGGGGGAGGTACAGGAAGTATAAAAACAACTGAACAAGATCATTCAGTTTCAGAGATTACAATAGGTTCGGCTTTTTATGCCCCGAAGCTATTTGATTATTATAAAGAGGTACAATTTCATCCAGCTGTCGGATTTGCTTTACCAGTTGTGCGTAAACCAGCCTCGACAATTTACACTTGTCTAGGTGGCGGATATATCGCCTCAGGAGCAATCGGGAAAGATAAAGAACCTGAGATTTGGAGGCCGGGTGGTGCAAAACTATTAGCTTTAGAAGGCGCTGGTGAAGTGCAAACACCGATTTTTTATAACGGTGAGGAACGAGTAGAGATAGGAGATTCTATCTTATTTCGTCATAGTAAAGCTGGAGAATTATGTGAGCGGTTTCCATTTTTATATCGTGTGAAAGAAGGAGAGATTGTTGGGGAGTATTCAACATATCGGGGGGATGGCCAATGCTTTCTATAAAGGGACAAAAATGGAGAAATTGGACAGGGAATGTAGAAGGAACACCGCATTATACGATGTATCCAGAAAGTATAAAAGATGTAGTAGAAGTTGTAGGGCTTGCGCGAAAGAAAGGGAAGAAAATTCGTGTTGTCGGTTCAGGACACTCGTTTACACCTCTTGTGCAAACGGAAGAAATTCTGGTTTCTTTAGATGAATTGAAGGGAATTGTGAATATTGATACGGAGAAGATGGTTGCCGAAGTATGGGCAGGAACAAAGCTACATGAGCTAGGGAAGTTACTTGAAGAAAAAGGTTATGCGCAAGAAAATTTAGGGGATATTGATTCGCAATCTATTGCAGGAGCAATTAGTACGGGGACGCATGGAACGGGTATTACCTTTGGAAGTTTATCAACACAAGTGATAGAGATTACGGCAGTTTTATCTACAGGTGAGAGTATAGTTTGTTCGGAAACGGAGAATGTACAATATTGGAGAGCTTTTCAGTTGTCTCTTGGAATGTTAGGTATCATTGTAAAAATAAAATTGAAGGTTATTCTAGCCTATTCACTCGTTTATAAAAGTGAAAAACAGTCATTATCTACTGTAATGAACAAGCTAGAAGAATATAAGAAGAATCGCCATTTTGAATTTTTTGTTTTTCCTTATTCAGATGAAGTGCAAGTGAAAATTACAAATGAAACAACAGATAAAAAAAGTGATTTGAAATGGCATAAACTAAAGGTAGAGTTACTTGAAAATAAGATGTTCTCTTTGTTATCTAAAGGATGTAAATGGTTTCCTTCTATAAGTAAAGGAGTAAGTCGATTATCAGCTAGAGCTGTACCGAATACAAAAATAATTGGTCCGAGTTATGAAGTATTTGCTACATCGCGTGCAGTTCCATTTTATGAAATGGAGTATAGTGTTCCTTCAAAGTATATGCAGACCGTTGTAGAAGAAATTTCAAACCTTATTGAAAAGAAAAAGTATAAAGTACACTTCCCAATTGAATGTCGTTATGTGAAAAGGGATGACATATGGCTCAGCCCAGCGTATGGAAGAGATTCTGCGTATATAGCTGTTCATATGTATAAAGGTATGAAGTATGCTGCTTATTTTGGTGAGGTGGAGAAAATTTTTTTAAAGTATGAGGGACGCCCGCATTGGGGGAAAATGCATACGTTAACGTACGAAAAATTACAAAATATATATCCAGAATTGCATTCGTTTCTAAAGGTGAGGAAATTATTAGATGAAGCAGAAATGTTTTCAAATCCTTACACAGAAAAGTTATTTACGATTATGAAAAAAAGCTGACAAAGTATTACTTGTCAGCTTTTTTTAGTACGATTGCATTTCTTGTTTGACTAATTCGCTCGTAAAATAGTAACTTATCACGACTAAATACATGTAATAAGACATGAATAATAAATAGACCGTTAATTACGAGTTGGAATAATAATATAACTACTAATATTAAAGGCTCTTTAAGATTTAAGATAGAGCTACTAGAAAGAATATAATTGATTCCACCTAAAACGAAATAGAATATACCATAACGGATGAATAGTTCCTTCAACGTAATACGATCTGATTTTCCTTTCACGTAAATACGAAGCAATGCTTTACCAATTGTCTTTCCATTCGTAAAGTATGGAATGATAATAAAGTAAATAAAGATCGAACACGTTATGAAAATGAGTTCGTATATGTTCGTGTAAGATTGAATATTAGAAACAAAGAAAGAATTTCCTTTGTTTTTAATGACAGGTACAACGACGGATAAGAAAATCCAATCAATTTGCATCGCGATAAAGCGACGAACGAATCCGACGGGTTTCGTTTCTAAATCAATATGACTATCTAATTCGCTTGCTTTCGGAAGGAAGTACGTAAATATTGGTGCAATGATAAAGCCAATTACGCCGCCTAATGTATTTAAAAACAGATCGTCTATATCAAATAAGCGGTACGCACAATTGTATATACCGTATAGTCCAGTCACTTGTGTTAGCTCGAAAAAGAGTGAAAGACAAAAAGAAATACAAATTGTTTGTAAGAAACTACGTCGGAAATAATAACGTAAGTAAATACCGAATGGAACGGTTAATAGAACGTTAAATGCTACTTGTAAAAACGCAGATTCTTTTAATAGGTAGAAATAAGTAGCTGGTTTCGTTAAAATTGCCGAAGTATGATTACTAATTTCTTGTATGAAATAAAATGGTGATAGTTGCATGTGCTGCGTATTAGCCGGTTGTAGGCTACAAGTATCATATGTTTGTGGTAACGGCAAAATCACAAGAAAATAGGCATTTAATAAGTAAAGTAATAATGAGTACAAAATAAATGAACGCCATTTATTTAAATAACCATACTTTCGGTAGTTAAATATTAAAAAAGGTATTAAGAGAAACATTGCTAAAATAGGAAATAAAATAAATGCTGTTTTTACTGGAAATAAATATGCAGTCAAAATGAAGCTCCTTTCAATAAAAATTCGTTTATCATTATAACGTTAAAAGAGCCTAAAAACAAAATTAAAATATTTAGAAATAGAAAAATTACAAATTTCAATGGAATTAAGTTATACTAAATTTAATATAAGGATATTATGATTATTATAAGTTGAAAGAGGGTACAAGATATGCGATATGAGCTTTTTTCTGTAAGTGGGGATCATATTACAACTTTTGAAAGTGCATGGCGTTTTCAAGAGGGAGAACAGATTTTTGTTCATGATGATCAAACAAAACGAAATTTTATTATTATCCGCCTAACGCATGATGTATTTCAACAAAATAAACATGTTATTCGTTTGTATTGTCAAGAAAAGAAAGTATACGCATAAAAAAGCGAGTCATCCTAGTGTAATAGAATGACTCGCTTTTGATTTGTAAGTTTCACTTTATAAGAAAATAAGAGTAAGTACACCTACGATAATGCAATAGAAAGAGAAATATTTTAAATTTCCTTTTGCCATAATGTTCATAAACCATTTTAATGAAATATACGTCATGATAAATGTTGCGATAAATGCAACGATATATGGTACGAATAATGTATCTAGATTTGGATCTTTTGCAATGTCTGTAATACTTAGTAATAAACCACCTAAGCTAACAGGGATATATAGTAAGAATGAGAAACGAAGAGCCGTTTCCTGCTTCATACCAAGTAACATCGCTGCTACGATTGTTGCACCTGATCGGCTTATTCCAGGAATTAGTGCGCAAGCTTGTGCTAATCCGACGATAATTGCATCTTTCATAGAAAGATCGCCATCATTTTTACGCCCACGCAAGTTTCTAATAATCCAAAGGCCGACAGCGGTAATAAGAAGGGAAATCCCAACCATTTTCACACCTTTTAAGTACTGATCGATGTAATCTTTAAATAAAACACCAATAACACCTGCTGGAATGGTCGCAATGACAAGGTAAATAATAAAGAAGAAATCTGATTTTGCATCTTCTGCTCTTGTAAAGATATAAGATAGACCATTCTTCGTTAGACGAATTAAATCATTTCTATAAATAAGTAATACAGCTAATAATGAAGCTGAATTAACAAGTAGTTCAAAGCTAAACCCTTCTATTTTTAGTCCTAGCAAATGCTGTGCTAAAACGAGGTGACCGCTTGAAGAAATCGGAATCGGTTCTGTTAGTCCTTGGAATAGACCAAGAATTAAATATTTTAAAATGTAGTAAAATTGTTCCATAATAACCTCCTTGTTTAATAGTTGAAAGAAACAACTTGTCCATTATAACAAAGATACGGCTTAATCTTGAGAAGAAATAAATATTCGAAATATAATAAAAATCCCTTATAACAGTATAAGGGATTTTTATTATTAATGAGAAACTACTGTTTCTTCAAGACTTTTCGTTAATTGAACATCGACTTTCTCAGCATCATGAATGTGATTCATAATAGTAGTATTTAACTTTTGGAACATTTGTTGTGTATTAGCGAATTCTCGTAATATATCATCATTACAAGTCTTTTGGTTTTCAATAGCTTTAATAACATTTGTAGCACCGTTTTGTAACGTTTGAATCATAATTAAAATATTTTCGATTCTAGCGTTTGTATCGGCACTCATTTCTACACCTTCATCGACTAAATGCAAATTATCTTTTGTATTATCGTATGCTTTTTCAATCTCTTCTTGAATTTTTTTCGTTAAGTTGCCGATGTTTTTTGTACTTTCAGCGGTACTTTCTGCTAGTTTTCTTACTTCATTGGCAACGACAGCGAATCCTTTACCGTGCTCTCCAGCACGAGCAGCTTCAATACTTGCATTTAAAGCAAGTAAATTTGTTTGTGCTGCAATGTTTTGGATGACTTCTACAATTTGCTCGATTTCTTTTGAACGTTCACTTAAATGATTCATACTATTAGACGTGCGCTGGGATTGTTCACCTAATTTATTAATTACAATAAGTAAACGATGAACAGATTCTTTTCCTTCGTTAGAACAATCAATAATTTCTTCAATAGATTGAATTAAGCTTTGTTCTTTTTGTAACATTTCGTTATTCAATTCATTGGAATGTGTAGTACGTGTTGAAACATTTTCGAAACATGAGCTTAATTGTTGAACTAAATTTTGAAGTGTATTGTGCTGGTTATTTACAAGTTGATGCTCTTGAACAACGCTTTGTACACGATCGTGGATAGAAGAAATAGTCTCTTGCTGTTCAATATCCTTTTGTTTTAATTCTGCTTCTAGTTCTTGTATACGATTTTCTAATTGATCAATTTTATGTTGGAGTGATTTCTTTTGAGTAAACATATATTTATTTCAACCGCCTTTAGAAGTTATATTTTCTCTATATTTGGATTTTAGCATCTTTTATAATTTTTAAATATAGGAATTGTTAAATATTTAAGAATCTATTACATTTTATGCATAATTCCCTTTTTTTCGTCATGAAAAATAAACTGTATTTAATGATATTGTAAACAAACTGTAAAATAAATCATGTATAACTGTATAAGAAGGGAGTCGGATTATGAACTATTTTAAGCGAATCAGTAGTCTAGTATTAGCAGGAATTATAGGTCTTTCTAGTACAGTCGCTGTTAAAGCAGAGTCAAACGACGAGAAACTTAACAACATGCAACAGCAATTGCAGCAAAACGATGCAGAAATGCAAAAGAAAGAGCAAGAGAAGCAAGCTGTTAGTAAAGAAATTCAAGGTATCGAAAACGAACTACATAATTTAAATAATACAATTGCAAAAAATAAAGAGGATCAAGCTGCTATTCAGCGTAAAATCGATGAAACACATAAGCAGATTGAACAAAAAAAGAAAGAGATTGTCGTTTTAGAAGATAAAGTTCTTGCTCGTAAAGATATTATGAGAAAACGTATGGTTTCTGTTCAAAACAGTTCAAATACAAGTTTAGTAGTAGAAGTTGTAGTAGAGTCAAAGAACTTTGCAGACTTCTTACAACGTATGAACGCAGTTTCTACTATTCTAGAAGCTGATAAAGAGATTTTACGTCTACAAGAACAAGACCTTCGTCAAATTGAGGAAGATAAGAAAACAATTGACGAGAAAGAAGCATCTTTAGTAGTAGACAAACAAAAATTAGCAAAAGCACAAGCTGAACTGCAAGATAACTTGAAAAAGCGTCAAGCTAACTTACAAACAGTTCAAGCTAAATATAATCAGGTTGCAAGCCAACTTAATTTAGCGGCAGAAGAAAAAGCTAAAATCGAATCAAACATGAAGGCAGTACAAGAAACGATTGCTCGTGAGCAAGAAGCAGCAAGAATTGCAGCGGAAGAGCGTGCAAAAGCAGAAGCAGCTGCAAAGGCTGAGCAAGAAGCTTTAGCGAAAGCACAAGCAGAAATTGCTGAAAAGAAAAAGCAAGAACAAGCTAGTAAACCAGCTAGTAAACCAGCCGAACCAGTTGCTAATAATAATTCGAAGGTAGAACCTGAACAGCCTTCGAAGCCAACTGCTGGTGGAAGAGAGATCTATGTAGAAGCTACAGCTTATACAGCGGATCCAGCTGAAAATGGTTATGCGCCAGGTCAACAAGTATTTTCTGCATGGGGACACTATAACTTAACTGCAAACCCAGGAATGAAATTAATTGCGGTTGATCCAGCTGTTATTCCATTAGGCTCTACTGTAAAGGTTGACGGGTATGGAGTTGCTATTGCAGCAGACACTGGCGGAGATATTAAAGGTCACAGAATTGATGTTTTAATGCCAGATAAAGGTTCATCAAGTAGCTGGGGCAGAAGAACAGTTAAAGTTACAATTTTAAACTAATACGTAATCCAACTTTACAATACGTAAAGTTGGATTTTTTTATGAAAATAATGTTAAGTTGAGTTTACATTTTGTTAAGGATAGCATACAATGAAATTGAGAGGTGGTAAATTTGGCCATTTTAAATAGAGTGAAGGAATTAAGAGCTCGGTTTAATTTTTCGCAAAGTGTATTAGCAGAAAAAGTTGGAGTGACGAGACAAACAATCGCGGCAATTGAAAAAGGGGATTATGTTCCTTCTTTGTTATTAGCACTTACGATTTGCGATGTGTTCGAGCTCAAGATGGAAGATGTGTTTGTTTTAAATAAGGAGGGGGAAGAGGATGAATAGACTTGTATTTTCCTATATGTTGAATGTACTCTTAATGGTATTAGCAGGTTGGGCATTTATTGAGTTGTATTATTTTACTATCGAAGTTGCGAATTTTATTCAAACGAAGAGGGTACCATTTGAAGTTTCGGTGAGTTTAATGCCAATAGGATTGCTTTTAATATTTGGTATTGTATCGACTGTTCTTTATAAAATTCAGAAGAAAAAATATAAAGAGCTATCATATTGGATGTTTCCACTATTATTTCCTCAAGAAGACGAGCGGGAAAAGGCAATTACAGAAAAGGCTTGTCGTACTACATTTATGTCACTATGGTACGTGTTGCCTTGTGCGGTTGGTTTTTTAACGCTTTCTCCAATTGCTAATCTATATGTTCCTGCATATCCAATATATATTGCATTTAGTATTTTCTTTATTCAAATGACAATTTTCCACGTATCTTTATATCGAAATAAAATCGCTTAAAAAGAAACCTTCTTGCACGTGCAAGAAGGTTTCTTTTTAGCTTATACTTGTACATATAGCAATATTATCTTATCATTTTATATAGAGTAAGATTTTGTAAGGGAAAGGAATTGTATATGAATAAGCAAAGAATTTATAGTATAGTAGCAATCCTCTTATTTGTTGTAGGTGGTGTATTAATCGGCAAGCCATTTTATGATGGATATCAAGCTGAAAAGAAACAGACTGAAAATGTGCAGGCTGTCCAAAAGATGGATTATGAAAAACATGAGACGGAATTTGTAGATGCTTCGAAAATTAATCAACCAGATTTGGCAGAAGTAGCGAACGCATCTTTAGATAAGAAACAAGTAATTGGTCGTATTTCGATTCCAAGTGTTTCATTAGAACTTCCTGTTTTAAAGTCTTCTACTGAGAAAAACCTATTATCAGGTGCAGCAACAGTAAAAGAAAATCAAGTAATGGGAAAAGGGAATTATGCATTAGCAGGACATAACATGTCTAAAAAAGGTGTTTTATTTAGTGATATAGCTTCTCTAAAAAAAGGCGATAAAATTTATTTGTATGACAATGAAAACGAATATGAATATGCGGTTACTGGTGTATCTGAAGTAACTCCTGATAAGTGGGAAGTTGTTGAAGATCATGGGAAAGATGAAATCACGCTTATTACATGTGTATCTGTGAAGGATAATTCTAAGCGTTACGTTGTTGCTGGTGATTTAGTAGGAACGAAGGCGAAGAAATAAAAAAGATGAGGGGAAATCCCTCATCTTTTTTAATCCATCCATTTCACTAGCTTCTTAGAAATTAATAATAAAACACAACCTAATACAATTGCTACAGCGCCAATTACAGTAAATACTTCAGCATACCCAAGTGAAGTTGTGAAGCTTGCAAGTTGTCCACCTAAAATGTTGGCGATTCCTGAGCTTGCTAACCATACTCCCATTAATAAAGAAGCAAGTTTTACTGGGGCAAGTGCACTAACCATTGATAGTCCAACAGGTGATAAGAATAGCTCACCTAACGTATGGAAAAGATACGTAAAGACGATAAATAGTAAGTTTGCTTTTTCTGTAATGTTATGTTCATCACTACCTGTTTTTAATGTAGCGATAACGAGAATGATATAACCGATACCGAGCAAGATCATACCAAGTCCCATTTTAGTTGGGATTTTTAAATCACCCTGCTTGCGAGTTGCAAGTTTCGCCCATAATGCTGAAATGACTGGAGCAAGTAAAATAATAAATAATGGATTGACCGATTGGAACCAAGATGTTGGAACTTCCCATCCGAACACAGAGCGGTCTACAAATTTGTTTGTATATAATGTTAATGAGCTACCAGCTTGTTCAAAGCCAGCCCAGAAGAAGACAACGAAGCATGTTAAAATGACGATAACTGCAGTACGTTGTTTTTCTTTTTTTGTTAACGGTGTATCTCCTACTGATGGTTGTCCATCTGTTGTTTGTAAATCGCGAGTTGGTTTTTTACCAATATCACCAAGGAAGCGATTGGATAGTGTTGTAAATAAAATTTGTCCAATGATCATTCCGATTGAAGCGGCTAAGAAACCGTAACGGAATCCGTAATGTACAACGCCATCAACCGTTGTTTTGAATAAATTTTCTGATAAAAATCCGCAAACGAGTGGAGCTAAAAATGATCCGACGTTAATACCCATATAGAAAATGGTAAATGCACTATCACGTTTTGGATCGTTCTCTTCATATAATTCCCCAACCAGTGTAGAGATGTTCGGTTTGAAGAATCCGTTACCGATAATAATAAGCGCTAATCCGAGGTATAGGCCGACTTGGTTTTGCAAGGCAAATAGTGTAAGGTTACCGATTGCCATTGTTATACCACCAATTGTGATTGCTTTTCGTCTACCTAGGAACCGGTCTGTTAAGTATCCACCAATCATTGGTGTGAAATAACAGGCTCCAGTGTAAAATCCGTAAATAGAGAGTGCCCATGCGGGACTAAAACCAAGACCACCGCTTACTAAAGCTGTCGTTAAATATAATGTTAATAATCCTCGTAATCCATAGTAACTAAATCTTTCCCACATTTCTGTAAAGAAGAGTAAGTATAAACCTGGAGGATGTTTCTTTTTTCTTTGTTGTTCTTTTTCTAGTTGTATCGCTGATTCCATGTTATTTTCCTCCTGACACAAACAAAAACAAAGTTAATAATTTTGTACATTTAATATTTTACCTTATTAACTATTATAAGTCAATAAAGGTTGATTTTTCAGAAGAAATTGGAAAAGAGATATAGCTATAGAATGAGTGTTTCTTTTATGTTAGACTATGGACTATGTTTTCTTTGTAAGGAAGCGGGTTTTTGCATTTTTTTATATGTGGAATTGATTTCATAAAAGATGAAATTAAAGAAGGAGAAAGAGATGAAATTGTTACAGAAAAAAGAAATTTTACTTATTAGTCTTATGTTATTCTCAATGTTCTTTGGAGCGGGGAATCTTATATTTCCGCCTTTTCTTGGGTATGAAGCAGGAGAACATGTGTGGATTTCATTAGTAGGGTTTATTATATCAGCAACAGGTCTTCCTATATTGGGAGTTATTGCGATTGCGAAAGCAGGAAGTTTTCAAACGCTAGCGGGTAGAGTTCATTCTTCATTCGCCATTATTTTTCCGTGTATCGTGTATTTATTTATTGGACCAGGCCTTGGCATTCCACGTGCAGGAAGTCTAGCTTTTGAGATGGGACCGGGTCAGCTATTTCCGGAAGCAGGTAGCGTAGTCTTATTATGTTACACAGTTATTTTCTTTAGTATTGTGTACTGGTTAAGTTTATCACCATCTAAATTAATGGGGTTGTTCGGAAAGGTTTTAACACCTTTATTATTAGGTATGATTGCTCTTATCTTTATAAAAAGCATGTTTACATCGGTAGGCAATGTAAAAGAGGCTGCTGGAAACTATGGACAAGCGCCTATGTTCCAAGGGTTTTTAGATGGATATTTAACGATGGATGCATTAGCAGCTTTAATTTTTGGGATTGTGATTGCAAATGCTCTTCGTGCAAAAGGTATTGAAGATGATAAAGGTTTAGCGAAATATATGAGTATTGCTGGAATTGGTGCAGGACTATTATTATCTATTATTTATGTCATACTTGGATATGTCGGTTCAATGAGTGGTTCATTGGGGACATTTGATAATGGCGCGCAAGTGTTAGCACAAGTGATGACTACATTATTTGGACAAGGCGGAGTCATTTTATTAGGTCTTATTTTTACGATCGCGTGTTTATGTGTTTCAATCGGACTTGTTACATCTTGTAGTCAATTTTTCGCAAGTGCATTTCCAAAAGTAGCGTATAAAATTTGGGCATTTATTTTAAGTTTTGTTAGTATGATTTTAGCTAATTTAGGATTAACACAAATTTTAAAAGTATCGGTACCAATTCTTGGATTTATTTATCCAGTTGCATTAACGCTTATTATTTTAGGGTTATTCCATAAGTATATTGGGAAGTATGTATGCATATATCCAGTTACAATTGTGATTGTAGCGGCATTTAGTGCAATCGATATTTTCAATAAAAATGTAATGATGAATCAGTGGACATCAGTATTGAAATACATTCCGTTTTATACAGAAGGTGTTGGATGGATTGTTCCAGCTATTATAGGTGCTTGTATTGGTGTTATCGTGAGTAGTGTTTTAAATAAGAAGAAATGAGTAAAAAGGTGTTTTCCTATTTCGGAAAACACCTTTCTTTTTTGGAAAAATAGTATTGAAAATGAATAGACTAAGAGTATGATAAAGGTAATTGGTAATATATAGGTTTTGAACGGATGATGAGGGGGGAGCGTATGAAGGAGGATTTGAATAAGAAAATAGAAGCACTCGAAACGGCAATTGAAACGATTCAAGAAGCACTTTTTGAATTGAAAGCAAAACAAAGAGAAATAGAAGTAGAAAATGCTCAGCAACATGTTAGTAAGGAAAAGAAAGAATATATTGAAACGGTAATGGAAGAAAAAACAAAAGAAGAAGTAGTTACAATAAAAGAGCCTGTGCAAGAGCGTGAGGTAAAACAAGTAGATATAGCTGCTTTTAAACCAGAACCATTTAATATTATTAAGTTTTGCCAAACGTGGTTGCCACGCATATTTGTCGGTATTATGTTACTTGGAGTAATCTGGTTATTTAAAGCAGGGGTAGATGCGGGACTATTAACACCAGCAATACGAATTGTGTTTGGTATTGTCCTATCAATCGTTTTTTATTATATAGGGGATATTCAAATTAAACGAGAGCGGCAAGCGCTAGGGTTAGTATTAGCAGGAGGAAGTATAACAGGTATAGTTTTAACGACATTTGCGGCACATTATTTATATGGCTTTATTCCAGCGAGTGTCGCGTTTCTATGTAATATCGCATGGGTCATTTTAGGTATTTATGTAGCGAAGAGGTATCAATCGGAATATCTTACTATCTTTGTAGCGGTAGGAGCTTTCTTCGTGCCGTTCTTATTAAATAGTACGACTCCTAATCCGTATATTTTCTTTGGATATGAGACGATACTAACGCTCAGCTTATTATGGTATGCGTTGAAAAATCGTTATCAGTATTTATATATGATTTCTTATGTTGTTGCTGCTATTATTCTTTTTGTCTTCTTTGCTGTTATGTCAATGTTAGTAGAGGATTTGCAAGTCCATTTAACAGTAGTGTATGGTTTAATTCACTTACTATTATTTTGGCATATGCTTACGGAGAGAAGTTTTATAGTAGAGCCACGCTTGGCGATATTTAGTGCGAATGCAGTCTTCTTTATAATAGCCATTTCAAAAATACCTGAATTTACAACATGGGGATTAATGATAAGTGCACTCGTGCACGCTATTATGTTCGTGTTTGAATATAGGAAGAATAGACATTCTACATTTACAAATCTTTTATTTGGTTTCGCAATGGGGGCCTTTAGTTTAGCGATTTTATATGAGTATAGTTTAGTGAATGCAGCGATTGTACTATTATTACAAGGCTTCCTCGGTATGGTGACTTCTATTAAAGTAAAACAACAGATAAAATTGTATGTTAGTGCGACGGTTTACGCAATTGGAATGATACAGACTATTTTTAGCCCGTTTGATCAATTTATTTCGGCAGGCTTTGTTGCTCATCTTATTTTAATAGGAACGCTCTATTATTGCATGAGACAAGCGAAAGATGTATTAGCGAGCTTTGGCAAGTATGTGTATTCTATAGCACTCTATTGGTTTATGGTGATTGTATTTATCACAATTACTAGAATAGGTGAAGTTTTGTCCACAGATGGAAGCATAATAAGTGTATCTGTATCGTTATTATGGATGGTGTATGCATTATTTGCAGTTTGGCTTGGCCGGAATAAAAATATGAATGAAATATTGTATGCAGGCTTAGTCGTGTTAGTTGTAACGATAGGAAAGCTATTCCTTCTAGACTTACCAGAAGTTTCAATGATGATCAGGGCGGTGTTATTCTTAATAGTAGGTAGTATAGGTATCGTTATTTCAAGGATATTTTTCTCAAAAGAAGAGAAGTAAAAAAGAAGGCAATCCATATCCGGATTGCCTTTTTCATTATTTCTTATTAATCGTTACAGTCTCACTATATTTCGCTGTTGTATTTTGACGTAGACGAAGTGTTGCTTGTCCAGTCGTATTTGGATCGATTTGTACGTTCACAATTTTTTCAGCAGAACCTAAGCTGTTTGTTGTGAAAGAAAATGCACTACTATATCCGAAAGTAGATGGCCAAGTGCCGTTTGTATTTTGAACTTTTGCTACTTGTGTACCGCCAGTAGTGAATATACCTAAAGAATAATTATTGTATGTTGTGTTTGGTAATAAGTTATTTACTTGAATTTTGATTTGGAACACTTCATTGTTTGGTAGAGTGCTAGGGTGTGTAACTACGTAGTCATTTGCTGTTACTGCACCGTTATAGCCATATGAACCAGGTTTAAAAGTATTTGTATTAAACCATTGATAACCTGCATTTGGCGCACTCCAAGGTTCAGGTTGTGGCTCAGTTGATAAGCTTGGTTGTTCAAATGTTTGTAAAGTGGTAGGTAAATCAAGTTGTAAACCATTTACTTGATCTAAACTTGTAAATGTCTCTTTTTTCGATAGCCAATTTACGATGTTTTCTAGTAAAATCGCATCGTTTTCTTCTTTATATCCATCGTAAGTTTTCTTTGTTTGACCAGAATCTTCACGAACGTATTTTGGCGTAGCATCTTCAACAGGAGAAGAGTCTCCAATAAAAGCAGCTTTTCCAAGTCCTACTTTTGCGATAGCAGCATAAGGACCCTCTGCAACACCACCGCCGTTATACACACCGCTATCAACAGCGTTATTCCATTTTGATGGGTTTTCTGGAAGATAAACAAGTCCTTTTGCTAGTTTTGGATTTGTAATTGCTAAAGTAGAACCAGCATGCATTGCTACAGATGAAACCCCTTCTGTAATTCCGAATGATTGTTCAGGTGATACAATGTTTTTAGCGGAAACATCACCGATTGCATTATAGCGGAAGCGAATACCGAAGTTGTCAGATAGCCAATCAGAGCTTTCTACTCCTTGCATAGCTTGTGAATTTGCTTCTTCGTTAGACATTCCTTTTGCTGGATTATCCCAAGCACCGCGTCTATATCCGTTAAATACTTCAGAAGAGTCCCAACGATTTTTATTACGATCTGCATTATAATGATCGGCAATGAAGAAAATACTACCGCCATTTTTCACGTATTGTAACATAGCATCTTGTTCTGATTTTTTGTAAGGAATATTTGCTTCTGGAACGATAAACACATTGTAGTTTTTTAAATCTTCGTATGTAATCGGTGTTGATTTACGTAGTTCTTTTACATGATATCCGTTTTGGGCAATGCCGTTTCCGAAATCAGAAAAGCCACCATCGATAACCCAGTCAGCTGTCCCAGCCGTTTGACCGTGTGTATTATCGAATAATACTTTCTTCCCATTGTTTTGATTTACAACTTTTGCAGCAATTTCAGGAGCTGGGTCTACAGAGCTTTCTGCATAAGTAGACGGTATGAACGAAGCCCCTATACTTAGTGTAATTGCTGTTGCTAAAGAAAATGTAATCCATTTTTTATTCTTCATAGAAGAATCCCCCTAATAAAAAATATATGTGCTTTAATAATGTAATTTATTTTTCTGTAAAAATAAAGACGGAAAACATAAAAAATATTAAAAATTTGTAAAAATAACGTGAATTTTGTTGAGAAATATTTATATAGACATAAAACATCCCTTCCAAGTAATAAGGAAGGGATGTTTTGTTTAACTAATTTTTGAATTAGGCGTTTCATCAATTTTATGAAAACCTTTCATGTAATATACGATAGCTAGACCAATAAGCCAAATTGGGCCAACAATTAATGCAATTCTTGTATCTTCTGAATACGCCATTATACCTAATACGAGTGCAAGAAAAGCGAGTGAGAAATATGAACTTATTGGGTATAAAGGCATTTTATACGACAACTTTTGTTTGTTTTGCATAGGCAAACTTTTACGGAATTTAATTTGAGCGACTAATATAATGCCCCAAGTCCAAATTGCTCCGAAAGTTGAAATGCTAGTAAGCCATGTAAACACTTTTGCGGGTACAAGATAGTTTAATATAACACCAATGAGTAAAACGATAGCAGTTGCTACAATTCCTTGACTTGGAATGCCATTTTTATTTAAACGACCGAATCTTTCCGGAGCTTTTTTCTGCTGAGCTAATGTATACAGCATACGGCCTGTACTAAATAAACCACCATTACAAGAAGAAAGAGCTGCTGTTAATACGACAAAGTTAATAATCCCTGCTGCTTTTGCGATACCGATTTGTTGGAATGTTAATACGAATGGACTTCCTTTCTCACCAAGTTCGTTCCATGGATAAATTGCCATCATAACGAATAGAGCCCCAACGTAGAACAGTAATATTCTCCAAAATACGTTATCGATTGCTTTTGCGAGTGTTTTTTTCGGATTTTGAGCTTCACCCGCTGTAACACCGATTAGTTCAACACCTAAATAAGCGAATAACACCATTTGTAAAGAGAGTAATAAACCAGAGAAACCATTCGGGAACCAGCCACCATGTGACCAAAGGTTTGAAATGCCGGTAGCGATACCGCCGTTTCCGAATCCGAATAAAATAATACCAGCTCCAACAATTATCATACAGATAATTGTGACAATCTTTATGAGAGCAAACCAAAATTCAAGTTCTCCAAATACTTTTACAGATAAGAAGTTGAAAGCACTCATTAATAATAGAGCGAGTAAAGCCCAAGTCCAGCGAGGGATATCCGGGAACCAGTACTGCATGTAAATGCCAGCTGCTGTAATTTCAGCCATACAAGTAACAACCCATAAGAACCAGTAGTTCCAACCGGTAATATAGCCAGCTAGTGGTCCAAGGTAATCATAAGCATATTTACTAAAAGAACCGGCAACAGGTTGTTCAATTGCCATTTCTCCGAGTGCTCGCATAATGAAAAAAATAACGAGTCCAGCGATCATATAACCTAGTAAAATGGAAGGACCAGCTAGTTTAATAGCAGAAGCGGATCCTAAAAATAGTCCAACGCCAATAGCTGAACCGAGTGACATTAAAGTAATATGTCGTTCTTTTAAACCTCGATTTAAAGTTTCAGATTTGTTTGTGTGCTGCATGAGAAGAATCCTCCTTGTAGAGTGAACGATATTTGAATGCGTTTACTAAATATTTAACTATTTCAAATTATAAAACATTTCTATCTGTTGTGCTACAAAAATAAACATGATTAACTGTACTACATCTGTACTTGTCAGACTTAAACTTAAAATTCGAACTATTAGTGAATATATTGACTCTTCTTTTTATTGATTGTTAAGATTAAGTATTATATTTTCTCACATACTAGTAAGAAAAAGAATGTGTGATAATAATTCAGATGTAGGAAGGGTACATAAACATGTTTCAATTACAAAAATATAACACTTCTGTGAAGCAAGAGCTTTTAGCTGGCATCACAACTTTTTTTACATTTGCGTATATTCTTGTCATCAATCCGAAAATATTATCTGATGCAGGTGTACCATTTGATCAAGCTTTTACAGCAACTATTATTGCGACGGTTGTAGGGACGCTATGTATGGCGTTTTTAGCTAACTATCCAATTGTTATTGCTCCAGCTATGGGAATGAATGCGTATTTTGCTTATTCTGTTGTTCAACAGGCAGAGGGGATTACATATGTCATTGCGTTTTCAGCAGTATTTGTAACGGGTATCATTTTTCTATTATTATCTTTCACTTCATTTAGGCAAAAGCTAATTGTCGCAATTCCAGATAGTTTAAAACATGCAATTGCAGGTGGAATTGGACTATTTATTGCTTTTATTGGATTACGCCTTTCTGGAATTATCGTTGATCATCCATCTAATTTAGTTACGATTGGTGATTTTCATTCTCCAGCCGTTATTTTAACTTTAATTGGTTTAATATTAGCGGCGGTATTAATGGCATTGCGTGTGAGCGGTGCATTATTTATTAGTATGATTGTGACAGGAATTATCGCCTTCTTTACAGGGCAGCTGAAGTTTACGGATAAAATTGTTGCGATGCCTCATTTACCAGAGGGGATTATCGTTTCAAATCCAATCAACGCTTTTTCAGATGTAATTGAATACGGATTATATGGCGTTGTATTTTCATTTTTACTTGTACTGTTATTTGATACAACAGGTGCATTACTCGGTTTAATTAAACAAGCAGGTTTAATTACAGATAATACAGAGAAGCGTTTTGGTAAAGCGTTTATTGCGGATGCAATTGGTGGGACTACAGGCTCTATCTTTGGGACAAGTCCAACAGCAGCGACGATTGAATCGTCAGCTGGTATTGCTGCAGGTGGTAAAACAGGATTAACAGGTATTGTAGTAGTTGGCCTAACGATTATAACAGCATTTTTCAGCCCTGTTATTGCTTCTTTATCAAGCGTAGCCGCTATTACAGCTCCTTCATTAATTATTGTAGGTAGTTTAATGGCACAAAGTATTCGTGATATTAATTGGAATGAATTTGAAGATGCATTACCAGCATTTTTAATTTTCGTCGGTATTCCGTTAACGTCTAGTATTGCGAATGGAATTGCAATTGGATTTTTAGTGTATCCAGTCTTAAAAATTGTGAAAGGAAAAGGGATGGAAGTACATCCGTTACTATACTTATTTACAATTTTATTTGGATGTCATTTATTCTTATAATATAGAAATAGGAGAGGAGCTTCTTATGAGAGGCTCCTTTTTTGTGTATAATAAAGTGAAAATGAAATTAGTTACGTAAAATATAAATTACCTAATGGAATATATATGTTACAATGAGGGTAGAGGAGGAACATGAATGGCTGTAAGTAAAATAAAAGTCGCGCGTGTTCAGTTAGATTTAACACAGCAACAATTAGCAGAAAAAGTAGGCGTTACAAGGCAAACGATTAGTTTAATTGAGAAGGGGAAATATAACCCGTCTTTAGATTTATGTTTGAAAATTTGTTATGCAGTAGACAAAACATTGAATGATTTATTTTGGGAGGACGAGGAGTGAGGGGATGAGAATCGTGAAAGATGAACGTTTAATGATTGAGGGGCTAAAACATATTAGGCTAGTTTTCATCTTACAAAATATTTTCATACTAGGTATTGTTTTTTATCGCTACATTTTGCAAGATGCAGGATATGAAAGTGTTTCGGATTTATTAATAGTGTTTATGGGCGGGATCATAATTATTAACTTTTTAAACTTGAAAAATTCAGTGGAAGTGTATGAGCATACAGGGGGAGTATCACGTAGCTATTTCATGAAACTATTATTAATTCCTGTAGGTATTGCTATTGGGATTTTAGCTATTTGTATCGTTGTCACACCAGATATTTCAATAAAGGAAATTAGTATGACAGGACTTATTATGTTTGCTTGTTTTTTAGTTCCTAGTCTGTTCATATACATATATATGAAAAAAATAAAAAGTGAAGATTGAAATATAAGAAAAGCTTTCCCATATTGCGGAAAGCTTTTCTTATATTCTTTTATACAGTACTTTATGAAGGCCAATTGGTTCAATTTCAAAGATTTCACCATGTTCTTGGAAGCCTAAGCGCTTGTAATAGTCAGCTACAGTAATTCGTCCATTACACCATAACATATTTGCTTGACGCTCTTGTAAGATTTGTTCTGCTTTCTGAATTAAGGAGCTTCCAGCGTGGTTGTTTCGAAATTCTGGTAATGTGGCCATTCCTCGTAGACGATAATGAATACCTGTAGGTAGGTCAGGATATATTTCTTTTGAGAAGGAAGCGATACTAATCAGTTTATCATTTATAAATGCCCCTAAGTGAAAGCTGTCTGTTTCATAGTCGGAGGGGTATTTACAATCTGCTAATGTTTGACTCGGGCGCAAAATTTTTTGGCGTAATACGTAAGTTTCAGATCCATCAATATTTTTCACGGTAATCATATTAACACCCTTTCTTATAACGCTTTTTCTGTTAATTGTATAAAAAAATAGGCAGGTGCGGCGAAAAGTCCGAGTATGCTAGCGGTTCCGAGAAGGAGTGAAAGTAAGAGGCAAGAGTACTTTATTCCATTCGACTTTTTCCATCCGTAACTACAAATTTCAATGCTAACACCGATGAGAATAATGGCCACGAGTATTTCGGCTAATAATAAGAGAGCTAAAGTTATAATAGACATAATGTAATCCATCCTCATAATATGTGATAGTAACATTTTACCATATGAAATGGAAAAAAATGCCCCTCAATTATGTGAGAGGCATTTTTCTATTCTAATATGCTTTTTAATGTATCGATATGTTCTTTTGAGCCTGTTACAAGTAATGTATCACCGTGTTGTAGTCTTGTATCACCATGTGGGATTAATGCTTTATTCCCACGATAAATTTGAATGACTAGTACATCACCTAAAAATGGAAGGCGACGAAGTGCAACGCCGTTATATTTATTGCTCCGTAGTTCAACTTCACGGACTGTTTCGTTTGCTGTTGTAATTAAGCGAACGAGACTCGGTTTATCAATTAGCGCACGTAATAGAATACGTGTAGAGTTAATTGTTGAGAATACGGCGATATGTTCTTGTGTTGCTTTTTCTTGTAGAAGTGGATCTTCTACACTTGCAATAACATGTTCAACACCTAGTTCTTTTGCGTGTTCTGCTAATAGTAAGTTTTGTTCATCATCGCTTGTTGCAACAACAACTCGGTCTGCATGAAAGGCTGTTTGTTCAGTTAACGATGCGATTGTGATGTCATCTAATTTCACGATAGGGAAGTCATGTGATTTCGCTTCCTCATCATTTATTTTGTTTTGACGCATCATATATAGTGTTACGTTATAATCTTCTCGTTTTAAATCAAGTGATAATGGAAGGGTAATTCTGCTCGCACCAATAATAGAAACTTTTGGTTTTGGCGTTTCTACTTTTGGGAACATCTTTTTAAATAATATAGGTGCAAAAATACAAGTAATAACTGCGCTTAAAATAAGAGAAGCAGATAAACTTGGACTGATGATCCCTAGCTTTTCACCAATTTGTGCAGCTGCAATAACTAAAGAAAGTGTCGATGTTAATAAGATGGCACTCCCCAGTACGATATTACGTGGATACCATTTTCGTAAAACGAGTGATGGTAACAGCTTTGAAATAAAGAGTCCTACAATTAGAATTGGAATCATTAGCATGCTAGAAGGCTCTTTAAAAATAGACCAAACCTCTAAATTTACACCAACCATTACGAAGAAAATAGGGATGAAGAAACCGTATCCGATAGAATCCAGTTTTTCGACCATATCTTCATTTGGTGATAATAATGATACGAGTACACCTGCTAAGAAGGCACCTAAAATATTTTCAGCTCCAACGGATTCAGATAACCCAACTAATATTAAGATGAGTGCAAAAACAGCTCGTGTATCAATTTGTACACTTCCAGCTTTTAAGCTATCCAAGTATGGAATGTTTTTAAAACGTTTTGCAACGAAGTAAATAACAATACCAGCGCCGAATAGAAGAAGAAGGAGCCACATGCTTTGGCCGCTTTCGGAATTTAATCCAACGAATACAGCGAGTAAAATCATTGTAACTAAATCTGCAATAACAGCGACTAATAAAATGATTTGCCCAATTGCTGTTTTTCCTAAGTTATTCTCTTTTAATGTTGGTACGACAACACCTAAAGAGATTGTTGAAATGATTAAAGTCATAAACATTGCATTATCTACAAATCCTAGCCATACGAATAGTAGTGATAGGGCATAAGATAAGATGAAAATAAATAAGAAGATAATACTTGCTGCTTGGAATGTGTTTGGTTCGTTTGTCGTGTTCTTTTTCCCTTTTTGTTTAAAGATAGAAAAATCAATTTCTAAACCGCTTAAAAACATAAGAAAGATAAATCCTAGTGTCGATAAGACTTGTAGCCACATATCTGGCTCAATAATATTAAACCCACTTTTACCTACAAAGATTCCTGCGATGATTTCTGCAACAACGACAGGAAGTGCTTTTAATTTAAAGCGTTGTAACAAAAGGGGAACGAAAAACGCGATTGCAACGACAACCATAAGTGATAGAACAGAAGTGTGATGTTCCATTGCGTTCTCTCCCTTCAAATAAATATAGTACCTATTTAGCCATATAATAGGTAGAAAAGCAACGCATATGGATTCGATTTCATAAAGAAAGAGTTTTCTTAACATTTGTCATAATAAGTATATTTTTCATGATTCTGTTGTTAATTCCGTAATGTGGATGTAATGGGGGAGGGAATAAAAAAAGACTGCTGAGGAATCTCAGCAGTCTTTTTCATGTACATTACATTGAGAAGAAGATCCATACAGTTAAACCAACTGTTGCAGTTGCAACGAAGAAACTGTAAATCATAGTAAGGATTTGAACTCTTCCTTCTCCTTCTTTTAAATGCATGAACATAATTAATTGTAACAACGCTTGCGCAACAGCCATTATGATAATGGTAGTTAAGATCGTTGATAGTGGCAGGTTTGTGTAAAGTGCCACGTATAGAGCTAGAAACGTTAGTGCAAGCGATAAAATAAATCCGAAAACGTGTGACCAAGGGAATCCGCTATGCGCATGCCCGTTTGCTTGATTGTTATTTTGACCCATTTACGCCACCATCCCGTTCAAGTAAACTAGTGTGTAAATAAAGACCCAAACTAGATCAAGGAAATGCCAGTATAAGCTGATAATGAATACTTTACGAGCTGTAACTGGTGTTAAACCTCGTTTTAAAATTTGGATAATAACACAAGTTGCCCAAATGATACCGCCTGTTACGTGAGCTCCGTGTGTTCCAAGAAGAACGAAGAATCCAGATAGGAAAGCACTTGTTTGAATTGTTGCGCCTTCACCAATATACATAATGAACTCTTCAATCTCGAAGAATAGGAAGCCTGCACCTAAAAGTAATGTAAGAACGAACCATCCAAGCATTGCTTTTTGGTTGTGCTTACGCATTTCGTGAATCACGATACCACATGTGAAACTACTTGTTAAAAGTAGTAATGTTTGAATTAAAAGCGTTTTAAGTTCAAACAGTTGTGCTGGTGTTGGGCCATCTGCCGTACGACCAGCAAGTACTAGATAAGAGGCGAAAAGTGTTGCGAACAGCATAATTTCAGCCCCAAGAAAAATCCAGAATCCTAGGATATTCAATCTGCTTTGTTCGGATTGATATTCCAAAGGTAAGCTTTTATCTAAAGCCGCCATATCATTTCACCTCTCATGCTACATGTTCTGATTTTTTAATTTCATCAACACTGATATAGTAACCTTCATCATAATCGAATGAACGATAGATTAAGCAAGCTAAAATACCAACGCCGCCGATTGCTGCAAGCCAGAACCAGCTAAATACTAATGCGAAACCTGCAAGACCGAAGAATAAAGACGCAATAATAGGCACACCAGAGTTACTTGGCATGTGAATTGGTTTAATATCTTCTGCTGCTGGTGTAATTGTTTCTCCGCGTTTTTTCATGTACCAGAAAGCATCAGCTTCTTTGATTTCAGGAAGTTGCGCGAAGTTGTAATGTTGTACAGGAGATTGAGTTGCCCATTCAAGTGTACGGCCATCCCATGGATCTCCAGTTGTGTCACGTTCACCGTGACGAGCACTCCAAATTACGTTGTAACAAAGAAGTACGAAACCAATACCCATCATTACTGCACCGACAGATGCGATTTGGTTTAACCATCCCCATCCAAGGCTTTCAGAGTAAGTGTACATACGACGAGTCATACCGTCTAAACCTAAGAAGTACATTGGGAAGAAACAGATGTTGAATCCGCTCATAAAGATCCAGAATGTCCATTTACCTAGGCGTTCATTTAACATATGACCAGTCATTTTTGGATACCAGAATGTGAATCCAGCAAGCATAGCGAATACTGTACCTGCGATTAATACGTAGTGGAAGTGAGCGATTAGGAAGTAGCTGTTATGGTACTGATAATCAGCTGCTGCCATACCAAGCATAACCCCTGTAACCCCACCGACTACGAAGTTTGGAATAAATGCCAATGACCAAAGCATTGGAACTGTAAAACGAATACGTCCTTTATACAGTGTAAACAACCAGTTAAAGATTTTAACCCCGGTTGGAATCGAAATCGCCATTGTCGAAATCGAGAAGAATGAGTTAACCGCTGGACCTGCACCCATCGTGAAGAAGTGGTGAAGCCATACGACGAAACTTAGTAAAGAAATTGCAACCATTGAGTATACCATCGCACTGTAACCGAATAGACGCTTACGTGAGAATGTACTAATGATTTCAGAGAAAATACCGAATGCCGGTAAAATAACGATATATACTTCAGGGTGACCCCATACCCAGAATAGGTTGGCCCATAACATTGGCATACCGCCGCTCGCCATCGTAAAGAAGTGAGCATCGAATAGACGGTCAAATGTCATTAATGCAAGAGCAACTGTTAATACTGGGAAAGCGAAAATAATGATAATCGTTGTAATTAAGATTGACCAAGTAAACATTGGCATTCTCATTAAAGTCATACCAGGTGTACGCATTTTTAAGATAGTAACAAGGAAGTTAATACCTGTCATTAACGTACCGAGACCTGAAATCTGTAATGCAATTGCGTAGTAGTTATTTCCTACACCAGAAGTAAACTCTGTACCTGCCATTGGGAAGTAAGAAGTCCACCCAGCGTCTGGAGAACCACCAATTACGAAAGCGATGTTGAATAACATTGCTCCGACAAAGAATAACCAGAAACTTAAAGCATTTAAGAACGGATATGCAACGTCACGAGCACCAATTTGTAATGGTACTACAAGGTTCATTAATCCCATAACGAATGGCATCGCCATGAAAAGAATCATAACTGTACCGTGTGTTGTGAAGATTCCGTTATAGTGTTCAGCGTTTAAATAAGTTGTTTCTGGGAATGTTAACTGTGCACGGATCATTAAACCGTCCATACCACCACGGAATAACATAATAACCGCAGAGATAATATACATGGCCCCAATTTTTTTATGGTCAACAGTTGTTAACCATTCGTCCCAAAGCCATTTCCATTTTTTATACTTTGTTAGTACGAAAATGATTGCTAATGTCACAAGAACGATAGAAGCGTCTGCACCGTAAATAATCGGGTCACCTGTGACAAAGAATTCATCAAGCTTCACTGTGTTCACTCCAATCTGTTGGAATTATAGCTATTATTTTTTGTTTTTGTAGTAGTTGTAATCACAATATTCAAGTGATTTTGGATCTACATAACTTAAGTGATGGCTAGAGAATGTCATACGACCAACTACACCAGGTTTAACAATTTCGTTGTACTTATCTTCTGTTAGTTTAGGAGCAGTTTGTTGTACTTCTTTAACCCACTTGTCATATTTCTCTTTAGTTTTTGCTTCAACTTCGAACTCCATGTGAGTAAATCCTTCACCAGAGAAGTTCGCGCTACGACCTAGGTAAGAACCTGGCTTATCAGCTTGTAAATAAAGGTCCATAATCATGCCATCCATTGTGTACTTCATACCACCAAGTTCTGGTACCCAGAAAGCATTCATTGGGCCGACAGAAGTCAGTTTGAATTGAATTGGTACACCAGCTGGGATGTTTAAATAGTTAACGGTTTCAATTTTTTCCTCTGGGTAACTGAATAACCATTTCCAGTTTGCAGATGTAACATAAATCTCCACTGGTTTAATATGTTTGGACTCTTTCGGAACCTCTTCCGAAGCATAAGTTGCTTTTACTGTTGGAATCGATAATGCGATAACGATAATAACAGGAACAAGCGTCCAAATGATTTCTAATAATGTGTTACCGTGTTGTTCAGGTGGCTCATAGTCCATATTCTCTGGTTTTTCACGATAACGAATCAAGATGACTGTAAACAAGATGAATACAATTGCGATAATTAATGACATAAGCAAGAATGACCAAACAATTAAATCATACTGTGCTTTTGCAACAGGTCCTTGCGGATTTAATACTGCGAGTTTTTTATCACAGCCACCGAGGAACAGAAGTAATGATAACGGAAGAAGCGAAGCCAACTTCCAAAACGCTTTCTTTAGTTGCACGATTGAAAATCTCCTTTCTCCTTGGATTGAAACTATGCCAATAAAACAATATAAACCTATTAATTTATAGAAGGCAATAGTTTTTGAGATATTGTTAAAAAATAGACACAAATGCACACTTTTTAAGGTGAATATCATTTGTAACTTGATTACATTGTAAACTATTTTCCAGAGAAAAATGCGATTGTGAAAATTTTAAGATAAATAAAGTTATACCAGGATACCCAAGAAATAGAAAAAAGCTATCTTATGATAAGAAAGATAGCTGAATATTTTGTATATTTAGTTTACTTTTTTTTTTAGACTTATTTGTTGTTCAAATGTGACAATTTTTTTATATTTCACTTGATATAAAATGTAACAAATAACCATAAATGGAATACCGCAATAAAGAGCGATTCTCTGATCTGGAATGAAAGCTAAACTTACAAATGTAATGAAATTGAGTGAGAATGCTACAATTGGAACGAGCGGATAAAGTGGTGTGCGATATTTTAAATCATTGATGTCACCACCGTTTTTCACGAAGTTTCTACGGAAGAAAAACTGTGAAGCCGCAATTGACATCCAAACGACAACGGCAGCCATCGCTGCGATAGATGTTAAAACTAAAAAGACAGTATCTGCTGCAAATATACTTGTTAATAGGGATAGACTTGCAAAGATTAGACTGAAAATCAATGCGTTTAGTGGTACACCTTTTTTCGTTAACTTCGTAAATGCTGGACTTGCCATTCCTTGTTTTGCCATCGCCCAAAGCATACGTGAATTTGCGTATAGACCAGAATTGGCTACGGATAATACAGCTGTAATAATAACAAAGTTCATAATGTCTGCTGCATATGGAATACCAGCTACATCAAATACAAGTACAAATGGACTTTCGACTAGATTAGCCTCTTGCCACGGGAGTAAACCTACAACAACTGATATGGCTAGGACGAAGAAGAATAGCGTTCGCCAAATGGTATTTTTGATTGCTTTTGGAATTGTTTTTTCAGGATTCTCACTTTCTCCTGAAGCGATTCCTATTAATTCTGTTCCTTGGAAAGAATAATTCACTGTAATCATCGTAAGAAGAACAGCCAATGCACCATTCGGAAATAATCCGCCATTTTCAGTGAAATTGTGAAGCATTGGAGCTGGTTTTCCGTTAAAGTCTAGTAGACCGAACATAACTGCACCACCGAGTACGATGAAAATGACGATGGTTGCGACTTTTACACTAGCGAACCAAAATTCTGCTTCTGCATATGCTTTTGCTGATAGAGCGTTTACAAGAAAGAGTGCTGCTGCAAATGTAACACACCAAATCCACGAAGAAACATCTGGAAACCAGCGTTTCATTAAAATACTTACAGTTGTTAACTCTACTCCAACTGTAACAGCCCAATTTAACCAATACATCCAACCGACAACAAAACCAAAACCAGGTGAAATAAATTTGCTTGCATAGCTTTGGAATGAACCTGCTTCTGGCATAGCAACAGATAATTCACCAAGACATAACATCGTTAAATACATAACAAATCCACCGACTAAAAATGCAAGAATAGCACCACCAGGGCCGGCGTTATGGACGATTTGACCAGATCCCATAAATAGGCCAGTTCCGATAACACCACCAAGTGCAATCATAAATAGGTGTCTACTTTTCATTGTACGTTTTAAATCTGTTTGTTCTACTTGTTGATTCATATGCCCCTCACCCCGTTATTTTTTTATATGTGTTAACTGGTTTTCATTCTGAGTTTTTAATCATTAGTGGGGGATATGACACATACTCGGTTTATTTAATATGAAATGAATGGAGTATGTAAAAAAACGAACTATGACTAAATACTCTAAGAATGTTTTTATTAACAAGGTGATATCTTCACTATGTTAATAATTTTGATTTTAGCAAAATGTTCCTAAAAAGTATATTGTTTTTTCTTTTTATTAAAAATAATTAGAATTTTATAACGATGTAGTTGTGAACAATAATTCACAGAATCTTTCTAGCAAACTAGTAAGAAGAAAGGTACAATGGTAGGAGGTATGTCTGTAAAATAATAATTAATGGAGTTTTGTTTAAAATGAAAAAGTTAAAATATCTTTTTGTTTTTGGAATTATATTTGCTGCTGCGTTTTTTATAGGGAAAGATAAGATTATACAAAAGGCACAAGTGCTACGCTTAGATTTTCTATCTGAAATGAAAGAAGCAGCTATGATTGAAAATGTTCCGTTTATAAAGCAGTTACCAGAATTACCTCGTGGATGTGAAGTAACAAGCTTAGCTATGTTGCTCCAATATAAAGGTGTGCAAGTAGATAAGATGCAACTTGCTAGTGAAATTCATCGAGTTCCATTTGAACAAAATGGCTTGCGCGGAAATCCTTATGAGGGATTTGTTGGAAATATTTATACGAAAGCTGAACCAGGATATGGTGTATACAATAAACCAATCTTTAATTTAGCAGAAAAATATGTTTCTGAAAAAGTAATTAATTTAACAGATAGAGACGTGAAAGATCTATATAAGGTAATTAGTTCTGGTTCTCCAGTATGGGTTATTATTAATACAACGTTTCAGCCGCTAGCTGAAAGTAGTTTTGAAACATGGAATACAAGTTCTGGTGAAGTGAAAATTACATATTTTGAGCATAGTGTAGTAGTAGTTGGATACGATCAAAACTTTGTATATGTAAATGATCCACTAAAAAATAATCCACGTTTCGCTGTTCCACGAGCAGAGTTTGAGAAAGCGTGGGAGCAAATGGGGAAACAAGCAATTACTATTTTATAATAATGAAAAAGCCATCTTTTGATGGCTTTTTATTTTTAAGTAAATTTAATAGAAAATTCGGAAGATTCTTTTAAAAGTTAACAATTCACGTTATAATAACATTTAACTTGGTGAAGAAGGGGAGAAGAGAAATGGATGTTGCAAAAGAACTTGTTTTGTCAAAGGATCAGTTGGTTGAGTGGAGAAGGCATTTTCATAAGTATCCAGAGTTATCTTTTCAAGAAGAGAAAACATCGCAGTTTGTGTTCGATATACTTCGGGAAATCCCATGTTTAGAAGTATCAAGACCTACTAAATATAGTGTAATGGCAAGGTTGATTGGAAAGCAGCCTGGTAAAATAGTTGCGGTTCGAGCTGACATGGATGCTCTTCCTATTCATGAAGAAAATGAGTTTGACTTTATTTCTACATATCCGGGTGTAATGCATGCATGTGGCCATGATGGACATATAGCGATATTACTTGGAGTTGTACATAAGTTAGTAGAAGCAAAAGAGAAGATTAAAGGGGAGATTCGTTTTCTATTCCAACATGCTGAAGAAAACTTTCCTGGCGGTGCAGAGGAAATGGTTGCAGCAGGTGTAATGGAAGGGGTCGATTATATTATTGGTGCTCACCTTTGGGCATCGTTAGAGGTTGGAAAAGTAGGTGTAATTTATGGTCCTGCAATGGCTGCCCCAGATGTTTTTAAAATTATAATAGAAGGAAAAGGTGGACATGCTGGAATCCCTCATGAAACTGTTGATAGTATTGCAATCGGTACACAAGTGGTTTCGCAACTTCAGCAAATTGTATCTCGCCTCACGAATCCGTTAGATTCTCTTGTAGTATCTGTTACGCAATTTCACGCTGGGACAACCCATAATGTGATTCCAGAACAAGCGGAGATTGAAGGGACAGTGCGGAGTTTAAGACATGAGTTGCGAGAAGAAACAGAGAAAAGGATTGAACAGATTGTAAAGCATGTGACGGAAGCTTACGGAGCGAAATATACGTTTTCTTATGAATATGGATATCGTCCAGTAGTAAATGATTATGAAGTTACAGAGATTATTGAGCAAACAGCATTACAGCTTTATGGAAGGGAACGAGTTACTCGTTTACAGCCGACGATGGCTGGAGAAGATTTTTCAGCATTTTTACAAAAAGCACCAGGAACATTCTTTTTTATCGGAGCAGGAAATAAAGAGAAAGGAATTATATATCCTCACCATCACCCTCGTTTTACGATTGATGAAGATGCATTACCGATTGGCGTACAAGTCTTTGTATCATCAATTATGAATTTCATAAGTAAAGGAGAATGAGATGAAGAACATACACGTATTAGCGCTTATTCCAGTTTTTTGTTTAGTTATTGGACCTGTATTTGCTAATTCAGTTACTCCTTACATATTAGGGATGCCGTTTTTATTATTTTGGATATTATTATCAGTGCTTATTACATCTCTTTGTATGGGGATTGTGTACGTATTTGATCCTGCTAATAAGGGGGATATAAAATGACCGCATTACTTATCATTATTTTATTTTTGTTTCTCGCATTATTTTTAGGAATTCGGGCACAACATGGAAAAGATATGAATTTAGAGCAATGGTCAGTTGGGGGAAGAGGTTTTGGTACTATTTTTGTTTTTCTTCTTATGGCAGGTGAAATTTATACGACATTCACATTTTTAGGTGGAAGTGGATGGGCGTATAGTAAAGGAGCGCCTACTTTTTATATTTTAGGTTATGGTGCATTAGCTTATATTTTATCTTATTTTTTATTACCACCAGTTTGGAAATATGCAAAAGAGCATAATCTAGTTTCACAGCCAGATTTTTTTGTGAAGAAATATAAGAGTCAGGCACTTGGCCTTATCGTTTCTATTATTGGAGTTATTTCGATTATCCCATACCTTGTTTTACAGTTAAAAGGATTAGGAATTATCGTTTCGGAAGCGTCTTACGGAAGGGTATCACCAGTTATCGCAGTGTGGATGGGCGCAATTGTTATAACGATATATGTAATGGTTTCAGGTATACATGGCTCTGCTTGGACGGCCGCTTTGAAGGATATTATGATCCTATTTATCGTTATGTTTTTAGGTATATATTTACCGTATCATTATTACGGAGGATTTCAGCCGATGTTTGAAGCTGTAGAAGCAGCAAAGCCAGGATTTTTATCTTTACCTGATGAAGGAATGAGCATTTCTTGGTTTGTTTCTACTATTGTCTTAACAGCTCTCGGTTTCTATATGTGGCCCCATACATTCGCTTCTGCTTTCTCTGCAAAAAATGAAAAAGTATTTCGTAAAAATGCGGCCATTATGCCACTGTACTCTTTAGTTTTACTTTTCGTGTTCTTTGCAGGGTTCGCAGCTATTTTGCAAGTTCCTGGATTAAAGGGAGGGGATGTAGACCTTTCGTTATTCCGTCTGGCTCTTCAAACTTTTGATCCTTGGTTTATTGGGGTTATTGGTAGTGCTGGAGTTTTAACGGCATTAGTTCCGGGTTCTATGCTTGTCATGGCCGCTTCTACATTATTAGCGAAAAATATTTACCGAACAATGGTCCCATCTGCTTCGGATCGACAAGTGGCAAAAGCAGCGAAATTATTTGTTCCTGTAGTAACGCTTGTAGCTGTTTTGTTTACTTTTAAAGGTGGAGAAACGATAGGAGCACTTCTTTTAATGGGATATAGTATAGTGACACAACTTTTCCCTGCACTTGTATGTAGTTTGTTTCCACGTCAGGTTATTACGAAGCAAGGAGCAATTGCAGGGATGGGGATTGGAGTGTTAGTGGTTGCGTATATTACTTTATCTGGTTCAACTATAGCTACGATGTTTCCGGGTTTCCCTCAATATATAAAAGATTTAAATGTAGGTATAGTCGCATTGTTAATGAATATGATTGTGATGTTTATCGTTAGCGGGTTCACGAAAAATGTGTCTATAAAAGCGGACAATACAATAGTAGAAAAGTAATTCATATGCTAGAGCTATCTTTGAAAAGAGATAGCTCTTTTTTGTATATATTTTCTTCTATTAGCGGAATCTAACTAAAAACTTGTTGAAAAGGAAGTTAGGTGGGGGAATTGTTAGAGTTAAAAGGTAACTTATTTGAAGTTATGAAAGAAATTAGGGATGAGTTAGGTTCGCCGAATGATTTAACAATTAGGGAAGTTGCCCTTGCTGGTAGTTTTACACGCTGTGCTGTTGTCTTTTTATGTGGGTTAACAGATAAGGATAGTGTTTATAAATATGTAGTTCGTACACTTCAACATGAAGAAATAAAAAAAGACGAAGCTGTTGTTCAAACATTATTAGATCGCTTTATTTCTATTGCAGAAGTTGGTAAGAAGACAACATTTCCGGATATTATAAATGCGATTTTAGCAGGAGATACAGTTATATTAATTGATAATATTCAAACTGCTATAGTGATTAATAGTAGAGCTTGGGAAAAAAGAAGTTTAGAACCGCCAGTAACAGAAGATTTAATACGTGGACCGAGGATTGGATTAAATGAAGACATTAACGTGAATAAAATGTTAATTCGCCGTAGTTTACGTGACCCAAAGCTGAGATTTCAATCTTATATTATGGGGAAGAGATCCCAAAAAGAAGTGACTTTAGTATATATAGAAGACATTATTAATCCTTACATTGTAAAAGAGCTAGATCGGCGTCTTCAATCCATAGTGACAGATGTTGTTTTTGAGACGGGTACAATTGAGCAATTAATTCAAGATAATAATTTGTCGCCGTTTCCGCAGTTTTTGAATACGGAAAGGCCTGATAATATTGTGGCCTCATTGGCGAAAGGAAAGGCAGCTATTTTAGTGGATGGATCACCGTTTGCCCTTATAGCTCCGCTAGTATTTGTTGATATTTTTCAATCTGTGGAAGATCACTATGAGCGTTGGGTAATAGGGACTTTATTAAGAATATTGCGGATGGGTTCTGGCATAGTTGCAGTTTTAATGCCGGCGATGTATGTAGCGCTCGTCTCATATCACCAAGGACTTATTCCATCTAAATTGGCTTATTCGATTGCTGGGGCAAGAGAAGGTGTTCCGTTTCCTGCATATATTGAAACATTAATGATGGCATTAACGATGGAGTTAATAAGAGAAGCGGGAATTAGGTTGCCAAAACCGATGGGACAAACGATAGGGATTGTAGGAGGTCTTGTAATAGGAGAAGCTGCGGTAAATGCAGGGATTGTAAATCCGTTTTTAGTTATTATTATTGCAGTTACTGCGATTGCTACGTTTTCACTTCCTGTATATAGCATTACAATTACGTTCCGAATTTTACTTTTCGTCTTTGTATTAGCAGCAACGGCTTTTGGGTTGTATGGAATCATTCTAGCTCTTATCGCGCTTGCTGTTCATATTACAAATTTAACAAGTGTTGGTGTGCCGTATACAACTCCAATTGCTCCCGCATTCTATAAAGATTGGAAAGAAGAGCTTATTCGTTTGCCAAAATCAATGTTGAAAGATAGACCAGAGTATTTACAAACGAAAGATTCTACAATACGTCCAAAGGAGCGAAAATAATTGAAACCATTTGAGTATGGCGATGAAGAAATTGGATCTCGGGAACTGGGGTTTGCAGTATCGTCAACCATTATTGGTATAGGTGCATTGTCTATGCCAAGGGATATTGCTAATCAAACTTTATTCTCAGACGGTTGGATTATTTTGCTTCTGGGTGGATTGATATGTGCAGTTTTAGGTTGGTTTGTAACGAGGGTGGCTATTTTATTCCCGAAACAAAACTTTGTTCAATATACGAGTGCGCATTTGACAAAACCTGTTGCATACACAATTAGTAGTATTTTAGTATTAACGTTTGCTGCTTTGACAGCATATGAATCGCGAATGATTTCAATTATTTCTCAAACGTATTTGTTTAGTGATACACCAATACAACTATTGTCTTTCTTCTTCTTATTAGTTGTTATTTATGGAATAGCAGGATCAAGAGCGGCCTTATTGAGGTTGAATGTTCTATTTTTACCGATTGTTTTAATTGCGATCGTGCTTCTTTCTTTATTGAATATAAATTTAATGGAAATAAATAATTTACTACCAGCTTTTCAAACGAAAGTGAGTCAATATACTGTTGGAGTTAAGAATTCTATTTTTACGTTTATTGGGTTTGAAGTAGCTCTCTTTTATGCGGTGTTGCTGAATGATAAGACCGCAAAAAAAGCACCAATGGCAGTTGCGAAAGCGGTAATGGTAAATGTGCTGTCTTACATTTTAATTTATGTAACTTGTATTAGTGTTTTTACGTATATGACAACTCGTGGATTGACGTACCCAACAATTGAATTAGGGAAAGAAATTGAAATTGGTGGAGGGTTTTTAGAAAGATTTGATGCAATTTTTTTTACAACATGGATTATTACTATTTATAACACTACGGCCATGTATTATGACGTGGCATCTTTATTATTCTGTGCTATGTTCCCTAAAGTGAAGAAACATATTTTCATTTTTGTAAGTGCCCCGATTATTTTTATGGTGAATATGATGCCTAGTAGTTTAAATGCTTTGTCAAGTTATGGGACGTATTTAGCTTGGATAGATATGGGGTTTGTCGTGTTAGCACCTTTGTTAGTTTTTATTGTATATAAAATAAAAAGAAGGAATGGTAGAAATGAAACACCTTCTTAAAATTATAATGCTTATGGTTTTAGTTGGATCTATCAGTGGGTGCTCTGAGCTAGAAGAAATAGAAGAAAGAGGATTTGTAGTAGGCGCAGCTTACGATATTGTGAAAAAAAAGAAATCGAATCCGATTATGAAAGGGACGTATCAGATGGTACTTCCTAGTAAGTTAGCGCAACAAGGGGGACAAGGTGGTGGAGATAGCGAAAATTATATTAATGTGAGTGCGAAAGCAGATAGTGTCTTTGAGCAAATCCGAATTATCGCCAAAAAAATTAGTCGCTCATTATTCTTTCCGCATATACAAGTGATAATTTTTTCTAAAGATTTATTAGGGAATCCATATGTTTTACAAAATACGTTAGATGTATATATTCGTGATCATGAGATGAGACGAAATATTCGTTTGTTCGTTTCTGACAAAGATGCAGAAGCTATTTTGAAACAGAGCGCTAAGCCTGAAAATTTACCAGCGCAGTATATTGATATGTTAGCTGAACATCCTCCAAAAAATGCCCAAATGGTTGAGGCTGCAAGAATTGGTGAGGTTCAGGAAAAGATGATTGCGAACCGGAGTTTCGTATTACCTATTCTTGAATTAACAAAGCAAGGTGTACAAATGAACGGGGCAGCGTTGTTCCGTGGGAAGGATAATAAGTGTGTAGGTAGTTTGAATGGAGAAGAAACATTAGGGATGAATTATATAATAGGTAAAAAAATTGGAGGTTTTTTTACCATCCGCAAAAAGAATCAACTTATTACATATGAAATTCATAAGTTGCGTCGGAAAATTAAAGTATCTACAAAGAATATTACAAAACCAAAGTTTAATATTCACTTATATTTGGAAGGTACAATAGCTGAGTTACACTTTAGTGATCATAAAAAGGTCTTGAATGAAAAACGTTTAGAGAAGGATATTTCGGAGGAAATGGAGAAGCGCATCCGAAAATCGATCAAGCTTGTTCAAAAAAAATATAAGGTAGATGTATTAGAGTTAGGGGAAGTATATAAGCGGCATAATTATAAAGAGTGGAAAAAAATAAGTGAGAATTGGGATCAAGGTGAAAATTACTTTAGTGATGCTGAGGTTACTGTTCATATTCATCCAACAATTGAACATTCGGGTTCAGCTTTACCAAAAAGAGTAAAGTAAGGTGATGGAAGGTGTTTACTGGATTAGGGATTAGTTGCACAATATTAATGGCAGTTCTTCCGGGAACCATATACTACATTCATAAAAAAATCACAACGTATGGGGCGCAGCCTTGGAATACTGATGTGCAAAAAAAGAAACCTGAATGATTTCAGGTTTCTTTTATACAAAGCATATGTGAAGGGGGATACCTTCTATGTATGCTCTGTTTTTATACAAGCCCTAACCAATGTACCAATTGTGTAGAGAGGAATGTCACAACAATGGCGATAACGGTAGGGATTGCAAACGATAAGAATGTCCATTTTGCACTTTTTGTTTCTTTATATATGTTAACCAGTGTTGTTCCACATGGGAAATGAAGAAGTGAGAACAACATTGTGTTTAACGCTGTTAACCAAGTCCAACCATTTTCTAAGAATAGATTTTTAATTTGATTAAAATCATCTATTTCAGTTAAAGCTCCGGTTGATAAGTAAGACATTAATAAAATCGGGATAACAATTTCATTCGCTGGTAGTCCAAGAATGAACGCAGCTAGGATGAAGCCGTCAAGTCCTAACATTTTAGCGAATGGATCTAGGAAGTTTACAAAATACATAAGTAGACTTGTGTCACCGATGAAAATATTAGCAAGTAACCAAGTTAATGCAGCCGCAGGGGCAGCTACAACAACAGCTCGTTTTAAAACATAGATGGATTTATCGAGTGTTGCACGCACAATTGTATTCCAAACTTTTGGTTTACGGTATGGCGGTAACTCAAGTGTGTAGTGGGTTGGAACGCCTTTTAAAGCTGTTTTTGATAGTACCCAAGAAACGGTTAATGTCATAACGATACCAATTACAACCATTCCAACTACAACGCCGGCAGTAACCAATGTTTGCATACTACCTGTATAACCAGCAGCCATAAATAATGAAGCCATTAAAATTAACATAGGCCAGCGACCGTTACAAGGAACAAAGTTGTTTGTTAAGATTGCAAGCATACGTTCACGTGGTGATTCAATAATACGTGTTGACATAATGGCTGCTGCATTACAACCAAAGCCCATTGCCATTGTTAAAGATTGTTTACCATGTGCACCAGAGCGTTTGAATAAGCGGTCCATATTAAACGCAACTCGTGGTAAGTATCCGTAGTTTTCTAATAGTGCAAACATAGGGAAAAAGATGGCCATAGGTGGTAACATAACGCTAATAACAGCACCGATACCACGGAATAAACCAAGTATTAAAATGCCATGTAGCCATTCAGGTGCATGTGCTGCTTGAAACCAAGATGTTAAATATCCTTCGGCCCATCCGAAGAACTCAGCAATCATATCGGATGGTACGTTCGCCCCTGCAATTGTAAGATAAAAAATGATAGATAAAATACCAAGCATAATTGGGAATCCCCAGATTGGGGATGTGAAAATTTTATCTAGTTTTTCAGAACGATACAATTTATCCGTATTTGTATATTGAACAGATTCTTTACATATGCTTGCAGATGTTCGGTAAATATCTCCGACAATATCATCTCGTATATCTTCTTTTGATAGTGCTTGTGCATGTTGAATAATATAGTCTAATGGAAGAGCTTTACTGGCTGAGTGAGATTCCATTCATTACGACCTCCCTTACAAGTGGTTCATTATGGTGTTTTTGAAGTGTAGTTAAGAAATTTTTATCTCCATCTAATATACGTAACGCAATCCAGCGTGCTGGATACGTATCACCGAACACTTTATAAATTTGTGGTTCTAATTCCTGAATCATATTCTCGATTTTTTCACTGTAAGAAATTTTAATTGGTGTTGGAATTAGTTTTTTATTTGCTACTTTGGCAATAACATTTAGTAAATGACCGATCCCTACTCGGTTACGAGCGGAAATTTTAACTACAGGTACACCGAGTGATTTTGCTAATTTCTTTTCATCAATAACGATGCCCTTTTTCTCAGCTTCATCAATTAAGTTAATACAAATGACCACGTTGCTCGTCATTTCCATTACTTGGAGCGCTAAATTTAAATTTCGCTCCATAGCAGTTGCATCGATAACAACTACAGTTACTTCTGGTTGTTCAAATATAATATAATCCCTTGCTACTTCTTCATCTGCAGAATTTGAATATAGTGAGTAAGTTCCAGGTAAATCTATTAATGTATATTTACTACCGTTATGTTCATATTCCCCTTCAGCTTTTAAAACAGTTTTTCCTGTCCAGTTTCCAGTATGTTGTTTTAAGCCTGTTAAAGTATTAAATAATGTACTTTTCCCGGTATTCGGGTTGCCGGCTAAAGCAATGCGATGTTTGCTCATCTGAAATCATCTCCTATTAATATCCCGAAAATAAGGGAGCTTTCTTCCTTACGTAGTGCAATAGTGGTGTTGCTTACTTGATAAGCGACTGGATCTCCAAGTGGACTGCGTTGTAATACTTTAATTGTTGCCCCAGGTATAAATCCTAAATCTAATAAACGTCGTTTCATAGTTCCTTCTAATTGTATCTTCTCAATTTGTACAAACTCTCCAGTCTTAAATTCGGAAAGTGGTTTTATATTAGCCGATACCATAAAAGTTACCTCATCTCTATATTGTTAGTTTGAGTTTAAAAAGTTTCCTTAGGTAAACTTTTTGTTAGTAATATAGTAGACTACATTGGATGATGCTGTCAATTGGTACTTTAAAAATATTCATTTATTTTTAGAATTGTTCCAATTTATTTAGTTGTACTAAAAAATATTACTGAAATTCTGTGGAATATGCATAAATTAGGTGTGTAAAAGTAACAAAATACAGCGGAATTGTAAATATAACTTTAACTCAAAGGGAAAAAGAGCGAAAAACATTTACATTGAATTTACATTGTTAAGAGTAAATTTACATTAGAGCTTAATTAGTGTGGATTTTGTTGGGTTCTTTAACTATAAATGTTGGGATTCCTAGTTTTTAAGGGTTATTATCGTCATTTACTTAAAATTAAAAATTGCTTAACACTCACATAATATTATTGTCCTACAATGAATTTGTGTTCGAAAGAAGTAGACAAATGTGAAAAGTGATAATCCAAATGGGGGTACAAGACATGGTCATGAAAAAGGGTATTAAATTTTCTTTAGCAGCTTTAGTGGTAGCGGGTTCATTAGTGGGATGTGGAAAAGCAGAAGAGACATCAGGTAAAGATGCTAAAGGAAGCGATAATGCAAAACAAGAATTGTCAGGTACGATAGCAGCTGCAGGCTCTACAGCACTTCAACCTCTTGCAGAGGAAGCTGGAAAGAAATTTATGGAGAAAAATTCAAACGTTTCTATTCAAGTGCAAGGTGGCGGTAGTGGAACTGGAATTAACCAAGTAGCTTCTGGTGCGGTCCAAATTGGTAACTCAGATGTTCCATCTGCAGATAAAATAAAAGATGCTGATAAGGCGAAAGAATTAGTAGATAACAAGGTAGCGGGTATTGCATTCGCACTTGTCGTAAATAAAGATGTAAAAGTTGATAATTTAACAGTACAACAAGTACAAGATATCTTCACTGGAAAAGTAACGAACTGGAAAGAGGTAGGCGGGAAAGATGAAAAAATCAACGTAATTAACCGTCCGGCTTCTTCTGGTACACGTGCTACATTTGAAAAAACAATTATGAAAGATGCGAAAATTAATGACGGAACTGGTACTACACAAGATTCTAACGGTGCAGTAGAGCAAGCGATTAACTCTACTCCAGGTTCAGTAAGTTATTTAGCAATGTCTTACATGGTTGGCGAGAAAAAAGGTGCGCTACAAACAGTGAAAATTGATGGTGCTGAACCAAAAGTTGAAAACATTGCGTCTGGTAAATATCCATTCTGGTCTTACGAGTACATGGTAACGAAAGGTGAAGCGAAAGAAGCAACAAAAGCTTACATTGACTATGTAAAAGGTAAAGATTTTGAAAAGCAAGTAGAAGATATGGGTTATATTCCAATGTCTAAATTAAATAAGTAATAAAATTTATGGGGCTGGCTGCAAGGCCAGTCCTGTTCATTTCAATTTATGAAGTGGGGTCTGTCCTGTGATGAAGGGGAAAAAACAAATTAATTACGTGAAAAGTGAATATATAGGAAGATCACTTGTTACGTTTTGTGGTATTTTTATTGTTTTAGTTACATTAGCTATTATTGCGTTTATTTGCGGTAAAGGAATTCAATCTTTTACGCAAAGTGGTATCTCGTTTACTGAGATGTTAACATCGACAAAATGGAGTCCAAATGCTGATGATGGAACTTTCGGGGCTGTAATTTTCATTGTAGGTTCAACGGTGGTTTCGTTAGGTGCGGTTATTATTAGTGCGCCAATTGCTATAGCTCTTGCTATATTCATGAATTTAATTTCACCGAAGTTTGGAAATAAAGTATTGAAGCCTGTTTTAGAATTATTAGTTGGTATTCCTTCGGTTGTATACGGATTATTAGGGGTTACAATTTTAGTACCGCTATTACGTGATTCTTTTGGAGGAGTAGGGTTTAGTTTAATTGCAGGTATTATTGTCCTGAGTATTATGATTTTACCTACTATTGCTAGTATCGCTTCTGATGCAATACGCTCTGTTCCATTTGATTATTTAGAAGCTTCTTATGGTTTAGGATCAACGAAATGGCAAGCGATTAGCCGAGTAATTGTTCCTGCTGCGAAAAAAGGGATTTTAACAGGTGTTGTTTTAGGGTTAGCGCGTGCTTTTGGTGAAGCGTTAGCGGTTCAAATGGTAATTGGGAATACGATTAAATTACCAGAAGGAATATATAGTCCGACAGCAACGTTAACTGGTATTTTGACAATGGACATGACAAATACATTAAACGGCACTGCTTGGAACAATGCGCTATGGACTTTAGCAATGATTTTACTTGTTATTTCATTCCTGTTTATTTTAGTAATTCGAGCGATTGGGCAAAGAGGTGAGCGATAATAATGAATGCAAGAACGGTAAATAAAGTTTGGACAGGTATCTTTTATGCGGTTGCGGCTTTAGTTGTAGCGCTGTTAGTATTCTTAGTATTTGAGATTTTACAAAAGGGATGGGGTTTTTGGGATCCTAATTTCTTGTTTGGAGAACCAAGCAATACAAGAGCTGGTGGTGGGATTGGTCCGCAGTTATTCAATTCCTTCTATATGCTTGTTATAACGCTTATTATATCTATTCCCCTTGGATTAGGTGCTGGAATATATTTAGCAGAGTATGCAAAACAAGGGCGTTTTTTAAATTTTGTTCGTTTATGTATCGAGACAATGGCATCTTTACCTTCTATTGTTGTTGGTTTATTCGGTTTGTTAGTGTTCGTTACAATGACAGGATGGGGATACACAGTAATGGGTGGTGCCCTTGCTTTAACGATTTTAAACTTGCCAGGTTTAACGCGTGTTTGTGAAAATGCGATTTCAGAGGTTCCTTCTAATGTAAAAGAGGCGAGTCTTGGATTAGGTGCAACAAAGTGGCAAACGATTACTCGTATTATTATTCCGTCGTCATTACCACAAATTATTACAGGTGTTATTTTAGCGGCAGGTCGTATATTTGGTGAAGCGGCGGCATTAATTTATACAGCGGGTTTAACATCCCCGATTTTAAATTCAGCAGCGGACTTCTCAAGTCCTGCTCATCCTTTAAATCCATTTAGACCAGCTGAAACGTTAGCGGTTCACATTTGGAAGTTAAATTCTGAAGGGATTATCCCAGATGCGAAGTTAATTGCGACAAAATCTGCAGCTGTATTAATTATTATGGTATTACTATTCAATGTTGTTTCACGCTTGGTAGCATCTATATTGCACAAACGTTTTACAGGAGCGAAAAGAAAAAGTAAAACGACGAAGAAGATAAAAGCGGCATAAGTTGTAAAGGGGAACTCTCTACTGATAAGTAGGGGGTTCTTTTTACGTTTTAATATAGAAGGAAAAGGTATTGCGATTGTTGAATTTGTAATTCGTTATATAAATAAAGTGAAACTTTAATCAGTGAGGTCTTGCTGCTCGTAAATATCAGGATAAAAAGATGAAAATGAGGGAGTGGGTTTAATTTGTTTTTTCTGCAAATGTCAGGTTTTCCGGGATCGGGAAAATCCACAGTTTCTAAGTATATAGGGAAGTTAACAGGTGCTGTAATTGTAGATCATGACGTTTTGAAATCAGCGTTGTTACAATCATTAGAAATGAAAGGGATTGAATCGACGATTGTTGGAGGAGTATCATACGATGTGGAATGGGTATTGATTGATTCTTATTTAGAACAAGGGCATAGTGTGATATTGGATAGTCCATGTCTATACGAAGGGATGGTTGAAAAAGGAATTAAGCTGTCTAATAAACATGGTGTGAAATATAAATATATTGAGTGTTAAGTGAATGATATGGAAGAGATTAATAATAGGTTGCAAACACGTAAGCGTATGGTCAGTCAAATTGAAAAGGTAGAGTCGGAAGTAGCTTTTAAAAAGTGGTTAAATGGTAGTAAAAGACCTTTAAATAGTGAATATATTATTGTGGATTCTAGTGAATCTCTAGAACAGTATGCGGAAAAAATGATGGATTATATGAATAGGTAGAGAAAAGGGTTATCTTCATGAATGAAGATAACCCTTTTCTTTTAAATATCAGGTGTTTCTGTAGAAGTGCTTATTTTTCTACGAGAGCGCCTTTTTCTCCCAATTTTATCTAATAGTTCATACATAACTGGAACGACTACTAATGTAAGAACAGTTGAGACTGCCAAACCACCGATGACAACAACGGCTAGGCTTTTTGATACCATACTTCCTGCTTGTGATTGGCTAAATAGGAGTGGGAGCATAGCAACAATTGTTGTAATAGCTGTCATAATAATTGGACGTAGTCTAGTGGAACCTGCTTCGAGTAAGGCTTCTCTCGTTTCCATACCGTGTTCCCGGTTTTGTTGTACTCTTTCTATTAATACGATAGCGTTTGTAACGACAATCCCGATTAACATTAATGCACCGATCAAGGAATTTACATCAACTGGTGTTCCTGAAATGATTAATCCTAAAATACCGCCGACAGCAGCTAATGGTAAGGAGAACAAGATTGCAAAAGGAGCACGTGCCTGCCCGAAGGTAATAACCATAATTAAATATACAATCCCAATTGCAATCCCCATAATCTTGAATAAATCTGTGAAGTTCTCTTGCATAGATTCAGTGGCGCCTGCGATATTTACTTTTGCTCCGCTAGGTAAATCTAATTCGGCTATCGCTTTGTTCACTTCAGTGCTTACCTTGCTTAAATCTTCATTTGAAGCTTCTGCGGTAATTTGAATCGTTTCTTTTCCATCTTTATGGAAGACTTCTGTTTGAAGTTGCTTTTCTGAAATAGTTGCAATGTCTTTTAAAGGAATTGGTCCATTAATAGGTGATAGTATGTTTGTGTTTAAAATGTCTTCTTGTTTAGTAATACTTTCTTTTTTATGTTCTATCATAATAGCAGTTTTTTCGTTATTGATTGAAACTTCACCAATAGGTGATTTCTTCATAAGGAATGCTACTTGTTGAGCTGCTAATTCTGGTGTTAATCCTAGTTGTTCGGCCTTTGTTTGATCAACATGGATTTGCCATTCTTTCTTAGAGTCTTCTAAATTCGTTTTTACTTTAGAAAGATCATCCATATCTTTTAGTTTTGTTTCGACGATAGTAGCAGCCTCTTTTAAATTTGTTTCGTTAGTGGCTGTTACGTTGAATTGCAAATTATTGCCGCTGCCAGAGCTTGAATAACTCATTTTTATATAATCAAGTTCAGCGGGCTCAAAAGTTTTATGTTCTTTCTTTAACTCTTTAATATACTGATCAATATCAGAACCCTTTTTAAAGACTACCAATATACTTGCGAGATTATTTTTGGTCGTTTGCCCCCATTGTGCATCTTCTGCGCTAGATCCCATTCGTAAAATAACATCCGTTACATCTGAATTAGAAAGTAGCTTCTTTTCGAAATCAAAAGCTTTTTGTTTTTGTGTTTCAGGAGCGTAATCAGCCGGGAAAGTCATATTAATAGATAACATTGTGTCGTCTTCAGATTTTATATTCGCTTTCGGTAGTAATACATAGGTAGCAATCGATCCTGCGAATAATAAAAAAGAAGTAAGTAGAATAATGAATTTATGCGAAAGAGCCCACTTTAATGTAGCGACATATCGTGGTGAAGAACTTGGCTTTTTGTGTTTTGTTTTTTTGAGTAGTAAAAAAGCCATAAGTGGAACAACTGTTAGTGCAACGATTAAGGATGATAGTATAGAATATACGACCGCTAATACCATAGGTAACATTAATTTTCCAATTACTCCTGATACGAGGCCGATAGGTAAAAAAACAGCGACCGTTGTTAAAGTAGAAGAAGTAATTGCGACGGCGACCTCTTTCGTTGCATCGAGAATAATATCTTTAGAGAAAGATTCTTTTTGTAAACGTCGGAAAATATTCTCAATGACAACGATGCTATCATCGACGAGACGTCCAACTGCAACGGCTAAACCACCAAGTGTTAGAGTGTTAAGTGTGATGTTAGATTGGTGTAGTAAAAAGAGTGTTAATAAAATAGATAATGGAATACTGACAACAGCAATGAGTGTCGTTCGGAAGTTACGTAAAAAGATTAATATAATTAGAGTTGCAGCAATTGCTCCAAGGATTACTTCTTTTCCCATGCTAGTAACAGCGTTTTCAACTTGTTCATGAGTTGATGCTAAAAGTTTAATAGAAAACTGATCTTTATATTGTTTACTTATATCTTTAATTTTTTTATCGATTTCTTTTCCAATTGCAACTGCATTTTTACTTGGCTCTTTCATGATGATTAATCCAGTGCCTTCTTCGCCGTTTATATGTGAGATTGTATCGTAGTGTTGTTTAAGTTCAATTTGAGAAACATCTTGTAATTTAACTTGAGGTGCAACAGTGATTTTTTTAATGTCATCTACATTTTTTATATCCCCGATGACACGAAGGTTATATTCTTCTTTATTAACGGTAACAGCTCCAGCTGGAGTGGAAGTTTCTTTTCCTTGTAAAACCTTTAATATTTGTTCCGTTGTTACGTTTTTATCTTTTAATTGGTTTGGGTCTAGTATAATAGATAATTCGGAAGTTGATTTTCCAAAAAACATAACGTTGGCAACGCCATCAATGCTTTCGAGTTGTGGTACGATTTCCTTTTCGATTTGTTTTTCATCTGCTTTTGAAAATCCGTTTTGTTTTTGGATTGCAATTTGAGCGAGTGGAATCATAGAAGTATTTAATTGGCTAACTATCGGTTTAGTTGCATCTTTAGGTAATTTAATTGTATTAATGGCCTTTTCAACTTCACGTGTGGCATCTTTCATATTTGCTTTGGATGTATATGCGATATCGATGCGTGATAATCCTTCGTGAGTAGAAGAGGTGATGTTGTCAATGTTTTCTAAGTTGCGAAATTGTTTTTCAAGGGGATCGGTTACTTCTTTTGTCATTGCTTCAGCGTCGAGTCCTGGAGATAAGGTTGTGACGGTGACCGCGGGATTATCGATGCTAGGTAAAAATTCCATAGGTAATTTAGAGCCGGAATAAACACCGAGTATGGAAATGAGAAAAACCATGATGATAACAGCGGCGCGTTTTTTTAATGAAAACTTCGTTAACCTATCCATAAAGTAATTCCTCCATTGGTTTATTTTTAGTTGAGTACGTCCTTTCTTACTATATAACAAAAAATGGATATTTTTCATTAATTAAATGTAAAAAAATTCTAACAATAATCTTAAGTTGATGTTTCGTTGGAATTTCGTTATCTATCCCGTCGTTGGTCGGACGATAAAATTCTCACTTCGAATTCGGTTGGGGTGGAGTTATCTGCCAACAACCGGTTCTTTCAACTAGTAATGATTTGTGTGGAGGGACAAAAAATCAACATGTTCGCATTATTAGGAAGTGGCGAAGCTATTTTCTTTTTTAATGTGAACTTTAATGTAGAAGAGAATGAAAAGGTGGGAGGGAGTATGAAATGTAGTTTGGTTAATTAGAGTGTATTGGTATACAATCAAAATACTTATTTTCAGTAGAGAGAATACAAGGCTTTACTATAGAAGAAAGTAGGATAGATAATTTTTTTGTTTTTTTATAAAAAAACACTTGTTATTTAAAAACCATGATGGTATATTAATAAACGTCGCTGATGCGGAAACGCAGAAAACGACAAAAAAGAAATTTTAAAACTTAGTTGACATCGAAAAATGAAGATGTTAATATGATGAAGTCGCTTCTGAAGCGATGGACAAGTTCTTTGAAAACTGAACGAAACAAACAACGTGAAACGTCAATTTTTATTTTAGATGCTAGACAAACTAACTTTATTGGAGAGTTTGATCCTGGCTCAGGATGAACGCTGGCGGCGTGCCTAATACCTCATAACCCGAAGGTCGCAGGTTCAAATCCTGTCCCCGCAACCAAATGGTCCCGTGGTGTAGTGGTTAACATGCCTGCCTGTCACGCAGGAGATCGCCGGTTCGACCCCGGTCGGGACCGCCATTTATGTTGGCTCGGTAGCTCAGTCGGTAGAGCAGAGGACTGAAAATCCTCGTGTCGGCGGTTCGATTCCGTCCCGAGCCACCATTTTTTTATGCCGACTTAGCTCAATTGGTAGAGCAACTGACTTGTAATCAGTAGGTTGGGGGTTCAAGTCCTCTAGTCGGCATCCTTTAGGGGCATAGTTTAAAGGTAGAACTGAGGTCTCCAAAACCTCCAGTGTGGGTTCGATTCCTACTGCCCCTGTAAAGTATATGGGCCTATAGCTCAGCTGGTTAGAGCGCACGCCTGATAAGCGTGAGGTCGATGGTTCGAGTCCATTTAGGCCCACCATATATTATTCCGCAGTAGCTCAGTGGTAGAGCTATCGGCTGTTAACCGATCGGTCGTAGGTTCGAGTCCTACCTGCGGAGCCATGGCCCGTTGGTCAAGTGGTTAAGACACCGCCCTTTCACGGCGGTAACACGGGTTCGAATCCCGTACGGGTCATAAAAAAAGAGTCAGCAATATGCTGACTCTTTTTTATTGTGCGTTCATTCTCCTTTATCAACTGATTTTCCTGAAATAAATAAAGGGATTTAGGAAAAGCTATGGTATGTATAAAAAGGAGGAGATACAAATGACACGAGTGAGAGACTTGATGAGCACTCATATTGTACAGTGTACACCGTTAGACAATGTATATGAAGCTGCTGTAAAGATGAAAGAAGAATCGATTGGATTGATCCCGGTTGTCGAAAATGAACAAGTTGTTGGTCTTGTTACGGACCGAGATTTAGTTGTTCGAGGAATTGCTGAAAAACATCCTGGATCTAATAAAATTACAAATGTAATGACAACAAACATTGTTTCAGTTTCTCCAGACGATTCTATTGAAAAGGCTACAGAGTTAATGGCGCAGTATCAAATTAGACGATTGCCAGTAGTCGAGAGTGGTCAACTCGTTGGGATGTTAGCACTAGGAGATTTAGCTATAAAAGAATCGGCAGATGATCAAGCGGGATTTGCTTTAAGTGAAATATCAGAGCATACGGAATGAAGTGAGATTTTAGTTAGTGGAATACGTTACGTATAAAAATCAGATACATTATTCTAGTATATAGGGTTAAGCTAATATGTTAGCATGATGTATCTGAGCCATTATATAATAAGTATACAGTGAGTAATTTCGACAGTTTATTTAAATTTGTCATTCCTAATTATAAATAAGATAAAAAATGATATACTGATAGATATAAGTATTATGATTGATTTCGAATATAACAATATTTATTGTTAATGATGTAATAATGGATTAATATTTCCTATGTAGACAAAAGGGAAGGGGAATTATATGAAGGCTGTACAGCGCGATCCAAATTGGAATTTGGTTACAGATACATATATAGAACCAAATAATTTCGCTGAATTATTTTCTTTGCTTGTACCTTGTCATCCAAAAGGTGAAGGGAAAGAACGAACTATATTAGTGTGGAAAGAAAAAGAATTTTATAAAGAAGAAAATTTAGCGGCATTTATCGTATATGGAATGAATAAAGCAAAGAATTTACCGCAATTTCATAAAGACGAAATTCCAACTTTAGTACGTATTCTTCGCTTATGCCAAGAAATTGGTTGGTATGAAGAAGCGAATACTTTTATGGTAACTCAAGGGCTAGCTGAGTTTGTTCATACTTCATTGGAATATGAAACGTGGGATCTTTTGACGCAGGCGGTGGCTTTAAACTATTTAATTATTAAATATCGTATTGGTGAATTAACTGATGGGCATGTAGAAATTTGGGATAGAGTTAAATTTAATGAGAAATGTATAACAGACTGTAAACATCTATTATCTCATAAAGAAGTATTAGAATTTACATTCTTTTATATGTGTAAGAGAGCTAAGTCACTATCAAAAGAGCAATTAAATAGTGATATGATGAGTTTAGCGATGTATTGTAATACTTTTGTTTATGACTTATATACATATGATTTATTACGAAAGTATCGTAAGTGTACAGACTTTCTATCGTATTATGGACCTAGTCAAGCGGTGTTAGCTTGCCAAAGGGCTGTACTTTCTCAAATTTCAGATCGATTAGACCCACTCAAGACTACTCATGTAGATGATTATTTATATGTAATGAAAGATATGATGGAGCATATGACGATAGGGATAATGGATCGATATGATCATTTTATTGGAAAGTTATTATCATATGTGCCATTTTTCGAAATGATCCAAGTTCCACAACATGCATATTATTGTGAAGAATTATTGTATATTTGTAAGGGCATTAAATATAAAGAAGAAATATTACGCAATTATATATTTATACAATTACATGACTGTTTACCATCTTTCTTTAAACTGTTTCTTAAAAATAAGCGTTATGCAACGATTCATGATATTCTGTTCTATTGGTGTGATGATGAACAAAGAATGAGCTTAGAGAAAAAATATAATCTTAGCTTTATTTATGAAAAATATGCTTGTGGATAAAGAGCATTTTCTATATAAATTAAAAAGGATCTCATAATTGAGATCCTTTTTAATTTAGTAAAGCAAGAAAAATGTAATTAAGACGAGAAATAACATTCCATAAAGGAGAAATTGTGCCGTATAGCTTCCTTGTATACCAAAAAAAGTATTTGTTTTTTTGTATAAATTCAATATATATTTTAGCGGATTATCTTTGAAAGATTGATACACGGTGTCTCCTCTTTCTAAGCTTCTTGTTCGTGTTTTTTGTTAGTAGGAACATGAATGTATCTAGCTATGATTAATAAAACAGCCATAAAGAATACGGGAAATACGGTAGATAAATAAAAACCATTACTAATAATATTTGTTATTAAGGCACTTAATAGAAAGATGGCATTATAAATATGGGCAATTTTTTGTTTTAGTTGAACTTGAAAAGCTTCCATCATAATTTCTAAAGCAACAAAAGCAATGATAATAGATAAAAATACAGTATTTGTATTATAAATTACTAAGCAACAGATTAAGCCTAAAAAGGCTAAGTATTCAATTAAGAGAGGTATATTGATATTGCGTGGCATACAATTTACCTAACTAAATATGGCAGTGGGTTTACTGCATTTGTTTTTTCAAAATTCCATTCTCCATTGTGTAATTCAAAATGAAGATGTTGCCCGTATGAATGACCTGTGTTTCCCATATGACCTACTAATTGTCCAGCTTGTACTTGATCACCAGCTTGTACAGTGCGATCTTTCATGTGAGCATAGACTGTTGTATATAATTTCCCGTTTATTTGATGAGCGATGAACACAACATTGCCATAGCTAGCTGAATAATATGATTTCACGACTTTACCTGCCGCCGCCGCCTGGATAGAGACATTACCCTGAGCTGCGATATCTATACCATAATGCATTTGTTCCCAGCGCATATCAAATGTTGAGCTAATTCTTCCTTGAGTAGGGAATTTGAAAACGGCTGGAATGGAAGTAGGTTGAGCCGTTTGAGCTTGTGATTGCGTTTGGTTTTGCACTACATAATGTTTTGCCACGTATCCGTATCCTGTGCCAAAACGAATTTTATACCAAGTTCCTACAGTTTCCACTACTTGTAATTGTGTACCATTTTGCAATGAACCAAGTAGTGCGCTACTTGTACTAGCGTCGCTACGTACATTAAGTTTAGGTGTTGCAACTGTGTATTTCGCATTATTTTGAACTGTGATGCCTTTTACTAAAGGCTGTGAACCATTAGATACGAATGCCTTTTGTACGTAACCTGTTTTGCCATTATGTAAAATTTTATACCACTCGCCTTGTTCTTCTTGAATGGTAACGAATTTCCCATTTGGTAATACATCTAAAATTGAAGATTCTAGATTAGGTTCAGAACGAACGTTTAATGCATTGGCATTGACGATATATTGATTATTAGATTGAAGTTTGTTTTTTAGTAGAATAGAATCTTTTTGTACGTAACCTACTTTATTATTAACAGATACTTTATACCAGTCATTAGTTGTTTCAAGTATATTCACTTTCGTATTAAAGCGAATTGTATCAATTGATGAGCTATTTGTGTTATCTTTTGTATGTAAGGCTACTTGATCGACTTTGACATATCCAGTTTTCACATTAGATAATTGTTCAGCGTTGGCTGTTTGTACATTTGTTTCTCCCATAGAAGGAAGTAAAGAAGCAATTGCGACAGTAGTTGCTGTTAAAGCAGTAGCTTTCATATTCATATAATAGAGACCTCCTCTAGTTGTATAGTTGTAATTTTATTATAGTATAAAGATATAATATAGTGGGTGTATTCACATAAATGTAATATGAAATCAATATAAAAATAAATTTTTTGAGGATAATGATTCATTTTTATCCAATTCATTAGGATAATAATTTCCAAAATAGAATATAAGTATTATATGGCTTTGTTATTTTGTTGACAATTGAGAAAATTAAAAAAGTTGATGATGTCTTATTACGGTGTTATACTGACAGTGATAATTTTATAGTTTGCTAGGAGAGCTGGTGTTGCCAGCTGAGAGTAAGACCTTAAGTCTTTGATCCTTTTTATTACCTGATCTAGATTATGCTAGCGTAGGGAAGCAATTCGGACACTAATAATGAGTCCCCGTTTCTTTGCGTATAGAAACGGGGCTTTTTTATTTGAAAATTTCATATTGAAACCACTAGGGGTGCTTGTTGTGCTGAGAGAGGAATAATCCTTAACCCTTACAGACCTGATCTAGGTAATACTAGCGAAGGGAAGTGGAGCAACGAATAAATTATAATTTTATTTGCTGTAACCACTTCTTATTTAGAAGTGGTTTTTTATTTAGATATATAAATTGAAAGGGGATAGAGAAATGAAATTTTGCGATAGATTATTAGAAACTGTACAACCAGTTTGGGAGATGAGTCATAATCATCCATTTGTTGTAGGTATGGGGGATGGCACATTAGAAAAAGATAAGTTTCAGTATTACATTATTCAAGATTATTTATATTTGTTAGATTATGCAAAGCTATATGCGATCGGTGTTGTAAAGGCAACGAATCCACAAGTAATGGGGAAATTTGCTGAACAAATTGATGGGATATTAAATGGAGAAATGACAATTCATAAACAATATGCAAAAAGACTTGGAATTTCTATAGAGGAGATAGAGTCTGCAAAGCCATCTGCTAAAAATCTAGCTTATACAAATTACATGATGTCTGTATCTCAAAATGGCACACTTGCAGAATTAATAGCAGCACTTCTTCCATGTATGTGGAGCTACTGGGAAATTGGAAAGCGTTTAAATGATATTCCTGGAGCAAGGGATCATGAATTCTTTGGTGAGTGGATTCAAGGATATAGTTCTGAAGAATACGGTAACCTTTGTATTTGGTTAATCGATTTATTAAATGAAATGGCAGTTGGAAAGTCTGAAAAAGAGCTAGATCGATTAGAAGAGATTTTCCTATATTCCAGTCGATTTGAATATTTATTCTGGGATATGTCCTATCGTAAGGAGATGTGGGGATTTGAGGAGCAAGAACATACTACAGTTTCATAATGTTTCTTTTCATTATGATGAGAAGCCAATCATCAATGAATTAAATGCTTCTATACAAGATAAAGAGTTTGTAAGTATTATCGGACCGAGTGGATGCGGGAAAAGTACTTTATTTCGCCTTATTACAGGTTTAGAAGAAGTAAGTACGGGACAGATAGAGCTGAAAGAAACAAAGAGCCATCCTGTAGGGTATATGCCCCAAAAAGATATGCTCCTGCCGTGGAGAACGATTATTGAGAATGCTGCCCTACCGTTAGAGTGCCAAGGTGTACAGAAGAAAGAAGCACAAATAAGGGCAAAGGAACTATTGCATAAATTTGGCTTACAAGGGTATGAGACAAAATATCCGAAAGATTTATCTGGTGGTATGAGACAACGCGTATCCTTTATTCGAACTTTATTAACAGGCGGGGAGATATTGCTGTTAGATGAACCGTTTAGCGCGTTGGATGCTTTAACGAAGGCATCTTTGCAAGAATGGTTGTTTGAACAATGGAAAGAGTGGGGAAAAACAATTTTATTTATCACTCATGATGTGGAAGAAGCATTGTTTCTTTCTAATCGAATTTTCGTTGTAGAAAATCAACCGATAACTACTTTAACCGAGAGGATTGTACCGCTTGATCGTAATCGGACAAGAAAAGATTTATATAAGCCTGAAGTGATAGCGCTTAAAGATGAGCTCCTTAGTATGTTGCAAAGGCAGGTACTCGTATGATGAACCGGTTGAAGGAGCTATTACCTGCTCTTACGCTTTCTAGTATTTTACTTGCTCTTTGGGAAGTAGGCGCAAGAATTGTAGATGAAATGTACATTTTACCGTCACCGTCTGCAATTGTAATGAAAATATGGAAACTAAAAGATATATTATTTACGGTTCATTTGCCTGCAACATTATATGTCGTTTTAATAGGAGTGGCTATTTCTATCGTACTTGGGGTAGGGCTAGCGATGTTAATGAATGCGAGTAATTGGATGGAGAGAGCTTTTTATCCATTATTAGTTGCCTCACAAACGATTCCTATTACAGCGCTTGCTCCGCTTTTCGTTTTATGGTTTGGATATACGATCTGGAGTAAGGTTGTTGTTACGGTTTTAATTACGTTTTTCCCAATTGCGGTCAATACGTATGATGGACTGCGCAGTACGAAAAAAGAATGGGAGGAGCTTTTAGTTACGTATGGGGCAACGAAAAAAGATGTTTTTCTTAAATTAAAATTGCCGTCTGCTCTTCCTTATTTTTTCTCAGCTTTAAAAATTGCAGTACCGCTTAGTGTAATTGGGGCGGCAATTGGTGAATGGCTCGGTGCACAAGCGGGGCTAGGATATTTCAGTAAGAGAATGATGACGCAGTTAGACGGAGCGGGTGTATTTGCACCCATTGTATTGTTATCATTATTAGCTATTTTCTTCGTCGTACTTATTTCGGTATTAGAAAAGAAATTTATTAGTTGGAGGAAGCATTCATGAAATTTTTAAAACGCATCTTTGTGTTTACATTATTAGTTGCAATGATTGCTGGATGTTCGAGTAATTCAGCATCGGACAAAAGTAAAAAAGAGAAAGAAATAACGGTCATGCTTGATTGGTATCCAAATGCGGTACATAGTTTTATTTATGCAGCAATTGAAAAAGGCTACTTTAAAGAAGAAGGAGTAAAGGTGAATATTAAATTTCCTTCTAATCCGACTGACCCATTAACGTTAGCAGCTGCAGGAAAAGTAACAGTGGGCTTATATTATCAGCCAGATGTTGTCATGGCAAAAGCAAATGAACAAATTCCAGTGAAATCAATTGGAGCTGTCGTACGTTCACCATTAAATCATGTTGTATCGCTGAAGTCTGCAGGCATTCAATCGCCAAAAGATTTAGAGGGTAAAACAGTTGGATATTCTGGAACACCTTTAAGTGAGATGTATTTAAAAACGATGGTAAAAGAAGCTGGTGGTAATCCAGATACAGTGAAAGTAGTCGATGTTGGTTTTGATTTAGTACCAGCATTAATCACGAAAAAAGTGGATGCGGTAACAGGAGCATACATTAACCACGAAGTACCTGTTATGCGTCATGAAGGTCATGAACCAGCATACTTTAATCCAGCAGATTATGGTGTACCGAATTATCATGAGCTTGTATTTGTAACAGGTGATAAAACATTGAAAAAAGATAAAGAAGCGTTGCAAGCTTTCTTGCGTGGTACAAAAAAAGGTTATGATTTCATGAAGAAAAATCCAGATGAAGCATTAAATATTTTATTAAATCATCAAGAAAAAGAAAACTTCCCGCTTGTACCAGAAGTTGAAAAAGAAAGTATGAAAATTTTATTAGAGAAGATGGAAACGAAGGATGAGCCATTTTTATCAGATTCAAAAGAGTCATGGGAGAAACAAAATAAATGGCTGAAAGATAAAGGAATGACGAAAGAAATCGTTCCGGCCGATGAGTTATTCGAAAACATTTTAAAGTAGGCGAATGAATATGAAAAATGAGCTTCATGTAATCTCAAATGGGCACATGTCATTCGAAGAGTTAGTGAATGTAGCGATGCAAATTGAAAGTGAAATTGATTATTTGCATATTCGTGAGCGTGAGAAAAGTACGAAGGAATTGTATGAAGGTGTGGAAAATCTTTTGAAGAAGGGCTTTCCAGCATCCAAAATAGTGATAAATGATCGAATTGATATTGCTATTTTATTAAACATTCCGCGCGTGCAGCTAGGATATCGAAGCGCAGATGTAAGGTCAGTGAAAGAAAAGTTTTCTTATTTGCATGTCGGTTATTCTGTGCATTCTTTAGAAGAGGCGATCGATGCATTTAAGAATGGCGCGGATTCACTCGTTTATGGTCATGTATTTCCGACAGATTGTAAAAAAGGTGTGCCAGCGAGAGGGCTTGAAGAAATTTCAGACATTGCAAAGTGTTTATCCATACCGATTACAGCAATTGGAGGAATCACTCCGGAAAACACTGGAGATGTTCTTACTAACGGCGTCAGTGGTATTGCTGTTATGTCTGGGATTATAAGTAGTAGTAACCCGTATAGCAAAGCGAAATCTTATAAGGAATCAATAAGAAAGTGGGCGGAAAAACATGTGTAAGAAGTATGATGTAGCGATAATTGGCGGTGGTGTAATTGGTAGTTCAGTTGCACATTTTCTAGCAGAAAGAGGACATAAAGTAGCGATTGTAGAGAAGCAACAGATTGCATCTGAAGCCTCGAAAGCAGCCGCTGGTTTACTTGGGGTGCAGGCAGAATGGGATGAATATGACCCGCTATTTGAACTTGCTAGAGAAAGCCGTGCTATATTTCCACAACTTGCAGAAGTTTTACGTGAAAAAACAGGCATCGATATTGGGTATGAAGAGAAAGGCATTTATCGCATTGCTCAAAATGAAGAGGAAAAGGAAAGAATTCTTCATATTATGGATTGGCAGCAGAAAACCGGTGAAGATTCTTACTTTCTAGCGGGAGATCGTTTGCGAGAGAAAGAGCCGTATCTATCTGAGTCAATTATAGGGGCTGTATATTATCCGAAAGACGGTCATGTTATTGCACCAGATCTTACGAAAGCATTCGCACATTCCGCATCATTCTCGGGTGCTGATATATATGAACAGACAGAAGTGTTTGATGTTCGTATTGAAAATAATAAAGTGACTGGAATTGTGACAAGCGAAGGTATGATCACTTGCGAAAAAGTTGTGATTGCGGGTGGCTCATGGAGCACAAAGTTACTAGGTTATTTTCACCGCGAATGGGGTACATATCCAGTTAAAGGAGAAGTAGTAGCGGTAAGAAGTAGAAAACCACTTTTAAAGGCGCCTATTTTCCAAGAAAGATTTTACATTGCACCAAAGCGCGGTGGACGTTACGTAATTGGTGCAACGATGAAGCCCCGTACGTTCAATAAAACTGTGCAACCGGAAAGTATTACTTCTATATTAGAGCGCGCGTATACAATATTGCCTGCTTTAAAAGAAGCTGAATGGGAAAGTGCATGGGCGGGATTAAGACCACAATCGAATCATGAAGCTCCTTATATGGGAGAGCATGAAGAAATAAAAGGTTTATATGCTTGTACGGGCCATTATCGAAACGGTATTTTATTAAGTCCTGTTTCTGGTCAATATATGGCTGATTTAATAGAGGGAAAGCAGGAGAATCACTTGCTAGATTCATTGCTTTCTAAAACAGTTTAGAAAGGGGATGGAAGTTTGAATTTAAAAATTAATGGTAATCAAATTGAAGTGCCAGAGAGTGTGAAAACAGTAGCTGAGCTACTTACACATTTAGAGTTAGATAACAGAATTGTTGTAGTAGAGCGTAATAAAGATATTTTACAAAAAGATGATCATACAGATACATCTGTTTTTGATGGAGACCAAATTGAGATTGTAACTTTCGTAGGAGGCGGTTGATTATGTTAAACATTGGACCATTTTCATTTCATTCTAGACTTTTATTAGGAACAGGAAAATTCCCTGATTTTGATGTGCAGCAAAAGGCAATTGATGTATCTGAGGCTGAGGTTTTAACGTTCGCAGTACGTCGTATGGATATATTTGATGCAAAGCAGCCTAATTTATTAGAGAAACTTGATGTGAAAAAATATACGTTATTACCGAATACAGCCGGAGCAAAAAATGCTGAAGAAGCTGTTCGTATTGCAAAATTAGCAAAAGCTTCTGGGCTTTGTGACATGATAAAGGTAGAAGTTATTGGTGATGATAGAACGTTATTACCTGATCCGGTAGAGACGTTAAAGGCATCTGAAATGTTACTAGAGGAAGGATTTATCGTACTTCCGTACACATCTGATGATGTTGTATTAGCACGTAAATTACAAGAACTTGGCGTGCATGCGATTATGCCAGGAGCATCTCCAATTGGATCAGGACTTGGTATTGTAAATCCATTGAATTTGAGCTTTATTATTGAACAAGCGACAGTACCAGTTATCGTTGATGCTGGTATCGGTAGCCCGGCTGATGCGGCATTTGCGATGGAATTAGGAGCAGATGGCGTGTTATTAAATACAGCTGTATCAGGAGCAAAAGATCCTATTAAAATGGCACAAGCAATGAAATTAAGTATTGAGGCAGGCCGTTTAGGATTTGAAGCAGGTCGTATTGCACGTAAGCGTTGTGCAACGGCAAGTAGTCCTTTAGAAGGAATGAGCGTAGTTGAATAATCGATATTCTCGCCAAGAATTATTTTCTCCGATTGGAGAAGAAGGCCAGCAAAAAATAAGAGAAAAGCATGTACTCATTATTGGTGCGGGTGCACTAGGTAGTGCAAATGCAGAAATGTTTGTAAGAGCGGGTGTTGGCACAGTAACGATTGTTGATCGTGATTATGTCGATTGGAGTAATTTACAAAGGCAGCAATTGTATGCAGAGAGTGATGTGAAAAATAATCTTCCGAAAGCTGTAGCAGCGAAGAATCGTCTAGAAGAGATTAATAGTGAAGTAAGAGTAGAAGCGCTCGTTCAAGATGTAACAGCTGAGGAATTAGAAGAACTTGTTACAAATGTTGATGTAATAATCGATGCGACTGATAATTTTGAAACACGTTTCATTGTGAATGATATAGCACAAAAGTATTCTATTCCATGGATTTACGGAGCATGTGTAGGGAGTTACGGCCTTTCTTACACCATTCTTCCTAGTAAAACGCCATGTTTATCATGTTTGTTACAAGCAATTCCGCTTGGGGGAGCGACATGTGATACGGCAGGCATTATATCGCCTGCTGTATCTCTCGTCGTTTCTCATCAAGTAACAGAAGCTCTTAAATTGTTAGTGGAAGATTACGAGGCACTCCGGGATGGACTTGTATCGTTTGATATGTGGAAGAATGAATATTCATGTATGAATGTACAAAAGCTTCGTAAACACAATTGTCCTTCGTGCGGAGAGAATGCATTGTATCCGTATTTAAATAAAGACAATACATCGAAAACAGCAGTGTTATGCGGGAGAAATACAGTTCAAATTAGACCACCTCATAAAGAGGAAATAGATTTTGAACGATATAAAGAGCTGCTGAATGATCGTGTGAATGATTTAAATGTAAATCCATATTTATTATCATTTTCTGTGGAAGAAAAGAGATTAGTTGCTTTTAAAGATGGTCGTGTACTTGTACATGGAACGAAAGATATAAGCGAAGCAAAAACAATTTATCATCGCTATTTTGGATAGAAAAGGATGAGTGGGATGAAAGTAAATAAAGCTTTAACAATTGCAGGATCTGATAGTGGCGGCGGTGCCGGCATTCAAGCAGATTTAAAAACATTCCAAGAGCTTGGTGTGTATGGTATGACGGCAATTACGGCAATTACTGCTCAAAACACGCTTGGCGTTCAAGGCGTATATCCAGTTCCATTAGAAGGTATTACGGAACAGTTGAATTCAATTGGTACGGATTTAACACCAGATGCTGTGAAACTAGGAATGTTGTTTAGTAGTGAAATTATTCAAATTGTGGCAGAACAGATTAAGAAATTTGGCTGGAATAATATTGTGCTAGATCCTGTTATGATTGCAAAAGGAGGAGCATCACTATTACAACAAGAAGCAGTACAAGCATTAAAAGAATACTTATTACCAGTAGCAACTGTTATAACACCGAATGTTCCTGAAGCAGAAGTGTTAACAGGGCTAGAAATTCATAACGTTGAAGATAGTAAAGAGGCTGCAAAAGTACTGCATGAATTAGGTGCGAAATATGTACTTATGAAGGGCGGGCATGCTGAATATCAAGGTAATGAAGTAATTGATTTACTCTTTGATGGAGAAGAGTTTATTGAATTTAGAAGTGAGCGAATTCCTTCGAAACAAACACACGGAAGCGGCTGTACATTTGCATCTGCAGTTACAGCAGGACTTGCGAAGGGCTACTCGATTGAAGAGGCAGTTCAAGAAGCAAAACAATTTATTAGTATAGCAATTGAAGAGCCATTGAATATCGGTAGTGGTCATGGACCGACGAATCATTTTGCATATAAAGTGAATAAAATGCGTTTGTAAGAAAGTGAAAAGTCAGTTTTGTAACTGGCTTTTTTTCTATTTACTTTTTCCAATTACAGGAGTAATATATCAGCCAGAATACATTTTTTGTAATACGCTGAGTCCAATTATATGGAGCGGAGGAACCAATTTGTGAAGTGTCACTAGGGGTGAATCTTTCAATTTTGAAAGTAGGGCTACTCTCAAAGTCCGAATCCGACAGCTAACTTCGTAAGCGTCTTGAGAGAGGGCGGTGCCATGATGGATACATCACTTCATCGATCTGATTAGTATAGGGGAATATCAATCTATATTCGAGTTCTTTTATGCTAAGGAGGATGAGGTACATGGAACTAACACTTATTTGTGTTGGAGAAGAAAGCAAGGTAAATAGTTTAAGAGATTTAGTAGCATTTCAACATGAGTTAATTATTTTTACAGCAAATGAAGAGATAGCAGCTGAAGTTAGGGATTGTGGATTTGATTGGACGTATAGTTGTAGTAAGGAGCAGGATTTTACTAGTATTTGTGAGTGTATTAAGAAGGTAATTTTACTAGGGGATGAGCTTCCAATCGTTAGTTTTTTCACAGAACACATTCGCTTTTCTTTTCAGGCACCTATTACTGTTGTTACAAGGAATAAACGATATCCAGCGAGGCTCTATGAAACAATTGGAGCTACATTTGTCGTGTTTACGAATTGTGATAATATTACTTTTTTATTTTTTGAATAGGGCGGGGGAGAAGAAGATGAAAGTGTTGTTATTAGGAGATATAGCGAATCGTTGGGCGGTATCGGTAGAGCGAGTTCAAGAATTGGTCGTACTTGATCCTATTTTTCCAAGGCCCTATATCATATTGCCATCTAAAGATGCTTTATATTTAAAAACAGATGTTATCGAATATGAGCAGCTACATGCAGAATTGTCACAAGTTTATATTCGTGGGAGAAATTTGCGCGCATTTTTGCGTGGAGAATAAATAGTCGATGAAAAAAGAGCGAATGCTGAGTGCAACAAGCTATGCACTTCATGTCATTCGCTCTTTTTATTTCGTATTTAAAAGGTCATTTCTGTGAAAAAGAAAGAAAAGACGAGAAAACAGATGAAAGAATATTAATAACACTTAATGTAAGCGTTTAAATAGATGTATATTTTCTTATTTTAGGTAATTTGCCTCTTTACAAGTTAAATATAGAGGAGTATATTTACTTTCATAAATCATTCATAAAATTTCCAAAAAAACCTAAAATCGCTGAGTTCCAGAAATGGAGCGGGGGAACCAATTTTGTGCATCGTCACTTGGGGTGAATCTTTCAGTTTTGAAAGTAGGGCTACTCTTTAGGCCCGAATCCGACAGCTAACCTCGTAAGCGTTTAGAGAGGAGGTTTACTTTGTGTTGTTCATTTCGAACACTAAGTAGAGCTTAGTGTTCTTTTTTTGATTATTTAATGGTAATTTTTTACAAAAGAGAGGGATAATTATGTTAGATGTTGTAATGATCGGGATTTTTGTTGTATTAGTCGCATCGATGGCAAGTCTTGCAAGTTGGTCAGATAAAGTTGTGAAAGAAGGGAAGCAATCATGATGATTGCCTTATCAATTATTGTTGCAGCAATTACGGTGTACTTAGTGTATGCATTATTAAATCCGGAAAAGTTTTAATTAGGGGGAGTCATTCATTATGATCTGGGTAGCAGTCGTTATTACAATGCTGTTGTTTGTTCTTGTGGCAAAGCCAACGGGAATTTATTTAGAGAAAGCCTTTCAAGGTAGTAAAAAGCTAGATAAAGTATTCGGGCCTTTTGAAAAAATTATTTTTAAAATTACGGGTGTAAAAGAATACAATCAAACGTGGAAACAGTACGCGTTATCATTAGTTTTATTAAATGGATTTATGATTGTTGTCGTATATTTCATTTTCAGACTGCAAGGAGTATTGCCATTAAATCCAGCACACATTGAAGGAATGGAGCCTACGCTCGCTTTTAATACAGCAATTAGTTTTATGGCTGATACAAACTTACAGCATTATAGCGGTGAAAATGGTTTATCTTATTTATCACAATTGATCGGAATTACATTTTTAATGTTTGCAGCACCGGCAACGACGTTAGCACTTGTAATGGCGTTTATAAGAGGCCTTGCTGGAAAGGAACTTGGTAACTTTTTCGTTGATTTTACGAGAGCTTTAACGAGAGTATTTCTTCCTATCGCTTTTATTACGGCGTTACTCTTTGTTGCATTTGGCGTACCACAAACATTAGACGGTGCAGTTACAGCACAAACAATTGATGGCGCCAAGCAAAGTATTTTACGTGGGCCAGTTGCATCGTTCGTTTCCATTAAGGAACTTGGAAATAACGGCGGTGGATTTTTCGGAGCAAACTCTACACATCCTTTCGAAAATCCAGGACAAATGAGTAATATTTTGCAAATGATGCTTATGATGTTATTGCCAACAGCACTTCCATTTACGTATGGACGAATGGTAGGAAATAAAAAGCAAGGACGTATTCTTTTTGTATCACTATTCATGGTGTTCTTGCTAGGATTTATCACAATTACGACATCTGAATTACATGGAAATCCAGTATTAAACGACATGGGTATCCAGCATGTACAAGGAAGTACAGAAGGAAAAGAAGTAAGGTTCGGAACAGTATTTTCTTCACTATACGCAACAGTAACGACAGCTGCTGAAACTGGAGCGGTGAATACGATGCATGATACGTTAACACCAATTGGTGGGTTAGTACCACTCGTAAATATGATGTTAAATACAGTATACGGCGGCGTTGGAGCAGGCTTTGTGAACATTATTATGTATGCGATTATCGCAGTCTTTATATCTGGATTGATGGTTGGACGGACACCGGAGTTTTTAGGTAAGAAAATTGAAGGTAAGGAAATGAAATTAATTGCGGTAACGATACTATTTCATCCACTGCTTATTTTAGGATTTTCAGCATTAGCTCTTTCCACAAGTGTAGGAACGGATGCTATTTCTCATTCCGGTTTTCACGGTTTAACGCAAGTGGTATATGAATATACATCGTCAGCTGCGAATAACGGATCTGGATTTGAAGGGTTAGCGGATAATACACCGTTTTGGAATATTACAACTGGTTTAGTTATGTTTTTAGGACGCTATTTCAGTTTAATTACGATGCTAGCTGTGGCAGCTTCTTTGAAAGAAAAGACGGTTGTACCAGAAACAGTCGGAACGTTCCGTACGGATAATAGTTTATTTGGCGGCATTTTCATCGGAACAATTGTAATTGTCGGTGCATTAACATTCTTCCCGATGTTAGTACTCGGTCCAATTGCAGAATTTCTTACATTGAAGTAATGGAGGGTAAATGATGAGACCGGTAGTAGTAAAAGAAAAAAGAGTAAATGAGTCACAAATACATGTTGTAGAAGATGAGGTTAGACAAGCGAAAACGATGGATCGTGATATCGTGACACATGCGATGAAACAGTCCTTTGCGAAATTGAATCCGAAAGTCATGATAAAGAATCCGATCATGTTCGTTGTGGAGATTGGATTTATCATTACGTTCATTTTATCGTTCCTTCCAAGTCGTTCTAGTAGTATACCAGGATGGTTCAATATAACAGTTTCTCTCATTCTATTATTTACAGTTTTATTTGCTAACTTTGCAGAAGCGTTAGCGGAAGGGCGGGGGAAAGCGCAAGCCGATTCTTTAAAACAGTCGAAGAAAGATGTGTTTGCCAATGTTGTAAAAGAAAATGGGAACATTGTTCAAGTTTCAGCAACGGATCTGAGAAAAGGTGATGTTGTTATTGTAAAACAAGGAGAAATGATTCCAAGTGATGGGGAAGTCATAAAAGGATTAGCGTCTGTCGATGAATCTGCGATTACGGGGGAATCAGCTCCTGTAATAAAAGAAGCGGGCGGTGATTTTTGTTCCGTGACAGGCGGTACGATGGTTGTAAGTGATGAGATCACGATTGTCATTACGAGTAATCCTGGTGAATCATTTATTGATAAAATGATTTCGTTAGTAGAGGGAGCTGCTCGTCAAAAAACACCGAATGAAATTGCTTTAAATACAGTATTAACGAGTTTAACGCTTATCTTCTTAATCGTTGTTGTGACGCTGCCGATTTTTACAAATTATTTAGGATTTCAAATTGATACAGCTGTACTTGTCGCTTTGTTAGTTTGTTTAATTCCAACGACAATTGGTGGATTATTATCAGCGATTGGTATTGCCGGGATGGACCGCGTGACAAAGTTTAATGTGTTAGCAATGTCGGGTAAAGCAGTAGAAGCTGCGGGCGATATTAATACAATTATTTTAGATAAAACGGGTACGATTACTTTCGGGAACAGAATGGCTCATACATTATTACCTGTAGGAAATGAAACGATTGAGCAAGTAGGGAAATGGGCTGCGATTAGTTCAGTTTTAGATGAGACACCAGAAGGTCGATCTGTTATCGAGTATGTGCAAGCAAAATCTATATCATATAATAGAGAACTTGCAGAACAAGGTGAGTTTGTTCCATTTAAAGCAGAAACGAGAATGAGTGGTGTTGATTTACAGGACGGAACGAAAGTGAGAAAAGGTGCTGTCGGTAGCGTGATTGAATGGGTTCAGTCACAAGGTGGAACAATTCCGAAAGATGTAAATCAAAAAGCAGATTTCATTTCAAAAGAGGGCGGAACACCACTTGTAGTTGCAGTGAATAATCGTATTTACGGTTTAATCTATTTAAAAGATACAGTAAAACCTGGTATGCGTGAACGTTTTGAACAGTTGCGTCAAATGGGGATTAAAACGGTTATGTGTACAGGGGATAATCCATTAACAGCAGCAACCATTGCAAAAGAAGCAGGAGTAGATGAGTTTGTTGCTGAGTGCAAACCAGAAGATAAAATTGCAGTTATTAAAGCAGAGCAAGATAAAGGAAAACTCGTAGCGATGACAGGTGATGGTACAAATGATGCGCCGGCATTAGCGCAGGCTGACGTTGGATTAGCGATGAATAGTGGTACAACAGCTGCGAAAGAAGCAGCGAATATGATTGATTTAGATTCGAATCCAACGAAGATTATTGAGGTAGTAGGAATCGGTAAGCAATTGTTAATGACACGCGGTGCGTTAACGACGTTTAGTATTGCAAACGATATTGCAAAATATTTTGCAATCATTCCAGCAATGTTTACACTTGCGATTCCGCAAATGGAAGCATTAAACATTATGAAATTAACATCACCACTGTCAGCGATTTTATCAGCATTAATATTTAATGCAGTTATTATTCCATTACTCATTCCATTGGCGATGAAAGGTATCGCATATAAACCGATGAGTTCGAATGCACTACTTGGCCGAAACCTACTTATTTATGGGCTTGGCGGAGTGATTGTACCGTTCATTGGAATTAAAGTAATTGATATGATTGTCGGCTTGTTCATATAAGGAAGAGGGGAAAGAGATGGCGAAGAAACAAAGTATACTATCACCAATCATCCGTATTACTTTTACATTTTTAGTGTTGTGTGGACTTGTATATCCGCTTATTGTTACTGGTATTGCACAAGCAGTAATGAAGGATAACGCGGATGGAAGTCTAATATATAATGATAAAAATGAAGTGATTGGTTCTAAATTAATCGGTCAAAATTTCACAGATCCACGTTATTTTCATGGGCGCGTTTCTAGTATTGAATATAAAGCAGAAGCGTCTGGTTCAAATAACTATGCACCGTCTGATCCAGATTTAGAGAAACGAGTAGAGAAAAGTATTGAAGAGTGGAAGAAACAAAATCCCACTGTACCACTTACAGAAGTGCCAATCGATTTAGTGACAAATTCAGGTTCAGGGCTAGATCCGGATATTAGTCCGCAAGCGGCTTCGGTGCAGGTGGATCGTATCTCGAAATTAACGAATATTCCGAAAGAGAAACTTAATCAATTGATTAAAGATCAAACAGAAGGTGCGGCACTTGGTTTATTTGGAGAAGATCGCGTGAACGTCTTAAAGTTAAATTTAGAATTACAGAAACTAATGAAATAGTAACAGTGCTACCTCAATCTAATGGATTGAGGTAGCGTTGTTTCGAAAGAAAGGTTGTGAATGTTTTGTATGCAGATGACTATAAGCCGACGTTTCAAAGGCGAACACCAGAGGAATATTTAGAATATATTCGTCAGCAAAATCGGGGACAGTTAAAGCTATATGTAGGAGCAGCTCCAGGAGTAGGGAAAAGTTATAAAATGCTACTTGATGCAAGAGAGATGAAAAAGGACGGTACGGATATTGTAATTGGTTTAATTGAAACGCATGGGAGAAAAGAGACGGAAGACGCAATTGCTGATTTAGAAAAGGTTCCTTTAAAAGAAATAGATTATAAAGGGAAATTATTTTATGAACTTAATGTGGAAGGAATTATAAAACGTGCACCGCAAGTCGTTGTTGTGGATGAACTTGCGCATAGCAATATTCCCGGTTCTAAACATAAGAAACGTTATATGGATGTGCAGGAATTGTTAGAGGCTGGTATATCGGTATTATCAGCTTTTAATATTCAACATTTAGAAAGTGTTCATGATATTGTAGCTCAAATTACGAATGTAAAAGTAAGAGAACGCATTCCAGATTTTATTTTACAAAAAGCAAATGAAATTCAGCTTGTCGATGCAACGCCGGAAGTGTTAAGGAAAAGACTAATAGATGGAAAGATATATAAGGAAGAAAAAATACAGCAAAGCTTACAAAATTTCTTTACGCTTAATAATTTAGGAGCACTAAGAGAATTATCGCTTCGTGAAGTCGCTGACGATATGGACGAAAAGATTAGTCAAGCAGTGATAGAACCAATTGGAGTGAAAGAAAAAATTCTCGTTTGTGTACAATATAGTTCAACAGCAGAGAAATTAATAAGACGGGGATGGCGCATGGCTGATCGGTTGAATGCTGAATTGTATGTATTAAATGTTGAAAGAGAAAATATCGACTCTCTTTCAGCTGGTAAAAAGCAAACGATTGAAGAGTGGAGGTCGCTCACGAATCAATTTGATGCGAGTTTTGTGTTAGAAGAGGCGAAAGGGAGAAAGCCAGCGGATGTTATTATTGAAGTTGCAAAAAGATTACAAGTAACGCAAATTTTACTTGGGCAATCAGCGAGAACGCGATGGGAAGAAATTCGAAAAGGTTCGATTGTGAATGAAATTATGAGACAGACGAAGCATATTGATATTCATATTGTTGCGGATCAAAGAGTTTAAAATAGAGACCATCTGTAGGTCTCTATTTTGCTTTTTGTGTGGCAGGGAATCGTAGCATTTTCATCGCATATAAGATTATGAGTAGAAACATAATTGCACCTATGAAGAAAATCCAAAAGTAATTTTGATTAAATAAAAGAAATCCACCTATAAGTGGCCCTGTGCCCATACCAAGATAGCGGATGAAGTTGTACATACCGATAGCAGTTGCGCGTTCTTGTACGAATTCTTCCGTTAATAAAGTAGTGTGAGTTGGCATAGAAAGTCCCATACTAAAACCGTACAATGATGTAACGATAATGATAAATGGGATATTGATGCTATATGTGAAAGAGAATAAAGTGACACATATAATATTGAAGAAACTAGTAATGAATAAAGTTTGCTTTGTTGTGAGGCGCTTTTGCAAAAACTTGTAGCAATAACTTCCTAACATAATAGAAAGGGACATCGGTACAAACATAAGACCAATTTCACTTGCAGTTAAGTGAAATAAATTTGTTAAAATGCTCGGTAAAAAAACGAGGAAGCAAAAGTAAATACAAAATTGAATAAAGCCAATAAGAGTAATAGAAAATCCAGTTTTATTTTTTAAGATAAACCAGTAATTCTTTTTTGATTGCGGTTGCTTACTTACAGTTGGTTTTGTTTCTGGAAGTAGTGAAATGTTTATCATTAATAAGAGAATGCCAAGTATAGATAAAAAGAGAAATACGGATACATGGCCGTTTATACTGCCGAGATAACCACCAATGAGGGGGCCAATCGCAGGTGCAAGAGCAAGTAACATTTGATAAAGGCTCATTGCTTCTCCTCGTTCTTTTCTTTCAAACAAATCACCAATAATCGTTGCTGAAACTACAGGTATAGCCGCTATTCCTATAGCTTGAACAGCTCTAAAAAAGAGAAATAAATAAATGTTTGCCGAAAAAGCACATCCGATTGAACCAATTGTACTAATGACTAAACTAGGGATAAGGACAGATTTTCTCCCTTTTGTATCAATTAAAGGTCCATATACGAGCTGCATAATTGCAAGAATGAATGTGAAAAGTGAAACTGTGACATTTACAAGATAAGGAGAAGTATGAAAAGAACCTTGAATCATGGGCAAGATAGGTGTGTAAATATTTTGAGCGAAGGAACCGAGTAAGGCACTAATACAGACAATATATAAAATGAAATGTAGTTTGGATTTTTTCATTATGTTAACCTCCTTCATTTTTGTTTCCTGGGAAACTAAATTTATTTTAACATGTTTTTCTAACTTGTAAATATGAAAAAATGATTTTAAAATGGTATATAGTTAAATTGTTTCTTTGGAAACTTAGGGGGCGAATAGATTGGATTATACAACGAAACAAATGGAAATACTTTCGGACATTCGTACACTTTTGCATAAAAGAGAAGAACATTTGAAAGGACAAAATGAGAAGTTTCTTCGTGAGACAGGTGTAAGTGGTATGTCTTTATCTGAGTTACATGTAATCGAGTGTATCGGGAAGAATGGTCTGATGAATGTAACGGCAATTACGATAGAAATGGGAATGACGAAGGGCGCAATCTCTAAAGTTTGTACAAAGTTGTTCCAAAAGAAATTCGTTGAGAAGATGCAAATGTTAGACAATCAAAAAGAAATTTTCTTTCGCTTAACGGAAAGCGGAAATGAAATATATAAAGCTCATGATAAATTACATAAACAAGCTGAAGAAAAGTGGCTGTTACTCTTAGATAGATATACGAAAGAAGAACAAGATTTTATTCAAAGGTTTATAAAGGATGTCTCCGATCATTTGGAAATATAATTGGAAGAAAAAATTCCGTTTTCTCAAGTCTTTTAAATATAATTTCTGAAAGAACTCATATATAATAGAAAAAGATACTTAACATGGTGAATAATTAAAGAGTCAATATATATAGAGGAGAGAGTAACATGCTTGAAAATACAGGGTTAGTATTAGAAGGCGGCGGTATGCGTGGTGTATATACGGGCGGGATATTAGAATACTTTATGGAACAAGATTTATATTTTCCATATGTAATCGGTGTATCAGCTGGTGCTTGTCATGCAGCGTCGTATCTTTCCAGACAAAGAAATAGAAATAAAACAGTAAATATTGATTATGCATCACATCCGAAATATTTATCGTATAAAAACTTATGGAGAAAACGTCAGCTATTTGATATGGATTTTATTTTTCATGAAATTCCAGAAAAGCATGTGCCGTTTGATTTTGAAACATACTTTAATAGCCCCGAGCGTTTTCTTGTAGGAACGACGGATTGTGAAACAGGACAGTCTGTTTATTTTGAAAAAGAGGGAACGAATGATGATGCACTAAATTTATTACAAGCTTCTAGTTCATTACCTTTCATTGCACCAGTAGTAAATTACCGAGGTAAGCAATTATTAGATGGCGGGATTTCGGATCCGATTCCAGTTCGTAAAGCACAGGAAGATGGATTTAAAAAATCAGTCGTAATTTTAACAAGAAATCACGGTTACGCAAAGAAAAAATCAAGATTTGGGTGGGTTGCTGCGAAAGCTTATAAAAAATATCCGAATCTTGTTAACACGATGTTAAATCGCTATGAAGTGTATAATGAAACACTTCACTACATTGAAAAAGAAGAACAAGCGGGTAATTTATTTGTTATTCGTCCAGAAGTACCGCTTCAAGTAGATCGTATGGAAAAAGATACAGCAAAACTACAACATCTATATGAGCAAGGCTATGAAGATGCAAAGAGACAGTTTGCAGATTTGCAGGCGTTCTTGCAAAAATAATAATTAGGCTGTGGAGGTAGAGTTCTCTGCAGTCTTTTTTATTATTGGTTTCAATGCCGAATGTTGGTTATACACGTTTTTAGGTTATGGTATAATATGGATAAAAGGTATGTGGAGAGGTGATACATATGGAAAATGTATATAAAGGACTTAGACATACTGGATTTACTATGATGCTTATTTTTGGTGGGGTATTTTTACTGCGCTGGTTCATTCATGATGAAATGCTATTGGATCAGCTTATTGGGTTGAGTGTAGGGCTGGTAATGGTTATTTCTTCAGTTTTCATTCAGAAGTATAGTAAAGAATTACAGGTAAAAGAGAAATATTAAAATGTTATAAGCTCCTTCATATTTTGGAGAGACCGTTATAGTTTGAATGATTGTTATAAAAGAAAAGTAGAGCATCGAAATCCGATGCTCTACTTTTTTAGTGTGGTAAGAATATCAATTGATAAGCAAATAAAATTCCAAATACATATACAAGTGGGTGAACAGAACGGAATTTACCTTTTGCCACTTTCATAAGTGGGTATGAAATAAATCCAAGAGCGATACCTGTTGCGATACTTGATGTAAGTGGCATGCTTAAGATTACTAAAAATGCTGGGAATGCTTCATCAAATGCGTCCCAATCGATGTGACGAACTGAGCCCATCATAAGACTACCAACAATAATTAATGACGGTGCAGTAATAGCTGATACACCAGAAACAGCACTTACTAATGGTCCGAAGAATGCTGCTAGAGCGAATAGAACAGCTACTGTAACTGTTGTTAAACCAGTACGACCACCAGCTGCAACACCAGCAGAAGATTCAATGTAAGCTGTTGATGGTGTTGTTCCGAACATAGAACCGATTGTTGCTGAGAATGAATCAGATAGAAGAGCTCGTCCTGCTTTTGGAAGCTTTCCGTCTTTCATAAATCCACCTTGTTGAGCAACGCCAAGTAATGTACCTGTTGTATCGAATAAGGTAACAAGGAAGAATGAAAATACAACGCCATACAATCCGTAGTTAATTACGTCAGAAACAGCAGTAATTGGATTTGAAACGATAATGCCTTCTGGTAATCCAGGCATTGATGTAACACCGTTTGAGAATGATAATTGTCCCGTGAAGAAAGCGATAATACCAGTTAATAGCATGCCGATAAATAGCGCACCATTTACATTTAAAGACATAAGGACAATTGTAATTCCAAGTCCAGCTAATGCTAGTAGTACTGGAGCAGAGTGAAGATCACCAAGTCCAACTAAGTTTGCATCGTTTTTTGTAACGATACCCGTTAAGCGTAAACCGATAAAGGCAATGAAAAGACCGATACCAGCAGTAATTGCATGCTTTAAGTTTTCAGGAATTGCTTCCATTAATTTTGTACGGAAAGATGTGAATGATAACAAAATTAAAATCATACCTGCTACGAATACAGCAGAGAAGGCAATTGCGAAAGTCATGCCTTCATGAGCTTTTACAACAGAGTAAGAGAAGTAAGCATTTAATCCCATACCTGGTGCAATTGCGATTGGTAAGTTTGTAAAGATCGCCATAAATAATGTTCCGACAACAGCAGCGATAATTGTTGCTGTAAATGCTTGTTCAAATGGAACACCTGCATCTCCAAGGATAACAGGGTTTACGACAATGATATATGCCATTGTTAAGAAGGTAATAATACCTGCCATAATTTCAGTTTTAATAGAAGTTTTATGTTTTGAAAGGTTAAACATATAAACATCCTTTCTGTTTACGAATAATTTTCACAACAGTTATATATAATATTCGTTTTTTATCTATTTTGCAATAGTTTTGCATAAAAAGTTTACAACAATTCATATTTTGTGTCTTAAATTCGAATATTAATCGTAAACCGATGTGTGAATTTCAGTTTTTATTGTGCACATATTATAAGGAAAAGGAGTTGAAAGAAAATATGCCGCAGCAAAAAAACTTTGTAACAATGCCAGCGCAACATCAAAATAAACAACCCGGTATTGAATCATTAATGAATCCTCTACCACAGTTTGAAGATCCAAATTATAAAGGTAGCGAAAAGTTAAAAGGAAAGAATGTATTAATTACAGGGGGAGATAGTGGAATTGGACGAGCTGTTTCTGTCGCTTTTGCGAAAGAGGGGGCAAATATTGCGATTGCGTATTTAGATGAAGATGGAGATGCAAATGAGACGAAGCAACGTGTGGAACAAGAAGGTGTAAAGTGTGTGTTGTTACCAGGTGATTTAAGTGATGAACAGCATTGTAAAGATATTGTAGAAGAGACCGTTCAGCAGCTGGGGGGGTTACAGGTTTTAGTAAATAATGTCGCGCAGCAATATCCGCAGCAAGGACTAGAGTATATTACAGCAGAACAGCTAGAAAAGACTTTTCGTATTAATATTTTTTCTTATTTTCACGTTGCGAAAGCCGCACTTTCTCATTTAAAGCAAGGGGATGTCATTATAAATACCGCGTCTATCGTTGCATACGAAGGAAATGAAACTTTAATTGATTATTCCGCAACGAAAGGGGCAATCGTAGCTTTTACAAGATCACTTTCTCAATCATTAGTGCAAAAAGGGATTCGTGTAAATGGTGTTGCGCCAGGACCAATTTGGACACCACTTATTCCATCAAGCTTTGATGAGAAAAAGGTATCACAGTTTGGGAGCAATGTTCCGATGCAAAGACCTGGCCAACCATATGAATTAGCACCAGCATACGTATATTTAGCGTCTGGCGATTCATCCTATGTTACCGGGCAAATGATACACGTAAATGGGGGCGTTATTGTAAATGGATAGTTTTCATTTATAAGAGCAAAGTAAAGTTAATTCCACTTATTATAGTGGCGCTAGGGGAGGGATATAGATGAAAAAATTATGTTTTGTCATACTATTATTTTTCATCCTACCGGTTAGTGCCTTTGCTAATACAGATCATCTAATATTAGTGAACCTTACGACAAACCAGTTGTCTTTTTTTGAAAATGGAAATTATACGAAAACATTCTCCGTAACAACTGGAAGAGATCGTACACCTACGCCTGAAGGTAACTTTTGTATTATAACTAAATTTAAAAATAAAGAATATCATCGAAAAAAAATAGCTGGTGGTGCACCGAATAACCCTCTTGGTACGAGATGGCTAGGGCTAGATAAGAATGAATATGCGATTCATGGGACAAATCGAGAATGGACGATTGGAAGTAGGGAATCAAATGGCTGTATTCGCATGCATGACAGGGATATACAGTGGTTATACGACCGAGTCCAGTTACAAACAAAAGTAATTATTTCTCGTTTTCATACGAGCCCCGAATATGAAGCGAATAGGCTTGGTTATCGTGTTGTGAGTTGGAATGGTCGTAAAGTAGAAGAAGAGCAAATTGGTATGCTTACGTTAGTAGACCGCGTGGATATATATTGGCAAGAACCGAATGGGCAGTTAACGAAAGTGAAGACGGTACTGCCAAATGAAAGATATGCAGTGTACTCAAAACGAAAAGATGGAATATATTATATAGGAAACAATTTGTATATAGTAGATGAAACAGGAGAAAAAATTCGTTATGAGCAAATTCCTCTTTCGGCTTTAAGTAATATATATAAACGGAAATATAATGTTCCGTAATAGCTACCGTATGATAGACGGTAGCTTATTTCTACTTCGGGTTTAACTGCAACTATTGTATTTGGCTGAATATAATACAGTACAGATAGGGGGCGGTTATATTATGAAAAGTGAATTTGCTTTTAAAGTTTTCTTAGTAACGACCTGTTTATTTATCGTGTATTTGTATGCGTTTCTCGTCTTTTCGTTTTATGTTCCATATGTTGATTTAATATTGTTCTTCGGATTTATTTGGGCGTTTGTTAAGGCGAGAGAAGGGGAGAAGAGTATATATCGGCGTATTACGTTATGCGGGACAGCCGTTCTCGTTATTTTGTACTTTTTTATTATGCATGATTTTTGGAGGGGAATGTAAAAAAGCATACGATTAGTCGTATGCTTTTTATGTTTAATATTTTGGTTTAAATGTATGACAACAAGTTTCTACACTTGTTGTTACAGAACTTTCTAGCGTCTCGTTTGTTAAAACTGCGCTTGTATACGAATCATTTGTATTCGAACCCGTTTCTTCAGCATCTGGTTGCACAATGATTGCACTTGCTTGACAAAAGTTACCTTGTCCCCAAAATGAGCAATTGGAAACAGAACATTTCACTTCTGGCATAAAACCCCCTCCTTATACATTAGTTTGGAATTTTACGTCCATTTCATGTGTAGAAGGAGTTTCCTTTTCTCGTTATTTTTTCGTTTGTTCAAACCATTCTTTAAATTTTTCTTTTGATTGCTCGCCGCTAATACGGCTTACTTCTTTACCATCTTTAAAATGAATAATTGTCGGTGTTCCTTTAATATCGTACTTATCCCAAGGCTCGTTTAAATTTTCAATATCAATTACTTTCATATCAACATTTAAATCTTTCGCTAAAGGGACAACAGTAGGAGAGACTTTTTGACAATGAACACATGAGGTTTGATAAAAGTAAATCGTTTGTTCTTTTTTATCTTCTATATTTTTATTGAGATCTTCAAGAGAAATTTTATTTGAGTAGTAACCTTTTTCATCTGTCGATGCGTTTTTCTTTTCCATTTGCGTTACAGCAAAGATTGCTGCAAATAAGACGATAATAATACCGCCAAATATAAGCATTTTTTTCATTCTTTCATCTCCTTATTTGTTTTTGATGACAATAAAGCTACAAACAGCGATTGTAATAAAGCCGATAAGTGCTAAAAACGGGATCGTCACAAAGCCGAACCAGTTTATGTATTCTCCCGTACATGGTACGCGGCCGCAAGCTGCCCCTGCAGCCGAAAATGCTGCGACTTTTTGAATTGCATAGTGATATAAAGAAATACAAGCACCAATACTTGCGATTGGTAAAGAATAACTTGCGATACGATAGTCTTTTTTTACTACAGCGATACCGAGCCATAAAACGAATGGATACATGAAAATACGTTGATACCAACAAAGGACACAAGGTTCAAATTTCATGATTTCGGAAAAGTATAGACTTCCTAGTGTAGCGATAAAAGAAGCTCCCCACGCGGTAAATAAAGCATATTCTTGCTTTTTTTCTCGTCCCATATTTTATACCTCACTTATAATAGTTACATACTAAATTATAGTATGAAGTGGCACAGAAAAGAAAGAAAAAATATGTTTATCAATAAAAGTTTTATAAGGGGAAACTTTTATTGATATGAACATTTAAAAAAAGCGCTATTCTCCAGAAGAGAATAGCGCTATAGTTTACATTTGAATTTGCTCTACTTCTTCTATATGTGACTTTTGGGATGCGTGGTCAATATATTGAAATAGAAGCTGCAATTGTTTATCAACTTCTGGCAGTTCTTTACTGTATTGATAAGCGTGCAAAAAATGCTCAATACGCTTAGAAAATAATTGATCGTTCGTTTGAACCATGAGAACGAGTAATTTATCCCAATTACAGCAATACGTGTAATAGAGAGCTTTATCATAGTCGTTATATGTTTGCACTGTGTACCCTCCTTACCGAGAGTTATATATAGTGTGTGATAAGTAAGGAGAAATACACTTGAAAGAATTTGTTAAGAAAAAAAGTGAATGAAAAAAACGAGGTGTTTCCTCGTTTTTTAAGCTTTTGGCATTGGCGTAGGTGTTGGTTTGCCATAGCCTTCTTTATATTTATTGTCGATATAGTTACGAATTTCAAGCGTTGATTTTCCTTTTTGTTTCATGGAAGCAGATTCAACTGCGATTTCTAGGCAATTGACGCAAGTCGTTGCATGGGAATCCCAAACAACTTCACCATTCTTTTTAATTTCACGAATAAAACAATTTTTATTATTTTTATGTCCTACACTTTCACCGCAACCGCAATAACATGGAATCCAATCTAATAGTTCTGCATTTTGTCCAGCGACAGTGTAGATATCTTTCATTTGTGGATCAAGCTTGTCTAGGAAGGTAGGAAGTGTGTTGACTCCTTTTGTTTTCTCTTGAATGTCAGCTTGCTGAGTGTGCGATGCGTGGTCATGTTCTTCTTTTTTTGATTCAGAAGATTTTTGGTCATTTGTACCAGTACTTCCGCATCCAGCAAGAATTAAGCTTAGTACTGCAAGTAAAGAAAATACATACTTTTTCATTCGCTTGTCCCCTTTACAAATGTATTAATCAAATTGTATCAGAGATTACGGTGTATCGGTTGAAGATTTTTTTGATTGATTTTTGAAGCGCCATCTTAGCGAATGGAATAGAAATAATACCGGGATGTAAGCATATACAATATATAAACCCGCTTGAGATAATACCGTATTTAAAGTGTTGATACTTTCACGGTTTGTAAAAAATAAGGATGAAATAAATATGGCTGCGATAAACAATGGCAGTGTGATTTTAAACGGTATGTGAAAAGATCTTTTACTAATGCAACAAGAAGACCAAATGGTTAAACAAAGATTAGGTAAAATAATAAGATACCATAGAAAAATAATGATGTACTCAAACCTTTGGATAAAAGGAACTTTAATGATTTTTAGCATCGTTAATGTTGGCCAAATAGTATGGTGTAGTTGTCCTTGGCTGTAGTACATAAGGGAAACGATGGCAAGTATTACGTATAGAATCGTTGTAAAAGCAATGCCGCCATGTGCCCATTTATTTAATGATTTTCCTTTTTTAATAAACGGATAAAAAATAAGAATCGCTTCGAATCCAAGAAATTCTAATGCAGATGCTTTCGCTGCAGTTAGAATATCTAAAGGTGAATGAGTGAGAATTGGGAAAATGTTACGGACATGTGCATATTTCATTGGGAAAACTAAGAAAAATAGGACGAAAATCGGTATAATAACGCCCCAAAAACATATTCCTGTTACAGAACGTAAGCCACCTCTAATTATGTAATAAGCTACAAGTAAAAATAGTAAAGTTAATTTCCACGGTTTAATTGTAGGAAAGACCCAAACTTGAATAACTTCAATATATGTACGAAGAACAGTAAGGCAAAATAATAGAAGGTATGCCGCAAAGCATACGGAAAAAAATGTTCCAATCCATTTTCCGAAACATGTCGTATGGATATTCATTAAATCATTATCTTTTTCTAACATTTTCAGCATGCAAAATAATACGATATGAGTTGCAATACCAGCGACAATAAGAGAAATCCAAGAATCATAACCAGCAAATTTCGCAATAATCCTTTGGTATCCTAGTACACCTACTCCAATTTGAAGAGAGTGTAATAAAAGGAATGTGAAATACGGGGAAACTGTATGTGTTTTATCTTGTCCAGTCATGATAGCACCTCACTATTCTCCGATACCAGATTGTACGACATTAATCTTTACGTTGACAGCAACATCTACGTTAGGATACATGTCCTGAATTTGTTTCATGCTCCATTTTCTTGAGTGACTACGAATTTCTTCACGTATACCAATTGGATCGATTTCATTTTCTTGGAATTGTTTTATTAATTCATTTAAATCCTTCTCAAGCAACCTTTCTACATGTCTTTTTACGTAAGTTACATTTTTACTCTTTGATAAATCCAGCCAACTGGGAGCATTTTTTATGAGTCCATTTAATTTTAAGTGTATGTTAACCCTTGGAATATCACCGTTTTGGGAAAGGGAACATACACTTTTTCCGGATAAGTTTTGAGTAGCAATTAACCCTTTATTTTTACCTTTCCGTATCGGAACTTCGTAACGCCCATTTTTCGTTGGATTAATGAGTAATTTAAATAAAAAAGACCTTTTCTTATCTGTATACATAGCCACTTTATCCTTTTTTAAAAAAGCTAATCCTTTAATGGAAGCAGATTTGTCTTCTGATACTTGAATGTAAGGAAGAAATGGATCGCATCCAGATGAATAGAAGTTATATAAAAAAATATGTAAAGCTGTCCGCGGGATTGTCTCGTTTTTTATATTTTGCTCCAATAAATCAGATAAATAAAGTGATCCATTTATTCTGACATGTTTCAGTAATTCTTCTGCTGAACCATCTACAAGTGCTAGCTGCACATCACGGCCAATGTTAGGATCACGTTGTAAGTTGTTAATAACATCTCCAAGTCCATGTTCGCCAAATGCTTTTCCAAATAGGACAACACGCATTTGACCTACAGCGATCGTATGTGGAGATTTGGCGTTTAGAAGGGAAGAGATTGTTTCAATTGTACCTGCATGCGTTGATTGAGTTTCTGGTTTAGATTGTACGCCCTTTGTGTAATCGGGATATAAAATGGTTCCGCGAAATTTTTTATCTTTTATTATATCGAATCCACCTACGTGAATCATTCGCTGTGTATCAACTATATATGCTTCTGTACAACCAGATTGAACAATTAAAATGATAATGGAAAAGCATAATAAAATATTTTTCATTTTTCCTCACCGTCGCGTTTTTCTTTCGCTTTGTTCGGGTCATAGCGCCATTTCTTTTTGGGCCTTAGAAAAGAAGCGCGTTCTGCAGTTTGACTAAATGGAAGGCGAAGGAGTCCTTCTGCTGTCCCTAAACCGCGAAATGGATATAGAGGTAATAAATAAGGTGATCCAAGTGATTTTAAGCGAATTAAATGAGCTAATATGAGTACGAATCCTACAATAAGACCTAAGCCCCCAAATGCACCAGCTAAAAGAATAAGTGGAAATCGTAGTATCCGGATAGTAGAAGACATTTTTACAGTTGGTGTTGTAAAAGAAGCGAGTGCTGATAAAGCAACTGCAATTAATAAAATGTTACTCGTTAAAGCAGCTTGAACAGATGCTTGGCCAATTACAATCCCGCCAACGATGCCGATTGTTTGTCCAACTTTTGTAGGTAATCGTGCTCCAGCTTCACGGAGCAATTCGATTGTGATTTCTAAAAAAAGTGCTTCTAAAATGGGCGGAAAGGGTACATTAGCTCTTGAAAAAATAATCGGACCTAGTAAATCCACAGGAATCATTTGATAGTGATACGTTAATACAGCTGTATAAATAGCTGATGAAAATAGCGAGAATGCTGCTCCGAAAAAGCGAACCATTCGAAGAAATGAGCCTGCTATCCATGGTAAATAATAATCTTCTGGCGAGACGAAGAAATCAAGTAACGTCGCTGGTCCAGCTAATGCGTAAGGTGAACCGTCTGTTAAAATAACAACGCCTCCATTCAGTAATGCGTACACAGAGCGGTCTAACCGCTCTGTAGGTAGTAAAACAGGGAAGGGTGAGTTGCTATTATCACTAATAAACTGTTCAATCATAGTTGCATCAAAAGGATAATCAAAATCAATATCTTGTAGACGTTGTGTTGCAGTGTTAATATGCTGTTCATTTGTAATTCCTTCGATGTAAGCAACTACGATTTTAGTTTTTGACATAGAACCAACGCTAAGTTCTTTAAAAATTAATTGCTCGGTTACGATATTTCGGCGTAATAAATGTATATTTATATCAACATTTTCAACAAAACCAACTTTAGGACCGATAACGCTATATTCATTTTCCGTGTCATTTACTAAACGAGTTCCTAAAACTGTACTTTCAGCGCGTAGGAGTGCATACGCTGCTTGTTCTGAATCTTTTTTTAGCTGTAATAACACATACCCACCTAATAATTTTTCGCGAATATCATCAATGGAAGGGGAGATGATGATGTCTTCAATAGATACAATATTTAAAATATCATCAATATGTTGAATCTCGTCCAATTTATCTTTTATAGGTGCTAAAATGAATCGTTTAATAATAAGTGATTCTACTGTCGATTTATAATAAAACAAACATAATGTGCCATCTTCTATAATGTTATAAGAAGAAAAGTCACTTGATTCTTTCATAGTATGGATAAACTCTGGAATAGAACAGATGGTTTGTTTTTTCTTTTTAGATGATAAACGAAACATTTTCACACCCCCTGACATATATCATTTACTTGTGTTAGTTTTTGGGAAAGACGGGAATTTATACTTGAAAATTGAAAGTTCATAAAGAAAAGGAAGAGTATTGAAAAACTCTTCCTTTTTGGCATATTAATTTGTTTTCTTTTCCTTAATAGACTTTACTAATTTAATCATTTCTGCTCGTATATCTTCTTTTTTTACATTTAATTTTTCTGCAATTTGTTTCATATCCATTCCGTCTTTTTTCATTTTTAGCACATCATCAAGGGGAGTATTACTTTTTTGAGAGATGATTGTTAATACCGTGAGCTGACGTAATCCGATATTATATTCTTTCATTTTTTGTTTTAGCCCGTCTGGTGTAGATTTTTGCATATTTGCTAATTCTTGCAGTAGTGCCTTTTTCGTTTCTTTATTCATATGATGCTTTTTCAACTTACTTGGATCTACCCCGAAATGCTGGGCTGTTTTCTCCCAAGATTTATTTTGCTTATAGTAAGCTAAAACGTCTTTTATTTCTGTTTTGCTCATTCTTGCAATGTGGGCAGCTTTCCAAATTTCATGTTTGTTATAGCCGAGTTTTTCGAGCGACTGCATTTCTTCTTCTGAAATTGGCTTATGATGATGCAATGTTACTTCTTTTGGCGTAGCGGCGAAAGTAGGGAAGACGGTTGCACCGAATAATAATGTTGCCATAGACATACTTACTGCGATTTTTTTGTACATATAAACTCCTCCTAGATGGATAATGTGGAAAACTTTACACATATCATTTCCATAAAATGTGAAAAACTTGTGAAGAAGCTAAGTTTTTTTATTCACAGTAGAAAAAGAAGTTTTTACAGGTTTTCCAACATAAAACATTGATTAATAGTAAAAAACTAGGTTATAATCGAAATTGAAAATCAATATCAATAATAAACGTATACATATAGATAAAAAATAAGGGAGAGAAAAATATGACTACATATACTTCCATCGCAAATGTGATTAAAGAAAGACGTTCTGTTCGTACATTTACAGATAAAGCAGTAGAAAAAGAGTTATTAATTGAACTATTAAACGACGCAACATGGGCACCGAATCATAAACACCGTGAGCCATGGAATTGTAAATTATACATTGGAGAAGGTCGCAAGAAATTAGTAGACGCAGTATTAAACTCTTTCACAGAAGAAGAAAGAGCGAAACGTGGGAAAATTTTATCTGATCGTTTCTTAAGCACGCCAGCACAAATCGTTGTATATATAAATGAAGACCCACGTCAAATTCAGCGTGACGAAGATTACGCTGCAACGTGTGCATTTATGCAAAACTTCCAACTTCTCGCTTGGGAACGCGGTTTAGGTTGTGTTTGGAAGTCAGGTGGATTAAACTACAATCCATTATTTATAGAAGGACTTGGTTTAACTAGAGGTCAACGCATCGTTGGAATTCTGCACCTTGGCTATTTCGATAAAGCACCAGAAGGAAAAGCGCGAGCGCCGATTACGGAGAAGATGGAGATTATTGAGGATTAATAGATGAGACATTCTCGTTTTTACGGGGGTGTCTTTTTATTATGCAATCAATCCTCATGAAAGCTTGTTCTCAATCATACACTTTCTTAAGGGAAAGTGTAAGGAGGGAAAATAATGAGAGCAAGTGACGATAAAGCACTGCAATATGCGATTGCGGAAATTACGGAAATTGCGACTGGATTTGGGCTTGATTTTTATCCGATGCGTTATGAAATATGTCCAGCGGAAATTATTTATACATTTGGTGCATATGGGATGCCGACGCGGTTTTCACATTGGAGTTTTGGAAAACAGTTTTTCAGAATGAAATTACAATACGATTTAGGACTTAGTAAAATATACGAACTCGTTATTAACTCTGATCCATGTTATGCCTTTTTATTAGATACGAACTCGTTAATTCAAAATAAATTAATTGTAGCGCACGTGTTAGCACACTGTGATTTCTTTAAAAATAATATTCGTTTTTCAAATACGAAGCGGGATATGGTAGAAAGTATGTCAGCAACAGCTGAACGGGTGAAAGCGTATGAGCATAAGTACGGAAAAGAAGAGGTAGAAACATTTTTAGATGCCGTACTTGCTATTCAAGAGCATATTGATCCGTCGCTTATGCGTCCAAAACTTGCGTGGAGTATTGATGATTTAGAAGAGGAAGAAGTAGAAAAGAAAAAGGTATCGCAATACGATGATTTATGGAATTTAGATAATCGAAATAAAAAACAGGAACGCTCCAATGTGCGTAAAAAGAAGAAAATCCCACCACAACCAGAAAAAGATTTACTTCTCTTTATTGAAGAATATAGCCGTGAGCTAGAAGATTGGCAGCGAGACATATTAACGATGATGCGAGAAGAAATGCTGTATTTCTGGCCGCAGCTTGAAACAAAAATCATGAATGAAGGCTGGGCATCATACTGGCATCAACGCATACTTCGCGAAATGGACTTAACATCTGATGAAGCAATTGAATTTGCGAAATTAAATGCAGGGGTTGTACAGCCATCCAAAACAAGTATTAATCCATACTACCTCGGTATTAAAATGTTTGAAGATATTGAAGAACGTTACAACAACCCGACAGAAGAAATGAAGCGACGAGGCGTCAAACCAGGATCTGGTCGAGACAAAATCTTTGAAGTACGCGAAATCGAATGGGACGTATCGTTCTTAAGAAACTACTTAAATAAAGATCTCGTAATGAGAGAAGATATGTACTTATTCCAGCGCCAAGGAAAAGAATATAAAGTAATAGATAAAGAGTGGGAACATGTGCGTGATCAACTCGTAAATATGCGTACAAATGGTGGTTTCCCGTACTTAGTAGTAGAAGATGGAGACTACTTAAAGAACGGAGAATTATACATTAAACATAGTTACGAAGGAATCGAGCTCGATTTAAAATACTTAGAAAAGGTATTACCATATCTTCATCAGCTGTGGGGAAGAACAGTGCATATGGAGTCAATTGTAGAGAGTAAGGGCGTTGTGTTTTCTTATGATGGGAAGATGGTGCATCGGAAGTATGTGTGAAGGAAGAACGGACATAGAATGCTATGTTCGTTCTTTTTTTATTTGGAACAAAGTCAAATATGCTATTCTTGAAAAAAGGGAGTTACATAGAGAAATGGAGCGATTCAAATGAGCAAAGTAGGGGTATGCAAGGTGGATATTACGCCGCCTGTTGGCATTGATTTTGTTGGATACCATAGAGAGACAGGAATAAATAATGTTGAAGAGCGTATTTATGGGACGGTTTTTGTATTTGAAAAAGATGAAATGAAAACTGTGTTTATAAGTATTGATAATATTGGAATGTTAGTAGAAGATACGAATATGATTCGTGAGCGAGTAGCAAGTAGGCTTCATGTTCCATTTGAGCGAATAACAGTTGTTTATACACATACACATTCTGGTCCAGAAACTGTTGGTGAGCAACCTTTAGTAAGGTCGTATAAAACGATTTTAGTAAATAATGTGGTGCAAGGTGCTGTTACTGCGAATAACAACTTGAAGCGATGTGAAGTTGGCTGGGGTGTTACGACAGGTGATATTGGAGTAAACCGAAGAGAGAGAGCATCTGATGGAAGAGCGAAGATGGGAACAAATATAGAGGGTGTTGTAGATAAACGAATTGGTATGTTAGCAATAAAAGATGCTGAAACGAAGGAATTAACTGGGATTATAGTATTTTGTACGGCCCATCCGAATGTTTTAAAAGGTGATAGTGATGCATTATCAGCAGACTATCCGGGGATGACAAGAGAGATTCTTGAGAAGATCGTAAACTGTCCTGTTATGATTGTTCAAGGTGCTGCTGGTAATGTGAATGCGAAGTATCGAGGTTCTAAGGAAGCATTAACACAAATGGCTTACACGCTTAGTGGACATGTATTAACGATGTTACCGACAGTTACATATAGCCCAATTGTAAATGTAAGAACGATTTCGAGTATGGTGCAAATGAAGTTGAAGAATATCCCTGAAATTGATGAGATACGAAGCATGGCTTGGTTAGCTGAGAAGCAGTGGGGCGTGAATACGGATGAATGGCTTACTATAGTTTTAGAGAAATATAAGCAAGGTATTCGGCATTTAACTATTGATTTAGAAGTGCAACTGTTTCAAGTGAATGATGGTATGTTTTCAGGTATACCGATGGAACCTTTTTCGGAAACGGCATTAGAAGTGAAAGAGAATCTTCAAAATGAATTGGCTTTCTTTGGTGGATATATGAACGGATATATTGGTTACTTGCCGACAAAGGAAGAAATTTCATATGGTGGTTATGAAGTGGAATTAAGCCCTGTTGTGTATGGGCCGGTTACAAATTTATTGATGCCACCGGAGGAAAATACAGCAGATGTAATCGTACAGAAAGCTATAGAACTATACGTAAAAGAACTTAGAGAGATCTAAGTTCTTTTTTGTTTCAAATTTGTGAAAGAAAGACATATTAATTGAAATTCAATTTTTTATAATTTATCATATACCCATACAGGTATAGGTTTTATATGTATGATATATGAGGGAATTAAATAATAAATAGTATGGAGGTTTGAAATATGTCTAGAAAAATAGTTGTAGTAGGTGGAGTTGCCGGCGGAGCATCAGTAGCTGCAAGACTTCGTCGTTTAAGTGAAGAAGATGAAATTATTATGGTGGAGCGCGGTGAATATATTTCATTTGCAAACTGTGGATTGCCATATTATATTGGCGGTGTCATTACAGAAAGACAAAAATTATTAGTACAAACTGTTGAAAGAATGTCGAAGCGTTTTAATTTAGATATACGTGTATTGAGTGAAGTAGTAAAGATTAATAAAGAAGAGAAAACAATTACGATAAAGAATGTAACGACAAATGAAACATATAGCGAGGAATATGATATTTTAATTCTTTCACCAGGGGCGAAACCAATTGTTCCATCTATCCCGGGTATTGAAGAAGCGAAGGCGTTGTTTACGTTAAGAAATGTACCTGATACAGATCGTATTAAAGCATACGTTGATGAGCAGAAACCACGTCATGCGACGGTTATTGGTGGCGGATTTATTGGTGTGGAGATGGTTGAAAATTTAAGAGAACGTGGAATTGATGTTACTCTTGTAGAGATGGCAAATCAAGTGATGCCACCAATCGATTATGAAATGGCGGCATATGTGCATGAGCATCTTCAAAAACACGATGTTGAGCTCGTTTTTGAAGATGGTGTAGATGCGTTAGAAGAGAATGGGACTGTTGTACGTTTAAAAAGTGGCTCAATTATAGAGACAGATATGATTATTTTAGCAATTGGTGTACAACCAGAGAGTAGTTTAGCGAAGGATGCAGGATTAGCATTAGGAGTTAGAGGGACGATAAAAGTAAATGAGAAATTTCAAACATCGGATCCACATGTATATGCAATTGGTGATGCGATTGAAGTAAAAGATTTTGTTACAGAAACAGAAACGATGATTCCTTTAGCGTGGCCGGCTAATCGTCAAGGTCGCATGTTAGCTGATATTATTCATGGTCATACCGATTCTTTATATAAAGGTACGCTAGGAACTTCTGTAGCTAAAGTTTTCGATTTAACAGTTGCTTCGACGGGAGTAAATGAGAAAATATTAAAACGATTAAATATACCCTATGAGGTAGTTCATGTGCAGGCAAATTCTCATGCTGGATATTATCCGAATGCTACGCCAGTACTAATAAAGTTAATTTTTAATAAAGAAAGCGGAAAAATTTACGGGGCACAGGCGTTAGGGCGTGACGGTGTAGATAAGCGTATGGATGTTATCGCAACGGCAATAAAAGCAAATTTAACTGTACTTGATTTGCCAGATTTAGAATTATCATATGCCCCGCCATATTCTTCTGCAAAAGACCCTGTAAACATGGTAGGGTATGCAGCAAGTAATATAGTAGATGGTTTTGTGGACACAGTACAATGGCATGAAATAGATCGTATTGTTGAAAATGGTGGATATCTTATTGATGTTCGAGAGCCTAATGAATTAAAACAAGGAATGATTAAAGGCTCTATTAATATTCCGTTAGATGAATTACGTGATCGTTTGGATGAGGTGCCGGTAGATAAAGAAATATATATTACTTGTCAACTTGGTATGAGAGGGTATGTAGCAGCACGCATGTTAATGGAAAAAGGGTATAAGGTAAAGAATGTAGATGGTGGTTTTAAATTGTATGGAACGGTAGTACCAGAACGTGTTGTATATTGATATTTTTTCATCTTCCACTTCAAAATTTGGTGGAAGATGAAAGCCTATAGATTAAGGTTTCGCTTTGTATTTTGTGAATGTATAAGGTGAAAATTAAAAATAGGGGTTTACAAAATACCCTGCAGGGTATAATATATTGTCATAGGTTATAAATAGTGACATAATGGTAATGAGGTGATTATACAATGGAATATAATCAAGACATGAAAAATAGATTAAAACGTATTGAAGGGCAAGTTCGTGGTGTGCTTCGTATGATGGAAGAAGGAAAAGATTGCCGAGAGGTTATTACCCAGTTAACGGCATCTCGTTCTGCTCTTGATCGTACAATTGGACTTGTTGTTGGAACGAATTTAGAGCAATGTTTGCGTGAACAGTTTGAAAGTGGTAATGGTTCAAATGAAGAGTTAATTAAAGAAGCTGTTCAATTACTTGTAAAAAGCCGATAATCTGTCAAACGTAATTGTTGACAGATTTTCAAAAACATTTTAACATACCCCTACAGGTATATGTATATGAGTTGTGGAGGAATCGACTATGAGTATAAAAGTGGATATGAGTTTAGATTGTAAAGGGTTAGCTTGTCCGATGCCGATTGTGAAAACGAAGAAGGCGATAGAAGGATTGGCATCAGGACAAGTGATTGAAATTAAGGCAACAGATAAAGGGTCTACAGTAGACATACAAAGCTGGGCGAATAAAGTAGGGCATCAATATATCGGGACGAAACAAGAGGGCGATGTTTTGATGCATTACGTTAGGAAAGCGCATGAGCATGAAGTGAATGAAGTAGCAAAGTATCCTCATACAATTACGAATGCAGAGTTGGAAGAGATATTATTAAGTGATGAAGAGTGTATTGTATTAGATGTTCGAGAAGCGGCGGAATTCGCCTTTGGTCATATTCCATCTGCTATTTCGGTGCCATTAGGTGAACTAGAAAGCGCAAGGTTAGATAAGACGAAGCAAATTTATGTTGTTTGCCGAACTGGTAACCGTAGTGATGTAGCTTGCCAAATGTTGAAAGAGAAAGGTTATACAAATGTGAAAAATGTCATTCCAGGTATGGTAGAGTGGCAAGGAAATAGAGAGAATTAAATTTTTTTAAATAAAAATATACCATAGGGGGTAAAAAGATGAGCGTTAAATCATTACAAGCAAAAGATGTTGCAGAGAAAGTTTTATTCGGAGAGTTGTTTATTTTAGATGTTCGTAATGAGACGGATTATGAAGATTGGAAAATTGAAGGTAAACAAATCTCATCTATAAATAAACCGTATTTTGATTTGCTAGATGGTGTAGATCATATTGTAAGTGAATTACCTAAGGGTAAAGATGTTTTAGTAGTATGTGCAAAAGAAGGGTCTTCTATATTTGTGGCAGAGCAGTTAACAGAGGCTGGATTAGAAAATATTTATTATTTAGCTGGTGGTATGAGGTCTTGGAGTGAATATGTAAAGCCTATAAAAGTTGGAGATTTAAAAAATGGCGGAAGTATGTACCAGTTTAACCGCCTTGGAAAAGGCTGTTTATCTTATATGGTCGTTTCAAACGGTGAAGCAGCAGTTATCGATGCAGTAAGAACAGTTGAAGCGTATGAAGAATTTGCGAAAGAGCATGGCGTTACGATTACGAATGTAATGGATACACATTTACATGCAGACCATATTTCTGGAGGACGTAAGTTAGCGGGAAAAGTAGGTGGTACGTATTGGTTACCGCCAAAAGATGCGGAGGAAGTTGTTTTCTCATACGAACCGCTCGTTGAAGGATCTATTATTACGGTGGGAGGTACTAAAATTGAAATTGACGCATTATACTCACCAGGGCATACGATTGGAAGTACATCATTTATTGTAGATAATTCCTATTTATTATCAGGCGATATTTTATTTGTAGATTCAATCGGGCGTCCGGACCTTGCTGGGAAAGCTGAAGATTGGGTGAGTGATTTACGAAATACGTTATATACACTTTATAAGGAGCTGTCCCAAGATTTAATTGTTTTACCAGCTCATTATTCAAAAATAAGTGAAATGGATGAAAGAGGTATTGTGAGTGCAAACTTACAAGATCTATTCAAAGATAATGTAGGATTAAATATTATAGATGAGGTAGAGTTCCGTAAAACTGTAACAGAAAACTTACCACCTCAGCCAAATGCATATGAAGAAATCCGTCAAACGAATATGGGTAAAATTCATCCGAGTGTGGATGAAGAGCGTGAAATGGAGATTGGTCCAAATCGTTGTGCAGTGCACGATTCATTATAAAATAAAGCTTTAATCGACTACAGCTTAATGTTTTTACAGATGAGTTTTGAGTTGGAGTATGACTACCCGCAAATAACGGGATAAAAATAAAAAACTGGAGGAATAGATGATGAATGTAAAACAAGTATTAGATGCGAAAGATTTAGCATGTCCAATGCCGATTGTAAGAACGAAGAGAGCGATGGATACTTTGCAAACTGGAGAAGTGTTAGAAGTACATGTAACGGATAAAGGGTCAGTTAAGGATATTCCAGCGTGGGCAAATAAAGGTGGTCATGACATCGTAAAGCATGAAGAAGAAGCTGATGTGCTGAAATTCTGGATTAAGAAGGCGTAGCATGTTTATAAATGTAGAGAGGTTGGTTATATGAATACAATATTAATTATGCTTTTCATTGTACTGGCTGCAGCGTTTGTTATTTCACGTTTTTTACCGGTGAAAGGTGTTCAAAATATAAGTAGGAAAGAATTAAAGAGTATAGCAGGAAAAAAGGGAAAACAATTTATCGATGTTCGCACAGTAGGTGAATATAGAGGCAATCATATGAAAGGATTTCAAAATATTCCCCTAAATGAGTTAGCGAGTAAGGCAAATCAGTTAGATAAAAATAAGGAAGTAATCGTTATTTGTCAGAGCGGGATGAGAAGTAAGCAAGCAGCAAAAGTATTAAAGAAATTAGGATTTCAGCACGTTATCAATGTTTCAGGCGGTATGAATGGCTTGTGAGGAGGAAATTTAAAATGAAAGAAATGACAGCAAAAGAATTAGAAGAAAAATTGTTACGTAAAGAGGCAGTAAATATCGTAGACGTACGTGAAGTAGAGGAAGTCGCCGAGGGGAAAATTCCAGAAGCCTGTAACATTCCACTAGGATCATTAGAATTTCGAATGCATGAGTTGGATAAAAAGAAAGAATATATTATCGTTTGTCGCTCTGGCGGAAGAAGTGGAAGAGCAGTTCAGTTTTTAGAGAGCTACGGTTTTCAAGCAATCAATATGGTAGGTGGTATGTTAGCGTGGGAAGGTAAAGTCGTATAGTACAGAGATAAATGATTTGAGCCTTTTTACAAATAATAATATACCCCTATAGGTAATTGGAGGGAGAACAACATGGAACAACAGAAGAAAACAACAATCGTTTTATTTAGCGGAGATTACGATAAAGCGATGGCTGCTTATATTATTGCAAATGGTGCAGCGGCGTATGATCAAGAGGTGACTATTTTTCATACTTTCTGGGGATTAAATGCTTTAAGGAAAGATGAACCTGTGAAGATAAAGAAAACTTTCATAGAAAAAGTATTTGGAAAAATGATGCCCCGCGGTGCTGATAAGATGGGATTATCAAAAATGAATTTTGCTGGTATGGGACCAAAGATGATTAAAGGTATTATGAAAAAACATAATGCGATGCCTTTACCAGATTTAATTGATTTGGCGAAAGAACAGGGGATTAAACTTGTAGCTTGTCAAATGACAGTAGATTTATTAGGGTTAAAAGAGGAAGAGATTATGGAAGGGGTAGAGTTTGCAGGAGTAGGAGCTTATTTAGCAGATGCTTCGGACGGGAATGTGAACTTATTCATTTAAATCACCTTCTTTTTAGAAGGCGGGGGATATAAGGTGAGTTTAGTCGTATTACTTTTTATAATTGGGTTTATAGGATCGTTTATATCAGGAATGGTTGGAATTGGCGGTGCGATTATTAATTATCCGATGATCTTATACATTCCGGTATTGCTAGGATTTACTGGCTATACTGCACATGAAGTAAGTGGTATTACAGCGGTGCAAGTATTCTTTGCAACTTTTGCAGGGGCATGGGCCTATCGGAAAAGTAATGATATGGATAAAACACTAGTTGTGTATATGGGAGCTAGTATATTAATAGGAAGTTTCATAGGTAGTTTTGGTGCTAACGTATTAGAGGAACATACGGTTAATGTTGTTTATGCAGCGTTAGCCACAATTGCTGCTATGATGATGTTCGTACCGAAACGAAATAATGGTGATGAAGTGAAATATAATAAATGGTTAGCAAGTTTGTTAGCATTTATTGTAGGAGGCACATCAGGCATTATAGGTGCTGGAGGTTCGTTCCTTTTAGTTCCGATTATGTTAGTTATTTTAAAGTTACCGATACGTACAACAATAGCGACCTCTATCGCTATTACGTTCATTTCCTCAGTAGGGATTACGACTGGAAAAGTGATAACTGGGCAAGTAGTTGTAGTTCCAGCTCTTATTATTGCGATTGCAAGCATCTTTGCTGCGCCGCTTGGAGCGCGAGTTGGGAAGAGGATCAATCAAAAAGCACTGCAATATATGTTATCGATTTTGATTGTAGGTACTGCTGTTAAGATGTGGATCGATATGTTATCGAAATAAAAGGATGGCGCTGCTTGCAGCCCATCCTTTTATTTATCCTGCTATTAGAAGGCAGGTTGATTATGCCCAAATAACTTTCATTAAGTTTTTATATTCGTCATTTGCTAATTTATATAGCATTCTCGTATGTTCAAAGACAAGTGCTGGATTGAAATTTGGTTCTGAGAATGCAAGAGATGTTGAAATATCAATTGCATTTTGCTTGTTTAATGTAAATTTTGCAAATCGATAAGATGTGTTTAATTCATTAATAACATGCAAAATATCATTTGTTGCTGTTGCATCAGGTACGTGAGCAACATTGAAGCAGTATATATCTACAGTAGGATGTTCGTTTTGGAAAGCAGCGATAAGTTGAATTTTTGCGCCAGCTTCTGTCTCTAACCCTACTGAAAAATGAACAGAACCATCATTTTCATCTATATTTTCTTCCATGTATATATCGTTTGACTTTAAGTAGTCCTTAAAATCTGAGATGTTATGTTTTACTGCAGCTTTCATATGTATGAGCCCCCTGATAATTGGAATAGATTGCTACTATTTATTATAATTTAAAAATATTAAAAAAGATAGTTAGAAAGTTCTGATTTTTAATTGTGAAGCAATAAAAAGAAGCAGTACTCTACCTCCATAGAGAACTGCTTCTTTTTTATTCATTGTCGTTAGACGATGTTTCTTTGTCTTCATTGCTATTTTTTGATGCATTGTTACTTGATTCGCGTTCACTTGTATTTTCAGACTTAGATTCTTTTGTTTTCTCTGTACTTGTTTTTTTCGAATCAGAGTCTGTTTTTGTATATGCAGGTAATCCAAGATGAGTACGAAGATCGTTTGTAACTTTTGCTAATTCTTTTTTATCTGGATTGTAGTAATACGTTCGGCCGCCACCAGCAGATTGGCTACAAGTATCATCACCTTTTGCCATGTAGCAGTCTTCGCCTTGAATTTGTAATTTTTCTATTTCTGAATCCGATCCGTACTTATAGAATGAAAGCATATCATCGAATGTTAAGTTTGTAACGAATTGTCCGTTAATATCATCAATGATGTTACCAACTTTTGTTACAGATCCAACGCTTGTTAGTTTCTTTAAAATTGCTTCAATAACGAGCTGTTGACGTTGCCCACGCATTGCATCACTATCGATGTGGCGTGTTCTAGCAAGAGCAAGAGCTTCTTCACTATTTAGCTTTTGAACACCTTTCTTCAGGTGAATTGCATCAGCATTATCATTACTATCTTGTTCCGTAAATTCAACTGGTACGTCAACTTCAATGCCGCCTAAATCGTCGACAATTTTCATAAATGATTTGAAGTTAAACTTTACAAAGTAATCAACAGGAACATTTAGTAATTTTTCAACTGCATCAATACTTGCTTGTGGTCCACCATCTTTTCCGTTTTTAGTAGAACCGTATGCATGAGCGTGTGTAATTTTATCTTTTTTCTTTTCCACTGGAATATACGTATATGTATCTCGTGGAATACTTAATAGTTTTACAGTTTTGCTATCTTTATTAAACGTTGCAAGTAATAGTGCATCCGTTCTTATAGCTTCACCATATTCTTTCCCACGGACATCGCTTTCATCAACGCCCATGATTAAGACAGAGACATTGTTTGTAATAGGTTTTACAACTTTATCACGTAAATCAGATTTATCACCGCGTGCTAAATCGTGTGCGGCATTTCGAACAGCAGAAGATGCTTTATTTACTAAAAACCAAGTATAACCGCCACCTACTATTAAAAAGAATAGAATAACGCTTATAATAATTTTTGTTTTTTTCTTACTTTTTTTCGGTTTACTGCGTGTATTTTCTTGCAAAGATGGGTTTTGCTCCATTTCCTGTACTCCTTCATTTGGATTGAAATACGACACTCATATCCACTTATTATAATGAAATTTGACGAAAAAAAACATTACAAAACATTTACATTTCGTAAAAATTCAATTTATTTATAAAAAGTCAGATTTTTTATATTTTATTTTTGAGATGTAGAATAAGTATAAGTTGTTTTAGTGGAAATGAAAATATGTATTGTGAGAAAGTAATAGAGAAGTAAGATTTGTTGAAATATAGCCATGAAGAAATGAGTAGGTTTAATTATTTCTTCTATATAATAAAGAAGAAATTTACGGATAAAGGAGAGGGCATAATGAATCATACATCATTCCGAGCAATCGTTGTGAACGAAGCGGAAAATCATCAGTTTGAAAGAAAAGTTGTTGAAAGAGAAGTAAGTAGTTTACCAGAAGGAGATGTGCTAATAAGGGTTCATTATTCTTCCTTAAATTATAAAGATGCCCTTTCGGCTACTGGAAATAAAGGTGTGACGAGAACATATCCTCATACGCCAGGAATCGATGCCGCAGGAGAAGTTGTGAGTAGTGAAGATAACTCTTTTAAGGCAGGAGATCAAGTTATTGTAACGGGATATGACTTAGGTATGAATACCTCTGGTGGTTTCGGAGAATATATTCGCGTGCCATCATCTTGGGTCGTGCCTTTACCAGAAGGACTGTCATTAAAGGAAAGTATGATGTACGGGACGGCAGGTTTTACAGCCGCTTTATCAGTATATAAGCTTATTAGAGCAGGAGTAACGCCTAGTATGGGCGATGTTTTAGTAACGGGTGCTACAGGCGGTGTAGGAAGTGTAGCTGTTAGTATTTTAAGTAAGTTAGGGTTTAGCGTAGTAGGAGCGACAGGAAAAATGGAAGAGGAACAGATGCTACTACGTCTAGGAGCGAAAAAAGTGATGCATCGCGCGGAATTGAATGATGAATCAGGAAGACCAATGTTAAAAGGAATATACGCCGGGGTTATCGATACTGTAGGTGGACATATGTTAGAAACCGCTTTAAAAACGGTAAAGTATGGCGGGTGCGTAACGACATGCGGTAATGTGGCAGGCCAGCAATTACAAACAACGGTATATCCGTTTATTTTACGAGGTATCAGCCTGTTAGGGATAGATTCAGTGCAATGCCCAGTGGATGTGAGAAGAGATGTGTGGACGCTCCTAGCCAATGAATGGGGAAATAAAGAGTTGCGATCTTATACAGAAGAATGTGCATTAGAAGAATTAGATGAGAAGTTTACACTTATATTGCAAGGAAAGTTAAAAGGAAGAACGGTTGTAAATATGAAATGAAAAAAGAGACGCTCACGTGAACTGACCCCAAAAAGTTAGACAAAGAAGTTAAGCGACTGATTGGATTTGAGTCCGGTATTGTACTGGACTCATTCCATTTAACTTCGCTTTAATTCTTTTATGATTGTTTTACTATCTGTATCTTTTCTTTAGGAGAAAACTTTCCCATAAAAAAATACACCTCCAATTGTTAATTGTGTCTAACAATTGGGGTGCACATCAACGTGAGCGTCTCTTTTTTATTATAATGATTGTTTTAAATTGACTTTACCTTGTTCACCTAAAACACCATCAGCGATATTTACAGCGTGATCGCCAATACGCTCTAAGTTACTTACCATATCAACGAAGATGATACTTGCATCACCTGAACAGCTACGTTCGTTCAGACGTAATACGTGACGTTTACGAAGAACACGTTCCATTTGATCGATTTTACGTTCTTTTGCAATAACAGTTTGAGCTAGTTCAGTATCGAAGTTTGTTAAAGCTTCAACTGCGTCTTGTAATGTTGAAATCGTTAACTCAAGCATTTCATTTAGTTCAGTTAGTGCCTCGTCTGATAGGGAAACACGGTTTGAAATTTGGAAATCTACAAGTTCTACAAGGTTTTCTACATGATCACCGACACGTTCAATATCTCCAACAACACCTGCTAGAACTGAATGCTTCTCAGAGTCTGTCGGTGAAAGTGGTTTTTCTGATAGTAAAACTAAATACTCGGTAATCTTTTTATCTAAATTGTTAATAGCTCCTTCTAATTGAGTAGCCATGTCAGCGTGTTTTTTATCTTGTGTGTTTAAAAATTGGTTTGCTTCTTTTAATCCATGTAATGAAAACTCAGCCATACGAATAATTTCTTTTTGTGCTTCTGTTAAAGCAATAGCTGGAGATTGTTCAATGAAGATTGGATTTAAATGTTGCGGTTTGAAATCAATAGCAGCATCTTCACCACGAATAATTTTCGTTACAATCCATGCTAATACAGCGATGAATGGGAATTGAACAATAGTGTTCGTTACGTTAAATGTTCCATGTGCAAATGCAATTGTCATTTCTGGATTTAAGTTTAATGACGTTTGGAAATATTGAATTAAATTTGTAAAAGGTATTAATAAAATCGTAAAGATGATTGTACCGACAATATTAAAGATAACGTGAACTAATGCCGCACGTCTTGCAGCAATTGAAGTACCGATTGCTGCTAATACTGCTGTAATTGTTGTACCGATATTATCACCGAATAATACAGGAAGGGCAGCTTGTAAATCGATTGCACCTTGACCGAATAGTTCTTGTAAAATACCGATTGTTGCACTTGAACTTTGTACAATTAAAGTGAAGACTGTACCAACAACAATACCTAAAATTGGATTATCACTCATGCTAACTGTTAATTCCTGGAATGACTCTAAAGAACGAAGAGGCTTCATACCTGTGCTCATTAGTTCTAAACCGAAGAATAACATACCAAAACCGAATATAACTTGACCTAAAGAATGTACTTTTTTATTTTTAAAGAAGAATAGTAAGATAGCTCCAACTGCCATAATTGGAAGAGCATATTCTCCGATTTTAATTCCGATAATAAATGCAGTAACTGTCGTACCGATGTTCGCACCCATAATAACACCGATTGCTTGTCTTAATGTCATAAATCCAGCACTTACGAGTCCGACTGTTAAAGCGGTTGTTCCTGAACTTGATTGGATTAATACAGTAACTAGCATACCTGCTAGTACACCCATCAGTGGGTTTGTTGTAAAGCGATCTAGAATATCGCGAAGACGATCTCCAGCCGCTTGTTGCAGTCCATCGCCCATGTATTTAATCCCGAATAAGAAAATACCTAATCCACCAATGAACTGGAAGATCATATCTTGAACATTATATTCCACGCATTCCACTCCTTAAATTTCATGTACGATGTAATTATTAACTGAACCTTGAGGCACTGTAAACGGTTTATCAGTAAAATTTACACTAAATTTACAAAGGGAAGAAAAGTTTACAATTCCTTAAAGAAATGGCTGTATTTTATTGGTTTTTATCTTGTATAAATCTTAATTTTGTAAAGAAATCACACTTTTTAGAATGCTATTTTTCGGTTGAATATGAAGGAAAGCGTCTGCGAGTTCATCGTATATTTTTTGATGAAAGTTAATAAAATATGTAGGAAAATGCATGTAGTTTTATAACATCAAAAATACGAAAAAAGCCACTGAAATTATCCAGCCGCTTTTTCTCTGTTTTTATTTCCGTGCTTTTGTTTTCTTACACTTGTGATGTAAATAAACAGGAAAGCAATAAGTAGTAGAGAGGAATAACGATATACAGTTGCATAGTTTGTAAAATGTGCAATGAATCCAAAAATAATCGCGCCAGCACCAATTCCTAGGTCAAATGCTGAGAAGAATGTAGCTGTTGCAACTCCTCGGCGGTGAGGTGCTACTCGGTCGATCATCCATGCTTGTAGAGCAGGTTGAATCGCTCCAAATCCACTTCCGTAGCATGCTGCCGCAATAATTAAACTTGGAATTGTAGTTGTATACGACAATAAAATAATACCTGTAAACGTAATAATAACTCCTGGAATAATAACGAATGTATGACCTTTCGCATCATATAATTTTCCAGAAAACGGCCGAGTGACGGCGATTGCAAGTGCATTAAATAAGAAGAAGAGGCTTATATCAGCAATTCCGACTTCCGTAGCAAATAATGTAATAAAGCTCCCGATTCCTCCGTACATTAATGTAATACATAATATTAATAATGAAGGAAGTAAAGCTTTACGTTCAATAAATCCATCAAGGAAGGTACCAGATGTTTGCTGTGGTGATTGCGGCGATTTTTTGATTTGAAGTAGTTTCGTTAATATTAATGAAACAATTGTACAGGAAAGTGCACATAAAAAAAGAATCGTGAAGTTATATGTTTGCATAAGCCAAAGTCCGATAAGTGGACCGAGCGCCATTGCAATCGTTCCAGAAAGACCGAAATATCCCATGCCTTCACCACGGCGAGCTTGCGGAATTAAATCTGAAACGACAGTTCCATATGTAGTCGTTGTAATACCAAAACCAGCTCCGTGTAAAATTCGAACGGCAAGCAATAGGAAAACAGTTGAAGCGAAAAGGTAACTACCCATAGCGAGTAAACAAATAGCAGTACCAATCATTAAAATGATTTTTTTGCTGAATTTTTGCAAGGCATTTCCAGTTAGCGGTCTAACAAAAAGTGCCGCAACAGTAAACATGCCGACAACGAATCCGATATTGGAACTTGTACCTCCAATTTCTTTCACATAAACGGGTAAAGTAGGAATTAACATTTGAAACCCTAAAAACATACATAAGTTTGCTAGAATTAGCGCGACAAATTCTTTTGTCCATAACGGTTCTCGTTTTACGAGTATTGCTTCTCCCATGTATTCATCCCCTATATAAAAAATTTCTCTTTTCTTTCGAGTATATGTATTGGCCAATGTAACAGTCAAGGAAGGTGCCTTGAAAACGTACAACAATTTTCGAGGTAAAAAACTGACAAATTTGTGTAAAAGCTACACAACTATGAAAAAAAGTTGTAAAGTATAGATGTATAGACTTGTAGTTGTTATGAATGATAGAAATTATTTTTTCTTTAAAGAAAGCGGATTCAAAAAGTAGTGAATGAGAAGGGGATATATACTTTTTCACTACATATATTTGAAAAGGTTTACAAAACAATGAAGAAAGAGGCGTGTACATATGAGACGATTAGGTATTTCTATTTATCCAGAACATTCAACAGTAGAGAAAGATAAGGAATATTTAACATTAGCAAGTAAATACGGATTTACACGTGTATTCACATGCTTATTGTCTGTAGATGGAGAAAAAGAGAAAATTATAGAAGAGTTTAAAGAAACGATCTCTCATGCAAATGCATTAGGGTTCCAAGTATTAGTTGATATTAGTCCAGCTGTTTTTGAACAACTAGGTATTTCGTATAATGATTTATCATTCTTCCATGAACTAGGTGCGTACGGTATTCGTTTAGATGTTGGTTTCTCAGGATTAGAAGAATCAATTATGACTTACAATCCGTATGGCTTAAAAATTGAGATTAATATGAGTAACGGTACGAAGTATGTAGATAATATTATGAGCCATAGACCAAATCGTGAAAATTTAATTGGTTGCCATAATTTTTATCCGCATCGTTATTCTGGATTATCATACGCTCATTTCATTACATGCTCGAAACAATTTAAAGATTACGGTATGAGAACGGCTGCTTTTATTTCATCATTTGATGCAACATATGGACCTTGGCCCGTAACAGAAGGATTATGTACGTTAGAACAGCATCGTGAACTACCAATGACAACACAGGCGAAGCATTTATTTGCGACAGAATTAATTGATGATGTTATTATTGCGAACGCTTATGCATCAGAAGAAGAATTACAAGCACTAGGTGCATTAAATAAAGAGAAACAAACATTTGATATAGAGTTATATGATACAGCGACAGAACTAGAAAGAATTATTGTATTAGACGAACCTCATTTTTATCGCGGGGATGTATCTGAATATATGATTCGCTCGACACAAAGCCGTGTGAAATATAAAAAAGAAGAGTTTAAACCTCATCATACACGTGAAATTAAGCGCGGCGATCTTTTAATTGATAATGAGCAATATGGCCAATATAAAGGTGAATTGCAAATTGCATTAAAAGATATGGTGAATACAGGAAAAACAAATGTAGTTGGTCGAATTGTAGAAGAAGAGATTTTCTTACTAGACTATTTACAAGCATGGGATAAATTCGGATTTACATTAAAGAAATAGATAAATTTAAAAAAGGAAAAAACTACTGATCTCAGCAGCTTTTTCCTTTTTATATATAAATTGCGAGAGGAAGAGCTATGACAAAGGTGCATCGGCGATTAGTTTCTATTTTAGAGGAGTTTTTAGAAGAGAAATCGATGTTAAATCGAGCTTTTTTAGCGAGCCGTTTACATGTATCAACGAAGACGATTCAAAAAGATATAAAATTATTAAATGATATATTGGAAGAAAACGGAGCGAAAATTGAATCACAAAGAGGGACTGGATACGAACTAGAAATTATACAAGCGAAGAAGTTTGAAGAGTTTTGCGTGAGTCTATTTCAAAAACAGACAGAAAAAATCCCGACTTCTTATGAAGAAAGGGCAGCGTACATTCTGCAACGTATTTTAACGACAGATGGGTATGTGAAGCTTTCACAGTTAGCAGAGGAGATTTATGTAAGTAAATCGACTGTAAATTTAATTATGAAAGATGTTACAGATATATGTGGTCGCTATAAATTACAAATTGAAAAGAGACCGTATTATGGTATACGTATTGTCGGAGAGGAGTTTCATATTCGTTCTTGTTTATCACAATATGGTTTACCGCGTTATGACCATACTCCGTTTCATGAGCAATTTGAGCAGAATGATACATACTTATCGTTACCTCATATACCGCTTATCCGTTCGGTTATATTAAAGTATATCGAAGGAGGAACGATATATTTATCAGATATAGAAATTGATAATTTAGTCATTCATATTGCAATTGCATTAAAGCGTTGTGAAGATCAACATTATATGAAAGGACTACATGCAGAGCAAGCTGAACTTATAATAAAGAAAGAATATACAATTGCGAAAGAGATTTTAGGGGAGTTAGAGAAAGAGTTGCATCTTTCATTTCCAGAAGAAGAAGTTTTATATGTGACGATGCATTTATTAAGTACTGCTGTTACAGCGAAAGATCGTTATGAAAATGTGGAAGAACTATTAGGAAAAGATCTATATGCATTCATGCAACATATTCTTTTTAAAGTAGCGGAAGAACGGAATCTTATTTTTTATTATGATGAAGAATTATTATTCGGGTTTGGTGTTCATTTAAAAACGTTATTAAATCGTTTGAAGTATAAGTTAAATACGAGAAATCCTCTTTTGGCAGAAGTGAAAAAGAATTATCCGTATGCTTTTGAAATTGCGGTTCTCGTTGGAGATATAATTGGTGAATACACGGGAGAATCGATTCCGGAAAGTGAAATTGGTTATATTGCGATTCACTTCGGCGGAGCGATGAGTCGTTTACAGGAACAGAATCAAAAGAAAAGATGTTTATTAGTTTGTGCCACTGGTCAAGGAAGTGCCCAACTATTGAAATATAAAATTCTATCACAGTTCCGAGATAAATTAGAGATTGTGGGAATTACCGGTTATTATCAATTGAAAGTAGAAGACCTTTATAAAGATAAAATAGATTGTATTATTAGTACGATTCATATACCAAGTGGTTTACCTGTGCCTGTTATAAAAGTAAACTCAATATTTGATGATAAAGAGATTAATTCAATTGGTCAGCAGTTATTTACGCATGTGAATACTAGTGTACAGCAATATATGAAGGAAGATTTAATCTTTTTAAATCACAGTGCTTCTACGAAGGAAGAGGTTATACGATTTTTATGTGAGAAAGCTGCTGAGAAAAACTATGTACCAGAAAACTTTTATGCTTCTGTTATGGAAAGAGAAAATACGTCTCCGACAGCGGTTGGGAATTCAGTTGCAATCCCGCATCCGATGCAGTTATTAAGTGAGGAAACTTTTTTGATGTTTTGCACACTTGAAAAGGCTGTTGATTGGGGAGGTAAAAAAGTACAAGTAATTATTTTATTTAGTGTAAAGCGCAATAATAATGAAGATTTGCAAAGGCTGTATGATTTTTTATATGATATTATGTCTAGTCAAACTACGATAGAGAAACTTACTCAGACCGAGGTAATTGAAGATTTTCAAGAGATTTTATTATCATTTTGAAAAAGTATATAAAAACTTCCGTTACATAACGGAAGTTTTTTATGTTTAATTGTATGCGTTTTCATAATAAGATAAAAATATAGAAAACATATAGCTTGGGGGAATTTAAAATGGCTGATATGCAAACTCCATTTGCGTTAATTTTACATGGTGGCAATGCGAGAAGTGCGGCACTTGAAGCAATCGCTTTTGCAAGACAAAGAGATTTTGAGAGTGCGAGTGAAAAGATGACACTTGCTAGTGAAGAAATTTCAGCAGCTCATCGTATTCAAACGGACTTAATTCAAGAAGAAGCAAGAGGAAATCATACAGAAATCAGTTTACTGTTAGTGCATGCACAAGATCATTTAATGAATGCAATTACAGTGAAAGAACTTGCTGAAGAATTTATCACTCTTCATAAACGAATAGAAGAGAAAGTGACAGTATAAGATGTATATTTTATTATGTTGTGCAGCAGGTATGTCAACGAGTATGGTCGTAAGAAAAATGCAAGAAGAGGCAAAGAAGCAGGGGAAGAATTATAAAATTAAGGCGGTTGATTCAGAACTAGTGAAACTTGAAATTAAGGAAGCTGATGTCGTTTTAATTGGTCCACAAGTGAAATATTTATTTCCAGCTGTAGAGTTTCTTGCAAATTCATACAATATACCAGTTGCGATTATAGACCAACGAGATTATGGCATGTGTGATGGTTTGAAGGTGCTTAAGCAAGCAGAACAATTAGTTTTAGCATAATTATATTTTTTAAATATAAACATTATAATGTTATAAAGTTTATTTCATTCTTTTATAGTAGAGAGAAAGAGGAGGGGTTTTGATGAATGGTTTTATGAGTTTTATGGAACAAAAGATTATGCCAACAACGCAAAAAATCGCAGGACAACGACATTTATTAGCAATTCGAAACGGTGTTATTTCTACATTACCGTTAACGATTGTCGGATCATTTTTCGTTATCTTTTTAAATTTACCAATTGATGCATATATGGAATGGATTGCACCGTTTCGTCATATTTTAGATATTCCATTCCGATTTACAGTAGGACTAATGGCATTATACGCAGCGTTTGGTGTAGGGGCTTCGCTCGCGAACTTTTATCAGCTCAATCAGTTAAGTGCAGGGTTATTATCTGTACTCGCCTTTTTACTAGCATCAGTTGAACCAATTCAAATTACGAAAGCTGTACCAGGTGTTATTGATGCAGGGAGATATATTTCAGTAGGAACATTAAGTGCAACGTCTTTATTCGGCGCAATTGTTACAGCTTTAATTGCAGTAGAAATTTATCACTTTATGATTAAGCATAATATCTCGATTAAATTACCAGATAGTGTACCACCAGCAGTTTCAAATTCGTTTGCAGCATTAATTCCAACGTTAGCAGTTATTCTTTTATTCTGGGGCATTCGTTACGGTTTGAAATTTGATGTAAATACAACAATCACATACTTAATCGCACCACTGAAATCAGTATTAGTAGGAAATAATTTATTCGGCGGTTTATTAACAGTATTCTTAATCGTATTCTTCTGGTCATTCGGTATACATGGCCCTGCGATTTTAGGACCGATCATTCGTCCAATGTGGGATTCAGCAATTCTTGAAAATATGGAAGTATTCACAGCTACAGGAAATGCACATCAATTACCAAACCTATTTACAGAGCAATTTATTCAATGGTTCGTATGGATCGGTGGATCAGGATCAACGTTAGCTTTAGTTATTATGTTTATGTTCTCTAAATCTAAGTTCCTAAAAGAGTTAGGTAGATTATCATTCGTGCCAGGTTTATTCAATATTAATGAACCAATTATTTTCGGGGCACCAATTGTAATGAACCCAATCTTAATTATTCCGTTCGTTATTACACCGTTAGTGACAACGACAGTATCATATTTCGCAGTTGTTTCAGGTATGATTCCGATGATGATGGCGAAATTGCCATTTACGATGTTAGCGCCAATTGCAGCGGTTATTAGTACGGACTGGACAATTATGGCTGGTGTACTTGTACTTGTTAACTTTGTTATCTCATTCGTTATTTACTATCCGTTCTTCAAAATGTATGAGAAACAACAATTAGCAGGAGAGGAGAAAGAAAAATGCTCGGAGCAATTATCATCTTAATTACATTTGTAGCGGGGCAGTGTATTGCACATTATTCAAAATGGGTACAAAGTAAATCGTTATTAGTTTTACTATTAGTATCAATTATATTTATCGGTAGTTCAATGGGTGCCTATGTAATGCTAACCTTACAATCACCGTACGTAATTATTGTACCAACGATTTTATGTGCAACATGTTTATCTGCAAAATATAGATTTACGAGCATGGCATTAATACAACGTGTGAAGGAGATGCAAAAGCATGGAGCGTAAATTAGGAATTTCACTTTATCCAGAGCATTCAACGAAAGAAAAAGATATGGCATACATTTCGGCAGCGGCACGCCACGGTTTTTCAAGAATATTCACATGCCTATTATCTGTGAATCGTCCGAAAGAAGAGATTGTAGCTGAATTTAAAGAAATTATTCATCATGCAAAAGATAACAATATGGAAGTTATTTTAGATGTAGCTCCAGCTGTCTTTGATCAGCTTGGTATTAGTTATAGTGATCTATCATTTTTCGCAGAGTTAGGTGCAGACGGTATTCGATTAGATTTAGGGTTTGATGGATTAACTGAAGCGAAAATGACGAATAACCCGTACGGCTTAAAAATTGAGCTAAACGTAAGTAACGATATTGCGTACTTAGAAAATATTCTTTCGCATCAGGCAAATAAGTCAGCTTTAATTGGTTGTCATAACTTCTATCCGCAAAAATTTACTGGACTTCCATACGAATATTTCATTCGCTGTAGTGAACGCTTTAAAAAACATGGTATTCGCACGGCAGCGTTTATTACGTCACATGCAGCTAACATCGGTCCATGGGATATTAACGACGGATTATGTACATTAGAAGAGCATCGTAACTTACCGATTGAAGTACAAGCGAAACATTTATGGGCGACAGGGCTTATTGATGACGTTATTATCGGAAATGCTTATGCAAGTGAAGAAGAGTTAGAGAAACTAGGAAACTTAAATCGTTACATGTTACAGCTAAAAGTACACTTTGTAGACGAGGCGACTGAAGTAGAGAAGAGAGCCACGCTACAAGAATTACATGTAAGACGCGGCGACATAACAGAGTATATGGTACGTTCTACAGAAGTACGTAAAAAATACAAAGACTATGACTTCCCGGTGCGCGAAAGTGTACGACAGGAAAGAGGCCAAGTTGTAATTGGTAACAACTCATTTGGTAAGTATAAAGGCGAATTACAAATCATTCTAAAAGAAATGCCGATAGATGAACGAAAAAATATTGTCGGTACAATTGCAGAAGAAGAGTTATTCTTACTAGATTATGTAGGAGCTTGGACGCAGTTTACTTGTGTGGAATAAGGAAGAGAAGGAGAGGATGCTGTGGCATCCTCTTTTTTCTGTTGAAATAGAATTGGACGGGAGTGAAGAAGAAAAATATGAGAATCATAAAAAAGTCAGCCTCAACAATGAGACTGACTTTTTTATACGAACTAGTTTAATACTCTAACTGTAACTGTTTTACGTCCCCAGCTACTTGATGAACCTTTATCTGGCATTAAAACGTCGATTTTATTTCCTTTAATAGCTCCACCAGTATCACCAGCGATTGCTACTCCGTAACCTTCAACCCATACTTTTGAACCTAATGGAATGACACTTGGATCAACTGCAATAAGTTTCATGTTTGGATTAGCTGTTAAGTTATGACCTAAAGCTGATTTTACTTGGTCGCCTGCTTTATAACCATTTTCAAGTGGATCTGCTGTGTAAGCTGTTGCTACAACACGTAACTCACGAGAAGATGCTGGTGCACTTGTTTCAGTTTCTTTTGCAACAGGTTGTTGTGTAGCTGGTTTTTGAGCTTTAGCCGCTTCACGAGCTTTAGCTGCTTCTTGAGCCTTAGCCGCTTCACGAGCTTCAGCTGCTTCTTGAGCCTTAGCCGCTTCACGAGCTTCAGCTGCCTCTTGAGCTTTAGCCGCTTCACGAGCTTTAGCTGCCTCTTGAGCTTTAACTGCAGCTTGAGCTTCAGCTTCTGCCTGAGCTTTAGCTGCTTCACGAGCTTTAGCCGCTTCCTGAGCTTTAATTGCTGCTTGAGCTTCAGCTTCTTCTTGAGCTTTAGCTTCTGCCTGAGCTTTAGCTGCCTCTTGAGCCTTAGCTGCTTCACGAGCTTTAGCCGCTGCTTGAGCTTCAGCCGCTTCACGAGCTTTAGTTGCTTCCTGAGCCTTAGCTTTTGCTTGCGTTTCAGCTACCTCGCCTGCTTTAACTGCTTCACGAACTTTAGCTGTATCTTGAACTGTAGTTGTTTTTTCAGCTTTAACTACTGGTTGAACTTTAACTGGAGCTTTACCTGTTAAGTAAGGAACGTGAACATAAGCTGTTTTTCCGTTATATTCAAATTGGATCCAACCATTTTCAACTTGGTGTGTTGTTTCAATTACGTCATCTTGTTTCAATTTACCAAGAATCTCTGAGTCTGTGTTTGCACCAGCACGTACGTTTAATACGTTAGCTGTTACGTAGTAAGTGTCTTTTGTGTAGTCAGCGCTAATGAAAGCTTCTTTACCGCTGTTTAATTTCACTTTTGACCATCCGTTTTCTGTATGTAAAACGTTAACTTTATATCCATCTAATAATTTTCCTACAACTTTTGATTCAGTAGTTGGGTTTTCTCGTACATTTAGTACATCAGTCGTTACGATTGTTTCTGCTTTAGCAGATGTTGTGAAAATCCCAAGACCAAAAACCGCTGCTGTTGCTATACCCATAAATTTTTTCATAATAGCCTCCATTGCATTTGTTTTCGTTGACCTCATTATAGCAACCATTATTTTCTTATTTGCGAAAAACATAGAATTACAAAGCTTTCGTAACGGCTCATTAATATTCTGTAATAATTCCAGCAATATCCTAAAAGCGCTTTCTTATAGTTTTTAGGGGAGGTTTGAGCATAATATGCATAAAAAGGGGAGTATTTCAATTTCTAATAGGTTAATAATATTTCTGTGATGTTACACTATTGTTTCTTGAGTATTACAAAAATGGTGTATTTTGCTGTTGAAACAGGTGATTAGTTATGTAAAAATAACTATTTTGGCTGTAGAGGAATATAAATGAGGGGAAATTTAATGAAAAATGGCCATAATTGTTACAAAATAAGTCGAGGTATGGAAAAAATTACGCCTTGATTTTTGCCTGTCACATATTATTTTTGCAATAATAGGATTCTATAATAGCTTTAGTAGGTTAAAATAATTAAAGGTGTTTATAACATGAAACATATATAATAGAAGAAACACGATTTAATAGATAAAGTGAAACTTTAATCAGTGGGGGTTTTCTTCATCCCCCACTGATTATTAGCCCTCACCAATCGGACTTTAATGGGCAGCCCGACCCCCACCTAACTTCTTTGCTTTCACTGAATTTTGAGGTGGGGGTCTTACTGCCCATTAAAGCGGGATAAATAAAAAACGTAGGAGTGTAAACTCCTACGTTTTTTATTTATTCATATCGTAAACATTCAATTGGGTCCAGTTTTGCAGCTTTGTTAGCTGGTAGTAGACCGAATAGTATACCGATTAACATGGATAGGGCAACAGAGATAAGTCCTAGTTTTAGTGAAACGACAAGTGGCCATCCTGCAAACATTGCGACAATCCATGCGAAGAAGATCCCAAGCATAAATCCGACAAAACCACCTAATGCTGTTAAAATGCAAGCTTCGATTAAGAATTGCATTAATACTTTACCACGTGTTGCACCTAATGCTTTACGGATACCGATTTCGCGTGTCCGCTCCGTTACAGATACTAGCATAATGTTCATTACACCAATACCACCTACAAGTAAGGAAATAGCAGCAATACCACCGAATACGCTTTTTAGTATACCTGTGAAGCTATCAATTTCTTTTAAGAATTCTTGTGGATCTGGTACTTCAAATTTACCTGAATGCTCTGGTTTTTTTGCTTCATTTAATGATTTTACAACTGCTTCTTGAACAGTTTCCTTGTCTTGACCAGGAGCAATTTTTACTGTTACAGAATCGTAGTTGTTTTTTCCGAATAGTACGGGCCAATTTTCTGCTGAAATGACACCTTCTTTAAATGTCATGCCGCCCATCATTGCTTTTACTGAATATACGCCAACTACTTTGTATGGTGTACCTTTTATATCTATATATAAGTTTGGTTCCCATGAAGAATATAATTTATCAAAAGCATCTGTATTTAATACAATTGTATGTTCAGGTCTGTCTAAATCAGCTGCTGTTAAAAATCTACCGTGCTCAAGTTTGAATTTAGATGTATCTTCAAAATAATCACCTTTTGCACCGGTAATATCTAAATCTAATTCTTTTTTTCCTGCATATACTTTTTCTTTTCCTTTTACATCTGGATAAACTTCTTGTACACCAGAAATTTTTGATATACTTTCATACATGCTTGAGGAAATTTTTCCGTCCATATCTGAGTAATCTTCCGTCTTATAATTTACAGAAAACTGATCTTTTTTTTCGTTCCCGATTTGTTCGCGGAACTTTGCATTTGTTCCATCCCCAATCGAGATAATGGTAATGATGGCACTAACCCCAATAATAATTCCTAGCATCGTTAAGATAGAACGCATTTTATGAGCAAAGATAGAGGAAAGGGCCATGCGTATATTTTCACTCGTGTTCAAAATTAACCTCTCCAATCTTGGACGATATTTCCGTCACGAATTACAATTTGACGTGCTGCAGCTTCCCCGATTTCACGATCATGGGTAATCATAATGATTGTTGAGCCTTGTTTATTTAATTCGTAAAAGAGGTCCATAATTTGTGTACTTGTTTTCGTATCAAGTGCCCCCGTTGGTTCATCGGCTAAAATGAACTTTGGATTATTTACGATTGCACGTGCAACAGCGACACGCTGTTTTTGTCCACCTGATAATTCGTTCGGTAAGTGAGTAGCACGATCAGCTAAACCTACTTTTGTTAAAGCAGCTAATGAGCGCTCACGTCTTTCTTTTTTATCGACTCCAGCGTAAATAAGAGGTAGTTCTACATTTTGAAGCGCTGTAAGTCTCGGTAATAACATGAAGTTTTGGAATACGAATCCGATCTCCTTATTACGAACGCGTGCAAGTTCTGTTTCAGACATGTTTGAAATGTTTTGCCCAGCTAGTTCGTACGTACCTGTCGTCGGTTTATCTAAACAACCGATAATGTTCATTAATGTTGATTTACCAGAACCAGATGGTCCCATAATAGAGGTGAATTCTCCTTGGTTCAATGTTACGTCAATACCGTGTAATATTTGAACGGATTCTGCACCGTTTTGGAAGGATTTCGTGATGCCTTTTAAGTTAATCACTGGGCGACAACCTCCATACCATCTTTTAAGTCTTTTTCCGGTTTAGAGATAATTTCCTCTCCTTTTTTCACTCCAGAAACTTTTGCTTCGCTATCTGTTTCGAATTCAACAGTAACTGCTTGTTCTTTCGCTTTACCGTCTTTTACAACGAAGACAACATTTTTGTCACCTTTTTTCACGATGCTGCTTTTTGGAACAATTGTACCAGTTGCTTCGCCAGATTTACTCATTACATATACATGGAAGCCATTTTGTAATTCTTCACTATTATCTAATGTGACAGTGAATTGATAGTTAGAAACTGTTTTGTTTTCGTCCATACTCTTTAATGGTGTAGAACCGATTTCTGTTACTTTTCCTGTCCAAGTCTTTCCAGCGACAGTTTTTGAAGAAACAGTTACTTCTTGCCCAACTTTCATACTAGCAAGCTCATATTCAGAAAGTTGACCTTTTACTTTAAATGGACCAGCATGACGAAGTGTAATACCGCTCATACCTGTTTTTTCATCAGCGATTTTTACGATATCATCAATTACGCCATCAGCAGGGCTCGTTACAGAAAGATTGTTTACTTTCTCTTTTGCTGCTTTAATCATTTCATCAGCTTTTTCAACTTCAAACTTTTTCATTTCAATTTGTGATTCTACTTGCCCAACTTCGGCTTCTGATGCTTTTAATGCTTCAGCAGGAAGGCCTGCATTTTTATCTTTTTGTAATTTTTGTTTCGCTGCATCAATTTGTTTTTGGAGCAACGTTACTTCTTTTTGTGCGATTTTCTTTTGCATTTCTGCTTCTGTTACACCTTGTTTCGCAGTCGGATCATTGTATTTAAATAGAAGCTGACCCTTTTTCACTTCATCGCCTTTTTTAACAGCTAATTCATATGTTCCTTTTGTTGGATCGAATGAAATTGTTTCAATTCCGTTTGGAATGACTTCACCGCCAAATTTTTGCGCGTTTTGGATTTGTTTTTCGGTTACTTTATATCCGCTATATGCCATTGCTACATCTGAACCGCCCCCAGCAAATGCAAAGTATGATCCAGCTGCAATTCCGATTGCTACTACACTAGTAATTAACACTTTATTTTTCTTTTTCATCTATTTATCACCTTTTCGTTCGTTTTAGTATCTACATTAAGTATAGAAGAGGTGAAGAATCTGACAAATCGTTTTAGCTTACAATAACCTTACAGTTTTGTAAGGTATGAATATGTAAATGTAAGGTAGAGCTTGTCCCAGTGTAAGCAAATGAATTGACTCGTTGTTTCTTTCTTACAATAATATTGTATGAAGGAGAGGAGGAAGGAAGATGGAAGCTTATTTTAGTGCGCATCCATTAAAACCGTTTATTCCCTACTCAAGGCAACATGCCATTATATTATTTATTCTGTTGGTGGGAATCGTTTTTTTATATCAATACCAAGATGTATTACGTCAAAATGAGTGGAATATAACGGTTCGATATGCGATTGCATTTTTATTTATAGGGAGTGAAATTGGACTGCATATGTGGGAGTGGAAAGCAGGGATTTTTGAGCTAGCCACTTCATTACCGTTTGAGTTATGTACGATTAGTTTGTTGTTAGCGTCAATTATGATCATAACGAAAAGTTACCGTATATATGAGATTGTATTTTTTACAGGAATTATTGGTGCATCACAAGCCATTTTAACACCGAACTTGCAGTATGTTTTTCCGCATTTTCGTTTCATTGAATATTTTATCGCGCATATATTGCTCATTTGGGCGCCACTCTTTATGACTTGGGTGGAAGGATATCGTCCGACAGTACAATCTATTAAACGCACAATGATATTTTTAAACATATTGATTCCAATTGTTTCGTTTGTAAATTACAAAACAGGTGGTAATTATATGTTTTTAGCTCATAAGCCAGAAACAGCTTCATTACTTGATATGTTAGGACCACATCCTTACTATATTATTTCATTAGAACTCGCAGCGCTTATTGGATGTTTTATTTTATATATGCCATTTGCGAAAAGAGAAAAACAGTTACACAAAGAATCGTTAGGGTCATAACCTAGCGATTTTTTATATATTAAATATTTACAATTCAGAAAATTAAGAATAAAATTAAAGGGTAAATTATATAGAGAGAAGGGCGAAAATGGTCAAAAAGGTATTTTTGAATGGAATGGAAGTGACGATTCAATTTCTTATTTCGATTTTGGGTATTATTATTTTAGGTGCACTGCCGAAATTATTTTATGGGTTTGAGCTAAATGTATCAGAATACATAAAAAGTCTAAAAGAAGTATTTGCGAAATTAATGGATATCTCCAATATGCAATATGCAAGTGGTAAATTTGTATTTCCACAGTTGTTTGTCCATTATAAAGAAACAATCGTTATTTTTTTGGCTGCATTTTTCATTTCATTATTTGTAGCATTTTGTATTGTCTATATGATTATGAGTAGTTCGCCGCGTATACAACATCGCATTAAATCATTTCTCATCTTTCTAGAATCCATTCCAGACATTCTTCTTATTTTAGTATCACAAATTTTAGTTATATGGTTTTTTAAACAAACAGGTTTTTTACCTTTTAAAATTGCGGCAATTGGAGGCGAGTCAATTAGAGGATTGCCGATACTTTGTTTGAGCATCCCGACTACGATTATGTTTGTAAAACTGTTAGTGCTTCGTTTTGAAAATGAATTAGAAAAAGATTATGTATTATTTGCTAAGGCGAAAGGTTTGGGGCGTTTTCATATTTTAAATCGTCATATTTTACGAAATGTGTTGCTTAGTACACTTTTCTTTGCGAAAACGAATATCTTTTTTATGTTATCAAATTTATATATTATAGAATGGATTTTTAATACGAGAGGTATTTTTATGTTTGTGAAATCATATCCGGATATGAAGGTTGAGTTGTTCATTGTTAGTGTGCTACTTATCTACATTCCAACTTTTATTTTATTTAAATCGTTTCATTATCTTGTTCCGGCTGCGATGAAGGAGAGATTATAATATGTGGACGTATATAAAACGTGATAAAAGGTTTTGGATAAGCGTTGGATTTTTTCTCATATTAGTTCTTTTGAGCATCGGAAATACGTTATGGAATGATGGACACATTAGACAAGTTACATTGCAATATGATGCGGATGAAAATCCAGAAGTGCCACCGTTTTCACCTTCATTTCAATTTTTACTTGGGACAGACCGGAATGGATATGACCTTTTACATTTAGTAATTGAGGGAGCAAAGTGGACGATTGGAATATCGTTTTTAATCGCATTACTTAGAATGGTAATGGGGGTGTTTTTCGGTGTTTTGCTCGGAACATATATAAAAAGAGGCTTTTCAAAGATTGAGGCTTTTTTTGACAGTTTTACAGTTATTCCGACAGTTATGATTGCGTATTTCTTTCTTCAATCTGTGAATAGCTTTGGAAGCGGAGAGGAGACATCAACTTTTTTTGAGCGAGCTTCGTTTCAAGTTGTATTACTTGTAATGCTTGCGATGCCGGTTATTGCACTGTATGTCGCGAAGGAAGTTCGTAAATTACAAACGGAAGAATTTGTTGATGCTGCGCGCATATTAGGCGGATCGAGGAGACGTATTGTTATAAAACATCTTTTTCCGCATCTCTATATGACTTTTATAATCGTATTTCTTCAACAGTTTACTCAAACTTTGACTATTTTACTTCATTTAGGGTTACTTGAGGTGTTTTTTGGAGGGACAGTCCAGTTTGGTGGACCGATAGGGATAAAAGAAATAGAATCGTACACACACGAATGGTCAGGGTTAATTGGGGTATACTTTAGATCTTTAACAGTGCATCCATGGATTCCTCTCGTCCCAATTACATTTTTCGGGCTTACTATTTTTTCAGGAAATATGATTGTGAAAAGTATAGAAGAGGCGATGTTGAAAGTAAGATTAGGAGGAGAGATAAAGAAGGACGTAGTAGAAGCGGAACAATCTGCTGTGCAGTCAAAAGAAGAGTTATTTACCTTTAAACATACGATGTGAAGAGAAAAAGAAGCAAGCATAGATTTCATGCTTGCTTCTTTTCTTTATTTTGTAGAAACTTCACCTGCAGCTTCTGTTTGCGGAATAAAGTATCCAATTATACCGCCGATTATTGCTGGAATGATCCAGCCAATTCCTAAGTTATAAAAAGGAATGGTGTGTACGATATTAGCGATAAAGCTTGGTATCATTTCCACATTATCAAGTGCATGAATACAGCTAATAATAAATGCTGCGATCATTGCTCCAATGTAGACAGAAGGTTTACGTTTCGTATATTTATCGATAAATGATACGAAAACTAAAATGATCGTAATTGGGTACAAAATAATTAATACAGGTAGTGTGATTTTAATTAATAAGCTTAATCCTAAGTTTGAAATAACGAAACTAAAGATACAAACGTATAGCACAAGCTTTTTGTATGAAACATTTGTTAGCACTGTTGTGAAGTAATTTGCAAATGCACTTACAACACCAATTGCCGTTGTTAAACAAGCGAAGATAATGGCGATACTTAATAAAATATTACCGCTTGTCCCAAAGAATTGATACATAACAGTAGCTAATAGTTGACCACCGTTTTCGAATTGCCCTAAGTTCCCGTTTGAAGCTCCGATATAACCGAGTAAGAAGTAAACAATTGTTAAGAATAGAGCAGCAATGCTTCCGCAAATGATTGTATATTTTGCGATAGATTTCTTCTCTTGTATACCGTTTTGACGAATTGTATTTACAACAATTGTTGATAGTACGAGAGCGCCAATTGCATCTAACGTTAAAAATCCTTCAAGAAATCCTTTGAAAAACGGGATGTCTTTATAGTCACCGATAGGCTCTGCAAACGTTCCTGGTGAAAGAATTGCTTTTGTTGCCATAATTGCAATAATTCCAAGTAAAATTGGCGTTAATATTTTTCCGATATGATCTACTAATTTTGATGGATTTAATGATAAGAAGTAGACGACTGTAAAGAAAATCGCACTAAAAACTAACATAGAGTACCATTGGTCTGGGAAAAGTGGTGCAATCCCAATTTCGTAAGATACAGATCCAGTTCGTGGAATAACAAATAGTGGGCCGATTGAAAGATAAATAATGATAGCGAATACTGCTGCAAATTTTGGATGAACACGGCTTGCTAACGTGTTAAAACTACCACCGGCAAGGGCTACAGCGACGATAGCAAGTAGAGATAAACCGACGTCTGTAATAATAAATCCTGTAATGGAAATCCACATATTTCCTCCGGAAGAAAGACCGAGAAGGGGCGGGAAAATCATATTACCAGCACCGAAGAAAACTGCGAATAGTAATAAACTAATCGAAAGTATTTGTGCTGGTTTTAAAGTTGTACGCATATAAAGAAAATCCTCCTAATGAGTGTTTTTGTCGAAAATTCAAACAATTTGTCGAGTAACTGTTATTATTTTAAAGGTCTGATGACTAGAAAGCAATAGGGAATTTTGAAAAAATTAAAAAATAATGCATTAAATCGAATAAATATACTATTTATATGTTTAATAGGAAGGATTTAACTTATAACGTAAAAAAACACATATCACTAGGATACGTGTTTTAAAAAAATATTTTTTTATCGCGTTCTTCTTTTAAAATTTCAACGGCTTCTCGGAAACGTTGTGAATGGACAATTTCTCGTTCACGTAAGAAGCGTAGGCTGTCATTTATGTCGGGATCGTCTGATTGATTAATGAGCCATTGATATGTGGCACGTGCTTTTTCTTCAGCGGCAATATCTTCGTATAGGTCGGCAATGGGATCACCTTTAGCTTGTATATAGGTTGCAGTAAATGGAACACCAGCTGCGTTATGATAATGAAGTGCGCTGTCATGATCGACGTAATGAGGATCGAGACCAGCTGCCTTCATCTGTTCAGGAGTCGCATCTTTTGTTAGTTTATAAACCATCGTAGCAATCATTTCAAGATGTGCAAATTCTTCTGTACCAATATCGGTAAGGAGGCCAATGACTTTATCAGGAATTGTATAACGCTGATTTAAGTAACGTAGTGCAGCAGCTAACTCTCCATCTGCGCCGCCATATTGCTCAATTAATAATTTTGCAAGTGCTGGATTGCAAGTTCCTACTTTAACTGGGTATTGTAATTTCTTCTCATAAATCCACATAGTTTCTCTCCTTTATATTTGCCATGGCCAAGGACCTTTGCTCCATTCCCAAGGGGCATTAGAATAGCTATTTCCATACTGTTGAAGTGGCCCATATTTTTCTTCCATCTGTTGTTTTAATACTCTCCGTTTATAGGAAAAGTCATTAAATTGATTAATAGCTGCCGTATCATCTGGGTGGGTGTCTAAGTAAAGAGTTAGTTCAACTAGTACAAAGTCTAGTTCTTGGAGATTCTCTAAAAGTCGATAGTATTCTTCTGGTAGTGGCTGGTTCACGTCAGTAGTCACCGCCCTTTTTTATAAGGATTTTCATAATAGTCATAAAAAACAGGCCATAAGGTTCCTTTTTGTAGCGCTTCTTTCGGTGAGAATTGTGGTAAATTTGGCGGTTGAAAACCTAAAAATAAATTAGGAGGAGTAGAGTAATATTTTTTTCCGATAGGAGGGCAAGGATCTTGAGGACTATGATAGGGCACGAATGATCTCATATATTTATTCACGAATAAACCTCCTTACATGTTCATTACTACGTATTGTATTCAGACATAATGAGCATTTATGACACATATAAAAAAGTAATAGGTACGGGGGGAATGAATGTGGAGACTGTGAAACAATTCATTGTATTGGAAGTGAAAAACTTAAAGGAAACGTTGTATTTTTACGAAGGGATTTTAGGAATTAAACCTAGTTTAGAAAGACCGCAATTAGATGTAACGGGGGTTTGGTATGATGCTGATTCAACGAGAATTAGTTTTGTCATGAATCGCATGTTAGGTGGGCGGGAAAAAAGTGTTATAGATTCATGTGAGGCTTTAACATTTACGATTTCTAACATAGAGAAATTGAAAAAGAAGCTAGCGTTTTATGAAATTTTATATACAGAAAATGAATGTGCAAAGAGTATTGTAGTACAAGACCCAGATGGATATAAACTTCAAGTGGTGGAGAAGGATGAATAGACGGAGGGGATTTAGTGGAGAGAAATTATGAAGAAAGTGCATTGTTTGAGCATCAATTTTGGCTAAAGGTACTTACTGATCATGCGCAGTTTTTACTTGATGCGTTAGCGCCGAAGGAAACAGAGGATATAAAGAAAGCTACTTACTTTGTTGAAACATTTACGAATCTGTTAAATAAAGTTCGGAATGTAAATCTGATGGCATTCTCAAAAGAGGCTGAACAAGCTGCTAAGGAAATTCGGGCATTTAAATTAAATATTATACAGAAGCAGTTGGAAGGGAAAATTACGATTCATTTTACGCCAACTTTTATTAATCATATGGTAAACGAAGTGGAAGAGTATATAACAGTTTTAGAGTTTTTGAAGAAAGGGGAAGTTCCGCCTGTTTTTCATGAACTGCACTATCATCTCGTTTGGTTAACGGATGCGGCTGGTCATGCGGGTTCTATTTCTGGTGGGCTAGATCTTGTTGAAAAAAGATTAAAAGAGAAAAGCGAAGAATTTACGAAGCATTTTGAACAATTTTACTTAAAGGCGGTTGAGATGACTGGATATTTACGAACGGAGCTTCATCATTTTCCAGCATTGAAGAAGTTTACAAAAGATGTTTCACTTGAATTGAAATTATTTTCACATTTTTTACGTGAAGTTGAAGAATTGGAGTTATCAAATGAAGTATTAAGTACATTATCAGCTAGAATGGCAGACCATATGGCAAGAGAGGAATGTTATTACTTATTAAAATTAGCTCAATCGTCTGGACTTGAAATGCCAAAATGTAATCCGCTTTAAAGAAAAAGAGGTCAATTTTATTTGGCCTCTTTTTCTGTTTTATTGTCTCTTTTTATTTTTGCTTGTTCAATACTTGCCTGTAATGTCTCCATAATATTGATGATGTTTGGAGCAGGAGAGATTGTTTCCGTTTTTTCCTGTTGTTCAATTTTATTTTCGATTAATTCGGTAAGAGCTTCTTTATACTCATCTGTATACATTTCTTGTTCAAAAGGATTTGTAAGATGATGGATTAAATTCATTGCTGCAGTGAGTTCTTGTTTTTGGATCGGATAATTTTCGTTACTTGGTAAGTTAGGTGTATTTGTTATATCGCGAATTTCATTAGGGTAATGAATGGTTTGCAACATCAGTCCATCTTCAAAGTTACGGATAATAGCTAAATGTTGTTTTTTTCTAATAGCAATATGAATAAGCCCAAGTTTATTTGTACGTTCAAGAGCTTCTTTTAATAACAAATATGATTTTTCATGTCCTGGGGTAGGGCCTATAAAATAAGAGCGGTCATAAAGAACAGAATCGATTTCGTCATTTTGGACAAAAGATATAATACGAATGGATCGTGGTTCGTGAGCTTTTTGCAACGCAGCTAATTCTTTTTCATCCATAATAATGTATTTATGAGGTGCATATTCATAGGCTTTTACAATATCTTTATCATCAATTTCTTCATCCGTACAATCAGGAGCGAATTTTTTATATTTAATAGGTGTTAAGCATTCTTTATGGAGACTTAAAAATTTTATATCGTTTTCTTCTACGGCGCTATATAGTTTAATTCCTATATTTAATAGTCCAAGTGAAAGCGCACCTTTCCAGACGGTATGCAAATGAAACATCTCCTTTCGCTTAAAAATGATTATGTATATTATGAGATAGTAAGAAATTTCCTATACGTCTTTTGTTTTTTACGGAAGGGCTTGGGATATAAAATATGTTGACAAGCCCTCCAAAATATTTTAATGTGATTGTATAAAATTGTGTATATAAAGGGGAGTAACTTATTACAGTAAAGTCGTCATTACAGGGAGAAACCCTCGGCTTTATTGGCAACGTTTCGTTGTTAGTGAGACCTTTACCAGCAATGGTAAAGGCCCCTTATTGTCTTTTTTAGGACCCTTACCATATTTGGTAGGGGCCTTTTTGTATACAAAGAGAGGAGAAATAAAAATGAAAAAATTGATTAGTAGATTAAGAGTTGTATTTCATGTTCGTCGTTTCGTTCCATTCCTATTTGACTTTTTTACTTCAAAAGAGGTTTCAATAAAGAAGAAAATCCTATCCATTGCTTTTTTAGTTGGTTATGTAGCGATGCCGCTTGATTTAATTCCAGATTTCTTACCGTTCATCGGTATTTTAGATGATATTGGGATTGTGTTATTTATTTTGAACCGAATTGTAAAAATGGCGCCAGTTCAATTACAAGAAAAGCATAACGTAAATGTAGGATAGGAGTTGGGCTAGAAAATATGGAGCAAATGATTTTAGATATAATCGAGTTTTTAAAGCAGTTTTCTTATTTTGGAGTTGTATTGGCTTTAACGTTTGAATTTATTCCAGCAGAAGTCGTTTTGCCTATGGTTGGATATTGGGTGTACGAGGGTGATATGAATTTTTGGCTAGCTGTATTAGCTGGAACGCTTGGCGGAACGACAGGACCGTTAACGTTATATGCACTCGGTTATTACGGTGGTCGTCCTCTATTAATAAAGTACGGGAAATACTTCTTTATTAAAGAAGAACAAATTCAAAAAGCAGATGATTTCTTTGAGAAATATGGACCAGTTGTAGCATTTGTTGGACGCTTTGTACCTGGGGTTCGAACGCTTATCTCTGTTCCGTGTGGCATGGCGAAAATGAACATATGGAAGTTTAGCATATATACATTTGTAGCAATGTTTCCGTTAACGACTTTATATGTCTATTTTGGCATGAAATTAGGTCCGCATTGGGCAAAAGCGGCGGATGTTGTTGGGCAATATATGCTGCCGATATTAGGAGGCGTTCTTCTTATCGTGGCTAGTATTTTTGTCTATAAATATATGAAAAAAAGAAACAAAACGGAATCTATCTAGTCATATGAATATTTTTTGAAAATAGATGAATAGTACAGGCAAAAGACTCTGGGGGACATACACATATAGGGAATATAAAAGAGAGAGGGGAAACAACTATGTCTTGTGAGTGCTCAGGGTCAGCTTTAACTTGTTGTCCAGATAAAAATTATGTGCAAGATAAAGTGTGTAGTCCGTGGTCAGGAACTGTAGTAGCAACTGCTATTACGAATGTACTGTACAACAATAATATTAATCAAAATATGATTGGAACAGGGTTTGTTCGATATGACGTCGGACCTGCTCCAATCACACTGACAATTTTAGATGCAGCAGGAGCTACAATTGATACACAAACATTAAACCCAGGAACAAGTATAGCTTTTACGTACCGTCGTTTCGTGACAATTGAAGTCACTTTACCTGCTGCAACAGCTGGAACATATCAAGGGGAGTTTTGTATAACTACACGTTATCCACTTTCATAATAGAAAAGGAGAGGGCTAAGATGTACAATTCTAACTTATCATGCTGTTCCAGTAAAACACTTGTTCAAGATCAGGTATGTATAGATTGGGCTGCTACTGGTGCGGTAACTGAAACAGTGTATACGAATAATATTACGCAAGATTTATATGCATCAGGTTATGTGAAATATGATGTAGGTACAGCTCCAATTACGGTGAATTTTTTAGTAGGAGCGACAGTGGTGAATACAATTACTGTACAACCACAAAGCAGTGGATCATTTACAGTAAGATACTTTACTACAATTCAAATTGTAACGACAGGAACGGGAGTAAGCCAAGGACAATTATGTTTAACGGTACGTTATCCAATTTCATAAGAAAAAGCATACCAAAATGGTTTGCTTTTTCTTATAGTTTGTAAGTTGAGGTCATAAATCACTTTAAAAGCAAAATGAGAATTGACAACAATATTTTCCTTCTATATACCGAATTGGATTATTTGGGAGATTAATAATTGCCACAGATTGTAATGATTGACCTGTATATGACATTGTGTTGCCAGGATAGACAGTAAAAGTATTTGTCACCTGTCCAATAATTTGAACCGTAACCGCTTCAGTACTACTAGTGCTATTATACACAGAAATATTACCCGATATTTTAAGTACACCATCTCCTTCCCATAAGATTAATGTAGAACTTTCAGAAGGCAGTGGAATTTCTTTTGTTATAAAAAAATTACCAGCGAATTCATTGTTGACTAATTCACAAGATGGTGGGTCAGGGGGAGTAGGTGGATTATAGGGAGGGCAAATGATAGATAAAGGGGCATAACAGCCGATATTTTTTTTACAAGCCATTAATAGCTCCTCCCTTCATAGTTTCTTTTTATTACTATTAAATGTTGCAAAACGATAGTTGTGTTAATAAAGGGGCAAAAAATTTCAGGAAAGTTTGTTTAATAGGCGTCCAACTCATAATCATGAATAAGAGTCTGTTAGACAAAAGATGGTTGTATAAGATAATACAAATAATGTTGGATGTTACAGTAAATTGACTGTATATTTACAAAAATTAAATAAATTTTATTTGTAATTTATATGAAGTTAATATGTGTTCAGTACAATAATCATTGTAATTAATTGATTATATGAGGAGGATTCACGTGGAAAGAACAGCTTTACGCAAAGTAAAAGGACTTATTGGATTATTAATGGTTTTTGTATTAGCGTTCGTATCATTTCCGTGGAGTACATCAGTTAAAGCGGAAGAGAAAAAGCAAGAAAAGGCACCGAGTGAGAAGAAGATAGTTTTTCCAGTTGTAAGTGATGTACATATTAAGAATAGTGGAACGGATGATACGTTTCGCTGGAAACGAGCAATCGAGCAACTGAATACACTTGCACCTAAACAAGATGCGTTTGTAATTGTGGGAGATTTTACTGATTCAGGATCACTGCAACAATATGATCGTTTCATGCAAGTGTATAATGAAAATGCAAATAAAGATGCCGTGCGAATGAATTCTCTTGGTAACCATGATTATTGGAACGGTTTATCTGTAGAGGGCGCACAGAAGCGTTTCTTAGAAAAAACAGGAATGGAATCGATTTATTATCATAAAGTGGTGAAAGGGTATCATTTCCTTGTTATGTCTCCGGAAGATGGGACAACTCATGGATATTATTCAGACAAGCAAATTAATTGGTTAAAAGAAGAAATGGCAAAGGCACAAAAAGATGATCCAGAAAAACCAATTTTCGTATTTTTACACCAACATATTAAAGATACAGTATATGGTAGCCAAGAGTGGGGAACAAAAGATAGTGCAAAAATTAACGAGGTGTTGAAAGCATATCCACAGGTTATTACGTTTTCAGGTCATTCACATTATCCGTTAGATGATCCAAGATCGATTCATCAAAAAGACTTTACATCAGTTGGTACATCTTCAGTAAGTTATATGGAAGTTGAAGGTGGTAAAGTACAAGGGAATATCCCACCAGGAGCTAGTACATTAAGCCAAGGGTTATTAGTAGAAGTAGACGATAAAGAGGTAACGATTAATCGCCGTGATTTCCATACAAATTCTTGGACAGGCGAGCCTTGGAAAATTAAATTACCAGCAAAGAAAGAAACATTTACACATGTAGAAGATCGTGATAAAGAAAAGCCTTACTTTGCAAAGGATGCAAAGCTTGCGGTATTAAATGTAACAGAAAATGCAGCAACAGTAACATTCCCACAAGCGCTGGATAACCTTCTTGTTCATTCTTATCGCGTACAAGCTAGAGATAAGCAAACGGGAGAAATAAAGAATAAATTGTTGGCATTCTCAGAGTTTTATCGTGATCCAGTGCCGAAAGAGCTCACATTTACACTGGCAGGGTTAGATGGTGGGAAAACATATACACTTGAAGTAGTTGCGATTGATTCATTTGGCAATGAAAGTGTACAACCATTAACGGCGGAAATTACTACGAAAAAAGATAATATTGACCCGAATGTGAAAGTACCAAAGGCTGATGTTTTCGATGTAAACTTTGGAGATGGTACATTTAAAGACAATTCAACATTTGGTACAAAAGGTGATGTGAAGGGCAATGTGACTATTGAATATGATAAAGCATTGAAAAAGAATGTTATGAAGCTAAACGGAAAAGCAAACACATTTGGATACCTTCCATTTTCAGCCGCACAAAAAGAGAAAGTTGTAAATACGTTTACGTTAGAAACAGTATTTTCAATGAATGAAATTCGCGGACAAGGTATTTTGCAAAATACAGAGAGTGGCGGAATTGGTTTTGAATCTACAGGAAGTGGCTATGTTGAATTATGGGCTCACATTGGCGGCAGTTATAAACGTGTTGGTGTTCAATTAGAAGCAAACAAAACATATCACTTAACAGGAACGTATAACGGAAGTGAAGTAGCTATTTATGTAGATGGTAAAAAAGTAAATAGCCAACCGGCTACAGGAAAAGTGTATCATCCAAATGCACCATTTGCACTTGGAGCGGATCCTGATAGCAATGGGAATGGTGGTATTCCGTTAAATGGAAAAATCGCGCTTGCGAAATTATATAGTAAAGCGTTAAGTTCTTCAGAAGTATTAGCAGCGTACAATGAGTTTTCTAACCGTACGAAGTTAGAGCAAGTAAATGCGTTATTTGAAGAACTTGGAAAAGTAAAAGAAGTGTTAGCTGGTACGTATGAGTTTGGGGATAAGCCAGGTCAATATTCAAAGGAAGCATTTCAAGAATTAGAGAAAAGCTATAATAATGCAAAACAAGTGTTTGAAAATGTAGCGAGTACGGGAGAACAAATTGTTCAAGCATATAATGAATTAAAAACTGCAAATCAAACATTTATACAATCTAAAGTAGTAGAACAACCGAAAACATTGAAAGAAAAATTACAAATGAATATTGAATCTGCAAAAGCAGTAGTGAAAAAAGCGCAAGCTGCAAATGTAACGGACGGTTCAGTGAAATCATTGAGTCAAAAAATTACAGTGGCAGAATCTGTGTTAAAAGATGCGAAAGTAAAGGATGCACAGGTAGAAACGATGAATCGTACATTAGAGTATGCGATTTCACTCGTTGAAAAAAGCATAAACAAATAAGAGAGAAGAGAAAGAAGCTTATCATGATAGGCTTCTTTTTTGTTATACTAAAAGTAGCATAGAATGAAGGAGCGAATAATTTGGAAGAGAAAAAGTTAAAAAGAATTCTTGAATATGTATGGATCGCGGTTGTGCTCCTTGTAGGATATTATTTCTTAAAAGAAAAAAGTATATGGGTTCTATTTTTAATGACGTTTTTATTAGCGGGTTTAGGCACGTTATTTATTAATTTCTTCTTTGATAGTTTAAATGCATGGAAGAAGAAAAAGAAGGGAACGAAGTAAAGGAGGGAATATATGCAAAAGTGGAAGCTCATATATCAGGTGATTATTTTCCTATTACTTGTAGGTATTGGAATTGTGAAATACGCAACGCCAATAGGAAGTTGGGCATCGTTTACAGCTTGCATCGGCATATTTTTCATTTTACAATCGTTAACGAAAAAATATAATAGTACAGAAAAATAGCTCGCCGCTAAAACGGCGAGCTATTTTGTTATGCTTTTTTCTTTTCATCATTCGTTTTTTCGGTAGCCAAGTGACTATGCTTTCTAGAGTAGAAGAAATAGAAGCATAAGCCGACTATAAGCCAAACGGCAAAGCTAATCCATGTTGTTTTAGACAAATTGATCATTAAATATAAGCAGCAAAGAATCGCGACAACTGGTAGTACAGGTACGAAAGGTGTGCGGAATCCGCGTTTTAAGTCAGGGTGTGTTTTTCGTAAAATAAGTACTGCGCAGCAAACGAATGTAAAGGCTGTTAATGTACCGATGTTTACTAAATTCGCTAATACGTGCAGATCTAAAAGTCCTGCTAATAAAGCGGCAACAACACCAGTAATCCACGTATTTAATAAAGGGATTTTCACTCTTTTATTTACACGTGCTAACGCTTTTGGAAGTAAACCGTCACGGCTCATCGCATACGAAACGCGAACTTGTCCATACATAACGACTAAGAGAACGGTTGTCATTCCAGTCATCGCTCCAACAGCGAGTAGTCCTGCAATTGTATCTTCGCCAACGAAATGTAAGGCAAACGCAACTGGATCAGAAACATCTAATTGTGTATAAGGAACCATACCTGTTAAAACGAAAGATACGATCATATATAAAACAGTGCAAATAAGAAGAGAGCCAATAATGCCGATTGGTAAATCACGCTGTGGTTTTTTCGTTTCTTCCGCAGCGGTTGCGATTGCATCAAAGCCTAAGAAGGCGAAGAATACAGTAGCAGCCCCAGTAATAATACCGTCATATCCGAATGGGATGAACGGTGTCCAATTTTCAGGTTTTACATATTTTGCACCTGCTACGATAAAGGCGATAATAACAGCCAATTTAATAAGAACCATAATATTATTAATGCGTGCGCTTTCGCGTATACCAAAACTTAAAAGACCAGTAATGATGAGTAAAATACAAACAGCTGGTAAATCGATAAGGCCGCCTTTTCCTACGCCAGGGGCGGAGGCGATTATGGCGGGCAGATGGATGTTAAATCCTTGTAGTAAAGATTGTAAATAACCAGACCATCCGACAGCTACCGCTGCAACGGCAAGTAAATATTCGAGCATTAAACACCATCCGACGATGAAGGCGACGACTTCTCCGACTGTCATGTATGCGTAAGTATACACACTTCCTGAGACAGGAATAGAAGAAGCAAATTCGGCATAACAAAAGGCTACACAAGCACAAGTAAATGCAGCAATAAGAAATGATAGCATAATACCAGGACCAGAATGTTTCGCTGCAACGATCCCTGTTAATACAAATATCCCTGTCCCAATTACGGCGCCAATTCCTAAAAACGTTAAATCAAGTGCGGTCAATGTTCTCTCTAACTGCCGTGGTGATTCAGTACTAAGCGCTTTTTTTCGTAATAATGACTTCACTTTGGACTCTCCCCCCGTTTTTTCATTTCCATAACTGCGAATATAGTATGAGCCCATTAGAAAAGAGTATGTAAGTAAATGGAGGTACAGTTATGGTGCGTAGTTTTTTAAAATTGCTGGATTAATCTTAATATAATTCAGAATATTTTGTCAAATAAAAATATGACAAATAAAATGCGGATCAATAGGGGAAACTACTTGCAGAAATGGACGGGGGTTAACGCCCCACTGATCAAAGTTAAAGTAGGAGAAGATGCTATGTTATTTTATTTTGAACTGGTCGTCATTTTACTTTGTACGAAATTAGCTGGTGATATTAGCGTGAGGCTTGGCCAGCCTTCTGTACTTGGTAAATTAATTATCGGTATTATTATCGGTCCAGCTGTACTTGGTATTATAAATAGTTCTGAATTAATCGATGAACTGAGTGAGATTGGTGTTTTGCTACTTATGTTTATGGCTGGACTTGAAACAGATTTAGAAGAGCTAAATCGGAATTTGAAATCATCATTTGCAGTAGCAGCTGGTGGTATTATTTTTCCTTTCATCGGTGGTTATGTAACAGGATTGCTATTTGGACTCATACAATCCCATGCTATCTTTTTAGGGTTATTACTTTGCGCAACGTCAGTTAGTATTACGGTGCAAACGCTAAGAGATTTAGGGAAAATGAATACGAGAGAAAGTACAACGATTTTAGGTGCTGCCGTATTTGACGATGTCATCGTTGTTATTTTATTAGCGTTTGTTATGAGTTTTTTAGGAACGCAAGATGTGAATATAACACTTGTTATCGTAAAGAAAATTATTTTCTTTGTCAGCATTGTTTTTATCGCCTGGAAAGTTGTTCCTTGGATTATGAAAATGCTCGTGCCACTTCGTGTAACTGAGGCATTAATTAGTGCAGCTCTTATTATTTGTTTCTCTTTTTCGTATTACAGTGAAATGATGGGAATTGCAGGGATTATTGGAGCATTTGCAGCGGGAATTGCCATTTCTCAAACAGAGTATAAGCACGAAGTAGAACATAAAATTGAACCGATTGCTTATGCGATATTTGTGCCGGTTTTCTTCGTAAGTATCGGAATGGAAATTACATTTCAAGGTATCGGAAGCCAGCTTTGGTTCATTATCATTATGACGCTCATTGCGATTTTCACAAAGTTAATCGGATCCGGTTTAGGAGCAAGGTTAACAGGATTCAACCTTCAATCTTCTATTAGTATCGGTGCGGGAATGGTGTCGCGTGGAGAAGTAGCACTTATTATCGCAGCAAATGGACTTACGGCGAATTTACTAGCGAAAGAAAATTTCACAGCGATTGTTATTGTTGTTATATTGACGACGATTATTACGCCGCCGCTTTTGAAGAAATATTTTGTATAGAGAGAAAGGGCTTATCTGATGTAGGTAAGCTCTTTTTTTATTGGGAAAAGCAATAGTCATATAGCGTGAATAGGTTGTAATTATGGTAAAATCTACGTATATGATAAGACAAGGAGAGGGAAGTGTGAAGATTACAAAGGGGAAGGTTATCGGCCTTATCATACTTATTGCAGTATGTATACCATTTACTGCATGGAAAGAATCAAAAGTGAAAGATTTTCCGGTTTCTATTTTCTCGGAAGAAGCAGATGGTGAGTACGACCAGAAGCTGAAATATACTGCTTTTTTACCTGATGTTGCGATTTGGATGAACGGTTGGGAAAAGAAGTGGACAGAAGGGGAAAGAACCGTTTATCAAAAAGGGAATCGCATTGTAAATGTGTTTCATCCTCCTGGCGATAATGGTTTTTACCTTCTTGAAGCAAGAGAAAATAAGTAAACGCAACCGTAAGAAGTGGAGGTTAAATAGTGAAAGCTTCAACGTTACTATTTAAAATTGAAAGTAATATGGATCAATTTTCACCAGCTGAAAAGAAGGTTGCCATGTACATAATGGAGAATGCAGAGATTGTTCCGAACTTAACGACGAAAGAAGTGTCAACGAATGCGGGCGCAAGTGAGGCGAGTGTTGTTCGCTTTTGTAAGTCGATTGGAATCGGAAGTTTTAAAGCATTTAAAATCGCGCTCGTTCGCGAATTAACGATTGCTGATTATAATATTAACGATTTTTCAGTGATGAATACGGAAGATGGACCGTACGACTTGTTTAATAAAGTTACGTATGTGAATAAAGCTGCAATTGAGGCGAGCGTGACGGCGATAGATAAAAAAGAACTTGAAAAAGCTGCAGATCGTATTGTAAATGCCGATAAAATTATCTTTTACGGAGTAGGCGGATCAGCTACTCCGGCGATGGACGGAGCTTATAAATTTACAAGGCTCGGATTTACAGCGATGATGCTATCTGATTTTCATATGATGTTGCCGCTTGTGACGAATTTAAAAGAAGGCGATATATTTGTGGCGATTTCAACATCTGGTCGTACGAAAGATGTACTTGAAATGGCGCAATATGCGAAGAGACAGGGTGCAACAGTTATTGCGATTACGAAGCTTGATCAATCATCACCGTTATATAAAGAGGCAGATATTCGTCTTTGTATGCCAGATGTAGAACAAGATCATCGTATTGCAAGTATTGCTTCAAGAATGACGCAATTGAACATGATAGATGCTCTATATGTGATTACCTTTAATCGTATTGGTAATAAAGTGCTGGATCAATTTATGGAAACAAGAGAAGAAGCTTTGCGATTACGGAAGCTAAAATGAGAAGATGGGGAAACCCATCTTTTTTTGCATACAGACATAAATTCGTCATGAAAAGAAATTAAATTTCATAAAATAATAAAGTAATATTGATTTTAAATTTCTTAAAGTTATAATAAAAGTATGAAATTAAATTTCAAAGTAGGTGGGAATATGTTAGAAAATTTATCGACAGAACACCGTAATGAAAAGACGATGAATTTAGATGAGATGAGCATAAAAGAAGTTCTGCAAAGTATGAATGAAGAAGATCGTACTGTTGCGTTAGCAGTTGAAAATGAAATAGAGCAGATTGAAAAAGTTGTGCAGACTGTTATTAAATCTTTCGAAGAAGAGGGCCGATTAATTTACATTGGGGCTGGTACAAGTGGCCGTTTAGGTATTTTAGACGCAGTGGAATGTCCGCCGACATTTGGCACAGACGATAAAATGGTGCAAGGATTTATAGCAGGTGGATTGAAAGCGTTTGCTAAAGCGGTAGAAGGTGCAGAAGACCGTGAAGAGTTAGCGGACGAAGATTTAAAAAGTATTGGATTAAATGAGAAAGATACAGTGATTGGAATTGCTGCAAGTGGTCGAACTCCTTATGTCATTGGCGGATTAAAATATGCGCATAGCGTGGGAGCGAGTACAGCTAGTATCTCCTGTAATAAAAATGCTGAAATAAGTAAATATGCAAAACTAAATGTGGAAGTAGAAACAGGCGCAGAAATTTTAACAGGCTCAACGCGTTTGAAGGCTGGTACAGCGCAAAAATTAGTGCTCAATATGATTTCAACAGCTTCTATGATTGGTGTAGGGAAAGTATATAAAAACTTAATGGTAGATGTTCAATCTACAAATGAAAAGTTAATAGAACGATCAAAACGAATTATTGTGGAAGCAACAGGTGTTAGTTATGAAGTAGCGGCAGAGCATTATGAAAAAGCAGAACGTAACGTGAAAGCTGCGATTGTTATGGTGTTGTTGCAGTGTGAGTATGGGGAAGCACTGCAGAAATTAAAAGAAGCGAAAGGGTTTGTGAAAAAGGCACTATAAAATAATAGGGAGGGGGATTCTATTATGAAGAAAGAAGAGAGAATGGCCAGAGAAATTTCAGAGCAACTTGGGGGAGTAAAAAATATTCGTGGCATTGCTCATTGTATGACGAGACTACGGTTAACGCTTCATGATGAAAGTAAAGTGAACATGGACCTTTTGAAAAAAGTTGAAGGGGTTATGGGTGTTATTGAAGATGAGACGCTTCAAGTTGTCGTTGGTCCGGGGACGGTAAATAAAGTAGCAGCTGAGATGGAAGGTTTAACAGGACTCCGAATTGGTGAAGTGGCAGATCATCACCTTGAAGATCTTGGGCAAGAGATGAAGTCAGAGATTAAGAAGAAAAATAATACACCGGTGAAAAACTTTTTAAGAAAAATAGGAAGTATTTTCATTCCATTAATTCCGGGTCTTGTTGCATCAGGTATTATAAATGGGGTCGCTAACTTTGCGAAAAATGCAGGTGCTGATCCGAATGCAACATGGCTACAAATGTTATTACTTATTGGCGGCGGTATCTTTACATTCTTAGGCATTTTAGTCGGCTGGAATACAGCGAAAGAATTTGGCGGGACACCGGTTCTTGGAGCAATTGCTGGTATTTTAATTTTCAACCCGGCGATGGCGAACGTAAAGTTATTTGGTGAAGCGCTCGTACCCGGACGGGGCGGATTGTTTGCAGTTATTTTTGCAGCGTGGCTTATGGTTGTAGTAGAAAGACAAGTTCGAAAAGCTGTGCCAAATGCAGTTGATATTATCGTGACACCGCTTATTACTGTGTTAGTCGTAAGTATCGTAACGATGTTAGCCATTCAGCCGGTAGCAGGTTTCTTATCTGAAGGAATTACAAACGGAATTAATGGCATTTTAAATATTGGCGGCGCGTTTGCAGGAGCAGTGCTTGCCGGAACATTTTTACCGCTCGTTATGGTCGGATTACATCACGGTTTAACACCGATTCATATGGAGTTTATTAATCAAACGCACGTAACGCCTTTATTACCAGTACTCGCAATGGCTGGAGCTGGTCAAGTAGGTGCAGCAATTGCGATTTTTGTAAAAACAAAAAATAAACGACTTCGTAACGTAATTAAAGGGGCATTACCAGTTGGATTTTTAGGAATTGGCGAACCGTTATTATACGGGGTTACATTACCACTTGGGAAACCGTTTCTTACCGCTTGTTTAGGGGCAGCTGTCGGCGGTGCATTCCAGGCAGTTATGAAAACAGCTGCACTTGGAATCGGTGTATCAGGATTATCATTAATTCCGTTAATTGCTGATAATAAATATTTATTATATTTCCTTGGATTAGTCGTTGCATATACTTTCGGATTCATCTTTACGTACTTCTTCGGATTTAAAGAAGAAATGGCAGAAAACATATAGAGAAAGGGATTCCTTTCTCTTTTTCTATTGATAGAAAGGGAGATTCATATGATCGGAGTTTCAATTTACCTTGCAAAAGAACGAGTAAAGAAACAAGAAGAATGGCTAAAAGTAGCGAAGAAAAACGGATTTTCATCTATTTTTACATCACTTCATATACCAGAAGATGATCCAAATACGTATAAAGAGTTAATTCAAATACTTGGGAAACAGGCTCTTGAAAATGAAATGGAATTAATGGTCGATGTTTCTCCAAAATCGCTACACCATTTAGGAATGACGTACGAAAATGTGGAAGAGTTAGTAGAGTGGGGAATTACTGGTTTACGAATGGACTATGGCATCACGCCGAAAGAAATCGCGCGTGTATCCCATAAAATGAAAGTAGCCTTAAATGCGAGTACGATTACAGATTCATTTTGGAAAGAGTTAATTACTGAAAAGATACGGGTAGAGAATGTAGAAGCGTGGCATAATTTTTACCCGCGCCCGGAAACAGGACTAGCAAAGTCCTTCTTGCAACAGCAAAATCAATATTTGCATGAGTGCGGAATAAAAACGATGGCATTTATTCCAGGGGATGGGGAGAAACGGGGCCCGTTATATGAAGGATTACCAACGTTAGAAAAGCACCGCAATATGCGCCCGCTTGAAGCGTATTTAGAACTTGTACAAGATTGTGGTGTCGATAAGGTGTTAATTGGGGATATAAGCGGAAGTCTAGAAAGTGTACAAGAGATAGCGAGTGCGAGTAGAGGGATTATTCCGCTGCGGTACAAATCGTTTATAACTGATAAAGAAGTATTAAAAATAGTGGAACAAGTGCATACAAATAGGCTGGATCCAGCTCGTGATGTCATTCGCTCAGTAGAATCGCGAGAAGAACATAAAGTGATTGTACAGCCGATGCATACAATTACAAGAAAGAAAGGCAGCATTACAATTGATAATGAATTGTACGGTAGATATGCCGGAGAGATGCAAATTGCTATACATGATTTGCCGGCAGATGAGAAAGTGAACGTTGTTGGCATGGTTGTAGAAGAGGATATTTCTTTATTGCCGTATGTTGGCGCTGGAAAAATGTTTCAACTTTTTTGTGCGATAGAGTAAAAGCTTGAATTAACGCTACTTTGTAGGAAAACATTATCCGTAAAAGGGATAATGTTTTTTGTTTTCTTTAAAAAAGTATTTGACGAATGAAATGAAATACCGTATTGTTTTGACTTGTAAATAAAAGTTCACCATAACAAAACAAAAAGGAGAGAAAAAAATGAATCAATATATTGGGAATTTAATTATTCGTATCGTGTTAGGAGTAACGTTCTTTGCACATGGTTTAGCGAAGTTTCAATCAGGTATCGATAACGTAGCAGGCTGGTTTACAAGCATCGGCTTACCAGGTGGTCTAGCGTATGGCGTAGCAACAGTTGAATTAGTTGGTGGTATATTATTAATTATCGGTTTAGGCGTACGATATGTAGGATTGTTATTTGCACTAATTTTAGCTGGAGCTATCGTAAAGGTAAATGGAGCAGCAGGTTTATTAGGAGATGGAAAGAATCCAGGATATGAATTAGATCTTGCATTATTATCAATGGGTGCGTATTTATTCGTTGTAAAAGCAGAAGGATATGTAGATCGTTTCTTAAAAGAGAAAGTAATGAAAACGAAGTAAATTTTATTTATAAATTGTTGACTTGAATCATTATTGTAACTATAATGATTACAACTTATAAATTAAGAGTAAAATGATTTTAATATTTTTTTACACAAGATGTAACTATAAATGTTACATCTTGTGTAAAAAATAAATAAAACGGGAGGAAGTAATATGTCTAAAACAAATTTGGAAATGATTCAAAGCACGTATGAAGGATCAGCTTCTTCGAATGCAAAACATTTAGCAGAAGCTCTCTCTGAAAAAGTAGAATGGACGGAGGCAGAAGGATTCCCGTACGGGGGAACTTATATCGGTGTAGAAGCAATAATGGAAAATGTATTTAGCCGATTAGGATCAGAATGGAATGATTATAAAGCGAGTGTAAATATGTACCATGAAGTAAGCGGAAAAGATGTGATTATTGCAGAAGGTATGTATTCAGGAGTTTATAAAGACACGGGAAAATCATTTGAAGCAGAATTTGTTCATGTATGGCAACTTGAGAACGGAAAAATTGTGAAGTTTAAGCAATATGTAGATAGTCATCTTGTTAGGGAAGCGATGAAGAGTTAATGCTTTTTAAATGGATTGTAGGTATATGTATTACCATTATGGTAATCATCTCTTCTATAGTTGGCGGAAAAAAATTGCTTGCATATGTGGAAAAAGAAAATAAAAATATTCAAATCCAGCAAGCGGCAAACGAAAAAGAGAAAAAAGCTGCAGAAGAAGCTCCGCAAATTAGTGAAGGTGAAATTATTTCTACTATGCATAAAATGGTGCACCAAAAGGTAAAATCCTCTGAAAAATGGGGATTTGTAGAGATGACAAAAAAGGAAATTTCTAATGTAAAAAGATATATTGAAAATAGTACAGGTTTTCAATATAAAATGAAGTTATTTTCTATTATAAATAGATGGGAAAAAGGAGATTTTTCTCAAACTGTTGAGGAGCACAACTTTTTATGGAAACTTCAAGGTGGAGATACTGGTAAGGCAACTGAACGTTTATCACCAGAAGAGGAAAAGCAGTATATAAAAGAAATGAAGAATAAATAAAAACATCGCCAACTCAGATGACGATGTTTTTTCATTACGAATGTTTTCGTATTAAAGCTCTAGTTGGCTGAACAGTAACTGTTTTGAAATGAGAAAATAAATAACATCCTGTCACAACGATCATTGTTCCTAAAATTTGAATCCACGTTAATTCTTCTCCAAGGAAAAGGAATGCTAAAATAGCAGTGAAAATGGGATTGAAGTTTAGAAAAATACCAGATGTAGTTGCTCCTAATTTTTGTACGCCAACATTCCAAAATACCATACAAAGAACTGTGGAAATGAGTCCAGTATATAAAAGTGATGTTATAAAAGAAGTGTTGATATTTGTAACAGTGAAGCTTCCTATGTTAAATGGTAGTAATAAAATAACGCCGAAAATACCAGAGTATAATGTGGCCATGAGTGGTGTCGTTGTTTTTGTTGCCCATTTACTACAAACAGAATAGATTCCCCAAATGCAAACAGCCGCAATCATCCATAAGTCACCACTATTAAAATGTAGTGAAAATAAAAGTGCAAGGTTACCTTTTAATAGGACGAGGATCACCCCGAAGAATGAAAGAATCATAGATAAAATTTGAAGTGTATTTACTTTTTCTTTTAGAAATAAGACAGAAAATAGTGCGATTGAAATTGCGTTTAATGTAGAAATAAGCCCTACATTTGTTGCGGATGTTTTTTCTAATGCTAAAAATTGAAAGATGTTAAAAAGAGCAACCCCTGAAATTCCCATCAATATTAACGGAAGTATCGCCGCGCGTGGTGGAATGATTTTCTTTTCTTTAAACCATACCATCGGTAATAAACAAACGATCGCAATCATCCATCTTAAACTTGTAAGTGTCATTGGAGATGCGTGATCAACAAGTGATTTTCCAACGACAAAGTTTCCCCCCCATAATAAGCTCGTTAGTAATAGTAAAAAGACATAAAAATAAGGCATATTAAAATCCCCTTTGTTGTAATCAATGTGAATTGTAAATAATTTTAGCATTTTTCTTTATTGTGTAATATATTCTTTTGTATAATGGATAAAAATCGATAAAATGTTTTGTTATGAATGATATTTAAAGAATGATATTCAGTTTTTTATAAGTTATAAGGTGTTTTTTCGAATAATCATCGGTAAGAAAAAAGGGGGAATTATAATGGAGTCGTCTGTTATTAAAGTGTTGGATGATTTAGATGTACAAATTTTAGATATATTACAGAAGGAGTCACAAGTAAGTAATGCAGAGCTTGCGCGACGTGTTAATTTATCACCAGCTGCAATGCATGCAAGAATAAAAAGATTAGATGGAGAAGGGTTCATTGATAAGCAAGTAGCTATTTTAAATCAAGAAAAGCTTGGTTTTGATTTGTTATGCTTCATTTTTATGAGTACGAATATTCATCAATCGGATAAACTTGAAGTGTTGGAAAAAGAATTAGAAGCGATGCCTGAAGTGTTAGAATGTCACTGCTTAACAGGAGAGTATGATTATTTATTAAAGGTTGCAAATCGTGATCGTAAAGAATTAGAGCAGTTTATTAGAAAGCTGAATAAGCTTGGTATTACAAAGATACAGACGAGTTTAGCACTTCGTGAAATTAAATATTCGACGGTATTACCGATACGAAATGAGGAACCGAGCATCGATTAGATTGCTTGGTTTTTTGTTTGTGTAAGGGTAAGAAAAGTGATTGACGAGGGGGAAGGAGAGATGTATTATTATATAAAATTATGTATTAAAATTCATTTCAAGTTATAAAAATTAATATTGGGGGCAAGGGGATAGAATATGAAAATCTTTAACGCAGTTACGAGTGATGTGAAAGAAATTTATAGTCTTATTGAGATTTATGCAAAAGAGGGAGTGGTTTTACCGCGTTCTCTTTTATCTCTCTATCAATACTTACAATGTTTGTATGTTGTGAAAGAAGGGGAAGAAATTGTTGGAGTTGCTGGTTTACATGTATTAGGGGAGGATCTAGCAGAAGTCCGGTCGTTAGTCGTTTCGCATACATATGCAGGGAAAGGGATTGGACGTATGTTAGTAAACCATGTAATAAATGAGGCAGCGAAAATAAAAGTGAGTAGAGTTATTTCTTTAACATATGAAACGGAATTTTTTCAAAAGTGCGGGTTTGATTTTGTGAATAGAGATGCATTGCCAGAGAAAGTATGGATTGATTGTAGGCATTGTCCAAAGGTTGATTATTGTGATGAGGTGGCGATGGTTCGGTATGTTGGGTGAATTTTTCAGACAGAAAAAGTCCCACTATTATTTACGTGATAGTGGGCATCTATGTTTTAGGGGAAATTAAGAACTTGAATTCGTTTTTCTTACTGCAAACTTAAAAATGGGGTTTTTAAGTTCATAGTTATAAGTAAAACCATCGACAAGCCCTACAACTTTATCGCTATCGTAAAGATCGAGCATAAATTGTGCCATTTGTTTTGCAGTGTGGAATTTTGGTACAACATTATCGTATTGGAATTCATCAATATCAAATGAACGTTTCGCAAATTCTGTTTCAGTTGCACCAGGTGCTAAAACTTTTGCCTGCAATTTTGCACCTTGTTCTTTTAATTCGTGAGATAAACCTTCTGTAAATGCACTTACATAGAATTTCGTAGCGCAATACGTAACAGCATCAGCAACAATTGTGTATCCACCGCCTGATGAAACGTTAATAAGTTGTGTGCCATCAACCATGGAATAATCTCGAACGAAAAGAGAAGAAAGTATCGTTAGTGCTTCTATATTTACATGTAACATCGTTTCGATTTTATTTAAATTTTGTTCAGCAATTGAGGCGAAATTACCAAAACCTGCGTTGTTAATCCACGTTTCAATTTGAAAAGTTTGTAGGCTTTCATAAAGCTTATAAACATTTTCTGTGATGGACAAATCCGTTCTTCGAATGACAACATCCAATGCTGGATTCATTTCGTTAATTTTTAATTTTAATCCGTCTAATTCTTCTTGTCTTCTAGCTACAAGTATTAAGTTCTTTCCACGAGATGCAAAGGCTAAAGCTGCTTCATAACCGATTCCAGAACTTGCACCAGTAATAACAGTGTATTTCATATAAAATCCCCCTAAGTTCAAATAAATTTATTATGGTTAGATTTTATTTGTTAGAGTATACTCTAAGTCAAATGTTTTTTTATAAATTTGATAAGGCCGTAAAATATATGAGGGTAAGCATGTGGAGGGAGTTAGAGTATGTACACAATTAGCGAGGTTGCTAAATTAATAGGAGTGAGCACTCATACATTACGTTATTATGAAAAGGAAAATATATTAATTGCAAATCGTAATACAAATGGAAATAGAGTGTATGATGAATCACATATAACATGGTTGCAGTTTGTAATGAAATTAAAACAAACGCAAATGCCAATAGCAAAAATAAGGGAATACGCTAGGTTATATTTAGAAGGAGAGCATACAACTGAAGCTCGTTTACAGCTCCTAGAAGATCATAGGAAATCTATTCAGGATCAAAGAGAAAATTTAGTAATTACAGAGAAGATGCTTGAAAATAAAATTATTGCATACAAGGCCTCTTTGGAAAATAAATAGAAAACAAAATCCGCTCCTTAGTTATAGGATAAACATGGATTTGATCTCATAGTGTGTTGGCAAATAAAAAAGAGCAGCTAGCAAAAGCTAACTGCTCTATTCAAGGGATCTCTCCAAGGGGGAGTGGAGAAAATATTATGTTACTAGTAGTATTGACAGATTATTAGGAAATATACAAATCTGATGAAAGAAATTTTAAATAAACTTTCGGCATTGACAGTTTTTACAATATTCATGTACAATAAACATGAATGACATTCAGTCATTTTCTGAGGCAGGATGTCATTTGCTTGGAAATGTAACAAATACAATAGTAAATGAGGATGATAGTTGTTTATATATAGTAGTAATGAAAGATCATATTTTTTTAAAACAAAATGACTGATAGTCAGTCATAAGAGGTGAGAGGTATGAAAAATAAAGCTTGGTTATATGTCATATTAACATGTATCTTTGAAATTTTTTGGGTGTTTGGTTTTAATACAGCCAATACTTGGTGGCATTGGATTATTATTTTAGGCGTTATCGCTGTTGATTTTCACTTCCTTTCTAAAGCGTGTGAACATCTTGCAACAGGGACTGTATATGCTGTTTTCGCCGGAGCTGGTACGGTAGGTACTTTCTTAATGGATGTATTCCTTTTCGGCGGGAGTTTCAGTGTAGGAAAATTATTCTTTATCGTGATGGTTGTAGCTGGCGTTATCGGTTTAAAGCTAGCTGATAATAAAGAAGATACTATGGAAGGAGCTGCTTAAAGATGGGTTGGTTTTTCGTATTTTGTGCTGCAATTAGTGAAATAGTCGGTGTGATCGGTCTAAAAATGTATAGTAAAGATAAAACGTTAGCAAATGGTGCACTTTATATAGGTGGGTTTGCTACATCCTTCGCATTCTTGTATACATCTTTCTTATTTTTACAAGTAAGTGTCGCGTATGCAGTTTGGATTGGTATCGGAACAGCAGGTGCCGTTTTATTAAACATGTTCTTGTTTGGTGAGTCGAAAAGTAAAGCACGTATCATTAGTGTGGCTCTTATTGTATGTGGAGTGACAGGGTTAAAGGCTCTTTCTTAAAGGTACTTGGCATTTTTATCTCCTAATTTTTTGTTAGGAGATTTTATTATGAAAAAAATGATTTCCTCGCAAAGTTCACTATCATTGACAGTACAATCGATTATCTTATAAAATGAGTGACAGTCATTCAATACGCGTTTGAAAGGGTTTAGATGATGAATAAAAAAGAGAAAATTGTCTATGCAGCTATTGAAGTGTTTCAGGAAAAGGGCGTTGAAAAAACGAAGATTTCTGATATCGTGAAATTGGCTGGCATTGCACAAGGAACTTTCTATTTATATTTTCCTTCTAAGTTATCTGTTATGCCTGCAATAGCAGAAGTGATGGTTGAAAAGATGATACTTGCAGTGAAAGAAAAAGTGCAAAATGATGCGCCTTTTTCAAGTAAAGTGACGCAAGTAATAGATGCGGTGTTTCACTTTATAGCGGAATATCGTGAAATACAAGCTTTAATGTATGCTGGTCTTGCATCTACAGAACATATAAAAGAATGGGAAGCTGTGTATGAGCCTCTTTATATGTGGTTAAGCGAGTTTTTAAGTGCGGCGAAAGAAGCTGGTGAAATTCGTGATTCGGTTCACGCGGAGCGAACAGCGAAGTTATTTATCGCTCTTGTTGAATCAGCAGCGGAACAAGTGTATTTATATGATCATAAAGATGATGAGCAAGTTGAGCTACAAAAGGCAGAAGTACTAGATTTTTTAACACATGCATTACATATAAAGAAATAGTGAGATGAACCTGTCTGAGAAGGTAGGTTCATTTTTGAGGAAAACTGAATGATAGTCATTCACCTAATGCGTATGTATGTGTGGAAGGATACAGTGAAATTCTAACGAGTAGGGGCATCTCTACTCATGATTAGCCCACAAATAGCAGGATAAAGAAAAAGCTTCTTGGGCATTATTTTTTTGAGGGGAGCTTACGGGAAGAGGTGTTGAAAGTGAAGAAACCGATAAAAGAACAAAAGATGGTATTGGTCATTCTTTTGAGTAATATATTTATCGCTTTTTTAGGGATTGGATTAATCATTCCGGTTATGCCGTCCTTTATGAATGATATGGGTTTAACAGGTAAGACGATGGGATATCTCGTTGCAGTGTTTGCAATGGCTCAGCTTATTGCTTCACCTATTACAGGCCGATGGGTCGATCTTTACGGTAGGAAGAAAATGATCATCATTGGATTATTTATTTTTGGTGTTTCAGAGCTTCTTTTTGGATTAGGAACAGATGTATGGATGCTATATGCAGCGAGGGTGTTAGGCGGAATTAGTGCTGCGTTTATTATGCCTGGTGTTACAGCATATGTTGCGGATATTACATCTATGCAGGAACGTCCAAAGGCGATGGGATATTTATCTGCTGCTATTAGTACCGGCTTTATTATAGGTCCTGGAATCGGCGGATTTATTGCAGAATACGGTATACGTGTGCCGTTTTTCGTTGCAGCAGCAATTGCTTTTATAGCATGTGTAATTTCGATCTTTATTTTAAAAGAACCGTTAACGAAAGAGGAGCTTGCAGAGATTTCTTCTAATACGAAAGAATCAAGCTTTATTGGTGATTTAAAGAAATCATTACATCCAATGTATGCAATCGCATTTATTATCGTATTTGTACTTGCGTTTGGTTTATCAGCGTATGAAACTGTGTTTAGTCTGTTTTCTGATCATAAGTTTGGATTTACACCGAAAGATATTGCAGCAATTATTACAATTAGTTCAATCTTTGGAGTAGTTGTGCAAGTATTTATGTTTGGTAAATTGGTTGATATATTCGGTGAAAAAGTGTTAATTCAAATATGTTTAATTGTAGGTGCAGTATTAGCATTCGTTTCAACTGTAGTCTTTAATTATTGGATTGTACTTCTCGTTACGTGCTTCATTTTCCTTGCATTTGATTTACTTCGTCCAGCTTTAACGACGTTTTTATCAAAAGCAGCTGGAAAAGAGCAAGGGTTCGTTGCTGGTATGAACTCGACTTATACGAGTTTAGGAAATATTGCAGGACCGGCGATGGGCGGAATATTATTTGATATGAATATTCATTATCCATATGCATTTTCAGGAGTTGTTTTAATAGTTGGTCTCGCTATTACATTTATGTGGAGAGAGAAACAGTTGGCTGAAAGTTTTGCGAAGTAATAAAACCCCTTACGACGGTAAGGGGTTTTTGTTTTATAAGCTTAATCCAAACCGTTTTAATTCAATAAATATCCCCTCTAATTGCTTTCCTTTATCCGTTAATGTGTACTCTACACGAGGCGGAACTTCTGGATATACTTTTCTCGTTATAATGCCTTGAGACTCTAATTCTTTTAGTCGAAGCGATAATGTTTTTGGACTAATACCATCCATTGACTTTTGTAAATCACTAAAGCGTAATGTTCCTTCGATAAGAAGGTCACGAATGATTAAAAAAGTCCATTTTGTACTAATAACGTCAAGTGTCTTGGCGATAGGACATGGAATTCCAGGTAAACCTTTCGTTAACATAACCGGATCTATATTGCTCATGGAACTAGCCCTCCTATAAAAATTTTTTGAGTGAATTTGCTTTATAGTATCACAAAACTATCTTTTTGGTAACTATATGAAAAAAATATCACTACTTCCGAAAGGGAAGTTATTGCATATACAATAGCAATAAGAAATATAAAGAGTTTGTAGTAGGGGAGGTGATTTCCATGGGTATAAAAAAGTTGTTTGCGTTCCTTAGCTTTTTTGTCATTTGCATTGTGCTTGTAGCATGTGGCGTGGAAGAAAAAACGGAAGTCCAGTTATTAAAAGAAATGCCAAAGCCAAAAGCGATGACAATTGATCCCTCACTAAGTCAAAAGGAAGCGACCGAAATGGTTCATGCAGCGCAGCGTTTTTATGCATTTTGGGATACAGGTAAAGAGGAACTTATTCCGCAGACTGTTACTGAAGATTTTTTCGATCATACATTGCCGAAAGGGCGACCACAAGGTATGGAAGGATTAAAGTTTGCGGCGCAAAACTTTCATAAAGTTGTTCCTAACATACATTGCGAGATTGAAGATTTATTAGTCGTCGGTGATAAAGTAACAGCTCGTCTTTCTTTTACAGGAACGCATAACGATAAAAAAATCGATTTTTTTGCAATTGATATTTTACATGTGAAAGACGGAAAGATTACAGAAGACTGGCATTTAGAAGATAATCTTACGCTGAAACAACAACTTGGGTTAATAGCTGAAGAATAAAAATAAGGGAGAGAAAAGCGATGAAAAATATATTAATTATAAATGGGCATGAAAAATACGGTACGAAAGAAGGACGATTAAATAGAACGTTAGTTGATTATATGGTAACGGTATTAAGTGAGAAGCATCATGTGAAAACAACAACGATTCAAGATGGCTATAGTATTAAAGAAGAACAAGAGAAGTTTTTATGGGCTGATGTTGTGATTTATCAAACACCGATTTATTGGTTTAGTGTTCCAGGATTATTTAAAACGTATATGGATGAAGTGTATGAATACGGTTTGTTCTTTAAAGGTGCAGATGAATATGGAACAGGTGGTTTATTAACAGAGAAAGAGTATATGTTCTCTACAACTTGGAATGCACCTGAAAATTCATTTGGAGATAAGACGAAGTTCTTTGAAGGGGAAAGTCTAGAATCAACGCTTAGTCATTTACACCGCGTGCAGAAGTTTCTTGGAATGAGTCCGTTAAAGAGTTTTGCTTGTTATGATGTGGTGAAGAATCCGGATATTGAGAAGTTTTTATTAAACTTGAAAGATCACTTAGATGAAGTAATTAAATAATAGTTTATATTTGTATGTGAAGAAGGTACTACTAAGGATGTAGTACCTTCTCCTTTTATAAAAACTTGCATGTTAATACGTGGATGGCTGTATCCATAACTTCGCAAAATTTGCCCAGCCGAATGAATCGATTGTTACGTTTTTCAAAGCAGAAGGGTATGTTTTTCTTTTTAAAACGTGATAGTTAAATAAAATGATGTGTTCTGTTTGTAAAAATTCTTCGATCTCATACATGAGCTCATAGCGCTTCTCTTTATTTTCTTCTAATAAAAAAGTATCAAGTAAGCAGTTAATTTGTTTTTCATAGTGCGGGTCCATGAACCGGTTTACGAAGCAACTTTTATTTTTAAATACATTTAAGAATGCAAGTTCATGATCGGTAGCAAATACTTCTCCCATGAAAATAATATCGGCATGTTGATCGATAGAACGGTTCATATAATCTGAAACGAGAAAGGGGTGAAGCTCTACTTGTATACCTAAACTTTCACATCGTTCTTTTAGAAAATATGCATCATTTGCACTATCTTTAAATGCGAAGAAGTAAATATGTATCGTCTCTCCATTATAGGTGCTCTTTTTTAAATACTCTTTCGCTTTTTTTAAAGAGTAGGACCTTGTAGAACTTTTGCGGCTTCTTTCAGGGAAAAAGCTTGATGCAGCAATTGTCCGTCTGCCTTCTATGCTACGAAGTATCGTTTCAACGTCATATAGTTCTCTCCAAGCCTTTCGAAAGTAAATGTCGTGATGAGGACCAGATTTTGTAAAGTTGAAGCCAGCATAAATACAACCTATTTCTTCTATTTGTATATTATACCTTTCATTTTTCTCCTCATTTGGTAGTTCATAATCAGCATCGATTTGTATATGATCAGGAATACCCCAAAATTCAATACGGTCTAATAATGCGCGTTCTTTAAAATAGTGGGTGAACGCTTCGAGTACGATATTGTCTTCAGAGTAATGAGCAAGTTTGAAAGGTCCAGTACCTATGTAATGATGATTTTGGATACTCACATCACGCGGTAAAATTGCTAATTGTATGGAACTTACATAGTGTAAGAAAAATAAATTTGGTTTTGCTAAATGAAATCGAATTTGCAGTGGTGATGGCGTTTCAATTTGAACAATTTCTTCTGTTAACCATTCAAAAGGAGAGTGAACTTCTTTTAGTCTTTCAAATGAAAATTGTACATCTTTAGAAGTTAAAACTGTTTCGTTATGAAAATATACATCCTTTCGTAAATAAAAAGTCCACGTAAGCCCGTCTTCACTTAATTCCCACGTATGCGCAATGTGTGGTTCCATTTTTTCAGTAACATCGTTATAAACGACTAACGTGTCAAAAATTTGACCCGTAAGATGGCTCTCTGTAGTTACAGCTACAAAAGCCGGATCTAATGGGAATAGCTTTCTCGATATAGGAATCTTTAATATGTCGTACATATCATTTGAAGGTTCGTATCCAAAATGATGATGTAGTTTATTTTCTATCTTTTTTTGAAGTGCAAGGGGTAGGGGTTCTTTTAAAAGAAGAAAGATATCTTTTAATTTTTCTTGCGCTAACAGTTCATCTGTATAGGACTCAATCGCTTCTACGAAATTATGTATAAATAGAATTTCCGTTTTATTCCCGCGGCCTCGACCTGGAGTCCAGTGAATTAATTGCTCCTCGCTCATTTTCTTTAATAAAATCTTTACGTTTTTTGTACTGCAATATAAAACATCCGCTAATTCTTGTAAGCTATTTCGCATATGTTGTTGATCTTGTGCATGTAGTCTTAGTCTAATGTAATAGTCCATAATTTTCATATATACACTTCCTTCTATCATAAAAGGGGAAACTCTTTAGAATATTCTAACCTTTTTCTTCCTTTTTTTCAAAGTAAAATAAGTAAGCATAAGGAGGGGGAAACAATGGGATTTTGGAGTATGCATCGAAATATAAAAATTAGAATTATAACTTCGTTTTTAACACGAACTGTATCCACGATGATTTTTCCATTTATGGCGATTTATTTTTCAATAAAGTTAGGTAGTGCGATTGCTGGTGCGTTACTACTTATTAATGTCATAGCTTCATTAGTAATTGGTCTATACGGTGGATATGTTGGAGACCGGCTTGGGCGTAAAAAGGTTATGATTATCGGTCAAAGTATACAAGTCATTTCCATTGCTTGTATGGGAGTTGCGAATTCGGATTATGTAGATTCACCGTGGTTAACATTTATCTTTATGCTAGTGAATAGCCTAGGATCTGGACTTATGAATCCTGCGACAGAGGCGATGTTAATTGATGTGAGTACACCGGAAAATCGAAAAGTGATGTACAGCATTAACTACTGGGCGATTAATTTATCCATTGCAATTGGAGCGATATTTGGAGGACTACTATTTGAAAACTATAGATTACAATTGTTTATCGTATTAACAGTAGTTGCAATTATTACTTTATATGTGATGGCTGTATATATGGAAGAGGTGTATGTAGCGAGAAAAACAGTAGAGAAGAAAAATATATTAAAAGATATGGCAGATAGTTATAAAGTTGTAATGAAAGATAGAGCGTTTTTAATTTTTTGTGCAGCGAGTATATGTACATTATCATTAGAGTTTCAAATTAATAATTATTTAGGGGTACGTTTGCAGAAGGAATTTGAAACGGTACACTTTTTATTCGGGAATGGTGTTACGTTTGATTTAACAGGTATTCGCATGCTGAGCTGGATTTCAGCAGAGAATACAATTTTAGTAGTGTTATGTTCAGCTCTGCTTATTAAAATGCTAAAAAGCTTCAACGATTTGAAAATCTTATATGTAGGTTTGTTCATTTATACAATTGGATTTACAATACTCGGAACGAGCAATAGCTTATGGATTTTATTATTTGCAGGGCTTTTCCAAACAGTAGGTGAGATGATGTATGTGCCAGTACGTCAATCTATTATGGCAGATATGGTGCCAAATGAGGCGAGAGGTTCATATATGGCGATTAACGGAATGGTCTTTCAAGTGGCAAAAATGAACGGGGCATTAGGTGTTATGCTAGGTTCATTTCTTGCATCTTGGGGGATGAGTGCTCTGTACTTTATCGTTGGTATGAGCAGTATTTTATTATTTATGAAAGCGATAGGGAAAGAGAAGTATGAGGGTGAAAGAAATGTGTCCCAGATTGGATAAAACGATATGAAAAGCGATGCTAGAAATCGCTTTTCATATGGCCTTTAAAACGGATCAATTTCAGCTAAATTTGGAGTGGTGCTCGGTTGTAGTAAAAGATTTTTTAACGTTCCCACTTCAGAAAGAGTGACTAATATGTAGCCACTAATCAGTACAATAAGTCCGATGACGCGTAACGTTTGTAAGCTCACTTCATTATTATTCGTTTCCGTTGGATTTGGGGGCGTTGAAGGTGGATTGTTATTCATAAATAAGGCTCCCATCTTTTGTATTTATATATGTGTAAAATCATGATTTAACTTATGGATAGGAATTGTATAGTCATTTTCACTATATGAGAATTGCCTATGAAAAGTGATTGGAAATTTTCGGACGAGAAAAGGGGGGATCCAAAAGATTATTAAAACTGAACTTTTGGATTCCCTTCTTTTTATTTATCCTGCTATTTGTGGAGGTCAGATTGCTTGTAAACGACCAGTTGGTGAGGGCTGATTCATTATTTTCATGTAAATAAAAGGAGGTTAGTTAACCAAAGTAGCTATCCTAATATACGCAACGATTCTTCAATAAACGCCGGGATGTCTTCCGGTTGTCTACTTGTAACTAATTGATTTTGACATACGACTACTTCTTTGTTGTGAAAGTTTCCGCCAGCGTTTCTTAAATCGACTTCAATAGATTTATATCCAGTCACATCACGTCCTTCAAGTGTTTGTGCAGTGATGAGTAGCTGAGGTCCATGACAAATAGCGAAAACAGGTTTTTCCGCATCCATAAATGCTTTACTAAAGCGTACAAAACGCTCATCTGCACGCAGTATATCTGGGGAAAATCCACCCGGTATGAAGAGGGCATCAAAGTTATCTGGAGAAACATCATCAATACTTTTATCAATTACGACTTCACTTTTTCCTTGTTTATCGTGTACCGTTTTCCCTTTTTCCGTTTCAATAGTTGTTAATTCATATCCCTTTTGATGAAAAGCTTCTACTGGCTCTGTGTATTCTGTATCCTCGAAATAATCCGTTATTAAAATAGCAATTTTTTTACTCATTGCAGTCAGCTCCTTACATTATAGTATCGGTTCCAGAATCCTCTTTGAGCAATGCATCGTAGTGTTTGTTTCCTTTTAAATTTCTAATCCCCCCAGTTCGTTTCCCTTGTTAATTTAATACATACCCTTTTTATTAGGACGTAAACATGTATTATCGTTTTTGTATGTAAAAATCATAAAATATCGGTTGTGTCGGGGATTCTTGTTTGAGGAAGAAAAATAAAAAAGGCAAGGAGAGAATTTATTTTCTCCTTGCCTTTTAAGATAATTTTTTTCGTTAAAACGAAGAAACGCGTTGCTTCGTTTTTGGTACAATAATAAATTTGATCCAGAGTAACCCGATAATCATAACGATAAGGCTATGTAAAAATTGTCCCGTAGCAATGAGTATAACACTCGAAAATACAACGAGCTGAATGCTTAGTAATATAAAGATTAAGTGAAGAAATTGATTCATTCGTTTTTCAGTATCAATTGGATATAATGCTACGATAATATTTCCCGAAAAATATTTCCACAGGGAACGGAGCTGCATAGAAATCATATATAGGACGATATATGAGATAGCGCCTTTTACGTATATGTTTGGTATAAAATATAAGGCAAAGGCACCAATTAGCCCTAAGCGAATATATATACCGAAATAATCATTCCCGCGTAAAAATGCTAGTGTATGTAAATAGAAGAAAGTTGCTCGTTTTTTATGTAATAAAGGTTCAATCCAAGTTGTAAGCCATTTTCTTTTATTTACTTGCTTATTTAGTTGCGGAACATCGGTGAAGATGCTAGCAAATTGATAAAAACGAACGTTCATTTTTTCTTCTTGCTCGATTATGTAATCCCACGGTATTCGTTTTGTAGGCTGTTTTTTCGTATATAGAAGCAGGAAAGCAAGTAGTAAGAGTAATCCGCCCAATATGAGAACATTTGCTGAGTAAAACAGCATATAAGTAATTAGTGCGTTACAAGTAATGCGAATAATGAACCATATGTTTTTTTCATGACTATCGCGCCATATCCAATGTATGTATATGTTCCAAGCTTTCGTAATCATTAAAACGATAAAGATTGTACATAAGAAAGGTACAGTTACTTGTAATGATTGCAGGGCAAGTGGAACGAGAATAAGGAACGTAAATAATAATGGAAAAAGCTGAATGATATAATTATATAGAAGAGATTTTTTGAAATAAGATGTTAATTTCTCTTCTAAGGCAAGCAAATAGACAGCGTCAGGTTTTTGAATAAAGGTACGGATCGGGCATCTCGTTATAATGAATGTAAGAACGACCGTTATGAGTAGTAAAGATATTCCTTTAGAAGGAGATGCTTTTAGAAACTGAGCATAATAGTATGCACCAACGCATGAAATAAAGATAAAGCTATATAGTAAACCGTTAATCATACGTGCAAAGTATGTAATGATATTTTGAATATGTTGTTGGAAGCGGCTGCTCCATAGTGATTCAATTGACATGTTTTTCACCTCTTTGTTCTATTATATATGTTTTACAAAAGAAAAAACGAGCAAATTGCGTTATGCAACTTGCCCGTTTTTCTTTTCGTTATTTTTTTTCTGATCACGATTCATTAATGGATAGAAGGCAAAGCCGATTACGAATAAACCAATTCCTAGAAGGAACGTTTTTATATCGGATGCACCCGTTTTAATAACCCATAGTGCGTAACAAAGTGCGATAACTGCGACTATACCATCTGTAATTCTTGCCCGCATTTCATTTTTATACGTTTCACCAGTTGCGACTAGTTTTAACTGGAAGATTGGTGAAACGAGATATGGAATGAGGTAGGCCAGTGTTGATACGGTAATAACGAATGTATAAGCTTCCGCAATGGTTCCTGATAATGTTGAGAATAAGAACACTTGCGACATAATGTTTGTTAATCGTAATGAGTAAATTGGACTTCCTTTTTTATTTGTTTTTGTGAAGAAGGAAGGGAAGAAACCTTCTTTTGCTGCTTGATACGGTACTTCTGAGCTTAATAAAATCCAGCCTAAGATAGAACCGAACAGGGAAGTAAGAGCAAGTAATGCCATCAGTTTCCCGCCACCATGACCCATTGCAGCGTTTAGTGCGTCTGCTAATGGACGTTCAGAAGCTTGTAATTTATCGACGTGAAGTACACCCATTGTTAAAATTGTAATTCCTAAGTAAATCGCAACTGTAATAAGTAATCCCGCAACTGTTGCGCGTTTTACCGTTTTTGGAGAAACAGCACGGTTTGATAAAAGAACCGCGGATTCAATTCCGATAAATGCCCAAAGCGTTGTAAGAGCAGCTAAATTTACTTGTGAAAGAAGACCGTGTGATACACCTGATTTATCGATCATCGGTGTATACCATTGTCCAAACTTAGAAGCTTCGAATGCAAATAACGTAACGACAATAAATAAAAGGAATCCAGTTACTTTCGTTGTTGTTGCTAAGAAGTTTAGCTTTCCAGCTCCGCTTACACCGTTTGTTAATATAATATGAGTTCCCCAAAGTAAGATGGAACAAATCGTAAATGTAATTAGTTTTCCGACTTCTACGTTAAACGAACCGATTGAAAATAGTAGTCGCGTATCTTTCATAATTGGGAAGAAGAGTGATAAATATCCCGCAAATGATGTAATGATGGCAACGTTACTTGCCCAGTTTGCAACCCAATATCCCCATACCATACTGAAACCAGCCATTTTTTTCTTTTTTGGTGTTGAGAATAAAGCATATGCATGACTTTGTGGTCCTGTCGTTAAATCAGGACGACGAATTGCTAAATTACCGAAAACAAGAGCTAGCATTAAAACACCAAACCCTGTTGTTAACCAAGCTAAAGTGACACCGAGAGGGCTTGCTGTTTGTGCCAACGTACTTGGCACCATGAAAATACCAGCACCAACCATGTTACCGACAACGAAAGCTGTGAGTACCCAAAAGCCCCATTTTTTTTGTTGCATAGAAAATACCTCCAAAGTTAGTATAACCAAGTCAAGCGAGGAGATATGTATGTCTTCCTGAGTCAGGAAGAGAAGTCCCAAACAAAACAAAAAAAGCACGTAATTTGCCGCTACATGCTTTCTATCTTATAAGAAACCCACGACATACCTCTCGATAGCTCTCCACAAACGAAACGTTTGTGACAGTTCTGCACTTATTAAATGCAGACCCAGCAAGTGTGCATGGTGGACACAACTTACTTCGGCAACCATTCCTTTCTCATTCCTTCATCAATGCCACTACATCTCCGGAAATGATACTCTTAATGATTGCAACCTCTACCTCACCGAGATACGAATGAGGATTTAAATATTAAATTAACGTATTTAAGAGTAACAAATGAATTTTTATACGTCAATGGATATATTAATAATCAGATTATAGAGAAGAGTTTGTGATTAAAAGTAAGGAGGGATTATTATGTAATATTGAATTTTCATAATATAATAAATGTTATTGGCGCTAGAAGATTGAAAAGGGGATGAAGTATATGTCTGTATGTCATAAACATTCAGTAATAGGTGTATTAGATTCGGGAGTTGGGGGATTAACAGTTGTGAGCGAAATTATAAGACAATTGCCTAAAGAGAGCATTTATTATATTGGTGATAATGAGCGTTGTCCGTATGGGCCAAGAAGTGTAGAAGAGGTACAATCTTTCGTATTTGAAATGGTTGATTTTCTCAAACAGTTTCCGTTAAAAGCTCTAGTTGTAGCATGTAATACTGCTGCAGCTGCTGCATTGACTGCGCTGCAAGAAGCACTTTCTATTCCAGTTATTGGCGTTATACATCCGGGAGCAAGAGCGGCAATTAAAGTAACGAAGAAAGGGAAAATCGGAGTAATTGGAACTGTAGGTACTATAAAATCTAATATGTACGAAAAAGCATTGCATGAGCTTGATACATATTTGAAAGTGTATAGTCATGCGTGCCCGACCTTAGCTACAGTTGTAGAAAATCAATTAGAAGATACAGCATATGTAACCGAGCAAGTGAAACAAGCTTTACTGCCATTAACGAAAGAAGATATAGATACGCTAATTCTTGGTTGTACGCATTATCCACTTTTAGAGTCCTATATTAAAAAGGAACTAGGAGAAGATGTAACGATTATTAGTTCTGCAGAAGAAACAGCGATAGAGTTAAGCACAATTTTACAGCACAAAGGAATTTTGTCTGATAATCTGAATCCGAAGCATCGATTTTTTACAACAGGCTCTGTTTCTTCATTTGAACATATTGCTGAGCGATGGCTAGGGTATCAAATTTCTGTAGAATGTGTGGATGTACCCGTAAAGAATGCTCGCATCTGTAATTAGACTGTATTAAAGTACTTTTTGTTCAATAAATTAGGTTAGTTGCATAAGAAGGAAAAAATGCACTTTTAATTGAAAGGATTAAGGGCATTTCAATTAAAGGGGAGATTGGATTATGGAATTATCAAGGTCTCAATTATTTGCTTTAGAGTATATTTCAAAATATGCAGAGAACGAAAAACGTGAGGCTAAAGCAACAATTAATCATATACTTAACATGTGTAATATTACAGATGAAATATTTGAAGAAGCTGTCGCTAACTTAAAATCTCATGCAAGGATCGCTTTACACTTTCATCCAGACAGACTCGATTCGAGTATGAAAAGTGTTGCTGAAGCGTTGTTTGAACAAGGAATATATAAAAGTCAGTTTGAAACATTGCTATCTAATGGAAGTGTGTCTGCTTATCCGGGTGGTGAACGTGACCTTTGGGAAAAGAGAATATTTGGAGGAGCATATCAATTGGAGGGGGTAACGAATGATCAACGGCCAAAGTATGGGGCGCTAAATTTGATGTTACATCCAGATGGGCCGGCTCCGCGTTTTGGATCCTGTTATTTTCTCTTATCTCCAAAAGTTTCTTATCGCTCTACATATACGTATTTAGATTCGCATCAAGATCCAAAAGAAAAGGGGACTTATGAGGAGTTTGATATGATTTTAGCTGCTCTTTTGGAAGAGACATTTGTAAGAGAGTTTGCAATTGGTGAAGGGAATTTGACTCCAACAAGATTAGTTAATCATTTACTGGCTAACCTGGAAAGGCCGTTTATAGATTTAGTAAGCAAAGAGCCAGCCCGTAATCTTAATCATTATATTGAAGCGCAGATTCATGGAGAGATTTCTCTTAAAGAAGACGTGGAAGCTCTTGTTGTAGATCCTTCATTTAAGGGTACGGATGTAGGAAGAACTTTAGAAGAAATTTGCCTGAAGTATGCTATTGATTTGTATTGGCACACAGGTTTTGTACTTATGGTAGACGACGTTCCAATGGATTTTAGAGGTTCAAAAATGCCATCTTTAGCAAGACGCATTGCACGGAATCATTGTATCGATGCAAATATAATCGGTTCTGCTGTAGCGGATTTGAAACGCAATCCATTATCTTGGAGTGATCGTGGAACTTATGAAGAAGTGCTTCAGGAATTAAAATTATTATGGCATGTTTTAGTTCGATTTGGAAAACCAAATCGGAAGTAGAACGAAATACTTCGTTTTTGGGAAGTATCTATATAGAAAAGAAGCTGATCTAATTTTAGATCAGCTTCTTTGTATAAGATTAAACTAAGTTTAATACAGTTACTTTTTCACGTGTCATAGACTCAAGGCTCTTACGAATACCTTGTGCGCCCATACCTGAACCTTTTACACCGATGAATGGGAAGTGGTCAGGGCCGCGCTCTGTGCGTCCGTTAATTTGAACAGAACCAGTTTCGATTTTGTTAGCAATTGCAAATGCTTTGTTAATGTCTTTTGTGAAGACACTTGCTTGTAAGCCAAACTCTGATTTGTTAGCAATTTCAATTGCTTGTTCATCTGAAGAAACGCGGATGATTGGAAGGATTGGGCCGAATGGCTCTTCCCAAGCAACTTTCATTTCTTCTGTTACGTGGTCGATTAATGTTGGGTAAATTAAGTTACGCTCACGTTTGTTACCGATAACGATCGTAGCACCTTTTTCAACAGCGTCGTCAACTAAACCTTGAACGAAGTCAGCAGACTTGTCGTCGATTAATGGAACGATTGTGCTGTCTTGTTCTGGAGATCCAACTGATAGTTTAGCTACTTGTTCTTTTAATAAGCCAACAAGCTCGTCCGCTACGTTTTCATGTACAAGTACACGTTTAATAGCTGTACAACGTTGACCAGAGTAAGAGAATGCACCGCTTACGATATGGTTTGCAGCATCTTGTAAGTCAGCATCTTCACGAACGATACCAGGGTCTTTACCACCAAGTTCTAATACAAGTGGAATCATTGCAGCTTTTTTCGCTAAATGTTTACCTGTGTTTGTACCACCTGTGAACGATACCATATTGATACCTTCGTGTTCTACTAAGTAGTCACCAATTACAGAACCGCGTCCTGTAGCTACGTTTACAAGGCCTTTTGGAAGACCAGCTTTATGAAGTGCTTCAACCATTTTAATACCGCTAATTGCACCTTGAGTGGCTGGTTTGAAAATAACAGCGTTACCCATAATTAATGCTGGTGCAAGTTTTGCAGCAGATAAGTTTACTGGGTAGTTAAATGGTGCGATTGCTAATACAACACCAAGTGGTGCGCGTTGGATGATTGCAAGTTTCGATTTCGTTCCGCCAGGGAAGCTATCGCCCATCATGCTTTCTCCGTGCATATGTAAAGCTTCTTCGATCGTGTAACGAATGAAGTCAGCTGTACGAACAACTTCTTTCTTCGCATCTTTATATCCTTTACCGACTTCTTTCATAATGATATCGGCAATTTCATCTTGCATATTTACGAGCTCATCAGCCCATTTATATAAATACTTTGCGCGATCTTGTAGAGAAGCTTCCGCCCATGATTTTTGAGCTTCTTTTGCAGATGCAATTGCTTCATCTACTTCTCCGCGAGTAATTGCTTGTACTTGTCCAATTACTTCGTGTAAGTATGGAGATGGAATTTCGATTGTTTCTCCTGAAGAGCTTTCTCTCCATTCTCCATTTAAATAAAATTTGTACGTATTGCTAGTTGTCATGATTAGTCCTCCTAAAATAGCAACTTGTAAGAGTGAGTATAAGGTGATTGTAGGGGGTTTGATAACATTTTTCAAATGAAATGTTTGTGAAAACGATTTCTTATTCCTTTTTTATTTTGTATGCCCTTTCTTGCAGAACATTCTCTTATTTCAAAATGATGCATCATATATTTTTATTCCATGTGTAAAAAAACAATTGACAGAATACTCAATAAAGTTGTAAGATTATAAATGGAAAATAAATGAAGGGGGTGTGCGTAATGATTGTAATCGTAAATGTAAAGGGCTTAGCTCTGTTAAATGGCAGAAAACATTTATATCATTACGCAACCCGTGCGGATATATAGGGCATCTTTGTCTTATAAGAAGCGTACGTTGCGTATATCGTAACGTACGCTTTTATGCATTTTTGTGCATATCGTCAAGCGGCGGTATGCTTTTTTTTGTTTATTTTCCATGTTATTAAATAAAACTTTGGAAGGTGGAAAAATGTGATGAGATTGTATGGGCTACGAAATGTAAATGTGATGGGTCTGGATAGTGGATAGAGAAATGAGAGGTAAACGAGAACGAGAAGGGAGAGATTACATTGTTTTCAGTATTACTAAAGTTAAAGTGGTTTTTTAAAGAGCATTGGAAGAGATATAGTATCGCCATTGGAGCTCTTTTAATTGTGAATATAGTTGAAGTTATTCCCCCGAAAGTGTTAGGGGTTACGATTGATAATATAAAAACAGGAACGTTATCAAACGAAGCTATTATACAGTCCATTCTTATTTTAATTGGGGTTACCATAGTTGGATATGGCCTCACTTTCGTATGGCAACATCAACTGTTTGGCGGTGCATTTGTACTTGAGAAAACGATGCGCTCTAAATTTATGGGGCATTTACTTAAGATGACGCCGACTTTTTACCAAAAAAATCGTACTGGTGATTTAATGGCGAGAGCGACAAATGATTTAAAAGCAATCGCTATGACAGCTGGTTTCGGTATATTAACGCTCGTTGATTCGAGTTTATATATGCTTACAATTGTCTTTATGATGGGATTTACAATTAGTTGGGAGCTTACATTTGCAGCACTTATCCCGCTTCCAATTATGGCATATGCGATGAATATATATGGAAAGAAATTGCATGAAAGATTTACAGTTGCGCAAGATGCGTTCGGCGATATGAACGATAAAGTACTAGAATCGATTGCTGGCGTGCGTGTTATTCGTGCGTATGTGCAAGAGAACGCAGATCAGGAAAGATTTCATCATTTAGGAGATGACGTCTACGAAAAGAATATGAAAGTAGCTAGAATTGATGCATTATTTCAGCCAACTGTAAAAATGCTTGTCGGTCTTAGTTATTTAATTGGTCTAGTGTACGGTGCATATCTTGTATTTCAATCAAAGGTGACGCTTGGTGAACTTGTTTCCTTTAACGTGTATTTAGGGATGATGATTTGGCCGATGTTCGCAATTGGCGAATTAATCAATGTTATGCAAAGAGGAAATGCGTCACTCGACCGTGTGAATGAAACGTTAGCGTATGAACCAGATGTAAAGGATCCGAAACATCCAAAGCTTGTACAAGAGCCGGATTATATTCAGTTTGATGACGTTACCTTTTCATATCCTTCATCAACTGAAACAAATTTAAAAAAGGTTTCATTTACATTAAAACAAGGGGAAACGCTTGGGGTTGTTGGAAAAACAGGAAGCGGAAAAACGACGCTTGTACGTCAGCTTCTTCGTCAATATCCACTTGGAGAAGGGGATATTGCAGTCTCTGATGTGACGTTAGATAAAATAACGAATGAAAATGTACTCGGGTGGATTGGGTATGTACCGCAGGAGCATATTTTGTTCTCAAAAACAGCGAGGGAAAATATTTTATTCGGGAACCGAGAAGCGACGGAAGAAGAACTCGAGAAAGCAATTGAAATTGCGGCGTTTAAAAAAGATTTAGAGTTTTTACCAGAAGGGTTAGAAACGCTCGTTGGAGAGAAAGGTGTTTCTTTATCAGGAGGGCAAAAACAAAGGATCTCGATTGCACGAGCTGTTATTCAAAATCCAGAAATTTTAATTTTGGACGATTCTTTATCAGCTGTTGATGCTCGTACGGAAGCAGCGATCATTGAAAATATAAGAACAGAAAGAAGCGGAAAGACGACGATTATTACGACGCATCGTTTATCTGCTGTACAACATGCGGATTGGATTCTCGTTATGGATGAGGGGGAAGTAATAGAAGAAGGTACGCATGATCAGCTTATTAAAAGCGGAGGCTGGTATGCGGAGCAGTTTGAAAGACAACAAGGGGAAAGTGAAAGTGCGGATAGTGGGGTGAAAATATGAGCGTTTCAAAACGATTGTTTCAATATGCGATGAAAGTGAAAGGGACGATTTTTGCAGCGATGCTAATGTTATTTATTTTCGTCATCGCAGAGCTTGCTGGTCCTTTCGTTGCTAAAACGATGATTGATGATCATATCGTCGGGATAGAGAAACCTTGGTATGAAACAGAAAAGAGTGAAGAGGCTGTTTCATATAATGGCACCTTTTATAAGCGAAGCGATCGCTTCCAGGAAGGTGAGAAAAAAGGAAAAGAAGTACGCGTGATGCAAGTCGGTTTTCAATATTATTTTGTACCGAATAAAGTAAATGTGGAAGGGGCACGGACTGTAAAAGGTGATATGATTACCGTTCAAAATGGTAAGGCGGTGCAAGTATATAAAGCGAAAGCATTGACGAAAGAAGAAGTGTTTGCGTTTTATAAACCAGAAATAAACCGTCTATTATTACTTGGTGGTGGATACTTCGCTTTATTAGTAGTCGTATCATTGTTTGCATACGGAAAGCAGTTCTTCTTACAGAAGGCAGCGAACAAAATTATTCAAATTATGAGAGAAGATGTCTTTTCTCATATTCAAACGTTGCCAATTCGTTATTTCGATCATTTACCAGCAGGGAAAATTGTGTCGCGTGTAACGAATGATACGGAAGCTATTCGTGATCTATACGTAACGGTACTTGCGACATTCGTTTCTAGTATCATCTATATTATTGGGATATTTGCGGCGCTATTTTTACTCGATGTAAAATTGGCAACGTTATGTTTACTTATTATCCCGATTTTAATCGTTTGGGCCATTCTTTATAGAAAGTATGCGTCTGTATACAATCATAAAATGCGTTCGCGTTTATCTGATATTAACGGAACAGTAAATGAATCCATTCAAGGGATGCCAATTATTCAAGCGTTCCGTCAAGAGCGTGAAACGAAAAAAGAGTTTGAGGAATTAAATGGCGATTATTTTAAATATCAAAATAAAATTTTAAATTTAAATGCAGCAACTTCTCATAATTTAGTATCCGTATTAAGAAATATCGCTTTCACAGGTGTGATTTGGTATTTCGGTGGTGCTTCATTAAGTGCTACAGGCGTCATTTCTCTAGGGATACTGTATGCGTTCGTTGATTATTTAACACGATTGTTCTCACCAATTACAAATATGGTGAATCAGCTTGCTAACTTGGAACAATCGCGTGTTGCATCAGAGCGTGTTTTTGAATTGTTAGAGGAAAAAGGAGAAACAGTAGAAGAAGAACGTATGCCTCGCTTACAAGGAAATGTGAAGTTTGATAATGTATCGTTTTCTTATAATGGGAAAGATGAAGTGCTAAAAAATATTTCTTTTGAAGCGAAACAAGGCGAGACCGTGGCACTTGTGGGTCATACTGGATCAGGAAAAAGTTCTATTATGAACGTACTCTTTCAGTTTTACGAGTTTGAAAAAGGAAAGCTTACGATTGATGGTCATGATGTAAAAGAGATGCCGAAACAAGCAACTCGTGAACATATGGGAATTGTACTGCAAGATCCGTTTTTATTTAGCGGAACAGTAGCATCTAATGTAAGTTTAGAAAATGAAAACATTTCAAAAGATCGCATCATAAAAGCATTGCGTGATGTTGGTGCGGAAAGATTTGCGAACAATATAAATGAAGAAATTACGGAGAAAGGAAGTACACTTTCAACCGGAGAACGTCAGCTTATATCGTTTGCTAGGGCACTCGCTTTTGATCCAGCCATTTTAATTTTAGATGAAGCGACATCTAGTATCGATACAGAAACAGAGGCGATGATTCAACAAGCGCTAGAAGTTGTGAAAAAAGGAAGAACGACATTTATTATCGCTCACCGACTTTCAACAATTAAAAACGCAGATCAAATTATTGTGCTTGATAGAGGAACCATTTTAGAAAAAGGGTCTCATGATGAGCTAATGAAAAAGCGCGGGCGTTATTATGATATGTACAAAACGCAAATGGAAGGGAACCAGAGCGCCTAATAGGTATGGCGGAGAACTTGTGATTTTCACAAGTTCTTTTTTTAATGAATCAGGGCAATTAAATAAGAAGTATTATTTTACCTTTCGTACAATAAATGCTATATTAAAAAATGTTACTTATTTTTTGTATGTAGCATTATTTTTCCCTTTTGTTTGATTATGAAGAAAAAGGATAAACTAAATAAGAACATTTTCATTGAAAAATTGTTCAAGATTGCATACAATCAATATAGTTTTTAAATTCCTATCAGAATACTTGGAGGATTATCATCATGAAAAAATTATTTTCAGTACTTGCAGTAACTACATTAGCAATCGGGATTGTAGCGGGCTGCGGTAAAGAAGAGAAAAAAGATACAGCTAGTCAAGACGCGTTACAAAAGATTAAACAAAGCGGTGAACTTGTAATTGGTACAGAAGGTACATACCCACCATTTACGTTCCACGATTCAAGTAATAAATTAACTGGATTTGACGTTGAATTAGCAGAAGAAGTTGCAAAACGTTTAGGTGTAAAACCTGTATTTAAAGAAACACAATGGGATAGCTTACTTGCTGGTTTAGATGCAAAACGTTTCGATATGGTTGCGAACGAAGTTGGTATTCGTGAAGATCGTCAAAAGAAATATGACTTCTCTAAACCATACGTTTCATCTTCAGCGGTATTAGTTATTGCAAAAGATAAAGATAAACCTGCTACATTTGCTGATGTAAAAGGATTAAAAGCAGCACAATCTTTAACAAGTAACTATGCAGATATTGCTAAGAAAAATGGTGCGGAAATTACGAATGTAGAAGGCTTTAGCCAAGCGGCAGAATTATTAAACACTGGACGTGTTGATTTCACAATTAATGATAAATTATCAGTGTTAAACTATTTAGAAACGAAAAAAGATGCAAAAATTAAAATTGTAGATACAGAAAAAGAAGCTTCACAAAGTGGATTCTTATTCCGTAAAGGTAGCGACAAGCTAGTACAAGAAGTAGACAAAGCGTTAGAAGATATGAAAAAAGATGGTACGTATGACAAAATAGCGAAAAAATGGTTCGGTGAAAATGTATCTAAGTAGTGCATTGGTTTCAGATCGATTGTCTACTTGGATGGATATTATGCAGTCTTCCTTCATGCCTATGCTGAAGGAAGCTGTGTTTACGACGATTCCATTAACGCTTATTACATTTATTATCGGGATTATACTTGCGACGTTAACGGCGCTTGCACGTATTTCAGGTAGTCGTATTTTACAATGGATTGCTCGTATCTATGTATCTATCATTCGCGGAACGCCACTTCTTGTACAGTTATTTATTATTTTCTATGGTCTTCCAACTCTTAATGTTGAGGTTGAGCCATATACAGCAGCAGTTATTGGATTTTCATTAAATGTCGGTGCATATGCATCTGAAATTATCCGTGCTTCTATCCTTTCAATTCCGAAAGGGCAGTGGGAAGCAGCTTACACAATTGGGATGACATACCCGCAAGCGTTAAAACGTGTTATTTTACCGCAAGCAACGCGTGTATCAATCCCACCGCTTTCGAATACATTTATTAGCTTAGTGAAAGATACTTCATTAGCATCGTTAATTTTAGTAACAGAAATGTTCCGAAAAGCACAAGAAATTGCGGCAATGAACTATGAGTTTTTAATTGTTTATTTTGAAGCAGGTCTTATTTATTGGGTTATTTGTTTCTTATTATCAATCGTACAACAGATGTTAGAAAAGCGTTCAGAACGCTACACATTAAAATAATCCTTTCACAAAAGGAGTTTTTGTTTTTATGATTTCAATTCAGCACTTACAAAAAAGTTTCGGAGATAATACCGTACTAAAGCATATAGATTTAACAGTTGAGAAGGGCGAAGTTGTTGTTATTATCGGGCCGTCTGGATCTGGTAAAACGACATTCTTACGTTGTCTTAACGTGTTAGAAACGCCAAACGCTGGTAATATTCGTATCGGTAATAAAGAGCTTAACTTCTCTCAAAAAGTAACGAAGAAAGATATTGTCAATCTTCGTACGCAAACAGGTATGGTATTCCAGCACCATAATCTATTCCCGCATTTAACAGCACTTCAAAATGTAATGGAAGGGCTCGTTACAGTGAAAAAGATGGGGAAAGAAGAAGCGAAGAAAAAAGCAAACTATTTCCTTGAAAAAGTTGGTCTTGCGGATAAAGTAGACTTATATCCGTTCCAACTATCAGGCGGACAACAACAGCGCGTTGGAATTGCTCGCGCGCTTGCGATGGAGCCGGAAGTGTTACTATTTGATGAGCCGACGTCAGCACTTGATCCTGAACTGGTTCAAGAAGTTCTGAAAGTAATGAAAGAACTTGCTAAAGAAGGCATGACGATGGTCATTGTAACGCACGAAATGCGCTTTGCACATCAAATTGCAAACCGCGTTATTTTCATGGATGGTGGCGTTGTTGTCGAACAAGGTACACCAGAAGAAGTATTTACAAATCCAAAAGAAGAACGTACGAAGAAGTTTTTACAAATGTTGCAATAAATTAAGGAAGGTCTCAAGGCATATGCCTTGAGACCTTTTTGCCATATATATTTATTTGTGGAATCCGCCAAGGCTTTGCTCAGCCATTGCAACTAGACGTTTTGTAATTTCGCCACCAACAGAACCGTTAGCACGAGCTGTAGAATCTGCTCCTAATTGTACACCAAATTCTTGAGCGATTTCGTACTTCATTTGGTCGATTGCAGCTGTTGCTCCTGGTACTACTAATTGATTTGAAGAATTTTGGTTTGCCATAGGAATATATCCTCCTTAGAGTTATAAAAATTTTTTTGGTTGGACTAGCTGGAGTTGAACCAGATTATCGCCCCGTTTGGCGCTAATCCATCGGTAATTAAGTTTGTACTCATAGTATGGATGTTACCTAGAAAGATATACGAAATAATAATTTGTAAATTTTGTAAAAAAATCTTAGTGATTTCGTAAATTATGAAATAAGAGTAATCGTTTTATTTTTTAGAAAGAAGGTAAAACTAAGAGCGATATGAAATATATTTTTCTTTTTGTATCCTGCTATTTTGAGGAGAATTTAAGTAAGAATGGGGCAAGCTGCTCCTATACGTAGCTAGATACAATTATATGGAGGAATCGTGATGGGAATTTGTCCGCTTTGTAACGCATTAGAATCACAAACATATTCTTGTCAAAATTGCCAAAGTATACTCCAAGATTATGGGAAGGCTGTAGATTACATAGACGATTATAGTGCGTATATGGACCAAGAATTATTGAGTGCAGTAGATGGATTAACACATAATAATTCAAATGAATATTGCAATCATATTTTTTATTGCGGAGTATGTAACGTGGAAACAGAGGTTGTCGTAAAACTTGTGTAAATAGAAAACTTCCACCTTATGAATGAGGTGGAAGTTTTTGTTTTCGTATTTGTGAGTGAATCATAGGGGACGGGATATGCTCGTTGTTTGAGGAAGTCTCTGATTTTATTTGAGACATTTTTTCTTTTGTATCGCGCAAAGAATGTTCAGTTAAGTAGATGGCATATTCGTAAAATAATTGGCGCGTTAGTTCACTCTGTTCTTTTAACTTGGCATCTTGGAATACAGTTCGCCCTGGTTTAGAGTTTGCTTCAAAGAGCCATGGGTTTTCCTGCGTGTCTAAACCGATATCAAAACCGATTTCTCCAATATTTCCGGTTACTTGTTCATCGAGCGCATAACTAATTTGTAAAGCAGTATGTTTTAACTTATTCTCAATTTGAACTTGTTTCGTTGAATCTGGAAAAAGTTCTTGAAGCAATTTCGTATCGCCACCACTATTTACATGTGTTGTTAAACTACCTTTGCCAGCAATTTTTGCCACGATTGCACTGACCATCCATTGGCCGAAATGATTTTTATTTGTATGAATGCGGAAATCAACAGGTTGCCCATCGAAGCGAAGTAAGGAAATACCTTGTTGTACGATAAACTTTTTTAAATCATGTCCTTTTAACACATGGTTCAGAAGCGTTTCTAATGATTGGTACTTTCTTAGTTTATTTTCTTCATTTTCGCGATAACGACAGTAGTAGCAATTCTCTACTTGAGAATAAAATAGTTGATGAATATTTCTACCAAAGCTACCATGAATCGGTTTCATGTAAATTGATTTATACGTTCCGAGAAATCGTTCCACTTGTTCGAAGTGCTGAAATGTTTCTGTGTTTGGTAATAACGGCATAATGGATTCATCTTTCACAAGAAGTTGATGCACTTCCCATTTATTAAAAAAACCTGGGTTAAACCATGGAATCGCATAGTCATGCTCTAACTTTCTTTTTGCTCTTACGATCGGTTTATAATTTTCGGCTTTCCGATTTGGTAATCGGTCGTAAATGACATTCGGTAAAGGTACTTTTTTCTTTATCCACTTTTCCTCTTGAAAGAAATACCCTTCAATTGTTTCGTCTTCCCAGTCTATATGTTGCACACCAAAAACGAATACAAATGGTCGCAAGGTGAATGGTGGCGTTAGTAACTCGCCAAGAGAAGTGGAACGGTTCCCTAAAGGATTAGAAGCGTCATCGGTAAAACCAGTTGTGAAAATCCCGATTAATGGTCCGAAAATAATCGTTTGGTTTTGTGTGAATGCATGGATAGTAGTGGAATGAGGAAGTAAAAGTTTCTCTGCAATTTGTTTTCCAATAATGATTTCGCGAGTAAAGGAATAATGAATTTTTACCTCTTTACTTGCAACATGGCGTAGGCCGAAGGAAAGGGATGTAATGGGTGGTGTAATGGAAAAAATATAAGGTAAAGTAATACTATTTGGATGCTCATCTGAAATATTTAATGTATATATGTGCTCTTTCAAAATAGACTAACCTCCTTTCATTATGGTGTAAAGCGACTAAATTGTAATGGTCCGTGATATATTTTTTCGGCTAATGAATCACTATAACGAATGTAATGTTCGTACGGAGGAATCGTGTTGACATACATAAGCCAAATTGCCCCTTTTTGATCCATAATAGTGGAAAGCTCTAGCTCGAATAACGAAGAATAAGATTGATCTAGTGTTTGAAACACTTCATTTATAATGTCTTGTAAAGCGTCCTGTAATAATTGGACACCGGTACTAGATAGTACGTATTTAATTTTTGAAAATGCATGCAGCGAGGAATCATCAGTTGCCGAAAGTAAAAGTTGATTCGGAAATGAACTTTTTTGTATAAACTGACCGATAACGTTCCACTTCTGTTCTTTATTTTTTTGTAAAATGGTCCGAATATGAAGTGGGTATGTTAATTGATTTGGTGGTTGCAGCATTGTATGGGTGATGTAACGTGCTGATCGTATATTAGATTTGTACCAAGATATAAATTCATCAGTCCGTTTGATGGGAGTAGAAATATGATAGGCATCATTTATTGTATCAACATGAAACGTTTTATTTTTATAAACGACCCGGTACAGACTTTCATTGGAATGTGCGTTAGTAGGACGTATAATAATATCTTTTGTTTTTAATAACAGTTTGAAAACGTTGTGTATCGTTGCTATTTCAAATTTTGGTATATAAGGTGATAATTTTTTATTCATGAGAAATACATCATGTAGTTCGCTTAGATCAATGAGTGTGTTATTTAAAAAGGTAGTGGAAGGACGGTTGTGTAATGAGTGAATAATTGATTTTGCTTTGTCGAAGTCTGTTTCCTCATTAAAAGAAGAACGATCATATATATAAGAAGGAATAGGGAATGTTTGCTCTTTCCATTTGCCTGTATCTGTATCATAAATCAGACCAGAAATAAGGTCTGTTTTAGGATCAATACAAAATGGCGTAAACTGGGCAACGACATTATGATAAAGCCGAGCGCGTTTAGCGATTTCGGTGTAATACGTTTGCTCATAATGAGGCTGAGAAGTTAAAATACCGAGAACCAACGAAATCACTCCTTTACTAACAAAATGTTGGCATAATAGGCGAAGCTATATATTGCAAATACGTTTTTATACCATTATACTTTTGTCCGTATGATGATATGCTATAGTTTTGGAGAAGCGAAAGGTTGATTGTAATGAATATATGGTTAAGTATGTTAACGACGACAGGGCTCGGAGCAATTATTGGAGGATTTACAAATCATTTAGCAATAAAAATGTTATTTCGTCCTCATCGCCCTATGTATATTGGAAAGTTTCAAGTCCCATTTACACCAGGATTAATTCCGAAGCGCCGTGATGAGCTTGCTGTTCAATTAGGGAAAATGGTTGTAGAGCATTTGTTAACACCAGAAGGAATCGGAAAGAAGTTAACAAATGAAGAGTTTCAAAAAGGTTTAATCCACTGGACACAAGTAGAAGTAGATAAAGTAATGACGAATGAACAGCCACTGCGACACATGTTAGAAAAATGGAACGTAGCGCATGTAGAAAAAGAAGCAACTGAGAAAATCGAACAGGTAATTACAGAAAAGATTCGGGCATTTTTAGAAGAGTACTATACATATACATGGGAACAGGCTTTACCTCAGTCTGTTCATGAAAAAATAGAGAATGCGATCCCAAATGTCTCAGCGTTTATTTTAGATCGAGGAATCAGTTTTTTTGAAAGTGAAGAAGGGAAAGCTCGTCTTTCAAAAATGATTGATGATTTCTTTGCTTCTAGAGGAGCATTGCTGAACTTAGTCGGAATGTTTTTAGGGAATGTAAGTGTAGTGGATCGTGTGCAGCCAGAAGTCATTAAGTTTTTAGGGCAAGATGGCACAAAGCAGCTTTTAACTGATGTACTGCAAAAAGAGTGGGAGAAGTTAAAAGGAAGAGATGTAAAAGAATTAGAAACGTTTGTAGAAAAAGAAATGATTGTAAACTCCATATTGTCAGCTGTTAAAGTTGAAGAAACAGTGAGTAAGTTTTTCAACCAATCTGTGCAGCAAGTATGTGAACCGGTTCGAGAAACAATGATAGAAAAAGTAGTCCCAAGCGCAGTAATGAAAGGCTTGAAGTGGGGAGTAGAAAACGTAGAAAGTATACTAAATAATCTCCACTTGGCGGAAATTGTCCAGCAAGAAGTGTCTACATTTTCAACGGAGAGACTAGAAGATTTAGTGTTGTCCATTACAAAAAATGAACTAAAAATGATTACGTATTTAGGTGCCTTATTAGGCGGAATGATTGGAATCATGCAAGGGTTATTACTGTTGTTTCTTAAATAATAAGATATGCACATACAAATAAAAGTGAAATTTCTTCACATCTCTTGCATAGTTTGATATGGTAAGAAGAGGTGCGTATGTAAATGCACGTAAAAGGCAGTGCGAGAGAAAAGCGCTAGCCTTCTAAAGGAGGAAAAATAAAATGACAAAAAACATTCATGATGTAGCATATGAATTACAAAAAGCAATCGCTGAAAACGATGACTTCAAAACGTTAAAAGAGAGCTACGCAGCAGTTCAAGCTGATGCTGCTTCAAAGAACTTATTCGATGAGTTCCGTACAATGCAACTTAGCCTACAACAAAAAATGATGCAAGGTCAAGAAATTACTGAAGAAGATAACCAACAAGCACAAGAAGTTGTAGCTCGCATTCAACAAGATGCTAAAATTACAAAGTTAATGGAAACTGAACAACGCTTAAACGTTGTAATCGGCGACGTTAACAAAATTATCATGAAGCCACTTGAAGAGTTATATAGCGCGCAACAACAAGCGTAATGAGAGAAGACGCTCCTAGTATAGGGGCGTCTTTTTTGTTTGTTATTTTTTATTTTTTGAAATACTCAGTCTCAATATTCTTCTCCTTCAAAAACTTTTCAATTTCTTTTTGCTTCCTACCATTCACTTTCTCAAAGCGTTTTGTAAAAGAAAAATCAGTCTTGAATAAGTTACCATCTTCAGTTAGTTTTTCTAATTCTTGCTCTAGTTCTACTGAAAGTGCCGTAGACGATGAAATATATTCATGAATTTCCTTCGAAGGCTGTTTGTAATCAGCAGGAATCGTATTGTTACTAATAAAATGATGGAAGTTCGCATCGTTTTGTTGAGCTAAATCTATTAGTTTTTGTAATTTCTCTCGGTCGGATTCAGTAACCTTCTCGTCAGACATGGCTGACGAAAGTGGAACGATGTTTTCGTATAGCTCTCCGCTATAATCTAAATAAGTTTTTATATTTTGTTTCATTTCATCTTCATTAATCGTTTCATTTTTCTTTGAGGAAGTGAATATAGTTTCCGGAATTTTAATCGTAACATCTTTAATAGATTGTACATCGTTTTCTTCCTTAGGTTCTGCATTGTTTGAACAAGCTGATAGAAATAAAACTGTAAGTAGCATGAGTGAATATAAAGTATATTTCTTCATTTTAATCTCCTTTTTTATTCATTAGTGTCTTTGTAAAATAGCTATATTCCATTTCAAATACTTTACTAAAGTTGCGTATAGATGTTTGACCATTTGATAACATATGACGGATATGAGTAAACCGCTGCAAAAAGCGATGAACACATTGTAAACATCGGAGTAACTAATTTGATGAAACCCTTTAAAAAATCCTAACCCTATTAATAAAATAGGGGAAATGATTAATACTGGAGTGGCAATGATAAGTGCTAGAAGAATCGGTAATAAAAAGAGTAGTACGAAAAAGGCGATAAAGATAAAGGCAAAGTTTAAAACACTTAAGCTCATAACAGAAAATAGTGCGGTTATCATATTTTTAAAGCTTCGTTTCTTGTCAGCATTGCTTATTGCATAGGAAACAGTAAGTTCTTTAGCGATCGTTTTAGGGTTTCCTAGTTTTCTAGAAATTTCTTCTTCACATTTCCCATCTTGTTTACCACTGATAAAATGAGTTTCATACTCTGAGATAATATCTTTCTTTTCTGCATTAGGCATATTCCGCAGGGAAGAACTAAGTTGTTCTAAAAATTCACTTTTGTTCATAATAATCACTTTCCTTTATAGAATGATGAATGAAAGCTGAGAATCGTATCTTTTGAAAAGGGTGCTGTGAATTACAATTAATGGGTATTCCAGTATTTACAAATATATCATTTAGTATTGTTCTTTGCAAGGTACTAATATTTTTTTAATACTGTGATGAGATGGAAGTTTTTTCAGCTTTTTTCGAGGAGATATAAAAATATTATTTTAGGATAAGCAAAGGATTGTAAGCGCATTCTCTAGTTGTTGTCAAAATAATGTCATATTCATATTGTTGGAAAAATAATGCATTTGTAATATAATGATAAATAATACTTCACCACATTAATTAACTAGGTGAAGTTAAAAATCTTTATTACACAAATTATGAAATAAAGGAATGATTAGTTTGAGTACAGGTGTAAAAGCAAACGACGTGAAGACAAAAACAAAAGGAGCAGATCTTGTTGTTGATTGTTTAATTAAACAAGGTGTTACACATGTTTTCGGTATTCCAGGAGCGAAGATTGACTCTGTATTTGATGTACTGCAAGAAAGAGGACCAGAGTTAATTGTTTGTCGTCATGAACAAAATGCAGCGTTTATGGCAGCTGCGATTGGTAGATTAACAGGAAAACCGGGTGTGTGTCTTGTAACTTCAGGGCCAGGGACATCAAATTTAGCGACAGGTCTTGTTACTGCGAATGCGGAGAGTGATCCCGTTGTTGCTTTAGCTGGTGCAGTTCCGCGTACGGATCGATTAAAACGTACGCATCAGTCTATGGATAATGCTGCACTATTCGAACCAATCACAAAATATAGCGTAGAAGTAGAGCATCCTGATAATGTGCCAGAAGCATTAAGTAATGCATTTAGAAGTGCGACTTCCACAAATCCAGGAGCTACTTTAGTCAGTTTGCCGCAAGACGTTATGACTGCGGAAACGACTGTAGAGTCTATCGGTGCGCTTTCTAAGCCACAGCTTGGAATCGCTCCCACACATGATATTACATACGTAGTAGAAAAAATAAAAGCAGCGAAATTACCGGTTATTTTACTTGGTATGAGAGCGAGCACAAATGAAGTGACGAAAGCCGTTCGTGAATTAATTGCGGATACAGAACTTCCAGTCGTTGAAACATATCAAGCAGCTGGTGCGATTTCACGTGAGTTAGAAGATCATTTCTTCGGCCGCGTTGGATTATTCCGTAATCAACCAGGTGATATTTTACTAGAAGAAGCAGACCTTGTTATTTCTATCGGTTATGACCCAATTGAGTATGATCCAAAGTTCTGGAATAAACTTGGAGACAGAACGATTATTCATCTTGACGACCATCAAGCAGATATCGATCATGATTACCAACCAGAGCGTGAATTAATTGGTGATATTGCCTTAACTGTAAATAGCATCGCGAAGAAATTACCGAAACTTGTATTAAGTACGAAATCAGAAGCAGTGTTAGAACGATTACGTGCGAAATTATCAGAACAAGCAGAAGTTCCAAATCGTCCTTCAGAAGGTGTTACGCATCCACTTCAAGTGATTCGTACACTTCGTTCTTTAATTAGTGACGATACAACCGTTGCATGTGACATCGGTTCCCATTCTATTTGGATGGCGAGATGTTTCCGTTCTTATGAACCACGTAGATTATTATTTAGTAACGGTATGCAAACGTTAGGTGTTGCACTTCCTTGGGCAATCGCAGCTACTTTAGTAGAACCAGGTAAAAAAGTAGTTTCTGTATCAGGTGATGGTGGTTTCTTATTCTCAGCGATGGAGTTAGAAACAGCGGTACGTTTAAATTCTCCAATCGTCCATCTCGTTTGGAGAGACGGCACATATGATATGGTTGCATTCCAACAAATGATGAAATACGGCAGAACATCCGCTACAGAGTTTGGCGATGTTGATCTTGTGAAATATGCGGAAAGTTTCGGGGCGTTAGGTCTTCGTGTTAACACGCCTGATGAATTAGAAGGTGTATTAAAAGAAGCACTAGCAGCAGACGGCCCTGTCATTATTGATATTCCAATTGACTATCGTGACAACATTAAATTAAGCGAAAAATTATTACCAAACCAATTAAACTAATGGAGGCAGATTTGAGATGACTGTTGCGCAATTAATCGATATTGATGCAAAAAAAACGAAAATGAGTAATGAAGTATATCAAACATCTACAATGCTTGCGCTATTAGATGGTATATATGATGGTGTGATTAGCTTTGAGGAATTGAAAGAACGCGGTGATTTCGGCATCGGCACATTTGATCAATTAGATGGTGAAATGATTGCATTTGATAATGAATTTTATCATTTACGTTCAGACGGTTCAGCGGAAAAAGTAGAGCCAGAAGAAACAACACCGTTTGCGACTGTAACGTTTTTTGAAAAAGAAATGAGTTATACGATAGAGCATCCGATGAATCGTGAAGAAGTGGAAGCATTATTACATGAATTAATGCCGAGTAAAAACTTATTTTATGGTATTCGAATGGACGGTACGTTCCGCGAAGTAAGAACGAGAACTGTTCCAAAACAAGAAAAACCGTATACACCGCTCGTTGAAGTGACGAAATCACAACCAATCTTCTCATTTAAAAATACAGAAGGTACGCTAGCTGGCTTTTGGACGCCAGATTATGCGCAAGGTATTGGTGTAGCGGGTTTTCACTTACATTATATTGATGATGAAAGAAGCGGAGGCGGACATGTTTTCGACTATGTTGTTGAAAACTGTACGATCCAAATTTGTCAAAAAGCTCATATGCATTTAGCACTTCCAGAAACAGCTGACTTTATGACAGCTGAATTATCAAGAGAAAACTTAGAGGATAATATTGCGACTGCGGAAGGTGCGGAGTAAAAGGGAGGGACTGTTCCATTTTGGAACAGTCTTCTTTTATTTGTCGGTAAGTCGATATTTCTTGTCGAATCGTTGATATCGTTTATTTCTTTGAAACAAACGGATGCCCCTCATAATAAAAACGCCACGGATAATGTACAGCTTCTTCTGCATAGTCGATGTTAATACGAGGACCTGCTGTTATTTTATATTGTGATGATATGTGTTCTTCTTCTGGGACGAGTTCAATATGTAATGTGTCACTTTGTAATGATACGCCTCGTTCTTCTAGAGTAATTCCGAGTGCACGGCATAGTTTGCCAGGTCCGTTCGTTAAGTTTTTATATTGCGCTTTTGTAATATCCGTTTTGTTGTAGCGCGCTAGTTTTATTTCTTCTATTCCATCTACCGGCTCAAGGGCTCGAATGAGAACGCCTTGCGGGGTGCCAACTGGCGCTGTAATGACGTTAAAACAATGGTACATACCGTAAATTAAATATACGTAAGCATGTCCTGGTGCGCCAAACATAACTTCTGTCCGATCTGTTCGTCTGCCACCGTAACTATGTGCGGCCTTATCATCCGGACCTTTATATGCCTCTACTTCAACAATGATTCCGCTTCGCTTTATTCCGTCTACAATATGAACAAGTTTTTGCCCGAGTAATTTTTTTGCGACTTCTAACGTATCGCCTTCATAAAAGGAAGGTGGTGCCTGCATTGTACTATCTCCTTTGCTAAGTGTATATGTATATAGTAAACCAAATTTTCAGTAGTAATTCTAACTCGTTCTATTTGCTACATTTATTTCATAAATTATGGATAGAGTACAACAGCGAAGAGGGGGAGTGCGACATGATTTATCGCTTACTAGCTCTTAATATAGATGGGACACTACTATACAACAACGGAAAAATTGCAAAAGGATTACGAGAAACAATTGAATTTGTAAAAAGAAAAGATGTATACGTTACATTATTTACGAGTCGTAATTTTCAATCCGCTCATAAAGTAGCAAAGGCGTTAAAATTAGATTCTATATTAGTGACACACGGCGGTGCTTTCGTTTCAGCAACGTTAGATAAGCCTTATGTTCAAAGAAGATTATCGGAAGAGAAGACGTTTAACATTGTGCAAGTATTAGAGCATTTTGACTGTAACGTCCGCATTTCTCATGAACGGTTTTCAATCGGAAATCGTGAGAGAAATACACCAAACTTAATTGCACGTACTGTGTTATCGAGTGCAGATCCGTTATTTTATCCAGTTCAATTTGTAGATTCATTAGGTGATGCGCTTCGTGATCATCCAGTCGCGGCTCCAAAAATTGATGTTCTTTTCCAAACGAAAGGTGAAAAAGAAAGAGGAATGAATACATTAAGAAAAGCGTTTCAAGATATAGAGTATGTTGAGTGTGATTCAAAACGAATAGAAATTTTGCCGCAAAATGTATCAAAATTACGCGGATTACAATTACTTGGAGAGCATTTGAATATTTCGCTAAATGAAATGGTTGCGATTGGTGATAGCATGGAAGATTTAGAGGTCATTGAAAATGTAGGGCTTGGGGTAGCGATGGGGAACGCGCCTGTAGAGGTAAAACAAGCGGCCGACTGGATTACACGTTCAAATAGTGAGAACGGCGTAGAGTATATGATTAAAGAGCATTTCCGTAAACAATTCCCACTTCCGTTTTTGAAGAATCATAAAAATACACCGAAATGATGAGAGAAAAACGTAGCTTTTTGGCTACGTTTTTTTATTGGTTTTATTTTAGAAATGAAAGCGTTCTATAAAGGGGAATTGTGTCTAAAATGTATACAATTCACTTGAATCCCTTAGCAAACTGTTGTAAAGTGGATGATGTTGCCAAAATAGTTACACCACATGAAATATTCTCCATGTTAATTTTATTGAGCGTCCATACGCAAAAACACTTCGCATGTTAGTTTCGTTCACGTATGATTTCAAAAATGCATTGTAGTCATTTTATTAATTAGTTGTAGAGTTTCTTTCGTCTATTTAAATGGATTATTTTAAGTTAATGTGAGTAAGGATTGGTACATATGAAATGAGCTTCTTTTCATAAATCTAGGAATTTTAAAAGGGGGAATGAATTTTTTGAGGAAATCATTTAATCAAAAAATAAAAAAATTAAGTAGTAGTTTGATAGTTGTGTTATTAGTATGCATGAATTTTTTAATCCATTTACCAAATAAAGCAGAGGCAGCTACAATAGAATTAAAAGGTTTAGGTGATGTATCTTATTACAACGCCGTCATTTTTGGAAATCATAGTGCAACGAGTGCGGATATTGAAGGTGCGATGGCCATTCAAAAAAATATGAATGCATCAAGTTATACAGTCTTAGCAGCTGCAACAGGAGCGCATAACTTAGCTGGAGCAACATGGGTAGAGGAAGGATATCCCTCATTATTACTAGGTGGTCAATTTACGAAAGCGGGAACAGGACAAGTAATTATTCAAGATGGAACAGTGGCGATGACAAAAGATGGTGATCCAGAAGGTGCAATGAAATCATCATATGACCGTATCTCTTATAAAGAGCAAGCGGAGATTGATGCTAAATTTAAAGAGTTTAGAAAAGATGTTAATAGTGTAATTGAGGATGCGGGCCAATTACATACTGATAAACCCAAAATGGGTATGACCTTTGGAATCGGTGAAGATGTAAAGAATCCTAATATTTACGTTTCTTCAGGATTAGAAGGGCAAGAACCATTCAATGTAAAAGACGTTTTTCTTCCGAATGTAAGTAACAAAGACTTTATTGTTATTCATTCAGATGCAGAAGAAGTTAATTTTGGTGGCGGTGCAATCCTGTATGATACGACGGATAAGGGCGGGTTCACATTAGTTAATACATCTCAAGCATATGACCCTAATTCCTTTTTTACTGAGTTAGCTAGTAAAGTCATTTGGGTGTTCCCTAATGCTAAAAAGATAACAACTAAAGGATATGGTGTAGTAGGAAGTGTATTTGCGCCTAATGCAGTTGTAGATACAAAGGGTGGTTCAATTAACGGACAAGCCTTTCTTGGCGGATTAAATCAAAGAGATGGCTTTGAGGTTCATAACTTTAAATTTAATTGGCCGAAATGGAATAAGCCATCCGTTGAAAAAGTAACAGGCCAATTTGAAATTGTAAAAGTAGATGCAAGTGATGAAACAAAGTTATTATCAGGTGCCGAATTCGAAGTGTATAAAGATGGTAAACAAATAGATACATTACGAACAGATAAGACAGGTAAAGTAATCTCTAAGAAATTAGAACCAGGTAAATATACATTAAAAGAAACGAAAGCACCAGAGGGATATAAATTAATAAAAGAAGAAATTGAAGTTAATGTGGAAGAGAACAAGGTAGTATCAGTAATAGTTAAAAATGTGAAAGAATTGGGAAGCTTACAGGTAATCAAGAAGGATGCTGAGAGCAAAAATGTGCTAGAAGACGCGGAATTTAGACTGAAAAACGAAAATGGTCAAGTAGTTGGAGGGATAAAAACAACAAATAAAGATGGTGTTGCTATATTCGAAAACTTAGTGCCAGGTAAGTATACGTTAGAAGAAACGAAAGCGCCAGAAGGCTACAAAGTGAAAGAAGTTAAAGTAGAAGTAAACGTTATAGCAAATGAAGTAGTGAAACGAGAAGTATTGAACGAAAAAGAACCAAGTAAAGGTCCAGAAAATCCAGGCGAAGAAACAGAAAATCCAGGCGAAGAAACAGAAAAACCAGGTGAAGAAACAGAAAAACCAGGTGAAGAAACAGAAAAACCGGGCGAAGAAACAGAGAAACCAGGTGAAGAAACAGAAAAGCCAGGCGAAGAAACAGAGAAGCCGGGTGAAGAAACAGAGAAACCAGGTGAGGAAACAGAAAAGCCAGGCGAAGAAACAGAGAAACCAGGTGAGGAAACAGAAAAGCCAGGTGAAGAAACAGAGAAGCCAGGTGAAGAGACAGGAAAACCGGGTGAAGAAACAGAGAAACCAGGTGAGGAAACAGAAAAGCCAGGCGAAGAAACAGAGAAGCCGGGTGAAGAAACAGAGAAGCCGGGTGAAGAAACAGAGAAGCCAGGTGAAGAAACAGAGAAACCAGGCGAAGAAACAGAGAAGCCAGGTGAAGAGACAGAGAAGCCAGGTGAAGAGGCAGAAAAACCAGGTGAAGAAACAGAAAAACCGGGCGAAGAAACAGAGAAACCAGGTGAGGAAACAGAAAAGCCAGGCGAAGAAACAGAGAAGCCAGGTGAAGAAACAGAGAAACCAGGTGAAGAGACAGGAAAACCGGGTGAAGAAATAGAGAAGCCAGGCGAAGAGACAGGAAAACCGGGTGAAGAAATAGAGAAGCCAGGCGAAGAGACAGGAAAACCGGGTGAAGAAACAGAGAAACCGGGCGAAGAGACAGGAAAACCGGGTGAAGAAACAGAAAAGCCAGGTGGAGAGACAGGAACACCAAGTGAAGGAATGGAAAACGTAGATAAAGAAAAACCTACCTTACCAGAAAAAGGACAAGGTGCGTCTCATGCACAACTTCCAGCTACAGGACATGATATGAATTATCTACCATTCATTGGTTTTGCTCTTGTTTTATTAGGAATACGTCTTAGATTTATGATTAAAAATAGTTAATGGTTTTATAAAAGGCATAAGAGAAATGTTATCTCTTATGCCTTTTAGTTTTTTTGTTTAAGCTTCAATCACTTTCAGCATTCGATTTAAAAATGCGGCTGCTTCAGCGCGTGTTGCTGTGCCTTTTGGTACGAATTCATTTCGTTCGTTCCCTTTTACGATTCCGTATGCGTAAACATTTTGTAATGCCTTTTTATCGTATGCTAAGTTTTGGTCAGTGAATGGTAATTTCACTTCTTTTCTATAAATCCATTTATATTCTAGTGCACGGTCAATCATAATAACAGCTTCATCACGTGTTATTGTAGCATTAGGATCAAATTTATTATTCCCACGACCATTAATGATACCTGCGCTAGCGGCGCGGTTAATTCCATCTACTAAAGATGGATGTGCTTCGTTTAAGTCTGTGAATTTAGCGTTTCCAGCAGGTAATTTTAAAGCTCTCGACATTAAATTTGCAAACTCAGCTCGTGTTACGAGACGGTTTGGCCAGTAAGAACCATTTCCATCACCGAACATGATTTTTCTAGCAGCCAATTGACGAATGTCTTGTTCATACCATCCACCTGTAATGTCGTCTTTTTCATGAGGGACTTCTGGCGGCGGAATAACATCTTTACGATTTTCATTATAGTAAGCGTTTGTGCCCTTTAAGAAAGCATCCCATTGCCCGCGTTGAATCATAAATGCAGGACAGTTTTTTCCGCTCCAAAATTGATGTTTTTGCACGTGATCTAGGGAGATGTTTAATTCGTTCATTAAGTAAGCAGCTAATTTTCGGGCATTTTCTACAGCTTTCGTATAATTTCCATCACTATTCACAGCAATTTCAATTCCGATAGATTCATAGTTTCCAGTTTTATCTCCAGCATGCCATCCAACTTCATTTAATGGAAGATGTTGATAAATTTCTTTGTCATCCACTGTAAAATGCCAAGATGCTGAACGATCAGTATTTCCGCGGGCTTGATTATCTAAGTACTTCGCGTGATTTAAAGCATTCGCACCTTTACTTGTATTAGCAGTTTCGTGAATTGTTATGTATTTTGGTTCCATTGCGTAGCCAGGGCGAATATTTTCATTCCCTTTTGGGACGATCATTTCTTTAAATGTAACACCATAAATATTATTTGTAAGTAAATGAGATGGTGTTTTGAAAAATGCTGCGCTTCTATTTTCTATAGAAACTGTTTTTTCGAATAATGATGCTTTCGTACCTTCGAATGTAGCTGAAGGAGCATAAATCCATTTCTCAGTTCCGTTCATTTGAATGTTAAACCAATTCCCAGCTTGTTCAGTAGGAGTTACTGTTTGTGGCTGTAATTTCGTTTCTTCTTTAAACGATTGGAAAGGGAAGGAATATACTGATGCTTCTTCTGTTACAATTAATTTTTGATTCGAGAGTTTATGAATCTCTTGTATTTCTAAACTATTATTTTCCTTATTAACCCAGCCAGTACCAAACGTAGTTTGTATGTAATATGCATTTCCTTTTTTCTTTGTTGCCTTTACTACTGGTTCAGCAATTTCAATATTTGTTTTGGTTTTTAAGTCGTTTGAATCGTATAGTGGAAGTTTTGTTGATAAGTGGAGAAGATATTCACCTGAGATTTCAAGGCCGTTTTCTTCGTCATGTCTATGCTGTTTTGCATGTTCTTCAATGCTTTTTAAAGCTTGCTCATCCGTAGACAATTCCGCAGTTTTCTCTATGCTTTCCGCGAATGAATGGATAGGTGCTACAAATGTTTGTAATGCTAAAGATAGTGCTAAAATATTGTAAAACTTTTTTTTCATAGTTGTTTTAACACGTGATAGTCTTTATGTCGTGTTAAGAGTCCTCCTTTATATGTATTTAAATTAGTAGCAAGTACTAATACGTTCTAGATTGTAACAAGAGTATATTACAATGTCTATACAACTAGAGAAAGTTCATTAAAAATCAATATTCAGTTTGTTTTAAATAGGATATGAAAATAAGGTAAAACCTTCTGTATTGACCTGCAAACGCCCTTCAAGTAAACTAAAGAGAGTTTGCAAATGAAAAGGTGATAATGTTGTTAATTTCAATTAAAACGTTACAAGATGATCGTTTTTTACGTCCGCTGCAAAATATTGGCGGCTTATTTTTTGAAGATAGTACGATTGGATTTGAACAAGAGGAAGCGAATCTTATCGTTGATATACACATTGAAGAGAATGTGAAAGCATCAGCTCGTTTAACAGATGTTGCGACTGGAAATGTGTATGAAGAAACATTCGCAAAAGATTTATCTGCTTTTACAGATGAAAAAGAGCGTATGAAGCAAGTGAAGCACGTTGTTTCTTATGTATATCTTTCTGTTCTTCAGCAGCTAACTGGTATGGAACAAAGCTGGGGTATTTTAACTGGAGTTCGTCCAACGAAACTTCTTCATAAAATGCTTCAAAATGGTATGTCAAAGGAAGAAGCACACCAAGAACTTCGTGAAAGTTATTTAATTCATGAAGAGAAAATTGAACTTCTTCAACGTATCGTTGATTGCCAATTAGCGGTAGTTCCGGATTTATATCGTTTGAAAGAGGAAGTAAGTATTTATATCGGTATTCCATTCTGCCCAACAAAGTGTGCGTACTGTACATTCCCGGCGTATGCAATTAACGGACGCCAAGGCTCTGTTGATTCATTCTTAGGTGGTTTACATTATGAAGTTCGTGAAATTGGTAAGTTTTTAAAAGAAAAAGGTGTAAAAGTTACGACGATTTATTACGGCGGCGGTACACCAACAAGTATTACAGCAGAAGAGATGGATATGCTGTATGAAGAAATGTATGAAGCGTTTCCAGATGTGAAAAATGTGCGTGAAGTAACAGTTGAGGCAGGTCGCCCAGATACAATTACGCCAGCGAAGCTAGAAGTGTTAAATAAATGGAATATTGACCGTATTAGTATTAATCCGCAGTCATACCATCAAGAAACGCTAAAAGCGATTGGACGTCATCATACTGTAGAAGAAACAATTGAGAAGTATCATTTAGCTCGTGAAATGGGAATGAACAATATTAATATGGACTTAATTATTGGTCTTCCTGGTGAAGGGTTAGATATCTTCAAGCACACGTTAGATGAAACAGAAAAGTTAATGCCAGAATCATTAACAGTTCATACGTTATCATTTAAACGTGCTTCTGAAATGACGCAAAACAAACGTAAATATAAAGTAGCAGGTCGCGAAGAAATTACAGCGATGATGCACGAAGCAGAAGAGTGGACGAAAAAGCATAATTACGTACCATATTACCTATATCGTCAAAAGAATATTTTAGGTAACTTAGAGAACGTTGGTTATGCAATGCCGACGCAAGAAAGTATTTACAACATTGTCATTATGGAAGAAGTACAATCAATTATCGGACTTGGTTGTGGTGCATCAAGTAAATTTGTTCATCCGAAAACGGGAGCAATTACGCACTTTGCGAATCCGAAAGATCCAAAATCATATAACGATGGCTTCGTAAAATATACAGAAGACAAACTGAAAATTTTAGAAGAGTTATTTGCATAAGAAGAGGGGGCTGTTCCAAATCGGGACAGCTTCTTTTTTATATTGTCATTTTTTGTCGATAAGTCGATATATTCGAAAAATCGCTGATATAAATTGAGTTGTGGTCGATATATTTGAAAAATCGTCGATATATTTCAAGTTACGGTCGATATATCCGGAAAATCGCCGATATAATTTCATTTACCGAGAAGTTGATCAAAAACATTTTCATTTGTAAAACAATGTCGATAATAATCAGAAAAATTAGTCAAATCATTAAAGGACAATGTCTACTTATGGACGAAATGATAGATTTATGAAAGAGAAAAGGGGGAAATTGTTGGCATGTACATGACGATAGGGAGAATATTTGATTTAGCTGTTGGTAAGTATCCGAATAAAGAGGCATTAGTGGAACCAGAAAAAAATATTCGCTGGACGTATAAACAGTGGGATGAGCAAATAAATAAAACGGCGCATGCTCTATTAGAAGAAGGGGTAAGAAAGGGCGATACGGTATCTGTTTACTTATATAATTGCCGTGAATTTGTAAACGTTTACTTAGCCTGTGCAAAAATTGGAGCGATCTTTAACCCGATCAATTTCCGCTTAAAAGCAAAAGAAGTATCTTATATTCTCCAGGACGCATCCTCGAAAGTAGTTGTTTTTGAAAAAGCAGTTGAGCCAACCGTGGCTATCATTGAACGAGATTTTCCGAATTCGTCTTTTTGGTATGTAGAAGACGATACACCTTCTTATGCTAGTTCCTACCATGAAAAAGTAAATGCGGCATCTTCTGAAAAAATAGATATTGAAATAGGTGAAATGGATTATTGTTCTATGCTGTATACGAGCGGTACGACGGGTCATCCGAAAGGTGTATTACATCGTCATCGCGAAATGGCTGAGCATAGTATGATTTGTACGTATTTCTTAAAATATAATCGAGATAGTGTTGGACTTGTTGTAGCGCCGTTATATCATTGCGGTGAGTTGAATGCGGGGATCATACCGCGCATTCAAGTTGGTGGAAAGAATGTTATTTTACATCATTTTGACACAGAAACAGTATTACATACAATTCAAGAAGAGAAGATTACGACGTTTTTTGCAGCGCCGACGATGTGGAATATGTTGTTGCAAAAAGATTTAACACAGTACGATTTAACTTCGATGAAGATTGGTATATACGGTGGGGCTGCAATGGCACCAGCATTAGTGAAGGAATGTAAAGAACGTCTTTATATTGATCTTGTACAAATTTACGGAATGACAGAAATGGGACCTGTTGTTGCGTTTCTCGTAGAAGAGGATCAAATTACGAAAGCAGGCTCAGCAGGGACACCGTGCTTTAGTCATGAAATTCGAATTGTAAAACCAAGTGAAGATGCACCGGCAGAGCCAAATGATGTATTGCCTCCTTATGAAGTAGGGGAAATTATTTTGCGCGGACCAACTATGATGGCTGGTTATCATAACCGAGAAGAGGCAAATGCAAAATCGATGTATAAAGGATGGTATCATTCGGGTGATTTAGGTTATTTCGATAAAGACGGTTATTTATTCGTTGCAGATCGCGTGGATGATATGGTGATTAGTGGCGGCGTTAATATTTATCCACGTGAAATTGAAGATTTTCTTCATAGTCATCCTGGTATATTAGATGTTGCGGTGCTTGGTGAGCCGGATGAATTATGGGGAGAACGTGTTGTGGCAGTTGTTGTGAAGAAAGATGAAACAATTACAGAAGCTGATTTAGAAACGTATTGTAAAGAAAGTGATGAATTAGCAGATTATAAACGTCCTCGTCATTATTTATTTGTGGATGAACTGCCTCGTAATGCGAGTGGAAAATTACAAAAATTTGTCCTGAGAGAGTCGCTGAAAGGCGCAAAACAATAAGGAGTAGAACAGTCGTCTATACAGATAAAGCTACCTTTTCTAATACGAAAAGGTAGCTTTATTTTTAAAAAACGATTAAAAAAATGGTATTTATCTTCTAGTCAAATTCTCTTTTATTATTATGTTAAAGTACTTTTTTGTAGCATTAAGCTTTGATTGTAAATGCAAATATCCCGCTTTAAATAAGGGTTTAGTAATTTAATTAGGTGAATTTTATAGATGTAATATAATTTTAGTGTGAGTGGAATAAAGGTATTGGAGGAGTATATTTAAAAGATAAAGATAGTCAGTCATCAGATGACCTTATGAATAAAATGGTCATTCAGTTCGGAAGGTTACTACTATAATAGTAACAAATTAAATGGTGGATGAACAGTCTTGTAATGCACTTTTATAAGGACTAATATTTATTGTTGGCTGCCCAAAAGATAAGTAAAGATAGTTTGATGCTGCAAATAATCTTTATTTTAAAGTGTAATTTAGGGTAGAAAAATGAAGTAACCAAAGATGGAGGGTTTATGAGTACATATTTCAAAAGAATATCGGTAATTTGTTTTATTTTTACTGTTCTTATTGGACAAGTTTTTATGCCTATCATAGGGCATGCTCAAGAACTAAACACAACAGGATTTGTTGATAGTTTTGCATTTGAAAAGACGAAATTAAATTATGGAGAAAAAACCACGATACATGTAAACTTTAGTGAAAAGCCTGGAAAGAAGATGAAGTCTGGGGATACATTAACGTTAGTGCTACCTCCAGAATTAAAGGGCTATAGTGGAACTATCGCATTAAAAGATGAATCAGGGCGCGTTTTTGGTACGTGCCAGATTAATACAAATAATGTAGTTTGTACATTTAATGATACAGTAGAACAGCTCCAAAATATTCGAGGAAAGTTTAATTTTGCTGTTCAAGGTACGAATGTAGAAGCAGGAAAAACGAAAGATGTACAAACGAATTTAGGAACAAGTTTAGAAAAGCAATCGGTAAGTATTACACATCCAAAAGGGGAAGGTACAGAACCGGGGATGTTTTTCTATAAGTCTGGTGATATTCAGCCAGACAAAAGTAATGAAGTACGTTGGTTTTTAAATATAAATTTAAAGAAACAATATTTACATGACAACATCGTTTTAAAAGATACGTTACAAGAAGGACAAACACTAAATAAAGATAGCTTTACCATCACTATCAATAATAAAGAATATTTGTCTCTTAAACAATTTCAAGACCGAGGTTATGGATACATTAAGCTTACTAGTGATAACTCATTTGAAGTTGTAATTTATAGGCATATGGCGAACGCTACGTCGTTTACCGTTTTCTATACATCAACGATTACTGATAGCGGGAAAAAGTTGAAATATCTACAGAATGACTACAAGCTTGATTATCAAATTTTATATGAGAAACCTAGTACTGAATCTAATAGTGTAAAGGTTGAAAATATATCATTTGGTGGAGAAGCTGAAGGGGTTTTACCTGCGAAAGGAACGCTGCAAATTGTAAAACATATTGAAGGAGACGAGAAAAAGTTTATTCCAGGTGTTTCTTTTAAATTGTTTACAGAGTCAGGACAGCAAATTGGTGATTCCTATACAACAAATCAAGACGGAATAGTTGAAGCACCAAACCTTACTCCAGGTAATTATTACGTACAAGAAATATCTGCTCCGAACTATGTAGAGTTTGATTCACAAGCGAAAATTCCTTTCACAATTAAGACGGATGCTACAAATGGAATAAAACTTATGGTTCCAAATAAGTTAAAAACTACATCTGTTGCAGGAACGAAAACGTGGGAAGGCGATAAAGTAAACGATCGCCCGAAAACGATTAAAGTAGATTTACTGCAAAATGGTAAAGTCATTGCAACGAAAGAAGTTACGGCAGAAAATGATTGGAAATATGAGTTTGGAAAGTTACCAGCAGTTGATAGTGAAGGAAAAGCTCATACGTATGAAGTGAAAGAACAACCAGTATCAGGATATCAATCGAAAGTTAACGGATATGATCTTACAAATATAAAAATCCACAAAGTAACAGAAGTGGAAGAACAAGGTGAAGAAGAATCGATAGAAGAACTGGAAGCTCCAACTAACCCAGAAGAACCGAAAGTAACAGAAGAGCCGAAAGAGTTAGAGAAGCCAGAAGTTACGGAGAAACCGGAAATTCATGTAAAATCAGAAGAAGAACAAGTTGAAGAAGGAACAACAGAAGAAATCAAAGAAGAAAAACCGGAAGAACCGAAAGTAACAGAAGAGCCGAAAGAGCTAGAGAAGCCAGAAGTTACGGAGAAGCCGGAAATTCATGTAAAACCAGAAGAAGAGCAAGTTGAAGAAGAAACAACAGAAGAAATAAAAGAAGAAAAACCGGAAGAGCCAAAGGTAACAGAAGAGCCGAAAGAGCTAGAGAAGCCAGAAGTTACGGAGAAGCCGGAAATTCATGTAAAACCAGAAGAAGAACAAGTTGAAGAAGGAACAACAGAAGAAATCAAAGAAGAAAAACTGGAAGAACCGAAAGTAACAGAAGAGCCGAAAGAGTTAGAGAAGCCAGAAGTTACGGAGAAACCGGAAATTCATGTAAAACCAGAAGAAGAACAAGTTGAAGAAGAAACAACAGAAGAAATAAAAGAAGAAAAGCCGGAAGAACCGAAAGTGACAGAAGAGCCGAAAGAGCTAGAGAAGCCAGAAGTTACGGAGAAGCCGGAAATTCATGTAAAACCAGAAGAAGAGAAAGTTGAAGAAGAAACAACAGAAGAAATAAAAGAAGAAAAACCGGAAGAACCGAAAGTAACAGAAGAGCCGAAAGAGTTAGAGAAGCCAGAAGTTACGGAGAAACCGGAAATTCATGTGAAACCAGAAGAAGAGAAAGTAGAAGAACCAAATAAGTCAGAAGTAAAAGAGCAGCCAAAAGTTTCAAACAAACCAGAGATTCAAGGTAAAGTAGAAGCAGAAAACAAACAAGATGTACAAAATAAAAATGAAGTATCATCTAGTAAAGAAAGTAATAAGCAATCAAAATTACTTCCTCAAACAGGTGGAGCGGCAGCGGAATCTACTTCCATTCTTGCAGGTATGTTCGCATTAATTTTGGGAGCGATCATGTTTAGACGCCAAAAAAATTAATGGATGTGAGAGCATTAAATTTTTATGTTTTTAGTTTGGGAACAAATGTATAGAAAAAAGCGGAGACGATAAGTCTCCGCTTTTTATATTATTTACGTGAAAATCCTTCTTCATCAAGGTATTCCGCAGCTTCTGGATAAGAGTTGAATGTACCGTCTAAATTTACACCAGCGTACACGTTCCACATATCGTCCTCTGAGATAAGAGTAAGGATATGACCGTCTTCGTTCTGCCATTCTTCTTCTTTTGCAGGTTCTGCAGGAACTACGATTTCTTCTTGTGATAATAGTTCAATTGATTGCTCAATTACTGAACGTAACTCATCTGCTGAAAATTCGCGGATGTTAACCATACCTTTATCATCCGTTTTGTAACCTTTAATACCACTTGCATATACAAATCCGTTTCCATTTGGATGTAAATGATATACAACGTTCTTTTTATCTAAACGACTTTCTTCAAAGTGAAAGTTCACACGTTTTAATGATACGTTTTTTCTTTCTAATTCTGGGAAAGATTCAATGATCGATAATTTTTCTTCAAAAGTTAGCATAGTGCCTCCAAATATATAATAAAAGATTTAATTTATCTATTATAGCACAGTTACAATGGTTTCCAAAGATGCGATAGGTACTTGTAATTGAATGCGTTTACGTCACGATACTGTAAAAAGTGGACTAACGAATGTATCTATTTAGGTGTACAATGGAAAATGGACTTTATACAAAGGTGGTTATTATATGTTTCAAAAAATAGCAAAGGAATGTTTAGCAGGTTTTACTGTTGCGATCGTTGCGTTGCCACTTGCCATTGCATTTGGTATTGCTGCAACGGGAACGTCTGAGGGAGCACTAGTCGGATTGTATGGTGCAATTTTTGCAGGCTTATTTGCGGCGTTATTTGGTGGTACACCTGGGCAGGTTACGGGACCAACTGGACCGATTACGGTTATTGCAACAGGGGTTATTGCGACGCACGGATTAGAGGCGAGTTTTATAGCATTTATGATGGCGGGACTGTTTCAAATTTTATTCGGTGTATGTAAGCTTGGATCTTACGTGCGGTACATTCCGTATCCTGTCGTATCAGGATTTATGAACGGAATCGCATTAATTATTATTTTGGGTGAAATGAAGCATGTGCAAAATAGTTTTCTACTTGTCGTATTAACGATTATTGTAATGATTGTTTCTGGAAAGTGGATTAAGGCAATCCCATCTAGTTTAGTTGCATTAGTAGGTGTGACAGCTATGCTTCCTTTATTTTCTTCTGCGTTAGAAGGGCTTACAGTGAAGTTACCGGTTATCGGAAACCTGTCATTAAATAAGGTAATTGAAAAGATTGGGACGATTCCAGAAGCGATGCCGACGCTTCATATTCCCTCTTTAAGTGGAACAGGCGTAGCAGAACTTGTTTTACCAGCGCTTAGTATTGCTTTATTAGGATCGATTGACTCGTTGTTAACATCGGTCGTAATGGATAATATGACGGGGACACGTCATAAAAGTAATAAAGAACTGGTCGGACAAGGTATCGGTAATGTGATGAGCGGATTGTTTGGCGGATTAGCAGGCGCAGGTGCGACTGTACGATCTATCGTTAATATAAGAAGTGGCGGTAAAACGGCGCTTTCAGCAAGTATGCATAGTGTTATATTATTTATTTTCATTATGGGACTTGGATCGGTCGTACAATACATTCCACTTGCTGTATTATCAGGTATTTTAATTTTAACTGGTATTGGTATGTTTGATTGGGAAAGCATGAAGAAAATGCATGTAGCGCCAAAGGGTGATGTCATTGTTATGCTCGTAACGATGGTTGTCACCGTGAAGTTTGATTTAATGATCGCTGTTGCGTTCGGAATTCTTCTTTCCTTCATTATATACATGGTGAAATGTAAAGAACGTAAAGCTTCTATTATAAAAGAAAAGGAAGCAACATATAAAATTAAGGGCCCACTTTCGTTTTTAACAGTGGATCGTGTTTTTTATGCTTTACAAGACGTAAAATCTCCGGTTGTTTTACGTATGAAAGATGCACGTTATATGGATGTATCAGGAGCTATGGCGTTATTGAATTTCATTGAGCAGTCGGATAAATCAGGATTGAGTGTAACGCTAGAGCAAGTGCCTGCTCATATTAAAAAGACGTTAGTAGCGATGGCGAGTAATGAGCAGAAAGATAAATTACTATTTGTAAAAACGGAAACTATATGAAGAGACACCCTTATATAAGGGTGTTTTTGTTGTTTTAACATCTATATATAAAGATGTTATACGTTTGTTGACATTTATTCAGCTTAGCAGTATAGTAACATTTTAGATTAGGTATGTGATATTATAATAACGTATATGAATTTTGAGATTCCTTTTTTTCAGAAGGAAGAGCTTTAAGCTGGAGGGAATAATTGATGTACAAACAGTTACCACATGGAGTGAAGATTGGGATTACACGCTCAATTGTTGTTTCTTTTGAGAAGTATATGAAAGAAATTGAATGGAACGAAGAAAAGTTTGATATGCAACAATTTGTTGAACAGTGGAAACAGTATTTATACACAAAATCAACTTGGATCAATAAAGTAGATGATGAGTTGAAAGGACATCCAGATTTCCATCAAGCGTTAGCAATGAAAGTAAATGAAAAAATTAACGAGCTTATTAATGAAAAACCGAGCGAAGAACAAGTGGAGCAATTAAAAAGAAATAAAGTAAAGCATGCAGATGAAATGTGCAAATTAGAAGCTGAATATCATATTGAACGTTTATTCGTAACGAAATAAATTTTACATAAAGAAAAAGCCTGTCCAAAGAGGTGTGATGACCATCTTTTTGAGCAGGCTTTTTGTATGAAAAAAAGTAAGAGAGGCGAGCCTCTCTATGATTAGTCTTGTGGTACAAGTGCTTTCCAAGAAGATAGGTCCATATTTTCTTTTAATATAGATGAAGCAGGGAAGACAAATGACCACGGCTTCGTAGTGTTCGCTTTAATTTCAAGGTTCGGTAATGTGAAAGCACCTTTAACAACAACTGCACCTGTGGCATCTTCAATATGAAGAGGAAGTTGCTCTAGTTGAATGTTGTCTTTACAACCGTTACGAATAAGAAGCGTTGTATGTAAATCGCCGTTTTCTTTTCGTGCAGCTTGCAGACCTAGGAAGTTAATTTCACCATCATTTGGAGGTGTTAAATTGTCTACGAAATTACGTAAAGCTTCTTTACTTGCTTCAGGTAACTGAGCTTCCCAAGATGAATCTAAATCTAATACATGCTTACTTTCAAGTTCGAAAGCTAATTCCCAATCCGTTTGCGATAATTCAGCATCTGTAATTGTTTCTTGCTCAAACGTAAAGATAAACGGCATATTTACATTTGCAGGAATATCTCCTAATGCAGAAAGGTTAAATGTTTTTCGCGCGCATAATTTTTTCTCTTTATTTAGAAGAATTAATGTAACTTCTTCGAAGGAAATTGGTTTCGGAACAGTGCTGCGAATAAATACAGCTACGTCACAACCATTATCACGTTTTTCAATCTCAATTCCAGATAAAGAAATTTGATATTCTTCTAAACGTGGTAGTTCTTTATGTAAAAATTGATAAATGTATTTTTGTTCTTGTCCCACTGCACCCCAGCTAGGGTGGAAGTAAAGCGTTGGTTTTACAGTTTTATTTTCAGTACTTGTGCTTTCTTGTCCGAATAGTTGATTACTAGAGACAGTCGTATCTTTTCCGTTTTTCTTAGCTTTTTTTAGGAATGATAACATAATCTTTCACCTCGTTATTGTACGTTTTCAGGAACACCTAAATGTCTTGCAACATAGCGGCACATTTCTTTTTCGAAATTACCATATGTGTATAAAAAGATATCTAAAGCTTCTTTTTGATAAAGACGAGTAGGGTCTTCTTGTTGATATTGTCTTAGTCCTATGCCTTCTTTTAAGTGGGTCATTGCATCTAAGTGATTGACCCAGTTCTGATCTAGGAAATGAAGGGCAACATATCGTAGCGACTGTTGTAAATCAGTATGGCTATCTAGCTCATTTACGCGCTCTTTATAAAGAGATAATGTTTCTTTCAAAACGGATTGTAAATCTTCCGGTGAATGTACATTATTCGCTGATAATGATGGCATGTTTTCTACTGATAAAATTTCGTTTAGACTTGCTGTTAAACTAGCAAAATCCCATTCTTCCGGAAGCATACCTTCTACAAGATATTGCTTAGAAATGGCTTCTACAGCATGATCAATCATTGGCATAATAATTTCAATCATATTTGTATCTTCTTGTAATAAGTTATTACGTAATTTATAAATAACGTTACGTTGGTCATTTATTACATCGTCTAACTTTAAATTGTACTCACGCATGGAGAAATGGCTACCTTCACAAATTAATTGTGTACGGTTCACAAAATCATGGACTTTAGAAGTTAGAATAAGTCCTGTTTCATCTGTTTTCAGTGATTTCGTTAATTTCTCGACTTCTTCTTGTGCGAAACGTTTTAGCATTTCATCTTCTAAAGAAAGGAAGAATTGAGAGCTACCAGGGTCACCTTGACGACCGGCACGACCTTTTAGCTGATTGTCAACGCGTCTTGATTCATGGCGTTCTGTCCCAATTACATGTAATCCACCAAGTTCGTGAACACCCTCACCTAGTAAAATATCAGTACCTCGTCCGGCCATATTCGTTGCAATTGTAATTTGCCCTTTTTGTCCAGCTGTTGCGATTAAATCAGCCTCTTGTTCTGCGCTTTTTGCATTTAATAATTGATATGTAATATTTGCTTCATCTAAGTAACGAGCAACGGTTTCTGATTGTAAAATAGACATTGTCCCAATTAAAATCGGGCGTCCTTGTTTATTGTGTTTTAGAACATCTTCACGTACAGCTTTATATTTAGCATCGGCTGTTGCGTATACGACGTCCTTTTTGTCTTCACGAATGATCGGACGGTTTGTCGGAATCGGCATAACTTCCATGTTATATACACGGTTAAATTCTTTTTCTTCCGTTTTTGCTGTACCTGTCATACCAGATAGTGCTGGATACATACGGAAGAAGTTTTGAATTGTAATGGATGCTTGTGTTTGATTTTCTTCTGTGATTTCTAAGCCTTCTTTTGCTTCAAGAGCTTGGTGTAAACCGTCACTTAAAGAGCGACCATCCATAACACGACCCGTGAAAATATCTACAAGTAGAATTTTTTCATCGTGTACAATATAGTCAACATCACATTGGAAAGCGACATGAGCTCGTAATGCTTGAATCATATAATGATATAAAGTTTGATGTTCTAAATCATATAGGTTATCGATATCAAATAAATCTTCTATTTTTGTAATACCGTCTTCTGTAAAACTAGCAGATTTCGATTCTGCATCGTATGTGTAATGAAGAGTATCCTGGAATGATTTAATAACTTTTGCACATAAATAGTGTAAATCAGAGCTGCTTGATTTTTTACCAGCGATAATAAGAGGTGTCTTTGCTTCGTCAATTAAAACGCTATCAATCTCATCAATAATAGCAAAATGATAAGGACGTTGTACCTGTTCATTTTTTGAAGAGGCCATATTATCACGTAGATAGTCAAAGCCAAATTCTGTTCCAATACCGTATGTAATATCAGCTTCGTAAGCAAGTTTCTTTTCGGCAGGATCGATTTGAGGAATATTTAATCCAACCTTTAAACCTAGAAATTCATGAACTTGGCCAATTAATTCTTTATCTCGTTTTGCTAAATAGTCGTTTACAGTAATAACGTGAACGCCTTTTCCTTCAAGAGCACGTACGTATGTTGGAAGAGAAGAAACTAATGTTTTTCCTTCACCAGTTGGCATCTCTGCAATATTACCTTCTAATAGTACAAGGCCGCCAATTAACTGCACATCGTAGTGACGTAATCCAAGTACACGTTTTGCTGCTTCACGTACAACAGCGAACGCTTCAACTTTTATATCATCCACTGTTTTTCCGTCACGAAGCATGTTTTTAAATGTAATCGTTTTATGACGCAATTCTTCATCAGATAAATCAGATAGTTTTTCTTCTAGATTATTAATTTCTTGAACAAGTTGTTCATATTTTTTTAGTTTTCTCTTTTGAGAATCTCCTAACAGCTTTTTTACCGAATTCAGCATGTTGTAAACACTCCTCTTACTGACAATAGCTACATTATAGCACATGTTTATCCCGAATAAGTAGAAGTAGTAAATTGAAGAAATAACTGGATATAAATAAGGCGTTATTGTATATACTATATTTAAAACATAGAAAGAAAGAGAGTATTCAATGTATAAGAAATTTGGTATGATAACTAAATGAGATAAAGTGAAATTTTTCAAAAAAGAGAAGAATATAGCTATCTCGTTTTATGTTGTAATATGTATGGAAATTATATATTGAAAGAAAAGAGCTAGAAGATGAATAATAAGTTTGTGAAAGGCGCTGCGATTTTAACGATTACAACGTTTCTATCGAAAGTGTTGGGAAGTTTTTTTCAAATCCCATTACAAAATATAGCAGGAGATGAAGTACTGGGGATTTTTCGCCTTGTTTTTCCTGTGTATATGATAGCTTTAACTTTATCAGTAGCGGGAGTACCGCTAGCTATATCAAAATTAATCGCTGAACTTCATGAGAAGAATGACCAGAACGGAATTGCCAAACTATTTACTTCAGCATCTATTATTGGAGTAATATTTGGAGTGCTTGGATTTTCAGTTATTATGATTGGATCAAGTATGTTTGCAAAGATGCTTGGTGGACAAGATACAAGAATTCCATTAATTGTCACTTCGTTTGCGTTATTAATCGCACCATATATGGCGGTATATCGAGGATATTTCCAAGGTTTTGGAGATATGATTCCTACCGGGGTGTCACAAGTAATTGAGCAGTTCATTCGTGTTTTCTTTATGTTAGCAATTGCATTTTTATTGGTATATTGGAATAAAGAGAGTGATGTTGTAACAGGCGGGGCAATGATTGGTTCTTGCCTTGGAGTAATTACGTCACTTATCTATTTGAGAATGAAGTATGTAAAAAGTATATATCGTTATAAAAGTAATACATATTCACTACAAGATTTTCAAGATAATGCAAAAAAGATACTGCAGGTTTCGATTCCAATTGCAGTTGGAGCATTATCGATGCCGTTGTTAAATTTAGTTGATTCTGTAACGATTCCACATATGTTGCATGAATCCACTACAACGATTCAAGAACAATTTGGTATATATAGTCGTGGATTTGCGTTTACACAATTAATTGTCGTGTTTGCAAGTGCGATGGTATTTCCGTTAATCCCATTGTTAACTGCTGCATTAACAAAGAAAGATATAGCGTTAGCAAAACAAACAATTGAACGGACAAATGAGCTTGCTCATGTTTTAACAACGCCGATAACAATCTGGCTCATGGCACTTACAATCCCGTTAAATGTTGGATTGTTTACAGATGCGAAAGGGAGCGGAATGTTAGCTATTTTAATTGGTAGTTCGTATTTTACGTCACTTATGGTATTATCAATAGGAATTTTGCAAGGAATTAACCGTTCTAAGCAAGCGGCGTGGATAGTTGTTGGAGCGAGTTTTGTAAAAGTCATATTAAATATAGTACTTGTAAGTCAATTTGGCATAACTGGTGCAGCTTATAGTACACTTATCATATATATCATGATTTGTATCGTAAACTATATATACATTCGAAAAGAATTGGCTTATTCGATTCACATGGGGAGATTTTTTGCTGTAATTGGGGTATCTAGTATAGTAGGTATAGGATTATATTTCACATCTACTTTCATAAATGTGGTAGATTCTAGACTTATTGCAATACTATATAGTGGTGTAGCGTTTTGTGTGGCCTTGTTCATATATGGCATATGCGCACTAAAGTTGAACTGGATATCCAAAAAGCAAATCCCATTTTTACGTAAGTAAATGAGTCCATAAATGAGTATGGCTATTTATATGTTTGTGAAAGAAATCAATTTGAAGTTATCCAACTTTTCTTATTAAAGAGTTGATAGCGATTTGTTGAATGACAAAAAGTTGATTGCGAAATGTTGGAGGAGATTAAGAGTGCGGTTAGTTTTATCAGGATATTATGGTTTTTATAATGTTGGGGACGAAGCAATTTTGCAATCAATTATTAAAGCGCTACATGAAGAGGATCCTACTCTTGAGCTTGTTGTACTTTCGAATGACCCCGACTATACAAGGAAAATGTACGGTGTAGAGGCAGTGAATCGCTGGGATATAAGAGCAATTTATAAGGAAATAAAGAGAAGTAATGGCTTAATTAGCGGAGGGGGAAGCCTCCTTCAGGATAAAACGAGTATTAAAAGTATTTTGTACTATACAGGTATTATGCGAATTGCTCGTTTTTTGAAGAAGCCGTATTATATTTATGCGCAAGGAATTGGTCCAATTACGAAAAGACAAAATCGTTTATTAGTGAAATGGCAAGTATCAAAAGCGGAATATATATCAGTTCGTGATGAAGATTCATTTTTGTATTTAAAAGAAATTGGTATTAAGAAGGATATCGAACTAGTTCCAGATCCAGTATTGGCATGTCAACCAGAAGGAATAAAGTCCGAGTGGTTGCAAAAACATTCGATTCACGGGAAAGTAATTGCAGTTAGTGTGAGGTATTGGGACGCGAAAGAAGATTATATGAAGAAGCTAGCAGATACGCTGAAAAAATTTAAGCGTGATGGATACCATATTTTATTCGTACCAATGCATGGACCATTTGATCAAAATGCATCACGCGATATTATTAATTTAATGGGAGAAGAAGCTCATATGCTTCCGTATAAGCTCGATATTCATGAGAAAATTGCAATTTTGTCGGAATGTTCGCTTCTAATCGGTATGAGACTTCATGCGCTCATACTATCTGCGGTTGCTAATATTCCTATGGTCGGTATTTCATATGATCCAAAGATCGATTCATTTTTACAACAAGTAAATCAGCCGATTATCGGAAATGTAGATGGTGATTGGACGTCTGAAACTTTGCATAATGTCGCAACGAAGCAATTAGAACAAAAAGAATATGTACAAGAAACATTGGAACAAAGAGTAGAAGAATTACGAGAGCAAATTTCAACAGCGTCTCGATACATCATAAGTGACTTGAATTCCAAAGAGTTTAAAAAAAGAGGAATGGGATCTTAATTTAAGAGGACATCCTCTTTTTTATTTTTGAAAAAAAGAAAATGTCGAAAGGAAAAATGAATTTGTAGAAAAATGTCGAATTACGTAAGTGATTGTAAACGTATGCTCATAAAGAAAGAAGTTTGAGAGATAAGATGTATGTTTAAAAATCCTAACATTAATATATACTGAATGTTGGTATTTAACGTTTTATTTAGTAAATGATAAGAAAATAGGTATGGTAATTTTGGAAAATCTGATGGTAATAAAAATGTCGAATCACAGAAAAATAAGTTGTCGATTAATGTCGTAATATCTCTATAGTTAGATGTTGTAATTGGAAAGCTTTTTCTGTTATAGTTGTAAATGGTTATAAGAAGTTTGTTATAAATGTAATTCTGACGCGTTTTTCTATTCATTTAAAATATTCTGATTTTGAGATCTGGATCCTTTAAAATGAAAGTCGAAAAAACGATCGTTTAGAATTGTGAAAATTCACTTTTTTGTCGAATTTAAGGTTTTAAATTGGATGAAAAAGGTGTATGATTTCTTTATGATTCTGTAATACGGGATATCCTATTATTCTGTATAAAGAATACTTTAACCACATTTATATCTACTAGTTTCAAAAATAAATAGAATATCTATTTAAAACATTATGGAACTAGTATTACATTCCTAAGGAGGAAATATATAAAATGGCAAAGACTAACTCTTACAAAAAAGTAATCGCTGGCACAATGACAGCAGCAATGGTAGCAGGTGTTGTTTCTCCAGTAGCAGCAGCAGGTAAAACATTCCCAGACGTTCCAGCTGATCACTGGGGAATTGATTCTATTAACTACTTAGCAGAAAAAGGTGCAGTTACAGGTAACGACAAAGGAATGTTCGAGCCTGGAAAAGAATTAACTCGTGCAGAAGCAGCTACAATGATGGCTCAAATCTTAAACTTACCAATCGATAAAGATGCTAAACCATCATTCGGTGATTCTCAAGGCCAATGGTATACTCCATTCATCGCAGCTGTAGAAAAAGCTGGCGTTGTTAAAGGTAAAGGCGACGGCAAATTCGATCCAAGCGGAAAAATCGACCGCGTTTCTATGGCATCTCTTCTTGTAGAAGCTTACAAATTAGATACTAAAGTAAACGGTCCTCTAGAAACTAAATTCGATGATTTAAAAGATAGCTGGGGTAAAGATAAAGCTAACATCCTAGTTAAATTAGGAATCTCTGTAGGTACTGGCGACAAATGGGAGCCAAATAAATCTGTAACGAAAGCAGAAGCAGCTCAATTTATTGCTATGACTGACAAGCAGTTCGGTACAACAGCAACAACAGTTGAATCTGCTAAAGCAGTTACAACTCAAAAAGTAGAAGTTAAATTCAGCAAAGCTGTTGAAAAATTAACTAAAGAAGATATCAAAGTAACTAACAAAGCTAACAACGATAAAGTACTAGTTAAAGAGGTAACTTTATCAGAAGATAAAAAATCTGCTACAGTTGAATTATATAGTAACTTAGCAGCTAAACAAACTTACACTGTAGATGTAAACAAAGTTGGTAAAACAGAAGTAGCTGTAGGTTCTTTAGAAGCAAAAACAATCGAAATGGCTGACCAAACAGTTGTAGCTGATGAGCCAACTGCATTACAATTCACAGTTAAAGATGAAAACGGTACTGAAGTTGTTTCACCAGAGGGTATTGAATTTGTAACTCCAGCTGCAGAAAAAATTAATGCAAAAGGTGAAATCACTTTAGCAAAAGGTACTTCAACTACTGTAAAAGCTGTTTATAAAAAAGACGGTAAAGTAGTAGCTGAAAGTAAAGAAATAAAAGTTTCTGCTGAGGGTGCTGCAGTAGCTTCAATCTCTAACTGGACAGTTGCAGAACAAAATAAAGCTGACTTTACTTCTAAAGATTTCAAACAAAACAATAAAGTTTACGAAGGCGACAACGCTTACGTTCAAGTAGAATTGAAAGATCAATTTAATGCAGTAACAACTGGAAAAGTTGAATATGAGTCATTAAACACAGAAGTAGCTGTAGTAGATAAAGCTACTGGTAAAGTAACTGTATTATCTGCAGGAAAAGCACCAGTAAAAGTAACTGTAAAAGATTCAAAAGGTAAAGAACTTGTTTCAAAAACAGTTGAAATTGAAGCTTTTGCTCAAAAAGCAATGAAAGAAATTAAATTAGAAAAAACTAATGTAGCACTTTCTACAAAAGATGTAACAGATTTAAAAGTAAAAGCTCCAGTACTAGATCAATACGGTAAAGAGTTTACAGCTCCTGTAACAGTGAAAGTACTTGATAAAGATGGTAAAGAATTAAAAGAACAAAAATTAGAAGCTAAATATGTGAACAAAGAATTAGTTCTGAATGCAGCGGGCCAAGAAGCTGGTAATTATACAGTTGTATTAACTGCAAAATCTGGTGAAAAAGAAGCAAAAGCTACATTAGCTCTAGAATTAAAAGCTCCAGGTGCATTCTCTAAATTTGAAGTTCGTGGTTTAGAAAAAGAATTAGATAAATATGTTACTGAGGAAAACCAAAAGAATGCAATGACTGTTTCAGTTCTTCCTGTAGATGCAAATGGATTAGTATTAAAAGGTGCAGAAGCAGCTGAACTAAAAGTAACAACAACAAACAAAGAAGGTAAAGAAGTAGACGCAACTGATGCACAAGTTACTGTACAAAATAACAGTGTAATTACTGTTGGTCAAGGTGCAAAAGCTGGTGAAACTTATAAAGTAACAGTTGTATTAGATGGTAAATTAATTACAACTCATTCATTCAAAGTTGTTGATACAGCACCAACTGCTAAAGGATTAGCAGTAGAATTTACAAGCACATCTCTTAAAGAAGTAGCTCCAAATGCTGATTTAAAAGCTGCACTTTTAAATATCTTATCTGTTGATGGTGTACCTGCAACTACAGCAAAAGCAACAGTTTCTAATGTAGAATTCGTTTCTGCTGATACAAATGTTGTAGCTGAAAATGGTACAGTTGGTGCAAAAGGTGCAACATCTATCTATGTGAAAAACCTGACAGTTGTAAAAGATGGAAAAGAGCAAAAAGTAGAATTTGATAAAGCTGTACAAGTTGCAGTTTCTATTAAAGAAGTAAAACCTGCAACAAAATAATTAAAAATCATTTGATACATTAAATGATCAATTAAAGCCTATGAGAAAATAGACAAAAGTCTATGAGTATCATAGGCTTTTTATTTTGCTCTTATTTCATATGCATTTGAGGTTGAAAAGAATAGCTATATTGAGAAACAAATAAAAAGCGCTTTCAAAAATAGAAGAATACCTCATTGATATGTAAAATATTTGTAAATTAACACCTTTTTCTGTTAAAAAAACATTCGAAAAAAAGAAGAAAATGTCGAAATGTAATGTTTTTAGTCAAATAGAGTCTGAAAATTGTATTTATTGTAAAAAATATTTAGATGCTGAAGTGGAAATATGTGCTATAATTCCAATTGTGTATTCGATATGAAAAATATACGAAGCGCATTGAGAGTGGTTTATAGGAAAACAGTTTATTCATTTCTATATTTAAGTATTATCGATATCTTAATAGCGCGATAAAAAGACCGAATTATCAGAATGTGTCGAATCTTCTTTTGAGAAAGTTCTTGATAACGAATGGTTTTGTATAGTATGATGAACTTGTTTCAGAAAATGGTATTTAAACCTTATATTTACATTTAACGGTTTGTATCATTTTTTATGTGAACTACTTTTCATTATAGTTTTTTTGTTTATGTTTTTATTGTTTTATGGCTTTTCTAACTAGCTAGTTTTCAAATTTAATATGATGTGAAACTAGTAGCATATTCCTGAAGGAGGAAATTTATAAAATGGCAAAGACTAACTCTTACAAAAAAGTAATCGCAGGTACAATGACAGCAGCAATGGTAGCAGGTGTTGTATCTCCAGTAGCAGCAGCAGGTAAATCATTCCCAGACGTTCCAGCTGGACATTGGGCAGAAGATTCTATTAACTACTTAGTAGATAAAGGTGCAATTGTAGGTAAGCCAGACGGTACATATGGTCCAACCGAATCAATCGATCGTGCTTCGGCAGCTGTAATCTTCACTAAAATTTTAAACTTACCAGTTGATGAAAATGCTCAACCTTCTTTCAAAGATGCTAAAAATACATGGGCTGCTAAATATATCGCAGCAGTTGAAAAAGCTGGTATCGTTAAAGGTGACGGCAAAGAAAACTTCTATCCAGAAGGAAAGATTGACCGTGCTTCATTTGCTTCTATGTTAGTAAGTGCTTATAACTTAAAAGATAAAGTTAATGGCGAGTTAGTTACAACATTTGATGATTTAAGAAAACATTGGGGTGAAGAAAAAGCTAACATCCTAATTAACCTTGGAATCTCTGTAGGTACTGGTACGAAATGGGAGCCAAATAAAACTGTAACTCGTGCAGAAGCAGCTCAATTTATCGCATTAACAGATAAAAAGTATGGTAAAAAAGATAATGCACAAGCATATGTAACAGATGTGAAAATTTCTGAACCAGCGAAATTAACATTAACAGGTACTGGTTTAGATAAACTTTCTGCTGATGATGTAACTCTTGAAGGAGATAAAGCTGTTGCGATTGAAGCAAGCGCTGATGGTACTTCTGCTGTAGTAACACTTGGTGGCAAAGTAGCTCCTAATAAAGACTTAAGCATTAAAGTTAAAAATCAATCATTCTTAGCGAAATTCGTATACGAAGTGAAAAAATTAGCTGTAGAAAAACTTACATTTGATGATGATCGTGCTGGTCAAGCAATTGTCTTCAAATTAAACGACGAAAAAGGTAACGCTGATGTTGAGTACTTAAACTTAGCAAACCATGACGTCAAATTTGTAGCAAATAACTTAGACGGTTCACCAGCAAACATTTTTGAGGGTGGAAAGTCAACTTCTTCTACAGGTAAACTTGGTGTTGGCCTTTCTCACGGTGATTACAAAGTAGAGGTTCAAGTTACAAAACGCGGTGGTTTAACTGTTTCTAATACTGGTATTATTTCAGTGAAAAACCTTGATACACCAGCTTCTGCAATTAAGAGTACTGTATTTGCGGTAGATGCAGATAAAAATGGTGTAGTATACGGTAATACATTGACTGGAAAAGACTTCAAACTAAACAGCCAAACGTTAGTGGTTGGTGAGAAAGCACAAATCCATAACGTAGTTGCTACAATTGCTGGAGAAGATAAAGTAGTTGATCCAAACTCAATTAGCATTAAATCTTCAAACAGCGGTATTATCTCTGTAGTAAACAACTACATTACAGCTGAAGCTGCTGGTGAAGCTACACTTACTATTAAAGTAGGCGACGTTACAAAAGACGTTAAATTCAAAGTAACGACTGGTTCTCGTGCGTTAAAATCAGTAAAAGCTAATCCAGATAAATTACAAGTTGTTCAAAACAAAGAGTTACCTGTTACATTTGTAACAACTGACCAATATGGCGATCCATTTGGTGCTAACTCAGCTGCAATTAAAGAAGTTCTTCCGAAAACAGGTGTAGTGAAAACTTTAGATGTAACAACAACTGATGCTGGCTCAATCGGTACAAAAACAATTGGTGTTACAGGTAATGAAGTAGGCGAAGGTACGGTTCACTTCCAAAATGCTAACGGTGAAACTCTAGGTTCATTATATGTGAACGTAACAGAAGGTAACGTTGCATTCAAAAACTTCGAACTTGTATCTAAAGTAGGTAAATACGGTGAATCACCTGATTCAAAACTTGACTTAAATGTGGCTAACACAGTTGAGTATCAATTATCTAAGTACACTTCAGATCGCGTATATTCTGATCCTGAAAACTTAGAAGGTTATGAAGTTGAGTCTAAAAATCCAGCAGTAGCTACAGCTGAAATTGTTGGAAATAAAGTTGTTGTTAAAGGTTTAAAACCAGGTAAAGTTGATATCCACTTAACGAAAAATGGTGCAACTGCTGGTAAAGCGACATTAGAAATCGTTCAAGAGAAAATCGCTATTAAATCTGTAGACTTCAAACCAGTTCAAACAGAAAACTTCGTTGAGAAGAAAATTAACATCGGTACTGTATTAGAACTTGAGAAGAGTAACCTTGATGATATCGTAAAAGGTATTAACTTAACAAAAGAAACACAACATAAAGTACGTGTTGTGAAATCTGGCAAAGATAAAGGAACTCTTTACCTTGATACAAATGGTAATGCTCATTATGATATCTTTGACCAAAAACTTGGTGATGTAACAGTAACAGCATCAAGTGATTCAGTATTCAACAACTTTAAAGCAGATATTTATGATGCTTTAACTACTAAGTACACTGACAAAGGTACATTAGTATTCAAAGTATTAGAAGATAAGAAAGTTGTAACAAGTGAAATTGGTTCACAAGCTGTACAAGTGAACGTTCTTAACAACCCAAATCTATAAGTCGATTATAGATAAAGTAAAAAATCAGTGGGGATTCATCCCCGCTGATTTTTTTAATAGAAAGAAGGCTCTTGTAAATTTACAAGAGCCTTCTTTCTATTTCTTAAATTTAAACATATCCCCGCTCAAATTCGAATCACTATACACAAACAATACTATGTTAATATTGTTGTCTTGAATGTATTGATATACGTCTTTTTCGTGATAGTGACGTAGGTCGAGGATAGATGTGTGTTTGAAACTTTGTGCTAAGTGTGGCACGATTGCGTTTGCGAATGAGTCTTTTAGGACTAAGGCGCGTACTTCATTTTGTGCGTTGTTATTTTCGATGACGATTTCTGGATAGTCATCCGTGTAATAACCTGCGTATGATGTTGTATCTTTTTGTTTTTCTACGCCGTATATTTCATCTAAGTTTTGGTGAATAGTACCTTGCACATCTTTTGCGGTTACGCTTGTGAAGTTGAAACCGTCTTTCGGTGTGTAGTAGCACAATTTTTCACCCGTTGCATCGATGAGTTGGTATAGTTGGTTGTTAAAACTACCGACTAAATGTTTATTTTGCGCACATGTCCGAGTGTAGTCTTCTTTTTTTATTTCTTTTCCTTTATATATAGAAGATTGTTGCCCGATTGTGTTCATTATATATTGGTAACCTAAGAAGGCACCGTCCATATTCCAATGATGATCTGTTTTGAAATACATGTCTTGTATTTCTTCGTTTGTATAGTTCTGTTTAAAGTGTTCCATCAGTTTTATTGGCTTTACGTCTGCTGGAAGCTTCTTTAGAAAGTAATTTAAATTTTCCTGTGCATATGTGTGAATATGAGAAGGTAATTTAAATGATAATGCATTCGTTTTTGACGGTGGTAAAGCAAAGTAAAACTCAACGTTTTGTTCTTTTAAAAACTGAGACAAATCGTTTATAGCGGGCATGGATTGGTCAATTTCATTATATTTTTTTGTCCATGCCGGGTTTTTCAGGAGCCATTTATCATCAGTTAAAATAATGTCGTTAATGAGAGATTTGCCCATATTAATTTGAGCAATCGTATAGTTTTTAATAAGCTCATCTCGTCCAATTAGTTGATCATTTGTGTATGTTTCGAAATCTTTAAAGAAGCTACCAGTTAGGAGAGCTTCTTTCGTAAGTGCTGGTTTTTGAGCGAGCGGCCGATTTTCAACTGGTGAAATGTCTCGGTCTGTTTTGAGTAACGATAATATGCCAAATGAAAAGATAATGGTGAGAAAACCGATAAACAGGATGAGGTTCCCCAATTTTTTCATAATAACTTTTCCTTCCTACATCAGTTAAAACCTGAAATAAATAAATGGATTATATGTTGAGTTAATCAAGTACATAACCGAAATCATAAATAATGTTAGTAATAATATAGGACGTACAAATTGCATTGTGAACATATACGTTTTTGGCGCAAGTTCTAGTATATTTTTCATTCTTTTTAAAATTGGTGTCGCTGCGATAAAGGCAATGAGAAATACGATAATGTATTCATGTACGTATAACATCGTATTGTCATCGATGAAAGATTGGCCGCTTATGCCGAACATCGCTTTTAAATATTGGAACGAGTAAGCGAAGTTGTCAGCTCGGAAGAAGACCCAACCGATCATAACGATTAGTAATACGTATGCATGTTGCAGCGGCTTCCATAGTTTGTTTAATATTTTTTCGAATCCAGCTTTTTCAATTGAAATAATAAAGCCGTAATATAAGCCCCAGGCGATAAATGTCCAGCTCGCCCCGTGCCATAAACCAGTTAACCCCCATACGATGAAGAGGTTACGATAATTCGCTAGTTTTGAAACGCGGTTTCCGCCGAGCGGGATATATATGTAATCGCGGAACCAAGAGCCGAGTGTAATATGCCATCTTCTCCAAAACTCTGAAATAGATTTAGAGATGTACGGATAGTTGAAGTTTTTCGGGAAATCAAATCCGAACATTTTTCCAAGTCCGATTGCCATATCAGAGTACCCTGAGAAATCAAAATAAATTTGCAGGGTATAGGCGATAATACCAATCCATGCCGTTCCAACACTCATTTCAGATGGTGGTAAGGCAAAGATTTTATCAGCGACGAATCCAACTTGGTTAGCGATTAATATCTTTTTTGCTAGTCCGAGAACGAAAATTTGAATACCTTCTGTGAATCGTTCAAAAGAATGGATGCGCGTTTTAATTTGCTCAGCGACGATATTGTAACGAACAATTGGTCCGGCAATAAGCTGAGGGAAAATAGAGATATATAGCGCTAAGTTAAGTGGATTTTTTTGAACATCCCCATCTTTACGGTATATATCGATGACATAGGACATCGCTTGGAATGTATAAAATGAAATTCCAATTGGCAGTGGAATAGGTTCCACATGAATAGATAAGTGCAAGACGTTGTTTAAAATGTCTGTGAAAAATGAAATATACTTAAAATAAGAAAGTAATAGTATATTTCCGACCACAGCCATAATTAAAAATGTGACTTTCATATTTTTTCGTTTATCATAATGATGCACGAGTAGGCCGAAGCAGTAGTTTAATACGATGGAAAAGAGCATTAAAAGAACGAAACGTGGTTCGCCCCATGCATAGAAAATTAAACTAAATGCAAGTAATACGAAATTACGTAGCTCGGCACGCACTATAAAATAGAGAAATAATACGAGAGGTAAAAAGATAAATAAGAAAATCGAACTACTAAATACCAAAGGACTCTCCTCACTTTTTCGAAATACATTTCGTACAAAAAAACCGACATATCTATTATATATTCTTTTTTATAATAGCGCCTTTAATATTTTAGCATGTTAATAATTCGATTAAAATAATTATCCTATATAATAGAAGGAAAGCGGTATGGAATCCTTTTGACACCCACTATCTGGATAAGATAAGATGAATAAGGTGTGATTTGTTTAGAAGGGAAGAGATGGTGTGTTATTTAACTCGTTTGAGTTTATTTTTTTATTTTTACCGATAGCATTTCTTTTATATTTTTTATTAAATAAATTTGGACAAACTACTTTAGCGAAAGCTTGGCTTGTGGCAGCATCTTTATTTTTCTATAGTTATTGGAACATAAAGTATTTGCCGCTTATGTTAGTATCGCTCATTGTGAACTACTTTATCGGAATGAGGCTCGTGAAGCATAAGAGTAAATTTCTTTTAACAGTAGGCTTACTATTTAATATCGGAATGCTTAGTTATTTCAAGTACTATGATTTCTTTTTGCAAAATGTAAATTCGTTATTTGGAACTCATTTTACATTATTATCATTAACGTTACCGCTTGCGATTAGTTTCTATACATTCCAAAAGATTGCGTTTTTAGTAGATACATATCGCGGGGAAACGGAGGCATGTCATTTTCTTGATTACGCTCTGTTTGTAACATTTTTCCCGCAACTTATTGCAGGACCAATTGTACACCATGCGCAAATTATGCCGCAGTTTGCGGATCGTAGTAAAAAGCGTTGGCAATCAAATTATATCGTTCTCGGTATTTTTGTATTTGCCATCGGTATTTTCAAGAAAGTAGGGATTGCAGACGTTTTATCTCCTGTCGTACGGGAAGGGTTTGATGTACAGCAGTCGCTAACTTTTGTTGAAGCGTGGCTTTCATCATTAGCGTTTACATTTCAGTTATACTTTGATTTCAGTGGATATAGCGATATGGCAATTGGAATTGCGTTAATGTTCAACATTAAATTGCCTCAAAACTTTAACTCACCTTATAAAGCGGTGAGTATACAAGACTTTTGGCATCGTTGGCATATGACATTAAGCCAGTTTTTAACGAAATATGTGTATATTTCTCTTGGAGGAAATCGAAAAGGTATTACGCGTACATACGTCAATATTATGATTGTCTTCTTAATAAGTGGACTTTGGCATGGGGCTGGTTGGACATTTATTTTCTGGGGATTTCTGCACGGATTAGCTTCTGTTATTCATCGTTTATGGAACAAAGCAGGAGGGCGCATGCCGGCCTGGGCGGGATGGCTCGTGACGTTTTTCTTCATTAATATAACGTGGGTATTCTTTAGAGCAACATCGATGCATGATGCGGTGAAAGTGTTAAAAGGAATGTTTGGATTTAATGGATTCGAACTAGCCAATAGCGTATTCCCGGTATTTATTATTGAGAAGCTACAATTTTTAAAAGGGTACGGTGTTTCATTTACTGAAGCATACCATGTTTCATTATTAAATACGGAAATAGTAGCGTATATTTTCGGAGCATTATGTATTAGTTTCTTCTTAAAAAATTCAATTCAGTTAAAAGACTCATTCCGTCCGACAGTATGGACGGCGTTATTTACTGCAATATTACTTGTGTATAGTGTATTGCATTTAACGAGTATTAGTGAGTTTTTATACTTTAATTTCTAGGTGGAGAATATGAAAAACAAACAGTGGCTTATTTTCGTTTTTGTATGTGTTTTTGTTCCCCTTGCAGGTGTTGGAATATTTAATGGCTATGCAGATTCACTTTGGTTATTCTCGCATAAAAATAAGTGGAATGATGTTCAGTTTGGGTTTAATGAGAGACAACAAAAAACGAATTATATAACATATCGTCCGTTTACTTATGATGGCGTTATACTTGGAAGTAGTAGAACAACGTTTATCAATGAGAATGATTTTACTGGATTAAACGCATTTAATTATGCGGTAAGTAGTATGGATCCGCGTGAGTACGATGCGTACATTGAATATGCAAAAGAGAGAAAAGGTAGTGAATTATCTTCTATTGTGATTGGTTTAGATTTCCTTGGAACGAACAAAAATAGAGAAATCGGTTTTGAAAAGCCAGAAGTATATATTAATGAGGCGCAAAGCTTACTATATCCAATTAAATCGTATGTGAGTATGGATGGAATTACATATTCCCGAAATACAATTCAAAACTCCATTCATCACAATAAGACTATTGATGTATATAATCGTGATAACATAAAATCGATGCGTGAGTATACGAAAGAAGAGCGTGACACACAAATTGCCGCGCAAGTAGATAAATTTAGTAGAGAGATTTATGGCGGGAATTATGAGTATCAAAATATGAAGGAAATATTAGGAACTGTAAAATCTCATAATCCGAATGCAAAGTTTTATATTTTTACAACTCCTGTTTCAGAGCCATTGTTCCGTGCGATGATTCAATCAGGACGTTGGGAAGATTATAAAAGGTGGCTCCATGATACTGTCGATGTATTTGGAGAAGTACATCATTTCATGTATTTAAATTCAGTAACAAAGAACTTAGATAACTATATGGATGGACATCATTTCAGACCAGAAGTCGGAAAGATAATTGCACATAAAGTTGTAAATGAAGAAGATCGTAATGTGCCGAAAGATTTCGGTATTGTTATTACGAAGGATAATATTGATGAGGTGCTGGAGCAGATTCATGCATCGTTTCAATAGAAAGAAATAGTTTTGTTTCAAAGGTCGAATCGTAATGTGATTCGATCTTTTTTTAGTAATCCACAAAAAATTTAATTAAGCGAGAAAAAGCAATTATGACTGGAGTAGAAAGAAGCAGCATCCAAATAGATGCTGCTTCTTTCTATTCTATTTCTAAATCAACAATTAAGTAGGCAAGTATAACAACGAAAAAAATGCTAACAGATGGCGCTGTTAATACGTGACCGGACATAAAGCCAATGCCAAGTGATAGGATGAGTGTACTAGCTAATAGCATATATTTTACAGTTATAATTTTCTTAAAGTTTGTGATCATACGGATGAATAGTTTAATACCGAAGTATAGAAGTGGTATTAAGTAAATAAGGAAACCGATAATTCCAAAGGCGAAAAATAGGTCATGGAAGTCCATTTCAATTAATTTAATTTTAACTGTGTAGTTACCAGCGTAACCCATTCCAAAAAGTTTTTGTGAGAGCGGTGCTTCTTTATAGTATTGTTTGTATACTTTTAAGAATTTGTCCCGATCACTATAAATTAAACTCTTCACTTCAGAGTCTGTTAGTTCACCTTTTGCGTGTTTTTTTGCATCCTCTAGATCTTCTTTAATTACTTTTCCTTCTTTTTTATCTTGTTCTTCTTGTACTGATTTTTTGTATTCGTATATTTGCATGTGGATTCCCATATTTTTTGCGATAGGAGTATGCGGTGTAAGAACAATTAAACCTCCTAGTACAACTGCTGCAACGATGGTGTTTACAAGATATGTGAATCCTTTTTTTTCTTTTTTACGGTTTATCATATATTCAATGAACGAGAAGAAAAGTGCTACGCCTAATGTTAGCACAATTGCACCATATCCAACTTTTGTTCCGACCATAATACTTGCATACATCGCAAGTATTGTTGGAATCCAGTAATATATTTTCGAGAAAGAAGTTGTTTTATAAATCGAATATAAGACAACGATTGGGAACATAATCGCGAAGAGAGCACTTAAATCATTTCCAGCAAAGAACCATCCTCTTGAACCAATTTTTGAGTGAGGATAGCTTGGGAAATCAGTGCCAGTTTGCATTGCGATAATCATTGTGATGCTTAAAATTAAAGTTGCATATAAGAAATATGTAATGATTTTATGAAACACATATTCTTTATTTTTTAGCTCTTTAAAGACGATAATATATCCAAACAGTAGCACAATTGGATATATGCTCTTTAAAATAAATTTAACTTCTTCTCCAAATGAAACTGGAGATTTAACCATCATATTGTTTACAAGACCGATTGCCAGTGCAATTCCGAGTAAACATAAATAGAGAATGTACTTTTTCGCGCCTTGTTGTTTATGATGAAGAAGTAGATAACCTAATGCAAGAAGCATAAAGGCGAAACGGACTACGATTCCGACTGTTGCGCTCATGTGTAATATATAGATTGAAAAAGACGTTAATAAATCTAAAATTGGTTGAAACACGATGAATAGCAGTAGGAAATGCGGGAAGTAGTTATCCGTCTGTTTTAACTTAGTAACCATATGTTCCTCCATTTCTTCATTCCTTTATTTCAGCACCCCTCTATATAATAGGAAGGGGAATGAATTTCTATATTTAATTTTTATATCAGACTTAAGAATACACCATTTCATTGTAATGGTAAATAGATGAAGAGCCGGGATAAACCGACTTTAATTTCTATATTTTTCAACGAAATTGTATGTTTTATGCAAGGCGATATACAAATTACGAGATTATTAGACAGAAAATTAAGAAAAAAGAAGGGTTTTTCACATCCTTTCTATAATTATATAAGTATAATCTTTGTGTAGAAAAGAGGGGTATATATAATGGAAGTAACAAGTAAAACAGAATCTGTCATTGTGAAATATGAAGGGCACGTTGCAACGGTTATGGTCAATCGCCCAGAGGTGTTAAATGCATTAGATGAGCCAACGTTAAAAGAGCTATTACAAAAATTGAAAGAAGTAGCGGAGAGTTCTGCACACATTGTTGTGTTATGCGGGAACGGCCGTGGTTTTTCTGCGGGTGGAGATATTAAATCGATGCTTTCAAGTAATGATGAAAGCAAGTTTGATGGTATTATGAATACTATTTCTGAAGTCGTTGTGACTTTATATACGATGCCGAAGCTTGTTATTAGTGCGATTCATGGACCAACTGCTGGTCTTGGATTAAGTATTGCACTAACAGCTGACTATGTGATGGCAGATATATCATCCGTTATTGCGATGAACTTTATTGGAATCGCTTTAATTCCAGATGGTGGCGGCCATTTCTTCCTTCAAAAACGCGTCGGTGAAAATATGACGAAGCAAATTATTTGGGAAGGAAAGAAATTATCGGCGAGCGAAGCGCTTGAAATCGGTTTAATTGATGAAGTAATCGGCGAAGATTTCCAAACAGCTGTGAAGCAAAAAATTAGTGAATGGTCACAAAAGCCGATCAAAGCGATGATTCAAACGAAACAAATTTTATGTGAAGTAAACCGTTCTAATTTAGAACAAACGTTACAACTTGAAAAACGCGGCCAATATGCAATGAGACAAACAGCGGATCATAAAGAAGGCATTGCTGCATTTTTAGAAAAACGTTTGCCAGCATTTAAAGGAGAATAAAGTGTAGTGGCAGTTTTACTGCCGGTTAATTTAGGATAAAGGGGAGAAAGTGCTAACACATTTTAGTATAATTGTGTTAGCACTTTTTTTAGGAGTAATATATGAAGAAATTGATTGGTGTTATCGTTATTATTTTATTTACATGCATAGTACACCATCTCTTGCGGTACGGACTGCACTATTCTTTGAAGGGCATCCAATTGTTGCTTTCTCAGGTGAAGTGGAGAAAGAACGGGATGTGAAAAAAGAGGCGATTCCTGATGAGTACCAAACCTTATATGGAGAGAAGAAAGAAGAAACAGAGCATTATTTCTTTCCGGCAGTAAGGGCACATGGATCAGGAATTGATATGTTAAGTGCTTGTGTGAAAAAAGAGTGGTTATTTTATAAGGCAGAGCTCGGCTGCTATTAAACATAGGAGGATGAATGATGTCAGCATATAACAAGTTAGTAAGAGATCGTGTTCCAGAGAAGATTTTAATGTCTGGAAAAACATATACAGCACAAAAATTAACAGGACAAGCATACATACAAGCTTTAGCGAAAATTGGAACAGAAGAAATTCGTGAATTTGCTTCTATGAAAGAGCGTGAACATGCGCTTGATTCTCTTGCGGATGCACTGGAGGTAATCATATCATTAGCGCGTGCAGAAGGTGCAACAATTGAAGATGTAGAACGTCTTCGTAAGCAGAAAGAGATAGAGCGCGGTGGGTTTGAAAGAGGTATTTACTTGTTGGATGTTTCAGAAGAATAGATTTGTAGGGAAAGCATAGCGTTACTCATTAACGCTATGCTTTTTTGTTGCAATTAAGCTAATAATGAAGAAGATAGCTGTTAATACCCAGCCAGTTGTAATAGAAGTAGTAGTATGAACTGCATAAGAAACTTGTAAACAAAGTAATGATGCTAGAAACCAAATGAGTGCAATGTGTACATATTTTTTTGATATATTCATATTGTGTAACTCCTTTTATATACTAAAGTGAATTTTATTATAATTTAGAAAATTAAGCTATATGAGTAGAGGATTTATAGTAAATTCGGTATACTAAATAATAGGAAAAATGAGGAGGAAATGACAATGGCACATCATACGAAAGAAACGATGGAATTGATTAAGGAGCTTGTCTCTATTCCAAGTCCATCTGGAAATACAGAGAAAATTATTCGTTTTATTGAAACCTATGTAAGTGAGTGGAATGTAGAAACGAAGCGTAACAATAAAGGTGCTCTTATTTTAACGGTAAAAGGGAAAAATGATGCACAGCACCGTTTATTAACAGCACACGTTGATACGTTAGGTGCGATGGTAAAAGAAATTAAGCCAGATGGTCGTCTCAGTCTTTCTATGATTGGCGGATTTCGCTGGAACTCTGTAGAAGGGGAATATTGCGAAATTGAAACATCAAGTGGTAAGACGTATACAGGAACGATTTTAATGCATCAAACATCTGTACATGTATATAAAGATGCAGGTGAAGCGAAACGTGATGAGAAAAATATTGAGGTTCGTATTGATGAGCGCGTATTTTCAGCTGATAAAGTACGTGAATTAGGAATTGAAGTAGGAGACTTCGTTTCATTTGATCCACGCGTTCAAATTACAGAGAGTGGGTACATAAAATCACGTCATTTAGATGACAAAGTAAGTGTTGCGATCCTATTAAAATTAATTAAGAGATTACAAGACGAAAACGTAACATTACCATATACAACTCATTTCTTAATTTCTAACAATGAAGAGATTGGATACGGTGGTAACTCTAACATTCCAGAAGAAACAGTTGAATATTTAGCGGTTGATATGGGAGCGCTAGGTGATGGACAAGCATCTGACGAGTATACAGTATCTATTTGTGCAAAAGACTCTAGTGGTCCGTATCATTATGCACTACGTAAACATTTAGTAGAGCTTGCGAAAACGAACAATATTGAATATAAAGTAGACATTTATCCTTACTATGGATCGGATGCATCAGCTGCGATTCGGGCTGGATTTGATGTGAAACATGCATTAATTGGAGCGGGTATTGATTCTTCTCATGCATTTGAGCGTACACATGAAAGTTCGATTGCTCATACAGAAGCACTTGTTTATGCATATGTATTATCAGAGATGATTGCAGAATAAGAAAAGAAATAGGCTACCTCTAGTAGCCTATTTTTTGTTTGCAGAGAAATCGACTTTATTTAACAAAGAGTAAGTTAATTGTAATTTATTTTACAATATTAAGAAAGTAGGTTTACTACATAATTCGAGTATTATAAAATAATAGAGGCGCACTAATTTTTTTTGTTCGGATTTTTCGAGATTTATATATTAAGATTACGCGTTATTAAAAGATGATTGTCGAGAGGAGTATTATTTTTTATGAAGTATCGTGCAGTCGCGGCAGGTATTTTAGCCGCAAGTTTATTATCGTCTCCAGTAAGTAGTTTCGCAGCAGCGAAGAAGTTTTCTGATGTTCCTTCATGGGCGCAAGAATCAGTTGATTATTTAGTAGGAAAAAAGGCGCTTGATGGAAAGCCAGATGGAACGTTTTCTCCATCTGAAGCAGTAGATAAAGGGTCAGCTGCAAAAATTTTAGCAGTCGTTCTTGGTTTACCAATTGATCCAAAAGCAAAGCCATCTTTTAAAGATGCACAAAACCATTGGGCAGCTCCGTACATTGCTGCAGTGGAAAAAGCAGGTGTAATTAGTGGAGATGGTACTGGTAAATTTAATCCATCAAGCCAAATTAACCGTGCATCTATGGCATCTATGTTAGTACAAGCATACTCATTAGATAAGAAAATTATTGGAGAACTTCCAACACAGTTTAAAGATTTGGAACCCCATTGGGGTAAGAAACAAGCTAATATTTTAGTAGCTTTAGAGATTTCTAAAGGTACGGGAAATGGCTGGGAGCCTGAAGGAACTGTAACTCGTGCAGAAGCAGCTCAGTTTATTGCGATGGCTGATCAAAATAAAACAGATACATCAAAAAGAATGTATATGAACAGAAACTTTATTACATATCATCAACCATCATTATCATCTGGTATTACTGATGTTCAGCATAAGCCACAAATGGTTGTAGTGAAAGAACAAAGAGCAGACGGCTGGTTAAAAATTGTAACAAGTAAAGGTGAGAAGTGGACACCTCTAACAGAAAAAACAGAAACGATTAATGAAGGATTTACTACTTATGAAGCAGCTTCACATAGTTCTAAAGTGCTAGGTACATATAATGCACAAACAGTAACGGTTATGGAAGAGAGTGGAAGCTGGATTCGTATCCGCGTAGGCGCTGGTTTCCAATGGGTTGATAAAAATCAATTAAACCCAGTAAAACAAGAGAACTTCTTAGAAGGTAAAGCAATTATTATTGATCCAGGTCACGGTGGAATTGACTCGGGTAATGTTGGTTATTATGAGAAAGAAAGTGAAACTGTATTAGATGTATCATTACGATTAAAGAAAATATTTGAGCAAAAAGCACCATTTACTGTTATGTTCACTCGTACAGATAATACACGTCCAGGAGTAGACTCAACAGATTCATTGAAAAAACGAGTGGAGTTTGCACAGGAACATAATGGAGATATTTTTGTAAGTATTCATGCTAATGGCTCTCAATATAAAAATGGACAAGGTACAGAAACATTATATTATCAGTCAGCAAGAGCAAAAGTAACGAATCCGCATGTAGAAGACAGTAAGTTATTAGCACAAAAAATTCAAGATCGTCTTGTAGCAGCACTTGGAACAAAAGATCGTGGTATAAAACATCAGGACTTATACGTAACTAGAGAAAATACAATGCCAGCTGTATTAACAGAATTAGCATTTGTAGATAATAAAAGTGATGCAGATAAAATTGCTACACCAAAACAGAGACAAGCTGCAGCGGAAGCGATTTATCAAGGTATTTTAGATTATTACGAAGCAAAGGGTAATAGCGTATCTTCTTTCCGTTAATACATTAAAAGAGATTGCCAATAGGCAGTCTCTTTTATTTATTAACGTTTCTCTTTATTTCAGGTATGTGATATCATTTAATTTTATCCGACTTTAATGGGCAGTAAGACCCCCACCTCAAAATGCAGCGAAAGCAGAGAAGTTAGGTGGGGGTCGGGCTGTCCATAAAAGTCCGATTGGTGAGGGCTGATAATCAGTGGGGATGAAGAACCCTCCACTGATTAAAGTTTCACTTTATACGAAACATTATTGTAATTATAACGATATAGAGGATGATCATAGATTGAATAATCATAGGAAAACACCTGCATGTATATATACGTATGCATTTCGCGAGGAGGAGCGTGCTTTATGTTACTTGGAAATGCGCTCGTTCTTTGGAATGGAGTCCCACGTTAATATTTTGAAAAGTGATGTCAAAATTGACCCGAGTAGAAGTCCTTTTATGAAAGAGCGCGTTGAGGTTATGTATGAAGGAGACGACTTAGAAAGTATTCTAAAACAAGTGGAACAAATTGATTTGGCGGGGGCGTCGTTTAAAGTTATTTTCGTTAAAATCAATGACCTCATTGGAGAAAATAAAATTGAATATGGAGAAAGACGTCTCATTGAACGAGACCTCGGCATGCATATTGAAGGAGAAGCGGATGTTCGTAATCCAGAGCGTGTATTCGGGATTGTTCCTCTTGGAGGACGTTGGTATTTCGGACACTATGTAGAAAGTGAGCCAGTTTGGTATCATCACATAAAAAAACCGCATAGTTATTCGACATCTCTTAGCACACGTGTTGCGAGATCAGTTGCAAATATCGCTGTACCAAATCCAGATGGAGTACGAGCAATTGACCCGTGCTGCGGCATTGGAACAGTAGTAGTAGAAGCACTTTCTATGGGGATTAACATCGTTGGTAGAGATATAAATCCACTTGTAGTGCTTGGAACGAGAAAAAACATCGCACATTTCGGGTTTGAAGGAACAGTAACAAAAGGCCCAATCGAGGAAATTACTGAGAACTACGACGTTGCAATTATTGATATGCCATATGACCTATTTACGCACGCAACACCAGAAGATCAATTCTCCATTCTTTCAAGCGCGCGCCGCATTGCTAAAAAGGTAGTCGTTGTCACAATGGAAACGATGGACGACATGATCTATGAAGCAGGATTTGAAATTACAGATCGCTGCATTACAAGAAAAGGATCATTTACTAGACAAATTCTTGTTTGTGAATAAGAAAGGAAGGTCACCCGTTTGGGTGACCTTTTTTTGCTTTGTATGAATGTGTGATTGGTTGGTGGTGTAGATAGATGAATTGGCGGAATTTGTCGATAAGTCGATATTCCATGTCGAATCGTCGGTAAATTTAAAAAATCGCCGATATATTGCGTTGAATCGCTGATATATTCCGAGAATCGCCGATATCGTTACATTAGAATGTTACTGTTCTTTTAATTTCTCTTGTTGTGCAATGAGTAAATTACGTAAGACGTGTCCGCGGTAACTTTCTAGTTTTCTTCCTTCATGATAGCGAACACCTAATTTTTTTAGTTCAGCTACGTACCAGCCTTTTGTTCCGTAATACATGGGATCACTTCCTTTTTGCTTTTGAACAGTATATGTTGGGGATGGAAGTAACTTTCCATTGAAAATAATAAGCCTGGCTGTATCAAGTGGTTCCATAAAATAGCTTCTGGATCGTGTATAAAAAAATAGACAGTACTGTATGTTTTTTTAAACAATGTATACAAATTCATACCCTATGCGTTGGCATGATATTTGCAATGAAAATAGTATCAACATATAGGGGAGAGATAGAAATGAAGATTAGTAAAGTGTACACGACGATTGATGCTCACGTAGCTGGGGAACCGCTTCGAATTATTACAGGCGGCGTGCCGGAAATAAAGGGAGAAACGCAGCTAGAAAGACGCGCATACTGCATGGAACATTTGGATCATCTTCGCGAGATTCTTATGTATGAACCGAGAGGACATCACGGCATGTACGGTTGTATCATTACACCGCCAGCAAGTGCACACGCTGATTTTGGCGTATTATTTATGCACAATGAAGGCTGGAGCACGATGTGTGGTCATGGCATTATTGCTGTTATTACAGTCGGAATTGAAACTGGTATGTTTGAAGTGACAGGTGAGAAACAAAAGTTCATTATTGATAGCCCTGCTGGGGAAGTCATTGCGTACGCAACATATAGTGGGAGTGAGGTAGAGTCCGTATCATTTGAAAATGTTCCTTCATTTGTATACAAAAAAGATGTTCCTATTAAAATAGATAACTATGAGTTTCAAGTAGATATCGCATTTGGCGGAGCATTCTACGCGGTAGTAGATAGTAAAGAATTTGGCTTGAAAGTCGATTTTAAAGACTTATCTGCTATTCAAGCGTGGGGCGGTAAAATTAAGCGCTACATTGAGAGTCAGATGGAAGTGAAGCACCCACTTGAAGAAGGGTTAAAAGGAATATACGGTGTTATTTTCTCAGATGAACCGAAAGGGGAAGACGCAACGTTACGAAATGTAACGATTTTTGCTGACGGGCAAGTAGATCGTTCTCCTTGTGGCACAGGAACTTCCGCAAGAATCGCAACTCTTTTTGCAAAAGATGCCCTGCAAAAGGGAGAAATTTTCGTCCACGAATGCATTACTGACGGGAAATTCGAGGGAGAAGTATTGTCGGTAACAGCGGTAGATACATATGAAGCTGTCGTTCCGAAAGTAACGGGGCATGCCTTTATTACAGGATTTCATCAGTTCGTTGTAGACCCGAGAGATGATTTGAATCGGGGATTTTTGTTAGGATAGAAGGAGGAGGTGGAAATATATGCTAGTCATAAGCGCGAACGAACAACGAAACTTAGTAAATATGAAAGAAGTCATTGCATACGCGGCGCTTGCTTTACAAGAATTTTCTGCAGAAAGAACGATCACGCCAATTCGTACTTCGCTGCCATTTGCGAATGAGAAAAATACTGCATTAATTATGCCCTCAGTAGCGGAAGGACTTGAGGCACTTGGCTTAAAAGTAGTAACAGTAGTCCCCGAGAACAAAAAGATAGGAAAGAAAACGATAAACGGGATTGTGATGCTATCAGACTTTCAAACGGGAGAACCACTCGCACTTTTAGAAGGTTCGTACTTAACGATGATCCGAACAGGCGCCTTATCAGGAGTAGCGACAAAATATTTAGCACGTCATAACGCAAAAACGTTATGCATTATCGGAACGGGTGAACAAGCGAAGGGAATTGCCGAAGCAATATTTGCGGTTAGAGATATCGAAAAAGTCATTTTATACAATCGCACAGAAAAAAAAGCGTATGTATTTGCGCAATATATACAAGAGAAATTCAATACACCTGCTTATGTTAAAACAAATGCAAATGAAGCAATAAGCGAAGCAGACATCATCGTCACAACTACGAACACATCCACACCAGTCTTCTCAGAAAAACTACAAAGAGGCGTCCACGTAAACGCCGTCGGCTCATTCAGACCGAACATGCAAGAACTACCATCTCACGCCATCGTGGGCGCTAACAAAGTAGTAGTCGAATCAAAAGAAGCAGCATTAGAAGAAACAGGGGACCTTCAAGTTCCAATAAAAGAAGGTCTATTTGAAGCAAGCGACATCCATGCCGAACTTGGTCAAATTATAAGCGGAGAAAAAGCTGGTAGGGAGAACGATGAGGAGATTACTGTTTTCAAATCGGTTGGTTTGGCGGTGGTGGATATTATTGTTGCGAAGTATTTGTATGAGAGAGCGGTGGAGCGTGGAGTTGGGGAGAGGATTGAGTTTTGAGAGGGGCTGCCTTTTGGTGGTCTTTTTTTGCATAAAATCTTGTAAAGCAAGAAAAAGTAGAGCATCTATATGAATTCAATTACATATCCAGTAATAACTACAACACGGCCCTTCAATTAGCATCTAGTATTGCTACTGGTCTGGCTGAAGTTCAAAGTAGAAAAGAATTTAGTCCTGTAAGTGGTATATTTAGTACACAAGGGTTGAATATGGGTTGAACAACTTCTATCCAAGCAATTACAGAAAAAACATTATTCTAAAGAAACCGGTATTATAGAAGAAACGTTGTTTGATAAACTTAAAGATACTGTTGAAAATAACGTAGAAGCGATGGATCAGTTGTACGAAAAATTTATTCGCCAGATGAAAATTTAGGAGGCTATTTATGAATGATAGAGATTATATTTATGAAGAATTAAGTGATTTTTTAGGTGGAACATTCCATCAAGATATGGAAACACCAGAAAAAGCCTTACACGAATTTATAGAAGAAGCTCACAAAATTTGTATAGAAAATACTATAAATTATATAACTGTATTTTTAAACAGTAATCTATCCACGGAAAAAAAAGAAGAATTCATTGAATATTATACAGATATTTATTTTCCTGCTTTAAAACTAGCGCCCCTAGAATGGCTTGAACAAACAGGTGAAACATTAAAACAAGCATTAAAAAATACTTAGTGAAAATCGACCGCTTATAGTAGGCGGTCGTTTCTTCGTCTTAATTTACATTCACATACGCATCGCTAATTGGGGTACCGCCAAATGCCCGTCGAGCTAAAATTTTGAAGTACCCCCAAATGAAAACTTTCTTTCTCTAGAGTTAGTTACTTTGAAAAATCGGCAGTTTTTTCGTTTAGGGGTATTTGCTTTCCTTAGCTTGAGGGCGATGTGGGATTTTAGATTAATGGTCAGTGACTGTCTATATTTGCATGTCTTATCATATAATGCCCCTGATTTTCAAATGTAATTTTAATGACATGCTAGATTATATATTCCGCCCTTAATATATTTAAAGGGTGATTGGGTATTAAGATTAATTAATGGAATGAAAGATTTGGATTAAATGCACCTATTATTACATTCGGGAATAATATCACTAATGCTGAAAAGATATTTGATCTAGGGGTTATTTTGAGTATTTTAAAAATAATTAAGGAGAGAAAAAGTAGAATGTTTCATGATTAAAATTGATTATATGCTAATATTTCAATAGAAAGGGGAAATATTTAAAAATTCACAAAAAATATTATAATTTATTTAGTGAAATTAACCAGTGTATATTATACTCATTATGTATTAAAGGGGAAATGAAAAAAGCTTGGTCAACAGTAGCGGGGTGGTTTAATTAACATGAAAAAAAGTATAGATTTTAATAAGAAAGCTTTTGCGCATTATATGGCACTTTATCCTGTAAATGAAATAAGAGTCCACGTAATTGTCCTTGTCCTTTTGGGGGCAGACGTGTTTGTTCTTTTGCCTGCGTTCGCAAATCCTTTTCGATTACTCTATGTATATATAGTAACTCATCCAGTTATTTTTTTAAATTTGTGGGCAATATGGATTGCTATCAATCCTCGGAAACGACAATTACAATACACTCTATTTCGAGGAGTATATGGTACCATATGTTCAGTCGGATTATTGGTTATAACTCAAAAATATGCCTATGAAGTGTTACAATTACAAACTCCCATCTATTTTATTCTTTCATTTGGTTTGTATGGTTTTGCTTTGTATCATTTTTATAAAAATCATATTGAAAAACTTCAGGAACCAAGAAAAAAATCAAAATCATCGAAAGGAACTGGTGGTGTAAAAGTAGCAGCTATTGCAGCGGGATTGGGGCAGTTAATTGCTAATATAATTCTTAGCATTGCAACACAACAGATGGGGGCAATTGTATTTATGTCTGCATGCACAGTGATTTCGTTTGGTTTGTTTTATATGATTATAGAACTCCATAAGTATTATTACTTACAGAAGCATATAGAAGATGGAGGGAAAATACGTATAGGCTTTTAAAGAGAATTTGTTGCATTTCAAGTATATAATCGCATTCTTCTTATAGTTGGTTAAAGGATAGAAGAAATAGGAGGAAAGTTAATCTAATAAATGAAAAAATTATTTTATCTGTTGTATTTTGTTTGGTAATGCTATTATCTATTTTTATAGTTTAAATGTATTTTTTAATCATAATCAAATTGATAGTTTATTTTTTAAAGGTTTTGAAACAGTTGAAGAGTTAGAGTTAAGAGATAAACTATCAAAATTTTAGTGAAAAGGTAGATTAATTATATGTTTTCAGGATTTCAATGGTTTCCTAAAAAATGAGGAAAAAGAAAAGTTTCAGAACAGTTTCATCAATCAAAGTTTGCTGATGAAGGTAAAGGTATTTTGATTACTATTTATGCTATAGATTTGTATTTTATATCTATTCCTTTAAAGGTAAAAAAATATAATTAGTTTTAATCATAAATATATTCTTTATTTGAAGGTTGGGGTAGTACCCCATCGCCATCAACTTAAGAATTCACAATTACCCCAAAACAAAAAAATGAGCTCTTTGTTATAAGTTAGCATAATTTTTGGTTCTGGGGGGACTATAAAATTCTATTTTTATTTACCGATTACTACCAATAATTTTGATAAGCGAGAGCTTCAACTTTTGTAGAGGTAGTAGCAACCACTAAATAATTGTTATCTACTAAAATGGTATATGCATTTTGTGGGATTACGTTGCTGGGATTTAATTATCTTGTTTGTATCAAATTGATTTTGCGGAAATATTAAATCGTCGTAACAAGACTTTAATTCGTTATATATATAATATTTATATTCTAATAAAATATATTTTGCTAATGACTAGATGTTAGAGATAATGTATTTTGCTGACTATCTATAAAATCGCTGGTTATTACTTATAAGTATCTATAAATATCTATAAAAATATTTAAAATATTTTTATAGATATTTATAGATACTTTTGATAAACTATTTTACGATAAATTTTTTTTAGCGGGTATAAAATATGAGGACTTATGATGTGAAAAATTCAATGTTTAGCTTACTAGATTTTTATATTGAAAATCTAGAGATAAGGGAGGAAATATATAAGTTTATTGAGTCTAAAGAAGAACACGGATTTTATTTTAGTAGATTAACAATTTTACATTTTGAAATGTTTAATGGCAGTTCCAATGAAATTATTAAAGCGGCTTCAGCAGTTGAGTACTTAAATTTAGCTCTTGATATCATAGATGACATTCAAGATGAAGATTATGCAGGAAATGCATGGGGAAGCATAAATAAGGCAACCTTGCTTAATTATGCTATTTTGCTTATTTTTATTAGTCAAAAAATTTTGATAGATATTGAGTTAATGAAAAAAGATGCAATTTTACGTTATTTTAATGAGCTTACTATTACAGCAATTCAAGGACAGCACTTAGATTTAAATATGATTTGTACAAATGAGGAACAATATTTAGAAATAATAAAAAAGAAATCTGGTGCATTAACGTCTTTAGCAGTGGTAATTGGTGTTTTAATTGCTCAAGAAAATTATGCATTAGAAAGTATCATTGAGTATGCAACATACATAGGGATTTCAGGACAACTGCTTAATGATGCTTCAGATGTAATTAGATTAGATGATAAAAGCGATGTAAGAAATAAAAAATTGACGTTTCCCGTTTTATATTTATTAAATCATCCAAGTCAAAACCTTACTATTGTAAAATCCTACTATAATGATGAGATCGGTTTCGGTGAATTGATTGAAAATAGAGAATTAATAATCAGGGAAATATTAAATTCAAAAGCAATAGAATATACACTAATTTACAAAGAAATTTTTGTTCAAAAAGCACTTGAAATAGTAAAGGGAATCGCTTTTTCTAATCAGAAAAAAAAATATGAATTTATAGACTTTTTATTAGGTGGGGGAAAATAATGAAAGAGTTAATGTATTATTTAAGTCAAAATCCAGAACTTGTTTATAAATTAGAGAAAAATGAGTTAAGTTTAGTTATCGATCCTAAATGGGGAGTTAGCAATGAAACGATAGTAAATGTTTTGAAAAAATCTATTGCTACTTTGCGTAGTGAGTATTGGCAATAACATTTTTAACCGATTAGGGATTTCCTAATCGGTTTCTTAAGTAGAGGGGGAGGAATAGTGAAAAGAAAAAATATTTATATATCAATGATAATAATTACCTATTTTTCTTTTTTGCTATATATTGGAGTGAAAATAATTTTCAATCCATACATTGGAGTAGAGGTTAAAAGAGAAGGGGCAACTTTAACTATTACGGATGTTTATAAAAATAGTTGGGGCAGTGAATATTTGAAAGTTAATGATAAAATAATTGAGGTATTCCCTTATTATGATGAATCTTCTGGGAATTTAGAAGGTGCGAAAAAAATAAAAGTTATAAAAAACCACAAAATTATAGAGTATGAAGTGAACTATAATCATTTGTTTAGCCAATTATTTTATCATTTAATTATTCCTTCAATTTTTATTGGGGTTTGTTTAATATATTGTTTTGTATTGTATCGAGATGAAAATTTTAATGAATTACATAGAAATATTATTTTTATTTGTTTAATGCTGTCAATTGGCTATTTTAGTGCTGGTGCTTCGGCGAGAGGAGATATACTATCAAGAGAAATAACAGGTTTATGTTTTAACATAATACCAGTTCTATTAGCCCATAATTTATATTACACTTTTTCATATTTGTTTATAAAAAAACATATTTATAAATTTTTCTATTTTGCTTATATACTATCATTTATTATTTGTATAACTGATTTGCTTGGTCATTCAGTAGATATAAGTAAAGTTACAACTGTAATAAGATTAGTTTTTTTTAGTTTAAGTAACTTATTATTATTTATTTTTATTATAAAAATATATTTTCAGGTGAAAGAGAAAAAAGATGGTCCGGTGCTAAGGATATTTTTATGTGGTCTTTGCATTTCCTTCTTACCGATTTTCATTTTATATGTTATTCCTAAAATATTGTTCGATAAATGTATAGTTCCTGCAGATACTGCTGCATCTTCTTTGATAATTTTACCAACAACATTGTTCTATTTAACTAAACAAGAAATATATTTTGACGTGGATTATTTATTAAAGAAAATTAAACAGTACTCGTTATTTGCGCTGTTTCCTAGCGTTATTATTGTAATGCTTAGTACTAATATAGAAAATGAATTGAGTTATTTATTTTTATTTATTATTTGTTTACTTATATGCTTTAATATTATTTTCTTTTTAAGGGATAACTTAGAGGAAAAATTTAAAAAGCATTTTACTCATCAAAATAGTTTATATAATTTTATAAAAAAGACATCATATATTTATTCATTAGAAGATTTAGTAGATTGCATGAATCAGGAAATACAGGAAGTATTTAATGGTGTAGAGGTTACTTCTTTTAAATTAAGCATGAAGACAAAAATGTGTTGTAGCGAAGTTGCTTTAAACTGTAGTCATGTTGATTTATTGTTTCAAAAATTACTAAACAAAGGAAATGATATATACGAATTAAATAATGTTATTAATGTGGAGAATCAAGTATATTTAGTTTTAGGTGAAAATAAATCAATCTACACGATACTGCATTTAACGGAAAAGTTAAATAGCATTCAATTTAACCCTGAAGAAAAAAAGTGGATTGAAATGCTTATGTATTACGCGTGTATTGTGTTTGAAAACTTGAAGAAAATAGATGTACTTCTTTTAGAAATTAAACAATTAGAAAAAGATACTTCTAAATACCCTTATTGGGTTTCAAGGTTATTCTGTACCATTTCAGAAAAGGAACACATGAAATTAGCAAACGAGATACATGACAATATCTTACAAGATCAACTCTTGATTTATAGAGAGTTCGAGCAAATAACAACTACTTTAAAAGATGGACATGAAATTCCTATTGAAAAAATAGATGTTCTAAAAGAAAATTTATTAGATAATATTTATTTAATTAGAGAAACTTGTAATAATTTAAGACCTGCATTTTTGCAAGAAATTGGAATTAATGAGGCGTTGAAGAATTTAATTCAAAAAATTCAACTTCATGCTAATTTTGAGGTTATATATTACTTTGATGAGTTGCAAAATTTCTCTAATGAGGTAACTATAAATGTTTATAGAATTATACAGGAATTATTAAATAATGCTATAAAACATTCGTATGCAACTAAAGTAATAATAACGCTACAAATAAAGGATGGTAATTGTATTTTAAATTATAAAGATAATGGAGTGGGATTTAATTCTAGGTATACGGAAAACACCAGCTCAATTGGACTTTTTAGTATAAAAGAAAGAGTTCATGCGATGAAAGGAGATATCACTTTTACTTCAGTACCAAGTGAAGGATTAAGTGTAAATATTTCTTTTGTAGAAACAAATATTTGGTAGGAGTTGTAAACAAGGATTATGACTAAAGTAATAATTATTGATGATCATCCAGCTGTAGCGCAAGGAACTAAATATATTCTAGAACAAGAAGGTAATTTTAAAGTTGATATGACCTTTTCTAGTATAGAAGGATTAAAACTGATGGAAAGAAATAAATATGAAGTAGTAATTTTAGATTTACATATGCCTGAAATTAACGGTATAGATTTAGCAAAAATGATTTATAAGAAACATCAGGCTAAAATTATTATTTATACAGGATATAATATAGATAACTATTTTAATTTACTTGTAGAGTGTGGAGTAATTGGATTAGTTAGCAAAACTTCTTCTCCATCACAATTAGTTAATGCAATAAGGTGTGCAATTCGTGATGAAGCAGTGCTACCTGTTACTTTACTAAGGCAGTTACGTCGAACATCTTTAAAAGTATTAGACGATCAGTCTAATATAGATGTAACAGTTACTGAAGAGGAACAAGCTATCCTTATTGAAATAGATAAAGGATTGACTAATAAATCCATATCTCAAAAATTACATGTAAGTCAAAGGACTATAGAACATAGATTGACATTAATATTTCAAAAACTAAACGTCACATCTCGAATAAAGGCAGTAGCAAAAGCAAAAGAATTAGGATTAATTCCTGATAATAAGAATTTAAATGATTAAAGCTCTATTATTTTAATAGAGCTTTAATTATTTAGAAATCAGAAAATTAAATTTTTTAAGATAATTTAGACCGCCAATAAAATGTGGTAATCCGCATTATGTTGGCGGTCTAAATTGTTTGTAAATTCTATATAATAAGAAATTGAAAGGAGGGCTTCATATTTATCTTATTGGTAGCGATATTATTGAAGTAGATAAAGTGAAAGAGTCTATTAATTATTTTGGAAAAAAATATTTACTAAAACTATATACTGATAAAGAGATAGATTATTGTATGAGATTTTATAATACATACGCTCAAAATTTTGCTGCTAGATTTGCTGTAAAGGAAGCAGTTATAAAAATACTTAATCCAAGTGATTATCACATTAGTTTCAGAGATATTGAGTTAGAAAAAAATAATGATGGTTCTTGTAATGTAAGACTTCATAATAATGCAAGGATTTTAGCTAAAAACAAAAATATTAATGATTTTTCTGTAAGTTTAAGTCATGAAGAAAAATATGCATTAGCTACTGTAATAGCTAGTGTTAAACGAGGAGATTAAAAAATGGAAGAGCAAATTAAAATGATTTTGAAAAAATATGGAAAATTAACAGTGGAAGTAGAAGAGTTAAATGAAAATAGTAACTTATATGAAGCTGGTTTGTCTTCTCATTCTAGTGTTAATGTCATGTTAGCATTAGAAACGGAATTTGATATAGAGTTTTCAGATGAACTACTAAGCAAAAAGATGTTTGCTAGTATTACGAATTTAAAAGAAGCTGTTCAAGCAGCCCAGAATTAATTAAAGGAGAGATACTAAAATGATTATTGAAGAACTATCAAAAAAAGATATTATTTTTTCTAACCTTAAAGAAATTGGGAAAGTTATGCAAGATAATGCTGATGATGTAGATAAGAAGGGAAGATTTCCTCATGAAGCAATAAATGCAATGAAAGAGTTTAAACTAATGGGGGCATATATTCCAGAAAATCTTGGTGGTCTTGGATGTAATATGAGGGAATTAGTTGAAATAGGTAAAGAACTTGGTAGATATTGTGCTGCATCAGCAATGATTTGGGCTATGCATCAAATTCAATTAGCTTGCTTAGTACATCATGGTATGCATATGGATTCCATCCGTGATTACCTAAAACGTGCTGCAGAAAACCAACACCTTATTGCATCTATTACTTCAGAAGTAGGTGTAGGAGGAGATATTGGTAGAAGTATTGCAGGTGTGGAGATCACAAATCAAATTGGGACTTTACATAAAAAAGCATCAGTGATTTCTTATGGGAAATATGCGGATTCTTACTTAACGACTGCAAAAAAATCTCTAGATGCTTCTGAAACAGATCAAGTTTTAGTGTTATTTGAGAGTAAAGATACAGTGGCAGAACAGACTACTGTATGGGATCCTATGGGAATGCGTGGAACATGTAGTCCAGGGTTTAATATTCAAGCTACCTTTCCTACAGACTATATCCTAGATACACCATTTAAGGATATTGCAGTCCAAAGTATGGTACCTGTAACTCATATCTTGTGGGCTTCAGTTTGGAGTGGTATGGCAAGAGATGCCGTGTCAAAAGCTCAAAAAGCTACTAAATACAAAATGAAACAAAATTTAAAAAATGGAATTCAGGGCACAGTGAATAGTCAATTAGTAGAAGTTGATAATAAGTTGACACTAATGATTAATAATTTGGATATTTGTACTGATAAATACAGTGGATTAATTAATGAGATTAATACAGATTCTCGAGGCTTATATGCATTAGATTTCACTTTACAACTTAATAATTTAAAAATGGTATCTTCAGAAATGGCTGTAGAGATTGTACAAAAATCAATGTATATCTGTGGAATTGTAGCTTATTTAAATAATACACCATATAGTCTAGGGAGAAGTTTTAGAGATATTATGTCATCGGTAGTTATGATTCATAATGATCGTTTATATGCAACAAATTCTTCATTACTTATGTTACAAAAATAAATTTAGATAGGGGAAATAGAAAATGGAAGCAGTACTTACAAAATCATTATTAGATGAAGTTATTGAAGCAGGACATTTTATTCCAACAGGTGTTAAAGGTGTTTATGGTAAAGGAAAAGATATGAATCAGTTACTAATTAATCTGGAAAAATATATTTCAGATATAGGTCGTACTTCTGATACAGAAATAATGATGTTCCCTCCAGTAATGAATAAATTGAATATAGAGAAAACGGAATATTTAAAATCTTTCCCGCATTTATTAGGGAGCGTTCATGCTTTCTTTGGAGATGAGGAAAATCATAAACAAATGTTAGATAAAATCAGTAATCAAGAGGATTGGACAACTGAATTTAAACATACTGATGTGGTTATGACACCAGCTGCATGTTATCCTGTTTATCCAAATCTATCTGGTGATTTACCTGAAAACGGAAGGGTTGTTGAGGTATCATCATTTTGTTATCGACATGAGCCATCTGATGAACCAACAAGGATGCAATCTTTTAAAATGATTGAGTTTGTAAAAGCAGGTACACCTGATGATGTGAAAACTTGGAGACAAGAATGGCTTGAAAAAGCTCAAGTGGTTTTATCTAATTTAGAATTAAACTATGAAGTAGAGATTGCGAACGATCCGTTTTTTGGAAATGGAGGTAGATTGCTTAAAATTAATCAAAATCAATTGGAACTGAAATATGAGATTGTTATACCTATAAATAGTTTTGAGAAACCTACTGCGGTTGTTTCTTCTAATTATCATCAAGATCATTTTGCTAAAAAGCATCAAATTTTCACAGAAACTGGAGAGGTAGCTCATACATCTTGTATTGGTTTTGGCTTAGAAAGGTTAGCTTTAGCGCTACTTAAAACACACGGTCTAAATGTATCTCTATGGCCTGAAAGTGTCAAAAAAGAGCTTAATTTATAAAGATGAGGGGGTGTTTTAACTGAAAAAGTATACACTAATTGGAACACTGGTATTAATACTCTCAGCCTTTTTGTCTTCAATTAATCAGGTTTTCTATGCAAAGTGGGTTCAAGATATAGATCCATTTGTATATAGCTTTTTAAGCTTTTCTATAACATTGCTATTTTTCTTAAGTTTAACTGTTCTTAAAAGTATTAAAGTTAAAAAATCTAATATTAAGTTAAATAATAAAATAACAGGTATGAATAGTATAGTCGTATTAAATATAATTACAGCGATAATATTTATATGTTTTTATTATGCGAACAAGTATATAGAACCGGCTATTGTAAGTGCAATTGAAATAGGGATTGGCCCTATAATAGCATTAGTTTTAAGTTTAATTATTCAAAAAAGTAATATATTAAAATTTGATATTTACGTCTGTCTGGGTATATTGATAGGAACTTTAATTCTAGTTTGGGCTTCGTTAAGCGGTAAGTCAGGGATAGCAAGTGACGCTTCATTCACGTATAAAGGTTTATTGGCAACATTTACGGCTGGAATAGGTATGGTTTTAGCAACTATTTATTCTAAAAAGTTAAGTCAAGCTGGATGGAGTACATACGAAATTTTAGCTCACAGATTTTATATGTTAGTGCCTGTCACAATAGTTTTTGTTCTAAATAAAAAAGCTTCTTATATCCTTGATGTATTTCAAAGTAACTGGAATTGGATAATTTTATTTACATTTTTAGGTTTAATTATTCCATTATACCTAATTCAGGTAGGAATAAAATATTGTAATCCACTTTTTGTGTCGGTCACTCTAACACTCGGGCCAGTCTTTACTTTTGTTTTTCAATTGTTAGATCCAAGAGTTAAGTGGTCATGGATATCGCTATCTGGGATTGGATGCCTTTGTGTATTTGTAATAATCAAAATGTTCATTCAAAATGTGGGTTTAAATAAGGAAAAACCAAAAGGGGAGAAATTAAAGCATGCGTAATGATGATTATTGTGTCATTGTAGATGCCTATTCTACAGGAAATCAAATGGCAAAACATTTTAAAGAATATGGATTTGAGGTAATTCACGTACAAAGTTCAAAAATTATCTCTTCTGTTTTTGAACCTTCATTTAGAAGAGAAGAATTTGAAATTAATATTATTCATAATGGAAATCTAATAGAAACATTAGAACAAATTAAACAGTATAATCCTAAACATATTGTTCCAGGTGCTGAAACAGGGGTAGAACTAGCTAATGAACTGGCTAAGGAATTGTATTTACTAAGAAATGATGATGATAAAGTACATGCTAGACGAAATAAATTCATAATGAATGAATTAATTAGGGAAGAAAAGCTTCCAGCGGTAGAACAGTTGAAAACTAACGATCCAGAAAAAGCTATCGACTGGGCTCTTGATCTTAATAAGTGGCCTGTTGTAGTTAAGCCTCTTCATAGTGCAGCTTCTGATGGAGTAGCCTTTTGTTACAATGAGAATGAATTAAAAGATGCTTTTAATAAGATTGTTAATATAGAGAACTCACTTGGAATATTAAATGATGAAGTTTTAGTTCAACGCTACCTTGAAGGACCTCACTATGTAGTTAATGCTATGACACATGAAGGAAAACATTTTATAACAGATATATGGAGACATGATTTCTTTAAAGGAAATGGCACAACTGTCATTTATGACAAAATTCAACTGATGCCATATGATCGTAAACATTATTATGAGATGACTAAATATGTTGAGGATATTATTACTATTTTGGGAATTCAATATGGTCCAACTCACACGGAGGTTAGATTGACAAATGAAGGGCCTAGATTAGTTGAAGTGAATTGTAGAACTATGGGTCTCTCATTAAAAGAAGAAGTAATTTCAGATGCACTATCTTATAGCCATTCTTCATTAGCGGTTGATTGTTATGCTAATCCGAAAAAATTATTAGAGACGTTACAAAACCAAGAAAACTATTGTATTAAAAAGTATATTTCTGTAGTATTTTTAAATTCGCAGCAAGAAGGAGTAATTGAAAGTATCGATGGAATAGACTTCGTCAAAGGATTATTATCTTTTGCAGATATACAATTAAGTAAAAATGTAGGAGATAATTTATACAAAACTACTAATGTAGAGACGCATCCTGGATTTGTTATATTAACTAGTACATCAAAAGAGCAAATTGAAAATGATTACCTTGAGCTACGTAGACTTGAAGAATCAGAAGGATTCTTTAAAACTAAAATGCTTGTCAAAAAATAAATACCTATATATACAGCATGTTTTTAGTAAAAACATGCTGTATATAATTTCTATAAAAGAGGTTATATCTATGGGCGGATACTTTGAATTTTTAAGAAAGAAAGATGATGCAGAGTTTACGTTATTCTGCTTTCCTCATGCTGGAGGAACAAGTGAGTTATATAAGAATTGGGATGAAATTATAAACGAAAATTGCAATGTGTGTATACTAACTCTACCAGGAAGAGGGAGAATGGCTTTAGAAAGGCCGTTTCAAGATATAAGTAAGGTGTTAGAACAGCTGAGCCGAGATATTGAAAGCCTTTTAGAAAAACCATTTATCTTTTTTGGTCATAGTATGGGCGCATTAATAAGTTATGAATTAGCTAAATTATTACAGAAAAATTTAAAAAAACAACCAGATCATATATATGTATCAAGCTATCCCGCTCCTCATTTATTAAATGAAAATCTAATTAAAGATGAAATAAATGATGCAGAGTTAATAATAAAATTAAAAGAATTAAATGGAACACCAAAAGAAATATTAAGCCATAAAAGGTTTATAAAAATGTTACTTCCTATTATAAGGGCGGATTTTGCAGTTTTAAATTCTTATAACTTTAAAGAAGGGGTAATTCTTGATTGTCCAATAACAGCTATTATTGGTACTAATGACAATTTAAATATTGAACAGGCAAAAGAGTGGTTTAAGCATACTACTAATATGTTTACTTTAAAAATTTATCATGGGGATCACTTCTATTTAAATGATTTTAGTATACAAAATGAGTTGGGGCAATTAATTGAAAAGGATTTCGCAAAATTATAAATGAAAATTTAATTTAGTTTACTAATTATTGAACCAGGGGGTATTTATGCGACAAGATGAGAATTTGCCACATTTGCATCAAAGCTTAAAAGAGAGGCATATTACACTTATGTCTCTTGGTTCTACTATTGGAGTAGGATTATTTTTAGGTTCCGCATCTGCTATTAAATTAGCCGGTCCATCTATTTTATTTGCATATACTATAGCTGGATTTGCTATTTTTTTTATAATGAGAGCGTTAGGGGAAATGACTATTCATAGACCCATATCAGGATCTTTTGGCCAGTATGCATATGACTATTTAGGTCCACTAGTGGGATACCTAACTGGTTGGAATTATTGGTTTTTATGGGTTATAACCTGTATGGCTGAAATAACCGCTATTGGTGTATATATGCAATATTGGTTTCCAAATACACCACGTTGGTTATGGGCCCTATTGGCACTATTATTAATGAGTATTTGTAATTTTATGGCTGTAAAGCTTTATGGAGAATTAGAGTTTTGGTTTTCGCTTATAAAGATAGTGACTATTATTTTTATGATTGTTGTTGGGACAGGGATGATTTTATTTGGTATAGGTAATCAGGGGATTCCTACTGGAATTCATAATTTATGGGATCACGGCGGGATATTCCCTAATGGTATAAAAGGGTTTTTACTTTCATTACAAATAGCATTATATGGATATTTAGGAATAGAGATGATTGGTCTAACAGTAGGAGAAGCCCAAAATCCTAAAAAGTCAATTTCAAAGGCAATAAATAATGTGTTTTGGAGAATTTTAATATTTTATGTAGGAGCTTTATTTGTAATAATGTCAATTTATCCATGGAATAGTATTGGAGATCAAGGAAGTCCATTTGTATTGACTTTTGAGCAAATAGGTATAGCTAAGGCAGCGGCTATAATAAATTTTGTAGTGGTAACAGCAGCACTTTCTTCATGTAATGGAGGGTTATTTAGTACAGGTCGAATGTTATTTACATTGGCGAGACAAGGTAAGGCACCTCGGGCATTTGGAGAATTAGGTAAAAATGGAGTTCCTATTAAATCGACGTTAGTAACATCCGCTGTTTTATTAATAGGAGTAGTCCTAAATTATTTGGTGCCAGGAAAAGTGTTTACTTGGTTAACTAGTATTGCTACATTTGCAGCGATTTGGACATGGATAATAATAATAATATCTCAGTTGCAATTTAGAAAAAAATTATCTAATACGGAAAAGAAAAAGTTATCATATAAAATTCCCTTTTTTCCGTATAGTTCCTATATGACTCTAATGTTTTTATTAGTTATTTTAGTAACTATGCTATATTCGGATGACAACCGCATAGCGTTAATCGTTGGTCCTATATGGATTTTAATGCTAACAGGAATCTATTATAAAAAGTTTAAAAAAGATAGCACGTTAAGTCATCGAAATCAACGAACCTCCTAAATTGATTTTTAAAAAATTTAAGGGGATGACTATTATTGTGGGATGGGCCACCATCCAAAGTAAGAAAATCTTGGGCATGTGCTTAATTATTAAAGAATGCAGATCTAATAGGTTAGCAGATGGTGGCTCATTTTAATTTAAAGTTAGTTAAGAAGAACTAGGGAAGGGTAAGAACTCTAGAAAGATTTTTAATTGCTTTTTTTAACTATGGTTTGTTTATTTTCAACAAAATAATATCATTAATAAATAAAAAAACTTTATACTTAGATTTACATTTTTTTATTTTGTCTGAAATTTTAAAGATAATTATATATTTATTAGAAAAAAATTAGGTTTAGGAGTGTTAATTATGCCAAAAAATACAGTAGAAGAAATTATGAAAGCAAGAAAAAGTGTGAAAAAATACGAAAAAGGAATAAAAATCCCTCAAGATCAAATAGAAGATATTTTAAAATTAGCTACTACTGCCCCTTCAGCTTGGAATTTGCAGCATTGGAGATATATAGTTATTTCGTCAGAAGATGGTAAGAATCGCTTATTACCAATTGCGTATAATCAAAATCAAGTAGTAGATTCATCTGTAACAATAGTAATTTTGGGAGACTTAGAAGCTAATAAATCTGCCTATGAAATATATAATCAAGCAGTTAAAGAGGGACATATGAATCAGCAAGTTTGTGAAACTTTAATCGATCAAATTGAAAGTGCCTATAAACATAATAAATCATTCGCAAGAGATGAAGCTATTTTAAATTCATCATTATTTGCAATGCAGATTATGCTGTCAGCGAAATCAAAAGGGTATGATACCTGTGCGATGGGGGGATTTAATAAAGCAGCGCTTATAAAAGAATTAAATATTTCAAGTCGCTTTGTACCAGTTATGTTATTGACAATTGGTAAGGCGGCAGAACCGGCTTATCCAAGTTCTCGTATTTCATTGGATAGATTGGCACTTAGAGAAGAATTCTAATAAAACAATAAGAAATGGAATGATGAATAGCTATGCGAGAAAAAAAGAGATTAGCAATAATTGGCTCGGGTGTTTCTGGTTTGTGTACCTTTAATTATTTAATTAAGGAATTCAAACTTTTAAACGTAGACCTAAATATAACAATGTATGACAGGAACGCTATGATTGGGCCTGGATTACCATATCAGGAAGATTATGATGTCTTATTATTAAATAGACATTCTCAACAAATGTCCGTGTTCAATGAAGAACCTGATGACTTTTGGCAGTGGTATAAAAAGAAACATGAAGTACATTTTTTTCTAGATGAATTCCTTCCAAGACGTTTTTTTGGACAATACCTTAATGAAACTTTTCATAAATCATTAAAAATAGCTAAAGATAAAAATATTTATGTAGATGTTAAGTTTGATGAGGTTGTTAATATACAAGCCATAAATGATGATAAATTTATTGTAACATCTTTGAAGGATAGAACAGAGTATGATTACGTGGTATTGTGTCTAGGTCACACTAAATTATCTGATTATTACGAATTGGAAGGTAACGAAAAATTTATTTATGACCCTTATCCGTTAATAAAAACCTTAAATAATATAAATGATAAAGAGGACATAGGTATTTTAGGATCTAGTTTGACTAGCATTGATGTTAGTGTAGTTTTGAAAGAGAAAGGGCATCTGGGGAAAATCCATATGTTATCAAGAAATGGATTGCTTCCAGCTGTTAGGGGGAATATTCAGCCGTATAAATTAAACTTTTTTACTGAAGAAACTCTAAATGAGTTACTTTTAAAGAATAATAATGAAATTACACTTGAACAGATAATTAATATTCTAAGTAAAGAATGTCAGTATGTCGGTTTGGATTTGAATAACATGATATACAAAAGAAAACATAACCTAACACCTAGTCAAGCAATAGAAAGCGATATGAAAAATCTAAATGAGATAGGTTTATGGCAATCGATTCTAATGACGGTAAATGATGTGATTAGTGAATATTGGTATTATCTAAATCCAAATGATAAGATGGTGTATTTGAAAAAATATGAACGCTTATTTATGAGTGAAAGGAATCCTATGCCTATATTAAATGCAAAGAAGATTTTAGAAATGTTAAAAGAAAACAGGCTTGTGGTTAAAAAAGGAATAAAAGATATAAAAATTATAAATGATCAGTTTCAAGCTTATTTTAAAGATTCTGAAGAAAAATATGGATACATTGTTAATGCAGTGGGATCTACAAAGTATTTACACAAATCTTGTAGAGATCAATTATTAGATCATTTAATAGAGTTTGGAACAGTAAAACTAAATAATTATGGTGGTATTGAAGTAGATTTTAAATCTGGAAGTATTATTAATGCAAATGGTAAGGTAAATAAGCAGCTAAAAGCTTTAGGGCATATTACTTGTGGAACTTATTATTTCACAAGTTCTGTTGAAATGATATCTAAGCAGGCAAAACTAATATCAAATGATATTTTAGAACATATGTCTAAAATCGCATTGGTGAGTGTATGAAATTGAATTTCAGAATGGTTAAGAATAAAAATAATTTACTTTTAATAACTTTAATTTGCTTAGTGTGTATACCTCAACTATCTATTAGTTTATATTTACCTTCATTACCTCATATGTCAAATGATTTTAATACTGGAAATGATTTAATGCAATTAACATTAAGTATATATATGGTTGGATATGCCATATCAACTTTAGCTTGTGGAATATTTTCTGATAGATATGGGAATAAACCAGTAATTACTTTTGGATTGTTCTTATATTTATTGGCAACAGTTATTTGTTTATATACCTCAAATATTTATGTTTTAATTTTGGGTAGATTTCTTCAAGCACTTGGAGGCGGTTGTGGTACGGTACTGGCTAGAGTTATTGCTAAAGAAAAGTTTAAAGATAAAGAACAATTGAATGTACTTACAAATTTATCGACGGCAATTGCAGTTACACCAGCAATTGCACCAGCGATTGGAAGCTTTATTCAGACGTATTTAAGTTGGAGATATTGCTTTGTATTTTTATTAGTTCTTGTGTCTATCGTTTTAATTTTAACTTTATGCATTTTAGAAAAAGAAAAAAATGTACAAGGTAAAAAGAATATAAATTTAAAATCTATATTTAATAATTATAAATTATTACTAACACATAAAATATTTTTAGCTTATAGTGTTGCTATAGGACTTGCTTGGTGCGCATATTATACATTTATTCAATCATCTTCTTTTGTATTACAAGGATTCTTTCATGTTAGCCCAAAATCATATAGTTTAATGTATGCTTTGGTAATTATAGGATATATTATGGGGACCACTTTTACTAGAAGAAATGGGAGTAGGGTAGGCCTAAATAAAGTAATTATGTATGAAAGCTATATTGCCCTTTTTTCTTCAATATTAATGGTAATAGCCGTTTGGATTATTCCTTATAATCCATTTGGTATAATATTCCCGATGATGTTACTAATGATTGGTGTAGGAGGGATTTTTCCTGCATGTCAGGCTGCAGTAATGAAACCATTTAATGAAATTGTAGGGACCGCTTCAGGATTGTTTTTCTTTATACAAATGATATTTGGCTTCTGTTGTGGCCTTATACTTAGTGCTTTTAATATGACATCGCAGCTTCCAATGGTCTTAACTATTTTAGTTTGTTGTATTCTGTTAGTTGCAAGCTTTTACCAATTAATTTATAGGAATTTTAAAGAAATAAAACGTGCTTAATAGCATTCAATTTAATAAACCTTCAAAATAACTACTTAAAAACCAGTTATCTGAAGATAACTGGTTTTTATTTATATAGATCAAGATTTTAAAAAAGCTATTATTGTAGCTACACCGATGGTTGTTATAATTGTATTTCTTATAAGAGTATTTAGAAGTTACATCACTTACAGGTTATAGTAATAATCAAATTGTACTAAAAATTTAGTTAGTATGCAAAAAATGAGAAGAATGTTTGACACTCTTCTCATTTTCTGTGATTAGGGTCTGCATACTCACCAAATATGCAGTTGAGTAGATTGATGGATAAACAATCTACTCAACTATTATAACAAAATAATTAAAGCATTAGATATGTAATGTTACATATTTGGTGCTAATAAAGTTGATATTCGTTCTTTTAGTTAGAAAGATGTTATTGCCTGAAGTAATTAAGAATATTAATTTAGAAATTGTTGAGGGAGTATTTCAACTGTATAACAACATTTATAAATTCTAATATAAGGTTGTATATTTATTACCTGTTGTGGTAGTTATAAGATTATTTTTAATAATAAAAATGAGAAGAATATTTATCATTCTTCTCACTTTTAGTAATTAAGGTTGCCTACATACATTTTCGTATGTGTGGATTCGATGAATGTAAGATCCACATAACTATTATAACAAAATGATTAAAGGTCTTCATATGCAATATTGCATATGAAAAGTAGATATAATAGCACGGTTTTTTTTATGATTAGAATTATTATTGTATTCTTTCTGTTTTTATCTGTGAAATTATGAAGGGCTATGATGTTTCATTGTGGGTGAAAGAATACAAATCTTTCGTAAGTGAACCTAGTATTATTAATTTCTAGACACACATCTTTTTATGAAAATATAGAAGTGAATTTCAATAATTCTTATTTATCTTATAAGAATTATAAGGTATAATAAAATTAGGTGCAAAGATGCACTATTTGAAAAAGAGTTCAAGGCAAAAAAGGAATCCGTAAAGGATTCCTTTTTTTGTTTTTTAGAAAATGAAACAAATTTGTAATTATCTCCTTTAATTCACTGGTTTTAAAGTTAGTTACTATATACTTTATTAAAAAGCCAGTACAACCATAATGTGAAGTCTCGATAATATTGAACTTGAATATACAATTGCGATTAATTATTATACTAGTCTGCCAAATAATCAATTTAAATCAGAACATTCAGAATTTAAGGGGTTGCTTTTAAATTATATATTAATGAATTATGCCTCCGTAGATAAAACAAATTGAGTTCAGATAAACGAAGAACATAGAATACATAATTTTTAACTAGATTTATTGTTAACTAATTTATCCCCATCACCAAGCTCCGCCTCAATCTGCGAAGTTTTCGATGACTCATCCATACGCCAATACGTAATAAAGCTGATCGCGATACATCCAGCTACGTAGAAGTAGAATAGTGATTCCATTCCGATACTTTTTAGCCATAATGCGATGAACTCAGCTGTTCCGCCGAATATCGCAACTGTTAGTGCATAGGGTAAACCTACGCCTAGTGCGCGAATTTCAGTTGGGAAGAGTTCTGCTTTTACAATTGCGTTAATTGATGTGTAACCAGTAACGATAATGAGGCCGACCATCATGAGTAAAAATGCTACCATTGGTTCTGTCGTTTTTTCCATGAAGAAGAAGATCGGCGCTGTTAGTAATGTTCCGAGAATACCGAATGCCATTAATAGTGGGCGGCGTCCGATTTTATCGGATAGTAGACCCGCAATTGGTTGAAGTACGACGAAAATAAGTAGTGCGACAAAGTTAATCCAACTTACAACTTCTTTTGGAAGACCGACTGTGTTTACCATGAACTTTTGTAAATATGTTGTGTACGTATAGAATGCGACAGTGCCTCCGAGTGTTAGGCCGACTACTGTTAATACTGCTTTAGGATGTTTCATAAGCGCGCGAACGGTTCCTGCGCTTTTTCGATTTTGTGATTTTACGTTTGCGAACTGCTCCGATTCATCCATCGTGCGGCGAAGCCATAATACAGCTACTGCGCCCATCGCTCCAATAATGAATGGAATGCGCCAGCCCCAAGCTTTCATATCTGGTTCGCTTAGTAATTGCTGAAGAACAATTTGAACGCCTAACGCAACCATCTGTCCAGCAACGAGCGTTACATATTGGAAACTTGAATAAAAACCGCGGCGTCCACTACTAGCCATTTCAGATAAATACGTTGCGGAAGTTCCGTACTCTCCGCCAAGTGATAATCCTTGCAGTAAACGAGCAAGAACTAAAATAATAGGTGCCATAATACCGATACTTTCGTAACTCGGTGTACAGGCGATAATGAAAGAACCGCCGGCCATAACGGTAATAGAAAGCGTTAGTGCTGCCCGGCGTCCGTGCCGATCCGCATAACGTCCCATTAATAAACTTCCGATAGGGCGCATTAAAAATCCAACTGCGAAAATAGCTGCTGTGTTCAGTAACTGACTCGTTGGATCGCCTTTAGGAAAGAACTCCGCTGAGAAGTAAACAGCGAAAGCAGAGTAAACGTACCAGTCGTACCATTCAATTAAATTGCCGACAGAACCTTTGAAAATATTGCCGGCGACTCGGTTAGATTTTGCTTGAGCCATAATTATTCCTCCTCTTGCTTAGTAATAAAAGGTATATATATGAAAGCGTGTTCATTGTAGTTGAATTGTACTGTCTATAGAATTAAATCTCAATATTATGACAATTTTATTCTTTTTGTACTTTATGTACATGGAGAGTTTTAATAGTTGCTTCATTATTCGTTTTGTCATAATAATAGAAAAAGGAGATTGATAGTTTTGAATATTTTATCAAAGGATATGAAGTATGAAGAAATCACGCAAAGTGTCATTACAAACGAAAATAGTAAGTTTAATTATTACGTTAATTTTATTTGTCGTTCTCCTGTTAGCGGGGATATTTGTTTACATTCAGTCCGTTGATACGAAGCGCCAAGTGGAGCAGCTAGCACTGCAAACGGCTAAATCTCTTTCTTTTATGCCAGCTATAAAAGAGGCTTTTCAATATAACGAACATAAAAGTACAATCCAATCCATTGCGGAACAAGTTCGTGAGCAAGCTGGTGCAGATTATGTAATTGTGGAAGATCGGTATGGGGTTATGTATTCCCATTCTAATTCGGAGTTAATTGGCACAAAGAGTAACAATCCATATAACTATGAAGCACTCACTTTTGGTGGCTATTATACGCTCGAAGGAAATGGTACAAGTGGTCCAGCTTTAATGGCTAAGGCACCTATTATTGTTCATAACGGGGACTATGATCAAGTAGTAGGCGTTGTGACAGTAGAGTTTTTAATAAAAGGTATTGAATCTAACATATTGAGTAGAACGAAAGAAATTATACTCTTTTCCTTAGCGGTATTAGTAGCCGGCATTGTTGGTGGCATTCTTTTAGCGCGTAGCATTCGTAAAGATACACTCGGTTTAGAGCCGAATGAAATCGCAGCGTTATACCGGGAAAGAAGCGCGATACTACTATCTATAAAAGAAGGAATTATCGCCATTGATCAAAACGGTTTTATTACGATGATGAACACATCAGCAGAAGAAATGCTTCATGTACATGATGATTATATGCAGCAGCACATTTCAAAAGTTTTACCGGAATTTCATATGGAGAGAGTACTAGAAAACGATCAAGAAATCGTATTTCAAGATAAAGTGTTTATTTTAAACATGACACCGATACTTGAAAACAACAGTACGGTAGGAGTTGTATGTAGTTTTAGAGATAAAACAGAACTGCAAAACCTTGTAAACACAATATCTGAGGTGAGAAAGTATTCAGAGGACTTACGTGCTCAAACGCATGAATTTACAAATAAACTTTTCGTCTTATCGGGATTATTGCAATTAGGGCATTACAAAGAAGCAATTGAATTTATCCAACAAGAATCTAATATTCATCAAAGCCAAAACCATATTTTATTCCATCAAATTCATGATGCGAAAGTACAAGCTATTTTATTAGGAAAAATCGGAACAGCGTCTGAAAAGAAAATTGATTTTCATATTGAAGGAGATAGTGCACTTCATCCGTTACCAGACCATATAAAAGTTTCACACCTTATTACGATCCTTGGAAACATAATCGATAATGCATTTGATGCGGTGAATGAACGAGAGGAAAAGAGTGTTTCTTTCTTTGTTACAGATATTGGGCACGATATTGTGTTTGAAGTGATAGATAGCGGGATAGGAATACCGGAAGAAAAAATCACGACCATTTTTCAAAAAGGATTTTCAACGAAAGGAAATAATCGTGGTTATGGGCTAGCAAACGTGAAAGAAATGGTAGATGTACTAGAAGGAACGATTGAAATTCAAAACGAGAAAAATGGGGGAGCTATTTTTACAATTTACCTTCCGAAAACATTGAAAGAAAGTACATGACAAACAGGGAGATGGGCATATGTTGAAGGTTGCAATTGCAGAAGATGATTTCCGCGTCGCGCAAATTCAGGAAGAGTTTTTATCAAAAATAAAAGACGTAAAAGTGATTGGAAAAGCATTGAACGCGAAAGAAACGATGGAATTACTACAAAGGGAAGAAATCGATTTGCTTCTATTAGATAACTATTTACCAGACGGAATTGGCACAGACTTATTACCGAAAATTCATGCAGACTTTCCAAACGTTGACGTCATTATGGTTACAGCGGCGAATGAAAACCATATGTTAGAAAAAGCAATTCGAAACGGCGTAAGTAACTATCTTATAAAACCGGTCACGTTAGAAAAGTTCGTTCGCACAATTGAAGACTATAAAAGAAAGAAACAATTATTACATAGTAACAATGAAGTGAATCAAACACTCATCGATAACTTCTTCGGCATTTCGCAAACACAAGATATAAAAAACTTACCGACAGGCGTTGATCCGTTAACACTGCAAAAGGTAAAAGGAATTATAAAAGGATTCGAAGAGGGTATTACAATAGAAGAAATGGGAGAACAAATGGGGGCCTCGAGAACGACCGCAAGAAGATACTTGGAATATTTAGTAGCGACAAACGAATGCACAGTAGAGTACACATACGGCATTATCGGACGACCAGAACGAAAGTACCGAATAGGAAGAGGACTATGAAAAAACGATTATTACTATGTATATGGATCATGACAGGAGTAATAGCTGGTTGTTCTTCGGAAAAATCTCAAACGAATACAGTAAACATAGACAAAGTAGAAATCGTTGCGCCGAACGTTCAAGGAGCCGGATGGGACCTAACAGCACGGGCAATGCAAAAAACGCTGACGGAAGAAAAAATCTTCACAAAACCAATTACTGTCACAAACAAAGTAGGTGGAAGCGGTGATGTCGGATGGAAATATACGAAACAAAAAGGCGGTCACGTACTGGCGATTAACTCAAGCTTACTCATAACGAACAACCTACTAGGCCACAGTAAACTAACATATAAAGACTTCACACCGCTCGCCACACTTGCATCGGACTGGGAAGTCGTTGTCGTATCAAAAGACTCAAACATAGAAAACGCAAACGAACTAATGAAACAACTGAAACAAGACAAGGAAAACTTCAAAATCGGCGTTGCCCCCGGCCTAGGAAACGACGATCACCTATCATTTGTACAAGTAAGCAAAGCATTCGGCATAAACCCAGCCGAACTACAATTCTTCGTCTACGAAAACAAAGAAAAAATCATAAACGCCCTAACGAACAAACAAATAAGCGCCGCAACCATGACCCTATCCGAAGCCGAAAAACAATACAAATCCGGCAAAATAAAAATACTAGCCGTATCCGCACCAAAACGACTAGACCGACTACCAGAAATTCCAACATGGAAAGAACAAGGAATCAACGTCATCTTCCAGCACTGGAAAGGAATTATGGGCCCAAAAGATATGACGGAGGAAGAGGTTGCTTATTGGGATGGTGTTATTAAGAGGATGGTTGAGAGTGATAGTTGGAAGTTATTAGTGTGTACAGTTGTAATGTTTTCTTTACTTGTGACAGATATATTAATTAGTCATAATGTAGAACGGGCAACAGAGGATAGCCAAGCAGAGAAAGCAAAAACGATTGCACGTATTGTGGCGAATGATTCAGTTGTAATCGATGGTTTAACAGGCAAAGCAGATACTTCCGCAATCCAAACGTATACAAATAGGATATTAAAAAATATAGATGTTCAATTTATTGTCGTTATGGACATGGGCGGAATAAGAAAGTCTCACCCAGATCCAAAGAAAATAGGTCATCATTTTATTGGAGGAGATGAGGGACCTGCATTGAAGGGACAGGAACATGTTTCACTTGCAGAAGGAACTTTAGGGATTTCTATGCGAGTATTCGTACCTATTTTTGCTGAAACAGGTCAGCAACTTGGTGCGGTCGCTGTTGGCATTTCAGCTGATAATGTGAAAGAGAGTGTGAAAAAAAGTAGACATATTATTTATATCGGTGTTGGAGTAGGAATATTAGTTGGTATTATAGGGGTGGACTTACAGGAGATATTATCGGTAAAAACCTTGAATCATATACACCAAATTCACGTATAAAAGAAGTGTTGCAAACAGGAGATGTTCAATTAAACGAGGAACAGACTGTTTATGGGATTACGATTGTTACGAATCGAGTTCCTTTATATGTAAAAGGAGAAATAGTTGGTGCAATTGCAACATTTCGTGATAAAACAGAGATTAGACAATTAGCAGAAGAACTAACTGGTATTAAGCTATATGCGGAAGCATTACGGGCACAATCTCATGAGTTTATGAATAAAATGCATGTCGTTTTAGGCCTTACACATATGAAACAGTATGAAGAATTGCAGAAATATGTAAGTCGTATGGTATCAGAACATCAATATGAGATTGGTGGTGTTATGAAAAGAATTAAAAGTCCAGTATTTGCTGGTTTTTTACTGGGTAAACTTAGCTATGCTAGGGAGAAAAATATAAAGTTAATTATAAGTGAAGATTCGGACTTACCAGATATATATGATGAGTGTATCATCCATGAACTTATTACGGGATAAATTGTTTACAAAAGGTTATTCCACAAAGGGAGATAATCGCGGTTATGGCTTATATCTTGTAAAGGAAAGTACGCAGCGAATAAATGGGGAGATTTATATTTATTCATCGTTAGGAGAGGGAACAAAGATAACAATTGAGATACCTAATAGTAGGGATGAGGGGCAAATATGATTAAAGTTTTAATTGTAGAAGATGATCCGATGGTAGCAATGTTAAATACACATTATTTAGAACAAGTAGGAGGGTTTGAACTTGTTCAAGCAGTTAACTCAGTAAAATCGGCGATAGAAATATTAGAGAAATCACGAGTAGATTTAGTCTTACTTGATATTTTTATGCCTGAAGAGACTGGATTTGAGCTTTTAATGTATATTCGAAATCAAGAAAAAGAAATCGATATTATAATGATTTCAGCTGTACATGATATGGGGAGTATTAAAAAAGCATTACATTATGGCGTAGTAGATTATTTAATTAAACCATTTACATTTGAAAGATTTAAAGAGGCATTAGCTATATATCGAGAAAAGCTTACTTTCATGACAGAACAACAAAAAATTAGTCAATCGGAATTAGATTCGTTAATTTTACAAAAGGAAAAAAGAGAGCCTATTGTCACTAAAGAGCTTCCAAAGGGATTAACAAAACAAACGTTACAATTAATTTGGGAGAAAATCGAGTCACTGAATGGACGGACGTTTACAACAGATGAAATGGCGCAATTAGTAGGGATTTCAAGAGTCTCTATCCGAAAGTATGTCATGTTTTTGACTGAAATCGGAATATTAGAGAATAAAATGTTTATACATAGGAGGTTCCACTTCATGAATCCAAATAATCGCTTAACAACAAACCAAGGTGCTCCAGTTGGAGATAACCAAAATTCTCGTACAGCTGGTCGCCGTGGATCGGTATTATTAGAAGACTATCATTTAGTAGAAAAGCTTGCTCATTTTGATCGTGAACGTATTCCAGAGCGTGTTGTACATGCACGTGGTGCAGGTGCTCACGGTGTATTTGTAACTAAAAACAGTATGAAGCAATATACGAAGGCAGCATTTTTACAAAATGAAGGAACTGAAACGCCTGTATTCGTTCGTTTCTCAACAGTTATTCATGGCCAAGGCTCTCCAGAGACAGCACGTGATCCGCGTGGATTCGCTGTTAAATTTTATACAGAAGAAGGAAACTACGATATCGTAGGTAATCATTTACCAGTTTTCTTCATTCGTGATGCAATTAAATTCCCTGACATGGTGCATTCTTTAAAGCCAGCACCTGATACAAATATTCAAACGCCAGATCGTTATTGGGATTTTATGACGTTAACACCAGAATCTACTCATATGATGACATGGGTATTTTCTGATTACGGTACACCAGCAAACTATCGTGAAATGGAAGGTTTCGGTGTCCATTCATTTAAATGGATTAATGTAAAAGGTAAAATTGTTTACATTAAATATCATTGGAAACCACAGCAGGGTGTACGAAATTTAAGTACAAAAGAAGTGGAACAAGTACAAGGTAAAGATTTCAATCATGCAACTCGCGATTTATTCGATGCGATTGAAAAAGGAAATCATCCAAAATGGGATCTATACGTACAAGTGATGCAATTAGATCAAATGGATTCTTTAGATTTCGACCCATTAGATCCAACAAAAGTATGGCCGGAAGATTGTTTCCCACTCATTGAAGTAGGGACAATGACACTAAATCGCAACCCACAAAACTTTTTTGCGGAAGTAGAGCAAGTGGCCTTTACACCAAGTGCAACTATACCTGGTATTGAACCATCTGAAGATAAACTATTACAAGGTCGTTTATTCTCTTACCCAGATACACAGCGTTACCGACTTGGTGCAAATTATTTACAAATCCCTGTAAACTGTCCATACGCAACTGTTCGTAATCAACAACGTGATGGTGCGATGCAAGTAAATCAAAACCCATCTACAATAAACTATGAACCGAGCCGCCATACTGAAAATCCAGTTGAAGACCCAACTTACCGCGATTCAACTATGAGAGTAGGAGGCTATGTATCTCGTGAAAAAAATGAGAAACCGAACGACTTCAAACAAGCCGGTGAGCGTTATCGTTCATTCTCTAAAGAAGAGCAAGACAATTTAATTGCAAACTTAACTAATGACTTGAAAGACGTAAATGAGCGTACGAAACTACTAGCTATTTGTAACTTCTTCCGTGCAGATCGCGAATATGGTATTCGCTTAGCAGAAGCATTAAATGTTGATAGTGGGGAGAGTAGGGGATTTTTGGAGGAGAGTAGTGGGTGGTATGGGGGGATGGTGAAATTTAGTGACTAATACTCTTCTATTGGTTTGTTTGTAAAAATTAGTATATTCAACGTTAATAATGCTGAATTTTAAGGTATACTTTGGGAGTAGCAAATTAATTGAATGCTAGAGAAGTATTGTAACTAAGATATTTAGGGAGATAGAAAAATGAAAGTAGAAACATATTCTTATAGGTATGCAGAAGAGATTTTGCAACATCCCCGTTTTGAAGCTGCATATAACGAATTGATAATGGTTTGTCGTGATTGCCCTGTTCCAATATACAAGGGGAAATCGGGCAGTCAGTCACAGCTGGAAGTTATACAGCAGATAATGAATACTTATTTTCTTTTGAGATTCGAAGAACTTGGCTGGGAAAAAGAGCCTCGAGCTACACCGAATACATCTGATGATGCATTACGCTCTGATTTTCGAAAATACTATATTGATCCTGATACAGGAGAAGTTATTCTTAAACTTCAAATTGAAGTTGAGTTTGGTAACGTTGCTTCCAGTTATCGTAACTACTTCAAGTTTCAACTTAGCTTTTCTTATGATTTAACAGATATATGTATTTTAATTGTTCCTTCTTATGAACTTTGTAAGAGAATTGATAGTGGTGTTTCAAATTATGAAAAAACAATAAGGGAAATACCAGCTGCAAAACTATCTGTTACTGTTCCAACACTAGTTATTGGACTTTTTGATGATGGCTCTACAGCCTGGAATGTAAAAGATATTACAGAAGATTTAAAAGTTTTGAAAGGAGCACTAAAAGATACATATCCTCAGCATTGTGAGATAGTGAAAGGATACATAAATGATTTAAAAGTATAAAAGGTTAGGGAAAGTACTTATTTTTATTGGGATTGTTTTTTGAATATTCATCAATTATTAATTATATTATTAGGGATTTCAACTTCAATTAATGTTGGAATAACTAGATAATCGGTCATTAGAGATACGATTTGTAAAATCGTAACAAATTGATAAAAGCAGATATCTTTAGGGATAAAATTGATATCTGCTTTTTATCATGAATGGTAATTTCTTTATAAATTAAATTAAATCCTTATGATTTTTTATCAGTAATAATATCAGCTATGTATGAATTATTTAACCAATAACACTGCTTTGTAATTTGCTGGCCATCAGGTAAAGTTACTTTATCGGCACCGTTGCGGGCTTTTGGTCTAATATGCGTGACGCCGTTAAAGTTTATTTTTGGTAGGTTATTTGCTTCGACGACTTTATCACCACGTTTTCTATATTCAATTTGAATACCCTCATGTATTACTTTATTAACTTCTTCCCATAGTTCGCGTATTTCTTTTTCTATTGTAGGCACAGGCATGTTCCAAAGCTTAATGCCTTTAAAGTAGAGTTTACGGTTTGGGTTTTCTTTTTTTGTTTGGTTAAATTCAAAAATTACGAATAAAAATTTGGTTTGATAGAAGCGTTCTCGGATTTCGCTTTCTTCCCATGATTCATTTGTCCATTGATGAAAATCAATTGTTTCAAATGACATGCTTTGTTCTGGCTTTCCGTTTGGTTCTAAACGAATTGTTTTGAACTCTATATTGGCTTTTGCAAATTCTTCAATTTTATCGAGTCGAGTTCCTTTAATACCAAGTAAAGAGCTTACTAATAGTGGAACAAAGCTTTTAGTTGTAGGTTTGTAATCAATAGATAATTTTTGAGCGATTTCTTGATCAGTTAAGCCTATGTAATTTTCAAATTTTGAATAAAGGATTTCTTCTAAAGATTTTCCTTTTAGTTCATTTGTTGTTGTAAAACTTACTAGTTCTTCGTTTAGGTGATACCTGCGAACTAGTGCTGTCATATAAGAAGGCTTTAACGAAAAAGCTCTTTGCATTGCTGGAATTTCAGAATACGGTTGTGAGCGAAGTGAATTTTTATTAGAACCCTTAGTGCAAGCTCCTAAATAGTTTGTATCACCTTCAGATAATTCATGTGCTTTGCCGGCACGAATTTTATTTACGATGGTTTCCCAGTCTTGTCTGATTATTTCTAAATCAGCTTCGGGATAGGTGAATAAAAGGCTTTTTGTAATGTGAAAATTTTTACGGTCTACACCAGGTACCCATTCATAAAACATTAATAGTAGCTTTTTGTTTTTCTTCCAAAAGCTTGAGGTTTCAAAGTGTGTATGAACTTCTTCCATATAGTTGATAATATTTAAGACTAGCCGCTCTTTGGCAGATAATGAACCGTTTTTATTTTGTTTAAATGCAGTTACTTTAAGTTCAATACCAAGGTGCTTAAAGTCAGCTTCTGCATTTGAATTGACTTCATATCCAAAAAAGCTTTCTTCGATTACTTGTCCTAGTCCACCTTTCGATTTAGCATTTGCAAGTCGGTTAGTGGAATCAATCTCACCAAATGTTTTTCCTTCAGCTTCATGTGCTTTTCTCATTAGTTCTTCTATTGTAGTATAGTCCATAATAAACTCCTTTCTGTATCCAGTGCTGCGGTGTATGATTTTAAACAATACATATTAAAGTTATGCTATAATAAAAAGCTGTTTCAATTTTATATAAGTAAAATTTATAAGAAGGAAAAGACAATTAGTTTTATTAGGTAACGGCTATATTGGATCTGTTCAAGGGAAGTTTCTTCCTTTATAATATTGATATAGTAGCGAACTGCTTTCTTAATTGTTACAAGCCAAAATAAGGAATTGTAAAAAAGTATGGTTCTTGAAATGTTATAGTTGATCTTTTCCTCACTTTTTATTATAATGAAGCATAGATAAATAAAATACCGAAAGGATGTTCGTGTATTTATGGTGAAAGTAGTAGAACTTTTCGCGGGAGTAGGAGGTTTTAGATTAGGACTAGAAGCAAACGAAAACTTTGAAGTTCTTTGGGGAAACCAGTGGGAGCCCTCAACTAAAGCACAACATGCATTTAATTGTTATGCAACTCGCTTTGAAAATAAAGGAATACATGTAAATAGAGATATAGCTGAAGCTTGGCCGGAAATACCTGAGCATGATTTATTAGTAGGAGGCTTCCCTTGTCAGGACTATTCTGTAGCACGTACTTTATCGAATGAAAAAGGAATACAAGGGAAAAAAGGTGTTCTTTTTTGGGAGATAATGAACATAGTTAATTCTCGCAAGCCAAGATTTGTTTTGTTAGAGAATGTAGATAGATTATTGAAGTCACCAGCAAAACAAAGAGGTCGTGATTTTTCTATTATGCTGGCTAGCTTTAGAGATGCAGGTTATGTAGTGGAATGGAGAGTCATTAACGCTGCGGATTATGGAAATTCACAAAGAAGACGAAGAGTATTTATTTTTGCGTACTTAAAAGAATCTCATTTCACATCTGTTCAAAGTAAAATGAAGCCGTTAGAGATATTGTGTGAAAATGGATTTTTTGCTCCGATTTTCAAAGTGCATGAAGCGCCTGAGGAAAACAAAAAAAGAGGGCAATTTGAGTTGCCGGTCGATATTATTGAGGTTTCTGATACATTTAAAGCTGAATACTATAATTCTGGCGTAATGATGGACGGGCAAGTATATACGGAAGAAGTAGTTCCGGTAACTGAAAATCCAGAGACTTTAGGTGAAGTTGTTCAAAAAGTATATGATAAATTTGGTCCTGCAGATGAATCATATTATTTGAAAATGGATAAGATTAACAAAAAGGGAAGAACGGAATTTGAGGAACTCAAGTATCTTAAAGGTCCGAAAAAAGAAGAAAGAGTATCAAAGGCGACAGGTCATAAATATTTCTACTCTGAGGGAGGAATGGCTTTCCCTGATGATTTAGATAAGCCTGGACGCACAATGTTAACAAGTGAAGGAACATGTAATAGAAGTTCCCATGTAATAGAGGATCCTCATACAAAAAGACTAAGATATTTAACGCCAGTTGAGTGTGAATTGTTAAATGGTTTCCCGATGGATTGGACGAATACAGGAATGCCACAAAGAAACAGATACTTTTGTATGGGAAATGCTTTAGTTGTTGATTTGGTGGAACGAATGGGTCAAAGGATTTTAGAGATTAACGAAGAAGAAGAGAAGATGGATAGTATTGTGCAGTTGAGTTTATTCTAGGGAATAAACCATATGCATGCTTATTAAAAATTTGAAATAATAAAGAGTTGAGATAATCTGGGTTATATAGCTAGCTATATAACCCAGATTATTTTTTTGCAAATTTCTAATTGAGAATGAATAATCCACTAATTTCCTTTTTTCTTAATACCAACAATTCTTCTATAGATATTGTATAATATGGAATATATTCGAAACGTATTTTTAGATTAAGAGGTGTTACATCATTGGAGAAATATACATTTGATTTTCTACAAGAGGTATTCCCCGAGTTAGCGGAGATGGGGAGAGATATTGAAAATGTTTTTTATCAAGATCCCCAATCGGTTTTAATTAAGGGAAGAATATTTGCAGAGCTATTATCAAAACGCATTGCGGAAGAACATGAACTGCACGACGTACAATACTTAAAGCAAGTAGAGCGTATTCAAAAATTAGAAAGAGAAGATATCTTATCAAAGGAAATTTCACGTTCATTTGATACTGTTCGCTATTTAGGAAATAAAGCGGCACATGAACATATTGAAAGTGGGGTAGAGAGTGCTTTTAAAATGCATAAAAATCTATTCCAAATTGCAGTGTGGTTTATGGAGGTATACGGGAGTTATGAGTTTGTTGTCCCGAAATACAAACATCCACAGCCGAAGAGTAGTGTACATATTGTGGAGAAATTAGAAGAAAAGATATCTGCTAGTTTAGAAGAAAAGTTAAAAATGCTAATTGAGATTGCAAGTAAACAAAATACATCAAATCAAACTGAGGAATTAACAGAAATAAATAACGCTGAGATTGCGGTAGGGTTAGAAATTGAAGATAAACAGTCTGTAGATAATGAAGAAGAAGCAGATAACAATTTTGTGTATGATGATTTTATTTTAGGAGAAGGAGAGAGTTATTTACTAGCAGAACTCTCGAAGCTGAAAGAATCATCTCAAGAGGCTATCGAAAATCCTAATGAATTTAGTTCCTTTAAGGATTATTTACATGTAGAAAGAACGATACAGAACGATATGATGTCTGCTCTAACAGCAGCAGCTGGGCAAAATACGAGTCAATTAATTTTCTTGTGTGGTAGCGTTGGAGATGGGAAATCACATTTATTATCGTATGTGAAAAATAAATATCCTGAATTGATGGAAGAGTTTTCGGTGCATAATGATGCTACGGAAAGTTTTGATCCACAAAAGAGTTCCCTTGATACATTAGCGGAAGTATTAAAGCCATATAGTGATAGTGAGATTGATGGTTCTAGATTTAAGCTAATTTTAGCTATTAACCTAGGAGTTCTGCATAACTTTATTGAATCAGATTATGCAAAAGAGCACTATCAAATTTTAACAAAATTCATTGAGGAATCAGGAATATTCGAGGCAAATGAAATTGCTACTAATCAACAAAGCGGTAATTTCCACTTGATTAGCTTTAGTGATTATCAACCTTTTGAATTAACCAGTGAAGGGCCAAAATCAGATTATTTTTCATCTATTTTAAAGCGAATTGTGGTTGAGTCAGAAAAAAATCCATTCTATCAAGCTTATTTAAAGGATAAGCAACGTGGTATAAATGGATTCTTTATGGTGAATTATGAGTTATTGCAACAACAACAAATACGAGATGGTGTTTTAAGTATATTAATTGAAGCAATAGTTAAGCATAAGATGATTATTTCGACACGTTCCATGCTTAATTTTATTTATGATATTTTAGTGCCTTCTCATGGGAATGAAGATTTTCTTGGGGCAGGTATGATGGAAAAAACCGAAGCCTTATTACCGAATTTATTATTTGATGGTCAAGAAAAATCAAATTTACTAGCAGTTATTTCTAAAATGGATCCTATTCATCTACGATCAAATAGTGTAGACCAAATGCTAATTGAGCTAAACAATTCAGTAAATATGAAGAATACTTTCCAAAAGCATTTGAATTTACATGGACTTGATGGATGGATAGAAGGGCTAGAAGAGATGGGACCTTTCTTCGAGTTAAGTGATTCATCTAGACAGGTATTCAATAAAACATTAATACGTATGTCATTATTTTTATCTCCGGTTTTAAATGAAATATTTGGGGATGAAAATTATAAAAAATATATGGAATATTTATATGCTTTTAATAAAGGAAATCGATCTGATTTAAAAGGTATGTATAATTTAGCGAGAAAATCAATTTTCTTATGGAACGGAAGTCCGAAGTCAGATTATGTATTCATGGATTACTCAAATGATACTACTCAGGTTGCACAGTCTCTTAAAATTAAGCCGTTTGTAGGACATTTGAAAGGGGTAGAACCGGAGGTTTTAAATCGATTTAAATTAAATATATTACTTGCTTTTTCCAATGAAGATAAAGTAGCTCCTGTATATTTAGAAATTGATTATCCATTATATGAAATGATGGTCAAACTTTCAAAAGGTTATCGCCCGAATAAAAAGGATAAAGAAGATTGTATTCAGTTCGTTGAATTTGTGGATAAGATAATGAAATTAGGAAATAGAGAAAAAGAATTATTGTTTGTTCAATCTAATGAAAATGGAATGTTTAGACTAACATACGACGAAGATTTTGAAGAATTTACGTTTAGAAGGGATTAGAAAATGATTGTAAGAGAGAATTTAGAAGATTTGAAAAACTCGCTGAGTATTAAACCAGAAAAGTTAGGATTAAAACATACAATAAATAAAAAAGCCCCTCTGTTACCTTTCTCTACCCGAGGAACAGAGCGGGCAAAATTCGCAAAAGGGTTTCAGGGAGTATTAGGAGAGTTTACGCGTCTAGTCAGCGGAAATAAGTTGAAAATGGAAGTTAATCTAGAAGAACTTATTGGAGAGATTAGTAAATCTGTTGATGTATCAAAGCAAGATAAGTCGCAATTTGAACAAATACTACGTACCTTTTTGCAGGATAGTGATAATACAATTAAAATTTTTCATTTGCATTTGTTTCAATATTTACCATTAAGTGATAAGGCTGATAAAAAAGGAGAACAAGATATTGCTAGATTCCTTTTAGACGTCTTATTAGGTGAAAAAGAAACAGTAGAAGAGATTTTTGGAAAAAGCGATTCAACAGATTTAATGTCACGTCTTGTGTTAAAACAATTAAATCATTTGGAGAGCGACGAAAAAGAACGCCGTCCTTATATTAATCAAATTCCATTTATCTCAAAGCTATTCAAAGAAGATTTTCAATTTTTAGCAGAACATAAAGATTATTTTAGAACTCATTATCATTTGTTTCTTAGTTATTATTACTTTTTATATATTACTCAATTGACTTTAAAGCTTTCACAAGTTGGGAAAGCGAACTTTAGTGAGAACAACGAAGTTTATTTTACACTTGACTGGGAGTCTACGAGTAAGAATAGAAAAGGTTATACTCATGGTTATCAAATGATTAAAGATACAGGTAGACATTTACTACTACATATTAATTGCTTAGAACATTTAAATTTCCTAATGGGAGTAGAAAAAGCGGGTGGCTATCCTGAGTTAAAGGAAACATATCAGCAATTATCCGATGAGGATAAAAAAGTATTTTTAGAGATGCTTTGTGATTGGGTTATGGAATATAGAAGACATTTAGGTCTTGGGGCTTATGAAGGAAATTTAGAATTAGAATATGATACGCTTGTACAATCCTTATTCCGTAGTATAGAAGAAGCCTATGAAAAAGATACGATGCAAGGCCCTCGACATAGATACTCTTTATCAATAGAAGAGGTTGGGAAAAAATATTTCTTAAAAACTCGAGGTTCACTTGGTTATATGCTTAATCTTAGTCAAGATATGTTATTGCTACTAACAGCATTGAGTTTAAAAAAGGAAAGAAAACCTTTGAAGCAAGTATTTATAGATTTAGAGGCTAGAGGTTTATTCTTCGATCGTTACTCAAAAGAAGAAATTGTACAGTTATTTGATAAGCTGAATTTAATAGACAAAAAAAGTGATAGCGGTGATGCACAGTATGTTAAACCAATTTTATAATTATCTTTCAGATAAACTAATAAATTATTTACAAGCAGAAAATCTTAGAGGTGGAGAGCGGTTTTACCTTCAATTTGATAATCATGAACAAGTACAAGCATTTTATGACACATTAAAAGAACAAGATTTATCGCAGGCGTTTTATTATCAGCATAAGCAAGGAACTCCATACGAAACGATTGCTATTAAGGTTTCAGAGGAAATGAAAGTAGTTGTTGCGACTACATCGGCAAACGTTACTCCGGACTTTTTAGTAACACTTCGTAATGAAGTCGGTGAACAAAAGGATATTTGGGAGAAAACAGCTTTACTTAGTATATGTCATGAGACACTGGACAGTATTAAGGGTGGTAGCAGTGATTTGCAAAAAGAAGGTATGCCATTTAATGTAAAATCAATTTTGAAAACATTAAAAGAAGAAATTGAAACTTCTTCTTTAAATAAAGAAGAGAAGGAAGTACTTTCATTTTATTTACGTAAAAAATTAGATGATACAATTGTGCGACCATCTCTTTGGGATTATGAAGAAATTCTTGGGTTTTTATCAAAACAAGAGATTGCGAGAGAAGACTATTCTAATCTAGGTATTTTCTATGATGAAAATTTAAATCAATTTACTTCAGCTCAAATGAAAAAAAGGCTAGAAGAAAATGCTTCATTCTTTGAGAAAGTTCAACATATGCATGAGTATGAACATTTAGAGAGTCAATTAGAAAAATTATTTGATGAGAAAGGTGTTTCTCGCCTGAAGAAAGAAGATTGGCAGCAAGCAGATTATGTTCTTGTTAAAGATTCTTACGACAAAATGACTGAGATAGATCGTCCATTAGAATATATTGAATCACCAAAGAAATATTCAAAAGAAGGTCTGCTATATTGGGAGAAAGCACAAGCTGAGACAAAGGCTGGGAGACGTAAACGCCATATTATCGTTTTTAATCCTACACAGATAGAAGATATCAACCTGAACTTTGAATTTGAAGAAAAGTTGAAGAAGGAATACATTCATAAAAATTCACAGGGGTTCTGTGGGATATCTGGGAAAAAACTAACTGTTAGTTTAGTGCATAAGCAAAATGTGACTTCATTCCATAAAGTTGTATATACGCATAAGATGCAATCTAAGTCGAAATATGAGTTTCATATTGCTGTTATAGAATGTGAAGCCGCGTTTTTACAATCGCTTCAAACGATTTATGAAGTGAATGTAAATAAGAAATACGTAGTTATGAATAAAGCTGAAGAACGTATTGTTTTTGGAGATATTTCTAATGAGCCAGAAGAAGTATTTATTGAGGAAGATGCACAGATTATAAATTGGCAAGGTGGAAGTTTTGAAGTCTCTGAATCTTCCCCTGCATGGAATGATGATAGCTTATCATTTTCTGTTCAAATTGAAACCTCTTTAATTCCTATTCTTATTAGAGAGCAAGTTGCAAAGACTGTTCCAGTATCAGGAGAAAGGGTATGGAAATTAAAAAGAGAACATCAAGAAAGCTTTGAATATAACCTTGATACAAATAAATTAAAACAAGGTGCAAGGGAATTTTCAGCACGAGAAGGATTTCGAAATTATTTACAAGACGAGAGAGTATGGATTGAAAATGAAATCGCTTTTGCAGTTAGAGGGGTATCAGGCCTAAATAAGGTTGAATTATTAATGAACCCACCATTGAGAGATGCGTATCAACAATTATTAAATTACTATAAGTTTAATAATACGGTTCCTAGTCTTTGTTTTGTGGATGATCAATTAAGAGACCTATCTATAAGATACTTGAAGGCTTTTAACGAAAGCGTTGCTCATATACAAGAAAATGTAATGTTAAAAGAAGAAGAAAAGAATCTGTTTAAATTGGGAGTTATTGAAGAGGAACAAAGAGTCATACTAACACCGTTGCATCCTCTTAATGTTGCCTATCAGTTAAGTATTAATGATGAAATTAAAAACGAAGTAGTTGAAATGCATATTTTAAACCGTTTGCATCCTAATAATCTATTGCCATATATATATGGACAGAATGATGAATTGTATCGACCAGTTTCTCAAAATGAAGCACCTGAATGGACTGTTTATGAACCACTTCATAAGGTTGCGATTGGGGAATCTAATGCATTTTTAGCTAATGTAGTTGAAGAAAAGCTTCAACAATTTGTGGAGCATTTCCAATACTTATTTTTACAAGAATCTAAATCTCCGATACGAATCAATGTGATTAATATAAATAATGATAAAGAAGTTGTAAGAGGTTTAGTACAGTTTATTAAGAAGCAGATAGATAAAAAAGGGCCGTCCAAAATCATACCAGTAGAGGTTGCTTTATATCATGAGAGTAATATACTAAGCGCTTTTGAAAAATTTTCTATATATGATGATGTTCAAAAATTCGAGGAGTTCTTTGAGTTATCGTTAGCATCAAAGAATCTCGATGCTGTAGACGTATTAAGGCTGATTCGAGAAAATGTTTTTTATTATAAACTTATTGGTACGAAAGAATATGGTTACGCTCATATTTCATTCTATAAAATGATTTCAAATGAGAAGCATGCGAAAAGTACAATGGAAGATATTGAAACAGGATTATCTTTAAATGGAATGTTATCATCTCTATCATCTATTAGTACAGAAGTAGATTATCGTACAGGATTTGGATTAAAAAATGTATTGAATAATGAACATTTGTTAATTCAAACTGCTAGAGGAATGAATGAATTAGGAAGTAATTTAAATAACGATGGTACAAATCCTTATCGTAAGAATGAAACAATTGTTACGAGAACATCTACCTATGATGAACAAGTTCTAGAACATTTATATGAATCTTCTTATTGGGTAACATTTATTGAACCTAATGTAGGTTTAGATTTCTTCCAAGATTCATCACGTAATTTATTGGTCATTCATTATAGTGATCAATATTCTTCATCAAGCCAGTATGATGCAATTACAGTAACGGATAAAGCGAGACAATACCGAGCGGTTATTGAACAGTATCTGGCAGAAAAAGAAATTGTATCAACACCTGAAAAAATTAATACAGCTATTAGAGCTTTCAATAGTTTAAATGGTGAGTGGTTACTACGAATTATAGGAAGTAAGGGACAATTCTCAAGAGAAAAGTTAAGCATTATTTCAGCTGTGAAGTATATATTAAGTGCTTTAGATCATGAGAATATTTTATGGGTTCCTATCTCATTAGAAGAAATATTGCGTGTTGCTGGAGCGGTGAAATTAACGAAAAGTGAAGGTGTATTTTCTGCAAAAAATCTAGGCGGAAAAGGTGCACATAGTGACGATTTACTGTTAATCGGAGTAGAAATGCAAGATGATAAATTATCAGTGCATTATTATCCAGTGGAAGTGAAAATCGGCTTAAATCAAGACAGTGCTATTGCGAAAGCAAAAGAGCAAATTAATGCTACTAAGCAACTATTTGATACACAACTTTCTAAAACAAGTGAAGACGGTTTACATGTGTTTAAACATAAGTTTTTCCGAAACTTCTTTGTGCAGTTATTGCTAGCGAATGCCGAGAAATTCATTGCAAACAACATTTGGCCAGAAAAATCTTATGAGAAAATTGAAGAACTAAAGAAAAGATTATTAAATGATGATTATGAAATGAGTGGACATTTAGATGATAAAATCGGAAAAGGAGCAATTTTATCATTCAAAAAGGAACAATCATGGAGATCCATTAAAATAGAAGAAGATATTTTATTAGTGGAATTAACCGAAGAGGATGGATATGAAGGAGTAGTCGAAGAAATTGAGGCACTTAAAATGAAAATCCATTCTGGCGGAACTGATATTAATCCAAATAGATTATTGAATCAGAATCATGATTCTAATCAAGTGTTAAAAAAAACTAGCAATAAAGTCGTTCCAACTGTACCTCATTCTGAAGAAGAAAAGGAAGAAAAAGGAAGGGGAGGAACAAAAGAATTAAAAGACATCCGCGTTTTGTTAGGAACAGTAGAGGGATCGACTCAAGAAATATATTGGGAATTCGGAAATTCAGAGCTAGCAAATAGACATATTTTAATTTCGGGTAAATCAGGACAAGGTAAGAGTTACTTCATTCAATGTTTACTACTTGAGCTGGCGCAAAATGGAATTTCTAGTATGATATTTGACTATACAGATGGATTTAAGAATTCTAAGTTAGAACCGGAATTCAAAGAGAAACTCCAAGATAATATTGAACAATTCCTAGTAGCAAAAGATAAATTCCCAGTAAATCCATTTAAGCGAAATCAAAAAGAATTGGATGAAGGAATTTATATCGATGAAGATAATACAGATGTTGCTGAAAGAATTAAAAGTGTATTTTCAGCTGTATATAAAGATTTAGGCATTCAGCAACAAAACGCTATATATGAGGCGGTAATGCGCGGTTTAGATAAATATGGCGAAGGTATGAATTTAAATTATTTATTAGCAGAATTAGAAGAGGATACTTCTGGGCCGGCTAAAACAGCCAGGTCACAAATTAAGCCATTTATTGATAAGAATCCATTTAATCATAATGCTGTATATAATTGGGGGGATATACTGAACCAAAAAGGTAAAGTGTTTATTGTACAATTAACAGGCTTTAATAGAGATGTACAGCTCATGATTACAGAGTTTATCTTGTGGGATATTTGGAACTACCAATTGCATCACGGAGATAAAAATAAACCATTCCCAGTTATATTAGATGAAGCGCAAAATCTTGATCATAGAGAAAAATCACCGAGTGCCAAAATTTTAACTGAAGGAAGAAAATTTGGTTGGTCAGGTTGGTATGCAACACAATCATTAAAAGGGCAATTTACAACAGATGAAATTTCACGACTACAGAATTCAAGTCAAAAGGTGTATTTCATGCCACCAGAAAATGAGATTAGTGCCATTGCATCAAACCTTGCTCAAGATTCAGCTATGCGAAAAGAATGGGAAAAGCGACTTGCAACATTGAAGAAAGGTCAATGTATCACTTCTGGGCCAATGTTACAGAAAGATGGAACGTTGAAGTCGGGTAGCCCTGTAATCATTAATATTAGTGCGTTGCAGGATAGATTGAAGTAATAATTTAATAGTGATATGAAAGTTTTAGAAAACCACCTTGGACGGTATATTTGTTTGGGGTGGTTTTTGTATTGTTAAGCATGTTGAAAGCTAGAAATAATAAGAGGTCCTCCTTGCCAAGGGTTTTAAAGTTTTTAAGTGATTTTCATAGGGAGCAGGGTGAGAGGCAATTCGTGACTAGATAAACTCTTAGTATTTAAAGAGTTTGTATACGGTTAATCTTTTAATTTAGCGGAGATATAATAGGTGAATCATAAAAATGAAAGGGGGAAGAGGGGTGAATTTTATGATTTCTTTGACTGGTATCTCAATTTTGTTTCTCTTCTATTGGTGTATTGTGAATCAATATATTGTTGTTAAATGGAACTTTATTTTTAAGAAATTTAATGAAAATATAGCGTTTGGGATGTTTATTACATGTATGTTATTTTGGCTGCAGTATGTATTTAAAATGTTTTTTGATAGATAATCAGTTTTTTATGAGGTAAATAGACACAATGGAGTATGTAAGGTACTTCATTGTGTCTATTTTTTCAGAACTAATTATAGTTTATTTCTTGAACCTCCCCCAACGTCACCCCCTAACCTAAAGAAGACAAATCAAAAAAGGGGGATCAAACCACTCATGAAAACCACCACAAAAGAAAAAAGAAACACCATCATCATGCTATTACTCTCAGCCGCAATAGGAATCTTTTCACCACTACTCATGTACATCACGCTGGCACGTAAAAATGAGGTATACAAATACCACTGCCGAAAGGCTTTTAACTTTCATTTGTTAATTTTTCTTCTATTTAATATTAGTTCACGTATTAGTGATGTATTGTTTTGGATCATATTTGCCTTCGAGGTCGTTCAAGTGATCATTGTTACGTGGAAAGTAATACGCGACGAGCCATATCGTTATTTCATTCGAATTCCGTTATTTAAAAAAGATAAGTATGCGGTGGAAGGAGAATAGGTGATGAAACAAGAAGTGGAGATAAGGGGAAAGCGATTTTTCGTTATGATTGCAGTATTGTTTATTGCGATTTATATTGTTTTACGAAAAAGAAAGTATGAGTACTTTTATGATGGTATTAGCGAGTATGAAAATCGTTATAGAGGGAATGTTCCTTTGTTATTGCTTGTTGTAGGTTTGTTTCAATATTGTAGGCAGAATGAGATTAGTTTTTCTCATATGCTTCAGTATGTGAAAGAGAAGTTAGCGGAGTAGGTGATGATATGGCGTGGTTGATTAGTGAGTTTGCACATGTTGGGGATGTTACGGTGCGGACGCTTCGTTATTATGACAAGATTAATTTATTAAAGCCGAGCGATTATACTGAGGGGGGACATCGGCTATATACGAAAGATGATTTGTATGTGCTGCAGCAAATTCAATCGTTTAAGCATCTTGGTTTTTCGCTTGGGGAAATTCAAAATATTATATTGCAGCGTGATATAAAGACGGAAGAATTTTTAAGACAAATGCATTTTCAAAGGGAATTGCTTTTGGCAGAGCAAGAAAGGATTGCGAAGGTGCTTTCGCATATGGATGAGATGACGAAGAAGTTTCAAAAGGAGAAACGAGTGGATGTCGCTTTGTTTTCTTCGTTTTTGCAAACTTTTATATGGGAGAAAGAAAATAAGGAATGGCTAGAGGAACACTTTTCAACGGATAGTGTTCGAGCGTTTTATAATAATAAGGAACTAAAAGAAAAGTTTGAACAGCGATTTATGGATGTGATAGGGAAGTTGAAAAAGTATAAGGTAGAAGAGAAAAATCCGGGTCATCAAGACGTTCAAGTTACCTTGAAGGAATTTTTCAATGTAATAGAAGAAGTAACGAATTATCTTGATACACCCCAAAGCGATATAGAGGATATAATCCAAAAATCAAACCTCCCACTATCCGAATTCCCAACCCTCTTCACAACCGAAGAAGAAAACTATATAAAAGAAGCAATGAAGCAGTTTAACACCTAGTTAAACTGCTTTTCCATTATAATAGAAGAAAACCAAACGGAGGGAAATCCCATGCCAACCTACAACAAACTAATCAGAAACAAAATCCCACAAATAATAAAAACTAACGGAAAAACACCTACAACAAGAATCCTACCCGAAGACGAATACATAAAAGAAATCTGCAAAAAAACACAAGAAGAACTAACAGAATACATCGAAGCAAAAACAAAACTCGATAAACTCGAAGAACTATCCGACCTACTAGAACTAATAAACGCCCTAGCCGAACACGAAGGCACAACACTAGAAGAAATCAACAATATCCGAAAAAAGAAAGCAGAAGAAAGAGGCGGCTTCTCAGATCGAGTCTTTCTAATTGAAGTAACCGATAACTAGCCCCTCCTAAGCCCCTTACAAGCCCCTACCAAGTAATAAATCACTAAGAAAAAACATAACAAAACAAAAACACCAACAAACACCGTAGTAGGAGTCGAAAAAAATTTTGAAATAACACGCCAAAAACCCGGCCCTCCTTCCTATATATAGTACAAAGAGGAATTTTTCATTTTTGAACGGAGACGGGAGGAATTAGGATGGCGGTATATCGTACTGTGCAGGTGAATTTTTGGCAGGATGATTTTGTTTTGGATTTGACGCCGGAGGAGCGGTATTTTTATGTGTATTTGTTAACTTGTTCGAAGACGACGCAGTGTGGGATTTTTCCTTTTCCGAAGCGGTTAGCTGAGATGGAGACGGGTTATAATCGGGAGACTGTTGATAAGCTTGTGCAGCGCTTCATTGATTATGGGAAGATTCTTTATGATGCGGATACGCGGGAGTTATTTGTTTTGAATTGGCTTCGTTATAATCCTGTGACGAATACGAATGTGGAGAAGTGTGTGCTTCGTGAGCTTAAGGGTGTGAAGAATAAGGAGTTTGTACATATGTTTCTTCAGAAGTGCGTAGAGGAGGAGCTGAATGTTCCAATGCTTTTAGCGCATTTCGGTATGCCTGGTGAATTGGTTATGGATGATGTTGATCCGATTTGTGAGGAGACAGAGGAAGAAGAGGTTATAGAAGAAGAAATGGGAAGTCGCGTGTTTTCTTTTTATGAGCAACATTTCGGTAGTTTGTCTCCGTTTGCGGTGGAGGAACTGAGTGCGTGGATGGAAGATTTGTCAGAGGAGCTTGTGCTGAAGGCTCTTCAAATTGCGTTTGAGAATAATAAGCGGACGGTTGCTTATGTGAAGGGGATTTTGAGAGGTTGGCACGGGAAAGGATTTACGAAAGTTTCTGAGGTTGAGGCGGATACGGCTAATTTTCGGAAGAAGGATTCGTCTGTTAGTACGGGGGAGACGGAGGAGTTTTTGGCGAGATGTGAGGAGTGGGAGAAGAATGCGCCGTCTGAGGAAGAGTTGCAGCGCTTTTTAGCGGAGCGCGGGTGGCGTCCATGAGTATTCAAAATGTGGAGGCGGAGAAGACGGTGTTAGGTTCTCTATTAATTGATGGAGAGCTTATTAAGGAGTGCCGTTTGACGGAGCAGTATTTTTCGATGCCAGTGCATAAGTCTATATTTCAGTTAATGCGAAAAATGGAAGGAGAGGGGCAACCGATTGATCTTGTAACTTTCACTTCTAGAGTGGACCCGAATTTTTTGAAGGGGATCGGGGGAATGGAGTATTTTATAGGGTTAATGGATGGTGTGCCTACTACTAGCAACTTCTCGTATTATGAGGGGCTTGTTCGAGGTGCCTGGAAAATGTATCAGGCGGGTGTTCTCGGGCACAAGATGGGAGAGCGTCTTATTGCGGAGAAGAGTGAGAAAATTATTGGTGAGACGATTACGGCACTTTGTGAGTTAGAGGAGAAGGACTGTGTATGTGAGTTTGATTTGAAGGATGCGCTAGTTGATTTATATGAAGAGCTTCATCAAGATGCGAAAGAGATTACGGGTATTGAGACTGGTTATATATCGCTAAATAAAATGACGTGCGGATTGCAGGAAGGTGATTTTGTTGTTCTTGGTGCGCGTCCTTCTATGGGGAAGACTGCGTTTGCGCTAAATGTTGGACTGCATGCGGCGAAGTCTGGCGCGGCGGTGGGGTTGTTTTCGTTAGAGATGAGTAGTAAACATTTGTTAAAACGGATGGCATCTTGCGTAGGCGAAGTGTCAGGAGGTAGGTTGAAAAATCCGAAGCATCGTTTTGCGATGGAAGACTGGGAAAGGGTGAGTAAGGCGTTTGCGGAGATTGGTGAGTTACCACTTGAGATTTACGACAATGCAGGTGTTACAGTGCAAGATATTTGGATGCAAACTCGTAAGTTAAAGAGGAAGCATGGTGATAAAAAGATTTTAATTATTGTAGATTACTTGCAGCTTATTACGGGCGATCCGAAGCATAAAGGCAATCGATTTCAAGAGATTAGTGAGATTTCGCGTAAGCTTAAGTTATTAGCACGTGATTTAAATGTTTGTGTAGTAGCGCTGTCGCAATTATCTCGTTCTGTAGAGTCACGGCAAGATAAGCGTCCTCTTTTATCTGATTTAAGAGAGACAGGACAAATTGAGCAAGATGCGGATGTCATTATGCTTATGTATCGCGAAGATTATTATGATAAGGAAACGATGCAGAAAGAGATGACGGAGATTCATGTGGCGAAGCATCGGAATGGACCTGTGGGGAGTTTTAAGCTGAGGTTTTTGAAGGAGTTTGGGCGGTTTGTGGAGATGGGGAATTAAGTGTTGGGAAAATAGTCAATTTGTAATAAAGTTTGATCAAATGTCCTATATTGATAGGCAGGGTTTTTACTTTTCCAGCAAGCGGGTTATTTGTTGAATAGTTCAATACCTATTATTTTGTTGCGGTGAATATACTGGAGGGTATGTTAAGACTTTCATTAGGATAGGAGTGAATAAGTAATTATGAAAAAAGCGATACGCGTCCTTATTTCTGGTGCGAGCATTACCGGTCCGGCACTCGCTTACTGGCTTCATCGTTATGGCTTCGACGTGACTGTAGTAGAACGCGCACCTGCATTGCGCTCTGGTGGATATGGGGTTGATATTCGTGGTGTAGCTGTTACGGTGCTTGGACAGATGGGTATACTCGATCAAGTCCGTGCAGCTGATACAAACATGACCGGTGTGTACTTCGTGAACAGCAAAGGTAATGTTGAAGGTCAATTAAGTGAAGCGAGTTTCGCGAACCAGCATGGTGTGGACATCGAAATCATGCGTGATGATTTGAGTAATATTTTGTACGATTTAACTAAGGACACAATTAAGTACATTTGGAGTGAGTCAATTACTGCTATACATGAAACTGAAGATGGTGTAGAAGTCCAATTTATTCATGAAAAGCCACAGACGTTCGATCTGGTTATCGGTGCGGACGGGCTGCATTCTAATGTGAGGTCCCTGACTTTTGGTGATGAAGCACAGTTTAAACGTACACTTGGTTGTTATATTTCGATTTTCACCCTCGAGAATTACCTCAACCTTGACCACCGCGTAATGCTTTATACAATGCCAGGCAAAACTGTGGGTATGTATAGCGCTCGTGGTAATACAGAGGCAAAAGGTATGTTCCTGTTCCAATCGGAGGCACTGGAGTACGACCGCTATGATGAAGAATCTCAAAGAAAACTTGTAGAAAATGCATTTGTAGGCCATACAGAAGACTGGGAAACTTCACACATACTTAAAACTATGAAAGAGGCGGATGACTTTTATTTTGATGAGATTTGTCAAATTCACATGCCAACATGGTCAAAAGGTCGAATTACATTGGTAGGTGATGCGGCATATGGTCCATCACCTCTATCAGGGCAAGGTACTAGTCTAGCGCTTGTCGGAGCTTATGTATTAGCAGGCGAACTAAAAAATGCGCGTGGTGATCATTCCCGTGCCTATGTTGCTTATGAGCAAGAGATGAGAAAGTTTGTTGAGAAGAATCAAAAAATAGGGAAACTAGCTGCTGGGAGCATGGTTGAAAAATCGAGCTTTAAAATCTTTCTGCGCAATTTCATGTTACGAGTACCAATCCTTATGGTCGTACAGTTTAAGGTAATCTCGAAAATGGTAGCGAAAGCCGCTAACGGGATCGAGCTAAAAGACTATTGATATGAATATGTAAGAAAAGAGCTTTGTCTCCATGATTTATATTACCGCACAAGATTGATTGTAATAACTGTTTCTAGTTAAAAGACTGAAAAATCAATAAATATAAATGGAAAAATTATTGGATAGGGGGAAGTTTATGGGAGATCACTCGAATAAGTCAGATGAAGAACTGGAACGGTTATATTATGAAGGGAATACATGTGCAAGTCGAGATGCAGAAAATAAGTTATACGACAGAGGATATACACTAGATTCTGATAGTGATACATGGGATTTAGCATCAAATCAAAATGATACCCATTCAGTAGGGATTCCAATACCTACTGGACAAGGAACATTCCTTTTGTTTTTAGCTATTTTAATAGGCGGTTTAATCGCTTTTTTCATCGGTGGGTTTCTTGTTATTGCGTACGCGGTTGAATATGCTACATATATTTATATAGGCTTTGTTATATCATTTATACTCATGTATGTAACAAAAGGTAATGCTAGATTTATGAATTTTTTATTCTATTTAGGGTGTTTAGCTCTAGCCACTAGGTTATTTACTAATGTTATTGAACTGTTTGAAAATGTAGATTATGTCACTTTTATAATGAGAGATACTGATGGATTAGGGGTTATTATTAAATACGGAATTATATATATTATATACGCAGCTGTTATTCCCTTATTGTTAATGAAGGTAATAACGGCAATTGTAAGAAAAATAAACTTAAAATCTAATAATAACAATTCTACATTAAATGTTTAAAAAAGAGGTGTCACATAGTTATAAGGTGACACCTCTTTTATTTGATCTAAGAGAAACAGGACAAATTGAGCAAGATGCGGATGTCATTATGCTTATGTATCGTGAAGATTATTATGATAAGGAAACGGTGCAGAAAGAGATGACGGAAATTCATGTGGCAAAGCATCAGAATGGACCTGTGGGGAGTTTTAAGTTGAGATTTTTGAAAGAGTTTGGGCGGTTTGTGGAGGGGAAATAGTGAAAAGACTTGAGTATTACTTTGCGTATAAAATAAAGCATAAGTTTTCCAGTGTATTCACTTATGCTTTATTTTTTGAATATGTTCCTTATTTTCCTATAAAGAAAGATCGTCTCTCTGCAGTAATCCATTGCTCCAAGTCATCTTGGCTACGTCGGACAAGTCGATTTACTAAAACATCATGCCATACATAATCCTCTAATAAGTATATATGAACGGGGTCATCTGTATAAAAAGCAACATTACGCTCTTCAAGTGATGGGCCATAAATCATTTCTTTAGAATCTATTGATAAAATAAACCAATGTTCTGTAGAGAGGGTTTCTGTATAAGTTGTTATACGATGTGCTTCTAGATTTTTAATAGGATTTTCAACATGCAAGGTAATGCCTTGTACTGTGACTTTATCAGCTACCTCAGCTAGGTCCTCTTTTAACGCTTCATACATTTCATCCCACATTGAAATGACAATACGTTGTTCTGCTTTTTTTATTAATGTTTGACAGTAGCTAATGATTGTTTGATTATCTTTTAAAGTAATGACTCGATTATCCGTTTTTTCTTCGGAAGTTTCTAGTTTTTTTAATGAATCACTAATTCCTTCATAAGTAGACTGCCATTCTGATTGCGCCTTCTGTAAAAAGATTTCAACAGGTAGAGGTGAATAGCGGGTAGTGTCATTTATTTCTTCCTTCATGACAATTCCTTTTTCTACAAGGTTACCTAAAATCTCATAAATTCGCGCTCTTGGGACACCCGAATCTTTACTCACTTGATAGGCTGTGACAGGCCCTTGTTTCACAAGAGATACATAAGATTTAGCTTCATATTCATTAAAACCAATTTTTTTAAGCTGTTGTACTATGTAGTCCACTTTTTTGTCCTCCGATGTTTGCTGTTATCCCGCTTTAACGGGCAGTAAGACCCCCACCTCAAAATTCAGCGGAAGCAAAGAAGTTAGGTGGGGGCCGGGCTGCCCGTAAAAGCCCGATTGGTGAGGGCTGATAATCAGTGGGGGATGAACAAAACCCCACTGATTAAAGTTTCACTTTATATTTCAACGTTACAATAACTCTTTACATTTAGCAAATTGATAGTTACTATTACGATAGTGACTAAAGGGGAGGCTACTAATATGGATTTTTATTTAGACCCATCTGTATTAATGATTTTGATTGTTTTTGGGTTTGTGGCTGCATTTATTGATTCAGTTGTAGGTGGTGGCGGACTCATCGCCTTACCAGCTTTATTATTTACAGGATTGAATCCAGCAAGTGCAGTAGCCACAAATAAGCTAGCATCGACGATGGGAAGTGCAACTAGTAATATTGTGTTTTATCGTTCTGGTAATCTTGATTTGAAATCGGCGTTTAAATTATTTCCAATCACTTTCATAGGTTCCATAATAGGGGCGTGGACCGTTCATTTAATGAATCCAGAAGTATTGAAGCCATTGATGCTGGTAATGCTTGGTGCAGTCGCTATTTATACGATATTCAAGAAGGATTGGGGAAGTATTTCTACTCATAAAAAATTGTCTGGTCGACACGTCATTATTTTTACCTTTTTTATTTTTGCTATTGGTTTTTATGATGGATTTCTAGGTCCTGGTACAGGTTCATTTTTAATGTTTGCTCTTTTATTTATTGGGTATGATTTTTTAAAAGCAGCAGGTACGGCGAAGTTTCTTAATTTAGGAAGTAACGTTGGTGCATTGTTCATGTTTATGTATGTAGGGCAAGTAAACTATGCGTATGGTTTTATAATGGGAATTGCTCAAATTGCTGGAGGAATTGTCGGCTCCAAGTTTGCTATAAAAAAAGGAAGCGGGTATGTTCGTGCTCTTTTCATTACAGTAACTTGTTTATTGTTAGCGAAAAATCTGTATGACTATGTGCAGTAAGTAATGTAGAAACGGTGAACTATGCAGGCTACATAAATATAATAATTCCTTTTAACATTTTTTAGATGCTATCTTATTCGAAGATAGCATCTAAAAAAGTCTCATTTAAAAGAGAATGAAAATAATAGTAACGAATATTTTCCCGGGGTATGTTTATCTATTCTACATTCTTTTTATAATTAACCCGTAATAAACTCTTAAAATCCACCTCAGCAATCAACACACTGACTAATATAAGTGTCGCTCCTAAATATCCTTTTCCGGTAAGTGTTTCACCTGTGAAAACGAAAGCAAACCCTGCGGAAAAGACTGGTTCTAATGAAAAGATAAGTCCGGTATGTGTAGGCGTTGTGTATTGCTGGGCGATCACTTGCACGATGAATGCGACTGCAGTGCAAAAGATGCTTAAGGCTAAGATGATGAGCCATGAGTTGATTGTGCTAGGAAGCTTTGGCGTTTCGATAATGAATGAAAAAATAAGACTAAATAGGCCGACGAAACCAAGTTGCACTACTCCAAGTGCAATGGAGTTCACATGTTTCGTTACGCTGCCGGTAATGATGACGTGAATCGCATAAAATAAGGCAGACAGTATGCAAAATATATCGCCGTTACCGATTTTGAATTCGCTCGTTAATGTTAATAAGCCGATTCCTATTATCGTTAAAATGATTCCTACTATAACTTTCTTTTCCGGAATGTGTTTTAAAAATATAGCTGATAATATCGGAATGAAAATGACAGTGAGACAGAGTAAGAAACCAGCATTAGAAACACTCGTATACTTTGTGCCGAAAGTCGCGAAAATGTAAACGATAAATAAGACAGAAGCGAGTATAAATGCATATTTTACCGTTTTAAAATCGATTTTGAATAAATGTTTGTAAAATATTAAACCTGATAAAAGAAAGGCAATAATAAATCGTAATGCGATTAAATTGTATTCTTCTATGCCTTCGAGTCCAACTTTTGTAAGTAAGATGGATGCACCCCAAAAGAATGTAACTAGTAGTAGCATTAAATCCGCTTTTAATTGTAGTTTCATTTCTATTCCCTCGTTATGTATAAAATTTAAAATCCCATACCCCTATCCCCATTGTTTATTTTAATATTAATTCTGAATATTTGTAACTTAAATTTATCGACGGTTTTTTCTCCATAATGAAGAAGCTATTTAAAAATTCCTATCTAACAACATCCGAAGCTGCTTTGCAACAACTTCGGCCAGATGAACATGTATCAGGTCAGCGTATGAACAAAGTGGATGATGCGAGTTAAGAAGGTGGGGTATTCCCGTTCAGTTGTTGAAAGTTCGGATTTGAAGAAGGGTGGTATGTGAGTTGCTAAAGTGAATAAAAATAATGAAACAAGGATCCAATTTCTCTATTTTTTATGGAGAAATTGTTTTTTTTCGTTTTGAAATCATTATGAGAAATTTCTTATATATTTCTCATATATTCATCATGCTTCCTTCACTTTCTTCTCACGTCTACGTTTTACAATCGTATGTATCAAAGGTAAAGGGAGGTCATACATTTTTTACTTATTTCAAAACGAAGGATAGATGGTGGTGAACAGATGAAAAAGAATAAACGTAAAAAATTGCGTTGGTTAAAATGGGTTTTGATCCTTCCGTTACTTCTGGGATTACTACTGTTTGGATTACATAGTATGAAGTTTGAAAGGTGGAATCATGAGAAACATAAGCAAGCAGCATATACTGTTTCTCACGATAAAGAAAGAGAAGCTTTCGTTACGCAAAAAGAGAAATTTAATAACTTTGAGCGAGATAAGCATCATGAAAAACACCATGAAAAAGAGTTTGAAGGTGTATTCTTTATACCATTCCTGTTAGCGTTTGGATTTGTTCTTTTCGGCTGGTACATGCTTCGTAAGTCTGAAGGGAATATGGTTAAAAAGTGGACAGGCATATTCCTCCTAGTTATTGGTGTATTACCAGTTCTTCCGGTGCTCGCATTTGTTCCGATAATTGGTTGGATATATAAAAAATTAAAAGAAAAAAGATTAGCAACTCATATAGATGTATACAGCGATTTTCAAGTGCATCAACAGGTGGATATTTTAGATCAATGGGAAAGAAGTATTCGTAAGGAGGAGAAGTAATAATGGGTATTTTAAAACGTATTAAAAATATTGTAGTGGCGGATGTGCATCAAACGTTAGATAAGATAGAGAATCCGGTTAGTATGTTAAAGCAATATCTTCGCGAGACCGAACAGCAAATTACGAAGGCGGAAAAAGCACTTTCGCATCAATATTATTTAGAAAAAAAATATGAAGCATTAATTTCAGAAACGACTGCTCTTATTGCGAAGAGAACGCGCCAAGCGGAACTTGCTGTATCACGCGAAGAAGATCATATGGCGCAGTTAGCCCTGCAAGAAAAAATTGTGAATGAGAAAAAAGCGGAGTTATACCGCCAGCAGTACGAAATAACAAAAGAGCAAACAGCGACGCTTTATGAACAAATTGACAAACTGCAAAAGAAATATGGAGAATTGCAATATAAAGAACTCGTTCTTGTTTCAAGGTTAAATGCGGCGCAAGCGATAAAAGAAAGCAACAGAGCAATTGATTCGTTCCATACAGAAAGTACAGCGAAAGGTTTTGCACGTATTGAATCTTACGTACAGAAACTAGAAGCAGAAACAGCGGCTAGCAACTACTTTTACAATATGAAGTCTCCGAAGCAACAAGAAGTGTTAGATCAAAATTTACAAGAAGAAGTGCAGCGGGAGTTAGAGAAGTTGAAAGAGAATAAATAGTATGTAAAAAGCCCATTTCATATGGGCTTTTTTTATCGATAAAATTATTCTTTTCCAAACTGAAAAATATCCCGGTTAATAAGTTGGTGGAGATACATATCCATTTCAGTAGCAGAAACTTTTCTTTCATTTTTAAACCACCATGCGTTTAATGAGGTAATTGCCCCTGAATAAAATTCAATGATTAAATCATTTGGCATCGTATGATTTTTACACAGTTGATTTAACGCTTCTATTTCTTGTTTTCTCGTTTCGTGACTTAAATATTGTGCACGACTAATAAATTGTTCATCAGACATTTGTGTTTCTAATATTTTACCGATTTCTTCATGATGTAGGAATTGTTCCATTACTTGAAATGGTTTACTTAATCGATCTGAGACCGGTATTTCAGCAATCATCTTGCCGTATCGTTTAAATCCAAATGTTAATAAAGCATCTTTATCTTCAAAGTGTTTATAAAAAGTTGTTCGGTGTACCATTGCGCGGTCACATATTTGGTTAATTGTGATCGTACTATATTTCTGTTTTGATTGTGTCATTAATTCGAATAAGGAATCCCATAGTAATTTATGTGTACGTCTAATACGTAAATCAAGTTGTTTTTCATTATCATTCATCTACAATTCTCCTTTTTTGTAGATTAAATATACAGTGGCTGAAAATTGATTCTCCCTTTTTAATCTACATATGTATATTATATTACATGTGTTCCGGTGTATTTAAAATGTTTTAAGTAAGAAACAGGAGGAGAATTTGTAAATGAATATGACAACTAAGAGCCCTGCAAGTGGCAAAGTTGATACTTCTAATTTGAAACATACCCCCATTTTAATTGCATTACTTTTAGGGGCAATGGTTGCATTATTAAACGAAACGTTACTTGGTAATGCGTTAACAGTATTAATGAAAGAATTCGACGTAACAGCTTCAACGATTCAATGGCTTTCTACAGCATACATGTTGGTGGTTGGGGTTTTAGTCCCAATTACAGCGTTACTTCAGCAATGGCTTACAACGAGACAGATGTTTTTGATCGCTATGGTAACGTTTTTAGCTGGTACATTAATTGCGGGATTTGCACCGACATTTTCTGTTTTATTAATTGGCCGTATCGTCCAAGCGATAGCGACAGGGTTAATTTCACCGTTATTAATGAATACGATTTTAATTATTTGTCCGCCTGAAAAACGCGGTGCCACAATGGGATTAATCGCACTTGTGATGATGGCAGCTCCGGCAATTGGTCCTACATTATCTGGAGTAATTGTGGATTCATTAAATTGGCGCTGGTTATTCTATATCGTTATTCCTATCGTGATCATTTCCATTATGATTGGAATGAAGTATATTCAAAATGTTTCAGAGTTAACAAGACCAAAAGTAGATTATCCATCTATCCTTTTATCGACATTAGGATTTGGCGGGCTTGTGTATAGCTTTAGTGCATCGGGTGATTTAGGATGGTCCGATGGGAAAGTATATGGTGCTTTAATTGTTGGGCTTATCTCATTATGTATTTTTGTAATTCGACAATTGAAAATTGAGAATCCAATTTTAGAATTACGCGCATTTAAATTTCCGATGTTTACATTATCAGTTGGATTAATTGTCATTGTGATGATGTCGTTATTTTCAACAATGACTTTATTACCGATGTTCCTGCAAACCGTTTTACTCGTTACAGCTTTTAAATCAGGAATTATCATGCTTCCGGGAAGTATTATTAGCGCTATAATGGAACCAATTGCAGGTAAACTATTTGATAAATTTAGTCCGAAAGTTATTATCGTTCCCGGCATTGTGTTAGTAGGGATTGCAATGTTCTTATTTAAAGGCATTACACCTGACACATCAATGTTACAAATTATTATTATGCATAGCGTATTAATGGTTGGACTCATGTTTGTCATGACAGCACAAACATACGGTTTAAATCAATTAACACCAGATTTATATCCGCACGGAACAGCACTGTTTAATACGCTGCAGCAAGTAGCTGGCGCAATTGGTACGGCTATCTTTATTTCAAAAATGTCTTCAGGAACAACTCAGTATATGGAAAGCTCCGCAAATCCAATGGATCCAGTAGAGAAGTTAAATGGTTTAACGTCAGGATTCCAAGGTGCATTTGCACTTGGATTAGTCTTTATCGTTGTTGCATTTATCGTATCGTTGTTCTTAAAAGAAGAGAAAAAGGGAGTAAAGGTAGCAGGGGTTTTACAGAACGAAAATTAAGATTTATATAAAAAGACATCTTTATGATTAAAGATGTCTTTTACATTTCCTCCGTAACATCATACCGAAGCAACTCTTCCTGATTATAAAACCTCTCAAAAATAAGCCCCATAATATAGAAGAATACTAGACCAAAACAAATATGAATAAGTGTAAAAGTAGTGCCAAATGAAGAAAATTCATACACGAGAATTGGCAATTTCGCAGTTGTCCAAACGCCTAAGAAAAATACGATGTACCGAATGCTTGCACCTTTTTTTAATAGTAGTGCTGCGATTGGAAAGGCGACGTAGAGAGGACCAGCTGCAATGCCGCCTAATAATAGAGAGAATAAGATACCATAGATGCCTGATTTTTCACCCATATATTTCATGAGCGTTTCTTTTTTCACCCACTGATCAAGTAGCCCTACAAATAGTAAGACAGGGGGGAGGAGAAACAGCATATCTAAAATGCTATTTCCTGTTAGTTGTAATGCACTCCATCCTAAAGATTGATTTATAAAAGTTAATAGAAAGAGCCCGAGTAGTAAGACGAAAAAGAAGCGATATCTCTTTAGTTCTTTCATACCATCACCATCCAAATGATATAGGAGAATAGAAGAGACATGAGCAAAGCAGATGCATTACGTGCGTAAGCAAAGCTTCGCCCAAATATCTTTTGTTCCATCGGCAAGGTTGTAATTCCTACTGACATGAATGTAGACATAAGTGCCGCAACTTGAGGTAAGCCTGCACCGTGTTGGACTAACGTATGACCAAGAGGAAATACGACAAAGCTTGGAATAAGTGCAATGGATCCGAGTATTGCTGAATACATAATACCTAACACTCCGGACTGTTCTCCAATGATAGAAGAGATAAAGGACGGCGTTAATATAGAAAGCGATAAGCCAACGAAAAGCATGACGGAGAGCATCGCAGGGAGAAGGTTGCGAAACATTTTCCACGACTTCATTAGAGCATCTTTTGTTTTCTTGCGGTCCTTCATAAAAGAAATCCCCGTAAGAATAATGGCTAAAGTATAAAGAATCACGCCGTTAATCATGGTCGGATTCCTGTAAGTCTTTATATTTGCCCAGGAAAAAGGATAAGTTCTTCATTTTTTCTTCAATGTCCATTTGAAAGTCTGCCAATTGTTCCTTTCCAGCAGGCGTAATTTTGTACATCTTTCTCGGTTTGTCTTGATGATCTGTGCTTACGTAAGATTCAATCGCACCTTCGTTTTCTAATTTCTTTAACGTGCGATATAAAATGGCACTATCGATTGGATTGACGGGAAGTTCTTCCTCGCACTTTTGTAGTAATTGCCCGCCGTAGTTATCGCCCTCAGCTAAAAATAACAAAAGAAATGCACCTGTATGTCTTCCTGTATGTTTCATGGGTTTTCCTCCTAGAATGAATTAGGATATATACTGTTAATGACAGTATACTGTTGTTAACAGTATATGGTGCATGAAGTGTTATGTCAATTTTAAAATGTGTAATTCTTCAGAAGAAAAATATAATCGGTTTAATTGTAATTGTTTTCTGATTTTGTTGAGTGACAAAATTAAAGCATGCGGCATTCTCGTTCAAATGTTTATTGAGTGCCTCGGTTGAAATACAACTAACAGTAGCTTCATTTAATTTTGTGCAAAGAGTAACTAAAGACTCAGAACTGATTGTTTGTCCTAAAAATACAAAGAGTAATAGAAGATTCTGTGCCTGAGATTTTTGTTTTGGTTGAATCATACCTGTTTAATACATAAGTTCCTCGATTGGGCTTCATTGTTTATAGCCATAAATTAAAACACCCTTTCATACAGTACTGCATGGAAGGGTACCCTAATTCATTATTTTATTCATTTTCTTAAGTTGATGGCTATGCTCTTATGAGTGCCTACAGTGTTAGTTTTTAAGTTCTAAATTTTTAGAATGAGACATGGAACTTACATGATATTTTTCTCCACCGTATTCTACATCTGCAGAAAAGGTTTTACTCTCATCATCTTTTATATGCCCGTTTATAAAGACGGTTTGAAAATCACTTGGGGCAAATTTATGTCCTGTAATGACTACTTCTAAATTCTCTTTTTCTTTGAAATATTTAATAGTTACTTCTTCGGCCTTTTTTACTATTTTTTGTTCTTCTTTCTTATCATCATTCATGTTACATCCTCCTAAAATGATTAATATAAAAATAATACTCAAACTGGAAAAGATTTTTCTCAATTCAATTCCCTCCATTAATGGTATCTAATATTTAAATCTATACTTTGTGGAATTGATTGAGCTATTAGATCAAAAAAGAGACGCTGTAATTAATGTTTCTTTACAATAAGTGTACTCTTACAGTTTAAGCATACTATTTCTTTTTGTTTGAATACAAGGTGCTGCCTATTACAAGTTAGGAAAATAATACCAAAAGAGGTTAAACGTAATGTATTATATTCATGACTCTAAAAACCCGTTGTTTAAGAGGAGTTTATATAAGGGAGACGTAGTAATCAGTTCATAGGGCATTAACGGATTATATATGTAAATTGAGTGCAGCTAGAGGGGAAATTAATTATTATAAGTAAAAAAAAGACACTCTCAAGAGTGCCTCCCCTTAGCAGCCGAATCCGCCGCCCCAACAGCTAGCGCCAACGATGATTAATAAGATAAAGAGTACAACTAGTAAAGCGAAACCGCCGCCGAAACCGCAGCCTCCACCACAACTACCGCCATAGCCCATATTAACTCCTCCTTCCATAAAGACCATTAATTAATGGATTTAATTCACTTTATGTTTTTACGGATAATCTTGAGCAGGTCCTTTTGAAAAATAAAGGTGCTTAGATTTTAAAAGAGTTGACAACATTATTTTTGTCACCGCTATTCGGCTGATGACATATTGTATTTTATTCTGTGTATTGGGGGAAGGAGGATCTTTATGGCCAATTCTGAAATGATTTTACGATTACTTACGGATTTAAAGATTGAACAGCAAGCCTTAAAAGAGCAGTTGGAAAAAATACAGACAGCTGTGAATACTCTTGAAGAAAAATCAGCAATTGTGGAAGAAAAACCAAAGACTATTGAAGAAAAACCAGCTGTTGCTGCTGCAAAGCAAAGAGCTCATTCTGGACACCCAACATCTTTTCGTGCTTGGAGAGCATCTGCTCAACGGAATTCATAAAAAATATAAGAAAAGAAGACATCTAGTAAGATGTCTTCTTTTGCTTGTACAATCCAAATGAAGTTAAGAAGATATATCTATATTGCTTTAAAAATAAGAAGAAAATAACGATTGTCGACTCCTTTTTTAGTATAGCATGTAATAGTGAAATTTTTCTATGTAATATTGCATATATACGAATTATACAATTTTTATCGTATATATTTTAATTGTCTGTTATTTGTTTTAATTCATTTACTTATATTATTTTTTGAGTGCCCCAGTGATGGGGCCTTTTTTTATAATTGTTTTAAAGTGGAAACCCCTCAAGCATAAGGAGGGGTTCCATAACTAGGGAAATGGTTATTAGTGTTTAATAAGATGAAGCTCAGGATATTGCTTCTGAATTTCTTCTAAATGATTTTCGTTTATCCCTTTTAAAGTTTGATCGAAAAAGCTAGTTACTAGTTTATTAATGAGTTTATAATTTGCGGCTACATCTTCACCGGGTTCATTAATAATACGTGAAAATGCGGCTAAATCTGTAAAACTATTATGATTTGTTTTTGGAATTACAACTGTGTACACGCCAGGTTTTTCAATGGTTTTATTTCTTAAATAGGATATTTCAAACAATTCATCTTGGATTCCGCCTGTCTTTTGATTCTCCGCTTCTTTCATATACTGAATGGTAGCTTCAGCGTTCATCAACATGAATGGTTTCTGAGGGCCGTCTTTAGGCATTGGATCTCCATACAATCCGCCGTCCATATCAATTGCAGCTTTAATACGAGTATCCTTTATTAACATTTGCGCGGCAGTTGCTCCTCCATAAGAGTGACCTAACATGCCGATTTTGTCATCGTCAATTAAATTTGCAATGGCTGTAAAGTTTTTATCAAAATTGCCTTTTATTACTTCGTTTAAAACAAAAGTAGTATCCTGTTCCCAATTTCGAACCATGTTATTTAAAGCGTTAGGTGTAAATTCAATTGGTACGGAATCTATACGTTTTCCATTAGGGAAAATTGTTGTTGCTGCGTATCCTGTGAAATTAAGAGCGATTACTACATAACCTTGACTAGCTAATTCTTCTAACTGGAATGTATTTTGTTGTCCGTATAATTCCATCCCATGGCCGAATAAAAGGAGTGGGAATTTTTCTTTAACTTGAAGTGGCTTAGCACCTTGATAAGAATGTGTTTTTGTCAGCCCTAAATGTGTCGTTACGATATACGGAGCACCTTTTGTTACACCCAATTGTTCAGCGAGGGCGTCTATGTTCTCAAAGTAGGCAGAAGGTTTCCCAGATCCTTTTTCAGCAGGATAGTACACTTGTATCATAAGTTCACGATTTCCATGACTACTACTCGGTACAATGGTTTCTTTTCGATTTGTATCAATTAAATGAAAAGCTTTCGTTCCTACTGTATATTTTCCTGTAGGCTCTGGGAGTGTTAAGATCGGAAAAAGCAAGGGTAGCGTAAACATTGCGATAGCAGTTACGATAATTCCTAACCCTTTTAAAATTTTGATCACTAACTTTTTAGAAACAGCTGTAGTTTTTGGTTTCAAAAAAACTTGTAATGTTAAAACGAACAATAAGAAATAGGCAGGGATCATCCGCCAGTTTGCGTCAATTAATACGATGGTGGCTAATAAGAATGTGTAATTTATTATTAAGATGAATACATTCTTTTTCGTCAACCCGCGCTTGATAAAGATAAGTTGGATGCTAGACAAAAGTAATACAGCAACAAAAATGATTTCTAACATTTTCAGTTTTTAGCTCCTTTCCTAATCATATAAATGTAGATTGCTAAATTGATAATCTATAATCTTATCGGTTATATAACCGTCATTGATAATTGTATGCATGTAAGTAAGTTTAGAATGTTTTCAGATGACATATTAAGAAAAAAGTACTCATACGAGTACCTTTTTCTTAAACCGTGCCCCATAAATGATAAACCATACCGATAACAAAAAAAGCGAGTCCCACAAATAAAACGATTAAAGCAAGTATTCCATTTTTATTATGTTCCATACAGTCAGCTCCTTTTTAGTTATATAGAAAAAAGCCTTTAGTCGTAATTATGGCTAAAGGCTTTGGGTATCATACGTTTAAGTTTATAAAAATTTACTTGGTTATGTATCCCACTATTTGCGGGCTAATAATCAGTGGAGGGTGGACAAAGCCCCGGCTGATTAAAGTTCCACTGTATGGGAGACTTATATCCTGTAATAATGAGAAAAACAATATAATGATTCCGATGGAAATAGGTTGTATATTTGAATGTAATCCAAAATGAAAGAAGAATTTACGGCGTTACTAAATGTATTAACTTGATAATGATGCTTGATTATTAGAATCGAAAAATTTTATTTTTATTATAATTAATAGAAATGAAAGTAGTATAAATATAAATCCACTCCAAATAAGCTGGTGAATACCTAAGTTTGAAATAAACCAGCCTCCAATAGTTGTACCTAAAGTAATTCCGAGATTGGAGAATGAAACGAATAGGCTATTACCAAATTCAGGTGCTTCTTTTGCTTCGCTTATTAACCATGTTTGACCAACAATTAATCCGCCGGCATGTATGATTCCCCAAATGAATACCATAAAAATCATTGGAACAAGGTAGGAGCCTAAATAATAAACCAATATGTAAACAATAGAATATAAAATAGGGAACGATATTACTGTATTTACTATACTTTTTTGTAGGAGACCACCAAATAATTGATTGCCTAAAATCATAACTATACCAAATATAAATAGCATAATACTGATGAGCGATCCATTCATAGAAGTTACTTTTGCAAGGTACTCGGCGAAATAGCTGTATACAGAAAACATGGCCGCAAAAAGGAATGTGACGGTTAAAATATTTAACCATAATCCCGGTTTTCCGAGTATGCGAATTTGTTTGCCAAAGGACATTTTTTCTTTAACAGGCATAGAAGGAAGTGAAATTAATATTCCAATGAATGCAAGAGCGTTAACAAGCGCTCCGAATAAGAAAGCAATTTCTAGTGAAAACTGGTCTGCAAGGTAAGAGGTTAATGGTACACCTAGAGCAAAACCAACTGTAATTCCCATAAAAACTTTTGTAACTGCTTGACCACTTTTTTCAGGGGGGACAAGTTTAGCAGCAGTTACAAGAGCGATTGAAAAGAAGAGTGGGTGAAGAGCTGCTGGTAAAATACGAAAAATAAGCATGATTTCAAATTGTGTTGTATAAGCGTAGATTATATTTGAAATAACAAAAACAAAGATTGCTGTTATTAAAATTATTTTTCGATTCACACTAGAGACGAGCAAAATTAAAAACGGACCAGAAATAGCAACAACTAGCGCGAATATACTTACTAAAAATCCTGCTTGTGCAGTGGAAATACCAAATTTCTGAGTGATTTGTGGTAATACACCGACAATACCCATCTCGGTAGTAATAATTCCGAACACACCTATTGCTAGTGTCAGAATAAGTAAAGGATTTACTTTTTTCATTTGTAAAAATCTCCATTCTTATTATTATTTTGAAAATAAAGTTGATTCATTAACAAAGAAAATGAGCATTATTATAAGTATGATTGGATGTAAATAGTATTAGAATTATGTAATGTTAAATACAATAACAGATATCTAAATAACTAGATATGATATGTTAAAAAATTTTCTCCTTTCTATGTTTTTTGCTTTTATAGGTAGTGCAATTTTATAAAAGAGTAATTGGACACCTGTAAAAAAGCAGAAGGTGTGAAAGCTACTAATCAATTGGTAGTTTGATTAGTAGCTTTTACTTTATAATTCGTTTTGGACATATTCAGAAAACGCCCGTATTGTTTCTTCATTTCGACGATAGTATGTCCATTTTCCAATTCGATCAGAGTCTAGTAGCCCTGCCTTTTTCATAGTTAATAAATAACTAGAAATAACCGATTGGGCTAAGCCAGTTTTAAGCTGGATATCTCCTACACACACTCCAATCTGAAAATTAATTCCTTGTTCTAAATAAGGTTTTTCGTCGAAATGGTTTTCTGGATTTTTTAACCATGATAAAATTTGACATCTTGTTTCATTTGACAATGCTTTATAAATTAATGAAGGTTCCATAAGGATATTATATCTACTTTTATAGATTTGTAAATGGGTTTTGGTGATTTTAAGGGAAGGAGGTATATGTAGATTCTTTTAAATGTGAATGGGATGCTCTAGTAAGGGGGGGTTCTAGATGTGAATTTATAAAAAGTTGTACTTCTGTATGAATTTGGAATATGATTATTTAAAGAGTAGGTGATGAGTACATGCAGGAAACAAAACAATTCCCGCTTATATCTGGAAATCTCTCATTAGATTTAGTGAATACAGAGTTAGTTAGGCGTGGACAACGTTATGATTTATTAATAACAGATGAAGATGTATTAGAATGGATACATGTAATAAAGGTTAATTTGCCTTTTTGGAATGAAAAAACACTTATAGAAATTCAAGAGCGCATGAATCAAGTTACATCTAGCATATTAGAGGCAAGAGAGGTACTGAGAAAACAGTTTGAGGCAATTGCTGATCAGCACGAAATTTCTAATGATTTTATTACGTATTTAGAAAAACAAATTGAGAAGGCACCATTTACATATAAAGTCATTGAACAACGTCTAGTACCTGTCCCAGTTGGAGAAATTGAGGATGTACTTGTATCGATAATTGCATTGGATGCTTTAACCTTAATAACAGAAAATAAGCTTATTTCTCTTAAAAGGTGTTCAAATCCCGACTGTGTTTTATTATTTATAGATAAAAGTGGAAAACGAAAATGGTGTTCTATGAAAATATGCGGGAACCGGAAAAAGGTAGCAAAATTCCAGGATCGAAAATGTGAAGAGGTTTAGGGGATCAACTGATAGCAGTTGATCTTTTTTTTATGTATTTTTAAACTAACCCCTAAAATTAATATTGACCGGTTAGTTTGTTTAGAATATAATTGTTGGTAAATAAAGGAGGAGAATGATGAATCCTATAACAGCAGCTAAGCAGCAAGAGGCTCAACCAATAAGGGTACGATATTTTGCAAAAATGAAAGGGAAAGGAAGAAGTCCGTTACAAGTAAATATAAAAGATTCTTTAATGGGATTATTGGGGGGATTTTTAACAATTCTCACCTTAACATATTTAACGAGTATAACTTCTACAGAATTGTTAATGGCTCCATTTGGGGCGAGTTGTGTATTAGCGTTTGGAGTTTGGAATGCACCGTTATCGCAGCCGCGTAATATTATTGGAGGACATTTGATTTCAACTTTCATTGGTCTATCAATATATCATTTGTTTGGGAATGAATATTGGACAATTGCTTTAGCAGTTGGGATGTCGATTGCTATTATGATGTTAACGAGAACAACACATCCTCCGGCAGGGGCTGATCCAATTATCGTTATTTTAGGGGCATACAGTTGGAGTTATTTAGTAACACCCGTTTTAGTTGGTTCTCTTGTTATTGTAGTTATTGCTTTATTCATCAATAACATGAGTAGTAAAAGAAGCTATCCAACTTTTTGGATATAATTAATAAGGTGAAAAACAATTTGAGTAAGTATCCCGTTTTTCCTATGTCTTCATTTCATATACTTTTTAGTTTACAAAGAAAAGACACCCATATAAGAGTGTCTTTTCCGATAGTTTGTTTAGCAGAAGCAAGCAGCTCCAACGATGATTAATAAAATGAATAACACAACTAGTAAAGCAAAGCCTCCAGCGAAGCCACAGCCTCCACAACTACCACCAAAGCCCATAATAGTTCCTCCTTTAAATAAGAGGGAGAAAACAAAGGATCACTCATGCGTTTTAACGGATTCTATATACTTTATGTTTGACGCATGAATGTGAGCAGGTCCTTTTGAAAATAAAAAAAGACACCTTGAGGTGCCTTCTGTTCAATGGATGTAATTAATATTCGTTAGCATAAAACTCTTTTATTAGCTTTATTTCATTTGTATCCGGATCAAACTTAAATATTTTAATTTGATTAGATTCGTCTTTATAGGCAAATGTATGATCGCCAACTTGGGTCATATTGCTAGTGTTTAAGATAGGGTCACTATCATGATCAGTGATTTCCACAGGTTTGTCACGATCCCAAAATGCAATGACAATGATTAAGATAATAAGGCATATACGTATGTTACGTAGTTCTCTTGCTAGAGGATGCTCCATATGATAGTCTCCTTTTTCATTTGCTAGATTTTGTGTATAAAAGAGATATTTTCGATGAGAATATAAATAAAAAAGACACTGTAAAAAGTGTCTTTTTTATTTGATTTATGCGCGTTGCTTAATAAGACGCTAGTTCCTCAGTATAAATATGAGTAACTATGTAGGGTGATTTCATTATAACATTTTAACCAGTAATGGGTCTATATGGAATTTTTGTAATGATTATGTTTATTTATTCAGAATGATAGATGTAGTGAAAGATAAATGCTACCTGCAGCAATTGTAAAATATAATGATGTTTGCTTTGTAAAAAAATATTCAATAATTCATCATTGCAACCGCTTACTTTTTGTGTATAATGAAGGTAAGTTAATAAGTAAAAGGATTGTTACTGTTCGGCAGGCAAAACCTAAATTGATTTAGAGGCTACGGGTGTAGTGTGGCTTTTGGAATCAGTTTAGGTTTTTTTATTACCTTTTGTGAATTTAAGAAGAAGAAGGCGGAACACTATGAGAATCCATAAAATCTTAAATAACAATGTTGTTTGTACGATGAAGGATAATGAGACAGAAGTTGTACTTATGGGCAGAGGTTTGGGATTTCAGAAAAAAGTAGGCGATACGATTGATGAATCTAAGATAGAAAAGACCTTTGTGCTAGAAACAAGGGAATTATCAGAGAAACTTGCTAGGCTGCTAACTGAAATTCCTGTAGAAAATTTAGAGATTACCGAGAGAATTATTCAGTTTGCTAAGACAGTTTTGCCGGGGACTTTAAGTGATTATATTTATCTTACATTAACGGATCACTTAAGTTTCGCCTTAACTCGGCATAAAGAAGGAATGGATCTGAAAAATACTTTGCTTTGGGAGATTAAGAGATTCTATCAGAAAGAGTTTGAAATTGGTCTACAAGCTTTGAACATTATTGAAGAAGAGACTGGCTTTAGACTTTCTGAAGATGAAGCAGGGTCAATTGCCTTGCATTTCGTGAATGCGCAGCAAGGAGAGCCGGCAATGCAGCAAACGGTGGCGATGACGAAAATCGTCCAAGATATTTTAAATGTTGTAAAGTACCACTATAAGATGAACTTAGATGAAAATTCATTTAATTATAGTCGGTTCGTAACGCATTTACGATACTTTGCCCAGCGTTTAATGCAGAAGGAATTGCATTCGGCAGAGGATGATTTTTTATACGAGCAAGTGAAAAGTAAGTATGAAGAGGCATATTGTTGTACAGAAAAAATTGAAGCATACTTACAAAAAGCACATAATAGTCATCTTTCAAAAGATGAAAAAGTGTACTTAACGTTGCACATTCATCGTGTAACGAAACGCAATGCATTATGTAATTGAATAAACGGGATTGTTACTGTTTGGCAGGCAAAACCTAAATTGACTTGTAATGGAGTGATTCGTATGTATCACGTCGTTACGGTTAGTTTAGGTTTTTTCTTTTATAAAAATGATAAAAGGCATGATTGTAGGGAGGGAAAGTTACTATGAAGTGTGAAAAATTAGCAAAAGACATACTGAAGAATGTTGGCGGGAGAGAAAATATAAGTAGCGTTGTACATTGTGTCACTCGTTTACGATTTCAGTTGAAAGATGAGGGGAAAGCAAATACAGAAGTACTGAAAAGTATGGAAGACATTGTGACTGTTATGAAAAGTGGCGGACAATATCAAGTTGTAATTGGTAACCATGTATCCGACGTATATAAAGCAGTTATTGCTGTTGGAGGGTTTCAAGAAACAGAGGAAGAAAGTGCGGGTGAGAAGAAAAAGAGTAGTCTTATAGATATTCTTTCTAGCATTTTCACTCCTATTTTAGGAGTGTTAGCTGCAACTGGGATGATTAAAGGATTGAATGCACTATTTGTAGCGTTAGGCTGGTTAAGTATGCAGTCAGGAACGTATCAAATATTAAATGCAGTTGGCGATTCGTTATTTTATTTCTTCCCAATCTTCTTAGGATATACAGCAAGTAAGAAATTTGGAGGATCACCATTCATCGGTATGGCAATTGGGGGAGCGTTAGTGTATCCGGCTTTATCCGGTTTAAAAGCAAGTGAGCCATTATATACGCTATTTGCAGGGACGATGTTTGAATCACCAATTCATATTACGTTTTTAGGAATACCAGTTATTTTAATGAACTACGCATCATCTGTTATTCCAATTATTCTTGCTGCTTATTTTGGAGCGAGAGTTGAACAGTCTTTAAAGAAAGTGATTCCGGATGTTGTGAAAACATTTGTACTACCATTCTTAACGTTACTAATCGTTGTACCAGTTACATTTCTCGTTATTGGTCCAATTGCGACGTGGGCAGGGCAGTTTTTAGGACAGGCGACACTTTGGGTTTATCATTTAAGCCCGTTAGTAGCAGGTTTGTTACTTGGCGCTTTCTGGCAAGTACTCGTTATATTCGGTCTTCATTGGGGAATTATTCCGATTGGTTTTAATAATTTAGCAGTGCACGGTATTGATCCGATACTCGCACTTATATTTGCTGCTTCATTTGCTCAAATAGGTGCTGTGCTTGGCGTTTGGGTGAAAACGAAAGATAAGAAATTAAAAACACTTAGTATTCCAGCTTTTATTTCAGGTATTTTCGGCGTTACAGAGCCGGCGATTTATGGTATTACACTTCCGCTTAAAAAGCCGTTTATTATGAGCTGTATTGCGGGAGGAATTGGTGGCGGAATACTTGGTGTATTCGGTACACAAGGGTATATGACAGGCGGACTTGGTATATTTGCACTTCCGACATTTATTAGTCCGAAAGATGGGATTACTGCTGGATTTTGGGGAGCAATCCTTGCGATGGTTGTTTCTTTACTAGTCGGTTTTATTCTGACTTACTTATTCGGTTTTACGAAAAAACAAACATCTACAGAAACAGAGGACACAAGTAAAAAAATTGCTGCATCAAACGATGATGAAGTAATATTTAGTCCTTTCCATGGCGTCGTTATGCCGCTTCAAAATATTGACGATGCTGCATTTGCATCAGGTGCACTAGGTGAAGGTGTCGCGATTGAGCCTTCAGAAGGAAAGTTGTTTTCACCAGTTTCAGGTACGATTTCTGCGCTGTTTCCGACGAATCATGCGGTAGGAATTACGGCAGATTCAGGTGCTGAAATTTTAATCCATATTGGGATGGATACTGTGAAATTAAATGGCGAATTTTTCTCCTCTCATATTGAACAAGGAGCGAGAGTAGAAAAAGGGCAATTACTTATTGAGTTTAATATATCTGAAATTCAAAAGGCGGGTTATATTGTGACAACGCCAGTCGTTGTTACAAATTATGATAAATATAGCATCAAAAAAACAGAAATAGAAAAGATTCAAGCAGGAGATTCCTTACTAAAGTTAGGAGTTAAATAGTAGTACATTTCATACAGGTTCAAACGAAGAAAGGTATTCTTTGAGAATCGTAATACCTTTCCTCGTTCATTCTTATATAAAGGAGTTTTTCTATATGTCTAAAGTTAATTTTCCAAAAGGATTTTTATGGGGTGGAGCAACTGCAGCCAATCAAGTTGAAGGCGCATATGTAGAAGACGGAAAAGGATTAACGACGGTTGATCTATTACCAACTGGTGAGAAACGTTGTGATATTATGAAAGGAAATATTCATTCCTTTACACCGGTAGAAGGAGAGTTTTACCCGTCACATGAAGCGATTGATTTTTACCATCGTTATAAAGAAGATATTGCGTTGTTTGCAGAGATGGGATTTAAAGCGTTACGCGTATCGATTGCTTGGACACGTATTTTCCCAAATGGTGATGATGAAAAGCCAAATGAGGCAGGGTTACAGTTTTATGATAATTTGTTTGATGAACTGTTAAAGCATGACATTGAACCAGTCGTTACGATGGCTCACTTTGATGTACCTGTTCATTTAGTAGAAAAGTATGGAAGCTGGAGAAGTAGAGAGCTTGTCACTTTCTTTGAGACGTACGCAAAAACGATTTTTAATAGATATAAAGATAAAGTGAAATATTGGATGACGTTTAATGAAATTAATATGCTGTTACATTTACCTTTCATGGGAGCAGGATTAGCGTTTAAAGAAGGTGATAATAAAAAACAAATTCAGTATCAAGCAGCGCATCACCAACTTGTCGCAAGTGCGTTAGCTGTAAAAGCGTGTCATGAAATTATTCCAGATGCAAAAATCGGTTGTATGCTTGCTGCTGGTGCGACGTATCCGTACACATGTAATCCAGACGACGTTCAACGCGCGATGGAACAAGACCGTGAATCATTCTTCTTCATTGATGTACAAGCAAGAGGAGCATATCCTGGATACGCAAAACGCTTCTTTACAGATAATAATGTAACAATTGAAATGGAAAAAGAAGACGAGGAAATTTTAAAAGAGCATACGGTTGATTATATTGGCTTTAGCTACTATTCAAGCCGAGCAACAAGTACAGATCCAGAAGTGTTAAAAAGCATAACGAGCGGAAATGTATTCGGTTCTGTTGAAAATCCATATCTTGAAAAATCAGAGTGGGGATGGACGATTGATCCGAAAGGCTTCCGTATTACAGCGAACCAACTGTACGATCGTTACCAAAAACCTTTATTTGTTGTTGAAAATGGTCTCGGTGCAATCGATCAATTAAATGGTGAAGACGAAGTGAATGATGAATACCGTATTGATTACTTACAAAAACATATGATTGAAATGTCCGAAGCCATCCAAGATGGAGTAGATATTATCGGATACACAAGCTGGGGCCCGATTGACCTTGTAAGTGCTTCTACTGGAGAAATGAAAAAACGTTACGGATATATATATGTTGATAAAGATAATGAAGGAAAAGGTTCATTAAAAAGATCGAAGAAGAAAAGCTTCGATTGGTATAAGGAAGTAATTAAGACGAATGGTGAGAGCTTGGAGTCTTAAGTATGAAAAGAAGACATCTTAATGGATGTCTTCTTTTTTCGTTGTGAATAAAGTGCGGAGCTAGATTTCCCTTTACACAAACATAACGGTATACTATAGTTAAGTTAAGTGAACTTAACTATTAAAACCGAAATAACCGCATGGAGGAAGAGTGCTATGACGAGAACGTATAAAGAAATAATTAATGAAATGAACCGAGCCTATAATGAATTCTACATTTTACTATTTCAGGAGTTAAAAGATGAGTACGGTCTTACAGGACAGCAAGAGAGTATGTTATTTCATATTCATTTAAATGAAAACACGACAGCAAATCACATTGCGACTACTTTTAATGTATCGAAAAGCGCTGTGAGCCAAGTGTTATCGAAATTGGAAAAGCAGAAGATGATTTCAAAACAAGTAAATCCTAATAATAAAAGGGAGTATTTCCTTACCCTTGGTCCAAACGGTAGTAAGTATATGGAGCAGTTGTCTGAGCTAGATGATGTATTAATTGAAAAGTATTTTTCAAAAATTGATATCGGTGCTTTAGAGCAAATGACGGATACGTTAAAGAAAATAAATAAGGTGATATTGGAAGAAAAACAGAAAGATCTTGATTGTAATGAGTAAAAAGGAGGAGAAGCATGTGATGAGTTACATACCAAATATGATGACGATAGCAAACTTTGTATGTGGACTTCTCGCTATTCACGCTGTTTTCGTTCACGATATGCATGGTGCAGTCATGTTCATTATTACAGGTATGGTATTTGATTTGTTTGATGGTATGGTGGCTCGGAAACTGGATGCTGTTTCGGAAATTGGCGGAGAGTTAGACTCATTTGCGGATTTAGTTACTTTTGGTGTGGCACCGTCTATTCTTGCCTATAGTGTCGCGTTAAAAGATTTGCAGTCTATTGGGATGATATGTGCGCTTGCTTATAGTATTTGCGGAATGCTTCGGCTTGCGAGATTTAATACACAACAAAGCAAACTCCCGACATTCATCGGAATGCCCATTCCATTTGCGGCAATGTGTCTCCTCATTTTATGTCTCTTAAATAAACCAGTTTCCGTGGCATTTGGCACATGCGTACTTGCTTATTTAATGGTGAGCAAAATCAAATTCCCTCATTTTAAAAAAGATATATCGGAAAGCTTGAAGTCCGAAAGATGGGAGTAATAGGAAAGGTAAGGAGCATAACATGATTCGTATGGCATTAAGATCATTTAACATACAAATATATTGTTTGCTAGGCGTGATGTTACTGGGATGGCTGATGACACCTTTTCGAGCACAGTTTGTAGGGATAAGCATTGGCCTTATAGTTAGTATGTACTGCGCCTGGATTTTAGGAAGGCGTATCGAAAAGTTTGGAAATAGCATCATAAAAAAAGAAAAAGCACCGATGCTTGGCATGATGAATCGATTTGCAGCCGCCATACTCGGCGCGATTATTATGTATGAAATTGAACACCGTGAGTACATGTGGACATTTGCTGCTGGAATTATGGGTGGGTATTTCTTGGTTATTGTTAATTTGGGGTATTATAGTATGAGGGATGAGAAGGAAGAAATATGAGGAAGTTAAGGGATTGCTATATGGCAATCCCTTAATTAATATAATTCCTTAATAGTTTCTTTAGCAAATTCATTAAAAGCATCGAACTCTAAAATTTTATTACAAATTGCAAGTACCTTTTCATTCACGCTAACTGTTTTCCTCTTGTCAGACTTCCATACTGCATTGATGAAAATACTACAAGGGTTGCATGTAAAGATTTAAGAAAAATTTTATATTTACCCCACTTTTTATTTTAAAAGTTTTTCTTATCCTATAAAGTGAAACTTTAATCAGTGGGGGCTTTCTTCATCCCCACTGATTATTAGTTGAACCAATCGGGCTTTTACGGGCAGTTGACCCTCCACCTAACTCCTTTGCTTTCGCTGAATTTTGAGGTGGGGGTCTTACTGCCCGTTAATGCGGGATAAACAACAAAGTCATAGATGAAATTTTAAAGTTAGGGGATTCCACATGCATACAGGAGTTTTAATGAGTTATTTGTATACGTATTTTTTTACTATAATTTTTTGTATTGTGTTTCAAATTGGATTTTATTTTAAAGCGAAAAACAATATATCTATTCGGCATTTTTTATGGGTATATGTTTTTCTATTCTACCTTTCGCTCGTGTATAAGGTGACGCAAATCGCGACTGTATGGGATATAAGTAGATATGAAACGTGGATTCGTGTAAATCAAATCAACTTGAATCTATTTGATACAGTAGGTAGTACTACGTATCTTTTAAACATTGTACTGTTTATGCCGTTCGGTTTTTTACTACCGACTATTTGGTCGCAGTTTAGAAAAATGAAAAACACCGTATGTGCGGGATTCTTTTTTTCATTGGCAATTGAGTTAAATCAATTATTAAATAATAGAATTACAGATATTGATGATTTATTTACGAACACCCTCGGGACGATTATTGGATATTTATTATATAGAGCTTTTAAAATGATATGTAAAAGAGAGGGGGAAAAGCTTGATACCAATTCTTCCCTAGTTATAAAATACGAAGCTGTTTTTTGTTTAGTGTGTTCATTTGTAGGTGCGATGTTAATTTATCATCCAGCTTTATTTGGGAGACCTGTAATTCTCCAATGAGATGTGCGATCTCGTTTATAAAATGATTCTAGTATTTCTTCCAATCAGCACAAGATTCTCTCTATACGTTATTAAGCTATTCAGCAGACTGTAAGATTATCAGTAATCGTACTGGTGAGATTGAAATAAAGACTGACAGTTTCTATCCAAGCTTTTCATTTATGTATGATGCGCAAGAATTATTTATTATTGGTGGAGAAGAAAAATGGTCACATATCGATTATATAAAGAGATTTTTCCATCTTGAGCAGATTACAGATGAGCGGACTGTTGATTTAAGAAAATGAGAGACGAGAAGGAATAAATGAGTAAACCCTCAAGTATAGAACGATATACTTGAGGGTTTTTATGTATGAAGAAGGGCCTTATATCATATATTTTATTCGTCGTTCCATGTAAGTCATTCGGTTTATAAAAACAATGTATTGAATAAATCAGTAAAGAAGGATTTTCTATTTTTCCCTAGAATGAACAGTAATGTAATAAGGAGGCAGTAAAATTTGAACAGGAAAATTTGGTATGTATTTACTTGTTTTGCTTTTTTAGTATCTAGTTATATTGTTGTCCAATATTTTATTATGGATGGATTTCAAACAGGGCTTGTAAAAGTGAAGCTTATGTTTGGATCTAAATTAAGTGCGTTCTGGTATATGATGCTATTTATACATATTACAACTAGTATAGTAGCATTAGTAATTGGTCCGTTTACATTATCCACTAAATTTAGAGAAAGGAATATCAACCGTCATCGAATAGCTGGGAGAATCTATATGGTTGGTATATTATTAGGAGGCGTTTCTGGACTGTACCTATCCTTTTATGCTACGGGAGGATTAGTAGCGAAGCTAGGTTTCGGTTTGTTATCTGTATTTTGGTTAACATCAGCATATCAAGCGTTACATAGGGTTAAGAATAAAAAAATGAAAGACCATCGGAATTGGATGATTAGAAATTATTCTTTAACCTTTGGAGCAGTTACATTAAGAATTTGGCTACCGTTGTTTATCGTTCTATTTGGGATAGAACATTTTGAACTTAGTTACGCTATTATTGCTTGGTTAGCGTGGGTACCTAATTTAATTGTTGCAGAATTATTCATAAGAAAAAGGCTTAATAAAGGAAAATACGAAGGAAATGAGGATTTACATTTTTAATGTAAATTTGCTGTAATATTGAGGACAGAAATTTTTAAATAGCTGAATTTCGTGCAAAAATAGGATGGCCCATTGAAGCCATCCTATTTTTATTTGTATTACCAATTAGCAGTTTCCGTATTTTCTTTCAACCACTTCACCCAATCAGAATCCTCCACCTTAAGCAAACTAAGTGAAACACCCTTCATATCTAAAGAAGTTAGTAGCGTACCAACTTTTACAAATGTAACTTGCAAGCCTTCCAGCTCACATAAACGGCGAATGTCATTTGCGAAAATGTATTGTTCCATTAATGGGGTTGCACCTAATCCATTAATGAGAATAGCGAAGTTGTCACCTTTTCTCCAGCGATAAATGCTTTTTAATTTGTTCATCAGTTCAATCGCTAATATTTCAGAAGAGGATAGCGCTTCTTTACGGTACCCTTTTTCGCCGTGGATACCGACGCCATAAAAGACTTCATCGTCGTTTAACGTGAAAGAAGCTTTTCCTTTCACTGGATTATTGGCAGGTGAAAGAGCGACTCCTAATGTGTGTAAGTTTTCAGTGATAGAATGGCCGAGTGCTGTTAGTTCTTCTAAAGAATGTCCTTCAAGGGCAGCCGCACCAAGTATTTTTTGAACGAAAACAGTGCCAGCGACGCCGCGTCTTCTTTTATTAAAAGAAGCATCATCTTCAATTGAAACGTCGTCATTTACGATGATATGGTCAATTTTTCTTCCTTCTTCTTTGGCAATTTTTTCAGTCTCTAAAAAGTTAGTTACATCATCTTTAAAGTTTTTGATGATGAATAAAATACTCTTATCTTTTGGTATGAGGCGAGTTGCAGCAATAATTTGTTCCACTGTAGGCGGAGTGAAAATCCTGCCGTTTACTGCCGCTGTAAGCATTCCTTTTCCTACATAGCCAACATCAGCAGGTTCATGTCCGCTACCACCGCCGCTTATAATAGCGACGTCTTGCTGCAGTTTTTCGATATCTTTTACATAAATGATGTTATTTGTTTCGTCGTAATTTACTTTGTCGTTATGTTCAAAATAAAAGCCATGCAGCATATCTTGAACGATATGTTGTACATCATTCATAATCTTTTTCATTGCTTTTTCCACCCTTTAATTACTTTGCTGATTGCTCCAGTAATAGTAGTAATTGATTGTTTATCATATTTTTCATGAGAGAAGACATAATGGACGGATCTACTTTGCAGTTGCTTTCAATCCAATCTTTTATCGTTCCGACGAAGCCGTGACTATAAAAGGAGGCAATCGTATTTTTTGTCTCATCAGAAAGGCTGAATCCATAGCTCACAGATAATTCATCAATAATCTTCATATATAAGTTTTTCGTATGCTCAAATAAATAGTGATTAAACGAGTTTTGTTCAATGACTTTAAAAGCATTTCGGTAAAATTTTTGATTTTCATAAAAGTAATCAAATAATAAATCGAAAATGTTTTCCCACGTTTCATAGTCGAGAAAGTCGATAATGTTCTCTTTCGTTTCTTCTCTATAAATCCAGCTTAATAGTTCAAATTTATCTTTAAAATGATAATAAAAAGTTTGCCTACGCATTTGACAGTGTAACATAATATCGCTCACTGATATTTTATGAAATGACTCTGTTTCCATTAAATACTTCAATGAGTTCGCGATTATCTTTTTAGAAATTATAGAAGAGGTCATCTGAATCATCCCTAGAATGTTAGTAATATGAAAATCCTACCCATAAATGAGAGCGGTGTCTTTAGACAGATTGTCCATTTTGTCCGTTTACTATAAAACGCTTTCATTTTAACATGGATAGTAAGAAGAAGATTTCAAATATATCACAATATATTAAAGGAATTGAGGGAGAAGCACAATGAAAAAGATTATAAACAAACCAGAAACATTAGTAATGGAAATGTGTAACGGAATGGTTATGGCTCATCCAGAGCTTGAGCTTTTGAAAAAATATAAAGTCATTAAGAAGAAAGAAATGAACGAAAACAAAGTAACGTTAATTAGTGGCGGCGGTAGTGGTCATGAGCCGGCACATGCAGGATTAGTCGGAAAAGGAATGTTAGATGCGGCAGTGTGCGGAGATGTGTTTGCGTCACCTTCACAAATTCAGGTATATCAAGCAATTAAAGAAACAGCTAGTAAAAAAGGTACGTTATTAATTATTAAAAATTATAGCGGCGATATTATGAATTTCAAAAACGGTGCGCATTTAGCGACTGAAGATGGAATTGAAGTTGACTACGTAAAAGTGGACGATGATATCGCGGTAGAAGATAGCCTATATACAGTAGGACGCCGCGGCGTTGCGGGCGTTATTTTAGTCCATAAAATTGCTGGTGCAGCAGCGGAAGCAGGTATGGATTTAGGAGCGGTGAAAGCTGTAGCAGAAAAAGCAGCTGCTAACGTGCGCACAATCGGTTTAGCGTTAACGTCTTGTACCGTTCCAGCGAGCGGATCACCTACTTTCACACTTGCGGAAGATGAAATGGAATACGGCGTAGGTATTCACGGCGAACCAGGAATTAAACGTGAAAAAATGCTGTCGGCTGATGAATTAGCGAACCGTATGACAAATGATTTAATGAAAGATTTAGGAGTAAAAGACGGCGAGGAAATCGCACTTCTAGTTAACGGTTTTGGCGGTACGCCACTGCAAGAACTTTACTTATTTAACAACGCAGTTACGAGAGAATTAGCAGCTAGAAACATTAAAATTAATAGAGTATTTGTCGGTAACTATATGACTAGTATCGATATGGCAGGTATGTCTTTAACAGTGATGAAGCTAGATGATGAGCTAAAAACATTACTATCGAAAGAATGTAATACACCAGCGTTTAAAGTAGATGGGCCAGTTGAAAGTGTTGAGTATGTAAATGTACTTGAAGAGGCAGAAGAGAAGGAAGTTTCCTTTGAACTAGAAACGGCGGAAGAGCACGCTGTGATTAAAGATAATGTTATTACATTAAACAACATGGTTTATCTCGTTGATAAAATGAGCGATATTATTATTAAAAATGAAGTACCATTCTGTGAGCTAGACACGCATGCTGGTGATGGAGACTTCGGAATGAGTGTAGCAAAAGGATTTAAGCAATTAAAACGTGAGTGGCATTCGATTGTAGAACAAGAAAACGTCACGATCGGATCATTCCTTGACGGTTGTTCGATGATTATTATGGAACATTGCGGCGGCGCATCTGGTCCAATTTGGGGCGGTGCATTCCGCGCAGCTAGTAAAGCAGCAGGCGAAAAACGTGAGCTAACAGTGAAAGAATTTGCTGAAATGTTGCAAGCAGCACTGCAAGGCATACAATCGATCGGTGAAAGATCATTCGGAAGAGGAGCAGTAGTTGGTGATAAAACACTTGTTGACGCACTTGCTCCATGTGTAGACTCTTGGTTAGTTAGCGCTTCAAGCGAAGAAGACATGAAAACTGCCTTTGAAAAAGGTGCAGAAGCAGCAGTTAAAGGAGCAGAGTACACGAAAGAAATCGTAGCTCGCATGGGCCGCGCCGGTACAGTTGGTGAAAGAAGTTTAGGCTATCCAGATGCAGGTGCGCATGCACTTGGGGTTATCTTTACGGAGATTGCGGGTAGTTTGAAATAGGAATAATGTTAGTTTGAAAGAATCCCCTTCATGGTAAGTTGTTTACTGTGGAGGGGATTTTTGTAGTTGATATATATAATTTCATTAAATGTTCTCTCCACAAAGATATGTATTTTATAAATACTGAGATGAAAATTTTAAAAGAAGTAATATGAGTCCTTATTTTTTACGGTACTTATTAATCTTTCTCATCATTGGCTTAGTAATACCGGGGGGGATTATAAATATATTAATTACATAATTTGTCCCTATCAAAATGAACGTTTTTTGCATCTAATATATTGTAAATATATTTTATTTTGAAAGGATGTGATGATATGGCTCATAAATCTACTGGAGTGTTTCGAGTTCCAGTTTCTGAAAATGGGATTATTCCAACTGCTCTCAACATTATGTTAAACAATGATTCACGCTGCCATACTAGTAATGTAACGGTAACTGTTAAGAGAAGTCCAAACACTTCTTTCCCAACTCAAAATGAATTAGTTGAAATCTCTCGTACTTTTGTTTCTTTACAACCGAACAGAACAACTAAGATTGTGTTGTTTACTCCAGAATTCCAAATAGAAGATTTTCTTGATGTTATTATTAGTGGAAATAAAGCTGATGTTAAGGATGTTCTTGTATATTCTTTCTTAGCAGATTCAGCGGGTCACAATTTGTCATCTACTGTTTTCAGAAATGCAGAATACACTTTTGCCTGCTGACAACGTGATGATGTATTCTTTACATCATATCAAGGTGCCATCCTGCAGCATGATATGATAGTAATTTTATTGTGTTGTTATTATATAAGAAAAGAAGACATCGATTAAGATGTCTTCTCTTACTTGTACACTTGGTGTTAAGAAGGTATTATATTGCTTAAAAACCATAAAAAATTGTAGAAACTATTATTAAATCAAATCATGTTCTCTATTAACAAATTTTTTAATTTTATTCCCATATAATACTTTCTTTGGATTTATAATTATAAGTAAAATCGCAACTATTAAATAAAAAATTGCAGTATACATAATTAATTCAATTAATGGTCCATTTATTATGCCAATAAATAAATTAAAGAAAAAATGGATGATAATTGGAACAATTAAATTTTGATTTAAATTATAAAATGTTGTCATGATAATTGTAGTAGATATAATTGCAATCATAAAAAATAAAATATATTTGATTAAATTACTGCCTGTAAAACCTGTAGTAAACCATATAGGAAGATGCCACATTCCCCACCAAAAACCAATAATGATTGAAGATTTTAATGGCGAGTATTTTTTCTGGAGCTCCATTAATGCAAAACCCCTCCACCCTAATTCTTCTCCTAGTGGTCCAGATACAATAGTTTTAACAACATAATAAAGTAACACGCCCCATGTAGTTCTATTAAAAATAGAGTCTGCTTCACTATTAGTCGAAATGAGAAACAGCATTGTCAAAAATATAATTATTTGAATCATACTGACAGTAAGAACGATAGAGTAGTTAAGTTTATTTTTAAATCTATCTTTTACGAATTGAATAAAACTTTGTCCAGAATAAATTCTTTTAAATAGAAACATAAAAGCAAAAGTGGAAGACCAAGCTGATATGCAGAGCATTACATCAAAAATCCAAGTTGGAAAATGTAATAACTTTGTAATTCCTACAAGCAGAAAAAGTGGCCAAAAAATAATGTTGGTTAGTAATATAAAACTTACCACGGGCTTTTTCAGTCTTTTATCTTCAGTCATATACAATCCCACCTTAAGCTAAATTTTTAACATATAATAATGTACTTATTCAGCGCGTCGAGATAATGAACCGAATATTCTTTCTATTATATTTGACATATGTAAATTCCTACAGAGATTTTTCATTGTATATGTTGGAGTTACTTGCCGTTTACGTTATAAGAGATATATACATCTTGGTAAATTTTTAGATGCAATGGGTGTTTCAAGATTTTTTTGCTTCATATGTTAAAGAATATGGAGCAAAAACCAGAAAATGAAAAGATTTATACAGAACTATAGGTATATATAATTTTATACATTTACATAGTTTTTTAATTTTAAACAGTAAACTAATTCTGGATGGTGTCCTTCTTCAATCTCTCCTGTTGGCCTAAAACCCACTTTTTCATAAATCCGCTTTGCGCGTTCATTATCGTGAATAACCGATAAGAATATTTCTTCGCATTTGTACGTCTGAACCATACTATCTATTACTGCTTTTAAAACAGGAACCCCATACCCTATCCCTTGATATTGATGGCCAAGCATCATACTAATTAACTCATATTGCTTCGTTTCATTTCTAAACCCATACGAAGCAAAACCTATTAAAACATCATTATCATATATAGCTTTCGGAGTAAACCCAAACGTTTGGCAAGCTGCAAGAAAGAAAGCATTTGAACCAACCCATCTTTCATATATTTGAATGTGTTTTTCTTGAAGTTTATCTGATTTTAAATTAATAATTTCAAAGAAATTTTCTTCTGTTACATCTATTAATTTTAGATTCATCTTTTCCCCTCTTTCCATTTTTTACATTATCTATTCTAATTCTTTATCGTATTTCTTATTCCTTTATCTTCTTAATCAATAACTCATTAGTATTCCACATACTAATTGCATGAATTAAGAGGTTTCGTGCACTACTTCTTGGAAGTTGATCATGTAGTGCTCTATTTCGTAATTCACTATGTTTTCCAAAGAAAATAATGAAAGGAAAGGCGATGAATACATTTACAAAATGACAAAACTGTAAGAATACACGAATGTTTGTAAGAAAGTTCGATGTTTTCCTTTTTCTTTTTTTATTATAGTGAAAAAGAAGAACGAAATATTCTCTTATGTAGGAAAGGAAGATAATAATGATTGATCTATTAAATAAATGGATGTTAGAAAGTACAGGCAATTTCAATATTGTTGTAGGACTTACAGCACTTCTATTTTTAGGTTCAGTAATTGCACTTATTATTATTTACAAAAAAATTGGTAAACCAGATGAAAGAACAAATGCTATTTATTTTAAAATTATTTCTTGTATGTTTACTACTCAAATTCTAATGAATTGCATATTTATTTCTTTAGTTGGTAAAGATATCGAGAATTTCCGTCAAATCTTTATATTATTTGAAGCTTTTGTATTCTTTATTGGAGCTATTTATTCGTTTAAATTATATAGACAGGAATACAAATAGTTCACTTATAAGAAACAATAAAAAATGTAAACTTTTCATTTTTAGTTTACTGTATATTCTATACATATGAGGTTAATATAACGTCTCATTATCGGTAGCAAGAAAAAGGCGAATTCCAAATTTCAAAAGGAATTCGCCTTTTTCTTTTTCTATAACCCTATCCATCTCTTTATACATTCCTATCATGGCAGTACCCTATTTATAGGTTATGAGAAAGGGTGTTTTTTGCACTATTATCTATTCTTAGATATTATTAATAATATCTATATGAACTTCTTTTTTATTAAAAAAGGTTTGGCGGTGTGTAAAATGATTAAAGGGATTAAAAATATTGAAACGAAAGAACCGATAAAAATGTTTCTATTGGTTCCCTGTAGTATTCTTTTGTTTGATAATATTTATCAACATTTTATTCTTAGAAAGGACTTTTCACTACAGAAACTTTTATTTGAACTCGTATTTTTATTTATTTTTATTTCATTTATTTTATATAATAAGTGTTTACAAAAAATGAATAAACAAATGTTTACAAAATATATTTTTCTTGGAGTAAGTATTATTTATCTTTTGGCATATGATCTTATGTTTATACGTAATCCTGATGCCTCTTTACATATCCCTTATTTAGAGTGCTTCTTATTAATTTCTGCACCTTTATTTTTAAGTATTCAGTATCTGCTATGGGTATCTATTTGTATGATATGTAGATTTTTAATTGCTATTTATTATTTTGACATTAACTATCCAATATCATTAATACTATTGTTTCTAACAATTTTTGTTACGTCATTTTTTGTATTTCTTTCATTAAAATTTTTAGTACAAAAAATCAAAGCATCCTATGAAAAACAAATGAAAGAAACAGCTTTATCGATAATGAGGATAATGGAATTAAAGGACCAATATACGAAAGGACATAGTGAACGTGTAGCAAATTATGCTACTATTCTTGCTAAAGAAACAAATGAATATGATGATAATTCTTTAAAACAATTTCATTTTATTTGTTTATTACATGATATAGGGAAAATAGGTATTCCGGATGAAGTTTTAAAGAAAGCATCTTCTCTTACAGAAGAAGAATATAATATTATTAAGACACACCCACAATTAGGATTAGAAGTCTTCAAAAATATATCTTTAATAAAAGGTAGTGAAGATATAATTCTTTCTCATCATGAAAGATGGGATGGAAAGGGCTATCCTCAAAAACTAAAAGGAAATGAAATACCATTATGCGCAAGAATTGTTGCAATAGCAGATGCTTTTGATGCGATGACTTCTTCAAGAGCGTATCGTTCGGCTCTATCTCCTGAAGAGGCGTATAGACGTATTATAGAAGGATCTGGTACACAATTTGATCCTTCCATGGTAGAGATTTTCAAAAAGGTATTTCCTTTGTGGGAAAAAATGGTCCCCAATTCTTTTCGTTAAAAACACATGTCTGAAATCGATTCTTATTTCAGGTATGATGAATACGAAAAATGAAAAAACAAATTCAATCGTGATAAAAGTTTGGAACTAGATAATGAATAAGGCACATAAAGAAAAGGTACCTATATGTAGGTACCTTTTCTAATAGTTTTTTAGCAGAAACAACTGCATCCGATAATGATTAATAGAATAAATAATACAACTAATAAAGCAAATCCTCCAGCGAAACCGCAGCCTTCGCCGCAACTACCACCATATCCCATAACAATTGTGCCTCCTTTAGATAAGAGGGGAAAACTAGGGTTCATTCCATGGATTTTAATGGGTTCACTTTACCTTATGTTTTAAAGAACGAATGGAGCAGGTCCTTTTGAAAATAAAGAAAAAACGCCATTAGGCGCCTTCCTTTTAGGTAGATAAGACTTTAGTTTTCCAATCTAAAGAAATTTTGTATCAGTTCTTTGTGAGTATATCATAATATCTGGTTGATTTATTATGCATTGTTACATACTTCTCTAAATTCCTCTATTTTTCATTTGATAAAATAAAATCCTAATATTACCAAAAGTTAAATAAATATTTCTACATATTCAAGATATTTACATAAATTACAAAAGTGATACATTTAAGTTGTAAGTTATAAAAACTATTAAAGGGGGATTTATTATGTTCAAGAAATTAGTAGTAGGGCTATTAGCAACTGGTATTGCATTAACAGGAGGAATTGGAGCGGCTTCAGCTGATACGCAAAAGGCTGTGAGTTCGCCGAAGCAAGCAGCATGCTCAATTCCTTATGAGTATTCTAATGGTAAATTCAAAAGAACTCTTTATTACTCAAATGGAGTATATGCTAATAGTTTTACTGAAAATGTTTGTGGCGGGACGATTACATGGCATTTAAAACATGTTCAAAATGGAGTTGCTTTTTACGAAGGTAATTTAAAATAGTAGAGTTTTTGAACCTCATGTATTGAGGTTCTTTTATTTTTGATTTTTAAACTGATTCTCTATAAAAAAGCTAGGATTTCTCTTAGCAAAAGAGTTATATGTCATACAGAAAGACAATTGTATGCAAACTGGATATTTTCAATTTTATTATATAACGTTTATTGAGGGATTAATTGAATTATAGCAATCTTTACGTAAGTTTTATGTGATATTAAAGTTTTTGGGAGAGGTTGAAGTAGAATTTTGTACAAATAAGTAGGAAGTATGGGGATAATATTATAAATAAAGGGCTCAATTCTCAAAAGGGAGAGAGTTGAGCCTGAAGAGGTAATTACTAAGCTCTCGGGTTGATGAAAACTAGTAATTAAATAAAATCGCCCTAGGTTTAAGGGGTCTAGGGTTTCACGTTTTGGTATATCTCACACGACATTATAAAAAGAATAGAACGTACTGAAGATAACACATGAATGTTTCATAAATGTATCAAAAAAATGAACAAATTGTGTTTGAAATAAAAAAGGTCCTTACTATTATGTAAGAACTCTATAAACAAAGAAAAAAGTCGTATGTGCCTCTATATTAGAATTGAAAGTTAGCAAGCAATACTTAAAAAAGTAAAAACGGTAAATCCGTAAACTAATAAGCTACTAGTAGCAAGGAATTTTATAATTTCATGTGTAGAAATAATAGTTAAACATAGTGATATAGATGCACCTATAAAGAATTGGTACTTCGTATGTATATTTGTAAGATTAATTATTACAAGTATAGTTAAGAAAAGTGAAATGAAGTTAAAATATCTTTTCATTGTCATATTTCCTTTCAATGTTTGATCTGTATTTATTATACCGGATTGTACCAGTAATAACATACTTTGTAATGAATCTTAATAGAAATCTTATTTTTCATAAATAAAAAGGCAGTTGTTTCCGCAACCACCTTTCAGCAAAACAAAGCACTTTTTCAGAAATAAAATATGGATGATTCCTAAAAATGTTATAGGATATAATTCCATTTTTATATTTCAAGTGACGAGCTTAATTTATAAGAGAGGAATGACTACATTATATGAAAGCTTGTTTAACAAGGTTACATATAAAAGAGCAGCTAGCAAAGGCTAACTGCTCAATACAAGGAGATACAGAGAAAACTAAATGGTTTTTGGCATACAGCCTATCAACATTATGGACATAATATTGAGTTTTATTCGAAGGAATTCATGTTTTATAAATTAGATTATAATAATATATAATTTAACAAATGCTACGATTGGTTTAGGGTTAATAAGGCAATACATCGCTCCACAGAAATTAGAAAAGGCTGTAGCTTGTATAATGAAATAAGTGATGATATGGCACGAAAGCAAACGCGAGAGTCTCTTAGTATTGTACTAGATAAAACGATAAATGCGTTTATAAAAATGAGGAATAAAAGAAAGGACCCCCTGGAGTTCGGGTCCTTTTAGAAGTGATGATGTTTTCTTGGCTTGGGAAACTGAGAAAATACAAAAATATAATACATTGAGATTTAGAGAATTTCAATACTAAATTAGAGATTATCATGAGGGAGTTATAACGAGTTACTATTTATATATCCACAAGTAAAACAACATAATATCACCATGAGCTTCTATAACAATATGAATTTTTGCATATTTCAAAACCTAATATATCCTTCAAAAAATTTTAATAGTATAATATGTTTTGTCATATTTTTTTTAGATTTTTCGACAAAAAATAACATAAATAGAAACGATATTGGGAGAAGGAATTATGTACACAAAACTACTAAAATCAATTACATCATTATCACTTATTGGTGGTGCTTTACTGTATACAAACGGCAGTGATGTGAGAGCTGCTGAGGCGGGGATTTTTTCTGATGTGCCTACATCGCATTGGTCGTATCCAGCGATTAAAGATTTATCGAGTAAAAATATTATTTCTGGTTATGGAAATGGGAAGTTTGGTTTCGGTGATGTTGCGACGAGAGAGCAAGTTGCAGCTTTAATTTATCGTGCGTTGTTACCGAATAAGCAAGGTGGTACGTTTAGTAATGACGGTGCTTGTTACGTATTACAAGATGGATCCACTTTAAACAATCCGTATCGAGATATTCGCTCAGGATCCACATTGTTTCCAGAAGAGGTTTTAACGTTAACGAAATTAGGGATTTTTAACGGGGATGGAAACGGAGGTTTTAGACCGAAAGATTCTGTTAGCCGTGCAGAAATGGCGCAAATTATTAAAAATGCTTTTCAAGTTTCGGCTAAGCAAAAGCATACATTTAATGATGTTCCGAATGGTTTTTGGGCAGAAGGGGCGATTAGTGCGGTGCAGTCAAACGGGATTGCATCTGGTACAGGCGACGGGAAATTTGAACCTTCTAAAACGGTAACGCGTGAACAATATGCACAGTTTTTATATAATGCTTTGCAGTATAAAAAGCCTGCGGTTGCGGTGCAAGATACAGGGGATGCAGCACTATTAGCAGCATTTAAAGATGAAGTGCAAAAGCGTATTAATGCGTACGAAACGAATATTACACTTCCATATAAAACGACAAATAGTAATACAAAAGAAGTGATGAATACACTTTTTAACGCCTATAAAGAAGTGGCAAGTAAAAATGAGTATACAAATAATAATAGATCGAATGTTTCATATGGACTTTCTGGATCACCTGGAAATTATACGTTTACGCTGAAAATTACATATCGTGAAACGAAAGAACAAACAGAATATGTAATGAAGCAAGCAAAAGCAATTGTTTCTTCTATTATACAAGTTGGGATGGATGATCACGAAAAAGTGAAAGCGATTCATGATTATGTCGTAAAACATGTTTCTTATGATACGTCTTATAAAGCTTACACAGCATATGAAGCACTCGTAAATCGTTCTGCGGTTTGCCAAGGTTACGCACTATTAACTTACCAATTATTAAAAGAAGCTGGAATTGAAAATCATTTCGTAACGGGAACTGGTGATGGACAACCTCATGCTTGGAATCTAGTGAAAATCGAAAACAAATGGTATCACCTTGATACAACATTTGATGATCCAGTGCCAGATGAACAAGGCCGCGTAACATATTCTTATTTCAACTTATCAGATGAGCAAATCGCAAGAAATCATGAGTGGAACCGAGGGGAATATCCGCAAGCTACAACAAATTATTATAGTACATTAACAAATAAAATTGCTGCAGGTGGTACGAAAATCCCTGCCTATCAGCAAATATTAAAAGATACAAAGTTAAATTATTTAGGAAATGAATACATCGCAAATAACTATAATGAATTAAAAAATAAAATGCATCAACGTTATAACGAAAAGTCACCAAAGATCGAAATCCTTTATAAACAATCAATGGATGGCGCATTGCAAGATGTGAAAAAAGCAATTGGGGAAATCGGTTATCCGCAAGGGGCGAGCCGTGTTTCTTATAAAGCGGAGCCGTATAATGCGAAAGAAGGGTATTCTTTAGTGACGATTACGTTTATGTAAAAAATAACCTAGATCCTATGGGATCTAGGTTATTTTTTATAACTTAATTTGACATATACAGTCGAACTGTATAAAATCAAACTATACAGTTTGACTATATAGTTTAGCTATATATTTATCGTTACATTGGAGGTCTTTATGAATAGAGATAAGAATTTACCATTAACGGAAACAACGTATTACGTTCTTTTAGCTTTATTAGAGCCAGCACATGGTTATTTAATTATGCAAAAGGTGGAGGAACTGAGTAATCATCAAGTAAAAATCGCAGCGGGTACATTGTATGGGGCGGTTGAAAATTTATTAAAACAAGGGTTAATAGAATCGGTAAAAAGTGAAGATAAACGAAGAAAAGTGTATGTCATTACGGAACGCGGGAAAGAAGTATTGCATTTAGACTTTATGAGAATGCAGCACATTATTGCCGTTACAAAAAGTTTATTACATGTATAGTTAGGGGGAAACGATGATGTGGAGATTGAAATTCTTTTTAGACTTTGAAAAAGAGGAAAAATGGTTAGAAGAGATGGCTTGGAAAGGCTATCAATTAGAAAGCAATACATTTGGTTATACATTTAGATATACAGAACCAGAAGATGCGACGATTAGAATAGACCATAGAGTATTTAGTAGAAAAAGTGAATTTATGAATTACTGTACATTATTTGAAGATAGTGGCTGGGAGCATATAGCTGGTAATTGGTGGTCAGGTACGCACTATTTTAAAAAGGTAAATGAGGAAAATGAAGATGACATTTTTTCAGATCAAATGTCACGAGCAGGGAAATATAAACGTCTATCTAAAACATTTTTAGAATTAGCGATATGTTCTATTCCGATATTAATTCTATTTATGTTTAATGACACGATTCGTTTAGGAGCACTTGCAAATCCGAAAGAACTATATTTTACGCCAGGACTATGGGATAAGCAAGGTGTATCATTTCTATGGGCATTCTTATTTGAAACACCACTTGCATTGATGAGAGGCTTTGCATGGTTGTTTATCCCTGCTGCAATTGTTATGTATTTAGTTTGTTCGTATAAAGCAAATCGATTATATGAAGAGAGAAGATGATAGGATGGGTCCCCTTAAAGCTGATGCTTTGAGGGGATTTTTTGCATTTATAAACTGTATTTTTTTAAATGGATAAAGGAAATGAGTGCGTATTGGAAGCAAGTTAGTACGATTTTAATTTAGTTGTATAAACATTATATGCTGGAATAACCTTCTTTAAATATTCCATAATTAACCTACAAAAAACATTTTTATATGTTAATATTAAAAAATGTGTACGGTATTTTTTTAATATATTATTTTAAGAATAAGGGGATTCAATTATGAATTTTAAACAATTAATTTTAGCAGGGGCAGTTATTGCATCAACAACACTAACACCTCTAACAAATGTGCAAGCAGAAAATACACTAGGATTTAAAGATGTTCCTGAAAATCACTGGTCTTATCAAGCAATTATGGATTTAAAAGAGAAAAATATTGTGGCTGGTTATGGAAACGGAATGTTTGGTTTTGGTGATAATATTACACGAGGACAAGTAGCTAGACTAATATATGCCTACTTGAAGCCAGTAGATGAACTTAATACACAAAACCCTTTCACAGATATAGAAGAGCATATGTTTAAAAAAGAAATTTTAGCTCTTAATAAAGCTGGTATTATGAACGGATTTGGTAATGGGAAATTTGGTCCAGATAACGTTTTAACGCGTGAACAATTAGCTGTTGTATTAACAAAGGCTTTTAACTTCAAAGCAACATCTACTACTACTTTCAAAGATGTAGATAAAAATTACTGGGCAACAAATGCTATCAGTGCATTACAAGAAAATAAAATTACGACGGGCACAGGTGATAATAAGTTTGAACCACAAAGTCTCGTGACTCGTGAGCAGTATGCACTATTCTTATACAATGCTATTATTAAATCCGAAAAACCAGAAAAAGAGCCTGAGTCAAAGCCTACTGTTATTCCGCAAGATTTAGCAGACGATGATATTTATTATGACAAAGATTATTGGATGAATGGATCATCTGTATTAAAAAAATCTATCTCTAAGGAAGCGCAAAATCTTGTTACTGAAATTAATGCAAAATATAATGCGGAGCTAAAATATATAGGGATAGGCGGTCCACGTTCAGAGGTCGTGTTATTCTCTCCGGTATTAGAAGGGATTCCAGAATTTAATGGGAATTTCACTGTAGAAGGCGATAATGAAAGTAACTTTACCGTTAATTTTGTAATTGATAGAGGTCAAGGTAAGAAGGCGTTAGTAGAGTTAGGGAAAAAATGGATCAATATGATAAATCCAAACTTAGATTTGAGTACAGAGATTGATAATATAGTGGCTTCTAATACACGCACAGGTAATTTTGATATAAATAAAAACAATCTTAAAATAGAGATAAGCTTAGAGAAGCAAAATTCTAGTAGCGATCTAATGAGTGTTAAAATCCACAAGTAAAAAAGAGGAGTGAAATTTCACTCCTCTTTTAATTATATTATTTCTACTGTTATCCCTCATTTGCCCGTAAATGCTCGATAGGTTCAATTAATAATCAATGGGGAAGGGGGCTTACCGCTGATTATAGTTTCACTTTATGTTTGGTGACGCTATATAATTGGAATTAAAAATGGTTTGTTTAGGGTTAATTGTTATTTATATCCTTTTTTGTTTGAGTGTGATAAAATTAATAATAATATTCCTTAGGAGGATGATCATCATTCATACACTTTTAGGTATTATTGGAGCAATTGTTTTACTCGCTTTTGTTATCCACCCCGGTGTTCCAGACAAACGTGTCCCTCTAAAAAATAAACTTGCAGTAATCCTTCCATTGATTGTTATATCCGGGTTAATTTCATTGTATATATAATTTGAAAAAGTACGTAACTTAATTTAGTAAAAACCTCACTAGAACTATCACTATGGCTAATTCTTCACGATAATTACGTGCTAATTCCTTTTTCTTCTGGTTCCTACGTCATATATAAGATATACAGTATAAATTTTATTGGTATGTTACACCGACTTAGCATGTGGTTTTACCTTTAATTAATAGCTTGTTCTCTTATTAATCGCTGCATGGATTACCAAAATATCTAATACAGAAGACCGGCATACATAAACTATTGTATTTCTCAATAAACAAAAACAACTTAACATGGTAAAATAATAGTTGGATGGGAGTCCAATACATATTATTAAAATTAAGATGGTTCAAGTCGGAGGAAGGCACCTTAGGGTGTCTTTTTCTTTTTTAAAATGACAGTTTTGACTTAAAGAAGATACATTTTCAATGGATGATTCCCATGAATATATAAATAAAGTTTATCCATTGATAACTAAGTTGAAAGTGGAAAATATATTGTAATAACAATTTTACTTCTTCTATTTTCATGAATATGTATAATTACATAAAAATTCAAGGGAAAAGAGAGTATACTTTCTTATTGTGTAATAAAGATAAGGCCTGCCTACGGAAATAGGTGGGCTTTTTTTACATATGAAGAAAAGACACTCACATGAGTGTCTTTTCAATAGTTTTTTAGCAGAAGCAAGCAGCTCCAACGATGATTAATAAAATAAACAATACAACTAATAAAGCAAATCCTCCGGCGAAGCCACAGCCGCCACAACTACCACCAAAGCCCATAACAGTTCCTCCTTTTAATAGGAGGAGAAAAACAAAGGTTCACTCATGTGTTTTAACGGATTCCATTTACTTTATGCTTTTACGAATGAATGGAGCAGGTCCTTTTCAAAATAGATTTATTTATTCTTAGAAAGAGTTCAAGGGCAAAATAGGAGAATCTATATTATTCATTAAGAGGGGATAAGTGGAAAATAAAATATCCAAAAATACAGATAGAAATCCGCTTTTATACCTTTCATTAAAATAATACTAGCATTATATATTATAAGGAATACTTGTCCTTAATTGTAAATGAAAGGGGGGAATTGATATGAGTTATGGCTATGGTCATCCTCCTGGAAGATGTCATAAACATCACAATGAAACTTTGTCAACGGGTGTATTACGTAGACATTCCGCTACTTTATTTCTTACTGTGGAAGCTATGAATGTTGATCCAGATAATACTTATACAGTAACTGTTGAAATGTTTGATTGGTCATCAGGTTCTCCGGTATTGTTACCATTAGTAGACCCTTCAACACAAACATTGGCACCTAATCGACGTGTTACTTTTCGTTCAGCAGCTCTTCCTCCAGGAGTTTTTGCTTATGAAGTAAGAATCATTCGTTCGAAAGATAGAGATGTTGTTACGAATGTTTTTGGTCTTAGTGCAATAGTATTTAACCCACAAGAAGGAAATAATGTTTTACAACATGATTTAGCAAAATTAGATCTTAAATAGCTTTTATAAAAGTTTATTTATTGGACAAGATTAAAAAAGAGTAGGATTACATCCTACTCTTTTTTAACATCAATTATATTAAAATTTTAAAAGAAATCCTTCATCATTTTCACATCTTTAATATTCACTGTCACACCTTCAACCTTATCCTTCTCCTCATCTTTAGCAATCGTAATTTTCTCCTTATTATCAACCCATACAAGAAATTCTTCTTTTGCGTCATCTTTATATGTAACGGTAATAGTAGAATGTGCAGATTCTCTCTTTTTTTGATCTAAAGTGATTGTTTTAGGTGTTCCATTTTGAACTGCTGAAACGATAGATTGTATCATTTCTTCGTTGTCTGTTTGAGATTTTGAAACGTTGTTATTTATTGTGCTAAGTATTTCAATGTCTGTAATATTTGCGGATTTTAATTGAAAGGTAGTTTGTGTATGTTCTTGCTTAGCTTGTGAAGCTTTATCTGTAGCCGAGGTGCTTGTACATCCTATTAAAGTGAAAGATAGAGCGGTTAGAGCGCATATAGATATGATTTTTTTCATAGTATCCCTCCTTAATTTTAATTATAACAATTTTCTGTTAATTTAGGTAGTTATTGTAAGGGGATTTATTCTACTAGTTTTGGGATAGAGAAAATTCAAGAGGAGGTTAATCGTAAATAATAACCATCAGGGTCTACGATACGAAAATCCTTCATTCCCCAAGATTGCATTTTAAGGTTAGATTCCACTGGATAATTTTTTTCTAATACATGTTGGTATATTTGTTCGATATGATCAAAAACTATGATAATCTCAACACCTTTACCTTTTGGATTAAGTCCATCTGTTTTTAAATAATGATTTTCATTAAGAATATAATCAGGGGTCAATAATAAAGAAAAATCCCCTAGTTTAATCATTGCACCAGTTGTATTCTTTTTTGAGAATACAAGGGTAAGGATTTCCTCATAAAAACGAATAGACCTTTGCAAATCTTCTACAAATAACTCTAGACGAAAGTGCATATGTACTCTCCTTCTCATTTTTTTTCAAATTTTATGTTTAACATTTCGAAAATGGGTGTACTACATATAATATAACAAATAATTCATTTTAAAGGAGGAAGTTAAAGATGGAAACGAAGTATAGTAAACCTTTTGTATATGAATTTATTACGGAGAAAGAGGTCATGAATGCGGCGAATGATCTAGTGAAGAAAGGAATAGACCAAAAAGATATTTACGTATTAACACACGAGAAAGAAAGGACAGATAGAATCGCAGACAATGCAGACGTAAATACAATTGGTATAAAAGAGGAGGGGCTTGGGACAAGCATTATTAATGTCTTTCAAAAAACGGGAGATCAGTTAAGAAATAAGATGCAGGAGTTAGGGCTTAATGAGGAAGAAGCAAACTTTTACGAAGAAAAGCTAGATGAAGGGAAGATCTTGTTATTCGTTAAAGATTTAGAAAGAGTTGGTGAATGGTTACAAGAAAGAAGATGCACGTATTCTATTTAAATTTGTATCCTTTATATCTATAAATCTATTACGAAAAGGAGATGGAAAATATGAGTGAGAGCGGGCTAAAAGAACAAATTACGGGTAAAGTTGAAAAGAAAAAGGGGCAAGTAAAAGAAGGAATTGGTGAAATTACAGAAGATAGAGAGTTGAAAAATGAAGGGAAGTGGGAGAAGACGAAGGGAACGATAAAAGAAAAAGTCGGAAAAGTGAAACAAAAGATAAGTGATGGGTTGGATCATAAAGAATAATACATGTTTATCAAGCTTTGGTTACATACCAAAGCTTGATAAACACAATATAAAAACAATATAGGAGGGTTAATTGTGGGACTTATTATTACGTGTATTGTAGGTGGACTTATTGGGGCGTTAGCTGGAATGATTACGGGAAAAGACTTTCCTTTAGGTATAGTTGGTAATGTGATTGCTGGATTAATCGGATCTTGGGTAGGTAGTGCATTATTTGGTCATTGGGGTCCTGAATGGGGAGGTATTTTCGTTCTTCCAGCGTTATTAGGTGCAATTGTCTTTATTTTAATCGTTACATTCTTCTCTAGAATGCTACGGAAAGCTTAAGTATGATAATGAATAGTAATCTTAAGTTTATTATATATAGTTATAAAGTGAATGAACTGATAAAAATACATAAAAAAGCATCCAAATTAGTTTAATTGGATGCTTTTTTAATGTAATCTGCATAGGAATGAACGGGGGATGAAGGTCCCCCGTTCATTGAAATTACACTTTCTATTATGTATTAAACCACCGTTACTTTTTCACAATTATTTATTCTTACGACCTGCCGTGGCTCTATATGAGATAAGTCCTCGTTATTACCTATATCAACTACAATTGTATTCGTTAGTATGTTAATAATGGAACCAACTAATTTTGTAGCATGATCGTGTCGATAAGAAAATTGAACAAAATCTCCCTTTTTAAAGTTGTGCTCTTCCATAGATAGATCCCCCTAAAAATAATGTTTATACATTATACATACACAAATTTACAAGGTTTAAACATTTAGTAGTATTTTTTAAGAGTTAAGCCGAGAAAGGTGTAGAAAATTTATTTATAATAAAAATAAAAAAATATGTTTAAAACCAATTTTTATGGGTAATTAAATAGTAAAAGTTTGAGATAAGGGGGCGGAAATAATGAATTTGGCAATACATATTTTGCGAAATGATTTAGGGTATACGGTACAACTTAATGGTGAAATTGATGCATATACGGCATCAGATTTGAAAAATAAGATCATGCCTATTGCAAGAGAGAAAGAGGTTCATATTGTAGTAGATTTTCATAAGGTAGATTATATGGATAGTACAGGCTTAGGTGTTTTTATAGCGCTATTAAAAGCAGTTAAGAAAAATGATGGAAAACTAGAGTTTATTGGTGTATCTAAAAGGTTAAAAAGATTATTTGATATTACAGGGTTAACAGAAATATTAAATTTGAATTCCGATTTTGAAAAAGTAGAAAGAAGGTGACTAGGGATGATGGAGAGATTTGAAAAGATAGAAATGAAAATTCCTGCAAAGGCAGAATATGTGGCTATTATTCGTTTAACAATGGCTGGTGTTGCGAATCGAATGGGCTTTGCTTATGACGATATAGAAGATATGAAAATTGCTATTAGTGAAGCATGTACAAATATTGTACAACATGCATATAAAGAAGACGTTGGAGAAATTGCAATTGTCTTTGGGCTATATGAAGATCGATTAGAAATTATGGTTGCGGATAATGGGGTTAGCTTTGATTTTAATAACTTAAAAAGGAAAGTTGGTCCGTATGATATTAATAAGCCGGTAGAACATTTGCCGGAAAATGGTTTAGGTTTATATTTAATCAATACGTTAATGGATGATATACAAATTATGCATGATGAGGGCATGACAGTTTTAATGACAAAATATATACAAAGAGAGCAGGTGGAGAATGATGGAAATCCAATCTCAACCTACAACTCTTTCTAAAGAAGATGTTATTAAACTCATTGCAGAATTTCAACAAAACCAATGTGATGAAGCACAGGAAAGGTTAGTTGAGCACTATAAAAATCTCGTATATTCCATTTCATATCGTTATTCAAAAGGTGGGCCGATGCACGAGGATATTATACAAGTAGGCATGTTAGGGCTCTTAGGAGCAATAAGAAGGTATGATTATTCGATAGGGAATGCTTTTGAGCCGTTTGCAATACCAACGATAGTAGGGGAAATAAAGAAGTTTTTACGTGATAAAACTTGGGGCATTCACGTTCCAAGGCGAATTAAAGATTTAGGCGGGAAAATTAAACTTGCGATAGAGGAGTTAACAGATCACCTGCAACGTTCACCGAAGATTATAGAGATTGCGGATCATTTAGGACTATCCGAAGAGGAAGTGCTAGAAATTATGGATGCGAAAAATAATTATCGAGTATCTTCCTTAGATGATGTAGTCGAAAATTCATCTGATGGAAGTTCGGTAGCGAGAATTGAATCTGTAGGTGAAGTAGAGCAAGGATATGAAGAGACAGAAAGGCGTCTCGTTTTAAAGGATATTTTTAACGTATTAAATGATACGGAAAAGAGTGTTATTCATTATATATTTGGAGAAAATTTAAATCAAAAGGATACAGGGGAACGGTTAGGTATTTCACAAATGCACGTTTCTCGTATTAAAAGACAAGCGATAAGTAAATTGAAGCAGGCAGCATTTTTAGATACATAAAAATTTTAAAGAATTATGTTTAAAACATGAGAAAAGGGGTAGTTATTAAGTATAGGAGGAGATAGTAAATGTCACACGATGTGAAAGAACTAATCGAAGGATTGAATGAAGATTTAGCAGGAGAATACGCAGCAATTATTATGTATAACCATAATGCAGCTACAGTTTCTGGTATATATAGACAAGTGTTAAAACCTTTCTTTGAATCTGAAATTAGTGATGAACAAGGACATGCCCTATATTTAGCGGAGAAAATTAAGACGTTAGGTGGTACACCTACTACAATCCCTTTACGAGTGAAACAAGTAGAAGATGTGAGAGAAATGTTAGAAGAAGCTAGGAAGTCAGAATATGAAACAATTAAGCGTTATGAAAAGCGAAAAGAACAGGCAGCAAAATTAAATATGACAGAGTTAGTTGTAAAGTTAGAAGATATGATTGCAGATGAAACAAATCATATGGAAGAATTGGATCGTCTTTTAAATGACAAAGCAATGGTGCTAAATTAAAAGTGGAAATAATTTATAGAGTGAAAGAACAAACTCTCATCTCTGGGGGTTTGTTCTTTTGCTGTATAAATGTGTTTGAGTAGGAAATTTTCATTTTATAACTGAGTATGTAATACTAGAAAAATAGAAAATGATAATCGATTTACATTTTAAATAAGAAAAGGGGAAATAACTTGTGTCCATTTTAATTGTAGATGATAATCCGGTGAACATCTTTGTAATTGAAAAAATTTTGAAACAAGCCGGATATCAGGATCTTGTATCGCTGCATTCTGCACAAGAGCTTTTCGAATACATACAGTTTGGAAAAGATTCTTCCAGGCATAATGAAATAGATTTAATCCTATTAGATATTATGATGCCTGAAATTGATGGACTTGAAGTTTGTAGGCGATTACAAAAAGAAGAGAAGTTTAAAGATATTCCTATTATTTTTGTAACAGCTTTAGAAGATGCGAATAAATTGGCCGAAGCGCTTGATATAGGGGCAATGGATTATATTACGAAACCTATAAATAAAGTTGAATTGTTAGCGCGTATGCGTGTAGCATTACGCTTGAAATCGGAATTAAATTGGCATAAAGAACAGGAAGAAAATCTTCGGAACGAACTAGATTTAGCTACACAAGTACAAAGAAACTTATTAAGTTGCCCATTAAGAGAAGAACATATAAAAATTGAAGCAAGTTACTTACCTTCATTCAAACTAGCAGGAGATATGTATTATTGGTATAAAATCGATGAAAACCGCTACGGTATTATATTACTAGATGTGATGGGACATGGTGTATCTGCTTCATTAGTTTGCATGTTTATTTCGTCTGTATTACGTGAAACGATTAAATGTTTAATCGATCCAGAACTCGTTATGAAAGACTTAAATAAATATATGACTCTTTTACATAATGAGAATGACAATATTCCATATTATTTTACAGCGATATACTTAGTTGTTAATACAGAAGATAGAACGATTGAATATGTAAATGCAGGACATCCTTCTGGATACGTTTTAGTTGATGAAACGAATGTAGTGGAACTAAATCGCGGGAGTTGTGCGGTAGGATTTTTTGATGAAATAAAAGTTAAAAAGACCGTTATACCTTTTGAGAAGAACGCCCAAATCGTATTGTTTACAGATGGTGTTCTTGAAGCAATTGCAAATGATGAATTTGAGGCTGAAGAGAAATTACGTACTTTTACAGAAAGAAAATGGGGAGAGTTAGAAGAAGAGATAGAAGGGTTTTACAAGGAAGAACAGAAGAAAGCGCAATCAGATGATATGTGTCTCATTATGATACAAACGAATGCGAAATAAAAAGCGTATGAAATCCAAACAGAGGATTTCATACGCTTTTATTGTATTTTTTGATAGATTTGTTCGTTCGGATTAAATTGGATATAATGCGGCATTATATTTGAAAAACGAAGAGTTTCTTTATTTCCTAAACATAGGAATCCATTGTGACTTAAACTTTCATAAAAGAGTTGCTGTACTTGGTTTTGAAGTTTACTCGTAAAGTAAATTAAAACGTTACGGCAAAGTATAATGTGAAATTCGTTAAAAGATTGATCAGTTACTAAATTATGCTGTGCAAAAATAATGTTTTGTAACAGTGACGGATTAAAATAAGCAAAGCGACTATCCGTTGAATAATAGTTAGAAAATGCTTGTGTACCGCCAGCTTGTAAATAGTTTTTCGTATAAGTTTGCATTTTATTTAATGGAAGAATACCTTGTTTTGCTTTTTCTAATACATTTGTATTCATATCTGTTGCGTAAATAACAGCTTTTTCACTTAATCCTTCTTCGTGAAGTAAGATGGACATTGATAATACTTCTTCCCCAGTTGCACATCCAGCATGCCAAATTCTAATTTCAGGATGCTTTCTTAATTCAGGAATAACATGCTCTCTTAGCGCCTTAAAAAAGATAGGGTTGCGGAACATCTCAGTTACATTGATCGAGAAATCATTTAATAACTGTTCTAAAACCCCTTCCTCATGAATTACTTTTTCAATTAATTTTGAAATGGTAGGGATATGAGAGAGCTGCATTCGATTACAAATCCGTCTATAAATAGATGTGCGAGCATATTGGCGAAAATCAAATCCTGATAGTTTAAATACCGCTTCTAATAGTAAGTCAATTTCTAAGTTCGTGCGCTTATCCGTATCTACTGATGGATCAAAATTATAATACTTATTTTCCACTGAAACAAAACCTCACTTATTTTATTAACCATACACTCATTACCGAATAGAGTTGATGTAAATTTAATGGTTTACTTATATAATCTGAAGCGCCAGCAGATAAACATTTTTCCTTATCATTTGGCATTGCTTTAGCAGTTAATGCGATAATAGGTATTTCATGTAACCCTAAATTCATTCGGATATGTTCCATCGTTTCATAACCGTCCATATTTGGCATCATAATATCCATTAAAATAAGGTCGATATTTGTATTGTTTTTTAGTATTTCTAAACACTCTAGGCCGTTTTGTGCAGTAATGATATTGGCATGTTGTTTTTTTAATGCATTTTGTAATGCAAATATATTTCGATGATCATCATCGACAATTAAAATGGTTTTCTCTTGGAAGACGTTATTAGTTTCTGGAATCACGATAGTCTCCTCAACAACTTCAGCAGGAATAACTTCATCTACCGTTGCTGCGACTTCTAAATTGGATAACTGTATATCATGTAATCCATTTGGAAGGTTAGGAATATATACTGTAAAAGTACTGCCTTCTCCTACATGACTATCTAACGTAATCCAACCACCTAACAATCTAGCAAACTCTTTACAAATAGATAAACCTAAGCCTGTACCACCATACTTTCGAATTGTTGCACCATCTGCCTGTTGAAAGGCTTCGAAAATAAGTTGATGCTGCTCTTTAGCGATACCAATACCAGTATCTTTTACCGAAATTGTCATCCAATCATTACTGATAGACTGCATATCATGACTTAAATTAGTTGTTTCTATTGAATCGAAATGTAAAGAAACGGATCCTGTTTCCGTGAATTTAAATGCATTGGATAATAAATTTTTAATAATTTGTTCAATCCGTTTTGCATCTGTATAAAACAGATCAGGAATGGTGTCACTGTCTTCAACAGTAAATTCTACATTTTTTTGTGCAGCGATATGTAAGAAGTTTTGCTGCATACTTGCTGCCATATCACTTATGTTCGTTGCTTCGAAAATGACGTCTAGTTTTCCAGCTTCTACTTTAGATAAATCAAGTATGTCATTAATTAAAGTAAGCAAATCTTTTCCTGATGAATGAATAACGGTTGCTAATTCAATTTCATCATCGGATAAATGATTATCATGATTTTCTCTTAACATTTCAGATAATAGTAAAATACTATTTAACGGTGTGCGTAATTCATGTGACATATTTGCTAGGAATTCTGATTTGTATTTTGAGCTACGTAACAACTCGCTTGCTTTTTCTTCTAATTCTAATTTAGTGATTTGTAAGTCAGCTGTCTTTTGTTCAGCTTCTTCAGTTCTAGTTTCTAATTGTTCATTCGTTGTTCGTAATTCTTCGGCCTGCATTTGGAGTTCTTCCGCTTGTGTTTGCAATTCTTCTGATTGAACTTGCAACTCTTCCGTCATTGCTTGTGATTCATGTAAAAGAGTTTGAATTCGCATACGTCCCATAATACTATGGATTGTTAAACCTAGATTATCAACAGTTTGTTGAATGAAATCTTGATGTAAGTCTGAGATCTCAGTTACACTTACTAACTCCATTACTGCAATTACTTCATCTTCAAATAAGACAGGGATGACTAGTATATTTTTAGGACGTATTTCTAATAATCCAGTAGTAACGTAACGAAACTCTTTGGGTATGTCCCTAATAATAAAACTTTTCTTTTCTAAAGCAGACTGTCCAATGAAACCTTCACCCATTTTAATGGATTGTTTTCCAATATCAACACCTTGATCGGCGAAAGAAGCTTTTTTCACATAGTAGACAGCTTCTTCAACTTCTTCACGTACATAAAATGCACCGCAAGAAGTTTGCGTTTTTTGTATAATTCCACTCAAAATTTTGTTACCTAACATTTCAATAGAAGATACACCTTGATACATTAAAATTAATTCTGCAAGCTCAGTTTGCAACCACTCTCTTTTCGATATTTCGTCTAGTAGGTGGTTCGTTGTATGAGCAAGATCTTTTATTTCGTCATGGGTGTTTACATGAATTCTTTCCGTAATTTTTTCTTTAGAAGAAATGGATTTAATAGCTTGAATTACATGTTTAATCGTTTTTGTAATGGAATTCGAAATATAGAGTGAAACGATAATAGAAATACAAGAAAGTAAGAACAATAAACTGTATAACCAAATCTCTAATTTATTATTTTCAGTATCTAATTGTGCAGCTCTTTTTTTCGTTAATTGCTCCTCTACACTACGGAAGTCAGTTAGCTGCGACTGTAATGACTGAATTTGAGTTGTGTCGATTGCTTGTATGTTATTACTAGTATTGCTTGTAATTAGTGGGTGAATCTCTTTATTTATCCAACTAGTAATGTTTTCGTTAATCTGTCTTAATTTTTCTTGCTGAGAGGGGTTATCCTCTAATAGAGCAAAAAGATCATGATAATGTTTTTCGTAATCCTTTTCCGTAGCGTTAAGGGATTGAACATAATTTGCATCATTAGAAGTGATAAAGCTTTTCGCTTTATTTTCAATTGTTAGCAATTCTTTTTCCACTTGATTCGTTAAATTAAGAACTTTAAAATCGTGATCAATAATAAAATTACGAGATTTTTGTAAATTAGAAATCTCATTGTTTAGCATAATGAAAGAAATAAGTAAAAACAAAATGATAACTAAATAACCAGCCATAATTTTGTAGCGAATACTAAATTTTGCTTCCGATTTCATTAAAAATTCCTACCTTCAAGGTTATTAAAAGTTTTCTATTTTAAAGAATGAAAAACGTAATATATATTATATCAGTTTTCATAGGGCCAAACTAGAAATCCCCCTATTGTATTAGGGGGCTCGTTTGGAATAGAGGAAATCATTTTGAAGTATAAAACGATATATGAAAAGTAACGATTGAGGGAATAGGGGGATAACAAAACTTTTAAGAAGGAAAGAGTGTTCTTAAAGCTTTTTTTGCATCTATTCCTTCAAAGATAAATAATACAAGTTCTTTCTTTTTGACAGTAAGGAAAAAGGATACTAATGTGCTTAAGTTTTTAATAGAAGTAAGTGTTCCATGTTTACTTATAAATACATTCGTTTGAAATGTTGTCATTACAGCATAAAAATGATGAATCTGCGTTATTGTAGGTGTTTCATTATAAAGAATAGTAGTAGAGTGAATGGCATTCATCGTAATATTCCTTTCCATATAATAAGCATAACAATATAAACATACCCGTTTTAAAAAATGTTAAACATATAAATAAGAAAAAATATAATTATAGTTTTTTACGTTTAGAAAGAGTTACGGAGGGTATACATATACTACAAAGAGATTGACCGAAGATGAATTGTAAGGTTTTATACTTTTACTTTAAATAAAAAGGAGACTGTTACATATGGATAAAATGATAACGGATATTACATTTGATTTCATTTACTTGTTAAGTAGTTCTCTTGTAATTCTTTTATTGTTAGCGTTTTTCGTAAATGGTTATGTGAATAAAAAAATTAGTGTATATAAAAACGAAGAGTAATAAAGAAGCATTATATAAAACTTTAGGAGGTTAATAGTTATGAATATGGATAGAAAAATAGTAGGTGTTTTTCAAAAAATTGATGATGCGGCACTCGTTATTAATGAATTAAAGGAAAAAGGATACCCGGCAGATAACATTTCAGCTATTGCGAAAGATCAAAAGGAAATTGAACATCTGGAAGAAAAATCAGGTGAAAAAGTGAATCATGAAACTGCGCATAAAGCGGATATCTTTTCAGCAACAGGGCTTGTAGCAGGAGGAGTAGCAGGTGGACTCGGTGGTTTATTAACAGGTCTTGGTGTACTTGCCGTATCTGGACTGGGCCCAATTGTAGCAGCAGGACCTATCGCAGCAGCTATTGGAGGGGCCGGTATTGGCGGAGGAGCTGGAAGTTTAATAGGGGCATTTATCGGCTTAGGAATCCCTGAAGAACATGCTAAAAAGTATGAAGAATATATTTACGATGGAAATATATTAATTTTAGTAGATGCAAAATTAGATGATAAGTTAGAAATCTATAAAATATTTGATAAGCATCATGCTTATAACTCTGATTTCTTTAAATAAAATGTAAACAAAGTAAATATCGTTTTTTGGTCTTACAACTTTGGCGCGACCGAGGAGTCGTATGACTATAAGAGAGGAAGGGCTTATAGTAAAAGATCAAGTTCTATTACGTTATTTTAAAAGGAAAGAGGTGTCTATTCGTGATTGTAAAAATATTAAAAGATAGTAGTAATAGTTTCCTTTGTACAGTTCAAAATAAAAATGGAGATCAGTATGTGAAGAAATGGTTTCGTAAACATGAAAACAATGAAGAATTAGGACGACCAACTTTTAAAGAAGTAGAACGCGACTGGAAAGAAAATAGGGAATCGTTTATATATCCTAATGTTAAAGCACTTTATTAAACATAATAGGCATTTTATTCTTACAAAACTGTCACATTCCTGTAAGGTAATTCAATAGATTCGTTGCTTGTTCCATGTCATAATAAAGACATAAGAAAGCTTATTCAAACTACAACTTATTAGGAGAGTGTCAGTCATGATTGTAACAACAACGTCTGGAATTCAAGGTAAAGAAATTATTGAGTATATCGATATTGTAAATGGTGAAGCTATTATGGGTGCAAATATTGTCCGCGATTTATTCGCTTCTGTTCGTGATGTTGTCGGTGGTCGTGCTGGTTCTTACGAAAGTAAGCTAAAAGAAGCTCGTGATATCGCAATGGATGAAATGAAAGAACTTGCAAAACAAAAAGGTGCGAACGCTATCGTTGGCGTTGACGTAGATTATGAAGTTGTTCGTGATGGAATGTTAATGGTTGCTGTAAGTGGTACAGCTGTACGTATATAAGTAAATAAAAAACAGGCTCACCCCTTGAAGTTTATGCTTTGAGGGGGTTTTTTTATTTTTCTTTTGTTCATGACTAAAGTTAAAATAGAGAAGGGCCGACGTACTAACTCGCTTATTTCAAATGTAGTATATTATTTCCAAAGATGAAAGTAATAATATGGAAAAATATATTTAACGAAGATGTTAACTTTATGACAAATAATAAAATTGCTATTTGATGTACGGAGAGAATGAGTGGTATGAATAATTTTAGAGAGTGTATAGTTGATAGAAATAAACGATGGAGCATGTAAAGAGTTATATTACATAAAATTTATAAAGAATTGGAGGCGGTTACAATATGTTTTGGTTAGGGTGCTTTTTAGGATACATTGTAGGTTCCGTTATTACATGTGCGTTACTTTACTTTGGATATCGATCTAATGAAAATAAAAAAGCGGATATGCAAAAGGGGAAGGAGAGGAAAATCAATAAAAAAGGTGTATAGTAGGCGAAAGGTAAGGTGATAGTGTTGATACAAAAATAAAGAACAGTACATATTGTATATGACTACTATGTACTGTTCTGCTTATTCTTTTTGGATTATGAGAAGTTGTTTCCTGTCTTGCTATAAAATTCATAGGCAAAAAAACCAAATAAATAGCCGATTCCGGATCCTAAACTAATGGAAAATAGTGAGAAATCCGGGAAAAACATGCCGAAAATCAAACCGATTATACAGCCAACAAGCATTCCTATAGGTATTAAACTGTCTAATAACAGTTGAGCCTCTTTTGATTTTTTCTTACCCAATTTGCCGTGCTTATATTTATGTTCCAATCTTTTTATTACAAATACTACAATTCCCCCGACTAGTATAATAGGCCAAATTGCCGTAAGTAACCACATGTTAGAGTCTCCTTTCACCTTTTAACATAATTATACTAGATATTTACAATTAGAAGTTTCTAAACGTACTATCTAGTCTATTTAAAAGGCCAATCAAAAAGACTCCTTCAATTGTATTCAATAACTCGTCAAAAACACTTTCCCTTTCGTTTTTTTAGCAGACTGCACAACATCAACCGCTGTTTTCACATCTGCTAAGTCATATGTAGAATGTACTTTCATAAAACGTAATTGCTTATTTTCTACTAAGTGAATTAAATGACGGAACGTTTCTTGCCATTTATATGGTGACACTTCTTTATTCCAATGTCGTAAATGAAATATGTTCGCGTGCACTTTTGCTTTCGTGACAATTTCTGCCCAGTTAACTTGTACACCTGATAGAAGACCAATCGTTAAAAAGTGCCCGTTTGGACGTAAGGAGAAAGCTAATTCATTTCCATCCGGTCCCCCGATAGAATCAATTGCAGCATTTGCACCAATCCCGTTTGTTAATTCCATAACGGTTTCATAAAGCGGGGCGGTGGAAGTATCAATTACATACTCGGCACCAAGGCGCAGTAACTCTTCTGTATGCTTATTATTTCTTGTAACAGCAATTAATCGGAAGTTTAAAATTTGTGATAACTGTGCAAATAGATGACCAATAGCGGATCCGCAAGCATTCACTAATAAAATGTCATTACTCTGTAAGTTTAACGTTTCTGTACAAGTAACCCAAGCCGTAAGTGGATTAATATACATTTGTGCCGCTGTGAAATCGTCAATGGATTCCGGAATAGGGACTACAAAATCAGCTGATGTCTTCACATACTCCTGCCAAGTACCTTCTCCGCGTAACGGTAAAACACGTTTACCGATAAGGTCTCTCGTAACGCCCGCACCTATATCTTCTACAATACCAACACCTTCATAACCAGGTATGTTAGGTAACGGAATTCTATGTGCGTACGCTCCCGTGATTGGAATTAAGTCAGATGGATTAATTGGTCTAACTAACATACGAACGAGAACTTCATTCTCTTTTAATGGTTCTATATTTTTATATTCCACTTGTAATACATCTTTTGGGTTGCCGAACTTGTGAAATTGAATGTGTTTTCCGTGCAAGATAAATGATCCCCCTTAGTTTGATTGGGTTTATTATAGCATTTTCAGCTTGGTTATTTACTTCGTTAAATATATAGGGAATAGAAATTTAAAAAAGGGAATAAACACGAAGAACTAGCCAAACAAAAACTAAAGTTAAAGGCACCCGAAAGAGTGCTTTTATTTTGTTTTTACAAATATAATTTAAAGATTATACATAAATGGGGGATTCAGCATGAATAAAAAGATAATCTGGGGAATTTTAGGGGTTATTGTAATCATCATAGCTCTTGTGAGTATGAACGTATTACAGGAAAATGCTAAAGAAGCAAAAGAAAAAAAGGAACGTGAAGCTAGATATGTTCAAGCGGCAGCGGAATTTTATTATAATATTGAACTAATGGGGTTTGTTGCTACTTTTGTTTTACCGCAATATTCCGAGGTTTGGTCTAAAGCTATTGATGATCGCCGAGACTTTAACGTAGCTATTCATGCTAAGAGAAAATCTCTAAATTCAATGGTGGCTCAATCTTCTGTAATATATAGCGATATGGAAGATCAATTAAAAACAGTGTCTGAAGCTGCAAAAGAAAATCCAAATAAGTACAAAGAACTTTATGATGAATACAAAAAGATGTACGGCACTATTACATCTTTAAAGGAACAAACAGAATCACCTAGTGGGACTCTGGTGACATTTAACCAAAATGCAAATATGTTACTCCAAGAATACAAGAAATATAAAGGGAATATAGAAGTGGCTGTATCTGAGGATATAAAAAATGAAGTAGAGGAGATAAAAGAAAAAAATAAAAAATAATTACAAAATAAAACATATGGCTTAAAAAGAAAAATTATTAATTCTATTATATAGTTAAAGCTTTAAAAGTTTGTGATGGAGGTATTCTAAATGAAGCTATTTAAAGGAAAAGTTGTTTGTCCAAGGTGTGATGGAAATGGTCTCGTTTATAAAGCAGAAATTAAAGATATAAATAAAGTTGTATATGTTTGTGATGAATGTGACGCAACGTGGTTTCGGAATGACAGGTTTGGAATGGATAATTTTGTGGACTATGAGACGTTTCTTGAGGAGAATTCATTGTCTTATATGAAGGCGAATGTTATTCATTTAGGCTATGATTGGTACGAAAGATAGTAAATTTTTCAAAAGCAAGAAGCTACTTGAAAAGTAGCTTCTTCTATTTTTTATTAAGCCGAAGCTTTCTTCATTCTCTCAAGTAAACTAGATAACACATGCGTACGATACGATTCTAGTTTTTTACCTTCATAAGTACGGATACCTAATTTTTTAAGTTCTTTTACATACCAACCTTTGCTTCCGAAATACATGTGATCGCTCCCCTTCAACTTTGTTTTTACCCCGCATTAACGGGCAGTAAGACTCCCACCTTGAAATTGGGCTATGAAGCAAAGCAGTTAGGTGGGAGATCAACTGCCCGTAAATGCCCGATTGGTTCAACTAATAATCATTTGGGATGAAAAGATTCCCCAATGATTAAAGTTTCACTTTATCTGTTCTGATTGCATATGGAGGTACAGGATAATAATGAAGGAAATGAATTTCGCGCGAAAATGGTTAACTTTGTTGCAAAAGACATATATACTAAGGATAGTATATAACGAGGTGGGCAAGACGTGATTATAGAGAAGCACGAAATTCAAATTGACCAAATTACGAGCGGTAAAGTGAATATCTTTACTTTCTATCGAAATAGAAAGCAAATTGATGATCATTTTTTACGATTGCAAGAACCATCGCTTACAGCAAACTACTTCTTCCATTTCCATTTTGATGCAGAGAGCTTGCATCTACTGCAGAAAGAGTTTCCAAGCGTATATCCGTACGACGGTAGTGAAACGATTCACGACTGGACGGAAAAGATGAAAGCAGAATTGCAACATCAGATCCAAACAGGAAAATGGAATAAACGCGTACGTATCGGTAATCGCATTCTAGATGTGGTGTTTACGTGGTGTGACGAAGATATAGTAGAGTGAAAAAGAAGCGGATGACGCTTCTTTTTTTAGCGCTGGAATAAAACGAGCTTACCTGCAGTAGATGTGCAGCGATGTGTTTTTTCATACAATCCTTTTTCTCGTAAAATAGATTTACCTTTTGCTTTCGCTTCTTTTTCAGTTGCCGCCTCGAATGATTCGTCTAATGCTTTAGAACCATCTTTTTCAAAGACTGTTAGAACGTATACTCCCATGAAAATTCCCTCCAATAATAAAAATCAGAATCTTATAACTATTTTGGCATAAATCACTAGAATATGCAAAGAAATATATGACATTGCGTGGTAAAATAAAGTGAAACTTTAATCTTCGGGGAGTCTTTTCATCCCCGAAGATTATTAGCCTTCACCAATCGGGTATTTATGGGCAGTTAACCCTCAGATTAGCTTCTTTGTCTACTGCCCGTTAATACGGGATAAAGGGGAAGTTTTATGGACACTAGATTTACTATTCGTAGTAAAGTACGGAAAAAGAAAGGATCGTTATTTGTGAAACAAGTGAAGTTTATACATGCGGCTGATTTGCATTTGGATAGTCCGTTTAAAGGGATGGAGATGAATGTACCGCAGTCTGTTTGGGAGAGAATGAAACAAAGTACGTTTGAATCATTCGAACGTATTGTTGATAAAGCGATTCAAGAGCGCGTTGATTTCGTATTGCTAGCCGGGGATTTGTATGATGCGGAGACGAGAAGTTTGAGGGCGCAAGTGTTTGTGCGCGAACAAATGAAGAGACTGTCGCAGTACGATATCCCTGTTTTTATTATTCACGGTAACCACGATCATTTAGGGGGAAGCTGGGCAGCAATTGAGTTTCCGGAAAATGTTCATGTGTTTACGGAGCCTTACGTAGAAGAGAAATCATTTTATAAAAATGGTGAGTTGTTAGCTTCTATTTACGGTTTTAGTTATTTGCAACAAGCGGTAACGGATAATATGACAGCGCAGTATACGAAAATGAGTGATGCGCCTTTTCATATTGGTATGCTTCACGGAAGTGTGGAAGGAGATGCAGAGCATAATCGCTATGCACCGTTTCAAATTCGTGAGTTGAAAGAAAAACAGTTTGATTATTGGGCTCTTGGCCATATACATAAACGTGAAATTTTATCAGAAGAGCCGTGCATTATTTATCCAGGGAATATACAAGGGCGTCATCGTAAGGAAATGGGCGAGAAGGGTGCGTACCTGATTGAACTTACGAAACAAGGAACGCAATGTTCCTTTTTCCATACGGCAGATGTTGTATGGGATGAAATCGAAGTCAATATTGATGGACTTGAAACTGTTGATGACCTTATGACGGCAGCATCAACTATGATGAATGAGTGCCGGAGAGAAGAGGAAGGTACGTTACTAACTGTTGTATTTACAGGACAAGGGCCACTTTCTCCTTATTTACGTGATGAAAAACGCGTAGAAGAGATTTTTCATATATTAGCATCTGGCGAAGAACGAAAAGATTTCGTATATGCGATGAAGTGGAAAAATGAGACGGTTTCGTTTGCAGAAATTGAGCTTTTGAAAGAAGAAAATCATTTCGTCGGTAGTGTGCTAAAGGAGTTAGAAGCTTTCACAAATATGGACGGAGTATTGCGCACCATTTGGACATCTCCTGTAGCACGTAATAGTATTGAATCTTTTACAGAGGAAGAGAAGAAAGAGATTCAGAAGGAAGCGGAAAATATTATTTTAGAACAATTATTCCAGCAAGAGAGGGATAAAAAATGAGAATGGAAAAACTCTATATTTATGGGTACGGAAAATTAGAAAATGTGGAAATGGATCTTTCAACGCTGACGGTGTTATACGGTGAAAATGAAGCGGGAAAATCGACAATTCGCTCGTTTATGAAAAGTATTTTGTTCGGCTTTCCGACGAGAGGACAGCGCCGTTATGAGCCGAAAGAAGGCGGCAAGTATGGCGGAGCAATTACTGTACAAACAGAGAAATACGGCCGTTTGAAAATTGAACGATTGCCAAAGACGGCCGCTGGCGAGGTGACCATTTATTTTGAAGACGGGAAAACGGGCGGCGAAGAGATTTTACACGATATATTAACCGGGATGAATGAAAGCTTATTTGAATCGGTCTTTTCTTTTGATATGCACGGTCTTCAAAACATTCATCAGCTTGGCGAAGCGGATATCGGCAATTATTTATTTTCGGCAAGTGCGGTCGGAAGCGATGCGTTATTGCAACTCGATAAAAAGCTAGAAAAAGAAATGGATCAGCGTTTTAAACCGAGTGGGCGTAAACCAGAGATTAACGTGTCACTGCAAGAGATGAAGAAACTGGAAGAGAAGATGAAAGAGTGGCAAGGGTAACTAACTGTTACGATTTATTTAACCAATTATAACGAAAGTTAATTAAATATATCAGTAAGCCCTGCTAGTCAAGTGATTGGCTAGTAGTGAGGGTTAACTGCGGGCAATCCCTAAAGCTGATTGAACTACAACGTGGCTAGAAATGGTGAGCGTGAATGTCGCGAAAGCAGAAAAAATCAATCAGATGGTGCAAGGTTAAATCCTAAACACTAGAACAATGGGTCTTCCGCCTCGAATCATCTAAGTCAAAAGTGATAAGATGAACGTTCAACGACTATCTCGTATAACTGACGAGAGTACACCACAAGCCTATGGTGGTGGAAAAATCCTCTATCTCTAAAGAGATAAACATATAGTCTGCGCTCATGTGAAAACATGAGAAGTTCATAAGAGAACTGGCTAAGGAATTGCGCCCTTAGTTGAACGAGATACATTTAATTAAATCTATCAAACCTCATTGAATATATAGAACGTATGTGCTATGGTGGTTTCAATGAGGTAAGAATAATAATGAAATTTTCACGAGTTAGTCAAGTATCAGAATTAACAGGTTTGCATCCGAGTGCTCTCAGGAGAATGCTGGTGGAACACGCTACTATTCAGAAGAACAAATCTTTCATTAAAGGAGTTACATTCTAATGATATTGGCGAAGAAAGTTAGACTGATTCCAACGCCTGAACAAGAACAAGTGCTTAGAAACCATGCCGGTGCTGCAAGATTCGCTTATAACTATTGTAAAAGAATGAGTGATAGATACTATAAGCTATTTGGAAAATCTGTTTCACAGTTAGCTTTACAGAAACGATTTACAAAGATCAAGAAGCGAAAGAGATATGAGTGGTTACATGACATCAACGCACAAGTTCCCAAACAGGCTTCAAAAGATTTTGATAAGGCGAGAAAACATTCGTTCAAAAAGTACAAAAATGGGTATCACACTTCTTATAAATCAAAAAAAGATTTAATCCAAGGATTTTATGCCAATTATGAAAGGCTGATTATAGGAAAGAAAGTCGTTCATATTCAGTCTATTGGAGAAGTGAAAACAAGCCAACAACTACCAAGAAACAAAAAACCATCAAATCCAAGAGTTACCTTTGATGGTCGTCACTGGTGGATTAGTGTAGGATTCCAAGAATCCTTTGAATCACAAGAACTAACGAATGAGTCGATTGGTGTGGATGTTGGTTTAAAAGAGCTGTTAGTAGCTTCTAATGGTACGAAAGAACGAAATATAAACAAAGATGCCAAGGTTAAAAAACTTTTGAAAAGGAAAAAGTCAGCGCAAAGAGATATGTCTAGGAGATTTAAAAAAGGTGTAAAAACTCAATCTGCCGGATATGAAAAAGCGAAAGCTGAGCACCTGCGGTTATCTAGGAAAATTAAGAATATCCGAAATAACCATATCCATCAAGCAACAGCTAAATTGGTGAAAACCAAACCAATGAGGATTGTTGTGGAAGACTTATCTATCTCAAACCTGTTAAAAAACAAAAAACTATCGAAAGCATTTTTATTTCAAAAATTAAACTTCTTCTTTCAATGTTTATCATACAAGTGCGAGAAGTATGGCATTGCGTATGTAAAAGCTGATAAATGGTTCGCCTCAAGCAAGATTTGCTCATGTTGCGGCGTGAAATACGACCATTCCGTTCAACCAGAAGGACAGTGGAGTTTAAAAATACGTGAGTGGCGTTGTGTTCCATGCAATAGCCATCACGATAGGGATTTGAATGCTTCGATAAATTTATCAAGATGGGTAAAATAAATGCTTGATAATAGGAGGTAACGATACTGCCTCGTGTGGAGTGTTAGACCCCTCGTCCCTTCGGGGCTGCGAGAACACTTTGAAGCACTAACTTGTGTAAATTTGATTGAATTGTATAGATTTAGTTAAGTTTATCGTATCGGAAAATTGGCACGTATGAAAAGCAAGTGGAGCAGTTGAAAGAAAGTGAAGAGAAACTAGCGTCTGTTCGTACAGAAAAAGAGAGTGCAGAAAAGCGAAAGCAAGATTATGAAATATTAGCAGCACTAGAACCTCTCGTTATTGAAAAGCGTGCGCATGAGAAAGTGCTAGAAAACGAGAACGGGCAATTTCCGGTAAACGGAATGGCGCGCTATGAAGCAATTAAGGCGAAGATGGAGCCGCTCCAATTACAAGTTGATTCGCTCCATAAAAAAATAGAGACAGTGCAATCAGAAATAGAATCGATTCAAATAGATGAAGAGTTTTTACAAAAAGAAAGTTATATAGAAGAACTTCGTATGCAGCATATGTCGTATGAAAATGCACGCCAAGAAATGCGTGATATGACAGGAAGTATTGCGAATATAAAAGAAGAAATCGCAGAACTAGAGCAACAAATTGGTGCTACTTTTGAAAAGGAAGCGGTTCTTGCGTTTGACATGAGTTTGGCAACGAAAGAATTAATTACGCAAACCGTACAAAAAGCACGTGAATTAGAAACGCAAAAAGCACAGCTTGATGATCATTTTAAAGTAGCGCAGGAGCAATTAGAAGAACAAGAAGAAAACATAAGACAAATTCAGAAACAAATGTTAGCGGATGAAGAGCGAAATACGTTAGTTGAGAAAGAAAAGTCATTCCAAGATGCGGCGTTTATCGGTATGGGCGCTGAGCGAATGAAGCGCAAGTATGAGGAAAAAGCAGGAGCCGCTATGCAAAAGAAAAAGCAGTGGCAAAGAGTTTGTCTTCTTTTACTTCTTATTAACACAGGCGTTTTATTCACAAGCTTATTTATAGATAACCGAGCGCTTTTATTTATTAGTGTCATTGTTTTTGTAGGGATTGTTCTTGCTCTCGTTTTATATAAAGATCCATCAAGTGGATTACAAGAAGAGCTTCTTACTCTACAGCAAAGTGCTGGCGGGAGACAAAGTGAAGAAGCGATGTCTGTGCGATACCAGTTAGAAAAAGACGAAGAGATTTGTAAGTTATTTGAGCGTGAGTCATATAAGTTGCAGCAAATGGAACGTGTTTATGATAAAGTCGTTTCATCGTATGAGGAATGGGAGAGAGAAACTTTCCGCATCAGTGAACAAGTAGATGCATATAAAACGCGTTATATGTTCCCTGAATTTTATACGTATGCACACATATTGCCGGCGTTTGAGCGTATGGAAAAAATGCAGCAATTATATCGTGAATTAGAGAAGCAAAGCGCGCGAAAATCTTCATTATATGAAATGATTTCGCAATTTGAACATAAACTAGAAACTGTTATCGGTAGTGCGGAGTATAATAAGCTACACGAGGCACAAAGTCGTATGCAAAATGAGAAAGAAAAGCGCCAAACTTGTAAGCAGTTAAAAGAAAAACTGGCGGAATGGCAAGAAGAATATGAGTTTATGCAAGAACAATTAAAGCAACTACTAGTAGAACGAGATGGTTTATGGCATATTGCAGAGTCTACAAATGAAGAAATGTTTTTAGAAGCAGGTAAACTAGCGGAAAAACGTGAAGATGCAGAGAAACAAGTTGGGCGTTTATTACCGCAAATTGATCTGTTAGAACAGCGTTTAACGAGTTTATCATTAGCTGAACATTACGAAGCTGACGGTTATGATGAAAAATTAAAGCAAGAACTGATAGCCGCGCAAAAATGTCTGGCACAAGAAAAAGAATTGACAGAGCGTATTGCGAAACATCGTATGGAAATTGCGAATTTAGAAGAAGGTAGTACGTACGGTGATTTACTACACGAATGGGAAATGAAAAAAGCGCAAGTGCGTGAACAAGTGAAGAAGTGGGCTGCTTATGCGGCCGCAAAGACAGTGTTAACGAAAACGAAGCAATATTATCATGAAGTACATCTTCCTCGTATTTTACAAAAATCAGAAGAGTATTTCGTCTATTTAACGGGCGGACGATATAGTAAAATCTTTTCACCGTCAGAGGCGGAGCCGTTTATTGTGGAGCGTAACGACGATATGCGTTTTTATAGTCATGAACTAAGCCAAGCGACAGCTGAGCAGTTGTATTTATCGCTGAGATTTGCGTTAGCAAAAACATTTGAGCATGATTATCCATTTATTATTGATGATAGTTTCGTGCATTTTGATGTGGTAAGGACGAATCGGACGATTGAACTTATAAAGGAAATTGCAAAGGATAGACAAGTGATCTTCTTTACATGTCATGCGCATTTACTCGCGTATTTTACAGAAAAACAGATTATAAAATTAACGCATAAGCGTAAAGAAAATGAGTTGTAGTGTGCTATACTAAAAGTAACTGATTTGGTGGAGGAATTCGAATGAAAAAGAAAATTGCAGAGTATGAAGTTGGTGAACAAGTCGATATTTTCTTGTTAATTAAAACAGCGACAAAAGGTATCGCAAGCAATGGAAAGCCATTTTTAACAGTAATCTTACAAGATCCAAGTGGAGATATTGAAGCGAAATTGTGGGACGTATCACCAGAAGTTGAGAAACAATATGTAGCGGAAACAATCGTGAAAGTGGCTGGAGATATTTTAAATTACAAAGGACGTATTCAATTACGTGTGAAACAAATTCGTGTTGCGAATGAAAATGAAGTTACGGATATCTCAGACTTCGTAGAAAAAGCACCAGTGAAAAAAGAAGATATGGTTGAGAAAATTACGCAATACATATTTGAAATGAGAAACCCGAACATTCAACGTCTAACAAGACATTTATTAAATAAGCATCAAAACGAATTTTTAGACTATCCAGCAGCGACGAAGAACCATCACGAGTTCGTATCTGGACTAGCTTATCACGTCGTATCGATGCTTGATTTAGCGAAAGCTATCTCAAATCTATACCCATCATTAGATAAAGACTTACTTTATGCAGGCGTTATTTTACACGACCTTGGTAAAGTAATCGAATTATCTGGCCCAATTTCTACAACGTATACGTTAGAAGGAAATTTACTAGGCCACATTTCGATTATGGTGAACGAAATTGGGAAAGCAGCAGACGAGCTGCAAATCGATGCAGAAGAAGTATTAATTCTTCAACACATCGTCCTTTCTCACCACGGAAAAGCAGAATGGGGTAGTCCAAAACCACCATTAGTAAAAGAAGCAGAAATTCTGCACTACATCGATAACTTAGATGCAAAAATGAACATGATGGACCGCGCATTAGGACGCACGAAACCAGGCGAATACACAGAACGTGTCTTTGCTCTTGATAATCGTTCGTTCTATAAACCGACGTTCCATAATTAATAGTGTGAATTGAATGGCCTCATTAAGTGTTAAAAGCTTAGTGGGGCTGTTTTTTATTGAAAATGAAATGAAATAGTTAAAAAGATAGTACAGGATTTTCAGCTATTGAATACGCTAGAAAATTCCCATATAGATCAAGTTTAATTGAAGGGGTGAGAAAATATGGATAAAAAAGAGCCTGTTGAATTTATTGAAAAAGCTGGGGCCAGTATTGTTTCAAAAAATATAATAAATAAAACATGGAAAGGATGATTACTTTTGGATATTAAGAGTCATCTAAAAAGACTATACGATAATCGTTTATTAGAAAATGAAAATGAGATACGAGATTTTAATGAGTCATTAATGGAAGTAATAGAGTACAACGACGTCTCTGTTATTACAGATTTATGTTTAGTTTTGGATGATGAGACTGAGCAATTTGAGGTTATGTTTGGTTTAATTCATGGAATAGAGAGCTTATATAAAAATAATATAGAAGAAGGACTTGCGTGTATTGCTAAAGCTGTTCCGAAGATGATTAACTCAGCAAAAGAATGGGTAGAAATTTTACATTATAGAATTCTTAATCACCCTCAAGTAAGATTAGCATATGGAAAAGTACTTTCGGAATTTGATCCATCAATTACGATTAGTATTAAAGAATTATTGATTGATATAAAAAATGAAGACCCTGATATGTTTAGTGAATCTGTTAATGAGGTAATTAAGAGCATCTAATGTTTAAAGTTGGAAAGATATAAAAGCACATAAGGCAAGTCAACAAGAAAAGAACTTATTATTGTAGTGGAAAGAAAAAGAATAGGTTGTTTAAAAGTGCATACTCTAGATGGTACAACCATCATAGAGTGCTATGTGCAATGATAGAATAAGAAAACGAGGTACGTGCTTAGGCGAGATGACATTTTACTGGGTGATGAATATAAACACACGGAATGTATATAAAACTAACGAACTCGTACAAACTCGTAAGATTTAACGTAGTAGTTGTCATGACATGTAAAAGGTATCATACTGTTACTACAAAACTTACAAATTTATGCTACTTAAAAATGGATGAACTTAAAGCACTTGATTGTCAATTAAAGGAAACAAGTGCTTTTTGCATTTTAGCGTAGAAATTTAAAAGAGCATTATAATTTTATAAGTGTATTAAGTGTTAAATTTTTATTGTTGTTTTATAGATTATAATGGCTATGTACAGTGTACGACGATAGTAGAGGGGAAAATAAAGGGTTGTGTTATTTTTTGAAGTCATCGTAAAGTCCGTTTTAACGGATGGACGTTATGCACAAGTTATCCGCAAAAAACAAGTAAACGTTATGGGCTTCTCCACTGTTTGTCCATATAAAATTGAAGAAGGAAAAAATTATCCTGTTATTCTCGACATTACAGTTTTCGATAATATTGAAATAAACGAAGGAATAGAGGGAGTTAAAAGTTTAAAAAGAATTGATAATTCTTTTAAGTATCGTATTAGTGGAATATTAAATCGTGGTTTTATTGATGCAGGGATTATTATTACAGAGACGAAGATGAAATATTCCTTGAACGCAGTGAATACTTTAACAAGTATGTTGAAATAGAAGCTGATAGAATCAACATTGAATTTGTAAAAAGAGGCTAGTCTCTTATCTTACTTAAACTCATACCACCAACATCTACGATCAAGGTATCCTTTCAATCCATTAAGTTGCCCATCTGGTGTTTCATAGGGGGAGAAATCTCCTGATTTGCTGATGGCGTTGCAACTTTAATTTAGAGTGACGGTTCTGTTCTCCACTAACGTTTTTTATATTTACTAAACCATTCTCCAGTCCAAAATGTTATGCAATAAAAAAATATCTCGAATTTGAGATAAATCACTTGCTTTTTAATCACTTGAGGTGTAAAGTGATAGTAACGAAAGCGATTGAGTCATATGAAAAACATACACTCAGTTGCTTTCGAGTTAAAAACGAAAGTAACTTATTCAGTAAAAACTACGATAAATTTACAAAAACATAATTAAGAATAAATTGAAACGCTAAAAACCATATTAGTTGTGGGAAATGTTATTTTTTAGTTATCACTTGACTAGTAAAATGAAACGGAGGAATAAACAATGTATGAAATTAAAGGGCATCATCACATTTCAATGGTTACGAAAAATGCAAATGAAAATAATCACTTTTATAAAAATGTACTTGGCTTACGTCGCGTGAAAATGACGGTAAACCAAGATGATCCGTCAATGTATCACTTATTTTATGGAGATAAAACAGGAAGCCCAGGCACAGAATTATCGTTTTTTGAAATCCCTTTAGTAGGAAAAACGTACCGCGGTACGAATGCCATTACTCGAATTGGATTACTCGTTCCTTCCGAGGAAAGCTTACATTACTGGAAAGCGCGATTTGAGGAATTTGATGTAAAACATAGTGAAATAACAACATATGCAAATCGTCCTGCTTTGCAGTTTGAGGATGCTGAAGGTCTTCGCTTAGTATTACTCGTTTCAAACGGAGAAAAAGTAGAGCACTGGGAAACTTGGGAGAAATCAGAAGTTCCTGTAAAGCATCAAATTCAAGGAATGGGTTCTGTGGAAATGACAGTTCGTAGACTTGATAAAATGGCGAGTACACTTACAGAGATGTTTGGTTATACAGAGGTTAGCCGCAGCGAAGAGGAAGCAATTTTTCAGTCCATTAAAGGAGAGGCTTTTGGAGAAATCGTTGTGAAATATTTAGATGGTCCTACTGAAAAGCCAGGCCGCGGTAGCATTCACCATTTAGCAATTCGCGTGAAAAATGATGCAGAGCTTGCTTATTGGGAAGAACAGGTGATTCAAAGAGGCTTCCAGTCTTCAGGAATCATCGACCGTTTCTATTTTAAAAGCTTATATTTCCGCGAATCAAACGGAATCTTATTTGAAATTGCGACAGATGGACCAGGATTTACAGTTGATGGAGATGTGGAACATTTAGGAGAAAAACTTGATTTACCACCGTTCTTAGAAGATCAGCGTGCAGAGATTGAAGCGAATTTAGCACCTATTGAAGAGAAGTAATAGAAGAGAAAATATAAAATTTGAAACTATTGGAGGAATATAAAATGAACCAATTAAAAGGAATTCACCACGTTACAGCGATTACAAGTAGTGCAGAAAAAAACTATGAGTTTTTCACTCACGTTTTAGGAATGCGTTTAGTTAAAAAAACAGTAAACCAAGATGACATTCAAACATATCATTTATTCTTTGCAGATGATAAAGGTAGTGCAGGAACAGATATGACATTCTTTGACTTCCCAGGTATTCCAAAAGGAGTACATGGTACGAATGAAATTTCAAAAACTTCATTCCGCGTGCCAACTGATGCAGCATTAGAATATTGGGTAAAACGTTTTGACCGTCTGGAAGTGGAACATACAGGCATTAAAGAACAATTCGGTAAGAAAACTCTATCTTTCGTTGACTTTGATGACCAACACTATCAATTAATCTCGGATGAACTTGATAAAGGGATCGAATCAGGTACACCTTGGCAAAACGGACCAGTTCCATTAGAATATGCAATCACTGGCTTAGGACCTGTATTTATCCGCATTGCAAACTTTAGTTTCTTCAAAGAAGTGTTAGAAAAGGTTCTATTATTTAAAGAGGTTGCGCAAGAAGGAGAATTCTATTTATTTGAAGTAAACGAAGGCGGAAACGGTGCATCTGTCATTGTAGAACATAATACGGTTCTTCCAGAAGCACGACAAGGTTTTGGTACGGTTCACCATGCTGCATTCCGCGTAGAAGATCGCGCTGTATTAGAAGAATGGATCGAGAGAATCAGCAGTGTAGGGCTTCCTTCATCTGGTTATGTAGATCGTCACTTCTTCGAGTCATTATACGCAAGAGTTGCACCACAAATCTTATTTGAATTTGCAACAGATGGCCCAGGGTTTATGGGAGATGAGCCATACGAAACACTTGGCGAAAAATTATCTTTACCTCCATTCCTAGAGCCAAAACGTGAAGAAATCGAAAAATTAGTTCGTCCAATTGATACAGTGAGAAGTACGAAGGAATTTATTAAAGAGTAAAAGTAGAGGTAATAAGTAGGAGAGCAAGTAGTTTTAGCTGATAGCTGGAACTGCTTGCTTTTTTATTTTCGCTTTATGAGTATTTTGCTAAAATGTATGTAAAACTGATGGAGGAATAAAATGACGAAAATGAGTGGGTATACTTGTAGATGCTGCGGTACATATCATGAAGAAATTCCAACGAGCTATGGATCATCAGCTCCTGTTTATTATTATGATGCTGAACCTGAAGAGCGAGAAGATAGATTTGAAATGAACGATGACTTATGCGTGATGGATGGAGAACATTTCTTCATGCGAGGGAGTATTGAAATTCCTATCATTGGTACAGATGAACATTTCATATGGGGTGTATGGGTTTCATTAAGTGAAGCGAATTTTGATAAGGTGAATGAATTCTGGGACAAACAACAATTATTAGAGCCGATGTTTGGTTGGCTTTCGACTGATCTACCATATGAGTTGGAAACAGTAAGTTTAAAAACAATGGTTCATCCGAGACCGAATGGTATTCGTCCTTATATTGAACTGGAACCGACTGATCATCCTCTAGCTGTGGAGTTTAGAGAAGGAATAACAATGGAACGGGTACAGGAAATAGCAGAACAACTTTGTTTAAATAACGAGGATGATGAGGGAGAGTGCTGATATTTGTACAGTGCTCTTTTTTCATTATGTGAAAATCAAGAGTGGAAACAAAGTGTACGATTTCATAAACTCGTTTTTACGGTTCTAATTCGGCAGTATTCAGGAAATGCATTTTTGATATACACTCTATTGTTTAACTTGTGCCAAGATAGAATAAGAATCATGAAGCATTGTACTTAAAGTAATCTTAGTTCGGAAATTTGCTGAGCTAAGGTTATTTTTATCCCGCTTTAATGGGCAGGGCAGTAAGAACCCCATCTCAAAATTCAGGGAAAGCAAATAAGTTAGGTGGGGGTCGGGCTGCCCGTTAATGCCCGATTGGTTTAACTAATAATCAGTGGGGGACGGATAAACCCCCCACTGATTAAAGTTTCACTTTATTTGTTCTACAAAATTTTCTGAAAAATGTTTCTCAAGTTTTTAAAATAGAAATATTTGGTATAATTCATTTAAATTATAAATTTTCTGACAATTATTTTTCAATACATAGAAAAGAGGTGGTAATATACAATTTGGATAATTGTATGAATATCCTAATTTTGTAAGTTTGAGAAAAGGAGATGCGAGTGTATGGGAGCAGATGTAGTAACAAGGGAGCAAATGAAACATTCTTTAGATGATTGGTATCGTGTAATGTTGCAGCAAAATATAGAGAAAGCAACGGAGATGAAGGAAGAGATTGATAGTAAGATTAGTGGTTTGGACGTGGATCAAGATGTATTGCTTTATCATGCGTTGTTGAACTTTAGATATGATGCATTAGTTGATTGGATTGGGGTTAGAGAAGATAGTTTTGATAAAGTGGAAGCTTTCGAAATTCCAACAGAGGGCTTTTTAGCTTATTATTATCACTTTTTTAAAGGGTTTCATTGTACATTAATTTCAAATTATAACGAAGCGAAAGAACAGTATGAGCAAGCTGAGAAGTTATTAAAATATATTGCAGATCCGATAGAGCATGCGGAGTTTAATTATCGGATGGGATATTTTTACTATCAAGTATATCAGCAAATGTTAGCTTTAGATTATATCAAAAAGGCGAAAGAAATATTTTGTGAACATAAAGGTTACGAAGGAAACGTGGCGTTGTGTCATAACTTCATAGGATTATGTTGTATTGATTTTAAACAGTTTGAGTTAGCGGAGGAAAGTTTTAATACCGCAATCCATTTACTTCAACAACATGATAAAGAAGAAAAACATATTTTAATGGTTAGAAGTAACTTAGGGTGGTTATATAGTAGTCAGAATTTATCAGATTTGGCAATTAGACATTTAAGTGAAGTGACTAAGAAAATGCCTAAGCATTTTAAAGCGATTTTTACTGAAGCAGAGGAAAATTATAAACTGGGTAAAATAGAAATTGCTAATAACTTAATAGAACTAGGGCTGAAAATTTGTAATGAGTTGCAAAATAAAGAATTTCAATATCGCTTTATGATATTGAAGGAATTAAATATTAATTCGAGTGCTAATGAGTTAGAGAAAGTAACTGTGGAAAGTATTTCGTATTTTGAAGAACACTCCCTTTTAGATTGTGTTAAGGAATACGCAGAAATATTAGCTTATAAATTTTATCAAGAAGAAAAACATGAAAAGGCTAGTAAGTACTTTTATATTAGTAGTCAAGCTCGAAAAAAACTTTTAAAAGAAGGAGCGTTAAAATAAATGAAAAAAATTAATACATTGATAGCGGGTTTAGTAATACTGCTTTCGTTAGGGCTGAATGCTTTTACAGAGTCTGAACAACATGCTTTAAATAGAGGAGATGGTGGAGGAGCGCCAGCAAGACCAGACTACGTTAACATTGGTGACACAGGCGGAGCACCAGCAGATAATAGAGGCGATGGAGGAGCACCAGCCAACTTCAATAAAGGTGACGGTGGCGGTATTAGCAAACAAGACTCACATGCTGACCATTTTTAAATTAAATAATAAAGTGAAGGGACCTCACAACGAGGTCCCTTTTCTTTTTACGACCAAAAAGAATTGACTTACTTTAAATATGTAACTATAATAGTTACAAAATAACCATCACTAATAGAAGTGAGTAATATTTTTTTTAGTATAAATGTAACTAAATTAGTTACATTTAAAATTAATTATAAAACAACCAAATAATGTAAAAACTTTAAATAGCAACAAGAGAAAGGAGACGGGAATGTTGAAACGGTTTAAGTTTTATATGATTAGCGGTATTGTGCTCGTTTTACTTATCGTATGTAACTTTGTTGATAAGCCGATTGCGAAGGTCGAAGAAGTGAAAGATACTGTTATGATGAAGCTGAATACGAAAGAGAGTATGGCACAGATTGACGGGCAGACGATTTATTTTAAGAAAATTGGTGAGGGGAAACCACCTTTACTTATGCTGCATGGGTTTGGGGGTTCTTCAGATGGATTTAGTGATATTTATCCGGAACTTGCGAGAGACCATACAATTATTGCAGTTGATATTTTAGGGTTTGGGCGTTCTTCTAAGCCAATTGATTTCGAGTATTCGTTTCCTGCGCAAGTGAATTTATATTATAAGTTAATGAAGAAGCTTGGATATGATCAATTCGCAGTACTCGGTCATTCGATGGGCGGAGAGATGTCACTGAATTTAGCGTATTTATATCCGGATGCAGTGACGCATCTCATTTTGGCGGATTCTACAGGAATAGAGTCTTTTCAGCAAAAAGAAAGTTATGAAGTGCCGCCACTATCGACAGACTTACAAACTGTAACTGAGATTACGGATTACAATAAAAATGAAGTGAAAAATAGTCGTGACGATAAAGAGCACTATGATCAGCTGACGAAAATGAGAGAGCGCCGCATTGCGATGGAAGCCGATAAAATTAAGGTGCCGACTTTAATTATATGGGGACGACACGATAAGAGCGTTTCTTGGAAAAATGGTGAACTGTATAATCATCTATTTGCCAATAGTACGTTCCATATCATTGAAAAAGGATACCACGCACCGTTTCGTCAGGAACCAATCGAGTTTATGGAATATGTACAAGCGTTCTTCGCGAAGAATCCGCAATAAAATTTTAAGCATAAATCCACTTCTTTCCTCATACAGTGAAACTAATAAGGCTTGTCTAAGGAAAGGAATGAAGTTGAGTGGAAACTTTACCATGGTGGGTGTATCTTGTAATCGTTGGGATCGTATTAAGTGGCTACATGGTTTTATATACTTCAAAAAAAGAGCAAGAGATGGATAATGAGTTTATTGAAAAAGAAGGCGAAGTATATATGAAGCGTTTAGCAGAAGAGCGAGAGAAACGTAATCAGGATAGTGATAAGGATTCGGTTTTATTATAATTATGGGAGAGTGGATAACATGGTGTTATCCACTTTTTTCTTTATTGAAATATATCAACGATTTTTCGAATATATCAAACACAACTTGGAATATATCAATGATTTTTTTAATATATCGACGTTTCGACAAAAGGTATCGACTTACCGATACGAAGCGACAATGTTAAAGGGTACGATTATTTACCAGGGAAAATATGTAAGTGATTAATACGTCCAAAATGGAAGGTGTTTTTTGATAGTCTATTTATGATAGGAGTATTTTTGTCTATTGCAAAAATCGTTGTATGGATGCTAAATAAGTTTGCAGGAGCAAGTATTACAATTGTAGCAGATACTCCATATGTAATGAATCTTTTGCCCCTTGCATTCATGATTGTAGGTGGTATGGGATCTGAGAAGTTGAAGAAAATATATAAATAGAGGAAAGATTTGAAAGAAATCCCCTACACTAGCTGTTCTTTTCACTTAAATTGTGTACTATAAAGGATAGGACGACATAAAGAAGGGGACATATAGAATGGAATTTCATGAACAAAAGATTTTGCCGGCAGTGAGGCAAATTAAAGATTTGGAAAAGCTATTACATAGTTCGTATGAGTATATCGTTATTTTAGATATTCATGTCGGTCAATTGAAGAGTGTTATATCGCTTGCGAAGCAATATTGTAAAAAGGTATTTTTACATGTGGATTTAATTCATGGCTTGCAGAGTGATGGGCATGCGACGGAATATTTATGTCAGGAGTTTAGACCGTACGGGTTACTTTCAACAAAGGCGAGCGTGATTATGAAGGCGAAGCAAAAAGGTGTTGTGGCAATACAACGCATCTTTTTAATCGATTCGAGTGCGATGGAGAAGAGCTGCAATCTTTTAGATAAGACGAAACCGGATTATATAGAGGTACTTCCTGGAGCATTAACGGACGTTATCGCTGAAGTGAAAGAGCGTACTGGTGTACCGATTTTAGCGGGTGGTTTTATTCGTACAGTGGATGATGTGGAGAAAGCGTTAAATGCTGGTGCGACAGCAATTACGACATCAAAACGCGAACTATGGAAACATTACCAAAAAAAGTGACGAAAATGTGAAATAATTCTGTTGACACCGCTTTCATTAACGGTTAACATTATAGACAAGTTAATAAACGTGACGGAGAAAAGAAGAGATCCACATTTCATTGTTTCTATATAAATTTATATAGAAGCGTGCAAAGCTGTGGGTCTTTTTCTTTTGATAAAAACGAATGGCCATTCATTTTACCTCTATCACATTTGGAAGCGTTTAAATTGATTGTGGAGGGATACTATGTCAGCATTTTTAGGAGAGTTAATAGGGACTGCGTTGTTAATCATACTTGGTGGCGGCGTTTGTGCTGGTGTAAGTTTAAAGAAGTCGTTTGCGAAAGATTCTGGTTGGATTGTAATTACAATGGGCTGGGGCTTAGCGGTAGCGGTTGCAGCGTATGCGGTTGGATCAATTAGTGGGGCACATTTGAATCCAGCTTTAACGATAGGATTAGCATTTAAGGGAGCGTTCCCATGGAGTGACGTACCTGGTTATATCGCAGCACAAATGATTGGGGCAATTATCGGGGCAGTTATCGTATATTTACATTACTTACCACACTGGAAAGAAACAGAAGATCCAGGAACAAAGTTAGGCGTATTTGCAACAGGTCCAGCAATTCCGAACACATTTGCAAACCTTTTAAGTGAAATGATTGGAACATTCGTTTTAGTATTTGGTATATTAGCAATTGGTGCAAATAAATTTGCAGATGGATTAAATCCATTCATCGTAGGTTTCTTAATTGTAAGTATTGGTTTATCATTAGGTGGAACGACAGGATACGCAATCAACCCAGCACGTGATTTAGGCCCGCGTATCGCACACTTCTTCCTTCCGATTGCAGGAAAAGGCGGTTCAAACTGGAAGTATGCATGGATTCCAGTAGTAGGTCCGATTTTAGGTGGATCACTTGCAGGATTATTCCATCAAGTTGTATTTGAAGGAAAACAAAATGCAGCACTTATTTATGTGATTATTGCAACAGTGATTATACTAGCAATCTCTTATATGACAAGCAAAAAAAGTGGAAGCAATACAAATAGTAGAAAAGTAGCATAAGGGGGAAACCATTATGAAAAAATATATTCTTTCATTAGACCAAGGAACAACTAGCTCACGCGCAATTCTGTTCAATAAAAAAGGTGAAATTGTTCATTCAGCTCAAAAAGAGTTTACACAACATTTTCCAAAGCCAGGCTGGGTAGAGCATAACGCGCAAGAAATTTGGGGATCTATTTTAGCAGTTATCGCAACTTGCCTAAGCGAAGCAGATGTAAAACCAGAACAAATCGCTGGTATCGGTATTACGAACCAACGTGAAACAGCGGTTGTATGGGATAAATCAACAGGTAAACCAATTTACAACGCAATCGTATGGCAATCTCGCCAAACAGCTGAAATTTGTGATGAGTTAAAAGAAAAAGGTTATAGCGAAATGGTTCGCGAAAAAACAGGTCTTTTAATTGACGCATACTTCTCTGGTACGAAAGTGAAATGGATTTTAGATAACGTTGAAGGTGCAAGAGAAAAAGCAGAAAACGGCGATTTATTATTTGGAACAATTGATACGTGGCTTGTATGGAAACTATCTGGTGGTAAAGCGCACGTAACGGATTACTCAAATGCATCACGTACGTTAATGTTTAACATTCACGACTTACAGTGGGATGATGAACTTCTAGACATGTTAACAGTACCAAAGAGCATGCTTCCAGAAGTACGTCCATCATCTGAAGTGTATGGAGAAACAATTGACTATCACTTCTTCGGTCAAAATGTACCGATTGCAGGTGTAGCTGGTGACCAACAAGCAGCATTATTTGGACAAGCTTGCTTCGGTGAAGGTATGGCGAAAAATACTTACGGAACTGGTTGCTTCATGTTAATGAACACTGGTGAAAAAGCAGTAGCTTCTGAGCATGGTCTATTAACAACAATTGCATGGGGAATAGATGGTAAAGTAAACTATGCATTAGAAGGAAGTATTTTCGTAGCAGGTTCTGCAATTCAGTGGTTACGTGACGGAATGCGCATGTTTAAAGATGCAAGTGAGAGTGAAGTGTACGCTTCTCGCGTTGAATCAACTGACGGTGTATACGTTGTACCAGCATTCGTAGGTTTAGGTACACCTTACTGGGATAGTGAAGTACGCGGCGCTATGTTTGGTGTAACGCGCGGTACGACGAAAGAGCACTTCATTCGTGCAACACTAGAATCTTTAGCTTACCAAACAAAAGACGTATTATGCGCAATGGAAGCAGATTCAGGTATTGAACTAAAAACATTACGCGTTGATGGCGGGGCAGTTAAAAATAACTTCTTAATGAAGTTCCAAAGTGATATTTTAGACGTTCCTGTAGAGCGTCCGGTAATCAATGAAACAACAGCTTTAGGTGCAGCGTACTTAGCTGGTCTTGCGGTTGGATATTGGAAAAACCAAGATGAAATTAAAGAACAGTGGCATATGGACAAACGCTTTGAACCAACGATGGAAGCGAAAACAAGCGAAGAGCTATATGCTGGATGGAAAAAAGCAATTGAAGCAACAAAAGCTTTCAAATAATCATAAACAGTGTTATAATGGTGATAAGTTAATAATTCGGTAGGAGATTTGGAGAGACCACAACACGCTATAGAGGCGAAATCTATAGCGGAGTTTGTGGTCTCTTTTTTCGTTATCAAAGGGAGGAATTACCATGAAATTTTCAAGTAAACAACGTAAAGACGTATTAAACGGAGTAAATAAACAAGAATTAGATGTGATCGTAATTGGTGGAGGTATTACTGGTTCTGGTATTGCATTAGATGGAGCAACACGCGGGTTATCAACAATTGTGTTTGAAATGCAGGACTTTGCAGCAGGTACATCAAGTCGTTCAACGAAGCTTGTACACGGTGGTCTACGTTATTTAAAACAACTTGAAGTGAAAATGGTAGCAGAGGTGGGGAAAGAGCGTGCGATCGTATATGAGAACGGTCCCCATGTAACAACACCAGAGTGGATGTTACTTCCGTTCCATACAGGTGGTACGTTCGGATCATTCAGTACATCAATTGGTCTTCGTGTATACGACTTCTTAGCAGGTGTAAAACGAAGCGAGCGCAGAAAAATGTTTAGCCGTGAAGAAACGCTGAAGAAAGAGCCTCTTGTAAAACAAGAAGGATTAAAAGGCGGCGGTTACTACGTTGAATATCGCACTGATGATGCGCGTCTTACAATCGAAGTAATGAAAGAAGCAATTGAGCACGGCGCAAAAGCTGTTAACTACGCAAAAGTAGACGGTTTCTTATATAAAGATGGAAAAGTATGTGGTGTACGTGTAATCGATTTACTAGACGGAGAAGTATATGAAGTTTACGGTAAGAAAATTGTAAACGCAGCGGGTCCTTGGGTAGATACACTTCGTGAAAAAGATAACTCGAAAAAAGGGAAAGTACTTCAGTTATCAAAAGGTGTTCACTTAGTAATTGATCAAAAACGTTTCCCATTAGGTCAAGCGATTTACTTCGATACACCAGATAAACGTATGGTATTCGCGATTCCTCGCGGAGGAAAAACATACGTAGGTACAACAGATACGTTCTATGATAAAGACGCAGCTGTACCACAAATGACAACAGAAGATCGCACATACATCATTAATGCGATTAACTACATGTTCCCAAGCGTAAAAATTACGGAAAAAGACATCGAGTCAAGCTGGGCTGGTGTTCGTCCGTTAATTTACGAAGAAGGTAAGAGTGCATCTGAAATTTCTCGTAAAGACGAAATTTGGACTTCTGAATCTGGTTTAATTACAATCGCAGGTGGTAAATTAACAGGATACCGCAAAATGGCTGAAATGGTAGTAGACTACGTAACGAACTTACTACAAAAAGAAGGTCATAGTGCATATCCGAAGAGCACAACGAAACATATGCCAATCTCTGGTGGACATGTAGATGGCTCTAAAGGATTACCAGCATTTATCGCGAAAAAAGCAGGCGAAGGTACGAAATATGGTTTAACGACAGCACAAGCAGAAGAATTCGCAAAATTCTACGGCTCTAACGTTGACGTACTATTTGATCTAGCGAAAAAACATAAAGACGAAGCGAAAGAATACAACATGCCGCTAGACGTTCTAATCCCACTTGTATACGCAATGGATTACGAAATGACAGCAAAACCAGTCGACTTCTTCGTACGCCGCAGAGGCGCTGTATTCTTCAACATCCACTGGGTATATGAGTGGAAAGAAGCAGTAATCAACTACATGGCTGCAAAACTTGGTTGGAGCAAAGAAGAGCAAATGAAATACACAGCAGAACTAGAAAAAGCATTAACAGATGCTGTAATTCCTGTAGATCAACAAGAACAGGCAGCTGCGTTAGCGTAAAAAGAGAAACACCTGAAGGGAGCCCTTTAGGTGTTTTTTCTCTTGACTAAAAATAATTAGAATGTGTTACAATAATGATAGAGTATGTAGTATGAATGTTGCATAAAATAAAGAAGACAGAAGCCTGAGAAACTTCTGCCTTTGTAACCTAACTTGCTATTGTGGTGGTAGTAGGTGCGGTTATAAGACAATTACATTAACGTTTTAGCCGAGAACCGCCCTTACCTTTTCCACGAAGCAGGGTGGTTCTCGCTTTTTTGTATACAGAAATTAGCCACGGACCGACGTATCTTCTACCGATGACAACGCCAGCTCCGGTTAGGATACCGTACACTAATTTAATTACAAACATTGCGATCATATTATCACCTCCCCCCTTTTTTCAAAATGGAAGAGATGATTGCCACACCTACTAGTGATAGCTTATTAAGTCACGTATTAATTGTATTATGTTTTAAAATAGGGAACAAGACATATGAATACGTATATGAGGTGTATCATGAAAAAATTAATTACTTACGACCCTGAAATCCAGATGGCATATCTGTATGTAATTCCATTCACTTCAGAAATTAAGATTGAATCGACTGAAGAATTGGAAGAAAATCCAAAACTAAATTTAGATATAGATCAATTTGAGTGTATAGTGGGGATTGAGTTTTTTGGAGAAAATGCTCATAAATTAAAAGAATTAACACATATGAGTAAAATATATAAAAAGAAAGCTTCAAACGATAATGCATACATATACTCATTTAGAGTTTCTCAGGATAATTATTTGCAAAAAGTGTTATTTCAAAATTTTGTATTTTATTTTGCAGATAAGAAGTATGAAGAATTTATTGGTTTTGATATTATCAAGCCATCTTTGTATGGCCATGGAATATTAGATTCTTTAAGTGAGTGTTAGAAAGAAGGAGGACTCAATGAAATGGGTTCTCTTTTTCATTTAGCGATGAGGGGAATCTTGACGATAGAAAACTAACACAAAACTCTTATTGCAAACTTAAAGAGCGCCTTGGGAGAGAGGCGCTCTTTAGGTGAATGTATTGTAACGAATATTCGGTTTATTATATGTAAGTTGCTGAGGAAGTGTTTTATAAAAAAACGTTATTGCCGTCCTTATTTTTTATAAATTTATAAAACTTTTCCATACAGTGCGTCGTCTAATATATGGGAAGGAGGAAATGATGTGGATGAATTAACGGTAGAAGCGTTTGAAATAGAAGATAAGGAACTCCTTATCGATGAAATCATGAGCAAGTATGGACAAGAGGTCTTACAGCTTGTGTATTCATATGTGAATAATAAAGAGGTTGCGGAGGATGTAACGCAAGATATATTTGTGAAATGCTATAAAGCTCTTCATACATATAAAGGGAATTCGAACTTAAAAACATGGTTATGGAGAATTGCGATTAATCAATGTAAGGATTATATAAAAAGTTGGTATAACAAAAAAGTTATCGTGACAGAGGATGACTTTACGTATATGGGGAGTCAAAAGGAAAGTGTAGAACAAACTGTCATTCAAAATGCGGAGGATTGTGAACTGACTTCTGCAGTAATGAATTTACCGATCAAATATCGAGAAGTGATTTATCTATTTTATTATGAAGAGTTATCAATTAAAGAGATTGCTACAGTAATAGATGTGAAGGAAAACACGATAAAGACAAGACTAAAAAAAGCGAAGGAACTTTTGAAGGAAGGATTGGAGGAATAATCAAATGGAAGATCGATTAAAAGGCCTGCGAAAATCAATGGAGAATACAACGTTTAAACATTTGAGTTTTTCTGATCAGCACCGGAAGCAGGTGCGCGAAAAAATCAATGCTTCGAACGAGAAGGAAGAGGACATCTCGTTAGCGATTTTACAACTCCTCAGTAATGAAAAAACAGGATACGAATTGTCACAGCTGCTACGAGGAAGAGGGATTCGAAAATTCGAAGGAAATGAAGGGTTTTTATATACCGTATTACATCGTCTAGAGCAGAATCGTTTTATTCAATCAAGTTGGGATCATGAAGGAGCGAAATATTATCAATTAAATGATCAAGGAAGAAAGATGCTGCGAAAGGCAGAAAAAAATGCTACGAAGGTACAATTTATACTAAAAGGCTTAGTACAGGAGTGAGGCGGAATTGAATAAAAAAGGGGATCGTTTTGTAAGCGAAGTTACGAATCATATTAGATCAAAAGAAGCAAAGAGCTTTGTAGCAACGGAACTAGATTTTCACCTAAAACAGGCGAAGAACACATGGATAGAAAAAGGTTTGAGTGAGGAAGTCGCTGAAAATAAAGCGGTGGAACAAATGGGAAGTCCGATTAAACTAGGGCAAGAACTTAATAAACTTCATAAGCCAAAGGTGGATTGGTTGTTACTTATTTTATTAGTGGCTGCTATGGGATTAGGTTTTTTGCCAGTTCTAGCTTTTGGATATATGGATGACTTACTAATGAATAAGGTGATATCTGTTATTCTCGGCATTGCAACAGTTGTAGTGATGATGCTGACTGATTACCGGAAATTAGAGAGATTAGGGTGGCTGTTTTACACAATTGGGGTACTTATTTTGTTAATATTATATTGTTTTCCGAGCGTTTCGGTGGCTGGAGAACCGTTAATAAAAATTGGGCCCGTTGCAATTAGTCGTTTAATGGCAGTGCCGTTCTTTTTTCTAGCCTGGGCTTCTTTTTTCAATAATAGTAGGTTGAAAGTTAGGTATCTCGTCGCTTTATATTTATTTTCGCTATATTTATTCTTAATTGGATCCGCTTTTTCAACAATGTTTATTTATATCGCAATGGTCTTCGTTATGCTTTGGTGGAGTAAATTAGGAAAGAAAACGGCAGTGATTATTACAGCTGTACCCATTTGCTTATTTATTATTAGGATGTCCTTTTCTCTGCATTCAGTGAAAAATTACTACTGGCCTACCTTTTTAGCATATATAAATCCAGAGCGTGATGCGCGTGGCGCAGGGTTTATGTATATACGTTTAAAAGAGGCGATGTCGTCAGCAGGTTGGTTTGGTACAGCTGGAGATACAAGGTTCATCCCTGCTGGAGATACTGATTTTGTATTTGCTAGTTTGACTTACTATTATGGATATTGGCTTGCGCTCATTCTTGTCTTAGTTCTTTCTCTTTTTACAGCAAGATTAATAGTCATCTCTTATAAAATAAATGATCGGTACGGTAAATTGCTGCTCGTTGGTGGAGTGACTCTTTTTGTATTCCAGTTCATTTATAATGTTGGAATGATACTAGGATTATTGCCGCATGCTGCTATATCCTTACCTTTTATTAGCTACGGATTAACGCCGACTGTATTTCATGCGCTTTTAATGGGAATCGTACTGAGTGTATATCGACGTAAAGATATGTCGTTTAGAATAAGAAAAACACCTTGATACTTATATAAATTGCATGTAAAAGATTGTATTATTATGATCAAGTATAGACATAAATAGAGAGCAGAAGAGGGGTATGATAAATAACCCTCTTTTCGTGTTTAAATAAGTGCACTCTCTTTAATAGAAATACATAATTCAGAACGAGAAATTGATTCAGCTAGTTGCTGTAAATAGGCGTATTCTTCCGCGTCTATTTCAGAAGTATTAGGATCCAATACAGGTGAAGAAAGAAGTATATCAATCGTAAGTATGTCTGCATCATGAGAGACGATATTATAACCTGCAAATACAGGTTGTTTTAAGTCTTTTACTTTTTGAATCATCTGATGGAATTTCGTAACACTTATATGGATTTGTGCGAATGGAAAGCATTTTTGGGTAGGATTCCCGATGGTCTTTCTAATTTTATAATCGTATACATAGTAGTACTTTTCTTGCTGCTTGAGTGTTTGCAACTCTTTCGTTAATAAGTGGTATTTGTCTGTAAGTCCAGTTGTAAGTGCATCGTGTTCTTCGCCAACTAATAATGTGAAAGGTCTTGGTGAGGAGATTGCAATGGTGCGGACGTTTAGGTCAGTAAAAGTGTGCTTAGATTGTAAAATGGTATGTAATTTTTCGGTAGGAAATTCACCGTCATAAATAGCAATAAAATAATGGTTCATCTTTTCGCTCCTTAACTTTTTTCTAAACTGATATATTCTACTTTAAAGGTGTAAGTCCTGCATAAAAAAGAAAACACCTTGATTGTTATCAAGGTGTTGTAATAAGCTCAAAACTCTCCGAATCAGCCTCAAGAATAAAAGGACTAACCTCGCCAACGCTATAAAGTTGTAATTCATGCATTGCACGCGTACAAGCAGTGTAGAATAATCTACGAACGCTCTCATCGCTGTATACATCTTTAGAAGCATTGTAAATAATAACAGCATCAAATTCGATACCTTTCGCTAAGTAAGCGGGGATCACGACGATGCCTTGCTCATACTCAGCTGAGTTACTCTTCACGAGTTTAATATTCTCGATATGACTAAGCGCTTCGTATGCAGCGGCACTTTCAGCTGCAGATTTACATATAATTGCGATCGTATTGTACTGCTCTGTTTGTAGTTCAGCAACTTTGGCAGTAATATGTTCGTGCAGTTCGCTATCATTCGATACTTTCGTCACTGTAGGTTTCTCACCGTCACGTTCAAATGCGTGAATGTTTTTTCCTTCCGGTACGAGAGCCCGTGTAAATTCAATAATCGGTTTTGTTGAGCGGTAGCTACGAGTTAAGTTAATACCGTTCGTTTCATCTGGTCCGTATAAGCTAGTGAGCGTATTGAAATTCACTGCTTCACTTGCATGGGCAAATATTGCTTGGTTAAAGTCTCCAAGTACAGTCATTCTTGCAGCAGGGAAGAGACGTTTTAAAAACTCGAACTGAAATGGTGAATAATCTTGCGCTTCGTCTACGAGTACGTGCTTAATCGATCTATTTGTTTGGAAGCCTTCAATTAACTCTTTTAAAAGTAAAAATGGAGTTGCGTCCTCGTAATATAGCTTTCCTTCATCTAACATGTTCACCGTTAATGAGCAAATGTCATCCCAGTCTTTCGATTTTTCTCCCGTAACCCATGATGCATCTGTGAATAGTTGTTTATATATACCTGTGAAATTGATAAAGCGCAATGTTTGAACACCTTTACGAAGTGGCTTCAATTTTTTACGGACAATCATACGTCCAAGTACTTTCGCCTCTTTCTCAAAATCGTTAAAGGAGTTGTCGTCAAACTCGCCTTTTTTCTGTAAATATTTATAAGCCTTTTGATATTCATCTTTACTAAGTAGTTCGATTTCTTCTTCTACCCAAGGCTTTTTCAGTTCTGCTTTTTCAAGTGCATCTATTTGCTTATTTAGCCAATCCGTTAACTTCTCAATTCGGCTATGGAAGCGGAGGGAGGAGTCAGTATTATAAAATTGCTCTGTAATTTCTTTCGCAGAGACAATTAGCTTTCCTCTAAACTTCATTCCTCTAAATAGCATACCTGAAGATTCAAGAGATTGTCTGTACGCTCGAATCATTTCGAAAAATTGAGTAGATGCTTTAAAGCGAATGCTTGCATTTCTCGTTTTATAGATAGGGCTATTTGTTTCAGTGAGCATATATTCTAATTGCTCGTATGGATCTTCCACGTCAAATGACTTACTTAGTCTATGATTTAAATATTCTTGGAATGTCACTTGCTGCATATTTTCTTCGCCGAGTTCAGGTAGTACGTTAGATACGTAGCTATTGAACATAGAGTTAGGGGAGAAGAGAATAATTTGATCTGCTTTTAGCCATTCGCGATATTTATATAGTAAGTAGGCGATTCGTTGCAGCGCAGCGGACGTTTTACCGCTACCAGCAGCTCCTTGCACGATAAGAAGTCGGCCTTCATCGTGACGAATAATTTCATTTTGCTCGCGCTGAATTGTAGCGACGATACTTTGCATATGTTTGTTTGTACCTTTTCCGAGTGCTTGTTGTAGGATTTCATCGCCAATTGTAAGGCTCGTATCGAACATAGAATCAATCTTGCCATTTTGAATAATGTATTGTAATTTTTTCTCCACATTGCCGTGAATTACGCCTCCTGGTGTACTGTATTCAGCCGGTCCTGGTGGATAATCGTAGTAGACACTCGAAATGGGTGCGCGCCAGTCATATATAAGAAAGTTTTCTCCGCTAGCATCAGTAAGTGTAGCAACGCCGATATAAATTTGCTCTGCAGCGGATTCTCCTTCTTCTTTGAAATCAATCCGTCCGAAATAAGGTGCTTTATGCATGCGTCTTAATGCGGCAAGTCGATTAAAGGTGTGCTTATGAGTAATTTGTGTGACAGCTAGTGACTGAGCTTGTTGTCTTAAGTTGATAACTGTTTCAAGATAATCATCAAAAGTATCAGTATTCACTTTCACATCATCCCAAAAGTGTTTACGAATATGGATTACTTCTGCCCGGCGTCTGCCAGTTTCGTTTTCCAGTTTATCCATTTGCTGCGTAATCGTTTCGATTACGGTATCTAATCGTTTTTGCTCTTGATCAAGTTTTTTGTTCATACGGTAGCACTCCTTTAAAAGTGAAAAATAGAGGTTGACTGAAGATGTGTTTTGGTGTACAATTAAGATACGGATAAATACGTTCTTTTTGTTTTAGGAAACGTGTTTCTGTACTAATTTAACATAGTTTTTGAATTTAATCAATGATAATAAGCTAAACCTTGATTCCGTGTGGCGTGGATCGAGGTTTTTTTGTGTTTTTCTTTAAGGGAGAATTGCAATTTTATTGAGGAGAATGTAAGTAAAGCAAAGAAGAAAATCAGGAATAGGGGGATACTGATGCAAAAGTATTTTGAGGAAGCACATCGATTTTGTTCTCGTAATAGAAAGCGCTTAGAAAAGGGTGTTATATGTGGTTGTTTCTATTGTTTAGAAATTTTCCATCCAGAAAAAATTACAGAGTGGTGGGATGATGATAACACAGCAGTTTGTCCGCATTGCGGGATTGACTCTATTATAGGCGAAAGTTCTGGATTTAAAATTACAGAAATGTTTTTAAGTAAAATGCATAAAAGATGGTTTTAGTTAAACGAATGAAAAAATAAACTTTCGTTAACGAAGAGGATACATAAAAAAGCTCGGGCCTAAGCCCGAGCTTTTTATTTCATTATTTCTTTTCTTCTTTTTTAGCGTCAGTTTTCTTCTCTTCGAAAAGATCTTTCAAATCTTTATCGTCAACTTTTACGTCAGCTTTTTTGATTTCTTTCATCATAAGGTCGTTCATGAATTCGCCATCTTGTGCTTTCTTCTGAACGATTTCTTTTTTGATGTCAGCTTTAGATTGTTCGAATGATTTTTCTGGCTCTTTAATGTCTGTTACTTTAATGATATGGTAACCGAATTGTGATTTCACAGGTTCGCTTACTTCATCTTTTTTCAGCTTGTAAGCAGCCTCTTCGAATTCTTTAACCATTTTACCAGGTCCGAAGAATCCTAAGTCTCCACCTTTTTCTTTTGAACCAGTATCTTCAGAGTATTGTTTTGCTAACTCTTCGAAAGATTTACCTTGTCCAAGTTCTTCTTTTACCTTTTTCGCAGTTGCTTCATCTTTTACAAGAATGTGGCTTGCTTTAATTTCAGGCTTGTAGTTGTCTTTTAATTCTTTATCAGTGATTGTTTTCTCGATAGCTTTTTCTTGCGCTAATTGAGCACGCACACCATTTTTTATAGTTTCTTCTTTAATACCTTGTTGTTTTAATAGTGTATCGAATTGATCACCGTATTGTTTTTTCATTTCATCGAACTTTTTGTCTACATCTTTGTCTTCGACTTTGTAGTTTTTAATAAGTACTTTTTCCATAACCATGTTGTTTAGTACTTGTTTACCATATTGTTGTTTCATTTGCGTGTAGAAATCTTCTTTTGTAATGTCACCAGCTTTAGAAGTAACAACTTTGTCTGATGATGATGATGTTCCACATGCTGATAATGCGATTACACTTGTTGCGGCTAAGGCAAGCATAGCTTTCTTCATTCAATAAACACTCCTACTATTATGTATTTTTAATTTATCCTATACCGATGAATTTTAGTTCATAAGAGCCCGATTAAGTCTCACTGATACTTTTGCTTTTTATATTGGTAAAGCGCGCTTAACAGGGCTTACCGAGGCTTTAGGATAAAGTTAAGATGCGTGTCATTTATTTCATAGTATAAGCAATATGTACAAAATTTAATATATCATATTTCGACGTGTTTTCATATTGATAAAGAAAAATTAACCAGTACGTGTCAGATTTTGAAGGTGTACCGTAATGGGCATATGCCGCATATACAGAAAAGAGGAGGGGATGGGGATGAATTCTCAACTTATTTTATTACTTGTACTGTTTATTTTATTGGTTATAGTAGGTATAATTTGCTTATAGAGGAAAAAAGTGAGGAAGGGGCTTTCCTTCCTCACTTTCCATGAAATATAATTTCTATATAACTAGAAATTAATAAAATTGTTATACATACATTAATAACCCGAAAGACACCGGGTTGGCGGCTCGCAGATATTTGTTTTCGTTCACACAGTGTATGTGTCATGAAATTCGTGTAAAATATAACAAGAAGTGCGAATGCGACAAAAACAACTGTTATAAGTGTCATGAGGCGAGACCTCCTTTTGGCTAAAATACATATACTTTATATATTGTATCATACGATATTTTGTTCGTGTTATAAAATTCAGAAATAGAAGACTTTGTGTTAGAAAGTGAGGGAGAAAATGGACGTTGTTAGAAGATTAGAACAAGCTGAATACTACGTAGACCTACTATTTAAAATGATTGATGAAGAAAAGTGTCCATTTTATTCTTTGATCATAAAGAAAAAAGCTCGTAAAAAAGATGTTGAACGTATACTACATCTTTGTGAAAAGCTGAACGAACAATATGTAGCGGAGAAAGCAGAAGGACTTCTTTTGTTCGATGCGCTGTTAGATCAATTTGAAAAAGCGCTTCCACATCAGCTCGAAGTACACGAAACTGCGGAAGCGCTAGCAAAACAAGGTTTATTCAAACCGCTTATGAATGAATTCTTAAGCATGATTGCGAAAAAGTAAATAGATTACTTCTTAACTAACTTTTGATCGGATTCTGTAAAGTTCTCTTCAATATCTTCTAATGATTTCTCAAAAATATCGATGAAGTCTTGTCCGTAAATGTTACGCAAGATAGCAATCAGTTCGATATTTTCTGGGAACTTCCCATAAAAATTACGAAGTGCAAGAGCCCCATTAAACACTGAATTATTTTCAGGGTCATACTCCTCCATTAAGCGAAGTAGTAATTCTTCCCCTTTGTCTGTAATTTCAATGTACGTATTTCGTTTATCATCTTCTTTTTTCGAGAATACAAGATAGCCGCGTTCTTCCAACTTTTTCGAGAAGTTAAACGCAGTTGATACGTGCATAACTCCAAACTTAGCAATCTCAGAAATAGAAGCCCCTTTTAAATGATAAGCGATTGTTAAAATATGATGCTCATTAATGTTTAAATCATAAGGTTTAATCCACATCTGCCAATCTTTCTCTACACATTTCCATAACGCTTTCGATAATTGAGCAATGCGTTGGCTGAAAATCATCGCTTCTTTTACCGAGTAATCTTTTTCTCCACTTTTCATATACTCACCCACTTTAACATTCTTTTTCATTACTATCTATTATGCCAGTAAAATAAAAATTAATAAAGTCTTTTTGTGAGAATTGTGAAAATTTTTTAAAAAAATGACATTCTATACAAATCATGCATAACTATGGAAGCGGTTTATGAGTCGTGAATACATGTGTTGTCCATACATGTTAAGTGATAACATATATTGTAAATGCATAAAAACACGGCATATCTATGTGATATGCCGTGTTAAGGTCAATTTATATAAAAAATATTTGTTATATGCAAAAAACTAAGCAGGAATTTGTTTACGCTTTTTCCGGAACAGCTTCTTGTAGTTTCTCAATTGATTTTTGAATGTCCAAAATCTCTTGTTCAATATGTCGTTTGTTTTGAGAAATATCTTGCTTCCAGTTAGAAAGTGTATCGTGCATGTCGTCTTTTAATTCTTGGAACACTTCTTTACCTTCTGAAGCAGTTTCAACGATTTGACGTTTTAATAATTTTGTATCAGCTGTAATATCAGCTAAAGTCTTTTTAATATCATTTCCTTTTTCTTTTAACTTACCGCGCATGTCTTTGCCAGAAGAAGGAGTTGAGAAAAGAACAGCTAGTCCAGCAACTGCTCCGCCGCAAATGACACCTGTAATAAAGGATTTAGCTTTTGACATAAAAGGAGACCTCCTTATTTTTTGTTCGTATTCATGATGTGAAAAAATATGCATATCTTTAAGACGAGGGAAAGGAAAGTGTGCAGTCCCTGGTATCTTAAGTGGAGAAACAAGCCGTGCCATATTTAATCACTTTAGGAAAGTGGCTTGTTATGTATGACTACTTATTATAGTGTCACTATTTCACGCTATTTGCAATTGTACTTGCGATGTTTTGTAAATTTTCCATAGTGTATTCATTCTGATGTGATTTCCAAACAGCACCGAAACCATCGTTTTCACCGTAGCGTGGAATTAAATGAAGGTGGAAGTGGAACACAGTTTGTCCAGCTTTTTCACCGTTGTTGTTAAGTAGGTTAAAGCCAACTGGATTAAACTCTGCTTTAATCGCGTTTGCGATTTTCGGAACGACAGAAAAAATATGTGATGCGATTTCTGGCGTTAACGCAAAAATGTCTTGTTTGTGAACTTTTGGAATAACAAGAGTATGTCCTTTTGTTACTTGACTAATATCTAAAAATGCAAGCACATGTTCATCTTCGTATACTTTTGAGCAAGGGATTTGCCCATCAATAATTTTACAAAAAATACAATTGTCCGCTGTATGATTCATTGATCTCATCCTTTCAAATATCCTTAGCCGTATTTTACCATAATTACATAAGAGAACAAACACGAAAAACAGGAAGCTGACTCAGCTTCCTGTTTTCTGAAGAGGGATTGAAAAAGCATTATCGTAATTTACGTTTCGCAGACACCTCATTTATTTAAGAAATGCACGGTAAATCGGCTAAAGTTTCTGCCGTAGACACCCCATTTTCAAGTGAAATGAATTGCAATCTTTTATAAAATGAAATTGTTTATTTTTTAAAACAGTATATGCTCTTTCAGAGACACCCCGTTTCGAAAATGAAACAAATAATCTGGTTATGTGTAAATTTCTTTGTCCAACATGGACACCCCATTTCATGATGACTTCACTATGTTGTTGTACTCATCAATAGGTGGTCGCTTTTTCAATGTGTTCCTTCTTCAATAATTATGATGTCCGCTTTCGTAATAATATATGCGAACAAATTTAAAATTTTTTTGAACGCATCGATACTATGTAGTACAGCGTAATTTTTGGTAAGATAAATATAGAACGAATATAAATGAAGAAAGTGGTGTCGTATGAGCGAGTTATTGCGTGTAGAAAATGTTACAGGAGGATATACGAAACGACCTGTATTAAAAGATGTTTCGTTCTCTGTTAATAAAGGCGAACTTGTCGGCTTAATCGGTTTAAATGGAGCGGGTAAAAGTACGACGATTAAACATATTATCGGTTTAATGGAACCGAAAAAAGGAACTGTCACAATTAATGGGAAAACAATTCGTGACGATATGACAGCGTACCGTTCTAGTTTTTCGTTCATCCCAGAAACACCAGTATTATATGATGAGCTAACGCTAGAAGAACATTTGAAGTTAACAGCGATGGTTTACGGTGTAGATGAAAAACAATATGAAGAACGTGTAGGACAATTATTACAAGAATTTCGTATGAAAAATCGTTTGAAGTGGTTTCCGTCTCATTTCTCAAAAGGGATGAAACAAAAAGTAATGATTATGAGTGCATTTTTAGTGGAGCCATCTCTTTACATTGTGGACGAACCGTTCGTTGGGCTTGATCCGTTAGCCATCCAATCACTCCTTCAAATGATGGATCAAATGAAAAAGAGCGGTGCAGGTATTTTAATGAGTACACATATTTTAGCGACGGCAGAGCGTTATTGTGATTCATTCATTATTCTGCATCAAGGCGAAGTAAGAGCGAAGGGAACATTATCTGAGCTGCAATTACAGTTTCATATGCCGGGTGCAACGTTAGATGATATTTATATTGCATTAACGAAGGAAGAAGATTATGAATAGCACAGCGTTATGGAAAGAACGATTTCGTCACTTTCTACAAGAAGTTCGTACATATAGTAAATACGTATTTAATGATCATTTAAAATTTATTTTCGTATTCATCATCGGCGCAGGAGCGTATTATTACCAGCAATGGTTACAAACGTTAACACCTTCGTTTCCGACGGCCCTCGTTATGGCAGTGTTGCTTGGGCTCGTATTAACGACCGGATCAATTCAAACGTTGTTAAAAGAAGCAGATCTCGTTTACTTGCTGCCAGTTGAAGAAAAGTTAAAACCGTACTTCACAAAGGCATTTCTTTTTACGTTTATGATTCAGTTATACATAATCGCAATCGTAGCAGCAGCGCTTGCCCCGTTATACTTCCAGCAAATGAAACAAACAGGAGCGGCTTACATATGGATTGTAATCGCGTTTATCATTGTAAAAGCGTGGAATTTATTCGGCGCGTGGGAAAAATCATTCTTAACAGACCAAAATATACAAAGAGCCGATTGGTTCATTCGATTTATTTTAAACGCCTTATTTGTGTATTTCCTTGTAGAACGTACTTCCGTTATGTTTATTAGCGGAATCGTTCTTCTCATGGTGTTATACCTCGTTATCATGCATCAAATGGTGAAGGGAAAGCCGCTGAACTGGGAGTATTTAATTTCTGAAGAAGGTAAAAAGATGATGCTGCTGTACCGCATCGCGAATATGTTCGTTGATGTACCAGCATTAAAAGAGAGAGTAGCACGCAGAAAATGGCTTGATGTCATTCTGTCGATGATAGGCGAAAAGCGTACCTATTTATACTTATATACGAGAACTTTCTTAAGATCTGGTAACTATTTTGGCTTATATGTGCGCCTGCTCGCTCTTGGCGGAGTTATTCTTTACTTTATTCCGTTTTTATATGGACGATTTATCGTAAGTCTTATCTTCCTATACTTAATCGGTTATCAGCTATTAACTTTATGGAAACATCACCGCATGAAAATTTGGCTTGATTTGTACCCAGTAGGCGGAGAAGCGAAGAAAAAAGATTTTCTTACTTTATTAAATGCAATTCTTATTACAGGTAGCGTTATATTTACAATTATATTTGCACTTGCTACGAAAGATTTCATGATGACGGGAATTTTACTAGTCGTAAGCATAGTATTTAGTATCGGTTTCGTTTATCAATACGGGGCAAAACGTATTGAGCGTTTAAATTGAAGGGAATGAACCTATGATTACATATGAAGAAAAGGTTATAAAAGAACTGGAGCAGTGGAAAGCTACATTCATGAAAGATTCTTCTATGATGACACGGTTCTCAAAGAAAGTGCAGACGAAAGTACAACAGCTTATTCCGGCGAAAGTACAAAAAGTATTAACAGAAACGATTCGGATGATGGTGCAAACAATTAGTGCCGGATCAAACTTTATAAAGCCGAAATTAAAAGAGACGAACTGGTCGTTACAAAGACGAGATGATGAAGTACGTAAAAAAATGGATGAGTACAAAAAAATAGCAGCGGCAGAAGGGGCTGGGACGGGAGCAGGTGGTATTCTCCTTGGCCTTGCTGACTTTCCGCTGTTGCTCGGCATTAAAATTAAATTTTTATTCGATGCAGCAACATTGTACGGATTTGATACGAGTGACAAAGAAGAGCGCCTTTTTATCCTTCACGTTTTCCAACTTGCCTTTTCAAGTGACGACCACCGAAAAGAAATATGGAAAGCAATCGAAACATGGGACACAGAAGAAGAAAATCATATGGACTGGGAAAAGTTCCAAACAGAGTACCGAGACTATATCGATTTAGCGAAAATGCTTCAGCTCGTACCAATAATCGGTGCCCCGGTCGGTGCATATGCGAACTATCAATTACTGCAAAGACTTGGAGAAGTAACGATGAATTGTTATCGTATGCGATTGTTGAATAAGGATTAAAAAGAAAGCATCCTAAATGTGTGATTTAGGATGCTTTTTTGTTTTAATGATTAATGCTTGAAAAGAAGAAGGTATAATTCAGATTGTCTTTTTAGCGTTTTAGGCTGAAATTAGTGGTGGAGGTAGTTGACATGTAATAAGGTAATTATGAATCTAGATGATCTAATCCCCATCCAACAACTGAATAATTTTGCCGTTTACTAATTGAAACAAAGAATTTTCTGTTTTTCTGGTCTTTTACATGACCAGAAACTCGAATCATACCACCACTAACGGCAGGCCTGATATCAACTTTAGTCACTATAACATCAATATTTTCTTTTTTCTTAATATGTTCTATGGCAGCTGTAGCAGCTTTTTCTTTTGTTATATTTCTATCGTGAATAAAGGATGTAGTACAACCTATGGCTAAAAATATAATTGCTAAAATGATTAAAATTATAATCCTTTTCTTTTTTGATTGATCCATATTTATCTCCTTAAATTTCTTTATATTATTTTTTATAAAGAAATAATATAAAACGAATCATTAACTAATCGTGTTTTAGTTCAAAATTTTTCGTGGTTGAAATGGTACTGATATGATAGTTATTAGCGTATTCAACTGCAACACTAAATTCTTTGTTTTTGTCATCCGTTACATAACCAGATATAAAAATTGTTTGCAGATCATTTGGAGTGAATTTATATTTAGTAATAGTTACATCTACGTTTTCCTCCTCCTTGAAGTATTTAATGGTTTCTTCTTTAGCTTTATTAATGATTTGTTGTTCCTCATTCTTTTGATCTATCGTACATCCCCCTAAAATACTTAAAATAAATATAAAGAATAGAAAAAAACTAATTTTTTTGATTGTAATATTCATATTTATCCTCCAATAATGACATCTTGATTATATAAAATATCGTGATAGAAGGAAGGTTTTTAGTGAAAAAAGCACTCACTTTTTCTGGTAGCGGGTGTTTTTTAGTTTTTCTTTCTTATAAGGGACACTCCTGAATGAAAGAAACAAACTTAAATAGTTATGTTAAAGTGAAACCGTTAGATTTATTGTTTTAAATCAAAACCTTCAGATGTGGAAATGGAACCGATGTGATAATCATTAGCGTATTCAACATCTGCCGGGAATGTTTTATTTTTATCATCTTTCACATGTCCTGAAATCCAAACACTTTGAAAGTCCTTCGGGGCAAATTGATGTTTAGTAATCACTACGTCTAGATTTTCTTTTTCTTTAAAATATTGAATTGTAGTTTCTGTTGCTTTATTAATGATTTGTTGTTCCTCATTCTTTTGATTTATCGTACATCCCCCTAAAAGGATAAGTGTAAAGATAAAGAATAATCTTATACCGTATTTTTTCATGAATAATCACTCCATAAATGTTGTGTTATATTTCTCTTTACTAAATTTTATATCGACAGAACATTGTGTGGTGAGGTATAAAGAAAAGGCACTTTAAAAGAGTGCCTTTTCTTTATTATTTTAAATGTAAATTTTCACTTGTAGGGATAGAACCTATTGTATATTCATCTCCACCGTATTCTATTGTAATATTAAATGTTTTGCTTTCATCATTTTTTATATAGCCGGAGATAAAGATACCTTGTAAATCACTTGGACCAAATCTATAATCAGTGATTACTACATCTAAGTCTTGTTTTTCTTTGAAGTATTGGATTGTCCTTTCTTGTGCCTTTTCAACTATTTGTTGCTCTTCATTTTTTTGATCCATCGTACATCCCCCTAAAATACTTAAAATAAATATAAAGAATAGAAAAAAACTAATTTTTTTGATTGTAATATCCATATTTATCCTCCGTAAATGTTATCTTAATTATAAGAATATATCAAATGTTGTAGGAGAAAAATGTTTTGAGTAACAAAAATGAAGTTTTAGATTCTACTTTCTATCAATTAGCAGACACAACGTATAAATCTGATAAAGATATTGAAGAAGAAGTTGTTATTATCAATGAAGATGGTCGAAGTTTACAAACATAGGAAAAGGGAGGAACATTCCATGATAAATTGGAATAGGCGCAGTCGTCTTTGTACGAGATGTGAATGGGGAAAAGCAAGTTATGATAGCTTTCTGGGGGACAGAATGAGATAAATTTATAGAGAAAAACTCTTTAGGTGTTCTGATGAAGATAGGGAAGGTATGAAGGATTTAAAAACAGATACAAATTATTTTGTTAAGAAAGAAATTCATATGCTAAAATATTTTACGTAAAAAAGACACTCTAGTGAGTGTCTAATGATTATTCTTTTAATTTTAGATTTTTAGAGTATGATCTAGAACTTATATTATACTCTCCACCCCCATATTCTACACCTACTCCAAACGTTTTGCTTTTATCTCCTTTAACATGTCCATCTATAAAAACAGTTTGAAAATCATTGGGGGAGAACTCATGTCCTGTAATTACTACATCTAGCTCCTCTCTTTCTTTAAAATATTTAATGGTTACCTCTTCTGCCTTTGCTACTATTTCTTTTTCTTCATTTGTTTTATTATTCATACTGCATCCTCCTAAAAGTATAAGTGTAAGGATAATGAATAATCTTATACCATTTTTTTTCAATCAAAATCCCTCCATTAATGTTATTCTATATTTAGAATATATTAAATTATCTGGGAGGGGAAATGTTTTGAATGAAAATGATAAAGTTTTAGATTCTAGTTATTATCAAATGTCAAGGTTTGCTTATCGTGATGATGAGAAGTTAGGAAACAGTATTGAGGTCACCGACAACAAAGGTAATCCTTTACAAAAATGGGAAGTGAGCGAGACGTTCCATGACAAACAAACCGGAATGGACGCAGTAGTCTTTGAACGAGATGTGGATGGGAAAAAGCAAGTTATGGTAGCTTTCCGAGGAACAGAAGGGGATAAAATTATAGAGAAAAACTCTTTAGGCATTCCGATGAAGCCAGGGGAAGGTATGAAGGATTTAAAAACGGATACGAATCATTTTGTATTACGAGAAGGTGTTCATGAACCAGCAGCACCTCCAGTAGCAGGGACTGAGAATGAAGGTTCAAAGAAATATTGGAATGAAGAGAATCAGCGCTGGGAAACACATAATCAATTTGAACAAGCTGAAAGGGTCATGAAACAAGTAACGGATACATATAAGGGCAGGGATGATGTGGAGATATATACGACGGGGCATTCATTAGGGGGAGCTTTAGCGGAATATGCAGCGGCATCTAATGACAATGTAAGGTGTATGTCATGGAATGCACCGAGTGCAAAACATTTGTTACCGCCTGATTTACAAGAAAGAGCTAATAATGGAGAATTTAAAGGTAGAATTGTTTCGATTGTTCACGGATCAGATTCAATCGGTTATGGTCCTTTTGGTCCATATGATGGTCATATAGGTTCAACTTATGCTGTTACACCACCTGTTACGAAAGAAGACCTTTCTAAATTACCATTGGAACAAAGATTATTGTTTGAAGCTAATCGCTTTTTGGACTCCGTAAAAGATAAACCTGGATTTCATTATCAAAATAATAAGTATTTTAAGATGGGTAAAGATGGAAATTTGTCGAGTTCCTATCTTTTGAATTTAGATACAGGAGAAAGAGTATATGATTCACCTGGTAAGTTATTAGGCGGGGGAGAAATTCGTGTAGTTGTAGAGAATCTAGAACAAGCTGTAAGAGATATGAAGCGAAACGCACAAGAATTTCAAGATAGAGTACCAAGGTTAATTTCTAATATGATGACATTATTAGAAACGGCTGAAAGTAGACGGGTAGAAGCTAAAGTAAATAATATACGCGCACATGTAGAGCATTTAAGTTTTTGGTACATACGAACAGCGACGGAAATTTCAGAGTTTATTGAGAAGAAAGCCGATGATTATAAGAAGACGGATCAACAATATTAAGGGAGAAGGTTAGGATGCCGAGAATTTACTTAAATGAAGAAGTATTGAGCCAAGCTTTACAACAATTTGACCATATGATTCAAGATTTAAACCATAATAAAAGGGTTGTAAGTAATGTACATAATTTACTCTTATCAAGCTGGTCTCAACTTGGAGTAGGAAAAAAAGCCATTAGCGATTTAGAATCTTTCAAAAAAGATATTGAAAGAAGAATGGAAGAATTAGAGTCTGATAAAAGAGAGTTAAAGGGTGCGATTGATTTATTAAAAGCGTTAGATCAAAGTTATGATTACATGGGGCCTAAATATTAAATTACAAGAAGCACTCGCAAAGGTGCTTTTTGTAGTTTAATTGGCTGAAAGATTACTATAGTAATTATGGAAGAATATGATTCTGATTCATAAAGTGAATGGAGAAAGTAATATGTAGTTTTGAATCCAACTTGCAAACGATAATTTTTTATTTTACAATTTATTTACCGACCGGTAAGTAAAAATAAGTGAGGTACAGTATGACAAAGAATTTACAAACATCGCAAAACATTGTAGAGGCGTCATTTAAACTTATGGCAGAGCACGGCATTGAGAAGATGAGCCTTTCCATGATTGCGAAAGAGGTAGGTATTTCAAAACCGGCTATTTATTATCATTTTTCTTCTAAAGAAGCGTTAGTGGACTTTTTATTTGAAGAAATTTTTTCTGGGTATCATTTCGTGAGTTATTTTGATAAAGAGCAATATACGAAAGAAAATTTTGCAGAAAAGTTAATCACAGATGGTTTACATATGCTCTCTGAGTATGAAGGACAAGAAGGAATACTGCGTGTTATAAATGAATTTATCGTAACTGCGACGCGAAATGAAAAGTATCAGAAACGTTTATTTGAAATACAGGAAGAGTTTTTAAATGGTTTCCACGATTTATTGAAGAAAGGTGTGGAACTTGACGTTGTGTCACAACAGGCAACGGAAGAAAATGCTCATACGTTAGCGCTCGTGATCGATAATATGAGCAACTACATGCTCATGGGATTCCAGTTAAAGTATAAAGAAATTTGGATTCGGAATGTGAAAAACGTCATGAAGGAGGAGTAAAGATGAAAATGCAAAAAAACTGGTGGCTCGGTTTTCTTGGGTTTATTGGGGTGTATAAAATTCCAGGCATGATAGAAGCTTTTCAAGCGGATGGAAATTGGATGAAGTTAATCGGTTTCATTTGGCTACTTTGGTTCGGGTATTTTATTCCTGAGAAGAAAGAGGATAAATAATAAAATTTCAATTTTATGTAAAGTTATGTAAAATATAGATTGAGAGTATTCATATATTAGATTACTAGATTTGGAGTGGTTACATGGAGCCATTGAAAAATGAAATTCACCCTGACATGGTCAAGGTGTGGAAAGTTCGTGCTGTAATTGAAGAAGGGATCGGTATTCTTGTCATTTTAGCTTACCTTTTCCTCATGATAAAGTTTGATTGGTGGGCGTGGATTTTGTATGTGATGATTGGGCTAACAGTTGTGTTCGCACCATTTTCGTACTTTTTATTCCCGCAACTACGCCAACGTTATTACAGTTATCAATTAAATGAAGAAGAACTTGAAATTCAGCACGGTCTTTTCGTCGTAAAGCGCGTATTAGTACCGATGATTCGTGTACAGCACGTTACGATTGAACAAGGACCAATTATGAGAAAATATGGCTTAGCAGAATTGCACATTTCAACAGCGGCAACTTCTCATAGCATCCCAGGCTTAACGATGTATGAAGCAGAAATGTTGAAAACGAAAATCGCAGAATTGGCGAAAGTGAGTGATGAGGATGTATAAGAGGCAGCATCCAATCACGATGTTATTAGAATTAAAAATAACAGATTTTATACCACTCTTTATTTTCATGTTTAGTTTAAACGGAAAGTTCCCGTTTTGGTATTTAATTCCCGCTGCATTCGGTTTACTTACTATCTTTTCAGTGTTTGAAAAGTGGTATTACACAACATATTGGGTTGAAAATAACGTATTACATGTGAAACAAGGGCTCTTCGTGAAAAAGGAGAGTTACTTAAATAAAGAACGTGTTCAAACGATTAATACAAGTTCAAACGTGTTATATCAAATGCTTGGTTTAAAGAAAATTCAGATTGAAACAGCTGGCGGAGGCGATGATGCAGAAGTTAGCTTAGCTGGTATTACAGTAGAAGAGGCAACAGAGCTTATTGCAATGCTAAATGAGCCAACTCCAGAAGTGAAAGCAGAAGAAACGTTAGACGAAGCAGTAGAAAATACAGTAGAAAACGAAATTGTTACAGAGGAAAAACAATCGACAGAGTATAAATTGACTTGGAAAGAAATTTTATTAGCATCTGTTACATCAGGTCAGTTTGGACTATTATTCTCATTAATCTTTTTCGTGTACCACCAAGTAGATGAGTACATTCCGAAATGGATAGAGAATGGCGTAAAGTCGTATGTAATGGAACATGATATATATGGCTGGATTTTCATGGTAGCCATTTTGATCGTCCTTTCGTGGATTATATCTACAATCGGTTATGCGCTAAAACATGGAGATTTCACAGTGAATCGAAGAAATGATGAAGTTCGCATTTCACAAGGATTACTTGAGAAAAAAGAACTCGTCCTAAAATTGCACCGTATTCAAGGTATTAGGATAAAAGAAAGTATTTTACGTCAGCCATTTGGTTATTGTGCTGTGCAAGTAGAAGTTATTCAAAGTAAAGGAATGGGTGACGAAAAAGAAAAGGTTACACTGCACCCAATCATTCGAAAAGATCGCGTGCAACAGTTACTCGCGCATTTACAATTACCATACGAACTGAATACAAATATTATTTCATTACCAAAAACAGCATTACGCCGCTATCTCATTGATAGTTTCATTTTCTTCGCAATGCTAGCAATCCCGCTTATTGGAATAAGTATATACTCTGAAAAGTACTTCATCATGTGGTCATTACTACCGCTCGCAATCCTCATCTTTACACTTGGATATGCAACATTTAAAACAAATGGTTACAGTGTAAATGGAGAGCAAATTACGCTTGTATATCGCAGCGTCGGAAAATATACAGGGCTTGTTAGAAGAAGACACGTCCAATCGATGGAAAAGACACAATCATATTTCCAGCGCCGTGCAAATCTATGTACGTATAAGTTCTCTAACGCATCATCGGATTATAAATTAGAGCATACGAGAGTAGAAGATGCGGAGAGAATGCAGGATTGGTATAAGAAGAGAATAAGTGAGAATTAATTTGAAAAGGCTCGTCTTTTGCGGAAGGCGGGCTGTTTTTTCATGTGAAAATAATGAATAATATATGGGGAAGGGAAAAAGTGAGGTGAATGAGAGTGAGCAAATTTTTAATTCCGTATTCATTTTCTATATATAGTTTTTTTATTTCAGTAACGGCACTTGATTTATATGATAGGATAGAAAATTTTAATGAGGGGACGTCGCCGAACATAATTGGAAAGGTAATTCAATCTACTTCGCAAATGGGAGTCCTTACATTGTATTTCGGAGTACCTATTATTTTAGGTGGATGTCTTCTTGGTGAGCTATTGTTTAGAGGTATCATTTTACGATTTAAATTGAGCTATATTATATCTTTATTATTATATGTACTTTTAGCTTTTAGTATCGTTTTCGTAACGGTAGGGATTCCAACTACATATGAAGATTCTAATAATTTTTTCATGGGGATAACTGTGATTTACGCTGTTACATTCTTTGTGAGTCGGAATATATGGGAGAAAAAGTTGATAATGGAGTGACAAAATGAAACATACATGTCCATGCTGCGGATATAAAACAATAGAAGAAGAACCACCAGGTACATATGGAATTTGTAATATATGTTATTGGGAAGATGATGGGGTTCAGTTTAACGATCCTGACTATGAAGGCGGGGCGAATGAAGTCTCTTTAAGACAAGCACAGAAAAATTTCATTGTATTTGGTGCTTGCGAGGAATGTTTTGTTGGATCAGTTAGAAAGCCGACTAGTGAAGATGTGAAGGATGCTAGTTGGAAGCAAATTTGTTAAACAAAATGTTATTGATATTTTAAGATGGATTGATCCAGGGAAAAATCCTGTTATTATTCAAACTCCTGAAAATGAACTGACAAACTATTAATTTGATACGCTTAAAAAATCTTTAAGTGTAAAATGTATACAGCATTATTGTAAGTCTACTTTAATTAGTAGGCTTTTTTGTTAATGTCAAACGCTAAGGGATTATTTCATTAAAAACTTGGATTTACGATACGTTAGGAATGTTTCATAAACGGTTGTTTGTAGTTTTTTGAGACTAATAAATAAATTTTTTAATACATAGGCATTAACGTGAATAAAATAAAAGGTCAATTTCTTTTAATGTAAAGAAGTTGGCTTTTTTATTTAACTTTGCTTAGCGTAAGGGATTTTTGTTTCAGAGTACTGTTTATTTTTCAACTTGATGATAATGAGGAGAGATATCTATATACTTTTATGAAGAATCCTTATTTACATTAAGGATTGGAACCTGATTGTTGCCTGAAAATATAGACGGGGGAAAATAATGTAAAAAAAACTATTGTATATTTAAAAACCTTATGTTACATTTTTGTTACAGGAAAGTTACAAACCGTAACTTATATTACGGTTTGTTTTCTTTTGTTTTTCGGTATGTTACGAAATGAGGTTCGTAGCAAAACAACCGAGAATATGTAAAGTTAAAAAAATAGCAACCTAAAAATAGTTTTTCTATGTGTATAAGAGTGTGTGTAGTAAAGAGCCTGGTGAGAACTTTGCGCACATTATTAAAATTCCTTTCTGTCTTTAAAAGAAGAAGAAAACCAACTACCAACTACTTAGGAGTTTTAAGCAATGATAGTAAATGAAATGTACTTCCTTTCCCACACACAAAGTACATCTTTACTTTCAGTCTAATTACTACACAGACTTTTATACATATGCTGTTATCGTTTTAGGGATATATAGGAGGAGAAAAAATGAAAAAGTTATTAATGGTAATTGGACTTACATTTTTAATGTTAGCTGGATGTAGTAATGGGAATTTTGACAAAGCAATGGATGAAGGAAAGACCGCGTTAACGAATAAAGAATATAAAAATGCCTTATCATCATTTGAAAAAGCGCTAGATGAGAAAAAAGACGATTCGGATGCAAAGATGCTTGTAGAACAAACAAAAGTAATGATTGAAGCAGTGAAGTTAAAAGAAGAATCAAAGGTAGAAGAATCAATCAAGTCATTTGAAAAAGTAGAGAACATGCAGAATGGAAATACTACGCTTGTAAAACAAGCAAAGGAAGAACGAACAGCATTACTAGCCATCTTAGAACAAAAAAAGAAGTATAGCGAGCAACTGACGAAAAGTGAAGAGTTAATAAGTAAGAAAAATTATGCAGAAGCGAAAGAGATAGTAAATAAACTAGTTGCAGAAACAAAAGGTAACAAGAACCTTGAAGAATATAATAAAAAAGCGGTAGAATTAGTTACTAAAATTAATGAAGAAGAAAAAAATGCAAAGAGTGAAGCAGCGAAGGCACAAAAAACAAATGTAGTAACGAATCAAAAGGTAGCAACAGAGAGTAATAAAAAAGTAGAAGCAGACAAGACTCAAAAAGTAGCGACAGAAAATAATAAAAAAGTAGAAGCAGACAAGACTCAAAAAGTAGCGACAGAAAATAATAAAAAGGTAGAAACAGGAAAGACTCAAGATACATTTACTTTTGAGAAAGCTAAAGCATATATTAAAAATGAATATAAAGAAGACTATGATTACACACTAGAGAATACGCAAGTAGAGAATGGAAAGAAATATTATCAAATTAGAGTGCATACGACATATAAAATAGAAGGTGCAGGTGGACCAGGATTTACTGGTGTATTTAAAGTATTCGAAGATGGTACAATTATTGAAATGCACTAAATTGATGAAAAAGGTATCCTCAAAGTAATTGAGGGTACCTTTTTTAATATAAAAAAAAGCATCTAGCAAAAGTACTAGATGCAAATAAAAACACAAAGGAAGACAAAATTCTTCCCTTTTCCCGTAAGTAATTATATCAAAAAATTTATAAAAAACTAGTTTTATTTTTAATATAATTGATGTGTGAAGCTATGAAAGTATAAGATTACACTATTTTTGTAGTGTTTTATTGAAAAAAGGAGCTGCGTATATGATTAATTTTAAACCAGAAAATTTGAACCAACTATTAAAAGTGATGTTAATTAGTGCGAATAAGTCTTATGATGCGATTAAAGATTATGAATTTACAGGGGAAGCGGTAGTATTCCGTGTGGATTTCGACCATATTGATGTTTCTCTAATGATTGTAGATATGTTAGGAAGATCAGCTTCTAAATTTAACATTTTGCCATTTGCTAAACCAGATACGAATGAAATAGATTACATTCAGTTTCAAGTGTATGCCATTAATGAAGGGAATTTTAAAGAAATGATTGATATGATGTGAAAAACTATAATTTTACAAATATGTATATACCAACTAATATATAAGTAATACATTCATATAATTGGAGTGATGAAATGCAGCCGTTAGAAAGGGAGATTCATTCTAATATGCTGAAAGTGTGGCGAATTCACGCTTTAATTGGGACGGCAGTTATACTAGCCGTCGTAATTGCGTATTTCTTTTTTATGATCAATTTTAATTGGTGGGGTTGGTTGTTTGGCTTGTTAGTAACAGGAGCTATTATATTTATCCCGCTTGATTATTTTGTGTTTCCAAATTTACGTCAGCGCTACTATAGTTACAGATTAAATGAAGAAGAGATTGAGATTCAAAAGGGAATGTTCGTTGTAAAACGCGTGCTCATTCCGATGATTCGCGTGCAGCACGTAACGATTGAACAAGGACCGATTATGAGAAAATATAATTTAGCAGAATTACATATTTCAACAGCAGCAACTTCTCATAGTATTCCAGGTTTAACGAAAGAAGAAGCTGAGCAGCTGAAAAGACAAATTGGAGAGCTTGCGAAAGTGAGTGATGAGGATGTATAAGAGGCAACATCCGATCACAATCTTATTAGGTATTCGAATTGCGGGTTTATTGCCTTTTATTTTTCTTGTTCTATTTAAATCAGATGGCCAAGTAAAACCTTGGTATTTCTTTCATCTCGTTCTTTTGGCCATATTATTTATTATGGCTATTTTCTCAGCGATAAAATGGTATTTTAAAGTGTACTGGGTTGAAAATAATATTTTACATATAAAGCACGGTGTGTTCATGAAGAAAGAAAGTTACTTAAATAAAGAACGTGTGCAAAATATTAGTACGTCTTCTAACATCTTTTATCAAATACTTGGACTGACGAAATTAAATATTGAAGTGGCAGGCGGCGGTACTGAGCCAGAAGTGATGTTGGCGGGTATTAGAGAAGAAGAAGCGAAGGAACTCATTGCTTTATTACATAAAGAAAGAAGCGTTGTGAGTGAAGAAGGAAGTAAGACGGTATATCAGTTAACAACGAAAGAAATTTTAGCAGCATCTATTACATCTGGTAGATTCGGATTAGTGTTTTCTATGTTAGTCATCCTTTACACAGAGTTCAATCAATTTCTACCAGAATGGCTTATCAATAAAGTAGAAGCGTATGTGATGGATAACGGTGTATATGAATTAATCGTTATGGTGGCGATTTTAATGGCAGTTTCGTGGGTCATTTCTACAGCTGGCTATGCATTAAAATATGCGAACTTTAAAATAGAGCGAAACGAAAATGAAGTTCGCATCGTGCAAGGGTTGTTTGATAAGAAAGAGTTTGTGTTAAAATTACACCGCATTCAAGCGATTACTGTGAAAGAGGGAATTCTCCGCCAGCCTTTCGGTTATTGCTCTGTCGAAGTAGAAGTCATTCAAAGTATAGAAGCGGCAGGAAATGAAGTGATGTTACATCCTTTTATGAAGAAAAAAGATGTGCAGCAGTTACTTACGTATTTACAGTTGCCGTATGAAATGGAAGAGAAAATCGTTCCTTTACCGAAGGCTGCATTACGTCGTTATGTCATCATGGGATGGATTACAAGTGCTGTACTCGCTGTTCCGATCATCGGTGCGAGTATATATTTTAAACAAAATATCGCGTTATTCACTCTCATACCACTATGTATTATATTTACGTTACTTGCATACGCTCGGTATACAAGTAGTGGTTATATGATACGAGAAAATCAGTTAGTCATGGTGTACCGAGGGCTTGCGAAATATACAGGAATCATGCGAAAAAGACATATTCAAGCAGTCGGATACAGTCAGTCGTATTTTCAAAAGAAAGACGAGTTATGTACAGCTGTCGTATCGGTAGCGGGGCATCCTTACAAAGTGAAGCATATGCAAAAAGAAGATGCACTTTGTATATATAATTGGTATAAAGAAAAAGGAAACACCGGCGTGTAACGGTGTTTCCTTTTTGTGTCGTCATTTGTCAATAAGTCGATATAATTTCACATATCGCCGTCTCCAAACGCCAAAACTTAAACTAACACATCAAAAGTAGTCACGAAAGATGGACGAGAGAAAATACTCTTTTGCTGTTCTGCATGTGGATGCGCCTGAGCTGGAGCTTGTCCTTCTGCTTGTGCGGGGCGCTTTTTATGAGCGTTTTCGAATGAACGTGATTCTGTCCAGTCTTTAAAGTTTTGCTCTGTTTCCCACATCGTTAAGATGACATATGTATCGTTACTTAATGGGCGTAGGACGCGAATCGCTTGGAATCCTGGTTCATTTTCAATAAGGCCTGCGCGGTTTTTAAAACGGTTTTCAAATACAGGGCGACCTTCGTCTGTTACAGAAATGTTGTTACAAACGATATAGCCAGGTTGTCCTTTAAATTCGCCAACAGCGTCTAGTACATCATACTGAAGTGATCCTTCTACAGATTCTTCTGTATTTTCTTTATAAAACATATCTTTTTCATCATTTTTTGCAGTGAAATGTGCTTGTTCTAGAGGTGTTTCGTATGAAATTATAGCCTTCATTTTAATGCCCCCTTTAAATGTTTGTTTCCATTATATCAACTCTCGTAAAAAACTTCGAAGATTATATACATAAAGATACTTCTTTTTCAAATAATAAATGTACCATCATTTGGAAAGAAGGCCGATGTATGAAGAAAGTAAAGTGGACTTTGTTAGGTGGGTTAGCAACGCTTGTATTAGCGATTGTCCTTTATAAACTTATCGTGTTAGCTGGTGGCTATATGATGGATGAAAAGCAGCTCGTTTTCCACTCTTCATCACGTATCGTTGACCAGAAAGGGAAAGAAATTACGAAATTATACGTAGAAAATAGAGACCTCGTACCAATCGAGCAAATTCCCAAATACGTGCAGCAGGCGTTCGTTGCGGTGGAAGATTCTCGTTTTTATGAACATCAAGGAATTGATTATCCGTCTATATTTCGGGCTCTTTATAAAGATACGTTAGCTGGTGAAAAGGTAGAGGGCGGTAGTACGATTACGCAGCAACTTGCTAAAAATGTCTTTTTAACTCGTGAAAAAACAGTTACGCGGAAATTGAAGGAAGTCGCAATTTCCCTTCAATTAGAGCAAAAATATACGAAGCAACAAATTCTTGAAATGTATATGAATCATATTTACTTTGGTCATGGAGCTTACGGTATTCAAGCAGCAGCAAAGTTGTATTTTAATAAAAATGTAGAAGATTTAACAGTAGAAGAAGGGGCAATGCTTGCAGGTCTTCCGAAGTCGCCAAACGGATATTCACCTTATTTCTCTCCAGAGAAGAGTAAGCAACGCCGTGATCTCGTATTGTCACTTATGCATAAACAAGGCTATTTGACTGCCGAAGAAAGCGTACGTTATCAAGGGAAGACAATTGCTCTATATAAAAACTTAGATGAGAATGAGCTCGCATATATGCCTTATATTGATATGGTTATAGATGAAGCAGCTCGTTTATACGGATTGTCTCATCAAGAAGTACTCCGAGGAGGATATACGTTTGTTGTTCCGATGGATGAAAAGATTCAAAAGGTAGCGTATAACCAGTTTCAAGATGCAAGGAATTTCCCAGGGAAAGAAGAGGGGGCGCAAGGTGCGTTTTTATTAATGGATAATCGTACGGGCGGTATTAAAGCTGCGATTGGCGGAAGAAAGTACGTCCCGAGAGGGTTTAATCGTGTTTTTGCAAAAAGACAGCCCGGTTCTGTGCTAAAACCACTTATCGTTTATGCGCCAGCACTCGAAACGAAAAAGTATAATCCGTATTCTTTATTAAAGAATGAAAGACATTCTTTTGAAGGGTATGAACCTCAAAATTATAACCATGCGTATTCGAAAGAAATGACGATGTACGATGCAATTGTAGAGTCAGCAAATGTACCGGCAGTTTCTTTATTAAACGAATTAGGGGTAGAAGAAGGAAAGCAATATTTAGAGAAAGGGAATGTTCACATTGCTGATGCTGGTTTAAGTACAGCGCTTGGCGGATTGAAAAACGGTGTTTCACCATTTGAACTTGTGAAAATGTATCGTGCTTTTTTAGCAAATGGCGCTATTATTGAGCCACACGTGATTGATAAAGTGTTAAATAGACACGGCGCAGTCATTGGAGAGTCACCAAAAGTAGAAACGAAAATTTTCTCGAAACAAACGGCATGGTATATGACGAAAATGCTTGAAGGAGTTGTAAAGGAAGGGACAGCGAAAGCCGGTGTATATAACGGGGCGTTAGCAGGGAAAACAGGTACAACGTCCTTACCAAATGACGATAATGGAGCGAGAGATATGTGGTTCGTTGGCTATACGCCAAATTTAGTAGGCGCTGTTTGGCTCGGTTATGATCGTATAGATAAAGAGCATCAGTTGCAAGGAGAAAGTGCGTCCGCAACAAAATTGTTTAAGAAAATTTTAACGAAGGCAAATGTAGAACAGAAAGAGCAATTTATGAAACCAGAAGGTGTGGAAACAATCGGTGCTCCGATTCGGCTGCGCAAGATAGAAGATGTGAAAATGAAATTAGCATTTAGCCCTTTCGGTTTATTTAAAGCGAAATTAAGCTGGACACCACTTCCAGATGAAAGAATTATGTACCGTATTTATAGAGTGGAAAACGGAATTCATACGCATGTAGGTACTGTAAACGGTGCCGGGGAATATGAGGAAAAGTTCGTTAACATCTTTTCAAAACCAAGCTTTTACGTTGTGCCATATAACACACAAACGAATCGCGAAGGAGAAAAGTCAAAAGTAGCTAAACCATAGTTTTTCTCTGTGTTATAATAAGAATGTTATGAAAATAGTAAGCGTTTTTAAGAATGTTTGTGTCAATTTAATGAACAACGTACATAATATTATGCATTTTGTTTTTACAAGCTGTATAGTAAAAAAAGATAAATATCGAACGTATTCGAAGCATTGGTAAGGAAGGGAGCAAGGGTCTTGGTAAGAACTATAAATGAGACATTTTTAAAAGCATGTAGGGGGGAACGTACTGATTATGTACCAGCATGGTATATGCGTCAGGCAGGTCGTTCGCAGCCGGAATATAGAAAGATAAAAGAAAAGTATTCTTTATTTGAAATTACACACAATCCAGAGTTATGTGCTTACGTTACAAAACTGCCGGTTGATCAATATAACGTGGACGCAGCAATTCTTTATAAAGATATTATGTCACCACTACCTGCAATTGGTGTGGATGTAGAAATTAAATCAGGTATTGGCCCAGTTATTGATAATCCAATCCGTTCTTTACAAGACGTAGAAAAACTAGGGGAAATCAATCCAGAAGATGACGTACCGTACATATTAGATACAATTCGTTTATTAACGACAGAAATGTTAGACGTACCGTTAATCGGTTTTTCAGGAGCTCCATTTACATTAGCGAGCTATATGATTGAAGGCGGTCCATCTCGTAACTACCATAATACGAAAGCGTTCATGTATGCAGAGCCAAAAGCTTGGTTCGCTTTAATGGATAAACTAGCAGATATGGTTATTACATATTTAAAAGCGCAAATTAACGCAGGTGCAAAAGCAGTTCAAATTTTCGATTCTTGGGTTGGAACAGTAAACGTAGCAGATTACCGCGTATTTATTAAACCAGCAATGGAGCGTATTTTTGCAGAAGTTCGCACGATGGGTGTACCGATGATTATGCACGGCGTAGGAGCTGCACACTTAGTAAATGAATGGCACGACTTACCGCTTGATGTAGTCGGCTTAGACTGGCGCTTACCAATCGAAGAGGCACGTGCACGCGGCGTTCATAAGGCGGTACAAGGTAATATGGATCCTTCGTTCTTACTTGCACCATGGTCTGTTATTGAAGAACATGTAAAAGGTATTTTAGATCAAGGGATGAAAGAGCCAGGTTATATTTTTAACTTAGGACACGGTGTATTCCCAGAAGTAAATCCAGATACATTAAAACGTTTAACTACATTTATTCATGAATACTCTAAAGGGCAGTTAGCGAAGTAAAGGAGAATTGCTGTATGAAAAAGAAAATTGGTTTGCTTGTAATGGCATACGGAACGCCATATAAAGAAGAAGATATTGAACGTTACTATACACATATTCGCAGAGGAAGAAAGCCAAGTCCTGAAATGCTAGAAGATTTAACAGAGCGCTACCGTGCAATTGGTGGTATTTCTCCTTTAGCTACTATTACATTAGAGCAAGCTAAAAAGTTAGAGAAGCGTTTAAATGAAGTGCAAGATGAAGTCGAGTACCATATGTATCTTGGCTTAAAACATATTGAACCGTTTATTGAAGATGCGGTGAAAGATATGCATAACGACGGTATACAAGATGCAATCGCGCTTGTTCTTGCGCCGCACTATTCTACGTTTAGCGTAAAATCATACGTTGGACGAGCACAAGAAGAAGCTGAGAAACTTGGAAACTTAACAATTCATGGCATTGATAGCTGGTATAAAGAACCGAAATTTATCCAGTACTGGGTTGATGCAGTGAAAGGTATATATAACGGTATGTCAGACGCAGAACGTGAAAAAGCAGTATTAATCGTATCAGCTCATAGCTTACCAGAAAAAATTATCGCAATGGGCGATCCATATCCAGATCAATTAAATGAAACAGCTGATTATATTGCAAGGGGCGCTGAAGTAGCAAACTATGCAGTAGGCTGGCAAAGTGCAGGAAACACACCAGATCCTTGGATTGGTCCAGATGTACAAGATTTAACGAGAGAACTAAATGAAAAGCACGGTTATACTTCATTCGTATATGCACCAGTTGGATTTGTTGCGGAACATTTAGAAGTTTTATATGACAACGACTTTGAGTGTAAAGTTGTAACGGATGAAATTGGCGCGAAATATTATCGTCCAGAAATGCCAAATGCATCGGACGCATTTATTGATTGTTTAACAGATGTTGTATTAAAGAAAAAAGAATCTGTACTGTAAGAAGAAAGGGGGAGCCTGCTTGAGGAAAAAAGTTGTGATCATCGGCGGAGGCATCACTGGATTAACAACAATGTATCACTTACAAAAAGATATTCGTGACAACAACTTGCCGATCGATACATTACTGATAGAAGCATCGGGTAAACTTGGCGGGAAAATTCAAACCGTTCGAAAAGATGGATTTACAATTGAGCGCGGACCAGATTCTTTCTTAGCACGAAAAGAAAGTGCAGCTAGATTAGTGAAAGAATTAGGTCTTGGCGATGAACTTGTAAATAATGAGGCCGGTCAATCATTTATCCTCGTAAACAATCGGTTACATAAAATGCCGAGCGGATCAATGATGGGAATTCCAACGCAAATTACGCCGTTTCTATTTTCCGGGCTGTTCTCCCCAATTGGTAAACTAAGAGCTGGTTTTGATCTATTAATGCCGAGATCAAAGCCAGTATCTGATCAATCACTCGGGCATTTTTTCAGGAACCGCCTCGGAAACGAAGTAGTTGAAAATTTAATAGAACCATTATTATCGGGTATTTATGCAGGAGATATTGATGAAATGAGCTTAATGTCAACATTCCCACAAATGTATCAAATTGAGCAGAAACATCGCAGTATTTCACTCGGTATGCGCACGCTTGCTCCGAAAGAAGAGAAAACTGAACCGAAAAAAGGAATCTTTCAAACAGTGAAAACAGGTTTAGAATCTATCGTAGAATCTCTCGAAATGAAGATGCATGAAGGTACGATAATAAAGGGCACTCGCATTGAAAAAGTTGCAAAACAGGGTGATGGCTATACGATTACTCTTAGTAACGGAAAAGAAATAGAAGCGGATGCGGTCGTAGTGGCAAGCTCGCATAAAGTATTGCCATCTATGTTTGCACAGTACAAGCAGTTTCGTTTCTTCCGCAACATTCCGTCCACATCAGTTGCAAATGTAGCAATGGCTTTCCCGAAATCAGCCATTCAGCGCGATATTGATGGTACAGGATTTGTTGTCTCTCGAAATAGTGATTATACAATTACAGCATGTACGTGGACACATAAAAAGTGGCCACATGCAACGCCAGAAGGAAAAATGCTACTTCGTTGTTACGTTGGACGACCTGGTGATGAAGCAGTTGTAGAACAAACAGAAGAGGAACTCGTTCAGCTCGTACTAGAAGATTTACGAAAGACGATGGATATTACAGAAGATCCAGAGTTTACAGTCGTAAGCCGCTGGAAAGAAGCGATGCCCCAATATACAGTAGGTCATAACGAGCGAATGAAGAAACTCACAACATTTATGGAACAAGAGCTTCCAGGTGTGTATTTAGCTGGTAGTTCTTACGCTGGTTCTGGTCTGCCGGACTGTATTGATCAAGGTGAGAAAGCAGCAAAGCGTGTGCTAGCTCATTTGGAGAAAGTAATGGATACGGAATTAATCGCACAGTAAAGTGAAACGCCTTCAATACGATTGAAGGCGTTTTGTTATTTATTCACCAATAAACATATATAAGTTATTTGGCTTTATCACTGCATCTCCTGCATAAATAATCCATTCTGTTAAGTTATCAAAATCTAAAGGATAACTATTTCCTGCACTCATATCTGCTATAAAATATGGTTCATTAATGAGTATTCCTTGAATAAAGTCTTCTGTAATATGCTGCATTTCAAACCACATATGCTCACTTTTTCCTTCTTCGTAGGAGACACCAAACTTAGCTAGGAAACGAAAATCTTCATTTGATTGTTCAATATGAAAAATGTTGCTGAAATACCCGAAAGTATTCTTCGCATTGTAAGCCATACGAGCCGTTTCACTATTTGTTTTATAAAACATAAGCCCTGTAGCTTCCTCGTGTTCTTTGAAAAAGCTTTCGATACATTCTTCTGAAGTATCAAATTTGAACAAGAGAACAGATGGCGATTGATGGTATTCATCTCGGTCATCCATCCCGCCTAAGAATGTGTTTTGTGCATCTATTGGTTGTAGCTTCACTTCTTCATTCTCAATTGAAGATAATTGATCCATACTCGTTTTATGCCCAATATAAGATAATCCTTTTTCCCACGGAACAGCTACGGTATGTATAGAACCTTGCTGACTATGCGCGATAACGATAGGCTCATTCATAGGGACTTGTCCATTCTCAACGGCATTATTCGCAAATGTTTGAAAGAGGTCACCAATGCCGTAGTAGGAAGAAATACGATTTGGAATAATTAATTCTATTTCTGTTACGCCTGCTCTTAAAAGGCCATGTGTATGAAACCAATATTGCGTAGGCTCACCGTCTTTACCGTCTTCATAAACGGAATGAATAACGTATAAGTCAGGAATGTCAGGTAATAATTCATTTTCAACGTGATATTCAATATAGCTTCTAGATATCACCTTCATTGCTGCACTTGAATCGATTACAAATAACAAATCTGGCGCAAGGTTCCATAAAAACTGTAACTGCTGGAAAAAGCAGTCCAGTACATCACCTACAAATAGCGTGCGAGTGAAAATTTCAGTACCGAAAGCCGCATCTTCAAAATGACGATCTACGATTGTAGAATCTTGTCTATTGTACAGTTTATATTCTTCTGGATCATTGGCCTCATCAATATGCAGTTCATACGGTATGATTGTTTCATCCATATGTAACTCAACGATAAGGCTTATCTCATCATTATAAACAATTTTTAGCTCATCAACTTTAGTAGCGATATTCTCTAGTCGCTGTTTTAACTGCTCAATTGTAATTCTAGTAGGTATAACGGCAATCATATCTGAAAAATGACGTTCTAATGTTCCATTCATAGCTGCGCGGTATGTTTCTGTTTGCACTTCCATCCAATCACTCCTATTCAAATGAATCCATTTTACATGCCAATGAAATATCGATATTTTCTGTTTTCTCTCTCTAACATTATAGAGTGCATTCGTAGAAAGTGTAAAATTATTATTTTGTATTATAGTTTGAAAACGAGTAAAATAGATTAATTTTTTGTAAAACTTGTCGAAATAGCATTCTATATAACGAATCATTTGATATGATAGAAATGCTGAGAAAATATGAAATAGGGAGAGGAAAATGGCTGTGAAGAAATTGTTAAGTGTCTTTTTATCATTCATACTATTGCTTTCATTTACTGGAACTTTAGTACAAGCAGAAGAAACGACTTCTATGTCAGTAGAAAAAGCAATTCAAGTATTTAAGCAGCAAGGGAAAACAAAGGGGACAGTGGAAGGATACATTGTTGGATATACGCAAAGTCCTTCTAAATACACGAAAGATCCGGCTAAGTTTGATGATACAAACGTAGCCATTGCGGATTCGCCAAATGAAACGAATCCAGACAAAATAATGCCTGTACAGTTGCCAAAAGGCGATGTGAGAACGGCAGTAAACGTGAAAGATCATCCTGAAAATATCGGGAAGAAAGTTAGTTTAACAGGGACGCTTGAATTATATTTTAGTAGCCCAGGTGTAAAATCGGTAACAGCTCATAAGTTTCAAGGGGAAGGACAAAACCGTGTTAGCGATGTAGTAGCTTCGCCTAGTGGCGGAGAAGTTGCGAAGGGTACAGCGGTAACATTAACAACGAATACAGAAGGAGCAACAATCTACTATACGTTAGATGGCTCTAATCCTACAAATAAAAGTGTTCGTTATAACGGACGAATTATAGTGAATGAAAATAGTGTCATTAAAGCAATTGCAGAGAAAGAAGGGCTTACTTCTTCAGCGATTTCCACATTTTCATTTACTATCGTAAACAATGAACAGGTTCGTATTCATGATATTCAAGGAAAATCACATATTTCTCCTTACAGCGGGAAGAAAGTCTACAATGTGGAAGGCGTTGTAACAGCGCTTGATAAAAATGGTTTTTATATAGAAGATAATCAGCCGGATAATGATCCAGCTACTTCAGAAGGTATGTATGTGTACAAAAAAGATGCGAATGTAGTGGCAGGAGATCTTATTCAAGTTGATGGAGTAGTTGAAGAATATGTTGGACCTGGATATGCAGAAAGGTTTGAAACAGACTTAACGACGACGGAAATTAAAGCGAGCCGCGTTGCTGTAATCGCAAAAGATCAAGCTTTACCAGCGCCGATTGTACTTGGAGAAAACGGTGTGAAAATTCCTGATCAAATTATCGATAATGATGCATTTGGTTTATTTGATCCAAATGAAGATGCAATCGACTTTTATGAAAGTATAGAAGGTATGCGCGTTACGATGCCAACGCCAAAAATTATTGCACCTCAGAAAAACGGGAATTTATATGTAACAGTGAAAAATGGTGGGAATAAAGTTGTAACGAAATATGGCACACCTTTATTAGATGAAAATCAATTAAACCCAGAGCGTCTTTCTGTAAAAGTACCTCGTGATTATGTAGCAAAAGTAGGAGATACTTTCACAGGAGATATAACAGGAGTAGTCGGATATGATTACGGTGCGTTCCGCATTGCGCCAATAACGGAATTACCATCTGTAGTAGACGGTGGATTTAAGCAAATAGGAGCAAATATTCAGCCGCGTCTTGATAAGTTAACAGTTGCTACATATAACATTGAAAACTTCTCGGCGAATAAAAAAGAAACAACAGATGAAAAAGTAAAAGCGTTAGCGTATTCTATTAAATACAATTTAAAAATGCCAGATATTATCGGTGTAGAGGAAATGCAAGATAATAACGGAACGATTAATGACGGTACAACAGATGCTTCATTAAGCGCAAAACGTATCATTGATGCAGTGCTAGAGATTCGCGGGCCAAAGTATGAGTATGTAGAAATTGCTCCAAACAACAATTTAGACGGAGGAGCACCAGGAGCGAATATTCGCGTCGGTTTCTTCTACAACCCATCACGCGTGAAATTAGCAACAGTACCGAAGTTGCTTGATAAAAACGTTGTCCGTATTGGAGACGACAATCCATTATTTGAAAGTACACGTAAACCACTTGCGGCAGAATTTACATTCCAAGGACAAAATGTTGTTGTCGTTGCAAATCACTTAAACTCAAAACTAGGAGATGCAACGCCATTTGGAAAAGTACAGCCACTCGTATTAAAGAGTGAAGAAAAACGAGTTCAATTAGCACAAGAAGTAAACAATTTCGTACAAGGTATTCAGAAAAAAAACACGAATGCACTAGTTGTTGTGTTAGGGGATATGAACGATTTTGAGTTCGCTAAACCATTAAAAACACTAGAAGGAACAGTCTTAAAAAATATGTTAAACACAGTGCCGAAAGAAAATCGCTACACGTACATTCATGAAGGAAATGCACAAGTGTTAGATCATATTTTAGTAACAAACAACATCGCACCACACACAATTGTAGATCCAGTACACTTAAACTCAAACATTATGAAAGAACACGGACGTGTAAGTGACCACGATCCAGTACTTGCTCAAATTGATTTGAAGAAAGCATCTTAAATAGTTGAGAAAGAACGCTTAGAGATATACTGAGCGTTCTTTTTCTGTAAAAATCATGTTAAAATTAATTAAAAATTCAGTTTTTTATAACAAGGAGGTTAAAGATGCAAGCATGGTTAAATGGAAAGGTAACGAATCAGCTTGCAATTTTTTTTAGTACAATCGTCATGCTTCAATTTCTAGCTGATATAACCGGACTTACGCAAAATTTAGATATTACATATAACTTAATACATACAGTAGCATCTTATATAACGTTTAGTTTAGCAGTTATTTTTACTTTAATCGGCGCGAGAAGAGAGTTAAGTAAATATGCAATTATTTCATTATGTTTAGTGGTAGGTATTAAAGCGATTTATTTTGTAGCGGTCGTTATTTTATGGGAATTGGTTGGTACGCCGTAAAGGGAGGATGATGATATGAGTAGTGAAAATATACGAGTGATAAATGTAAATAACAATAATCTCTATGTAAAAATGTTAGGAGAAGGTGAACCAATCATATTTCTTCATGGAGGACCTGGAAGTGAACACCGCTTTTTTCTTCCCTATATGGCTCCACTAGCAGAAAAATTCCAACTAGTTTTTTATGATCAAACAGGTTGTGGAGAATCGGAAGCACCAAAGAATAATCAATATTCTATGAGGGATGAGGTTGCAAACTTAGAAGCACTGCGTGTGCAATTAGGGTTTGAAAAAATAAATATATTAGGTGAATCATGGGGATCAATGCTTGCATTATTGTATGCAACTACATACCCCGGACGAGTGAATAAGTTACTTTTAACAGCTGCGATAGGAGTTAATGTAAAAGGATTAGAAAGATTTGGAGAAGAACTGCAAAAGAGATTAACGGAAGAAGATAAAGTAGTTATTTCTGAAATAAATGAGAAGATTAAAGTAGGAGAGGCTTCTATATACGATATGTTACAAGTGCTAGATCCGTATTATGTGTTTACTATGGAAACTTTAACTTATAAACAGAAAACAACTTTTAGTAATGAAGTGAACACGATACTAGGTGCAGATATGGTGAAAAATTATGATGTGACTAAACATATAAAAAAGCTCTCGAAAATTCCAATATTAATTGCACAAGGAAGTCATGATATTTTAACTCTTGCTACTATAAAAGAACATTTTACAGAATACATACCTCATATAGAGTTTTTAGAGATTGCAAATTGCGGACATTGGACGGTAGTAGAGCAGCCAAAGCAAATGTGTAATATCGCAGGTAGTTTTTTTGAGAACTAAGAATAAGAGCGTAACTCCCTAAACTAACTCAGGGAATTACGCTCTTATTCGTTCAATGATTTAGTCTGAAATGACTTGAAACGCTTTTCTACAACGATCTCTTTTTTGCAGTCGTCTTTTATATTTTTTTCTATCCCGCCTTACTCCTTGTATATACATAAGTAAGCTCACGAAAAGGAAGAAAACACATTGCGTTATTAAAATATATGGTGACATGCCTTGCAATGGTTGTTTCGGATCATATAAATGAAAAGGAGCTCCGCCTATTGAAGGAAGTATTGTATTTAGCAGGACGTACGGAATGGAGGCGGCTGCGAATGGAAAGAGAATTGCCATATAGTCTTTTTGTGACCATACAGATGCAGCAAGTCCTAAAAGGGCCATTAAACCTGCAAATAAAAAATTAATTCCGATATATACAGTAATGTAAGTGAGAGGCGCATTGAAATATAGGTTTGCGAACATTCCATCAGCATTTATGATGCCTGAACCAACCGTAGGTGTTCCGTCTGGAATGGTTAATTTGCAAAATAATAACGATAAGATGAACGGAAGCGTATAAAGAAATCCTCCGCAAAAAAACGTAACGATATATTTCGCTACTGAATAAGGAAATATAGAAATCCCCTTACTCACAAACGGTTTAAAACCATCTGACTTATCCGAATTATAACTTGTACTAAAGGGAAAACTCGCAATAACTGGCATTAATAATAAATAAACATCCATTTCATTGTCGCGAAATCCAATCCATTTTATATCTGTTGATATAGGTCCGCTTGCAGCGTCTCCTAAATAACGAATGACATAATAATAATGATAAATACAAATAAGAACGAATCCACTAAGCATCATAATGAAAGAAATACGACTACAAAAAGCTTGCTTTATATTTAAACGAAGCGCACGCATCATGACTGAAAAAGCCTCCACTATTTTGATAAAGTGAAACTTTAATCAGTGGGGGGGTTCTTCATCCCCCACTGATTATTAGTCTTCACCAATCGGACTTTTAGGGGCAGCCCGATCCCCACCTAAATTCTTTGCTTTCGCTGAATTTTGAGGTGGGGGTCTTACTGCCCATTAAAGTCGGATAAACTTGTCTATTTTCTATATTACTATTAAATGTAAACATTTTCTTGTTTTTTTTATTTGATTATTTGAAAAAAGGGGAATTTGTTGTCGTTAAGTAAGGTTTAACGGAAATTATATTTTCTAAAATATGGTTGACAATTTAGTATTACATTTGTAATCTTAATTGTAGATTACAAATGTAATACGGAGGAGTGAAATATAATATGACAAATCAATTACCTAAAATATCTGAAGCAGAATTAGAAATTATGAAAGTACTTTGGTCTAACTCTCCACAAACAGCGAATGAAATTATAGAAGTACTAGAAGATGAAATGGACTGGAAACCGAAAACAATCCGTACATTAATTAATCGGTTAGTACAAAAGGAAGCCGTTTCTTACCATCAAGATAAAGGGCGTATGTATGCTTATTACCCGTTAGTATCACAAGATAATTATTTACAAGTTGAAACGAAATCTTTGCTAAAGCGTTTTTGCGGTGCAGCGTTCAAGCCGTTACTTGTTAATTTCTTAAAAGAGGAAAAATTGTCTTTAGAAGATATTAATGAACTGAAACGCATTTTAGATGAGAAGACAGAGGAGAACAAGAGGAAGGATAGATAACAATGATGGACGTGCTTATAAATGTATACCTTTCTCATTTTTTTGATTGGCTTATAGAAACATCACTTATGGCCAGCATATTAGTTGGATTTATTCTATGTATAAAAGTGCTATTTAGAAATCAGTTAACACCCCGGTGGCAATATATGCTGTGGATCGTACTAATGATACGACTCCTTTTACCATGGTCACCGGATAGCTCTTATAGCATTTATTCATTATTTTCCTATCGTTCTAGTGTATCGGAAGTTATTCAAAAAAATACATCTTCACCTGAGAATACAGTGAATAACGAGATGAAACAGACAGTGGAATTAGAATCAAATTCTGAAACTGTGACAAAGAATAGTGAACCTGAGGTAAACGCGAGTGCGGAACAACAGACTACACTTTCTTTATACAAAATTGCTCTATATGTTTGGTTAGCTGGGGTAATCGTATTAGCAATCATCACGTTTATTACAAATAGACGGTTATATTCTTACATAAAGAAACAACCAGATATTACGGATGAACAGGTCGTTACAGTGTTTAATCGCTGTAAGCAGTCTATGAAAATGAAGAAGGCAGTTTCATTACGTCTAGCGGGAAAGATTGCGAGCCCAACTGTTTTTAGTTTCTTTCGCCCGAAAGTATTACTATCAAAAAAACATATGAAAGTATTAAATGAGCAACAATTACAATATGTCTTTTATCATGAGTTAGCTCATATTAAGAGAAACGACGTAGCGGTAAATTGGATTATGTATAGCTTAATCCTATTAAATTGGTTCAATCCGATTCTTTGGTACGCCTACTTCTGTATGCGAGAAGATCAAGAATTAGCCTGTGATGCATATGCGCTTACGTTTATAGATAAAGAGGAGAAAATTGCATACGGTCATACAATTATTACCCTTTTAGAACATTATTCCTATCAAGTACCAAGTCTAGCAAGTTTAAGTAGAAATAAACGAACACTAAAAAGGAGAATCGTTATGATTAAAAAGTTTCAAAAGAAATCGTATCGTCTGTCTTTACTTGGAGTTATTGTTATAGTTGCTATAGCATCCCTCTCTTTATTCAACGCACGTGCAACGGAAGGAAAGGAAAAGCAAGAGGATAAAGTAGAGCAGTCAAAGGATGCTTTCCAAAATGCTGTAGATATGCTGTATGGTACAGAAGAAAATGCGAAAAAAGAATATCATTATTCAGCAAGAGTGTATGAAGAAAAGACAGATTACTTATATTTAGCTGAAAAAGCATTAACAAAAGATGAGTTCCAGCAGTACATAAAATTATCTAAAAAAATTATTAATATACAGAAAAAAGGTGCTCCGAGAGTTTCTGACTATGAGTCAACATTTTTTAGAGAAGAGCGTTTATCAAAAGCCGATCGTGACAAATTATATGCACTTTATGATCAAGCAAAACCATTTGATGACAAAGTGCATGAATCTTTAAATTATACAGTGAAAGAAGCGCAGGAACATGTTGATTTTCAAATTAAGAAGCCGACGTATACAATTGAAGGATACAATCTGAAAGATGAAAAGGTATATTATTTTATTAAGAGAAGACCTGAATTAATTATTGAATTAGAATATACGAACGGAAAAGGAAATTATATAATTTCTCAATCACAAGTTTTTGGGGAAAGCAAAGATTCATTTAGCCACCAGTTTGTAGTGCCTGAAAATATAGAACAGTACGAATTAGAAGGGAATCAAATATTCTATGCTACTGATCACTCGGATAGTAATTTACAAGGTATGAAGATGATTGTTCCAGAAAAAGGGAAAAATAGTGCATACCAAATTGTTATTATTAATCATAGTTTAGAGAACCCAGGAGAAGCAGTATTTGATAAAAATATCAATAAAGAAGAGTTAGAGAAGGTTATGCTTTCTATGTTGAAATAGTAAAAATGCTCCTAGGTTTTTAACCTTTGGAGCATCTTTTTAAAATTACGAAGAAGTTTAGAGTTAAAGAATGTGAAATACTATGATTATAAAAGAAATACACCCCCGTATTCATGCAGATTCTTTACTGTTAGAAGAAGAAAATATTCGTAACAGAAGGATTCAATTACAAAAAAATTGAGTGAAATAAAGAAATTATTATGAATATATTCTAGCTTTCCATACAAGTATATTTTTTGATACACTATGACAGTATCATATAATTTGACTGAAATTTTTTATGATGGAAATAATAAAAAAGAGAACTTGTATAGAATGTAAGCATGTGGTAATATCAAAGATGTACTGATTGACTATATTATCCAATTGGTCATTTTTGGAGGTGAAGATGTGGCGATAGATCGAAAACGTTCTATTATTGAAGCTGCAACAAAGTCTTTTTCAGCGTTCGGTTATAAAGCAACAACGATGGATCAAGTAGCGAAATTAGCGAATGTAGGAAAAGGAACGATTTATACTTTTTTCAAAAATAAAGAAGAGCTATTTGGTGAGATTATTTCTAATTTAATTACAGAAATGAAGCAAGTTGCAGAAAATGCAATTCGTTCAGATGTTTCATTTTTTGAAAATGTACATAGAGCATTATATAGCATATTAGAATTCAGAAAAGAACATCAGCTCATGATTAAGTTAATTCAAGAAGAGCGCGATATGGGAACGAAAGAAGTACAAGAAGTGATGCAACAAGTAGATGTGGAAATTGTCTCTTTCATTCAATCGTATTTAAAGATTGCGATTGCAAAAGGTGAAATTAGCAAATGTGATCCAGAAATTACAGCATTTATTATGCTTCGCTTATACGTATCGCTTATTTTTGATTGGGAAAAAAATCATGAACCGCTAGAAAAAGAGAAAATTGCAGAATTATTCGAACTTTATTTATTAAGAGGATTGTCAAACTAAGATAATCCTTTTATTATTATAAAAAATGACCAATTGAACAAAATGGTCATACATTTAATTTAGGAGGGATAATACAAATATTCACTTCATAGTAAGGAACAGTTGCATAGTATAAATTCGGGGATAAGGCATATGTATGAATCAGTATAGCCTTTTTGTTTGGGTAAAAATGACTGATTGAACATTTTGGTCATTTTAAAAAGGGGGAGAAATGATGAAAGGAAATCAGTTACTTCGTAAAGAGTTCACACAAATTATAAAAAGTAAAAAAATATTAATTCCAATTATCGCGGTTTTATTCGTACCGATTTTATATGCAGGTATGTTTTTATGGGCCTTTTGGGATCCGTATAAACAGTTAGATGATTTACCAGTGGCGGTAGTCAATTTAGATAAAGGTGCAGTATTTGATGGAAAACCAATTGAGGTCGGAAAAGGGCTCGTTGACAACTTAAAAGATAATACAAGTTTTAAATGGGAGTTTGTAAGTGAAAAAGAAGCGAAAAAAGGAATGGAAGGTAGAAAGTATTACATGTTAGTACGTATTCCAGATGACTTCTCAAGTAATGCTACAACGTTATTAAAAGACGATCCGAAGCCATTAAACTTAGAATATATTCCAAACGAAAGCTTAAACTTCTTATCTTCACAAATTGGCGGAACAGCCATTGAAAAAATTAAAGGTGAAGTATCAAGTACGTTAACGAAAACATATGCAGAGAAAATGTTTGATTCCATTCAAGACGTCTCAAAAGGATTAGCAGATGGGGCGGAAGGAGCAAATAAACTACACGACGGATCAAGTGAGCTGCATGATGGTTCAAGTAAAGTAACAGATGGACTTCATACACTTCAAGGAAAGTCTGGGGAGATGAAGGATGGAGTTCAGAAATTAGCAGATGGATCTAATAAATTAGTAGATGGGTCAGGGAAAGTGACAGTAGGTTTAAATACGCTAAATAGCAAAACGGGTGAGGTGCAGATAGGTATAGGGAAATTAGTAGACGGATCTGGAAAAGTAACGAACGGTCTAAATACGTTAAATAGTAAAACAAGTGAAATGCAGACAGGTATCGGAAAATTAATAGATGGCTCTGGAAAAGTAACAGACGGTTTAAATACGTTAAATAGCAAAACGGGTGAAATGCAAAAAGGAATTGATGAATTACATGATGGATCTGAGAAAGTGACCGGTGGTTTGAACAAATTAGTAAGTAAATCCGGTGAATTAAAAACAGGAACAACGGATCTATCAAATGGTATGGAACAACTGGTTGGGGGACAAAGACAATTCGAGGAAGCCTCTCAAAAAATTGAAAAAGGTTTGCAAGATTTAAATAGTAAAGTGAAAAGTTCTGCTGCAGCTTTAGAGGAAATGCAGTCAAAAGGGAATACAGTAAAAGAGAAAATAGATGGAGCTGGGGCGAATGTAAATCAGTTAAATGAACTTACGCAATCAACAGCAGGAGATGCAAAAAATGCAGCGCAAGATGTAGCGAATTTACAAAAGCAAATTGAAAGTTTACCAAAAGAATATCAAGAGCAGTTACAACCATTCATAACAAGTGCTGTAAAAAATACAGCGACAGTTCAGCAAAAAGCTGCCGGAGTAGCAGGTGGAACAAATAAATTAAATGAAGAAGTAAAACAATTAAAAGGCGAAATAAATCAAAAAACAAGTGATGGACAAAACAAACTGCTGAATGCAGCAGAATTACAATCTTTAACTGTTGATATTGAGCGATTATCCAGTGCACAAACAGGGTTTGTTGAAAAATTCCAAGGGTTTGGTGTGAAATTAAATAATGCTAAAGAAGGGGCAAATACATTTAAAAACGAATCAGGTCACTTAATTGATGCGATAAATCAGTTAGCAGATGGCTCGGATAAAGTAACGGGTGGATTAGGTGCATTATCTGCAGGGGCAAATCAAATGGCAGGTGGTGTAAATCAATTAGCAAATGGCTCAAGCCAAGTAACAGGCGGTTTAGGAACATTATCTGCAGGGGCAAATCAAATGGCAGGTGGTGTAAATCAATTAGCAAATGGCTCAAGCCAAGTAACAGGTGGTTTAGGAACATTATCTGTAGGAACAAACCAAATGGCAGGTGGCGTAAATCAATTAGCAGATGGATCTAATCAAGTAACAACTGGCTTAGGTACTCTAAATGGTGGTCTAAATAAAATGTCAACAGGCTCAACCCAGCTAATCGATGGCGTAAATAAACTAGCAGACGGATCAGGAAAAGTAACAGATGGTCTCGTAAAAGTAAACGACGGTTCAGGTGAACTTGCTGAGAAACTTGGCGAAGGAGCAGAAAAAACTGGTGAAGTAAAAGGGACGGATAAAACGTATGATATGTTTGCAAGCCCTGTAAAAGTGAAGACGGAGAAAATGGCGGAAGTTCCAAACTACGGAACTGGATTTACACCGTATTTCTTATCACTCGGTTTATTCGTTGGGGCACTATTATTATCTATCGTATATCCATTACGTGACACAGTTGGTGTTCCAAAATCAGGGTTTAGCTGGTTTATTAGTAAGTTCGGCGTTTTACTATCAGTCGGTATTATTCAAGCTGTAGTAGCAGATATCATATTACTATTCGGATTAGGTGTAGAAGTACAAAGTATTCCGTATTTCATACTCTTTAGCATCGTTACAAGTTTAGCGTTTATCGCATTAATTCAATGTTTAGTAACAGCATTCGGTGATGCAGGACGTTTCATTGCCATCATCACATTAATTATTCAGCTGACAACGAGTGCCGGAACATTCCCGCTAGAATTGATTCCGAAGTTTTTACAACCATTCAATGCTTGGTTACCGATGACATACTCTGTATCTGGATTGAAGGCAGTCGTATCAAGCGGAGACTTTAACTTCATGTGGCAAAACATTGGAATGCTCATGATCTTCATCGTTGTATTATCACTTGGAACAATCGCTTCATTAACTTGGATGCACAAACGACAATTTAGAAATATTGCTGAAAATCAATCGATTGAAGCGTAGAAAAAAGCACCTTTTCGGTGCTTTTTTTATTTTAATGTAGGGCTAAATAAAAGGACAGGAATTGCAACCATTTGAACAGAAGTATATTACATAGGAGCTGATATGATGAAAGGAAATCTTACTTACTAATTTATCGTAAATCCGCTAATCATCTTTCTTGTTTACGCCCTTTCACCTATCTTGTTTCATAAAGAAAAATATATACATATGAAAGATGCACTAGGAATACTTGTAGTTTACTATGTGCTAATTAGTGGGTATTACCTTATGGATGTTGTAAGTGAAAGAATGAAAAAAAACGGTAAAGACAAATAAAGAGTTTTATTACATAAAAACCGATGGAGGATAACAACATGACCGAAAATGAAATCAAATTCAGAGATACAACCATTCGTAATTTTTTCGATAAAGAGGACCGTCTAAAATCGATTCCAGGTCAAAAGAAGAAAAAACTAGTATTGTTAGAGTATTTAATTAGCAAGTTAAATGCGGAGAATCAGTATACGGAAAAAGAAATCAATGCATTCATCAAACAATATCATGACGATTTTTGTACGATTAGACGCGAGTTTGTTGTGCAGGGGTTTATGGACAGAGAGGATAATATGTACCGTATAAATGGGAGAGAAATGTGGACGAAGTGGGAGGAGTTAAAATGAAAAGCTCTGTTATTGAAAACAGAGCTTCTTATTATTTATTTGGTTGCAATATTTTAAAATCGTAGGCGTAAATGGATTTACCACCTTTAACTGATGTAACAATTTGATCCATGTCTTTGATTGTAGTAGTTTTAATTTTTTTACCGGTTGTTAGAGAGTATGTTTCTATAGAATATTTATGTTCTTGTTTTTCATTATAACGTAATACATATAATTGATCGTCTTCAAAATATGTTTGTTCATTATATCTAACGCCATCGGTTACATGGTAATCAATTTTGAATTTAAGATTGACTGCATTTGTTTCTGTATTAAAAGTTATGACATCACCTAGTCCATTTATAAAAAATAATTCATTGTTATGTAGATAAGCGGAATTATTTTTTGTAAATGGTATGGAAGCTGTGGAATTCTCCTCGGAAGAAAGTAAAATTAAATCTTGTTTTAATGATTTTTTATCAATGCGTAATAAATATACTTTTCCTTTAATTGAATTATCATTCTCAATTAAAATCGTATAATAAAAATTTGAGTCACTTAAAATAGATGAGTAACTAGAATACGACATGTTTTTATCAAGATTAATTGTTGTAACATCTTCAAGATGCATAGTTGAATCATTAAATAATAATTTTTTTAAACTATGCTCATTTTTATCTATATCTTGAGTTAAAACTAAAACTTCATCTGTATTAACGCCAGAACTAATAAGATAATGAGGGATATTTCCTTTATGAATTTGCTTTTGATTACCATAAATTACATTTGAATCATAATTGCCAGTAGTGGAGTTACTGCCTGAATTGTAAATGTTAACAAATAAGTCTTGTTTTTTTAAATATATCCTTTGATCTCCTGTATGTTGGTATTTCATTTTATAATTTTTAAAATCTTCTCCAATAAATTTAATATTATCTTTACTTTCTAGTACGATTTCTTTTTTGTTATCAGACACACCTATTCCGCCGAGTTCTAAACCATTCATTTTATATCCATGTGCTTTTTCGTTTTTATCGATGAATATCGCATAACTAATCCCGTTGCCATCCATATCTTGGTCGGCGGTAGAAGAGAGATATATGACAGCTTGTTTATCTTTTAAAAAATCCTTTTTTTCAATATCTTCTTCAGATATCGAATTTACAGTACTGTTTCTAAAGAAGAAAAAATAGATGAGTGCTGCAATTAAAATTACACTTAAAATAAGAATGATTATTTTTTTCACTGTTATGAGCTCCTTTTATAAGAAGAAGTGCAACAACTATAGTTGTTGCACTTCTTCTTCAGTATTAAATATTACGAATTGTTGAGGTTTGTTTTGCGTCACGAACATCTCGTGGATATACACCAGCACCGCCATCTTTATCTAAATCTAGTCCGCCATGAAGTTGATAAGCCGACCAAATTAATTTAGAACAGTTTTTAGCTCCATAATGGGTTGTACTTCTATTTGTAGCAAAATTATAAGAATATGAATCTTTACCTACACGATCTTTTGCCCACCATGCCGCATCATTTTTGTTTTGCCAAGATGTATTTACGGATTTTACTACCGCATCTCCTTTATCTACTTTACGGGATGTAGTACTAATTGTACGAACGCCATCACCTGGTACAGATTCAACAATTGTATTTGAACTATAATACATACCAACATGTCCATGATTTAAGTATGCAGTGTATGAACCCGTATAGAAGAAATCCCCCATATTGCTATTCCCTACTGAAACTGTACCACCACTAGCTCCTAAAGTATTCATTTTTTTACTTGCTTCTTTTTTGCCTTGTTCTTCATCTGCTTTTAGCTCTTTATAAATCTGTTCAGAAACAGCTTCTTTTGTATTCCCAGTGTTGTTTGCTAATTCATTAATACTAGATATTAGCTCTTGTGTACTTACATCGGGCTGCATTTTTTTGATTTCATTTAAGTAAGGTAAATCATCACTTTTTGCCAGAGAAGCAGTAGGTACAATTACAGTAGAAGCTAGTAACCCCATTGTTAATGTTAATGCATGTAGCTTTTTCATAATCCATCCCCTTTGTGCAATTTATTTTTTCTGGGAATTTTACCTGTATTTTATTTAAATGGTAAAATTCTCCTTAATGATAAGTGATAGTTTTATAGCTGTAAATCGTATTTTAGTAATTAATTGTTGAGAAAGTTTGGCTTGTAATAGGTTTGAAAAATAAGGTTATTATGTTTTTAAGTGTAGATAAATTATATGGAAATGTATAATACAGTTTGTGTGAATATTTGTCTAAGGAATTAAAGGAGGGAATGATTATGGCGGGCTTTATAAAAATTATTCTTTAGTCGTACCATTTGTTATAATACGTGATATTCGTAATTTGTTATATTCCCTACGTTTTTTTGTTGAGAAATAAAAATAGTACTTTATTTGAACTTTCACTTTCAGTAATATATATAATTGTCTCAATTCAGTTTTTCAACGAGGGTTCTTACAAATTAGTAGCTTACTTTGTATAGTTCCATTTTAATAGTCATGATTAAAAAGATGGCCAGGTAAATATCTGAGCCATCTTTAAAACATTTTATTCTTCCTCCCACTATATTGGTGGGAGGATTCCATTTTCCCTTTATGAGAAATTATGAAATTGCGTTCTCTAATCGCTCTTTCTGGCGCAGATGATGTGCAAAATGCATAAAAATAAGCTGGAACCATTCTGCTGCATGTAAGTAACCAAGCCCAGGATGTTCGACTTTACAATCCCTAGGGATAGAAGAAAGTGTTGGCTCAATGTCTTTAACATCTGTAATTAATTCTAGAAGCTGTTTCTGTACGTCTTCTTTATTAGCTGGGTTTTCAGGCGTATATCCAGGATGATCTGGTAATTTGATTTTTATGTCTGGGAAAGCCCCCATCATATATACCTTTTCTCCCATATCTGTTTTCTTGTTAGTTACAGAAGGTAATTCAGTTCTGCATTTCGTGATTGCATCTAACTGCATGCGTGTAGCTGAAATTAAGTGATTATACATTTGACCGAGAGACCATTCCTCATGAGAAGGCTTCATCCTAAATTGTTCTATAGAGTACCTTTCTAATTCGTCTATGTAATACGTTGCTAATTCCTCAAATTTCTTCATATTGTTAACTCCCTTTTATGAAAATGCATTTGTTAATACCTACTATAAAGGAGGGCTACTGACAGCATTATGTCAGTAGTGAAATTAAAGTTTTAACATTTTTTTTGCTTCATCACGGATTTTCTCAGAAAGAATTTTTGGCTCAAGTACTTGCACTTGGCTTCCCCAGCTCAATACCCATTGAAACACTTCGTCTATGTTCCTTGATTTCAATAAGACGTGAAAAACGTTATCTTTATGTTCATATGAATCTATAAAAAAATATCGTGATTCAATAATTTTATGAGCAATATGAGATGGAAACAATAAATGGATTGTAACAGTACGACTGCTTTCAGGCTTGTAGTTTTGTAAAGAAAAGTCTTTCGGTTTTGTGAAAAATTCTTGTTCTTGCTGTAATGTATCCATACGATTTAAGCGGAAATTGCGTATTTGTTTTCGAAGTAAACAGTGGGCAACGATGTACCAAATTCCTGAAATATTGACTAAGCCATAAGGATGAACGGTCCGCTTTATTTTTGTAGTTTCTCTCGGTTTCCGATAAGAAAAAGAGATAGCTTGTTCTTTTTGAATAGATTCTTGCAATAGAAGAAGTTGATTTTCTAGTTTCTTTTGTTCAGATTGCTGATGTGAAAATATAGGAGAAAGGAAACGAAAAGTTTCTCGTAATTCCTGGGCTTTCTTTTGTTGATCAGCAGGGAGAACAATTTCAAGTTTCTCTTTTGCTGATCGTGCATGTACAGAAAAAGAAGAAGTAAAAGTTTTCTCGATATAATCACCGTCTAGTAAAAGAGTAACAGCCTCTTCAGGCGTAAGCTGAATGGGGGGCAAGAAATAACCATCCATTAATGAATACCCGTGGCCGGGCATGGCGAAAAGTGGGACGCCAGATTCACTAAGTGCATCCATGTCTCGATAAATAGTTCTTATACTTGTTTCGAATTTTTCAGCTAAGCTTTTTGCTGTAACAGTTTGTCTTCTTTGTAATTCAATTAATATGGCTAATAAACGATCTGTCCGATTCATGAAATATCACCTTCAAATTTTTATAAATATGCTTACTGTAAACTTCTAAAAGCAGTATGTTCTCCCCTCCCATTAACATACTTTTCCCTATGTATAATATTAATATAGTAAAATCATAACAACCGATATTGCAGTTTCCAATAATATACTATATAATCAATTTAAGAAAACGTTTTCATGCAAAGGGGGAGAATTTCGTGTCGACTATAGAGGACGTGGCGAAATTAGCGGGGTTATCAAGGACAACGGTTTCTAGGGTGATTAATAATCATCCATATGTTTCAGATGAGAAGAAAAAAAGGGTTCAATTAGCAATGAAGCATTTAGGCTTCGTTCCTAATTCTGCGGCGAGAAGGCTTCGTAAACAAAAGACGGAAACAATTGCGGTGCTAGTTCCAAGGATTACAAATCCTTTCTTCAGTAGATTTATTGAAGCAATCGAGATTGCTGCTTCTGAACATAAATATAAACTGATTATTTGTCAAACAAGATATTTACCGGAAAAAGAGATGGAGTATTTACAATTATTATCTACGAAACAAGTAGATGGGATTATTCTATGTTCACTAGAAAATTCATGGGAAGATGTAGAGCCATACTTACAGCACGGTCCAATCGTGTTATGTAATGAATATATTGAGGAAGCAAATGTTCCAACAGTGAAGTTTGATCATGCGCAAGGAGCATACATAGCTGCTAAGCATGTGTTAGAACAAGGGTATCGTAATCTTATTTTTTGCCGTGGTAACGAAACCAAAGTCGTTAGCCAACAGCGAAAAATGGGCTTTTTACGTGCGATAACAGAGAAGAGCCGCGAAGTAGAAGCGATCGATTTTCTTGAAAACGCTTTCTCTTGGGAGGATGGAAAACGAATATTCCATGAAGTATTAAAGGACAAAAAAAATCCTACCGCGATTTTGGCAGGAGGCGATGAGGTAGCAGCTGGAATTATCTCAGAGGCGAAACGCCATGACTGGAGTATTCCAGATGATCTCGCTGTTATCGGTTTTGATAATCAAATTTTATCACAGATTACAGAGCCAGGTATTACGACAATTGAACAGCCAATCGATGAGATGGCCCGAAAAGTTGTCGACCTGATGATGGATAAAATCCATACGAAAAATTATCGAAAAAAAGAATTGTATGAGTTTGAACTGGAGCTCTTGGTGAAAGGTTCAACGATGAAGGATACGATGTTATTAGCCTAGTAGACTATGTCTGCTAGGTTTTTTTATGTTCACAAACTACTATTCTTCGTGAACGCAGTCATCACATTTGTTATGGTATGCTTCGTGCTGCTCATCAATTTCTTTCCCGCAGTGCGCACAAGTTTTCGTCGGTAAATTTCTGAAAAACTCCATTGGTTGATCGATCATGTCAATCCCTCCATTTCCATTTCTTACTATCATTGTATTAGTACAAATAACGAAAGTCAACAACTGTTTTATAACAAAATTGAAAATTAATGAAAAAGTTTAGGAAATGGATTATAGTTAACAATGTAGGATGTAAGTAAAACATGCATTTCTACTCGGTTTTAGAAAGGATTGATACATATGAAAATGACTGTTGTCGGCTTTTGGGGCGGCTTTCCAGAAGCGGGAGAAGCAACGTCGGGGTATTTGTTTGAACACGATGGTTTTCGTTTACTTGTAGACTGTGGTAGTGGTGTACTAGCACAGCTTCAAAAATATATAACACCGTCTCATATAGATGCAGTTGTACTGTCGCACTACCATCACGATCATGTTGCAGACATTGGGGTATTGCAATATGCGAGATTAATTACGAGCGCGACAAAGGGACAACTACCGGAGTTACCAATATACGGTCATACGTTTGATGAGAATGGATTTAATTCTTTAACGCATGAACCGCATACCAAAGGAATCGCGTACAATCCAGAAGAAACACTTCAAGTTGGACCGTTCTCGATTTCATTCTTAAAAACTGTTCATCCTGTTACATGCTTTGCGATGCGTATTACAGCAGGTAGTGATATCGTAGTATACAGCGCTGACTCCAGTTATATTCCTGAGTTTATTCCATTCACGAAAGATGCTGATCTTTTCATTTGTGAGTGTAATATGTATGCACATCAAGAGGCTGCAAAAGCAGGGCATATGAATAGTACAGAAGTAGCAAGTATTGCGAAAGATGCGAATGTAAAAGAACTTTTATTAACGCACTTACCGCATACAGGCAATCCAGCTGATTTAGTAACAGAAGCAAAACAAATTTTCAGTGGCCATATTACGCTAGCGCATAGTGGCTACGTATGGAACTCATGAGGTGATATGATGTTATTTATTGATAATAAAGGAATTACAGATCCTAGAATAAACTTAGCAATCGAAGAATATTGTGTGAAGAATTTAGACATTAACGAAACTTATTTACTTTTCTACATTAACGAACCTTCTATTATCATTGGTAAAAACCAAAACACAGTAGAAGAAATTAATGCAGATTACGTAAAAGAAAAAGGTATTCATGTTGTTCGTCGTCTATCGGGCGGAGGCGCAGTATATCATGATTTAGGAAACTTAAACTTCAGCTTTATTACGAAAGATGATGGAGATAGTTTCAGCAACTTCAAAAAATTCACAGAGCCTGTAACGAAAGCGCTTGGTAAATTAGGGGTAAATGCAGAACTAAGTGGTCGTAACGACATTTTAGCTGAAGGCAGAAAAATTTCAGGTAACGCGCAGTTCTCAACGAAAGGTCGTATGTTCAGTCATGGTACGTTACTATTTGACTCTGAAATCGATCACGTCGTATCAGCGTTAAAAGTAAAAATGGATAAAATCCAATCAAAAGGCATTAAATCAATTCGTAGCCGCGTTGCGAATATTACAGAGTTCCTAAACGAAGAAATGACGACAGAAGAGTTTAGACAACTTCTTCTAGAAACAATTTTCGAAGGGGAAACAGAAATTCCAACGTATGAATTAACAGAAGAAGATTGGAAAGAAATCCATAAACTTTCTGAAGAGCGCTACCAAAATTGGGATTGGAACTACGGAAAATCTCCGAAGTTCAACTTACAACATTCACACCGCTTCCCAGTTGGACAAGTTGATGTTCGTCTTGAAGTGAAAAAAGGAACAGTAACAGAATGCAAAATTTACGGTGACTTCTTCGGTTCACTAGATGTGCATGATATTGAAGAACGTCTAACAGGCGTACAATTCGATAAAGATGCATTCACTACAGCTTTAGAAGGCGTAGATATCGCACGCTACTTCGGTAATATTACAACAGAAGATTTCTTACATTTGTTCTTCTAAAAATAAGGGAGGCTGTCGTAACGAGCAGCCTCTTTTTTTTGCGTAGATTGTCGCGTTTTGTCGGTAAGTCGATATATTCGAAAAATCGCTGATATAATTTCATATACCATAAAATCACAAGACATTTGCCCCTTATAAAGGAATATATATATTTAAAAGGAGGCGGATTGAAATGAAGAGGGTAATGTACGTTGTATTATTGCTCAGCTTCGTCATCGGAATGACAGCTTGTAACGATGAAACGTCCCAAAGTCGCACACTTTTATCCGACTTTAATGGGCAGTAAGATCCCCACCTCAAAATTCAGCGAAAGCAAAGAAGTTAGGTGGGGGATCAACTGCCCATAAAAGTCCGATTGGTTCAACTAATAATCAGTCGGGGATGAAGAAAACCCCCACTGATTAAAGTTTCACTTTATCTATTGGCAAACCAGCGAAAGATAATGTTATATATTTTACGCATACAGATAACAGACGAAAGATACAGGAAATACAAGACATGTTTCAAAATAAGAAGTGGAAAAGAAATGAAACATTCAGCACTGTTAATAAGACACCAGATGTCGTTTTTTCAATAGATGAAGACAATACAGGGTTACCGACATTATATGTTACGGTGTATTTTCATGAAGATGGAGCGGACGCGATCAACTTGTTTGGAGAGCATACGACGTTAAATAAAGAGGAACTTACTAAACTTAGAGAAAAGATGAGTGCATATTATCCTAAAATGATTTTTGGTCTAGTTTCATAAATTACTTGCAAATAAAATTCCCTTATCCTTCCAAAGTAAATGAAGAGAAGGTGATCTGTTTATATGCAGTTAATGGAATAACACTTGCCACTTTAATTTTCTTTTAATATAATTAATTTAGAATTTTTAAATATTCTAAATTTTATAAAGGTGGGGTTTGTGTGAATCTCGTTCAATCTTTGGCTGAAACGGCGAAAAAGAAGGGGGATAAACCGGCTTATATATTTATGGATCAGTCGGTCTCATATGACCAATTAAACAAAATGGTCACAAGGTTTTCTAGCAATTTAGCAGCAATGGGCATTGGAAAAGGGGACAATGTCGCATTAGTTGTTGGAAATTCACCACATTTTTTGGTCGGTTTATACGGAACAATGAAAGCTGGAGCAACTGTTATTCCAGTTAATCCAATTTATACAGCAGACGAAATGCATTACATTTTACAAAATGGAGATGTAAAAACAATCATCGTACTCGACGTCCTTCTACCTGTTATACAATCTCTTACAACAAGACTTCCTTCATTAGAAAACATCATCATATGTGAAACCTCATCAGATTTTAACCATACAGAAACCGAAAAAATGAAAACGTTTACCAGAATGATAGGGGCTGGAGATTTAACTTACGAAGGTCCTGAACTAGATGAAGAAGATGTAGCGGTTATTTTATACACTTCGGGCACAACTGGAAAACCGAAAGGTGCTATGTTAACTCATAAAAATTTATATAGTAATGCGAGTGATGTGGCATCGTATTTACAATATACGGCTGATGATCGCGTCGTTGCGGCACTGCCGATGTTCCACGTATTCTGTTTAACAGTGGCGGTAAATGCACCGATTGTGAACGGAGCAACGATTTTGATGTTACCGAAATTTAGTCCGAAAGAAGTATTCCGTATTTGTCGTACGTACGAACCGACGATTTTTGCTGGTGTACCGACAATGTACAATTATTTATATTTATTTGAAGAAGCAAGCGCAGAAGATGTGAAGACGCTTCGCCTTTGTATTTCAGGTGGTGCGTCAATGCCTGTTGCTCTTCTGCAAAACTTTGAAAAACGTTTTGACGTTATTGTTTCAGAAGGATACGGTTTATCAGAAGCATCACCAGTTACTTGTTTCAATCCGCTAGATCGTCCTCGTAAACCAGGATCGATTGGCACAAATATTTGGCATGTAGAAAATAAAATTGTAAATGAGCTTGGGGAAGAAGTACCTGTTGGTGCAGTCGGTGAATTAATTGTTCGCGGGCCGAACGTTATGAAAGGATATTATAACGCACCAGAAGACACAGCTGCGACGTTGAAAGACGGCTGGCTATATACAGGTGACTTGGCGAAAATGGATGAAGAAGGTTACTTCTATATCGTTGATCGTAAAAAAGATATCGTCCTAGTTGGCGGTTATAACGTATATCCTCGTGAAGTAGAAGAAGTATTATATACGCACGAATCAGTAGCGGAAGTTGTCGTAATCGGCGTTCCTGATGAAAACTTAGGAGAAGCAGTACGAGCTTACGTCGTTCTGAAACAGGCTAACGTAACAGAAGAGGAACTCATGCATTACTGTACGTTACATTTAGCAAAATATAAAGTACCAATGAGTATCGAGTTTTTAGCAGAATTGCCGAAGAATACGACAGGCAAGTTGCTGAGAAGAGCTTTGAGAGAGAAAGCGATACAAGTTTAAAAATAGAGGCAACCATCTTTATGAAGATGGTTGCCTTTCTATTTTTTAGCATTGGTTAAGCTAGGGTGCCATATATTTAAACCGTAATATGACTAATAAGGAGGAGATATACGTGGAGCAGAAGGAATTACGTTTGCAACGAGTACAATATCTTATTTGTGACATTATGGATGAAATGAACGCGGAAAGTGAGAAGAAAAACTTAGAAATACTGCAGCAAGTCATTGATCATCTTTCAGGAGCGATAGGTGATTTAGTGGATCCATCAAGCTCGTACTCTATCGATTATTTAGAACGGAAAGTTCATACGGCGCATTATTTACTTTTTAAAAATGAGCGGAAAGCGTACTTATGTAGGAAATAATAGTATTATTTTTGTTTGACATTGATAATCATTATCAATATGATGGTTATGTTGGGTATATTCATATAAAGGGAGATGTCATATTGATAATGATTAAGAAAAAACATGTAAATGCATTTGTTATAGCAGCAACGTTAGTAGTTCCATTTAGCGGTATTATGGCACCAATCGAGAAAGCTGAAGCAGCGGTTGAAATGAAAGCAAATAGTAAACTAGCAGATGGCACGTATGACGTTATTTTAAAGACTTATAAAGATCAAACGAATGATACATCTGTTGCGTCTACATATTTAAAAAATGCAAAAGTAACCATTCAAGGTGATAAAAAAATCGTTACGTTAACAGTTCAAGATAGTAGCTATTTCCAGTATCTTAGAGTAGAAGATACGAATAAAGTAGGGACATTCCATGATGTAAAAGTAATTTCCGAAGATAAAGCGAATAACGGTACGAAAGTTGTTCAATTTGAAATTGATGAGTTTTCGAAAAAACATAATATGCAAATGCATATATTAATTCCAGCAATTAAATATGATCATAAATATCAAGTACAGTTTGAAATTGATGCGAGTGCAATTGAACAGAATCCTAAATTCTCTGACGTACCAGCATGGGCACAAGAATCAGTTCAATATTTAGTAGATAAAGAAGCAGTACACGGTAAGCCAGACGGTACATTTGCACCAGCTGAAAATATCGATCGTAGTTCCGCTGCAAAAATGTTAGCAACTGTTTTACGGTTAGAAATTAAGAAAGATGCAAAGCCATCATTCCCTGATGCACAAAATCACTGGGCAACGCCGTATATCGCTGCTGTTGAAAAAGCAGGTATTGTAAAAGGTGATGAGAGGGGTAACTTTAATCCGAGCGGGTTAATTAACCGTGCATCAATGGCTTCTATGCTAGTAAATGCATATAAATTAGAAAGAAATGAAAATATAAAACTACCGAAAGAATTTGCTGACTTAAACAATCATTGGGGTGCGAAGTATGCCAATATTTTAATCCAAGAAAACATTTCAATTGGAACAGATAATGGCTGGGCTCCAGATAAAGCGGTAAGCCGTGCGGAAGCAGCACAATTTATTGCGAAGACGGATAAGTTGAAGAAATAAAGTGAACGAAAAGTCAGTGAGGATTTTCCCACACTGACTTTTCGTTATTAAAAAAACAAATTCCAAGTTGACACATGCGAATTGCGGAATTAAAATGAAAAGAAATCGAATACATTAGAAGCTAATCAGATAAACTGAAGGCGCACAATGTTCACGTTTGTGAATATATTGTGTGCCTTTTTCTATTGTATAAACTAAGGGGGGATTTAACGATGAAACAGTGGGGAAAGACAGCGTTTATGAAAAGTACAGGTGTTTTATTATCAGCAGTTGTACTTTTATCAGGGTGTGGTTCAGCAACATCCACTAATAATTCTGAAGGAAGTGGAGATAAAAATACAGTTGAGCTTTTAAATGTTTCGTATGATCCAACTAGGGAGTTATATCAAGATTTCAATAAAGATTTTGCGAAGTACTGGAAAGAGAAGCATGGGCAAACAGTAAATGTAAAACAATCACACGGAGGATCTGGAAGTCAAGCGCGTTCTGTCATTGATGGCTTAGAAGCAGACGTTGTTACACTAGCACTTGCTTATGATATTGATGCAATTAGTAAGAAGAAACAACTAGCAGAAGATTGGCAGAAGCGACTTGCGGATAATTCCACTCCGTACACATCAACAATTGTATTTCTTGTACGAAAAGGAAACCCGAAAGGAATTAAAGATTGGGATGATTTAACGAAAAAAGGTGTGTCTGTCATTACGCCTAATCCGAAAACATCAGGCGGAGCACGTTGGAACTATTTAGGGGCATGGGGATATGCGTTGAAAAAATATAACAATAGTGAAGATAAAGCGAAAGAGTTTGTCGGTCAAATTTATAAAAACGTGGAAGTACTAGATTCAGGGGCACGCGGAGCAACGACAACTTTCGTTGAAAAAGGAATTGGTGACGTATTAATCGCGTGGGAAAATGAAGCATTACTATCACAAAAAGAGCTCGGAAAAGATAAATTTGAAATTGTAACACCTCCAATTAGTATACTAGCGGAACCACCAGTAGCTGTTGTGGATAAAGTAGTTGATAAAAAAGGAACGAGAAAAGTGGCAGAAGGATATCTTGAATATTTGTATTCAGAAAAGGGGCAAGAAGTTGCAGCGAAAAACTTCTATCGCCCTCGTAACGAAAAGGTAGCAGAAAAATACGCATCTCAATTTCCGAAGATTCAATTATTTACAGTAGATGAACTATTTGGTGGTTGGAAAAAAGCGCAGGAAAAACATTTTAATGATGGCGGTATATTCGATCAAATTTATAAAAAATAAGGGGGGATGAGGTGAAAGAAGATGAGGAAAAAACGTGTTTTACCGGGGTTTGGATTATCTCTTGGATTTACAATGCTATATATGAGTTTATTCGTACTTATACCACTTTCTATCGTATTTATTCAAACTTCACAGTTAGGTTGGAAGAAATTTGCTGAGGTTGTAACGAGCGAGCGTGTACTGCATTCTTATCAAGTGAGTTTAACGACTTCACTTGCAGCAGCAGTTGTAAATGCCATTTTTGGTTTGCTAATTGCTTGGGTACTCGTTCGTTATACATTTCCAGGGAAACGATTGTTAGATGGATTAATAGATTTACCATTCGCTCTTCCGACTGCTGTAGCTGGTATTACACTGACAACGCTATATGCCGAAAATGGCTGGGTGGGGAAAATATTTAGTTTGTTTCATATAAAAGTAGCTTTTACGCCGCTCGGAATTATTGTTGCACTTACGTTTATTGGGTTACCGTTTGTCGTTCGAATGGTGCAACCGGTACTTCAAAATATTGATAAAGAAGTAGAAGAGGCGGCTTCTAGTTTAGGGGCGTCACGCCTCCAAATATTTATAAAAATCATTTTGCCAGAAATATTCCCAGCCTTACTTGCTGGCTTTTCACTCGCATTCGCAAGGGCATTAGGAGAATACGGATCTGTCGTTTTTATCGCCGGGAATATGCCGATGAAAACAGAAATCGCACCGCTTATGATTATGACGAAACTAGAACAATATGATTACGCAGGTGCAACAGCTGTGGCGACCGTGATGCTTATTATTTCTCTCCTGTTCCTTCTTTTTATTAACATGATTCAAAGCTGGAGTAGAAGGCATGAATTAAAAAGTGAATAGGAGGAGAGAAAATGGAACCAACATTATTAGAAAAGAAAATAGTAAAAAGCGTGTCATCTAAAAAAGATTCAAAGCTTGTACCGAGTATATTAATTACGATTACAGTTTTATTTTTATCTCTCTTTCTATTGCTCCCGCTCGTAACAATTTTTTTGAAAGCTTTTGAAAAAGGATTTGATGTATATCTTGCTGCTATCACAGATCAAGAAGCATTTTCAGCAATTAGGTTAACGCTTCTCGTTGCGTTAATCGTTGTGCCACTTAATACAATATTTGGGATAGCGGCCGCGTGGCTTATTACAAAGTTTCAGTTTAAGGGGAAACAGGTATTATTATCTCTTATTGAACTGCCGTTTGCCGTGTCACCAGTTATCGCAGGATTAGTGTTCGTTTTACTCTTCACACCGAGGGGGGCTCTTGGTGAATGGTTACTCGAACATGGAGTGAAACTTATCTTCTCTGTACCTGGCATTATTATCGCAACAATCTTTGTAACTTTCCCGTTCGTTGCACGTGAATTAATTCCGATTATGCAGGCGCAAGGGAAAAGTGAAGAGGAGGCAGCTTTATCACTTGGCGCAAGTGGCTGGAAAATGTTTTGGCGCGTTACGCTTCCCAATATAAAATGGGGTCTTTTATACGGCATGATTCTATGTAATGCCCGTGCTATCGGTGAGTTTGGAGCCGTTTCTGTTGTATCAGGTCACGTGCGCGGCATTACGAATACGATGCCGCTTCATATTGAAATTTTGTACAATGAATATCAATTTTCAGCAGCGTTTGCAGTAGCGACGTTAATGTCATTAATCGCGGTGTTTACGCTCGTTATAAAAAACTGGATCGAATGGCGAATGGAAAAACGACAATAAGGGGGATTACGGTGAGTATTCAAATTCAAGGTGTATCAAAACAATATGGTACATTTCAAGCGTTGACAGACATTCATTTGGATATCCCAAAGGGTGAACTTGTCGCCTTATTAGGCCCGTCAGGTTCTGGAAAAACGACGTTATTACGAATTATTGCAGGATTAGAAGAAGCGGATGAAGGCTCTATTTCATTTGAAGGGGAAGATCTAACAGACATTCACGTAAAAAATCGGCAAGTCGGTTTCGTCTTCCAACACTATGCGCTTTTTAAACATATGAATGTATTTGAAAATGTCGCTTTCGGTTTAAAAGTAAGAAAGAAAAGCTTAAGACCTTCAGCAGAAGCGATAGAAGAAAAGGTAATAGAATTATTAAAGCTTGTAAAGATGGATGGCTTTGCTAAACGTTATCCAGCTCAATTATCTGGCGGACAACGACAGCGTATCGCACTCGCGCGGGCACTTGCAGTCGAACCGAAAATTTTATTACTTGATGAACCGTTCGGTGCACTTGATGCAAAGGTGAGAAAAGAATTACGAAGATGGCTCCGAAAATTACACGACGAATTTCAAATTACGAGCGTATTCGTAACGCATGACCAAGAAGAAGCGTTAGACGTTGCAGACCGCATCGTTGTAATGAATGAAGGGCGCATTGAACAAATGGGAACACCGGAAGAAGTATATGAAAATCCAGCAAGCCCGTTCGTGTACGACTTTTTAGGAAATGTAAATTTATTTCACGGCCGCGTCCATAAAGGTAAGCTAAATGTAGGATCCGTAGAACTAGAAGCACCAGAGCATAAACACGTTTCAAACGTAGACGGAGTAGCTTACGTAAGGCCCCATCACTTATCCATCTCCCGTACGAAACAAAGTGTAGATGCAATCCCTGCGAAAGTATCATACTCTCACGCAGTTGGACCTGTCGTATATGTAGAATTAAAACGAGATGGAACAGATGAGTACTTAGAAGCAGAAATAAGTAAAGAACAGTTCAAGCAGCTCAGTATTCAAGCGGGTGATGTTGTATACGTACAGCCGAAAGAAGTGAAGGTGTTTATTCCGGAGGATTTTGTTATTTAAATAAAAACCGAACCACCATCTAAATGGCGGTTCGGTTTTCTTTATCTATTTTTTCTCTACTAATTTTTTATTCTTCCAATCTAGTGTGAACGATTTATTAAATGTTTTTTGATCAACATCTTTTACGTTGTTTCCAACCCAGTTTGCAGTTCCAAATGTGTAGCCTGGACGAAGTTGGTAGTCGTCGGCGTGTTTCGTATAAGCGACTTGTAGGTTAGATTGGTCTGTATTTTTTTCAGAGATAACAACAGCAATCATACCCGGAGAGAAACCGCTATTTGTTAGCGCTGGAAGTTGATCCATCGGTATTAAATTACCTTTTGCATCAGATTCATATAGGTATGTGCGAGAGTACATGAACAGTTGATTTCCGTATAAAGAATGGTAGGAATCCCGTGTATAAATACCCCAGTTTTGATTGTTATATCCGTTAAAGAATACGTTCCATTTTACGTTTTTATTTGTTTGGTCAATTAAATTTGTTTTATAGCTTGTTTGTTTATAGCTTACAGAGTCGGACCAAGTTACTTGACCAGTTGCGCCAGCTTCAGCGCTAGGCCCATTTGGCGTTGCAGAAGCTTTAACAGAACCGCCAAGTTGATAAGATACACTAGAGGTTACAGTCGTTTCTTCTACAGCATTTGTAGGTGCTACGTTAAAGAAACGGGCGCTATTATCTTGAAGATTAAAGGCAATATCATATTGTGAAGGATAGCGTAATGTTGCACTAGCGCCAGGGATTGGGTAGTTATCAATAGGCGCACTACTTATAGTAGGATTTGCTTTTAGAAAACTACCAGTTGTATTAATAACGGCAATCTGTTTATCAGCGCTTGGATCATCGATAAAAGTTACCTTTAAAGACATTGTCATATTATCAGTTTGATCATTATTAAATGTATTATAGCTCGTATGTGTTTTTGCATTTTGCCCGATATCTGTTACAACTTGTGACGTCGTTTGAGCGTAAGCAGCAGGTGTTGAAAGTGCCAAAGCGCTACTAGCAAAAACAGCGGAGAATGCTAAACATTTTAAATACGTTTTAGAGCGTTTCATACAATCACTTCCTTTTATTTTTGTCGATATATGTCGTATTTCGTTTATATCGTAACATGAAAATAAAACGGAAGGGATAGTTATGCATAATTGCATAGGTGAGTTTTGGATAGTGAAATTTTATGAATCCTTCTCAAGGGAATCGCCGCTGTATTGTTTATATATTCCTCCTCATCAACTCCCCAACTTGCGTCGCAACATACTCAACATCACTATCAATTTCGTCTAACACGTAAGATTCCAAAATGCCCATGACAGCCGTTCCTAAAAATTTTAAAATGATGTGTTTATCGATGTTTTTATTTATTGATGTGTTTGTGTTTAACTTTTTCTCTATTTCGCCCATGATGAAAATTAATAATTTTTTTTGAAATGATAATGTGCTGTTACTTTTAAATAACGCCGCGAAAAATGGTTTGTGTTCTTTGAAGTATTCAAACCATATGATCGTTCCTTCTATAAATCCTTTGTTTTGTTTCTCATAGCATATTTCTTTTAATTGGTCTAAATGATCGTCCACAATTTTATCTAATAAATTGTACTTATCTAGATAGTGTAAGTAAAAAGTTTTTCGCCCGATGTTTGCTTTTTCGGTAATGTTTTTTACTGTAATTTCGTCGAAACCATCTGTAATTAACATTTCTATAAATGCCGATTGAATGGCGTTTTGTGATTTTATAATTCTTCGATCGATTTTCTCCATATGGTGTTCCTCCGTTGTTGATACACATATTTCTGTATGTGTGTATTATGACCTAAATGCGTAAATGTGGTCATTGAAACAAGTGGTTGCTCGCTTTATTATAAATATACACATGAGTAATAACTCTCACAAGTGTAAAATTAAAAATGAGATAAAGGTGGTTTTATATATGGCAGTTACGAAGAAAAATGTACGATTTTATGCAAGAGGTTTACAAGTTGCAGGTATTTTGAACATTCCCGAAGGTGCTGAGGAAAAGAAACAAAATGCAGCGATTGTTTGTGTGCATCCAGGTAGTAGCTGTAAAGATCAAACAGCAGGGTTGTATGCGGAAAAGTTAGCAGAACAAGGGTATGTAACGCTTGCGTTTGATGCATCGTATCAAGGTGAAAGTGAAGGTGCACCGAGATATATGGAAGAGCCAGCTGCGCGAGTTGAGGATATTCGCTCAGCAGTAGATTATGTAACTACCCTACCTTATATAGATGAAGAACGTATCGGTGTGTTAGGGGTTTGTGCAGGCGGTGGTTATGCGGTAAATGCTGCGATGACAGAACGCCGTATTAAAGCGGTTGGTACAGTTGTTGGTGCAAATATCGGTCGTTTAAATCGTGAGTCTAACCCGATTGGTGTGTTAGAGGCAATTGGTAAACAACGTACTGCTGAAGCGCGCGGAGCAGAAGAAATGATTACAAATTGGATTCCTAAAAATCAGGAAGAGTTAGCGGCAGCAGGTATGACGGATATAGATATTGTAGAAGCAGTTGAGTATTACACAACGCCGCGAGGTCAAAGTGTGAACTCTCCAAACAAATTAAACTTTACAAGTATGGGATCGGTAATTGGTTTTGATGCGTTCCATTTAGCAGATACGTTATTAACGCAGCCGCTGCAAATTATTGTCGGCAGCAAGCAAGGCGCATTCGGTTCTTATAAAGATGGTCATGAGCTTTATGAGAAAGCAGCATCAGAGAAAAAAGACTTACTTGTTGTGGAAGGTGCGAGTCACTACGATTTATATGATCAAACAGAACCAGTAAAAATTGCGGTTGAAAAATTAACAAGTTTCTATAACGAAAATCTGTAAAAGGAATGTTGTTTTGAATTGCACCTCTAATTGTTAGATTTGCGTCTAGCAATTAGGGGTTTTTATTGTGAAGATTGCAGTGCTTAATATTTACGTTTAACGTGCATAACAAGATATAATAGAAGAAATACATAAGGAGGCACGCTGTGAAGAATCTTCGCTATTTCAATATATTTACTATGTTACTTGTATACACACTACTTATGTTTTACATTGGCTGGAACGGCTGGGTTTGGCTTCATGCAGTATTTGGCTGGGAATCTTGGGGATATTACGCTTTCGTAGTCGGATTTATTTCATATGCGTACATTCTCGTGCAAGTGTTTAAGTTTCTGCCATTCCTACGAACGATAGGTTCGATTTGGTTTGCGGTCATACAATACGCGCTTATGCTATTGCCTTTAGCTAATATTATGGTCTTTCTTTTACAGTTTTCAGTGGAGAAAGAAGCGGCAATTATTTGGACAGGGGCGGCTGTGTTAGCTGCATTTATTTTAATCTTTGCGTACGGAGTATTCAACGCATATAGCCCGGTAGTAAGAAAATACGAGGTGCACATACCGAAAAAAGTAGAGGGACGTAAAAGCTTACGCATTGCGATGGCTTCTGATATGCATTTCGGTAAATTGTCTGGTGTTTCGCATTTAAAAAGACTTGTCCGTCATGTAAATGAAATGGAGCCTGATATTATTTTACTGCCAGGTGATATTATAGATGATCATCCAGGTGTGTTCATTCAAAAAAATATGGGACATATTATGAAACAGATGAAAGCTCCACTAGGTGTATATGGTGTGTTAGGAAACCACGAATATTACGGGCGAGCAGTTCCAGAATTCCTGCAAGAGATGGATAAGATTGATATTCGCATTTTATTAGATGAAGTAATTACAATTGAAGATCAGTTTTATCTCGTTGGAAGAAGGGATAAAACTGAGCGAGATCGCCAAAGTTTTGAAAATCTTATGAGTACGGTAGATAAAACGATGCCAGTTATCGCAATGGATCATCAACCATTCGAGTTAAAACAAGCAGCGGATGCTGGCGTAGATTTACTATTATCCGGTCATACGCACCGCGGACAAATGGCGCCAAATCATATTGTAACGAGAAGAATGTACGAACTAGACTGGGGATACGCACAAAAAGGTGCATTCCACGCAATTGTTTCTTCTGGTTTCGGATTTTGGGGACCACCATTAAGACTTGGAAGTAGGTCGGAGATTGTACAGGTGGAGGTTACGTTTGAATTAGTGTATGTAATAGAGAGCTAATGGCTCTCTATTTTTACAAATAAAAAAGGCTCCACATAAGGAGCACTCAATAAAAACAAATGAATTAAAACAAATAACAGACATGTATAATATACAACATTTGTAATTTAATATCAATATATTCGGATTTAAAACTTTCGTTGGTGTTGATTTTATAAAAGAGGTACGATTATAAGAGGCGGCTAAGATAGAGGGGGATTATAAGTGATCATATCAGATATACTATACGGAGAATTTGAAGTGGATCCAGTAGTAGAAGAATTAATCTTAAGTAAGTCTGTGCAAAGACTAAAAGGTATTCATCAAACTGGCGCAAGTTATTTAGTGAACAAGGAATGGAATGTAACGCGCTTTGATCATTCAGTTGGCGTTATGTTGTTAGTTAAAAAGTTAGGTGGTTCAGTAGAAGAGCAAATTGCAGGTTTACTGCACGACGTATCGCATACTGCTTTTTCTCATGTGATTGATTACGTTTTTGATAATAGAAATGAAAGTTATCATGAAGAGATATTTAGTTCTGTTGTGAAAAACTCAGAAATTCCAGCGATTCTTGCAAAGTATGGCTATAACTATGAAGATATTTTATTAGATGATTCAAAGTGGACGTTATTGGAAAGGTCAGCGCCCGAATTATGCGCAGATCGAGTGGATTATACGTTACGAGATATGTATACATATGGGTATATTTCTTTAGAAGAAGCTCACAGTTTTTTAGAAGATGTAATTGAAGTAAACGGAAAAATGGTCCTTCAAAACATCGAAATGGCAGAGTGGTTTACAGAAACGTATTACAAAGAAGTCATCGATTTCTTTATGCAACCAATGAATAGTTACGGAAATGATATGTTAGCAAAAACGCTAAAGTTAGCTCTACACAAAAAGGTTATTCATGCAGATGATTTTCTTCTTGAAGATGATGAGCTAATTTCGAAATTGCAGCAATGTAGTGATCCAGAAGTACATGCTTTATTAAGCAAAGTCCACCCGAATGTAATAGTAAAAGAAGATAGAAACGATTACGATTTGTATCAGAAAAATAAAGTCCGTCTCATTGATCCTCCATTACTTCATGAAGGGGAAGTTGTTCCAGCGTCTGTCGTATCAGAAAAAATAAGGCAGATGAGCGAAATTGCTTATGAAAAAGCGGTGAGAGGGATGTATGTGAAAGTGATTTCGGATTAACAGAAAGAAGGTATCATCACATAAGATGATACCTTCTTTCTATTCATCTAATATTTTCCACTCGTTTCCCCAATCCTTCATCGCGTCAAAAATAGGACGGAGTGTTTCACCTTTTTTTGTTAGTGAATATTCCACGTGAGGTGGCATAGTTGAATAGATTGTTCTCTTTATAATATTTTCTTGTTCAAGTTCTTTTAAGCGAAGAGATAGGGTGCGTGGGCTAATACCGTTTAGGCATCTTTCAAGCTCAGCAAAACGTTTAGGACTATAAAACAAATCTCTTAAAATTAAGAAGGTCCACTTTCCGCCTATTACAGACATTGTTTTTTCAATAGGGCATTTTAATAAAGTTTCTTTATTTGTATTTTCCATATAAACACTCCTTACTATATAAAAGTATAGGTACTATATAAAAAATCAGTACTTTTATAAATGAAGTACTTTATTTATTATAGTCCTAAAGGAATATATAGGTAAATTACTAATTTTTGAAAGGGGAGTAAGTGAGTGGGGTGGCTAGTAGAAATTTAGATGTTCAAACTAAAGAGAAATCAGGTATTATCATTTTAATCGCTTTAGCGATGGGGTTTATTATGGCAACATTAGACGTAACAGTAGTAAATGTTGCGGTAGTGAATATTCAAGAAACATTAGGACTGACATTGTATAGTTCGACATGGATTGTCGACGGATATATTTTATCTTTTGCGGCATTATTATTAGCTGGAGGGGCGTTGGCCAATCGATTTGGAGCAAAAAAAATATATATGATTGGTTTAATTATTTTTGTGTTCGCATCTCTTTTATGTACGGTTGCTACAACGGGGAACACTCTTGTTATAGGGCGGATAATTCAAGGTGTTGGAGCGGCTTTATTTATGCCAAGTTCACTTAGTTTATTAGTAGTATCATTTCCAGATGAAAAGAAGAGAGCTAAAATGTTTGGGATATGGTCCGCAATTGTCTCTATTGCTTCTGGTACGGGCCCTTTTATTGGTGGCCTTTTAGTAAATACATTTGGTTGGCGAAGCATTTTTATTATAAATCTTCCAATCGGGATGATTGGTATTTTAATGGCTTTTGTAATTATTCCAAATGTTTTACCGAAAAAGGAGAAGATAAATGTAGCGAATCATTTAATCGGTATAATTGCAATAACATTGTTGGCGTTTACTCTAATTGAAGGGCCAAGTTACGGATGGTCTTCGCCTCAAATTTTAGGAGGAGTAGTGGGGACGGTATTAACTACTATTCTCTTTGTTTATGCAGAACGAAAATCAAAAAACTCAGTTGTACCAAGAGTGTTGTTCCAAAACGAGACATTTATTTCGGCGAATATAGTTGGATTTCTAATAAACTTTGCGTTATTTGGCGGCATATTTATGTTTGGACTCTTTTTACAAAAAGCATATGTAGCAAGCCCATTTGTAGCAGGATTACAACTATTGCCGATGATGAGCGTATTTGTTATTGGGAATGTATTATTCGCAAAAATGGTGACTAAGTTTAGCTCAAAATCGTTATTATTCATAGCGTTATTTATAGCTAGTATAGGGTCTTTATTATTAATGCTTCTAGTAAATAATGTGAGTTATATAGGAATTGCAATCATTTATAGTGTTGTTAATCTTGGAATCGGTATAGCAGTACCTGCCATGACTACAATTGTAATGAAATCTGCTGGTCGTGAAAATGGGAATATGGCTGGAGCAACTTTAAATGTAAATCGTCAAATTGGTGCATTAGTCGGTATAGCAATTATGGGAATCATTTTAAATGAATCATCGAATTGGTACAAAGGGGCAAGCAATAGTTTTTTAGTTATTGGAATCGCCTATTTATGTGCAGTATTTTTAGTTTGGAAGTTTGTGGAGAGGGAATAAAAAGTAGAGCAGCCCCCCTAGATGCTCTACTTTTCCCACATTACTGATCAAGCCAATTCCAAACCTCAATATCTCCAAGAGTCGCATAACGAACGTGAGGCGAGTTTTGTAATTTTAATAACTCTTTCGACGGGCCTGTAATGACAATTCCATATACTTTTACGCCGTTATCTTTTACATACTCATAACGCTTATCTAAGTTCAGCTCTTTTTCAGGAGTCCAAGTAGTTTTGCTTACAGTTTTTTTATGCTCAGAAAGGATGCGCATCATTTCGATTACTTCATCTTCTTTTGTCTTCGGTCGTTCAGCTTCACTATCAGGGAGGTTTATATGTTCTGGAAATCCGATAACCTCTCCGCTATGCAAGATGAAATCTTCCTCATCTATTCTCTCTTGTCCTGTGTCTAAAGCGTACCATAGAGGAGTGGGCGGCATTTCTTGTGCTCCAAATACGCTATATAAAAGGGATTCTACTTCCTGCAACTTGTAAGGTTTGTCAAAAGATATCGCTACTTCAGCAACGGTTCCGTCATGTACTTTTGCAAGTGTATCCCAAACTTTTTTAGACGATTCTTTTAAGTGATCACCTTGTTTTATTTTTGGATGAACAAAATAAAGATTAGAGTAATTCAATTTGTTTGCCCAAGATTTATTTGTAACAGTTACAGACGATAAGAAGCTTTTCGTTGTTACTGTACCGAATTGAACTTCTTTTTTGCCGACAGTTTTAACTAAATTCATTTCATTTTCTGTACGGAAAAAGGGTTTGATTTTTGTACTGCCTCCAGCGGAACGACTATTTGGAATGGTTGCTTCTAGTGCGAGTGCTGGAATCTCATTTACTTCGGCTAACTTTTTCATATTATAGAAGTAAAGAGAAGACGAAAAATGACCGAAAAAATAGATTGCTATACAAACCGCAAGGACAAAACTAACGGTTTGCCAACGTTGTTTCCATTTTATTTTCCAAAACGGGACTGTAAGATTTAGTGGTGGTAGTTTTTTTCTTTATTGGTTCATTCTTCAAAAGCAACTCATCTAAGTAAGCTTCACATTCTTCACATGTTTCAATATGATTTTCTAACAGTTCCTGTTCATCATGCGTGAGCGTTCCGTTTTCGTACTTCTTCCATAGTTTTTTAAATGCTGCACAACCCATCTGTATCACTCCTTAATGCCTTTCATTTCTTTCCGTCCCCCGTGTAATTCAATTTTCACTTTCGCTAGTGAGAGACCGGTCATTTCTGCTATTTCCTTATACGAGAATCCGTAGTAATCTCGTAGTAGTAGGACATTTCGTCTTTCGAGCGGAAGAGAAGATAAACCTTCTAACCAACTAGCAATCTCATGTTTTACGAAATAAGAGTGCTCTGTACTTGGCACGTTTGGTAAATGGAATTCTTCAATTGTCGTTGTTTTATATTTTTTCTCTTTTCGGTACCAATCGATAAAGGCGTTGTAGGCAATTGTAAATAACCAAGGCCTAATTTCTTCTCCTTTATAATAGTTAATATGGACGAGCATTCGGTAAAATGTTTCTTGCATAAGATCTTCAGCAAAATGGGAATCTCCGGTTAGGGAGAGAAGATAGCGAAATAAATCATGCATATGCTCTGAGTAAATTTCTTCTAATGATTGTTTGCGTTTCACTAATTTCCCTCCCTTCATACATAACAACGAAATACATATAAAAAAGTTACATTTGTTTTTAAAATTATAGTAAAAAACGTCAAGAATTGGATAAGATTCTCTTTTATCATAATACATATAAGGCGGGTGAACAGAGATGGAAAGCTATGAAACACAAATTCAAAGGTCAATTGATTATATTGAGGAAGATGTAATGGAAAAACAGACGCTGCGTAATTTAGCACGTATTGCAGGTTTTTCTGAATCGCATTTTCATCGTGTATTCCAGGCGTTAGTAGGTGATACAGTAATGGAGTACGTTCGAAAGAGGAGGTTAGCCCGGGCAGCTTATCAACTTTCTCATACGGATGAAAAAATTATTGATATCGCATTTGAGCATGGCTTTCAATCTCATGAAACGTTCACGAGAGCCTTTAAAAAATTATTTCAAATGACACCGAGTGAATATCGAAAGCAAGAAATAGAAACACCGATGTATTACAGCGTGAATGTAAAGCAAAGAAAATTAAATCCGTATTTAGGGGGCATACAAATGGAATATCGTATTGTAAATAAACCAGAATTTTTAGTGGCGGGTTATGAACTGAAGACGACGAGTAAAGAAGGGAAAAACCATCAAGACATTCCAGCATTTTGGCAAGAATATTTACAAAAAGATCTTGGAACGACAATTCCGAATCGTAAAGATACGAGCCAATGGGTAGAGCTTGGATTATGTACTGATTTTAATTTAGAAACGGGCGACTTCACTTATATTATCGGAATGGAAGTTACAGGCTTTGAAAATGTACCAAATGAAGTTGCGAAGCGTACTTTCCCAGCAGCAACATATGCAGTATTTACAACGCCGAAAGTTCCTCATGAAGAAATGGTATCGTCTATTCACCAAACGTGGAATGCAGTATTCTCAGAATGGTTCCCGCATTCAGGCTATGAACATTGCGGCGTTACAGAGTTTGAATTATACGATGAGCGTTGCCACGAAGATAAGAGTGAGTTCGCTCAAGTAGAGCTTTGGATACCGGTGAAGAAAAAATAATAGGATAAGGGCGAATCATTGGGAGATGATTCGCTATTTTATACAAGGGAGAAATGGGAAGATGTTCAAAAAATTAGAATGTGTATCTATACATACGAAGGATATAGGAAAATCCGTTTCTTTTTATAAAGAAATGGGAATGGAGCAAAACTGGATTATAGAGAGAGAACTAGAAGAAGGGGTTATTTGGACGTTAATAGGATTGAAGTTTCCAGATGAGAAAAGTTCGGAGTTAGTAATAAGCAATCATCCGGATATTAATTTTATAGAAGTCGAAGTATTAGTAGAAGATGTGCAACAAACGTATGATAGTTTAAAAGATAATAAAGATGTAAAATGGATTCGCGAACCATTTCCAACAGAATCAGGACATGTTGCGGTAATGGAAGCACCTGATGAAAATGTGTTTGTGTTAGTAGGGAAATAGCTAAAATATGGAGATGACCTTTCATAGTGAGTTATGGAAGGTTATTTTTACTTTGTATAGTAGTAGGTTATCGTTGTCGATTTTTGTCGGTAAGTCGATATATTCAGAAAATCGCCGATATATTCGTAAAATTGCATATGTAATTTCATATACCGCTAAAATAACTCATAAAGATGGTCTATATCATTTCATTTACCGCTGAACTCTCCCAGAATAGAAAAAAGAAAAGACGCCACATAGCGCCTTTTCTATGAACGAAACGGAAAAACAAGTATAATCGTCGTTCCTTTTCCAAGTTCGCTATCAATGGAAATCGTTCCGTTATGAGCATGAACGAGCTGCTTTGTAATAGCGAGGCCAAGTCCCGTTCCGATGTTGCTTTCTTCTGTATTTGTTCCCCTATAATATCGCTCAAAGAGAAGTTCTTTCGTTTTATCATCCATTCCTTTTCCGTTATCTGAAATAGAGAGTGTAAATGAATTTCCATTTTGCGAAAGTTTTACGATGACGTTTGTCGTTTCATTATTATGTTTTATGGCGTTTGCGAGTAAGTTTTCGATAATACGCTGGAACCATTTTTCTTCAATAAAATATTGAATTTTATTTGAGCTTGGTACAAATTCAATATTTTGATTTTGAAGTGTCGGATTATTAATGAATTGTAATAATACTTTTTGAACGAATTGATTCATTTCAATATTTACGTGTTGCGCAGGAAGACTGTTATTTTTTAATTGATACGTTAAGCTTAAATCATCAATTAATGTCGTCATATATTGAGATTTCTCTTTCATAACACTACCGAATTGTTGAATGTCACGATCAGTCCAGTTGTATTGCTGTGATTCTAGTAATAAAGCATAGCCATATATAGAGCTTAGTGGTGTTTTTAAATCATGTGTGAGACCGGTAATCCATTCCTCACGTGTTTGCTGCAGTACTTGCCTCATCGCATCATTTTTTTTGAGTGTAATAGAAAGGTGCTCTAGTGAACTTGTAACATCTCGAAACAAGCGGAATGACCATTTTTCTTTACCAGATCGCCTGAATCTGATAGGTTTCCCTTTTTTACTAACAGGTTCTTCGTACTTTCCGCCAGCTATGTTTTTAAGCCAGCGCATCGCATGTAATAACGGTTTTCCAAATTTATTACCGTACCAAATAGAAAGAATAACTAAATAAACAAATACGATAAGAAGGATTAATCCGCATCCGATTAGAAACTTTTTAGTAAATACATCTTCTATTTCATCATCTGGGTAGTAGTGCTCATTTTTGGCAGTTACAACAAGGAGATGATTGCTATTTGTGTCATAAAAGCTAGACGTGTTTTCTTTATGATTCCACGGTTCTTTTTCACTAAGAGCGGCTTGTATAACAGAAAATGTTTTTTTCTTTCCATTTGGATAGGAGAATACTTCTTCGCCAACGCTATTAAAGATTTGAAGTGTTGCTTTTTCTTTAGAAAGTAAATGCTGTTCTTCTTCTGTTAATGTGAACGAATCCGTAGATACAGAAGGGTGCGTTTTCTGGATTGTTTTTAGTAATTCATTGCTTTTTAACATACTGCCGTAAATAACAAGCACATTCTTTTCTTCTAATTCAATTTCCCAATACGTAAATGTATAAGGGCTTTCTATGTGATTCTGTATATATGAGAATAAAGATGCCTTCGTATAAGATGTCGGTACGTCACTAGGTGTATTAAAGTGATAGAGAACTTTTCCGTTTTCCTCTACAACTTGAATCCAATCATTTTTCTCTTTCATTAAGTCTTTTACTTCAGTTTTTAACGAAATATCGCCATCTTCTGAAGAGATATATCTTGCAATCATAAAATTATCAGCATCTGGAATATTCGGTTCATATGAAGTACTCGTAACAAGAAAAATTAAATAAGTGAAAGCAGCTACTACAGCAATTAGTAATGTAACTAAAACAAATACGTGTTGCAGAATAAACTGGATAATGAGTCGTTTATTAAAATTCATATCGTCACCCTACTTTGTAATGAACTTATAGCCAAGTCCGCGAACGGTTTTTATATATTCTGGTTTACTTGGGTCTTGTTCAATTTTTTCACGTAGTTTTCGAATGTGAACCATAACGGTATTGTCATCGCCATTATAGGCTGGTGCTCCCCAAACTTTTTCGTATATTTCTTCCTTCGAAAATACATAGTTCGGATTCTCGCAAAAGAAGAGTAGTAGCTGAAATAGCTGGGCGGAACATTCGACAACATGTCCATTCACTGTCAGTTCTGCGGAATCGCGATCAATTGCAAATCTACCAAATGAACTAGAGTGTGCTTTTTGTTCATGTGTCATTACTTGCTTCATATGTCTTCGGAGTTGTGCTTTCATACGAGCTACTACTTCAAGTGGATTAAATGGCTTCGTAATATAATCATCTGCACCGTGTGCAAATCCAGATATTTTATCTAAATCAGATGCTTTAGCTGTGAGGAAGAAGATAGGGCAATCTGTTTTCTGTCGAATGATGGGACAAATATCAAAACCAGATTGTCCAGGAAGCATGACATCTAAAATAATTAAGTCGTAATCGTTTTGCTGAGTGAGAGATAAAGCTATTTCAGCTGATGTTGCAGTTGTAATATGAGAAAAACCTTCTTTTTCAAGAATGGTAGTTAGTAATTGTAAAATTGCTGTTTCATCATCAACGAGCAAAATATTTGCTTCATACATAAAAAATCCCTCCTAATTTCCTCGAATATCATATCATCTTTCGGTAACTTATGGAATTTTTAAGGAAATTTTAAGGTTTTCTTTCTCAAAAAATTAAGAATCAAATGATATGATAAAAATAACATAGGGGAGGAGATGAGTGTGAATCCGTTTCAAACGATGCGAGCCAGATATTTTTTAATTGTATTTGCACTATTAACTGTAGTTGCAAGAGCCAGTAATGAATTGATAGAAAATACATTTCATATGCAAAATTCTACTTTTATAAATATTCTTATATTCTATATTCTGCCGATTACGTGGATTTTTTTTGAGTATAAAAAACACCGTGTTGCATTTTCATTATTTATTAATAGAAATGAAACATTTAACCTGGTGCAAGTTTTATACATTACGATCATGTTATGCGTGTTTAGTTATGGATATCTTATTTTGTACATGTATAGCTTTGCGTGGATTACACCGACATTTATTATGAACGCATTACGTGAACCGATTATGGATAGCACTGGAGGATATGTTTATCAAGTTATTATGGTCGTATTCATCGCACCAATTATTGGGGAATTTGTTTTTCGCGGATTTTTACTGCAACGCTTCGCAGCAAAATGGGGAACGAGTATAGCGATCATTGTTGTAGCAATATTGTTTGCATTGTTACACGTTGATTTCCTAGGTGCAATTGTATTTAGCGTTGTACTATCAATCGTATATATTCGTACGAATAGTTTACTCATGCCAATCGCTATTCACATGTTAAACAATGCATTTGTAATCGGTGCTTCTTTTTTAATAAATAAAGAAGAGATAATGAGTTTTGCAGATTTCTCAAATTATACGACGTTCTTTCCAGGACTTATTATTTTTATAACAGGATTAAACTTAGTACTCATCTTTTTATTTGTTAACCGCAAATATTGGAGTAAAGAAATGCCCGCTATATATGTAGAGCAGGAAAAAAGCTTTTCAGACGTCGTGGGGAATAAGTAAGGTGAAGAAAACGTTTGAAAAAATATGAAAAGACATGATAGATTCTACGTCTATTACAGATATGTGTGATAAAAGCGTTTGTCATTGGCTGCAACCTGTAGTAGATACGATTGTGTTTCCGGAGTATTACTTATTTTCTAGTACTCATTTAAAAGGAAATATTATTTCTCTTCTTATTGTGTTAGGGGTTTTACTAATATTTGGTCTAATTGTAGAAGAAATGATGAAGCGCATCTTCAGAAAGAATGAAGAGAAGTATATGTGGGTTCATAAAGTATTCGAGAAAGTAATAGTGGCTTTCCTTTTGTTTTATAGTATGAAAGCAATCATTTACTTTATAGTCTTGAAACATCATTCATTCTAAATTTGAAAGGGATGTATAAAATTATATGAATGAAACAATATCATCAAATAAGTTTTTTTATTTGATTGTGCTTAGTATAGTGCTAATAACGACAGTCAACGTTATTCTTCGCTGGGAGGAAGCTTATTTCTTTATGTATTTAGCACTTCATTTGCTAGGGATTTTATGTATTAGTGGCGGCGTAGTTGCTGAAAAAAAGAGTGAAGAAAGCGTTAATTATATGTGTGTGACCGGTCTTATTTTACTTTTAGCTGTACAAGGTATTATGAAATATAGTTCTTTTTCTTTACAAGATTTTAGCTTATTAATGGATGTACTTCCTTAAGGAGGCACGTTATGTTATCTAAGAAGCAAATAGGATATGTACTAGTTTTAATTGGATTTTTTACGCTTATTGTAACGACTTTATTTTTTCAAGACTATGAATATATACGCTATATAAAAGGCGTTGGTTTAATATGTTGGGTGGTAAGTACGTTTCTTATCCCAGAGTATGAACCGAAGAAAGCGTCTAAAGGTAGGTAAAACTCTTCTATTTGTAGAAGAGTTTTTTATGTAAATAAAAGGCTCTCGAGCAATTCGCGTAATAAGCTTGTTCTAATTTAGCGTGTACGAACTTACAATAATAATAGACAGGCAGCATAGAGGAGGGAATAGCGTGAGGAAGGTTATCGGGTGGTCGCTTTTTTTGTACGTTGGGTTTGCGTTATTTATATATTGGTATTTATTTGGATGGAATCATGAACTGATTCCTGACATGTACAAAGGAACGAGTGCAGATCCAGAAACGTTTATGAATGCAAGAGAGCTTACGCTAAGCCAAGATTATTCGCGCGTGAAAAATTTACTATACTTTTTAGCGACGCCTCTTGAATGGATTATTTTATTATTTGTACTTGTGCTTGGTATTTCAAAAAAGTTTGAGAAATGGTCGAAGGAAACGACGAAAATAAGTGTCCTGCAAGTTGCGATTTATTTCTTTTATTTATCATTACTTACAACAGTTCTTGCCTTGCCGATGCAATGGATTAGCCGAAAAGTGTCCGTTGATTACGGTATTTCAACGCAAAGTACACAAAGCTGGATAAAAGATCACGTTATCGGTTTTTGGGAAAGTTATGCGACGATGTTAATTGTAGTTGCCGTTCTGTTATGGCTTATCCGTAAATTCCCGAAGAGATGGTGGTTAGCAGGCTGGGCGCTCTCTGTTCCATTTACAATCTTTTTAACATTTATACAGCCTGTCGTGATTGATCCACTGTATAACGATTTCTCGACGCTGAAAAATAAAGAATTAGAAACGAAAATTTTAGCGATGGCAGACAAAGCTGATATTCCAGCAAAACACGTATATGAAGTAAATATGTCGGAAAAAACGAATGCATTAAATGCCTACGTAACAGGAATAGGACTTAACTCGCGTATTGTAATGTGGGATACGACGCTTAAGCAATTAAAAGATAAAGAAATTTTATTTATAATGGCCCATGAAATGGGGCATTATGTTATGAAACATATATATTGGGGCGTTGCGAGTTATGTGTTGCTATCGTTTATAGGGATGTACCTCATTAGTCGTATTATCAATATGTGTATTCGAAAATGGGGGGATACGCTGCAAATTTCAAAAGCAGCATGTTTTTCAATTTTACCATTATTTTTCTTAATTTCTTCTGTCCTCTCTTTTGTATCACAACCAGCAACAAACTATGTTTCTCGTATAGAAGAACGAGCAGCAGATCAATACGCTTTAGACATGACAAAGGACGGGAAATCTGGTGTAAAAACGTTTCAATATTTATCAAAAACGAGTTTAAGCCAAGTAAATCCTCCTGCGTTAGTGAAGTTTTTCTTATACACACATCCACCAATTTTTGAAAGAATTCATACGTTTGAACAATATGAAAAGGAAAAGAAGCGGTAGTGTACTGCTTCTTTTTTTATGCGTTATTCGAGTTTTGGAAAATTATAGTGTATAATATATGGAATATTCAGTGAAATGTTTAGGAGGTTAATATTTTGTTTCATTCAAAATCAATGCCGGCTATAAAAATGATCCTTTCGATGTCTATTTTCGGATCAATTGGATTTTTCTCTGTTCAAACAGGTTTACCGTCTTTTGAATTAGTATTCGTTCGTTGTATTTGTGCGACTATATTTTTAGCATTATGTTGGCTCGTAACAGGACAATATAAAAGTGAGCAATGGAATAAAAAAGAAGTTATGCAAATATTAGCATGCGGTGTATTTCTCGTTTTTAATTGGGTATTTCTATTTAAAGCGTTTGAAGTTATGTCGATTACAATTGCGATTTCAGTTTATCATCTAGCACCCATTATCGTATTGATGATTGGTAGTATCGTATTTAAAGAGAGACTTACAATGTTTGCTATTTTGTCCATTGTCATTTGTTTTATCGGTACAGTGTTAGTGGCTGGAGTAGATGGAAGTCTATCACTTGAAAAACTTATGTCATCTGGCATGGTATGGGCACTACTTGCGGCACTATTCTATGCTTTTACTACTTTACTAGGAAAAGGAATTCGGCATACGAGTGCATATGCGATGACATTTTTACAAACGTTTTTAGGTATATTTTTATTGCTGCCATTCGTAGATTTTGGCAAGTTTCAAGGGTTAACAGAGATGAATTGGATGATGATTACAGCGACAGGTCTTATACATACGGGATTTGTATATTACTTATTTTTTGACAGTTTAAGAGATTTATCGACGAGATTAATTTCTGTATTAGTGTTCTTAGATCCAGCGGTTGCAATACTATTAGATACAGTCTTTACCGGGTTTAGACCGACTAGTATGCAAATAGTAGGAATTGTTCTTATATTTGTAGGAATGGCATTTACTTTTCGAAAAACGAAGGATGAAAAAATAGTAGTAGAAGAAAAATTCTATTCTTAATTGTAAATAATTAGGTTGAAATGAATTTATAATTTTCAGATTTATTGTATAATATAATTTGCAGGAAAATAAAGGAAAAGGTAGATGAGAGAGATGAAAAAGCTAGTAAAGATAGCGACATCGTTAACACTAATGGGAGGAATATTTGTAGGTGCAAATGGTGTGTCTGCAAATACAGGTATTATCCAAAAATCTAGCCCTAATATTATGATAGAATTTGATGATGTATCAACAGGCCATTGGGCATATGATGAAATTACGAATTTAGTATATCATCGCATTATGTATGGTTATGGAAATGGTAAGTTTGGGACAGAAGATAATATAACACGTGAACAGGCAGCGGCGGTGCTACATCGCGCACTTCATTTAAAGCGTAGTGTGTTTAATGAAAACCCATATGGAGATATTAATGTAAAATCAACAATGTTCCCTTACGAGATTTTACACTTAACAAAGATTGGTATTTTTAAAGGGGACGAAAATGGAAATTTCCGTCCGAAAGATACATTGACTCGTGCAGAATTAGCACAAATTTTAACGAAAGCATATGAGTTGAAAACAAAGAGTCCACATACATTTACAGATATACGAGAAAACCATTGGGCAAGAGATGCAATTAGCGCATTGCAGTCTAATAAAGTAGCGGTAGGAACGGGAAATGGCAAGTTCGAGCCTGAAATGCTCGTTACACGCGGACAATTTGCGAAGTTTTTACAACGAGCAATTGATAATTCTCCAGGGAAAATGGAATAGATAAAGAGAAAGAGAAAGCTCATAATGTGTAGAAGAGGTATCTTCCGCTTATTATGAGCTTTTATTAATAGAGAGGTTAATATTGTCGTATGTTGTAGTTAAGTCGATATAATTGCATTTTTTGTCTAGAAAATGAACTTTTAAAACGTGAAGGATTTCTTTTAAAAAAAGTAGAATATTTATATTATAGAAACACCTTTACATGAATACAGGAAAGAAAATTAGTTTGCGCACAATTCGGTATAAAAATTGAAATTGAGAGCGAATTGGCTCTCCTTTAGTAGTGATTTTCACAATAATAGATTTTTTAAATGTAATATATTACATAAATGGTGCAAAGGCAACATATGTAATATTGGAAAGGATTTCAGTCTATTATTTTCCGTTTTTTCAAATGGAGGTAAAGGGGAGAGGGCAATGAAGAAGAACATGTTACGTATAATGGCAACGGTAACTATTATGGGTGGTTTGTTTGTAAGTACGAATGTTCCAAACGTAAAAGCAGAAGAATATCCAGAAATGATTGTGTTTGATGATGTTCCAGTAAACTACTGGGCATATGACGATATAATGGATGTAGTATACAATAAAGTAATGTTAGGGTATGGAAATGGTAAGTTTGGTGTAGGTGATAATGTAACAAGAGAACAAGTAGCAGCAGTGCTGTATCGTACATTGAATTTGAAAAAGGAAGGACCTTTAAAAAATCCATACAAAGATATTTCTGAGAGAGCAACAATGTTTTTAGATGAAATTTTAGTATTAACAGAGCATGGTATTTTTAAAGGTGATGAAAAAGGAAACTTTAGACCAACTGCACCAGTAACACGCGCAGAAATGGCACAAATTCTTACGAATGCATTTACATTTGAGGTGAAGAAGAACCATACATTTAAAGATGTACCAAATAATCATTGGGCAAAAAATGCGATTAGTGCACTACAGTCTAATCATGTCATAGTAGGAACAGGAAATGGGAAATTTGAACCGAATAAAGTTGTAACACGTGAGCAATATGCAACGTTTTTAAATAGAGCTGTTTTTTATTTTCCAGTAAAAGATGAAGATTATGAATGAAAGTTAAAATATAAGGATATTTAAGTTATATTAATATAATATGTATTAAAAAAAAAGCGCGGGAATTCCACGCTTTTTTCTTATTTAAAATTATTTGTAATTATATCGATTTTCTATTCGTAATTTAGTTTTTCGATTTTAGTGGATAAGAAGAGATTGAATAAAGTGACTTTTTATTGTTTAAATATACGGTTTAGTAACTTTATTATTAATAACGTGTAAATAAAAGTATATGAAATAGAGTTCATAAATTAGACAAAAATCACATGGAAATTATATTGTTACGCTTCCATTAATTCTTTATATTAGAAAAAAATATGTTTTTAGGGAGAGAATACTTTGAAGAAAAAGTTTTTAAAAGTAGCAACAGCTTTAACAATTATGGGTGGAGTGGCATTTAGTGCTGAAGGGACAACAGCAAAAGCTGAATTAGCTGCAAAGCCACAACAAGCAAGTCAGGCGATCTTTAAAGATGTACCAGCAGGACATTGGTCTTATGAAGCAATTCAAACTTTAGCAGAACACGAGATTATGCTTGGTTATGGAAATGGTGTATTCGGTTTTGGACATAACGTAACACGTGAACAAGTAGCCGCTTTAATTTATCGCACAATGGATTTCAGTGAAGTATTCGAGGAAGGCGATATTCTTGAAAATCCATATAAAGATATTAATGAAAGATCAACAATGTTCTTAGAAGAAATTTTAGTATTAACAGAATTAGGTATCTTTAATGGTGATGGAACTGGAAACTTTAGACCGAAAGATACATTAACACGTGCAGAAATGGCACAAGTGCTTACAGTAGCATATGAGTTAGAAGTAAAAGAAACAAAAGGATTTAAAGATGTACCAAAAGGACATTGGGCAGAAAATGCGATTAATGCAGTAGGTTCAAATGGGATTTCAGTAGGAGATGGCAAGGGTAACTTTGCTCCAAACATGAAAGTAACACGTGAACAATATGCACAATTCTTATTTAAAACAATTTTTGAATAAATAATAGAACAAGAAGCTGGTGTTGTATAACACTGGCTTCTTTTTTATGTGTAATGCCGGTGAAAGGATACAGTTTCGTAAAAAAAACGATTAAATTTTCAAAAAAAACTTCCTTTTCTGAAGATTTGTTATATAATATAAAACATAAAATCAAATCTGTTATAAAACAGTTTAAGAAGGGGATGCTAATATGTCGACGCAAACTTCACGGGTTACATTGCCCGGAGAAATGTTGCCAGCGTACAACGAAATATTGACACCTGAGGCGCTTAGTTTTTTGAAGGAACTACATGGAAATTTCAATGAGCGCCGCATAGAACTTTTACAAAAGCGTGCGGAGAAACAAAAGAGAATTGATGCAGGGGAGTTTCCGAAGTTTTTAGAAGAAACGAAGCACATACGTGAAGCGGATTGGACAATTGCTAAATTGCCAAAAGATTTAGAGGATCGCCGCGTAGAGATTACTGGACCAGTAGATAGAAAGATGGTTATTAACGCTTTAAATTCAGGAGCACATCTTTTTATGGCAGATTTTGAAGATTCGAATTCACCAACTTGGGAAAATGCAATTGAAGGACAAATAAACTTACGAGATGCAGTAAAGGGAACGATTTCACATAAAAATGAAAACGGAAAAGAATATCGTTTAAATAGTAAAACAGCAGTATTAATTGTGCGCCCAAGAGGATGGCATTTAGAAGAAAAACATATGCAAGTTGACGGAAAGAATATGTCTGGTAGCTTAGTAGATTTTGGACTTTATTTTTTCCATAATGCGAAAGCTCTTTTAGCAAAAGGAAGCGGTCCATACTTTTACTTACCGAAAATGGAAAGCTATTTAGAAGCAAGGTTATGGAATGATGTTTTCGTATTTGCTCAAAAATATATCGGTATTCCAAACGGAACGATTAAAGCAACAGTATTATTGGAAACGATTCACGCTTCGTTTGAAATGGATGAAATTTTGTATGAGCTTAAAGATCATTCTGCTGGATTAAATTGCGGAAGATGGGATTATATTTTTAGTTTTTTAAAGGGTTTCCGTAATCATAATGAATTTTTACTTCCAGATAGAGCGCAAGTCACGATGACGGCGCCGTTTATGCGCGCGTATTCTTTGAAAGTCATTCAAACATGTCACCGTCGTAATGCACCAGCTATTGGAGGAATGGCAGCACAAATTCCAATTAAAAACAATCCAGAAGCAAATGAAGCAGCTTTTGAAAAAGTGCGTGCGGATAAGGAGCGCGAAGCTTTAGACGGTCATGACGGGACTTGGGTTGCCCACCCGGGACTTGTACCAGTCGCGATGGAAGTATTTAATCACATTATGAAAACGCCGAATCAAATTTTTAGAAAACGTGAAGAAATACATGTTACAGAAAAGGATTTATTAGAAGTACCAGTGGGAACGATTACAGAAGAGGGTCTTCGTCTGAATATTAGCGTAGGTATTCAATATATTGCATCTTGGTTAAGCGGCCGGGGAGCAGCACCAATTTATAACTTAATGGAAGATGCAGCAACAGCGGAAATTTCTAGGGCACAAGTATGGCAATGGATTCGCCATGAAGGTGGAAAATTAAATGATGGCCGTAATATTACACTTGAATTAATGGAAGAGCTAAAAGAGGAAGAGTTAGCAAAAATAGAAAGAGAGATTGGTAAAGAAGCCTTTAAGAAAGGGAGATTCCAAGAGGCGACAACGTTATTTACAAATCTCGTTCGGAATGATGAATTTGTACCATTTTTAACATTACCGGGTTATGAAATTTTATAAAAAGTGAAAAGGGGATGGAACAAATGAAAAACGAAAGAATCGAGAAATTACAAGAGAGCTGGGAACTAGATACGCGTTGGAAAGGGATCACACGTCCATATTCGGCAGCAGATGTAATTCGCCTGCGCGGATCAATTGATATTGAACATACGTTAGCACGTCGCGGTGCTGAAAAGCTTTGGGCGTCGCTTCATACGGAAGATTATATTAACGCACTTGGTGCATTAACAGGAAACCAAGCGATGCAGCAAGTAAAAGCTGGGTTAAAAGCGATTTATTTAAGTGGTTGGCAAGTAGCAGCAGATGCAAATCTTTCTGGACATATGTATCCAGACCAAAGTTTATATCCAGCAAATAGCGTACCTGCTGTTGTAAAACGAATTAATCAAACGCTTCAACGTGCGGATCAAATTCAGCATATGGAAGGAAGCGGTGATACAGATTATTTCGTACCAATTGTAGCAGATGCAGAAGCTGGATTTGGCGGACAATTAAACGTATTTGAACTGATGAAAGGTATGATTGAAGCGGGTGCATCAGGTGTGCACTTTGAAGATCAATTATCTTCAGAGAAAAAATGCGGTCATTTGGGCGGAAAAGTATTACTACCGACGCAAACAGCGGTGCGTAATTTAATTTCGGCACGCCTTGCGGCAGACGTAATGGGAGTACCGACAATTATCGTTGCAAGAACAGATGCGGATGCAGCAGATTTAATTACGAGCGATATCGATCCTGTTGATAAAGCGTTTATTACAGGAGAAAGAACACCAGAAGGATTTTACCGTACGAAAGCAGGTCTTGACCAGGCGATTGCACGTGGTTTAGCATACGCTCCTTACGCAGACCTCGTTTGGTGTGAAACATCTGAACCAAATTTAGAAGATGCAAAACGATTTGCGGACGCAATTCATAAAGAGCATCCAGGGAAATTGCTTGCATACAACTGTTCACCTTCATTTAACTGGAAACAAAAACTAGATGAGAAAACAATTGCGAGCTTCCAAAAAGAAATCGCATCTTACGGTTATAAGTTCCAGTTCGTAACACTTGCTGGATTCCACTCATTAAACTACGGCATGTTCGAATTAGCACGCGGCTATAAAGAGCGCGGCATGGCAGCGTACTCTGAACTACAACAAGCAGAATTCGCAGCAGAAAAACACGGCTACTCTGCAACTCGCCATCAACGAGAAGTAGGAACAGGTTACTTTGATGAAGTAGCACAGGTGATTACAGGTGGTACTTCATCAACGACAGCATTAAAAGGATCTACAGAAGAAGCACAATTTACGAAATAAAAGGAAGGGGCCCCTTTTTGAAGGATGCCCCTTATTATTTTTCGCACGATTCGAGAGTAAATGAAAATATATCGACGATTCGACAAAGAATATCGACTTACTGACAAAAAAGACAATATGATCAAATCCACTCAGCTCTATGCTCACGAATAAACTTCATATCTTTCTCATAATGCTCTAAATGACCTTCATCAATCATTCTTTGGAAATTTACGTCGCCTTCGTTTGCTTTTCTTTTCATATATGTACATAATGCTTCTAATCGCAGTAACACCATACCTAAGTAATCTTCATCCATACTTTTACCGTAGGACCGGACGAATAATTTTATTCTTTTTTTCATACGGCCAGCATGTTGTGCCGATTCATAATGAACTGCCTCGCCTGATTCTGTATAATACGTTCTACTTAAAGGTACACAAGTATAGAGCGTATAAGCGATATCCCAAATTCTTGGTCCAGGAGCAGCAACATCGAAATCAATAACCCCTACTGGCTTCTCGTTATTAAATATAATGTTATATATAGCAAAATCATTGTGGCATAAAACCTCAATATTATTTGGGGTTTGGTCCATAGGTTTCCACTCATCTAATAACGCAAAGTCACTTACCGCATCATGATAAAGGCGAAGCATCTTTGCTATTTCTTTTAACACATCATTAGATCGCATATATTCTTTTAAAGGATAATTCCCAGCCTCTCCTTCAATAAAAGATAAAATCTCTCTATTTTTCTCATCTATACCTAAAAACTTTGGTGCGTAATGAAAACCTTTGTTTTCTAGATGCTGTAATAACTTATGAATTTTTGCACTGTCTGGTCTCAATTCTCGCCGAACAGTATTTTTAGAACGATATACGTTTGAGACGTTTCCCCCTGTAAGCTTTTCTTCGTTGGCGTAGTTTGACATATAATCCCCTCCATTATCAAGACTGTGTGATTATATTGTAACACCTTAGAACAAGGATGTAATCGCATTCAAATACTGTGTTTATTTTCGTTCGAATAAGATATTTATAATTGTATACGCGACTTAATTTGTCAGTTATTTTCAAAAAAGATTGTACATTTTATTTTAATGTGCTATGATAATGTCAGTTGAATAGTTAAATTAAGCAATCCATATATTATCAAGTGCTGAAAACGAACGAGAAAAAGTATGTGAGAACTAGTTTATGTTTCGTATTTGATAATGTGTGGATTCTTTTTTTAGATAGGAAAACTAAAAATTTAAAAAATGTATTTTCTTAGGAGGAAATAATTATGGCAGTAACAGGACAAGTAAAATGGTTTAACAACGAAAAAGGCTTCGGTTTCATCGAAGTTCCAGGCGAAAACGACGTATTCGTACATTTCTCTGCAATCGAAACTGACGGTTTCAAATCTCTAGAAGAAGGTCAAAAAGTTAGCTTCGAAATCGAAGATGGTAACCGTGGACCTCAAGCTAAAAACGTAATCAAACTATAATTTTATAGTTTATTATGGAAAAAAGGATGGCTGCTGCCATCCTTTTTTTGTTGTGGAGAAAGTCTTTCCATCTTAAAATTCGGCGGGAGACCAACTGCTTGTTAACGCTCAATTATTGAGGGCTGAATAAAGTTTTACTTTCTAAACGAGAAAGTAAAACTTTATTTGTTCTTAATTTTTTTTTTGTAATTCATTTTTTATTGGTTGTTCTGTCTACATCTGAAATGGGTAAATCTGCGCCATATAGGCTTTGATTCATATCTTTTTTGTTAGCATTGTTGTTAGAATTTTGTTCGTCTTGAGATGATGTTTCTAACATTTGTTCTTGCTCCTTACTAGGGGTATTCAGAGCATCTGATGGGGCGCTATTAATCTGTTGGCTTAATAGACTTTTTTTCTCCATATTATACAGCTCCTTTTTGGAATTAAATAAAAAACTAATGTAATCATAAATAATCACTTACATATTTTGTGTTTTGAAATGGAATTATATACAAAACTTATATTGCAGATTTAACGAATTAAAAAGTTACTAGTGATGTATAAAGTGGAAGTTCTTAATGGAAATTAAAAACGGGTAACACGTACAAGTACTTTTAAAGAAGTGGATAATTTTCTTATCATTTTTTTAATATGTAATAATATTAAAAATAAAGGGGATATAGAGACACTTGGAAGAAAATATGAAGAAAAGTAAAAGGCTTTCCGAAATGGAAAGCCTTTTACTTTTCTTTTTCAACCTTTTTCTTCTCTCGTTTTTTACATTCAGAGCATTTCGATTTACGAAAAGGCTTTGCAAAAAATAATAGAATGAAAAATAAAGCGAATATAATGCTAGCTGAGTTTTTCACGATCACAATGCTGCTATTTTTCATGTGAATCGTTGGTTGCATTTCTTTTTCTTCCATAGCGGACCTCCATATATTGGATTTTTATTTTAATTATAGCAAAGTTAATTGTCTTAATGATGCGAAATGAGGAAGTAGTTGTAAATATTTATAGGTAGTATAAATAGATTTTGTATAGGTTTGTTTTTATAAAAACGATATATTTTTATTTTGTAATTTAAAAGGTATTTGACAAATAATAAAGTATTGTAAAAAAGCGGAATCTGTAAGCCATTTCCTTTTCATAGATGCTAAAATTATACATGCAGCTGCTAATATAAATAGAAAAAAGGAGATAGTGGAATATGGAAAGTAAAGTAGAACGCTACGTCGAAAACTATGTTGTAAATAAAAATACAATGGCCTTACTTCCTGTAATTCTCAGTGAAAAGAAAATTGTTACGCGAGTTGTTGAAGTGCAAGACTCTTTTTTCGTATTTCAAAAACCTCTAGATATTATAGAAAGAAGTTGTCGCAAGCATGGTTCTAGTTTCTTAGGCAGAAAAGAAGGAACGAAAGAGTTAACTCATATTACACATAAAGCACCAATTGCGATTAGTCCGACCGATCAACTTTATTTTTTCCCTACCTATTCGTATTCTAGAAAAGAGTGCGCGTGGTTATCTCATTTTTATATTGAAAGCAATAAAGAATTAAAAGATGGAAACCTTATTATTAGATTTATAAATGGCTTTGCGGTGAAGTTAGAGATATCGAAAACTAGTTTTGAAAATCAACAAAATCGTACTGCGAAATTGCGAACGGAGTATGAAGATCGTAGGAAAAAACAAGGGAGCCCTTGTTTTAAAGAGATTGATCAAAGGGATGAATCAACATTAAGACCAGCTTATGAGAAAGTGTATTTTGTTAGAGAAGAGGATGTATGAGAGGAAAAGGATGGGGTGACTCATCCTTTTTGATTTCATTATATATCCAGTTTACGTTGTAAGATTTATAAACAAAACGAGAGAAATGTACAAACTTTTTGTTCTCTAAGGGCTTAAGATAATATAAAATTACAATATAATGGTAATTCTCCTGTGTACTTAATATAGTGTGAACATATATCATGTTACATTTGTGAAGTACATAATATTTTTTTCATACTGTATAAAAAGGAGATGGTATGTTGAAAAGGACTATGTTATTTTGGGCGCAATATATTCTTGTTTTGCCTATATTATTGCTTACCTTTATGTTTACTGGTTTTGTTGGTAGTCAGTTAATGATAGGGGCTGACAAACAACATTTTATTTTTACGCCTCAAAATGCTACAGAATATAATCAAATTAGTGAGATTGATAAATTACTATTTTCTTTTTCAATTCAACCAGTTGTCACCATAGTATTTCTTCTATCGATTGTGTACGTACTGACACTGCTTGTTTTTCAAATTATTGAATGCAAGAAGCAAAGAAAGATATTGCATAGTTTGCAATATATGATTCTTATATCAATTTTTATTTACTTATGGTTAGGGATAACACAATTTTCCGCAGTTAGTTTAACTTGGATAGATAATTGGAAAGATTATCTTATGTTTACTCCTGCAACTATAACGAATGAGCAAGATATATATATGGTTGATAAGTTTCTATACAAATTTCGAATGTTACCTATTCGGAGTACAGTATTAATACTATCTTTTATATATTTGTTAATACTTACTGTGATTGACAGTGTACGTTTGCTAAAAAGATTGCTTGTAAGAAATAGCCAATAGAAAAGGGGAATTGTTTGAAGGTAAAATAATTATCCGCTGCTACTTATTTTCGTATAGGTAGAAATAACCTTACTTGCAGTAGGGTTATTCTTATGAAAAAAGACTAATTATTACTTTCTGTATCTTCTTCTTTTTTATAATAACCATTGAGTGATAATCTGGGTACGTTGTCTAAATTAACTTCATATCCTGTCGAATATTGATAGATTATCATAGCATAATAATGAAGGAATTCTAATGAAAGGTATGGAAACTTAATAATTACATCTCCATATGTCGTATCTACCATTTCCTCTTTCATATAGGCAATGATACAGTAGAGGTAGTACTTAGAGTAAAGGGGTAAAGTGTAGAATGGATTTTCAGACAATCAAAGAGTATTTTTCACCAGAAAATATGGATCATATTGTTGAAAGCTATAAAGCGTTCGGACCACTTCTTGGTATTGGGCTACCGATGATAGAGGCGCTAATTCCAGCATTGCCACTTATCGTATTTGTACTGGCGAATGCTGTTGCATTTGGATTTTGGCTCGGTTTTCTTTATTCTTGGCTTGGATCAGTAATGGGTGCCTTACTTGTCTTTTTCATAATCCGCCATTTTGGTCGAAGTCGTTTCTTTTCTTTTGTGAATAAGCATGAGAAAGTACGAAAGGCAATGGGATGGATTGAAAGGAAAGGGTTCGCGCCGATTTTCGTCATCTTTTGTTTTCCGTTTACACCGTCTGCGCTTATAAATGTTGTCGCTGGTCTATCACGCATTAGTGTAAAACAGTTTGGCCTTGCGCTTGCGTTCGGAAAGCTTGTGATGATTTTTATTTTAACGTATATCGGTCATGATTTAATGTCATTTATTCATAATCCGGTGAAATCAGTCATTGTAGCGATTGGTATTTTTATTTTATGGTATGTCGGTAAGAGAATTGAAGTAAAGTTAGAACTACATTAAGAATAGTCTTCTTTGTAAAGGAAAGCTTCATTATTAAAGGATAAGGGGAGAAGCGGATGAAGAAAACTTTGAAAAAAGAAGGCATAGAGTGGATACGAACAATTTTAATTGGTGTATTATTAGCTGTATTTTTTCGAACGTTTTTCTTTTCAACGTATGTTGTAGAGGGGAAGTCAATGATGCCGACATTGCAAGATGGCAATATGCTCGTTGTAAATAAGGTGAGTTATCAAGTGGGGGACTTGAATAGGTTTGATGTTGTTGTGTTTCATGCGAATAAAAAAGAGGACTACGTAAAACGAATTATCGGTTTACCTGGGGATCATATTGAATATAAGCATGATAAACTATATATAAACGGACAATTCGTAGATGAACCTTATCTAGAGAAATATAAGAAAGAGATAAATGGACGACAACTAACAGGTGACTTTACGCTAGAAGAGTTAACGAAGGAAAAAACGGTGCCGCCTGGATATATTTTTGTAGTAGGTGATAACCGCCTCGGGAGCTGGGATAGTAGACATTTTGGTTTTGTAAAAGCTGATACAGTTGTCGGTAAAGTTGATTTACGATATTGGCCAATTCAAGAGGTGCAAACGAATTTTTCAAAAGGTTGATATAATAGGTAGAAGTATAGAAAAAGACAAACTACTCCGTTTGTCTTTTTTCGTGTCCTATAATACAATTATAATAGCAAACTAACGTTCGTTATGTAAGTGAAAGGTGGGGTTACATGTCACTTCGATTTGTGATTGGTAGAGCGGGAAGTGGAAAAAGTACACTTTGTTTACACGAAGTGCAAGAAGAGTTAAAACAGCGCCCAAGAGGGGAAACAATATTATATCTTGTGCCAGAACAGATGACATTCCAAACGCAGCAGGCGTTAATTGGTAGTGAGGATGTTAGAGGTTCTATTCGGGCACAAGTTTTTAGTTTTTCACGATTAGCGTGGAAAGTATTGCAAGAAGTTGGCGGAGCGAGTCGTCTTCACATTGATGAAGTGGGCGTACATATGTTACTTCGTAAAATTGTAGAGTCTCGTAAAGATGGATTATCGGTGTTCCAAAAAGCAGCGGAGCAAAACGGTTTCTTTGAACATCTTGGCAGTATGATTGCGGAGTTTAAACGATATAACGTGACGCCATCAAACGTATATGAAATGTGGCAACAATTAGATGCGCATAGTAGCAGTGCCGAACAAAAGCTATTAGCGAATAAAGTGTATGATTTACAACTACTATATGATGATTTCGAGCGTGCTTTAATCGGAAAATATTTAGATTCAGAAGACTACTTACAATTGCTAGTAGAAAAGCTTCCGCAGTCTGAATATGTAAATGGGGCTGAAATTTATATAGATGGATTTCATTCATTCTCACCGCAGGAGCTAGAAATTGTAAGGCAGCTTATGATTTGCGGAGCGAGAGTGACAATCACGTTAACGCTAGATGAAAAAACGTTAGCACAACCAGTAAATGAACTAGATTTATTTTATGAAACGACGTTAACGTATGAAAAAATAAAACAAGTAGCACGTGAAGAGAAGATAGAAATTGAAAAAACGATTCCACTTATGGAACAGCCGCGTTTTCATTCGCAATCATTAGCGCATTTAGAAGCGCACTACGAAGCACGACCAAATGAAAAATTTCACGGAGAAGCAAGTGTAACGATTCATACAGCCGCGAATTTACGAGCTGAAGTAGAAGGTGTTGCACGTGAAATTCGTAGACTTGTGGCGGACGAAAACTACCGTTACCGAGATATTGCGGTTCTTCTTCGTAATGGGGAAAGTTATTACGATGTGATGCGAACGTTATTTACAGATTATAATATCCCGCACTTCATCGATGAAAAACGCCCGATGTCACATCATCCGCTAGTAGAATGCATTCGTTCTGCACTCGAGATTATTAGCGGGAATTGGCGTTATGATGCAGTATTTCGCTGCGTGAAAACAGAGCTTTTATATCCATTGGACGTAAGAAAAGAAACGATGCGCGAAGAGATGGATGAGTTTGAAAACTACTGTTTAGCGTACGGTGTACAAGGAAAGAGATGGACTTCTGAAGATCCATGGATGTATCGTCGCTATCGTTCTCTTGACGATACGGACGGGATGATTACAGACAGTGAACGTGAAATGGAAGAGAAAATAAATCGATTACGTGACGTTGTAAGAACGCCAGTTATTCGTATGCAAAAAAGACTGAAGCGTGCGGGAACGGTTATGCAAATGTGCGAAGCTGTTTACTTATTTTTAGAAGAGCTTGACGTTCCGAAGAAGTTAGAGGAATTACGTATTCGTGCAGAAGAGAGCGGAGATTTCTTATTTGCGACAGATCATGAACAAGTATGGGAAGAAGTTATGAGTCTTCTTGATACGTTCGTTGAGATGCTTGGCGAAGAGAAAATGTCACTTTCTATGTTCACAGACGTTATGTCGACAGGTCTTGAGGCGCTTCAATTCGCAAACATTCCGCCGTCATTAGACCAAGTGTTAATTGCGAATATTGATCGTTCTAGATTATCAAATGTGAAAGCAACATTTGTCATTGGCGTGAATGAAGGTGTGATTCCAGCAGCACCTATGGATGAAGGTATGCTTTCTGATGAGGAAAGAGATGTTCTTAGCGCTGCAGGTATTGAACTCGCACCAACGACGAGACAAACTTTATTAGAAGAACAGTTCGTTATGTACCAAATGGTAACGAGAGCAACTGAAAAATTGTATATTTCGTGTCCGCTTGCAGATGAAGAAGGAAAGACGTTACTTGCATCTAGCTTTATTAAGAAAATAAAAAGAATGTTCCCTGATGTGAAAGATACATTTATTACGAATGATGTAAATGATTTATCACGTTCGGAACAAATTTCATACGTAGCAACGCCAGAAGTAACATTGTCATATGTTATGCAGCAACTTCAAACGTGGAAGCGATATGGATTTGAAGGCAATTTAGACTTTTGGTGGGATGTATATAATTTCTACGTAACTTCGGATGAATGGAAGCAAAAAAGTAGCCGCGTATTATCAAGCTTATTCTACCGAAATCGTGCGCAAAAGCTAAGTACAGCTGTAAGTAGAGATTTATACGGAGATAAAATAAAAGGGAGCGTCTCTCGTATGGAGTTATTTAACCGTTGTGCGTACGCTCATTTCGCGCAGCACGGTTTATCGTTAAGAGAGCGTGATATTTTCAAACTTGATGCGCCAGATATTGGGGAATTATTCCATGCAGCACTGAAGAGAATTGCGGACAGGCTATTACGTGAAAACCGTACTTGGGCGGATTTATCAATAAAAGAGTGTGAGCATCTTTCTGCTGTAGTAATAGAAGAAATTGCACCGTTATTACAAAGACAAATTTTATTAAGTTCAAACCGTCATTTCTATTTAAAACAAAAACTACAACAAATCATTTTCCGTACGTCAATCATTCTTCGTGAGCACGCAAAATCGAGTGGTTTCGTACCAGTTGATTTAGAAGTACCATTCGGTATGGGCGGTACAGGATCGCTTCCGCCAATGGAATTCTCATTACCAAATGGTGTGAAGATGGAAGTAGTTGGTCGTATTGACCGTGTTGATAAGGCAGAAGATGAAAACGGAACATTCCTACGTATTATTGACTATAAATCAAGCTCAAAAGCGTTAGACTTAACGGAAGTGTATTACGGATTAGCACTTCAAATGTTAACGTATTTAGATGTTGTTACTTCAAATGCGCATACGTGGATGAAAAAAGGCGGCACGGCATCACCAGCTGGTGTATTGTATTTCCACATTCATAACCCAATTGTGGAGGTAAAAGGTGACGCATCTGAAGCAGAAATTGAAAAGGAAATTTTAAAGAAATTCAAAATGAAAGGTCTCGTACTAGGAGATGCTGACGTTGTTCGTTTAATGGATAACAAACTTTCAACAGGAAGCTCTGATATTATTTCTGCTGGTCTGAAAAAAGACGGTAGTTTTAGTGCGCGTTCAAGTATTGCCAGTGAACAAGAGTTTAACGTCCTGCAAAAATACGTACACCATACGTTTGAAAATATCGGGAAAGATATTACAGAAGGCGTTATCGATATTGCTCCTTACAAAAAGGGGAATAAAGCGGCGTGTACGTTCTGTAACTTCAAATCGGTTTGCCAGTTCGATGAATCACTTGAAGATAACCAGTTCCGTACGTTAAAAGATATGAAAGATAGTGAAGCGATGGAGAAAATTAGAGAGGAGGTTGGCGGAGAATGATGGAAAATTGGCCTGAAAAACCAGAAGGTAGTCAATGGACAGATGACCAGTGGAAAGCCGTTGTAGCGAATGGGCGTGATATTTTAGTCGCAGCAGCAGCAGGATCAGGGAAAACAGCGGTATTAGTTGAACGTATTATCAAAAAGATAATAAATGAAGAAAACCCAGTCGATGTGGACCGCCTGCTCGTTGTAACATTTACGAATGCAGCGGCGCAAGAGATGAAAAACAGAATTGGGGAAGCGTTAGAAAAAGTATTAATTGATGAGCCTGGCTCTCAGCACATCCGAAAGCAGCTGAGCTTATTAAATAAAGCTTCCATTTCAACGATCCATTCATTTTGTTTACAAGTTATTAGAGGATACTATTACATGCTTGATGTTGATCCTCGTTTCCGCATTGCGAATCAAACTGAAAATGAATTGTTAAAAGAAGAAGTGCTAGATGACATATTAGAAGAAGAGTATGGAATTGAAGATAATACGATATTCTTTGAACTTGTTGATCGTTATACGAGTGACCGTAGTGACGATGATTTACAACGTATGATTTTAGCGCTTCATACAGAATCAAGAGCACATCCAAATCCGGAAAAATGGCTTGATAAATTAGTAGAAGCATACGATGTGGAAGGAAAGACAATTGAAGATTTAGTGTACGCTTCCTACTTATTAGAAGATGTGAAATTCCAGCTTGAAACAGCAGAACAGCATATTCGTAAAGCGACAGAACTCGCAATGCTCCCTGACGGTCCAGCGCCTCGCGTTGAAACACTGCAAGCGGATTTAGCTTTACTTGGAACGTTATCATCAGCTGCTCGTGAGTCATGGACAAGCGTGTATGAAGCGATGCAAAACGTATCGTGGCAAACGTTAAAGCGTATTAAGAAAAGTGATTATAACGAAGACATTGTCAAACAAGTAGACTCTCTTCGTAATAAGGCGAAAGATGAAGTGAAGAAACTACAAGAAGAGCTATTTAGCCGCAAACCTGAAAGTTTCTTACGAGATTTTCAAGATATGCATCCTGTATTAGAAAAGCTTGTTCAGCTCGTAAAAGTATTTACAGAACGTTTCCAAGCGATGAAACGAGATAAAGGAATGGTTGATTTTACAGATTTAGAGCATTTCTGTTTACAAATTTTAAGTGAACAAAGTGAAGACGGTGAAATGAAGCCATCAGCTGTAGCGCTTCAATATCGCAATAAATTTGCTGAAGTATTAGTCGATGAATATCAAGATACGAACTTCGTACAAGAATCGATTATTAAGTTTGTAACGAAAGATTCTGAGAGTGAAGGAAACTTGTTCATGGTAGGTGACGTAAAGCAGTCGATCTATCGTTTCCGACTAGCAGAACCAGGATTATTCCTAGGAAAGTATAAACGCTTCACGCAAGAAGGATTAGGCGGCGGAATGAAGATTGATTTAGCGAAAAACTTCCGTAGTCGTCATGAAGTGTTAGCGGGTACGAACTTTATTTTTAAACAAATTATGGGTGAAGAAGTTGGGGAAATCGATTACGATGCTGACGCTGAATTAAAGTTAGGTGCTACCTATCCAGAAGGTGAAGATGTAGCAGCTGAACTAATATGCATTCAGCAAACGGAAGAAGAAGTATTAGACGGTGAAGAAGGTGCGGAAGTAGAAAAGGCGCAGCTTGAAGCTCGTCTTATGGCGCAGCGCATTAAAGCGATGGTCGATTCGGGTTATGAAGTGTATGATCGTAAAACGGATAGTATGCGCCCTGTACAATACCGCGACTTCGTTATCTTGCTTCGCTCCATGCCGTGGGCACCGCAAATTATGGAAGAGTTAAAGCTGCAAGGAATTCCAGTATACGCTGATCTTGCGACTGGTTACTTTGAAGCGACAGAAGTAAATATTATGATGAACGTCTTCCGCGTTATTGATAATCCGATGCAAGATATTCCGCTTGCAGCAGTGCTTCGTTCACCAATTGTTGGACTAAATGATGAAGAACTTGCGACGCTTCGTGCTCATGGGAAGAAAGGCTCGTTTTATGAAGTAATGAGCTCATTCTTAAAAGGGGCACCGCTTGAAGAAGAAAAAGAACTACATGATAAATTAGAATGGTTCTACAACTTACTGCAAGGATGGCGTGCATTCGCGCGCCAACAGTCTCTTTCTGACTTAATTTGGAAAGTGTACGGTGAGACAGGTTATTACGATTTCGTTGGCGGTTTACCAGCTGGAAAGCAAAGACAAGCAAACCTGCGTGTACTATATGACCGCGCAAGACAATATGAAGCAACGTCGTTTAGAGGATTATTCCGCTTCTTGCGTTTTATTGAGCGTATTTTAGAACGCGGTGATGATATGGGTACGGCGAGAGCTTTAGGTGAACAAGAAGACGTCGTTCGCATTATGACAATTCATAAAAGTAAAGGACTTGAGTTCCCAGTCGTATTTGTCGCTGGACTAGGTCGCCGCTTTAATACACAAGACTTAATGAAACGTTTCTTACTGCATAAAGACTTCGGTTTTGGTTCGCAATTTATCGATCCTCGTAAACGAATTAAATATACGACATTATCGCAACTTGCGATTAAGCGTAAAATGAAAATGGAATTAATTGCGGAAGAAATGCGCGTATTATACGTAGCATTAACACGTGCAAAAGAGAAGTTAATTTTAATCGGAACAGTTAAGGATGCAACTAAGGAAATGGAAAAATGGCTGGATGCTAGGGAGCATAGTGAATGGTTATTACCAGATCATATACGTGCCGGAGCGTCTTGCTACTTAGACTGGATTGCACCTTCATTATATAGACACCGTGATAGTGAAATACTTCTTGAATTAGGACAAGGGAGCATTCCAGATGAAATTTATGGGTATAGTGCGAGCTGGAAAGTAGAAGTTGTTGACGGAAACACGTTACTTGCGCCAGAGCCCGTTCAAGAAGAGAAACAAGAATTGTTAGAAGCACTTCGTGAGAAAAAGGCCGTTCCGTTAGAAAGTGAACGGAAAGAAGAGGTGTACGATAGATTAATGTGGAAGTACGGATATGAGGAAGCGACATCTCATCGTGCGAAGCAGTCTGTTACAGAAATAAAGAGAAATTATCAATCTGAAGAAGGTAGCGATAATGCCTTTATTAAAAAATTACGTGCACCAATTAAAACACGTCCTCGTTTTATGGAGAAAAAGGGATTAACATACGCTGAAAGAGGTACGGCAGTTCACGCTGTTATGCAGCATGTTGACTTGAAGAAGCCGATTACGGTTGAAGTTCTTCAAGAGCAAATTGCGGGAATGGTAAATAAGGAATTATTAACATTTGAACAAGCAGAAGAAATAGCAATTGAAAAAGTAATTTCATTCTTTGATAGTGACCTAGGTAAACGGGTATTAGCGGCGAAAAGTGTTGAGCGTGAAGTGCCATTTACGATGATGCTTGCAGCAGAAGAAGCATATCAAGATTGGCAAGGGAAGAGCGGGGAATCCATTCTTGTCCAAGGGGTTATTGACTGCATGATCGAAGAGGAAGACGGTATTACGTTAATCGACTTCAAAACGGATACAATTGCAGGAAAATTCCCAAGCGGATTTGATCAGGCGAAGCCAATTTTAGAAGAGCGATATAAAGTGCAGCTTTCGTTATATGCAAAAGCGCTCGAGAAAAGCTTACAACATCCTGTGAAAGAGAAATGTTTATACTTCTTTGATGGCAATCATGTTGTAAAAATCGAAGAATAGAGGAACTTAAAAATGGTAACGGAAAAAACGTTAAGAACGTGTGAAAAAGGACATGAATACTACAAAAGTAGCGATTGTCCAACTTGCCCAACCTGTGAGAACGAGAGAGCGCCGAAAGAAGGTTTTCTCGCTTTTCTTTCAGCACCAGCAAGAAGGGCACTAGAACATCATGGAATTCACACTGTAGAAAAACTCTCAAAGTATAGTGAGAAAGAAATTTTAAAGCTGCATGGTATGGGACCTGCGTCGATGCCAAAGCTTAAAAAAGCTTTGGAGGAACAAGGATTATCATTTAAATAAAAAGAGTATTATGCTCTTCTAGACGAAATAGAAAAGAGTCCATCATGTTAGATGGACTCTTTTACTATCTACCTATAAGGGGGAATCACAGGGCAGCCCTTTCATTACGCTGTTCCAATCTGATCTTGATCGGCCACATCAGAATCAAATGTATTTGTTGCACTAACACCGTTAAACGTATTCACGACAAATCCAACATTGGAAGCTCCGGAACCATTATAAGCTTTCGTATTTTCTTTCGGAGACACGTTATAAAAATCCCCTAAATTGAAAGAACCATTACTGTTTTGAACGACGAGATTTCCAACAACGGAAGGCATACCATCCACCTACTTTACTAAGCTTTTTAATTACTATATGAATTATGGAGCGGAAGGTTCATCCGTAATATATTGACGGATTTGCATAATACGAGAGTTATTAAAAACATAATCAACATTTCCAATTTGAAAGCAGCCAGAATTTAAAAGTGTTCGTAATTCAACATCATTCACTTCGATAAAAGGACATTCATTTACAATGTTTAGTTTTACATCTGTCGTTCTTTTTGGGATTGTGATGTGTTCATCTGTAAAAATTTCAAATGCATCTAAGCGACCTTCCCCTTTTATATAACAAGGGATTTCTCTGTGGACGGCAAGAGCTCTACTTTTTAATTCCATTTGATTTGCATCTCCAACTTGAAATACGGCAGCAATCCCTAAAGAAATAATAGAAACATTTTGGACAACAGACACATGATGTAACATAATTTCTCAGTCTCCTTAACCTGGAGTAGGAGGGACATCTGTGACTAATGGTACAAATGGGCCCTCTGTAACAGTTTCGAATGGTGTATCAAGAATAGAAGATAGTATGAGGAAATTTGCATCCCCAATTAAAAAGAGTGCGGACGATGATACACCGTTCATTTTAATCTGTCCGACTTTTAATTCACGATTTACAACGTTAACATTCATACATACTTACTCCTTTCGGAAATTGCCCGGTATGTGTTGAATAAAAGAGAGGAAGGCTTTGTCGATATCATGTTTCATTGCTTGAATAATGATATCTCGTAAATAATCTGGATCTGTTGAAATCCCTTCATGTGATTGCGCTTGTGATAAATAATAAGGAAGTCTATGCTCCATCTGTTTCTTTATGTCATCAACCATCATTTGTCGATACATTTCATCGAGCGGCGTTCTCTCTTCTTGTTCAAAATGGAGAATTCGATTATATGCTTCTTCATCTAAGTAACGATGCATTTCTTGAAGGATGCCTTGGTAAAAGTCTGGATTTGTGTCAGTTTCAGGGTTGACTTTCAAAGTTTCTGTATCCACTTGAAAGTCTTCAATTTGCTGTCCTTTTGCTGAAAACGGATTTAAACCAATATTTAAAGTCCCATTTAAATTTTCAACTTTTAATTGATCGAATTTGTATTCCACTTTTCCTACAGAAGAGGAGGGGCGATTTTTTAATTCGTTAAGCTCTTCTTGGAGTTGGCGCACTTGATCTTCTAAATTTAGGATGGCTGTTTGTTGTGTTTGAAGAGCTTGCTGAAGTTGGTATAAGTAAGTATATATATCTTGATTCATTTGTGAAACCTCCTTTTCAATAGGGAGGGTAAATATATTCCTGCTATATATTTATGACAAGGATATCTTAAGAAGAACTAGTTGATGGTTTAATAGAAATAATTTGTCCTTTCGCCTGTAATGGGCGAAGGGGCTCTGTAAATCCGCCAGTATTTGAGAATTTGGATAGAGCTTTAATACTTCCAGCAGTACCAATTTGGAATACAGAAGAGGTTGTAATGCTATCAATTTTAATGCTGTTAATGATGATACTTTGGTTTACATAAAAATTCAATACAATCGCCTCCTCTAAGTTGAACCAATTATCGCTTGATCAATTACGTCTGAGTCATTAACAGTCGTTGCACTTTGATAATTGTAGACAGAAACATTATCTCCAACATTAAAAGAGCCGGCCCCGGCGAAAGCGCGTGAATAACTAATAGGCCTAATCGCAAATACATCTCCAATATGAAAAATACCACTTGATCCAATATTGACGATACGAATATGTCCGACCATAGCTGGCATACAAAACACCTTTCGTTTTTAAAGTTTTCTTTTCTACTATTGTATGGGCGTTTTCAATAAAATGTGTGTTTTTTTGAAATAAAAGAAGCACACACGTTATTGCGTGTGTGTATCGAGTGTTTGATTAGGGTGAAAATCCGTATGTACATGCCAAATTACATTTAAGAGCCTGTCCAGTTCTTGGCTACAATCCACTGTTTTTTGAGAAGTCATTCCGTAGCGTTCAGCAAAATAAATCATCTTTTCACGTTTTTTTTCAATCGCTTGCTCAAACATTGAAATCGGCTCCATCTCTAAATGAAATTTTTAGTATATTATGTAGTACATATTATACAAAAAAAACATAAAAAAGAAATGCATTCGCTAAAAAAAGTAAAATTTCTACATTTTATGCCAAATGATAAAGGAGTAACAAATCGGATATAAGAAGAATATTGTAAAAATTAGCGTGTATGAGAAGGTTTTTTTCTTACGGATGCGAATACAATTAAAGTGTATGAGTTTTAGGATGGAGAGTGGAAATATTGCGTTTGGTAACGGCGAAAAAAGATGAAAAGGTATTTGTAGGTATTGTGGATGAAGAGGAAGAAAAGGTATTGCATGTAAGAGAAGCGCAAAGACAAAAAGGGGAAAAGGTTACGATTCCAATTACAATGTTAGAGTGTATTGAAAGAGGAACCGAATGTGTTGAAAAAATGTGTGATATTGTCAATTGGGCGAAGGAAAATGAAGGAACCGCGTATTACCCGTTAACTGAGGTGAAAATATTAGCACCAATTCCAAGGCCAAGGAAGAATATTTTGTGCGTTGGAAAAAATTATCGTGAGCATGCGATAGAAATGGGCGGAGTAGAGTCAATTCCAGAAAATATAATGATCTTTACAAAAGCGCCAACGACAGTTATTGGAATGGATGAAAAAATTAATAGTCATCCCCACGCAACGAATGAACTAGACTATGAAGGAGAACTAGCTGTCATCATTGGTAAGCGAGGGAAACAAATAAAAAAAGAAAAAGCACTTGAGCATGTTTTTGGTTATACCATTATAAATGATATAACTGCTCGCGACATTCAAAGGAAGCATAAACAATTTTTCCTTGGAAAAAGTTTCGATACATTTTGTCCGATGGGACCGTATTTAATTCATAAATCGATGATTAATGCGCCAAATGCGTTACACATTGAAACGGTAGTAAATGGGGAAGTAAGACAAACTTCAAATACAAATAAAATGATTTTTTCAATAGAAGAAATCATTTCAACGATAAGTAAAGGAATGACATTAGAACCAGGAGATATTATCGCAACAGGAACCCCGGCTGGTGTTGGAAAAGGTTTCACACCACCGAAGTTTTTGCATGCTGGTGATGAAGTAGTCATTACAGTAGAAGGAATTGGTACTTTGCGAAATGTAGTGAAGTGAAGAAAAGAGCTATCTTATTAATAGATAGGTCTTTTTTATGGCCATGGAATATTGAAAAAATCTAAAATAGCGAAAATATATAATCCAATGAGTATTAATGTATAAATCCCAATTAGTATAACGGCAAGAGAACTTCTTTCGCGACCAAACCCGATAGCTGTAAGGAAAACAGCAGCCAAAAATGAGATTTTAAGTAGCATGAATGTATGAGGTGTTGAATAGTGACTAAGTAACGTTGTGGATAATAAGAATCCGATGAATGTAATGGAAATGAGAATGGTAGCTAAATAGTTAATATGTTTTCCATATTTCAAAAGCATACAACTACCCCCTTCGTAAAATAAACAGAATATTAAAATTTACTTTACGATAAACTATTAAAAAAAGAAAGAGGCTGTCCTAACATGTAGGACAGTCTCTCTATTATTACGATAATACCGCTTTAATTTTTTGGAATGCCCACTCTAAATCTTCTTCAGAGATTACTAGAGGTGGTGCGATACGAATTACATTTTCGTGTGTTTCTTTACATAATAGACCCGCTGCTTTTAGTTGTTCACAGTAAGGACGAGCTGGCTCGTTTAATTCGATACCGATAAATAAACCTTTACCACGAACTTCAGTAATCATTGGGTTATCAATTTCTTTTAATTGTCCAACTAATTTTTCACCTAATTGAAGAGAACGCTCTGTTAATTTTTCTTCTTCTAACACTTCAAGAGCTGCGATAGAAACAGCACATGCAAGTGGATTACCACCGAATGTAGAACCGTGAGAACCTGGCTCAAATACCCCTAAAATGTCGCGGTTTGCTGCAACGCAAGAGATTGGGAATACGCCGCCGCCAAGTGCTTTACCAAGTATGTACATGTCAGGAGTTACACCGTCCCAGTCACAAGCAAATACTTTACCAGTACGGCCTAAGCCAGTTTGGATTTCATCTGCTACGAATAAAACGTTTTCTTTTTTACATACTTCAAGAGCTTCTTTTAAGAAACCAGCTGGTGGGATGTTAATTCCTGCTTCACCTTGGATTGGCTCTAAAATGAATGCAGCTGTGTTTGGTGTAATAGCAGCTTTTAACGCTTCTAAATCACCATAAGGAATTACAACGATACCAGGAAGCATTGGACCGAATCCACGCTTGTACTCTTCGTTTGAAGACATAGAAACAGCACCCATCGTACGTCCGTGGAAGTTATCTTCACAAACGATAATTTCAGCACGGTTTGCTTCTACTTTCTTCACATCATAAGCCCATCGGCGAGCTGTTTTAATTGCAGTTTCAACAGCTTCTGCACCTGTATTCATTGGAAGTACCATTTCTTTATTTGTTAGTTTCGCAACTTTTTCGTACCAAGGACCTAATTGATCGCTATGGAAAGCACGAGAAGTTAACGTAACACGATTAGCTTGGTCAATTAAAGCGTTAATAATTTTTGGGTGACGATGACCTTGGTTTACTGCAGAATATGCACTTAATAAGTCCATATAGCGGTTTCCTTCAGGATCTTCTACCCAAACGCCTTCTGCTTTAGAAATAACGATTGGAAGTGGGTGATAGTTATTTGCCCCGTATGTGTCTGTAAGTTCGATAATATCCTTAGTTTGAATCATGATTGTTCCCCCTTTTGTTATTACAAGAAGTTTGTAAATACTCTAAATATTATAGCATTTAAATGTAAAAAAGCGAAACATTTCCTGAAAATAAATGAACATGTTATCATATAGAGTGAAAAAGTGTGAAAAGAGGAGGCAAGGGATACGATGGTACATATGCATATTACAGCATGGGCGTTAGGTTTAATTTTATTCTTCGTTGCGTATTCACTTTATTCAGCAGGAAGAAAAGGTAAAGGTGTACATATGGGGCTTCGCCTAATGTATATCTTCATTATTGTGACAGGATTTATGTTGTACATGAGTATTGTGAAAACAGCAACAGGTAGCATGCACATGTGGTACGGTTTAAAAATGTTAGCTGGTATATTAGTAATCGGTGGAATGGAAATGGTTCTTGTAAAAATGAGCAAAAACAAACCAACAGGGGCGGTTTGGGGCTTATTTATTGTCGCGCTAGTAGCGGTAATTTATCTAGGGCTGAAATTACCGATTGGTTGGAAAGTATTCTAATAAAGAAAATAAAACCACCTTATAATCTCAAAGACTTGGGAGATAAGGTGGTTTTTTATTTTATGTCGCATCGATATGCAACTCTTCTCCGTTCGCTTTTGTAAAACGAAACATATTTTTATTTGACGTAGCGTGACGAACGAAATGGTGCTGTAGTGTACAAATCATCTCTTCGTTATCAAATAAAAGAATATTTACTCCTTCGCATGCTTCCTCTTTCGGTAAAAAGGATAAATAATTATGACAATACATGCAATCATATAAAGAGTAATGAAGTGATTGCAATGCCTCTGTTAATAAGGCAAAGACAGAGTCAGGTAATTCCTCAAGCCATTCCGTATAGCTAAGGAGTAATTTTTTACGAATGCGTATCATTTCCCCATTTTGTAAATGGTGCTGTTCGTTGGCGATTTGTAATACATCTTGTTCATAGAAACGGGCTGGTAGCCAATTGTTATTATACAAAATTTCAAACCCATCTTCGGCAATCTCTTCTAATAAAAATGCTTCCTCATTTTCATCATCAAAGAATACCCATTCATTGTTTATATATTCTACATTACCGACCGTATGAGCGCGGGGCTGATTATATAAAATATGTTTACGTTGTATCATACACGATTTCTCCTTTATGAAAAGTAGTTATTCCTGTTATAGACAGTTCGTGCATTCTTTATAACTAGACACATATAGACATAGGTGGGCATACAATAAAACACGTTTTACTGAGTGAAAATGCTATTCCATATGTGGATAGTAGGTTATCGTCAAGTTTTTCATTTTTTTGATCCGCACTCTTAGGGTGGGGATTACTGCACGTTCAAGAAAAGAAATAAGATGGAAGGATGATTTATATGTGCGGGATTACAGGATGGGTGGATTATAAACGCTCATTAGAAGGAGAAAGAGATGTCGTTACGAAGATGGCTGAGACGTTAGCCAAACGTGGGCCGGATGATAATAAAGTTTGGATTAAAGGCAATGTCGCATTTGGACATAAACGGTTAATCGTTGTTGATCCTGAAGGTGGTAAACAGCCGATGACTTGTTTAAAAGATGAAACGAATTATGCCATTTGCTATAACGGTGAACTTTATAACACAGAAGACATTCGAAAGGAATTATTAAGAAGAGGATATACGTTCAAAGGTCATTCTGATACAGAAGTATTATTAGCTTCTTATATTGAATGGAAAGAAGAATGTGTCGATCATTTAAACGGTATATATGCGTTTGCAGTATGGGACGAACAGAAAGAACAAGTATTTATCGCGAGAGATCGATTAGGTGTAAAACCGCTCTTTTATAAATATGACAGTGGGCGATTACTATTTGGCTCAGAGTTAAAAGCGATATTGTCGCATCCAGATGTGAAGGCGGAAGTGACGTTAGAAGGATTATCAGAAATATTCGGACTTGGACCATCTAGAACGCCTGGCCACGGTATTTATGCTGGTATAAAAGAATTACGTCCAGGTCATGCGATGACATTTTCAAAGAACGGTTTATGTATATGGAGATATTGGAATGTAGAAAGTAAAAAGCATGAAGACTCCTTTGAAGAAACAGTAGAGAAAACACGTTTTTTATTACAAGATGCGATTACAAGGCAGCTCGTTTCTGATGTACCACTGTGCACTTTTCTATCAGGTGGTGTAGATTCGAGCGCGATTACAGCAATTGCTGCGAAAGAATACGAAAGATCAGGAAAAGGGCAATTACACACGTATTCGATTGATTACGAAGATAATGACAAATACTTTAAAGCAAATGCGTTTCAGCCAAATTCAGATGCACCATTTATTCATTTGATGACTGAAACGTTTCAAACAATCCATCATCGCTGCGTCATTTCAAATGAACAATTAGCGCAGTATTTAACAGAAGCAGTGCTCGTTCGCGATTTACCTGGTATGGCAGATATTGATTCGTCATTATTATGGTTTTGTCGAGAGATTAAACAAGATTTTGTCGTCGGTCTATCTGGGGAATGTGCAGATGAAATATTTGGTGGTTATCCGTGGTTTTATAGAGAGGATGATTTACAATCGAGTGCATTTCCGTGGATGCGCTCTACAGAAGCACGTGAACAACTGCTAAAGAAAGAATGGAGAAATAAATTAAACTTACAACAATATGTACAGCAGCGCTATGAAGAGTCCATTCAAGAAGTTCCTATTTTAGAGGGAGAAAGCCCAATTGAAGCAAAGAGACGACAATTATTTTATTTAAATATGGTATGGTTTATGACAACATTATTAGACAGAAAAGACCGTATGAGTATGGGTGCAAGCTTAGAGGTACGGGTTCCGTTTGCGGATCATCGACTTGTCGAATATGCTTGGAATATTCCTTGGGAAATGAAAATGTATAAAAATCGCGAAAAAGGTCTATTACGTAAAGCGTTAGAAGGATTACTTCCAAATGAAATCTTATATAGAAAGAAGAGTCCGTATCCGAAAACACATAATCCGCACTATACGAAAGCAGTAACAGTATGGCTACAAGATTTATTAACAGATAAAGGCTCAATTTTACACGAACTATTTGATAAAGAGCAGCTGAGCGGATTAATTGAGTCAGGCGGCAGTGCATTTCAATCCCCTTGGTTCGGTCAATTAATGACTGGTCCTCAACTTTTAGCTCATTTAGCGCAAATTCATGTTTGGTTTAAAGAATATGGGGTAAATATTAAGGAATAGAAGAAAAGCGACTTACTTTTGTGTAAGTCGCTTTTTATTAAAAAAATTGTCATATAAAATTTAAAATCATATTAGAAATAATACTTATTTATAATAATTATTTTGACGTACTTATTATTAGTTGTTATAATTGGAAACAAATGTTCTTGAAAAAGATTCTCATTTATAAAATTGAGGTGTTATATAGATGAAAAAGAAAAAAATAGGTTTACTCGTAATGGCGTATGGAACGCCGGATTCATTAGATGAAGTAGAGGCATATTATACACATATTCGTCATGGGCGTAAGCCATCCGAGGAAGCGCTCCAAGATTTAATCAGGCGCTATAAAGCAATTGGCGGAATTTCACCGCTTGCAAAAATTACGAAAGAGCAAGCGCATAAATTAACAGACTCAATGAATAATATGTTTACAGAGTATGAATTTAATTGTTACTTAGGCTTAAAACATACTGCTCCGTTTATAGAAGATGCAGTAGAAGAGATGAAACGTGATGGAATTGAACAAGCGATTAGTATCGTATTAGCGCCGCATTATTCTACCTTTAGCATTAAGGCATATAACGAGCGTGCAATTCGTCTCTCGGAGGAAATAGGTGGTCCTGTTATTGAGCCGATTGAACAATGGTACGATGAACCGAAGTTTATTTCGTATTGGGCAGATCAAATAAAAGAAACATTTACAAAAATTGAAGATAAAGAGAAAGCAATCGTAATTTTTTCGGCGCATAGTTTACCAGAAAAAATTATTGCAGCGGGTGACCCTTATGTGGAGCAATTACAGCATACAGCGGATTTAATCGCAGCAGCTGCAAACATCCAAAACTATACAATTGGTTGGCAAAGCGCCGGAAATACACCTGATCCATGGATTGGACCGGATGTGCAAGATTTAACGAGAGATTTATTTGAAGAGCATAGATATAAATCTTTCATATATTGCCCAGTTGGCTTTGTGGCAGAGCATTTAGAAGTTTTATATGACAACGATTACGAGTGTAAAGTTGTAACGGATGAAATAAATGCTACGTATTTTAGACCGAATATGCCGAATGCACAATCTATATTTATCGATTGCTTAACTGAAATTGTTTCCAAAAAAATGAAAGAAGTAGTTGACAAAGATCTAATTTTGAATAATAATTAATTTATAATAATTTTAAATAAATAATAATTACTATGAAAGAAAGAGGAGGATCCCCCTAGATGAATCCAAATAATCGCTTAACAACAAACCAAGGTGCTCCGGTTGGAGACAATCAAAATTCTCGTACAGCTGGTCGCCGTGGACCGGTATTATTAGAAGACTATCATTTAGTAGAAAAATTGGCTCACTTTGATCGTGAACGTATTCCAGAGCGTGTTGTACACGCACGTGGTGCAGGTGCTCACGGTGTATTCGTTACGAAAAATAGCATGAAGCAATATACGAAAGCAGCATTTTTACAAAATGAAGGAACTGAAACGCCTGTATTTGTTCGTTTTTCAACGGTTATTCATGGTCAAGGTTCTCCGGAAACAGCTCGTGATCCGCGTGGGTTCGCTGTTAAATTTTATACAGAAGAAGGAAACTATGATATCGTAGGTAATCATTTACCGGTCTTCTTCATTCGTGATGCAATTAAATTCCCTGATATGGTGCATTCTTTAAAACCAGCACCTGATACAAATATTCAAACACCAGATCGTTACTGGGATTTCATGACGTTAAGTCCAGAATCTACACATATGATGACATGGGTATTTTCTGATTACGGTACACCAGCAAGCTATCGTGAAATGGAAGGGTTCGGTGTACATTCATTTAAATGGATTAATGCAGAAGGTAAAATTGTCTACATTAAATATCACTGGAAACCACAGCAAGGTGTACGTAACTTAAGTGCAAAAGAGGTGCAAGAAGTACAAGGAAAAGACTTCAACCATGCAACTCGTGACTTATTCGATGCAATCGAAAAAGGGAATTATCCGAAGTGGGATTTACACGTACAAGTGATGCAATTAGAAGAAACGGATTCTTTAGATTTCGATCCGTTAGATCCAACGAAAGTTTGGCCAGAAGATCGTTTCCCGTTAATGGAAGTAGGGACAATGACGTTAAATCGTAACCCGAAAAACTTCTTTGCGGAAGTAGAACAAGTGGCGTTCTCTCCAAGTGCAACTGTAAATGGTATTGAACCATCTGAAGATAAATTATTACAAGGTCGTTTATTCTCTTATCCAGATACACAGCGTTATCGCCTTGGTGCAAACTACTTACAAATTCCTGTAAACTGCCCATATGCAGCTGTTCATAACCAACAACGTGATGGTGCGATGCAAATCAATCAAAACCCATCTACAATCAACTACGAACCGAGCCGTCATGCTGAAAATCCAGTTGAAGACCCAGCTTACCGCGATTCAACTATGAAAGTAGAAGGCTATGTATCTCGTGAGAAAATTGACAAACCAAATGATTTCAAACAAGCAGGTGAGCGTTACCGTTCATTCTCTAAAGAAGAGCAAGACAATTTAATTGCAAACTTAACAAATGACTTAAAAGACGTAAATGAACGCACGAAATTACTAGCTGTTTGTAACTTCTTCCGTGCAGATCAAGAGTACGGTATGCGCTTAGCACAATCATTAAATGTTGATATTACGCAATATGTAGGAAATGCTCCGAAATAAATTGGAAAAGACGACCGTTTAACGGTCGTCTTTTTGTGTAAAAGATATTTTACATGAGGGGTAAAAGGTGTTATACTCTTGTCAAAAAAGTTTTACATATAAGAGGTGTATTTTGATGGATGTTTTGATTTTTATTATTGCGTTAAGTGTCTTTTTATTTGTAGTGTTTGCTATTATAAAAATGTTTATAGCGATTGGGAAACAAGGTGATGAGCGTGCTGTATTTATAAAAAATAAAGCGATGGCTGAGACGTTTCAAATTGCAATGGGGCTAATGGTACTTGAGATGATCCCTTTTATTTATCATCGTTTTAATGAAACGGTAGGAACACCGTTTAATCCCGTTCGTTTTTAGCTGTAATAGCGATTGCATTTCTTATTATATTAAGTTTGAATAAAAGTAAGTATGGTGATTCGTGAGTGACACGGGGGTATTTTACGTTTAAGTCATGTCGAAGTTTGTTGGTAAATCGATATCCTGTGTCGAAACGTCGATATATTGAAATAATCGCTCATATATTTGAAAAATCGTCGATATATCCGAATAATCGCCGATATATTCTACCCAATACTAGATGGGGTATTTCAAGATGCGAATATAAACACTATGTAACGGTTCCCCTACATTCAATAAAGCTAAGCAGCCTGAGTTCTACAATAGATAGGAACTCAGGCCTTTTTATGCGAAAAATTTATGAAATCTTTTTGGGACAAAACTGAGGACGAGGAAAAGTGCGATTTCACCTAAAATAGCGACAATGATATTAAATAAGAAGGTGCGAAAATTTGTAGTGATATGATTAAGAATTGCGTATTTCCAATAGGATAAGCTCATGAAAATCACTCCCTGAGGCATTTTTTATAGTATATAAAATTTGTTTCGTAAAAGTGCATGTCTTAGTTTGTGATTTGTAAAAAAACAAAACGAATTCTCAATATAATCTCAATAATTGAGCAAGAATAATGTGGAATATATTACCTGTATACTTGCATAAGAATAGAAAAGTTCACAAAACCTTTTTCTGAATTAACATAAAATTTACAAAAAACTAATAAATTGTTGAAATAATGCAAATGAAAATATATACTCGATATATACTTTTTACAAAAAAAGGATGTGACAAAATGGATTACACGTTTACTTAGCTTGGATAGGATTGATTCATTTTACAGACTCAAAAATAATGAAGTGAGGAGAAATGTACATGTTTCGATTTATGAAATCACCAATCGGTATAGCTGTTGGGGTAGCAGCAGTTATATTGGCGTCACCGAAAGCGAGAACGGGGTTAAGAAAATTAGCGGTAAAAACAGTATCTGCTTTTCTCGGTGCAAAAGAACAAATGAAAAGTGCTGGTTCAGAAATGGAAGAAGCTCTGCCGAAAGTGAAAGAAGCGGCACGAAAAGTGGCGGTAAAAACAGTATCACCGATTATCGGAGCAGTAGAAGCAGTGCCGATTACAATTTCTAAATTCCAGGAAAAATGGGCATCTCGTGTAAATGCATATCATTCGAATGAGAGTGTAGATTATGAAAGCCTACCTGTTACTCCTTAAATAGTAAGTGATGTTATTTCATTTACAAGAATAAGGAGGATGATGATGCAGAGTAAATCATTGAAAACGAGATTTATACGATCGTTACCTGGAAGAATTCGAATTGAAATATATAAACTGAAATACAATACAAATATGGCGAACTTGATAGTAGAACGTTTTCGTGACGTGGAAGGTATTTATCAAGTAAGTCCCTCTATTTCTACAGGAAGAGCCCTTATTACTTACGATATCAACAAGACCTCTCTACATACAATTTGTGAAATAATTAAACTCCTAGAAGAACAAATTACAAAGAATAATAACCTTAATAATATGGAAGAAACGAAGAAAGTAGAAGATTCTTCATCTAGTGTAATTTCTTACGAGAAAAAAGGTGAAGGTGTCCCGTTACCGTTAGCGCTTTCTGTCGCTGGATTAGGTGCATTTGGTATAAAACAATTATTTATGGGAAGGTCAGCTTTAGCTAGAAGTCCAGGGCTTTTTTATGTATCGGGTGCTTTATCCGTTGTAACAGGATATCCGTTTCTTAAACGAGGATTCAAAAAAATGGTTGCTAGCAAAAAAGTGAATTCTGATTTAGTGCTTGGCATAGGAACGCTAGCGCTAGCACTTGCGCGAGAAAATATTATCGTATTAGCGGGACTTAGTCTATTAAACTATTTAAATTGGAAGCGTAGTCAGGCGAATATAAATGAAGAAACAGATTCGTACAAAGAAAGGATTTTATCCCCGGAGATTAAAGCATACAGTGAAAGACAATCGAAATGGGGCATGCTTTTTGGCGGAGCAACATGGGCATTTACGAGAAATCCGTTACGCGGAATGGCGGTTTTATTAGCTGCGAATCCAAAACCTGCTGTTTCGTCTGCTGAGTATGCGTGGCGACAAGGGGATCTCGTTGCGCGAGAAAGAGGATACGTTATTCCAAATGAAGGGTCATTATCTCAATTGTCTCGAACGAGAACGGTCGTATTTGACGATGTGTCTCGTATATTCCGTAATGAAGCAGCGGAGATTAGCTGTGTTTCAGAGGATAAAGGGCAAATTTGGTGCACGGCAGCTTCGTTACTAGAGAAAAGTGAGCATGATTGGAAAGATGAGGTTGTGCAACGAGCGAAGCAAACAGGAAGAACGTTAAGGAAAGCTTTTGAAGTTGAAGTTGATGATGAAGGGATAAAAGGTGATATACAAGGAATTCCATCCTTTATCGGTAGTCAAGTATTTGCAAAACGAAATGGTGTAGATATAAGCCTGTATGTGTTAGAAGCGAAGAGGCTGAGCAAAGAAGGATTTAACGTTCAGTTTGTTGCTAAAGGTCAAAAGTGCCTCGGATTGTTAGTTGGATCAAAAATAGCAATTGTTCCTGAGTTTGCAGACATCTTTCTTAAGTTAAACGAAAATAAATGTGCGATAGCTGTTATGGAAAATAGTTTGAATATGAATAAGAGTGTTCTTACGCAATACGGTATTGATGTAAGTTGGCAACATAGCGATGTTGTAGAGCGTGTAGAGCGTATTCGTTCGAATGGGGAAGAAGTATTATTTGTATGTGAAGATGATATTGAATTTCCGTCTGTATCTCACCATGAAATGAAAAATATATTTCAATCTATAGCCTATGCAGAACGAATCGATCTATTGGTGAAAGAACATTTTCGAGTAGCAAAAATGTGGAACATTGCTGGAGAGATGTTGGCTGTTTGGTCTATATTTACTGCACCTGTCATCGCTTTAATGGCGAATGCTCTATCTTTAACATTTTTATCTAGAGCGAAGCGGGTGAGTGAGAAGATTTTTTCTAATAAAGAGATAGGGAATAAGAACGACTCGCCAGTGAGAGAACCTTCTACTAAATGGTATACACTTTCGCAAGAAGATGTAATAAATGATTTACAAGTGGAGAAACAGCAGGGATTAAGTGAGCAAGAAGTGCAAGTGCGACAAGAAAAGTATGGGGTGAATACAATTGAACCGAAGCAGTCTGTTCCTTGGATTGTTTCATTTATGGGCCAATTTAAAGAGTTTACATCGCTTATTTTACTTGGAGCAGCTGGAGTGTCTGTATTATCAGGCGGTGTGTTTGACGGGGTAGCAATGGGCATAATCCTCGTTGTCAATGCAGTAATTGGAACTCTTCAAGAGCGGAAGGCCGAAAAAGTAGTGGAAGCTTTAAATCAATTCCATGCGCCGAATTGTACAGTACTTCGAGAAGGAGAAGAAGTAGAAATAGCAAGTAGTGAGCTTGTTCCCGGTGATATTGTTTGCCTGCAGGCTGGAGACCGTGTACCTGCTGATCTTCGTACTATACATTCTTGGAATTTGGAAGTGAATGAAGCGATGTTAACGGGGGAGTCTCTACCTGTTGAGAAGAAAGTGGATGCTATAGGAGAAGAATGTTCGTTAGCGGAGCGGAATAATATGCTCTTTATGGGTACGTCTGTAACGCGCGGTAAAGCGAGAGCTATAGTAGTAGAAACAGGGATGAGTACAGAAATGGGCTATATGATTTCCTTGATGAAAGGAGAAGAAACAGAGCCTACACCACTCCAGCAAAAGGTGACGTCTATTAGTAAAACATTTATTAAAGGGGCTTTTGTAGCTGGTGGTATTGTACTTGTAGCGGGATTACTACGTGGTTTACCAATTACGCAAATGATTACAACGTCAGTTGCTCTTACAGCATCAGCTGTTCCAGAAGGTTTGCCGATTATGATTACAATCGCTTTAAGCGCAGGGATATTCCGTATGCAGAAGCAAAATGCGCTCGTTCGGAAGCTTTCCAGTTTAGAAACGTTGGGTAGAACAACGGTTATTTGCTCTGATAAAACAGGTACTCTTACGAAGAACGAAATGACGGTTAAAGTGATCGCTACACCAAATCGTGTATGGGGTGTATCTGGTGACGGATATGAACCAGTTGGTAAGATTTCGGATGTAACGTCATCTAAAGTCGCTGCTGCTGTAGAGATGGAAGTAGAAGAAGCGACTTATCATGAAAGTGAAAACACACCATTAGAACATCCAGATTTAGTTCGCGTTCTGCAAATTAGTGTCCTTTGTAATAATAGTAAATTAGAACAAGAAGAGGATCAGTGGATTGTAAAAGGTGACCCGACTGAAGGAGCTTTGTTAAGTTTGGCCTCTAAAGCGGGGGTGTCACAAAAAGATATGACATCATTTGAACGACATCATGAAGAACCGTTCGACTCTGAGACGAAAATTATGAGTGTTGTTTGTAAGGAAAATGAATCAATCTATAAGTTTTCGAAAGGATCTGTAGAGGCGATTCTTACTAAATGTAAATGGTATCAACATAATGGCGAAATCTATCCGTTATGTGATCAAGAAAAAGAAGTGATTTTACAACAAAATGAAGGTTTTGCAGAACAGGCGCTGCGAGTATTAGGTTTTGCGTATAGTAATGGTGAAAATGATGACCTTATTTTTGTTGGATTAGTTGGTATGATTGATCCGCCGAAACCTGAAGTAGAAGAGAGTATTCGTGAAGCGATTGAACTTGGTGTAAAACCAGTCATGATTACTGGGGATCATCCGACTACGGCGATCTCTATTGCGAAGCAGACTGGCATTTGGAATCGTGATGATCATGTTTTAACAGGGATAGAAATTGATAATTTAACAGATGAAGAGTTGGAAAATATCGTGAAAAGCACGTCTGTGTTTGCGCGAGTAACGCCAGCCCATAAATTACGCATAGTAACTGCATATCAAGCTGACGGTCAAATTGTATCGATGACCGGGGATGGTGTAAATGATACACCTGCTATAAAGAAAGCGAACATCGGTATTGCAATGGGGCAAACGGGAACAGAAGTAACGAAAGAGGCTGCCGATCTTATATTGAAAAAAGATCATTTCGGTTCCATTGTGGAAGGGGTAAAAGAAGGTAGAACGATCATTGGTAATATTCGAAAAGCAGTTGGGTGTTTATTAACGGGAAATTTAGCTGAAGTATTAGTGACAAGTGCAGCAGTTATTGCGGGAATGCCCATTCCGTTAGTGCCAATTCAAATTTTATTAATGAATCTCATTACGGATGCTTTACCAGCGATGATTTTAGCTGTAAATCCTGGAAACAAAACGAAGCAAACGAAACGTCAAGATATTGTTGATAAAGAGCTATACAAAAAGGTTGTAACGCGAGGCATACTGCTTGGAGCAGGTTCACTTGCTTTATTCGGTATGAGCTTAGCAGCTGGCGTGCCTCTTGCGGTAGCGCAAACATCAGCATTTGCTGCATTAGTTGCAGGTCAACTTATTCAAACGTTCTCTTGGAGACAAGAAGGATCGGACGAAACGATGCGTGATTGGTCAAAAGATCGTTTCTTTGTGACAGCGTTAGGAACGTCTTGGCTTGTATTATTATCAGCTATATATGTTCCGCCGTTTGCTCGTATATTCCATACCGTTCCATTGACATTTATACAATGGGTACCTGTTCTTCTTGTAGCGGGCACAGTATCTCAAATTTCAAAACCTATTATTAATGTAGTTTCATATAAGAATGATGATTCAAAAAAATTGGCAGTTAATGAACTAGCATTATTAAAAACAGTGTAAAGGAGTAATGAAAATGATACGAAAAATTGTTATTGGATCTACTTTAGCGTTAGCAAGTGCCGCTTTATTACCTGTTGTAAGAAATACACTTCGTTCACTTGTTGAATCAGGGGCAAAAGGTGTGAAGTCTACTTTTGAAACGATTAAAGAAGAAGTGGAAGATATTATTGTAGAAGCGAAAATGGATAGAATGCAAAAACAATTTGAGAAAGAGCTTTCTTATGTTGAAGATGATCATGCTGAAGAGCAAGAGGTAATAGAAGCAGCTGCAAAGGTTGAGGAAAAGGAGGAAGTAAGAAATGACGCATAAAGCTGTTGAACAAAATGTAGATTACCATTTAGAAAAAGCGTTAGAGCATTTTGAACAGGCGCTAGACTTGAGTGTAAAGGTGGCATCAGAAAATAAAGAAATGCAAAAAGAGATTGCTACTAAAATGGGATCTTTTACGGGAGATATTTTTCAATCCGTTCGTGAAAAAGGAAAAGTGAATCGCATGAATATAATGAAGTGGTTCACTTTGCCTCGTTTTTAAAAAGAATTGTTAATTGAGAGGGATATAGGGAGTGTTGTCTCCCTTATCCATATTCCGTACTATGTATGTCACTTTGGATTCTGGAATGTTTAATGAATCGAAGGGGTGAACGAAATGGCAGCATGGATGATGGTCTTGGCATTAACATTTTCATCAAGTATCGATAACTTAGGGGTAGGAATTTCTTACGGCATTCGAAATATAAAAATTAGTCATCTATCAAACTTTATTATTTCGATAATTTGTTTTTTATTTAGTGTAGTAGGAATATATTTTGGCTTATGGCTGTCAAAAATTTTACCTGGGATTATGCCTGTTGTAATCGGTTCGTTCTTATTAGTGATAATTGGTCTCCGAATTATTTTACTAGCAATTCCTCGTAAAGTTCCGGTGCAAGAGACTGAGGGAGAAGTGGCAAGTACAGAAATAAATGGTTTAACGAAAAATATCGGTAAATGTGGTGAAATCGGTTTTGTAGAGTCTATTTTTCTTGGAATTGGTTTGTCTGCGAATGCACTAACGAATGGTTTAGGAGCAGGGTTGTTCGGTTTGAATCCAATTGCCATTTGTATTGCCGCTGCAGTGGGTAGTTTTATTACGGTATGGGGTGGAGTTGCGTTAGGGAGAAAGATTGCTCACGTTCGTATCGGTAAATTCACTTTAGGTCAGTTTGGAACATTGATTAGTGGAACATTATTATTAGTTATTGCGTTTGCTGCATTTTTTGATTAATTCATAGAAGGTGAGTGAAATTGAGATTACTGTATAAAAGGCTAAAATATTCGGAGTTAGAGTCGGAGTTGCAATTAGTTGAAAGTGTTTTAACTTCAGGATACTTTATTTTATTAGATTTGCTCTTTGTGTCTTTCTTATTGATGATACTAACCTTTTCTCTACATCATTCATTTTTTATGGCCATCGTCATATTCGTGAGTTCTTACATAATTTGCGGTAGTGTATTTGTATTATTACGGAAATGGTTAAAATAATTTTAAAAAGCTATCTTGAATATAAGATAGCTTTTTTGTTTGCAAAATATAAACATATAAAGGGACTTCTATCTTGTAAATGGTCAGAAAAATTTGTTAATATAAAATGTATAGTGATGTAGTTATTTTTCATATAATAACTATGGTTATTCTCGTGAATAAAGGGGAATGAGATATGTCTCAAGATCATGAAAAAAGTAATCTTGGATTGTTGTTGAAAAAATTGCTTAAGGAAAAGTCTTTATCGATGCGAAAACTTAGTGCGCTCACTAATATTGATACCGCTACAATTTCAATGATTGTAAATGGTAAGCGAAAGGCGAATCCAAAGCATTTGCAAAAGTTTGCAGAGAGCCTTGATGTTCCGGTAGGTGATTTGTTTGTAGCGGCAGGTTATTCTATTGACACGAAACAGGAGGAGCAATCTGATATTCACGTTTCTATTAATAATATTGAACACTTACTTGAATCTGCTCAGCTATATGATCAAAAGTTTAGTATATCGAATGTAGAGCAGCAGTTAGCGAATTATGAACAATATTCGCAAACAGAAGAAGGGAAAGAAACAATTGAAAAGGGGTTTCTTGAAAAGATTCAAAAGGTAAGCAGTATTGGCCCATTTATTAATGATTTGAAAGAATTGTACGAGAGATTTTCGAAGAAGAAAGGAACGACTGCAGAACTTGCTTTAATGGGAAGTGCGCTTATTTACTTTATATTATCGGTCGATGTAATCCCAGATTATATATTTCCAATCGGCTATTTAGATGATGCGGTTGCGGTACAACTCGTTTTAAATGCACTAATGAAAAGATAAGATGTTTATATGAATAGATAGATGAAGATATTTATATACCAATAGTTTGGGATAATTGTATCGTTATGAATATACGAAAAAGGTGTACCCCGTGTTAGAACGGAGTACACCTTTTTCGTTTTAATTAGCCGATTTTTCTACATACTCATAAGCTTTCTCCCCATGCATTGAAATATCAAGTCCCATATGTTCCTCGTGCTCATCTACCCGGACAGGGAGGAAGAAGTTAATTGCTTTAATAATCGCGTACGTCATGATGATTGTGAACGCATATGTTGCGCCGATTGCTACAAGTTGTTTCAACAGTAACGCGGCGTTTCCGTAAAATAATCCGTTAGCACCATCGCCGTTTACGGCAGTAGTTGCAAATAGTCCTGTCGCAATGCCGCCCCAAGTTCCGCCGATGCCGTGACATCCGAATGCATCGAGTGTATCGTCGTACCCAAATTTTGTTTTTAAGAAAAAGACCGCTCCGAAGCATAATACGCCCCCAATTGCTCCGATAAGAAGAGCTGAGAAAGGTGTAACGAACCCGCAAGCTGGCGTAATAGCGACTAGACCGGAAACGACGCCACAAGCAGCTCCCATCGCAGTCGGTTTTGATTGGAAGAACCACTCTGAAAGCATCCAAGTTAATGCAGAGGCAGCGGCAGCTATATTTGTATTAATAAATGCAGTTAAAGCTACATCATTTAAAGATAATGCGCTTCCGACGTTAAAACCGAACCAGCCGAACCACAGTAAACCAGCTCCTAACATCGTAAATGGTAAATGATGAGGAGAAGAACCGTTTATGTTTTTTCGTTTTCCAAGGAAAATAGCTAATACAAGGCCAGCCACGCCAGATGTAATATGAACGACATTACCACCAGCGAAGTCTAACGCACCAATTTCTCTTAGCCATCCGCCAACGCCCCATACCCAATGAGCGACAGGATTGTAAACGATTGTTGTCCATAGAAGGATGAAAATAAGGAAAGATGAAAATCGCATTCTTTCGGCAAATGCTCCTGAAATTAAAGCGGGAGTTAAAATAGCGAACATGAGTTGAAACATCATAAATAAATTGTGAGGAATGGTAGATGAGTAGTCTGGATTTGGTGCGTAGGTAACTCCGTTTAAACCGAACCAATCGAGTGTGCCGATAAGTCCGTGCCAATCTGGTCCGAATGATAAAGAATAACCAATTATAATCCATTGAATCGAAACGATAGCCATTGCGCTATAACTATGCATTGTTGTACTGAGTACGTTTTTACTGCGAACCATACCCCCATAAAAAAGTGCTAATCCTGGTGTCATTAACATGACCATTACTGTCGCTACAAACATAAAAACTGTATCTCCCGTATTCATTCTCTCTCCTCCTGTAATGTTAGAAAAAATAACATCAATTTGTTATGTTTCATATCATATTCGAAATGAAAGGAAAAATCAACTAAAAATTCAGAAAACTTTATGTATCATGTTAGGAAATCTAACATGGAGTATTTTGAGAAGAGTGAAATCAACGTATGCGATTCGTTCGGATAATTGGTATAATATTCTTACAATTAAAAAACATGGGGGATGCGTGTGGGGAAAATACATACTAGGAAATTATTCATTTGTTTTTGTTTAACTGTCGTTTTGTTTGTACCAATACATACATTTGCAGACGAAAAAAGAGAGTGGCGAGACGAAGTTATATATTCCATTATGATTGATCGTTTTAATAATGGGGAACCAAAAAATGACAAACAGTTAGAAGTTGGCAATTTAGAAGGATATCAGGGCGGAGATATAAGAGGCATTATAAAAAGACTGGATTACATAAAAGAAATGGGATTTACGACTGTTATGCTTTCGCCGCTTTTTGAAAGTGTAAAATACGATGGGTTAGATGTGCGCAATTTTCAGAAGGTAAATGAACATTTCGGAACAGAAAATGATGTGAAAGAACTTGTGCAAGAAGCTCATGCAAAAGGAATGAAAGTTGTATTTCAATTTCCACTTGGAGAAAACGAACAACAAGTAATCGACTCGATGAAATGGTGGATCAAAGAAGTTGATTTAGATGCAAGTTATGTAATACATAGTGAAAAAAAGTCGCCTGCTTTTTGGGATGATGTGCAAAAAGATATGCAAGTGATAAAGAAAGATTTTCGAGTTATGACAAAAGAAGATAGTGAATACAACGAAAAAATAGTAGATGCGTTTTCCAAAGCGGACGTATCGGTGAAACCTTTATATGATGTGAGTAAAAAAGACGGAGCAGCCGCTACATTTTTAGATAATCAAGATACAAAAAGATTTGCTCGTATTGCAAAAGAGAATATGAATTATCCACCATCTCGTTTGAAACTCGCTCTTACATATTTATTAACAACACCAGGTATTCCGAATTTTTATTACGGAACTGAAATTGCATTGGATGGAGGAGGTACGCCAGATAATAGACGATTAATGGACTTCAAATCAGATGAAAAGTTTATGCAACACATAACGAAACTCGGTGAGCTTAGACAAGCGAGACCATCTTTACGCCGCGGTACGTTTGAGCTTCTATACGATAAAGATGGAATGAGTGTACTAAAGAGAAAGTATAAAGATGAAGTGACAGTAGTAGCGATTAATAATACGAAAGAAACACAAAAAGTTGCTTTACCTGCAAGTGCGGTTGGTGAAAAACAAGAGTTAAGGGGATTGTTAGAAGATGAAATTATAAGAGAAGAAAACGGAAAATTTTATCTCGTTTTAAAGCGTGAGGAATCAAATGTGTATAAAGTTAACGGGGAAACAGGTGTGAATTGGCTATTTATTTCTTTAATCGTCGGTGTGAACGTATTGTTTATTGCTTTTTTAATTGTGGTTAAAAAGAGGCGGAAATAAGGGGATATTCTCTTTTGTGTTCAATTAAAAGTGCGTGATGAGGTGAGATGTTTGAGTCTTCTTATCGTATTCGTAATTCTGTATTTTGTGGATAACAGTGACGATGGGGAATTTGTTCGGTGGGACAGGTTAAGGAGAAAACTTTCTCCCTAGTCTGTTTTTCTTTGAAGTAAGACTCTCACCTCGAAATGCAACTGAGCAAAGAAGTAAAAAAATCGATAGAAGCAACAATAATTGAAAATATACTAATTTTACATTACATTAAAGGGTGAAAAGTTTTTTGTTACTCATTGAGGGTTATATTTGAGGAGGAAAAATGGAATTTTACGATTTGGGTATTACCATTAAAGAACTTAGAATGAAAAAGAATATATCACAATCTGAATTGTGTCATGGAATATGTTCGCAAAGTCAAATTAGCAAAATAGAAAAAGGTATGATTTATCCATCTAGCATATTGTTATATCAATTATCTGAAAGACTTGGTATTGATCCAAATCATATTTTCGCACTAACTCAAAACAAAAAACTAAAATATGTAGAAAATGTAAAATGTGTAATGAGAGATTGTACAAAACAAAAACAATATAATGAACTTTATGAAATAGTGAAACAAGAGAAAACCGAAAATAATTTCCAGTTAAAAGAAGATAAACAATTTCTAATATGGCATGAAGCGATTGCTATATTTTATGTGAATAAATCAATAAAAACTGCTTTAAATCTTTTAAATAAGGCACTAAAACTAACTGTAACGAATGGTGATTTTTTATCAGAAAGAGAAATAGATATTATGCAGTCGATGGCTATATTTCATTGGGCAAATAAAGAATATGAAAAGAGTATTACTATATTAAGAAGATGTTTAACTAATTTTAATAAGTTAGATTTCCCTAGAGATAAAGAGGTTAAATTAAAAATCATTTTTAATTTGGGGAAAATGTTAGGTCATGTAAATCAACATGAAGAGGCAATAAAATACAATGATATGGGTATTAAATTAGCTATTAATCTAAATACTTTATATTTATTAGGCGAATTATACTATGGAAAAGCTTGGAACATGCTAAAGCTGAAACAATGTAATGAAGAAGATGTAGCTGATAATATGAAAAAAGCATTATTTATCTTTGAACTAACAGAAAAAGAAGATCTGATAAAAATAGTTAAAGAAAAATATTTTGAACAACAAAATAAAAAAATCACTCATAATTTCTGATGAACATCTTATTATTCTCTATAAAAAAGCACCTTATGGTGTCTTTTTTATGACTTATATCATCAATTATTACAGTTCGTAGGTTTCTTATACCAAGCTTTGTTGATGTATTTACAATTCGCAGGTGTTGAAGTTTTAGATGTATCCCCAGGTGTAGTTATATTATTAGAACACCCTGCAATATATAGACAGAATGTAGTTAATAAAAAACATAGTATTAATTTCTTCAAATAACCACTTCTAACTCTTTTTAATTAACATTTTTCATAAAATAAATTCTTTACTAATTTTACATTACAGGAAAGGGTGGAAAATATTCTTATACTCATAATTTGTTACATTTGATTGGGGAGGGAGGTTTTTGTTCCGATTTTTAAAAGGGTCTTCTTCATTTATGCATAAAATTTATCCGATTGCCCGTAAGCCTAGACTTTTACACGCTAAAAAGAAAAACATCCTCTACATAGAGGATGTTTTTCTTTTTAGCGGTAGTTAATAAATTGTACGTCAATCGGTAAATCAGCGCTACGAACTGCTGCGATAACTGCTTGTAAGTCATCACGGCTTTTTGCTGTAACACGTACTTGATCATCTTGTACTTGTGTTTTTACTTTTAATTTCATTTCTTTAATGATGTTGTTAATTTTTTTCGCGTTATCTTTATCGATACCTTGTTGAAGTGTTGCGCGTTGGCGAACAGTGTTACCAGCTGCCGCTTCAACTTTGCTATAATCTAAGTTCTTAATTGGAACGTTACGTTTTACAAGTTTAGAAATAAGAACGTCTTTTACTTGCTCTAATTTGAACTCGTCGTCAGAAGTTAAAACAAGTACTTCTTTTTCAAGTTTAATATCACTTTTACTTCCTTTAAAGTCATATCGGTTTTGGATTTCCTTTAATGCGATATTAATTGCGTTTGTTACTTCAGGTAATTCTACTTTCGAAACGATGTCAAAAGAACTATCTTTTGCCATAGTTAGCACCTCCAAATATATTTCTAATCTTTTTATGTACTGTACATACTAAAGTATAGCTGAAAACGAGCTTAGACTTAAGTGTTTTCATACTTATAATGATGTAACCTCATTTTATTATAGTGAATTTTGGGCAGTTGGACAAATAAAGGAAAAATCGTGTTATAATTAACTTTTGTTTGGAATGATAAAAAGATAAAAAAGTTAATTTTATATATATAGAAGGGAATTAAAAAATATGTATTTACAAATAGGATCGATTGAACAGGTAACTGTTTTACGCGAAACGGAAATCGGATATATGGTTGGAAATGAAGAAGAAGAAATTTTTCTACATAAAAATGAAGTAGCTGGAGAAATTGAAGAAGGCGATACGATTGATGTATTCTTATACCTTGATCACCAAAATCGTATTTCGGCAACAATGAAGGAACCAATTATTACAACGTATGATTGGAACTGGGTAAAGGTTGTAGAAGTCATTCCTAGTCTAGGTGTGTTTGTTGACATTGGTGTATCAAAAGATATACTAATTCCAGCTGATGAATTCCCAATTTATATGCCAGTATGGCCAGAAGTTGGAGACGAATTATATTGTACGTTAAAATTAACGAATCGTGATCGTTTAATTGCTCTTCCAGCAAGAGACAGTGATATGCAAGAAATCGTTGTAGATGCAACGCCATCTATGCGTAATAAAAACGTAAATGGACGTGTATATCGTTCACTTCAAGTTGGTTCATTCGTCTTAACAGATGAGCATTTCCGTGCATTTTTACATCATACAGAAAGAAAAGAACAAGTTCGCATCGGTCAGCGCGTAACGGGACGAATTATTGATGTAAAAGATGACGGCACAATTAACATTTCACTTCTTCCTCGTAAAGAAGAAGGAATGGAAGATGATGCTGCAGTGATTTATGCATATATGGAAGAACGAGGCGGAGCAATGCCATTTTGGGATAAGAGCTACCCAGAAGACATTAAAGAACGTTTCAATATGAGTAAAGCTGCATTTAAGCGTGCGCTTGGTAAGTTGATGAAAGAAGAAAAGGTTTACCAAGAAGAAGGTTGGACGTACTTTAAGAAATAAAGGAAATAAAAAGCACCACCTTATATTTTACCTATAAGGTGGTGCTTTTTTAATTCCCTTGCTCATGTACAAGAGTGAACGTATCTTTCAATTCACTATCATTTATTTTAATATTTGCTTTTTTTAATTCATTTTGCAATAGTTTTTTGCCGAATATAGGGTCAGAGATACGTTCTTCTTCTAAGTTTTTGCGAATAGAGTCTTTCACTTCATCATAAGGCTTTAAAGCTTTTTTATCAGTTAATTTAATAATATGATAACCGTTTGGTGATGCAACGGGATTGCTAATTTGTCCGACTTTTAGTTTATAGGCAGCAGTTTCAAATTCAGGTGCCATTCTACCTGAATTGAAGTATCCAAGGTCTCCGCCTTTCTCTTTTGATAGCAGGTCTTGTGATTCTTGTTTTGCTAGTTCTTCAAATGAAGCACCAGCATCTAATTTTTTCTTTATTTCTTTTGCTTCATTTTCGTCACTTACTAAAATGTGGCTTGCTTTAATTTCTGGTTTATAGTGGTCTTTTACGTCTTTTTCTGTAATACTTTTCTTAATCGCTTCATTCATAGCAAGTTTGAACTTAATTTGATTTTTGAAATCAGCTTCATCTTTTAAACCATTGTTTTTCAATACGTTTTTAAATTGGTCTCCGTATTGATTTTTCGCTTTTTGTACTTCTTTATCTACATCATCGTCAGATACTTTATATTTTTTCGTGATAACGTCTTGTGCCATCATTTCGTATAGCATGTCTTTTCCATAACGATCTTTTAACTGTTTTTCGAAGTCGCTCTTCGTAATGGTTGAGTCTGTTGCTGTAGCGACTGTATCTGAGTCGTTTTTTTGTCCACAAGCAGATAGCATTAATATACTTAGTAGTGCAGTAATAATGAAAATGTGTTTCCCTCTCATGCTAACACCTCATCCGAATATGTTATCGCTATTGTAGAATATAGAAGTGAACATGAAGTGAATTTTTAATGTTTTTTCCCTGTAAACTGTAAAAAAAGTACACCAACAATATTGTTGGTGTACGATGGAATCAAAGGTGATCGGTCTTTTTAGAATAGGCACGCTTACCTTGCTCTATATTCTTTTGTTCTTGCTCATTTTTTTGCGCGCGTTTTGCATTATTATCGCGTGCTTTTTTGTCGTTATCACTCGTATGTGGCATATGTATCAACTCCATTTCTAAACGTTGTACGTTTATCATTTCCTTTTTCGTAAAGACTATGTATAGCAGTGTATTCATGAATAATGAAGGTGGATTGGAAATGGATTTGAAGTTGAATTATACCGAACTTATAAAGAAGTTAATCGTTGTAATCGTCGCAGGTTTGTTAAATGCGATTGGAATGAATTTATTTTTAACGCCAGCGAAAGTGTATGCAAGTGGCTTTGCTGGATTGTCTCAATTGCTATCACAAATATTAGGTGATTTTTTATCTATTCACATATCAACCGGGATATTATTTAGCTTGTTTAATATTCCTGTCGTTATTTTAGCCTGGAAAAAGGTTGGAAAGGCCTTTACTTTCTTTAGTTTTCTTTGCGTTATCTTTATGACTATGTTTTTAGAAATTATCCCTGTTAGGGCAGTTTCGAACGATATCATATTAAATGCGATTTTTGGCGGGCTTATTTCAGCAATCGGGGTAGGGATTGCGTTGAAGTGGGGGGCTTCTACAGGTGGTTTAGATATAATCGCCATGATTTTATCAAAGATTAAAGACAAGCCTGTCGGTACGTATTTTTTCTTCTTTAATGCACTGATCATTATCGCTGCCGGCTATGTGTATGGATGGGAAAAAGCATTATATACTTTGGTGACTTTGTATGTGTCAACGCGAATCATCGATGCAATTCATACGCGTCATGTGAAGATTACGGCATTAATCGTTACGAAAAATGGGGCGGATGTAAGAAAGGCGATTCACTCACGCTTAGTGAGGGGGATTACAACTATACCGGCAACTGGTGCTTATACGAATGAAAATAAGGAAATGTTAATGATTGTTATTACTCGTTACGAACTGTATGAATTAGAGAGGGTTATTAAACAAGTAGATCCGGGGGCATTTACAAACGTTCTGCAAACGGTTGGGGTATTCGGATTGTTTCGAAAAGATTAAAGAGGACCAAAGCTGGTCCTCTTTTTTAATGTGCATTCGTAATGTTTTGCAACTGCTCTTGCATTTCACGTAGCTGAGCTTTTTCAGCTGTTGAAGAGTTTGCGTAAGCAGAGTGCAAAGCGTTTTTTGCTCTATATACGAGATCTTGTTGCTCGGTGCCGCTTGAACAAGATACGGCATTTGCAACAGCATCTCTAGCTTGTTGAAATAGTAAATTCCCCATTTAGACCCCTCCAAAAGAAGAGTTACTTCTCGCTTTTTCTGCCTCAGCTAATGTACCTCGGTACGGGAATCTTGCATCATGCTTCATAACAGCATCGGCTCCTTGTTGGATAAAACGTTTTGATTTATTCTTTTTACCCATTCGAAAAACCCCCTTTATTTAGCTGAAAACAATCGACGCGCTAACTTTTGCGTCTAATGATAGTATGAGCGTTTGGCGAGAAACTATAAGCAGGGAATTTTTAGATTACAACCCAAGAACCTCTTCTAAATATAGTGCAATGCCATCTTCTTCGTTCGTTAGCGTCGTATGGTTTGCGAGTGATTTTAATTCAGGGATGGCATTGCCCATTGCGATGCCGTGACCAGCAAATTCAATCATTTCAAAGTCGTTATCTTCATCACCGAAAGCGATAATTCGCTCTTGTGGAATGTTGTAATGACTAGAAATTTTTTGTAGTCCAACAGCTTTATTTAGTCCGCTTTTTACAATTTCAATAATCGGCCAAGGTGCGCCCCATTTTCTATGGTCAATTACTTCAGCATGCATATCAGTTAAATGTTGACGAATTGCACTGGAATGCTCGTCATGTGCGTCAATTAATAAGCAAGTTGGATGATCGTTTAAAATATTTAATAAGTCTCCTGTAAAAATGTTTGGAGAACCGAATTCAAAAATATGTTTTTTATCTTCATCAATTTCACGAACATACACATCGTCCATTACTTCAGCGTATATATTTTTTACGCCAAAATCAAAGCAAGCTCGGACAATTTCTTGTGCTGTTGCTAGCTCAAGAGGAGAGTGATGTGTGCCCCACTTTGAATCAAGAGGGTGATGTACGTAAGCGCCATTAAAGTTTACGATTGGTGTATTCAGACCAAGTTCTTTATAGTAATCATAACTAGCGCGGAATGGACGTCCTGTTGAAATAACGACAATATGTCCTTGTTCCTTTGCTTTTGCAATTGTATGTTTCGTTCGAGTGGAAATTATTTTGTTGTCTGTTAATAAAGTGCCGTCTAAGTCTAGTGCGATTAAATGCTGTTTGTTCATAATTTCACCTCTTATAATAATTTATTTTTGTTTCTATCTGTATTTCCGTTTTAATATGCAGAAATAAGAGGTTAAGCTGGGTGAGACCACCAAAGATGGAAACTTCACTATATATCCATCTTACGTCGCAAAGTGTTACGGTGTCTACTATTTCTCGCTGGAAATTAAGAAAAGTCAACATCTTTTTAGAAAGTTCAAACAATGTTTCTTTCATTATGGACAAAATGTGAAAAGGGTTACATTGTTCGTAGGATGAGGCTTATAATGAACATGTAATCTTCTCGTATATGTTTGACTCTCCTTTGAAACTGGCCTATAGTAGGTTGGTTTCTTTTTTTTCTACAAATAGGAAAGAAATCCCTGCTTTAAGCTTGTGTCATTCATGTATATGTACAAGAATGAAATGTAGTACTTGTTTCCTAAACATGACAGACAAGCTTTCTTTTAAAATGGATATACTAATGAGGCAAAGACGTCATGGAAGGAGAATGGAAATGGGACAAAATCGTAGGTTTCGTTCTGGACAAAAAGCGCCGAATGATGGCATTTACGTAGAAATTGGTGAAACGGGAAGTATGGTGAAAGATCCGCAAATGGTAAAACTAACTGCTGGTGAAAAGTTTCCAGATAACACAAATCATAACCGCCAGTGGACATATAAAAGAAAACCGTAACAGAAGCCGCAATCATTATTGCGGCTTTTTTGTCGTTATCCATTTTAATTTCATTTACCGTATATTTTTCAGTCGTATCATGCATGCTCCCTTTTTCTTTTTCCAATAATAAGTTTGAAATACATAAGCAAAATTATTGTATAAAAAAGTCAGTTGGCGTATAATCAAATCAAAGGTCAAAGAAAGTCAAACATTTGGAGGACTGTAAAGATGGACTTAAATCAAATGACAACAAAAACACAAGAGGCGATTATGAGTGCTCAATCTTTAGCGGTATCTCATCATCATCAAGAAGTAGATACTGTTCATCTCTTGTTTACATTATTAGAAGAGCAAGATGGGTTAGCAGTACGTATTTTTCAAAAAATGAACGTCGATATAGAAGCATTAAAACAAGGCGCCGAAAATTTAATTAAGAAAAAGCCTTCCGTAACAGGAAGCGGTGCAGAAGCAGGTAAATTATATATAACAGGTGCTTTGCAACAACTACTTGTAAGGGCAGGAAAAGAAGCAGAGAAATTGCAAGATGATTACATTTCAGTTGAACATGTATTACTTGCTTTTACTGAAGAAAAAGGCGATATAAACCAATTATTTACAAGATTTCATATTACGAAAGATAACTTATTAAAGTCTTTAATGACAGTTCGGGGGAATCAAAGAGTGACTAGTCAAAATCCAGAAGCAACTTATGAAGCGTTGGAAAAATATGGTCGTGATTTAGTGGCGGAAGTAAGAGCGGGGAAAATTGACCCTGTTATCGGACGCGATAGTGAAATTCGCCGCGTAATCCGCATTCTTTCACGTAAAACGAAAAACAACCCGGTTTTAATCGGGGAGCCCGGTGTAGGTAAAACAGCAATCGTTGAAGGGTTAGCACAGCGTATTGTAAAAAAGGACGTACCAGAAGGATTAAAAGATAGAACAATCTTTGCATTAGATATGAGTGCGCTTGTAGCTGGAGCGAAATTCCGCGGTGAATTTGAAGAGCGTCTCCAAGCTGTATTAAATGAAATTAAAAAGAGTGAAGGACGCATTTTATTATTCATTGATGAACTTCACACAATCGTCGGCGCTGGTAAAACAGAAGGCGCAATGGATGCAGGAAATATGTTAAAACCGATGCTTGCGCGTGGTGAACTGCATTGCATTGGGGCGACGACGTTAGATGAATATCGTAAATATATTGAAAAAGATCCAGCGCTAGAAAGACGTTTCCAACAAGTATTAGCAGAAGAACCAACTGTTGAAGATACAATTTCCATTTTACGTGGTTTAAAAGAGCGTTTTGAAATTTATCACGGTGTAAATATTCATGACCGCGCGATTGTAGCAGCATCAGTTTTATCAGATCGATATATTTCGGATCGTTTCTTACCGGATAAAGCAATTGATCTTGTTGACGAAGCGTGCGCAACAATTCGTACAGAAATTGATTCTATGCCAACAGAATTAGATGAAGTAACGCGCCGCATTATGCAGCTAGAAATTGAAGAAGCAGCTCTTGGAAAAGAGAAAGACTTTGGTAGCCAAGAACGTCTAAAAACATTGCAACGTGAATTATCGGATTTAAAAGAAGTGGCAAGCGGTATGAGAGCCAAATGGGAGAAAGAAAAAGAAGATATTCACAAAGTTCGTGACTTACGTGAACATTTAGAGCGTCTGCGCCGTGAATTAGAAGAAGCAGAAGGTAATTACGATTTAAATAGAGCAGCGGAACTTCGCCACGGAAAAATTCCTGCAATTGAAAAAGAGTTAAAAGAAGCAGAAGAAATGGGCGCGAATAATAAACAAGAAAACCGTTTATTACGTGAGGAAGTAAGTGAAGAAGAGATTGCTGATATTGTTTCACGCTGGACTGGCATTCCTGTCGCAAAACTCGTTGAAGGTGAACGTGAGAAATTATTACGATTAGAGCAAATTTTATCAGAGCGTGTCATCGGACAAGAGGAAGCAGTAAGCTTAGTGTCAGACGCAGTTCTTCGTGCACGCGCAGGTATTAAAGACCCGAACCGTCCGATTGGTTCCTTCATTTTCTTAGGACCGACTGGTGTTGGTAAAACGGAACTTGCAAAAACGTTAGCGCAGTCTTTATTTGATAGTGAAGAGCAAATGATTCGTATTGATATGTCTGAGTACATGGAGAAACACGCTGTGTCACGCTTAATTGGTGCACCTCCTGGATATGTTGGATATGAAGAAGGCGGTCAATTAACAGAAGCAGTAAGACGTAAACCGTATTCCGTTATTTTGTTAGACGAAATCGAAAAAGCACATCCAGAAGTATTCAACATTTTATTACAAATGTTAGATGACGGACGCATTACGGATTCGCAAGGACGTACAGTAGACTTTAAAAACACGGTTATTATTATGACTTCAAATATTGGATCTGCTCATTTATTAGATGGATTAGAAGAAGATGGTTCCATTAAAGAGGAATCAAGAGAACTTGTCATGGGACAATTAAGAGGACATTTCCGACCAGAGTTTTTAAATCGTGTCGACGAAATTATTTTATTCAAGCCTCTTACAACGAATGAAATTAAAGGTATTGTTGATAAAATTGTAAAAGAATTACAAGGCCGTTTAGCTGATCGTCATATTACGGTACAATTAACAGACGCAGCGAAAGAGTTTGTTGTCGAAGCTGGCTTCGATCCAATGTACGGAGCTCGTCCGTTAAAACGATATGTACAGCGTCAAGTTGAGACAAAATTAGCGAGAGAATTAATTGCAGGTACGATTACTGACAATAGTCATGTAGTGGTTGATGTAGAAAATAACGAATTAGTTGTTCATGTGAAGTAAAATAAAAAAGAGTTCGGATAAAATCCGGACTCTTTTTTTAGTGTTGTTCTACTGGCTCGTTTGGAATTGCAGCTGAAATTGCTAGTACTAATACCGCAAGAACAACTGAGAAAATAGACGCTTGGTTAAAATCGTATGTACCGCCAGTCATAGAGCCGATTACGTAGCTCATCATATGTACAAGCAAGAACGACCAAATTAATGCCCAAATGAAACGCATATTTTACACCTCTATTCGTTCAATCTGTCCTTATTGTAACACAATTGAAAAAAGAATATAGAAAAATATTTGTAGATTTTTCAACGCAAATTTGCATTCCGTTCATACATTATAAAAGAGTACTTTTATACGTTTAGAAAATAAGGCGGGGGAAAAATGAGTATTACGGAACGTTTTTTTTACTTAGAAAAAGAACCATGTGTCATTTATTTACCGGAGAAGCCAAATGGATTTTCTGTCATGCTTCTAGGTGATTACAACTACTTTATTGAGAATGGTACAAGTTTATGGACACAGCATGCGGGTAGATCTTATTTTTTACATGGCCTTATTGAGGAAGGCTATACAGTCTTTTCTTCTAATTTATACGGAAGACATTGGGGAAACGATCAATCTGTTCGTCTAGCAAAACGCCTATATGACGTTGTTCTGAGAAAAGAGACATTGAATGCGAAAATGCACATTATGGCAGATGGTATGGGGGCACTTGTAGCGCTTGAAATGATGAATAAATACCCTGAATGTATACGCTCTGTCATTATGCTAAATCCGTGTTTAGATTTACCAGAATATGTCGAGTTTGAGAAAGAGCATAAGTTTTTTTACAAGAGACTCGTGAAGGAATTATGTTTAGCGTATGATTCCAAAGAAGAAGAATTAGAATCCAAAATAAATAAGAAATCATTTACGCTTCTTCCGTCTTGTGTACCTGTTAAAGTTTTCGTATCAACACAAGAAAAAAGAGGAAGAAAACAGTTGTTACGTAAATATGAGAAAATGAGGCAATTTAATCAATGTGATACTTCTGTCTTATTCCATCTGCAAGATGTGAAATATAAAATGGTTAGGCAAACGACTGATTTCTTTAAAAAATATGAAGAAGAATTGTGAAGCTCCCATATACATAAATGAGGAGCTATTTGTTTCAAGGGGAAAGGGTTGGTGGTATGGAACGCGTGCTAATTATAGGTGCACTTACGTTTGTAGGTTATCACCTTGTGAATAAAATGATTGCAGAAGGAGTAGAAGTATATGGTCTTGATTTTGATGAATTTGATAGTATGACAAAAATTAATGAAGAGAAGTTATTGTTAATTGGGCGAAATGCGTTATTTACGTATTATTCGATAAGAGATGAAGACGGATGGAGATCCGTAGAGGAAGAGAAATTTGATGCCGTTTACTTTTGTCTGTATGAGCCTAACCAACAAAGGGGCTTTCGAAATGAAAGAGTTATATTACAGTATTTAAAGCGAATTATAAGACTGTGTGAAGAACATAAAGTGAAGTTAAATCTAATTTCTTCTATTGAAGTAGGAAACGCAGATAAGTCCGAAAATAAACGTTTATTTTCGAAAGTGGAAGAAGGATTGAAAAAAGGAGAGGTACAATATAGTGTATTTCGAGTTCCTACATTATATGGTCCATGGCAACCATCTTTTATGATGTATCATCAGCTCATTTTATCAGAACTGGGTGAGAAAGAGTGCCATTATGCGAGTGAGGAAAACGCCAGTGATCTACTGTACGTTGAAGATGTATGTGAATACTTATGGGAAAATGGAAGGAACGAGGAGCATCTCGGTATATATAATTTACTTAGTGGCAAAAAATCGTTATGGAAAAAAGGTATGAACCTTTTACGCGCAGAGGATAAAGTGAATAAAGAGAATGCGGAAGAAAGAGATGGAGCGGCCGAGGATATTTCAATAAAAAGAAATACCCCGTTAGAATACGGTTTAAATAAACAATTGGCACATATGAAAAAATATAAAGAGTTATACGAAGGATAGCGAGCGTGTTACACTATGTATGTGAAAGTTTTAATGGAGAGGAAGAACATAATATGAATGAGAAAAGCATGCAATTTTTACAAATCGCAATGAAGCACTTACCAGAAGCAAAGGCCATTTTAGATGATAATGGAATTGCGCTTGATATGGAGAAAGCTCAACCAGTATTAGAGTTATTGATGAAAGTTATGAACGAAGCATATGAGCTTGGGAAAGCAGATCAAGAATAAAAAGCATCTTTTTAAGATGGAAGAGAGGCCTGAACCGTGGATAGAAGCGGTTCGGGCCTTTTATATTTCGAAAGAACAGGGAAAGGTATGTTTCCTTTTCTTTTCATAAACAATAAGGTGAATAATGCGTTAGCTTTATGTTTTAGCTGAAATATATTCTAGACAAAAATACATTTATGTTTTAAAATTAGTACCAAGTCATAATAATTGATATAAAACGGAGGGCTGCGATGTGAACGTGGGCATTTTAGGGATCGGAAGATATGTGCCGGAAAAAGTAGTCACAAATCACGATTTAGAGAAAATAATGGATACATCCGATGAATGGATTCGTACGAGAACAGGGATTGCGGAAAGACGCATTGCCGATGATACAATAGATACTTCATATATGGCCGTAGAGGCTTCTAAAAAAGCGCTTGAAGATGCAGGGGTTAGCGGAGAGGATATCGATCTTATTTTAGTGGCAACAGTAACGCCAGATCGTGCTTTTCCAGCAGTAGCTTGTGTTATTCAAGAAGCGATTGGCGCAAAACATGCAGCCGCAATGGATTTAAGTGCAGCGTGTGCTGGTTTTATGTACGGAATGATTACAGCGCAGCAATTTATTCAAACGGGAACTCATAAAAATATACTAGTAGTTGGTAGTGATAAACTATCTAAAATTGTAGACTGGAACGATCGAAATACAGCAGTACTATTTGGAGACGGAGCCGGTGCGATCGTAATGGGAGCTGTTTCAGAAGGTAAAGGCGTTCTATCTTTCGAATTAGGAGCGGACGGAAGTGGCGGTAAGCATCTTTATCAAGATGAGTATGTTATGATGAATGGCAGAGAAGTCTTTAAATTTGCTGTTCGTCAACTTGGGGATTCTTGTCTTCGCGTTCTAGATAAAGCTGGTCTTACGAAAGAAGATGTGGATTTCTTAGTACCGCATCAAGCGAATATTCGTATTATGGAATCTGCAAGAGAGAGATTAAATTTACCACAAGAAAAAATGAGTATGACAATTGAAAAGTTCGGTAATACATCAGCTTCTTCCATTCCGATTGCGATGGTAGAGGAATTGCAAAACGGACGTATTCAAGATGGTGATTTAATTATACTTGTTGGTTTTGGCGGCGGATTAACATGGGGAGCAGTCGCTCTTCGTTGGGGTAAATAAGGACTGAGAGAAAAAAAGGAGTGTATTTTGTATGGAAAAAAAGAGGGTCGTAATTACAGGACTAGGAGCTGTTACACCGGTCGGTACAGATGTTGAAACAGCATGGGAAAACATAAAAAGAGGTGTATCTGGAATCGGACGACTTACAAGAATTGATCCGGAACTATTTCCAGCAAAAGTAGCAGCAGAAATTAACGACTTTGAAGTCGAGAAATATATTGATAAAAAAGAAGCGCGCCGTATGGATCGCTTTACACAATATGCAGTAGCAGCAGCGAAAATGGCAGTTGCAGATGCAAAGCTTGAGATTACAGAAGAAAACGGACCTCGAATTGGTGTATGGATTGGTTCTGGTATTGGCGGTATGGAAACATACGAAGAACAATTTAAGATTTTTACTGAGAAAGGTCCGCGCCGCGTGAGCCCATTCTTCGTACCAATGATGATTCCAGATATGGCAGCAGGCCAAGTATCAATCGCAACTGGAGCAAAAGGAATTAACACTTGTTCTGTGACGGCTTGTGCATCTGGTGCAAACTCAATTGGTGATGCGTTTAAAGCGATTCAGCGCGGTGATGCTGATGCAATGATTACAGGCGGAGCAGAGGCGCCGTTAACAAGTATGGCATTCGCAGGATTTAGCTCAGCAAAAGCATTAACATTCAATGAAGATCCAGCAACAGCTTGCCGTCCATTCGATAAAAACCGTAGTGGTTTCGTAATGGGTGAAGGTTCAGGTATTTTAATTCTTGAAGAATTAGAGCACGCATTAGCTCGTGGTGCTCACATTTATGCGGAAATCGCTGGTTACGGTGCAACTGGTGATGCGTTCCATATTACAATGCCGGCTCCTGGCGGTGAAGGTGGCGTGCGCGCAATGCGTCAAGCTTTAGCAGATGCAGGTCTACAGCCAGAAGATATTGATTACATTAATGCGCATGGTACAAGTACGGATGCGAATGAAAAGTATGAAACGATGGCAATTAAAGAAACGTTCGGTGAGCATGCGTATAAAGTAGCAATTAGCTCAACGAAATCAATGACAGGTCACTTATTAGGAGCAGCTGGTGCTGTTGAAGCGATCTTCTCTATTAAATCAATTACAGACGGAGTAATCCCTCCAACAATTAACTATGAAACACCAGATCCAGAATGTGACTTAGATTACGTACCGAATAATGCGAGACATCAAGAAGTAAACGCGGTGTTAAGTAATTCATTAGGATTCGGTGGTCATAACGCAGTATTAGTATTTAAAGCGTATAAATAATAGATGAGATAAGGAGTTTTTTCGCGATATATTGCGAAAAAACTCCTTATTTATTTTTACGTCTTTTTCTCCTTTTGCATATACATAAGAAAAAGGAGGGATAAAGATGGGGATTGTTGAAACTGCTGAGTGGTTACATCTATATTATGGACGGCCAGAAAAGCTGTGTGAGAAGTTTACGAAGTATATCCCGCTGCCAAAAGAAAGGTTGTATCGCTTTTTAATTTCTAAAGGTATGTATCGCCCTGTTATGCGAGGAGAACGAGAAATTAAAGAGTTAGAGAAAAAGGAAGTTTGGAAAGAGTTACGTGCGGAGTATGAGAAACTGAAAAATTGGTTAAAAGGTCCAGATGTCCCTGTCTTTATTCTATTATCAGATTCCTATAATCGAACTGTACAAGAAGAGTATAACGGCAGGGCTGGATTATCTATGCGTCACGTTATTTTCTTATTTGTATGTGGACGGAATTCGGTGGAAGAATTAAAAGTGTTACTAGCGCATGAATATCATCACATATGCAGGTTGCATCAAATTGAGACGAAAGAAACGGAATATACATTACTTGATACGATGATTATGGAAGGGTTAGCTGAGCAAGCGGTAACGGAAAGATATTCAGAAAAAAACAATGCACCGTGGACGACGTATCTTTCAAAAGAAGAGGCTATATATTATTGGAAAAACGTTGTACATGAAAGAATAAGTATAAAGCGAGGAACAAGGGAGCACGACATCTTATTAAATGGATTTCATTCTTATCCGAAGATGCTTGGCTATGCGCTTGGATTTCATATTGTCAAAGATTGTGTAACTTTGGAAGGAGAAGATACACTTTCTTTATTGCCTATAGATGCGAAAGAAATATTGAATAAAGCAAATACATTTCATATATAAAAAAACAGGAGCTCTCTTTCCTGTTTTTTTAGTATTAATAGAAGAAAAAATAATAATTAGAATATATTTCCTTAGGTGGAATAAAGTTAAGAAAAATTGAACATAATGATGGATACAAACAGTAGTGAAGTGAGGGGTAGTGAATGTTATATCTACATGATGTATGGGTAAATTGGTTTGAAGGTGAAGAAAATGGGTATAACGTTTGTCATTTTTACGAATGGCGGAAAGATGATACGATTGAGCTATTAGATCAAGTGCCATTATTAAAAGTAGATGCCACATTATATCATTACATCGAGAACGAATTGTTAGAGCTTCCGCAAAAAATGTTGGAAGACGTACATCATAAGGCTTATATTCGTAAAAATCATGAACGTTTGCAGCAAGAGTATTGCTTTGTAGTTACAGATGGAAAAGGAATTATTGCGATTGACACAATTGGTTACAATATACCGATTCGAAAAAGTAGACTTATACCGCGCCAAGAGCAGATGGTATATGAGATGGTAGAAAACGTACAAGCAGAAAAGTATGAGTTCCAAGTAGAAGAAATAGAAAAAGAACATCATATTTTATCACCATCACCATTCATTATGAATGGCTTAACTCGTAAAGAAAGACAGCTTAAACAATTATTATTTATGGCGTTAGATCAATTACATACAACGAAAAACACAGCAGAGATTCGCTATTGGTTCACAGAGTGGGATCCATCAGCATACGGAATGGTTCAACATATGGAATTTGAAGATATTTGGGCTAAGCTGTATGAGGAAGCGAAAGCAGGTTGGTCTGAGAAGCACGAACAATTATGCGAGCGTCTCGTAAAAGGACAACCATTTTTTGAAAAGTTATGGGAAATGGAAAACGAGCAAAAGGTAAATTAAAAAAACCGCCAATTGGCGGTTTTTTTTAATTTGGTATAACTTAGCTTCAGCAACAAGCTCTTCGTGTCTAAGAACCTTCCGCATAAGAAGACAAAAAGCGTCTTCTATGCGAAAGAACCTTAGCCGTCAGGGCTAAGCAGTCGCCTCCGCTTTATATGTTACCTACGTTTTCTGCTTAGTCCCATTGCGTTTTCTACTTTGCGTAGTTGTTTGAATGCGACGCGGTTTGCTTTTTCAGCACCTTTGTCTAGAATTTCGTCTAGTTCTGGTGAGTTGATTAGTTCGTTATATTTGTCTTGGATTGGACGAATCGCTTCTACGACTACTTGTGCTAGGTCGCCTTTGAAGTCACCATATCCTTTTCCTTCGTACATTGCTTCGATTTCTTCAACTGTTTTTCCAGAGAATGAAGAGTAAATTGTTAATAAGTTAGAGATACCAGGTTTGTTTTCTTTATCGAATTTCACGATACCTTCAGAGTCAGTTACAGCACTCTTAATTTTCTTTTCAATTGTTTTTGGTTCATCAAGCATACTGATCATTGATTTTGGATTCGGATCAGATTTACTCATTTTTTTCGTAGGCTCTGTTAGTGACATAACGCGAGCTCCTACTTTTGGAATGCGAATTTCAGGAATTGTGAATACTTCACGGAAGCGTTTGTTGAAACGCTCTGCTAGGTCACGTGTTAATTCCATATGTTGCTTTTGGTCATCACCAACAGGCACGATCTCAGTGTTGTAAAGTAAAATATCAGCAGCCATTAATGGTGGATAAGTTAGTAATCCAGCTGGTACTGAATCTCTACCTGACGCTTTATCTTTATATTGCGTCATACGCTCTAATTCTCCAACGTAAGCAACTGATTGCATAATCCATCCTAGTTGAGCATGTGCCGGTACTTCTGATTGTACAAATAAAGTAGCTTTTTCAGGATCGATGCCGCATGCTACATAAAGTGCAGCAAGACTGCGGATGTTTTTACGAAGCCCGACGGGATCTTGAGGTACTGTAATCGCATGTTGATTTACAATACAGAAATAACAGTCGTGTTCATTTTGAAGCTCTGTAAATTGCTTCATAGCTCCTAAATAGTTTCCAAGTGTAATCGTTCCACTCGGCTGAATACCAGAAAAGATAACTGACATAAGTAATTCCTCCTAAATTTGAATGCGTGATAGGGAAGAGAAGGCAAACAAAAAAGCCCATTCATCCCAAAAAACTATAGGGACGAATGGACCGCGGTACCACCCTAATTATTTCACTACTGTGAAATCTCTCTAATCCATAATAACGTTTGGATATAACGCCAAAGCCTACTACTCTCGGTTCGGTTTGGAGCTCAAAAGCCCATTCCATACTGTACAATTACTTGTTCACACCAGCCACAAGCTCTCTGAAATTGCCTCAATATGTACTCTTCTTTATCATCGCATACATATAAATTTATTTATTGTTACCTGAGCTCTTTTAAATATGAAAGAACTAAAGTTTTATAACAAAATGTTTTGCTGATTATTATATCATATGGGATAGTGTTTGCAAACTACATCAAAATAGTAAAGCTAATGAAGGTCGAGAACAATCCAAGAACGATACCGGTAATGCAAATTGGATACGTCCATTTGAATGAATATGTTTTATAAATACGTTCTTTCTTATCGACAGGTTCTTCTACTTCTTCAATTAAAGAGTCAATTTTTTTGTTCGTACCAAATACTCTTTGGAAGGCGTAAATTGTTACGTTAAAAAATCCATTTTGAAATATGAATAAAAAACCGCCTATAAGAATAAAAAATAGTGCAATATAAAACGAGATGTTGACAAAATTCAACAAAAAATGCGATGAAACGAGGAATGCGCCAATACTAGAAGCGATTATCGCTATGAAAATTAGTATACAAGTATGAAAAAAAACTTTATTCAAAATGTTCCCCTCCGTCAAAATATTACTAGAATTATTATACTATAAAAGCTATAATATGTACTAGAACTAATTTTTTGAAAATTATACGCAATTAAAGGTCTGATTGCAAGATGATGGTAGCAATGTTAACGTATCCCTTTACAAAAAAATAAAAATATAAACATTTTATTAAAAATTTTAACAAAAAAACAAAAAACTATATTCACAATTGTTGTATTATATGTATAATGAAAATTGTAGAAACTTGGAGATTATTCTTTCAATTCTACTTTTTTACAAGTGAGGGTACAGGAAGTGCAATTAGGGGAGGCAACACAACATGAAGAAAAAGATACCGTTATTACTTGCATCGACGTTGACTGTCAGTATGTTAGGAGCTTGTAGTTACCAAAAAGAGGATAATAAAGCAGGCGCAAAAGAAAAATCCTCAAACAAGCAAGTGTTAAATTTAACTGAGACAGCTGAAATTCCAACTATGGATACGACGTTATCAACGGATGCAGCATCTTCTAACATCATGAATAACACAATGGAAGGGTTATATCGTCTGGGGAAAGATGATAAACTTGTTCCGGGTGTCGCTAAATCTTATGAGAAATCAGAGGATGGCAAAAAGTATGTGTTTAAGTTACGGGAAGATGCGAAATGGTCTAATGGTGAACCTGTAACAGCGAAGGACTTCGTTTATTCTTGGCGAAGAGCTGTAGATTCAAACACGGGTGCCAAGTTTGCTTACATACTATTTGATGTTAAAAATGCGGAGAAAGTTAACAAAAAAGAGTTACCAGTTGAAGAACTTGGTGTAAAGGCAATTGATGATCATACACTTGAAGTGGAATTAGATAACCCTGTTCCTTATTTTGTAAGTTTAACAGTCTATCCAACATTGTATCCTTTGAATGAGAAGTTTGTAACAGAACAAGGAGCAAAATTTGGATTAGAATCCAATACGACACTTTATAATGGTCCATTCGTATTAAATGAATGGAAGCATGAACAAAGTTTCCAACTTAAGAAGAATCCAACGTATTGGGAAAATAAAGAAGTAAAACTTGAGGAAATAAACTTCAATATTGTTAAGGATCGTTCAACTGCTATAAATTTATATGAAACGAAAGCAATTGATCGTGTAGTCTTAACATCAGAGTTTGTAGATAAATACAAATCAGATGCTGACTTTAAAACGATTAAGAGACCATCTACACAATTTATTCGTTTAAATGAAAAGAATAAATTTTTAGCAAATAAAAATATCCGAAAAGCAATTGCAATGTCCTTTGAACGTGAAAACATCGGAAAAGTGATTTTAAACGATGGTTCAGAGGGGATATATGGTTTTGTTCCGAAAGGCTTAGCAAAAGGTCCGAATGGGAAAGACTTCCGTGAAGAAAACGGAAAGCTTATAAAAGAGGATATGAAAGAAGCACAAAAATACTGGGAAGCTGGTAAGAAAGAACTTGGTGTAGAAAAAGTAGAGTTAGAGCTATTAAACTTTGATACTGATGATGCTAAAAAAATCGGAGAGTATTTAAAAGGCCAATTTGAAAAGAACTTACCAGGTTTAACAGTTCCAACAAAAATGCAGCCATTTGCACAAAAATTAAAACTTGAAGCGAGTGGAGATTATGCAATGTCATATGCGGGATGGAGTCCAGATTATATGGACCCAATGTCATTCCTTGAAATGTATACGACAGGTAATGCGCAAAACAAAGTACATTACGCAAACCCAGCGTATGATGATTTAATTAAAAAAGCAAAAACAGAAGTTGATGTACAAGCTCGTTGGGAGGCATTATTACAAGCAGAAAAACAACTGCTTGAAGATGCAGCAATTGCTCCAGTATATCAACCAGGAAAAGCTTATTTACAACGTGGCACAATTACTGGCCTATTAGAACATAAATATGGCGGGGAATTTAGCTATAAGTGGGTTGAACTCAAAAACTAAAAATGGTTTCCATCATGAATAAGGGTATATGCCTATGATGGGCATGTACTCTTATTTTAAAAAAATAAAAGTAAGAATATTTAAAACTATCTTATTGCTTTTGAGAAAAACGGGGAGGTGCTTGACTATGGGACGTTATGTATTAAAACGTTTCGTGTACATGGCTTTGACATTATTTTTAATTACTACACTGACTTTCTTTTTAATGAAATTACTTCCGGGTTCTCCGCTTAAAAACCAGGAGAAGTTATCACCGGCACAAAAAGAAATCATTCTTGAAAAATATGGCTTAAATGATCCAGTACCAGTTCAATATGCACGTTACTTAGGTAACTTAGCAAAAGGTGATTTAGGGGTATCATTCCAATATGATAACCGTCCAGTAACAGACATGATTGTGGATCGCATTGGACCATCAGCACAACTTGGTTTACAAGCGATTATATTAGGTACATTTATCGGTTTAATTTTAGGAATCGTTGCGGCACTTCGTAATAATACGTGGGTCGATTATGGGGCGACAATTATTTCCGTACTCGGGATGTCGGTACCATCATTCGTATTCGCCGCATTACTACAATATTTCGTAGGGGTAAAACTTGGATGGTTCCCAGTAGCATTCTGGAAAGGACCAGAGTTTACAGTAATGCCTACAATTGCTTTATCGATGGCAGTTATCGCAACAATCGCACGTTTCGCTCGTGCAGAGTTAATTGAAGTTATGCAAGCTGACTACATTTTAACAGCGAAAGCGAAAGGAATTAGCCAAGGCGTTATCATTATTAAACACGCACTTCGTAACGCATTAATTCCAGTTGTAACAATTTTAGGACCAATGGTTGCAGGGTTAATTACAGGTACATTAGTTATTGAGCAAATTTATGCTGTACCAGGACTAGGGGAACAGTTCGTTAAATCGATTACAGTGAATGACTATACAGTTATTATGGGAACTACAATTTTCTATAGTGCAATCTTCATCTTAGTTATTTTCATTGTCGATATTTTATACGGAATTATTGATCCTCGAATTCGTTTAGCGGGAGGGAAAAAATGATGAAAGATGTACAAAAATTATCTCCAGACTTATTTCAACAAGCCAATCAAAATAATGTGGATAATGAAGTCATTGCCCGTCCAAGCTTAACGTTTTGGCAAGATGTAAGAAGACGTTTGTTCCAACATAAAGGAGCGATGTTCGGTTTCGTTTTATTAACGCTTATTATCTTACTAGCGATTTTCGGACCGATGGTAAGTAAGCACTCATATAAAGAGCAAGATTTAGGACGTGCGAAATTACCACCGAAAATTCCTGTTATTGAAAATGTTCATTGGCTACCATTTGACGGTACAGATCAATACGGTGTTGACCAATATGAAAAACGTGATATTAAAGAGTATTTCTGGTTTGGTACAGATGATCTTGGCCGCGATTTATGGACAAGAACATGGGAAGGTACGCGTGTATCATTATATATCGCTCTTTTAGCAGCAGCAATTGACTTAGTAATTGGGGTTGCATACGGAGGTATTTCAGCGTTCTATGGCGGTAGAGTAGATAACATTATGCAACGTATTATGGAGATTATTAACGGTATTCCATACTTAATTATCGTTATTTTAATGGTAATCATTATGGGATCTGGTATATGGTCAATTACACTCGCAATGGCAATTACAGGTTGGATAGGGATGTCGCGTATCGTTCGTGGACAAATCCTAAAATTAAAAAATCAAGAATACGTATTAGCATCTCGTACATTAGGTGCAACAAATACACAATTAATTGTAAAGCACTTAATCCCGAACGTAATGGGACCAATTATCGTAATGACAATGTTTACAATTCCAACAGCGGTGTTTGGTGAGGCGTTCTTAAGCTTCATCGGTTTAGGTATTCAGCCGCCATTCGCGTCACTTGGTTCTCTTGTAAATGACGGTTATAAATCAATTCAAACGTATCCGCATATGATGTTCATCCCTGCGGTTGTCATCAGTATATTAATTTTAGCGTTTAACTTAATGGCAGACGGATTACGCGATGCGTTAGATCCAAAAATGCGTAAGTAAAAGAGGGGAGAGGTAAAGATGAAAACATTGTTAGAGGTAAAAGATTTACAAGTCTCCTTTGATACACATGCAGGTGAAGTACAAGCTGTACGCGGCGTTACTTTTGATTTGAAAAAAGGAGAAACATTAGCGATTGTAGGAGAATCTGGTTCTGGGAAATCAGTTACTTCTAAAGCGTTAATGGGATTAATTCCGAATCCTCCTGGACGTATTAAAAATGGTGAAATCGTATTTGAAGGTCGTGACTTAACGAAATTAACAGAAAAAGAAATGCAGCAAGTACGTGGTAAAGATATTGCGATGATTTTCCAAGATCCAATGACATCATTAAACCCAACGATGACAATTGGAAATCAAATTATGGAAGGTCTTATTAAACACCAAGGGATGAGTAAAGCAGATGCACGTAAAGTTGCGTTGGAATTAATCGACCTTGTAGGTATTCCAAATCCAGAAGCTCGTTTAAAGCAATATCCGCACCAATTCTCTGGTGGTATGAGACAGCGTGTAGTTATTGCGATGGCGTTAGCTTGTAACCCGAAATTATTGATTGCCGATGAGCCGACAACAGCGCTAGACGTTACAATTCAGGCGCAAATTTTAGAGCTTATGAAGGACATTCAGCAAAAAACAGAAGCAGCAATCATTTTCATTACGCATGACTTAGGTGTAGTGGCAAACGTTGCGGACCGCGTAGCAGTTATGTACGCTGGTAAAGTTGTTGAAATCGGAACTGTAGATGAAATTTTCTACAATCCAAAACATCCGTATACTTGGGGCTTAATCGCATCTATGCCAAGTTTAGATGGTTCAGAGGAAGAGTTATACGCAATTCCTGGAACGCCTCCAGATTTATTGAAGCCGCCAAAGGGAGATGCTTTTGCACCACGTAACCCACAGGCACTGAAAATTGATTTTGAAATGGACCCACCTTTATTTAAAGTAAGTGATACACACTATGCGGCAACTTGGTTACTTCATGAGCAAGCTCCAGAAGTAAAACCGCCGGCAGTCGTTGAAAAACGCATTCTTCAAATGAAAGCAGGTGAACAACATGACTAAACAACGTGAGAAATTAATTGAAGTAAAAAATGTAAAGCAGCACTTCGACGTGAGTGGTGGTGTTGTCAAAGCGGTTAATGATATTTCATTTGATATTTACCGCGGAGAAACATTTGGTCTTGTAGGAGAATCAGGTTGTGGTAAATCAACAACTGGAAGAACGATTATTCGTTTATATGATGCAACTGCTGGTGAAGTATTGTTCGACGGTGAAAATGTACATGGTAAAAAATCACGCGCAGAGCTGAAGAAGTTCAACCGTAAAATGCAAATGATTTTCCAAGATCCATATGCATCATTAAACCCTCGTATGACAGTAGGGGATATTATTGCAGAAGGTATTGATATTCATGGATTAGCGAAAAACAAAAAAGAGCGTATGGACCGTGTGCATGAATTATTAAACACAGTTGGTTTAAATAAAGAGCACGCAAACCGTTTCCCGCATGAATTCTCAGGTGGACAACGTCAACGTATCGGTATCGCTCGTGCACTTGCTGTAGAACCTGAATTTATCATTGCCGATGAGCCAATCTCAGCACTTGACGTATCAATCCAGGCGCAAGTTGTAAACTTACTGAAAAAGTTACAAAAAGAAAAAGGTTTAACATACTTATTCATTGCCCATGATTTATCAATGGTAAAATACATTAGTGACCGCATTGGCGTAATGTATCGTGGTCAAATCGTTGAATTAACAACAAGTGATGAGTTATATGCGAATCCAATTCATCCATATACGAAATCACTATTATCAGCGATTCCACTTCCAGATCCAGATTATGAGCGCAATCGTAAACGTATCGTATACGATCCATCTCAACATAATTATGGTAGTGAAGAACCGACAATGCGTGAAATTCGCCCAGGACATTTCGTACTATGTTCTGAAGCGGAGTATAAGAAATATAAAGAGATTTATCAATAATAAAAAATCCATTCTTCTATCAAAGAAGAATGGATTTTTTTACCGTTTAAAAGAATTGTCAATATTTCTCGGTAAGTCGATATATTTAAAGAATCACAGATATAAGTTGCCTTTACTAAAGGCTACGCCTTAATTAAACGAGTATTATTGCACCTGAACAGAAACAATCTCCTCTTGTTCTTCAGGTTTAACAAGTGCGTAACGCTCCCACGCTCTACTTTTCCAGCGGAAGAACATAATAATGGCACGTGTCCATTCATCAATAGCAATTGCTAGCCAAATACCAACGAGCCCCATATCTAAATGGAAGGCGAAAAAGTAACCGAGTGGCAAACTCATTAACACCATAGAGAATGCGCCGATTAAAACTGGGTACTTTGCATCACCAGCTGCGCGAAGTGAATTGATGATGACGATATTCATCGTACGCCCTGTTTCAAGTAGTACACTTAGTAAAAGAACGCTTGCACCTAACGCAATAATGTGCGGATTATCTGTAAATAGTCCCATTAATTGTGTACGGAATGTAATAACAAGAGCGACCATACATAAAGTGACTCCAATTGCCCACTTTACACTTTTCCATACGCGTTCATACGCTTCGTCTTTTTCACCACCGCCAACGAGGCGTCCGATAATAATGGCTGTTCCCATACCGATCGCAATCGCGAATAAATAAGTGAACATAGAAATGTTTGTAGCGTATTGTCTCGCCGCTAATGATTCCGTTCCTAAGTATGTTGCATAGTATAAGAAGACAATTTGGCAAGCTTGATACATAACCTGCTCAAATGCAGATGGAATCCCGATTTTTAAAATTTTCCCGATATATTCTTTTGATAAGGTGAAGTAGTATTGTAATTTCACACGGTACTCCATAACGCGGTACAGTAACCAGAAGAAAACGATAAGCGCTATAAGTCGGCTGACAGCAGAAGAAATGGCAGCCCCTTGTACACCAAGCTCCGGAAAACCAAATTTCCCAAAAATGAGTACGTAGTTTCCAGCGATATGAATAATATTCATTCCAAGTGAAATAAACATCGCTTGCTTTGTGAAGCCATGTACGCGGATAATTGCGGCTAATGAATTAATAATAGCTTGAAGGAAAATAGCTCCTCCGACGATGGATAAATAGCTCTGTGCATACATAAGTACATCGCCTTGTAAGTTCATTGCCATCATCATATGTTTTGAAAATAAAAGAAAACCAGCGCTTATAACGAGTCCGACCACTAAATTTAATGTGACGGCTAAAGCTGATATTTTAGATGCTTCCATAAAACGTTTGGAACCGAGGTATTGAGATACGACGATAGCTGCGCCGTTCCCGATGACTTCTAGTACCAAAATAGCGATATGGAGATATTGATTCGCTGCACCAACCCCAGATACAGCATCGTCTGATAATGCACTTAACATGAAAGTATCAGCGATCCCCATCAACATAAATAGAAAAACTTCTAGAAAAATAGGCCATGTTAATAAGAATAAACTTAATTTCTCAGTAGGCCCGTTTTTTGCCTGAATTGCTGCCATGTCCGTCCCCTCTTTATCGATATCTATTTTTAGCAAAGTGTATCGTAACATACTTTCTTATCCTTTGCACTCATTTTAACCTACATATCTTTATTATGAAGGAAGTGCTATTTTATGATAAAAAGAGGAGGATAATTATGCAAAAAGTATTATGGAATATAAAATTCATTTTTGTCTAATAATTTAGAAAATATAAAAATTATTATTTCTAACACTTTAGTAGGGGAAATCGGCAATATGAAACGTTTACAAAGGTTTATTTTTAAACAGAAAATTTTAATAAAATAGAAATATAAATATACAAAAAATATATTTGTGTGTATAATATGAATTGTTAGAACATATATATATTTCTATTTGTTTGAAAATGAAAGGGCTAACATTTTTGTGGAGGGTGGAAATATGAAAAAAAAGATGCCAGTTTTTGTAGTATCAACAGTAGCGATGAGCATGATGTTAGGGGCATGTAGCTACCAAAAAGATGAACCGCAAGCGAACGCAAAAGGGGATAGCGGGAAAAGCGGTACTAAGCAAGTTATTAACTTAATTGAAACGCAAGAAATTCCAACGATGGATCCAGCGTTATCAGCTGATGCAGTTTCTTCAAGAGTAATGACTAATACGATGGAAGGCTTATACAGTTTAGGAAAAGATGATAAGCTTGTTCCAGGTGTAGCGAAGGAATTCAAAAAGTCAGAAGACGGTAAAAAATATACATTTACATTACGTGAAGACGCAAAATGGTCAAATGGTGAGCCTGTGACGGCGAAAGATTTTGTATACGCATGGCAAAGAGCAATTAACCCAGATACAGCTGCGAAATCAGCGTACATTATGTATGATATAAAAAATGCTGAGAAAATCAATAAAAAAGAGATGAGTCCAGATCAATTAGGTGTAAAAGCAATTGATGATTATACATTAGAAGTGGAATTAGACAATTCCATTCCATATCTTGTAGATTTAATGGTATATCCAATCTTCTATCCTGTGAATGAAAAGTTCGTGAAAGAGCAAGGTACGAAGTTTGGTTTGGAAGCGAATACAACACTTTATAACGGACCATTTACATTAAGTGATTGGCAACATGAACGTAGCTTTAAAATGACAAAGAGCGCGTCATATTGGGACAATAAAGAAGTGAAGATTGAGGAAGTAAACTTTAATATTGTAAAAGATACGTCTACACCAATTAATTTATATGAAACAAACGCAGTCGATCGAGCGACGTTATTAGCGGAGTTCATCGATAAATATAAAGGAAAACCAGATTTCCAAACAGTAGAAGATACATCTGTATTCTTCCTTCGTTTAAATCAAAAAGATCCAGCGTTAGCAAATAAAAATATTCGTAAAGCAATTTCACTTGCTTTTGAACGTAAACCGTTCGTTGATACATTATTAAATAACGGTTCTAAGCCAGCAACAGGATTAATTCCTGATAACTTCATTAAAGGACCGGATAAAAAGGACTTCCGTGCTGTAAATGGAGATATTGTAAAACCAAACGTGAAAGAAGCGAAGAAATATTGGGAAGCTGGTAAAAAAGAGCTTGGTAAAAATGAAATTGAATTAGAGTTATTAAACGAAGATGTTGAATTATCGAAGAAAACGGGGGAATATTTAAAAGGTGAGTTAGAAAAGAATTTACCAGGTTTAACAGTGAAAATTAAACAACAACCATTCGCGCAAAAATTAAAATTGGAAGATGCGGGCGATTTCGTCATGTCATTCTCTGGATGGAGTGCAGACTTCCCAGATCCAATTACATACCTTGATATGTTTGTAACGGATGGATCACAAAATAAAATGAAATATTCTAATCCGAAATATGATGAGATCATCATGAAAGCGAAAAAAGATGGAAGCGATGTAAATGCTCGTTGGAAAAGTTTACTAGAAGCAGAAAAAATGTTACTTGATGACGCTGCGATTGTTCCAGTATATCAACGTGGTAGAGCATACTTACAAAGAGAATCAATTAAAAATATGTACAACCATAAATATGGCGGCGATTTAAGCTTTAAATGGGCGTCAGTAGAGAAATAAGAAAAAAGCAGGTGATTACCTGCTTTTTTTAATACGTACGTTTCTTATAAATACCTTTCCCGCCAACCTCGTTCCAGCCGGATTGTACATCCAAACTTTTATTAACAAACTTCATCTTTTCTTTTCCGCCAAAGAGTTTTTCACCAATGCTATTTGTAATGACACCAATCAATGCTGTTATTCCGATGATGAGGGCAGCAACCGTGACAAAATCAATAAAAAAAGCAATCATTTGCAAATTCCCCCTTTGCCTGTCTGTATGTTTATTGTATGAGATAAAAGATAAAAAAGAAAGAAATGTCAGAAAAATATTTAATATATTTTAGAAATCGTATAGACATGAATGAGAATGTTTGTTAAAATAAGAACAAATGTTCTTTTGATTCTCACTTATATAGTCTTACATTTCTTAATTGATTTATCAAAAAAAGGTAAGAAAACGTTCTCTTTTTCATAGAAAAGATTATGAGGAAATAACTATAAATCATATGAAAAATCTATGAAAAGCAAGTGTTAAGAGGGTTGAAGGTTATTGTTAAAGAACAGCTGAAGTAAGTGCGATTATGTTACATAGCAGTGGAATACACGGAAGAGTTTTCTCAATTAGAAGGAAATTTACTGTATATTTCTTGCAAAATCTATTGTATAATGATTATAGAAGTTACTTATTAAAAGTAATTGTTGTTTACTAAAAGTTGTTGCTTACATGAAAAGCAATTTTTGCACTTTGTTTTAAGACAAGGTATCGCGAAAAATTGCTGAATTAAGAAATTTAAACTGTAATTAGTACAGAATTTGTACTCTTTAAGGAGAGTGAGCTTTGTATGGTAACATTATATAGTTCTCCAAGCTGTACGTCTTGTAGAAAGGCGAAATTATGGCTAGAGGAAAATCATATTCCTTATACAGAACGTAATATTTTCTCAGATCCGTTAACGATTGAGGAAATTAAAGAGATTTTACGTATGACAGAGAGCGGAACGGATGAGATTATTTCTACTCGTTCGAAAGTTTTCCAAGAATTAAATGTAAACTTAGAGTCTTTACCACTTCAAGATTTATATAAGATGATTCGTGACTATCCAGGGATTTTACGTCGTCCAATTATGATTGACGAGAAACGCCTTCAAGTAGGTTACAATGAAGACGAAATCCGCCGTTTCTTACCACGTACAGTAAGAACGTTCCAATTACGTGAAGCACAGCGTCTTGTAAATTAATTATAATAATATGAAAACCTTCTACCTATTATATAGTAGAAGGTTTTTTTTAATGTTTCACATTTCGTAATCGAACTCGTTGAACGATAAAGCCGATGCATAAGATGGTAAAAATAAATAAGTAAGGAATGCCTGCAGTGAAACTTGGGTTGTTATGAAAAAAGGTTGCCAGTCTGTCTTCATGTGTGACCATTTTCCCTGCTGTATAAGCGAGAATTGCTGCCCCGCAATAAATGAGGAATGGAAAGCGTTCCATAAGTATTAAAATGAGTTTGCTGCCCCAAATAATAATCGGGATAGAAATGAGTAAACCGATTATTACGAGTAAAAATCTTCCGTGAGCTGCCCCTGCAATGGCGATAACGTTGTCAAATCCCATAACAAGGTCCGCGAATACAATTGTACGCACAGCTTGAAATAAAGTTGTTTTTCCTTGAATAGAAGAAAGATCGTTGCTATTATCAGTTAGTAAATTTACTGCAATTAATGTAAGTAAAATGCCCCCGATAAGTTGCAGAAATGGAATGTCGAGCAAATAGACAGCTAGTATAGTAAGGATAATTCTTAGTACGATTGCTAAAAGAGTACCGATCAAAATAGCTTTATTTCGTTTCGATTCAGGTAAATTTCGGCTAGCTAGTGCGATAACAATTGCGTTGTCACCACCTAATACAACATCGATACCGACAATCATTAGTACAGATGTTAAAAACTCTAAGTCCATTCGTCTGCCTCCATTTATGATGTTTTAATAAGCGAACTATATGTATGCGGTGAAAAAAGAGACTAAAGGATTTTCTCTAATAAAAGTTTCACTTTATTACAGTGTACGGGGGAAGATGGAAATGTATGTCCAAATTTTTTATAAGTGAGAAATCGCCATAATGATATATTTGTGTATAACATCGAATGAAGATAGGTATATAACTATTTTTGTAAAATAAATCGATTTTATTTCCATTCTGGAGAATCTTATCATAAAATGAGAGTACAAGAATCTATTGATTTGTCATATGAGTGGGGAATCCCTTCATAACAATTCTAAGCAGGAAGGGAGAGTTGTATTTTGGATATTGAAAGAATTAATGATCATACGATGAAATTTTTTATTACGTACATTGATATAGAGGACAGAGGCTTTAATCGTGAGGAAATTTGGTATGACCGCGAAAGAAGCGAAGAGCTCTTTTGGGAAATGATGGACGAAGCTCGTGATCATGACGATTTCTTTATTGATGGGCCGTTATGGATTCAAGTGCAAGCAGTCGATAAAGGGATTGAAGTACTTGTAACGAAAGCAGAACTTTCAAAGGATGGACAAAAGTTAGAACTACCAATAGGTGTAGATAAAATTATAGACATTCCTCTAGATGAAGGTATTGAATCATTATTCCAGCAAGAATTAGTGGAAGAGGTAGAGGAACAAGCAGGTACAAACTTTAACGAAGATGGTACGTTTGGTTTTTTAATTAAGTTTAATGATTTTGAAGATGTCATTTCATTAAGCCACCGTCTTATCTTTGAAGATATAAAAGATGAGCTGTATTCATTTGAGGACCGCTATTATGTATATGTGGAATTCGATGAAGTGCTACATGATGAAGAAGAAATTGATCGTATTTTAAGCATTGTTTTAGAATACGGGGAAGAATCCACTTTAACAATTCATCGTGTAAGTGAGTATGGGAAACAAATTGTGAAAGAGCATGCGCTTGAAACAATTCGCAATAATTTTCCTGCTAAAACGTAGGCCGATTTCTGTAGTATGAAATCGGCTTTTTATATGAAGAATAGGAAAGCTTTCTTAGTAAGGAGGTAAGAGATGAAAAATACGTTAAAGTTGATTTTCTTTGTATTACTATTGTTTGCATTATTTGTGTCATTACGTATGTTTATTGATGTAGCATTTTATTCGGATGTAATTGGGATAAAAGATGTTTCGATTTTAGGTATTATTAGTATTTTATTTACGGTATCTGCATTTTTAATTGGCTGCGTTATTTTCTTAGAGAACCGTCATCCGTCAAAAACACTTACATGGCTCATTGTGTTAGGGATTTTTCCGGTATTTGGATTCTTCGCTTATTTATTATTCGGACAGAACTTTCGGAGGAAGAGAATGTTCCAAAAGAAGGCTTTGCTCGATGAACAAGCGTTTTTACAATATAAGGGGCATGAAGATTACGAAGAACGGATTTTGCGCAATCATAAGCATCAAGAGCTGTTATTTCGTTTAGCGGATCGCTTAGGCGCTTTAAATATTTCATTTCAAACTGAAACGAGAACATTAACAAATGGAGATGAAACGTTTCAGGCCATTTTAGATGGATTAAAACGAGCGAAACATCACATTCATATGGAATATTACATTGTGCGTGATGATAAGCTTGGAACAGAAATTAAAGATATTTTAATACAAAAATCAAAAGAGGGCGTAGTCGTTCGTTTTTTATATGATGCGGTTGGAAGTTTTAAATTATCAAAATCATATATTGAAGAATTAAACGACGCGGGTGTCGAAATGATTCCGTTCTTCCCTGTGCGCTTTCCGATTTTAAACGATAAGATTAATTATCGAAACCACCGAAAAATCGTTATTATTGATGGAAACGAAGGATTCGTAGGTGGATTAAATATTGGTGATGAATATTTAGGGAAGGATAAGTACTTCGGCTTTTGGCGAGACACACATTTATATTTGCGTGGTGAAGCTGTGCAAAGTTTGCAACTTATTTTCCTTCAAGATTGGTTTTATATGACTGGTGAGGCGGTGCTAGCCCCTGAATATTTACAAGCGAAAGCAGTTGAGGGGGAGCATTGGGGAGGCGTGCAGCTCGTTGCAGGTGGGCCGGATAATAAATGGGAAACAATTAAACATTTATATTTTGCTATGATTGCTTCTGCGCGGAAATCCATTTGGATTGCAACGCCGTATTTCATCCCGGATGATGATATTTTGTCCGCATTAAAAGTAGCGGCACTTGCTGGTATTGATGTTCGTTTGTTAATGCCGAGTAAGCCTGATAAGCGCACTGTCTTTTATGCATCAAGATCGTACTTCCCAGAGCTTTTAGATGCAGGGGTAAAGATCTATGAATACGAAAAAGGTTTTCTCCATAGTAAAGTTGTCATTGTTGATTCTGATTTAGCTTCAATTGGGACAGCTAATATGGATATGAGAAGTTTTCATTTGAACTTTGAAGTAAATGCCTTTTTATATGATACAGATAGCATTCGAAAGCTTGTTCAAGATTTTAAAGACGATTTAGAAGAATCCAGTGAAATTCACGTCGATCGTTTTCATAAAAGGCGTCTGCATAGACGAATTGTTGAATCAACGTATCGGCTATTATCGCCATTATTATAAAAAGAGATGTCCGAAATTGGGACATCTCTTTTTTAAAGGAATTTGTAATAAATTGTAGAATATAAGGAGCTGAAAGGATGTGATTACGATGTTTATTGCTAAAAGAGAAAACGGAGAAAAAATTAATCTACTCTATCATCATGATGAAGAGCTTTTGCACCGTATGCGGAAAAGGGAAAGTTTCTATTGTATAGCTTGTGGGAAGAAAGTACTAATGAGATTAGGAAAACAAAAAAAGTGGCATTTTGCTCATAAGAAAGAAGATTCATGTTTAGCCTTTTATGAAGCAGAATCTATGTATCATAGGCACGGTAAAGAATTGTTATATAGATGGTTCAAACGTCAAAACTTTCATGTAGATATAGAGCATTATTTACCAGAGATTCAGCAACGTCCGGATATTCTTATAGAGAGAGCAGGGAGAAAGGCTGCGATTGAATACCAGTGCGCGAATCTCTCTATAGAACAGCTGTACAAACGAACCTATTCGTATTGGCGAGCTGGTATACAGGTCATTTGGATTATCGGTGGAAATCAATTGAAAAAGCACTCTGTCTATTGGATGAAATTCTCCTCCCTTATGGCTTTCTCCTTACAATCTTACCCTCAACCACTTCTTATTTTCTTCTGTTCGAAACAAAAATCATTTATGAAATGCACGTTTATGACTTCAGTTTCTACAAGCGTCTCTTTCTCACATATTATATATTTACCAACTGAAACGACTACTTTTGAAATGCTCTTTTCTTCTGTTCCTTTTCAAAAGGAGATATTAGAACGAGAATGGAAGAAGCGAAAGGACTATTTTCGAAAAAATGCTTTGCCTATTTGGAATTATAATCATAAGTCACTATTACGCCTCTTGTATCAATGTAAATATACCCCAGCAAATTTCCCTTCTGAAATTGGTGTGCCGCTTCCGTCCTCATTTGCTTTTCAAACAAATCCATTTATATGGCAAGCTTTTTTATATATGAAGTGTATAGGTGAGCTTGCGGTAGGGGAGTATATTTCCCTTCCATACGTGTGTAGTTATATAAAAAAGTATACGAAAAGGCGTATGCTCCCGTACTTTGCACAGCATATATGGAAAGTAGCAGTTACTGAATATATGACATTTTTATGCTATGTAGGTGTATTGCAGAAAGTAGGGACATATAAGTACCAAAAAAAAAGGAGGATAGTTATGCTGAAAACAGAGGAAGAAGTTATGAAATATGATGAAGTTTGCTTAGCGTATGCCTTATCTTTATTTGAGGAAAAGTACAACATGAGAGAAGGAAAAGGGGATATAATAAAGACTGATCGTGAAGGAATTACATAAGAAAAATCGAATTGTATGTAAGTAGAGATATTTAAAGGAGGGCTTAAAGGATGTCTGAACAAAACACAGCAAAAACATTACCAGATCGTAACGAGATTGAAGAATCAAGTACGTGGCGATTAGAAGATATTTTCCAAACAGATGCAGAATGGGAACAAGAATTCCAAGCTATTAAAGAGTTATTACCGAAGTTAACTGAATTTAAAGGGAAACTTGGTGACTCTGCGAACAATTTACTTGAAGCATTGCAATATGAAGATGAAATTTCAATGCGATTAGGTAAGCTATATACATATGCACATATGCGTTACGATCAAGATACAACAAACTCTGTGTATCAAGCGTTAAATGACCGCGCGACAAATTTATATTCACAAGTATCTAGTAGCACAGCATATATTGTGCCTGAAATTTTATCGATTTCAGAAGATACACTGCAAACATTCTTGAAAGAAAATAGAGACTTAAGTGTATATGAACATGCATTAGAAGAAATTACGCGCCAACGTCCGCACGTATTATCTGAAGCGGAAGAGGCTTTATTAGCAGAAGCATCTGAAGTAATGAGTGCGTCAAGTAATACATTTGGCATGTTGAATAATGCGGATTTGAAATTTCCATCTATTAAAGGTGAGGATGGAGAAGAAGTAGAAATCACACATGGTCGTTACATTCAGTTTTTAGAAAGTGATGATCGTCGTGTGCGCGAAGATGCGTTCAAAGCTGTATATGAAACGTACGGAAAATATAAGAACACATTTGCAAGTACGTTAAGCGGAGCTGTAAAGCGTAATAATTTTAATGCACGCGTTCGTAAATATGACTCTGCACGTCAAGCAGCATTAAGTAATAATAATATTCCTGAAGCGGTGTACGATCAACTCGTTGAATCTGTAAATGATAATTTACACTTGCTACATCGTTACATTGATATTCGTAAGCGTGCACTAGGGCTTGATGAGCTTCATATGTATGATTTATATACACCACTTGTACCAGAAGTGAAAATGAATGTGAAGTATGAAGAAGCGCAAGACATGTTATTAAAGTCTTTACATGTACTTGGTGATGAGTATGTTGATATTTTGAAAGAAGCATATGAAAATCGCTGGGTAGATGTGTATGAGAATAAAGGAAAACGAAGCGGAGCATATTCATCTGGTGCATATGGAACAAATCCTTATATTTTAATGAACTGGCATGATAATGTAAATAATTTATTTACACTTGCTCATGAATTTGGCCATTCTGTCCATAGTTACTACACAAGAAAAACGCAGCCGCACGTATACGGTGACTATTCAATCTTCGTTGCGGAAGTAGCATCAACTTGTAATGAAGCGCTTCTAAACGATTATTTATTAAAAACGACAGAAGATAAGAAAGAGCGTCTATACTTATTAAATCATTATTTAGAAGGATTCCGTGGTACTGTATTCCGTCAAACGATGTTCGCAGAGTTTGAGCATATTATTCATAAGAAAGTACAAGAGGGACATGCGGTAACGCCAGACATGTTAACGGAGATCTACTATGATTTAAATAAGAAATATTTCGGTGATGCTTTAGTAATTGATGAAGAAATTGGTTTAGAGTGGTCTCGTATTCCGCACTTCTACTACAACTATTACGTATACCAATACGCAACAGGATTTAGTGCAGCAACGGCTCTATCTAAACAAATTTTAGAAGAAGGGCAACCAGCAGTAGAACGTTACATTAATGAGTTCTTAAAAGCAGGAAGCTCAGATTATCCAATTGAAGTGCTGAAGAAAGCTGGAGTAGATATGGCATCTCCAGAACCAGTAAAAGAAGCATTGCAAGTATTTGAAGAGAAATTAAATGAATTAGAAGCATTATTATTTGAAGAGAAGTAATAGAAAAGACGAGGAATTTGCCTCGTCTTTTTCTTAATGTCATTTTGTCGATATTTGTCGAGAAAATAAAGTGAATTGTCTTCTTTTTTCTAAATTAGAAGGCAGTTTTACAGTCCATTAAAACCCTTTAAATCGTTTCTTATGGTTGAAATAAGAGAGAGCGATGACAATGACTCCAAATAAAAGAGGGAAGGCAATCATTTTAGGAAAAGCTTGTAGTAGAGAGAGGATGTACAAGAAAAAAGAAACAATGATAGCTAGAATGATAAGTAAAATATACGTTTTTTTCATACAGAACACCTCCAAAATAGCTTTTTTATAGCTTATTCAAAAATGAAAACGTTTAGAATGTGACAAAAGTGTGAAATTCGACAAAAGGGGTTGTCATCTGACGTCGAATCTTGTAATATAATAAGCGTGAACGAATTCACATACAAACATATACCCCTTTGTTTGAACGTGAAAATTTCTCCCATCCCCTTTAATATTTTTATAAGCCGTAAAGAAAAAGACCTGGTGTTTACACCAGGTCTTTTTCTTTTGCTATCCATTTCCAATAACGCTCACATTTTACATCAATCATTTGTACTTTTCGTTTCAGTTGTAATTTTTTTAGTTCACGCTCAATTTCTTGCTTCGAGCAGTCATATATAAATGCTACTTCTTTTGAAGATATAAATTGCGTTGCTTCTAGTAATACCTCTAAAGATGGTAATGGTTCTGGCTCAATTTCACATTTTACAAGTTCTTTTAATAATTGTACGTATACGTCATAGGAATACGTTCCAGCGATTTTAATACCTTCTTCATCTGAATTTGCATGAAAAAATACGAGAGAAGGTATTTCTGTAATATGCATCTCATTTGTAAATTTCAAGTCACATTGGAAAGCTTTTTTTGCGCTAGCTGAATATAGGTCTTTTTTAAATTCTTCTACATCAATATCGCTATCTTTTGCGCATGCAAGTAATAATTCGCAGTTAGGATTTGATACATTTTCAAGGAAAATGTATTCTTGGAGTTTTCGCAAAAACTTCGAACCTGCTTTTCGGCCTTGCAACTCCGCTGCCTTAATTGCCATCGAAACTAAATATGGTGTTGACGATGCCTCTTGCATATGTACCTTTCCATCACATGAAAAACCTTGTAAACTTGTTGTCTTTTCCCACACAAATCGAATATTAGCAGGTTTATTCCATTTGTGTGAGGAAGCGTTCGTTCCGTCCACTTTTCCTGTTACGATATGACGAATAGAGAAGTATTTCCCATATTCAAGCCATAGTTTAATAATAAAGGGCTCAATTTCCCAGCAATCTTTACAAAGTGGATCAATAAATAAATATGCTTCTACAGACTTATGCTCACATGCGGAAGGAGATGGCATATTGATATGCTTTGCTTCCTGTTTATCCATTATATTTCACCTGTTTCGTCTGGAGTATTAACCATATGCTGAGCAGTTAATGCTAAACGTTCAAAAACGAACTCTCTTATATGACCGTGCACTCCTGTATCATCCATTGCTTGCTCCATGCACGATAGCCAAGACTCTGCTCGTTTTGGAGTAATCTCAAACGGGAGATGGCGTGCTCTTAACATAGGATGACCATGTTCTTCAGTGTACAAATTAGGACCACCTAAATATTGTGTTAAAAATTGCTTCTGCTTCCTAGCTGTTTCTGTTAAATCATCCGGGAAGATGGGAGATAGGTCAGGGTGTTTACTGACATAGGAATAAAATGTGTCTACTAATATTGCAATGCATTGTTCACCGCCAATTGCTTCAAATGGTGTCATCGGTTGCTTGCTCATCCTTTTAAACTCCTTTTTCCATGAAATGTATATCTATTGTAGCAATGGAATGTTAGGGAGGGCAAATAAACAGCCTTCATAACGTTCTTTGCTTATTCTACAGATGTAAAAGAATCTTTTCTTTTTCAAAAAGTGAGATGTATCCACTAGTAGAACGTATTCACTAGTGGAATTTTCACTTTAGCGTGCTTTGTTTTGTTTGGCAAGGAAAAAGCGTTTTACTTTATTATTTGTATGACGGATTGGTATGTCGTGTTGCTTTAACAAATGAATAAATGCAGCTTTGCCTGCTTCTTCATCTTGCACTTCAAATTCAATTTCATAATCATCGTGATTGTAATAGAAACTATGATCAAAGACAAGCGTTCCGCCTTCAAATAGTGTTTCGGCTCTTTCAGTTGTTAAACTACCCATATAAGTTAAAGCAGAAACAGGAATTTGTAATTTGTGTAGTTGATCTACTACAGCGCCTTGAATAATTGTATTTGTTTCCATCATCAATCTTGCTTCATCTGCTGTTATAACTTGATGCGTTTCCAACAAGCCGACTTCTGCAGGTTGTTTCAATGTTAATGTATAAGTTTCTCCTTTATGACGAATACGAAGTGCAGAGCCAGCTTCTTTTAATGAGAAGTTGGGTGTTTCAAAGTAGTGATTCACCTGTTTCATAAATCCTTCAATAGAGAATGATTTACATAATGTATTGAATTCTTCTTCTGTAACAATATTTTTAAATTCAATTTCAATTTCTTGTGTCATTGTATGCGCGCTCCTTTTGAAAAATAATTCTTTACACATTATCGCTTTTTCGCAAATTTGGTTCAATGTTTTATTTGTTTGCGTCCATGTTATGATACAATAATACTGTTAAGTAAGACAGGAAGTTGAGATGGAGGAGTTAGAGCATGCAAAATAAAATCCAAGTTAAGAGCGTAGAAAAGAGAGAGAATGCTCTTATTTTTTGTGCGGAAAATAGTGAAATAGCGGTAAAGGAGTTAAGTGCGCGTAATCACGTACTTGTAGACTCAGATAATTTATCATTTTTATATATCTTAGAAAACGAATCATCTTTCATTTATGTAAGCATTCCACACACATGCTGGGAAGCAATGCATGAAGCGATGAATAACGACGTGGTTATGTTCGTTCGCGTGAATGACATTGAAATGGAATTAGAAGGGTTAAAAGAAGAAGTAGAATATTTAGTTGAAAATATTGAAGGTAATGCAAATTACGGAGAAGAACTAGTAACTGCTGTAGAAAAAGTATTTCTATAAGCAAATGGATTGATTTTGGTGGTGGTTGAAATGAATCGAAATTGGGAAGAATTTTTAGCACCTTACCACCAAGCGGTGGCAGAGCTGAAAGTGAAACTAAAAGGAATGCGTACTCAATTTGCAATGTTAACAGAGCATTCTCCAATTGAGTTTGTAACAGGAAGGGTAAAGTCGGTTGCAAGTATTATTGATAAAGCGGAGAAGAGAAATGTACCGTTAGACCGGTTACGAGAAGATATGCAAGATATCGCGGGCCTTCGAATGATGTGTCAATTTGTTGATGAGATTAAGCCTGTTGTAGAATATCTTCGAAAACGAAATGACTTTGAAATTGTGGAAGAACGTGATTACGTCACGCAGAAGAAAGATAGCGGTTATCGTTCTTATCACGTTGTCATTAGTTACCCAGTTCAAACGATTCAGGGTGAACAAAAAGTATTGGTAGAAATCCAAATACGTACGCTAGCAATGAACTTTTGGGCAACAATTGAGCATTCTTTAAATTATAAATATAGTGGACGTTTTCCTGAAGATATTAAAATACGCTTGCAACGTGCAGCGGAAGCAGCATTTTTATTAGATGAAGAAATGTCTTCTATCCGTCTTGAAATTCAAGAAGCGCAAAAAGCTTTTTCAAGAAAGCAAGAAACGAAAGATTCCGAATCATAAACTAAAGGGTGTTGGGCGATGAAATTTACAATTATGTCAAAGGGAGATCAATCATCAGATGCACTGGCAAGCACGATGAAAGAATACTTGCTAGATTTTGGATTTATAATGGATGAACAGGAACCCGATATTGTAATTTCTGTTGGGGGAGATGGAACGCTTTTATATGCATTTCATCGTTATTATAATCGATTGGATGAAACAGCATTTGTTGGTGTACATACAGGGCATTTAGGTTTCTATGCAGATTGGTTACCGACAGAAGTAGAGAAATTAGTAATTGCAATTGCTAAAACACCATTCCAAGTGGTGGAATATCCGCTTTTAGAAGTGATTATTCGCTATGTGAATGGGAGCAAAGAGTCACAGTATTTAGCGATGAATGAAGCGACTGTGAAAAGTGCAGAAGGTACATTAGTAACAGAAGTGGAAATACGCGGAGAGTACTTTGAAACGTTCCGCGGGGATGGCCTTTGTATTTCTACTCCTTCGGGAAGTACTGCGTATAATAAGGCGCTTGGCGGAGCAATTATTCACCCTTCTATTGAAGCGATTCAAATTGCAGAAATGGCATCTATTAATAACCGTGTGTTTCGTACGGTAGGTTCGCCGCTCGTATTGCCGAAACATCATACATGCGTGCTGAAGCCGACTGCAGGAATGAACTTACAAATTACGGTGGACCATTTAACGATGGTTCATCAAGATGTGAAATCAATTCAGTATCGCGTGGCAAACGAGAAAGTACGGTTTGTTCGTTTCCGTCCATTTCCGTTCTGGAAACGAGTTCGTGACTCGTTTGTTGCAGATAAATAGAAAGGGTTTATATATTTGAACAGATTTACATTGAAATGGGATATAGACTCGGCTGAGGAAGGAACTTTGGTTAGAGAATTTTTAAAAACAAAAGGGATCTCCAAAGCCGCATTAACGGATATAAAGTTTCACGGCGGAGCAATTGAAGTAAATGGTCAACATGCGAGCGTTCGCCATCAGTTGCAAGCTGGTGAAGAATTACGTGTCTTTTTTCCGGTGGAGGAAAGAAGTGAAGGGATGATTGCAGAAGATATCCCTTTATGTATTGTATACGAAGATGATGCAGTTCTTGTCATAAACAAAGAGGCGAACATGTCAACGATTCCGTCTAGAGAACACCCGGCCGGAAGTGTTGCAAATGCGCTTTTATCTCATTATGATAAGCAACATCTTGCAAGTACGGTGCACATCGTAACGAGGTTAGACCGTGATACTTCAGGGCTTATGCTTATTGCAAAAAATCGTTTCGTACATCATCTTTTATCGAAACAGCATCAACAAAAAGCTGTGAAAAGAACGTATGAAGCGATCGTTCACGGTGAGATGGTAGAAAGAGAAGGAACGATTGACGCACCGATTGGACGAAAATCGGATAGCATTATTGAGCGAACCGTTTGTGAGGAGGGGCAAAGAGCCGTTACTCATTTTAGAGTGATCGATAGCGCCAATCATAAGACGCATGTATCACTTGAGCTCGATACAGGGAGAACGCATCAAATTCGTGTACATATGGCGCACATAGGACATCCGCTACTTGGTGATAATTTATATGGTGGAAAAAGAGATGAAATGAAACGACAAGCGCTTCACAGTACATCCCTGACGTTTTATCATCCTATTTTAGAGAAAGAAATGTCTTTCACTACACCGATTCCAAGCGATATGCAAGCGGTAGTAACGCATACTTAAAAAGGGAACAAAATTCTTATGTAACGAAGAATTTTGTTCCCTTTTTTCTTAGCGGAATAATATTAAAATTTGATTGTCGCCCGTGCGCTTTATAACGAAAAAGCCACTTTCAGATTTTGTAGCAATGCCATCGTTATTTGGACGACAATATCCATGCGTTTCGCAAGTGCCGTCATCACGTACTAACATTTGTCCGATTAATCCGACAGGAAGCCACTCGGTACGATCTTTTCTTGCTATATATTTGCAAGCTGGATCCCATTCTGTATTTAAAAGAGGTTGTATGTCTTGCGATTCCGTACGTACATATTGACGTTTTCCAAAGCTATCTGTTTTATAGCGTTTTTGCCAACTTAAAGCGCCGCTATTTCCTATAAGAGCGGGGGTGGCGCTAGATATTCCTAAGATGAATGAATCGTTTGAAGTAGCGATTCGAATTTTTTCTTCGCTACTAAATGTAACGAAATAACCTACATCAATAAAAGTATTGTCTACTGTTTCAAACATTTGTGCAAAATCAGTTCCGCTTGCATTGTAAGAAGCGCCATCAATGTACATTTCTCCATTATGAGCAAGCCACTTTGCACCGATATTATGATCGGTTTCATTTGTGCCGTTTGCAATAAACCAAGAATAAGATTCATCTGCTGTGCCGAAGCGCCCCATAATATGGCTACCTGCAAAATGAGCTGTTGATGTATGATTACCTTCCGCATGAGAAGAAAATCCGTTAGCGATAGTCGCGGTTCCTTCTGCATGTGCTGCTTCGCCTAAAGCGATTGTATGTTTACCTTCCGCATGAGAATAAGCGCCACCTGCTGTCGTTTCACTTCCTTCACTATGGGAACTATGTCCAGTTGCTTTCGTTTTTGATCCTTCTGCATGAGAGAAAGAACCTTTTGCATGTGTCAGAAGTCCTTCTGCATGTGAAGCCGTACCCTCTGCATTAGAGTGAAGACCCTCTGCATGTGCATACCTCCCCCCTTTTTTTACTTTTGTATTTTCAGGTGTAGGGGTTTGAATTATGATAGTCTTTTCTGTTTGTATATTGCCTGATGGTGCTAATGCTTCTTTAATTTTTTTTACTTGATTTATAATAGCAGCTGGAATTTCTGCTTCCGCTTTTTTATTTATCGCTACAGGGCTGTTTTCTTCCGTATTCTTCTCTACTTGCTCAGAAGGCACAATCTGTTCAGTATGAGTAGAGAGAGGTTTATCTTTTTGCTGCCTTTTTGTTTTTCGATTATCAATTATGCGGCTCATTACAGCATTTTCTAAAGAGACATATTTGGGTCGAGCTTTGATTTTTGGGGAAGCCTCTTGTCCTTCCAGTTCTTCTAAAGCGGCAGCTCGAATGCTGCACCAGTTGTTAATTCCGTACATGGGCAGATAAAAAGGCGGGCATTTTCTTTTTTGTTTAGAAGATTTTTTCTTCATTCTGTCACCTCCTGCGACAGTATATGCCGTGTAATGAAAAAAAGATGCACTTTATTGCATCTTTTTTTCATTGCTTTAAGCAGTTTTTATATGAGAGCGACCTAAATGATCTGGCATCCCTCGTAAGTTATGAAATTGGGCGGAATTTCTCAGGGACAAAAGGCAGGGAGGAAGGAACGGAAACAGTCTCCATTTCAGGATAACGTAGTCCAGTTAATTTCCCACCAAATACAGCGCCAGTGTCAATATTGACTGTATGATTTACAAAGCGGGGTTCTTTTACGGGTGTATGTCCATATACAACCCAAGCTGTTCCTTTATACTCCTTTGCCCAGTCGCGACGGACAGGAGAGCCGTCAGCATGTTTTTCTCCTGTAATATCGCCGTATAATACAAAGGTTTGTACTTTTTTATCTTGTCTTCCTATGTAATCTTGCCGAATGCCGGCGTGACACACAATTAACCTTTTTTCATCGAGTACATGATATAAAGGGGAGTGCTCGTAAAGTGTGATGAATTTTTCTTTTATCATGTTTTGTTGATGAGAAGGCAGTGCTTCATATTCGGCAACAGTTGTTTCGAGTCCATGAGCGATTGTCACATTACGTCCAAGGAAAAATCGGTATAGTTTATTGCAGTGATTTCCCGGAGCGTAATACGCTACTTTTTTATTTATGACAAGTTCCCATACAATTTCAATCATACGTAATGAATGAGGACCACGATCTGTGATATCGCCAACAAAAGCAAGCTTGCGTTGATCAGGGTGAATCGGCAAGTCACTATTCCAGTTATATCCGAGTTTTTTGGTTAAATCTTGAAACTCTTGGAAGCATCCATGAATATCCCCTATAATGTCATATTTCATATGTAAACCTCCATCATATTTTTCATTAGTATATCTAAAAAAGGATAGAGATAAAAATATACCGTTTTTGTGCTTCAGTTGAACATAAAGATTTTCGTTCTTGAGCGGACGTTTAAAACAAATCCAATCGCTATCATGTATGTGAGTAAGGAGCTTCCTCCGTAGCTCATAAGGGGTAGTGTGATGCCTGTAATAGGTAGTAATCCGATTGTCATCCCGATATTTTGAAATACTTGAAAAGTAAACATTCCGATTGTACCAGCGCAGATGTAACTACCGAAAGGGTCATTACTCTCTATAGCGATATGAATCATGCGGAAAATAAGTAGGAAAAAAAGTGCAATAATGACGCTTGCGCCTAAAAATCCGAATTGCTCAGCGACATTCGTGAAAATAAAATCTGTATGTGGTTCTGGAAAGTATACTTGTCCATTTTCCCAACCTTTTCCTTGCATTTCTCCTGATCCGGTAGCTAAGAAAGCTTGTCTTAATTGATAGCCTTGCGCATCATATTTGTATGGCGCTAACCAGCCGTAGAAGCGATTTAGTTGATATTCTTGTAAAATGTGTGCTTTAAAGAATTTTGTATGAGTGAAAAAAATATACGTTAATGTAAAGCCAGATACAAAGATACCAGAAACTAACCCGAAAATAAAACGCCAACGTATACCAGAAACTAATATCATTGCTGCGAGCATAGCTGAAATTACCATTGTGTTTCCTAAATCAGGTTCCTTTGCAATCAGTAGTAGTGGCGGCAAACTTGTTGCGCATATTTTTCCGAGTAATAGAAAATCGTCGTGTATTGTTCGGTAAAAATATTTCTCATTATGATTAGCTATAATTCGTCCGATGACGATAATTAAAAACAATTTCATAATTTCGGAAGGCTGGAAATTTCCGATGCCTGGGAGCCTGTACCAAGCGGTCGCACCTTTAATTGTAACGGCACCTGGTACTTGAAATTCTAGTCCAATAAGTAGTACCAATGCAAAGCTATATAAATACCAAGCAATTTTTTGATAACGATCGAAATCAATAATCATAATTATACCAATGGCTATGAATCCAATGAAGTACCACTGGATTTGCTTTAATACAAAATTTACATGTTGCAAAAATGGTGGTAAAGAGGCTTGTGCACTTGCAATTGCAAAACAACTAACAATCCCAATGGCAAATAAAATGAATAGTAATACGTAGTCTATTTGATATTGAGAATTTGGATCTTTCAATGTGTGTATTCCTTTCTATCGCCTAGTAAGTATATGGATCATGTCATGATAAAAATAATATACAAGCAGACTATGCATACATTTATTCCACTATTTGTGGGAAGTCATACATCACACGGAAGGAGTAGTGCCTACCGTGTGATGGACTATATGGCATGGAGTTCTTTTGTAATGATATTTAAACAATGGGAGAGACGGGCATGTGTATCGGAAGTTGGAATGAGGTTTGGGAATAACTGATAAAAATTCACGGCATCATCGTGCCATTCGCAAGCTTTTAACAGACTCGATTTATAATGGGTGCTATCTTGTAAGAAACCATATTTTTTGGAGGTTAAAACGAGATGTGAAAAATCTTCACAACCTTCAAGGAATTTGTGATGTACTTGCTGCCCCGTGTGAAGGCGGAATGAACTTAAGGGCTCAGTTATATACATCGCATCACCTTTTGACAGTAAACTGATCCAAGAGGCCATATCAACACTACAACCATATTTTCTACCATTTAAAGTGCCGAAAGGTTCTGCTAATAGATGTTTTCGAAAGAGTACAGTCGTAGGTTCACCAATAATGTTTTGTCCCAGTATAAGCATATGGTTTCCAAAATCTTCCCCGTTTAGTAGAGTATCTTCATCATATAATTTTTTCATGGAGGGATGTTGTTCAATTATATCTCCATTATCATCAATCCAAGTGCGATAGGAGGTGATAAGTGCAATGTCTTGATTTAAATCTTGTTGGAAATAAAACATCATTTTTTCGATTTTATTATTATAAAATATATCATCGTCCATTAAGAAATTTATGTACTCTCCATTTGATTGCTTTAAGAGCATAAGGGCGTTATGAAATTGCCCTAGAGTAGTGGCATTTCGAATGTATGTTATATTTTTATGCTTATGTAAATAATGTCGGTATATTAATTTTTCTGTTTCATTATTTGTACTATCGTCTCCTACAATGATTTCAATATTGGAATACGTTTGTGCTAATGCACTTTCTAGAGCAATTTTAAAATAATGTGGTCGATTATAGGTGGGAATAAGGATGGAAACGAGCGGCAGATTTTTTATATTATTCATATACAACTACCTTTCAGAAATTTTTTGTGTAAGAATAATATCTTGATAACTTGTATGCTCAGTTCTGCCACACCATGAGCCATAATGGGGAGGAGTCTGCATTTCTAGTCCATACTTATTTAATAGGGTAAGAATATCTTTCTCAAGATAGGCAACTGCGAAATTCGGGATTTCTTTATTTAGAACATAACAATTGTCAATTTGATGATAAAAACCTAACGTACTTAGACCTGCATTTAAAAAATAGGAAGATTCAGGGTTAATTAAAAAGAAAGTAATGAAACATCTCCCATCCTTTTTTAAAACTCGAGAAATTTCACTTAAGTAATGTTCCAATTCTTTCGGAAGGAGGTGGGTAAATATAGACGTTAAAAAAATAAAATCAAATGATTCATCTTCATATGGAAACTTGTATTGGGAAGCATCTTCTTTTCCATCAGGATTATAGAATTGATTATATATATCGACATGTTCAAAATGGAAATTGTTACGGCGTGTTGAAATGTTATTTTTGCACCATGTAATTCCCTTAGTGAATAAGTCAAATCCATAATAAGTACCATCATCGTTTAAATAATCCATTAATGGAACCGCCATCCGGCCGATACCGCAACCTATATCTAACACTGTTTCATTTGGTTTTACATTGCCAATTTCAATAAAATACTGCATAAACTCTTTTCCAACTTCTTCAAAGTCACCACCTACATATTGAACGAGTTCTGGAGGTGGAATTAATGTGGATTTTCTCTTATTTTCGTTCATACATTCACTCCGTCCTTATAGTAAAGTAGGGGATTTCTATTGTATATAAGTTCATCAGTTATAGTGAGGGGAACTTTACACGATTGGTTCTTATGAATAAGTAGTGTAAAGTTCCTCTCAAAAAAATAAACTTGTATTCTATTCTTTCCGCCAATAAATACCGAAATCATCAATTTTAGTAATAGGAGCTTGTAAGTTTCTTTCATTTCTGAAATCTGTTACAGCTTCTGCGCATGTTACTAATCCGTAGTCATCAATAATAATAAAGCCACCTGTTGACACTTTATCGTATAAGTTTACAAGACTATCCATCGTTGATTCATACATATCACCATCAAGGCGAGCAATTGCAATTTTTTCTACCGGTGCTGAAGGTAATGTATCTTTAAACCAACCCTTTAAAAATTTCACCTGATCATTTAATAAATCATATTTTCTAAAGTTCTCTTGCACTGTTTCTAAAGAAACCCGTAAGTAATCGAATGTGTGCAAGTAATCACCGTAATCTTTCGGGTATTGTTCTAAGTTAGGTGCTGGTAGACCTTCAAACGAATCGGCAACCCACACAGTACGATCCGTAATGTTGTTTGCTTGTAAAAAACCATTCATAAAAATGCATGATCCTCCGCGCCATACACCAGTTTCAATAAAATCACCTTCTATATTTTCACGGACAACAGTTTCCATAGCTTCGTGTAATTGATTCATACGTTTTCGGCCAATCATACTATGTGCTGCTCTTGGCCAATCTTTGCCGCCTTGCCGCTCACTTTTTGAAACGTTAGGGTCAACGATTTTTAAATTGTGATTTTCTACGTACTGCTTAAGAAATAAAGGAAGCGGAACAGTAACTGGTTCATATGATAGCTCTTTAGATATATGTAACGAAGCAGGTAAGTATGGTTCGTATTCTAACCATATTTCAAATAAAATTGTTTTCTTTAATAATTCAAGATAAAGCTGAACAGCTGATTTATTTTCCATATAAGTGCCTCCTGCGGAATGTCATACAACATTATGACTATGTAGAAAAGAAAGATTTAATGATTGAATTTACAAATGAAAAAGCAGTAAGACTAATACCAGTCTTACTGCTAAGTACAAAATTAAGCAATTTTCTCAATAATAATTGATGCACTTGTACCAAGAGCTAGTGATAATCCAATTCCTGTAACAACTGCTTCAACGAGTGATGGTGTTGTCGTAATTTGTGTAATGGCTTGGATAACGATAGGAGCTCCAAGTGAAATTAAACTTGTGCCCGCTCCCGGCACAGTAACCCCATTAACTTGAATTGCAAGACTTCCTAATACACTTACTGCCGCTGTATAAGCAATAACCGTAATTTTATAAAAACCAGTTTCACTAATTACGAAAGTATCGGCATCCATTTGAGAAATTGCCGTACCAAATTGAGATCCAACGGTATTAAATGGTACTGGATCATTAATTCCAAGAGCTACAGAAATTGCAGCTGAGTTAAAGGCATACAATCCTGCTGGCAGTCCTAACCCAGAAGGTCCAGTTGGCCCAGTTGGCCCAGTAGCACCAGTAGCACCAGTTGGTCCAGTCGCGCCAGTAGCACCAGTTGGCCCAGTCGGTCCAGTAGCACCAGTAGCACCAGTAGCACCAGTTGGCCCAGTTGCGCCGGTAGCACCAGTCGCACCAGTCGGCCCAGTCGGCCCAGTTGGTCCAGTTGGTCCAGTTGGTCCAGTTGGTCCAGTCGGTCCAGTTGGTGCAGTCGGCCCAGTTGGTGCAGTTGGCCCAGTCGGTCCAGTCGGTCCAGTCGGTCCAGTCGGCCCAGTCGGCCCAGTCGGAAGGGTAAACGGCGGTATCGGTGGTAATGTTGGTCCTACAAGATTAGGGTCAAATGCACTAGCTGATAAAGATTCATCGGGATTTAATCCATCTGAATAATTATTATTTGACATAAATTCACCTCCATAAAGCGTTCATTATATAGTAGATGCAAAACCGGAAGAAAATGACACGGACATTTGAATTATTGAAAAGAAATCTTAAACTGCTTGTGCAAGTTAAAAAAGTGGAAAGTTTATTGTATGTATAACATATGAATGATTTGGAAGAGGGTGATTATGTTGACCAAGCAAGGAATTACAATTAGTTTATGTATGATTGTTCGAGATGAGGAAGATACAATCGGTCGATGTTTAGACGCAGTAGAAAAAATTGTTGATGAAATTATTATAGTGGATACAGGTTCCATTGATCGGACGAAAGAAATTGTAGCTCAATATACTTCTAACATATATGACTTTCCATGGATTAATGATTTTGCGGCAGCTAGAAATTTTTCTTTTTCGAAAGCAACGCAAGAATATATATTCTGGTTAGATGCTGATGATGTGTTATTAGAAGATGCGCAAGAGGCATTGAACTTATTAAAAAGAGAATTAGATCCTAATGTGGATGCCGTTTCGATGCCATATCATCTTGTAATGGATTCTAACGGGAAACCTTTATATTGTACAAGAAGATATCGACTTGTAAAGCGTGAAAAACAATTTCAATGGTTTGGAAAGGTGCATGAGTATTTAGCTATTTTTGGTGAGATTTTTAATAGTAATGTTGCGATTACGCATAAAAAAGAAAAGAAAGTAACGAATCGTAATTTGAAAATTTTTCAAGATGCTGTAGTAGCTGGGGAAGAATTGAGTCCGAGAGATTTGTTTTATTATGCGAATGAATCTATGGATAATCAAAAATATGATGATGCAGTTTTACTATATGAAACATTTCTTAATCAAGAAGAGGGTTGGTATGAAGAGAAAATTTATGCATGTGGTAAATTAGGAGATTGCTATGCAAAGCTTGGATCATGGGAAAAGGCAATTGAATCTTGCGTGAAGTCGTTTCGATATGATGTTCCAAGAGGAGAGAATTGTACAAGAATAGGATATATATATATGGAACAACAAAAGTATAACGAAGCGATATTTTGGTTTAAACTTGCAACGGAAGTACCAATGGCGACGGAGAGTCCGTTTCATAGTCCGGCGAGCTACACATGGCTTCCTTATTTACAAATGTGTATTTGTTATAGCAAGTTAGGTGAGCAAGATAAAGCTTATTATTACAATGAATTAGCAGCTTCTTATGTTCCGAATAATGCTGCAATTGAATATAACCGCAAATATTTTCGGAGTGTTTTTGATAAACAATATAAATCGTTATAGGCAGCTTTTTTTAGAAATGGCTCATTGCGATTCTAACTCTAATAGATTAGCTATATAGTAAAGTATCGGCAATGTAACTAGTACTGGTTACATCTATAGACTTTAGATGAAATTTATATTTCAAATTCAATTTGCATAAGGAGTGTGTAAAATGAATTCTCCAAAAAATTCTTTATATGAAGAAAAGTCTGGGCATTATTATAATGCAGTGAATCCGAATGTATTAAAACATATAAAAAAGGAATGGAAAGAAGTTCTTGATATCGGTTGTTCGAGTGGTGCACTTGGAGCTGCCATAAAAGAAAATGGCACACGTGTATCTGGAATTGAGGCATTCCCAGAGGCGGCAGAACAAGCAAAAGAAAAACTAGATCATGTTGTTTTAGGCGATATAGAAACAATGGATATGCCGTATGAGGAGGAGCAATTTGATTGCGTTATATTTGGTGACGTATTAGAGCATTTATTTGATCCGTGGGCGGTAATAGAAAAAGTAAAACCGTATATAAAGCAAAATGGTGTGATTTTGGCTAGTATACCGAATGTTTCACACATTTCAGTATTAGCTCCCTTACTTGCTGGAAATTGGACGTATACAGAATATGGTTTATTAGATAAAACACATATTCGCTTCTTTACATTTAATGAAATGCTACGAATGTTTTTAAAAGCAGGCTATTCAATTAGTAAAGTAGATCGTGTATATGTTGATCATAAAATGTATGAGCCGCTTATTGAGGAATTATATGGTATTTGTAAAAAATATCGTCTTGGAAGTGGCTTCATGGCTGAGACGGTTGTATTTCAATACATTATTGAAGCAGAAAAATCACAATTATGAGTGCAGCAGATAAAACAATATTATTTGTTACGTGTATAAATGATCGGAAAATGTATGCACAATGTGCACGACATATATTACAATTGCCAGTTCCTCCAGGATACACGATACAGTTTATGCCGATTCGGAATGCGAAAAGTATGACGAGCGGATATAATCAAGCAATTTCGCATCCGGCAAAATATAAAGTGTATATACATCAAGATGTTTTCATTGTAAATGTAGGGTTTTTATATGGATTACTTCAATTGTTTCAAGAACATGAACATCTTGGAATGATTGGTATGGTTGGAGCCCAATATGTTCCTCCAAATGGAATATGGAATGTAGGCAGAGGAGTTGTTGGAAAAGTCATTGGTTATATGAATGATTTATTTTATATGGCAAGTCAAGAAAAGCCGTATCATGACTCAAAAACATTTATGCCTGTAGAATGTATTGACGGTTTATTAATGGCAACACAATACGATATTCCATGGCGGGAAGACTTGTTTGATGGGTTTGACTATTATGATGTGTCTCAATCGTTTGAATTTAGAAAAGCGGGCTATACAGTTGGGGTTCCTGTACAGCGTGATGCGTGGTGCATTCACTATCATATCGATGTGGATATGACCAACTATGAAAAGTATAGAAAGATATTTGTAGAGCACTATATGTCAGATGTAAATCAAGACGAATAGAGGGGCTACAAAATGAAAGATCATACAATATTAGTCGTTGTTTGTATAAATAATGAAGAGCTATTTGAACAATGCGAGAGACAAATAAGAAACCTTTTTGTTCCCCCTGGTTATGTCGTACAAATTTTTCCGATACGAGATGCGAAAAGTATGGCGAGTGCATATAACCGAGCGCTTTCATATCCCGCGAAGTATAAGGTTTATATACATCAAGATACTTATCTTATTAATCGAGAGATGTTTTATACACTCATTTCTCTTTTTAAAGATAACGAAAAACTAGGTTTAATTGGAGTAGCTGGCGCCCAGTTTTTACCGAGCAACGGGATATGGTGGGAAGGGAAAAATTTAGTAGGGAAAGTGATTGAGTACAGGAGACAGAATTATCAATTATTAAATTTAGATCAAGTTTTTTATGGGAATCAACCATTTTTGTCAGTTCAGGCAATTGATGGTTTATTGATGGCAACGCAATATGATATTCCGTGGCGAGAAGATTTATTTCAAGGATTCCACTTTTATGATGTGTCGCAGTCTTTAGAGTTTCAAAAGGCGGGTTATTTAATTGGTATCCCTAATCAAGCAAATGTATGGTGTATTCACTACAACGGGGATGAGTTTGATGCGGATACATATGAGAAGGATCGGAAAGTGTTTGTAGAACATTACAAAGATATATTATCTCCATCATAAGGGAGAGATGCAGGGTGAAAGGAATTATTTTAGCAGGTGGAACTGGGTCGAGATTATATCCCATAACGAAAGTAACGAATAAACATTTGCTTCCTGTTGGACGTTATCCAATGATTTATCATGCGGTATATAAGCTAAAACAATGCGAGATTACAGATATTATGATTATTACAGGTAAAGAGCATATGGGAGATGTTGTTAGTTTTTTAGGGAGCGGTCAAGAGTTTGGCGTGTCCTTTACGTATCGTGTGCAAGATAAGGCTGGCGGAATTGCGCAAGCATTAGGGCTTTGTGAAGATTTCGTTGGGAATGATCGCATGGTAGTTATATTAGGAGATAATATCTTTTCTGATGATATTCGTTCGTATGTTGAAGAGTTTGCAAATCAAAAAGAGGGTGCGAAAGTACTGCTGCAATCTGTAGATGATCCGGAGAGATTTGGCGTAGCGCATATTCAAAACGACAAAATAATTGAAATTGAAGAAAAGCCGAAAGAGCCGAAAAGTTCCTATGCAGTCACAGGAATTTATTTGTATGATTCGAAAGTCTTTTCTTATATAAAAGAATTAAAACCTTCCGCAAGGGGAGAACTTGAAATTACAGATATTAATAATTGGTATTTAAAACGAGGTGTACTTACTTATAATGAAATGAGCGGTTGGTGGACGGATGCAGGAACTCACATTTCTCTTCAAAGGGCGAATACGTTAGCGCGGGATATAAACTTTGGTAAACAGTTTAACGGAGAATAGGTGAGAATATGAAAGTTATAGAAACAAACTTTACTGACGCAAAATTGTTAGAACCGAGGTTATTTGGAGATGGGCGTGGCTTTTTTACTGAAAGTTATAATAAGAAGGTGTTAGAAACATTAGGGATTACGTATTCATTTGTACAGGATAATGTTTCATATTCAGCGGAAGCGGGAACGATTCGGGGATTACACTTTCAAAAAAATCCGAAAGCACAAACGAAACTTATTCAAGTTATGCAAGGAGCAATCTATGACGTTATCGTCGATTTGCGAAAAGATTCTCCAACGTTTAGGCAGTGGAGAGGATATATTTTAAGTGCAGATAATCATCGGCAATTATTAGTACCAAAAGGATTTGCGCACGGTTTTTGTACACTTGTTCCGCATACGATTGTTATGTATAAAGTAGATGAGTATTATAGTGCTGATCATGATTCAGGGGTGCTTTGGGGTGATAAAGAATTAGCAATTCCATGGCCGGTAACAAGTCCTATTTTGTCTGACAAAGATCGAATATTACCATCACTCCAGGAATGTGAAGATAGTTTTTGAGTAGGAGAGTTGTTTATGAATATATTAGTAACAGGTGGAGCTGGATTTATTGGAAGTAATTTTGTGCATTATATGTTACAAAGCCATGAAACATATAAAATTATTAATTTCGATGCATTAACATATAGCGGGAATTTAAATAATGTGAAGTCTCTTCAAAATCACCCGAATTACTCTTTTGTAAAAGGGGAAATTCAAAATGGAGAGCTGCTGGAGCATGTTATTCAGGAACGTGATGTGCAAGTCATTGTCAATTTCGCAGCTGAATCACATGTGGACCGTAGTATTGAAAATCCGATCCCTTTTTATGATACAAATGTAATTGGGACAGTCACCTTATTAGAATTAGTAAAAAAATATCCGCATATTAAACTCGTGCAAGTATCAACGGATGAGGTGTATGGATCTTTAGGAAAAACAGGGCGATTTACCGAGGAAACCCCGTTAGCTCCAAATAGTCCATATTCTTCAAGCAAAGCGAGCGCCGATATGATAACTTTATCTTATTATAAAACATATCAATTACCAGTTATCGTAACGCGTTGTTCCAATAACTATGGACCGTATCAATATCCTGAAAAATTAATTCCGTTAATGGTTACGAATGCGCTCGAAGGAAAAAAATTACCGTTATATGGCGATGGATTAAATGTAAGAGATTGGCTACATGTAACGGATCATTGCAGTGCGATTGATGTTGTTTTGCATAAGGGACGTATAGGAGAAGTATATAATATAGGTGGAAATAATGAAAAAACAAATATAGATGTTGTGGAACAAATTATTACTCTCTTAGGAAAAACGGAAAAGGATATTGAATATGTGACAGACCGTTTAGGACACGACCGCCGTTATGCGATTGATGCAGAGAAAATGAAGAATGAATTTGATTGGGAACCGAAGTATACGTTTGAGCAAGGGTTACAAGAAACGGTGCAATGGTATGAGAAGAATGAGGAATGGTGGAAACCATTAAAAAAGTAAGGGGCATATAAATGAGAGAACGGATTATCATAACAGGAGCAAATGGTCAATTGGGAAAGCAACTACAAGAAGAGTTAAATCCTGAAGAATATGACATATATCCATTTGATAAAAAGTTACTAGATATAACAAATATATCCAAAGTGCAGCAAGTAGTACAAGAAATAAGGCCACATATCATTATTCATTGTGCAGCGTATACGAAGGTTGATCAAGCTGAGAAAGAACGAGATCTTGCTTTTAGAATAAATGCAATAGGGGCTCGAAATGTAGCAGTTGCCTCACAATTAGTGGGGGCGAAGTTAGTTTATATTAGTACGGATTATGTATTTCAAGGTGATAGACCGGAAGGGTACGATGAATTTCATAATCCGGCGCCGATAAATATATATGGTGCTTCTAAATATGCGGGAGAGCAGTTCGTCAAAGAGTTACATAATAAATACTTTATCGTTCGTACATCGTGGTTATATGGTAAGTATGGAAATAATTTTGTGAAAACGATGATGCGATTAGGGAAAGAAAGAGAAGAAGTATCTGTTGTAGTGGATCAAATCGGTTCTCCTACGTATGTGGCGGATTTAAATGTAATGATTAATAAGCTCATTCATACTTCTTTATACGGTACGTATCACGTATCCAATAGAGGATCATGTTCTTGGTTTGAATTTGCAAAGAAAATATTTTCGTATGCAAATATGAAAGTGGATGTATTACCGGTTTCAACTGAAGAATTTGGAGCGGCGGCAGCGAGACCAAAATATTCTATTTTCCAACATAATATGCTACGATTAAATGGTTTTTTACAAATGCCTTCCTGGGAAGAAGGATTAGAGCGTTTTTTTATAGAAACAAAAAGTCATTAACATTTTAAGTTAATGACTTTTTTGTTTGCCTTTAAGAGGTTTTATGTTACTATAATTATAGTATCAGGTACTAATAACAAGTATAAGTATTTCTGGGAGGATATATCATGGAACTATTACAAGGGAAAACATTTGTTGTTATGGGCGTTGCGAACCAAAGAAGTATTGCATGGGGAATTGCTCGCTCTTTGCATAATGCAGGTGCAAAATTAATCTTCACATATGCAGGAGAACGTTTGGAGAGAAACGTTCGTGAATTAGCGGATACATTAGAAGGACAAGAATCACTTGTATTACCTTGTGATGTAACAAATGATGAAGAACTTACCGCTTGTTTTGAAACAATCAAGCAAGAAGTTGGTACAATTCACGGTGTTGCACACTGTATTGCTTTTGCAAATCGTGACGACTTAAAAGGTGAATTTGTAGATACTTCTCGCGACGGATTTTTACTTGCACAAAATATTAGTGCATTCTCCTTAACAGCTGTAGCAAGAGAAGCGAAGAAAGTAATGACAGAAGGCGGAAATATTTTAACGTTAACATATCTTGGCGGCGAGCGCGTTGTGAAAAACTATAACGTTATGGGCGTTGCAAAAGCTTCATTAGAAGCGAGCGTGAAATATTTAGCGAACGATTTAGGTCAACATGGCATTCGCGTTAACGCTATTTCAGCAGGTCCAATTCGTACGTTATCTGCAAAAGGTGTAGGCGACTTTAACTCAATCTTAAGAGAAATTGAGGAGCGCGCACCACTTCGTCGTACAACAACTCCAGAAGAAGTTGGGGATACGGCAGTATTCTTATTCAGTGATTTAGCACGCGGCGTAACAGGAGAAAACATTCACGTTGATTCAGGGTATCATATCCTAGGATAATTATAATATTAAATGTTAAAGGACAATCTCAACATGTAGAGATTGTCCTTTTTATTTGTTCTTCGAAAGAACGATTTTTAACGAAAGTTCTTACCATGTGATGAATATAACTATAGTAGTACACGATTTATCCGACTTTAATGGGCAGTAAGACCCCCACCTCAAAATTCAGCGAAAGCAAAGAAGTTAGGTGGGGGATCAACTGCCCATAAAAGTCCGATTGGTTAGGGCTAATAATCAGTGGGGGATGAAGAACCCCCCCACTGATTAAAGTTTCACTTTATCCAGCTACGTATGGAAGTGGGAGGGACGAGTGTGAAGAATAAAAATAAAAGTTCAACAGTTGGAAAACCGTTGTTATATATTGCGCAAGTAAGTTTGGAACTTGCTGCACCGAAAATAAAAAGAATTATCTTAACAAACTTTGAAAATGAGGATCGAAGAGAGGAAAGTAATAGAAACGAAAATGTTGTAAGTAGTGCTGTGGAAGAGGTCATAGAACAAGAACAGGAACAACAAGAGGAGCAGCAAGTGGAAGGGAAAATAGAAGAAGAGGAACGAGTACAAGAACAGCAAGAGCCAGTGAGAACTGTTCCATATAATAAATCATTTAAGGATATGAATAACGAAGAGAGAATTCATTTTTTATTAAATCGCCCTCATTATATTCCGAAAGTAAGGTGCAGAATAAAAACAGCTACAGTCTCATATGTTGGATCAATCATATCGTATCGTAATGGAATTGTAGCGATTATGCCACCAAATAGCATGCGAGATATTAAGTTGTCTATAGATGATATCCAATCAATTAGTATGGCTGGCTTTTAAATATGTAAAGGTGGTAGAAATCTTCTACCACCCCAATAGTTTTTTAGTTTACTTCACTTATTAGATAGAAACGTCGCGTAAGCACTGGATAGCACAGAAACAGCTTAAATCAACAGTAAGGCAAGTGTTAGTCGATACTAATCTTGCATTTGGTACAGCTAAAAACGTACAAATTGGATTATCACCAGGCGGTACAGGAGAACCGTCACCTAATACAACAGTTAATACACGTAGCACAGCACAGCTATCATCATCTACACTTTCCACACGGAAAATTGGAGATTGGCAGCTAACAAGGCTTGCAGATGGTGCAAATGCTTCAAATGCTGTTCCAGCTTTTGTGTATAAAATAAAAGGACGTGTATTTGCTACTGAAGCACTATTGTGTGCCCCTAAAAATGGGATTTCACAACCAGATCCACACGTTGTTGTAGAACAATCTTGTAATTCATTGATGAATTTTACAACGTCAACTACACAATGAGAAGAGCCATGGTGTTTATTTTCGTTACAACTCATTAATGTCACTCCTTATCTTCTTGTTTGTATTTACATTAATAAGATATTGGAGTCGAGGAGATTTGGTCACAATCTCAAGACCTTTTTTTTTAAATAGGCGAAAGAAGATAAGGGAAGGTGGAATCATGCTGTTTACAAGTTGGCTTTTATTTTTTATTTTCGCGTTAGCGGCTTTTAGGCTCACCCGTTTAATTGTTTATGATAAAATTACAGCTTTTTTGCGAAGACCGTTTATTGACGAATTAGAGATTAAAGAGCCGGATGGAAGTGTATCAACTTTTACAAAAGTAAAAGGTAAAGGATTAAGAAAGTGGATTGGCGAATTATTAAGCTGTTATTGGTGTACAGGTGTATGGGTTAGTGCTTTTTTATTAGTGTTATATAATTGGATCCCTATCGTTGCAGAACCGTTACTTGCGTTATTAGCTATTGCAGGAGCAGCAGCAATCATTGAAACGATTACAGGATACTTTATGGGAGAATAATATATTTTCATAATACGAGAAAAAGCGGAGTTTAAAAGAATGAGGGAACGGAAATAAAGAGTTGTTCATATAGTAAATAGACAGAATTGACAGTAGAGGAGATGTTTGCTGTGAGCAATAATCCAAGGCGAAATTCATATGACCTGCAGCAATGGTATAACATACAGCAACAGCACCATGCACAACAACAGGCATATCAAGAACAATTGCAACAACAAGGATTTGTGAAGAAAAAAGGATGCAATTGTGGGAAAAAGAAGAATACAATAAAACACTATGAAGAATGAAACACTCATGCTACTGTGAGTGTTTTTTATTATACATATAAAAAGCGGTATTTCAATGAAGAAATACCGCTTTTTACTAACTAATTTGTGAAACTGTTAATGCTGCAGCACGGATGTCTACAGTTCCAATTAACTCAACTGGTACAATTTGAATTAAGTCACCAGGGTTTAAGTTAATAAGAATAACACCACTGGATACGTCTACTTCACCAGTACCAATAACGTTAGAACGAACCGCTGTACCTGATCCAGGAATAATGTTAGCCGGTGTACCTAATGATAAGAAGAAACGACCAGCCTCTGGTGCAGTAGGTACATTATCAAGACTAATTGTTAATGTATAACTGATTTGATAAATACCAGCTCGTAGAATTCGAATGCCATCTCCGACACTTACTGTATCATTTATTACAGGAACAGGAATATTTGGGTTTGGACTTACGCTAGGTAATAGTAGTGGTGTAAATAATGAAGCGAACTGAGGTGCAGACGCGTTGAAAGCAAAACCGAAGGCAGGTAGTGTACTAGCTGGTTTCGCCTCACAATCGATTTTTGTAAATTCGCAATCAGAAGAGAACATGTTTTTCACTCCTTTATCTGTTTCTACTTTCAGTTAATGAAAGGGACAGGTTCTATGTTCTAGACAAGTTCCCAATTTTAAGAAATTTACATAATAATACTCGTTAAGCATGGATTGGGTGGCAGATAATTCTGCCACCCAATCCATGCTTAACTCATTATTTAGTTTTAAATCGTAACATCACGTAAGCATTGAATAGCGCAGAAGCAACTTAAATCAACAGTAAGACAAGTGTTGGTCGATATTAATCTTGCATTTGGTACAGCCAAAAACGTACAGATTGGATCGTCACCAGGTGGCACAGGAGAAGTATCACCTAATACTACAGTTAATACACGCAATACAGCGCAATCATCATCATCTATACTCTCGACACGGAAAATTGGAGATTGGCAGCTAGAAAGGCTTGCAGATGGCGCGAATGCTTCAAATGGTGTTCCGGCTTTTGTGTATAAAATAAAAGGACGTGTATTTGCTACTGATGCGCTATTATGTGCTCCTAAAAATGGGACTTCACAACCAGATCCGCATGTTGTTGTTGCACATTCTTGTAGTTCATGTATAAAACGAACGACATTAGATACACAGTTGAAATCAAAATCATGTTGATGATCTTCGTTACAATTGCAGCTCATTATGTTCACTCCTTCTCGTGAGTTCTGACATACACTATTACAATATGAGTGGGATATGGTTGATATTACGTTAATTCTTATGATAAAAAGAGGGAATTTATATAGGAGGGATGTACATATTGCAATATAAAAAAAGACATCCTTATTTCGTGGATGTCTTTTCAGGTAAATCTTTTCGCACAGTATACAAAAAGCGAGATATATCTAATTTTTTTCCTCTAAAAAATTGCGGAGAGGAAATATACAATTCTTCTTTCGCACGTGTAATTGCGACATAAAGTAGTCGGCGTTCTTCTTCTAAAGCTTCAGAAGTCTCTGTAACACGATCATTTGCATCTTTTAAAGAAGAAGTATGAGGCAGAATACCATCGCTCGCCCCGAGTAAAAAGACACATGGAAATTCAAGGCCTTTTGCGTTATGAATAGACATAAGCGAAACAGCATCTTTTTGTGGCATTGTTTTTAATGCTTCCATTTCTTTTTGCCCTTGAATTGCTTCATCAATAAATTGTAAATAAGCTGGAATGTCGGTGAAACGAGTAGCAGACTCCATTAATTCTTCTAACATTTCTTCTTGTATATCTTTATGCATCGTAAAGGAAGAACGATCGTTACTTTGTAAGTACTCTAAATACTTTCCTTTACCATGAATAATTTCTTTTAATGCTTTTTTCGGTTCTAATTCTTTTATAAATTTAATAAAATCGATACGCTCATTTACCTTTTTCACTTGAAAAGGTTTTAAGCTCGGATTTAATAATAAGAAATGAAGAAGAGAAGGGAAACGACCTTCCCCATATTTCCATTGTTCACGTTCAATAAATGAAATACAATCATCACGTCCGATATACATCGTTGGCAATATGTTTGAAAGTGATTCTAATCGAAATGGTTCAATTACTAGTCGTAAATGATCCAATACAGGCTTAATTAACGAATGTTCATAAAATGACTGACTCGCACCGTGCTTAATAAATGGGATTTTATGAATGGTAAGCTGATCAAGTAACGAACGGCTTACAGAATGTGTACGATACAGCAAACAAAAATCTTTATAGCTTCGTTCACCGCTATCAACCTTTTCTTGAATGAGCTGCAAAATTTGATTTGCTTCATCAAGAGTTGTAGCCGGTCTTGCGTAAAAAGGTTGTACGCCTTCTTCACGAACAGAATATAGCTCTTTATCAAACCGTTCTTGATTTAGTTTGATCACTTCATTTCCAAGTCCGACGATAAAAGGATTGGATCGATAATTCGTATTAAGGGCGATAATCGTAGTGTTATCAAATTCTTTTGGAAAAGATAAAATAATTTGGTGACTTGCCCCTCGCCAACCGTATATCGCCTGATCGTCATCACCTGCGATAAATAAATTATTTCTTGGCGAAGCTAACAATTTTACAATTTCATATTGAGCATACGATGTATCTTGGAACTCATCTACTTCAATATAGTGGAAACGTTGTTGTAATTGGGTAAGCAAAGGAGCGTTATTTTCTAACATATAATATGTTTCTAATAAGATATCATCGAAATCAATATAATTATATCGTTGTTTCACTTCTTCAAAACGCTCGTATACTTCTTTAAATTCTTGTTCAACGGGTGTTTTTGCTTTTACATCTTTCGGACGATTCAATTTGTTTTTCTCAAGTGAAATCATCGCGAGCATCGTTTCAGCATCATAATCGTCTTTTAAACGTAATTCTTTTAAAATCTTCTTTATCATAATTTGTTTATGTTTTTCGTTTGCTAAAATTTGCTGATTATATCCTTGACTACGAAGTAATTTTAAAAAGACAGAGTGGAACGTACCAGCAACAACGTAGCTACTTGCGGCATGATTCATACCTGGTAAATTCGCTACACGATTTCGGATTTCTTCAGCCGCTTTTTGTGTAAATGTAAGCAATAAAATATTTCGCGGATGAACTTGTTTCACATTTACTAAATAACCTACGCGAGTTGTTAAAACAGATGTTTTCCCGCTTCCGGCACCAGCTAATGTAAGAACAGGACCTTCTGTCGTTCGAACGGCCTCTAATTGTTTTTCGTTTAAAAATACATTTTGTTGTTCGAGAGCGCGGAAATACGCCGCATCTGCATCTTCTTCCATAATTAAATGGGTAGATGTTTTCGGAATATGATATGTTGCACGCGGAATATCAGCGTGCGTTAATGATTTTTGTGAAAATTTTTCTTGTGTCATACATTCACCTTCAAAACTATAGCATCAACATTTAACTTTAGCGGAAGAAAAAGAAAATAGCAATGTAAAAAACAGGAGGGGATACCTCCTGTTTTCAAATTACAATTCTTTTATCATAACGACGTGAGGAATATTTGCTTCCATGAATACATCAGAACTCGTTACATATCCAAGTTTCTTATAGAAATCTTCAGCATGTGTTTGAGCATGCAACTTCAATTTTTGTAGCGAGTTTTCCTTCGCATATGCTTCAAGTGCATCCATAACAATTTTTCCAATTCCTTTTTTACGATGGGAAGCTAGTACGCAAATGCGTTCCATTTTTCCAATCCCATCAATGGTGCGAAAACGCCCAGCACCAACGGGAACATCATTATCATATATAACGACGTGTATGGAAGTTTTTTCAAACTCATCATACTCTTCTTTGGCAGAAACTTGCTGTTCATTTACAAATACTTGCTTACGTACAGAGAATGCATCTCTTAGTTGTTCGTCCGTTTGTACGATCTGTGCATGCAAATTAGTTGTTCCCCTTTCCAAGGCGGAATGTTTCGTGTACAGTCCATGTTCCGTTTTCTAATTGATATAGAAGGTGGAAGCGGTCAATTGGTTGTTCATAATAGAAATCTTTCATACGTAATCGACCTAGTACATCAGCATGCTCTGCATCAGATAAGCCTTGTCCGATTGTTAAATGAGGTACGAAAGCGTATTCGCGTTCTTGTGTAAAGAACCCGCTGTGCATTTCCTCATTTAAGAAAGTAAGTTCTGGTGTTTTTTCTACTTTAAAATAAAGAACATTATTAACAGGTGCGAATGAACCAACTTTTCCAACGTGAAGGGTAAAAGGGTTCGTTTTACTTGCGATTGTATGTAATTCGTTTACAATCGATTCTAATTGTTCGTCTTGCGTCTCAAAGGGTGTTTTCAATGTAATATGTGGCGGAACTAATGCGTAGTGTGGATCATAACGTTTACGCAATCCGTTCGCTTTATCTTGAATCATTTTAGATGGAAAAATTACAATGCCTAATTTCATGTTCCAATTCCTCCCTTTGTAAGTCTAGTTAGATTTTGAGAAAATAACTCTCTTAATCTATTATATCAAATTATTCTGAATACTGCTCTCTATTATTTCATTGATAGCATATGAGAGAAAGCTTTCGGTAAATCAGTTTGCCAATATTTCCACGTATGATTACCTTCAAACTCCTCGTAATACGTGATGAAATTTCTATCTGTCAGAAGCGTATTCAGTTCACGGTTCGGCCCTACGAAATCAGATACTTGTCCATCAGTACGCTTTACAGCTGTTTCTTCTGTCCCAATAACGTGATAAAGCTCTAGCGCCTCCGGATTTTTGAAGTCTTTTGCTAAGTTCATTACTGTTTCATCCACAAATGGTGATTGCATAACGACTTTACCGAATGTATGCGGATACATCAGTGCGGTCATAAAGGAAACCGTTCCGCCAAGTGAATCACCAATTAACACACGACCTTTTCCCATTTGGTACGTTGGATAATTTTCATCGATATATGGCGCAAGTTCATGAGCAAGGAAACGAATATAAGCAGCGTTTTTAACTTCGCTTGGGAAATATTTTTCTTTACGATCGTGTACATTTTTATATGGAATACCGACAATAATTGTACGGTCAATTTCTTCAGTTTCACGAAGGCGCTCAATTACACGGTGTGCTTTACCAAGCTGAAAATAATCTCTGCCATCTTGTGCAATGACTACTGTATGTTTGTGCAGCGGTGTGTAATTTACTGGTAAGTAAACGAGAAGTGTAACATCTTCTTGAAGTGATGCACTATAAAATGAAATCTCTTCAATTCTCCCAATTGTTTGATTCATGTAGATCCCCCTAAATAAAAATTTACTGTAATGATTGTAAGAGCGACGCTTGTAGTGAAAAAGAAAGAAATATTCACTAATAGGTGCTTTCGTTTCTATTTTACCATAATGGTACGAAGAATCTAAAAAATTAGTATTTAAGTTAGGGAAGAAAACGGATATAATGAAGTGGGATTTTTGACAGGTGAGAGGGGAGACGGAATTTGAAACAAGAAAGATCAATCGCGCTACCATTAGCTATTTCCATTATAGCCATTTCATTCGCAGCAGTTTTTGTAAAGATGTCCTCGGCACCATCTTCCATATTAAGTATGTATCGATTATGGATTATCGTACTTCTTATGCTGCCTATTGTTTGGAAAAAACGGGAAGAGTTTAGTAAGATTCAAATAAAAGATTGGGGATTTTTAATCGGATCTGGTTTCTTTTTAGCACTTCATTTTCTTTTATGGTTTGAATCTTTAAAGCATACAACAGTTGCGAGTTCGACAATTATTTTAGCGCTTCAACCAATCGTATCTTTAGTTGGAGGTTTTTTCTTATTTAAAGAAAGAACAACATACTCAGCCATTGCGACAATGGGAATTGCGATATTAGGTGTAGTGTGTATTGGTTGGGGAGATTTAGGACTAAGTGAACAAGCAATTTATGGCGATATATTATCCTTTTTAAGTGTAATAGCAGTTGTCGGTTATTTATTTATCGGCCAAACGACAGTAAAGAAAGTATCACACTGGATTTACAGCTTTACCGTTTTTGCATTCGCAGGTATTTTTATGGGGATTTATAATATAGTGTTGCAAGTGCCTTTTACGGGTTATACAAAGTGGGATTGGACCGTTTTTCTTTTACTTGCGGTCGTGCCGACAGTGTCACACGTCATTAATAATTGGTTATTAAACTACGTAAATGCAACAACAATTTCGATGAGTATTTTAGGAGAACCCGTTGGAGCATCTATACTAGCGTTCTTCTTACTCGGTGAAAGACTAAATGCTATGCAAATGATCGGTAGCATGCTCGTATTGTTTGGTGTATCTGTTTTCTTACTACAGCAACAAAAACGAACAGCAAAAAATGTAGTAAATGAGCCGGCTTATACACAGGAATTATAATGTTAGAGGGGAAAAGAGAAGTTGTAATACTTCTCTTTTTGTTTTACAGAAATATAGGGGAGGAAGGGGGAGGGAAATGGAAGAAATATTAAAGAAGTATATGCAGAACCTTACAACACTAAGTGAAGAAGAGCAGCACATGATTCTCAGTGAATTACAAATTGGAGAATATAAAAAAGGAACAGTGCTCTTAAGGCAAGGAGATGTCCCTTCGAAATGTTATTTTGTATTACAGGGATGTATTAGGCAACATTGTATAGATGAAACGGGGAAAGAGGTTACATCAAATTTCTATACAGAAGAACAAGCAATCGTAAATTTTAATCACCATAAACAAGATAAAGCATCCCCGCATACGTTAACGTGTTTAGAAGATTGTCTAGTTGTAGTTGGCGACCTGCACAGTGAAAAGGACATGTATAAGAAATATTCACAATTAGAAGAAATGACACGCCAAATGATTGAATACAATTTCGGTGAGGTACAAGAAGAACTTTCATTATTCATTGCATCGACACCAGAAGAGCGTTACAAATCATTATTACAAAAACGACCGCATTTAATCAATCGTGTTCCTCAATATCAATTGGCAAGTTATCTAGGTATTACGCCAGAATCATTAAGCAGAATTAAGAAACGACTCAAACAGTAGTGTTTTTTCCACCTTTAATCAATAGCCATATACTAAATCCGAGTTCACCTGCGATCATCGGTAGTTGAAAGACAACATTAAGAATGGAAATCATCGCATCATATTGTGAAAACATTGTATTTATGACGTGAATTACGATATAACCGATAGAAGCCAAGAATAGTAGTATACTAATACATTTCGGTATATGTTTACATAGAAAAGCTACATAACCTAAAACGAAAAGATGTAAGCCGAAAATGATTAACCCTACAGACCAAATGTATTCGAATGCACTGAGAGACAACATCACATATGTTTCTGGATTCGCAATCATACTTTTTGAAAGTAGCAATGCCAATATTAAATTGAATATGGCGATTCCAAGTATTGCTGTATACATAAGACGAAGCAAGGCAGCTAGTAATGAGAGGCTAGTATGAATTGGTTTTAGAAAGAAATAAAGAGCCCACGCGGCGACAATATCAGTAATGAAAATGATAATCCAACCGAAGATTTCCGCTTTGAAAAGTGAATTTGAAGTTTGGATATTATGGAATGTCACGCTCGCGTTTTCTTGTACAACGAGATTTCCATGAACAAAACCGTAAGAAAAAAATGCAATGAATGCCATAACAAGAAGAGAAGAGCCAGCAAGTAATGCATACTTTCGTTCAGTCATAATACGTCCTCCTATCCTAATGGTGTTTTCATTGTAATAGAGAAGAAGAGGAGGTTCATTGACTTAAATCAAGAGAGGAGAAGTTTAGTGGAATTTCCATCAAAAAAAGATGTATGGTTATATCCGATTTTTTTCGTTGTCATTGGAGCCTGTTTTGCTCCAATATTTGCAGGAAGAGAATATTTTCTTTTATTTTTCACAATCCCATTGGCCATCTTATTTATGTGGAGTTGGTTTTCAACAAAATATATCGTCGGAGAAGAAAGAATTACTATTAAATCGGGTTTCGTTAAAAAGCGCATATTTATACGAGATATAAAACGAATTTCAAATACGAAAAATCCAGTAGCAGCCTATGCTTTATCGTTTGATCGACTTGAAATTGTTTACGGTGCACATCAAACAGAAATTATTTCTCCTAAAGATAAAGAGCAATTCATCAATCTCGTTACAAGTAAAAATTCACACATTGAAACAAAGTAAAAGAGTGGCTACGAAGCCACTCTTTTACTTTGGATTTGTCATATAAGGTTGTACATGAATCATACATAGGTCACGGAACTTTCCTTCAGCAGTTGTGACAATTAAGACTGCTCTACCTGCACTTTTTCCAGTAATCTTTACCGTATTACCTTTTGGGTATATTGTGATAACATCAGCATTCATATTTGTCCAAATAAGTTCTGTATTCGTTGCTTGCACTGGCAAAACAGAAGCTGATAGCTCAGTGCTTTGTCCCGTTCTTACTTTTAACTTGTTTTTTTCCATATGAACACCAATGACTGAAATAACAGAAGGAGCAATTGAAATTTTAGGTGGATTAGGTTGTATGTTCAAACAAGACGCAGAAGTATTTGTGATAGGTGAAAATTTTCGTGTTTGTTGTTGCTGGAAAGCTGCTAACATGTTGGAGTCCCCTTTCTGTATAAGTGCTGATAGTACTACTATAAAGGAGTAGTGTTACGTTTAATTTAATGAAACATAAAGAAATTGTTAAATTCGAGCAGAAGATTGTCGAACTTTGATATAAAGAAAGCTCTGCTGATACAATAACAGCAGAGCTTTTCCTTTATAGATTATGATTATGTTGTTTTTCGAAATTCTCAAATTGCTCTTCAATTTCTTTTGAAGGTTGTGTTAGTAAACTAACAATTACGATTACTAGTAAACTAATAGTGAAACCAGGAATCATTTCATATAAGAATTCTTTTAAGAATTTGAATTGAGTCCAAATAATGACTGTAGCGGCACCAGAAATCATACCAGCAAGTGCGCCCCACTTCGTCATGCGTTTCCAATATAAGCTTAATAAAATAGCAGGTCCGAATGAAGAACCAAATCCAGCCCAAGCGTATCCAACAAGAGCTAAAATCGTATCATTTTGTTTAAACGCTAAAGCGCACCCAACTAATGCAATAACAAGTACAGCCATACGACCGACAAATACAAGTTCTTTATCAGAAGCAGAACGTTTAAAGAATGTACGATATAAATCTTCTGTTATAGCACTAGAAGTAACGAGTAACTGAGATGAGATTGTACTCATAATCGCTGCTAAAATCGCTGCTAATAAAAATCCAGTAATAAGTGGGTGGAATAAAATTTTTCCTAGTTCAAGGAAAATTGTTTCTGGGTTAGATAATGTTAACTCTTGTTGTGAGTAGTAAGCAATACCGATAAGGCCAGTAAACATAGCTCCGACAACAGAGAAAATCATCCAGCTCATACCAATTCTTCGTGCGCTTTTAATTTCTTTTACAGAGGAAATCGCCATAAAGCGTACGATAATATGAGGTTGTCCAACATAACCAAGGCCCCATGCAAATAAAGAAATAATCCCTAAAGTAGAGGCACCTTTAAAAATATCTAAACGTGTTGGATCTACAGAACGAATTGTATCAAATGCAGGTCCAAGTCCGTTCGAATTCATAATTGTTACGATAGGAACAAGAATAAGAGCAACTACCATAATGATTCCTTGCACGAAGTCTGTCCAACTTACTGCTAAGAAACCACCAAATAATGTGTAAGCGACAACAACACCAGCTACAATGAATAATCCAACATGGTAGTTCATACCAAATGAATTTTCAAATAATACAGCGCCTGAAACTAATCCTGAAGCTACATAAAAAGTAAAGAAAATCATAATAACAAGTCCGGATACTAAGCGTAGCATGTGAGATTTGTCGTGGAAACGGTGTTCCAAAAATTCTGGGATAGTAATAGAGTTGTTTGCAATTTCAGAGTAGGTACGTAAGCGAGGAGCGACATATAGCCAGTTTGCGTATGCGCCTAGTGTCAGGCCGATCGCAATCCAACTACTACTTAATCCAACGCTAAACATTGCACCGGGTAATCCCATTAAAAGCCAACCACTCATATCGGATGCTCCAGCACTTAATGCTGTTACTGCGGGGCCTAGTGTACGCCCGCCAAGCATATAATCTGTTAAGTTGGACGTTCGTTTGTAGGCGAAATAGCCAATTACTAACATCCCGAGCATGTAAATAGAGATAGAAGTTAAAGTTAACATCTGCGTACTCATGTAGTTCCCCTTCCTTTTGTCATGTCTTTTGATGCGTTATGCATATTTATAATCTATCATGATTATTCTGAAAAATCCATACAGAAATACGAATTTTCAGAAATGTAAGCGTTTTTTGATGTTATTTTACTTTTTTAATATATAATATTCATACAAAAAAACCTTATTTTTAATAGAGTATTTATTATATTTACATAAAAAGCGGTTGTTTTGTCAATATAATATTGAAAGGAAAGAAAAATAAAATTTTTGAAAAAGTATTGACTTGTGAAAAAAGTCAGGTCTATAATGAGTGCAACTTAAAAAAATGCAAGCGTTGATGAAGAAGAGTACACATGATGAACATGTCAGAGAGCTGATGGTTGGTGCGAATCAGTATGGAATTGATGTGGAATGGGCTTCGGAGCTTCCAAACCGAAACGACAGAAGTAGGCTTTGGCGACATGATCTCATCGATACAAGAGACACGTATTGTTTTTGATACGGTAAAGTGCGTTACATTCGTAACGAATTAAGGTGGCACCACGGGAGTACCCGTCCTTTTTATAGGATGTGTACTCCCTTTTTGTGTATAAAAAATTAAATAAATGAAATCGTTGAAGTAAGAAGAGTACGTATATTGGAGACGTTACAGAGAGCCGGGGATAGGTGGGAACCCGGTGCGGTGTCATATACGGAATGGGCTTACGAGAGGTATGCTGAACAATTATTTTCAGTAGGCAACCCGGGTTCCGCCGTTACAAGGATAAGGTATATATTTTGTACCTGAACAAAGCGGGATGCTTTTGCATCCAACACGAGGTGGTACCGCGGTATATTTATCGTCCTCTACATATTTTCGATATGTAGGGGACTTTTTTATTTTTCAGGGCGAGGTGAAGGACATGATGACGAAAGAAGAATTTATAAAACAAAAAAGAGAGAGAAAGACATTTTTAGTAATCGCTGAAGAAGAAGGAGATAGCATTACGCCAATTTCTTTATATAGACGTATGAAAGGGAAGAAGAAATTCTTATTAGAAAGTTCACAGCTTCATCAAGATAAAGGGCGTTATTCTTACTTAGGATGTAATCCTTATGGAGAAGTGAAAAGCGTTGGTACGGAAGTGGAACGAACGATTTTCGGTCAAACAGAAAAGTTACAAGGTAACGTACTACAAGTGTTAGAAGAAGTGATTGCGTCAGCTCAAGTAGACAGTCCATTTCCTTTTTGCGGAGGAGCAGTTGGTTATATTGGCTATGACGTTATTCGGCAATATGAAAACATTGGAACAGATTTACACGATCCATTGAATATTCCAGAGGTACACCTTTTACTGTACCGTGAGTTTATCGTGTATGACCACTTACGTCAAAAGTTGTCGTTTGTATATGTATGTAGGGAAGATGATTCAGCAGATTATGAAGAAGTATACGAAAGGCTGCGAGTATACAAAGAGGAAGTGCTACAGGGAGAAGAAGCGGAAGTAACTGAAATAAGATCAACATTATCATTCACTTCTTCTATAACGGAAAAAGAATTTTGCGTTATGGTAGAAACGGCGAAAGAATACATCGGGGCCGGGGACATATTCCAAGTCGTATTATCCCAGCGTTTACAAAGTGAATGTATTGGTGATCCATTCGCGTTATACCGAAAACTACGAATTGCCAATCCATCACCATATATGTTCTATATCGAGTTTCAAGATTATGTTGTACTCGGTTCTTCGCCAGAAAGTTTGCTATCGGTAAGAGAGGATAAAGTGATGACAAATCCAATTGCTGGTACGAGGCCGAGAGGGAAGACAAAGCAGGAAGATACGGAAATTGAAAAAGAGCTGTTAGAAAATGAGAAAGAACGAGCAGAGCATATGATGCTTGTAGATCTTGGGCGAAATGATATTGGTAGAGTGAGTGAAATCGGCTCGGTTACGATAGATAAATATATGAAAGTAGAAAAATACTCTCACGTTATGCACATTGTATCTGAAGTTTACGGAACATTGCGAAAACAAATGGGCGGATTTGATGCATTAGCGTACTGTTTACCAGCGGGGACGGTATCAGGTGCTCCGAAAATTAGAGCGATGGAAATTATAAATGAGCTAGAGAATGAAAAAAGAAATGTATACGCCGGTGCAGTTGGATACGTTAGTTTTTCAGGAAATCTTGATATGGCGCTCGCCATTCGAACGATGGTTGTGAAAGATGAGAAAGCATACGTTCAGGCAGGAGCGGGTATTGTCTACGATTCAGACCCAGTTGATGAATATGAAGAAACGTTAAATAAAGCGAGAGCGCTTTTGGAGGTAATGAAATGATTGTACTGATTGATAATTACGATTCATTCACATATAACTTGTATCAACTGTTAGGTGAATACGAAGAGGATATTGTTGTCGTAAGAAATGATCAAATAACGATAGAACAATTAGAAGAAATGAAGCCGAAAGGAATTGTGCTTTCACCAGGACCAGGAAAACCAGAGGATGCTGGCATTTGTATTGAAGTGATTCGTCATTTTTATAAGAACGTTCCCATATTAGGTATTTGTCTTGGACATCAAGCAATTATATCAGCATTTGGAGGAGATATTGTAAGAGCAGAGCGCATTAAACACGGAAAAACATCCCGTGTGAAACATAACGGAACGTCAATCTTTTCATACGTGACACAGCCGCTAACAGCGATGCGCTACCATTCTCTTGTTGCAGAGCAAACGAGCTTGCCAGAGTGTTTTGACATATTAGCGACAGCGATGGAAGACGGAGAAATAATGGCAGTCCGTCACAATTATTATCCGCTCTTCGGATTACAGTTTCATCCGGAATCAATCGCGACAGAAGAAGGCGGAAAGTTAATATGTGCCTTTTTAGGCGAAGTGAAAGAGGAGGAAAGAGTATGAATAACTATCTTCGTAAATTAGTGGAGGGACAACATTTAACAGAAGAGGAAATGTATAAAGCAGGGCTTCTTTTATTAAATGAAAACATATTGGAAAGTGAAATTGCAGCTTTCTTAGTCTTACTGAAAGCGAAAGGTGAAACTGCAGAAGAAATATACGGTCTCGTCCGAGCTCTTCGTGAAAAGGCATTACCGTTTTCGAATCATATAAAAGGAGCGATGGACAATTGCGGGACAGGTGGTGACGGTGCCCAAACGTTTAATATTAGTACAACATCGGCATTTGTACTGGCAGGAGCTGGTGTAAAGGTTGCAAAACATGGTAACCGTGCTGTTTCTAGTAAAACAGGAAGTGCAGATTTATTAGAAGAACTCGGTGTAAATATTAGCAGTACGCCAAACGAAATTGATTATTTATTAGAGCATGTCGGCATTGCATTTTTATTCGCACCAGCGATGCATCCAGCATTAAGGCGCATTATGAAAATAAGAAAAGAATTAAATGTGCCGACGATCTTTAATTTAATTGGTCCTTTAACGAATCCGGTGAATTTAGAAACACAATTTGTCGGCATTTATAAACGAGACATGTTACTACCAGTTGCGCAAGTATTACAGAAACTAGGAAGAAAACAAGCACTTGTCGTAAATGGAAGTGGATTTTTAGATGAAGCATCATTGCAAGGAGAAAATCGTGTTGTCATTTTAAAAGATAATGAAATAGTAGAAACGAGTATTGAACCTGAGAAATATGGTTTCTCAATAGTGAAAAATGAAGAGATTAGAGGCGGAAATTCGAAAGAAAATGCAAAGATTACGCTCGGCGTGTTAAGTGGAGAAAAGAGTGTCTATCGCGATACTGTTTTATTAAATGCAGGCCTAGCCCTTTTCGCAAATGGAAAAGCAGAAACGATTGAAGAAGGAATTACACTAGCGGCACATAGTATTGACTCAGGAAAAGCATTAGCCAAACTAAACTTATTAATTGCAGCAAGTAACGAAAAATTAGAAAGGGTGAATTAAAATGGGGACGATTTTAGACAAAATTGTAGACCAAAAGAAAAAGGAAGTTGCGGCATTATATGAAACATATACACCAATAAAAGAAAGTAGAAAGACACATTCACTCGTAGAAGCATTACAGCAGTTTACTGTTATTGCAGAAGTAAAGCGAGCATCACCATCAAAAGGAGATATCAATTTACACGTGGATGTACGAAAACAAGTGAAAACATACGAAGAATGCGGCGCAGGAGCAGTTTCTGTTTTAACAGACGGTCAATTTTTTAAAGGATCGTTTCATGATTTACAAACCGCAAGAGCAGAAAGTAACATTCCGCTTTTATGTAAAGATTTCATAATCGATACAATTCAAATTGATAGAGCGTATGAAGCTGGCGCAGATATTATTTTATTAATTGTAGCGGCGTTAACGAAAGAGAAGTTAAAAGAGTTGTATAGCTACGTACTAGAAAAAGGGTTAGAAGCAATTGTTGAAGTTCATGATGAACAGGAATTAGAAATTGCGATCCAATTAAATCCGCACGTTATCGGTATTAACAACCGTAATTTAAAAACATTCGAAGTCGATTTAAGCCAAACAGAAAAGCTTGGAAAACGATTAAACAAGGAGAAATTACTTTGGATTAGTGAAAGCGGGATTCATTCAAAAGAAGATATTATTCGCGTCAAACGAGCTGGAGCGAAAGGTGTATTAGTTGGAGAAGCACTTATGACATCATCTTCTATTCGTACCTTTTTTGAAGATTGTAAGGTGAACATATGAAAGTGAAAATTTGCGGCATCACTGATGTTGAAACGGCAAAACGTGCTTGTGAATACGGAGCTGATGCACTCGGATTTGTTTTTGCAGAAAGTAAGCGGAAAATCAATCCAAAGAGAGCGAAAGAAATCATTCAGGAGATTCCAGCAACCGTATTAAAAATCGGTGTTTTCGTAAATGAATCAGTAGAAGAGATTCAGAAAATTGCAGATGAATGCGGGTTAACGCATGTGCAACTACATGGGGATGAAGATAATCATCAAATCAGAAGATTGAATATTCCGTCTATAAAATCACTCGGAGTAACTGCAAAGGACGATATGAAAAAGGCTCAAACATATGAAGCGGATTATATATTGTTTGATAGCCCAAAAGAAAAGTTTCACGGAGGAAATGGAAAGAAATTTTCATGGGAGTTACTCACGCATATGCCAAAAGAGTTGCGAGAGAAAACGATATTAGCTGGTGGCTTAAACGCTCTTAATATAGAAGAAGCGATTCGAACTATTCAGCCGTGCATGGTCGATGTAAGTAGCGGAGTAGAGACAGAAGGAAAGAAAGATGTAGAGAAAATAAAACAATTTATTATAAAAGCAAAGGAGTGTTCCAAATGAACTATGCATATCCAGATGAAAAAGGTCACTACGGTATATATGGAGGACGATACGTTCCAGAAACGTTAATGCAATCTGTATTAGAACTAGAAGAAGCATATAAAGAGGCAATGGAAGATGAAGCGTTTCAAAAAGAATTAAATTATTATTTAAAAACGTATGTCGGAAGAGAAACACCGCTTTATTTCGCTGAAAATATGACGAAGTATTGCGGCGGTGCAAAGATTTATTTAAAACGTGAAGATTTGAACCATACAGGAGCTCATAAAATTAATAATACAATTGGTCAGGCACTTCTTGCAGTACGAATGGGCAAGAAAAAAGTTGTTGCTGAAACAGGGGCTGGACAACACGGTGTTGCAACAGCTACTGTATGTGCCCTTCTCGGTTTAGAATGCGTCATCTTTATGGGAGAAGAAGATGTGAGACGCCAAAAATTAAACGTGTTTCGAATGGAATTACTCGGAGCGAAAGTAGAAAGTGTAGCGGCAGGTAGCGGCACATTAAAAGATGCGGTGAACGAGGCGCTTCGTTACTGGGTTTCACACGTGCATGATACGCACTACATTATGGGATCCGTTCTTGGACCACATCCATTCCCGCAAATTGTCCGTGATTTCCAAAGTGTAATTGGAAATGAAACGAAAAAACAATATGAAGCGTTAGAAGGGAAATTACCAGAAGCAGTTGTTGCTTGTATTGGCGGTGGTAGTAATGCGATGGGAATGTTTTATCCGTTCGTACACGATGAAGAAGTTGCTCTTTACGGCGTAGAAGCAGCTGGAAAAGGCGTTCATACAGAACAGCATGCAGCTACTTTAACGAAAGGAAGCGTCGGAGTTTTACACGGATCGATGATGTATCTTCTACAAAATGAAGAGGGACAAATTCAAGAAGCTCATTCTATTTCAGCAGGACTAGATTATCCAGGTGTTGGGCCGGAACATAGCTTGCTAAAAGATATTGGCCGCGTTTCGTATCACTCGATTACAGATGAAGAAGCGTTAGAAGCATTTCAATTATTAACGAAAAAAGAAGGGATTATCCCGGCGTTAGAAAGCTCGCATGCTGTCGCATACGCATTAAAATTAGCACCGCAAATGAAAAAAGACGAGGGGCTTGTCATTTGTTTATCTGGCCGCGGTGATAAAGATGTAGAGAGTATAAAACGTTATATGGAAGAGGTGTAAAAAATGGGAGTAGAAAAAATTAAAGCAGCATTTGAAAATGGCAAGAAAGCATTTATTCCGTACGTAATGGGTGGAGATGGTGGCCTTGAAAAATTAAAAGAAAGAATTCGTTTTCTAGATGAGGCTGGAGCAAGCATCGTTGAAATTGGTATTCCGTTTTCAGATCCAGTTGCAGATGGCCCAACGATTCAAAGAGCAGGGAAACGAGCACTAGATAGCGGTGTAACAGTAAAAGGCATTTTTCAAGCATTAATAGAGGTAAGGAAAGAAGTACAAATTCCGTTTGTACTTATGACATATTTAAATCCAGTACTCGCATTCGGAAAAGAACAATTCATTGAAAATTGTATAGAAGCAGGGGTAGACGGTATTATTGTTCCAGATTTACCGTATGAAGAACAAGACATTATTGCACCGCTTCTCCGAACGGCAAATATCGCTTTAATCCCACTCGTTACCGTAACGAGCCCAATTGAGAGAATCGAAAAAATTACAAGTGAATCAGAAGGATTCGTCTACGCCGTTACAGTAGCGGGCGTAACAGGAGTACGTCAAAATTTTAAAGAGGAGATTCATAGTTACTTAGAAAAAGTAAAATCACATACGAATTTACCGGTAGTAGCAGGGTTCGGTATTTCAACGAAGGAACATGTAGAAGAAATGATTACAATATGTGACGGAGTTGTCGTTGGAAGTAAAGTGATCGAGCTGTTAGAAAATGAAAAACGAGAAGAGATATGTGAATTCATACAGGCAACAAAACAAAAAGAAGAGGCATAAGTCTCTTCTTTTTGTTTTGCGTAATAAATGTTAAAATATACAGAAAATACATATAATTTAGAGGGTGAGAAGGCATGCTAAGACGTAAACTATTATATCTACTTCTAACTGTACCACTATACGCTTGGCTCATTAGCATGACAAAAATAGAGTTGATGGCTCTATTTTTAGGATATGTATTCATCTTTTCCAACTTAAATCGCATTCAAGAACAGTCTATTTTAGAAATATGTCTATTTTCCATTAGTATAGAATTATTTAGTATCGTTTCGATTGTATTATTAAATGAATTATTCAGATGGATCCGTTCATTTGAATTAATGAAATTTGGGAATATTGTATTGCAAGTAATATGTGCTTATATTGTGTTTGTTGTGTTAGACAAAATAATCAGGCAGCAGAGGGTTTTTCAAGATAAGAGAAAATGGAACTGATTCAAAAAAGGAGCTAAATGGCTCCTTTTTTAAATCTGTTGCAAAAACAATTGAAATTTATGTCATCTGTTATATAATAGTTAAAAATTGTATTTTTAATGAAAAGAGATGATAACATGGCCATATTGTTGGCACTTATCCCAATTATGATGATTTTCATTTGTTTATTTTTATTTAAACAAACGTCATTAAGGTCTTCTTTAATTGCTTACGTTGTGTCTGTTGGAATCGTTTTACTCTCGCCAACGTTTCAACTAGGGATAAGTGAAACTGTGCACGCAACGATTAAAGGTTCGTTAATTTGTTTTATTGTTGGGTACGTTTTGTTTTTCGGCATTTTTTTATTTCACCTCATGAACAAAATGGGGTACATCGATCAAGTAGCACGTTTTTTAGAAGAAGTTACGCACGATCGTTTATTACAAATGCTTCTTATGTGTTTTGGTATTTGCCCACTAATTGAATCAGTAAGTGGATTTGGAATTGGCTTTATGGTTGCAGCACCTATTTTTCTATCATTAGGCTATAAACCGTTTCAATCTGTACTGCTCTCGTTTATCGGCTTACTAGCTAGTTCATGGGGAGCAATGGCAACTGGTACGATTATCGGTTCGCAACTTATCAATATGCCTCTTACAACACTCGGTACAAATACAGCGCTATTAAGTATCCCGATGTTTGCTTATTTCGTCATTCTTTCTTTATATGTTGTTGGCGGCTGGCAGGCGGTTATTGAAAAGTGGAAGGAAGGATTCGGTTTCTTTCTATTATTTTCTCTTGGAATCTATCTTTCTAACGCATACGTAAGTGTTGAACTAGCAGGTATATTAAGTTCCATCGTTACCATTACATTTGGCTTTCTTATTGTTAAATTAAAAGGAAAAAACGAACAAAACCTAATAACAGAACATGCTGCTACAACGGAGAGAGAAGTATCTATTATAAAAATTATTAGCCCTTATATATTTCTAACAGTTTGTATTTTACTTTCTCGCCTTGTACCAGTATTCCATGACTTATTGAGATCATATGCGGTTCTTGATTTAAAATCATACTCTTACAAACTAGAGCTACTATATTCGCCAGGTTTTTGGCTAGGTATGACTTGTTTATTTACAATCATTTTCTTCCGAATTTCATCAAATATTATTAAACAATCACTCTCGCAAACGATAAAACAATGGATTCCCTTTGCGATTACGACGACAATGTTTATCGCCATTTCAGAACTAATGGGTGCATCTGGCATGCATGCATTACTGGCAAAAACAGCTGGTGAAACGTTTGGAACTTTTTTCGTTTTCGTTGCTCCGTTTATCGGCGGAATCGGTGGCTTTTTAACAGGTAGTAACGCAGGCTCAAATGCGATGTTTATAAAACTACAAATGCAAACGGCACAAAACGTAGCACTCCCGTGGCAATACGTTACAACACTTCAAAACACCGCCTCGTCAGTAGCGACAATTGCTTGTCCGTCACGGATTACACTAGGTGCGTATTTATGTAACATCCCGTATCGTGAAAATGAACTATTAAAGAAGACGACGTTAATGATTTTTGGTGCGGTGTTACTTGTAGTGGTAGAGGTTATTGTTTGGTATATGTTGAGAAATTAAAAATCCTCCTAACATAGGAGGATTTTTTGCACGATTGGATAATGTTTTAAATATGAACAGCTTCTACTAAATGAATAGGAGATGAAATGTATGCCCCTAAAAAACTACGGCGTGTTAAAAGGTACCGTTATACAATCTAAGATCGGAAAAGGGAAAACTCCTCATTATCAAGTTCATTTACAAGGTGAAGCAGAAGTAGATTATCGTATTGCAATTAATGTAAAGTCGCAAAGTTACCCGTCAGAAGTTTTATATTTTGCAAGCGACAATATTCGGTCAGAAGCGATTCATATTTTACCGACGTTACCGTTTGGTTTTACAGAAATAAAAAACAATGAGCCGAAAGTAGCTTTAGATTATGTAAGAGGTAATGTATTTGATTCGAAACAAATGATTCCTTTACCTGCTGAAAAAGCAGGAGTAGACAATGATTTAAATGAAAAAATAGAACATTATATAAAACGAGCGATAGAAAAAAAAGCAATTATTTACGCGTTCGGTGAAAGATGGGGACCAGAAGAAAATACACCCGATTCTTACTTTCATTTCGAACCAGGAAACGGGATACACGATATTCACATGAATCAAGGAAATGTAGAGAAATGGAAAGGTGATGATGGCATATGGCAAGACGGAGGAATACTCATTCACTTCGAGAAGGAAGAAGAATGGATCGGTATTTTTCTTGCCTTCCAATCACAGTCATGGTGTACCGATGAAGAGGGACATGCTCGTGTGCCGGTTGAGAACTGTAATTATACAAATAAGAGGTTATTATATAAGTAAAGGCCATTGCAAGTTAGATGGCCTTTTTTGCATAATACAATTATTTACAATTGAATTTACTTTGGTAGAATTGAATAGTCAGAATAAAAGGGGAGGGTGGAAATGAAAGAAAATAAACCGAAAGTTCTAATACTGGGATCTTGTCATATGAGTGAGCATGAAGAATTATTATCGGAAAAGAGGCAAGCCGAAATTAGAGAGCTTGTTTCTATCATACAGAAATTCCAGCCAACAAAAATTGCAGTTGAAAGTATTACAGATAAGCAGGATAAATTAAATGAGAATTTTAAACAGTACAAGATAGGTGCATACGAATTAGCATTAAATGAAATAGATCAAATTGGTTTTAGAATGGCAACAAACTTAAAGCATAAACAGGTTATATGCAATTGATTGGATGGGTGGAAATGAAGTTACTGATGTTTGGGATGTACATAAATGGGTGAAAGAAAATCAACCAGATTTATTTGAAGAAATATTTAGTTTGGTACCAGAAATAAATTTAGCGGATACTAAAAGTGTTCTTGAGTTTTACCAAGAAATGAATAATCAAGAAGTATTTAATCAGCTACATAAGTTATATGTAAATATGGCACGCATTGGTGATTTCGGTCAATATGTTGGGATGGAATGGTTAACATGGTGGTATAAAAGAAATTTAATTATGTATTCAAATATTGTTCGTTTAATTGAATCAACTGATGAACGTATTTTATTTATAGTTGGTGTGTCACATTGTTCGATTGTTGCTAGATTCCTTGAAGAAGGAGAGAATTGTGAGGTCGTATTAGCAGACAAATATCTGTATGAAGAACATGCATTTAAATAAAAGGGTATCCAGTTGTAATTGGATACCCTTTTATTTAAATAGAACGCCCTCCTCTTATTTTATAAAAACCAAAACTAACAAGTGTAGAAATACAAGAGAACAACAGTGCCACACTAGAAAACGCAATGAGATACATATTATACTTCATCATTTTTCCAATAAGCTGGTTACTATCGTACTGAAACAGTCCCGCTATTATATTGAATAAAAATAACACGATAAACATGACGATAATGCCGTCTATTGATCCTTTAATGTCTGGTTTACTTAAAGCGATATGGGCCGAAATACAAATAGCGATAAATAAAAATAGCCAAAAGGAAGGATTCAATAAATTGCTTATTGTAAATAAGCTTTTCAACAATACAAATGTTGAAAAGAGCATGTTTTGAACCATTTCTACATTAATAGAAGTAGAAGCGATTGTTTTTTCGAGAGTTGTATGAAATAAGAAATATGAATTTGGTACGAAATAGCGCATTAAAAGGATTAGTGAAGTAATACCGGAAATAATAGGACCAATTCCAATGAAGAAATTCCCAATTCGTTGATATACACTTTTTTGATTGTATTGATGTTGTACGTAACCTAAAGCACCTTGACTTGTATCTGTTGGAAAGAACTGCGTTGCTACAATTTTATGACGGAACAGCACGCACATAATGGCATGTCCAAGTTCGTGAATAGGAACACCAAGCCAAGCCGTTAATAGGAATCCTTTTCTTCCGAAAGCTCTCGACCAATACATTCGTGTGAGAGATTCTAAATAACCTAATAGAAATCCAATTACAATGATAACACCAATTAAGGAAAATAATTGGATTACGCTTGTAAGGAGTATTTGAAAAATTGAGTTTAACAATTCCATTGTTTTTCATCCAATCTGTTAAAAATATTATTTATCCGACTTTAATGGGCAGTAAGACTCCCATCTCAAAATTCAGCGAAAGCAAAGAAGTTAGGTAGGGGGCGGGCTGCCCATAAAAGTCCGATTGGTGAGGGCTGATAATCAGTGGGGGATGAAGAAAACCCCCACTGATTAAAGTTTCACTTTATTCTGTTTCATAATAGCATTATTTTTCAAGATTGCTAACATATATATTTCTTTTGAAAGAAGGATTTCATAATCTTTTTCTAGTAGTCATGTTTTATGTCCCAAGTCATATATTGAATTTGTAACACCCTATATGGTATCTACTTAAGGGGGGGAATGCGAGAATGAAATGTCCGGCGTGTCATACAGAAAATACAGCAGAGGCAAAGTTTTGCGGGAATTGTGGACATTCGTTAACGGAGGGAGCAGTAGCGAGTAGTTCACAGGAAGAAGGTGAGCAACAGGCACGCGTAGCACAAGCGAAGGAAGCTCGACCAAATGAAACGGTAGAGCAAGCAAAGCAGTTTGCAAGTGGCTATTTTCAGTTTTTTAAACACGCATTACAAGCACCGACAGCTATTATGAAAAGTGGTAAGGTTGAAGTACGAAATGGAATTGTAAGTCTTGTTCTTATTTGTTTTTTAGGGGCATGTATTTTTTATAGAATGATGAGTGCTGGGGCAGCACTTACGAGAACATTAGCGCCAGATTTATCTACTCCTTCTTTCTTTGGAGACTCTATAACAGTCTTTTTATTTTTACTCATTTTAACTTTATTTATCGGATTTATTATCTTTGTAAGTGGAAAGATGATGAAATCTTCATTTTCATTTCTTGAAGTATTTGGTGTGTGGGGAATGATAGCGACACCAGCTATTGCTATATTAGTTCTTTCTTTTCTGTTTAGCTTTTTATTAATCTTTTTCTTACCAATTTTATTAGGGCTGTCTACAACGTATATGGCAATTAGTATAATTGTAGCTATAGTAAAACTAGATAACGGCGGATTAGATTCTATTTATACACTACTTATCGCAAATGTTTTAATCGGAATTGCAACATTCATTGTACTGTGGTCTTACATTAGCACGATAATTCAAACCTTTACACAGGGAATAACTGGTCTCTAAAGAAAAGGTGGATGAATGTATGTACAAAGTGTGGGATTCAGTTTGAAGATTGAATCTTATAATGTTGAACTGAATAAATCAAGAGAATAGAACATATGAAAAAGGTACAGTGCACAACTGTACCTTTTCTATGGTTTTTTAGCTGGACCAGGTTCTCTTGAGAAAAAGATATGAAAGAGGAATGTGACTTTGCTTGCTCCTCCTGATGTACTGGCTTGCACATCAGATAAAGAACTAGATGTTAAAGCCGCTTCGGAACGAGGCGGGACGACTATTTTGAGAGTGTCATCTGATTCTGAGGATATAGTAACTGTTATTGTATCATCAGAAAAATTTATAATTTTCACAGTACCAACTGGGAAGATTGATTTATTGGCGTGTGATGCAGAAGAGAAGCGAGTGGCTTTCCAAATAGTTTGTGGGAAAGTGTCATTGTCAGATAACCAAGCGCGAGCGCTGTATAAAGTTGCACTAACGGTAAACTCTTGTTCAAGTGGAAGGGCGGGTTTTGGTTCTCTCGGTTCTTCTGGGAGCTGGACGAGAAGGCCGGCGCACATGTATGTTTCACCTACTTTCGGTAGTTACTGTTATAGCATATTAAACATGTTGTTTATAAGACACGACGGTTACCTATTTAGGCATAGGTTTGTGCACAAAATTTGAAGATGAAATTCTCTTTCTTTACAATGGAAGTAGGTGTTATTTCTATAAAATATGGAAAACGTAAAGAGTATGTAAAAAAGAAGGAGTGGTAAAGTGAATTATGTCATTATTGGCGGAGATGCAGCTGGTATGAGTGCAGCGATGCAAATTGTTAGAAACGATGAAAATGCAAATGTTGTGACGTTAGAAAAAGGTGAGATTTATTCATACGCGCAGTGTGGGTTACCGTATGTCATTAGTGGTGCTATCGCTTCAACGGAAAAATTAATTGCGCGTAATGTGAAGACGTTTCGTGATAAATATGGAATTGATGCGAAAGTACGACATGAAGTAACGAAAGTAGATACGGAAAAGAAAATGGTATACGCAGAGCATACGAAGACGAAAGATGTCTTTGAATTTCCGTATGATCGATTATTAATTGCGACCGGAGTACGTCCTGTTATGCCGGAATGGGAAGGCCGAGATTTACAAGGTGTTCATCTTTTAAAAACAATTCCGGATGCTGAGCGCATATTAAAAACGTTAGAAACGAATAAAGTTGAAGATGTAACCATTATTGGCGGCGGTGCAATTGGACTTGAGATGGCAGAAACATTCGTCGAACTTGGTAAGAAAGTAAGAATGATTGAGCGAAATGATCATATCGGTACAATTTATGATGCAGATATGGCGGAATATATACATAAAGAAGCAGATAAACATCATATTGAAATTTTAACGAATGAAAATGTAAAAGCGTTCAAAGGGAATGAACGAGTAGAAGAAGTTGAAACGGATAAAGGTACGTATAAAGCGGATCTTGTTTTAGTATCTGTCGGAGTGAAGCCAAATACTGATTTTCTTGAAGGAACAAATATACGTACAAATCATAAAGGGGCAATTGAAGTAAATGCATATATGCAAACGAATGTGCAAGACGTATATGCAGCTGGTGATTGCGCAACACATTACCACGTTATAAAAGAAATTCATGATCATATCCCGCTCGGCACGACTGCCAATAAACAAGGGCGACTTGCTGGACTGAATATGCTGGATAAACGAAGAGCCTTTAAAGGTACGTTAGGTACAGGCATTATTAAATTTATGGATTTGACGCTTGCAAGAACAGGTTTAAATGAAAAAGAAGCAAACGGACTACATATCCCGTATAAAACAGTCAAAGTAGATTCGACAAATATGGCGGGCTATTATCCAAATGCGAAACCACTTTATTTGAAATTACTATACCGTTCTGACACGAAACAATTATTAGGTGGACAAGTGATAGGAGAAGAAGGTGTAGATAAACGGATTGATGTAATCGCAATGGCACTTTTCAATAAAATGAGCATTCACGATTTAGAAGATGTCGACTTAAGTTACGCACCGCCATATAACAGCGTTTGGGATCCAATTCAGCAAGCGGCAAGGCGAGCGGAATAGCACTTTTTAAGTGCTATTTTTTTTCGTTAAAAGGGGAATCATCATTTTTGTCGAATGAAGAGGATTGGGAAATGGTTACATATAGGAAAGGGGATCATTAAAAATGTTTGCAACACTTCAAACCGTTCAAGAATCAGAAAAAGAAATATTACGTAATTTGTACGCACTATATCTTCATGACCTCTCTACATTCACTCCTAATATAACGATCGGGCCAAATGGATTTTTTGAATACGAAGATTTGCATACGTTTTGGGTAAATGATGGAATTACTCCGTATTTTATAAAAGCTGAAAATAGCATTGTAGGATTTTTATTATTGTTGGAACGTCCATTTTTGAAGAAGGAAAACGACTTTAGTATTCATGACATTTTCTTATTGAATCAGTACAAAGGAAAAGGAATCGGTAAACAAGTTATTGAGAGTTTGCTAAAAGAGAAACGAGGAAAATATTTCGTTATCGAACTTGTGAAAAATGTACCAGCTGTTTCTTTTTGGAAGAAAGTATATAGGGAGCTAAACATCGAATTTGATGAGAAAATACAGTTAATCGATGATGAAGAATGTCTCGTTCAAACGTTTGAAATATAATGAAATGGATTCTTTTAGTATATTACTTTGAAATTTAACTTTATTTTGAATATATCTTTCACCCTTGAAAACATAGTATGTATCGCTTATATTGTCATATAGTATTTATTTTAAAACAAAGCAATGAACGAACCAGGGGGCACAGTATGGCAATTAATATGAAAACAATCGAAGAATGGATTGCTGAATCAAACACAAGACATGAAGAAGACTTTGGACACGTTATTGAAGAGATGAAAGAAGTATGCGTCGGACTTGATAATGCGACATTAATTTATACGAAAAATGTATTTTGTTTCGGTAAGAAAGTAGAAGTCTTTTTCTTCTTCCAAGACCATGTCGTGATCGGACAAGAAAAAGATGAATATGTTGAAATTGAAAAATTGAAGTATGATGCTATTACACATAGTAACTTAAAAACAAATGATAAAAATACAACGCTAGAATTAAAGTTTGCTAACGGACAAACTATCAATTTAGATAGTTTAAATGACAACTACGGTACGAAAAACTGGTTGTTTGCAAGACAACTTAAAAGTATCTTTAAATTAATCTAGTAAAAAGCAGACCTCAAAGGGTCTGCTTTTTATTTCATTCCTATTACACAAAGGCATCCTCTTTCTTCATAACATTTCACATTTGTAAATCCTGTCTTATAAAATAGATTTATTAATTCTTCAGTCGTTTTATATTTCTCCATATGATATTGAATTTTGAAAGTTTCGGCTACTAATAAAAAAGATCCTTTCGGTTGTAAGACGCGAAATACTTCTTTTATATCTTGTTCCACATCAGGCCAAAAGTAGTGTGTTTGAAACGCGGTTATGAGATCGAAGAAGTTTGTATTGTGAGGAATAGAGGAGACACTTGCTTGATGAATGATTACTTTCCTTGTTTTTACGTCCTGTATATTGGCTTTCTTTGAGTTTTCAACAGCTTGTTCTGCATAGTCAATTCCATATATTTTCCCAAACGGAATTCTTTTGGAAAGAGTATGTATTGTTTTGCCTCCGCCACAACCAATATCTAAAGTAATCGCATCTTTACGTATATGTATTTTTTGTAAAGCCCAATTTGTTAGTCTCGTATGTGCACTGTTCATAATACAAAGCATGGAAGAACCAATTGTCCCGCGAGGATTTTTTGCTTGCTGGATTAATCGTTGTAAAATGCTCAAGTTAAACTCTCCTTTTATGTAAGAATATATACTCATTTCGCTTTTTATAAATTAAGTCCTTTAAAAAAGCACGCCGTTCACCGGCGTGCTTCTAAATACGTAAATCCCCTTTTAACCAATTCCGCGCTCGGTAGGCTCCAACAGGAATTTGAATCAGTGCCGTTTCATTCCCAGCCTCTATCCCGTACAACTGATCACATGAATTTGTATCAAAACTTAGTAAAGGATGCCCAGCCATTCCCATTGCGGTCGCTGCAAAAACGAGTTTATGAACGAGTATACCTGCTTCCATTTGGTGAATGCGGTATCCTCTATAGCCTAATGCATTTGTATAATAATCTTTCTTTCCGACTACATGTAGGCAAAGTGGTACTTGAAAAAGATTTACGTTATCCATCGTCATACTAGATTGAAGGGGATAACGAAGATCTCCGTACCGAAGTGGTTGTATGGAATGCGTTTTACTGTTATAAGCGTAAGCGCCGTTTTCTATATCTGTTACATTATAGAAACATCCATATAATGAGACGCGCGCATTTTCATTTACATACTGACCATCAAGGTCGTTGTAATAAGGGAAGGAGAGGCTCGCTTCTTGTAGTAAAGTAGCGAGCTCGGCTGCATCCCATTTCGTTAAAATAAAGTCAACATCAGGGGAATACCGTTTTTTGCAAAGTTGTAAGAAATCATAAGATAAACGCTCTACTTTTGGCAGTTGTACAGCGTGCACATGATGTTGAAAGTGCTCTTCATGAGCTAGTGTTTGGAAGTGTGTTGTCGATTCAATCATAGAAGCTTCATTTATTTTTGTTATCATCGGATATTCATCAACATGTTTTGACCGAATGAAATGTTCATGTGCGAGCGGCGGGATTTGTTGTAACAACTCATGAGAAGTAACTGTTTTATTTTCATGGTAATCATTGTAAAACCAATCAATTTGCGGCTCTGTGCTGAAAGGAACAACAGCATACACGCTTTCTTCGCCTTCTGACAGTCCGAGTAAATGATTGATTGCACGATCTAAAAACTGAAAATATACGCCATTTGTGTAACCGAACTGTTTGGCACATTCAAGTAATTGTCCGATGAGAACACCACTATCTAACCCTTGAAGCCGATACGAAAAGTTATTGTATTTAAAGTAGTTTTTCCAAAACATAGTGGATACGAATGCAGCACCAAAACAAGAATGTAAGTTACAACGATTTCCAAGTGCTTCCGAAAGATAAGAATCGAAATTTCCTTCGCGTAGTAAGATAAGTCGGTGATGCGCGGCGTCGTAATGGTAAATACCGTCTGGATAATCGTCAATCTTTAAATATATATACAATTCATTTGGATATAAAGCACCGCCGGAAGGGATAGATCTTCGGAATAAAATTTTCTCGCTATTTAGCTGACATAATTGTGTTAAACCAAATGAGCACCAAAGGTAATGACCAATCTCATTCAAAGTAGGTGTAGTAGAAGAGTTAGGTAAAGATAATGGGATTTCTAAAGAGAGAGGAATGATAGGTACATTTCGATATAGTTTATAAGGGAGCGGTGCATCTTCCCAGTCCACTTCATGATTCGGCATAATTTCGTCTATAGAAAAATGGAGATGATGTAAAAAAGTATCCAGCTGCATAGATTCCCTCCTTTACTATGGAAATGGATGCGGATGCGGATTTAATTGTTCATTCGTTAAAGGTTCATTTGTATATCCAAGTGTCATCGGTACAGTATACACTCTATCCAGTCCTGTAATCCGAGTGAGATGGTGACCGAACGTCATCGGTAGCATGCCTGGAATAATGACTTTTACACAATGTAATCCGTTTTTTTCTATAAGAGGCACTGTTTGATTTACAACGATTACCTCAAGTCCAGATTGCCCTAGACGATTTAAAAGTTGATGAAGATCGGATGTTAAATCAAGATCAAATGATTGTAATCCGTTCATTTCTTGGAACGTTTGCATCGGAGCATCGTCACGTAAAAGAAAGTGGAGACGTTCTTCTGCTTCTTTCAATCCGTACAGCATACTGTGGTCTCCCATTTGGCTAACGAGATAAGGGTCTTGTAAGCAGTTTTCGTAGTGCTCTCTTTTTTGTTCAAGCTCATCGTCTGTTATAAGTAACATGCCTGCTATTTCGTGAATGGCACTCTTTAAAGCGCGGATTGGGTCTAAATGAGAGCCACCAGCACAAACAACGTTCATTCCATTTTCACGCGTATTTTTCGCAATTACCCATAGGCTTGGGATGCCGTGTTCCATCGTTGCGTTAAAAGCATGTAATTCATAACCGGTAATCGTGTATAGCCGCTGAATCATTAATTGTAATTCCGTATCATTTGCTGAACTAAGATCAAGGCGGGGAAGAGGTAATGCAGCATACCAAGTGAGCAAAAAGGCGTCACGCTCTACAACTTCTAAAATGCCGTGAAAAATTGCTTCTTCTAAACTACCACCAATGGCACATCCATTTGATGTTTCATATACGAAGGCATCTCGATGCCCGAGGCTATAATAAGCGATTGATTCTGGAATTAAAATTGGCCGGTTTTGTGACAACGAATATCCCCATACCCAGTTTTGTTCAAAGTCAGGATCAAACTGTTTAAATGGAAAACCATCACGATTATAATGTTCATTTGTATGCACACCGAGCGTAAGGGGATTTAGTGCATAATCCTCTAAATCATGAAAACTACCATGCACATTCGTCTTTTTTCCTCGAGGTGACATACCACAATATCGTTCTAAACCTTCTAAAATGGCAGTTGCTTCACTTATTGCAAATGAAAGAGTTCGGCCTGCAACCCCTTCATTTCCAAACATTAATGGCATGTTTATAATAACGTCAGCAAATGGTAATAAAGAATGCTGCATTTTTCCGTTCAACATACCGACTCGGTAATCTAAATAGTCCTTCGTTAAAAATGTGTTTAGTTCATGAATGGAACGACAGCGATATGTTGCATCACTTGTTTTTAAGCTCGGTTGTAATGAAATCGCTGCTGCATCTGCTGTGTCATCAGGTAAATTACTACATACAGGGCAGAGCGGATCTGGAAGAAAAGAATGCCGCGTACATTGCAGCGTTTGTAAGTTTAGTAAAATGAGTTCATTTTCTAAAGAAGAATGAGTATGAGTTAATATTTTCTCTGTTTCTGCGCAAATAAGATGGCACATTTGCAGAATACCATTTTGGGTGGCACGTACATCCCGCCTCGTTACGTTTTCTTCCTTTACCGCATATTTTCGTTGTAGCTCCCACATTTCTTTTTGATCAAATCCAGCGATAAAGCGTCGTCCATCGGCACAATGAGTACATCCTGCTGCAAGAGGATGAATATAAGGACCGATAACCCCTTCACCAAATGAAGTAAAACCACGTAGCCACGGAATATGATTTGACCGGAAAGTTAGCTCAGCGTCATGATGAATCGTAGAAGGAGAGCCGTCGTGTAATACGAGAGCGAGGTCGATATTTTCAGGGATTTCGTCTGCAATTGTGTGTTGGCGAATGATGGAATATTGTTTGCATAATTGATCATGTACATAGTCTGCAAGAACGCCATCTCCTATAAGTAATATATTTTGAGTCATAGACCGTCCTCCTTTGCAATTAATACCCCGTACACACCATCTAAGTTCTCTTTCAAAAATGGTTCGATAGCTAAATCAAACACGAATGGATAAAAATTATGTTCTTCTAAATGTTGCAAGGCAAGCTGTACAGATTGCGTGCTTGGAATTTCTTCTTCCGCTTGTATTTCTAATCTAAAAGAATCTGTGTCATATAAAATAATAGAGGATTCCGGCAAGATATTAGCTCTGTATGGAGTCTCTTCATTTTGAATATGAAGAAGGGATAGTTGTAGTGCGTTTCGTAACGCTAACGTTGTATTAATATTAGATGCGCCGTACCATCGATCATTTATACCGACCCAAACGACTGGAAAACTGAGAATCTCTTCACTTACCGCTATTTTAGGTGTTTCATGAATTGTAGCGAGAGCATCGTAATAAAATCTACAATGTTTATCATGAATTTCGGTTAAATCGACCGTCGTAATTTCTTCTAGCATATGTGAATGCCGCTCATACAATTTATTATTTAAATGTTGTTGTAGCGCCCGGTATACACCTTCTGTCATCGTTTCCCCAGCGCCAATACCGATATCGTTATGTTCAGGAATAAGGTGGTGCATAATTTCTGCTACATATGTTTCAATTCCTGCTAAACCAGCTTCTCGGCGCGCTTCGTTATGAGTCAAACCAGCGCAAATCATAAGAGGTAGGAGGGAAGCTGGACCATCTGATAGCGGTGTAGCTACTTGAATATTACATTGTGATAATGGTAATTGATATAAATCTTGTTCATCCCATACATGGAATATACCAGCTTCTTTAGAAGTTAATGAATCGAAAAAACGGAATAATTCAGTTGAAGTATGTTGGCTAGACCGATGCTCAAGTTGTTCAGAAAAGTCTTCTATCGTATCAATTGTAAAACTTTCATCAGTTGCGAGAGGGTGTTTTATAAAAGGATGCCATGCTCCTTCGAGTGTTTCATAATTTAATAAAAAGAATTGAGGTTCTTTTTCTCGGTAAGAATCATTAGCAACGTGCTTAAATAATTCAAAAACGATTATATTTGCTAGCATTGCAGATGTAATAGGGGAGAAGGCGGCTGATGAATTTTCATTTTGTAAAGTCGTTTCATGTAGCCGATGCCATGCGGATTCCCAGCATTCTTCACGATTAGCCATTACGACAGGACCAGCTATACCAAGTGTTGATAAACAAACGGCTGGTATGAAGTTCTTTCCTACTTCCTTGCAAAACGTGTGAGCTGCTCTTAGGCCATCAATATCTCCATTTTGAGAAACGTACAAAATCCAGTCGAAAGGCTCGAACACTTCATGCAGAGGACGATCAATTGTCGTGTCTATTTCTTGAACAAGTACAGTATTATCTACTTCATGTGCAAGTTCTATTAGCTCATGAATGCGGTCGTAATTCGTTTCTTCATAATCTGTCACAAGGTAATGAAAGGTAGGTAATCCGGATTCTAATAAAGAAGAAACTAAGGAAGTAAGCATATCTCCAGAACCAATTATAAGGACATTCCCTTTGCGGTACGTTTCGAATTTTAATGCGCCTGAATGAGAATCTGCTTCTAGAAATTCAATTTGCGAAGCGTATCTATCAAGCAATGCACTGTTTAATTCATGAGGTGCGTCTTGACTTACATCACGGACAAACCCATTTGTATATAAAATCTCTCCAATTTCAAACACACGATTTTGATAGGGAAGAGGGAGACCATCCGTTATTTCTGCTAAAGAATAATTACCGTTAAACATCGGCATTAATTTTTCAATCCAATTATAAATTCCATCACCGTCCATACGAAATGAACTGGCGTTATTTCGAAAATAGACACCCCCGTTTGAGTCGGGGAGGAAGAAAGTATCCTTATTTGCTTTCAATTTTGCATGAATTGGAAGGTTACTCATTTTAATCCTCCTTACGTTATAGGCATACATTATTAGCTTATGTCATGCGATTTGTCCCATATGAACGCAAAAAAGGCTGTAGAATGATTATTCTACAGCCTTTATATAATAGATTATTAATCTATCAACCTTCTAATAATAATGATTTTGGATCTTCAAGCATATCTTTAACAGCAACAAGGAAGCTAACTGCTTCTTTACCATCAACAATACGGTGATCGTAAGATAAAGCGATGTACATCATTGGACGGTTTTCCATACGCTCGTTATCAATTGCAACTGGACGTACTTGGATTTTGTGCATTCCTAAAATACCAACTTGTGGACTGTTTAGGATCGGTGTTGACATTAGAGAACCGAACACACCACCGTTTGTAATTGTAAATGTACCACCTTGTAGTTCTTTTAATGAAAGTTTGTTGTCACGTGCTTTTTTACCTAATTCACGAATTTCGCTTTCGATTTCAGCGAAGTTTAATTGGTTCGCATCGCGTACAACTGGAACAACTAATCCATCTGGAGCTGCTACTGCAATACCGATATCATAGAATTTTTTAATGATAAGCTCGTCACCTTGAATTTCAGCATTTAATAATGGGAATTGTTTTAATGCTGCAACAACTGCTTTTGTGAAGAATGACATGAAACCAAGACGTACATCATGTTTTTTCTCGAAAGCATCTTTACGCTCTTTACGTAATTCCATGATTGCAGTCATATCAACTTCGTTAAATGTTGTTAACATTGCAGATGTTTGTTGAACTTCTACAAGACGTTTTGCAATTGTTTGACGGCGGCGGGACATTTTCACGCGCTCAACTGGTTTTTCGAATTCAGTTTTTGCAACTGGAGCAGGAGCTGGACTTTTTGGAGCAGCTGGTGCTTCTTTTGGTGCTGCAGCATGAGCTTGTACATCGTGTGGTCTCACACGTCCAAGTGGATCTGTGCTACGTACGTCGTTTAAGTCGATTCCTAATTCACGAGCCATTTTTCTAGCAGCTGGTGATGCGATAGGACGGTTTGTATTTGGTAAACCTTGTAGAGTTGCAGTTTGTTCAGCACTTGGTGCCGCAGCTTTTGGTGCTTCAGCTGTTTCTTGTTTTGGTTGCTCAGCAGCCGGTGCAGGTGTACTTACTGCAACTGGTGCTCCGTTTGCATCTAAAATTGCGATAGTTGCGCCAACTTCAACTGTATCCCCAGGTTCGCCTAGTAACTTCGATACAATACCTGAATCTTCTGCAATGATTTCTACATTGACTTTATCAGTTTCAAGCTCAACAACGCTGCCACCTTTCTCAACTTTGTCGCCTACGTTGATAAGCCATTGTGAGATAGTTCCTTCAGTAATAGATTCTGCAAGCTCAGGTACTTTAATTTCGATCATTTTAAATGTCCTCCCCTTATTTGCCTAACGGTGTGTTTTTTCTTCTTTTGTCTTCGGTAATCTCCATTTGTTAGCCTGACCTTGGGCAGAATATCTGCCCAAGGAACAAGCTAGAAATCTTCATTGTTACTTTTTAGTTGCTGAAAACTTCAATTTCTAGTTTATCTTGACGGAAGTTATACTTTACATCTAAAGCGTGTGCAACAATTAGTTCTTGCTCAGCTTTGTGAGCGAATGGATCGCCGCCAGATGGGCTAGAGCGGTCTGGACGTCCGATGTAACCTGTTTTCACTTTATCTCCAGCTAGTTCGAACAGAATTGGAGCCATGTAATGCCATGCGCCCATATTACGAGGCTCTTCCTGAACCCAAATAATTTCTTCTAAGTTTTTAAAGCGTTTAATAATAGATTGAACTTTCTCAGCAGGGAATGGGTACAACTGTTCAATACGAACGATATGAATTTCATCTAAGTTGTACTCATGCTTACCAGACTCGATTTCTGCTGCTAAGTCAATCGCCATTTTACCTGTACTTAAAACAAGACGTTTTACTTTGTTTGGTTTTGTACCAAGGTTTTCTTGTTCTAAAGCAGGTTGGAAACGTCCTTCGCTTAACTGACTAGCAGTTGAAAGCGTAAGTGGGTGACGTAATAAACTCTTCGGCGTCATCAGTACTAATGGTCGAACAGCTTCTGTTCCTAAGATAGATGCTTGACGACGTAAAATATGGAAGTATTGTGCCGCGCTCGTTAAGTTTGCAACTGTCCAGTTGTTCTCAGCAGCTAACTGTAAGAATCGCTCTGGACGTGCACTAGAGTGCTCTGGTCCTTGACCTTCATAACCGTGTGGTAATAGAAGAACTAAACCAGATTTTTGACCCCATTTTGCTCTTCCAGCTGAAACATATTGATCAAATAATGCTTGCGCAGTATTTGAGAAGTCACCATATTGCGCTTCCCACATAACAAGCGTTTCTGGAGCGAATACGTTATAACCATACTCGTAACCAACAACAGCAGCTTCTGATAACGGACTGTTATGAACAGAGAATGAAGCGTTGATGTTTGGTAAGCGATGTAATGGTGAATATGTTTCATTTGTATCAGTATCGTGTAATACGATGTGACGATGCGCGAATGTACCACGCTGTGAATCTTGACCAGTTAAACGAATTGGCGTACCTTCTTGTAAAATAGAAGCGAATGCTAATGACTCAGCAAGTGCCCATTCAATTTTACCGTTCTCTTCAAGAGCATCTTTACGGCGCTCAAGAATTTTCTTCACCTTCGGATATACGTTAAATCCTTCTGGCCAAGATAATAGACCTTCATTAATTGCACGAAGTGAATCAAGCCCAACACCAGTATCGATTGGCTGAATGCCTTTTGCAACAACATCTGGCACTTTAACGTGAATTGTTGCATCGCTCGTATCAGCTGGCGGTACTTGTGCATAGTCAGATTTTAATTGCTCTTGTATAAACTGTGTAATTGTTTCAATTTCATCTGCATTTAGAACACCAGCAGCTTGTAATTGGTCTGCATAAATTGCTCTTACAGTTGGGTGATTTTTAATCTTTTTGTACACTTGTGGTTGTGTAACTGCTGGGTCATCCATTTCGTTATGACCGTAGCGGCGGTAACCAATTAAATCGATTAAGAAATCTTTTTTGAACAACATGCGATATTGAATCGCAAGGTTAGCAGCAGCAAGACAAGCTTCCGGATCATCAGCGTTCACGTGAACAATCGGAATATCGAAACCTTTTGCAAGGTCACTTGAATATTTCGTAGAACGAGAATCATAGCTATCAGTTGTAAAACCAACTGCATTGTTTGCGATAACATGAATTGTTCCGCCTGTTTGGTACGCGTTCAATCTGCTTAAGTTGAGTGTCTCAGATACAATACCTTGACCAGGGAATGCAGCATCACCGTGAACTAAAATTACGAATGATTTTGAAGTATCTTGTTCTGGAAGACCAGATTTTTTACGGTTTTCTTGAGCCGCACGTGCGAAACCTTCTACAACAGGGTTAACGAACTCAAGGTGACTTGGATTATTTGCTAATGTAACGCGAGTGCTAACTTCCTCGTTACTAACGACTTGTTCTCTACCTAAATGGTATTTCACGTCGCCAGTCCAGCCAGAATTTGCTACTGCGCCTTCTATTTTTGCATGTTTGAACTCAGCAAACATGTGACTATATGGTTTTTCTAATACGTGTGCAAGTACGCTTAGACGACCGCGGTGAGCCATACCAATCATGACATCTTCTACGCCGTTCTTGGCACCTTCTAGCACAATTTCATCTAGAACAGGTACAAGCATATCAACGCCCTCGATAGAGAAACGCTTTTGCCCAACGAATGTTTTATGCAAGAATTGCTCGAAACCTTCAACAGCTGTTAAACGTTTTAAAAGAGCAGTTCGTTTTTTATTTGATAGTGGTTGACGCAATGAATTTGATTCCACCATTTGATGCAACCACGCGCGTTCTTCACTATCTTGTATATGAGAAAATTCATAAGCTAAAGATTGTGTATACACTTCTTTTAATCTATGAATTACATCAAGTGCAGTGTGAATACCTTCTGGTGCATCTTGCCATACTGTTTTAGCTGGAATCGCTTTCAAATCAGCATCGCTCAGTTCGTTCATTGCTTTCTCAAGAAGAGATTGTCCATTTGCAGCATCCTCCATCGGATTGATGTGAGCCAACGTATGCCCGAAAGAACGAATCTGTTCAACAAGCTGAACGACTTTAAGAATCTTTTCAATGTTACCTGTGTTTTGAGGAGAAAAATGTGTTGCTGTGTTGTCCCCTGTTACGACATCATCTTGAAACGAAGGAGCTCCAAAAATTTCAAAAAGCTCTTGTAATTCCGGATCAACAGAACCTGCTCCAGTTACGTAAAGATCATACTGTTCAATAACATAACCAAGGTTCGGACCGTGGAACTTGGCCCAAGGGTTTGTCGTTGTATTCTTCCTCGTCATTTGTTTAAACCTCCCAATGCATATAATCCTTTTTCCATACAAAAAGGTGCATTTTGCTCTTTTCAATAATTGATGAACCAATAATCAATGTAAATGTTTTTCTTTACTCTTATGTTATTACAATAATTTACATAATACCAAACACTATTACTTATCTGTTTTGTAAAAAAACATTCACAATAACTTATCACCCAAGTTAATCTTTCATGTTATAAAGTAATTTTACAGAAAAATAGGGTGGATATATTTGGTATACCTATACGAATAACTAAAATTGTTGCATGTAAATATAAGTATAATAGTTAGAATGTTTCGATAAAAATAAGTTCGAATTATGTATATTGAAATAATAAGCGCTTTCATTGATATTATACAACAATATAACGGAATATAGTATAAAAAATAAAAAATTATGAATTTAGCGTAAACTTTATTTAGATAGTGTTAAATATTGAAAGGAAAGTGAAGGATTTCTACAAAAAAAGTTGCTAAACATAAAAAATGCTTCATAAACAGTTAGTTTCTATAAATATGACGAAAAACACCGTAAAATCAATAACGCATTTCGTGGAATAAAGAGAGAAATGAAATATTTTAAAAGGATAAAACAAATATGGAGATATTAAATTTTAAAAAAAGAGAGGTGGAGATATAGTAACAGTTATTTACATTGTTCCATGTTTCATTACAAAATAGACGTACTGAAATTCAAAAAGTTTCTTCTATATAAATAGCGTGAATAATAATTAAAATGAATGTAAAGGAAGCTTGACGTAAAGTTTGCTTTACGTATATACTCGGTATAAGGGAGGAGGGAGAAAATTCCTTGGAAAATAAAATGGTCGAATACCGAAAAAAATTTGGACTATCTCAAGAAAAATTGGCTGAGAAACTTGGCGTTTCCAGACAAACCATCATTTCAATTGAAAAAGGAAAATACGATCCGTCACTTCCGTTAGCATTTGAAATAGCAAAAACATTTCAGACAACGATAGAACATGTATTTATTTATGAAGGAAAAGAAGGGGAGGAGTAAAGATGAACTATTCACAAAAGTACTTCGTAATTATGGGGATTATTTTTCTATTTATGAGTGGATTTATGATATTAACAGGTATAATGACGCATTCTGCACCGCCGGCTATAACGTATCCATTGCTTGGGATGATGATTATGAGTTTTTGCCTAAGTTACCTGCACCCACAATTTAAAGAAAAAGACGAACGAATGAAACTCATTCGTTATAAAGGAATGTTCGTGACCTTTTTTGCATTAACAGCATATTATCTTCTTTTCTCTATCGGCTTAAACTTAAAAATACTTACACTATCTGCTACTGAACTATTGAACATACTTATGGCACTCACGATGAGTACCGTCTTTATCTCGTTTGTTGTTTTGGCAAAAAGATATTAAGATGGAAAAGAGAAAGGAAGATTAACATATGCAAATGATGTATGCTTTTGGCATTGGACTTGTATTATTTTTAGCCGTATTCTTATTTATTCGGAAAGACGTGCAAGGTGGGACGTTAACGAAACGAGGCTTTTATAAAATGATCGGCTGTTTAGTTGTTATGTTTATAGCGATTATCGTAATGATCGTTTTAATAAATCAGTCACTATAGAATGAACCTTACTTGAGTAAGGTTTTTCTTTTTGTTATAAAATCCTAAAATTCCCACTAAATCCATTTGTTGCATATAGTAGATATTATATAATTTAATAAAATGATAGATAGAGAGCATATTATATGAATAAAAAAACTATCTTCTTTTTATTAATATTTCTATTACTTGTAGCTAGTACTACTTATATAATATGTAACAAACGAGAACAAGTGCCACCAGTCAGAATTTCTATCAAATGTTTAACGAAGCGAAACCAAGGATTTTTGAAGTTAATAATCTATTGGATGAAATTTCAGAAGAACTCAAACACTCTGCCAAGAAATTCCGCGAAGCAGATCAAATGAATTATATGATTGCGAAGGCGAAGTCCCAAAAAAATGTAGAATATTTAAAAGGTAGTATGGACGCGAATTTTGGTGATGGTAGAGTGTCACTTAAAGGTAGTGGAACTGTGATAAATGCCGAACATGAGTTATTTGATAATGCAAACTTTACCTTTAAAGCATTAAACGGTTCAGCAGAATTCAACATACCATATACGGTCGAGGCTGCTAAAGAAGATGTTTTACAACGAAATATTATAGGGGTAAAAATAGAAGGTGCTGTTGCAGAAGAGACGATAGCTTATAAATATAATTCTTCTAAAGGTTTTGGAGAGGAATTAACTCTTACTAGCAAACAAGGAGTAGCTTCTTATGTACAGGGGATTGAGGGATTTTCTTTTAAAAGTGAAAACATGATAGCTTTGCAAGTATACGAAGCGGAAATTACGAAGATTAAGATACCTGATTATATCCCTGTATTAGGTGACTATGATATAGATGTTAAAGGTGAAATCATACTGGGTGGATATGGTTATAAAATCCGTGCAGGTGAAGAATCAGGATTTTCCGCAACAGCACCTAATGGTTATGGTGGAGGATTCTCATTTAAATTTAAGAAGGAAGAGTGAGGATGGGGTTAAAATGCGTAGAGTCACACAAGTAGTAATATGTATTGCAGCGGTACTATTAATTACACTAGCTATGATAAATGGAGAAACGTGGAAAGATAAAATTGTTATTTCGCTGGCTGTTCTTATATTTACTGGATTTTCTCTAGTGTGGAACTCATTTGTTATAAATCTTATGGAAAAAGTCAATAAAAAAAGGGGGAATAAATAAATGAAACTTTTACCGATTGGAACAGTTGTGAAGCTAGAAGATATAGAACAATTTGTGATGATTATTGGAAGAATGGTTACTTCAGCGGATAAGCGTGAGTTCGATTATATAGGTGTTCCTTATCCAGTGAGCTATCTAGGTGATGAAAAAGTATTATGTTTTAATCATGATAAAATTGTAGAGGAAATGCATAGAGGGTATATGACTGAGAGTGAATTGGTCCTACGTGAGAAATTAGTAGAATTGTAAAAAAACGTAAATCTTAAAGATATGATAGGAGAAACAAAATGGGGAAGATAATGAGAATTATTGTAATCATTGGTATTCTTATTCCTCCAGCGTTACTGTGGAGTGCACCTGATATCCCTCTAAATGTTAAACTTCTGTTTACAGGTTTACAACTAACTGTAGGATTCATCGCAGTAGTAGTATTAGAGGTAATATTTAGAAATCGAAAAAAGAAGAGGGCAAAATAGATATAAATTGTATAGAATGACAGATGAAAATATTGGTAGCTAATCTTCTCAATAAAAGAAATTAACAGAAGCAGGGAGAAATCCTTGCTTTATTTTTGTATAGAATTATTAAGTAGAGTATCGTTAAATTAGGATATCTGAGGGGGATAGGGATCTGAGTTAAAGAAACAGTAGTCTTAAGAGTTATCTCACTGATTTCAATGAGTGTAAAAACTATAATTTTAATTACTATACAAACTTAAGTAGCATTTTCTTTTCAGCCCTTTCTTAGTTTTATGGAAACAAAAAAGAGGACTACTTATGGTGTCTGATAGAGATCACCACAAGTTTAGCTTGTGAGAATACCCTATCAAGCCTTGATACTATTAGGTTTTATGCCCCCGGAGAGGCTCGAACACAGAATCTCTATCAACAATCTTTCATGATTATAGCAGATGATAGAGGATGAAAGTTGTTGTAGCGCCGTTCCATAGAGATACTAAACAGGAAACAGTTGATAGGCACACTTCAGAGGGAGAAGTGCTAGATGTAACTGTTAAGGAGATTAGTGAGCTGGAATATAAAAGAGAGAACACTAATATGAACAAATATATTAAAGTAGCTGTTGCTTATAAGTTTAAACCTGAGGGAGAAGTCTATAAACAGGCACAATATAGAAAAGTAACACCTGAGGAAGATATCCAGCAAGTTCAAAACGATGTGTTACACATATTTAGTAATCTGTTTGATAAGTTAGTCTACCTCGAGGGGATTAATGTTACTGAGGTAAGTGAGATAGAATACCGAGCAGGTAGGATAGAGGAAGATGCTGAATTGAGATTCCTCCAACAGATCACACTGGATGGTTGTGTCTCGTGAGGCAGCAATTCAAAGCTACCTCTTTAGTTTTACCTAGAAAGATAAGGCTAGGGGTAGGGAGTTTTCGGATTTTTAAGAGTATAAAAAATATTATTCTGTAAAATTAATTTTATATGGTAAAATATCCTATATAAATATTTAAAAGGGGAATGGCTATGGGGAATATAAAAGTTACTCCTGAACAGTTGCGAAAAGTGGCAGGGACTATTAGATCAACTATCACGAATGCAACTGCAACACAGGAGCGACTAAAACGAGATATTGATATGATTTCTAGTAATTGGTTGGGCTCAACCTATATGAAATTTAATACGGATTTCCGTGATTCATCATTTAAAATGGCACAATTTATAACCATATTAGAGCCGCTTGAGAAGTTTCTACTTGCAACCGCAAAAAAATTTGAAGAAACTGATAATATGGAGGTTGCTAGTTCTGTGGGGTCATTGTATCTACAAGACCGCGTAAATGGTCAAACTGAGTTTTTTATAGGTTCAGCTGAATGGAAAGAAGATGGCCGCCTTGGCGGGAAAGCGGAGGGGGATTTAGTAACAGGAAAGTTTGATATTTCAGAAAACACTCAATTCATGTTTAAGGCAGGACATGGGGAGATTGATGTAAATGCTCCTTATTCCTTTGATACCATAAAGGAAGACTTGTTTACAGGCAACATTATTGGAGGAAAAGCAGGTGTTACAGGTCTAGAGAATACCATTACAACTAGTGCTATATTCGATCAGGAGATGAAGGCAACGCAAAAATTCCTAGATGGTTCTGTAGCTTTTGGAATTGAGGATTACACCTTAAAAGATGATGCAGAGTTAACGGTTCAAAAATATGAATTATCAACAAAAATTGATATCCCAGACTTTATCCCAATAATAGGTGAATATGATTTTGAAGTACGTGGAGAATTAGGATTAGGAACATTTGGTTATAAGCTTCATGCTGGCCAAGAAACTGGTGCGTATGTCGGTGGTGGAAAAGTTGGTGGTGGTTTGTTTGGTAAATTTGTTAAGGAAGGACAAGAGTAATTATGTTTAAACAAGCAAGAGTTATAAAAATTTTTGGATTTTCAGCTTTACTTATATTTAGTTTATTTGCTCCTTATGGGTGGGGGAAAAAATTAGCGTTAATTGCTTTTATAATATTGCTAGCTCTTTTGTCTTTTGGTACAACGAACTTATTAGAATACATAACTAATAAATTTAAAAAAAATAGAGATAAGTAGTTTACTTAAACAAGGAAGAATTCAATTATTGTAAGTATGCTCTGTGTATTATGATAGGGGATACCTATGGTCACAAGTACAGAGGAATTATTTGTGATTTTGAGGGTACTTTAACTTGTAGATTTTAATAATATTTGATTGGTTTTTATAACAATGAAAAGGAGAATATATATGAAACTTTTACCAATAGGAACAGTAGTAAAACTAGAAGAAGTAGAACCGATTATTATGATCATTGGAAGAATGGTTGTATCAGCAGATAAACGTGATTTTGATTATGTGGGCGTCCCTTACCCAGTGGGCTATTTAGGTGATGAAAAAGTATTGTGTTTTAATCATAATAAGATTGTAGAGGAAATGCATAGAGGGTATATGACTGAAAGTGAATTAGTTCTACGTGAGAAATTAGTCGAATTGTAGATTAGTTTAAAAATACATATAGATTTTAAAAACACGATAGGAGAAACAAAATGGGTAAGATAATGAGAACTCTTGTAATTATAGGTATACTTATCCCTCCGGTACTACTGTGGAGTGCACCTGATATTCCTCTAAATGATAAACTGCTGTTTACAGGTTTACAGCTAACTGTAGGATTCACCACAGTAGTAGTGTTAGAGGTTATATTTAGAAATCGAAAAAAGAAGAGGGCAGAATAGATATAAATTGTATAGAATGGCAGATAAGAATATTGGTGGTTAATTATCTCAATAAAAGAAGCTAACAGAAGCAGGGAGAAATCCTTGCTTTATTTTTTTTATAGAATTACTAAGTAGAGTATCGTTAAATTAGGATATCTGAAGGGGAGTACTGTAGGTGAACTGGCGATCTGGTTAAATAAATAGTAGTCTTAAGAGTTATCTCACTGATTTCAATGAGTGTAAAAACTATAATTTTAATTACTATACAAACTTAAGTAGCATTTTCTTTTCAGTCCTTTCTCAGTTTTATGGAAACAAAAAAGAGGACGCCCCCTGAGCCAGCTGGTTTGCTGACTAGAATTAGTCCTCTGTTAACTTGTAGTGTCTGATGGAGACCCCACAGTTTTAGCTTTTGAGAATACCTTCTCAAGCCTTGATACTATTAGGTTTTATGACCCCGGAGAGGCTCGAACTCACGACCTCCACCCTGTCAAGGTGGCGCTCTCCCTGCTGAGCTACGGGATCTTCAAAAGTGCGTATGTAACAGCCTCTTCAATCTTTATGCTAAAGCAATTATATATAATTAACTGAAATTTAGCGATATTTTTTCAGTAAGTTTTAAAAGGGAAATCATATGCAATTATGCGAGTAGTATCTGAAGGGATAATAATGAGAAAAAACTTAGTAGGATGTAGCGGTCGTATTATTTAAGATATTTATCCAAAGGGTTTTCATCGTTTAAATCAACAAGTAAAGGACATAGGAATAATAGAGGTAGAGCGGCATTAGCATGATGAAAGGTGTCATTAGATAGATACTGCCTTCCAAAACAATACGGGCAATCCTTTTCAAATGTCACGAGTATCGACCACACATCTTTTACTTTCCACTTCGTTTTACAATACGTACAACGCGCCATGGAGTTCCTCCTCATTATAAGTTTTCTTCTAGTATATTCCATTCTATTGTACGAAAGTCATTTGTATTTGGTGTGATACAATGTAAGTTGTTTTATTTTTATGTGAATGTATTTAGTAATTTATGATCATTTGCATATCGTTTCATATTTTTGCAGGATGATAGATTTTCAGTTTCAATATCCAAATTGGCCAATATATCCTTTTTACAATTTACTTAAAATCATGTATAACAGAGATACAAGATTATTTTACCCCGCATTAACGGGCAGTAAGATCCCCGCTCAAAATTCAGCGAAAGCAAAGAATTTAGGTGGGAGATCAACTGCCCGTAAAAGCCCGATTGGTTCAACTAATAATCAGTGGGGAATGAAGCCCCCCCACTGATTAAAGTTTCACTTTATAAATATTCAGAAGTAGAGGGAGAATTATTGCAATGGTAAGGAGAATGTTCAAGATGCGCGTATCTAGAAATAGAACGATTTTGATTAATGGTTCGATTCTTGATGTGGATGTTACACATGATGAGTTTTTACAAGAGTTTGTTGAGTGGGTCGATTCTAAAGGTTGGTCGTTTATGGGGATGACAGATGAGATTACACCTGAGGAAGCTAGTCAAAATTTAATTGATTCATTGATTGATGAGAAGGATAAGAAAGAATAATTCTTTCTTATTTTTTATTGTATATTTATGTTCTTCATCGTAAAAGTATGATATAGTAAAAAACAGTAAATGTTCTTCCAATTTAATACAAATTACATGTAGATTGGTAGATTCAATTTTTAAACTGTGAGAGTATAGTGAAAAGGGAGAGTCATATGGTAAATTTTAAGAAAATTTTGGCTTTTATTACCGTTATTTGTTTATTTTTTTTGACACCTATGACGTTACGTGCTGAGACGAATATTGGAGTGAATCCAGAACAAGTGGCACCACCACCTAAGGAAGGGCCAAATGTTTTTGGTCAGTTTGCAACTACGATTGATGCGAAAACTGGAGATGTTTTGTATGACAAAAACGCACATCATCGTGCATTTCCGGCTAGTATGACGAAAGTGTTAACGGCTATTTTACTTATGGAACATACGAAGCCAGAGGATCAATTTACGTTTTCACAATTAGCATTAGATCAAGAGAAGAGTAATTATCAAATTGAGTTTCAACCTGGTGAGACGATTAATAGAAATACTGCACTTATGATTTTAATGGTACTGAGTGCAAATGATGTGTCGTATGCGATTGCGGAGCGTATTGGCGGAAGTGTTGAGAATTTCGCTAATATGATGAATGAGAAAGCGAAGCAATTAGGGGCGACAGATAGTCACTTTGTCACGCCAAATGGATTGCATGATCCGAATCATTATACAACACCATTTGATATGGCTATGATTACGAGAGGTGTGCAAAAGTACCCTGAGATTTTGCAAGCGATGAATACGAAAAGGACGACAGTTACGACATCTAGGCAGACGGTTTCTATTTTTAATAAATCTACTTATTTTGAAAATCCATTTAGTATTGGCGGTAAGACAGGTTTTACAAATGAAGCACGCAATACGCTCGTTCTATTAAATGAGAAGGATGGAAATCGTATTATAAATGTAGTAATGGCTTCTCAAAGACCTGAAATTTATGAAGATTTAAAGCAGATGGCGGACTATTCTTTTGGTCAATTTGTGAAGCAAACTGTACTAGATAAACATAGTTGGCATCAAAAGACAACGTATCTAAATAAAGATATTGATAGCGAGCTTGAAAAAAGTGCAGAAGTGATGCTTAAGAAAGATGAAGGAAAAAATGTGAGGACGATTTTCCGTGCGGCTTCATTAGATAAAGATTCTTTGTATCATAAAGGAATTCATCGTGGTGAGGTAGTTGGGGCAGTTGATATCACAAAGAATAATCAAACAATTGCGACGGTTAATGTTCTTTCTAAAGAAGATGTTACTTTTGCAATGCCTAAAAAAGATACGATCGAGCCTGAAGTAAATGAATCAAACGTGAAAATAATAAGCATTGGGATAGGTGCTGCCATATTATTTGGAGCCATTTTATTTGTAGTGTTACGCCGAAATACAAAAGGAATGAAATCAGAAGAAAAATAAATTACTAGTTTAAAGGGCTGTGAAGAGAATTTGTCACAGTCCTTTTTTATATTTAAAATAACTAATAATTGTAAATTTTCTTATTGCATTTCCGTTTCGTTCGTTATATTATTTACTTGTGTTCTTGTTAAAGAACAATAGTGGATATTGCATACTTCAAATAATATAAAACAACGGAGAGGGAGAGAAACGATGAAATTAATTTGGAAGGTGATTAGCAACGTTATCTCATTTGTTTTATTTGCATTAATGGTTTGCTTAGCTTTTGTAGTTATTTCTTCAAAAGCTAGCGGTGGGGATCCAACGGTGATGGGATATCAATTTAAATCAGTGTTATCAGGATCAATGGAACCAACATTTTTAACAGGATCAATCATTGCGATAGAACCGACGAAAGATGGCTCTAAATATCAAAAAGGTGATGTTATTACCTTTAAAGAAAAAGATGAAAAAATTATCACTCACCGTATTATCGGTGTGAAAGATACAAATGGAAAAGTAATGTATGAAACAAAAGGGGATAACAACAACGGCCCTGATTTAGAACCAGTACTTGCGGAGAATGTCATTGGGAAATATGCAGATATTACAGTTCCATATGCAGGGTATGCATTAAATTATGCGAATTCAAAAGCTGGAGCTGCTTTGCTTCTTATTATTCCAGGTGTCTTTTTACTAGGCTATTCCGCGATTTCTATTTTTAGTGCTATTCGTAGCATTGACGGAGAAAAAAAAGAGAAAAAAGTAGAACAATCCGTCTAGTTCGTTTGGTTATACTTTCCTTTTAGGAAGTTAACAAATATATATATTAAGGGGATATGGACATGACTTTAAAGAAAAAATTAGGGATGGGTATCGCATCAGCAGTATTAGGAGCGGCATTAGTTGGTGGAGGAACATTTGCATACTTTAGCGATAAAGAAGTGTCAAATAATACATTTGCGTCTGGTACGCTTGATTTAGCATTAAATCCATCAACAGTTGTTAATGTATCGAATTTAAAGCCTGGTGATACAGTTGAAAAAGAATTTAAATTAGAAAATAAAGGGACATTAGATATTAAAAAAGTACTACTAAAAACAGATTACAATGTAGAAGATGTGAAGAAAGATAATAAAGATGATTTTGGTAAACATATTAAAGTAACATTCTTAAAAAATGTAGACAAGCATGAAACAATCGTAAAAGAAACAACGCTAGATAAATTGAAGGGTGACACACTTACTGCGGTAAATAACGATTTAGCTGCTTGGTTCTGGGATGAAAAAGGTATTTCAGCAGGTAAATCTGATAAATTCAAAGTGAAATTTGAATTCGTTGATAATAAAAAAGATCAAAATGAATTCCAAGGCGATAAGTTACAATTAACTTGGACGTTTGATGCACAGCAAGGCGATGGTGAAACAAAATAATAAGGACAACAAAAAGAGACTATCGAAAGTGATAGTCTCTTTTTCTGCTAAAAGTGAAATGTAAAAAGAAACATAATTTTTATATCATTTTGTAATTCATTTTATTATAATAAAGATATAGTTCTTGATAAAGAACACGTTGTTCGATAGGAGAGATTAAAATGCTGAAGCCACCTCGTAAATTCAAAAAGATGCTTATATTGCCATGTTTGTGTTCGATTACTTTTTATTTAGGCTCTCAAATGATGACTTATACAGAAGCAGCTTTCATTCATGAAACGAAAGTAGCGGCTACTATTTCTACAGCAAGTATTTTTCCGAAAACAGTTGATCAATTAATAGAACAAGCTAAGCAGCATAAGGAAGTTATTTTGAATGAGTATGAAGGGATGAAATCAAAATTAACTGTTAGCTCCGCTCAAGAGTTAGAACAGGCGCTTGTTATATGGAAGAAAGGGCGAGAGAAAATAGCAATTGAGAGAGAATCGTTACAAAAAGTATATAAATCAATAGAAGAACCTTATAATCAAGTACAAGAAGAGTTAAAAGGAAATACAACTGAATCGAATAAGCAAGTATTCTCGTATGTGAATGCTGGTTTTCATATAGTGAAAGAAAACTGTGAGTATGTTGATAAAGAAGTTAATTTACAGGTGATTGATAAACAAATTCAAGATTTTGAGAAGCTACTAGTAGATGAAACAGCAAAACAATTGAGTGAGGCTGAGAAACAAAAGGAATTAGAAGAGAGTAAGAAACAAGAGGAAGCGAAAAAACTAGAAGAGAGTAAGAAACAAGAGGAAGCGAAAAAACTAGAAGAGAGTAAGAAACAAGAGGAAGCGAAAAAACTAGAAGAGAGTAAGAAACAAGAGGAAGCGAAAAAACTAGAAGAGAGTAAGAAACAAAGAGAGTAAGAAACAAGAGGAAGCGAAAAAACTAGAAGAGAGTAAGAAACAAGAGGAAGCGAAAAAACTAGAAGAGAGTAAGAAACAAGAGGAAGCGAAAAAACTAGAAGAGAGTAAGAAACAAGAAGAGCAGAAAAATAAAGATAGCAAGTAAAATATAGTAATATTCTAGAGTAGATAGGGATCATAAATAAATAGGTGAGGAGAGCACTATCACTCGCCTATTTCTCATGTCCTGCTCATTTTAGTTAGATGGATAAGGCTATTAATTAGTGGGGATAGGTCAAGAAATCAACAATATTATTTTGATTTTTCAACATTTAACTGAAAAATCAAAATAATATTGAGAAATAAAAATAACTGAAAATATTAATAAATATGTGTTGTATTTAGATAGTGATGTTCGTTATAATGAACGTAAGGTTTTTAAAAAAGAACAAATATTAGCTAAGCTAATATAGTTTTAGTTACATCTCTTATTTTAAATAAGAGATAGCAATAAAAATATAAAAAACAGCTAGGGGGAATTGATTGTGAGTCTGAAAAAGAAATTAGGTATGGGAGTTGCATCAGCAGCATTGGGGTTATCTTTAATTGGTGGAGGAACATTTGCATACTTTAGCGATAAAGAAGTATCGAATAATACATTTGCGGCTGGGACGTTAGATCTTACATTAGACCCTAAAACGCTTGTAGATATTAAAGATTTAAAACCAGGGGATTCTGTTAAGAAAGAGTTCTTATTAAAGAATAGCGGTTCATTAACAATTAAAGACGTTAAACTAGCGACAAAGTATACTGTGAAAGATGCAAAAGGCGATAATGCTGGTGAAGACTTTGGTAAGCACGTTAAAGTGAAATTCCTTTGGAACTGGGATAAACAGAGTGAGCCTGTATATGAAACAACTTTAGCAGACTTACAAAAAACTGATCCAGATCTTTTAGCTAAAGATATCTTTGCTCCTGAGTGGGGAGAAAAGGGTGGATTAGAAGCTGGTACAGAGGATTATTTATGGGTACAATTTGAATTTGTAGATGATGGAAAAGACCAAAATATCTTCCAAGGTGATTCATTGAATTTAGAATGGACATTCAATGCTAACCAAGAAGCTGGAGAAGCAAAATAATAAAAAAAGCGGGTATCCCCCGCTTTTTTTAAAAAGAAAAAAGAAGTGCGGTTTGTAAGCACTTCTTTCTATTATTTTTGATCTTGCTTCCATTTTGTAAATTCAAGAAACTCACGAAATTGTTCTTTGGAGACACCTGAGCTCATTGCATCTTTAACGAGTTGTGTCCATTCGGAGTCTAAGTGATTTTCCTTTGTTGTTTCATCATGAAGTAAAGTATCAACTGGAATTTGTAGAACTGCTGCGATTTTTTCAAGAAACTGAATGGAAGGGTTTTTTTGTAAATTGCGTTCTATAGAACTAATGTAAGATTTAGCAACACCGGCTTTTTCGGCAAGTTCAGTTAATGAAATACCTTTTTGTAAACGCAGGCGTTTTATACGTTCTCCAATCATATTTGCGCACCTTTCTATCAATATGTCGTCGTCTTATGATGTCATTATTATAACATAAACTTCGCTAAAAAGAACAAACCTATTGAGCCTGGCTTGATGGTCTCATACGTTGGAAAAAATGTTCGATATCTTGCAAGGCGATACCGGCGTCTAGAGCTTCAAGTATTAAATCAATCCATTCTTGATCCAATGTGTCAGTCTTATCTTTGTACAAATGTAATTCCTCCCTAATTATCGGTCATAACTGCTGCTACAGAATACGTGATAATGCAATCGGATTTTGTATTTATGTAGTGAATTATCAAATATTTTGTAGATAAAACAAAGATAAAATCCCCATTAAATTCCCTCTATGGCGATTATAAAGTTTCTGACAAATATTTTCAATATTTTCAGAAAACATTGTTGAATTGTGATATATTCGTATGCTAACTATGGAATTTTTACAAATATATTAAAAACATTACATGATATGACTAAATATTGAAAAAATATTGAATTTTTAATAAAATTCAATTTGTAATACATATTATTTATTAGGGGAGGAAATAAGGGATGAACAAGAAACCGTTCAAAGTTTTATCATCAATCGCTTTGACAGCTGTATTAGGCCTTTCGTTCGGAGCTGGTACTCAATCTGCATATGCTGAAACACCTGTAAATAAGACAGCTACGAGCCCAGTTGATGATCATTTAATTCCGGAAGAACGTTTAGCGGATGCGCTAAAAAAACGTGGGGTAATTGATTCGAAGGCTTCAGAGACAGAAACAAAGAAAGCTGTCGAAAAATACGTAGAGAACAAAAAAGGTGAAAATCCTGGGAAAGAAGTAACAAATGGGGACCCACTTACGAAAGAAGCATCTGACTTTTTAAAGAAAGTGAAAGATGCAAAAGCAGATACGAAAGAAAAGTTAGATAAACCTGCAACAGGAACACCTGCAGCGACAGGACCAGTTAAAGGTGGGCTAAATGGTAAAGTACCAACATCTCCGGCAAAGCAAAAAGCGTATAACGGTGATGTTCGTAAAGATAAAGTACTCGTTTTACTTGTAGAGTACGCTGACTTTAAACATAACAATATCGATAAAGAGCCAGGCTACATGTATTCTAATGATTTCAACAAAGAACACTATGAAAAAATGTTATTCGGTAATGAGCCATTCACATTAGATGATGGAAGTAAAATCGAAACATTCAAGCAATATTATGAAGAGCAATCTGGTGGTAGTTATACAGTAGACGGAACAGTTACAAAATGGTTAACAGTTCCTGGGAAAGCTGCTGATTACGGTGCAGATGCTGCTAGCGGTGGTCATGATAATAAAGGGCCAAAAGGACCACGTGACTTAGTGAAAGATGCATTAAAAGCAGCTGTAGATAGTGGTATAGATTTATCAGAGTTCGACCAATTTGATCAATACGATGTAAATGGTGACGGAAATAAAAATCAACCAGACGGTTTAATTGATCATTTAATGATTATTCATGCGGGTGTTGGACAAGAAGCAGGCGGTGGTAAATTAGGTGACGACGCAATTTGGTCACATCGCTGGACTGTTGGACCAAAACCATTCCCAATTGAAGGCACACAAGCGAAAGTTCCATATTGGGGTGGAAAGATGGCAGCATTCGACTACACAATTGAGCCAGAAGACGGAGCAGTTGGTGTATTCGCACATGAATATGGTCATGATTTAGGTCTTCCAGATGAGTATGATACACAATATAGTGGTCAGGGTGAGCCGATTGAAGCTTGGTCTATTATGAGTGGCGGAAGCTGGGCTGGTAAAATCGCTGGAACGACGCCAACGAGTTTCTCACCACAAAATAAAGAGTTTTTCCAAAAAACAATCGGTGGTAACTGGGCAAATATCGTAGAAGTAGATTACGAGAAATTAAATAAAGGTATCGGTTTAGCAACATATTTAGACCAAAGTGTTACGAAATCAGCAAGGCCAGGTATGATTCGTGTAAACTTACCTGATAAAGATGTAAAAACAATTGAGCCAGCATTTGGTAAGCAATATTATTACAGCACAAAAGGTGATGATCTTCATACGAAGATGGAAACACCACTGTTCGATTTAACGAATGCAACGAATGCAAAATTCGATTTCAAGTCATTATATGAGATTGAAGCAGGTTATGATTTCCTTGAAGTACACGCTGTAACAGAAGATGGTAAACAAACGTTAATTGAAAGACTTGGTGAGAAGGCTAATAGTGGAAATGCAGATTCGACAAATGGAAAATGGATTGACAAATCATATGACTTAAGCCAATTCAAAGGTAAGAAAGTAAAATTAACATTTGATTACATTACTGATGGTGGTTTAGCATTAAATGGATTTGCTCTTGATAATGCTTCATTAACAGTAGATGGTAAAGTAGTATTCTCTGATGATGCAGAAGGTACACCGCAATTAAAATTAGATGGCTTTGTTGTATCTAACGGAACTGAGAAGAAAAAACATAACTATTATGTAGAGTGGAGAAACTATGCTGGTGCAGATAACGCATTGAAATTTGCACGCGGTCCAGTATTTAACACTGGTATGGTCGTATGGTATGCGGACTCTGCTTACACAGATAACTGGGTTGGCGTACATCCAGGACATGGTTTCCTTGGTGTAGTTGACTCTCACCCAGAAGCAATTGTAGGAACTTTAAATGGTAAACCGACAGTTAAGAGTAGTACACGATTCCAAATCGCTGATGCAGCGTTCTCATTCGACAAAACACCAGCTTGGAAAGTTGTATCTCCAACGCGTGGAACATTTACGTATGATGGCTTAGCGGGTGTACCGAAATTTGACGATTCGAAAACGTATATTAACCAACAGATTCCAGATGCAGGACGTATTTTACCGAATCTTGGTCTGAAGTTTGAAGTAGTAGGACAAGCTGATGATAATTCTGCAGGTGCTGTTCGTTTATATCGTTAATACAGTAAAACTACCGAGAGATTTTTTTTCGGTAGTTTTTTTGTGAGCAATGAATTTTATATAAAAGAAGAAATTATATATAATGTAACTTTACGAATAGAAATTTATTATATATGAAGTCTATATAAATAATGAAAGAATTGGATGAAAATAGTGGGAGAAGGTGAATGAATGAGTGTTTCTTCTATTGTAAATAAACAAAAAGCATATTTTTATAATGGCCATACGAGAAGTATAGAAGTGAGAAAGAATAATTTGAAGAAGCTTTATGAAGGCATTCAGCGTTTTGAAGAAGAAATATTTCAGGCGTTGAAATTAGATTTAAATAAGTCAGTTCATGAGTCGTTTACAACGGAAGTTGGATATGTATTAAAAGAAATTTCCTTTCAATTGAAGCATATTTCATCGTGGAGTAAACCGAAGCGTGTTCGAACAGCGCTGACTCATTTTGGATCAAAGGGGAAAGTAGTACCTGAACCGTACGGTGTGACACTTATTATTGCACCGTGGAACTATCCGTTTCAATTAGCAATTGCGCCACTTGTAGGAGCGCTAGCAGCTGGAAATACAATCGTTTTAAAGCCGTCAGAGCTAACGCCAAACGTTTCTAAAGTGATTACGGGAATGTTAGAGGAATTATTCCAAGAAGAACTTGTAGCAGTAGTAGAAGGTGGCGTTGAAGAAAGTACCGCTTTGCTGAAGGAACCATTTGATTATATTTTCTTTACAGGAAGTGTGGGCGTTGGAAAAGTAGTAATGGAAGCAGCAGCAAAACAGTTGACGCCGCTTACGTTAGAACTTGGCGGGAAAAGTCCATGTATTGTACATAAAGATGCGAAAATAGATGTAACAGCAAGAAGGATTGTGTGGGGAAAGTTTTTAAATGCAGGGCAAACGTGTGTAGCGCCTGATTATATGTATGTGCATGCTTCCGTGAAAGAACAGTTAATTGAAGCGTTGCGACATGAAATTGAGGAGCAGTATGGAAAAGAGTCACTGCACAATGATAATTATGTACGAATTGTGAGTGAACGTCATTTTGAACGTTTATGTACGTTTTTGAAAGATGGTAAAACTGTAATTGGCGGGAACTATAAAAAAGAAACTTTACATATAGAACCAACAGTGTTAACTAATGTTACATGGGAAAGTGCTGTTATGGAAGACGAAATTTTTGGTCCGATTTTACCAATTATAGAATACGACAACATAGAAGATGTAATTGACACGATTCAGCAACACCCGAAGCCGTTAGCGTTATATGTATTCTCTGAAGATAAAGGAGTGCAAAAGAACGTAACGAGTAATATTTCGTATGGCGGAGGCTGTATTAATGATGTCGTCTATCATCTTGCAACGCCATATTTACCTTTTGGGGGCGTCGGAAGTAGTGGATTAGGGAGTTATCATGGGGAAGAAAGTTTTCGGACTTTTTCACATTATAAAAGCATTTTAGCCCAATCTACGGCATTCGATATGAAAATTCGTTACTCTTCTACAAAAAGTGCTTTAAAATTCATACGAAAGTTGTTAAAATGATGATGGTGTTTATCAGTAGGCGTAGCCGTATGATAATAACCCCTTCGCAATGGAAGGGGTTTTTCTGTTCGACATTATGTATCATGCGAAAATGAATCAAACATACTACATAAAGAATAGAAGTGAACGCTTGCTAAATAACCATTTTTGTTTGGATCGAAACAAAAAATAGTCTATAGAACATAAATATTTATTCATGAATATAAAAATTTAAATTTGAGGTAGATAGGACGGGAAAATGAAAAAGATTATTAAAGTTGAAGCAGTAGAAAAACATTTTGGAAATCAAGTGATTATCCCACCGCTTTCTTTAGATATTAAAGAAGGAGAATTTTTAACTATTTTAGGGCCGAGTGGTTGCGGAAAAACGACGTTACTTCGTATGATCGCAGGATTTGAAACTCCAACTAAAGGGAATCTTTTATTAGATGATGAAAAGATTAACGATTTGCCACCATATAAGCGTCATATGAACCTAGTGTTCCAACATTATGCGCTATTCCCACATATGAATGTGGAGAAAAATATTTGTTTCGGTATGAAAATGCAGAAAGTACCGGCAGCAGAGCAGAAAGAGCGTGCTGAAGAGGCAATGCGTTTAACGCAGTTACTTGAGTTCCGTAATCGTAAACCTGCAAAGCTTTCTGGTGGACAGCAGCAGCGTGTAGCAATTGCGAGAGCGATTGTAAATAACCCGCGTGTACTATTACTAGATGAGCCACTTGGGGCGTTAGACTTTAAGTTAAGAAAAGACTTGCAACGTGAATTAAAAAACTTACAACGTAATTTAGGAATTACGTTCATATACGTAACGCACGATCAAGAAGAAGCGATGAGCATGAGTGATCGTATCGTTGTTATGAATAAAGGACATATTGAACAAATTGGAACGCCGAAAGAAATTTATAATAAGCCGAAAACGTTGTTCGTTGCGACATTTATCGGTGAAAATAATATTGTAAAAAACGGGGAAGGCTATGTAGCAATTCGTCCTGAAAATGTAAAAGTGCGTTCGGTTGAAGAGCCAATTTTAAAAGAATACCACCTTGGACATATTGAAGACATTGAGTTTGTTGGAAATATGGAGAAGCTTTATGTACGTGATGAGAAAACATCAGAATTACTAATGGCATATCAAACTGCTGAAGAAGCAGCACAGTGGAGCATTGGAGATAATGTATACGTAGGCTGGGAGCAAGAGGACGAGGTGACCTTAAATTGAAAAAAGGGAAATTACTCGCACTACCTACAGTCGCATGGCTGTTAATCTTCTTCCTAATTCCCCTTCTGTTTGTATTGGCATTTGCCTTCATGCAGCGCGGAGCATATGGGACAGTAGAAATGCAATTTACATTAGAGAACATAGAACGTGTATTTGATCCATTATATATGGGGACGTTATGGGAAACAGTAAAAATTGCGGTTATTACCACAGTAATATGTTTACTGATCGGTTATCCATTTGCATATACAATTACAATTGTCGATCGCAAATATCGTTCGATTCTTTTATTATTGGCAACGATCCCGTTTTGGATTAACTTCCTTGTTCGTTCTTACGCATGGATTGTTATTTTACGTTCACAAGGTCTTGTAAACACATTGCTATTGAAGCTAGGTATTATTAGTGAACCTTTAAATTTACTATATAATACACCTTCTGTCATACTCGGAATGGTATATTCTTTATTACCATTTATGATTTTACCAGTGTATGCAGCGATCGAGCAGCTTGATAAGCGTAAGCTAGAAGCAGCTTATGATTTAGGGGCAACACCAGTAAAGGCATTTTGGAATGTTACAGTACCAATGACGATGTCAGGGATTGCTACCGGTTCTATTTTAGTGTTTGTTTCTTCTATCGGAATGTTTGTTGTATCAGACGTTATGGGTGGATCGAAAGTAGCATTAATCGGAAACGTAATTCAAAATCAATTCTTAGGAGCGCGTGATTGGCCGTTTGGATCTGCGTTATCTATGATTGTTGTTCTATTCTCTGTTCTGTTAATTTACTTATATTATCGTGCAACGAAAGTATATAAATATGATGGGAACGGAGGGGAATAGGCAAAGATGAAGAAGTTTTTAGTTTCTTATTCTTGGTTAATTTTATTGTTCTTGTATTTTCCAATGATGGTTTTAATGGTGTATTCCTTCAATGATTCTCGCATTAATGCGGAATGGGAAGGATTCACATTCCATTGGTATACAGATTTATTTCAAAAACAAGATGTTATTGATGCGTTTGTAAATAGTATGACGATTGCGATTGTAACGACGATTGTAACGACTGTTCTTGGTGTGATTTTTGCAATTGCATTACATCGTTATAAATATCGTTATGAAGGTGCGATTAACGGTCTTGTATATTTACCAATTTTAATCCCTGATATTTTAATGGGATTATCTTTACTTATTTTATTTAGTCAATTAGGTATGGAGCTTGGTAAAACAACAATTATTATTGCACACATTACATTTAGTATTTCATTTGTTGTCGTTATTTTAGCAGCACGCCTTTCTGGTATGGGACGTGATTTAGAAGAGGCTGCGAATGATTTAGGAGCAACGCCGTGGCAAACGTTTCGTTATGTAACGTTTCCAGCAATTGCACCAGGAGTTATTTCTGCCGCATTATTAACATTCACATTATCAATTGATGATTTTGTAATTAGTTTCTTCGTATCAGGACCAGGATCAACAACATTGCCATTATACATTTACAGTATGGTTAAGCGCGGAGTATCACCAGAAATTAATGCACTTTCTACAATTTTAATTGTGGCTATCGTAGGATTAATGGTTCTATCTGAAATCTTCCGTAACAAAGGTGCAGATGGTGAAGAAAACTCTGGAGGACACCTTCCTTTATAATACGAACGATATAGAAAGTACGAGGAGGTAATAAAACCGATGAAATTAATGAAAAGATTAGCCGGCGCAGCAATTAGCTTTAGCCTTGTTGCTGGTGTACTTGCTGGTTGTGGTGAAAAAAAAGAAGAGTTAAACATTTATAGCTGGGCTGACAATTTTGATGAGCAAGTGTTAAGAGATTTTGAAAAGAAATATAACGTGAAAATTAACTATGATAAGTATGCAAGTAATGAAGAAATGCTTGCGAAATTACAAGCAGGTGGCGCGAAGTATGATTTAATTCAGCCGTCTGATTACATGGTTAAAACAATGGCGAAAATGGATTTATTAGCGCCGTTAGATAAAAAGAATATCCCAAATATCGAAAACATGATTTCTAATTTCAAAACACCTGCATTTGATCCAGAGAATAAATATTCTTTAGTATATACTTGGGGCGTAACAGGTATTGCATACAATAAAAAGTATGTGAAGGAAGCACCTACAAGTTGGGCTGACTTATGGAATGAGAAATATAAAGGGCATGTAACTTTATTAAATGATTCTCGTGAAGTGTTAGGAATGGGTCTTAAGAAGCATGGATTTTCAAACAGCACGAAAGACGATGCACAGTTAAAGACAGCAGCAACTGATTTACAGAAGCTACTTCCAAACTTATTAGCATTTGATACAGATAATATTAAACAAAAATTTATTACAGAAGATGCTTGGATCGGAACAGTTTGGTCTGGGGATGCAGCATTTATCGCAAAAGATAATAAAGATGTAGAGTACGTTGTACCAAAAGAAGGCGGTACAATTTGGGCTGATACGTTAGCAATTCCAAAAGGTGCGAAAAACAAAGAGCTTGCAGAGAAGTTTATGAACTACTTACTAGATGAAAAAGTAAGTGTGAAAAACTACGAGTCAATTGGATACAGTAATCCAAATGAAAAAGCTCATCCTCTTCATAGTAAAGAATATCGTGATAACCACATGATTTTCTTAACGAAAGAAGAGTTAGATCGTACAGAATGGCTTGTTGATGTAGACGATAAGTTAAAAGACTATGATCGTTACTGGACAGAGCTAAAAACAAAAGGTAAATAAGTAAGGAAATGCGGTTTCTAAAGTAGAAATCGCATTTTTTCATAGTAGGAGGAAATCGTTTGAAGAAGAAGTTGCATCAATATGAGGTAATGTGTATCGGTTTATTATTTGCTGTATTTGGCATTGTTGCTTGGAGAGTACATGCTGGTGGTGTTACAGTGATGGATACATATGTCAGAGGGTTAGTAAAAGGATTACAAACTGAAAGTTCGCTTACATTTTTCTCACACTATACAAAATTAGGATCTGCCATTGGGATCGTAACTACGCTCGTTATAAGTTTACTTGTTTTTTGGAGAAAACGTTACTATGCTGCGATGATCGTATATCCAGTGGGCATCTTAATAACCCATCTTGTGAATAAAGGGATAAAAGAAATTATGAAAAGGGATCGTCCGTCGCTAAATGAAGCGTTGGATGCACTTGGATATAGCTTCCCTAGTGGACATGCGATGTTATCTATTATGACATTCGGATTTCTTGCTTATATCATTGCGGCAAATTTGAAGAGTGTAGCAGGGAAATATATGATAACCATTTTGATGGGAATAATCATTGTATCGATTGGATTAAGTAGAGTCATTTTAAATGTGCATTATCCAACTGATATTTTAGCAGGCTACTGCGTAGGTGGTATTTTATTAATTATGGCGATTTATTACCATCGTTTACTTACTGAGAGGTTTGGTCTTAATAAAGAGAGATAGAAAAACGTCTAGAAAAACTATTATTATAGTTTTTCTAGACGTTTTTTGTTTGTATGAAGATGTGATACAGTATAAGTGGCAATTGAATTATGTAAAGTAGGTGAAAATGTGTGAAAACAAATGTACATAAAGTAGATAAGTGGGGAAAATTAGGAGCTTTTTTGTATCAGTTCCGTTATACAGTAATAGTAGCATTACTATTGGTTGCGATAGCACTCGGTATATTCGCACCAAAGCTACCAGGCGTATTAGGTGGTGATGGCTTCCAAACGGAAGGGGACTACCAAAAAACGAAAGAAATTTTAGATAAAGATTTTAAGAGGTCTCAAGATACACTTCTACTCGTTTTTGAAAAAAATAAGGGCGTTTCACATGAGGAATTTCAAAAGCAAGTAGAGGGTATTGTAAAAAATGTACAAGAGAAAGAGAAATATGAATCTTTCCATCATCCAGTGCAAAATAAAGAAATGTTACAAGATGATATCGGCTATGCGACAATTTTATTTTCCGGGAAAACAAATAAAGAACGAATGGAAAAGACATTACAATTTGCTGATAAAATCGAAAAGAAAAGTAATGAGGCATTAAAAGTAACGCCTACAGGATTTCCGAAAATTAACAAAGAGATTAATGAAAGAACGCAAAATGATTTAAAAGTAGCAGAGATGATTGGGTTACCAATTGCATTTCTCGTATTACTATTTTCATTCGGTAGCCTTTTGGCATCTATTTTACCAATTGTAAATGGGGCACTTAGTGTTATTAGTACGATGGGCATATTATACTTTATAGGTAGCGATAAGGAACTATCTATCTTTGTGCTAAATGTTGCACCGATGATCGGACTTGCGTTGTCTATTGATTTTGCGCTATTATTTGTAAATCGTTTTCGAGAGGAAGTTGCAAAGCGAACGGTAAAAGAAGCGATAGCAATTACATATCAGACAGCAGGGCGAGCAATCGTATTTTCAGGATTATGTGTATTCGTTGGCCTATCCGGTTTGTTTTTCTTTAAAATCGATTATATTCAGTCCGTCGCAATTAGTGGAATGATTGTTGTAATTATGAGTATTTTATTCTCGCTCACACTTCTTCCAGCGCTATTATCGTTAATCGGTAAACGAATATTAAAAAAGAATCAAGTAGCACATACACCGGCAAAGGCGTGGCGTACATTTGCACAATTTGTAATGAAACATCCAATTGCGATGATTATTGTTGTTACAACATTTATTGTGATTTGCTTATTACCATTACGTACAGCTAATTTGCAGTTCCCTGATGTGGAAGCTTTACCTAAACAAAGTGATACAAGAATTGCATATGAGAAGTACGAAGAGGCATTTAATGAAACTGCAAAAACACATGCTGATGTTACGTTAGTCGTAGAGACGAAAAAAGATATGAAAGAAAAAGAAAGTTTACAAAAGCTAGAAGAAGTCGTTCGGAAGTTAAAAGATGATAAGAAAGTATATGAAGTAAGAAGTTTATACGACAGTTTAAATGGAATGAAATCAAATCAAGTTGCTGGGATGTTACAGTCGCCAGAAGCTGCTAAAATAGCTCCGGTATTTGAAGCGTATACGGAAGGAAATAAGACAACAATCGAAGTCTTTTTAGATACAAAACCACGTACTGAAACTGCTAAACAGTGGGTTCGTGATTTTAAACGAAATTATAAAGAAACGAATGTTACGTATTATCTAGGCGGAATGACGACGTTCCAACAAGAGTTAGAAGATGAAATTAAAGATAAAGTTGCAATTGGTATGTCTGTTATATTTGGATCGACGTTTGTTATATTATTATTTGCATTTCGATCTATACTCATTCCAATTAAGGCGATTATTATGAATATACTTAGTCTAAGCGCAACAATTGGGATTGTTGTTTGGTTATTTGAAGGTGGTCATTTTGGTTTAGAAGCAAGTCCAGTTCTATTTGTTTTACCAATCTTCATTTTCGGTCTCGTCTTTGGGCTTAGCATGGATTATGAAGTATTTCTTATTTCGCGTATCCATGAACTGTATGAAGAAACGGGGGATAACGATCAAGCAACGTTAGAAGGACTTGTTTCAACAAGTAGAATTATTACATCAGCTGCATTAATTATGATTGTTGTAACTGGTGCTTTCGCCTTTACTGATATTTTACCAGTACGGCAAATGGGTCTTGGCGTTGCATTAGCGATATTTCTTGATGCAACAATTATTCGTCTTATGCTCGTACCAAGTTTAATGAAATTGTTTGGAGACTGGAACTGGTGGTTACCATTTCGAAAGAAGAGAGAAAAATCATCATAAAAAATACTCATCTATAAGATGAGTATTTTTTTATGAATAGCAAGACCTACATTTTGCAAATAGTATGTGATAAGAACATTACATATAAGTAGGTGAAGGCAATGTTTCGTTATTTTAAGTTTAAGCTAAATGATACAGTACAGTTTGCAGAAAATGATGGGCATATGTATCGCATTGTCGGTTATCGGTTAGAAAAAGGGTTTTATCCAAAAGATGAATGGACTCATATCATTTATGAATTGCTTAGAGATTTTGATGGGTATACGATGGATGCGGAAGAAGAGGAACTTGTAAAGGTCATTCAAGTAGAGGATGAGTATTACAAAATACAAGAAGTATCAGGCTATCGTTATCCGGTAAAAATGAAGCAAAAACAACAAGTGATGAAAGTAGAAAAGATGGATGACTTATTAGATACGTATAATGATTATAAAAGATTGGCGGATTTCTTTAAAGATTTATCGTATGAACAAAAAGCGGAAGAAGTGTTGCAGGAAATGAGAAGGCGTAGAGCATGAGGGGCAGTCTATTATAAGACTGTCCTCTATTTTTGACGGTGCATCAAAGTGTATTTTCCGTTACAATGAGAGAATCAATAGAAATAAGGTGATACAGTATGGAAACGAAAAAGAAGGGCGAATGGTGCGAAATTACTGTGCCAGCGAAATGGAATGGTATAAGCATTGAGTCGTTATTAAAAATAGAATGGGAAATACCGAAAAAGTTGTTACATCAGCTTCGTATGGAAAAAGGTGTTACTGTTAACGGAGAACAGAGAAGATGGAATGAGCTTTTAAAAGAGGACGAAAAGTTACAAGTCCATATGTTTATGGAGGAAGAATACGGTGTAGAGCCTGAATATGGTGAATTAGATGTAGTATATGAAGACGATCATGTACTCATCGTAAATAAGCCTGAGAAGATGGATACGCACCCTGCTGAAAAAGGCGGGATGGGAACACTTGCAAATCTTGTCGCCTTCCATTTTCAAATGCAAGGTTTAGAGACGAAGGTTCGTCATATTCATCGGTTAGATAAAGATACGACAGGTGGTGTCGTGTTTGCCAAACATAGAATTGCTGGTGCAATTATGGATCGTTTATTAATGGAACGAAAAATTAAAAGAACGTATGTGGCTCTTGTAGAAGGGAAAGTGAAAAAGAAGCAAGGAACAATTGACGCGGCTATCGGAAGAGATCGCCATCATGCGACGAGACGACGTGTTTCTCCAAAGGGAGATCAAGCAATCACATATTATAAAGTAGAGAAGTATTTTAAAAAACAAAATGTTACGCTCGTAACGTTACAATTAGAAACTGGTAGAACCCATCAAATCCGTGTTCATATGAGCTATAATGGTAATCCGTTAATTGGGGATGTTTTATATGGTGGAGGAACAAAATATATGTCTAGGCAGGTGTTACATGCGATGAAGATAAACTTCTTACATCCAATTACGAAAGAAGAGATTGAAGTTGATGTACCATTCCCTACAAAATTAAATGATACAATGAAAGAATTTCAAAGAATGAATGCGTAAAGTGGAAGTTTAAAGTTGAGAAAAGTAGATTTTTGCAGGAATTTCTCTAAAAGAAGCGAAGCCGTTAAGAGAAAAGAGAGGTGAGAATCACTTGATCAAATATAAATATATACTAGGAATATTTTTCGCTTGTCTTTTAGTTACTCTATGTCTCTATCCATATTTACCAGAACATTTGGCGGTACATTGGGATGTAAATGGTCGGCCGAACGAGTTTATGAGTAAACAAGTTGTTATAGCACTTATTCCTTGTCTTATTATTTTCTTACATGGATTGATGTATATTATTTCACATAATATATATAAGTTTAATGAAGAAGAGCATGTCATTATAAGTGGATTTCTAAAGACAATTACTTTATTTATGTTGTTTATCCATATGCTCATTCTCTTTATTAATTTTGGAAGCATGATATCCTTTCAAACAGGACTAACAATTGGGATTAGTATGTTTCTTTTTATGCTTAGTAAGGCGTTTAAAAAAGTTCAGAGTACGGAAAAAGACTCAATCAAATTAAAAAAGATCCGTTTAGTGAGTAGGCGGATTTTTCAAGTGATGGCATGTAGTATATTATTTTCATTGTTTTTGAACTTGAAATGGGGATTTTATGTGTTACTTAGCGTAATAAGTGGTGGTTCTATTTTGTTTATGTTCTACGCTTTATACTCATACATAATAGAAAGTTATGAAACGTAAAAAAGAGTCTTCTCATTATGAGAAGACTCTTTTAATCTATTTACTTCGTAATAAATTGTTGTGTCCAGTAGTTGCCGCTTTCTACATAGCCAACACCGATGTGAGTGAAGCCATTATTTAAGATGTTTGCACGGTGTCCAGCACTGTTCATCCAAGCTTGTACTACTTCTTCAGGTGTACGTTGGCCTTGAGCGATGTTTTCACCTGCAGATGTATAAGAAATACCAAATTTCTTCATCATGTCAAACGGAGACCCGTATGTAGGGCTGTTATGATCAAAGTAGTTATTTTTTTGCATATCTTCAGATTTAATGCGTGCTACTTTGCTTAATTCAGTGTCGATTTTTAAAGCTGGTAAACCTTGTTTTGCACGCTCAGCGTTTGTTAATTCAACAACACGTTGTTCGAACTCGCTTAAAGATTTTGCTTCTTCAGCAGGCTTTTGCTCAGCAGGTTTTTGTTCAGCAGGTTTTTGCGTATTATTGTTTTCAGCAGGCTTTTGAGCTTCTGGTTTTTGCACCTCTTCAGCAGGTTTTTGCTCAACTGGCTTTTGCTCAGCAGGCTTTTGAGTTTCTGGCTTAGCTGTTGGTTGCTCAGTTACAACATTTTCAGTAGGTTGTTGACCAGGAATAATGCAATTTGGTTGGAAGTTTCCTTGTTGCCATTGTGCTAATGACTCAACGCCCATAGATTGTAAGAATGCTTGTAATTCTTGTTGGCTCATTTGTTTCATCATCACTTTTGAATGCTGAATATTTTGAACCTTTATGTTAGATGGTTGTACTGTTGCAGCTTGTGCATCTAGAGAAGATACTCCTAAAGTAAGAGCCGTTGCAGCAGCTACAGATAATAAAACACGCTTTTTCATGATGTGTGTCCCCCTATGTAAAGTTTTAATTTGTTTTCACACGATTTGTTTTTGACAGCCTGTCTGACTGACAAATTCATCGTAGCATAGATTTTGCGAGAAAAAAGATGGAAAAAAATTCATAGACTTAAAATTTACCTAATTTATCCTAAGAGGGGAAAGGCGGAAAAATAAGAGAAACATAGAGTATAAAAGGAATTTTCCGCATTTTTATACTTGGTTATAAGAGGGGGTTTTTGGATAAATGTACCTATATTGAAAATGAAGAATCCTATTGTATCAATGATTTGAGCGTTTTTTTGAGGAATATACTGGATTGATTTTTACAAAACTGTAATGTTTCTGTTGTTCTTTTTTATAATAAAGTAACATATTTTTAATGTTGTAGCGGACAAAAAAGCGGCTATCTCTTTACAAAGACGAAGGAGATAGCCGTTTTCTTATTATTACGTATGTTACGAGTTATTACGAGTTGGTTTCAATTGCTTCTAATAATAAATCAACAATGTGAATTCCTCTCATTTTATGAGAAAGACCTTCTCGTTCAATACCTAATTTCATTTGTAATAAACAACCTGGATTTGCAGTAACAATGGTTGCTGCTTCTGTTTCATACACACGGTCCATTTTGTAATCTAGAAATTCCATGGATAGTTCTGAATGAACAATGTTATAAATACCAGCAGAACCACAGCAGCGATCCGCATCTTTCATTTCACGGTATGTTGCGCCTTGAATTGCTTCTAGTAACATACGAGGTTCTGAAGATGTTCGCATAACATTGCGTAAGTGACAAGAGTCTTGATACGTAATAATTTGCGGCGTGAGTCGTAAGTCATTACGTTTATGGAAATCTAGTTCTACTAGAATAGCAGTAATATCTTTAATTTTAGAAACAAACTGCTTTGCACGTTCAGCCCACTGTGGATCATCTTTTAACAGGTAATCGTAGTCTACGAGGTAAGCTCCGCAACCACCAGCATTCGTAATAATATAGTCGATGTTTAAGTCTTCGAATGCTTTTATATTGCGCTTTGCTAATTCTTTTGCTCCATTCTTCTCACCAGCATGCCCATGTAATGCCCCGCAACAACTTTGTGTTTTCGGAATAACGATATCACAACCAGCTAACTGAAGAAGTTTCATCGTTGCGTTATTTGTTTCTAAAAACATTGTATCCATTAAACAACCTGTGAAGAATGCAACTTGTTTCTTTTTTGTACTTTCAGCATGTAAAAATTCAGGACGATCTTTCATTGCTTTCATTTTAGGAACCTTAGGCAAAACGAGATCCATTGTTGCAAGTGTTTCAGGGAATAACTTCATAATCCCTGTTTTATGTGTTAGCGTTTGTAAACCAGAACGCTGATAAAAACCAATTAGTCCGGTTAATGTTCTCATTCGATTTTGATGCGGGAATAGTCCTTCAAAAACGACTTTACGAACGGCTTTCACGGGCACTGAGAATTTTTTGTTTTGATTTATAATATCACGGGCTTCTTCTAATAAATGGCCATAATTCACACCAGATGGACAAACAGGTTCACAAGCACGGCAGCCAAGGCAAACGTTTAATGTGTTTTCAATATCTTCATCTGGCTCAATTAAACCGTCAACGACCGCTTTCATTAATGCAATACGTCCTCGTGGTGAATGTGATTCTTTATATCCAGATTGAATGTAAGTAGGGCAAGTTGGTAAGCAGAAACCGCATCGCATACAGTTTAGTAGTTCATCTTCACTTAATCGTTCTTTAAATTCCTTTTGAATGTTTTCTTTATTTAATGTTGTCATCGCTCAACCACCACTCTTTTACGAGTGTCCTTCGCGAACATCTTTCCTGGATTCATAATGTTATTTGGATCGAAGGCTTGTTTAATCCCTTGCATAGCAGCAATACCTTCTTTACCTAATTTCATTTCTAAATACGGGGCTTTCATCGCACCAACACCATGTTCACCAGTAATCGTGCCGCCAAGTTCAATTGCTTTCGCAAATATTTCAGCGAAAGCTTGTTCAGCTCTGTGCATTTCTTCTTCATTACGAGCATCTGTCATACAAGTTGGATGTAAGTTACCATCACCAGCATGCCCAAACGTACAAATAGGAATATTATATTTTTTTGCAATGGCATTAATCGCTTCAACCATTGGAGCGATTTGTGAACGTGGTACCGTTGCATCTTCCAGTATTGTAGTAGGTTTTAATCTTGCAAGTGCTGATAGTGCACTACGGCGAGCTGTTCGAAGCGCATCTGCTTCTGCTTCATCTTTTGCAACGCGAACATCAACTGCATTCATAGAACGACAAACGTTAGCCATTTTTTCAATATCTCGATTGACAACTTCAGGCGGACCATCTTGCTCAATTAATAAAATTGCTTTTACGTCAGTTGGTAAACCGATTTGAGCAAACTCTTCTACAACTTCAATTGTCGGCTGGTCTAAAAACTCAAGTGTCGCTGGAATGATTTTATTTGCAATAATAGAAGAAACAGCACGTGCAGCTTCGTTAATATCTTCATATAGTGCAAGCATCGTTTTCTTCGTTTCAGGTATAGGAACAAGTTTTAATATCGCTTCAGTCACGACGCCAAGAGTTCCTTCAGAACCGATAAATAAACGAGTTAAATCGTAACCAGCTACATCTTTTGCCAATTTACCACCAGTACGAATCATATCACCATTTGGTAAGACAAGTTCAAGACCCATCACATAATCACGTGTTACGCCATATTTTAATCCACGTAATCCACCCGAGTTTTCATTAATGTTACCGCCAATTGTAGAAATTTTCATTGAGCTTGGATCTGGTGGATAAAATAAACCTTTTTCTTCTACGGCTTTAATAATATCAAGTGTAATGACACCAGCTTGTACAGTAATTGTTAAATTCTCTTCATCAATTTCTAAAATGTTATTCATATGGCGGAAGATAAGAACAATACCGCCTTTAAGTGGACATGTCCCTGCACAAAGGTTTGTTCCAGAACCACGAACATATACAGGGATTTTGTGAGCGTTACATACTTTTAACACTTCAGCTACTTCATTTGTATTACGAGGAGCAATGACTGCATCAGGCATTGCTTGGAAGTTTGGAGTGGCATCATAACTATACGTTAAACGCCCCATATTGGATGTATCCACATTCTCTTCGCCAACAATGGATACGAATGAATCAATAATTTGTTTTTCTAACATTGGAAATCCCCCTCAAACTGTTAACGTAATTAGTCATAATAAAAAACGTTATCACAGTGCTTTCATTATAATGATAAAAAAGTCGGGGGATTCTTTCTATGTATAATCATCTAAAGATTAATCTGTTTTATCATTCTTTTTTGTATGATTATCTAATAAGAGGAGCGAGAAGTATAAAATGTTTAAGTCTTTGAATTGTTTCGGATCAAGTCCTGTATACTCCTCAATTTTTTTAAGTCTGTAATGCAATGTGTTAATGTGTATATGTAATTGCTCCGCTGTTTGTTTATAAGATTGGTTATAATCGGTAAATAAACGTAAAGTGTGTATAAGCTCAGGAGATGATAGTAAGTTTTCGATGGTGCGCTTTAGAAACTGTTCCCGCGTTTCGGCAGAAATATCTTGTAAGCACATTTCTAAACGTAAATCTTCATTAAATACAATTTGTTTCGTTTCAAGTGATACGGAAAGAGCTTGTAATGCTTGTTCGTACGATAAGTTCATATTGCTTGGCGTAACGGACTGTCCAATCCCGATATATAAAGGAGTAGAAAATAAAGTTTCACAGTCTTGTTTTAATCGTTTTAAAAATTGGTACGTTTGCTCTTTGGAGTTCGTGACTGTAAATAAAATAAATCGATCGTTTCCCCAGCGAACAAATAGATGCTCCTTTGTTAATAGATTGCGTACATGTTGCCAAATCTTACGCTGAAGCATCGTGTCATTTTGATCGATAGAGAACAAAATAAGTTGTTTTTTCTTATATAAATCAATACCAAGTGTTTTGGCACGATCGAGAAAGCTTGGAGACCAGTCTGTATTTTGAAGCCAATCAAAGACAAATGCTTCATAAGAACGGTGTTCAAGTTCTAGTTGTTCTAAAAAGTAGTTTTCATGGATGAGTAGTTCGGTCATTTTACGTAATATTTCTCCGTATTGTGAAATATTTTCAGGTTCACCTGTGATTCCAATGACACCAATTACTTCGTCATGGAATAGTAAAGGGAGATTCATACCTGCCTTTACGCCTTGCAAACGTCGTTCATCCTCTTTTGTAATAATGACAGTTTTCTTTTGTTTTGCGCAGCGGAGTGCGCCTTCATGAAATTGGCCGATTCTTTCTATATCTGTACTTGCGATAATAACGCCTTGTATATTAATGATAATAATATTTTCTTTAATTAGCCTGCGTACTTCTCGTACAATTTTATTCGCTAAATCAGGAAAAAGCATAATTGGCACACCTCAAATTCTATTTGTTGTACATTATATATGTAAATGAAGTAGGAAAGGGAAATTTCACACTTTCCACACATTTATTTGTTATTTTACAATTATAACGAAATCATCCGAAGATGGAGGGGATCTTTTGAGAAAGTATATTTTTCTTCTCTGTTTTTTATTTCTATTAGTAGGGTGTCAAGGAAGTTCCTATACATCGATTGCTAAAGATAAAAGTGTTATTATAACAACGAATATAAAAGAAGGTAGTATTAGTTTTGTTGATAAACATACTAAAAAGTTAATTACGACATGGGAACTTAACGAACCAATGGCAGGGATTGCACTACTTCCAAATGGTGAGGACATACTTGTATATGGTAAGCAGTTAGAGTACATGTATGTATATTCACTAGCAGAAGGAAGGCAAGTGGAAAAATATAAAACAGGAAAAGGCATTGTAAATGTAGTCGTATCAGAAGATAAAAAGCAATTATTTGCTGCTGATCAAAATGCCCAAAAGGTAAGGTTCTTTACGATTAATGGAAAAGAGACAGGGAATGTTTCGACAGGAAAAGGACCAATAACGATGGTAGAGTACCATAACCAGTTATCTGTATTAAACTTTTATGATACGAAGCTAACGACAATTGATACAAAGAAAAAAGAAGTGATGCAATCCTTTACGATTCCACCAGCGTCAACGGGAGCAACAATTAGTCCAGATGGGAAAGAAATATGGATTGGCGGACATGGTGATGGAAATCAGGTGAATGAGAAAGTATTAGTGTATTCTTTGCAGAGCGGAGAAATGGTACGTTCTTTACACGCTCCGTTTATGCCTGTGAATATTACGAAGGATAATAAGTATGTATATGCATTAAGTCACGGTTCGAATACGCTTAGAAAGTTTGATGTTAGCACGTATAAAGAGGTGGCTTCTGTAGAAGTAGGATCGAACCCATTTGCATTTTTGAAGAGCGGAGCAGAAGGATACGTAGCAAGCTATGATAGTGATGAAGTGTGCGTCATGGATATGAAGAATTTGAAAATAAAACAAACAATTAAAGTCGGAAAAGGACCGTTTCAACTCATAGAGAGAGAAGGGAAGGACAATGAGTAAATATAGGGTGCTAGTTGTAGATGATGAAAGTGATATGAGGCAACTTGTTGGAATGTACTTAGATAATTTCGGATACGAGTGGGGAGAAGCTGAAAATGGAAAAGAGGCTCTAAAAAAATTAGAAACGGACCATTATGATTTCGTTGTACTAGATATTATGATGCCAGAGATGGATGGACTTTCAGTTTGCAAAGAAATTAGAAAAACGTCAGATGTACCAATTATATTTTTAACAGCAAAAGGTGAAGAGTGGAATAGGGTGAACGGCTTACGTATGGGGGCGGATGATTATATTGTAAAACCATTTAGTCCTGGTGAATTAATCGCTCGTATGGAAGCTGTGTTAAGACGTTATACAAAGCAAGAGCAACAAGAGGAGATTCAGTTTGGACCGATCCTTATTAATGAAAAAAGTAGGAAGATTGAGGCTGATGGTGAACCGATTTCTCTTACAGTAAAAGAGTTTGATTTACTCTATTTTCTTTGCCAACATACAGGGCAAGTATTTAGCCGGGAACAATTGCTGGAAAAGGTATGGGGATATGATTATGCCGGAAGCACAAGAACAGTAGATACGCACGTGAAAACGATGCGTTTGAAGCTTGGAGAAAGTGGAAACTACATTCAAACTGTTTGGGGTGTAGGCTATAAATTTGAGGTGTAACGTATGTTTACGATGGTACAGAAGCTTTGGCTGACAGTAGTATGTGCAGTATTTGTAACAGTTTCCTTTCTTTATTTTGTATCTTTATACTCGTACGAAAAACTATACGTTGATAATTTAAAAGATTCATTAGTAATGGAAGGGAAGCGTCTTGCTGCGCAATATGATAAGCGCGAAGGAATATCAATTTTTGAAGAGAAAGTAAGAGCATTTGATCAAATATCTAGTTCAGACGTTCTTTTCGTATCGAACCCACGTGATTTAAGCGCATGTTTACCATTTGATGTGCACCATCATTCTCTTATAAGTGAAGGGGACAGGCAAGCATTATTAGATGGAAAAACTGTGACAAAGATAGGATACGAGGAACATTTTGACCGTAATATTATGGGGGTTGTCATCCCTGTTTTAGAAAATAAAAAATTAGTTGGTATTGTATATTCTTATATTCCTTTAAAAAGTATAAAAGACTTAATATATGATATGGGTCTTATTTTAGCACCGTTAGCACTTGCTATAACTTTACTGACAATATGGATTGGTAGAAAAATTATTATTGCTATTACGAAACCACTTTCGCAAATGGAGCGAGTTGCCAATCATTTGGCTACAGGAGATTTCTCAGAACGAATTACAATTTCTTCTGAAGATGAAATTGGGCGATTAGGAAAAGCATTTAATAAAATGGCAAATTCTTTGGAGACAGAAGATGTAAAGCGTAAGGAGTTTTTAGCTAACGTTTCGCATGAACTAAGAACACCGCTTAGTTATATAAAAGGGTATAGCGAGGCTATTTTAGATGGTGTAGCGAAGGGAGCGCAGCAGGAAAAAGTAACACAGCTCATTCATAAAGAAGCAGATCGTATGCAGCGTCTCGTTCATGATTTATTAGATTTAGCACAATTAGAAGGTGAACATTTTCCGTTAAAGAAACAACCTATCGTTTTTTCACAACTGATTGAAGATGTGTTAGATACGTATGAGATTAAGTTTATAGAAAAGAAAATTCGTATTTCAACAAATTTAAATCCAGAAATCATTGTAATGATTGATGAGGATCGTATGCAACAAGTGCTTCATAACGTGTTAGATAATGCAATACGGTATACAAATCAAAACGGGGATATTATGGTAACGCTCAGACAGACAGATGATTACTGTGAATTGAACATAAAAGATACGGGAATCGGTATTGATACAGAGCATTTAGAAAACCTTGGCGAACGTTTTTACCGAGTTGATAAAGCGAGAAGTCGTCAACATGGTGGAACAGGTTTAGGCCTGGCAATTGTAAGACAAATTGTTCATATACATGATGGACAGTGGCGGATTGAAAGCGAAAAAGGGAACGGTACGACGGTTAGTATTAAATTGAAAGTACAGGATGAGGAGAGCATGTTCTAATTTTTAGGGCATGCTCTTTATATGGAAGACAATAATTATACGTAAGATATAAATTAATATGTAATAAATATCGGAATTTTGACGAATTTATGAACAAAACATTTGTACTTCTTATTAATTCGTTCTAAAATAGTTATGATGCAAAGTTCTTATAAATCGTTTCAATTGTTGTTTGGAAGATACTGAGGTGATTTAACTGGAGTACAAATCTATTAAACCGAAAAAGATTTACGAAGAAGTATCTGAAGCTATTTTAACAATGATTAAAAATGGTACGTTAAAACCTGGTGACAAACTACTTCCTGTACATCAATTAGCTGAGCAGTTTCAAGTTGGTAGATCTGCTGTTCGTGAAGCGCTAAGTGCGCTAAGAGCAATGGGCTTAATTGAGATGAAACAAGGAGAAGGTACATATGTGAAGAACTTCGATTCTTCTTCATTAACAAAATCATTAAACAATAGATTACTGATGAAGAAAGAAGATATTTTGAATTTATTAGAAGTACGAAAGGTGCTTGAAGTGGGGGCAGTTCGAGCAGCTGCGGCAAAACGTACGGAAGATAATTTGCAAAATATGAAGCATTGGTTAGATGAAATGGCAAAGAGCGTTGGAGATGAAAAAGCTGGTGAAAAAGCAGATTTTCAGTTCCATATGGGAATTGCAGAGTCTTCGCATAACAACATTTTGCTTGAACTTATGAATCATGTTTCAGAGATGATTGCTGAAACGATTGGTGAATCAAGACGCATTATTTTATATGGTGAACAAACAACATCAGAACGACTTATAGAAGAGCATCAAGTTATATATGATGCAGTGTTAAAGCAAGATGTAGAATTAGCGCAGCAAGCAATGCTAGATCATTTAACAAATGTAGAACATATTGTCACAGGTAGAAACGATATAAATTCTTAATTTAATCTTTTAAAAATCTAATTTTCTGATAAAATAGAGAGAGATTAAGTAAGCGTTTTCTTTAGAAGAGGGAGAGGATAGGCCATGGTTGAGCCTATTTCTTCTCTCCTTAGTCATCTGATGACCATATGTTTGTTGGTAGAGTTGTAAAAAGGGGGAGTAATAATTATGAAAGTTACTTTATTTGTTACTTGTTTAGTCGATATGTTTGAAACAAATGTCGGCAAAGCAACAGTTGAGGTGTTGGAGCGTTTAGGTTGTGAAATTGAATTTCCAGAAGCACAAGTTTGTTGCGGTCAGCCTGCTTATAATAGCGGCCATGTAGAAGCGGCAAAAGAAGCGATGAAACATATGATTGAAACTTTCGAGGATGCAGAATATATCGTTACGCCATCTGGTTCTTGTGCGACAATGTTTCATGAGTATCCGCATGTTTTTAAAGATGATCCGAAGTGGGCTAAACGTGCACAAAAAGTTGCTGATAAAACATATGAATTTACACAATTCATTGTAGACGTTTTAAAGGTTACTGATGTTGGTGCGAGTTTATCAGGGATTGCTACTATTCATAAATCATGTCATATGACACGTATGCTTGGAGTAACAGAGGCACCAGGAATTTTATTATCTAATGTAAAAGGGTTAACTGTGAGAGAGTTACCAAATGTGCAAAATTGTTGCGGGTTTGGGGGAACGTTTTCAGTGAAGATGACTCCAATTTCTGAGCAAATGGTAGATGAAAAGGTAGATAGTGCAATGGAAACAGGTGCTGATTATTTAATCGGTGCAGATTGTGGGTGTTTGTTAAACATTGGCGGACGTATTGAGCGTTTAGGAAAAGAAATAAAAGTAATGCATATTGCTGAGGTACTGAATAGTCGCTCATGAAGGGGGAACATAAGCTATGTCTATGAAAATCAGTGAGAAAAAATTTAATGATCGCGTTGGCGATGGAATTCAAGATTCGTTTATGCGCGGAGCAGTATCGTCTGCACAAACGCGTTTATATACGAATCGCTTAAAAGCAGCGGATGAATTAGGAAACTGGGAAGAATGGCGTGAACTTGGTGAAGAAATTCGTCAACATACGTTAGAAAATCTTGATTATTACTTAATGGAGTTAAGTGAAAATGTATCAAAAAGAGGCGGACATGTGTACTTTGCAAAAACGAAAGAGGAAGCAGCAAAGTATATTCAAGACGTTGCGAAAAAGAAGCAGGCAAAAAAAGTAGTAAAATCAAAGTCGATGGTAACAGAAGAAATTAGTATGAATCATGCGCTTGAAGAAATTGGTTGTGAAGTGTTAGAAAGTGACTTAGGAGAGTATATTTTGCAAGTAGATAATGATCCACCTTCACATATTATTGCGCCTGCACTTCATAAAAATAGAACGCAAATTCGTGATGTATTTAAAGAAAAGCTTGGCTATGAAAATTCTGATGACCCATATGAGATGACCAAGTTTGTTCGTAAACAACTTCGTGAAAAATTTATGGATGCAGAAATTGGTGTAACAGGTTGTAACTTTGCTGTTGCAAATACAGGTTCCCTTTGTTTAGTAACGAATGAAGGTAATGCCGATCTTGTCATGTCGATTCCAAAAACACAAATTGCAGTTATGGGTATGGAACGTATGGTTCCGACAATGGAAGAATTAGATGTTTTAGTTGGTTTACTATGTCGTAGTGCAGTAGGTCAAAAGTTAACAAGTTATGTAACGGTAGCGGGACCAATTCAAGAAGAAGAAGTAGATGGCCCAGAAGAATTCCACTTAGTTGTGGTTGATAATGGTCGTTCTCAAATTCTTGGATCTGAATTCCGTCAAGTGTTGCAATGTATTCGATGTGCAGCTTGTGTGAACGTATGCCCTGTATATCGTCATGTTGGTGGACATTCATATGGCTCTATATACTCAGGGCCAATTGGTGCGGTATTAACACCACTTTTAGGTGGATATGATGATTACAAAGAGCTTCCTTATGCTTCTAGTTTATGCGGAGCGTGTACAGAAGCTTGTCCAGTAAAAATTCCATTGCATGATTTATTATTAAAACATCGTCAAGTTATCGTTGAGCAAGAAGGACGTGCTCCACTTGCAGAAAAATTAGCAATGAAAATGTTTAGTATGGGTGCATCTTCAGCAGCTTTATATAAAATGGGATCAAAGATGGCGCCAGCAGCAATGAGTCCATTTACATCTGGTAACCGTGTATCAAAAGGTGTTGGGCCACTTAAAAACTGGACAGATATTCGTGAATTCCCGGCTCCAAGTAAAGAACGATTCCGTGATTGGTATAAAAATCATAAGAAAGGCGGGGAAAAATAATGACAGGATTAATTCAAAACCGTGAGTCCTTTCTAGATAATATTGCAAAAGAACTTGGACGTGAGCGGAAAACGGAAGGCGTAAAGCGTCCAGCATGGAAAAGTAATGTAAATGTAGAAACGCTAAAAGATTATTCACAAGAAGAATTGTTAGAAGTATTTAAAAATCAATGTACAAACATTCATACAACTGTAGTGGAAACGACAAACGATCGTTTACGTGAAGATATTCAAAAAGTAATCGTTGAAAACGGCGGGGGACCGATTATGTTATCGGCAGATGAACGTTTTGATTCTTATGGATTGACTTCTTTATTTAAAGAAGAGCTTCCAAAGCAAAATGTTGAAGTGAATGTATGGGATCCTGAGAAAAAAGAAGAGAATATGCGTATCGCAGAAAGAGCGAATATTGGAATCGCATTTAGTGATTATACTTTAGCTGAATCGGGTACGATTGTGGTACAAAGTCATAAAGGCCAAGGTCGTTCTTTACACTTTTTACCGACTGTCTATTTTGCTATTATTCCACGTGAAACACTTGTGCCTCGTATTACACAAGCAGTTCAGGATATGAACAAACGTGTAGAAAATGGTGAAGAAGTGGCATCTTGTATTAACTTTATTACAGGACCTAGTAACTCGGCAGATATTGAAATGAACCTTGTTGTCGGAGTACACGGACCATTAAAAGCAGTATATTTCATCGTATAAAAGAGGGGAAAGCAGGCCGGAAAATGGCCTGCTTTTTTAATAGAATAGAGATAATATGAAGTAGAAGTTCTCTCCTTTTTTTGCTATGTTCTTCTGGAAAGGAGAGGAAGGGATGTTCACTTATTTATATGCATTGTTAGTGGGGATGGTGTTTGGTTCTTTTTTTATGGTAATTGCGATGAGAGTTCCACTAGGTGAGTCTATCATTACCCCGCGTTCACATTGTCATTATTGTAAGTATGTGCTAAAGCCAAAAGAATTGATTCCAATCATTTCATTTTGTATACAAAGGGGACGTTGTACGAATTGTAAGAGGGCGATTTCAATTTTGTACGTAGTATTTGAACTTGTAACCGGAATGATATGTCTTCTTACTGTATATATGATTGGGGTGAAACGAGAGCTTATTATCATTTTATCGCTATTTTCATTACTTCTTATTATTTCAGTTACAGATTACATATACATGTTAATCCCAAATCGTATTTTAGCTTGGTTTGCCTGTTTACTCATTTTAGAATGTATTTTTGTACCGTTAGTCACTTGGACAGATAGTATAGTTGGTAGTAGCGTTATATTCATTTTGTTATATTGCATGCAAAAGATATATCCAGAAGGGCTTGGTGGAGGAGATATAAAATTACTTTCGCTGCTTGGATTTATAGTGGGACTGAAAGGGGTTTTTATGATTTTATTTTTAGCATCTTGCTTTAGTCTTTGTTTCTTTGGAGCCGGTATAGTAGTAAAACGTATGAAAATGAGGAGCCAAATTCCGTTTGGTCCTTTTATTAGCCTTGGTGCAATATGTTACATGCTGGTCACGTATACAAAATAGAGAGGGGATAGAACATGAATGTATATATGGATGATCAAAGAAGTTGTCCATACGGGTATGTACCCGCAAATACAGTAGAATGTGCTTTGCAAATGGTTCGGGATTATGAGGTGAATATTCTTTCCCTTGATTTTAATATGGGATGGGGAGAAAGAAATGGATTAGATTTTGTAGAGGCTTTTTGTAAAGAGGGTTTATATGTAAATGAAATTCACCTTCATACGAATGATGTCATCGGTATGCACAAGATGAAACAGAGGATTCATAAGGGAAAGGAAGAAGGGCTCACCTTGTTGTTAAATATGTGAGGAGCTAAAAACTCCAAAGTAAAACTTTGGAGTTTTTAATGCTTCATATGCGCTTGCAATGGAATGATTTCTTCTTGTTGAGCTGCTACTAATTCAGTTTCTTCTTGTTTCACGTCAGGTACTTTCTTTGTTAAGTAATGGTAAACCATACCAACAAATACAGACCCACCAATGATGTTACCGATTGTAACTGGAATTAAGTTATGAATAGCACCTGCAAAAGAAATTGTCTCCGGATGCGGTGAAACTAAAGATAAAGCAAACAGTGATAAGTTTGCAATGCTATGCTCGTAACCAGATAAGAAGAATGTGAAAACGAGCATCATCATCATCATAATTTTTGCTGTATCCCCTTTAACTTGAGAAGGTAAGAAACACGCAAGACATACAAGCCAGTTACATAAAATTGCTTTAAAGAATAATTGCATTGTAGGTGTATTCATTTTTCCTTCTACTACTTTATTCATGAAATGACTGTGATCAATTGCTTCGAAAATTCCAGTTGCATAAAATAGTAAGGCAAAGAATAAAGCACCAGCTAAATTCCCTGCATAACAAGCAACCCAGTTACGAAGTGTATCAGCAATTGTTGTTTCTTTTCTTAAAGTTGCTACAGTGAAGTACATTGTGTTTCCAGTAAACAATTCAGCACCGCCATATATAATAAGTACGAGGGCAATTCCGAAAAACATAGAAGCAGCTAAATAAGTTGCTGGTGAATCTGCAATGTGAAAAAAGTTACCTAATTTAAAACATAGTACAATAATAAAACCGATATAAATACCTGCAAGTGCGGCACGAATGAAATATTGCATCGGGTTTGTATCTAACATTTGTTTTTTGCTCTTAGCCAGTTTGACAACATAATCTAATCCTTGTTCTAGCATGAGTAATACGCTCCTTTAGTACATCATCTATAAAGTGAAACTTTAATCAGTGGGGGTTTTCTTCATCCCCCACTGATTATTAGTTGAACCAATCGGACTTTTATGGGCAGTTGATTCCCCACCTAACTTCTTTGCTTTCACTGAATTTTGAGGTGGGGGTCTTACTGCCCATTAAAGTGGGATAAATATTCCTTATATGAATAAAGTACATGGATTCTGTCATAGTTTCAATAAGTTTGTGCAACATTTCACAAAAAGGACATACATAAACTTGGAAAACGCTTACAAATGATGGTATAATAAAATTTTTTCTGGACATAGAGAGGGGACAAGGAAAAAGAAAAAGCGCTGTAATTACAGCGCTTTTTCGTCTAAATTCTTTTCTATTTTTGTTTCTACTTCTTTCGAGAAGAACCAACCACCAACTGCGATTCCAACTAATACAATCCAGAATGTAAGCTTCCATGGTGTAGATTCTGGGAATGAATGCGGAATTACATTTAATGCAGGGTGTGCTAACGTATAAACTGCTAGTTTCACACCAACCCAGCCTACAATTAAGAATGCTGCAGTTTCAAGTCCTGGTTTACGTTTTAAGATTTGTACGAAAGCAGTTGCCGCAAATCGCATAATGATTAATCCGATAAGTCCACCTACAAAGATAACAACGAATTGCCCAGTATCAAGACTACCAATTGTACCTAATCCTGTTTTTGGTAAAGTCATTGCTAATGCAACAGCAGCTAAAATAGAATCAACTGCGAAGGCGATATCTGCAACTTCAACTTTAAATACAGTCCACCAAAAGTTCTCTTGTTTTTTCTTTGCTTCTTTTTCTTCTGTTTCTTCATCTGTATTCTTTTTAACATACGTTTTAAATAAATGATTACCAGCGATAAACATAAGGTAAATGGCACCGATTGCTTGCACTTGCCATACGTCGACTAGGAACGAAATCATAAATAACGATCCGAAACGGAAAACAAATGCCCCTGCTAATCCATAAAATAGTGCTTTCTTTCTTTTTTCTTCTGGTAAATGTTTTACCATAATTGCAAGAACAAGAGCGTTGTCAGCCGCTAAAATCCCCTCTAGTGCAATTAGGATGAGTAATACCCAACCATACTCCAATAATAATGATACATCCATGTACATTCTCCTCTCATTTCTATAAGTACTAAATAAGTGAAGAATTTCCCCACTATTTAGTTTCCCCATACTCCTGCCTATTAACTTTGGAAGAATTTGGAAATGGATGCAAAAAAGACCTCTGCCGTTAATAGGCAAAGGTCTTGCTAGACATATGTAATAAAAATGCCAACAAAGCCGGAAGAACTAAGTTCTACGTAATGACGACTTTGTTTCCAAGAAATGTTCTTGGACGCTACTCCCCTTTGGAGATATGCTATTGTACTCTCATTATATGGATAATTTATACGGTTGTCAACCTGTTAAAATGTCTTCATTCGGATATTTTATTTTCCGGTTCTTTTTACGTGCAAATGAAAAAGCTAATGTTAAAGGTCCCATCTTCCCAAAAAACATCATAAAGATAATAATAGCTTTTCCAATCATAGTTAAGTGTGGTGTGAAATTCATACTGAGACCGACAGTCCCAAATGCTGAAAATACTTCGAAAGCACTCATCAATAGAGGAACTCGCTCAGTAATGCTTAAAATTAAAATAGCAAAAAAAATAAATGAAATAGAAATAATAGCGATGGTCAATGATTTGACAATGAGGGTATCTTTAATGGATTTTTTAAACACGACAATATCATCTTGTTCTTGTAAAAATTTAAATACCCCAAAAAACATGATTAAAAATGTTGTCAACTTAATCCCACCACCAGTTGAAGCACTACCAGCGCCAATAAACATAAGGAGCATCATTAATAGTAGGGAAGGCTTCGATAAGGCAGAAATATCAACTGTATTGAAACCGGCAGTACGCGTTGAAACTGCTTGAAAATAAGCGGCCATGCCTTCTTCAAATGGGGTAAAGCCTCTCATAGAAAGAGAATTGTGAAACTCGAATATAAAAATAAAAACAGTCGCAATAATATTGACGATTAGAGTAGAAGAGAGCATAAGTTTTGAGTGTAATGTAAGGTTTTTAAAATTTTTCTTTCTTTTTATATCTACGATTACTGTAAAACCAATCCCACCTAAAATAATGAGGGAGGAAATGACGAGATTGACAAGAATGCTGTGAGAGTGGGACATTAAATTATCGCTCCAAACAGAAAAACCTGCATTGTTAAAAGCAGAGATGGAATGAAAAAAGCTATAATAGATCCCCTTAGCAATCCCATATTTCGGAACCCATTCAAAAGAGAGAATGAAAGTAGCGATACATTCGACTGTAAAAGAGAATAAAAATAATGCTTTGGCAAGACGAATGACACCGCCTATATTCGTTTGATTTAATGCTTGTTGCAGTAAAATTCGGTTTTGAAGGCCAATTTTTCTGCCAAGCATAATCGCAATTAAAACGGCAAAGCTCATAATGCCAAGTCCACCCACTTGTATAAGTGTTAAAATGACACATTGGCCAAATAAGGTAAATACTTTTCCAGTGTCCACAACACCAAGCCCTGTAACCGTACAAGCAGAAACGGTTGTAAATAAAGCATCGAGCCATGAAATAGACGTCGTTGTAGCAATTGGCAATTTTAATAAGCATGTACCGATAATTGATAACATAATAAAAGACAAAGTAAGAACACGGGGAGGACTCATGTGAAGGTTAATCCGTTTCATGTTACATATCGTTCCTTTCAGTTTGCTTTTACTAGTATGTGAAAAAGCACCATTATGTATGTTAAAAATAGAAAGAGGCAGAGAATATCTGCCTCTAAGCCATATGTTATATTGTTATCCACGTAATTGTTGTTGAGCTAAAGAAACAAGACGTTTTGTTACTTCACCGCCAACTGATCCGTTAGAACGAGATGCTGTATTAGACCCTAAGCTTACGCCGAACTCTTGTGCAATTTCATATTTAAATTGATCAAGTGCTTGTTCAGCACCTGGAACTAGTAATTTGTTTGTTTTTGCCATGATGATACACATCCTTATGAGTAGTCCAGTCCAGCTAAGTACTTAGCTGAACTGGTACCGTTATTTTATGTGGAACCGACGTACTCATACGCGGAAGTAATCGGTGTGATTAGAAGTTATTGGATAGAAAAAAGAGTAGCAAAAATTGCTACTCTTTTTTTAGTATTGTCGCTGTACCTTCCACGACAATATCATCCGATTGATTATATATATTTGTTTGCAACGTAATGATTTTTTTATCGTCACGTTTTTTGATGACCTCTGCCACAACGCGAAGTGTATCACCGATTTTGACAGGAGCGCGGAATGAAACGTTTTGAGATAAATAAATCGTATTTTTACCCGGGAGTTTCGTTCCAAGGATGGTAGAAATAAAACTTGAAACGAGCATACCATGGGCAATACGTTCTTTAAACATTGTCGTTTTTGCAAAAGAGTCTAAAATATGAATAGGATTCACATCTCCAGTCAATTTTGCAAAATTGATAACGTCCTCATCCGTAATCGTTTTTGTAAGTGATGCTTGATCACCGACTTGAATCTCATCATAACGAAGCTCCGGGACGGTTTGTGCTTCTTGAAATGGATTCATTTTGTCCTCCTTCTTTTCCATATCGAAAAATGCTAGCCATCTTGATGTAGTAGGAGGAAGAAAGAGTTTTGTTTGTGCTGCAGTTAGCTCCCACATTTTTCTTACTTGATGGAAGTAAATAGATTTTTTGAGTTTTCCTCGAACTTTTTTGCGAGTTCCAACTGTTTTGTCTTGAAATCTTCCAAAAAACCTTCTAACTGTTTTTGAGCCTCTTCACGTTGTAATTGTTGTTGTTCAATAAATTGCTTCGTTGTTTCTTCAAATTGACCGCTTGTTTGAGTAAGGATAGACAAAGATGTTTTTGTAGGAGAAACAGTTAGCTGTTGCATATGAGCAGAAAGTTCTTTCCATTTGTCTTGCCACTCGTTAATTTGATCATTTAAGGAGTTTCCAGTTAATTGCTTCACGTAATCTGTATATTGATTATTGAATTGAGTAGTAAATTGTTGCAGTTCTTTTTCCAGTTCATCTACTCCTGATGTTAATTTATGCAAAGCGTCTTGTTGTTGTTTTAATGTTTCTAAAGTAAGTTGCTCTAATTGTTTCCCAGCTGAAGAGAAAAGGGAAAGAGATTGAGACCAGTTTTTCCAAAATGCATCGACCAATTCGTATGGTTTAGTTTCCATTGTTTGACCCCCAAATGTTTTTTTGCATATTGTGAACGCAGATTACTCTGCTGTACCACCAGGTGAAGATGAAGAATCCTTTTCATCCTTTTCTGGAGAAGTGGCAAATGGAAAGAATGCGTTCGTATATAACGTGAAAAACGTTCGCAGCATATTTTGGTAATGCTCAAAAGAAGTTGCACATGTTGCTAAATATTTCTCTCCATATTCAGTTAAAGAATAAATTCTTTTTGCTGGCCCTCCTTCGCTTGTATCCCAAGTAGAAGAAATGAGGTTTTCTTTTTCTAATTTGCGTAGTGTTCTATAGACATTACCTTGGTCAACAGAAGAAAAGCCGATATCCATTAGCATTTGAATAAGTTTGTAACCATGAAGACTCCAGTCTTTTAGACATAGAAGTAAGAAGGGAACTAAGAAGTTTTTTGGCATGGAGTTTGGTTGTTTTGCTTGGGTGTTCTCCAAAATTTCGCGTTGTTCTGGTTCATTATGTAGCATGATTGTGCATCACCTCATGAATCAGTTAGATGGAATTTTTTGCTTATAAGTGCAATTTACACCTATCTGTTTTTAAAGTCAATACATTTGTTAGAAAATAGAAAAAAATAAAATATAGACTTGAAGTTTTATTCAGAATATTAGAAAATAATGAATAGGTTGAATTGTTTCAAAAACGAAAAAGGGAGTGTAGGTAAAGTGATTGATCAAAAATTCGATCCACTACAAGCATGGAAAAATGCTTATGAACAAACCGAAACATTTTGGGGAAAAGCGCTCAATGAAACAATTAAAACAGAAGAATATTCTGCTTGGATGGGCAGCGTTCTAGATTTGAATTTGTTTTATCAAAAAGCATTAAATGATACGACAAAAAATTATTTAGAGCAGGTGAATGTGCCTACGAAAGAGGATATCGCTAGAGTGGCTACGCTTGTTATTAACTTAGAAAATAAAGTGGATAACATTGAGGAGTTTCTAGAAGAGAAGGTAGAGTCAGTAGGACAAGCTCCTACATTAAAGCGCGATGTTACGAAAGTAAAACAAGATATTCGCACATTAGAAACGAAAGTTGATCAAATTTTAGAATTGCTAGAAAAGCAAAATGCAGTACTAGCAAAACTACAAGAACCTGTAAAAGAAGAAGTAAAACCTACGAATAAGCCAGAAAATAAAAAGTGATAATAGCGCTTGTTTATAACATATGAAAGAGAGAGGGAGAATCTCATTTCTATGTATAAACAGCGAAACATAATTATATAGGGACTCCATAGTATGAGTACCAAAATGATTCATAATAGTCGTTCACAAATTCATTTAAGGGGGAAAAGAAATGGTTCAATTAAATGGAAAAGTAGCAATCGTAACAGGTGGGGCAAAAGGAATTGGAAAAGCGATTACAGTAGCGTTAGCACAAGAGGGCGCAAAAGTTGTTATTAACTATAACAGCAGTAAAGAAGCAGCTGAAAACTTAGTAAATGAACTAGGAAAAGAAGGACATGACGTTTATGCAGTTCAAGCAGATGTTTCTAAAGTAGAAGATGCAAACCGACTTGTAGAAGAAGCAGTGAATCATTTTGGTAAAGTAGATATTCTTGTTAATAATGCTGGTATTACAAGAGATCGTACATTCAAAAAGTTAAATCGTGAAGATTGGGAGCGCGTAATTGACGTGAACTTAAGCAGTGTATTTAATACGACAAGCGCTGTACTTCCATACATAACGGAAGCAGAAGAAGGAAGAATCATTAGCATTTCTTCTATTATTGGTCAAGCGGGTGGATTTGGACAAACAAACTACTCAGCAGCAAAAGCAGGTATGCTAGGATTTACAAAATCATTAGCATTAGAGCTTGCAAAAACAAATGTAACTGTAAACGCTATTTGCCCAGGATTTATTGATACTGAAATGGTAGCAGAAGTACCAGAAGAAGTACGTCAAAAAATCGTTGCTAAAATCCCGAAAAAACGTTTTGGTCAAGCTGATGAAATTGCAAAAGGTGTAGTATACCTATGCCGTGACGGTGCTTATATCACAGGTCAGCAATTAAACATTAACGGCGGATTATATATGTAATGAAGTAAGAAAAAAGTGCATATCCATAGCAGGAATGCACTTCTTTTTTTAGAAGGAAATTGACCAAAAAGGAGATAGAAAGATGACTACATTCGCAACAGAATGGGAAAAGCAATTAGAGCTATACCCAGAAGAGTACCGAAAAGCATATCGCCGAGTGAAAAGGGCGAGTGAAATTTTATTACGTGAACCAGAGCCACAAGTAGGATTAACGCCGAAAGAGGTTATTTGGACGAAGAATAAGACGAAGCTTTATCGCTACATTCCAAAACAAGAAAAAACACAAAGAGTTCCAATTCTATTAATATATGCTCTTATTAATAAACCATATATTATGGATTTAACTCCTGGAAATAGTTTAGTGGAATATCTAGTGGACCGTGGTTTTGATGTGTATATGCTTGATTGGGGCACATTTGGTTTAGAAGATAGTCATTTGAAATTTGATGATTTTGTGTTTGATTATATTGCAAAAGCAGTGAAAAAAGTAATGCGAACTGCAAAATCGGACGAGATTTCTTTACTTGGTTATTGCATGGGGGGAACGCTAACTTCTATTTATGCGGCACTTCATCCACACATGCCAATTCGTAACCTAATCTTTATGACAAGTCCTTTTGATTTCTCTGAAACAGGATTATATGGTCCTTTATTAGACGAGAAATACTTCAATCTAGATAAAGCGGTTGATACATTTGGAAACATTCCGCCAGAAATGATTGATTTCGGAAACAAAATGTTAAAACCAATTACGAACTTTGTTGGTCCATATGTTGCTTTAGTAGATCGTTCAGAGAATGAGCGCTTCGTTGAAAGCTGGAGGTTAGTTCAAAAGTGGGTTGGCGATGGCATTCCGTTCCCAGGTGAATCATACAGACAGTGGATTCGTGATTTTTATCAAAACAATAAACTCGTTAAGGGTGAACTCGTTATTCGCGGACAAAAGGTAGACCTTGCAAATATTAAGGCGAATGTCTTAAATATTTCAGGGAAACGTGATCATATCGCCCTGCCATGCCAAGTAGAAGCGTTGCTAGATCATATTTCTAGCACAGATAAACAATATGTATGTTTACCAACGGGACATATGTCGATTGTTTACGGTGGAACAGCGGTAAAACAAACGTATCCGACGATTGGAGATTGGCTTGACGAGCGCTCTAAGTAAAAATAAAAAGATCCAACTAGCATATGTTAGTTGGATTTTTTTTATGTAAAATAACAAAACATAGAAAGGAGAAATTTATATTTTAGGAGTATAATTATGAAGCTTATGACTGGTAAGTTGTTTTGGGATACAGGAGCTTCTATGCCTTGTTATCCATCGTTAGAAAATGATATGATATGTGATGTGCTTGTAGTTGGAAGTGGCGAAGCAGGTGCTCAAATAGCGTATTCGTTAGCGAAAATTGGAATGCGCGTTACACTTATTGAAAAAAATATGATTTCATGTGGTAGCACAGCTGCTAATACAGGGTTATTACAATTTCTTCATGATAAATCGTTAACTTCACTTATCCATACATTTGGAGAAGAAGAAGGGGTGCGAGCATATAAGCTTTGTTACGAAGCGTTACGAACAATGGAGAAAGTTGTACCGACTCTCGATATTGATCCCCAGTTTATTCCGCGAAATAGTTTATATTATGCAAGTAAAAGTGAAGATGTCTCATTTTTACAAGAGGAATACAAAACGTTACAGAATTATGAGTTTCCGGTTGAGTATTTTACAGCATCTGATATTAAGGAACGTTATCCTTTTACAAAACAAGCGGCATTATATACACACGGTGATGCTGAGGTAAATCCGTATTTATTAGCGCATAGCCTTTTGCATAAAGCAAATCAAATGGGGGCTACTATATATGAACAGACAGAGGCCATACATATAAAAAAACGTCAAAATGATTTAATTTGTTATACGAAAACAGGAAATCAAATTGTAGCAAAGAATATTATTATGGCGACGGGTTATGAAGCACTTTTCGGAAAGAAAGAAAAAAATACAACAGTGGAAACATCATATGCAGTTGTGACAAATAAGGTAGATTCATTTGAAGGCTGGCATGAGCAATCATTAATTTGGGAAACAGCAAGGCCTTACTTATATTTTAGGACGTATGAAAATCGTATTATTGTAGGTGGATTGGATGAAGCAATGAAAATTCAAACAATCGGTGATACGAAATTATTGCATAAGCGTGATGTCCTTATTAACATTATAAAAGAGATGTTCCCGCAGTATAAAGATATACAGGCGGAGTACTATTGGGCGGCAGCATTTGGCGGTAGTCATGATGGTCTCCCTATTTTAAAAGAAGATACTAAGATACATAATTTATTTTATGCATTGCCATATGGAGGTAATGGAACTGTGTATGGAATGGTATTTGCTAAAATATTTGAGCAGTTATTTACAAATAAAGAAAGTGAAGATTTTTCTTTATTTAATCGATAGAAAAAAGGTAGCGAAGTGATGGAATGAGAGATATAAAAAAGTTTTTACAAAAATTGCGTCCTGTACAACTCATTGTTTTGTTTTATTTATTAGCAGTAGTTGTATCGGTAATATTACTTAGTTTACCGTTTGTTACAAAGGCTGATGTGAAATGGACATTTATCGATGCCCTCTTTACATCTGTTAGTGCGGTAAGTGTTACGGGACTGTCTGTTGTTACGATTTCAGATACATTTACTACGGCAGGAATTATTATTTTAGCCCTTATTTTACAATTGGGCGGCTTAGGCATTATGGCGTTAGGTACATTCGTTTGGATTATAACAGGAAAAAAGATTGGTTTGCAGAGAAGAAGACTGATTATGGCAGACCATAATCAAGGGAATTTATCAGGTCTTGTAGAATTGATGCGTTCTATTTTAATTGTAATTATTTCAATAGAGCTTATTGGAGCAATATTATTAGGTACAAGATTCTTACTTTACTTTCCAACTTGGCAAGAAGCTTATTTTCACGGTTTCTTTGCAGCTGTTAGTGCAACTACGAACGGCGGATTTGATTTAACAGGACAATCGCTAATTCCGTATAAAAAAGATTACATTGTTCAAATGATTCATATGTTACTTATTATTTTAGGAGCAATCGGATTCCCTGTATTAATGGAAGTGAAACAATTCCTTAGTAAAAGGAGACAGCAACTATTTCGTTTTTCGTTATTTACAAAATTGACGACAACAACATTTTTTGCGCTCGTGGTCGTTGGAACGATTATGATTTTTTTACTAGAACGAAATCATTTTTTAGCAGGAAAGTCATGGCATGAAACAGTTTTCTATACACTATTCCAATCTGTGACGACGCGAAGCGGGGGACTTGCTACAATGGATATACTTGAATTGTCACAACCGACGCTTTTATTTATGAGTATATTAATGTTTATAGGAGCATCTCCAAGTTCGGTTGGGGGCGGGATACGTACAACAACATTTGCTGTTAGTATATTGTCACTATACACTTTTGCAAGAGGCGGGAGAACAGTTAGAGTCTTCAAACGTCAGCTACATGAAGAGGACGTGCTGAAAGCATCTGTCGTTATGACAATGGGGATTTTATTATGTGCCACAGCCCTATTTATTTTATCTATTACGGAAAATGTACCGCTTATGAGTTTAATTGTTGAAGTCTGTTCTGCTTTCGGGACGACAGGACTATCGACAGGTATTACGCCAGATTTAACAACTGTTGGTAAACTTGTACTCATTGTACTTATGTTTATCGGGCGTGTCGGTATTTTAACATTTATACTAGCTAGTGGCGGAAGAGAACAGCCACCTCGCTATAAATATCCGAAAGAGAGAATTATTATTGGATAGTATGAAACCATTCTACCTAACATAGGTAGAATGGTTTTTTAGTCGTTAATGCCAAATTGCGGATGCATAAAAGTATCCTTCTTATTATCTACTTCTTTTTTTAGTAACTCTTGATTTTCTTCTGAAATCCACCCAATATCATTTGTAGGATGGATCCATTCTTCACCAGCCATAATGGCAGGATCTACATCATCACTCCAATTGTGAAGTGGACTGTTCTCGGAATCATATTTACTGTCTCCGATTATGACGTCATATTGATTTATGAAAGGTTGTTGCATCTTTTTTCCTGTTCCTTTAAAAGATGGGAAATTCATTTGATGCGGGAGCGTTTCATCTAAAATGGGTGACTGGACTTTATCTTTCTTCTTCAAAATAAGAGCTCCTTTTTATTATGATTTCTTCATAGGTAGTATTTCCATCTAGCAGTTCTTATGTACTTGTTAACACTTGCCAGTAATAATTATTTTAGCTTGCTTCAAACTAGAGTAGAAAGTGAATTTTTGAGAGCAGGTGAATGTATTGGTAAAAAGAAAAGTGAAACAAAATGCGGCAATCAACAATAATAAAACTCCGAAAGAAAGCTTACCAGATGCAGAATTTGCATTAGAGTATGAAGGAGAAAATAGCGCGAAGTATGCAAATCGTAATTCAAAAAAAGGTAAACAAAAATGAGGCGTTTTTTACAAACGCCTCATTTTTTTGTGGCATTATAAAGGTTTTTTTAATTATTTGTAAATTTAGTGTTCATTATTAGCAGAAAAATGCGAAAAAACATAGAAGTAGCAACGTATTACACAAAAACAAACAACAAACAAAAGATTAATGTTGGTTTAATACTGCTTTTACACTAGTTGTTTATATTTGAGTTGTACATAAGATTTGTAAAAGGAGAGAGAGACAGTGAAAAAAACAATCTTTAAAGCTGTAGCAACTGGAATGGTATTTTCGTTATTAATGGGGTGTGGTGCAAAGAAAGAAGAAAGTGCTGGGGCAAAAGTAAAAGATGATAAATTATCTGGATCATTAACTGTTTACACAGCAATTGAAGAAGAACTTGTACCAATTTATCTTGATTCTTTTAAAAAGAAATATCCAGATGTGAAGCTGAATATTGTTCGTGATTCAACTGGAGTTATTACAGCGAAATTGCTAGCTGAAGGAAAAAATACACAAGCAGATGTTGTATGGGGAACTGCAGCTTCAAGTCTATTAGCTTTAGATAAAAAAGATATGTTAAAAGGATACTCTCCAAAAGGAGCGGATCGCGTTTTACCGCAATTTAAAGATGATAAACAACCAGAAAAATGGGTAGGAAATACTGCATTTATGACGGGGATTGCTATAAATAAAGAAGAATTAAAGAAGAAAAATTTACCGATGCCAGAATCATACGAAGACTTAACGAAACCAGAGTATAAAGGAACGCTTGTTATGCCACATCCAGCATCTTCTGGAACAGGATTTTTAACAGTTTCTGCATGGTTACAAATTATGGGTGAAGATAAAGGGTGGGATTACATGAAGAAACTTCATGATAATATGGCAACTTATACTCATTCAGGTTCAAAACCAGCGAAATTAGCGGGTGCGGGTGAATATCCAGTTGGTGTATCGATGGTTTATAGTGCTTTGAAAGAGAAACAAAAGGGTGCACCAGTTGAAGTTGTATTGCCAAAAGAAGGATTAGGTTGGGAAGTAGAAGCGAACGCACTTATTAAAAAAGATAATGCAAAAAATGAAAAATTAGCGCAAGCATTTTTAGATTGGGCAATTACTGATGATGTAATGAAGTTATACTTCGAGAAAAATGGATTTGCGACAATTAAAAATGATTATAAACTTCCAGATGGATTCCCTAAAGATGTGACGGAAAAGTTATACAAAAAGAACGACTTTAAGTGGGCAGCAGAAAATCGTGACAAAATTTTAGAAAAATGGGAAAAAGAGTTTGGCCAAAAAGCAGAACCGAAAAAGTAAGTGAGTGGGAGAGAGAAAAAATGAGCGAATATTTATCAATTCAACACATTCAAAAACAGTTTGATGCATTTACAGCGTTAAAAGATATTTCTTTTACTGTGAAAAAAAATGAGTTTGTATGTTTATTAGGCCCAAGTGGTTGTGGCAAAACAACATTGCTTCGAATTTTAGCAGGGCTAGAAGAAGCGACAACAGGTAGTATAGCTGTGAATGGAAAAGATATTACAGCATTACCTCCTGGAAAGAGGAATTTCGGAATGGTGTTTCAATCCTATGCATTATTTCCGAATTTAACAGCACTTGAAAACATTGAATATGGCTTAAAGACAAAAAAGTATGGAAAAGCAGAAGTAAAAGAGAAGGCGCTATCGGCGTTAGAACTAGTTGATTTACTGAATGTAAAAGATAAATATCCTGCTCAAATGTCTGGTGGACAACAGCAGCGAGTAGCACTTGCACGTGCGCTCGCTCTGTCTCCGGATATTTTGTTACTCGATGAGCCGTTATCTGCTTTAGATGCAAAAGTACGTGAAAAGTTACGTAGAGAAATGCGTGATTTGCAAGAAAAAGTAGGAGTAACAACTATTATGGTCACGCATGATCAAGAAGAGGCATTAACGATGGCTGATAAAATTGTTGTAATGAATCATGCGGAAATTATGCAGATTGGCACACCAGAGGAGATTTATCAAAGACCAGCCAATCCGTTTGTGGCAGATTTTATTGGTTCTATTAATTTCTTTTCGAAAAATAATGAAGAACATGCAATTCGTCCAGAACATGTAACGATTGTACAAAATGATGGTATGAAAACGATTGTGGAAAGTATGGAATTTCGTGGATCTGTATACCGGACAGAAGTGCGAGTTATAGATGAGAAAACGCATCTATATAATGAGAAAATCGTTGTAGATATATTGGCATCAGAAGTAGAAAAAACAGCTATTAGGAAAGGAAAGCCGATTCAAATCTCTTTCTCAGAAAATCATATGTTGTCATATGGAAAGAAGGTTGTTGTATAGATGGAGATGTTAGAAAATTTAAAGGTAGAAAGTACGAAAAAAAAGATTAAGAGACGTATCGGTAAAGAAGAGTGGGTACAAAGACTATTAATTATTGGTATGATTCTTGCCTTTTTGATAATGCTTGTATTGCCGCTATTACAATTGTTTACACAAGCTTTTTATGATAAGGATGGAGCTTTCATTGGTGTTGCGAATTTCAGTAAATATTTCACAACTCCAACATTAGTTCAATCATTACAAAATACGATATGGGTTTCGGGTGCGACAACAATTATTGCAGTGACACTTGCTTTCGCTTACGCCTATGCGATCGCTCGTACGAATGTATTTGGAAAGCGTGTATTTCAATATGTCGCATTGTTACCATTATTCGCACCAACGATGATGCATGGTATCGCACTTACATATTTATTTGGTAATCAAGGATTAGTAACGAAAGGGATGTATGGTTTATTTGAAGGCATACAAATCCCTTTATATGGACCAGTAGGAATTGTAATGGCTGAAGTCATGTATACATTTCCGCAAGCATTTCTTATATTATTAATTGCTTTCCAAGGTTCAGATTATCGTTTATACGAAGCTTCTAATATGTTGGGAGCGAGTAAAATAAAGCAATTTCTCACTGTTACTTTACCTAGTGTAAAGTATGGATCAATTAGTGCGATGTTTGTTGTGTTTACACTTAGTTTTACTGATTTTGGCGCACCAAAAATTGTTGGTGGGCAATATAATGTACTTGCTACTGATGTATACAAACAAGTAATTGGACAACAAAATATGCCGATGGGTGCAACTGTCGGAATGATTTTATTAATCCCAGCTATATTTGCGTTTGCAGTTGATCGTATTACACAAAGAAAGCAGGCAAATTTCTTATCTTCAAAAGCAGTGCCATATAGAATAACTGCTAATAAGAAAAGAGATGTAGCCTCGTTCATATATTGTAGTGTGATTACACTTATGATTATTCTTTTATTTGTGGCAGTTGGTATTGCGGCAAGTGTGAAAGTATGGCCATATAATATGAGTTTTACATTTGAACATTTTAATTTTTCGAGTTTAACAGGAGATGGACTTGAAGCATTTAAAAATAGTGTAATTGTATCAGCGATAACAGCAGTTATTGGAGCAATTTTAACATTTATGTTCGCATATGCGATTGAAAAAATAAATCAGCTAAAGTTTTTCCGAAAAACAGGCTATTTTTTCTCAATCGTACCTTTAGCAATCCCAGGTCTAGTACTTGGATTGGGATACGTCTTTTTCTTTAGTCAACCAACGATTCAAATACTTGGATTATCAGTAACGAATCCGTTTCATTCTTTATACGGAACAATCGCTGTGTTAGTACTGGTCAATATCATTCATTTTTATTCTATAACATTCGTTACGGCAACGACTGCTTTAAAGAAATTAGACCGAGAGTTTGAGCTTGTTTCGCAGTCGATGGGCATTCCGTTTTATAAAACATTCTTTAGAGTAACGGTACCAATGTGCTTACCAGCAATTTTAGAAATGGTCATGTACTATTTCGTAAATTCGATGGTAACTGTGTCAGCGGTTGTATTCTTATACGCAGCTGACTTTAAACTAGCGGCCGTATCAATCGTAAATATGGATGATGCAGGAAATGTAGCGCCAGCAGCTGCAATGAGTGTACTTATTGTTGTTACAAATATTATAGTAAGAGTTGTATATGAATGGGGAACGAAAGCACTTCGTAACCGAACGTCACAATGGCAAAAAAGATAAAGTGAAACTTTAATCAGTGGGGGTGTTCCTCCCCCACTGATTATTAGTTGAATCAATCGGGCGTTTACGGGCAGTTGATCTCCCACTTAACTTTTTTGCTCCAGCCGAATTTTGAGGGGGAAGTCTTACTGCCCGTTAACGCGGGATAAACAAGAAGGGTGATGGATTGTATGAAAATAGAAGCAGTTATTTTTGATTGGGCTGGTACGACAGTTGATTACGGATGTTTTGCACCACTGGAAGTATTTATGCAGATCTTCCATAAACGCGGTGTTGAAATTACAGTAGAAGAAGCCCGTAAACCAATGGGATTATTAAAAATTGATCATGTAAGGGCGCTAACAGAAATGCCTCGTATTGCGAGTGAGTGGAATCGCGTTTTCGGAAAATTACCAACAGAAACAGACATTCAGGAGATGTATGAAGAATTTGAAGAGATTCTCTTCACTATTTTACCGCGCTATGCGTCGCCAATTCATGGAGTAAAGGAAGTGATTGCTTCTTTGCGCGAAAGAGGAATTAAAATTGGTTCAACGACTGGTTATACGAGAGAGATGATGGACATTGTAGCAAAAGAAGCAGCACTACAAGGATATAAACCTGATTTTCTTGTAACACCAGATGATGTTCCTGCTGGGCGCCCATATCCGTGGATGTGCTATAAAAATGCGATGGAACTTGGTGTATACCCGATGAATCATATGATAAAAATTGGAGACACCGTATCAGATATGAAAGAGGGAAGAAATGCTGGTATGTGGACAGTTGGTGTAATTCTCGGTAGTAGCGAACTCGGCTTAAGTGAAGAGGAAGTGGGGAATATGGATCCAGTAGAGCTTCGTGAAAAAATAGAAGTAGTTCGTAATCGCTTTGTTGAAAATGGAGCGCACTTTACGATTGAAACGATGCAAGAACTTGAAACCGTAATGGAACATATTGAGAAACAACAACTTATTATTTCGTAAAAGGGGAAGAGGATCATGACTGAAAATCACTACTTATTATTAACGCCAGGACCATTAACGACAACAAAAACAGTAAAAGAAGTTATGCTATACGATTGGTGTACTTGGGATGTTGAATATAACACAATGGTGCAAGATGTAAGAGCTAAACTTGTATCGTTAGCAACGAAGGAAGAAGAGAAATATACGACTGTTCTTATGCAAGGAAGTGGTACGTTTTCAGTTGAAGCAGTAATTGGTTCTGTCATTCCTAAAAATGGAAAGTTACTTGTTTGTACAAATGGTGCGTACGGTAAGCGAATTGTACAAATGGCAGAGATGTTATATATAGATGTGGTGGTCAGTCAAACAGAAGAGTGGGAGCCTACTAATATTGTAGAAGTAGAAAAGATATTACAACAAGATAAAGAGATTACACATATTGCAGTTGTTCATTGTGAAACAACGACAGGCATTATTAATCCAATTGTAGACGTATGTAAATTAGGGAAGCAATACGGAAAAGTAACAATAGTTGATGCAATGAGTAGTTTTGGTGGTATTGAAATAGATATCGCTGAGTTGCAAATTGACTTTCTAATTAGTAGTGCGAATAAATGTATTCAAGGGGTTCCAGGGTTCGGATTTGTTATTGCAAAGCGCGATGAATTGTTGAAATGTAAAGGGCAGGCACGTTCATTATCTTTAGATTTATACGATCAATGGGAAATGATGGAAAAACAAAATGGAAAATGGCGTTTTACATCACCTACACATGTTGTACACGCTTTTTACCAAGCACTACTTGAATTAGAAAAAGAGGGCGGAGTAAAAGCACGTTACAATCGATATGATAACAATCAAAAACTATTAGTGAATCGAATGAGAGAAATCGGATTTAAGCCACTAGTAGATGAAAAATATCAATCGCCTATTATTACATCTTTCATTTATCCAGAAGAATGGTTTGATTTTGAGCAATTATACAATGAATTAAAACGTGATGGATTTGTTATATATCCAGGTAAAATTTCAAAAGTAGATACATTTCGCATTGGAAATATCGGTGATGTACATGAGGCAGATATTAATCGCTTAGTTGATAGTATCGCTAAAGGGGTTGTTATAGGTTGAAAGTATTTTGCTTAGGTGGAGCAGGAAAAATTTGTCGTGAAGCAATTTTAGATTTAGTGCAATTTTCATCTTTTGAGACGATTACAGTAGCAGATTTTAACGAAGAAGAGGGGCTTAAAGTAGTAGAATGGCTCAACGATCCTCGCGTTAATTTTGTGAAAGTAGATGTAACGAATCATGAGGATACGGTTGCAAAAATGAAGGGCTATGACATTGTAATGGATGGTACAACAATTAAGTTAAATGGGTTATCTACTCGATGTATTGCAGAAGCAGGTTGTCACGGTGTGAATTTAAATGGATTTGGTGAAGAAAATGATTCGCATTTTATATTTGTTCAAAACGGAAAAACATGTTTACCTGGGTTTGGTATGACGCCAGGTGTAACGCAAATGATGGCGATGCATGCAGCAAATCAGTTACATACTGTAGAGTCAGTTCGTGTAAGTCATGGTTCATATCGTCCCATTGCTTTTTCTGCATCCATTACAGAAACAACGACATATGAATATGATCCACATTTACCATCGCGTACAGTGTATGAAGATGGTGAGTTTAAGCAAGTACCTCCGTTTGCGCGTCCGAGAGAAATTGAATTACCGGCGCCTTATGGTAAGGAAACGCAGTATATCATACCGCATTCTGAAACGATTACGTTAGCAAAAGCAATAGAAAATAAAGGCGTTAAACTAATAGAGACGAGAGGAACTTGGCCAAAGCAAAATATGCAGCTCGTACGTGCATTGTATGATTACGGTATATTGCGTAATGATCCAGTTGAAATAAATGGAAAAGAAATTGGCATAATGGATTGTATTGCGAAGTATTTATTGCAATCGAAAGAAGGACAAGAAACAGAGATTTACGGTTATGCACTTCATGTAGAAGTAATAGGTATGAAAAATAATGAGAAACAAAGACGCGTATTATATCATACACACCCGTTATCTGATGGATCTGTTGTAGGATGGGAAAAATTAAGAGCTTATACGAGAAACGTCGGTATTCCATTTGGGATTGCTACAGAGTTAATCGCAAAAGGGAATGTAAATAAAGTTGGTGTTGTGACACCCGAGGAAGCTTTTGTCAAACCACAAATTATTTTTGATGAACTAAAAAAGCGTGGTATTCATATTCACGAGGAAGTTTTCGTTGAAAAGGAAAGTTATAACTTTGTATAGGTAAGGCAGTGTATGAGGTAGAAATCAATGGGGTGAGGTTATGTCTGTAGTAGGTGAAGAAAGAAAGCGAACCATTCTTGAGAAGGTAGAGTTTAAAGGGAAGGTAAAAGTTTCAGAATTAGCGAGAGAGTTTGCTGTATCAACAGAGACGATTCGTCGTTATTTAGAAGAATTAGATCGTGAAAAGAAGTTGAAGAAAGTGTATGGTGGAGCCGTCCAACTTCCGGGAGCTGGAATAGAGGCACCAATGTTAGAACGAGAGATGCTACATATAGAAGAGAAGAAGCGAATCGGGTATAAAGCAGCAACATTTGTAGAAGATGGAGATGTGATTGCGATTGATGACGGAAGTACACCACTTCAAATGGTACCATATCTTGTACATCGCAAAAATTTAACGATTGTAACAAGTTCATTTCCAGTAGCGACACAATTAATTTCTTCTATTAATAAAAAGATGTTTCACGGTGAAGTTTTATTTATTGGTGGAAAAGTATCTTCAAAACATTCACGCGTATCAGGATCTATTTCGCAGCAAGTCATTCAGCAATTTCATTTTCATAAAGCATTTGTTTCGATTGATGGATTATTACCTGGTTTTGGAGTTTCTAGTTTTGAATTAGAAAAGGCGAAACTGTCAGAAGCGATGATGAAATTAGCAGAGAAAACATATATTTTATGTGATCATACAAAGGTAGGCGTAAAAGGAAATTACCGAATAGCAGCGTTTTCGCGCATTCAACATGTAATTTGTGATAAGAAAATGCCCTATAGTTTTGAAGAGGAAGTTAAAAGGCATAATATTCAATGGACAATTTGTTAAATACGTGGAACTCCCACCTGATTGTGAGGTGGGAGTTTTACTGCTTGCAAATAGCGGGATAAAAGATTTGTATTTATGCAAAAAAAGTGGACACATTTTCGCATCTCTTTCATATAATTTACCAATATAAAAAAAGTTGGTCGAAGGAAAGAAGGGAGAACATGTCAGAACGAATATATAATAAACTTGTATTGTACGCGAATATTTTGCAAAAAATCGGTGTCATCAATGAGAAGGAAAAAAATGAAATTCTTCATACGATAGGTAAAAAAGCTCTTTGAATAAAGGGCTTTTTTATTTTTCACCTTTAAAAATATAAATTTAATGTAATATTCTCGTTGACAATGATAATGAGATTCATTATCATTTATTTGTGTATAATTGATAACGTTTATCAATTATAAAAATTATATATGATAGGGGATATTATTTTGAAAAAAAATTATATGAAGGCGCTAGTAGTAGCGACAACATTAGCAATTCCATTTGCTGCATACTCTACTCCAGCGTTAGCAGCAATAAAAATTGAAGCAAACCAATCGGTGGCGGCAGCTAGTGAACGTACATACGATACTGAGATTAAAATATATAAGGACCAAAAAGACGAGCCATCTATGGTTTCTCAATATATAAAAGATCCTAAAGTAACGATTGCGGACGGAAAAAAAATTGTAACTGTAACAATGCAAGATAGCGATTATTTTCAATACCTTAGAATAGAGGATAAAAACCAACCTGGCGTATTCCATGATGTAAAAGTTTTGTCAGAAGATAAGAGGAAGAATGGAACGAAAGTAGTTCAATTTGAAATTGGCGAGTTTGAGAAGAAGCACAATATGCAAATGCATATACTTATTCCGGCTATTGGATATGATCACAAATATCAAGTTCAATTTGAAATTAAAGATCCAACTGTAGGTGACAAAGAAACAGAGAAAACAGATGATAACTCTAATTCAGGCAATACGGAAACGGATAATCCAATTGATAATCAAAATATGATAACAGATAACAAATTAAGAGAGCTTGTTAATAAAAAAGTATTTAATAGAAAAGATTTAAATACACCAATCACGAAAGAAGAGTTATTACAAGTAAAGGACTTGTTTTTAAATACGAATGAGATACTGGATTATAGTGCATTAAAATATATGCCAAATTTAAAATCTTTAACAGTTGCGAATGCGAAGATAAAAGATCCATCATTCTTTACGAGCTTAAAACAATTGAAACATTTAGCTTTACGTGGTAATGAATTTTCAGATGTAACACCACTTGTTAAGATGGATAATTTAGATTCTCTTGATTTAAGTAATAATAAAATTACGAACGTTGCACCACTAATTGAAATGAAAAATGTAAAAAGTTTATATTTATCAGGCAACCAAATAGAAGATGTAACAGCATTAGCGAAAATGGAACAACTAGATTACTTGAATTTAGCTAATAATAAAATTACGAATGTTGCGCCATTAAGCGCGTTGAAAAATGTAACATACTTAACTTTAGCAGGTAATCAAATTGAAGATATTAAACCGTTATATTCATTACCTTTAAAAGACTTAGTATTAACACGTAATAAAGTAAAAGATTTATCTGGTATTGAGCAAATGAAGCAATTAGAAGAATTGTGGATCGGGAAAAATGAAATAAAAGATGTTACTCCTCTAAGTAAGATGACACAGTTAAAACAATTACACTTACCTAACAATGAGTTAAAGGATATTACTCCATTATCAAGTCTAGTAAAATTACAAAAGCTTGATTTAGAAGCGAATTATATTTCAGACTTAACACCAGCTAGCAATTTGAAAAAGTTAGTATTCTTAAGTTTTGTTGCAAATGAAATTCGTGATGTTCGACCAGTGATAGAACTAAGTAAAACAGCCTACATCAATGTTCAAAATCAAAAAGTATTTTTAGAGGAAACAGAAGTAAATAAAGAAGTAAAAGTACCTATATACGAAAAAGATGGTAAAATTTCTACAAAAATTCGTTTGAAGAGCGAAGGTGGTACGTATAGTAATGATGCAGTTAAATGGAGTACATCAGGCGAGAAAATATACGAATTTGGTGTGAAAGATCCATTTGCGGATACAGGAATCTTCTTCACAGGATCTGTAATTCAAAATGTGGTAGAAAGCCAAGGAGATAACACTTCTAAAGAAGATGAAAAAGTAGAAGCAGTAGAATTTAAAGATGTACCAAAAGGACACTGGTCAGAAGAAGCAATTAACTATTTAGCGAAAGAAAATATTTTCAAGGGATATGGAAATGGACAATTTGGATTTGGGGATCGTATTACCCGTGGACAAGTTGCGTCTTTAGTACAAAGGTACTTGAAATTAGAAAATAAAGTAGAGCAGAAAGAGAGGTTTACAGATACGAAAGGGCATATGTTTGAACAAGATATTGCTACAGTTGCGCAAGCTGGAATTATGCAAGGAGATGGTACTGGTGAGTTTCGTCCAGATGGAGTATTAGCTCGATACGAAATGTCTGTAGTATTATATAAAGTATTTCAGTTAAAAGAAGATGAAAATAATAAAATGAACTTTAATGATGTACCAACTGGTCATTGGGCAGAAGGATATGTGAAAGCGTTAGCGGATAATAACATATCAAGAGGTGATGGAAAAGGAAACTTTTTAGGTGATGATTTTGTAACACGTGAACAATATGCACAGTTCTTATATAACACAATAACGAAATAAAAGATGAGAAAATACGTTATTCTTTGATTGAAAAAGAATAACGTATTTTTTATGTATAAAATGAAGTAGTCAATAGACAGGAGTATAGATATATGAATGGCCCATTTTAAAGAAGAGCTGTGAAACTATATTGACAAAAAGGCATTCTCATGTGATAATTCAATTAAATTTTTAGAATAATCAAAAAATACTCCTTTTACATAGAAAGGATTCGAACATTATATGAATATTACGCCGGGGGTGACGAAATGTTATTTTTTCTAAAGAAATGGAATGAATTAAAAGATGTGAAATCTGAACTAGCACTTCGTGATTGGTTTTATGGTACAAAAATTAGTTTATCACTCTGTACGTCAAAAGAGCCGTTAACTTTTTTAGTAAACGTTGAGGGAAGGGATAAAGGGTTATTTTCAGAAGAAGATTTTATTGTTGTAAACTGTATGTGTGAACCAGTATTTGAAAATGAAGAAAAACCAGCTGCGGAATCATTTATGCATGCAGATATTTATAAAAAAAGTAGTGCAGAATGTATTTTACAAGTACAGACTGTAGATAGTCATTTAATATCAGAGTTGTATGGAGAAGAAGGGGAAGTAACATTCGATAAACGTACCGTGGAACGTGTTTTTGGAAAAGAAGGTATAACAGAAATGACAATTCCCATTGTAGAAGATGAGAAAAGATTCGCTGATTTATTAGAGAATAATGTGCCGAATTTTATTGAAGGTGGAGGAGTAGTTCTCGTTCATAATTATGGCATGATTGTGTGGGGAAAAACTCCAGAAGAAGCGAAAAAATGGTTGGAGGGTATAGAATATTTAATGAACTACCATGTAAAATTGTTAATGATAAAAGGTGCAAAGAGCTCTGTTATATGAAATGTTTGTGATGTCGTTACAAGTCAATAAGTAAATGAAAGCGTTTTAAAAATAATTTTACTCATAAAATATAGGTCTCCTTATTATATATAGATTACATGTTGACATGTAAGGAGGAACATATTTTGCGAGTTAAATATCATTTTCTGCCAAAACAGCAAGTAACATTTTGCAAAATGAACGATTCAGGTAAGAAGGCTCTGCAAATTATGAATGAAACGGGATTTCGAGCAATCCCTGTATTAGCAGAAGATGAAAAGAAATTCATGGGGATTATTTATAAAGTGGATCTTTTAGAAAAGAAGTGTAATGGTGGATTAGAGGAATTAAGAACGGAACATATGCTAGAAGATTCCACTGCATTTATTTTTGAAAAGGACTCTTTTTTCAGAGCATTTTATGTTATTCGTCGTCTTCCGTTTTTAGCTGTATTAAATGATTATAATGAATTTGTTGGCATCTTAACTCATTCCAATGTATTTGATGTTATTGAGGATTCATTTGGTATGCGGACGGGTGGTTATATATTAACAATTGCAACACAAGATTGTAAGGGAACGATTAAAGAACTTGGGACATTGTTGAAAGCATTTCATATCGGTGGACTATTTACGCTAGATAACGGCGATCAATATATTCGCCGCGTTATTGTCAATATAACAGATGAGTTAAATGAAAAAAGATTAAAGCAATTAATCGAAAAAATAGAGAAAAAAGGATTCAGGGTGAGTCATGTAGATTATATTTAAGATGAAAAGGAAAGGGAGCAATTTGCTATATGCAGATTGCTCTCTTTTTTAGTTTGAGTCATGAATCTTATTTTGAAACAGGAGGCGGAGATAATGCTAAATCGGATAAAAAAATAAAATCTGCATGTTCACGAATTTTAGGAATAGAGGTTTCTATAACACGTGATGTAATTTCACCTGGAGGCCCAACGTGTCCGATAGCTACCATAATCGGTTTTTCTTGAAGTTTTTTAATGAGTAATTGGGCTTGTTTTGAAATATGTGCCGCTGTGTACACGTCATCAAAAAATAATTGATTTTCAATAATTGGCACTCCTAATTCTTTCCCGATTTTTGGGACGACACTCTTAGGATTTGTTTTGCTATCTAAATAAAATAAACCGTGTTTTTTACAAGCTGCAAGTATAAGTCGTACAATTCTTTCGTCCGCAGTCACTTTTGATCCCATATGATTATTCATCCCAATTGCATGTGGTACTTCTTGAATCGCTTGTTCGAGTCGGTTGTTTATTTCTTCGTCGCTTAAATCAGTTGTAATTGCTTTTGGTCCAAGCCATTCTTTTTTACCTTTAATCGGTTCCATTGGCATATGTATAATAACTTCGTGTCCTTTCTTATGAGCCGCTATCGCATCTTCCTTTGTGGAAGGAAGAAAAGGCATAACAGCAACAGTTAGTGGAATAGGAAGTGATAACATTTTATCAGTCCCCTTCATATTATTGCCGAAGTCATCAATGACAATAGCTACTTTGTTTGTATGGGCCTTGGCTTGAACAGGAAACAAGAAGGATGGCAAGAACATAGTCAAAATCAGCAATGCAATCGTATATTTGCGCATATAAATAGTTCCTTTCTATAATTATTAATCATCATTATGATTTGCTTTTTTATATAAATTAAACAAAAAATGTCGAAGAAGAGTATATGGAAAATAGAGAATCCGCTATTTAATTGGTGTTTGTAAAAAAAGAAGATGAAAAAATTGTCTATTATTGCGAATGTATTTACAAAGATAGAATAATTTGTAATAATTCTCAAAGTGAGGGTAAAGATTTGTAAATTACAGGGAGAAAATGTTAAATTTTCTGATTCTTCAAATTCAAATATGATTAAGCAGTTAAAAGTCCGATGGAGAAGTGAAGTAGAGAGCATGGAAGTATAATAAGGGGGATATGAATGTTTACTGTAAAAAGGAAGTACACACTAGAAAAGCTTTCACGTGATATTCATATGAAACGTGAAGAGATGATTCAATTAGGTTTAACGAGTGGGTTAAATAGTATGGAGACGATTCAAGTGAGTCAAGAATTGGACAAGCTTATTTTACAGTACCAGTGTTATAAAGAAAAACAAACACCAAAATGGTTATCAATTATAAAGGTACCTATTTTTCAAATTGGGTATGAAGGGAAATCAAGTAATTTTTGGCGAATGCTTGTGGCTGGTTTTATGAAATAAGTATAATTATCCTTTAGGGATAAGGATAATTATACTATGTGTAACGGAATTTCGATATGAACTGTCGTTCCTTCGTTTTCTATACTGTTAATAAAAATATGCCCGTTGTACATCTCTACAATTCGTTTACATATGACAAGTCCAAGACCTGTTCCAGTATCTTTATTAGTAAAGAACGGATGAAAGAGGTGTTTTTGAATATGTTTTGGAATCCCTTTTCCAGTATCTATAATTTGCAATTGTGCGTGTGTTTCATTGTTTGTTATGAAAATAGTTAGTGTATCGCCAGAAGTCATAGCTTCAATTGCATTTTTTGTAATGTTTAAAACCACTTGTTTCATATGGTCTTTTGAGCACCGGATATGAACAGGACGGTCTGGCAAATGTAAATGGAATACAATATTATGTAGATTCGCCTCAGATTGAATAATTAATGCTACCTCATTTAGAATGGTTCTCACATCATATGTTTGTTCAATGATTGCAGTTGGCTTTCCAAGAATAAGAAATTCACTTACAATTTCATTAATTCGCTCTATTTCTTGTTCGATGATGGAAAAATAGAACTGATCTTGTTCATCTTTATATTTCTCTTTCAATAGAGCGACGAGCCCTTTAATTCCGGTAAGTGGATTACGGATTTCGTGGGCTGTACTAGCTGCAAAAGTTCCAACTAATTCAATTTTTTGTAGTTCATTTTGTTGTCTTTCCAGTTTTGTTTGTCGTTTTAACAACATATATTGAGCGAGTAAAAATAAAATTGACATTAAAAATAAAGTAGCTATACATTCTACGGCAACCCACTGGTTTAAAGTTTTTTGATGAATAGGTAACGGAGAAACAGAGACCTTCCAATCTAATCTTTGGAGTGGAGTAGTAAGCATATTAGAATGCGCATCACTTGTTTCGTTATTATCATCGGTTAGAAAAACTACATCATACTTATCAGTTACTTCAAAATGGTATTGTGGCTTAATGGCATTTAAAGATGATGAAATGTAGTCAAAGCGTAAACTTGCTAACAATAAGCCTGAGAGCTCCTTCTGTTTATTAAAAATGGGAGAAGCAATCATAATAGCTTGATGGCCAAGAACACGATCTGTAATGACGGATGATACAGTTGTTTTCTTAGTTTGTAATGCGTTTTGAATATATTTACGATCTGAGACATCAACAGGTGGTCGGTCACCTTCCGATGCGATTGTAATGATACCTTCTGGTGTAGCGTAATATAGACCAGAAAAACGTGCATCGTTTCCATCTGTATCATGTACAATTTCTTTCATCCCATTAATATTTCCAGTCTCGGTTCCTACGACCTTTGCGAGCATTTCTAGGGCAGAAATTGCTTCGCCAAGGTGGTGATCTAAATAGTCTCTATATAAAAAGAGAACCGTATGGGCAACTTGTTTATTTTCTTGTTTCATTTTATACGAATGATATGAATAAAATGTAGCACCAATCCCTATTGTTGGTAGGATAACAAGCAATATATATAAAACTATGCTGTGGAATTTGAATTTCAAATTTGGTACTCCTTCTTTTTTATTATCATTATATATAAACTATGTTAAAATTGTCATGTTTTTATTCAAGAATCATTCATAATATATTTGGGGAGAGGTAATGAATGAGTGAATACTCATTCGGAATTTATATGAAGTACTATGTTGTTCTTTTTATTACTGAGAATTTAAGTGAAGGGTTGAAAGTTGTATGACATCAAATAATGAACGAGAAGATATTTCTCAATCTTTAAAAGTATTTATTGCATTATCTCGTGTACATCGTTCTGTTATGGATACTACAAATAAGTCGATACAAAGTAACGGTTTAAATCCAACTGAGTTTGCTGTATTAGAACTGCTATATCATAAAGGCGGTCAACCACTTCAGCAAATTGGTGAGCGTATTTTAATAGCTAGTGGCAGCATTACATATGTTGTGGATAAGCTAGAGAAAAAGGGACTAGTAAAAAGAATTCCGTGTCCGAATGACAGACGTGTTATTTATGCACAATTAACTGAGGCTGGGGAGAACTTTATTGCTTCTATTTTTCCAGGGCATGAACAAGTTATACATCAGTCTTTTGAAATGTTAACGAAAGAGGAAAAGGACGAATTACTGGATCTATTAAAAAAGATTGGAAAGTATGAAAAGTAATAATATGTTCCAAAGGAGCTTTGGATAAAGAAATCCAAAGCTTTTTTGTTTACATGTAATGTTGGCAGTATATGTTGTATTTTGCTGAAGAATAAAAGGAGATTTGTAAGTAAGCATTGAATTATAGTAAGGATGCATATAATGGAGAGGAGGCTCGTTCATGTCATTTAAAGACTATGAATATAAAAGGCCAAATATTGAAGAATTAAAAGAGAAGTTTACTGTTGCTTTAGAGAAGTTTGATAATGCGAAAACTGCGGAAGAACAAAAACAAGTTATTCATTCAATTAACGAAATTCGCAACGATTTTGGTACAATGGGGAATCTTTGTTACATTCGTCATTCTGTCGATACGACAGATGCTTTTTATAAGGAAGAACAAGATTTCTTTGATGAATTCTCTCCAGTTGTACAAGGGTATGGTACAAAGTATTATCATGCGTTAATTCATTCTCCATTCCGCGAAGAATTAGAGGCGTATTATGGGAAGCAATTATTTGCTCTTGCGGAGTGTGATTTAAAAACATATTCTGATGAAGTCGTGAAAGATTTACAATTAGAGAATAAATTGTCTTCACAATATACACAGTTATTAGCATCTGCAAAAATTGATTTTGCAGGAGAAGAAAGAACGTTATCACAGCTTATTCCATTTATGCAAGGGAAAGAGAGAAGTGAACGTAAAGCAGCAAGTGAGGCGTATTACGGATTTTTAGCTGAGAATGAAGAAGAGTTAGATCGTATTTATGACGAGCTTGTTAAAGTGAGAACGAAAATCGCCAAATCTTTAGGTTTCAAAAACTTTGTTGAACTTGGATATGCAAGAATGTACCGTACTGATTATAATGCAGAAATGGTAGCGAATTATCGTCAGCAAGTGCTAGATTATATCGTTCCTGTTACAACGGAATTAAGAAAACGACAACAAGCACGTATCGGTGTAGAGAAGTTAGCATATTACGACGAAAACTTTGAATTCCCTACAGGTAATCCAACTCCAAAAGGAGATGCGGATTGGATTGTTAATCATGGAAAAACGATGTATAAAGAGTTATCGGCTGAAACAGATGAATTTTTCAATTTCATGTTAGATAATGATTTATTAGATTTAGTTGCGAAAAAAGGAAAAGCTGGCGGTGGATATTGTACATATATTGAGAATTATAAAGCGCCGTTTATCTTCTCAAATTTTAACGGAACGTCTGGTGATATTGACGTATTAACACATGAAGCGGGCCATGCTTTCCAAGTATACGAAAGTCGTAAATTTGAAATTCCAGAATACAATTGGCCAACATATGAAGCGTGTGAAATTCACTCTATGAGTATGGAATTCTTCACATGGCCATGGATGAAGCTATTCTTTAAAGAAGATGCAGATAAATATTACTTCTCTCACTTAAGTTCAGCACTTCTGTTTTTACCGTATGGTGTATCTGTTGATGAGTATCAACATTATGTATATGAAAATCCTGAAGCAACACCAGAAGAGCGTAAGACTGCATGGCGTAATATAGAGAAAAAGTATTTACCGCATCGCGATTATGAAGATAATGATTATTTAGAGCGCGGTGGATTCTGGCAACGTCAAGGACATATTTATAGCTCGCCGTTCTACTATATTGACTACACGTTAGCACAAATTTGTGCACTGCAATTTTGGAAACGTGCAAGAGATAATAGACAAGAGGCGTGGGAAGATTATGTGAATCTGTGCCAACAAGGTGGAAGTAAATCATTCTTGGAATTAGTAGAAGTTGCAAATTTAACATCACCATTTGCTGAAGGCTGTGTGAAAAGTGTTATTACAGAAATTGAAGCATGGCTACATGCAATTGACGACACAAAATTGTAAAAAACATGCGCTTTTTTTCACATGTTTAACATCGACATAACAAGAAAATGATGAGATAATAAAAGAAAATTCAGAATACTAAAGGGGTGTTTCTAATAAGGAGCACCTCTTTTCACCAACAAAAGGGGGGAAAGAAGTATGCTTCAATCTAATATGGATGTGAGTTTAGAAAGTTTGGTGAACTCATTACAGTCTACCCGAAGCACGCTATTATCAGAAATTGAAATGTTAAATGATACAGAAGTGAATGTAAAGCCACGTCGTGATAAATGGAGTATTATTCAAATTTTGCATCACTTGCATTTAGTTGAACAATCTGTTACGTCTGCCCTTGCATATGCTTTACAAAAAAATGAAAGAAACACGACTCCATTTAAAGACCTCCAACTTACGCTGGATCGCACGCATAAACGAGAAGCTCCTCAGCAAATGAAACCAACAGAAACGCTAATGAAAAAACAGCAAGGAATTCAATTACTAGAACATTCACGACAAGAACTATTACACACGCTTCATAGTGTTTTAGATGAAAAAGATCTATTTGAAAATGGATTAAAGCATCCTGTTTTTAATGATTTGAATTTGTATCAGTGGGTTCAATTTCTTGATTTGCATGAACAAAGACATCTTACGCAGTTAAAAGAGGCGAAACACGCAATTTTGCAACGATAATCAGAAGGAAGTGGGAGACCACTTCTTTTTCATACGTGTATAGTTTTCTTTCTTATTTTGGAATACTACATGGAGAAAGATAAGAAGGAGTTGAAAAGTATGTCCAAGAAAAAGAAAGAAGAAGAGCGCGCATGGAAAGCACGTAAAGAAAATCAAAAACCACATGGCAAAGTGAAAGCTTTTGCTGAATTAGTTGAAGGAACAGAAAAAACGTGATGAGTATTTCATCACGTTTTTTGTATGAGTGGAAAAGTTAATAAGAAGGTTGTACCTGTACCTTTTTCACTTATAATATCAATTTTTCCATTCATAGCTTGAATAACACTGAATACGACCATCATTCCAAGACCAGTACCTTTTTCTTTTGTTGAGTAGAAAGGGGATCCAAGGCGTTTTACTTGTTCTTGATCCATACCAACTCCTGTATCTTTTATATACAATTGAATATGCTTATGATCAGGAACTAATGTGAAATAAAGATCACCGCCTTTTGGCATGGCCTCAATGCAGTTTTTTAAAATATTTAACAAACATTGATTTAGTTTTTGTTTTTCTCCCGCGATAAAAAAAGAAGTACTTTGCTTTATATAATGTGTACGCACATTTGTTAAATTAGCAAGCGGTGTAATTAACGATAATGCATGCAGTAGTTCTTCTTCTAACTGTAATGTTTGTTCTTTTTCAATACTTGGTTTTGCAAAGGTTAAATAATCTGTAAGAACGTGATTTGCTTGTTCGATTCCATTGATGGCTATGTCAATATATAATTTTCGCTCTTGCTCAGTGCATGTATCTGACTGCAAAAGTTGTAAAAATCCTTTTGTTGAAGTTAACGGATTGCGAATCTCATGAGAGATGGATGCTGCCATTTCGCCAATTAAATGAAACTTTTCAGCATTCATAAGTTCGTTTTGAAGACGAACTTGAGTTTGTAATATGTGTAGTAAATATAAAATAAGTATCGTACCAAGTATCGTACATAACTCATACACAATAATATGTGGTATATAATCAGTCTTATTTGTAACCTTTGAAAGGAAGAAAGGTATCCAACTCAATCCGTATGTGAGACTGTAGATAATAGCAAGTGCTACTTTTATACGATTAGAGGTTCGATTGAAAACTTTATATGTAAATAGTAGGACAATAAATAGAAGGATAGAACCGATAAGCGATGGGAAAACACCTATTCCTCCTAATAAGAAGCGATATATATTTAGTACAACTAATATAGATCCACCGGCAATAGGACCTCCTGTTAATGTACCGACAATTAATACGATATGACGCATATCAAATTGAAATCCATAATTTGTTTTTGCTCCGAAAGTGATACATAGTATGGTAGCGAGGCAACATAATGTAATAAATATAGTTGAATTTAATTTAGGAGAACGTTTCCCTTTTTGATTCCAAAATAAATGGTATACGAGCATTGTAACAAGGATGAATAATATATTTAAAAAGAGATAAATAATAAAGGGTTTCAGTGGGATGCCTCCTCTCTTCTCACATTAGATTAATCATACTATAAAATGCAAGAAATGAAATGAGAAATAGCGGAAAAATCAGAAATTTTTTCTGGTAGCATACAATATGTTACAATAAGCTTTGTCAATGAAAGAAGGAATTCCGTGTAATGCACGGGAGAGGTTCGCGAACTCCCTCTATAAAAAACTATGGAAACAACAATATCATTAGGTATTGTTTTGTTTTTTTATTGTGACAGTTCAAGAACGTTCTTTCTTCTTATTCGTAGTAGAGAAGGAGAATGAGTGAAATGAAAAAAGAAAAGGCAGTTGTTGTTTTTAGTGGAGGACAAGATAGTACGACATGTTTATTTTGGGCAATGCAGCAGTTTGCAGAAGTAGAGGCTGTAACGTTTAATTACAATCAACGTCATAAGTTAGAAATTGATTGTGCAGCGGAAATTGCAAAAGAGCTAGGAATTAAACATACGGTACTAGATATGAGTCTATTGAATCAACTTGCTCCAAATGCGTTAACGAGAACGGATATGGAGATTACACATGAAGAAGGTGAATTGCCGTCGACTTTTGTAGATGGACGAAATTTACTATTCTTATCATTTGCTGCTGTATTAGCAAAACAAGTTGGAGCACGTCATATTGTAACGGGTGTATGTGAAACTGATTTTAGTGGTTATCCAGATTGCCGTGACGTGTTTGTGAAATCGTTAAACGTTACTTTAAATTTATCCATGGATTATCCGTTTGTGATTCATACACCACTTATGTGGATTGATAAAGCGGAAACATGGAAATTATCAGATGAGCTTGGAGCATTCGAGTTTGTTCGAGAAAAAACATTAACATGTTATAACGGAATCATTGGTGATGGTTGCGGTGAATGTCCAGCATGTCAACTTCGTAAAGCAGGATTAGATACGTACCTACAAGAACGCGAAGGAGCGAGTAACTAATGGATAATTTCTTTGGATTTCGCATTGTAGAAAATTTGCAAAAAATGGACAAGGATATTCAGCGTAAACAGCTTAAATATCATAATAAAAGAGTAATGGTCAGCAAGGAATTTACATTTGATGCAGCACACCATTTACACTGTTATGAAGGGAAATGTAAAAACTTACATGGTCACACATATAAAGTTGTATTTGGGATTAGTGGATATGTAAATGAAATCGGTCTTGCAATTGACTTTGGAGATATAAAAGAAATTTGGAAGAATGAAATAGAAATTTATTTAGACCATCGTTATTTAAACGAAACGTTACCAGCGATGAATACAACTGCTGAAAATATGGTCGTTTGGATTTATGAAAAGATGGCAGAAGCGTTAACAAAAGATAATCGTGTGAATGAATATAAAGGAGCTCGTGTTGAATTCGTTCGTCTATTTGAGACTCCGACTAGTTATGCAGAAGTAAGACGGGAGTGGATGCTCGATGAGTAAAATCCCTGTCTTAGAAATATTTGGTCCGACTATTCAAGGTGAAGGAATGGTTGTAGGACAAAAGACGATGTTTATCCGTACAGCTGGCTGTGATTATAGCTGTGCTTGGTGTGATTCTGCTTTTACGTGGGATGGATCTGCTAAAGATCAAATTAGACAGATGACAGCGGAAGACGTTTGGAATGAGCTTGTAGAAATTGGCGGCGAAAATTTTTCTCATGTTACGATTTCAGGTGGAAATCCGGCATTGCTGAAAAATATTGAGTTTCTTCTTTCTATATTAAAAGAGAATGGAATGCGAACAGCAATCGAAACGCAAGGGAGTAAATGGCAAGATTGGCTACTTCAAATTGATGAGATAACGATTTCTCCAAAACCACCAAGTTCGACAATGAAAACTGATTTTCAGAAGTTAGATGCTATGATTCAGAAACTAGCAGGAAAAGATATTAGTTTAAAGGTAGTAGTATTTGACGATTATGATTTCGAGTATGCAGTTAAGATGCACGAACGTTATCCACATGTACCATTTTTCTTACAAGTAGGGAATGATGATACAAAAACTGGGGATGATGCGATGTTGATTAAAAAGTTATTAGATAAGTATGAGTGGCTAATTGAAAAAGCAGTTAATTGTAAAGAAATGAATAATGCAAAAGTATTGCCGCAGCTTCATGCGTTAGTATGGGGAAATAAACGCGGAGTATAATGAGAAGGGATGTTTAAAATGGCAGGAAGATTAGATGAAGATTTAAAAGATGTAACATTATTAGGAAATCAAAATACAAAATATTTATTTGAATATAGTCCAGAAATTTTAGAGGTATTTGATAATAATCATCCAAACCGTGATTACTTTGTTAAATTCAATTGCCCTGAATTTACAAGCTTATGTCCGAAAACAGGCCAACCGGATTTTGCAACAATTTATATTAGCTATATTCCAGAACAAAGAATGGTAGAGAGTAAATCTTTAAAACTATATTTATTTAGTTTCCGCAATCATGGTGACTTCCACGAAGATTGTATGAATGTTATTATGAATGACTTAATTAAATTAATGGATCCACGTTACATCGAGGTATGGGGTAAATTCACACCACGTGGAGGGATTTCCATTGATCCTTACTGCAACTACGGTCGCCCAGGAACGAAGTATGAACAAATGGCGGACTACCGCATGATGAACCATGATTTATATCCAGAAACAATTGATAATCGTTAATGTATAATAGAAAGAAAGGATCTGTATAACATACAGATCCTTTCTTTCTATTATATTATGCATTTTGATTAATGACAGTATAGTTTTTATGACTAACAACTGTAAGAGGTTCCATATCTAGTTCTCTAAAATTCTCCATAATTGTTATATCTACAATAACGGAGTTTTGATTTACTTTTTGAACACGGCCTTGCATTCCACCTTTAAATTCAATGATATCTCCAGTTTCTGCGATCTGCATAAGCAACTCTCCTTGTTACAGTTTTTCCAAAAAAGAATAATTTGGGATTTTTTATTTTCCTTTATTTTGAACTATGTTTCCTGTTTTGTAAATGTTTTCAAAGTAAAAAATCGAAAAATATTCACTTTTTGTAAGAAAATATCCAAGAATGTCATGTTATTAGAAAAAAAGAAAGGTTTAAATGCAGACATCTTTATATAGGGGTATAATAAAAATGTACAAGAACCTACTAAAGTGGGAGAAATTAGAGGCGGTAAAATGATGTTTGAATTTGTGGGGAGTGTTATAACATTAACTTTATTTGTATTTTCTTATATACATTTAAAAAAGATTCGTCATCATGAAATGACTACATATTTTGATGGGATGGATGGGATACATGCTGGGATCACACATGAGAGTGGCGGGGATATGTAAAGTTGTATAACTTTCTTTTTTTGCGTGGTATGATATGTAAAAATAGTACATAATAGAGTTCGTAAGTGATGAATGGAGAGTGGAAAGAATGAAGATTTCTTTTATTCGTCATGGTCGCTTAGACCGTACTATAGAACCAATGACGGTTACATCCTTTCGTGAATGGATGAAAGGATATGACTTACATACTATAACAGAAAAAGCACCTATACCAACGGAAACAAGGGAAGCGGTTGAAGCGGCAAAATTGATTGTAACGAGTGATCAAAGGTGTGCTGTACAGTCAGCAGCTGAATTAACGGATTCTTTATCTTTTATGCAAAATACTCTATTTAGGGAAGCGGAAGTTCCGACGAGTTTTTATGCTCCAAAATGGTTGAAGTGTAAACCTGACGTATGGATGTTTATCGGACGAACATTATGGATACTTGGTTACCATAAAGGTGTGGAGTCTTATAAGGAAGTAAGAGAGAGGGCAAGACAAGCGGCTTACTTATTACATCGTTATGCTCTCGTACATGGAAGTATTGCTCTTGTAGGGCATAATTATGTGAATGTAATGATTGGTGCCGAACTGAGAGCGATGGGATGGTCTGGTTCTCCTATTTTGCACAGAGAGCCATGGGGATGTACAACATATACGTTTCATGAGGCTATGAATGGAAATATATTGAATACGAATTTAACATAAAAGCACACGATTTATATAAGTCGTGTGCTTTCTTTTTAAGATATAGAAATTTTGATGTTTAATGGTTTTACGAGATGTGCGTAAGGTTCGCCTACAAGCATAACGATTTGATCTTTTTTATAACCTAGTTTTTCGTATAGTGAATAGGCACGTTTGTTTTCTAAATTAACAAGTAATGCGATTTTCTCATACTCTTTTTCAGTTGCATGTATTTCAGCAGCTTCAATCAATTTAGAACCAATTCCTTTTCCACCATATGCACTTGAAACGGATAAGGTATCAATGTAATATTCATCAAGCTCGGCTTCTTTTTCTAACATAATTGATTCATCTTTATGTAATTCTCTTAAGTGATGTACAATTGGTGCATCAAGCATTGTTGCTTCACTACCGTGATAAGCGACAATAACTCCAACTGCACCCCCGTCTTGCTCATATACAAAACAGTTTTCATAGCTCAGTCGATTTCTCTCTTTTGAGAACCATGTTTCAAGTCCTAGTAATACTTCTGTCTCAACTGTGCTACCTGTGATTTTTTCAGCAATTTCGTGCAGAGCGTTATACAATAAAGGTGCTACCAGTTTCGCATCTGTCTTTTTTGCTTTCCGAATCATAGTATCCCTCCTAGTTCTATTTATATATTGTAGCATAGTGGTATGGAATTTTGCATAATTGAATGTCGAAATGTTTGATATAGAGAAGTAGCTATGTTAGTATATGATATTTAGTGGACATCTACTAAAGAGATCTTTTTTGAAAAATAATGAAAATGAAATGAAGGTATAGCATCTGGATAATTTTACAGTTGTTGACCTATAGAATATAAGATAAAATAAAATATTGCATAGAGGTGAAATACATGGATAAAGAATTAGCAAATACAATTTTGGATCAGCTGAAAAATGGTGAAATAAAGGAGTATGTTGTTACGAAAGATGTATTTTATACGTTCAGAGAAGTTTTAGTAAATCGAGAAGACTTTAAACATTTCATTGGTAACGCACAGCGCGGCGGACAGGTCATTTATACATATTCAGAAACGCCACGTTCGTAACTAAAAGAATATAGGGAGGAGACTTATGGGCGATTTTAAACAAGGCATATTGCCGCATTGGGATTATATGTGGAAAGATAGAGCCGGAAATCGATTTATGGGGATGGTCATGTATCCAGAGAAACGAAAGTGTTCGGCAAAAATGCTTCAGAAAATAAAAAGAGCATATGAAGAGGCTGTAGAAATTAAAGTAACTGTACAAGTTCAACATACATATCAGTACGTTGAAGGAATGATTGTGTACTTTGATGAAGAAGCTCCTGTATGTACAATGATTGATAAAGATGAAAATCCGCATCATATATTTGTAAAAGATATTGTGCGTATTGAGCACTCTGAATAATCTTTTCATAAATAAGTTGAATTTCCATAATAATAATCTTTTTCTATAATAGTTATCTTTTAGTATGTAACGCGAACTGAAAGTATATGTATAATATTTAATAAAGTAAAGTTGATAAATGTAATCGTTTTTTAGAACAGATTATCGTTTCATGTCTGTTCTTTTTTGCGTGATGCTGGAGAAATATATTCCTCCAGCATTTGCCGTTTTATGACAAAATATATTGTTAACTTTTTTAAAAATAAGGTTAAATTCGTTGACAACTTTTTTGAAAAGCACTTTATTGACATGAGTTTTAGAATGTTGTTTCATAGTCATTGTATTGAAAAAAATCGACGGTCTTGTCGAAAAGTAAAAGTTAAAAAAAGAAAGAATTTATACATATATCTTGTGTCTTATTTTGAAACGTAATACAATATATAGAGAAATCAAGAAACAACATACAGAGAGTATAGATTGAAAAGGGAGGGTCGGAAATGTTAGTTGCATATGATTCTATGACAGGAAACGTGAAGCGTTTCATTCACAAATTAAATATGCCGGCCGTTCAAATTGGTGAAGATCTAGTAATAGATGAAGACTTTATTTTAATTACGTATACAACAGGTTTTGGCAATGTACCAGAACGTGTTTTAGAATTTTTAGAGCGCAATAATGAAAAATTAAAAGGCGTATCTGCAAGCGGCAATCGTAACTGGGGAGACATGTTCGGTGCAAGTGCTGACAAAATTTCTGCTAAATATGAAGTGCCTATTGTATCAAAATTTGAGTTATCAGGAACAAATAACGATGTAGAATATTTTAAGGAAAGGGTGCGGGAGATTGCGACACATTGAACTGAATAATGAAATCACGCAAATGCAGGACGGTTTTTATCAGCTTCATAAAGATAAAGAGGCATTAGAAGTCTTTATGGAAGAAGCTAGAGAGAATACCGTTCATTTTAATAGCGTGGCAGAGCGAATGGAGTATATGAAAGAACATGATTACTATTACAACGTTCTGGACGAGTATAACTTGGAGGAAGTAGAAGAGGTATATAACATCGCTTATGGTGAAAACTTCGAGTTCCAATCTTATATGGCAGCATCTAAGTTCTACAAAGATTATGCGTTAAAAACAAATGATCAAAAACAATACTTAGAAAGCTATGAAGATCGTGTAGCAATTGTGTCATTATACTTAGGACGCGGTGATGTTGCGAAGGCAAAACAATTCGCAAGCATGATTGTCAAACAAAACTACCAACCAGCGACACCAACCTTTTTAAATGCGGGAAGAAGCAGAAGAGGAGAAATGGTGTCTTGTTTCTTGTTAGAGATGGATGATAGCTTAAATTCAATTGGCTTTAACATTAATACTGCAATGCAATTATCAAAAATCGGCGGAGGAGTAGCTTTAAACTTATCTAAGCTCCGCGCACGCGGTGAGCAAATTAAAGGTATCGACAACGCTGCAAGTGGTGTAGTACCTGTTATGAAATTACTTGAAGATTCGTTTTCATATGCGAATCAACTTGGCCAACGAAAAGGTGCTGGCGCAGTATACTTAAACATTTTCCATTGGGATATTATTGAATTCCTTGATACGAAAAAAATAAATGCCGATGAGAAGAGCCGTATTCAGTCTCTATCAATCGGAATTATCGTTCCAAGCAAGTTCTTTGAGCTTGCTGAGAAAAACGAACCTTTCCATGTTTTCGCGCCTTATACGGTGTATAAAGAATACGGAAAGCATTTAGATGATATTGATATCGATGAAATGTACGATGAATTAATGAGCAATCCTAAAGTGAAGAAGAAGCCGCTAGATATTAGTGCACGTGATATGCTTATTAAAATTGCTATGATTCAGCTTGAGTCTGGTTATCCGTACTTAATGTTTAAATCAAATGCAAATAACCAACATCCATTGAAGGATATTGGAACTGTGAAGATGTCGAACTTGTGTTAAATATGTAGCACCTTCTAGTAGAAATGCTAGTCGAAAACTCCGTTAAACGGGGAAAGCCTCAAATTTGAGGTAACCTACCGTGCTAAATCTTATCTTAGAATGAAAATATAAAAGTTCAGAATGTATCTTATTATTTTGTATAGCAGAGTTATGGGACAACATAAAGTAATAAGAGACTTTCTGAAAGATTAAGATAAGTAAAAGCCTAACGACTATCCCTTATGGGAGTAGAGCGCAAGCGATTGGCGTTCGAAAAGCGGAGCACCTAATCAGGTAATGCTGTAGGTGATGATATAGTCTGTCCTGTATGGTGACATACAGCAGTTGCATGAGCAACGGGCTGAGGAGTAGCGAACTCGGTTGAACATTCGAGACAGAAATCTTCCAGCTTCAAGAAACTTCTGAAATAAATGATTACGGTACAGATGACATTATCCGTCGTGATATTAACTGTAACTTAGGATCGTTAAATATCGTAAATGTAATGGAAAACAAAGAAATTCGTGAAGCGGTTCATGCGGGAATGGAAGCTTTAACAGCTGTTTCTGATATGACAATCATTCCGAATGCACCAACTGTGAAAAAAGCTAATGATGAGCTTCATTCCGTTGGACTTGGCGCAATGAACTTACACGGATATTTAGCAAAAAATAAAATCGCTTATGAAAGTGCAGAAGCGAAAGAGTTCGCTCGTACATTCTTTATGATGTTAAATTACTACTCTATTGAGAAAAGTATGGAAATCGCTAAAGAAAAAGGCGAAACATTTAAAGACTTCGATAAATCTGATTATGCGAATGGCACATACTTTGAAAAGTATGAAACGACAGATTACAGCCCAGTAACTGAAAAAGTTCAGCAATTATTTGAAGGAATTCATATTCCAACAAAAGAAGATTGGACAAGTTTAAAAGAGCAAGTGCAGAAGAATGGTTTATACAACTCATATCGTCTTGCAATTGCTCCGACACAATCAATCAGTTACGTTCAAAATGCAACTTCAAGCGTAATGCCGATCGTAAGTCAAATCGAATCAAGAACGTATGCGAATGCGACAACATATTATCCAATGCCGTATTTATCAAAAGATACGTTCTGGTACTATAAATCTTCTTACGATATGAATCAGTTTAAATTAATTGATTTAATCGCAGAAATTCAAGAACATATTGACCAAGGGATTAGTACAATTCTTTACGTTAATAGTGATATTTCAACACGTGAATTAGCACGTTACTACATCTATGCACATAAAAAAGGCTTAAAGAGTCTGTATTATACAAGAACGCGTAAATTAAGCGTGGAAGAGTGTGTGGCTTGTACCGTTTAATATAAAAAGTGAGACATGATGAGCAGGGTTTTCTGAACCCTGCTCATGCTTAGTTATCATATTTAGAGAAGGGGCGATTGAATGCGTGCGGTAAACTGGAACAAAAAAGAAGATGATTTTAGTTTAATGTTTTGGAAGCAAAACATCGCTCAGTTTTGGACAGAAGAAGAAATCGCAGTGTCTTCTGACAAAAATACTTGGGCGCAATTATCAAAAGAAGAGCAGGTTGCTTATAAGCGTGTATTAGGTGGTTTAACACTTTTAGATACGAAACAAGGCGGCGAAGGGATGCCACTTGTACTTGTTCACCTTGAAAATTTACAAGCGAAAAGTGTATTAGCTTTCATGGGTGCAATGGAAGAAGTACATGCGAAGAGTTACAGTCATATTTTCACGACGTTAGCTACTGAAGAAGAAATCGATGAGATTTTTGACTGGGTAGATACTCATCCGTTACTTGAGAAAAAGGCTGGTATTATTACGAGTTACTATCGTCGTTTATTAAAACCTGAAGTGACGAAAAAAGAGTTATACATGGCAATGGTAGCAAGTGTGTTCTTAGAAAGTTACTTATTCTATAGTGGATTCTTCTATCCGCTTTACTTAGCTGGTCAAGGTAAACTGACGGCAAGTGGTGAGATTATTAACTTAATAATTCGTGATGAGTCAATTCACGGCGTATTCGTCGGTATTTTAGCGCAACAAATCTTCGCGGAACTTTCTGCAGAAGATCAACAAGAAGTGCAAAAAGAAACGCAAGAGTTATTAATGGAACTATATGAAATTGAAATGGCATACACAGAAGAAATTTACACTTCTATCGGTCTTGTAGAGGATGTAAATCGTTTCGTTCGTTACAATGCGAATAAAGGACTTATGAACTTAGGACTTGAGCCGAAGTTTGAAGAAGAAGAAATTAACCCAATCGTTTTAAATGGTTTACGTACAGATACGAAAAACCATGATTTCTTCTCTGTAAAAGGAAATGGTTACGTAAAAGCAACGAACGTTGAAAAGTTATCTGACGATGACTTCGTGTTTAATTTTTAATATATGATCATAAAGAAAAGCTGTCTTATCAATGAATAAGATAGCTTTTCTTTATGATTTTGTTTACATAACACTATTATTTTTGTATAACGATTTTTGTTTGAAAAATTCTATCCGGTTAATGGATAGAATTTTTTTGTAAGTAAATGGGTATTTACAATCTTTTTGTATCGGTGTATTATTTAACTAGTACACCGATACAAAAGGAGGGAAGAAATGAAAATAGAGTTTTCTCCAAATATACCAATTTACATCCAGGTAATGGAATACATAAAAAAAGAAATCGTAACGGGACATTTATTGCCTGGTGATAAAATTCTCTCTGTACGTGAATTAGCGAGTGAATTACAAGTAAATCCAAATACGATCCAGCGTACATTTCAAGAGCTAGAACGGGATGGGGTTGTTGTAACGCGTAGAGGAATGGGACGATATGTAACGAATGAAGGGGAGAAAATTATGGAGCTGCGAAAAGAGATGGCGAAAGAATTACTTCATTCTTTTATAGATGGAATGGATAATTTAGGTTTTTCAGAAGAAGAAATTCTTACAATCCTTCGTTCTTCATTACATGAGAAAAGGGAGGAGAGCGAATGACAGAGCTATTAAAAATAGAAAACTTATGGAAGAGATACGGGTTAAAAGCAGTAATCCGTGAATTAAGCATTGAGATTACGGAAGGGAAAATTGTTGGACTCGTTGGAGATAACGGGAGCGGGAAAACGACGTTATTGAAAATGATTGCTGGTTTGCAGCATCCTTCCGAAGGGAGTATTATAATCGCTGGTAAAAAAGTAGGATTAGAAACGAAAGAGATCGTTTCGTTTATGTCTGATAAGCCAGTATTTGATGATTGGATGACAGTAAAAGATTCTATATTTTTCTATCGTGATTTTTATAAGGACTTTGATATGCAAAAAGCGGTAGATACGATTGCAGAGTTTAAAATACCGTTAGAAGAAAAAGTTACAGCTTTATCAAAAGGGATGGTTGAAAAGCTACAAATTATTTTAACATTTTCGAGGAAAGCGAAGTTATACGTGCTAGATGAACCACTGGGCGGAATTGATCTCGTTTCTAGGGAACACGTACTGGAACTTATTTTACAGTTTTATCGCGAAGATTGTACGATACTAATTTCGACGCACTTAATAAATGAAGTTGAAAATATTTTTGATGAAGTGATCTTTTTAAAAGATGGGGAAATTGTATTGTATGAAAATGTAGAAGAGTTACGTTTTCAGAGAGGAAAAGCTGTTACAGAGGTGTTTAAGGAGGTGTTTAGTAGATGAAGCCGAGCTTAATATATATGTACAATATAAATAAAAAACAAATAATTATTTCTTTGTTATCATTTATATTCGTTGTCGCTGTAGCTTTCGTAAGTTTGGGAAATTATATTAAGCAAGAATCAGGAGAAGTAAGACAAACAATTATAGTTGCTTTCGTTATTCTAGTATATATAACTTTTTTAGCAATGATAGTTATTCAGGCGGTGTCTGCATTTGGAAAAATGACTGAAAGCACATTATTTCGGTTAACATCGATATCCGGTAAAAAGATTGTTTTAGCAATATTGTTATACGCTGTAATTTATTTACTTATTTTTGAATTAATAGGCTCTATTTTTTTATATGGCATTTCTATGAAAATAATAAAAGGTACAGAGCTCTATGAAGTATTATTTACTCAAAGTGTATTCAATCCACTAAAGCACCTCTTTAGTACTATGTTATATGTATTTAATTTATCAAGTATATTGTTAGTTTTACTTTTTACAGTAGCTGGTGTGAAAGTATTTTCTTTGAAAAAGAAAAAAATGGAGTATGTAATTATTTTCTTCTTATTTTTACTAATAACGAAAGTAATCAACATGATATATGAAATGCTAGGCGGACTTGCACCTACATCTAATTTTATTAGAAAATTAATTTATATAGATGACTCAATAGATATAAATTTTATACTATATCCGGAAAGTCTTATGAATTTATATAGTATTGCTTTTTCAATCGGTATATTTGTTTTACTTGTTTATATAACAGGTCGCATAATTGATAAAAAATTAGAAGTCTAAAGGAGGAATAAACATTGGGAAACGTAGTAGTAAAGTTAGAGAATGTTCGAAAAAAGATTGGTGGAACGGAAATTATTCGTGGTTTATCATTTAAAGTTCGTGAAGGAGAAGTGTACGGGTTCCTTGGACCGAACGGTAGTGGTAAAACGACGACGATCCGTATGATGACAGGTCTTATTTCAATGACAGAAGGCGATATTACAATTTGTGGTCATAGTATTCGCACGGAGCGTGAAAAGGCGCTAGAGCAAATTGGAGCGATTGTAGAAAATCCTGAACTATATGATTATATGACAGGAATGCAAAACTTGAAGCATTTTGCGAACATGGCAATTGCACCAATTCGTAAAGAGCGCATTGCTGAAATTGTAAAACTGGTTGAATTAGAGCATGCAATTCATAAAAAAGTGAAAACATATTCACTTGGTATGAAACAACGTTTAGGAATTGCGCAGGCATTACTGCATCAGCCGAAAATTTTAATTTTAGATGAGCCGACAAATGGATTAGATCCAGCTGGTATTCGCCAAATTCGTGATTATTTACAACGTTTAGCGAAAGAAGAGAATATTGCTGTAATCGTATCAAGTCACTTATTAAGTGAAATTGAACTCATGTGTGATCGCGTCGTTATTATTAAGCAAGGTGAGTTTGTACAAGAATACAACTTACATGAACAAGCAAAACATGATGAGACAGTAGTTGTAGCGTTTGAAGTAGATCAAGTTCAGAAAGCAAATGAAATCATTAAAGGAAAGGCGCAAAGAAATGTCATTGTAGTATCTGTAACGAAAGAAGAAATTCCACAACTTGTAAAGAAACTTGTGAATGAAGATGTGCTTGTATACGGAGTTACCATTCAAAATAAAACGTTAGAGGATGAGTTCTTAGCGATTACAGGGGGAGTGAAAGCGTAATGTTTAAATTAATTCAAAATGAATTTTTAAAGTTGCATGCGAAAAAAGGTATGTATATTTTAATTGGTGTTATTGCAGTATTGGAGATTTTGGGAGTTTTAGTGATGCTGAAATGGGGAGACGGAACTGAATTTAAAGGATCATATTTAGATTTTGCAAGTTCAGAGATTGGTTTAATTACTTTGTTTGCAACAATTTTTGGCATTACGATTGCTTCTCGTATGATTACTGATGAGTTCCAAAAAGGTACAATTAAGCAGTTATTAATCCGTCCAAGAAAACGAATGACAGTTTTATTCTCTAAATATATTACAGTGTTACTTACTATAGTATTTATCATAGTTGCTAGCACGTTAATTGCAATGATTATTGGCGGAATTGTAATGGATGGTAGCAAAACAGAATTAACGGTAGGAATCGTAATGAAATCTACTTTATATCAAGTACTTTCACCGTTCTTCTTTGCGACTCTTGCATTTTTCTTAGCAAACGTATTTAGAAAATCTGTATTACCATTAATTATCACGATGTTCTTCTTCTTTTTACAAGGAGCAATTAATATGGCACTAATGATGTTTGCAAAAGGTGTAGCGAAGTTTGTAGTGTTCTTCCATTTAAATTTAAGTGTGTACGATAGCAATAAGCTAGTAAGTGGCGGAATAGAACCAACATTTACAGAGTTTACATTTACAACTTCATTATTACTTGTAGCTGCATACTTTGTTGTATTACTTGTAGCATCAAGTGCATTATTCCAAAAACGTGACGTATTATAATAAAAGAAATCCCCGCTTGTAAAAACGGGGATTTTTATTACATAACTTTCTTGTATATTTCAACTGAAAGAAAAGAATGATTACTATATATGTTATTCGAAAGTATTTGAGAAAAATAGGGAGAATTTCAACTATATTCATATTATAATTTAGTTATCACACCATTTACTTTTACTATCTTTGGGGGTGTTCTATATGCACGATGCATTTTCACGTATAAGACTACGTAGCTTTTTTGGATGGATGATTATAGGGTTGTTCCTTACGATGATCCCATTAGGTCTATCAAATGTTTCTGAGAATACGACGGAGGTTATTTCACAAATAACTGTGTTTTTTGTATTTCCGTTATTTTGGTTATACGTAAAAACCAATAAAAATAATGTTATATTTAACAGTTTTTTTGATAAGCCAGGACGTTTACCGTGGGGATTAATTGTGTTAGCAACGGTAATGGGAATGATTTTTTCAGTTGGTATATCTCATATTCAATTTTACATATTAGCACATACGTTACCGAATTTCTTAGTTACTATGTTAGAAGATGGAAATGTTATTAATACGAGTAACATATATATGACAATATTTACTTTCATTTCATCATGTGTGTTAGCACCTATTATGGAAGAGGTTATTTTTAGAGGATTCTTTTTACAGCGAATGGCTTATAAATGGGGCATTAAAAAAGCTGTCATTATATCTTCCATTATTTTTGGCTTAGGACATTTTGATGTTATTGGTGCGTTCATGTTTGGTGTTGTTATGTGTCTTTTATACATAAAAACAAAAAATATATGGACGAATATAGCTGTGCATGCTTTAAATAATTTCATTGCAACAAGTATGCAATTTGTCGGCGGAGAAGAGAGTAGCGCCATTTCAATTCCTGAATTACAAGCACAAAGTAATTTATGGATCGGTATCGGTCTTACAGTTGTTGGATTACTTTGGTTAATTCCTTACGTTTGGAAACAATGGCGCATGGTAAAAGAAGTGGGTGTGCCACCAGTGCGCTTCATAAATGAGGAAAAAGTAGTGAGTGCATCAGAAGAAAATGAAGTGTATAGTCAAGTGATTGTAACAGATAGATTGATGGCTGTAGAGCTACCAGATGAGGCTGTAAATAAGCTCGGGTTAGAAGAAAATGATTATGTAACAGTATCTGTAGAAGACGATAAAATCGTTATAAAGAAAGCGCATGATAGATAAGTAAAAAGTAGCTCCTTGTGAGCTACTTTTTACTTTGTGATAATTTCCACACGAAAATTATTGCCGTTCTTTACATATTTAATATCTGTAACAGTGCGCACTGCTTTTAAAATCTCAACTTTTTCACCAATTCGAGGGATAGTCGGAACATTGTCCCAAATGCCAAGCAAGTCATCTAATTGTGCCGTTTTTTCATAAAACCAGATTTTCAATGTAAAGCCCCTTTCTCGAACTTTGTGTATTTTAATACATAATATATTATTTTTATTCTTATTGTAAGGGGTTTTTATATATTTTATGAATAAAAATTAATTAATCTTCTGGAAAGATATGTTCAATATCAGGAGTAAGAGATATTTCTGATAATACGATATGAGAAACAGTCGTTGCATATGAAGAAACATCATTGATAAATTCTTCAAGTTCAACGAGTGAAGGAACAGAAATTTTTACAATGTAGCATAAGCTTCCTGTTACTCGGTAACAAAAACTTGCAGATGGATAGGACTGAATAAACTGTTGCATACGTGTTGTATCACCGTTTTTTAAAGTGATTTCTAAAATACAGTCTAAAACAAGTCCTGCTTTTTTATAATCGATATCGATTGTGTATTTTTGGATAACGCCTTCACTTTCGAGTTTACGAACACGTTCTGCAGTAGACGGAGCAGATAAGTTTACTCGTTTCGCCAATTCACGCATGGAAAGGCGACTATCATTATATAATTCATTTAAAATTTTTCGATCAACACGGTCTAGTTGCATTTGTAAATATACCTCCAGTAAAATGATAATTTTTGTAAAGGAAAAATATAAATTAAGATTCATATGAAATGTAAAGAGAACTTTATTTATTTTACAATAAAACTGAAGGGAATAGGAGGAAAAATAATGGCGAGAATTTCATTATCAAATGTAGGAGATACAAAGTTTCAAAGGTTATTAGGTCATAATCCGGAAATATTACATTCGTGGAGTACATTAGAAAATACATTATACAATAAAGGAACTCTTTCAGCAGAGTTAAAGGAGCAAGTGAGAAGAACATTAGCGTATGGGAATGAATGCCCGTACTGTATGGCAAAGGGAAGGCCTGATGATATGCAAAAGGTAGAAGAAATTGGTGTAGCAGTTACTTTTGCGCATACATTTATTCATGACAAAAAGGCGATAGATGATACTATGTTTCATGTATTGAAACAATATTGGACGGAAAAAGAAATTGTAGAGCTTTGCGCTTATATTTGTTTTATTACTGCGTCACAACAATTGGGTTTTCTGTTTCAATTACAGCCGAAAGAAGGAGAAAATGATGAATAATCAAATAGCACTTATCATAATTGATGTACAAAAAGCATTTCAATTACCATACTGGGGTGAGAGAAATAATCTTTTTGCTGAAGAAAACATGAGAATGTTATTAGAACAATGGAGAAAAAGGAAGCGACCGGTTTTTCATATTCAACATGTAAATAAAGAAAATGCGCAGTCGATGTTTTATGAGAGAGCGGAAACAGTCAACTTTAAAGAAGAGGTGCAACCACTACCAGGTGAAGTGGTTATTCAGAAATCTGTTAATAGTGCATTCATTGGGACAAATTTAGAAGAGCAATTAAGAGAGAACAAATGTAATGCAGTAGTGATTGTAGGATTAACGACAAATCATTGTGTGGAGACTACGACACGAATGGCAGGGAATTTAGGATTTAAAACATATTTAGTGAGTGATGCGACGGCTACTTTTAACCGTAAAGGTCTAGATGGTAAAGAGTATAGTGCAGAAGATATTCATAATAGGACACTTGTAAATTTACATGAAGAGTTTGCTACAATTATGACGACAAAAGAAGTATTAAAATTATTTTAAGAAAATAATTGCGAATTATGTAGAAAAAAATAAGAATATTTCGTATAATCTAAGTACAATCATTTTGAAAATAGGGGTGGCATCATATGGAGCAAATTCCGGTAAAGAGAATAGAAGAAGTACTTGTTGTAGCAGGGGATGATAAACAAAAGCAAAAGGAATTTTATGAATTGCTCTTATCTACTGAGTTTTATGTTGCTGGCTCACTAGAAGCAGAGGAAGGGGCAACAGAAGGAATACTTCGCTTGCGTCATTTCCAAGGAGAGGGTAGATGGATCGTTCCGTTCTTTACACAAATGGAATTTGTAAAAGACGTGTTGCCAGAAGGAACACCCCTTATTACGATACGTGGGAAAGAATTATTTAGTAGCATTGAGAAAGATGCTACAGCAGTATTAAATGTCGGTACTGATATAAGTAAAACATTTATTCCAGAAGAAATTGCAGATATCGCATCTGGACGAATTTTTAACTATTATAAATAAAAGGAAAAGCGTAATCGCTTTTCCTTTTTAATTTGAACACGGGGGGGCTACGCCGGAAGAAATAGAGAGTGTTTTATTATGTGTACTTATTGTAGCTGTAGCTCCAAGAGGAATCCCAATGTTTGGGCTTATATGTCCAATCGGTAAACCGAATAGGACAGGTATAGCATATGGAGTAAAATATTCATATAGTATTGTTTGTAATGATTGAGATGGTTTAGAAGGAGTGCAGTCATGACAACTTGTAAAAATAACGCCACTACATTCATTAAACTTTCCAGATAAAAGTAGCTGATTTAACATACGGTCAATGCGATATGGCTCTTCCCCAATGTCTTCAAGCAATAAAAGTTTATTGGACGTATTTATCTCGTAGGCGGAGCCAATGATACTCGTTAACACCGCTAAATTGCCTCCAACTAACTGACCTGTAATTGTACGAGAAGAGCTAGGTACGATACATTCTGACGCAGATAAAATGATTGAATACGGATGAAAGAGTTGATTGAAAGAAGATAAAGAAAGAGAATCTACACCTTTTCCTAACTCTTCAACCATTGGGCCATGAAAAGTAACGAGCTTTGCATAACGTGAAAAGGCAGTATGTAAAGCTGTAATATCGCTATAACCCCAAAAGATTTTAGGGTTTTGCCGAATGATTTCATATTGAATGTGAGGGAGGAGACGAGCACTTCCGTAACCACCTCGTGCACAGAAAACGGCTTTTACTTCATGGTTTGAAAATGCTTCATGTATATCATCGAGCCGAACTTGATCACTTCCCGCTAAATATCCATATTTCTCATAAACACTCTTCCCGATTACTACAGATAAACCCATTTCTTGTAGTACAGTTACACCTTTTAATACGTTTTCAATTGTTGGCGGGCCGGACGGTGCAATAATCATTACTGTATCACCTTGTTGTAATGCATTTGGATATATCATTTTTTTCAGCCTCCTTCACTTTCAATATATTCGCTTCATAGGAAGTTCAACCCTTGTAAAAGAAGGGGAAAGTTTGTCAAATAAAGAAGATATAAAGGGAATAGGAGGAGAAATGATGTTTACAAGTCGAGTCATAGATTTATTACAAATTAAGTATCCCATCATTCAAGCCGGAATGGCCGGTGCGATTACGACGCCAGAACTCGTTGCAGCTGTAAGTAATAGCGGAGGATTAGGAACGCTTGGAGCAGGCTATATGAGCCCAGAACAAATTCGTGAAGCGATTTATAAAATACGGGAACGAACAGATAAGCCTTTCGGTGTTAATTTACTATTAACGAAAGAGATACAAATAGAAGAAGAGAAGATAAACTTGGCTAAGGGATTACTTAGCGGAGTGAATAGAGGATTGGGTATAGAGGAAGAAGAACAGTTAAAGCTTCCAAAAAGTTATAAAGAACAATTACAAGTGTTAGTAGAAGAAAACGTGCCAGTCGTAAGCTTTGCATTTCAAACGTTAGAAAAAGAAGAAATAAATGACTTGAAAAGAAGAGGAATAAAAGTCATCGGAACAGCTACTCATGTGGCAGAGGCGAAAGTACTTGCTGAATTAGGAGTAGACATTATTGTAGGTCAAGGTAGTGAGGCAGGGGGGCATAGAGGAACGTTTATCGGGAAAGAACAGGACGCTATGATTGGGACATTCGCATTAATTCCGCAGTTAGTAGCAGCAGTTCCGCATATCCCGATTGTTGCAGCAGGTGGTGTAATGAACGGGCAAGGGCTTGTTGCGGTATTTACACTGGGAGCAGAAGCTGTTCAAATGGGGTCTGCCTTTTTAACGAGTGAAGAGAGTATTACGCATGACGTGTATAAAAAAGCGGTTTTACGTAGTACAGATACGAGTACAACTGTGACGCGTGCGTTTTCTGGGAAATATGCACGCGGTATTCGTAATGAATTTATAGAGAAGCATGAAGGGAAAGAAGAAGACCTTCCGATGTATCCAGTGCAAAATGTATTAACCTCTAAAATACGCCAACAAGCAGCAAAGCAAAATAATGGAGAATATATGTCACTTTGGGCAGGACAAGCGTCATCATTAGCACGAATAGAATCAGCTCAGCATGTAGTGGAGAGAGTGATGAAAGAAGCAGATAACGTAATTGAACAATTGCAAAATGTATATAGAAAAAGACCACTTGAATAATTCAAGCGGTCTTTTCTTTAGTTTGCTTTATAAAATTGTTGGATGGCTTCATCAATATAAACCCAGCCTTTCCAACCTAAGTGCATGTGATCTTTTAAGAAGTATTTATCATACTCATGATTTGAGAAGTCGGCAATTGGATAGCCAGCTTTCTCAATTTGCTCATGAACTTTCTTGTAGTACAATTCGCGGCGTTCTTTCGGGAAGCCAGCGTAATCGTACCAAGGACCTTTTACAGGAACAGAAATGAAGAGTGGTTTTGCACCAGATTGTTTTAATAAATCAAGTACAATTTGTAGATCTTCATACTCTGGCGATTGATCATAAGCGTCATTTTTTAAGTAGCCTTCACGTTGCTTTAATTTCTTCTTGATTTTGCTGTTGAAGTAATCATCTTCGATACCATATTCGTTAGATCCTGATTCTACTGCACCAGTTTGATCTGCATGTTTACGAGCCTCTTCCCAGTTCATTTGTTTTAATGAAGGGTCAAGCTTTTCTTTATGCGGTTTAATATTAAACATAGCTGTAAATAAATCTTTACGATCTAAAATGTTACGGTAAATATAAGCGAAAGGTTTAGCAGCAAGTGCTTTTACTTTATGCTTTGTATCATCGTAAACGATACCTTCAAGCGAAATTTTAAGTAAAGTTTCTTTCTTAACGATCTCAAAGTTTAATAAACGCTTTGCAATTTGCTTTTTCATTTCAGGTTTTACATCATCGTTGAAAATGAAGTGGTAACCTTGTTGCTTTGAAAAGTTAGGTGCAAAGTGTGTTTCATCAATACCTTGTGGTACAAACCATTGCGGAGAAAGAACGAATACCATTTTCTTATCTTTCAATTGATCCATTGTAGATGCAAAGTTTAATACATGTACAAGGTCTTGTGTTCCTCCGCGTCCAAGAAGGAATGGTGTGAACCCTTCAGGCTTTACTTTGAAATAATTTGATGGATGGAAAGCATCCATACGTGCAAATTCCGATGAACCGTACATCGGAAGGTATTTCGGGTCTGCTAACATCTTTTGCTGTAAAATCATACTTTGAATCTTTTCTTCTTTTAAAGAAGTGGCAGCTTGTTCTACTTTTTCATCGCTTAAAAGCGGAAGTAGAAAGCGCGTCGGAATAAGTAAGAATACAGCAAAAAGGGCCAATGCTAAAAGCATCGGACCAAATTTTGCTTTGTTCATCGGATTTCTTCCAACTTCTTAATAACCATGTTTGGGGTAGCCCACTCGTCACGGTCAAAATCAGAAATAGAAACTTCAATATCTAAACGCTCTTGGAATTCAACTAATAAAGATACTACAGCGAAAGAATCAAGAATACCTTCTTCAAATAATTGAACATCTAAGTTTTCTTTCACAATATCGTTTTCACATACTTCTTCTAAAATATCTAATACTTGCTCTTTGAATTCTGCCATTTTTAAAATCTCCTTTATATCCGAAATATATTATATGTGCAACTTCTTACTAGTTATAAGAAGGGTGCATTAAAAGTATCTGTTAAGGTGTCCAGAGAAAATGAGGAAACCGAAACATACAACGTGGAACGTAATTACAATCGCAAGGACGTGTGTAAATTTATTGTTTGGCCAAAACTTATGCTTCTTGTTTTTTCGTTCGAAAATATCGAATAAAATAAACAGTGCAGCATGATATAGACCATAAATAACATACTGCGCAACAGCGCTTCCTTGGATGTGCCAAATTCCCATAATGAAGAAGTTTAAAAATGCCCCGATATACGAAATAGTGTAACGGTTCTTAATTAACTTTTTCTTCGTTGCAAAAAAGACGAAACGCATGTAAATAAAATCACGGAACCAGAATGATAAACTCATGTGCCAGCGGTTCCAGAAGTCTTTAATATTACGACTGAGGAATGGCTTATTAAAGTTTTCAGGAGTTTTAATTCCCATCATATAACTGATACCAATTACGAACGCACTATAACCCGCAAAGTCAAAGAATAACTGCATGCTAGTAGCGTACATAAAAATCACATTAGATAAAAGTGTATCTTGATTGGCGAATACTGCCTTTACAAGGTATGTTGTTATCAAGTGCGCGATTATAAACTTATACAGAAAACCTTGGAAAATACGGTTAAGCCCTGTATATAGTAAATTTTGATATTCCTCAGCACTAGGTGGCTTTTGGATATCTTTTTGGAATCTACGATAACGATCGATAGGTCCACTTGAAATCGCAGGGAAAAATAAAACGAATTCCCAGAAATTAAAGAAGGAAATTTCTTTAATTAAATTATCACGAACTTCAAAGACCATTTGTACAGCTCTAAATGTTACATAAGACATACCTGCGAAAACAATAAAATGCAATTCAGGTACAAATGGTGCGATTTTTGCCAAAATAAGTGGCAAAATCGATAAAATAACAGCTATACAAAACGTGAATGTACTATTGTTTTGTTTTCTTAAAAGTAAATAGCCTTTAATCAGGGCATATTGCCAAATAATAAATGCGGCTAACATAATCGCTTGCTTCGGTTTATCCGAGAAGATAATAGCAAGCATGACTAATGTTAAAACGGCATTATATTTACGCAACATTTTACCTTTTAATCCAGCTATGATAGTAGGTATTAATAAAATGCCCACTATAGCGAAAAAATAAAATGATCCATATGCGGTCATGCTGTAACCTCACTCAATAATTTTTTGCGATCTACCTTTCCATTTGGTGTCATTGGAATAGAAGATTGATACATGAATTTACGTGGAATCATGTAGTTTGGTAATCGCTCATTGAGTTCTTTTTTGATTGCAGATGTTAATTTGAATTCTTTTTCAAATGAATGTTCTCCAGGAACAACAACCGCTAATAAATAATCGTATTTCTCACCTTTTTTAATTGGAACGATAACTGCTCCTTCTACGTAAGAACACGCACGAAGGTGATGCTCAATTTCTTCTAATTCCATTCGATAACCATGCAGCTTAATTTGGAAATCAAGACGACCATTATAGAATAGAAGACCATTTTCAACATAGCCAGCATCGCCTGTTTTATAGGCGCGCTCACCGTCAATCATAGTAAATGCTTTTTCTGTTAATTCAGGGCTTCCTAAATATCCAACGCTTACGCTTGGACCGACAATTACGATTTCACCTTTTTCACCATCAGGTGCAATCGTTCCATCTTCTTTCATAATAAGAAGGCGGCAGTCTGATTTACAGTAGCCAACTGGAAGTGATTTGTATTGATCAAGCACTTCTTCTGTAACGTGAATACCTGTTACAGCGACAGTAGCTTCTGTTGGACCGTACGTATTCATAATTGTTGCTTTTGGGAAACGCTCAATTAATTTTCTAGCTACTTCATTTGGTAACACTTCACCGCAGAATAAGAATGTTTTCATGTTTGGTAGCATACTCTCAGAGAAAGATGCTTCCATTAAACACATCTCTGCGAAAGATGGTGTGGAAGTCCATACTTGTATATCCGATTGCTCTAAAGAAGCAAACAAGTCTTTTGGACGTGCAATCATATCTTTATCGATTGCCCAAAGTGTACCACCTGTTACTAATGATGGGTAAATATCCATGACAGATAAATCGAATGAGAAAGGTGCTTGGTTTAAGAATACTTGCCCCGTTTGTAAGTTGAAATCTTCTACAGCCCATTTTGTAAAACTTACAAGGCAGTTATAAGTAATCTGAACCCCTTTCGGATTACCTGTACTTCCTGATGTGTAAATAATGTAGAAGTTCTCATCACCTTTTACCGCATGTTCAGGATTTGGAGTGTTCCCTTTATGAGTAAAGAAAATATCTTTTAAGTTGTCCTCACTTACAATGCGAACTGGTAAATCAGTTACAGTTACTTCAGTTCCTGATAAAAGTAGTTTCGCACCAGAATTTTCAGCGATACGTTGTACACGATCAGCTGGGATAGATAAATCTACAGGAATATAAGCATGTCCAGCTTTTACACATCCTAAAAAGTTAATAATCATTTCAGGTTGCATATGGCCATACACCATAATTGGTGAACGATCATCTGGATACTCAGAAGAAATCCAATGTGCTAACGCATCAGAATCTTCCTTTAATTGTTTGTACGTAATTTTCGCATCTCGCCAAACAAAAGCAGTTTGATCAGGCGTTTCAATAGCCCACTTTTCAATTTGTTCTAATAACTTCATAACGTTCCCACCCTAGAATTCATTGTAAATAAATGTACTTGTGTTTGTATCATGGAATCCATACAACCAAAGTAATGCAAATAAAATTGCAAGGTAATAAACCGTCTTTGCAACCCATTGTGTGAGTGGTCGAGACCATATCTCTTTTAATCTTTCCATGTCTTTCCCTCTCTTAATGAAATAATAGCTCTTTGTAGGTATCATGTCCTACATGATTGTGAAAAAAACAAAATTCCACATTTTAGGTAAAAATAAGTCAAAAGGCTCTTTTCTGATATTAGCACTAAATACTAAAAAAGAAAATCCCTAACTTAGCAATTATATTACATTCAGCATCAATTTGTAATGGATTTGATATGTAAATAGGAAGTGGACTGTGTGAATACATAAAAGTGGACTAGAAGAATACGTAAAATATAGTATTTGTGCTTATGAGTCATTCGAGATGAAGTAAACTTTTACATTTCTAGCCCCTTTAAAAAGGAGGAAATTATTATGAATAGAGTGTGGAAGAATCTAATTTCGGAAGAAAATATCGTGAAATGGAGAAGGTATTTCCATAAGTATCCGGAATTATCATTTCACGAAAAAGAAACTTCGCAATTTATATATGATACAGTATGCTCATTTTCTTCTTTTGAAGTAACGAGACCGACGAAGTATAGTGTACTAGCAATTAAAAGAGGAACGGAACAAGGGAAAGTAGTTGCGATTCGAGCTGATATAGATGCTTTACCAATTCAAGAGGAGACAAATAAATCTTATACGTCTGTGAATAAAGGAATGATGCATGCATGTGGGCATGATGCTCACGCAGCTATTTTGTTAAGCACAGCAGAGGTACTGTCAAATATAAAGGAAGATTTTGCAGGGGAGATTCGTCTATTCTTTCAGCACGCAGAAGAGGTATATCCCGGCGGGGGACAAGAAATGGTTGAAGCAGGCGTAATGGATGGTGTTGATTATGTAATAGGTTTACATGTTATGTCAGGACTTGAGAGCGGGAAGATAGGAATTGCATATGGGCCGATGATGGCGGCACCAGACGTATTTACAGTTGAAATTCAAGGGAAAGGAGGGCACGCGGCGAGGCCAGAAGAAACGATAGATCCTATTGCTATCGGAGCACAGATTATTACAAATTTACAACATATCGTATCAAGAAATACAAGTGCTTTTATGCAAAGAGTCGTTTCAGTTACGCAGTTTCATGGGGGAATGGCTGATAATATTATTCCTAGTGCAGCAACTTTAATGGGAACTGTTCGTTCATTTGATCAAGCATTAAGGGTGGAAGCAGAAGAGAAAATTGAGAAAATCGTGAAAGGAATTACAAGAGCACATGGAGGGTCGTATACATATTCGTATCGATATGGATATGATCCAGTTATTAATGATGAATATATTACGAAAGTAGTAGAAGAAAGTGCACTACATTTGTTTGGAAATGAGCGTGTTGTGAAGCTTGAACCTTCTATGGGAGGAGAAGATTTTTCGGCATATTTAAGAAAAGCACCTGGTTGTTTCATTAAATTAGGGACTGGTAATAAAAAGATAGATACTTGCTACCCGCATCATCATCCAAAATTTGATGTAGATGAATCAGCTCTCATTTATGGAGTGGAATTATTTTTAGAGACAGCGATAAGATTACTAAAATCATAGAAAAGTATAAAAAAAAAAGGCAACTGCGCTCTATCGCAGTTGCTTTTATTTCTTTCCGTCAGAGAGGGCTGAGAAAGAACTATGCTCATTTATAGTATATGAATAGCTAACGGACAAGCTTGTACATTTTAATCATTTTTTTAAAAAAAGTTGTTGACAGTGATAATCAATGTCAATTAATCTAAAAGTAGTTGAAATTGATAATTATTATCAATAGGATGGATGCGACATGTTAATGAGAAAAAAATTTCACCTTCTACGGAGGGGATTAAAAGATAAAAATAAAGAAGTTGATCAGCATATGGAATGGCAACGAAATGTAATTCGTTCTGAATATGTAGATGAGAAGAAGAGCATTCAAACAGAAAAAGAGATACAAAGTAAAGGGAGAGGTTCAGTTGAGTAAGTTAGTAATGATTTTTGCAAGTATGAGTGGAAATACAGAGGAAATGGCTGATCATATTGCCGGCGTGATTCGTGAAACTGAAAATGAAATTGAAGTGATTGATATTATGGATTCACCAGAAGCCTCTATATTAGAACAGTATGATGGAATTATTTTAGGTGCATACACTTGGGGAGATGGTGACCTTCCTGATGATTTCTTAGATTTTTATGACGCAATGGATTCTATTGATTTAAATGGGAAAAAAGCGGCGGTATTCGGATCATGTGATTCGGCTTATCCAAAATACGGCGTGGCAGTTGACATTTTAATAGAAAAGCTACAAGAACGCGGAGCTGCAGTTGTGTTAGAAGGACTAAAAGTAGAATTAACGCCAGAAGATGATGATGTAGAAAAATGTTTACAGTTTGGAGCTGAATTTGTAAAACACCTTTCTTAATGGCAGAAGGGAGATGAAGAGCAAGTGCATGAGAAAATCGCAATTAAAACGATGACAGATTATCATTTGTATGATTTTATGCGTTGTCCGCATAAATTTTATTTTCGTCATATAAAAAGAAGAGAACCTTCTTCGTTTGAATGGCAACAAATCGCACAAATGATTGTGAATCGAATTATTAACGAATATTACACACTACCTGCAGGTCAACAAACGAAAATTGTACTTTTAATATTAATAGAAAAGTATTGGAAAAAAGTAAGGGTTAATATGTTTGTTTCAAAGACTGAGTATTACATTGTGTTGGCGAAGCTAACGGATCACTTATTACAGTTTGTTGAAAGAGATAATAGTCAGACACCACCGTTATTTTTATATGAAAAATTTCAAACATATATGGAAGAGTTAGGTGTCCACATGTCATTGACATTAGAAGTTGGTGAGTGGAGTACTGAGTCGTTTGTAATTAAAAAGTATGTTGTCGATGCGGATGAGGAAATGCTTGCTCTTTGTCAAAAGTTAATGACAGTATTCAGTTATAAAGCTTTCGGCATTCTTCCAGGAAAAATTGAAGTTATTAATTTAATAGAAGGAACTAAGTATGATTACATTCCGAAACAGGAAGATATTATAACTGGAATGGTTCATTTATCTAGAATGAAAGAAATGTTACAGCAACCTGAGCATTATACAGAGCGTCATTTTCGTTCTGAGTGTATAAGTTGTGCATTTCGTAGTGAATGCCAAGGGGAAGAAGTAAAGAAAGAAGCGAAACAGAAGAAAAATATCGTACATTAGAGGATGCAATGTTGCATTCTTTTTTGTTATTGACATGAAAAGCTTTTCATCATGTACCGTATATTTGTAGCAGATTTTAATAAAGGGAGGAATAATCAATGAAAGATGAAACGCAAGTATTTCAATGGTTAAAAGAACAGAATGCCCCTTTTGGAATTCAACTGCAAATTTTACAGGCATTTCAACTGTATAAAGTCATTGTTGAAATGGATAAAAAGTTAATGTTATATGAGGAGAGAGAATATAGGGAGAGAATGTAATCTCATCCCTGTAGTATTGCTTTCAGTTGTTCTATACTAGCTAAAAACTCAAGTTCATTCTTTGTTTCAAAGTTATAAATCATATTATGTAGTAAAGGACTGTATTGATAAAAATTTGTGATGCGGTGAATGAGTAATGGATCATGGTGTGAAGTAAGTGTACTGTATTGTTCATATACTGATGTAGTAAATTCATGTCCGAAATCATAATATAGCCCAGCAAAATCAAAGGCAGGATCTCCAATTTGAGCATCACCAAAATCGATAATTCCTGAAATGGTTTTATTTTGGTTATCAAATAAAATGTGATGATGTGTAAAGTCGCCGTGAATGATTGTATTTTGAAATTTGGATGTAGCTAGGCAGGAAAAGAAATTCTCGAATAAACGATTTAAGGCTGATTTCTGGAACGAAGTAAGATTGTTAGTAACATACTTATTTAATTTTGTTTGTAGCTCTTTCCAGTAGGTAAGTGTTTTTTTAATAGGGAATCCTAACGCTATAACATTTTTTAAAGGAATACTATGTAGAGCAGCAAGGAAAGTTGCTAATTGTGTAATAAGTGCTTTTCGTTCTTGTTTTTCTAGTGTAGTAACTATTTCTGTTTTTAAAGGTTCACCATGAATGAGAGTATAGTAGCTACAAAGCGGAATAGCATCAGTATTCTTTTCATAGAATAGGAGATACTTTGGAACTTCAATTTCATGTAGTGAACAAGAGAGAAGTGTGCATAGTTCTTTTTCTAATGGAATTCGCATTGCATATTCCTGTTTTCGCGGGAAACGAAACAGTAGCTCATCATTTACTATAATCGCTACATTATCCCATCCTTCTTCATTTTGTTTATAGGAATGTATAGAAAGATTAGGTAGAGCTTCTTTAATATATTGTTTGTAAGAGTCCATAATTGTTCCTCATTTCTAAGTTAAGTTATTCTATCCCATGATATCAGAATTTTCCATCTATATGTTAAAATATAATTATTATTATGAAGAGGGGGGAGTGTTATGAAGAAAAGACTATTAATCACTTCTCTAATGAACCAGCACCATAAATAGCGATATAAAAAAATCCCCCAGTTCTTTGAGGGATTCTAAAGGTTTTCATTTTGTTGACCAATTTCTTTTTGAGCAATATATAAATTTCCTTGCTCGACTTGTTTTTGAGTAAGAACAGAATCACCTGCATACCCTTTTTCTGTTTTTACAGTTCTTTTTGAACGATTGGAATCTTGTTTCTTCATATAATAAATCACCTTCCATCAAAAATAAACGAAAATGATAAGCACAAGCAATACAGCAGCAAAAATGGTAATACCCATTAAAAACGAAGTGTTTTTATATTTAGGTTGTTTATGTACATCTTGCCGATATCCAGGTGAAATTTCAGGGGCGAATTCTTCGTCGAATGATTGCTTTTTTTCTTTTTCGTCCATATGTATCCACCTTTCTTTTTCATTATGTTATACGTTTAAAGAAAAAATATGCATAAAGAAAACCGCCCTCTATCGTGAGCGGCGGTCTTCTGTTGTGTATTTTCTTTGAACTTGAAAGAGACGGACAAGCAGGAAGGTTGCTCCAAATGCTAGACCGATAATAAGACCAATCCAATATCCTTTTGCTGCCCAATCAGTATAGGTTGCTAATATGTAGCCAAGAGGGAGACCAATTACCCAATAGGCGATCAATGTCATAATTAAGGCGACATTTACATCTTTATAACCTCGTAGTGCCCCTTGTACAGGAGTTGCAATTGCATCTGAAATTTGAAATAAAATCGCAAATATAAGGAATTCTTTTGCTAAATGATGAACTTGTATATCTGTCGTATAAATCGAAGCAATTTCATCATCAAAGAAGTAAAGAAGAATGGAATATAATAGGGCGAATGCAAGTGCTAAGCCAATCCCGATAAATCCATATTGTTTTGCGTTATTATATCGTTTCGCTCCAACTTCAAATCCAACAGAGATGGTCATGGCCATTGCTAAACTTAAAGGAGTCATATATAGCAAGGAAGCGAAGTTCATAGCTGCTTGATGAGCTGCGATTGTTGTCGTACTAAAATTACTCATCATAAGTGTTACCGCAGCGAAAATACTCGTTTCAAAAAAGATAGCAAATCCGATAGGGACGCCAAGTTTTAAGAATTCTTTCCAACTCGAAAGAGAAGGGCGATATAATTGTTTAAAGATATTGAAAGATGCAAAAGGCTCTTTCGTACGAATAATCATAACGGTAATAATTAAAATGCACCAATAGGTTGCTGCAGAAGCAATTGCTGCTCCGACACCACCGAGTTTTGGAAAACCGAAGTTACCGAAAATTAATACATAATTTAATACTACATTAATTGGTAATGATAGTAATGTAATGATCATCGTTGTACGAGTTTTTCCTAATGCATCAATAAATCCGCGTAAAACTGTGTAAGTAAATAAAGGGATAATTCCAATTGCGATAATACTTAAAAATTGTGCTGCAATACGTTCTACAGGTTCTTCTAATCGCATGCCATTTAAAATAGGTGTAACAGTAAAGAAACCGATAAGGATAACAATGAGGCTAGCGAAAATGGCTAAATATACTGCCTGTATGACAACGTGAGGAACATCCTCTTTTTTCTTAGATCCAACGAGTTGTGCAACAATTGGAGTCGTAGCCATCAAAATTCCTGTTAATCCCGTACTAACTGGAATCCATATACTTGTTCCGATAGCAACACCTGCTAAATCAATAGGGCTTGCATGTCCTGACATTGTCGTATCGAAAAAACTCATTGCAAATAATGACATTTGCGTAACGAAAATCGGGAAAAATAGTAATACAAATTGCTTTAATTTTTGTGATAATGAATTAGTTTCTTTCATAAAATCCCCTTTCCGCTAAAAAACAAACTCTAACTATCATACAATTTAATCAAAAAATAGAAAAGAAATACGTGTCTACAACATACGGTATCAATAAAAAAAGGATGCACTTTAAAAAGGGATAAGGTATTATGGTAAGGTGTGAAAAAATTACATATTATTTGTTATTAAGGAGGCACTACTTGTGGCTGATTGGTTAATTGGTTTAATCATGGGTGCTGTTGAAGGTTTAACAGAGTTTTTACCAGTATCATCAACAGGACATATGATTTTAACAGGACACTTAATTGGATTTGAAGACGAGAGAGCGAAAGTTTTTGAAGTTGTAATCCAATTGGGATCGATTTTAGCGGTTGTAGTTGTATTTTGGAAACGGTTATGGTCGTTAGTTGGAATTGGAAAAGTAAAAGAAGGGCCATCGTTAAATTTATTACATATTATTATTGGGATGATTCCTGCCGGGGTACTAGGTGTATTATTCCATAGTGCAATTAAAAAGGTTTTATTTGGTCCAGGACCAGTTGTCATTAGTTTAGTGGCTGGTGGTATTTTAATGATTGTTGCTGAGAAGTTTTCAAAACCAAGTACAGCAAGAACGTTAGATGAAATCACATATAAGCAAGCATTTACAATTGGAATGTTCCAATGTTTAGCACTTTGGCCAGGATTTTCTCGTTCTGGTTCTACAATAAGTGGTGGTTTATTAGCTCGCGTGTCGCATACAGCGGCAGCTGAATATACGTTCATTTTAGCAGTACCGATGATGGTGGCTGCAACAGGATTAGATTTAATTAAAAGCTGGGATGTATTAAGCTCGGCAGATGTAACGTTATTTGCAACAGGATTTGTGACTGCATTCGTTGTTGCGATGCTTGCAATTGTTTCATTCTTAAAATTATTAGCTCGTGTAAAACTAACACCGTTCGCTTATTACCGTTTCATTTTAGCTGCGGTATTCTACTTCTTCATTATGTAAGAAATAGATTCTTGGTAACACCCTATAGAATAGACATTTGAAAAAAGTCTATTCTATAGGGTGTTTTTTTATCGTGAGGGAAAATTTTTACCCTCATATACTTGTATTTCACCATATGAAATATGACATAATGATGTCTATATAATAATTTTAAGGAAATCGATAGTGTATTTGAGAGGGGCAGTTTAGTGAGTTTTGCAATAGAAATAGTAATTCCAGCACCAATTGATGTTGTATTTGATTATGTAAATAATGACGAGAAAATAATGGAATGGAGTACCTTTATGGTGGAAAATAGGTATCCTCCACATGTAGATGTAAATAATCCTCGTGAAGGTGATAAATATATATCCGTGCAAAAGATGGGAAAGAAAATATATGAGTTTGAGGCAGAAATTTTAGAGTGTGAAGCACCTTATATCGTATCAATTGGATGTGAAATGAAGCAAGGCTATACAGCCGCAACTTATATGTTAGAAGAGGATGAGGAAGGTACATCACTTACTTTAATTATAGAATTTGAACCGAAGAATTTTTTATATAAGATTATGTATAAGTTGACTGGATGGATGACCCGTGCAGTATATATGGGTGAAATGGAACGGTTAGCAGAGTGCGTAGATGCTGCATATTCTCAGAAAAAAGGATTGTAATTTTGTTTAATAAAAAACCTGCCGAAATCGGCAGGTTTTATTTTATTACTTTCTCAATCATACTTTCCATTACATGTTCCCAAAGAGAAGTGTCATCAGCTAATGTGGCACGGAAATTAGCGTACATTTCTTTTTGTTTCTCTTCGAATGTTGGGTCTTCTTTTTCAGGCAATGTAGCGCGCATTGAAGTTACTAACTCTTGTACTTTTGGAGCACGTGGTCCCCAAACGGCTTGTTCGTTTCCATCTTTATCAATGAAAATAAAGATTGGAATCGCACGTGCTGTTCCATTTGTTAAATATTGATCCATTAATTCTAAGTTTTCATCGCGAATTAATAATGACATATCAATATTTGCAACTTCAGAAATTCGTTTCATAACAGGCACGCATAAAAGAGCATCGCCACACCAATCAGCTGTTAATACGATAACACGCCAGCCATCATTTTGACGTTCTTCTAATACAGGAAGTAATTCATTTGGAATTAAAAAGTTATTGTAAATGTGCAGTAGCTCGTATTGATTTACTTTCATTTCATTCACATATGTATCAAAGGACATACCTTTATCAGCCCATTGTTGTAAGTTCATAAGTAACACCTCTTTAGTATGATTTGTTTTCATTGTACCAATTTTTATATAGAAAAGCTTGTATTCTTACTCTTTCTTGTCACTTAATAATTTACTTAATAGGAAAAAGAATAGTACGACACATAATTCAGCTATGTTGGATAGTTGCACGCTCTCTATCCAATCGTCAGCGGTATGAATGACGAACCAATCTAGGGTAATTTCAATGATTGCGAAAAGAGTAATAGAAAGCCAATTTGGCATGTTTTGTGTCATTGCATATAGCAGTGCCTTGAAGAAACTGAAGATGAAAAATATAATACCGTCTAAGAAAGTAATTAATAAAAAAAATAGAAGTAAGGCAGTGCGCGACCTATACTCTACACCAGTAATATGAAAGATTCCTACATATACAAAAAATATAAATGCAAAAATTACAATGAGGAACAGAATAACAAAACCAATAATCAAAGTTTTATCTTTTAGATTGAGATTCAAAAATTTGTCTTCTTCACCCACTATCCCAACTCCTTTTTTTGGAAATTCAACTTCATTTTATCATGAAATATCTATTAAAAAACTACGAATTATGGGAAAATAAGGTGACAAAAAGTAAGATTTCATGTAAAATTATTAATAAGGTTTTTATTTAACCAAATGAAATAAAAGGGGCTGTCAAAGTTGTCTCAAAATCGAGAGCAATTAATGGAAGAACTATCGACAAATGTTTTTGCTATGTTCCGCACGTTGCGTAATGATATTGGAAAAATATTTGGTGGTTACATACCGTGGAATGAGTTCATCGTCCTTAGAATATTGAATCGTACGAATAAAGAAATGGTATCACGTGTGGCGAATGAGTTAAATGTGTCGAATAGTCATATTACAGCTGTTACAGAAAAATTAATTAATAAAGGTTTTGTAACTCGTTCACGTTCTACGTCAGATCGCCGAGTTGTATATTTGGAGATTACTGAACAAGGAAAAGATTTAGTTGCAAAAATGGAAGATGCAAAAAAACAATATTTGCAAGAAAGATTTTCTGCGCTTTCAGAAGAAGAAATGAATATAATGATATCTATTTCTAAAAAACTTATTTAAGTCATTATAAGTAAGAAAACGCTTACGTTTTGAAAAGAAGACTTTCCTTATATGAGGAAGGTCTTCTTTCGTATGTAAAAGATTATAAAAAAGAAAATATGTAACATACTACTAATAAAGGAAGGGGGCAGAAATATGACAAATCGAAATGGTAGTAAAGGGAGCGGAAATCAAGGCTCACCGAAATCAGGGCAATTTCAGCAAGAGTTTAGTGCAGAATTTGAAACTGGTAACGATAATAAAGGAAAAGAATATCGTTCGAAAAAGGGAAGTAAATCAAAAAAGGAGTGAATCATTTCACTCCTTTTTGATTTAAGACGCGGCAGATTGATCTGTAGTATATTTTTCTTCTGATTTTGCGACAATCATTGCGCAAATTGCATCACCAGAAATATTTACAGCTGTTCTTGACATATCTAGAATGCGGTCAATACCGATAATTAAGGCAATACCTTCTACTGGTAGATTTACTTGATTTAAAACCATCGTCAGCATTACAAGCCCAACACCTGGTACACCAGCAGTACCGATACTTGCTAGTACAGCAGTTAATACGACTACAGCTAACTGGGAGATAGTAAGTTCAACGCCGTATACTTGAGCGATAAATACAGTTGCTACACCTTGCATAATGGCAGTACCATCCATATTAATTGTTGCACCTAGTGGTTGTACAAAAGAGCTGATTGCTTTTGGAACACCAAGCTTCTCTTGTGCGGTTTTCATTGCAAATGGAAGAGATGCATTAGAGCTAGATGTACTAAATCCAATCGCCATTACTGGTCCGAAATGTTTAAAGAAACGGACAATGCTTTCTTTTGCTAATACTTTTAATAAGCCACCATATACGAAGACACCGTGAATAATAAGTACTAGCATAACGACAATCATATACTTGAACATCGCAGCGACGCCTGCAAGACCCATTTTACCAACGGATGAAGCAAGCAACCCAAATGTTCCGATTGGAGCTAATTTCATAACGAGATTAACGAGATACATCATTAATTCGTTGCCCTGTTCAAGTAATGAATGAATACCTTGGACACGTTTTCCTAAAATAGCTATACCAAGTCCAATTAATACGGCAAAGGCAATAATTTGTAACATGTTTCCATCAGCCATCGCTTTTGCTGGATTATCTGGTACGATATTTAACAATGTATCAACGAAAGATGTTTCGGTTTTTGCCCCCTCATATTTAAGTCCTTCGGTTTTAAAGTTACCGCCAGATCCTGGTTTTATAATAAGTGCAAATGTAACAGCGATAGAGATGGCAACAGCTGTTGTGACGAGGAAGAATGAAATTGATTTTAAACCAATTCTTCCAAGTTGCTTCGGATCTCCAAGACCAGCAGCTCCAAGCACGATAGAAATAAACACAACAGGAACAACTAGCATTTTAATGAGTCGAATAAATAATTGACCAAGTGGATTGAATACATATTGATTTAATGGATCAAAAATGGATGGAGCAGCTAAATTTAAAGTAAGTCCGACAACTAAACCGAGAAATAATGCAATTAAGATTGCTTTTGTTTGTTTCAATAAAATCCCCCCTTATTTTTTGTAAAATAGCTTTCTACATTAATTGTACCGAAAAAATACCTATTTTGACAATATTTTCTGAATATTTAGTATGAGATTTTTGTTTTAATGTAGAGAGGATTACATTTTGTATTTGAAAAACAAAATAGACCATCACATAGGATGGTCTAGGGAAGGGGACAATTTATGTCAATTTAATTAGGGATGGAAGCCATTCAAAGACACTGGGGAATGTCTCTTAAATTAGGGAGGAATAGCTTCGATACATATACTATAAAAGGTAAGTGTGACTTTGATGTGAACATAGAGTGAAAGGGAGAGGGAGTTTTAAATAGAAGATAGAGTAAACAAAAAATAAGACCATCACACAGGATGGCCTAAGGAAAGGGACAATTTATGTCAATTTAATTAGGGATGGAAGTTGTTCAAGACACTGGGGAATGTCTTATAAATTAGGGAGGAACAACTTCGATATATACTATAAAAGGTGAGTGTGACCTTGATGTGAACATAGAGTGAAAGAGAGAGGGAGTTTTAAATAGAAGATAGAAAGATAAAAAATAAGACCATCACACAGGATGGCCTAAGGAAAGGGACAATTTATGTCAATTTAATTAGGGATGGAAGTTGTTCAAGACACTGGGGAATGTCTTATAAATTAGGGAGGAAAAACTTCGATATATATACTATAAAAGATAGATGTGACCGGGGGGTGAACATAGAGTGAAAGAGAGAGGGAGTTTTAAATAGAAGATAGAAAGACAAAAAATAAGACCATCACACAGGATGGTCTAAGGAAGGGGACAATTTATGTCAATTTAATTAGGGATGGAAGTTGTTCAAGACACTGGGGAATGCCTTATAAATTAGGGAGGAACAACTCCGATACATATACTATAAAAGATAGATGTGACCCCTATGTGAACATAGAGTGAAAGATATGAGGATTTAAGAAATGATACATATAAAATGATTGTTGCGAGAGTTGTAGAGTAAGGATAAATATAATAGAAAGAGTCTTGTCATAAAATGAAGTAAAGTTCGAGTATAAATAAAAGTTGAAAACTATGAAAAAAAGGATTATGCTCAACTATATTATAAGAATATAAGGTTTATCCCGCTATTTAAGGTTTTTTATCACGCTTTAATGGGCAGTAAGACCCCCACCTCAAAATTCAGCGAAAGCAAAGAAATTAGGTGGGGGGCGGGCTGCCCATTAAAGCCCGATTGGTTCAACTAATAATCAGTGGGGGATGAAGAAAACCCCCACTGATTAAAGTTTCACTTTATAAGCCTTTAGTTATGAGGGGCAAAAAGGGAGTTAGTGAATATGGAAGTAACAAAAAGACAAAGGCTGTATAATCGTTTTATACGATTAAATCCACCACAAATATTAGCATTAGGTTTTTTCTGCCTAATTGTGGTTGGCGGTTTGTTATTAAAGTTACCATTCGCAACGAAAGTACATATTAGTTGGGTAGATGCTTTCTTTACGGCAACATCAGCAGCGACTGTAACGGGATTGGGAGTAGTAGATACTGCAAGTACGTTTACGATGTTCGGCGAAATTGTAATTATGTTTTTAATTCAAACAGGCGGTCTAGGTCTTATGACAATTGCCATTTTAGTTGTTTGGGTATTAGGTAAAAAAATCGGATTACGTCATCGCTTGTTAATTGGAGAGGCGTTTAATCAGACAAATATAGGTGGTCTCGTAAAATTAGTAAAACGTGTCTTTATATTTTCAATTTGTATTGAGTTTATTGGAGTCATCTTTTTATCATTTCGTTTTATTCCAGAGCTTGGCTTTGGAAAAGGTGTATACTATAGTATTTTTCACGTGATCGCATCTTATAATAATGCTGGATTTGCTCTATGGCCGGATAATTTAACAAGGTATGTAGGCGATCCTATTATTAATATTGGGATTTGCTCTTTAATCGTAATAGGTGGTCTCGGATTTACCGTATTAATTGATATATGGTATAGCCGGAGTTTTCGAAAACTATCGCTTCATTCCAAAATCATGATTATTGGAACGGTAGCGCTAAATGTGATAGCGATGCTTGTGATTTTTGTATTGGAATATAATAATGTGAAGACGTTAGGGAATTTACCTTTAAATGAAAAGTTATGGGCTTCTTTCTTCCAAGGGATTACTCCTCGTACTGCTGGATTTAATACAGTTGACTACGGGGGAATGGAAGAATCATCTATATTATTTACGATGGTTTTAATGTTTATTGGTGCAGGAAGTGTATCAACAGGTGGAGGGATTAAATTAACAACGTTTGTTATTTTAGTTACATCTGTCCTTTCTTTCTTTAGAAAGAAAGAGGAAATCGTATTATTTCAGCGCACAATAAAAATGTCGACAGTAACGAGAGCATTAGCCATTGCCGTTGCCAGTCAAATCCTCATTTTTGCAGCAGTATTTGTATTAATGCTTACAGAAAACTTCAGTTTTATTGAGTTACTATTTGAAACAATTTCAGCATTTGGTACTGTAGGGTTAACGATGGGGATTACTGCGAAGTTATCAGCATTTGGAAAATGTATGATTATGTTTGTTATGTTTTGTGGATTAATTGGACCGTTAACACTTGTATTTTCTTTAGCGCGACCAGCAAAACAAAAAATTAAATATCCGTCAGAAGATGTATTTACAGGATAAGGTATCCCGCATAAGCGAGATACCTTTTTCTTTTTAAAAGAGGGAGAACAATAAGCCGATAAGTGCTACTCGGAATAAAATTGCAATGAGTGCTGCAATTCCGCCGACAATCGCAGCGATACCACCAGTTACAGTAGCTCCGCGGTTATAAGCGTAAATACCTAGTAGTACAGAAACAAGACCGAATAATGTTGGGAAGGTGAAAAGTGATAAGATAGATAAGGCAAGAGCGATAAAGCCAGCCGTTGATCCAGCAGCGGAAGATCTTACATCATCTTTATGGTCCTTCTCATCGTAATCATAATCAATGCGCTGTGGTGCAACCTCAGCTGCATATTCTTCTTTATAGTCACTATAATCACTATCTATTCTATCTCTTTTTTTATACTCATCAAATTTCTCAGTCAAAGTCATGACTCCTTTCATAACAAGGTTCAATAGTAGTATGTATCTCTTTATCTTTTTTATCCCGCTTTAATGGGCAGTAAGACCTCCACCTCAAAATTCAGCGAAAGCAAAGAAGTTAGGTGGGGAATCAACTGCCCATAAAAGTCCGATTGGTTAGGGCTAATAATCAGTGGGGGATGAAGAACCCCCACTGATTAAAGTTTCACTTTATCCGAGTATGTACAGGGAGTAATATCCATTTAAAAGGTGAAGATTGTTTTTTTGAAATAGGAAAAGTTAGTATGACTTCCTCTATTTTGGAAAGTATAAAAAAGAATAATGAGGAAAGGGTGCAATACATAATGGAACATCCAATTGAAAATTTAATGAAAACAGCAATGACAAATTTAAAAGAGATGGTAGATGTAAATACGATTGTTGGAAGTCCAGTTTCAACAGCTGATGGAAATGTAGTATTAACAGTATCTCAAGTGGCCTTTGGTTTTGGAGCTGGAGGAAGTGACTTTAAAGGTGAATTTATTTCCCAAAAACATAATAATGGACAAGGGCAGCATAAAGAGAATAAGCAAAGTCATCCATTTGGAGGCGGAAGCGGGGCTGGGGTTTCTATTAGCCCAGTTGCTTTTTTAGTAGTTGGTTCTAACGGTGTGCAAGTATTGCACCTCAATAGTAGTACGCATTTAATTGAGAAGGCTTTAAATACTGTACCAAGCACTGTAGATAAATTTGTAAATAATCGTCAAAAGTGAACTTGCATTTTTTAGGAATTATGATATATTAGAAAAAGTGCGCTTTATGATGATCGGAATAATTGAACTGTAAATATATATGATGTGTGGAATAAGGGAGAGGAACTTATGATTAATATCAAAAACTTAGTAGTTGGCTTATGTATGTTAGTAAGCGGCTTTGTTGTATATGTAATAAAAGAAAAAGCTCCATTCTAAAACAGACAAACCGTTACTGTCTGTTTTTAATTTGTAAAAAATGTTGACAAGTTATTATATTGATGTTAAAATTTTAATTCGTGTCTCGGTTACAGCTAGTGTAAAGTGAATAAATCTTATAAATATAATACGAAAAGTTTGCGAAAGATCGGGTAGTTTTACCAACAACTTTTGTGAACAAACCCTATAAATTATAATTATAGGCTTTATAGGTATACTAGTGAATCAAGGAGCGGTCAGTGGAACCGTAATGATGAGAGAGAGGTAGGGCTTTCATCCAGTATATGTTACTTTCCCGTTAGGTGAATATAAAAAAGAGGGCTCCTTTTCAGAAGGAGTCCTCTTTCTTTTTGTGTATTGAATTTAAATACGGCTTTCAACTTGTTGGCAAATTTCATCCGTTGTTAAACCATGAGCTGTAATTACCGATCCTTTTATTGAGGTATCTGCAATACCCATCATATTAGAATCTTGCCCAGTTACAACACAACAGTCGCATCCTTGTGCATCATGTTCTGAGTTAAGGGTAACGACCTCATGTCCCTGTTGCTGAAGAGCTTGCTGAACATCTGTTAACGAGTTTTCAACACCAATTTTAGCCATAATTCTCACCTCCTACCATCTAGTTGTTAGTATGCTCAAGTTCGGCGCATATATTTATGAAAGATGGTAGGATATATTCATTTGTTTAGTCGTTATATACACCAGTAAGCATTTGGCTTACGAATTGATCGTTTAAAGTATCTTGGGCGGAAGAAGTATTTGAATGGATGTCGATGGAAGCAATAAAATTGTTATGTTTTTTATTATTTGGTTCTACCTCTACATAATTATCGAATTTACAAAAACCTTTCGTATCCATTAGATCAAATAGTTGAAGCATTTCTACTACCTCTTGTCTCGTTCCTTTAATTTGTACACACGCCATATTGATTTCCTCCTTCATTTTGACAAATTGTTTTTTAAAAATAGGATTATGATTCCGAAATGAAAAATATGAATGTTATTTTTAGACAGCGTTATTTTTATTATTTTCCCCCTTTTTCAGCAAAAGTCATTGTATATTCCCGAATTTATAAAAACGGACGTCCGTTTATTGAATACAATAGATTCGTATCAATTGACGAAAATCCTTCTTTTAAACAAATATTTTTTTTAGTGAAAATTGACGAAAAAAATTTTTTGACTTTTTGTAAACGTTAACAATGTTGTTAAATCAATATAATTAAAGATGTACGTACGAATAAAAATTATAAATTTTCTAAAAATTCACTTGATTTATTTAGAAAGGAGAGTAAACTAGGAAACAATAAAAAATTCATAGAACATAGGAGGCGCTTTCCAGTGAACGAGCAATGGATTTTCTTAAATGGAGAATTTGTTCCAAAAGACGAGGCAAAAGTATCAGTATATGATCATGGTTATTTATATGGAGATGGAGTATTTGAAGGAATTAGAGTCTATAGCGGTAATGTTTTCCGTTTGAGAGAGCATCTTGTCCGGTTATATGAATCAGCAAAATCCATCATGTTAGAAATTCCATATTCTTTAGATGAAGTAACGAATATTGTTGTTGAGACGATTCGACAAAATAAATTATCTAATGGATACATTCGCCTAGTTGTATCGAGAGGAGCAGGAAACCTTGGATTAGATCCTGATTCTTGTAAAAAACCGAATGTAGTAGTAATTGCAGAGCAACTATCTTTATTCCCGCAAGAATATTATGAAAAAGGGATTCCAGTTGTAACAGTTGCAACGCGTCGAAACCGTCCAGATGTATTGTCGCCTCAAGTAAAATCTTTAAATTACTTAAACAATATTTTAGTTCGCATCGAAGCGAAATTGGCTGGAGTACAAGAAGCGCTTATGTTAAATGATCAAGGATACGTAGCTGAAGGCTCAGGGGATAATGTATTTATTGTAAAAGGAAATAAATTAATTACACCACCAAGTTCTGCTGGAGCGTTAGAAGGTATTACACGAAACGCTATTTTAGAAATTGGTGAAAAACTTGGATATGACGTTAGAGAAGAGTTATTTACAAGACATGACGTATATGTAGCTGATGAAGTATTTTTAACAGGAACAGCAGCTGAAGTAATTGCTGTTACGACAGTAGATGGTAGAACGATTGGTTTAGGGCAAACGGGTCCACATACGAATCGTTTATTAGAAGAATTCCGAAAGTTAGTTATAGAAGATGGAGAGAAAATTTACGAAGAAAATAAAGTTGGATAACAACTCTTTATAACATAAGAAAGCGTTGATAGGGAGGAGTAGTTGATTGTGAAGCCTCACAGAGAGTCGGTGGTTGCTGGAAACCGATGGTTCACGTCGACGAACATCGCCCTTGAGTGCTAAGCTGAAGCATTTGTCTAGGCTTAGACGGTAGCTCCGTTATTAGCTAGACTCATTTTATGGGTCACTGAGGCAAGAGTATTCTTGCAAAGAAGGGTGGTACCGCGAAATCTTTCGTCCCTTCAGCACATAGCTGGAGTGTGGACGTAGGATTTTTTTTATTGATAAAAGTTTTTAAAAGGGGGCTTATAAGAACAATGTCTTCAAAAACGGAAGAGAAACTGGCAACTGGTGCACAGCTATTGTTAGAAGCGCTAGAAAAGGAAGGAGTAGAAGTGATTTTTGGTTATCCTGGTGGTGCTGTTTTACCTCTTTATGATGCACTCTATGACTGTGAAATTCCGCATATTTTAGCAAGGCATGAACAAGGTGCTATTCACGCTGCTGAAGGATATGCCAGAATTACTGGCAATCCAGGGGTTGTCATTGCAACGAGTGGACCGGGTGCTACAAATGTGATTACTGGTCTAGCAGATGCGATGATTGATTCATTACCACTTGTAGTATTTACAGGGCAAGTAGCAACAACGTTAATTGGAAGTGATGCTTTTCAAGAAGCAGATATTATGGGGCTTACGATGCCGGTGACCAAACATAATTATCAAGTGCGAAAGGCTTCAGATTTACCTCGAATTATTAAAGAAGCATTTTATATTGCTAGAACAGGAAGACCAGGGCCAGTCGTTATTGACCTTCCGAAAGATATGGTAGTAGAGCAAGGCGAACGATGTAATGACGTACAAATGGATTTACCAGGATACAATCCGAATTATGAACCGAATCTACTCCAAATAAACAAATTATTACAAGCAATTAGGACTGCAAGCAAGCCGTTAATTTTAGCTGGAGCAGGTGTATTGCATGCGAAAGCATCAAAAGAGTTAACGAGTTTTGCTCGTAAATATGAAATTCCAGTTGTGCATACATTACTTGGTCTTGGAGGCTTTCCGCCAGATGAAGAGCTTTTTCTAGGGATGGGAGGAATGCATGGTTCTTACACAGCTAATATGGCGTTATATGAATGCGACTTACTCATTAATATAGGTGCGAGATTCGATGATCGTCTTACTGGAAATTTAGCTTATTTTGCGAAAGAGGCGACTGTCGCGCATATTGATATTGATCCAGCAGAAATCGGAAAAAATGTGCCGACTGAAATTCCTATTGTTGCAAGTGCTAAGCAAGCGCTCCAAGTATTACTTCAACCAGAAGGAAGAAAAGAAGATCATCATGAGTGGATCTCTTTATTAAAGAAAAGAAAAGAAAAGTATCCATTCTCTTATAAACGAAATTCTGAAAGTATTAAGCCTCAATATGCAATTGATATGTTATATGAAATTACGAAAGGAGAAGCGATTGTAACAACAGATGTGGGGCAACATCAAATGTGGGCAGCCCAATATTATCCGCTAAAAAATCCAGATAAATGGGTAACTTCAGGAGGATTAGGAACGATGGGATTCGGATTCCCTGCAGCAATTGGTGCACAAATTGCAAAGCCTGAAGAATTAGTAATTGCAATTGTCGGTGACGCTGGATTTCAAATGACCCTACAAGAATTAAGTGTGTTAAAAGAACACTCCTTACCTGTTAAAGTGTTTATTTTAAATAATGAAGCTTTAGGAATGGTAAGACAATGGCAAGATGAATTTTATAATCAAAGATACTCGCACTCTTTACTGTCGTGTCAACCAGACTTCGTCGCTCTTGCGAATGCGTATGGTATAAAAGGAGTTCGCATAGATGATCCACTTCTTGCAAAGAAGCAAATACAGAATGCGATTGAATTACAAGAGCCAGTTGTAATTGATTGCCGTGTACTTCAATCAGAAAAGGTAATGCCGATGGTTGCGCCAGGGAGAGGTGTTCACCAAATGGAGGGAGTGGAAAAAAGGTGAAGAGAATTGTTACAGCAACAGTTCGAAATCAAAGCGGTGTGTTAAATCGAATTACAGGTGTTATGACACGAAGACATTTTAATATTGAAAGTATTTCAGTAGGTCATACGGAATCATCGGATATATCGCGGATGACGATTGTTGTACACGTTGAAAATGAACAGCAAGTGGAGCAGTTAATTAAACAACTTCATAAGCAAATTGATGTTTTGAAAGTATCAGATATTACAGAAGAAGCGATGATTGCAAGAGAACTTGCACTTATTAAAGTAGCAACTTCAGTAGCGAGAGCGGAATTATATAGTTTAATTGAACCGTTTCGAGCCGCTGTAATAGATGTTGGAAAGGATTCCATAGTTGTGCAAGTAACCGGTACGCAGGAGAAAGTAGAAGCGTTAATTGAATTACTTCGTCCATACGGTTTGAAAGAAATTGCTAGAACAGGTGTAACAGCATTTACGCGTAGTATGAAAAAACAAGATAAGCAAATTATGTTAATTCAATAATCATTTAAATATAGGGGGAAATGAAAATGGCAAAGGTTTATTATGAGAAAGATGTAACGGTAAATGTATTAAAAGAAAAGAAAGTAGCAATCATCGGATATGGCTCGCAAGGTCATGCGCATGCGCAAAACTTGCGTGATAACGGATTTGATGTAGTAGTAGGTTTAAGAAAAGGGAAGTCTTGGGATAAAGCGAAAGAAGATGGATTTTCTGTATATACAGTAGCGGAAGCAGCAAAGCAGGCTGATGTAGTAATGATTTTACTGCCAGATGAACTGCAACCAGAAGTATATGAAGCTGAAATTGCACCAAATTTACAGGCAGGAAATTCTCTCGTTTTTGCACACGGATTTAATGTTCACTTTGATCAAGTAAAACCACCAGCGAATGTAGATGTATTTCTAGTAGCCCCAAAAGGTCCAGGACATCTTGTACGCCGTACATTTAGTGAGGGCGGCGCTGTTCCGGCATTATTTGCAGTATACCAAGATGCAACAGGAGTTGCGACTGAAAAGGCACTTTCTTATGCTGATGGAATTGGAGCGACGAGAGCGGGCGTATTAGAAACGACGTTTAAAGAAGAAACAGAAACAGATTTATTTGGAGAGCAAGCTGTACTTTGCGGCGGAGTAACTGCGCTAGTAAAAGCTGGATTTGAAACGCTAGTTGATGCAGGATACCAGCCTGAACTTGCATATTTTGAATGTTTACATGAACTAAAACTAATCGTTGACCTTATGTATGAAGGTGGACTTGAAAATATGAGATATTCAGTTTCAGATACAGCACAGTGGGGCGACTTCGTATCAGGACCACGCGTTGTAACGGAAGATACGAAGAAAGCGATGGGTGCAGTACTAGCCGAAATTCAAGATGGTACATTTGCGAAAGGTTGGATTGCAGAGCATAAAGCAGGAAAACCAAATTTCCATGCGACAAATGAGAAAGAGAATGAACATGAAATCGAAGTAGTTGGACGTAAATTACGTGAAATGATGCCTTTCGTACAGCCGCGAGTAAAGGCAGGGGTCAAATAATATGAAGCAGATTTTGTTCATGGATACGACGCTACGTGATGGCGAACAATCACCAGGAGTGAATTTAAATGAACAAGAGAAATTGCAAATCGCAAGGCAATTAGAGAGACTTGGTATTAACGTAATGGAAGCTGGCTTTGCAGCAGCTTCCGAAGGGGATTTTCAATCGGTAAAACGCATCGCAAATACGATTCAAAATGCTACAGTCATGAGTTTAGCTAGAGCGAAAGAATGTGATATTCGAAGAGCATATGAAGCGGTGAAAGGTGCTGTATCTCCTCGTCTACACGTATTTTTAGCTACGAGTGATATTCATATGAAGTATAAGCTTTGTATGTCAAAGGAAGATGTATTAGATAGTATTCATCGCTCGGTTACACTTGGGAAATCGTTATTTCCGACAGTACAATTTTCTGCAGAAGATGCGACAAGAACAGCAAGAGATTTTTTAGCTGAAGCAGTAGAAGTGGCGATTCGTGCAGGAGCAAATGTAATTAATATTCCAGATACAGTTGGATATACGAATCCAGAAGAATATTATTCTCTTTTTAAATACTTACAAGAATCCGTTCCTTCATATGAAAAAGCAATTTTCTCTTGTCATTGTCACGATGATCTTGGGATGGCTGTAGCCAATTCATTAGCTGCGGTTAAAGGCGGAGCGTTACAAGTAGAAGGAACAATTAATGGAATTGGAGAAAGGGCAGGGAATGCGGCGTTAGAAGAGGTCGCAGTTGCTCTTCATATTAGAAAAGATTTCTATAAAGCGCAGTCTTCTATGACGCTAAAAGAAATTAAAGCGACGAGTACATTAGTAAGCAGATTAACAGGGATGGTTGTACCGAAAAATAAAGCGATCGTGGGAGCGAATGCATTCGCTCATGAATCAGGAATTCATCAAGATGGTGTATTAAAAGAAGTGACAACGTATGAGATTATTGAACCAGAGCTAGTAGGCGAATCTCAAAATCTATTTGTACTTGGAAAACATTCTGGACGTCACGCGTTTACAGAAAAAATGAAAGAGCTTGGCTATGAATTTACAAAGGAAGAACGAGATGCAGTGTTTGAAGCCTTTAAAAAATTAGCTGATCGTAAGAAGGAAATTACGGAGGAAGATTTACAAGCACTTATGCTTGGTGAAGCAGCATTTGCGGCTCAGCAATATACAATTACGCAACTGCAAGTACATTTCGTATCAAATAGTACACAATGCGCGACAGTTGTATTAAAAGATGAAGAAGGAAATGTATACGAAGATGCAGCTACTGGCTCAGGTAGTATTGAAGCAATTTATAATGCAATCCAAAGAATTTTAGGCTTAGAATGTGAATTGGCAGATTATCGCATACAATCTATTACGCAAGGTCAAGACGCGCTGGCTCATGTTCATGTTGAATTAAAAGAAGGAACGCATCAAGTATCAGGTTTTGGTGTCGCGCAAGACGTATTGGAAGCGTCGGCAAGAGCATATGTCCACGCAGCGGGGAAATTAAAATCTTTTATCCAGCTTGTGAAATAAGTGTTTGACAGGTGAGAGGAGCTATTCTCACCTGTCAATTATAGTTCTGAAAATTCCGTTAAAAGGAGTGTTGAAATTGGAAAAACGTATCGTTTGTTTAGCTGGTGATGGTGTTGGTCCGGAAGTTATGGAAAGTGCGAAGGAAGTATTGCGCATGGTAGAAAGGCTATATGGTCATCATTTTCATTTGCAAGATGAGTACTTCGGCGGGAGTGCTATTGATTCAAATGGGCAACCATTACCACAACGAACACTTGCCGCTTGTTTAGCAAGTGATGCGGTTTTACTAGGAGCAGTTGGTGGACCAAGGTGGGATAGTGCGAAAGAAAGACCAGAGAAAGGATTATTAGCTCTAAGAAAAGGCCTCGGTGTATTTGCGAATGTTCGCCCTGTAACGGTAGAAAGTGCAACGGCACATTTATCGCCATTAAAAAAGGCTGATGAAATTGATTTCGTTGTCGTTCGTGAATTAACAGGTGGGATTTATTTTTCTTACCCGAAAGAACGGACGGACGAAGTAGCAACAGATACACTTACGTATCATCGCCATGAAATTGAACGTATCGTTTCTTATGCTTTTCAATTAGCGAGTAAGCGGAAGAAAAAAGTAACATCTATTGATAAGGCGAATGTTTTAGAATCTAGTAAACTATGGAGAACTGTAACAGAAGAAGTAGCACTTCGTTATCCAGATGTTGAACTAGAACATATTTTAGTAGATGCTGCTGCCATGGAGTTAATTCGGAATCCAGAACGGTTTGATGTAATTGTAACAGAAAATTTATTTGGGGATATTTTAAGTGACGAAGCTTCCGTATTAGCTGGATCATTAGGAATGCTTCCATCAGCAAGTCACGCGGAAAAGGGACCTTCATTATATGAGCCTATTCATGGATCAGCACCTGATATTGCCGGGAAAAATAAGGCGAATCCAATTGCTATGATGCGCTCTGTTGCCATGATGCTTGGGCAATCGTTCGGATTAACGAGAGAAGGGTGTGCAATTGAAGAAGCGATTTCAGCAGTTCTTAAATCAGGAAAATGTACAGCAGATATCGGGGGGACTGAAACGACAACTTCATTTACAAAGGCAGTTATGCAAGAAATGGAAGAGCAAGCGTTAGTAGGGAGAGGAAGATAATGGGGAAAAGGTTGCTAGATAAGCTTTGGGAAAAACACGTAGTTACGACAAATGAAAATGGATTAGATTTATTATATATCGATCTGCACCTTGTTCATGAAGTAACGTCACCGCAAGCCTTTGAAGGCTTGCGGCTTACAAACCGAACGGTACGCAGACCAGATTTAACATTCGCAACGATGGATCATAATATTCCAACGAAAGATGTTTGGAATATTACCGATCGCATTGCGAAGCAGCAACTAGATACACTTCGGGAAAATTGTAAACAATTTCAGGTGCCGTTAGCGGATATCGGAGATGAAGAGCAGGGGATCGTTCATGTTATCGGACCAGAACTTGGGCTCACGCAGCCAGGAAAAACTATTGTTTGTGGTGATAGTCATACAGCGACGCACGGTGCGTTTGGTGCGCTAGCGTTTGGTATTGGTACGAGTGAAGTGGAACATGTATTGGCAACGCAAACGCTGTGGCAAAGAAAACCGAAAGCGATGGGTATTGAGCTAAAAGGGAAATTACAGAAAGGCGTTTACGCAAAAGATATTATTTTACATCTCCTTTCAAAGTACGGTGTAGCAGTTGGAACTGGATATGTAATGGAATTTTACGGAGAGACAATTGGAGCTATGGAGATGGAAGAGAGAATGACGCTTTGTAATATGGCAATTGAAGGAGGAGCGAAGGCTGGTATTATAGCACCAGATGAAAAAACATTTGCTTATGTAAAAGGATGTAAATATGCACCGGAAGACTATGAAACTTTTGAGAAAAAATGGTCTGAACTGTATACAGATTCAGATGCAATGTATGATTTACATATTTCGGTAGATGTGGCGGATTTAGCACCGTACGTTACGTGGGGAACAAACCCGAGTATGGGTGTTCGTATTGATGAAAAATTGCCAGAAAAGCATGATGCAAATGACGAAAGAGCATTTTCTTATATGGGATTAAGACCCGGACAAAGTACGTATGACATTCCAGTTCAGCATGTTTTCATTGGATCTTGTACAAATTCCAGGCTCTCTGATTTAGAAATTGCTGCATCTGTTGTGAAAGGGAGAAAGGTAAAAGAAGGTGTGCGAGCACTCGTTGTGCCTGGATCGAAAAGAGTAAGGGACGCGGCGATGCAAAAAGGACTACATCACATATTTGAAGAAGCGGGATTTGAATGGAGAGAACCTGGATGTTCCATGTGTCTTGGAATGAATCCAGATCAAGTACCTGAGGGAGAGCATTGTGCTTCCACTTCAAATCGTAATTTTGAAGGAAGACAAGGAAAAGGAGCAAGAACACATTTAGTTAGCCCAGCAATGGCGGCAGCAGCTGCGTTATATGGTCATTTTGTTGATATTAGAAAGGAGAGTTATGATGGAGCCATTTCGTATTCATAAAGGTACTGCCGCAGTACTGATGAATGATAACATTGATACAGATCAAATTATTCCGAAGCAATATTTAAAGAGAATTGAAAGGACGGGATTTGGAAAATATTTATTCGATGAATGGCGTTTTGATAATAACCGCCATGAAAATCCTAATTTTCCGCTTAATGCACAAGATAGAAAAGGAGCAAGTATATTAATTACAGGTGATAATTTTGGTTGCGGTTCTTCAAGAGAACATGCTCCGTGGGCGCTTGCTGATTATGGTTTCCGTGTTATTATCGCTGGTGGGTTTGCAGATATTTTTTATATGAATTGTATGAAGAATGGTATGTTACCAATTGTAATGGATAAAGAAATGCGAGAAAAGCTTGCCAAAACGGATGCAAGAGAACAAATAGAAGTAGACTTAGAGAATGAGGTCATTACAACAAGTACGCACAGGTTTCATTTTACAATCGAGAAAATGTGGAAAGAGAAATTATTAAATGGTTTAGATGAAATTAGTATTACAATGCAATATGAACAAGAAATAAAAGAGTATGAAAGAAGGGTAGCTGTATATTAAAAGATAACGGAATATTTAAAATGTATTTACATTCAGAATTAAGTATTATATACTATGTAAAAATTAGAGGAGAAAGGGAGTAAGTATTATGAAAACAATGCAATCTATTAAAATGCTTACACAACTACATCATCATACATAAAGCCCTTGAACCTAGCGTGAAAACGTGTAGGTGCAAGGGTTATTCCCGTTGTACCTACACGCTACTAAAGAGCCTTGTAGGTATATTTTATCTACAAGGCTCTTTTTATTTTCGGTTTAGGTGCATGAAATAAGCATACATTAGAAAGGGAAAGGTGTGAGAATTTCGATGACAAAATGGAAACGGGCAAATCCAAATGGAACGAGAGATTATTTATTCGAAGAATGTACGTTAATTGAAGAAGTGGAGCAAAAATTAAGGCGTACTTTTTTAGAGAGAGGTTATGAAGAAATAAGGACACCAACAATTGAATTTTATGATGTGTTCGCCTTTCAAAGCCGGCCGATAGATGAAGAAAAGATGTATAAATTTTTTGATGAAAAGGGAAGGATTATCGTATTGCGTCCAGATATGACAATTCCTTTAGCGAGAGTGATCGGAACGCAGAGGTGTGATACGCCACTTAAAGTGACGTATAGCGGAAATGTATTTCGAGCGAATGAGTCCCTAACCGGAAAATATAATGAGATCGTACAAAGTGGTATTGAAATTATTGGTATTGATAATGTAAGAGCTGAAATTGAATGCGTCATAAGCGTCATTCAATCACTGCAAAAGGTGAAGGTGCAATCTTTTACAATAGAGATTGGGCAAGTGCAGTTATATAAATGTATTGTCAAAAAGCTCTCCATTCATGAGGAAGAAGAGAGAGTACTTAGAACATATATTGAAAGTAAAAATTATGCTGCTTTATCAAATTTTATTAGAGAAAAGAAATTAGATCGATGTGATGAAACAGTAAGATTACTTGAGAAATTACCAAGGCTATTTGGGAATTTAGAAGTGATTGAGGAAGCAGAAAAACTCGCCTCGAGTAATGAAATGAAAATGGCCATCGCAAGAGTGAAAGAAATATATGAAGCCATTGAAAAACTAGGTTATGGATCTTACATATCAATTGATTTAGGTATGATCCAACATCTAGATTACTATACAGGAGTTATTTTCAAAGGGTATATATATGAGATTGGAGAAGAAATTGTTAGTGGTGGAAGATATGACGAGTTAATCGGAAATTTTGGAGAAATGCTGCCGGCTGTTGGGCTCGCGGTGCAAGTCAATCAAATTGTGAAGGCGATGCAAGAGCAGCAAGAACCATATGAACGAAAGAAAATAGATATTATCATTCATTATGAGTTAAATAGATTAGCAGAAGCGGAAAGATTACGAAATTTACTTCAAAAGGATGGGAAAAAAGTAGAGCTATCCTTATTCTCTAATGTAAACGACACCTTTCAATTTGCAAGAAAAAATCAAATAGTAACGGTCGTTGAGGCACAGAATGAATCGTTAGTGGAATATGTATGGAAAGAGAAATGGGTAGTCCAGAAAGAAGGAGAAACTTCATGCGTAACATTCAAATTGCGTTAACGAAAGGAAGATTAGAGAAGCATGTGATTCCACTCTTTGAGCAGATTGGAATTGATTGTTCAGAGCTCAAAAATAAAGGACGAAAGCTTGTCTTTCAAAGTAAAAATACAGATATCTCATTTATTTTAGTGAAAGCAGTAGATGTCGCTACTTATGTAGAACATGGAGTAGCTGATATTGGTGTCGTTGGAAAAGATATTCTAATGGAAAACGAGAAAGATATTTATGAAATGTTGGATTTAGGAGTAGGCGTGTGTAAGTTTTGTGTAGCTTCTATTCCTACTTATAACCCGAAAAGTTACCGAAAGAAACGTATTGCAACGAAATATCCACATATTACTTCTAACTATTTTCATGATAAAGGAGAGAATGTAGAAATTATTAAAATAGAAGGTTCTGTAGAAATCGCTCCTATTCTTGGATTGGCAGATGCAATTGTCGATATTGTTGAAACAGGAAAAACATTACAAGAGAATGGACTCATTGTATTTGAGGAAATGTGTTCTATATCTGCTCGAATGATTGTAAATAAGGCTGCATTAAAAACTAAAAAAGACGAAATATTCAGTATTATAAATATGATGGAGCAAGAAATTTTGTCAGGAAAATAGGGGGGCTTGTAATGGAGATCGTTTGTGAAGATTTTCAAAAAGCGTTATCGAAAATAAAATTGCTACGAGAAAACGCTAATATAATAGAAGAAACTGTTCAAAGAAATGTAAGCGAAATTGTTCGGAATGTAAGGGAGAGTAAGGATGAGGCCCTATCTTTTTATACAAACAAGTTTGATGGTGTGGAGATGAAAGAGTTTCGTGTAAGTGAAGAAGAAATAAAAAGAGCGAGTATGTTTGTAGAAAATTCATTTTTAGAAGCGTTACAAGAGGCGAAGAAAAACATTATTTCGTATCACGAAAAGCAAAAAAGGCAATCCATATTCGATTGCGAGAGTAAAGGCATCGTTAGAGGACAAATCATTCGGCCGTTAGAAAATGTAGGAGTATATGTGCCGGGCGGAACGGCTTCGTATCCTTCGTCAGTATTAATGAATGTATTGCCAGCAAAACTCGCTGGTGTGCAAAAGATTGTAATGGTAACACCGCCGAGAGAAGGAGGAATTGATCCACATATTTTAGTTGCTGCAAGTCTTGCAGGGGTGGATGAAATTTATACGATAGGTGGTGCGCAAGCAATTGCAGCTTTAGCATACGGAACGGAATCGATTCCGAAAGTGGATAAAATAGTTGGACCTGGAAATTTGTACGTCGCTCTAGCAAAACGAGAAGTATATGGAATAGTAAATATCGATATGATTGCCGGACCATCAGAAATTGTAGTTATCGCTGATGAAACCGGTAATGCAAAATATATCGCTGCTGATTTATTATCACAAGCAGAACATGACGAGAGAGCAACGGCAATTTGTATTACAACAAATATAGAGTTAGCAAAAAAAGTAGAAAAAGAGATAGAAAGACAGTTAGAAACATTACCGAGAAGCGAAATTGCACGTGAATCGATAAATAGAAATGGAGCTATTTGTATCGTTCCTTCTTTAAATGAGGCGCTCCAATTATCGAATGAAATTGCCCCGGAACATTTAGAGTTACATATAAAAGAACCGATGAATGCTTTAGCTTATGTGAAACACGCAGGATCTATCTTTCTTGGACCATATGCACCGGAACCGCTCGGTGATTATGTAGCAGGACCGAATCATGTGTTACCGACGAGTGGAACGGCAAGATTTTTCTCACCGTTATCAGTCGATGATTTCGTGAAAAAATCAAGTTTCCTGTCTTATACGGAGGACGCGTTAAGAGATGTCCAACATCATATTGTAGAACTTGCCAATAAAGAAGGGTTACATGCGCATGCGAGAGCAATTCAAATAAGATTTGAGGAGGAAGAATAATGCGTGAGTTTAGTCAAATACGTGAGACGACAGAAACAAAAATAAAATTAAGTTTGCAGCTTGATGAAGGAAAGAACGTTTCTGTACAAACGGGAGTGGGATTTTTTGATCATATGCTAACTTTATTTGCAAGGCATGGAAGATTTGGTTTGCAAGTGGAGGCGGAAGGCGATGTATTCGTTGATGCGCATCATACAGTTGAAGATGTTGGAATTGTACTCGGAAATTGTTTGAAAGAAGCATTGCAAAATAAAGAGGGGATTAACCGTTATGGCTCTGCTTATGTACCGATGGATGAATCTTTAGGTTTTGTCGCAATTGATATAAGCGGCCGCTCGTATATTGTGTTTCAAGGAGAATTAACGAATCCAAAGCTAGGAGATTTTGATACAGAACTAACAGAAGAATTTTTTAGAGCAGTTGCTCATGCTGCCAATATTACATTACATGCTCGTATTTTATACGGAAGTAATACACATCACAAAATTGAAGCGTTATTTAAAGCATTTGGTAGAGCGCTTAGAGAAGCAGTCGAAAGAAATGCTAACATTACTGGTGTAAATTCAACGAAAGGGATGTTGTAATTGATTGCCATTATAGATTATGGAATGGGAAATATTCGTAGTGTAGAACAAGCATTAAAGTATATTGGAGCAGCGTACATTGTAACGAGTGATAAAGAAGAGATTTTTAGAAGTGATGGAGTGATTTTACCAGGAGTAGGTGCATTTCCAAAAGCGATGGATGTATTGGAAGAAAAAGATTTAGTGCGTGTGTTACAAGAAATCGGGCGTTCAAGAAAACCACTTCTAGGTATTTGCCTAGGAATGCAGCTTTTATTTGAAAAAAGTGAGGAACTACAAGACTGTAACGGGTTAAATTTATTGCCAGGCGTTATTCGAAAGTTAAAGGTTCCTTATAAAATTCCTCATATGGGATGGAATGAGTTAAAGAAAGAAGGAGAGATAGCGCTTTGGAATGGAGTAGAGGACGGTTCTTTCGTATATTATGTCCACTCTTATTACGCAGATTGTCCAAATGAAATTGTGTATGGAATAAGTGATTATGGAGTGAAAGTACCTGGTTTTGTAGCAAAAGGAAATATATATGGCGCACAGTTTCATCCTGAAAAAAGTGGTGACATAGGGATGAAAATGTTGAAAAATTTTAAAGGAGTGGTAGAATCATGGAAATCTTCCCAGCTATCGATTTAAAAAAGGGACGATGCGTTAGACTGTATCAAGGAGAATTTAGTAAAGAAACAGTAATGAATGAAGATCCGGTTGCGCAAGCGATTATATTTGAAAAATTTGGAGCGAAACGGTTGCACATTGTTGATTTAGATGGTGCAGTTGCTGGTGAGTCGTTAAACTTGTCCGTCATTGAAAGAATTTGCAAGGCAGTACGTATTCCAGTGCAAGTTGGAGGAGGAATTCGATCACTTGTAGCGGTAGAGAAGTTATTTTCAGTAGGGGTAGATAAAGTGATTTTAGGAACAGCTGCTCTGTATGATAAGACATTTTTAGAAGAAGCAGTTTTTTTATATAAAGAAAAAATCATCGTCGGAATTGATGCGAAAAATGGTTTCGTAGCAACGAGAGGTTGGCTTGATTTATCTGAAGTTTCTTACATTGATTTAGCGAAACAAATGGAGAATGTAGGTGTTCAAACGATTGTATTTACAGACATTTCGAAAGACGGGACACTTGCAGGACCGAATATAGAACAATTGGAGTTACTACAAAAAAGCGTTTCTACTCGACTTATTGCTTCTGGAGGAGTTGCATCTATTCAAGATGTGAAAAAGTTAAATGATATGAACATATACGGTGTCATAATTGGTAAGGCTCTTTACGAGAAAACGATTGATTTAGAAGAAGTGCTAGAGGTAACAAAGTTATGTTAGCAAAACGCATTATTCCATGTCTAGATGTGAAAGAAGGGCGAGTCGTAAAGGGGGTAAATTTTATAGGGTTACAAGATGTCGGGGATCCTGTTGAAATAGCAGCTTTATATAATGATGCGGGAGCAGATGAAATAGTATTTTTAGATATTACGGCAACGTATGAAGGACGAAAAACAATTATAGATGTTGTAGAAAAAACGGCTTCAAAAGTATTTATTCCTCTTACAGTTGGCGGAGGAATTTCAAGTGTGAAAGATATGTACAATTTACTAAGAGCTGGAGCAGATAAAGTTTCAATTAACTCAGCAGCATTGCGAAATCCAAAATTAATCGAAGAAGGGGCACAGCATTTTGGTTCACAATGTATCGTCGTCGCAATTGATGCTAGAAAAGTAGCAGAAGATAAGTGGAATGTATATGTGAACGGCGGGAGAGTTGATACGGGAATGGATGCAATCAGGTGGGCAAAGCGCGTTACAGAGCTAGGCGCAGGCGAAATTTTATTAACGAGTATGGATGCAGACGGAACGAAAAACGGATATGACCTTCGTTTAACAGAAGAAATTTCAAAAAGTGTTTCCGTACCTGTCATCGCGTCAGGTGGATGTGGTCATGCTGATCACATTATAGAAGTGTTTCAAAAGACAACAGTTGATGCAGCATTAGCGGCATCAATCTTTCATTACGGTGAGGCGACAATAGGGGACGTAAAGAAAAAGTTAAGAAATGCAAACGTTGAGGTGCGGCTATGAAACCTAACTTTTCAAAAGGACTATTACCAGCAGTTGTAATTGAAGAAGATACAAAAGAAGTTTTAATGCTAGCTTATATGAATGAAGAAGCATATGAAAAAACAATAGAAACGAAAAGAACATGGTTTTATTCTCGTTCAAGAAGGTCGTTATGGAATAAAGGAGAAACATCAGGTAATGTCCAACATGTGCAATCTCTTTATTTAGACTGTGATCAAGATTCAATCGTTGTTGTCGTAAAGCAAGTAGGACCTGCATGTCATACGGGAGAAAAAACATGTTTTCATTACAAAATTATATAGGGGGATACATATGAAAAACGCCTTTACATTACTATTTGAAACAATTGAAGAACGAAAGAGAAACCCACTTCCTGAATCATATACAAATTACTTGTTTTCAAAAGGAGAAGATAAAATTTTAAAGAAAATTGGTGAGGAATGTTCTGAAGTAATTATTGCATCCAAAAATAATGATAACGAAGAGCTAGTGAAAGAAATGGTTGATGTATTGTATCACTGCTTCGTGTTATTAGCCGAAAAAAATATATCATTAGAAGATATTATAGAGGAAGTGACAGAAAGAAATGGGAAGCTTTCGAGAATAGGGGACAGAAGAGAAATAGATACATTATAGGGGGAATATGTATGAAGGTGGATTATCACATTCATTTAGAAGAAGGGCCATATTCAATAGGATGGCTAGCTAAAATAAATGAATCATTACAACATTATGAACCGCTAAAAGAAGAAAAACATTCTATGGAATGGCTTGTGAAAACACAAGAACGCCTGCAAAGACGTGTGAATGAAGGACCATTTACAACGAAATGGATTGATTTATATTTAGAAGAAGCTTTGCGAAAAGGGATAAAAGAAGTTGGTATTGTCGATCATTTATATCGTTTTTATGAAGCGAAAGAATACTATGAAAAATATGTTGATATTAGTGATTCGGGGCTTGGACGTTTACAAAAGGAATGGTTAGAACAAGTAAGGGTAGCTTCACTACATGATTTTACAAAGGCAATTGAAGAGGCGAAAGAACGGTGGAGTAAAAGAGGTGTTACGCTTAAACTTGGAATTGAAGCAGATTATTTTATTGGTGGTGAACAACAATTACAATCTTTACTCGCATTAGGAGATTTTGATTATGTAATTGGTTCTGTTCATTTTTTAAATGGCTGGGGATTTGATAATCCAGATACGAAAGAATATTTTAAGGAACATGACTTATATGCTTTATATGATACGTTTTTCAAAACGGTTGAGTGCGCAGTTCGTTCTGAGTTATTTGATATTATTGCTCATCTTGACAACATAAAAGTATTTAATTATCGGTTAGATGAGAATGAACAACTTTCTTATTATAAGAAAATTGCGCGTGCATTAGTAGAAACAAATACAGCAACGGAAATAAATGCGGGATTGTACTATCGCTATCCTGTGCGCGAAATGTGTCCGAGTCCGCTATATTTACAAGTATTAGCTAAACACGAAGTTCCGATTACACTCTCTTCAGATGCTCATTATCCGAATGATTTAGGAAAATATGTGGAAGAGAATATAAAGACGTTACGTAATCATGATATTGCTCACTTAGCTACATTTACGAAACGAGTCCGAACGATGAGATTACTAGAAGAAGTAACAATTTCAAAATGATCACGATTTTTTCATGAAAACCCATCTTTTTGTTCAAAATAAGAAAGAATAAAAAGGAGGGTAAAGAAATGGTGAAACAACAAAATAAACGAAATGCACAAGATGCACAGCAACAAGCGTATACTTCTGAAACGAATGCTACATCTCAATCCGTTATTGAGGAACAAATTAGTGATACAGTTGCAGAAGGAACGATCGATGTGAAGCTTGGAAAACAATCGCAAGAAAAAGAATAAGAAGAGGGGGAGACTTGCATCTCCTCTTTTTTGTGGAAAAGTGTCGATTTTCAAAACTATAATCAAATTCCTTGGTTTTTATATGTGGATTTCTTACAATGAAAGATAAGAGAGATCTTATTTTCTATAGAAGAGGTGTTAGTAGTGGCAAAAATATTAGTAGCAGGGAAAATTCCAGCAATCGGATTAGAACTATTAAAGGATCATAATGTAGAAATGTACGATAAAGAGGAGTTAATTTCTTTAGATGAATTAACAGAGCGTGTAAAAGACAAAGATGCATTGTTAAGCCTACTTTCTACAAAGGTGACAAAAGAAGTGATTGATGCGGCACCTAATTTGAAGATTGTTGCAAACTACGGTGCTGGTTACGATAATATTGATTACTCGTATGCTGGAGAAAAAGGGATTGCCGTAACGAATACACCGAAAGTATCAACGGAAGCGACAGCAGAATTAACATTCGCACTTCTTTTGGCAGCTGCACGTAGAATCCCTGAAGGTGATACGCTATGTCGTACAACTGGATTTAATGGATGGGCACCGTTATTTTTCTTAGGCCGCGAAGTACATGGTAAGACAATTGGAATTATCGGTCTTGGAGAAATCGGAAAGGCAGTTGCGAAGCGTGCAAAAGCGTTTGGAATGAATGTTTTATATACAGGACCAAATCGAAAGCCTGAAGCTGAAAGTGAACTGGAAGCAACATATGTAACATTGGAAGAATTATTACAAACAGCAGACTTTATTACAATTAACTGTGCGTATAATCCGAAATTGCATCATATGATTGATGAGGAACAGTTCAAAATGATGAAGAAAACAGCGTATATTATAAATGCTTCACGTGGACCAATTATGCATGAAGCGGCACTTGCTCATGCTTTAAAAACGAATGAAATTGAAGGGGCAGCTCTTGACGTGTTTGAATTTGAGCCAAAAATTACTGAAGAGCTAAAAGGATTAAAGAATGTGGTACTTGCTCCTCACGTAGGAAATGCAACATTCGAAACGCGTGATGCGATGGCCGAAACGGCGGTAAGAAATATTTTAGCTGTGTTAAATGGCGAAGAACCTATAACACCTGTCAATCAAAAAGTATTCGTTACAAAATAAAAAGAAACCTTCCGGAATCGGAAGGTTTCTTTTTATTTTTCTTTATTTGCTCTTTTTGATGGTCTTTGTCTAAGGAATTGAGATAGCATGTACAAAATATATAGTGGAATAGCAATGAATAAGAAAACAGAAAAATTACCGAATCCTGTTTGGTACATTGTGATAATGATGCCCACTAAAAATAGTGTAATAATGATGCTATATCGTGGAATTGGTACATCTTTTAAACTTGGGATACGAATGCGGCTCACCATTAAAAATGCGAACGTTACAAATACTGTAATAAGAACGATTTTTGGAATGGTATGTGAAAATAATGTTAAGAAAGCAACAAGCCCTCCCGCTGCTGTAATCGGTACCCCAGTGAAGTATTTCATTGAAGTAGAAGATGGTGTTACATTAAATCGTGCTAAACGATATGCTCCGAAAAGAGGGAATAGCCCCGCTATGTATAGTCCGATGATTCCATAATTAGAGAAAGATGTGTAATACATAAGAACAGCAGGTGCTGCACCAAATGTTACGACATCCGCAAGCGAGTCAAGTTCTTTTCCCATTTGTGAATCAACACGTAATAAACGAGCAACACGCCCATCAAGACTATCTAACATCATCCCGATAAGTACTAAAATAGCAGCTGATTTATAATATCCTAAAGATGCATAGCCGATTGACAAGAATCCACTATATAAATTTCCGAGCGTAAATAAGTTTGGAATAGCTGCTCTATACAAAATCTGATCCCTTGCTTTCTGTAATAAATTCTTAATTAGTGTATGAAAGTTTACTTATTTTATCATACCATAAATTTCTTCCTCATACGAAAGAAATTCCCAATTTGTGAAAGATTTCATAGCAGAATGATTTGAAAAATAAGTGAAAAAAGAAGCAACTTTTATCAAGTTGCTTCGTGTATTATTCAAATTTCGTTGTCATAGTTCCAGTTTTATACCGGTTGTTAGGATCGAAACGTAACAAATCTCCATAAATGAGTTTGTCGGAAAGTTTCAATTCCGTTTTTGCTTTTTCAATATTCGGTTGACATAATGAGATGTCTGCTTCTTCACCTGTGTTTCGTTTATAGCACATGTTTTTTGTATACACATAATCTCCCGAAACGAAGCTACCATCACGCATTACCATAAGAGGGTCTTTTTCTTTAATAAATAGGTCAGTTCCAAATTCAACTGATTGATTTGTTTTAATACCAAGTAAATGAAGTAGCGTTGGTTTAATATCAATTTGACCAGACACTTTAGAAATGACTTTTCCTTCTTGACCAGGCACGTGAATGATGAGAGGGACGCGTTGTAATTGCATAGAATCAAACGGTGTAATAGCGTCTTTCCCAAGGAACTGAGCCATAGCTGCGTTATGGTTTTCAGAAATACCGTAATGATCTCCATAAATGACAATTACGGAATTATCATACAGTCCTTCTTCTTTTAATTGTTTAATAAATTGTTTAAGAGCTTCATCCGTGTAACGAACAGTTGGGAAGTAACGGTTTACAACACCACTTTCTGAATTAAACTCATCAACATATTGATCTTCTGGATTTAGAAGAAATGGAAAATGGTTTGTTAAAGTAATGAATTTTGTATAGAACGGCTGTGGTAAAGATTTTAGCTTTGGAATAGATTGTTCAAAGAACTCTTTATCTTTTAACCCCCAACCGACAGACATTTGTTCTGTGCCTACGTAATCATTTAAATTAAAGTAACGATCATATCCAAGTGCAGGATACATTACATCACGATTCCAAAACGTTTTATCGTTTGAATGGAAGACAGCAGAAGAATATCCGTATTTCTTTAATTGTTCTGGTGTAGCTGTATATTCATTTGTTGCATGAGTAAAGAATACAGAACCGCGGTCTAACGGATAAAGTGAATTTTCAACGATAAATTCAGCATCAGAAGTTTTACCTTGCCCTGTTTGATGATAGAAGTTATCGAAATAAAAACTATCTTTAATAAATTCATTTAAAAATGGAGTAATTTCTTTTCCATTTATTTTTTTATTAATAACAAAACTTTGTGTAGATTCCATTGAAATTAAAATTACATTTTTACCTTTTGCAGCTCCAAATAAGTTCTTATCAACTTGCTTATCTTTTGAGTCTGTATAGTTTTTAATTTCAGAGAACCCGTCCCCACTTGCAAATACACGTTCAGCTGAAGATTTAGATTGAAGTGTAATATCAAATAAATGATATGTGTATAAACCTAAATTTTTCACGACAGTTTGACGGTCAAACGAGCGCGAGAACATTTGTGGTTTATAAATAACGGAAACAACAATTTGTAGTGCTAATAGAGCAGTTACACCGCTAAAGAAAGTTCTCTTCTCAGAGCGAGAAAGCGGCGTCTTGTCGCAAAATGCTGGGAATTTACGCGAAAGAAACATTAAGATGATCGCATCTGCGAATAACAGTAATGTTTTATACGTAAAGAGTTCTTTTATACTCGTCCCTAAATCAGCCATATTATTTGTTTGAAATAATACTGGGAACGTAACGAAATCGTTATAAAATCCATAAAACATTGCATTTCCAAATAAAATGAATGATAGTATAAAACTAATTCCAACTATAATGCGGTTTCGGTGTTTAGATGCAAATAAAGCAAAACCGAAAAATAAAAGTAACGCAGCTAATGGATTAATAAAAAGCATAAATTCTTCAAAGAAATTATCAATTTTAATATCAAAAGCTAGCTTGTACACAATATATGTTTTTATCCATAATAAAACGACTGCAACGAGTGCGAATCGCAGTTTTGGAAACAGACGTTGTAGCATAATATACTCCTCTCCTAAAAAGCATGACGGTTCTTGTGGGCCTATTTGATTAGCGCCTCATTTTATATATACGAACAGTCCTTTATTATTATGTTTATTATACTATGAGTATCATTATACGAAAATAAAAGAGAGTTGTGGACTTTTTTATAACAATTGAGTAGAAAAAGGGCAGTAGGAGACAATAAAATGGAGTTTCTATGTATGATTATTATCGTGCGCGGAAAGAATCGTGTAACAATACGGAGGTTATAATGCGAAAATTATTATATTTTATAGTATGCAGTAGTGTTATACTTTTTGCTTCACCAAGTGTGTCGGTAGCTCAATATGATGCACCTCTTATGGAAGATGCCCTTTATTCTGTGTTATTCCCGAAAATAAATAAAGCAATTGAAAAACAATATGGGAGCTTGAAGCCTTATCAATGTCCTAAAATTATTAGTTTAAAAAAAGTGTATAGTGGTACATATTTATTTCAAGCAAGTATTGAAGTGACAAAGTATGAACGTGTTGCCGGGAAAATTGCGCCACCCTTTGAGAAGGTAACGATTACATTTAATAACGAAGAAGGCGAATGGGAAGTGACAAAGGTTTCAGTAAAGCGCTTACCAAATGATACGAAACTAAACTGTAAAAAAGCAATATAAAAAATTGTTTGACAAATAAAATGATCCTTTGGTATTGTTAATAGCAACAATTAGATGTTTGAAAATTAAATAGACTTACCTCATCTACTCTCAAAGGTAGAGGCCGCGATAGGAAAGAGTAAGCTATGGGAGATTTAATGGAATCTGTGATCATAGGTTGAAAGGGACTATTGCCGAAATATAAGAATAACCATCTTATTCATATATTGGGACTGCATTGAATAAATGTAGTACTGTCATAAGATTTATTTTATGGAGAGCTATTTGGAGATGTTGATGCGGTTTCTTATTTTGAGGAGATAACAACTCGTTTATTTTTTCAATATATATTTTTCCTAATAAGAAACGCGTGTGAACATTGTTCCGCGCGTTTTTTGTCTATCTAAAAGCGTGCTGCAATGAATAGAAGATTGGGGTTATGAGTTTTAGAGGAAATAAGGGAGGAATTCAAATGTATTTACACGGCACAAGCCGAATCAATGGGCAAGGACACTTAGAAATTGGAGGGTGCGATACGACGCAGCTAGCAAAACAATACGGAACACCACTTTATGTATACGATGAAGAGTCAATTCGAGGAAAGTGCCGCGCGTTTCATCGTGCTTTTAAAGAAAGTGGTTTCTCTTATCAAGTAGCATATGCAAGCAAGGCGTTCTTGTGCATGGAGATGTGCCGAGTAGCTCGTGAAGAGAATATGTCATTAGATGTTGTTTCTGGAGGAGAATTATATACTGCGCTTCAAGCAGGATTTCCGGCATCGCGCATTCATTTTCACGGCAATAATAAAACAGATGAAGAAATTGTGATGGCTCTTCAGGCAAATATTGGTTGTTTTGTCGTAGATAATTTTTTAGAATTAGAAATTTTGCATGATTTAGCAGTGCAACATGGGAAATTTGTGAACATATTAATTCGTGTAACGCCCGGAGTAGAGGCGCACACACATGAATATATTACAACAGGTCAAGATGATTCAAAATTTGGATTTGGCGTGTCAAATGGTCAAGCGATGCAGGCAATTGATCGTGCTTTACAAAAATCAAATTATAACGTGTTAGGAATTCATTCACATATCGGATCACAAATATTTGAAACGGCTGGCTTTGTGCGAGCAATTGAAGTTCTTCGTCAATTTTTAGAAGCAGTGAGAGAGCGAACAAACTATGTAGTAAAAGTGCTAAATGTAGGGGGAGGATTCGGAATACGCTACACAGAGTCCGATACACCATTAACTCTTGAGACGTATGTGCGAGCTGTAACAAGTGCGGTGAGAGAACAATTTACGTTATGTAATTATCCATTGCCAGAAATATGGGTTGAACCAGGCCGTAGTATTGTAGGTGATGCTGGAACGACACTTTATACAGTCGGATCTGTGAAAGACATTCCTGGTATTCGGAAATATGTATCAGTGGATGGTGGGATGACTGATAATTTAAGACCTGCTTTATATAACGCTCGTTATGAAGCAATGTTAGCGAATCGAGGGAATGATGAGAACGAGGAAGTTGTTTCGATTGCAGGGAAGTGCTGTGAGAGTGGGGATATGTTAATTTGGGATATTACTCTACCGAAAGTTGCTTCTGCGGATTTACTAGCAATTTCCTGTACAGGGGCATACGGGTACTCAATGGCGAATAATTATAATCGGATTCGTAGACCAGCTGTCGTCTTCGCGAAAGGTGGTACATCACAAATTGTTGTAGAGCGCGAAACATATGAAAATATTATTAGGAACGATCGCATACGTATAAAAGAACTTGTTTAAATGAGGAAAAAGGAGTTGTTCGGATGGGCAATTCCTTTTTTATAAAATAAAATAATTAAAATATATCGGAAAACTAGGATTGAAAAAAATCAGAATTGTGATAAAATACAAATACAAAGCTTATCAAGAGAAGCGGAGGGAACTGGCCCGGCGAAGCTCGGCAACCTGCTTATAGAAAGCAAGGTGCTAAATCCAGCAAAATGGAATCCATTTTGAAAGATAAGGTAAAATATATTACCGAACAGTCTTTTCGAAATGGGAAAGATTTTTTTTATGAATAAAAAGGGGGGCTGTTCGCGTGAGCGTACGGGAACATTTTGAGGAAGTATCTGAGAAAATTGAAGCGATGCTTGCTGATATGAAATATGGTTCAATTACAATTGTTGTGCAAGATGGAAAAGTCATTCAATTAGAGAAAAGTGAAAAAGTACGTTTAAAGTAAAAAGCGCTGACTAGAAAAACTAGAGGCGGTTTTAACCTATTTTATTAGGTTAAAACCGTCTTTTTGCTTTTACAGGGGGAAAAAACATGTTGACGTATGAAACGTGGGAAGAAAATGATGTTTCATTTTCAGAAGTAGATGAAACGAAAGGCGCATTATCTGTATTAAGTTGGGCTTATAAAGAATATAAAAGTGAAATTGTATACGCATGTAGCTTCGGAGTGGAAGGGATGGTACTGCTGCATCTTATTAACCAAGTAAATCCATCTGCTAAAGTTGTATTTTTGGATACAAACGTACATTTTCAAGAAACGTATGAATTAATTCAAAAAGTGCGGGAACGATTTCCTTTATTGAATATTATAGAAAAACAGCCAGAACTTACACTTGATGAACAAGCCAAAGCGCATGGTGACAAGCTATGGGAAAGCAATCCCAATCTCTGTTGTAAGATTAGAAAAATTTTACCTTTAGAAGCATCATTAGCGAATGAAAAAGCGTGGATATCGGGATTGAGAAGGGAACAATCAGAAACCCGTAAGCATACAAAGTTTATAAATCTAGATCATCGCTTTCAATCTATTAAAGTTTGTCCGCTCATTCATTGGACGTGGAAAGAAGTATGGAGATATGTATACAAACATAGCTTGCCTTATAACCCATTACATGACATTGGATATCCAAGTATTGGGTGTGAGAAGTGTACGTTGCCTGTAGGAGAGGGTGGCGATTCGAGAGATGGTAGATGGGCTGGGAAAGTGAAAACTGAATGTGGTCTTCATTACCAATAAGATGAATTTGAAAATAAAGCTAAGAGAGGGTATAGAAAATGAGTACAAGAAACGAATTAATAAATCGAATAGACGAGACATACGACGTATCACAAATTAAAAAAGAAATTGGGCTAGATAACATTGCGTTAAGTGATTTAGAACTATTAGCGACAGGAGGATATAGCCCGCTTACTGGTTTTTTAGGAAAGAAAGATTATGATTCGGTTGTAGAAACGCTTCGTTTAGCTAATGGGAGCGTTTGGAGTATACCAATTACATTACCAGTAACAGAAGAAGTAGCAGAGACGCTAAAAGTTGGAGAGGAAGTAAAACTTGTTAACGGTGGAAATGTATATGGTGTTATTCAAATAGAAGATATTTTTGTGCCTGATAAGGAAAAAGAAGCGTTACTAGTGTATAAAACGACGGATGAGGCTCATCCTGGAGTGAAAAAATTATACGAAAGACCGAACGTTTACATCGGAGGAGCTATTGTTCTTACGAAACGTTTTGAAAATAATCTGTTTCCTTCTTATCATTTAGATCCAATTGAAACGAGAGAAGAATTTAAAAAACGTGGTTGGAAAACAGTAGTTGGATTCCAAACGAGAAATCCGGTACATCGTGCCCATGAATATATTCAAAAATCTGCTCTTGAAATTGTAGATGGCCTCTTTTTAAATCCGCTCGTTGGGGAAACGAAGTCGGATGATATTCCTGCTGATGTAAGAATGGAAAGTTATGAAGTATTACTTCAAAACTACTATCCGAAAGATCGTGTCTTTTTAAGTGTATTTCCTGCAGCAATGCGTTACGCAGGACCGAGGGAAGCGATATTCCATGCGTTAGTCAGAAAGAATTTTGGATGCACCCACTTTATCGTAGGGCGCGATCATGCTGGGGTAGGAGATTATTATGGTACTTATGAAGCGCAAGAAATTTTTACAAACTTTACAGTGGAGGAGTTAGGGATTACGCCATTATTTTTTGAACATAGTTTTTACTGTACGAAATGTGAAGCGATGGCTTCGACGAAAACATGCCCGCATGGAAAAGAAGATCATGTCATCTTATCGGGTACGAAAGTAAGAGAACTATTAAGAAACGGTGAGGTTCCGCCAAGTACATTTAGTCGTAAAGAGGTAGTAGAGGTACTAATTAAAGGTTTGAAAAAAGAAGTAGTAACAGAATAGGGAGAGAATGAAATGGATACGAATATTACTTGGCATACAGCTTCTGTTTCAAAAGATGAGAGAAGAGTGAAGAATGGGCATCATAGTTTTGTCATTTGGTTTACTGGTTTATCAGCGTCGGGTAAATCTACAGTAGCAAACGCGGTTGCTCGTAAACTATTTGAAAAGAATATTGGAAACTATGTACTAGATGGAGATAATATACGCCACGGTTTAAATAAAGACTTAGGCTTTTCTGAAAGTGATCGTATGGAAAATATAAGACGGATTGGCGAAGTGGCGAAGTTATTTGTAGATCAAGGGACTGTTGTTCTTACAGCGTTTATTTCACCGTTTCGAGTAGACCGAAAACAAGTTAGAGATCTATTAGCTGCAGATGAATTTATAGAAGTGTTTGTAAAATGTCCAATTGAAGAGTGTGAGAAACGTGATCCGAAAGGGCTTTATAAAAAAGCAAGAAAAGGTGATATTAAAGACTTTACAGGTATCGATTCACCGTATGAGGAACCAGAGAAAGCGGAATTAATTGTACAAACGCACAAGTATTCTATTGAAGAATGTGCAGAACAAATCGTGAAGTACTTACAAGAGCGTAGTTTTATATAGGGGGATAAAAAATGAGTTATGAAAAAGTATGGGCTAACAATGAAAAATTAAATCAAACTGAGAAAAATAAATTAAAAAAAGATGGATTGGAAATCTTTAATGATATTCCTTACTATGCAGAGAATGGCTTCGAATCTATTCCGAAAGAAGAGTGGGACGCATTCAAATGGGCAGGGTTGTATTTACAAAGACCGAAAGAAGCTGGTTATTTTATGATGCGTGTAAATATTCCTTCTGGGATTATTACGAATGCACAGGCAGAAGTGCTTGCTTCTATCGCTGAGGATTATGGACGTGACGTAATAGATATTACGACAAGACAGGCAATTCAGTTTCATTGGTTAGAAATTCATCAAATTCCAGATATTTTTAAAAGATTAGCAAGAGTTGGGTTATCTTCAGCTGGGGCGTGTGGTGATATAACGCGTAATATTACAGGGAATCCACTTGCTGGCATTGATGCAAATGAACTATTTGATACAACTGGCATTGTGAAAGAGGTATATGATTATTTCCAACATAATGAAGAATTTTCTAACTTACCACGTAAATTTAAAATGTCTATTAGTTCTAACATTTATAATTCAGCAAACGCAGAGATTAACTGTGTTGCATTTACACCTGCAACGAAAGAGATAGATGGTGAGAAAAAAGTTGGTTTTCATATAAAAGTAGGCGGTGGGTTATCAGCCCGTCCATATTTAGCTGATGAATTAGATGTATTCGTTTTACCAGAAGAAGTGAAGGCGGTAGCAATTGCGATTGCTACGATATTCCGTGATTTTGGATATCGTGAAAAACGTCATTTAGCTCGTTTGAAATTTCTTGTTGCAGACTGGGGAGCAGAGAAGTTTAAAGAGAAACTAATAGAATATACAGGACCATTACAAAGTAAAGGAGAAAGTGCTCTCAAAGGCTGGAATGCGGGATACTTTTATGGTGTCCAAGACCAAAAACAAGAGGGACTAAAATATGTAGGTTTTAATGTGCCGGTAGGACGCCTACATGCAGAAGAAATGTTTGAGATTGCAAGAATTGCACAACAATATGGAAATGGACAAATTCGTACATGTAATTCGCAAAACTTCATTATTCCGAATGTTCCGCCAGAAAATATAACTGGCTTGCTAAATGAGCCGTTGTTTGAAGCAATATCAGCAAATCCGAAATCGTTTATTGGTCACGCGGTTTCCTGTACTGGTATTGAATATTGCAATCTTGCTTTAGTAGAAACGAAAGAAAGATTACGAAAAATTGCCGAATACTTAGATACACAAATTGCACTCGATGTTCCGATTCGTATTCATATGGTAGGATGCCCGAATTCATGTGGTCAACGTCAAATTGCTGACATTGGATTACAAGGTGTAAAAATGAAAACGAAGGAAAAAGGAATTGTTGAAGCATTTGAAATATATGTAGGTGGAACGTTGTTAAATGGTGGTGCTTATAATCAAAAGTTAAAAGGGAAAATAGATGGAGAGGATCTACCTGATGTACTCGCATCATTTATAAGTTACTTCAAAGAAAATAAATTACCGGCTGAAACGTTTTATGATTTTGTAGGCCGTGTTGGTGTAGAGACATTACAAATAGCGTTAAATAACGTGTTAGAAGAAGTAATAGCGTCTTAGGAGGGGCAATATGGATTTATATCGATTTGAAGCGGTATTAGTGGATAGCATTGTTTCAATTGTTGTTGTTGCTGAAAGTGAAGAACAGGCATTTAAGATGGTGGAGATTGAGCTTGAAAAACATTTTTTACCGTTACCAGAAGTAAAGGAGATTGCTTTATTTGAAAAAAAGAAGATTCGAAAAAGCGCGGCCTTTGTTATTCATGAGTAAGGAACATTGAAATATGAAGAAATGAAAACTTCCATTCATATATAAGGATGGAAGTTTCACTTTAATAGTAGAAATGAGGAGAGATGATGGGAAAAGTATATATCGTTGGAGCGGGCCCTGGAGATTCAGATTTAATTACTGTAAAAGGATTGAAATGTATTGAGAAAGCAGATGTTATTTTATACGACCGTCTCGTAAATAAAGAATTGCTTTCTTATGCAAAGCCTGAAGCGGATTTAATTTATTGCGGAAAACTACCAAATTATCACACGATGAAGCAAGAGACAATTAACACGTTTCTTATTAAATATGCGAAAAAAGGAAAAGTTGTAACGAGGCTAAAAGGTGGGGATCCATTTGTATTTGGTAGAGGAGGAGAAGAAGCTGAAGCGTTAGCAAAGCAAGGTGTACCGTTTGAAATTGTTCCTGGTATTTCAGCTGGAATAGCTGCTCCTGCTTATGCAGGCATTCCAGTGACACATCGTGATGCAAGTGCAAGCTTTGCTATTGTGACAGGGCATAGGAAAGAAGATGCTGCAGAGGAAGTGAAGTGGGAAAATTTAGCGAAAGGTGTAGAGACTTTAGCTGTATATATGGGAGTTAGCAATTTACCCTACATATGTGAACAACTGATAAAGCATGGAAAAGATAAAAGTACGCCTGCTGCTATTATTGAGCGGGGAACGACATCTATGCAGCGCACAGTTGTTGGGACGTTAGGAACAATTGTAGATGTTGCGAAAAAAGAACAAATTCAAAATCCAAGCATGATTGTAATTGGAGAAGTCGTCCGTTTTAGAGAAAAAATCCATTGGTTTGAGAAACAGACAGAAAGTACGTATCAAGTAAGTGGAGTGTTATAAAATGAAAGCCATCTTATATATATGTCATGGAAGTCGCTTGAAAGCAGCGAAAGAAGAAGCGGTTGCATTTATTACGTCATGTATGAACCGTGTAGAGGCAAGTATTCAAGAAATTTGTTTTTTAGAGTTAGCGAGTCCAACTATTGATGAAGGGTTCCGTACATGTGTGAAGCGTGGTGCTACAGAGATTATTGTTATTCCAGTTTTTTTATTAGCGGCAGGTCATGTGAAAAAAGATATCCCGTTTGAATTGGAAAAGTTAACTAATCAATTTTTGAATGTTAAAGTGACATATGGTAATCCGTTTGGTGTATCAGAAACACTTGTTAAATCGGTGTATAGCGGAAGTGGTATTGAACAGGAAGATAAGAATGAAGTCACGTTGCTTCTCGTTGCAAGAGGGAGTAGCGATCCTGAAGTATTAAGAGATATAAACTGGATCGCTTCTTTATTTCAAATGGAAGAGAAGATTAAGAAAGTAGAAGTTTGTTATTTAGCAGCTGCAGAGCCAAAATTTGAGGAGAAGTTAAAGGAAGTTGTAGAACGAAAAGAAAAGAATATCGTTGTACTGCCTTACTTGTTATTTACAGGTTTGCTTATGAAGCATATTGAAAAAGAAGTACGCCAATATGAGCTAGATGAGATAAAAATAAGTCCATATTTAGGGAAGAATGAAGCGTTTCAGTATATGTTAATTCAGAAAACGAAGAAATTATTGAAGGGAGATCAATATGTATCCACTTACAGTGCGAGTTGAGAAGAAACGTGTTGTTGTCATTGGTGGAGGGAAAGTCGCGGGATTCAAAATTATTCCTTTACTCAAACAAGGTGCAGATATAGTTGTGGTAAGTCCTGAATTGGATGCAAATTTAGTGAAACTTGTAGAAGAAAAGAAAATTCGTTGGTATCAAAGGGAGTATGAAAAAAGTGATATTAATGGTGCTTTTTTAGTTGTAGCAGCGAGTAGTGATGCCGTATTGAATGAAAAGGTTGCTGAAGATACGGCAGAAAATCAGCTGGTAAATGTTATTACGAATCCGGAAAGTGGAAATGTTCATTTTCCGGCGGCGTTTCATCGTGGGCTACTTAATATAGCTGTTTCTACTGGAGGAGCGAGTCCGAAACTTGCAAAAAAAATTCGAGATGATATCGCAAATAAATATGATGAGACGTATGAATCGTATCTTGATTTTTTATACGAAGTTAGAATAAAGGTGAAAGAATTACAAATAGAGAAAAGAGAGAGAAATATATTGTTGCAAGAGGTATTGAAGTCGATATATGTTCAAAATGAACAAAAAAGAGAATTGTTCTTACAAGAATTAGAGAGAAGAGTTCATATAGGATAATAAATAAATTGTACTTTACAACTATAAAAATATAATTTATAATCACAAGTAACTTCAATAGATGAAATCGATGAGCAAGAAGAGTATGTATATTTGATACGTTCAGAGAGCTGGGGTAAGGTGTGAGCCCGGTACGATAAAATATACAGAATGGGCTTGCGAGAGGTATGTTGAACATTGTAGTAGGCAGCCCGGGTTCCGCCGTTAAAAGGATAGAGTATCGGAGTTTTTCCTGTACTTGAACAAGTGGGGTTTATCAATCCAATTGAGGTGGTACCACGGTATTAACATTACATATATCGTCCTCTACATGCATATTTGCGTGTAGGGGACTTTTTTATTTTCTAAAGGAGGTGTGCGAGTATGAAATGAAAGTGTATAATTAACAAAAGTTTAAATATTCAGAAAAGGAGAATTTATGATGAAAGAAACACAGCAATGGACGTCGAAAATAGGCTTTGTACTCGCAGCAGCCGGAGCCGCAGTAGGTCTTGGTGCAATATGGAAATTTCCGTATGTTGCAGGTAATGGCGGGGGAGGCGCATTCTTCCTTGTATTTTTACTATTAACTTTATTTATAGGTATGCCGCTTCTTATAGCTGAATTTGTTATTGGACGTAGTACACAAAAAGAGGCAGTTACTGCGTATAAAGTATTAGTGCCAAATAGCAAGTTATATCCTTGGATTGGTCGTATGGGAGTTGTTACTTGTTTTAGTGTACTATCTTTTTATAGTGTTGTAGGTGGATGGATTTTACTATACTTATATTATAGTGTGACAGGAAGCTTCTGGAATGGTGTTGTTGATTATGGGAAATTGTTTGGTGAAACGATTTCAAATCCAGTAAGCGCGATTGGAGCGCAATTTGTCTTTATGCTTTGTACGATTTTTGTTGTAAGTAAAGGTGTAGAGAAAGGGATAGAAAAAGCAAGTAAGTACATGATGCCGCTATTATTTATTTTGTTTATTGCGATCATTGTTCGTGCATTAACACTGGATGGTGCTTTTGCAGGAGTAGAGTTCTTCTTGAAACCAGATTTTTCAAAGCTGACAGCAGATACAATTTTATATGCGATGGGACAATCGTTCTTCTCGCTAACAGTAGGGGCCTCAGTAATGGTTACGTATAGTTCCTATTTGAAGAAAGAAGAACATTTAGCGAAATCAGCAACATCTATTGTAAGTTTAACTGTTTTTATTACAGTACTTGCAGGATTAGCGATTTTTCCGGCGATTTTCGCATTAGGTGTTAAGCCGACTGAAGGACCGGGGTTACTATTTATCGTCCTTCCAGCAGTATTTGCGAAAATACCATTTGGACAATTTTTCTTCATTATGTTTTTGGTGTTATTCTTCTTTGCAACGTTAACATCTGCGATTTCCATGCTTGAAATTGTAGTAGCATCTGTTGCGAAAGATAACGAGAAAAAGCGTCCGTCAGCATCGTTATTAATTGGTATTCTTATTTTTGCAGTTGGAATTCCGTCAGCTCTATCGTTTGGAATTATGAGTGATGTGAAAATATTTGGGAAAACATTCTTTGACTTAGTCGACTTCTCAGTAAGTAACGTATTGCTGCCATTAGGGGTACTAGCTATTTCGTTATTTGTACCAAATAAAATGAGTAAAGAAATGTTAATGAAAGAATTAGAAGTTACGGAAACGAAAGGGAAAACATTATTTAATATTTGGTTCTTCTTACTTCGTTATGTTATTCCAGTAACTGTAATTATTGTATTTTTAAATGCGATAGGCGTATTTAAAATGTTTGCATAATAAAAAGACGGAGAAATCTCCGTCTTTTTATTATGTTGTAGGTGTATTTAATAAACGATTATATGCTTTATAGGCTGTGACGACTGCGAGGAATGATCCGATTAAAAATAAAACTGAGCCGCCAAATGTAAATATCCGGCCAATAAAAGTCTCTCTAGCTTCTTGTATTTCTTGTTGTAATTGTGTATTCATATAACTCACCCCGTAAACTATAGGCATTTAGTTGTAGTCTATGTGGAATGCCTATAGTGTGTGAAGGGGAAATAAAAAAACTCGGTATGCACCGAGTTTTTTTATAATCCGATATAAGGAGATGGATCAACTGCGTTTGTCTTACCGACATTCCATTCTCCAAGATGAAGTTCAAAGTGTAAATGTTGTCCGTATGATTGGCCGGTATTCCCCATAAATCCAAGTTGAGTTCCTTGTTTTACAGTTTGTCCATTCGATACAGAACGGCTACTCATATGAGCATATACTGTTGTATATGTTTTTCCATTAATACGGTGAGATAAGTACACAACATTTCCGTAACTAGATGATAATTCTGAGCGAATAACAACGCCATCTGCAGCGGCAATAATTGGAACAGTTCCTGAAGCAGCGATATCGATTCCTTTATGGTTATCTATAGAGCGCACGCCAAAACCAGAAGTTTTTGATCCAGCTGCTGGTTTAATAAATCCTCCGATGTTTGTATCGTGTGGTGTTGGGGCCGCTTGAGCTGTTTGAGCAGATGAAGCAGCTTGTTTACGAGCTGCTTCCGCCTTGCGAGCTTCCTCAGCTTTACGAGCTTCTTCTGCGCGCTTTTCTTCTTCAATTGCCTTTTGAACAGCTTGACGCTGATTTTCTAAAATGCCTTTAGATTCTTCTAATCCTTCAATCTCTGAATCTACTTTTGCCACTTTCGTATGTAGATCGCTAATAAAAGTTTGTTGCTGTTGTTGGTTATTTTGTAATTCTTGTTGTTTTTGTTCTAATTTTTGCTCGGATTCTTTCAGTTGTTGCTCTTTTTTCTCAACAGCCTCTTTTTCTTTCGTCACAGCATCTTGGTCAGTTGTTTGTTTTTTCACAATATCAGTATCGTTGTTTAAAATTAAACTGACAGAGTACATATTATCAACAAGATCAGCAATGTTTGCAGAATTTGTTAATACTTCCGTAATGATATTTGTGCGAGGTTTTTCTTGCATAGATTGCAGTCGTTGCTTAATAACTTCCTGACGTGTATCTATGTTTGTTTGTAATTGCTCTATATGTTTCTTTTTTTCAGTAATTACTTGTTGTGTTTTACTAATTTCTTTTTTTGTATCGTTTAATTCAGCTTCGTTTTTATTAATAGAAGTAGTTAAATCGTCGATTTTCTTTTGTAATTCTTGAATTTCTTTTTCTATTTGTTCTTTCTCGGCTGATTTATTTTGTAAGTCATTTTGTTTTCCTTCTAATTCAGATTGAATATTAGATAATTTATCTTGATTCGTTTCAGCGTATGCGGGTGAAAGTAACGGGGAAGCAAAAATCGTTCCTGCTGCTAAAACGCTGAACGCTACAAATTTCTTTTTCATGGTTGTCTGGCTCCTTTCCCTATGACTGTTATATATCATAAGAAGAAGAGTGTCTATCGTTGTAACCATAATGTAAAGAAAATTTTATAAAATTACTAAGTTTTGTCGGAATTTATCATTTTTCAACGATAAATTTCACTGTAGATTCATTTTTTATATTTGTGTAACAAAGGTTTGTTTTTAGAGTTTTCTTGTAAAATAAAGGGAAAAGTGAATTTGTTTTATGTAGTGAAATATTAGTTATACATTCAATAAAACACTGGTAAGGAATCGTTCTCATGTTAGGTTTTCTGACATGGGTTTTATTTTTGTCAAGAAAATTATTTGCGTTCGGGCAAACTTATTTTGTTGTCAGATTTTAAATTTTGATTTATGATTTTTAACAGGGACAAAATGTAGTGAATTGTCGAATAATATGTAATACTCTTAATTTCAAGTTTTATAGAGATAGATAGAATGAGAGATAGAGTGACACATCGAAGAGGGGGTTACAACAAATATGAAAAGAATAGGACTTGCATGGCAAATATTAATTGGTCTTACGCTAGGTATTGCAGTTGGGGCGATTTTCTTTGGCAATCCGGCAGTGGTGAGTTATTTACAACCAATTGGTGATATTTTTATCCGATTAATTAAAATGATCGTTGTACCGATTGTTGTAGCGAGTATTGTTGTTGGGGTTGCTGGTGTTGGCGATGTTAAAAAATTAGGTCGACTAGGCGGAAAAACAATTATTTACTTTGAAATTATTACAACAATTGCAATTATTGTCGGTCTATTAATTGCGAATATTTTCCAACCAGGAAAAGGCGTAAATATGGAGCAGTTAACAAAGACAGATATTTCGAAATATACACATACGACAGAGCAAGTACAAAGTCATTCATTTGCAGATACATTTGTAAATATTGTTCCAACAAACATTGTAAAGTCATTAGCTGACGGAGATATGCTTGCTATTATCTTCTTCTCTGTATTATTTGGTTTAGGTGTAGCGGCAATTGGTGAAAGAGGAAGACCGGTTCTTCAATTTTTCCAAGGTGTAGCTGATGCAATGTTTTACGTAACAAACCAAGTTATGAAATTTGCACCATTTGGTGTATTTGCGTTAATTGGAGTTACAGTTTCTACATTTGGTCTTTCTTCATTAATTCCATTAGGGAAATTATTAATTGTCGTATACGGAGCAATGATTTTCTTCGTTGTAGTCGTATTAGGAATTACAGCGAAAATATTTGGAATTAACATTTTCCAATTCTTTAAGATTTTAAAAGATGAACTAATCTTAGCGTACTCTACAGCAAGTTCAGAAACAGTTTTACCAAAAATCATGGAGAAAATGGAGAAGTTTGGTTGTCCGAAAGCAATTACATCTTTTGTTATTCCGACAGGTTATTCATTTAACTTAGATGGATCAACTTTATATCAAGCAATTGCGGCTATTTTCTTAGCACAAATGTATGGTATTGATTTATCTATTACACAACAAATTACATTATTACTTGTATTAATGCTTACATCAAAAGGTATTGCGGGTGTACCTGGCGTATCATTCGTTGTATTATTAGCGACACTTGGTACAGTAGGTATTCCAGCGGAAGGTTTAGCCTTTATCGCTGGTATTGACCGTATTTTAGATATGGCTCGTACAGCAGTTAACGTTGTAGGTAACTCTTTAGCAGCTGTAGTTATGTCTAAATGGGAAGGTCAATATGACGCTGAAAAAGGACAAGCCTACTTGAAAGAAATTTCTAATAAGCAAGCAGCTTAATTATAATTTGAACAAGCTCTCACATAATATGTGGGGGCTTTTCTATATAGAAGGGGAGCAGACGTAATGAAACGTAAATATGGTGACGGTTCTTCGTGGAAGCGACTACTAGAGAAGAATTATACGGTTAAGCAAATAGAAGAGGGAATGCTAGGAATACTGGAAATAAAAAAGGTGAGAGAACCTAGTTGTAAAGAATATGACGGTAAAGAGCTATGTATTGCTGGCAATCAGTATACGTGGATTCAATATTTCATAGACGGGAAAAACTTTGCGATTACCGCTATGTTAGATGATCAAAAAGAATTAGTGCAATATTATATCGATGTGGCGAAAGAATATGAAATAGACGAGCGTGGTTTACCGTATTTTGATGATTTATATTTAGATGTAGTGTTATTACCGAATGGTAAGATGTATGTGCTAGATGAAGATGAGCTAGAGGATGCTTATAAAAGTGGCGATGTTACAAAAGAAGAGTATGAGTTAGCTTGGTACACTACGAAATGGATCATAGCTGCAATAAAAAATAGTGAATTTTATTGGATTTCAATATTGGAAGAAGAAATCAAAAAGTTAAAATGATTATTGTATTCAAATTTTTGTATAATTACCAAAAAAATCTATACAAAAAATAATTGACTTTTGTTTTGTAAGCGAGTAAAGTTAGGGAAGAAATTATTATTAAAAAATAAATATGAAACCTTCTTATAAAGAGAGGCGGAGGGACTGGCCCTACGATGCCTCGGCAGCGGACTCGATTTCAGAGTGCTGTGCCAAATCCAGCAAGCATATGCTTGAAAGATGAGAAGAGCGTTTCTTATAGATGTATAAGACCTCTTCTTGTTGGAAGAGGTCTTTTGTTATTCATTAGAAAAAGGTTGAAACTAGGGAGAGATGGTACTTTGAAAGAAACGAGAGGAAATGGTTTGGCATTATTACCACTTGGGATATTTCTGGCGCTATTTATTGGTTCTGGAATTATTACAGGTGATTTCTATAAATTGCCGATACTTGTAGCAATTTCAATTGCTGTAGGAGTTGCTTTAGCAATGAATCGTAAAGAAAGTTTTCATGTAAAAGTGGAACGATTTGCTAAAGGTGCAGGGAACCCAGATATTATGATTATGGTTCTGATTTTTGTACTGGCAGGAGCGTTTTCTGAAACAGCAAAAGGGATGGGTGGCGTTGATTCTACAGTTAACTTAGCGTTATCAATTTTACCACAAGGATTTATCGTAGCTGGCATTTTCGTTATAGGAGCGTTTATTTCATTAGCGATGGGAACTTCCATGGGAACAATTGCTGCATTAGCACCAATTGCTGTAGGTATTAGTGGGCAAACTGATATCTCAATTGCACTTACGATGGCTACTGTTGTTGGCGGAGCGATGTTTGGAGATAATTTATCATTTATTTCAGATACAACAATCGCAGCTGTACGTTCACAAGGAACAGAAATGAAAGATAAGTTTAAAACGAACTTTTTAATTGTATTACCAGCAGCTATTATTACAATTGTACTATTAGTAATCATTACTTTAGGAAGCGATACGCAGATTAAAACGCATAGCTTTGACTGGATAAAGATTTTACCGTATGCAGGAGTACTTATTACAGCGCTACTTGGTTGGAATGTACTTATCGTGTTAACCGGTGGAACTGTACTATCTGGGGTTATCGGTCTTTTAGATGGAAGTTATACGTTAGAGAGTTTCTTTAAAAGTGTAACGACTGGAATGGGCGGTATGATGGAGTTAGTATTACTTGCTATTTTAATTGGCGGTATGGTCGAATTGATTCAATATAATGGTGGCATTCAATATTTAATGAATATTTTAACGCGTAACATTCGTTCAAAAAAAGGAGCAGAGTTCGGTATCGCTGGTTTAGTAGGTATGACGAATATGTGTACAGCGAATAATACCATTTCTATTATCTTTACAGGTCCGCTTGCGAAAAACATTGCAGATCAATATGAAATTGATCCTCGTAAATCAGCGAGTGTATTAGATCTTTTCTCGTGCTGTGTGCAAGGGTTAATTCCGTATGGTGCGCAAATGTTAACAGCAGCAGGATTTGCGGCGTTATCTCCAATTGAACTGTTACCATATGCGTTTTATCCAATCTTAGTTGGAGTATGTGGAATCATTTCTATATTAATTGGTTTCCCGAGGTTTTCTAAAGTAGCGGAAAAGAAAGAGTATCATAAAACAGCATAATGAAAATGAAGTGTATGAAAAGTAACGAAAGCCGTACAGAGAATGTTCTCTGTACGGCTTTTTATGTGCGGGAAAAGAGTGAATGATCCCATGCTACCATATGTTTTTACAAAAGGCTGAATGCAACTCGGTCTTAAGTCTGAGTTAAAAACGGTTCTTAAGCTCGTTATGGAAAAAAGAAAAAATAGTTAAGATAAGAGTATCAAATCGAAGGGAGGCAAGCACAAGATGAAACAATTTCTAGCGTTTATCGCGGCTGGTATTTTAGCTTTAATTGCTCTTGGCAGTCTTGCTGGTATTGTAGGATTCGCAATTGGAGCAGGAGTTGTGTACTGGAGCTATAAATCATTTGTGCGAGCACAATCATTTTTTGGAAAGTTAGCTTGGGGTATTGTTGGTTTGATCGGCTTGTCCATCGCCCTTTCGCATTCCCCAGCATTAATCGGTATAGCAGCATTAGTAGTTTTATACTACGGATACCGTGAGTGGAAAAAAGAAAAAGATGTAGTTGTTGATTCTGCTCCAGAAAGTTCTAAACCATATAGTAACTTTGAAGATGAGTGGAACAAGTTAATGAAAAACTAATATAAAATCAATCAAATCAAATTTATAAAGTAGAAGAGAGGAAGATTATAATGAAACAATCTTTATTCGGACGTGTACGCGATGCAATTTTAGCGGATTTTCATAATGTGTTAGATGAGAAAGAAAGAAAAAACCCAATTGCTATGTTAAACCAATATTTACGCGATAGTGAGCGTGAAATAACAAAAATTGAGAAGTTAATTCAGCGTCATAAAACATTAAAATCTAACTTTGCTCGTGAGCTTGAGCAAGCACGTTATTTCGTGAATAAAAGATCAAAGCAAGCGATTATCGCTCAAGAAGCAGGAGAATTACAACTACATGAGCGTGCATTAGAAGAAGTAGCTTATTATGAAGGGCAAGTAACTCGATTAGAAGAAATGTATGCAGGTGTTGTAGAGCAAATTGATGAGTTAGAGCGTCGTCTTTCTGAAATGAAAAATAAATTAAAAGAAATGCACGCGAAACGTATGGAATTAATGGCACGTGAAAATATGGCACATGCAAATCGTCGTATGAATACTGCGATGCATAAAATGGATGAAAATAATCCATTCTTACGCTTTGAAGAAATTGAAGATCATATTCGCGACTTAGAAACTCGTATGAACGAGGAGCATGAACGTGATACATTTGATATGAAGATTGCAAAGCTTGAGCGTGAAATGAAAGAAAAGAATGATGTATCGTTAACGAAAGAGTTAACAAAATAATAGTAGTATATTATAAAACAGGCTTATGATATAGTGATAGGAGAAAAGGTGTTGGAAAGCAATGCCTTTTCTTCTATGTATATGTGACAAGAAGGGGGGAGCTGAAATGAAGAAACATTTTTCAAAGACACAATTAATGGGGATGCTCCTCATCATATTTGGATTCGGTCTTTTTCTTGATATGATACTTGGACATTTTGAACCAGGTGGTCTCATTTTTGCATTTATTATGCTTATGTTTGGAAGGCATTATCGTAAAAAGAATCGTTATGTACGGGGAAATGTATTTTTATTTGTTGGTGGTATCGTATTTTTATTCTTCTTATTTTCATCAGCAGCATTTGTTCTTGTCGTATTTGCTTGTTTAGCTTTAATTGGTTATCAATTGATTCAACAAGGGCATCAGCAAAAAGCAATGAAGGTTGAAATTAAAGAAAAAGGGATTATAGATGAAGAGAAGCAAATATATCGTACAGAACCATATTTGAAAAATATGTTTGTTGGCAATGTACGAATGATGGATCATATTTATGAACTTGAGGATATTAATGTTCAATATGGTGCTTGTGATGTGGAAATAGATTTAACAACTGCTATGATTCCAGAAGGAGAAACGGTAATTGTTATTCGGGGTGTCGTTGGTAATATTCGTTTATATGTGCCATATGATATTGAACTGTCTTTAAATCATTCTGTTATTGTCGGACGTGTGCTCTTGCCAGGTCATGAGGAGACAGGGTTTAACCGCAATGTTACATTTAGAACAGAGCAGTATAAAGAGGCTCCTCGTCGTATTAAAATTATTTCTTCGCTTGTCGTAGGCGATACGGAAGTGAGGAAAGTATAATGAAGAAACAAAAAAATATTTCGTGGATGTATATTCGTTATTCTATGTTGTCCTCAGTTAGTATCGCACTCATTTGTACAATTGTATATGTATGGAAAAGCGAGCAACAAGTATATGATTTATTATGGAAGGAATCCATCGCTTCTGTTCCAATTGGCTTGTTTATTATGACTACAAGTTTACTTATCGGGGGAATTGTAGGATATGCAATCGGTTACTATATAGAGCAGCGTATACAAGGATTAAATACGTTTCTATTTGAAGTAGAGCGAGGGAATTTTCCGAGTGATGTTTCGTTTACTGCAGATGATGAATTTCGTGAAGTGGAACGAAAAGTAATCGGTCTGGCTCGTCGATTAGAGGAGCAAGCTGGACTCTTTCAAAAGGTAACGAATGAACGAGCTCATTGGAATGAAGAGATGAGACAAGAAGCGATTTCCCAAGAAAGGCATCGATTGGCGAGGGAGCTGCATGATTCTGTAAGTCAGCAGCTTTTTGCAATGTCGATGATGATGTCGGCTATTAATGAACAAGTAGCTGAATTTCCAGAAACGACGAAAAAGCAGTTACAGCTCGTTGAAAATATGGTTGTAAATGCCCAGTCAGAAATGAGAGCATTGCTTCTTCATTTACGCCCAGTACAGTTAGAAGGTAAGAAACTAACAGAAGGTATAGAAGAATTATTAACAGAACTATCTAGAAAGCAACATATGAAAATTGAATGGTTAATTGAACCGATTCAATTAAAAAAAGGTGTAGAAGATCACTTATTCCGCATTGTACAAGAGGCGCTATCTAACACTTTACGTCATGCGAAGGCAAAGAAAACGGAAGTGCGTCTTCGAAAAATTGATCAATATGCAATATTGAAAATTATTGATGATGGTGTAGGTTTTAAAGTAGGAGTGAATAAGGCTGGTTCTTACGGATTAAGGTCAATACAAGAGCGTGTTCATGAAATTGGTGGGACATTAAAGGTACTTAGTTTTCCAAATAAAGGTACACAAATAGAAGTAAAAGTACCGATTATGATTGAGAGAGGGGGAGAATCATGATTAAAGTATTACTAGTGGATGATCATGAAATGGTTCGAATGGGTGTATCAGCATATTTATCAACGCAGCCAGATATTGAAGTAGTTGGAGAAGCTGAAAATGGAAGAAAAGGTTCAGAGTTAGCTTTGCAATTAAGGCCGGATATTATTTTGATGGACCTTGTCATGGATGAGATGGATGGTGTTGAAGCAACACGTGCTATTATTCAAGAATGGCCAGAAGCAAAAATTGTAGTTGTAACGAGCTTTTTAGATGATGAGAAATTGTATCCTGTTATTGAGGCCGGAGCGACAAGTTATTTATTAAAAACATCAAGAGCGAGTGATATAGCAGACGCTGTACGAGCTACTTATGACGGAGAAACGGTATTAGAGCCGAAAGTTACTGGTAAAATGATGTCTCGTATGCGTCAGAAGAAAGAACAACCTTTGCATGAGGAGTTAACAGAAAGAGAGTCTGAAATTTTGTTATTAATTGCAGAGGGGAAAAGTAATCAAGAGATTGCAGATGAGTTGTTTATTGCCCTCAAAACAGTAAAGACACATGTGAGTAATATATTAAATAAGCTAAATGTAAGTGATCGAACACAGGCGGTTATTTATGCGTTTCGACATCAATTGACGAAATGATAAAGTGAAACTTTAATCAGTGGGGTGGTCCCCACTGGTTATTAGTTTGTACAAAATCTTTTTATTGACGCTAATAAATGTAAGCGTTATCATTGAGTTGTTAACAGTACATACAAAGGGGAGAATGTATATGTTAGTTCAAACTATATTCGGCATGGATAAGTCTAAAAAACTAGGGGATTATGTGAACGCATTACAAGCGCTTTGTGAACAATATAATGTTGAAACAGATAAAATTGCAATTGTTGAGGCGACAGAAGAGTACTATTTATTTTTAGTAAAGCAAGAAGAGTGCTACGATGTTGTCAAAGTAGAAACAGTGGATACAAATATTGATTATTATACGAAAGCGTATAAAATAAGCAGTTTTAATCATACTGCTTATCAAATGTAAAAAACTCCCTTTCGGGAGTTTTTTAGGATGCTTTTATTTCACGAGATTCGGTTAGTAAGGGAACTTTTTTCGCGCCGCTTAGCTTAGCGATTGTAAGTCCGCTAAGAGCTCCGATTAATGCAGGTACTAGCCAACCTATTCCTTCATTATATAAAGGGATAAATTCAAAATATGATGTGATAAATGAAACTGAAATACCACCTTGTTTTAATCCATCAAATACGCTTACGATTGCTGCTCCAATTAAAGCACCTACATAAACAGAGCGATATCCACCGAAATATTTATGCAGTAACGATAGTAGAACAAGTACAATCGCAACTGGATATACAACAAGTAGAATTGGAACAGAGATGGAAATGATTTTTGTTAAACCTAAGTTGGCAACTAATAATCCCAATACACAAATGATACTTGCGAATGTTTTGTATGAAAATTTAGTCAATAATGTTGAGAAATATTGACTACATGCAGATACAAGTCCAACACATGTTGTTAAGCAAGCGAGTGTAACGATAAGAGATAATAAAAGCAGACCATATGGACCGAATAATTGTTGTACGATCACAGTAAGTAATTGTCCACCATTCTTTGCATATCCGAGCGAGACGCTAGTTGCACCGAGCCAGCCAAGCGCACCATATACAAGTACGAGGCCAGTAGCAGCAATAAGTCCAGCTTTGGCTGTTGCGATAGCAATGGATTTACGATCCTTCACACCTTTAGAGCGAATGGTATTTACAACGATAATTCCAAATGCAAGTGCTGAAATGGTATCCATCGTTAAGTATCCTTCCATAAAGCCTTTGAAAATCGGAGAAGTTTGATACTCTTGCATTGCAGGTCCTGATTGTCCAAGTGGTGTAAATACACTTTTAACAAACAATAAGAAAATAGAGAATAATAAAATAGGTGTTAATATATTTCCAATACGATCTACAAGTTTAGATGGATTCAAACTCAGCCAATATACGATAGCAAAGAAGATGATTGTATATACAAAAAGTGCTAGGCTGCTAGAGCGAATCGTTTCTGGTAAGAAAGAACTAACGCCCATTTCATAAGCGACATTTGCAACGCGTGGAATACCCATAGAAGGACCGATTGCGATGTATACAACTACCGTAAAGAATATTCCGAATAATGGGTGGACATGACTTGCAAGTTGCTGCATACCATTTCCTGATAACGAAATTGCGATAACTGTTAGTAGTGGTAAACCGACTCCTGTTAGTAAAAATCCAATCATTGCCGGCCAAAAGTTTTCGCCTGCATTTTGTCCAAGCATGGGAGGGAAAATTAAATTACCTGCCCCAAAAAATAAAGAAAATAGCATAAGACCCGTGAAAAAAATATGTTTTTTTGATACAGTGTTCATTGTTTTTCCTCCTTTATTAAAATTCATTTGTAAGAACACAAAAAACTCGTCCCTAAAGAAAGGGACGAGTTATATTTACCCGCGATACCACCCTAATTTATACATGTAGAATTGAGTCTATATGTATACGGCTTTACAACGTACAACATGATACGTGTTCCTTGTAACGGGGGACAGCCGGTAAGAACTTACTGTAACATTCGGTTCTACTTCTCGGAGATGATTTTCGGCTATGCACTGAACGTTGGCTTTCAGCAAATCGCCAACTCTCTGGGGGACAGTCCTATAACATACTCGTTCTCGTCAATGAATTTTTATTCAAGTATTCTGACAGTATTGTTACATGTTTTTTTTTGAAAGTCAACATTTTTTTGAAAGATATGTTTATATACAGAAATATCGAATTTGATATTCGTTGTAGTAAAAAGAATGGTGAATTGTAAAACGGGAGTAAAATTTTGTAGAGAATTGTAAAGTTTATAGAGAAAGTTGATATTTATAGGAGTAAAGAAGGTATTGTTTGAATTTACAGAGAATAATACAACAATCCACTTGCTGGAAAGAACAAACCAAAAGAGGTGACTGAAATGCTTGCGATGGGAGTATTATTTGGCATTATTGCTATAATTGGTTTTATGTGGTTATATTATTCGCGTTCGTTTAAACAAGCAGAAGTTTTACTCTTTCAAAAAGGTAGTTTGTTGACAAATCAGTCTAGATATTTAGTATGTCCGAAGTGTGGAAGTGCACAGGCCAGAAGTGGAGGATATCAAGAGTGTTGCAAAATTAGATTATGAAAGAAGGAAGCCTCACATTATTTTGTGAGGCTTCCTTCCTTACAACTTCATGGCGCTCCAAATGGTCCAACGATCTCTTTCGATAATAGGAGAGACGTTTTGTAAGGCGGTCTTTACTTGTTGTAGAAGTTGAGAAAGTTCATAATCTGTTAGTTCATATAGAATGGATCGGCCTGTTCGAGGCGATAAATCTTGCAATAATGCCTCTACAGAATCATGTATTTTTCGTATCTCCCATTGTGTTTGAGTGGGGAAAACGTGAAGAAAATATTTTTGTAATTCTTGCTGTATCTTGGTGGTTTTTGGACGTCTTTTTGATTCTATTTCAATGAGTTTTGGGAAGATAGAGAAAAAATATCCACGGATGTGCTCGGGACTTCCAGGGATCGTACAATCTTCAATAGTTCGGTCTTGTACAATAAGTACACCGTTTTTCTTTAATATCCGAGAAGCTTCACGTAGAAATGTAGGAACGTCTTGTAAATGATGAATAACTGCGCGCGAAATAACAATGTCGAATGTATCATTAGGATATGGGACGCTATGTGCATCACCTTGAATGAAAGAAATGTTTGAAAATCCGCTACAATTTTCTTTTGCAGCCTGTAATATTTCTTTTGAAAAATCAAGCCCAACAACACTTTCTGCTCCCATAAGAGCAAGTTCTTTCGTATAAATCCCGCCACCACAGCCTATATCAATTATTCGTTTATTTTGTACGTCTGTAATATTTTTTATCATTTCTCTCCAAGAAATATGGGCGTTTCGCTGTGCGTATGTGTATTTATTATTTGCATCGTGAAAATTAATGGACATGAAAAAGACCTCCTTTCAATGCTTAGTATAGCGTATTTTATAGTGTGTCACGTTTTTGTTTTTTGTATGAAGATTATAAGAGTTTCTTATTGTAAAAGGAGGATTAAGTTGAAAAGGAAATATGTATTGCTGTTATTTGTTATGTTACTAGCATCTTGTAGTCAAGTTGAGCAAAAAAAAGAAACAAAAAAAGTGGAAGAGACGGTGAATGAAGTGAAAGAAACAATAGAGGTAACCGTTATACCAAAAAAACATAAAGAGAAAAAGTTACAGGAATCAGAAGCTAAGGTAGTAATAGACATTATAGAGAAAGCTGAGAAACAAGACATAACAGGTAGCTTTGGTGAACCTGAATATGAAATACAAATTAGTAGAGATGGGAAGAAAGAAACGTATTATGCATGGCTAAGAGGAGAAGACAGACGAGGATGGGTACAACATAAGAAAGCTATGTATATGCTGAATAAAAAAGATACAGAAAAGCTTTTGGCTATATTTCCAAATGTATCAGAACAAAAAGAAGATGAAACACAGGCAGGTCCTTTAACGGAAGTAACAAAAAAAGATTTGCATATTACCGCGTTCCATATTAAAGCGGGCGATCAAAAAGTGAATTATACAGTACGGTATACGATTTCACAATCACTATACAACAAGTTAGAGAAGGAACAAGAATACTATTTGCAGGTCATTTTTCCAGAAAAAGTTCAAAAATTAATTGGAGCAAAAGAGAGTGAAAAAATCTTAGGAGAAAAGGTAAAGGAAGGATATAAACAGTATGAATTGCATGCTACTGTTCCCGTACAAGGTGCTTCAGAATCACAATTAAAGTCATTAGAAACATATTATGAAAATTATGATTTAAATATATTAAATAGTAAAAAAGAAAAAATAGGTGTTTTTCAAAATATTATTCAAATTGTTAAAGAGTATGGTGAAAAAATGAATTTACAAAGATAAAGTGAAACTTTAATTAGTTGGGAGGAATGTAAATTCGTAAAGTCTATATGACCTTTCCTAGGAAATGATAATAGAGAGGGGAGTCCCCTCTCTATTACTTTGCTTTTGCAGATGGCTCATTCATTGATTTTCGCGTAATAAGAAAAGAAATCATAAGAGCAGAAAGGATGATAAAAGCAATAAATACGTGATTTGGCAACAAATCTAATAATAATACGTAGCTAACGGTATAAAAAATAAGAGTTGAAGCTAAAAACGATAAAGCGCCTATTATGAGAGATTGTAAATTCATTCGTGTACACCTCCTTTTATTTATATTTTTGGCTAAAAATGGATTAAATAAACATTATTTCTAACGATAGAAAAAAATATGTCATAATAGAGAAAGAACCGGCGTTAATGAATAAATATGATTCATTAATGAGAGATAAAGGAGAGGAATATGAAAAATAATAAAAAAGGATTATGGGGAATTATTGTTGCCATAGGTTTATTTTTACTTTCTAAGTTAAAGTGGGTATTTGCAATTTTTAAATTAGCAAAGTTTTCAACAGTATTTAGTATGTTTCTATCACTTGGTGCATACGCAGTTATATATGGTTGGAAATTTGGAGTAGCGCTCATTTATTTGTTGTTTATCCATGAAATGGGCCATTTATGGGCTGCGAAAAGAAAAGGTATACCAACATCACCAGCAATATTTATTCCATTTATGGGCGCTCTTATTGGGATGAAAGAGATGCCTAAAAATGCAAAAGATGAAGCATATATTGCCTATATGGGACCTCTTTTCGGATTACTTTCATTTTTACCGGCTATTCCACTTTATATGATAACGAAAGAGCCGTTTTGGGCGCTCATTATTTTACTCGGAAGTATGATTAATTTCTTTAATTTAATTCCGGTTTCTCCGTTAGACGGGGGACGGATTATTTCAGTTGTAAGTACGAAAATTTGGGGAGCGGGGCTTGTTTTACTACTTGGGTATTCAATTTATTTTAAAAGTATTTTAGGCGGATTTATTGTTATTATCGGCTGTATGGAATTATATAGAGTAATAAAGCGAGATGAGCCGATTAAGGAATTAGGATATAGAATTGATGGAATGAAAGAATATGTTGCAAGGCTTGAAGAAGAGTTAAAAGAAACTGGTGCAGTACATCGGAATATATATATGATGCAACATGAAATAAATGTATTAAGGCAAAAAGAAAGAGAGAAAGAATTAAAAACAGGAGAACTTCAAAAGATTGAAGTGTTAGAGTATCTGTTACCAAAGTTTGAGCCACTTGATTACGTCCCATATGAAGATGAAAAAGAAACACATACAATTCATATACGAGAAGCATTTGAATTGTCAGAAAGAAAATTACAGGAATGGGATGCAGACAAGAAACAACAGGAAAACTATTACAAAGTGGATACGAAAACGAAATGGACAGCATTTGCTTGTTATATCGGATTAATGGCTATACTCGGTTACGCAGCTTATGAAGGGTATATGGTTTTACAAGAACATTTGCCAACGAGGAATGTATAGAAAAATATTGTCGAAATGATAGGAAGAATTTATACAGGAATTAGATTTCTACGAGAGAATGTTACAAGTATAGTATCACATTGTAATATCTCTAGTAGAGAAGGAGTTCTGTATATGAAGAAATTGTTACGTGTATTCGGGATTATTATCGTGATGATCATTGCGAGTTATAGCCTTATGAAAGTGCTGTTACATTATGCGAATAAGCCTGCTGATGTAAATACGATAGCTCAAATAGAAGATGTACAAGAAGAGACAAAAGTACTGGATTTTATTCGTATGACACATGAAAGTTATAATAATTTCTTAAATTATGGTAAAGCAGAGAACTATACAGAAGGGGACTGGAACCAATTGAAACAATGGTTTCAACAGCAAGAATCGACTTTGAAAAATATACATACAGAAGTAAAGAGTGAAAAAATAAAACGTGATGTAAATAGAAGCTATGAAATTGCAAAAAAAGGTGTGGAACTTCAAAATATTGAGTATGTAGTTTATGCGCATCGTGTATACCATGACTTGGATATTATCGTAAATAAATATAGAGGTGAAACGAATATCTGGGGTTATACAGAATTTGGAGATGGGAAAGATATAAGGCTAATTGAACAAGCTATTCAGTCTAAAAAATAAGCTAGCTAGTATTCTAGTTAGCTTATTTTTTTTGTAAGTGCAATGTTCATATATTTTTCACAAAAACATCGTGTTAATAGTGATTAAAATCACAATCTGTATTATACAATTCAGTTAAACTAAAAACAGTTAAGGAAATAGAGGAGTGGGATACAATGTTAAGTGAAAAAACAATTGAAATCGTAAAGTTAACAGTACCATTATTACAGGAAAAAGGCGTTGAAATTACAACGAGATTTTATGAAATTTTATTTTCGGAACATCCGGAGTTATTGAATATCTTCAATCATACAAATCAGAAAAAGGGAAGACAACAACAGGCGTTAGCGAATGCTGTTTATGCAGCTGCAACGTACATTGATAATTTAGAAGTTATTATTCCAGTTGTAAAACAAATTGGGCATAAGCATAGAAGTTTAGGTATTAAAGCGGAACATTACCCAATTGTAGGTACATGTTTACTACGCGCAATTAAAGAGGTTGCAGGTGCACCTGATGAAGTCTTACATGCATGGGGAGAAGCTTATGGTGTCATTGCTGATGCATTCATTAGCATTGAAGCAGAGATGTATGAAGAAGCGGCACATAAAGAAGGTGGATGGAAAGATTTCCGTAACTTTGTAGTTGTTAAAAAAGTGAAGGAAAGCGATGTTATTACGTCATTTTATTTAAAACCTGAAGATGACGGGAAAGTTTCTTCATTCATCCCAGGACAATATGTGACGATTCAAATAAATATAGAAGGTGAAACATATACGCATAATCGTCAATACAGTTTATCAGATGCTCCTGGAAAAGAATATTATCGTATTAGTGTAAAGAAAGAAAAAGGTGTAGATACACCGGACGGTAAAGTATCTAACTACTTACAGGATCATGTACAAGAAGGGGATATGTTACCAGTAAGTGCACCAGCAGGGGATTTCGTATTAAATATGGATTCAACATTACCAGTTGTACTAATTAGTGGTGGGGTAGGGATTACTCCGATGATGAGTATGCTAAATACGTTAATTGAACAAGACTCAAAACGTAATGTATGTTTTGTTCATGCAGCGATAAATAGTAATACACATGCAATGAAAGAACACGTTGAGGCAGTAGGTAATGAATACGAACAAGTGAAAGCATACACTTGCTATTCTGCACCAACTGAAAAAGATTTGGAAATGAAGAACTTTGATAAAGAAGGTTTCATTGAAGCTGAATGGTTAGAAACTATTATCCCGACAACGGAAGCAGAATTTTATTTCTGCGGTCCCGTACCATTTATGAAACATATAAATGCTGCACTAACTGATTTAGGTGTAAAACAAGAGCATATTCATTATGAATTTTTCGGTCCAGCAGCAAGCTTACAATAGATGGAGTTTTGAAGAAGCAAAAAAACGAGGTATTATTTCATCTCGTTTTTTATCCCGCTTTAATGGGCAGTAAGACCCCCACCTCAAAATTCAGCGAAAGCAAAGAAGTTAGGAGGGGGTCGGGCTGCCCCTAAAAGTCCGATTGGTGAGGGCTGATAATCATTGGGGGATGAAGAAAACCCCCAATGATTAAAGTTTCACTTTATTTGTTCTCGTAATAGTCGATTTACCGTTTCGCGGCGTATACCGATGAGCTGACCAATTTCAGTTTGTGTTAATATTTCATATATAGGAATGTCACCTAAATATAGTGTGAACCATTCTTGTAAGCGATGAAGACGTTCTTTTGGAGAGACGGTCGTCAATTGGTCGATACGTTGCTGCATCATTCTTAATTTTGACTGTAATTGCATAGCGATATTTGCATATGATGCAGGGTCCGCTTGAAGTTGATTGTACCACTCATTGCTAATTATAGGTTCAACTTCCGTTTTCATTAAAGCGATTGCTGTACCGTGATATTCCTTCGGTGAAATTAAGGAATGGTGAGGTATCGTTTCTCCTGGAACGATAATGTTGAATAGAAATGGTGTTCCATCTTCTTCTATCCTTACTACTTTTAATAAACCTGTTTTTATAAAATATAAAGGACCGTCCTCACCTTGACGGAATAGTACATCTCCTTTGTGTAGAATCAATGTTAGCCCCCCATTTATTAAACATTTCTATTTCTTTTAGTGTATATGTATAAAGACAATATGCTATTTAAACAGCAATTTCATTGACGAAATATATGCTATTACAGTAGTATACTATTTAGTGTGTAATAGTACTAGCAATGAATACGCTGTAGGGGGTTTAGTATATTGTTAGATGCGATAAAAATGACGGATATGAGAATTCCAGCGAATGCCATCATTCATGTAGAAGAGATGAAAGGTGGAGTCGTGTTATCCGTTGAAGTAGATGGCCAAATTATTTATACGATGGCTTATGATGAAGAAACAGATAGTTATGCTGAATTATATGATCGAAGCGATAAGAGGGCGTGCCAAGTACATGAAGACTTTATGGGATGGTCACTTCTTCACTAAAAAAGATGTCAATATGACATCTTTTTTTATTAAAACGATAGAATATACAAAGAAATGAAATATAAGGATAAAATTTGTAATAAATGATTTTGCATTGTTAGCACTTTGTAACTGCAAGTAAATTATTTTTTCGCTATCATAAAGATAACAGTCGCAGTTATAGGAGTGGTCAACGTGAAGAAAGTACATATTTCCAATTACATGTTATTATGTGTTTGTTTAATTTTATTTGTTCTCTTAGGAGGATTTTTATATTCATGTGTATAAAAAAAACGCATTCTAAAAAGAACGCGTTATAAAAAAGAAGTAATGATTAATCTAGTCCCAAGAATAATTAATGTGATACGTAATAAATTAATTACGGCGTTACCGCTTAATTTTGTATTAATATACGCCCCGATTTTTCCACCAATCCATGCACCAGGAATAAGAATTAATGCGTAAATCCAGCTGACATTTCCAAGGGAGATGTGAGTTGCAGAACTTACAATTGCTGATAGAAATACGATAAACATCGAAGTTGCTACAGCAATATGTGCTGGGAATGCAAAAAGTAGCATCATTGCTGGAACAAGTAAAGCACCGCCACCAATTCCAAATAATCCAGATATAAAACCAACTATAAAGGCGATAAAGATAGCGAGAAGCGGTGGGAATTGATAGTGTACAGTGTTTCCTTCGTTATCTGTAAAAGAGCGCTTGATTACAGTCATATTTGATAAAGAAAGGGGTTTTAATTTGTCTCGTAACATAAGAAGAATGGAGACAAAAATAAGAAAAATCCCAAAATATAAAGAAAATGTATCTTGGTTTAAAAATTTATTTGCCCACGAGCCGATGATACCACCAGGGCCACTCCCGATAAATAAAATAAGTCCACTTTTGTAATCTACTCGTTTATGCTTCATATAAGTAAGGGTGGAAGATAGTCCTGTAAAAACGACTGTTACCATTGAGGTTCCTACTGCAAGTTGTGGTGATAGGCTGTGTAATCCGATTAATAACGGAACAATAATAATTCCGCCGCCAAGTCCGACTAGACTCCCGACTGTCCCGGCGATTAGCCCAATGAAAAGTAACATGATGTATTCCAAAATTGCCAACTCCTCTATATAACTTATCCACCAATTATTATACACGCTTTTTCATGAGAAAAAGCTTTGTTCACAAAAAAGTCGTCTTCCTAGAAAAATAAGGAAGACGACTTTTGATTAAAAGATTAAGTGTAATAAAGAGTAAAATAAAGCAGCTAAAGAAGCTGAAATAGGAAGTGTGATAACCCAAGTAATTAACATGCGTTTTGCAGTTCCCCATTTTACACCTTTTACACGATGAGAAGCACCCACCCCTAAAATAGAAGAAGAGATAACGTGCGTCGTACTAACTGGTAAGTGAATGAATGTTGCACCGAAAATAACAAGAGATGATGATAAATCGGCAGCTACACCATTTACAGGACGAATTTTCATAATTTGTCCACCAACAGTTTTAATAATTTTCCACCCACCGACAGAAGTACCAAGACCCATTGCAATTGCACAAGATAATTGTACCCAGAACGGGATGTCGCTAGAAGTATGATAGTTATTAGCCATAAGAGCCATTGTAATGATTCCCATTGCTTTTTGCGCATCATTCGTACCATGTGTATAAGCTTGTAATGCAGCAGTGAAAATTTGGAATATACGGAAATTTTTGTTCGTCTTCGTTAAATTAAAGTTTTTAAAGACGACTTTAAAAATACTGTATACGATATACCCGATAACAAAAGCGATAATCGGTGAAATGATTAAAGCTTCAAGAATTTTTATGAAACCTTTAAAGTTTAATGAACTAAAGCCAGCAGCAGCAATAGCTGCACCTGCGATTGAGCCAATAATGGCATGCGAAGAACTACTTGGAATACCGTAGTACCAAGTAATCAAATTCCATGCTATCGCCGCAAGTAAAGCTGCTAAAATAACAAGAGAACCATTTGGTAAAGCGAACGGATCAACGATGTCTTTGGTAATTGTTTTTGCTACACCTGTAAATGTCATCGCACCTAAAAAGTTCATAATAGCTGCCATAATAATTGCATGTCTAGGCTTTAGAGCTTTCGTTGAAACAGCCGTTGCAATAGCGTTTGCTGTATCGTGAAATCCATTAATAAAGTCAAAAGCTAAAGCGCAAATGACTACTAAAACGGTCAGTATCAAGAGTGTATCCATGATCAAACTCCTTACGCGTTCTTCATAATAATTGTTTCTAATACGTTTGCAACGCTTTGGCAGCTATCCGCTACTTCTTCAAGCTCTTCGTAAATCTCTTTGTATTGAATGATCTTAATTGGATCCTTTTCACGAGAGAATAAGTGCTTAATCGCATGACGGCGAATATCATCACATTGTGATTCATAATCCTTAATCTTAATCGCATTTGTACGAATGTCGACTAATTTTTTGTTAGACATTAATTCAACAGAGTTTGCAATTTCAATCGCACATTGATTAATTGCCTCTACGAATTTAATCATGTATTCATCAGCTTCTGTAATAGAATACATTTCGAATAGACCAGCACTATGATCTAATCCGTCTAATACATCATCCATACTCATTGCAAGCTGTAGGATGTCCTCACGTTCAATAGGAGTAATAAACGCTTTGTTTAGCTCCATAATGATTTCGTGAATAAATGAGTCACCTTTTGACTCATACTCTTTCATGCGCATAGAAAACTCTTTTAAATCGCTAGCATTTTTAATTTTATACTCCACGAAAAACTGCGCGCCTTCTTTTAAATTTTCGGAAACATTCATTAACATTTCAGAAAATTTATCTTTTTTTGATTTAAAGACCATTATTAGTTACCCCCACAAAAGTAATATATGTAAAATATATTGGCTAGTCAATTCTAACAAAAAACTGTCGTTTTTTAAAACATTTTATCGAAAAGTTTACAAAAACTTAACATAACTCTTATTGTTGTATTAATAATATTAATAATCAATATTGAATATCTTACTTGTAGAATGTCCTTTTCTTGCAAAAAGTATGAATGTGAAAGAAAAGCTTTACACTACAGGAAAGACTACGTTATTATAATAAATTTAAAAGGAGGTATATTCTTCCTTTTGAAAAGAAGAGTGTAAACAAACGAAGGAAGTGAACGAATGAAATTGAAGAACACTCACTTAAAAAAAATGCAGGAGTGGTTCAACAAGAGGAAGAAGCTTCGTAATTCATTAATTGTATTAGGAAGTTTGCTCGCTACTCTATTTATTGCTATAAATATAATAATTTCTATTCAAGACATATCTGAATTAAAGCAAGCTGTTCCGCAGCCGACCTTAATTTATGATGCAAATAATGAAGTTGCGACTAAATTAGCTTCTTCTAAAACAGAAGGCGTAAAAAAGAAAGATATTCCTGATATTATGGTTCAGGCCATTGTTGCAGTAGAAGATAAGGAATTTTTTAACCATCATGGGATTTACTATAGTGGAATTATAAGTGCAGTTTTTAAAAATATTACAGCAGGAGAAGTTGTAGCAGGGGGAAGTACAATTACACAACAACTTGCGAAAAATGTATTTCTGACACAAGACCGCACATACTCTCGAAAAATTAAGGAATATTTTTTAACAAAAAAAATAGAGCGTACGTATACGAAAGATGAAATCATTGAAATGTATATGAACCAAATTTATTTTGGTGAAGGTGCTTGGGGTATAAAAAGGGCAGCTAAATCTTATTTTGATAAAGATGTAAAAGATTTAACAATTTCAGAAGCAGCAACGATTGCGGGCTTGATTAAAGCACCATCTGCGTATTCACCTTATAAAAACTTTAACAAGTCAATTGAAAGACGTAATGTCGTATTAAGTTTAATGAAAGAGCAAGGGTATATTTCGGACGAACAGTATAATAAAGAAAAAGAGAGTGGACTTGTGTTAAAACGTGGCGTTGATGATAAATACAAGGGAAAATACTCTCAATATGTAGACTATATTGTTAGAGAGGCGATGGACAAGTACGAATTAACACAAAATGAAATTTTAGCAGGTGGTTATCGTATTTATACAGAGCTTGATCCGAAAAAACAACAGGCCGTAGAAGACGTTGTGAATAATGATAGTTATTTCAAAGATAGTGGCTCAGACCAACTTATGCAAACGGGTGTAGTTCTTATGAATCCCAAAACAGGTGGTGTACCAGCTTTAGTTGGAGGCAGAGGGCCGTATCAGTTTTTACAGTTTAACCATGCAACCCAATTAAAAAGACAACCTGGCTCAACGTTAAAGCCTTTGGCTGTATATGTACCAGCGTTAGAACAAGGATATGAAGTATACGATATATTAAAAGATGAACCATTTAACATCAAAGAATATAAACCACAAAATAGCGATCATACTTTTCACGGTGATGTGACAATGTATGAAGCCGTAGCAAAGTCGTATAATGTTTCAGCTGTGTGGCTATTAGAACAAATTGGATTAGATAAAGGATTGAAATCTTTAGAGCGATTTGGTATTCCATTAGTGCCAGAAGATCGTACGTATCCGATTGCTTTAGGCGGTATGCATGTGGGAACATCTCCATTTGTAATGGCTCAAGCATACAGTACATTTGCAAATGACGGAGTCCAAGTGGAAGCTCATGCAATTAGGGAGATACAAAATGCTGAAGGTGAAACGCTTGGAAAGTGGTATAAGAAAGAGACACGAGTGACGAGCGAAAAAGTTTCTCAAAAAATGACATATTTATTAAAAGGTGTTGTCGAAAAGGGAACGGGCGAAAAGGCGAAAGTTAATAATGTTGATACGGCAGGTAAGACAGGAACTACTCAAATTGTAAATGGCCCGAGCACCGGTGCAAAGGATTCATGGTTTGTTGGATACACACCAGATTTGGTAGGTGCAATTTGGGTAGGATATGATAAAACCGATAGCGATCATTATGTTCCGGGTGGTAGTCAAATTACGACGACAATGTTCCGGGATATTATGAAAAAAGCGAACGCAAATCCAGCTCAAAAAGCATTTCAGTTATCTCTCATATCTGAGGCTGATTATAAAAAACAATTGACTACAATAGAAGAGGAAAAACGAAGAAAAGAAGAAGAGAAGAGAAGGAAAGAAGAGGAACAACAACGAAAACAAGAGCAACAAGAGTGGCTTGATAAAGTGAAAGAGTGGATTCCTTCATTTTGGTAAAAGAAAGAGGCGAATAACGAAATTCGCCTCTTTTTTTGTACAAAAACAACATAAACTTTTAATCGGTAGAGATTTTTGTCTATCTTCATTAGCTATTAATCCATATCTATTGAGATACATGATATTACTCATTAAGTATAATATTTGTACTGCCAAAGGATTCGGAATCGTATGTGACGATTATTTGGCCTTTACTAATAGGTTCGTAAGGTAATTCTTCTTCGTAATTACCGCTATTTTCATTGTGGATAGAAAGTGTCATTTCATCGATTTTTTTATTTTTATACTGATCTTTAATCGTTTCAGCAATTTGGAGTAACGCCTCGGAACTAGAAGCTTTCGTAATAAGCATCCCTTTTATAACTTTTTTTTCATTCTTTGTGGCATTGGAATAAGGAATGTTGCTTTGTTTCGTATATAGAAGTTTGTATGGAGCAGTTTTTCTCTCTGCTTTTGATATAGTGGAATATTTTAGAGTTAAAAAAAATCCTACACATAAAATAATGCATACCATAAGTGCAAACCAAATGCGTATTAGTGACATAACTCTCATTTTCATCCCTCTTTCATATCTTTGACTTCACTATTTATCATACAAAATGAGGATTAAGTTAAAGTAAATTTGAGGTAAAGAAACGTAAAGAAGGAGCACTTATCCTCCCAAATAAGTGCTCCTTTCTATATAAAGAGAGATTTAATGCATGGTTAAACAATACATACTATTATAAATATACTTATTGAGTGAAAATTAGTAAATTCGGAATACAGATAGTGTTGCAGTTGTATCGCCTGTGTTTGGAATAGAAATAGTGTTTGCTGTAGGTTGTACAGCAATCGTTGTACCAGCTTGTAAAGTAACGATTGTAGAGAAAGAAACAGCACTACCGATAACGTTAGTTGAGAAATTGCGAGTAGGTGGTTGGCCATTGAACGAAATACCAAACCCAAACGGTGAAGATCCTGGGAAAGTTGTAGACGCTGAGAAACTAATATCATATACGCCTGTTTCTAAAATTGTTAAAGTATCTGAAGTATCGTTGAAAGCGATATTAGTTAATTCAAATACTTGGTTTAATTGGATGTTTGTTCCAGGGTATATAGTTTGTGGATTTGAGTTTCCGATTGCCGCGATCGTTACAGGAATTGGTGTACCCGCTGGTCCTTGAGCACCAGTAGCACCTTGAGCGCCCGCCGGCCCTTGAATACCTTGAGGCCCTTGAGGTCCAGTAGCACCAGTAGCGCCAGTTGCTCCTCCTCCAAGGCATCCTGACCCGTATTGAACTAGGATAGTTTGGATCTCTGTTATGAGTTTAACTAGTTTGTCGGTCGTACAACAATCTACTTTGAATAACTTAGCGATATACAATAAATAATTCAGCAGGCTTTGTAGTTCAACGTACAACGCTCCGCATGAGAAAGGTGTTGTTCTTAAAATAGTTAATAGATTAGCAATGATAGAATTTCCAATTTGTCTTTGTGCTGGAGATAAATCTAAGCAATTGAGAAATTTTTGTAAGTTATTTAGGGCAGCGATCAAGTTATCGATATTATTTTGAGAAGGGTTTTGAAAGACAGCTTGAATAGCTTGGCCAAGAACTTGAAGCAGTCTAACGAATTCTGTAAGTTCGGACTTAGAGATGTTAATATGACTGCAAGCTCTGACTTCGCAACAATCATTACCATAAAATACTTTTCCTTTATTTTTATTGTTCATCTTTTCATTCTTTTCTTTCATAGAATGAATAGTCATTACTATATATTAAAATGAAATTTATACTAAATCAGTGCTGGACAAACTACCATTTCTAAAAAAATAAGTAAAATATAGAGAAGGTTTTATATAATGTAAAGAAGAAAAGTTCAACATAAAAAACTGCATGTCAATTGTTGAGGGATTTAACAATTGACATGCAGTTCGTGGATTGGATTTTATTTGTATTGATTTAATCTTTCAAGGGCTGTTTTAGGTAAGATTGGAATTGAAATAGTAAAAGTAGTACCATCTTCATTACTAGTCATTTTTAATGTACCGTTATGATTTTGAATAATTTTTTTCGTTACTGCCAAGCCGAGTCCTGTACCGGAATCTTTTGTTGAGAAGAATGGATCAAAGATATATTCTTGAATGGCTGGTGGAATACCAGTCCCATTATCAGTGAAAGTAATACGAACAAAATTATCTAGACGATAACTAGTGATTTGGATAGAAAGTTTTTTTTCTCCTTGAGCATCGACAGCGTTCTGGAATAAGTTTAAAAAAACTTGCACAAGTTCATGACGATCAATATGAACTAAAATATTATCTAATTCGGTAGAAAAATTATAATCAATTGAAATGTTATGTAAAAAGACTTCGCTAGCTAGTAACTGTTGAATATACTCACGTAAAAATGTATTAATTGGAAAGGGCTCTCTTGTAAATTCGCGTGTTTTTGAAATAGATAAAAATTTTGTAATGATACTATTTGCGCGATCTAATTCAGGAATAAGTAAGTTTTTAAATAGTTCTTTATTAGATGGAGAAACAGTTTCTTGTAAAAATTGTAAATAACCTCGTACGGTTGTAAGAGGATTACGTACTTCATGTGCAATACCAGCTGCGATTCGCCCTGCTAATGAAAATTTTTCTGCATCACGTTCTGTGTTTAAATAATGAAAGACACTAATAACTCTAAAAATTTCTCCGTTATAATCACGAATAATTCGGTTATTTAAAATGCCATAGTTTTTGTCTAAAACTTCTTCATTATATATTTCTGTGCCTGTTCTTAATGTTTCAAGAGCTTTAATTTTTTCTTCAGGTAATTTTAGTAATTGTTGAATTGGCTTTCCGATTATATCATTTCGTACTACACCAAAATCATCTGCCGCAGCCTGATTACATAAAGTTATATTTCCTTTATTATCAACAAAGGTTACATGATGTGAAAAAGCATCAAAAATATGAACAAAGTATGTTTCAAGTTGTTTAAATAAAAATAATGAATCGCAAGTAAGCTGAAAATCAGCCTCTTTATTCTCTTTTTGTATGTTTTGAATAGAATGAGTTGATCTCGTTTTCTTTATTTGTAAACCAATCTGTGGATTTTTATATGTGAAATGATGTGGTAATTGATTCACAAGTTCTTCATAAAAACGTACTTTATTTTCTAATTCTTCTATTCGTTTTTCATGACACACAATATCATCTTTTGGAAGCATAAATAAATAACCCCTCAATTTAAAAATTCTTCCATCTAGTATATCATATTTTTATACGGATACTCTTAAAGAAGGGACTACTTAATGAAATTGATTGGTCGAAGTGTTCAGGAAGTGAGTAGAATGGATAGTAGGTGAAGTTAAAAAGGGAGGAATATATTTGCTTTTCATTGGAGTAACAGGGTGGGGAGATCATGCTTCTTTATATATAGATCCCTATGAAAATAGAAATAAATTACGAACATATAGTGAGTATTTCCCTATAGTAGAAGTGGATAGTTCATTTTATGCGATGCAACCTGCACGAAACTATACAAAATGGGCAATGGAAACACCGAAAGATTTTTCTTTTATCGTCAAAGCATATCAAGGAATGACAGGACATATGAAAGGTGAAATTCCTTTTTCTACGTTCGATGAGATGTTTGATGTATATAAACAATCTATTCTTCCTTTAATTGAAGCTGGTAAATTAAAAACGATTTTATTTCAATATCCACCGTGGTTTGATTGTAAAAAGAAAAATGTAGATTTTCTCCGATATACGAAAGAAAAAATGGAAGGTTTGCCGTGTGCAATAGAATTTCGAAATCAAACATGGTTTTATCCAGAAATGAGAGATAAGACGTTACAGTTTCTAGAGCAAGAGAAATGGATTCATACAATTTGTGATGAGCCACAGGCAGGGATGGGTTCAGTACCACTCGTATTAGAAGTAACGAATGCAGAGATGGTGTTAATACGTTTTCATGGCCGAAATGTTCATGGCTGGCTTGATAAAGGGGAAAATTGGAGAGCGGTTCGTTGCTTATATCGCTACAACAATAAAGAATTAGAAGAATGGGTAGAAAGACTAGAACAATTAAAAAAGAAGGCAAAGGACATATACGTACTATTTAACAATAATTCAGGCGGAGATGCAGCTGATAATGCGAAACAGCTTATGAAAATGATGAACATTACATATGGCGAGCCAAAGCCTGAGCAATTAAATTTGTTTGAGTGATAATAAACAAGAAAGGCACTGTACAAACAGGGGGAATGTACAGTGCCTTTCTATATGAAAAAGAGGGGTAACAATGTTACTGAGCGTTTGGTTGATTCATCAATTGTTGGCTTCGTAATAAATGATAATGGTTATCATTATCATTGTCAATGGTTTTCCTGAAAATAAATAAAAAATTTTTTATGAGGTAGTAACGATAGGGAGATGCCTAATAGAAGTTTGGCTAAAGTAAGGAATTGTTTCGAGGTAGATTTCCGGCAAACCCCTGATAAAGTGAAACTTTAATCAGTGGGGGGGTTGTTCATCCCCCACTGATTATTAGTTGAACCAATCGGGCTTTTACGGGCAGCCCGACCCCCACCTAACTTCTTTGCTTCAGCTGAATTTTGAGGTGGGGGTCTTACTGCCCGTTAATGCGGGATAAAGTATAAAAAAAGAACAGCAATTAATGCTGTTCTTTGCTAGTGATGAATTGTTGTAAATCAAAAGGAGTTATCGCTTGGATAAATTCTTTTGAGATAAGTGTTTGAACAAGAGTACTCTCAGAAATAGAAGCACCTGTTTTCTTTTCATAAGCTTGTTTTAATAAATCAAGTTTTTCAGCCGTTTCTTTCGGTAATTCAATTGTTAAAGTGTTCATAATTTCTCCCCCTTACTATTAGAGTACCACTACAATATAGGAGAGACAAGAAAAGAGAATGTGAAACATAAAAAAGGTTACCATTTATAAATGGTAACCTTTTTTATGTATAAGAGTTATTAAGCAATACCGATATACTTTAAAGTTTTTGATGGAGTACTATGATCAAAGAAGTGTTGTAAAAATGCGATATCAACACCTGATTTGTATGCACAATATCCCCAAGTTTTTCGAAGTGTATGTGAGCTAATCCCTTCTAATCCAACTTCTTTTGCAGCTTTGTTTAAAATGTACCACGCATGTTGTCTCGTAATAGATTTTGTTCCTTTTTGAGACTTTAACAATGGTTCATTACGTTTCCAAGTTTTACGTTCTTTCATATAGTCTTCGATCGCGTGCTGTAAGTCTTCATTTACAGCGAACCATTTATGTTTCTTTACTTTTTCATTGTAAAATAAAATGGAATGGCGAACATTTTCATTTTCATCGATTACATCACTAACTTTTAATTGTAAGATTTCGCTTACTTTTAAGCCAGAATTTACAGCTAATACGAATAATAAGCCATCACGTTTCGAAGATTGTAAAAGTATATTTTTGATAGTTTCTAATTGTTTTTCGTTTTGAATAGGTTGTCCTGCTTGTTTCATTTCACGCACTCTCCTCTTTTATATGTGTAAAGGAAAGGATTAACTTGTTTCTTACTATAAAGGGAGAGTGTGAATTTCATGTGAACTCCTAGTGAAATTAAGACAAATTATTTGACTTCTTTTACTTTTTGTAAATTAAAGTAGAATACAACACTATTAGTCGTATTATATACACCGTACTCGGCATGGTGGAGGTCTAAAATATTTTTAACAATAGATAATCCAAGACCAGTACCACCAGTATGACGGCTACGCGATGCATCTAAACGGTAGAAACGATCCCAAATTTTTTCAAGACTTTCTTCTGGAATAGGGTTTCCTGTGTTTTCGATTTCAACTTTTACTGTATCTTCCATTTCCATAACGGAGACTTGTATTTTTTCTCCATCTGGTGTATAGCGAATTGCATTGCTAAGTAAGTTCACAACTACTTGCTCAATACGACTACGATTCGCTTTCACAAATATAGAAGGATCTACATCTATATTCACTTGTAAATGCTTTTCCTCCATGCTAAATAATAACTTTGTATAGACTTGTTGAATTAATTCACCAATTGAGAACGTCGTCATATCTAGTTTGTACGTACCTGATTCTAATTTTGCTAATTCTAACATTTCAACAATAAGTCTGTTCATGTTTTCTGTTTCTTCTAAAATAACATCTGTGTAATACGTCGTATCTTTACTAACGCCATCTTTAATTCCCTCAGCGAAACTTCTAATTACACTGAGCGGTGTTTTTAATTCGTGTGATACACCAGAAATGAATTCTTTTCGCGTTTTTTCTAATTGACGTTCACGTTCAATATCTTGTTGTAATTTTGTATTGGCAACATTTAATCGATCGATTCGGTCTTTTAAATTTACAGATAACGTATTAATACTACCGGAAAGCCCTCCAATTTCATCGTCTGCTGTTACAGGTAATTTCTCGCTAAAATCAAAATTGGCCATTTTTTTTGTAACACGATTCATTTTAATTAATGGTTTCACAATGATTTTTGAGTAGTAGAAGGATAATAAAATAATTACGAGAAATACGATGATTAAGGCATAGACATAATAATCTTTCAAAACAAGCATCGCTTCATTAACAGGTTGCAAGGATGCTATCGCAAAAGCATATTCTGTAATCTCTCCATTTTTCATAATAGGTTTTACAAAGATACTATTCTTTATATTCTCCCCGCTATCTATTATATAAGTGTTTAATTGCTGCGAGTTAGCAGTACCATTTCTAATAAGCTCTGCAAAATATTGAACGGCTTGCAATGTTTCAATATCATTTGCAAGACGAACCTCAGTTCTCGATGGAAGCTGTAACTTAGAGATCGTACCAGTAAACTCAATTTGAGTAACAGTTTTGTATCGGTTTGTAAGTCTATTTTTAGAAGGGTTACCATTAATAGATGAAAAATCTGAATTGGTATATTCGTTTTGCCATCGATTATAATTTGTTGTCAATTTTATTGGTGTTATTGTTTTGTTTTGTAGCAAACCGACGACGTTTATCACATCGTCTTTTTTCAATCCTAAGTTTTCAAATTTCTTATATTCTTCGGGTGTTAAAAGATTATTGAGCGGAATAGAATATGTCTCATTATTTTTAGGATTAAATACATCAATATAGTAATTGTTGTCGCTTTTAATAATGCCATTCGTATTTAAAAATTGCATGTCAGCATTTGTTTTATCATGAAATTCTTGTTTTAGTTTTCGAATTTCTTCATAAGTTTTCCCACTTTTTTCGTACGTATCTACGAACTTTTCAAAAGCAGTTTGAACTGTTTTTACTTTTTTATTAATATAAAATTTCTCTAAAAATAGAGATTGTCCTAGGAAAAATAGGAGGAATATGATTGTAAATAATGTTGATGTTAATAAAAATAGTTTAAAGACGATACTTCTGTTTTTCACTGCGTCACCTCTTGTGAGAAATACTGTAAATGATTTCTTTATTATAACAAACGTTACAAAAAAGTAGAGGAGAAAATCTGTCTCTTCTGGAAGTAGTTTTTAATAAAAAGTCATATAAAAAGAACTCGACAGACGTATGACGAGTTCTTTAATGTATTATTGTTGAATTGCTGCATCTAAAGCGATTTCAATCATTTCGTTAAATGTAGTTTGACGCTCTTCAGATGTTGTTTCTTCACCAGTGAAGATGTGATCGCTTACTGTTAATACAGATAACGCATTTACACCGTATTTCGCTGCTAATGTGTAAAGCGCAGTTGTTTCCATTTCTACTGCTAGTACACCGTAATCTCCAAGCTTTTTAACCATGTCCATGCTTTCGCGGTAAAATACATCTGCTGTTAAAACGTTACCAACACGAACGTGTAAGCCTTTTTCAGTTCCAGCATCGTAAGCTTTCTTTAGAAGGTCGAAGTTTGCAGCTGGTGCAAAATCAAATCCTGGGAATGTTAAACGGTTCATATTAGAATCCGTACAAGCTGTCATTGCAATAATAACGTCACGAACTTTTACGTCTTTTTGAATGGCACCGCAAGTTCCAACGCGAATTAAATTTTTAACTCCGTAGCTTTGGATTAATTCGTTTACATAAATAGAAATAGAAGGAACACCCATACCTGTACCTTGCACAGATACACGTTTTCCTTTATAAGTTCCAGTGAAACCTAACATACCACGCACGTTATTATAGCAAGTAACGTCCTCTAGAAATGTTTCAGCAATATATTTTGCACGCAATGGATCACCAGGTAATAGAATAGATTCAGCGATTTCGCCTTGTTTTGCTTCAATATGTACACTCATGAAAAGTCCTCCTTATAATGTATTGATAGAAATCAATATCATTTGCATTATACACTACGCATTATACACTACGAATCCTTTCAATTAAAATCTTTTTATTATTTGTAATATGTGCAAAACAGAAGGATTTCATAAATTATCATCTAGAATATATATGTAAGAAGTTTTGTATGAATAGAGACTATAAAAATGGTAGGTGATGTTTTGAAAAATCTTGTCATTGGACTCGTTGCTTTGCTATTTGTTGTAGTAGGCGGATTTTACATAAAAAAGTATCAAGAAACAACAGAGACTGTAGGTGATGTTCAGGAAGTAAAATGGGATGTGTCAAATGGAAAAGGAAATGAGAAAGCAGATATTGTGTTTCAATTATTAAATAATAAAAGTAGCGAAGTGCGTGGTGTGAATGATCAAATTCGGGCAGTTATTGTAGACGGACAATTAAAACATGTACAACAAATGAAACCTACATTCGCAGGAAATGGATCATATAAGGTATCTTCTAAAATAGCGAAAGATGAAGGATATACAATATTTTTATATGAAGACAAAAATAAGTCTGTGCAATCATTTGCGAAGAAAGATTTTGGGAAGGAAATAGAGGAGAAAAATAAGAAAAAAGTAAAATTTCCAATCGATAGTGTACTTACAAAAAAAATAGGGGAGTATGAAGTTTCTCTTTTATTCGGTGCACTGCATCCGAATGAGCCAGTGACGTTAACATTTCAATTTCAAGCGAAAAAGGGTGAAAAATTGAAATTACATTCAGAGAGAGGAGAAGTGGAGGCGCTCTATATTGTGGACGAAACGAGAGAAAATTTTTTATATGCAATCCCTGTTGATACAGATGGACAATTACAATACCGTATTACATTTCCTGCTGAAGGAACGTACAAAATATGGGGAGATTTCTATATAAATGGTAAGAAATATGAAAAAGAATTTATTGTACAAGTTCAAAAAAGAAAAAACAGCTAACTATTTAGCTGTTTTTTCTTTTTCCTATTAATTTTGTTACAGAGAGCATTGTAATTGGTAAAGAATGATTCTTTCTAAATGCTAAATATTTACCGCTCCATGCTGGTTTATATTTTTCTTTAAAATGTCGTAACCCGCTGAAACTATATGTATAACGAACATTATTAAAGATGGCAGCAGCAACCCGTTCAGACCAGAAAGATTGTGTCGATAAACCTACATTTGAAAGTGGTGCCATACCAATATTAAAGGAGTGGTATTCATTTTCTTTTGCCCACTGGAATAGGTGGATGAAAATTGCATCCATAATACCGCTAGGCGCATCTGGATAATAGCGCATTAAATCAACAGACAATGATCCGTCTTGATATACGGGCATAAATGTCGTGAATGCAATGATTTTTCCATCTGCATCAGATAATGTAGCGATAGGAGCACGGCTAATATATTCACGATCAAAGTATCCGAGTGAGAAACTTTTCTCTTTTTTTCCACCGAGCCACGCATCTGAAACTTTTTTTAATTCTTCAAATAGTTCATCTGAGAACGGCGGCTGGTGAATAGAGAATGTATAGCCTTCTCGTTCAAAACGGTTGAAAGTCGCTCGCATACCGGCACGTTTTTTTCCTGTTATTGTAAATGTGTTCAAATTAACGACAGCTTCTTCACCAAGCTTAAAGAAGTTGTAACCAAAATCATGATATAAACTCATCCATTTACTTTCGATTTGGTAGAATACACAAATGTATCCAAATCGGTCAGCTTCAGCTAAAAACTCTTGTAACACAGTACGGTAGGAGGAAGGATCTCCAATTGGATCACCTAGCACAACAAGACGTTTTCCAGTTATAGAGAAGAGAAGGAGCGCTTTCCCATCACTACTAAAGAAGAATTGTTTATCACCTAAAAAACCTAAATGACTAAGTACATTTCCACCATGTTCATCTAAAAAGTTTTGCAATCTTTTATCATTAGCTGGTTGCCCGGGAAATTCATTTCGATAACGATTAGCAATGAGTGAGCCAATCAGTAAAAATGTAGGAACGAAAAAGGCAGCTGCTAATGCACTTCGTTTTACTTGCGTAATATTACGAACGACAAAATCAGGTTTAAAAGCTTCTTTTGCACCTGCAAATAAAATACCTAAGTTTTTATATAAATATAAAGTTATAAGTAAGAATATAAAAACTTTTACGATATCAGAAAGTGAGACTTCCATTTTCTCGCGTACAAATCTTTTACGAAGCATATATAATACAGCGAGTACAATTAATAAAATAAACGTTTCTTCAATATCAATCCCTTTTAGCGTATTAAAGATAGCTGCTCCGATTAAAGAAATAATCGTCATATAGTAAGAACGCTTTGTTCCATAATATATGCCTCGTGAAAGGATCAGGAGGAGAATACCGAATGTTAGTGATAAGCTAAAAGAAAATTGAATAAGATGTTTTGGAGCTAGAATATGTAAGGCGTGAGCTCTGTTTATACTTGTCGGTAGAATGGTCGATAAAATAACCATTAATCCAGCAAATACTGTTAAAGCAGCAGAGGCCCATGAACCTAGTTTTCCTAGAAAATCACGCTGCAAAGTCCATATAACACCAGTTGTTTCTAATGCAGGCGCAATAAAAGGTTTGTCTTCAAACTTTTTAATGGCCACGCCTGTCATTTCAAAAGCTGCAAAAATAAGACCAAGGCAGAATGGTAAAATGTAATAGACGAGGCGATATAATAACATAGCAGGTAGTAATACGCCTGTATCAATGCCATATTGTCCGAGCCCAGTTAAAAAGACAAGGTCAAATGAACCAAGTCCACCAGGTACAAGACTAACAACACCAGCTAAAGCAGCAATGACATACACGCCTAAAAACTTTTGAAATTCGATATCAATGCCAAATAATATTAGTATGACGTACATAACAATGCCAGCAGATACCCACTCAACTAATGAGACTAATGAGTATAAAACAGTTGGGTTTTTCTCTTCTTCTCCTTCAACTTGTCCTTCGGTTTGCTTTGGTTTTCTATTTTTTAGTTTAGAAAAGCCGATGTATATAGGGACGAAAAGGGCGAAGAAGATCAAAACAGGCCATAGCCACGGTTTTTCATGCAAAATAAAACTTGTGTCTAATATTCCAATAAGACCGAGGAATGAAAGAATAGCGAGTCCGTTAATAAAAGCAGTTGTCATCCAGGCGATACTTTTAATAAGCTTGCCATTTTCTTTTATGTATGGACGATAAAGCATTGTACGTACACCCGCTCCAACGAGACCACCAAATCCAATAAATCCATTTAAGGTATTAGCAATCCAGGAGATACGAAAAATCTTTTGGACTGGTATATCAGCTTTTAAATAACGAAGCATAACATAGTCGTAAAAGAACATTGTTGATACGGCAAATGCACCAAGTGTAATTGCTAAAAAGACTCCTCCGGTTGGAATGTTTTTAATTGTATTGATTGCTTCTAAAAAAGAAATGCCTGCTAATTCTTTTTTTGCTTGAAAGAATACAATGGTTAATACAACAAATGGGAAGATAATTTTCCCGATTTGTAAGAAACGTTTCCATGAAAACGACATAAATACAACTCTCCTTGTATAAGAAAACTGAGACAATAATATTATTATGACAAACTTCAAGAAAAATAAAAAGGTAAATTCCTGTATAAGGAAGCTATTTTTTATAGGGATTATATTTAAAAGAGTATTTCGTTTGTCAGAAAATTAAGTTAAAATAAATTGAAAGAAGGAAGAGAGGGGAATTAGATGATTATAATAGGTTATGCGGGATATGAGCTAGAGAAAGCAAAACCTAATACGTCAGAAGATTTTTTTAATAGATCTGAAGTGACATATATATTAAATGATAAAGAAAGAACCTTTTCTGTTTTATATATTCGGTATTTTGAAGAAGTTTTACAAGAAATTACTCCTTTTGAAGGAAATCCGGTATGTAAAGTAGAAAATCAAGACATATATTTGCGGGAAATTGTAGCGATCTGTTGTTTACTGAAAGAGAATAAGCTTCGCATGCAAAAACGTTTGTATTTAAATAATATAGAAGAATTCCAACAATATTTTGATGAGGAAATAGTCGTGAAAGTACAAGAAATATTGGCTGAATTACATAAAAATAAAAGAGTAGAAATAGCGTGAAATGGCAAAGGAGAGGGAAAAATGTCTAATCTAATGGTGGAAAATCAAACAGAACAAGTTTCTATGTTTTTAGAAGATGTTATTCATTTGATAACCAATTATGTAAATTATCATACGTTGCCTTCTTTATTAGAAGAGACACCGGCAGGAAACGAACAATATTATAAAGGGTTATTAGCGTCAATAAGACGTCTTCTCGTTTTTTGTGAAGAAGGGCATGATGCGTGTTTTGTTTTGTTAAATAGCCAGCCATTTCGAAAGACAGCAGCTGAAAAGATTTTATATAAAATTTATCATCAAGTAATTGCAGAGTTTTTTTCACCAAAGAGTGATCATTGGTATGAAAATAGTCGATCTGCTTATACAGGGAAAAACTCCATCGTTTTTCAACAAACGCCACCTGCATCTATAGAGCAAGTAATGAAGAATTTAGAAGGTAAATTTCAATTGATGCGTGAAGAACTAGAATATTATGAGACGGATTACCAAACAAAGATGTTACACAAATATTAATTGTGAAAAAGAAGCTAAGGGTACTTAGCTTCTTTTCCTTTTGTACAGTTATATAAGGGATTTCCTTTGAATATATTTAAGGGGATAGCATTAAGGAGGTGTAACATGAGTCAGCAAGGTGTATTCACAGATTACTTTCATGAAGTAGAAAGCTGGTGTGAAAGTGTTCTTCACGTGTTAGATAGCCGTGCAATGGAAGTGTATGATGTCCATATGCTTGCTTATAAAATTCAAACGTTATTAGACCGTATGAAAGAGCATGAGTATGATACAGATGCAGAGTTTATGTATGAAATAAGTGATGATGTAGAACATATTCAGCATCATTTGCAGGAAGTATTCGTGCAGGCAGAAGAGGAATATGAACTATGTGAAAGAGGGGATAGTGAACGAGCTGTTCCAATTGGAGGGCATACACTCCCGCCACTACCTTATCCATATAATGCGTTAGAACCGTATATTTCTAGAGAAATTATGATGTTACACCATGATAAACATCATCGTAGTTACGTAGAAGGATTAAATAAGGCAGAGAAGATGATGGAAGAAGCGAGAAAAACAAATCAATTTGATTTAATTAAGCATTGGGAAAGAGAAGCGGCCTTTCATGGATCAGGTCATTACTTGCACACAATATTTTGGAATAACATGAAAAAAGGTGGCGGCGGAAGTCCAAGAGGGGCTCTTTCACACCGGATTGAACAAGATTTTGGAAGTTTCTTGCGTTTTCAAAAACATTTCACAGAAGCAGCCTCTAAAGTGGAAGGTTCAGGATGGGCAATTCTCGTTTGGGTTCCGCGATCGGGAAGATTAGAAATTTTGCAGAGTACACTTCATCAATTATTTACACAATGGGATACGATACCGCTCCTTGTACTAGACGTGTGGGAACATGCGTATTATTTACAATACCAAAATCGAAAAGATGAATATATTAAAAATTGGTGGAATGTTGTAAATTGGCCGGATGTAGAAAAAAGATTTGAAAGTGCAAAACAAATTGAATGGACGCCATATTAGACGCATATTGTATGCGTCTTTTTTATATCACGAAGGCTTGAATATTGAGGGCTAATGGTTAGTGGAGAATCAACAAAGCCATAACTGATTACAGTTTGGTTTTATTGGGGGAGAGGGAGATTTCGTTCATATTTTAAAAGGCCAAGCATACACTTGTACAAAAAGTGCCAAAAGGACGTGGGGGGAAATATGAGACGAATTTGTGTAATCATTACGCTTCTTATTATGTACGCAAGCGTTATACCAATTCCTACATATGCAAAGATGAACAGTAATGTCAGTGCTCGAAATGCTGTATTAATGGAGCAACAGTCAGGTCGCGTATTATACGGAAAAGCAGAACATGAGCCACAAAAGATTGCTAGTATAACAAAAATTATGACTGCCTTGTTAGCTGCTGAATCAGGAAAAATGAAAGAAATGGTCTCGGTTAGTAATGAAGCAGTGAGAGTGGAAGGCTCAGCAATTTATTTAAAGCCTGGACAGAAAGTGAAGTTAGAGGACATCGTATACGGACTTATGCTTAGATCTGGTAATGATGCAGCACAAGTAATTGCTGAAAATGTAGGAGGGAGTATAGAAGGGTTTGTATATTTAATGAATGAGAAGGCGAAACAAATTGGAATGAAAGATACTCACTTTTCAAACCCGCATGGTTTAGATGGAGATGGATCTCATTATTCGTCTGCCTATGACATGGCACTTTTAACAAGGTATGCAATGGGGAACGAAACTTTTAAGAAGATTTTTGGGACAAAAACGTATAAATCAGATTCGTGGGATTATCCGTGGAGAAACAAACATAAACTTGTGACGTCTTATTATGAATTTGCAACAGGAGGAAAAACGGGTTTTACGAAGAAAGCGGGACGGACGCTTGTTACAACAGCATCAAAAGATGGACTAGATCTAATTGTCGTAACTTTGAGCGCTTCTAGCGATTGGGATGATCATATGAATTTATTTGATAAAGGTTTTGAACGTTTCAAACAAACAAACGTTGTAGGACAAGGAGCTCTTGCTGAAATAACTGAAAAGAAATATGCGAATCATGTTTATACGAAAAATAGTTTTGCGGTACCTTTAACTGAGCAGGAAAGAAAGGATGTCGTATTAAAAGTTGAACTTGATAAAAGTGCGAAACTTAAGGATGGAGTAAAGGTTGGGAAGACAGAAATTTATGTTGGCAATGAGAAAGTTGGAGAACGAAATTTATTTTATAGTAAACGGAAGTTAGTAGCTACAACGGGAATGTACTGGAATAATGTGAAAGAAATTTTTTCTCATATGATAGGTGTTGGAAGCGATGGTTAATCTCGTATGGGTAGCGATGGCAGTCATAGGGATCGTATATGCCATGATCAATGGAACGATGGAAGCAATAAATAAAGCAGTATTTGATGGAGCAAAAGACGCAGTAACAATTTGTATAGGACTGATTAGTGTTTTAGTATTTTGGCTCGGTTTAATGAAAATTGCAGAGGAAGCAGGGTTATTAAAAAAGTTAGTTACACTTTTTATGCCGATAGTCAAAAGGCTGTTTCCAGAAATACCGAAAGATCACCCGTCAATGGGATTTATTTTATCGAATATGATGGCTAACTTTTTTGGGTTAGGTAATGCTGCGACCCCTCTTGGTATAAAAGCGATGGAGCAATTGAAAGAGTTAAATGGGGGAAAGGATTCGGCGAGCCGTTCTATGGTGACGTTTCTTGCGTTAAATACATCAGCGATTACTTTAATTCCTACTACTGTCATTTCGATTCGAATGACGTATGAATCAGCGAATCCTACTGAAATTGTTGGGGTAACATTCATTGCACAAGTACTCTCTATGATCGGAGCGATTTGGATTGATCGCTATTTTTACCGAAGAAGGAGTAGGAAGGGGCGGAAAAAATGAGTATTGTTAATACGATATCATTATGGGTAATCCCTTGTGTAATTGGTTTTATCCTTTTATATGGAACGATAAAGAAAGTTCCGACGTACGAATCGTTCGTTGAGGGGGGGAAAGAAGGGATTCAAATTGCAATCTCTATTTTACCGTTTATGGTTGGAATGCTCGTATCTATTTCTATATTTCGAGCTTCAGGTGCACTAGATGCAATGATATCAGTAATGAAGCCGATGTTAGATTTAATTCATGTCCCAGCAGAAATTGTTCCACTAGCACTTATACGTCCTATTTCGGGCTCTGCTGGTTTAAGTATTACGACCGATTTAATTGCCACATATGGACCAGACTCATTCATTGGACGATTGGCTTCTACAATGCAAGGGAGTACAGATACGACTTTTTATATTTTAACGGTATACTTCGGAGCTGTTGGAATTAGAAAAATGGGGGATGCATTAAAAGTAGGACTTTTTGCTGATTTAATCGGAATTATTTGTTCGATTGTGTTTGTTTCTTTAATGTTTAAGTAATACTATTCATTTTTTATGCTATTTCGCTTATAATACGTATACGACCACTATTAAGGTGTTGCTTAATAGTGGTTTTTTTATGCGGTATTTTTGACAAAATAATGAACTTTTATTGTAAGCAATATGAAAAATATGGACAATAATAAAAGGTAAAAACATGATTTGACCTTTATATGTTTATTATCATCGCTATGTTGTTTAAGTCAGATGAAGCGAAAAGCCGTCAAGCGTATGCGGTTGCCAAGTCTTTCTAATGTAAGGTAAGATAAATTCGAGGTGAAAAAAAGAAATGGAACGATTACAAAAAGTGATTGCGCAAGCAGGTATTGCATCGAGAAGAAAGGCTGAGGAATTAATTCAGCAAGGAAAAGTGAAAGTTAACGGAAAAATAGTGAAGGAGTTAGGAACGAAAGTAACTCCTCAAGATAAAGTAGAAGTAAATAACATCCCTCTTGAAAAAGAAGAACCTGTTTATTTTTTACTATATAAACCAACTGGCGTAATTTCAAGTGTATCAGATGATAAAGGAAGAAGTGTTGTAACAGACTTTTTCCCGGAAATTACACAACGTTTATTCCCAATCGGACGCTTAGATTATGATACGTCTGGCGTATTATTAATGACAAACGATGGGGACTTCGCAAATGTATTAATGCACCCTAGATATAAAGTTGAAAAAACATATGTTGCAAAAATAAAAGGGCCTCTAACAGGTGAGAAAATCCGCATGTTAGAACGCGGTGTGACGTTAGAAGACGGAAAAACAGCACCAGCGCGTGTGAAGATTATTTCTTGGGACAAGCGTAAAGAAATGGCGATTGTACAATTAACAATTCATGAAGGACGTAACCGTCAAGTACGTCGTATGTTTGAAGCGTTAGACTGTAAAGTAGTGAAACTAAAGCGTGAACGCTATGCCTTTTTAGAAGTGGGTAGCTTGCGACCTGGTGATGCAAGAGAATTGACACCGCATGAGGTGAAACAATTGCGTGCATTGGCTTCTACAAAGCCTCGCTAATCGATATTGTGAAACTTTCACCAGTGGAATGCTCCGCTGGTGATTTATTAAAAATACATATATTCATCACTCGTCGAAGAGAGGGGAAACAATATGAAAAAAAATCGCTTATTATTTCGCGTTATTATTCTGCTCATTTTATGTGGTGCTGTAGGATTTACACTTTATCAAGGATATTTCACTAAAGAAGAGAAAATGGAAATTGGAAAAGAAGCACCTAACTTTGTTGTGACAGATTTAGAAGGAAAGAAAATTGAGCTAAAAGATTTTAAGGGAAAAGGTGTATTTTTAAACTTTTGGGGTACGTGGTGTAAACCTTGTGAGAAAGAAATGCCTTATATGAATGAACTATATCCAAAGTATAAAGAAAAAGGCGTTGAAATCATTGCGTTAGATGCAGATGAAACGGATATTGCTGTTAAGAATTTTGTGAAACAATACGATCTTAAGTTCCCCGTTGCAATCGATAAAGGTGGAGAAATTATAAAAACGTATGGAGTAATACCATTACCAACAAGCTTCTTGATTGATAAAGATGGTAAGGTGATTCAAGAGATTAAAGGTGAACAAACGAAGGAACAATTGGAGGAGTATTTAAAGAAAATCACTCCGTAATAAAGAAAGCCGTTACATAAGTGGCGCTTACCTATAGCGCCTTCGATTTAAAAATTCTGAGTATTGTGGTAACTTTAGGTTAGAATATACAATAGTACATATAGATACAGGGGCGGTGAGAGTGTTGAAAGAAATTAAGTGTGAATGTGGACATGTAAATCCGATAGGAACTGTTTTTTGTGAAGCTTGCGGGAAACCATTTGAAAGCAATGAAAATATAAAACTATTGGATATGCGCTATGAGGGGAGTGCTCGAAGATCTCTCACGCAAACAAAAACGATAGTCGATAAAATTTGGAGTTTTTTCTCTTCTGTAAAAGTCGGTGTGTGGCTCATTGTAATTACTTTAGCTGCATCAGCGATTGGAACTATTTTTCCGCAAGAAATGTACATAACTCCAGGGATTGCACCCGCCGAATATTATAAGCAAGAATACGGATTTTTAGGGCAATTATACTATCAATTAGGTTTTAATAATTTATACGGTTCATGGTGGTATATAATGTTAATTGCTTCAATTGGTATTTCTCTTGTGATATGTAGCTTAGATCGTGTCATTCCACTTTATAAAGCTTTAAAGAAGCAAGGGGTAAAAAGACACCCTAGCTTTTTAAAGAGACAGAGATTATATGGCACTGGTACACCGCAAGAGGGAGATTTTGAAAAAGTTCAAAAGAATTTAAAGAAAACGAACTATAATGTGAAAGTGGAAGACGGAAACGTTTTAGCAGAAAAGGGACGTTTCTCGCGTTGGGGTCCATATGTAAATCATATCGGTCTTATTATCTTTTTATTCGGTGCGATGCTTCGTTTTTTACCGAGTATGTATGTAGATGAAACGCTTTGGTTACGTGATGGTGAAACGAAAGAAATACCAGGGACGGATGGCCAATATTATTTAAAAAGTGAGAAGTTTATAAAGGAAGTTTATGATAAAAGTAAGGACAAGGAAGTTTTTGATGAAGCAATTGACCGTGTAGGTGATAAAATGATTGCGAAAAACTTCCAAACGAATGCCGTATTATATAAAGCGGTAGGTGAAAAGGTAGCTGGACAAAAACCAAAATTGGAAAAAGTAAAGGAAGTTGAAATTCGAGTAAATGAACCGCTGAAATTTGATCAATTTGCTGTTTATCAATTGAGTTATAGAGAAAATGAATTTAAAAGTATGTCCTTCCGTTTGCAAAATAAAGAAAATAATCAAAAGTGGGGACCGATTAAAGTTGATTTAACAAACCCTGCAGAAAAATATGATTTAGGAAATGGTTATTCTTTAGAACTATTAAGCTATTTCCCTGATTTTTATTTTGATGAGAATGGAAGACCAAATACAAAAACAAAATTACCAAACAACCCTGCATTTGTATTTAAAATGTTTACACCTGAAACACCAGATGGTGAAGTGAGTTTTGTTGGTATTCAGCAAAATATAGAACCTGATGGGAATAACAAATATAAAATGTCCTTTGCAGGTGTGGAAATGCAAAATGCAACAGCACTTACTGTAAGAAAAGATTTAACGCTTTGGATTCTCGGTATTGGAGGATTTATATTTATGGTTGGTGTCATTCAAGGAATGTATTGGAATCATCGCCGTATTTGGATACAACGCGTTAATGATGAATGGTGGATTGCAGGACATACGAATAAAAACTGGTTCGGTTTAAAGAAAGATATTGAAAGAGTACTAGAAGGTACAGCAATTCCGCAACCAAATGATAAAATAGTCGATAAAAAAATTAGTTAAGGTGGGGAAACGATATGGTGCAAATAAGTAGTAACTTTCTCTTTACCGCATTTATTTTATATTTAATTGCCACTCTGTTTTTTGGGGGAGCAATTAAAGAAAAGGGTCATAAATGGGCAAATATAGGAATAACGATTACAATTTTAGGGTTTATTGCACAAACAGTTTATTTTGTAACAAGGTGGATCGCATCAGGTCATGCGCCAGTTAGTAACTTTTTTGAATTTGGTACGTTTTTCGGCATGATGCTTGTCGGAGCATTTATTGTCATGTACTTTATGTACCGCGTAAGTATAATCGGATTATTTGCATTACCGGTTGCGCTTTTATTAATTGCTTATGCAAGTATGTTTCCAAGGGAAATATCACCGCTTATTCCATCTTTAAAAAGTAATTGGTTACATATTCACGTGACGACTGCGGCTGCAGGACAAGCAATTTTAGCAATTAGTTTTATTACGGGTGTTATGTATTTATTGAAAAATGTAGATCAATCAGTGAAAAGTAAACGTACATTTTGGCTAGAGACGGTAGTATTCACACTTGTTTGTACAGTTGGGTTTATTGGAGTAACAACGGTATATTCTAGTATGAAATATGAAGCGAAGTTTCAATGGATTGATAAAAATGAACAACAAGTGGAAATGAAATACAATCTTCCGGCTTTAGTGGGGCCGCATGAAGGGAAGTTACTGACAGAAAATAAATTAGAGCCGACAGTTGAAGTTCCGGCAATTGTAAATGCGAAAAAATTAAATACTGTTATTTGGTCAGTGTTAGTCGGAACGTTACTCTATATCGTATTAAGGCTAATTTTACGTAAACGAGTATCAGCGGCGCTTCAGCCGTTAGTGAAAAATACGAATAGCGATTTGTTAGATGAAATAGGATATCGTTCTATTGCAATTGGATTCCCAGTTTTCACATTAGGTGCATTAATTTTCGCCATGATTTGGGCTCAAATAGCGTGGACACGTTTTTGGGGCTGGGATCCAAAAGAGGTTTGGGCGCTTATTACTTGGCTCTTTTATGCTGCGGTATTACATTTACGTTTATCAAAAGGATGGCATGGAGAGAAGTCAGCATGGTTAGCGGTAATTGGTTTTGCAATCATTATGTTTAACTTTATTGTAGTAAACTTAATTATCGCGGGTTTACATTCATACGCATAGAGAAATAAAATAGGAGAGTGTATGTCACTTTCCTATTTTATTTTTGTCAACTTTTCTTCTTTTTTGAGAAAAACATGACAAAGTAGCGGTTGATTTTGTAAAATGATGTCGAGGACATTATATACTGTTCAAAAAAAATACATAGTTTTGGAAAAAAATTGAACAAACTTTATTATTCTTGTGAAGCATAATATGGGAAGTGAAACATTTAGAAGATTGCTTAAATAAACGAGAATAGCGCAACATAATAGTATAGAAGGGTAGGTGTGAACCGTTGTGGTAAAAGTACGCAACGGGTAGAAATGGAAAATGAATCAAGAATTTTAATTGTAGACGATGAGGATCGTATTCGTCGTTTGTTGAAAATGTATTTAGAGAGAGAACAATACACAATTGAAGAAGCAGACAATGGTGATACAGCTTTAGAAATGGCGCTGCAAAATGATTATGATTTAATTTTATTAGATCTTATGATGCCTGGTAAAGATGGTATCGAAGTATGTAAAGGGGTTCGTGAGAAGAAAGCGACGCCAATTATTATGTTGACAGCAAAAGGTGAAGAAGTAAATCGAGTACAAGGGTTTGAGGTAGGAACTGATGATTATATTGTGAAACCATTTAGCCCACGTGAAGTAGTGCTTCGAGTGAAAGCGGTCTTACGCCGTTCTGTACCAACAACATTCTTTACACAAGATACAACGACAAAAGATGTTACTGTATTCCCGCATTTAACAATTGATAATGATGCACACCGTGTTACAGCAGATGGTAATGAGGTGAACTTAACACCGAAAGAGTACGAATTACTATTATTCTTAGCGAAAGCGCCTGATAAAGTATTCGATCGTGAGCAATTGCTAAAAGAAGTATGGCAATATGAATTCTTCGGAGATTTACGTACAGTTGATACGCATGTAAAGCGTTTACGTGAGAAGTTAAGTAAAAAATCACCCGATGCTGCCAAGATGATTGTTACCGTTTGGGGAGTAGGTTACAAGTTTGAGGTTGTGAACGACTGATGCTTTGGAGAAGTGTAGTAGGGAAGTTATGGATGACCATATTGCTTCTCGTTTCGTTCGTGCTTGGATTTGTTGCGATTTTACTTTCACAGTTTTTTAGAACATATTATGTTGATATGAGTGAAGCTAGGCTTCAAAAAGTTGCAACAAGTGTTTCAGAGTTAATTGAAGAAGGTGCCGATGTAAAAACAATTGAGAATATCGCATACAAATTCTCTGACCCACTTTCAAGGATCATTATTGTAGAAGATGGTAAAGAAATATCTTCTTCACCGAAACAAGAAGGATTAGTCACTCTTACAATGGATGACTTAAAAGAAGATAAAGAATTAGCGGCTGTGTTTACAGACAAAAAAGAAATTAAGAATAACATTAGAAAAGCCTCTAATAGTAGAAAGAATAAAAATACTGAAAATGATATTATGATTGTCGGAAAACCAGTACAGTCAAAAAATCAAAGTGCAGTGTTTGTATACGAATCTTTACAAGTACCGATACAAGGTATGGAAAGAACGACTGATTTTATATTCTTATCAGCAGGGATTGCGATTATATTAACAACTTTCTTTGCATTCTTCTTATCTACTCGAATTACAGCACCCCTTCGTAAAATGCGTGAGGTTGCTTTTGAGGTATCGCGTGGGAAGTTTGATGCAAAAGCTCCTATGGTATCCCAAGATGAGATTGGTGAGCTTGCAACAGCCTTAAATCAAATGGGGAAACAGTTGAAGTTTAATATGAATGCCCTGCAGCAAGAGAAAGAACAGTTAGCTAGTATTTTAAGTAGTATGGCAGATGGGGTTATTACATTAAATCAAGAGGGTGAAGTCGTTGTAATTAATCCGCCGGCTGAACATTTCTTACAAGTTTGGCAAGAAGAAAAAGAGATAGAGCTCAGTAAAAAACTACCTTCTGAACTTGTTGAACTATTCCATCTCGTTGTAGAAAGCGAACAACAACAAGTGGTTGAAATTAATTTACAAAAGGGTAATTATGTAGTTCTTATGACGCCGCTTTACAATCAAACGAAAATTCGTGGGGCTGTAGCTGTATTGCGTGATATGACGGAAGAACGCCGTCTTGAGAAAATGCGCCAAGACTTTATTGCGAACGTATCACATGAACTTCGTACACCGATGGTCATGCTCCAAGGGTATAGTGAAGCAATTTTAGATGATATTGTGCAAACAAAAGAAGAAATTAATGAGTTTGTTCAAATCATTTATGATGAATCCGTTCGTTTAGGGAAACTTGTAAATGAATTGTTAGATTTAGCGCGTATGGAAAGTGGTAATGTAGAGTTACATATAGGTGAAGTTGATATTCATCCTTTCGTTGAAAAAATAGGTCGTAAATTCCAAGGAATTGCAAAGAATAAAGAAGTCGCGTTAACGGTTGATTTCAAAAATCCAATTGAGCAATACCCGTTTGATGCAGATCGTATGGAACAAGTATTGACGAATTTAATTGATAACGCAATACGTCATACGAACGCAGGTGGACATGTAACGCTTGTAATTGATACGAAAAATAATGGTCTTATTTTTGAAGTACAAGATTCGGGCGCTGGTATTCCAGAAGAAGATATTCCATTTTTATTTGATCGTTTCTATAAAGCTGATAAAGCAAGAACACGTGGAAAAAAAGGTGGAACAGGACTCGGGCTTGCGATTGCAAAAAATATTGTGCAAGGCCATGATGGGAAAATTGCTGTTTCAAGTGTTGTTGGAGAGGGAACTACATTCTCTGTATATTTACCGAATCGTATAATTTAGATATGTGTTTTTAAAGTTGATAATGAATAAAGTTCTACTGTTGTTTATTTTTTTGTAAAATCGATTAAATAAATAATAGTAGAACTTTTTTTCTAACTTAGTCGAATGAAGAATCATGAGAGGGGTGTCGTAAAGCGATGAAATTATATACAAAAACAGGAGATAAAGGGACAACAAGTGTAATAGGCGGCAGAGTGGATAAAGATAATATCCGAGTTGAAGCATATGGCACAATAGATGAGGCGAATTCTCATATTGGATATGCGATGACTAAACTACAAGGCGGGTCTTTCGGAGATATTTATAATGAACTTGAAACGATTCAACATGAACTATTTGATTGCGGGGGAGACTTGGCGATAGTAAGCGAGAAAATTCCTTATAAACTAAAAATTGAAATGGTCGAAAACTTAGAAAGTAGGATTGATTCGTATATAGAAGAAGCACCGCCGCTAGAACGGTTTATTTTACCAGGTGGAAGCGAGTCGGCAGCTGCTATTCATATTGCACGTACAGTTGTAAGGCGAGCAGAACGATGTATCGTGTCCCTGCAAAAGGAAGGAGAAATAAATGAAGTCGTTCTAAAGTATGTAAATAGATTATCTGATTATTTATTTGCAGTAGCTAGAGTAATAAACGCTCGATTACAAGTAAAAGATGTAGAGTATAATCGCAGTGCAATCGTTTTTCGTGATAAGAAAGAGAAGGAAGTGGAGTGATTCACTTTCTTTTTTTGTATAGTTTTTTCTGTAATATACCAAAATAGAGAAGGTATGGTCGTAATTAGAAAACGGAGGATGTATATGAAAGCTTTAAAATATGGCGTCATGTTATTGACAGTACTATTTTTATCTCAATTACATGTGTACGCAGAGGGAAATCAATGGGCATGGCCTGTTGAAGGACAGATAAGTGATTATTTTGGAACAAGGCACGGAAAACACTACGGTATAGATATAGCGGCACCGATCGGCGCGCCTGTGTTAGCTATTCAAGAAGGTAAGGTAACAAAGTCTTATTATTCAAGTAGTTATGGAAACGTTGTTTTTATTAAACATGGAGAATATGAGGCTGTGTATGCACATTTAAATAAGAGATATGTAGTTCAAGGGGATTATATTTCAAAAGGAGAAATAATTGGAGAAGTAGGAAATACAGGAGAATCCCGAGGTGCACACTTACATTTAGAAGTCCATCAAGGAAGATGGACGATGGCAAAAAAGAATGCGATGAATCCATTGCTTGTTTTACATGAACAAAGAAATGAAGCAGTTTCTTCATCGTTATACGTCGTCCAAAAAGGCGACACTCTAGTTAGCATTGCGCGGAAATTTAGAATGTCAGTTAAGGAAATTCAAGAAAAAAATGGGTTGCAACAAGAGCTGATTTATCCAAATCAACAATTATATGTAAAGTAAAAAAAGAGCTAGTTTTAACTAGCTCTTTTTTACCAAAAAATAAAGACACATATAAATCCAGAAATAGCTAAGTAGCTATATAAGTAAAATACTTTCGCTCTTGTTTTTTCGTTTGTTCGAAATAGTACAATAGTTGGTTCAATTAAACCAATTGTCAAACAAAGTAAACCAAGAAGCATACAACCAATTGAAATAGAGTACAGGGCGATTTGTGGTGCTTGAAATGGAATCATCCATTTTAATAAAAATGCAATGAGTGCAGTGTAGCAAATGCTGCCGATGTATTTATTCAATGGTGCATTAGAACGGAAGCCTGGAAGTTTTTTTAAGAAAGAGCGGGAAACAACTTCAGTTTGTAAAGATGTATGCTCTTCTATTATTTTTTGAGCTTCTTTTCCTTTTTGAAAAAGGGATAATATCCAGTTTCGCTCACCTTGAAAAATAAATTGTGAAGTTGTCAAATAATGATCAACCTTTACTTTATTCCAACTCTTCCATGGATGACGCTCACATAATTTTAATTTACTTTCTGTCTTTTTATCATACTGATAAATACTGATGCCGTCTTCATCGAAAGCAGCATAGTATGTCTCGCTTGAGAATGTGCCTAAATCAATTGGACAGTAGAAAAGTAATTCTTTTTTTAAGTAAAAGTATTCTTTCCTTAAGTTTTTTTTCATTGTTTCTCGAATAGAGTGTCTCTTCTCTTTCTTCATGACATTTCCTCCATAATCCAGAAAATGTTCTTATCTTAACAATTCAACATCTTATCACTTTTAATTATATATGACTAGGGGATTCATAGGAGAAATGCCGAATACTAAAAAATATGGGGTGTATTGTAAAATATAATGAATAATCTTGGTTATGTAAAATTAATAACTTATTTTTAATAAGTTACGATTTTTTTGTTCACAATACGATCATGTTGTTGTATAATGAAGTAGAAAATAGAATATCGGTCTATCTTCGGGGCAGGGTGAAAATCCCGACCGGCGGTGATGAACTATATGTTATTTTGTTCTAAGCCCGCGAGCCGTTAAGGCAGGATTTGGTGTGATTCCAAAGCCGACAGTACAGTCTGGATGGGAGAAGATGGAGGTTCAAGCGTTCAAAAAAGATAGGTATTTGAACGTCTGTTTGATGTGCCTTAAATTCTCCCTTTGTGTAAAACACAAAGGGTTTTTTCGTTCTATGAAAAAGTAGGCATAGCAGAACCTTTCCACTTTCCATGAGATGATCGATGGAAAAGGAGAGAGAAAGATGAAACAAAAAAACAGTGTAGTGCAGATGGTGAGTGTAGCAATGCTAAGTAGTATTGCATATTTACTGATGATGTTGGATTTCCCGTTCCCAGGGCTTCCGCCATTTTTAAAAATTGATTTTAGTGATGTGCCAGCTCTAATTGCTGCGATTATTTTCGGGCCAGTTGCAGGGGTTATTGTAGAAGCGATAAAGAATATTTTACATTACGGGATTCAAGGGAGTTTAACGGGAGTACCAGTTGGAGAAATTGCTAACTTTATTGCAGGATGTTTATTTATTGGACCAGCAGCTTTCTTATTTAGGAAGTATCGTACTGTTAAGAGTTTAACGACAGGATTAATGCTAGGGACAATTACAATGGCGCTCATTATGAGTGTGTTAAATTACATCATCATATTCCCAGCTTACACTTGGTTTTTAAATTCACCAGCTATGTCTAGCGAAGCGATAAAAACAACGGTTGTAACGGCAATCTTACCATTTAATTTGATTAAAGGAATTGTTGTGACAATTGTATTTGTAGCGTTATTCTCACGCCTGAAAGTATGGGTATTTGCAAAAATGAAAAATGCATAAATATAAAATAAAACCATTAGTAGTATATACTACTAATGGTTTTTTATTAAGGAGACTGACAATAGAAAACAAAAAATACCCCTCAAATGAATGAGGGGTATTTTTTGAAGTTAATAAAAGACTATTCGAATTTTAAAGCATCGCCGTCGAATGATTCGTCAGCAACTTTAATTGAGTCAGTTGGACAACCTTCGAATGCATCCATCATATCTTCAAGTAATACATCTGGAATTTCAACGATACCTTGGTTATCGTCTAATGTTACGAATGCAATACCTTCATCATCATAGTCATAAATGTCTGGTGCAGCAGCGCCACAAGCACCACATGCAATACAAGTATCTTTATCAACGATTGTATATTTTGCCATCTTTTTTCCCTCCTGATAATATGTATGTGAAAAGCTCGCCATAAAAATTATAACCTTATTGTAAAACGGTTTTTAAAACTTTTCAACATAAAATTATAATGATAATCCTTATCAATTAGAGTGTCAACTAATTTTTGCATTATGTCATAAGATTTTCAAAATACGTAAATGTTATTTCGTTTGGTACAATATAATATATACAAGTATATATTGCCCATATGATAAGTTTAATGAGTAACGGTAGATGGCGCAATCATATCAAAAGCAATTAAGTTAGATTGAAAGGTGGAAGCGGTAATGCAACTACAATATACTGTATTGTATTGTTTAAAACAATTGAATGGTGAAAGAACCGTTTCTTCTATTTATTATTTATTAAAGGGAAAACGTTCTTCGCAAACGTTACAAGATGGAAATATGTTCCGAATTTCTTTTTTGTTTGGAATATATAAATCGTTAAATAGAACTGAATATGATCGTGAAGTTGCAAAGTTGTTGCAAGCAGATTTGATTCAAGAAATACATGAAAATACATATTTGTTAACACCTAAAGGTAACATGCAGTTACATACATGGGAGGAAGGGTATGCTTTTCCAGTCCATTTGCATGGTTTGCACTATGGTGAATTAGGTGAAACGTTTTGGAAAAGATTATCTTTAATTATTCAAACTGTATCTAATTTACAACAGAATAATACGAAGTTTATTCCTATTCAACAAGATACAGAAATAATGGTGTGGGTGAAGCGGTTTTTAACAGGTATGCCGTATAGGCGAAGTGAATTGGCGAAAAGATTATGGAAAGAAATACATAATCTTTTAGGGAAATGTGATGTGATAGAAGCGACGATTGTAACATATAGATTAACAGGATATGAACGTATCGGTTGTACATTGCAGCAGTTAGCGGAAATTACGAAACGAGATATTTTCAGGGTATATTTTTTATTTTGGGGTACAATTCATTTCCTTATACAAGAAGTTCGCGATAAAGAAAATGAATTTCCGTTATTAGCTGAGATTATCTCTTATCCAAATGAGAGAGCTGAATTATTTAGTTTATCAACGAAAAAAACATATAATTTTTGGAGACAAGGGCGCTCATTAGAAGAAATAGCGACAATTAGAAATCTAAAGGTTGCAACGATAGAAGATCATTTTGTTGAAATTGCTTTGCGAGAAAGAGATTTTTCTATCGAGATGTTTATGGAAAAAGACAAAATAGATAAAGTAACAGAAGTAATTGATGCATTACAAACACGTAAGCTGCGTGAGTTGAAACAAGCGGTTGGAGAGGGTATCTCTTATTTTGAAGTTCGTCTTGTATTGGCGCGGATGGAGGGTATAAATGAAACTTGAGGAATATTTATATAGGTGGTTTGGATATTCTGAATTTCGTCCAGGTCAAAAAGGGGTAATTACAGATTTATTGGAAGGAAAAGATGTTATAGCGATGCTTCCGACCGGAAGAGGGAAGTCTATGTGCTATCAACTTCCAGGGCTCATGCAAGAAGGGACAGTACTTGTTGTATCACCATTATTATCTTTGATGGAAGATCAGGTTACACAATTAAAATATGTTGTGAAAAACCGAGTGATAGCATTTAATAGTTTTCGGACATTACATGAAAAAAGAGAAGCGATGAAAAGGTTAGCTTCCTATAAATTTATTTTTGTTTCACCTGAGATGTTGCAGTCGGAAGTGTTAATAAGAGAATTGAAGAAAGTTCATATTTCATTATTTGTTGTGGATGAAGCTCATTGTATTTCGCAATGGGGTTATGATTTTAGACCAGATTATAAAAAACTAAATGTAGTTATTGAAAATATCGGGTCTCCTACGGTGCTAGCATTAACTGCAACAGCGACGAAAGATGTACTCCGAGATATAGCAGAGAGTTTGAATCTGAAGAATGTGACGCAGCATGTGTACTCTATTGATCGTCCAAATATAGCAATGGAAGTACAATTTGTAGAGACGATAGAAGAGAAGAAAGAGGCGCTTTTGGAACAGGTGATGTATTTACAAGGGCCGGGGATTGTATATTGTTCAAGCAGAGCGTGGACAGAACGTTTAACGGAATATTTAAGAGGAAAAGGCGTTACTGGTGTCGCTTTCTATCATGGTGGTATGGAACATGAAGAGCGCATGTTAATTCAACAGCAGTTTATGAATGACCAGTTGCAGCTTGTAATATGTACAAGTGCTTTTGGTATGGGAGTAAATAAATCAAATACGAGATATATTATTCATTTCCACTATCCGACTAATATAGCTTCTTATTTACAAGAAATCGGAAGAGCTGGAAGAGATGGTGAACCTAGTATAGCTATTTTATTATGTAGTCCGTTAGATCACGATTTACCAATTTCAATAATTGAAGATGAATTGCCAAGTCAGTCACAAATACAATTTTTATTTTCTTTACTGCAGGAAAGAATGTTTCAAACGAAAGAATTACCAATAGAAGAGGTAGAAGAAATTTGTTATAATGCAGCAAGATTTAATGAACAATATTGGCGTTTCATCCGCTATCATCTTGAAAAGCTTGGAATCATACAACAGAGAAAATTAATATTAGAGAGCTTGTCAGATGAAATTATGACAAGATTAATAGCTGAAGTAGAAATCAGGCTACGTAATAAATATAGTGAGCTAGAAAACATGAAATCATGGATACAAGTGAAAGAATGTAGACGTGAATATTTGCTGCGACAGTTCGGTTACAGAAAAGAGGGCGAGTTAAAGAATTGCTGCGACTATTGTCATATTACAAAAATAGATTATAAAAAAAGACAAGCGCAACAATCGGATTTCGACTATAATTGGGAAACAGAGTTACAAAAGCTTTTCGGTCTAGAAAAGATGGGGGAATGATGAACATTCAAAGGCATAATATTGAAGATATGAGTCCGAAAGAAATAAGGCTGAATCTGTATATCACACAGTTCATTATTATCGGTATCGGTTGTTTACTAGCATACATACTATTCCGAGATATAAAATCGGTGTATAGTCTGTGGAAATGGGAACCGGTGTCTATACTTATAATAGGTGGCTTGTTAGCGATTGGTATTGTGTTATTAGATTATGTTGCAATGCGAGTATTTCCAGAGTCTTGGTTTGATGATGGGGGTATTAATGATAGGATGTTTCAAGGGATGTCAGTTATGCATTTACTTGTTATTACATTCATTATCGGCTTTGCAGAAGAATTTTTATTTAGAGGTGTAGTGCAGACGCACTTTGGAATTGTAATAGCGAGTTTCGTATTTGCAGTATTACATATTCGGTATATAAAAAAGCCATTTTTGTTTTGTTTCGTCTGTTTCATTAGTTTTGTCTTTGGTTATGTATTTGAATGGACAGGAAATTTGTTTATAACAATCTTTGCACACTTTCTTGTTGATTTTATAATGGGGCTCCAATTAAGAAAATAAATGGAAGGTGGTGGTGAACAACATGAGAAGACGAATTCCTGATTTTGAAGAGGAATTAGAAGTTGAGCGAGTGGAAGAAAAAGAAGGTTTACCGCCGCGTAGTGAAATTCATAGAAATAAAGAGAAAAAACAAAAGTTTAAAATGAATCATATTTTCGTCCGAGTTTTAACATTTCTATTCATATTACTACCAATTAGCATTTTATGGTATACGGATAAATATATTCAGGTGAAAAGTGATGGTAATAACGCTGGAAAAAGTGCATTTGAGGTCATTTTCTTTGATTCAGCTAAATCTCAGTCCGAGGCATCATCTGAGAAAGTTGTCACGCATACGGTGAAAGAGGGAGAAACCTTAGAAAGTATAGCGAAGCAATATTTTTCAGATGAAACTGGGATCGAAGTGATTAAAAAGTATAATGATTTACAAAAAGATGAAGTGAATGTAGGTCAAGAATTAAAAATTCCGATAAAAGATAAGTCCACAAAGCGAGAGAGTTAGTAAAATACTTACTATAAAAACTGGGAATTATCTTTATGAGGAAGGGAGTAAAAAATATATGATATGGATTATCTTATTAAGTACTCTCGTTTGTATTGGTATTATATTTCTTCTTGTAATGTATACGGAAGCAACGCGTGATACGGTGCTAGAACATACTTTAATATTTGAAGAATTTCCGAAAAGTTTTAAAAAAGTAAATGTATTCTTTATATCAGATATTCATAGAAGGGGCATTTCAAATTCGTTAATTGAACAAGTAAAAGGAAAAGTAGATCTTGTAATTATTGGTGGTGATTTAGCGGAAAAAGGTGTCCCTTTATCGAAAATCTCTGCAAATATACAAAAGTTAAGAGCGATAGCTCCTGTATATTTTGTATGGGGAAATAATGATTATGAGATTGAATATCATGAATTGGATGCTTTATTATTAGAAAATAATGTGAAAGTTTTAGATAATACAAGAGTTGTATTTGAGTCTGAATTAGGAGAGAAGATTTGTTTGCTCGGTGTAGATGATGTTGGTTTGAAACGTGATCGTTTAGATTTAGCGTTGGCTGATTGTAAGGAAGATGGTTTTCGCATATTAATTAGCCACAACCCTGATATAATAAATAAAATGTCTGGAAAAGAACAAATTTCACTTGTGTTAAGTGGACATACACATGGAGGACAGATCCGATTATTCCCATCTGAAAAATATTTAAAAGGTGGCGTATATAAGCATTCAAATATGACTCTTTTTGTTAGTAATGGGTATGGAACAACGTTGGTTCCACTTCGCTTCCGAGCACCTGCTCAAACACATATTATTACGTTATGCGGAGGGAAATGATGCCAACTCTAAACGGAAAATATAATATAAAAGCTGTTTCGAATATAATTGGAATTCAACCAAGTACGCTTCGTGCATGGGAAAGACGATATCAAATGATTGCCCCAAAGCGGAATCATGCGGGGCATCGATTATATACAGAAGAGCATATTCAAATTTTGAAATGGTTAATGGACAAGGTTTCTTCCGGCATGATGATTGGACAAGCAGTTCAATTATTAGAAGGGAATCGTTTGCAGAATAATGTTCAAAATGAAATACATTACGATAGAGAAGTTGTTTTAGTGGACGATATACTACAAGCTTTGTTAAAATTTGATGAAATTACAACTTCTGCATTGTTAAACGAGGCTTTTAGTATTTATGCAACAGAAAAAGTTGTAGCAAGTATTGTTCTTCAAGTGTCAAATAAATTGTTAGCGTTAAAAAATAATAATGAAGTTACAATGGTGCAATTCCAATATGTCGTATCATTTTTACAAACGCGTCTAGGAATGGTATATCATAATGCATCATCGTTTTCTTCTATACACAAAGTTGTCGTGTTAGAAAGTAATATGTTGAAAGGGTTTGTTTTCTCAACGTATTTACGATTAAAAGGATATGATGTGATATATATTCGGGCAAGCTTAGCGGAAGATAGTATTTCATTAGCTGTTGAGCAAATAAGACCTAAATATGTAGTGATTTCTTTTGATGACGGACGAGAACGGAAGAACGCAATGAGCTATGTGGATTTTTTGCAAGAAAAAAATGAGAACCTTTCTGTTGGGGTTATAGGAGGAATAGGTGCTCGAGATCAGTTGAACATTCAAACAAGCCTAATTGGTGATACGAAAGAAGAATGGGATGATTGGTTAAACATGTTAGAATAGTTGTTCGAAAAGAACCATCTATTTTCTATTTCATATAATAAAAATTATATTCATTGGTTGCGTAGGGAGGGTATGAGATGAGGCTGGAACGATTAAATTACAATAAGATAAAAATTTTCTTAACATTTGATGATTTATCTGAAAGAGGATTAACGAAAGAAGATTTGTGGAGAAATGCACCGAAAGTACAGCAATTATTTCGTGATATGATGCAAGAAGCAAATAAAGAATTAGGATTTGAAGCGGATGGTCCGATTGCAGTTGAAGTATTTTCTCTACAAGCGCAAGGAATGGTCGTAATTGTAACGAAAGAACATCAAGAAGCGGATACAGATGATGAATTCCGTGACGAGTTTATTGAAATGCAAGTGACTCTAGATGAAAGCGAGCATATCCTTTATGAGTTTGCTACACTAGATGACGTAATTAACCTGTCGAATCGTTTATATAACCTTGATGTAACTGGCGGAAAATTATACACGTGGGATGGGCGTTTCTATCTTTGGATGGAAGAAGAGGAGCAAATTCAATTACTGAAGGCAGATTTTATAGCTATTTTAGCAGAATATGGTAATCCGTCTACGGCAACTATTTATCGTCTAATGGAGTATGGTAAAGAATTAATGGCTTCTCAAGCAATTGAACAAATACACAATTACTTTGTGAAAAAACAAAACCTTAGCTAATGTAACATAGCTAAGGTTTTGTTTTTTTACTTTACTTAAATGTATCTTTTCAAAGTACTGTACATGAATAAAATAAAAAATATTTAAATATTTAAGTATTTTACTTTTCTAAAAGTAATAAAAGGACTATAATGATAGTGAAAACGCTTGCAACGGAAAATACTTTGTATATATTTGTTAGCGTTTTCTATTGCATTCCAAATTTAACGGTGTATACTAGGCAATGAAGGTTTACTAAACAAGTGAAATTACAGGGGGTTTACTTACTATGGTAGCCGAAAAGGGAACTCAAACAAAAACACAACAACAAAGGGAACAACATTTTGAACTATTGAATTCAACACAAATTGTTATCAGTGAAGCGTTAGAAAAATTGGGTTATCCAAACGAAGTATATGAATTATTAAAAGAACCAGTTCGTATGATGACAGTGAAAATACCAGTTCGTATGGATGACGGGACTGTTAAAATATTTACAGGATATCGTGCACAACATAATGATGCTGTTGGTCCAACGAAAGGTGGAATTCGCTTCCATCCGAATGTAACAGAAAATGAAGTGAAAGCACTTTCAATTTGGATGAGTTTAAAATGTGGTATTGTCGACTTACCATATGGCGGAGGTAAAGGTGGAATTATCTGTGACCCACGTGAAATGTCATTCCGTGAGTTAGAAAGATTAAGCCGCGGTTATGTACGAGCAATTAGTCAAATCGTAGGGCCGACGAAAGATATTCCAGCTCCAGATGTATTCACAAACTCTCAAATTATGGCATGGATGATGGATGAGTATAGCCGTATTGATGAATTTAACTCGCCAGGATTTATTACAGGTAAGCCACTTGTATTAGGTGGATCACATGGACGTGAAACAGCAACGGCGAAAGGTGTTACAATTTGTATTCGGGAAGCTGCAAAAAAACGCGACATTGATATTAAAGGTGCGCGCGTTGTTGTTCAAGGATTCGGTAATGCTGGTAGCTTCTTAGCTAAATTTATGCATGATGCAGGTGCGAAAGTTATTGCAATCTCAGATGCTTACGGCGCATTGCATGATCCAAATGGATTAGATATTGATTATTTATTAGACCGTCGTGATAGCTTCGGTACAGTAACAAAACTATTTAATAATACAATTTCAAACAAAGAATTGTTAGAACTTGATTGTGACATTTTAGTTCCAGCTGCAATTGAGAATCAAATTACAGAAGAAAATGCTAATAATATTAAAGCGAAAATTGTTGTTGAAGCTGCAAATGGCCCAACAACATTAGAAGCAACTAAAATTTTAACAGATCGCGGAATTTTACTTGTTCCAGACGTATTAGCTAGTGCTGGTGGGGTAACAGTATCTTACTTTGAGTGGGTACAAAATAACCAAGGTTACTACTGGACTGAAGAAGAAGTAGAACAACGTTTAGAAAAAGTAATGGTAAGATCATTTGATTCTATTTATGAAACAGCACAAGTTCGTAAAGTGAATATGCGCTTAGCAGCGTATATGGTCGGTGTTCGTAAAATGGCTGAAGCAAGTCGCTTCAGAGGTTGGGTATAATACCATATCATGAGAAAACGTGATTCCTTTCGAGGGAATCACGTTTTTTTGTTGAAGTATTAGAGTGAGGTGTTGTAAATGGGAAATGAAATGATGGAACGAGTAGAACAATTAGAAGAAAAGGTTAAGAGGTTAGAGGGAGAACTCGTAAAAACGAAGCAAGACCGAAAAGTAAGTACCGCTCGGGTGTTCGGAGAAGGATTATTGTTTTTAATACTTGGTGCGGTTGTAGTAGGGCCGATTATCGCTTTTATATTAGTAATTATTAATTGGTTTGTTGAAAAATAAAACAAAACTAAAAAGAACGCTTGTTCTACTCGAACAAACGTGCTATACTCTCCTTAGATAAACAAAACGGAAATGATTTTAAGGAGAGATAAATGATGAAAATGACAGTAGACCAAAGATTTATGATGCCAGCGGATGTTGTAGAACGAGTGGAAGTATTAAGAAATAAACAAAGTAAGCGCGGCACATTATTACAATCAGTAAATAAATTTTTCGGTTTAGATACGAAAGAAGATTGTGTTTGGTTTTACGGTTTTTATGGAGTTGCTGTAAGTATTTTATTATTTATGGTGTTCACATCAAATATTTTCGATTTTCTCTTCGCGTAAGAAATATGCTATAAGGACATTACTACCGAATACATATATAAGGAAGTAAGGTAATCTTCTGAAGCGGGAGTTGGTAGTAATGGCGATGTTTCCTATAGAGCGTAACTATATTGGATATGGAAGTTCACGACCGGGAATTCCTCTTTCTAAAGTTAGGTTTATTGTAAGTCATGATACGGGGAATCCTGGTAGCAATGCGATAGGGAATCGAGATTATTTTAATGAAATACAACCGAAAGCTTCGGCACATACATTTATAGATGACAAAACGATATTAGAAATTATTCCTATAAATGAAGTTGCCTATCATGTTCGATATGGTGTGCCGACAGATAATGACTTATATGGGTATGATGCTAATAAGGCTGCCATTGGAGTGGAGCTTTGTTATGGCGGTGATGTTAACTTTTGGGAAGCATATACCCGTTTTACGTGGTATCATGCGTATTTATGTCAAAACTTCGGCTTGAATCCGAAAAAAGATATTGTATCACATAAAACACTTGATCCAGCTAGAAAGATTGACCCGGAAAATGTATTAGGGAAACAAGGTATTAAATTTCAGCAGTTTTTAGCAGATGTCTATCGGATGTACGTTTCGTTTAGATGACAAATATATGAAAAATGAATACAATAAAGATAGGTGCCTACTGCTGTAAGTAGGTTTTTTCTTGTTTTTATAAATAGTGTATTGGTAGAAGACTAGGAGTGAACCGAGTATGCAGAAAGAAACAGCTATCATAATTGGAGGCGGTCCGTGCGGATTAGCAGCAGCAATTTCGTTGCAAAAGGTAGGGATAAATCCATTAGTAATTGAAAAAGGAAACATTGTAAATGCGATTTATAATTATCCAACTCATCAAACATTTTTCTCTTCTAGTGAAAAATTAGAAATTGGTGAAGTAGCTTTTATTACAGAAAATCGTAAGCCAGTTCGAAATCAAGCACTTGCGTATTATCGCGAAGTAGTAAAGCGTAAGTCTGTACGTGTAAATGCTTTTGAACGAGTAGAGAAAGTTCAAAAAGATGGAGAAGTTTTTCAGGTTGAGACGACAAAGCGTGACGGAAGTAAAGAAATATATATAGCGAAATATATTGTTGTAGCAACTGGATATTATGACAATCCAAATTATATGAATGTTCCAGGTGAGGAATTGAAGAAGGTAGCTCACTATTTTAAAGAAGGACATCCTTATTTTGATCGAGATGTAGTCGTTATAGGTGGGAAAAACTCGAGTGTAGATGCCGCTTTAGAGCTTGTGAAAGCTGGTGCGCGTGTAACGGTTTTATATCGCGGAATTGAGTACTCACCAAGTATAAAGCCGTGGATTTTGCCAGAGTTTGAGGCGTTAGTCCGAAATGGTACAATTGACATGCATTTCGGGGCTCATGTGAAAGAAATTACTGAACATACATTAACGTATACAGTTGATGGCGAAGCATATACAATCCAAAATGATTTTGTATTTGCGATGACTGGTTACCATCCTGATCATAGTTTCTTAACAAAGATGGGTGTTCGGATTGATGAAGAGACAGGACGTCCAATTTATGCAGAGGATACGATGGAAACGAACGCTGAAAATATTTTCATTGCAGGTGTAATTGCTGCTGGAAATAATGCAAATGAAATATTTATTGAGAACGGTCGATTTCATGGGGATGCGATTGCGCAAACCATTGCAACAAGAGAAATATAAAAAGAAGCTGTCGAAATAAACTTCGACAGCTTCTTTTTTAATCGTGCATAAACATGTTTTGGATTGCTTCATGAGAAGTTGTATTCTCTAATGCAACTAATAATTTAATACGTGCTTTTTGAGCGTTTAAACCGTATGTGAATACAATACCCATATCTTTTAATTGTTTGCCGCCACCTTCATATGAATATACATCTTGAACGATGCCGTTGAAACAGCGAGAAACTAATACGACAGGAATTCCTTTATTTATTAGTCGCTCTAGACTAGGAAGTGTTCTTGGAGGTAAATTACCTTGTCCAAGCGCTTCAATAACAATCCCGTCTACCGGAAGATTTTCAATTGCTGCTAACAATGTATCGTCCATACCAGCGTACGCTTTTAGAACGACTACATTTTTAGAAACCTTATTTACTGAATATGTTTCGTGATGTACTAAAGCATGGTGGAATACAACACCACGTTTTGTTACCATACCGATTGGTCCATACTGTGGACTTTGGAATGTTGCTACATTACTTGTATGTGTTTTCGTTACGTTTGTGGCGCAATGAATTTCGTCGTTTAATACGACTAAAACGCCTTTTTCGGCAGCTTCACTACTGCTAGCGACTTTTACAGCTGATAAGAAGTTATATAGACCATCAGCACCTAATTCATTGCTAGAGCGCATTGCGCCTGTTACAACGATCGGAATAGTTGCTTGTACTGTTAAATCTAAGAAATAGGCCGTTTCTTCTAATGTATCCGTACCATGCGTAATGACTACGCCATGAATGTTGTCTTGTTTTACTCTTTCATCAATGATGACTTGTAATTGTAACATTTCGCTCGGTGTCATATGAGGAGATGGTAGATGAAACACATCTTCAACGATTAAATCAACATCGCCTTCTAAATCAGGAATGAATTTTAAAAGAGGATTTTTTTCACCTGGTTGTACGACCCCAGTTTCTTTATCTTCCTCCATTGCAATTGTTCCGCCTGTGTGTAAAACTAGGATTCTTTTCAATGCTTATACCCCTTTCAAGTAAAAAAATACATTTAGAACATAACATGTTTTGAGTAAATTCGACAATGGAAATGTATAAAAGTATGCCTCGAAAATGACAATAAAATGAACTGCTATATGTACGATGTATAAAATTACGAAACGAAATGTGCAAATACAGTATAGGAGGGAGCCATTACGTTGAAAAAGATGGAGAGAATGCTTATTCGTATATTAATAATACAATTCATTTGTCTTTCTGTTGTACAATTGTTATTTATACATAAGTCATCAGTGAAATATTTATCTAAAATTGTTTATTATGAAGGTGTCATGGTAAAAAACAAAGCAGAAATCTTACAGGTGAATAGGTAGTTTTCATTTTCTTCTATGAAGGATTATGCTACAATAATTGAGGATTTAATGACGTGAAGCAAATGAGAAGAAGCAGGAGAATACCTGCTTTTCGTTTTGTTTTATAAGTGAAAAAATGAGGTGTTACAATGGATAAACGAATTTCAATTGCTATAGATGGTCCAGCAGCTGCTGGAAAAAGTACAGTTGCAAAAGTTGTAGCGAAGAAGCTTTCTTACGTTTATATTGATACAGGCGCAATGTATCGTACGATTACATATGCAGCTCTTGAGCAAAAAGTTGACATTGAGAATGAAGAACAGTTAATGGAAGTTGTAAAAAATGTGAAAATTGAGTTTCAGCAAGGAGAAAATACACAACTTGTATTTTTAAATGGACAAGATGTTTCGGAAGTCATTCGTACACCTGAGGTGACGAATCGAGTATCGATTGTGGCGAAACATCGCCTTGTTCGTGAAGAAATGGTACGCCGTCAACAAGAGTTAGCAGAAAAAGGCGGCGTTGTAATGGATGGCCGTGATATTGGTACACATGTGTTACCAGATGCTGAAGTGAAGATCTTTATGCTTGCTTCTGTTGAAGAAAGAGCAGAGAGAAGACATTTAGAAAATATGAATAAAGGCTTCGATTCTAATTTAGAGCAGTTAAAAGAAGAAATTGCTCAGCGTGATAAATTAGATTCAGAACGTGAAGTTTCTCCTCTAAAAAAAGCTGATGATGCATTGGAATTAGATACAACTTCTTTATCAATTGAAGAAGTTGTCCAAAAGATTATGAGTATTGTTTCAGGAGTGTTTGCGAAATAAAGAAAGGGCATAGCCCCTTTCTTTTTTTTATTTCTATAGAAATGTAAAGGATACGTGAATTGTGAGTCTCTTTCCTTGACAAATGATCAGATTTGTAAGAAGTTAATAAAAGAGGGATAAAACTTTCAGAATATATTCGCTATTATATTTCAAAACATACTTTCTTCAAGATGATTTTGCTGTATACTATTTATATAGGTTTAATATATTTTCTAGTGAAATGTATGAAGCTTACGTATGTGATGATAAATTCTTAAACATGCAAATGGAAACAATTGTTTTCATTTCGTATATACATAAAAAATGCTTTGTCAATTCTGTAGGGAGGTATTTCCATGGTAGAGAAAATGAATGAAGAAGTTATGGATTCAAAAGAATTACAAGTTGGTGACGTTGTTACAGGTTCTGTAACGAAAGTTGAAGAGAAACAAGTGCTTGTAAATGTTGGATACAAAACAGATGGCGTAATTCCAATTAGTGAATTAGCTAACGTTCATATTGAAAAAGCAAGCGATGTTGTAGAATTAGATCAAACACTAGAATTAAAGATTATTAAATTAGAAGAAAATGATCTTGTCTTATCTAAACGTGCTGTTGATGCAGAAAAAGCATGGGTAGAATTACAAGAGAAATTTACTTCTGGTCACGTATTTGATGTTACCGTAAAAGATATCGTGAATGGTGGATTAGTTGTGGACCTTGGTGTTCGTGGTTTTATCCCAGCTTCACTTGTAGAAGTACATTATGTAGAAGATTTTACTGACTATAAAGGAAAAACATTAGCCGTGAAAATTGTTGAATTGGACCGTGAAAAAAATCGTGTGATCCTTTCGCATAAAGCGGTAGTAGAATTAGAACTAGATTCTAAGAAGAAAGAAGCAATTTCTTCATTAAAAGAAGGAGACGTTGTTGAAGGAACAGTACAACGACTAACGGACTTTGGTGCTTTCGTTAATGTTGGGGGTGTGGACGGTTTAGTTCATATTTCACAAATTTCACACGAACGTGTAGAGCAACCTTCTGAAGTATTAGAGCAAGGTCAAAAGGTAAAGGTGAAAGTGTTATCTGTGGATGCTGATACACAACGTATTTCTTTATCAATTAAAGCAGCTCAACCAGGACCTTGGGAAAATATTGCTGGTGAAGTAAAAGCTGGAGATATTCGTGAGGGAATAGTAAAACGTCTTGTTACATTTGGTGCATTCGTTGAAATTTTACCTGGCGTCGAAGGTCTTGTGCATGTATCTCAAATTGCAAACCGTCACGTGAAAAATCCAAATGAAGTATTGGAAATGGGACAAGAAGTAAAAGTGAAAGTACTTGAAGTTCATGTAGCAGAGAAACGTATTTCTTTAAGTATAAAAGAAGCGCTTGAGGAAAATAATGTAACTGAAGATTATAGTCAGTATGAACCGAATGCTGATTCTGCTACTTTCCAATTAAGTGACATTATTGGTGAACAACTGAAAAAATTAAAGAAATAAAGAGGGGTACAAGTGGTAAGGGCAAAACGTAAATTAGATCATATTGAATACGCTCTTTCTACTGGTCAGTCTCGTACGCATGGCTTTCATGATATTGATTTTGTGCATCAAAGCTTGCCAAATTCAAATTATGACACAATAACATGTGAAACAAAAATCGGCGAACTTTCACTAAGTTCGCCGATTTTTATCAATGCGATGACTGGTGGTGGAGGAGAGAAAACGTTACATATCAATGAGCAATTAGCATATGTAGCGAAACATCATAACCTTGCTATGGCTGTAGGTTCGCAAATGGCGGCATTAAAAGATGAAAGTGAGGCTGCTTCTTATAAGATTATCAGAAAGGTAAATCCAAATGGTATTTTCTTTGCTAATTTAGGTAGTGAGGCAACTATCGAACAGGCAGAGCGTGCTGTTGATATGATTGAAGCGAATGCATTGCAAATTCATTTAAATGTCATCCAAGAGTTAACGATGCCAGAAGGAGACCGTGACTTTACTGGTGTACTTCGGCGCATTGAGAAAATTGTTTTAAATAGTAAAGTTCCTGTCATTGTGAAAGAAGTTGGATTTGGGATGAGCAAGGAAACAATGCAACAGTTAGCGAGCATAGGTGTAACGGCAATTGATATTGGCGGACAAGGTGGTACGAATTTTGCTGCTGTTGAAAATGAAAGAAGACAGCGAATGCTTTCTTATTTTAATAACTGGGGCATACAAACAGCAACCTCGATTATTGAAGCAACCTCTACAAATAATAACCTCTCTTTTATTGCATCTGGGGGTATACAAACAGCGCTTGACGTAGCGAAAGCAATCGCATTAGGGGCGAATACAACTGCTTTTGCTGGATACTTTTTACGCATTTTAATGCAAGATGGCATCGAGAAGTTAGTGGATGAAATTGATCTTTTACATACAGATTTGAAATTTATTATGACAGCTCTCGGTGCGAAGACGATAGAAGAGTTGCAATCTGTACCTCTTGTTGTAAAGGGCGAAACGTATCATTGGTTAACGCAGCGTGGAATTGATACGACGCATTATAGTAGGAGATAAAAAATCAACCGTTTGGTTGATTTTTTTTGTATTCTATTCGTTTTAGTAATATAAGGCGAGGGATATAATTAATATTCTATAAAAATAAAGTTATCTATATATATGAGTATTTAATTAAAAAGTTTCGACTGAAAAATGTAGATAGTGTGCAATTGAATTCTTGAAGAAGGTTTAATTTTGCTAAGGGAAAAGGGAAGGGTAAAAAATAAATTGTAGAAAGATTCGCAGGTGAAATATTATTTTGATATAAATAAAAATTATGAGGGATATATGAAAGACGGTTTCGTACCATATCGAAACCGTCTTTTTGTATTCACTAGTGCTGATTTTGTTTTCGAGCTTGTTCTGGTGTATCAAGTCCAGTTGCGCCTGGATATTGTAGTGATTGGTCACGGTCAGATTCAACGCGGCGTGATTCTCTTAGTTTTCGTTCTTGACGATCTTTACCCATAATGAATAGCACCTCCTTATTAAAAGTGTTGCTGTTATATGAAAAAACTATGCGTGAAGAAAGTGGATTAACTTTCATAAAAAGTTCCCATAATGGAAAACATAGGAGGTGAAATGATGGAAGGGAGTACTTTTTATTTTGTAGCTTGGATAGGGTGGATTATTGTAACCTTTTTTATGAAAAAGGACTCTATTCGGTGGAAGATAAGCGCCTGTATATTGATTTTTATTATTTGCTCTCCGTTACATGTAACGATTGCTTCATTCACGGTATCAGTAAATGCACTTTTACTTTCTGTTGTTGCTTTTATAGGAATCGCACTATATTCTATTTGGAAAAAATTATATAGCTTACTTTCGGCACTTATTATTGCAATGTTATATACAAGTTTTCATTTGTTAGAAGTATATGATCCAATTTGGATTGTGGTGGACAGATTGTTTTTGTTAAGTGGTGCACTTGTGTATGCATCGGTCTTATTACACGAAGATCGCATACTACGATTATGTTCTCTTTATATAGGAATGTTACAGGGGGAATTGCTAGTGACACTTATTTTTCGGAAACTACATTTTCCTTATGATTACGGAAGTTTAGCATTTTTTGATATCGTCGCCGTTTCTACATTTTTTATGGCAATTTTGTTTTGGATTGCGAAAGCATCAGTATATATGGAACAGTTCAAGAGAAAAACACGTAAAAGAAAGGCGAGGGTAATACATGACTGAATATACACCGGCCATTTTATGCGGCGTAATAGCGGGGACAGTAACGAGAGTGCTAATGCTCCGGACAGATACGCGGCAATATCCGACGAGGCTCCACGGGAAAATTATTCATATTGCGATGGGGTTAATTGCGGCGGCTTTAGGAGCGATTGCGATTCCGTCTATATTGAAAAAAGATTTTTCTGCCATTACGTTTCTTACGTTGGCAGCAACACAGTTTCGTGATGTGCGTAATATGGAAAGAAATACATTGCAACAATTAGATGGTTATGAGCTTGTACCGCGTGGGAATACATATATTGAAGGAATTGCATTAGTTTTTGAAAGTCGCAACTATTTGGCGATGTTAACGTCGTTTGTAACGACGTTTGCCTATATAGGGTTCCGTTCATGGATTGCTGGAGTAGTTATGGCTATCATCGCATTTTTTATCGCGAAAAAATTAATGTCTGGTAAGAGGTTGCATGATCTTGTTGATATCGAGCATGTTCCACTTCGTTTTGAAGGAGCGGGACTGTATATTGATAATATTTACATTATGAATATTGGATTGCCAGCAAGACAAGAGGAAATTATGAAGTATGGAATGGGTTTTATTTTAAGACCGAAATCAATTGATGCGATGGTGACAATCTCTAACTTAGGACAACGACAAGCTATTTTACATGATGTTTCTGTTGCTTTAGGGATTTATAGAGATTCTGGTACGCCGGCACTTGTACCGTTAGCAAAGCGTGATTTAGAAGATGGCAGGGTTGGAATCTTTGTCTTGCCACAAGATCAAGATGCGGAGAAAGCAATAGGTGTCATAGGGAACGTGCCGACGTTAGAAAGTGCTGTTCATATGTCATCGGAAGCCCCGAAAGGAAGGGGAGATAAGAGATGATGTTAGAAAGTGTAATTCTTGCAGTTATTACAACGACCCCGGAGAAATTTGCTGGTGGTGCTCCTCTGTTTACTTGTGAATCTACAGAGGAATTAGAATTTGTTGCAAATAATTTAGAGGCAATTCTAGATGGCATTGCGCATCGCTTACAAGAGAATGTATATATTATTGTGAAACATTAGCAACGTGTGTTATAATGTGAGGTGTTTTGATACGTTGAGAAATATTCTGGAATGCAAATCCCTTCTTGCACAAAGAAGGGTTTTTTACATAATAAACAGAAGCAAGTTGAAAGGATGAAAGTATATGCCGAAACCAGTAATAGCAATAGTAGGCCGCCCGAACGTAGGGAAATCTACTATTTTCAATAGAATTGTTGGAGAGAGAGTTTCAATCGTAGAAGATATTCCAGGTGTAACGCGCGATCGTATTTATAGCGCTGGAGAATGGTTAAATCATGAATTTAACATTATTGATACAGGTGGAATTGATATTGGAGACGAGCCATTTTTGACACAAATTCGTCAACAAGCTGAAGTGGCAATTGATGAAGCGGATGTTATCATTTTTATGACAAATGGTCGTGACGGTGTAACAGCAGCTGATGAAGAAGTTGCAAAAATATTATATCGTTCAAATAAACCGGTTGTACTGGCAGTAAATAAAGTGGACAATCCGGAAATGCGCAGTGATATTTATGATTTCTATGCATTAGGATTTGGTGAGCCATTCCCAATTTCAGGTACACACGGATTAGGATTAGGTGACTTATTAGACGAAGCTGCACAGCATTTTCCAAAGATTGAAGAAGACGGATATGATGAAGATACAATTCGTTTCTCTTTAATTGGACGTCCAAACGTAGGGAAATCATCACTTGTAAATGCTCTTCTTGGTCAAGAGCGTGTAATTGTTAGTAATGTAGCAGGAACAACTCGTGATGCGGTCGATACACCATATAGTAAAGATGGGAAAGATTATGTAATTATCGATACAGCTGGTATGCGTAAAAAAGGGAAAGTGTATGAAAGTACAGAAAAGTATAGTGTACTTCGTGCACTAAGAGCGATTGAACGTTCTGACGTTGTTTTAGTCGTTTTAGACGGTGAAGAAGGAATTATTGAACAGGATAAAAAAATCGCTGGATACGCTCATGATTCAGGGCGAGCTGTCGTTATCGTTGTAAACAAATGGGACGCAGTGAAAAAAGACGAGAAAACAATGAAAGCATTTGAAGAAAACATCCGTGCTCATTTCCAATTTTTAGAGTACGCACCGATTGTGTTCTTATCTGCGAAAACGAGAAAACGTACACAAACGCTAATACCGGTTATCGATGAGGTAAATGAAAGTCATAGTATCCGTATTCAAACGAATGTATTAAACGATGTAATTATGGATGCGGTAGCGATGAACCCAACGCCAACGCATAACGGTAGTCGTCTGAAGATTTTCTATGCAACACAAGTTGCGGTAAAACCACCAACATTTGTTGTGTTTGTAAACGATCCAGAACTATTGCATTTCTCATATGAGCGTTTCTTAAAGAATCGTTTACGTGAATCATTTGGCTTTGTGGGAACGCCGATTCACATTATCGCTAGAGCAAGAGACTAATGGAGAGGATGTGATTTTATGACAAAAATCACAGTAGTTGGAGCAGGTAGCTGGGGAACAGCGTTAGCGATGGTATTAGCTGACAATGGGCATGATGTACGTATTTGGGGAAATCGTTCTGAGCTTATGGATGAGATTAATACAAAACATGAGAATAGTCGATATCTTCCGGGAATTACATTGCCAAGCACAATCGTAGCCTACTCTTCTTTAGAAGAAGCATTAGTAGATGTAAATGTAGTACTGCTTGTAGTACCAACGAAAGCGTATAGAGAAGTACTACAAGATATGAAGAAATATGTAGCGGGTCCGACTACTTGGATTCATGCAAGTAAAGGAATTGAACCTGGTACGTCAAAACGTATTTCGGAAGTGATTGAGGAAGAAATTCCAGAGGACTTAATTAAAGATGTTGTTGTACTGTCTGGACCGAGTCATGCTGAAGAAGTTGGGTTACGTCAGGCGACAACTGTTACGTCTGCAGCAAAGCGTATGGAAGCGGCTGAGGAAGTACAAGATTTGTTTATGAATAGTTACTTCCGTGTATACACAAATCCAGATATCGTTGGAGTTGAACTTGGTGGTGCGTTAAAAAATATTATCGCATTAGCTGCTGGGATAACTGATGGTCTTGGATTAGGTGATAATGCGAAAGCGGCATTAATGACGCGTGGTTTAACGGAGATTGCTCGTTTAGGAAGAAAAATGGGTGGAAATCCGTTAACATTTGCTGGTCTAACTGGTATGGGTGACTTAATTGTAACTTGTACAAGTGTCCATAGCCGAAATTGGCGTGCTGGGAATTTGCTTGGAAAAGGACACTCTTTAGAAGAAGTGTTAGAAAGCATGGGTATGGTTGTGGAAGGTGTAAGAACAACGAAAGCTGCGCATGAGTTGGCAGAGAAAATGGAAGTGGAAATGCCGATTACAGCTGCTTTATATGACGTCTTATTCAATGGGAATAATGTAAAAGATGCAGTGGGCTCATTAATGGGGCGTGTTCGAAAACATGAAGTGGAAGCTATACCTGACTTACTTTAAAGAAAAGCGACAGAAGTACAATTGTACTTCTGTCGCTTTTTATTTTTTTGGGTCTTTTCACCATTTTTTTATTTTTGCATAGGATGAAGAGTAACTTGAGGAGAGGGTGAAAAGAATGGATAACAACATTTTTAATAACATTGAAAAAGAAGCAAAAGTGAATAAAGAAGATATTTTTAAATTAGCATCATCTGTACAAAATGCGAATTTACGTGATGAGACTGTACTTCGTCAATTGATTCATCAAGTGGCTCTTATGGCAGGACGTGAAGTGCCGAAAGAACAAGAGGATCAAATTGTAAAAGCGATTATTAACAATAATATGCCGACAGATTTTGGCTCGTTAAGCAAAATGTTTAAAAAATAAAATATGAGAAACAAAGAGTTTGTAGATTGCATATGATAGCCATGAAAGTATGGGAATAGAGCTGTTTTGGGCATATTTGGTCAACCGAAGCGAGTGTATCACTCGCTTCGGTTTTATTTTTATCCCGCTTTAATGGGCAGTAAGACCCCCACCTCAAAATTCAGCGAAAGCAAAGAAGTTAGGTGGGGGATCAACTGACCATAAAAGCCCGATTGGTTCAACTAATAATCAGTGGGGGATGAAGAAAACCCCCACTGATTAAAGTTTCACTTTATCTAGATTTGTAGTAAAATGTTCTTTTTGTATTTGTTTAAAGATTTTAATTTGTTAAAATAGTATAAAAATAGATTGATAAAAAGGGGGTGTGTATATGTCGGAAGGGCTTATAAAAATGTGGTTTGCTTTAGGGGCAATTGGATTTATGTTTTTTGCAGTAAGTTTTATTTTGCTAAGCAGATATAAAATAAAGAATAAATTTTTGAAAGGGATTACAGCGTTGGTAGCGTACACCCTTATGATTGTATCAGGAATTGTTATTTTTCTTGTTGTATTTAGTGGACCTGTACAGCAGTAAAGGGCATGGTACGGAGCGAGTTATATTAGTATGAAAAGGTGATTACTAGTGAAAAAAATCCATATTATTTTAATATTTTGTTGTATGAGCATTTTAACAGGATGTCTGTATCCAAAAGAAAATATGAAACAAAATGCTGTGCCTTATGAAGATCAGTTGCAGGTCGTTCAAAAAGCTGTTGCGACATTTAAGGAGCAAAATGACGGGATATTGCCAATTAAGACGCGGGATATGAATACGCCTATTTATCAAAAATACCCAATCGATTTTCAAAAGATTTCTCCGCGTTACATACAAGAAGCGCCAGGGAATGCCTATGAAAGTGGGGGAGTATATCAATACGTATTAATAGACGTTGAAACAAACCCGACAGTAAAGTTAATTGATGTGAGGATGGCTGAACAAATTCAGCAATTATCATTAAAGCTTAGGATGTATCGAGATGAACATCAATATCCACCATTTAAAAAGGTAATTTCAGATGGTGTGTATGAATTAGATTTCAAAAAACTTGGATATAAAGATGTACCGCAAGTGACAAGTCCGTATTCTGGTAAAGGACTTCCGTTTGTAATTAATGAAAAGGGAGAAATTTATGTTGATTATAGAATCGACTTATATGAAGCGTTGAAAAAAAACGAAGGGCAAATTAAGGAGGGGGAAGATATTCGGAATATACTTTCGAAAGATTCTCCGTTTGTACCTGCGTATTCTTTACCGTATACGGTAAAGAATGGAGAACCAATTTTTTTAAAATCATAAGTCATGAACCTTTCTTTTAGTGAATAAGTTCTAGAAGAAAGGTTTTTTATGTTACACAACTTGCGATGCAAACAAAAGGTATTTTTTTAATAGTCATATGAAATTGGACAAAATTATATGATATATTGTCCGCACTTCTAGAATACCATTATATTATATCAGATATTATAGGCAACGTTAGAGAAGGTATTAGTTGACTATAAACGTGGAATTATTCCCAAAAATATTGAGGGAGGGAATCACTTGGAAAAGGTAGATATTTTTAAAGATATTGCGGAACGCACAGGCGGTGATATTTATTTTGGAGTTGTAGGAGCTGTTCGAACAGGAAAATCAACATTCATCAAAAAATTTATGGAACTTGTAGTTATTCCTAATATTGAAAATGAGTCTGACCGTCAAAGAGCGCAGGATGAACTACCTCAAAGTGCTGCTGGCCGTACAATCATGACGACGGAACCGAAGTTTGTTCCAAACCAAGCGGTTTCTATCGAAGTAGATGAAGGTCTTGAAGTGAATATTCGATTAGTAGATTGCGTCGGATATACAGTTCCAGGAGCAAAAGGTTATGAAGATGAGAATGGCCCGCGCATGATTAATACTCCTTGGTATGAAGAACCTATTCCGTTCCATGAAGCTGCAGAAATCGGAACACGTAAAGTAATTCAAGAACATTCAACAATTGGTGTTGTAATTACAACAGATGGAACGATTGGTGAAATCCCAAGAAGAGATTATATAGAGGCAGAAGAACGCGTCGTAAATGAGCTAAAAGAAGTCGGAAAACCTTTCATTATGATCATTAACACTGTACAGCCGTATCATCCAGATACAGAGCAATTGCGCCAAAGCTTATCTGAAGAATATGATATCCCAGTCATTGCGATGAGTGTTGAAAGTTTAAGAGAAACAGATGTATACAATGTACTTCGAGAGGCGTTATTTGAGTTCCCTGTTTTAGAAGTGAATGTGAACCTTCCGAGCTGGGTAATGGTGCTAAATGAAGGGCATTGGTTACGCCAAAGTTATCAAGAAGCCGTTCAAGAGACTGTGAAGGATATAAAACGTCTTCGTGATGTAGACCGTGTCGTATGGCAGTTTAGTCAGTATGAATTTATTGATCGAGCGAGCCTAGCTGGCATTGATATGGGGCAAGGCGTAGCAGAGATTGATTTATATGCACCAGATGAATTATATGATCAAATTTTAAAAGAAGTAGTAGGGGTAGAAATTCGAGGGAAAGATCATTTATTGAAGCTTATGCTCGATTTATCTCATGCGAAAATAGAATATGATCAAGTGGCGGATGCCCTGCGTATGGTAAAACAAACAGGATATGGTGTAGCGGCGCCTGCGTTAGCTGATATGAGCTTAGATGAGCCAGAAATTATTCGTCACGGTTCAAGGTTTGGTGTGAAATTAAAAGCTGTAGCACCATCTATTCATATGATTAAAGTTGATGTGGAGTCCACGTTTGAGCCAATTATTGGTACTGAAAAACAAAGTGAAGAACTAGTTCGTTACTTAATGCAAGATTTTGAAGATGACCCATTATCAATTTGGAATTCTGATATATTTGGACGTTCGCTTAGCTCAATTGTTCGGGAAGGCATTCAAGCGAAACTATCTTTAATGCCAGAAAATGCGAGATATAAATTAAAAGAAACGCTAGAAAGAATTATTAATGAAGGATCTGGCGGATTAATCGCGATTATATTATAAGAAAAAATCCCTCTCATCGTAGAGGGATTTTTTTAATTTTCGCATACAAAATAGAGAAATAAATAGCCATTATCTAATATATTGTTGTAAATTGTCAAGTTTCATCAGATTTTCACATTTTAAGAGTAACAATTTCCTTAAAAATATTGAATTATAAAGGAGAATCGTATAATATAGGCGTTGATAATGATTTATCTACATCTTTGTAGTATAGAATTTGTAAAAATTGCCTACAAATGAAAGTAAGACTCATTTTATGATCATTATACAGTCTTATCTTTGGGAGGAGGTGAATGGCATGAACAAGACAGATTTAATCAATGCTGTTGCAGAAGCAAGTTCCCTTTCTAAAAAGGACGCAACAAAAGCAGTAGACGCTGTTTTTGATTCTATCTTAGAAGCTTTAAAACAAGGTGATAAAGTACAACTGATCGGATTCGGTAACTTCGAAGTTCGTGAGCGTGCGGCTCGTAAAGGTCGTAACCCACAAACAGGTGAGGAGATTGAAATCGCTGCAAGTAAAGTACCTGCATTCAAACCTGGTAAAGCGTTAAAAGATGCGGTTAAATAATCCTTACATATTAACAGGGAAGAAGAGTTTCCTTTTTGGAAACTCTTCTTTTTGCTTTTAAAAACATAAATATGCTAGAATGTGTTCGTATCACTTTTAGGTTTTCGGGAGGGCTAGCGGATGGCAAAAGTTAATTTAGAACAAATTGAACATGCAGTACGCCTTATTTTAGAGGCAATCGGAGATGACCCAAATCGTGAGGGAGTACTTGATACACCAAAGCGTGTTGCAAAAATGTACGCAGAAGTGTTCTCAGGTATGCATGAAGATCCGAAAGAACATTTGCACAAAGTGTTCGGAGAAGATCACGAGGAGCTTGTACTAGTAAAAGATATACCGTTTTATTCGATGTGTGAGCATCATTTAGTTCCATTCTATGGAGTTGCTCACGTTGCATATATTCCGCAAGGCGGAAAAGTGACAGGGTTAAGTAAATTAGCTCGTACTGTAGATACAATTGCACGTCGTCCACAACTGCAAGAACGTATTACATCAACAGTAGCGAATTCTATTATGGAAGTACTAGAGCCGCATGGTGTAATGGTAGTAGTAGAAGCGGAACATATGTGTATGACGATGCGCGGTGTGAAAAAGCCAGGTGCAAAAACAGTAACAACAGCAGTACGTGGTGTACTAGAAAATGATGCTGCAGCACGTAGTGAAATTTTATCTTTTATTAAAACGAAGTAAAGAAAAGTGGGAAACTGCTTTTCTTTTTTTTTTTTTTTGTAAATAAATGATATAGTTTTAGCAAGGCAGAGTGAGAATAGAAAAGCTACTTAAAAGAATAGAAGATGTTATTTAGTTCGATAGAAGTTTGGAAAGAGTAGCCAAGTTTTGGTTATAGAAAATAGAGTGTATGTGTTATAATAAGTTTTATGAATTAGAAAACAAGGGTGATTTTTGTGTGTGACATCTACGGAGGGTATGCGGGTATAAGAGAGAAATTGATGGTGAAATTACGCCATCCTTATTTTATAAACTATATTGAAGAACCATTTATTGATGAAGAGAAAATAGCATTGTTATATGGTGCTTTAAAGGGTGCAAATTTACATATAGAACAAATTGAGCATTATGTAGTAACGATTATGCTTGTGCAAATTGCGCTTGATACACATGAAAGAGTATCGAATAAAGTAGGGGAAGAAGCGAATGAATCGCATAAGCGTTGCCAGTTAACAGTGCTTGCTGGTGATTATTATAGCGGGTTATATTATTACTTATTGTCTATGAATCGTGATATCGTTTTAATTCGTGCGCTTGCTGAAGGAATTAAAGAAATTAATGAACACAAAATAATGTTATATCAAAAAGCGCATAAAACGATGGATGACATACTGGAAAGTGTAGTAACAATTGAGTCTGCACTTTTGCAAAAAACATGTGATCATTTTCATTTATCGCATTGGAAATCGTTTATAACATATGTACTAGGGAAAAATCGTCTCCAAAAAGAATGTGAACTACATGTTGAAAAACAGCATTCACCTGTTTTTCAAGCGGTTCAAGAGATTTTGAACGATCAAGCGGATGCAGAAACAGTTATGAATGGATGGATGATGGAACTCGGAAAGAAAGCAAATAAATTTTTAGAAAATCACACAGATATAAGCGAAATAAACTCTGTGTTAAGAGATAAATCGAAGACATAAGCAATTTTACATTGGAAGAAGGTACGAGCATGCAACAATCAAAAGAAGAAAGAGTACATGATGTATTTGAGAAAATCTCTGATAAATACGATGTAATGAATTCTGTAATTAGTTTTCAAAGGCATAAAGCGTGGCGTAAAGAGACGATGCGCATTATGGATGTAAAACCAGGTAGTAAAGCGCTTGATGTCTGCTGCGGGACAGCGGACTGGACAATTGCGCTAGCTGAAGCAGTGGGTGAACAGGGCAAGGTTGTTGGTTTAGACTTCAGTGAAAATATGTTATCTGTTGGTAAGCAAAAGGTAGAGGCTTTACAATTAAAACAAGTAGAACTTCTACACGGGAATGCAATGGAACTTCCATTTGAAGATAACACATTTGATTATGTAACGATTGGATTTGGTTTACGTAACGTACCGGATTATATGCACGTATTAAAAGAAATGACGCGTGTAGTAAAACCTGGTGGGAAAGTAATTTGTTTAGAAACATCTCAACCAACAATGATTGGTTTTCGACAAGGTTATATTTTATACTTTAAATATATCATGCCGTTATTTGGAAAGTTATTTGCGAAAAGTTATAAAGAATATTCATGGCTGCAAGAATCTGCTAGTACATTCCCAGGTATGAAAGAATTGGCTAATATGTTCGAAAAAGCTGGACTTGAACGTGTGCAAGTGAAGCCATTTACTTTTGGGGTAGCAGCGATGCATTTAGGTATGAAACCAGAATCAAAATAGAAAAAAGAAGTTTTAGGTTAAGGTGAACAATATGAAGTTACAACTTATGTACTCTTTTTTACGATCGGATATTAATGTGATAGAAAAAGAATTAAAAAAGACAGTTGCTTCTGAACAGCCATTAGTAGAAGAGGCGGCATTACAACTTATTGAAGCTGGTGGGAAGCGAATTCGTCCTGTATTTGTGTTGCTTGCAGGGAAATTTGGAGATTATAAGTTAGACGCAATTAAGCATGTAGCTGTTGCGTTAGAACTTATTCATATGGCTTCTCTTGTTCACGATGATGTTATTGATGCAGCGTTTTTACGACGTGGTAGTGCAACTGTGAATGCGAAATGGGGAGATCGTATTGCCATGTATACAGGGGACTATTTATTCGCTAAGTCTCTTGAATGTATAACGAATATTGAAATTCCAGAGGCACATCAGGCTCTATCGCATACCATTTTAGAAGTTTGTAAAGGTGAAATCGAACAAATTAAAGATAAGTATGACTATGACCAAAATTTAAGAACATATTTAAGAAGAATAAAGCGAAAAACCGCATTATTAATTGCTGCAAGTTGCCAACTAGGAGCGATTGCTGCTGGTGCTAATCGTGATACAGTAAGTCGTCTGTTTTGGTATGGCTATTTCGTAGGGATGTCGTATCAAATTATTGATGACATTTTAGACTTCGTTTCCACAGAAGAGAAACTTGGAAAACCTGCTGGTGGTGATTTATTGCAAGGAAACATTACGCTTCCTGCTCTATATGCTATGGAAGATCCGATCCTGTGTAAGAAAATCAGATCTGTACATGAAAATACAACAGCGGACGAAATGAAAGAAATTATTGAGGCTGTAAAGAATAGTGCTGCTATTGATAAAGCATTTGCGTTTAGTGAACGTTATTTACATAAAGCATTAGAAATTATAAAACCACTCCCACGTGGACAAGCAAAGTATGCATTACAAAATGTAGCAAAGTATATTGGAAAACGAAAATTTTAGTGTTTTTTCTAAAAAATAAAATAATCTCTCTATTTCAAAACTATTGCACAATTGTGATAAGGGTGTTAATATGTGTGTGGGGATATACAATTACATACATAATTCAGAAGTGGAGAGATTTTTTATGGAAAAAACATTTCTAATGGTTAAACCAGACGGTGTACAACGTGCCTTCATTGGGGAAATTGTAGCTCGTTTTGAGAAGAAGGGCTTTCAATTAGTTGGTGCAAAATTAATGCAAGTCACTCCGGAAATTGCTGGACAACATTATGCTGAGCACACAGAGAAACCTTTCTTTGGTGAATTAGTAGACTTTATTACATCTGGCCCTGTATTTGCAATGGTATGGCAAGGTGAAGGTGTAGTAGATACAGCTCGTAACATGATGGGTAAAACAAGACCACATGAGGCAGCTCCTGGAACAATTCGTGGAGATTTCGGTGTAACTGTTGCGAAAAATATTATCCATGGTTCTGATTCGTTAGAAAGTGCAGAGCGCGAGATTGCTATTTTCTTTAAAGAAGAAGAATTAGTTGACTACTCAAAATTAATGAATGAATGGATTTACTAATTATTTTGAAATAATTTGTAAACGCTTTAATCACTGTGATAATAGTAGAAAGTGCAAGGAGAATAGGGGTATTCTTCTTGCACTTTTTTTATTTCTATTAGTTACGAAGTTAGAGCTGTTATGATATATTGATATGTAAAGTAAAGGCCTATCGGAGAATAAGCGAATGGCTGATGTATTCATAACTCTTTCATATTTTTAGAGTAATGAAAGATAATATTATTGCTTAATATAGCGAGATAAATACATATACGAAAAGAGGAATAACGTATGCGATATATTACAGCTGGTGAATCTCATGGTCCACAACTTACAACGATTATAGAAGGTGTTCCAGCCGGACTACCATTAGTAGCGGATGATATAAATGAAGAGTTAGCTAGAAGGCAAAAGGGATATGGGCGCGGTAGACGCATGCAAATTGAAACAGATCAAGTGCAGATTGTAAGTGGTGTTAGACATGGAGAGACATTAGGTTCTCCAATTGCACTTGTTGTCGAAAACCGTGATTTTGCACATTGGACAAAAATTATGGGTGCAGAGCCGTTAACGGAACAAGAAGAAAAAGAAATGAAAAGGAAAGTAACAAAACCAAGACCTGGACATGCTGATTTAAATGGTGCGATTAAATATGGTCATAGAGATATGAGAAATGTACTGGAACGTTCTTCGGCTCGCGAAACGACAGTACGTGTTGCTGCTGGTGCGATTGCTAAAAAATTGTTAGCGGAACTTGGTGTTGCAGTAGCAGGCCATGTAATTGAAATTGGCGGTGTTAAGGCTAAGGAGACTACGTATCGTTCAATTGAAGAATTAAAAAGTATTACAGAAGCATCACCTGTCCGTTGTTTAGATGAAGAAGCTGGTAATCAAATGATAAAAGCAATTGATGATGCGAAAGCGAATGGTGATTCAATCGGTGGCATCGTTGAAGTAATTGTGGAAGGGATGCCGATTGGAGTAGGAAGCTATGTGCATTATGATCGAAAACTAGATGCAAAATTAGCAGCCGCAATGATGAGCATTAATGCTTTTAAAGGTGTCGAGATTGGAATTGGTTTTGAAGTAGCACATAGACCGGGTAGCGAAGTTCATGATGAAATTTTGTGGAATAAAGAGCATGGATATACACGAAGAACAAATAACGCGGGTGGTTTAGAAGGCGGTATGACGACTGGAATGCCAATTGTTGTGCGCGGAGTGATGAAACCGATACCTACACTATATAAACCGCTTCAAAGTGTCGATATTGATACGAAAGAGCCTTTTACAGCAAGTATTGAACGTTCAGATAGTTGTGCTGTTCCAGCAGCTAGTGTCGTTGCAGAAGCGGTTGTAGCTTGGGAATTAGCTACAGCTTTAATAGAACAATTCGGATTAGATCGTATGGACCTTATTCGTGAAAATATTGAGAAACATAATGAATATGCGAGGGGATTTTAATGGGAAACATACATATTCAAACGAAGTCAAAAGAATATGATGTACACGTTGGAAAAGAAGCGTTGTCACATTTGATAACAATTGTTCAAAATATGCAGCCAGCTGTGTCTAATGTAATGATCATTTCAGATGAAGCTGTTGCATCTTTATATTTACAGACAGTTGTAGATGCGTTGCAAATAGAGCAAAAAGTATTTTCATTCGTTGTACCGAGTGGTGAAAAAGAGAAGTCCTTTGAAAATTTCTATGCGGCTCATACGTCAGCTCTTGAAAATAAATTAGATAGAAATTCTTTAATTGTTGCACTTGGAGGTGGGATGATTGGAGATTTAGCTGGTTTTGTTGCTGCGTCATTTATGCGTGGAATTCGCTTTGTTCAAGTTCCGACGACTTTATTAGCTCACGATAGCGCAGTAGGCGGGAAAGTAGCAATCAATCATCCGTTAGGTAAAAATATGATAGGTGCATTCCATCAACCAGAAGCAGTCGTATATCATACGCCGTTTTTACAGTCTCTTCCTGAAAAAGAGTGGCGCTCAGGTTATGCAGAAGTGATAAAACATGCTCTAATTGGTGATGTAAAACTATATCATTGGCTAAAAGAAGAAGTGCAAACATTAGCAGATCTTCGTGATGAGAAATTAATCCACATATTAACGAAGGCGATTCCTGTAAAGGCAAACATTGTAGCACAAGATGAAACAGAAAAAGGTGTACGTGCTCATTTGAACTTTGGGCATACGTTAGGTCATGCTCTTGAAAAAGAACTAGGATACGGAAATATTACTCACGGTGACGGAGTAGCAGTTGGAATGTTATTTGCTATATTCTTAAGTGAGCAAGTGTATAAGGTTAATCTTGCTTATGAAGAGATGAAGCAGTGGTTTTTAAAGTACGGTTATCCAAAAATGCCACGTGATTTGAATGTAGAACGCCTCGTCGGGTTGATGAAACAAGATAAGAAAGCGAATGCAGGAACAATTCATATGGTGCTTATGCAGGAATATGGGGTAGTAAATGTCGTATCTATTCCAGATGAGACTGTTCATATTGCGTTAGAGGCATTTCAAAAGAATATGGTATAAAGATAGGTAACAACTGTGAAGAGCCTATTTAGAAGTGTTTTCGTAATAGTGACGGTTATGATAAACGATTATAGTAAGGGAGTATAACCATATTGTAATCGTATTGAATAAAACGACTGGGGGAAGAAAAATGAGAGTAAAAGAGCAATTGTTAACTTTGAGAGCATATGTACCTGGGAAAAATATTGAAGAAGTAAAAAGGGAATATGGGTTATCAAAAATTGTGAAATTAGCATCGAACGAAAATCCATTCGGTTGCTCAGCGCGTGTGACAGAAGCATTAACTTCTTTAGCGAGCCAATATGCCCTTTATCCAGATGGATATGCCTTTGAACTGCGGACAAAAGTAGCGGAACATTTAGGTGTAAAAGCAGAACAACTACTATTTGGTAGTGGATTAGATGAAGTCATTCAAATGATTAGCCGTGCATTACTACACGAAGGAACAAATGTTGTAATGGCGAATCCAACATTCTCGCAATACCATCACCATGCTGTTATTGAAGGAGCAGAAGTTCGTGAAGTACCACTTAAAGATGGCATTCATGATTTAGATGCGATGCTAGAGCAAGTAGATGATAAAACGAAGGTCGTATGGATTTGTAATCCGAATAATCCGACAGGTACATATGTAGAGAAACAAAAATTACTTTCATTTTTAGAATCAGTTCCTAAGTCAGCGCTCGTTATTATGGACGAAGCATACTATGAATATGCGGGGGCAGAAGACTATCCGCAAACGTTGCCACTTCTTGACAAGTATGAAAATCTTATGATTTTACGCACGTTTTCAAAAGCATATGGTTTAGCAGCTTTCCGTATCGGATATGCGGTTGGTAATGAGCGGTTAATTGGGCAACTAGAAGTAGCAAGGTTACCATTTAATACATCGACTGTAGCGCAATCTGTAGCACTCGCTGCATTAGAAGATCAAGCATTTTTACAAGAATGCGTGAAAAAGAATGAAGAAGGTTTAAATCAGTATTATGCATTTTGTAAGGAATATAACGTATTCTATTATCCATCTCAAACAAATTTCATTTTCTTAAAGCTCGGTATTCCTGGTAATGAGGCTTTCGAACGATTAATGAAGAAAGGCTATATCGTTCGTTCTGGTGCTGCATTTGGTATACATGATGGCATTCGTATTACTGTCGGTTTGAAAGAAGAAAATGATGAAATTATAGAACTGTTGAAAGAGCTTGTAAACGAGCAAGTAAAGAAAGAAGAAACATACTCTTAAGAGTTTGTAAAGGCTCCTAATATAGGAGTCTTTTTTATTTAAATAAAGAAGAACTGTAAAGAGTTCGTGCGGGCTAATAATTAATAAGGGGAGTTATTTGCACGGTCATAAAAGAAAACGGTACAATAGAAAGTAGTAATGCGGTATCGGTGTCATATTTGAATCGTTATCAGTGAAAGTACAAGAAGAAGTATGCTCATTCTAAAGGTTGCGTTCTTACACTTAGTTGCTTATGATAAAGTGAAACTTTAATCAGTGGGGGGATGTTTATCCCCCGCTGATTATTAGTTGAACCAATCGGGCTTTTACGGGCAGTTGACCCCAAAACTAACTTCTTTGCCGTAGCTGAATTTTGAGGTGGGGTCTTACTGCCCGTTAATAGCGGGGTAAATGAACAGAAAAGAATATTTTTTAGAATTAAAGGAGACGTTTATGCAAAAGTTTGAACAAGCTGTTTCATATATTGAAAATGGTGAAGCGGAAAAAGGGTTACAATTATTAAAAGAACAATTAAAAATTGCGAATGATGAAGAGAAGTATGATATCGCTCGCTATTATCATACACTGGGATTTACGGATGAAGCGTTAGCTATTACAGAAGACTTACGTTTATTGTATCCAGAGGAAAGTGAATTCACTGTATTTTTAGCAGAATTATATATTGATCTTGACAAAGAAGATGAAGCGATTGAGGTGCTTCATGATATTCCAGAAAATGATGATTTATATGTTCAATCGTTATTACTTGTTGCGGATTTATTCCAAATGCAAGGTTTCGATGATGTAGCAGAACAAAAACTATTAAAGGCGAAAGAAATGATGCCTGACGAGCCTGTCATTACGTTTGGATTAGCAGAGTTATATAGTAGTAAAGGTGAAGAACAAAAGGCAATCACTTATTATGAGTCGCTATTAGCGGAACATAAAGTAATGGGTGGTGTTGTCATTGCGCTACGCCTTGGAGAAACGTTAAGTGCGATTGGAAATTGGGAAGAGGCGATTTCTTACTACGAAGCAGGTTTAGAGGAACAAAAAGATATTCACTCATTATTTGGATATGCCTTCACGTTATACCAAGGTGAAGAATACCAACGAGCAATTGGTGCTTGGCAAGAACTGAAAGAATTAGATCCTGAGTATGCATCGCTTTACATGTATTTAGCGAAAAGCTATGAAAAAGAAGGGATGCTTCAAGAAAGCTATGAAACACTTCATGAAGGAATTAAAGTAGATGAGCTTTCTGTACCATTTTATGTAGAATTAGCAAACATTGCGGCGAAATTAGGGAAAATTGCGGAAGCAGAGGAAGTACTTCAAAAAGCGCTTGAGTTAGATCCAGGACATTTAGGTGCAACATTAAAATATGCGTACATCTTAAAGGAACAAGAAAAATATGAAGAGTTAATCGCTGTTGTAGAGCGTGCAATTGATAGCGGAGAACCAGATACACAACTACTTTGGGATCTTGCATTTGCAAAAAAACAATTAGAAATGTATTCGGATGCATTAAAACACTATGAAAGTGCATATACTTCTTTTAAGAATCATCCAGACTTCTTGGAAGAGTACGGTTATTTCTTATTGGAAGAAGGTATGCGAAAAGAGGCGAAAGAAGTATTTACTCAGTTAATACAACTAGACCCGACACAAATTCATATTGAAGAATTGTTATATAATTTAGAGGATTTTTCATAAGTTGGAAGGAAACTGAATGCCGCTTCTTGAATCTAAAAAGAAAAGAGAAAGACAGAGGAGGGACTTAATTGCTATGAATACCCCTGTTTCTGTAAACGAGAAGAAGGATTTTGTAAAATGGTTTTTGAATAATTACCAACTGAAACAGCGTGAATGTGTATGGATTTTGAATTATTTAATGAGTCACGACCAATTGATGCATAAAGTCCACTTCGTAGAGCATGCAAAATATTGTCCGCGTGGCTTAGTAATGTCCGCGAATTGTGTAAAAGATACACCGTTTCACTTTTTTAAACAAAATGTTATGACAACAGATGCTGAAAAATCGTTTCATGATATTCGTTTAAATCGAGATGAGGATATTTATATTCAACTCAATTTTAAATCATCGTTTCAAAATGCCAACTATGTAGCTGTATTAGAAGAAAACCCGTATTTACCAAAGCACATTGAAGTAAATGAAAAAGATCGTTTACTTGCAGAAAGGTTTTTAGAAGAAAGTGTATTTTCTTTTAGAAGAGAACGTCTTCTAAAGCAAATTGATGAAGCGCTGGATAAGCAAGATAAGGAAGCATTTCACAGGTTAACAGCGGAGTTAAAGATGTTATAGAATTCATTTGGATTCATAAAATTTTACAAATTTCAGACTTTTTAAGAAAAACTACCTTAATATAGGTAGTTTTTCTTTTTTTACCTCTTTTAGTATGGTTTAATATATATAAAGTGAAAGTTCTGTCATTTTCAGGTGAGGGAGGGAAGAAATTTGAAATGGATTGTAAAAGATGTGGAGCAGTTTGAGCAAGCAAGAGAATATGTAGATACGGGTGTTATACCACTTTTATCAATTTCAGCAGCAAAAGAAATGAAAACGGTAGTAGAACAAGGGGAATTTATCGAATTGTTGAGTATGGAGCTAGAAAGAGAATATAAAGGAAGAGTGCTTTTACTACCTGCATTTACGTATTTAGTAGAAAGTCAAAAAAACGAAAAAGGTCGTTTGCAAGAATGGACAAATCATTTGAGAAAGCAAGGTTTTAAGCATATTGCTTATGTTACAAGTGATTTTTCATGGAAAGAAGATATGCAAGAATTGCAGGGAGATTTATTTTGGTTTCCTTCATTAGCGTTAGAACAATTTAGTGATCAAGCGAAAAGAGAAGTGATTCATGCACATATAAAAAATATCATGGTAATGTTAGAAGAAAAATGGGGAAAATAATAATAAACAGAAAGTTCTTATTATTATGAGTAGTATGATATTGACCTGTGCATGAGCGTATTATATCATGATAGTGTCCTAGTTTTTATTTTTTATATAATTTATCACGAGGGGACAATTTCTGATAGAGGGGGGAAATTTTCGTGAGCGAGAAAGAACATCGTGTGTCAAGAAGACAGTTTTTAAATTACACCCTTACAGGGGTAGGAGGCTTTATGGCAGCGGGTATTTTAATGCCGATGACGCGATTTGCGCTTGATCCGGTGTTAAGAAAAGAAGCGGGAACGGATATGGTTGCTGTTGCACAAGTAAAGGATATTACAACAGAGCCGAAACGTTTCGACTTTAAGGTGAAGCAGGTTGATGGTTGGTACAAGTCCGAAGAGCCAAAATCAGCTTGGGTTCATAAAGATGAAAGCGGAGACATTGTTGCGTTCTCTCCAGTATGTAAACATTTAGGATGTACGGTTAACTGGAATTCGGACAAAGCACATCCGAATCAATTCTTTTGTCCATGTCACGGGGGTCGTTACACAAAAGACGGAATTAACATTAAAGGCACGCCGCCCCTTGCTCCACTTGATGTATACGAATCTAAAGTGAAAGATGGAACGTTGTATCTAGGAAAAGCGAAGCCAAGAGGGGGTGCAAAGTAGATGCTAAATAAAATTTATGATTGGGTAGATGAAAGGTTAGATATTACACCAATATGGCGTGATATCGCTGATCATGAAGTACCTGAACATGTAAACCCGGCACATCACTTTTCTGCATTCGTTTATTGCTTTGGTGGACTTACCTTTTTCGTTACTGTAATTCAAATTTTATCTGGAATGTTTTTGACGATGTATTATGTGCCTGATATTAAAAATGCTTGGGAATCGGTTTATTATTTGCAAAATGAAGTTGCATATGGGCAAATTGTTCGTGGTATGCACCACTGGGGTGCTAGTCTCGTAATTGTAATGATGTTTTTACATACACTTAGAGTTTTCTTCCAGGGTGCGTATAAAAAGCCTCGTGAGCTAAACTGGATTGTTGGTGTTCTTATTTTCTTTGTTATGTTAGGTCTTGGTTTTACCGGATATTTATTACCGTGGGATATGAAAGCGTTATTTGCTACGAAAGTAGGGATTCAAATTGCAGAGCAAACGCCGCTCATTGGTCCTTACATTAAAACATTACTCGCTGGTCATTCCGAAATTGTTGGCGCTCAAACATTAACTCGCTTCTTTGCTATTCACGTCTTCTTCTTACCAGCAGCACTTCTAGGTTTAATGGCCTTCCACTTCATCATGATTCGCAAACAAGGTATTTCCGGTCCACTATAAGAGATTGCTAAATTAAAGGGGAAAGAACTAAAGGAGGGAGATTATGCATCGCGGCAAAGGGATGAAGTTTGTAGGAGATTCTCGGGTACCAGTAGCTCGGAAACCAAATATTCCAAAAGACTATTCTGAATACCCAGGGAAAACAGAAGCATTTTGGCCGAACTTCTTGTTAAAAGAATGGATGGTTGGTGCAGTTTTTTTAATCGGTTATTTATGTTTAACAGTGGCGCATCCGTCACCGCTTGAAAGAATGGCGGATCCAACTGATGCTGGATATATACCACTTCCAGATTGGTATTTCTTATTCTTGTATCAGTTATTAAAGTATTCTTATGCTTCTGGCTCATTTACTGTAATTGGAGCGTTCATTATGCCAGGGATTGCGTTTGGCGCATTACTGTTAGCTCCATTTCTTGATCGAGGCCCAGAAAGACGCCCATTGAAGCGTCCTGTAGCAACGGGATTTATGCTTTTAGCAATTGCATCGATTATCTTTTTAACTTGGGAATCTGTAGCACACCACGACTGGGAAGCTGCAAAAAAACAAGGAGCAATTGTAAAAACAGCACCAGTTGATAAAAATGATGACGGTTATAAATTAATGCAAAAAAATACTTGTTTAACATGTCACGGTGACAATTTACAGGGCGGGGCAGCAGCACCGGCACTGCAAAATTTAACTTTAAAGCCAGAAGAAATTGCTAAAATTGCGAAAGAGGGAAAAGGTTCCATGCCTAAAGGTGTATTTAAAGGTACAGATGAGGAGCTGAAGAAGCTTTCGGAATTCGTTGCAAAGTATAATAAAAAATAATAAAAAGCTGACTACAAAAAATTTGTAGTCAGCTTTTTATTTTGATGATAGAAAGTTTACTATATAATAGAGTAGAGTCTGATGAAAGAATGAAAGGTGTTGGACATACAACTTGGTTTACTTGTATGCAATGTTAAGACAACGCTCCGTATTATTATTTTTATTAGTTGTTAACATACTAGGTACGATATACGGATTTATATGGTATGGAAATCAATTAAAAGAAACTTCACCTATATTTTGGCCGTTTGTACCCGATAGCCCTATGGCAAGTCTCTTTTTTGTCATTGTTTTAATTGCTTTTTTAATAAAAAGAAATTGGGGATTAATAGAGGCGCTAGCGATTGTTACTTTAATAAAATATGGAATATGGGCTGTTGTTGTAAATGCGGTTATGATTTATGTAAAAGGTCCTATTGGCTTTATCGGGTATATGTTAATGCTTTCACATTTTGCGATGGCAGTACAAGCAGTGCTATATGCACCGTTTTACCGTATAAAAAAATGGCATTTTGCGGTAGCAGCTATATGGACATTACATAACGATGCAATTGATTATTTGTTTTGGCAAATGCCGAGATATGGAATTATGCATTTGTTTGTAGGGGAAATTGGTTATTTTACGTTCTGGCTAAGCATTGTTGTGCTTTGTATGACATATTATTATTGCTTACGTGAGAATCGAAAACAGTTTTCTTTATAATCGTTAGAACATTAGGGGGAGAAAATGAAGAAAAATACGAGTGGTACAAAAATATTGGATCGATTGATTACGATAATTGTTTCATATAGCATAGCATTTTCTATATTTGCACTCGCAACAACAGTGGTGGTGTACGGAAAATGGTTATATTATTTTGAAATTGATTTTTTAAACATTCCAGACTTAGCGGATATGACGAAGGCTGATATTAAAAGAAATTATGATGTGCTTATCACATATTTATCTCCGTTTTATGACGGGGCATTACAGTTTCCAACATTAGATATGTCCACAAATGGCCGTATTCATTTTGTAGATGTTAAAAATATTTTAGTGAAAATTCAATATGTGATGTATGCGACAATTATGATTGCAATAATAGGCGGGATTTATTTATTAAAAAAGAAAAATGAAAAGTTTTTACTGCACGGATCAATTGTAACAATTATCTTTCCGATAGCGCTTATGTTACCGATCGCTATTAATTTTGAAAAGAGTTTTGTATTATTCCATAAGCTTTTATTCAGTAATGATTATTGGATGTTTGATATTGAAACAGATCCGATTATATTAATGTTACCAGAAGAGTTCTTTATGCATGCAGCGTGTGCTATTTTATTATTTATTTTATGTGGTAGCATAATTTGTTATAGCTTATATAAATATTTCGTAAAAAAGAAAAGGATTTCAAAAGAAAAATTCTCTGTTTAAAGAGAATTTTTTTGTTTGTAAAACGATAATATATTTTTCGGTCCAGTTCTGTTCTATTCTTGTCCAAATTAACATATTTTGTACTAGTAGTTATAGGGGGGACCGTGATGAAGAGAACATTAGTTGGATTGATAGCATTTCTAATTATAATGTTTCCGTTACGTATATATGCTGAAGAGTGGAGTGAACTAACAGGGTTGTTGGATGACTCATTACAATTAGTGAAGCGTAATGAAGATGAAAAAGCAGTACAAGTATTACAACATTTCTCGGAGCAGTTTGTCATAAAGGGGAATGAAAAGAAGCAAGAAGTAACGCCAAATCAAGTTAGAGTTATTTCTTTAGCTTACGACAACGCGAAACAATCTCTCGTGGAAGAAGATGTAAGTAAACAAGTTAAAATTGATAATGTGCTAGCACTGCAGCTCGCTGTTGATGCACAAGTATCGAAGTATCAACCACTTTGGATGGAAAGAGAAGGGAAAGTAATGGGTGCCTTTTCTCAAATGGAAAAAGCGATAACAAAAGAAGATACGGGACAGTTTCAACAAACGTTAAACACATTTTTACATGAATTTAATATTATTTATCCAAGCTTAATGATAGCCTTGCCAGAAAACGAAGTGCAGCGTGTAAATGCACATTTATCTTATTTGGATGAATTTCGTAACGTTATGTTAAAAACGAAAGGTGGGCAAATGCAAGTAGGAATCATAAAAGGGGATTTACAAAAGATATTTCATACAGTAAAAAAAGACGAAATTGCACCCTCTCTCATTTGGTTTATGACAATTACTGGAGGTCTTATTTTATTCACATTAACTTATGTTGGATGGAGAAAGTATAAAGGGGAGAGAGAAAAAAGAAAAAGTAATGTCCATTCTAAGAATAGATAATGTAATAAATAAAGATACGGATTGTAAGGTTTATTCATTGACAATGGTGGCAGAAGAAAATAGAATGAGAAGTACTATAATTAAAACTTCAATGGAGGTTCATGATGTTTTATTTAATTTACTTCGCGATCATTTTGATCATACCGTTGTATGCACAGTCAAAAGTACGTAGTGCCTATAGCAAGTATTCACAAGTTTACTCAACATCAGGTATGACAGGAGCAGAAGTGGCTCGGAAAATCTTAGATGAGAATGGATTATACAACGTAGCTGTTGAAGAAACACCAGGTCATTTATCAGACCATTATGATCCAACTGCAAAAACAGTTCGATTATCAACAGATAACTATTACGGTCATTCAGTTGCTGGTACAGCAGTTGCAGCACACGAAGTAGGACACGCAATTCAAGATGCAAAAGATTATAACTTTATGCGTATTCGTCATTCGTTAGTGCCAGTTGCAAACTTTGGATCGAATATTTCCTGGATATTTATTATGATTGGTATTTTTGCATCGATGGCTAACATGATATTTTTAGGTATCATTTTAATGGCAGCAGGTGTTGTGTTCCAACTTGTTACATTACCAGTTGAGTTTGATGCATCCAAGCGTGCAATGCAACAAATTGAAGCGTTAGGTATCGTATCAACTGATGAATATGGGCAAGCTCGTAAAGTATTAAATGCGGCAGCATTAACATATGTAGCAGCTGCAGCTGTAGCGGTATTTGAATTATTACGTCTCGTATTGATTTATACTGGTATGCAGCGTAGCGACGACTAAAGACTATCAATTTTGATAGTCTTTTTTTGTTGTATGGATTGAATTATATAATTATTGCAAATAGAAATAATAGAAGTAATGCGGAAAGGCGGTGGGGGAAATGAAATATCCAGACCATTTAGTAAAACAAGTGAAAGAGCGTAGTGCTCCTTATCAATTAGAAGGTTTTTTAAGTGGACAAGGTCCTGAAAATCCTAAATTTATGTTGTTAGGAGAAGCGCCTGGTGAAACGGAAATTCATAATGGGATTCCGTTTAGCGGGAGGGCAGGAAAACAATTAATGGGTTTTTTAGAACGTATTCACGTTACAAGGGATGAAGTATATATTACGAGCGCTGTTCGGAGTAGACCTTATAAATGGCGAGAGAAAAAAGAACGAAATGGTGAAATCATACAAAGAAAGTATAATAGAACGCCAAATCAAGGAGAAATAGTTGCCCATGCGCCTTTGTTAGATTATGAATTAGAGAAAATAAATCCGAAGCTTATCGTCACGCTTGGCAATATCGGTCTTCAACGTTTAACAGGAAAAGATAAAAAAATCACAGATGTACACGGACAATTATTAAAACAGCCCATTCAAAAATTAAAGGATATGCAAAGTGCAGAGTTTACATGGTCAGAGAAAGAATATCATATTTTTCCGACATTCCACCCTGCTTCCATTTTTTATAATCGGAGCTTATTGGAGCTTATTTATGAGGATTTAGAGAAACTTAAGCGATATGTAATAAAAAACTAGAAAAGCTAAAAAGCTTTTCTAGTTGTGTTTATGTATGTAATGGATTTTTATTTTCATCCAATGTAAAACCTTCACCAACTACATCATGTACGTCACTTACAGCAACAAAGGCGTGAGGATCTACAGAAGTAATAATGTTTTTTAATTTCACAATTTCATTTTTAGCAACAACGCAATACAATACGTTCCGTTCCACTTTTGTATACGACCCAACAGCTTTTAAAAAGGTTGCTCCGCGCTCCATCTCACATAAAATTTTGGCAGCAATTTCATCGTTTTTATCTGAGATAATCGTTGCTCCTTTTGCTGCATAGGCTCCTTCTTGCATAAAATCAATCACTTTCGCTCCGATAAAAACAGCAACTAACGTATACATACCCTCGCGATATGATAAATAGGTAAGGATAGAGACGATAATGACGATAGCATCAAACATAAACATCGTTTTCCCCATACTCCAGCCAACATATTTATGAGCGAGTCTCGCGATAATATCTACACCGCCAGTAGTTCCGCCGTATTTAAATATGATCCCAAGACCGATACCAATAAATGCTCCGGCGAATAAAGCAGCGAGTGTCATATCGTTTTGTAAGTTTACATGTAAGTTGAGAACTTCGTAACGCTGAAAAATCCATAGAAATAAAGATACGCTAAAGGTGCCGATTAGTGTATATATAAATGTCGTTCTTCCAAGTAACTTCCAACCAATAAAAAATATAGGGATATTTAAAATTAAGTTTGAATAAGAAGGGTCAAACTTAAATAGAAAATACAATAATAGTGTAATACCGGTAAATCCACCTTCTGCAAGGTGATTTTCAATATTGATATTCACAATACCGAAAGAAAAAATAGCGGAACCGATTAAAATGAAAATGATATTTCGAATCTTCAAATTTGATGTCATATAGAAATCCCCCTAATTATGTAAATGGCATTGCTCCGCTGAAACGGTAAAACATAATGATAAGTAATTCTCGTTGCTAGTGAAAATAGTGAAGGCTATAAAAAAATGATTGGCTTAGGCTGATCTTTTGCAAAAATCGCAAAAGAAAGTTTCACTTTATTATAATCTTTCCCAAAAAGGGTCGCAAATAGGTGTTTGGCGGGGAATAATATTTGTCAAATCGCGATGAATTGGCTAACATGAAAGAGGAAGGATTAGAGGTGAATTGTATGGAAGCGAAAACGATGAAGGATATGCAGAAAGAAGTAGATGCATATATTGGTCAGTTTAAAGAAGGTTATTTCAGTCCACTTGCAATGATGGCTCGTTTAACGGAAGAAATGGGGGAGCTTGCAAGAGAGGTTAATCATTATTATGGTGAGAAACCGAAGAAAACAACTGAAACAGAACGTAGTATTGAAGAAGAGCTTGGAGATGTATTATTTGTTATGATTTGTATGGCAAATAGTTTAAATATTGATTTAGAAACAGCACATAACATTGTAATGAATAAATTTAATACGCGCGATAAAGATCGCTGGACACGTATTGATGAGGGAGAGAAAGAATAATGAAAGAAATTAAAGTAATTATCGCTGGACCAAGAGGACGTATGGGACATGAAGCAGTTCTTCTTATGGAAAGAACGGAACATTTTAATTTAGTAGCAGCAGTGGATTATAAGCATGGTGGAGAGAAAATCTCTGATTTACCTGGAATGCCAGCGTTAGATACACCTATTTACGCGGATTTACATACTTGTTTAGAGGAAGTAGAAGCAGATGTGTTGTTAGATTTAACAACGCCAGAAGTTGGAAAACAACACGTTACACTAGCAGTTGAGCGTGGACTTCGTTCTGTTATTGGTACAACTGGATTTACAGAAGAAGAGCTAAAACAATTAACCGAGACTGCAAAAGAAAAAGCAGTAGGAACAATTATCGCTCCAAACTTTGCAATTGGTGCAGTTCTTATGATGAAATTCTCACAAATGGCAGCGAAGTACTTCCAAGATGTTGAAGTAATTGAATTGCATCATGATCAAAAGTTAGATGCACCATCTGGTACTGCAGTAAAAACAGTAGAATTGATTCGTCAAAATCGTGAATCAAAGCAGCAAGGTCATCCAAATGAAGTAGAGCAACTAAAAGGAGCTCGTGGTGCAAACGTAGACGGTATTCACATTCATAGTGTACGTTTACCAGGACTTATTGCACACCAAGAAGTAATGTTTGGTGGAGACGGACAAATGTTAACAGTTCGTCATGATTCATTCAATCGTGCATCATTTATGTCTGGTGTAAAACTATCAATTGAGACAGTAATGAATCTAGATCATCTTGTGTACGGTTTAGAAAATATTATCGACTAAAGGGGAGACAACGGATGAAAATTGCCTTAATCGCACATGACAAAAAGAAAAATGACATGGTTTCGTTTGCATACGCATATAAACCAATTTTTGAACAACATGAATTATTTGCAACAGGAACGACAGGGCTTCGTATCATGGAAGCGACCGGTTTAGTTGTAACGAGATATCAATCTGGTCCTCTTGGCGGCGATCAAGAAATTGGTGCAATGATTGCAAAAAATGATTTAGACATGGTAATTTTCTTCCGCGATCCATTAACAGCACAGCCGCATGAACCGGATGTGAATGCATTGCTTCGTTTATGTGATGTATATGCGATTCCACTTGCAACGAATATGGCGAGTGCTGAAATGTTAATGCACGCATTAGAGCGAGGAGATTTAGATTACCGCAAGTTAAGAAAATGAGGGGAACAATTATGAGTGGATTACATATATTAGCGTTTGGTGCTCATGCCGATGATGTTGAAATTGGCATGGCTGGTACCATTGCTAAATATACGAAGCAAGGGTATGAAGTAGGTATTTGTGATTTAACAGAAGCTGATCTTTCTTCTAATGGAACGATAGAGTTAAGAAAAGAAGAAGCAAAGGCGGCAGCTCGTATAATGGGAGTAAAAACGAGATTAAATTTAGCGATGCCAGACCGTGGTTTGTATATAAAAGAAGAGTATATACGTGAAATTGTAAAGGTGATTCGTACATATAAACCAAAACTAGTTTTTGCGCCGTATTATGAAGATCGTCACCCAGATCATGCAAATTGTGCAAAACTTGTGGAAGAAGCTATTTTTTCAGCAGGAATCCGTAAATATATGCCGGAACTTTCACCACATCGTGTGGAGTCTTTTTATCATTATATGATTAATGGTTTTCATAAACCGAATTTTTGTATAGATATAAGTGAGTACCTCTCTATAAAGGTGGAAGCATTAGAAGCGTATGAAAGTCAGTTTTCAACAGGGAGTGATGGTGTGAAAACGCCGTTAACAGAAGGTTACGTTGAAACTGTAGTCGCTCGTGAGAAAATGTTTGGAAAAGAAGTTGGAGTCTTATATGCCGAAGGATTTATGAGTAAGAAACCGGTTTTATTACATGCTGATTTAATAGGGGGATGTAAATGAAATTAAAAATAGGTATTACATGTTATCCTTCAGTAGGTGGTTCTGGTGTTGTTGGAACAGAATTAGGAAAGCAATTAGCGGAACGAGGGCATGAAATTCATTTTATTACATCGGGTTTACCATTCCGGTTAAATAAAGTGTATCCAAACATTTACTTTCATGAAGTAACGGTAAATCAATACTCTGTATTTCAATATCCACCGTACGATTTAGCATTAGCGAGTAAAATGGCAGAGGTTGCACAAAGAGAAAACCTAGACATTTTACATGTGCATTACGCAATACCACATGCCATTTGTGCTTATTTAGCAAAACAAATGATTGGAGAGCGTATTAAAATTGTTACAACCTTGCATGGAACAGATATTACTGTGTTAGGTTCCGACCCTTCGTTAAATAATTTAATTCGTTTTGGTATTGAGCAATCCGATGTTGTGACGGCTGTCTCGCACTCATTAATTAACGAAACGCATGAGCTTGTAAAACCAAATAAAGACATTCAAACGGTATATAACTTTATAGACGAACGTGTATATTTCAAGCGTGATATGACTCAATTAAAGAAAGAATACGGTATAAGTGAAAGTGAAAAGATACTCATTCATATTTCAAATTTCCGTAAAGTGAAACGTGTGCAAGATGTTGTTCAGGCATTTGCTAAAATTGTTACAGAAGTAGATGCGAAGTTGCTTCTTGTTGGAGATGGACCAGAATTTTGCACGATTTTACAGTTGGTGAAAAATTTACATATTGAAGATCGCGTCTTATTCTTAGGGAAGCAAGATAATGTTGCAGAGCTACTTGCGATGAGTGATTTAATGTTACTTCTATCAGAGAAAGAGAGTTTTGGTCTTGTTTTATTAGAAGCGATGGCGTGTGGTGTACCTTGTATCGGAACAAGGGTTGGAGGTATTCCAGAAGTCATTCAACATGGTGAAACAGGATATTTATGTGAAGTTGGCGATACGACGGGAGTGGCAAATCAAGCCATTCAGTTATTAAAGGATGAAGAACTTCACCGTAATATGGGAGAGCGAGCAAGAGCAAGTGTTTACGAGCAGTTCCGCTCTGAAAAAATCGTCTCACAATATGAAACGATTTACTATGATGTACTAAGGGATGACAAAAATGAAAAGATTTAAAAAAGCTAGTTCTATTATTGAGACTTTAAAGCAACAAGGACATGAGGCCTACTTTGTCGGCGGAAGCGTACGCGATCTTATTATCGATAGGCCGGTTGGAGATATTGATATTGCGACATCTGCTTTACCAGAAGAAGTGATGGGGATATTTCCAAGACATGTTCCTGTTGGTCTTGAGCATGGAACTGTAATTGTTGTAGAAAATGGTGAGCCTTATGAGGTAACTACTTTTCGAACAGAGAGTGAATATGAAGACTTTCGAAGACCAAGTAGTGTTCAATTTGTTCGTTCATTAGAAGAGGATTTAAAACGTCGTGATTTCACAATGAATGCAATTGCCATGACAGAAGAAGGCGAAATGGTTGATTTATTTGCTGGACAGGAAGCGATTCAAAAGAGAGAAATTGTGACAGTGGGAAATGCTGCGGATCGTTTTCAAGAAGATGCCCTGCGAATGATGCGTGGTATTCGGTTCGTAAGTACGTTAGGTTTTTCTTTAGAAATGAAAACGAAACAAGCAATTGAAACATATGGACATTTGCTGGAACATATAGCAATTGAGAGAATTACAGTGGAGTTTGAAAAACTGTTAACTGGCACATATTGTGTGAAGGCTCTCAAAGAATTAGTAGAAACAAAACTATTTTCTCATCTACCATATTTACAGATGTCAGAAGAGAGATTGTTAAAAGCTACGCAGTATAAATGGGATTCTTTTGAAACAGACATTGAGGCATGGGCGTTTTTCTTATATTGTATCGGGGAAGAACATCCAGCTGTCTTTTTACGTCAATGGAAGTTTTCGAATAAAAAAATAAAAGATATCGTCGCAGTTTTATTAACAATCCGTAAGAGAAAGGAGAAGGATTGGGATACAGTTCTTCTTTATAAAACGGGAATTCATATCGCTGAAATGGCAGAAAGAGTATATGAAGCGATGATTGAAAGCTATGATCATACAGCTGTTAACCGGGTACAAACGTTGTTTCAAGCATTGCCAATCAAGAGTCGACAAGAGATGAATGTGACTGGGAATGATTTGTTAAACTGGGCAAGCAAAAAGCCAGGTCCGTGGGTTGCTGAAATGATTCAAAAAATTGAAGAAGCAATCGTACAAGGAAACGTAGGTAATGAGAAAGAGTGTATAAGGGAGTGGCTGCAAGAATGCAATCTACTATAAGAAAGCAGTTATTGCAAGTTTTTTCGGAAGCAGATGGCGAGTTTGTATCTGGTCAAACGATTAGTGATAAACTTGGTTGCTCAAGAACTGCTGTGTGGAAACATATGGAGGACCTTCGGAATGAGGGGTATGAACTTGAAGCTGTACGCCGATTAGGATATCGAATTGCAAGTAAGCCAGACAAAGTGACTGCGAATGAAATTCAGTTAGGGTTACAAACGAAACATATTGGTAGAACAGTGTATTTTGAAGAGTCTGTTGAATCGACGCAGTATATTGCAGCAAAACTTGCTTATGAAGGTGCAGAAGAAGGAACGATTGTTGTGGCAGAAGAACAAACAGCCGGTAGAGGTCGTTTAAGTAGAAAATGGCATTCACCAAAAGGAACAGGAATTTGGATGAGTATTATTTTACGTCCATCAATCCCGGTTCATCATGCACCACAACTTACTTTGTTAGCCGCTGTTAGCGTTGCGCAAGCAATTGAAAAGTGCACAGGTGTAAACGTAGGAATAAAATGGCCGAATGATATTTTAATTCAGGGGAAAAAAGCTGTAGGTATATTAACAGAAATGCAAGCTGATCCTGATAAAATTAATGCTGTCATTATGGGTATTGGTATTAATGCGAATCAAAAGCAAGAACATTTTGATGAGGAAATTCAGCATATTGCTACTTCTTTAGCGATTGAATCTGGTAAGCCAATTGTTCGTGCGGAGCTTATGCAACAAATCTTTTTACAACTAGAAAAATTATATGAAGAGTATTTACAAAATGGTTTCTCTGTCATTAAAATTCTTTGGGAAAGTTACGCTGTGAGCATCGGGAAAGAAATTAACGCTCGAACGATGAGAGAGACAATTACAGGGATAGCAAAAGGAATTACAGAGGATGGTGTATTGCTTCTAGAAGATCATGAAGGAAAAGTACATCACATTCATTCTGCGGATATCGAAATTAAGTAAAAGAAGTTCCTCTTTTGGAACTTCTTTTTTATTTCAATATTTTTGAAATGAGTTTGCGGTGCGATAATGAATTTTTTAGTATTTACTTGTCATTTGACGATTACTTTTCCCTCCATTCCTTTAAGAAGGTGATACCGGCATATTAATTCATATGTACCAGTATTTTTAGGTTTCATGGTAATATTTTTTTCTTTTCCTGACTCGACTACGACGTCAATGCCGAGTTTTTTTACTGTAAAGGTGTGCTCCCTCTTGCCTTTATTTTTCAATAGCAATGTTGTTGATTCTTCAATTGGAATCGTGATGACGTTCGGTTTAAAGTAATCATCGTTTAGCTCGACTTCAATCACTTTGGCAGACTCAACAGGTTGTGTTACGACGTTAATTGAGGCAAATACATTGAGGGAATTTAAAGTTGTTACTCCCACAAGCATCACAAGAAAACCGATGAATCGAAATAACCATGTACGTATAGACATTAGCAATTCTCCTTTTGTAAGTATGTTTCCTCAATTAACCTGCATCATTATTTTAAGAGTTATACTATGCATGTAAACAAATCTGTTTATCTTTCTATGCATGCGTTATTTAAAAATTTCACATACCGTAATAAGGATAAAAATTATTTTTTCAAAAAAATGTAGTAATTCCTTTTTAGAGTTTGCTATAATTAGTTCGAATGTGGGCAGTATCAGAGCGAACTGCACCATAATTCGAAGCAATACGAAAAATAATAACTTGGATTCTGCCTTGATCCAATAACGGACTGGGACAGAGGGATGAATAATGCCGACTAACACACAACCCTTCTGCCCTTTTATGGCCAGAGGGGTTTTTTATATGATTTCGGCCATCTCCTCTCTCCTGTATAAAGGAGGAGTAGTTTTTGAAAACAAAAACAGATTTTTTAAAAATGAAAGAGCAAGGTGAGCCGATTACAATGCTAACGGCGTATGATTATCCATCTGCTAAGTTAGCAGAAGAGGCGGAAGTTGATATGATTCTAGTTGGAGATTCCCTTGGGATGGTTGTGCTTGGATACGATTCAACAGTACCTGTAACAGTAGAGGATATGATTCATCATACGAAAGCTGTACGCCGAGGAGCGAAAGAGACGTTTATTGTAACTGATATGCCATTTATGTCGTATCATGTGTCGCCTCAAGATACGATGGTGAATGCACGCCGCATCGTTCAAGAGAGTGGTGCTCATGCACTGAAGGTAGAAGGTGCAGGAGAAGTGATATCAACGATTCATTACTTGACAAATGCGGGGATTCCTGTTGTAGCGCACTTAGGCTTAACTCCTCAATCTGTAGGAGTATTAGGTGGGTATAAAGTGCAAGGAAAAGATGCTGAAAGTGCAAAAAAATTAATAGAAGATGCGAAGAGATGTGAGGAAGCTGGTGCGATAGCACTTGTATTAGAATGTGTGCCAATGCAGCTAGCAGAATTCATTTCGAAGCAACTAACAATTCCAACGATTGGAATTGGAGCAGGACAAAAAGTAGATGGGCAAGTACTCGTTTATCATGATCTTATTTCATACGGCGTAAATCGTGTTCCGAAATTTGTGAAGCAATATACGTCTGTTCAAGAGGAGATTGTGAGAGGAATTTCACAATATGTTACTGAAGTAAAGACAGGACAATTTCCAGAAGAAAAACATTCATTCACAATGAAAGAGGAAGAATGCTTAGCGTTATACGGAGGAAACCAATAATGAAAATCGTAACTACAGTGCAAGAGATGCAGCAAATTACAAACGAACTGCGTGCAAGTGGAAAAAGTATTGGTTTTGTCCCAACGATGGGGTATTTGCATGAAGGCCATGCGACTTTATTACGTCAGGCAAGAGAAGAAAATGAAATTGTAGTGTTAAGCGTGTTTGTTAATCCGCTACAGTTTGGACCGAATGAAGATTTAGATCGATACCCTCGTGATATTGATAGGGATGAAAATGTAGCAAAAGAAAACGGTGTAGATTATTTATTTTATCCGAGCGTGGAAGAAATGTATCCAGCAGAACAAACGACAACAGTTGAAGTTGTAAAGCGTACCGATGTATTATGTGGCAAACAAAGACCGGGTCATTTTGCTGGTGTCGCGACTGTACTAATGAAACTATTTAATATTACATTACCAACGCGTGCTTATTTCGGTATGAAAGACGCTCAGCAAGTTGCTGTCATTGAAGGGTTTGTTGCTGATTTTAATATTCCGGTTACAATCGTACCAGTAGATATTGTAAGGGAAGAAGATGGATTAGCGAAAAGTTCTCGTAACGTGTATTTATCACAAGAAGAGCGTGAAGAAGTTCCTCATTTATACCGTAGCCTATGTGTAGCGAAAGAAAGAATTGAGGCAGGCGAACGGAATGCAGAAATCATTACAACTCTTGTGAAAGAGTATATTGAGGCGCATACGAAAGGTACTGTAGATTATGCTGATTTATATGCTTATCCTTCACTACAAGTAATGGATAAAATTGAAGGACGAATCATTTTAGCGATTGCAGTTAAATTTGAGAATGTACGATTAATTGACAATATAACAGTAACGGTTAAATAAGGGGGAGCATCTATGTTTCGCACAATGATGAGAGCGAAGTTACATCGTGCAACAGTAACAGAAGCAAATTTAAATTATGTAGGTAGTATTACAATTGATGAAGATTTAATGGATGCAGTAAATATTGTAGAAAATGAAAAAGTACAAATTGTAAATAATAATAATGGTGCTCGCTTAGAGACATATGTTATTAAGGGTGAACGTGGTAGCGGTGTTGTTTGCTTAAATGGTGCAGCTGCAAGGCTTGTACAGCCAGGAGATAAAGTTATTATTATTTGCTACGGTTTAGTGGCAGAAGAAAATATTCATAAACAATCGCCGAAAATTGCAGTATTAGATGATGATAATCAAATTATTGAAATGTTAGGTGCTGAAAAAGCAGGTACGATATTATAAGTAAGAAGGCTATCTCTATTACGGAGATAGCTTTTTTGTGCATCTTTTCATTAAGATGAGATAAAACGTGGTATAGTAACATTATATAATTTTGTGTTTGATAGGTAAGAAATTGAGGTGTTACATATATGAGTAAGCGTTATGTCGTTGTGGATTTAGAGACGACAGGGAACTCCTGGAAGGATGGGAAGGATAAAATTACCCAAATTGCAGCTGTTGTAGTGGAAGATGGAGAGATATTAGAGATTTTTTCATCTTTTATTAATCCGAAGAGAGAGATTCCGCCATTTATTACAGAACTAACAGGGATTGATGAGAGTATGGTTAAGCAAGCCCCGTTATTTCAAGATGTAGCCCCGATGGTTGTTGAGCTATTACAAGGTGCAGCTTTCGTTGCACATAATGTTCACTTTGATTGGAATTTTTTAACGGAAGAATTAAGGCAGGCTGGATATACAGAAATACATTGTCCAAAAGTTGATACAGTTGAGTTGGCGCAAATTCTTTTGCCAACGGCTGATAGTTATAAATTACGTGATTTAGCTAAACAACACGAATTAGAGCATGATCAACCGCATCGTGCTGATAGTGATGCTCTTGCAACAGCGGAATTGTTTTTACAATTTTTAAATGAAATTGAAAAGTTACCACTTGTCACCTTGCAATCGCTTTATGAATTGAGTGATGTGTTTCAAAGTGATATAGCGGATGTACTTTCTGAAAATATTTTAAAGAAAATGATGCATGGTAAAAAAGGAGCAGAGGGATATGAAGTGTATCGAAATATTGCGCTTCGAAAACGGAATTATTCTTTAAACCTAAGTGAAACATGTGCATTTAAATTTGATGCTTTCTTGCATAAGACAATTGATAAACTTGCGTTGAATATGCCAAAGTTTGAAAAAAGAGAAAGCCAACAGAGTATGATGAAGGAAATATATACAGCGCTAAGAGATTCTAGGTTTTCACTAATTGAAGCAGGAACAGGAACAGGGAAGACTCTTGCATATTTGCTTCCAAGTATTTATTTTGCAAAGAAAAAAGAAGAACCTGTTATCATAAGTACCCAAACTGTACAACTGCAACAACAAATACTAGAAAAAGAAATTCCATTATTACAGAAAATAATGCCATTTTCATTTGAAGTAGCTCTTCTGAAAGGAAGAAAGCATTATCTTTGTCTACATAAATTTGAATATGCTTTGCAAGAAGAAGAGAAGAATTATGATATGGCGCTCACGAAGGCAAAAATTTTAGTGTGGTTATTGCAAACGGAAACGGGCGATCGTGATGAATTAAATATTCCTGAGGGCGGAAAGTTACTTTGGAACCGTATTTGTAGTGATGTACATAGTCCGGGCGGGATGCAAAGCAACTGGTATAGTCGTTGTTTTTATCAACGAGCAAAGAATAAAGCATTATTTGCAGATATCGTTATTACAAATCATGCGTTATTATTTCAAGATTTTTCAAGTGAAGAACCATTATTTGCTTCATGTGAACATATTATTTTTGACGAGGCTCATCATATTGAGGAAGCGGCAAGTAGAACATTAGGTGAACAGTTCTCCTGTATGTATTTCCAGCTAGTTTTATCTCGTCTTGGTACGCTAGAAACAGATGATGTACTTTCTAAAGTATATAAAATGATGAAAAAAACAGAACAAGCCTCCCGTTCGACTTTCCGCATGGTAAGTCATAGTTTGAAGGAATTGAAATTTGATGCGGATGAGCTATTCCAAATGTTACGTGCATTCATCTTTAAACAAACAAAGCAGGAACAAGGGATCAGCAATATGCCACTCATTTATCGATATAACACGGAAGTAGAAAAAGGAAAGTTATGGGATAGTATTACCGAGTTAACAAATCGTTTTGTATATGATGTAAGAAAATTACTCTCTACACTTGAGAAGCAAGTTGATATATTGCAAAGTAAATTAGAATGGGAAATGCATGTTGTTACAGGTGAATTTATGCATTTAATTGAGTTATTGAGAAAGATGGCGCAATCTTTACAAGTGCTCATTTTAGAAAAAAATTCATATGTGACATGGATGGAAACTGAAACGAAGGGAACCATTCATTCAACTGTTTTATATGGGCAACCTGTTCATATTGGTGAAAGATTTGCTGATAAATTTTTAACAGAGAAAAAGAGTGTTATTTTCACATCAGCAACGCTAACAGTAAACGATTCATTTGACTATATAAAAGAAGAGCTAGGTTTACATGATTTTGCTCCAAATACATTACAGGTCCCATCACCATTTCGTTTTGAAGAACAGATGAAATTAATGGTTTCAACGGATGTGCCTTTTATTAAGCAAGCAAGTAATGAAGAATATATTGAATCTGTGTCGGCTCATATTGCAAAAATAGCGAAAGCTACAGAAGGTAGAATGCTTGTTTTGTTCACTTCGTATGAAATGTTGAAAGAAGCGTATACGAATTTGAAAAATGATGAGGAATTAGAAGGCTATTTATTATTAACGCAAAGTGTGAATAATAAGAGCAGAAGTCGTCTCATTCGTAAGTTTCAAGAGTTCGATAAATCAATTTTATTAGGAACAAGTAGTTTTTGGGAAGGGATAGATATACCTGGAGATGCCCTTAGTTGTCTTGTTATTGTCCGCCTTCCCTTTACGCCTCCTCATCAACCGATGATGGAAGCAAAAGGAGAGTGGTTAAAAAATCAAGGAGAGGACGTATTCGCTAAGTTAGCACTCCCGCAAGCAATACTGCGTTTCAAACAAGGATTTGGTCGTCTTATTAGAACAAGTACAGATACCGGGACGGTGTTTGTATTAGATCGTCGTTTGACAAGCGCTTCCTATGGAAAACGTTTTTTACAATCAATTCCAACTGTTCCGCTTTATGAAGGCCCTCTAGAAGAATTGTTAGAACAATTAAAGGAACGGTTAACTGAATAAAGTGGGATAAAATTGGAAGAAAAAATACGCCTGAAGTACATGTAAACTTCAGGCGTAAAAAATGTGGGTAGGAGGAATTTTATTTTTCTTACTTCTTGTATACAAAATGTATTGGTTTTCGACTTGAAACCTTTTTTTGCTGTACATGTCCTGCTATAATAGATGGGTGATGAAGCAGGGGTTGTAAAGAATGTACTCTTATTGTAACCGCATTGCGTTCTTCTATAATTAGAAATTTTTGTGTAACGGAGGAGTTTTTTCATGGATAAGAAAATCGAAGTCTTATCAACGACGCGTATTAAATATTCATCTGACTTGTATAAAATCGTTGATAGTTTGAATCGTACGTTAAAAGAGCAGGACCTCATGTTCGGATTAGCATTAGACGAAAAAGATAAAGAAACAGCTGTATTTACGATTTACAGAACGTAGTGATACAATGAAAAAGTGGATCTTTGCAATCGTTATCGTAATCGTTGCTAGCGGAATATATGGGGCGTATGTTTATAATAAAGCAATGGAAAAGAAAATCCCTAAAGAGGCAAAATCTGTAGAAATTGCAAAAGAAAAAGCAAAGCTTGTAAAAGTAAAATCTGTGGATTATTATAACGGAGAATCTTCATATACAGTCGTACAAGGTACAGATGAAAAAGGAGAACAACTTATCGTTTGGGTGCCTGAGAAAAAAGGGGAAACTATAGTAAGGAAAAAGAGTGAAGGTATTTCTGAAAAAGAGGCTTTACAAAGAACGATTGAACAAGTCGGAGATGACAGTAAAGAGCACAAAAGTAAGCCTAAAGAAATTTTAAAAGTAAAATTAGGCTTTGAAAACAATATACCATTATGGGAAGTTACATATATTGATGATGAAAATCGTTATAGTTATTACTATCTTGCATTTAAAGATGGTCAGTTTTTACGACGATACAGCATTGAAAAATAGATGTAGGGGGAACTACAAATGAAATTAGCAAAGCGAGTAGCTGCTTTAACACCATCTGCAACTCTAGAAATTACAGCAAAGGCACAAGCATTAAAAGCAGAAGGCCACGATGTAATTGGATTAGGGGCAGGAGAACCTGACTTTAATACGCCAGAACATATTATGGATGCTGCACATAAAGCGATGTTAGAAGGACATACGAAGTATACACCAACAGGTGGGTTACAATCGTTAAAACAAGAAATTGTGAAGAAGTTTACTCGCGATCAAGGAATTGCGTATGATCCGTCTGAAATTATTGTATGTAACGGCGCAAAGCATGCATTATATACATTATTCCAAGTGTTACTTGATGAAGGTGATGAAGTTATCATCCCGACACCTTACTGGGTAAGTTATCCGGAACAAGTAAAGCTTGCTGGTGGTAAGCCAGTTTATGTAGAAGGCCTTGAAGATAATGAATACAAAATTACAGCGAAGCAGCTGCGTGAGGCAATTACAGAGAAAACGAAAGCAGTTATTATTAATTCACCGAGCAATCCAACAGGAATGATTTACAGCAAAGAAGAATTACAACAGCTTGGAGAAGTATGTTTAGAACACGATATTTTAATCGTTTCAGATGAAATTTATGAGAAATTAATTTATGGTGGAGCAGAATATACTTCGGTTGCCCAGCTTTCTAATGCATTAAAAGAACAAACACTTATTATTAATGGTGTATCTAAATCTCATTCTATGACAGGATGGCGTATTGGATATGCAGCAGGAAATAAGCAGCTTATTAAAGCGATGACGAACTTAGCGAGTCATAGTACGTCAAACCCTACTTCAATCGCTCAATACGGCGCAATCGCGGCATATGCAGGCTCACAAGAACCTGTAGAAACAATGCGTCAAGCATTTGAAGAGAGATTAAACATTATTTATGATAAATTAATTCAGATCCCTGGCTTTACTTGCATTAAACCACAAGGTGCATTTTACTTATTCCCTAATGTAAAAGAAGCAGTAGCTTTATCAGGATACGAAACTGTTGATGATTGGGCAAAAGCTCTATTAGAAGAGGAAAAAGTAGCTCTTGTACCAGGTACAGGATTTGGTGCTCCAAATAACGTTCGTTTATCATATGCAACATCTCTTGAACAAGTGGAGAAAGCATTAGAACGTATTCATACGTTTATGAAAAGTAAAGTGCAAGCTTAATTGTATATTTTATTAATGTAATACAAAAAAACCTTCCTACATGATAGGGAGGTTTTTTTGACGAATTGTGGCAAAAAGAAATAGCGAAAGGTGTGTTATACTAGAGAGCGAGGTGTTTGGTGATGAAAAAGAAAATGATGTTACAGTGGTTTGAGCAGGGAAGCATTGCAATTCCAAAATTACTTATGATGCATTATAAAAAATTAGGGTTAAATGAAACGGAATTTATGGTTGTACTTCATGTACATACATTTTTAGAGTCGGGCAATTCGTTTCCGACTCCGTCAGAGATTTCAGAACGGATGACGATTACCGAAATGAAATGTATGGAAGTCATTCAGGCATTGATTCAAAAAGGTTTTTTATCACTAGAAGGTGGACAAAAATCAGAAGCGATGATGTGTGAAAGTTATTCTTTACAACCGCTATGGGAAAAAATATTGCATTTCTTAATGAATGAATCAATAGAGGAAGAACAAAAAGAAATAAAGCAACTGCAAGTAAATTTATATACAGTATTTGAAAAAGAATTTGGAAGACCACTCTCTCCATTTGAATGTGAAACGTTGGGAATGTGGGAAGATCAAGATCAACATCATCCGAATTTAATTCAAGCGGCCCTCAGGGAAGCTGTAATGAGTGGTAAGCTTAATTTCCGATATATTGATCGTATTTTATTTGAATGGAAAAAGAATGGTATTAAAACAGTAGACCAAGCCCAAAACCAAGGACGAAAATTTAGAGCAAATCAACAAAGAACGCAGCAAACAACAAAACAAGAGACGAAATTTACTGGAAAAGTGCCTTTTTATAATTGGTTGGAGCAGTAATGTAGGAGGAAGTATATGTTAAATAAAACGCAAATTCGCTATTGTTTGGACACAATGGCGGATATGTATCCAGAAGCACATTGTGAATTAATTCATGATAATCCGTTTGAACTAGTAATAGCGGTGGCGTTATCTGCACAATGTACAGATGCACTTGTAAATAAAGTGACGAAAAATTTATTTCAAAAATATAAAACACCAGAAGATTATTTAAGTGTTTCGCTAGAAGAATTACAACAAGATATACGTTCTATTGGTTTGTATAGAAATAAAGCAAAAAACATTCAAAAATTGTGCCAGATGTTACTGGATGATTATAACGGAAAAGTTCCAGAAGACCGTGACGAGTTGACGAACTTGCCAGGAGTAGGGAGAAAAACAGCAAATGTAGTTGTTTCGGTAGCGTTTGGTATTCCGGCAATTGCTGTTGATACGCATGTAGAGAGAGTGAGTAAACGGTTAGCGATTTGTAGATGGAAAGATTCGGTGTTAGAAGTAGAAAAGACATTAATGAAGAAAATTCCGATGGATGAATGGAGCGTTACACATCACCGTATGATTTTCTTTGGACGTTATCACTGTAAAGCACAGCGACCACAATGTGAGGAGTGCCCTTTACTAGAAGTATGTCGTGAAGGAAAGAAGCGAATGAAGGGGAAATAAAGGATGGAGCGAGTGATAGAAATACCGAAAGAATTTCGATGCTTACCATTTTTTAAAGAAAGTAAAAATTCGATTGTGTATTATACAGAACAGTCTTTTGAAGAAACAATACAAAATACTTATTTTATATATGATATGGAAAGACAATATGAGCCGTGGAATGAAATTGAAAATAGTATTCCAGTATTATTGAATGTATGGAAAAGTAAGCATGAAGACATTGCGACACTTTTTCGAAACAGAAATAAGCAAGAAGCTGAAGGGCCAATGATTCTTTTTGCAGCACATTTGTTATCAATTGTATATTGGCTAAATGAACAACCTGTTTATAGTTTGAACGAAATGGAAGATTTCACGAGTAAATTGGAAGTACAACCAGTTAATTTTATGGAGAGATATTTGTTCATTATAAAGAAACCGAATAATTATCATTCTTATATTCAGTTAGCGCAGTTGTATATTGAAATAGAAAAGTTATATGTAAAGAAAATGATAACAAAAAAGAAGTCCTTTTCTCGTTAAGAGAAAAGGACTTCTTTTTTGTATTAAGACTCTGTTGTAACAACATTTCCGTCTGCGTGTGGTGTATCTTCGCCGGTATTGTGTTGTTGCTCTTGTTGTTTCTTAGCTTCTTCTTCAGCTTTTTTTCTAGCTTCCTCATCAGCTTTCTTTTGAGCCTCTTCTTGCTGTTTACGTTGTTGCTCTTGTTGTTTTTTAGCTTCTTCTTCAGCTTTTTTTCTAGCTTCCTCATCAGCTTTTTTTTGAGCTTCTTCTTGTTGTTTACGTTGTTGTTCTTGTTGTTTCTTAGCTTCTTCTTCAGCTTTTTTAGTAGCTTCTTCTTGTTTTAATTTATCTTCATTGGCCTTTTTCTGAGCTTCCTCATCAGCTTTTTTCTTAGCTTCTTCTTCAGCCTTCTTCTTAGCAGCCTCATCTTCAGCTTTCTTCGCGTCTGGAGTTCCTCCAGGCGCAGTGAAGGATGCACCAACGGCAGGGCTTGTTCCAGTACCTTTTTTCGCTACTACAGAGAAGCTGTAAGTAACGCCTGGTTTAATACCACCAAGAGTAGCTGTCGTACCTTTTATTGATAAACTACCACTTGAACCGTCAGTCGCTTTATAGCTTGCGGCATACGCATCAACTTCTGCTGGTCCAGACCAGTTTAGTGTAACTGTGCTAGCGCCATCAAAAGTGACATTAAGACCACTAGGTGCATCTACTTTAATTTGTTTCACTGCATCTTTTTTAGCGCCTTTTACGTACAATTCACCATTTAATTCTTGTACAGAAGAAGGGCGTTCGAAACGAGTTTTATCTGTAGCGAATTTACTCATCATTACTTGGAACATTTGCTGTGCAATTCTAGTATAACGATCACTAATGTAGTTTTCTGGGCCATTTTTTTCGTAACCAGTCCATACTGCCATTGTATATTGCGGTGTATATCCAGCGAACCAGCTATCTCTGTTTGCATCAGCTGGTATACCATATTCTTTTATAACGTCTTCATCAAAGTTTTGTGTTCCTGTTTTACCGGCAACATCAACACCTGAAACGTATGCTGTTGGACCAGTACCGCCAGAACCAGGTCTTACTACGTCACGAAGAACGTCAGTAACCATGTAAGCTGTGTAGTCTTGCATCGCACGTTGCTCTTTCGGTTTAAAACTTTTCTTTTTCCCATCTGGGAAGATAACTTCTTTTACGAAGTGCGGTTTATTGTAGTTCCCACCATTACCAAAGGCTGCATATGCACCTGCTACTTGTAATGGTGAACTATCGTTACTACCAATTGCTGTTGATTCAAATGTTTTGCCGTCTTTAAATGTCATACCTAAACCTTCAGCAAACGCTTGTGACTTAGGAAGACCAACCGCTTGGGCTGTTTTTAAAGCTGGGATGTTTAATGACTTTTTCAAAGCTTCACGTAGTGAAACGTCACCTTTGTAACTATTTGTTGCATTTCGTATTTTTTTACCATTGGAATACGTATATTCTGAGTCATTTAATTGATGGTATGTAGACCATTGTAAATTTTCAATTGCTGGTCCGTAGTCGAAAATTGGTTTCATTGTTGAACCGACTTGGCGTTTTAAATCAGTCGCCATATTATGACCTTTGAAAGTAGACTTACTTTCTTTACGCCCAGCTCCAATTGCACGAACTTCTCCAGATTGTGTATCCATAAATACGAATGATCCTTGGAATTGATCGTTCGGATACTTAATAAGATTGCCATCCATAATTTTTTCAGCATAATCTTGAGCATCTTGATCAAGTGTTGTATGAATCGTCAAACCATCTGAACCAATATTTACATCAGGATATTCTTTTTCAACTTCTTTTACAACCGCATCTAAAAATGCTTGATACTTCATCTCAGTTATTTCGGAAGACGGTTGAAGACCCTCTGTTACTGGGATTTTAACTGCGTTATTCATTTCTTCTTTTGTTATATAACCATGCCGATTCATTAATGACAATACGACATTACGACGATTTGTTGCTCGTTCAACATTTTCCTTTTTGGTTGGATCATAAATGTTTGGACCTTGGGGTAAACCAGCGAGCATAGCAGCTTCATGTAATTGCAAGTCTTTTAAATCTTTACCATAATATTTTTGCGCTGCTGTCGCAATACCATATGAACGGTTACCTAAATTAATCTTATTTAAGTACATTTCTAAAATCTCATGTTTAGAGTATTGTTGCTCTAATTTGTAAGATAGGTACCATTCTTGTACTTTTCTCTTTGCAGTTTTGTCCATCGTTAGAAAATAGTTTTTGACTACCTGTTGTGTAATCGTACTACCACCTTGAGATCCGAAACCTCCAGTGACATTTTCCATAACTGCTTTTGTAGTTCGTTTAAAATCAATTCCATTATGATCATAGAAACGTGAGTCCTCAGTTGCAAGGAATGCATTTTCAACTACTTTTGGAATTTGATCATACGTAACGTGGGTTCGTTTTTCAGCACCGTATTCATAGAAAAAGTTCCCATCTTTATCAAGAAACTTTGTTGATAAAGGATTGACGAGTTTTGATTTGTCTAATTTTGGAGCGTCCTTCACCATAACAAAGAAAGCGGAAACGCCAGCTACAAGACCAACGATACCAAGAAGTAGACAACCTATAAGGAATTTTTTAAAAAAGGAGCCTTTTTTCTTTGGTTTTTTCTCTGTATTTGTTTCTTGCTTTTGATTTTTTACATGATTTCGTTCTGTACGAGAACGATAATTATCTGACATTATACTTTCTCCTACCTTTCATTCTCTCCCCAAAAGTCGAAAAAAGAGCCTTAGTGATGACTCTATCACGAAAAATAAACCGTGTCTAGTACACGGATATAATCAATCCGAGGGTGATAACCGCATGATAATAAAGATCCATGCTCTACTATTTCTTCTTTCGTAATCGATTTTCGTCCACCAGTATTTTGACGATTCCAAAATGCAATAATATGTTTTGCATCTAATAAATAAAGTTCATCAAAAAGTGTAAATTTAATAATAACAAATGCAATTCCATTATGAGCGATTACTTGCTTCATATGCTCAATTTGATGAAGGTGGAAGTTTTGAAGTGGAAAACTCGTTTTATTTTTTGTTTCTTTCGCTTCAAAATCGATGTATTTCCCTTTATATACACCGTTGTAATCTGTTGTAGAAGGTTGTTTAAAATACGCTTCTTTTACCACTGCAGCACTTCGAGCGGGGTAATCTACTTTTACAATTTGAAGAGGTGTAGGTTTTTTATGTACACATGCAATATTATGGGTTAAGTAATATTCATTTGTTTCATTCAATTCCTCTTCAAGGGACATACCTCTGTTACTATAAGTATGTTTTTTAATTGGTGTTTTATGAGGTTGTGAAGCTTGATTGTACCGTTTTCCATTTGGGTAACGAATGGTCATAGTGTGTCCACTCCCAACTTGCTAAGAATTACTTACAAAGGTGATTATAACAAAAAATGAAAAAAGATGTGACCTTTTTGAAGAAAGGTATGATGACTTATTCATGTTTACATGGAATGATTATGAAAAAATTAAACAATATCGTAAAAATACGGTCTGTACAGAGGAAGAAAAAATAATGGTTTACAACATGAAGAGGGAAATAGAAATAGCTAATATGGACAACATTTCTCGAACGCATTGTTATCAAGAATATTATGTAAGAAATAGTGAAATTAGGTGGGCTTTTTTAGCGAGTATGGTCTCGAGAAATGCAGGATGGAATATGACTGATTTACAAGGGAGGTATTATGCTACTGTTTTACCTCAAACAGTAAAAAAACATTTGTTTTTGACTTATGAAGAAGCGAATTGGATTATTTTTTTAGATGTATTTCCTCAGCTGTTGTTATATGAAGAAAGTAAGAGGAGGCAGGTGCCACTATTCCATTTGTTACAATATTTCAACGTATCCATTTTTATGGAAAAAGAATGGATATATTTTTGGGAGAAAAAAGATATAAATAGACTTATGACAGCGCTTATTATAAATGAACAAAATAAAATTCAAAAACCAATTATTGAGAATACATATTTTAAAAAACATGTATTTCATACAGCACTTTTTAAATTGCAAGAAATGCTTCATGTTAGTGCTGTTATTTTTCCAACCGTTGAAGGGAAGATGTATGGTTTTTCAGTTTATCAATTTGAAACGTTACAGAAGCGTATAGAACTAGGAAAGAAATTAGCAGCGTTACTGTTTCATCCGAATTACAAAAGTTTATTCCATAGGTTTGCATTGCAAACGATACACACAGGATCAAGAGCAGATTATGAATGTTATGTAAGAGAAGCTAGAAAATCTTGTACACCAGCTCTTAGAGAAGTTTATCCTGTTGTTGCACATGATGAAATAAGTATGAGAGATTGGTTTTGTAGAGATACGGAAATAAATGAACTATTTTTACCAGAAGAGTATAAGGGTGAAGTCGATATAACAGAATGGTATAAAAGAAAGAGGGAGCAAATCTATATTGCTTCCACCGTAAATCGTTTTGTTAAAAGGATAGAAGAGTTCGTGATATAATAAAAAAGAAGTCCTGTCTTCATTTATGAAGACAGGACTTCTTAATGTGAAGTAACCCTGCTACGAGTAAAAATTCAATCTCAAAACGTAATGAACATAAGAGATTAAGGATACTTCAGAAATTAGCTTTTTATAAAAGTGCTAAAGTTCACTTTATGTAGCAGGGAAGTTTGGACCATCTAATTTTGGATTTCCAGTTTCGGGTTTATTTTGTTTGTTTTGTTTGTTTTGTTTTTTCTTTTTTTCGTTTTTGTTCTTTGTCATTTTCATGCACCTCCTTTTTGTATTGTTACCATTTCTATAAATGACATACAAAATGATTTCTTTGACGAATAACAACTAGTTTTGTCATGTGGGCAGGAGTGAAGAATCATTCGGCGAAATTACATGACAAAGGAAAAGCAAAGAAGGAGGCGTTTTGTATATGGCGATGGTTCAGAAGGAAGATGTAATGAAAACAATGGATCAAATGTTAAGTTCTCTCGATTTGCTGGAAATGAATATAGGGATTAGAATGAATCATGCATTAAAGGATAAGAGTGAAAAAATATGCAACAAGATAGAAATAACAGAAATGCATATTGAGCATATGGAAAATAAATTAGTGCATCACGAAGAAAAAGGGAATTGGGTGAAGGCATTTCAAAACGTCGTAGTGAGTGCATAATAAGGTGGGAATAAAATGAAGTATGAAGCATTAATACAGTCTTCGGAAAAACTTATGCAACATAATAATGAAGCAAATGTGAAAAAAAGAGAAATGATTGAATACGATTTTTATAAGGATATGAAACCGTTTGTAGATATGGTAGATGAGGAATTAAAAGTGTGGAAAGAATTAGCTTATGAATGGATTAAGGAAGAAAAACCGAAGTATATACATGTACAGCAAATTGATCAAGTGTACGATAATTTACAAACAAATGTGTTGCAATGTTTTGTAAATAAAGGTAAAGGTAAGCGATTCTTTGAAACGCATCAAGCCATTTCGTATACTTTGCAAAATATAATTGAGCAATGTAAGTAACAAGAGGGGAAACCCTCTTGTTTTTTATGCTTCTGTCATTGTTGTAGGCTTTGTTGCACCGTTTATTTCTAATTCTTTTATTAATGTTCGGTAATCTGAAATGCATATTTTTCCTTCGAGATACCAATGTCTCGCAAAGTCTAACAATTCATTTACATTCTCTGTGTAATACCCCTTTTTTTGAGAAAACGCTTGTTTTAAATCCCCTAATACCATGTTGATTCCTCCCCCATGAGAATCTTCTTCTTCATTATCATAGCATGGAAGGGTTTTCTTTTATAATTTTTTAAAAATTGAAACTTCCGACAAAAATAGACAGATACTTCGTCACACAAATTATTTTACAAGTACATATTATATATGTAGAAACTTATGAGAAGGAGGAGAGAATGCATGTTTCAACAATCTAACGTATATCAGCAATCTAATCCATATGCACAGCAAAATATGTACCAATATAATACGGATACATATTTACGTTATAATATGTATCCTTTCGAGCCTCATTATGGAAATCAAAATTATTACCAGCCATTTGAAGTGTCGTTTATGAATCAACCGCAACAACCTTATATGAATCAACAACCGCAGCAGCCCTATATGGATCAACAACAGCAACCTTATATGAATTCGCAATACTATATGCCACCACCATCTCCCTATAATCAACAAGCGATGTTTTATCCACCAAAACAACCGTATCCGACACAAAATAAACAAAAGCAACAGCAACAACCAAGTCAATTTTCTAGTTTTGTTTCCCAATTTAAAAATTCAGATGGTAACTATGATGTAAATAAAATGATGAATACAGCTGGACAAATGATGAATGCGATGAATCAAGTAACAGGCATTGTAAAGCAAGTGGGAGGTTTTTTTGGTAAGTAATTTTGGAGGGTTGTCTATAAAAAACATTGTATATGAAATAAAGGACTAGACAAATTTCCTTAGAATAAATGGGTATATATAACAAGCGGCTTACCCTCTTTTCTCATACTGTAAAGTGTAATCAGATTTTTTTTATGAGAGAGGAGAGAAAAACTATGCATCATTGTCATCCTTGCTTTGGAGGGCATAAGCCTACAGGACCTATTTGTACAACGGCTCCTGTCATTCATCCGACGAAACAATGCGTAACACATTCTTTTTCAACAACGGTGGTGCCACACATTTTCCCAACGCATACAACACATGTACACCATCAACAAATTAAAAACCAAAACTTCTTCCCACAAACAAACTCAAATGTAAATGTTGTGGACCCAATCGACCCAGGATTCGGCGGATGTGGACCATGTGGCCATGGTCATCATCATCACCACCACGGTCATCAAATATCCCCATTCGGACCAGGACCGAATGTATCACCGTTTGGACCAGGACCAAATGTATCACCAATAGGTCCGAATATTGGACCAAACGTTGGTGGAATATTTAAAAAGTAAATGATATGTTAGAACTAGCGAAATGCTAGTTCTTTTTTTGTAATTGGAGTGTTGATATGAAAGTTATTGCAGTAACAGGCTATAAGCCATTTGAACTTGGAATATTTAAAAATGATCATCCAGGAGTAGAATGTATAAAAAAGGCGCTACGTCGTAAATTAACTGCTTTTGTAGAAGATGGTTTAGAGTGGGTTATAATAAGTGGCCAGTTAGGTGTAGAATTATGGGCTGCTGAAGTTGTTTTTGAAATACAAGTAGAATATCCAGATTTAAAATTAGCGGTATTTACTCCATTTTTAGAACAAGAAGAAGGTTGGAAGGAAGATAACCGTGAATATTACGAATTTATTCTCTCTCAAGCAGACCATGTTGATAGTATCACGAAACGGAAGTACGAAAGCCCAGAGCAATTTAAATTAAAAAATCAATTTTTTATTGAAAAAAGTGATGCACTTTTAGCTGTATATGATGAAGAAAAACCAGGGAGTCCTAAATACATTGTAGAAGCGGCAAAGAAAAAAGGAGAAATAGAAAATTATCACAGTTATTTCATTCTTTTTTCCGATTTACAAGATATAATAGAAGAGGAACAGTGGAATAATGCTGAGTAATATGTAATATAGTACTCGTATATATGATTGACAAAAAGCATTGTTTCTGAAAAAATTTAGTTAATGAAAGTTTTGGCAAAAATTTGAGGTGAAGAAAATGATTTCGGATAAAATTAAATTAACGGCGAAAGATATTTTAGAAAAAGAATTTAAAACAGGTATGAGAGGTTATCAACAAGAAGAAGTAGACAAGTTTCTTGATATGATCATTAAAGATTATGAAGCTTTTCACAAGGAATTTGAGCAATTAAAGCAACAAAATGCTCGTTTAAAGCGTGAACTAGAAGAACAAAAGCTAGCAGCAACGCAAGTTCCACAACAACCAGTTGTACAAACACCAGTTGCACAACCGGTATATAACAACACAAATACGGACATTTTAAAACGTCTATCCAATTTAGAAAAAGCTGTATTTGGAAGTAAGTTATACGAATAATTTCTGGTGATAAAAAGGTTAAAGCATTTTACATAGAAAAAAACATTGCAAAATCTTTTTGTTTCCACTATACTAATGGATGTCATAACGTTTGGGTAATCGCTGCAACGCCAACGTTGTAGAGGAAAGTCCATGCTCGCACGGCCTGAGATGGCTGTAGTGTTCGTGCCTAGCCAATTCATAAGCTAGGGTATTCTGGCTGTAAGGCTGGTTTAACGGCAGGGAAAAAACCTAAGTCCTTTCGGATATGGTTTGACTACCTTTAAAGTGCCACAGTGACGAAGTCCTTGAAGAAATGATAGGAGTGGAACGAGGTAAACCCCACGAGCGAGAAACCCAAATAATGGTAGGGGAATCTTTTCCAAGGAAATGAACGATGGGAAAGGACAGGTTGTATAACCTGTAGATAGATGATTGCCACCGGAGTACGAGGCGTGGGCCGTTTGCAGTACAAAGGAACAGAACATGGCTTACAGAACGTTATGAACCAACTATGAAATAACTCAGCTCTCCTTTGTTAGAGGAGGGCTTTTTATTTGTATGAAGTTATAAATTATGAGTTAAAATGGTTAATGAGAAAATTCTTCGTAAAATGTAATAATTAATAGGATAAATGGCTATTAATTATTGTTTGAATATACATAAGAGGTGAATGCAAATGGGAAAAGTTACTTTAATCGCAACAGCGGCAATGGGTATTGAAGCTTTAGTTGCCCGAGAAGTTCGTGATCTTGGTTATGAATGCCAAGTAGAAAACAGCAAAGTAACATTTGAAGCAGATGAAAAGGCGATTTGTCGCACGAATTTATGGTTACGTACTGCGGACCGTGTGAAAATTAAAGTTGGCGAATTTAAAGCGACAACATTTGATGAGCTGTTTGAGAAAACGAAAGCATTAAACTGGGGAGATTATATTCCAGAAAACGGTGAGTTCCCTGTTATCGGTAAATCTTTAAAATCTGAGTTATTCAGTGTTTCGGATTGCCAACGTATCGTTAAAAAGGCTGTCGTTGAAAAATTAAAAACAACATATAAACGTACAACTTGGTTTGAAGAAGATGGCCCGTTATTCCGTATTGAGATTGCAATGTTAAAAGATATCGCAACATTAACAATTGATGCAAGCGGTGTTGGGCTTCATAAACGTGGATACCGTGTGGATCAAGGGGAAGCGCCATTAAAAGAAACATTGGCTGCGTCTTTAATTAAGTTAACAAACTGGAAGCCAGATCGTCCTTTCGTAGATCCTTTCTGTGGATCAGGTACAATACCGATTGAAGCAGCATTAATTGGACAAAATATCGCACCAGGATTTAACCGTGGTTTTGCATCAGATGAGTGGGGCTGGGTAGGTAAACAAAACTGGCGTGAAGCTCGTCAAGAAGCTGAAGATTTAGCGAATTATGATCAACGACTGCAAATCATTGGATCAGATATCGATCATCGTATGATCCGAGTTGCTCAAGATAATGCAGAAGAAGTAGGTTTAGGCGATTTAATTACATTTAAACAAATGCAAGTAAAAGATTTCACAACAAAAGAGGATTATGGCTATGTTGTAACGAATCCTCCATACGGAGAACGTTTAAGTGAAAAAGCACTTGTTGAACAACTGTATAAAGAAATGGGACAAGTATTCCGTCCATTAGACACATGGTCGGCGTATGTATTAACAAGTTACGAAGCGTTTGAGAAGTGCTACGGAAAAGATGCATCGAAGAAACGTAAACTGTTTAACGGATTTATCCGTACAGATTACTACCAATACTTCGGAAAACGTCCACCTCGTAATTCATAGTATAAAACTCCTCCAGCGCGCATATACTGGCTATTATGCAATGCGTAAAGGAGGAACTGATATGGATAGTTTCCAATTATCAATGATTCAAAAAGCAATTCACCGCACGTATGATGAGCTCGGAAAAGAAGTGGATAGCCACAGTGTGATTGTAGATGAAATACAAAAAGCACAAGAAGAATATTTGTCAGCTCTTTCACATGAAACAGCGATTGATAAACGGTATTTAAAGTCATTAATATAGAAGAAAATTTTCCTTTTTCGAAAGGAAAATTTTTTTTCGTGTATTTCTATGTATTACAACAGGGGAAAGTGGCTGCACACATATGAGTAGCAGTTGCTATATCTTTTATAGAAAAACTTTTTGGTTGGAGGCTAAGGATGTTTACTGAGAAGAGATTACCATTTGAAGTAGGGAAACAAGACAATTTTTATGATAAGTTGAATGAGTGGATTGGAGATGTGTTTTACGACATCCTTCCGGAAAAAGGCTTTGAAGAGCGTGATGAACAAATTTTTATGGCGTTTCAATTAGAACGTGCTTTCCAAGAAAAGAAAGTTATGTTCGCAGAAGCGGGTGTAGGAACCGGGAAAACAATTGTATATCTTTTATATGCAATTTGTTATGCACGTTATACTGGAAAGCCAGCGATTATCGCTTGTGCAGATGAAACGTTAATTGAGCAGCTTGTGAAAGAAGAAGGGGACATTGCTAAATTATCTGAGGCATTAGGCTTATCGGTAGATGTAAGACTTGCCAAATCAATGGATAATTATTTATGTTTACGTAAACTTGAAGATGTTATGAGTGGACGAGCTCCAGAAGTAATTGAAGATGTATACTACGAATTACCGCAGTTTGTATTTGACCACGGTACGATGCAAAACTTTACTCACTACGGTGACCGAAAAGAATTTCCGCTTTTAAATGACGAGGAATGGTCAAAAGTAAATTGGGATTACTTCCAAGATTGCTTTACTTGTGATTCTCGTCATCGTTGCGGTCAAACTCTATCACGTGAACATTATCGTAAAGCAGCAGATTTAATTATTTGTTCTCAAGATTTCTATATGGATCATATTTGGACGTACGATGCTCGTAAGCGTGAAGGACAAATTCCGTTATTACCAGAAAGTAGTTGTGTTGTATTCGATGAAGGACATCTTGTAGAATATGCAGCTCAAAAAGCTTTAACATATCGTTTAAAACAAACGATGATGGAGCAACTTTTAACGAGATTGTTGCAAAACGATATTCGCGAGGAGTTTGCACATTTAGTAGAAGAAACAATTTGGCAAACAGAGCGATTCTTTGATGTGTTACAAGAAAATAAAAAGGAAATTGCCGGTTCTGATCGTTTAGAGATTACTGTGACAGAAAAAGTAACTGCCGAAGCGAAGCGACTTTATGCGAAAATTGGTGAAGTTGGTGATGCATTAGTATTTGAAAGTGAAATGCATACAGTAAACACGTATGATTTAAATATCGTTGATGAACATTTAGATGTATTAGAGCACTCGCTGCGTCTATTTATGCACGAGAAAAATGTAATTACATGGGGTGAAGAAGGTGATGGAGCCTTCACGTTAGTAATTATGCCGCGTGCAGTTGAAGAAGTATTACAAGAGAAAGTATTCTCGAAGAAAATCCCGTATATTTTCTCTTCTGCTACATTATCTAACAACGATTCATTTGCATTTACAGCAAATAGCCTAGGGGTAAAAGATTACTTATCATTCTCAGTTGCCTCACCGTTTGATTACGAAGAACAAATGGCAGTAAACTTACTATCGCATACGAAAGAAAATGAATGGGAAAGAAAGTGTCAATATACACTTGAAAATATACAAAAAACAAATGGACGTACACTTGTATTATTCCGTACAACACAAGAACTTGCAGCGTTTAAAGAATACGTAAGTAAAGAACAAATGTCAGTTCCGTTCTTATATGAAGGAGACCAAGAAATTAGTCAGCTCGTTTCTCGTTTCCAAAATGAAGAAGAGACTGTACTTTGTGCCGTTCATTTATGGGAAGGTTTAGATATTCCAGGTTCATCATTATCACATGTTATTATTTGGTCATTACCATTCCCTCCAAACGATCCTGTGTTTGAAGCGAAGCGTAAACACGTAAATGATCCATTCTGGGATGTAGATGTACCATATATGATTTTACGTCTTCGTCAAGGGATTGGCCGTTTAATTCGTACGAGCGACGATAAAGGTGCTATATCAATCTTCTTATCTGATACAGAAGATGAGAAAGTGGTAGAAGCGGTGAAAAACGTACTACCAGTAGAAGGTAAAGAATTGTAAGGAGAAAGCTTGGCGCTTGCCAAGCTTTTTTTCTATTATAAAAGGAATTTAGATTTTCATGTCGAATTAAGATTGTGGTAGAAAAAGGAGGTTTTTATACGATGACAGTAGCTACATATGAAGTAGAAAAACAATTTTTAACATATGTGAAAAAGATACAGAATTACGGAGAAGCATTAAGCTTAATGTTTTGGGACTTGAGAACAGGTGCGCCTAAAAAAGGTGTAGACCAGCGTTCAGAAGTAATTGGCATGCTTTCATCAGAAGTATTTGCCATGTCGACTTCAGATGAGATGGGGAACTATTTAACAGAGCTTGAAACTTTAATAAGTGAAGACAAACTTTCTGAAACGACGAAGAAAATGGTTGAAGAGTGTCGTAAAGAATATGATAGAAATAAGAAAATTCCACAAGCGGAATATGAAGCGTATGTGAAATTAGAAGCGAAAGCAGAAAGTGTGTGGGAAGAAGCTCGCGAAAAATCTGATTTCGAAATGTTCCGTCCGTATTTAGAACAAATCGTTGAATTTAAAAAGAAATTTATTACATATTGGGGTTACGAAACATATAAATATAATACATTATTAGATATGTATGAGCCGGGTATTACGGTAGAAGTGTTAGATCACGTATTTGGTCAACTTCGTGAGCGTATCGTTCCACTCGTAAAAGAAATATCAGAGTCGCAAAAGAGATTAAAGACAAGTGCTTTATCAGAACATTTTTCAAAAGAAAAACAAAAAAGCTTTACATTAGAGCTATTAAAGCAATTAAATTATGACTTTGAAGCAGGTCGTCTTGATGAAACGGTACATCCATTCGAGATTACATTAAATAGAGGGGATGTTCGTATTACGACACGCTATGACGAAAAAGATTTCCGTATGGCTGTGTTTGGAACAATTCATGAATGTGGTCATGCTGTATATGAACAAAATATTGCAGAGAAATTTGAAGGTACACCGCTATGTAGTGGCACATCTATGGGTATTCATGAGTCACAATCATTATTCTTTGAGAACTTTATCGGTCGTAATAAATCATTCTGGAAGAAAAATTATGATTTATTAAAAGAGTATAGCGATGGTCAATTCAATGATATATCAGTAGATGAGTTTTACGATGCGATAAATGAATCGAAGCCTTCATTTATTCGTATAGAAGCAGATGAGCTTACATATCCGCTTCACGTTATGGTTCGTTATGAACTTGAGAAAGAATTGTTTGATGGCACATTACAAGTGAAGGATTTACCAGCGGCTTGGAATGATAAGATGGAAGCATATTTAGGCATTCGTCCGGCTAACGATGCACAAGGCGTATTACAAGATGTTCACTGGGCTGGGGGTTCATTTGGATACTTCCCATCTTATGCGCTTGGTTATATGTATGCAGCGCAATTTAAGCAAAGGATGTTAAAAGATATTCCGAACTTTGATGCATTATTAGAAGAAGGAAACGTAACACCAATTCGTGAATGGTTAACAGAAAACATTCACCAATACGGTAAAACGAAAAAGCCACTTGAAATTTTAGAAGATGTAACAGGTGAAGGATTAAACGCAAATTACTTAGCCGATTATTTAGAAGCGAAGTATAGAGAGATTTATGAGTTATAAAAAGAGCTGCTTACTTGCAGCTCTTTTTTTAAAGGGGATAGAAAAATGGAGTATACTTATACAGTAATGACGCAAGAAGAAGCAGAAGAAATTGCATACAACTGGCATTATGAAGGGAAATATTCCTTTTACGATATAGAGGCAGATGAAGAAGATTTAGCTGAATTTTTACATGATGAAAGTAGAGGGGATCATACATTTTCTGTGAGGGAAAATGGCACTCTCATTGGTTATTTTACTGTTTGTAAAATAAATGCTGGAACGGTTGATATAGGTCTTGGAATGAGACCTAATATAACTGGGAACGGATTTGGTTTACAGTTCTTAAACGCTATACTAGCTTTTAGTAAAGAAAAATATGGATGCAAGTATATAACACTATCAGTAGCTAAATTTAATAAGAGAGCAATTAAAGTGTATAAAAGGGCAGGATTTGAAGTGGTTGGAACGTTTATACAGAAAACAAATGGTAGTTATTTTGAGTTTTTGAAAATGAATTATATATGTAAAAATGCATAAAAAAACAGAAGAATCTCCTTCTGTTTTTTTATGCAGAAATGAATCATACTTTTTGTAATTGGAAGTTTTGAAATTTTGGAAGAGGATGTGTATGATTGAAGTTTAATAGTAAATAGCAAGTTTAGTAAGGAGAGACAGCATGAGTATAATTAAAACGAAAAATGAAATAGAGTTAATGCATGAATCTGGAAAATTACTTGCTTCATGTCATAGAGAAATTGCGAAAATAATGAAACCGGGTATTACGACAAAAGAAATTAATACGTTCGTTGAAGCATACTTAGAACAGTATGGTGCAACATCTGAGCAGAAAGGGTACAACGGATATCCATATGCGATATGTGCATCTGTAAACGATGAAATGTGTCATGCGTTTCCGGCCGATGTTCCTTTAACTGAGGGTGAGATTGTAACAATTGACATGGTAGTAAACTTAAATGGTGGTCTTTCAGATTCTGCTTGGACGTATAGAGTTGGAAAAGTTTCTGATGAAGCAGAAAAGTTGTTGTTAGTAGCTGAGAATGCTTTGTATAAAGGGATTGATCAGGCGATAATCGGTAATCATGTAGGAGATATTGGCTATGCAATTGAAAGTTATGTAGCAAGTGAAGGTTTTTCTGTCGCAAGAGACTTTACGGGACATGGAATCGGTAAAGAGATTCATGAAGAGCCAGCAATTTTTCATTTTGGGAAGCAAGGACAAGGGCCTGAGTTACAAGAAGGAATGGTAATTACGATTGAGCCAATTGTCAATGTAGGTATGCGATATTCGAAAGTAGATTTAAATGGATGGACCGCGAGAACGATGGACGGGAAATTATCAGCTCAATATGAGCATACAATTGCGATTACAGAAGATGGACCAATTATTTTAACGAAGTTATAATTGGGAATGAAAGAGTTTACAAAACTCGAACGAAAATGATGATTTTATAAAATTTGTCCGTGTTTTATTAATAAAAGCTTTTCAAAGTATAAAAAGTACGTTATAATCCTTCTATAAAATAAATAGTTAGCTACACTCATATAATCGCGGGGATATGGCCTGCAAGTTTCTACCGAAGTACCGTAAATACTTTGACTATGAGTGAGGACGAATATATTTGCTTGTTTAGCATTCTTTTTTTGCGAAACTCCAAAAGCGCGTCTCTCACTTGTAACGAGTGGTGGCGGCTTTTGGAGTTTTTTTTATTGCATAAGAGGGGGAACAAACATGAAAGTATTACAAGAAAAGATTTTGAACGAAGGAAAGGTATTATCTGGTGACGTATTAAAGGTAGATGCTTTTTTAAATCATCAAATTGATCCAGTACTTATGCAAGAAGTCGGAAAAGAATTTGCTAAACGTTTTAAAGAAGAGAACATTACAAAAATCGTGACGATTGAATCTTCAGGCATTGCACCAGCGGTTATGGCTGCATTAGAACTTGGTGTAAAAGTGATTTTTGCTAGAAAGCGTAAATCGTTAACGTTACAAGATAATATGTATGTTGCAAACGTATATTCATTTACAAAACAAGAAACGAATGAAATTTCATTATCTCGAAATCATATCGATGAAAGTGATCGCGTTTTAATTATCGATGACTTTTTAGCGAACGGTCAGGCTGCTTTAGGTTTAATGAGTTTAGTTGAGCAGGCAGGAGCAAGTATTGCAGGAATTGGGATTGTTATTGAAAAGGCATTTCAAGATGGAGGAAAGAAGCTTCGTGAACAAGGAGTTCGTGTTGAATCACTAGCAGAAATTGCATCACTTGATAATAACGCAGTTACATTTGTACAGCAAGAAACTGCGGAGGTGAAATAAACGATGAAGCAACATCCATTTAAAATCGCATCACTTGGTATGCAGCATATGCTTGCAATGTATGCTGGTGCAATTATCGTTCCGCTTATTGTGGGCGGCGGACTTGGTTTAAATCAAAAAGAGTTAACGTATTTAGTCTCAATTGATTTATTAATGTGCGGCGTTGCGACAATTTTACAAGCATTATCAAATCGCTTTTTCGGTATTGGACTTCCAGTTGTACTTGGTTGTACATTTACAGCGGTTGGCCCGATGATTGCAATCGGGAAACAATACGGCGTATCCTCTATTTATGGAGCGATTATTGCTGCGGGGTTATTCGTTGTTATTTTTGCGAAATTATTTGGAAAGCTTGTAAAGCTGTTTCCCCCTGTTGTAACAGGATCTGTCGTTACCGTAATTGGAGTTACACTTGTTCCTGCCGCTATTAATGATATGGCTGGTGGAGTAGGAAGTAAAGATTTTGGTAGTCTTGAAAATTTAGCATTAGCATTTGGTGTGTTACTATTTATCATCATTATGTATCGTTTCTTTGACGGATTTATTCGTGCGATCTCTATTTTACTAGGTCTATTGTTCGGTACAATCGTTGCGGCATTTATGGGGAAAGTAAGCTTGCAAGCGGTTGGAGAAGCAGATTGGTTCCATGGTATTCAGCCATTTTACTTCGGTACACCAACGTTTGAATTAACGCCAATTATTACGATGATTTTAGTTGCTTGCGTAGGGATTGTAGAAGCGACAGGTGTTTACTTTGCATTATCTGATATTTGCAATAAAAAGATTGGTGAAAAAGAATTAACAAAAGGGTATCGAGCAGAAGGATTAGCGATGGTGTTAGGTGGTATTTTCAACGCCTTTCCGTATACAACATACTCTCAAAACGTAGGACTTGTTCAATTAACTGGAGTAAGAAATCGCGTTATTATTTATACTTGCGGTGGTATGTTAATCGTTCTTGGGTTCATTCCAAAAATCGCAGCTATTACAACAATCATTCCGAAATCAGTACTTGGCGGTGCAATGTTAGCGATGTTCGGTATGGTAATGGCATATGGTATTAAAATGTTAAGTAGCGTTGATTTTGGAAGACAAGAAAACTTATTAATCGTTGCATGTTCTGTTGGAATTGGGCTTGGGGTTACAGTTGTTCCGACACTATTCTCACAACTTCCAGAAAGCATTCGTATTTTAACAGATAACGGAATCGTACTTGGAAGTGCGTCAGCAGTCCTTTTAAATATCGTATTTAATATGGTGCCGCAGCGTAAAGTGAAAGTAAAGGAAGAGCCAGTGTCTATGCAAAGTGCAGTAAGAGAAGCGTAAAAAAAGCAAGGTCTCATTACGAGACCTTGCTTTTCTTTTTAAGTGGCATCATTTTCCCATACGTACCAAGACGCCATATATATTCAAGTGGTCCGTATTGGTAACGTGACAGCCACCAGCGGCTAATAAAGATTTGCAGCGTGTAGAAACCGATGCAAAATAGTGGTCCTACCCATAATGGAGCAAGATAATCATTTTTGAACAATATTCCGAATACAAGCAACGTAACCATTGTATGCGAGATATAATTTGTTAATGCCATTCGACCAACGTACTGGAACGGACGTAATATCTTTTGCCATTTTTCTTTTTGTAATAAACGCATGAGCGTGAAAATGTAGAATATGAATAATGTCTTTCCGCTTATCATCGTGATACCCATAAGTGAAAATGGTGTGTATGGTTGATTGTTCATAAAGAAGTAAACCATAATAAACCACATCGGTAATGTTAAAATGAACATAATGATTTGCCATTTTTTAAGTTTTGGATCTAATTCCTTAGCACGGCGGAAAATGTCTTTTTTACCGGCATATAATCCGAGTAAAAACAATCCTAGTGTTTCAGGAAGCATAATAAGACTGTTACTTATTGCTTCAGAGTAGAAAGAATAGAATCGGTCTGTGATTTGTAAGCCCCAGTTTTCTAACGGCATAATTGCTGTGGAAAGGCCTAACTCCTCTACTGGCACGATTAACATGAGGAGAGAACCTAATAATGAGAATAGTTGCATGAAACTTAATAGTACAATTGACCAAATTAAAATAGTTCGTGGCTCTCTCTTATAAAATAAAAATAAGAAAAAACCAGTAATTGCATAAGTATGTAAAATGTCTCCGTCCCATAAAAGAACGTAATGCAAGAAACCAAATAATAATAAAATAAGTAAGCGACGAACAAATAAAGTTTTTGGACGATCTGTTTTTGCCTCAGCACGATTCATAAAAATATAAAAACCTAATCCGAATAAAAACGAAAAAATGGTATAAAATTTCGTTTGAATAAACATATCGTAAAATAGGCGAATGTAGCTGTCTATCCCTTCGTAAATTCCTGTAATATCACGTGAGTCAACGCCAGCAATAACAGGCCAGTTCACAAGAAAAATACCTAATACAGCTATTCCTCTAATAATATCGATGGAGTGTATCCTCTCGCCTTGTGAAATATTTTGTGTCATTATTTTCCTCCTTGTTAAGTAATTCCCTTTTATTATACAAAATGTAAACGGGAGGGTATATAGGTAATTTCCAATTTTTAAAACTGTTAAGATGTGCATTATGAGATATAATAAGAGTGCACAACAAGTTTTACCTTTTTTCAAAACAGGCAGTGAAGCTCCTTCTTATAAGGGGCTTTCTTTATGAAAAGTGTTGATAATGATTCTCTTTAATGATAAAATGTATTCAAAAGTGATAATCATTATCAAAAAAAGGTTGGTGCATGAGTATGGTATATGCATTAGTAGCAGGTACAGTTGCTGTATATGCAGTTATTGCAAAGTATGTTTTAAATGGAGTAGGAACAGCAAAATGAGTGATATGACATGAAATCCCTTTCATTTGTAAAAAGAATGAAAGGGATTTTTTATTTTTAATGAGAATATGCTGAAAATTTAGTATGATAGTAAAGTGAAACGGTAATCAATGAGGGGATGTATCTCTTGTTTGATTATGAGCTCGCAAATAGCGGGGAAAAGTATATACATCTTGGATAAAGGGGAACAAGGGGATGACAAACATAGTACAGACAAACGGTATGAAAAAACTTGTTTGTTTTTATGAAGAGTGGCAAAAACACGGCGATGCAGAGAATAGTTTAAAGTTGTTTGAAGTAATTCAAAAATATAAACGAGAGCAGCTTATGATAGCATTCTGCGGTCACTTCTCAGCAGGGAAATCAACGATGATGAATCATCTATATAAAGCGCAGTTGTTACCGACAAGTCCAATTCCGACAAGCGCTAACGTCGTTAAAATTGAAAAGGGATTTGATCGTGTTGTTGTAACGATTAAATCTGGAGAGCAGTACGAATATGACGGTGCATATTCAGCAGAAGAATTAAAACAAATTTGTAAAGATGGCGATGAGGTAATTGGTGTTCATATTTATCGGAATGATGCTCCAATTCCTGAAGGTGTTATGCTAGTTGATACACCAGGGATTGATTCAACAGATGATGCCCATCAATTAGCGACAGAATCAACGCTGCATTTAGCAGACGTAATTTTTTATATGATGGATTATAATCACGTCCAATCGGAAGTGAATTTACAATTTGTTAAAGAATTGAAACAACGTAATAAAACGGTTTATCTCGTTGTAAATCAAATAGATAAACATAAAGAAAATGAATTATCGTTTGCGGATTATAAAGATAGTGTAAAACAATCGTTCTCTAACTGGGATATTGAAGTAGATGGCGTGTATTATACTTCATTACGAATGATGAACCATCCACATAACGAAATTAGAAACCTAGAAACATTAATTACTTCTATTATGAAAGAAAAAGAGCAGTATGTAAGCGAGGGAATGGAGCGAGAAACAGAATATTTAATGGGGGAACATTTCTCGTTTATTCTTTCTGAAAATGAAAAAGCTCTTTTGAAATATGAGGAAGAGTTAGCATCACCGCTTTCTATTTCAGAAATAGTTGAAAGGAAAGAGGAGCTAACGGAAACGAAACATCGCGAGGCTAGTAGAGAGTCTCATGTGAGAAACGAATTTATAAAAGGCTTACAAGCTATATTAGATAACGCGTATTTAATGCCATTTGAAATGAGAGAATTGGCAAATGCGTACTTAGAAACGAAATTAACAAAATTTAAAGTTGGTTTACTATTTGCGAAAGGAAAGACTGAGCAAGAAAAACAGAGACGTTTAGATGCTTTTTATTCTGCTTTGCAAAAGACTGTCGAAACGCAACTTGATTTTCATGTGAAAGAATTTATTGTTGCCTTCTTAAAAGAAGAAGGTTTGTTTACAGAAGAGATTGGGAAAGACATATATGCTTTAGAAATTGCTTTTGGACCAGAAATGTTAGCTGAAGTAATTAAACAAGGTGCAGGTTTCACTGGTGATTACTTACTTCTTTATACAGCGGATGTAGCGAATGAATTAAAGAAACGTTATTTTACAAAAGCACAGCAAATTTTTGATAAAAGTGCAGTCGTTTTAAAGCAAAAGGTGAAAGAAGAAGTTGATCGTATTGAAGAAGAGATTGAAACATATACGATGTTGCAAACGGCGAAAGAAACACAATTGCAATACAGTAACAACTTGGAGGCATATGAAGGCTATTTACAAAATGTTTGGCATGAGCGTGTTGCTACACCAGAAGGGTTGCAAATAGAAGAGATATTGCAAAGTAAAAAACAAATTGTAAGTGAGAAATTCACACTACAAGAGCAGGAAGTTGTAAATGATAACGTAGCGGCTCATGAGGAAGAGATAAAAGGAACGGCAGCTTTAAATATTCAGCGTATATTAGAGAAAGTGAAGAAAGCTGAAACGATATTAGAGCCATTGCCAGCGCTGAAACATGTACAGCAAGAGGTAATAGAAAAAAGGCGCCGTGTGGAAACGAAACAATTTACAGTAGCGTTATTCGGAGCTTTTAGTGCTGGGAAATCATCATTTGCCAATGCATTGCTTGGTGATAAAGTACTTCCTGTGTCACCAAATCCGACGACGGCAACGATTAATCAAATTTTGCCAGTTACTGAGGAAAAACCACACGGAACAGTAATGGTTCAATTTAAATCAAAGCAAGCCTTATTAGAAGATATGAAAGCTGTTTATAAACTGTTTCATTATGAAATTACTACGTTAGATGAAGCGTTAGCACAGATTGATAAAGTTATGAAATACCCTTCACCAACTGGAAAGCAAAAAACAACATTTAGCTTTTTACGAGCTGTACAAAAAGGGTATGATACGGTTTCTACGCATTTAGGTGAGCAAATACAAGTTACATTAGATGAGTTTTCTGATTATGTAGCGAATGAAGAAAAATCTTGTTTTGTTGAGTACATGGAGCTTTATTATGATTGTGCATTAACAAGGCAAGGGGTAGCGCTTGTAGACACACCTGGAGCAGATTCTATTAACGCCCGCCATACAGACGTTGCGTTCCAGTATATTAAAAACGCAGATGCTATTTTGTTTGTAACGTATTATAATCACGTGTTCTCTCGTGCTGACCGTGAATTTTTAATTCAGCTTGGTCGTGTAAAGGATACTTTTGCTCTTGATAAAATGTTCTTCTTAATTAATGCGGCCGATTTAGCAGAGTCTGAAGAAGAACTTGAAATGGTAAAAGGTTATATCGCAGACCAGCTACTGCAATACGGTATTAGAAATCCACGTTTATTTGCAATTTCAAGTTTATGTGCGCTTGAAGAGAAACAAGGAAAAAATATTGAGAAAGACAAGTACGGTATTTTACAAAACTCTGGGATTGCTAAGTTCGAGGAATCATTTACATCCTTTATGATGAGAGATTTAATGCTCGTATCTGTTCATGCTTTATATGGTGCATTGCAAGGGGCAGATCAGCTGTTAGTAAATATGATAAATGGTGCAAAGCAGGGGAATGAAGAGAAAGAGAAGCAAACGAAAAAATATGAAGCAGAGCGTGATCAACTACTTCATATTATTTCATCATATAGTGTGCTTGCTGAAGAACAGGCGATGCAAAATGAAGTGAAAGAATTGCTTTATTACGTGCAACAACGTCTATTCCTACGCTATAACGATGTGTTTACTGAATTTATTAATCCAGCATCGCTTCGAACGGATGGAAATGTGAAAGTGCAGTTGCAGCAGTGTGTTATGGAATTAGTAGCATTTATTCAGCATGATTTATTACAAGAAATGCGTGCGACATCATTACGCCTTGAAAGATGGATAGATGAAGCGATGAAGCGTGCAAAGAATGAAATTGTGGTGAACTGTAAAGTAGAAAATGAATCAATTTCTATGAATGGAACAGTGGAATATGAATATAAAGATATTACACATAAAGAACCGTTCCCTTCAGTTGAAATAAAAGATTTCAAAAAAGCATTGGCACACTTTAAAAACGAGAAAAGCTTTTTTGAAAAGAATGACAAAGCCTTTATGCAAGAAGACGCTAAATCTGTATTAGAACCTCTCGTATCAAACTATGTAACTGATGAAAAAGATTTATTTGTTCATCATTATAAGCAAGAGTGGGATTTGAAATGGAACTTATTCCAAAAAGTGATGCAGCAAGATGTGATGAATTATTATGAAAGTGTATTATTTGCATTGGCTGAAACAATTGATGTATCACTATATGAACAAAGTAAGGAACAATTGCAAAAGCAATTAGTAGAGATTGAAAAAGAAATGTATGTGATGTAGTCGTTATGAGAAAAAGATTCGTTCAATTTTCTTTTGTAGTACTGTATCTAAAGATTTGACAAACCCAGCAAATTCATCGGTAGAAATCATATGAGTAAGAACGAGTCGTCTGCCGTCTGGTGTTTCACCGCATAAGACGAATGAAGAGAATTCATATGTTTTATTTTCTACTACTAATTTTGGATGGGAATACGTATCGCTCTTTTTCTTCTTTCCATCAATAGAGATGACGTTGCATTTTTTCTCATTGTTGTCCATGGTGAATCCCTCCTTTCTATTACTTATGGTAGACAAGGAGGGTTTAGAACAATAGAGAAGGGGGAATTTTTTATGACTGTTGTAATAGAACGTATTTCAAAAGAAGCTATACCGAAGTCTTTATTACTACTTGCTGATCCAAGTGAACAGCAAATTGGTGCATATGTACAAAGAGGGATAACATATGTAGCTAAGCAAGAAGATAATGTAATCGGTGTATATGTGATTTTGGAAACAAGGCCGAAGACGATGGAAATTATGAATATTGCGGTTGTAGAGCATTTGCAAGGAAAAGGAATTGGAAAGAAGCTATTAAGTCATGCTATAGCAACTGCTAAAGGATATGGTATGTCAAAACTTGAAGTTGGTACAGGCAATTCAAGTGTTTCACAACTTGCTTTATATCAAAAATGTGGATTTCGTATTTTTTCTATTGATTTTGATTACTTTTCGAAGCATTATGAAGAAGAGATTATTGAAAATGGGATTGTATGTCGTGATATGATTCGGCTTGCAATGGAATTGAATGAGAACGTATAACTTATTTAGGGGGAAGAGAAGATGGAAGTACATAAAGCAATTACAGCACATTCTCGTAAACAAAATGAAAGTGTAAAAGCATGTTTACAATTAGATGCGCAGCGTGAAGCAGCTATTGAAGCTGCTGTATCTCTTGCGTCAAATGGGAAAGAATTTTCGGTTGATGTCATTAATGCTGTAACGAAGCAAATTAACGCTCTTGCAAAAAATGGTGTTACCTTGCAGCGTAAATATGTTACAAAAGAAATGGTTATGGAGTATGTAAGTCGTTTGAAAGAGAAAGAAGGTCGTTAAAGATGATAGTTACAGTCGAATGGTTACGTGAGCATATAGAAGATGAGAACGTCCGTATAATCGATTGTCGTTTTGATTTAGCGAATCCTAATTGGGGTAGAGAAAAGTATGAGGAAGAACATATTCCTCATGCATTATATTTTGATTTGAATTTAGATTTATCAAGTCCTGTAACAGAACATGGTGGTCGTCATCCGTTGCCAAATATTGAGGAGTTTGCGGACAAGCTTTCGCGCGCTGGTATTGATGAACACACGACAGTAGTTGCATATGACAGTCAAGCGGGTGCAAATGCTTCTCGTTTCTGGTGGTTACTAAATTATGTAGGACATGAGAAAGTATATATATTAGATGGCGGATTTCCAGCATGGAAAGAGAATGGACTACCGATAACACCGGAAATTCCTGTTGTTATACGAAAGACATTCAAAGCAAATATACAAGATCATATGCTTGTAACGATGGAAACGGTGAGAGAGAATATTCATGCAGGTACAGATGTTGCATTAATTGATTCCAGAGAGCCAAAACGTTATGCTGGTGCAGAGGAACTTGTTGATCCAAAAGCAGGGCATATCCCAACGGCAGTAAATTATTTTTGGAAGGATGGAATGCTGCAATCAGGGCAATTTAAGAATGAAGCTGGGCAACAAGAACGATTCCAAAATCTTTCGAAAGATAAGGAAACAATTGTATATTGTGGTTCTGGTGTTACAGCATGTCCAAATATCGTTGCATTGAAATTAGCTGGATTCCAAAATGTTAAATTGTATGCAGGTAGCTGGAGTGATTGGATTTCTTATCCAGAAAATCAAATTGCAAAAGAAGAAGATTAATCACTTGCATGCAAAAATAATTTGTATTAAAATAAGGTCACAAGCAAGAGATTGTTCAAAAAACTTTGTATTTTACACATTGGAAACAATGTGATAATATAACGACAAGTAAATAATACATCCTGCGGTGTACGTAACTTATTTATGTCTAAAACCGATGTTAGTTATACGGAAGCTCAATATTTAGCGACCATCATCAAGCCTTCCTTGTGGAGGAAGATGTACGGTAACTGTGAGGGCATCCACCTGCGAGTAGCGGGTTTTTGGACATTTACGAGGAGCGGCACGTGCGGGGGTCTTATTTCAACTAACATTATATAAAATTCCTACGGTGTACGTAGCTTATGTATGTCTTAAACCAATAAGTTTAATATGGAAGTTCAATATTTAAATGTAGCTAACATGCCATCTTTTTAAGAAGGAAGTTACAAACATTTGTGAGAGCATCCACCTGTGAGAGCAGGTTTATGGACATCTAGAGAGAACGGCATATGTGGGGCTATATAAAAACCTTACGTTTTATACGTAAGGTTTTTTTGTTGTATACATATATCCATGTTATCTGGATTCACCTGTGAAGTTTCCGTAATAAATATAGCACTTTCTGTCTTTATTATATCTAGGTTAGTTTGTTATACCTTTCGAAAAAAATGTAGGCTACTGTTGACATCTATTTTAAATAAGAGTAACATTTTCTATGTAATAAAAATAAGTCTCTGTTAGGTGAGGCTCCTGTATAGAGAAATGCTACTGCCCAAAAATGTCGAGAGACGCCAATGGGTCAACAGGAATGATCGAATTAAGGTTTTTCTTAACGTAGCTGGTAATGTACCTATGCTATACAGTGCTAAAACTCGGCGAGGGAGAGGTCCGTAGATTTCTAATTGTATTAGGAATCGTTTATTTGTGTATGTCATGGCCTTTACTCTTTTCGGAGTAAAGGTCTTTTTGTTACAAAGCTATGAGTAATTTCATAGTATAAACTATAAAATGAAACGAGGAGGTGAGGAGCATGTCAAATTCTGACTCGGTTCCGTTACCCATATACTTCAAATCAAAAATATATGATGTAGGCAGGAAACGACTTGTTCCTCCCTTTATATTTATCATCATGTAGCGTTTATATGTATGTTTAAGCGCTAGACGCTTTCACAGTAAAGTGGATAAATTGAGAAACAAAGCGTTTCTTCCTATGTTCTAAAGGAGGAGACGATAATATGTTATATGCAAACAAAACTGTGGGTAACACGTCATATAAATTAAGTAAAAAATCAATGAAAGAACAAACATTGCTTCAAAAAAATAAAGATTTATTAATTGAAATCGCAACGAGAGATGTAAAATCTGTATTTGCGTATTTTAAAACAACAAGAGATGGATTATCTATGAAAGAGGCACAAAAACGTATTCAAGTATACGGCCGAAATGAATTAACTTCAAAAAGAGCTCGTATTGCGGAAGTGATGATGAAGCTAGGTGGAATGATCCCAGGTTTTTCAAAACAAAATGTGAGAGATGGATTACAATGTGAGAAGATTACTGTGTCTCGAGTAGAATGTTCTAGTGTAACAGGTTTAAACGGTGAATTAAAAATGATGGATTTGCCAGTACAAGAGCTTGTTCCTGGAGATATGATTTTCCTTTCAGAAGGTGATACAGTACCAGCAGATGTACGTATCATTTATGCAAATGATCTATTAGTAAATGAATCTGTGATAACAGGAAACGATGCGAGTATTGAGAAATTTGAAAGTTGCTATCATCTTGAACGCAAACGATTTATTCCTTTGAAAAGAATGAAAGACTATAATCCACTTGAACTTGAAAATGTATGTTTCAAAGGGACGTATATTGTTAGTGGAAATGCAAAAGCTGTAGTAGTTTCAACTGGGAAAAATACGTATACAGGGATTCTTCATACTTGTTGTAGTAGAACGTCTTAATGCGTAAATGATGCTAAATATACAAAAACAATGTATAATAGACAAAGTTGAAAAACGTAGAATGGTAATCTATTTATATAACCTTACGTGATGACGTGAGGTTATTATTTTTTTGGTAGGAGAGGAATTATGAAAAAAGTATTATTAGTTGATGGTATGGCACTATTATTTCGTGCTTTTTATGCAACAAGTGTCTACGGGCAGTTTATGAAACGACAAGATGGTACCCCTACAAACGGGATTCATGGTTATATGAAACATTTATTAACGGCAATGCAAGCAATTGAACCGACACACATCGTAACATGCTGGGATATGGGAAGTACAACATTTAGAACAGAATCGTTCTCAAATTATAAAGCGAATCGTGCAGCGCCGCCTGAAGAATTAATTCCACAATTTGATCTAGTGCAAGAAATGACTGCAAAATTATCTGTTCCAGTTATCGGTATGAAAGGGTATGAAGCCGATGATTGTATCGGTACACTGGCAAAACAATATTGCAATGAAGCGGAAGTTTATATTTTAACAGGTGATACGGATTTACTTCAGCTTGTTGATAAGAACGTTACAGTTATGCTTTTGCGTAAAGGAATTGGAAATTACGAGTATTACACACCGGAGAAAATTATGGAAGAAAAAGGTGTAGAACCTTGGCAAATTGTTCATGCGAAAGCTTTTATGGGAGATACAAGTGATAATTATCCAGGTGTAAAAGGTATTGGTGAAAAAACAGCATATAAGCTTATACAAGAACATGGTACAGTAGCAACTGTACTAGAAAATGTGGCATCATTAACGAAAGCGCAACGTACGAAGATTGAAAGTGATTTAGAGAATTTAAATATTTCATTACAATTAGCACAAATTCATTGTGAAGTTCCTATTTCATGTTCACTAGAAGAAGGATTACACACAATAGATGAAGAAAAACTACGATTCGTTTGTGAAGAAATGAATTGGGGAAGACCTGAAATGTTAATCAATATGTTGTAAATAGTTTGAAAAGAAGGATGTTGCATGAGTCGAAGTTTGACTAGGTGACACCTTCTTTTTTATTTTGAAAAAAAGAATTTTAGTAGATGAAAGTATATGGAATGGAGCTTGAAATATATAAATATTTCGACAAGGTAAAATTGATATAAGATGACGTAAATGGCGATTTATGTAATGAAATGAAGCAACTACAAAAATGTTTTACGTAGATCTCTTTTTCGTGTTCACAAAGTTGTCAGAAAATAAACGGAATTTTCATGTAAAGTTCAAATGGAATTCACAACAATCAATTATTATAAGAACAACCAGATAATTCGTTATCTTTTATATAAACCATCCCCCAAGGAGGACAATAAAAAATGAGAAAAAAAGTGAGAAAATCTTTTAAACAATTATTAATTGAAAATAAACAATCACTATTAAATAATAAAGAAAATATGAAAGAAATTGAGGAACGAATTGAGAAACGACATGTCGCATATAGTGGCTCGAGCAACTAAATAAGGTAAAAAAAGATAGCCGATAAAGGCTATCTTTTTTGTTTTATATTGAAATAACTATATTTCCCTCTTTAATTTTTGTAAATATACAAGATATTTTCATAGTGTTTTTCTACCAATTTTTTTCATTTTTCGAGGTTGAAATTGGTATATACCAATTTAAGAGAATTTCTATTCATAATATTACAAAAAATGTTACAATACATTCAAAATTACGCTATAAATCATTTTAATATGAAAAATTGGAATGAAAAGAAAGGAGAGGAATATGAATAATGGTGTCGCTTTGAAATGATTATTATCATTTCATTAGGAGTTGATATAAAACGATGGATAGGTATGAAGAACTGGATTCAATTCGAGGAATTTCCTCATTGGTAGTAATGATTGGTCATCATTTAATGATTTTTTCAGTATTTCAAAATTACAGTTATGAAGATAATAAACCATTTGTTATGTATCTATTAAAAGAAACACCTGCTCGTCTAATTTTTAGTAGTGGTAACGAATCTGTTATTATCTTTTTTGTTTTGAGTGGATTTGTTTTGTATAGATCCATTCAAAACAACTACGATAGTTATGGGTCCTTCCTTTTAAAGCGTATATGCAGAATCTATATTCCATATATTGTAGCAATACTTATAGCTATTTTATGCCAAACTACAATGAGTGAATATGGAATTTCTCATTTAAGTGAATGGTTTAATCGCTCATGGACGATTGAAAGTTCTTTAAGCCTAATCGTGCAGCATATATTATTGGTTGGGAAATATAATACAGATGCATATAACGGCGTAATTTGGTCACTTGTTCATGAAATGCGAATATCAATAATTTTCCCGTTAGTTTTGATGGTTTGTTTACGAAAAACGTTGAGAGATTCGTTATTGATATTGTTTAGTTTTAGTATATGTTCTGTCGGGATTCTATTATTATTTCACTCAAGTTTAACATTAACAAGCTATGCATTAACCCTGCATTACACAGTACTGTTTTTACTAGGGGCACTAGTTGCGAAGTATAAAAATAATGTAATAGTTTTTTATAGTAATCGTACTAAAAATGAGAAAATTGCATGGTTTTTATTAGCGATTTTACTTTATATGTATGAAGGGCTTATCGGAGAAATTAAAGTGCTCAATAATTTTATATTGCGAGACTACGTAGTAGCGATAAGTGCATGTTTATTTGTCATATTAAGTTTATCAGTATCAACTTTTTCGTCGTTGCTGCGTAATAAATACTTGTTATATTTGGGGAAGATTTCTTATAGTCTTTATTTATACCATATCATATCGTTATTTTCCCTTATATACATGCTCCATGAAATATTACCGTTGCCTATCATTTTAATTTTTTCACTCGTTTTTTCATTTATACTTGCAATGCTTTCGTATATATCTGTAGAAAAATTTGCATTCAGAGTCGGAAAGTATGTAACAAAGCAAGCGAATAGAAAGAAGAAAGGGTTATCTGTAAAGAATGATGTGCAGAATATGAATCAGACAAAGGCGGTGAAATAATTGAAGCAAGAAATTAGTATGAAGGATTTTCAACAGTTATTGAAAAGAAGGATAGTAACAATTTTTTTGACGATGTGCTGTTTAACTGTTTCTCTAATTCTTATCTCTATGTACGTATTAAAGCCTTCATATCAATATTCAACACAAATTCTCGTTGGGAATCTAGATGAGTTTAATAAGGAAAATTCAACAAATAAAACACAGGAAAATAAGCAGCTCGTAACTTCGTATGTTGATATTTTAAAAAGTCCACTTATTATTTCAACCGTCAAAAAAACTTTGAAATTAGAGCAATCAAGTTATGAATTAGCTCAAAAGATTTCAGTAGTGAATATGGACAATTCACAAATTGTTACTGTTACAGTAAAAGATTCGGATTCTAAAATTGTAAAAGAAATCGTAAAGTCACTGGCAGAACAATCTCAAAAAAGTTTTCAACAGTATACGAATGTACAGGGAGTAAAAATATTAACTGACCCTGAGTTACAGGAAAATGCAGAAAAGTTGTTTCCGAAATTTCAACTTATTATCCCTATCTCTTTACTTGTTAGTTTTTTTGTTGGGGTAGGTTTAGCTATATTTCGAGATTATTTTGATGAGCGTATATACGTGGAACAAGATTTGGAGAAAATAACAACAATCCCTGTTATTTGCTACATAAATATGAAACCGAAAAGAAAAAAGAAATCTACAGAAGTTGATACGCAATCATCTATATATCGAGGTGAACATGTCGATGTTTAAGACAAAGAAACAGCTTCCATTTGATCCGCATAATGCTTTAATGAAAGAGCAGTTTTATACGCTGTATCACGAGTTGAAAAAATCGGGGAAACAAGTGTTCACAATTAGTTCAACGAAGGATAGAGGCGTTGTTGCCTCGCTTATAGTCAATATAGGGCTAGTGTTTGCAGAAATGAAAAAAAAGGTGTTACTTATCGATGTGAATTTTTCCGATCCTAAGCTACATCTACTATTACAAAGCAACCATACGAAAACAGTGAATGATATAATAAGCGATTCCTCCTGTAGTTATGAAACTTTCTCTAGTAACTTATCTAAATACTTATATTGTATTCCTGCAAAAAAAACAGTACACACTGGTACACCTTTAGTTGCTACAGATGAATTTGATTATGTAATTGCAAAATGGAAGGAAGATTTTGATTACATTTTCTTGTATTCCTCTGAAGTATTTGAGCTTCCTGCTACGCACATGATTGCAGGGAAATGCGATGGAGTGGTCTTAGCGGTTAAAAGGAGAAAAGATTCCCTACATACTGTGCAAAAAGTGATAGCAAATATAAAGAAGAAAGAATGTGAATTAATAGGTATAGTTTTATATTCTTGAATGTGGGGGTAACGATCTATGATTCGTGAAACAAATCAAGCCAAGTTGTATACGATTCCGGCCCAAGAAAAGACCAGTATTTTGAATCGAAGTATAAAGCGCTTGTTTGATATTATATTTTCACTCATATTGTTACTAGTAACGCTGCCAACTATGTTGTTTTTTTGTATTATAATTGCTTTCGAAACAGCAGGAGCTCCAATTTATTTTCAAGAACGTTTAGGGATGAATGGAAAGAAATTTAATGTATTTAAATTAAGGTCGATGGTAAAAGATGCTGAAATAAATGGACCGCAATGGGCAGATGAAAATGATCCAAGAATTACTAAAGTTGGATCATTTATAAGAAAAACGAGAATTGATGAATTGCCGCAACTTTTCAATATTTTAAAAGGCGATATGTCTTTTGTTGGACCTAGGCCAGAGAGAGAGTATTTTTATAAACAATTTGATGCCTATATTCCGGAATTCAAGGAACGTTTAATTGTGAAGCCAGGGTTAACAGGATGGGCACAAATAAATGGCGGGTATGATCTTGATCCAAAAGAAAAGTTGAAATGGGACATGGAGTATATTGAAATGAAAACGATTAAGATGGACATTCATATTTTATGTAAAACTGTTTTAATCGTATTGAATGGTAATGGTGCAAGATAAATATATGTAAGTAGGTTGCTTGCAAAGGAGAACAGGTATGGGTAGATCGATTTTAAATAATATTATCCATCTATTTTATAGCACGATTTTAGCTAATCTTCTTCAGGCTGTGAGTTTAATTGCTTTAGCAAATTTTTTTAATGCACAAAATTATGGGATGTTTAGTGTTGCTATAGCAGTGACGTTTGTTATGTTATTTTTTACAGATTTAGGACTTACGAATACGTTTCTTCGAGAAGGGGCAAAAGATGGAATAGACTTAGAGATGATTTTATCGTCGTATATAAAGGTAAGGATGATTCTACTTATTTTTATTTCTATAATTGGCTATATTGCTATTCATTATATGTATGCGGATAAAAATTTGATTTATATGATGATAAACGTAATGTTTTTCATGTTAATAGGATTAACTTGGCAAAATATAGGGATTGCCTACTTTCAGCTAACGGAGCGTATGAAGTATATAGCACTTATTAAAGTTGTATCAGCGGCAGTTGTCAGTATCATTACATGTTTTTGTATTTTCGGAGAGTTACCAGTTTATATAACTGCGCGTTTATATGGATTGGGTTATATGATTGGTGGTATATGCAGTATATATGTAATGAAAAGAAAGACGAATGTGAATATGAAAGTTGTAATTCATAAAGCGTTGTTTTGGCAAGTAACACCTTTTATTATTAGTGGTTTTTTAATAATGGGTACGCCACAATTAGCACCTATCTTACTTAACTATACACTGCCATTAAGTATGTTAGGTGTTTTCGCGGTGGCGTATCGGATGCCAGCGGCTTTATATCAAGTACCGGGGGTGATTGCAGGGGCGTTTTATCCAGTGCTCTTTAAGCATTATAATCAGAATAAATTAGAAGAGCATACGAAATTAAACTTACTTCAAATAAAATTAATGGCGATCGTGGGAATATGTATGACGCTAGTTTTATATCATTTAGCACCTTACTTTATTTCTATATTTTTTCATGAGGAATGGAAAAATGCAGTAGAGCCACTCCAAATATTATCATTTCTCATTGCACTGCAAAGTTTAAATATTGCTATAGCTGATGGTTTAACAACGAGTGGACGTCAAAATAAAAGAACGGTTGTGCAATGTATAGCATTAGTGATAGGTGGGATTATGCTTTATAGCTTTAGTAGTATTGGTGGAGTGATAGGAGCGGCTTATGCTATGGTTTTATTTGAAATTGTAGCCTTAGTTGGGTATATAGCGGTAAGTGTAGTGAAGGGGAAAATTGTATTTCAAATTGTCATACCTTATACAATTTATTTTGGCGTAACTTTTATTGGGGTGCAATATATATTGCATACATATCATTTCATTGCGCTCGTTCTTAATACGTTAATCGTAGTAGTGGGTATATTCCTATATGACTATGAGCTGAAAAAACTTCTTCTCTCGTTTATAACAAAAACACGTAAAAAGGATTATATTACGAAACAGGGGATATAGCCTATGGAAAATAATATGAAAATATCGATGAAATGGATTATGCTCTTAATATTATTTGTCATGTTAAGTAAATACAATATATATATTGGATTTTCGCTGAAGATATATATGATTTTTTTAGTCATATATTTTTGTTTAACAGTTAAAAACTTTCATATTCAAAAGCTATATTTTCATGAAGTTGTATTTTTACTATTTTATTTCATTTATTGTTTCAGTGGAATTCTTTCTATATATTTACATGCTAGTATTCGTATGATTTTTGGTGTGTTACTTGTTTTAGGGTGTTATTTTATAATGAGAAATTTAGTAGGAAATGTTGAAATAGCAACACTTGAATCATCTATTGTCTATGTGGGAATTATATTTAATATTGTAAGTCTAATACTGTATATAGTCGGTTTACAGCACTTTGGATTGTACGGTGGAGAAGAAAGAGAAATTTTTGCCGGACTATTAGTTGATAGAGGATACCCAAGGTTAATTGGTTTGCTAGATGATCCTAACATTTTTATTTTTTATAATACAATATTTTTTATGTATTATATGACAAACCTACATAATATAACGAACATTTTAGGATTGATTTTATGTGTGACGACAAGTTTTTTAACTTTCTCAAGGGGAGGGATATTAGCACTTGTGCTCGTCGTTTTTGTATATGTATGTACATCTAGTTTTGCAAAAAAAATAAAAATAATAATGTGTTTACTATTGTTTGGTGTAGTAATCTTCAGTTTATCGAATAGTGTAATGGGTGGCCAATTGGATGACATATTGAATAAACGAATTTCTGATTTTTCGCATGATAATGGAAGTGGAAGATTTACATTATGGGAAGCTGCTTTTAAATATTATGTATCCAATCCATATATCGGAATTGGTGCGTTTAATTTTTCGAATTATTATGAGTTTCAATTTAATGAAAAATTATATGTGCACAATACATTTTTAGAAATTTTGTCTGAATCGGGTACAATTGGTTTTCTTTTATATAGCGCTTTTTTATGCATATTAATGTTTAAATTAACGCAGTATACTCTATTTCGTGAAAAACCGTATCTTTTATTGACTATGATTGGATTTTTATTTCAGATGATGTCATTGTCACTCATTATTAACGAAGCGTTCTTTTTATTTTTAGCAATAGTTGTGAAGTACATTTCAATATATGAAGGAAGGGGAAAGGTAGATGGTAAAATGTCTATCAGCACATAATAAGGCGCCTCATGTTTCTGTAATAACACCTTCTTATAATAGTATACGATTTATAGGTGAGACGATTTTATCAGTACAAAATCAATCATATGAAAATTGGGAAATGATTATCGTTGATGACGCTTCAACTGACCAATCTGCTACAAAAATTAAAGAGATAATAGAAGGGGACTCGCGTATTAGGCTAATATCATTAAAAGAAAATGTTGGTGCTGCGAAATCTCGGAATTTAGCGATTGAAGAGGCGAGAGGAAGATATATTGCTTTTTTAGATAGCGATGATATATGGTTGCCAAATAAATTGAAGACACAATTGTTATTTATGGAAGAAATGAATGCGGCCTTTTCGTATGCATCGTATAGTTTAATCGATGAAAACGGTAATGAACTAAATCGAGAAGTGAATGTACCAAAATCTGTTGATTATTATCATTTGGCAGGAAATACAATTATCGGTTGTTTAACAGTAATGATTGATCGTGAAAAAATTTCCCATATTGAAATGCCTAATGTGCAGCCGGAAGATACAGCGCTATGGCTAAACTTATTACATGAAGGGCATGAAGCGAAAGGAATACAGCAAGTGTTAGCGAAGTATAGAATTGTGGAAAATTCTGTTTCGAGAAATAAAATGAGAGCGGCTTTTCGGTATTGGAAATTATTAAAGGAACAAAAACGATTAAATGCGGTGCAAATTTTTTACTATTTTAGTAAGTATGCTTTTCATGCCTATAGAAAAAATAAAATCAATGTAGTTGGGAAGACGCAATTATGAATATATTGTTGATGACAGACAAATTGATAACTGGAGGAGCTGAAAGTTATTTCTGTAAATTGGAAAGCAATTTGCGTGGTGAGAACTTTACAGTTTATACAGCTGCAGGTGATGGAGAACTATATGAATCTCTTACTAGAAAAGAAAATTTCATGTTGCTTAGTCGATGGAATCATTTGAGAAATATTTATTACTTGCGAAGAGAAATATGTGATCGAAAGATAGAAATTATTCATGCAAATAGTTTACGAATGGTTTTATATTCAATTCTACTTCAAAAGTTTATGAAAAAAAAGATAAAGGTTTTGTATACGAAACATAATGTAACGATATTAGAAAAGAAAATGCCAATTCTTTTTCGTTATTTCATGAATAAATATGTGAACAATATTATTACAGTAAGTGAGTTTGAAAAAAATAATTTAATTTCAATGCATGTAGCTGCAGAAAAAATAAAGACGATTTATAACGGTGTGGATATTGAAAAGTTTTTATTTCGGCAGAAAAAGGCAGAATCTACTTATCATGTAGGGATATTAGCTAGATTATCCAAAGAAAAAAACCATCAACTATTTGTAAAAATTGCAAATGTGTTGAAAAAGAGAGATGATTTTAAGTTTTATATTGCTGGTGATGGACCAGAGAAAGAGTCTATTATGAAAGAAATAGAAAAGTATGGATTGCAGCAAAATGTAAAGATGTTAGGGAATATTTCGGAACCACATAGATTTATAGGAAATATGGATGCCTTACTTTTATTATCTTTTCGTGAAGTGTTTCCGATGGTGGTAATTGAAGCGATGGCCACAGGAACACCAATTATTTCAATAGATGTCGGCGGAATAAATGAAGCGGTAATAGATGGAGAATCAGGTGTTTTGATATCTGAATATTGCGAATTTAGGTTCGTAAGTGCGCTTGAGGACTTAAAAGAGAATGAAGAAAAGGTGAATGGTATTAGACTGAAAGCACGAGAGAAAGCAGAGAGATATTTCTCGTTAACGAAAATGATAGAAGAAACGAAAGATTTATATGAATTAAACAAATGACTGTAGAAGTCGTTTGTTTTTTATTATAGAAACTTTTAAGATAAAACTCACATATTATATGAAAAAGGTAATATGAGGAGTGAATTTATTTTGTCAGAATATATTTCTTCCCAAGAAGATTGTGCACCAGAAAATAGCGTTCATATTGATTGTTTTGGAGCAGTTCCAAACTCGGGAAATGATAGTTCATTAGCAATTCAGCAAGCTATAAATTATTGTGTAGCGAATCGAATTTCGACGGTTAGAATTACAGGGGTAAATACGTACAAAATTGTAAAGCCGATTGTTATTAAATCAAACGTAAGATTAGAGCTTGATCCTACTGTTACGTTGCAAATTGATGGAGATTTTAATGCGTTTGAACTGCAACAAAATGCGTCTATAACAGGTGGTACAGTTCAAGTTATAAATCCACTGTTTCAATCTGCAGTTATGTATGTTTCTGGTTCACAACAAATAGAAGTTCCTAATTACTCTCTTATATCAAATATAAATATATTAAATGCAACGTCGTCATATAAAGGAAAGGCTATACACTTTTATTGTCAAAAAGCATGGGATTATATTAGTTTTTTTCAAGTTAACTTTATTCAAATTAAAAACTTTCAAACTGCAATACATTTAAAGACAGAATTTATAGATGATATAAATACACCTTGCTGGATTAACGCAAATGTATTTCAATCTATATTTATTGATGGATGTCAGTATGGGATTGAAGTAGATGGAAATAGTGATTTGCCAAATGAAAGTTCAGGCAATACATTTCATGATATTCAAGTACAATGTAGACAGCAAACGAAAAAAGTAATTCGTTGTACGGGTGCCTATAATACATTTGATTGTATGATTTGGGATACGTACCGGATGAGTAGCGAACCGATTGTCATTGAATTTTCTTCTAATTCGCATCGTAACTATCTTTTTTCGAATTTACTTTCCACAACGATTGTCGATAAAGGACAATACAATGTTTGTAAGTCTACCTATGAAGAATCTCTTCGGGTTCAGTTGCCAATTACGTTAAATAAACCACATTTAATAGGGAACCAAGATGATATATTAGTAAATGCTCAGCAGAAGTATACTGTTAAGCAAGCAAGTGGGAAATTACCTTACGGTGGGAATCTTGCAAATTGTTTTAATTTAATAGATGAACAAAGTGTAAACTATATCGATGTTCCAGATAGTAATCCAGTTGTGATTGAACTAGATTTTACGAAAAATCCAATCCAAATGCTGAATTGTTTTGGCATGTATTTTGGGTGGGGAGAGAGCCCGAAGAAAATTAAAATTGAGTATGCATTAAGTGCAACTGGAAATTGGGTTGTTGCATCGGATGTTCCATTAAATGTAGGCGATACAATTATATCGAATATGAAGGCGAGTCAACTATATAAAGTAAGAATTACACTCAGTGGTTACGTTCAAGACCATAAACGTTTTCGAATTAATCGTATGTTTGCGAGGTCTTCTATGGAGAATGGAAATGCTTGGTTAGCGACAACAGGCGGAAGAATGTTTGGAGATATTGAAATAGAAGCAAGTAAAGGTATCGTCATGAAGACTGCTAGTGGAGCGAAATGGAAAGTAACGATTAATGAGGCTGGCCAACTTATTACGACTAAATTAACTTGAGATGATGCTCGGTTATAAATGCTTGGACGAGTTATTAAGTAGTACGATAAAGAGAATGAAAAAGAGATTGTAATTTAGTTTCAACCAAACTACAATCTCTTTTTGTTTCATTTAATCCCGCCAAATCCAAGTCCAAAGGTAATTTCGTACATTTCGAGGAGTAATCCGTATGAAGCGTTCACCGTCAAAGAAGCAATTAAAATTTGGAAGTGTTTGATCTGGATTTTCTGGAACAAAGGTGACGATGTTTTTGTTACTCGTAACGGTTACTGTGATTGATGGATCTGTAGCGAGATTTGAAGCAGTAATATTTTAATCATAAGATAGATGGTTTTCAATCGAAAAATAGATTCTACATAAAGACTAGTACTACTACTAGCAGGAATATTAAAAATAACGATAGAACTATTTTTTATATGGTTAATGTTGCATCAGTATGTTTTTTATTGCTATTGTATTTAATTCTTATAGGAATGTTGTCACCTCATATTCGTGGTCAAAATAGGAACAGATAAAGGGAAACATGTACAAGGTGATTCGGGAAGAATAAATGAAATGTCTAGATAAGGGGATAGAGTATGGTTAAATTAGAAATTAGAGTAGAGCGTCTTAGGGAAGAACAAATTGGCGATATTGTAGTATTATCTTCTTATATTGGCTGGGATTATAACAGAGAAGAAATTGAAACGGTTTTTCACTCAGGTATTGTATATGGCGTATGGAATGAAAGAAAAGAACTGATTGCAAGTGCTGCAATTATATTATACGGAGAGGCGTTAGCGTCAATAGGAATGGTAATTGTACATCCAGATTATAAGGGGAGAGGGATTGGAAAGGCGATAACGAGTGCATGCATGAAGAGCGTATCGGCTCAAACTCCTATTATGCTTATTGCTACGGACGAGGGAAAGCCTTTATATGAAAAATTGGGATTTAGAGCAGTAAGTTATGTTTCTAAATACATATGTAACTCGTACAATGTGTATAATTATTGTATGAGAAATGAAGATTATATGATGAATTATGAGGAGTGTGATTTAGAAGAAATAATAAAATTAGATGAATATGCGTTTGGAACAAATAGAAAAGAGTTTTTAAAGAAAAGAATTATGCAAAGTGAACAATGTGTCGTTGTAAAGGATAAGGAACAAAATGTATTAGGTTACGGTTTAAGCATACAAACACCAGAAAATAAAATAATAGGGCCGGTTGTTGCTAAAAATGATGCGATGGCAATGAGAATTGTACATGCTTTAGCAAGGGGACATAATGGGAGATTAAGAATAGATGTAACAGAAGGAAAGGACGATTTTCTGAAAGAGTTAGAGATTGCTGGTTTTAAAAGGGCGAATATACCACCCATTATGTTGAAAAATAGTGATCAATTATTGAAAAGAAATGGAGAACTATACAGTATTGCAGCGCAAATTTTTGGCTAAAAAAGAATCCTTTTCACGTAAGGATTCTTTTTTAGTTCATTTAATCACGATATTGATCATGAGTCGGCTGAAAGAGGTCTTCCTCGATATCCCTCACCATAGAAAAATGATCAACGTTATAATGCCCATGTAAAGTTTTATTGTGGTGACCAATAATTTGTTCTGCAGACAATACGTCAGAATCAGTTGTGGAATGCCCGTTTTTAATTAATGTAACATCAAAGCCTTGTACAGTTGCAGTCCTCACAGCAGTATCAATACAATGCTCTGTTTTACATCCACCGATAACAATATGGTTAATCTTTTCTTCTTTTAAAAGTTCAAGTAAAGAAGTGCCATAGAATGCGTTTGTGGCTGCTTTATTAATAAGGATTGCAGACTGAGGTACTTGAATTTCATTATGTACTTCAAAGCCTACGCCGCTACCAGAAGCAACATCGATATCTCTTACGAAAACAATAAGGGCATTTGAATCGATTGCTTTCTGCACGGCTGTATTGAGTGTAGATAATAATTCGCTTTTACGAAAAACTTCACTTTCTTGTTCATTTCCATCCATTAATTCTTGCTGCGCATCGATAATTAATAGTGCTTGTTTCATCATGTCTCCCCTTTAATATGGAATAAGTTCCACTGTACATATTCCTTCATATTGTAAAGAAATCCTCCATTTATAAGCGAAGTAGACGATTGATTTACAAAGTTGTCAAAGAAATTTCATTCTCATAGCGTATAAAAACATGTATGATAGGAAGTGGAGAATTTTTGAGTAGGTGGGAATAACATGCAAACAGTAGAAGATTATCTTTCATTCTTACATACGAAAGGATTTAAATTATCAGAGGAAGCACAAGGATTTATTATGTTCGGACAAGGATATACGGGTGCATCTGATGGCATTGTAAACGCAGCAATAGAAGCGACAATTAAGCATCAATTGCAGTTTGATGGCAGTTATTTTGTTGCGTTATTAGAACGATTGAAAGAAGAAGAGATTACAGATAAAAAAAGCGCTAAGGCTTTTATGCGGAAGTTACAAGCGTAACTTCACGCAGCCTGCGCTTCTTTTTTTGTTTTAGAAGGTAATTCAACAAAAACCATGCCTAGGAAAATACAGAGGCATCCGATAATAGCGGAAATAGAAAGTTGTTCGTTTGCAACGAGAACGCCTGTTAAGGCAGCGAAAACGGGCTCCATTGCGAAAATAATTGCTACTCTCGTTGGAGACGTATGTTTTTGTGCTGATGTTTGAATGAAAAAAGCAATGGATGTCGCGAACAGGGAAGTTAGAAATAGAGCAAATAAAAAGGAAGAATTCGTCCATAGTGCTACTGAAAATAATTTTTCCCAATCTTCAAACAAAAAGGCGCAAATAGAAGAAAACATACCGACAGCTAATACTTGCGATGTGCTTAACAATAAAGGTGATATTTTCTTAGAGAAGAAGCCGTTAACGAGAATATGAGCAGCGAAAGCAACTGCACAACCGAGAACGAGTACATCTCCAATGTTTAATTGAAAAGAATCACCTGCTGTTAATAAATATAAACCCGCTGTTGCTACAGCAATGCCAATTACGATAAAAATAGTAGCTTTTTGTTTTAAAAAGATAAAAGACAAGATTGGTACCATAACGATACTAAGCCCTGTTAAGAAACCTGCTTTTGAAGAAGTTGTATACAGTAAGCCGAATGTTTGTAATACATAGCCAACGCATAAAAAGAACCCAACGGTTAATCCAGCGAGGCTACTCTGTTTTATATCTTGTTTGGAAGTTTTTTTTGAGAAAATCATTTGAACGAATAATAAAATGATTCCAGCGAATAAAAATCGTATACCATTAAATGTAAATGGACCGACGAAAGACATAGCATTTTGAACGACGACAAATGTAGCTCCCCAAATAAAAGACACAAATAATAAAGCAAGAGGAGCAATCCAATCTTTTTTCACACTCATACCCCCGTTAATTTTGTAAGATAGCTTTTCTAGCTAATTCATCAGCAACTTTATTTTGACTACTTGGAATCCACTTAATAAAAAAGAGATCGAAACTTTTTATGTACTGCAGTGCTTCCTCTAATAGTGGTGCAAACATTTTATTTTTTGCGTATTCTTTTTCGACAGCTCGCTCGACAAGTTGTGAATCTGTACGAAAAGAGACAATGTTATAATTATGCTCCATGCAATATTTTAATGCCGCAAGTAAAGCGTGATATTCCGCTTCATGATTGGACATTGTCCCAAGGGGTAATGATAATTGTACAGCGGGTTGAACCCCTTTAATAAATACGCCTGCACCAGAAGGACCAGGATTTCCTTTTGATGCACCATCAATATATACTTCAATCAAAATGAGAAACCTCCAAATGATAAGATGATCCCCTACTTATATGTTTCTTTGAAGTAGGGGATAGAGTAACTTAGCCGATTGTAATACTATAACGACATGTAAATGTTTCATTCGCTTGTAAAGATTGAATTCCTTTTTTTTCCTTGAAATCTTTTGCTGGATTTACTTCATCAGCAATTCCATACCAAGGTTCGATACATAAGAAAGGAGCATTCTCGCCTGGTGTCCATACGCCGACAAATGGGAATCCGTCAAATTCTACTTTTACGAATTTATTATGTTTATGAGAACGGATGGAGATTTCATCCGTATTCATATTTTCAAAAATAAGTGCATCGTTTTTAAATAGGTCGTATGTAAGTGGCAATTCATTCGTACTTTCAGCAATTAGTTGCTTCGTATTTGAAAGGTAAGGCCCTTCTAATATGCTCGTTTCTAAACGTTCTGAACCATTAAAAGATAGATGGTAATCTGTAAATGATTCGCCCTCTAATAATGGGAAATTGAAACCAGGATGTGCGCCGATTGAGAAGAACATCTCTTTTGAAGAAGGGTTATTCACTTCGTATGTTACATGAACGATTTGTCCGTCTAGCTCATAAGAAACGAGTAATTCGAATTCGTATGGGTATTTTTTTAATGTTTCTTCATTACTAGTAACGATATAAGTGATTTTCGTTTCACTTTGTTCTTTTACAGAGAATGTAAGATCCCGAGCAAAGCCGTGTTGTGTTAAAGAATAAGCTTTACCGTCTACGTAGTATGTATTATCTACTAATCGGCCGACGATAGGGAATAAAATTGGTGCACGGCGTCCCCAATAAGTAGCATCACCTTGCCATAAGTATTCTGTATTGTCTTCTTTTAAGCGAACGCTTTGTAATTCTGCACCTTTGTCAGAGATGGTAACGACCACTTTTTCATTTTGAATTGTTGCAGTCATGAAGTAAAACCTCCTAAATCTTTCATATATTTCATTATACGTTGTCTAAAAGAAAAAGGGTAGTTCATGGTAGGAATCTATTGACGAAAGGGGGGCTACCGCGTAAAATATAATCTTGTTGCTTAAAAAACGAATAACGTGGTTCGAAACCATCCCACGTAAAAAAACTAAGGAGATTTTGTCATGAATATTAGAACTTTAGTCGGTAATGGTATTTTAGCGGCATTATATATTGCTGTTTCTATGCTTATTCAGCCATTTGGCTTTACGAATGTACAGTTTCGTATTTCAGAGATGTTTAATCATCTCGTTGTATTTAATAAGAAAGCAATTTACGGAATTGTATTAGGTGTATTTTTAACGAATCTCTTTTTCTCACCTATGATCGCTTACGATTTAGTATTTGGAGTAGGGCAATCTATTCTTGCATTAGTTGCAACAATTATTTCTATGCGATTTATTAAAGGTGTTTGGGCTCGTATGATTTTTAATACAGTTATTTTCACAATTACAATGTTTATGATTGCAATTGAACTTCATCTTGCATTTGATTTACCATTTATGTTGACTTGGTTAACATGTGCAATCGGTGAATTTGTTGTCATGGCAATTGGTATGCCTGTAATGTACTGGATTAATAAACGAGTACAATTTGAAAGATTTATGTAATAGATGAAAGAGCTATTCCTATAGGGATAGCTCTTTTTGCATGTGATAATATTGAATATAATTCTTTAGCTCTTGATAAAATATAATAAAATAAAGTGAGGCTTTCATTAGCTGGATACATATAAGAAGTCTTACATAAGGGGAATCTAGTATGAAATATAAAATTCATTGGTTGTATAAAACAAAACGCGGTTTGCAGACGGAATTAACGACAGATTATATGAACATAGAAGAAGCACTTCAATTTGCGGAGGATTTCGAGAAAACAGGAAGAGTGAAAGCATTATTATTTTACGATGAAATGGCTGCAGAATGGTCATTAAAGGAAATGAAGAAGCTGAGCAAACAAGTGGAGGAAGAACCCCAAGAAATACTCGTTTATTTTGATGGGGGGTATGATGTTCAGACGAAAGAAGCTGGAGTAGGTATATGTGTATACTATAAAAAAGGGAATAAACAATACCGAATTCGCCGTAATGCATATATAGAAGGCATATATGATAATAATGAAGCGGAATATGCATCATTACTATATAGCATGAATATACTCGAGGAATTAGGAATTAAGTATGAAGCGGTCACGCTTCGCGGAGATTCTCAAGTTGTACTGCAGCAATTGGCTGGAGAATGGCCTTGTTATGATGAACATTTAAATCATTATTTAGACCAAATTGAGCAAAAGGCGAAGCAAATGAAATTAAAACTTGTATGTGAGCCTATATCAAGAAAACAAAATAAAGAAGCACATCAATTAGCTACGCAAGCATTAGAAGGAACAGTGATTGATAGTCATAAAGAAATAACCGAATAGAGGGGTGCAAAGGTGGATAAAAAGCAACTCATTACAGAGGTAAATGACTTATTAGAAACGTATTGTGAAGGATGTTTTTTGCGAGAACATAATCGAAAAACAAATAGTAAGTATTATGCTCATTCCTTTTGTATAAGACAATGTACAGTTGGAGAAACATTGAAAAAGTATGGGGAACAGTTGTCATGAAAAAACATCCAGAGAAAACTCTCTGGATGTTTTTTAGTGCTTCGCTTCATTTAATTGATGCTCGCACTCGCTTAATTTCTTTTCCTCATTTATTAAAAACGGCTCATCTAAATCTGTTGCCACAGATTTCATAATCTCAAGCTGAGAGCGAGCGGCTTCTACAGCAGTAGTCGCATGCTCTAATGTATCTGGATCCATTGAAATTGTCGCTGATCCTACCATTTTTTGTGCTGTTTCTACACGGAATTTCACTTCTTCAAAATCATTTACTTCTGATCCCATTAATAATTCCTCCTTTGTATAGTGCGCATTTCACATAGTTTTTGCTCTGGAAAACGGAAATATACAAAGGAATAACAAAGGAGGTTACCAAGTAAGGTAACCTCCTGTCATATGTTGGATTAAAGTTTTACTACGTTAGCAGCTTGAGGTCCACGGTTTCCTTCAGTGATATCGAAAGATACTTCTTGACCTTCTTCTAAAGCTTTGTAGCCTTCGCCTTGAATAGCAGAGAAATGTACGAATACATCGTCAGCGCCTTCAATTTCGATAAATCCAAAACCTTTTTCGTTGTTAAACCATTTTACTTTTCCTTGCATGTTACAATTCCTCCCAGAAAACATTTACGTTTTTTCATTTAGTGAAATTCATTTGAAAAGATAATATAAACTAAAAATGCTATAATCTTGAATATTCTGCTAAATGATTAATTTAAATATACACGAATTGGGAGAATTTAGTCAAGTAAGCGATTTTATTTTTTTGTATTTTTAAATAATTTTTTAGCCAAATTTTTTAATAGGTATAGGACAGGCCGAGTATGTAATAGTCTTAATTGAACGCTATACATAATGAGGTGAAAGAATGAATGAGTCTTATTTATTAGATAATGAAGGAATGAGAACGAGAAACGACATACCGAATTGGGTTGCAAAGGAATTTCAAAATTTTTCGAGTGTTGTGCTAGAACCAACTTTTCCGTGTTATTTCGGCTTAACAGCTTTAAAAAAGAATGAACTTCGTTATTCATTTCTCTCTCATAATGATTGGAGTCATTTGCCACATACAATGTTATCTTTTTTAGAGTTAATGAAAGAGCGTCCAATTGTAAGAAGAGGATTTTTTCTTTTTGTAGAACCGGAATGTGAGGAGCAATCACTGGAATATTACCGTGATTACTTTTGGAAAGTACTACAATATTTACATGAAAACGATAAGGAAACATGGCCAAAGCAAATTCCTGAAGACCCAGACCATTACTTATGGGAATTTTCATTTGGCGGGGAACCGATATTTGCATTTGGAAATGCACCAGCTTATAAACAAAGAAAAACTAGGCATTTAGGAAATTCTCTCGTTATTGGATTTCAGCCACGTACTATATTTGATGGATTAGAAGGGGATCGTCCTAAAGGAGCATATTCTAGACAAACGGTCCGCGAGCGAGTTGAAAAGTGGGATCAGCTGCCGAAACATCCTAACATTAGTCATTATGGTGATCCGGATCATCGTGAATGGAAACAATACTTTATAGGAGACGATGTAGAACCGTTAAAAGGAAAATGTCCTTTTCTTCATAAGATAGAAAAGTAAGAGTCATCATCTAGATGGCTCTTTTGCATATTTTGGATAAAAAAGGGTATTTTAGTAGTAAATATTTTGATGAAAGCTAGTCTATTTTTAATCATTACATCATTACTTAATAGTAAAGGAAGTAGAAAGGATAGAGTGATGTTTGGAGCAATTATACAACAAATTGTATTAGGTATTTCATTAGCTGCGCCAGTAGGTCCGATTAATATTGAAATGTTAAAACGAGGAATTGAACGAGGTTTTTGGCATGCGTGGGTTGTTGGAATTGGTGGAATGACTGCAGATATTTTGTTTATGCTTCTCATTTATTTCGGTTTATCTTCTCTGTTTATGTATACATATGTACAAGCTTTTATGTATTGCACAGGGTTTTTCTTATTATTTTATTTAGGATTTCAAAGTGTAAAACAAGGAATTTCTCACACGAATATGGAATATAAAAAGGAAGAGGTAGGTGGTCTTAAACAATCGTTTATGGCAGGTTTTTTAATTGCGATATCCAATCCTCTAAATCTTGTTTTTTGGTTTGGTATATACGGAAGTACACTTAGCTCATTGCTTACGAAGGTAACGAAACAAGAAGCCTTTTTGTACAGTCTTTGTATTATTGTTGGCATTATTTTATGGAATTTAAATATTGCTTTTTCTGTCCATTTTGGCAGAACTTTATTAAAGCAAAAAGCACTTGGCTATATAACAGCCGGAGCAGGTATTATTTTAGTAGGATATTCTATCCATTTTGCATACAAAGCTTTACAGTTGTTCACATAAGATTGAAGGGGAGATTTTTATGTATCGAACCACTATTGACGGAAAAGAAATCATTATTACGTTAGCACCAAAAATCAGAAAAGAAATTATTGATAGAAATCCACTATATGAAGCAGTATTTCATAATGCAGCAAGATTACTACAAACAAAGCAACCAACGTTTGCTGTAAATCATGAAATATTTGGACTTATCATTGGAGAGGTACAAAGAGGAGAAGTAACAGTGTTTGCGGTGGAACATATTATTCCAAAGCAAAATATATTTGGACCGAACAATTTTTTCTCGACAATAGAGCAACAGGCAAATTTGTAAAGCGTATAGAATAAGATATAGAAAAGAAATAGTCGTAACGATATTGTTGCGACTGTTTTTTTGAAAAGGGGGAAGGAAGATGAAGAGGGTGGGGAAAGAGTTCTTTTTACAACATGATATCGTTATTATGTATAGTATTTTATTTGTTTTTATTATTATTTTAAAAATGCAATTTTTCACATGGATCGGTTTGTTAGCTTGTTTATTTGGGATTATTTTTTATACGCTAAACGAATATATGACACATCGATTTTTATTTCACTTAAAGCCACCTAAAAACGTATTTTTATTAAAAATGTTAAGAAGGTTGCATTATGACCATCACGTATATCCAGATGATTTAAAACTTTTATTTTTGCCTGTATGGTTTAGTATACCGAGTTTTACTATATATTTATTTATATCATACGTGATAACCAAAAGTGTTACCATTACACTTTCATTCGGAATCGGAATGATTATTATGCTTCTCGTTTATGAATGGAAACATTATATTGCACATAAGCCAATTCGTCCCGTCACTAAGTTTGGTAGGTGGCTAAAAAAACAGCATATATTACACCATTATAAAAATGAAAAGTTTTGGTTTGGTGTTTCAAATCCAGTATTCGATTTCATATTTGGAACGCTTAAAGATGGAAAAGACGTTGAATTAAGCGAAACAGCTCGTAATTTAGAAAAAGAGAAAAAAACAGAAGTGGTGCGATAAGCACTACTTTTTTATTTTGTTTTAATGAGTATAAAAGTTTCACTGGCACGTAAATTTTATGTTAAAAAAGTATATTAAAAACTTAGGGAAAAATGCCGAAAAATGTCTATCGAAAAATCTTTGCAGGAATGTATGGATTGTCTAAAATGAAAATAAGTTTCTGAATATTTATAAAATTTAGTCTTTAGGTATACAAGGGGGAATTGTATTTCTAGTAAGAGAGGGGATTAGAGAATGAAACGAGATGATACGTCAGCACGTAAGTTGCAAAAAGAGGTGAATTATACAGAAGTTGTTCAGTCAGAAGAATTTCAGTTGTTATTAAATACGAAAAAGAAGTTTATCGTTCCGATGAGTATTTTCTTTTTAAGTTTTTTTATTGCGTTACCTATTTTAACATCGTATTCAAAGGTACTCAATACACCAGCATTTGGTGATGTTACGTGGGCGTGGATATTTGCTTTTGCACAATTTATCATGACGTGGGCTTTATGTATGATTTATAGCAAAAAAGCAGAATCCTTTGATGAAATCTCCCGAAAAATTCTGCAAGATATGCAAAAGGGGAGGGGCTGACTTTGAATACAACCGCTTTTGCACTATTTTTAATCATCGTACTTGGTACACTCGTCATAACTTATTTTGCATCGAAGAAAACGAAAAATGCGAGTGAGTTTTATACGGCTGGAGGGGGATTAACTGGTTGGCAAAATGGTCTGGCCATTGCGGGAGATTACATGTCTGCTGCATCCTTTCTTGGTATAGCCGGAGCGATCGCGTTAACTGGTTTTGATGGATTCTTTTATAGTATCGGTTTCTTAGTTGCTTACTTAGTTGTATTATACTTAGTTGCAGAGCCACTTAGAAATTTAGGGAAGTACACGCTAGCAGATATGATTGCGGCGCGTTTTGATGCGAAAAAAGTTCGCGGAGTTGCAGCGCTTAATACGATGACGATTTCGATTTTTTATATGATTGCACAATTAGTTGGTGCGGGTGCACTTATTAAATTATTATTAGGGATTGAATATACGACATCAGTTTTAATCGTTGGTACATTAATGACAGTGTACGTTATTTTTGGGGGAATGACTGCGACAAGCTGGGTACAAATTGTTAAAGCTGTATTACTTATGGCTGGTACATTTATTATTTCTGTTATCGTTTTCGCAAAGTTTAATTTTAGTGTGACGGAGATGTTCGCTCAAATGAAAACTGCTACACCTTTAAAAGATTCGTTTTTAAATCCAGGAGTAAAGTATAAGGATGGTCTTGATACGCTATCTTTAAATTTAGGACTAGTCCTTGGTACTGCAGGATTACCACATATTCTTGTTCGCTTTTTTACAGTACGTGATGCAAAAACAGCACGTCAATCTGTAGTATATGCTACTTGGCTAATTGGCGCATTTTATATTATGACAATTTTCTTAGGATTTGGTGCGGCGGCATTCGTAGGGAATGAAGCAATTATGAAAGCAAACCCTGCTGGTAATATGGCAGCACCTTTATTAGCTAAAGCATTGGGCGGAGATTTCTTATTTGCTTTCGTATCAGCAATTGCCTTTGCAACAATTTTAGCTGTAGTGGCAGGCCTTGTATTAACAGCAGCATCAGCATTTGCGCATGATTTTTATAATGAAATTATCCGCAAGGGGAAATCAACGGAAAAAGAGCAAGTATCCATGGCTCGTTATGCGTCTATTGGAGTAGCTGTATTATCTATTATACTAGCGTTATTTGCTCAAACGTTGAACGTAGCATTTTTAGTTTCGTTAGCGTTTGCAGTTGCAGCGAGTGCAAACTTGCCAGTTATATTATTCACAATATATTGGAAGCGCTTCAATACAACAGGTGCCATCTCTGGTATGATTGTTGGTCTTGTATCAGCTATTGTTCTTGTAGCGTTAAGCCCAAATGTATGGAACCCTGTAGCTGGAAAAGCTATATTTGTTGGGGAAGCGATATTCCCATATACGACACCTGGAATTATTTCGATTCCGCTCGGATTTCTTGCAGCGTATTTAGGAACTGTTTTATCTAGTAAGAAAGAAGATGCAGCGAAATTTGATGAAATTCTCGTGAAATCTAATACTGGGCATGGTATTAGTGACGCGTCTTCGCATTAAAAAAGAGGAGCTTTTCGATAGATAAGAAAAGCTCCTTTTTCTTTTGTCATTTTCTTGTAAATAATACTGCTTTGTAAGTAGGATTTGTCTTAATTTTGTGGAATGAAAATAAGCAGGGAGAAATTTAAATCATCATGGTACCAGCGCAGCTTTTGTGAAAAATAAGTTGTTATGGAAGGTGGAAGAAATGATGAAAACGAAACAGACTGATGAATTATTAGCAAAAGATGAGCAATATGTTTGGCACGGAATGCGTCCCTTTAGTCCAAATAGTACAATGGTAGGGGCAAAAGCAGAAGGGTGCTGGGTTGAAGATATACAAGGAAAAAGATATTTAGATGGTATGAGTGGTCTTTGGTGTGTGAATAGTGGATATGGCAGAAAAGAGCTTGCAGAGGCAGCTTATAAACAATTACAAACATTATCATACTTTCCGATGTCACAATCACATGAACCGGCTATAAAGCTTGCAGAAAAATTAAATGAATGGCTTGGAGGAGAGTATGTTATTTTCTTCTCTAATAGTGGTTCGGAAGCGAACGAAACAGCTTTTAAAATAGCAAGACAATACTATGCGCAAAAAGGTGAACCACATCGTTATAAATTTATGTCACGTTACCGCGGCTATCATGGGAATACAATGGCAACGATGGCAGCGACGGGACAAGCACAGCGTAGATATCAATATGAGCCATTTGCTTCAGGATTTTTACATGTAACGCCGCCAGATTGTTATCGTATGCCTGGAATAGAAAGAGAGAACATTTATGATGTAGAATGTGTAAAAGAAGTAGATCGGGTCATGACATGGGAACTAAGTGAAACGATTGCAGCTTTTATTATGGAACCAATTATTACAGGCGGAGGCATTTTAATGCCGCCACAAGACTATATGAAAGCTGTTCATGAAACGTGTCAAAAACACGGTGCCCTGCTTATTAGCGATGAAGTGATTTGCGGTTTTGGACGTACAGGAAAGGCATTTGGATTTATGAATTATGATGTGAAGCCTGATATTATTACAATGGCAAAAGGCATTACGAGTGCATATTTACCATTATCAGCAACAGCTGTGAAAAAAGAAATATATGAAGCATTTAAAGGAAAGGGAGAATATGAATTCTTCCGTCATATTAATACATTTGGTGGAAATCCTGCAGCTTGTGCACTAGCACTTAAAAACTTAGAAATTATGGAAAATGAAAATTTAATTGAGCGATCTGCACAAATGGGCTCGCTTTTATTAGAGCAATTAAAAGAAGAAATCGGAGAGCATCCACTTGTTGGGAATATTAGAGGAAAAGGTCTACTAGTTGGAATTGAACTAGTAAACGATAAAGAGACGAAGGAGCCAATTGATAACGACAAAATTGTCAGTGTTGTAAATGCTTGTAAAGAAAAAGGGTTAATAATAGGCCGAAACGGTATGACAACAGCAGGATATAATAACGTCTTAACATTAGCGCCACCACTTGTTATTTCAAGTGAAGAAATTGCCTTTGTTGTTGGAACGTTGAAGACAGCGATGGAACGCATTTAGTAATGATATGGATGATGAACCAGCACGAACTATTTTTGAAAACTGGTTAAAAAAGAACAAGATCGTTTAAAGACAAAACAAAAAAGAGATTACTATCTTATAAGATAGTAATTTCTTTTTTTAATATGAAACTTATTTACTTGCTTTCATTGCTTTATCTTTTGCACCAAAAGTGTATTTTAACATTGGTGGTGTAATCATTGTAGTTAAGATAACGACAATAACGATAGCTGTAAAGTAATCTTGTGCTAGTAGACCTGAAGAAAGTCCTGTTCCTGCGATGATAAGTGCAACTTCACCACGAGAAACCATTCCAGAACCGATAATTGCAGAAGACTTAGCATCAAATCCAGTCATTCGTGCACCTAAGCCACAACCGATTAGTTTCGTTAATACAGCGATTACTGTTAATGCTAGGATGAACCAAATTTGATCGCCAATACCGTCAAATGTAATATTCATACCGATACTTACGAAGAATACTGGAACGAACATAGCATAAGCGATTGGTTCTACTTTTTTTTCTACTTCATGTTTGTAATTCGTTTGAGAAATAGCGATACCAGCTGCGAAAGCACCGATAATACCAGCAATTCCTAATAATTCGCCGAAATATGCGAATGAGAAACAGATGATAAGAGCCGCGCTCACGATAGACTCAGATACGCGTAGTGGTGATAACCAGCGCATAATCGCAGGAACACCTTTCCAGCCGATTAAAATAATAGAAGCGAAGAATACAACTTTCTTCAAGATAATCATTGTTAAGTTAACATCGTCTGTACCTAAGAAGCTCATTGCAAATGCTAATAAAATAACGACAAGAATGTCATCAAATACAGCTGCGCCCAGCATAGTTGTACTTTCACGTGTTTTCATCTTTCCTAAATCGCGAAGTGTTTGTACGGAAATACTAACACTTGTCGCACATAGAAGTAATCCTAAAAATACAGCATTCCCTTGTTCCATTCCCATAACAAGACCAGAAACGTAACCACCTACGAATGGAAGAATGATACCTCCAAGTGCAACAGCTAAAGAAGAATTACGATTTGCGTTTAATTCTTCTAAGTCTGTTTCAAGTCCTGCCATAAACATTAAAAGAATAACACCGACATTACTTAATTGTGTTAGAAGCTCTGAATTTTCAATCCAACCTAATACAGCTGGACCGATAACGATACCGACAATTAATTTACCTAGTACAGAAGGTTGACCTAATCTAACACTAAGATCACCAGCAAGCTTTGTACTTAATAAAATAAGTGCAATTTGAAAGAAAAATTCGAATTCCATCGGATCCTCTCCTTATCATTTTTATTTTTATCATACGATTTCTCGGAATTTGCCTAATGAAAATATGTAAAACCCATTAAACAAAAGGTCTTATTACAAGTTCTTTTGAACTCGTAATTTGAACCTGTAATTAATATATAATAGATTTTACAAAAAATCAATGAAAAAATGGGGGCTTTTTTAGAGAGAGACTGTGTAATTGGGGATATACATATAAGAGTAGCGTGTGAATTTATATATGTATGAAATGGTATGAAGTCCTTTTTCATTACAAATAATAAAGCCTAAATGCTATTTCACGAATTATAAATGTGAAAGGGAGGACTTATCATTTGAAGTCATTAAAAAACAACTTGTCTATCGTTGCTTTAGGTGGAGTAAATGAAATAGGGAAAAATATGTATGTTATTCAATTTGAAAATGATATTGTCGTTATTGACTGTGGATCAAAATTTCCAGATGAAAGTTTATTAGGAATTGATTTAATCATTCCAGATGTCACCTACTTACAAGAAAATAAAGAAAAAATTCGCGGATTAGTCGTGACGCATGGACATGAAGACCATATTGGCGGAATACCATATTTTTTAAAACAACTAAACGTACCAATCTATGCTACGAAGTTAACGTTAGGTTTAATTGAAATTAAATTAAAGGAACATAACCTTCAAGATGATACAGAATTAATCGTTATTCATTCAGAATCAGAAATTGATTTCGGTGCTATTAAGACAACTTTCTTTAAAACGAATCATAGTATTCCAGATTGCCTCGGTATTGTTTTTCATACACCAGAAGGTACTATAGTACATACAGGTGATTTTAAATTTGATTTAACACCAGTTAATAATCAACATCCTGATATTCATAAAATGGCTAAAATAGGTAGTGAAGGTGTATTAGCTTTACTATCTGAAAGTACAAATGCAGAACGACCTGGATTTACCCCATCAGAAAGGTCGGTAGGGGAACGGATAGAGGAAATATTTATGAAAGCAAATAGGAAAGTGATTATTTCTACTTTTGCTTCTAATGTGAATCGTGTTCAGCAAATAGTTGAAGCTTGTATAAAAACAAATCGAAAACTGGCTTTGCTCGGCAGAAGTATGGTAAATGTAGTAGAAGTTGCTCTAGAGAAAGGGTATCTAAATATTCCAGATGGTATGCTAATTGAAGCAAATGAGGTAAATAATTTAGATCCAAAGCAGGTCGCAATACTTTGTACAGGAAGTCAAGGAGAACCAATGGCAGCTTTAGCGCGTTTAGCTAGTGGAAACTATAGGCAAGTAGATGTTTTACCAGAAGATACAGTTATTATAGCTGCGACTCCTATTCCAGGAAATGAACGTAATGTTTCGCGAATTATCGATAACTTATTTGCATTAGGGGCAAGAGTGATTTACGGATCAGGCAGTTCTACTGGAGTCCATGTATCTGGCCATGCATATCAAGAAGAATTAAAGTTAATGCTCACATTAATGAAGCCAAAATATTTTATCCCCATTCATGGAGAGTTTAGAATGCTACATCACCATAGCTTGCTAGCGGAATCAATTGGTGTCGAAAAAGAAAATATCTTTATCGTTCGTAATGGAGATGTTGTAGATATAAGTAATCAAGTGGCAATTCAATCGAGAAAAATACAAGCAGGAAATATATATGTAGATGGATTAGGAATTGGTGATGTTGGAAATGCATTATTACGTGATCGAAAACAACTTTCAGAAGATGGAATGCTCGTTATAGTTATTACTTTTAATAAAGTGGATGGAGAAATAATTTCAGGTCCTGATATTATTTCTCGTGGATTCGTCTATGTTCGTGATTCAGAAGAATTTTTGAAGGAATTAAATAAATTAGCTGTTATTACGATTAATAATATAAAGAAAGAGAAAGTGAATAGCTGGGGTATTTTGAAAAGAGAAGTAAGAGAAGCTTTAGGGAAGTATATATATACGAGTACGAAAAGAAAACCGATGATTCTTCCTATAATTATAGAGGTGTAATAATGTATAAAAAGAATTCTCTTAAGGGAATTCTTTTTTGTTTTGAAGATAGAATGAACATATAATGAAATAAATAGAAATGGAAGGGAATAAAAGATGTTATTAAACAAACGCTTTACAATTGGAGAAATGGCAAAAATGCATAATATAGCGGAATCTACTTTACGTTATTATGATGAAAAAGGAATTTTTCATCCGTCCATTGTGGACCCACAAACAAATTATCGCTATTACACAATCGATCAATTTTCACTATTAGATACGATTAAGTTTTTACGCCAATTAAATATTCCATTAAAGGAAATTAAGAAATATATTGATGAAAGAAATCCAGCATACGCACTCAATTTGTTGGAAAAACAACAAGAAATGATGTTGAAAAAACAAAGAGAAATTGAGTATGCTTTGGCGAAAATGGAGCATAGAATTCATTTGATTAAGGAAGCAACAAAAGCAAAAGCTAAACAAATGGTAATGAAAGAGATCCCGCGGCGAAAAATTACAGCCATTGCAGTTGCTCCAAATACGACGGATGACATGTTTGAGTACTACATCCATTCGTTGCAAAAAAATATGAGACAAATGGATGATAGTCTATTTTCAGGAGATATAGGTGTGACAATTTCAAAAAAAGCATTAATGCAAAAGGAGTTTCAAGCATATAGTAGCGTATTTATTCTTTTGGATTATATGCCGTATGAAGTGCATACTTCAGATGAAATTAAAGAAGGTTTATATGCTTGTTCTTATCATCATGGACCGTATGAAGAAACAGATGCAACGTACAAGGAGTTACTTACATACATTGATAAAGAAGGTTATGAAGTACAGGGAGATTCGATTGAGATTGGATTAATCGATTGGTCTGTAACAGAAAATCCAGAGGAGCAAGTAACAGAAATTCAAATTCCTGTAGTAAAAAAATAAGATGAAAACCTTTGAATTGATTACAAATTTACATTCATTCATATAATTCAGTTACCTATTTTTAATTCTCTCTTGACCTTCAAGTTACTTGAAGGTTTAAACTGTGAACAGAGAGTTGAAAAAGGAGCATAATAGTATGGAAGCAACAGAAAAATTAAGAGAAAAACCAATTAAAAGTTTATTTATTTCTTATTTAATACCAGCTGTTCTAGGAATGGTATTAATGTCGGTTAATATTGTAATTGATGCGGTAATGATTAGTCGGGGAGTTGGAGCAACTGGATTGGCAGGAGTAAACGTGGCTATTCCAGCGTTTTCAATTTTCTTCTCTATTTCATTATGGATTGGGATGGGCGGGGCAACGTTATATTCCATTGCATTAGGTGAAAATAAAATTGAAAGAGCAAGGTCTATTTTTACTCAATCTATGACGGTAGCAGTTGTTATCGTAGGTGTTTTAGCGGCTATTTGCTTATGGAGAATAGAGGATTTAGCATACTTATTCGGTGCAAATGAAGTGATTTTACCGTATGCGTTAGATTATTTACACGTATTATTAACATTTGGAATGATATATGTTTTAGAAAATATTTTAAGTACATTTATACGAAATGATGGAAATCCAAATTTAGCAATGGCAGGTTTAGTTGTAACAGCTGTATTAAATATAGTGTTTGACTATATCTTTATTTTCATCTTTAAATGGGGCGTAACAGGAGCTGCTTCAGCAACTATTCTTTCGGCAGCGATTGGTTTCCTTGTATTATTAACGCACTTCTTTAGAAAAAGTAGTATTTTAAAATGGACGAAATTCCATTTTGAATGGGATACAGTTAAACAAATTATGATAATAGGTTTTCCAAGTTTTACAGCAGAAAGTACAGTAGCGATTGTAACGATTGGTTTTAATATTGCATTCGTTCAATATGCAGGAGAAGTAGGAGTTGCTTCTTATGCGATGGTGAATAGTATTCATGCGATGACATTACTATTATTCTTCGGCGTTGGAGCAGCGTTACAACCAATTGCTAGTTTTCATTACGGTGCAAATTTATCAGAAAGATTGCGTGAAGGATTGCAGTTTGCAGTGAAAATTGCAGTTGTACTTGGAGGCGTTGCAATAATTGTCGGATTATTCTTCGGGAAATATATTATTGGTCTATTTGATGTTCAATCTCCAGAGTTATTGGAGTTAACATTAACAGGTATTAGCTTGTTCTTTATCCAATATGTATTTTTAGGTTATAACATTGTGTATGGAGAGTACTTCCAATCAGTGCGACAAACGAAAAAATCAGTACTTATTATAATGAGCCGAGGGTTACTATTTATTATTCCATTATTATGGATTATGCCGAAATTATTTGGGATAAACGGAATTTGGCTCGTTATGCCAGTAGCTGAAGTATTGACAGCGATTATCGTATTTACGATGAATCGTATGAAACATCCTGTGCCATTAAACATGGCAGGCGAGAAAGAAGCAATATGATGAAGAAAATCCCCTTGAACAAGTAAGGGGATTTTTTTATTGTTTTAGACTAATTGCAAAAGATCCATCTGTTTCTTGAACAGATGCAAAGGCAACGTTTTTAATATTTGTGATGCCTTTTTCTTTTAACTCTTTATATAACCACCTTTCGTCCTTATGAATTAACTTTAAGTTATCGTATTGAATTTGTGAATCAACGATAAGAGCAATTGGTAATCCGGCATACTTAACATCTATGTTCAAATCTTTCGGAGTTAATGGTACAAGTTCACGCTTTGGTAAAATGCTAATGGCTCCATTTGCTTCTAAAATAGCGTATTCAATTTCATGAACACTCGGGTATCCTGCAACGCGAAGGTTAGAAAGTAATTCAGCAATGGGATATCTACTTTTTTGTAAGTTCTCAAAAATAATGTCACCATGTTTAATTAAAATAATAGGGTGACCGAGAATGAAACGGTTTAGTTTGTTGAATAAGCTTAATTTTGTAAGAATTAAATGTAAACATGTAATAACGATCATACCGAGAAAAGCTTGCAAAGCACCAGAGACTGGTATGGCTTGAAAAGCTAAATAAGATAAAAAGATAATAGCACCAAAATCATGAGGAGTTAGTTGTGCTAAAGCAGATTTACCGAGCATCTTAAGCGATAGTAAGAATAAAATAAAAAAGAACGATACGTTACATAAAAAGAGAAGCAATAGGGACACTCCTTCGTGCAAAGTTGTACTTACTGTTCCCGAAAGGAATATAAATATTACTTTCTAGAGGATAAATTAGGTTGAATTGGAATTTGTCTGTATACAAACAAATAAATGGATATTATCATGAAAGAAGCAAAGAACATAGGAGAATATGGATATGAGAAAGAAGAAAATAATTAATTATATAATAGCAATTATAATGGTTTGCGCCGTTTATGTGGGATTTTTACAATATTACATATATAAGCATGGACATATGAAAGCGACCTACGATGCGGATTACATCATTGTATTAGGCTCGAAAGTCAACGGAACGAAACCATCGTACTCATTGCAATATCGTATTGATAAAGCAGCTGAGTATTTACAATCGCATGAGAAAACAATTGCTATAGTATCTGGAGGGAAAGGAAAAGGGGAAGATATTTCAGAAGCATTAGCAATGAAAAATGAATTAATGAAATTAAAAATTGCAGAAGATCGCATTATCATGGAAGATAAGTCAACGAGTACAGATGAAAATATTAAATTCTCAAAACCTTTAATTCCGGACAATATGAAAAAAGGAATGATCGTAACAAACGATTTCCACATGTTTAGAGCGAAAAAAATAGCAGCTAAGCAAGGGTTACAATTAGAAGGTCTTCCGGCCGAAACACCGCAGCGAATTGTTATTCCATCGAATATACGTGAGTATTTAGCCATTACGCAATATTGGTTTATGAATCGAATATAGTGAAAGTGATCCCGCCTAGCATTCTAGGCGGGATCTTTTGAGGAGAATCTTACAAATATGTCACCTTAATGAAAGGTAAAGCGATAGTTTCTAAAATGGATTCCTGACATAATGAAGATAACAAAAACTACTTAGAGGTGAATCGGATGAAAGGAAATAATATATTATCTTCCCTATGTTACTTTAGTATCTTTTTTGCACCATTTTTACTACCAATAATCGTGTACTTCGTTGCGGAGGATGAAGTGAAATACCACGCGAAAAAAGCATTTTGGTCACATATTTTCCCGTACGCAATTTTATTTGGAGGATTAGCGATATCAGGAATATACGGTTTAGGATTCAATCAATCTGAAGGTGCTGGAATTGGAATGATGATCACATATGCAGTGTTCATTCTTGTAGGAATTTACTACTTTATTTGGAATATCGTAAAAGGTATTAAAGTTTTGAAAGCGGCGTAATAAGATAAGAAATAATCTGATGTACATCTGTCGGTATAATTTCATTTACCGTACTAATAGACGTTTTAAAAAGAGCAATTCAAAAAGAATTGCTCTTTTTGTGCTTATAAGTTGTGAATATTGAAAAAGATATGTTAATTTTTCATTATGAAGAGAAAAAAGGAGTGTTTTTCATGAATGAGATCATACATAAAATGGAGCAACACGTTTCAGTTCGTAAATATAAAGAAGAATCAATTTCAAAAGAGGTAATAGAAAGAATGGTGCAAGCTGCTCAGCATGCGGCGTCCTCACATTTTGTACAGGCGTATTCTGTTATATATGTAACAGACCAGGAATTAAAGGCTAAACTAGCAGAGTTATCCGGAAATCGTCACGTGAAAGACTGTGCAGCGTTTTTTGTTTGTTGTGCAGATTTAAAACGACTTGAAATGGCATGTGAAAAACATGGTACCGAGATAAAGCATGAAGGAGTAGAAGATTTTATCGTTGCGACAGTAGATGCTTCACTTTTTGCGCAAAACTTAGCGCTAGCAGCAGAATCGTTAGGATACGGTATTTGCTATATTGGTGGAATTCGTAATAATCCGAGAGAAGTGAGTGAATTGCTTCATTTACCGGATAAAGTATATCCTGTATTCGGAATGACAGTCGGTGTACCAGATGAGGATCATGGAGTGAAACCACGTTTACCAGTAACAGCTATCCTTCATGAAAATGGATATGATGAAAAGAAATATGATGAATTATTAAACGAATATGATGAAACGATGAGCGCGTATTATAAAGAAAGATCATCAAATCAAAAAAACGTAACATGGACGGAATCAATGAGTTCATTTATGTCTAAAGAAAAAAGAATGCATATGAAAGAGTTTTTAAGTGAAAAAGGATTTAATAAGAAGTGAGCAAAGGGGCAAACCTGTGATGCAGGTTTGCCTTTTTTGGAGGAGAAATGTAATTGTCTTCGAATAAGTATAGGGGGAGGAGATAATATGAAAAAAGCTTTAATTTTTTTGTTTGATGGATTTGCAGAATTTGAAGTGAATATAGCGAGTTTATTTTTGATAAGTAAGCAATTTGAAATAATAACAGCAACAGTAGACGGCAAAAAAGTTACAGGAGAAGGCGGTTTTTTGTGTCAACCACATGTCTCTATCAAGCAAATTAAAATAGAGGACTATGAAGTGTTTATCGTACCAGGCGGACATATTTTTGTTCATTTAGAAAATGAACAATTGTTATCTATTGTGAACAAATTACATAAGCAAAATAAATGGATAGCGGGTATTTGTGCAGGAACATCTTTATTACATGCAGCAGGAGTGCTGAATAAGAAGAAATTCTCAACATCATTAACATCAGATGAAAAACAATTAGCACATTTACATGAATGGGAATATAAACAAAACAAAGATGTAACTGTTGATGGGAAAATCATAACAGCAGTAGGGTCTGCATATGTTGAATTTGCTACTGAAATAATGAAGCAACTCAATTTATTTAATGAAGCTGAAGCGAAGGAGAACTTGCAATATTTTAAAAATGTAACAGAGATTTGTGATGAAACGTTAGTTTAAGTGAAAATAAAAAGCGGCATAATAGCCGCTTTTTATTGTTATTACGTTTAAAAATATTGAAAACTTATCCGTTATGACACAAACTAAAGCACCTACTATAACGAATGCAAACTTTCAATAAGAAGATATATGCCCGTGCAACTTAAAAGGATGTACGTAAATATTTTAAAAATCTGTTGATTAAGCCATTTGAAAATAATTTGACCTATATACAAACCTAGAAATACGATTGGAATAGCGTAAAAACTTGATTCCCAAATTGTCTTGTTTGTGCCAGTAAAGAGTATTTGCGTTAGTAGACTAATGAAATATATAAATAGATAAAAAGCTAAAGTAGTTGCTCTCAGCTTCTCTTTTTTTGTATCAGTTCCTGTAAAGTACAGTAACAGAGGTGGTCCCGGCATACCGATACTTGTCGTTAAAAGACCGGATAATCCTCCCACTAAGAAATCTCTAGATTTTGTTGATTGAATCTTAAAGTTACAGATTAGCATCAACGTTAATAGTAAGAGCAGGATGCTAATTGCTAATTTAAACGTGTTGATGTTAATGGAAACGAAAATGAAAATACCAAAAGGAACACCAACTATACTTCCGACAATTAATCTTTTCAGTAGAATACAATCAATGTCCATTCTTATTTTCCAAATGAGTGATATAGAAATAATGAATGATAAAATGATATTTATTTGTATAGCTTCTTGTGGTAGAAATAACATGAGTAAGAAAGGTGTTGCCATAATAGAAAAGCCAAAACCGGTACTCGTTTGTAAAATAGAAGCTACTAATATAATACAAATGAACATGAATATAGTATTCAAAAAAGCCCTCCTACATAATCAAATTTCATTAATATTTTAATATAAAGTAAAACTTTAATCAGTGAGGGCTTACTACCTAGCAAATCGCCGCTTGTTATGTTGCGGTTAATATTCCAATGATGATCCTGTAGCCTTAAAATATTTTTCTCGTGAAGGCGTCATTACTCGGATTGCTAATAAACAGGAAAGGAAAAGGATGAGTAACGAGCTACTTATTACAGTCATTTGAACAGAAAGAAATTGTGCGGACGCCCCAATTGCTAAAATGAAAAAGATTTGGATGAAACTTTTTATTGAATCAAACACGCTATCAATACGTCCGATCATATGTATAGGGATGTTATTTTGATAAAATGTGATAAAGCCAGTACCAGCAAATGATGAAGAAATGCCAAGTAAAATGAAACCGCCTGCCGCGACTATAAATGAATTTGAAAAGGCGAAAATTACATAGCCTATTGCTGTGAAAATTGTCCCTAATCCGATACAATATTGAATTGGTAAACGTTTGGAAAAGAGAGAGACGAGAAATGAACCGGAAACGTAAGCAGCGCCAGTTATACTAACAAGCATGCTGTATTCTATATCGGTTAAAAACAGTACTTGTCTTGTAAAAACAACTTCTTGTGAATCAAGTGCCATAGCGACAAGCATAGTCGCTTGAAATAAAACGAATATGAGAATAATGTACGTTTCCGTTCGAGCGAACGAAAAAACTTGTTTCCAATCACTTCGTAATGTTTGTACGAAAGTATTTGTAACTTCTTCGTTTTGCTTTGTTTGTAATGTAATGTTTGGCAAGAAGTAAATAAGAATGGTAGAAAGAAGAAATGAAAGTGAGTTGCAGTAAATTACAAAGGCTGCTGAGTACGTGGTGAGAAGTATTCCAGCAAGAGCTGGACCGATAATAAAAGCCCCGCTTGTACAAAAGCTACTCCAAGCGTTGAATTGAGCGCGTTCTTCAGCAGGTATAAGCATTGTTTTATAAGAAAATGAAGCTGGATCGAAAAATGATGTAGCAATGCGAGTTAAAAAGATAAAAATATAAATGGCCCAAATAGAATCAAATAGTGGAATACAGCCAATGAGAGCTGCTCGAATGATATCTGTGATGAGCATAATAGAGCGTTTGTTTAATCGATCTACTATGCTACCAGACCATATTTTTGTAACAACGGTGGCAATTGGGCCAACAATCCATAATCCTGCTACAGCAGCAGGGGAGTTTGTACTATTTAATACCAGTAAGTTTAGGGCGATTAGATACATAAAATCACCTAAACGAGAAATCCCTGTTCCCGACAATAATAATAATTTATTTTTCATGAGCAGCTGGACCTTTCTTTCATTGTTTTTTTATCCTGCAGGAAATAGCGTATTCCTCTTCGGAGTTTGATTGACGAGCGGTTTTGTTTTCCCAGCGTAATAAAACTTGTGTAACCTCCCAAGTAAGCTGTTGTAATTCCTCTGGAGTTAAAAACAAATGAGAAATAATATGACTGCCTGTATTCGTTCCCTCTGTGCCGCTTTCTTCAATATAGAAATGAGCAGCTTTTGCTTTATAATATTTTTCAATAATCCCTCTTTTTTCCTTCGTGTCTACTAATTCAAGTAACCCTCCATCATATAAAATTTGAACGTGATAATGTACGCTACCAGCAGATTTATTTAGTTTAGTAGCTACTTGCTTTGCAGTGAGTGCTTCGTCTTTTAAAAGGTGAAGAATTTGAATGCGGGTTGCATTGGAAATAAGCTTCTGCTGCTCAGCTGAAATAGTAAGTCTATCTTCAAACATTATTACATCTCCTTTCTTATAATCTAAATTTATTGTACATTCTAAAAAATTAGAACGTAAGAAAAATAAATCGCCTTTTTCCTCTGTTTTTCGACATAAATAAAAATAGCATGTACATAAACATGCTATTAAGTAATAGTAGATTCTTCATTAAGTTTCCCGCGATAAAACAGGTAAAGCCATATAAAACTTACAAATATACAGCATGTAGCTAGAAAACTACCAATTATTTGAGGAGAAAGGATTTCTAATAGCCATCCTGTAATGAACATAGAGAACTGTATAAGTGAACCGTAAATTGAGTAATGAAAGGAAAAAACTTTACCAATCATACTTTCGTGCGTGTAAGTTTGAAGTAATGCCGTATCAAGTGGAACGATGATTCCCCCTGCTATACGCATACAGAGTAATGTAATGATACCGAAAATAAGTTGATCGGATAGAATGAATCCAAGAAAGAAAAAGCCTTGTAGGAAGTAGGCCCAACCAAATGCTTTTTTCATTTTTTCTTTATTGCTGGATATGTAAAGATTAACGAGAAGGCTTCCTATCATAAGCCCAGCCCCTTGAACCGTATATAAAATCCCAATGTTCGTGTGGAAAATTTTTTCGGCATAGATCGTTAGAAATAGCTGATAAGCGCCACCAATAATCCCCCATGAAACGCCGACAAGAATTAATGTTAAAATGATTTTTGTTTGTAATATGTATGTATATCCATCTTTTATATCAGTCAAAAATGCTTTTTTCTTATTAAAATTAATATGAGCAGGGATACTCATACTATAAATAAAATAGGCTGAAACAAAGTAGGAAAGGCTATTTACTAAAAAAGCGAACTCAATATGTAAAGACTGTGCAATTATCCCGCCTAAAGAAGCCCCCATAATAGACATAAAACCATTCATTGTACTAGAAAGAGAATTAGCAGTTACGAAATGATTTTGATGTACGATGTTTTTTAAGGTTGCTTGTTTAGCCGGCTCAAATAAGCAAGAAAGTACAGATAAACATATATTAGTAATGAAAATAATTTCAATTTTATAGCTGGCGAATAAGTATGTAAGGACTAGAATTCCCCGTGTAATATCGGTAAAAATCATAATATTCTTTTTAGAAAAACGGTCTACAATTCCGCCTATGAATGGACTAAGAAGGAGCTGTGGTAAACCTTTACTTATAAAAGTAAGTGCGATCATAAACGGAGATTCCGTTATGCTATAGACGAATGTTAATAAAGCTACTGTATGAAACCAATCTCCAAGCACACTTAATGTTTGCCCATAAAATAGTTTTTTGAAGTTAGTATTTGTTTTAAGAAGCGCGGAATAAGAAACTGACATAAAAGATTAATCCTTATGTAATAATGATGCTTGAACTTGTTTTTTCCACTCACTTAAATACACTTTCTCCTCTGTAGGGAGTCCGACAGGTAAATGTGCAATCAATTCTAAACTATTTCCGTCAGGATCGTTAAAGTATACGGCGGCATGCGCTAATTCAGGAAAAACAATCGGTTCAATTGGCTCCATTCCAAAATCTTTTCGTGCTGAAATGCCTTTTTGGTTTAGCCAATGTATCGCATGTTCTAAATCATGTAAGCTTACTTGAAAGGCGATGTGTCGTAAAGAGGGATGATAATTTACTTTGTATTCTGTACCTTCCCAAAGACCGAGCCAACTTTCATTTTCTTTAATCCAAAAGAAAGCAATATCATCTCCTCTTTTATATAATTTCAGTCCAAGTGATTCATAAAAAGATATTGATACCTCTAAGTTGCGGACAGGTAAATGTGCTTCGTAAAGACCTTTAATCATTGTAATCCTCCTAAGTAAAAATATTTCTTATTTCATAGTAAACATTTTTTTATGAGTTGAAATCAGAAAAAGGAGGGACATAAATTCATACGAAAGTATGAAAAAACAGCTCAAATATGAGCTGTTTTCTTATAGTTTTTCGTTCATTTGTTAAGGATAGGATATATTAGTATCCGTATCCGCCGCCACCCCAACAGCTACATCCGATGATGATTAGAAGGATGAATAGTACGATAAGCAAAGCAAATCCACCGCCGAAACCAGCGCAACTTCCACCATAACTCATATGTTTTCCTCCTTTTGAGTAAGTTAATCTATATAATTCATGGACTACTGTATACAGTATGTTTTTCGTATGGAAAAGGAGCCAGTCTCTTTTTTAATTAGACAAACGCCTGTATGGTCATTTTGATTGTATATGGAGCTAGGGGTATGTGAAGAAATCGTTATATATTTCGCGATTTGTTCATAAAAAATATAAAAATTGTAAAAAAAACCATTTTTATATTTTTTTATGAGAGGATTTGTACTATAATTTTACAAGTAATATTATGGGAAAAGGGAGTTTTAGTGAAGAGATGGAGATGGGACAACTACAAAATAAAATAGAAACTAAAAAGAAAGAGCTAATTCAACTTGTTGCTAGACATGGATTGGATCATGATAAAGTTTTGTTATTTAGCCGAGATTTAGATATACTTATTAATAAGTTTATGAATGTGAAAGATAAAGTACATAAATAAATAATTTGTAGTTTTTTATATTAAGATATTCAACAAAGAGGAGAGAGATATATTTGGAACATTTACAAGAAGAGCTATATAAACAAATAAAAGAAGAAAAAGGTATTGTTACAATTTTTTTAAAGAGTGGCGTTAGAATAGTAGGGGAAGTTGTTGCAATAGACAAATTTACCGTTTTAATGTTAGTTGATGGAAAACAACAACTTATTTACAAGCAGGCTGTATCAACAATAATGAAATAAGACACTCGTACTGAGTGTCTTATTTCATTATTGCTTGCAGGCTTCAACGTCAATGCCGGCAGCTAATAATTTTTTTTCACCATCTTGCTCAATGATTTTTTGTAATTTAGATAGGAAAGAATCAAAGTTTGTATGCTTTGCTACTTGGAATGTCATTTTATGCTCAATTGGCAGCCACGTATCAATATCAGCTTCGTTATGCTGAATTTTTACCTCAAGCTTATCAAGTGCGTTAGCAACTTTTGCTTCGTACGTTTCTTTCGCTTCAAACTCCATCCATAAATCATATAATTCCTCGCCGAGAGAACCTTTTAATGTTCGTTTAATATTTAAAATTGCTTCTTGTTCATTTATTTGTTTTTGTAATTGTAATTCATGACTATTCATTGTATCAAAAGCAGGAATGTCACCAGCTTCTGCTTCGACTAGATCGTGAATAATCACCATTTTAAGTAATTTTTCGATATTTACTTTTTGATCTAAATAAGGTTCAACTAAAATGGCCATTAGAGACATGCGCCACGTATGTTCAGCAACGCTTTCTTGACGTCCGTTAGAAAGCCAGCTATGTCGCATTTCATATTTTAGTTTTTCTGCTAGTGCAATGACTTGTAAAATGTTATGTTCCATCGTGATCCTCCTCATATTTCCATACTATAATTCTAATATGGAAATGAAATGTGTCAATTTCATGAGTATATTGCGATAAATAGATGATGAGCGTATAATACTTATTATATGTGAAAACGCATTATTAAAATAAAAAAATGTTTTATAAAAATGAAAAGGGAAGGGCAGGAATATGGGAGACGAAAATCAAGTGTTTGCTAGACCAGAAAGAAAAAAAAGGAAGTTTGATATTTCTAGCCCAGTGGGCATAATAGTAGGTTTTGCTATTGTAATAGCAGCAATTATGCTTGGCGGCGGTGGAATAAAAGCTTTTAAAAACTTTTTAGATGTTTCATCTATTTTAATTGTTATAGGGGGAACAACAGCGACAATTGTTGTGGCATATCGATTTGGAGAAATAAAAAAATATACGAAAAGTATTTTTACTGTTTTACATAGAAAAGAAGAAGATTTAGAACAGTTAACGGATTTGTTTGTTGATTTTTCGAAAAAATCTAAAAAACACGGTTTACTTTCTTTAGAAGTTGATGGAGAGCAAGTAGACAATCCTTTTATTCAAAAAGGAATTCGATTAATGTTAAGTGGTTACGATGAAGAGGAATTAAAAGAAGTGTTAATGAAAGATGTTGAAACGGAAGTGTATGAGTTAAGAAAGGGAGCGACATTATTAGATAAAATTGGTGATTTCGCTCCCGCTTGGGGTATGATAGGGACTTTAATTGGTCTTATCATTATGCTTCAAAACTTGCAAGACACGTCGCAAATTGGTACAGGGATGGCAGTTGCAATGTTAACGACATTGTATGGATCAGTACTTGCAAATATGATTGCAATCCCTCTTGCTGAAAAAGTGTATCGTGGTATTGAGGATTTATATACAGAGAAGAAGTTTGTTATTGAAGCGATTTCAGAATTGTATCGTGGACAAATTCCGTCTAAATTAAAGTTAAAACTCGATACGTATGTATACGAAACAAAGATAAAAAAAGTAAAACGAGCAGCCTAATATTGCAAGGAGTGGTATGGTTATGTTGAAACGACCGCAAAAGGGATCGCCTCGTTGGATGACGACTTTTACAGATTTAACGATGTTATTATTAACTTTCTTTGTATTACTAGTTGCTACTTCAAAGCAGGATGCAGTAAAATTGTCAAAGATGCTTGAAAAGTTTAGTGATACGGAGCAAGTAGATGCAAAAGTAATGGAAAATACAATACCAGATATTTCTCATGAAAAAAATGATGAAAAAATGATCTCGAAAAAAAGAATGGATGAATTATATAAGAAGTTAAAAGCATATGTAGATAATAACGGGATTAGTCAAGTGAATGTATATCGAGAGGATACGGGAGTAAGCGTCGTTATAGTAGATAATTTAATATTTGATACGGGTGACGCGAACGTTAAACCAGAAGCGAAAGAGATAATAAGTCAATTAGTTGGGTTTTTCCAATCGGTACCAAATCCCATTGTTGTAGAAGGTCATACAGATAGTAGACCTATTCATAATGACAAATTCCCTTCTAACTGGGAGTTGTCTTCAGCAAGAGCAGCAAATATGATTCACCACTTAATCGAAGTGTATAATGTGGATGATAAAAGGCTAGCTGCGGTAGGATATGCAGACACAAAGCCAGTTGTACCAAATGATTCACCGCAAAATTGGGAGAAAAACCGTCGCGTTGTCATTTACATAAAAGAATAGTATATTATCATTTTAATAATAAAATAATAAAAATACGAAAATTCTTTTAAAAAAATATTAAATTTTATCATTTTATTTTGTATAATGAGTGAGAATGATAAGGTGAAATATTAAGATATATTTATACATAGAAGGAGAGAATCAAAAAGAATGGCACATAAAATTTTAGTTGTAGACGATGCGATGTTCATGCGAACGATGATTAAAAACTTATTAAAAAGTAATTCTGAATTTGAAGTAATCGGAGAAGCGGAAAATGGAGTGGAGGCAATTCAAAAGTATAAAGAACTTCAACCTGATATTGTTACATTAGATATTACTATGCCAGAAATGGACGGACTTGAAGCATTAAAAGAAATTATTAAAATTGATTCAAGTGCAAAAGTTGTCATTTGTTCTGCAATGGGACAACAAGGTATGGTATTAGATGCAATTAAGGGTGGAGCAAAAGACTTTATTGTAAAGCCATTCCAAGCAGATCGTGTAATCGAAGCGTTAACAAAAGTAGCAAACAGCTAATATAGAAGGGGTGCCACAAGGAATCTAAACATTGATAGCGGATATGCGTGTGGCCCCCTTTTTTCTTGCTTTAAAACACTAAATTGTTATACATAAATGAAATGTTTGTTAGACAGGTAGGGGATTAAAATGCAAACAGATCTATTAAATATATTTTTTGAGGAATCAGAAGAACATTTACAATCGTTAAATGAAAATGTGCTAACTTTAGAACAAAATCCCACTGATATGGATGTTGTGGGAGAAATATTCCGCTCAGCCCATACATTTAAAGGTATGTCAGCGAGTATGGAATTTACGGAAATGGCGGATTTAACGCATAAAATGGAAAACGTTTTAGATGAAATTCGTCATGGGAATATAGTTGTAAATGCGGAAATTATTGATGTGATTTTTGAGTGCATTGATAATTTAGAGAAGATGGTTGCAGATGTGCAGCAAGGTGGAATGGGCAATATTGATGTAGTTGCAACGAAACAGAAATTAGAAGCATTATTGAATGGCAATATAGAAATTCCTACTGAACATATAGAACAAGAAACTATAAATAACGATGATGAAGCTTCACATGAAGTGCATATAACTGTTGAGCAACAAGCTATTTTAAAAGCAGTACGTGCCATTATGTGTATTGAAGCGCTGCAAAATGTAGGTAATGTACAAAGAACAGTTCCAAGTATTGAAGAAATTGAAGCAGATGCTTTCGGATTTGAGTTCACAGTATTTATGGATACTGATCAAAGTGAAGAAGAATTAAAACAAGTAGTGCTTCATGTTTCTGAAATTGAGAAAGTAGAAGTGAAGCAAGCACATATATCAAAAGAAGTAGTTTCGGGAAAATTGGCTACACAAGAAGCCATACAAGAAGTTTCACAAGCGGCTACGCATGTGGAATCAACTAAAGAAGTATCTAAACAATCTACTAATGCTACACCAGCTAAAAGCGCTGCAAAAACGAAAAATGGTAAAGTGGAAAATCGTTCCATACGTGTTCAATTAGAAAAAATCGAAAGATTAATGAACATGTTTGAAGAAAGTGTAATTGAGCGTGGTCGTATAGATGAATTGGCACAAGCAATTCAAAACAAAGAATTAATTGAGCATTTAAATCGATTAGGCGATATTTCAAAAGATATTCAAAATGTACTTCTAAACATGCGTATGGTGCCGATTGAAACAGTCTTTAATCGTTTCCCGCGTATGGTACGTATGTTAGCGAAAGATTTAGGGAAAAAAATCGATTTACAAATTACAGGTGAAGATACTGAAGTCGATAAAATTGTTATTGATGAAATCGGTGATCCGCTTGTTCATTTAATTCGTAATGCAATTGATCATGGGGTTGAAACTGTTGAACAACGTCGTGATGCAGGTAAAAATGAGACAGGTACGATTAAATTAGAAGCGTTCCATAGTGGAAATCATGTCGTAATTCAAATTACGGATGATGGAAATGGAATTCATAAAGGGAAAGTATTAGAAAAAGCGATTAAAAATGGTGTTGTAACAGAATCTGAAGCAAATAAATTAACAGACCGTGAAATATTTGATTTGATCTTCCAACCAGGATTTAGTACAGCTGAAGTTGTATCAGACCTGTCTGGACGCGGCGTTGGATTGGATGTAGTGAAACATACAATCCATAGTTTAGGTGGACATTTAATTATTGATTCTGAAGAAGGAAAGGGAAGTACATTTAGAATTGAACTTCCATTAACGTTGTCTATTATACAATCTATGCTTGTTCAAACGAATGATAAACGTTATGCTTTACCTCTTGGTAATATTGTTGAAGCAATTCGAATCAAGAGAGAAGACATCCAATCCATACAAGGAAAAGATGTGTTAAATTACCGTAATCAAATTATTGAAGTGAAGCATTTAAGTACGGTATTTGGTGAGAAAACAGCAGATGAGGCGTTTGCGTCATATGATGGTCAAATGGTTCCTGTGTTAATTGTTCGTAATACACATCGCAGCTATGGACTTATTGTAAACACAATTATCGGTCAAAGAGAAATAGTCTTAAAGTCATTAGGTGACTTCTTTGCAGAGAGTTCTAATTATTTCTCTGGTGCGACAATTCTCGGTGATGGACGAGTGGTCCTCATTTTAAACCCAGAAGGTTTATAATAGGAATGAAGGAAAGCTCCCCACTTGTATACAATTGGGGAGCTTTTTGGTTAATCGTTACTAATCTAAAAATGGGAATAAATACATATTAACGTTTTATATAATAAGTTTGTTAAAATAAAATGAGAGTTTATATCATTTGATAGAAAAACAGAAATGAGGAGGCAGAGAAAATGCCTGAGCAACACACAAAAGGGGATACGAGCACAATTGTGCTAGAAAAAGAAAATGAGCATTTAACGCCTCAAGAATGCGATATTCTTGGCGAAATTGCAAATATATCATTTGGTTCAGCTTCGACTGTATTATCAACAATCTTAAATAGGCAAGTAAGCATTACTGCTCCTCGCATCGAATTGGTAGATTTATATGATTCAAGCGACGTCGAAGTTCCACACGTTGTATTAAACATTCATTTTACAAAAGGATTAGATATGGAAAACCTTCTTGTCCTTAAGCAAGATGTTGCATTATCCATTGCTGATTTAATGATGATGGGAACAGGTGAAGTGGAGGACGGAAAAGAACTTGGTGAATTAGAGCTAAGTGCTGTACAAGAAGCGATGAATCAAATGATGGGGTTCGCAGCTACATCTATGTCTGAATTCTTCCAAGATACAGTAGATATGTCTCCGCCGACAATTAAAGTTGTAAAGTTATCAGAAGAAATGGAGAAAATCTCGGAAATCGATGGGAATCAAACGATTGTTAAAGTATCGTTTGATTTAAAGATAGATAATCTTGTAAACTCTAAACTTGTGCAAATTGTTTCAGTTGAACATGCGAAACAAATGATAAATAAATTAATGCAATTATCTGGTGAAGTAGAAGAGCAAGACGAGCCAGCAGAAGTAGTGGAAACTGAGATTGTAGAAGAACAAGTTGGAAAAGAGCACTTAACGCAAGAAGAGAAAGATGTCCTTGGTGAAATTGCAAATATTTCAATTGGTTCAGCTTCAACAGTATTGTCAACACTATTAAATCAGCCAGTTACAATTAGTACGCCCAATGTAGAATCAATCAATGTTCGTCATTATGACGGAGTACCAGTCCCGTTTGTTATTTTAAATGTTGATTTTGTTGAAGGACTAAAGAATGAGAATGTATTCGTATTTACGAAAGATGTCGCTTTAACAATGGTAGATTTAATGATGATGGGAACAGGTGAAGTTGATCCGGAGAAGGAGCTTAGTGAATTAGAACTGAGCGGTATTAAAGAAATCATGAACCAAATGATGGGGCATGCTGCGACGGCGATGTCAGAAATGTTTCAAGAAAAAATGGACATGACGCCACCAAATGTTAAATTCGTAACGTTAAAAGAAGAAATGGAATATTTGGGAGAGTCAATGAAAGTGGACGAACTCGTTCAAATTACGTTCAACCTTGAAATTGGCGACCTGCTTCAATCGAAAATGTATCAAATTTTACCGATTTCAGAAGCGAAAGAAATGGTAAGACGACTTCTATATCCAATGGTGGAAGAAGAAGAGATTGTTACGGAAGAAATTGAAGAAGAAAAAGTTGTAGAACCTGTTGTGCAACCTATTGAATTTAAAGAAGTAAAACAGATGGAACCAGTATACATGGACACATCCATCCTACAAAATGTAGAAATGAACGTGAAATTTATATTTGGAAGCACAGTGAAAACAATTCAAGATATTTTAAGTTTACAAGAGAATGAAGCGGTTGTGCTAGATGAAGATATTGACGAACCAATTCGTATTTATGTAAATGATGTATTGGTGGCGTATGGTGAACTTGTAAATGTAGATGGATTTTTCGGAGTAAAAGTGACGAAATCGCTATAAGTCGTTGAAATAGGAGTTTGAGCTAGTAGATGAAAAACGTAAAGTTTTTTCTAATGAGCTGGTTATGCATACATGTGTGCTTGCTCTTCCCGCTACAAAGTAAAGCGGAAGAGCAAAATGTGCCAGAACAAAATATAAATGAAGTGAATGTGCCAGAAGAGAATAAGGAAGTTCAAGAACAGCTAGAACAAGTGGAAATGAAGCAAGATAAAGAGGAACAACAAGAAGCAAAAAATAAACAAGGAACCGAAAAAAAGATAGAGACGGATCAAGGGGTTATTACAGTAAATAAGCCGGAATTAAAAGTTGGCGAAGAAGTGCTGGTTATTGTAGAGCCGAAAGAGAAAAATGTTCAAAGTATAAAAGGTATTTTGCGCTTGCCAAAAAACGGCGATCAGTATGAACAAGAAAGAATGCTATCGTTTAAGTATGAAGAAGAAACGAAGCGATGGATTGCTAACTACAAGGTCGAGACTTTTGATTTGCAAGGTGATTGGAACCTTCAGCTCATTCAAAGTTTAAAAGAAAATGAGAAAGAAGAGCTCTTAGAAAATGAAGTGAAAGTCCCGCTCATTCGTATAAATAATGAAACGCCAACAATAGATAAAGAGATGCCGAAGTTGCATAAGGTTACTATCGACGAGGCGAAGGGGAACGTAATCGAACGAAAACAAGGCGATTCTATACGTGTAAGAGTGAAGGCAACAGACGTAGAATCAGTCGTGAAAGAAGTTCGTGTTACATTAAAAGGAAAAGAAAATAAAGAGATTACATTTTTATTAGATTACAATAAGCGCGACATGGAATGGCAAAAAGTATTTGAAATAACGGATGCGTTGCCAAGTGGGACATACGGACTACTTGTAGAGGTAGTAGATGCGGCTGGAAATAAACTGATTGAAGCAAGTGAGTATGTCGTTTCTGTTTTGGAGCAAAAAACAGAAGAGGATAAAAAGATAGAAGAACGAGAGAATAAAGATAAATTAGAAAATAAATTAGAAGATAAGAAAGAAACTGAGAAGCAGGAAGACTTGAAAGTGGAAATCCCGCTTCCAGAAGAAAAACCGCCAGTTGTTCAAATTCCAAAAAAAGAAGAGAAAGTAAACAATTTTATAAAAGAACCATTGAAAGAGAAAGAAAAAATTACTTATGTTATAAAAGAGCCTCTCACAGACAACAAGGAAGTAAATAAAACGAAGGCTCAAAAAGATAAAGATAATAACAATCAAGTCATTTCGAAAAAGAAAGAGAAAAAAGAAGAGCCAGAAGAGAAGAAAGAAGCAAAAAGTGAACAGGGAATACAAGCTTCTAATGTATTTGCTATCATGTCAGGTTTATTCGTACTATTTTTAGTTTTAAAGAGTAATAAAGAATGGGGCTAAGTATTACATAGTAGTGGAGGCGCTTAAATGGAAATTAAACGTACGACAATTGAAGATAAGACGCTACAACCATTAAAACAGCCTGCAGCTATTTCGGAACATGAAATTCAGAAAGAACGAAAGCGTAGTAATTTAGTGTTTACTGGACATTCTAAAATTATTACGAAAAATAATGAAATAGGGATTTTACTTGCAAGTTTAGGTGATGGAAAGGTTATGAAGGAAATGCTTTCTAAAGAGATGGATACAGTACTGCAACTCTTTAAAAAGCTACATACGTTATCTGGAGAAGGAAAGCAAACAGATAAAATATTTGAACAAGTAATGAGAAGCTTGCAAGGACTTGTTAAGCAAGCGCATATAAAAGAACTTCCTTTGTTAGATGGAACGTATGATTTCGCAGAAGTACAACTATCATTTGGTAGAAAGGTACATATTCCGTTATTAGATGTAAGTGCACTCCTTTCTAGAGTGGAAAGTGATTCGTCAGAAGGGAATATAAATTTAATGGTAACGGTTATTACTGCATATATAACGAAATTGTCTAACGAAACCATTTTAATTAGCGTTACAGATCGCACTGCTAAAGAGCGGGATGTAAGCGTATGGAGAGCACTTGCAGAAATGAATATGACACAATTATCACAGGCTTTGAAACATACGATGCAAGAACATAAATGGTCTATGACGTTTCTTTTTCTCTTTGTATGGATTGTTGCTATTATTTTAATTCGAGTTATATAAAAAGGTCGTCACTTTACATTGTGACGACCTCTTTTATATTTTTTCGTAGAAGAATGTATCGAAGCGCTGAAGATTATAACGTTCAGGTGTTAAAATTTGTTCAGTACTACCAACAAATAATACGCCGCCTTTTCGTAAAGCACGACTAAACTTTTCATAAAGTTTTACCCTTGCTTCTTCAGTAAAGTATATCATTACGTTGCGACAAATGATTAAATCGTAATTTGTATCGAACGACTGCATTAACAGGTCATGCTGCTTGAACGTCACGTTTTGCTTAATGTTTTGGTGTAATGAATATATATCATTCTCTTTTGTGAAATGACGCTCTTTTAAATCGGCAGGTAATTCTTTTAAAGAACGTTCTGTATATTGACCGCGTTTTGCAGTTTCTAAAATGTGAAAATCAAGATCTGTTGCTTGTATTTCAAAACGATATGGAGCTAGGTGCTTCGATAAAATTAAAGAGAGTGTATATGGTTCTTCACCGGCAGCGCAAGCGGCACTCCATACTTTTAATTTTCCGTTATTTTGCTCGAGTAATTTTGGTAGTGCTTTCGTCTCTAACGTTTGCCAACGTTCTTTATTTCTAAAAAACTCTGAAACGTTAATTGTAATATAGTCAATAAAACTTAAAAATAACTTTTGATCGGTACGTAAATTGCTTAGAAAACTAGTGTAGTTCTCAAAGCCCTTTCTCGAAATAAAAGCATCGATTCTACGACGCATTCTATCTTGTTTATATGAAGCGATATCCATATTGAATTGTTGTTTAAAACTCGCGATAAAATGATCATAATCTTGTTCAATTATCATATTTATAATAGGCACAATAACGATATTGTGCCTCCCCCTTTACATCATACGGATTTTTTGTTCAAAGTTTTTTTTCATCTGTTTTTCATGTAAACCTGGTAAATCATAAATAACAGCATCAATTCCTGCTTCTTTTGCAACGTCAACGGGAATGACAGATGTATGCTTGTCCCCATTATAAAAACAGAGAACTAAATCGGTATCTTCGATTATTTGTTTTACAAAAAACATATAATCTGATCGGTAAATGGAGTCGGAAGGATGATCAAAAGCGACATACTCGGCTCCGTGTTTTTTTAAATAATCAACGATTTCTTGAAATTCATCTGTTACTGCTTGTAACGGTTGTAGCGTGTAAAGGCATAAATTTTGAGCGAGTCGTTCGTTTTCGACGAAAAAACGAAGTACCTCATTTTCAATAGATTTATAACATAATATGTAAATTTTATGTTTGTGAGCATAGTCAGTTAAAAATTTTTTTATTTCTTCCTGATCTAATGCTGTTAATTGATTTGAACCACAAAGAAAAATATTCATAGATTTGTGCCACCTCATGCTAAATTGTAACATATCTTTTATAAAAAATAACTGCAAAATATTAGTGTTCAGAGTATAATTATAAATAACTGGATTTTACGATTAAGTTTAGGAAGAAATAAAAAAATAAATAGGTGATATATATGCTGCGTTCGATCTCGCATAATCCAATTTTATCGCATATACCGCCTGCTACTCAAATGCCGAAAGAAGCAAATGTCAGGACAGGACTTGCATTTTCGGATAATTTGCATGCAGATCCAAAAAAAGATAAATTGTTAGAACAAATGGAAGCATTTGTCGATAACATTGGAGAAATTAAAGAGAAAATTGAAATGGAATTAACGCTTGATAATGTAATGGAATACAAAAATACAGTAAAATCATTTTTGAATTTTTACGTAGATAATGTATTGCAATATAAAGATGTCATGTCGCGCCATCCACGTTATGGCTATTCACAGAAAATGACGATTGTGAAACAGGCGGAAATGGGATTAAATGAGTTAGAAGATGTTATGAATTTAATTAATACGAAAACGGGACATTTAGAAATGTTAAATCAGATTGGAGAAATCCACGGTTTAATTGTAAATTTAGTATTGTAAAAGGGAAGGAAACGATATGTACATACAATTATATGAAAAGCTCGTTATTATTCAAAAAGCATATGAAAACATTCAAACGCTTGGAGAACAAATATATGAGAATTTGAAACATAAAAATGTAAATGCAGTTCAAAAATTGCAAGTAGAGCAATTGCAGTACATTGATGGTTTAAAAAAGTTATCAAGTTCATTTGAAGAAATGGTTGTTCAGTTTTGTAAAGAAAAGGGAATCGAATCTTTTCGTGTAAGTGCATTATTTTTGCATTTTTCTAACGAAGAAATTGAAAAAATGGAAGAATTACAAAAAAATGTAGCTGGATTAGAAGAGAATGTAAAAATGATTCTTTTGAAAAATCAATATTACTTAAACGTACTATTAAAAACTACAGAAAGTATTGTGGATTCCGTTTCCGAATATAATTTAGAACGAAACAATAATTCACAAATCTTTATGAACGAACTATTGTAAAGGGGAAGTGAAACATTATGAGACTGTCTGATTATAATACGCCGCTATCGGGTTTGTTAGCGGCACAAATGGGATTACAAACGACGAAACAAAATTTATCAAACATTCATACGCCTGGTTATGTGCGTCAAATGGTGAATTACGGATCGGCTGGAGCAAGTCAGGGCTATTCACCGGAACAAAAAATAGGTTACGGTGTACAAACGTTAGGTGTTGACCGTATTACAGATGAAGTGAAGACGAAACAGTTTAACGATCAATTATCCCAACTCTCATACTATAACTACATGAATTCGACTTTATCACGTGTAGAATCTATGGTTGGAACGACAGGAAAGAATTCATTATCTAGTTTAATGGATGGCTTCTTTAATGCCTTTCGTGAAGTCGCAAAAAATCCAGAACAACCAAATTACTACGATACATTAATTTCTGAAACTGGGAAGTTTACAAGTCAAATAAATCGTTTGGCAAAAAGCTTAGATACAGCAGAAGCACAAACGACAGAAGATATTGAAGCGCATGTCAATGAATTTAATCGTCTTGCTGGTAGTTTAGCGGAAGCGAATAAAAAAATTGGACAAGCAGGTACACAAGTGCCGAATCAACTTTTAGATGAACGTGATCGTATCATTACAGAAATGTCTAAGTATGCAAATATAGAAGTGTCTTATGAATCTATGAATCCTAATATCGCGAGTGTTAGAATGAATGGTGTTTTAACAGTAAATGGACAAGATACATATCCACTTCAATTAAATAAAGAAAAAGAACCAATGACTGCTGAAATTTACGGTTCGGAAATTCCTTTAACGAGTGGAGCAATCCAATCAGCGATCGATACGAAAGCGAAGATTGCTAGTTATAAGAAAAACCTTGAAGAACTAATGAGTTCTGTAAAGAATGAAGTGAACACAGTAATGGGGAAAGAGTTCTTCGTTGGAGATCAAGCGAAAGATATGAAATTAAACCCTGAATTTGCAAAAGATGTTTCGAAAATGAAAATATCAGCTGAAACGGCAAATAAACTAGCAGCAATTACAGATGGGAATTATAAAGAAGGTCTTTCTTATAAACAAGCATTAGATCAATTCGTAGTTGGTGTTGCATCTGATAAAAGTGCAGTGAATGCTTATCAAAAAATTCATGGAGATTTATTAGAGGGGATTCAGCAAGAAAAGATGGGTGTTGAAGGCGTTAATATGGAAGAGGAAATGGTTAATTTAATGGCCTTCCAAAAATATTTCGTTGCAAACTCTAAAGCTATTACAACTATGAATGAAGTGTTTGATAGTCTATTTTCGATTATTCGATAATGAGAGGTAAAAACAAAACCCTTTCCTTTTATGTTTGAAGAGAGAGCCAGCAGAGTGTAGAAGCGGTCAGTACCTAATAGTGGACCTATCGGTGTGAGACCAGAGATACGGGGCGGTAGAGGGATAAGTTAGGTAAGGAGGGAGCCGGAAATAATTCTGGTTTCTTCTTCAAATTAATTTGAAATAGATAAAGGAGGAGATAGAAATGAGAGTATCTACATTTCAAAATGCAAGCTGGGCAAAGAATCAGTTAATGGATTTGAATGTGCAACAACAATATCACCGAAATCAAGTAACTTCAGGGAAGAAAAACCTTCTTATGAGTGAAGATCCACTTGCAGCAAGTAAATCATTTGCGATTCAACATTCATTGGCGAATATTGAACAAATGCAAAAAGATTTAGCGGATTCGAAAAATGTATTAACACAAACTGAAAATACTTTACAAGGTGTTTTCAAATCTTTAACGAGAGCAGATCAATTAACAGTTCAGGCGTTAAATGGAACGAATAGTGAAAAAGAATTGAAGGCCATCGGTGCAGAGATAGATCAAATTTTAAAACAGGTCGTATATTTAGCGAATACGAAAGAGCAAGGTCGTTATATTTTTGGTGGTGATAGTGCGGAAAAGCCACCATTTACAGAAGATGGTACGTATCAAGGTGGACAAAATGATGTGAACTGGCAACTAAATGACGGTTATGAATTAAAAGCATTTCGTAACGGCGAAGCGTTATTATCCCCTGTTATAAAAACATTAAAACAGATGAGTGAAGCGATGCAAAACGGGGACCAAAAAGCGTTACAACCGTTATTAGGAGAAAATAAGAAAAACTTAGATGGCATCATTAACCGTACAACTGAAGTTGGTTCAACAATGAATACAATGGAGACGTTTAAAACGATTTTAAGTGAACAAAATCTAGCACTTCAAGAAAATCGTAAAGAAATTGAAGATGTTGATTTAGCGGTAGCGATTTCTGACTTGGCGTATATTAATGCGACGTATGAAGCGACGCTTAAAGCGGTTAGCACGATGAGTAAAACGAGTATTTTAGACTACATGTAATCTATAAGGAGTGAGAAATTATGGCAGGAACATTAACGGGTATCGGTGGTAGACAACAAATATGGAACCTCGGAAATAATATGATCGATACATCTAACTTTGTAGAATTAGAAATGCAAGCGTTAGAAATGAGAAAGACGCCTTATGCTAATGAAAAGAGCCAACTTTCACAAGATAAACTATTATATACAAGTTTAAAATCAGAATTTAGCTCTTTTACACAAACTTTTAAAAACTTAGCGGCTTTTAAAGGAAATGAGAAAAAGGTAACAACATCACAAGACGGTTATATTAATGTAAAAGCTGATGGTGGCGCGATTGCCGGAACTTTTAATATGACGATTACACAGCTTGCGCAGCGTCATCAAATAGCTTCTAAAGAAATTGATGTAGATGCAAAGCTTAATAGAGATGAAACATTAAAACTAGGTGGTAAAGAATTAAAAGTAACACCTGATATGACATATAAAGATTTAATTAATAAAATTAATGATGGAGATTACGGCGTATCAGCTTATACACTTGGGAATAAAATTTTCATGACCTCAAAAAAAGAGGGAGAAGATGGAGTAATTAATTTTAAGGACAATACATCTACATTGTTTCAAGATATAGGGTTAGCTAGTAAGGATGGCGTAGCGGTTAATGTAATTAATGAAGCGCAAAATGCCGAATATACGATTAATGGTATTAAAGGTAAAAGTTCTACCAATACAGTTGAAGCTCTTCCAGGTGTGAAAATTGAATTATTGAAAGTAACTGAGCCGAAAGTAGAAGGAACACCAGATGCAGGTACAACAACAGAACCAAAAGCAAAAGGGATAGATCTAAAATTCACAGTAAGTGACTCAAACGTAACAGACGCAGCAAATGTTATTAAAAAAATGGTTGCGGATTATAATAAGGCTGTTTCAACAGTAGATATCTTTGCTGGAAAAGGCGGGGCGTTCCAAGGGCAAGCTATTATGCAAAGTGTGCGTCAAGCTATGAACAATGTTGTAACATTTTCACAAGATGGTAATTACTTATTCTCATTTGGTATTCAATTAAAACAAGATGGAACGATGGAAGTTAATGACGAAGCATTAACGAAAGCGTTAAAAGAAAAACCGGATGCAGCGAAGCAGTTTTTCTTTAGTTCTAACGGTTTAGGAAAAATGATGGAAGAGCCACTTGATAAGTTATTTGGTGATAAAGGTGTAGTCGGAGAGAGAGTAAAAAGCATTGACTCACGTGTAAGTGATTTAGATAAAAAGATTAAAGATATTGAGACGCAAAACTTGCAAAAACAAGATGAAATTGTGAAGAAGTATCAAAAACTAGAGAGTACATTAGCGGCGCTAGATAGCCAATTAAAAACAATTAAAGCAATGACAAAACAAAAAAGTGATGATTAATGAAAGGTAAGGAAGTGATTGTATGCAAGCATGGCAACGTTATATGCAAAATGATATTATGACGAGTAATCCAATTAAAAATACAATTTTTATTTATGAAAGATGTATTGTAGAGTTTCGTAATTTAGAAGAACTGCTACATGCTTTTAAACTACAAGAAGGAGATGCACTTCTTGAAAAGTTAGAACGTATTTTTGAAGAATTAAAGCTTCAATTAAATCCTGAAATTACGAAAGATTTATATGATAGTTTATATGGCTTATACGATTGGATTAGCATTCAAATTCAAACAATGAAAGTAACACGTGAAGCAAAAGACATTGATGCGATTGTAAAAGTGTTACAAGATTTAATAGACGGTTACCGCGGAGCACTTGAAAATGAACAATGATATTTATCGGACGTTTGTCGGCTGTTTTAATGAAATCGGTGAATTACAAGTGTCAGATGAAGAGTTTGCTGAGAAGAGTGAAATGTTAAATCGCTGGATGATGACATTGGATGAGGAAACGCGTGCGCAAGTTGCAGCAGAAGTAAGCCCATTCATTATTAAGGCGGCACAACATATTCGAGATAAGCAAAAGATTTTGGAAGAAATGATTATGACAAATGATGGGCGCATGAAAGCTAATTCATTTTACGGTAAATTTTAGTGCTAGAGTTTAGAAACGGATTCCCCTTTTAAGAGGGGATCCATTCCTTTATTTAAATAAAGATTTCCGCTGATTGAGGTTTCATTTTATGACTGTAATGAAAAATAGTAGTAATCTAAATAATGTGAAAATGAACTTTAGTTTGTAAATCATAGATTGAAATATTTCATAGATTATTGCGTGTATACAGTTTTTTTGTATTCTTTTTTATATTTTTGTATTTTTCTAAAGACAACAATGGAAAAATGGAATAAAATATGTAAGGGTACATGATTGTTAATATTTTAATAAACACATATAAGAAAATAAATAATGAAGTGAAACTTCCATCAGTGGATCATTAAGTAAAAAAAGAAAGGGTGTGGAATATGCCAGATTTAGTGAGTGATGTAGGCCATTATATGAATTATTTAGTGACGAAACGAAATACTGTTTCTAGTAATATTGCAAATGCGAATACACCCGGCTATAAAGCGCAAGATGTAACATTTGCTGAGCAAATGAATAAAAGTAGTGCATTATATAAGAACAATGCTGCAGACTTAAAGGGCAATCCAGATTTATATCAAACGAATGAAATGCACTTACCGACAGTAAATACGAAAAATACATATGCAAAGATTCAAACAAAATCAATGCAAACGAATAAAGATGGAAATAGTGTGGATGTAACGACAGAAATGCTAGATTTAATGAAAGCAAATCAGTTATACGGTATTTCAATTAACGCGATTAATACACAATATGCAATTAACCAAGCGGCACGCGGACGTTAAAAGTAGAAGGAGAGACAACGATGTTTCAGGCAATTAATGCAAGTGGCTCAGGACTAACGACAGCGAGAAAGTGGATGGAAGTTACTTCAAATAATATTGTAAATGCAAATACAACGGCGGCTCCGGGGGCAAATTTATATGAGCGTCGTAGTGTAGTGCTAGAATCAAACAATAGTTTTGCAAATATGTTAGATGGGTCTCCTACTAATGGGGTAAAAATAAAAAGTATTGAAGCAGATAAAACTGAAAACTTAGTGTATGATCCAACACATCCGCATGCAAATGAAGAAGGATATGTACGTTATCCAAATATTGATGTGACTGCTGAAATGACGAATGTAATGGTTGCCCAAAAAATGTACGAAGCAAATACAAGTGTATTAAATGCGAATAAAAAAATGCTTGATAAAGATTTAGAAATTGGCCGAGGATAAGGGGGAATATAGTAATATGAAAATCCAACCAATGTTAAATACGCAACCATTTGGAGCAATTCAGTCAATTGGTGCACCGAAAAATTCTCAAACATCAGTAGTTGAAGGGAAAAAGTTTATCGATTTATTGGAAGATATGAATCAAACACAAAACAATGCGCAAACAGCAGTATATGATTTACTAACTAAAGGGGTAGGAGAAACGCATGACGTTTTAATTCAGCAGAAGAAGGCTGAGTCTCAAATGAAAACGGCTGCCCTCGTACGTGATAATCTTATTGAAAATTATAAGTCACTAATTAATATGCAAATTTAGGAAAGTGGACGGGTGTGTTTAAATGGAAAAGATGAAAAATGTTATCCAATCGTTAAAAACGTGGCATAAGTTAGTAATCGGTGCTGCGCTTTTAGCGATTGTAACAGGAGCACTTTTATACTTCACCTTGCCAGATAAATATGTTGTTGTATATCAAAATTTAAATGATACAGATAAGCAAGAGATTACAGCAGAATTATCAAAGTTAGGTGTCGATTATCAGTTAGCGGCCGATGGATCGATTCGTGTGCAAAAAAATGATGCTCCATGGGTTCGAAAAGAAATGAATGGGATGGGCTTACCGTTTAATTCTAAAAGCGGTGAGGAAATTTTATTAGAAAGCTCGCTCGGTTCAAGTGAGCAAGATAAAAAAATGAAGCAAATTGTCGGTACGAAAAAGCAATTGGAGCAAGATATTGTAAGAAACTTTGCGACAGTTGAAACGGCGAATGTTCAAATTACATTACCTGAAAAAGAGACAATTTTTGATGAGGAAAAAGCAAAAGGAACAGCTGCGATTACGGTTGGTGTGAAGCGTGGCCAATTATTAACTGCTGATCAAGTTGCGGGTATACAGCAAATGATTAGTGCAGCAGTTCCTGGCGTGAAAGCAGAAGAAGTAAGTGTGATTGATAGTAAAAAGGGTGTCATCTCAAAAGGAGCAGATGAAGCGCATTCTACTAGTTCTTCTTCTTATGAAAAAGAAGTAGAGATGCAACAACAAATTGAAGGTAAATTAAAGCAAGATATTGATGCAACATTAATGACGATGTTTAAACCGAATGAATATAAAGTGAATACGAAAGTATCTGTAAACTATGATGAAGTTACACGCCAGTCAGAAAAATATGGTGATAAAGGTGTACTTCGTAGTAAACAAGAGCAAGAAGAGAGCTCTACTGCACAAGAAGGAGCAGAGACGAAACAAGGCGCTGGTATTACAGCGAACGGCGAAGTACCAAACTACGGTACGAACAATAATCAAAATGGTAAAATCGTCTATGATAATAAAAATGGTAACAAAATTGAAAACTATGAAATAGATAAAACAGTTGAAACAATTAAGAAACACCCAGAATTAACGAAAACAAATGTTGTAGTATGGGTAGACAACGATACGTTAGTAAAACGAAAAATAGATATGACTACTTTCAAAGAAGCAATCGGCACAGCTGCTGGGCTTCAAGCTGATCCGAATGGAAACTTTACAAACGGTCAAGTTAACGTTGTAACTGTTCAGTTTGATCAGCCGAAAGAAGAGAAGAAGAAAGAACCAGAAGAAAGCGGCATAAACTGGTGGTTATTCGGTGGAATTCCAGCTGGTTTATTAGCGATTGGTGGTCTAGTATGGTTCTTCTTAGCAAGACGTAAGAGAAAGAAAGAAGAAGAGGAATATGAAGAATACTTAGCAGAAGAGGAAATTGCTGCAAGTAATGAAAGTATTATGGAAATTCCTGAAGAAAAAATAGTACCAGAACCAAAACCTGAACCAGAAGAACCGAAAGAACCAACGTTAGATGAACAAGTACAGGATGCTACGAAAGAACATGTAGAAGGTACTGCAAAAGTAATTAAAAAATGGTTAAATGGACAGTAAGGGAGGAACAACGATGTTAGATGAAATCTCCTCCAAAGAAAAAGCTGCCATCCTTATTCGTACATTAGAAGAAGGGGTGGCAGCAAAAGTCATTGAATATATGACGGCTGAGGAAAAAGAAGTATTACTTCGTGAAATCGCGAAGTTTCGTGTATATCAACCGGAAACGTTAGAAAATGTACTAGGGGAGTTCTTGTATGAATTAAATGTAAAAGAATTAAACCTAGTGACTCCAGATAAAGAATATATTCGTCGCATATTTAAAAATATGCCAGAAGACGAACTAGAAAAATTATTAGAAGATCTTTGGTATAACAAAGATAATCCGTTTGAATTCTTAAATTCACTTACAGATTTAGAACCACTTCTTACTGTACTTAATGATGAATCGCCACAAACGATTGCGATTATCGCTTCTTATATTAAACCGCAGCTTGCTTCTCAATTAATTGAGAGATTACCAGATCATAAGCGAGTAGAAACGGTAATGGGGATTGCGAAGCTAGAGCAAGTAGATGGTGAATTAATAAATCAAATTGGGGATTTATTAAAATCAAAATTAAATAATATGGCATTTAATGCAATTAATAAAACAGATGGCTTGAAAACAATAGTAAACATTTTAAATAACGTTTCACGAGGTGTTGAAAAAACAGTCTTTCAAAAGTTGGATGAAATGGATTATGAGTTATCTGAGAAAATTAAAGAAAACATGTTTGTATTTGAAGACTTACTCGGACTTGAAGATCTTGCACTTCGTCGTGTGTTAGAGGAAATTACAGATAATGGTGTTATTGCGAAAGCACTTAAAATTGCAAAAGAAGAAATTAAAGAGAAATTATTTACATGTATGTCTTCAAACCGTAAAGAGATGATTCTAGAAGAATTAGACGGCTTAGGACCGCTTAAGATGACGGATGCTGAAAAGGCACAGCAAACGATTACAGGCACAGTGAAAAAGCTAGAGAAGGAAGGAAGAATTATCGTTCAAAGAGGTGAAGATGATGTCCTTATTTAAAAACAGAATTCCGAAGAATTCTGTTTCTTTTTCTGAAGAAACGTATGAATTACAATTTCCAAAACCAATACCAGTTCAAGTAGAAGAAGAAATACAGGTGGACCATGAAGAGCTTCTTGCACAGCAACAATCATTACATACTGAACTGAATCAACTAAGGCAAGAACAACAAATGTTAGAACGAGAGCGTCAACAGTTATTACATGATCAAGAACAATTTCAAATACATGTACAACAACAGATGAAAGAGATAGAATTCGCACGTATACAGTTTCAAAAAGAACAACAAGAAACAGCGTACGAATGGACGGAATTATTATGGGATCAATCTTTTCAACTAGCAGAAAAAATTGTGAATCAAGCAGTAGATTCGCGCTTACTTGATGTGTTACCCATTTTAACTGGCATCGTTCAAACGTTGCCGACTTCGTTTGAAAAATTGGTCATTACCGTACATCCAGAAACATTTGAACGCATCCAAGAAGAGAAGGAAAATACGAAAGAATATTGGTTACTACAATTAGTAGAATGGAAATATGATTTCTCCTTACAGTTCGGTGAATTTGTTCTAGAAGAAGAGAAAGAGTTCTTTGAATTTAAATTTGCACCTATATTTGCGAAACTTCGCCAGAAATGGGAAGAAGAGAAATTATTTGAGGAGCAAAATGTATGAATCGACTATTAATGAATGAAAACCAAAAATGGAATACGTTTATTGAAACGCCGTTTTATACGAAAGTCGGTAAAGTTCATAGTGTACAAGAGCAGTTTTTCGTAGCAAAAGGGCCAAAGGCGAAAATTGGAGATGTTTGTTTCGTTGGAGAACATAATGTTTTATGTGAAGTGATTGCGATTGAAAAAGAGAACAATATGTTACTTCCATTTGAACAGACAGAAAAAGTATGTTATGGAGATTCAGTTACACTAGTTTCAGAAGATGTTGTTGTACCTTGTGGTAATCACTTACTCGGAAAAGTATTAAGTGCAAATGGTGAAGTGTTAAATGAGAACGTTGAAAATATTCCATTGCAAAAAATAAAACTAGATGCCCCGCCTATTCATGCATTTGAACGTGAAGAAATTACCGATGTATTTGAAACGGGAATTAAATCTATTGATTCTATGCTAACAATTGGTATCGGTCAAAAGATTGGTATTTTTGCAGGTTCTGGTGTTGGTAAATCTACTTTACTCGGAATGATTGCGAAAAACGCAAAAGCTGATATTAATGTTATTAGTTTAGTAGGAGAACGTGGCCGAGAAGTAAAAGACTTTATTCGAAAAGAATTAGGTGAAGAAGGAATGCGAAAAAGCGTCGTTGTTGTAGCGACGTCAGATGAAAGTCACCTAATGCAACTTCGTGCAGCGAAGCTTGCAACATCTATTGCTGAATATTTCCGAGACCAAGGCAATAACGTACTACTTATGATGGACTCTGTTACTCGTTTTGCTGACGCGCGTAGAAGTGTTGATATTGCCGTTAAAGAGTTGCCAATCGGTGGTAAAACACTCTTAATGGAAAGTTATATGAAGAAGCTATTAGAGCGCTCTGGGAAAACACAAAAGGGATCTATAACAGGTATATATACCGTACTCGTCGATGGGGATGATTTAAACGGACCTGTACCAGATTTAGCGCGTGGTATTTTAGATGGGCATATTGTATTAAAGCGTGAACTTGCAACACTCAGTCATTACCCTGCTATTTCAGTGCTAGACTCAGTGAGTAGGATTATGGAAGAAATCGTTTCGCAAACTCATTGGCAACTTGCAAATGAAATGAGAAAAATCTTATCTATTTATAAAGAAAATGAATTGTATTTTAAATTAGGAACCATACAAGAAAATGCAGAAAATGCTTATATTTTTGAATGTAAAAACAAAGTAGAAGGTATAAATACGTTTTTAAAACAAGGTCGATCTGATCGTTTCCGATTTGATGATATTGTTGAAGCGATGCACCATATAGTATAAGACCTCTGCTCAAGAGGTCTTATTTTTTTGTTTTTTAATATTTCACAGATTTTTTTGGAAAAAAACTATATAATAGAAAAAGAGAGCGTTATAATAGGAAGGGGCTATTAAAACAGGTGGATAAGCAGCAGTACGACACGATAAAATTGCAAATAAATCAAGAAAAAGAACAGATTTTGAAAGAAGTGTATGAATTAACAGCTGAAAAAAGAAAAATAGAACAAAAAAAAGAATATGATTTATATGTAGTAAAATCGCGTAGTAAAGTCGTACAAACTGGGCAGCGTATAATGGCTGGTATGCTTTCCTCACATACGTTTTCACCTGAAAGAATAGAAGAATGGAATCGGAAAATTAAAAAAACGGAAGATTTTATTCGAAAAAATAAAAGCCTTTTAGAACAAGTAAAAGAAAAAGAACGTGTCATTGATGAGATGTATCAAGAAGATTGTAAAAAGCTTGCGAAATTACGAGAAAAGCAGGAAGAAAAAATGCTTCTTGATTTGAAAATGTGTATGAATGGATGAGGTGAATATAGTGATACAGTCTGTATTACCGGTGCAACAAAGTTTACCTCCGCAAAAAGAAAAAGGGCTAGAAGTACAATCAAAAAGTGAAGATTCTTCATTCAATCGTACGATGAGAATGGAAAATAAAAAGCAGCCGAAAACGGAGAAAATGAAACAAGAAGAAGCACCAAAAGAAGAAAAAAAAGAATATATTCTTTCTAAACAATCAGTAACGAAAGAAGAGCCAATTGTAAAGAAAGAAGAAAAAAAAGAGACAGAACAGTTGTTATTAGCTGTATCTGAGCAAATGGTTGCAATTGAGCAATTACGTGTGCAGCCAGAATTGTTATATCAATACATACAAAAAATACAAGAGCTGTATAAAGAATATGGAAATATAAAACTTAACGAATTACCTGCAGCTGAATTACAACAATTACAAGAGCTCCTTTCAAATATGAATATCAAAAATGCTATATGTTTAGAAGATACAATGCAAACGGTATTAGATAAAGTGACGATGCCAGAGCAAACGATGCAAGTATTGAAAGTAGTAGAAACAGAAACTTGTAATATTGCAAAGAAACAAGAAGAGTCCAAAGAATTAGATGTAGATCTTCCGAAAGCTGAGAGCGATGATGTAAAGATAGAGTTGCCAGAAGGTGATGTATTCAACGATTCAAGTTCTGCGGGTGCGGAGTTATTAAATAAAGCAACGAGTACCGATTCAATAGGGAAATCTAATAGTGGCGCTGAGAAAGTTTCATTGCCTGATTTAGGAAAGAAAATGGAAGCACAAGTAGAAGCACTGCAAAAATTTGTAGTGAAACAAGAACGTGTTTTATTTCAGTTAAATCCAGAAAAACTCGGTACATTAACAGTGTTTATGAAAAAGCATGGAGATCAAATTGATGTTCACGTAGAAATGGAAAAACACGATGCGAAAAAACGGGTTGAAATCATTTTTGATGAATTGAGACTGAAGTTAAAAGAAAAAGAAATCAATATTCAAATTAGCTATTCAGATAAAGATGAAAATCGAAAAGAACAGCGAGAACAAGAGCAAAGACAAAAACAAAAATTAGCAAGTCCGAAACATGAAAAACAACATGCAAAAGAATTTGCGGGATTATTGGAGGAATAAAGTGTGCCAACAGTTGGATTAAATACAACGAGTACAAATCATATTCCGTTACAAGCAGGAGCACAAACAAAAAATGCATCTGTTACTGGTGCACAGTCGACAGCTCAACAAGCAAACGGAGTATCAGCAAATACTCAAAAAACACCCGGTATTATGGATAAAGATGATTTCCTGAAACTTTTCTTAGCAAGCTTTCAACATCAAGACCCGTTTAATGCGATGGATATGAACCAAATGATGAACCAAACAGCACAGCTATCGCTTATGGAGCAAGTACAGAATATGACGAAAGCAGTAGATAAATTGCAATCAACGATGTATTCGACAGCTCTTGATGGAGGGATGAAGTTTTTAGGAAAGTACGTTAGAGGTGTAAGCAATAATGGAAAGCAAGTGACTGGTCAAGTAGAAACAGTTCGACTTGCTGAAAATAACGATGTGCAACTTATTGTTGATAATCAAGTTGTCTCACTTCGTTTCATAGAAAGGGTTTCTGATAAACCGATAACAGAAACTAATCCGGAAGATGAGAAGAAAGATGATATAGAAAAAAATGAAGAGGTTAAGCCAGATTAATAAAAGGAGTGTACAAAGGTTATGATTAAAGCGTTATATACAAGTATTACAGGGATGAATGCAGCACAAAATGCATTAAGTGTTACTTCAAATAATATTGCAAATGCACAAACAGTTGGATATAAAAAGCAAAAGGCTATTTTTGATGATTTGCTATATAATAATACGGTTGGTTCACGTGGTGATGGTGCTTATGCTGGTACGAATCCAAAGAGTATTGGTAACGGTGTAAAGTTCAGTGGGACATCTACAGATTTTAGTGATGGTTCTATTACTTTAACTAGTGATAAGATGGAGACAGCGATAGAAGGAAACGGTTTGTTTTTAGTTGGTGATCGTAATGCTGGAAATGTAGAGTATACGAGAAAAGGGTCTTTCGGTGTATCGAAAGATAACTATGTTACAACTACAGGTGGACAGTATGTGCTAGGTTATGGTGTGAAAACAGGAACACAAGAAATAGATTTTTCTTCACGACCAAGCCCAATTCATATTCCGATGGGATCAGCTGTTGGTGGGATTCAAACAGATAAAGCGACAATAGGTGGAAACCTTCCTAGAAACCAAAATGCATTATCTCACGAATTCACAGTTTTTGATGCGGAAGGAAACTCGTTAACGTTACGTGTAAATATTAAGCAAAAGACTACAAAAGAGAATGTAGATGGTAAAGAAGTTGAAAAGCCAGTGCCAGGCGAATATACATATACAGTTTCTGTAAGGAATGATTCTAAAAACGAAAAAGAATTTAAGCCTGTCGAAGGCATGACGGGCGAAAAAAATCTTAAATTTGATACATTAGGAAATTTAAAGGAGACAGATGAGGCTGTACAAAAAGATCCAGTAACTGGTGAAATTACTAAAGGTGGATCTGTTCAAATTCCTTTTGGTAGTGGTCTAACACTTGATTTAAGCGGATTAACAAATTATCCGACAGGGAAAACTATTTCTACCACAGAAGTAACGGGGCGCCCAGCTGCAATTGCAAATGACTATTCTATTTCTGACGGTGGTTTCGTTATGATGAAATATTCAGATGGTAGTATGAAAGTTGTAGGACAACTAGCTGTAGCTACATTCCCGAATTCAGGTGGATTAATGAAAACAGGGAATGGAAATTACGTTGCGACACCATCAGCGGGTATTCCAGGAGTAGGTGTTGCTGGTGAGAATGGTGCAGGGAATGTACGAGGGTCAGCAAAAGAAAGTTCAAACGTAGATTTATCTGTAGAATTTGTTGATTTAATGCTTTATCAACGTGGATTCCAAGGAAATGCGAAAGTAATTAAAGTTTCAGATGAAGTATTAAATGAAGTTGTAAACTTAATTCGATAATATATCATAAAGTAAAATTGTAATGTAGTAGAAAGGGTTTTTTTTTCGTATGACGACAAGACAAGAACGAATTTTACAATTGCCTTTTTTCGAAAATAAACGTGAACTTGCCGAGCAAGTGTTAAAAATGGAACGAGAAGAGCATATATATTTACCTGATCAATTTGAAATTAAGCAAGTACCTCCATATTCATTTGGCGAAAGGCAATCAATCATTGGCCGTATTCATGAGTTTTATTTCGTAAGTGTTGGTAGTGAAGGAGAATGGAAGTATCAACTGTTTAAGGACGAGATGAAGTGCCGTGAGTTTTTTATTACACTATCAGGGATAACGGATCAGCAGATTGCATTTTGGTTCAATAACATTGAGTTATTGAAAAGCTCTTAAAAAGATCTAAAAAGACCTTAAAAGCTCTTTTTAGGGTTGAAGAGAGGACCCAGCGTTGTTTTGGAGCGATTAGTGCCTAATAGGACCTCGACTGGTGTGTAAGGACAGAGGTATGGAGAGTTACTAGGGTAGTTGAAGAAGATGTAAGCGAAGTGTAGTTGCAAAAATGGATCTATGGAAGGTTACTGGGATGGTTAATCGTTTTATGGCAGACCGGTGCTTTTCGATAGTATGTGACGATAGATTTCTATAAAAGGAGAGGTGAGGAGGATGGCGCAGAATAAGTATCGCGTTACATTCATTTCGCCAAGTGAGGTTGAGCAGCGGACTGTTATGGCGGCGAGTAGTTTGCCGAATTTAATTCGTCAAGTAGAGAGTATTATTGCTGATCCGAACGGTTATTTTGTAAATGATAAAAAAAATAATTGCTATTTTAAAGTGATTAAAGAAAATGTTACGTTTATTCAATATGAGTTACTATTTTCGGATAAGGAAATTCATATTGAAAAATTAAAACATATAGCACCAGCTATATTGAAACAATTATTTAAAAAAATAAATGATCCAGAATTATATGCACTTGCGCTACTTGATGTTGATATAGCGACGAAAGAATATGTGCTAGAAGAAATGGATTCGGAGCTAAGAATAAGAGTAGAAACGGAGCTTTCGAAAAAGTGGGAAGCAATGCCGACAGAAATTGTAGGAGCACAAGAAGTGTTATTAGAAGCACTTGCTTCGTTTATACAAGATTAATTGTCTTTTTAAATAAATGAATCGTCCAACTATCTATATTTTTTATATAGATAGTTGACTTTTTCTCTTTTATAAAGCTTAATAATTAGATATACGGAATTAATGGAAGGGGAGCGACACCTTTATGTCACAAGCACAAAGTATTTTATTAGAAAGCGGAACAAATGAATTAGAGATTGTTACATATACTGTTGGTGAAAACCTATTCAGTATTAACGTAATGAAAGTACGTGAAATCATTAATCCATTCCCTGTTACAACTGTGCCAGAATCTCATCATGCAGTTGAAGGTGTTGTACAAGTACGTGGTGAAATTTTACCTGTTATTAACTTAGCGACAGCTCTTAATTTAAAATCGACAAAGCCACTTGATCAAACGAAATTTATTATCTCTGAATTAAATCAAATGAAAGTTATTTTCCGTGTTGATGAAGTGCATCGTATTCAACGTATTTCTTGGGAACAAATTGATGAACCAGCTTCATTGTCTATGGGACTAGAAGAAACGACATCTGGTATTGTAAAGCTAGATGGGCAAATCATTTTGCTATTAGATTATGAGAAAATTGTATGCGAAATTAGTGGTACTGGTTATGACAATAAATCACTTGCAGGGTTAGAACAGAAAACAGATCGAGCTGAAAAAGTGATTTATATTGCAGAAGATTCAGCAATGCTTCGCCAAATATTAGAAGAAACATTATCATCAGCTGGATATACGAAAATGAACTTCTTCAGCAATGGTGCAGAAGCGTTAGCACAAATTGAAAAATTAGCGAAAGAACAAGGGGAAAAAATGTTTGAACATATTCACTTGCTAATTACGGATATTGAAATGCCGAAAATGGACGGACACCATTTAACGAAAGTGGTTAAAGATAGTGAAGTAATGAATCGTTTACCGGTCATTATTTTCTCTTCATTAATTACAAATGAATTATTCCATAAAGGCGAAGCTGTAGGAGCAAATGCTCAAGTAAGTAAGCCAGATATTCAAGAGTTAATTGGTTTAGTTGATAAGTTAGTGCTGTAAAAAACGTTTTGAAAAGCTTTTTTAGCTGGAATAGAAGCTCTAACCATGCGTAGAGCGGTCAGTGCCTAATAGAGCCCTATGCGATGTGAGACCAGATATATGGAGTGGTTTTAGGTTAGTAGAAGAAAAGAGCCTTTAATTGAGGGTTTGAAGAATGATATATAACTCTATTTTTTTAGTAGGGAGGAGGGAACTAGCCACGTGTAAGTAGTACTGGCTAGTTCCTTTTTTGCATTCTATACTTTACTGTACAGGTAGAAAGATTAAACGTTTCTGGAGTGTTTGTGGCTGTATGAATAGTCTCTACTTCGAGATTTTCAATTCGTTTAATGAATAAATAGCGGGCTTGTTTATTTGAAAATATAAGAGAGCGTATTTTTCGAATATGCTAGTAAGGTTGCGGAGTAACGCAAACTTTTTCGGTGAAAATATATCCGAAATACCATATAATATAATTAATATGTAATTATACATATTAATTAAAAATAATTTTTCTATTTCTATACTTTCTATACATTTTTATATGTTTAATATTTGACAGATAATTTCGAAATGTTATAATATGGATATGAAAAAATTGCTATTTTCTGAGAAGACATGGGAGTCAGATGAGAATTGTGAAAGGATGAGGGGGAGTGACACAGATTATGTATCACCACACAGCAATCAATGTATTAAGTCTTTTACAAAACATGTCAAATAATAAAATGAACGATATGCAACTAGAAGCGGAATTTAAAAAAATAGAAAAACAATTCCAAGTAAAATATGAAGAACTAGTTGATTTATATAATAGAATAGTATTATTTCAAATAGATATAGAAAAACATGGTGGGATGCGAGCATATGAAAAATCAGCGATTACATGGCTGAAGACTGAGCTAGAGTTACTGTATGAAGTGTATCAATTTTCCCAACGTCACGGTTTAAACATTATTAATATTTCAAAATACGTTAGTAAAAAAGAACTAAATCTTTTTCCGAAAACAGAAAGTCAATTACAAAATACGTATTACAAATTAAAAAAATGTGAAATACCGTTTGAAAATATTGAAAAACAAAAACCAGGACGAAAGCGAAAATATACACCTGTCAAAGAACCAATTGTTGAAATAAAAAAAGAAAACAAACAAGAATTAAGAAATGAAGTTCCAAATACAGAGAACGAAAAAAATCTTGTAACAGTTATATCTGGCATTGTTGATAATTTTGAAACGATTAGTCAGTGTAGTGAAAGAAAAGAGCACGAGCTACATCAGTTTATGGAAGGAATCTATAAGCTTTCTAGTATGGCTGCAGAGCGTTCAAAAGATGAAAAGAATGCTCGTGGTCTCGAAGGCGAATTACATGTATTACGAGCTGAAAATGAAAGGATCAAGCGAGAAAAGGAAGAGCTTGTTCATGATATAAAAGAAATGACGCATCATTTAATTCATTTCATTACGAGTTCTGATATCGATCAAATTCGCACATTGCCTTTCTTTGTAAAAGAATGTAAACAAGATTTGCATAAATTAGGGTTATATAACGCACAAGACGGTAAAATGAAAATTATGGTTGATCGCAGTGGACAGGTTATGACTGTAACGCAGTAATAAAATTTGGGTACAAAATAAAAGGGAGATACATAGTTTATATGTATTTCCCTTTTGTTTTGTATGGAATCGTTTCAAAGAAGGAAGATGATTTTTTTAAGATTGTAGTAACTTGGAAACCATTTGCGGTATTTGATTTGCTTGTGAAACCATACTAAGTGCAACTTCAGTTAACAATTTAAACTTTAAAAAATCGCTCATTTCCTGCGCCATATCCGCATCTTCAATTCGGGATGCAGCATCTGTTAGGGCCATACTTTGGCTATTTAAATTTTCAATATTAAACTGTAAACGGTTGATCATAGCCCCGAGGTCAGCGCGGTGAAGTGATACATTTTGTAAAGCTTCTTCAATTTTACGAATCGCCGCTCTTGCTTCTTGTTCTGTTGAAATGTTGATGTCATGTTGTGTAGGGGAAGGGGAGATATGTTTCGTTACATTTACCGTATGACCAATATCATCTAACGTAACAGGTCGGTTTTGTCCGTCAAATACGGATAAATCATTAAACTCAGTCGTCTCGCCAATATAGCAAATTTGTTCTGTTAAAGATTGAAACTCTTTATTTAGTGAATCACGGTTTTTATTTGAATTTGTACCATTTGCAGATTGAACAGCTAAATCACGCATGCGCTGTAAAATATTCGCCACAGTTTGAAGAGCAGCTTCCGCTGTCCGAAGCATCGATATCGCATCCTCATTATTACGAATCGCCACACGCATACCACTTGCTCGTGCATGCATACGAGTCACAATTGCAACATTAGCTGGATTATCAGAAGCATGATTCAACTTCTTACCAGTCGCCAAATGCTCCATAGCAACATTCATACGTTTTTCATTCTCATATAGCGATTGCCTAGCATTCATACTCAAAACATTCGTACCAATACCCATAATAGACACTCCTTATAGATTGATATAGTCGGTATCTCTTAATCTAATAAACAGCTATGAACAGAAAAAGAGACTTATGCTTATCTTCTAGTTGTGTTTTAACATGAGAGGGGATAAAGATAGGCACTGACCGCTTCTACGCCACGCGGATGCTCTCTCCCATCAAAAAAAGGAAGGTTTTACAAAAAATAAACCTCTCCGCAAGCAGAGAGGTTTATTCATGAAACTAACTCAAATGGCTTATTGTAATAATTTAGAAACCATTTGTGGAGTTTGGTTTGCTTGAGAAAGCATGCTGATACCAGCTTCGTTCAAGATTTTGAACTTAGTCATTTCAGACATTTCTTTCGCCATGTCAGCGTCTTCGATTTGAGAAGCAGCTGAAGCCATGCTAGCAGATTGGCTCTTTAGGTTGTTTACGTTAAAGTCAAGACGGTTTAATGTAGCACCTAGAGTTGCACGGTTAGAAGCAACTGTTTTTAGAGCCGCATCAATTGCATCCACTGCTGAAGATGGATTTGATGTGTTTGGTGTACCAGCTGTAAGACCAGTAATTGCTGTGTTAAATGCAGCTTGAATAGCGTCAGCTTTATCAGCTTTATCAGCTGGATCAGCTACTGTGTAATCATTAAATGCATTTTCTACATTTTGAACGTTAGTTTTATTAGTGATAAAGCCTTTAATTTTATCAAAAGATTCTTTTGCAGTGTTAACATCAAGTGCAAAAGTAGATGGATCAGCATTCTGATCTGCCTTTACAAGTCGAGCCATTGTAGCTTTTGCTACATTTAAGCTTTCAGCTGATAGTGTTTCAGAACCGATATTTACAGTGTCAAGACCTAACTGATTAAGAGTAACACCTTTTAAATCAATAGAAATTTGTTTGTTAGTGTCAGCAGAATCTAAAGTTTGTATCTTAACGCTATTGTCAGCCTTTAATAAAGTTTTATCATTAAATTCTGTATTGTCTGCAATGTAAGAAATTTGTTCTTTTAATTGACCAAATTCTTTTTGTAGAGCTTGTTGGTTGTCAGCTGTGTTCGTACCGTTCGCAGATTGGTTAGCGATGTCACGCATACGAAGTAAGATGTTAGATACAGAGTTTAAAGCTGAGTCAGCTGTACGGATTAATGACATACCGTCTTGTGTGTTGTTAGCTGCAACTCCTAATCCGCTTTCACGTGCACGCATACGAGTTGCGATTGCAAGACCTGCTGCATCGTCAGAAGCGTTGTTGATACGTTTACCACTTGATAAACGGTCCATAGCGTTGCTCATTTTTGCTTGGTTTTGGCGCATGTACTCTTGCGTACGCATGCTATTAATGTTTGTATTAATTCTCATGATTAAGAACCCCCATTTTTTTATATTGACTTTTCTGCAAATTGAAAAACGGTAATATGCGAAAAAATCAATTTCGAGATTTATTGTAATCCCTGTCATAGCGGGTGTCAACTAAAAATTCGAATTAATAAATATAAAAAAATAACAGTTTAACAATATATTCATTTTTTTATTACAATATTATTAAAAGGATTATTGCAAACTTTAAAAAAAAACTCTAATATTAGATTATCTTTGTTTACCGAAAAGGTGATATTATGTTAGTTGGAAATATAGTAAAAGAAGTGCTTGCATATAAGAAAGGACAAATTCAGCAAAAGCTAAGTAGTCCACAAGCATTCGTTAGTAGTCGTTTTCAAGAGAAGTTGCAGAGTGAACCTGCGAAGGAGACGAAGGGTACTACGCAGCTGGCAAAGGTAGAGGATATGAGTCAGCCGGTACAATCTACGAAAATAGAAACGGTCGTAAATAAACCGGAACAATCTATTAATAAAGTAGAGGAAGCGAGTAAGCCTGAAGAAAAGGCTGAAACGAAGAGCGTAGATGAAGTGCAAGTCGCACAAAAAGAGTTTGAACGACGTTTCCCAGAAACGAAAAATGAGGCTGCTGATACGTGGGGATTAACGAAGAAGTATAATATTCAAAAAATACGTTCTTCTAATGAAGGAAAGTATGAGGATATTATAGATCGTGTAAGTCATACATACGGAATTCCGAAAACGTTAATTCAAAAAATGATTGAAGTAGAATCTGATTTTAATCCGAAAACGGTGTCACATGCAGGAGCGATGGGGCTTATGCAGCTTATGCCAGCGAATGTGAAAGAGATGGGTATAAAAAATCCATTTTCACCGGCTGAAAGTATTGAGGGCGGCGTGAAAGAGTTAAGCGGTTATTTGAAGAAAAATAACGGCGATCTCGTACTAGCGCTTGCATCTTATAATGCAGGTCCTGGTAATGTGAGAAAGTACGGGGGCGTACCACCATTTAAAGAAACGCAAGGATATATTAAAAAAATATTAAATATCGACGTTTCAAAATAAGAAGTTTCATATATAGAGAGAACATGAAATTTTCGTGAACATGATATGGGAGTTGGCTAGATTTGAAATTACAAGATGATATTCCGTTAACAATTTATTTTGAAATCGGAAATACGAAAAAGAAAATTGAAGATTTGCTTCATATTACGAAAGGTACATTGTATCGTCTTGAAAATTCAACGAAAAATACGGTGCGTCTTATGCTTGAGAATGAAGAGATTGGAACCGGAAAGATTTTGACGAAAAACGGGAAGATGTACGTTGAAATCGTTGAATTGAAAAGGTAGGGAAGGGGATTGTCATGAGTGGCGAAAAATTAAGCCAAGAGCAAATTGATGCCCTGCTGAAGGCGGTAAATGAAGGCGAGGAAATGCCAGCTTTCGCACAAGAAGCAGGAAAGCAAGAGAAATTTCAAGAGTATGATTTTAATAGACCGGAGAAGTTCGGTGTTGAGCATTTACGTAGTTTGCAAGCAATTGCTTCTACATTTGGTAAACAGACGTCACAGACGTTGTCAGCGCGTATGCGTATTCCGATTGAGTTAGAGCCTTCTACGGTTGAGCAAGTTCCATTTACGAGTGAGTATGTGGAGAAAATGCCGAAAGATTACTATTTATATTGCGTTATTGATCTTGGCCTTCCAGAGCTTGGGGAAATTGTTATTGAGATTGATTTAGCATTCGTTATTTATATTCATGAATGTTGGCTTGGCGGAGATAGTAAGCGTAACTTTACGATGCGCAGACCACTTACCGCATTTGAGTTTTTAACACTGGATAATATTTTTATGCTCCTTTGTAAAAATTTAGAGCAATCATTTGAAAGCGTTGTTGCGATTGAACCAAAATTTGTAACGACGGAGACAGACCCGAATGCATTAAAGATTACGACAGCAAGCGATATTATTTCATTATTGAATGTAAATATGAAAACGGATTTTTGGAATACGACGGTGCGCATCGGAATTCCGTTCTTATCTGTTGAAGAAATTATGGATAAGTTAACATCTGAAAATATTGTGGAACATTCTTCAGATAAACGTAAGAAGTATACGTCTGAAGTGGAAGTGAAAGTAAATCAAGTGTATAAACCAGTTCACGTTGCGATTGGTGAGCAGAAGATGACGATGGGTGAGATTGAACAAATTGAAGAAGGCGATATAATTCCGCTGCATACGAAAGTTTCGGATGAATTACTTGGTTATGTAGATGGAAAGCATAAATTTAATTGTTTTATTGGAAAAGATGGAACGCGTAAGGCGCTCTTATTTAAAAGTTTTGTAGAGTAGGAGGATCCATATGAAGCATGAAGTATCTCCTGTGTCATTAATGGGATTAGAAGATTTTGCAGGAAAGCGAAATGAAGCAAGTAAAGCACATATTGATACTGTTTCAGATATTTCGATTGAACTTGGTGTAAAGCTTGGAAAGGCATCTATTACGCTCGGTGACGTGAAGCAATTAAAAGTTGGCGATGTTCTTGAAGTAGAGAAAAACTTAGGACATAAAGTAGATGTGTATTTAAGTAATATGAAAGTTGGCATCGGTGAAGCGATCGTAATGGACGAGAAGTTCGGTATTATCATTTCTGAAATTGAAGCTGACAAGAAGCAAGCTGCGCTTATGAAAGCGCAAAGTCAAATGCAAGATAAAGAGTAGAGGAGGAGTCATATGTCGTATATGACGACCTTATTTCAAGTCGTTTTACTGTTTGGTGCGCTCGGCTACGGTGCATATTATATGACGAAAAAGACGCGCAAGCAGCAGTTTTTTAAACAAGGTGAAAATGGCCATATTCAAGTAAAAGACGGCGTGTATTTAAATCATCAAACGAGTGCCTTTTTATTTGAAGTGGATGGCAAGCAAGTGTTCACTGTTATTAGTAATAACGGTGTACAATCTGTGCAATTAACAGGAACAGGAAATCAGTTTCAACAAGCGCTAGAAGACGCGGTGAAGAGTGAAACGAAAAAAGTAGAGGATCCATCATGAGAATAAAGAAACAGTTATCATTATTAGCCGTTATTTTCGTATTTTCTATCGTTTTTTCAATTATTTTTGTAAATCCAGCGTATGCGGCCCCGAACGGTTTTATTAATTTCGAAAATGGAAAAGAGTTTACGAGTAATTCAAGTGTACAGTTATTTGCGCTCGTTACCCTTTTATCATTATCTTCATCTATCGTTCTATTATTTACACATTTTACTTATTTTATGATCGTTCTTGGGATTACACGTCAAGGACTTGGGGTAATGAATTTACCACCGAACCAAGTACTTGTTGGACTTGCCTTATTTTTATCACTCTTTACGATGCAGCCTGTTCTTGGGCAGCTAAAGAGCGATGTGTGGGATCCGATGACAAAAGAGAAGATAACAGTAAGTCAAGCTGCGGAAACGACAGCGCCGATTATGAAAGAGTATATGTCAAAGCATACGTATAAGCATGATTTAAAAATGATGCTGAAAGTGCGCGGAGAAGAGTTGCCGAAAGATTTAAAGGATCTTTCATTATTTACGCTCGTACCATCCTTTACGTTAACGCAAATTCAAAAGGGATTGTTAACAGGGATGTTCATTTATTTAGCGTTTGTATTTATAGATTTGATTATTAGTACACTTTTAATGTACCTCGGGATGATGATGGTACCGCCGATGATTTTAAGTTTACCGTTTAAAATACTCGTTTTCGTATATTTAGGTGGATATACAAAAATCGTCGACATTATGTTTAAAACAGTCGCCTGAAGCGTTTGATGCTATGTGATAGGAGTCATATAAATGAATACGTCACCAATTATAGATATTTTTCAAACCTTTTTTTATAAAGGGGTTATGATTTTAATGCCGGTTGCCGGCGTTAGTATGATTGTCGTTATTATCATCGCTGTTATTATGGCGATGATGCAAATTCAAGAGCAAACGCTAACGTTTTTACCGAAAATGGCGAGTATTGTACTCGTTATTATCATTTTAGGTCCGTGGATGTTTCAAGAGTTAACGACGCTTATTTTAGATTTATTTGATAAAATTCCATCGCTATTGCGTTCGTACTAAGATAGGGGAACTGAAATGAATATGGAATTATGGGCGGCGACGTTTTTTGCGTTTTGCCGCATTACTTCATTTTTATATTTTTTACCGTTTTTCTCAGGTCGATCCATTCCAGCGATGGCGAAGGTTACATTTGGACTTGCTCTTTCCATTACTGTTGCCGATCAAGTTGATGTCTCTCACATAAAAACAACTTGGGACGTTGCAGCTTATGCTGGTACGCAAATTGTAATTGGATTATCACTTTCAAAAATTGTAGAAATGCTGTGGAACATTCCGAAAATGGCTGGGCATATTTTAGACTTTGATATCGGTTTATCACAAGCAAGTTTGTTTGATGTAAACGCAGGTTCACAGTCTACTTTACTATCAACCATTTTTGATATATTTTTTCTCATTATTTTTATTTCACTTGGCGGCATTAATTATTTCGTTGCCACGATTTTAAAGTCGTTTCAATATACAGAGGCGATTTCAAAATTGCTGACGACTAGTTTTTTAGATAGTCTACTCGCAACGTTATTATTTGCGATCACATCAGCGGTTGAAATTGCTCTTCCGCTTATGGGAAGTTTATTCATCATTAACTTTGTTTTAATTTTAATCGCAAAAAACGCTCCGCAATTAAACGTTTTTATGAATGCGTATGTTATTAAAATTACATGTGGTATTTTGTTTATTGCGATGAGTGTACCGATGCTCGGTTATGTGTTTAAAAATATGACGGATGTATTGCTTGAGGAATATACGAAACTATTTAACTTTTTCTTAACGAAGTAGGGGGACGCATATGGCAAAGGATAATAAAACAGAAAAGGCCACCCCGCAGAAGCGTAAGAAATCGCGTGAAGAAGGGAATATTGCCCGGAGTAAAGATTTAAATAATTTATTTTCCATACTTGTGTTAGCAGTTGTCGTTTACTTTTTCGGAGATTGGCTAGGGTTTGAGATTGCCAATTCCGTATCGGTGCTGTTTGATCAAATTGGAAAAAATACAGATTCGACCGAGTATTTTTATATGATGGGGATTTTACTACTAAAAGTATCAGCTCCGATATTAATACTCGTATACGCTTTTCATTTATTCAATTATATGATTCAAGTCGGTTTCTTATTTTCTTCTAAAGTTATTAAGCCGAAAGCGTCACGTATTAACCCGAAAAACTATTTTACGAGATTGTTTAGTCGTAAAAGTTTAGTAGATATTTTGAAATCACTGTTTTATATGGGGTTAATTGGTTATGTCGCTTACGTTCTCTTTAAAAAGAATTTAGAGAAAATCGTGAGTATGATTGGATTTAACTGGACGGCGTCACTTACTGAAATTATTAGGCAAATTAAATTTATCTTTTTAGCTATTTTAATTATATTAATCGTTCTTTCTATTATTGATTTTATTTATCAAAAATGGGAGTACGAACAAGATATTAAGATGAAAAAAGAGGAAGTAAAACAAGAGCATAAAGATAATGAAGGGGACCCGCAAGTAAAGGGGAAACGAAAAAACTTTATGCACGCCATATTGCAAGGAACAATTGCGAAGAAGATGGATGGCGCAACGTTTATTGTAAACAATCCGACTCATATTTCGGTCGTACTCAGGTACAATAAACACGTTGATGCAGCACCAATTGTCGTTGCAAAAGGGGAAGATGAGCTCGCATTATATATACGAACGCTTGCCCGTGAACAAGAAATACCAATGGTGGAAAACCGTCCGCTTGCTCGTTCTTTATATTATCAAGTCGAGGAAGATGAGACGATTCCAGAAGATTTATACGTAGCTGTAATTGAAGTTATGCGCTATTTAATTCAAACGAATGAACTTGAAGTATAATAGCGCGTTTGGAGGAGATCTCTTTGTTTAAGATAGATTCTGCAAGAACCTATTTTTCTATCTTTTTAGCAGCGTCATTCGTAGTGGCGCTCTTAATTCCACTTCCACCATTTATACTTGATATCATTATCGTTTTTCTACTAAGTATGTCAGTGCTTATTTATATGCGAGCGACAAGTATTAACGAGTGGGATGAATTAAAGTCATTTCCGACGATGTTGTTATTAATCGGGATTTTCCGCGTATCGATTAACGTATCGACGACGCGAGCGATTTTGACAGACGGAAATGCCGGACATGTTATTGAAGAGTTCGGCCAGTTCGTAATTGGCGGGAACTTATTAATTGGTATCGTTATTTTTACAGTATTAATCATATTCCAGTTTATCGTTGCAAACGGTGCATCTCGTACAGCTGAAGTAGCAGCTCGTTTTACACTTGATTCTTTACCAGGGAAACAAATGTCTATCGATGCGGATTTAAATCAGCGTATTATTTCAGAAAAAGATGCACAGGCAAAACGAAAAAAATTAAATATGGAAACAGAGTTTTACGGGGCGATGGATGGTGCCGGGAAGTTCATTAAAGGGGACGTTATTTTCGGGATCGTCATTTTATTCGTAAACATTATTTTCGGCTTAATTGTCGGAATGATGCAGCAAGGAATGACTTTTGCAGATGCGGCTCTTCACTATACACAGTTAACTGTCGGTGACGGAATCGTAAACCAAATTGGATCGCTTATGCTTGCGATTTCAACTGGTATTATCGTAACGCGTGTATTTGACGGTTCACCGGATACAGTAACGGAAGGTATCTTTAAAGAGTTATTAGCGCATGAAGTCGTTGTCTATGCGCTTGGTGGTTTATTTATCGCAATGGGTATTTTTACTCCGCTACCATTTCTACCATTCGCACTCGTTGGTGGAACAATTATCTTCTTAGGAATTCGTAATAAAAACCGAATTAAGAAAGAAAAAGAAGACGAGCTTCAAAAAGAAATAGAAATGATTCAAGGCGAAGATGAGCAACTGCAACAAGTGGAAGATTCATTTGGCGTATTTACAGATAAATATCCAATTATTGTAGAACTCGGCTTAGATTTAGCAGCACTTGTAAAGCAGAAAATTAACGGGGAAACAGCTCGTGATAAAGTTGTTCTTATGAGGAAGTCGATTATTACCGACCTTGGTATTAACGTTCCTGGAATTAACTTTAAAGATAATACGAGTTTTAGACCACGCGGACGTTACATTATTCGTATTAAAGGTGCGAAGGCAGCTGAAGGTGTTTTAAAATCAGGTTACTTATTAGCACTGAAAACACCGAACGTAATGGCCGATTTAGATGCAGAACCAGCGAAAGATCCGATTTTCGGCGAGGATGGATATTGGATTTTAGAACATATGGTACAAGATGCACAAATGAAAGGCTATCAAGTATTAGAGCCACTTAGCATATTAATTACGCATTTAGATGTTGTCGTTAGACGTAATCTGCATGAGTTAATTCAGCGTCAACATGTAAAAGACTTAATTAACTCCCTTGAAAATGATAACGGCGTTTTATTAGAAGAGATTAAGAAGAAAGAAATCGACTTATCACTCGTTCAAAATGTTATTAAGCAATTGCTAAAAGAAGGTATTTCTATTCGTGATTTACCAACTATTATTGAAGGTATTATTGACGGAAAAGAAATTTATCAAAATCATGTTGACGGCGTAACGTCATTCGTCCGTGAATGTATTTCAAAAGTGATTTGTGAAAATGCGAAAAATCCTGACGGGAAAATATATGCGGCGCTCTTCTCAGATTCAATTGAGTTAGATGCAGACGTTGTGAACAATTCTTATCAAGGTTATTTATTAAACTGGGATTTAGATTTAGAAACGCGAGTCGTTGAGCAAGTACAACGCGTATTGAAACAAGCGAGGTTAATGGGAAGAGAGCCAGTATTATTAACGCGTAGAAAAGATTTCAGGTTTGCGATTGTAAGACTTCTTGAGCGTTATCAAGTAGAAGCGCAAGTACTTTGTATTAGCGAATTAGCACCAGAAATTGTTGTAGATCAAATTGCCTATATTGAATAGTAGGGGGTGAAGTAATGGAAAGTACAGAAAAGAAAGAAGCGTTAATGCGAATAAAAGCAGCTTCGAAAAATGAATTGTATCGAAAGTTATTTGACCAATATGGTACAGACTATTATTACGTTGTAGATGAAAGTGTAAAGCGAAATATCCCGTTTTTTTGGAAAAAGAATTATGAAATGTTAGTTGCTTTTCCAGAGGATAAACAGGAAGAAGTGAACGAAGGCACAGCTCAATTTCATGAACAATTAATGGATGTTGTAAATGAGCCTTCAGAACAAATTGTGAAGGCGAACGGAATTCAATCGGTACTGCACAATTTAGAAAACGTGACGACTCCTATGTCGTACGCGGCGATGCAAACAGGAAATAGTGAAGAATGGGCAAGAAAGAAAGAGAAACTATTAAAGCTGTTTGAAAAAGGTATCGTCGTTGTGAAACAGACAGAAGAAACGAAAGTAACGAAAAAGCAAAAAGCTGTGAAAAAAGTCGTTCCTGTCAAAAAAGAAGAAGTAGTTGCAAAAAAAGAAAAGCAAGAATCTGTACCATTTATTATTCAAAAAGTAATTCGCATGCTAGAGCAAAACGATGTAGAACAATATTTCATTCATGCATATGCTGAAAAGTTAAAAGTGAAGTTTGAGAATGCAACGATGATTACAGAAGAAGAAGTAATCGAATATATATTGGAAGATATGAGCTCTCATTTCAATACGGAAAATGTATTTGAAAAAGAAGTACAAACAATTGCATTAATCGGTCCAACTGGTGTTGGAAAAACGACGACACTTGCGAAAATGGCGTGGCAGTTTCACGGTAAGAAAAAAACGGTTGGTTTCATTACGACCGACCATTCTCGCATTGGGACAGTTCAGCAACTGCAAGATTACGTAAAGACAATTGGATTTGAAGTAATCGCTGTGCGTGATGAAGCTGCAATGACAAGAGCACTTACGTACTTTAAAGAAGAAGCGCGCGTCGATTATATTTTAATTGATACAGCTGGAAAAAATTATCGTGCGTCAGAAACAGTGGAAGAAATGATTGAAACGATGGGACAAGTAGAGCCGGATTATATTTGTTTAACGTTATCAGCTTCGATGAAAAGTAAAGATATGATCGAAATCATTACGAACTTTAAAGATATTCATATTGATGGTATCGTATTTACGAAATTTGATGAAACAGCAAGTAGTGGTGAATTGTTGAAAATTCCAGCGGTATCATCAGCTCCCATTGTATTAATGACAGACGGACAAGACGTAAAGAAAAACATACATATCGCTACAGCGGAACATTTAGCGAAACAAATGTTACAAACATCATAGAAAAGAGGTGAAGAATAAGGCAATTGTCTTATTCAATCGAGTATGAACGGTCTTTATATAGGTTCTATGGGCATGATGAATTACATGCAGCGCATTAATGTTCATTCGAATAACGTTGCAAATGCCCAAACGACAGGATTTAAAGCAGAAAATATGACTTCTAAAGTATTTGATGTACAAGACACATATCGCCGCGGTGACGGAGCTGTAACAAATATCGGTTCAGTCGATTACGCTGTAGTACCAGCCGCAACGCATGTGAACTTAGTACAAGGAAATATACAAATGACAAATAGTGCTACAGATTTCCTTTTAGATGACGGAACTGCTGGCACAGCTTCGTTTTTCGTTACATCTAAAAATAATGAAACGTTTTTAACGAGAGACGGTAGTTTTACATTAAATAGTGATCGTTATTTACAAACAACTTCAGGCGCTTTCGTAATGGGAGAGAATAATGAACGTATTCGTATTCCAGAAGGAGCAAAAGTAGCTGTACAAGCAGACGGTACGTTATATGATGCAGTGACGCAAAACAATATTGCTCGCTTGCAAACAAAAACAGTAGGTGCAGAAGCGAATAATCGTCTAATACAAAGAGAGAACAAAAGCTTTACTCTAGCAGAAGGGAACATTGCTGATTTACCGAATGGAGTAGGGACAGTAAAAAATTATATGCTAGAAAATTCAAATGTAGATATGACGAAAGAGATGGCTGATCTTATGACAGATCAAAAAATGATTTCAGCGTCACAACGTGTTATGACTTCATTTGATAAAATTTATGAAAAAGAAGCGAATGAAATATTGAGATAAGGGACTTCCATTAGCGGAAGTCTTTTTCGTTTAAATTTCAGAATTATCAATTGACTTTATAGGTCTGTTTTTTTATATTAGTAGGTATACTAATAACTACTAACGTACATACATTGTTTTGAAATGAGAGTTATTTAGATTGTGAGGAGTACTAATGGATGAAATTATAAAGGAATTACAAAAGTTAGGTTTTTCCCAGTACGAATGTAAAGCGTATATTGGATTACTAAAACATTCCCCAGTAACTGGTTATGAAGTGAGTAAACAAACAGGAGTACCTCGTTCTATGATTTACGAGGTACTAGGTAAGTTAATGGATAAAGGAGCGGTACATATTGTACCTTCTGAACCAGTGAAATATGTACCAGTACCAGCTACCGAATTAATGAATCGAATGCGAAAAGACTTTGAGAAGTCCTTTGAATTTTTAGATGAGAAATTAAATGGTTTAGAACAAGAGCGACAAATAGATGTAATTTCGCATATTCGCTCAAATGATCGTGTTTTAAAAGAAATATGCAATATAATTAATAGAGCGAAGGAAGAGTTATGGATTTCTGTATGGGAAGATCAAGTGCATGAAATTGAGCCATACATTCATCAAAAGGAAGAGGAAGGTGTACATATATTTTCAATCTTATTTGGCGCTCCAGAAACAAAAATAGGCGCGACGTTTCACCATAATTATATGACGCCCCACGTTGTTGAAAAGAGAATGGGTGGTCATTTAACTGTAATCGCACGTGACGGAGAAGAAGTATTAATTGCGAACTTCTCAAATGATAGCACTTCATGGGCTGTTACAACGTATGACCCAGCTCTAGTTCTCGTTGCTACAGAGTATGTGCGGCACGATATTATGGTTGAAGAAATCACGCAGGAATTTGGAGCTGATAAGTTAGATACGTTATGGCGTGAAAACATAGATTTAGTTCATGTCGTAACAGGAAAACGAACTTTAGAAGGAATGGAGGATGATATGGATGAGTAAAGCTCAGGCACATGTAGCTTTGCAAAGCGATGATACATTTCAGCAAGGAGTAAAAGATTGTTTACCAACTGTATTTGGTTATTTAAGCATCGGTATAGCAGCCGGTGTAATTGCAAAAACAGCAGGTTTCTCCATTATTGAAATTGCGTTTATGTCCACTTTAATTTATGCAGGTTCTGCCCAATTTATATTAGCTGGTATGTATGCAGCTGGTGCACCTGCTTCTGCAATTATTTTCACCGTATTTTTTGTTAATTTACGTCATTTATTAATGAGTGCAGCACTTGCACCTTATTTTACGAAAATTCCTCTATTCAAAAACTTAATCATCGGTTCGCAAATTACAGATGAAACGTTCGGCGTTGCAGTGCAGCACGCGGCGCAAAAAGGATATTTAGGTGAAAGATGGATGATCGGGCTTAACGTAACAGCGTATTTAAATTGGATTCTTGCTACTATTATTGGCGGGCTATTTGGTGAGTGGATACCAGACCCACATACGTACGGAATGGATTATGCATTACCAGCAATGTTTATCGGATTATTTGTACTTCAGCTCATAAGTAGTAAACCGAAGCTAGCAATTCATCTTACAGTTGCAATTGTAGCGATTATAATTGCATACGTTGCACACTTATTTACGCCTGATAGTATAGCAGTTATTATAGCAACACTATTAGCTGCGACGATTGGAGTGGTAATTGAAAAATGGAAATGAGATTAGACGTATTATTACTTTTATTAGCAGCAGGTGCTGTCACACTCGTGCCACGTATTTTACCTCTACTCGTATTTAGTAAACTACAAATTCCAGACTGGGGTTTAAAATGGTTAAATTACATACCAATCGCGATATTAGCAGCACTTTTAGCGCAAGTTTTATTTATGCATGAGACGGTGCAGTGGGATTACCTTATCGCAGCAATTCCAACATTTCTTGTAGCAATATATACTCGTAGTTTATTAGGAACAGTATTAACGGGAGTGATTGTGATTATTTTGTTACGTTTCTTTTTCTAAAAAGGATTACGCTCATATAATAGCGAAAGGTGTAATAACATGAAAAATATAGGGGTGGTGTTATGATACTTTTAACGATAGGAGCAATTTTGTTAACGTTGTTTATTTTCTTTATTATCGGCTTCATTACGTTTATGATGTTTGTTGATAAGGCGACACCTCAAATTTATTACTCACCTTGTGAATCAGTGGCAGTGAAATCTAAAGGTAAAAATAGAAGGAAGAAAAGTTGAAAGTTGGCTTTTCTTCCTTTTGTTTTACATCCCCGAAAGAACTAACAACAATAACCCAAATAGAAAACTAATAAAGGAAAGAAAACCGATACATATCGAAAACACACGATTATTTCTCCATTCGCGCCAAAAAATGATAAATCCTAAAATACAAAGGAAAAACCAAATGGGCAAGAATATGAGCTCACTAATTTTCTCGGGGAGTAACGCATAAAAAGTTGATAAATATAAAATCCAATTTGTAAAAAATAAAATGCAAACGATAATAGATTGTAAGTAGGGACGTTTGGAAAACTTCCCTTTTTTGACGGTTACAAAAATAATAGTTAGCGCTGAGAAAAAGGCAATGAATATGAAAATAAGTAAGAGTACTGTAAGTGTCACTTAGATCTCCTTTATAAGATTGTTTTTGCAAGAAATGAATCTATTATATTGTATGCTTGTTTTGTAGAGTGCTCGTTATATTTTTCAGTGTACGGATTTAGAAAACCATGTTCACCGGATAGTTGTTGCATTTCTAATAAAGGATTATTTTGTTGCTGTAATGTTTGCATTAAAGAGGATACTGAAAAACTAGCTTCTTTTTCAGGGAAAATAAGTAAGGTAGCACATGTTGGTTTCATATGAATATAGTCACGTATACGGGAACCGTAACAGCCGATAATAAAGTCTATTTTCGGATTGTTACTACATAGCCATGAGATCGTAGCACCAACACTAAAGCCGATAAGTCCAATATGTGTGTAACGACTAGAAAGATGCGTAATCAATTCTTCAATTTGTTTTTGGCCATTATTAAATCCAATATGATTCATAAAAAAACGATATGCTTTTTCTTCATCACTATAATGAAATGCTTGTTGCGGTTGTATAAGATTAGGACAGAATACATCTATATGAGATGAAGTGAAGTGTTGGGTAACGTGATGCATATGGTCGTTCACACCATATATTTCATGAACAACAACGAGAGCTAATTTTTTCTTCATCGTTACAATATACCTTTATGAAACTTAAATTCTTTCTCAACAAGGCATATGCGCAGGTGGAAGTTTTCATACCATTGCTCACGCCCTCTTTTTTTCGCTTCTTTATGTAAGGCGTTTTGTTTCCAATTTTCAATTGCTTCAAGTGATTCCCAATAAGAAATGGTGATTCCGAGTCCTGAATGATCACGTGCACTTTCTACACCTAAAAATCCAGGTTGCTGTTTTGCAAGTTCCTCCATTTTGTCGGAAACTGTACTATAATCTGCTGTATCATTTGATAAATTGGAAGTGAATATAACTGCATAATAATGCTTGTTCTTTTCTAAATCAGTTTTCATTATTTTTCCCCCTTAATGTATAGTGTGAATAATTAATCCATAGTTTGTATTTTAGCAGGTCACAAAAAGAAAAAAAGTAGAAAATTCTTATTTTTTAGCTCCTGTAAAATAGAAGATAGAAGAAATTTATAATAAGTAATCTAAAAAAAGAGAAATGCCACTTCAAAAAAATGAAGTGGCATTTCTTATATTTCCTCTAAGCTATTAACTGGAACTGTTAATTCGCGTCCTGGGTTTTTTACTTCATATATGCGGGCGGTTTCATTGCTTTCGTCGACGTGTTGAATCATAACAGGCATGCCTTGAAAACTAACATTAGCTTGCTCCGCTGACACAGAAAGCTCTTTTGCACGTTGAATATTCATTTATATTCCTCCCATCATTATTATCTTTGCTAAAAAGGAGGAATAATATACCATTTCGAGACATTCTTAAAGTTTTTGTATTATTTGTAATGTTTCTTTAATAAATGAGGAGAAGATGGAATCAGGATAGCTATCTATCGCTTGAACTGCATCTTTCGCTTCTTTTAAGGCAGATTTTTTATCTTGAAGTTCTATATGGCAAAGGGCACGATAAGACCCAGCAGTTAATACCCACGATTGATCAAGTGGATGACTCATATAATCTGGTATGGTAGCGTGTTTTAATGTTTCTAAAGCTTCCTTATAACGTTTTAAACCATACAAAGATTTTCCTTTTTCAAGATAATACAATCCGTCGTCTTGAAAAATGGGCTGATCTTTTAGTTTTTCTCGAAACTGTTCTAGATGTTTTAATGCGATTGTATATTCATTAGTAATCGTGTTGTAGTAGTAAGCTTTTAAAATATCAATAATCGCAATGGATAGAGTATCTTCTGTAAAAATGGCAAATTGCTCAGATTTTTTTATGTAATATAAATATTTTTCTTTATCAGCTGTAATGACTTTTTGGTAAGATAAAATCCGGTAAAATTCGTCTGTTTTATAATACACTTGATGTTTTTTTGAAAATGCAAGTGCGTCTAAAATGACTTTTTCACATTTTTCATAATTGCCGTATGCAAGTAAAATAATTGCTTCTTTTAAGTATAGTTGTATATGTGTAATAAGATCCATTTCTAAATTCTTCGTTTTATATTCATCACGAATTGTGCTGATCATCTGTAAACATTCTTTATATTTTTTACGTTTGAACAGCATATAGTAAAACAGTAGTTTCGTTTCAGTGCTTTCTCGATATAATGTGTATTTTTCAAATATAGAAACAGCGGTTTCAACGTAATATTCAATATGATAATCGTTCATAATAGCTGCTCCTGTTATGAACTGTTTATATAAACGTGCTGTATTTAAAGTAAGAGGTAATTCTTTTTGAACGATAGGTAGTAAAGTCTCATATACTTCATCGCATTTATTTGCTTTTATTAATGGCTCCATTTTTTGAATGATTGCTACAATTTCTACATCATCTTCTTCTAATAAAAAACTTGTTTCACATTCAAGTTTTTCTGCAATATATTGTAATGTTTTCATGGAAGGTGTAGCTTTACCATTTTCAATTTGACTAAGCATACTTTTTGTCATTTCCGAACCTGCTAGCTCAGTTTGTGTAAGTTTTTTTTCTTTTCGCAATGCTTTAATTTTTTCGCCGAGAGTTGCCATATCATTGCTCCTTTATATTTAAAAAGTTAAATTGTATTTAACTTTTTGTTGTGGAAATTGGAAAGCTGATTATATAATAAGTTTAACACAATTTAACTTTTAAGGGGAGAGTGTCAAAATGGAAGATGTAAGTATAGGTCAAACTGATTCAAGAATGAAGATTGCAACGAGAAATATCATTTTAATGATGATTGGAAAAATGACGTCTTTATTAGGCGCAGGTATTTATACGTTCGCAATGGGGTTATACGTACTAAAGACAACAGGTTCAGGAATGGGGTTTGCTACTACGCTCGTTTGCGGGTCGTTTCCAAGGATGATTTGTGGTCCGATTGCAGGTGCTGTAGCAGACCGTGTGAATCGAAGATGGCTTGTCATTGGTACGGATTTATTAAGTAGTTTAACAATGCTTATTATGTTTATCCTTGCTACAATATTTGGACCATCACTTCTTTTTATTTATGTTTCAGCAGCATTATTATCAATTTGTGCAAGTTTTTATTCTGTTGCATTAACTTCGTCTATTCCTAGTTTAGTAGATGAGGGGCGTATTCAAAAAGCGAGTGCTTTAAATCAAACGGCGGCTTCTTTATCCAATATTTTAGGGCCAATTATTGGCGGAGTCGTATTTGGTTTCTTTTCCATTCAGTTGTTCTTTTTGTTAAATAGTATTACGTTCTTTTTAGCAGTTATTTTGCAATTATTTATGGTATTTGATTTATATAAAAAAGAAGTGGCTGAGAGTAAAGAGCATTTCTTGACGAGTATAAAAGAAGGTTTTTCATATGTAAAACGACAACATGAAATATATGGTTTAATGAAAATAGCATTGTGGGTAAACTTTTTTGCTTGTGGGCTAACCGTTGCACTGCCATACATTATCGTCCATACATTGCATTTATCTTCAAAGCAACTCGGTACTGTAGAGGGAATGTTAGCAGTCGGGATGCTAATGGGTGCGATTGCTTTATCAGTGCGTAAAGAAGTGAATAATCCGTTTCGTTCTATTTACACTGGACTGTTTTTATTTGCGGGGTTAAGTTTATGTACAGTCTTTCCGTTGTTAGTTATTATTCCAAAAGTAGCGAGTTTTATTTACTATATTGCATTTATGATGTTAACGGGTATAGCAATTATGATTGTAAACATTCCGATGCAAGTACATATGCAAAAAACGACAGATCCGAGCTACTTAGGGCGTGTGTTTGGCCTACTTGAAACAATTGCGACTGCAATCGCACCGCTCGGTATGATTGTATATGGATTATTATTAGATATGTTACCAACTAGCATTGTTATGATGACAATAGGCGGAGGTTTATTGTTAGTTGTATTAGTTGGAGTAAGGCAACATATGGCGAAAAAGCAAGTGGATGTGTCTGCTTAAAAATAATAAAATAATAAAAATTTGACTTATCATTATAAAAATGACCAAATTAGTATTTTAGTTTTTGAAACTCTTTTTCATGTATGTTAAAGTAAAGTGAGCAGGCAAAGAAAAGGAGAAAACATCATGAAAAAATTAAGTTTTGTTATGCTTTTTCTGTTAGTTGTAATGGCTGGATGTAGTAATTATGACACATATATTGAAACAGGTATGCAATCATTGAAAGATGAAAAATATAGTGATGCAACAATGTGGTTTGAAAAAGCAGAAAAAGAGAAATCAGGAAATGAAGCGAAATCATATAAAGAAATGGCTGAGAAAATGGATCATGGAGCAACAGCATTAAAAGACGGTAAGTATTTAGAAGCGAAAGACATTGCAAATGAAGTGTTACAAATGAAAAAAGACGCTGCACTTGAAACAGCTGTAACATCAAATGCAGAGAATATGCTTCAAAAAGCAAAAGATGTAGAAGAGAAAGTAAATGAAAGAGTAGCTAAGCGTAGAAAAGTAGAAGAAGAAGGAATTGATAAACTTATTAAAGCTGTTGATAGTATAGATGACGTGAAAGAAAAAGAGAAAAAAGTTTCAGAAGCATTAGATAAGGCTGAAGAAGCACAAGCAAAAATTGAAGCGAAGAAAAATAAATAGAGTTATAGTGTAAAAGGCTGTCGTGTATAACGACAGCCTTTTAATTTTTTGCTGCATAAGAATTGATGCTCTGTAGTAAAAAAGAAATAATTTTAGAATTCCATCTGTCCTCATGATGAATCGTATAAATGTTACGTTGAAATTCAAATCCAGGGATGGGTATGTAGTGTAGTTCATTTCGTTGTACTTCCTGCTCAATAGCAAGTTTAGAAATAAAGGCAACCCCATTACCGTATTTTAAAATTTGTTTTATTGTTTCTAATGAATCTAATTCAATTTCTGATTGGAATGTAATGTTATGAGCTAACATCCATTTTGTAAGTAAATCCCTCGTTGTAGATGGATTACGATGCAGTAATATCCGTTCCTTTTCGATATCTTGTAATGATACATTTTCTTTTTTTGAAAAATGATGTTCTTTGGAGAAAGCAAGAACAAGTGTATCAGGCATTATATTTGTCTGTTTTAAAAGTGATTCATCAAATGGTGCTGCGGAAATTACACCGAGATCAATTTCATGATTTTGTAGCATTGTTCGAATTTCAGGAGCTGTTTTTACCATCAGTGTTATTTTTATATTTGGAAATTCACATTGAAATTGATGAACAATTTCTGGTAAAAGATATGTCGCTGGTACATAACTAGCGCCAATTGTTATAGCACCTTTATGAAAATCTTTAAATTCTTGCGTGACCCGCCTAGCTTCCTTCATCAGTGCATCTATTTTACAAGCATAATGATGTAATGCCTCACCAGCCTCTGTTAAGAAATATCTTCCAGAACGTAATTCAAATAAAGGAACACCGAGTTCCTCTTCTAAGCTTTTTATATGGAATGTAATAGTAGGTTGTTTAACTCCAAGCTGTTCTGCAACAATCGTGAGCTTTTTGTATTTCTTAATAAGCACTACAATTTCTAATTTTAAGAGATTCATGGCAAGTTGCCCCTTTTTCTTCTAACTATAGAAAAAATCTATAGAAATAAATAGTTTATTAGAAGTTTTTTAATTTAATCTTTACAGTACATTAACATTCAGTATAAATCTTCCATATAGAATGAAAGCAGGTTAAGAGTGAGGGGAGAGAGGTGAAACGATGGATATTAAAATTAGTGGATTAGAAAAATCATTTGGAAAAGTACAAGCGTTAAAGTCGTTACAAATTGTTATGAAACAAGGTGAATTCACCACACTTTTAGGACCTTCTGGATGCGGGAAAACGACATTACTTAGAATGATTGCAGGACTGGAAGAGCCAGATAAAGGTGAAATATATTTTGGAGATACGTGCATGTATTCTTCTTCTAAAAAAATAAAAACATCTCCTCATGAACGTAATATCGGTATGGTATTTCAAGATTTTGCTTTATGGCCACACATGACTGTATTTGAAAATGTTGCATTTGGTTTAAGAGCTACAAAGCAAACGAATCAATTACGGGAAAAAGTAGAAGAGGCAATAAAGCGAGTTCGCTTGCAAGGGATGGAGAAAAGATATCCGCATGAACTCTCTGGCGGACAGCAACAACGTGTCGCATTTGCTAGAGCCATTGTAACGAAACCGCATTTTATTTTGTTTGATGAACCGCTTAGTGCACTCGATGCAATTTTGCGAGAAGAAATGCGATTAGAGCTTATGGATATCGTTCATTCTATTGGTTTAACGGCATTGTATGTAACCCACGATCAAACAGAAGCGATGTCAATGTCAGACCAAATCATTGTCATGAAACAAGGAGAAGTATTGCAAAAAGGAACACCAGAAGATATTTATGTGAAGCCATCTCATGAATTTGTTGCAAAATTTGTTGGTAAGGCAAATTGGCTTGTAGAGGGGAAACAAATGGTTCGCCCAGAGCATGTGAGCTGGACGAATAATGACCTGTGCGAAATGTATACAGGTAAAATTCAGCACGTTACATATGTAGGGGAACGTTATGAAGTGAAAGTAGACATGGAGACACGCGGTGTATGGACAGCTTATCACAATAGTAAGCTAAGCATCGGGAAACCAGTTTCGTTATATGTACCGAAAAAATGTATTCATCATATAGGGGGAGAATCGTATGAAGAAATTCAGTTCGCTTAAGTCTTTATTTGTATGTACTTTATTATTTTCTGCAGTAGTAACAGGGTGTAGCTCAAAGACAGGTAATGCAGATGCAAAAAGTAAAACTACGAATGAAAAGAAAATTGTTGTATATAGTGCAGGACCAAAAGGATTAGCAGAAAAAATTCAAAAGGACTTTGAAAAGAAAACGGGTATAAAAGTGGAAATGTTTCAAGGAACAACAGGTAAGATTCTAGCGCGAATGGAAGCCGAAAAGAAAAATCCAGTCGTTGACGTAGTCGTACTTGCATCTTTACCAGCGATGGAAGGATTAAAAAAGGATGGACAAACGTTAGCTTATAAAGAAGCGAAACAAGCTGATAAGCTTCGTTCTGAATGGTCGGATGATAAAGGACATTATTTTGGATATAGTGCTTCAGCGTTAGGGATTGTGTATAACACAAAAAATGTGAAGACAGCACCTGAAGATTGGAGTGATATAACGAAAGGAGAATGGAAAGGGAAAGTGAATCTTCCAGATCCAGCACTTTCAGGTTCAGCTTTAGACTTTGTAACAGGATACGTGAAAAAGAATGGAAAAGATGGATGGAATTTATTTGAACAGCTTAAGAAAAATGAAGTTACAGTAGCAGGGGCAAACCAAGAAGCATTAGATCCAGTTGTAACAGGAGCAAAAGATATGGTTATTGCGGGTGTTGATTATATGACGTACAGTGCAAAAGCAAAGGGTGAACCAGTTGATATTGTTTATCCAAAAAGCGGAACAGTGATTAGCCCACGTGCAGCAGGCATTATGAAGGATAGTAAAAATGTTGAAGGTGCAAAAGAGTTTATTGATTATTTATTATCTGATGATGTACAAAAACAAATTTCTAAAGCATATTTATTGCCTGGTAGAACAGATATAAAAGCTGAAAATAGACCAAATGTGGAGGAGATTCCAGTATTAAATATTGATTGGAAAACAGTTGAGAAAGAACAAGATGAAATAGGAAAACAATTTAAGAAAGTATTTCAATAAGATGGTGATTACATGGTAAATCGATTCGGATCAGTAAGGCAAGTTGGGATGACGGTAGCGTTGTTACTTGTGGCGATGTTAATCGTCATTCCACTTTTTCTCATTTTACTTTCTAGTGTATATGAAAATAGTAGTTGGAATTTTTTTAAGCCGTTTGAAGTGATGCAGAGTGGTGGATTAGCTGGGATTTTTCTAAATTCGATGCTTCTAGGTCTACTCGTAGTAATAGGAGCAACCATCTTTGCATTTCCACTGGCTTTCATTATGAGCAAAACAGATGTTGGAAAGTATAGCAAGTTAGATATTGTTTTTATGATTCCATTTATGACTCCGCCGTATATTGGATCGATGGGCTGGATTTTGTTCATGCAACCGAACGGCTATTTCGAACAGTTTTTTCCGATGCTAAAGACGATTTCATCTTCGTTTTTTAGCTTAGGAGGTATGGTTTTAATTATGAGTCTGCATTTATTCCCATTTCTATACTTTATGTTGAAAAACACGTTACTTCAAATTGGGAGTAGTAAAGAAGAAGCGGCAGCAGTTCATGGTGGAAGCTTTTTCTATCGTTTAAGAAAAATCATATTGCCGTTATTAGTATCAAGTTATGTAATGGGTGCTTTACTCATTTTCGTAAAGACGATTGCTGAATTTGGAACACCGGCTACATTTGGACGAAGAATAGGATTTCATGTGTTAACATCAGAGATTCATAAATTTATTTCGAGTTGGCCAATTGATTTTAGTAGTGCAACAGCATTATCTTCTTTATTACTTAGTGCATGTATGCTCATTTGGTATATGCAAAATGTATTAAATCGAAAGTATTCATATGCCATGGTTAGTGGAAAAGGTGTGAAATCTAAAAGATATACTTTGTCTATATTTACGCGTGTTGTAGCATGGTTTTATGTAATTGGTTTATTAATCGTATCAATTGGAATCCCGTATTTTTCAATATTGATTGCTTCTTTATCAAAATTAAGAGGGGGCGGCTTACATGTAAATAACTTTACAACGAGCCATTATGAAGCATTATTTACAATCGGATCTCCAGGATTAGAAGCTTTATGGAACAGTTTTCTCTTTTCGCTTATAACAGCGATTATAGCTGTTATGATTGGCGTCTTTTTAGCACTTATGATCCGAAAGGGGAAAAGGTCCTCTGAAAAATGGCTGGATATGTGCGGTATGTTACCGAATATGGTACCAGGAATCGTGATGGTTGTAGGGCTTATTTTATTTTGGAATTCTCCCTATATGCCCCTGTCCATTTACAATACACCAGTCATGGTTATCGTAACGTATGTCGTTCTTTTTTTACCTTATACAGTGCAGTATGTAAAAGCATCGCTCGGGCAAATTGATGATTCTCTTGTGCAGGCAGGAAGTATTTTTTCTGGGAATTATATGTATATTTTTAGAAAAATAATATTACCTCTTATTATCCCAGGTATTCTTGCCGGATGGGCGATGACATTTACAATCTCGATACGAGAGTTAGTAGCATCGCTTCTCGTACTACCTCCATCAGTAGAAACGTCAGCAACATTTATTTTTGCTCAATTTGAACAAGGAGAAGTATCTATTGGAATGGCGATGGCTGTCGTATCAGTTGGACTTACAACACTATGTTTATTACTTCTGCAGCATATGGAGCAAAAAAGAAAAGGGGTAGCATGATGAGAATAGAAGTGTGGGGAGGAGCGGGAGAATACGGTCGTTCTTGCTACTTCGTAAAAAATAAAGAAACGAAAATAGTATTTGATTGTGGTATTAATCGATCATATGAGGATAGTTATCCAAAAATAGAGAAGGAAGTTGTACCGTTTTTAGATGCAGTATTTTTATCACATATTCATGAAGATCATACGATGGGTTTACCTTTATTAGCGAAGTATGGATATAAGAAAAAAATATGGACAACTCGTTATACGAAGGAGCAACTTCCCGCTTATTATAAAAAATGGAGAAACTACAATGTGACGCAAGGATGGAATGTACCTTATAACGACCAAAATGTGAAAGATTTAAATTATGTATATGTTGATGAGATTAGTAATCCGAATGAATGGATACAGATTACTCCTACATTGCGGTTTCAATGGGGGTATAGTGGGCATGTATTAGGAGCTGTTTGGTTTTTAGTGGATATGAGCCATACATATATATTTTATTCTGGCGATTATTCAGCAGAGTCTAACATACTACGAGCGAATTTACCTGAGAAATTACGTGGCGATATAAAAGTTGCAATTGTAGATGCCGCTTATCATACTGATGATGTTTCGCAACATGAACGAGTAAACGAACTATGTGCAGAAATTGAACGTGCTGCAGGAAATAAAGGGATAGCATTATTACCTTTGCCACCCCTTGGTAGGGCGCAAGATATCGTATTGTATTTATATAAAAAATATAAAGAACTTCCCATTATAGTAGATCAAGAAATTTTGGATGGATTCCAACAGATGTTCGTATATAAAGATTGGATCAAAAATCATGAAGAACTTGAAGAGCTAATAGAGAGTTTAAAAAGAAACATAATAGTTATGGATGATGACAGTGGTATGCAACATAGTTATGGAATAGTTGTAATGAGTGATGCAAATATGCAAACGAAACGAGCGCAGTTATATTATGAACAACTTCGGAATGAAGAACGAAATTCTATTATCTTTACTGGACATATTGCGAAAGGGAGCTTTGCAGAAAAAGTTTTGAAGGAACGTGTAGGTAAAGAATGTAGGGTGAAGCGAGTTCCATATAAAGTTCACCAAAGTATAAGAGATGTGAAAGAGATGTTAAATACATTATTACCAGAACATACGGTGTTAGTACACGCATTGAAAGAGGATACGGATCGATTACAGAAAAAGCTTAGTACGGAAGGGTATGAAAATATATATTCACTTACTATGGAACGTATAGAAGTCATTTGAAATGTAAAGGGGATAGGTATATGAAAAAAGTATTTGTATGCGTAAGTATTTTCTTTTGTTGTTTCCTTTATAACGTTAAGGAAGGATTTGCTGCAAGTCCAATGACACCTAGTTTTGAAGTGAAGTTATTATTAAAGCCAGAACAAGTACTAGGTCCTAACAAAGAGATGAAGCAAGATGTACTAGAGCATTTTCAGACTGGTACAAATTATGAAAGAATACAAGTTCAGTTTTTAGATACGGCAAATAAAGATTTAAGTAATGGAGGCTGGTTTGCCAGAATTCGAAAGAAAGAATTTAGTAAAGATTTTGAGCTAACATATAAAAAAAGATACCCGATTCAAAACGGTGTAATTCAAGATGCACTAGTAGTAGCTAAAAAAGATGGATTTGATAGTAAAACTGATAATTATGAGGCAGAAATAGACTGGGGATTTGAGAAGAAAACGTTAAGTATTTCAAATAAGAAAAGCTACAGTGCGAAAGGATATGGAGTACTTGATTTACCAAATGAACGAGACGCCCAAAACATGGTAGTAGAAAAGTTACCAGGGAAAATGAACAAATGGTTGTATACGAATTGGGGAGAAGAGATGTTAAGGGATTCTCGTATTTACGGTCCTGTATTAATGAAAAGGTATACAGGTGAGTTTGAAAATAGTAAAACGAATATTGAAGTTTGGCCACTAAGTAATACAGGGAAAATAGAAGAGGATTTCGTAATAGAAGTGTCGTTTAAAACAAATGAGGAAAGTATTGCAAAAGAAAAAAGAGAATTATTAATGAAGAGTTTAGAACAAAAAGGATGGCTGTTACCAAAAGATAGTTTGAAGACAGAGCTTATTTTTCAGTAAATAGTAAAAAGGAATCCATATGCCATGGATTCCTTTTTATATGAGTATTAAGCTAAATCAGCTGACACAAACATATCACTGTTTTGAAGGTTTTTAGAGCGTAAACTATAAGCAACAACCTTCTTTTTATATTGCTTTACAACATCAACATGCTCTTCATGACTATAAATATAAAATGTAAAATCTTTTTTGCCGCGTTTTGCATTAATAATTAAAGGAGTACCCTCATTGTGTGGCGGTGCATAATAGCGATCTAAAAATAAACCTTCGTTAAAATCATGAATAATTTTAGATTTCTGTTCGCCTTCTACATTATTTCCGTGAATTGTAATAGTCACATTCTCTTCTTCAAGTTGTGGATGTGTTTCGTACTTGCTAATAATGGATTCAATAACAGTGTTAGGAAGGCTAGAAACGATAATTTTAAATGCCCCAAATACAACTAACATTACAATAAACCAAGTCGTCATAGTATATCATCCCCTTTATTCTATTTAATAATATAACTCATATGGTAATAGTACATATGGTGAAGTTTTGTATAATTTGTGAAAATTTTTCCTTTTTATGAACATTTTTTAACAAATGGAGGTGTGCAAAGAATACAAGGGAATATTTGGTATGATAAAAATGTAAAGGTTTTTTATTTATTATAAGGGGGTTATCAAATGGGGAAATTAGATGGTAAGGTCGCTTTTGTTACAGGAGCTGCGATGGGGAACGGAGCTGGAATTGCTCATGTGTTTGCAGAGCTGGGGGCAAAAGTATTACTTGTTGATATTTCAGAGACAGTTCATGAGACTGCCAAAAATATTGTTAGCAAAGGGTTAGATGCTGCGAGTTATGTAGTCGATGTGGCTGATATTCATGCTGTAAAGGAAGTAACGAAAGATGCATATGAGAAGTACGGAAAGATTGATATATTAGTAAATAACGCCGGCGTTATTCGACTTGCAAATTTTTTAGATATGTCAGATGAAATGCGTGATTTTCAATTCCAAGTGAATATTAATGGTGTATGGAATTTTTCTAAAGCAGTATTGCCATATATGATTGAGAAAAATTACGGGAAGATTGTGAATATGTCTTCTGTAACAGGAACGTTGGTTGCTGATGAAGGTGAAACTGCATATGCAACGACGAAGGCAGCAATTTGGGGATTTACGAAAGCGTTAGCACGTGAAGTGGCAAAACATCATATTACTGTAAATGCAATTTGCCCAGGTTACATTATGACACCAATGGCAGAGCAAATAGCAAATGAATCCGATCCAAATGAGCCGAGTAATGTAATCGATGGAATTGCTTCAGGTGTTCCTTTAGGACGTTTAGGGAAAATTGAAGAAGTAGGTCAGTTAGCAGGTTTTTTAGCATCCGATGAATCAAGCTACATAACAGGTACACACATTGTCATTGATGGTGGTAGCACATTGCCAGAAACGGTTTCAGTCGGTGTAAAGTAAAAGGATTATGAATGAGAGTTTTAGTTCTTTGAATGATAACGCTAGAAGAAATCTGAAAGAGATTTCTTCTAGCATTATCATGTTATGTACTATTATTAGAAAAATCAATTTTGTTACAAAAAGTTGAAATTGAAGTATTTTAAAAGAAAAAGGTTTATAATAAAAATATAACTAATAACCACATTACTAATTATAAGGAAGTGTAACTATGAGTACTGTAACAATCGTGTATGGTATTATTCTTTCCACAATTATCGTTTTATTTTTCGTTGGGGTTTCACGTTATATTCATAAATGGAAAGAAGGCGTTGCGAAATTAAATCACATTGAAGAAGAACTTAGTGATTTAATGTTACATCATGGTAAGTAAACATTTATTTTTTAACTAAACAATGTGAAGGATATCACAAAACATGCTCTCCTTATGAAGGCATGTTTTTTTGTTATGTGAATGATTAGGCACATTCATACATTTTTTCCATACGATACAGTGTGAAAGTAGAAATGTTCGGAGTGGAAAAGAGGGATAAAATGAGTAGTTCAGGCTATGTTCCAGATAATAAAAATTTAAAGAAAAGCTCAGGAACTCCAAACCTTTTCTTTGATTCGAGAAAAAATGTCTTTTTTAAAAGGGATGAGAAAAACGTTGCATATGAAGTTACGTCCACGCAGTTACCAGCAATGATAGGTGGAGCGTTTGTTGATTTATTTATGACAAAAGGGCACATGCGAGAACCACATTGGCATCCGAATGCATGGGAATTGGATGTTGTTGTATCAGGAGCAGCAGTTACATCTATCTTAAATCCCGAAACGAATCAATTGCAAAATTATCATGTGAAAGCGGGGCAAACTGTATTTATTCCAATGGGATGGTGGCATTGGATCACAGCAGTAACAGAAGAAGTACAATTGCATTTGTTCTTCAATAACGATCAGTTTGAAACAGCAGAAGGGTCAGACATACTTAGATTAACACCGCCAGAAGTATTTCAAGCTGCATATGGTGTAAGTGCAGAAAAATTAGAGAAGGACCTTTCGCCAATTAAGGAATCAGTTGTAATTGGTCCTCCTAACTCAAATCGAATAAATAGTGTGAAAAAAAGTGACGAATCAAATATAGTCGTTACGTTAAATGGACAAATAACATCATGTGAAATAGAGTAACTCTTTCCTTCTAGGAAGAGTTACTCTATTTTGTATAATTTTGTAATTTGGTTTGTTATAATTATGATGTTGAAGGGAATGTATTAGAGGGGGTATATTGTGAACATATTAAAGATTATAGGAATAATTGCAGGGGTCATTATAGTAGCTGTTATAGCTTTCTTTGTTATTATGAATTACTATTTGTCAAAAGAAGATCCTGATTACGTATTAAAGTACATAAAAGAACATAAAGAAGATGAAACATGTTCATTACTTATTAAAAGAAATGGAGAAGTATTAACTTCTATAAATGAAAATAAAAAATTGCCATTAGCAAGTATGGCAAAAATCGTAATAGCAGTTGAATTTGCTAAGCAAGTGTCAGAAGGAAAAATAAGTCGTGATGAACAAATTTCATTGCACGAGCTAGAAAAATATTACGTTAAAGATACTGATGGTGGAGCACATCCTAACTGGTTAGAAGATGCCAAAGCGAGAGAATTAGTGAAAAATGGACAAATCGCTTTAGAAGAAGTCGCTAAAGGAATGATTCATTATAGTTCTAATGCAAATACAACATATTTGTTAGAAAAGCTTGGAATAGAAAGAGTAAATGAAAGTATAAAAGAGTTAGAGCTTACTAGTCATGATAAGTTCACTTCTTATACCGCTGCACTATATATGAGAGGATACGTAGAAAAAGAACTTCATGTGCCAGAAAATCAGTCATTAAAAACGTTACGTAACATGTCAAAAGATGAATATAATAAACATGTGTTACAAATACAGGAATGGATGAAAGATGAGGAAGAATGGAAAAATCGGGATATTCCATTAAAAGTAGATATGGAATTTCAGCGAATTTGGTCAGATCGATTAGTGGGTGCGAACGCTAAAGATTATATGAGTATAATGGAAAAGATAAATAGTAGAAATTATTTTCCAAAATCAATGCAAGAAGAGATCGAGAACATTTTCAAAGGAACAGTTAAAAATAGTAAGTTCGAATATGCTGGTCAAAAAGGTGGTTCTACCGCATTCGTATTGACAAAAAGCTTGTATACTACAGATAAGAAAGGGAATAAAGTAGAAGCTGTCATTATGTTTAACGGTATAGAAGATCAAATTGCATATCAAAAGTTGAGAAATAATGTAGACTATTTTATTCGAGATATTATAACAAGTGAGGAGTTTAGAAATAAATTATAATAGAATAATTTTATTATGTAAACAAGATGCTATTAAAGATAGGTGTTGAGATGAGGTTGAAGGAGTATATGGTTGAAACGTTTCCAAATTTAGAACTTAGACCACCTCTATTTTATAATGGGGATATGGGTATTCGCTTTAAATTAGGTGTGAACTATGATTGCACTAATATTTATGAAAACTGCCCATATTTAGAAGGCGTTTATAATAGAGCCATTACTTTATTTCAGTCTTTACATTCCAAAACAGATGATATGTATATTGTAGTGGATGTAAATGACTATGCAGACGGTGAAACTTTCAAACACAAATTGAATATCTTTTCTAAGCATGTAAAAGAGAAGTCTGATTTGTTTAAGTTACAGAAAAATACAATCCCTTATGTTTTTCCAGAAGACGATGAAGACGGGGTATATAAAACATATAGATATACTTTGAAATGTAAAGTTTCAGACTTGAAATACATTCCTATGATAAAAGCAATTTGTAATCAAGATATGGGGATAAAACCGCGTATTTTTCATAGGGTGTATTTCATAAATATTAACAAGAATACTATATTTCACATTTATGATGATAGAGGTTGTGATGTATTAGCTACCTCTCCTAATACAATTAGGAATATGTATCATACATATAATGATTGGATATTAGAATACGACAGAAATAAAATTGATAAAGTATTTAATTGAATGTAGTCTATTTTAAATGAGGGAAATACCATATGGGGTGTTTCCCTTTTATTAATATGAAAATCAACATTTAAATTTGAAAGCACTTATTATAAAGGTAAAGGGATTTGATGGTAATGTATTGAATTTGGGTAGAAACGGAAAAAGGAGATGAATAAATGACAACAATATATTTCGTTCGCCATGCCCATTCTACCTATACAAAAGAAGAACGGGAGCGACCTTTATCTGAAAAAGGACAATTGGATGCAGAAAACGTTACAAGCTTATTAAAAGATGCACATATTGATGTAGTGATTTCTAGTCCGTACAAAAGAGCAATTCAAACTGTACAAGGAATTGCGAATACATATCATGTATCAATAGAAATAGAAGAAGATTTACGAGAAAGGTTATTAAGTTCAGAGCCAGTAGCAGATTTTAATGATGCTATCGAGAATGTGTGGGAAGATTGGAGTTTTGCATACGAAGGCGGAGAATCGAATGATGTAGCGCAAAGGCGTGCTGTAATATGTATGCAAAATATATTAAAAAAATATAAAGATAAGAATATTGTAATAGGAACTCATGGGAATATTATGGTATTACTCATGAATTATTTTGATTCAAAATATGATTTTCAATTTTGGAAAACAATTCGTATGCCTGATATATTTAAGTTGAATTTTCATAATGAAGATTTAGTTTCTGCCGAAAGGATAGAGAATACGGGTCATCAGATAAATAATTTGTAAAAGTTTATCAAAAAAAGAGGAAAGAGAGATGTTATTGTAGAAGTATGACTTTGTAACATAAAAATTATATGTTAAAGGAGGCTGTTTACATGTTTGAGAAAGAGAAAGAAGGGCTTATTGAAGTTCACAACGTATATGAAATTGTACCAGCAGATGGAACAATTATTGGTATGGCAACGGAAGAAGAAATGGAAATTGCTGCTGAACTAGAGCTGCAGTACTATGCCCATTCTCGTTTGCTAGAAGCAAATATTCAGTTAGACGGTTCCTCCTACAAAGAGTTACTTCAGGAGTTCCAGGAGTACGAAAGAAAATCAATGAGCTTTTGGCGAGCAATACATAAGCGTTTAGCTGTGCCATGGGCATGGGTATTACGTATTGATGTTGCGAATGGCCCTATTTATGTAAGTAATGGGAATTCATATTACGAAGAAATCGATGATGAAGAAGATTATGAATAGATAAGTAAGGAGGCAGCTTTAGTTGCTTCCTTTTTTTATTTTTAGAGAGTGAACCGCTTCAATGATAATATCTGGTCGATCATTTTCTATTCCGTGACCAGCATGTTCGGCAAGTATATATTGGCTATTTATTGAGATTTGTAATTGTTCATGAATCAGTTCTTGCCACATTGCTTCAAGTTGTGTCGCTTCCTCTTTTTGCATGCCGCCCTTAGTCAACTGAGTAATAGAATATTGAGGGTCTCTACCAATAACGATTAAAGGTACTTCTAATGTTTTATAGAGTTCTTTTATTGAGCGAGCACAATTTTTCCACTCCGATAGTTCAGAAGCTGTCGTTTTATATAATGTAGGAGAGGTAGAAAATTCAATGTACTGTCTTGATTGACCGGCTAGCATTGGTTTTAGTTCATTAGAAAGCATGTCTACATCCATTTTGGAGTATGTATGATATTTTTGAAGCCACAGATCATCCGAATCAGTCTGATCAGAAATTGGTAAATGAAGTTCATCTAATCGGTGTAAGTTCATGGAGGTAGAATCAACTAAAATAAGTGCTTGCATCTTATCTTCATGTAACATGGCAAAATGTTGTGCGCATAGGCCTCCGTAGGAATGACCAATTAGAATGATTGGGTCGTTAATATCTAGTTTTTGTAGTAACATACGAAGTTCTTTTGTTGTTTGTAATGTAGTACGTGAATGATTCCTTAGTTCACTTTTTCCGTAACCTGGGCGATGGTAGGAAACGACTGTAAAGTGCTGTGAAAGCTTTTCTATAATAGGAAACCAATCATAAAATGAGCAAGTCATTCCGGTTTGAATGACTACAGTTTGTTTACTACTTCCTTTCATATATACTTCTATAGTTTGCCCCAATACCTCTACAAATTTATAAATAGTAACCCCTCCTAACTAAGTTTGAAATAATTTTTGACAAGCGAAAACGATGCACCAGACACCTATACCGAACAGGATAGATGTACTAAGTGAAAACGAATTTTTCAATCCAATATAGACGATAAATAATAATAGTGCGGATGCAGGGAATCCATATAATACGCCTATAGCAAATTGACTTAATTCTTGTTTGTTCCCGCCTTCGAAAGAAATCCAAAATAGGCTTAGTAAACTTACGAGAGGAAGGGCAGCGATAAAACCACCTATCGTACTATAATGTTTAGCTACTTCAGTAATAACACCGATAATAAGTGCGGAAACGATTACTTTAACGAGGAAATGCATATTTAGCCTCCTTCGCTAATAACGAAAAAGCTTTTTCGACTAATTGTTGTTCTTCTTTTGATAACTGTGATTCTAATATTTTTATCTTTTCTTTATCTAGTAAAGTATGCTTTTCTAATACTTCAATGCCTTCTTTCGTTAAAGTAAGGTTCACAACTCTTTCATCTTGTTTGTTTCTTTCTTTCATGATATACCCTTTTTGAATAAGGCGCTTTACGTGTTCAGATGCTGTGTTATGAGAGAGAGTAAGCTCAGTAGCGACTTTTCCAATTGTTATATCTTTCTCACGAGAAATGATTTGTAAAATACGAATGGCTTGGTGAGAAAGGTTGTCTTCATATTCATATCGTAAGTGATAATAAATACTCTCCCAATGCTGATTGATGTCTTTCATAATAAGCCCTCCTATTTTTTTGTGTCGTATAATAAGATATATTCGTTAGTATAGAAGTAAAATCCTTTTATTTGGATAAAAAATGTTGAAAAAGTTTATTTTTATTGAAATATAAGGTAATCTATTTGTAAAGGTATACATTCAGCAAGAGAGAGGATGATAGCTGTGAATACATTCAAATGGATGAGTCATGAACAGATGTATGTAGATGAAATACATGTTGAAAAATGTGGTCCTCTTTCAGTCGGCGTATATGGGGGAAATCAAGAGAGTGATGCATACGAACGAGGAGATGCGGTGCTTGCTTGGTGGGATCCGGAATTACAATTTGAATTTGTTATGATTTTTGATACACACCACAAAACAAAAAATATTGATTATATAATAGAAGCCATTTCAGAAAGAAAAGAGAAACTAACAGAGTTATTTTCCTACCCAACACATTTAGCTTTTCATCATACACATATGTACTTATTAGCGTTATTTACAGATGAGTTGTTTATTGAAAAATGTGATCAAGATGATGAGGAACTTGCATGCTTAATTTGTTTGCGAAAAGGTGAATTTTTATATTGGTTATCAGTCGGTGATTGTTTCGCATATTTATTCCATTCTGAGAAAACGAAAAATGGTAAAGGGCGATTAAATAAACGGAAGAATTACGAATATATTGGTAGGAAAAATATTTTTGCAGCAAATACACCTTGTTTTACGTCAGGTGTAAGAGGATTAGAAAAAGGAATGAATCACATCGTAATGGCAACGGACGGTATTTTAGAGTGTGATAAACGAAGGTTTGATGATGACCAATCTTTAATAGAAATATTACACGACGGAAGTTGCTTACAGATTGAGCCAGTATTAACAAATGTACTGCAGTGGAAAGGCAGAGATTGCGCCACAATTATTGGATGGTCCATTGACACTGAAAATAAACGATGCGCTAATTAATATAAAAGGAGTTCAAGGTTTTTATCCTTGAACTCCTTTTTGTTAAGCAATATGGATGTGATATGTTTTCAACCATTCATTTACTTGCAGCATGTATTCCATAGCACTTCTTGCTTCAAAATTGTTAATTTCTTTATTACTTTCATTGGCAATCGAAAGTAATGTGGAATGATTAATAAGTGAGAAAATAGGATTGTTTTTATTACTGCACATGTCGAGTGATAAATGACGGATTGTTTGTAAATAATGTGGGTCTTGTGAAGTTGGGTAAGCACTTTTTCTTCTATTACGCACATCATCAGGTAAAGCAGTTTTTAGTGCTCTACGTAAAATGCCTTTTTCAATATTATCAATGCTTTTTATGTTGAAAGGAACGTTCCATAAATATTCAACTAATCTATAATCGCAAAACGGTACACGAACTTCAAATCCTACAGCCATACTCATACGGTCTTTACGGTCAAGTAAGAACGGAAGAAATCTCGTTAAAAATAAATAAAACATTTGACGTTGTTTCGCGGATGTTTTACTTTCGCCTTCAAGAGTAGGTACTTCAAGTATCGCTTCTTGGAATCGTGTATCAATATAGTTTTTTAAGTTACATTGGTTACTTACTTCATTTAGTAGAAGAGGAGATGTATTTTTCCAATTTGTTAGCCAAGGAAACTTATCTACATAAAGTAATTCTTCTTGATGAAACCAAGGGTATCCACCGAATACTTCATCAGCAGATTCGCCGGATAAAGCTACGGTCGCATCTTTTTTCATTTCGCAAAATAGTAAATATAGTGAAGTTTCCATTTCACCAGCACTCGGTAAATCTTTTGCACGAAGGGGAACGAATAAGTGATTTGCTAATTCTTCAGCATTCACAATAATATCATGATGAGATGTCCCTACATGTTCAGAAACGCGTTTTACCCAAGGAGCGTCTAAACCAGTGCGAGCAAATGTCAGTTCGAAATCTTTTGCACTATTTACAAAGTCAATGGAATACGTATGAAGTGTTTTGTTTTCAGCAGCAAATTCTTTTCCCGCTAGTGCAGTAATACCGCTAGAATCTAATCCTCCTGATAACATACAAACGAGAGGAACATCGGCAATTAATTGTCTTTTTACTGTATCTTGTAAAATAGATAAAATATGTGATGATGTATCTTCTATAGAATCTGTATGGACCTTACTTTCTAAATTCCAATACTTCGTAACTACTTTTTTATCACGTGTGAATGTTATAGAATGTCCAGCACGCACTTCTTCAATATGTTTAAAGACGCCACATCCTGGAGTTCGAAATAAGCCTAATCCAAATATTTCATTTATGCTATCCGCATCAATTTTAGCAGGGACAGATGGATGTGCTAATAATGCTTTTATTTCAGATCCGAAAATAATGCTGTCATTTCTTTCAGTATAAAAGAGTGGCTTTACGCCTAAATGATCACGTGCTAAAAATAATTGTTGCTTCTGATCATCCCATAAGGCGAAAGCGAAAATTCCGTTTAAATGTTGTACGCAGTCTTCTTTCCATTCTAGATAAGCATGTAGTAACACTTCTGTATCTGAATGCGTTTCAAATGCATGACCGCATTTTTGAAGTTGCTCTCTAAGCTCACGGAAATTATAAATTTCTCCATTATAAGTAAGAGCATACGTATAATCACCAGTATGAAATGTCTTCGGCTGTGCTCCGCCTTCGGGATCAATTACAATTAAACGCCGGTGTGCAAAGGCAGCACGAGGTGAAAACCAATATCCTTCAGCATCCGGACCGCGATGCCCAATACTATTTGCCATCTTTTTTAAAATAACATGTTGATTTGAAAGGTCTTCTTTCCAATCTACCCAACCTGTAATTCCACACATACATATCTCATCTCCTAATTTAAAATGTTGAAAAGTAGATTAATGAAATAAAATGTACACTAAGTTAAAGAATGACTATATAAATAGTGTACTACATGAATCAAATTGCAGACTTGAGAAAATTTTCTTTGAACGCATAGTTATGTGAGACAATGGGTAAGGGAAAGTATTCCATTACATACAAAAAATAATAAAAAGATGAGAGGAAATATTTTTTTAGACGTTATATAGGGTGTAAAAGCTTTTACAAAAAAATAAGGGGAATCGCTACATGAAATCAAATGAGAAAAATTATATAAAAAGATTACAGCGACAAAAAGAAGATGCGCTAGAATTTGTTGTCGATACATATTTACCACTCATAAAGGGAATCACGCATAAAGTTCTACTTCCAATTCAAAATGATGGACTCATAGAGGAATGTATAAACGATATATTTCTTTCCATATGGAATAATGCAAATAAGTTTCATGGAGAGCCGAATGATTTTAAAAAATGGATAGCGGCGATTGCGAAGTTTAAAGCAATTGATTATTACCGGAAAGCAACTAAAAAAGTAGAAATTATTTCAGATGAGTTCCATATTAGTACGGAAAAGTCAGCAGAAGATGAATTAATCGTTATGGAAGATAGGGAAGAGTTATTGAAGCTTATTAATCAATTAGAACCGTTAGATCAAAAGGTGTTCATTATGAAATATCTTCTTGGTATGAAGACAGAAGAAATAGGAGACAAGTTAGGGTTAACTCGGGCAGCGATAGATAATCGTGTGTATCGTGGAAAAAAGAAACTACAACAAAATGCTACGAAAATTAGTTTTGGAGGTAGTGTCATATGAAAGACATTTATGAACTATTAAATGATATTGATATAGATGAGAAAGAACTTGAGGAAATTGAGGCTTCTAAAATTGAAAAAGAAAAAGTGAAGCGCAATGTAAAACAATCGATGCGTACGAAGAAAAAGATGAAAAGTTGGAAAAAAGGCGTTGCTGCTGCATCTATTTTAGTAGGATTATCAGTTGCAACGCTCGGTATCGGGTTTCCTACATATGCCGGGGGATTGCCAATTGTAGGTGACATATTCCGATTTTTAGATAATGGTAGAACAGGGCTATATGAAAATTATAAAGAGTTTTCGACTGAGTTGAATATGACGAGGGAGAGTAATGGAGTTAAGGTTACACTCAATGATGCTGTATTTAACGGAAGAACTGTAACAATAACGTATTCTATTGAAAGTGATAAAGATTTAGGAGAAAATCCAAACATCCTTGAATCCTTACAGGTTGTAGGTTTTAATGGTATGACTGGTAGCTCTAAAATTACAAAAATAGGGGATAAAAAGTATGTGGGTATGAGTACAGCAAGTGATGTTGATGGTAAAAAAATGAATGTTGCAAATATCAAGTGGGAGATAGACAAAATAGAAACAATAGATGGAAAAAAATCAATAAAAGGAGATTGGAATTTTGCGTTGTCTTTAAATGCTATGGAAAGTAAAGAAATGAAACTCAAAGGAAGTACTGAAAATGAATTAATAAAAGTAAATATAGACAAAATGGAAGTAACCTCGATGTCCTTTATCGTTTTTTATAATCAAGAAGAATCTAAGGCATTAAGAAGTATATGGGATAGTGCTGATGTGGAATTAGAAATAAAAGATGATTTAGGAAATAAATATGCAGGTGAAGGAAATGGTGGAAGCAGTACAGTAGCGGAGCCACATAAAAGTAGTTGGAGTACTACATTCCAAAAGTTGAACGAAAATGCAACAAAGCTTATCGTTACACCGCGTGTTCATTTAAGAGTTCATACACCAGAAAACTTTGGTGGAGTGGAGTTTATTAATGGAATCGAGAAGAAAATTGAAGTGCCGAAAAAAGAAGCGAAGAGTAAAGATATAGTGTTAGATGGTATCGTAATTGATTTAAAGAAATAAAAGAAAGACTGCCTAAAACGATTAGGCAGTCTTTTTCTTCTTAAGAACTAGTAACAAGTAAAGCATGCGGATGTTGCGTTTTATATTCATCTTTCCAAGGAATATTTAGTTGTTCCCACGATTCGCCGCTATCAGTGGATTGAAACAGGCCATTGTTATTTAAATTGTAAAACGTATGTGGTTCTGCTGGATTTGTCGCAAACATTGAAATAACTGTACCGATTGCTGATGGTAGACCTTGCTGTACTTGCTGGAACGGAGTATCTTTCGTTTTACGATAAATATAAGATTCATAAGGAATACGGTGATGAGCGAGGTCAGCGCTTGGTGCGGCAGAAACGAGAATTGTATCACAATCAGCTGGATCGATAGCCATGCTGTATAAATAATGATGTTCAAGTCCTTCGCTGCATGAGATCCAGCTGTTTCCACTGTTATAACTTTCGAGGTATGCGCGATCAGGTCCGCCCATAAATCCGTCACCACATGATGCATAAAGGCGATTTGGAGCTTCTGGGTGCATAAGCAATTGATGAGCATCGATAGGAGCACCGAATTTTTTATCCATCCATGTATGCCCTCTATCATTACTTTGAATAACAGCACCAGCTTCAATTGAAACATGGATTGTATTTGGATTATTTGGATCAACTGTAATCCAGCGTACGTGATGGGTAAACGGTCTAGGCGGGAAAGCCCACGTATAAGAAGATAATAATGATTTCATATTTTTCAGTTCCGTCCACGTTTCACCACCATTTTCCGAACGGAATAAAGCACTAGGTTCTGTTCCTACATAAACGACGCCATATCCGTTAACTTGTTCATTAGGGCTTATTGTAATAGAAGTGATCGAAGAATGTAAAATACCATCTTCATTTGGAAAATCAAAGTAACGATATGAATCTCCAATTGGTTTCCACGAATCTCCGCCATCGTCGCTTAACCATAAGCCTCGTCCAAATGTCCCGCAATATACACGGTTTTGTTGAAACGGGTCAACAGCGATACAGGTAGGTTGCATATTTTGTAAGTGATAGGATGCTTCATAGTTACCATATCGTTCTTTTACAACAACAAGTTCACGCTCCATACAGAGAAATAATCTTTTCAATTTCGTCCCCTCCTTAAAAATTCCTTCCTTAGTAAACAATATGAAAATAAAAAAGAAGTAGTCTTGTTTTTATTTGAGAAAAAGGACTTGTTTGAAAAATAGCGAAGTGTGTATACAGAGGAAGTGAGGTAAAGTGAAACTTTAATCAGCGTGTGGCATCCCTACTGATTATAAGCTTTCACCAATCGGGCATTGATGCGGGATAAAGATGGGGAGTTTGTTTCATACTAACATACAGATATTGCACTTAAAGGAGTATTGGTATGGGACATTCACATGATCACGGTCATTCTAACAATAAAAAGGCGCTGCTAATCGCTTTCGTATTAACGACAAGTTTTATGATTGCTGAAGTAATTGGCGGATTTGTAACAAATAGTTTAGCACTATTATCTGATGCGGGGCATATGTTAAGTGATGCGGTATCTTTAGCTTTAAGTTTACTTGCGTTTAAGCTTGGAGAAAAAACAGCAACAGCTGCGAAAACATACGGGTATAAGAGAGTCGAAATGTTAGCAGCATTATGCAACGGTGTCGTTCTTATAGTCATTTCAGTATACATTTTCATTGAAGCAATTCGCCGTTTTACAGAACCAGTTGAGATTGCTAGTAATGGGATGCTCATTATTGCTGTACTTGGTCTGCTTATTAATATTTTATCAGCTTGGATATTAATCAGAGGCGGAGATGTGAAGGGGAATTTAAATTTAAGAAGTGCTTTCTTACACGTATTAGGCGATCTATTAGGGTCAGTTGGAGCGATTATTGCAGCGCTATGTATTAAATTTTTCGGGTGGACTGCTGCAGATGCGATTGCTAGTATTCTTGTGTCCATTTTAGTCATTATTAGTGGATGGCGTGTAACACGTGATACGGTCCATATATTAATGGAAGGTGCACCACAGCACATAAATGTTGAAGAGGTAAAAAGTACATTATTAAATATTACGGTTGTAAAAGAAGTTCATGATTTGCACATATGGTCTGTCACATCTGATTTTCAAGTATTAACTTGCCATTTGATTATTACAGGTAATGAAACGCAAAGTGTACTAAAAGAGGCTTCGGATGTATTAAAGGAAAAGTTTCATGTAGAACATGTCACCATTCAAGTAGAGATAGATGGTGAATTTAATCATAGTGAGACAACTTGCAAAGTATGAAAGAAAAAGGATAAGAAAAAGTGTCATAACATTTTTCGCGCGGCATACATATATATAATGTGGCCACAAATACTTTGTAAGGTAAATATTTCATGAAATTACTTTACTTATAACGAGTCATCTTTTATAATCAAAAGTGGTAATTGATAGAGATTATCATTTTCAATGATCGTAGAAAGGAGTTTTTTAAAAGATGAGTAGTCAACTCCGTTTTGCTGTTGAAAATCGTAAGAGGCATTTAATTGATGAGTTAATTGGAGCAGGTGTGTTTAAAATTCGCGACCGACAATTATACGAGCTGTCTTTAGAGGAATTGGAAAAAGAGTACGAAGATATGGAAGATTATGCAGATATTCAGGCGTAGCTATATAGATTAATAAAAGATGAGCTGGTTACGATTTTATGTAACCAGCTCTATTATTATTTCGTAGAAATTATTTTTGATATTTCTTTCATTGGACGGAGCCAGTTTTGAGACATCATTTGTTCCATTTGTTTTTCATCCTTCTTTTGCAGTGCTTGAATGATTGAGTGATGTTCTTCAATAGATTGACTTGCTGGAACAAAGTTTTGGAAAAACAAGTATTCAAGACGTAAAACGTGAAGTTGCATATTTGCTAGAAAGGGCTCAATATATTGATTTTTAGCAATAGAAGAAATTGTATTGTGAAATTGTATATCTAGTTGTAACGCTTGTTTTGCGTTTTTCTTCTCTATAGAGCGCTGAAAATCATCATTTATTTCAGAAAGTAGTTTCAAATCAGCGTCTGTAATATTTTGAAGTGCTTGCTTTCCTATAATAGAGTGAAGACCAGCCATCGTCTCATAAATGATCGGAATGTCGTCTAACTTAATAGGAGCAATTTTTGTTTTTTGCCCAGGTACCATTTCCACCAATCCAGAAAGTTCTAATATTTGCAGTGCTTCTCTTACAGGTGTTCTACTTACTCCTAGTGCTTCAGCCAATTCACCATCATTAATTTTTTCGTCAGGCTGCAGTACACCTTCAATAATCCAATCTTGTAGTTGATTTAAAACGAGTGATTTTGCCGAAAATCTTCCTTGTTTTTTATAATTTTGAGGGATAGGCATTGTGAATTCCATCCTTTCATTGTATATTTTCCTTTTTCTCATGAACAAACTTTAATTTTGGTTTCCCTTCATCCGGTTTTTGACTTAAAATGAGTACCATTACAATGACACAAAAAGCCCCTAATAACTGAAAAGATTGAAACGGCACATGTAATATAAGTACAGAAGAAATAATAGCTGCGAGTGGTTCAGTACATCCGAATAATGTCGTTTCTTTCGGAGTCAAGTATCGTATGCTGTCTAAGTATAAATAAAAAGCAATAAGTGTCCCAAAAATGATGACAAATGTGATAAGTGGTAAGGTATTTAGTTTTACATATTTCATCGTTGATAATAAAATGAATTCTTTCGTAGAAATAAAGTGTACAATCGTTACACCAATACCTCCAATAATCATGCCCCATCCAACGATAACTGAGGAAGACCATCTATCTAGTAATTCCTTTGAGTATAAACTATAAAAAGCAAGAGATAATCCAGATAAAATTCCCCAAATGATAGCTGGTGTAGAAACAGCTAAGTTATGTATAGACCCGTTTGTCAGTAAGAGAAAAGTGCCTACTAATGAAAGAGCAATTGAAATGAAATCAATTTTTGATGGACGAACGTTCCATTTGAAAAGTAAGTATACAGTAATAAATATAGGAGCTAAATATTGCAATAATGTTGCGACGGCAGCATTTCCTTCTTTAATAGAAGCGAAGTACGTGTATTGTACAGCAAGCATACCGAATAGGCCAAACAATATCATTTTAGTAGCATCAGATCTTTGTTTCCATATGCTGAATATTTCTTTTTTTCTCGTTCCGAATGATGAAATAATGAGCAAGATAACGCCCGATATAAGCAATCGAATTGTAACTAACCATTCAGTAGAAACATGTTCATATTGAAAAAGTTGTTGTGCAGTTGTTCCGGATAATCCCCATAAACAAGCACCAATTACAACCATAATGATTCCTTTTAAACGATTTGGATTCATCATGTATTGATTCCTCCTTTCAAAAAATATATTGTATACAATATGCAATATATCACGAAATGAATAAAAAATAAACTGAAAATTCTCACTTGATGTAAAGCTGTTATTCAGATTAAAGAAGTTTGTTAAATAAGAGAACGATAAAATAGAAAGGCTTTCGTTTACGGAAGCCTTTCTATTTTAAATTATGAAGTGTAAGTAAAAGCTGGAATAGGATCAATGAATGTATCCCAGTTTTGTGCCATTTCTTTTTCTGTTAATAGACAATCATCTAATGATTGTTCAATTAAAGAACGGTTCATATCAATTCCGATAAATACGAGTTCGGTTATTCGATCTCCATATCGCTCGTTCCAGCTTTTCAATACTTCGGGTTCTTCTGTAATAATTTGATTTCTTTCAGTTTCAGGTAATGCCGCTATCCATTCACCGGCTCCTTGAATTGTAATAGAGGAACCCGCTTGGGATAGAAGCCCTATCATATTATTACGTGATGCGAGCCAGAAAAAGCCTTTTGCTCTTACGACATCCACAGGCCATTTTTCTAGCCAATTCATAAGGCGTTCAGGATGGAAAGGATATTTACGGCGATACACAAAGGAATTGATGCCATATTCTTCAGTTTCAGGTGTATGATGTTCACTATTTAATTCTTGTATCCAACCCGCCGATTGACTCGCTTCCTCATAATTGAATAAGTTTGTATTTAAAATTTCTTGCAGTGGTACGTTGCTAAATGAAGTTTCAATAATTTTTGCACTAGGATTTAATTTCTTAAGTAAATGATGCAGCTCTCTCACATCTTCTTTTTCTAGTAGGTCTATCTTATTAAGGAGAATTACATTTGCAAACTCAATTTGATCTATTAATAAATCAATAACTTCCCGAGTATCGTTTTCATCAATTGCCTGCTTACGGTCTAATAAACTTTCACCATCTGCAAAATCATCCCAAAATCTATTTGCATCTACAACAGTAACCATTGTATCGAGGCGACAATTTTTTGTTAAGTCAATGTTCAGAACATCGTCTGTATACGTAAACGTTTGGGCAACTGGAATCGGCTCACTTATACCGGAAGATTCAATAACTATATAGTCAATATCACCGTTTTCCACAAGCCGATTCACTTCTATCATTAAATCCTCTCGTAGTGTGCAACAAATACAGCCATTTTGAATTTCTACTAGTTTTTCCTCCGTACGTGAAAAACCACCTTTTTTGATAAGGGATGCATCAATGTTTACTTCGCTCATATCATTAACGATAACAGCTACTTTTAAGTTGTTCTTATTAGTCAAAATATGATGTAGTAAGGTAGTTTTTCCAGCTCCTAAAAAACCACTTAATACAGTGATAGGTACTTTTTTCATGAAATACTCTCTCCTTTAAATCGTAATAATTACGTTTTATATTAAATGATGGAAAAGGAAAAATCAATAATAAATCATAATGGTTACGATTTAAGAATAGGAATAGACTATAAAATTTGTGCTGTAGCAGGAAGCTTTTGGACAAGCACTTGTTTACATATAAGTAAAATGGAGGCGAGAAGGATGGTCTTTAATAGGGTTTCAAAAGAATTAATAGGAATAGCTCTTATTGCTATGTTTCTCTTTTTATTATTTTTTGTAGATTTTACAAGTTTAGCAAATTTGCATAAAAGTATGCCAAAAGAATGGTTGAATGTGAATACGGTGTTTTTAAGTATTATATTTGAAGCAATACCATTTATTTTATTAGGGGTAATTGTTTCTTCTCTCATTCAAGTGTTTGTGACAGAAGATATGATTCAAAAAGTAATGCCGAAATCTCCAATTGTTGCAATGGTTCCAGCAGTATTTGTTGGAATTCTTTTTCCAATGTGTGAATGTGTCATTATACCAATTGTAAGAAGGCTCATTCAAAAGGGGTTACCACTTCATGTGGGCATTGTTATTTTACTAAGTGCACCTATTATGAATCCAGTTGTTCTTTTATCTACTGTATATGCGTTTCAAAAAAATGATTACATTGTATATGCACGCTTTGGGGTAACAATTCTTGTTGCTCTATTCATAGGTTTAATTGTGTATTATCGCTATCGCGAAAGAAATGTTTTAAAAGACGTAGAGGTGTCAGTTCAAAAAAACAAAAAAAAGAGTTGGAAAGATGTTACGAATCACACTGTAGATGAGTTTTTTGATACTGGTAAGTATTTACTGATTGGTGCTTTTTTAGCAAGTGTATTTCAAACATTTTTTGATCGGAATGTACTGGATGCAGTAGCACATAACGAAGTAATTGCCCCAATTATTATGATGGGATTTGGTTATGTTTTATCCATTTGCTCTGCGGCCGATTCGTTTATAGCGGCATCTTTTGGACATGTTTTCTCTGTAAAAGCACTTCTCGCATTTCTTGTGTTTGGGCCTATGCTCGATATGAAAAATACGTTCATGTTGTTTGCATATTTTCAAAAGAGATTTGTATTCTTTTTGATTGGAATTATTATTTTATCGGTGTACACAATCGTGCAAATTACAACGTTATAGGAGATGAGAAACGTGGAGGGAAAGGAACAGAAGGCCTATCATCGCTATATTCGTGGCATTATTTTAATTGGTTTAGCAATGCTCTTATTTAAACTATTTGTAACCGGGAATATTTATAATTTTATCGCTCCAAAAATGATTAAATTTACGTATATAGCTTTTGTAGTAATTTTACTTCTTGGTTCATTACAAGTTTGGGGAGATGAGAGAGAGGAACAAGATGATTGTAATTGTTGTGTGCATCATAGGGAATTGAAGTTAGGGTTAAAAAGATATTTTGTATACGTTTTATTTGTTGTTCTAATTATTAGTGCTTTTTTATTAGGAGGTGTAACAATTGATGGAAGTTTAGCAGGAAAAAGGGGTATGAATCAAAGTGTACAGGCGAGAAGTATGGAAAAGAACGAAAAAGAGGGAATACAGGCAAATTCTAATGGGAAAGAACAAGATGAAACTTCGAATTTAAAAGTGACTGATCAAGCGGAAGAACAATTAGCAAAAAGTATGTTGGGACAACGAAAGATACAAGTAGAGGATAAGGATTATGTTCAAACAATGAGTATAATTGGTCAAGATGTAAAAGGATTTAAAGGGAAGGAAATTACATTCTCAGGGTTTATATATAATGATAAGGATGTGACAGGTGATAAAGCGGTAGTGGCGCGATATGGCATAACTTGTTGTATTGCGGATGCATCAGTCTGGGGGATGATTGTTGCAGGGGAAAACGTAAAAAAGCTCCCACAGGAAACATGGGTGAAAATAACAGGTTTGTTGGACGAAACGACATATAAAGGAGCACTATTTCCACTTGTAAAAGTAAGTAAAGTAGAGAAAATCAATACGCCTAAAGATCCGTATGTATACGATGCTTTACCACAATGAAAAAGAACTAATTCTTCATATTTTCATGAAATAGACTCATAATTGCGGTAACAAAAAAATAAAGATAAGAGTAATTTGGTTTGTTAAAAATATGGGTAGAAGGAGATATGCGATGAGCTGGGTTACTCATAAACCAACATTTGAATTTGATAATTATAGCCATTTTATTCGGGCAAATACGGCGTGGATTGGGCATTTAGACTTTGCATATGATTTAGTAAGGTTTGAAAAGCCGGAAGTATTAGTCGAGTTAGGTACACATTTAGGAGCTTCTTTTTTCAGTTTTTGTCAAGGGGTAAAGGATGGGGGATTATCTACAAAATGTTTTGCTGTAGATACTTGGGCGGGAGATGAGCATACAGGTCCATATGGAGAAGGCGTTTATCAAATCGTAGAGAAAGTCGTAAATACGAGTTATCCCAATATAGGTAATTTAATTCGTTCTACTTTCGATGAGGCCGTTGATCAATTTCAAGATGGAACGATAAACTTGTTGCATATTGATGGCTATCATACGTATGAAGCAGTTTCTCATGATTATAAAACATGGTTACCGAAACTTGCGAATAACGGTATTGTGTTATTTCATGATATTGAGGTGAAAGATCGAAACTTCGGCGTGTATAAGTTTTGGGATGAAGTCACAGCAAAGCACCCTCATTTTCAGTTCCAGCATTCATATGGACTCGGCGTATTATTCCCGAAAGGTTGTAGCGATAAGTTTGTGGAAATACTTAAAAACAAAGAAGAAATACAAAATATGTATAAATAAAAGGGAGCATGCATCATTTGAATGATGCGTGCTTTTTTGTTTGGAGAATAATGATATTCCTTTAAACGGTAAGGATAATAGTAAAAAGTTTTTTGGTGGCAAATATTAAAAAAGTTACTCTTTGATTGTTAAATATAAAAAATGTAACATTTTTTATATTTTCCATTGCGAAAAGTAGCATCTACTTTTACAATAGAAAAGGTGTCCAATATATTATACTGGAAAAATAAATCGAAATAATATGAAAATTTTGTTTTGTCTTCGCTAATTGTATATTACATACATGTAAGACGACACACGTCATGTTATCGACTTGTAAGGAGAGAAAAAAATGAAAAGTGTAAGATTACCATCGATGCTAGAAATCATAGTTCTTTTATTACTATTTCTTGCTGTTGTCTTTTCCTTCCAAACGATTTTTGATCTCCCAATTCAATTAGCGCTATTTATTTCATGGTTTTTAGTAATTGCGCTTGGATTAAGATTAGGATTTCGTTATCAAGAATTGCAAGATGCAATTACGAAAGGGATTTCTAACGGATTAGAAGCAATACTGATTTTAGTTGCAGTAGGTGCTTTAATTGGAACATGGATTGCTGGTGGCGTTGTACCAACATTAATCTATTATGGGTTAGAATTTATTCACCCTAGCATATTCCTATTAGCAACATTAATTATTTGTTCGATCACTTCTATCGCAACAGGAACATCATGGGGAACAGTTGGAACAGCAGGTATTGCTATGATGGCGATTGGTGAAGGGCTTGGATTACCACTTCCACTTGTTGCTGGTGCAGTTCTTTCAGGAGCTTATTTCGGCGACAAATTATCACCACTTTCTGATAGTACGGTTCTGGCAGCTTCTATGGCGAAAGTAGATGTTATTGCTCACGTTCGAGCTATGCTCGTATTAGATGTTCCGGCTTACATTATTACTAGTATTATGTTTACTGTAGCTGGTTGGATGTATGGCGGCGATAACGTAGATTTAAATCGAGTAGAGTTTTTAAAAGAAGCTTTATTAAAGCAATTTGATATTAAAATATGGATGCTTGTTCCAGCGGTCATTGTTATTGTTCTATTAGCACTAAAGAGACCGTCTATGCCAACAATTGCAATGGGAGCTTTAATTGGTGCAATTTGGGCAACTCTTTTCCAAGGAATGAACTTTGGAGAGGCGATTGGAACAGCGTATAACGGATTCTCAATTCAATCTGGTGTTGAATTTGTGGACAAGTTATTAAACCGTGGTGGAATTAACGGTATGCTTGGATCAGTAGCCGTTATTATTTTCGGTTTAGGATTTGGTGGATTACTTGAAAAACTAGGTGTTTTAAAAGTAATCGTATCAAAATTTGAGAAGAAATTAAATTCTGCAGGTAATGTAACATTGTCTACATTAATCGTGGCATTCTTAGCGAATATATTTGGTTGTGCAATGTACGTATCATTAATTTTAACACCGAAAATTATGGAAGAAAGCTATGATAAATTAAAAATAGACCGACGTGTATTAGCACGTAACTCAGAAGTAGGTGGAACGTTAACTTCAGGTATGGTGCCATGGTCTGATAATGGTATTTTTATGGCTGGTATTTTAGGTGTAGCAACGTTCTCATACGTTCCATTTATGTGGTTAAGCTTCGTATCGTTAATTTTAGCGATTATTTACGGATATACAGGCAAATTTATTTGGTATGTTGATGATGCTGAAAAAGGAAAGCAAGCATCATAAAAAAATACCTTCTGTGATGGCAGGAGGTATTTTTTTTATGCACACGAGTGAGAATTCTTATCATTTAAGAGAAAGTCTGTTATTATAAGAGATGTAGGTATTTTATTTTCAAGGGGATGAAAAAATGGAGTACAGAATTGAAAGAGATACATTAGGAGAAATAAAAGTTCCAGCTGATAAATTATGGGCAGCACAAACACAACGTAGTAAAGAAAACTTTCCGATTGGAACAGAGCAAATGCCGCTTGAAATTGTAAAAGCATTTGCCATTTTAAAGAAGAGTGCAGCACTTACTAATAAAAAATTAGGAAAGCTATCAGAAGAAAAAGCAGAAGCAATTGTGACAGCAGCTGACGAAGTGATTGCAGGGAAATGGAATGAACATTTTCCACTTGTCGTATGGCAAACAGGGAGTGGTACGCAGTCAAACATGAATGTGAATGAAGTAATTGCAAACCGAGGGAATCAAATTTTGAAAGAGAAGGGATCTGACGTACATATTCATCCGAATGATGATGTGAACATGTCTCAAAGTTCAAATGATACTTTCCCAACTGCGCTTCATGTAGCATGTGTACTCGCAGTAGAAAATCACGTGTTACCAGCACTTACCAAATTAAAAGAAACGTTAGCAGAAAAAGTAACTGCATTTGAACATATTATAAAAATTGGTCGTACACATTTACAAGATGCGACACCGTTAACATTAGGACAAGAAATTAGTGGATGGCACCGTATGCTTGAAAAAACAGAGCGTATGATTGCAGAGAGCAATACATATATGAAAGAGCTTGCGATTGGTGGTACTGCAGTTGGAACAGGTATAAACGCCCATCCTAAATTTGGTGAGATGGTATCTGAGGAAATTAGCCAATTTACAGGTAAGCAATTTATTTCTGCACCAAATAAATTCCATGCATTAACGAGTCATGATGAAGTTGTATATACGCATGGTGCATTAAAAGCATTAGCAGCGGATTTAATGAAGATCGCTAACGATGTGCGCTGGCTGGCAAGTGGTCCACGTAGTGGGCTAGGAGAAATTATTATTCCAGCAAATGAGCCAGGAAGCTCTATTATGCCAGGTAAAGTAAATCCAACGCAAAGTGAAGCATTAACGATGGTTGTAGCACAAGTAATGGGAAATGACGCAACAATCGGATTTGCAGCGAGCCAAGGCAATTTTGAGTTAAATGTATTTAAACCTGTTATTGCATATAACTTCTTACAATCTGCTCACTTATTAGCAGATGCAATTGTTTCATTTAATGATAATTGTGCAGTTGGTATTGAAGCAGATGAAGAAGTCATTAAAGAGAATGTGAATCGTTCATTAATGCTTGTTACAGCATTAAACCCTCATATCGGATATGAAAATGCAGCGAAAATTGCGAAGCATGCTCATAAAGAAGGGTTAACGCTAAAAGAAGCAGCGCTGCAATCTGGACTACTAACAGAAGAACAATTCGATGAAATTGTCGATCCGAAAAAAATGATTGCTCCGAAAGAGTAATAAAAACGCCAAGATTCTTTGTTTAGAGTCTTGGTTTTTTTATTACTGTAAGTGCCAAAATATATTATTTGTTAGCAGACATATTCAATATTTTCATATGTGGGCAGTTTTCTTTTAAAAGCGCAATGAATTTTTCTTCTTCTTGTGGTATGAAAGTTGTCACAGAGTCGAATAAATTATAATGGATTTCTAATTGCTGTCTAGTCCATTTCTTTGAATGAAGTTTTTTACCAGAGTATTTAATGTGGCGAATATCTTCAAAGGGAATTTCAGTACGTAGTATGAAACCATGTTTTACGACAAGAGATGATTCCGTTACGTTGTAGTGAGAGAAATAGAATGAAGAAAGATTCACGATATTTAGCAGCATCATGAGGGTGAAAAAAATAGAATTTTCATTTTGGAAGAATAGCGAAATGAAAAAAATCATGATAAATAATGTAATAAAAATGACGTGAAATGGATTTTTTTTCGCTTTAAATTTCAAGTTAGTCACCTCGGTATACGTGTACTTTAACTAAATTAAATCATAACATCGTAATAAAACGTGTGAATATGCATAATTGCATATTCACACGTTTTATTATTCATGTAAAATTTCTTGATGGGATAAATTTAAAAGAAGTTTTGTAATAGTGGAGTGGCATGAAGTGACTTACAAGAATAGAAAGATAGTGTTAGTCATAATTAGTTGTATAATCATTATGGGTAGTTGTGCTAATAAATTTGTTGAGGATGGAAATCGAAAACATATATTTGTAGAGGTAAGTAAGGTTTTAGTAGAGACTGTAAATAGAATATATAAAAAGTAAAAGGTGTTTTCTTATACGGAAACACCTTTTTTTAGTTAAAATTGAATGCTGAAGTTTTGGAATGTATGAATACCAGTCCCGTGTTTGATTAGCTCTTTATCATTTAAATATTGAATAGCATATTTCACCTCTTTCAATATAACAGGTGAAAGGCCGAGGGTATGATGTGAACCAAAAATTTGTTTAATAGGAAAGACGTTTGTAATTTTATTTAGAGACTGAACTAGATCTACAGGATTTGTAGATGGATAAAATGCAAAAATCGTGCCCTCATAAAGTAAATCTCCCGTAAATAAAAACGCAGTTTCATAATCGTATAGGCAAATATGTCCCGGTGAGTGACCTGGGGTATGTATAATTTGAATCTTCCTATTTCCGATATCAATAATGTCTCCATCTTGTAGTAATTTTGTTGGTGTTCCTTGAAAAGGCTTGAATGTTTCAGGTTGAAATGTTTTAGGTGTAGGTAAAGTGATATCTCGAGCGATGTCATGCCTAATTTGAGTAATAGGAAGTCCTTTTATCCCGTTAATGAGCCAATCTGCTTCTAAAGCATGTACATAGATCTCTTCATATTGTGAGTGACTACCGATATGATCCCAATGGACATGTGTTGTGACAACAGTAATTGGTAAGGTTGTTAGTTGGTCAGTTATACGCTTCAGATTATCGATACCTAGTCCAGTATCAATAAGGAGTGCAATAGTATGGCCTACAAGTAAGAAGGAATGTACTTTCTCCCAATGTCCATATTCACTAATTGCATATGTATTTTGGGCAATTTGTTTAACAGTAAACCAAGGGTCGTCCAGAATAGTCATGTTTTGTTTCACATCCTATCGTAATTCATATATTAAATACATTCGCTTTTTGTTGCTTTATGTCCTTTTTAAAGAATATCCAATAGACGTTTTTATAAAAGTTTATAAAATAGGTAAACGAAACATTGAAAAGTTTGTTTTTGTTATGTTAAGATGATGAAGTGATAATAAACGTTATTAAGATTTGTCTATTTTAAAATAAACATTTTAAAGGAGTGTTTAGTATGAGTGATATTTCAGAGAAGTTTTGGGACGCTTCAGTTGAGGAGTTGAAGAAAGGGTATGTATTTGAAGCGGAAGCAGAGGAATATATTTGTTTAGCTTGTGGAGAAGCGTTTATAAAGGGTGTTATTTATCAAGATAATCAAGTTTTGTATGAAGCAGAAAAGTTTGTACAATTGCATGTGCAAAACGAACATACGTCGATGTTTGATTATTTATTAAACCTAGATAAGAAGTATACGGGTTTAACTGATTTGCAAAAGAAGATGGTTCAGTTTTTCCATATGGGGCTGAATGATAAAGAGATTGTAAAAGAGATGGATGGCGGAAGTACTTCAACTATCCGCAATCATCGGTTTACCCTTCGAGAGAAAATGAAGCAAGCGAAAGTGTTTTTGGCGTTAATGGAACTTTCAGAAGAAAAATCAAAAGTACAAACGAAATTTGTACCCATTCATAGAACAGCAACGATGGTAGATGATCGCTACAATATTACAGAAGAAGAAAATGATGAAGTGTTAAAAACGCATTTTACAGAGGGATTAGATGGACCGCTTTCTAAATTTCCAAAAAAGCAAAAGCGTAAATTAATTATATTACGTCATTTAGTGACGAAGTTTGATAGTAATAAAAAGTACACTGAAAAAGAAGTAAATGCTATTATAGAAAGCGTATATCCGGATTTTGTAACTTTGAGAAGATATTTAATCGAATACGGGTTTTTAGATAGAACAGCTGATGGAAGCCAATATTGGGTGAAGTTATAATAACATAGAAAAGAATATGAATAGAAGCACACCATTACAACAAATATACAAAAAGAGGGAAGTTGAAAAACAGATTTTTAATAAAAGGAGACATGAAATTTGAAACCACCTACAAATAACAATAAAGAAGGTGCGGAGTCACATAAGTTAGAAAGTGAGAGTAAACCGATTTGGAAATCGATGTCCATGTTTTTAGTACCGTTACTATTAAGTAATGTACTACAATCAGTTGGACAATTATTCGGTATGGTAGTAGTAGGAAGGTGGCTTGGAGTGAATGATTTAGCGGCTATATCGGCATTCTTCCCATTATTTTTCTTACTTGTTTCATTCGTAATTGGTATTGGTTCAGGGAGTTCCATTTTAATTGGTCAGGCGTTTGGTGCAAAAAACGAAGATCGTTTAAAAGCGATTGTTGGTACGACGCTAACATTTACCTTTATTATTGGAGTTGTGTTAGCGATAGTAGGTAGTATTTTTGCAATGGATATTATGCGCCTTATGGGGACGCCAGAAAATATTGTTGAAATAAGTGTACATTATGCACGTATTTTATTTATATCGATGCCAATCTTATTTTTATATTTCGCATACACAACGTTTATGAGAGGTACAGGAGATTCTAAAACGCCATTTTACTTTTTAATTGTAAGTACAGCGCTAAATATGATCTTATTACCAATCCTTATTTTTGGGTGGTTAGGTGCTCCAAAATTAGATGTGTATGGAGCAGCATATGCTTCTGTTATATCTACAGTTATTACGTTTATTGTCATGTTAGTGTATTTAAAGAAGAAAAATCACCCGCTACAATTAGATAGTACGGTAAGGAAATATCTTCGAATGGATTGGGGTTTATTAAAGTTATTACTACGACTCGGTATTCCAGCAAGTATTAATATGATATTAGTTTCATTATCAGAAATTGCGGTAATCGCGTTTGTAAATCGTTACGGTTCGGATGCAACAGCAGCTTATGGCGTTGTGAACCAAGTTGCAAGTTATGTACAAATGCCAGCCGTTAGTCTTGGTATTACAGTCTCCATTTTTGCTGCACAATCAATTGGTGCGAATCAATTTGATCGATTGCAGAAAGTTGTGAAGGCCGGAATTATTATGAACTACGTCATCGGTGGTGTGCTAATATCTCTCATTTACTTGTTCTCAAGAGACATTCTAGCACTATTTTTAACGAGTCAAACTACAATTGAAATTGCTCATAGCCTAGTTATGATCACATTATGGAGTTATTTAATTTTCGGTCATGCGCAAATTATTAGTGCGACAATGCGAGCAAGCGGTACAGTATTATGGCCAACTGTTATTGGCGTCGTATCAATTTGGCTTGTTGAAGTACCTGTAGCGTATTACCTTTCTTACCATACAAGTCTTGGCATAGAAGGGATATGGATTGGATACCCAGCAGCATTTATTGTCAGCTTAATTTTACAGTATGCATATTATAAGCTTTCATGGCAGAAGAAACGAATTACACGATTAGTGAGTTAAACACAAAAAATGCCCCTAAGTTATTATACTTAGGGGCATTTTTGTAAAGGGATGTTTATCCCGCATTAACGGGCAGTAAGACTCCTACCTCAAAATTCGGCTGGAGCAAAGAAGTTAGGTGGGAGATCAACTGCCCGTGGATGCCCGATTGGTTCAACTAATAATCAGTGGGGATGAACAAAACCCCCACTGATTAAAGTTTCACTTTATAAATAGCTTTTTAAAGTAATATCAAAATGTTGTCTAATGAGTTTATTATCACTCATGTAAAACTCCCACGCTTTTTCTGGTTCACCGATAATTTCAAAAGATTCTTCTGTAATATATAAGGCGCAATTATCCTCTAGTGCAATGCCTTCTATATTACCTTGATGATTTTGTAAAAAGGAATGGAAGGCGTTCATTCTATTTAATTGATTATAATGTGGACAAAACCTTTTGTTCACAATTCCCCAGCCGTTACTCTCTATATAACCAGAACCTTCATAATCTGAGCGGATACTAGATGTGAACCAACACATAGCACCAGCGCTACACCCTGCAATGAGCGTTCCTTGCTGCAGAGCCAATAGTAATTTTTCATCGAGCTTATGTTCTTTCCATTCTGTAATCATTTGAATATAGTTCCCGCCACCGAGATAAATTAAATCAGCAGACTGAATCATTTCGTCTATTTCATATTTTGAAGGTGTATCGGCTATAATACGTAAAATTTGTACTTCACAGTGTAATTGTTTTTCGAATGTGTCTAAAAATAATTTTATATAGCTTTCATCATCATGACTAGCTGTAGGAATGAATAATACTTTCGGATACTGTTTATTTGTTAATTCTATAAGTCGCTCATTAATAGGCGAGTGATTTGAATCTTGTAAATCACCGCCACCAATGACAGCTAATTTCATAGTAAAGCACCACCTAATCATTTTCGTTATATAAAAATTCGATAGAAGAGAGTTACATTCCTTCTCTTACGTAATGAATAAGTAGAAAATGGGGTTTAAATATATTGGAATAATAAAGGTGATAGTGGCTATATAGGAAAATGAATTAGAAACAGTTTATCCCGCAATAACGGGCAGTAAGACCCCCATCTCAAAATTCAGCGGAAGCAAAGAAGTTAGGTGGAGGATGAACAAAGCCCCTACTGATTAAAGGTTCACTTTATTGTTATATAATGCTTCTTACTATTGTTTCAAAAAATGGAAACAATATGTTTAAATAGATATAACGAAGCATGAATTCATATTGAATGAGTGCTTATCCTTTAAAAAAGAATTGGAAATAATAGAGATTTTACAAATGAGTTTTTACTTTTAATAGGAAGTTGTATTACAATATGGTAAAATTATTTCCAAAGAGGGAGCGTGAAAAAAGTGGATTTTCGATTTGAATTTACAACGAAGGTGAAAGAATACTTGGATGATGAGAAGGATGAAAAAATAATAAAAGATGGACATAGAGATATCATTTTTCAATATTTATATCCACTAGAGAGTGAAATTGGTATTTATAAAAATCCTAACTTTACTTTTTTTGCATCAGGAAGACGCTCGCATATCGTATTAGAAAACATTGAATTTAAAACAGAGGTAAATGTAAAAAGTAACATCATTGAAATTACAAAAATAGTGGATAATGTCGTTATTCCGTTAGATACTATAGTAGCGAAAGATCGGGAATTATTTGCACTAGGGCGCAATGAGAAGTTTAGTGTGCAAATATTAGAGCAGTATCTGTTTGAAACATTTGGAGAAAAGTTAGGTTTACAGTGAATGGGATTTGGGAGTGAATTTTAGTGTATAGCATTCATAATTGACCTTTTATTTCATTTATACTACAATTCGTAGTGTGAAAGGAGCTATACGATGTTTACTCAAAACTATAAGCTAAATGAACAAGGGTTAAACCATTTCTTTGGACCGCTTGAAGCAAAGATTATGGAGATTGTTTGGTCTAGTGAGGGTATTACGATTAAAGAAGTACAGCAGAAATTAAGTGAAGAATCACCTGTAAATTTTAATACTGTAATGACAGTTATGAACAGGTTAGTAGAGAAATTACACTTAGAAAAGCAGACTATGAAAAGAAGTGGAATATATCGTGCTGTACAAACAAAAGATGAATTCTTATCCAATCAAACGAAGAAAATGACACAGGAATTGATGGGGGAATTTGGTGATTTAGTTGTAAATCATATGCTAGATGAATTAGAGCAAGTTGATCCGACTTTAATAAAAAAGTTAGAAGATAAATTGAGTCAGTTAAAAAAAGAGGATTAATGAAATGAAATGGCAAATGCGTAAAATCGTATTGTTAGCAGTCATTGTTAGTTCCCTCTTTTTTAGTATGTTAGTGTATTACGTTACATATCCATTTCTGTTTCAAAATAAGGCGTTCTTTCTTTCGAATTTTTGCTTGTTTCAGTTAGAAAAACATATGAAAGAATTATCATTCATTCGTATTATAATCGCTGGATTTCTACTACTTACTGTGTTTATCGTGTGCAAAAGAATGTGGCGACAATTTTTTGATACTAAAAGATTACAAAAAGTACTTATTCCCTTCGTTCGAAAAGGAAAACAAATATATATATTGCCGACTGCGGAAGTTGCGGCATTTACAATTGGGTTATTTCGTCCGAAAGTTGTCATGTCAGAAGGGATGCTTCAAACTTTTTCAGATGAAGAAATGGATGCGATTATTTTTCATGAAGAATATCATCAAAACAATCGAGACCCATTAAAATTATTTTGTTTTACGTTATTAGCAGAAGGAATGATATACATCCCGATATTAAAAGGGTTATTGCAGCGCTATCATGTGTATCAAGAGTTAGCTGCAGATAAGTATGCAATGCGGAAAATGAAATCTAAATTCGAGTTAGGAAGCGCATTATTAAAATTAATTAAAATAAAGACAATGGAAAATCGATGTGTGACAGCTTCATTTGCAAAAACAGCAATCAATTTACGAATCGAGCAAGTGTTACATGAAAAAGTTGTTAAGCTCAATATGCCGTTACATACAAATTCGGTATATGTAACAGTAGGTTTATTTTGTATGTCGGTTGTACTGATTGTCGGAGAGTGCATATAGCCTCTTTTTTTAAGTATTAACACTACTTGATGTAGTGTATTTAGGAGGAAGAAAAGTGAAGAAGCTAATTGCGATAATACTGGCCGGAGCACTAATTTGGGCCGGAGTGAACTTTTATAATACAAAGAAAGAAGAAAAGGAAAGAAAAGAAAAACAAGCGGAGTTACAAAAAACAGAAGTATTACCACAAGTAGGATTTAAAGCACCAGACATAACATTAAAAGGATTAGACGGGAAGCTATATTCGTTACATGATGCAAAAGGAAAACCGTATCTTATTAATTTTTGGGCATCATGGTGTGGTCCATGTGAAATGGAGGCACCTGACTTAGTTCGTATGTATGATAAATATAAAAAGGATGTTGAAATCTTTGCGGTAAATGCAACAATAGGAGATCCAGTGCAAGAAGCGAGCGCTTTTGCGGATCGTCATGGATTTAAGTTTCCTGTTTTACTAGATATGGACGGAGTAGCTGGATTAGATTATAAAGTATTTTCTTTACCAACGACGTTTTTTGTTAATAAAGATGGAATTATTGTAGAGCAAGTACGAGGCGTATTACCTCCAGATCAATTAGAAGAGAAATTTAAGAAATTAATTGAGAGTTAAAGAGGGGATTTTGTATTAATGGAGTGGATCGTGAGGTTACAACCTGTATCTCTTATAATTGGAAGTCTATTTGGATTTATATTGATGAAACGAAAGATGAAGAACGAAAGTGTACCATATGAAAAAATGATGGATGTAGTAACAAATGCTTTTCTAATCATTGTATTTGTATGGAAATTTGCACCGGCAATTATAAATCCAGTATGGGCTTTTAAATCGCCATTGCAAGCATTATTAGCTATAGGAAGTATGAAACATATTATAGTAGGATGTATAATTGCGAGTGTATACATTGTTTGGAAAAGTAAAAAGGAGCAATTTTCGCTTCGTATTTTACTTGATGCATTGCCTATTGGGTTTTGTATGAGTATTATTTTTTATTTTCTATTCCACCACAAAATAGGTGTACAAACGACACTGCCTTGGGGTGTGAAAATATATGAATCTAAATTTATATATCATCCCATTTTCGTATATGAGATCATCCTTGGTCTTTGTATACTGGGCTTGTTATGGATGAAAAATGAAAGACTCGGAAATGGAAAGAATATAAGTGTTTTTCTAATAGTTGAGGGGTTTGCTCATATTATTATTTCGCTTATTAGTGAACAAAATTCGGTTTTATTTGGTTTATCGATGCAGCAAATATTCAGTTTTTTTGTTATGAGTTTAGGAATTTTGTTCGTGCCGAAAAGATAAAAATAGCCATGTACGGAGGAATCCGCACGTGGCTATTTTTATTACATCTATTAAAAAATTGGCGGAGTAACAGAAAATAAGACAATCGCATTTTTCTCAAATTGATTTACCCATTTATGTTTTAAATAAGCGGGTATTTTTACGCTATCACCCGTTTCCAATATGTATTCTTCTTCATTTAAATGTAATGTGATTTTTCCTTCTAATACAAATGCTAATTCTTCACCTTTATGTTCTAGTACATTTTCTGATGAAGCTGTATTCGGCGGGACGGTCATAATCGCTGTTGCTAAATTTCCTGTGAAATCAGGTGATAGCATTTCATATGATAAATTATCGATAATCATTTTTTTTCGTTTATGAGAACGTACAATTAAATCGTCTGTATTTGTATCTTCCAGTAAAAAGCTAAATGTTGGAACATCTAACGCTTTAGCGAGTACTTTTAATGTTTGGATAGAAGGGTTAGCAGATCCGCGTTCAATTTGACTTAACATAGATGGCGTAATATTGGCCATCTTTGCTAGCTCTTTACTCGTTAAACCTTTTTCTTTTCTTTGTTTTTCAATTTTTTTACCAATATCTATATTTTCCATATTGAAAATCTCCTTAATAATAATTAAATTATATTTAAATAAATTAAATTAAAATTAACTAAAATGAATAATTTGTGTTAAACTATATTAAAATTAATTTAATTATAATTTATTAAATCGTAAGCTACAAGGTGATGAGGAGGAAGAAGAATGAAAGAAATAGAGAAATTAAAAGAGGAATATCCACTATTAAATAAATTAATTGAAACAGAAGAAGTGTTTTGGGTGAATCCGAACATGGAAAAGTATGAAACGGCAATAAAAGATTCACCACTTAATGAAGAAGATGTAAAAGATGCGGAGGAGAGGTTAAAGCGTTTTGCACCATATATTGCGAAAGTTTTTCCTGAAACGAAAGAGACTGAAGGCATAATTGAATCGCCTTTAGTGAAAATCCCTTCAATGAAACAAGCTTTAGAGAAACATTACGAGCAACCTATTTTAGGAGAATTATTATTAAAATGTGATAGTCATCTTCCGATATCAGGATCAATTAAAGCTAGAGGTGGTATTTATGAAGTGCTGAAGCATGCTGAACAATTAGCTTTGCAGCATGGTATGTTAACAGTAGAAGATGATTATTCCATTTTAGATAGTGATACATGTAGAGAGTTTTTTGCAACATATTCTATTGCGGTAGGTTCGACAGGAAACTTAGGATTAAGTATTGGGATTATGAGTGCGAAGTTAGGTTTTAACGTAACGGTTCATATGTCAGCAGACGCGAAACAATGGAAAAAAGATTTGTTAAGAAGTAAAGGTGTAAACGTGATTGAATATGAGGCTGATTATAGTAAAGCAGTAGAAGAAGGAAGAAGGCAAGCGGATGCTGATCCTAGCTGTTATTTTGTCGATGATGAAAACTCGCATGATTTGTTTTTAGGATATGCAGTCGCAGCATCACGATTACAAAAGCAATTAGAAGAGTTAGAGGTTGTAGTAGATAAAGATCATCCTTTATTTGTTTACCTTCCGTGTGGAGTAGGAGGAGGACCTGGCGGAGTAGCATTCGGTTTAAAGTTATTGTATAAAGACAATGTTCATTGTTTCTTTGCAGAGCCAACACATTCTCCTTGTATGTTACTCGGCTTAATGACAGGCCTTCATGACAAAATTGCTGTTCAAGATATCGGAATTGATAATGTAACAGATGCAGATGGACTTGCGGTAGGAAGGCCATCTGGATTTGTCGGTAAAACGATGGAACCATTTTTGAGTGGAAATTACACAGTAAGTGATGAAGCGTTATATAGATTGTTAAAAGAACTAGCTGATACGGAGAATATTGATTTAGAGCCTTCTGCACTAGCAGGTATGATAGGCCCAGTGAAAATATGTAAAGAAGATGAGTATTTACAAAAGCACCAGTTAACAGAGAAGTTGAAAAAAGGTACTCATATTGTGTGGGGAACGGGTGGAAGTATGGTTCCTAAAGATGTAATGGATGAATATTATAGGAAAGGTTTGGAATTAACGATATAAGAAAAATGAGGCTAGTTGTAGCCTCATTTTTTCATGTACATAAAAATCTTTGTTATTTTCACAATAGTTCTTTATAGTATATATAAAGGATAAATAATATGGAATAAATACAACAAAAAAGCTTTATTTTACATAATAAGAGGATGTGTATACGATGTCATTACAGACTAAATATATAGCGGGTATTTCGCTTGGGATTATGGGTATCGGCTTTGCGGCTTCTATCCCTTTTCAAGGAACGGTAGCAGGAGAGATTATACAAGGGGGATTTGAAGCTGGATTGGTTGGTGGACTTGCGGATTGGTTCGCAGTTACAGCATTATTCCGTCACCCGATGGGAATTCCAATTCCGCATACAGCTTTGTTACCTAAAAACCGAAAGAGAGTAACGAAAGGGCTCATTCATACGTTAGAAAATGAGTGGCTGACGAAAGAAAGTATTACAAATAAAGTAAAAGAGATGCAGCTAGCACAAATGGTGCTGCAAATTGCTGAGAGAGAAATGCAGTCTGATGCTGTGAAAAAGGGGATTGTAACGATTGCTGAGAAAGCAATTGTTTCAATAGATACAGAAAAGTTAGCTGTTATTATTGAAAAAGAATTAAAAACGTATTTGCATACAATTAATACAAGTAACATATTGCAAGTGCTTGTTGATCAATTAGTTGTGCAAGAATATGATGAAAAGACACTTGATTACATATTAGTAAAAGTGAAAGATTGGACAGCGCAAGATGAAGCGCGTTATCAGCTCGGAAGCTTAGGTATGAAGGCGATGGAAAATATAAAAGTGGATGGATTCTTGCAGTTTACTTTGAAATCATTTATGAATATTGTAGATGAAGATAAAATTGGCGGTATTTTGCAGAAATTTATCATTAGCAATATTAACAGCTTACAAGATGCAGATAATAGCACGAGACAACTTATATTAGCGAAAATTCGTCAAGAAATTATAAATGTAAAAGAAAATGAAGCGTTACTACAAGAATTAGAAAATTGGAAAGAAAAATGGATTGCTAATTGGAATGCTACTGACAAAATAAAAGAGATGCTGGAGCAAGTACAACAAAGAGCAGTTGTCTTTGTAAATAACGAAGAATTTGCGGATAAGTATGTTATCCCATTTTTACAAACACAAATGAATAAAATAAAAGAGGATGAACAGACTGTTCAAAAAATAGAAGAATGGTTACAAAAACAAGTTGTGAAGCTTGTTGAAAATAACCATTCGAAAATCGGAAAACTTGTACAAGAAAACCTTGATAAGTTAGATGATAAAACGTTAATTGAAATGATTGAAAATAACGTTGGTAAAGATTTGCAGTGGATCCGAGTAAACGGAGCTGTCTGCGGATTTATGATTGGATTAGTATTAGAAGGAATTAAAGCGATTATATGAGAAAAACCTTCCGCAATTGCGGAAGGTTTTTCTTATTTTTCAATAACGCTCATATTTAAATTATAAGCTTTCTCAATATTTAACTTGTACGTGCCATTTCCAGTTTTAATTGAATTTTTATACCAATGTTCTTGGTTGTTTAATTCTGGATGCTCTTCTGAAGAAGTATTTTCTTTTTTCGTTACATCTTCTACTTGTTCCCAAGGTGTGCTTCCCTGTGTTTCTTTTTGATTCGTTACTGCTGTTAAAGATACATCACTCTCTTTTGCAAGATGGACAGACACTCTTGAGCTTTCTTGTACAAACCAATTATTTTGTAATTGACCTGGATAAAGAGATAGTTCGTTATTTGAAGCACGGATTTCCACATTTTTATTTTTCGGAAGAACAAGCGTTGGTTTCACTTGTGGTGCCGAATTCCATAACGTATGTTGAACGGGTAATGATTTTAATGTTACGTACATCGTTTCCCCAGTTGTTTGAACCGAAAGGAAATCTTCTTGTTTTAAATTGAGTTTTTCATTAGCTTTCGTCGTCATTTCATATGTTCCAAGAAGGTGAATTTGATTTGTATCATTGCCCTCTATTGTTAGAGGATGATGCCCTGCATCCACTACAATTTTTTTGATAGATTCAGGTATATCAAGTTGTCCACCTGGAATATTACTCGTTTGGCGAGTGGTATGCATAGAATAACGAACTTCATCTAGTAATCCAGTTGATAATAAACAGTAAAAAGCAATGCCAACACTTCCTAAAACACCGATAAAGAAAATACTAAAAATATCATATTTAATAAATGATTGTTCCTTCTTAGAAAATAGAAGGTAAAGTAAGATTTCCACGCCAAGTATAATAAGTAAAACAGGCCACCATGCTGTTAAAGAATCTAATGCTTGCGTGCCTTTTATAACTGAAAATAGTAAGAAGCAACCTAATGCAATAATAGAAAGCCCCATTGAAAATGTTCCAACGCGCCATGTTCTCATTCTTTCGTACCACCTTTATTTTCTTTATTTCCAAGTAACAATTTAAAGCCGCCACCAATTAAGAGGAGTGCAACGATAGATGTTTGGAAATAGCGATAATACAGCTCGCTAAGATGAATGTTAAATATAGTTGCAAAGTAATCATTCAAAATAGGAAGGACTGTTTGATCTAATAAATAATAACCACCGAGTGCAATTAACCCAATACCGATCCATCTTTGATGATTGATAAAATAATCAATGATAGGTTCGTCATTTACACGTTCTTTTCCATACTTTGCAGTTTGTTGTAAAGCGTCAAAAAAGCTATAGAACCAAATGATCGGTACTAAAAATAAAAACGCTGAAAGTCTTAATAAGTCGAGTAAATATATGGAAAGTAAAAAGGCTGCCATAAGCTGAAGACCGCGGCGCTGCAAGCCTAAATACATATGTCCTGCTCCAGGAAACATCGCTAAAATAGAAGCGAATGTTTTACTTTTCTTTCCTTGCTCACGGTGCTCTTCAAAATCTTCAAAAATAGTGCGGTCAACTAATTGCTCACCACGTTCTTTTTTCTGGAGTTGCTGAACAACATCGAAGAAATTGTAAATCCATAAAACAGGTAATGTAATAAGGAAGATAAGAAAACTTTCTTGCGATGTTAAAAGTGCAACGAAAATAATCATACTTCCGATTCCTGTACAAGCTACTAAAAATGTAAGTCCACGTTGCATAAGCCCTAATTGAAAATGACCAAGTCCAGGGATGATGGAAAGAAGAATGATATAAAATCGTTCGCTCTCTTTAGAGGACTCTGTCAATTCTCCGGTTGCTTGTTTTTTCGATTGGTTAATAATCGTGATAACTAAATCTAATAAGTTGACCACCCATAACACGGCTAGTAAAAATAGAGAAAGAAAAGCAATATCACGCGCTCCCAATGCTATTGTACAAAATACTGCAAAGATAAATAGAAATACAGCCCCTCCGCTATATAAAATAAACCGTCCAAATTTCTTTAAATATAAATGTCCAAGCCCGGGAATTAGCCCTAATACAAGTGCTAAAAAGGGATTTTTATTCATGCTTTGAACCTCCGTCCTTTTTGGATGTGTCTACCGATTTGTTTACAATTTGTTGTGAGATAGAAGACTTGTTATGTTTTGAAGATTTCTCGAAATTTGATGTCGCTGTGAAAATATATTGGAATAAACCACTTACCATAAAAATAATTGTAGCCGCAGTCGCAATTATGTAGTGAACGATGGTGCGCTTTAGTGAGTTTGTTTTTATATTTTCATTAGGTTGTAGCGTTTCAAAATTAATTTGCGTCATAACTTCGTTCGTAAATGAATCATCATTTATCATTGGAAGGTTTTCCTGTTGTTCATCAATACTTTCCATATAAAGTGCTAAACAATGATCACATTCATAAAGATGTTCTTCCATAGATTCACGTTCATTGCTTTCTATAACATCTAATGTATAATTGCGCCAATCTTCTTTTGAATAATGCATCATAGAAACTCTTCCTCCTTCCAATGTTTTTTAATCCATTTTCTTGCCCGATACAGTTTCATTTCGACTGTTTTCACTTCGATGTTTTCCTGTAAAGCAATTTCTTGATAACTTTTTTCTTCTAAGTAATGTGCGAGAACGACGTCACGGTAATTTTCGGGAAGTTCTCTCAGTTTTTGAGCAATGAGTAATTTTTGCTCTTTCGTCAATAATAAAGCCTCGATATTATGAGAGGATTTTATATTTTCCTCAGTTTCTTTACATAAGGATAGCTCTTCGTTTTCTCTAGCTTTTTTTCTCTTATAATCAATAGCGTGATTGGTGGCAATACGCGCCATCCACGTTTTTAATCCACGAAATTGATAATTTGGGAGAGAGGCGTGAATTTTTACGAATACTTCTTGTGTAACATCTTTTGCATCTTCTTCATGCCTTAAAATAGAAAAGATAACTTGAAAAATATAATGACGATATGTTTGCACAAGGATACGAAAAGCATGTTCGCTTCCTTGTTGTGCTTTTTCAATTAATTGTTTTTCCTCAATCGGTCTCTCCCTCCTTTTTGACGCATTCTATTATATAGACGTAAAGAATGATAAGTCACCCTACACATTTTGTAAAAAAAGAATAATATATTTTTTGCAGGAGAACTAGATGAAAAAAAGGTGTGAAAAAATGGTAAAGAGAAGTATATAATGAGCAAGTAGGAAATGTTACCGGGAGAAAGGATGTGAATGTTAGTAGGGGAAGTTCCATACTAACAAACATGAAAATTAAAATATTAATAGCAGATGATAATTCTTTTATTAGAGAAGGCATGAAAATTATTTTAAATACATATGAAGAGTTTGAAGTAGTAGATACAGTAAATGACGGAAAAGAAGCAGTGGAATATTGCAAAAAGAACGACGTTGATATCGCTCTTTTAGATGTTCGTATGCCGAACATGAACGGGGTAGAGGCGACGAAATTTATTTGTGAAGAGACGAAAACGAAGCCGCTTATTTTAACGACGTTTGATGATGATGAATATATTTTGGATGCAGTAAAAAACGGAGCGAAAGGTTATTTATTAAAAAATAATGATCCAGAGCGTATTCGTGATGCGATAAAAGGAGTATATAACGGGCAAACAGTTATGCAAGATGTCGTTCTCGATAAAATTAAGTCTAATTTAATGGAAAGTAAGGAGGAAGAATGTAAAATAGATACAAGTCTTTTTACAGAAAGAGAGCTGAGTATTATCGCATTAATTGCAAAAGGCTTTTCGAATAAAGAAATCTCGAAGCAACTTTTCATATCAGAAGGAACAATTGCAAATTATATTACATCAGTTTTAGGGAAAACTGGACTTGAACATCGTACACAAATCGCGATTTATTATTTGACAGGGAAAGTAGATTAAAGATATGGAATTTTGGTTAATTGTAAGTAAATTAATTGTCTTTATATATATTGTGTTTAGTTACATTTATTTAAATGTAGAGAACTTACCATGGATTATATTTACTTTGCTTTTATATCTTTCTGTAAACGTGCTGATTTCTATATTTAAAAAAGCTACGTACAAAAACATATTAACTTGCGTATCAATTGGTCTAGTTATGTTATTTACATGGAAGATTCATTCGTTCTTTATTTTGTTTTTACCATTGAACTTATATGAAATTATATTCCGTTATATAGAGAAGAAATGGCAGCTATTTATCATTATGATGATTCCTATTATTTTTACAAATGAAAGCATTCGAATGACATACGGATTAATTGTTGCATTTTCTTTCCTCGTATTAATTATGGCAGAACGGTATATATCGCGCGTATTAAAGCTTGAATCACAAAATGATAAGATGCGAAAAGATATGCAGCGATTGACGAAAAGCTTACATGAAAATAAAGAGTACATAAGGCAATCAGAATACACATTTAAGTTAGAAGAGAGAAATCGACTTTCTCAAGAAATTCATGATAAAATTGGCCACTCGATGACAGGTGCACTTATTCAAATGGAAGCAGCAAAGAGGTTAATGGAGATAGATAAAGAAAAATCAGCCGAGTTATTACAAAATGCAATTCATATTTCAATAGACGGAATTGAAAGTATTCGGGTGACATTAAAAAATATGAAACCACCAACAGAGCAAATTGGCATTCATCGTATGAAATTATTCATAGAGGAATTTGCCAGTAAGCATGATATAAATATTCCTTTCGTATATAAAGGGAATTTAGATATGATTTCACCGATTCAGTGGAAGATTATCGGTGAAAATGTTACGGAGACATTAACAAATGCGATGAAATATGCTGATGCGACAGTTATTTCAATCGATATTCATGTACTTAACAAGATGGTGAAAGTACAAGTGAAGGATAATGGCAAAGGTGAAGTACTTGTTAAAAAAGGTCTCGGGATTATGGGGATGGAGGAACGAACGGCATCTGTAAATGGTAAAATTATTGTAGATGGGACAAGTGGTTTTTCAGTAACAATGTTGCTGCCGATATGAGGATGAATCATCTCATATGAAAAAAGTGAATAATCTCATGTGAAAAGAATGAACTTCTGCACTGAGCAGGTTCATTCTTTTTGTTTATACTAAAAGCAGAGAAACCGAAATAGGGGTGAAACGATGAATACTTTAGAAATTAAAAATTTAACGAAAAAATTTGGTGATTTCATCGCAGTTGATAATATGTCTTTATCTATTAAAGAAGGAGAAATATTTGGCTTTTTAGGATCGAATGGTGCTGGTAAGAGTACGACAATCAACATGATTGCTGGTTTGTTAAGAAGTAATGAAGGTGAAATTAGCATACTAGGAAAAAATATAAAGAAACATAATCGATTTGCGAAGATGAATATCGGTATCGTTCCGCAAGATATTGCGATTTATGAAGAGTTAACAGCTTATGAAAATGTGAAATTTTTTGCTGGATTGTACGGATTACGAGGAGCTGAATTAAAAGCTAGGGTCGAGGAAGCTCTTCAATTTGTAGGACTTAGCGATAAACAGAAAAGCTATCCAAAGAACTTTTCTGGTGGGATGAAGCGAAGACTGAATATCGCTTGTGCAATTGCTCATAGACCGAAGTTAATTATTATGGATGAGCCGACAGTTGGAATTGATCCCCAGTCAAGAAATTATATCCTGCAGTCTGTTCGGAAATTAAACGAAATGGGAAGTACGATTATTTATACGAGTCACTACATGGAAGAGGTAGAAGAGATTTGTACGAAAATAGCTATAGTAGATCACGGTAAAGTGATTGCAGAAGGTACGAAAGAACAGTTAAAAGCGATTATTACAGATACGAAAGATATTTGGATTGAAGTGAAGTCAGTAGAAAATTTAGATGTAGAGAAGTTAAAAGAGATAAACGGTGTGAAAGCTGTTCAAATTGAAGAGAACGTAATTAAAGTAAACTCGGATGCAGGATTAAACAATTTAAATAAAATTATTCAGCACTTCATTAATCATGATATTGAAATTCGTTCGTTAGAGGAGCAGGCTCCGAATTTAGAAACGGTATTCCTTACGTTGACTGGAAGAAACTTACGAGATAAATAAAAGGTAAAAGAAGAACAGTAAAGGGAGGTTCATCAATTGAACATCTTCAATATTGCAATTATGCATATGAAAAGAGATTTCAGAGACGTAAGAACTTTAGTTTTTATGTTAGCATTTCCAATTGTGCTTATGCTTGTATTAGGAACAGCATTAACAAACGCATTTAATAGTGATAGTCATTCGATTAAAGATATACAAGTGCTATATAAAGATGAAGCGAGTAGCACATTTTCTCAATCGTTTGCAGCATTTACAAAAGAAGTCGATAAATCAGGTATTCATTTTCAAAAAGCTTCTGAAGGTATAGATGGAAAAGAAGAAGTAAAACAAAATAAATATGCTGCTTATGTAGAACTAAAGAAAGATGGTGCGAAATTTTACGGAAGTGACAAAAGTAGTATTGAGGGAAGTATTGTGGAAGGAATGCTTACAACATTTGTTGATAAGTACAATGTAGCGGTCGAAGTTGCAAAAGTAGATCCTACTAAGTTGAGCACAGTTATTTCAAACGGAAATCATAATGATTATATAAAAGAAACATCCTTACAAGCTGCAAAAAAACCAGGTTCTATGGATTACTATGCGGTTGTAATGACAACGATGATTGCATTATATGCTGCAATGGGAGCGAGTTCTTTAATTCGAAGAGAACGAATACGTAAAACAGGAGATCGTCTCATTGCTGCACCTATAAGTAAAGCTGAAATATTCATTGGGAAAGTACTAGGTAGCCTAGTAGCAAATGCCCTGTGCATATTACTCGTCATGTTATTTAGTAAATTTGTTTTTCAAGCGAATTGGGGCAATCATCTTGGAATCATATTTCTTATTTTATTAACACAAGTCTTTCTAGCAATTAGCTTCGGTTTAGGAATCGGATATATTACAAAAACAGCTGAAGCATCAAGAGCAATTATTATGGTAGTAGTGCAATTAGCTTCTATTTTTGGTGGTGCATATTTCGTAGTAGAAGAAAATTTCGTTACGAATTTATCACCATTAACGTGGGCAAATACAGCTGTTATGAAAATTATTTATGCGAATGATGTAGGGGCAGCACTACCAGTCATTTCTTTAAACCTTGGAATATCAGCACTCTTTTTATTAATTGCAATTATTGCATTACGTAGACGGGAGGGGCTATAGTATGAAAGATATTTTATGGCTCATACAAAAAACGTTATCTGTACTTTTGAAAAATAAAAAAGGGTTATTCATTATTATTAGTTTGCCAATAATCGGAACGCTCATCTCTTTTTCGATATACGGAAATGCAGGGCAAGGAACGTTAAATATCGGGATTGTAAATAAAGAAAATGAGCCGATAGCAAACGATACGATAAAGTTTTTAGAAGGATTAAATCATGTGAATGTGAGTAAGGTTAAGGAGTCTGAAGTGGAAGATAAACTCACTTCCAAAAAACTTGATGGAGTTATTACATTAGCTTCTGGTTTTTCCAAAAGTGTTCGAGAAGGGAAACCAGATCATATTGAAATTTCATCGATTAAAGGTGATCAAGTAACAGGATTTATAAAATCATATTTATATAATTATATTGATAATATAGCAGCTATTAGTAAAGTAGCAGGAACAGATCAAAGTACATTTGATAATATGTACGCAGGGTATCAAAAAAGTTCATTTAAAATGAAAACTGAGACGCTAGAAGATACTTCGAAAAATAAAGATATGACAAATCAAACGATGGGTTATCTTATTATGTTTATGCTGTTTTCAGCAGTGAACTTATCAGGATTTATTTTAAAAGAAAAAGAGAATAGAACGTACTTTAGATTATTATCAACACCAATTGATGGAAAGAAATTTATATTATCCAATATCGCAGTAAATATGATGATATTAACATTGCAAATTGTCATTGCAGTATTATTTCTGACGAATGTTTTTCATACAAATATTAATATGCCTTTCATAGTAATGATTGGTGTGCTTATGATATTCGCTTTAATCGCAATTGGTTTATCATTAGTCATTGTGTCTTTTTCAAAAAGTTCAGCTGCTTCAAATGCAATGCAAAATTTAGTGATAGTACCAACATGTTTGCTCGCTGGATGTTATTTCCCGTACGACATTATGCCAAATGCAGTACAAAAAGTAGCTAATTTCCTTCCGCAGCGTTGGTTATTAGACACGATAGCAAAACTACAGCAAGGAATTCCATTCTCTGAGTTGTATTTAAATATTTTAATTTTATTCGCTTTTGCAATTGCATTCTTCTTAATTGCGATTTATAAATTTGGAAGAAATAATGATGCGAGAAATTTTGTTTAATGTGAAAAGGTGTGGCTTAATGCCATACCTTTTTTTTGAAATTTAGAGTATCTTTTGTAGTATAGAAATGCTTTTGTAGAGCACTTCGTTATGTGAAGCATGCACAACATATTTATTTCCCTCTAGAAGAAAAACGCTATGTAGAACAGCGTTACCGTCACCATGTTTTGTAATTAAATCACCGACGACTTTGCCGTCTGTCCATTTCAGTTTGGGATGTGAAGGGACGACTTGTAAATATTGAATTGTTTCCTCTCCATCTCCGGCAATGAGTGTCGTTTCAATATTTCTTTTTTGTATAATAAATCTATTTTCATTTAATGTATCGAGGAAAGGGTTTTTCGTTTTCATCTTACTATAAGGAAGAAATGTAATAGAAGAGCCAGATCTTATAAATAAATAATTTTCGTAATCTTTACAAGGAATAACATCTTGTAATCCTGGAAAGTAAATGTGTATCGCCTCAACTTTATTCATTTTATGTAAGATGCTTAAGTAACAAATATATTGTTCCATATAAAAATGAACGATATTTATTTTAGAAGAGGCATGGATAGGGAGACTACCTCCAGTCCAATAACTATAATTTGGTGGAGATCCAGCGTTTGGTGTGCAGAGTATTATAAGTTGATTCACATCATTTTTATATGTTGCACTTTGAACGTAAGAACGTCCAAGAAGACCGCCCATACTATGACAAATTAGATTTAGTTTATCGCAACCTGTAACCTTTTTAGCATAAGCAATCGTTTGTAATAAATATTTTTGTGTAGAAAAAACAATACGTTGCCGCCAGTCATAAAAACAGATGAACAAGTCTTTATTTCGTTCGTATCCCATACTTTCTAGCATCATGATGAATGGTTCGTAAACAAATGCAGATAGTCCAAAACTCCAATTACCAGTGCCGGGAATAATAATATTGCTCATTGAACCGAAAAGACCTGGGATAAAAACAATAGGAGTTTTTCCTTTTCTCATATTCGTATCTCCTTTAACTGTTTAGTATCAATAAAAATAAGAAATACATTTCGTATGAAAACATATTTAAATGAAACACTACGAAATAGTAAGGAATATGATTGGAAGGAAACCAAAATGATTAAAAAAATATTAAGAGTTACTTCTATTATTATTGCTATTTTCGTTTTTATTTTAATTTGGATGCATATTGACGTTACCTTAGGAAGGAAAATGGAAGCTGGTAAAAATATGCCGACAGAGTATGCTCCCCACTATAGTGATTTTCAATTATATGTAGAAGGGAAGTCGTTTTATAAACAGTTATTTACTGATATAAGAGAAGCGAAGCAATCTATCTACACGTACTTTTTTATTTTGTCAGATGATAAAAGTAGCCATACTTTTTTAAACTTATTAAAAGAAAGGGCAAAAGAAGGAGTAAATGTTTATTTATCCGTTGATCGCATTAATGATTTATCATTTGAAAGAAAGAAGATAAATGAATTGCGGGAAAGTGGTGTACATTTTACATATAGTAGAAAACCTGAATTGCCATTTGGTTTTTATTCACTGCACCATCGTAATCATCGCCGTATTACGACGATTGATGGGGAGATTGGCTATACAGGTGGTTTTAATATAGGAGATGAGTACTTAGGTAAAGATAAGAGATTTGGATATTGGCGTGACTATCATGTGCGACTTAAAGGTGAAGGAGCAAAAGATTTAGAAGAACAATTCGTTTTAGATTGGAAACGAGATACGAAAGAACATATAAAGAGAAGTACGAATAAAGCTAGTAAAGGGAACACGTTACATACGATGGTGAGTTACAATGGACATTACGTTGCTGAAAAATATGTGAAGTTAATAAACGAAGCGAGGCATTCGGTTGTCATTACGACCCCGTATTTTATAGCGAAAAATAAAGAGTTAATGAACGCTTTAATCGCGGCACAAAAACGTGGTGTTACAGTAAAAATACTTTGGTCATATAAACCAGATATCCCTCTTATTAAAGAGGCAGCATATCCTTATATTCGTCAAGCTGTTAATAATGGAATTAAAGTATATGGTTATAAAAAAGGAATGTTCCATGGCAAATTAATGGTTATTGATAATGAACTAACTGTTATTGGTACGACAAATTTTACTTCGCGAAGTTTCAATATAAATGATGAAATGAATTTGTATATTCATGGTGGTTCAATTGTAGGGCAAGTTAATGAGGCATTAACGGAGGATTTTCATGATTCAAAAGAGATGACGAAAGAATTTTTTGAAAAGTTATCATTCTGGGAGCGCTGTAAAGAGAAAATTGCGGGATTGATTGATTTTTATTTGTAAATTTTAATGAAAAAGGGGCCTTTTATAGACCCCCTTTTTTATGATTAGTAATTATTTTTCATGCACAAGCAATGAAGCATCATCATTAATCAACGTCCCCACATGTTCACCTAAGCAAATTCTTTTCATTACTCCAGGCTCATCAAAGTTAAAGACGTGTGCTGGTAAATTATAATCACGGGCAAGCAATAAAGCGGCTTGATCCATTACTTGTATGTTTTGCCTAACAATATCGTTATAGTTTAGTTTTTTGTACATTTTTGCTGCTTTATTATGTTTTGGATCACTAGTAAAGACGCCATCTACTCCTTGTTTTGCGACTAATATAGCATCACTATTCATTTCAATGGCTCTTTGAACACTTGGGTAATCTGTCGTAACGAACGGTTGCCCGTTACCACCTCCAAAAATAACGATATACCCGTTATCTAAATGGTGGACTGCACGTAGGCGAATGTATGGTTCAGCTACAGCATTAAACGGGATGGAAGTCATAACGCGCACTTCTTTATTTGTTTTACTTGTTAAAACGCCGCGTAGCATTAAGCTGTTAATGATTGTACCTAACGTACCGATATTGTCAGCTTCTACACGATCGATTCCCCATTCTTCCGCTAGATGCCCCCTAAAAATGTTACCCCCACCGATGACGATGGATACTTCGATACCTAAATCAACGATGGATAAAATTTCGTTTGCGATATGTTCTAATCGTTTGGAGTTAAAGCTATTTCCGGTTTGATCGGCAAGTGCACCGCCGCTTAATTTAATTAAGACACGTTTATATGGCCTCATAACAATTCCCCCTATATAGATCGCAATAAAAAAGGAACAAAGGCGAATGCCTTTGTTCCTTTTTAAGAAAATGAAAAAGAAAAGAAGAAGATAAGACGAATTGCTTTGTATAGTTTTTCATATCATCCACTCCTTTTCATTTTGATTTGTAGTAAGTATATATCTTTTTGATTATACGAAAGAATCTGACTACTTATCAAGTATATTTTATATCTTTTTAATAAAAAGGTGTCAATGAAAAAGGAAAGAAAAATTTTCGAATTTTTTGTGACAAACTTGTAGGTTTTTGTATGATTTTGTAGGTTCCCCTATATGATGTGTGAGTAAGCTTTTTATAAATACTAAATGAAAGCGTTCGCATAAAGGGGATGAACATAAATGAAAAAATTCGGATTGGCAACACAAATTTTTGTCGCGCTTGTTTTAGGGATTGTAGTAGGGGCAGTCTTTTATGGCAATAAAACGGCGATTTCTTATATCACACCAATTGGGGATATATTTATTCACTTAATTAAGATGATTGTAGTACCAATTGTTATTTCTGCATTAATTGTTGCAGTAGCTGGTGTAGGAGATATGAAAAAGCTTGGGAAACTGGGCGGTAAGACAATTCTTTATTTCGAAATTATTACAACGATTGCTATTTTAATGGGATTACTCGCAGCGAATATATTCCAACCAGGTACTGGCGTTGATATGAATAACTTACAGCAAAGTGATATTTCTTCTTATAAACAAACAGCAGATGCAACTGAGAAGAAAGGTTTTGCTGATACAATTGTTCACATTGTACCGAAAAACGTATTTGAATCGATTGCACAAGGTGACTTATTACCGATTATTTTCTTCTCAGTATTATTCGGTTTAGGAGTTGCGGCAATTGGGGAAAAAGGAAAGCCTGTTTTTAACTTCTTTGAAGGTGTACTCGAAGCGATGTTTTGGGTTACAAATCAAGTTATGAAATTTGCACCATTTGGTGTATTCGCATTAATTGCGGTTACGGTTGCAAAATTTGGTGTAGCAACACTACTTCCTTTAGGAAAACTAGTGCTAGCTGTATACGTAACTGTTATACTATTCGTTGTGATTGTATTAGGTATTAATGCAAGAATGGTTGGCGTAAACATTTTTACATTAATGAAAATTTTAAAAGAAGAACTTATTCTTTCATTTACGACAGCAAGTTCAGAAGCTGTTTTACCTAATATAATGAGAAAAATGGAAGAGTTCGGTTGTCCAAAGGCAGTTGCCTCTTTCGTAATTCCGACAGGTTATACATTTAACTTGACTGGATCGGCTATTTATCAAGCGTTAGCGGCATTATTTGTTGCACAAATGTACGGTGTGCACATGTCACTGACAGAGCAAATAACGTTATTATTCGTTCTCATGTTAACATCCAAAGGTATGGCGGGAGTTCCAGGTGCATCGTTCGTTGTTGTATTAGCAACGTTAGGTTCAATGGGGTTACCACTAGAAGGTATCGCGTTAATTGCGGGAATTGACCGCATTTTAGATATGATTCGCTCATCTGTCAATGTATTAGGAAATGCATTAGCGGCCATTGTTATGTCGAAGTGGGAAGGCGAATTCGATAATGAGAAAGCAAAACAATATGTAGAAACAGTCAAAGAAACAAAAGCAGCATAAGAAATCGTTAAGGAGTGAATAATCATGGCAACATTAACTGAAGTTAAAAATGGTGTTCGAATTGAAAAAGATTTTTTAGGTGAAAAAGAAGTACCAAACTATGCATACTACGGCGTACAAACAATGCGTGCAGTTGAAAACTTCCCAATTACAGGATACAAAATCCATGAAGGTTTAATTAGAGCGTTCGCAATTGTAAAAAAAGCTGCAGCGCTTGCTAATACAGATGTAGGAAGATTGGAATTGAACAAGGGCGGCGCAATCGCAGAAGCTGCTCAAGAAATTCTTGACGGGAAATGGCATGATCATTTTATTGTCGATCCAATCCAAGGCGGAGCAGGTACTTCAATGAACATGAATGCAAATGAAGTCATTGCCAATCGTGCTCTTGAATTATTAGGAATGGAAAAGGGAGACTATCATTATATTAGTCCAAATAGTCATGTAAACATGGCGCAATCAACAAACGATGCATTCCCAACGGCGATCCATATCGCAACATTAAACGCATTAGAAGGTTTATTACAAACGATGGGTTATATGCACGATGTATTTGAATTAAAAGCAGAACAGTTCGATCATGTGATTAAAATGGGTCGTACACATTTACAAGACGCTGTGCCAATTCGTCTTGGACAAGAATTTAAAGCGTACTCTCGTGTACTTGAACGTGATATGAAACGAATTCAGCAATCACGTCAACATTTATATGAAGTAAATATGGGAGCAACTGCAGTTGGTACAGGCTTAAATGCAGATCCAGAATATATTGAAGCAGTTGTAAAACATTTAGCTGCAATTAGTGAACTACCACTAGTTGGTGCAGAAGACTTAGTAGATGCAACGCAAAATACGGATGCTTACACTGAAGTATCTGCAGCACTTAAAGTATGTATGATGAATATGTCTAAAATTGCGAATGACCTTCGCTTAATGGCATCAGGTCCACGTGTTGGCTTAGCGGAAATTATGCTACCTGCTCGTCAACCAGGTTCATCTATTATGCCAGGGAAAGTAAACCCTGTTATGCCAGAGGTAATTAATCAAATTGCGTTCCAAGTAATTGGTAACGACCATACAATTTGCCTTGCTTCAGAAGCAGGTCAATTAGAATTAAACGTTATGGAACCAGTACTTGTTTTCAACTTACTTCAATCCATTAGCATTATGAATAACGGTTTCCGTGCCTTTACAGATAATTGCTTAAAAGGAATTGAAGCGAATGAAGATCGCTTAAAAGAGTATGTTGAGAAGAGTGTAGGAATTATTACAGCCGTGAACCCTCATATCGGTTATGAAGCAGCAGCTCGCGTTGCGAAAGAAGCAATCGCGACAGGGCAATCCGTTCGAGAACTTTGTGTGAAAAATGGTGTACTGTCACAAGAAGACTTAGAGTTAATTCTAGATCCATTCGAAATGACGCACCCAGGGATTGCAGGAGCAACTCTTTTAAAGAAAAATTAAAAGAAGAGGGGGACAAGCCCCTCTTTTTTGTTTACAATATAGAAATGCTATATATGAATAGAGGTAGGGATGTTATGAGCAAGTTTACAGTAGCTTCTAATGGTTCATTAGAAACGACATTAAGAGGAGTAGAAGTATTATCAACACCACTTTTAAATAAAGGGGTCGCTTTCACGCAAGAAGAAAGAGAAGAATTAGGTTTAAAAGGGTTATTACCGCCAGCGGTTTTAACATTGGAAGAACAAGCACGCCGAGCATACGAACAATTTTGTTCTCAGCCTGATGATTTATTAAAGAATGTATACTTAACAGCGTTACATGATCGAAATGAAGTATTATTTTATCGTATTTTAACAGATCATTTACGCGAAATGTTACCAATCGTCTATACACCAACTGTAGGTGTAGCGATTCAAAGATATAGTCATGAATACCGTAAACCACGTGGTGTGTATTTATCGATTAACGATCCGTCAGGTATTGAAGAAGCATTTGCCAATATTGGTGCAACAGCAGAAAATATTGATTTGGTCGTTGTAACAGATGGAGAAGGTATACTAGGAATTGGTGACTGGGGCGTTGGTGGTATTAACATCGCCATCGGAAAATTAGCTGTTTATACAGCCGCAGTTGGAATCGATCCTAGCCGCGTATTACCGGTAATTTTAGATGTAGGTACAAATCGTGAAGAATTATTAGACAATCCATTTTATATTGGAAATCGTCACCCTCGTATAACAGGTGAAGCTTACGATGAATTTATTGATACATTTGTACAAGCGGTAAATAAGCAATTCCCGAAAGCACTTTTACATTGGGAAGACTTCAGTTCTCGTAATGCACGAAAAATCTTAGATAAATATCGTCATGATATTTGTACATTTAATGATGATATTCAAGGTACAGGTGCAGTTTCCCTTGCGGCTGTATTATCGGCAGTGAAAGCTTCAGGTGTACCGTTAAGTGAACACCGCGTTGTTGTATTTGGTGCTGGGACGGCTGGAATCGGTATCGCAGATCAAGTTAGAGATGCAATGGTCCGCGTAGGTGTATCAGAAGAAGAATCATATAAGCGTTTCTGGTGTATTGATCGTAACGGATTAGTTACAGATAATATGGAAGATCTTCTTGATTTCCAAATGCCGTATGCAAGAAAAGAAGCGGAAGTAAGTAAGTGGAAGCAAAATGATGTAATCGGACTTGCTGAAGTTGTGAAACATGTAAAACCAACAATTTTAATCGGTACATCAACGGTTGCAGGCGCATTTAAAGAAGAGATTGTTAAAGAAATGGCTTCTCACGTAGAAAGACCAATCATTTTACCGATGTCGAACCCGACGCCACTTGCTGAAGCAAAACCAGCCGATTTAATCGAGTGGACAGAAGGAAGAGCGTTAGTTGCAACAGGAAGTCCATTTGAACCAGTTACATACAACGGTGTAACGTATGTGATTGGACAATCAAATAACGCACTTATTTTCCCAGGTCTTGGTCTTGGAACAATTGTCGTACGTGCAAGCGTCATGACGGATGGCATGTTTGCAGCAGCAGCTGAAGCAGTTGCGAGCATGGTAGATACAAGTCAGCCAGGAGCACCTATTTTACCAGAAGTTGAAGAGTTACGTAATATCTCGGAAATGGTAGCAATTGAAGTAGCGAAAGTTGCTGTTGCAGAAGGTGTTGCTAGAGAGAACTTAAGTGATAACGATATCAAGATTGCAGTGAAAGAAGCAATCTGGGAGCCTGAGTATCGCCAAATAAAAGCGGTAGAAAAGGTTAGAATATAGAAATAAAGCCCGTTTATAAATATAAGCGGGCTTTCACTTTTATTACTGAAAAAAGAATATAGGAAGTGGCACCTTTGAATTGGAATCAATTATGGAAGAAAGACATATCCCTTTTAATTATATTAATGGTTGTTGTTCCGATTGCTGGAGAGCTTAATTTTCATCCGTTTAATGATACGTTTCGCGTTAGCTTTGGGACGCCGTTATTCTTCTTTTTATTACTATTTTTAAGAAGAATACCAGCAGGAGTTGCAGGTATTGTTGTTGGTATATGTGTAGTCCTATTCCGCGTATGTCTTGACTGGATCATGCAAGGTTCATTTCATATGACAGAATCATTTTATTTGCGTTATCCTGTGTTCTTCTATTATTTTATTTATGGCAGTCTTTTTTCACTTTGCAGGGTAAATAAGTTCCATCAGAAACCAATTATTATTGGATGTCTTGGAATTTCAATTGAAATTGTTGCAAGTATGTCGGAACTTGCGTTTTATCACATGTTAGTACTAGGTACAACAATAACAATTTCTGAAGTAAATAAACTCATCATTATTGCTATTTTTCGTAGTTTCTTTGCACTTGGCTTTTTAAATATGATGAATTTATATGAAACGAAATTAAAAGAATCACAAGTGCGAAAAGAAAATGAAAAAATGTTAATGCACTTATCCAATTTATATGTAGAATCTGTTCATTTGAAAAAAACGTTACAAAATGCAGAATTAATTACACAAGAAGCGTATCAATTATATCGAAATTTACAAGTAAGCAATCATTCGAATGGTAAAACAGCATTGAAAATAGCAGGAGAAGTGCATGAAATAAAAAAAGATAATCAAAGGATTTTTGCAGGATTATCTAAACTGTTATTAGATAAAAATGTGGCTGAGTACGTAGAAGGTCATGAGCTTACAGAAATGATTGTAAGAATAAATGAAAAGTATGCTGAAATGCTAGAGAAAGATATACGTTTTTCTAAACATATAGAAGGAGAGCATGCTGCATATCACGTGTATACAGTGCTATCAATTTTTAATAACTTAGTTGCGAATGCAGTTGAAGCAATTGAAGATAGGGGTGTCATTCGCATTAAGTTATATAAACGAGAGCAAAATGTAATCTTTGAAGTAATTGACGATGGCCCTGGTATTGTACAAAAGTATAAGAAATTAGTATTTAAGCCTGGGTTTACTTCGAAGTATGATCAAACAGGAACACCGTCCACAGGTATTGGACTTTCTTACATTGACGAAATGGTAACAGAGCTCGGCGGAGAAGTAAGGTTAGAAGACAATGAAAATGGGAAAGGGTGTAAGTTTATCGTTTGTTTACCGGGGTGCAGTTTAAAGCGGGAAGGGGAATAGGTTTGTATTATTATATTGTAGATGATGATGAAGTTTTCCGCTCGATGCTTTCGCAAATTATTGAGGATGGCGATCTTGGGGAAGTAATTGGAGAATCGGAAGATGGAGCGTTTATTGAAGCGGAACAGCTAAATTATAAAAAAGTGGATATTTTATTTATTGATTTATTAATGCCGATGAGAGACGGCATTGAAACAGTTCGCCATATAGCATCTTCATTTACTGGGAAAATTATTATGATTTCCCAAGTTGAATCGAAACAGCTCATTGGTGAGGCATATACACTTGGTGTGGAATATTATATTACAAAACCACTAAACAAAATAGAAGTAGTATCTGTTGTACGAAAAGTGATAGAACGTATTCGTTTGGAACGTTCTATATATGACATTCAAAAATCATTAAATAATGTGTTTCAGTGGGAAAAGCCGCAAATGCGTAGTGAAACAGTGCAAGAAGGGAAAAAGATATCAGATTCAGGACGCTTCTTACTATCAGAACTCGGTATTGCGGGAGAGAACGGAAGTAAAGATTTACTTAGTATGCTGGAATATTTAAATGGACAAGAAAAGGCGCAAACATTTGAATTTGGATTTCCTGCGTTGAAAGATATTTTTCACCAAATTACACTGAAAAAATTAGGGGAACTAGCTTCAGAGGCAGATATAGAAAAGGAGAGAAAAGCATCTGAACAACGTGTAAGAAGAGCGATTTATCAATCATTGAACCATTTAGCTTCTCTTGGACTAACAGACTTTTCAAATCCGAAATTTGAAAGTTATGCTCCGAAGTTTTTTGATTTCACTGTAGTTAGAAAACGGATGACAGAAATGACAAAGGATGGGGTAGCGACTTCTGGCCATATACGAATTAATACGAAAAAATTTATTCAAGTGTTGTATTTTGAGGCGAAACGACTGATGGAGATAGAGTGAAAAGGTGCTTATAAATAAGCATCTTTTTTTGTTAAATCAACATTTTATATTTTCTCGTTAAGCATGTAAAATGTTAAGTAAGAGAAAATGGTTTTACATTAAGGAAGTGTCAAAACAATGAGTTTTACATTAAATAAATCGATTATTAAAGAAGTATGTGGAGAAACCTCATATAAAAGAGGCGAAGCTTATTATAAATCAAATAAAGTAATCGTGAATTACTATGATGAAACGAAAGAAATTTGTGAGGCGACGGTAAAAGGGAACGAGGATTTCCATGTTACAGTAGAAAAAGCTAAGAAAGGTGATGTTGTTGCGAGATGTAGTTGTCCTTCGTTAGCATCTTTCCAAACGTACTGTCAACATGTTGCAGCTGTATTGATACAAATAAATTATAACCAGCAAACGGGTGGAATGGGCTCTGTTAGTAGCAGAAATGATCAATTAACAAACGGGATGTTTCAGTTGTTTGCAGATAAACCACTGAGGCCAAAAAGTAAACAACATCGGTTTGATACACGTGAAATATTAGATGTTGCGTTTATATGTTCACCAGTAGCGACGAAAAGCGGTGGGGCTCTTCTTGGAATTCAGTTAAAACTTGCGAAAACATATTTTATAAATCATATGAGAGAATTTCTTTCTAAAGTGGAGAAGAGAGAGACTTTTCATTGTTCCAATGAATTTACATATACGCCAGATGTACACAGTTTTAAACAAGAAACAGACGCGATTATACAACAACTCATTAAAATATATCATAATGAAAAAATGTATGAAGATGCACTAGAAGTACATGCGAAACAAGATGAAAGTATGATATTTATACCGCCAGCTTCGTGGAATGATATGCTCTCTGCACTTTCTAGAGCCGAGTATGTACAGCTGAAACAAAAGGAGCAACTGTTTCAGGGATTACACATTTCAAAAGGGTTATTGCCATTACATTTTGAGTTTACGAAAGGGAATAATGGCGGGTTTACCCTTCATATAGACGGTCTAAATCGTGTTCGAGTTATGGAGATGTATAACAACGCTCTTTACGATGGGAAATTATATCATTTACCTATGGAAGATTGTATGCGACTTATTGAATTACAAAAGATGATGAGTCGCTCAAATAGCAATCAGTTTTATATTCCTGAAAATAAGATGGAACATTTCGTAGCGAAAGTTGTGCCTGGATTAATGAAACTGGGAACAGTGCGCATTGATGAAGTAATATCCGATCGTGTTGAAACGCCGTCGTTAAAAGCAAAGCTGTATTTAGATCGAGTAAAAAATCGTTTGCTAGCAGGGCTTGAATTCCATTATGGAAACGTCGTGATTAATCCGCTAGAAGAAGACGAGCAACCTTCCGTTTTTAATCGTGATGAGAAAAAGGAAAAAGAGATTTTAGACATTATGAGTGAAAGTGCTTTTGCAAAAACAGAAGGTGGCTACTTTATGCATAATGAAGAAGCTGAGTATAACTTTTTATATCACATTGTTCCAACGTTAAAAGGTTTAGTTGATATTTACGCGACAACAGCAATCAAATTACGTATTCATAAAGGGGATACAGCGCCACTTATTAGAGTGAGAAGAAAAGAAAGAATTGATTGGTTATCATTTCGTTTTGATATAAAAGGAATACCGGAAGCAGAAATTAAAGGGGTATTAGTTGCTCTTGAGGAGAAACGTAAATATTACCGATTAGCGAATGGTTCTTTATTATCACTAGAGAGTAAAGAGTTTAATGAAATTAATCAGTTTGTAAAAGAATCAGGTATTCGAAAAGAATTTTTACATGGGGAAGAAGTGAATGTTCCGCTTATTCGGAGTGTAAAATGGATGAACGGACTTCATGAAGGTAATGTTTTAAGTTTAGATGAGTCTGTTCAAGATTTAGTTGAAAGCATTCAAAACCCGAAAAAATTAAAGTTTACAGTGCCACAAACTTTACATGCTGTAATGAGAGAGTATCAAGTATACGGATTTGAGTGGATGAAGACACTCGCCTATTACCGTTTTGGCGGTATTTTAGCAGACGATATGGGACTTGGAAAAACGCTGCAAAGTATTGCTTATATAGATTCTGTTTTGCCTGAAATTCGAGAGAAGAAGCTGCCTATATTAGTCGTTTCACCGTCCTCGCTTGTTTATAATTGGTTTAGTGAATTGAAAAAATTCGCTCCACATATTAGAGCAGTTATTGCAGATGGAAATCAGACAGAACGGCGAAAAATCTTAAAAGACGTAGCGGAATTTGATGTCGTCATTACGTCATATCCGTTACTGAGAAGAGATGTAAGGTCGTATGCGAGGCCATTTCATACACTATTTCTTGATGAAGCACAGGCGTTTAAAAATCCTACAACGCAAACTGCAAGAGCAGTGAAAACAATTCAAGCTGAATATCGTTTCGGACTAACGGGAACGCCTGTAGAAAATTCATTAGAAGAGCTATGGTCTATCTTTCATGTTGTATTTCCAGAATTATTACCAGGAAGAAAAGAATTCGGTGATTTAAGGCGTGAAGATATTGCGAAGCGCGTAAAACCGTTCGTATTAAGACGACTAAAAGAAGATGTATTACAAGAGCTTCCAGATAAAATAGAGCACTTACAGTCATCGGAGTTATTACCAGAACAAAAGAGATTATATGCTGCTTACTTAGCGAAATTAAGAGAAGAAACATTAAAGCATTTAGACAAAGATACGTTACGTAAAAATAAAATTAGAATTTTAGCTGGCTTAACGAGATTAAGACAAATATGTAATCATCCGGCTTTATTCGTTGATGATTACAAAGGGAGTTCAGCTAAGTTTGAGCAACTGTTAGACATACTAGAGGAATGTAGAAGTACTGGTAAGAGAATTTTAATCTTCTCTCAATTTACGAAGATGCTGTCCATTATTGGTCGTGAATTAAATCGTCAAGCAATTCCATACTTTTATTTAGACGGAAATACACCTTCGCAAGAACGTGTAGAACTATGTAATCGATTTAACGAAGGAGAAGGGGACCTATTCCTCATTTCTTTAAAAGCTGGTGGTACGGGTCTTAACTTAACGGGTGCCGATACGGTTATTTTATATGATTTATGGTGGAATCCAGCTGTTGAACAACAAGCAGCAGATCGGGCATATCGAATGGGGCAAAAAAATACAGTACAAGTTATTAAATTAGTAGCACACGGAACCATTGAGGAAAAAATGCATGAACTACAAGAGAGTAAGAAAAATTTAATCGCTGAAGTGATTGAACCAGGAGAAGAGAAATTATCATCAATCACGGAGGAAGAAATTCGAGATATTTTAATGATTTAATAAAGAAAGCTATGCCTTCAAATGTATGAGGGCATAGCTTTTTTGTTGTAATAATTATATTTTGTTTTGTACAAAGTAAAGAAATTAAATGTTATTTCAATTATTTCTTTGTACCTTTACTTTTGTATGGCTTTGCAGCTTTCTTTTTCTTTGCGCTTGATTGCCAACGGTTCCATCCTTTACTTCCTGTACCTTGTCCTACACCTTTTTTCGGTTTTGCTTTCGTTTTACTCATATAATCACTCCGTTATATAAAAATCTTATTTGATAATAGTCAATGATTTAGAAAATACTCTTTATAAATGACTATGTTTGTTTTAAGTAAAAACAAACTGCTTGAATGCTATAGTATATCATGAATTTGCAAGTAAACTGAAAGGAATTACAAAGAAAATGAAAATAATACGAAATACTGCGGATTCTATATTTCGGACGATTACATTAATTGTTGTATATATGTTAGTTTCTGTTAGTGAAACGTTTTTTGGAATCCCCAGACAAAAGAAGTAAAAAAGGTATATTGGAAACAATCAATAAAGCCGTAAAATAAAGAATTGAAAAATATTTTAAAACTTTTTGTTGACTTTATTTATTTTTTGTATAGAATAATCATTAATAAAATGTTTCAGAGATGTGACAACAAAACGACTATGAAAGGACGAGTAGTAGTAGGACGTAGTCTAAGCGAGTCAGGGGTGGTGTGAGCCTGATACGAAGCCTATTATGAAGAACCTCCTGGAGTTGCTAACCGAAATCCTTGAGAGGAAAGTAGACTTAGCCGGGAACTTCGCCGTTACAAGAAGAACAGTATCGAGATATTTCATCTCCGTATTGTATAAGTGAGCAACCTCTGTTGCTAATTTGGGTGGTACCGCGGAACCAAAGCCTTTCGTCCCAGTTTTTTGGGAAAGAAGGGCTTTTTTTGTTGGCTTCTTTTCACAACATCCAAACATTTTAGGAGGAAACCACCATGTATCAATCATTAATGACAGTAAGAGAGACTCAAATCGCAATTAAGGAAGTTAAAACATTTTTCGAGGATCAATTAGCAAAACGCCTTGAATTATTCCGTGTATCTGCACCATTATTCGTAACGAAAAAATCAGGATTAAACGATCATCTAAACGGTGTAGAACGTCCAATTGAATTTGATATGTTACATTCAGGAGAAGAATTAGAAATTGTTCACTCACTAGCGAAGTGGAAACGATTTGCACTGCATGAATATGGATATGAAGCTGGTGAAGGTTTATATACAAACATGAACGCGATTCGTCGTGATGAAGAACTTGATGCAACACATTCCATTTACGTTGACCAATGGGATTGGGAAAAAATCGTTCAAAAAGAATGGCGTACTGTAGATTACTTACAAAAAACAGTACAAACAATTTATGGAATATTCAAAGATTTAGAAGATCACTTATTTGAAAAATATCCGTTCCTTGGAAAGTATTTACCAGAAGAAATTGTTTTCATCACTTCCCAAGAACTAGAAGATAAATATCCAGAATTAACACAGAAAGATCGTGAACATGCAATTGCGAAAGAGCACGGTGCAGTCTTCATTATTGGAATTGGTGATGCACTTCGTTCAGGTGAAAAGCATGATGGACGCGCAGCTGATTATGATGATTGGAAATTAAACGGTGACATCTTATTCTGGCACCCAGTACTACAATCTTCATTTGAATTATCATCAATGGGAATTCGTGTTGATAGTAAATCACTTGATGAGCAGTTAACGAAAACAGGTGAAGACTTCAAACGTGAGTACGATTTCCATAAAGGTATTTTAGAAGACGTACTCCCATTAACAATTGGCGGTGGTATCGGACAATCAAGAATGTGCATGTACTTCTTACGAAAAGCACATATCGGTGAAGTTCAATCTTCTGTATGGCCTGATGATTTACGTGAAGCTTGCAAGAAAGAAAACATTCATCTGTTTTAATAGAAGAGAGAGAATAACTCAAAGAGTTATTCTCTCTTTTTTATTGTGTAAACGAGTGGTTTACAGCAGATTTTACCAATAGTTTCTTTCTTTTTCATCTCCCATTATGTCATAATTTGTTAAAGGAGGGGACGTTATGAGCTTAGGAGAGCAGTTAAAAAAACTACGAGAGTCAAAGGGATTTTCACAAGAGGATGTTGCTAAAAAGATTGGCGTGACGAGGCAGGCGGTATATGAATGGGAAAATGATAAAAGTTATCCGGATATTGATAATTTAATTTTACTAAGTGAAATGTACAATGTTACGCTCGATGAGTTAATAAAAAGGAATCAAAACATTAAAGAAAAAATACATATTGATGAAGAAGATGAGGATTTTGAGAAAGAGAACGAATTTGGTTTTTATATTGGATTTGGTTTGTTAATTATGAGTGCTTTCGTTGAATATGAAAAAATACAGGTGATTGTATTAGGCGTTGCATTATTCATGATGGTATTTTACTCAGATGTGAAGAAAGTTATTTTGAATGAATATAGATCGTTTTTTCATAGAAAAGAGCGATAAAATATAAAATGAGAAGAGTCAGTGATATTTCCTAGGAAAAGGTAAAGCGAATAATTAAATTATTTCATAATGATTTTTGGATGTTAGTGATATGTTAAAGAACTGTTTGGATAGAGTCTTGAAATCTATGTGTAAAATGAAAATATATTTTTAAAAACTCAAACAAGCATAACCACGTTCTGGAGTGAGGACGTGGTTAAAAATATAGTAGTTTCATTTATAATACATCAATTACTTGTTACCGAGTTCTTCCGCTAAACCGATTAAAATCCCTTCGGTTCCACGAATGTAGCAGAGACGGTAAGAGTTCTCGTATTGAACTACTTCACCAACGAGTTGAGCACCATGCTTAGTAGTAAGCCTAGATACCATTTCATCAATGTCTTCAACGGTGAACATGACGCGCAAATAACCGAGGGCATTGACAGGAGCTGTCCGGTGATCTCCTATAGCGGGCGGGGTAAGAAATCGCGAAAGTTCAATTCGGCTATGACCATCTGGAGTCACCATCATAGCAATCTCTACGCACTGCGAACCGAGTCCGGTTACGCGACCAGCCCATTCACCCTCTACAGTGGCGCGCCCTTCGAGTTTTAACCCAATCTCCTCGAAGAAAGAGATTGCATTATCAAGGGATTCTACAACGATGCTAACATTGTCCATTCTGAGTAATTTATTTTTTGACATTGTCTTTATCTCCTTATATGTAAAAGTGTATTATCTAATCATCTTCTTAATTATACTATTAAAAATTACAAATTCCTTTCAAACAAAAACACCTTGTCACAGTTTAGGAAAATATGACAAGGTGTTTTTAAGTATGTCATATAGTATCTTGTTAACAAACAATACCGAGACTTCCTTGCAAAAATATTTCTATCCTGTACTACATTAAATGATCCGATTGTTGTATAGAATTAATTGTATTTTTTTAATGACACATAAATTTTTTGTCACTCTATATAATGCAAACAGCTTTCTATTTTTAATAGGAAGGAAATAGATTCATATAATTTGTTTTAAGTAGTACCGCTGGAAATTAACTCATTTGTACTAAAGGCTCGATTTTCGCCATAAATGATTGATGCAGCGCCTCAACACCTGTCACTAAATGAAGGCGGTCAATAACGACAGACACTTTAATTTCTGATGTACTTACCATTTTAATATGAATATTTTCTTCTTTTAAAGTAGTGAACATATTCGCAGCAACACCTGGATTAGAGACCATACCAGATCCTACAATTGATACTTTTGCTAAATGATTTTCATATTCTACTGATTCATAGTGAAGTGCCTCTTGATTTTGTTCCAATACTTCTAATGTTTCTCTTAAATCATTAGAATGGATGGAGAAGGAGAGATGAACAGTTCCTTCATTTGTAATACTTTGAATGATGATATCTACATTAATATGTGCCGCTGCTAATGTAGAGAAAACAGTTGAAAGTGAACCTTGTTCTAATCCTTTCACTGTGATGCGTGTAATATTATCTTCAAATGCAATACCTTTAACGATTGATTGTTGTTCCATGTTACATTCTCCTTTTACAATTGTTCCGTTTTCTTGTTCCATACTTGAGCGAACTTCTAAAATGACATTATGATTTTTAGCAAACTCAACAGCACGCGGGTGTAATACACCAGCACCGAGGTTTGCAAGTTCTAACATTTCGTCATAAGAAATTTCATCTAATTTATAAGCATCTTTTACAACTCGTGGATCCGTCGTGTATACGCCAGTCACATCTGTGTAAATATCACATTTTTTTGCGTTTAGTGCAGCAGCTAATGCGACAGCAGTTGTATCAGAACCGCCTCGTCCAAGCGTTGTAATTTCAAAATCTTCACTGACTCCTTGGAAACCAGCTACAATAACAATCGTGCCTTTAGTAAGATAAGACTGAATTCGATCTGTATTAATTTCAGTAATCCGTGCACTACTATGTACAGATTCTGTCGTAATACCAGCTTGCCATCCTGTTAATGAAATCGCGTTATACCCTTTTGCTTGTAGTGCCATCGTTAATAATGAAATAGTTACTTGCTCTCCTGTCGATAGAAGCATATCCATTTCGCGTTTACTTGGATTTTCTGTAATTGCGTTAGCAAGTACTACAAGTTCATCTGTACTTTTTCCCATTGCTGAAACGACAGAGACGATACTATGTCCTCGTTCATATTCTTCAATAATTAAATTTGCTACATGTTGAATACGCTCAACACTTCCGACAGAAGTGCCACCAAATTTTTGTACAATCGTTTCCATTGCGAATTCCTTCTTTCATCCATTTTTAAGAATAGATTAGGACATATATAAATCCCAATATTCCTGTAGTTACCAGAGAAAAACAAAAAACACCATCTCAAATAAGTGAGGATGGTGCTGTTACAGGAAAAGGGAAACAGAAAACGGAGCTAATAAAAAAACCGCCAAAAAAGGAATACCATAAAAATGATATCTCTTTTTTGTAGATAGCTCTTCATACGTACACGTCTGTACATATGACAGTTCTGTTTCTATTCGAAAACAGCCCCAATCGATACATACAGAGAAATATATCGATTTCGGCAATACTTCCTTTCATCTAATTTCATAGACATCTCTGTGTCTCCATTAGAATACTCATAAGTATCGCAACCTCTATCTCACGTTTTAGGCGAGAGTGTTTGATTTATGAAGTTGTTGGTAACATTTGTTTTATAATAATTTAAATTTTTTGGGGAATCAAGTGTTTTGTATAAATTTTAAAAATTCTTTCTTTTATGAAAGGAAGTTTGTGAAAAATGTAGCAAAATAAATTTATTGCATGTACATTAAACTTATAGCGCATAGGAGGTGGAAGAATGAAGGGGAAAAAGCCTATTTATGTTTCGGCAGAAATGAATACAACAATGGAAAAATTATGGGAATATACGCAAGAACCACATATACATACAGAATGGGATGCTCGCTTTACTGAAATTTCGTATTTAGAGAAAAAAGAAGGAGAACCGCAGAAGTTTTTATATAAAACAAAAATCGGATTTGGACTTGAAATAGCTGGTGAAGGGGAATCGATAGGTGAAATAAGAAAAGAAACAGGTGAACGGATTTCTTCTTTAAAATTTTGGACAGACAATCAATTATCACTTATTCAAATAGGGCGTGGTTATTGGAAGTATACACCGTGTAAAGAACACATTCATTTTGAGACACAATATGATTATGATACGAGGTTTGGTCGTATAGGGAATGTAATAGATTTCTATATGTTTCGGCCATTATTAGGCTGGGCGACAGCTTGGAGTTTTGATGCTTTAAAATTATGGTTAGAAAAGGGACTTCATCCTAGATTGCTCATTAGAAGAACAATGACATATTGGTTCGTATGTTTTTTATTTGCTTTCGTATGGATGTATCAAGGAATAGTACCGAAACTAGTGTTTACTCATTCAGAAGAAGTAAAAATGTTATATGTGATGATTGGTTCAACTGAACATAGTATTTTTGTACTTAAAATAATTGGATTACTAGAAATTACTTTTGGTGTCCTATGGCTGTTGCCATTTCCAAAACGAAAAGTATTTGTCGTACATATTTTTATGTTAATAGCCTTAACGATAGCGGCAGGATTTACGAATGTCGCAAGCTTTACAGAGCCGTTTAATCCAATTACGTTAAATCTACTTCTAATTGGATTATCGATTGTCGGTTATATAAATAGTACGAATTTGCCAAGTGTAAAAAATTGCAAGAGGAAGAGAAAGGGATAATGTATGGCTAATATGTATGAAAGACTATTAGGGGATTCTTATAAAAAACTTCATCCGAAATTACAGAAACGTTATGAGATTACAGAAGAAAATAGCTTTATTGGAGAAGGAAAGATGGATGAAATTTACGGTGGTTCTTTTTTCGTAAAATTCATATTAAAAATTGCATCGAAGTTTCGAATGTTTTTCTCTGAGAGAGGTAAGGGAGTGCCATTTACAATACATAATACCGCTGAGCGTGATGAACATGGACATGAACTTGTGCGGTGGAATCGTACTTTTTATTTTCATAATAAGAAAAGATATTTTAACGCCGTTATGCAGTTGGATGAAGGGAATAATGAAATTGTAGATTGTTTTGGTGAACCACACATACTTGTTTCTACATTGAATTTTCATATTGATGAGGTGGGGGCAATGCATATTTCCTCAAAGAAACAATGGTTTTACATGTTTGGAAGCAAAGTTCCGTTACCTAGATTCTTATACGGAGAGGCCAACATTGTAGAAAGTTATGATGAAACACTACAATGCTTTCGAATTCATGTACAAGTACGCAATCCATTAATTGGTTCATTATTTTCATATAAGGGAACATTTGTGGAGAGGAAATAAATAATATGAAAAATATAATAGTTGGACTTGTTTGTTATATTGTTTTTCTAATATGTGATTGGTCAAATATAAACCCAGTGGAAGCAATTATTTTATTATCTATGTTGTTATTTATACCGATGTCATTTAGCATCATTGATAAGAAAACAAGAAATGGATCATATGTATTCTTTTATAAATTTGTATCGTTTTTATATCCAATCGCAGCAATTAGTGCAATGCTAGCTTTCGTAACAAGTCACTATTTCTTTGCGCTATTTTGGTTTGTATATACAGGAATTGTCGCGTTATTTGGAGTGAGTAGATTACTAGAAAGAGGATGGAAACCGTTAGAAGAAACGGCAATCGATAGTGCGTTTATTTATTTGTTTTTAGGTGGTTTCTGGTTTTTTGCCTCAGTAGCAAAGATTTCGATTATGCAGTTTACTTCTGACATTGTTCTACTCACAGCTGCACACTTTCATTATTCGGCGTTTCTATTGCCATTATCAGCTGGTTTAATAGGGCGGAAGAAAGAAAAGAGCAGTAAAGTATATGATGCAATTATGTTTATTATAGTCATTTCACCGATGACAGTTGCGATTGGAATTACATACTCAAGGATATTTGAATTTTTTGCAGTGTTCCTATATTTATGTGCTATTTATGGTTATGGGATTTATGTTTGGCGCACGAAATTTAATGCTATCAGCGCAAAGATTCTCCTGATCATATCGTCTAGTACACTCATGGTAACAATTATGTTTTCACTTATATATTCGTATGGGAATTTGAAACATGTAATGACGATTACAATTGCCCAAATGGTTTGGATTCACGGTGTTGTGAATGGAATTGGAGTAGCGTTACCGGCATTTGTCGGCTGGATGATTGAAAAGAGTGTTCCGAACTATAAATATTACGGGAAACCAATGAGCAGATTAAGAGGAAAGGCGACAGTTGGTGAAGCATTTTTACATAACAGAAATGTAATAGATAGTAAGGAATACAACGGTTTAGTTGATAAAATGAATGATTTTCATAGTGAAGCATTTGACGTGACGAAGATACCTTTAAGCATTATTCGGTTTTATGAAAATACAAAAGAGTATGAGTTACAATCGCATATTAAATGGACTCGTTCGTTCCGCCTGTTTGCATTTTGTTATGAGAAAATGAGTAAGCGTGTAGGACAAATACATTTAGGAATGGGCGGCAAGTGGGAAACAATGCACGGCTCTATCATAGGGGTAATGGATGAGAAGGATGGAAGGGAGAATGTAAGAGCTTGGTTAAGAAAAAATGAAGCAGGAGCATCTATTTTTGTAGCTCTTTACTCAAAACATACGTATAAGAATGAGACATATATGAATATCGCATTACCTCTACCATATTCGAATATGACGGGGATTTTAAAATTACGCAATGATCACGACGATTTAATTATTACTAGTAAGCTGAGAGGAAATGGTAAGGGAGATGAGGGAATCTATTTACATACTCGTTTTTTTACAATCCGTTTACCGTTAGCTGAGACGTTTATTATTAAAGAGGCAAAAGGTCAAATGCTAACAGCTCACCATGAAATGTGGATATTCAGAGTTAAGTTTTTAGAAATTGATTATGAGATTAAGAAAATAGAGGAGAAGTAAGAAAAGCTTGGAGAGATTCCAAGCTTTTTTACGTATGGGTAATGGTCATAGCGACTTGTTTATCTAAGTCTTTGTCCCAAACACGTTGAATTTCAAACGTACCTTTTTCAAAAAATAATGGAAATCTTTCTTTAAACCAATCTTGCATAGGAAGATTTAGTGCTGTATCGATTGGTACCCATAATAATTTGCCTTCAGGAGGATTCGAAAGGAGTTCACCTTCAAATGAATCTGTCCAATAGTTAAATACCATATATCGAACATTTTCTTTCGGATTTACATATTCATCTAATCCCTTAAAGGTTAAAGTTGAAACAAGTAATCCAGTTTCTTCTTTTACTTCTCGTTTAGCAGCTTGAACGATACTTTCTGGAAAATCTACTTTTCCTCCGGGAGCGATGTAACCAGGGAAGCCAAGATGATTGGGGCGCTGTATTAACAATACTTTGTTATTCTGCTGAATCATACACATTGTATACATACGGTGCTCTATATCTTTCCAATTGTAGCTCATATGAATCTCTCCTCTTAATAAAATCTTATAGTTTTTAACTATAGTTATGTATGACAAAAAATACAATAATAATACAAAATTATACAATTTTGATTGACTATTACTAATTTTCAGAACTATAATTAGTCTGTTATATAAATACATCGTACTTGAGAGGGGAATATATTCTATGAAAAATAGAATAATTGCAGCAGGAATAATTGCAGCTAGTATATTATCTTATTCATCTAGTAGTTTCGCGCAAACGAAAAAATTTCCAGATGTCCCAGCTAAACATTGGGCAGAAGACTCTATTTACTATTTAGTAGAGAAAGGTGCAGTTACAGGTAACGAAAAAGGAATGTTTGAGCCAGGAAAAGAAATCACTCGTGCAGAAGCAGCTACAATGATGGCTCAAATCTTAAACTTACCAATCGATAAAAATGCTAAACCATCTTTCGGTGATTCTCAAAACCAATGGTATACCCCATTCATCGCAGCTGTAGAAAAAGCTGGCGTTGTAAAAGGGAAAGGAGCGGGCGTATTCGATCCAACTGGGAAAATTGACCGAGTTTCAATGGCCTCTCTTATTGTAGAAGCTTACAAATTAGATTCTAAAGTAAATGGTACTCCAGCAACTAAATTTAGTGATCTAGAAAAAAGCTGGGGTAAAGCAAAAGCTAACATTCTAGTTGAATTAGGGATTTCTATTGGAACTGGTGACAAATGGGAGCCCGAAAAAATTCTAACTAAAGCAGAGGCAGCTCAATTTATAAAAAAGGCAGATGCTCTTAAAATAGGTAACCCTTTAGTAGAAAAGGTAGTTATTATTGATCCTGGTCATGGAGGATTTGATCCGGGGAATCCAGGGCAAGGCGTAGAGGAAAGTAAAATTGTATTTGATACATCTTTAAGATTACAGAAGTTGTTAGAAAAAAATACACCTTTAAAAGCTTTGTTAACACGTGAAGAAAACGGAAATCCAGGAAGTAACAAAAATGAATCTCTTGCGAATCGAGTAAAATTTGGTCAAGAGAACAATGCAGATATATTTGTAAGCATTCATGCAAATTCTTCTGAAAAACATGATGGTCATGGAACGGAAACATATTATTATAAAAAATCCAAGCGTGGAGAAGAGACACAGATTGAAAAGGATAGTGAAGTATTAGCGAATAAAATTCAAAATAGAGTAGTAGAAGCACTACATACAAGAGATAGGAAGATAAAAGACAATCACTCACTTTATGTAGTAAATAATAATACAGTACCAGCAGTTTTGACAGAGCTTGCCTTTATTGATAATGATATAGATAATGGTAAATTAGCTACTGAATCAGGAAGACAAATTGCTGCTGAGGCAGTTTATGCTGGTATTTTAGATTATTATGAATGGAAAGGTTTCGATGTTGCAAAATATCGTTTAGCTAAATAACAATGTTGATTGCTAAGCCCATCGTCTTTATATAGATGGGCTTTTTATGTAAGTTTATGTAATTTTGTATCGGAATAAAAAGATATATCGTATTATACTAATTATGAATAAAATAATGGTAGATTAGTTTATTTTTATCACGTATACTTTTACTGTTGACTAATTAAGAGTTTGTTAGTTTAATAGGGAAAATTATACGATAAAGGGAGGCAAGTTAACACGGGACAAGCATATAAAAAACGTGTTAAAAAATTTATGAAAAAAGTTATTTCTAATGTGTTAGCAGTGACAGTCGCGCTTCAAGTAGTGATGGCTCCAGCAACTTCGTTTGCATCTACAAAAGAATTTCCAGACGTTCCAAAAAATCATTGGGCACTTGAAGCAATTACTGATTTAACGTCAAAAGGAATTATTGCAGGTTACGATAATGGTAAATTCGGCTTCGGAGATGTTGTAACTCGTGAGCAAGTAGCAGCATTAATGTATCGCGCATTAAAACCAGAAGCAAAAAGTGATTATAAAAATCCATACTCTGATATTAGTGCAGGAACGACAATGTTCCCAAAGGAAATTTTAGCATTAACAGATATGGGGATTTTTGTAGGTGATGATAAAGGAACGTTTAGACCGAAAGAATCATTAACCCGTGCTGAAATGTCTGTTATTTTGCAAAGAGCATTTAAATTAGAAGTAAAAGCACCACATACATTTAATGATATAGATGCATCATATTGGTGGGCAAAAGAAGCAATTAGTGCATTGCAATCTAATGGTGTATCAATAGGGAATGGACTTGGAGGATTTGATCCATCAGGTGTATTAACACGTGAAAGCTATGCACAATTGTTATATAAAGCGATGCAAATTAAAAAGGATGTTCCTGCTGAACAGCCTTCATATATTAATCTAGATGTGACATTACCATCTAACGTAACAGCGCAAGAGATTGATAATTATATTCAAAGATTCCATCCAGATAGCCCGTTAGTTGGAATTGGACAAGACTTTATTAAAGCGCAAAATGAGTATGGTGTGAATGCACTATACTTAGCTGCACATGCAATCTTAGAATCTGGTTACGGTAAATCAGAAATTGCATATCGTAAACATAATTTATTTGGTTTAAGAGCATATGATCGTGATCCATTTGCATATGCAAAATATTTACCGTCATACGGACTAAGTATTTCATATAACGCTGATTATGTAAAAAAGAACTACTTAGAAGATGGTGCAAGATATTTCAAAGGTTACACATTGCCAGCAATGAATGTTATGTATTCAACAGATACAGCATGGGCTGGGAAAATCGCTAATATCATGGAACGCATTAAGCCTTTTAATAAAGCAGATTACCAAAATGCAAAACGACTACCGAAAAACCCTAATACATTAAATGTAGAAGTATTAAGTGAAGCGATTCCTTATACAGATTATGCAAAAGATGCAAAAGCTACTGTCCAATCTGTAGGATCTTACTATCAAGTTCCATTCCCGTTTAACAATCCAATTAAGAGTGTACCAAATGTGACACAAAATGAAGTTGGAAAATTAGAAAATGGTACAAAAGTAAATGTATATCGTGAAGATCCAAATGGCTGGGTAGAATTTTCATTTGAAAATGCGCAAGAAAAATATTGGACATTGAAGAAGAACTTAAAATTATAAATAAAAAGGTGTTTTCATTTATGAAAACACCTTTTTATTTATATTCATCAAGCGATATTCCATAATATGTAATATCCATAGGTTCACCAGATTTTACAACATGTTGTTTAAACGTCCCTTCATGTTTCATTCCGATTTTCTCCATAATTCGCCATGAACCAGGATTATTTGTAAAAGCTGCTGCGAATATTTTATTTAAATGTAGCTCGTTGAATCCATAGTGTAGTAGTGCTTTCGCCGCTTCAGTACCAAATCCGTTTCCCCAATAAGGTTTTCCAATCCAATAGGCCAGTTCTCCACGTTTATGGATATGATTTAAATTGAAATTAATCACACCTATTAATTTTTTAGTATTCTTAGCTAATATAGAAAAAATCACAACTTTTTTATCAGTTTCTGCTTGTAGCATATGTGTAATAAAATCTTTTGCAGAGCCTTTTGGGTATGGGTGTGGAATAGATAGGGTTGTTTTAGCAACATCATAATCGCCAGCTAATTTTTCGATTACTAGAGCGTCATATAATTGTAATGAGCGTAGTATGAGTCTTTCTGTCTCAATTGTTTTCATATATTATCTCCTTTATGTTTTTGATAATATTACCATAAATTTGATAATTTCATATATAATTAGATTGAATATTATTAAAAATAAAACATTTTATTGGGAGGATTTAATCCTTCGAAAAGAGGAGAGAGGTATGCAAGGAGAAATACCAACAGAGAAAAAATTAAGTTATATCGGTAAATTGCTATTGCCAGTTAAAGCGTCACCACATTTTAAATTTTTATGGATTGGGCAATTGCTTTCGACTTTAGGTAGTTCGATAACGATGGTTATTTTGCCAGTCGTTGTGTATTCATTAACTGGTTCAACAGTTGTAATGGGAATGACTATGGCAATGTACATGCTTCCTAATATTCTTGCGTTACCGTTTGCTGGATTAGTAGTAGATCGAATGGATCGGGTGAAGGTAATGTTATTTACAGATATAATTCGCTGCGTATTAATGCTATTACTTGCAATACTTATATTTATGGATGTTTTAACAATTCCACTTCTATATGTACTTGTAGCATTATATGGACTTATGGAAGGGATATTTCAGCCAGCATATGCGGCTGTAAGAGCGAAAGTATTTGTACCAGAAATTCGAAATGCAGCTAATGCATTAACGCAAATGAGCAATCAAGGTATACGACTAATTGGACCGGCTCTTGGAGGATTGATCGTTTCAGTTGCATCTGCCGGAATAGGGTTTGGACTAGATGCAGTAACATATTTGTTATCATTTTTTTGTTTATTATTTTTAAGAGAAATAAAGTTTAAAAAAGTAAAACCTATTGAAAAGAAAAAAGTCGATTATAAAAAAGAGTTTATGGAAGGTGTTTTTGTTTTAAAAAGTCATCCGTGGCTATGGATTACAATTTTAGTCTTTTCTTTCATCAATATTTGTTATGCAGGAATTATCGTCGTATTAATCCCATGGTTATTTAATGTTCATCATCATTTTGAAGCATATGTGTATGGATTAGGAATGGCATCCTCTGGTGTTGGAGCTGTAGTTGCTGCGCTAATATTCGGCGGGAGAGAACGGTGGTATAAGCGGGGAATACTTGCCTATGGTGGTGTTTTAATAAGTGGTTGTGCGCTTTTAATAATGCCGTTCATTACTTGGGCACCTGTTTTAATTGTATTAATGGCAATTGAAGGGTTCGGTATGATGATATTTGGACTCATTTGGGAAACGAGTTTACAAGAGCTCGTGCCAGAAGAAGCATTTGGAAGAGTGGCAAGCCTTGATATGTTAGGTTCATTTGCTTTATTGCCACTAGGTTATGTAGCTGTAGGATGGTTAGCTACTGTCATAGGTGGCGAGATAACGATTATAACATTAGCTATTTTAGTACTTGTAACAATTGGAGTAGCATTATGTGTGCCGAGTATTCGAAGATTTGATTGATGATATAAGGGGAGGGGGAACGATTTATATGATTATAGAAGATTTGAAAGATATAGTCGCAAACGAATTGGACAACCAATATACTTTGCAGGAAAAGATCTTTGAAGCAAAAAATTTCACAGTCTATATTGCTACGCATAGAGAAAATAAGCTAGCATATAACCAACTAGTATTAATAAAACATTTTTGTAATGAAAAGCCTTCCGTGCATATTTGGCATAAGAAAATTAGCACCGATGCAACAAAACTGGATATTACAAAAGAAGTGACAGAAGCAATTCAATCTGGTTTTATAAATAAAGAGTAAGCCCTAATCAAATTAGGGCTTACTCTTCATTAAACACAAATGTTTGTTTCATTTGTTTACTCTCATTTATCGGATGGCCGTTGTAAGAAAAGTTCTTTTCTTCCCAAGTAATCACAACTTTAAAATTATGGCTATTAAAGTCTAATGGGAATACGATGTAGTCAAAGCTTGTATGACTTTTGGAAAAATTTTCATTAGGTGTAGTAGGTTTAAAGGTAGCTTTAGAGGTAGGATTGTTATCAAGTATTTCCACGGATACGTTTGATACATCATGACCGATGTTTTTTACGAGTAAACTATATGTATCAAATACACCCTGTTTTGGTTGGATTGCTTGCTTGTTTGAGTTATGAGATTTATCAATTTCGATATACCACTGTTTAGACTTTGATGCAATTGGTAGGGATTGAAATGTGTATGCACTAGCTTGTATTGGTAGTGCTAAACATATAAGCGTAAAGAGAGTTAATATTTTTCGTTTCATTTTTTGAGAGCTCCCATTCTTTAATGAATTTGTTTGTTATTTTCTTCTCTTTTTAAGATAATATACCATGCGGTTTAGGGGGAGGATATATTGAAAGAGCTCGTAAGTATGGGAAGCAGTATTTTTCTACAATTATTATTTTTGTATATATTTATTTCTGGTGTTTTATTAGAACTCAACCCATGGTATGCAGTAGTTGTTTATGTGACTATTGCTATAATAAGTCTTCTTCTGGGGGTATACTCGATGATTTTCTCTATGAAGAGAAGGCCGAATACTCTTTTTCTAACATTACCAGGTGGAATTATAATAACATTATTTTCAATGTTAATCATTGGATTTACAGTATTTGCTTATTTTTTACCAGAAGGAGGTATTCCGCCTGTCATTCGTTTGTAGTATGAGTGAATCGATGGAGTTCCTATTTTATTGTTAGTCTTTCTAAGTAAGCGACATACATCTTAAAAAAGGAAACTGTGTAGAGATTTTTTTGCATAGTCTCCTTTTTTGTTTTTGTAATTAATAATAGGTGTGCTTAAAGGTATATTGGTGAAGTTAATTTATCGATATAAAAAAAGTAGAGATTGTTTTTCGAAAAAAATTTAATTTGAAAAAAATCCCAATGGATATGTTAAAATAACATTGTCATACAACAAGGGGGATTTGTTTTATGGAAAATGTACATCTTGCTAAAGTAGACTTAACGAAAAAAATTGAATCAAAGTCTAAGTACAATAGGAAACTCGAAAAATATCAAAGGCGCTTATTGGCGTTGCAGCAAATAGTAAAAGAAGAAAAAATCGCAGTTATACTTGTTATGGAAGGCTGGGATGCGGCTGGAAAAGGCGGAGCGATTAAACGAGTGACAGAGCACCTTGATCCGCGTGGGTTTCAAGTAAATCCAATTGGAGCACCAGCACCTCATGAGAAACGGTACCATTACTTGCAACGGTTCTGGCGGAAACTTCCTCAGTACGGGCAAATTACTATTTTTGATCGCTCATGGTACGGCAGGGTATTGGTTGAGCGGGTTGAAGATTTTGCTACAAGGGAAGAGTGGAAGAGAGCGTACGATGAGATCAATGATTTTGAAAAACTACTAACAGATGATCATTATATAATCGGGAAGTTTTTCTATCATATTAGTAAAGATGAACAGTTAAAGAGGTTTAAGGATAGAGAGAACAATCCTTTAAAAAGATGGAAAATTACAGATGAAGATTGGCGTAACCGTGAAAAATGGGACGAGTATGTTGAAGCAATGGAAGAAATGTTTGAAAAAACAAATAAGCCCAATGCAAAATGGCAAATCATCGCGAGCAACGATAAATTATACGCACGTTTGAAAACGTTGAAAGTGATTATTTCGTTAATTGAGGATTATTTTGTAGAGCATGGTATAGAATTGCCTTCTTATTATTATGAAATGAAAGAAGGTAAGGCAGAACACTTTGAAACAAATCAAGATGTAGTTGTAAAATAGTACAAAGTTTGTATATGAAATATAAAGTAGAGATACCTTGTAATTTTGAATAACAAAATTACAAGGTATTTTTTATTTAGAAACATTTTACAATTAATGAAATAAGATATATAATCAATAATCATATTAACATTATTAATATGATTATTGATTATATAGTGTGTGGGGGTCTTATTGTGAAGGGAAGAGATGTTGTTTTAGGTTTACTAATGGAAAAAGAATTATCGGGTTATGATATTAAAATTGTGTTTGAAGACGTATTTACTCATTTCTTTGATGGAAGTTTTGGAATGATCTATCCAACGTTACGTCAGTTGGAAAAAGAGGGGAAAATAAAAAAAGAAGTTGTTATGCAAGAAGGGAAACCAAATAAGAAAATGTACTTTATTACAGATGAAGGGCGTGAAGAGTTTTATCAATACATGCAAACGGATGTAGAGAAAGATGTTTTACGTTCAGATTTTTTAATGAGGATGTATTTCGGTAATTATACCGATGATCAGGCGATAAAAAAATGGATTAAGGACGAAATTGAAAGGAAAGAAGCATACATTGCGGATCTACGTCTGAAATATGAAAAGTGGAGAGAAGGTATTACTTTTGTTGAGGAAATTTCACTCGATGTAGGTATCGCATCGTATAGTGCTCAAGTTGAGACATTGAAAAGAAAACTAGAACAATTAGAAGCAAAAAAACAATAAAACAGAAGAATGAAAAACACGTTCACAATAAATAAAGGGGTGGATGAATATGGAGCAATCAAAGGGTATTAAGATTGTCCTTTTAATGTGTTTAGGTATATTTCTTTGTATGATTGATACGACAATTATGAATATAGCTTTACCAGCGATACAAACGAGTGTAAATACTTCATTAGAAAAGATGTCTTGGGTATTAAATGTTTATACAATGACAATAGCAGTACTTGCTATTCCACTAGGGCGGATAGCTGATATTTTTGGGAAAGCAAAGATGTATATTGTTGGTTTGATTATTTTTGGTGGCGGGTCAGTGCTGTGTGCTTTTGCTAATACAGGGGATTTTCTTATCTTTTCTCGCTTTATACAAAGTATAGGGGCAGCGATTTTATTTCCAACTAGTATGGTAATTGGTGTATCTGCAATGCCATTAGCTAAGAGGCATGTTGCACTAGCAATTTTAGGTGTAACACAAGGATTGTCAGCTGCAATGGGACCAGTAATAGGTGGAGTTATTACGCAAAATTTTGGTTGGAGATGGGTGTTCTTCGTAAATGTTCCAATTTGTATTCTTGGAATCATTTTATGCTACACTATGTTAAAAATAAAAAATGAAGAACGTATTATCTCAAAAATAGATTGGGTAGGACTACTATTAAGTAGCTTAGCAATTTTCTCTTTTACTCTCATATTAGTAAAAGGAAATACATGGGGATGGCAAAGTAATATAGCTTTGTCTTGTTATGCACTTAGTACTATTTCTCTTATTCTATTTGTTCTAGTAGAGCGAAAGATTCATAATCCGATGGTGAATTTAAATTTATTTAAAGATCGAATGTTTGTCGGAGCATCTATCGTTGTCATATTAAGTAATGTATTTTTAATTGGAGTTACTGTATTACTTCCAACATTCTTAACGAAAATACAAGGTCGAACGGAAATTGAAGCAGCTTTTTTAGTGACACCTATTTCAGCAATGATATTTTTTGTCTCACCAGCTGCAGCAACTTTAATTAAAAAACTCGGAAAAGTAACTATTATTTTATCAGGCTTTCTTGTTATGGGCTTATCTTATTATTGGTTGCAAATGATTGATGTTAACTCAACAAATATAGAAATTATTATTCCATGTATGATATTGGGTGTTGGGTATGGTTTAGTAGTAGGTCCAATTACAGTTTTAAGTGCTTCTTCGTTTGAAGGGGAATTATTAACTGCTTCTCAAAGTGTTGTGTCAATGTTGCGGCAAGTAGGTATTGTTTTAGCGGTCGCAATATTTGTATCTAACTTAACTCACAACTTAACTGTAAATAAAGAGAATGTATATCGTTATGCAGAAGAAAAGGTGCGTAATATTCATGTGAGTAGTGTCGAGCAAGCTGAGATATTACAAGTAACAAAAGAAAAAATAGAGAATCAAAGTATAGAAACGAATGTGGAAAAGCATCAAAATGAAAAATTTGTAGGGTTAAATAAAGAGAAAAAAGACGAATTAATTCACCAAAAAGTAGATGAAGTATTAAATGCTGTTCCAGTAGAATATCGAGATATAAAAAGAGAAGAAGTTATGAATCAAGTGACAAATGAAGTTGAAAAACAAGAGGAAAGTATAAAGAAAGAAGTACTCGCATTTTCGAATGATGTAAACCATTATGCTAAGAATCAGATGGCTATGAGTTTTACAGATTTATATAAAGCAAGTGTGCCAATTATTTTAATTTGTGCTTTAGTAAGTTTGTTATTTTGGGAAAGAAAGACTTTGAGTAAAAAGAGAAGGGGGAGAGTGGTAGAGGGAGCATAAAAAAACAGGCTAATAGTAGTCTGTTTTTTTTATTATGTTCTCCTTGCATATTGTGAATAGTAATATTTTTAATATAGCATGGGAGAAGATGAATTCGGTTAGAGAGTTTTTTAGAATGAAAGAGAAGGATGGAAAATGCCATTGAATATGTAACGTTAAACATAGTACATTAACAAGAGGGTTTCATTTCAAAGGGAGGATGAGGAATTGTTAGATAGGGCGGGAGCTTTAAAAAGTAATCGAATGTATACAGAAGAAGAACAACAAAAATTATACAAAAGAACATTAATAATCGTAAGTATTTCACAAATGTTCGGCGGAGCTGGGTTAGCTGCTGGCATTACAGTAGGTGCACTTCTTGCGCAGCAAATGCTTGGGACAGATGCATTTGCAGGTTTACCGGCTGCTATGTTTACAATGGGATCGGCGATAGCGGCTTTCTTTGTCGGGAAGTTATCGCAAAAACATGGTCGTCGCATAGGACTTGCAGCAGGTTTTATAGTAGGTGGACTAGGGGCTATTGGAGTTGTATTGGCTGCAATAACAAATAGTATTATTTTTTTACTAGTTTCTTTACTCATTTACGGTGCAGGTACAGCTACGAATTTACAAGCTCGTTATGCAGGTACAGATCTAGCAGACAAGAAGCAAAGAGCAACTGCCATTAGTATTACGATGGTAATGACGACTTTTGGTGCAGTCGCAGGTCCAAATTTAGTAGGTGTAATGGGAAGGTTTGCTCATTCAATTGGAATTCCTGAACTTGCTGGCCCATTCATATTATCAGCGGCAGCGTTTATACTGGCGGGTCTTGTCCTTTTTGTTATGCTACGTCCAGATCCGTTACTTATTGCTAATATGATAGAAATATATAAACAAGAGCATACATATAAAGGGAAACCAATAACAGAAGAGGCAATAGAAAACAAGCGAGGTATTACTGTTGGAGCTATCATAATGATACTTACACAAATCGTGATGGTTGCAATTATGACAATGACGCCAGTTCATATGGGACACCATGGTCATGCTTTAAGTGCAGTAGGTCTTGTAATTGGTTTTCATGTAGGTGCAATGTATCTTCCATCTCTCGTTACAGGAATGTTAATTGATAAAATTGGCAGAACTACGATGAGTATAGCTGGTGGAGTAATCTTATTAGCAGCAGGTGTCATAGCTGCGATAGCGCCAAGTGATTCTTTAATACTATTAATCGTTGCTTTGTCTTTACTTGGATTAGGGTGGAACCTCGGTTTAATCAGTGGTACTGCTCAAATTGTTGATGCAACTATACCTTCCACACGTGCAAAAACACAAGGGAAGATAGATGTGTTTATTGCGTTAGCTGGAGCTTCTGGTGGAGCGATGTCAGGAATGGTAGTAGCGAATTCAAGTTATGCGGCATTGTCATTAGCTGGAGGAGTGTTAGCTTTCATGCTGATTCCTGTTGTGATATGGTCTCAAAAAGGAGAAAGAAATTAAAGAAGAGGTTCTAGTTATTGACTAGAACCTCTTTTTCATACATTTAACTTAAATCCCACTCCACAATAAGGCCTAAATGTGTAAGACCACCACCAAATCCGTACAGTAAAAGTGTGTCTCCGTTATTTAATTTCCCTTCTTTTCTAGCTAAATCTAGAGCGAGTGGAATAGAGACAGAAGATGTATTCCCCATATATTCCACGCTCGTTAATGTTTTTTGTATTGGAATTTGAGATTTTTCACAAATAGATTCAATCATGCGTAAGTTAGCGCTATGAGGAATGAACCAGTCTATATCATCTTTTTGCATATCTCGTTACAGGAATGTTAATTGATAAAATTGGCAGAACTACGATGAGTATAGCTGGTGGAGTAATCTTATTAGCAGCAGGTGTCATAGCTGCGATAGCGCCAAGTGATTCTTTAATACTATTAATCGTTGCTTTGTCTTTACTTGGATTAGGGTGGAACCTCGGTTTAATCAGTGGTACTGCTCAAATTGTTGATGCAACTATACCTTCCACACGTGCAAAAACACAAGGGAAGATAGATGTGTTTATTGCGTTAGCTGGAGCTTCTGGTGGAGCGATGTCAGGAATGGTAGTAGCGAATTCAAGTTATGCGGCATTGTCATTAGCTGGAGGAGTGTTAGCTTTCATGCTGATTCCTGTTGTGATATGGTCTCAAAAAGGAGAAAGAAATTAAAGAAGAGGTTCTAGTTATTGACTAGAACCTCTTTTTCATACATTTAACTTAAATCCCACTCCACAATAAGGCCTAAATGTGTAAGACCACCACCAAATCCGTACAGTAAAAGTGTGTCTCCGTTATTTAATTTCCCTTCTTTTCTAGCTAAATCTAGAGCGAGTGGAATAGAGACAGAAGATGTATTCCCCATATATTCCACGCTCGTTAATGTTTTTTGTATTGGAATTTGAGATTTTTCACAAATAGATTCAATCATGCGTAAGTTAGCGCTATGAGGAATGAACCAGTCTATATCATCTTTTTGCATATTTGCGGCATGTAATAGTTCTTTTATACCTGCTGGTACTGTGCGTGTTGCCCATTTATATACTTCTCTCCCATTTTGAACGATTTTTTCATTTGTTTGCAGCGGTGTGTCATTCATAGTAGTAGATAAATTTGTTCTGTATAGATGAATACCGCCGTGCCCATTTGTGCCCATATGAGCAGCAATAAAGCTCGGTTTGTTTTCATCTCTTTCTAATAAAATAGCGCCAGCACCATCGCCAAATAAAATGCAAGTCGTTCTATCGGTGTAATCAGCAACTTTAGATAATGTCTCTGTTGCTACGACAAGTACTTTTTCGTGTGATCCAGAAGTGATTAAGCTATTACCAACGTGCAGGCCATATGTGAAACCAGCGCAAGTGGCATTTAAATCAAATGCCATTGTATGAGGTATGTTGAAGTATTGTTGTATTTGGCAAGCAACACTAGGGAAAACGTAATCAGCAGTAGTAGTAGCGACAATGACACAGTCAACATCTTCTAAGTTTTTCTTATATGTTGTACATAAATTTTCAATTGCTTTAATGGCTAAGTTTGAGGAGTATTCATCTTCGCTAGCTATTCTTCTTTCCTTCATTCCTGTTCTTTGTACAATCCATTCGTCATTCGTATCAATCATTTTTTCTAAATCGTTATTAGAGAGTATTTGATTGGGAACATGAGTACCAATTGCAGTAATACGGGATTTAGAATTCATAGGAACAGCTCCTAACTATATTTTATAACCTGATACTAATATCAGGTTATAAAATTGTCAATAACGATTTTTGTTGTATTGAAACGATAATGCTTAATGTACTATGAAGGAATTTGGTGAGTGTTGTAAAAATAATATACGAGAAGTTTTTAAAATTGATAATGAAGTGAGTTGAGCTCCTTGAAAACAGTTTTACGCATGTTGCCTGTTGTCATTATTTGTAGCTTTATTCTTATTATTTTTTCAGAGAAATCTTATGCTTGTGATTGTATTAACGTATCAGCAGAAGAGGCCTTTCAAAAAAACGATGTAGTGTTTGAGGGAAAAGTAATTGAGGTTGGAAGGAAAGAAGGGGTTGTAATTGAAGTATTATTTGAAGTGAAGAAAATTTGGAAAGGGACAAATTCTTCGCAAATTATTGTATATACAAATGGTGGTGATTGTGTATTTCACTTTGTGGAAGGAGGAGAGTACTTAGTATATTCTTCTCAAAGAGGGTCTGAAAAACAATTACACACAAATAGTTGTAGTAGAACGAAGAGATTAGATGAGGCAGGGGCGGACAAAGTGGCTTTAAGTCAAATTGCAAAAGAGTCTGTTCCAACGAAGGAAGTGGATTTAAAAGGGGAGATGGTGAGCGGTTTCAGTAGGTGGCAAGTTGCTATCATTTCCATTTGTCTATTATTAATCATTGTTTTTGTTGTGAGAAGAACACGCAAAAAATGACGATTAAAGTAAAAATACAAAGATTTTCTTTCTGTTTCTATAGGTGGTTTAATCTTGTGAAAGCGAATTACTTATGCTACACTTTATGTAACTTAAAATGAACGGAGGGGCTTCCTTTGATCTTAATCAGATTACGTCTCAATACTTTGTGCCAATAATTGAATAGCGCTCAAAGGCTCTGTCTGTGTACAGAGTGAACGGGATTGGTCTGCCTATTTTAAAGGAACCCTTTACTAAGCTTATATGTGAAAAAGAGGGAGGGACGAATACGCCCTCTTTTTGTTTTGCCTTTATAAATAGAATGGGATCGTATAGGTGAACACTTATTGTGGATACGTATATGATTTTGGGACTTTTTGACTATGAGATAGGATGAAAGCATAGCTTTCTTCTATTTCTTTGGTGAACCCTTATCCGTTTACGAAAACACAGGCAGCGACCTGTGTTTTTTATTTTACGTAATCGAAATGGAGGAATAAATATATGGAAGAATTATTACAAAGAGCAGTTTTAGTTGGAGTAAATTTAGGCAATGAAGATGATTTTGCATATTCGATGGAAGAGCTAACGAATCTTGCAGAAGCTTGTGATGTAGAGGTAATTGGGCAAGTGACGCAAAATTTACAACGAGTAAATCCGTCACATTATATTGGAAAAGGAAAGATTGAAGAAGTAGCAGCCTATGTAAATGAAGTAGATGCGAATATGGTGATCTTTAATGACGAATTATCTCCTTCACAAATTCGAAATTTAGAAGCGGATTTAGATTGTAAAGTAATTGACCGTACCATATTAATTTTAGATATTTTTGCGCAACGTGCGAAAACGAAAGAAGCGCAGCTGCAAGTAGAAGTGGCCCACCTTCAATATATGATGCCTCGTTTAATTGGTCTTCGTGAATCGTTAGGAAGACAGAGCGGCGGAGTTGGTACGAAAAATAAAGGTGTCGGTGAGAAGAAATTAGAGTTGGATCGTCGTAAAATTGAAGAACAAATTTCAGTTTTAAATAAAGATTTAGAAGCTCTTGTTGCGCAGCGTCAAACGCAGCGAAAACAACGTAAGAAAAATGAAATTCCTGTTGTAGCATTAGTAGGTTATACGAACGCAGGAAAATCAACGACGATGAATGCGATGCTTGAAATTTACAATGGTACAGAAGAAAAACAAGTATTTGAAAAAGATATGTTATTCGCGACGTTAGAAACATCGGTGCGAAATATTGATTTACCAGATAACAAATCATTCTTATTAACAGATACAGTTGGATTTGTAAGTAAATTACCGCATCATCTTGTGAAAGCATTCCGTTCGACATTAGAAGAGGTAGCGGAAGCAGACTTACTTATTCATGTTGTAGATTACGCAAATCCAAATTATGAACAGTTAATTGATATTACAAATGAAACGTTAAAGAAAATTGGAGTAGAAAATATCCCAACAATCTATGCTTATAACAAATCAGATATGGTAGATGTTGAAATTCCGAAAGTACAAGAAGACCGTGTTTATTTATCAGCGAAGAAACACGTTGGAATTGAAGAACTTGTAAAAATGATTCGCTCACACATCTATAAAGAGTATACGAAGTGTGAAATGTTAATTCCATATGATCAAGGACAGGTAGTTTCTTATTTCAATAATCATGCGCACGTTCTATCTACGAGTTATGAAAACGAAGGTACGAAACTAGAAGTAGAATGTAAGACGAGCGATTACGAAAAGTATAAGCGTTTTGCAATTTAATAAAAAAGGCGATCCTAATATGTTTTAGGATCGCCTTTTTCTTATTCTGTAATAGAGGCCCACTTATAAGAATAAATTCCTGCAAATGGACGAACAACAACACCTTTTACTGTTGGACGTTCTAAATATACAAGTCCTGATTGGAAGATTGGAGCGATAGCTGCATCATCTTCAAGTAAGATTTTCTCAGCATCTTGGAACGCTTTCCAACGTGCTGGTAAGTCAGTTACTAAAGTAGAGCTCGTTTTTTCAATTAATTCGTCGTATTGTTTGTTTGAATAACTCATCTTATTAAATGGTCCGTCTGTGACAAACATATTTAAAAATGTTGTAGGATCAGGATAATCTGGTCCCCAAGTAGAAAGTGAAATTTCAAAATCACCATTTCCTTCACGATCTAAAAATGCCTTTACTGGAAGTGGTTGTAATGTAATTTTTAATCCAGGTAAGTTTTTCTCTAATTCACCTTTTAAAAACTCACTAATTTTTTTATCGTTAGATTCATCAGTTGTTATAATTGAAAGAGAAGCGTTTTGTAAATTTGTTTCTTTTTTCGCAGTTTCCCATAGTGTTTTAGCTTCTTTCACATTTGTTTCTACTTTTACATTACTTGTACTGCGAAAATCTTTATTGTCAGGTCCTTTTACGAATCCTTTTGGAACGAATGCATTCGCAGGTATAGAACCATTGTTTAAAATCGTTGTTGCGATTCCTTGTTTATCAAAAGCAAGAGAAATAGCTTTACGAGCATTTTTGTTTGCTAATAAAGTATTCTTTTGACTAAATCGGAAAAACGTCACAGAAGGACGTTCCATTTTCTTTAAGCTAGGATCTTTTTGATATTTATCAACAAACTCTGAATTTATCGTAATACGGTCTACTTGTTTGCTTTCAAATAAATTAACAGCTGTTGAAGTATCTTTTACAATATTTACATTAATTTCATTTAATTTCACATTTTTATTATCCCAGTAGTTCGGGTTTTTCGTCATTTTATAACTTGTATCATGTTTCCATTCACTTAATTGGAAAGGTCCGTTATACACTACATTTGCAGCTTCAAGTCCGTAATTTTTCCCTTGTGCTTCTACAACCTTTTTGTTTTGAGGATAAAATGTTGCAAATCCCATTAAACCTAAAAAGTATGGGACAGGGTGTTCTAACTGTACTTCTAATGTTTTATCGTCAATTGCTTTTACACCAAATGAGTCAATTGGCAATTCTTTTTTATTTATTTTTTCTGCGTTTTTAATATCGAACATAATATGTGCGTATTCAGAAGCGGTTTCTGGATTTACGGCACGTTTCCATGCATATTCAAAATCATGAGCAGTTACTGGATCGCCATTTGACCATTTTGAATCGTGTAATGTAAATGTATATGTTTTTCCGTCTTCACTCAGTTTGTATGATTCAGCAGCTGCAGGAACAGGTTTATTGTCAGGACCAGGCATATATAATCCTTCCATTACGTTGTTTAATGCAGCGTAAGAAAATCCATCGGTTGCGATAGATGAATCAAGTGTAGAAATTTCCCCAGCTTCTACAATGTTTAATACCTGTTTTGAAGATGCTTTTTTCTTTTCTCCGGTAGTTGTTGCCTCTTGTTTTTGACCACATGCTGTTAAAAACATAGATAATGTGATTGAGAGTGCAACGATCCCTTTTGTTTTTTTCTTCATATTTGTCAACCTTCCCTTCATCTCTGCCTTAGTATAAAAGAAAATATAGAAAATTTCTATAAATAAATCCGATAAAGCATATAGAAAAAATATATTATGTGAAAAGTGATATTTCTGGAAAAAGAAATGAAACCAGTATAGAATAGAAATGTTTCAAAAGTCAGAATTTATTACACCTACTGTAATAAATATATATTTTGTACAGGAAGGAGAGATTCATATATGCAGGCAGTTTCGCAAAAAAACACAGTAGAAACACCGACAATATATCGAATATTATTTGCGATTAGCTTCGGTCATTTTTTAAATGATTCGATGCAAGCAGTTGTGCCCGCTTTATTTCCTATTTTGGAAAAAACGATGAATTTATCCTATATGCAAGTAGGGTGGATTGCGTTTGCATTAAATATGACGTCATCGATTATGCAGCCGGTTTTTGGTATGTACTCGGATAAGAAGCCGTCACCATTTTTATTACCGCTCGGTATGTTTTCAAGTATGCTCGGGATGATCGGACTTGCATTTGCACCGAATTTTATTATTGTTATTATTTCTGTTTTATTTATCGGATTAGGTTCCGCAGTCTTTCATCCAGAAGGTGCCCGAGTGGCTTATATGGCGTCCGGTGCAAAGCGGGGATTAGCGCAAGCGATTTATCAAGTGGGAGGAAATACAGGGAATTCTTTAGCTCCTATTTTTACAGCGTTAATTTTCGTTCCGCTCGGTCAAATTGGTTCTTTAGGTTTTACAGCCTTTGCAGCGGTAGGCATTGTATTATTAATTTTCGTATCAAATTGGTATAGAAATGAATTAGCAACTGGCGCTGTGAGAAGAAAAAAGAGGGCTGCGCTTGAGGCGGAACATGCGATTGTCAGTACACATATTAAATTTGTTATTTTACTTCTTGTTTTTCTTACTTTTGTACGCTCTTGGTACGGTGCTGGTATCGGGAATTTTTATCAATTTTACTTAATTGAGCATTACGGTTTATCGATAAAAAATGCTCAGTATTTCGTATTCGCATTTATGATTGCTGGTGTGTTAGGAACTTTCTTCGGTGGTCCATTAGCGGATCGATTTGGAAAGAAAACAATTATTGTATTTTCAATGCTAGGTTCAGCACCACTTGCACTTTTATTACCTCACGTTTCGCTCGTGTGGGTTGTACCGCTATTTTTATGTATCGGTTTTATTAGTTCAAGTAGTTTTAGTGTAATTGTTGTTTATGCGCAAGAGCTTGTTCCTGGAAAAGTAGGAATGGTATCAGGATTAATTGTAGGGCTTGCGTTTGGACTCGGTGCTTTAGGCTCTGTAGTTCTTGGGAAATTGGCTGATATATATAGTCTACAATTTATTATGTTACTATGTAGTTGTCTACCATTAATTGGACTTACTTCATGGTTATTACCAAGTGATAAGAAAACGATAGAATAGGGGATGCACTATGAAATTATGTGAAAATGTAACAGAATTAATAGGAGATACACCTGTCGTCCGATTATCTAAATTTATTCCAGAAGACGCAGCAGAAGTGTATGTAAAACTAGAAATGTTCAATCCATCGCGCAGTGTGAAAGACCGTGCTGCATACAATTTACTGCACGTTGCTGAAGAGAAAGGTCTCATAAAACCAGGAGATACAATTATTGAACCAACGAGTGGGAATACTGGGATTGGTTTAGCAATGAATGCAGCTGCTAAAGGATATAAAGCAATTTTAATTATGCCGGATAATATGTCTAAAGAAAGAATTAACTTATTGAAAGCATACGGGGCAGATGTAGTTTTAACACCGGCAGAACAAAGAATGCCAGGAGCAATTGCGAAGGCGTTAGAACTACAAAAGCAAATTCCAAATAGTTTTATTCCCCAGCAATTTGAAAACCCAGCAAACCCGAATGTTCACCGTTATACAACTGCACTTGAAATTTATGAACAAATGGATGGAGAGCTTGATGCTTTTGTTGCAACGGCAGGAACAGGCGGAACGATTACAGGGACTGGGGAAACGTTAAAAGAGAAACTACCAAACTTATATATTGCGGTAGTAGAACCAAAAGGATCACCTGTTTTATCAGGTGGTGTTCCGGGTCCTCATAAGCTAGTAGGAACAAGTCCAGGGTTTATCCCGAAAAACTTAAATACAGAAGTGTATAACGAAATTATTCAAATTGCAGACGAAGAGGCTTTAACGACGATGAGAAACTTAGCTAGACAAGAGGGATTATTAGTTGGGCCGTCTTCAGGCGCTTCTGTTTACGCAGCGATTATGATTGCAAAACGATTAGGCGCTGGTAAAAAAGTTTTATGTATTGCACCTGATACAGGTGAGCGTTATTTGAGTATGGGATTATTTGAATGAAAAGGATAAAAACACCGTACTCGTAAAATCGTTACGAGTACGGTGTTTGTTTTAGGTTGTAAAGAGGGGGAGAATAAAAATGAAACTATTAAAACCAACACATGAATATAGTGGAGAAATTATGGAATATAAACATGCGTTTTTACAATCAGGAGAACAACCACATGGCAGTAGTTCTTTACAAAATTTTGATTCTCTCGATGAATGGTTTGAAAAAGTGAATATACAAGAACTTGGGGAAAACTTAAAAGCTAATCGAGTACCATCTAGTCAATTTTTAAGCTTTGAAAAAGGGGAACTTATAGGTTTTGTGAATATTAGACATCGATTAAACGAAGAATTATTGCGGGAAAGTGGTCATATTGGATATAGTGTACATCCAAATAAACGTCGTCAAGGTTACGCGATAAAACAATTGAAACTCGCATTATATGAAGCGCAAAAGTTAGGATTGCAGAAAGTGTTAATAACTTGCGATAAAGCTAATATTGCTTCGGCTAAAACGATTCAAAAGGTTGGCGGTGTGCTAGAAAATGAAGTAGTTTCTTCTCATACTGGGGGAATTGTTCAGCGTTATTGGGTAGAAATATGATTTAGTGGAACATTGAACAGGGAATGCAATGCATAATATCGAAATAGATAAATGAAAAGTTAAATGCGTACTGCAATTATAGGGGGAAATGAAGTGGAATTAAAAGAGAAAGCAATAGAAATGTCGGAGATTTATAGGCAAAATCCGAAAGTGGAGGCTATTATTTTAGCTGGTTCAGTAGCTAGAAAGCTAGAAGATGAACATTCAGATATAGAACTACATATTTTATGGTCAATGCCACCAGAGGATGAGGATCGTAAAGGGCCTATTAATTATATTGGTGGAACAATTTTGTCATACCATCCTTACGAGGAAGAAGAATGGTCGGAAACATATTTGACGAAAGAAGGAATTAAATTAGAGATTAGTAACTTTTTAACAGAAACAGTAGAGAAAGTTATTGAGGATGTGGTGGTTCAATATGATATTAGTTATGAAAAACAATGTATCGTATCATCCGTGCATGACGGAGTTAGTTTGTATGGGGAAGAGAAAGTAAATGAATTAAAAGATAGGGTGATGGCATATCCAGAAGACCTAGCGAAACGGATGATTTCAGAAAATCTTTGGTTAAGTAATCGCTGGCATAATCGAGAGGCACTTTTAAAACGAAAAGACTGGCTTATGCTATATGATGTTATTTGTGAAGCACAAAGAAATATATTTGGGGTCTTATTTGGTTTGAATAAAATGTATGTACATCACCCGGCGTTTAAATGGATGCCATATAATGTGGAAAGAATGATTATTAAGCCTGAAAACTTATATGAGCGTATGGCGAATACGTTAATAGGGAAACCGGAGTATAGTATACAGGAGTTAGAAGTGTTAATCGAGGAGCTATTACAGTTAGTAGAACACCATGCTCCGGAATTACATATTGCTGAACAGCAAAAGCGTATTCAATATGCGAAATAAAAAAAAAGAGATGTAACCCTTGTTACATCTCTTTTTTTATTTTACTAATTTCCCCAGTATAGGTAAGCGTTGAATTCTATCACCGAGAATATGTGAAGCAAGTCCACTAGTTAATACGAATAAAAGGTAAACAAGTCCTCCTACAGCGCCACATATAACAACAATGAGAAGTGATTCGATATAAGATTGTCCAGGAATTAACCATGTTAAAATTGCTTTTAATGCAATTACAACAGCAGACATTGCTGCTGAGTAAATTGTAATAAGAAATACTGTTTTTGCTGTCTCACCAATTTTAAATTTCGCAAACTTAACGATGCAGTACAACATAATACTATTTGAAACGAGGTATCCAAGAATAGTTCCAAATACAGCGCCGTGTCCACCAAATAAATGTAAAAGTGGTGTATTTACTACAACTTTAACGAGAATACCGACTGAGAAAGCAATCATCGTTTTTCTTTGATAATCGATTCCTTGTAAAATAGCTGCTGAAACTGTGAAAATCGCACTTAATATAGCAGACGGTGCAAATGAAATTAAATATTGTGATCCACCAAGTGCAATTTCAGGATTTACATAAACCATGCGGAATGCATCGTAAGCGATACTAGCAAGACCAAATGCAGCCGGGATAGTGAAGAATAACAAGACTTGAAATATCTTTGAAATTTGTTCTTGTAATTCTTCTAATTTCCCGCTTGTATAAGATTTCGTTATAGCCGGAATGATTGTTAAAGAGAATCCAGTTGCAAGTGAAGCTGGAATCATAATTAACTTTTGGGCATAGTTCGTTATATAAGCGAAAACTGCATTTGCTGTTTCTAACGGCTCTCCCATCGCTCTAAGGACATCAGCTACAGTATATTGATCTACTAACGTGTAAAGTGGAATTGCGATGCCGACAAATACAATTGGGATTGCATAACGAAGTAATTCTATATAAATATTTTTTAATGGGATATGGGATGCTCTTGATTTTAATTCACCTTCGGGAGGTTTTAACCCATTATATTTTTTCCAGTACATCATTAAAATAGAGACGCTTGCAAGTGCTCCAATAACAGCGCCAAACGTAGCGACTGCAACAGAAGAAGCTACGGAACCGCCTAATAGTTTTGAGACGATGAAGCTACCAACTAAAATGAAAACAACACGTGCAATTTGTTCCACAACTTGAGAAACAGCACTTGGTTTCATATGTTGAAATCCTTGGAAATAACCACGTGTAACACTCATAGCTGGTACGATAATAAGTGCAAAACTTAATGCTCGCATCGTAAGTGTTACGTCAGCGATAAATTGTGGATCTGGTGTTTTCGAGCGAATAATAAATTGTGATATGTACGGTGCTCCAATAAATAAAATTAAAAATCCTAAAAAGCCCATAAACAACATTAATTTTACACTAGAGTGATATAATTTTTTGCTTGTACTATAATCACCAAGTGCATTATGCTTTGCAACAAATTTGGAGACGGCAATAGGAATACCCGCTGTTGAAAAGCTTAATAAAATACCGTACCAAGAGTATGCATATCCATATAAAGCAACCCCTTGCGTTCCAACTAGTAATTGAAAAGGGAAGAAGTATATAAAACCTAATATACGTGAAATCATTGTGGCCCCGCTTAATAAAGCAGTTCCTTTTAAAACTTTTGACGTAGACAAAATTCTTTCCTCCTACTCTTGCTGTCTTGCATTCATCGTATACTACTATAAACCTGCTAGGGAAGTTAATACAGTATAAACCATAAATGTTCTAATACTATTCATTTAAAAGTCATATTTTGAATTTTTAAATAGAATGTAATACATAAAAATTCAAAATATAAGTTGACACTATTTTTAATGTATGATAAAAATGATAGTAATCAATTCGGAAAATAATATTTGGGCAATGAAAGGGTATAGTAGTGAATATCTCCCTATTTCAGAGAGCTGATGGTTGGTGTGAATCAGTATATAGATTATTCATGAAGTTCGTCCTGGAGCATCTTTCATAAATCTCACATTATGAGGAAATGAAAGACGGTAGTTTATACCGTTATCAAATAAAGTGGTGAAGATTGTTTCACAACTAGGGTGGTACCGCGATATTTATCGTCCCTACGTATTTACGTAGGGACGTTTTTTATTTAGGTCTTACTTTGTTGTGGCTTCATAACTAGGGTGGTACCGCGATATTTTATCGTCCCTACGTATTTGCGTAGGGGCGTTTTTTATTTAGGTCCTAACTTTGTTATATCTTCATAACTAGGGTGGTACCGCGATATTTTTGTCGTCCCTACGTATTTACGTAGGGGCGTTTTTTATTAGTAGGGAGGAAGTGAACGTATTAGAAAAGAGTGTGGATAGAACAATATAAATACCGAATTGTAAAACAGAAAAAGATAAAGAGAGGAGATTAACAAATGAATTCACAGCAATGGACATCGAAATTAGGTTTCGTATTAGCTGCGGCAGGTTCAGCGATTGGTCTAGGGGCAATTTGGAAGTTCCCGTACATGGCCGGAATTGGAGGGGGCGGCGCGTTCTTCCTTATTTTCATCGGTTTCACATTATTAATTGGCTTACCGCTATTATTAGCTGAATTTGTTATCGGAAGAAGTACACAAAAAGAGGCCGTTGATGCGTATAGAGAAATCGCACCAAAAACACCATGGCCATGGTTAGGGAAATTAGGGATTGTAACATGTTTCATATTACTTTCTTTCTACAGTGTTGTAGGAGGCTGGATTTTATTATATTTATGGAATGCAATTACAGGTAGACTATGGGAAGGGAATGGCGCATACGAAGCTACGTTTGGTGAAATCATTTCCAATCCGTATTTAGCAGTTGGATCACAGCTATTATTCATCCTTATTACTATTTTTATCGTAAGTAAAGGTGTACAAAATGGTGTTGAAAAAGTAAATAAATATTTCATGCCAGCACTATTCGTTTTATTCTTTGTATTAATCGTTCGTGCACTTACATTAGATGGTGCTGGAGAAGGCGTTCGTTTCTTCTTACAACCTGATTTCTCACATGTAACATCAGAAGTTATTTTATATGCGATGGGACAATCGTTCTTCTCACTATCAGTCGGAGTAGCAGTAATGGTAACGTATAGCTCATATTTACCGAAAGAGGAAAGTTTACCGCGTTCAGCATTTTCTATCGTAGCTTTAACGCTTGTGATTACATTACTTGCAGGACTTGCAATTTTCCCAGTAGTGTTCGCATTTGGAATGGAACCATCTCAAGGACCGGGACTATTATTTATCGTACTGCCAGCTATTTTTAGTAAAATGGCATTCGGAAAATTATTCTTCATCGTTTTCTTACTACTATTCTTCTTTGCTACTATTACATCAGCCATTTCGATGTTAGAAATTAGCGTGGCATCTTTAACTGCAAAAGGTAAAGGGAAACGTGAAAAAATGGCTTTAATCGTAGGTTTATTAATCTTCGTTGTTGGAGTACCATCAGCACTATCATTCGGTATATTAAGTGATCTGAAGATTTTCGGAAAGACAGTCTTTGATTTAGCAGATTATGCAGTTAGTAACGTACTCATGCCACTTGGTGTTTTATTGGTTTCTATCTTTGTTCCTTTAAAAATGAAGAAAGATGTATTAATGAAAGAGCTTGGTGTAAGTAAAAATAAAGGCTATAAATTATTCGTATTATGGTTATTCTTACTTCGCTTCATCGCACCAATTGCGATTATTATCGTATTCTTAAATGTACTTGGCATTATTTAAACAAAAAGGTAGCGTATCATTGTATGATACGCTACCTTTCTTACTTTGTTCTTTTTTGTAGTTCGTTTACTGTTACGAACTGATAGCCCTTCTTAGATAAAGAGTCTAAAATACCTTCAATGGTCTGTAAACTTTCATTAGACTCATCATACATAGAGTGCAGTAAAATGATAGAACCTGGTTTTACATTTTTATTAACATATTCAATTTTATCAGCAGCAGATTTATAAAAAGTATCAGGTTCAAGGTCCCAGGTGATTGTTTCGATATTGTTTTTATTTAAATAATAGGGCAGACCAATTAGCTTTTTCCCGTTAGGTGGTCTAAAATCAATTGCGCCTGTAAATCCTATTTGGCGGATTAATGCATTCGTTTTTTCTATTTCTTCTTTAATAAAAGAAGGTGTTTTAAAAACCATTCTGTTATGAGAATATGTATGGTTTCCAATTTGGTGTCCAGATTGTACGATAGATTCTCCTAACGATAGGTTTTTCTCCAATTCATTTCCAATTAAAAAGAAAGTAGCTTTTGCATTGTATGTATCTAGTAGCGGTAATATTTGTTTTACATTGTTAGTAGGGCCATCATCAAAAGTTAAAGCAATCACCTTTTCATTTGTTTCTACTCGATTTGTTAAATCTCCAAATAATTGAAAGCTTCTTGCATTCATCAATTTGTATGTTCCGAATAATGCTACAGTAATAATGAATATTGTAACGATTGTAATGATTTTTTTCTTCTTCATAACGCGACCTCACTATAGTTTTTGATTGGACTAAAAAGTATTATATCAAACTAAGTAATTTCATGCTTTAAAAAGGATGTGGATGCAAGGGGAAGGAATTTATCATATAATGTAATGAAAAAGGTATATTAGGAGGTGTTTACATGGCGATTATAATTCAATTGCCGGACACTGCAGCGTCTCATGCAAAGCCAAGTATGGAAATGGCGATACTTTGCGTGAGGTAGACAAGTAATATACAATCGCCTAAATGAGCTTGAATCATTTTTATATTTGGCTTTGCACCTTATTGAAATGAACCATAAAAAATAAGGGGCGAGCAGAAATGAAATACGTTAAAGCTGCGACGGTTTTACCAGAGAGTTTAATTACTGAAATTCAAAAGTATATACAAGGTGAAACAATTTACATTCCAAAACAAGAAACAAAACGTTATAAATGGGGTACACGATCTGGAGGAAGAAAACAGTTAGATGAAAGAAATAAAGCGATTAAAGAAGCATTTAAAAGTGGGATTTCGGTTCATCAACTTGCAGAGGAGTATTTTCTTTCCGGAGAAACGATTAAAAAAATAGTGTATTCTAAATGAAGATAAAAGAGTCTAGTTCAAATATTATTTTGAACTAGACTCTTTTTGCTTTGTATGTACGGGATATATTGTGTATAAATGGACAAGATAATAGAAAAAATGTGCCGTTTTTTTACTAGAATATAGAGCATTTGAGTGAAAAGCAGAAAGGTGAGCATATATGAATCATTTAGGACAAATAACGATAGAACTATTTTTTGGTTTTTTTGTGCTATTGATTGCTACTAAAATATTAGGGAAGACACAAATATCTCAGTTAACGCCATTTGATTTTATTTCTGCCATTGTTCTCGGAGAATTAGTCGGAAATACTATATATGATCCGGAAATAAAAGTATGGTCTATTTTATATGCAGTACTTGTATGGGTAGTGTTAATCTATTCAATAGAAGTGATAACACAAAAATTTAGAGGGACGAGAAGTTTTTTTGAAGGCTCCCCTTCTATCATTATCCGTAATGGAAAGATTGACCGAGAACAATTAAGTTCAAATCATTTGGATATTAATCAATTACAACAAATGCTTAGACAACAAAAAGATATTTTTTCAATTCGAGAAGTTGAATATATGATATTGGAACCTAACGGAAACATAAGTGTTCTGAAAAAGAGCGAATATGAATCTCCTACTATAAATGATTTAAGTTTAAAACATAAGCCTGTATACTTACCAATTTCATTAATTAGTGACGGAAAAGTAGTGAAAGATAATTTGAGAGAAGTTGGTTTTGATGAAGGATGGCTGTATAAGCAAATAAAACAAAAGGGGATTACTAAGTTTGAAGACGTATTATATGCGGAATGGAAAACAGATGATGGCTTCTTTTGTCAGGAAATGCAGCGGTAGAGAATAAGTGATGTATGTAATGTTTGTTTCTAAGTTATCTTTTACATATCAAAAAACGTAATCATTGTATACAATAAAACTAGATCAACAATTTGTATGGAGTGATAAAGATGGAAGCTTTTATTAGAAGTGATCAATACAATTTTATAAAATCACAAGCTTATATTTTAGCGAATGGGCATGCAACGGCAAATGATAGAGGTGTCATTCAAGCGTTAAAATCATTAGCAATTGAAAAAATAATACATGTATTTGAGAATTTAACGGATGAACAGAAAGAGTTAATTGATACGGTATTAACAGTTCAAAATAGAGAAGATGCAGAATCATTTTTAACGAAAATAAATCCGTATGTGATTCCGTTTCAGGAAGTTACAGCGCAAACATTAAAAAAATTATTTCCTAAAGTGAAAAAGTTGAAACTTCCTGATATGGAAGAATTGGATATGAAAGAACTATCTTATTTAAGCTGGATTGATAAAGGGTCAAGCAGGAAATTTATTATAGCGAAAAATGATAAAAATAAGTTTGTTGGTCTGCAAGGAACGTTCCAAAGTTTAAATAAAAAAAGCATTTGTTCATTATGTCATGGACATGAAGAAGTTGGGATGTTTTTAGTTGAAATTAAAGGTGATATACCAGGAACTTTCGTTAAAAAGGGAAACTATATTTGCAAAGATGGTGTAGCTTGTAATCAGAATATGAAGTCACTTGATAAATTACATGATTTTATTGAGCGATTAAAGAAATAAAATGGAAGACCTCTAGTACTTAAACTGGAGGTCTTTTATTTTGAGAATGGTAATAGATTTCCTTTTTGAGAGATATAATTTATAAATACAACATAGGAGAGCTGAAAAATGCTTAAAAAGTTTTTGCTTTCTTTACCGGATGTTTTACTTGTATGCATTGTTATCTACATAACATACACAACTACTCTTAGTTTTGTACAGATGTTAGTAATTTCAATTGCAATCGTTGGTGGTCTTGTTATAAGGATTTGTAAAGATGTATTCACGTATATAAGGTGGACAATGAAATTGAATATGTTGAATAGCTATAAGGAGAAAATAAAATGACTAATAAAAAGAATAAAGCTAAAAATGAGATAATACTTTGGACATTAACAGCTTTTGTTTTTATCGTTGTATGGTATTTTTATCAAAAATAAAAAGGCATCGTACTAAAAAGCACGATGCCTTTTTATTATTTTTTTTGCCAATTTTCTTTTATAAAGTCTTCACGGCCAGATTCCTTTTGCTCAGTAGCGTATTTTTCTGGGTTCTTTTTATAGAAATGTTGATGGTATTCCTCGGCTTCATAAAAAGGTGCAGCCGGGCGAATTTCAGTTACGATTGGCTCTTTAAACATACCGCTTTCTGCAAGAGCTTGTTTTGATTTTTCAGCAAGCTCTTTTTGTATTTCAGTATGATAAAAAATAGCGGTGCGATAAGATGGACCACGGTCAAAAAATTGTCCGCCATCATCAGTTGGATCGATTTGTGGCCAGTATAAATCTAGTAATTTTTTATATGGAAAAATAGAAGGGTCGAATGCAATTTGTACAACTTCTAAATGACCAGATGTACCAGCTTTAACTTGTTCATATGTTGGGTTTTCTACATGACCACCTGCATAGCCGGAAAGTACTTTATGAATACCAGGAAGTTCATCAAATGGCTTTACCATGCACCAAAAGCAACCGCCTGCAAAGGTTGCGAGTTCGTATGTTTTTTCGGACATTGCTGTAATCCTCCTAAATATATATGTTTTATATAGTATTATACAAAACGTTTTATTGCGCAATAAAAAAGATTCGAAAATATATGTATTATTAAAAATATTTTCTGAAAACATGTTGACAATGAAAAGAACAACGTCCTATAATACGTGTAACAAATAAAAGTGAATTAAGAATTTTCTAACTTTATATGTTGCATATGCAAAGAAGAGGAAAGTAGATGATTATGATCGTTTCAGAGAGCTGCTCCTAGGCTGTGAGGGTAGTAACAATCGAATCATTGAAGATCACCTCGGAGCATCGCTTGCGAAAGGGAAACTGAGTAGAGGGCGACGGCATCGTCTCCGGTAAAAGGACGGGGGTCTAATTGGACCTACAGAGCTTATATTTCGTGAGAAGTATAAGGAAGCTGAGTGGTAACGCGAAACTCTCGCCTCAGCAATCAAAGCTACTAAATTGTAGTAGTTGATTGCTGAGGCGAGAGTTTTTATTTTAAAAATACAATAAGAGAATGCGTAGAAGAGGAGAGTAAATGATAAAAATTGTTTCAGAGAGCTACCTAGATGCTGTGAGGGTGGTAACAATTTCATTATTGAAGATCACCTCGGAGCACTACTTTTGAAAACTAGTAAAAAGTAGCGGAGTTGTTTCCGATAGAAAAACAAAAGTCTAATTGGACTTGCAGAGCTTATATTTCGTGAGAAGTGTAAGGAAGCTGAGTGGTACCACGATTCCCTCGTCTCAGCAATGGATCACTACAAGTATGTATGTAATCGATTGTTGAGACGAGTATATTTTTAAAAATTATATACTGAATATTCTGTTAAAATAACTCGTCTCAGCAATCGATATGGAAATGGATTGCAAAAATAGAGAGAAAAAAAGAGGAGCGATGTGAGATGGGAAACCAGTACATTTATATGAATGGGGAATTTGTAGAAAAAGAAAAGGCAGTTGTTTCAGTATATGATCACGGTTTTTTATACGGAGATGGTGTATTTGAAGGGATTCGTAGTTACGGTGGAAATGTATTTTGTTTAAAAGAGCATGTAAAACGATTATATGAATCAGCAAAATCTATTTTACTTACAATCCCACTGACAGTTGAAGAAATGGAAGAAGCGGTTTTACAGACACTTCAAAAAAATGAGTATGCAGATGCCTACATTCGCTTAATTGTTTCAAGAGGAAAAGGGGACTTAGGACTTGATCCTAGAAGTTGTGTGAAACCGAGCGTTATTATCATTGCAGAACAATTAAAGTTATTCCCACAGGAATTTTACGATAATGGACTAAGTGTTGTATCTGTTGCATCAAGACGTAATACACCAGATGCATTAGACCCACGCATTAAGTCGATGAACTACTTAAATAATGTACTTGTAAAAATTGAAGCGGCACAAGCAGGAGTGCTAGAGGCCCTTATGTTAAATCAACAAGGATATGTTTGTGAAGGATCTGGAGATAATGTTTTCGTTGTGAAAGATGGAAAAGTGTTAACACCGCCTTCGTATTTAGGGGCGTTAGAAGGTATTACGAGAAATAGTGTTATCGAGTTATGTGAGCGATTGAGTATCCCATGTGAGGAAAGACCATTCACTCGCCATGACGTATATGTAGCGGATGAAGTGTTTTTAACAGGAACGGCAGCAGAATTAATTCCAGTTGTAAAAGTTGATTCAAGAGAAATTGGGGATGGGAAACCAGGAAGTGTAACGAAACAATTGACAGAGGAATTTAAAAAGTTAACGAGAGAAAGAGGCGTACGTGTTCCAGGACTTGCAGAGAGCTTAGCATAGAAAGGGAGAGGAGTTAATTGAAATGGAGCAGCAGTATACAGCATGTGAGAAATTACAGTGTGAAGAAGTGACAGGTGCCGGACACGTGATTCAATGTTTGAAAAAATTAGGCGTAACGACTGTTTTTGGTTATCCGGGCGGGGCGATTTTGCCAGTATACGATGCGTTATATAGAAGTGGTTTGAAGCACGTTTTAACTCGCCATGAACAGGCTGCCATTCATGCGGCAGAAGGATATGCGAGAGCTTCTGGAAAGGTCGGGGTAGTCTTTGCTACCTCTGGCCCGGGAGCGACAAATTTAGTTACAGGCTTAGCGGATGCTTATATGGATTCGATTCCTTTAGTTGTCATTACAGGGCAAGTTGCAAGGTCCTTAATTGGTAAAGATGGATTTCAAGAAGCGGATGTTGTTGGAATCACAGTACCTGTTACGAAGCATAATTACCAAGTTCGTGATGTGAATCATTTATCACGCATTGTACAAGAAGCTTTTTACATAGCCGAAAGCGGGCGGCCGGGACCAGTATTAATTGATATTCCAAAAGATGTTCAAAACGAAAAGGTAACAAGTTTTTACAATGAAGTAATTGAGATTCCAGGGTACAAAATAGAGCCTATGCCAGACAGTATAAAGCTTAGAGAAGTAGCTAAAGAAATTTCAAAAGCTAAACGCCCACTTCTTTATATTGGAGGAGGTGTCATTCATTCGGGTGGATCTGAGGAACTAATCAAATTTGCGAGTGAGAATCGTATTCCAGTCGTTTCCACTTTAATGGGACTTGGTGCATATCCGCCGGGAGATCCGTTATTTTTAGGAATGCTCGGTATGCATGGAACGTACGCGGCAAACATGGCAGTCACAGCATGTGATTTACTGCTTGCTTTAGGTGTTCGTTTTGATGACCGTGTAACAGGAAAATTAGAACTCTTTTCTCCCCATTCCAAAAAGGTACATATTGATATAGATTCTTCGGAGTTTCATAAAAATGTAACTGTGGAATATCCAGTTGTTGGGGATGTGAAAAAAGCGTTACACATGTTGTTACATATGCCGATTTATACACAGACAGATGAATGGCTTACGAAAACCGAGGAATGGAAAGCGGAATACCCTCTTTCCTATAATCAAAAAGAAAGTGATTTAAAACCGCAACATGTTATTAGCCTAGTAAGTGAAGTAACAAATGGTGAAGCGATTGTTACGACAGAAGTAGGACAGCACCAAATGTGGGCTGCGCATTTTTATAAAGCGAAAAACCCAAGGACTTTTCTAACATCTGGTGGACTTGGAACGATGGGATTTGGTTTCCCGGCGGCAATTGGTGCTCAGCTTGCAAAAGAAGAAGAACTTGTTATTTGTATTGCAGGTGATGCTTCTTTTCAAATGAACATTCAAGAACTACAAACAATTGCTGAAAATAACATCCCTGTCAAAGTGTTTATTATAAATAACAAATTTTTAGGGATGGTAAGGCAATGGCAAGAAATGTTTTATGAAAATCGTTTGTCAGAATCGAGAATTGGATCACCAGATTTTGTGAAAGTGGCAGAAGCATACGGAGTGAAGGGGGTAAGGGCAACAAATTCAACAGAGGCGAAACAAGTGATGCTAGAAGCATTTGCTCATGAAGGTCCTGTCGTAGTTGATTTTTGTGTAGAAGAAGGTGAAAACGTATTTCCGATGGTTCCGCCAAACAAAGGGAATAACGAAATGATTATGAAGAGGTGGGAAGAATGAGTCATACTTTTTCACTCGTTATTCATAACGAGCCAAGCGTCTTATTACGTATAAGTGGGATTTTTGCTCGGCGTGGTTATTATATTTCTTCTTTACATTTAAACGAAAGAGATAATAATGGTGTTTCTGAAATGAAACTCACAGCAGTTTGTACTGAAAATGAAGCGACATTACTCGTTAGTCAGTTGAAAAAATTAATTGATGTACTGCAAGTAAATACATTATAAGGAGTGTATGGAAAATGAAAACGTATTATGAGAAAGATGCAAATGTAGAGTTATTACAAGGGAAAACAGTTGCGGTAATTGGTTATGGATCTCAAGGTCATGCGCAGGCGCAAAATTTACGTGATTCTGGTGTGGAAGTTGTAGTTGGTGTTCGACCAGGTAAGTCTTTTGAAGTAGCAAAAGCAGATGGGTTTGAAGTAATGTCTGTTTCAGAAGCAGTTCGAACCGCGCAAGTTGTACAAATGTTACTGCCAGATGAACAGCAAGCACATGTGTATAAAGCAGAAGTAGAAGAGAATCTCCGTGAAGGGCAAATGTTACTTTTCTCACATGGATTTAATATTCATTTCGGACAAATTAATCCGCCAAGTTACGTAGATGTAGCAATGGTCGCGCCAAAAAGTCCAGGTCACCTCGTTCGCCGTGTATTCCAAGAAGGGAATGGTGTTCCGGCATTAGTCGCAGTACATCAAGATGCAACAGGCACAGCATTACATGTAGCACTTGCGTATGCAAAAGGTGTAGGGTGTACACGTGCAGGTGTAATTGGAACGACATTCCAAGAAGAAACGGAGACGGATTTATTCGGAGAGCAGGCAGTACTGTGCGGCGGGGTAACTGCTCTTGTGAAAGCTGGTTTTGAAACATTAACAGAAGGCGGGTATCGCCCTGAAATTGCATACTTTGAATGTTTACATGAATTAAAGTTAATTGTGGATTTAATGTACGAAGGTGGATTAACGAACATGCGCCATTCTATTTCAGACACAGCAGAGTTCGGAGATTATGTAACAGGATCGAGAATTGTTACAGATGAAACGAAAGAAGAGATGAAACGAGTACTTACAGAAATTCAGCAAGGCGAATTCGCGAAGAAATGGATTTTAGAAAACCAAGCTGGGCGTCCAACGTATAATGCGATGAAAAAAGCAGAGCAAAATCATCAGTTAGAAAAAGTAGGGGCAGAGCTTCGTGAAATGATGAGCTGGATTCATGCACCGAAAGAATTAGTAAAGAAATAGAGTAAGAGATTATAAGTAAAAATACGTAAGAGGGGATTTGACAAGATGAGAAGTGACATGATTAAAAAAGGTTTTGATAAAGCGCCGCATCGTAGTTTATTAAAAGCAACTGGTTTGAAAGATGAAGATTTTGATAAACCGTTTATAGCTATCTGTAATTCTTTTATTGAAATTATTCCAGGTCATAAGCACTTAAATGAGTTTGGGAAACTTGTTAAAGAAGCAGTGCGTGCAGCAGGTATGGTTCCATTTGAATTTAATACAATTGGAGTAGATGACGGTATTGCGATGGGGCATATCGGTATGCGTTATTCGCTTCCGAGTCGTGAAATTATTGCAGATTCAGTAGAAACGGTTGTAAATGCCCATTGGTTTGATGGTATGATTTGTATTCCAAACTGTGACAAAATCACACCTGGTATGATGATGGCGGCACTTCGTATTAACATTCCAACTGTTTTTGTTTCAGGTGGTCCGATGGCGGCCGGGAAAACATCTAAAGGAGAAGTTGTCGATTTAAGTTCTGTGTTCGAAGGAGTAGGAGCATATCAATCTGGAAAAATTTCAGAAGAAGAGTTAAAGGATATTGAAGATCATGGCTGTCCATCTTGTGGTTCTTGTTCCGGTATGTTTACAGCGAACTCTATGAACTGTTTATGCGAAGTATTAGGGTTAGCTCTTCCTGGTAACGGGAGTATTTTAGCTATTGATCCAAGACGTGAAGAATTAATTAAACAAGCAGCAGAGAAATTAAAGATTTTAATTGAAAGAGATATTAAACCACGAGACATTGTAACGGAAGAAGCAATTGATGATGCTTTCGCGCTTGATATGGCGATGGGTGGCTCAACAAATACAGTGTTACATACACTAGCACTCGCACATGAGGCAGGACTAGATTATGATATGAGCCGTATTGATGCCGTTTCAAGACGTGTACCACATTTATGTAAAGTAAGCCCTGCTTCCAATTGGCATATGGAGGATATTGATCGCGCGGGCGGGATTAGTGCAATTTTGAAAGAGATGAGCCGAAAAGAAGGGGTACTTCATTTAGATCGTATTACTGCTACGGGGCAAACATTAAGAGAAAATATTGCTCATGCAGAGATTAAAGATAAGGAAGTTATTCATTCTCTTGAAAACCCTCATAGTGAAGAAGGTGGATTACGTATATTAAAAGGAAATCTTGCGAAAGATGGGGCAGTTATTAAAAGCGGAGCGACCGAAGTAAAACGATTTGAAGGACCTTGCGTTATTTTTAATTCACAAGATGAGGCGCTTGCGGGCATTATGCTTGGTAAGGTTAAGAAAGGGGATGTAGTTGTTATTCGCTATGAAGGACCAAGAGGTGGCCCTGGTATGCCTGAGATGTTAGCACCAACGTCAGCGATTGCAGGTATGGGATTAGGTGCAGATGTTGCGCTATTAACGGATGGACGTTTCTCTGGTGCCTCACGTGGTATTTCAGTAGGGCATATTTCACCAGAAGCAGCTGCGGGCGGAACAATTGCACTTCTTGAACAAGGGGATATCGTTTGTATCGATGTTGAGGAAAGATTGTTAGAAGTAAGAGTGAGTGAAGAAGAATTAGATCAGCGTAAAAAAGAATGGAAACGACCAGAACCGAAAGTGAAAACGGGCTGGCTTGGGCGTTATGCACAAATGGTAACATCGGCGAATACAGGTGCAGTCTTAAAAGTCCCGAATTTCGATTGAGCCAATTTAAAAGAGATAAGGATGATATGAAATGGTGCAAAAGGTAAAGGAGAGAGTGAAAATTGAAGATATCTTAATGGCCCATAATTGCATGAAAGATATCGTTATTAAAACACCGTTACAACGTGATACAGTTTTATCTGAGAAATATGATTGTGACGTTTATGTAAAAAGAGAAGATTTACAATTGATTCGCTCTTTCAAAATTCGTGGTGCGTATAATTTAATTCAAAGCTTACCGAAAGAACAATTACAAAACGGTGTTGTTTGTGCAAGCGCTGGTAATCACGCACAAGGGGTAGCTTATACGTGTAATTTATTGAAGATTCCGTCAAAAATTTTCATGCCAACAACAACACCGAAGCAAAAAGTATCACAAGTTCAATTTTTCGGTGGTGATTTCGCAGAGATTGTATTAGTTGGTGATACATTCGATAGCTCTTTTCAAGAAGCACAGCGTTATTGTGAAGAAAATAGAATGACGTTTGTTCATCCATTTGATGATCCGTATGTAGTTGCTGGTCAAGGGACTGTGGCAATTGAAATTATGCATGATATGGAGAAACCAGTTGATTATATCTTTACAGCAATTGGCGGTGGTGGATTAGCATCAGGTGTTGGTACATATGTGAAAGGTGTTAGTCCTACTACAAAGGTTATTGGGGTAGAGCCAATGGGAGCTGCATCTATGAAAGAGGCTTTTCTTCAAAATGAAAATGTAGCGTTAGAGAAAATAGATAGTTTTGTTGATGGAGCAGCAGTTAAAAAGGTAGGAAAGTTAACATTTGAAACGTGTAAAGATGTAATTGATGACATCGTTTTAGTACCAGAAGGAAAGGTTTGTACGACGATTTTAGAACTGTATAAGAAAAATGCGATTGTAGCTGAACCAGCTGGTGCACTCTCTATTGCGGCGCTTGATTTATATAGAGATGAAATAAAAGGTAAAACAGTTGTATGTACGCTAAGCGGTGGAAATAACGATATTGATAGAATGCAAGAGATGAAAGAACGTTCTCTCATTTACGAAGGATTAAAACATTATTTCATCATTGAATTCCCGCAGCGTTCAGGTGCGCTAAGAGAATTTCTTGATAAAGGATTAGGACCAGAAGATGATATTACGCGCTTTGAGTATATTAAGAAACATAATAAGGAAAATGGTCCAGCGTTAGTCGGAGTAGAGTTAAAACATAAAGAAGATTACGCGCAGTTAATTACCCGTTTTAAAGAAAATAATATTCAATTTATGGAGCTTAATAAAAATCCTGTTTTGTTTGATTTGCTTATTTAATAGAAGGAAAAAGTTGGTATCCAAATAAAAAAGATAGAACAAGCAAGGAAATATAATGCTTGTTCTACCTTTTTTATAGTTAAACTAGATATTCATTAAATTCAAGAAGAATAAAGCTAGCTAACCAAAAAAATATCGCAATACGAATGATTACATACATAGTAAATTCAAAGGTAGTAAGTGTTCGTACCCGTTTTAGTTTTTTTAGAAGTCTAACAGAGCAAAGTGAACATAAAAGTAGGACGGCTATAGATATTTTATAAATATTTTCTAACAAACTTACATTTTCTAATAAGTCTTTCAGCATGTTTATCACCTATTCTGTAAAGTATGTTACAGAGAAATAGATTTTGCGTTGTTTAGTTTCGTTTGTTTTTTATGTTCCCTGTATCATCAATTTCTACATCAGTTGAAATGGTTTGTAAATATTGTAGAGCTTTTCTCTTTTCCTCCTCATTCACAGGGGAAACTTGGTTGTTTCGAATGATGTAAGGATTGAATGACATTTGGACATCCTTTCCTTTAAAAGTTAAAGTTAATACGCCAGTTTCGGCGCTTTTCCCGCTCACATAACTTGGGAATAAAAAGTTACCTAATGAATAAGCGATAGGAACTTTATTATAATACTCAAATCCTTGTAACCAATGCGGGTGACTCCCGACAATCGCGTCAGCTCCAGCTTCTACCATTTTAGGTACATATTGTTTTTGGTATTCTACCGGACGATTTGATTTTTCAACGCCCCAATGCATATAGACGATTAAATAGTCTGCATCTTTCTTTTGCTCTTTAATTGTTTTTGTTACAAGATTTAAATCATACCCGTTCGCAACACCAGGTTTATTGTCACCAGCTACCCAATTTGTATCAGGCATAAATCGAACGAAGGAAAGAAATTTGAACTTTTTCCCTTTTACAGTCATTTCTCTTGCTGTATATGCATCTTTTGTATTTTTTCCAGCTCCAATGTAAGGGAATTTTAATTTTTCTACGTGAGAGATTGTATCTAGTAATCCCTCTTGCCCGTAATCAAGTGTATGATTATTCCCGATATTTACGATGTCATAACCGGTGTTTTTTATAGCTTGAAGCGTGGATGGATCACTTTTAATCCAAAACAGTTGTCCAGGAGCTTTCTTTTCTCTCGTTGTAAATACAGACTCTAAATTAACGAAAGAAATATCAGCTTTTGTTATTTCTTCTTTTACATGCTGGAATGGATAATCAGACCCGTTTTTTTCGATTACCGGACGTAATTGCCAATCGAACATTGTATCACCAGAAAAGGTGAGGGTAATTTCCGGGTCTTCTATTTTCTTTTCACTTGTTGAAGCGGTTTTACTAGATTTGTTTTGCAAATCGGGTTTGTCTTTCGCTTTTGAAATAAAAGAGTAGTTAACTAATAAAACAATTGGTGTAATGCAAAAAGCTATTAACAGAAATCGTTTTAGTAAAGTTTTCATAAATACCTTCCCTTTTGAATTTATACCGCAATTTGTGGGTAATAAAACTCACGTTAATTGAAGTTTTACATTATGTATAACTACAAAAAATTGCGATTTATGTTGTGGAAAACATTTGTTAATATTCTCAATATTAAGTTAACATATAGATAACCTGTAAATCAATGAATAAACCAAAATATAGAAATAAAGAATTCGAAGGGTGAAGAATGAGAAATGGTTATATTAGGAGCAGTTGTAAATGGGATTTGTATTATATTTGGTACTTTACTTGGTAAATTATTTAGTAGAATTCCAGAAAGTATGAAGGGAACCATAATGCATGCAATCGGTTTAGCGGTTACTGTGCTTGGACTTCAAATGGCATTGAAAAGTGAAAATTTTCTTGTTGTTATTTTAAGTTTAGTAATTGGTACGGTAATCGGAGAATGGTTACAATTAGAAGAAAAATTAAAACTGTTAGGGGATTGGCTAGAAAATAAAGTTGGATCGAAGGGAAAAGGAAGCATATCAGAAGGTTTTGTAACAGCTACTTTAATTTTTGCAATTGGTGCGATGGGGATACTTGGTGCACTCGACAGTGGGATTCGCGGAAATCATGATATTTTATTTACAAAGGCGATTATCGATGGATTCATTTCTATTATATTAACGACAACTTTAGGAATTGGCGTAGTATTTTCAGCGATTCCCGTTATTTTATATGAGGGTGGTATTGCAGTTTTTGCAACACAAATTAATAGTGTTGTCCCGAAAGAATTAATGAATCAATTTATAGTAGAAATGACAGCTACAGGTGGTATTATGATAGCCGCTATCGGATTGAACTTACTCGGATTTATTAAAATTAAAGTCGCAAATTTACTTCCAGGTATATTAGTAGTTGGAATCATTGTTTCACTTATTTATGGTTATAGTTTAATGGATTATTAACCAACTTCATTTAGTGGGAGTTGGTTTTATTATGAAAAAAATGTGGGATTGTAGTGATTTTCACTAGAAAATAGCGGGTTTTGTAGTAAATCTTACAAGTAAAGCAAATTACTAAACTTTTTACAAGAAAGGGTGTAGAATGGGTATCTAAAGAAAGAAGGTGTGAAAATGGCCAGCTGGAAACGAAATTTAATGATTTGTTGGCTAGGTTGTTTTACCACTGCAGCCGGTATGAGTTTAGTAATTCCTTTTTTATCTTTTTATATTGAGGAATTAGGTGTGACTGGCACTTCTAGTATTGCACAGTGGTCGGGACTTGCATTTGGTGTAACATTTTTAATGGGTGCGATCGTATCACCAATATGGGGGAAGCTTGGTGATATACATGGACGGAAATTGATGCTAATTCGTGCTAGCCTTGGGATGGCGATTATTATGACGCTTATGGGGTTTGTAACGGATGTATATCAATTAGTCGCACTAAGATTTTTAATGGGAGCAGTATCTGGTTTCCTTTCAACCGCGATGACATTTATTGCAGCAGAAACTCCGAAAGAACATTCAGGTTGGGCAATTTCTACAATTTCAACTGGTGGCGTGAGCGGTTCTTTACTTGGTCCATTACTTGGAGGATATTTGTCTGAGTTAATTGGAATGCGCCATGTTTTTCTTGTTACAGGAGCTTTTTTATTCCTTTCCTTTCTCATCGTTTTTTTCTTCTTACATGAAGAAAATCACTCTGCTCAAGCAAAAAAAGTACAAACGAAAAAAGTATGGACGATGGTTCCAGCTAAGCATTTAATTATTAGTTTGTTTGTAACAACATTTATTATTCAACTTGCTAATATGTCTGTTCAGCCAATTGTTACATTATACGTGAAAAATTTAGTTGGTCCTCAAACTGCGCATATTGAAACAATTGCGGGCGCCGTTATGTCAGCGACAGGATTAGCTGTTATTTTGGCAGCACCAAGACTCGGACGATTATCAGATCATATCGGTCCTCAAAAAACGTTAGTTGTAGCGTTGTTTGCTGCAGGAATTATTTTTATTCCGCAAGCATTTGTAACCTCAGCTTGGCAACTATTAATTCTTCGATTTTTATTAGGTATCGCACAAGCAGGATTATTACCTTCCGTACAAACTCTACTAAAACAACATACACCAACCCATGTAACGGGACGAATATTTGGATATAATCAATCGTTTCAGTTTTTAGGAAATATGATTGGACCAATACTTGGTGGACAAATTGCAGCGCATGCTGGTTTTCAATATGTTTTCTTCTCTACATCATCACTATTGTTTATTGCGTGCATTTGGGTTTATTTTCATAATAAGAACGAAGAGGTATCAGAGAAACGACATTTGGAAGTTAGTTAACTAGGTGAATAAAAAAGAAAAGGATGAAGCAATGATTGCTTCATCCTTTTTATTTAAAATTGGAGACAAAGATAACTTAACGTACCAAGCTCGTAACTGCGGTGAATGACTTCACCAATATTTTCACCACTTCCCATAGCGATAAATAAAGGAACGAAATGCTCTGCTCTTGGTACTGCTAATTGTGCATGAGGGGCATTGTTCTCCCAATTAAATAATGCATCTTTATCAGTAGTCTGCATATGTTTAATAATCCAATCATCAAATTCAATTGCCCATTGTTCGGGTGTCGTTTGATTCCATTTCAAAGCTCGTAAGTTATGAACGGTAACACCGCTCCCGATTACTAAAATATCTTCTTGACCAAGTCCTTTTAGAGCTTCTCCAATCTTAAATTGCTCTTTTGCAGGTAGGAATGGATTGACTGATATTTGGACAACAGGAATATTTGCTTCTGGATACATGCGATGCAGAAGAGTCCATGAGCCATGATCTAACCCTCTCGTCATATTATGATGAACTGGAATACCTTTATTTTTAAATTTTGTTTCTAACATGGATGCAATGTTAGAAGAACCTTTTGCACGATATTTAATTTCGTATAATTCAGGGGGAAAACCTCCAAAATCATAAATTGTTTCATATTCTTTATCTGATGAAGAAATCGTTAATACTTCGCTTTCCCAGTGAGCGGTGAAAATAACAATTGCTTTCGGTTTGTATGTTTCTCCAAGGGTTTTTAAAAAACTTGTATATTCTGTATCTTGAATAGCCAGCATCGGTGATCCGTGTGCTAAAAATAATGATGGCATCATAATAGAAACCTCCTAAAAATATAATAATTACTTTATGTAAGTAACTATATAATTTTATTTTCAGTTCGTCAATATATTAGTTTAAGAGCTAATTGGAGAAGTGAGTCATTTGTCATAATGAAGGCAATTGCATATAATACATAATAAGAATAATGAATGGATATTCATTTTTTGAGATACATAATAGAGTTGGGGGCTGACGAAATGAACGTACAGGAAAGTTTCGTTACGGCATTGGATGGATCAGACATTTATTTACGCAAGTGGTTACCAGAAGGTGAACCGAAAGGGATTATTCAAATTGCACATGGTATGACAGAACATGCAGGTGTTTATACAGACTTTATTGCTTCGTTATTAGAAGCAGGGTATGGTGTTTATGCACATGATCATAAAGGGCATGGGAAAACAGTGAAAAGAGAAGAAGATTATGGTCATTTTAAACCAAATGTAGGTTGGAATGAGGCTGTGTCTGATGTTATTTTTGTATCAGAAACGATAAGAAAAGAGCAGACATGCCCGCTATTTTTACTTGGACATAGTATGGGTTCTTTTTTATCAAGGCGTGCTGTACAATTGAAAGGTGAATTGTATGATGGATTCCTTATTTCAGGAACTGGTGGAAATCCAGGGTTTTTAGGAAGTATCGGTCATAAAGTAGCGACAATCGAGATGAAACTACGCGGAGCGAAAACGAAAAGTCCGATGCTAAACTTTTTATCTTTCGGAAATTTCAATTCGCACTTTAAACCAAATCGTACAAAATTTGATTGGCTATCTTCAGATAACAGTCAAGTAGATAAATATATTGCGGATCCATTATGTGGATTCATTTGTACGACTAGTTTTTATCGAGAATTATTTTCTGGTGTATTAGAAGTAAATAAACTAGAAGAGTTTAAGAAAACACCGCAAAACCTTCCAATACATATTTTTTCAGGAGATCGTGATCCTGTTGGAGATATGGGGAAAGGTGTAAAAGAAGTATATGAAAATTATAAAAAATGCGGTGTGAAAGATGTAACACTGCGTTTATATGAAAATGGAAGACATGAAATGTTCCATGAAGTAAATAGAGATGAAGTATTTCAAGATTTGATTTCTTGGTTAGATGGACATATTGTATGAGAAGAAACCTCACTTTTTGAAGTGAGGTTTCTTTAAGGAGATGGAGGAATAGTTATGAGTGAATTTGTAAATAAAGAATATGTAGAAATAGATTTTCAAGATATTTTGATTAAAGAAGAGGAATTGAAGAATTGTACGTTCATAAAATGCCGTTTTAGAGGGATAGATGCATCGGAAATTTCTACTGAAAATTGTAATTTCATAGAATGTGATTTTACCGGTGCTCTTTTTAACGCTTCTATCCATCAAGGAACTACATTTGCAAATTGTAAGCTTGTTGGTGCGAATTTATTTGTATCGAAGTTTGAAGAATGTAAAATGACTGGCTCTGATTTTGAAGAAGCGAATTTAGATGGAATAACTATCATATCGGGTGATTGGTCATACACGAATTTAAGGTTCGCGAACTTAAGTAAACAAATGTTAAAAGGTATACGTTTAATTGAAGCGGACTTATATGAATGTAATTTAGAAAAAGCAGATTTACGTGAGGCTGATTTAACCGGTGCACAGTTAGGTAAGGCGAAACTTAGCGGTGCAAATTTAAAAGGAGCGATAGTTGATAGAATTGATTTTACAAGTTTCGATTTAAAAAATGTGAAATTAGATATAGCGCAGGCAGTTGCAGTAGTAAGGTGTTATGGGGCTAAGGTGAACTAAATTGTTTGAAAAACCGTTCAAAACGCTGAACGGTTTTTCAAATCATAATAGATTTAAAAATTATTTTCTATATAAGAAGCGATATCATTAGCAAGAGTCGATGTTAATAGTGTTGATACATTGCTTAAAATGATGATTGTAGCCTCTTTGTCAATTAATCGTAAATAGGAGGACGTAAAGCCGTTAATTCCTCCGTGATGAAATATAAGTTTATTATTTTTTTTAGTTATAGCAATATTCCAACCGTAACCATATCCGTAAGATTCTGCAGTAAGCATACGAGACGTCATCCTACTTGATAAGAAGCGATTTTCTTTTAGCGCCTTATCAAATCTATATAAATCTTCGGCCGTAGAAACTAATCCACCAGCTGAATATGAATTAGACATATGAATAAATGATGCGTTCTGTAGGCCATAATTTGGATGTAACTCATAGCCAGTTGCTTTATGCTTTTGAATAGTGTGATTCAAATCAATACTTGTGTTCATTATGGAGATTGGATAGAAAATTTTCTTTTTAAGAAATTCCTCATAAGATATTCCACTTATAACTTCAATAATTTTTCCTAATATAATATAACCTGAATTCGAATAATTGAATTTTTCACCAGGTCTAGATTCAAAGGGACATGCAATAACCCATTGTATTAGTTCATCTGGTGTTCGAGGTTGACAAGATTGCGATAAAAAATCATGTTGTGCAGTAATATTACCAACTCCAGCAGTATGATTTAATAAATGCTTGATCATAATTTGATTTCCTTTTGGGAAATTAGGAATGAATTTATCTAAAGTATCATGTAGTTGTAATTTTTTCTCTTCTACAAGCATTAAGATTGAAACTGCTGTGAAAATTTTAGTTATTGATCCGATACGAAACTTTGTTGTAGAGGTATTAGGTATATCCCAATTATAATTAGCTTTTCCAAATGATTGCTTATAAAGAGTCTCTTCTTTATGGGCTATTAAAATTGTTCCGTTAAATTTCTCGATATTTTTATATAAAAATGAATTAATGTATGAATTTAGCAAATTTCAGGCACTCCTTTAAATGTTGGATTATTCGTTACCTGAAATGTAATCCAACGGCATAGGCAATTCCCCCTTAAATGAAATGTTTTTTAGAATACTTTTCTATTTTATAATGTAAGATATGTAAGAAGCAAGTGGATTTAAAGTCTATGAAAGTAAGAAAATCGATAGTAATTGAAGCAGGTGAACGAAGTAAAGTTGCACTACATTTATAAGTAATTTGGAATTATAGTGAAGAACCTATCACGAATCAACTGTGCATAAAAAATTGATTGGTTTAATTGATAATTAGTTGGGATGGAAAAAAACACTGACTAAGGTTTCATTTTATAAAGCAACTGATGCTCGTTCATAATAGTAGTATAATAGTGAATGAGGTGTTAATAGAATGGAAGATAAAACATTAGGTTTACTATTAGATGTTGTTGGGGAATTATTTTCAGATGAAATTTCAATTGCTGTATCGAATACGAAAGAATATATATACTATCGGCCAAGTAAACGAATTGATTTAAAGATTAGCGCCGGGGATCCTATAAAGGAAGGAACGATTGCTCATAAAGCAATGGTGACGAACCAAAAAACCTCTGAGTTTATGAATCGGGATGTTTTTGGTATTCCTTATCATGGTATGGCTGTCCCATTTTCAAACAATGGGAAGCTTGAAGGTTGCGTGACAGCTATTTATCCAGCTTTAACGGACGGAAAGTCAGTCGTTACTTTAAAAACAACGGACGGATGGATTCCGGTTCCTTTTTCAAAGGTCATGTATTTAGAGGCGAAAGATAAAAAGACGTATGTGAATGCAGAAGAGTTAACAGGGACACATAAATACTCGTTACAAGAATTCGAATACTTACTTCCGAAAGATGCATTTATTAGATGCCACCGTTCCTTTATTGTAAATGTGAATCATATTAAAGCGATTTATCCTGATACGCATTCAACTTTTTTACTTTCTATGGATAATGGTGAAAGGGTACCAGTAAGTCAGTCATACGCTAGTTATTTTCGTAAGCTTCTAGGATTCTAAATTATTCTGCTTTAGAGGTTAGATTCGCTGTTTTGTCTGAATTTTTGCCATTGTATACTGAAATCCCTATTTAGATACTGTTAAAGTGTAAAATAATTATGAATATTCATAGGGAGAGGAATTACATATGGAGAATAATTTGGATAGAATTAGGGATGAACGTCTGAAAGATCGCGTAGTTACACCTGAAGAAGCAGCTTCATGGATTGAAAGTGGAATGACTTTAGGCTTAAGTGGGTTTACACGTGCAGGTGATGTAAAAGCAGTCCCATTTGCGCTTGTAAACCGAGTTAAGAATGATACATCTTTTAAAGTAAATGTTTATACTGGTGCCTCTTTAGGTTCTGATGTAGATAAATTATTTGCGGAAGCAGGGATTTTAGGGAAAAGATTACCTTTCCAAGCTGATGCGACAATGAGAAAAGGAATTAATAACGGAGATTTTTTATTTGTGGACCAGCATTTATCTCATACAGCAGAGTTACTTCGCGCTGACGTTATGGATGTAGATTTTGCTATTTTGGAAGCGGTTGCGATTACTGAGGATGGAATGATTATTCCAACGACTTCAATAGGAAATTCTTTAGCGTTTTCTTTAAATGCTAAGTCTATCATAATTGAAATGAATATGGCCCAATCCGCGCAGCTAGAAGGGCTGCATGATTTATATGAACCAGGTAAACAAGGGGAAAGACTTCCAATTCCGCTCGTAAAAACAAATGATCGAATTGGAACGATTGGTATCCCGATTGATGCTGATAAAGTGAAGGGGATTGTATTTACGAATCAACTGGATTCGCCATCAACAATTGTTCCTCCGGATGAAGAAACGGTTATTATGGCACAGCATTTAATAGAGTTCCTTCGAAAAGAAGTTGAAGTAGGCAGGTTAACAAATCGTTTAGCACCGTTACAATCGGGAATTGGTTCAGTAGCTAATGCAGTTCTGCATGGAATGTTAGATTCCGAGTTTGAAGATTTAGAAGTGTATTCTGAAGTTTTACAGGATGCAGTCTTTGATCTTATGGATGCTGGAAAAGTCAATTTTGCCTCCTGCTGCTCGATCACGCTCTCAGAAGAGAAAATGCAAAAAGTATTTTCTAACTTTGAAAAATATCGTGAAAAATTAATGATGCGTCCGCAAGAGATTTCCAATCATCCTGAAATCATTCGTCGCCTTGGGTTAATTTCGATTAATACTGCTTTAGAATTAGATATATACGGAAATGTAAACTCTACTCACGTTTTAGGTACAAAAATGATGAATGGTATTGGTGGTTCTGGTGATTTTGCAAGAAATGCCCGCCTAGCTATCTTTGTTACGAAATCGATTGCGAAAGGTGGCAACATTTCAAGTATCGTTCCTTTTGTTTCACATGTGGACCATACGGAACACGATGTAGATGTTATCGTCACTGAACAAGGGTATGTTGATCTAAGAGGGATGGCCCCAAGAGAAAGAGTGGAATTAATTATAGAGAATTGCGCACATCCAATGTATCGTGATCAGCTAAGAGCTTATTACGAAGAAGCTAAAACGAGAGGTGGACAAACTCCTCATGTTTTAGAAAAAGCTTTTTCTTGGCATACGAATTATGCTAAAAATGGAACAATGCTTGAAGCGGTAGTAGAAACTGTATAGGTGTGTATCGTTAGAAATAGTAAAACGAAAGATTAAGTTTGAAAAAAATTTTACAAGAAGAAAACGCCAACTTTCAAAGATGGCGTTTTTTCTTTAAATACATTGTTACAAGCCGTACTGATTAAAGTTTCACTTTATAAAAGTAATCTCTAATTCATGAAAATAAGAGGTTTTTTTAATTACTTTTCGAATCATTTTAATAGTTTACATATCGAAAGTGAGGAGAAAGAATCATGAAGATAAGAGAAGCGTTATTAAGTGAAGCAAATGAATTAAGTGAACTCGCACTACAATCAAAAGCGACGTGGAATTATAGTGAAGAATTCATAATTGCCTGTAAGGAAGATTTAACTATTACAGAAGAGTATATAAATAATAATTTTGTATATGTTTTTGAAAACGATAATACGAAGATTGGATTTTTCTCATTTTTAAGTAATGATAAAGCTCTCGATTTCCTGTACATTCATCCTCGTTACAAAGGGAAAGGCTACGGGAAAATACTTTGGAAGTATGTAATAGAAAAAGCAAATGAACTAGGCTTAAAAAGTTTTACGATTGATAGTGATCCGAATGCAAAAGGATATTACTTGAAAATGGGCGCACAGTTAATCGGAGAGACACCATCAAAGGTCTTTAAGGATCGTTTACTGCCTCTTTTGAAATATGATGTGTAAAACTATTAATAGTAGGAGAAGCTGAGAATGGATCATGTAAAGAGAAAGCAAATATATGAAGCACTAATAAGATCGTGGTCGATTGAAACAAGCTCAAAGTGGACAATTGAAAATCCAGCAAAGGGACAGTGTGGTGTTACAGCTCTAGTCGTTCAAGACATATACGGAGGAGAGATTAAAAAGACAAAAGTAAGAGAGGCGTGGCACTTTTATAACTTTATAGATGGACAGAGGTTTGATTTTACAGAGGCTCAATTTAATGAAAAACTGAATTATATGGATATAGAATCAAATCGAGAAGAAGCATTTGCAGATACAAATGAAAAACAATATAGCATGTTGAAGAAAAAGATAACGAAAGAATTGAAATTATCTTTTGACTCTTAATCTTTAATAAGTTACTATAATGGTGGTAACTTATTAAAGGGAACTTCATAGAGTTGAAAGGGGAAATACTTTTGAAAACAACTTATGTAAACGCTACAATCGTAACGATGAATGAACAAAATGAAGTGATAGAAAATGGATATATCATTGTAGAAAATGATCAAATTATAGATGTGAAGAGCGGAGAATTCGCTAATGATTTTGAAGTAGATGAAGTAATTGACATGAAAGGAAAGTGGGTTTTACCAGGGCTTGTCAATACACATACACACGTTGTAATGAGTCTCTTAAGAGGTATTGGTGATGATATGTTATTACAACCATGGCTTGAGACGAGAATTTGGCCACTTGAAAGTCAGTTTACTCCAGAGCTTGCGGTCGCTAGTACGGAATTAGGATTACTTGAAATGGTGAAAAGTGGTACAACATCATTCTCTGATATGTTTAATCCAATTGGAGTAGATCAAGATGCAATTATGGAAACGGTATCAAAGAGTGGAATGCGAGCTGCTGTTTCAAGAACTTTATTTAGCTTCGGAACGAAAGATGATGAAAAGAAAGCCGTTGAAGAAGCTGAAAAATATGTGAAGCGTTACTATAATGAAAGTGGTATGTTAACTACGATGGTTGCACCGCATAGTCCATATACATGCAGTACAGAACTGTTAGAAGAATGCGCACGTATTGCAGTAGAAAATCAAACGATGGTTCATATTCACCTTTCGGAAACAGAGCGTGAAGTACGTGATATTGAAGCACAGTACGGAAAACGTCCAGTAGAATATGCAGCAAGTTGTGGGTTATTTAAACGCCCAACAGTTATTGCACACGGTGTAGTATTAAATGAAAATGAGCGTGCATTTTTAGCAGAACATGATGTTCGAGTAGCACATAACCCGAATAGTAATTTAAAACTAGGTTCTGGTATAGCGAATGTAAAAGCGATGCTAGAAACAGGAGTGAAAGTAGGTATTGCAACAGATAGTGTGGCATCAAACAACAATTTAGATATGTTTGAAGAAATGCGCATCGCAACATTATTACAAAAAGGTATTCATCAAGATGCAACAGCGTTACCGGTTGAAACAGCTCTTACACTTGCAACTAAAGGAGCGGCTGAAGTAATCGGCATGAAACAAACAGGATCACTTGAGGTTGGAAAGTGCGCTGATTTCATTACAATTGATCCGTCTAATAAGCCTCATTTACAACCAGCGGATGAAGTGTTATCACACCTTGTATATGCTGCTAGTGGAAAAGATATAAGCGATGTAATTATTAATGGAAAACGTGTCGTTTGGAATGGCGAATGTAAAACGTTAGATGAAGAGCGTATTATATTTGAAGCAAGTCGTTATAAACGAGGTTTACAAAGATAGGTATTTTTAGGCTGTGGAGAAAGACTTCTCCACAGCCTGTTTTTTGTCTGAACTTTTTTTATTAATAAAACAGAAGAGAATGATTTAGATAAAATCACTAGTTTCAAAAATCCTTCACGTAATAATGATTATATGAAGGATTTAAATGTTTCTTATTTTTTTGTCTCGTTGACCCATTTAATAATGTCCTGGATAACGTACTCAGGAACATTAGCAGGGATTTCATATTCACTAGGAAGGCTTAATGCCCCATCACCCTCCGTGAAGAAATGATTCAATTTTGGGTATTCATTGAACTGAACATTCTTGCGGTTTGAAAGCCCTTCCTGCCATTTTGTATATTCATTTTTTACTGTTACTTGATAATCGCGTGTTCCTTGCAGAATCAGTAAAGGCTCTTTTCGTGATTTTGCTTCTTCAACTGGACGCCACCTAGAAACATCATACATAAAATGGGGTGACCCAAAATTGTAGCCAGCTGGAGGGTGGTCAGGATTGAAAGTAGGATCCTGGATAAAAGCGACTTGTCTTTTTAGTTCATCCATTACTTCCTTTGGCGCCCTGAGGTATTGATTCTGATCAATGGCAATGTCAGTTAATGCCCGTGCAGGTGGTGCGAGTAAGATACTGCCTCTAACAAGTGAGGAAGGTGCTTTGCTTAGTATACGCGGCATTGTGCCAGCTCCTAGACTATGTCCAAGAATGAAAATATTGTTTGGATCAATGCCTTCCTGCTGCGCTGCTGATTTTGCTGCATATATGGCATCATCTGTAGTATCACGGTCTAACGTAACAGGTTCTGCACTCATCTTTAATGCGTGTTCTAAGGTGCGTTTTTCATAGCGCAACACTGCAATTCCGTTGGACGAAAGGCCTACCGCAAGGTCTCGTAAAATTTTTGTTCCCATATATGTGCTATCGCGATCATGGATGCCAGCACCATGAACAAGAACAACTACGGGTAGCTTTTCACCAGGCTTATGTTTCGGAACCGTTAATGTCGCTGGTAACGGATAGGTGGAATTTCCGATGACGATTTCACGTTCTTGATAAGAGTCAGGTTGATCATAGCTAGGATGCGGGATGGTATATGATTCCTTGGGAGGCCTTTCTCCAATTTCATCTACTTTCCCGCCAGGTGTAAATTTAAGGAGTAGCGGTATGGTAGTTCCTTCGATAACTGCTGGCATTTCCACCGTCTGATGGACTAAGTTTCGTTCTTTTATCACGGGGGGCCCCATGCTTTTTATACCGATCCCGCCACTCTGTGTCCACCAGTTTTGTAATGTGTTTGCTGTAAACTTGGATTGAAAAGCAGCAGACGTCAACTGAAGTGCCTCTGCATACTTATCTTGCTGGAGATATTCAAAAAATAATGATGTACGCTCCGTTAAAGAGACTCGTTTTTTTTCTACAGATGGTTCCTCACGTGTATTTGCGTGAATAGCTGTTGTAAGCGGAAAAGATGAAATGCCTAAAGAAAAGAGCAGGGTAAAGGAAAGTATTGATTTTTGTATTTTCTTTTTTTTATTCATGTTTTAACCTCCAATATGTGATGGTGAAAAATAGGTATGATAAATTAAGGTCCTGTTGTAACAATGTCTAAATCATTGATATGTTCATCTAAAACCAACAGTTCTAATTTTGTCGTAATCGCTCTGGTAATTCCTAACCTTTCTTCCTTCACTTTATATTTTGACTATACGAAACAAAGTTCACGTTTTTCTTACTTGATCCTTACAAAATCCTTAAGTGTATAAGATTTGTAAAATATCACTTTCTACTTGATCTGAATTCCAAAAAACAAAGTGGCATTGCTGAATGGAGATAGGAAGATATCCCAACCAAACTGTACCCTATACGTCTATTAAGTTAGTTATGGGGAAATTTACATGAAACAGAAGAAAAGTTAAAATAAAAAGAGAGGTATGCAATAAGAGATTTTTTATAAATACTTGAGCGAACAGCGCAGATTAAATATTCAATCTTTAGCTATCCTTTTTTAAAGAGTAGCTTTTTTCTTGAACGAATAAATATTCAAAAGAATGTCGCATCTTTCTGGTAGTATTTCTGCTATAATATATTACGCTTTATAATATTTTATATTTAAGGAGAACAACTCATGAAGCGAAAAAAGAGCCATTTAATGGTAATGGCACTTGTTACATCTTTATTATTAACAGCTTGTAATAATAAGGAAAATAAAAGTGATAAAGAGGCAAAAAAACAAGTATTAAATGTAACAGTATCAGAAGAAATTCCTTCTCTTGATACAGCGAAAACGATGGATGGTACGTCAGCACACATTATGCAAAACATATTTGAAGGATTGTATGCATTAGATGATCAAGATCAGCCGATTCCAGCAGTAGCAAAATCGTTTAAAAGAAGTGAAGATGGTAAAAAATATACATTCGATTTGCGTAAAGATGCAAAATGGTCAAATGGGGACAATGTGACAGCGCATGATTTTATGTTTGCGTGGAAACGTGCAATTATCCCTGAAACAGCGTCTCAATATGCGTCCATGCTCTTTTACGTGAAAAATGCGAAAGAGATTAATAAGGGAACAATGCCTCTTGATGCACTTGGGGTTAAAGTTATAAATGATTATAAGTTAGAAGTGGAACTAGAGCAGCCAATTCCTTATTTTTTACAGTTGTTAACACTACCTATATATTTACCACAGCATGAATCATTTTTGAAAGAACAAGGAAAAAATTATGCATTGGAACCTAATAATCTTATATATAACGGTCCATTTGTATTAGAGAAATGGAAGCATGAACAAGAGTTTCAATTAAAGAAAAATGCTACTTATTGGGATGAAAAGAAAGTGAAATTAGACGAAATAAACTTTCAAATTGTAAAGGATACAATGACGGTTGTTAATTTGTACGAAGCTGGTGATTTGGACCGGGTGCCTATTAATTCTCAATTTGTAGACAAGTATAAAGGAAGTAAGGAATTATATATGTCGAGCGAACCTGGAATTGCTATGCTACGTTTTAACGAACAAAATAATGCGTTAGCAAGTAAAAAGGTACGTCAATCTATTTCATTTGCGTTAAATAAAGAGGACTTTGTTGCTCATTTTATTAATAACGGGGCAAAACCTGCCAGTGGATTGGTACCAGTTGGTCATGTAAATGAAGAGACTGGTAAAGATTTTAGAAAAGAAAACGGAGATCTTTCTTCATACGACTTGCAAAATGCGAAAAAGATTTGGGCAGAAGCGAAAAAAGAACTTGGAGTAGAGCAAGTAAACCTCGAGTTTTTAACGTTTGAACAAGATAATGCAAAACGTATGGCAGAATATATAAAAGGTGATTTAGAAAAGAATTTGCAAGGATTAACGATACAAATTAAACAACAGCCATTTAAGCAAAAATTACAGTTAGAACAAACAGGAGCTTACGATATATCTATGGCAAATTGGGGACCTGACTATAAAGATCCAATTAGTTATTTAGAACTATTTACGACGGGTAATCTGAATAACAAAATGAATTATTCTAACCTTCATTATGATGAGTTAATAAAGAAAGCGAAAACTGATTTTGTACTAGAACCAGAGAAACGATGGGGAGCATTGCTAGAAGCTGAGCAGGTATTATTAGAAGATGCTGCGGTCGCACCGCTTTACCAAATTGGCTCAGCTTACGTACAAAAGGATTATGTAAAAGGAATTGAAAAGCATCAATTTGGTGGTATTTATACTTATAAGAATGCTTATATTGCTAATGAATAAATACAAAAAACCTTACTTTTTAAAAGTAAGGTTTTTTTTACAGAGGACCGGGAAATCCTTTGGTGGTGTTCCTAGCATATAAAGAAGAGAAGTGCAAAATTGTAGTTACACATTCATAAGAAGTTGCAACAAATAATATTGAGCAGTTTGTTTAAGTAAAGAGAAGAATAGAAATATAGCATACAAGGAATAAGGGAATGTAGTACAGATCAGCATACAAGCATTTTCTTTCTGTAACTATGTTTGTTTTTAATTATATAAAAAAATATTAGGTTATATATTTTGTCCTTGGTATACTTAAAAGGTAATTTGGGGTATTAAGATGAATTGATAGAGGTGTTTGTGTGTAATTATTTGAGTATTATAAAAAAAGGGGACGGTTTAAGTGTTTAATTGGGACAGGGATTTTTCTCTTTGGATTATATTGTCTGTATAATAGTTGGGGTGATGTTAATTGGGGAGAAATAATATTTATGGTTATAGCTTCGTTTGTTTTTGGGGGGATTGGATTTTGGCAATTAAGAAAAGGGAACTTATTAGAAGAGAATATAGCTAAAAATGATTTGAAGTTTTGGGATATTGATACTTATGTTTTACTAGAATTACCTCAAAATAATAAACATTACGGTTTATATACTCCCGATGGGGCCTATATAGTAGGAACAACTATGGTTTCAACTGATATAATTTCTTCAAAATTACCTTTTTTAAAAAACAAGCAAGTTATTGGATTGGAAGCAAAGGATGGGGAAACTCTTGCATATTTTCATAGTGAAGTTGAAAACTATGATTGGGCTATTTATGACTCAAATTATAATTGTGTAGGTATGTTTAAAGAAAATATGATACAAGGATTTGGAATGGTACGTGGTTCTTTAATGAATGAAAAAGAGATAAGACTTTCTGAAGTAGAAGTTGAATTTGATTTTTTCGAAACTTCTTTTCGTACAATGGATAACCGGATATTAATAAACTGTAAAAGAGGATATATGCCTTTGGAATGGAGCGAAAGATTCGGATTAAATGTACCTATTATTAAATTAGGTAATAATATTTCTAATGCTGAAAAGATATTTGGTTTAGGGGTTCTTTTCTACATTTTAGAAACAATTAAAGTAAGAAAAAGTAGGGTTTTTAATGATTAGAGTTTCAAAAATTATTTAAAAAAGAAATTGAAGAAAAGCAGTGATTCTTTTTAGGTGTTGATGTTTTTGAAATAGTTAAAGAATAAATCTTAATTCACATATACATAAAAAAGGGGAATTTCTATGAAATCATTACGTTTATTTATGATTCTCACTCTTGTTGTATTGTTAAGCGCGTGCAATACAGCGACACAAGTTACAAAGGTTCAAAAAAATGGCGAAACGACTTTAAAAATTGGTTCTCTGCAAGGGTATTACGATGTACAAACACTTAAAGCTGAAAAAGGAAATGTGGAAATCCCTTATGAAGCAGCTGTTGAAGAAGGTACGATTTTATTACAAGTTACAAAAGATGATAAGGTTATTTATGAAGAAGAAATCACTTCTCAAAAAGAAGGTTTGCTTTCTTTTGAAGCTTCAAAATCCGGATCATATGATTTAATTGTACGCGTGAAGGGTGAAAAAGAGAAAGCAAAAGAAATTCAAATACATACTAAGCTATGAAAAAACGGCAAGTGGAGTGCACCCGCTTGCCGTTTCCGTTTTCAGTTGATTCTGTCACAACATATGTTTATCAATTTAAGAGGTGATCTTCCGAAATTCCTAATGAAGTTAAAATAAGAGATCAACAAAAAATATGTTACAACCTTGGCGTGGTAGTAACGGAATTTATAACTCTCTTTTACACGATAAAAAGACTGGGTTTGATACATTTTTATTCGAAAGAGATGTAGATGGTAAAAAGCAAGTAGTAGTATTTAGGAGAAGGGACATAAGGTGATGCTCTTTTTGGAGAAGGTGTCCTAGATCTTACTACCGATATTGATTATATATGGGGGGAAATAAGTTGAAAAGCATTGAAGTTCTAAATACATATATTGAAGGGAGTTCTGTTGCAATCCCTACGTGGTTAAAGCATCTAATTGAGGCAGAGGAGATACATCAAAACTATGAGAATGTACAAGTACTTGGTGCATTAAAAACAGATGCGGTGTTGTACTATGTACACCGTACGCTGCAAGTGTTGGATGGACTGTCTTTAGATGAAGAAGCATATCGTATTATTGAAAAGGTACTAACGTATAGTGAGCTTGCAAAGGTAGGATCTTTAAAACAGCGGGAGCAATGGAAGAAAAAAGGGATCAATCTATTGGTACATAACGAGGGTTCTGCTGATATCTTTAGTGATATTCAGTTTATTGAACGTGTAGAGACAAACTTAAACTCTACTGAGTATTTGTTTATTCAAGATTTAATTAGAACACATGGATTAATCGGGCAGTATATACGCGGGGAGGCTCGTTTGGATTCTCATGTTGATTTAATTAACACATATAAAGAAGAATACGGAGACGTTAGGTTAAAGGAGATTCTATACTATCTTAACCAATGCATTATTGAGGGCGTATCAAAAGCTTTGTGGAGTGAAGTAAAGAACGATGTGAAGATTACAATTGATGGTCTGTTTGATGGTTATATGGAGCCATTTACTTCTCGTATACATAGACTAACGCCAAAACATAAGGAGTCAGCATTTGAAAAAGATATAATTATGGGGAGCGAGAAGAGTGACGTTCAAACATTCCTATCTAATAAGGATTTGTGGTATGTAGAACCTTCTATGCATGCTCTTAGCTTTGAGGATATTTGGACAGTTTTTGTTATGTTAAAGAATGAGATAGGCACTAGAAAAGTTCAGCATATACATTTCGAGAAATTGATGCAGCAGCTACATTATGATTTCAAAGGCGAAAAAAAGGACAACGTGTACCGTAAGCGAGTTATTGAGAAGTATCTACGGGAGTACCGTGAGAACGAGAAACCGAATACAACGCATGTTTCTTTTCAGGTTAAAGTCGATGAAGATATGAAGACTGCGTATGTGTCGTTTCGGTTTTCTGCTGTAGGTGAGGCGTTAATAACCTTCTGTGTAGAGGCAGAAAAGGTAGATATGATGCATGCTCGGGCAAATGTGCTGCTGTTTGATTTCTTCGGGTTACGAAAGGATGCATATGATAGATTCCATAACGAAGAAGTGTATCTGGAGCATATGAATAGCTCGGCTGATGATAAACGAATTATTCTTGATTATATAAAGGGAGATACGATTGTAGATGTCGGAGCCGGTGGTGGTGTCATGCTAGACATGATTGAAGAAGAGACCGAGGATAAACGAATCTACGGTATCGATATTTCCGAAAACGTGATTGATACGTTGAAAAAGAAGAAGCAGAACGAGGGGTGTTCTTGGAACGTCATTAAAGGGGATGCAATCAATTTAAGCAGCTCATTTGAAAAAGAATCGGTTGATACGATTGTATATTCTTCTATCCTTCATGAGCTGTTCTCTTATATCGAGTATGAAGGTAAGAAATTCAATCATGAAGTAATTAAAAAGGGGCTGCAGAGTGCCTATGAGGTGTTAAAGCCAGGAGGTCGTATTATCATTCGTGATGGCATCATGACCGAAGATAAAACGTTAATGCGTGTGATTCATTTTAAAGATGTAGGCGGAATGAAGTTCTTAGAGCAGTATGCCCATGAATTTAAGGGGCGTATAATCCAGTATGAGGTACTTGCAGACAATACAGTCAAAATGTCTGTTAACGATGCAATGGAGTTCTTATATACGTATACATGGGGCGAGGATTCCTTCGTTCATGAGGTGCAAGAGCAGTTTGGAATATTTACGCCAAACGAATATAAGGACTTCGTAAAGGGTATCTTTGGATATAAAGTAAACATCGTTCAAGCTATGAACTATTTACAGGATGGATATACACAACATCTTAGCGAGAAAATCGAGTTTAAAGATGAGTCTGGGAATGCTGTTGCGCTACCGGATAGTACATTCTTTATGGTTTTAGAAAAGAGGTAATGATGTTGAAAACCTTTAAAAATATAATTTTAAGAAACTTAATTTAATAGTCTTCAGTTAAAGAGCGTATTTTTAGAGTAATGAAAAATTCCTAATTTCTTAACTTTATACCGAGAAACATATCCAAGTGGGGTAGTGACGATTAAAACCGGGAATATTAGAACAACATCGCTAGCTGAAATTTATCAAAACGCCCCTGTGTTTCAAAACCTTCGTAATACAGATAAGGATAAGGGGAAGTGTGGTGTTTGTGAGGGATCTCGTTCTAGAGCATATGCAATGACGGGGGATTATATGGAAAGTGAGCCTTTCTGCGTATACGTACCAAAAGCATTGCGAAAACAGAAAAAGAACATAAAAAAGGGCTATGAGTAAAAGCTTACTCACAGCCCTTTTTTAATGTTTTATAATGTATAGTACTTCGCATCCGTCATTAAAAATTCGCTACCTATAACTGTTGTACTGAAACAAGTTTTTTACACATGTATTCTATTAAACCGATTTTAATAAAGAATAAAAATTCGTATCATAGGGAATGTCATCTTGATACATATAATTTTTTAGAACGCCTTCTTTTTCAAAGCCTAATTTTAATAGCACTTTATTGGAAGCTTCATTTTCAAGAAAGACAATTGCTCCGATCCGTTTTAAATGAAGTGTGTGGAAACCGTATGATATAACTTCAGAAACAGCTTCTGTCGCATATCCCTTACCCCAGTGTTCAGGGAGAAAGGCATAACTTATATTGGCCCGTTTATGCTCAGAAGACCAATCGTGAAAACCAATTGTTCCAATGAGTTCTTTCTTGTTTTTTAATTCGATTCCCCATTTTATACCACTTCTTGCATTGTAACTCAACTTAAAGTTATGAATGATTTGTTTTACTTGATCAATATCCTGTAATGGCTTTTGCCCATAATAGCGTAGTACGTCAGTATTAGAGAAGCATTGTAGTATACTCAGTGCATCTTCTTCGGTAAGTTCTCGTAAAATGAGTCGTTCAGTTTTCAATATAGGAAACATACTTTCACTCCATTTCTTTTGAAACTAGAATGTGTTGTTATTATATAATTTAGTCTGAAAATAAAGATTATTCAAGAGGGAATTATAGTTTTGATTTGTGATAAAATTGATTGTGGAATATATTTCAAAAAGAGGTTTGTATATGGAGAAAAATTCAATTTTAATTGTAGATGATGATCAAGATATTATTAGATTTATGAACGTGAATTTAATGCAAGAAGGTTTTAAAGTTTTTAGTGCTCATAATGGAGAAGAGGCTTTAGAAATTATAAATAATAATAGCATTCAACTTGCTATTTTGGATATTATGATGCCACAAATGGATGGGATAGAATTGTGCAGAAGGATTAGAGAGAAACATAGTTTACCAATTATGTTTTTAAGTGCAAAATCATCGGATGTAGATAAAGTTGTTGGATTTAGTACGGGAGCAGATGATTATATAGTGAAGCCGTTTAGTACAATTGAATTTATAGCGAGAGTGAAAGCCCAGTTAAGAAGGTATACATATTTCAATCAACATGCTGTCCAAGTGATAGAAAAGAAAATAAACATTAGAGGTTTAGAAATAGATGAAGTGTCTAGAACAGTAATGTTATATGGAGAAACAATCAATCTTACAAAAACGGAATATGATATTTTGTATTTAATGGCAGCTGCAAAGAATCGTGTATTTACTATTGAAGAAATATATGAGAGCGTTTGGAAAGAAAGAGCCTATGAAAGCAATAATACAGTAATGGTTCATATCGCAAGATTAAGAAATAAAATTGAAGAGGATCCAAAAGAACCGAAGTTTATTCAAAATGTTTGGGGAGTCGGATATAAAATTGAAGATTAAATCATTACAAGGCATTAGAGCTAAGTTTTTTACCGCATTCATATGTAGCATCTTGTTAGCAACTGTAAGTATAATAGTGTTTCAAATTTTAATTGGAAATATATATAGTCATGTTACTGCATTAGAGGAAAAATATTCATTTTTATATTTTATAGTTTTTTTGATTTTTACTACGACATACTTTGCATGTATGACAAAAACAATGATGAAAAGATTGTCTGAAATTAATAAGAACGTGAAGGAAATAAGTAATGGTAATTTTGAAGTACATATACCTATTTCAAAAAATGACGAGATTGGTGAATTAGCGACGAATGTAAATAGAATGGCCAAAAGTTTAAAAGAGTCTGTCGAGAATGAAAAAAAATCACAGGAAATGAAAAATGAAATGATTAGTAATATTTCGCATGACTTACGAACACCTGTAACATCTTTAATCGGTTATGCGGACTTATTAGGAAATAAGCTGCATGCAAATGGAGAAGAATGTGAACAGTATGTAAGCATATTAAAGCGAAAAAGTTATGAATTAAAAAATCAAGTAGATGAATTATTAGAATACTGTCAAATAAATTATAGAGAGATTGAATTACATAAAAGTGTAGTAAATATGAAAGCGTTAATGGAACAAATTATGATTGATTTTGTACCACAACTAGATGATGCTAATATGAGTTTTTGTATGAAAGGTGATAAGGAGTTACATGTGGAAATGGATGTAGCGCTTATGGTGAGGTTATTCGAAAATATAATTAGTAATAGTATTATGTACGGGAAAGACGGAAAGGAGATTTTAATTCAAGTTTCTAAAAGAGACATGAATGTTGAAATAGAAATTAAAAATTTTGGACCATGTATTCCAGATGAGAACCTTCCTTACGTTTTTGAGAAGTTTTATCGTGGTGAAAAATCACGCAGCTCTCATACAGGTGGAAAAGGAATGGGACTTGCAATTGCGAGAAGTATAGCAAAACTTCATAAAGGGGATATTTCTGTACGTAGTAACGATACAGAAACAGTTTTCACTATCGTTTTACCGCAGTATAAAGAAATGTAAGAAAGTCGTAAGTATTTCTTACGTATGTTGTAATTTTCAATTCGTATCATGTAGAACAAAGATATGAGAGTAGGGATACAACATGTGGAAGAAATATGTATTAGTAATTTTAGTTGCTTTTTTACTTATAAGTTGGAGTGTAGTTTATTTAGCTAAAGGTGTCATATCAGTCATTGTGTGGTGGAGTATACAAGCCTTTAGCTTCGTATCAAGCTTTATTTTGATAGGGTCAGTATTACTATTTGTGTGGAAAGGCATTTTTAGAAAGCGGATAGATAGTATGCTCCTCTTCATAGTTCTTTTTTCTATAATTGGAGCTTGGCCCTTAGGATGGTTTGCTAATATAGGGGGACTTGCTTACCCAGCAGATATACATTCTATGAGCCCTAAAGTAGTCGTGCGCTTTCCTTTGAATGAACGAGCGTTAGTGGGATGGGGCGGTGATCGATTAGAAACGAACTATCATGTTATAAAACCAAATGAACGATGGGCATATGATATTATTATCCCGCCTACTGAAGTCAAAAGTAGTAAGTTAGAGGATTATGGAATATATGGTGCAGATCTACTAGCACCAGCTTCAGGAACAGTTGTATCAATCAATAATGATGAAACAGATTTAATTCCAGGATCAGATGATTTTCAGTCAATGGCGGGAAATCATATCTATTTACGACTAGATGAAACAGGCACATTTCTGATTCTTGCCCATTTAAAGAAAGGGTCAATTCATGTGAGGGAAGGACAACATGTGAATGAAGGAGAGTTTCTTGCTCAAGTAGGAAATTCAGGAAGTTCAAGTGAGCCCCATTTACATATTCATCATCAAAGGCAGGATCCATCAAAGGTAAGTATGTTTTTAGCAGAAGGATTGCCACTGTACTTTCAAACTGAAAAAGGTGCGATGATGCCGGAAAGAGGGACATATATAAGAGGTAATTAGAAGAGAATTACTTCACTAAAAAAGGTATTCCAATAAACTGGAATACCTTTTCTCATTACCCTACAAATGTTTGATACAGTAAGAAAATATTTAAAATGATAACAAGTATAGCAATGATCCAAGCGATAAAGGTAGTGATGCGGTGATTAACGAGTGCACCCATAATTTTTTTACTACTTGTAAACATAATAAGTGGTACTAATGCAAAGGCAATACCGAATGATAAGACGACTTGACTCATGACTAGAGCGTAAGTTGGATTTACACCTAAAGCGATAATAACTAATGGTGGAATCATTGTAATAAATCGGCGTAAGTATAACGGAATATGCATTCGAATGAAACCTTGCATAATAATATCACCTGACATTGTACCGACAGAAGAGCTAGATAGTCCTGCTGATAAGAGACCAATTCCAAATAAAGCAGCTGATACAGGACCGACTAAGTTGCTAAACTGGTTAAAAGCGACATCAAGATCTTCGACATGCAAGCCATTTTTAAAGAATAGTGCAGCAGCAACAATTAGCATACTTGCATTAATTGCTCCTGCGATAACCATTGCGATAATGATATCTATAAATTCGAAGCGGAAAATCTTTTTCTTTTGTTCATCATTTGTTCCGACTACGCGGCGCTGCGTTAAGGCGGAATGTAAATAGATTGCGTGCGGCATAACTGTCGCACCTAAAATTCCGGCTGCAAGTAATATACTGTCTACACCTTGGAATTTTGGAATAAATAGTCCTGAAAGTAAAGGGCTTAATTCCGGTTTTGCATAAAAGACTTGTACACCAAAAGCGATAACAACGATAAAAATCATTCCTGTTATAATAGCTTCTAATGGACGGAAGCCTCTACGTTGAAATTCAAGAATAATAAATGATCCAGCAGCTGTAATTAAAGCTGCCGGTAACATCGGAATCCCAAATAATAAGTACAATCCGAGTGCAGCTCCAATAAATTCAGCTAAATCAGTCGCCATAATAACGAGCTCTCCTTGAATCCATAAACCGATGGAAACAGGTTTTGGGAAGTTTTCTCGAGCGATTTCAGGAAGGTTTCTTCCTGTAGCGATTCCTAATTTAGCAGATAAAGTTTGGATTAATACTGCCATTAAATTAGAAGCAAGAATTACCCAGAGTAATAAATATCCATATTGTGATCCAGCAGCAATATTTGTCGCGAAATTGCCAGGGTCAATATAAGCGACTGAAGCGATGAAAGCAGGACCTAAGAATGGTAATAGTCTTTTTAAACCTTTCGTTTGTCCGCTTAATGCTAAATGCGCTGATTGAACAGTTGTACTTTGAGAAGGGACATGTTCATCTTTTGATATATCTTTATTCATAGTAGTTTTCCCCTTTGGTATGTTAACTTGTTGAAATTATTGTAAGTATTCTTATTCTTTATTTCAATACATTTAAATGTATTAGGTTATATTTTTTATTTGAACATAAATGTTTCCTTAGTGCAAATTATATGCCTTAATACAATGAATGGTGTGGTGTTATTAAAAATTGGGAGTTTATGGTGTGATGAGGCGGGGAAACATAATGAATTAAAGGGCTGTTTTTGAAATTTATGTGAACATAAAGCTGATAATACAGCATATTAATTGATGGAATTGCATTTGTATGATATATAATATATTGGGATTACAACATAACCATAGTGTTTTGATGTGTAATCTTGTTTTTTATTTTTGTTAACTGATAGAAAATAGTATAAAGAAAAGAAAATGGAATTCATTTTCTTATTATATATGTTTTGATATGAACGTTAACTTATACATGATTTAAAAAATTAGATAGGTGGTAGAAATACATTGGCAACTACAAAACCATACAGAGTATTACTATATTACATGTACACAACAATTGAAAACCCAGAAGAATTCGCGGCAGAGCATTTAGCATTTTGTAATTCACTTGAATTAAAAGGAAGAATTCTTGTAGCAAAAGAAGGTATTAACGGAACTTGTTCTGGAACTGTAGAACAAACAGAGAAATACATGGAAGCAATGAATAATGATCCACGTTTTGACGGTATCGTATTTAAAATAGATGAAGCTGATGGTCATGCATTTAAGAAAATGCACGTACGTCCTCGTCCAGAGTTAGTTACACTTCGTCTAGAAGATGACATTAACCCACACGAAATAACTGGGAAGTATTTAGAGCCAAAAGATTTTTATGAAGCAATGAAACAAGAAGATACAGTTATCATTGATGCGCGAAATGATTATGAATTTGATTTAGGTCACTTCAAAGGTGCGATTAAACCTGATATCGAATCATTCCGTGAATTACCAGATTGGATTCGTGAAAATAAAGAAGTACTTGAAGGTAAAAAGATTTTAACGTACTGTACAGGCGGAATTCGTTGTGAGAAGTTCTCTGGTTGGTTAGTTCGTGAAGGTTATGAAGATGTAAGCCAGCTTCACGGCGGAATTGTAACGTACGGAAAAGATCCAGAAGTACAAGGTGAGCTTTGGGATGGACAATGTTACGTGTTTGATGAGCGTATTGCTGTACCAGTAAACCAAAAAGAACATGTTATCGTTGGTAAAGACCACTTTACAGGTGAACCTTGTGAACGCTATGTAAACTGTTCAAATCCAGAATGTAACAAGAAAATTTTATGTTCCGAAGAAAACGAAGCGAAATATTTACGTGCATGTTCTCATGAATGTCGTGTAAGCCCACGTAACCGCTACGTAATACAACATGAATTAACGGAAGAACAAGTAGCTACTGCATTAGAGCAAATCGAAGCAGGGAAGTAAGCTGAATTCGTATAATAAAAGGGGTACTCCAAGTTTTATTTTGGAGCACCCTTTTTTTATTATCCGGTCCTGTTATTTGTCGGTTTTTGTCGGTAAGTCGATATATTAAAAAAATCGCTGATATATTTTGAGTTGCGCTGATATATCTTAAAAATCGCTGATATATTTCGAGTTGCGCCGATATAATCGGAAAATCGCTCATAAAAATTTCACTTACTGCAGCGCGCCAAGAATTTGAAAATAACCTTCTTTAATTTTTATCTTCTTTCTCTTTAACGGCAGAAAGTACAGTTTGTTTTACCCAAGCTTTTCTTCGTTTATGCTGTAGACCCCATTGGTATAAACTTTGGGCTCCTAAAATAAGTGAAATGACAATGCCGCTAATCGCAATTAATAGAGCGAAAAATTCAAGAGGTGACGATATCTTGTTTGAATCGGTGTTTCTTAACAGGTCAATCATAGTAAACCCTAACATTTGGCCCACTACAGAGTAGAGCGTTAAAATTAATAATAAGAGGCTATCTTTTTTAGAGGCGACATTTTCTTGATATTTAAACAAACTATCAAGATTTTGTTTCGCGTTCGAGTATAGAACCTCAATATTAAAAAGTTTTCTTAAACGAAAGAAAATATCTTCACTTTGTGATTGGGATACTAATTCTAAAGAAAAATAATTAGCAGTGAACGAATTGATCGAATAAATTAATTTCTCTATTTCATTAGTATCTTGTTCAATGTTTAGCTCAGCATAGGCGTTAGCCATTTTTAATAAAACAATTTTATGAAATAGGTTTAATAATAAAGCGTAATAAAATTCTCCGTACATTTGACTAGCAAGTTTAGCGATTTCACGTTCTCCTTCATTTGTTACACATGTAAAAATATGTTCTTCCATTATGAAATAACGATTTGGAGCCCATCTCTGGTAAGCGTGTTTTTTTAAATAGTCATGAATGTAAGGAAGGTTATTTGCACTCACATATGGCTTACCATCACTTGTTAATCCGGAAAGACTAGAAGTACGATAAACATCCACTTGATTAAGTTCCATTCCTTCTTTTAGTGACAATAAAGTTTGGACGTACATTCTTTGGTCTTCGAAGAAAGGGAAGGTTTGAAAGTATGAACTTCTTAATCTCTTCTTTTCAAAGAAATCAGTTACGCCATGAAATAAATAACCAAAAATGAATTTTTCAACTTGGGAATACTTTTTTCCGTTACATTCAATACAAATAGTCTCATTTGTATCATTTTTAGTTTCAAGTACACGGAAGCGAGCAGCGAATTCGATTGCTTCGGATAAAGTCATGTTTGGAGCAGTGTTTACTTCTGTTCGAATTGTTAAGAAGCCAAGTTCATAAGGACAAAGTGTTACATCAATAGAGTGTATCTTGAATGGGATTGAAATAAGGTTTGTTGTTAAATGTCCAGTTAAGTTAAGGTCCTTTGAATAACGTTGCAAGCCCTTTTGATGCTCTGAGTGAGGAAAGAGAATTTTATTGGTAAATGAAAGATAGTATGCTTCCATATTTTGATGTGAAACTTTAAACTCCCCATAATATGTATTTTCATCATCGAGATGATCGAGCCGAAAAGGACGAAAATCGTTTTTTTGTAAGAAAGGGAACATCTGTTGTTCATATCCAGCTTTAAACGAAAACGGGAATATAAATTGAAATACAGCTGTTGCTACATCTTTTTCCTCAATTACTTGTATTGCCTCCATCTACATTGTTTCCTTTCCATATATGATATAGAAACAACATGCCCAAATTTATTTGAAAATAACCACTGTTTTATACCCAGTTAAGAGTGAAAATTCAGCTTATTTAGCAGAGGACATGTATAATATTATGTATATTAAAAGTTATAAAATTGTATTTTGAAAAGGGGGATGCTGTATGAGGATTTTAGTATTAGGCGCTGGTGGAGTCGGAGGATTTTTTGGTGGCAGATTAGTCGAAAAGGGAGAAGATGTTATATTTCTTGTTCGTAGTAAACGAAAAAAACAATTAGAGGAAAGAGGACTTGTAATCCGGAGTGTTAACGGGGATTTTTCGTTTCAACCGAAATTAATAACGAAAGAAGAGAGAACTTCTCCATTTGATGTTATTTTATTTTCAACAAAAGCGTATCACTTAAAAGAGGCAATTCAAGATTTGAAGCCGTTTGTTGGCGAAAATACTGTAATCATTCCATTGTTAAATGGTATCGCCCATTTATCGCTATTACAAAAAGAATTCGGTGAGGAAAAAGTAATTGGCGGTTTATGCTTTATCGAGACGACGTTAAACGATCAAGGAGAAATTGTACAAACTAGCGCTGCCAACAGACTTGTGTTTGGAGAAATGAAGTCTCAAAATTCAGAGAGAGTGAAGCATATTTCTAAAGCATTTGCAGGTACGAAATCTAGTTTTGTTTTAAGTGAAAATATTACGCAAGATATGTGGCATAAATATTTATTTATTACTGTAATGTCCGGTGTGACAACGTTAATGCGTGCACCAATTGGACCAATCCGTGAAAGTGAAGGCGGCCGTGATTTTATCCGTAATGTGTTTGAGGAATCTGTACAAATCATGAGAGTATTAGGAGCTCCCGTAAAGGAAAATATTGCCGAGGAACATATGAAAACGATTGATAAAATTTCGTATGATATGAAGTCATCAATGCAACGTGATATGGAAAAGGGTTCGTTTATTGAAGGGAAGCACTTGCAAGGATATTTACTGGATGTAGCAGAGCAATTTTCAATAGCGGCACCATTATTAGGCACTATATATCAAAATTTAAAGGTGTATGAAGAGATGATCTTTAACAGATCTGTAATAGAATTAGATGTATGAAAAAATAAAAAAGAAAGCAATATATAAGTGTATTGCTTTCTTTTTTTATGACAAATTATTTATTTCTTTTTGTTCTATCTGTCAAATTTATTTCCTGTTCACGTTTACCATATAACTGATTAATTTCATTTGCTACTGCATCTAAATAGGAATCGGAAAAAATAGGCTTCTTTTCTTTAGACATATGGGTCTCCTTTATCGATTTTTTAGTATTCATTATGTATATTTCTCAGTGGATTATGCACAATCATTTTAATTTTTTTCTTATTAAAAATTTTTGTTTACTTTTTGAAAATAAAGGAGTATTATAATCCACAGTTTCAATTTTCTAAATCGCTGAAACCGCATGGTACGGGGGACCCGTTCTTATGGATTAGTTCTTAATTCAATGGGGTGAATCCTTGAAAAAGGTAGGGCTACTCAAAGGCCCGAATCCGACAGCTAACCTCGTAAGCGTTATATTGAGAAGGAAGGTGGAGCTTGTGCGACAAAAAATATAATGTCTACAAGTCTATTTCGTTATGGCTTGTAGACATTTTTTGTTTTCTGAAGAAATAGTTTGCTGGCTATAACAAGCAGAATCGTTCGTACAAAATTATTGGAGAGTGGACAGCATTGGTTTCATCTATTAAAAGATTTTTAATTGGAAGACCGTTAAAATCAACGGAGCTTGGAGAACAAAAGCTTAATAAAACGAAAGCTTTAGCTATTTTATCTTCTGACGCATTGTCATCAGTTGCTTACGGTCCAGAGCAGATTTTAATTGCTTTAGCAGGAGTTGGAGCGATAGCTTATTGGTATTCTATTCCAATAGCTGTTGGGGTATTAGTATTATTGACAGCCCTTATTTTATCTTATCGCCAAATTATTTTCGCTTATCCGCACGGCGGAGGAGCGTATGTTGTATCAAAAGAAAATTTAGGGATGAATTCAGGCTTAATTGCTGGAGGATCTTTATTAGTCGATTATATTTTAACTGTTGCAGTAAGTGTGTCTGCAGGTACAGATGCGCTCACGTCTGCCTTTCCTAGCTTACATGCACATAGTGTGATTATTGCAGTTGTATTTGTTATATTTATTACCATCTTAAATTTAAGAGGGGTAACGGAATCAGCTTCCGTTTTAGCATATCCTGTTTATTTATTCGTTTTAGCATTATTTATATTAATTGGTGTAGGGATTTATAATATTTTAACTGGTCACGTGTCACCGAACTTACACACGCCGATTGGAACACCAGTTGCTGGGATTAGTTTGTTTTTACTGCTACGAGCATTTGCATCAGGAAGTTCTGCTTTAACAGGTGTTGAAGCAATTTCAAACGCAATTCCAAACTTTAAAGATCCAGCACCTAACAATGCAGCGAAAACATTGCTTGCAATGGGTGCATTACTTGCAGTTTTATTTTCAGGAATTGTGTTCTTAGCTTATTATTACGGAATTTCTCCAAGTAAAGAAGTAACAGTTGTTTCACAAATTGCTGAACAAACATTTGGACGTAATTTCATGTACTATTTCATACAAGGTACAACAGCTTTAATATTAATCCTTGCTGCTAACACAGGATATTCTGCGTTTCCGTTATTAGCAGTAAACCTTGCAAAAGATAAGTTTATACCAAGAATGTTTACGATTAGAGGAGACCGCCTAGGTTACTCAAATGGAATTATTATACTTGGAATCGCATCGATTATTTTAATTGTAGCTTTCCAAGGGCAAACAGAGCATTTAATTCCGTTATATGCAGTAGGTGTATTTATTCCATTTACCCTTTCTCAAAGTGGTATGGTATTAAAATGGCTTCGTGAAAAACCGGAAGGATGGGCTTTACGATTAACGGTCAATTTAATTGGTGCAGTCATTAGTTTTATCGTAATGAGTATGTTCTTTTTAACTAAATTTGCACAAGTTTGGTCAATCCTTATTTTCTTACCTGTAATTATCTTCTTATTCCACCGAATTAAGAAGCATTATGATGCAGTAGGAGACCAACTAAGTTTAAAAACTTGTGAACGGATTGTTCCGATTGAAGGAAATGTAATTGTCGTTCCAGTAGCTGGTATGACACATGTAGTAGAAAATTCATTGAACTATGCAAAGTCTCTTTCAGCAGATCAAGTTATTGCTGTATATGTCGCTTTTGACAGAGAAGAGGAAAAGAAATTTGAAGAGAAATGGAAGAAGTGGCAACCTGAAGTAAGGCTTGTTACTTTACATTCTCATTATAGAAGTATTATTCAACCGCTAACAAAGTTCATTGATACAGTACAGTATAAAGCGAGTGAATCAAATTACCGAGTTACGGTCGTTATACCACAATTCATTCCGAAAAAAGGTTGGCATAACATTCTTCATAATCAGTCTAGTTTACTCATTCGTGCGTATTTACTCTATAAAAGAAATGTTGTTATTACGACAGTTCCATATCATTTGAAAAAATAAGGAAATTTTTTAAGGATAGCTTCGCGAAAATGAAGCTATCCTTTTTGTGTATATGCTATGCATAATTGCATACGGGGTTAAAAGTTATATTAATATAATTTCGTCGGTTATTTGCAAGTAGTGTTTTCTGTTGTGATATGTAGATATTTCAATCGATAAAGTGAATCGGATTATATTTTGAAATAAGGACATGAAGGCTTGAAAATAAAGGGAATGAAAATACTTCTTTACGTTATATAAATAGCTGTGTTTAAATGACCTTACAGTACAAAACTTATATGAAAACAAAATGGAATTTCATATTTATGTATGTGAATTAGTTTAAAATGAATAATATTTTTATGTAATATATTCACTGTATCAATGTGGGAAATAAGATGAAATAGAAAATTCATGCAATGTTATTCATACTAACCACATATGAAAAGTTTTATAACGATAAGTAAGTACTGTAGCAATAAAATTGGGGAGAGATGGTTCGTGCGTGAATCGCGGTGAGAACGTTCTCTATTTTAACCATCTCAAATTATGGGCAAGAAAATAGAATAATAAAATGCGATAGTAATAGTTGCTAATACATAGGAGGAGTTAAAGTGAAAAAGACTTTAATTACAGGGTTATTGGTTACAGCAGTATCTACGAGTTGCTTCATTCCTGTAAGCGCTTACGCTAAGGAGGGGCAAATAGAAGTGAAAACAGTATATGCACAAAATGTAATTGCTCCAAATACATTATCCAATTCAATTAGAATGTTAGGATCACAGTCACCGCTAATACAAGCATACGGACTAGTTATTTTACAACAGCCAGATATTAAGGTGAATGCGATGAGTAGTTTGACGAATCATCAAAAGTTTGCAAAGGCAAATGTAAGAGAGTGGATTGATGAATATAATCCGAAGCTAATTGACTTAAATCAAGAGATGATGAGATATAGTACTAGATTTAATAGTTATTACAGTAAGCTCTATGAACTAGCAGGGAACGTAAATGAGGATGAACAATCAAAAGCAGATTTTACAAATGCATATGGAAAACTACAATTGCAAGTACAAAATATCCAAGAGAGTATGGAGCAAGACTTATTAGAGTTAAATCGATTTAAAACGGTATTGGACAAAGATAGTAACAACTTATCAATTAAAGCTGATGAAGCAATAAAAACACTGCAAGGATCAAGTGGAGATATTGTGAAATTAAGAGAAGATATTAAAAGAATTCAAGGGGAAATTCAAGCTGAACTAACTACTATTTTGAATAGACCTCAAGAAATCATTAAAGGTTCTATTAATATCGGTAAACAAGTATTTACAATCACAAATCAAACTGCACAAACGAAAACAATCGATTTTGTTTCTATCGGTACTTTAAGTAATGAAATTGTAAATGCTGCCGATAGTCAAACAAGAGAAGCCGCTCTTCGCATTCAGCAAAAGCAAAAAGAGCTACTACCACTTATTCAAAGGTTATCACAAACTGAAGCAGAGGCGACACAAATTACATTCGTTGAAGATCAAGTAAGTAGTTTTACAGAATTAATCGATCGTCAAATTACAACTTTAGAAACGTTATTAACAGATTGGAAAGTTCTAAACAATAATATGATCCAAATTCAAAAGAATGTTGAAGAAGGCACATATACAGATAGTAGTTTACTTCAAAAACATTTCAATCAAATTAAAAAAGTAAGTGATGAAATGAATAAGCAAACAAATCAATTTGAAGATTACGTTACAAACGTTGAAGTACATTAAAAATAAGTAACGATATAGGGAGAGAAGAAAAATGACAAAAAAACCTTATAAAGTAATGGCTCTATCAGCACTTATGGCAGTATTTGCAGCAGGAAACATTATGCCAGCCCATACGTATGCAGCTGAAAGTACAGTGAAACAAGCTCCAGTTCATGCGGTAGCAAAAGCTTATAATGACTATGAGGAATACTCATTAGGACCAGAAGGCTTAAAAGATGCAATGGAAAGAACAGGTTCAAACGCTTTAGTAATGGATCTGTACGCTTTAACAATTATTAAACAAGGTAATGTTAACTTTGGAAATGTATCATCTGTTGATGCGGCTTTAAAAGGGAAAGTGATTCAGCACCAGGATACAGCTAGAGGAAATGCGAAGCAATGGTTAGATGTATTGAAGCCACAGCTTATTTCAACGAATCAAAATATCATTAACTACAATACGAAATTCCAAAACTATTATGATACTTTAGTTGCTGCGGTAGATGCAAAAGATAAAGCGACTCTTACGAAAGGTTTAACTAGATTATCAAGTAGTATTAATGAAAATAAAGCGCAAGTGGATCAGTTAGTAGAAGACTTGAAAAAATTTCGAAATAAAATGACGTCGGATACGCAAAACTTCAAGGGTGATGCAAATCAAATCACATCTATTTTAGCTAGTCAAGATGCAGGGATTCCGCTATTGCAAAATCAGATTACAACGTACAATGAAGCGATTAGTAAATATAATGCAATTATTATCGGTTCATCTGTTGCGACAGCTCTAGGGCCAATTGCAATTATCGGTGGTGCAGTAGTTATTGCTACAGGTGCAGGAACACCACTAGGGGTAGCATTAATTGCGGGAGGCGCAGCGGCTGTAGGCGGTGGTACAGCTGGTATCGTATTAGCGAAGAAAGAACTTGATAATGCACAAGCTGAAATTCAAAAAATAACAGGACAAGTTACAACTGCTCAATTAGAAGTAGCTGGGTTAACGAATATTAAAACACAAACCGAGTATTTAACAAATACAATTGATACTGCAATTACAGCGTTGCAAAACATTTCAAACCAATGGTATACAATGGGATCAAAATACAATTCTTTACTTCAAAATGTGGATTCAATTAGTCCAAACGACCTTGTTTTCATTAAAGAAGATTTAAACATTGCGAAAGATAGCTGGAAAAATATTAAAGACTATGCAGAAAAGATTTATGCTGAAGATATTAAAGTAGTAGATACGAAAAAAGCATAATTGAATACGAATCGTTAGAGCGTTAAGTGTTGATGAATGATTTGAAGCTCCTGTTCAGTTGTGAGCAGGAGCTTTTGATATCCTTATAAAGAGAATAGGTGAAAAATATGCAGAAAAGATTTTATAAAAAATGTCTTTTAGCGGTAATGATTGCTGGGGTGGCAACGAGTAACGCATTTCCTTTATATCCTTTTGCAGCAGAACAAAATGTAAAGGTGCTACAAGAAAATGTGAAAAACTATTCCCTTGGACCAGCTGGATTCCAAGATGTAATGGCACAAACGACATCGAGTATATTTGCAATGGATTCATATGCAAAATTAATTCAAAATCAACAAGAGACGGATTTAAGTAAAATAAGTTCGATTAATAGTGAATTTAAAGGGAATATGATTCAGCATCAAAGAGATGCAAAAATTAATGCAACATATTGGTTAAATAATATGAAGCCTCAAATTATGAAAACGGATCAAAATATTATAAATTACAATAATACTTTTCAATCGTATTATAATGACATGTTAATAGCGATTGATCAAAAGGATAGCGGAAAATTAAAAGCGGATTTAGAAAAGTTGTATGCGGATATTGTAAAGAATCAAAATGAGGTAGATGGATTATTAGGGAATTTGAAAGCTTTTCGCGATAGAATGGCGAAAGATACAAATAGTTTCAAAGAGGATACAAATCAGTTAACATCGATATTGGCAAGTACGAATGCTGGTATTCCAGCTCTAGAGCAACAAATAAATACATATAACGATTCGATTAAAAAGAGTAATGATATGGTCATTGCTGGTGGCGTACTTTGCGTAGCGCTAATAACATGTCTTGCTGGCGGGCCGATGATTGCGGTTGCGAAAAAAGATATCGCAAATGCAGAAAGAGAAATCGCCAATTTAAAAGATAGAATTTCAGGAGCACAAGCAGAAGTCGCAATTTTAACGGATGTAAAAAATAAAACAACAAATATGACTGAAACGATCGATGCAGCAATTACAGCACTACAAAACATATCAAATCAATGGTATACAGTAGGTGCAAAATACAATAATTTACTACAAAACGTAAAAGGAATTAGTCCGGAAGAGTTTACGTTTATAAAAGAAGATTTACGTACAGCGAAAGATAGCTGGAAAGATGTAAAGGATTATACAGAAAAATTACATGAAGGTGTGGCAAAGTAAACAGTGGACTAGTTCTGCTGTTTATTTTTTTATCTTGTTTTTTGTGAGAGTTGAACTTGTAATTTTATATATAAGTTTTCATGTGTTTTATCCATGAGGCTTTGGGGTAATATTTAGTCAAATTGATACTAATAACCTAGATAAATTTCTAATCAAGCCTTTTATATGTAATGTTTTAATGAAAAAAGCTATACTGTAAGCAAAATTAAAAATTGGAAAGGAAATACTAGAACATGGAAAATTATTTGTTATTTATCCTTACAGCAATGCTAATCATAATAATGCCTGGTCCTGGTTTTGCACTAGTTACAAAAAATACTATCTCGCATGGCAAAAATGGTGGGATGAAGACTGTTTTAGGAACGATATCTGGAATGATGATTCATACAATAATGGCTACGCTAGGACTCTCTGCCATCCTAATGAAATTCTCTATGTTATTTATATTTATAAAATATGCTGGGGCTTTTTATTTGATTTTCTTAGCTGTAAAGTCAATTAAAAATGCTTTACATAAAAAAGAAGATATGTCAGGTTCAGTAGAAATGGACTCTAAGGATATTGGAGCGATGAAAAGTTTTAGACAAGGGTTTACTACGGCAATTTTAAACCCAAAAACGGCTGTGTTTTTCCTTAGTTTTCTACCCCAATTTATTGTGAGTAATCAAAATCATTTCCTCCAATTTCTTTTGTTAGGGCTCACATTTACGACTTTGACCGCAATATGGTATTTGTTTTATATCTCACTCATACGTCAATTAAGAACTTTTTTAAGAAAAGAACGAGTGAACCGTATAATGGAGGGGATTACGGGCACAGTACTATTAGTATTTGGAGTTAGATTATTTTTCCAAAAATAAAGATGTAAAAAAACCACAGTTTACATCCAAACTGTGGTTTTTTGAAGTGCAAGGAATTACACAAATCATTAGTCGCTATCTAACTTGTAATCCCTGTTTATTAATATTTATTTCAAATTTTTTAACTCTGCAACAGGAACAAGTCTAGTTTAGAATGAAAGTAATGCAATTGTTTAACATATGTATTGCCATAACATATGCAATGGATCTCTTAGAAATAAGATAAGCCGCAGTAAGTATCACCGAGCCAGGTAAATAAATAGCAATATCCGAAAGCTGGTTCGTATGAAGAACTGTAAAAATTATAATCGAAATGATAGATGCAATTGCAGTACCAATGTAATGCGAAAAACGATTTAATATTATATGACGAAATACAATTTCTTCAAGCATTGGACCTAGAATACCAAATACAAGTAATGTAAATATAAGAGGTATCTCCGTACCCGTTTCAAGGAGCTGTTCTTGGTTCTCTGGCTGACCAGTTGCTAGAAAACGCATAACAATCTGTTCCACAATTACCGTAAATAAAACTACCATAGGAATACTTACTATTTTTAGAATTGTCTTCTCTTTGAAATAAGTAAAGCTTTCAATAATTTCTTTCCTAAAGAAAATTATTCCCACAATAGCAGGTATAGTCAAACCGATGGCACTAAGAGCAAATTCTGATTCAACTATATTGCTGTTAGTTAAAAGTGATATGCCAAATAATAGGAACAAACCAATTTGAAGTAGTGCAAACAGTGTATAAATTATTAGCATAATAATTTCTTTTTTGTTCATTTTTATAAAGTTCACTTTATTGCCCCCATAATTAAATTACTTATAATCTTTAATTTTTCTTTCTGCATAACGTTCTCCTTTATTTATATAAGATTTTAAACCGGACGGTTCGGTCCGGAATCTAATGATACTATAAGTTTTTAGTTTTTTAAACCCTTTTTCCAAAGTATTAACAAAATCAAAATAGTAAAAAAGCAAATATATTTATATCTCAGTTGCTTTGTTGCAATTTAATTCCAGTAATCATTAATGATTAACCTTTCAATAGAATGAAGTGAGAGTGAGAGTAGTTTAAACCCTTTAGCTAAACATATTAATAAAAACTATATAATAGTCATATGTCTATACACTAAAATTAACTATATAATTTTTACATGTTCTACGATTTTAGGTAAAATTAGTTGTATAACATGACCGAATTAAACAATTGGTCATGTTTCTTTTGACAGAAAGTTCATTCGGATGATATAGATAATGAAATTTGACTAACCTCTTTTCAAACTGTATTGTTTGAGGTTTCCACAAGGTAGGAGTGATACTATATTTCTGTACCAAACTTATTTATAATTACAATAAAAAATTATTTGGGATATTAAGCTCGTTTTTATTAGGAGGATTACAAAGCATGACTAAAGTTGATAAGGTAAAAGAAAAAATTATTGAAACATCTTTATATTTATTTAATACTAATGGGATAACTCGCACATCCATCCAGGATATAATGACAGCTACTGAACTGCCTAAAGGATCTATTTATCGTAGATTTAAAAGTAAAGAAGAAATTGTCCTTGCTGCCTACGACAAAAGTGGTGAGATTATGTGGAGTCATTTTCATAAAGCAATGGAAAATAAAAAGACAGCAATCGATAAAATTCTTGCAATTTTCCTTGTATATCAAGATGCAGCTAATAATCCTCCTATTGCTGGAGGCTGTCCATTACTTAATAGCGCAATCGAAAGTACTGGAGTATTTCCAGAATTACAAAAAGCAGCAGCAAAAGGTTATGATAATACAGTAATGTTAATGGCCTCTCTCATAAAGGAAGGAATAGAGAAACAAGAGCTTAAAGAAGATATAGATATTATATCACTCGCTTCTTTTCTTTCATCTTCAATGGAGGGGGCTATTATGGCAAGTCGCGTATCTAACGATAATATACACCATCATTATTTTATTGAACAAATAAAACATCATCTTTTCTCTTATTCTAAATAAGTGAGAACTTGCATTGTTTCCATACGATTTTTATAAATTTAAATTGAATATATACCCTTCATAAAATGTATCTTCTGTTTATGAGGGGTATTTGAATAGACTTTAGCAAAGGGAGCTTTTTAGATGATGTTTCATGTTTCTTATTGAACGGCTTTGTTATCGTTAATACAGAAAAAGCAATAAAGAATGAATTACATATAAACTGATTTATATGTTGTAAGTGTTTCTATATTGAGTTTGTAAATCTACACAATAAGGTTTCATTGTATATAATACGTAGAATAGAAGTTCAGTTAGATAAAATTCGATAGTCGAATTTTTTTGCATAAAGCTGTATAATGCTTGTAACGAAAGGGAAATACAGGAAGGGATTTGTAATGAGTTACTATGGATAAAGATAAACAACAATTAAGTGTCGAAGTTGCAAGATTATATTATCAATCAGATTATAGTCAGCAAGAAATTGCTAATAAATTAAATATTTCAAGACCGACGATCTCTAGATTATTAAAATACGCGAAAGAAAAAGGATTTGTCCAAATTAGTATAGCTGATCCATTTGCTGATTTAGATAACGTTGGAAATTTACTGAAAGAAAAGTACAACTTGTTAGAGGCGCATGTCGTATTTTCACCTGTTCCAGAATATGCAACGATTACAGAGTATATAAGTAAATATGCTGCTGAGTATATGGAAAAGACGGTTAAAAATGGTGATATCGTTGGTGTAAGCTGGGGAATGACGATGTATGAAATCGCTAGAAAAATCGTACCGCAACATGTAAAAGGTGTAGAAGTTGTCCAGCTAAAAGGTGGTATTAGTCATTCGAGTGTAAATACATATGCGAATGAGACGATAGCTTTATTTGCAGATGCTTTTCAAACGACGCCTAGAAATCTACCTCTTCCAGTTATATTTGATAATGCAGTTACAAAAGAATTAGTAGAGCAGGATCGACATATTCATCACATTATCGAAATGGGAAAACAAGCGAATATTGCAATTTTTACTGTAGGAACAGTGCGAGACGAAGCGCTATTATTTCGATTAGGTTATTTCGATAAGGATGAAACAAATTTACTCAAAAAACAATCGGTCGGTGACATTTGTTCACGTTTCTTTGATGGAGACGGAAATATTAGTAGCGAAGAAATTAATAAGCGTACAATTGGAATTGAGCTAGAGGAACTGAAATTAAAGAAACGCTCTATTTTAGTTGCAGGTGGTAATAGAAAAATAAAAGCAATTGATGGTGCGTTACGTGGTGGGTATGCAAATGTATTAATTATCGATCAACATACGGCTAAAGAATTGTTGCATTATCAAAAAGGTTAAAAATAAAAGGCTTTCTCAAGATATTAATTTTGAGAAAGCCTTTTATTTCGTTATGTATGAAGTATAGAAGTCCTTTTTGGAACACAAATATCCTTTTTAAAAAATAATTATGGATATTGAGATACATACTACCATTGTTAATAGAAAAGTTTGGATTTTAAATAGTAAGCGTTTCTTAGTTAAAATGAGCTTTACTTACTACAGGGAAAATCCTTTTTGAAAAGAATGAACAAAATTTCAAAAGTGTATTTACATTTGTTCAACTAAGGGTTAGAATGAAGTTGTTAAAAGATATGAGGAGTGAAGATAATGAACATTGCAAAGTTAATTGACCATACAATTTTAAAAGCTAATACTACTAAAGAAGATGTTATGAAAGTAATCGAAGAAGCAAAGGAATATAAATTCGCTTCTGTTTGTATTAATCCTACATGGGTAAAGCTAGCTGCTGAAGAATTAGCTGGACATGATGTAGATGTTTGTACTGTAATCGGTTTCCCATTAGGAGCAAGCACGACTGAAACAAAAGCATTTGAAACAAAAGATGCGATTGCAAAAGGTGCAACTGAAGTTGATATGGTAATCAACATAGGCGCTTTAAAAGATGGCGATAACGAACTTGTTGAAAAAGACATTTATGAAGTAGTACAAGCAGCAAAAGGAAAAGCTCTTGTAAAAGTAATCATTGAAACTTGCCTATTAACAGATGAAGAGAAAGTACGCGCTTGTGAATTATCAGTAAAAGCTGGTGCTGATTTCGTAAAAACTTCAACTGGATTCTCAACTGGCGGAGCCACTGCTGAAGATATCGCATTAATGCGTAAAACAGTTGGACCAAACGTTGGTGTAAAAGCATCTGGTGGCGTTCGTACACGTGAAGATGCAGAAAAAATGGTAGCTGCTGGAGCTTCTCGCGTTGGAGCAAGTGCTAGTGTTGCAATCGTATTAAATGATGCAAAAGGTGCTACAGATAACTACTAATCATTAATGATGTCAAAAGCAATAGATACACAAAGTAAAGTGTATCTATTGCTTTAACAATTGAAAAGAATGTAAGCGGATACGAATGGGAGGAGACGGCTTATGAAATACTTAATTGGTATTTTTGGCCTCGTATTGATTTTAGGTATCGCTTGGCTTGCTAGTAATGATAGAAAAAAAGTCAAATATCGCCCAATCATAACGATGGTTATATTACAATTCATTTTGGGGTTTTTATTATTAAATACAAGTATAGGGAATATATTAATTAGCGGAATAGCAGATGGTTTTGGAGAGCTATTAAAATATGCCGCTGACGGTGTGAATTTCGTATTTGGTGGATTAGTAAATCAAAAAGAGTTTTCGTTCTTTTTAAGTGTATTAATGCCAATCGTATTTATCTCAGCTTTAATCGGTATTTTGCAACACATTAAAGTGTTACCTATTATCGTAAAATCTATCGGTTTAGCATTAAGTAAAGTAAATGGAATGGGGAAACTAGAATCATATAACGCTGTTGCTTCTGCAATTTTAGGACAATCTGAAGTGTTTATTTCAGTTAAGAAACAACTAGGATTATTGCCAGAGAAAAGAATGTATACATTATGTGCATCTGCAATGTCTACCGTTTCAATGTCTATCGTTGGATCGTATATGGTGTTATTAAAACCGCAATATGTTGTAACCGCTTTAGTGCTTAACTTATTCGGTGGCTTTATTATCGCTTCTATCATTAACCCTTATGAAGTTACTGAAGAAGAAGATATGTTAGAAGTACAAGAGGAAGAGAAAAAGACTTTCTTTGAAGTATTAGGAGAATATATTATAGACGGATTTAAAGTTGCGATTACAGTAGCAGCTATGTTAATTGGTTTCGTTGCTCTTATCGCATTCATTAATGCCGTATTTAAAGGTGTAATCGGTATTTCATTCCAAGAAATTCTTGGTTATGTATTTGCGCCATTTGCATTTATTATGGGTGTACCTTGGCATGAAGCTGTTAATGCCGGAAATATTATGGCAACAAAATTAGTATCGAATGAATTTGTCGCTATGACAGATTTAGCACAAGGAAACTTTAATTTCTCAGATAGAACGACAGCGATTATATCTGTATTCTTAGTTTCATTTGCAAACTTCTCTTCAATTGGAATTATTGCAGGAGCGGTTAAGAGCTTAAATGAAAAGCAAGGGAATGTAGTCGCAAGATTTGGTTTGAAATTACTTTTCGGTGCAACATTAGTAAGTTTCTTATCAGCAACAATCGTAGGCTTATTATTTTAATAGATTCATATCATATAAAAAGGAATGGTGATTGTAATGAGAATGGTAGATATTATTGCGAAAAAACGTGACGGTAAAGAATTAACGACTGAAGAAATCAAATTCTTTATTAATGGATATACAGACGGAAGTATACCTGATTATCAAGTAAGTGCACTTGCAATGGCAATCTTCTTTAAAGATATGACAGATCGCGAACGTGCAGATTTAACGATGGCAATGGTGGAGTCCGGAGAAACAATCGACTTATCAGCAATTGAAGGAATTAAAGTAGACAAACATTCAACTGGCGGTGTTGGTGATACAACAACATTAGTACTAGGACCATTAGTAGCTGCTTTAGATGTACCAGTAGCAAAAATGTCTGGTCGTGGTTTAGGACATACGGGCGGAACAATTGATAAATTAGAAGCGGTAGAAGGATTCCACGTTGAAATTACGAAAGAGCAGTTCATTGATATTGTAAACCGTGACAAAGTAGCTGTTATTGGGCAAACAGGAAACTTAACACCTGCAGACAAAAAGATTTATGCATTACGCGATGTAACAGGAACGGTTAACTCAATTCCTTTAATCGCAAGTTCAATTATGAGTAAAAAAATTGCAGCTGGTGCTGACGCAATCGTACTTGATGTGAAAACAGGTGCTGGCGCATTTATGAAAACAGAAGAAGATGCAAAAGAATTAGCACATGCAATGGTACGTATCGGAAATAATGTAGGACGTCAAACGATGGCTGTTATTTCAGATATGTCACAACCACTTGGTTTTGCAATTGGTAACGCTCTAGAAGTGAAAGAAGCGATTGATACGTTAAAAGGTGAAGGTCCAGAAGATTTAACAGAATTAGTACTCGTATTAGGAAGTCAGATGGTCGTACTTGCGAAAAAAGCAAATACATTAGAAGAAGCTCGTGAAATGTTAATTGAAGTGATGAAGAACGGAAAAGCAACTGAGAAGTTTAAAGAGTTCTTAAGCAATCAAGGCGGAGATAGCTCAATTGTAGACAATCCAGAAAAAATGCCACAAGCGAAGTATGTAATTGATGTACCTGCAAAAACTTCAGGTGTTATTTATAACATTGTTGCAGATGAAATCGGTATCGCAGCTATGCTACTTGGTGCTGGCCGTGCAACGAAAGAAGACGAAATTGATTTAGCGGTAGGACTAATGTTACGTAAAAAAGTGGGCGATGCAGTAAAAGAAGGCGAGCCATTCGTAACAATCTATGCAAATCGCGAAAATGTAGAAGATGTAAAAGCTAAAATTTATGAGAACATTTCTATCGCTGAAACAGCAGAGGCTCCTAAATTAGTGCATACAGTTATTACTGACTAATCATCATTACACTTACTTTGAGGGGGAAATAATATGGATAAGAAAAAATATATTGAAGAAGCAAATAAGATGTTAGAAAAAGCATATATTCCGTATTCAAAATTTCCTGTTGGTGCAGCGTTAGTTACGAAAGAAGGTAAAATCTATACTGGTTGTAATATAGAAAATGCTTCTTATGGCTTATGTAACTGCGCAGAAAGAACAGCGATCTTTAAAGCAGTATCAGAAGGTGAGCGCGACTTTAGTTACTTAGTTATTACAGGAGAAACGGACGGACCGATTTCACCGTGTGGTGCTTGTAGACAAGTAATCGCTGAATTCTGTGATCCGAAAATGCCTGTATTATTAACGAATGTAAAAGGCGATGAAAAAGAAGTAACTGTTGAGCAGTTACTGCCAGGTGCTTTCTCAATAGAAGATTTAAAATAAGTTGAAAAAACATTCCACAAATATGAATTGTGGAATGTTTTTTTATATTTAAATATTGAATGTAATATTTTGTTCATATTCCGTTCATAAACTTTGCGTAAAATGATTGCAGCGAATATGGAAAGTTTACAGCAGGAGGAATAGAATGAAGAAATTATATAATGCAGCATTCATTTACTTAATTATCGGTTTATTATCAGGAGTATTTGCAAGAGAATACTCGAAAGCACAAGGGATTAAAGGGTCCACAATGTTGCAATTGGTGCATACACATGTATTAGTGCTCGGTTTCGTATTCTTTTTAATTGCTTTCGCTTTATTTAAAGTGTTTCAAATGCAAGAATCAAAGAGCTTTTGTGCATGGTTTGTTGTTTATAATGTAGGAGTAATCTTTACTATTGCTACAATGCTATGGAGAGGTCTTCTACAAGTAAATGGAACTGACTTTAACGGTTTAAGCCATATGGCTGGATTAGGTCACGTTATTATAAGTATCGGGCTCGTTTGGTTTATGATTTTGCTCAAAAAGTCTGTTAAATAGATAGGAGTGAAGAGGATGATAGCACTTTTATCAAGTATTGTAGCAGTTTGTATGGCTGTTGGGGTAATGTTTCTTCGCTTGAAAGCAGCGAAAAAGCCGGTAACGAAAAAGAAAATAATATTGCCGCCAATTTTTATGAGTACTGGCGCAATGATGTACTTCTTACCAGCGTTTCGATTAACATCGTTAGAAATAGTAGAGGCGATTAGTATAGGACTTATTTTCTCTATATTTCTTATTAAAACAACGAAGTTTGAAATAAGAAATGAACATATATATATGAAACCGTCAAAAGCATTCATATTTATTTTAGTTGGATTATTAGCAGTGCGAGTAGTAATGAAATCATATTTAAGTCAATCAATTGATTTAGCGGAGTTAAGTGGAATGTTTTTCTTACTCGCATTTGCGATGATTGTGTCGTGGAGAATTACGATGTATCGTTCGTTTACTAAATTAGAAAAGACAATAAAAAGAGCTGGAATTTCTATATAGGAAATCCAGCTCTTTTTATGTTTTATTGAAATTCTTTAGCGTAGAACTCATTTGCTTAATTTTAAACGTATTTGAGCATCTTGTAATGCAGCTGGTGTCACGTTAAGACCATTTTGATCAACAATTTTTGTGTTTAATAAAATGGAATCTAAGCTTCCACGAAATGTTTGTGTATAGTTTTGACGCAACATTTGTTGTTCTTGTTTTTCATCAACTGTTAATCCAGATACTTTTTCTTTTTTTGATAATTCGTTAATACGGAATAAAATGTTTTTCATTTGTTTCACCTCTAGTTGGATTTAATAATATTAGTTACTTACTAATATATAGTCGTTTAATTTTAATTATGTCAACAACATCTAAAAAGGTTAAAAATTGACGAAAAATTGTAACAATAATAAAATGAATTGATTAGATAATTATTTTTTTAATCATACATAGAACGCTAGGGGGATTATTATGAAATCAACATTTTTTGCTCAAAATAGAGAACGATTAGTAAACACATTACCAGATGAATCAATTACAATTTTATTTGCTGGACAAGCACCTCATATGTCAGCGGATGCACATTATAAGTTTGTGCCGAATCGGAATTTTTATTATGTAACAGGAATCGATGAACCAAATGTTATTTTCATGTTGAAGAAAATTGGAAAGAGTGTTGAAGAAACACTATTCATTGAAAAGTCAGATCCAGTAATGGAAAAGTGGGTCGGTAAAACAGTTTCTAGCGAAGAGGCAGAGAAAATTTCAGGTATAAAGAAAGTTGTATATTTAGATAGCTTTGAAAAGACAATGTCAAATATATTTTTTACAGAAAATGTGAAGCATCTATTTTTAGATTTAGAGCGTCGTGAGTGGAATGGTACAGAGACAAAAACATTAGCGTTTGCTAAACATGTAAGAGAACAATACCCGCACGTAACAATTAGTAATGTATATCCAAATATTTGTGAATTACGAGTGTTTAAAACAGAAGAAGAAATTGAAATTATGAAAGAAGCGATTGCTGTAACGAAAGACGGTATTTACAACGTACTTAAGCATGCAAAAGCAAACATGATGGAATATGAATTAGAAGCCCAGTTTGATTTCACACTGAAGTCATCTGGCATTAAGCATCATGCGTTCAATACAATTTTGGCGAGTGGGAAAAATGCTACAGTTCTTCATTATGAAGATAATGATGCACAAATTCAAAATGGTGACTTAGTATTACTAGATTTAGGTGCTCAAAAAGACTACTATAACGCTGATATTAGTTATACATTCCCGGCAAATGGAACATTCTCTAGTCGCCAAAAACAAATTTATAATATTGTATTAAAAGCATTGAAAGAAACAACAGAGATTATTAAACCAGGCTTAAAGTTCGCTGCATTAAATGAGCATGCTAAAAAAGTACTTGCAGAAGGGTGTAAAGCGGTTGGTTTAATTCAAGAAGACGAAGAGCTTTCTAAATATTATTATCATGGTGTCAGTCATTTCCTTGGTTTAGATACGCACGATGTAGGGACATACAAAGATAGAGTTTTAGAAGAAGGTATGGTTATTACAATTGAACCTGGTCTTTATATTGAAGAAGAATCAATTGGTATTCGTATTGAAGATGATATTCTTGTAACGAAAGACGGATACGAAAACTTGTCAAAAGATATCATTAGAGAAGTGGAAGAGATTGAAGAGTTTATGAGAGAAAATAATGTACATGTAAAAGAAGATGAGGTTGTTACGAAATAACGATTGGGAAAGACGCTCAAGTTTGAGCGTCTTTTTATTTTGTTCATTTGAAACCGCGATATTTCTTCGAAAAGCATCTTCAATTTATAAAGTCAATTATATTCCAAATGTCAATGTATATGTTGATTATGCCCGGATGAAGATGGGGGAGTATGATCTGGGAATGTCACGAATACGACAATGATAATTACCACACTAATTGAAAGTAATAACAAAAAACGCCGTTGAATAAAAGCAGAAAAGATTTCTGATAAAAGCTGAATCATACATGACATAGTTATCGTTATAGTAAGTAAAAGACTAATGAACAGTATACTATGAGCTTGTTGAGCATTTAGCATTTCTGTAATCATTGCTCCCATCATACTTGCCATTAATCCAGAGAACATTCCTTCTAAAGCAGTGTACAGGTGAAAACGTAGACCAACTAAAAAACCGATACAACCACTAATTAATATAGCAAGCAAAGTAGAATAGAGTAATTCTCCTTTAAAAAGAATACCGAAATAAAAACCGATACTTAAACCGATACTCATACTAAAAGACATAATAAATACCATATACTCCATTAGGGTACCCTTATGTTTAGACATATATGATGTAATAAGAATCGAGATACAACAAAGTGTTAAGGCTGTTAATGTGTAAGCGAACATTATGATACCTCCCTGTCCTATCATTCATTTCATCATATGTTCATATGGAGAGTTCTTATGCTTATTTATATCTGCAAATTATCTGCACAATTTAATAAATGTAAGCAAGTAGGCGCTTGATTTTTTTGAGCTCCTTTTTTATTTGTGAGCATGTGAAAGAAATTGTTATATGATGAGTTTCTATTGTGAAGCAATAAAGAATAAGCGTATAATATTATAGTTATCCCATTACTCGGGGTAACCCGCGAATGATAAATAAGATTGTTGTTTTATCATCGCTTATAAACAGATAGACAATGAAAGTAACACTGGAATACAGATAGGGAGTTATAAAATGAAATTAATTATTGCCGAGAAACCAGATCAAGGTTTGGCTCTTGTTTCACAATTTAAATATCGCCGGAAAGATGGATATTTAGAAGTAGAAGCGAATGAGTTATTTCCAAATGGAGCGTACTGTACATGGGCAATTGGTCATTTGACGCAGTTATGTAATCCAGAACATTATCACGCAGAGTGGAAAAAATGGTCACTTCATACGTTACCGATGATTCCTGAACGATTTCAATTTGAAGTAACAAAGTCGAAGTATAAACAGTTTAACGTTGTGAAACAGCTGTTACATAATCCTGGGGTGACAGAAATTATTCATGCGGGCGATGCTGGGCGCGAAGGGGAATTAATTGTACGAAACATTATTAATCTTTGTAACGTACAAAAGCCGATGAAGCGTCTTTGGATTTCCTCTTTAACGAAGCAAGCTATTTACCAAGGATTTAAAAACTTGCTTGACGAATCAGATACAATCAATACGTACTATGAGGCGTATACAAGGTCATGTGCGGATTGGGTCGTTGGTATGAATGCATCACGTGTGTTTAGTATTTTGTTAAAGAAAAAAGGAATGAATGATGTATTTTCAGCTGGTCGTGTACAAACACCGACACTCGCGTTAATCGTAAAGCGTGAAAAAGAAATAGAAAACTTTAAGTCAGAGCCGTTCTGGGAAGTGTTCGCAACCTTTAATATAGAAGGAAAGAAGTATGAGGGGAAATGGGAGAAGGATAGTGAATCCCGCTTAAAAGACCCTGATATGGCGAATAAAATTGCGGCATTTTGCCAAGGTAAACCGGCTGTAGTAAAAGAGATGAAAACGGAGCGTAAAGAGTTTCAGCCGCCGCTTTTATTTAACTTATCATCACTACAAGCAACGGCAAATAAAGCATTTAAGTTTTCACCGAAAAAGACGCTTGATATAACGCAAGCACTATATCAAAAAGGGATTGTTTCTTATCCTCGTTCGGATTCCAACTATGTGACCCAAGGTGAAGCAGCGACATTCCCTGATATTTTACAGAAGTTAAGTCAATTTGATGAATATAAAGGTTTATTACCAGCTCCGGTTGAATCGATTATGAACAATAAGCGTTATGTGAATGAAAAGAAAGTAACAGATCACTATGCAATTATTCCGACAGAGCAAGTTACAAATCCAAGCAGACTATCAGGTGATGAAAAGAAAATTTACGATATGATTGTAAGAAGACTTATAGCAGCCCACTATGAAGTTGCGATTTTTGACTATACAACGATTGTAACGCTTGTAGATGAACGTGCTGAATTCATTTCAAAAGGAAAACAGCAAATTCAAGAAGGATGGCGTAAAGTTATTTTCCAAGACGATAAAGATGACGAAACCATTCTTCCAATTGTAGCTGAAGGTGAAGAAGGAAAAGTTGTAAAGGTGAAAGTGAAAGAGGGAAAAACACAACCACCGAAGCGTTATACAGAAGGACAACTTATTACGTTAATGAAAACAGCTGGTAAGTATTTAGAGAATGAAGAGCTAGAGAAAGTATTAAAGAAAACAGAAGGTTTAGGTACAGAAGCGACTCGTGCAGGAATTATTACGATGCTGAAAGACCGTAAATATATAGATGTGAAGAAAAACCAAGTGTATGCGACTGATAAAGGAAAAGTATTAATTACCGCAATCGGTGATAAAATACTAGCTTCACCGGAAATGACTGCAAAATGGGAACAACGTCTTGCAGAAATTGGGGAAGGTACAGCATCACCAGCTACTTTTATGGAACAGACGAAAAAGTTATCAGCTAAAATTATAGAAGATGCAGTTGAAATGTCTGAGAAGTGGGATTTCACTGGATTACATGTTGAATCGATTGAACGAAAAGGCTCGAAATTTACAACAGGTAAAAAGGTTGGTAGCTGTAAAAAATGTGATGGCGATGTAATTGATAAGTCAACGTTTTACGGCTGTTCTAATTACAACACGACACAATGTGACTTTACCATCTCGAAGAAAATATTAAGTAAAACAATCTCGCAAAAGAATATGACAAAGCTCTTAAAAGGTGAAAAGACAGATTTAATTAAAGGCTTTAAAAAGGGCGAGAAAACATTTGATGCGAAGTTAGAGTGGAAAGATAATAAGATTAATTTTGTGTTTGAGAATTGAGTTGTTTCAACAAATAAAAAAATATGATAATTAAAATGTATCCTATAGAATAGACACTTAAAAAAGTCTATTCTATAGGATATTTTTTTGAATAAGGAGTGCTATTTGTTTTTGTTTGAAATAAAATATACAATAAAAAATTCTTTATAATTGATAATTATTTATTGTAAAACAATAAAATGTGTATTAAAATCATTATCATGATAAATCAGTGAGATGCTTTTTATAGAAAGGTAACAACGCTGTTTTTTATTAGAGGGGGTAAAACTATGAACAATCACAATTTGATTATTGAAAATATGGATAACCCTCATGAGTTGGAGAGAATGTATAGAAAAAACCCGAAAGCTTTTAAAAAGTCATTCTCACAAGCATGGGATGAAAACTCTGATTCTCAGGTGCTAGCTGCCTGGTATGAAAGGTTGCATTTCAAGGGAAAGACAAATGCAGAAAAAATATCACTGTTTCAAAAAGGTTTCTTATTCATGGGCATGTTAGCTATTCTAGCTGGGCTAAGCACTAGAATCATTTTCCACTTTGTCGAGCAGGAAGCAATTGCTCCAATTAACCTAGCTTTTGGTGTAATTCCCTTTATCGCTGCTTATTTTGTTTACAATAATACCCCGAAAAAAAGTATTATTTATTTCCTTGCAGCGCTGTTCTTAATTGCCGGTTTGTATCTTAATATGTTGCCATTAAATTATAAAGACAGTAGTATTCTTGTTTATTTACATCTTCCTATATTGTTATGGGTCTTAGTAGGGCTTGCGTTTACCGGAAATGAATATTCAAAAGGTAGTACAAGATTAGCTTATATTAAATTTAATTTAGAATATGGTCTTCTCTACGCGAGCATGGCAGTGAGTGGAATGATACTAGCAGTATTCACCATGCGATTATTTAGCTTTGTTGACTTGGATATAGGAGAATTCTATTTTAGTAATGTTGTTTTATTTGGAGCTGCCGCTCTCGCTGTAGTGGCTGCATACTTAGTATCATTGAATCTTAAACTTGCTAAAAATATTACACCATACATATCTAAAATTTTTAGTCCGCTTGTCTTGATTACATTGTTTATCTATCTAATAACGGTAATTTGGGTCGGGAAAAATCCATTCTTGGACCGCAATTTCTTAATGGCCTTTAACGGAATACTCCTTGGTGTATTGGCTGTTACTATATTTTCTATCGTTGAGAGTGATTCAGATGAGAAAAAGAACATTTCAGACTATATAAATTTTTCCTTAATTGTTCTGGCGCTTATTATTGACACTGTCGCTTTATCAGCCATCATATTCAGACTTTCTTCTTACGGGATTACACCTAATAGACTTGCTGTGTTAGGGGTAAACATACTGATCTGGGCAAATTTAATTTGGGTTATGTTTTCCTATATGCGTTTTTTGCAAAACAAATCAGGACCGACAGCTATCCAAGATGCCGTTACGAAGTATTTGCCAATTTACGGACTTTGGGCAGCTTTCGTTATATTTACGTTTCCGATAATTTTTAATTAGGAAGGTTTTGTTAATGTAACGACAAGTTAATTCTTCTATAACGTATAAAATCTTTAGAATTGATAATTATCGTTCATCCTATAATTTCTTGATAATAAAAAACGTCCCAAAGTAGGACGTTTTTTATTATATATATTGCCGTTTTTTCTTAATAAGCAACAAAACTTGCGAAACACAAGCAAGTACCGGTAACTCAATCAATGGTCCAATAACTAATGCGAGAGCAATAAGAGGCTCATCTGGAAAAGCTGTTACAGCAATAGCGAGTGCAACAGGTGAGTTTCTTGCTAACGTTGTTAAGTTTAGACTTACTGTATCTTTATAAGATAAACGCATAACGCGCCCGATAAATTGTCCTAGTACAAAATTAATGATGAAGAACAATAGAACAGGAATGAGTAATAATAAAACGACATTCATATTTTGTAGTAAATATTTACCTTGTGATGCAAACATCGCTACGATTGCTAAACTTAAAAATACAATTTGGGCAGAGCTGAAAAACGGAATGAGTTTATTCTCAAGCGTTTCAGCGTTTTTCAGTTTATTCATAATGAATTTTGTAGCGTGTGCAAGTAAAAATGGTAAGACGATTACGATAACAATACTCTCTATTAAAACAGAAACGGCTACAGTCTTCATGACACCAGCGAATAAAAATAAATAAATGGGAAGTAGTAGTACTTGCAAAATTAAATTTACAGGTAAAATCGCAGTGGAAAGTGCTACATTTCCTTTCGCTATTTCAGTAAAGATTAAGTACCAATCTGTACATGGAGTAACCATTAGCATTATAAATCCAACCCAAAGTGCTGGGTGATCTGAAAGAAATAGTGCTCCTAATCCCCAAGCGAGTAAAGGAGTCCATAAGAAGTTAATAGTAAGACTTGTTCCAGCAAATTTTAAATTGCGAAATCCGTTTTTTATTTCTTTTAATGGGATGCTGAGGAATAATCCATATAGCATGAAAAATAAGAAGGGAACAATAAATTTGTCTGAATACATATGTATGAAATTAAATTGCCCGAGTATAATGCCGCATGTAACAGCAAAAAGAAAAATAAAAGTTTGAATTTTTTCTATAGTGCTCATGAATAAATCCTTTCTAAATATGAATTTTCCTCTCTAATTTTATTATACAAGTAATAGAGGTGTATTTGGTGTTCAATTGTATTTTAGTTAATGTTTTTAATTTGAGATTTATTTTTTTATTAAAAGCTACTTGACTAAAGTAAGTGGCTATATTACAATCACTTACATAAGGTAATTAAATAACAAAAAGTTTTTTGTATCTTTACTTAAGGTATCTATTGGAACTTTTTATTAGAATAAGAATTTTTGTGATGATGAATAATGAATATGATAAGAAAGTTTAGGTGGAAAAAATGGGATTATTTAGCTCGTTATTTGGTAAAAAAGAAGAAAATACAAAAGTAGAGGGGAATAAAACAATGTCAAAAGTATTATTTGTAAAAGCAAACGATCGTCCAGCGGAGCAAGCAGTTAGTTCAAAAATGTATGAAACATTTGTAAGTACTTATAAAGAAGCAAATCCGAATACAGAAATTACAGAGTTAGATTTATTTGCATTAGATCTTCCTTATTACGGAAATATTGCTATTTCAGGTGGATACAAACGTAGCCAAGGTATGGAGTTAACAGCTGAAGAAGAGAAGGCAGTTGCTACAGTAGATCAATATTTAAATCAGTTTTTAGAAGCTGATAAAGTTGTATTTGCGTTCCCATTATGGAACTTTACAGTACCAGCACCATTAATCACATATATTTCATACTTATCTCAAGCTGGAAAAACGTTTAAATATACAGCTAATGGCCCAGAAGGTTTAGCTGGTGGTAAGAAAGTAGTTGTGTTAGGTGCTCGTGGTTCAGATTACTCTTCAGAACAAATGGCTCCTATGGAAATGGCAGTTAATTACGTAACAACTGTACTTGGATTCTGGGGCATTACAAATCCAGAGACTGTTGTAATTGAAGGGCACAACCAATATCCAGATCGCTCACAACAAATTGTTGAAGAAGGTCTAGAGAACGTTAAGAAAGTAGCGGCGAAATTTTAATTAATTGATAGTAAAATGGAAAAACCAACATGGATGACCATGTTGGTTTTTTAGTCTATTTTTCATGTTAAAAAATGTATATTTATAAAATAAAAGAAAAGTTTGAAAATAGTATTGCAAAATATTATATAGCAAACTATAATGAGTTCAAGAATAGTTGATAATTAAATTAAATATTCAGAAAATTCAATTAGTTAAAATTGGAAAATGAGATAAGGAAATTTGAATGGGGGTTATATTATGGCGAATAAAGTACCGTTTTCGTTCATAGTAGTTATTGGATTAATGTTATTTGCACTATTTTTTGGAGCAGGAAATTTAATTTTTCCGGCAATGCTTGGTCAATCGGCAGGAGAAAATGTATGGATTGCTAACGCTGGATTTTTAGTAACAGGTGTTGGATTACCATTACTAGGTGTACTAGCATTTGGTTTTTCGGGTAAAGATGATTTACAGTCATTAGCAAGTCGTGCTCACCCAGTGTTCGGGATTGTGTTTACAACAGTTTTATACTTGGCGATTGGCCCGTTATTTGCAATGCCAAGAACAGGAAATGTTTCTTATGAAATTGGTCTTAAACCGTTTATGCCAGAGGGATTAGGTTCTACACCTTTAATTCTTTTCACAATTGTATTCTTTAGCATCACTTGTTTTTTTTCGCTAAATCCTGCGAAAATTGTCGATATTGTTGGAAAAATCTTAACGCCAATTAAGTTAACTTTCATCGGTATTTTAGTAATCGTTGCTTTTATTCATCCGATTGGAGAAATGCAAGCACCAGTTGAAGCTTATACATCACATGCATTCTTTAAAGGATTCCAAGAAGGATACTTAACGATGGACACGCTTGCATCATTCGTATTCGGAATCATCATCATTAATGCAATTAAAGAAAAAGGTGCAAAAACGAAAACACAAATTATGGTCGTTTGTGCAAAAGCAACAATCATTGCAGCATCTATTTTAGCAATTATCTATACAGCACTTTCTTATATGGGTGCTTCAAGTGTTGCAAAGCTTGGACATTTAGAGAACGGCGGAGAAGTATTAGCGAAAGTTTCTAACTACTATTTTGGATCATATGGCGGAGTATTATTAGGGTTAATGATTACAGTAGCTTGTTTAACAACTAGTGTGGGACTTGTATCAGCATGTTCTTCATTCTTCCATAAGTTATTCCCAAATGTTCCTTACAAAGCAATTGCAATCACGCTATGTGTATTTAGTGCAATTGTTGCAAACGTAGGATTAACACAGTTAATCGCAGTTTCTGTTCCAGTATTAACAGCAATTTATCCACTAGCAATCGTATTGATTTTCTTAACATTCTTCCATTCATTATTCAAAGGAAGAGCTGAAGTTTATCAAGTGAGCTTAATCGTAACATTTATCATCAGCTTATTCGATGGATTAAGTGCAGCTGGAGTTAACATTGAAGTAGTAAGCCAAGTGTTCACTAAATTCCTTCCGATGCAGGAAGTAGGATTAGGCTGGATCTTCCCAGCGATTATCGGTGGATTTATCGGATATGGCATTAGCGTTGTAAAAGCAAAAAATCAAGTTCAACCAGCAACTAGAGCGGATAAGAAAATAGGTTAAATAAAAAAGTTATAGAACTTGTTTCTATAACTTTTTTTGTTACTATTAATAATGAGAAAAAATAAAGTAGTAGGGGAAATAAAATGAAAAAAACAATTGATCATATCGGCATCGCAGTTCGAGATATAGATAGTACGATACGTTTTTATGAAAAAGTGTTGTCAGGAACTTTAATAGATCGTTACGTAAGTGAAGCGCCTGGTGTTGAAAGTGAAGTAGCCATTCTTGAAGTGGATGGAGATAGAATTGAATTGCTTGCGCCGACAAATAACACCACGTCACCAATTGCCCGATTTATAAAACAAAAAGGTAAAGGTGTTCATCACGTTGCATATCGAGTAGATGATTTAGATGTAGCTTTAGAGGAATTGAAAGAACAAGACATTCGAACGTTAGAGCATACGCTTCGAATTAATAAACACGGCAGAAGATTAATCTATCTTAATCCAGCGGATACAGAGGGAACAATCATAGAGTATTGTGATTATCCGGAAGAGAAATAGAAGAAGGATATTTTTAAGAAGGTGTTACGTAATAACGTAATACCTTTTTTATTTATGCATTTCACACTTTCTTCACAAATGATTCACGATAACTTTTCCTCTTCAGGAACTTACATAAATATATTTTATGATATAATAACAATCTACTTTAAAAATGTAAGTTGTATCTATGAAGGTAGTTACTATTGTATTAGAAGTTTAGAGGTGAGAGAGAAATAAATAGTTATACTGTATAGAAGATTATATTTAATCAGGTTAATATTTCGTCCGAGAATCCAACTCGGGAAGTAAAAATAATGAAAATATAGCGATGAGGAAGAAAGAAGTGAAATGAGTGTGAAAGTAATGAAAAGGTTAGGGACATTGTTATTCATTGTATGTGTGCTTATCATATTGATACCGAAAAGTGCATCTGCTCATGCATACGTTGTGAAATCAAACCCTACTGAAAATGAAACATTGAAGAAAGCACCGTCTGTTGTGAAAATCGAGTTCGATGAGGACATACAAATCTCAAGTTTTAATACATTGTACGTGAGAGATACATCAGGTAAAAGGGTCGATTTAAAAGATGCTCATATTGATAAAAAAAATAAAAAGCTATTAGAAGCTGGATTGAAAGAGAATCTTAAAAATGGTCTCTACTCTATTCAGTGGAAAGTGATTTCAGCTGATGGACATCCAATTCAAGGAGTTATTCCGTTCCGAATTGGATCAGCAGAAGCGGGAACAGACGATATACAAGTAGAAGAGATGGGGTATGTCCCACAAATAGACATGATTATGGAACGTGGAATTTTATATACAAGTTTCTCGCTGTTTATAGGAGTGATATTTTTTAACCTTATTATGTATAAAGGGAATGCAACCTCGGTTCGATCAAGGAGTAAGAATATAATATGGATCTCCTTATTAGGGATATTGATTAGCTTGTTATTCAATCTACCACTGCAAGCGAAAATAAATGCTGATGTTTCATGGTTAGAAGCATTCAATCCTTTACTATTAAAAGAAACGTTACAGCTTTCTGTTTTTAGTTATGTATGGGTCACTCAAATGGCTTTAATTAGTTTGCTTATAATCGTTACGTATTTTGCGATGAGGCGTGAGAAACTATCGTCGTTTAAAGTATGGAGTATTCCAATAGTATTGTTTATCGGGATACTTGTTATGAAAGCCTTTAATAGTCACGCTTATGGTTTAAAGTTTAAAGACATTGCTGTCGTTATGGATTTTCTACATTTATTCGCAGCTTCATTATGGATTGGCGGTCTATCAACCATTATTCTTCTTTTACGTAAAGAGGACGACAAGTGGAGTATGTATTGGGATATGATTCAGCGTTTTTCACCGTGGGCAACATGTGCTGTCATTGTGATTTTAATAACAGGTCTTTTTAACAGTACATTTTTTATTCCAACAATCCACTCGTTATTTGATACGAAGTATGGATTAGCTTTATTAGCAAAGGTACTTTTATTCATTTTCATGGGGATATTGGGAATTATTCATTATGTGAAAGGGAGAATGAGAGCGGAGCAAGGATTAGGTGCTACGGTGAAAGTAGAGTTTATCATTGGAATTATCATTTTCGTAATCGTAGCTTTTATGACAAATGTACAAACACCACCGATGCCTCCTACTGGACCTTTTACAGAGAGTAAACAATTAGATAATGGATATGAAATGACGCTAAATGTAAGTCCTAATAGAGTAGGACAAAATATATTCCATATTACTTTAAAGGATGAGAACGGACAACCCGTTACTGATATGGAACAAATCATATTAACGACTCAATCGTTAGATATGAATATGGGAAAAGGATCATTTAAAGTTTCGGCAGTTTCACCGGGAGAATATGAAGCAGAAGGTATGTATATTAACATGACAGGCAACTGGAATATACAAGTACATGGATTAACGAAATCGCTTGATAGCTTCGATACGGATTATAAATTTATTGTAGGTGGCAGATAAAGTGAAACTTTAAGCAGCCCTCATCAATTGGGCTACCCGGCGAATAGCGGGATAAAGGGTAGGTATAGATAAAAAGGAGCTAATAGAAAATGAAACGCATAAAAAAATTAGGAACAACAATGATCGCAACAGTAATTGCAATGGGAATTTTTTCGTTACCTGTTAGTGCGCACGTTACTGTGAAGCCAGCAACTTCTGACATCGGTTCTTGGGAGACTTACACGATAAAAGTACCAGTTGAAAAGAATGTAGCAACAACAAAAGTTACACTGAAAATACCGTCTGGTGTGGAATTTCAACAGTATGAACCAGTGCCAGGGTGGAAAATAGAAGAGCAAAAAGATAATGCCGGAAAAGTGAAAACTGTAGTATGGGAAGCAACAGGAGAAGGGATTTTACCTGGCCAATTCCAGCGGTTTACTTTCGTCGCTAAAAATCCGGATAAAGAACAAAAAATAGCTTGGGATGCATATCAACAATATAAAGACGGAGAAATTGTTGAATGGACAGGCGATGAGAAAGCTGAAAAACCGCATTCACTTACTACAATTGCAAAAGGTACGTCATTAACAGGAGAACATGGTGAAGTATCTAATGTAGAAAAGAATGAAGGTACTAGTAATATGCAATTGATAGCGATTGTTTTATCTATTTTGGCAATTGTATCTTCGGTAGTTACGTGTGTTTTTGTAGTGCGTCGTAAAAAATAAGATATAAAAAAGAGCCTACAAATAGTAGGCTCTTTCTCATATTTATTTCACTTCAACCTGCTGCCTTACAGCAAGTGTTTTCGGCTTTATATTTACAAAACAAATGCTCACAACAATAAATAATAGGCCAATAAATAAGCTCATTGTAATGGCTTCATGTAAGAAGATTGAACTTACAATAATAGCGATAAGGGGAATAAGGAATGTATAAGCCCCTACTTTACTCGCTTCACCAGCTCCAACGAGTGTGAAGTATGCAAGCCACCCCATTGCAATAACAAAGAATGAAATAAAGAGTAGTACACTAACAAATGGCATACTCCAAGCAATACTAGACCAACTTTCAAATTCTGAGCCAAATCCGATTAAACAAAGACCACCGATAAGAAGCTGAATTGTTACCATCCAAATGGCATTCACACGGTGACCAGTTTTCTTAATAAATACTGTTCCAAGTGCCCAGCCAATCGCACATCCTAATGCAAGAAGAATGCCAATGACAGAAATATGTCCAGTTAAACTACTAGAGCTAATAACACCTACACCAATAAATCCGAGTACAAGCCCGAAAATTTTTAAACCGTACATTGTTTCTTCAAGCCATATCCATGAGAAAATACCAAGTAAAACAGGTTGTAAAAATACGATAGCGGAAAATAGACCAGCAGGCATATATTGCAGACCAACAGTTTGTAACCCGTAAAATATAATGATGTTAAGTAAAGAAGAAATAACGTATAAATGCCACGTTTCTTTTAAATGTAATTCTTTGTATTTGGGTAGAGCGAAAAGGAGTAAAATGAATCCTCCAATTAAAGTTCGAACGCCTGCAAATAAAACGGGTGGTGTATAATGCAGGGCAAACTTAGATAAAGGCCAATTGATTCCCCACATAAAAACGAGGAAGGTAAGGATTATGGCCGTCTTAGTTCGAGAAAGCTGTGTCACGGTAAGACCTCCTTGTTGTTATTCATTTCACTATGATATGATATCGAATGTAATAAATAAAATGAATCTTTTTTATAAGGAGTATAAGTGATTAGTTATGACCATTACACAACTGCAAGTATTAATAAAAACTATTGAGTTAGGTAGTTTTACAAAGGCTGCCAGGGTGTTAAATATGACGCAGCCAGCTGTAAGTCATGCCATTTCAAGTATTGAGTCAGAGTTAGGAGTTACGATTCTTATACGTGATAAACGACAAGGATTACTCGTTACGGATGTAGGAAACAGAATTCTTGTACATATTAGAGAGATTTTAAGCAGTGTAGAGAAGATTGAACAAGAAGTTGCGATGGAGAAAGGACACGAAGTGGGGACGATTCGAATTGGGAGTTTTCCGAGTGCTTCTGCACATTTCTTACCGAAAATGATAAACCATTTTAAGGAGAAGTATCCGAGCTTAGAGGTCGTTCTTTGCGAAGGAACAATTAAAGAAGTTGAAGATTGGTTAATATCGAGGGTTGTTGATATAGGAATTGTTATTTTGCCTAATAAAGAGATGGAGATTGTCCCGTTAACGAAGGGAAAAATGGTTGCTATCTTAAGAGAGGATCATCCCCTTTGTAAGAAGGACTCTATTACAATTCGTGATTTGGAGAATGAACCGATCATATTATGTAAGGGCGGATACGAACCACCCATCATTGATATGTTTAAACAAGCCAACGTACCACTTCGGGCTGAGTATGTAATTTCGACCGTTACTACCGCTTTAAATATGATTCAAGAAGGGCTAGGTATTGCAATATTAGCTGAATTATCTTTAACGAATTTACCACAGAATGTGCAAACGAGAGAATTGGAACCGCAAGTATGGAGAGAAATTGCTTTAGCTGTTCCTTCATTAAAGGATTCTTCAATCGCTGTACAGCTATTTATTGAAGAATTTCAAGCGCTATTTGCAGAATAAAAAGGGGTGTCTCATATATCATAATGGGGCACTTTTTAATTTGCTTATAAAAAATCTATGAAAAGGATTGACTTATTTTTTAGTTGTAACTATAATGATTACATCGAGGTGGTGATTACGATGAAAATTAGTAGCCGCTTTTCCATAGCTGTTCATATTTTATCTATTTTGAAAAACAATCCATCTTCACTTTGTACTTCAGACTATATGGCTGAAAGTGTCAATACGAATCCGGTAGTCATTCGTAAAATGATGTCGTACTTGAAACAAGCTGGCTTTGTTTACGTAAATCGTGGACCGGGTGGCGCGGGATTACTAAAGGATTTACATGAAATCACATTGTTAGATGTGTATCATGCAGTGAACGTAGTCGAAGAAGACAAGTTATTTCATATTCACGAGCAACCGAATCCAGATTGTCCAATTGGGGCGAACATTCAAGCGGTGTTAGAAATTATTTTAATTCAGGCACAATCCGCGATGGAAGAAGTTTTGAGAAATATTACGATGGGGCAGTTGTTTGAAACTTTGCAAGAAAAAATGAATGTTTAAATAATATTTATATTTTTTTATCATTAATGTAACTGATTTGATTACAACTGTAAAGGTAAGGTGTAAAAGTTATGACTGTAAAAATGAAAGTATACTCAGATTTTATATGTCCGTTTTGTTTTTTAGCAAAAGGTCCATTAGATGAGGTAGCGAAAGAGAAAGATGTAGAGATTGAATGGATGCCATTTGAATTACGTCCAAGTCCATATTCAAAAATAGATCCATGGAATGAGCCAGAAAAATTAGGTTCATGGGATGCTTTCATTCTTCCGACAGCGAAGAAGTTAGGAATTGATATGCGCTTGCCACGTGTTTCACCACATCCATATACACATTTAGCTTTCGAAGGATGTCAATTTGCGAAAGAACATGGACTAGGTAATGAGTATCATCACCGCGTATTCACAGCATTTTTCCAAGAAGAGCAAAACATTGAAGATATTGATGTGTTAACAAAATTAGCGGTAGAAGTAGGACTTCCTGAGGCGGAATTTAAAGCTGCTTTAGTAACTCGTAAATATAAAGAAAAGCATCAAGAAGCAATTCAGCACGCATATGATGAAGCGAATATTATGGCTGTTCCAACTGTCATGATTGGAGATGAAGTCATTCAAGGGCTTGCTAGTAAAGAAACACTAGAAAGGGTCATTGATAAAGAAATTGAAAAGGATAAAACAAATTCATTTGAAGGTATGCAATGTAATACCGATGGATATTGCTAATTCGCTTGTTATGAAATAACAAAATAAATTATAAAACAAACATTTGGAGGAATTAAAATGTCAGCAACTACAACAAACTTAAAAGAAGCAATCGTGAACCGCCGTTCGATTCGTAAAGTAACAAAAAACGATGCAATTACGAAAGAAAGAATTGAAGAAGTGTTAAAAACAGCTTTACACGCACCAACATCTTTCAATATGCAAAGTGGTCGTATGGTTGTATTAATGGATGGAGAGCATGAAAAGTTTTGGGATATTGTGAAAGAAACACTAAGAGCCCGCGTACCAGCAGAAAATTTTGAGGCGACTGTAGAAAGACTAAAAGGCTTCCATGCAGGTGTAGGAACAGTTCTATTCTTTGAAGATCAAGCAACTGTAGAAAAAATGCAAGAAAATGCCCCATTATACAAAGATCAATTCCCATTCTGGTCTCATCAAGGAAATGCGATGTTACAACATACTGTGTGGATGTTATTATCTGCTGAAGGAATTGGGGCGTCATTACAACATTACAACCCAATCGTAGATGCTGAAGTGAAAGAAACTTGGAACATTCCAGCAGAGTGGAGCTTAGTAGGTCAAATGCCATTTGGTGAACCAAACGAACAACCAGCAGAAAGAACGTTCTTGCCTACTGAAGATGTATTGAAATTTTATTAAGATATACAATATGTAACGAGAAGGAAGCTGTACTTAAAAACAGCTTCCTTTTTTGTAGTGGTGTTAAATTATGCGCATTTAGGGAAGAAATATAAGAAATAATCCGGTGAGAAGGGAATTAGAAAAATGAATGATGAGAAAAAATATACAGTGGTAGGTACTGATGTTGAGGAAGTAAAGCGTTTAAATAAAAATTCAGGGTTAACGTATAATCAAGTGAAGGAATTATTAGCGAAGCAAATGCAAAAAAAGAAGTAATGAAATTGAAATTCTTCATTTTTTCATTTAGCATTTTTATTAAAGAGAGTTATAAAGATAACTCTCTTTTTCAATGCAATTGAGCAACTGTTAGAGTGGAGGAAACAACATGAAGAAGTGGGTAAAGATAACGTTATCGATCGCTGGAGGTATTGTCCTATTGGCATGTGCCGGAGGGTATTACGTGCATAAAAATTATTTTCCAAAGGAACCTGAGCGTATTGTATATGATAAAGAAAGAGTGTTAAAACCGATACATAATCAGCTCAAAGGAATTAACATAGAAAATGTAAAGATAAAAGAAAAAGAAGTCGTAAATGCGACTGTAGATGAGCTTCAAAAAATGATTGATGATGGGAAATTATCATATGAAGAATTAACGAGTATTTATCTTTTTAGAATACAAGAACATGATCAAAATGGAATAACATTAAATGCTGTTACAGAGATTAATCCAAATGCAATGAAGGAAGCGCGAAAGTTAGATAAAGAAAGGTCTTTCAATAAGAAGTCAAACTTATACGGCATGCCGGTTATCGTAAAAGATAATATACAAACAGAAAAGTTGATGCCGACAAGTGCAGGCACGTATGTGTTAAAAGACTGGATTGCAGATGAAGATGCGACGATCGTGAAGAAGCTGAAAGAAGAAGGTGCTTTCGTTTTAGGAAAAGCGAATATGTCTGAGTGGGCAAATTATTTATCCTTTACAATGCCTAGCGGATATAGTGGGAAGAAAGGACAAAATTTAAATCCGTACGGTCCAATCACATTTGATACTTCAGGATCAAGTTCAGGATCTGCTACAGTAGTTGCGGCAGATTTTGCGCCGCTTGCAATCGGAACAGAAACGACTGGATCGATTGTAGCACCAGCGACGCAGCAATCGGTAGTTGGATTACGTCCATCACTAGGTATGGTGAGTAGATCAGGCATTATTCCATTAGCTGAAACACTTGATACAGCAGGACCGATGGCAAGAACGGTAAAGGATGCTGCAACGTTATTTAACATAATGGTAAGTTATGATGAAAAAGATGCTATGACAGAAAAAATGAAAGATAAAGAAAGAATGGATTATACGAAGGACTTATCAATAGACGGTTTGAAAGGGAAAAAAGTAGGAGTACTATTTTCAATAGATCGACAAGATGACAATAGAAAAGAAGTAGCACAAAAGATAAGAAAAGACCTTCAAGATGCAGGTGCAATATTGACTGATGATATTCAGTTAAACGCTGAGGGTGTAGATAATCTACAAACATTAGAATATGAATTCAAACATAATGTTAACGATTTTCTTTCAAAGCAAAAAAATGTACCGGTAAAATCGTTAGAAGAGATTATAGCGTTTAATAAAAAGGATAGTAATAGACGAATAAAATATGGACAAACATTAATTGAGGGATCTGAAAAATCTGCTATAACGAAAGATGAGTTTGAAAAAGTAGTGCAAACGAGTCAAGAAAATGCAAGAAAAGAGCTAGATAGATATTTACTAGAAAAAGGTTTGGATGCTCTAGTTATGATTAATAACGATGAAGTTCTTCTATCCGCTGTAGCTGGTTATCCGGAATTAGCGGTTCCTGCTGGATATGATAAAAATGGAGAACCAATCGGTGTAGTGTTTGTAGGGAAACAGTTTGGTGAAAAAGAGCTTTTCAATATTGGATATGCGTATGAGCAGCAGTCTAAAAATAGAAAATCACCTAAATTGTAAAAGGTTAAACGAAAAAAAGAGCTCAACTGAAGTAAGTAGGTGGGCTAATATAAATAGAATCTAACAATATAAAAAGAAAAAAGGATTCTTCCTAATTAGTAAGAAAGATTGTCTAAAGAAGTTCATAAAATGTAATATATTCAATTTCCATCCATTGAAGGGGGAGGTTAAATTTTAATGAATGAAGTGAAAAATTTCTTTCGAAGTAGAGGGTTTCAACGGTTTCTCGTTTTAATAATATTAGCGTTAGTATTATATGGATTAAAAAGTATGATCAATTTAATATTAATTACGTTTATACTGACATTTTTAATGGATCGATTTCAACGTTTTATTTCAAAGAAATTGAAAGTGAATCGGAAAATTGTTATTGCCTGTTTGTATATCATATTAGTTTCCTTTATTGGCACGACATTGTATAAATATTTACCTGTGTTAACGATACAAATTTCGCAATTGATTTATCAATTTAAATTGTTTTTTCAAAACCCGCCTGATAATGAAATCATTAAATATGCACTTTCGACAATTAACGGAATGGAAGTATCAAAGTATATAGAACAAGGTGTAGATGTCATCTATCAATCGATAGCAAATATAGGGAAGGTAAGTTTACAAATATTATTGTCTCTCATATTAAGCCTATTTTTCTTATTAGAAAAAGAGCGTATTATTACCTTTACTTCTAAATTTAAAGAGAGTAAGCTAAAGATTTTTTATGAGGAGATTGCATATTTTGGCGAAAGGTTTGCAAGATCGTTCGGTAAAGTAATTGAAGCGCAGTTTTTGATTGCAGTTGTAAATTGTATTCTTACTGTTATTGCATTAATTGTTTTAGGATTTCCGCAGCTTCTCGTATTAGCTGTTATGATTTTTCTACTAGGATTAATTCCGGTTGCAGGTGTAATTATTTCTTTATTTCCACTTAGTATCATTGCATATAACGTAGGCGGAGTTATGTACGTTGTATACATACTTATGTTCATTACAGTCATCCATGCTCTTGAAAGTTATTTTTTAAACCCGAAGTTTATGTCTGCGAAAACGAATTTACCAATCTTTTATACATTTATGATTCTCATCTTTTCAGAACATTTCCTTGGAATATGGGGGCTTATTATTGGGATACCAATCTTTATCTTTTTCTTAGATGTACTTGATGTAAATAATGAGGAATCGATTGAAAAATAGAAAATAAAGTAAAAAGCAATCCAATAAATTTTGGATTGCTTTTTGCTATACATATTAAAGAACTGGAGCCATTGTTTCTTTCAATACTTGAACAGAGTGATCGAATTTTAATTCTTCGTCTTCACTTAATTCTACTTCTAAAATTTCACGAACACCGCCGCGATTTAAAACAGCAGGTACACCAATATACACATCTTTTTGACCATATTGACCTTCTAAGTAAGCCGATACAGTTAATACACTATTTTCATCATTTAAAATCGCTTTAGTAACACGTAGAAGTGACATACCGATACCGTAGTAAGTTGCACCTTTTCGCTCAATAATATGGTAAGCTGCATCACGAACGTTTATGAAAATTTTGTCTAAATCTTCTTGATTATACGTGTTGTCTTTTTCAAGCAGTGTCTGTAGTTTTTGGATACCAACGGAAACGTGGCTCCAAACTGGAAGTTCAGTATCGCCATGTTCGCCGATAATATAAGCGTGAATGTTGTGTGGACCAATATCGAAGTACTCACCTAACATATAGCGGAAACGAGCGGAATCAAGCGTTGTACCAGAACCGATTACACGTTCTTTCGGTAAACCAGATTCTTTCCAAGTTACGTAAGTTAAAATATCTACAGGATTTGTTGCGATTAAGAAAATGCCATCAAACCCGCTATCCATAATACTGCGAACGATTTGTTTAAAGATTTTAGCGTTTTTCTCAACTAAATCTAAACGTGTTTCACCTGGCTTTTGTGGTAATCCAGCCGTAATGACTACAAGGTCAGCATCTTTACAATCTTCATAGCTACCTTTCCATACTCTAGTTGGTGCTGGAGCAAATGGAACGGCATGACTTAAATCCATTGCTTCTCCTTCAGCTTTTGCCTCGTTTACATCAACTAAAACAAATTCTTCAGCTACAGCTTGGTTAATCATGCAGTAAGCATAACTACATCCAACTGCTCCTGTTCCTACTAATACAACACGGTTAATCCCTTTTTTCATTTCAAAATTCCTCGCAATTTCATTGATTTTATTATGTAAGATAATACGTCTTACTTCTACAGAATCATATCTAGTTTATTACATTTTATAAAAGATATTCAAGTATTTGAAAATGTATCCGTGCAATTCTTTGCATGAAACATAGGAAGTAAGTGAACCGAATATAATTCAGTAAAATCCTTTGTAAAAGGGGAAATGGCATGGGGAACCCATTAACAATGGAAGAAATGCTTCATATTATTCATGCAGGGCTTGTTAAAAAGAATAACCCAAAACGAATTACGATTGCCGGTGCAGGGATTTCTGGATTAGTTGCAGGTTCTTTATTAAAAGAGGCTGGGCATGAAGTAACGATTATAGAAGCAAATAACAGAATAGGTGGCAGGGTGCATACGATTCGGGAACCATTTAGTGTGGGTTTATATTTTAATGCTGGACCGATGAGAATCCCTGATACCCATAAGTTAACCTTAGCGTATATTCATAAATTTAAACTACCTTTAAACCTTTTTATAAATAAAACTTTTGCAGATATCATTTATACGAATAACATTCAAACAAGATTGAATGTGTTTGAAAATGATCCAAGTGTACTTGAATATCCGGTTTTGGATAAAGAAAGAGGAAAAACGGCAGAAGAGCTAATGCTTGAGGTATTAGAACCAATACTAAATTACATTAAGAAGGATCCTGATAAAAATTGGCTTATCGTTGAAAAAAAGTATAAAACGTATTCGCTTGGTTCATTTTTAATGGAGTATTATTCAGATGGTGCAATAGATATGATTGGGGTACTTCTTGATATGGAAGCTTATATGGGAATGTCCTTAATTGAAGTATTACGTGAAATGATTTTCTTTACTTCAACAACGAAATATTATGAAATAACTGGTGGAATGGATAAGTTATCGAATGCATTCTTACCACAATTAAGGGAACATATTTTAATGCAGTATAAGGTTGATAAAATTATACAAGAAGATAATAAAGTAATGTTACAAGGAAATCATGAACAAACGTTAGAGCAATTTACAATAACAAGTGATTTTGCTATTATTACAATTCCATTTTCAGCGTTAAGATTTGTAGAAGTTCAGCCATATCATTTATTCTCTTATTTTAAAAGACGGGCAATTCGTGAATTAAATTATATTGCTGCAACTAAAATTGCAATAGAGTTTAAAAGTAGATTTTGGGAGAAAGCGGGACAGTGTGGTGGGAAATCTATGACTGATTTACCGATACGGTTTACATACTATCCGAGTTATGGCATTCATACTCCAGGACCAGCTATCGTTATAGCAAGTTATACGTGGGCAGATGAGGCATTAACATGGGATAGTCTCCCGCAAAGAGATCGTATTCGTTACGCATTAAAAAATTTAGCAGAAATATACGGTGACATCGTCTATAGTGAGTTTATCACTGGAACATCTTTTAGCTGGAGTAAAAATCCGTATTCTTGCGGTGCATTTACAGCTTTCGAACCAGGCCAAGAGCTCGAGTTATTTCCGTATATTACACCACCATCTGGAAAAGTACACTTTGCAGGAGAGCATACGACATTAACACACGGATGGATGCAAGGAGCAATAGAGTCTGGAGTTAGAGTTGCATATGAAGTAAATGAACAGTGAATCTCTTATATTTACAAATGGTCATTCTTTTAATAAAATGATAAATATAAATCGTAATTATTACGCTTTGAATACATTTGAAGTAAAGAAATGGATGGTCGGTTGAATGAATAAAGTGGAGATTCATATATTAGGTGGTTTTTTAGGTAGCGGAAAATCAACATTATTACAAAATTTATTGTTAGCAGAGAAAAAGAAGAATAGAAAAGTTGCAGTATTAATGAATGAGATTGGTGAATACTCGGTAGATACAGATATTATTGGAAAAGAGAATGTTTTAAGAGAACTTCTGAAAGGATGTATTTGTTGTACATTAAAAGAAGAGCTTGAAATACAATTACATTCGTTATATCAACAAGAAAGACCAGATGTCATTTATATAGAAACGACAGGTGTTGCGCATCCAATTGAAGTGTTAGATGCATGTGTATCACCAATTTTAGCACCTTTCTTAGAAGTGAAATCCATCGTAGTCGTTTTAGATGCAGTAAGGTGGTTAAATCGAAGTATATTAAGTGCAAATGTTCAGCAATTATTGCATGAGCAATTGAAGTTTGGTAGCCATGTTTTAATTAATAAATCAGATTTACTAACAGATGCGGATAAGAACAAAGTAATTGAAGAAGTGAAAGCAATAAATAATCATGCAAAATTGTTTGAAACAAAATATTGTAATATATCTTTAGAAGACATAGAGGAAGCTGAATTTACGAATGATGGGGAACATGAGACACTACATGTAAAACAGCATTTACATATACAAACGATGACGTATCAATTTACGAAACCGATTGATCAAGACAAATTATATGAATGGCTTTCGAACTTACCAGATAGTATTTATCGTGTAAAAGGTTTTGTAAAATTCCATGGAGATAAATACCCTCACCTATTCCAATATTCGTTCGGAGTGCCGACTTTACTGGAACAAGACTTCGGTTTCCCAACGAACTTAGTAGTAATAGGGGAAGGGCTAGATAAGAACCAATTGGCTGAAGGGTTAGAGAAAGTGGAACTTAATTCTAACTAACATTAAAGTGAGCTGCCCCATAAGTTGCTGAAACGACTTATGGGGCAGTCTTTTATTTTTTATGAATAAGCATATAGATACTTGTATTCATTTTAAATAGTCACTCTTTTAGTATTTTCGTTTTCCAAGAGAAACGTTTACACTAGTACTAGAGTCTCTTCTAAATTCAATTTTGCGACCATCTAATTCTGTTGTTCGAGAGCTTGCAGTAGGGTTTTTAATTAGACTGTACAGATTATCCGCTTTAGTTGGTAGTAGTGTGTTTAGAATTTTTTTCACCGGCTCGTTTAATACAGAATCATCACTATGAATAGACATTCTATATGCGCTGTCATCATAGGGAGAAAAATTAAAATACATAATGCCATCATATGTTTGACCAGTTTTAGTATATACATAGTTATAATCGGTTTTTAAAAATCCAGAATCAATTAGTATATTCTCAATTTCTTTATACTTATCCTCATCTTTTGCAGGAATAGAATCAGGAATAAAATAAGGGTTTACATTAATTGCTTTATACATAAACGTTGCAAATTGTTCTCTTGTTACATTCATTTCTCCGCCATATTTATAGTCTCCAATTCCTTTTGTAATGCCATTACTATACAATGAACGAACAGAGTTTGTTGCCCAATGATTATTTGGGACATCATAGAAAAGGTCATTTGTTTTTACAGGTAGGTGAAATGCTTTTTGTAAGATAACAGCCATTTCATATCGAGTTAATGTATCATCAGGTCTAAATTTGTCAGTGTTACTGTCCCCTGTCATAAGTCCTTTTTGAGCAACTGCTTTAATATTGTTTTCAAACATATGCCCATGAATATCAGAGAAATGTTTATTTGTAGATCCGGTATTTTCTAGTTTTAAGTATCTTGAAATAATCGCAGCTACTTGCCCACGAGTTACATTGTCCCCAAATCCAAATTTTCCGTTACCATAACCACTAATAATCTTTTGTTCAGTTAAACGGTCAATCGAATCTTTAGACCAGTGATTTGTTGGTACATCAATGAAATGTTCAGTTTGTGCATGAGCATTCGTTGCACCAAATAATGTGGCGGTAATTAAGCCTGTTGCGAGTACATGTTTAAAATTCATTATGATTCCTCCTAGGTATATAAAAATTTTTCTCACTCATATCCGATACTTATAAGTGATAATCATTTATATATTATATTAGTATATTCCAATTTTGTAAAATATGGATTTATTTTCATAATATTTCTTAAATGTATATGGTGTTATGAGAGGGTGGGAAGTGTAAAAAATTCAACTGACGGGCGTTTATATATTCTGATTAGGAATGCATTATAAAATGCTCATTAATTAATAGTTAGTCAAAAGAAGCCGATCTTTATTGGGGTATAGAAAGACAGTTGCAGATTTTGTCTAACAATAATAATTGTAAAATTCGGAAATATATTTATAATCAAATCTAAGAGGTGATTCAGGTGTCAGAAAAAATAATAATGGATGTAAAAAACCTAACAACAAAAGGATTAGAAACGAGAGAGAAATTATTGTGTGCTGCAGAAGAAGTATTTGGTGGTAAAGGGTATTACGAGGCTTCTATCGTGAATATTACACAAGAAGCAAAGGTAGCGCACGGAACTTTCTATAATTACTTTCCATCTAAAAAAGATATATTTGATGAATTGATTCGCAGATTGAACCGTGAGTTACGCTTAATTATTAAAGAAGAAATGAAGGGGATATCAAGTTATGAAGAGGCACAAAGAAGAGGTTTTCAGGCATTTTTTCGGTGGGTGAAAGATCGTCCTAATCTATATAACATTGTACAACAGGCGGTAGTAGTTGATGATAATTTATATAGATGGTACTATGCAAAGCTCGCAAATGGATTTTTAAAAAGTTTATCAGCTGGTATGGAAGCAGGAGAGTTTAAACAACTTGATACAGAAACAATTGCGTATTGTCTTATGTCAATTGGGCAATTTCTAGGTATGCGATGGGGGTATTGGGAAGAGAAAGATGTTCCAGAAGATGTATTTGAAGCAGCGATGTCATTAATATTTGAAGGATTGAGAAAGAGATAAGGGAGTGGGGAACATATGCAAGGCATTGCTTATTGGATTGAAAAACGGGCCTATTTACATCCAGATCGCATTGCCATTATTACAGAAGAGGAGGAAATGACATATAAGCAGTTACATGAGTATGTAAGTAAAGTAGCCGCATATTTCATTTACGAATTAAATGTGAAAAAAGGAGAAAGGATAGCTATTTTATCGCAAAATAGCTTGGAATATATTGTGCTTTTGTTTGCTATAGCAAAGGTAGAATGTATTGCTGTTCCACTAAATATACGGTTAACAGAAAATGAACTTATATTTCAGTTGAAAGATAGTGGAACTACAGTTTTATTTGTAGAGGAAACATTTCAAAATATGGCATTGTCAATGCAGAAGGTATCGTATGTACAAAGAGTTATTTCGATTACAAGCTTAAAAGAAATAGAAGATAGAAAAATTGTTAACTTTGTAGAGATAAATGAAAGCGCATCCTTTATTATATGTTATACCTCAGGGACAACTGGAAAACCGAAAGGAGCTGTACTTACACAAGAAAATATGTTTTGGAATGCGCTTAATAATACATTTGCGATTGATCTAACTATGCATGACCGCTCTATTGTATTATTGCCTTTATTTCATATTGGTGGTATTGGCTTATTCGCATTTCCAACTTTATTTGCAGGCGGTGTAATCATTGTTCCAAGAAAATTTGAGCCAACCAAAGCTCTTTCTATGATAGAAAAACATAAAGTGACTGTTGTGATGGGAGTACCTACAATTCATCAAGCATTAATAAATTGTTCAAAGTTCGAAACTACAAATTTACAATCAGTTCGCTGGTTTTATAACGGTGGTGCTCCATGTCCAGCAGAGTTGATGAGAGAATTTATAAATAGAGGATTTTTATTTGGTCAAGGCTTTGGTATGACTGAAACATCACCAACCGTATTTATGCTTTCAGAAGAAGATGCAAGACGTAAAGTAGGCTCAATTGGGAAACCAGTTTTGTTTTGTGATTATGTACTTATTGATGAAAACAAAAATAAAGTTGAGATTGGTGAAGTTGGAGAGTTACTTATAAGAGGGCCAAATGTAATGAAAGAGTATTGGAATCGGCCAGATGCAACAAAAGAAACGATTCAAGATGGTTGGTTATATACGGGAGATTTAGCTAAAGTTGATGAAGAGGGTTTTGTATACATTGTCGGTAGAAAAAAAGAAATGATAATTTCCGGTGGTGAAAATATTTATCCACTTGAAGTAGAGCAAGTCATTAATAAGCTTTCGGACGTATATGAGGTAGCGGTCGTTGGTAGGAAACATGTAAAGTGGGGAGAGACTCCAATCGCCTTTATTGTGAAAAAGAGTAACAGTGCATTAACTGAAAAGGAAGTCATTGAACATTGTCGTTTATTTCTAGCAAAATATAAAATACCGAAAGAGATTATTTTTCTAAAAGAGTTGCCTAAAAATGCAACTGGTAAAATTCAAAAAGCACAGTTAACAAATCAATTGAAAAGTAGGTGAAGAGGTGACGGTGTATAGCACGGGTCAAAAGGCGTCATGTAGTAAAACAATAACAGAAACGGATTTTGTATTATTTGCAGGTTTAAGTGGGGATTTTAATCCGATCCATATAGATCATGAGTATGCGAAAAAAACTAGATTTAATCAAAGAATAGCACATGGTTTACTAACTTCTAGTCTATTATCGCAATTGCTTGGTATTCATTTACCTGGAAAAGGATCCGTTTATATGGAGCAAACTATTAAATTTACAGCGCCAGTTTTTATAGGAGATACAATTACAGCAACGGCTACAGTACAAGAATTTATGATAGAAAAGAGAGTTTTGAAATTGTTAACAGAGTGTCATAACCAAAAAGGAGATTTAGTATTAACAGGTGTAGCTACAATGATGGTGCCAAAAGAAGGGGGAGTAGTCTAATGAATATTGGGATTGAATCGACTGGTGTTTTCTTCCCAAAAGACGTAGAGACGGCTGCAGATCTATCTAAGAAAACAGGCATCCCTGAGAAAATTATTATAGAAAAGTTTGGTTTATATGAAAAACATGTCGCAGATGAAACGATGCATGCATCAGATTTAGCTATTGCTGCTGCAAAGCCAATATTATCAAAAATAGATCCTCAATCGATTGATGTAGTCATTTATTTTGGCAGTCCACATAAAGATTACCACGTATGGTCTAGTGCCCCAAAAATTCAGCATGAACTTGGATTGAAAAATGCTTATGCTTTTGAAATTATGAATGTTAGTTCTTGCTTTCCTATTGCTCTCAAAGTCGCAAAAGATATGCTCTACTCCGATAACTCAATTGAAAATATATTATTAGTAGGTGGATGTAAAGAATCTCAAATTGTAGATTATGATAATCCACGTTCGCGTTTTATGTTTAATTTCGCTGATGGCGGAAGTGCAGCTTTAGTGAAAAAAGACGCTAGAAACGGTGAAATATTAGGAAGTGCGATTATAACAGATGGTTCATTTCATGAAGATGTTCGTATTCCAGCAGGTGGATCGAAGCAGGTTGCGAGCTACGATACAGTTGAGAATCGACAGCATTATATTGATGTAATAGATCCTATTAGTATGAAAGAACGTCTAGACAGGATTTCAACTCCTAATTTTGACAAGGTTATTCGGGAGTCGTTAAGAAAAAGTGGATTTACTCCTAAAGATATTAAAGTATTGTTACCACTGCATACAAAACGTTCTATGTTAATAGAATTGATACAGGGGCTAGGGCTAGCAGAAGAACAAGTTGTATATTTAGATCATTATGGACATATGTCAGCGCTTGATCCTTGCATTGGTCTTCACTTTGCAAATGAACAGGGAAAATTACAGGCCGGAGATATTGCAGTAGTAGTTAGTGCAGGGACTGGGTATACGTGGGCAGCTACTGTGATTAGGTGGTAATAAAGATGAATTTTATCAAAAAAATTATATGTTGTTTTTTCATTGTTACTGTGAGTCTAGGGATGTTTGCTTCTTTAGGAAGTGCCTCTGCTGTAAAATATGTAAAATCATGGGGGAGTGAGCTAGATGCTTCTAAGTTATTAAGGACACCAGTGGCGATGGCAAGGGATGCAAAAGGATTTTTATATGTTGTTGATATGGGGAATAATAGAATTTTGAAAATAGATAAGAATGGAGAAGTTGTTGATGCTATAGGGACTTTAGGTGAAGGTCCGGGACAGTTTAATATGCCATTTGGTATTGCTGTTGATAAAGAAGGTAATATTTTAGTTGCGGATACAGCGAATTATCGTATTCAAAAATTTAATGAGGAGTTTCAATTTATTAAAAGTTGGGGCACAAAAGGTAAAGGAAGTGAGCAGTTCTCGTTTCCTAGGGAAATTGCAGTAGATAGCGATAACAATTACTATATTACGGATGAATACAATCATCGTATTCAAAAATATAGCCCGGATGGGCAGTATATTCAAACAATAGGGAGTTATGGAAAGGCGAATGGAGAAATGGCTTTACCACAAGGAATCGCGATAAATAAACAGGACGAGGTCTATATTGCAGACACATATAACAATCGTATTCAAGTGTTTGATAAAAAAGGGGAGTTTCAACGAGTAATCGGAACAGGAAGTGCAGGTTTAGGCCCATATCAATTCTACCATCCAAGAGGAATAAATTTTGACTCAACATCTGGATCGCTATATGTAGCAGATACATATAACAATCGGATAATGAAATTTACAAATAAAGATCAATTTTTATATACAGTAGGTAACTTTTTTCAGTTTGTTTATCCTAATCAAGTTCTTCCGGATGGTAAAGGGAATATCTATATAACGGATACGGGAAATAATCGTGTACTTTTATATAATGAGGTAGGCCTAACAGCGGTAATGAAGAAAACCCTAGGTAATGAAAGGAATGGAAATACACAATATGCAGGACCTTATGATGTCGAAAGAGACACGAATGGAAATGTTTTTGTATCTGATTCCTTTAATCATCGAATTTTGAAATATGATATATCTGGGAAGGTTGTTGGGAAGTGGGGAAGTTTATTTGGTGCTGGTGGACCATTAGGATACGGAAGTCTTCCGGGACAGTTTTATGTTCCAAGACAAATTGCAACGGACCGTTACAATAACGTGTATGTATCTGATTCTGTAAATCATCGTATCCAAAAATTCAACAACTCAGGGATAGTGCTTGCTTCATATGGTTCATTTGGAGTATTACCAGGTTTTTTTCAATTTCCATCTGGAATAGCTATTGATAGTAAAGGAAACATATTTATAGCTGATTCAGAAAATCATCGTATTCAAAAACTTAATCCATTCTTTGTATATATGAAAGAATGGGGGAGAAAAGGAAGTGGAGAGGGAGAGTTTTTTCAACCTATGCAATTAGCAATTGATTCAAAAGATAATGTTTATGTTGTTGATCGGATTAATAATAGGGTTCAAAAATTTGATAATGAGGGTAATTTTCTTACAAAATGGGGTACAAATCATGGAGCTGGAAACTTAGATCCACTAGAAAATTGGAGAGAGGGTCCAGGAGATCTCTTTTTGCCAATAGGAATTGAAATCGATATAAATAACACGGTGTATGTCACAGATACTTCTAATAATCGTGTGAATATTTATAATGAAAATGGGGATTTTTTAGAGTCTTTTGGAAGTTTTAATGGTATATCAGGGCAGTTTTTCTCGCCACAAGGAATAGATGTGGATAGCCAAGGGAATATCATTATTACAGATGGTTTACTACAAAGAATTCAATTTTTTAAGAAAGCTAATTAATTTTGGATAATCAAAATGCTGGTTAGAAAGGATAGGAGTTTAATAGATTGGGAATGCGGTTAAAATATTTATATCAAATTGTAAAGGTGTTTAATTGAAATCGTAGAAGATACATGTATACTAACAATCTCGTTTATATTATTCAAAGGAAAAGTCATAATTACGGTTGGGTAACTTTGGCGTGTTTGATTCTATCAGAAAGTAAAGTATGGGGAGGATCACAATGTCGATGAAAAAACGTAAATGGCTAAGAATGATGGCTACTGGTTGTGTTTTAGGATCGTTATTCATAACGGCAGCTTGTTCAGGAAAGAAGGCAAGTACAGAAGATGAAAAGACGATTAAAGTAGGGGTTCTTGCTTCATTAACAGGTCCATTAGAATCATATGGAAAACAAACAGTGAACGGATTTGAATTAGGGTTAGACTATGCAACGGGCGGAACTGGGAAAGTGGAAGGGAAGAAGATTAAGTTTGTTGTAGAAGATACGGAAACAAAAGCGGATGTAGCGGTTAAAAAAGCTACGAAGTTATTAGAAGAAGAGAAAGTCGATTTTTTAGTCGGATCGTCTAGTTCAAGTGATACATTAGCGGTTTTACCACTAGCTGAAGAGTACGAAAAAATAATGGTTGTAGAACCAGCAGTAGCGGATAGTATTACCGGGAAGAACTGGAATAAATATATTTTTAGAACAGGTAGAAATTCATCTCAAGATGCAGTCGCTGGTGCGGCGGCAATCGCTAAAAAAGATGTGAAAATAGCGACGTTGGCACAAGATAACGCATACGGCCGTGAAGGAATTGCGGCGTTTAAAGCTGGAGCAAAGAAATTAGGTGCGAACATTGTAAACGAGCAATATGCAGATACAAATTCGACTGACTTCACTGCAAATATTCAAAATATCATTAGTTCAAAACCGGATTATTTATTTATCGTTTGGGCAGGGGCAAATTCACCTTGGAAACAGTTGAAAGATATGAATGTGGAAGCGCAAGGTATTAAAATTTCTACAGGTGCACCAGATATACCAGCATTAAAAACGATGGATGCGTTAGTAGGAATGCAAGGTTTTTCTGTTTATTATCATACACTCCCGAAAAATAAGGTGAATGATTGGTTAGTGGAAGAACATAAAAAACGATTTAATGGTGCGGTGCCAGATTTATTTACAGCAGGGGGAATGTCAGCGGCAATTTCAATTGTAGAAGCTTTAAAGAAAACAAAAGGTGATACAGATGTAGATACATTAATTAAGAAAATGGAAGGAATGGAATTTGATACGCCGAAAGGAAAGATGAAATTTAGAGAGAAGGATCATCAAGCGATGCAGACGCTTTATTCTATCACATTGAAAAAACAAGATGGTGTTGATTATCCGGTGCCAGTATTAGAGCGAGAATTAACGATGAAAGAGACAGAACCACCAGTTCAAAATAAATAGACTGAATTTTCTGTTGTTTTTGTATAAAGAGGGGGATACCCTCTTTATACGTATTGCTTTCATACTGAAAGCTTTAAAGGGAGGGATTTCGTGACACATTTGCTAGAAACGAAAAATCTTAGTGTATCTTTTGGCGAGCATCATGTTATTAAAGATGTGAATGTAACAGTACAAAAAGGAAAGCTCATTTCCATTATTGGACCGAATGGTGCAGGAAAGACAACGTTATTTAATTTACTAAGTGGACAAATTTCTCCAACAAAGGGTGAAGTATATTTTAAAGGACGAGAGATTACAAATTTATCAATTTCAGATCGAACTCGATTAGGAATTGGTCGTTCTTTTCAACTTACAAATATATTCCCAGAGTTAACGGTACTTGAAAATGTCCGTTTAAGTGTTCAATCATTCGTACAAGATTACTATAGTTTTTTCCCGAGTCCAGCAAAATTAAAGCAACAAGTTGGAGAGGCGAGACGTTTCTTAAAAACAGTATTACTTCAGGAGAAAGAACATGTATTAGCGAAAGATTTAGCGCATGGAGAAAAACGAAAGTTAGAGCTTGCAATGTTATTAGCTTTAAAAACAGATGTGTTATTACTGGATGAGCCGACGGCAGGTATTTCGGTTGAGGAAGTCCCAGCTATATTACAAGTGATTGAAAATATTAAGAAACATCCAGAGAGTACAATTGTACTGATTGAACACAAAATGGATATGGTACTAGGTTTGTCAGACCATCTTATCGTTTTATTTCATGGAGAGTTATTGGCTGAAGGTTTACCCGAAGAAATTATGAAAGATGAGCGTGTACAAAGTGCTTATTTAGGGGGATTATATAGTGGCACTATTACAAGTGAATAATATAGAGACGTATTTAGATCAGTTTCATATTTTACAAGGGGTGTCTCTTGCTGTTGAGAAAGGAACGATTACTGTACTGTTTGGAAGAAATGGTGCAGGGAAGACTACGACATTACGTTCGGTTATGGGATTTCACCATATCGCACATGGTGAAATTTATTATGATCGTACACAAGTAAATGGATTATCTACACATTTAATTTCAAGGAAAGGAATAGGGTATGTACCAGAAAATCAAGGCATTTTTCACGACCTGACAGTAGAAGAAACATTCGCTCTTGCTAGAGGTAAGGGTGAAGAAGCGGAAGAAAAAATAGAATGGATGCTTGAACTATTTCCAGATTTAAAGCAATTTTGGCAAAGAAAAAGTGGACTCTTAAGCGGGGGACAAAAGCAAATGTTAGCAATTTCAAGAGCATTTATTAATAGTGATGGTTTACTACTTATTGATGAGCCGAGTAAAGGCTTGTCTCCTATTATGATAGAAAAATTAATGATAGCTATTTTGAAAATGAAGGAGAAAACAACAGTTTTACTCGTTGAACAAAATTTTATGATGGCTAGTCAAATTGGTGATTATTTTTATATTATGGATAACGGAAAAATTGTTCATAACGGTTTTATGCATGAATTAAAAGAGGATAAGGAAATGTGTCACAAATATTTAGGAATCTCTTAACATGAATCCGGGGTGAGAAGGATGGATGTGTTAATCAATTTATTTGTAAATGGGATTTCAACAGGGATGCTCATTTTTTTATTAGCATCAGGTCTTTCACTTATTTTCGGTTTAATGAGCGTTTTAAACTTTGCACATGGTGGTTTATTTGCGTGGGGAGCGTTTACAGGTGTTTGGCTATTTAATATGACAGGTAGTTATGTATTAGCGTTAATTGGAGCAATAGCTATGGGAATGTTCCTTGGGTTCATTTTGGAAAGATTCCTTATTAGACCGGTATATGGCAATCATGTTCGCCAGCTTCTTGTGACGCTTGGAGGAATGCTTGTACTTAGTGAATGTATTAAAATATTTTGGGGACCTAATCCAATTGGTGCGAAATTACCGTTATGGCTACAAGGAAGTTTTACATTCGGAGGCGTTATATTAATTAAATATCGTCTATTCGTTATCATAATTGGGATCATCATATACATTGCATTACTATTATTACTCAAAAAAACAAAGATAGGTCTTATGATACGCGCAGGTGTAATGGATAAAGAGATGGTTCAAGCGCTCGGTATTAACGTAAAAGCGATATTTTCTTTCGTCTTTTTATTAGGAGCAGGAATGGCAGCGTTGGGAGGCTTCTTATTAGCACCGTATTCAGGCGTTATTTTCGCCGAGATGGGTATGCAGTATGCGATTTTGGCTTTCATAGTAGTCATCATTGGAGGATTAGGAAGCGTGCAGGGTTCAGCAATTGCTTCTTTAATTGTCGGATTAGCGGGTGCTTTTACAGCATATTTTATACCGGATTTATCACTTGCAATCAATATGTTAATGTTACTATTTTTCTTAATAGTGAAGCCAAACGGACTTGTTGGTGAAAAGGGGTGAAATGGTGAACAACACATCAAATCGAATTAAAGTATACTTCGGAGTATGTATGCTCATTTGCTTAAGTGTATTTCCATTCGTAAATGATTCACGGAGTTTATTAATTTTGTTCACTCAAATCTTCATCTTTGCTATTTTTGCAATGAGTTTTGATGTATTGCTTGGATATACCGGAATTGTATCGTTCGGCCATTGTATGTTCTTTGGAATCGGAGCATATAGCGTAGCGCTTTTATTTGATCGGCAAGGAGTATCTATAACAAACTTTTTAATAGGACTAGTAGCTGCAATCATCATTTCAGCAATTGTTAGTTATATAATCGGCTTACTTTCTTTACGTCTGAAAAGTCATTTTTATGCAATGTTAACACTTGCTATTTCACAGTTATTTTTTGTACTTGCTGAAAAATGGCGCGGGCTTACTCATGGAGGGGATGGTTTTACATTTGGTGTACCAGACGTATTCCGTGATCGTTTTACGTTTTATTATGTAACACTTATATGTTTACTTATCATTTTTGTTCTGTTACGTCTTTTCACCAAATCTTCTATTGGAAAAGTATTAAAGGCAATTTCACAAAATGAGCAACGTGTTGAAGCACTAGGATATAAAGTTCTTCATTATAAAATTATTGCTAGCATTGTTGCAGGAGTAGTAGCTGCGATTAGCGGTGGTTTATTTGTTATCACTTTACGCTTTGTTAATACAGCTGTATTTTCAATTGAAATGACATTAAATGCATTATTGATGACAATGATTGGAGGCGTTGGAACGTTAATTGGAGCAATTGCAGGAGCTGGAATTATTGAATCTCTGAAATATTATTTATCAGAATTAGCCACAGAGTATCCGATTTTTGAAAGATGGACGATTATTCTCGGTTTATTGTACATTATCGTATTGCTAGTTTTCCCGAAAGGATTAGTTGGCACGGTTAAGGGACTGAAGAATATGAAACGGAATAAGAAGGAGAAAAGTGCAGAAGTGGAGCAAAATGTGTGAAAAATCAATTGTATAGAATATGAAAATCCCTCTTTTAGATTCGTAAAGGAGGGATTTTTATTGCTGTATGTAAATTTAGTTCGTTTATAGCTATTATATTAATCAAATAGTTCATCAGGGATTTGTTTGAAAGAACTTTGATTCGTAAAGAAATGAACAGCTAATTTCTCAATTGGAACATTTTCAATTGGTACTAATTTATCATTTTTAATCGGTAAAAAGGCTATTCCTTTTCCGTCCTGAATAAACTCTTCTATAAGCGAATAAGAATCTAATTGTTGAAGTTGACGCTGAGATAAATTATTTTCTTTTAGAAATTGTATGGTCTTATTCCTAAAAGGGCACTTTTTGTCATTACTAACGAAGAAGAGTTCCTTTGAAAAGTCAATGGTACACTTTTCTTTCGCTTTTAATAAGCCTATAGAAATTGAAGTGGAAAATCCTTTTTTAAACACTGTGTCCGGGTAATCCTCATAAGTAATGACCATATCAACTTTTTGTTGTTGCAGTAATTTTTGCAAATGACTACTATTTTCTACATATATTTGATAATTCCTGAAATTTTCTTTAATGCGCTTACTTACATAATTAGTTAAAATCGATTGTGACGTCGCGATTATATAAGAAGACCTACTCGTTTTAATTTTATCTTTCGCTTCTTCTAATAGTGTTAATATTTGATTTGTGTAGTCTAATAAAATGTCACCAGAAGGTAATAAAGAAACGCCTTTGTTATCTCTATGTAGTAAAGGTGTTTCTAACTCTTGTTCTAATTTTTTAATTCGCTCAGTTACGTTCGGTTGAACATACCCTAACTCTTTCGCAGCTTTACTAATAGAACCTTCGCTAGCCACAGTTTTGAATATAATAAGATCATTTATTTCCATTTATCACAGCCCCTTATACGATATCATTATAAATGATACCAAACATAATTTATACCTATTTTACGTTAGTTAATCATCGGTTTATCATTGTGTATATAAGATGGAAAGTGAGTGATAAACATGATTGGAATGCAATATAAGGTCATTTTGCCAAAAGATTATGATATGGAGATTATTAAGAAAAGGGTAAAGGATAATGGGTATAAAACGGATGGTTTTCAAGACCTGAATTTTAAAGCTTATTTAATTACTGAGGCAGATAAGGACGGAAATTTCTATAACTGTTATGCACCTTTATATATTTGGAATTGCCATGAAGGAATGAACAAATTTATCTTTGAAGGGTATTACGATAATATTTTACAATCGTTTGGATGGCAACAAATAAATATAGGTGTTCCATTAGTTGTTAATGTAAAAAATGATTTTAAGAAATGCAGATATGTTGTTGAATATGAAGGAAGTATTTCTCCAAGTGAATCATTGAGTGGGATTCAATCTATCATTGTGGATCAAAAGGTAGAAAATTGTTTAGGAAATGTAATAGTATATAATCCAGATAAATGGGGATATAGCCAGTTTAATTTTTATGAAGAGAAGCCTGATATTACAGCGAGTAAAGGTGTTACAGCATATGAGATTTTGCACATTTCACTATGAAAGTATGTTGAAGTTAGATTAAGAAAAGGAATGAAAATGTATGCCTTTTGTGAACGTTTATTATCATGAAAATATATTAAATGAAGAATTGAAAAAGATAAGTGAATGTATTCATCTTTCATTAATTGAACATTTTAACATCCCTGAAAATGATTTTTTTCAAATGTTTTTACCTTATCAACAAAATCACTTTTTATATAATCCATATTATTTATTAGAAAGAGGAGAAAAGAGAACAGAGAATATGATGTATGTTTCTATCACATGTGGACCGGGAAGAACGATAAAACAGAAAAGTGATCTATATCAGTCGATATCCTCGAAGGTTTCTGAATGTTCTAGTATAAAAAGTGCAGACATTTTTATTACTCTAACCGAGACAGTTGCTGAAAATTGGTCGTTTGGTCAAGGATTAGCGCAATTGGTAAAAATGAAAGGGGAGTGAAATAATGAATGAATCCATTGAATATTGTATTCAAAAGAAAATGAGAGAAATGGCACCTGTATTTGCACATTATAGTGAAGAGATACTGTTCGGGGAAGTGTGGAGGGATGACACTTTAACATTACGAGAAAGAAGTTTATGCACAGTGGCGGCATTAATTAGTCTTAATCAGACAGAACAATTACCATTTCATTTGCGACTGGCCAAACAAAATGGAATTAAAGAAAATGAATTGATTGCATTAATAACACATATGGCTTTTTATGTTGGTTGGCCCAAAGCAGTGGGAGCTTTACATATAGCAATGAATGAAATGGAAAGTTAAGAATAATGATAAGAAAGAATTCATTTAAACATGAATTCTTTCTTATCATTATTTATGCAATACTCTTAATGAGATATTTTTCACGTTTTCTCTTGCTTTTTTATCACTTGCGTAGTAAAGTGATAGTAAGATTCACGATAGGAAGTGATCAAACATGCGTGATAATACGATAGGATCATTAATATGGTTACGTTTAATACGATTTACGAACCAAAGTAATCAGATGTCAAATGAGTTTTTAAAACGTTTTGATTTAACGACTGCTCAATTTGATGTGCTTTTGCAAATACGTACGTATCAACCACTAACACAAATGGAGTTAGCTGAAAAGGTAACTGTTACACAAGGCGGTATTTCTCGAATGTTAACACGTCTTGAAAAAGAAGGATATATTGTGCGAAAACAAGACTGGAAAACGAAAACAATTAGTCTTACAGAGCAAGGGGAAGCAGCTTTAGAAAAAGCACTGCCAGAGCAACTTGCATTTCAATCTTCGTTTTTTGATGATGTATTAAATGAAGAAGAGCAGAAAATATTATACGAGCTAATGACGAAAGTTCATAAGCATAGCGAAAAAAAAGAATTACCACATGAGTAATTTTTTTTACACCATCAATTGATTAGTCAAGTGATGGTGTAAATAATAGCGATATACACTTGACTTACCAACGTTTTAATAAGAGAAACGAATAACACTTTATTAAAGGAGAGAACAAATATGGAAAAATACCGCATGGATACAAGTAAAGGAATGGAGTTTGGATTATATTCGATTGGGGATCATGTTTTAAATCCGCATAATGGAGAGAAAATTAGTGCGGAACAAAGAATTCATGAATTAATTGAAACAGCTAAGTTAGCAGATGAAGCTGGACTTGATGTATTTGCTGTCGGTGAAAGTCATCAAACGCATTTTACAACGCAAGCTCATACAGTGATTTTAGGGGCGATTGCACAAGCTACGAAAAATATAAAAATTGCAAGTTCAGCATCGATAATAAGTACATCTGATCCGGTACGAGTATACGAGGACTTTGCTACACTTGATTTGATTTCTAGTGGACGTGCAGAAATTGTGGCTGGTCGTGGATCTCGTATTGGGGGATATAGTTTACTTGGTTATGACGTGAATGATTATGAAGAGTTATTTGAAGAGAAGATGGATCTTTTATTAAAAATCAATAAAGAGGAACATGTAACATGGAATGGACAGTTCAGAGCACCGCTTGCGCATGCATCGGTTATTCCAAGAGCTAAAAATAATAACTTACCGATTTGGCGTGCAGTTGGTGGCCCACCAGCTAGTGCGATTAAAGCAGGACGTGCAGGTGTACCAATGATGATAACAACACTAGGTGGCCCAGCTATTAACTTTAAAGGATCAGTAGATGCTTACCGTGAGGCGGCTGCGCAAAGTGGATTTAATCCAGCGAGTTTGCCAGTTGCAACAACGAGTTTATTTTACACAGCAAAAAATTCACAAGATGCACTTAGTGAATACTATCCTCATATTAATGCTGGTATGCTTACGCTACGCGGTGGTGGGTATCCGAAACAACAATTTACAAATGCAATAGATTACCGTGACGCGTTAATGGTTGGTAGCCCGCAACAAATTATCGAAAAAATGCTTTACCAATATGAATTGTTTGGGCAACAACGTTTTATGGCAGAAATTGATTTTGGTGGTGTACCATTTGATAAAATTGAGAAAAACATTGAATTAATTGCTACTGAAATTTTACCGGCTATTAGAAAACATACAGCAAAATAATTTGAAAAATACCGAGAGTCTAATCGATTCTCGGTATTTTTTTATGTATGAATTTAGTTTGAAAAAATGACAATAAAATGAATTTTTAGTCTAGAAAGAGGGAGTATGTTTTCTATTTTTGAATAACATTATTTCGTGTTTGAATTTTAGAAATACAATTTTCTCTTGACAAAAAAATAACGAATTTACTCATTGGTTAATAGGACATTTTTTTGTAGAAAAGTCAAGTGTATAAAGAGAAAAACGATTATTTTATTGATGCAAAGATAAGTCTCATATTAAAAAAACACATTTTATCGATGAGAAAAATCTAATTCAAAAAAATACCAAAAGACATATTTCAGACAAAATGATGTCAATAATACGTCAAAAATCAGCTGAATTTACTATGCAAGTATATTATACAATTCGATTAACGAATAAAACACTACAGAAATAGTGAAAAGGTAAAAAATAGCATTACAATAGTTTGAAAAACTGAAACTTCATATTTTTCGACAATACATACAAAATATTTTTGTCTTTTCGTATTTCTTAATAATTGAGTTTGATAAGATTGCTCAATTAACTTTTATTATAAAAACTATGAAGGAAGTGATTGTAGTATGGAAACGCTCGAATTGGCACGAATACAATTCGCATCAACAACGATTTTCCATTACTTTTTTGTTCCGCTGTCTATTGGTTTAGCTTTTATCATTGCGCTAATGCAAACGTTGTATGTGGTAAAGGGACAAGAAATTTATAAGAAGATGACGAAGTTTTGGACACAAATATTCCTTGTAAACTTTGCGGTAGGTGTAGTAACTGGTATTTTACAAGAATTCCAGTTTGGTATGAACTGGTCAACATATTCACGTTTCGTAGGTGATGTGTTTGGTCCATCACTTGCGATTGAAGGGTTATTAGCATTTTTCATTGAGTCTACATTTCTAGGGTTATGGGTATTCGGTGAAGATAAATTACCGAAGCGAATTCATCTATTATGTATTTGGCTCCTTTCAATTGGAACAATGTTATCAGCATTTTGGATTTTAACTGCAAGTGCATTTATGCAATCGCCAGTAGGATATGAAATGGCAGCAGATGGACGTGCACAAATGAATGATTTCTTAGCAATTATTCAAAATCCACAATTATGGGTGCAATTCCCGCATACAATTACAGCGGCAATTGCAACTGGTGCATTCTTTATTGCAGGTGTAAGTGCATGGAAAATAACGAAAGCGCAAGAAACTGAGGTATTTAAAAAATCGTTCCGTATTTCTATCATTGTTGGAACACTTACAACTGCGCTTGTATTATTCTTCGGTCATGCGCAAGCACAACAATTAATTAAGACACACCCAATGAAAATGGCGGCAGCTGAAGCGTTATGGAATACGAGTGAAGATCCAGCGCCATTTACAGTATTTGCGAAAATTGATGCAGAGAAGAAAGAAAATTCGTTTGAAATTCAAATCCCGTATATGCTAAGTCTATTATCATTTGATAAATTTAGTGGTCAAGTAGAAGGTATGAACCAAATTCAAAAGCAATATGAAGAAAAATATGGGCCTGGAGATTATATTCCACCAGTACACACGATGTTCTGGAGCTTTAGAGCGATGGTAATGAGTGGAACATTTATGCTTCTTCTAGGAGCGTACGGATGGTTCTTATCAAGAAAAGATCGATTAGCTGAAAAAACTTGGTATTTAAAATTAATGGTGTATGCAATTTCACTACCGTTTATCGGTAATACAGTAGGATGGATTATGACTGAAATGGGACGTCAGCCTTGGGTAGTTTTCGGTGTTATGAAAACAGAAGATGCTGTATCTCCAAATGTTACGTTCGGGGAAGTGTTATTCTCTTTAGTTTCATTCACATCACTATATTTAATTATAGGTGGAATTACTATTTACTTATTCGTTCGTATCATTAAAGGTCATGAGAATAAGAAAGCGAAACAGGATTCTCAAAGCCATGATCCATTTGATAAGGAGGATGAGTATGTTATCTCTTAATGAGTTGTGGTTTATTATTATTGCAGTTTTATTCGTTGGCTTCTTTGTACTTGAAGGTTTCGATTTCGGTGTAGGTATAGTTTCAAGGTTTTTAGGAGAAAACGATTTAGAGAAAAGAATATATTTAAATACAATTGGTCCATTTTGGCACGCGAATGAAGTATGGCTTGTTTGTGCAGGTGGCGCTATGTTTGCGGCATTCCCGCATTGGTATGCAACTTTATTTAGTGGGTTTTACATTCCGTTTGTATTTATGCTTCTTGCTTTAATTATTAGAGGTGTTTCCTTTAAATTCCGTGCGAAAATAGATAATCATAAATGGAAAGGCTTTTGGGATTGGGGTATGTTTTTAGGAAGTTTACTACCGCCTATCCTTTGGGGAGTTGCCATTGCTAACTTTATGGTAGGTATTCCAATTGATGAGACGAAAAATGCTGTAGGTGGATTCTTACAATTACTTCATCCATTTGCATTACTTGGAGGAGTTATGTTCCTTCTGTTATGTATTGTTCACGGATTGCAATTCCTTACTATACGTACAACAGGTAAGTTAAGAGAACGTGCACGTATTGCCGCGTTGAAAATTGCACCACTTGCAATTATAGTACTTCTTGTTTTTGCGGGTGTAGGGTTATGGAAAACAGATATATTCACTGGTCATGGTACAGAGTGGATTATGGTTCCGATTGGAGCTTTTGTAGCATTATGCGCGTCAACATTATTAAATAAAAGAAGAAGAGATGGTTGGGCTTTCGTTATGACGAGTTTAACAATCATTTTACTAAGTGCGAGTGTGTTTGCCGGCATGTTCCCACGTGTTTTAATTAGTTCGTTAGGGTCAATATACGATTTAACAATTTATAATGCAGCATCAGGAGATTATGCACTAAAACTGATGACGTATTTTTCAATTGCTATATTGCCATTTGTTTTGGGAAGTCAAATATGGAGTTTCTATGTGTTTAGACAACCTGTTAAGTCAGATAAAGATTTGGAGTACTAATGAAAAGAAAAAGAGGACTTCCGTCGTATCCTGGTAGCCGAGTTTTATATGTAGTTTTAACAATCATTAGCATTTTAGAAGCTATAAGTATTATTGCGCAAACAGTGTTTTTAGCGAGGGCTATTACGTTTTTATTTCAGGGAGAAACAGTACAATCTGTGTTAAATGAAACGGTGTATTTTGGAATCACGTTTGCAGTACGTCACATATTGGTTCGAATATCGCAAATATTAGTTGAACGTTTTGCTGAAAAAACAGGATCGCTACTGAGAAAACAATTAATAGAGGCGTATTTCACATTAGGTCCACGGTATGTTCAAACTGTTGGAACAGGTCATCTGGTTACCTTATCGATAGAGGGTATTGAGAAATTTAAAACATATATTGAATTAACAATTCCTAAAATGATAAGAAGTAGTATCGTACCGGGACTAATTGTACTATATGTTTTTACACTAGATATTGAGTCTGGAATCATTTTAGTTGTAACGATTCCAATAGTAATTATTTTTATGATCCTACTAGGATTAGCAGCGCAGAAAATGGCGGATAGCCAATATGAAACGTATCGTGTTCTTTCTAATCATTTTGTAGATACGTTAAAAGGATTAGAAACATTAAAGTATTTAGGTCAAAGTAAACAACACGAAGGAAAGATTGAAAAAGTAAGTAAAAGATATAGAAAAGCAACGATGCGTACTTTGCGAGTTGCTTTTCTTTCTTCTTTTGCATTAGATTTCTTTACGAGTTTATCAATTGCATTTGTGGCGGTCGGATTAGGGATACGTTTAATAGATGGGACAATTGTACTATTGCCAGCCCTTACGATTTTAATTTTAGCTCCGGAATATTTCTTGCCGATTAAACAAGTTGGAGCAAATTATCATGCTACGTTAGATGGACAACTTGCAATGGAGCAAATAGAAGAGATTTTACAGCAACAAAAAGAAATAGGGAAGAAAGAATCTAATGTAGATCTAATATGGAATTCCTCTAGTAACTTGAAATTACAAGATGTAAAAGTAAAGAATGATGAATCTGAAAAAGCTATATTAGAGGGAATTGATTTTACTTGGAATGGAAACGGTGCTATAGGTGTAATTGGTGAAAGTGGGGCAGGGAAATCGACGTTAATCGACGTATTAGCTGGATTTTTAACTCCTTCGGGTGGAAAAATGATTGTAAATGAAGTGGAAATTGACGGGTCTACTCGTGAAGAGTGGCAAAAGAATATTGCTTATATTCCGCAGCAACCTTATATTTTCCCGCTTTCATTAAAAGATAACATTTGTTTCTATGAAACAAATACAACTGATGAAGAAGTGGAAAGGGTTATTAATGAAGTCGGTCTTCGTTCACTCGTTACATCGCTTCCAAATGGAATGTATGAAAGAATTGGAGAAGGTGGACGTATGCTGAGTGGCGGACAAGAACAACGTGTCGCTATGGCGCGTGCACTTTTAAGTAAAAAGCCAATTATTTTATTAGATGAGCCTACGGCACATCTTGATATTGAAACTGAATTTGAAATAAAGAAAGCAATGTTACGTCTGTTTGAAGGTAAGTTAGTATTTCTTGCAACACATCGTCTTCACTGGATGAAACAAATGGATCATATTCTTATTTTAAATAAAGGGAAAATGATAGAAAGCGGAACGTATGAAGAACTTGTAAAGAATGAGGCATTACATGTTCACAGGAAAGAGAGGGGATAGAGATGAGTAACTGGATTAAACCGTATATACAGCAAAACAAAGGTAGAATGACTGTAACTATTTTCCTTGGTCTGCTTGGAGTTAGTTCAGGTGCGATGCTACTTTTCATTTCAGGTTATTTAATCTCTAAATCTGCTCTTAGACCAGAAAATGTAATGGCTGTATATGTTCCTATCGTTGCAACACGTGCGTTTAGTATAGGGCAAGCGGTATTTCATTATTTAGAGCGTTTAGTTGGACACGATGTTGTACTACGCATATTAGAAAAGATGAGAACGAAACTATATGGAATAGTAGAACCACAGGCGTTATTTTTTCGTTCACGATTTCAAACGGGCGATATGTTAGGGATATTATCCGAAGATATAGAGCATTTGCAAAACTTATATTTACGTACAATATTTCCTAGCATATTAGCATTAGTTGTATATAGCATATTCGTACTTGTTATCGGTACATTTGACGTAGTGTTTGCACTTATTGCAGGGTGTATGTTAGCTATTATCGTTTTTCTGCTTCCATTTGTATCGTTACTTTTAATGAAGCAACATCACGTTACTTTAAAACAAGGAAGAAACCGTTTGTATCAACAACTAACAGATGCTGTTTTTGGATTATCTGATTGGCAAGCAAGTGGTAGAAAAGATGAATTCATTGATAAGTATGTAAAGCAAAATGCTCAGTTGTTAAAAACGGAAAAAAGAATGAAGCATTGGAATCATATTCGGGACAGTATTATTCAATTAGTAGTGGGTATTGTAGTTATTTCAATGATTATATGGACTGGAAATGAGGCAGCAAGAGAACAAATTGCTCCTACCGTTATTGCGGCTTTCGTCTTAATGACGTTATCTGTCACAAACGCATTAATTCCTCTTTCAGATGCTATCGATCGAATTCCATCATATGTAGAATCTGCTCATCGTCTAAATCAAGTAGAAGGTGATAGTGTTTTACAGGATGAAGAGGAATTACATGGAGATAAAGATTATGTTGCATCAAAACATATAGACATTGAATTAAATCATGTATCGTATAGTTACCCAGATAGCAATGAATTTGTATTGAAAGAAGTATCACTGGAAATAAAGGCAGGAAAGAAAATCGCCATTTTAGGAAGAAGCGGAACAGGAAAATCTACTTTGTTAAAATTGTTAACAGGTGCGCTAAGCCCGTTACATGGTGAAGTTTTATTGAATAGTGAACATGCTCACACGAATCTTTTATCAAAATATATTTCTGTATTGAATCAAAAGCCGCATTTATTCGATACGACAATTGGAAATAATGTTCGAATCGGCAAACCAGAGGCAACGGATGAAGAGATATGGAATGCTTTAGAGAAAGCACAATTAGCTTCGCATATTGCTTCTCTTCCAGATGGATTACAAACAAAAATGCATGAGATGGGAAAAAGATTTTCTGGTGGGGAAAGACAACGGGTTGCTTTTGCAAGAACGCTAATGCAAGAAGCACCAATCATTGTACTAGATGAACCTACAATCGGCTTAGATCCAAAGACAGAATTATCTTTAATAGAAACGATGTTTTCTGCAACGGAAGAAAAGACAGTAATTTGGATTACGCACCATCTTGTAGGAATGGAGCATGTTGATGAAGTAATATTCCTTGATCGTGGTCAAATTGTGATGCAAGGTAGTCATGAACAACTTCTGAAAGAAAACAAAAAGTATCGTATGCTTTATGAGTTAGACAAAGGAATATAATTTTATCCGACTTTAATGGGCAGTAAGACCTCCACCTCAAAATTCAGCGAAAGCAAAGAAGTTAGGTGGGGGGCGGGCTGCCCCTAAAAGTCCGATTGGTGAGGGCTGATAATCAGTGGGGGATGAAGAAAACCCCCACTGATTAAAGTTTCACTTTATTAAGTATGTAATGGAAAAATAGCTACGCCTAATGGTGGAGCTATTTTTTGTTTTGAAATAAATATTCTATTCTTTTTTTTTGATGGATGGCAAATGTATATGATCATTACGAATGAAAAATGAATTTCATATTATACATATAATGGAGGGGATATACATGAAGGAGCAGTATAAAATTATTGTTTTAAGTGATGAATCATCAAGGGAGAAGATTCAAAATACATTAGACAAAAATAAATGTAGAACAATCGTTCATCTTGTAGACGTTTCATCTATTGTTCAAATAGAAAATTCTTTTCAATATATAGTCATTTGGAGAATAGACGCAGCAAAACTTACAAATGAATTGATAAATAGGGGCGTGCAAAGTACAAAAATTATTAATTTAACAAAATACATGTATGAATGGAGGAATAAATTAATTTCTATCTATCAAATAAATCCGGATCTTATGTCTTTATACATTTCTATGAAAAAAGCAAAGGGTGATCCGACGTATGAATTGTTTGCGACGGGCTTGTCTTATCCGCATTGTGGCATAAGTACGGAGCTCCTCTCAAAAAAGTCAATAAAACTAACACTTCCATCGCAAGATTTATACTATGATTATTTAATAGCATCACAACTTCTATCAAACAATCATTCCTTTCAATATTGTTTGATAGGAATAGCTTATTTCTCGTTTTATTTTGACATGTCGTTATCATCTGAATCATATAGAATTCACAAAGTATATTATCCATTGTTTCAGGACGGTCATCATACTGTAGTTCATTCTCCTCTACTCACTGATGGGTTCTCACACCTAGATACGCCGAAACCGCTTTTTTCTATTTTTAATTTACATTTTGAGTATATTTTATTAGATGAACTAAAAGATGAATCATTGATACTGCCCTGGATACACGCTGAATGGAATACCACTCCTCCTCACATTCCTTTTGAAGAACACGGGAAAATAAGAGCAGCTTCACATGCTAAATTGTTATATCCTCATACTTTAGTTGAAAATAAAACGATTTTCAAAAAATATTTAGAACTATTGTTAAAACATGATATAAAACCACTAATTGTTGTATTTCCTGTTACTTCACATTATTTCAATTGTAGTAGTAAGAAATTAAAAGAAGATTTTTATAACGTTATAAACGATTTTCAATCTCAATATTCTTTTCAAATTATAGATTTATTTGATTCGCCATTATTTTGTGATGATGATTTTTATGATAGTGATCATATGAATAAAAAAGGTGCAAATAAAATGTCCGTGTTATTAAATATGTTTATTCAGGAACGAAAAGTATGATATTTCATTTCATGTCTGCATAAAAGTATATAGGCTCCATTCGGTTAAAGTAATGTGATTTTTGTGTCGCGTATATAAATAATATGCGAAGAGGTGAGAGAGTAAAATGAGAACTCGTATTGAAAGAAATGAAGAGATGATAGATAAACTTCCGTTGGTAAGTGTATTAATTCCTACATATAATCGTCCACGCTACTTTGAAGAGGCGTTATGTAGTGTGTTGGAACAAACGTACCCTAATATAGAAATTATAGTTGGAGATGATAGTACGAATGATGAAACAGAAAAGGTATTACAAAAATACTTATGTGATCATTCAAATATTACTTATATAAAAAACAGGTCAACTCTCGGACAGTTTGAAAATGCTCTAATATTATTTAATGAAGCGAGCGGTGAGTATATAAATTTTTTAATGGACGATGATATCTTTCATGTGGATAAAATTGAAAAAATGATGAAATATTTTTTCAATGATTTAAATAATGAAATTAAGCTTGTAACATCCCATCGTCAAGTAATTGATGAAAAAGGGAAAGAACTACGACATATTTATTCAACTGTCCGTTTATTTAAAGAGGATACGATTATAGAGGGAACAGAATTAGCAAATAGGGTAATTGTCGATCAAAAAAATTATATTGGAGAACCGACAACAGTTTTATTTCGTAAAAATGATTTACAAGAACCGTATGGGATTTTTGATAAGAGGAGGTATCTTTGTAACGTAGATATAGCTTCATGGTTATCTTTATTAAGTAAGGGAAAAGCAGTATATATAGCAGAGACACTGAGTTACTTTCGGTTACATCCAGATCAACAGTTAAATGAATCTAATAAAATGATGGATGGATTAGAAGATTTTTCACATAGTATTCTAGCAGGAGAAAAATATGGTTTCTTATCTAACGAAAAAGAGTTAGATAAAGCGATAACTAATTTTCTAGATTATGCAAGAAGGATAGTTCCATCATCAATATTATATACATTAGACTATTATCAAAAAATTAAAGAAAAGAAAATAAACATAGAAAAGAAAAAACAACATATAAATAATAATTCGCCTTTACCGAAAGTAAGTATACTTATTCCTGCGTACAATAGGCCGTATTACTTGGAATTGGCGCTTAACAGCGCTCTGAATCAAACATATGAAAATATTGAAATTATTATTTCTGACGACAGTACAAATAATGAAGTCAATACTATGATTCAACCGTATTTACGTGAATATGAGTGTATTACATATGCTAAAAATGAAACTCCGTTAGTTGCTGAAAACTTTAATAAGTGTATAGAACTTGCGAACGGGGATTATATAAACTTTTTATTAGATGATGACTTATTTCATCATGAAAAGATCGAGAGAATGATGAAATACTTTTTGACGTTAGAAAATATTTCATTTGTGACGTCTTATCGTGAACTGATTGATGAGAACGGAGAGATATTACCACCTTCAACTTTGAATATGAAAATTGCGAAAGAAACTACACTTTTTGAAGGAAAAGAATTAGGGAATTACATATTGAAAAATTTAAAAAATATAGTAGGTGAGCCGACAACTGTTCTGTTTAATCGGAACTTGTTTGAAGGGAAGTTTGGGTATTTTAAAGGGAAGGCTTATTCTGCTATTAATGATATTGCAACTTGGTTAGATATGATGAGGAAAGGGAAAGTAGTTTATATAAAAGAGCCTCTTAGTTATTTTAGACAACATAGTGGACAAAATCAAAAACAAATGCATTTTATTTTCATGACAATTGACGAGTGGATTGAATTAATTATAGATGCATATAATAGTGGATTTTTAAGTTCTGAGAGGGATTATAAAGAGAGCCTATCTTATTGTTTAGAAAATGCGGGATTTATAGTTAAGGATGCAGTAAGAAATGGAGAACTAGATCAAATTTATAATGAAAAGATTAAAAAAGGATTAAACAAGCTAGTTGCTCATATGTTTGAGAAAGAATCTTGTTATTGTCAATATTGCAATCAACAATTTGAAAAATTTTTACCTTGGCCAGCAGATTATGATTTTCCGAAATATAAATTTGAGATGTGGAATAAAGATACAGGGATATGTCCAGTTTGTAGTTCAATGGATCGTGAAAGATTGTATCGTGCGTACATTGAAACGGAAACGGACTTGTTAAGTAGAAAATATACTATGCTTCATATTGCACCTGAAGTGAATTTAAGGGATTGGTTTAACGAGTATAAAAATATTACGTATGTATGTGGAGATATAGAACCAAAGGATCCATTAATGAAGGAAATTGATGTTACAAGTATTACATATGATAGTAATACGTTTGATGTAATTTTATGTAGCCATGTATTAGAACACGTTCTTGACGATGATAAAGCAATGCGAGAGTTATATAGGGTTTTAAAACCAAATGGATGGGGAATTATTCAAGTACCAATCGTAATGAATGTAGATTCTATTATAGAGAATAAATTAATTGTAACACCACAATTAAGAAAATTAGCTTTTGGTCAAGAAGATCATGTGAGAATTTATAATCAATCGGGATTCATTCAACGATTAACGAATGCAGGATTTAAGGTGGAATTATATAACATAGCTGAAAGACAAGGAATGAAAAGTGCGAGGAAATTTGGATTATCTGAAACAGATATGCTCTATATTGTCCGAAAATGATAGGAAGGAATAGATAGATATGGAGAATATTCCTTTTTTACGTGCTTCAACTGTACCAGTAATTGAGTATTTAGATGAATTGAAGGAAATTGATGCATCGCACATATATACGAATTATGGACCTATAAATCAACGTTTTGAACAAACAATTATGTCGGGATTTTTTCAGAACAAGGGAGCTGTTACAACAGTAGCAAACGCAACGTTAGGGTTAATGACGGCCATTCAACTTAAGAAAAGAAAAAAAGGAAAGTATGCCCTCATGCCTAGTTTTACATTCCCTGCAACTCCATTAGCGGCTATTTGGTGTGGTTTGGAACCTTATTTTATTGATATTGCAATAGATGATTGGTATATGGATAAAACAGTACTCTGGGATAAGATTGAAGAATTAAAAAAAGAGGTTGCAATTGTTGTCCCGTACGCAACTTTTGGCTCATGGATGAACTTAGAAGAATATGAAGAATTAGAGAAAAAGGGTGTTCCGGTTGTCGTAGATGCGGCACCGGGATTTGGATTAATGAATGGAGGGATGCATTACGGTCAAGATTTTAGTGGAATGATCGTATATAGCTTTCATGCAACAAAGCCTTTTGGAATTGGTGAAGGAGGGCTCATATATAGTAAAAACGAAGAAGATATACAACGTATTAAAAAAATGGGTAATTTCGGATTTGATACAAATCGTGAATGTACGATGATGGGATTTAATTGTAAAATGTCTGAATATGCAGCCGCGATTGGGATTGCAACTATGAAAAAATGGGGTGACAAATTAAAAGAACGCACCCGTATTTCTGAATGGTATAAACAATTGTTACAAAGTAATGGATTAATGAAAAAAGGGTGGCAACTCCAAAAGACAGAAGCAGTTATTCAGCAATTTATGCCTATTCTTTGTCCGGAAGAAGTTCGCAATATACAAGTAATAGAAGAACTGAAAAAACAGAAAATAGAAGCTAGATTATACTTTTCGCCATCATGCCATCAACAAGTTTTTTTTAGAAATTATAAGTCTACAGATTTAATAGAAACGAATAAAATAGCAAAACGAATAGTAAGTTTGCCTTTATGGGAAGGAATGACGAAAGAAATAGTAGAACAAATTGTAATCTGTTTAGGACAGAAGGTGGTGTCGGCAGATGAATAGTTTTTATAGTCAAGAAGAGCTAAAGAAAATTGGATTTTTATCTGTTGGGAAAAATGTATTGATTAGTAAAAAAGCAAGTATATATAATCCAGGTGTTATATCAGTTGGTAATCATGTAAGAATTGATGATTTTTGCATTTTAAGTGGCAAAATCACAATTGGAAGTTATTCGCACATATCAGCGTATACAGCGTTATATGGAGGGGAAGTTGGGATAGAAATGCATGACTTTGCAAATATCTCAGCTAACACAATCGTATATGCAGTACTAGATGATTTCAGTGGGAATACATTAATGGGGCCAACCGTTCCGAATCAATATAGGAATGTGAAAACAGAAAAAGTTATTTTAAAAAAACATGCGATTATTGGTGCTAATTCTATTCTTTTTCCAAATGTAACTATAGGAGAAGGCACGGCAGTAGGTGCGATGAGTATGGTGAAAAAGAGTTTAGAAGATTGGTATATTTATGCTGGAGTTCCCGTAAGAAAAATAAAACCTCGTCAAAGAAAGATGCTAGAGTTAGAAATTGATTTTTTAAAAAACATTCCTTCTTAACAAAAAGAAGGAATGTTTTTTATTTTTATGGTGCAGCAGAGTGTGTATCTTAACTTATTATGTTTTAAATTTTGCTGACCAAGGCAATACTGAGCCATAGTGAATGTAAAGTTGGAGGGCGAGCGTATATGTTTGATGAGGATGGGATTGTTTTAATTATGGAACCGGCTGATGAAAGAAATTTGAGGAGATTTATTTTTTCAGTACCAAAGTCAGTGTATGAAAAGAAGGGGCTTATATTACACTATGGAACAGCTATAGGACAAGGATATACGGATATAATTGAAGATATTATTAGCGTACATATAGAAGTAGATGTTGTAACGGTAATTGGGCATGTAAGAGGGTAAATAGCTATTTGAAAAAAGGTTATAAGTAATGTAGCTAGAAGTTAGGATAGAGAAACTTACAGACAATTATAAAGACGAAGGGAGCCTAAAATGAAAATAAAATCAATTTTAGTAGTATTTATAGTTACAATTGGTTTGATGGGATGTTCACTCGTTGAACAAGGAAAGAACTCCATAGATTATGCTCAAAAAGCGACAGACTATGTAAACGAAATAAGTGCGTTTGCAAATGATGCACCAGCTTTAGCTGAAAAGGCCGTTAATGATAGCGAAGCTCGAAAAGAATTAGAAACGAAGCTTAGTGAAATTAAACAAGATATACCCGTTTTTAATGAATTAACACCGCCTGATGTAGCAAAGGATCTTCATCAGCAAATCGTCGGATATAACGAAAAGTTAAATACGTTAATTGATACGGCGATGATAAAGATAGAAGAAGGGAAAGTGAATGTAGAAGAGTTTAAAAACTCTGAGCTTATGCAGACGGTAGATCAAGTTCGAGAGTTGAAAGAGAAGGTGCAAAATTTAGGTCAATAGTAAAAGGCTCCGTTTATCACAAACGGAGCCTTTTACTATTGGATACAATAAACGATTACACCAACGATAATAATCGTGTTGCCGATGAGTTTACGTTTCGTTATTTTTTCTCCTAGGAAATACCAACCGAAAATTAATATGATGATATAACTTAAGGATTCTAATGCTGATGCTTGTTTTAATGCCATGCCCTTCATGGCGATAACATTTAATCCAGCGTTAATTACAAATAAAGAGTAGCCGATAATAACATAAGGATTTACATATTCTTTTATTCTAGAATCGTATTGTTGCAAAGTAGCTTTTTTTAATAATATTTGTGAGTAATTAGCTAAAATTATCCCGAAAATAAACAATAACATATAACTATTCATCTTTTGTCACCACCACAATTCCGCCGATAATAATAGCTGCACCAAGTAAATGATTCCACTGAATCGTATCTCCAAATAGAAATACTGACCAAAGCATTGACCATAGTATAATAATCCCGCGATGTGAATATGCTTTTGATATTTCGAAATGTTTAATTACTTGTTGCCATAAAATTGCATATCCAAATAAAAGTATAACTAGTCCGAAATAAGCAATAAAAAATGAGATGGAAGCAATGGGAAATTTAGCCGCCCATTTCATGTAAACCATAATGATAGAATATATCAAAAAAGCTACATGTAAAAATAAGTAATTTTTAATAGTTGGTTTCATTTATTCACTCTCTTTTGCATATAAATATATATTTATACCTAATTTTTTTAATGATAGATATTGGAACGTATTTAGTTTAATCTTTCACATTCCAAATTATATAGTATCATGGCTTTTATTGTAAAACAATAAAAGCCATGTATTCATTTTTTCCAAGATTCTATAATATGTATCGTTTTATTTGTCGCATCCAACTCTACTTGAACACCGATAGGTATGGTAATCATTGGATGTGTATGGCAACAATCGAAGTCTGCTAGAAAAGGAATTCTTTGATTTTGAAGTACTTCTAATAGTATTTCAAAAGGTTTTCGATTTGTACCACAATGATCAAATTGCTCATGTTTTCCAAGAATGATACCTGAAATTTTATCGAATACACCGTTAATTTTAAGGAATGAAAAGCTTCTTTCAATAGTAGCTGCATCTTTTGAACTGTCCTCAATAAAGAGAATGTCACCCTCTTGAATATGTGGCATATAAGGGCTACCCCAAATTCCTTGTATCGTGTTTAAATTCCCGCCAATAATACGTCCAGTAGCTTTTCCGTCAATTACTGAAATCCAATCGTTTGGTCGAAGTTCTTTCTCCTTCGTCTTTTCTTCCCAATTAATAAATTCATCTGACCAAAATAATGGTTGTTTTATATGATAAGGAAGAGAATGATCATGTAGTAAAGTTTCAGCAAAATATTTATATGTGTAATCAACAAAAGGTTCAAATTCGCCAAAAGAAGGGACGAGAGCTGGTCCATAAAATGTAGGGATTCCTGTTTTGGTGTAAATTCCTAGTAATAAAGCAGTTGCATCTGAATACCCAATCATTATTTTAGGGTTATTTAGAAAAGCATCATAATCAATATAAGGTAATATTGAATTTGAATTCATGCCACCAATTGTTGACATGATACAAGAAACATTTGGATTTCTTATTAAAGCATTCAGTTCCTCAGCACGCTCTTGTATACTACCCGAACGATAGAAATCATATCGACCTGTTAATGAACCTTCTAATATATAAAACCCTTTCTGTTGTAAGTAAGATTTTGCTCGTTCAAATCTTTTTGGAGAAGTGTAGGTTGCTGGTGAAGAAGGGGAGTAGATCCCGACTGTGTCTCCGTATTTTAATGATTTTGGAAGTAGCATTTGTATGAATCCCTTCTATTAAATAGTTTATCTCGCTATTTGATGGATAGCCCGATTGGTGGGGCTGATTAAAACGAGATTTTATTATTGAATATTCTTACGTTTCAATATTGTAAGTTTAACATAAATAAATTAAAATAATCATTGCTGTATATGAATAAATATACTTTTTACCTTGACTATATAAAGGAATTGTTGTTAAGGTTAAATGTGAGTGTATAAAAGGTTTGCTAAAGGAGTTTTGAAATGAATCGGTTAAAATGGGGAAGGATGACAGTCCTATTAGTCATTATTTTAGGGATATGTTGGTTCTTATTCCAAGGAAATCAAAAGAGCATAGCGAATGTAGAGGGACAACCTTTGCAAGTGGCAGAACTACCTAAAGCAGGATTTACTGAAAAAGTAGTCCCGCCAAAGTACATCCCACCAGAAATTAACGCAAAAGCAGCTATGATTATCGATGCGAGTGATGGAGATATTATTTATCAATATAATGAAAATGAGGCTTTTGCACCGGCTAGTATGTCTAAGATGATGACAGCGTATCTCTTACTAGAGAGTATACATAACGGGAAAGTTCGCTGGGAAGATCCAGTAAAAATGAGTGCGAAGGCGGCACAAACAGAGGGAGCGAGAATCCCAGTACAAGTTAATGACACATTAACTGTTAAAGATTTATATCATGCATTAATGATTGAGTCAGCTAATAATTCAGCTGTGGCTTTAGCAGAACATATGGCAAAATCGGAGAAAGATTTCGTTCAGCTTATGAATGCAAAAGCGAAACAGTTAAAAATGTCGGAACATGCTAAATTTGCAAATGCTTCTGGATTACAAGAGCCAGATGGAAGTGAAACAAAAATGACGGCTGGTGATGTAGCAAACTTGGCGTATCATCTTATAAAAGATTACCCAGAAATATTAGAAGTGACTCACTTACGTCAAAGTCAGTTAGCATTTAATAATATTAATGTTATAAGTACAAATGATATGTTAAACAAAAATAATAAAGCTTTATATATAGAAGGAATAGACGGATTAAAAACAGGATTTACAGATAGCGCAGGGTATTGTTTTACGGGTACAGCAAAACAAGGTGATACTCGTATTATTACAGTTGTTATGGGAACAAAAGGTAAAACGAAGCGTTTTACAGAGACGAATAAGCTAATGTCTTATGCATTTGGCTTAGTTAATTAAGTGAAATACTGAGTTGGATCCTCATATAAGAAAGGCGATGTATTGTTACCTATTACCAGTAACAATACATCGCCTTTTTATTTTTAATATTAGGGAATAAAAAGGTAAAATATGTGAGTATTATTATTTGAGTTTAATATTATTTATTGATAGTATAAAGTTAGAAACTTATTAATGATAAGTTTTGGGAGGCAGATTATAATATATACATATGAAACAGCCTCAAATGAAAATTGGAGGGAATTATGATGGCAAAGGATTTTTACTCAGCAATTGAAGACAGAAGATCTATTTACGCAATTAGTAAAGAGCAAGTAGTTTCTGATGAGAAAATTCAAGAAGTGATTTATCACGCTGTAAAACATACACCTTCAGCTTTTAACTCTCAGAGCGCTCGCGTTGTCGTCTTGTTAGGAGAACAACATGATAAGTTATGGGATATTACGAAAGAAACGTTACGAAAAATTGTACCTGAAAATAACTTTGCATCTACTGAAGAAAAAATGAATGCATTTAAAAGTGGTTATGGAACGGTTTTATATTTTGAAGATAGTCAAGTGGTAGAACAACTGCAAGAAAACTTTACATTATATAAAGAGAACTTTCCGATTTGGTCTCAGCAATCCTCAGGAATGTTACAATTTGCAATTTGGACAGCTTTAGAAATTGAAGGATTCGGTGCTACATTGCAACATTACAATCCGTTAATTGATGAAGAAGTGAGAACAGAATGGGGAGTTCCAAAAAGTTGGAAACTTACTGCGCAAATGCCGTTTGGTAAACCGGTGGTATCTGCTGGTGAAAAAGAATACCAACCTTTAGAAAACCGTGTGAAAATTTATAAATAATGTAGGAATGAGTGGGGGGATTTTTCATCCCCCACTCATTATTAGTTGAACCAATCGGGGTCTTACTGTCCGGCGAATAGCGGGATAAAAGGTGAACAGGGATACAACCTGTTCACCTTTTATAAGTAATAAGGATTTTTTTGATAGGAATTTTTCATCTGATTTTTTAATTCGTTTTTACGTGTTTCAATAGTTGATATTTTTTGTAAGGTAATAATTGAAACGAATTGAAAAAAAGCATAGTACAGTTCTATATTTTTATTGATAGGATTATCTATTATATTTTTCATAAATATACCTCCTTTTTGATTTCGCTATTTGTGGGCAATAAGGCTTCCATCTCAAAATTCAATGTTAAGTGGAGAATACCGACCTGTAAAAGTTCGATTGGTTTCCGGGTAGGGTGGATAATATTTGTATGGATTAAGGCACCACTGTATATATGATCCACTGTATATATGATAATATAAATATCCTTAAAATTCCATATGCGGTAGAAAATAGTTAGTGGAATATACATTTTCGTCAAATAAGAACAGAATTTTTGAAGTTAAATCTTACAAATCGTCAAATCTTTTAAAAGCGATAGATAGTATCAAAAATAATTTTCTAAAAATATTATACTATTGATAAAAAAAAGTGTTTTTCGTCATGATAAGAGTATACTTCATAGGAGGAACTATAATAGGAAATACATTCTTTGCATTGTGTTAGATGAATAGAATTTTTTTTAAGTGGATAGAAAATATATACTAAGATAATGAATGGTATGTCGAATTTTCAATAAAATACATAAGAAATATAAAAAAAACATTGCAAAAAGAGTAAGTTTAATGGTAAAGTTCACATGAAGTTCACACAGATTTCACTTCGCTCGTTTAAAATGAACTCTGTGTGAAAAATAAAACTCTTGTTAAAAAATGGAACTTAATGAATATTTTACTTTGATAATATTGTAAAGTATTAAGTTTATAAGTTTTTTTTAAGAGGATAGTAGGGAAAGGAAGTAAAGACAACTTATGAAAAAAGTAATTGCAGGTTTAGCAGCAGCTTCAGTAGCAGGTGTTGCAGTTCCAGGTATGGATTCTGCTCATGCACAAGTTTCAAACGAAGCGCTAAAAGAAATTAATGGACAAACTCAAACACAAACGACTGTAACTGAAACAAAAACTGTAGAAACAAAATCCGACTTAAAATACACAGTAACTGCTGATGTATTAAATGTTCGTTCAGGTGCTGGTACAGGACATAGCGTTATTTCTAAAGTAAAACAAGGTCAAGTACTACAAGTAATTGGACAAGAAAACGGTTGGTTCAAAGTAACTGTAAACGGTCAAACTGGTTATGTAAGTGGTGACTTCGTAACGACTGGTGGTAAAACAGGAACTACTGTTCAACAAGGAACTGGTACTTACACAGTAAACGTTTCTTCACTTAACGTACGTACAGGCCCAAGTACATCTCATACAGTATTAGGCTCTGTAAATAAAGGTAAAACAGTACAAGTTGTTGGTGAAGTACAAGATTGGTTTAAAATCAACTTCAATGGTGGAACTGGATACGTAAGCAAAGACTTCGTAACAAAAGGTGGTTCTGCTGTATCTAACCAAACACAACAACCAACTACAAACAACAATACTACTACAGTTCAAACTGGTGGTTCTTATGTTGTTAACACTGGTGCTTTAAAAGTACGTACAGGCCCAGCTACATACAACGCTGTAATCGGTGGTGTAACAAACGGTACAGTATTAAACGTTACTGGCGCTGAAAATGGTTGGTACAAAATTAACCATAACGGCCGCACAGGTTACGTAAGTGCAGACTTCGTTAAGTTTGTAAAAGGCGGAGTAAACAACGTTACAAATAACAATAACGTTACAAATAACGTTCAACAACCAGGTAAAGACGTACAAAAACCAACAACTGGTGGAGATACATCTTCAATCGCTGGATTCGCTAGATCATTAAATGGTTCACCATACAGAACAGCTGGTACAACACCTGCTGGTTTTGATTGCAGTGGATTCATTCACTACGTATTAAATCAAACTGGTCATAAAGGCGCTCGTCAAACAGTTGCTGGATACTGGAGCTCTAAAACAAAAACTAGCAATCCACAACCAGGTGATTTAGTATACTTCCAAAACACTTATAAATCAGGTCCTTCTCACATGGGTGTTTACTTAGGAAACGGTCAGTTCATTAGTGCAGAAACTGATGCAACTGGTGTACGTATTAGTTCTGTAAGTAACTCTTACTGGAGCAAGCACCTATTAGGTTACACAAAAGCATACTAAGAAAAAGTAGATTATATACTTTTCCTATAGAGAAAAGGCTTTCCAGGGAAACTTGGGAAGCCTTTTTATAGTTTCATAAATTGGGATGTAATAGTTTTCACTGTAACTTCCCGTTTAAAAATCGAGCGTATAGATCATGAAAGTAGTTGGGGCGGAATAAGTTTGCTGCATGTCCTGCTAACGGTATTTCTTTATATAAAACGTTAGGAAGAATGGACTTTAAATCAAAAAGACAAGATTTATAGAGATGATCATGTTCGCCCATTACCCATAGAATAGGGTGGGGAAGTGATTTTAATTTAGATTTTAAATCGAATTCTAACCGATGACGTAATGATTGGGCAATAATTGATGAATGTAATTGCAATCCGAACCGATAATAAATATTTCTTGAAATGACTGCGAATGGATTTGCCTTTAGTATGCCACTTGGAAAAATGGTATTTGCGTATTGAGAGAGCCATTTCGAGTAATCGTCTCCTCGCTTCTCCCAAAACTTTTGAAATACGTTATATAAAAGGGAAGGGTTATTATAATGTCCACCAATATGACAAATGCTCAAAACTTTTTCTGGATGCATTTGTGCAAAAATGGTAGAGATATAACAGCCGTAACTTAAAGCGCAAATATGAGCTTTTTGAATGCCTTCTTTTTCGTATAAATTCAATAATTGATCAACGAGACGCTGTAATGAAAATTCGATAGCTTCTCCTTTATCATCGCCGTGACCTAATAAGTCATAAGTAATAATGTTGTAAGAGGCGGAAAATCGTTTATGCTCTTTTTTGAAAGCACGACGATTGCCGACTAAACCATGAATAAAAATAATTGTTTCCTTTTTAGAATGTATATTTGTTTGCAAAAAGGATACTCCTTTCAATAACTGGAGATTTATATAGTATTGTAAATTGGTTATCTATCATTCACATAGAACAATATTAAGCGCCAGGTAATAATATCAGATATTTATATCTGTTGTAAAGATGAGTTTTTATGTATATTTTGTAAAAACAGAAAAAGTGTGTTTACATTCAGTTTACATTTGTATTGTATTCTATTTTTAGAAAGAACAGTTTTGTTTAACACGAGGAGATGACAGAAATGGAAGTTAGAAATGAAATAAAGAAAAAAGGGAGTTGGAGGCAGTTTTTACGCCTTATTCAAGATACAAATCCTCCGAAAGGGATTCTTGTTTTTGCGTTATTCATGAGTTTGCTTTCTACGGGAGCGAGTTTATTTATTCCGATGTTAACAAAAGGATTAGTAGATAATTTTTCACTTTCGTCAATTAGTACAGGACAAATTGTTGGGCTAGTTGCATTCTTTATTATGCAAACTATAGCTGCAGGATTATCTATATATTTACTAAATTATATCGGGCAGAAAATTGTAGCCGGACTGAGAGAACGTTTGTGGAAAAAGGTACTTATATTGCCAGTATCTTATTATGATCAAAATAGAACAGGCGATACAATTAGCCGAATGACAAATGATACGGGTGTTGTGAAGACATTGATTTCTGAGCATTTGTCAAATTTATTAACAGGCGGTATTTCAATTGTCGGATCATTAATCGTATTATTTGTTTTAGATTGGAAAATGACACTTTTACTTTTAACGGTTATTCCATTATCAGTACTGATCTTAGTTCCACTAGGACGAAAAATGTATAAGATTTCAAAAGCACTTCAAGATGAAACAGCTTCTTTTACAAGTGTGCTAACGCAAGTATTATCAGAAATTCGTTTAGTGAAATCTTCGAACACAGAAAAAAGAGAATATGAAACTGGAAATAAAGGTATCGAGAAGTTATTGCAATTTGGTTTGAAAGAGGGAAAAGTGCAAGCGTTAATTTCACCAGTTATGTCGTTTGTTTTAATGGCATTGCTTGTTATTATCGTAGGATATGGTGGAATGAGAGTTTCTAGCGGTGCATTAACAACAGGAGAACTTGTAGCGTTTATTTTATATTTAGTTCAAATTATAATGCCGATGAGTCAATTATCTATGTTCTTTACACAATTCCAAAAGGCAATTGGTGCAACGGAAAGAATTAATACTATTTTAGAATATGAAGTAGAAGACCATGAAACTGGTGTGAAAGTCACAAATGCTAAGCAACCAATTGTTCTTGAAAATGTACATTTTGAGTATAACGAAGAAGAGCAAGTGTTAAAGAATATTGATTTCACAATTGAATCAGGAAAAGTAACAGCAATTGTAGGGCCAAGTGGTAGCGGGAAAACGACGTTATTCTCACTATTAGAACGTTTTTATGAGCCAACTAGCGGTGCTATTAAATTAGGGAAAGATGCAATTACGAACTATTCATTACAGTCATGGCGACGTCAAATTGGTTACGTTTCACAAGATAGTCCGTTAATTGATGGAACGATCCGTGATAATATTTGTTACGGTGTTGAGGGAGAAGTGACAGATGAAGAAATTGAAAAAGTAGCGGCGATGGCATATGTTGATGCATTTATTCATGACTTACCAAATGGATATGCAACAGAAGTTGGAGAACGTGGTGTGAAACTTTCTGGAGGACAAAGACAGCGAATTGCCATTGCTCGAGCGTTACTTAGAAATCCACAAATTCTGATGTTAGATGAAGCAACTTCTAGTTTAGATAGTAAATCTGAGTCTGTCGTTCAAAAGGCATTAAATAACTTAATGAAAGGCAGAACAACGTTAGTTATTGCACATAGACTTTCTACTGTTGTAGATGCAGATAAAATTATCTTTATAGAAAAAGGGAATCTTACAGGTAGTGGTACACATGATGAATTGTTACGAACACATGACATGTATCGTGAATTTGCAACGCAACAATTGAAAATTAAAGAGGCGGCATTATAAAATGAATAATCAGTGGGGCTCATACTCCGCTGATTATTCATTTTTAAAAGTTTGATTAAGGATGCTAACTAGAAAGGAAATGGTTTCTTTGATACCTAATATTTTAATAGTAGACGATGATCCACATATTAGAGAACTTGTGTCTGTATTTTTAGAGCGAGAAGGTTTTCAAACATATGAGGCAATTGATGGTATAGATGCACTTCAAAAAATAGATGAAGTGAAAGTTGATATGGTTATTCTTGATATTATGATGCCGAATATGGATGGGTTTGATGTATGTTTCGAATTAAGGAAATACTATGATATTCCGATTTTAATGTTAACTGCTAAAGGAGAAACGTCTCAAAAAGTAAAAGGATTTCATCTTGGAACGGATGATTATCTTGTAAAACCATTTGATCCGATAGAATTAGTAGTGAGAGTTAAGGCGTTATTGAAACGTTACCAAATTACAGTATCGCAATCCATTCAAGTTGGGAATGTACTGTTAAATCGTAAAACATTTGAAGTTACAATTGGAGAACAAACGGTTACGTTACCGTTAAAGGAATTCGAATTGCTCTTTACTTTAGGCTCTAAAGCGGGGAGAACTTGTTCGAGAGAGCAATTAATTGAAGATGTATGGGGATATGATTTTGAAGGGAATGAACGCACACTAGACGTTCATATAAATCGGTTACGTGAGAAGTTTCAAGAAGAGAAGTCGAAATTTAGTATTAAAACGATAAGAGGATTAGGGTATCGCTTAGAGGTAAGTAAATGAGAAGAAGAGAACGAATGAGTAAGTTGAAGGTGCTGAAAGTAATTGGAGCGGTAATAGTACTATTTTCTTTCCTGACTATAATTTGGTCTATAGCCTTTTATGTATCATCAAGTGTAATGAATGCCCTTGAAATACGAGTATCGCCTTTTATTACTTTTTTAATTAGTGATATGGTCGGCTTTGTATTTATTATTCTTATTTGGGTATTGATTGGAGTATTAATGAGACCGAAGCGAGAGGCGATGATTTGGGCGATTATTGAGCCAATACAAAAAATTGCAAAAGGGGACTTCTCCGTAAAAATAAGAAATGAAGAGAAGTATGATGGGGAAATTGGTGTGCTCGTAAAAAGTATAAACGATATGACAGATGAACTGAATGTGATGGAGAAAATGCGCCAGGAATTTGTTTCGAATGTTTCTCATGAAATACAGTCACCATTAACTTCTATAAAAGGATTTGCTAGAGCACTACAAGATACTAATCTTCCTGAGGAAAAAAGAAAGCATTATCTTACCATTATTGAAACGGAAACGACGAGATTATCTAAACTAAGTCAAAATTTACTGAAGCTTACCCTTTTAGAGTCGGAAGAATATACACCAGAAAGGGCGACTTATCGATTAGATCAGCAGTTAAAGCAAATTGTGTTAAATAGTGAACCGCTCTGGGCTGAAAAAGAAATTGAATTGGAACTTGATTTAGAGAAAGTGCACATTACTGCTGATCAAGAAAGTATGAGTCAAGTTTGGATTAATCTAATTCATAATAGTATTAAATTTACTCCAAGTGGTGGCACAATTACAATCCAATTAAAAGAATATGAGAAAGTAGTGGAAGTGCGTATTCGCGACTCGGGAATTGGGATATCAGAAGAACAGAAACAACATATTTTTGAACGTTTTTATAAAGCGGACTCTTCACGAAATCGTGCTTATGGAGGAAGTGGCTTAGGTTTAGCTATTGTAAAGAAAGTGCTCGACCTTCATCAAGGAGAAATAAAAGTCGAGAGTGAGGAAGGGAAGGGTACTGAATTTATTGTGTGTATTCCTAAGTATAAAGAGAAATAGTGTTAGGGGCATATCTTCTAACACTATTTTTCTTTATACATACATTTACCATTGCTGCAGCTATACTGATAAGCTTTTCCTTCACTATTCATACGGTATGAGTAATCAGATTCTTTATCTTTTTAAAGTCAACGTATGCTTCTGCACCGTTTTTATCATCATCAATATCAACGAATTGAACATGGCGTATAGAATAATCTATCTTTTCACTTAAACTTCTTTCTTGTAAGTTTGTATGAATACTGTCTACTAACTCGTCAAACAATGACCAGTTTAAATTAAGATTTTCAAATGACTCAGTATGTCTTCCTAAAATGCCATTGTCTTGGATTATATTATTATTATCGTATGTATAAGAGTATGTAAAATAAGGTTCGTCTTTATATACGACTTCTGCATAATAGCCGATATTATAAAGAGGAGTATATTTTCCGGTTATGTTTTGTATTTCTTTTTGCTTATATCTTTTTTATAGTATGGAGATATTCGTTAGTATCTTTTTCTATTACTTTATAATGTAGTGGATTACCAAATATAAAGTACATGGCCAAAAATATGATACATAGTCCGACTGCGGTTAGTGATAAGAACCGTTTTTTCTTTTCATACGCATACACATACACTCTCCTGTGTGGAATTTATTTCTATTTTACATGAATGATGGCAAAAACATGAGAATTATAAATAAGAACTTTCGATAGTTACCTACAAGTAACCTACGCACATGAAAGTGCATCATTGCCTTTTTACATAAATATAGTTACACTTTTAATATAATAATAAACAACTGAGACGATTAAGGAGTGTTATACTTGGCAGAATTATTACAAGGCAAAAATGCTTTAATTACAGGAGCAGGTAGAGGTATTGGTCGTGCTGTAGCGATTGCATTAGCGAAAGAGGGCGTAAATGTAGGTCTTTTAGCTCGTTCAGAAGAAAACTTAAAAGCTGTAGCGAAAGAAGTAGAAGCAGAAGGCGTAAAGGCTGTTATTGCGACTGCTGATGTTTCTTCATATGAAGAAGTGACTACTGCGATTGAGACGTTAAAAAACGGTTTAGGATCTATCGATATTTTAATTAATAACGCTGGTATTTCTAAGTTCGGTAAGTTTTTAGAACTAGACGTTGCTGATTGGGAAAAAATCATTCAAGTAAACTTAATGGGTGTATATTATGCAACTCGTGCAGCTTTACCGAGCATGATTGAACAACAATCTGGTGATATTATTAATATTTCATCTACAGCAGGACAAAAAGGCGCACCTGTAACAAGTGCATATAGTGCTTCTAAATTTGGTGTTCTTGGTTTAACAGAATCGTTAGCGATGGAAGTTCGTAAGCATAACATTCGTGTAACAGCTTTAACACCAAGTACAGTAGCAACTGATATGGCTGTAGATTTAGGATTAACTGATGGAAATCCTGATAAAGTTATGCAAGCAGAAGATATTGCAGAGTTTATCGTAGCACAGTTGAAATTAAATAAACGTACATTTATTAAATCAGCAGGACTTTGGTCTACTAATCCGTAAGGGATACATGTATAAACAAAAGAAGGGATATCTATTTTGTAATGAAGTAGATATCCCTTCTTTATTTTTTGTATATGAGACAGAATTTTCGGTATAATCAAAAGTGGATAGTAGAAAAGCATTGAAAAATTGAAGGGATGGTATTTTCATGAGTATGATTGAGAAATGGACGGCCGTTGATCAATATGTGAGTGATGTATTAATACCGAAAGATTCTACATTAGAAGAAGTTCTTCAAGCAAACGCTGCAGCTAATTTACCAGCACATGACGTATCGCCAACGCAAGGGAAGTTTTTGCAACTATTAGTTCAAATTCAAGGAGCTCGAAACATTTTGGAAATTGGTACTCTAGGTGGATATAGTACGATATGGCTTGCAAGAGGATTGTCATCGGGAGGCCGAGTTGTTACATTGGAAGCAAGTGAAAAGCATGCTGACATTGCACGTAGCAATATTGAACGCGCTAATTTGAATGCTAGAGTTGAAGTGCGAACAGGATTAGCTTTAGATTCTTTACAGCAAATAGAAAATGAGGAGTATGAACCATTTGATTTTATCTTTATAGACGCCGATAAACAAAATAACCCTGCTTATTTTGAATGGGCACTGAAACTATCACACCCTGGCACTGTAATTATTGGGGATAACGTAGTACGTGCAGGAGAAGTTATTGACAATACGAGTAATGATCCTCGCGTACAAGGGATACGTCGCTTCTATGAGCTAATAGCTGCTGAGCCACGTGTAAGTGCTACAGCGCTTCAAACAGTCGGAAGTAAAGGGTACGATGGATTTATAATGGCAGTCGTAAAAGAATAACGAAAGGAGATAAATAGAATGAAAAAGATGTTTGAAAAGTTATAACATGTATCGTATACAACGCAGTTAGCTCGTGGACCTCCAACATACTTAAAAATATAAATTTATATTAAAAATTGGAGGTTAAGAATAGATGAGAACTGAAAAAGAAATGCTAGACTTAATTATGAATACAGCAAAAGAGGATGAAAGAATTCGAGCTGTCATCATGAATGGATCGCGTGTAAATCCAAATGTGAAAAAAGATTGTTTTCAAGACTTTGATATTATGTATGTTGTAAAAGATATACAATCTTTTACATCTAATCATAATTGGATTCATAGATTTGGAGCAATAATGATTGTACAAATGCCAGAAGAAATGTCATTAGTTCCACCAGATGGAGACGGGAAGTTTCCGTATTTAATGCAGTTCATGGATGGAAATCGGATTGATTTAACATTAGTTCCGGTTGATTTAATAAAAAAGTTCGTTGGACAAGATAGCTTAAGTAAATTACTTCTCGATAAAGATAATTGTATGGAAGAATTCCCGCCAGCAAGCGATAAAGATTACTTAATAAAAAAGCCTACAGAAAAAGAGTTTTTAGGTTGCTGTAATGAATTTTGGTGGTGTAGTACGAATGTGGCAAAAGGGTTATGGCGCGAGGAACTTTCTTATGTAAAAGGAATGCTTGAAGGACCAGTGCGAGATATGTTAATTGTAATGCTAGAATGGCATATTGGTATGAAAACAGACTTTACAGTTAATGCAGGGAAGTTTGGAAAGCATTTTGAGCAATATTTCGAAGGAGATATGTGGGAGCAATTTAAAAAGACATTTTCTAATGCAGAATATGAAAACATATGGGAATCATTCTTTGTCATGGGTGATTTATTTAGGGAAGTGGCGAATGAAATTGCTAGCGCTTATGGATATCAGTACCCGCAAGGTGATGATGATAGAGTGACCAGTTATTTAAAACACGTGAAAGCTTTGCCGAAAGGTAGTACATCAATTTATTAATAATAGTAAGCAGTAAGACTGTCCAAATTATGGACAGTCTTATTTTGGTTTATGAATAAGAATTTCTCTAACAAAGTGTAGAGGAATCACATATGAAATTTTAGGGAGGTTTTTATCATGTATTATTTTTATTCGCCACAAATGTTTGCTCCATATCAATGGGGACTAGAACGAAATGTTTCGTATACTTATATGCCATATAACTCATTTTATTATGGAGACTATATAAACTCATTGCCATACGCATATATCCCTCAAAATTATGAAGTACAAATAAAAGCAGATGAGCGTGGATCGTGGACACCATTTTCTTGGGTTGAAAAATATGCGTACGCATTTTCAGGACCGTACAATAAAGCGGAAGTTGCTCTTACATTTGATGATGGACCGGATTTAGAATTCACGCCAAAAATATTAGATAAGTTAAAACAACATAATGTAAAAGCGACTTTTTTCCTGCTTGGTGAAAATGCAGAAAAGTTTCCGAATGTTGTAAAGCGTATTGCAAATGAAGGACATGTAATTGGTAATCATACGTACAGTCATCCTAATTTAGCGAAAGTAAATGAGGCTGAGTACCGTAATCAAATTATAAAAACGGAAGAAATATTAAATCGTTTAGCTGGTTATGCACCGAAGTTTATACGTCCGCCATACGGTGAAATACTTGAAAATCAATTAAAATGGGCGACAGAGCAAAATTTTATGATTGTACAGTGGAGTGTGGATACAGTTGATTGGAAAGGTGTAAGTGCTGATACGATTACAAATAATGTGTTAGGGAATTCATTTCCTGGAAGTGTCATCCTCCAGCATTCAACACCAGGTGGGCATTTACAAGGATCTGTAGATGCACTAGACAAAATCATTCCGCAGTTAAAAACGAAAGGGGCACGTTTTGTAACACTTCCAAGTATGTTCCAGACATCAAAAGAAAGAAAGTGAATGTGTTATAAATTGGAAAAATAAGGTTTGTGTCGTATAATGAAAGTGTAAGTTAGGGGGGATATAATTGATTGATGCACTAGTAAACATAGGAATAAGCATATTGCTTGGTGTTATATTTATACTTGCGGCAATTATCCTTCAAAAAAATCCACCGACCGATATTAATGCGGCATATGGTTATCGTACGAAACGATCTATGAAAAATAAGGAATTATGGGATGCGGGTAACAGGTATAGTGCAGAAGTAATGAAGCAAAACGGATTCATCATGATGTTAATTGGAAGTGTTATTAGTATACTGTTTAGATATCCACATACAATAATAGCGATTATGGTGGTTATGCTGTTATTAATTATTCGTTTATTTATACGAGTAGAGAGTAGATTAAAAATACTTGAACAATAATGAAAAAATAGGACTCCATGCAGTATGATGCTAGGAGTCCTATTTTATCTATAAACTATTCTTTTCTAGTAAGTCTTTTCCTTGTTCAACAACAAATTCATAGTATGCAAGATCATATGGATAAATATCATCAAAGGTTATCGTTATCGGTTTATTGCTCAAAACAGAAGTAGCTGTCAAAGATGAAATCTCTCTTTTTAATAGTTGTAGAAAAGAAGTTGCATGTATTTTCATCACATCGTCTACTTCTTCACCCGGTGCGAATGGAAGTGGATCGATGACATTGTGAAAATACATATGGCAAAACTCGCGATCCGTAAGATTTGAAATTTCATAATCTATTGTAAAGATTCCTTTATATGCTAGATCAGTAGTTTGAAAGGAAAGACCTAATTCTTCCTCAATTTCACGAAGGCCACCAATTTGTACATCTTCATCATGCATAATATGTCCAGCTGAAGTAATATCCCATATACATGGGGCTTCTTTTTTATTTTTAGAGCGTAATTGGAAATATAAGAACATATCTTCATCATCTTTTTCTACAAACCAACAATGAAATGTTTCGTGCCAATCACCGTCACGGTGCACTTCATCACGTAATTTCTTCCCAAGTGTATTTCTTTCAGAATCAAATATCGTTAACCACTCTGTCATTTTAATTCCCCTTTCTGCAAATTTTATTATACAATAACTGTATTGAATTTTGGGAAAATAAAGAAAAAGGGGTCGTTATTAGTGGGAATAGAGAGTAAGAAAATAAAATCGATTATTTCAACAGAGGAAGAATTACGGGGAATATTGGGGCAACCAAGTGAACGAGCTTTAAAAAAAGTTATTTCATCATTAGACCACCATTGCGTAGACTTTCTGTCTAAATCTCCTTTTCTAGTATTATCTACGGCAAATAAATTAGGAGAGTGTGACGCTTCGCCGAGAGGAGATGCACCTGGATTTGTATACGTATTAAATCATAATAAAATTATCATTCCAGAAAGACCGGGCAATCGTCGTATAGACTCCATTTTGAATATTATTTCCAATCCACGTGTAGGATTAATCTTTTTCATCCCAGGTCTTGGGGAGACACTCAGAATAAATGGCCGAGCGTATATAACAAACGACGAAGAAATTTTGCAAGAAATGCAGGTAAATGGACGCAATCCGCTACTTGGAATTGTTGTTGAAATAGAAGAGTGTTATATTCATTGTGCAAAAGCTTTTATTCGTTCTAATATGTGGGATCCGGAATCTTGGTTACATAAAAAAGAGTTACCTTCAGCAGCAAAAATGTTGCTGGAGCATGCCAAAGTGAATGCTTCAGAAGAAGATGTTGCACGTTCTTTAGAAGAAAGTTATAGGGAAAGATTATATTAAAAAAATTACTTTTTAAATATAGTGTTGAGGTGTGAAACTCTAAACGTTTTAGAATGAGACTTTAATATCAATCTTGTTAGTTTGTAAGTGATGAATACATGTGCAAGAGTAGAAATCTATATGAGATGATTTGTTATTTTAAAATAAAATGATTCGTATTTTTAAAAATAATGAACAAAAATAGGCTTGCTTTTTAAAAAATTGATAACTATAATAAGTTAACAAATAGACATGAACGAAAAAGTAATGATAAGGATACGAAATCATTTTTACGGTTTACAGAGAGGGAAGTCAAGGGTGTGAGCTTCCTAACACGAGAAATGATTTTACCACCTTTGAACTTCAATAGTGAACGAGTAATCTAGTAATTATTGACGGTATTAGCCGTTATCTGAACTTGAGCAATCTAGGAGGAAATATGTCTGGATTGGAACAAGGGTGGAACCACGAAAACACATTCGTCCCTTTCCTAGGGATGAGTGTGTTTTTTTTATGGATTACAGATTGAAAATTTAAAATAATCAAAAAATAGTATTGATTTTGTTTTTTATGCGAGTATAATGAGTTAACAAATAAACATGAACGAAAAAGTAACGATAAGGACACGAAATCATTTTTACGGTTTACAGAGAGGGAAGTCAAGGGTGTGAGCTTCCTAACACGAGAAATGATTTTACCACCTTTGAACTTCAATAGTGAACGAGTAATCTAGTAATTATTGACGGAATCAGCCGTTATCTGAGCTTGAGCAATCTAGGGAGAAATACGTCTAGGTTGGAACAAGGGTGGAACCACGAAAACACATTCGTCCCTTTCCTAGGGATGAGTGTGTTTTTTTATTACTTTGAAAGGAGGTGCTGTAACATGAAACGATTTGTACGTACGGAAATAACCACCAGCTGCATGATTGAAAAGCAGAGCAAGGTGATTGATAAAGATAAAAAATAAAATTGTAGGAGGAGATTAGAAGATGAATAACGTTGTTAATGTAGGGGTGTTAGGATTAGGTACGGTCGGAAGTGGTGTTGTCCATATTTTGAAAGAACATTGCAAAAAAATTGCACTTGATACAGGATATGAAGTGAAAGTGAAGACAGTCGTTGTACGTGATTTAGAAAAAGAACGTGATGTTTGTATTGATGGAATCGTAGTAACAAGTCATGTCGATGAAGTTCTAAATGATTCAAATATTGATATTGTAGTAGAGGTAATGGGCGGAATTGAAGAAGCGAAGCAGCATATTGTTAGGGCTTTACGAAATAAGAAACATGTCGTAACAGCAAATAAAGATTTAATGGCTGTATACGGTGCAGAACTTCTCCAACTGGCAAATGATAATGATTGTGATTTATGTTATGAGGCAAGTGTAGCGGGCGGTATTCCGGTGTTAAGAGGGTTAACAGACGGATTAGCATCAGATCAAATTGAAAAAATAATGGGAATTGTAAATGGGACAACAAATTACATGTTAACAAAGATGAGTCAAAATGGATGGTCGTATGAAGAGGCTTTACAGGAAGCACAAAAATTAGGTTTTGCAGAATCGGATCCGACTGCGGATGTAGATGGGCTAGATGCGGCTAGAAAGGTAGCGATTCTTGCAAACTTAGGTTTTTCGATGAATGTTTCTTTAGATGATGTGCAAGTGAGAGGGATTCGAAAGGTTGAAAAAGAAGATTTACAAATGGCTGAAAAGTTAGGATTTACTATGAAATTAATTGGTAAAGCAGAGAAACAAGGGTCAGCCATTCATTTAAGTGTAGAACCGACACTTTTACCCAGTCATCATCCATTATCGAATGTAAATAATGAATTTAATGCGGTATATGTTCACGGTCAAGCGGTAGGAGAAGTAATGTTTTACGGACCAGGAGCTGGGAAGTTACCGACTGGATCTGCTGTAGTAAGTGATATTATTTCAATCGTTAAAAATATGAATCAAGTTCAGAAAAATAAAAGTGCGTTAAAAGAACCAGAACCGTATGAATTACAAGGGGATGAAGAAGTTGTTTCGAAATATTTCTTACGTATTTCATTACGAGATGAACCTGGGATGTTGCAAAAAGTAACAGAATGTTTTGTTAATTTTTCTGTAAGTTTAAAAGAAGTGATTCAATTACCTTTAAATCGTGAACTTGCAGAAGTCGTTGTTGTAACACATCAAACTTCAAAGTATCAATTCGAACGAGTTTTAGGAGCGATAGAAGATGTCGCAAGTGAAATAAACAGTTACTACATTATTGAGGAGGAAAAACAATATGTATAAAGGATTATTAAAACAGTATGCTTCTTATTTACCGGTCAATGAAAATACACCTGATGTGAGCTTACTGGAAGGTAATACACCGCTTATTCCGTTATTAAATATATCAAAACAATTAGGAATTCAGTTATATGGTAAGTATGAAGGAGCGAATCCGACAGGTTCTTTTAAAGATCGTGGTATGGTAATGGCAGTTGCGAAGGCGAAAGAAGAAGGTTCAGAGGCCATTATTTGTGCATCGACAGGTAATACATCAGCATCGGCTGCCGCATATGCGGCACGCCTTGGAATGAAATGTATTATCGTAATACCGGAAGGAAAGATTGCACATGGAAAATTAGCGCAAGCAGTTGCCTATGGTGCTGAAATCATTTCAATAGAAGGGAATTTTGATGATGCATTAAAGGCTGTAAGAAATATTGCAGCAGAAGAGCCAATTACATTAGTAAACTCAGTGAATCCTTATCGAATTGAAGGGCAAAAAACAGCAGCGTTTGAAATTTGTGATCAGTTACAAAATGCGCCAGATGTTTTAGCGATTCCTGTTGGAAATGCCGGGAATATTACAGCGTACTGGAAAGGTTTCTGTGAATATGAGAAAGAAAAAGGCTATAAGAAGCCACGAATTCACGGATTTGAAGCGGAAGGAGCAGCTGCTATTGTAAAAGGGCATGTAATTGACGAGCCAGAAACAATTGCAACAGCGATTCGCATCGGTAACCCAGCAAGTTGGTCATATGCAGTAGAGGCTGCTGAGCAGTCTCACGGTGAAATAGATATGGTATCAGATGAAGAAATTTTACATGCGTATAGAGTATTAGCAAAATTGGAGGGGGTTTTCGCTGAGCCAGGATCGAATGCTTCATTAGCTGGCGTAATGAAACATGTTCAATCTGGAAAAATCAAAAAAGGAGAAACAGTTGTTGCAGTTTTAACTGGAAACGGCTTGAAAGATCCTGATATTGCAATTTCTTCTAATACATTAGACATTGCAAGTGTTTCAAATAATATAGAACAAATTAAAGAGCATATTAAAGGGGTGATTATGTCGTGATACCATTCAGTATTCGTGTTCCTGCTAGTACAGCGAATGTTGGACCTGGATTCGATTCAGTAGGAATAGCATTGTCATTGTATTTACATGTAGTAGTAAAAGAGAAATCTAATAAATGGCAAGTGATCCATTCTTTTGATGAGTCGATTCCGACAGACGATAAAAATTTAATCGTTAGCACGGCATGTAAAGTGAGTCCTTCTTTATCACCTCATATAATCGAAGTTACTAGTAATATCCCATTAACAAGAGGGCTAGGAAGTAGTGCGTCAGCAATTGTAGCTGGGATAGAGCTTGCGAATCAAATAGGCAACTTGAACTTAACGACTGATCAAAAAGTTCAAATTGCTACAAATTTTGAAGGTCATCCTGATAATGTTGCTGCTTCTATATTAGGAGGAACTGTAATCGGAGCACTTGATGGAAAGAATGTTTCGGTTGTAAGAATTGAAAGTAAGGAATTAGGCGTCATTTCTCTTATTCCAAATGAAGAGCTAAATACAGATGAAAGTCGATCTGTATTACCAGATGTATTCCCGTTTCATGAAGCTGTTAAGGCTAGTGCAATAAGTAATGTATTAGTAGCTGCTTTATGTCAAAAGAGATGGGAAGTTGTAGGCGAAATGATGGAGAGGGATCATTTTCACGAGCCGTATCGTTTAGAGCTTGTACCGTTATTACCATCTATTCGTAAATGTGCAAAAGAATTCGGTGCATACGGTACAGCGCTTAGCGGTGCAGGGCCGTCTATTTTTATATTAACGCCGTATGAGAAACGTCAAGAAATTGCTGAGCAATTAGCAAGAGTATTTACGTCTATGAAAGTGTGTGAGCTAGAAATTGATCATAGAGGGATTACTGTAAATAAGGAAGAACATATTGGATTATAAAAAAAGCTAGCATCGCTAGCTTTTTTTATGTTGTAAATATGTTTGCGTATAAAAGAAAAATATTAATGTATAATTTAGTAAAGAGTGTATTCATTTGGAGGTGATCGTATGAAGAAAGAGTCACCGGAAGAAAAAAGAGAACGTATAAGGCAAAATGAATTGAAAAACAATCCTACCGGTTCTTTACATGATGGACTCAACAGAGCTGAAACGGGAAGTCCAGTTGATATGACGGGTGGTATGAATTGGAAAGGTACAGCGCTAGTAATTTTATTGCTAGTTTTAGCGTATATTATATACACTTATTTTTTTAGTTAAGAAATGCATGTTAAAGCTTTGAATGATTTGCTTTTATAATTAGTGAGGATGAAAAAAACACGGTTATTGTACTACATATATTAAGCAGATTATAGTTGTCCATATATATTTATTTTTAATACCCAAAATAGAGCTAGCATTATGCTGGTTCTATTTTTTTGCCACATTCCTGTAACAAAGCCTCTGTATATTCAGTGGTGGAGGTGCAGAAGATGAAAAAAATGATAGCAATATGTCTTCTTACAACGATATCATTGTCGACTTTAGTCGGGTGTGATGTAAAAGGTAGCAATACTGTTCAAGAGTCTAAAATAAAGAAAGCGACGTATAAAGAGTTTACTTATGATGTAAATCCAGAGACTTTCACGTTAATTGTAGAACATGATGGCGTAAAGGAACTGGCATCACAGCCTTTGCCGAAAATGAAGGTGTTGAATGTAAAAAAAGATAAGGATCGTACATCTTGGGAATATCCAGATCAAAAAGTAAAAGTGAATCTAGAGAAGAAAAAAGATCACTTAAATATTGAAGTGGAATCGACTGGTGCAGAAAGCTTTACTTGGCCGAAAGTACAAGCTGAAAATTATACACTTCCGTTATGGGAAGGGAAACAAATTCCGAGTAATGATGAAAATTGGAAGAAGTTTTTAAAGGATGATGCCTATTCATTTGCTGAATCATTTTCTATGAAGTTTTTCGCGTTAAATGGTTCGAAATATTCGATTGTATATATTTCGAACAATATGTTTAATAATGAATTGAAATTTCATTCGGATCCGAAAATAGGATTTGATTTTATACATGAATTTCCGCGTATAAATAAAAATAAAACATATGGATTTCAAGTATATGTGACAAATAATGATGCAGTAAGTATTGCTAAACTGTATAAAGACAATATCGCTCGAAAAGGTGAATTTAAAACATTAAAAGAAAAGGCTAGAAAAAATAAAGAGATAGAAAAGCTTTACGGTGCAGCTCATTTTTATTTTTGGAATCAAAATGGCTTATCAGAAAGTAATGTAAATTGGCTAAAGCTAAGAGAGAAAATAAATAGCCCTGTGTTTAGCCATATAAAAGAGCTTATTCAAAAATATAGTTCAGAGCCTGGAGAATTAAATGTATTCGATCAAGTAAGTAAACAAGATTTCATTGATAAGTATCAAAAAAATGTTATTTTGCGTTATATAAATGAAGTATTATCAATGAAGGAATTATATAAAGAGGATATTTTCCAAAGAGTGGATCAGAAGGCTAGTGAGTTATTAAACAAAGGTGTGGATCATTTATCAAAGATGGAGTTATATAACTTAAATAAGCATGTATTAAAGTCAGCGCTCGATGATGCAGTTGAAGAAGTAAGTAAATGGGGTAAGGCAGATGGAACGGATATTATAAAGGAAATGAAAGCTGCAGGAATAGATAATGCATGGATTGGGTTACCGAACTGGGAACAAGGGTATATGCAGCCTGATTTCGTGACAGAAGCTAAGAAAATGGGGTATTTAGTTGGTCCGTATGATTCTTACCATTCTATTCACGAAAAAGCTGATAAAAATTGGAATACAGCTTCTTTTACTGATCCATCGTTATATGAAGAGGCAACTGTGACGAAGAAAAATGGAGAAAAGGTACAAGGATTTTTAGGTAGAGGGCGAAAATTAAATCCAACTTTATCTCTTCCTAGTGTAAAAGAGAGAATGAACGATATATTACAAAATGGACCTAAATATAATTCATGGTTTATTGATTGTGATGCGACAGGTGAAATTTATGATGACTATTCGGCCAAACATATAACAACACAAGAACAAGATTTAAAAGCAAGGTTGCAACGAATGGATTATATTGCGCAAGAAAAAGGTATGGTAGTTGGTTCAGAAGGCGGAAATGACTTTGCAAGTAGCACGATTGCATTTGCTCACGGCATTGAAACGCCTGTTATTAAATGGGACGATGAAGATATGAGGAAAAATAAAAATAGTCCGTATTATGTGGGCGGATATTGGTCACCGAATCAAAATGTTCCAGAAAAATATGCAAAACAAGTACCATTAAAAGAAGAATATAAACAAGTATATTTAAATCCAGTATATTCGGTACCGTTATATAAATTAGTATACAATGATTCTGTAATTACAACGCATCACTGGGAATGGGGAAGTTTGAAAGTAAAAGATGAGGTAGGAAGCCGTATGTTATATGAGTTATTGTATAATGTTCCTCCGTTGTATCATTTAGATGAAGTAGAGTGGAATAAGCATAAACAAGAAATTACGCAGCACCTGAAAGTTTGGAATGAAGTTCATGAAAAGGCAGTAAAAGAAGAAATGACGAACTTTGTATATTTGTCAGAAGATAAATTAGTTCAATCTGCATCATATGGAAAAGATATTAAAGTTATTGTGAATTTCTCAAATGAAGAGATAGAAATAGATAAGGCGAAACTAAAAGCAAAATCCGCTTTCATTTATAATCATGGAAAAAAAACAATGTATACACCGCTCGAGAAAAAATAATGTGAAATGTATTGTTGCATTACTAATTTTTCACATAAAAATTGAAGGATTTGAAACGGATAAATTTATAAATCTGTAATTTAGGATGTTGGGAAATGTTAAATTTTTGAAGTTAAAAAATAGTGACTTGCCAAAAATAAGCACGAGAGTATAATGTGAAATGTAATACATATTGGATTCATTATGTAACCTTACAAAAATGTAAGGTGTTTGAAAGGAAATTCAATATGAAGATTGCTAGACATACATTATACTAGGGAAAGAGAAAGAGAGGCGAATGAAGATGAGCTCTGAATTAGAACAAAATACGAGAAGCAATAAAAAACGTTCTAAAAGAAGGTCAATAAAATGGTTCATTTTAATTCCATTTTTCCTACTTATTTTTGGAGGAGTAGGATATGGATCGTTTATATATAACAAAGCAAAAGCGGTTGTAAGTGATGCGTATGCACAAATTGATAAGTCATCGAAGCGTGATAAAGAAGTTGAACCTTTAAAGGATAACATCTCCATTTTAATTATGGGTGTAGATGGTAGTGAAATGCGGAAAAGTCAATACGGTGAAGCTGTTCGAACAGATGCACTTTTATTAGCAACAATTAATAAAAATGATAAGTCCGTTAAGTTAGTAAGTATTCCGCGTGATTCACGTGTTTATATTCCATCTAGAAAGAAATTAGATAAAATTACACACGCACACGTATTTGGTGGTGTTGAAAGTACACGAGATACAGTGGAAAGATTTTTAAATGTTCCTGTGGATTATTATGTGAAGTTTAACTTTGAATCATTCGTACAAATTGTCGACTCAATTGGTGGTATTGACATTGATGTACCAGTTACTTTCACTGAACAAGATAGTAAAGACCAAGCGGGTATGATTCATTTAGAGAAAGGTTACCAACATTTAAATGGGGAACAAGCACTTGCACTTGCAAGAACGCGTAAAATTGACAGTGATGCAATGCGTGGTCAAAGACAACAACTTGTAATAGAAGCAATTGCTAAAAAAGCGATGTCTGTTCAATCAATTAGCAAAATGGGCTCTTTACTTGATGCGGTTGATAAAAATATGAAAACGAACTTAACTTTTGATGATATGCTTGCTATTACAAAAAATATGGCAGGATCTAATTTGGAAATGGAAAAAATGCAAGTAGAAGGTACAGATAAACGTATCGGAGGTATTTATTATTACATTCCAAATGAAAAAAATGTGAAAGATATTTCGAACAAATTAAATAATCATCTAGGTGTAACACCAAAACCAGTTCGAAACGAATAATAAAAAAAGATTGGCTTTCGCCAATCTTTTTTTATCGGAATGGATTTGTAACTTTTCTGTAACGATTTTTTATTTTAGAAAAATTATACTCATATGTATGAGAATATTGGAGAAGCAAAAAGTAAAGGGGAATAATTAAAATCTGTAATAAGGAAAGATATCATATGCAGAAATGGATAGGCATTATGGGAATCATTTTTATGTTAACTGGATGTAAAATGTCTGAAGCTCCAACAAGTTTAATGGGTGCTCCTGCCAATGAAAAATGGATTAATGAACTAAAAGAGCAAATAGATAAAGATTTGCCTGTAAATTATCGATTGCTAACTCCAATGTCTAATAAAGATAAACAGATGATCTGGTCAATGGATTTTAAACAAGATAATAAGAAAGAAGCCATCTTATTTTATAAATTGCCGAATGAAGATCATAGCGTATATTTAGCTGTATATGAAGAATTCGGAAATGGCTGGAAAGTAAAGTCCACGCATAGATTTGATGGTGGAGATGTAGATATCGTTGAAGTTGGTGATTTTACAGGGAACGGGAAGCGGGAGCTATTAATCGGAATTTCTGTCAATCGTGAATCGTTAGAACATGTTATGTATGTTTTTTCGGAAGAAAATGAAGATATGAAGGAAATATATAATCGAAGTTATACGAAGTTATTCATAGAGGATTTAAATAAAAATGGACTGAAAGATATAAGCCTAGTTACGTATGAAAAGGATGAGAAATTGACAGTTGAGTTCATGGAACAATTCAAGACTTTATCTGAAACGTCATTCGATCCGTTTATAAATAGCATTCAAAGAATACAAATGGGCCGCATTTCTAAATCACTAAAGGCGGTTGTAATTGATGCAGGTGTTGGCGCTCATTCAGGGATAACGTATGTAGCAAAATTTGATAAGGGTCATTATGAGCCACTACATATAGATGGAAAAGAAGACTTATTCAATGATTATGTAGTGGAAAGCAAAGATATAAATGAAGACGGCATTATTGAATTTGTTCGTACAGTGCGTCCAAAAGGTTGGGAAGAGGTATCGTACGGAGAGAGTACGATGTTTGAACGTTATATTCAGTGGAGTGAAGAGGGAATTAAACCGATAGAAGAAAGATATGTAAATATAGAGAAAGGTTATTTTGTCAAAATCCCGCAAGCGTTAATTGGAAAAATAACTGTTCCAGTTCAGCAAGAAGCATCAGATGTACAAAAATTTATAGATACTACGAAAAATGAACTATGGCTTGAAGTCCATATATTTAAGCGGAAAGAATGGTTCAAAATAAAAGGATACGAGGCAGCAGTAAAAACGGCTTCTCACGTATATGCCGTACCGAAACAACCACATTTTGAAAAGGTGAAAGAATATGTAAAACCGCTAGCGGATTATCAACAAGAGTAGGGAGGTGGGAATTATGCCAACAATTTTAGTTTTAGAAGATGAAATACCTATTCGTAGTTTTATCGTATTAAATTTGAAACGCGCTGGATTTTATGTATTAGAAGCTAGTACGGGAGAAGAGGCGTTACAGATTTTATGTGAACATACTGTTGATGTAGCATTGCTTGATGTAATGTTACCAGGAATGGATGGTTTTCAAGTTTGTAAAGCGATCAGGGAAGAAAATAAAAAAATCGGTATTATTATGTTAACCGCACGTGTGCAAGATGAAGATAAGGTACAAGGATTAGGAATTGGTGCAGATGATTATATCGCAAAGCCGTTTAGTCCAGTGGAATTAACTGCACGTATACAATCGTTATTAAGAAGAATAGAAGTACATGATGAAAAAGCAAATATTATCACATCTGGCCCGTTTTCATTAAATGTTATAGAAGAAAGATTATATAAAAGTGGACAATTAGTTGATTTAACCCCTACAGAGTATATGATATTACATTATTTAATGAATCAGGCTGCAAAGCCGGTTTCACGTGATGAAATTTTAAATATGATTTGGGGAACGAATTATGTAGGTGAGACGAAAGTAGTAGATGTAAATATGAGGCGGTTACGTCAAAAGATAGAATGTAATCCGTCAGAACCTGAATTCATTCTTACTGTGTGGGGAAAAGGATATGTGTGGAAGGAAAGTATAAGATGAAAAGAAAAGTGACTTTATATTTTATGACGGTCATTATACTTATGCTTGTATTATTTGAAGTCGTATTTTCAGTCTCCATTTATCGTTATTATTATAATGGTATTGTGCAATATATAGAATCTCATGCGAAGACAAGTACACGATTTTTCTCTGAATACAATTCCCTATACTTTATTCGTTTGCAAGAATACAGCGGTGATATAATTGAGAGCTTTCAGTTAGAAGGAACAGAATTACAATTAATTGATCGACATGGTACGATTATACAGTCTTCAAGTGGACAAAAGGTAAAAGGTAAAATAGTTATTCCGTATTCGTTACTAGAAGGAGAAATGTATCATCAAGTGACTACTACGAAAGATAATGTGAAACAATTAGAAGTGATTAGTCCGCTTATTCATCAAGGACAAACGATAGGTGTTTTGAAATATACGACTGTTTTAACGAATGTAAATGCAAAGATTATCGAAATCATTATGTTTACTATTTCTGTAGGCATTGTTATTTCAGGAATTGTCTTCTTAATCAGTAGACGATTAGCAAATTCGTTTGTTAGACCTATCGAATCTATTATTCATGCTTCTTCACAAATTGCAGAAGGTACATTAAAGAAAAAAATTAAAGAGGATTATCCTGGTGAATTAGGTGAATTGGCACATAGTTTAAATCATATGTCTAATAAAATAGAAAAAGCGGAACAGATGAAAAATGAATTCATTGCTTCGATTTCTCATGAAATACGAACGCCTTTAACTGGAATTAAAGGTTGGAGTGAGACGTTAAAAACGGTAGATCATTTAACGGAAGAAGAGATAAAGCAAGGCATGGGAATTATATCAGGTGAGACAGACCGATTGATTCATTTAGTAGAAGAATTGCTAGATTTTTCAAGATTACAATCAAATCATTTCAATTTATATAAACAAAAGGTGCAATTATACGATATACTAGAGGAGACGATTTGGCAATTAACTCCTAATGCTGAAGAGAAGCAAATGCAATTCATCAAAACTATAGAACGAATCGAATTGATAGGAGATCGAAATAGACTAAAGCAAATTTTCTTGAATATTGTTCAAAATGCCATTAAATATTCACATAAAAATGGTAAAGTATATATTGAAGCGACTAAAAATGAAGGACAAGCAGTGATAAAGGTGAAAGACGAAGGGATTGGAATTGCTAAAGAGCATTTACCGTATATAGAACAGTCATTTTACCAGATTAATAACCATGCTACAGGTGCCGGTCTTGGTTTAGCTATCGTTAAAAAAATGGTAGAGCTTCATGGAGGTACACTTAGTTTTATAAGTAAAGAAGGAATAGGAACAACTATTTTGATAAAACTCCCATTATAATACATATATAGGTCTGTTTATATAGTGTAATAAAATAAATAGATGTATAATTATATTGGGTGATTTATATATAAGATTAATAGGGAGAGGAATTCGATAGAATGGAAAAAGCTTTTAACATTAAACGAGTAGTAGTCGTTTTAATAGCGATTGCAGCAGTAGCTATTGGGTATTTCATGTTTCAATCCATTACTTCACCAGCAAAGGCTGTTGCAAAACAAGAAAACGTAGTACAGCTTGCAAGTGAACAACCGAAAGTAGAAATGAATAAAACGGCACCAAGTCGTTTTAATGGGAAAGAAAGAAAAGTTGCTTATCTTACATTTGATGATGGCCCAGGGAAATATACGGCTGAATTATTAAATATGTTAAAACAGCATGATGCGAAGGCGACATTCTTTTTAATTGGAGCGAATGTAAAAGAATTTCCGGATTTAGTGAAACGTGAAAATGCAGAGGGTCATTATGTAGGTATGCATAGTATGACACATAATTTTGCAAAGTTATATAAAAATGGCGAGTATGTAAATGAAATGAAAGAAGATCAAAGCTTAATCGCAAATATTATTGGAAAATCACCTAAATTAACACGTCCGCCATACGGTTCGATGCCTGGATTAAATGAAGGTCTTCGAAATAAAGTAGTAGAGGGCGGTTTTAAAGTATGGGATTGGACAATTGATTCATTAGACTGGAAATATAACAAAGTGCAAGTTGATGCAGCGGCAGCTCAAATTGCTCAAAATGTAATAACAAATGCAACAAAACCACAGGAAGTTATTTTAATGCATGACATTCACCCACAATCAGTTGCTGCTGTGCCAGCAATTTTAAAAGGGTTAAAAGAAAAGGGTTATGAGTTTGAAGCTTATCATGAAGAGAGTCACTTCCCAGTGAATTTCTGGCATGATAACCGTATGTAATGGAGGAATGAACGTTGAAGTATGGAAAAGTAGCAGTAGTTGGAGCACTATCAGTAGGACTATTAACAGGTTGTTTCGGTGAAAAACCAGAAGAAAACTTATATACAGCTTTTGAAACAGCGGCGACACAAGAGAAATCATTAGTTGATGAAGCGAAAAAATTAGAGAAGTTAGAGAAGGAAGGTCAAGAACTATATTCTCAAATTTTACAAGAAGGTAAAGATCATAATGACGCTGTTATGAAGAAAATAGAGCAAGCTACTGCAAATGTAGATGATCGTGAAAAAGCATTGAAAAATGAGAAAGAAATGCTAGAAAAAGCTCAGAAAGAAACAAAATCTGTTCAAGGAAATATAGAGAAGCTTGAAGATAAAAAGTTACAAAAACAAGCGAAAGCAGTAGAAGAGTCGTATAAAAACCGTTATGATGCATTCCAAAAGATGAATGAAAATTATACGAAGGCGTTGGCGACTGAAAAAGAACTGTATGAAAAATTAAAAGTAAAAGAAACGAAATTAAAAGAGATTGGTGAAAAAGTTAAGGCTGTTAATGAATTAACTGTGGAAGCACAAAAATCAAAAGAGCAATTTAACAATTTTACAAAAGAGTATAATGACAGTAAATTAGCATTCTACAAAGATGCAGAGATTAAGATTAAAGATCAGAAATAAAGAAGAGTTTTAAGCGTAATAAAAAGCCGGAGAAACATCGTCACAAATGTTTTTTCGGTTTTTTACGTTAAATGAATAGAAAAGACTGGAATTGATATCATAAAAGAGTTATAGTGAATTATTCTAAGGGAAACATTGTTAAGTAAGGAGAATGGAAATATGTCATATGAATTTTTACTCAAATTAGGTTTAGCACTCTTTTTAGGATTATTCATTGGGATAGATAGGCAGCTAAAGAATAAACCACTTGGTGTGAAAACAAGTATGGTTATTTCTGTAGCAAGTTGTTTAATTACGATGGTTTCAATTGAATCTGTACATGTATATTCTGTTCCAGGGCATACCAATATGGATCCCATGCGTTTAGCCGCTCAAATTGTGAGCGGAATTGGTTTTCTTGGAGCAGGTGTTATTTTACGAAGAAGTAATGACGTTATTTCTGGATTAACGACTGCCTCTATGGTGTGGGCTGCTTCAGCTTTAGGTATAGCGATTGGAGCAGGATTTTATTTACAAGCGACGGTTGCTATGATTTTAATTATTTTAGCAATTAATGTACTTCCGCAACTGGTGAAAATTGCAGGACCGTATTCATTAAGACAAAAGGACTTGTCTATTAAAATTACTGTAAAAGAGCATCATGAGTTAGATGGTATATTTAAGCAGATTAAAAATTTAGGAATGCATGTAAAACGCGTGAAGATTAAAGATATAGATAGTGGAGCATTTCAGCAACTGGAGATGGTTATTTTAGCTCCAGAAGATTTATATACAACAGAGTTATATAGTTCCCTAAAAGAGATAGATCGTGTTGTTTCAGTTGAAGTGGAAAGTAGATAAAGATGATAAAAAAGAGTGAAGTGAATTCACTCTTTTTTATTTGGATTTTTAAGGAAAGAAATTGATATAATGGTGAATAACAAGGGGGGAGAAATGTTGGAAATACATATTAGAAGAGCGATAAAAGATGATATACCAGGTATAGCAAAGGTCCACGCTGATAGTTGGAAAACGACATATAAAGGCATATTCCCTAACGAGATTTTAGAAAATATAACATATGAGCAACGGGAAAAACAATGGGAAAATATTTTTCAAAAAGAATGTAATCATCAATTTAGATTTGTAGCAGAGACGTTAAATGGAGAAATAGTTGGATTCATCGATGGAGGAGCAGAAAGAATTGGTACATATAATTGTGATGGAGAATTATATGCGATTTACCTTTTACAAGAGTATCAAGGAATGAAAATAGGACAAAAGTTATTTCAAGCTTTACTATCTGAATGTACAAACAATAATATGCGATCACTTTTAGTATGGGTTGTTACGAATAACCCTTCTAAAACGTTTTATGAAAAATTTAATCCAGAAAAAATTGATACAAAATTTTTAGAGAGATTACAGGTGGAAGAGACAGCATATTGTTGGAAAGATATCAATAATATTATTATGTAAAGTATACCTCTTTTGTTTCACTCGAATGGTTTGGACATAATGCGAAAGATATATGAAAAAAAGAAATGAAAGTACTAACAAATAGAAATTTAGAAGTAGTAACTTCTTAATATAAAATGATGTAAGAGTCTCTCATTGTAGAGACTCTTTTTTTAAAATATAAATAACCAAAAATTACCATGTATCTAAATTGAAATTTAACACAATTTATATATAAATAAGGAGGTGATTGGTAATGGCTAGAAATCGTAATTCTAATCAATTAGCATCACATGGAGCACAAGCGGCTTTAGATCAAATGAAATATGAAATTGCACAAGAGTTTGGTGTACAACTTGGCGCTGATACTTCTTCACGTGCAAACGGTTCTGTAGGCGGTGAAATTACAAAACGCCTTGTAGCGATGGCAGAACAACAACTTGGTGGCGGATATACTCGCTAATTGTAGAAGGTTATAGGAGAAAGGAAGGATTCTTCCTTTCTTTTTTTTCAATTAATTGGTATGGATATATTGTGAACTGGATTCAAAGAATAGGAATAATACTATATTTTCCCCAATTTCTTTTGTTGTGAATGGGAAGTAGTAAAAATGTAATAGCCCTGGTGGAATGAAAAGTTACGTTCCAGCAGGGCTATTATATGGTAAGAAATATATGATGAAAGGTTTCGAAGCCAACATGTTAAAAAAAGAAAACTGTTGTTTGATTGCGCTTGCATCAGTTCCACTTGTTATGACATTAGGGAATTCAATGCTCATCCCAATTCTGCCGACTATTGAAAAGAAATTACATATTTCATCGTTTCAAGTATCCATGATTATTACCATTTATTCTATCGTAGCGATTCTACTTATACCGATTGCTGGTTATTTATCAGATAGATGGGGACGAAAGATGGTAATGGTTCCGAGTTTGCTGATTGCGGCTATAGGAGGAGCGATAACTGGTTGGGTATCTTGGAAAGTGGATAATCCCTACACTTGGATATTGATTGGTAGAGCGATTCAAGGTATTGGTGCTGCTGGTGCAATGCCAGTTGTTATACCGTGTGTTGGTGATTTATACAAGGATGAAAAACAAGTTAGTACAGGTTTAGGAATCATAGAAACATCCAATACATTTGGGAAAGTTCTGAGCCCTATTTTAGGGTCTGCTCTTGCTGCCGTTGTATGGTTCTTACCCTTTTGGGCGATTCCAGTTTTATGCGTAGTATCAATTGTTTTATTACTTGTTCTAGTAAAGGCAAAGAAACAAGAGGGAGAAGTACCACCACTTAAAGAGTTTATAAAATCAATTCTTACTACGTTTCGTGAAAAAGGAAGATGGTTAATTGCCATTTTTGCATTAGGTGCAATTATTATGCTTATTTTATTCGGAATTCTCTTTTATTTGTCAACTATACTGGAATCAAAGTATGACATTCATGGTATATGGAAAGGGTGTGTGCTTGCGATCCCATTACTTGTACTGTCAATTAGTTCCTATATGGCTGGTAAAAAAATTGGAGATAATCAAAATGTGATGAAGAAATGTATTTATATTGGTTTTTTAATGGCAGCTGTATCAGTCATTATTCCTTTATTTATAAAAGGGATTTATTTACTACTTCTTTGTCTCGTTATTATGGGGATAGGAATTGGTATGGCGCTCCCATGTTTAGATGCTTTAATTACACAAGGAATTGAAAAGGAGCAAAGGGGAACGGTTACGTCATTTTATAGTTCAATGCGATTTATCGGTGTAGCAGCTGGACCACCTCTATATTCTTTTTTCATGAAAGGTGCTGACCATGAAGTATTTTATTTAACAAGTATATTCGCTGGGATCGGTGCTGCTATAGCGATCATTTGGATCAAACCAGCAAAAGATGCAAAGACGGTAAAACAGAAACCGGAACCTACTTCATAATTTGAAAGAGAATTGCATGATGTTTTCATTAACATGCAATTCTCTTTCGTTCATTAAGAATAAATAACTTGTTTTAACATATAAAGCGCGACCCCCCATATGATGAGACCAGAAAATTTATTTAATAATACGATTGTCTTTCCGGTTGAGTCTAGCCTTTTTAAAAATTTCCCCGCTAAAGCTAAGCAAATAAACCAAATCCAAGAAACAATAATAGTAGCAACTGTAAAAGCCCATTTTTCACTTCCTATGTATTGAATCGAATTGGTTCCAATTACACCGATTGTATCTAAAATTGCATGTGGATTTAATAATGAAACCGATGCAGCGAAAAGTATTTGTTTTTTTACTGGCATGCTTATTTCTTGTTTTATATCGTTGGAAGGGTTACTTCTCCAAATAACCAACCCCATATATAGGAGAAAGAAAAAGCCAATCATATATAACGTGTTAGTTAGCCAAGAAAAAGTAAGTAGTACAAGGGAGACACCCTGCACTGCAATTAATATGAGTAACGTATCGCATATAGAGGCAGTTAATACTACAGGAGCTGCTCTCCAAATGTTTGGTTGGCTCGCACCTTGGTTAAAGACGAAAACATTTTGGACGCCTAATGGAATAATAAGACCAAATGCAAGAATGATACCATGAATAATTGCTTCACCCATCATATTACCTCCTATTTAAATTCATTATGATAGTGTATATTGTATAGAAGAAATGAAAATTTGTATCCATCCATACGGTTGGGGAGGTTGCCAACCAAAAAGAATGTAAGGTGATATGATGGAAAGATTCGTTTGGAAACAAAATACGTCTCTAGCGACTCCTTTGTATAAACAAATAGAAACGTATATAAAAGAAAAAATCGTTAATGGAGAATGGACTGTTGGAACGAAATTACCTTCACAAAGAGATTTGGCACATACATTTGGTGTGAATCGAAGTACGATTGTAATGGCTTTTGATGAACTAGTCGCAAAGGGATACATTGAAGGGAATGGCAGGAAAGGAACAATTGTTGTAAATAATAATGAGAATGCTTCAACATACGCACCCCCGCCTAATTGGCAGTCTTATGTAGAAACAGGAATTCATTATCCGAATCTGCCTGCTATTCAAGAGATTAATCAAGCTGAGTTTTATCCGCATGTAATTCGTTTAGGAACAGGTGAGCTCGCGCCAAGTCTTTTACCTGAAAAAAAGATGAAAGTAGTAATGAATAAGCTTTTAAAATCAAACGTGATACTTGGGTATGAACAGCCAAAAGGTAATCTTAATTTAAGGAAGCAAATTGCGGACTATTTAAAAGGACATGGTATATATGTATCTCCTGACTCTATATTGATTGTTTCAGGAGCAATTCAAGCGCTTCAACTTATTTCTATTGGGCTTCTTCCGAAAGGAGCGTCAATTTTATTAGAAAAACCATCATATTTATACTCTCTCAATGTTTTTCAATCAGCAGGAATACGTTTAATTGGAATGCCATTGGATGAGAGTGGGCTAGATGTGTCATATATTGCGAAATATAAGAAGCAATTTAATGCTTCTATTTTATATACAATCCCTTCTTTTCATAATCCAACGAATTTTAGTATGGATACGAAGAAGCGGACAGAAGTGATGGAGGTATGCAATGAGATTGGATTGCCTATTATAGAGGACGCAGTGTATCAAGACTTATGGTTTGATGCTCCTATTTCGAAACCTTTAAAAGCATATGATAAAAATGGGATCGTACTACATATTGGAAGTATGTCTAAAGTAATTAGTCCAGGATTAAGAATTGGATGGATTGTTGGATCTGAGCCAGTCATTCAAAGATTGGCAGACATAAAAATGCAAACAGATTATGGATCGAGTTCTATATCGCAGCAAATTGCCGCCGAGTGGTTTAAAGATGGATTGTATGAAGAACATTTACAGTTTGTAAGAGGTGAGCTTACAAAACGTAGGGACTTTATGGTGAGTATGTTAAAGAAGTATTGTAGTGAAATAGCAACATGGTATGAACCGACAGGTGGTTTTTATATTTGGTTACATATGAATGTATCCGTTTCGAACCGTAGCTTATTTGACAAAGCTTTGAAAGAAAAGATTTTATTAAATCCAGGTACTTTGTATGATAGAAGTGCAAATCAATTTTTGCGCCTATCCTATTCATACGCAACGTTAGAAGAAATTGAAATAGGTATAAAAAAACTTGCACAATTAATAAAAAAGTAAGAGGAGAAAGTAATGAAACAATATGTAATTTGCCAAATTATCAATGGAGAAAAATATTTAGCTGCTTATGCGGAGACGAAGCAAGAGGCAATTGAAAAAGCAGAATTGTTAGGATTACGAACTGGAAATCGATACACAGTTATTACTGCAGAGGAAGCTGAAGGTTTAACGTATCCGTAACCAATGTATAATAAATTATACAGGAAGTAAATAAGCCTAGTAATATATATAATATTACTAGGCTTATTTTTTTTGAAAGCGTTACGTGTTCTCGTATGAAAAATAATAGTGTTATGAGTCAAGTTGACGGAAATAACGATTCGTTTTTCGGTCCTGATTTCCGTTTCTATATTTATCAATATATTGTCTGAAGTTCCACGATTGTAAAAACTTATTTGCGGCATTATAACCAGAATTGTAAAGCCAATCTTTCTCTTCCTTTGTTAACTCAAAGTTTGTACTAGTAATGGCCCCTGTTGGAATTGTAATTGTTCTTGCTTTAGATTCTTTGTCTAAATGACGTAAATCATGGGCTTGCATCATCGTTTTAAATAGTCCTTTGAACATGGAGATAGGCTCATTATAGTGGGCAGGATCAGCTTGGATCGCATCTTTTACGAAATGAAATCCAAAAGTCGGCCAGCGAGGAGAGGTAGGTGAGTCGAAAATCCAAATCGGATAATTGCTTAAAATCCCTCCATCAACCATATAACAAGGTTGCTTCCATTTAGGGGTTCTCCATTTTACTGGTTCAAAAAAGAAGGGGATTGTACTACTCATTCTTACAGCTTTAGCAATAGAGAAGCGATAATTTAAAAATCCGTAGTTCGGTAAGTCATCAGGAAAGATAACCATTTTACCATTACTTATATCAGAAGCAATAATTTTAAGCTTGTTTAGATCAGGTAAATCTGTAAATAAGTGAACTCCTTTTTTTCGAAGTAATTCTTCAATCCATTCTTCGATAAAAATATTAGAGTAAATACCAAGAGTAGTCCATGCGCTTAATCCTTTTCCGATAAATGGGATTCTGTCAATAAAGGTTCTCTTCGTAAATTTATTATAATCAATATCTGTTATAATCGTTTTTAGCTCTGAGCAAGAGTATCCTGCTGCTAGGAGCGCAGCGATAATCGAACCAGCTGATGTTCCAGCTACACGTTCCCATTCATAGCCTTTTTCAGCTAACGCGCAAATTGCCCCTACATGCGCAATTCCGCGTACACCGCCTCCTTCAAAAACACCATCAATCTTCATAAATCATACTTCCTTTCACGTGAAAAATTTGAAAATGGAAAAAAAGCACGTATAGTACGTGCTTTTTTACAATAGTTTTTAAATTTACTAGCAGCCTACAAAGCCGCCCCAACAGCTAGCTCCGATGATGATTAGAAGGATGAATAAAACGATTAATAAAGCGAAACCTCCATAACCACATCCACCACAACTACCTCCTTATATTAAAAATAAAAATGAACGAGGGGAAAATGTACTGGAAGAAATAATGAACTATCGTGTTTGTAGGAACAATGTATACTATGCTTTTTTAAACTTGTTCGCGTATGAAGGAAGAGCCCGTTTTTTGGAGGCTTGTTGTTTTTATAAAGAATGGAGTATAATTTTTGTGCGATGATACAAATAAGTATGTAAATATAAGGAGAATGTATGAATAAACAAATTGAAGTATTAATTGATAAATATGGGCTGACGCATTTAAAAGAGGAACTTATGAATACTGTATTTCCTTGTATAAAAGTTGTGCCAAAGCAGGAGGAAACAGTAGCGATAGGTAGTTCGAAAATGGGAGGGGTTCCTGACTTGCCATTTACATTTGAATATCCAACGCATAAAGGAAATCCGTTACAGTTTATTGCACAATTTAATTTAAAGGATTTACAAAATGTTGGTATGGTTCATGATCTTCCTAAGACAGGGATGTTATATTTCTTTAGCGTTGAAAATTACTTTGAAGAAGATGTGAATCCAACCGAAGCGGGACGTGTGCTTTATTATGATGTTCCTGTTGAGCAATTACGGAGAGCGGATGAATTGCAAACGAATTATAACCAGTGTGCGACTACTTTTGAACTGACATATAAATTGCCAGAGCTTTTCATTGAAGATGAGGATGATTCAGATCGTTTCTTACAATTACTTGAAGAGCTAATCCCAGATAACTACGATAACCATCAAATATTTGGTGAGCCATTTTCTGTACAAGATGAGGTATTGTACGAAACTGGACAGTATATGGAAATAGACCCACAGCAAATAACGCTTTTATTCCAAATTGACTCAGATACTAAAAATTGTAATATGATGTGGGGAGATTTAGGGATGCTTTATTTCTGCATTGGAAATGAAGACTTGAAAAATCGACGTTTTGAAAATGCATGTTGTGTATTACAAACTTGTTAAGGAAGAAGGTTGTTCTTATAAAAAGAACAGCCTTTTTACAATGTTAAATATGCATAATCTCATATGACCTATACGAAAAAGTATTGTATACTCTGAAACTATACGATACTTTTTCGTATAGTTATAGAATGTAAGGAGTGACATGATGGGAAAGACAAGTAAGTATGTGACAGCTGCCGCACTTTGTTCAACGATAGTAATGGGAGGCTTACAGGCTTCATCTGTATCTTATGCAGCTACGAATTCAACTGTAGCGACATCACAATCAGATGCAAAGTTGTTAAATGATTTTAGAAAAGAATTAAAAAAACAGGTTGATAATCGAGAAGAAAATATTACAATCACATATAAAACGAAAGATAGAAATGCTAGAAATGTGATGGACCAATTGTATGGCGAGTTTAATAAAATTGTAGATGTAGACGAGTATGTAAAATATAATGTAGCCTCTACTAAATATTCTATTAAAGGGCTACCAGGAAACTATACGTTTACACTGCAAGTTAAGTACCGTGAATCAAAAGAGCAAACACAATATGTAAAATCCCAGGCGAAAGCGATTATAGGCTCGATTGTAAAACCAGGAATGGATGAGCATGAGAAAGTAAAAGCTATTCATGATTACGTTGTAAAACATGTATCGTATGATACGTCTTATGGAGCATATACAGCATATGAAGCGTTAGCGAATCGTTCTGCCGTTTGCCAAGGATATACGTTATTAACATATGAATTGCTAAAAGAAGCGGGTATCCAAAACCATATTGTAACAGGTACAGGAAATGGACAAGCTCACGCATGGAATTTAGTAAACATTGAAAACAAATGGTATCATCTTGATACTACATTCGATGATCCGGTACCGGATAAAGCTGGGCGTGTAACATATTCATATTTTAATATGTCTGATGAACAATTAAGTAAAGATCACGACTGGGATCGTAGTAAATATCCAGCAGCAACTACAAGTTACTTTGGGGAATTAACAAACAAAATAAAAACGGGTAGTCCAAAAACTGCTGCATATGAACAAATGTTAAAAGAAACAAATTTAAAATACTTATCTGCACAATACGGGGCAGAAAATTACAGTGAATTTAAGAAAAAACTACAGCAACAATTCGCTTCTAAGCCAGAAAAGGTAGAAGTACGATATAAGCAATCTATGGATGGAACAATGCAAGATATAAAGAAAGTGTTAAATGAAATAAATTGGCCAAAAGGTGCAAAGCGTGTATCTTATCAAGTAGCACCTTATAGTGCGATGGCAGATTATTCATTAGCGACAATTACATTTACGTATTAAGCAATGAAAAAGAGCATCTGTAAAAGGTGCTCTTTTTATATTTGTTTATCACTTTAAAATATTGGGAATTATGTGATAAAATAACAAGGAGAGGATGTGAATGCTGAATGAACTTCTTCGAAAGTAATATATTTACATTGATATATACTTGTTTAGTAATCGGACTTATCGTTTTGTTTTTCATATCATTTACTTTGTTTATTAGAAGAGTATTACAAAGCAGTGCTGCAAAGAAACACCACGCGATTAATATGAACCAGAAGCTAGATCGAATTATTGAATTGCTTGAAAAAGATAAGAAATAGTGATAGAAGAAGTATGAAAAGGGGAAAGAGAATGGCTAATTATATAAAAGAATTACGTGAAAAGGTAGGACATGATTATGTTTTCTTAAACTTTGCCGGTGGTTGTGTATTTAATAAAGAAGGAGAAGTATTACTGCAAAAAAGAGGAGACTTTAACGCTTGGGGCTTTCCAGGTGGCGCAATGGAGATAGGAGAATCGGCTGCGGAAACTGCAATTCGAGAAATAAAAGAAGAAACCGGGTATGATGTAGAAATAAATGAGCTTATTGGAGTGTATACAAAATATTTTCAATCGTATCCAAATGGAGACAAGGCACAGTCAATTACAATGTTCTTTTCATTCTCAATAGTTGGAGGCGACAAAAAAGTAGATGGTAATGAAACGTTGGATTTGAAGTTTTTCCCGTTGAACGACATACCACCGTTGTTTTGTAAACAGCATGAAGATTGCCTGCAAGATTTATTGGAGAAAAGAGTAGGGGTATATCGTTAACATATAAAAAAGAAGCTAAATGAGATTAGCTTCTTTTTATGTTTTACTTACTTCCACCAATCATCAAACATAGATGCTGGAACTTGTCTCTTATGTTCGCTCACTGTGTAACGTTTTTCAATTTTTTCTGCAACGTCAGTTGGAACTGCTTTACCTTCTAAATAGTCATCAAGTTGATCGTACGTAATACCTAACTCTGTTTCATCAGCTTGACCTGGTTTTTCATCTAATAAATCAGCTGTTGGCATTTTTAAGTAAAGTCGCTCATCCGCACCTAATTCTTGTAATAAGGCACGTCCTTGACGTTTCGTTAGTCCCGTTAATGGTAATAGGTCTGCACCACCATCTCCGAATTTTGTAAAGAATCCTGTGACAGCTTCTGCGGCGTGATCTGTTCCGATAACAAGGAGACCGTTTTGTCCACCGATTGCATATTGTGTAACCATGCGGATACGTGCTTTCACGTTACCTTTATTGAAATCTGTTAATGATTCACCTAATAAGTTTTCGTATTGATTTGAGAAAGCATCAACTGTTGACGCGATATCAAATGCAACAGATTGATCAGCTTGAATAAATTGTAATGCTAATTGTGCATCGTCTTCGTCTTTTTGCACTTTATAAGGAAGGCGCACGGCGATAAACGTTGCGTTACCACCTTCATTACGAATTTCCTCCACTGCAAGCTGAGCTAAACGTCCAGCTAATGTAGAGTCTTGTCCGCCACTAATTCCAAGTACAAATCCTTTCGCACCTGTTTTTTTTACATAATCTTTTAAGAAATCAACACGTTTACGGATTTCTGCTTTCGGATCAATTACAGGTTGAACGTGTAATGCTTTCATAATCTGTTCTTGCAATGTCATTATGTTTTCCTCCTATTCATATTAAAGCGGTAAATAAGTTTATATGTATATTGGTACATACTTCTATCCTTTATTATTTCGCAAAATTAACGAATATACAATAGGATGTGTGTATGAATATGAATGTAGTCATTATAATGAAAGTGTTTCATTTAAGCAATTTTTTTGAAACCTTTCAATAATGTAAGGTTTTTGTCATTTGAATCGATGGAAGGTATTTCCGTACTTTACTAATATAAGAACATAGTTAGTAGAAGGGCGGAGAAGTAATATGAATATTAGAGAACTCGCATATCGGAATGTGACGCGAAATAGACGAACATATTCAGCATATTTTTTAAGTAGTGCATTTGCTATTATGGCCTTTTTTGTGTATTCATTTTTTGCGTTTCATCCGGCATTAAGTGCTGGACAATTAGGCAAGTACGTGTTCGTAAGTATGTCTTTTGCACAGTCCATTATTTACTTATTTACATTTTTCTTTATTTTATATTCGATGGGAATGTTTTTAAAAACGAGAAAGCGTGAACTAGGAATTTTAATGATGTTAGGTATGACGAAATATCAATTAAAGCGTCTTATCTTTTTTGAAAATATTATGATTGGGATAGGAGCAATTATTTTTGGAATTCTAGCAGGAATGTTATTTTCTGGAGTATTACTATTTGTAGCTCCCATGATATTAAAGTTAGATATTTCCTTACCTTATTACATTCCAATGAAAGCCATTGTTGTAACGAGTATTATGTTTTTTGTATTATTTATGATCATTTCATTGTTTAGTGCAGGAATGATTCGAAAAAATAAAATTATGAAATTGTTTAGAGGATCGGCAGAAGCGAAGCCGGAACCGAAAGCATCCATTATTTCTTCTATATTAGCAGTCATATTGCTTAGTGCGGGATATGCAGGAGCACTTATGTCACACGGTGCAATGGTATTTATCATGATGATTCCTGTTACAACGGTAGTCATTATTGGTACGTATTTGCTGTATAAGCAGTTGAGTGTCTTTATTATTAGACTATGTAAAAAAAGTAAACGTTTCTATTGGACACAGACAAATATTATTACGTTGTCAGATTTAGCTTACCGTATGAGAGATAACGCAAGAATGTTCTTTATTGTAACCATCATTTCAACTGTAGCATTTTCAGCAATAGGTACATTAGTTGGCTTTACATCAATGACAAAGGCGATTATGGAGAGACCAATTGCGTTTCACTATCATTCTAAGCAAGGAAATAGTAATGAATCACAGCATTTGAAGATGATTGACGAAGGGTTAAAGAAACATAGTATAGCAGCTTCAAAAACTAATATTTCAACGAAGAAAACGGAGGAGCAGTCGTTAAGAAGCGCCACGTTTATAAAGGAATCAGACTATAAGGAATATGCGAAGTTAACAGGAGAACCTTTTCATGCGGTATCAAAAAAAGAAGTTTTATTTTTGACAGTTGATATACCAGGACCACCGATGAAAGAAAGAAAAGAAATTACGTTACCGCATTTGAATGAACGATTAAAAGTGAAAAAAGTTAATACTTCTTCATTAAGTAAAATAATAAGAGGTAACATTTATGTAATCTCTAACAATCAGTATGATGCATTACAAGATGGATTTAAAGAGGAAAAAGATTATGTGTACAAAACAGAAGGAAAGAAAGATGAAATTGAGGTTGGTAAAGAACTAACGCATCAGATGAAGCCTTATGAAGAACATACAACGTTTAGTGCAGAAGAGTACGAACAAAACCAAAGTTTACAAATTGCAGGACCAATTCTATTTGTAGGTTTCTTTATTGGTATTGTATTTTTCGTATGTGCAGGAAGCTTCCTTTATTTCCGTTTGTTTTCTGACTTAGAGGATGATACTCGTTTGTTTGAAATGATTCGAAAAGTAGGCTTAACGAGCGGGGAATTATCGAAAGTAGTTACAATCCGATTGGGACTTTTATTCTTTGTTCCAATATGTGTTGCAACATTACACGGGGCAGTAGCGTTAACTGCACTCGGACAAATGTTTGAGTACTCACTATTTAAAGAAAATGCCATTGTATTAAGTATTTTCATAGGAATTCAAGTTGTATACTTCTTACTGATTCGATCTCGTTATTTAAAACAATTGAAAGAGAGATTACGTATTCGTTAAATGTGTTTTTTTAACTTGAGTACAAAATTTTCTAAAAAGAGGCAAGTATTACCAAAAAGTGATAAAATGGAAAAAGCGAGGTGGAAAAATTAATAAAAGTAAGGGGGGGAGTAATATGAAAGCAACAGGAGTTATTCGAAAAGTAGACGAATTAGGACGAATTGTTATTCCTAAAGAATTACGTGATGTATTGGGAATACAAATCAAATCACCACTTGAAATTTTCGTAGAAGAAGATAAAGTCATTTTACAAAAATATCAACCTTACAATGCTTGTCAAATAACAGGTGATGTTTCAAATCGAAACATATCATTAGCAAATGGAAACATTACTGTTAGTATAGATGGAGCGAAATATTTAATAAAAGAAATAGAAAAGTTTTTAAACAAGAGTGAGGTTTAGTCTTGATTCAAATTATTTTTAAAATTCCATATCATTCTTTAAAAACTATAAAAGGACCATTCAATTGGTCCTTTTATTTATCTCGTAATTTTTCGTGTCTAAAAATTACGAGATAAATAAAGTGAAACTTTAATCAGTGGGGGGCTTTATCCCCCACTGATTATCAGCCCTCACCAATCGGGCTGCCCATTAAAGCGGGATAAAAGAGTAGTATAAAATTTGTAAGCCTTATTGAGAAATATTTTTAAGAAAGGAAAACGAAACACATAAAACGAATGTTACATATAAGTGTTTTCAAAAGTGGTCTGAAATGAAAATAATATATTTTCAGGAGGGATTACGATGAATAGTAGTACAGCGAATAAACAAAAAGGTATACAATTAATTCCTTTTACAGTAGATAAGGTGGTTGAACAAGTAAATGAAATTCCGCCAGGTGTGCAACTCATTCATGCTCCGCAAGTATGGGAGAAGAGTGCGAAAGGAAAAGATATTGTTGTTGCCGTATTAGATACAGGGTGTGATATGAATCATATAGATTTAAAGGATCGTATTATCGGTGGAAGAAATTTCACGAAAGATTACGAAGGGGATCCAAATATATATCTTGATAATAACGGACACGGTACTCATGTAGCTGGGACAATTGCAGCGACTGAAAATGGTGTAGGTGTTTTAGGGGTCGCACCACTCGCTAAAATGTTAGTGTTAAAGGTTTTAGCAGGAGATGGTTCTGGAAGTTATGAGCAAATTATTGAGGCAATTCATTATGCTGTAAATTGGAGAGGACCTAATAAAGAAAGAGTTAGAGTCATTTCCATGTCACTTGGTGGCCCACAAGACGTTCCAGAATTACATGAGGCAATTCAAAATGCGGTAAAGCAAGATGTTCTCGTCGTATGTGCTGCTGGGAATAATGGAGATTGTAATGATAATACGGAGGAACTAGATTTCCCAGGTGCATACTCAGAAGTAATTGAAGTCGGTGCCGTCAATTTAGAGCGGAAAATCGCATGTTTTAGTAATTCAAATCAAGAAATTGATTTAGTGGCACCAGGCGATGGAATATTATCTACGTATCCTGAGGGGAAATATGCGGTATTAAGTGGAACTTCTATGGCCACACCGCATGTCGCTGGAGCGCTGGCATTGCTCATAAAGCAGTGTGAAAGGGAATATGGTAGAAAGTTATCAGAACCAGAAATATATGCACAACTTATTAAAAGAACTGTACCTTTAGGATATGAACGTACATCTGAAGGGAATGGTTTATTAGATTTATTAAAAGAATAGAACATACAAAAAACATCTCATAATTTTATGAGATGTTTTTTAGTATGGTTCTGTCGCATGTATTATGACATCTAATAAACCGGGGAATCTAGCATTTAAGTCATCTTCACGAATTGAAATGAAACGTTGAGTTCCTTCAAGGCGTGTATACATAACACCGGATTCACGTAAAACTTTGAAATGGTGTGATAAAGTTGATTTCGCGATTGGGATGTTTAACGCGCCACAAGATTGTTCGTTTTTTTCTAGTAGCATAGTTACAATTTGTAAACGAATTTGATCGCTAAGTGCATATAGAACAGAAGAGAATTGAATTTCTTCTCGATTTGGATGATAGAGAGTACGCATTTTTTCACCTGCTTGTATAAGTTAATATATTTGCACTATAACATATAAAGTGGTATATTTCTATTGTTCTAATATATTCGAACAATAGAAATATAGGGGGAGAAAAAATGAAGTATACAAAATTGCAAAAGGCAGGACTACATATTTCAAAATTGGGGTTAGGAACAAACGCTGTGGGGGGACATAATTTATATGCTGATGTGAATGAGGGAGAAGGAAAACAATTAATAGAAGAAGCTATGGGGCAAGGGATTACCTTTATTGATACAGCAGATTCATACGGTTTCGGCAGATCAGAAGAATTGGTAGGGGAAGTATTGAAGGGAAAACGTCATGAAGTTGTACTTGCTACAAAAGGTGGAATACAGCCCTTATTAAATGGAGAGGTTTATATGAATAATGAACCAAGCTATTTAAGAAATGCTGTGGAAAATAGCTTAAGAAGATTGCAAACTGATTATATTGATTTATATTATTTACATTTTACAAATCCAGAAACAAGTTACATAGATTCAATTGGAGAACTTACTCGCCTAAAAGAAGAAGGGAAAATTCGTTCAATTGGCATATCTAACGTAAACGTAGAGCAATTAAAAGAAGCGAATCAGCATGGACACATAGATGTTGTACAATCACCGTATAATATGTTAGATCGTACTGCTGGGCAAGAACTTTTGCCATATTGTATAGAATCAGGTATTTCATTTATTCCTTACGGGCCTCTTGCTTTTGGGATACTAGGCGGTAAATATACAGAAGATTTTAAATTGAATAAAGGAGATTGGCGTCAAAGTGTAAATCTATTTGAAGAGAATACATATAAGAGCAACTTTAAGAAAGTTGAAAAGTTAAAAGACATAGCTAAAGAAAAGGATCTCGAATTATCGCATGTAGCTTTAGCATGGTTATTAAACCAAAAAGGAATTGATACTGTTATTCCTGGTGGGAAACGAGCGGAGCAAATAAGAGAAAGTGTAAGAGCGGTGGAAGTTTCATTGAATGAAGATGTCATGAAAGAGATTGAATCTATTTTAGAAGATTAGTTGAAAGGAGGGATAATTCCCTACTTTTATATAAAAGGAGAAGATTTAAATGAAAAGAGTACTAGCTGTATTCTTTACAATCATGTTTATGATCGGTACAGATACTTTCTTAATTTCACCACTTTTACCCACATTACAACAGGTGTATCATATTTCAACTGAGTTGTCAGGGTGGATGGTGAGTTCATATGCTTTAGGATATGCTGCATTTGCACTTATCGCTGGTCCTATATCAGATAGTTTAAACAGAAAAAAAGTGATGGTAATAGGAATGAGTTTTTTTGCGTTAAGTACGTTTTTATGTGGAATTGCACCGAGTTTTCTATGGATGTTAATATTTAGATTTTTAGCAGGTGTAAGTGCAGCCTTTGTATCTCCACAAGTGTGGGCATCTATTCCACTGCTTATAGAGAAGGAACAAATTGTAAAGGCAATTGGGATTGCAACAGCAGGATTGTCACTCTCTCAAATTTTAGGACTGCCAGTTGGATCATATTTAGCAATGATACACTATACAACACCATTCTTCATCATTGGTATATTATCAGCACTACTTGTTATTCTTATTTATGGAGTATTACCAGAAATACAACCGGTTCATATAAGGGAAAAGAAAACAAATATCTTAAAGCGCTATAAACAATTACTTTCAGATTCTAAGGTTTCTCTTTCTTATTTTGCATATTTTGTTTTTCAAACTGGTAATTTTGCTGCATTTTCATTTTTTGGTGTATGGCTTTCCATTCAATTTGGCTTACAAATTGATGAAATAGGAACAGCTATGCTCGTATTAGGATTAGGAAATTTAACTGGTAATATTTTTGGACATAGAATCGTAAATAAAATTGGTTATAACCTTTCATTCTATGGTGGAATTATATTTACAGCAGTTCTATATGCATTACTTCCTCATGTAAACAACATTATAATTGTGGAGTTATTATTCTTTATTTTGTTTTTTGTGACAGGAATTTTGTTTGTATTAATGATGAGACACTTACAAAACATATCTATCGTAGCAAGAGGAACAGGAGCGGCTCTAGCTAATGCTTCTATGTATATTGGTCAAATGATTGGAGCGGCAATGGCAGGAATGTTATTTGCAGCATCTCACAATTTTATATTTGTAGGTAGTTTTACTGCGTTATTATATATTTTAGCTTTATTTCTGTTTAGAAAAAGTGAAAGACTAACTGAGAATCGTGAAACAGGAATTGCGTCATAAAGTCTTTACAAATAAAAAAAGCCCAAAAATAAAAATCCCTATAGAGATAGGGATTCATATATCGGCATATAGCTCCTTGGAAAAGGATATACTGAGTATAACATATAGGACTACTTATAATTGTGAAATAGATGTGAAAGTAATGTGAAAAATAACATAATAAAAAGCACTGTTTTAGCTAATGAACTAAAACAGTGCTTTTCTCTTTGATTGAACAGTTGCTGCATTTTCATCATGTATGCCTGCATCTTTAATAATTCGTTGTTTAGCTTTATTTAATAGATGGTTTACTGCTTCTCCAAAATAGTTAGCTTCGCTTTTTGTGCGGGCTTCTCGTAAACATTTATAGTTTTCTAGCAGTTCCTCTTTTTCAGTGTCTGTTAAGAAATCTTCTATTTTCTTTTTTGTCATACGAAACACCCTTTCTTCTGACAAACGACGCAATAGAAAATATTTATTGTTTATTATAGCAATAATTTTCAAAAAAAGTATAGACTAACGTCGCAATAATTTGTCAATTTCTTGAATCTTCTCATCAGCTTTCCCGATTTGCGTATTTTTAGCCTGTTCGCCACCAAGAGCTTGATGTAGTAAAAAAGTCTGACCGGAAATAGCAGTCACAATGGATACTTTTATAATTTCTTTTATTAAGGTGACATCAAATAAAACGAGTCCAAGAAGTGCAGCTAGACTACCAGTGAAAATATCAGTCAAAAACCCAAAGTGAAAAAAAGTCTTCAAACGGCGTGGAAGCAATAACTTACCTTGGTTATTGATTAGATGGGAAACGAAACCGGTGATGCCACCAACGAGTATAGCAGTTAGCCATTGATACATTTCCATCGAATCCACTCCTTTTAGTGAATAAGATTCGATTATTTTATATTGATTCCTTTTAATATTTCATAGAAGCATATTGAGAAAGTTTGTTTGGGGGTATTACGTATTCAATTTAATTATAACAGAAAAATCTGATATATTTCAGTCTATTATATGAAGCTGTTATTCCTTAATATGAATACAGAAAGGGGTGCGTGATATGAATATAGATTACCGAATAAGAAGTGTGGATGGTTATACAAAAAATATAGGGGAATTAGTAAGCATGCTGGAGCATACGAGGGCTGTAACATTACAGGAAATAAACAATCTATCAGTTGAGCAATTAGATTCAATTATGCCAAGTGGAGGGAATTCATCGGAGCTTTATTAAAGCATATTGCAGCTATTGAAAAAGCACATCAGCTTATTTCATTTGAAGAGCGTGACTTTACAAAGGAAGAATTAGAAATATGGGAAGACGCACTGTATTTAGGCGAAGTGGGGAGAACAATCCGTGGTCATGAAATGAAGTATTATGTACAACTTTTACAGAGTGTTCGAGAAGAATCCCTGCAGTATTTGAGTAAACAAGATGATGCATGGCTAATGTCAGAAAGAAAGTGGCCTAACGGTGTAGCGCATAACCAGTACTATTTGTGGTTTCACGTGCTAGAAGATGAGATTAGTCACCGTGGGCAAATTAGAATGATGAAAAATAAATTATTTGAAAATTACGTTAAATAAGGTAGCTTTTTAAATAAATATTCCATATAATGAGAGTAATTAAAATGAGAACGGGGTGATGTATTATGGCGAAAATAACTTATATGAATCATAAACCAAATACAAAGGTGGATGGAAAGGGCGATACTATATAAGTGAGCGCACGATCCTTCCACTTAGCTTACACTAGGGAGGATATAAATTTGAATCAAAATATTTTAGAATTGTTCGGCTGGGATTCTTTCTTTGAGGAACAAGCTGTAGAGAACTTTGAGGTAGGGCGTATTTTACTTGAGCATAAGCATATATATCGAATTATTTGTAATGATGGTGAATATATGGCAGAACTGTCTGGAAAGTTTCGGCATGAAGCAGTAACGAAGGGAGATTATCCAGCAGTTGGTGATTGGGTGTATATAAAGAAAATAGAGAATGAAAAGAAAGCAATCATTCATCGTATTTTTCCAAGAAGAAGCTCTTTTTCTAGACAAGAGGCTGGTAATCGAACGGAAGAACAAGTAATAGCAGCAAATGTAGATTATCTATTTTTAGTAAATGCACTTAACCATGATTTTAACGTAAGAAGAATGGAACGTTATTTACTCTTAGCGTATGAAAGTGGTGCAATGCCTGTAATTGTTTTAACAAAGAGTAGCTTATGTGAGGATATGGAACAGAAAATTGTTGAAACGGAAGCTGTGGCAATTGGTGTTCCAATCTTCGTCGTTGATAGTTTAGAGCATACTGGCATTGAATCGTTGCAGCAATTTGTTACTGCAGGAAAAACAATTGCTTTAGTCGGATCATCCGGGGTTGGAAAATCTACTTTGTTAAATGCACTTATAGGAATTGAAGTAGCAAAAACGGGAGATATTCGTGAGGAAGATAGTAAAGGAAGGCATACGACAACTCATCGTGAATTGTTCCGATTACCGAGTGGTAGTTTAGTTATTGATACTCCGGGTATGAGGGAGTTGCAGCTTTGGGAAGGAAGCGATGCAATTCAAACGACATTTTCTGATATTGAAGAATTAGCAAAAACATGCCGTTTTAGGGACTGTAAACATGAAAATGAGCCAGGGTGCGCAGTGCATAATGCAATTGAAACTGGAATTATTACGATAAATCGTTTGCAAAGCTATAAAAAATTACAAAGAGAACTGGCGTATTTTATGAGAAAACAAGATGCTATTCTTGCAAGAGCAGAGCGTGACAAGTGGAAGAAGATTTCCAAACAACATAAAAAAATGTAAGAAACCAAAGGAATATTCCTTTGGTTTTTTACATTTGTAAATTTTATAATAATATTATTCAAATATATAGACAAATAGAATTTATTTGTTTAAACTTTACAAAGTATTCATCATAATAGGTTATGAAAATAATAATTCGGGAATGGGAAATATTTATAATTCACAAGATTTACCTTATAAAATTGAAAAGCAGGAGGTTTGTAATGGGTAGACTATTAAATTGGTTTCGTGATATGAAAGTAGCAAAAAAACTACTAATTTCATTTTTCATCATTTTAATTGCGGCTGTTTCTATTATCGGAGGTATGTCTTATCAAACAGCTAAAAAGAATTTTGAATCACAAATTACGAGTAGTGCTCACGACAATATAAAAATATTAGATAATTTAATCAATCAAATGATTGAGGCAAAATTTAATGATATAAATAATTTTGCGCGAGTGATTCAAGGGAATATGTATCAAGGGGAAAATCAAGATGAATTAAGAAAAATGCTTTCTCAATATATCAATTTAAATAAAGATATTGAACAAGTATACGTTGCTGGAAATGATAAGAAATTTGTGCAAGAACCAAATATACAAATGGCAGCGGACTATGATCCAACAGAACGTTCTTGGTATAAAGATGCAGTGGCAAAACAAGGTGGTATTGTAATTACTGAGCCGTATAAGGCGAAAGGCAATGGACATATTGTCGTAACGATTGCAAAACAAACAGAAGATAAAAACGGTGTTGTAGCAGTAGATTTAAGTTTAGATAATTTATTAAAAACAACAAAGTTAATCAATATTGGTAAAAAAGGATATGCTTTCATTTTAGATGGGAAACAAAAAATAATTACGCATCCTCAAGAAAAATCAGGAGAAAAAGCAGCTGATTCTTGGGCAAATAAAATTTATGAAGATAATCATGGCGCTTTTTCATATACGTATGACGGTAGCGAAAAACAAATGGTATTTGCTACAAATGTAAAAACAGGTTGGAAAATCAGTGGGACGATGTACTCAAATGAAGTAATTGAAGCTGCGCAGCCTGTATTTTATAATATGTTAATTGTTATGTTCATTTCATTAGTTATAGGCGGGGCACTTATTTATTTTGTGACACTTTCTATAACGAAGCCATTAAAAAGATTAGTTGTTACTTCTAAAGAAATAAGTGAGGGAGATCTAACGCAAACCATCGAAATTCATTCTAATGATGAAATTGGTCAACTTGCAAAAGGATTTAATGAGATGACTGATGCATTGCGAACGTTAATCGGAAGAATTAATACTTCGGCTGGACATGTTGCAGCAGCATCAGAAGAGCTAACGGCAAGTGTAAGACAAGCGAGTGAAGCGACTGAGCAAATTACAATGGCAATGGATGAAATATCGAGCGGGGCAACAACGCAAACGGCAAGTGTAGAAAATGGTGCAATGTTACTATTTAATGTAACAGAAGGAATTCAGCATGTAGCAAATAGTTCATCATCAATTAGTACGGCTTCTGCGCATACTCGTGAAAAAGCAGAAGATGGTGGAAAACTAGTAGGAAAAACAGTAAATCAAATGCAGTCTATTGCAGAATCTGTTTCACAGTCAGATGAAGTTATACAGTTATTAAATAATAAATCAAAACAAATTGGTGACATACTAGAAGTAATTGAAAATATTGCAGATCAAACAAATCTCCTAGCTTTGAATGCGGCAATTGAAGCTGCAAGAGCAGGAGAGCACGGAAGAGGATTTGCAATCGTTGCAGATGAAGTACGTAAATTGGCGGAGAAGTCTAGCGTATCTTCTAGTGAAATTAGTAAATTAATAAGTGAAATACAAGATGACATGAGTAAGACGGTAAAATCAATGGGGCATGTAAATGAAGAAGTTCAATCTGGACTTGTAATTGCGAATGAAACGAAGCAAAACTTTACTGAGATTTTACAATCTACAAATGAAATTGCAGTTCAAATTAAAACGATGGTTGAAACGGCTAATGGAATGTCAAAAGGGGCAAATGAAGTATCTATTTCAGTAGGTCAAATTGCAATGACGGCACAGAATAATGCGACGAGTACCCAAAACGTTGCAGCGTCAGCAGAAGAACAACTAGCATCCATTGAAGAGATTAGTTCTGCGGCTGGTACATTATCTCAAATGGCTGAAGAGTTACAAGGGTTAATTGAAAGATTTAAAGTTTAGCAGAGGACAGGCAACTCCAAAATAGTAGTATGCTATTTTGGAGTTGCCTGTTTTTATTATATAAAAGTAAATGGGGATGGAGAGTATTTTTATAATATTTAAAGGTATATTTTATATAATATTTGTCGAAAAATAGAGGTATTTGTTAACTTTGTGTATAATAATAATAATCATATAGAATACAAATAAAGGAGATAAATATGGGAGTGTACTGGGGTACCAAAAGACATTCTTGGCTTAGTTATGTCTCATTTTGGTTAAGTATTTCATTTTTTATTGTTTTTCTAATTGAAGTGTTTATTTTAAAAACACTTTCGAATAGTTCGGTACAAATTGTTAAATATTTTTATTTTATATTTGTACCAATAAACATCTTCCTTAGTTTAAAGTTACTTTTGAAGAAGAATGAAAAGAAAGCATTACCTATTTTTAGTTTCATTGTATCATTATTATTTACTATTTTAATACTAGTATTAGCGTTAGCAGCTACTGGGAAATTCTTTTAAGGAGAGTGATATAAGTCACTCTTCTTTTTTTATTGCATGGAAATAATAAATTGGAGGATGGACAAAGAAAGCATTTACTTAAGTTTGATATGATTTGAAAGCTTTAGAAGGGGATTAAGAAATGCATTAAGAGACAATCCAGAAAGTAATGCAGAGAATCAGGTGTTTTATATACAGTTATGAAGCAAATGAATACGGTAAGAACGGCGATATATGGTACAATACATATGGATAGTGATAGAGATAAAGGGTATATAAAATACTCATCGTTTTTTAGTAAGAGAGGGGTTATCTTATGCTATATGAGGATTTGATGACATTATTTCAAGCAGCTCCGAAAGAAGAAGGTAGAGGCGGCTGGAAATATATAATCCAGGAACGAAATGATAAATATGAAATTGTTGATGAAATGTTGAAAAATCAAATGAGTGTTGAATTGTATTTTAATGAATATGATGAGGTGAAAATCACTTTATATAAAGATGGAATGCCTATTTCGACGATGCAAAGAATTGCGATTTCAAAAGTTGAATTAGACGAAGAGGAAGAAGGGATTCAATTCGTTTTAGAACGTATGCCTAGTCGGATGATTCGGTTGCAATTAAAGCCGTATTTAGCACTCGAAATGGCGCCGTACTGGGAAGTATGTGCTGATTGTGAATAAAATATAAAAGAAGCATCCAATAACATGGATGCTTCTTTTATGTTTTTTGCAGTTGTTTAAAAGCAATAATCGGAAGTAAAATGATGCTTACCCACCCGATTATAGGATATAGAATGTGGAGTAATTCACTGTAGCCAACGTAACTAAAGCAATAGCTTATTAGTAAAATGAAGAAAATAATATTGTTACTTTTCCAACCAGTGATGGACTGCATTTGTTTTGTCATGCCGAATGCGTTGCCAACTAAAGTTGTGAACACTTCACCGAAAATGATAAGAACAAAGAAAAAGTGAAAAGTTGCATTGAATTTTCTGATGACTTCAGCCATTGGGATATTATATTGATAAAATTGATCGACTGATAAGATAGCTAAATGGCTGCATAATAAAATTAAAGAAAGTCCTGCTCCGCCTAAAATACCCCCCCATAAAATGGCCTTTCGATCTTTTACTTCACTGGCTAACGGGACGAGAACGCTTTGGGCGAGAGAAAGATTTAAGGCGACATATGTAATAGGACTAGTTATCCACTTCATATTCCAACTTTCTGCAGGAATAGTGTTACTAATAGGTGTTGTACCGTGAATAAAAGTTGTAATAGCAAGTCCGATAATAAAAATCATCATAATAGGTACGACAAGTGTATTTACTTCAAAAACACCCTGCAATCCGCGACTACTTATCATGAGACAGGCGATCACTGTAATGAAAATACCGAGTTGTCTTGGTAAATGAAGTTGCTCTTCAAATACCGCCCCAGCTCCTGATAACATAACGCTCGTTACACCGAATAATACGAGTAATAATAGTGTGTTTACCACATTTCCAAATACATCCCCAAATAAATATTTGTTAAATTCCTGCGCTGAAAATGCACCGATTTGTGATGAAAGTAACATCATCTTTGTGCCAAGCCAAATAAAAAAAAATCCACTTACACATATGCCAATTGTTCCATAAAATCCGTTCACTGTAAAAAATTCAACAATTTCTCGTCCAGTAGCAAATCCAGCTCCAACGACTGTTCCAATATAAGTAGCAGCGACTTTCTTTGCTACTTGCCATTGTTGATTGTCCATGTTATCCCTCTTTCTACTACGATGAGCTTGATTTACTATTATGCATATGTAGGAGCTTGGACAATTAGACGTATGAAGTGTTTGAAAACATACATGAATTAATAGATATTAGGGAAGTATTAAAGGTGTTAAAACTTTGTTACATATGAACTAATCGTTCAAAAGGATAGGGAATGTATGGTAAAATGTAATTGGGTTATTAAAAGATAGTCATTACAAAATGATAAGAGGAGTGGATTGTATGAGTACGAAAGCAAATGTTGTTGAAGTATTAAACAAGCAGGTAGCAAACTGGAATGTGTTATATGTGAAATTACATAATTATCACTGGTATGTGACAGGACCACACTTCTTTACATTACATGAGAAATTTGAAGAGTTTTACAATGAAGCTGGAACGTATATTGATGAATTAGCAGAACGTATTTTAGCATTGGAAGGTAAACCGCTAGCGACAATGAAAGAATATCTTGCTACTTCTAGTGTCAGAGAAGGAACAAGCAAGGAATCTGCAGAAGAGATGGTACAAACATTAGTGAATGATTACTCTGCACTTATTCAAGAATTAAAAGAAGGTATGGAAGTTGCTGGTGAAGCTGGGGATGAAACATCAGCGGACATGCTGTTAGCAATTCATACAACATTAGAACAACATGTATGGATGCTAAGTGCGTTCTTAAAATAAAGTGAAACTTTAATCAGTGGGGGTCTTACTGCCCATTAAAGCGGGATAAATATAAGAATATAAAGAAAAAAGTCATTGAAAAATTCTTTCAATGACTTTTTTGTGATTTTTCAGTTTTCTTTTATGCTATAATATAGTAAAAAGGAGGCGATGCGATGTTTCGCTTTTTCAAAACTGGAAAAGAAGAGCGTGAAATTACGAAAGATGAATTGGAACAAGCGATGGCCAAGTTTCTAGAAAAGAATGCTAATATCGTTTATACAGTATTAGTAAATGATGATTATACAGTAAATTATGATTTGTTAAAGCCATATTTACCTGCATTTCCAACAAACCTTTTTCTTATTACGAAGGAAACGCTTGAGGTATTTGAACATACAGAAGAAAATCTAAACCTAGTTAAAGAAATTGATATCGTACAAAAGGCAGTAGATCAATATGTAACAGAAAAAGAAATGTTTCCAATTGTAGAAGGTAGTGAAGATCGCCTCATATGCGGAATGAAACTAGGACCTTACTTAGATCGTATATTAAAAAGAGACTTATATATTTCAGAAAAACATTATTTAGTTTCAAGTAAACCAGATAGAAAAAAACAAAAGAGTGGATAGATATATTGAAAACAACAATAAATATATTGTTGTCTTTTTTTGTTTATAAAAATATTGATTTTTCAGTTTATTAAACTTTATACTAAAATCATTGGACGAAGAGGAGTAATGATTAAGTACTATTAGCGTGAGTTATATATAGTGATTACAAAATAGTAAAAAGGTTTGAGAAATACATATTATAAAAGAATATGGGGGAATGGGTGTATGAAAAATAGTATGACTTACATTCAATTATTAAATGAAACGTTACATCGTTATGCAAATAAAGGAAGTTTGGAAGCATACACTTATATAATGGAGCATGCGAAAGGCATAGTGGGGAATGAGGCGCAAATATATAATTTCAAATATGCACTAGCGGGTGCAGCAGGACTTGAAGAAGAAGCGATGAATTTAATGAAGGAAGCCATTATAGAAAAGGGTTTTTGGTATGGAAATGAATATTTAATTACTGACGACGATTTAAAACCACTACATAAATTTGAAGAGTTTCATAAAATGGTTCAATTATGTAAAGAGAGAGAAGAATTAGCAAAGAAAACAGAACGAGCAGACGTGAAATTTATAGATGGTAAGAAAAAAGAAAAACTATTTATTGCAATGCACGGAGATCAAGAAAATATAGGAATAGTAGAACCATATTGGAAATCTGTTTTGGATCAAGGTTATACGTTGGCTTTACCACAGTCTTCGCAAATTCAGTTTTCAGATGGGTTTGTTTGGGATGATATACATAGAGGGAAAGCGGAATTAAAAGAGCATTACGTTAATTTTAAAGAAAATCATACAGTAGAAAGTGTAATAATTGGTGGCTTTTCTGCTGGTGCAAGAGTAGCTTTGTATACAATTTTACAAACAGATATAGAAGTAGATGGTTTTATTTTTATCGCGCCGTGGCTTCCGGAGATTGATGAATGGAATGAGTTGTTGGAAGTGCTACAAGATAAAAATATAAAGGGATATGTAGTGTGCGGGGATCAAGATGAAGATTGTTTCGAATGTACGCAGCAATTTGTACAAGTATTAAAAGATAAGAATATAGAACATAAGTATAAAGTTGTGTCCAATTTAAATCACGATTATCCTAGGAATTTTGAAGAGTTATTAGAAGAAGCTATTAAATATATAGAAGACAAAAGTAAAAACTAGTAAGAAAGGGAGATGCATCATAATGGATGCATCTCCCTTTTATCATTATAAATGAAAAGCATTCGCTAGTAAGCGATAAGAATTTAATTTATCTTCAAATCGATGAGTAATTGTGACAATCATAAATTCATCAGTATTGTACGCTTTGCTTAAGTTTACGATTTGTTCTTTCACAGAAGATGGATCACCGACGATCATACGTTGACGATTTTCTTTTATACGGAATAAATCATAAGCGCTATATGAATAATTTTGTGCAGTTTCAATAGAAGGTGTACCAGTTGTACGCTTTCCTTGTTCTAGTAATAAGATTGATAAATCTAAACTAGAAGCAATTTTTTCCGCTTCTTCATTTGTTTCTCCACAAATAACAAAAATGGAGACGATTGATTTTGGTTTATCTCCTAAATAGGAAGGTTGGAATTGTTCCTGATAAGCCTTCATTACTTCAGCGCCACCGTATCCGTTGATGAACTGTGCGAATGCAAAAGAAGCACCTTGTTTTGCCGCAATCATTGCACTCTCTCCACTAGAACCGAGCATCCACATCTCGGGAGATGTTGGAATTACAGGAGTAGCCTTTAAATTTGCGTAATGATGGTTTTCGGGTACTTGATCATGTAAGTACATTGCAACATCTGCAATTTGTTCTGGATATTGATCAAGTGAGACCATTTTTCCTTCTTGTAGTGCGCGAGTTGCAATTGGCATACCACCAGGTGCTCTGCCGACACCAAGGTCAATACGATTTGGATAAAGAGCTTCTAAAACGCGGAAATTCTCGGCAACTTTATACGGGCTATAGTGTGGCAACATGACACCACCCGAACCGACTCTCATCCGCTCCGTTTTCGCTGCAATATGAGAAATAAGTATTTCTGGACTTGAGCCAGCAAGGCTTACAGAATTGTGATGTTCTGATACCCAAAAGCGTGTATATCCAAGTTTTTCAACTTCTTGCGCAAGCGTAACTGTATGTGAAAAAGCTTGGGCTGCCGTACTACCATCTGAAATAGGGGATTGGTCTAATACACTTAATTTGATCATAGAATATACCTCTCAATCTTAATGTACATCCTATTATATATTTACTTACGAAAAATGCGTAATGAAATGCTCAAAATAAAAAGTGGATAAATTACATATCCACTTTTAACGTGAAAATCCTCGTTCATAATGATTCATTTCGACTACATTTAGAATATATTCGTAGTTATCAATCTCAAGTTTTAGTTGTTCACGTTCTTTTTTAGATAGATGCATATTACTAAGTTTGTTGCATAGCTGTTGTTTCTTTTCTTCTAAATACTTCTTTGTAGCATTGTAGTCGTAAGTTGGTTTCATTTTCAACCACTCCTTATTTGCTGTTGCTATATTATACGAAGCGTAAAGAGATGTGAGAGCTATTTCTTATGTGTTTTTAGTGAATATTCAATTTGCTCTGTTGTTATGTTTATGGAATTTTATGAATAAAATGCACTAAACGACTAATGCCCATTTGATGAAGTAAGGGGTGGAATTGTGCAGAAAGATATAATGTATAACACAGAGATGGATGAAGCATTAAAAATTATAGATAAAGGATTAAAGAAGACGACGAGCCCGAAGCAAATTATTGTAGTAGGGGCTGGCATGGCTGGATTAGTTTCGGCATCTTTATTAAAAGCTGCGGGACATGAAGTGAAGATTTTTGAAGCAAACAACCGGGTAGGTGGCCGCATAGAGACAGTTAGAATGGAAGATACCGGTTTATATTTGGATGTAGGGGCAATGAGAATTCCGTATTCGCATACATTAACGATGGCATATATAAGAAAATTTGGGCTACAGGTGAGCCCTTTTATTAATAGGAATGAGACTGATATTATTTACGTAAACGGCCGAAAAACGATATTAAAACAATATGAAAAAGATCCAAGTATATTAAAGTATCCTGTGGAAATGAATGAAGTTGGGAAAACGTCTGAGGAACTATTATTGTTAGCGGTGCAGCCTATTATAAATTTTATTAAAAAGAACCCAGAGAAAAATTGGGATGTTGTAGTAAAGGATTTTGGGAGATACTCTACAGGGCAATTTTTAAAGTATCATCCTTATCAATATAATACATATTTCTCGCCGGTAACAATTGAGATGATTGGTGTTCTGTTAGATTTAGAAGGTTTTTTAGAAAGGTCATTCGTTGAGACAATGCGTTTTTTATACATTATGCAAGAGGAGAGCGGATTTTGTGAAATAATAGGCGGGAATGATAGATTACCAAAGTCTTTTTTACCACAATTAGAGAAAGATATTATATATAATCAAAAATTAATGAAGCTACATCAACATGATAATGGTGTGACAGCTTTCTATCGAAACGAAAAAACGTTTGAATATAGTAGTATTACAGGGGACTTAGTTATTGTTACTATTCCATTTTCGACAATGCGGTTTGTAGAAGTAGATCCATTTGATTCTATATCTCATGAGAAATGGAAAGCAATTCGTGAATTGCATTATATGCCTGCGACAAAAATAGGAGTTCAATTTAAAAGTAGATTTTGGGAAGAACAAGGACAATTAGGTGGCAGAATTATAACGGATTTGCCAATTCGTTACGCCTATTATCCAAGCTATGGAATTGGAGGAAAGGGACCAGCAATGATGCTAGGAAGCTATACATGGTCATACGATGCGTTGTTATGGGATGGATTATCAAAGGGTGACCGTATTTATTATACTTTACAAAACTTAGCAACGATATTAGGTGATCAAGTATATGATGAATTCTTATCTGGTATATCAAAAAGTTGGACGTTGGATCCATATGCACTTGGAGGATTTGCTCTATTTCAGGCAGGTCAAGAATCAGAGTTGCAACCAGCGATTGTCAAACCAGAGGGAAGAATATTCTTCGCTGGAGACCATACGACGTTATATCACGGATGGATACAAGGGGCGATTGAATCTGGAGTTCGTGTAGCGGTAGAGGTGAATGAATAAAAGGTGTAAAATTCAGAAATTTATTTACTATATAGTTTGAGATGGATATTATTATATATAAAAGAGTTATAGGGAGTGTTTACAGTGGAGCCATTATTATTCGATTTTCCTTCTGAATTTTATACGGAAAGGCTATTTATTCGAATGCCGAGACCAGGTGACGGAAAAGTTGTATATGATGCCATTCAAGCTTCTATGAAAGAATTAAAACCATGGATGGTTTTTGCACAAAAAGAGCAAACAGAGGAAGAAGTAGAAGTGAGCATTAGAAAATCGCATATTCAATTTTTACAGCGTGAGGACTTAAGATTACTAGTTTTTTCGAAAGAAACAGGTGAATTTATTGCATCAGCTGGATTACATCGCGTTAATTGGAATATACCACAATTTGAAATCGGATATTGGATTGATTCAAGATTTAGTGGAAAGGGCTATATGGTCGAGGCTGCGAAAGGCATAACAGATTATGCTTTTTCTGAACTGAAAGCAAACCGCGTAGAAATTCGTTGTGATTCTTTAAATAAGAAGAGTAGGGCGATCCCTGAGAAATTAGGTTTTAAATTAGAGGGTGTTTTAGAAAGTGCGAGTGTTGCAGTAGATGGAAACGGATTAAGGGATATGTGTGTATTTGCGATGACTAGAAATACATATGAAAAAGAAGAGCTGTAGAGAAACGGCTCTTCTTTTTGTGCATTATGGTACAGGATGTCCGTTAGAGCTTTCGAAAATTGTAAACCATTGTTGACGGTCTAAGTTAACTTTTGTAGCAAGAGCGGCTGTTTTAACACGATCTAATTTACCAGAGCCGATGATTGGCAACATTTTAGCTGGATGTGTAAGTAACCAAGCATACATAACCGTATCGATACTAGAAACACCTAGCTCAGTAGCGACTTTTTGCACAGTTTCACGTACACGTACAGCACGTTCTGATTGACCAGTAAAGATTTCTCCGCCAGCAAGAGGTGACCAAATCATTGGATTGATTCGTTTTTCCTGACATAAATCAATTGTTCCCTTTTCAAAATGCTCAAGCTGCAGAGCTGATACTTCAATTTGGTTCGTAATAAGCGGGAAATCTAAGTATGAACTTAACATATTGAATTGGGAAGGTAAAAAGTTAGATACACCAAAATGACGAACTTTTCCTTCTTGTCTTAAGCGTGAGAACGCTACTGCCACTTCATTTGGATCCATGAAAGGATCAGGACGATGGATAAGTAATACGTCAATATAATCTGTATGTAAATTTTTAAGTGAAGCTTCTGCACTTTGAATAATATGTTCTGCACTAGTGTTGTAGTGAGCAACATAACGCTCTGGAAATTTCGGTGATGGGGGAGCGATTCCACATTTTGTGATGATTTGCATGTTTTCACGTAAGGAAGGCTTTAGTTGTAATGCCTCTCCGAACAGTCCTTCACACGTATAACCACCATAAATATCAGCATGATCAAAAGTAGTAATTCCCATATCCATACAATCTTCGATGAAAGAAAGTAATTCTTGTTTCGTCATATTCCATTCTGCTAAACGCCAAAAACCTTGAATAATACGAGAAAATTCGAGTGTTTCGGCCATTTGAACTCGTTCCATTATAAGTACCCCCTTGATGAATGATTATTATTTTGAAAAGGCTTTCTTACTACATATTATTATATAGTTAGAGGGGCGTACAAACAATAAATATGTTTTGCTATAAAAACGATTTTTTCTATATGCTATAATGTAGAAACATATAGCTAGAAGGAGAGGACGAAATGATTCCAGTAACAATATTAACTGGTTTTCTTGGATCAGGGAAAACGACATTATTAAATCGTATTTTATCAGAGAATCACGGTCAGAAATTAGCGGTGATCGTAAATGAAATCGGGCAAATTGGTATTGATAATCAGTTGATTATGAATGTTGAAGAAGAAATTATGGAAATGACAAACGGCTGTTTGTGCTGTACTGTACGTGAGGATTTACTCGTTGCGTTAAAACAATTACTGGACGTAAAAGCAGAAGGGAAAATGGACTTTGATGGATTAGTAATTGAAACGACTGGTCTTGCAAATCCAGGTCCTATTATTCAAACATTCTTTTTAGATCCTGTTATTCAATCTGCATACCAAATTAATGGTGTTGTAACAGTAGTAGATAGTTATCATATACATAAACATTTTGAAAAAGGGCTAGAAGCAAAAGAACAAATCGCCTTTGCTGATGTTGTATTAGTGAATAAGTTAGATTTAATTGAAGAGAGTGAAAAAGAAAATCTTTTGCATGAACTTCAAGGAATAAACCCGACTGCAAAGTTAATTCAGTCGACTAATTGTGATGTGGATATTCCATCGTTACTACAAATTCAAACGTTTAAAACGAAAGATACGTTACAAATTTATCCTCATACAGAGCATAATCATTTAGAAGGTGTAAAATCGTTTGTACTACGCGAAGAGCGTCCGTTAGATTTACAAAAACTAAATGAATGGATGTCAGCTGTCGTTCAAGAACTAGGTGAATATTTATATCGCTACAAAGGAATTTTATCAATTGATGGAGTAGATAAACGCATCGTTTTCCAAGGTGTGCATACACTGTTTGCTGCATCATATGATAGAGAGTGGCAAGAGGGCGAAGAACGAGTAAGTGAAGTTGTTTTCATTGGAAAAGATATTAATAAAGAATGGTTCCAAGAACATCTCGAGGAGTGTGTGAAATAAGTCTGCGTTTATTGCAGGCTTATTTTTTGGACTTAACTAAGTGTTTTGTAGAAAAATACTAGATTGCCAAAAACGAAGGACTAAAAAAACCTGTTTTCACAGGCTTGTTTGTTTATCTAAAAGTAACTCCATTACAACACCTACAACAGGGCCTTCATCATCAATATCGCCATTTAAACGGAAGCCAAATGACTCATATAATCCCATTGCAAGTTTGTTGTCTGGGTGTAAACTTAAATAAATTGTTTTACATTCAAATTTATTTTGTAAGAATCGAATAAGCAAGCGAAGGAAACGTTTTGCGTATCCTTTTCCTTGATATTGTTGGTCAATCATAAAGCGGTCTAACCATACGCTTTTACGTTTTTCACAATGCCATCCATACATTGCGTATCCTACAAGTGTTTCTCCATCATATAAACCTACTGACGTTCCGTTTCCCTCATATAATGATTCTGCTAGAGAAAACGCATTGCTTTCAATAAATTGCTGCTGGTCTTTTGCGACGTTTAAAGCAGCTACCGAACGCCAATTTTTTTCTGTTACTTCACAAATGTGAAGAGTCATAATTCCAACTCACCTTCTAAATTAATATAGCTTAAAAGCTAATATGGATAATTTTACTTGTTATTTTAGTCCAGTCAAGCAGAAACACATAAAAAAGAAGCTGAATGTCATATTCAGCTTCTTATAAAAAGTTGATTAGTTAGTAGCTTCTTTCAATGTGTTTACGTTTTCTTCCATTAAAGTGAAGTAATCTTTATTGCTCTTCGCATCATCTTCAGAAATAGTAGCAAGATGATTTAAGCGTAAAACTTTTGTACCCGTTTCTTTTTGAATAACGGATGCTACTTTTGGAGTAGAGAATGTTTCAAATAAAATATATTTTAGATTATGTTCTTTTACTGTTTTTGTAATATCAGCAAGCTGTTTTTGAGAAGGTTCATCAGAAGCTGAAATACCAGCGATAGCAATTTGTTTTAGGCCATAGCGTTGTTCCCAGTATCCATAAGCTGCATGAGAAACTAAAATATCTTTCGTTTTTGCATTCGAAACAACTGCTTTAAATTGATCATCTAAATCAGTAAATTTTGTTTGAAGTGCTGCAAAGTTTTTTTCGAACTCTTGTTTATGGTCAGGTTGTAATGCTACAAGTGCATTTTTAATTTTTTCTGCCTGTTTCATTGCTAGAGTAGGGTCTAACCAAATGTGTGGATCTTTATCGTGATGATGTTCATCCTCTTTATGGCCGTCTCCGTGATCATGATGCTCTTCTTCAGTAGAAGTACGCAGTTCAATCCCTTTTGATGCATTTACAATTTTAACGTTTTCTTTTTGTAATGTTTTTTCCATTTTTTCAGCAAATGGTTCTAATTCAGCACCGTTATAAACGAATAAATCGGCTTTTGCAACTTGTACTGTTTGTTTCTGACTTGGTTCAAATGTATGAGAATCTGCACCAGGTGGGTAAATTGCTTCAACAGTTACATAGTCGCCACCAATTTTTTTTGCGAAATCTGCAAGAGGAAAAATAGTTGTATAAACAGTTAGCTTTCCGTCTTTCTTGGCATTACCTTCTTTTGTATTTGAGCAGCCAGTAAAAATTAAAGTGAAAATAAGTAAGAATGAAAGTATAGTCAATCTTTTAGGCATGAAGTTCTCCTCTTTTCTTTTTTTACGGATATATTTTCCCCAATTATAGAAGAAAAATATCATTTTAATACAAAACGGAATAATTACGTTTTAGTTTGCGAACTTAGTATAATACATCTTTTATAAAGTTGCAATAAATAATAATCATTCCGATTTGATTTTGTTATAAAGTTGTCAAATATAGATGTGTTATTTTTGCGAATACATGCATATGTGACAACGTAGTGTTCATATATATGAAAGGAGGGTGTAGAGGGGGATGAGTGTTTGGGTTACTTAATGGAAGCTATTTTATTGATATTAGCGGTAGTACTACCATTAGCCGTAGTCTTAATTTTTTTAAGAAGATTAATAAGTAATTTAGGAGATGCATCAACCGTAACAAAATTACGAGAGAAAGATGAGAAAAAAGAGTGAGTAAAGCACTATGCGTACGCATAGTGCTTTACTTGTGGTAAAATGAGAGAAGGAAACTCCTAAAAGTTGTATTTTACTATAGGAGAGAAAAGTAAAATAAGAGGTATATGCATATATGAATAAGCGAACAGCGTTAGTACTTGGTGCAAGTGGTTTAGTTGGGCAAGAGATAACGCGTCTATTACTTGAATCAGATTACTACGATTCGGTTACTATTTTTGTAAGAGAACCAATGCAATGGCAACATGAAAAGTTACAGCAAAAGCAAGTAGATTATTTGGCATTAGAGGAATATAAAGAGTTCTTTGCTGTAGATGACGTATTTAGTTGTCTAGGAACAACAATCAAAAAAGCAAAAACGAAAGCTAATTTCAAAAAGGTAGATTATGAATATACGTTACGAGCGGCTTGTTTAGCTGAAAAACAAGGGGTGCAAAATTTTCTTGTTGTGTCCTCAATGGGAGCGAATCCTAAATCGTTTTTCTTTTATTCACAAGTGAAAGGAAGAATGGAAGAGGAATTGCAAAAGTTAGTAATTGGTGGTATTCACATTTTTAGGCCATCTTTATTAGTAGGAAATCGACAAGAATTTCGCTTAGGTGAACGAATGGCGGAAAAATTATCTCGTATTATTCCTTTTATATTTAAAGGAGCCTTCAAAAAGTATAAACCAATTTCAGCAAAAGATGTTGCAAAAGGGATGTATATAACTGCATTGCGAGAAGAATCAGGTATCCACATTTATAATTCGAATGAAATTACAACGATAGAATAAATAAAACCGAGAAGAAAAGCTTCTCGGTTTTATTTATTTATACTGATTTTCCCAGGCGCTCGCTCGTATTGATACGGTTCTTCTAACTCAAAGCCAAGTTCATTGGCAGCTATTCGTGGGAAGTAAGGATTGCGAAGTAACTCACGTCCGATAAAAATTAAATCTGCTTCGTTATTATTTAAAATTTGCTCTGCTTGTGCTCCGGTCGTAATCAATCCAACTGCACCAGTTGCAATGTTAGCATGCTCTTTAATATGTTTAGCATATTGTACTTGATACCCAGGATAAACATCGATGCGCGCAGGTACAACAGCCCCAGAGCTACAATCGATTAAATCCACTCCTTGTTCTTTCATCCATTTTGTATATTGTACATAATCTTGAACTGTTAACCCGTCAGGATGATAATCATTTGCTGAAATACGAACAAATAACGGTCCGTTCCAAACTTCATTTATCGATTCAATGATTTCGCGTAAGAAACGATATCGATTTTCAGGTGAACCACCATATTCATCAGTCCGCTTATTGGTAAGTGGAGAAAGAAATTCATTAATAAGATAACCGTGAGCACCGTGTATTTCAATAATGTCAAATCCAGCTTGTTTGGATCGTACTGCAGCTTGCTGAAAAGCTAATACAGTATCTTTAATTTGGTGTTTGCTCATTTCTATTGGCATTTTCATTGTTTCATTAAATGGAATCGCTGAAGGAGCTAACGCATCTGTTTCTAATTCTGCTTTTCTTCCAGCATGAGCGAGTTGAATGGCAGCTTTTGCACCATTATCGTGTATAAAAGTTGTTGCTTTATGTAAGCCTTCAATTAAACTGTCATCCCAAACGCCCAAGTCTTTATTTGAAATTCGACCTTCAGGTAACACGGCTGTTGCTTCAATCATAACTAAACCAACTTGACCAGCAGCTCTTGTTCCATAATGAATGAGATGGAAATTCGTTACTTGGCCATCCTCGTTTTTCGATGAATACATGCACATAGGTGACATAACAATCCGGTTTTTTAATGTAACATCCTTAATTGTATAAGGTGAAAAAAGTTTGGAATGCATCAAATAGCCTCCTAGATTGAATTTTCTTACATTGTATCATTCCCGTTTTTGTTTCCCTAATAAAATGCTTATACGAAAAATTTTGTCTATTCGTGTTACAATAATGAATATGAACTGAATTGGAGGATGGCATATGTATCAGGCTTATTATGAAAGTGAATTAGGCTTGTTAGAAATTACAGCAAACGATAAAGGAATTACGTCTGTTATATTTGTTGATGAGAGACAAGAAGAACATACAAATGAAATGATAGATCAATGTATAAATGAATTAGATGAATATTTTAAGGGAAAGAGAAAAGAGTTCACAGTTCCGCTGTCTGCTGAGGGAACAGCATTTCAAAAAAATGTATGGGATGCGCTCTATACTATTCCTTATGGCGTAAGTGCTTCATATTTAGATATTGCAGAGAAAGTCGGAAATATGAAAGCTGTACGAGCAATAGGAGGAGCAAATAGTCGCAATCCGATTTCAATAATCGTTCCGTGTCATCGTGTAATAGGAAAGAGCGGGAAACTTGTTGGGTATGCGGGCGGTTTATGGAGGAAAGAGTGGTTATTAAAACACGAAGGTATTTTGAAATGACGTATGGACGGGAAGAGGGATTGTTTTGAAATGTATAAATTGTGGGCAACTTTGCGAGGGAAATCAGTTAAATTGTGAAAGTTGCCAGCGGACTTTGCATACTGAACAAAGTGAAGGAAGTTCGCTAATAGACAAGGAATTAGAAGTATATGTAGGGAGACAATATCCGTATTACAAAAGGAAATGGGAGCTTGAGGAAAAGCGGATTGCTAGGTGGAGCTGGAATGGTTGGGCAGCTATTTTCAATGTAGGTTGGCTCGGATATCGTAAGTATTATTTACCTGCAGCTTTATTTGTATTGTTATTATTAGCGTGTGATGCGTTTTCTTATTATATGGGCTTCAACGTAGCATTGCCGATCATTAATATGGTGCCTCTTACGTTTCTATTACTCGTTTTTATTTTATTTGGAATGGCGATTTTTGCGAATGGATTATATTATCAATTTGCAGAAAGGCGTATATATCGAATAAAAGCACGAGAAATTCAAGATGCATCGGTTGAAAAGTACCTCATTCGTGATAGTGGTGGAACGAGTAAAATGGGAGCAACAATCGTTACGATTTTAGCGGTTGCTAGTATTTTTATCAGCCATTTCTTTTTCCCGACTGATCGAGATATTATTCAAAAGGTTCGTACAAGCTCGCTATATGAATATCCATTCTTTTCAATTGGTGAATCGTTTGAAAATTATTTTAGAAATCCGGGTTGGGCATATTATCGTGGCACTGAAGGATTAGAATTGGTAGAGTTCCAAGGGGATAGTCCGGATATGTCGAAGAAAAAGGTTACGATCCAATTTGTTGTTGATTATAAATTGGGTGAGATCGAGCCATACTCACTTATGATTAATGGCGAATCTAAAAATGAGGAAGAATTTTTAAAGATAATGGACGAAATATTTAAAGTTCAAAATCCATTTGACATAGAGGAGGGATTACAAGTAAAAGAAATAGAAAAAGAAGTGGATAGTAGAGCTCTCTATCCGCTTCTTTTTTTGTATATATGAAAATAATATTTGAAATAATCTGAATTTTTTGTATAATAATATGTATTATACTGGCTTTCATTTATACATATAGATTGGGGGAAGGAACAATGAAGAGAAAGGTAACAACGATTGCTGCAGTTGCATTATCGACTAGTGTATTAGTTGCAGGTTGCGGAAATGGGGAGAAGGCATCTACAACGAAGAAAGAAGCAGGTAAGGGGGCAGCAGATAAGCAAGTATTAAACTTACTAGAAACAGCAGAAATTCCTTCAATGGATACGTCAAAGTCAACAGACTCTGTATCATTCCGTGCCTTTGTAAATGCAATGGAAGGATTATATCGTTTGGATAAGGATAATAAACCAACTCCAGGTATGGCAAAAGACGTGAAAGTTAGTGAAGATAAAAAGACATATACATTTGAATTACGTGATGCGAAATGGTCAAATGGTGATCCAGTTCGAGCACAAGATTTTGTATATGCATGGCAACGTACATTAGATAAAGCAACGGCAGCTGAGTATGCATTTATTTTATTTGATGTGAAAAATGCACAGAAAGTAAATAAAGGAGAGTTACCGTTAGATCAATTAGGAGTGAAAGCGAAGGATGATAAAACGTTAGTAGTAGAATTAGAACAACCAGCACCATATTTCCTTGAGCTTACTTCATTCCCAACATTCTTCCCTTTAAATGAAAAATATGTGAAAGAACAAGGAGATAAATACGGATTAGAAGCAGATAAATTATTATATAATGGACCGTTTACGATGAGTGAATGGAAACATGAAAGAAGTTATCAGTTAAAGAAAAACCCTAATTATTGGGATAAAGATACTGTGAAGTTAGAAGAAATTAATGTGAATATTGTGAAGGAAACAAGCACAGGAGTAAATTTATATGATAGTGATCAAGCGGACCGTGTTATTTTAACTTCTGAATTTGTTGATAAATATAAAAAGAATAAGCCAGATGAATTTAAAACGAAGTTAGATCCACGTATGTATTTCTTACGATTTAACCAAAAAAATGCAACGTTTAAAAATCAAAAAGTTCGTGAAGCGATTGACCTGGCATATGATAAAAAAGGAATTGCAAATGTTATTTTAAATGACGGATCATTGCCAGCATATTTCTTAGTACCTGAAAAATTTACGACAGGACCAGATGGGAAAGATTTCCGTACTGTAAATAAAAATTTCCGTGACAGTCAAGATAATGCAGCAAAAGCGAAAAAATTATGGGAAGAAGCAAAGAAAGAACTTGGCCAAGATACAATTACAGTCGAATTACTAAATGATGATAACGGTAGTCGTAAAAAAGTAGGAGACTTTATTAAAGAAGAGTTAGAGAAAAACTTACCTGGTATTAAAGTGAATTTAAAACAGCAGCCATATAAACAGAAGTTAGATTTAGAAAAGAAATTTGAATATGAATTCTCTTTATCTGCATGGAGTCCAGATTATCCAGATCCAATGACTTATATTGATATGTTTGTTACTGGAAGCTCATTTAATGAAATGGATTATTCTAATCCGAAGTATGATGAGTTAGTAGCGAAATCAAAAGGAGAACTATTAAAAGATGATAAAGCACGCTGGAATGCACTTGCAGAAGCGGAAAAAATCTTAATTGGTCAAGATGCTGCCATTTCTCCTACGTATCAACAAAGTACCGCATACTTAGAGAAACCATACGTAAAAGGTATTGCAAATCATACGTTTGGTGGGGACTTCAGTTATAAATGGGCATATATTACAAAAAAATAGTATAATAAAAGATGAGTGAATTTTCGCTCATCTTTTATTTGTATAGGAGGAATTATAGTTGTTAAAAGGAATCAATCATCTTTGTTTTTCAGTATCTAATTTAGAAGATTCTATTACATTTTACGAAAAAGTATTGGAAGGAGAATTATTAGTTAGAGGAAGAAAACTTGCATATTTTAATATATGTGGAGTATGGATAGCGCTTAATGAAGAAATACATATTCCAAGAAATGAGATTCATCAATCTTATACGCATATTGCGTTTTCTGTTGAACAGAAAGACTTTGAACGTCTACAGCAGCGATTAGAAGAAAATGATGTTCATATTTTAAAAGGAAGAGAACGTGATGTAAGGGATTGTGAATCTATCTATTTTGTTGACCCAGACGGGCATAAGTTTGAATTTCATTCAGGGACATTGCAAGACAGGCTTAATTATTATAGGGAAGATAAACCTCATATGACGTTTTACTAAGGGGGCAAAGAAAGTTGCATGCGCTAGTAATTGGTGGAACAGGAATGCTAAAGAGGGTGTTTATGTGGCTTTGTGAGCAAGAGTTTCATGTTTCTATTATTGGAAGAGATGAAGTGAAATTAGAAAATGTTAAACGAGAGAGTGCTATACCAGAAAATATCACATGCCTTCCGTTAGATTATCATAATGATGACGATGTAAAGGTAGCTATTAAAAACACAATTGGGAGGAATGGCCCAATAACATTAGTTGTCGCATGGATACACTCAAGTGCAAAGGATGCGTTATCACTTATTTGTAGAGAATTAGACTTGTCGTCTAAAACATACAACGTTTTTCATATTTTAGGCAGTAAAGCGTCGAGAATAGCCTCACAAAAAATAGGTGGTACGCGATGTAGCTATCATAGAATAATATTAGGTTTTATATTAGAAGATACATACGGAAGATGGCTTACTCATGAAGAAATATCGGATGGAGTAATAAAAGGAATTGAAAGTAAATGTAATGAATGGATTGTAGGGCGAGTAGAGCCGTGGGAATTGCGGCCAACATGGTAAGGGGGAATGGCAAATGAAAACAACTGTATATGTGACGAGGCACGGTGAGACGGAATGGAATGTAGCGAAGCGAATGCAAGGACGGAAAAATTCTGCTTTAACTAAAAACGGTATGTTGCAAGCTAAGCAATTGGGAGATCGAATGAAAGATTTATCTATCGATGCGATCTATAGTAGTCCGAGTGAAAGAACTCTTCATACTGCAGAGTTAATTAAGGGCGAACGTGATATACCGATAATCGCGGATGAGCATTTCTATGAAATTAACATGGGTATATGGGAAGGACAGACAGTCGATGATATAGAAAGGCAATATCCAGACGACATACAGTTATTTTGGTATGAGCCACATCTTTTTCAGTCAACATCAGGAGAAAATTTTGAGGCTGTTCATAAAAGGGTAATTGAGGGGATACAGATTCTTTTAGAAAAGCATAAAGGAGAAAGTATATTAATTGTCTCCCATGCGGCAGCGGCAAAACTACTTGTAGGACATTTTGCGGGTATTGAAATAGAAAATGTGTGGGATGATCCATTTATGCATAGTGCTAGTCTAAGTATAATAGAATTTGAAGAAGATAAAGGTGAAGTGAAGCAATTTGCAGATATAAGTCATTTTCAATAAAGTGGGATAAACGTAAAAAAGGCCGCAAAACGGCCTTTTTTTGTAGGTACAAAAACTAGCAATTACGTTTTTTATACCAGAAGTGATCAAATTTCTTGTGTTTGCAAGATGGGAATTTATGTCCGCCTTTGCAATCATTCCACTTATGCCCGTCATCGTGACAGTCTCTACCATGATCGCATGAATCATCGCAAGAGTGACCGTGTCTGTTAGGGAAGAATTCGCATTTTTTACAGAAACTTCTTTTTGTCCAGAAAAATTTCTTTTCAAAGCGTATGCATTTTGTAATGAATGTACAATGTTTTCTGCGAGTACGTTTTGTAACTAAAACGCATTCTTTTCTACGCGTCACTTTCGTAACGAACGTCCATTTTTGAACGCGTACACGAGTACATTTTGTAACAAATGTCCATTTTTTTACATGCGTACATTTTGTAACGAACGTACAATGTTTCACGCGAGTACATCTTGTTCTTGGGCATTTACCCCCAGTTGTACATTTACATCCAGTTGTACAATTATGATGAGTGAATTTATCATCATCGCATTCAAAAGTACTTGGATCTTGGTGTAAGAAATCCTCCATCCCAGCACTTTTGATTTCTTCAACCGCTTTTCTAATATCACGTTTCATAGAAATCCTCCTTATCATGTATTTAGTTGAAAAGGTATTCTTTTTCCTTAACAGGATATGTATGGAGGTATCTTTCTGAACAGGACAAGAGTGTAATTTTATATAAATAGTTGATAGCGGATGTATGGACAAGACGAGGTGCATACATTGAATGAAGAGAACTGAGAAGGGATGTGGAAATATGCTACCTTCATATGATTTTTTTATTCATCCAATGAACCTAGTGGAATTGAAAAAAGACATTTGGTCAGACAGTCCAGTGCCAGCAAAATTAACGTATGGTAAAAAGAAGTATGATATTGATATCGTATACCGGGGTGCTCATATTCGTGAATTTGAGAAAAAGTCTTATCATGTTATGTTTTATAAACCAAAAAAATTTCAAGGTGCGAAAGAGATTCATTTAAATTCTGAGTTTATGGATCCGTCTCTCATACGAAATAAATTATCTTTAGACTTTTTTCATGATATTGGTGTACTTTCACCGAAATCACAACATGTGTTTATAAAAATTAATGGTCAAATTCAAGGTGTATATTTACAGTTAGAATCAGTTGATGAAAACTTTTTGAAAAATAGAGGATTACCGAGTGGTTCTATTTATTATGCGATAGATGATGATGCGAATTTTTCTTTAATGAGTGAGAGAGATAAAGATGTTAAGACCGTGCTTTTTGCAGGTTATGAATTTAAATATTCGAATAAAAATAGTGAAGAACAGCTGAGTGAATTTGTATTTCAAGCGAACGCTTTGTCGAGGGAATCTTATGAAAAAGAAATTGGAAAGTTTTTGCATGTTGATAAATATTTACGATGGTTAGCTGGCGTTATTTTTACACAAAACTTTGATGGTTTCGTTCATAACTATGCACTATATCATAATGATGAAACAAATTTATTTGAAGTGATACCGTGGGATTATGATGCGACTTGGGGGCGAGATGTACAAGGGAGACCACTTAATCATGAATATATTCGTATTCAAGGTTATAACACGTTAAGTGCAAGATTGTTAGATATACCTGTATTTAGAAAGCAATACCGAGGTATTTTGGAAGAAATATTAGAAGAACAATTTACCGTTTCATTTATGATGCCGAAAGTAGAAAGTTTGTGTGAGTCGATTCGGCCTTATTTACTACAAGATCCATATATGAAAGAAAAATTAGAAACATTTGATCAAGAAGCTGATATGATTGAGGAATATATAAATAAAAGAAGAAAGTATATACAAGATCATTTACATGAATTGGATTAATTTTGAAAGAGATTGGAACATTATCAATCTCTTTTTTTGTATAATAAAGATGAATTGGTAGAATTGACGTAATATGTACTTAATAAAGAATGGGGATGTTGGAAACATGACGATAAAATGGATTGAGTGGGCAAAACAAATACAATCTATAGCTCAAGCGGGTTTAACGTATTCTAAGGATGTGTATGATATAGAACGTTTCCAACAATTACGGGATATTTCTATTTCGATGATGTCACATTACACTAAGACAGATTGGGAAGTTGTAGAGAAGTTATTTGCAAGCGAGACAGGCTATCAAACACCTAAAGTTGATATAAGAGCAGTTGTTTTTCAAAATGAAAAGTTATTATTTGTGAAAGAAAAAAGTGATGGGAAATGGGCATTGCCAGGTGGGTGGGCTGATATCGGTTATACGCCGACAGAAGTAGCAGCAAAAGAAGTTTTAGAGGAGACAGGGTTTGAAGTAGATGATTTTAAGCTACTCGCTATATTTGATAAAGAAAAACATCAACCATCGCCTTCAGCAACGCATGTATATAAAATTTTTATTGGATGTAAAATTATTGGTGGTGAAAAGAAAACTAGTATTGAAACAGATGATGTGGAGTTTTTTTGTGAGGATGAATTGCCTAATTTATCGATTGCTAGAAATACAGAAGAGCAAATTAGAGAAATGTTTGCCTACATAAAAGAACCTCAGAAAGAAATAGTAATAGATTAATAATGCATATGTCGGTGATATTATCGGCATGAAGATATTGGCAGAATGCAACCTTTATGTAATAATGGGATGGTATGTGAAGAAAAAAGGAGATAGAAAATAAAATGTTAGCAAGCATAATAGATCAGTTATTGCAGTTCTTTGCAAGTTTAGGTTATTTTGGGGTAGCGCTCGGTTTAATGATTGAAATTATCCCAAGTGAAATTGTACTTTCATATGCCGGTTTTTTAGTGGCAGAGGAGAAAATTAGTTTTGTTGGTGCTGTTATTGCAGGAACGATCGGTGGTACGCTAGCACAGATTTTTTTATACTGGCTTGGATACTACGGAGGACGTCCAGTTGTAGAGAAATATGGGAAATATCTGCTTATTAATAAACACCATTTAGACATAGCAGAAAATTGGTTTAAGCGTTACGGAGCAGGAGTAATCTTTTCGGCACGTTTTATCCCAGTCGTACGTCATGCAATTTCTATTCCAGCAGGATTAGCTAAGATGCCATTAAAACTATTCACACTGTATACAGTAGTTGCGATTATTCCGTGGTCAATACTATTTATATATTTAGGTGAAAAGCTTGGTGGAAATTGGCGACATATTAAAGAATATGCATCTGATTACACACATTACATAATTATAGGAGCGATTCTCTTCGTTGCTTTATACTTCGGTTTAAAGTATTTCAAAAAGAAAAAAGCAGCGCGTTAAAGTCAATGATTTTTCATTGGCTTTTTTTACTTGTTTCGGTTCTAAAAAAAAAGAGTTGTCCATAATGTGTAATAATAAAGTGTAGCGGGGGAATGTGATGAAAGGATCACCGTTTATACGTGGAACGATATTTTTAACAATGGCAACGATGATATCTAAAATGTTAGGGTTTATATATGTTATACCATTTACAGCTATGGTCGGTACGAGTGGTTACGTTTTATACACATATGCTTATCGTCCATATACAATTATGCTTAGCATTGCGACGATGGGACTACCACTTGCCGTTTCGAAGATGGTATCAAAATATGATCAACTAAATGATTACCATACGGTTAAGAGGGTGCTGAAAAGTGGAATTGTTTTTATGTTTATAATGGGAATTATTTCATGTTTTACGTTGTATATGCTAGCTCCGCATTTGGCTAAACTTGTAATCGATGGAAAGGATCAAACGGGGAATAGTATAGCGGCGGTCACTACTAATATTCAAATTGTAAGTTTTGCGTTAATACTTGTACCAGTCATGAGTTTATTAAGGGGCTTTTTTCAAGGGTTCCAATCGATGGGGCCTTCTGCTCTAAGTGTAGTTGTAGAGCAATTTTTTCGGGTATTAACCATCTTGATAGGAAGCTTTGTCGTTATATATATTTTAAAAGCTTCTATCTCACTAGCTGTTGGTATTTCAACATTCGGTGCTTTTATGGGAGCGATAGGCGGACTAACTGTTTTAAGTGCGTATTACATAAGGAGGAGAAAGCACTTAAAGAAAAAAGAAATGGCAAGTATACCACAAACAACGAAATCTTTTTTCTCACTCTATAAGGAGCTCTTTACATATTCAATACCATTTGTTGTGGTTGGTTTAGCAATTCCGTTATATCAGACGATTGACACATTTACAATTAATAAATTGCTTATACAAATGGGATATATGCAAGGAGAAGCAGAGAAGATTAATGCAATAATTGGACTTGTTCAGATGGTTGTACTTATCCCAGTTTCCGTTGCGACTGCTTTTAGTATGTCACTCGTACCTGAGATGACAAAAGCTTATACAGTAGGAAATGTGAAGTTACTGTACAAACATTTTACGAGGACGAATCTATTAGTAGTAGGTATTACGGTACCAGCGGCGATTGGAATGATGATGTTAGCAAAACCGGTATATACTCTTTTATTCGGTGCCGGAAATGATCCAGAGATGGGAAGTGTTATTTTACAGTATTACGCTCCTGCCTGTATACTATTTTCGCTTTTTACAGTAACAGCTGCGATGCTGCAAGGAATCAATCAGCAACAAAAAACGGTGCTAGGGTTAGTGATTGGCATTATTGTAAAGATAGTTTTAAATATTGTATTGCTTCCGTATTTCGATTATGTAAGTTTTATTATTTCAACATACGCTGGTTACACGATTTCAGTTGGCTTTAACTTGTGGATGCTTTCTAAATATGTTATAAAGGCAACATAAGCTTTTTAAGGCAGAGAGCGCTCTGTCTTTTTCTTTGTTTAAAATATTTTTCTTGTAAAAACGTTTTCAAAATAATTTTTCTATTGAAATTTAAACGTATGTTTCATATGCTGAGAATGGCGGTTCAAAAACTGTTATGTAAGAGAGGTAGATTCCTACATGTAAAAAGAATCGGGGTGATAGTATGTTAAATATTTATTTAACAGACCGAAACGGAAAACTACAAGAGATTGAGGAAATGCAAAAGGGTTGCTGGATTAATGTACTTCATCCAACGGAAGAAGAAATTCAATATCTAGTACAAACTTTAAATGTAGACTTAGATTTCATTAAAGACCCTTTAGATGACGAAGAACGTTCTCGTATTGAAAAGGAAGACAGTAATACTTTAATAATCGTGGATATTCCAACAGTTAGACATGATGAAGAAGGAAATTCGATTTATGACACGATTCCAATAGGTATGATTGTTATGCCAGATTGTTTTGTGACAATTTGTTTAGAGGAAAACCCAATATTTGAACGTTTTATTAATCAACGTATTAAAGAATTTTATACGTTTAAAAAGACACGATTTGCACTTCAGCTCTTATATACGATTTCTACTTATTATTTAAGATACTTAAAGCAAATTAACAGAAAAACAATTGATTTAGAGCATCAATTAAATCAGTCGATGAAAAATAAAGAGATTTTCACATTGCTAGGTCTTGAAAAAAGTTTAGTTTACTTTACAACATCATTAAAGGCGAATAAAATCGTAATTCAAAAGTTAATGCGTAACAGTACATTTTTAAAAATGTATGAAGACGATCAAGATTTATTAGAAGATGTATTAATTGAAAATAAACAGGCTATTGAAATGGCGGAAATATATAGTCACATTTTAAGTGGAATGATGAATACTTTTAGTTCCGTTATATCAAATAACTTAAATAGTGTTATGAAACTGTTAACGTCTATTACAATCATTTTATCGTTACCAACGATGGTTTCTAGTTTCTTTGGAATGAACGTAAAAGTTCCATTTGAAGGGGAAGCGCACGGTTTTGTAATTGTACTTATAATATGTGTAACACTATCTTTCACATTAGCATTTGTTTTTTGGAAGAAACGTTACTTTTAACGATAAGAAAGCTGCTCTAGCATAGTTATATAACTGCGCTAGAGCAGCTTTTTTGCTATGAAATCGAAAGTTTTGAATAGAATATAGCTTAGGAAATGTAATGTATATGATAGAGGGGAATTTCGTATAAGTCTTGTTCAATTAATGAAATAGGGTTAAAATTACATATTGTTAATGAAAAGTTGGAGGAAATACATCATGGAATTGTTTCAATTACCGAAAGCATTCCTGCAAATGAATACAATCTTTATCTCCATATTGATCGAAGCACTTCCTTTTGTGCTCATTGGTGTATTTATTTCAGGATTCATTCAAATGTTTGTTACAGAAGATATGGTAGCAAAATGGATGCCGAAAAACCGATTTCTGTCTGTTTTAATGGCTACTTTTTTAGGGATGATGTTTCCGGGCTGTGAATGTGGAATCGTTCCGATTGTAAGACGATTAATCGGAAAAGGGGTTCCGCCATATGCTGGGATTGCATTTATGTTAACAGGACCAATTATTAATCCAGTCGTATTATTTGCAACATACGTTGCCTTTGGAAGTAGTATGCACATGGTATGGTATCGTTCTATTGTAGCGATTATCGTAGCAATTATCGTTGGAATTATATTATCATTTATGTTTAAAGAACATCAATTACGAGATGACCACTTCCCAGAAGTGAATCATAAGCGTCCATTACGTAAAAAAATGTGGGATGTATGTACGCATGCTGTTGAGGAATTTTTCTCGATGGGAAAATATTTAGTATTAGGTGCGTTAATTGCAGCTGCAGTTCAAACGTTCGTACAAACTTCAACACTGCTTGCTATAGGACAAGGGCCGTTTTCTTCACCAGCTGTTATGATGGGACTTGCTTATATTTTATCACTTTGTTCAGAAGCGGATGCATTTATTGCTTCTTCATTCCAAAGTACATTTTCAACAGCATCACTTGTCGCGTTCCTCGTATACGGACCGATGGTGGATATTAAAAATATGTTTATGATGCTTGCGACATTTAAAACAAAATTTGTAATTGTCGTTACAGTTACAGTTACACTTGTTGTTTATGCAAGCTCACTACTCATTTATGCGATGGGGTGGTAGGTTATGTTTCGAGCATATATATTATTAGGTTTTACAATCTTAATCGCGCAGCTTCATATTTCAGGTAATATTACGAAGTACATTAATATGAAGTATGCCTACTTATCAAAAACAGCAGCTATTATATTAGGTTTTTTAACTGTTGTTCAAATTATAATCGTTTTCCAAAAAGAACATCAAAAAGAAAAAGAAAGAGAACAGCACAATTGTGGTTGTGATCATAGCCATTGCGGGCATGATCATTCGAAAGATGAAAATACTTGGTGGAAAAAAGCATTTTCGTACACATTGTTTTGTTTTCCGATAGTCTCAGGTTTGTTTTTCCCAATTGCAACGTTAGATTCAGATATTGTTAAGGCGAAAGGGTTTCATTTTCCAGTAGCACAAGCAGAAAGTAAAGATCCATTTATGACAAGGCAATTTCTAAGACCTGATACGAGCATTTATTACGGGAAAGAAGGATATCGTGGTGTAATGGAAAAAGGGAAAAAAGAGTTTGTTATGAAAGATAGTATTGCTTTAAAAGATGAAGATTTCTTAAAAGGGATGGAAACAATTTATAATTATCCTGGCGAGTTTACTGGGAAGAAATTATCTTTTAAAGGGTTTGTTTTCAAAGATGATTCTTCTAAAAAAGAACAATATTTCTTATTCCGTTTCGGTATTATACATTGTGTAGCGGATTCTGGTGTATATGGTATGTTAGTGAAAAAGCCAGAAGGAGTAGAATGGAACAATGATGATTGGATTCAAGTTGAAGGAGAAATATCAACGGAATTTTATCAGCCATTCCATGCGAACATTCCTGTTTTAGAAGTAACGAAATGGAATAAAGTTGAACAACCGAAAGAGCAATATGTATTTAGAGGAGCCGATTGATAACATCGGTTCTTTTTTATGGACTAAGAGTTCTGAATGTTGTTAATATTAAACGTGTAGTTCATTTAGTATAGTGATGATTGAGATATTAGGGATACATCATTAAAGGGGTGATAACAATGACAGAAGTAAAGGGGAAAACAGCCAATGAATCAAGGGTGTTCAAAACGAGCCGAGTATTTCCAACAGATTTAAATGATCATAATACGTTATTTGGTGGAAAGATATTAGCCGAGATGGATATGGTTGCTTCTATTTCAGCAACGAGGCATGCAAGAAAAGAATGCGTCACAGCATCTATGGATTGGGTAGATTTTTTACATCCTGTTCGTTCTACCGATTGTGTGAGTTATGAATCCTTTGTAATTTGGACGGGTAGAACGTCTATGGAAGTATTTGTGAAGGTAGTAGCGGAAGATTTAATTTCAGGTGAGAAGCGCATCGCAGCAACGTCATTTGTTACTTTTGTTGCACTTAGTAAGGAGAACAATCCAGTTCCAGTTCCTCGAGTAATTCCTGAAACAGAAGAAGAGAAAGAATTACATCGCATTGCTGTATTGCGTGCAGAACAACGTCATATACGTAAGGCGGAGAGTAAGAAAGTAGCCACATTACTAACTTTTTAAGTTGAATATTAAGTCGTTAAAGGTATTATAACGGACTGAAATGTTTTTCATATGAAAAGCGGACACCTAAAAATAGGTGTCCGCTTTTATAGTTTTTTCATCCACATATCATATGACTGTAACTACTTAGCAGAAGCAAGCAGCACCGACGATGATTAAGAGGATAAATAATACGACTAATAGCGCGAATCCATTACCATGTGCGAAGCCCATTGTTATTTCCTCCTTTTATTTTAAGATACAACATACAATATGCAAATGAGCTATCGTTTGATATGGACATATATCATGCAATGACATATTTTCTTGAATGATATTGTATTAAAAAAGGGAAGATATAGAAATAACAGTAAGTGGAGAAAGGAAAATATCCATGAAACACTTTTTCGTTGTAATCCTTTGTGTAATAGGTGTATTCATTTGGATGAACATCGATGTGGAAATGGGGAAAAAAATGGCTAGTGAATATGAAGTAGGACAAGTTCGTTTAGGTGAATTTCAACTGTATACGAACGGTGAAGAGTTATATACGAAATTATTTGAGGATATACGTAATGCGGAGAAGTACATATATATCCATTTTTATATTGTAGGTAAAGATGAAATAAGCAAAGAGTTTTTGCAGTTGCTCGAGAAAAAGGCATCTAGCGGAGTAGAAGTGAATTTGTCAGTCGATCGAATAGGTGGATATAAGCTGAAGAAAAAGATAATTCGTCAACTACAAAGCAATGGTGTCCAGTTTACGTTTAGTAAAAAACCTAAATTGAAACATTTATTCTATTCGTTGCATCAGCGAAACCATAGACGAATTGTTACGATAGACGGAAAAGTATCATATATCGGCGGCTTTAACATCGGAAAGGAATACCTTGGACAAGATCCGAAATTTGGCCCGTGGCGTGATTATCATGTACGAGTTAAGGGGAATGGTGCCACGGATATGGAAAGAAAATTTGCAGCTGACTGGAAAGAAGATACGGGAGAAAAAATGCCTGTACATGAAAGTCTACCTGCAATTGGGAATGTAAAATACCAATATTTATTTTCAGACGGAAAAGGTTTATGGGAAAAATATGGAGCGCTTATAAAGCAGGCTAAAAAGTCTTTAATTATTGCTACGCCATATTTTGTACCAAGTAAAGAAATGATGAAAGCGTTAAAAGGTGCATTAAACCGCGGTGTCAATGTGAAAATTCTCGTACCATTTAAAAGTGATGCAGTATTGTTAAAACAAGCTGCCTACCCGTATTTGAGAGAGATGAACCATGCTGGAGCGGAGATCTATCAATATCGGAATGGTTTTTTTCACGGGAAAGTAACAATCATTGATGGAGAAATTGTTGATATAGGCACAGCGAATTTTGATAATAGAAGTTTTTATTTAAATTGTGAATCTAACTGTGTCGTATATGATAAAACAGTTGTTGCTGACGTATGGGATCGACTAAAAGAAGACTTCCATAAATCAAAAAGATTTTCGGAAGAAGATTTTGAGAAAATTAGTAAATGGGATTGGTTTTTAGCAAGAATAGCAAATGTTATAGCATCATATTTATAGCATATAGACAAAAAGTAGGGAGGCATTTTCATGGATTGTATGAAAGAATTGATGAGGTATAGTTATATGCTTATATATAAGGTTGGGGAGTATACAGGACAGGTAAGAGACGAAGAATTAAAGGAGCTATTACAGCATCATTTACCATATATGTTGCAAGCATATAATGAACAAGTGAATTTTCAAGAAGGAGAGAATGTACAGCATATAACTTGTGAACCAATTTCATTTCATTTTCATGAAATGGAAAAGGAAACTGATAGTAAATATACAGGTGATATTTATATTGCAACTTGTTATATTTCGCATTTGAAACGGTTAGCGTTAAAGTTTGCTCAAGTGGCAGTTGAAGTTGCAAATCCAGAATTTCGCTCATTTTTAGAAAACTGCTTCCTGAAAATGAATCGTTATGCCTATAGTGTATGGCAATATGTCGTGAAGAAAGAGTATAAGATTAAACATGTATATGAAAAGGAGAAGTTTGCATAAGAAACTAAGGCGGAAAGATAGGTGCCTTAGTTTTTTACTTTTCGTGGAGAAAAAATGACTATATGTACATATCTATTATCAGAAAATTTACAAATATTTACCGTTTATTTACTATTTTTCAATCTTTCCTTTAAAAATAGAGAGTAATATGGGATTGTACATATTCTATCAAAAGGAGGAAACGCAAATGAACAAATGGGTTAAATCATTAACTGCTATGGCACTTGCAAGTTCTTTATTAATGGTAGGTTGTAGTAAAGGTGAGGACAAGAAGAAAGAAGACGATACAACAACACAACAAGAGGATAAAAAGGATAAAGAAACAAGTGGAACTGAGAAGTCTACGGATTCTAAAGAAAAGAAATAATGTAATAATAGAGCTTCCTCTTATATGTGAGGAAGCTTTTTTGTTGTAAATTGATTGAGATTATTGAAAAATAGAGAAAGAATGAAAGAGGGGGAAAACAAATGAAAGTATGTATATTGGGAGCAACAGGGCGAGTAGGTTCGAACATAATTACATTAGCATTAAAAGATTTAGCAGAAGTGACTGCATTAGCGCGTGATTCAAGTAGAGTAGAAATAAATCATGAAAGATTACGAGTTATAGAAGGTAATGTATTAAATGAAAATGATATAAAGAAAGCGATAGAAGGAACCGATATAGTAATTAGTGCACTTGGAACGGATCAAAATGGGACGTTAGCGAAGAGTATGCCACAAATTATAAAGAAAATGGAAGAAGAAGGAGTTCGTAAAATCATTACAATAGGAACAGCCGGTATTTTACAAGCAAGAACAAATCTAAATTTATATCGTTTTCAATCAACGGAATCAAAGAGAAAGTCGACAACAGCAGCAGAAGATCATTTAGCTGCATATAAGATACTTAGTAGTAGTAATTTATGCTGGACGGTCGTTTGTCCGACGCATTTAATTGACGGTGATATGACAGGTATATATCGAACTGAAAAAGATGTATTACCAGAAGGAGGAGCAAAAATAACAGTTGGTGATACAGCGCAATTTACGTGGAATCTGTGTAGTGAAAACCAATACGAGAATAGCCGAGTAGGTATTTCCTATTAAAAAAACCATCCCGAAATGGGATGGTTAAAAGATGATATAACATACAAATATGATAATCATAATGATTTGGAGAATGGCTTTCGCTACTGTACTGCTTAAAAAACCACCTACAGTAGCAACTCCTACTAGAAAGGCGTCTTTTGGCGCTTTTTTATGTACTAGTTCTGTAATAAATACCGATAAGAACGGTATGATAATTAAACCGAATGGTGGGAAAAAGAAAGAGCCGACAATGATAGAAATCATACCGACACGTTCTCCCCATTTAGAACTTCCGTATTTTTTTAAGAAATATCCATTTGCAATAAAATCAGCAACGAAAATGAATAGTGTGAAAATGACTTGAATAATCCAAAAGGAAGTTGTTAGTTCGCCACCATTTATACCGAAATGGTAAATGAAATATCCAGCCCAGACAGCGAGGATGCCTGGAATGATAGGGTAAATAAAGGAAAGAAATGAAACAATAAAACAGGCAATGATACAGATTGTCAATAATACTGTCACTTTATAGCTCCTTCTTCGTGTCTAATTTATGTACCGCAATTTTTTTCACTTGATGTCCATCAAGTTCTAGTGCTTTAAACTGAAAACCGGCAAATTCAATGGAATAACCAGCCTCAATATTTAAGTCCACTGCTTGAGAGAGGAGCCAACCTCCAATGGTATCTAAATCACTATCATCAATATGTAGGCCAAACATATCATTTACTTCAGAAATGAGCACCTTACCGTCTAAAACAGTAAGCTTCGGCGTACGCTTTTCAATCATAGGTGATTCATCCGCATCAAACTCATCTTGAATTTCTCCAATAATTTCTTCGAGAATATCTTCCATTGTTAAAAGTCCGGCCGTACCACCATATTCATCCATAACGATTGCCATCTGAACGCGATTCTTTTGTAGGTGAACTAACGTTTTGCGAATTGGAACAGTTTCAAAGACAGTTAGTACTGGATGTATGTAAGATTCAAGTGGCTTATGAATGCCTTTCGTTTGATCATGAAATACTTCTTTCGTATTGATCATACCGATAATATCATCTTTATCTTTTTCGATGATAGGGTAGCGTGTATACTTTTCAGTTGCCACGATATCCATATTTTCTTCTAACGTATTTTCAGTAGATAAGCAAATCATTTCTGTACGAGGGACCATAATTTCTTTCGCAACTCGATCATCAAATTCAAAAATATTATTTACATATTTATATTCGGCTTGATTTATTTCGCCGCTTTTGAAACTTTCACCTAAAATGAGTCGTAGTTCCTCTTCAGAATGGGCCAGTTCATTTTCTTTCGCAGGTTCTAAACCGAGTAGTTTTGTGAAAAAGATAGCCGTACTATTAAGTAACCAAATGAACGGATACATAATTTTATCAAATAAAATAAGTGGTCGTGCAAACTTAAGTGTGATTGCCTCTGCTTTTTGAATTGCAAAAGACTTTGGAACTAATTCACCTAATACAACATGGAAAAATGTAATCACGCTAAAAGCGATAATAAAGGATAAAGTATTTGCCATTGTTCCAGTAATATTAATCTTTTCAAAGAGCGGTCGTAGTAAATGTTCCACAGTCGGTTCACCAAGCCAACCAAGTCCTAAAGAAGTGATTGTAATCCCGAGCTGACAAGCTGATAAATAAACATCTAAATTAGATATGACACTTCTTGCAGCTAAAGCTTGTTTATTGCCTTCATTTGCAAGCTGGTCAATTCGACTTTTTCGTACTTTTACAACAGCGAATTCTGATGCAACGAAAAAGCCGGAAATAAGGATAAGTACAAAGATGAGAAAAATATTTAATATGTCCAAGTGTATTCTCTATTCCGTCGCTTGGAATAAAGATGTCACCTCCTGCAATTATGTTATACTTTTATAATAAATCCAAATGAAAAGAATAGTCAAAGAAAAAGGGGAAATATTGGTATGTTTCTGCAATGGTTTTTGAATTTGCTGTTATTTTGTCCGCTATACAAAAGGAATAACCCCCTACTTTCAGATTCTAGAGGGTTATTTCAAATTAAGGTTTTGGAATACTTCTCGTTAAAGCGTATGATTGTTGTTTAAAGTGGTTTGTCGTCCATAGTGTTTGAAGGAATGAGAGTACGCAATACGGGATATACAAAAGCAATAAGCTAATTGTAACAATAATAGGGGTATTTCCGCCGAATTGAACAATAAATTGCAATAGTCCATTTGCGTGAAAAACGCATTCCATAAAAACGAATGAAAGAATAATGGAACCTAAAATAGATTTATGATTCGAAGTAAGAGCTAAAAACAATGTATCTACAAGGAAAGAAGCTTGTTTTATTTCATATTCATTTGTATTACTTAAGAAAGGAATCCATTTTTTTATTGCTTGCATAACGATAATCATGGAAGTACTACAAACGATGATAAAAGATGAGTAGTAAGGAATCTTTATAAATTTTGTGATGTATAGGAGTAGTAATAAGACTGCGCATTGTAATAATACAGTACATAAAGAATAAGGTATCCATCTTAATAAAGAAGTGAACTTTTTAACCGATTGAGGTGCTTTAAAAAATAAATGGCCAATCCCTAAGCTGATGAAGAATCCGATCGCAAGTGTAAAGGTAAAACGAACAATCGATAAAAAATATATTTCCCACATGTAAGGGAATAACGGTGTTGATTGATTAGCAGTATGTACCATCTGATTTGCTGAGAAAAAGATAGATTCGTGCATCCAATCAATCTTTGGAATTGTCATCGAAGAAAGTTGTGCAAAGTTATGGAAAATGCTTATAAAGCCGGTGATGTATGAGTATTTATGTGTAATGAATAAAGCTGGAATAGGACTAATGATAAATATAATGAGAACACCAACGATAAATTTATATATATGTGAGCGCAATAAAGACATGTAATCACCTACTCTTTGAATATTCAGAAAATTATTATTCTTATTTTAGCTTTTTTCGGAGTAAGTTACAATATATTTTTCTTAAAGAAGTTTAGTATTGTAGTGGATAGAATTGAATGAAACGTGAATAAATTATGACAAGAAAATGAATAATTTTCAGAAAAATAAAATAAATTATTTATTTTTTTCTGAAAATATAATATAGTTATGGCACAGAAAGTATTTTAACATAAGGAGGCTGTTTATGAGGATTAAAGGGAATTATGTGCCGAAAAGGGAAGTTTTATTTTGCTCAAGTTCAATTACGATAGGGGAAGCACTAGAGCATTTAAATAAAACTGGTTATCGTTGTGTACCAGTTTTAGATGAAAAAAAAGAGAAATATTTAGGGAATATATATAAAGTAGATATTTTAGAATATAAAGGTCCACTGGAAGAAAATGTATTACAATTATTAAATGATAAAGAAGGATATGTCAGAGAAGATTCTTCGTTCTTTAAAGTATTTTTTACAATAAAAAAATTACCTTATTTATCAGTAGTTGATGAAAAAGGAGTATTTCTTGGGATTTTAACGCATAAAAAGGTTTTTGAGCTATTAGAAGATGCCTGGGGTGTTCATTCTAGTAAATATTCTGTCATGATTGGGACACAAGATTATAATGGGGCTATTCAAAAATTATCGACAGTATTAAAAAAATATACAGGTATCCAAAGTTTAATGACTTTTGATAATGATGCCTTATTAGTTCGTAGAATTATGTTTACATTAGGAGAAGAGTTTAACGATGGTGAATTAGAGACGTTATTGAAAGATTTAGAAGATCACGGATTTAGAGTTGTGTATGTGGAAGAGATGAAAAATCCACGTGAAGTTGAAACGATAGAATAACATGCAAAAGCCGTCTATGTTGGATGGCTTTTGTTATGTTATGGGTATAAAGTTATTTGAAAATAACGATAGGATAATAAGTGAGTCTGAAACAATATTTGTGCAAAAGAATAAAAAATGTAGATAATTTTGATTTTCAAAAAAGTCAATTTGAAAATATGTTTTTATTTTTCAACTAAATATGTTACTATATGTGTGATAAAAACAAAGAGGTCTGACAACTATACTCCGCGCAATACCACTCTGATGATTTGAAAATTCAAAAAAATCAAAAATCAAAAATCAAAAATTAATAATTAGAGTAAAAATAAGGGGAATGGAGAAATTATGGAGAAAGACACTGCTTTGTAAGGGGCATATTTTATCAGCTTGAACAGAGAGGAGGATGCATAGCATATTGTGAAAATAGAGATAAACAATGAATAAGTGCTATGCAAATGAAAAGCATGAAGGGACGTTTAAGGCCAGGTGATACGGTAGCAATTGGTTTAATGTTATTTGCACTATTTTTAGGAGCAGGAAATTTAATTTTCCCACCAGTTTTAGGGCAACAAGCTGGAGAGAATGTTTGGTTTGCTACAATTGGATTCCTTGTAACGGGAGTCGGATTACCCCTATTAGCTGTAACAGCTGTCGCGTTTGTAGAGGGGGACTTGAAAGCGCTATCTTCTAGAGTTCACCCTATATTTGCGTTTGTTTTCCCATTGATTAGTTATTTAGCAATCGGACCTTTTTTCGCGATTCCGCGTACGGGAGCCGTTTCATTTGAAATGGGTATGAAGCCATTTTTATCAGAGGCATTAGTTTCCGAATGGTACATGCTATTTCTTTTCACTATAATTTTCTTCGGAATAACTTGGTATTTATCTTTAAATCCATCAAAATTAGTGGATTGGTTCGGGAAATTTCTTACACCATTGTTAGTATTAATTGTTGCTGTAATTGTCGGAAAGGCAATTGTTGATCCGATTGGAGAACCAGCTGCACCGCTAGAGGCATACAAGGAAAATGCTTTCTTTGGTGGATTTATTCAAGGATATTTAACGATGGATGCAATTAGTGCGCTTGTATTTGGAATTGTAGTTGTACAAGTTATCCGCTCTAAAGGAATAAAAGAGAGTAATCAAATTGCAAAAATAACAGTAGTATCAGGTATTATCGCTGTACTTGGTTTAACGTTAATCTATTTATCACTTGCTTATCTTGGTTCAACAAGTACATCACTTGGGGTATCAGAGAATGGTGGACTTATTTTAACGAATGTTGTAAATGAGTTATATGGAACAAGTGGTAAAATTTTATTAGGACTTGTTATTGTACTTGCTTGTTTAACAACTTCGGTTGGATTAACATCAGCCTGTGCTGGCTTCTTTACAAACTTATTCCCAAAACTTTCGCATAAAACGATTGTAACAATGGTATGTGTATTTAGTTTAATTGTATCTAACCTAGGTTTAACACAATTAATCGCAGTTACTTTACCAGTGTTAATGATCATTTATCCAGTTGCAATCGTATTAATTGTACTTTCTTACTTCCATAAATGGATTGGGAAGCGTAATACCATTTATATTGGAGCTATTTTAGGTGCGTTGTTAATTAGTTTCTTTAACGGTTTAGAAAGTGCGAAGATTAAAATTGACGCGATTTCTAACGTACTACAAATGTTACCATTATATAAAGAAGGAATAGGATGGTTAATCCCATCATGTATTGGCGGGATCCTCGGTTTCTTCTTCTATAAAACAAATGAATCAAGTGAACTACAAAAGAAAGGTGCTTAGGCGCCTTTCTTTTTTTAAAGGAGATTTTTTTGTTTTGTCTAAGTAATAAATGGAAGGGGTGATAAAATGGCTAATTTTGAAGATTTTTTAACTTTGGATTTACGGATTGGGACTGTAACACATGCAGAGGAATTTAAAGAAGCGAGAGTTCCAGCGATTAAACTAGAAATTGATTTTGGAGAGCTTGGAATGAAGCAGTCAAGTGCTCAAATTACGAAGAGATATACCCCAGAAGATTTAATCGGTCAACAAATCGTTGCTGTTGTAAATTTCCCGCCAAAACGTGTAGCTGGATTTAAATCAGAAGTGCTTGTTTTAGGAGGAGTACCTGAAGCGGGTGATGTTGTATTACTACAGCCTAATATGGAATTACCAAATGGAACAAAAATTAGTTAATGTAAAGGCGGGGGAACATGGATATTGGACGCGAATACGTACAGTGTGCCATTTCGAATTTTGAAGCAACAAAGAAACAAGGGGAACGGGTGCTTTCACAATTATCATATGAACAGATTGAATGGTCTTCTCATGAAGCAACAAATAGCATAGCAATTATAATTAAGCATCTGCACGGTAATATGCGATCTAGATGGACGGATTTTTTAACATCTGACGGTGAAAAAATAGATCGTAACCGAGATGCTGAATTTGAAGGTGGTTATTCTTCTAAGAAAGAGGTACTCGCAGCATGGAATGAAGGTTGGGAATATGTTTTTAAAACGATGAATGCGCTAACGCCAAAACATTTATTGCAGACGGTATATATTCGCGGTGAAGCACATACTGTCATGCAAGCAATTGAAAGACAAATTTCTCATTATGCTTTGCATATTGGACAAATGATTTACATCGGTAAAATGTTAAAAGAAAATGAGTGGGAATGTTTAAGTATTCCTAGAGGAAAGTCTAATTTTTATTTAGAGAAAAAACGTTCAACATAATAATAGGAAAGAAACCGATATAAAATTGGAAGTAAGAAAACAAGCCAAATGATAGATGGCTCTGCAGTCATAAGAATGCTACCAACAATCAGCCCATATATAATAAGAAAAAAATTAATAAGTGTATTCACAGGGATAAATCGTGAGATAAAAACTTGCTGTCGTTTAAAACAATCACTATGAAATACATAAAAGCGGAAGTACCATGTGGTAGTAATAAGATCTTTCTTTCGCGTAATTCTTTTTTTGCATGTATGACAGATGAACGGTGGTTGCATTTCATTGCGCTCCATTTTTTATATTTGTAATCATGTAGGACAAAAGTAGGTACAAAGTGTATATCCCTATATACGCTCCTGATATAAGAAAAAATGGATTTAGTAAAATCCCATGAATACTTGTCATAAAAACTAAGTCTTGTATTAAAACATCATATATATGAATAGAAATGATTGTACCGAGTACATAAAGTGCTAGATATGCTGAAATATGTAACGCAACACGGATGGTAGGATGCTTAGCAAGCCAATAAAAAATAAATGATAGTACAATGGGTAGTGTTCCTATTAGTAGTTTCAATTCATTTCACCTCATTAACAATATAGCCGGAATTTAGACGGTCTATTCTCTAGAGCTTGTACATAACTTGAAATAGAGAGGTGATAGTATGAATCGAGGCTTTTTTTATGTGAAATTCACGAGTGTACGTAAGTTAGTATTATTTATTATTGCAACAGTACTAGCGACTTTTTTTCTTATTAGTATGATGGTAACCTCTATGAAAGAGACAAAGTCAACGTATTTATATAATTGGTTAAATGAGTTATCAATGAATGGTTACATGTACGTTCTTGGGAAAGAGAATCATTATTTTACACAGGAATATCGAAATTTAAATCAAGATTTTTCAATATCTTCGTTTCTCTTTTCTATGGCTACGAATATTCGTTTTAACGATGTACGCAGTTTTGTCGGCAAAGAGCTACCTGGTTTCGGTAAGTACGATACAGAAATTGTTATTGCGGGTGAAGGAACAAATTATTCTAACTTGCCTATAGAGTCGAGCGTTCCACTTGAAGAAGTAGTAAAAGAACGGACTGGAGAAGGTGGACAGGTCCAAAAGCCGGATACGAATAAAGAGAAAAAGCAACCAGCTCAAACGACAGGAAAACGACAAGTTGCATTTATTTATCATACGCATAGTTGGGAATCTTATTTGCCACTACTGAATTTAGCAAATGATCCAAATCCGAATAAAGCGACAAGTTCAGTCACAAATATTTCAATAGTCGGCGACCGATTTCGTGAACAATTAGCAAATGAAGGAATCGGAGCAACTAACGACAAGACTGATGTTGGTCAAAAGTTGATTAGTAAAGGGTTAAATAGTAATAGTTCTTATAAAATGTCACGGGAAATTGTACAAGAAGCAATGGCCGGCAATAAAGAATTACAATACTTCTTTGATTTACATCGTGATAGTGCTCGGAAAAATGTCACGACAAAAATAATCGGTGATAAATCATATGCGAAGCTTGCGTTTGTAGTAGGGAAAGGTAACAAAAACTATGAAAAAAACTTGCAATTAGCAACGGCTTTACATGAGACGATTAGTAAGAAATATCCAGGCGTTAGTCGTGGTGTCATTCAAAAAGGATTCCAAACAGGAAATGGTGTCTACAATCAAGATTTGTCAGGACAAGCGATATTAATTGAAGTTGGTGGCGTAGATAATACAGAGGAAGAATTAAATCGATCGATTGATGCGCTAGCTAAAGCGTTTGGTGAATATTTCTGGCAGGCTGAAAAAGTGAATGGATAAAGTGAAACATAAACTAGTGGGAGAGTCTGAAAAACGTGAGTGTAATGCTTGCGTTTTTTTGTAATGATGAGATGTCACATAATAGACATAATTTGTCGTTGTTATACTAATATCGAAATTTGTCAAATTATACTGGGAGATTTACAAAGGGATTTTCGGGAAAGTAGAGAAAATCTTTTTACAAGGAAAGCTTTTTATTATGAAATTGGTAGGGTGATTGAAGTGATTAGGGAAATCAAAGTAGAAGATGCAGCATCATTTTTGCAATTAAGTAAGCAATTAGATGAAGAAACGAAATTTATGTTGTATGAACCAGGAGAAAGGAAATTCACAGCTGAGCAACAAGAGCAAATGATTCAGCGCTTTGTAGAAAATAAATATGCAACAATATTGGTAGCAGTTGAAGAAGAGAGAATAGTAGGGTTTATTTTAGTGAATGGAAATCATATTCAAAGAAAGAGACATGTAGCAAGTATTGTAATTGGGATTTTGCAAGAGTATAGTGGGCGAGGTATTGGGACTAAATTGTTTAAAGAGGTCGAGAAGTGGGCAAGATTACATGATGTATGGCGTTTAGAATTAACGGTAATGGCCCACAATACAAGAGCTCAGGCACTATATAAAAAAGCTGGATTTGAGAAGGAAGGTGTCAAAAGAGCTGCTCTTATTATCGATGGAGAGAACATCGATGAGTATGAAATGGCCAAATTATTAAAATAAGAGGTCGTTATATGAAAAAAAGATGGATACTACTTGGTATCGTAGCGGCGATACTCATTGTTGGAGTAGCGGGAATCAATTATAAAATGTATAAGGATAAGCAAGCGCGCGAGGTGAATGTAAATAACATATTTCCGAAAGCGAAAGAAACGATTGCGAATATGGATGGGAATATTGCGGTAATTAGTAATCCGAATTCGATGCTTGTGCTTGTGAATAAAAGTAGACGCTTACCAGATGGGTATAGACCGCCAGATTTAGTTATTCCGAAAGTGCGCTACTCTAGTGAAGGTGATCAAGAAAAGAAAAAAATGAGGAAAGAGGCAGCCGGTGCGCTTGAGGAAATGTTTCAGCAAGCGGATAAAGAGCGTGTTTTCTTATTTGCAGTCTCTGGATTTAGATCTTTTGATCGGCAAAAAGCGTTAAATACGATGTATAAAAAGCAAGATGGAGAAGCAAAAACAGCAATGTCGAGTGCAGTTCCTGGAACGAGTGAACATCAAACAGGACTAGCTATGGATATCACATCACAATCTGCTAAGTTTCAGTTAGAGACAATTTTTGGTGAAACGAAAGAAGGGCAGTGGCTTTCTGAAAATGCCCATAAATTTGGTTTTGTCATTCGATATACAAAAGAGAAAGAATCGATTACGGGCTATCGATTTGAACCATGGCACGTGAGATATGTGGGAAATCCACAAGCTACATATTTATATGAAAATCAACTGACACTTGAAGAAGTAGCGCAGTGAACAATTGAGGGGAGAGAAGGATTATGACGGTGTTATATAAGAAAAAAGTACACGCATATGTGACAAGAGAAAAAGAAGGAGTTATGCAACTGCTTGTTTTTAAACATCGTGATATACCTGAAGCTGGTATACAAGTGCCAGGGGGAACAGTTGACGAAGGGGAAACGCTAGAAGCAGCGATTTTACGTGAAGTACAAGAAGAGTCTGGGTTACGTCATTTATGCATAGAACGATTCCTAGCTGATTACATCATACATGTGAGAGAAAAAAAGGAATATGAAAAACGCCATTTCTTTCACGTAACATTACTAACAGATGTAAAAGATCGTTGGGAACATATTGTAAGTGCCGGTGAGGAAGATGAAGGCCTAGTATTTTGCTACGAATGGATTGATATTGCAAAATGTCCTGAATTAGCGGGGAAACAAGGTGAGTTTTTACATTTGTTAGATGAGGTATATGTAAAATAATAAAAGAGTCTGAAGCGGAAGTTGATTCGTTTCAGACTTTTTCTGTTTTTCAGGAAATAAAAGGTTTTTACAGTGGTAAGTTGAATTCTTTTAATTGGATTGTATTTGTATATGCGAGGAGCGGAGAAAATGAACAAGTAATAGATACATGTTATCAATAAAAGGCTTTATAGAAGGAGAATGACGATGAAGATTCAGTTCAATACACTACTACAAAAAGAATTAACAATTTATGATATACAAGCAATGATGGAAGCTGGGCAATTAACTTCAAAAGAATTAGTTATGTATTACCTTCATAGAATCGCAAAGTATGATCAAGACGGACCGAAAATCAATTCTATTTTAGAAATCAATCCAGAGGCTATCTTTATTGCAGAAGCGTTAGATCATGAAAGAAAAACAAAAGGTGTAAGAGGCCCATTACATGGTATACCGGTTTTACTTAAGGATAATATTGAAACGAATGACTCTATGCATACAAGTGCAGGTACGATTGCGCTAGAACAACATATAAGTAGTGAAGATGCATTTCTCGTTACGAAGCTGCGAGAAGCAGGAGCAGTGATAATAGGGAAAACAAATATGACAGAATTAGCAAATGCAATGTCATTTGAAATGTGGGCTGGATATAGTGCAAGAGGTGGGCAAACAATAAACCCTTACGGTACGGGTGAGGATGATATGTTTGTTGGGGGCTCAAGTACAGGATCTGCCATAGCAGTTGCTGCTAACTTTACAGTAATATCGGTTGGAACAGAAACGGATGGTTCTATTTTGAGTCCAGCTGTTCAAAACTCTGTAGTCGGTATTAAACCGACTGTTGGTTTAATTAGTCGTAGAGGCATTATTCCGTTTACGTATTCGCAAGATACAGCGGGGCCGTTTGCTAGAACAGTAACAGATGCCGCTATTTTGCTAGGGAGTTTAACAGGGGTAGATGAGAAAGATGTAGCTACTCGTAAAAGTGAAGGGATAGCAGAATATGATTATACAAAGTATTTGGATGTTAACGGTTTAAATGGAACAAAGATTGGTGTATATAACAACGCACCAAAAGATTATTATGAATCTGGTGAGTATGATGAGAATTTGTTTAAGGAAACAATTGAAGTATTACGTAGTAAGGGTGCGACAGTAGTAGAGGATATTAATATTCCGTCTTTTCATAGAGAATGGAGCTGGGGTGTATCGCTCTATGAATTAAAGCATAGTTTAGATAACTATCTTTCGAAATTGCCTTCTACTATACCAGTCCATTCTATTTCAGAGTTAATGGAGTTTAATGAAAACATAGCAGAAAGAGCTCTGAGATATGGACAAACTAAGTTAGAAAGAAGAAAAGATTTTCCTAATACGTTAAGAAATCCACAATATTTAAATGCAAGATTAGAAGATATATATTTTTCACAAGAACGAGGCATTGATTTTGCACTGGAAAAATATAATCTTGATGCGATTCTGTTCCCTTCTTATATAGGCTCCACTATATGTGCGAAAGCAGGTTATCCGTCTATAGCAATACCTGCGGGATATATGGATAACGGGAGACCATTTGGAATTACGCTTGCAAGCACTGCTTTTCGTGAGGGGACTTTAATTAAACTCGCATACGCTTTTGAACAAGCGACAAAGCATCGGAAATTTCCTAACTTATCATAAACAAAATAAATAGGGCAGGAAATCCTGTCCTATTTATTTTGTTTATTAAAGTGACATGTTTTCTTGCTTTGTCTTATCATATTTTAATAAGTTAAATGATAAACAAGCAGAGCACAATATAAGGATTGAAGCAAGGATATAAATCGTACGAACACTGAACAAATCGGTAATAATGCCAACACTCAGCATAGAAAGGCCAGAAGCTGTTGAGAGAAGAGCGCCGTGAGCTGTATACATCTTTGATAATAAAGATGGAGCGACGCTGGATTGTAAAACAGTTGTTTGAGAAATATCTCTAATTTGGTAACATGGGCCCATTAGAATGCATAGGAACAGCGCAATAAATCCGCTACTTGTCATACCATATAAAAATGTAAGAATACTAAACAGAAGAGAACCTATCGCCATAGAGCGTATTAAATTGTTTTGAATGTATGGACTCATTTTCCATGCTAATAGACCACCAATTAACGTCCCGACATAATAACTTGTATTAATATATCCCCACCATTCTTCTCCTTTATGAAGGGCGGTCGTTACATAAGCCATCGTAATAGCGCCGATCCATATCGTCCCTGCGAAAGTTTCAATTAAGTCCATACATGTAACGGTACGGAGAGAAGGATTTTGAAATAAGAGTTTCCAACCTTCCAATAAAGCAGCACCTTTTGAAGAAGGCTCTATTACTCGTTCAGTATGTATGGATCGTAATGAAAAGTGTAGTGCAACACATCCGAAAATCATCAAAATATTATTCATCATGAGTGTAGAAGAAGCACCGATAAGAAGCACAATAACACTTGTAAATGAATAAGCAGCGGCTTGTGCAATTTGTGTGGAAAAGGAAAAAATACTATTTACTTTTACTAATTTTTCTTTCGGTGTAAGGCGCGGAAGAATACCGTATAGTAATGGAGCGCTCCAGCCACTACATAATGAAATGAAAAAAATGAAAATGAATAGTGCTACAATGTTTGTGGAAAGGACCGGGAATAATATCATTAATAAAAATAATAGAGCAGTTTTTATCCATTGTAGTGTAAACAGTAATGAATAAGATGGAAAACGATTCATGATAAGTGGTGCAGATGTATTTGCTATAAGATTAGTTATGACTTGGAGCAATGGAAACAGAGCAGTTAATGTAGCTGATTTAGTTGTAATATACATATGAGTTGTAATAATCATTACGTATACGATGTCAGCGAGAGTAATGCATATTTTGGATCCTAAATAGTAAGTCAATGAACGTTTTTGCAATAAGCACACAACCTTTCTGGAAAAATATGAAAGTAGTTATAATAATTATAATTAAAAAATAAAATTTTGAAAGAATTAAATTTTTTGTCACTTTTTGAAAGGAAATTTCATGTATAATGAAGAATATATTAATATAGTATTTTAATAATACTCATTATAACAGTGAATATGTACAATAGCTTGTAGTAAGCGCCCGCGTATGAGAAAGGGCGGATAAACCATTCTTTTCTTCATATACATATAGAAAATGAGAAAGAAAGTGAGGGTTGCATATGGCTGCTTGGGTAATTTGGTTTATAATAGCTGGTATTTTATTTATCGCAGAAATGTTGTCGATTACATTTTACATGCTTTGGCTTGGGATTGGAGCTGTTGTCGGAGGTCTTATTGCTTTATTTGCTCCCGATGCTCTATTTTTACAAGTTATTGTTGGCGCGATTGTAAGTTTAACATTGACGTTCTTTACGAAAAGAATTTCAAAAAACTTTCGAGAAGCAAAAGGTTTTACTGATACAGTAGATATGCTAATCGGTAAAAAAGGGATTATTATGCAAGCGATTACAAATGAAACGAATGGTATTGTGAAGGTGGATGGAGATACTTGGACAGCTATTGCGGATGATCCAATTGATGCTGGAGAAAAAGTTATTGTTATAAAGAGGCATAGTACTATATTACAAGTAAAAAGGGAGAGTGAATAAATATGATAGCATTAACGCTAACGATTATTTTTGCACTAATTGTTGTGACATTTATCGCATTGACAATCAAAATTATTCCTCAGCAAAAAGTTGGAGTCGTTGAAAGATTTGGTAAGTTTCAACGTATTATGCACCCAGGATTAAATATTTTAATCCCGATTGTAGATCGCGTTCGTGTATATCATGACTTACGGATTCAACAAACGAATGTACCACCGCAGAAAGTAATTACGAAAGATAACGTACAAGTAGAGATTGATACGATTATTTTCTATCAAATTGTGGAACCAGAACTTGCGACATATGGCATTTCGAACTATGAATATGGTGTACGTAACATTACTTCTGCAACGATGCGTCAAATCATTGGTAAAATGGAACTGGATGAAACGTTATCTGGGCGTGAAAAAATTTCAACAGAAATTCGCTTAGCGCTTGATGAAGCAACAGAAAAATGGGGCGTTCGCATTGAACGTGTTGAAGTTGTCGATATTAATCCGCCGAAAGATGTGCAAGCTTCGATGGAAAAGCAAATGAAAGCAGAACGTAATAAACGTGCAATTATTTTAGAAGCTGAAGCTGCAAAACAAGATAAAGTTCTTCGTGCTGAAGGGGAGAAGCAAAGTAAAATATTAATGGCTGAAGGGGATAAAGAGGCACGTATTCGAGAAGCTGAAGGTATTAAAGAAGCGAAAGAGTTAGAAGCGCAAGGGGAAGCAAGAGCGATTGAGGAAATTGCAAAAGCAGAGCAAAACCGAATTGAATTACTTCGTGAAGCAAATTTAGATGAACGTATACTTGCTTACAAATCATTTGAATCATTAGCTGAAGTTGCGAAAGGACCAGCAAATAAAGTGTTTATTCCATCTAATGCAATTGAAACACTTGGTACTCTTGGAGCAATTGGAGAAATTTTCAAAGAAAAACAAGCGAAGAAACTACCTTCAAATGATACAGAAAAAGAACAATAAGAGTGAAAAAGAGAAATGGGATGCCATTTCTCTTTTTATTTTTGGGTAGGATAAAAATATTAGTCCTTTGTCATTATGGATAGGAATTTGTTGTTTGTCATTTTTGACAGAATAATAAGTTTAGAGTGCTTGGAATTGTTAAGTGGATTAACACGTTTACTAGATGGGTTAAAAAACTGTCAAAGTAATATATTTTTGTTAAAGAAAATTTCAAATATGATATAATGGGATTTTATGGATGTTAAATGGAGGGAGTGGGAAACAAGTGCAAATATTATTAATACGTCACGGTGAATCCGAAGCGGACATTTTACAGGTGCATGAAGGACGAGCTGACTTTGAATTAACAGAAAAAGGAAGGAGGCAAGTGCAAAGACTTGTACAGAAAGTGAAAGCAGATTTTCCGCCAGATTTCATTTGGGCAAGTACATTAAAACGTGCTCGTGAAACAGGTGAAACATTAGCAGAAGGAATTGGGTGCTCAATTCAATTAGAAGAGGAATTAATGGAGTTCAATAATGGAGTGCAAGCCGGATTATCGTTTGAAGAGGCGAAAAAATATCCAGAGCCAAAGTTTCTTCATGATCGTTTTGAAAATGGGGAATCATTTATTGAATTTAGAATGAGAATAGAAGGCATCTTTTCTAAAATCGTGACAGAGAATACATATGACCGAATTGCAATTGTTGCACACGGTGGTGTAATAAATAGTCTATTACGTGCGTTTTTCAAAATGCCAATTTCAATGGACTATTATTTTAAAATGGGAGATACGGGAATAAGCTTAATTGAAATTGACGGTGAACAAAAAATGGTACATTTCATTAATGATACGAATCATTTGGACGGGATGTAGAGACTTATGTACAAAGTTGTATTTTTCGATGTTGATGGTACGCTTTTAAGTGAGATTGATAGAAGTATGCACGAAAGTACAAAGGAAGCGATACATAGGTTAATAGATAAAGGGATTCATGTAGTTGTTACGACAGGGAGACCCTATAGCTTATGCATGCAATTTAAAGAGCTGGGCATAAATACAATTATTTCTGCAAATGGTGCCCATATCAAGTGTGAGGAAACAGTTATACATAAATCAGTACTTTCAAGTGAAATCGTTCATGATATCTCGAGATTTGCTGAATTACATGGTCACGGTATTTCTTATTTTACAGAGGATTTTGCAATGAACGGAATAGCCTCGGAAAATGAGCGTGTAATGCAAGCGCTTAGCGAGACGTTGAATTTAGAGAAGTATCCAGAAAAAAGCAGGGATTTGTCAGAAGAAATCTATTGTTTATGTCTGTATGCAGATGAAATAGAAGCTCAAAAATTTCTTGAAAGATATTCAACACTTACGTTTGAGCGTTTTCATGATTACGTTATGAATGTATTGGAAGATAGTAAAGTATCGAAGTTAACTGCAATTCAAAAAGTATTGGAGCACCTGAAAATTTGCAAATCAGAAGCCATTGCTTTTGGTGACGGTGGAAATGATATTGAGATGTTGCAGTATGTAGGACTGGGAATTGCGATGGGAAATGGTGGAGAAGAGTTAAAGAAAAAAGCTGATTTCGTTACAAAAAAATCAAGTGAAGGCGGTATTTTATTTGCCTTAGAAAAGTTTCATATCGTCTAACATACCTTTATTGAAATAAAGGTATGTTAGGGTCTTTCATATGCTCGCATAATAAAATATGTATTTGTCCACGATGATGATAAAAGTGTGCAACAATTTCAAGCAACCATTCAAATCGTGAATAAGAAATACCCCAATAAGTAGTCTTAATTTCTGCTAATTCTTCATCCGAATAAGATAAAGAAGTTTTAGATAGTAACTCATATCCTTGGAGCATCGTTTGCTGTATATGAGCAATTGTTTTAGGGTTATTCTCTTTATAAAAGGTACGTAACTCTTTTTCCGTACTGCCGTTTAAAATGAGTAGATCTGCATGGCAAATAAGAGAAAGATGTGCACACATTTCAAATAATGATCGCTTCGAGTGAATTGGTTGTATTTTTAATTCGTCTTCTTTATATTGGTTAAGCATTTGAATAGAACTATCAACAGCAATTTTTAATTGATGTAATGCAGATTGAACAAACATTGAAATTCTCCTCATCTCCGTATATAATAATTTCTTAAGGGTATTATATCATACTCAAAATTCCGAAAATTCTAGTAGTTTGACTAGCATATTGAAAAGTATTATATTGTAAAAGGTCATATGAAACGTGAAGTAGAATGGAATGCAATTATTGAGTTAGGAGTTAGACCAATGAGTTTGAAATATGGAAGAGATACAATTGTTGAAGTTGACTTAAATGCAGTAAAACATAATGTAAAAGAATTTAAAAAACGAGTAAATGATGAAAACATTGCAATGATGGCTGCTGTAAAAGCAAATGGGTATGGTCATGGGGCAGTTGAAGTTGCGAAAGCTGCTATTGAAGCAGGAATAAATCAGCTTGCAGTTGCATTTGTAGATGAAGCGATAGAGTTAAGAGAAGCAGGAATTAACGTGCCGATTTTAATTTTAGGCTATACGTCAGTAGCGGCTGCGGAAGAGGCAATTCAATATGACGTTATGATGACTGTTTATAGAAGTGAAGATTTACAAGGTATAAATGAAATCGCAAACCGTCTTCAAAAGAAAGCGCAAATTCAAGTGAAAATTGATACAGGAATGAGTCGTATCGGTTTACAAGAAGAAGAGGTTAAACCATTTCTAGAAGAATTGAACCGTATGGAGTATGTGGAGGTAATAGGAATGTTTACACATTACTCTACGGCAGATGAAATCGATAAATCATATACGAATATGCAAACAAGTTTATTTGAGAAAGCTGTCAATGCAGCAAAAGAATTAGGAATTCATATCCCATATATTCATAGTTCAAATAGTGCGGGCTCAATGGAACTTAGCAATACATTTCAAAATATGGTTCGTGTAGGTATTGGAATTTATGGAATGTACCCTTCGAAAGAGGTAGATCATTCAGTTGTTTCGTTACAGCCTGCGTTGTCGTTAAAATCAAAAGTAGCTCATATTAAACATGCGAAAAAGAATCGCGGTGTAAGTTATGGGAATACGTATGTAACGACTGGTGAAGAATGGATTGCAACTGTACCGATTGGTTATGCGGATGGCTATAACCGTCAGTTATCTAATAAAGGGCACGCATTAATAAATGGAGTTCGGGTACCTGTTATTGGCCGTGTTTGTATGGATCAGCTCATGCTAGACGTTTCAAAAGCAATGCCAGTACAAGTAGGAGACGAAGTAGTATTCTACGGTAAACAAGGCGAAGAAAACATCGCAGTAGAAGAAATAGCGGATATGTTAGGTACAATTAATTATGAAGTTACATGTATGTTAGATAGAAGAATTCCACGTGTGTATAAAGAAAATAATGAAACGACTGCTGTTGTAAATATACTAAGAAAAAACTGAATCGTTATGATTCAGTTTTTTTTATTTTTGACAAATGAAAAATGCTCTATTTGTACCGTGTGATTGAATGTTCTTAAAACCTACGGATTCTAGCGAAGAAATTATTTCTTCATTTGAATAACAAGCTTCTTCAAATGAAAAGTCACTTCTTGTCCAATTATGATCTATGTCATGTTGAAATAGTATAAAGTTCATGATTGCTTTTTTATTTTCATTATCATATGTAGAATCAATTGTACAAACATATTCCGTTTCTGAAATGTGAAAGGACGCGCTCCAGTTTTCTAGAAAACCTTTCTCCATATTCATATCAAATACGAATGTACCTTCGCTATGTAATACGGAGTAAACATTATGAAAAACACTTTTTAATTCATCTAATTTCAAAATATGGTTTAAGCTATCGCCAGTAGAGATAACATATTGAAATTGCTCATTTATATTAAAATAGCGAGCATCATCGACGATAAAGGCTGCGTCTGGAGCGTTTTGACGTGCGTATTCAATCATTTGAGCAGAACCATCTATACCAGTTACTACAAAATGATTATCAATTAATTTCTTAGTAAGGTGACCAGTCCCGCAGCAAAGATCTAAAATATAAGAATGTGGTGGTGCATATTGTAAAACGAGTTTTTCCAAAAGTAGATAGGCATGTTCAGCATAATGCCCCCAATGTTTATTATAAATGGATGCGAAAATATCATAATCAGAATAAATTAGTTTTTTAGACATATGTATTTACCCTGAAATTCATTACATTATAATAGTCATGCTTCGTTTTAATTTCAAAACCACATTGTGTATATAGTTTTAAAGCATTGTTATTTTTCGTTTCGACGTCTAATTCAATTGTTGAAACTCCTTCTGTAATAAGGGTATGTACCATGTACCTAAGAATATCTTTGCCGTATCCTTTACCTTGATAAGAAGGATGGATGGCGAATCCTGATAGTGTAGTAGATTGCTCTTGCTCAGAAACTGTAATCGTTCCTATCACTTCTTCACTGATACGAGCACTATAAACTTGATGGGAAGATGAATTCATCATCTTTTGTAACCATGTAGTAGTATTTTCTACGGAATCTCCAAAAGCTTTACTGGAAATTTTAATAAGATCAAGAAGTGATTCTGAAGATGCAAGAGTAAGCTGTATAGTATTCTGTGCTGTTTTTTGAACTTCTTTTGCTTTGAATTCCATACTATATTCACTATATAAATAAGGTAACTCCATATGTTTTGCAAATTCTTTCCCAGAAGTAGAATCCCCATTCATAATAATAAGCGCTTCATCCGCCACTCTTATTCGTATTTCTTTCATTGCGGTTTGTAAAAGAGTCGTGCCTATATGTTGTTTCCTATAGCTCGGATGAACAAAGCCTATCAACTCCAGTTTTGTTGGTCTTTCAAAGTCATATATACTTAATACACCGACTAATTTTGTATCGTCATAAAATAGAAAATCATTTATCTCTTCTTTATTACGAGCAGTTAAAAAGTTTACATGTAAATCTGACGAGTAATCAATTTGATCGTGTTGTCCGCATATATGAGCTAAATCTTTCATTTGCTGAATATCGTTTGCTGTTAAAAATTTCTTTTGTTCAATATTCATTTCATAACCCCTCACATTCTTATTTAAAAATAGGATTGATGACTTAACCATTTTTCTAATTCCACACTTCCTTGAACAGATAACAGTCGGTACAAATAACGGTAAGGCGACCTACACTTTTCAAGTGGAGGAATAGGCATAATTGTTTCGTAACCATTTTTAAAGGCACGCGCTTCTTTTTCGGTAAGTACATATTCTAGTCCGATAAAATCAAACTCCCGAGGAGCAACTGCATAGGCTTCTGTATCTACTAAACCTGTAATAGTTGCGCCATCTGATAAAAACTGAGTAGGGTCCATATCAATTAAAACGAGTGTAGATTCCTGTGGTACCGGTAAGGAAGAAAGTTGTTGTTCAAAAGTAGGAAATGCGTTACGGATGCTCGCATTATCGGAATAAAACCTATTTACAAGTTCTTTACTGACTTTTAATATGTGAGACTTAAATTCTTCTAGTGGAACTTGGAAAGTACCTGATGGATTTCCTATAAACTCTGCTTGAAACGAATGAATTTCTGCTAGTCCTTTTCCAAGGCTGAATAAAATTGAATCAGATTGTCCTATAAAGGATTGGAGCGTACTTCCTGTTAGTTTTTCGACACTAACATACTTCCGGCCATTTAAAACATGTTTTTGCAAAATAGTGGGGATGGGCAAGTTAGTATGCTTTTTCAATAATTCGTGTATATGTTCTAAATGATGTACGTTCCTTGGATTGATTCCAAAAAGGTTTTTGCATCCCCACCAAAAATCATTGTTTGGTTCTTCAGTCATTTTTGAGGAACGAACAATAACTTCTTCAAATGCTGTTTTAACAAGAAATACCTCGCTTGCATGGTCTTCATAACTTGGATGTAAAGTTTGAACAGATAAAATAGGTGAAGCGAAGAGTTGTTGTAGCATGAAGCCGCTCCTTTTCTGTAAATTCGATAAATTCATTATATAACAGAATGTGTACGAAGTGGATAATGATAGGGACAACATAGAACTTAAATAAATTTACGGTGAGAAATTAGTGTGAAAATTATATTTTTCTACTTTTGTATGAATTATCGAAATAATGTTTCTGGTGATAAATCTGTAAAAATGCCCGAATATACATCTCGTATTTTTCAGTAAATGAAGTGTTAAACGTACTTTCAATAGGGTTATAACGTAGATTATAAAAAATATTTCTCAATAATAAAATGAAGAGAAAAATGTGAAGAAATAGAATAGATTCCTTTATAATAGTTTTAAATTAATTAATATAATTAATTATTAATAATATTAGATAGGAGAGAATATGATGGCAAACGTACTCGTAATAAATTTCCCTGGAGAAGGTCATATAAATCCGACTTTAGCTATTGTAAGTGAGTTAATTCGTCGAGGGGAAACAGTTGTTTCGTATTGTATTGAAGATTATAGAAAGAAGATTGAAGCAACGGGTGCACAATTCCGAGTGTTTGAGAATTTCCTCTCTCAAATTAATATTATGGAGCGAGTAAATGAAGGTGGGAGTCCTTTGACGATGCTGTCTCATATGATGGAAGCATCAGAACGTATTGTTACTCAAATTGTAGAAGAAACAAAAGGGGAAAAGTACGATTATTTGATATATGATAATCATTTTCCAGTAGGACGTATTATAGCCAATGTTTTAAAATTACCTAGTGTTTCTTCTTGTACAACGTTTGCTTTTAATCAGTACATTACTTTTAACGATGAACATGAATCAAGTGAAGTAGATGAAATGAATCCATTGTATCAATCTTGTTTAGCGGGAATGGAAAAATGGAACAAACAGTATGGAATGAAATGTAATAGTATGTATGATATTATGAACCATCCTGGTGATATTACGATTGTGTATACTTCAAAAGAATATCAGCCGCGTTCAGATGTATTTGATGAATCATATAAGTTTGTCGGCCCATCAATTGCTACGCGTAAAGAAGTAGGTAGCTTTCCTATGGAAGATTTAAAAGATAAAAAATTGATTTTCATTTCTATGGGAACAGTTTTTAATGAACAACCTGAGTTATATGAAAAATGTTTTGAAGCGTTTAAAGATGTAGAAGCGACAGTCGTATTAGTTGTTGGTAAGAAGATAAATATAAGTCAATTTGAAAACATTCCGAATAACTTTAAGTTGTATAATTATGTGCCGCAATTAGAAGTATTACAGCATGCTGATGTATTCGTGACACACGGTGGTATGAATAGTTCGAGTGAAGCACTATATTACGGTGTCCCGTTAGTTGCAATTCCGGTAACAGGAGATCAGCCTTTAGTTGCGAAACGAGTGAATGAAGTAGGGGCAGGAATAAGGCTTAATCGTAAAGAATTAACTTCTGAATTGTTACGTGAGACTGTAAAGAAAGTAATGTATGATGTAACGTTTAAGGAAAATAGTCGTAAAGTTGGAGAGTCACTTCGAAACGCTGGTGGGTATAATAGGGCAGTTGATGAAATATTTAAAATGAAAATGAATTCCTACTTAAAACTTAAATAAATGTTTGGAGCACACTTACTGCAATGCGTAAGTGTGTTTCTATAAAAAATTACATAAAAAATCACTATAAAGGTGAAACTTTTGTGTATATAAACTGATATCTTTGTATTAGTAGAAAAATTACGTTAAAATAATACTCAGAAAATATATAAGTTTTGGGGGTAATGAATGAAGAAGATATTTGAATACGTATTATTAACAATTGGCTCAATTATTGTAGCGGGTTCATTAGAACTTATTTTAGCACCTAACGGATTAGTAGATGGCGGGGTAACGGCCATTGCTATTATGGCGAATAAAGTTGCCGGGTTGCCGCTTTATGGAGTGTTCTTAGGAATTAATATCCCGATTTTATTATTTACTGCAAAAGTAATGGGAAAGAAGTTCTTTATTCGTACATCCTATGCAAATGTTGTTACAACACTCGGATTGATTTATTTAAAACCATTTCCAGCAATTACAACTTCTGAATTGTTAATTGTTCTTTATGGAGGAGTCCTATTTGGTGTTGGTGTAGGGATTGTAGTAAAAATGGGCGGAGCAATTGATGGATCAGAAATGTTAGCTGTTTGGATGAATAAACATTTTAAAGTGCCGATTAGTACATTTTTACTTGCTGTAAATGCAGTTATTTTTATCTTTGTTGCCATTTTGTTTTCAATTGAACAAGCGATGTTCTCATTAGCAATTTTCTATATTGTTACGAAGATGATTGATTTCATATTAGATGGCATTAATCAAGGAAAGAGCGTTATGATTATTTCTGGTAAAAATAAAGAAATAGGCGATCTACTTATGAAAGAATTGCAATTATCCGTTACGTATCTACATGGAGAAGGTGGTTTTTTAGGAGAACATAAGAGAATCATTTATTGTATTACAAACCGTTTCATTTATCCGAAAATGAAAGATCTCGTTCTCTCTGTAGATCCAACTGCTATAATTGAAGCGTCTTATTCAACAGAAACAACTGGTGTCAAACGTCCGGGAAGGGCAGCGAGATCGGAAAAATAGTGAATGAAAATAGCTCCACGTAAGTATAACTTATGTGGAGCTATTTTTATTTAGGGAACCACGCTTTTTTCAGTAATTTGACAACAGTTTCGATACAATCCTCTGGAATACTGCCAAAACCGAGCAGTACATATGACTCCTCCCTCAAATTATGAACAGAATCATATGTGGAGAGAGGGTATAACTTAATGCGTTCTTTTGCAGCTGTATGAATAAGTTCTTGTTCATTCATCCCGTTATAAACGTGAAGTACAATATGAAGTCCGGATTGTTCACCGAGTATATGTACGTTATTTCCCATTTCGTTTGTAATAGATTTAATTAAAGTAATATGTTTTCTTTTGTATAACGTACGACTTCGGTTAATATGACGTTCCCAATCCCCATTTTGAATAAAGGTAGCGAAGGTAAGTTGTTGCATCGTGGAAACCGTTTGCTTATACATACCACCAAGTTCTTTATAGGTTTTTAGCAGATGAGGTGGTAAAACGATATATCCCATTCGTAAAGAAGGTAAAAAAGATTTCGAGAAAGTTCCCATATAAATGACACGTTCATTTGAATCTAGCCCTTGTAAAGAAGGAATAGGTTTTCCTATATAGCGAAATTCCCCGTCGTAATCATCTTCAATAATATAACCATTACAATCATTCGCCCATTTTAATAACTCGAGTCTTCTAGATAACGGCATAATGATTCCGAGTGGAAATTGGTGAGATGGAGTGACATATGCCACATTGGAACCCGATTCACGTAAAGCGGAAATATGAATCCCTTTATCATCTAAAGGGATCGGGTGAACGGGAAGACCAGAACTTTGAATCATAGCAGGTATACGGTGAAACCCAGGGTTTTCGATTCCATATTCTTTTTTTGAACCAAGTAGTTGAAGTAGTAGCCAAAGAAGAGGCTGCGTACCTGCTCCAATAATAATTTGATCAGGTGAAGAATGTACTCCACGAGCATGATATAAATACTTTGAAATATGTTCTCGTAGAACGAGCTCACCTTGTGGATCTTCTTTAGCAAATAATTCATTTTCATACTGAAATAAGGTTTCGTGTAATGCTCTTTTCCAGTTTGTTATTGGAAAAGCTTTTTGATCAATAAGTCCTTGACTACAATCATAATCATATTGTTCTTTTTCTTTATTGTTCGGGCTGCTTGACGCAATTTGCTGTTTCCTTTGAATGACATCAATATCAACTTCGGCAACAAAAATCCCGCGTTTCGGTTTGCTTTCTACATAACCTTCAGCTAGTAATTGTTGATAAGCTGATTCAACTGTAATCCGACTCACATTAAGTTGCATCGCTAAATTTCTGTGAGAAGGAAGGCGTGTACCGGCACGTAGTGATCCTTGAGAGATTTCTCGTTTCATATATTCGTAAATTTGTAAGTAAATGGGTGTTTTACTTTGTAATTGTAATGGGATAGTAAGATCCATTTGTAGTCGCTCCTTTGTAAACTGGCCTTATAAAAAAGAATGAAACTGTCACTTAAGTCAAGGGCAGTTGCTATTTATAATGATGATATAACATTTAGAAATTTTTATAAATAGTAAGGAGAGAATTATAATGAATATTAGAGCAGTAGTAACAGAAGCGGATTTACATGATGTATTTCCCGTATTACAGCAATTACGAACAAAACTTTCAAGAGAAGAAGCAAGTTGTTTATTTCAAAAAATGAAAGAAGAAAACTATAAACTATTTTCGCTACGCAATGAAGAGGATGAAGTTGTTAGTCTAGCTGGTGTAGCAATTTGTACGAATTTTTATAATGAGAAACATGTTTTTGTGTATGACCTTGTAACCGCGGAAGCTCACAGATCAAAAGGGTATGGTAATGTTCTGCTGTCATATGTAGAAAAATGGGGGAAAGAAGAAGGGTGCAGTTCTATCGTACTGACATCTGCATTTCCAAGAATTGATGCACATCGTTTTTATGAAAGAGAGGGTTTTGATAAGGTAAGCTATTCTTTTTATAAAGAGTTATAATACTAAGTAGGTTCCGTGTGTAAAAATATATGGAACCTATTTTCTTTTTCAGATTTGAGCTAGGGACAGGTCTAGTAATATAATTTGTCGAATATTAGAAATTAACAACGGAATATTGAATTTAGAGAATGTTAGGAGCGTTTATACTTGGAAAAAATAAAGGAATTATCAATACCAAATGATGTAAGAGTCATTATTATTTCTGATATTCATGGAGAATTAGATCTTTTTAAGGAATTACTACATAAAGTTAATTTTAAAGATGAAGATTATTTAATTATTAATGGTGATCTTTGTGAGAAAGGGAGAGATAGCATTGGCGTCGTCAACTATGTGATGGGTCTAGTAGTTAGTAAGCCAAATGTTTATGCAATAGAAGGGAATTGTGAGGTTGTAGTTGAAGCGCTTGTAAATGAAAATCCTGCGTTAATAAATTATTTGTGTACGCGAAAGAATACAATTTTTAATGAATGGCTAGCACAATTGAATGTTCCCGCTCATGAAGAAAGTGATATTCGTGAATTGAAAACAAAATTAATGAGCCATTTTTCAAAAGAAATAAAGTGGCTAACAGAATTACCGACAGCGATTGAAACTGAGGATTATATTTTTGTACATGCTGGTCTTGAAGATAGAGAGGATTGGAAAGAAACAGAACGAAAAAATGCGATAGCAATGCCGGAGTTTTTCAATCAATCCCATAAAGCAAATAAGTATGTAGTAGTCGGTCATTGGCCTGTTGTAAACTATTCAGAGAAGGCACCGGCTAACAATCCAGTTATTGATAAGGAAAAAAAGATTATTGCAATTGACGGCGGAAATACGATTAAAGAGGCAGGGCAATTAAATGCATTTATCATTCAGAGGAAACCAACAGGTGATAAGTTTTCTTATACATATGTAGACTACTTCCCTGAGTATGAAGTAATAGCAGATTTTCATGCAGATGCAACAATGCAGGGCGGGGTTACCTATCCACATTATTACGTAGAGCCTATTGAGAAGAAGCAAGATTACACAATATGTAGGCAAAAGGAAACGAATACAATACTTTCTGTGAAAGATGAATACATTAAGCAACTAGATTCAGGTGAATATACAGTGAAAACCGATATTTCTTGTGCGCAAATAAGCGTAAGAAAAGGTGACATTGTTTCTCTTATTGATGGTAGCTGCTCAGGATATGATTTAATTAAAAAAGATGGAGTAGAAGGTTGGATAGAGAAAGGGATTTTAGTCGAGATAGAAAAGACGAAAAAGAAAATATTTAGCTGAAATAGGAGGGATGTAACCTCCTATTTTTTTAATTACTTTTTTAAAGGAGTAGATTGCTTGCTGTCTTTAATAAGTAAATAAATCGTACTCGGTAAAATGATAAGCGTCATTCCTAAAAAAATCGCTAGTATGCCATACCCTCTATACGGAGCAGAAACGATAAATGGGAGCCCCGCTAGGGAAATACCTGCTATCATCATTGAAATATTACAAATATTTGAAGCTCTTTTTTCAAGGTGCTTATCATTCCATTCTAATGAAACGGTTGATTTACTCGTATCAATTTTGGAGCTGAAATAACCTATTAATATAAATAAAAGCCCTAATGCTATAAATATGAAATAATCAAGAGGAAGTGAAAAGCCAAGGGCGATGAGGGTAATGACAATATCGACAAAAAATAAGAATAGTAACATTGTGTTGCCGATCCAATGGAGAAATTTCTGGTTACTCGCTGCTTTAGATAAAGCTAAAAATAAAAAGAATAAGAAGGAACATATAATTATATTTACGATCACAAAAGTACTTTTATCCATTGTTGATGTAGGTGTTCCATTGAAGTCCCATTTCGTAACAATACGTAATGGTAAGAAGAAATAGAGAATAATATTTGTCGTAATAATAGTGAGAAGTAAAGCAATGCTAAATCGATTATTCACTGAATCACCAGCTTTCTACATGAATAATTGGTATCTTATAACAAAATTATACAATATAATAAACGATATCTGTTTTGATTTTTCAGAAAAAATATTATAATTATATATGAAATAAAGAGGAGTGTAGGAGGAAATTATGAAAAGCGTAATCGTAAAAGGGGATAAAGTAACAATTCGTACAATTGAAGAATTAGATATAAAAACATTATGGGATCTCGCATTTAAAGAAGAAAATCCAGAATGGAAAAAATGGGATGCACCGTATTTTCCGTTTTCAATGCAAGAATACTCATCCTATAAGGAGAAGATGCAAACTCGTTTAAAAGAAGAACCTCTATCCAATTTAATTATAGAAAATAACGGTCAAGTTATAGGGACGGTCGGATTTTATTGGGAGTATAAACCGACGCGTTGGTTGGAGATGGGGATTGTCATTTATAATCCGGCTTACTGGAATGGCGGCTACGGTACAGAAGCGTTAACGTTATATCGAGATTTACTATTTGAAAAGATGGAGATTGGTAGAGTAGGGCTCACGACTTGGTCTGGTAATGAACGAATGATGAAAGTAGCGGAGAAAATAGGAATGAGTTTAGAAGGTAGAATGCGCAAATGTCGTTATTATAACGGAACGTACTATGATTCTATTCGAATGGGGATGATTCGTGAAGAATGGGAAGCACTATGTGTAACAAAGGGGTGAAGGGATATGTACGCTATTATTGCTACATTTGATTGTGTGTTTACTAATAAAATTACAGAATTGCAAAATGAATTAACAAATATCATTGGCACAAATCAATTAGCCGGAGTAGAACCTCATATTACGTTAGCTGATTATAATGAGTTAGATGTTCATTTGTATAAGGAGAAATTAGGAGAGTTTGTAGCTATTCAAGAAAATACGGACCCAGTAACTTTTCCTTCTGTTGGAGTTTTTCCTACTAATGGAACGGTCTTTCTAGCACTGACTGTTACTGATGAATTGTTAAAATTTCATCATTCTTATCATGATTATTTTAAAACTTTTCATGACAACCCAAATTCATATTACGTACCGGGAAAGTGGGTTCCGCATTGTACGATTGCAAATAGATTACATACAAATCAGTTTTTAAGTGTAATGGAATACATTTATGAAAAATTTGATTTTGCAACAGCTTCAATTGAAAAATTAAAATTAATTAAGGTGAATTATGAAAATGGTTTTGCCATTTCTTCTAGTATATTAGCAGAATATAAGTTAAAAAGAATGGAGACAACGAGATGACATATGTAATTAGAGAAATGAAGCAAGAAGATATTCATGCTGTACAATCAGTAGCGAAAATAGCTTGGCATGATACATACGAAGGCATTATTCCGAGAGAGATTCAAGACAGTTTTTTAGACGAGGCTTATTCTGATGAAAAAATGAAATATCGTCTTGAGAATACACATTTATTCGTTGCAGAAGAAGAGGGAGAAGTAATTGGCTTTGCAAATTTCTCACCTGTTAGACTGCAAAACGAAGCAGAATTAGGAGCAATTTATTTGTTACCAGATCAACAGGGGAAAGGGATAGGAAGTGCTTTATTACAAAAAGGGTTAACGGTATTAAAAGGAATTCGGAAACTATACATTCATGTAGAAGCAGCGAATGAAAAAGGAAAGCGGTTTTATGAAGCGAAAGGTTTTGCACAATTAGAGGAATTTGAAGAAGATTTTGAAGGACATATGATGCAGACAGTAAGGATGGTTTTATACATATAAGGAGGACTAGAAGTGAAAATTTTTGATTTTAATGAAAAAGTAGGAAAGCAAATCACAGCATTTCAATCTAATTTCATAATGTCGAAAATAGTAAATCATCAAGGGAATATACATATCGGTGCTATGCATTTAAAAGAGAATTGAATAATTGGATATCATGAAGCAGTTGTATCGCAACTGCTTCTTATTGTGGACGGAGAAGGATATGTATGCGGGACAGATAAAGAAAAAGTGAAGGTGGAAGCGGGACAAGCTGTGTTTTGGGAGAAGGGTGAGTTTCATGAGACAAGTACAGAGCATGGATTAATGGCAATTGTTATGGAAGCAGAGGATCTTGAACGAGCGATATTAATGCCTATTAAAGAGGAGAGTTGTGAAAAATGATAGAAAAGGCAAATCGGGAAGAAACGGACGAAATAATACAATATGCAGCTCAATCGCTTTTTGAAGGTACGAGGGGAAATTGTCGTTTAAATACAGAGAAAGCGATTGAAATTACAAGGCCGATTGTAGAAAAGGGAGCGTATTATTTAGTCGTTAAAGAAGAAAACGTTGTAATGGGTTGGATATTAATAGGGGAAAATACGGACTATTTTTCTCATGAAAAACTAGGGTTTATATACGAATTATATGTTTTTCCAGAGTACCGCGGGAAAGGATTGTCAAGAAAGTTAATGGAGGCTGGTATTAAGGAATTACAAAAGAATTATTCAGAAATTCGTTTGAATGTATTTGCTGGAAATTTTGCAAAAGAGATGTACGAAGAGTTTGGTTTTGTTGAAAGACAGGTCATTATGACTTTGAAGTGAGAATAATAGTTTAAACGGGAGAAGAGAAAGAGTGAGAAAAGAAAATGAGTATGTTGCGTATTTACAAAGGTTGTATCCTGAATTACAAATGAATTCTGTTTATATAAATGAAATAGGTCAAAATAATGATGTGTTAATTGTAAATGATAATATAGTATTCCGGTTTCCGAAATATGAAAAAGGTATTCAGAAACTTCGAATAGAAACACAGTTACTAGAGAAAATAAGACCCTTCATTACGCTTCAAATTCCCAATCCAAGTTATCAAGGGTTTCAAAATGAAGTACCAGGGAAAGTATTTGCAGGTTATGAGATGATTGAAGGAGACCCGTTTTGGAAAAATGTTTTTACAGAAATAAATGATGAAAAGCAATTACAGAAACTTGCGTACACATTGGCGAGATTTTTAAAAGAGTTGCATGAAATTCCGTTATCTACATTCGAAGGTATTATGCAATGTGATAGTACTGATATGTATTCAGAAATAAATAGTTTATATAGCCAATTAAAAGAACATGTTTATCCATTCATGAGAAATGTAGCGAGAAAAGAGGTCTCAACATCGTTTGAGTTATATTTAAATGAAAGTAGTCATTTTAACTTTACTCCTAGTCTTGTTCATGGGGACTTTGGCATGACAAACATTTTATATAGTGCAACAAAAAAGAATATTTCAGGGGTCATAGATTTTGGTGGAGCGAGCATTGGAGATCCGGCTTATGATTTTGCTGGAATATTAGCTAGTTATGGAGAAGAGTTTTTACAACTATTTGAAGCCTATTATCCTAACTTAGAAGCAGTAAAGGAGCGAATGTATTTTTATAAGAGTACATTTGCGCTTCAAGAGGCATTATTTGGTTTATTAAATAATGATAAGAAAGCCTTTGAAGCTGGAATAGCAGAGTATGTATAAAAGCCGATTTAAAATCGGCTTTTAATTATCGATACATCGTCCACATCCCAATATCTTTAAACCCTAATCGTTTATAAATTCGTCCAGCAGCTGGATTGTTATAAAATAAACAAAGTGTCCGGCCTTCATCCGTAAAGTCCCGAATCATTTTTTGTAATATAAGCGAAGCATATCCGTTTCCGCGATAATTCGGATGTGTACATACGCCAATTACCATAGCGGATAATGAATTTTCAGCAGATGTAGAGGCTGATGCAATAATAGCGCCGTCTTTTTCAATATAATATGTACGTCCTGTATTTGTTTCGAGAGCTTGTCTTAATATTTTCTCTGATTCATTAGCAGTCGGGAATTCAGAGATGTTACTTCGTAATTGCATAATTCGCTCTACATCATCTAGTGTGGCAAGTTTAATTGTTTCTTGGGCAGGCGTACTAGGTAAGTTGTCGGCATCTAGACATTCACAAAAATACATTTCATTTTTAGTACCTAGTTGTATATTTGAAACGGTTTCAAATCGTTCTACAATAGTTGACTTACCAGAGAGTTTCAGCGGCTTATATGCGGAAAGAAGTGCCCCATAGTCACTTACTACAAACTCTTCTTGACTATACGGTATAAATGCATCATGGAAGCGGAGTAAAATCGATTGTAATGTTCCGTTCTCTTTAAATACGCCCCATAGCTCTTGAAAATCTGTATCATAACCGAAAGCTTCAATATCTCCAATAATAAATAAGTTAAGGGCTGCTTCTTCTTTTAGGTAAGTGAATACTTGTTCATGATCTTTCTTTGATAATTTTCGCATCATAACGAATTGCCCCTTTTTTTATTTTTTCTAAATATTACAACTTAAGTTTTTTGAAAGCAATATAAAATTTTATGTTTAGTTCACAAACTTTCGGAAAAACTAGGAAAGATATGACAAAGGAGGTTATGAACGGTGGATCATCCAATTCAAGGGTTAATGAAAGCAGCAATGGAAAATTTAAAAGAAATGGTCGATGTAAACACGATTGTTGGAGAGCCTGTTCAAACGGCTGACGGTGGTGTAGTGTTAACGGTTTCTAAAGTAGCGTTCGGGTTTGGAGCAGGAGGTTCTGACTTCCAAACGAATGATGGACAAAGAGCGAACGGTAACCCTGCATTTGGTGGCGGTAGCGCAGGTGGTGTTTCTATTACACCAGTAGCATTTCTTGTGGTCAATAAAGATGGAGTAAATATTCTTCATTTACAAAATGCGACACATTTAGCAGAGAAAATGATTGAATTAGCTCCACAAACAATTGATAAAATTCAATCGATGTTCCAAAAAGATGAAAAGAAAGAGGGAAATCATCATCCTCAAAACCCAGATGAAATCCTTTAAAAACGCCTGCTTACGAGCAGGTGTTTTTTCTTGTAATCACTATGTAATAAAACACATGAAATTGTAAATAGTTTTTGAAGTTTTTTCTATGTTTCTAAAATTTTTCATGTTAAAATATGCTATAGAATTGAAACATATAAAACGAAGGTGGCTAGGTGCTTTGTCTGGAGGATCTGACCAAGTAAAGAATATGATATATATTAATGGTAATCGTCGGGGTCATTGTTTTATTACATCAGGAATTACGTTTAAAGAGTTTGCAAGTAACATCCCTTCACCGCTTCATCAAGTGTTGCTTTTGAAGCATAACTTTGAATGGACAGATTTTCATTATCATACTTTATTTGAATATGTTGAGGAAGAAAATATACATAAGTTAATTCAAGCAGAGATTGATGAATTTGATGAATTTTGTTGGGTAGATTTTGATGATGCAAGCGATTTAGATGAACTAGAGCCAAAAGAAATTGCAGAGCTTTTATATTTGGCTCACAAAAAAGAACCACTTGCAAGAACGTTCTTTCCGTTATTGAAAAATAGATTTGTTTATTTTTCACATGATGACGGATGGTACAACAAAGTGTATTATCGTAGAATTGCTGATTTTGTAGGAATGTTAAGTAAAGTCATTCCTTATAAACTCGGTGCTTTCGGTAAGAAACGTTTTTCTTTCTTCCAAAAATCAAAAATTTTCCCAGCAATTTCAAAAGAAGTGATTATGGGGCTTATTCCATTAATGGAAGATGGTCTTTATATTGATCTGGCAGGAAAAATTGAGTCAAGAAGAGGTCTTGAAATTCCGGTATATGTAGTGGGTTCGTATGAAAGTACGGATGAGGTACTAGATAATATCGATGAATTGAAAGAAGAAGCAACAGAGACTGGTTGGCTTATTTTTGATAAGAAAGAACAAGAGTGGCAATGGGTTGTAGACTAAGAAAACTTGGCGCATGCAGTCAAGTTTTCTTGTCTTTTGAAAGGAGTACAAATGAAGAAGTATTATACAATTGTGGGTATTGTAAGTATTATTCTTGTGGCAATTTTACTTATCACTTGTCCAAAAGAATCAGATTTTAAATTGTATCTAGAAGATAAGTATGCATTGAAATGTGATGAGAGTAGTTTTGAATGCACACAAAATGTAGATGGTAAAAAAGAAAAACTAAAATTTGAAAGTACAGATGCACGAAATGGTGTATTCTTTATGACTGTAAAGCAAACATTTAAAACAGAAGCTGGTGTTACGAAAGAATATAGCGGAGTAGGAATGTTTGGTACATTTCTTTTTGTTTCAGAGAAGACTTTCTAGTAATAGAAGGTCTTTTTCTTATGCTTATGTTCATATAGATGAAGTAAGACAAGCATAGGAGGGGTATTGATGAAGAACACATGTATTGTTTGTGGCGGTGAGGAGTTTTTCTCTTCTACATTATACGCACGTACGAAACAAGATTGGGCATATGCACCAAATATGTATCGATTTGAAAAGGTGTTTATTGAGCATCGAGATGAAGAAAATTATCCAGTGTTTCAAGAAATTACAGCGAAACATTGTTGTGGATGTGGTCATATTATGTTGTATCACGAATGAACACACCAAGTATAACTTGGTGTGTTTTTTTAAAACGCTGACAAAGCAAGCGGATAAAGTAAAGTAAATAAAACAGAAAAACTACCAAAACCAATTGCGGTATATCCAAGTGTTCTTGCTCCAAAATTGACAGCTAATAAGCCGACTAAAATCGCAAGAGAACCGAGTGTAACTGGATAAAATGCAATGGAGAAAAGCGAAAGAAATAAAGCGACATAGCCTATCATTGCACCGGTATTTGTACCTTCTATTTCATTTGCGATTTCTTTACGCTTATGTCTAATTGGTATGCCAGCTGGTGATATTTCAGCTGCATACTCTTCGTTTTTTTCACCACTTTTAAAATGATGATTTCTCTTTCTTCGCATGTACATCCCTCTCTTTCAATTGGGTGTATCTATAGTATCTTTCAAAATGAGAAGAGCATGAGTATGAGTTAAACCCAAGTAAAGCAAAAATTGGAGAATAAAGATTCCTTCATTAGCATGTACATCTCCTTATGAAGATAAAACAGGGATTTTGGAAAATGATGTAGAATGAAATGAGTGACAAAACGTGAAGGTAGGGGATTGCATGACAAAATTTAATTGGCATGAGTCAGCAGAGAAAAAATGGGATAGTAGTGCAGAATTTTGGAACCAAAATAGTCAGGAGATGTGGGATAGTGGGAGTAGGAGTACGATTATTCCATTTTTTGAACAATACGTGAAGAAAGAAGCCAAGGTGCTTGACGTTGGTTGTGGTGATGGATACGGTACATATAAATTAAGTCGCGCGGGCTATAAAGCAGTTGGAGTAGATTTATCAGAAGTGATGATTCAAAAAGGGAAGGAGCGCGGAGAGGGACCGGATTTATCCTTTATAAAAGGAGATCTTTCTTCCTTACCGTTCGAAAATGAACAATTTGAAGCAATTATGGCAATTAATTCTTTAGAATGGACCGAGGAGCCATTACAAGCATTAAATGAGATAAAGCGTGTTTTAAAAAGCGATGGGTATGCATGTATTGCAATTTTAGGACCGACAGCAAAGCCACGAGAGAACAGTTATCCTCGTTTATATGGCAAGGACGTTGTTTGTAATACGATGATGCCTTGGGAATTTGAACAGTTAGCGCAAGAACAAGGTTTTGAAGTTGTAGATGGTATCGGTGTATATAAGCGCGGAGTAAATGAGCAGATGTTAGGTCAACTACCTACAGAATTACAACAATCGTTAACATTCTTATGGGTATTTATGTTAAAAAACGTATAAAGAAATGAAAGAATTTTTAGGAGGTAAATAAGTGCAGAAAATACAAAAAACTGATACAATATCATCAGAACCAATTAAAGGGGGACTAGGGTATATGACAACTACTACAACAGTTAAATCCGACATTGAAATCGCACAAGAAGCGAGTATGAAGAAGATTCAAGAAATTGCAGCTGATTTAAATATTTTAGAAGATGAATTAGAGCCATACGGGCATTATAAAGGTAAGCTATCTCTTGATATTTTTAAGCGCTTACAGAATGAGAAAGACGGTAAAGTTGTTTTAGTAACAGCGATTAACCCAACTCCAGCTGGAGAAGGTAAATCAACAGTAACAGTTGGTTTAGGTCAAGCTTTTAATAAAATTGGTAAGAAAACAGTAATTGCACTTCGCGAACCATCTCTTGGGCCAACGATGGGACTAAAAGGCGGAGCAGCAGGCGGTGGTTTTTCACAGGTTGTACCTATGGAAGACATTAACCTTCACTTTACTGGAGATATCCATGCGATCACAACTGCTAATAACGCGTTAGCGGCGTTTATTGATAATCATATCCAACAAGGAAATACACTTGGAATTGATACGCGTAAAATCGTTTGGAAACGCTGTGTTGACTTAAATGATCGTGCCCTACGTAACGTAGTAATTGGTCTTGGTGGACCCGTTCAAGGTGTACCACGTGAAGATGGTTTTGATATTACAGTAGCATCTGAAATTATGGCCGTATTCTGCCTTGCGACAGATATTCAAGATTTAAAAGCACGTCTATCACGCATCGTAGTTGCTTATAATTTTGCAAATCAACCTGTAACGGTTAAAGATTTAGGTGTAGAAGGTGCGTTAACATTATTATTAAAAGACGCATTAAAACCAAACTTAGTACAAACGCTAGAAAATACACCAGCTATCATTCATGGCGGACCATTTGCGAATATCGCTCACGGTTGTAACAGTGTTATCGCTACAACTATGGCAGCAAAATTAGGTGATTATGTTATTACAGAAGCTGGATTTGGTGCTGATTTAGGTGCAGAGAAGTTTTTAGATATTAAAGCTCGTGCAGCTGGTATTAAACCAGAAGCAGTTGTTATTGTTGCGACGATTCGTGCGCTTAAAATGCATGGCGGCGTAGCAAAAGATCAATTAAAAGAAGAAAATGTAGACGCATTAGCAAAAGGTATGGAAAACTTACAGAAGCACGTTGAAACAATTCAAAGCTTCGGTGTGCCTTTCGTAATTGCAATTAATAAATTCATTACAGATACAGATGCAGAAGTTGCATACTTACAAGAATGGTGTAATGAGCGTGGCTATGCAGTATCCTTAACAGAAGTTTGGGAGAAAGGTGGCCAAGGCGGAGTTGACCTTGCTGAAAAAGTGTTAAAAGAAATCGAAAAAGGCGAAAACAACTACGCACCACTTTATGAGTTAGAATTACCATTAGAAGAAAAAATCCGTACAATTGCTCAAAAAGTGTACGGTGCAAAAGATATTGAATTTGCTCCGAAAGCACGTAAGCAATTAGCTCAATATGAAGGAGAAGGTTGGAGTAACCTACCAGTTTGTATGGCGAAAACACAATACTCTCTTTCTGACGATGCAACAAAATTAGGTCGTCCATCTGACTTTATCGTTACAATTCGTGAGTTAAAACCATCTATAGGTGCAGGCTTTATCGTTGCGTTAACAGGTACAATGTTAACAATGCCAGGCCTTCCGAAACAACCAGCAGCATTACAAATGGATGTAAATGAAGATGGAAAAGCAGTAGGTTTATTCTAAAAGGTTGTAATTCATCTCGTTTATCTGTAAACTATATATACATCAAGTGGCGCCTTTCCATCGAAAGGCGCCTGTTTTTTGGAGGAAATTATGTTTGATCCAACTGCTTTTGACAATTTAAAAGTAATCGTAGAAGGTGCTGTGTATGATTTTGATCTACATGGAGATATTCTTGTAACAGATCGAAAAGATATGATGGATCTTGCTTCATTAAGTCGTATATATCATATCTCATTTCAATTAACAGAACCGTTTGAACCGTTAGTAGAAGCAACATTTTCATTATCTGTGGATGCAAAGAACTTGTCTGGTGAAATACTAGAAGTGCCTCAGTTTACACCTGGTTGTGAGATGAAGCTAGCATTTTCATTCCCGTTAGAACAACCAGAAGTAAAATGCGAAGAAATTGAAACATTAATGCGTTCTATATGGGGAAAAGAAAGAATGATTATGCAGAAAGTTTCATACGAATATAATAAGCAAGCGATTTCATATCATAATAAGGTAGAGGTTCTATTTCAAAAAGCGATTACAGAAGACCATGTTGATGATTTAATAGCTGTTATTTCACACATGATAGAAACGGTGCGAACAATACAGCATTTTCTTCAAAAATAGAGATAAAGGAGAAAAACAAATGATAAAAGATATGCAACCATTTTTACAACAAGCTTGGGAGAAGGCTGGTTTTAAAGAGTTAACTGAAATTCAAAAACAAGCGATTCCAACTATTTTAGAAGGACAAGACGTTATAGCTGAATCTCCAACTGGAACAGGAAAAACATTAGCGTACTTATTACCCCTTTTACATAAAATTAATCCTGAAGTAAAACAGCCACAAGTTGTTGTTTTAGCGCCAACACGTGAACTTGTCATGCAAATTCATGAAGAGGTTCAAAAGTTTACAGCAGGAACTGAAATTTCAGGTGCATCTTTAATTGGTGGTGCCGATATTAAGCGCCAAGTTGAAAAATTAAAGAAACACCCAAGAGTAATTGTTGGTTCACCAGGCCGTATTTTAGAATTAATTCGTATGAAAAAGCTAAAAATGCATGAAGTAAAAACAATTGTATTTGATGAGTTTGATCAAATTGTAAAACAAAAGATGATGGGTGCTGTACAAGATGTAATTAAATCTACGATGCGCGATCGTCAATTAGTATTCTTCTCGGCGACAATGACAAAAGCGGCAGAAGATGCGGCACGTGATTTAGCAGTGGAACCACAATTAGTACGTGTAACACGTGCAGAATCAAAAAGCTTAGTTGAGCATACGTATATCATTTGTGAGCGACGCGAAAAAAATGATTACGTAAGAAGAATTATGCATATGGGCGATGTAAAAGCAGTTGCGTTCTTAAACGACCCATTCCGTTTAGATGAAATTACTGAGAAATTGAAATTCCGTAAAATGAAAGCAGCAGCTCTTCATGCAGAAGCAAGTAAACAAGAGCGTGAAGCGACAATGCGTGCTTTCCGCGGAGGAAAATTAGAAATTCTACTTGCTACTGATATTGCAGCACGTGGAATCGATATTGACGATTTAACACATGTAATTCATTTAGAGTTACCAGACACAGTAGACCAATATATTCACCGCTCAGGACGTACTGGACGTATGGGTAAAGAAGGAACTGTTGTATCTCTTGTAACACCACAAGAAGAGCGTAAATTACTGCAATTTGCGAAAAAACTAGGCATTGTATTTACGAAGCAAGAAATGTTCAAAGGATCATTTGTAGAAACGAAACCGAAAGCACCAAAGAAAAAGAAACCAGCATTTACTGGGAAGAAAAAGCCTAGATAAATAATGTGGAAGGCGTAACTATTTGTAGTTACGTCTTTTTTGTTTGTAATTGAATGACAAAGGAAAAATAACATTACCTGTAGAAACCTACATAGAATATAAAAATCATTAGGGGGAAATGCAATGATTCATAAAGTTGGACAAATTATGTTATATGTAAATAATCAAGATGAGGCAGTCAATTTTTGGACGGAAAAGGTAGGATTTCATGTAGTTGCAGAGGAAGATAACAAACAAGGAATGAGATGGATTGAAATCGCTCCAACTAACGGTGCTGAAACGAGCATTATATTACATAATAAAGAAGTTATCTCTAAGATGAGCCCAGAATTGAATCTTGGTACACCGTCTTTAATGTTCTTCTCAGAAAATCTTGATCAATTATATGCAGATTTAAAAAATAAAAATGTTACTGTTGGCGAAATGGTAACTATGCCTTCTGGTAAAGTATTTAACTTTGCTGATAGTGAAGGGAATTATTTTGCGGTTATGGAAAAGAACAAATAATAATATTACTATGTGAAAATCCCCTTCAAATATATTGAGGGGGATTACATGTTTGAAGTGGATTTTTCATTAGAGAATTGATTAATATAAAATACGCCTTTTTCAATAGCTGTCTCAATATAACCAACGATTTGATTAAACGTAAATACTTGTAAGTCTTCATGCAAATTTTGCTCCGGATACAACATATCTTCAAAAAGATACTTTCGAAAAGAAAAAACGTTTTCTTTAGAAACCTCTTCAATATCGACAATGTGAGCCTCTTGATTGAGAAGAGAGAAGAGCTGTTGTTCTTTATCGTAATGATGAAGCAATTTTGCATTTAACAATTTAAAATCGTTATAGTACATAGGTGCGATCGTTTCATCATTTTCTATTCTATTTTTTAGCCAAGGTAGAAAAAAGCCACTTAGCCAATTATCATCGGCAATGAGATGGGTGTAATAGCCTAAGAGAAAAGGGGAATTCATATGAACTTTATATTTTTGAAAAAAAGAATTGAAATCTATCCTTCGCGTATAGTTTTTCGTCGTGCCTGCGTAAAAATGTGAAGTTCCTTTTTTTTCTGCTGAATGAACTGCATCAGGGGCTACACCTCCAAGTATGAAAGAAGTTTTATCTTGAATACATAATTTCTCGGCAATCCTGTTAGCAATAATAGCATGCATAATTCGTGATCCCATGAATGACACCTCGGTTTCAAGTATTCATTTCAGGAAGATGACTGAACATTTAGTATTACTTTCCCTGTACTTTTTCTACTTTCGACCCATTCATGTGCTTTCCCTGCATCTTGGAGTGGAAAAGATTTTGTAGCCTTGATTTGCAAACGCCCGTCACGCAAATAACGGAATACTTCATTTGCAGTTTCTTGGAGTAGTTCAGGACGTTTTTTTCGTGTAGTTCCAAAGCTAAAACCGAGTATAGAACGGCAACTTGCATGTAAATCTTTCGTATGGAAATTGCCAATTTCACCACTAGCATTACCGAAATGAACGAGGCGACCGTAATAAGCAAGACATTTTAAACTTCTTTCCGAAACAGATCCAGAAATAGAGTCTAAAATGATATTTACGCCTTCTCTATTTGTCAGCTCATTGATTTTCTCTACAAAATCTTCATCTTGATGACAAATAACATAATCAGCTCCGGCATATAAAGCAATTTCTTTTTTTGCTTCACTTCCGACAGTACCGATAACTTTTCCAGCCCCTAATAGTTTTGCAAGTTGAATAGCTGTAGTACCAATTCCGCCAGCAGCCGCATGAATGAGTACTGATTCGCCTTGTTGAATTCTTGCAACATTTGCGAGTAAATTATAGCTTGTAAAAGATACGATTGGACAAGCAGCTGCAGTTTGGAAATTAATTTCATCAGGTAATACGAAAGTAAGATTTTCATTTGCAACAACATATTCAGCGTATGATCCATTTTGAGGAAATGCAATGACACGCTGTCCAGGATAAATATTTTTCACATGAGAACCGACACGTTCTACAATACCAGCGGCATCTATCCCTGGAATAAAAGGTAGTGATTTATTTCCTTTTTTGCCATAACGTGATTTAATATCAGCAAAATTAACACTTGTAGCAACAACACGAATTAAAACTTGATCTTTTGAAATAGCTGGAATATCCACATCTGTATATTTCATCACTTCAGGACCACCGAACGACGTTACAATGATAGCTTTCATTATATATCCTCCTAAATTTGACTATATAAATCATTTTAAGTCTTCATTAGAAATTGGAAAATTATATAATAGTTATGCGTGATTATAAGTGGAGCTTATGAACATATTGAATCATTATATTAATCTATATAAAAAAACTTTTGAAAAAATCGAACGAAATATGGATTACTTGCCAATATATAGTGTAAGACAAAGGAGGGATGGTATATGAAGGATGAAACAGTGTATACAGATTTAATCCAATTAACTTTATCGGGAAATAAAGAAGCGTATAGCGAATTGTATGATAAAACGATTCAAGAAGTATATAAAACAGCACATTTTTTGATTGAAGATAAAACGGATGTAGATGATGTCGTTCAAGAAATATACATACAACTATATGAATCGCTTCGTAAGTATGATAGCGAGAAGCCATTTCGTCCTTGGCTAATTGGACTTGCGATTAAACAAATTCACTCTTATAGAAGAAAGAGGTGGATGCGACTACGAATTATAAAAAAAGCAGAAGAGCAAAGAAAACCAGTACAAATTGATTTTTCTAACGATGTAATAAGTAAAATATCAAATCAAAAACTAATCGAACTTATTCATAAATTACCGTATAAATTGAAAAAAGTTATTATTTTAAGATACTTACACGATTACTCTCAAGAAGAAGTAGCACAAATATTACATATTCCAATTGGTACTGTGAAATCTAGAATTCATGCGGCATTAAAGAAACTACGTCAAAAAGAGCAAGTAGAAGAAATCTTTTTAGGAGAGGTAGGGAATGTGAAATGAGTTTAGATTGTAAAGTCCGAGAATCTATACAAGAAGAAGCGAAGGGGATTGTTGCACCGCCGGAGTTAAAAGAAAAAGTAATCGTTCAAATAAAAATGAATCGTGGTGGAAGTAAGAGGAAGAAGCGCCTTATCGCAGGAGTACTTGCAGCGGCTTTTTTAATCCCGACAACTGGTTTTGCATATCAATCTATTATGGCAGATGGTATATACGGGTCTTTTGAAAACTTAAAAAAACACGCTGGAACGATGACATTAGAGGCGTATATGCGTTTTAGTGCAAAGCTATCAGAAGCGAAAGATGAAATGGGTACAAAAGAATATGAAGTGTTTACAAAAGAACTAAAGAAATTAACAAATGCAAAGCTTGCGTACGGAGATTCGAACGGTAATATTGATTATGATGCATTATCACCAGCAAAAAGAGAAGAAATGAAAAAGGTAAGTATGGGCCTTCAACCATACTTTGATAAATTAAATGGTCATAAATCAAGTAGAGAAGTATTAACGCAAGAAGAGTTTGATCGCTATATGGAAGCTTTAATGACACATGAAATCGTACGAGTGAAGACAAAATCAACCGGTGCAATAAAACTAGAAGAAGTACCTGAGGCATATAAAGAAAGATTTATGAAAGCAGAGCAGTTTATGGAGTATGTAGACGAAAAGGTGAGATAAGTAAAAAAGCTCAGAGTCTAAGCTCTGAGCTTTTCTTATTGAAACGTAAATATATTAACCACCTATGCCTTTTGCTAGCAACAGGAAATATGCAACTACTAGTATTATTCCATTTAATGCTGTACCAACTATTCCGAATAACCAATTCTTTGAAGCTATCGCAAAAATAATGCCGAGTAATGAGAGAATACCTAGTATCGAAATAATTAAAGTTAAATTTGCATTAGGCCCTCTTAAAATAAAGAAAGAAAATATGCTTGCGAGGAACATTAGACACGAGAATCCAAAAAATCTATACATAATAATTCTCCCTTGATTGAAATGTAATTTGACTTAGTACGTGATTCCTTTTATTTTAACATAAATTTCCTTTTCTCATGTGTAGCGACTTTTACAAGTAATATTGCATTTATAAATAAACCGCCGAAACCAATGACATTTAAGTATTGGTTATCAATTATATTTTTTCATATTTGCAATGTCTTTTTTTATAAAACAATCTAAAAGGGAATAACCAGCTATTAAACTAATAATCGTAACAAAAGTTGTATTTATGAGAATAATATTAACTAAATAAGGTAGGTATTCGCCAAGTGGTGAAAAGAGTAGTGCTGGGGAAAAGGAAATGAATAGTGTAGGTACTGTAATAGCAATAAATTTATCCGGTTGAAAGCTCCAGTTTTGTTTACTCGTTTCGCGATTAATAGATTGAAGGAATCGTAATAAAATACCGACTATAAGAGGGAAGAGTGTAAAGTAGAATAATCTTGGATAAACGTTAAAGTTCACTTGCGCGTCTGTATCTAAATAAAATTGAATTTTCACTCCGACAAATAATAATAAGACGATAAATAATGTGAAGCAGAGGTATAGCATCACTTTTTGCATTACATTCCACCATCCTTTACTCAAAATATATTCAAAAAAAGAAGAGATATACAATAACGAATGTTGTATATCTCTTCTTTTACTGTTAGTTAATAGTGGAGTTTGCCTTTTCTTGCTTCGTGAAATAATCTATAATGCCCATCGCACTAATTTCTATATCTAGATGTAAAATGTTATAAACGGAATGATCTGATGGAACGTTTAACTTTGTAAGGTGAGAAGAGACCTTATCCATTAATACAGTTTGCAAAGCTTTAGTAGCCTCATCGAAATCATTATATTTTTCAAAGACCTCTTTACCAGTATGAACGAAAATAGGTAACCAATGTTCTAGTTGGTTATATACTTCTGTAACATTGGATGATGCACCGTAATGGCCGAAATAAATTGTATCTACATTCATACTTTGAATGTGATTTTTAGAAGCAATCATCGCATCTGGCTGGAATTGTGAAGGGGATGTTGATGGTAGATATAGTTCCACACCAAGGTCTGCAAGTTCTCTATAATAAATTCCAATTGTATCACCAGTAAAAATGCCATTTGTTAATGAATCGTGAATGCTAATATGGTGCTTCGCATGTCCCGGTGTATCATAAAATGTAAGGGTGCGGTCTTCTGCAATTTGTAACGTATCACCATGTTGTACAATACGAACACGTTCTTCTTCAATTGGAAGAATTGGATCGAAAAGTTTATCGAAATCTTCTTTGTACACAGCTTTTGCGCCTAAAATAAGTTTTGTTGGATCAATCATATGACGAGCACCGCGAGAATGCACATATAAAGTAGCATTTGGGCACTTTTCCATCATTAAACCAGCAGCACCGGCGTGATCTAAATGAACATGTGTAACGATAATGTTTTTAACTTCGATTAAATCAATATATAATTGTTGTAAGCCGTCTAAAATATACGGAAGAGAAGGGGCTGCACAAGTTTCAATTAAAGTAATATCATCACCTAATAAAACGTACGTACCAGTTCGTTCATTATGTTGTAAATCAAAATCATCAATCAGATATAGGTGAGAAGATAATTGCTCTACTTTTTTCATCTTTACCACTCCTTATATACGGTATGTAACTATTATACGCTAAAAATACAAAAAGGCAGAAAACGAAAGATTCGTCTTCTGCCTTTTTGTAATGTTCTTATTGCCTTTGTTGTTTATTGATAGACATAACGAACAGCCCAACAATGCCGCCAACTAATGGAAGGATAATTTCTCCTGCTAAATTAAAGTAGGAGCTTAAAAATAAACCATTTACATCGATTACCCAACCAATCACATACAATAACATCATATATAGTACGAAATAAAACTCGCGATTTGAAATCGTTTCATGTTGTGCAGTTTTCATATTGAATACCATCCTTTTCTATCATAATAGAATATAAACTGTCACATTTTGTTCACATTTCAATTGTAAAACTTTCCAACAGAAAAGTCTAGTAGTTTGTGTCGAATTTTCGAACAAAAATAAAGCGCTATCATGATATCTTGTAAGTACGTAATAAGAGCTGTATATTCACGAATGTAGTATAGTATAAACATAGAATGATAGTGAAGAGAGGGGCAAGGATAATGACAGTTTATGATTTTTCAGCTAAAACGATAACAGGGGAAGATAAATCGTTAAAAGATTACGAAGGAAAAGCGCTTCTTATTGTAAATGTAGCTAGTAAATGCGGGTTTACACCACAGTATAAAGGATTACAAGAAGTGTATGATAAATATAAAGAACAAGGGCTAGAAATACTCGGTTTCCCATGTAACCAATTCGGAGGACAAGAACCAGGTACAGAAGCAGATATTACAAGCTTTTGTGAATTAAACTACGGTGTAAACTTCCCAATGTTTGCAAAAATTGATGTAAAAGGTGAAAAGGCTCATCCTCTGTATACATACATGACAGAACAAGCACCAGGTTTACTCGGTATGAAAGCAGTAAAATGGAACTTTACAAAATTTTTAATTGGAAAAGACGGAAAAGTAGTAGGGCGTTTTGCACCGCAAACGAAGCCGGTTGATTTAGAGGTTGAGATTGAGAAGGTACTTGGCGAATAACTAGGAGTTTCACTTTATTAAAAAATGCCTCAAAGAACTATTTTGTTCTTTGAGGCATTTTTTTACATTCACATTGTCAATATTAAATCGCTGAATGGAAGTCATTTGATTTAGGCGGAGAAGCAGCTTTTTTCATAAGCACTTCCCATAAGTGTACGGATTTTTCCCATTCTGTTGCGGCTTGTCCTTTTTGATATATAGCACTCTCATAACTGAAAGTAAGTTGTTGCATATCATTCGAGTTGTAAAGTGTATCGATATGGAGAGCATATTCTCGGAATGTTTGACTTTCCTCTCGGGGTATACCAGTTCTCGCAAACTGTTTCAAAAGTGCACTGTAAGCTTTACTATAAATAGCATCATCTTTTCGATATTTATAGTAAAGAATGATAAAAAATGTAATCCATTTCATTCTAGTAGCGAAGAGAGTGTAGCCGATGATACTAATTGGTATTGTAGAAAGGAATACGTACCACCAAGAAAATTTATTTTTAGCATTTGTAATTTTGTTAGTAGGCGTTTCTTCAGTATCTTCTATTAAACTTTTAAGCTTTGCTTCATTGTTTCTTTGGTGCATTTGCGCGTTTTGAGAATTAGTTTCTTCGCTATTTTGTAAAGTAGGAGCAGGAGTATTATTTATAAAATTATAGGGATTCGTAAATCCTTTTGTCGGTTCGAATGGAATCCATCCGTATCCAGGGAAATATACTTCGACCCAAGAGTGTGCGTTATCGTTCGCGATTTTATAAACATCCTCACCTTCAGCACCCACCAGCGTATTATCAAGAGTTCCTTCTGTATAACCTTTTACCCAGCGAGCAGGAATTCGAGCAGAACGAAGTAACACGATCATAGATGTCGAGAAATTATTACAGTAGCCGCTTTTTGTATCGAAAAGAAATTGATCTACATAATCTTGGTTTTGGGCAGGGAATGAGACATTCGTTGTTTCATATACAAAAGAATGGTCGGTGAAATAGTTTTCAATAGCTAATACTTTATCGTATCGGGTGTCTTTATCCTTTGTTAGACTACTAGCTAAGTCTCTTACTCGCTGCGGTAATGCTTCTGGAAGTTGCGTGTACTTTGTCATGAAATAAGGATTTGATTCTTGGCCTTCATTCGTTTTTACAGCTTTTAAGTTTTCTATGGAAAACTCCGGGACCTCATACGTTACTTTATATGAATGTAAAGTAGTAGAAGAATCTCCATCCATCGTATAGATTTTTTCAGAAAATGGGTCAACGCTGTATGATACATCTGAAGAAGCCTCAACTGATATTAACCCTGCTGGATAGGTAAGGTGAGGATAACTTTTTTGCATGTTGATTGTTGCCTTTGTTGTCTCCGTTTTTGTATTTTGTTCGTACCAGCTCACGACGTCATTTTTATTTTTAAAAGAAACCTTCTTTTGATTTTCAGAAACTTCCCAGCCTTTTCCGGTATAAAAATCTTTCGTTTCGACTCTCCAATATTGTTTGTTTTGTGTTGCTGCTGTAAAAACAATTGTAGGATCTGCCTTAAAAGGACCACCTAATCGCGAGTCATCTAAACCATATCCAATTTTAGAAACTTCTTGTTTTTTACTTGCTTCGGATGTGTTGAATTGTAAAAAATCCATTGGGTTTGGCCATTGAGGGCCAAATTTTGGAGCAAAGTATGCGATTGTTGCTGACAATACAATAAATAATGTAAGAGGTCTAAGTAATTTTGAGATTTCTCTAGCATAATTTTGTAACTGTTCCATTTCTTTTATTCGTTCTGTGCGGATAAGACTAAGCATAAAAAAGCCGATGACAACAGTACGAATAATAGCGTAGTTTGCATTGTATAAATGTAAGTTATGAAAAATGGTGATATAAATAATAGTCAATATAAGAAATAACAACCCACGTTTTTTATGAATCATCCAAAAAGAGATGAAAGCACTCAAAAACCAAAATGATAAAAAAAATAAAAGTGTTGGAAAAACTGGAGAAATATCTAGCAAATTCCCTTGAAATAACAGAGAAGAATTTTGAGAAATATCATTAAAAAATTTTGTTAACCAAGATGGATTTATAAAAGCATTTTTATAGTATAGGAAATGAATGATGAATAAAATCGTGAAGACTTTTATTGGAATCTGCCACTTTGTTTGAAAAAAAGAGAGAGTGAAGCAAATCCCTATAAATATTACAAAAATATCTAATCTACCTACATTTGTAATACCTATAAGGGGGCTTAGCCATTCTAGTAAAAGTAGAAATGCGCATACATGCATGAAAAATCTAGTCATATCCCATTGTTTTTTTGTCTGTAATGTTATCATTTGCTCACCTCAAAAAACACGTTTGTATACTGGTTTCCATAAACTACATTTACAAATATTTTTCGTTTTTGTAGAGTTTCTAGAATACTAAGTTCGCGATGTGATAGTTGATTTGCTTTTTCTTTTACGACAAACACCATTAATTTTCTATTTTTTATAGCAGCATAGTCAGCTGCCTTTTGAATATCGGGAGAAAGATCACTTGTCACGAGTATAATTGTTACGGGCTCATAAACTTTTCTTAATTCCATTTCTACACTTCGGGAGAGTGGGAATACACTGTCCGCTTGTACTTTTGCTAAATGACAAAAGATTTGATGTAACTGACTATCTCCATTGTCTAAAGGGAAAAAAGTTCGTTCTTTTCCGACAGATACGAATGACGCCGGTGAATTTTGCTTCAAAACAGATCTGACAATAGAGGCAGTAAATGTGACGACTGATTCGAATAGAGGGGATGGGGTTCTGTCCATGAATATCATAATATTATGGCTGCGCTGTTGTTCAAATTCTTTCGTCATAATATTGTTCGTTCGTGCAGTTGCTTTCCAATCAATCCATGAAAAGCGGTCACCAGGTTTATAGTCTCTCACACCGACAGAAATGGTAGAGTCTTTTACTAAATTTATATTTGCTGAAAGTGCTCCTTGTTCAAAATGATTTTCCATTTGTCGATATGTTATATCTACATACTGAGGGTAGACTAAAAATGTATCTGGAACTGAAAAAATTACTTCTTTCTCCATTATACCGAATAGATCGCCAGTTTTCACACGTACGCTTGAAAAAGTATGCTCTCCTCTAGGGATTGTGTCGATTGCATATTGAAACGAAATATTTCGTTTCAATCCTGGAAAGAGTATTACTTTATTCATCTTCGTTTGTTTACACTTTGTAAATTGTGATGGTAATTCATCTTCTATAATTAAATAAAGTAATGGAAAAGGAAATCTTCTTTTTATTGTAATGGTGCTTAAAAAAGGTTCTCCTGCTGTATATTCGTCTTGATTTGTTATTCGTTTTACTTCAGCGTTCCGCAAAGCATAGAAGGGGAGTAATAGTGAATAAAGGCCAATAGGAATCATACTGTAAAACAAAAACCAACTTACAAATCCTCCTTGAAGCATAGCGTATAAAAATGTTAAGACTAGGCATAACGGAATGAATGATAACTTAGTAAAATGATAGAGTACTCGTAGAATCCTTTTCATCAAAGGTTCATCTTCCTTTGGGTAGGCACGGTAGTTCGTGCAACGATTTTTGCGATAACTTGTTCTCCTGTTATTCCTTCAAATTTTGCTTCCATTTTTAAAATGAGTCTGTGAGCCAACACGTAAGGAGCTAAAAATTTAACATCGTCTGGAATAACATAATTTCTGCCATGGATAAATGCATAAGCTTGTGAAGCTTTCATTAAAGCAATCGAGCCACGCGGACTTGCGCCTAGTTGTATAGAACTATAAGACCGAGTTTGACTAACAAGCTTTACAATGTAATGCTTAATCGCTTTGTCCACGCTTATTTCCCGTACGCTTTGCTGTAAATAAAGTAATTCTTCTATTGTAGTAATAGCTTGTAAATGGGAGAGGGGGTTTGTTTTTTCCATCCGGTTTAAAATTTCAAATTCTTCTTCTTGTGTAGGATATCCCATTTTTAGTTTCAACAAGAAACGATCGAGCTGTGCTTCTGGTAAAGGATATGTTCCCTCATATTCGACAGGATTTTGTGTAGCCATTACAAAGAATGGCTTGGGTAACGGTCTTGTCATACCATCAATTGTAATATTGCCTTCTTCCATACTTTCAAGTAAGGCGGATTGTGTTTTGGGAGATGTACGATTAATTTCATCAGCAAGTATAAAATTCCCCATGATTGGTCCAGGCTTGAACTCAAATTGGAGCTCTTTCGGATTGTAAATAGAAACACCTGTTACATCTGATGGAAGTAAATCAGGTGTAAATTGAATACGTTTGTAATCAGCATCAATAGATTTAGAAAGAGCACGTACTAACATCGTTTTCCCAACGCCAGGAACATCTTCTAATAGTACATGACCTTCAGCTAAGAGAGCTGTTAAAGCTAATAGTGTTTCTTTTCGCTTTCCGACCATTAACTTTTCAATATTGTTAATTATTTTTTCTATAATGGGATGTAATGAATCAAGCTGGTGCATCGTAATCCTCCTAATGTGTTATTATCGTTTTCTAATCTATTTAGCGGAAAATAGAATGTATCCATCTAATTGAGGGCAGTAAAGATTTCATCTTTAATTTAAGAATATTCAGATTATTTATTCTGATTACATCTAGTATAATTGTTTCCGTAACTTAGGGCAATATGGTAAATAATGATTTGTAGTTTAATGTGAAAAGAGAAGCGGATAGGAAATGTAGTTATTTGGATTGAGAGGGTGATGAAGCGTGAATAAAAGTAGGACAGGAGTATTGTTACTCATGTCCTGCTTTTATTTATGCCTTTGTAATGGCACGCGGAAATAAAACATTATTTTCTTTCATGAATTGCATCAATAAGTGGCTTATTACCACTACAACAAAAATCTATATGATTTAAAAAGATCACTAGCTTTCGGAAATTGTGTAACAATCTCACCAGCAATTGAACTCTCAGTAAATGTATGTTCCATATGAATGCCTCCATAAAGTTTAAATGTAATATCTAAATTAAGAATAGCGATAAGTGAAAAACAACGTGGTGATTGAAATCACTTATTATGTATCTGATTTGAGAATAATAGGATTATTCTTCAACAGAGGACATTATAGAAAAGATGGCGAAGAATTTTGGAATAGGAAGTATATCTTTTATAGGAGGTTTTTGTGGAATATGTTTATCATATGGTACCAGAAGAACTAAAAGGAGAATATTTAATCCCATTAAATGAATTGAAAAGTGTATATCTAAATTTATACGGTGAGTATATACAAAAATATAAAGATCATCCTCAAAGGGAGAACTTATTAACACGTAAAATACCAAAATTAGAATGTTTATGGAATGATGTTGTGCATTTTTTACCATTGAATCCTTATGAGATTTATAAAGTATCACTGGAAATAGGAATAAACCTTCATACAAATAAACTGTTTTATAAAGTTCCTATTGGCGCATTGAAGGGTCAGTGTATGGCAATATACAAGTATTCAAAGCATAATTGGGGTGGAACAAATAGAGAATTAAAAGAATGCGAAATAGAAATCATCAACTTTAATGAATATAGAGAATTAAAGCAATTAAATACCTGCACCAAAGAATATTACAGGGAGGAATATGAAAAGGGTAGAAGATTTGGGATGTTTCACTTAATTCCACATGTTCTTGTCAAAGGAAAAATAGAGGTGAAAAATCTTGAAATAATAAATTGGAGTATTGCTCCAGTTAATGATTAATATTACAAGCATTTAAAAAATAAGATGCCAATTTGAATTGATATATGGCTTACAAGAATGGAAGAGTAATAACTATACGTAATAGTAAAAAAGAAGCTTACTAGAAGCTTCTTTTTTACTATTATTTTTCACATGCAACTCCATCGCCATCACGATCAAGATGTGAGGCATAACCTGGTTGTCCTTTATATAGGGGAGCTTTCCCAGCAGCTCTAACTGCAGCACAATTTTTGTAATATGCACTACTAGTATTTCCTGAAGCAGGTTGTGTTTGAGTTTGCTGTGCTTTTTGTTCTTCTTGTTGTTTACGGGCTTGCTCATCAGCTAGACGTTTTTGCTCTTCTTGTTGTTTACGAGCCTGTTCATCAGCCTGGCGCTTTTGTTCCTCTTGTTGTTTACGAGCTTGTTCATCAGCCTGGCGCTTTTGTTCCTCTTGTTGTTTACGAGCCTGTTCATCAGCTAGACGTTTTTGCTCTTCTTGTTGTTTACGAGCTTGTTCATCAGCCTGGCGCTTTTGCTCTTCTTGTTGTTTACGAGCTTGCTCTTCGGCTTGGCGTTTTTCATCCTCTTGCTTACGAGCTTGTTCATCAGCTAGACGCTTCTCGTCTTCTTGTTTTTGAGTCTTTTCGTTCTCTTCTTTCTTTTCAAGTTCTTTTTTCTTCTCATTCTCTTTTTGTTCTGCATTGTTAGAAGCAATTTTTTTACTAGTTGCTGTCGTCTTTTCAGAAGAAGGAGCTGAAATATTTAATAATGCAACAAAAATGACAAATAAAATAGCTGTGATAATAAATTGTTTTTTTGCTACACCAGTCTTTTTAATTACAGATAAGATTGCTAGCACAAGGAAGAAAACAAATAAAACAAAACTTAAAATAGAAAAGAATTCAACAATTGGGTTATTAGAAGTCTCAGCACTAGTTATTATTAATACAATCGAAATCATAAAAAGAATAACGGCAGGACGACCATATTGTTTTGCTTTTCCATTTTTCTTGAAAAACGAGATGATACATAGAATGAAAAGAATAAAAGCAATAAAAAATAAAGCTGCACCAATATTACTCAAAATCGTCATTTTTATACCTCCATTTGTAAGATTTTCACTATTGATTATATAGGAATTTATTGGATAGTACACGATTTATATAAATTTAGAAAATTAGTATTTTTAATAGATTTACAAATTATTATTTAGTATATATGGAAAAATAGATATATTTCTTATTACCTTTTTAAATAAAATTCATAAAGTATAATATATCGATTGAAAGGAGGGGATTTGAATGGAATTTCAATTGTTAGTGAATTGTATATTACAAGAAGGTAATGCTTACTTTTTAGTAACGAAGGTAGACGATGTAATTACGTTGAAAGTACCGATTACTGCGGGAGTAGCAGGTTTATTCTTAGCTTTAGGTGTACCAAGATGTTCTTAATTTAAATCTCTACAGTAGAAAGAGGAGGACAAGCCTCTTTCTACTAATATATAATTATTTTATGTAAACTAAAATGTTATTTTAGTAATAGCACATTTAGAATGGACATGCATATACTATAATGTTTTTTAAGTTATGAAAATTAAAGAGGTGCTATTATATATGAAAAGAAGAACATTTGATATTCCAGTTACATTACGAAGAGAGTGGTTTTTAATAGAATTAGCCCATTTAACGAAAAAATATGGAATTGAAATTGCAACTAGCAAAATGGAAGCTGCACCGTTTTTAAGAGATCAAGTTACGGAATCAAAAATAGGATCAGGCCTCCAATATGATAAATATGATGATGAGTATATCATTGAAAATTAAAGGGTACCAGCAAAAATAAATTCCTTTATAACAAAATATAAAATAAAGCAGATTCTAAATATGGAATCTGCTTTATTATGAAATACTTCTAGTCAACTAGCCTCTTTCTAGTGTTTTTCCTACATATTTTTCTTGTGTTATTCCGAAAGATTCATGAAGAATGCGAGCATAATCTTTTGATTCTATTGGTCGTTTATTTTTGATGCCTTTAAAGGTTTCTGTATAATTTTTATTTGTTAATGATACGTGCCCATAATCAGTTAATTTACAAGTAATAGCCCCTTTATTAAAAGGAGATTCTTTATGTTCCATAATCACTTTTTGAATGTTATTCACCTTTTTCTCATCTATTGGATCTAAAGTGAAGGCATAGCCTATTTTCCATTCATGTGAAGGTTCAGATTGCAAGAAATTTGTAGATTCCCCGTTAGCTCCTTTTCGCATTTCTAAAATGTGTGTACCTTTTCGGGTAGTTTGTTTGCGAATTCGATATTCTCCCGTTTGAGAAGAGATGACTTCTCCGGTAAAAGGGACTGGATGTAAAGGGAGATGAGATGCAAAACCTGCGTCTATAACATAATCTTTATAATTATGATTTAATATGATAATGACATGACCATCATCGGGTTTCCATTTATTATCGTAAAGATCATAAACAGTACCAGCTACTTTATATACTTGAAACCCACAATCCATTAAAAAGTAATACAATAAGGAGTTTAATTCATAACAAAGACCGCCTCGTTTTTGAATAAGTAATTTTTCTACTAAGTTCTTTTTTGAGATATCTTTAATCGTACCAGTCATAATATCGAGATTTTCATAGGGAAGAATCAAGCCCATCTTTAAGAGGATTTCATTTAAATCATCAAATGTTACTTCTTTTGCAGGAATTTTTAGTCGTTTAAAAAACTCCTTTTGTAAATTGGTCATCATAAAGCATTCTCCTTTCTTTTTACAGAATTTTCTTCTGCTCACCGCTAGGTTAGTACTTCTAAAAGTTTAATTCAAGTCTGCGAAAATTATCATAATATATGTTTCTGGAAATATTATTATCTATTTAGAAATTTCAGTTTAATATTTCGTCGTAGGAAAGTCTTACAGCATAAGCTTCTATTCGTTTGTTTTGTATTAAATTAAATAAAAGTACATATCTTCATGCCTCTTTTTTATAACTAGGTAGTAATAAAGTGTTATTTTTCTAAAGTTTTTTCAAGATTTGTATACTTTATATAGACAATGATGATTTAGAGATATTTGGATTTAGTACGGTTAACAATTATTGAGAAACTTTTTTATAGTGTTCTCTCAAAAGGAAGAGATAGAAACAAAGAGAATAACGTGTGTTAAGGAAGAAGGGGTACTAGTAATCTCTTGAGAATAGGGACAAGATTTTGTTTAAGTAAAAAGATTATCTAGTATTAAGAAAGAAGATAAAAAAAATTACAAAGAGCACCTTCTTTCAAAAAAAGTGGGGGGAGTAACATGCGATTGATGAGAAGATGTGTTGCCTTACTAATTGTATTTTTTATCATGGTTCCAATGATTAGCACAAATGTGCGAGCAGAAGTTGTAAAAGAGATTAAAACAGGCTTTCCAGATCAAGAAGTCTTTACACCTGGAGAATGGTTTTTAGGAAAAAAGCCTGCTAATTATGATGAAAGTAAGCCTCCAATTCTCTTTGTGCAAGGAAGGAATGGAAATGCAGATAGTTGGTATGGAAAAACTGTATATCACGACATAAATGATATGTATGACTATGCTTTGAAAGCAGGCTATCAAACAGTATTTATACAATTATATGATGCTGCTGGAAAAGGATCAGCTAGTCAGTGGGACAACGGAAAATTGTTAGCACAAAAATTAGAAGAAATATATAATCATTTTTGTAAAAAAGTTAATATTGTAGCACATAGTAAAGGCGGTATCGATACACAGGCTGCATTAGTAGGATATGGTGCAAATCGATTTGTCGGAAATGTTATCACGCTTGCGACACCACATCATGGATCAAACTTAGCTGATTTATCATATAGTTGGTGGGCGGGATGGCTTGCCTCTATATTAGGTCAAAAAGATGATGGTACGTACTCATTACAAATGGGCGAAATGGCAAAATTTCGTTCAACGATTGATAATAATCCAGCAGCTAAATTAAACCGTTATTACACAGTTACGGGAACTAGTTGGGGCCCTGTATTCTCGGCGTTATCCATGGGCGGATTATATTTGTCATCATACGGTTCAAATGATGGGCTAGTAAATGAGTGGAGTGCTAAGTTGCCGTATGGAACTCATTTATTTACAGATTCCAGATTTGATCATGATAATATACGAAAAGGATCTGCTGTGTTCTCACGAATTGAACCATATTTACGTACATCAAATGTAGCCGTACCAGCTTTAGTAGCATCCAGCACTAGTTCAAATGAAAATATAGAACAATTAAATACAACTTCAAATCAAAACATTTTAGGCGGAGAATTGCCACAAAATCAGTGGATAGAGCAAACTGTTACAGTTGATAAAAAGTCAGAAGGAATCGTTTCTATATTAACTGCTTCGTCTAATGTAGAAGTACAAATGATATCACCAAAAGGAAAAATGTATACAAATAAGGATAGCGTTATAACTACTGGTGAAGAAGAATCTTTCTTTGGTGGTGCAACAATTAGAACATTTAAATTTGATAAAATGGATGTAGGAGAATGGAAAGTTAAAATGATGGCGAAGCAGTCGAAAGATGCATATTTAGTTGTAAGCGATTACAATGATGACGCACCATTTGTTCTTCAAATGCCTACCAAAGTTAAAGTAAATAAACCTGAGTATAAACTGAAAAAATCACCTGTGGCACCTGAAATGAAAGGGGATCTTTCCATAACAGTAAGAGTAGTTAATAAAGAAGGGAAACTAGTCTCTGAATATAATGAATTACAACATGTTAATAATAATACATTTACTGGTGCTTTGAAGGATATAAAGCAATCAGGAGTATATAACGTTACAATGGATATAAAAGGGATGAATAAAGAAGGAAAACCGTATAATCGTACAATTGTTAAGTCGGTTTATGTGGAGAAGTAAGAAAGAATGAGAAGTTTTTAATATAAAAAGTACCGAACTTTTGTAGAAGAGTTCGGTACTTTTTTCATGTCTATTAGATTAACTGAAAGATACAATGGAATTTATGTTCGATGATGGGAATTAAAAGAACATTTTTCAATAAAAAATGATGCTGAAATAGCATCTAAATGTGAAGAAGATTATTAACTTAGTTTCATAACTGTTAATTCAACTGAATTGATACCATTATCACAAGTTACAATACTTTGATGATTAAAACCACTATTATTTTTCAATTGAAGAGTTGCATTAGCAGGAACTGTAACAATCGTTTCGCCTACTAGTTGAAGACATTCGTTATTTGATGAAGTATTCATTTGAAAAGCAAAGTCACCTTGACTATTAGCAAGTGGATTATTATTTAAAAATATAGTCATGACTGGGATATGTGGAAATACAGGATTTAAAGTAGTGTTAATAGTCGAAATGAAAGAAACTCTATAATCACCAGCTTGACTAAATTGTATAGTAGTAGGATTTAGTAAGGAAACGCCTCCTGCTATAGGGCCAACGTGATTAAATGGAAAAGGATCTCCGAAAGGAACAGTTATAAACTCTGTTTGCCAAAAAGTGCCGTATGCCGGACAGCTTTTTTTATGTGAATGGTCACATGTACATTTTTTATATGAACTAGAAGAGGAGTTGCATAAACATTTTTTATATGAGCTGGAAGAAGATTTGCATGAACATTTTTCTTTTGAATTTGAAGAATGAAAGTATGAACCCAATGTATTACCTCCTATTATGAATGAAGTGTATACTCATAGTATTTTATGCTTGTCCTATATAAAAGGTGATAGATATAGAAAATAAAGTGCTAATACGATGAAATATAGTAATAGAATAGAAGCTGTAACCATTTTTGAAAAAGAAAAGGTTAATGATATGGTGAAAATATTAGAGGGATTTATTAGGAAATTGAAGCGTAGGGTGAATGCTTATATTAATTATATCTGAAACAGTAAAACCAGTATCCTCAGTTACAATGATATGATCGTTAAAGTAATATATTTTTATTTGAATGTTTTTATATTAGGTTTTTAGTTATCCTTCTTTATTTACATAGTAAGGCAGGAAGAAGACGAAAAGTATCGAATGAATGTACATATGTAGCATTGTTTGCTTTTGGTGTGAATAGTAGTAAAAGATACGTTGAAATATTTTAAACGGTAACAAAAGAGCGATTAAATAATAGAGGGAGCAACTTACATGGAAAATATATTAAAGGTATCTTCAAAATCAAAACCAAATTCAGTGGCAGGTGCAATTGCAGGTGTACTAAGAACAAGTGGAAATGTAGAAATTCAAGCAATTGGGGCGGGTTCTTTAAATCAAGCGATTAAAGCAATTGCAATCGCAAGAGGATTTGTTGCTCCAGGTGGTATTGACTTAGCCTTTGTTCCAGCATTTCAAGAGGTTACTATTAATGATCAAGAAAGAACTGCGATTAAATTGATTATAGGTCCTAGGAAGAAAAGGTCTTAAAAAAGAATATTGATAAGTGGGATTTGAAAAAACTAATAGATAAAGAAATAAAAAGACCACTCTCATTTTGAAGTGGTCTTTTGTATTTTCATATTTCATATTGTGGATACACCCCACATACTGAATTCGTAGTGGTATTCAGTGCGCTCAATAACGATTCCGAATTCTAAATCGTCCCCAGCTAATACAAAATCTGCATATCCAGTTAGAAATCTTGATATGGTTGATAACTCTTCTAAATTCTCAAATACTTCACCAATGTTCAGTTTAACTGCTTCAAATTTACCACCCTTAGAGAAAAAGAGTCTCCCTTGATCAACTGGAAATTTAATAGTTTTAGCTGTTTCTTTTAACAGTACTATTGATAGTCTTCTGTTTTCTTGATAATTAGTGCTACCAAAGTTTTTTATGTTTGAAGTTTGTGTTAGCGTATTAAATAAGTCTTTACAAAATAAATCATTAGATTCTGGCTCCATAAATGAGTCCATAGAAACTGTAACAATATTAGAAAGTTCGTCTAGCAGTTCTTTTCTACTACCAGTTCTTTTTGCTTTCATTTTTAGAATTTCAATTCGGCTTTTATTCATATTACTCAAAAATTTTCACACCTTTACTCGCGTGGTGGGTGAATAAAACCCCACTGACTAAAGTTTCACTTGTTTTTCTAAAAAGGGATACATGCAAGCTTCCTTTAATATTCTATCTGTTTGTTCTTCTACATATCTGAGTCATTTTTCGAAGTCGGTTTAATATTATTTATTTTCATTTAGCATAGTCTCTAATTTATCTAATTCAATAAGTAGAGGATCGTCAAATCTTTTTACGAGATCGGTTTCAGTATAGGCTCTCACTACGCCTTTAATTCCACGAGATTTACTTTGCAGATAAGTGGCTAAACGGTTTAATCGTTTTCATCGTTTTCATAAATCTTTATAGAAGGGGTCTTCTTTTTGTATATTTTTTAAAATTTCAATTACTATCTCAATCTGATTTAATAGTACAGTTTCATTTTTAGACATATATATTTTCCTCCCTTTCCTAATTTAAATTATAAGATAATAGGAAAAAATAACCAGAGAAATAATGAATAATTTTTAAGTGGAACAGATCATGAAGATCCACTTGATTACTTGCGTAGTCACGGTGTTTCAGAAGCTCAATTTCGTGTTGATGTGCAATGTGCATACAATAATACTAATGTAGAAGTTTCAGTTCCTGAAAAGCCACCTAAACCAGAAGAAGTGCCAACAGCTGTAACAGATGGTGTGGCATGCATTGAAGGATATAACGTAAATTTACGTAAAGGATCAGGTACAAGCTATTCTAAGATTCGTCAGTTAAATAAACCAGAATCATATATGGTGTGGGGTAAAATGGATGGTTGGTTAAATCTTGGCGGTGAGCAATGGATTAAAAACGATCCATCTTATGTGAAGTTTAGTAAGAAAAGCACAGTAGATTCTTCTATTGTTGGAAAACGTGTTGTTTCAAAACTTAACAATCTACGTTTCTACGATACTCCATCTTGGCAGGATAAAGATGTGGCTGGTTCTGTAGATGCAGGATTAGGATTTATAATTGATGCGAAGATAAGTGTAAATGATTCGTATCAATATAAAGTGCATAATAGTCATGGGCAAGTTTTCTATATTACGGCTATTGATACGTATGTGAATGTGCGTTAATTTAACGAAAAGGGCCCCTTATTATAGGCGGCCTTTTTCGTGTTGTATGTAACATCATTTAATTGTTATTTTTTTCGGTTTTCAATTTTGTGTATTCATTTAACCAAATATCTATTAGATTTCTTAATGTAATAGTTTCTATTTCAAGAGGGATTTCGATTTCATCTTCATCATACTTATTAAATATAACAGTTTTATCTCTTCGAACATCTGCCCCAAAAATATTCGCACTTATTTTTTCATAATCACTTTTTTCATTTAAAACTTTATCTACAGTTTCTGCTATCCAATCACCGAATTCAGATACCTCTACATTTAAAAAAGCTTCTAAAATATCGAATTCCTTTGGTAGTCTAATAACTAAACTTCCTGTACTAAGTAACTCAAATTTGTAATCCATATTATTTTCTCCCTTAAAAATTAAATTATCGACCTTGTCTTGGAAATGCAGAAATAATTTTACCATTACCATCTAAAAACAAACGAATAGGTAGGCCATCTATCCCTACTCCATCATAGATATTAGTATTACCACCCATGTGGATTTTATTGCTGTATGCCTCGTTTATATTGTCTACGATTTGTTGTGGATGCCAATCTTTAGGGAAAAAAGTAGAATAGCCACCATTCGCCGCCTTAGGAATCCCGTTCACTTCCACTTGGGCTTTGTATGCCCCATAATCATTAATTCTACGATCTGTGCCAGGAATTGTTCTTCCGTGAGTATTCTCTAAGAACTCTGAGTGGTATCCCGTTGCTTCGCCTCTCCGGTTTATTTCTCCTTCAAGGATATGTTTAAGTGAATTTAACCGGAAGTTCTCAGTTTCTTGTAAACTAGATATGATTTCGCTAGTAGAGAGTGATGAAGTATGACTTTCATTAACAGGATTATTTCCGCTCGAACCGGCCTCGTCTTTAGCAAACTGATGGGTCGATAGCTTTTCCTCAGCTGCTCTAAAATCAGGTGTATCAAATACAGAGCGTATATTATTTCCATCAGCTAAAGCAAACTCATTACGATTACGATTGAATAAGGATGCAGCGTCTTGCAAGCTTTGATTAGCAGTTCGTGAAATCTCAGCTAATTTTGTGCCAGGGTTCAACATTGCGATTTTATCCGCACCTTTTGTTCCTACGAATAGTTGTCCAACAGCCAATATAGTATGACCAGTAGCGCTTCCATACCAGGCTGCACCACTATACGAGTCACCATTGGTAACATCACGATTCCAAGAATCAGAAATTGTTTGTTTTATTGCATTGAACGTCTCGACTGGGTGAGAAACGGCTTCAATCGTGTTATTAAATGTGTCAATTGGATGGATAACTGCATCTGCAAGTCCTAATAATTCATCACCTATAGCGTCGCCCACTCCCTTTTTAAAGTGATAGGGGACACCTAATCCAGCTTTTTCAAAAGCAGATTCGATTTCATCATCTATAGCGATTTATCAGTGAATCTGGGTTTGTTTACTTTCTTCTTTTTAAAATCTATTGTACTATAGTCATTTTTGTTACATTTAGAGAGAGTATACAGGCTTTCATAATTATTTGATCAAACTGTAGATTTCTTAATTTTAAACGAACATTTAAAATATTTTATAGCATAGAATAGACAGTATGCAGTAGATACCATTAATATCTACTAGGTAAATAAAAAAGAAGGAGAAAATAAATGACTCTAAATATAAATAGAGTATTCCCACGTAATTGGTATGCTGTGAGTTATTCAAAAGATATAAAAAAGATTCCAGTAAAAAAAAGAGTTGCTGGCAAAGATTTTGTATTATATCGGGATCAAAAAGGCGAAGTTCAGGCTCTATCACCTTACTGCCCTCATCGTGGCGCTGACTTATCACTGGGACAAGTAGTAAATGGTAAACTAGTCTGTCCCTACCATGGTTGGGAGTTCGATAGTTGTGGTACTTGTGTAAGAATTCCATCCCAACCCAATAAACCTATCCCGAAATTTGCTCATACCTTCTCATACCCTGTAAAAGAAAAGATTGGATTGATTTGGATATACCCTAATAGTGAGGAAACTCCACCTGAATGGAAAACTTTTCATGTAATGGAGAACACTCCTTTTAAACTCTCTTCCTTCCACGCCACTTGGAATGCACACCTTACTCGATCAATCGAATCTGTGCTGGATATTGCTCACCTTGCTTATGTACATAAAAAAACGATTGGTAGAAAAACAAAAGCTGATTCAACCAATTATAAGCTGGAGGGAACACTGGATCAGTTTATATTCTCAAATGGCGATGCTTACCTTGAATACAAATTCCCACGTCAATGGATGCTGCACAGTGGCGAACAGGAGAATGAGTCATTTATTCAGTACATTACATTTACACCAATTGATGAAGAAGAGACATTAATTATGGGATATACCGGAAGGACATTTTTAAAGTACTTCCCTTTACTAGACCAAATTTTAGCTAAATTTAGTTTAAGAGTACTAAAAGAGGATCAAATTATTGTAGAAAGTCAACATCCTAGGCCTATACCAGAAGCTTTAAAAATGGAGGCCCATGTTCATGCAGATATGGCTCAAGTTCAGTTTAGAAAACGTTGGTTTCAATTTTTACAAAATGAGTCTTGTTTTTCACTTGATTAAAGGTACGTAACGCAGTATTAAATATAGGTGTAGTGACGTTGATAGACGTGGTTGCTCCCCCATTGCCATCAAGCTAAAATTTTATAGTACCCCCTGAACCCAATTTTATACTAACTCATAACAAAAATTCCCTTCAAAAAAGAAAGGCGCCTACGCACCTTTCTTTTTTAATTCATTTTCACTCTCTTAGCATCCAGCATCCCTTATGAATCACTTTAATGCGTCATTGTACAGACCTAATTACTCTTTAGAAAAGTAATGATTTGTCTCCTTACTTTTCAGTAACATATTTCCTCTTTGTATTATTTGTTTTGCTACAGGAGCTTTTGCTGATAGAACGCTTATTATTCCTGATTTACCTAAACAACCATACCGTAATGGTGCTGGTGCATATGAAGGCGTTGTGGCGCATAGTACAGCAACTCCAGAAGCGTCAGCTATTAACATTCAAAAATATGAGTCTCGTACATGGCGCTCGGCATTTGTACATTACGCAGTTGATTGGAATGAAACAATCCAAATTGCTGATACGAAATACATCGCTTATGGAGCTGGACCAGGGGCGAATAAACAATTTGTTCATGTGGAGTTATGTGAAACAAGAGATTATGAAAAATTCAAACGTAGCTATGATAAATACGTGAAATTATTGGCTAAAATCCTTCGTGACCGTAAAATATCAGTAGAAAAAGGATTGTGGACTCACTACGATGTGACGAAATATCTTGGCGGTACAGATCATGAAGACCCACTTGATTACTTAAAGTCTCATGGTGTATCAGAAGCCCAATTCCGTGCTGATGTACAACGAGCATACAATAACTCTAATGTTGAAGTTTCTGTTCCTGATAAGCCATCTAAACCAGCGGAGGTTCCAACGGCTGTAACAGGTGGTATTGCTTATATTGAAGGTTATAACGTGAATTTACGTAAAGGACCTGGTACAAGCTATTCTAAGATTCGTCAGTTAAACAAACCAGAAGCTTATGTTGTATGGGCTGAAAAGGATGGTTGGTTAAACCTTGGCGGTGAGCAATGGATTAAAAATGATCCATCTTATGTGAAGTTTAGTAAGAAAAGCACAGTGGATTCTTCTATTGTAGGGAAGCGTGTTGTTTCAAAGGTTAACAATCTACGTTTCTATGATGCTCCATCTTGGCAGGATAAAGATGTTGCTGGCTCTGTAGATGCAGAATTAGGGTTTACTATTGATGCAAAAGTAAATGTGAATGGATCACCACAATACAAAGTACACAATAGTAAAGGTAAAACATACTATGTAACTGCAAATGAAGCCTATGTGTATGTGAAGTAATATGAACAAAAGACCGCCTATTAAGGGCGGTCAATTTTTACTAATTATTTTTTAATGCTTGTTTTATCGTTTTAACTGTTTGTTCAAGCCATTCTAATGGTGTTACTTCTAATCCATCAAAATATATTCCATCTGCAGAATAACGTATGTATTCATTTTTTTCTGTATTACTATAATCGCTTTGAATAAATTCAGTTAGAAAAATAACAGCATCTTGCAAATACTCTTTTGATACCTCTTCTAGTAATTCTTGGAGCGCTTCTTCATAGAAAGTATCTTGGTGAAAAGTACCAGCTAGAAATTGAAATACCTCATCATCTTCGAGATTATCGAAATTGTCTTCTAATAACATAATCTTCCTCCTATTATCAAGATGGATATCCAGTTAAAATAAAACTTCCATTTCTATCCTTCTTCAGTACAATTTTTGCATTTGACATATCTTCAACTGTTGTAGAACCTCTTATTACACCTCGTCCAATTATTTCAGTACCTTGATAACGTAAAATTAAATTATTGTCTCTTGGACTATTTAACCAACTTTGAATGCGCACTTGATTACGAGGGTTATTCAAGACGGTAGCCGCTATTTTTTCAGCTGATGCCCTATCAGTAAAAGTAGATGCACCTGCTATTCTAGTATCACTTTGTATTCTTTGCAATAGTTCTTCATCTGTTTTTCCTACATGTCGTTCAAGTAAATGCCCACCTTTAGCTTCATGTGCGGCTAGTCCGCCACCTGGAGTAAGCGAACTGCTATCACCGGGTTTCACAGTAGTGGTATTTTCTCCTGTAGCAAACTGATGGGTCGATAGCTTTTCCTCAGCTGCTCTAAAATCAGGTGTATCAAATACAGAGCGTATATTATTTCCACCAGCGAAAGCAAACTGATTACGATTGAATAAGGATGCAGCGTCTTGCAAGCTTTGATTAGCAGTTCGTGAAATCTCAGCTAATTTTGTGCCAGGGTTCAACATTGCGATTTTATCTACGCCTTTTGTTCCTACGAATAGTTGTCCAACAGCCAATATAGTATGACCGGTCGCGCTTCCGTACCATGCTGCACCACTATACGAGTCCCCATTGGTAACATCACGATTCCAAGAATCAGAAATTGTTTGTTTTATCGCATGGAACGTCTCAACTGGGTGAGAAACGGCTTCAATCGTGTTATTAAATGTGTCAATGGGATGGATAACTGCATCTGCAAGTCCTAATAATTCATCACCTATAGCGTCGCCCATTCCCTTTTTTAAGTGATAGGGGACACCTAATCCAGATTTTTCAAAAGCAGATTCGATTTCATCATCTATAGTGTCTTTTATTTTATTCACATCTTTATAAGCTACATCGATACCATGTTTAAATTTATCATATAAAGACTCATCGGAATTTTTTACTTTACTAAGATCCTCATAAGTATCTTTGAGACCATGCCAAACTTTATCACGTAAAGATCCGTCATTTTTCTCACTATTTAACGGACCACACATTGCTCCTTCTTTAAGATTTTCGCCATATGAAGCATCTGCGGTACGGAATTTTTCGGCAATTCGTTTCAAATCCTCTTCCACTTGTATAATTGAATTGATAGATGTAAAAGCTTTTGGTCTCGCATCATTGAACATTTGAACGAATTGTTGATTAGAGGCACCAATCCATTGAAAACATAAACGATCTATTTCATTACATAAATTATTATGTATAGATTCTAATGCGATTCTAGTATTATTTGCACGATTAGCAACTTCTTCTAGCATTTCAGGTGTCACTTTGATTTGAACCATTTATTTCCTCCCTTTCCCAATTAAAATTATAAGATAAATAGAAGAAAAGTAAATATATAAAATTTAGATTATATTAAGGGGCATTTATTTATAGAAGTAATATAAAAAAGTGCTAACAAGTTTGCAAACGAACTTGCTAACACCTATAAGAAATAGACATAAATTATTGCCGATATGTCGTCTTTGAAAATAGCTTTAATCAGTTACATCATACTTATACGAAATGCTCATAAAGACAGTCTTAATATCAAGAATAAAAACAGCCACGAATTAATAACAAGTAGTGATATCGTGGAAAAACCTTATCAGATAAACAAGTATTTAATAAGACTTATGAAACGAAATGAAACTATATAATAGGAAGGTATATTTTCCGTACGCAAGTTCAACAATGAGAACGGTAATAGCTATTTATCAAAATGATTATAATTCAAGATTTATCGTAGAAATTTATGTTAAAAGAATCGTTTTAAATTAGAATTCAAGCTAATACAGTTTAATTAAAAGGTTATTATTTGCTCACATTTTGCTCACAAATAATATAAAAACACGTAAAAAATATGAAATACCCTTTTGAAGTAGAATATAATATAACAAATAAAAAGCGTCACAAATGCTTGTATAACAGGCACTTGTGACGCTTTTATAGTTTTATTTAATAAAAAATAAACAACCCTAAAACTGCTCATTCTTCTCCCAAGATTCTACAATATAATGCGCAATTGTCGGATTAAATCCTTTCCCAACTAAAAACATAATCGCAGCAACTTCTGTTAATGCGTGTTCGTGAGATGTATGTTTTGCTTCATTTAAACCGTAATCTACCCAAGGTTTTACGAAATCTAGTACAGGTTTCTTTAAAGGCAAAAATTGTGTGCCGACAACTTGCTGAATTTGTTGTTGTGTCGGTTCTGTAATTGGTCCAGGTGGTAAGATTTGCGGTTGTGTAATATCTAATGTTGGTCCAGGCGGTAAAATTTGTGGTTGAGTTGGATCGATTGTTGGTGGTTTAGGTGGTGAGACACGTGCGTCATAGTTTGGTTGATACATTTGTTGTTGGTATTGCGGTTGTTGTGGTTGAGTTGGGTATGGGTTTTGTTGGTATTGTTGTTCTTTATTTTGTGGTGCTGCATATGGATTTTGCTGAAATTGTTGTTCTTTATTTTGTGGTGCTACATATGGATTTTGTTGAAATTGTTGCTCTTGAGTTTGCGGTACTGCATATGGATTTTGTTGAAATTGTTGTTCTTGATTCTGTGGTGCTACATATGGATTTTGTTGAAATTGTTGTTCCTGATTTTGTGATTCTGCATATGGATTTTTAGGATATTCAAAATTTGGACGTGTGTCATAAGGGTTTTGAGGGTATTCAGGTGCTTGTTTTTGTGGTGTTACGTATGGATTTTGTTCATATTGTTGCTCTTGCTGTTGTAACTCTTGTTCTTCATATTGTTCTGTATATCTTTGTTCTTGTTGCTGAGGGTAAAATGGTTGTTGTGGGTAAGGCGGTTGATTATTATAGAACATGTTTATTCCTCCTTCATGATGATGCCTACCACCTAGTGTATGGGCGGACAAGAAAATATGTGATGAAAAAATGCGGGCGTGTTACAATAAGTAACTGGGTGAAGATAAAATGACAAAACAAGAAAAGATTCAAAAAACAATTACTTTTGTAAAACATATTTTAGAAAAAGATGCGAGTGGGCATGATTGGTATCATATTGAGCGTGTACATAAACTGGCGATTTCTTTATCCGAGCAAGAAGGAGGAAATCGTTTTATAATTGAAATGGCAGCATTACTTCACGATGTGGCAGATGAGAAGTTAAATGAAAGTGAAGAAGCAGGAATGAAAAAAGTTTCTGATTGGTTAGAAGAGTTACATGTTGAAGAAGAGGACAGTAAGCATGTTCTTCATATCATCGCCAATATGTCTTATAAAGGTGGTCATGGCGGTAAAGTGGAGTCAATTGAAGGGAAGATTGTTCAAGATGCAGATCGTTTAGACGCTCTTGGTGCAATTGGAATAGCTCGCACATTTGCGTATGGCGGGGCGAAAGGGAGATTAATGTATGATCCAACTATTCCTCCTCGTGAAGTGATGACGAAAGATGAATATAGAAAAAATAATGACCCATCTTTAAATCATTTTTATGAAAAACTTTTAAAACTAAAAGGCTTAATGAATACGAATGCAGCAAAACAAGAGGCTGAAGTTCGTCATCGTTATATGGAACAGTTTATTGAACAATTTATGAAAGAGTGGAATGCACAAATATGAAAATGTTAACTGTGGAAAACTTATCAAAATCATATGGAGAGAAACCGTTATTTGATGGATTATCATTTAGTATTGCAGAAGGACAACGTGCCGGAATTATCGGTGTAAACGGTACTGGTAAATCAACTTTATTAAAAATTATTGCAGGGGCAGAAATTCCTGACACAGGTGATATGACTCATTCACGTGGATATACAATTAGTTATTTATCACAGCAACCAGAGTTTGATGAACAATTAACAGTATTAGAGCAAGTCTTCCATGGTGATACACCTTTAATTCGTCTTCTTCGTGATTATGAAAAGGCGCTATTACATATCGAAAAAGATCCAAGTAATGAAAAGGTACAGGAACAATTATTTGCAGTGCAACAACGTATGGACGCAATGAGTGCGTGGGAAGCAAATGCGAATGCAAAATCGTTATTAACGAAACTAGGAATTACGGATTTCACAGCAACTGTTGGAAATTTATCTGGTGGGCAGAAAAAACGTATTGCGATGGCGCAGTGTTTTATTGAAACACCGGATCTATTAATTTTAGATGAGCCTACGAACCATCTTGACCATGAGACAGTTGAGTGGTTAGAGGAATATTTAGCAAGGTACACAGGTGCGGTATTACTTGTAACCCATGATCGTTATTTCTTAGATCGTGTGACGAATCGTATTTTCGAATTAGATAATGGAAAATTGTATAGTTATGAAGGAAATTACAGTACGTTTTTAGAAGCGAAAGCACTTCGTGAAGAACAAGAACTTGCGCAAGAATCAAAACGTCAAAACTTATATCGCCGTGAACTAGCGTGGATTCGCCGTGGTGCAAAAGCTCGTTCGACAAAGCAAAAGGCACGTATTCAACGTTTTGAAGAGTTAAAAGGTCAAGAAGGGCCAGCTGCAAAACAGTCAGTTGATATTGCGCTTAGCGGTAGTCGCCTTGGGAAAAAAGTACTTGAGTTAAAAGATGTAACGAAAAAATTTGGCGATAAAACAGTATTAAACAACTTCAATCATATCGTGAAACCAGGCGATCGTATCGGAATTATTGGAGCGAATGGGAGCGGGAAATCTTCGCTATTAAATATGCTTGCAGGTAAAATATCTCCTGATAGTGGTGAAATTGAAGTTGGACAAACAGTAAAAATTGCTTACTATACGCAAGAAAATGAAGAAATGAATTTAAACCAACGTATGATTGAATACATTAAAGAAATCGCGGAAGTCATTCATACGACAGACGGAAAAGTAATTGGTGCGTCTCAAATGTTAGAACGTTTCTTATTCCCACCGCATTCACATGGTACACCGCTTGGCAAATTATCTGGTGGCGAGAGAAGACGTTTATATTTATTACGTATATTAATGGGAGAACCGAACGTACTATTACTGGATGAGCCTACGAATGATCTAGATACACAAACATTAACTGTGTTAGAAGATTATTTAGAAGATTTCCCAGGTGTCGTTTTAACTGTATCGCATGACCGTTACTTCTTAGATAAAGTAGTAGATGAATTGTTCATCTTTACGGGAGAAGGAGAAGTGCGCGAATTTCTAGGTAGTTATACGGATTACTTAGAAATGGAAAAAACGAGAGAACTTATTGAGAAAGCGGAAGTGCAGAAAGAGAAAAAAGTAGTAGAAGAAGCACCGAAGCAACAACGTAAGCGTAAACTTTCATATAACGAGCAGCGCGAATGGGAAACAATTGAAGATACAATTGCGGAACTTGAAGAAAAGCTAGAATCAATTGGAGAAGAGCTTGCGAATGTTGGTTCTGATTTTACGAAAGCGCAAGAATTGTCTGAAGCACAACAAAAAACAGAAGAAGAGTTAGAAAAAACGATGGAAAGATGGAGTGAACTATCCGACATTGTTGAAGGATTAAAATAAAAACAAGCTGCATATATTGAAAAGTAAAGAGAAAAACTTTACACTATTGGTAGAACCTATTTTAGGAGGGAAAAAATGAGAACATCTAATCCAATGTTGAAAAAAGAGGCATTCCGTAAAGAAGGAGCAAGTGCTTCGGCGATGACTATTGGCGGAACAGTAGGCAAAACGTTTATTATGCTTATCTTGCTACTTGCAACGTCTGTCTATTCATACATACAGATGATAGAGGGTACGATGAAGATGCCAGTATTAATTGGCGCTTTAATCGTTGCGGCAATCATCGCATTTGCGTCTATGTTCTTCCCGCGTATTTCACCTTTTGGTGCACCAATCTATGCGGCAGTAGAAGGGGTTGTATTAGGTAGTATTTCAGCTGTTTATACAATGAAGTTTGGCGATTCTATCGTTTTAAATGCTGTATTACTAACAATCTCAATTCTATTTGCGATGTTAGTGTTATATGCAACACGCGTAGTAAAAGTAACGGATAAATTCCGTACAGGCGTGATGGCAGCAACACTTGGAATTATGGTTATGTATTTAGTCGTATTTCTACTAAACATGTTCGGTGTAACTGTTCCGTACATTCACCAAGGTGGTACAATCGGTATTATTATTAGTGCAGTTGTTATCGTAGTTGCTGCATTAAACTTATTACTAGATTTCGATTTAATCGAAAATGGTGTACGTAGTCAAGCTCCGAAATATATGGAGTGGTACACTGCAATGGGACTAATGCTTACATTAGTATGGTTATACTTAGAAATTCTTCGTTTCGTTTCTTACTTTACGAAAAATGACTAATAAAAAAATCCTGCGTGAAAAATGCAGGATTTTTTTATTTTCAAAGATAAATTGATGATGTGGTATAATATGGATGTTGGTAACCTTAAATTGAAGGGGATGGAATATGATGAAAGAGAAGAAAGGGATTATGAAAAAACTATTTTCTAAAAGTTTTTTCATAGAACTAGATGATGCTTTAACGTATCCACCGGGAGAAGTTATTACTTCAGCTATTGAAAGTTATGCAGCTGAATGTAATGAACAACTGAAATTTGAGAGTAAAGTAAAACCGATAACTTTTTACTTAGAAGAAGTATTATATCGTGCGGAAATCAAGATGGCCCGCGGAGGATATTACATTTCATGCAGTGAAGTATAATTTTTTGAAACCGTACATGTTTAAAGGATGTACGGTTTCTTTTTTGTTTTTATAAGATATAAAAATATATTTTTTATTATAAAGTATATTATTTTAAGCTTTTTACCCTTCACACATTTTTCTTTACAATGAAGAAAAATATGAGAGGTGGTATAACTTATGATGAATCGAGTTGTATTAATCGGTAGATTGACAAAGGAGCCAGAATTATACTACACAAAGCAAGGTGTTGCGTATGCACGAGTATGTGTTGCAGTGAATAGAGGTTTTCGAAATAGTTTAGGTGAACAACAAGCCGATTTTATTAATTGTGTCATATGGCGAAAATCGGCTGAGAATGTAACTGAATATTGTACGAAGGGCTCTCTTGTTGGGATTACAGGGCGTATTCAGACGAGTAACTACGATGATGAGCAAGGCAAGAGAGTATATAGAACGGAAGTTGTGATTGAGAGTATTACCTTTTTGGAGAGAAGGCGGGAGGGGGCATCGTAATAAAAGGTGATTTTAAGTAATAGCTTCGGAAAAAATTGTGGAAAGTATTTTAATAAACTTAAAGAAGGGATACCGCCAGCTTTTTTGAAAAAACAAGTAAAGAGTATACAAAATGTTATGACGTTTTTTGGCTAATCCAGTAACAAACGAGAACCGTAAAACCCATTACAGGATAGGAATGTATAAAAAGATGAATCAAGTGATAGAAAATAAAAAAGGAGGATCCCTTCGGAGCGTAAGGAATCCTCCTTTTTGTTGCTACTGATAATAGGACGTTATGTTAACTTCACATGAATAGAGTATACAAAATTAAGTGAATGAAAATTTGAGTATTCTTATTTTTCTAACTAAGGTTTATAATAGTTTGAATAAAATAACTAATTTATGGAAAAAGGAGCTCTTAACATGAACTTGAAACAATTCGAAGATACTATCAAAAAATTATTTGAAAAAGAATTATTAGAAGAATTTGATGATGACTATGGTTTTCTTAATACCTCCAATAATTCAATTTACAAAATTGGCTATTCAACTAATATCTCACCTGAAATAATTGAACAAGCTGTACAGCAAGAAGTAGACTTAATTATTACACATCATGATGCTTGGGATTTTATCTATGGATTGAGGGATGAATGTGTAAAGAAATTGAGAGAACACAACATTAGCCACTTTTATATACATGGTCCCCTAGATTTTGTTGAGTTTGGAACTTGTACGTCATTAATGAATGTTATTGAAGTTGATCATCTAATACAACATTCCTTTTATGATAATGGAGATAATCCTGGAATTGGTGAATTTAATAAACCAATAAGTTTTTCAACACTTGTTCAAAGAATGCAAACGAATCTAAATGAACCAGTAAGAAGTTGGAAAAATAACGAAAGAGAAATAAAAAGAATAGGAGTATTAACAGGTGCAGGTCACGCTTCGAATTACATCAAACTAGCAGTAGAAGCAGAATGTGATGCTTATATTACTGGAGAAGCAACTTTATACACAATTCAATATGCTCAATTTGTAGGAATCAATCTTATAGTTGGAAGTCATACTTTTACTGAAATATATGGAGTAAAGAGCTTAGTTGAACGTATAAAAGATTTAAATAATGACGTTGAGATTATAGAACTTAAAGAGGAACACTTTGAACTAAATCATTAATATTAAACTAGACTTATATTAAACAGATTAACTTCCTATATCGAAAATTATGTAAATAAGCTATCGATATGGACAGCTTATTATATTTTTTTGCTGAGCGTGTTTTTTTCAAAAATACTGGCGATGCCTCAAGAAATGGATGAAAAATAAAAATCATCGGAAACCAAAGCTTTTAAAATCCCATTACTAATTTGAAATGTAAGAAATAATGAAAAAGTATGATGGCGGCAAGAAAGTAGTAAAATTAAGCATCCGAGTAGGAGTATAGAGTGATAACATGTTACAATACAGCTAAGAACATGCAATAAAGGAGAGTTTTTTACGTGAAGATTAAAGCAATTGAACCGACGCCAAGTCCAAATACAATGAAAGTTATTTTGAATGAAGTATTACCATCAGGAGCGCGTAATAATTATACAAATGAAAATAAAGAACAAGCACCAATGCAAGTGCAAGAAATTTTGAAAATTGAAGGTATTAAAGGTGTGTATCATGTAGCTGACTTTTTAGCAGTCGAGCGAAATGCAAAGTATGACTGGAAAGTTTTATTACAACAAGTTCGTGCTGTTTTCGGCGAAGAAGTAGTAGAAGAAAGTGAAGAACAACAACTTGCTCATTTTGGAGAAGTGAAGGTGTTTGTTCAAATGTTCTTTACAATTCCAATGCAAGTAAAGTTAACAGATGGAACGACGGAAGAACGTGTTGGTTTACCAGATCGTTTTAAAGAATCCATTATGAAAGTACAAATGTCTGCACCAAACGTTGTAAAAGAGCGTAAATGGGTGGAACAAAGTACACGTTACGGTAATTTTGAAGAAATCGGGAAAGAAGTAGTAGAAGAGATTGTTGCTGCTTATCCGGAAGAACGTGTAAATGAAACAGTTAAAGAATTATTAAACCAAGCAGGTGCTGTTGAAGTAACGATTCAAAAGCGTGAGCCATATAAAGTAACAGAAGAGATGATGAAAGATGCGGACTGGAAAAATCGTTTTGCAGCATTAGAACAAATGGATCCTACAGAAGAAGATATTCCAGTGTTGAAGATGGCGTTAGATGATGAAAAAGTTTCAATCCGCCGTTTAGCAACAGCTTATTTAGGTATGGTAAAAGGTGATGGAGTATTGCCGTTATTATATAAAGCGTTATTAGATCGTTCAGTAAGTGTTCGCCGTACAGCGGGCGATTGCTTATCAGATGTAGGTGATCCAGCAGCGATGTTCGTTATGATTAAATCTCTGAAAGATCCAAGTAAATTAGTTCGCTGGCGTGCAGCGATGTTCTTATTTGAACTAGGAGACGAAAGTGCGATTCCTGCATTAAAAGCAGCGCAAGATGATCCAGAGTTTGAAGTAGCTATGCAAGCGCGCTTAGCATTAGAGCGTATTGAAGGCGGCGAAGAAGCAAAAGGTTCTGTATGGAAACAAATGACGGAGTCTCGTAAAGGGGAATAATGTATGATTGTTTTCTATGATAGTTGGTGTCCGATGTGTACGGCGGTTGCAGAACGTACGAAAAAATTAGATAAAAAGGGTAAGATGAAATTTGTTTCATTTCGAGATGAAGATGTAGTTGAGAGGTATGAACTTTCTCAAGAACTACAAAGTAAGATGGAACAAAGATTGTATATTTTTAAAAATAATAAATGGTATGACGGCATTCATAGCATACATGTATTAGCAAAGGCCGTTCCATCTTATTGGCTTGCCGTACCTTTTATAAAGCTATCTATCGTACTTGGTTTTGGAAGTAAAGTATACGATTATATCGCTAACAATAGAAAGCTGGTCCCAGTTGGACATTGCCGCGAAGGGATTTGTGAAATCCCTACAAAAAAATGAAATCATCGTTATCTTTCTTTTGCACCTATTAATAGAGCGTGATATGATGAATTTGGAATGAAAGTTGAAGGAGAGATTACAAGATGTCAAATGCTTATGAAGAATACATGCGCCAAATGGTAATCCCGATGCGTCAAGAATTAGTGCGTTCTGGGTTTGAAGAGTTAACTACAGAAGAAGCTGTAACAGAATTTATGGAAAACGTAACAGGTACAACTTTAGTAGTTGTAAACTCTGTTTGTGGTTGTGCAGCTGGTTTAGCACGTCCATCAGCAGGTCAAGCGGTTGTTCGTGCTGAAAAACAACCTGACCATCTTGTAACTGTATTCGCAGGTCAAGATAAAGATGCTACTGCAAAAATGCGTGAATACTTCGGAGAAATTCCTCCATCTTCACCATCTATGGCATTATTAAAAGGAAAAGAAGTTGTTCACTTCATTCACCGTCATGAAATTGAAGGTGCAACTATGGACGAAATTATTACGAACTTAGAGCAAGCTTTCGAAAAGAATTGCTAAAGAAGGGGGAGAGTAAATCTCCCTCTTTTCTTTATATAGAGGTGAAACAATGATAGTAACAACAGCAGGAAGAACGAACAAAGAAATGACAGATTATGCAAATAAGGTAGCGGCAGAATTAAATCGTTCTTTCGTTAAACGTAATGACATACCAGTACATAAGCTGCATGAGCAGTATGAACAAGATGTGCTTGTCGTAGGAAAGAACCGATTAGCTATTTATCCAAAAGGTACGGAAGAATCGTTTTTCTTTCATCCAAACTCAGCGATGTTTCGTGTGAAAAGATTAATGCGCGGAGAACACGATCCGTTTGTACAAGCCACGCAATTAGAGAGTGGAATGACAGTGTTAGATTGTACGCTCGGTATGGCATCAGATAGTATTGTGGCTAGCTATATTGTTGGTGAAAGCGGAAAAGTAACAGGACTTGAAGGCAATGAATATATGGCTTATATTATGGAAAATGGTTTGAAAACATGGTCTTCATCCGTTTCTGAAATTGATGTGGCAATGAAACGAATCGATGTGAAGCGAACGGAGCATTACGCATTTTTAACACAATGTAAAGATGATAGTTATGATGTTGTTTACCTTGATCCAATGTTTGAAGAAACTGTTATAGAATCAGATGGAATAAAAGGATTAAAACACTTCGCTTTGTATCATGATATTACTGACGAAACAATTGCGGAAGCGAAGCGTGTGGCGAGAAAGCGTGTCGTTTTGAAAGATCATTTCCGTAGTTCTAGATTTGAAAAACATAATTTTCACGTATACAAAAGAAAAAGTGCAAAGTTTCACTTTGGTGTAATTGACCCTTGCTAATTGTTTGAAAAGATGTATAATAAGCAATAATTAATTAAATATACTGTCTGTGATGAAGAGAGTAGTCTTTTTTAGAAGGAAAGCGAGCTGGGGATGGTGTGAGCCTAGTGTGGAAGAAAAAGATGAAGCGCACTTCGGAGATGCTTCTTGAACGAATAGTAGAGTAAGCCGAGGCCCCCTGTCCTCGTTATAAACGGGAAAGTGGTTCGTAATGAACAACAAGGGTGGTACCACGGGTTTAAACTCGTCTCTTTTTAGAGACGAGTTTTTTGTGTTTTAAAAAATAAGGAGGTTAAATTATGGATTATAAAATGCATTTTGCGGAAAGTTTATCTAATATTTTCACGAATGAATTAACGCAAAAACAAATTTTAGATTTAATCGAAACACCGAAACAAGATGAATTTGGAGATGCAGCCTTCCCATGCTTTTTATTAGCGAAGCAATATAAAAAAGCACCTGCTATTATCGCAAAAGAAGTTGCAGAGAAATTAAGTGATCCGTTTTTTACGAAAGTAGAGGCCGTCGGTTCTTATGTAAATGTATTTTTTAATCGTGAAATTGTAAGTGATGTAGTATTAAAAACGATTTTAGCGGAGAAAGAAGAGTACGGCCAAAATCATTTTGGATGTGAAAAGACTGTAGTTATCGATTATTCGTCTCCTAATATCGCGAAACCCTTTTCAATGGGGCATTTACGTTCTACAATGATTGGAAATTCACTGAAACATATTGCTGAAAAATGTGGTTATGAAGTTGTAGGAATTAATTATATTGGGGATTGGGGAACACAGTTTGGAAAGTTAATTACCGCCTATAAAAAATGGGGAAATGAAGCAGTAGTGAAAGAGGATCCAATCCGTGAATTATTTAAGTTATACGTTCAATTCCATGAAGAGGTAAAAGACGACGAAGAACTAGAAGAAGAAGGGCGTGCTTGGTTTAAGAAATTAGAAGAAGGTGATGAAGAAGCTGTTGAGCTTTGGAATTGGTTCCGTCACGAATCCTTAAAAGAATTTTCTCGTATTTATGAACTTCTCGGTGTTGAATTTACTAATTTTCAAGGAGAAGCTTTTTATAATAATTTAATGGAAGATTTTATTGGGATTTTAGAGGAGCATGATTTGCTTGAAGAGTCAGAAGGCGCGTTAGTCGTTAATTTAGAAGAAGAGGGAATGCCGCCTTGCTTAATTAGAAAATCCGATGGTGCAACGATTTACGCAACGCGTGACTTAACGGCAGCGTTATATCGTCAAAACACATATGCATTTGATAAAGCCCTTTATGTAGTTGGCCCGGAACAAAGTTTACACTTTAATCAATTTTTCACTGTATTAAAAAAGCTTGGTTACAATTGGGTAGAGGGCATGGAACATGTACCGTTTGGGTTCATTTTAAAAGATGGTAAGAAAATGTCCACACGTAAAGGAAGAGTTATTTTACTCGAAGAAGTACTTGAGGAAGCAATCGAACTTGCAAAACAAAATATTGAAGAGAAAAATCCAAACTTAAAACAGAAAGAAGAAGTAGCGAAGCAAGTTGGTGTTGGCGCAGTTATCTTCCACGATTTAAAAAATGAACGTATGCATAATATTGAATTTTCATTACAAAACATGCTGAAATTTGAAGGAGAAACAGGACCGTACGTACAGTACACACATGCACGTGCTTGCTCTATTTTAAGAAAAGAAAGTGTAGAATTTGAAACGTGTACGTTTGCATTAAAAGATGATTATAGCTGGAGCGTCGTAAAATTACTCAATAAATTCCCACAAGTAATTGAAATAGCTTTCAACAAAAATGAGCCATCAATCATTTCAAAATATGTCTTAGATGTAGCACAATCGTTCAATAAATATTATGGAAATGTGCGTATATTGGAAGAGAGCGAAGAAAAAGATAACAGACTTGCATTAGTGTATGCTGTGACGGTTGTATTAAAAGAGGGATTACGTTTACTTGGGGTGGATGCTCCTCAGGAGATGTAAAATAAAGCTATAGTAAAAAAGACAAATTAGGAGATCATTAACCTAATTTGTCTTTTTTTATTTTGCCGACTAAGCCTTGAAACTATAAGAAGTTATATGTTATGAAATGTAAGAACTCTATAATTATGTTGTGAAATCAATTAAAATATTTGTAGAGAGGATGATCTGTATTGATTCGAGGTTTTATTTTGCATATTCCTTGTCATAGAATACCGGAGAGGAGTTTTCTTAAACTACAAAAAAACATACCTTTATGTGCACGATGCACAGGTATGCTGATTGGTTTCTGTATGTTTCCAATTTACTTTTTAATAACACCTTCGTTTAGTCTCTCATTATTGCTATCCTTTTTTGCTCAAATTCCATTATTAATCGATGGATTCAGCCAAAAGTGGAAATGGCGAAGCAGCACAAATTTGTTAAGAGTAACTACCGGCTTATTAAGTGGAAATGGTATGGGACTATTTATTGCATCTAGTATTATATGGATTATATCTTAAACCACATATTAACGGAGGTAAATACTTACATGTTCTGGATTTACATAATTCTAATTTTTATATCAGGTGGAAGTGGAATTGGTTTTATCATTTATGAAAAATATATAGAAGCAACAATAGCTTTTGTTATTTGCATATTATTTATGGTACTACTATATTTTTATTTAAAAAGAAGCAAAAAAAAGAGAAATTTAGATTGTGAAGTAATAGATTGTACGGATTGCTCGGATTGTGATTGTACTAACTAATCTTCTGTTTATTTCGATATTATTATAAAAGGGTTGTATATCGTTTCAGGTATGTAATCCTTTTTACTTTTTCAAGATTAATTTGTTGAATAGGCGGAGGGTAAAGAGCGTGTGCAATATAACGTTTTAATTAGAACTCAACAGCGCTAAAATTTTTAGAAACATAGGAATCCGTTTATCAAATGGAGAACTATAGTTTTGTATATAAAAGGAGGCGTAGGTTTTGGAAGAGTATGATTGGAACAGCAAACTAATATATTTAAAAAACACAAGAGATTTATATTACAACGACGATTATGTAAGTTTTTTAGTAAATACAGTTTGGAAGATTACTAAGCCAGTACATATTGTTGATTTCGGTTGCGGATATGGTTATTTAGGCTTAGTATTAATGCCGTTACTTCCAGGAGGTTCAAAGTATACAGGTATTGATAGTGGAGCAACATTACTTGCTGAAGCGAGAGAGTTGTTTCGTTTACTTCCATATGAGACACAATTTCTTGAGGGAGATGCTACAGAAATTGAATTGAACGATACATATGATATAGCAATCTGTCATGCCTTCTTATTACATATGAGTTCACCAAAAACAATGCTACAAAAAATGATGCATTCAGTTAAAAGTGGAGGAAAAATAATTTGTTTTGAGCCACATTGGATATCAAATATGTCTTCATATTATATAAATGGAGAGAAACAATCGGAAATTATTAGGCTAGGTGCTTTGCAGCAATTATTTGAAAGTGACACGCAGAGAAGCGGAAAAGATGGAAATATTGGTATGAAAATACCGACGTTTTTAAGTGAACTAGGCGTGAAAAATATTGAATGTAGAGTAAGTGATAAAGTGAACTTTTTAGATTCTAATATGCATCATAATGATAAAGAAAAGTTGTATCACTCATTAAAAGAAGAAGGGATTGCAGGAGATCCAGGTGATAAACAGCGATTTATAGAACGTTTAATGGCTAGAGGATTAACATATGATGATGCGCTAGCTCAATATGAAGCTGAACTCCGATTTTTTAAAGCATTTCAAATGCATTCCTCTTTAGTATATGCTCCGAATATGAAAATTACATTTGGTGACGTAGAATGTTGAAAGATAGCGATTTATTAAGGATTGCTACCTTCAATATATGGAACCATGATAGTCTTTGGGTGGAGAGATTAGAAGCTATTTGTGAGGAGATTCGAACTATTTCTCCACATATTCTTGCTCTACAGGAGGTTAGAAGTTGTGTTAATTTGAATTCAAAGAAAAATGTTGCACAGTATATAGCAAATCAAGTAGGGTATCCGTTTTGTATATTTAAGGAGTACCCTGATTCTCCAGATGAAGGCCTAGCCTTTTTAAGCAAAATACCTATTATAGCTGAAGAAGCAATTTGGGAAACCGACATAGAGGAATTGAATTATTGTGCCATTCAAAGCATCTTTACATATAAAGATTGTAAGTTTGGAGTAATGAATGTTCATTTAAATTGAAAATCTAATAGGATAAGACAAGAACAAATGAATGCCGTGAATAATTGGATTGCAAATAGAGTAAGTGATTACGAATTATTATGTGGTGATTTTTATGATGATGAACATTCAAGGGTTCATGAAGATTTAATTAGAAATCACTGGATAGATGTAGCGCAGCTTAAAGAAGTTCAACCAACTTTAGATTATAGAAAGAATCCGAATTTAAGAGGAGAGGTAAAGAAAGATAAAAGGTATGACTGGATTATGATGCAAGAAAATGACCTATTGAGACTTCCTATAATTGAAAACGTATCTATATTTGGGGATTCGGCACTAACTTCATCTGGCGTATTTCCTAGCGACCATTACGGTGTTTTTGTAGATTTGAAATTTAATAAATGAGAAAAATGTCATTTTTTGTCGGCAAGTCGATATTCACTGTATAATCGCTGACATATTTTGAAGATCGCCGATATAATTTTCTATACAGTGTTCATCTTTTGAAAGATAAGAGCTCATGTTACGTTATTCCATATAATCAAACAAAATACAGAGAACAACAATCGTTTTTACTATATTTTGTTATAAATTCGAATAATATTAAATAATATTATCCATTATAAGAGATTATAGTTGAATACCTATAATATGATGTGTAAAATCTAAGCAAGTAGCAGTGCAAATAAATATTCGAGGTGAATACATGCTAGATTTTAAGCAGTTAGATGCTTGTTTGAAAGACAAGAGATTTATAGATGGATTACAGGAAATAAATAATGAAATTTCATATATAAAAGAAAAGAATACTTTATCTTATTTGAAGAATTGGCTTGCTAATGTTCCTTCACATAAGGAGTTTGACATATTAATACGTCTTACCGATGAAGGGCTTATGCACCAATACAGTTCATTCCTCATTCGCTACGCCTATAAAAAATTCCCAAATATGAGAACGCTCTCTTTATATTGTGATGAGTTAATTGATGAGCGGAAAATACTTGAAGTAGAACAGTTGTTAAAAGACTCATTAGAAGAGGTAAATAAGGAAGAAATAGAAGTTGATCTTTTAGCAAAAACATATTTTACGTTAGTACGATGTTTGTTGGAAATGAAACGAAATGAAGAAGCCTTAATCTATATGCAAAAGGCAGAGGAGTACAGTGCACGTGCCGTTTTTGATAAATGGGGCTACGTCTATATGCATACAGGTGAATGGGAGAAAGCAGAAGAACAATTTGTAGCTGGCATGCAGCATAAAGATTGTGAAGAGCTATCTACCTATTTATTATCACAGTTATATGCGAATCAAGGAGAACAAAAACGTGCATTACAGCTAATTGATGATGCGATTGTAAAGTTCCCGCAAGTACCATATTTTCATTTTGAAAAGGTGAAATATTTATTAGATTTAAGGAAGTATGAAGAGATGTTAGCGGTAATAGATAACATAAATAATCAGCTTCCTTATCATGCGTATAAAACTTACTTTGTACATTTACGTGCAGAAGCGCTTTACAAAATGAATAAACTTGCAGAATTACAACAGGTATTAAAAGAAGAAAAAAGTTTAAAAGAGTCTTTATATCATAATTTAGAAAAAAATCCAGATGGCCAAAAGGTTCACTTACCGATCGTTCCGATTGTACAAAAGGATAATTATTGTGTTCCGACAAGTTTAGAAATGATGTTGCAGTTATGGGGAGAAAAACGTACACAAGATGAAATAGCAGAGTTTATTTTTGATATGACAGGCTCGAAGTTTTCAGACACTGTTTCTTATTTAGAAGAATTAGGTTATGAATATCGTTATTTTAAAGGGAATGTAGAAAATTATAAGAGACTGTTAGATCAGGGGATTCCCGTTTTATTAAGTATAGATATTGAGCATGCGTCACATGTACAAGTACTAGCTGGATATGATGATACATTGCAAGCTTTTTATGTTCAAGATCCGAACTTTATCGAACCAGTTATTGTGGAATATAGTAAGTTACAAGAAAAATATCGTTATACAGGTTGTTTAGCGATTACATTTGTTCCGAAAGAAAAGAAGGAACAACTATCATTTTTAAATGAAGAAGAAAATACTTATTTCAAATCCATTTTTTCTTTAACGGATCATTTAGATGAACACGATAAAGAAGGGATTCATAAGTTAGTACAGTTTTTAAAAGAAACAAGTGATAATCCGAATACGTGGTTATATACAGTTAAGCATTTAGATGTTGAAGTAGATAAAGAATTTATTTTATATTGTATCGATAAGTTAATGGAGAAGTTTCCAAACTCGGACTTTGTTAAATTACATGGTGCGCAGTGCTTTATTCGCCTGGAAGAATTAGAAAAAGCTGCACAAATGCTTGCGAGTGTTGAGAAGAAAAATAATCGTGCTTTATATCATTTAATAAAAGGAAGATATGCTTTTGAACAGGAAAGTTATATAGAAGCGATTTCAAGTTTTCGTTCCTCATTACAATTAGACGCAGATCAGCCGATTGCTTGGAGTTTCCTTGCGTTATCATATATGTATATCGATCAATCTGATAAGGCATTTCAGTTTTCTCAAGTTGCTTTAGAACGTAGTCCAGAAAGATTTACTTTAACGAATCACGGGTTAATATTGATAGATTTAGAAAGATATGAAGAAGCGTATGAAATCTTTAACGATCTGTTAAGAGAGTATAAAAATGAAGCACATGTATGGTATGAGCGAGCGAGATGTGCACATCATTTAGGGAAATTATATTTAGCAATAAAAGGGCTTAAAGTAGCGATTCATTTGGATAGTAATGCACCTTACATTTATACGAAACTTTCGGAAATATACGAGTCTGATTTGAAGGATGAGGAAAGTACGAAAGAAATTTTATTAAAAGGTATTGAGAATTGTGATGAGAAGGCACCTCTATATGTAAAACTGGGTGACTATCATTTTCAAAATGATAGCCTGGAAGAAGCAGAATTGCTGTATACTCGTGCTTTAGAAGAAAATCATGATGATGTTTATTCTCACTTTGGACTTACGCAAGTTTATATGGCAAGAGAACAATATAAGGAAGCAAAAGAGTATATTGTCGGCATTGAAAAACAAATTGAAAAGAGCCAAGATTTTCTTATGAATGCAGGAATGGTTTTATGGGATGCTGAAGTTGAACTTGGTGGAAGTGAAGAAGGGTTTAAAGTAGCATTGTCTAAGTTAGAGAGTGGTATAAAACAGAGCGAATATAATGTAGCAAGCGCGTTAGATGAATATGTGAATCGAATTAAAGGAACGGTATTTGTGCAGCGAGGTATAGCATTCTTAAGAACATTAGACAAAGAAAGAAATGAAGTAAGTGAATACGGTTGTTATACAGGTATTTTATATGAATCTATTGGACAGTATGGCCAAGCGATGAAAAGATATAAAAGGGCGATAGAACAAAAGGAAACGGCATTACCGTATTACCGAATTGGTGAAACACTTATGGCATTAGGGCAGTTGTCAGAAGCAAAACAAGCGTATGAAACATGTTTAGAACTTGATGGGAATTTCGTCGGTGTACATTTACAGCTTGCGGAAATATATGAAAAAGAAGAAAATCGTTCTAAAGAACAAAGTCATATGGTTCAGGCGATGAAAGAAGAGCCGTTGCATATTAATATGGAATATTTGGCACAGCTTTCAGTAGAAATGAATCTCCAGGAAGAATTGCTGGCTGAACTAGAACAATTAGCGGACGAAGTACCTGAAATATGGCGATTAGATGCGATTGCATATGTGTATGGAGCAATGAATGCACTAGATAAAGAACAAGTACAGATTGAAGAGGCACTACGATTAGATGGCGAGCATACAGAAGTTTTATATCATTATGCAAAAGTATTAGTGAAAAATAGAAATGCAAAAGCAATTGAAATTGCGATGAAAGTGATACAAAAAGATGTGAATAATGAACGTATATTTGATGTATATGTAAAAGCGATAGAACAACATAAGAAATGGTCTAACATACGAGATTTTCTTCATATATTAAAAGTAAAAAAGGCAGACAGAAGTATGGCGTTTATGTATGCTGCATCTGCGGTTACAGAAAGATGGATTGAACGTCAACAAAATGAACAGCCGAAGAAATCTATAATTACAAGAGCTTTTTATCGCATGAAAAACCGTGCGAAAGAAATTTCTATTATTACTACGATCATTGATTTATATGAAATTTCGTTACAGTTAAATCCGAAAAATAGTATGGCAGCGCAGCGATTTGCGCTATTTTACGAGAATGTGACGATGAATAAAGAGGCAATAGGTGTATTGCAAACATCGTTAGAAAATAAATGGGATTATGATGTAGCGAAGCAACTTGTAAATCTTTTCATAGAGTACGAGGAAGAGGATATGATAAGGGATGCTTCGGAAGTAACGAAGCAAATGGTTCGAGAGTTACCAGATGATTATGATACTCTTCTTCTGCAAGCACAAGTATTGTTTAAAGCGGGGGAAGAAAGAAGGGCAGAAAAGATTACCTTACAATTAACGGAGCAAACACCATTTGTAAGTAGAGCATTTCTTGCTTTAGGAGAAATATATCAAAGTCAAGAGAGGTTTGAAGAGGCAATTCATGTATTAGAAAATGCCGCTATACATCATCCGAATGAAACAGCAATTCTTCTTTCTTTAGCATCTTCATATCATGGTGCTGGCCAAACGATAAAGGCAGAAAAAATAACAAATGAAGTATTAACAATGGATGCGAGTGATTTGTTAGCGAGATACGATCGTGCTTGTTATTTAGCGCAGTTAAACAGAAATGAAGAGGCGAAGGAAGAGCTTGAAATTGTACTTCGTGAGGATGAGTCAGGATTTTTTGCTGAACTTATCGAGGATAATGAAAATTTAGCAGTATTGCGAGAATTTGAAAAGTAATTGTATAAGAAGAATGAAAAAGGATATAAATAAAGTGAAACTTTAATCAGTGGGGGTTTTCTTCATCCCCCACTGATTATCAGCCCTCACCAATCGGACTTTAATGGGCAGCCCGCCCCCCACCTAACTTCTTTGCTTTCGCTGAATTTTGAGGTGGGGGTCTTACTGCCCATTAAAGCGGGATAAAATATATTTTGAATTAGTTGACAATTCATCGCCTGATGGCATAAAATAACTTTTAACAAAGTATACAAATCTGAAGACGAGAAAGAGTAAAATAGTGTACTGTTCCCCAGAGAGCCGGTATGTTGCTGAAAGCCGGTGTGCAGACGTTATTTGAAAATCATCTCCGAGGAGCCGAGGCTGAAAGTAAGTAAGCCCGGACGGATGTCTACCGTTACAAAGAACACGTATGATAGTACGTTGCTAAGTGCTATTAGCGAAGAGCTAATAGAATTAGGGTGGTAACGCGGTTAAACCCGTCCCTACTTCATAGGGACGGGTTTTTTGTGTGCTTTAAAACATAAAAAGGAGTGATTGTAGATGAAGAAAGTAGATGTAAAAGAGTCAGCTGTAGGGAGAGAAACACGTATTCGTAAGCAGTGGAACGAGCAAAGTATTTTCGAGCAATCAATTCAGAATCGAGAAGGCGCACAATCGTTTGTTTTTTATGAAGGACCACCAACGGCGAATGGATTACCGCATGTAGGTCATGCGCTTGGACGAACAATTAAAGATGTAGTAGCAAGATATAAAACGATGGCTGGTTATAAAGTATTAAGAAAAGCGGGATGGGATACACACGGTTTACCTGTAGAATTAGGTGTTGAGAAGCAACTCGGTATTTCTGGTAAACATGAAATCGAAGAGTATGGAATTGAACCATTTATTAAGAAGTGTAAAGAGAGTGTATTCACATATGAGAAGCAGTGGCGTGAATTCACTGAAAGTATCGGTTATTGGGTAGACATGGATGATCCATACGTTACGTTAGAGAATCCATATATCGAAAGTGTATGGCATATTTTAGGGACGATTCATGAAAAAGGTTTATTGTATAAAGGGCATAGAGTTTCACCATATTGCCCAAGTTGTCAAACTTCACTAAGTTCACATGAGGTTGCCCAAGGGTATCAAACAGTAAAAGATTTAAGTGCAACAGTTAAGTTTAAAGTGAAAGATAGTGACAATGAATACTTCCTAGGTTGGACGACAACACCTTGGACACTTCCAGCAAATGTTGCACTCGCTGTACATCCAAATATGGAATACGTGAAAGCGAAACAAGAAGGTCATGTATACATTGTTGCGAAAGAACGTGTACAAAATGTATTAAAAGAAAACTATGAAGTATTATCTGTTCATAAAGGAGAAGAATTATTAAATACTTCTTACACAGCACCGTTTCCAATGAAAGAAGTTACAAATGGTTACCGCGTTATCGGAGCAGATTTTGTAACGGCAGATAGTGGTACAGGACTTGTTCATATTGCTCCAGCATACGGAGAGGATGATTATAGAGTCGTTCAAAGTGAAGGATTGTCATTCTTACATGTTGTAGATGAGAAAGGTGAGTATACAGAGGCAGTACCATTTTTGAAAGGGAAATTTGTTAAAGATTGTGACGTAGATATCGTTCGTTATTTAGCGAAGGAAGATTTACTTTACCATAAAGAAAAGTATGAACATAGTTACCCACATTGTTGGCGCTGTGATTCACCACTTCTTTATTATGCAGGAGAGAGCTGGTTAATCCGCACGACTGCAATTAAAGATACATTTTTACAAAATAACGATACTGTTACTTGGTATCCAGATCATATGAAAAATGGACGATTTGGTAAGTTTTTAGAAAACATGGTGGACTGGAATATTAGCCGAAATAGATATTGGGGAACACCATTAAACGTATGGGAATGTGAAAGTTGCGATCATCAATTCTCTCCGAAAAGTATTGCTGATTTAAGAAAGCATAGTACGAAAGAAACACCTAAAGATTTAGAATTGCATAAGCCGTATGTAGATGAAGTGCAAGTTTGCTGCGAAAAATGCGGAAGTACAATGAAGCGTACACCAGAAGTAATTGATGTTTGGTTTGATAGTGGTTCGATGCCATTTGCGCAATATCATTATCCGTTTGAAAATAAAGAGTTATTTGAAGAACAGTTTCCAGCAGATGTAATTGCAGAAGGAATTGATCAAACACGCGGCTGGTTTTATAGTTTATTAGCTGTATCAGCACTATATACGGGAAAAGTACCGTATAAACGAGTGTTATCATTAGGGCATGTATTAGACGAAGAAGGACGGAAAATGTCTAAAAGTAAAGGGAATGCACTAGATCCAGTTGATTTAGTAGAGAAGTTTGGTGCAGATGCTTTAAGATGGGCTTTACTCGTTGACAGTGCTCCGTGGAATGCGAAGCGTTTTTCTGAAAGAACAGTATTAGAAGCAAAATCTAAATTTGTAGATACATTAGTCAATGTGTATAGCTTCTACGTTTTATATGCAAATTTAGATGAGTATAATCCGAACGAAACGTATGACGTAAAGCGGACGAAATTGGATGAATGGGCATTATCAAGATTGCATAGCACAACGAAAAAAGTGAGAACTGCACTTGATGATTATCAATTTACGAATGCAGCTCGTGAAATCGCGACGCTTGTAGATGAAGTAAGTAACTGGTACGTAAGACGATCACGTAATCGTTTCTGGGAGTCTGGTATGAATGCTGAAAAAGCAGCTGCGTATGAGACACTTCATGAAGTGCTTGTGACAATTAGTAAATTAATTGCACCATTTACACCGTTTGTCGCTGAAGATATTCATTTGAATTTAACTGGAAGTAGCGTTCATTTAGAGGATTATCCAGTTGTAAATGAATCACTACTTCAGCCGAAATTAGAAGCGGAAATGGATGCAGTTTTACAAGTTGTTGAACTTGGAAGAAGTAATCGTAATCAGCATTCTTTAAAAGTAAAACAGCCGTTAGCGGAACTTGTATTACTTGAGCATAATGAAAATGATATGGATTGGGAATCTTATCGTGATATCGTCATGGATGAGTTAAATGTGAAGGCGTTCCATGTTGAACTTGATGAAACGAAATACACGTCCTATCAATTAAAGCTGAATTTTAAAACGGCTGGGCCGAAGTTCGGTAAAAATGTGAATGCAGTAAATGGCTGGCTAAAACAATTATCACAAGACGAGGTACAAAACTTTGTCTCTACAGAAAGAGCAGTTTACGAAGGTGCATTAGGAGAAGAAGTAGTGGTAACAGCTGAAGATGTAGTAGTAGAGAAAGTTGCGAAATCAGGATTTTCTAATACAACTAACGGACAATATACAGTAATGTTAGATACGAATGTAACGGAAGAATTGCTACAAGAAGGGGTAGCACGTGAATTCATTCGCGCCGTTCAAGAATATCGTAAGCAGCTGAATTTACCTGTTAATTTACGAGTAGATGTAATTCTTGATACAGAGGAAGAACTGCAGCAAACGTTAACGAATCATAAAGAGTTGTTGGAAGAAAACTTACTCGTTAAACAATTTACATTTGGTCACTTAACGAATGAAGATGATGAACTATCTTTAGGTGAGACGAAAGTTCGTATTAAATTAAGCGCGACTAAGTAAAGAAAAGGAAGTTGGAATCATTCCAACTTCCTTTTTTGTATGATAGATATTTATCCGGCTAATTTTTTCATAATCGATTCGATAGGACCTCAAGAAAATTTCTTTCTAAAGTATTGTTTTCACTTTACACATAAATATTGAGAAAATTTCACTCACCCTAAATGGAAAGGTAATAGAAATGTTCATAGAGAATTACTCGTAGATTCAATTTTTATCCCCCCATTTTGTGGGGAATGATTGCCTAGTGGTAATGGGATAAGGTTGAGCTACTTTATTAGGGGGAGTGGTTCTATGTTTAATAAAAAAATGGTGGCAATGGCAATGACTGTGCCGTTAGTAATGGGGACAATTTCTACAGTTTCGGCATTGGAAAAACAACAGCAAGTAAAGCTAGAAGCTTATTCGCCGCAGAAAAAAGCAACAGAATATTTAAAAGAAAATGCTGCGCAGTATGGATTAAAAGCAGACCTTTCAGACTTACAATATATTTCTACAACAGAAACGTCAGTAGCTTCATATGTTAGATTCCAACAAGTTGTGAATGGTGCGCCTGTATTTTCGAAACAAATTACAGTTACTCTTAACGGAGAGGGAAAGGGAGTACTTGCTGTTTCTGATTATCAATCTGTTAAAGGTGTGAAGGAAGCTACTACAAAAATTAGTGAAAAAGATGCAATACAAAAATCAATGGCGTATGTTGGAGAAGTAAGTGAACAAAACTTATGGGCTCCTACAGAGAAAGAATTTGGATATATTGTTGAAGAGGGAATTGCTCGTCCAGTATACAAAGTTGTAGTCCATTCTAATAATCCGTTTGGTGCATGGGAAACATTTATTGATGCAGAAAATGGAAAGTTAATTAAAAAAGTTGATATAAACCGTAAAGCAGAAGGATCAGGAAAAGTATTTTTACCTAATCCAGTCGTATCTAGCGGTAGTAAAGTAGGTTTAAAAGATAACAATGATGCAGATTCAACAGCATTAACGAACCAATTAAAGACTGTTACGTTAAAAGGTTTAGATGGGACAGGATTTTTAATTGGAGAGTATGTAACGATTTCCTCAAAAGCAAAAACGAAATCTACAAACTTACAATTTAACTATACACGTGCAAATGATAGCTTTGAAGATGTGATGTCGTATTATCATATTGATACTTTACAACGTTACATTCAAAGTCTAGGTTTTAAAAATATTAATAATCGCTCTATTAAAGTGAATGTGAATGGAACAACGGCGGACAACTCATTTTATTCTCCGACAACGAAAGCTTTAACCTTTGGTACTGGCGGAGTAGATGATGCAGAAGATGCAGGTATTATCGCACATGAATATGGGCATTCAATTCAAGATAACCAAGTTCCTGGCTTCGGTAGTTCTGCAGAAGGCGGAGCGATGGGAGAAGGATTTGGTGATTTCTTAGGTGCTACGTATGAAGATGCAGTATCGACAACAGGCTACGGAAAAGCATGTGTTGGAGAATGGGATGCGACTGCTTATTCTAGTTCAGATCCAACGTGCTTACGCCGATTAGATAATAATAAAGTGTATCCGAAAGATATTACGAATGAAGTACATGATGATGGAGAAATTTGGGCTCAAGGACAATATGAGATGGCGCAAGCATTTGGTCGTGATGTTGCAACGAAAATTATTTTACAATCGCACTGGTCGTTAACACCAAACTCTAAATTCAGTGATGGAGCAAAAGCAATTAAGCAAGCGGATGCTCTTTTATATGGCGGACAACATGCCGCTGATATCGATCGTATTTGGGCAGCGAGAGGAATTAGTACGAATTAATATAAAAAGTCGTGGCATGTATAAGCCACGACTTTTTAATTTGCCTTAGAACTGGTACTAGTAAAGTAAGCTATATGAATGATAATGTGAATTTATTCGCATTTCATTTATTTTTTTTCGTCTTTAAAAACAAAATGCTCTTTAAATTTTCTAGACTCCACTTTTTGACCATTTCGCATGGAGCGGAAAGGGTGTTCTTGCCAAGTAATAATTACATCAACTTCATCCGCTTTTGTAGCAACTGGAAAATTAGCATGTTCAAATCCAGTTTTTCCACTTGCTAAACGGCTTTCCTTTAGGGAAAAGAGTTCATATTTCGTTTTTGTTTTTGGCTCGTTGCGGAACACTTCGACATGTACGTTATATACTTCACTGTTTCCAACATTTTTCACTGAAAATTGATACGTTTGAAATTCATCTTTTTTAGCTTGAAGCATATTCTTGTTTGTTTTTTTCGGTTTATCAATATTCACTTGCCATTGATCAGTGTTTTGAGAGATTGGTAAAGATTTTGGTGAATAGGCGTACGTTTCGTTTACTACAATTAGGCAAAACAATAGGAGAAAGAAACTAATCGCTTTTTGCATATACACACCTCGCTATAAAATTTTTATTAATATTTGTAAATAAAACAGTAAATATGTAATTCAATGGAAAAAGGTGATACTTTGATTCAAATGAATTTGAAAAAACTTGAAGAAGTAGTAAATGGAGAAGGATTACAAAAATCGTTTCATCTTATAGAGATGCATGGTGTCTGCATAGATTCCAAAAATATGAAAGAAGGAAATGTATTCGTTCCAATCATTAGGGTGAAAGATGGGCATGAGTATGTGAAAGAGGCAATGGATAATGGAGCTGTCGCTTCCTTATGGAAAAAGTCTTACGGTACTCCGCCAAAAGGGATTCCAATTATATTTGTAGATGACACTTTGTTTGCTTTGCAACAATTGGCACAATTTTATCGAAGAGGGATAAATGTAAAAGTAATCGGAATTACAGGTAGTAATGGCAAGACTACGGTAAAAGATATAATAGGAAGCATTTTAAGTTCAACTTATAAAGTGCATAAAACAAAAGGTAATTTTAATAGTCAAATCGGTTTACCGTTAACAATTTTAGAGATGAAACGAGATACAGAGTTTTTAATACTTGAGATGGGAATGAGTGAAAAAGGACAAATTCGAAATTTATCACGAATAGCACAGCCAGATGTAGCGATCATTACAATGATTGGACAGTCACACTTAGAAACGCTTGGGTCACGGGAAGAGATTGCGAAGGCTAAATTTGAAATTGTAGATGGATTAAATGACGATGGACTGTTTCTGTATAATGGTGATGAGCCATTACTTTCTCGAAATAATAATATGTTAGGTATAGAATGTAAATCGTTTGGTGAAAAAGACACAAATGATTTGTATCCCAATAGTGTACAATTAGATGAATATGGTGTTCACTTTAAATTAAATGATTCAACAAAAGTGAAGTATGATGTTCCTTTACATGGAAAGCATAATATTTTAAATGCGATCGTTGGAATTGCTGTAGGGGAATTTTACAATGTCCCTATAGAAAAGATACAAGAAGCATTGCAGCAAATAAATATTACACAAATGCGCTTTCAGTTTTTAACCGCTAAAACAGGTTTTACAATTATTAACGATGCATGGAATGCAAGTCCCTCCTCAATGAAGGCTGCAATTGAAACGTTACAGAAATTAAATGCCTATGAGAAAAAAATGATAGTGATTGGGGATATGTTGGAGTTAGGAAAGAATGCTAAAACATATCATAGAGAAATTGGTAAAATGTTAAATGAAGAGAGCATTCAATATGTATTTACTTATGGAGAGTTAGCTGAAATTGTAGCGGAAGAAGCAAGTAAGAAATATGCTATAGGAAAAGTACGGTCATTTAATAACAAAGCCAAGATAGCAGAGGAAGTATTAAAAATTATAACGCAAAATGATGTTGTATTATTAAAAGGCTCACGTGGAATGGCTTTAGAGGAGATTGTACAAAAGTGGATTTGAAAAATCAAAATATATTTAAAAAGACTTGCGTTTTATAAAACAAAGAGATAGAATACTCTGTAAATATAAAAAGTGATGATCAGGAAAAGTACATGATGCAAAGGTCTACAGAGAGCAATCGGTTGCTGAGAAGATTGCGATACCGCATGATGGAAAGACACCTGTGAGTGTTGCTTTGAACGTGATAATTAGTAAAAGCAAACGGTACCTACCGTTATCAGGGCTAAGATGGTCATTATGACAATTTGGGTGGTACCGCGGAAAAATCCGTCCCTATTTATAGGGGCGGATTTTTGTATTCTTTGAAGGGAGGTGAGTGACCGTGGATGATGACGATGATAACAATAACGTAAATAAATATAAATTTACTGGAGGGAAATGTAATGAAGCGTTCACTCACAAAAGAATGTACAAAGCAAAGCGGAAAAGTTGTATTACTTCAAGGATGGGTAAAAAAGATTCGTCATCTAGGTAATGTTAGTTTTTTATTAATAAGGGATCGATCAGGGGTTATGCAATGCGTATTAGAAAACGAGCTAGCTGGATTTAAAGTAGATGTGGAGAGTGTTGTTCAAGTCGTAGGCCAAATAGTAGAGACTTCGAAAACAGAATTAGGGATTGAAGTGCTTGCTCACGAAGTGAAAATATTAAATGGTGCAGAACCACTTCCATTTGAAATAAATAAAAAGAAGTTACAAGTTGGCTTAGATCAACTACTGAATGAACGGGTATTATCATTAAGACATGAGCGAACCGCGGCTATATTTAAAGTGAAATCTACGCTCGTCCAGAGCTTTAGTGAATTCCTTATAGAGAACGATTTCACACGTATATTTACTCCAAAAATTGTTTCGCAAGGAGCAGAAGGAGGAGCAAATGTTTTTAAGTTGCCATACTTCCAAAAAGAAGCGTATTTAGCTCAATCACCACAGTTTTATAAGCAAATGATGGTAGCGGGAGGATTAGAACGTGTGTTTGAAATTGCGCCTGTATATAGAGCGGAACATCACAATTCTTCCCGTCATTTAAATGAATATATATCGTTAGACGTAGAGATTGGCTTTATAAATGATTTTCATGAAGTGATGCAATTAGAAACGGATGTATTACGATATATGTTTCAACAAGTAGCAAAAAACTGTGAGAAAGAACTACAACTATTACAAATAGAAGTACCTGTTATTACAGAAATACCGAAAATTACATTGTTACAAGCACAAGAAATTTTGAAAATTAAGTATCGGAAAGAATCGCCAATTGGGGATTTAGATACAGAAGGTGAGAAGTTACTAGGGAAATATGTGAAGGAAACATATAAGAGTGAATTTGTTTTCATTACACATTATCCGAAAGAAGCGAGACCGATGTATACGATGCCGAATAACGAGAATCCATCTATTACTGATTCGTTCGACTTACTATATAAAGGATTAGAAATAACATCAGGGGCACAGCGAATTCATAATTATGAAATGTTACTAACTTCCTTTAAAGAAAAAGGATTACATCCAGATAAATTTCAATCTTATTTAAATACATTCCGATACGGTTGTCCCCCGCACGGTGGTTTTGGAATTGGATTAGAGAGAGTTGTATATAAATTTTTAGAATTATCGAATGTGAGAGAAGCGAGTGCTTTTCCAAGAGATTGTACGCGTCTTATACCATAACATGAGTACCCTTCTATAGTATAGAAGGGTACTTTGCATTTTAATAAAAGTGGAAGAGAATAATAATATTTTTTGTGTGAAAATATGTAAATTATATTAAGAACATTTTATAATGAATTGAGAAAAAGAAAATTCATAAGTTATAATGAAATATGAATATAAAAAAAGTTCATATAATAATGTATGGAAGGGTATGAAACATGTTATATCAAACTCAAGCAACACAACAAACACCAGCTTATATAATTTATCTTCTTGATGTAAGCGCATCAATGAACCAAATGATGGATGCAGGAGGAGAAGAAAAAAGAAGAATTGATATTGTAACGGATGCTCTTTCTTTAGCGATTCGCCAAATGGTATTTCGTTCAACAAAAGGTAGTCGCCTGCTTCCAAGGTATAAGTTATCTATTTTAGCCTATAGCGATCATGTTTTTGATTTATTGGGTGGTGTGAAAACAATAGATGAGGTAGCAAGACTGCGCCCATTAGAAAAAATTCAAACGCATCGTTTAACTGATACAGCAAAAGCTTTCTCTGTAGTGGAGAAGTTATTGCAAAAGGAATTACCAAATTTACAAGATGGACCAGCCCCTGTTGTTTGTCATATGACAGATGGTGCTTCAACTGGTGAAGATCCAGAATTAATTGTACGAAGAATTATGAATATGTCTGTACCTGATGGAAACGTACTAATTGAAAATATTTTTATTTCAGATGAAATTATGCAAGAGCAAATTTCTAATATAAAGAAGTGGGAAGGGATTATGCCAAATACAGAGATTACAGATGAATATGGTGCAAAGTTGCAAAGACTTTCATCACCTATCCCTCAAAGCTATCGTGAGATGATGACGGAACATGGGTTTCATATTGCAGATGGTGCTGTGATGATGTTTCCTGGGACAAATGCTGACTTAGTATCACTTGGATTTCAAATGTCTGCCGCAACGCCGGTTCGATAGGAGGGGGGAGTATGGTGAAATATATCCTCTCGCAAAAGAAAGAAACGGTATTGCAAGAAAAGAAAATGAAACATTTTACATATCGATATAGCTATGTAAGAGCAAAGGAAACGCAGGATTTAAATGAGGGTGGACAAGACTTCCTAGCATTTCAAGATAATGGAACTAGTTTCATATTTGCGTTATGTGATGGTGTAGGGCTGTCTTTTCATGGTGAAATTGCTGCAGAATTTCTTGGTATGAAGTTAGTAAACTTGTTTGATACATGTCAAGGAAGTGGACTGGATATTGCTACATTATTAAATGAACAGTTAAATAATTGGATAGAAGAAGCTTCAGAGGAAGTGAATGCATTTCGATTGCCAGAACAAACACCGTGGTTACTTCGCGATGTCTTGGAGGAAAAGCGAAAACAAGGTAGTGAAGCTATGTTTATTGGTGGGAAAATAGAACTTATTCCAAATCAAGATAAAGTACAAATAACGATAGTTACACATGGCGATTCCTTTGTACAATTGTTTCAAGATAAAGAGAATTGTTCGAATGTAATGAAGTTTGAGAGAAATATAGAGAAAAGATGGTCTACACGGCGAGGCATTATTGGTGGGGAATTGGCGGTTTTTTCAAAGACATTATCTAGACAAGAAGCGAATCGGATAGTTATTCACTCAGACGGACTTACGCTGCTTAAGCAGTATAACGTTGAGGAAGTGTTAAAAGAAATTGAGAGGGCACAGAACTCTCCGACAAGCGATGATATTTCATTTTTAGATGTTTCTTGGTAATAAACACGATGGAAAAAAGGTGAATAAACGTGGAAGAGATTATTGTGACATACATAAAACAGACAAATGAAGAAATTGATATTGCAATTCCAAATGACGTAAAAGCGGTACAAATTATTGAAGCAATTTTACATCATGAAAAAATAGATGAAACATTGAGCGGTATGTATGAAATTAGAGTGACAAAAGATAAAGAAGAATGGCATTCTATTCGAAATGATGAAACGTTGCGCGATAATGATGTGTGGGATGGACAATATGTAATGCTACATAAAAAAGGAGCAATTATCCCTTCTTTTGAAATGATGCCAGCAGAAGAAGTTTATAATGAACCTGTTAAACAAGATATGTCTTCTAGTGAAGAAGATTATGTATGGAAAATCATTGAGTAATAGTTTTTGGATGGGGAAGGAGAAATGTTTTGTGCAAAAATCACCGTATTTTCAACGCTCTCCGCGTGTGAAAGTAGATATACCAACAGGGGATGTTATTATTCATGATCCACCGAATATACCGGAGGAGCCGAAGTTTTCAATTGAAACAATGTTAATGCCTGCAATGATGACGGTTTTAACATTAGTATTATATTTTGTAATGATGAAATTTATGAAGATGAATGCAAGTTATATGCCATTAATGATGGTTTCAAGTATTCCGATGTTGGGATCATATATAATTACAACGATGGGGCATTTCCGTAAAAAGAAAGAACATCGTCAAATGGTTGAACAATTACAAACAAGATATTTAGAGCAAATTCAAAAGCATCGAGTGGAATTAGATACGTTAAAGGTTGAACAAGCAAAATATTTAATTACACAAAATCCAAGTCCATTAAAAAGTGTACAAAGAATTGAAAATCGGGAAAGTAATTTATGGGAGAGAACACCTGAAAGTCCGGACTTTTTAGATATTCGTATTGGAACTGGAGAAAGACCATTCCTTGTAGAATTGAAGGTGCCTGAGCAGAAAGGTTATGAAGAAGACCCATTAGTTACAGAAGCACAAAATGTGAAAAGGGATTTCAATACGATACCGAATGGACATATTTCAATTTCTTTGAAAAAAAATGATGTAATTGGTGTAGTCGGAAATAAAGAAGATAGACTAAACTTTATTCGAATTGTAACGACGCAAATTATGACGCATCATGCACCAAATGAAGTGAAAATAGCAGCATTTTATCATGAGAAGGAGAAAAAGCAGTGGGATTGGATGAGGTGGCTTCCTCACGTATGGGATGAACAGAGAAGTATGCGCTTTTTATCTGAAAATCAACAGGATGCACAGAAACTAGCTGAAGTACTATTTACCCCACTTAATATGCGTAGAATCTATAATTCCTCTGCGCAAGCAGATGCAAAAGTTCCTTTAATTCCGATGTATGTATTTTTCTTATCAGCGAGAGAGTTTTTAGAAGATGATCCTTTAACTCCAATGTTACTTAGAGAAGGTGAAAGTGTAGGAGCTTCTACATTTATTTTTGCGGAACAAAAGGAACGCTTACCGATGGAATGTGATCTTGTAATAAGCTTAAATGGAGAAAATGGTGAGTTAGTAGAAACGTTTTCAAGTTCAGCTGAAAATAGTGGAACAACGCGTGCTAGTTTTAAAGTAGATCGACTTTCATTCGAGCGATGTGAACTAGGAGCGCGAAGCATTGCTCCAATTCGAATGAAAAGTTCTACAGCAGCCAACATTCCGAAAGTATTAACATTTTTAGACTTGTTTCAAGCTAAAAATATGGAAGAGCTACAAGTGCTAGAGAGATGGAAAGAAAATCGATATCCGACTTCATTACCGGTTCCAATTGGTGTAAGAGAAGGAAGTAAACCTGTTTTTCTAAATATCCACGATAAAATAGAGAAAAAAGGGCATGGTCCACACGGTCTAATGGCTGGTACAACAGGATCAGGAAAAAGTGAAGTAATTCAGTCTATAATAGCAGCGTTAGCAGCAACCTATCACCCTCATGAGATGGCATTTATGCTTATCGATTATAAAGGTGGTGGGATGTCAAACACATTTGCGGGATTACCGCATATTATTGCATCTATTACGAACTTAGAGAACCCGAACTTAATTGAGCGTGCCAGAATTTCATTAAAGGCAGAACTAGAACGGAGACAAAAATTATTCATTCAAGCTGGAAATGTTCAGCATCTAGATGAATATTATGAAACAAGCTGGCGTGAAAAAGAACCTTTACCACATTTATTTATTGTTATTGATGAGTTTGCTCAAATGAAAAAGGAACAACCAGAATTTATGGACGAGCTAATTAGTGTCGCTGCAATAGGAAGGACATTAGGAGTTCACTTATTATTAGCAACTCAAAAACCTTCAGGGGTTGTAAATGACAAGATTTGGAGTAACTCACGTTTTCGAATTTGTTTACGTGTACAAGATGACGCGGATAGTCGTGAAATGTTAAAGATTCCAGATGCATCTAAAATCAATGTACCAGGGCGAGGATATCTTCAAGTTGGTAGCAATGAAGTATTGGAATTATTCCAATCTGCATGGAGTGGAGCACCTTATAATCCAGATGAAGAGAAAGTTCTTGATATTGTTGACTTTACAGAAGTGAAGCTTTCCGGTGAAAGAATAAAAGTGAAAAAGCGTCCAAAACCAATGACAAATAGTCCAAAGCAATTACAAGCTTTTATTCAATATGTACAGAGCGTATCAGAAAAAGAAAATATTAAAGCATTACCAGGACCTTGGCTGGATCCATTACCGGAAAAATTATTGTTAAAAGAATTTTATGCTATGGAAAATTGGACAATTGCTGAGTGGAATAAACCGAAAGAATATTTACAAGTAACAGTAGGATTAATTGATGATGTTGCAAATCAAGCACAATTTCCTCTGAAGTTAGATTTACAAGAAGGGCATTTAAATATTTATGGTATGCCAGGTACAGGGAAAACGACGATGTTGCAAACAATTATTATGTCCTTAGCTGTATCGCACACACCAGAAGAAGTGAATTTCTATGTTATTGATTTTGGTCGAATGTTCTTAGATTTTAGAGACTTACCTCATATAGGCGGGATTATACAAGAAGGCGAAAATGAGAAAATGAAACGTCTATTTGGATTTTTAAAGAAGGAAATCACGCATAGAAAAGAGAGTTTTTCTAATATCGGTGCAAAGTCATTCTCTATGTATAACCGAATGGTAGAAAAGAAAATACCAGCTATAGTAGTAATGGTAGATGGTTATATAAGATTCAAAAATGAATTCGAGAAAGAAAATGAAGTATTAGAATTATTATTGCGTGAATCAAGTACATACGGAGTTTATTTCTATTTCTCTCTGAATCAAACAATTGATATGTTCGATCGTGTTCGTAATAATATACCGATGGCACTTACATTTGAATTGCAAGATGGAACAGAATACCATAACTTAGTAGGCAGACCTAAATTCCCATTAATTGAAGTTCCTGTTGGCCGTGGATTAATGAAAGGGCAACCGCCGGAATTATTCCAAGCAGCATTGCCGTTTATTGGTGAAAGTGAACTTGAGTACTCTCAACAATTAAAAACAATTATTCAAAAAATGAATAGAGAATGGAGCGGTGAAAAAGCAAAAGAGATTCCAATGGTACCTAAAGAAATATTTGTAGAACATATGATTGAAAAATTAGAAAGGGCTCATATTTCAGCAGGTATAGAAACAGAGGATATTCGTTTGCAAAGTTTTTCTTTAGATGAAATGAGTCATATATTTATTGGAGGAAGAATAGAAGGTGGAAAAACATCGTTATTACAAACACTTCTATTCACTACTACATACCAATACTCTCCTGAAAAGGTTGAGCTATACTTAGTAGACCTTGGTGAAAGACCTACAGGCTTATTAGCCCTTGGAGATTTACCTCATGTGAAGAAGAAAGTTACAGATGGTATGCAATTAAAAGAAATGTTAGATGAATTGTTAGAGCTAATAAATAATAGAGAACCAATAATGCCTTCTATAGATCCAAACGCAACAGTGGAGATTCCATATAAGAGAATAATCATTGCGATTGATGATATCGATCAAATGTTAACTATATTATCTACTGATTATGAGGCGAAAAATAAAATGGAACTAATAGTCCAAAATTGTAAAAATAAAGGGATTCACTTTATGACAGCTGCTACAACGTCTAGTTTAAATAGCTATTCTCATGAAAAATGGTTTGCGGAAATTAGAAAGAGAAGTATTGGTTATTTATTGGGAACGACACAAAATAACGATGTGTATTTCTTTAATATGAAACTGCCACATACTGAAATGGATCAAGAATTATTAAGTGGGGATGGATATTGCATACGTAGAAAGCCAATAAAAATAAAATGTGCATATACACCGTTACATTTACTTCGTAGGATGACAGATAAAATTAGTTTGAAATGGTCTGAATTAAAAGTGAAATAATATTAAAATAGGGTTAAATTACTATAAAATAGAATATTTTTGTAATTTAACCCTTTAAAAATTGTATGAATATAGTTTATAATCTAATTGTTGTATCATTTATGATTTGAAAGGGGAAATTATTAAGATGGCAGAAATTAAAATCACACCAGAAGAACTGGAAAGAATCGCAGGAAACTTTAAAAACGCAGCAGGAGAAGCACAAAGTCAAATTAATAGACTTGAAGGCGATATTAATAGTTTAGAAGGACAATGGGCTGGGGCAACACAAGCGAAGTTCCGTGGAGAATTTATCCAATCTAAACAAGCAATGCAACAATACATTCCAATTTTAGAAGGTATTTCAACAGATTTAAAACGTATCGCTGATAAATTCCGTAACACAGATAACGCATACTAAGAATAGAACAATTGCAAAAGACCAGGAGCTATTGTTCCTGGTCTTTTTTTGAAAAATTGTTATACGAGAGTAAGGGGATAAAATGGGATTCCGACCAGAAGTAGGAGAAAAAATTAGTCTTAATAAAGATGTTTATCGTTTTGAGAAACACCCAGCTGTAATTGGTATTGAAATGCCCTATGGCCAAGAGGGAAGGCAAGGAACCGTTTATCAATTACAACAGGAAAATGGTGTAGAACGAATTGCATTAAAAGTTTTTAAGGAACGCTATCGTGAGGAAAAACATCAACTAGCATTTTTGAAGCCACTTTCTTCCTTAGTGGGTCTGAAAGTATGTTCACGCTATATCGTTACTAAAGAAGAACATACATCTGCTATCGAAAAATCAGAAGATCTTGCTAATAGTATTGTAATGCCTTGGATTGAAGGTCCAACTTGGGCTGATATTTTACAAGAACAACGAATGTTATCAAAAGAACAATGCTTCTTTATTGCAGAAGCATTTCTTACAACACTTAAAATGATGGAGGAAAATGAAGTTGCTCATAATGATTTATCGTCTAGCAACATACTCATACCTTTCTTAAGTGAAAATCCAATTGAAGGCCAACACTATATCGAACTCGTTGACGTTGAGCAAATGTATGGCCCAAAAACGAAAAGACCTTCATTATTGCCAGCAGGTTCAGCGGGTTACGCACCAAAGTATTTGACAAGTGGAGTATGGCAAAAAGAAGCCGATCGATTTGCTGGTGCTATTTTATTAGGAGAAATATTAAGTTGGTGTAGTGAAGAGGTTCGAAATAAAAAATGGACGGATGCAAGTTACTTTAAAACGGAAGAAATGCAGACAGAATGTGAAAGATATACGTTACTTCAACAAGTATTACATAATCAATGGAACGAGGAAATTGCAAAATTATTTAAGCAGGCATGGAGTAGTAATTCTTTCGCAGAATGCCCAAGCTTTGCACAGTGGTACGATGTATTTAATAGCGTGAGAGAAAGAATAAAAATTGATGCGGAAAGGCAGTCAGCAGAAGAACACTCTCTTTTTGTATCAAAATGTTTGGAAATTGCAAGATTATTAGAAGAGAGAGGATTTAAACAAGCGGCATTATATGAATATAAAATAATTTTCAATTCACTCAATCCATCAACAGCTCTGCAAAAAGAACTCGCATATATCATTCAAACTATGGAGAGTCAAGAGCCTGAAATAAATAATAAAATGGTCCTACAACATTATTTGGAATTAGCTACTGAATTGGAACGAGAAAACAATGCAGCATTTGCTTGTTTCGTCTATTCACGAATCGTACAATTTCCAAACATTGATCAGGCGTTAAAACAGGAAATTGCAAGCATTATTAAAGAGATAGAAGAAGAGCAAGGAACAGAGTCGCAGCAAGAAGTGGCAGCTACAATTACAGTTCCAAACAGTATTCTACAGAGCCGGAAACAAACGAAAAAACAAGTGGAATATGATATAGATGATGAGATTTTAAATGCAAAAGCATCAAATCAACCACTTACAATAGCGCATGAACAAAGTGAACCATCGGCTTTTTCTACATGGTGGAAAAAGAATAAGAAGCGAATTTTGATTATTGGCTCAACTGCAGTTGTTGTAATAGGTGGTTCGACGTTGTTTTATTTCTATACAACAAACGCGAAATATCAAAAGTTTATGGAACAAGCACGACAAGCTTATGCTGATAAAAAATATACAAAAGCAGAAGAAGCTGTTGGACAGGCAATTGTTGTGAAGGGTAAAGACGAGGCTTATCTCCAATTAGCAACGATTTACGTTGCTGAAGGAAAAAATAAAATTGCAATCGATTATATTACAAAGCTAATAAAAGATAGAGAAATAGATAAAGAAAATAATGAAGCTGCTTATCTATTAGCCTCAGCGAATTTCCGAATTGGGAAATATCAAGAAGCAGTGCAAAATTTTGAACAAGCGCTAGCGAATAATGCAAAGGGAATTGAACCATACAAAAAAGATGCAATGCGAGATTTAGCTGTAAGTCATATGAAAATGAAAGAATTTGAAAAAGCGGAAGATGTTATTGTCAAAATGAGTACGAAAACAAATGAGGATAAGGCAATTGTTTCGTATTTAAAAGGTCAACTATCAACCGCAACAGTACAGTTAGACAAAGCAGAATCTTTCTTTAAAGAAGCGATTATGCAAGATTCAAAGAATCCGATATATACAATTGAACTTTCAAATTTATATGTGCTTTGGAATAAAACAAATTTAATTGATAGTGCGAAGAAAGAAATGAATTATCAACAAGCATCTCACATTTTACAAGTAGCGATTCAAAAAGATGTGAAAAATATTGAGTTGTTAAATCAACTTGGAATTGTGTATTACGAAGCGGGTCAATTTTATGAAACGCGAGATGGTGCAAAGAGTACTGCTGCATATCAGCAAGCGTTAGAAGCTTACAATAGAGTTGTCAGCAGTGGAACACGCGACATAAATACGCTTGTAAATATAGGGATTTTATACGATAAAGTGGGACAAGGAAATGAAGCAGAGAAGCTTTTCACAGAAGCATACGCACAAAACGATGAAAATCCGCATGTAAATTTTGCATTCGGGATGTTTAAAATTAAACAGAAAAAATACGAGGAAGCAAGTCGTTTCTTAAGAAAAACAGTGCAAGCAAATGAAAATGAATCTGAAGTAAAAGCCGCGCAAGAAAAGCTAACAGAAATGAAAACAAACGGTTGGATTCAATAAAGATAGGAAAAGGGGAAAAGGACATGGAGGAAAACAATAATAACTTAGGGAAAAAAGTCGCTATATCAGTAATGTCGGTAGCATTACTAGGAACATCAGGATATCTTGTGTATGACAAAGGCTTTAAGACAGCAGGAAAAGAACAAGTAAAACTAGCAAGTAATACAGAAGAGAAAAAAGATGATCGTATTACGGGGGGCGATTTACAGTCTATGTTCCCAAATTTAGTCGCTGATCCTGCAAAAAAAGATGAAAAACCCGGCGAAAAACCAACTATTAATTTAGCAGACTTAATTGGGAATAATAAATCACCAATTACACCAGTGACGTATAAACCAGATGAAGTATCGGTGGAAAAGAAAGATCCACAAATCAAATTATCAGATGCACCGACTCCACAAAAGTTAGATTTGCCATCTAATATGGGGGGACCTGTGGCGGAACCGGGAAAGTCGAATGATAATAAACAGCAACCAAATGTACAAGAAGGTGATGGGCAAAAGCTAGAGACTGGTATAAAATCAGATGCAAAACCGGATATAAAACCAGACACAACGCCGGATCCAAAGCCGGATCCAAAGCCAGATCCAAAGCCAGATCCAAAACCAGATCCAAAACCAGATCCAAAACCAGATCCAAAACCAGATCCAAAACCAGATCCAAAACCAGATCCAGATCCAGAACCAACACACCCAACAATTACAGTATCACCAAAAACGGGTGACATTTTAGTTGAGTGGTACGCTGGAAATGGAAAATATTACTCATCTGTTTTCTTTAATGATTTTTATACGAGTCAAAAAGAACTAGATGAAAATGCATTAAATAATTTAACGAACTACTATAGTAAAAAAGAAGACTGGACGCTCGTTAGCCAATTGAATACACCATCAAAATCAAAATCGATAGCAGAACATAAGTTAGCATTAGATAATGTAGAACAAATTCTTACAAGTGGTGAATATTCAAATGAGAGAGCGCTATTCTATTTACGTAATCAAATGAACGTACTGAATGAATCGGTTACCACTCCAGAAGAGCTACAAAGATATTTAGGTGAAAATAAGAAGGATTATATTAAATCTGTAGCAGAAAAAGTTTATCAAACAGCAACAAAAGAAAAAAGAGAGTGGTCAAATACAGGGGATGTAGCATCTTTAGAACAAGCATTAAGTAAATTTTATTTAGTTACATCAGTATTTGAAAGTGTAGATCCTGCATTAGTAGAAAAAGCGAATCAAGATGTAGAAGAGATTTTCAACAAGCTATTACAAGAAGAATTACAGAAACTTAATATCCAAACCTCAGTAGTGCAGTCTACAACTAAAACAAAAGAAAATGCAAGACCGGTAAAAGAAAATACTAGTAGTAATGAAGAAAAAGTAGTTACAGAAGAAAATGAGGTAACAAGTACAGCAATTGAGAAAAACCAAAAAGATGCAAAGACTGAAGGTGACAAAAATAACGAGAAAACAAGTAATATCGATTCAAGTACTCAAAAAGCACAAGTGAAATCTGAACCATTTAGTCAAGAAATCGAGCAAATAGAAACCTATTTAAATCCAGCGAATCCACAATATGAAAATGCTTTACTATTAGCAAATAAGTATATTGACGGTGCAACAGGAGAACAAAAAGAAAAATTAGAACAGCAATTTAGTGCGGCTGTAGAGGGACTTCGTGGACAAATTAAAGATTCTAATTCTAAAGTCGAAGATGCTATAAATAAAGCGAATTTATTAGCAAATACGGCAAGAGTAGAAAAATCTGTTCAAGATGAATCTCATAAATTATTAATGCCGCTAATGTTTGAAAGAAAAGCAAACGATGCTGCAAATAATGGAGAATATTATACAGCGGTATTAAACATTGCAAATGCAATTCGTACAAAGCACCCATTGGAACGTTCAAGAGAAGAAATGGTTAATTATGCGAATAAATTATGGATAGATACAGAAAATGAATGGAATAAAATAAATGGAACGACAGGATGGCAAAGTGAAGTAGGTAAAACATTATTACCATCATACACATTACTTGCACAGTTAAAAGATATTGATAAAACGATTGGTCAAATTAGTGGTATGAATATGATTGATAATGCATCCAAAAAAATGGAGGGAATTCAGCTTGTGCAATTAGCAGGTGATGAAGCAAATAAAGAAGGACAAACGAGCCTTTATAATGCTTTACATTATTATGGTCAAGCAGCTTCACGCGGTGTTGTTGACAAAACAGGATTTTCTAATGTTGCTGGTCTTGTAATTAAAGAAGCAAAACAGTTAGAAAAAACGCAATATAAATCAGCGTTAAACAACTATCAAATTTTATATAAAACACCAGGTATCGAAGAATTAGGAATTAAAGACGGGGTAAAAGCGGCAATTGAGTATTTGAGTACATTTGAAGCTGCAAAGGTAAGCGGTAATAAAGATACGATTGAAGATTTAGCTTCAGCAATTGAATTAACTTATCGTTCTATGGAATTAGGATATCCAGAAGCAGATGCAAAAGAATGGATGAATACGGTAGCTCTAAAAATGTTGAATAAAGGTGCAGGATATATGTCCGCAACTGACATGAATAATGCATATAAATGTTTTGAATTTTTAAGTCGTGATAAATATGCAAATGCTATTAATGGAGAAATAACGAAACAAGCAAAAGAGAATGTAGAAACAATTAAATCTATGAACGTTAAAAAATAATTAGATTTAATATTCGCCATCTTATTTTGAGTAAGATGGCGAAATTATTTCGCATAAGGAGTGAAATTCAATGAGTTTACTAGAAATTTGTCCATTAGATGAGGCGTTAGTGGAGGCTTTACAGAATGAAGAAAAAAGAGTTCGTTTTTATGAGATATTACAGAAATCAAATTTGTACGTTGTTGCTTCGGTAGAGGGCGATACAACTGTAGATGAAGAAGGAAATTTGATTTCAACTGAAAATACACAATTGCAAATTCATTATTTTGAAATGGAAGAAGGATTAATGTTACCACTGTATTCTGATTTGAAACATTTAGAAATGGTTATTCCAGAAGAATGTCCGTATGTCTCTATGAATGCAGTTGAATTATTAAAGACGATAGATTTAGAGGCAAATGTAATATTAAACCCAGGAACAAAATTTCAAAAACTATTTGTAAAGGAAGAAATTGAAGCGATTTGTGATAACAGTATCTTTGATATTTTTTCTAAAGGGAATAAGTAAAAATTGATGCAGTTCTATTTCTTTTTGGTATAAAATAGAGGAAGGTGGGAGAAGGTTTGGAAATTAAGGTCAAACCTGAACAACTCGAACAAATTGCCAAAAACATATCAGAGATGCAAACACACAGCCAGACCATACAACAAAATCTCAATCAATCTATGTTTAGTATTCAAATGCAATGGCAAGGAGCAACGAGTCAACATTTTTATGGGGAATATATGAGATCAATGAGACTCATGGAATCTTACATACGTAACTTACAAGTTACAGAAAAAGAATTACGGCGTATCGCTCAAAAGTTTCGTCAAGCTGATGAAGAATATCAAAAGAAACAAAATGAAAAATTGAAAGAAGCCCATAAAAAAGAAAAGAAAAATGAAAAATCATGGTGGGAAAAGGGAATAGAAGGAGCAGCTGAATTCATCGGAGTAAATGATGCAATTCGTGCAGTTACCGGTAAAGACCCTATTACAGGAAAAGAATTATCAACAAAAGAAAGACTCATTGCCGCAGGATGGACGCTCCTAAACTTTGTTCCTGTTGGAAAAGTGGCAAGTCTTGCTGGAAAAGGAATAAAGTATGTCGCTTCTAGTTTTGGGAAGACGATTGTAAAAGCGGGAAAAAAATTAGGCGAAGGCGTAACAATGGTAGCCGGAAAAGCTGGAAAAGCAGCTGTCGATGGCATAAAAACAGCCAGCCACAAAGTAAAAGAGGGTGTAAACTTTGTAGCCTCCACAGCAAAAGGATTTGCCGACAAAATCGGAAGTCTATGGAACAAAGGTGCCACAACCGTAAAAACAACCTTCTTGCAGGGGAATGAAAAGATCCAGCACGCAGTAACACGCAGTAAAAACATTACTGGAATACAAATGGATCCCAGGCGAGGGAAAAGGCTTCGCCATGGCTGGAGTAGGAAATGTCTCAGGAGGAGGACAGTATTCTCTGAAAGAGGCTTATCAGTATATGGCGAGTAAGGTTGTTAAGGGTACGGGTAATAATTCTTCGAGTAAGGATGTTTATGGACCTTATTATGATGAGGCAAAAAAATTACACGAAACTAACCCTGATTGGTATCCTAATCCTGATGAATCTACAATAGTAAAGGGGAAAGAACTAAAGGAAGCAAGAGCAGACTATCAAGCGTTGGTTAGAAGAGGGGAACTTGAAAAAGGTCACCATGTACAAGGTTTATCTTTTGGGGGAGAGAATGTAAGTTCAAATATAAAGAATACAGGAGAATCGACTATTCGTCGAGAGCAAATTGATGATTTGAATTTGGATTTTTATCATGAAATGGGTTATGGTAAAGAAAATGCTAAGGTACTAAAAATACATGAGAATGAAAATGGGATTATTGTATTTGGTAATAATCCACAACATACTGAGGTTACTGTTTTTCAAAATAAAGTTCTGAAATGGCAACGAGAAAATGGAAAGAGATAATTTAATGAAAGTAGGTGCATTTATGGGAGAAACGAGAAATCTTATGAATAGTATATGGTTTGGAGAAAAAACAATTTTAGCTAAATCGGAAATAAAAGAAAAAATTTTAAAATCTTTAACAGAAACGGAAGTTTTATTTAACTTAATAGAATTATTTAAAACGGGGGATTTTACTCAAAAACCACTATTAGTTCAATTAATGAATCAGACTAAAGATGAAGCGGTTCTGAATTTATGTATTAGAGTATTTTTATCTGTCGCAACACATGAAGACTTAAGGGATTCAAATAATCTCCGTTTTCTTAGTGAGGTAACTGAAGAAACAGTAGACACTTTTGCATCAGCAGCCACAACCTCACTTTCTCTTGAGGTAATTCCATATTTATTGGCTTTACTTGAAGAGTGGGAGGAATTCAGTGATACAGCTACTATTATAAGAGACTCTATTGATTCCTTTATTAATTTTGAAGATCAAATTGGTGAAGATGCAACTATAGATGAAATTGGAAATTTTTATTTTAAGTATTGTCAGGAGAAGGATACAAATAGTTATTATTTTCAACAGAATTTAGCTTTTCCTGGAGACTTAGCTAAAAAATTGATTCAGCGGGTTATGATTGCTGCTAATAATGAGGAGCAATTAAAAATGGAATTAATACCATCTTTATTATCAATTTGGACTGGTAAAAGAGTACCTGCGGATTACAACACTATTATTAGTGCAAGTAATTATAAAGATTTTATTGACTATATAAACGAACTTTCAAGTGAAAACTGGGAAAAGGGACAAAAATATTTTTACGGATATAAGCTTTAACTATAATCTATGGAAAACAAAATATATGTGAAGTGGATAGGAAAAAATAATAGTGTGTTTGAAAATACATACTTCATGATGGTTGTACCATCATAGAGTACTATGTGCAATGATAGAATAAGAAAACGAGGTACGATCTTAGGCGAGATGACATTTTACTGGGGGATGAATATAAACACACGGAATGTATACGAAACTAACGAACTCGTACAAACTCGTAAGTTTTAACGTAGTAGTTGTCATGACATGTAAAAGGTGTCATACTGTTACTACAAAACTTACAAATTTATGCTACTTAAAAACATATGAACTTAAAGCACTTGATTGTCGACTAAAGGCAATGAGTGCTTTTTTGCGTTTAAGGATAGAAATTAGTAGGCGCATTATAATTTTATAAGTGCATTAATTGTTAATTTTTATAGATTGTAATGGCTGTGAACAGTGTATGACGATAGTAGAGGGGAAAATAAAAGCTTGTGTTATTTTTTGAAATCATCGTAAAGTACGTTTTAACGGATGGACGTTATGCACATGTTATCCGCAAAAAATGGGTAGACGTTACAGGGACTTTAATTGCTGTAACGGGAGGGAGTTTGATATGGGGGAGAAAGTTGTTGGTTATGTACGAGTTTCAACAGAAGGACAAGTGCGTGAAGGGTATAGCCTAACGTATCAAGTAGAAGAAATTGAACGGTACTGCACTGAAAATAAACTACAATTGCTCCACATATACGAAGATAAAGGGTTAAGCGGAGCGACAGTAGATGAAGATGGATTAACAATTGAACGTGAAGGCTTACAAGAATTATTGTCAGATTTGGCGTATCAACAAGTGAGCCACGTGATTGTACTAAATACATCTCGGTTATGGCGCTCTGATATGGCAAAAGTGTTAATACAACGAGAACTAAAGAAACATGAGGTTGATGTGAAAGCAATTGATCAATCCAATTACAGTATATATACACAGGACCCAAATGATTTTTTAGTAAATGGCATGTTAGAACTACTAGACCAATATCAACGTCTCGAAATTGCATTGAAGCTGAGTAGAGGCAGAAAGAAGAAGGCGGAACAAGGTGGATATGCGGGTGGCGGTGTGATGTTTGGTTACACAGTCAAGAAAGGACAAAAAGTGTTAGAAGTAGATGCAGAAAAAGCAGTGGTTGTACGTAGACTATTTGAGTTACGACACTTTTTTAGGCAGTGGTCGCTGACTCAATTGGCAGGACGACTGAATGCAGAAGGCTATCGTACAGAGAAAGGGAAACGGTTTACGAAAGTACAAGTGAAACGCATGTTAGACCGGGAGAGCTTTTATCGAGGGATATACACATATGGTCAAATACAGACAAATGGGAAACATCCAGCAATTATTTTATAAACTCACTTAAAAAATTAGCTCATTTTACTATACATACTACTAGAGTGATGAAAATGGATAGGCTTGCGTACCTATGCGCATCGGAAGATGAACGCTCGAACTAAGGTTGCCGACATTTTTATATATGACTAAATCATTGAATAGAGGGATGAGTTATGCATAATAGACAAAACTACTTGTATGTAGGAGTAGATTTACATAAGGAGCAGCATACGGCTGTTATTATTAATTGTTGGCAAGAGAAATTAGGAGAAATACAATTTGATAATAAACCATCTGCATTTTCAAAGTTTTTATTAGAAGTAGAGACATATGTGAGTGATGGTATATCAGTTGTATTTGGTTTAGAAGATGTTGGTGGTTACGGAAGAGCGTTAGCGAAATATTTAGTAGATCATGAACAAGTAGTGAAAGAAGTAAATCCAGCTTTATCATTTTTAGAACGAAAGAGCCAAGTGATGATACAAAAAAATGATAGTTGGGATGCGGAATGTGTGACACGCATATTGGTAAACAAATTTAATCAATTGCCAGATGCAAAGCCAAACGATTTATTTTGGTCGATACAACAATTGGTTTCAAGAAGGAATGCATTAGTAAAAGCACAAAGTGCATTAAAGAACCAATTACATATTCAATTAAACCACCATTATCCAAGTTATAAAAAGTTTTTCTCAGAGTTAGATGGAAAAACAGCATTAGCGTTTTGGCAGCAATATCCGTCACCCTCTTGTTTAGAGGGGGCAAATATAAAGCAATTAACAGCTTTTTTATTGGATGTTAGCAACAATACATGTTCAGTAAAGAAAGCAAGCGACATATTAAAACTTGTAAAAGAAGATGGACAAACAATGAAAGAGTATCAAGAGACACGAGACTTTTTAGTAAGAAGTATTGCGAGGGACATTGCATTTAAAAAGCAGGAAATGAAATACATCGAAAGAGAATTAAAACAGCTAGTAAATCTACTAGATTATCAATTAGAGACGATGCCGGGAATAGAACTTGTGACGGCATCAGCATTAATAGCAGAAATTGGAGATGTAAGGCGATTTCCGAATGCCAACAAATTAGCACGATTTGCGGGGATTGCGCCTGTTTACTTTGGTTCTGGTGGGAAAGGTAAAGTACATAAGAGCAAACAAGGAAACAGGGCGTTACACGCTTTATTTTATAATTTGGCAGTACAGCAAGTACAAGTAGCAAAAGGAAGTAAGACGCCACGGAATCCGGTGTTTCATGCATACTATCAAAAGAAACTAAAAGAAGGCAAAACAAAAGGACAAGCATTGGTATGTATTATGAGAAGGCTTGTAAACATTGTTTATGGAATGATGAAACATAAAACAGCATATGAATTGCCGGTAGTACAAGAGAAGGAAGTAGTTTAATAAGGTTTTATATGGTTTGTTTTTTTATTGTGAGAGTTTAAGATTACAACATAGGGTACGGGTAAAGGTAGTACTGTAAGTGAAGTTAAAACATTTGTGGACAAAGGGAAACAGTTTACAAATGGAAGAAAAAATAGGTTAAAGCCTGATATTAGGTATAAAACGGGAGAGTATGATTACTTTTACGAAACAGATAATCTTGGGAGAATTGAAAAATTTGAAACAGATAAGTTACAATTAACTGAAAGAGAGAAGAGATTATCACATAGCAAAAATACACTAGGAAAAGTAAAAGGGCAAGATCACGCAGGACATTTGGCTGGTGATAGATTTGGAGGATCACCTAAAATTGACAATTTAGTTTCGCAATTATCTGATGTTAATATGAAGCAGTATAAGAAAATTGAAAATGAATGGGCTGCAGCTTTGAAAGAAAAACCGCCTAAAGAAGTAACAGTTGATGTTGAAATAATTTATCATGGCAATGATATGCGTCCAAAGGAATTTATAGTTAATTACTCGATTGATGGTAAGGCGGACTTCAGAGTTATTAAAAATTGATTTAAGGAGTGAAAAAGTAGTATGAAAGAATTTGAAGATAAATTTAGTGAATTGCAAGCAGATATGATATCTATATGTATGGAATATGTTGAAGATAGGGCGGATAAGGTGTACGTTTATGCTTCGCGTGAGGAAGGAATTATTTCGGGAAGTTTCTTTTATTGCATTAACAATAAGTATGTAGAACGTCATAAAGTAAATGATGCATTGGAAGATGAAGACGAAAGATATGATGTTTCTACTAAAAGACAGTCTATGGTATTACGCATTATATGTGAAGATATTGAGAAAATTGAAGAATTATGCAAAGAATATGAGCGTGACATGCCAACTGAGATGAAATTGATATATGATGTTCATAGTGGCAAGTTTAAAGCTCAATATAAGTATGATTTAGTATATACGAATGATGAAGTTAAAACAGCTAGCCATATTGCTGATGAGTGGTTTGAGGAAGTGAAAAATAATAAACTTTAAAAAATTTATAGTAATAGATATATTTAAACTGAATTAATAACGCATGAAAGTTTTAGCATCTATTTGTATAATAGCATTTGCATACAGGAGTGACAAAGTATTGCTGTAATTAATTTAAAACATGTTATGGAGTACTATGTGCAATGATAGAATAGAAAAAGAAGTACGAGCTTAGACGAGATGACATTTTATATGGCGATAAATATAAATACATGGAATGTATATGAAACTAATGAACTCGTACAAACTCGTAAGTTTTAACGTAGTAGTTTTTATGACATACAAAAGGTTTCATACTTTTACTGCAGGATTTACAAATTTATGCTACTTAAAAACATATGAACTTAAAGCGCTTGTTTGTAAATTAAAGGCAACAAGTGCTTTTTTCGTCTCAGTATAAAAATGATATATAATAAAGATAAAGTTAATATTAGCTTGAGATTATAAAAAGTGAAAAATAGGTACTAAAAAGCAGCTGTCGATGGCATAAAAACAGCCAACCACAAAGTAACAGAAGGTGTAAACTTTGTAGCCTCCACAGCAAAAGGATTTGCCGACAAAATCGGAAGTCTATGGAACAAAGGTGCCACAACCGTAAAAACAACCTTCTTGCAGGGGAATGAAAAGATCCAGCACGCAGTAAAAACATTACTGGAATACAAATGGATCCCAGGCGAGGGAAAAGGCTTCGCCATGGCTGGAGTAGGAAATGTCTCAGGAGGAGGACAGTATTCTCTGAAAGAGGCTTATCAGTATATGGAGAGTAAGGTTGTTAAGGGTACGGGTGAAGGACCTGCAAAAGTAAACTATGGAGAACAATATGCTAGGGAAAAACGTAAAAAGATATTAAAGCCAAATGTTGAGTATACAAGTAAAGAAGGATATACATATACAACAGATAGTCAAGGGCGTGTTGCAAGTTGCGAGGGTAGCCTTCAATTAGGTGATGGTAAGCGGAATAACTACGCTCAGAGAGTGGTAGGTGGGAATGACCGTTTGGATGATGATGACGGCGGACATTTAATTGCAACTATATTTAAAGGCTCTGGTAATATGGATAATTTAGTTCCAATGAATAGTAACTTAAACAGAGGAGAATGGAAAAAACTAGAGAATGAATGGGCTAATGCTCTTAATGATGGTGATAAAGTTAGGGTGAAAATAACGCCGAATTATAGCGGGAATTCAAAACGTCCAGACAGTTTTGTTATTAGATATAAAATTGGTGATGAAGATAGATGGAGATTAAAGAATTTTGATAATGTACCAGGAGGAAAATTAGATGAATGATGAAAAATTAAGCAAGTTATACAATGAAATAGCAGAGGTTGTAATTGATACAATTCCAGAGAAGTGGTTTAAGGTTTATCTGTATGGTGAGGTTGGGGAAGGTGCTCAAGAGTCATATTTTTATTACTACCCTGAAGAGAATAGTACTCCTATTTACAGTCATAGTATTTTTGAACTCTTTAATGTCCCAGAAGAAGAATATTTTAAGAAGTGGCATCGTTTGTTAGATTGTATTAAGAGAATGAAGAAGGAGTTTGTTGATAATGATCAAGAAGCTTGGACAAATTTCACTATGATTTTTGATAATACAGGAAAGTTTAATATTGACTTTAATTATGATGACCTTTCAGATGAAAATTCCCACGAGAGAATGATTATTTGGGAATATGAACATCTTGGTCTTATGCCTAAAAGTAATTCAGGGAAAAAATACTTAGAAAAGCATCTTAAAAATCTTGAAGATACAAAAAATTGAGTGCAATACCATATATGATAAAAGCTTGTAGTGGTTTAACGTAAACATGCATAAGCATATATGAGAAGTGGGTAGAAAAAGAAATGGCTATTTGGAAGAATAAACTCCATGATGGTTGTACAATCATGGAGTACTATGTGCAATGATAGAATAGAAAAAGAGGTACGAGCTTTGGTGAGATGACATTTTACTGGGTGCTGAATCTAAACACATGGAATATATATTAAACTAACGAACTCGTACTAACTTGTAAGTTTTAACGTAGTAGTTGTCATGATATATAAAAGGTGTCATATTGTTACTATAAAACTTATAAATTTAATGTTACTTAAAAAACATATGAGCTTAAAGCACTTGATTGTCTATGAAAGGCAACAAGTGCTTTTTTGTGTTATAACGTGAAAGTTTAAAAGAGAATAATAATTTTATAAGTGCATTAATTGTTAAATTTTTATAGATTGTAATGGCTATGTGCAGTGTATGACGATAGTAGAGGGATTGTATTATTTTTTAAAATCATCGTAAAGTACGTTTTAACGGGTGATGTAAGAATACATATAATAAGAGGTGAAGTTATGTCTACTACAACGGTAAATAACGCTATTCAACAAAGGGAGTCATCACAACAACAAGATGACGATGATCAAGAAGAAGGTACTGATGACGAAGGATAATGAAAAATAAAAAAGGATTTCTCATTAAATTTTAATATATCCCTTGACAGTTACAAATATAACAGATATACTTCATATTAATTTCAAAAGAAAATATATTCTAAATATTAAAATGTGTTGAATAGGAGTAGTAAGGTCGTATATTTGTACAGAGAGCTATGGGTTGGTGTGACATAGTCAAATGACATCCTGAACTCGCCTAGGAGCAGTAAGGTGGAACAGAATCACATTCTTAGTAAATCTTAACGGTTAACCTTCGATATTAGGTTTGTAATCAAACGATTACTACTAAGGTGGATTCATAATGGAATCAATAAGGGTGGTACCGCGTTAAGTAAATGGCTTAGCGTCTCTTTATATAAAGAGATGCTGAGCCATTTTTTATTTTATAGAAAAAGAAATGGAGGGTTTATTTGGATAGGTTCATAAAATTTGTTTATTTATATAAAAAGATTTAATTGGGAGGAAAATAAGATGAAACAAACGGAGCAATGGACTTCGAAATTAGGTTTTATAATGGCTGCAGCCGGATCGGCAATTGGACTTGGCGCAATATGGAAGTTTCCTTATATCGCCGGCAAGAGCGGGGGAGGAGCATTCTTTTTAATTTTTATATTATTTACAGTATTAATTGGACTACCACTACTTATAGCTGAATTTATGATTGGACGCAGTACACAGAAACAAGCAATTGGCGCATTTAAAAGTATTGCACCAAATACAGGGTGGCACTGGATTGGACGCCTTGGCGTCGGAACGTGTTTTATACTACTTTCGTTTTATAGTGTTGTAGGTGGATGGGTGTTAATTTATTTATTCAGAGGAGTAACGGGACAACTTATTACTCCAGGACAAAATTACGGTTCATTATTTACTGAAACAATTGGAAATCCCGTTTGGGCAATTATGGGACATTTCGCTTTTATGTTCATTACGATTTGGGTTGTATCAAAAGGTGTACAAAACGGAATTGAAAAAGCAAGTAAATATATGTTGCCAGCGTTGTTCGTTTTATTTGTCGCTCTTATTGTTCGCTCATTAACACTTGATAATGCAATGAAAGGTGTGAAGTTTTTCTTACAACCAGACTTCTCAAAGATTACTTCAGAAAGTATTTTGTTCGCAATGGGGCAATCTTTCTTTGCGATTAGTATCGGGATCTCCATTATGGTCACGTATAGTTCCTATTTAAATAAAAAAGAAAGTTTACCAAAATCAGCAATAACAATCGTTGGGTTGAATTTATTTGTTTCATTATTTGCGGGTCTTGCTATTTTTCCAGCTGTATTTTCATTAGGAATGGAACCAACAGAAGGGCCTGGATTACTATTTATCGTATTACCATCAGTATTTAGTCAAATTCCATTTGGTGGGTTTTTCTTAACAGTATTCCTTGCACTATTTACATTTGCGACATTAACATCGGCATTTTCACTATTAGAGACAGTTGTTTCAGCATTAGCAAATGGCGAACAAGAAAGAAGAACAAAGTTATCATGGATGATCGGTTTCTGCATTTTCTTAGTAGGTATACCATCAGCGTTATCATTTGGAGTATGGAGTGATATTACGATTTTCGGAAAGAATATTTTTGATGCAGTAGACTTCTTATCTAGTAATATATTAATGCCACTTGGTGCACTATTTATTAGTATTTTCGTTTCATTTAAAATGGAAAAGAAGGTATTAGAAGCAGAGTTTTTTGTAGGTGGTAATTATGGAAAGAAAGTATTTACTTGTTGGGCGTTTTTACTTCGATTTGTAGCACCGCTCGCAATCATTATCGTCTTTTTAAATGTAATAGGGATTATTTAACAGTAGATGTTATAATATTCAGTAAAAAAAGAAGGTGATGATCATAAAGGGGAATTTGATAGAAGCAGGGAAATACATGCATATTAGAGGCAAAAAGCTATACGTTGAAACACATGGAAATCCTAAAAATAAGCCAGTTCTATACTTGCATGGTGGACCAGGGGAAAGTTGCTATGATTTTTCATTTCATCAAGCAGAACGTTTAAAAAATTCTTTATATGTAATTATGATAGATCAAAGAGGGGGTTGTCGCTCAGAAGAAATTACTGAAGACGAAGCTTTTGGATTAAATGATTTGATTGAAGACTGTGAGGAATTAAGAAAATCATTACAAATTGAAAAGTGGTCTATAATTGGACACTCTTTCGGTGGATATGTAGCATTGCTATATGCGTCGATATATCCAAGTTCAATTGAGAAAATAATATTTGAAGGGCCAACTTTTGATTTTGCATTAACAAGCAGGGCTTTGTTGCAAAAGACAGGGTATTTATTAAAAAAGTATGGAAAAGAAGAAGTAGCAGAAGAGTCTTTTGCTTATTCATCTAGCAATGCGAGTTCAGAAGAGTTGTTAGAAGCTTATATAAGATTAAGTGATGAATTAGAAGAAAAAAGAATGGAACTTTACAATTATAAGGAAGATGTGACAGACGAGAGTTTATATAGTGATGAAGAGTGGGAAGAATTTTCAAATCGCTCCAAGATTCATTTTGATAAATTAAAATTAGAAGGAGCATTTCATACTTCATTATTACGAAAAATAAAAGATGTACAAAATCCAATGTTATTAATTGTAGGAAAACATGATGTAGTAACGTGTGAAAAACAAATTGAAATATTTAATAAAGATGCTCGAAACGGCAAGTATATTGTATTTGAAGAGAGCGGTCATTCACCTCATTATGAGGAAGCAGATAGATTCGCAGAAACAGTCATACATTTTTTGAAATGAAGAAAAGGGTGCTTCTATAAATGAGAAGCATCCTTTTTAATTTATGGATATGTGATTGTAATGTTGGGCCAATTACTTTGCCAGTTCTTTTTAATAACTCTGTTTTTGTACATATGTATACGCTCTTTCGATTCCAGAAAATGAGCTGTTGGTCTCACTTGTAAGGAAAGAACATCTTCAATGCCGCACGGAGCTGTTAATATAACTTTGTTTTTTTCGTCTAATGTAACTCCTAACGCCGTTGCTGTTTCAGGGAATTTAGAAATAGCATCAACAGAAGAAGAATACGGTGGCATATTATTTACTACATGCATACGAGCTTGATTCTTTACAGACCAAGGAATAGTAGCATCCATATTCATTAATTTCGTTTCTAATGATTGTTCGTATATCTCATCTTTATGTAGACTATCATAATAAATCACATCAACATCAGGCATAGTCGTTTTAGCTTCATAGTTATGTAAAGTATCCCAAATTTTAGAACGAATAAATCCGGCACAAATCCACCAATCAGGTAATTCTAGTGATTTTGCTATTTGTAATACATTCATCATCCATTCGTCGTTTTCTATTAAGCGAACTATATCTTGCTCTGTTTGTATTTTCATTTGATATCTCACCTTCTTTTTTAGAGAGTGCATTAATTCATAAGCTTTATAATCCATTTAATCCAGTAAGCACCTGGTATGAATAACAGTTGAGCTAGTAATGTACCAAAAAGTCTAGAAATCATTAGCCAAGCATACATTTTACTCATTGCTTCAGCACCTTCTTCTGATTGAAGAGCGCGCTCTGTTAAAAGAGCAATACGTGGATCTAATAGCACTGTTAATAAAATAGTAGCAAAACCATTAATAAGACCAGAAGCTGTAGTGGCTTTTGTTGCGAAAGCTGGAATTAAATAAGAAGCATATAATGCGGAAAGAACCCCCGCTGTATAAATAGCAGTAGAAAACATGTTAATAAGCATAATACGTTTTGGAATACCGCCGATACGCAGCCTATGAATCATTTCGAACTTTGGAAACCGTACATATTTTTTTGTGTACTTTAATTTTTGAATGTTATTCGTCTTCATCATTCGAATGAATGAACCATCTGTTTCAAAATTTTGAATGACGTATCCAAATAGTTTTGTCAAAGTTGGATATAGTATAATCGCAAGCAACGTACCAACAGAAGCCGATAATAGAACGAGTCGCATAATATTCTCTAAATCAATAGAAGAATCTAGTTTTGCTTCATCGACAATCCCGCCAAGTAAAAAGGCTTGTAGTAAGTTTGACGTTCTTGAAATGAGCAATACAATTCCTACGACAGATAATGCAACAGCGATCTTCTTTAAACGAACGCCTGCTAATCGAATACTATAAGAGCTTGTTTCAACTGCGTGGATTACAATTGTGAAAGCCATTATAAAAATTAACGTAATTGCCATTTGTTTCACCAGTTTCTATTAAAATAATTGTAACTTTTTTACTTTATCATATCTATTACATTTTGTAACTGAAAGTATGTGACATAGGAAAAGTAATTTTTCAGAAAAAAGATAATGATAGTATTATAATAGAAGGGAAAGAGGGGAGATCTGTTATAGGTTACTTATAAATTAAAACGAGTGGGGGATTGAAACGTGTACACAACATATTTATTTGATTTAGATGGAACATTAACGGATCCGAAAGAAGGGATTGTAAATTCAGTATTGTATGCATTAAAAAAGGTCGGCATTGAAGAATTACATATAAGCGAGTTAGATTCATTTATTGGTCCACCCATCCAGCAATCATTTGTAGAGAGATATAATATGAATGAAGGAGAAGTTGAACGAGCTGTTTTTTATTTCAGAGAATATTTAAAGCAACGTGGATTGTTGGAGAATAATGTTTACGAGGGTATTCCAAATCTTTTAAAACAATTAAAAGATACTGGAAATCGTTTATTTATAGCAACTTCAAAGCCTACTGTATTTGCGAAACAAGTGCTAGATCATTTTCAATTAACGGGATATTTCGAAGATATCATTGGAAGTAATTTAGATGGTACGAGAATAAAAAAAGAAGCAATCATTGCTCATATTTTACAAACAAATGAAAAACTTAATAAAGAAGAAATTGTTATGATTGGAGATAGAAAGCACGATATAATTGGTGCGAATCATAATGAAATTGCATCAATCGGCGTTTTATATGGCTATGGTAGTGAAACAGAATTGACCGAAGTTGGTGCGACTCATATCGCAAAGGATGTAAAAAAACTACACCATCTTTGTTTAGAAAATAGTTTGATAAAGAAGTAAATATAGAGACTAATAATCCCTTTATAACGTATGATGATGAAATCGTTTTTGTTTAAAGGGATTTTTTATATGTAATCGAATATGTATAATTAGACATTTTTAGCATGAAAAATTTGTATGAATAAGAGGAGTGATGTCAGAATCAAAGGATTAATAGAAATTTATCAATAAAAGTTTGAATTTTCAGTTTAAAGGAGGGGTATAATTGGAGCTAGTTATTATATTATTAGCACTTAGTTTACTTATGTTTGTAGCGTATAAAGGATTTTCTGTTATTTTATTTGCACCGATATTTGCATTATTTGCGGTATTTTTGACAGAGCCTAGTTTTGTATTACCTTTCTTTTCGAATATTTTTATGGAGAAAATGGTAGGTTTTATTAAACTATATTTTCCTGTATTTTTACTCGGGGCAATATTTGGGAAAGTAGTAGAAATGTCAGGGATTGCGGACTCAATTGCAAAGACAATTATAGAGTTAGTCGGTGAAAAACGTACAATATTAGCGATTGTATTAATGGGTGCTATTTTAACGTATAGTGGTGTTAGTGTGTATGTAGTAGTGTTTGCTGTATATCCGTTCGCAGCTAAGTTGTTTCGACAAGCGAATATTCCAAAACGTTTAATTCCTGGAACAATCGTTCTTGGAGCGGTCACGTTTACGATGGATGCGCTACCTGGATCACCACAAATTCAAAACGTAATACCTACGACGTTTTTTAAAACAGACATTTATGCTGCGCCGATACTTGGTATTGTAGGGGCAATTTTTGTACTTACGTTAGGTTTACTATATTTAGAGAGTAGACGTAAGAAGGCGAAAGCAGCTGGAGAAGGATATTTTGGTTTTAACGATGGGAATACGGAAATGGCAGCTTCTTTACAAGCAGAACAAAAAGATATGCAGCTGGTTAAAAATATTGAAATTACAAGAGCGCAGCAAGTAATTGCTTTTATACCACTTATTTTAGTAGGTGTAATGAATAAAGTTTTTACTATTATGATACCGAAGTGGTATCCGAATGGTTTTGATTTTTCTGCAATTGGTATGAAAGCATTTGGAAAAGTAGAATTAAGTGCAGTAGTTGGAATCTGGTCAGTAGAATTAGCACTTATCATAGGTATAGTAACAACGTTATTATTATATTGGAAACGAGTAGTAACAGGATTCCAAGCTGGATTGAATACAAGTATTGGTGGAGCGCTACTTGCGACGATGAATACAGGAGCTGAGTTTGGATTCGGTGGTGTTATCGCAGCACTTCCAGGTTTTGCGATTATGAGAGATGGCATTTCTGCCACGTTTACCAATCCGCTAGTGAACGGAGCAGTCACGACGAATATTTTAGCTGGCATTACAGGTTCTGCATCAGGAGGAATGGGAATCGTTTTAAGTGCAATGGGTGATAAGTTTATTGCAGCAGCTAATCAATTCGATATTCCGTTAGAAGTAATGCATCGTATCGTATCAATGGCATCAGGAGGAATGGATACATTACCACATAACGGAGCTATCATTACTATTCTTACAGTAACTGGGTTAACACATAAACAATCTTATAAAGATATATTTGCTATTACAGTTTTGAAAACGCTTGCTGTATTTTTAGTTATCGCGTTCTATACTTTAACAGGAATTTATTAAATAGATATTTTATAGACGAAAATATTAATTAGGGAAAGAAGAGGTGGAGTACTTGCAAGAAGTTGCTGAATTTCGTATGCCGAAGTCTGTATTATATGGAAGAAATTCGCTTGAAAAACTGGGGGAACAATCCAAGAAGTTTGGAAAAAGAGCTTTTATAGTAACTGATACAATTATGGAGAATTTAGGATATGTTGAGAGTTGTATACAACAATTAAATACAAAAGGTATTACCGTTATTACATATAATAAAGTAAATGCTGAGCCTACAAATATACACGTGTTAGAGGCGTTAACTATTTGTAAAGAGGAAAAGTGTGATTTTATTATCGGTCTTGGTGGTGGAAGTTGTATTGATGCAGCAAAAGCAGTTGCGGTGTTATATACAAATGGCGGAGAAGTAGAAGATTATGTCCAAAAGGATATGGAAATAGACAATGATCCGCTACCGCTCATTGCAATTCCAACAACTTCGGGTACTGGGTCAGAAGTAACAAGTGTAGCAGTAATTACGAATAAACGAACAGATGTAAAAATGATGATGAAACATCCGAGTTTTACCCCGCAAGTAGCGATTATTGATCCGATTTTAACACGTTCTGTACCACCTCATATTACAGCAGCAACAGGGATAGATGCATTATGTCATGCAGTCGAAGCATATATTTCTAAAGTTTCACAATCACTTACAGATGTACTCGCTCTTTCCGCTATTGAAAGTATTATGAAATATTTACGTATTGCATATGAAGATGGAGAGAATATGGAGGCAAGAGAAGCGATGATGATTGCTTCCTTACAAGCTGGAATTGCATTTTCAAACGCATCTGTTACATTAGTTCATGGAATGTCAAGACCAGTAGGAGCGTTATTTCATGTACCACATGGTATATCAAATGCAATACTATTACCTACAGTTTTAGAGTATACAAAAGTGAGTGCAGTAAAAAGACTAGCAGAAATTGGACGCTGTTTAAATAAAGATATGTATTCCTATTGTGATGAAGAAGTAGCCGATTACACGCTCGGGGAAATAAAAAAACTTTGCTTTGATCTTCGTATTCCAAATTTAAAAGAATACGGAATTGGTGAGGTTGAATTTGAAAAAGCTATTTCTAAAATGGCATCAGATGCAATTGAAAGTGGAAGTCCAGCAAATAATCCACGAGTACCATCCTATGATGAAATTAAACAGTTGTATCGAGAATGTTTTCATTATCGATATGAAGATTCTATAAAAACATTAGAGTTTTAATTTCAGAATATTCTTATAAAATTTCCTTGGAAATAGTTAAAACAAGACTTTATATTTTGAACGTAAAGTCTTGTTTTATTATGTATAATATACATAATAAAATGTTTGAATCAGGTTATAAAAATAGTGTGAGGTAGGTGTAGTAGTTATGAAAACAATAGGATTAATTGGTGGTATGAGTTGGGAATCAACTACTGAATATTATCGAATCATAAATGAAGAAATAAAAAAGAGATTAGGAGGGTTACATTCAGCAAAATGTATAATCAATAGTGTGGACTTTGAAGAGATTGAACGGTTCCAATCTAACGGAGATTGGAATGGAGCAGGAGAGGTATTAGGGAATGCAGCATATTCGTTACAGAGTGCAGGGGCAGATTTTATAATTATTTGTACAAATACAATGCATAAAGTAGTTGAGAAAATAAAGGAGAATATTCATATTCCAGTCTTACATATCGCAGATGCAACTGCGAAAGAAACTAAAAGAAAAGGTATTCAAACTGTTGGTTTACTTGGAACAAAATATACAATGGAGCAAGATTTCTATAAGTCACGTATTGAAGAAAATCATATAAAAGTAACAGTTCCATCGAAAACGGATAGGGATAAGATAAATGAAGTAATATATACGGAATTGTGTTTAGGAAAAATAGTATCACAATCTAGAGAGTATTATAAGAGAGTTATAGAAGAGTTAGTACAAGAAGGGGCACAAGGAATCATATTAGGTTGTACAGAAATAGGATTATTAGTTAAACAGGAAGACGTATCAGTTCCAATATTCGATACAACTTATATACATGCAGTTGAAGCAGTCCATTTCGCCTTACAAAATAGATTATAATTATATTATGTAATCTAGTTCGTGTATGTGGAAAACATTCAGAAAATATTTTATAATGTAAGTGGTTACATTGAAGGGGGAATGCGTGTGTTTTCAGTTCAACCAATCGCATTTGTACATAATGAAAGAAAGGAAATAAAAGATGATGAGTGGGGAGAAGTAAAATCCTATATTACTTTAACTGAAATGTATACAGAAGAAAGTATACAAGGGATTGAAGATTTTTCACATATTGAAGTTGTTTTTTATTTTCATAAAGTAACTGATGAACAAATTCAATATTTTGCTAGATATCCTAGAAATAATCATGATTATCCTAAAGTAGGTATTTTTGCACAGCGTGGAAAAAATCGTCCGAATCGTATAGGAGCAACAATTGTGAAGGTAATGAAAAGAGAAGGTAAATCAATTATTGTTCAGGGGTTAGATGCTATTGATGGCACCCCTATATTGGATATAAAGCCAATAATGAAAGAGTTTATGCCGAAAGAAGAAATTGTACAGCCTAAATGGGCAACGGATATAATGAAACAGTATTGGAAGGGGAATGGAGTAAAATGAGAATATATGAGGCAACAATTGCAGATTTAGATGGACTAGCATCAGTTTTTAATAACTATCGTATGTTTTATAGACAAGATTCCGATTTAGAAGGAGCAAAAGTATTTTTACGAAATCGAATCGAGAGAAAGGAATCCGTTATTTTCGTGGCAGTTGAAGACGGCGAATATATTGGATTTACACAATTATATCCATCATTTTCTTCTATTTCGATGAAGGAATTATGGATTTTAAATGATTTATTTGTACAAGCTACTAAGCGCGGGGCAGGAACAGGGAAAAAATTATTAGAAGCTGCGAAAGGATTCGCCTTAGAAAATGGTGCAAAAGGTGTAAAATTACAAACAGAGATTGATAATTTATCAGCACAGCGATTATACGCTGAAAATGGATATTTGAGAGATAATCGTTATTTCCATTATGAATTAACGTTTTAAATAATATTAAATTAAAAGAGGCGCTTTCATTTTGAAGGCGTCTCTTTTAATTTGCATTATAGTTGACTTAAAAGCCAATTTGTCGCATCTTCAAAGTTTTCTGCAATGTAGTTTGGTTCAATATGTGCCCACTTGTCTCGGTACGTATGTAAAGCGTCGTATCCAGCGCCTGTTCGTACTAAAATCGTTGTCGCATTCACTTTTGCTCCTGCAACGATATCAGTCCAGCGATCACCAATTACAGCACATTGTGTTAAATCAAGCCCGTGTTTTTCAGCTGCTTGTAGCAGCATACCTGTACTTGGTTTACGACATTCACAACCATCACCGTGTTTGTGAGGACATACATATATATCATCAAAGCCGAAACCTTTTAATTCTTGTGCGAAATCAGCAACAGTTGCTATCCCGTCTGCGATACCTGGCTGATTTGTGAAAGAGAAAATTTTTATATTTTGAGCTTTTAATTTTTGCAAAGCTGCGTTTGTAAACGGAAATAATGTAAAAGATCCCGGATAATGTATTGTAGTGTCACCGCCAATTGTACCATCACGATCAATAAAAATAGCTTCGATGTTTGTCATAGTTTTAGTCCTTTCTATTTATAAGTAGTTTAAAAGTGTTTCACAAATCGATATCCATTCACTTCATATCCTAATTTTTTGTAAAAAGGATGAGCTTCTACTCTTTTTGTTCCACTAACTAGCCATGTGCCAATGCAATTATGCTTCTTTGCTAATTGCTCTGCGTAATCCATTAATACTTGCCCAATGCCTTTCCGTCGTATTGTAGAATCAACGCTAATAATTGAAATTTCCCCGTACCGAGTTACGTCTTCTAAATTTTCACGTATACGAAACCCAAGTAATCCACATATAGTTTCTTCTTCCTCATAAACATATAAAAAATCAAAAGGGCTCATTTGTACGAATTGCAACCGGTTGTTCATATCTTCATAGGAAATAGAGGAACCTTTTAATTCTTTCGTCAAAGAGCAAAGCGCATCTATATCGTCTATCGTAGCTTCACGAATTTGAAAAGACATATTATCCACTCCAATTAAATGTAATCAAACATTAAGTATTCTGTTAAAAAATATTTATTCCTGCTATGAAAATAAATATTTTATAATGATATATAGATAGTTATATGTTATTCTTTTCCTAGTTTGTATTGGAAATGGAAAGAAGGGGAATGTATGTTAGAAGTAAATATCCGTTCTGCTGGATATGAAATAGGTGAAAAAACAATTCAGGATATTGCCTTTTCGATTGAGCAAGGCGAATTAGTTGCTCTTATTGGCGCAAATGGTGCCGGGAAAAGTACAACGATTAAAACGATGCTCGGGTTACTTGTAAATGTGAATGGTGAAATATCATTTGGTGAAAAGAAAAATCCGTATGCATACGTGCCCGAACATCCAACTTATTATGATTATTTGACGCTTTGGGAACATATTGAATTATTAATGGCTGCTCGAGGGAACGAAGTAGGGAGCTGGGAACGGAAAGCGGAAGAGTTATTACATATGTTTCGAATGGATAAGCATAAACATGAGTATTTATCAAAGTTTTCAAAAGGGATGAAACAAAAATCGATGCTCATTTTGGCGTTTTTAACTGAACCAGATTTTTATATCATTGATGAACCTTTTATCGGTTTAGATCCAGTAGCTACGAAAGAATTTTTAAGTTATTTATTTAAAGAAAAAGAACGCGGGGCAGGAATTTTACTTTGTACGCATGTATTAGATACTGCTGAAAAAATTTGTGAGAGATTTTTACTCATTTCGCAAGGAACATTAGTCGCAGATGGGCATTTAGAATCTATCCAAGCGTTAGCGGAAATGCCGGATAGTTCATTATTAGACTGTTTTGATGTAATTGTAAGGCGTGAACAACATGATTAAACAACAATTTTATAAAAGATTGCGTTATGAACTAGGGCGCAAATGGAAGTCCATACGTTCTATAACGGATTGGACAGTTGCGCTATACATTATTATTCCAGCATTTATATTTATGGGGATTTATTATCGTTCACTATGGATGGAAGAATTATCGATGGGAGAAACGGTTTATTTCGGATTAGGTCTACTCGCATTTTATGTGATTACATATACAAGAGGAGTTCGCTCATTTTTTGAGCAAGCGGATAGTTTATTTTTAATTTCGTATCCCGCTCACATGCAAAAATTAATCCAGTATGGCATGACATATACGTTTATTCGAATAGCAATAACGAATGTAGTAGTTGTTGTTGCGATGTTACCAGTGTTGATGAAAAGTATTGGAGTGACGAAGATACAAGTCGTATTATTTTGGCTATTCTTTACGTTATTTCGATTTCTGTTGTCGTTATTAACGAGATTTATTCATGTGCGTGTGGGGAAACGATGGTTACTATGGGTTATCAAAAATGTAATATTTTCTATAAGTCTATCATTTTTTGGAATAAGCCTATTTTTTATTTATAAAAATCCATTTTACTCTATACTATGTATCGGTTTAACAGTTTTTCTAATTATCGTATTGATAAAAGAAAAACTGAATTATAAAAATTCCTTTTTTAAAGAAGTTGAGAAAGAAAAAGAAGAAAGTATGCGCTGGACGAGCGGGATTATGCAAGTTGGTGGTCATACGGCTAAACCGAGTAGTTCGAATAAAAAGGCGTGGATATTTCCGCGTTCTAAAAAGTTTTTAGGAAAGAAAAAGGATGCTCGTATTGTTGAATCCTTTTTAAAAGAATTTTTCCGTACAAGTAGTGCACGAATATTTTATATTCAAATTGTATGTATAAGCACTGTCAGTATTATTATGAGTCCGAAATGGATTGCCGCTATCATTCTTGCCTTTGCTTTATTTGCAATTTCCCGTTATGCGCGCGACTATTGGAATGAATTTACGAAAAAAATGTTTCTTCATTTATATTGTGATGAAGGAAAATTACTATTGTTAAGATGGAAGGTAAATCGATATTTATTACTTCCGGTAATCCTTTTATATGGATTGGTTATCCTTTCGCATTTTTATTTATTACCAGCTGTAATTGCTGGGATTATTTTCATAGTATGGATTGGTTGGATAGTATTCTTACCATAGAAAAAAGAGCCGAAAATTGGCTCTTTTTTCTAATCGGTAACACATTGATAAATAAAATATACTAAAACGAGTATGCTTGCGGCGGAATACATGACATCTAAAGTCATCGAATCTCCTCCTCATTATTGTTGTATTTTTATTGTATGAAATCTTACAATTTCATATTCAAGTGAAAAATATGTGAACGTTAACAAATTTGTAAAGTGCAAAAATTACAATCATTTTGTATAATAGAGGAAACAACCGTTATATAAAATATAATGAGTGAAAGGGGAGGAAACATACATGCCAAATTGGTTTAGAAAAACCTTAGTAGCATTAATTACCGTATTTACATTTGGTTTAGTGACGCCTCCTTCCATATTGCTTGATAATGCCAAAGCTGCGGACAAGCCCACGAGCACAGCTGGGCAACAAAATTTGGAGAGTACGTCCTATACATATGAAGAAACGAATGACAGGTTAACCACCGATACTTTTATTACGTATGCAATGCAAGAAGCAGAGAAGCAGTCGATGCAAAAGTTTGGCACTAAAATTGGTCCAGTAATTGAAGATGAGTTTAAAGATGTAATATTACCGAAGATTGAAGAGGCAATTGCTGAACTAGCAAATGATGTACCGGAAGATTCGTTACAATCATTAGCGATTTCTCAAAAACCAGCTGGTGGAAATAATGAAAAGATTTTTCACGTTTACGATACGAAAACAGGAAATGACTTATTGCGTTTCCACGTAAGAAGAGATCATCCACCGCAAGATGGGTATTATTTTAATTTCCACTATCACCGTTTTGATGATGGGTACTCAGGACATCATGAGTTAGGAAATATTTATTGGAATACGAATGTGCCGCCAAAATGGCTTTCTTAAAAAGAACGAGAGAAATCTTGTTCTTTTTTTTGTTTATAGAAGGGTAAGACGACTATGTTGTTGAATAAAATAGGTTTAGAAAAAGAAGTAAAGGGAGTAGGACAATGCAAAAATATATTGTTTTTGACTTTGATGGCACATTAGTAGATTCACAAAATATATTTGTACCAATTTATAATCAACTTGCTGAAAAGCACGGATATAAAACGGTAAGGGAAGAAGAAATTGAGTATTTACGTAAATTAACGATGCCAGAAAGATGTAAACAACTTGATGTACCGCTGTATAAACTACCAATATTAGCACTGGAGTTTTATAAATTGTATCAACCTGCCATAAAAGATCTTATTTTGTTCCATGGGATGAAGGAAGTGTTAGATGAACTACATAAAAAAGGTTACGGAATTGCAGTCATATCATCGAACTCAGAAGAGCACATTCGGGCATTTTTACATAATAATGGTATAGAAAATATACAAGAAGTGTATTGTTCTAAAAATTTGTTCGGTAAAGATAAAATGATTAAAAGGTTTTTAAAATCGAAAAAGATAACGGAGAAAGATATGTTATACGTTGGTGATGAACAGAGAGATGTAGCGGCTTGTAAAAAGGCAGGGGTGGATGTAATATGGGTATCTTGGGGATATGATGTCATTGAAACAGTGAAAAAGGATGCACCAGATTATATGGTCAATACACCTATGGAAATTGTACAAGTAGTACAAGGGGCGTATTCTTAATATGAATACACTTCGAGCAGGTATTCATCATATGGAATTTTGGGTAGCGAATTTAGAGGAGTCTATTTCTTTTTACGATATGTTGTTTTCCATAATTGGATGGAGAAAGTTAAATGAAGTATCATATAGTACGGGAGAAAGTGAAATATATTTAAAGGAAGTAGACGAGGAAATCATAAGGACGCTAGGTCCTAGACATATTTGTTACCAAGCTATTCATAGAGAAGTAGTTGATGAGGTAGCAGAGTTTCTTTCTAGTACGAAAATAAAGATAATACGTGGTCCGATTGAAATGAATCATTATTCGGAAGGGTACTATACGATTGATTTTTATGATCCGAATGGGTTTATTATAGAAGTAGCTTACACACCAAATGTAGAAATGTAAGGGGAATAAACATGAAGACAATTACAGCATGGCAAAATAATATACAAATAGTAAAAGGTGCAGTGGATATTAAGGAAATTTCTAAAGGTTTTTCGCCTGATAAGAAATATATCATTACAAGTGGGAATAATGAAAAATATTTATTGCGGACGGGCGATATAAAAGAGTATGAAAGAAAGAAAATAGAGTTTCAAATTTTAAATGAAATGAAAAACCGTAGTGTGCAAGCGCAAAAACCAATTGAAATGGGGTTGTTGGCAGAAGAAGGTTTATGCTATGGCATTTTTTCGTATTTAGAAGGGGAGGATGCGAAGAAGCTATTGCCTACATATTTACCAAAAGAACAATATGAAATTGGTATAGAGGCAGGAAAAGATTTAGCAAAAATGCATACATATGAAGCTCCTAATGATATACTTCCGTGGTATGAAAGAGCAATGAAAAAACACCAAAAATATGTAGAGGCATACAAAACATGCGGAATAAAAATAAAAAATGATGATAAAATCATTAAGTTTATCGATGAAAATGAAATGTATTTACAAAACCGACCAAATCGATTTCAACACGATGATTTTCATTTAGAAAATATAATTGTACGGGATGGGAAGTATGTAGGTGTTGTTGATTTTAATGGTTATGATTGGGGCGACCCACTTCATGATTTTGTAAAAATCGCACTATTTGCACGAGACATTAGTATCCCATATGCGATTGGGCAAATTACTGGATATTATAACGGAAGAATACCTGAGGAGTTCTGGAAATTATATGCAGTGTACGTTGGCATGACAGTTTTCTCTTCAGTTGTCTGGACATTACAAGCAGCACCACATATGTTAGATGATATGCTAGAGCGTCTTACTGTAGTTTTAGAGGATCATAAAGACTTTGAGCTATTAAAGCCAATTTGGTTTCAACCAGAAAAAATTGATATAAAAAATAAAAGGCAGGTGTGAATCACATCTGCCTTTTATTTTTTACCATTCTTCGTTTTGAAGTAGTTCCAATGCTAATTTTAAATCCACATCTTCTTGTATATGTTCTGGAGTCCACGGGATATGTATATGTGGTTGTATACCAATTCCGGACATTCCTTCGCCTTTATCTATAATGGAAAGTCGTGAAGTAGGGTAGTAAAGAGCGAATGTATCAGCCCATTCCATTACTGCTAAATTAGAATAATCATTTACACCAGCAGTAGGACGACCTATTACTTTTACTTTCAATGATTTTTTTGCAACTTCCACAAAAGAATCGCCAGAACTCCCACATGTAACATCTGTTAATATGACCACTCTACTAGGTGATTTTCGTCCGTGTATTTTTAATGATTGAAGTTCTTTTGGTAACCCAGAGGTATCAAATGTAACGAATCCTTTTTTATAATTCTTTTTTAAATCTTGAATAAACATATTAGTGAATAATTTGGAAAGTTCGTCTAAAGAATCATAATCTTCCATTTCCATTTTCATGTCTTTCATACGTAAATGAAAGTTTCGTTCTGTATGATTTAATTGCATTGTATCAGAAGAATCGAAAAGAGAAATCTCTTTGTCTTCAAATAAGTAAGGAAGTAGGTTGAAAAATGTATCATCACTCCCGCCACGATTTAATCGCACATCTATGATTAAATTCGGAAAAGCATTAAGCTCATCTTTGTGTGAGTCTAATAATGTATTGATAGCTTCAGCATTTGCGAAGTCCGTCAAAGTAATTAAGAGAGTATCTTTATTATATTTTTCTAATGAATATATAGGTGTATATTTGCTCTGTTTATACTTTTGTAAAGTAATTGTGTGGGTCAATCCATTTTCATCTATAAGTGTACAATTTGAAAACTTTGATAAAACATATCCCCATTTTTCACGTTCATATGAATTCTCATTTAAATACTTCTTATATTTTATTAATAAATCAGGGATTTTCATATTGTCTAATGCAAGGATAGCTTGTCCTTTTTTTACTCTTTTTTCAGCTGAAGTAGATGTAATATATAAGCGATCTTCGTATCTTTTCACTTGGAAGCCAACATTGTTAAGAGGTTGATCGCTAGTGATAATTTTGAAAAACATATGATTGTCTTTATAGTCTAGTAAGTAATCATTTACAATTTCAGTGAATTGTACTGGTGTTAGTTCTCCTTGTCTCTCTAGTTTCTCGATTGTCTGTAAATAAGTAGTGGGATCGTCCCATCCTTTTTTATCTATACAACCTGAATAATCGTGATGAGTAATTGAAACAATTTCTTTGAAAATTCCTGTATACACGGCTTTTCCCCCTGATAATTTAATTAGTTAAATAATAGAATTCCGTATCCTTTACGTATTATCCTTTATTTGGATGGAGATTGTAATGAAAAATAGAGGGAAGTGTTATCGTCCCTCTATTAAAATATTTATTTTATTTTCTTAAATGCAAGCGGCTGAGTACTTAGCATAGCTGGTACATGTAACTGAAGGGATGGGAATTCACCGTTCACATTCATTTCATATGCAAATAATAGATTCATCTTCATTTGGAATAAGTCAACTTTTGCAGAGAAGATGTCGTAATGATGATGCGTTAATTGAATGTCCATTTCCATGAATTGCACAAATAATGAATCATCACGCTTGTATACTTGTAATGTTCCGTATGCAGGATGTTCGAAAGTACCAGTATAATCCTCTAATTTGTGAGAAGGTGTAGTCCCTTTCATCTGTTCTGGAATGGATTCAGTTGCTTCTTTCATCATTTCCTTCATTTTTTCAGTATCTTCTACAGCGCGTTTATGCCAATCAATGGATTCTAATTCAAGTAGTTCGTCATAAATTTGATTAGCGAGATAAGTAGGAAGTAATGTGCCTCCAGCATTCGTTAAAATGACAAGGCCGATGTTTTCTGTTGGTATGAAAGAAACAAGCGCTGAAAATCCATCAATATTACCACCATGATGAATCACCTTATTACCACGATAAGCGCTAATAAACCAACCAAGGCCGTAACTATTTAATGGAGATTCAGGAAGTGATAAAACTGGTTGATCTGGAATGGAATTGTGCGGTGTATACATTTGTTGTAATAATTCAGGAGAGATTAATTCATGCTCTCTAAATTTTCCTTGTTTTAAGTGAAGAAGGACCCAATTGGCCATATCTTCAATTGTAGAATTAATACACCCAGCAGCGCCAACGGTATCGATGTTACGGAATGGAACTTCTTTTATTTCACCATCATTTTCAATGTAAGGTAAAGCATAATCATCTGTAGTTTGTGAATCTATAACAGAGAAGTTTGTTTGATTCATATTTAAAGGCTCTAAAATATGTTCTGTAGCGTATTGCTCCCACGTTTGATTCGTAATGTTTTCTACAATATAACTAATTGTCGCATACATTAAGTTGTTATATAGAAATGAAGTTCGAAACGGTGCATCAAGCGGTAAATGTTTTATTTTTTCGACAAGATCTTTTCGAGATAAGGAAGAGCTGTACCAAAGAGCGTCATGACGACTTACCCCAGTACGATGAGAAGCTAAATCTCGTCCTGTAACTTGTGAGCTAGCAAGTAGTTCAGATAAAGAGAAGTTAGGTATATAGGACTGGACAGGAGCATCCCAATTAAACTTTTTTTGCTGTGCTAACAAGCTTAATGAAAGTGTGCCAAAAGCTTTCGTTGAGGAACCGATTGCAAATCGAGTACTCGGTGTAACAGCGTCTTTTGTCTCTAGATTGCGATAGCCAAATCCTTCTGAAATAATAACTTCACCGTCTTTTATAATAGCTACAGCAGCTCCCGGAACGTTTAAATCCTTCATCATTTTTTCAACCGTTGTTTGTAAAGAAGTCATAACAGGCGTTTCAATTTTAGACATACTTCTAACCTCCAAATATAATTTTTGTTCTACCGCACTATACTTTCGGTAATAGAAAATAAAAACCTTTATAAATATGGAAAGTTAATAATTTTGTAAGGATGAATAAAATTATTGTTTATTTAGAATTTTGTTTTTATTATAATTAATTTAAATTAAGATTTAGAAAAGATGGTGAAGAAGTGTGCTAATAATAAAGAAATTGCGCTGTGATAATAAAAATAATCCGATAGGTATAGATTCGAAAGTTGTTAAAATTAGTTGGCAACTCGAGTCGAATAACCGAAATGTAAAACAACTTGCGTATCAATTGCAGGTTGCGAAGGATAGAGATTTTGAGATTATAATGTTTGATTCGCAAAAAGTAGAAACAGATCAAAGTTTACATATACCAATCAATTCATTTTCATATAGTAGGGAAACACGCTATTTTTACCGAGTGAAGGCATGGGATAATCATGAAGAAGAGTCGTCTTGGTCAGAAGTAGCTTTTTGGGAGACTGGCTTACAAGGGCAAGCTAATTGGAGTGGAAACTGGATTGCTGCGAAAAAAGAACGCACGCAAGTTATGTCTTTTCATAAAAGCTTTTCTATTAAAAAATTAGTTAAAAAAGCACGTTTATATATCACTAGTTTAGGATTATACGAGGCTTCTATAAATGGAGAGCATATTGGAGATTGTTATTTTACCCCAGGATGGACAAGTTATGATAAGAGAGTGTTGTATCAAACGTATGATATAACACATGTATTAAAGATTGGGCAAAATGATATTTCTATTCTAGTAGGTAACGGCTGGTATAAAGGGCCGATTACCATGCATCATGTACGTAATTATTATGGGGAAAGACGTGCAGTAATTGCTCAAATACATATAACATATGAAGATGGAACGAAAGAAAAAATTGTAACAGATGAAACATGGAAAGTAACGCCAAGCCCTATTTTGTATTCGGAAATTTATGAAGGAGAAGTTTATGATTCTAGACTAGAAGAAAGTGAACAAGTGCTAGAAGATGTTGAAGTAATTGAGCATTCCAAACAAATAATTGTTGCACAAGAAAATGAAGCGATTCATAAAATGAAAATTATAAAACCAATCGCTATTTCAAAACTACCAAATCATGAATGGCTTATTGATATGGGGCAAAATATGGTAGGTTGGGTTCGGTTTAAAGTCCGTCATGTTTATACTGGACAAAAGATAGAATTGCAGCATGCTGAAATATTAAATAAAGACGGTAGTTTTTATAATGGAAATCTCCGCAAGGCAAAACAAAAAATAGTGTATATAGCAAAAGGAGAAGAGGAGGAAATGTTTGAACCTCATTTTACCTATCAAGGCTTTAGGTATGTGAAAATAAGTGGGGTAACCCAGCCGCCTCAAATAGGAGATTTTGAAGGGATTGTATTACATACAGATATGGAAAAATTGACTAAATTTGAAACGTCTAATCCATTAATCAATCAACTTCATCATAATGTAGAATGGTCTCAAAGAGGAAACTTCTTTGACGTGCCAACAGATTGTCCCCAGCGAGATGATCGACTTGGATGGACAGGAGATGCACAAATGTTTATTGGGACAGCTACGCAAATTATGAATGTGCAATTGTTCTTTAAAAAATGGCTCCAAGATTTATCATTAGATCAAAATGTTAATGGGGCTGTGCCGTTAGTTATTCCAGATGCGTTTGGGAAAAGAGCGGATTTTGATCTGGATACTTCTGGCGGTTGGGGCGATGCAGCAATTATTTGTCCATGGGTTCATTATTTACATTACGGAGATGTATCGATTTTAAAAGAACAATATGACAGTATGAAGAAGTATATAGATTACATACGTTCACAAGGTGAAAATGAGTATTTATGGGATACAGGCTATCATTTAGGGGATTGGCTCGCATTAGATACGAAACCTGATGTATATGAAGGCGGAACAGACAAGCATTTTATTGCGACAGCTTATTATGCGTATTCTACATCGCTTTTACGAAAGGTTGCTGAGATTTTAGGTAAAAATACAGATGCTAAGTTTTATGCAGAGCTACATGGAAATATTGTTCAAGCGTTTCAAAATGAATTCGTTACACCAAATGGTAGGTTAATTTCAAATACACAAACAGCCCACATATTAGTACTTCTTTTTGAACTAGTGAAAGATAATGTGAAGGAGAAAGTATTTAATCGATTAATTGAGCTTTTAAAAGCAAATAAAAATCATTTAACAACAGGTTTTATAGGAACACCGTATTTAAATTTAATATTAAGCAAGTTTCACCGTCATGACCTTGCTTGTAAGCTTCTATTTCATGAAGATTATCCATCATGGTTATACCAAGTGAAACAAGGTGCCACAACGATTTGGGAACATTGGGATGGCGTGAAAGAGGATGGGACACTTTGGAATGATAGTATGAATTCGTACAATCATTACGCATATGGTTCTATCGTTGAATGGATATACCGATATATTGTTGGATTAGAAGTGGATGAAACAAAACCTGCATATAAACATTTTTATGTACAACCACATTTTGACTCGAATTTAGAATGGATTAAAGTAAAACGTGAGACAGCTTATGGAGAAATTAAGATTGATTGGCGTGTGGAAAAGGAACAAGCCTTTTTACATGTTTCCATACCACCTAATACGAGTGCTACATTACGGATAGATGAAATGAATTGGAAAGCAGAGCATACTATTGAAAAGGAATTAGAATCAGGCGATTATAAATTTACATTTTGTAAAAATATAATGAGGTAGAATTCTGTTAATATAGAAAAATTTAATATTCATTATGAATATTAAATTCACTGTTTTTCATGTTATGATAAATTTTATATAAGATTGAAAGAAGGTTTTTCTACATATGAAACATGCTGAAAATGAATACTTAAATTTATGCCGCCATGTAATGGAGCATGGTACGAAAAAAGAAGATCGTACAGGGACAGGCACTGTATCTGTATTTGGTTATCAAATGCGTTTTGATCTAAGTAAAGGTTTTCCTTTATTAACGACAAAGAGGGTGCCATTTCGCCTTGTAGCAAGTGAATTGCTTTGGTTTATGAAAGGTGATACAAATATTCGTTATTTATTGCAGCATAATAACAACATTTGGAATGAATGGGCATTTAAGAGTTGGGTAGAAAGTGACGAGTATACGGGTCCTGACATGACTGATTTCGGTCTTCGCTCACAACAAGATGAGGAATTTAAAGTTCAGTACGATGAGCAAATGGAATTGTTTAAAAAGAACGTTTTAGAAGATGATGATTTCTCAAATAAATATGGTTATTTAGGAGACGTATACGGTAAGCAGTGGCGTGCTTGGAAAACGACAGCTGGTGAGACGCTTGATCAATTAAAAGATGTAATTGAAATGATAAAAAAAACGCCAGATTCACGTCGCCTAATTGTATCTGCTTGGAATCCTGAAGATGTACCAAGTATGGCATTACCACCTTGTCATACGTTATTTCAGTTTTATGTAGCAGACGGTAAACTTTCTTGTCAGCTATATCAAAGAAGTGGCGATATATTCCTTGGAATTCCATTTAACATTGCAAGTTACTCGTTACTAACACATTTAATTGCACATGAATGCGGACTTGAAGTGGGAGAATTTGTTCATACAATTGGAGATGCACACATTTATACGAATCATTTTGAGCAAGTAGAAAAGCAATTGGCGCGTGAACCACGTCCGTTCCCGAAACTTACATTAAATCCAGATGTGAAATCTGTGTTTGATTTTGAAATGGAAGATTTAACGATTGAAGGATATGATCCACACCCAGCAATTAAAGCACCGGTTGCAGTATAATTGTAGAGGAGATGAAAAGATGATAGTTTCATTTATGGTCGCAATGGACGAGAATAGAGTAATTGGTAAAGATAATAATTTACCTTGGCGTTTACCGAGTGAATTACAATATGTAAAGAAAACAACGATGGGTCATTCGCTTATTATGGGAAGAAAAAACTATGAAGCGATTGGTAGACCACTGCCTGGAAGACGTAATATTATTGTAACTCGTAATGAAGGGTATCATGTTGAAGGCTGTGAAGTAGCACATTCTGTAGAAGAAGTGTTTGAGCTATGCAAAAATGAAGAAGAGATCTTTATTTTTGGCGGAGCGCAAATTTATGATCTCTTTTTACCTTACGTAGACAAGTTATATATAACAAAAATCCATCATGCATTTGAAGGAGATACATTCTTCCCAGAAATGGATATGACAAATTGGAAAGAAATTTTTGTTGAAAAAGGTTTAACGGATGAAAAAAATCCGTATAAGTACTATTATCACGTATATGAGAAGCAACAATAGTAAAAAAGATTGATGTGAAAATTCACATCAATCTTTTTATTTGTATCCATCAATATAGGTTTATAGATGAGATTCGATAGTGCTATAATGAATGGTAGCATGTAAAAATGCTAAAATTTTCAAGAGTATTAAGATAGAAAGAGGAGGAGAATCGATTGAGAAAGATATGGGGGGTTCTTTTTCTTTGCTTAACATTCATGTTAGTCGGATGTGGTAAAGAAGAAAAACCACAAGAAGCATTTGATACATATGCAAAAGCATGGAATAAACAAAAATTTGCAGAAATGTATGATCAATTATCAGAAAAGGCAAAAAAAGATATTTCAAAGAAAGAATTCACTGAGAAATATGAAAAAATTTATGCTGGCATTGAAGTGAAAGACTTAAAAGTGGAAGCAGGAGAAGTAAAAGAAGATAAAAAAGATGAAGGTCCTGTTCCTTTTAAAGTAAGCATGGATACTGTTGGTGGTAAAATCAATTTTGCCCATGAAGCAAAAATGGTGAAAGAAAAGGATGGAGATAAAGAATCTTGGAAAATAGATTGGACTCCTGATTTTATATTCCCAGGTATGACGAAAGATAGTAAAGTGCGTATGCAAACGACAGAGCCGAAGCGCGGAGAAATATATGACCGTAACGGTAAATATCTTGCGGTAAATGGTAAAGCTTCTGAAATCGGATTGATTCCTGAAAAATTAGGGGATGCAGCTCCGCAAACGAAAGAAACGGTAGCGAAGTTACTAAATATGTCTGTCGAAGAAATTGATCAAAAACTAGCAGCTAAATGGGTAAAACCAAATTACCTTGTACCAATTGGAATATTGCCTGAAGGAGCAACACAAAATACGTACATAGATTTACCTGGTGTTGCAACAAAGCCAGTAAATGTTCGCTCATATCCATTAGGAGAAGAAGCCGCACATCTTACTGGCTATATTGGAAAAGTGAATGCTGAAGATTTAAAAACGTTACAAAAGAAAGGTTATCAAGCAGATGATCCGGTAGGTAAAGCTGGTTTAGAGCAAGTACTGGAAGAAAAGCTACGCGGTAAAAAAGGTGGCCGTGTCTTCGTAGAAGATGCACAAGGAAAAGAAATTAAAAATTTAGCAAAAACAGATGCTGTTGATGGAGAAAATGTAACTTTAACGATTGACAGTGCAGTTCAAAGCGAAATTTATAATGAAATGAAAAATGAGGTAGGATCAAGTGCAGCAATTAATCCAAAGACTGGAGAAACACTTGCACTTGTGAGCACACCAGCTTATAACCCAAATACCCTTACAAGAGGGGCGTCAAAAGCGCAACGTGATGCGGTAAATAATGATCCGAAAAAACCGATGACGAATCGATTTACACAATTATCAGTTCCAGGATCTGTATTTAAGCCGATTACAGCTGCAATCGGTCTTGAAACGAAAACAATTGATCCAAAAGAAGAGTTAAAAATTGAAGGATTAAAATGGACAAAAGATTCTTCTTGGGGTAATTATTATGTAACACGTGTAAAAGATGCAAATCCGATTGATTTTGATAAGGCGATGAAATACTCGGATAATATTTACTTCGCACAAGAAGCTTTGAAAATCGGAAAAGACAAGTTTATGAGTGAAGCGAAAAAATTCGGATTCGATGAGAAATTACCAATTGAATATGGGTTCCCAGCTTCTAAAATCGCAAATGATGGTATTAAAAATGATATTCAAATGGCAGACACAGGTTATGGACAAGGACAAGTATTAATGACGCCACTCCATCTAGCATTAACGTACGCACTAATTGTTAATGAAGGAAACATACCTTCTCCATATATAATTAAAACAGATAAGCAACCAAAAGCTTGGAAAGAGAATGTAATTTCAAAAGGCAATCAGGATATATTAAAAACTGCTATGACGAAAGTAATTAATGATCCAGATGGTACTGGGAAAATTGCTAAAATTGATGGCATGACTCTTGCTGGAAAAACAGGTACAGCGGAATTAAAAGTATCAAAAGAGGCTGAAGGAAAAGAACTAGGCTGGTTCGCTGCATTTGATTTAAATTCACCAGATATGGTTATTACTATGATGATTGAAGATGTAAAAGGTAGAGGCGGAAGTAATATTCCAGCTGAAAAAGTAAAACATGTATTTCAAAAATAATATGTAATAAAAGGTTAGCTCTATAATTTGTAGAGCTAGCCTTTTTATCCCACTTTAATGAGCAGTAAGACCCACACCTCAAAATTCAGCGAAAGCAAAGAAGTTAGGTAGGGGGCGGGCTGCCCATAAAAGTCCGATTGGTGAGGGCTGATTAAAGTTTCACTTTATATGAAAGAATTCTTAATATCTGTATACTGAATTTTAAGGAAACAAAACAAATCATTAACTTACGAAAAAAAAGTAGCTATTTTTTATTGACACCGAACGAAACTTTTTGTATTATACTTACATAAGGTAAGTTATTTACTTTCAAATTATAAATCTCAAATTAAAGATAAAATGTATAAAAGGGAGAGAATACAATGACAAAAGTACTATTTATTACAGCAAATCCAAATTCAGCAGAAGGTTCTTTCGGAATGGCAGTAGGGGAAGCTTTCATCGAAGCTTATAAAAACGAACATCCACAAGATGAAGTTGTAACAATTGATTTATTCAATACTACAGTACCAGCAATCGATGCAGATGTATTCGCTGCTTGGGGTAAATTTGCAGCAGGTGAAGGATTTGAAGCTTTAACTGAAGCTCAACAACAAAAAGTTGCAGCAATGAACACAAACTTAGAAACATTTATGCATGCAGATCGTTATGTATTTGTAACTCCAATGTGGAACTTTAGCTATCCACCAGTAGTAAAAGCATACTTAGATAACTTAGCAATTGCAGGTAAAACATTCAAGTATACTGAAAATGGTCCAGTTGGCTTATTAGAAGGTAAAAAAGCACTTCACATTCAAGCAACAGGTGGCGTTTATTCTGAAGGAGCATACGCAGCTGTGGACTTCGGCCGCAATCACTTAAAAACAGTATTAGGATTCATTGGTGTAAATGAAACTGAATATATTGCAGTTGAAGGTATGAATGCAAACCCTGAAAAAGCACAAGAAATTAAAGAAGCAGCAATTGCTAATGCTCGTGAATTAGCAAAACGTTTCTAATATAGAATGGTTAAAAAGTCCAAACACTTGTTGTTTGGACTTTTTTTCTTCTTTTTCCTTCGTTTGTCTAGTATAATGAAGGTCGGAATGATAATAGGTGGGGGTTCTGTATGATTCAAACGTTTTTTAAAATCTTTTATTTAATTGTAATCGTAATTGCGATTACACCAAGAATGTGGCGCCTTAAAAGACAAGTAAATACGATGTCGCCACTAGAAAAAGATAGTGCTGTGTACAAAACGACAAATTGGTTTGGTAAGAAAATGGTACGTGTAGCTGGGGGAACAGTAGAAGTTAAAGGACTTGAAAATGTTCCGAAAGACAAGCCGGTACTAGTTGTAAGTAATCACCAGAGTAATATGGATATCCCTGTTTTACTAGGTTATTTAAATAAACCAATTGGCTTCGTTTCAAAGGCAGAGATTAAAAAGTTCCCAGTTGTACCAACTTGGATGGAACTTATGAATTGTGTATTTATGGATCGTAGTGATCGTCGCCAATCACTTCAAGCGATTAAAGATGGAATTGAACTATTGAAGAATGGGCATTCTATCGTAATTTTCCCTGAAGGAACGAGAAGTAAGGGTGGCGAAATTGGAGAGTTTAAGGCTGGGAGTTTTCATCTTGCTGTAAAATCTAGTGTAGCAATCTTACCTGTAACATTAGATGGGACATATAAAATGTTTGAAGCGAATGGAAACCGTATGAAGCGAGCTCGTGCAACAGTAACAATTTCTAAGCCGATTACACCTGAAGAGTATGCGACTATGGATATTAAAGAGTTAACGAAGTATACACAGGATGTTATCGCATCACAATTACATAAGTAATAAAAAAGGTTTCAGCTTACATTAAGCTGAAACCTTTTTTATTATGCCGTAGGTAAGACGTAAAAGAGTACGCAGAAGAACATCATCGCACTACCACCTAATACGAAAAGATGCCAAATGGCATGGTTGAAAGGTAACTTTTCCCAAAGGAAGAATATAGCTCCTACAGAATATAAAATTCCACCTGCTAAAAGTAGTGAAAAACCATGTCCAGTTAGATTTTCATAAAGTGGTTTAATAGCAACGATTATGAGCCATCCCATTATGATATAACATAGCGTCGATGCCTTAATAAAGCGACGTACAAAGAAAATTTTGAAGATGATACCCCCGATTGCTAGTGTCCATATAATTGCGAGTAACGTCCAACCTAATGGTCCACGAAGCGTAATAAGTAAAAAAGGAGTATATGTGCCAGCGATTAATAAATAAATGGCTGAGTGATCTAGTATAGTAAATAATTTTTCTACTTTTGGATGGTGAATGCTATGTAACAATGTCGAAAACAAGTACAGTAAGAACATGCTTACACCGTAAACTGTAAATGCAACAACAGCAGATGCGGTACCATGTTTAGAGGCATGAATAATCAATATGATTAAGGCAGGGATGCTTAAAATGGCACCGATACCATGTGTAATTGCATTTGCAATTTCTTCTTTCACAAATTGTGTCATTCGTGTCATTTTTTCAGTCATAATGGTAATCCTTTCTACTATCATAAAATAATATGTCTTTTCCCTTACCATATCATACACAAGGGCAATAGAAAATGAAATTTGTATAATTGATTATATTTTTGAATTTTTTTGATAAAAGTCAATGGATTTGTTGACGTTTTCAAACTTTTTTGACAAAATAAAATTATGTAATAGTAGGACAAGGAATCTACTAATAAAGGGGATGGAGAAATGTTTTCAAATATTGGCTTTCCAGGATTAATTTTAATTTTAGTAGCTGTACTTATTTTATTTGGGCCGAAAAAATTGCCGGAAATCGGAAAGGCTTTAGGGGAAACGTTAAAAGAATTCAAAAAATCAACGAAAGAATTGACTGATGATGCATTTCAAGAGAAGGAAAAGAAAGAAAAAATGTAATGGATTTTCCTCGAAATGGATAAATTAAGTGTGGTGAACGAGATGGAAGATCGGGAAATGAGTGTAGTAGAACATATAGTTGAGCTTCGCAAACGAGTAATATATACCGTGTTATCCTTTGTACTATTTTTAATTGTTGGGTTTACTTTTACGAAGGATATTTATTTTTGGCTTGTAAAAGACTTACCAATGAAATTAACCGTTCTCGGTCCAAGTGATGTATTGTGGATTTTTTTCTCGATTGCTACAGTATTTGCTATCGTTTGTACAATTCCTTTTGCTGCTATACAAATTTGGTTATTTGTAAAACCGGGTTTACATCCAAATGAACAAAAGATGACGTTAATGTATATACCGGTATTGTCTATATTATTTATTGCAGGTTTATGCTTTGGATATTTCGTTGTAATGCCGTTTTTATTTCATTTTTTAACTACGATAGGTAATGAAATGTTTAATACGATGTTTACGACAGAAAAGTATTTTCATTTTGTTCTTAATTTAACAGTTCCATTTGCTGTAATTTTTGAATTGCCAGTAGTAGTAATGTTTTTAACGAGTATTGGACTGTTGACGGCGGAATTTCTAATAAAAATAAGAAGGTATGCTTACGTAGCATTGATTATCATTGCATCGTGTATATCACCGCCAGATTTTTTATCACATAGTTTAGTTGCGGTACCGCTTATTTGTATTTATGAAATTAGTATCGCTTTATCAAAGATTGTTAGTAAGCGAAAAAAGAAAAGAGAAGAAGAAATTCAGTCGAAAAGTGCCTCGTTATAAAGGCACTTTTTTTATTTATTTGTTATACTCTAGTTATAAACGTATACAATATAGAGAAGAAAAAAAATATAGAATCTCCAAAATTTAGACAAACTTTGCGCTTTTATAAGTTTATACTGAATATATTAAGCAATATACGGATAACGAGTCCTTGTCTTATTAGGAATTTAGGATGGGGGATGGATTAGGTGAAGATGAATAGAGTAAAAATCTTTTAACCATAAGGACTACAGAGATTGTCTAAGGATACTTTTGTATTGATGGGAGTCGCCACTTTAAACAACGTGTTACAGCGTAAAGTAGAAGAAGTTCAAAAATCCAATGAAAAAGAGGATTGATATTGTGATTACGAAAAGTTTTTATTTCACTCATTCAACAGGGGAGTGTATTAAAATATTTGAAATCCCTGTCCTACAAGCGCAGCATCCATTATCGTTTCTAATACAGTCTCGTCTTCAATTATTTATTGCAAAAATTCAAAAACAAAAGCACCCAAGATTTTCGTATTCTTTCCGTGAATATTTACAAAATTGTTTGAAGTGGAATGATTATTTAAATGTATATAAAACAAATACTCTTGAAAAAAATGCATGATATAGAGTGGGGACAGGGTTAAGAGCTCTGTCTTTTTCATTTTAGATATAAAAATATAATTAATTTAATGAAATTTCGTTTCAAATTGTTGAAAGCAATGGGAATACTAGTATAATAACAAGGAGAGCGTATTGGAAAGGGAAGAATATAATATGCAAAAAATTAAAATTGTAACAGATTCAACGGCAGATTTATCACAAGAGGTAATTGAGAAGTATGACATTCATGTTCTACCATTATCAATCTCTGTAAATGGACAAACATATTTAGATCGCGTTGATCTACAACCAGATGAATTTATTGAAGAAATGATTAGATCAGAGGAACTACCAAAAACATCACAACCAGCAATGGGTACATTTGTAGAAATGTATGACAAGTTAGGTGAAGATGGAAGTGAAGTACTTTCCATTCATATGACAAGTGGAATGAGTGGTACTGTGGCAACTGCAAATAGTGCTGCATCAATGACCGACACAAAAGTAACAGTTGTTGATTCGCAATTTATTACACATGCTTTAGCATATCAAGTAGTTGAAGCTGCGAAAATGGCAAATGAAGGACGCTCACTAGAAGAAATTTTAAAACGTGTAGATGAAGTAAGGAAGAATACTCGTTTATATGTAGTAGTAGATACATTAGAAAACTTAGTGAAGGGTGGGCGTATCGGTAAAGGAAAAGCATTTATCGGTTCGTTGCTTAATATAAAACCAATTGCTAGCCTTGAAGATGGTGTTTATAACCCTGTAACGAAAGTGCGTAGCCAAGGTCAAATTGTAAAAACGTTAGCTAAGTTATTTGAGGAAGATACAGCTGGAAAAGTTGTAAAAGCTGTGGCAATTCCGCATGCGAAAGCAATTCCTTTAGCTGAAAATGTAAAAGCGGCTGTTGAAAAAGTAAGTGGATTTGCTCAATCAGAAATTTTCTTTACAACGCCTATTATTAGTACTCATACAGGTCCGGGTGCAATCGGATTTATGTATTTAGCAGAGTAATAAAAAAGCTACTTGAAATTGATTTCAAGTAGCTTTTTTATGTGAATAGAAAGTAAGAAATAAGAAGGGCTATACAGGCACACCCGCTAATGATATAGCGAGTCTGTAAATATTCATTCATAGAAAACACCCACTGATTAAAGTTTCGCTTTATGATTTTCTATATTATATGTTGGATATAGAAAATAAGTAGTTACGTTATACATGTAATGTTTCAACTTCTTTATTCACTTTTTTAGCATGTGTTTCGCTATTATAGGTGAAAGTTTGACCTAAAAAGAGTACATGCAGTTGTTCCCACGGTAACATACGCAAATTCCAATTATTTCGAAGCCTTGTTATTGCCTCGCGAGGTGTTTCATCGGCGAGTGCAAAAGCTCCGTAATGCATGGGTATAAAGTGTGTAGCATTTAAATCTAAATAAGCTTGCACTGCTTCTTCAGGTGAAACGTGAGATATTTTCATAAACCATTCTGGTTCATAAGCTCCAATTGGCATAAGGGCAATATCAATGGAAAAGCGTTTGCCAATTTCTTTGAAACCTTGGAAATAGCCACTGTCTCCACAAAAATAAATGGTTTCCTCCATATTGTCATTCTTAATAATCCATCCACCCCAGTGAGATGTGTTCATATCAAATAATGATCTTCTCGTCCAGTGCTGAGCGGGTACGAAGTGAAAGGAAACATCATTAATAGTCGTACTTTCCCACCATTTATACTCTTCTACATTGTTGAATTTTTTACGAGTAAATAATTTTTTTAGCCCAATGGGTACTAAGTATAATACGTCATCGTTAAGTTGGCGAAGTGTTGAAAAATCTAAATGATCATAATGACCATGTGAAAGAAGAACAATATCAATTTTAGGTAGTTCTTTTATAGAAAGTCCAGGTTCTGTAAGTCTTGGGACTAGCTTTAATTTATTGGCCCATACTGGATCCGTTAATATATTAAGTCCATTCGTTTGGATAAGAAAAGTGGAATGCCCAATCCATGTGACAGTCGTTTTTTCAACATTACTTTGCAAAAATGCACTTTGTTTAACAGGTGATTGTTCTACTAAGAAAGAAAAATCTTTTTTGTTTTGCTTTCGTTCTTTACGCCAGCGTATAAAAGAGCGAATTGATTTTTTTGTGCTAACATTATCCATATTTTCATAGCGCTTTGCCATGAACATCACCTCATTTAAAATCGTTGTAATTGTATTGTACCGAAATGTTGTTAAGGAATACAGTGTATAACATGGATGAATGTTTAAGGAATTGTTAAAAAATAGGGGGATCTATTTACAAAAGTAACAACAAAATTAGTTTTGCAACTTCTATTTAGAGAAATAATAGTGAAAAAATATATTTTGTCTAGTGATTCGCTTGAAATAAAGAAGTAACATACGTAAATTCGTACGATTTCGTGAACAAATGTAGTAAACAATTTTCTCGTAGTGTTAACTTTTGTTATGATAAACATAACCTATTTAAATTTAGGATAGAGAAAAGAGGTTTATAAATGAAGCGTTATCAAAAAATAATTGGTCTTATGGTTGTAGTTTGTCTCTTTGTACTTGCTGGATGTAGTGGATCAGGTTCAAAGCTTCGTAAACCATTAAATTGGGATTTAGAAACTTTCCAATTTACTAATCAAGATGGAAAACCATTTGGTACAAAAGATTTAAAAGGGAAAGTTTGGGTTGCAGATTTTATGTTCACAAACTGTCAAACAGTTTGTCCGCCAATGACTGCTAATATGGCAAAATTACAGAAAATGGCGAAGGAAGAGAAATTAGATGTTCAGTTTGTATCATTTAGCGTAGATCCTGACCTTGATAAACCGGAAAACTTGAAAGCTTTTATTCAAAAGTTTACAGAAGATACAAGTAACTGGAACCTGTTAACAGGTTATTCGTTAGAAGATATTACAAAGTTTGCAAAAGATAATTTCCAAACACTTGTAGATAAACCTGAGAATGGTCAAGTTATGCATGGTACATCATTTTATTTAATTGATCAAAACGGAAAAGTAATGAAAAAGTATAATGGTATTAGTAATACGCCGTATGAGGACATTATACGTGATATGAAGCGATTAGCAGAATAAAAAGAAGGGTGCAGATTAAAGCACCCTTCTTTTTTTACACTAGTCTATGGATAAAATGTCATGTTGTTGAGGAAGTTTTGGTGCCCGAATTTCTAACACGCCATTTTGATACGAAGCTTTCGCTGCTTTTTTATTAATGGAGTACGGTAATTTAATCAATCTGGATGCTTCTGAAATGGAACGTTCTCGGCGATAATAGTTATGAGATGTTTCTTCTTCAGCCTCTTCAAGTATTTCTTCTTTTACAGAGACTTTTAAGTATTCACTTTGTATTTCAATTTGAATTTGTTCTTTTTGTATACCTGGTAGTTCAGCTGTAACAACGAGTTCTTCGCCAACTTCGTATAAATCTACAGGGAATGTTAATAAACGGTTTCCTTTTTGGAAAAAATGATTTAAATCAGCGATTACATTACGAAGTGGTGTTTGCTCGAAGAAATCATCAATTTGCTTTAAATAATTACGAACCGGTGGGCGAGAAGAGTCTTTTTTTTCTTCACTCATGATATTCCCTCCTAAAAATCAATTTGCAATATCATATGACAAAAGCGGAGAAAGGTGAGTGCCTAGTTTTCATGTTTTCATAAAAAATTGTTAAAAATGTGAAATGGAGTGATTTTTTTATAGTTTTTGGTCGCCATATTCAGTTGATTATGCTAGTATAAATAGGGTTGATATAGTAGTATAGAGACAGAATGAAAACTGAAAGAGGGTAAGAAGTATGTGTGGTTTTGTAGGATGTTTATGTGAAAACCCTAGAGAGTTTTCAGAAACAGAAAAACATCAATTTGAAAATATGAACACGATGATTTTCCACCGTGGTCCAGATGACGAAGGATATTTTCGTGATGAACATGTACAATTTGGCTTCCGCCGTTTAAGTATCATTGACTTAGAGGCAGGACATCAGCCGCTAACTTATGAAAATGATCGATATGTAATTATTTTTAATGGTGAAATTTACAACTATGTAGAATTACGTGAAATGTTACTTGAAAAAGGTGCAACGTTTGCAACGCAATCTGATACAGAAGTTATCATTGCATTGTATGCACATATGAAAGAAAAATGTGTAGACTATCTTCGTGGTATGTTTGCATTTATGATTTGGGATCGTGAAGAGAAGAAACTTTTCGGTGCACGTGATCACTTCGGTATTAAACCTCTATACATCGCACAACAAGGTGATACTACATTCTTCGCATCTGAGAAGAAAAGTATTATGCATGTGATGGAAGATAAAGGTGTTAATCCAACGTCTTTACAACATTACTTTACGTATCAATATGGTCCAGAGCCAGAAACATTAACAATTGATGTTAATAAAATCGAGCCTGGTCATTATTTCGTAAAAGAAATCGGTAAAGAGATGGAAATCCATCGCTACTGGAAGCCTTATTTCAATGCTTCAAGTGCAACGAAAGAGGAGCATATCCAAGCGATTCGTGATGTGTTATATGATTCAGTAAAAGTGCATATGCGCAGTGATGTACCAGTAGGTTCATTCTTATCTGGTGGTATCGATTCATCTATCATCGCTTCTATCGCAAGAGAAATGAATCCAAATCTTTTAACATTCTCTGTTGGTTTTGAGCAACGTGGTTTCAGTGAAGTTGATGTTGCGAAAGAAACTGCTGAGAAATTAGGCGTTAAAAACCATAACGTATTCATTTCTGCAAAAGAGTTTATGGATGAGTTTCCAAAAATCATTTGGCATATGGATGATCCTTTAGCTGATCCAGCAGCTGTACCGTTGTACTTCGTTGCTAAAGAAGCACGTAAACATGTAACAGTTGTTCTTTCAGGTGAAGGTGCAGACGAGCTATTTGGTGGTTATAACATTTACCGTGAGCCAAACTCACTGAAAATGTTCTCTTACATCCCTAGCCCAGGTAAGAGCGTTCTAAAAGCATTAAGTGGTGCTCTTAAAGAAGGGTTTAAAGGAAAGAGCTTCCTAGAGCGTGGATGCACGCCAATTGAAGAGCGTTACTATGGAAATGCTAAAATCTTCCGTGAAGAAGAGAAAGCTGAATTAATGAAGTATTACAATGAAAGTGTTAACTATATGGATATCACGAAACCATTGTATAACGAAATTAAAGATTATGATGATGTAAGCAAAATGCAGTACATTGACATGTTCACTTGGTTACGCGGTGACATTTTATTAAAAGCTGATAAAATGACAATGGCGAACTCATTAGAACTTCGTGTACCGTTCTTAGATAAAGAAGTATTCGATGTTGCATCTAAAATTCCAACTGAATTTAAGATTGCTAACGGAACTACGAAAGCTATTTTACGTGAAGCAGCACGCGGAATCGTTCCAGATCACGTATTAGATCGTAAAAAACTTGGATTCCCAGTACCAATTCGTCACTGGTTAAAAGACGAAATGCATGATTGGGCTATCAATATTATAAACGAGAGTAAAACAGAGCATTTAATCGACAAACAGTATGTATTAAACTTACTGGAAGCACATTGTGCAGATAAAGGCGATTATAGCCGTAAAATTTGGACTGTACTTGCGTTTATGGTATGGCATCAAATTTATGTTGAGCATAAATACGATACGAATAAGTTCCACGAAGAAACGAAACGTGCGTATAGCTTAGTTTAATTAGAAAAACCTTAAGATCGCATATGGTCTTAAGGTTTTTTTCATAAATAGGGCGTATTGTTGATACAATAATAGTAAAAGGATGGACAACATATGATTACGTTTGAAAAAGTAACTGTAGAAAATGAAAACGTTGTGAAAGAAATGTTTCGCTCACATAGTTTAACTGAGAATCAAGTACAGTATTGTGTGAAGGTTGATGATACATATATCGGTGTAATAGACTATAGTGTACAAGAGGAGACTGCAATTTTATCTCAATTAATTATTCACTTTGACTATCAAAGTTACGGTTATGGGACAAATACGTATTTCACATTTGAAATGATGATGAAAGAAAGAAATGTGAAAGAGATAAAGGTAGTACAAACGGAATTAACAGAACAAGCAAAATCATTTATAGAGAGCTTTGGGTTTAACGAGGAAGATGGGATATATGTGAAGAAAATATAGCGATGAGTAGTTATGCGGGATAAATATAAGGCAGGTGGATGTATGATGATGACTTCTGGTCTTGTATTAATTGGAGGGTGTTTTTTAGTAGCGGAGCTAAGCCATATGTTTATTCGAAAAAGAATGAATAAGAAGAGAAAGCCGTATGAATTACAATATGCCCCAGTGTTTTTCCTTTTGTTTTGTATGCTACTTACATTACAAAATATAACGACCTTTCCACCGCTGTTAAATATTTTTTTAAAGTTCGGTTTGCTGTATAGTACCACTGGAATAGCCCTTTTATTTCTTTTATTTTGCATACGTTATATTCACTATCAATCGTATATATTTATTTTAAATTGGTTAAAGCAAAATGATAGAAACCGCCTTACATAAGGCGGTTTTTTTATTTACGTTATGTATTGACTGGAATTACAATTACTTTCTTACGCCCATTTCTTTTTTACATGTTACGCTTAAAAAATTTGAGTAGCAAATAGGCACAAAAATATTTTGAATAAAAATGAGGGTGCAATTATATATATTGAAAAAGTTTTCTGATGTATCTATTGACAATGTATGAGATATACATTAATCTTTAAATGCTAATGATAATCAATTTCACATAGGAGGACTTATGACACGCATTAAAAATATTCTTATACTTTGCGTTATGTTACTAATGGTCGTAATCGCAGGGTGTGGTAAAGAAGAAGAGCAGAAAGATAAAGATACATCAGTAAAGGCAAAAGATTCTTATAGTATAAAGCATGCAATGGGCGAAACAACAGTGAGTGGTACGCCAAAAAGAGTTGTTGTTTTAACAAATGAGGGCGCTGAGGCACTTTTATCTGTTGGAGTAACGCCGGTTGGAACGACGAAACCACGAGCTGGTGATGAATGGTATCCTCATTTAGCGGAAGAGTTAAAGAATACGAAAGTAGTAGGAACTGAGCGTGACATTAATTTAGAAGCAGTAATGAAGCTTCAGCCGGATTTAATTATCGGAAATAAAATGCGTCACGAAAAAATATACGAGCAGTTAAAAGAAATCGCGCCAACAGTATATGCTGAAACATTACGCGGTGATTGGAAAGAAAACTTTACACTTTATACAAAAGCTGTAAATAAAGAAAAAGAAGGGCAAAATGCTCTTAATGATTATAAAAAGCGTATTGCAGGAATAAAAGAAAAATTAGGTGATAAAGTTAACTCTAAAGTTTCCATTATTCGCTTCGTCCCAGGTGATGTTCGTATTTATCAAAAAAATTCATTCTCAGGTGTTGTATTAAATGATATTGGGTTTAAACGACCACCACTACAAGATAAAGATGAATTTGCGATAAAAGGGATTACAAAAGAGCAAATTCCAAATATGGATGGGGACTATTTATTCTATTTCACATCTGATAAAGATGGGGATAAGAATAATGAAGGAAACACGTTAGCAAAAGAATGGACAGAAGATCCACTCTTTAAGCAACTGCAGGCTTCTAAAGATAATAAAGTATTCCAAGTAGATGAAGTGATTTGGAATACAGCAGGTGGTATTGTCGCTGCAAATCTTATGTTAGATGATATTGAAAAATATTTTCTGAAGTAAATGAACGGTCGAGTACATCACTTTAAATAGGTGATGTACTTTTTATTTATGAAAATACAGAAAATTCCTTCTTTTATGTATGGATAAGTTGTACAATTAAACCAATCATGGAATAAAGGAGTGGGAATAAATGAAAGCTACTCATAAAGATTGGATTTTGTTTAACGGAAGAATTGTAAATACGAAGGAAGAACAGCCGATGATTCCATTAGAAGAGAGAGGCTTTCAATTTGGCGATGGTATATATGAGGTATTCAGACTATATGATGGGAAGCCACATTTATTAGATTTACATTTAGAACGATTCTTTCATTCTATGGAAGAAATAAAACTAATTCCACCGTTTACTAAGGAAGAGTTGGTGGAAGAGTTACATCAAATGATTGAAAAAAATCACTTTCAAGAAGATGGGAATGTATACTTGCAAATATCAAGAGGTGCTCAAGCACGTAATCATGTATATGAGTCAAATATGCAACCAACATATTTTGCAAACATTGTTTCTTTTCCACGACCAATTGCTGCTATGGAACGAGGGATAAAAGTTACTGTAGAAGAGGATATACGTTGGAAGTTCTGTCATATAAAATCTTTAAATCTGCTACCTAATGTTATGATTAAAAATAAAATAAACGAACAAGGATATCAAGAAGCAATATTAGTACGAGATGGAATTGTAACGGAAGGATGTCATTCCAATTTCTTTATGGTGAAAAATAATAAATTGATTACACATCCGGCTGACAATTTCATTCTTCACGGCATTACACGTCACTTCGTTATTACATTAGCGAAAGAGTTACATATTGAAGTAGAAGAACGAGAATTTTCACTACAAGAAGTATATGAAGCTGATGAATGCTTCTTCACAGCGACACCACTTGAAATATTCCCAGTCGTTCAAATAGGTGATGAACAGTTTGGAACCGGCGAAAGAGGACCAATTACAAAGAAACTCCAAGATGTATATGAAGAAAGTATTAGTTTGTTTAAAGTTACGAACTAAAGTCACGAAAAAAAGCTGGTATTCGTCCAGCTTTTTTTCATGATATAATTCAAGCATAGGACAAGATTTGAAAACGCTGTAAAAAGGGGATTTAATGTATGCATTATGAAGATTTTAAAGAAGTAATTCACGGTAGACGAAGTGTTAGAAAGTTCACAGAACAAGAAGTATCCACTAGTGATATAAAAGAAATTATTGATTGTGCTCGTTATGCACCGAGTGATACAAACTCGCAAACTTGGGAGTTCTTGGTCATTATGAACCGAGAGAAAATTAAAGAAATTGAACAAATGACATGGGATGCATTACATAAACTTGCGGCAAAAGCGGCAGAAAATGGAGAAGAGAAAGCAGGGAAATTACTTACACGATCTTTCGGACCATATGCAACAGCTTTCTCGGAGGCCCCAGTATTAATCGTATGTTTGGCAACGCCATATGAATCAAAGTTTCGTGAAAAGATATTTGATCCAATTGCTTTTGTTCCGGATTCAGTTTGGGAAGAAGAAGGAATTAAGAGTAGCTGTTTAGCGGCACAAAACTTAATGTTGGCTGCACATGCGAAGGGGCTTGGTACATGCCCAATGACAGGACCAGTATTGTTAGCTCAAGATGAACTGCGCCAATATTTACAAATTGAGCCTGAAAAACAAATAAATATGGTTATTTCACTCGGTTTTCCGAAGGATAAGCCAAAGAAACTCCCAAGAAAAGAAGTGGATGAGATTACAACATTTGTTTTTTAAAGCCTAAAATAAAAAGACATTGTTCATTCAATGTCTTTTTATTTTGGATAGGTATGTAATTAATCTGTTGGGCTAAAATGATAGATAAGAGGGAATTACTATTTATTTCATAAAAAAAATTAATGTTCTATTAAGGAAAGTATGATACATTAATCGTGAGCAAGATTCTATTTGTTCATGAAAGTGTTACAAGTAGTCTTAAAATTTAAAAGTTATTTTTGTATAATAAATTATAATGAAATGACAGGGGGGATGAATTTTGAAAAAATTCATAATCACTGGATTGTCTGTATTGTTATTAGTTGGTTGTGGTGTTTCACAAGAAAAAGAGGGTACACAATCAAAGCAGGAAGAAAAAGTTGTAAACGCGAGTAATGAGAATATAGTTTTATTTCCTGAAGGAGCAGTGCCAATTGGAGAAGGAAAAGTAAAAGTTATTACACCAGATGGCACGTCTGAGAATGGTAATATACCAGCTGTATTCATTAAAAAGGATACTTTAATTCAACACGTTGAATTAGAGCTTTCTAATTTTCAAAACGATAAAGAAACATTTGTGTTTGTAGATCAAGTATATGCAGATAAATATCAAGTCACTAGTACAACACAGACAACAGTACAATTAAAGGAAAAGATGCTTGAGACAGGTAGTCATACGATTACTGCAGTTCAGTATGAAAACAATGACCCGAAAGGAAAGGTTATTAGTTTTAATCAAGCAACATTTGAGACAAAACCTGCGTCTTAATAAGAATAAAAAGTACATTACTCAAAAAGTAGTGTGCTTTTTTGTTTGGATTAGAGGGTGCAATAGTGAATAACTTGTTTCGTTTTCAAATACGATTAAATAGAAAGAAATCACTTATTACTTCTATGATAGAGGAAGAAGTTGAAGATGTGAATCGGTGTATTCGTATCGTCTTGATTAGTATGATGATGTCCTTAATTTGGTTTATGATACAGGAGGTTATTCAAGTTACGCTCCATTATCAAATTCATGACTTATTAATAGGAGCTATTTGTGTTACCATTGTTTATCTATTATATGATAAACTCGGACTAAGGTAAGTTTCAGAAGGAAAATGTAGGTATTTCATTTGAAATGTCGAATAATACATACGATGTCGTAATAACAAATTTTCTATTGTTTACTGTGAAACAGGAGAAGGAGAGATAGTAATGAAACGAGCTCTTATAAATATTGATTATACATATGATTTTGTAGCTGAGAAAGGTGCTTTAACATGCGGAAAACCAGGACAAGAAATTGAGAAGGAAATTGTCCATTTAACGAAGCGATATATTGAAAATGGAGATTACGTAGTCTTTGCAATCGATAAACATGAAGAAAACGATGTATATCATCCAGAATCAAAGTTATTCCCGCCTCATAACATAGCCGGTACAAATGGAAGAGAGTTATTTGGTGAATTACAAGGTGTGTATGAAACATATAAAAATGCAGAGAATGTATATTATATGGATAAAACACGATATAGTGCATTTGCAGGAACAGACCTAGAGATGAAGTTACGAGAAAGAGGAATAGAAGAAGTTCATCTTGTAGGTGTTTGCACTGATATTTGTGTTCTTCATACAGCGGTAGATGCTTATAATAAAGGATTTAAAATTGTAGTTTTTGAAAAGGCGGTTGCATCTTTTAATGCGCAAGGGCATGAATATGCACTTGGACATTTTAAGACATGCCTACATGCAGAAGTGAAGTGAAAAAAGAGGCCTTTAAAAAAAGGTCTCTTTTTTCGTTTAAATTGAGACGAGGTTTTGCTCGATTAGTTTTTTTATGAACGGACTAATTTTTTCTGGTAACCCATTTAAATCAAAAAATTGTACGTGTAATGATTCAAATCCATCGGCTTTTAACGTACCACCTGTGATGTCTTTGCAAAGGTAGGCAATAGTTATAGGATAAAATTCATCCCCGTTTGGTAATTTCACAAAAAATTCTTTTCCAGAAAATACGCTTATTAACTGTAAGATTCCTATTTCAATCCCTGTTTCTTCGAGCACTTCTCGTCTCCCGGCTTCTTCTGTTGATTCACCAAGTTCAACGAATCCACCTGGGACACCCCAAATACCATTTTGCTTTTGTTGAAGTAATATTTGTCCTTGTTCATTGAATACAGCTACAGCAACTCCTGCTAGATTGAGTGGTCTCGATCCGACAACTTCTCTAAGTTCTTCAATATATCCCATTGTATGTAACCTCCGTAAGAAAAAATAAAAGCAAATAAACTATTCGTTATTATGTAAATATATTCCTCTTTATAAGGGGAAGAGATGTCATATGCCTTATTTTTTTACTTGGTAAAATATACATCAAAAAAGGTCAAATAAAGTCTTTGACCTTTTTTGACCAAATGTTATAATAAAGACAGAAAGAGATAATCTTTCATTCATAAATAATAAGGAGGAAAAAATATGCGTAATTTATTTCCAGAGATAACAAAACGTCAAAATGGTATTTTTGATTTTGGGCCTTCTTTATTAGAAGGGATGACAGATGCTTTCTTTAAACCAATGAACATGGATACTTTCAAAGTAGATGTTCATGAGCAATCTGATAAATTTACTGTGAAAGCAGATTTACCAGGTTTTCAAAAAGAAAACATTCAAGTTGATTTTGAACAAGATGTATTAACGATTCAAGCAACGAACCATAATGAAGTAGAAGAAAAAAATGAGAATGGCACATATATTCGTAAAGAACGTTCTATAGGTTCTGTAACTCGACGCTTTAGTTTTAAACAAGTTGAGGAAGAAAATGTTAGAGCAAATTATAAAGATGGCGTGTTGACAATTGAATTGCCAAAATTGAAAGAAGAAAAAAGCAGTAAGACAACAATTAATATCGAATAAAAGAGCTGATAAATTCAGCTCTTTTTTTATGTAGTTAATGAATAAATTAGTTGAAATCGTAATGAGTAGAATAAAGTTTTAACGTTTAAAAAATTTTACGATTAGCTCCCCTTACGTTATTAAAAAAGGTATATTTAAATGGAAAGGAAAAGAACATCTAGACATACTGTTTAAAGTGAATTAGTAATAAAGTCAAAATACATAGTAAGGGTAGCAGCATTTTAGAGTAGATAATAGATTTTCCTAGAAAAAAACTGAGACAATTATGAATTTTTTAATTAGTAAGGAAGTGGTTAGATGAGTGTATTAACGTATACGGAAGAATTTTTTAATTATGTAAGGGAGTTTTTACTTTTAAGGTTTTTACTATTTGCTTTCGTTTTAATCATTATTTCTTTTGTCGTAAACCGTATTATTGATTGGTTTTTTAGGAAATCAAGCTTTTTTGATGAAGAGGTAGAGCAAACGATTCAAAGTGTGATTCGATCTATTTTTAGATATATCATTATCATCAGTCTAATCATATATTTAATTAGCCAATTTGTAGATATAAAAAGTATCATTGCAGGTGCAGGGATAGCGGGGGTTGTTATCGGTTTTGCTGCACAACAGATGCTAAAAGATGTTATATTAGGCTTTGCGAGATTAGCGGACAAAGAGTTTCGTGTTGGCGATTTTGTTACTTTTAACGGAACAAACTCAGGAACGATTGAGGAAATTAGTATTCGTTTTATGCAAATTCGTGAATGGTCAGGAAAACTCCTTACCATACCACATGGAGAGATTAGAACGATACAAAATTTTAATAAAGGGTGGATGCGAGTCATTGAACGGATTACGGTAAGTTATCAGGAAGATCCGACAAGAGTTAAGGGATTGTTAGAAGAAGTTTGTGTGAATTGTAATGAAAAATTGGCCCCAAGTCTTTATAAAGTGGAGGATGAAGCTGTTGAACCGTTTAAATATGTAGGTGTTACAGATTTAAATCCAAATCTTAAATACGTTGGATATGAATTTTGTATTACAGGCTTAATAAAGCCAGAAGATTATTTTGAAACTTCTAGACAAGTAAGATTTGAATTAATGTCTATGTTCTATAAGAATCAAGTGCAAATGCCAGCAACAAATATGTTCGTTACTACTGAGAGTTTACAGCATAATCATGGTGGACAATCTGTATCGGACAGCTAAAGTCGAATAATTGGATAAAAAACAATAATAAAATGATCAATATAAAGAAAGAACTGAAGGAATTCAGTTCTTTCTTTATTTGTAGAATTTAGAAATTTCTTAATGTTATAATGGTAATTGGTGATGAAAATGAACTTTGAAGAAAAAGAGATGCATCGTTTAGAAGCATTAAAAGCAATTGCAGAATTATTAAATGAAGCAACAGACTTACAAGACATGTTGGAAAAAGTGTTACATACATTGTTACAAGTTATGAATTTGCGAACAGGGTGGATCTTTTTTATTGATGAAAGTGGAAGGCACCGAATGCTTGTAGATGAAAACTTACCACCAGCTCTTACGTGGCAAGAGAAGAAGCCAATGTGTGAAGGGGACTGCTGGTGTGTAGAGCGTTTTGTGAATGGCAGGTTGGAAAAAGCGACAAATATTATTGAATGTAAGCGAATAGAGGATGCGATTGAGTGTAATTGGGGGGAGACAGAAGATGTTACACATCATGCGACGATCCCTCTTAGGTCTGGATCGGAGAAGTTTGGTCTATTAAATGTGGCTTCGCCTCAAAAAACACATTTTTCAGAAGAAGAATTAGCATTACTAGAATCAATTGCATTTCAAATAGGAACGACAATTCAACGTATACAGTTAGTGGAAAAAGAACGTAAATACGTAGTTGTAGCAGAACGAAATCGATTAGCTCGTGATTTACATGATTCAGTAAAACAATTGTTATTTTCTATTATGCTAACAGCAAAAGGTACGCTAAATATGACGCAGGATAAGGATTTGCAAGAGATGTTAAGTTATATTGGAGAATTATCACAGGAAGCATTACAAGAGATGACACTCTTGATTTGGCAATTAAGACCGGAAGGATTAGAGAAAGGGTTAGCTGAAGCAATTAAAAATTACGGAAAGTTGTTAGGGATTCACGTGGAAGTTCGAATTGATGGTATGGTTTCAATTGGTGATGAAATAGAAGAAGTTTTATGGCGTATTAGTCAAGAAGCGATACATAATTGTAAAAAACATGCTTCATGTGAAAAGGTACATGTTCTTTTGAAAATAGAAAATGACCAGTTGTATTTTTACATAGAGGATAACGGAATAGGATTTATACAAGATCACGTAAGAGAGTCAGCGCTCGGTTTAAAAAGTATGAAGGAACGTATTCAGTTAATGAGGGGATCATTTCAAATAAAAACTGAGCTGAAAAAGGGTACGAAAATTGAAATTCAATTGCCGGTTTGAAGGGGAGAAGAAGGTTGAAAATTAAATTACTACTAGTTGAGGATCATCATATCGTTCGAAGAGGACTTGTATTCTTTTTGAAAACGAGAGAAGAATTTGAAATAGTTGGGGAAGCGGAAAATGGTGAAGAGGCATTAACATTCGTTCGAACGAAAAGACCAGATGTAGTATTAATGGATCTATCAATGCCGAAGATGGATGGTATTGAAGCAACAAAACGCATAAAACAATATGATGAAACAATAAAGATACTAATATTAAGCAGTTTTTCAGAGCAAGATTATGTTTTGCCAGCACTTGAAGCTGGAGCAGATGGTTATCAATTAAAAGAAGTACAACCTGAGCAACTGGTCGCTTCTATCATTGCAATACATCAGGGGAATGCGAATTTTCATCCGAAAGTAACACCAGCACTATTAGGACGGTCAGTGGTCAAAAAAGAAAACCCTTTTTCCATGTTAACGAAAAGAGAACAAGAAGTACTTCATGAAATTGCGAAAGGACGAAGTAATAAAGAAATTGCAGCAGTGCTTCATATTACAGAACAAACTGTAAAAACACATGTTTCAAATGTTTTAGCTAAATTGGAAGTAGATGATCGTACGCAAGCTGCATTATATGCGGTGAAATATGGGGTTATTTAGGAGGAGTGTATGAAAGTAAGGACTACATTACAGCGGTACATGTCAAGTTTGTCTGAGGCTAGTTATTTTAATGGTACGGTACTGATTGCAAAAAATGATGAAATATTGTTAAGTGAAGCATTTGGAACAGCGAATTTCACATTTAACATTCCTCATACTATTGATACAAAATTTCGAATTGGTTCATTAACGAAAGGGTTTACCAGTACAGCAATTTTACAATTAGAAGAACGTGGATTGCTCTCGGTAGAAGACTCAATTTCAAAATATATACAGGGATTCTCTTATGGAGAAGATGTTACAATTCACCACCTATTAACTCACACATCGGGTATCTCAAATTTTACAAGTTGGCCTAATTATTGGTCGGATATAATGAGGAAATCTGTATCTAAAGAAGACATTGTGCATGTATTAAAGACGTACCCGTTAGAGTTTAAACCAGGTGAGAGATATAGTTATACAAATTCTGGTTATATTTTATTAACAATTATAATCGAAAAGATTACTGGTTTATCATATAAAGAATATATACATAAATATATATGTCAACCACTTCAAATGCATAATACTGGATGTGAGGATGAGTGTAGAGAAATAGTAGAATCTTTATCAACAGGATATACGATATTTGGAGATATAAAACAAACTGAACATATTGATATGTCATTTCCACTAGGGGCATATGGAATGTATTCGACAGTTAAAGATTTGTTTAAATGGCATAAAGCATTGCGTAGTAGAGAGGTGATTTCAGAAAGTTCACTTCAAAAAATGTTTACTGCATATTCAGATCATTATGGATATGGTTGGGCTATAGAACAAGAAGAATATATTTCTACTAGTCATTTTGGTGATATAAATGGTTTTGTGAATTATTTGATTCGATATGAAAAAGATAATGTTTGTATTATTGTACTAAGTAATATAAATATTACACCGGTCATAGAGATTGCAAATAACATAGCTAAGATTATAAATGGGGAAGAGATTCAGATGCCGAGACCTATAAAGGTGTATGAGGTGAATTTTTTCGATAAATTAAAATGTGTGGGGAAATATATAACAGAAAACAATGAAGTAATTCAAGTTATAGAAAAACAAAATAAACTCTATGTTATAGTGCCAAAACGTTATGGTGTATTGTATAAACTTGAGCTTTATCTTTGTTCTTTTCAAGAGGAAGTTGCAATGTTTCGAACGAAATACGTTGATGAAAAAATAAAAATAAATACAAAAACAGGATCATTATCTTTTGAAGATGTTACGAAAAAATGCATAAAAGCTAATAAAATATATAGTGAAGCTGAATAAAGGTTTTTCTTCTTTCAATAATTAGGTACAATAAAGTGAAACTTTAATCAGTGGAAGGTCTATCCCCACTGATTATTAGCACACACTAATTGTGTTTTTACGGGATAAAGCTACGATGGAAGGGGAAGATATGCTATGCCTGAAACAAGAAGTGGGATTGGAAAGATTCAGGCTTCGTTAAACGGTTTGTCACCGAAATTACGAAGTATTGCCGAACATATTTTGAAACATCCGCAAGATGTTGTACATAAATCTATTACTGAATTAGCAGAAGTTACGAATAGTTCTGAAGCTACGATATTCCGCTTATGTAAAAACCTTGGTTTACAAGGATTTCAAGATTTAAAGATTACATTAGCTCGTGAAATTGTACATACACCGATGCAAAATATTCATGAAGAAGTATCGGCAGAAGATAGCATGGTAACTGTTGCTAAAAAAGTTTTTCATTCGCATATTACAGGACTACAAGATACACTGCATTTGTTAAATGATACAGCGCTAGAGCAAGCTGTCAAAGTCTTGCAAGAAGCAAGCCGTATTGAGTTTTACGGAAATGGTGGCTCTGGTATTATTGCGATGGATGCGTATCATAAGTTTATGAGAACGGGTATTTCTTGTATTGCTCATACAGATTCACATTTTCAAATTATGGGGGCAGGTTTACTTACGAAAGAAGCAGTTGTGATTGCTATTTCTCATTCGGGTAGCAATAAAGGATTACTGGAAGCGTTAGAAGTAGCGAAAGCAAGAGGAGCTCGCATTATTGCAATTACGAGCTATCAGAAATCAGCATTAAGTCAACTTGCTGACATAACACTTTATACTTCTACACGCGAGACGGAATTTCGTACAGAAGCAAGTTCATCACGGTTAGCGCAGTTAAGTTTATTAGATACTTTATATGTTGGATTATCGTTACAACGCCAAGACGAAACGTTGCAAAATTTACAAAGTATACGTGAAACAATTTCGATGAAGCGAATATAAAAAAGTCCTTCAAATGTTAAATTTAGATAATAACTTATAGGATAGTTAGTCCGTTATGGGGCTGATTATCCTTTTTATTTACATAACAAATAAAAAGAATGAATATTCAATTTGATTAGTATAATATAGAAATGAAATTTGAAGCGTTTGATAAAAATAAGAGAGTTAATGATAAGATACTTTGATTGAAAGGAAAAAGAATTATGTTTCTCATAGCATATTTACCTATTTTTCTTTATTTATTATTAGAATTTTATAGAATTTCACCTATTAAAGAAGAAAAACAAAATCGTGGTTCTAGTTTCTTAATCGGAGTAGTGTTCGCATTGATGATAACGATTCCAGAAATTTTGTATTTCTTTATAGTAAATAAGATTCATTAAATGCTGTTTTTGGGTGTTATGATTGGGCTAATTGGAGTATGGATAAGATTTTCTTCAATGAAAATTTTAGGGAGATTTTACAGTAGGAATGTGGGAATGCAAGGGGGACATAGGTTAATTCAAAACGGCTTATATAAATATGTTCGCCACCCTGGTTATTTAGGATCTTTTTTGGTCTTTTTAGGATTTGCTATATCTTCATCTTCTTTCATTGCCATTTTAATAAATATAATTTTATTTTTCCTAGTGTACTCGTATCGTATAAAAATTGAAGAGAGAATTCTTATTACACTGTTTGGAGAACAATATAAACAATATCAGTCTAAGATTTGGAAAATTATACCATTTCTATACTAGGGATTATAGGAGAAAGTTCAAAATTAGTTATTGAAGTTATCTAGTCTTTATATTTGAGGAAATACATTTTTTTATTTTTGCTTCCCTTAGCTTGTCACAATCAAGCTAAGGAAAGCAAATGCCTTAAATAGATGAATGTGAGAACTCACCACATTTAAAAAGACAGGAACCTTTTGTATATATTAAATTATGTACAAAAGGTTCCTGTCTTTAATTTTATTGAGTTAAAAGTGTATGACCTAAATAAAATAATAGACGAGCTTTTTATATGGGTTGATAGTTTGTTTAATGGTTATAATTATCTATGGAATATACTACTTATAATCTCCCAATGTTAAAAAAATTTTTAACCGCTATATTCTTCATATGTAAACCGAAAAGAAATACTTGATAAATTCCAGTGTAAATAGGATGAAGGGAGTTTCAATTTTTTCTTCAAATATATCAAAATATGATTTGGTTAATAATTCAAATATTGTTCAATATTTAACAATAGACTTTTAAAATTACATGTTATGATGAACATGTAATGATGATTGAACACTTAAACTTGGCACAATGATTAGCCAAACTAGTGAAGACAGAAGTTGTGAGATGAACTCATGAAAAATTCTAAAACACTAAAGGGGAGATCACATATGAAAGCAGTAGTAGTTAATAAAAATAGTAAAGCAAACATTGAAATTATTGAAAAGGAATTACGTCCGTTACACTCAGGTGAAGCGCTAGTAAATGTAGAGTATTGTGGAGTTTGTCATACTGATTTACACGTTGCAAATCATGATTTTGGAAACACAGATGGCCGTATTCTTGGTCATGAGGGTATAGGTATTGTGACGAAAATTGCTGATGATGTTACTTCACTAAAGGTGGGGGACCGTGTAAGTATTGCATGGATGTTCCAATCTTGTGGGCGTTGTGAATATTGCGTAACTGGTAGAGAAACATTTTGCCGTGAAGTGAAGAATGCTGGTTATTCAGTAGATGGTGGTATGGCTGAACAATGTATTGTGACAGCTGATTATGCGGTGAAAGTACCAGAAGGATTAGATCCTGCTCAAGCATCATCAATCACATGTGCGGGTGTAACTACATATAAAGCTATAAAAGTATCGGATATTAAACCTGGTCAACCTATCGTCATTTATGGCTGTGGTGGATTAGGTAACCTAGCTATTCAATATGCTAAAAACGTATTTGGTGCAAAGGTAATTGCAGTAGATATTAATGACGATAAATTAGCCTTAGCAAAAGAGGTTGGCGCTGATATGACAATCAATCCAATTTCTCAAGGTCCTGCTGATACGATTGTTCAAGATGAGTTTGGTGGTGCTTATGCTGCTGTAGTAACAGCTGTTTCAAAAGTAGCATTCAACTCAGCGGTTGATGCAGTACGTGCTTGTGGTAAAGTCGTTGCAGTAGGTTTACCGGTAGAAACTATGGATTTAAACATTCCGCGACTTGTATTAGATGGAATTGAAGTAGTTGGCTCTCTAGTCGGTACTCGTAAAGATCTAGAAGAAGCATTTATGTTCGGTGCAGAAGGAAAAGTAGTGCCGGTCGTTCAAACTTGTTCTCTAGATAAAGTACAACATGTATTCGAAGAAATGGAACAAGGTAGAATTCAAGGACGTATGGTAATCGATTTTAAACACAATAATTGTGATTGCAATTCACTTTAAATATAAAAAGCATGAGTCTAGCTAAAGACATGTAAAGAAGTTAGACGACAAAAAGAAGATGATCCCTGCATTTAACAGGAATCATCTTCTTTGCATTCCACTACTATCAATATCGAGTAATGGAAAGGATTAAAGGTTCACTTTATCTACAAACGAAAAAGAATCTTTACTTTTAACAAATTTTTTATGATCTGGAACGGTTTGAATTGCTATAACTTGTGTATCTCTTGCTTTCAGTGCATCTTGAATCCCGATTGTCATAAGCTTAATAAATAGAATCGTAATAAAGAATGAAGAGAGGGTATAAAAAATAATCCACCATGAAAGATTCATTTCATTACGATTTAATCCAATAAGTCCTGCCCAATCATTAGATAGAGAAACAGGTTTGAGTACTCCGTCATAGAGTTCACGCATTTGAATCCCGCCAATTACAATGTTAAGCAACGCTAAATGGATAACGAGTATGAGTGTTTGGACGATATGTTCCATAAATAATACAAATAAGCGGTCAAGTAATAAGACTCGTAAGTGTTTTTTCATAATATGAAAACGGCTAGCACCCAATAATTGTGAACTTAAAATGTAATCTCGTTTCATAAATTCATCAACCTCTGAGGATATATATAAAGAAAGTGTAGGCAGAGCGACGAAAATAAGTACGAGTACTTGATAAAACGTAAATGAAATATTTGGATTTAACCCATCAGCATTTGATGTGATTACAATATTAACGGGTGTGATGAGTATGAATGCGATAAATAGAGTTGGAATATAATAAAAAACTTCTGAGCATCCTTGGAAAAATCTCTTGAATTTTGAAGCGTATAAACTTAAGAGTATTCCTATACATGTTCCGCATAAAATTCGAAAGAAGCTAATTGCCACGGCTAATAAAATAGTGAATTTTGCTCCTTCTATAATTTGTAAGAAAACAGACTCGCCAAAACGATCAGATCCAAAAGGCGGAATTAACGATGGTGGAAAGGGGGCCTTTCCAAGTAATTCGTTATTGTCATTGTAAAGTAACTGAGGAGGTTTTGGGATGTTATCTTTAAAGAACCAACTATAAATAAAACTAGCTGAAACAAGTATGAATAAATAAATAAAGCCGATTAAAAAGCGTTTTGATTTCCAAATAGATTTCATAAAGCTGCTCCTTTCAATTGCCTTTGCCATCTATTCATCATGAAAGAGATGATTTGAAAAATGGCGTAAAACGGTAAAATAATCATGATCAGTATGATAAATGCAGCGGGAGGTGAAATAAACGCCTTATTAAATAAAAATTGAATAATGCCATCCATATTAAAAACAAATTCTAAAATGAATAAATTAGAAAGTAAGAAAACAAAAATCGTTTTTAAATGGTGGAAGAAGTGGATAGATATATTTTTGAATAAATGAATGCGTAGTATATAACTTGATGAAAGGCCTTTTCCATAGGCAACTTCTACATAATCTTTACCATGTTCTTCTTTTATGTATAACACCATCATCCGAAACATTTGTAATGTAGGTAAGACCGCTAAAGATAAAATAGGGAGTAAATAAGCTCGATTTTCATTAAAAGAAATAATGGTGACAGGAGATTCCCCGAATTTCTTAAGTACCCATATGAAAAATATTTGCAAACAAATCATCATCATCATATCAGGGACAGCTTCTAATATGAACACAATTCGGTTTATCCATTTTTTTATATAATCTTTTGCTAAAAAATAAAAAAATGCCATGCTAGATGAAATAAAGAGCGCAAGCAAAAAGGCTAAAAATAATATAGTAAATGAATATAGGTAAGGTTCTAAAACAGTTGGAAATAATGGTGTTGTTTTTAAATGAGCATACTTTGGGTCTGATCCTATAACCAACAATGATTCAGGGGAGAAAACCTGTTTTAACATAGTAACAATCTGGTCAAAAAAATAAATTGGTTGAAAGGTAAATCCGTTTTGAGTGATAAATAAATAAGGTAAATTTAATAATAGTAACAGTGATAAAAAAATGGATGAAAGCTTAATTGTGAATTGAGATATTTTATGTAACATTAAATCCCTCCGACATCTTTTTACAACATTATACAATAAAGTTCAAAATATTGTTTTATTTTTCTGAAAAATATAAATAGTATTATAATTTATTTTATGGAACATATATTTACAAGTTAAAAAAATGATAGTAGATTCGAGCTCTATGTCCATTAAGATAAAAAGAAGAGTGAAACTAAAACACTAAAAAGAGAAAAATGCATAGAATTCTTATTGTGGAGGTAGTTGCTCTTTTGCTTTTGATGGTTATGTTACGCCTAGCTAAGTTTATGCAAATTCAAATTTAGGTGAGATTGTTTCTTCTTTTAGGTTATGTGTGGGGAATTTAAAAAACTCCTAGGGATCAATGAATACCTAGGAGGGCACCTGCGTCATATAACAAATTTACAATTATGTTGTGTTTTTGTTTGAAATGCATATTGTTTCATATACATTATAATCAATATATTTAAGTTTAAAAGAGTTATACTTTTATCTAAACTCGTAACCAAAATAACCACTAAATCCAAATAGTACTATTGTGGCTGATTTAGATATCCATTTAATTAAGATTGGATTTAGAAAAATTCTAGTAAAATGAACAAAGCCTAAAAGATACCAACAGCTATTATGATAAATGTAGATGTACTTGTATTATCTAATGAAGAGACTAGAACCGGACCGAAGACCCCTATCCAAAATACAATATTAGCCGGTGATAGAGCAATCATAAAAATTCTTCTATTTTATTCAATTACTATTCTTTTCAATTGTTTCAACAAAAAAAGATTGTGGTGATTTTTCACATTACTTCTAGCGAGTTACAAAAGTATCTCTTTGTTGAAGTTCATTGCTTAAAACCCCATAAGATCCTTTACATGTTTAGCGTTCTGTTTAGATGTTAGTTTTTCAAGTAATAAAAATGCAACATCAAAAGCTGTACCTGGATTTGAAGATGTAATAATATTTCCATCTTGAACAATTAAATCATTTTGTACTTTTGCCCCGAAATTCTTTAACTGCTCTTTTCGTTTACTCGTTGGATGACTGTATGTGGTAGCTTTTTTACCTATAAGAATTCCACTTTTACCAAGTGCTAATGATGCAACACAAATACTTGCAATAGGTTTCTGTTTGACATGAAAATGTTGAATAACATGTAAGAATTCTTTACTGTATGCATCCCGATAAAAGCCAGCTTCTTCAAATCCTCCTGGAATAGCTAGTGCATCAAACTCATCCAATTGAATATTATCAACCGTTTTTTCGGGTATGATAGTAAAATTCCAAGTACAAGTTAATTTATCCCGAAGACCAACTGTTATGACCTCGGTTGCCCCGTCTCCCTCCCACTTATTCCAACCTAGTACGTCTGTAAATACACTAGCTTCTACTGCTTCAAATCCGTCAGCTAATAATAATAAAATCTTTTTCATATAGTAAATCGCCTCCTAATATCTTTATTTTATATGGATATAAAAAGCTGATGAATAAGTTAAATAAGGATATTTAATTGTTTAGCTTTATTATATAAAGAATTTAGATTATTATATTTTATAAAAAAAGGTTGGGTACTTTATGGATCAAATTGATAAAAAAATCTTAGGGTTATTACAGTCAAATGCAAAAATTTCAATGAAGGATTTAGCTGAAGTAGTTCACTTATCTTCTCCGTCAGTAACTGAGCGAGTAAGAAAGCTAGAGGCGCAACAAATTATTGAAGGTTACCATGCACATGTTTCCCTAAAAAAAATTAACCGCCCAATTTCGGCACTTATTCTGTTTAAATCAACGAATTGTAAAGCATTATCTAACTTTTGTTATAATCATCCGGATGTAATTGAGTGTTACAGAGTAGCGGGGGAAATTAGCTATATTGTCAAATTAGCAACTGATTCTGTAGAAAGTTTAGAACAATTTATTGATGATTCAATGCAATATGGTACGCCATCAACAAATATTGTATTATCTTCTCATGAAAAAAAGATAATCGCTCCCTTTATTAGTGAAAAATAAAAATACATGCCTAATCAATTAACTATTACTTCCTTAATGTTTTTTTGAAAATAGCCCTTATTTTTCGGACTTGTATAAAAAATAAGGGTCTCTAATCATTTTTCTTATATTGTTTTTCAACACCTTTTTCATGCAAATGAGTAAAAAGTAAAGTTTGGAAGGACTATGAATGTGTTATTAATGAAAGAAAAAGATTGTGTTATGGTAACGAATGGACCGCAACTTTACCGCACGGAGAACATACATTTCGTATGTAAGTGAAATGTCATGAGGGGAATTATATTTTATTATGAAAAAAATTTTCTTTTTAAAACTTGATTAAAGAAAAAATATTTTATATACTAATTCATGTAAACGGTTTACTAAATCGTATTTTGCTAGAAACGAAGGGAAGATTCACATGGAAACAAGGGGGAGAGTAATCGGGATTGATATCGGTACCACAAGTACAAAAACGGTTGTGTTCACAGAAAAAGGAAAAGTCATTGCATCACATGCAGTCGATTATCCAATTATACAACCGAACGTCGGATGGGCTGAGCAAGATCCTGATGTAATATGTGCTGCTGTTTATAAAACTGTAAGCGTTGCCATCAAAAAGGGTAATGTATTACCAGAAGATATTTCTTCAATCGGTATTAGTACAGCAATGCACGCATTAATTGCAGTAGATGAAAATGGTGCGCCGTTAACGCACTCTATAATTTGGGCAGATAATCGTAGTACAAAACAAGCAGAAAAATTATTACAACATATGAATGGACATGAAATTTATAGACGTACAGGTACACCAATTCATCCAATGTCACCACTATCTAAATTACTATGGATGAAAGAAGAGGAACCAAAATTATATAAAAGTGCTTATAAATTTATTTCTATTAAAGAGTATGTTATTTATCAATTGTTTTCACGCTATGTAGTTGATTATTCCATTGCTTCTGCTACAGGGTTATTCAATTTAGAAACGTTAAATTGGGATGTTGATGTGCTGGAAATGTTAAATATTTCTTCAGAACAATTATCAACTCCAGTACCAACTACATATATTTTATCGGGTATGAAACGAGAATTAGCACAAAAGATGGGTATTCGTGAAGATACTCCAGTTGTTATTGGTGCAAGTGATGGTGTTCTTGCGAATGTAGGCGTTGGGGCCATATCGCCTGGATCAGCTGCAATTACGATTGGAACAAGTGGTGCAGTTCGAACAATTTCATCTAATGTTAATACAGATGAAAAAGGAAGAACGTTTTGTTATGCATTAACAGACGAGCACTGGGTGATCGGCGGACCAACGAATAACGGTGGCATATTACTGAGATGGTTACGTGATGAATTTGGTAGCCCAGAACAAGAAGTTGCAAGAAAACTTGGCATTGATCCGTATGATTTATTAATTAAATATGCGGAAAGTGTACCAGCTGGAGCAGGTGGATTGCTATTTTTACCTTTCTTATCTGGAGAACGTGCACCTTACTGGAATGCAAATGCTCGTGGTACATTCTTCGGAATTAATCTTCAGCATAAACGAGAACATTTTATTCGTGCAGTCATGGAAGGGGTTTGTATGAGCGTATATTCTGTTGCACTCGCAATCAGGGATTGTTGTACAGGGCCACTTACTGAAATACGCGTTTCAGGAGGATTTGCGAAATCTGCATTTTGGAGACAAATGTTATCCGATATGATGGGGAAAGAATTGCTTGTTCCTGAAAGTCATGAAGCATCTGCGCTTGGGGCAGCGGCAGTTGCTTTATATGCTGTGGGAAAAATTGATTCTCTTGAAGAGGTTAAGGATTGGATTGATATTGTTCATCACCATGTACCGAATAAAGAAAATACGGCTATATATTTAGAAATGTTTTATATGTATGAACGACTTTACAATCGCTTGAAAGAAGAATTTGATTGTATAGCTGCTTTCCAACGTAAACAATAGGGGGATTGGGAGAAATGGTAGTTGGAATCGTACTAGCGGCAGTTGTCATACTACTTTTACTTATTACGGTAGTAAAATGGCATCCGTTTGTCGCGTTAATTTTAACAGCAATTGGTGTAGGGCTAGCAATGGGAATGCCATTGATTGGAACTTCACCAAAAGATCCAGGGATTATTGATTCTATTAAACTAGGGCTTGGTAATACGTTAGGATTTTTAGCGATAGTTTTAGCATTAGGAACGATGCTTGGAAAAATGATGGCCGAATCTGGTGGTGCTGAACGAATTGCTAACACATTAATTGATCGTTTTGGGAAGAAACGTGTTCACTGGGCAATGATGTTTGTTGCATTTTTAGTAGGGATTCCGGTATTTTTCCAAGTTGGATTTGTACTACTAATTCCATTGGTATTTACAATTGCATTAGAAACAGGGGTATCACTTATTACAATCGGTATTCCACTAGTAGCAGGATTATCCGTTGTACACGGACTAGTGCCGCCGCATCCAGCAGCGATGGCAGCGGTAGGTATTTTTAAAGCAGATGTAGGGAAGACAATTTTATATGCGTTAATTGTCGGACTTCCAACTGCAATTATTTCAGGTCCACTTTATGGAAAATGGATTGGTGCTCGTATACATAAGGAAGTACCATTAGATATAGCGGAGCAATTTGTTGAAAAAGATAATAAAAAAGAGCTTCCTAGCTTTGGGAATACATTGTTTACAATTTTACTTCCAGTATTTCTTATGCTTGGTGCATCAATAGCGGAAGTTGCATTAAATAAAACGAGTCAACTAGCACAAGTATTACACTTTATTGGAGATCCGATTGTCGCCTTATTAATTGCAACCATTTACTCTTTCTTTAGTCTTGGATATGCAAAAGGTTTCTCAAAAGATAAAGTATTACAATTTACAAATGATTGCCTTGGTCCAATTGCAAACATATTGTTAGTGATTGGTGCAGGCGGCGCATTTAATAAAGTATTATTAGATTCTGGAATTGGAACGACAATTGCAGATATGGCGAAAGAATCGCATATTTCACCGATATTATTAGGGTGGGGAATTGCGGCACTAATTCGAATCGCAACTGGATCGGCAACTGTTTCTATGATGACAGCAGCTGGTATTGTTGCGCCGATTGCAGCAAGTACACCAGGTGTAAATGTTGAATTGTTAGCACTTGCAACTGGTGCAGGGTCATTAATTTTATCACACGTGAATGATTCAGGATTTTGGATGATTAAAGAGTATTTCGGAATGACTGTGAAAGAAACGTTATTAACATGGACTGCAATGGAGACTATACTATCTGTAGTAGCACTTGGACTCATTTCGTTATTAAATATATTTGTATAGAATGGGAGATTGATTAATATGAAACTAGGTTTAATTGGATTAGGAAAAATGGGGTTCCCATTAGCGGAACATTTATATGAGGACAAGCATGAAGTAGTTGTATATGACGTAAATAAAGAACTTGTTGAAAAAGCGGATAAATTAGGTATCACTGCTCGCCATTCATTAAAAGAAATGATTGCTGAACTAGAAGCTCCTCGTACAATTTGGGTAATGGTACCTGCAGGGGAAGTAGTTGAGTCAGTATTAAAAGAAGTTTATCCATTATTAGAGGAAGGCGATATCGTTATTGAAGGCGGAAATTCATTCTATAAAGATACGTTACGCCGTGCCGAAGAAGCGAAAAGCTTTGGTTTACATTACGTAGATATCGGAACATCGGGCGGTGTAGAAGGAGCTAGATATGGTGCTTGCTTAATGGTTGGTGGAGAAAAAGAAATTTATGATCAATTAGAACCTTTATTTAAAGATTTAGCAGTAGAGAATGGTTATTCTTATGCTGGCCGCGTTGGTAGTGGTCATTTCTTAAAAATGGTACATAACGGTATTGAATACGGAATGATGCAAGCAATCGCTGAAGGATTTGAAGTGTTAGATAAAAGTGATTTTGATTTTAATTATGAAGATGTTGCAAAAGTATGGGCGAACGGATCTGTTATCCGCGGATGGTTAATGGATTTAACTGAAAAAGCATTTGCAGAAGATCCTAAACTTGATGGCATTAAAGGTGTAATGAACTCTTCAGGAGAAGGAAAATGGACTGTTGAAACTGCACTTGAACTGCAAGCTGCAGCACCAGTAATCGCTATGTCATTATTTATGCGCTATCGTTCTCAAGAAGATGATACATTCCATGGAAAAGTAGTTTCAGCACTACGTAATCAGTTCGGTGGACATGAAGTTGTGAAAAAATAAGGATGTTTTTGAAAAGAAACTTGTGCATAAGCGCAAGTTTCTTTTTTTTATAGTGTTAGAAAGCTCTAATTTAAAAATACCAATCAACCAGTGTTTATCTGTACTGGTTGTATCAAATATAAAGCGCTGCATGAAATATGTCCCAACATAAAAATAAGAATAAATAAAATGAAGTTTTCATAAATAGTAAAAGGATGGTTATGTCATCAGTGTAGCTAAGAAATGATGTTACATATGAAAAGAGCGTGTTAATAAAATATGAGGTGGTTAAATGGGAAATGAGCAAGTGAAGAATGCAGGGGAAGAAAAAAAGTTATGTCTTTGTATGATTGTTAAAAACGAGTCTAGGATTATGGAAAGATGTTTAAATGCTACGAAATCAATTGTAGATTTTGTTTCTATTTGTGATACTGGCTCAACTGATCATACACCTGAAATTATTGAAAATTGGTGTAAAGAAAATGAAATTCCTGGAACAGTTCATCATGAACCATTTCAAAACTTCGGTTATAACAGAAGTTTAGCTGTTTCGTTGGCGCAAAAAACATATCCAGAAGCAGATTATTTATTAATATTAGATGCAGATATGATATTAGAAGTGGATCCTGAGTTTGATAAGACTAGTTTAACGGAAGACCATTATCTTACATTACAATATGATATTCATATTAAGTATTGGCTTACACGGCTTTTAAAAGCGTCTTTACCATGGAAATCAGTTGGTGTTACTCATGAGTATTGGGATATAGATCGTTCCAAAGTTGGAGAGAATTACAATACGAGAGTAGCTAGGCTAGAGACGCTTGTCGTTAATGACCCTGGTGATGGTGGGAGTAAAGCGGATAAATTTGAAAGAGATGAGAGGCTGTTGTTACAAGGGTTGAGTGATCCAGAAACTACGCCAGATTTGCATATAAGATATTTATTTTATTTAGCCCAAACTTATTTTCATTTAAGTCAATTTGAAGATTCGATTAAATGGTATAAAAAACGAGTGGAAGCAGGGGGATGGGTTGAAGAGGTATTCTATTCGTTATTGCGAATAGGATTTTGTTATGAACAATTAGCAACTCGTTCAGCAAATAAACAACTTGAAGTAACAGAAGCGGATGAAAAAGAAAATGCTAAGAAACAAGAAGAGCAATATACAGCATTAGCTGTTCTTTATTTTCAAAAAGCGTGGGAATATAGACCAACTAGGGCTGAGCCGTTATATCAACTTGCAAGAATGTATCGATTAAAATCTCAAAATAACATTGCTTTGATGTATGCCCTGCAAGGGAAGGAAGTTCCTTTTCCAAAAAATGATCTTCTATTTGTAGATTATCATGTATATGATTACTTATTTGACTATGAGATTTCTATAAGTGCTTTTTATATACCACATAAAAAACATTTAGGTGCAGTGTCACAAAAATTTTTGGAATCGAAAAAAGATGAGTTACCGTTGCATATAGCAAATATGGTAGAAAGTAATGCGAAATTTTATTAAATACAATTTCAGTTAAAGGAGTAGTGGAGTAATAATGGAATTAATACGATGGGCGCTAGAGCTAGGAGAATCTGTGCATGGAAATACGTATGAAGAATTGTTGCCACTACTAGATTATTATTATGATCGTGATCATTTAAAAGCGTATTGTATCGCAAATCTTCTGTTAAACATGGACGTATCAGATGAACATCAGCAAAGAATCGAATTAAGAAGGTGCATTGCTGCTTATTATGCTGGACTATATAAAGTAGCAAAAAAACATGCAAAGGATCTTTTACTGAAATATCCGGATGTGGATTTATATAAGAATAATTTAAGGCTAATGGAAGCTTATTTGAATAAAGAATATGATTATTGTCTGTTTATATGCCCAAAGACGTATGGTAGTTTTATAGATGTTGCGCGAGCTTTGAAATGGCGATTGGAGCAAGAGGGAAATACAGCAATCATATCAGAAACAATACTAGAAAATGTGGGAAATACAATTGTTTTTGGAGCGCATACATATGCACATAGCCCACATCTCCTTCCGAAAAATGCAATTATTTATAATTTAGAACAGCTATATGAAGGAAGCCCTTATGCGCATCCTCTTTATTTAATGTTATTAAAAGATAAGGAAATTTGGGATTATAGTAAACAAAATATAGAATGGTTAAAACAAAGAGGAGTAGGAAAAGAAATAAAACATGTAGGCATGAACTATGCACCAACTTTAGAAATAAAAAAAGATGCATTTGATGAAGAATTAACTGAAGACATTGATATATTGTTTATAGGTGCTCTTAACCCAAGACGGCAAGCTATATTGGATCAATTAAAAGTCGTTGCCCCGAATTTAAATATTGTTTTTAAAAATAATGCGTGGGGAATTGTTAGAAATGAGTTAATTGCCAGATCTAAAATTATATTAAATATCCACTTTTACTTATCTGGTATTCTTGAAACTCCTCGAGTTTCTTATGCAGTGGCAAATAAGAAATTTATTATTTCGGAAAATAGCAACCCAGAGGACGAAATAGATTGGCCGGGAATTGTATTTACTCCGTATGAAAAAATAATAGAAAATATTATGAAATATATAGCATTGCCAGAAGAACGTATCAAATTAGCAGAAAAAGCGTATAACCATTTTGAAGCTAAAAGAAGCAATGGCATACTGAGCAATAAAGAGAAAGAAAAGTAAATGTGAAAAACTCATACTTTCGTATGAGTTCTTTTTTCGTCTATCATACTATTTTATTAAGCTAGTTCGCTCTTTATATTGTGTTTTGTATAGAAATTTCTGATAATATATAAGTATAACTTGAAAACAAAGGGGAGAAATAATGATGAAACTAGTTGTTATTAACGGTACACCAAGAAAATTCGGTAGAACTCGTGTGGTGGCAAAATATATTGCTGACCAATTTGAAGGGGAGTTATTCGATTTAGCAGTAGAAGAACTACCCTTATATAATGGGGAAGAATCACAACGTGAATTAGAAGCGGTAAAAAAATTAAAGGCGTTAGTGAAAAACGCAGACGGCGTAGTGCTATGTACACCTGAATATCATAATGCAATGAGTGGGGCGTTGAAAAATTCGCTAGATTACTTAAGTAGTAGTGAATTTGTTCATAAACCTGTCGCATTACTTGCAGTTGCAGGAGGCGGTAAAGGTGGAATTAACGCATTAAACAGTATGCGTACTGTTGCTAGAGGGGTATACGCCAATGCCATCCCAAAACAAGTTGTGCTTGATGGACTTCATGTACAAGACGGTGAACTGGGTGAAGATGCAAAACCATTAATTCATGATTTAGTTAAAGAATTAAAAGCATATATGGGCGTATATAAAGAGGTGAAAAAGCAACTAGGAGTGGAGTGATATGTCCTCACTTTATCAGGATTCTCGCTTGTATTACATTCTAGGGGCCAATAGTCTATCTGCTATTGGTTCTGGAATTGTTATGATAACAATTCCTTGGCTGTTAATTAAAGAGAGTGGGGGAGAGACAACGTTTGGTTATGTTTCTATCATTGCAACCCTCATTATGTTTTTATTAACACCATTCATTGGGCAAAGTATTGATCGTTTTTCAAGAAAATCTTTATTGCTATGTAACGAAGGAATTGGAATAGCCGTAATCGGGATAATGGTTATATGGGGATTTGCTGGGCAACCCTATCATTCTATTCACTATATTCTTATTTATATAGCCGGATCATTCTACTATTTATTATTTTACCCTACAATATTTGCGTTCAACCAAGAGATATTTCAAGCAGAACATTATAAAAGTTTAAGTGGAACGATGGAAATACAAGGACAGTTAACACAAGTTATTTCTGGAGCGGCCGCAAGCTTCTTAATTGAAATTGTATCTTTGAAGTGGATTTTGTTAGTAGACATGTTAACTTTTGCTGGAGCATTTTTTCTTTTCTTATGTATACCGTACGTAAAGAAAAAAGAAGTGAAAAGAAAAATAACATTTAAGAAGCAATTGTTTGAAGGAATTCACTTTATGAAAAAACGTCCTAAGCTCTTTTGGTTCTTACTGGCCACTTATATGCCGTTTATAGGTGTTATGATGGCAAATTATTTAATACCCGTGTATATTTCGGATATACTCAAAGCCAATGCCTCTGTATACGCAATAGAGGGCACGATGTACGGTGTCGGAGCGATTGTTGCAGGAATCTGTATTCCACTTATAATGAAATATGTCAAAACAGAAGTTTCAATCGTTATGACGATGTTCATTTATGTAATTTCAATTACCGCAATGATTATTGAACCTTCCGTAATGTTGTTATATGGACTAGCGATTTTTCATGCGATTGGAAATGCGGGGACAAGAGTGGCGAGAAATGTATTGATGATGGAGGAAATTCCAAACGAAGTAATGGGACGTGTAGACAGCTTATTTCGATTAATTGGTACAGGGATACGAATCGTATTATTAATGCTGTTTACAGCTGGTGTATCTAAAGCTGGGGTAATGCTCCCGTTTTACGTATTAAGCTGTATATTGACCTTCTCATTAGGAATCGCTATTTATTATGTACTATCACAACGTAAAGTAGCGGCGAATGTTTCTAATAAATCAATCGTTTGAAAAAACACTTCTGCCTCCCTTTCTTTTTTTATATAATAAAAAGAAAGGGAGCGAAAACTTATTTATGAACAAATGGATATTACTTATCATCTTATTATTACCACCACTATACATTCTTTATATGACCTTTCGAATGAAGAAAGTTGCTCGTGAAAAGTTGAGCCATCACTCTCCGTACCTTCTTATACTGGGTGCAAAGTTATTTGGTGATAGACCGTCTTTATCTCTTCAAAATCGTTTAGATGTAGCGCTGGAATATTTATATTCTCATCCTGAGGTAAAAGTAATTGTTTCAGGCGGCCAAGGGGAAGATGAAGATATACCGGAAGCTCACAGTATGAGAAACTATTTAATGGTACATGGTATAGATGAGAGTCGTATTTTAATAGAAGACCAATCTACAAATACGTATGAGAATGTAAAGTTTAGTATGGATTTATATGAGGTGAAACATGCGGTAGTTGTAAGTAATACGTATCATTTATATAGAACGAAAATAATTGCGAAGCGTTTAGGCATGAAGATGGAGGCACTAGCTGCTGAAACGCCAATGCGCTCTAAGAGAAAAATGTATGTGCGTGAATATGCCGCTATAATGAAAACAATATTGTTAGACCGTTAGAGCTCAAATGTGAGCTCTTTTTTTGTTGAATAATGCGTATCATTTGAAATGAATTCCATATTCCAGCAAAATAAAGGAAACAACGATAAAGGAGTTGTATTTGTGATTCAGTTTAATCAAGTGTCAAAATCATATGAAGATGGCACAAAAGCAGTGGATTCATTGCATTTAGAAATTAAAAAGGGAGAATTTTTCGTCCTTATTGGTCCGAGTGGTTGCGGGAAAACAACGACAATGAAAATGATTAATCGTTTAATTGAAACGACAGAAGGCTCAATTTTAATCGATGGAAAAGATATTCAAGAATACAATATTAATGAATTACGCTGGGATATAGGGTACGTATTGCAGCAAATCGCTTTGTTTCCACATATGACAATTGCTGAAAATATTGCAGTTGTTCCTGAAATGAGAAAGTGGAGCAAAGAAAAAATAAAAGCTCGTGTCGATGAGTTGCTCCAGATGGTCGGGCTAGATCCAGACGTATATCGCGATCGCATGCCTGATGAATTATCAGGTGGGCAAAAGCAGCGTATTGGTGTCGTACGGGCATTAGCCGCAAATCCGAAAATCGTTCTTATGGATGAACCATTTAGTGCGCTAGATCCATTAAGTAGAGAACAGCTTCAGAAGGATATAGTGCAATTGCAAAAGAAGATTCAAAAAACAATTGTATTCGTAACACATGATATGCAAGAAGCATTATCACTTGGAGATCGCATTTGTATTATGAAAGAAGGAAAAGTTGTTCAATTAGATACGCCAGAAGAAATTATACGTAACCCAAAAAATGAATTTGTAGAAGAGTTCATTGGAAATCGTGGGCGACCTTGGTATGAGGGGAAAAGTATAGAAGATGTATTGCCACTTGATGAAAGTATGCGGATAGAAGGGGAAGCACTATCATTACATTCTTCTTTACAAGAAGCATTAGTTCGCCTGCGAGCTGATGCAGTCGTTCCAGTTGAAGAAAATGGTCGATATGTTGGAGCTTTAACAAGTCGTCATATTGTCAATTATATTGTTGAACAAATGAAGGAAAGAGGCTAAACAGTGACTGATTTTATACAAACGTTTCAAGAACGAAAAATAGAATTACTAACTGCATTAAGTGAGCATTTACAAATATCGCTTATTTCATTATTTTTTGCAGTAATTATTGCGGTACCGCTTGGCATTTTATTAACGAGAAAAGAACGAATGGCTGAGTTTATTATAGGAACTTCTGCAGTTATGCAGACAGTGCCATCACTTGCATTACTCGGATTATTAATTCCGTTAGTAGGAATCGGAAAACTGCCAGCCATTATTGCATTAGTTGTGTATGCACTATTACCTATTTTACGCAATACATATACAGGAATACGGGAGTTAGATGAATCTTTAATCGAAGCAGCGAAAGCTATGGGGATGAATAGCTGGAGAAGACTGTGGAAGGTAGAGCTTCCTCTTGCTTTACCAATTATTATGGCCGGTATTCGTACGGCAATGGTATTAATTGTTGGAACGGCTACATTAGCAGCGCTTATAGGGGCTGGTGGGCTCGGTAAACTCATATTACTTGGTATCGATCGGAATGATCATGCACTTATCATTTTAGGGGCCGTACCAGCCGCGTTACTCGCTTTATTCTTTGATGTAGTACTTCGAGTGCTTGAGAGGCCAAAACGCTCGTCTAAGCGTGTTATATTGACGATATGTATTGTTTGTATAATGGTTGCTTCTCCATTTCTTTGGAATACAGAAAAGAAAGATATTGTTATTGCGGGCAAACTTGGATCAGAACCTGAAATTTTAATTCAAATGTATAAGCAACTTATCGAACAAGATACCGATTTACACGTACAATTAAAACCAGGTCTTGGAAAAACAGCATTTGTATTTGAAGCGTTGAAATCAGGAGAAGTAGATATATACCCTGAGTTTTCGGGAACAGCTTTATCTACTTTTGTGAAAGAAGAGCCAAAAAGTACAAATCGGGATGAAGTATATGAACAGGCTCGCGTTGGAATGGAACAGAAATATAATATGGTTATGTTGAAGCCGATGGAGTATAACAATACATATGCACTAGCTATGCCGAAAAAAATAGCAGATCAAAATAATATAAGTACAATTTCTGATTTAGGAAAAATTGCACAGAATGCGAAAGTAGGATTCACATTAGAATTTGCTGATCGTGAAGACGGTTATAAAGGAATGCAAAAATTATATAACTATAAGTTTTCAAATGTGAAAACGATGGAACCCAAATTACGTTACAGTGCAATTCAATCAGGGGATGTGAATGTAATTGATGCATACTCAACAGATAGTGAATTGGAACAATACGGACTTAAAGTGCTAAAAGATGATAAAGGGTTATTTCCACCATACCAAGGTGCACCTTTATTAAGAAAAGAGACGTTACAAAAATATCCTGAACTTGAAAAAGTATTAAATAAATTATCTGGAAAGATTACAGATGAAGAAATGCGAAAAATGAATTATGAAGTAAATGTAAATGGTAAAAGTAGTGAAGAAGTAGCGAAACAATTTTTACAAAAAGAGAACTTACTTCGTTAAATTTACAAGAAATATACAAATTTATATGTATGAAATGACCGTTCATTACAAAATGAACGGTTTTTTTGTGCATACTTATACATTTTTTCAAAAAAGTATTCCATTTTTCTTCATTTTCTTTTAGAATAAGTAATGTTTTCCTGAAAAAATATAAGAGAAGCGTCTATTAGAGAAAAAGGTGACTTTAATAGTTGAACGAACATAACACCTAGAATGACAGATGGGGTGGTACAAATAGAAAAGAAGTTAGGTTTTTTTCCATTAATTGCATTAGTAGTTGGAACAATGGTTGGTGGCGGTGTTTTTAGTTTACCGCATGACTTAGCAGTAGGAGCAAATAGTGGCTCTATAATAATTGGCTGGTGTATTACAGCGATGGGAATGATTCCACTCGCGCTCGTATATCAAACGTTAGCAAGAAAAAAACCAGAGCTTGAGGGCGGAATTTATAGTTATGCACGTGCTGGTTTCGGTGAATATATTGGATTTAACAGTGCTTGGGGATACTGGCTAGCAGGAATTTTAGGAAACGTTGCAACAATCATGTTACTGTTTAGTACATTAGGCTATTTCTTCCCAATTTTTAAAGGTGGAAATAGTGTTGCGTCTATCGTAGGAGCATCACTTTTATTATGGACACTTCATTTTCTAATTTTATTTGGAATTCGTGAAGCATCTATTATGAATGTTATTGCAACGATAGGGAAATTAGTTCCAATCGTATTATTTATTGTTGTAATGGTAACAGCGTTTCGCTGGGATACATTTACACATGATTTTTGGGGAGAAGGAACTATTTCAGTTTCCTCTATACTTGGTCAAGTGAAAAATACAATGCTTGTAACTCTTTGGGTCTTCATCGGGGTTGAAGGAGCGGTAGTATTATCTGGAAGAGCGAAAAATAGTCGAGACGTCGGTAAAGCGACAGTATTAGGACTTATTTTAGTAATGTCTATTTATATTTTAATTTCTGTCTTGTCAATGGGAGCGATGACAAGAGGAGAGCTTTCTGTTTTAGAAACGCCGTCAATGGGACATGTATTAGAACATGTTGTTGGGACGTGGGGCGCAGTTGCGATTAACATTGGGTTAGTTGCTTCACTTGTAGGTACATTAATAGGTTGGTTTTTACTTGTTTCTGAAATTTCCCATGTAGCAGGAAAAGATGGCGTGTTTCCGAAAGTCTTTACGAAAACAAATAAAAAACAAACGCCGCATATGGCATTATGGATCTCAAATGGCGTTGCCCAAGTTATATTTATAATCGTTCTGTTTTCAGAGTCAACATATCAAATTATGTATTTCATAGCGTCAACATCAATTTTAGTACCATATTTATTATCAGCGTTATTCCAATTCAAATTAGTAATTACAAATGAACTAAAAGATGCAAAAGTGAAAAATGGTTCGCTAGCTTTAATTGCTTCGCTTTACTCTGTATGGCTTATTTATGCAGCTGGTTTGAAGAATTTATTGCTCGTTTCAATCGTATACGGGATTGGGATCATTGTTTATGTGTATGCAAGAAAAGAAAAAGGAAATCGTTGTTTTACTGGTATAGAGAGATATGTAATGTGGGCAATTGTAGTAGCAGCTGTTACATCTCTTTATATGTTATTGACTGGAAATATAAAAATGTAAAAGTCCTTTTCATTTAAAGGGCTTTTTTCTTTGTCTATAGAATATCTAATACATAAGATATTCAGGAGGGATGAAAATGGAAGAAAAAGAACAGTTGAACAGAATTGTTGATTTAGCGAGTGAAGTAAGGAAGGTATTAGTGCAAGAATCTTTTTTTAATCATCATCCTGAACTGCGAGGAGTGATTGAAAATTTAGCGAGTGCTGTAGAGAATTTGGCGGAATTACAGCAAAATAAAGATGAAAACGCTGAAGATCGTTTACGATATGTACTTGCTAAAATGAAAATTGCTCATAATGCCATCTTACAAGAGAAAAACGCATTTCCATCTCATTAATATACGATTTCATTTTGAACCTGGCGGATAACGTCAGGTTTTTTGTTTCTAGTTTTGTGTTTCTTTCATACACTAAGAATAGTATGAAAAAAAGAAGGTGACGAAGGTGAAATTACATAAAGCTCTTCAGCCAAGTTTTATAAAACGAATGTACTATATGAGGTTTATTGGGAAGTTTACAAAAGCAGAGAGTGAGAAGAGTGGAGAGAATTTCTTTGTACAATGCCTATCGCCAATACCATTCACATTGCAAGAGCAATTGAAAAATGAACCATATGTATTTGAAGGTTTATGTAGCAATAAAAAGAATGAAAAAGTCTTTTCGGAATTAAAGAAAAGAAAACTAGAAAAGCAATTGGTTATGTTTCGTCTTTATTATGAAAGAGGACATATATACGTGGAGTTAATTTGTACAGAAGAACCGCGAGAAATAGCAAACGGTTATAAAATGATTCCAGTACCTAAAGTTTCCGATTATAAAAAGGGAGAGTCTTTAGAAAGAAAACTTAGTAATGGTTATTTGTCATTTCTAATGCCAAAATATCCGAAAGACTTTGAGCCTCCTGAGTTATTGTGGCATGAGGGAAGGTTATATGGAAATATATCTTTAAAGTCATCGTCAATTAGTTCAATCGCATATTTTGAACAACAGCGGGAATGTAAATATATAGAACTGAATGACTGGATGAAGTATGTAGAAATAGCGGTAGAAGATCAATTATATTTTGTAAGCAATCATGTGTATGAGCAATTAAAAAAACGAATAACTGAAGAAGGTAAGCTTGTAGAGGTAGAGGAAATAAAAGTGCAAAAGGATGAATGGGAATGGGATGAGCGTGAATCCGTCTTTTTACAGTATGTGAAAAGTTTTGTACGTAATAAAGGACTATATTTGGATGAAACAGATATTTATAACTTTCATATAAGTACAAAAACAAATATGTTGACGATTCTGGGTGGTATACCAGGCGCTGGAAAATCCCGTTTTGTGCAAGCTTATGCAGAAGCACTTGGATTACAATACGGGGAAGAATTGGTTTGGATTCCGATTTCGCCATCGTATCAAGAACCACATGATTTACTTGGTTACCTTCACCCAAATGGTACTTTTATTGAAAGTGAAACAAAATTAGTTAGGGCGTTAATGAAGGCAAAAGAAAATCAAAATCAGTTGTATATAATCGTTTTTGATGAAATGAATATGTCACATATTGAGCATTGGTTTACTCCATTTCTATCTGTTCTTCAACTTGAAAAGCAAAATCGTATTTTAAATTTATATGAAGGTGTGCAAGAAAAAGAAAATCCAATTCCGCCAACAATTGAAATTGGAGAAAATATTATATTTGTTGGTACTGTGAATTTTGATGAAACAACGAAGGAGCTCTCAGATCGATTATTAGATCGGACGAATGTAATAACTTTACGAAAGATTCCGTTTTGTGAGATGTGTATGGAGCAAGAGAAAGTTGTATTACAACCACCTCTGAAAGTAACTGCAGGAGAATTTCGCATAAATTGGGTCAGGAATAAAACGATGATCGAGGTGTTTTCTGAAGAAGAGTTAGAGCTATTAGATAAGTTACATGGTGTATTGTCATCACACGATACGTCAAAGGGAATTTCTTTTCGATGTGCAAATGCAATTGCTACTTATTTGCAAAATATACCGTTCCAAAATAATCATTCTTATATGATTAGTAGAGAAGAAGGGTTTGATTTACAAATAAAGCAACGTGTATTGACGAAAATAAGAGGGACTGAAATGATGGTTGGGTCTTTACTTTCAGAGGAAGTAAAAAGGGGTGCAACATTGGTACCTCTTTTGCAATCTCCACTTGCAAACAGAGTATCTACATTTGAACACTCTATAGCATATATAAGAGAAAAGCGTAGAGAACTGGAGTTGTATGGCTATGCAAAATGATGGGCGATATGAAACAGAAATCGTTGATACGAAAGAAACGCTTCCTTTTGTATTAAAGTTAATTATTGGAACGGAGTCAAAAGGAGAATATATTTTATTAAATCGTCTTTGTACATCTGCAACAGCATTAGTTCAATGTATTTATAAAGTGCAAGAATTAAAACCAATTAGATTGCAATACCATTATGAAAGCCCAATGAATATTACTTTTATATGGAATAAAGTATATGAGGGACAGAAAAATATAAAAGAGACAAAATATGAAATAAATGAAAAAAAACAAAAGGTATTAATATATGAACATGGGAAAACGGAATTCTTTTATCCATGGCGTTGTGGTTTATATCATTTTGAGGTGAATATAGAAGAGCGAACGTACTATGGTGCTTTTCAAGTCGTCCCAAAAAACTTTTTTGATGATCAATTTGAAATGATTCAAAACTATGTGAAGTCAATTTTAAATGAGTTGATTTTAGATAGAGGTTATTATAAAAAGACTTTCTCTGCTCTTAGTGATATTGAAGATTCTTCTTATTTAGTGTTACTTAGAAAGTTGCCACAAAAAATGAAAAAGATAAAGCAAATTTTTAAGAAAATAGAATCGAGTTCAAAATTTATACATGAATATAAATGGGAAGAAAAGGAGCGGAAAGCAACGAGGAAAGGAGCGGTAGTGGCGGAAAGAAAACCGTATGCAAAATATTATAATCGTAAGTTTATCGAACAAAAAAATAGTATGGAAAATGAATTTCTTAAATTTAAAGCGATGCAATTTTATCTTTATTTACTTGAAGCTAAAAGTTTTTTGCGTCAAACAATTGAAATATTAGAACGAGCAAAAAAGAAGAAATCAGAAGAATTTCAAGCTGTAAAAACGATTATACAAACAATTGAGCGTAATGGATCAGTGACCGATAGAGAGAAACAAAAATATAAAAATATACATTTACTAAAAGAGGCAGATTTACGAAAAAGTTCTATGAAGATACAAGAATATAAAATTTTAGCTCATTTTGTACATGATAGTGTACAATATTTTCAAACTTTAATGCATTCTCCATTTTGGAGAGAAGTTTCTGAAACGGGTAAGATGAACTCACATAATCTACCGATACCACATCAACAATTACTACAGCATTTAGATTTACTTCCACAATATACAGATCAATCTCCATCTTTATTATTTGTTTATAAACCAACTTTTTTAGTGTATGAATATTACGCTTTTTTTATCGTTATTTCCATGTTAGAGCAAATGGGTTTTGAAGCTAGAAATTCCATTCGTGAACAAATACAAGAGCATTTTTATGTAGATGGATTACAAGATGGAACGACAGTAGTTTTACATCGAGGTGATATGAAAGTCCAAGTCGCATTTAATGATTTAATTGAAACACATCCCCTTATTGCATTAAGTAAAGGGAGTAATTTTTATAATGGAGAAGACACGAAGAAGCCAGATATTCGATTAGACTGTTATGTAAAGGAGGAAGAGAAATACGTATACCAATCTTCTATTATTATTGAAGTGAAGTATAGCCCAATGTACAATATTTTTCAGCACGTTGGCAATACGAAAGCAACTGAGCAAATGTATAAGTACTGGTCTATAAAATTTGTAGAAGAACAGGATGGAAAGCGAATCTATCATCGAAGGGCCATTTATGAAGTCATTTGTGTATATCCAGGAAGTCATATGCATAGTAAAAAAATTGAGTCTGGATGCGGTGTGTTCTTGCAATTATATCCATATAAAACGAAACAAGGAGAAGAGAAATTAGCGGGGAAACATGGAATGGTACAAATTTTTGAGAAGTGGTTAAAAAGCATGAAGAAGTAAAAGAAATCCTTTTTTATAAAGGATTTTTTTAGATTAAGAAGAATTATATGCAGTATGGAAGACAGCTTCATATGATATGAATTTGCAAGTGATAGAAATATATTTTGAGAAGAACGGTACATGAGGGATAAAAGAAGATTATGATGGAATTTAATTTATTTTGCAGAATATAATAAGGCGTAAATGTTTTTAGTTGCATACGAAGATTTGTTCTTATATGATAGATAGTGAAAGCGTTATCAAAAACAGAGCGGCGATGGGAAAGGCGGGGAAATATGTTCCAGCGTGTTCAAACAAAGGAAGAACATTTTTGGTTCGAGCAACTATGGGGAGATTTTTGTGAAGAAAGAAACTTAATGTTCGTAGAACGTAATTTAAATCCATCACGATTTTTATTAATAGAAGATGAACATCATATCGGTACAGTAGAATGTATTAAGTATACGGTACCAGAACAATCAAATTCTGAGTTTTTCTATCCGTTTTCTAAAAATGATTTAGTGAAAGATTTGCAAAATGTATATGAAATAGGCAAGTTAAGTATCGCGAAAACGTCTCGTGGGAGAGGACACTTCAAAAGACTAACAGCTATTTTATTTATGCATGCATTAGAAACGAAAGCAGAATGGTATATCGCAGCGGTTACAAAAAGAATGTATATGTATTTATTAACACTCGGTTTCCCAATTGAACCGATAGATAAGCCATTTCAGTTTCATGATACTTTACAAGGTGTACCAGTACGAATTCATGCCCGAAAAGGGGCTACGCATTTGTATTCTTTAAAAGAATTTCGAGATGTAATTCAAGGAAATGCCCATGCACAGGCATTAATCGCAGAATACAGTAAGAATATTATGTTAACTAAATAAAACGAAATGAATATGTATAATAAAGAGAATGCGATTTTAAAATGAAATCATTCTTCATGAAAAAGACCCTTATTATTTTAATAAGGGTCTAAAAATTATAATCCAAATATACTAAAAATCATTTTACGGCGCTTCGGTTTCTTTTCACGTTCATATATTGGTTTTGTATCGGGAGTAATATATATTGGTTCTTCTTTCTTGAGGGTAGCTTCTAGTTTTTGAATTCGCTCTAACATTTCCTCCATTTCACGGCGATGTTGTAAAAGTTGGTACGTAACAACATCATTTGCCTTATCTTGCATTTGTTCTTCCATGCGATCTAGTCTTCTCGTAATTGTGTTTAATTGAGCGGTTAATTGCTCAAAATCATGTGATGATATGTTTTGAACAATTGTATTTACTTGAGTTTTCAATTCTTCAACATCATTTGATGATGTTTTTTGAGTAGGGTGAGTGTTTTGGGACTGCTCAATTTGTGAAAGATGGTATTCTAACATTTGATCTAAATCATCTTGTGTAAAAATAAAGTGACCATATTTATTTTTTTTTATAGTAAGATTTAATTGTTGTGCAATCCGGACAACAGCCTTTGGGCTAACACCTAATTTTTTTGCGATAAATGGTGTTTTATATTCCAAAATAATCCCTCCTATATATATCCTGTTGAATGATTTCGATCTATGAAGTAAGTTCCCTTCCAGTGTGACAAAAGAAGTGTGGAATCGGCAAAGAAAGTGTTTTTTCACGAAATGAAGCTAGGAAGAATATATCGTGAATATAAAAACTTTTATCCCGCTTTAACGGGCAGTAAGACCCCCACCTCAAAATTCAGCGAAAAGAAGTAAGGTGGGGGATGAAGAAAATCCCCACTGATTAAAGTTTCACTTTATCTTAAGATTTAGAATCATTTGACTGAGGGGAATGAATTAGATTATCATAATGATAAATATCTTTTTTATGTATGCATATAATATATAAAAAGGTGGTTGCTAATGTAGAATTTTGTTAGAGTATTAGAATGCTTACTTCACTTGAATAAAATTAAGTAGGAGGTGGCTTCCTTGCTTACAATGTAAGTAAGGAAAAGTATTTGGACATATATAGTATAAGTATAGTGATTGTTTTAATTGCCTTAACGGCATTTTTCGTTGCAGCAGAATTTGCAATTGTTAAAGTGCGAAGTTCACGAATTGACTATTTAATTGCAGAAGGAAGTAATCGCGCAACATCTGTCAAAACAGTCATTACAAACTTAGACGAATATTTATCTGCTTGTCAGCTAGGAATAACAGTTACAGCATTGGGAATTGGGTGGTTTGGTAAACCTGCGTTAAAGCAAATGTTTGATACACTTTTTTTGAATTTGAACATTTCCACTCAACTAGCAGACATTTTTGCTGTAATTTTAGTGTTTTTGTTTATTACATTTTTACATGTTGTAATAGGGGAATTGGCCCCAAAAACATTTGCGATTCAAAAAGCTGAACAGGTGAGTTTATTTGTTGCTAAACCGTTAATTTTCTTTTATCGTATAGCGTTTCCATTTATTTGGATCCTAAATGGATCAGCCCGAATGATTACGAAGTTGCTAGGACTGAAACCACCGAAAGGGCACGATGAAGTTCATTCAGAAGAAGAATTACGGTTATTAGTTTCAGAAAGTTACAAAAACGGAGAGATTAATCAGTCTGAATATAAATATGTAAATAAAATCTTTGAATTTGATGATCGTATAGCAAAAGAGATAATGGTACCCCGAACTGAGATGCATATCATAAGTAAAGAAATGCCTGCTGAAGAAGCGTTGCAAAAAATGTCTCAGGAAAAATATACGAGATATCCAGTTGTTGATGGCGACAAAGATCACGTAATAGGCTTTGTGAATTTTAAAGATATCTTCACAGATTTTGTGCAGCATAATGCGGTTAGTAATAAGAAAGTGGAGCAATATATTAGGCCGATTATTTTAGTTATCGACTCCATCCCAATACACGACTTATTTTTAAAAATGCAAAAAGAAAGAACACATATTGCTATATTGATAGATGAATATGGTGGTACGTCTGGACTTGTTACTGTTGAAGACATTTTAGAAGAAATAGTTGGAGATATTCAAGATGAGTTTGATACAGATGAACAGCCAGAAATTCAACAAGTTAGTGAAACGAAAACAATACTAGAGGGAAAAGTACTTGTTAGTGAAGTAAATACGTTATTAGGTTTAACGATTGATGATAATGGTGTTGACACAATAGGTGGATGGATTTTAACGAAGAATATAGAAATTGCTGAAGAGGATTTCATTGAAATCGAAAATTATAAGTTTTGCGTGAAAGAATTAGACGGACACTATATAAAGAGACTAGAAGTTACAAAAACTGTAGAATCAATTGTTATTTTAGAAGATGAACAACAAATTTCATTACAAGAACAAATTAGTTCGTAGACTCTGCTAGATGGCAGAGTTTTTTTGAGCATAATGTTTTTTGCAGAATAAGGGCTATGTTACAATGACATAAGTCAGACCTTTCACTAGGTGAAGTATTGCTGCATACATATATTTGAAAGGGGAAGAATTATGAAAAAGCATTTATATATAAATGGAGATTGGAAGTCTGTAAATACGTATAAACCATTATATGCACCATATTCTGAAGAAACATTAGCGGAAATCGCGCAAGGAACGGAAGAAGATGTAAAAGAGGCTGTTATTGCTGCAAAGAATGCGATGAAAGAAATGAATAGATTATCTGCATATGATCGTGCGACTATTTTAGAGAAAGTCGCACAAAAAATGGATGAAAGAAGAGAAGAATTTGCAGAGATTATTGCAAAAGAGGCTGCAAAACCAATACGTGCTGCAAGGGGAGAAGTAGATCGTACCGTTCAGACATACAAATTTGCAGCTGAAGAAGCGAAGCGTATATACGGTGAGACACTGCCACTTGATGCAGCACCTGGTGCAGATGGGCGCATAGCTTACACAATACGAAAACCGATTGGGGTTATAGGGGCAATTACACCATTTAATTTTCCATTAAATTTAGTGGCACATAAAGTTGGCCCTGCAATTGCTGCTGGAAATACAGTTGTATTAAAACCAGCTGATCAAACGCCTCTATCATCTTATGCATTAGTTGAACTATTTGAAGAGGCAGGATTGCCAAAAGGGGCTTTAAATATTATTTCTGGTCCCGGTTCAACTGTAGGCGAAGCAATAGTTACAAATGATGGTGTTGCTTCCATTACTTTTACGGGAAGTCCGAAAGTTGGACTTGGAATTAAGGCAAAGGCTGGGTTAAAGCGAGTTACGTTAGAACTAGGATCAAATGCTGCTGTTATTATTGATGAAGATGTTGAATTAACAGATGAATTAATTGAACGAGTAAAATGGGGAGCATTTGTTAATAATGGACAAGTTTGTATTTCGGTACAACGTGTTTTTGTACATGAAGAGAGAATGGATGAATTTTTATCTAAGTTACAGAAAGCGATGGAAACAGTTGTTGTTGGTGATCCGTTGCTTGAGGAAACGGATGTATCAGCTTTAATTTCGAAAAAAGATGTCGAGCGTATCGATAACTGGGTGCAAGAAGCAGTTAAAGAAGGAGCGAGCGTTTTGTATGGTGGTAACAAACGTGATGAAAGGATTTTTGAACCAACTGTATTAACGAATGTTCCAGAGCATGTATCTGTACAGTGCCAAGAAGTATTCGGTCCACTTATGACCGTAAATACATTTAAAGAAATTGATGAGGCCATAGAGAAAGTAAATCATTCGCGTTACGGTCTACAGGCAGGTGTATTTACAAAAAATTTGTTTAAAGCTATGCGTGCAATTGATGAGCTTGAAGTTGGTGGTGTCATGATAAATGATATTCCAACGTTCAGGGTAGATCATATGCCTTACGGTGGTGTGAAAGAAAGCGGTACGGGGCGTGAAGGAATTAAATATGCAATCGAAGAAATGACAGAAATGAAATTAGTGTGTATTAAAAAATAAAGTAACTAGAACTTAAACATCGCAAAAAAACGAGTAGGAAATGTTTACGATTCCATACTCGTTTTTTTGTTTATTTTACGTTTCTTAGAATGATTTCATTTAATCAAGTGTACCTTTTACTTCATTTCTTGTTTGAAAACAGCATCTTCTACATAAATTTGTTCTTTGTCGACAGCAGTGCTATGAGATAATACTAAACCAATTGGTGTTTCTATCCCTTTATTTTGAACAATTGTAAAAGGAACATTTTTTTCATTCGCTAATTTAATGTATTTTGATAAATGTGGGTAAGCAATGCCACCATTTAGGAATATTTGTAATGATTGAGAAGAGCGCATGCTATTAGCTACTTCAGAATATACATTACTTTGCATTACTTGACCGATAGTTAAAGCGATTTCTACACGCTCACGTAATGTAGTTAAATACATATTACGTTCTTCTGGTTTGTTCTGCTTTTGGCCGTAAATGCCTTCTTGGAGATAATCTTCCACATTTTTATTTACCATATTTTTCACACCTTTCCTTTTCTATTGTACGAAAGAATGAAGCAGGATGCAAAAAAAGTCGCATCGAATATAAAAAATTTGAATGAAAGGAAGGAAAATGGAATGTAACAATCTAAACAATTAATAAGGTTATAAAAATTTTATCAACACATATTAACAAAATGTGACAATAATCTATTAACGAATCTTGTTTTTTGTGTTAATATTCAAAATATAAAGGGTGTTCGTCGCATGGAAATGGAGGAATGGAGGTTTTTCCAATCGATAAGGATATTAAAGAAGTATTTTGTTCGCACTTGAAAAACAACAGGCACCAATTCGTTGAGAACTGGAAAAACAAAATGATAATTTCCGATAAAGATCCATTTAGACTAGAAGCAGTTCAAAATGGAGAGGATTTATTAGAGTTTATTATTGAACTTACTATGGAAGAAAAAGATATAAATTATCTTCAGCCATTATGCGAGAAAATTGCTATTGAACGTGCAGGAGCAGATGCGAATATAGGTGATTTTGTTTATAATGCAAATGTGGGAAGAAATGAGCTTTTCGAAGCGATGTGTGAATTAGATGTTAGTGCACGTGAATTGAAACCAATTATGGCCCAAATACATACTTGTTTTGACAAATTAATTTATTATACTGTTTTAAAATACTCGGAAATTATATCAAGAAATTTAGAGGAAAAACAGCAATATATTAACGAAACACATAAAGAAAGGCTGACGATTTTAGGACAAATGTCAGCTAGTTTTGTACATGAATTTCGTAATCCGCTTACTTCCATTATGGGGTTTGTCAAATTATTAAAGGCAGACCATCCTAGTTTATCGTATTTAGATATTATTTCTCATGAATTAGACCAATTAAATTTTCGCATTTCGCAATTTTTACTCGTATCGAAAAAAGAAATGTGGACTGAATCTGAACGGTTTTGGCTAAATGATTTGTTTCAAGACATTATACAGTTCTTATATCCAAGTTTGGTCAATGCAAATGTTTCTATTGAAAAGAATTTGCCATATCCAATTCCTCTTACTGGTTATCGGAGTGAAGTGAGACAAGTATTTTTAAATATATTAATGAACTCAATTGACGCTCTTGAATCAATGAAAGAAGAACGAAAAATTATCATTGATGTATTTGAAGAAGATCAATCGATTCGAATTGTAATAAAAAATAACGGGCCAATGATTCCAGCTGAAAATGTAGAAACGATTTTTGAACCATTTGTAACTACTAAAAAGTTAGGAACTGGTATTGGGTTATTTGTATGTAAACAAATTGTAGAAAAACATAATGGGTCCATCATGTGTCGTTCAGATAATGATTGGACAGAATTTCAAATTGCATTTCAAAAATAAACAGTCTACACCAAATGAATGGTGTAGACTGTTTTAATTCGTAAGTATAACAGCTTCTAATTTAGGATCTTTCGTTGAATAACCTAAAATTGAAATTGTATAAATAATGTTCGGTTCGACTTTGAAATCCGGTATAGTTAGCAAGACACTTTGATTATCTGCGAGTGAAACTTCTATATCCGCTGTACCAGGGCTAACTTCTAAAAAATCTGTTATTTGTTTAAAGAGTACATTTTCAAATAAATGATCGCCACCTTTTAAACTTACATTTACAACAGAGGTATCGGGAGAAAAGTGCGCAAAGCGTATTTTTGCCTGGCCTGTTGGTAAATGAGTATTATCAAGCATAGGCTGTAATTGTAGATGATTATCACTATTTATTGCAGCAAAAGTATAAGTGTGATTTCCCATTATTGGTACTAAAGCTGAAAAGTTGGGCGTTTCATTTCCGACAGGAACAATATCTATTCGGTACTTACCTTGTACTAATGTTAAATAGGGACTAAATTGTTTAAATGAAATGTTTTTAATTACCTTTTGCCCGTTTACTAAAATGTCAACGGCAGGTGTATTTGAAGCAGAGTGAAAAAATCTTATGTGCGATGGTAAAGCAGCTTCTTGTGAATCTCTTTTTTCGTATGCCTGTACAAGATTCGTAAGCGCATCATAATATTTCATATATAGTTCTACATATTTTTTTGGATTATGAAATTGATAGTAACGAGCGAGATGTTCGTAACGTGCAGCTTCTTGTCCATATTTTTCGATTTCAGATTGAGACATGAACATTCCTCCTTTGTCATCATTAAAACTATATGCTTAGCAAGAATGAGGTTATGCGAAAAAAATTTGTTTTTTAAAGGTGAAAGATTGAAAATTAATAATAAGTATTTTTTAAGGATAAGTTTAGGTGAACGAGAGTTATAATTTTCTAGAGGATACAACAATATATCATCCATATTGGCTGAGGAAGTGTGTATTTCGAAATGAAAAATTTGAGAGCATTACACGTGACATGTCGAAACCATGTCCTGAAACCCTTAGGAAACTGGGGATTTTTTTAATTATGGGCAAATACACATACAAAGTAATAATTGTCCTACATAAATTATAAAGGAAAGGTAGTTTGAAATTAAGGAAAGGAATGAAACCTTGGGATGGGGATATCCCGCAAGGAATTGTGAATGGAGTTATGGACGGTTTTGTGCTTTATATTGTAGGATGAATTGTGATTTTGTAATACTATTGTTTCTATTTACGTTAGCAAGTGACGGTATTAACTGATAAAAGAGCGTCGTGCCGAACTGATTAATGTGGTTAATCGGTTCTTTTTTTATTGTATAAATGGAGGAGAATGTATGTGAAATATTGGGTTCTACAAAAAATAATTGCTATGCATTTAGTAGGATTAATTGTCGAGATTTGTTTGAAAATATGCAATATAAAGTAGGAGAACAGGAAGGAGTTTAAAGGGAGTTTCGTCGAAGTTTACACAATGTCGGTATTTGAGGGAAGCTGGCATTATGTTAGAAAAATATTTAGTGAAGCGTTAATTTTTATATAAGGGAGGGTTACTTGAGCGTATAGATAAGGGTTGGTCTTTGAATTAAGTTCTGAATTTTCTGTTTTTAAAATTGGTATTTAGCACTCATTTGTATATTTTATAATAGTTTTTTGATAAATTCACTGCTTTCGCAGAGGGTTCTTTTTTATGAAAGAAACGTCAATTTTCTTCATATATATATACAAATTGGAGAAATGGGGGAGCGCTATGCGCGATTACTTAATTAAACCACTTGTTGGTCAGCCGTATCCAATGATTTCACATGGAAAAGGTGTGTATTTGTATGATCAAAACGGAAATAAATATTTTGATGGCTCGTCAGGAGCAATTACGGCAGGTATTGGGCATGGCGTAAAGGAGATTGCGGACGTTATCAAAAAGCAAGCAGAGGAGATTGCTTTCGTTTATAGATCACAGTTTACGAGTGAACCAGCTGAAAAATTAGCTAAGAAATTAAGCGATTTAAGTGTAGGAGATTTGAACTGGAGCTTTTTTGTAAATAGTGGTACGGAAGCAAATGAAACAGCTATGAAAATTGCGATTCAGCATTTTCAAGAGCGGGGTATTCAAGGGAAGCATAAAATATTGTCACGATGGATGAGTTATCACGGTATTACGATGGGAGCCTTATCAATGTCTGGGCATCCACTGCGTAGACAACGTTTTGTGTCAATTTTAGAAGATTATCCAACTATTCCAGCTCCATATTGTTTTAGATGTCCGGTGCAAAAGGTATATCCAACTTGTCAGCTTGCTTGTGCGACTGAACTAGAAAGATCAATTGAAAGGATTGGAGCAGAACATATTGCGGCTTTTATTGCTGAACCGATTATTGGAGCAGCTGGAGGTGCAGTCGTTCCGCCGAAAGAATATTATAAAGTTATTAAAGATATTTGTAGTCATTACGATATTTTATTTATTGCTGATGAAGTAATGACTGGGCTTGGTCGTACTGGTGCATGGTTCGCGATGGAGCATTGGGGTGTAGAACCGGATATTATGACCCTTGGTAAAGGTTTAGGAGCTGGATACACACCGATGGCAGCGACGGTTGTAAGTGACCGTGTTATGGAGCCAATTTTACGAGGATCGCGTTCTGTTATGAGTGGGCATACGTTAAGTGCAAATCCATTATCTGCAGCAACAGCTCTAGCTGTTATTGAATATATGGAGAAACATAATCTACCTGAAAAAACAGCGGAAAAGGGAGAGTATTTAATAAAAGGATTACAGAAAGTTCAGCAACAATCGACAATCATTGCTGATGTGCGCGGAAAAGGGTTGCTGATTGGTGTAGAATTGCAACCGTTTACAAAGGCGTCAGAACTTATTTCGGTTGCAGCTAAAAATGGTCTTCTTTTATACCAAGCTGTTTCAGGGCAAGCAGGAAAAGAAGATAGTGCACTGCTTGTAGCACCGCCAATGACAACTACATATTCCGAGTTAGATGAATTACTTTCAATTTTTGCAAAAAGTGTGGAAGAAATGATGCAAAAAGGAGGGCATAGTATCGCATGACAACTATTACGAATACATTCAGTAAATTAAAAGAGATAGAGGAAGTAATTTCTTTATTCCACGATGATATGACATTAATGTTTGGGGGATTTGGGGGGATTGGATCCCCTCCATCTTTAATACAGGCGATTTTAGAAAAAGGAGTTACAAATTTAAATTTAATTGGAAATGATACGGGATTTCCTGATGTAGGAATCGGTCGTCTCGTTACGAATGAAAGAGTAAAATCATTAATTACTTCTCATATCGGCTCAAACCCAAATGCAGGAAGACAACTAAACGAAGGAAGGTTACAAATTGAGTTTTCTCCCCAAGGAACATTAGCAGAGCGTATTCGCGCTGGTGGTGTAGGGCTTGGTGGCGTATTAGTTGATGTAGGTGTTGATACGATTGTAGAAGAGGGAAAACGTACTGTTGAAATGAATGGTAAAACATATTTAGTTGAAACAGCATTAACTGCTGAGGTTGCGATTGTATACGCGAAAAAGGCGGATCCATTCGGTAACCTTGTGTTTGATAAGAGCGCTCGTAACATGAACCCTCACGTAGCTATGGCCGGGGATATAACGATTGTAGAAGCAGAAGAAATTGTTCCACTTGGAAGTTTAGATCCAGAAGAAATTGTTGTCCCAGGAGTATTTGTAAATTATATCGTACCGTCGGAAGGAGTGAATTGGAAATGGGTATGGGCGTAGAAGTGAGAGATAAGATTGCTAGACGTGCAGCGAAAGAAATACAAAATGGTATGATTGTAAATTTAGGAATTGGTATACCATCGCTTGTACCGAATCATTTGCCTGACGATATAAACGTTATGTTTCATGCAGAAAATGGAATTGTAGGTATGGGACCTACGCCAAGTAAAGGAAATGAAGACGAAAATTTATGTAACGCAGCAGGTTTGCCAACTTCTCTTATTACAGGAGCAAGTTATTTTGATAGTTGCACAGCGTTTGGGATGATTCGAAAAGGTTTACTAGATATAACGATTCTTGGTTCATTACAAGTAAGTGAGAATGGTGATTTAGCAAACTGGATTGTTCCAGGGAAACGCGTTCCAGGTATTGGAGGAGCAATGGATTTAGCTCAAAAAGCGAAGCGGGTCGTTGTTGTGATGAATCATGTCGATAAATACGGAAATGCGAAAATTGTTTCGGAGTGTACATTACCATTAACTTCAAAAAAATGTGTAGATTTAATTATTACGGATATGGCAGTAATGGAAGTGACGCAGGATGGACTTATTTTACAAGAATTAATGAGCCCATACACAGTGGAAGATATAAAACAACATACAGAAGCAGATTTTAAAATTGGTTCTAATTTACTAGTAATTGAATGAGGGGAGATGTAATATATGGAGCAATTAAAAAAACAAGTTTGTGATTATATTGAGAGTCATGAAGAAGAAAGTGTAAAATTTTTGAAACGATTAATTCAAGAAAAGAGCGTATCTGGTGATGAAAGTGGTGCACAAGCAATTGTAATTGAAAAATTACGTGAGCTAGGTTTAGATCTTGATATATGGGAGCCATCATTTTCTAAAATGAAAGATCATCCTTATTTTGTATCACCGCGTACAAGTTTTTCAGATAGCCCGAACATTGTGGCAACCCTTAAGGGAAGCGGCGACGGAAAATCTATGATATTAAATGGACATATTGATGTCGTACCAGAAGGAGATGTGAATCAGTGGGACCATCATCCTTATAGTGGTGAGAAAATAGGAAATCGTATATATGGTCGAGGAACGACAGATATGAAGGGCGGCAATGTTGCACTAATGCTTGCCATGGAAGCAATTATTGAATCTCGTATTGAATTAAAAGGAGATATTTATTTTCAAAGTGTAATAGAAGAAGAAAGTGGTGGGGCAGGAACATTAGCGACTATATTGCGAGGATATAAGGCAGATGGTGTTATTATTCCAGAACCGACAAATATGAAGTTTTTCCCGAAACAACAAGGGTCCATGTGGTTTCGTCTACATGTGAAAGGGAAAGCAGCACACGGTGGAACGCGTTATGAAGGTATAAGTGCAATTGAAAAAAGTATGTTTGTTGTAGATCATTTGAGAAAGCTGGAAGAGAAGAGAAATGACCGAATTACAGACCCATTATTTAAAGGAATCCCGATTCCGATTCCAATTAATATTGGGAAAATTGAAGGCGGGAGCTGGCCAAGTTCTGTTCCTGATTCGTTAATTTTAGAAGGAAGATGCGGTATTGCGCCGAATGAGACTATAGGGGCAGCAAAAGAAGAGTTCGAGAATTGGATCACGGAATTAAATGATGTGGACAATTGGTTTGTTGAAAATCCTGTAGAAGTAGAATGGTTTGGTGCAAGATGGGTTCCAGGTGAACTAGAAGAAAATCATGAGTTAATTACAACACTCGAGCATAACTTTGTTGAAATCGAAGGGAATAAACCGATTATTGAAGCATCCCCGTGGGGGACTGATGGAGGCTTATTTACACAAATCGCAGGTGTACCAACGATAGTATTTGGCCCGGGAGAAACGAAAGTAGCGCATTATCCAAACGAATATATAGAAGTTGATAAAATGATAGCTGCCGCAAAAATTATTGCATGTACATTACTAGATTGGTGTGAGGTGAAAAAATGAAATACTATGAATCTTTTAGAGAACAGACAAATGGCTATACAGTAGAAGGTGTTTTGGACTATTTTAATAAACGTATTCGAGTAGACCACTATACAGGAAATGTTGAGAGGATCATCCAAACAATTGATGAATTAGCAGAGAAACATTCTTTCACTAAATGTATTGTTAAAGGAAAGGGAGAGCATGTTTCCACATGGCTCTCTTTCGGTTTTTTATTAGAAGCAACATTACCACATTATTTTCAAGGTCATGATGCATACTTCTTCGTGAAATTTAATAATGATGAAAGACGCAATAGTATTCATTGGGCTGAGGAAGATACTATTTTAAGCGGTGTAAAAGCAAAAGAGGTAAAGGAAAAAATAGTCCCAGAGAAATTTCTACTAAGAAAAGCGACAGAAGAGGATGCAGAAGAATTAGCAGCAGTCTTTGGAGAAGTATTTGAAGTGTATCCAACTCCATTAAACGAAGCGAGTTATGTAAAACAAACGATGAAAGAAGACGATACAATTTACTATGTGTATGAATTCGAGGGGAAAATAATTAGTACAGCGTCTGCAGAAATGAATATAAAAGAAGGAAATGCAGAATTAACGAATTGTGCGACCTTACCCGAATATCGTAAACATGGGTTTATGAAAAGTTTATTAATTAAGTTAGAAGAGGAACTTCAAGAAAAATCGATTTTCTGTTCTTATACAATTGCTCGATCGCTTTCTTTCGGAATGAATGCAGCCTTTCATCAGTTAGGCTATACGTATACAGGAAGATTGGCGAACAATTGCTACATTTTTGATAAGCTAGAAGATATGAATATATGGGTAAAAGATTTGTCTAAATAGTACGTTATAAAAATAGAACGGAATCATCATGCTTATAATCGCACATAGGTATGCCGAAAATTCGGCATAGTATTTGCTGGATTTTCGGCAAGAGGGGGGATGACATTGCTAGCAGTTTCGACACAAGAAGTCATTGAAGCGATTTTGGGCAGTATTGATGAGGCTATACACGCAGTAGATGAAAATGGTATTACAATTTTCTATAATACTGTAGCTGCAAAACATGATGGATCAAAAATTGAAAAAGTGTTAGGTAAACATTTGTTAGAAGCGTTCCCTTCTTTATCTAGGGAAACAAGTACGTTGATGAAAGTATTAGATACAAAAAAACCAATCGTTCATCAAGTGCAGCATTATCAAAACTTAAATGGGGAAGACATTTGTACAGTAAATACGACGTTACCTATTTTCATAGATGGAAATATTGCTGGTGCTGTTGAAATTGCAAAGGATTATTCGACAGTACAAAAGCTTACGGATACAATAGTCGATTTGCAGTCGAAAATAAAGCGGTCATCTAGAAAAAAAGCGATCAAAAAGGATGTTGCATTTGAGACGATCGTGACGAATGATGCTCGGTTTAAACAGACGAAAGAATTAGCACAAAAAGTAGCCCCAACTGATGCGAATGTTTTAATATATGGGGAAACAGGAACAGGGAAAGAGTTATTTGTACAAGCGATTCATGAAGCTTCTAAGCGGAAGAACAAGCCGTTTATTGCACAAAACTGTGCTGCTTTGCCAGAGTCTCTATTAGAAAGTTTATTGTTTGGAACGACGAAAGGTAGTTATACGGGGGCAATTGAAAGAGCGGGATTATTTGAACTTGTAGATGGAGGGACATTGTTTTTAGATGAACTGAATTCAATGCCACTCGATTTACAAGCGAAAATGCTACGTGTATTAGAGGATGGTGTTATTCGTCGTATTGGTGATAATAAGACGAGAAAAGTAGATGTTCGCGTTATTACCGCAATGAATCAGCCACCAGAAATATGTTTAAAAGAGAATAAAATTCGCACTGATTTATACTATCGATTAAATGTCTTTTCATTATATATTCCGCCGCTCCGTGAAAGAACGGAGGATGTATTATTGTTAGCGTCTTATTTTTTGAAAGAATATAATAAAAGTTATAAAAAAGGTGTACTTCAAATGGATAAGGAAGCGAAGGAAAGACTACAAGCTTACCAATGGCCTGGAAATGTTCGGGAGTTAAAACATACGATTGAACATGCTGTCATTATTGCAGAAGGGAATACATTAACAGCCAATTGTTTACCGCGTGCATTTCGGAAAGAGAGTTTTCCAAAGAAGAAGAGCATATTGCCTCTTAGAGAAGCACTTCATCAAACGGAAAAAGAATTAATAGATCAAGCGTTAATTGAAACGGAAGGGAATATATTACAAGCTGCAAAAATGTTAGGTATCCCTCGTCAGACGCTTCAATATAAACTGAGTAAGTACGACAAAACCGCCGAATAATTGGCGGTTTTTGTGTGTTTGCACCAATAAAAGAGCGTTTACATATATAAAAAGTAATGAATATGATAGTATGTATGAATTTCATACAGCGCTTAAAAATATTTTTTGCGCTTATATAATAGGGTTCTCCGTACATTTACTTATCAATAAAGTAAAGTTGGCATAACTATTGCTTATATAAAGGATGAGCGTATAAAAAGGGGGAATAGCAATGTTACATGATGTATACAAACCAAATCGTCACTGGAAGGATATCGAATTATGGAAAGATGTTACTGAAGAGCAATGGAATGATTGGGTTTGGCAATTAACGAATACGATCAAAACGTTAGATGACTTAAAGAAAGTGATTAACTTAACACCTGATGAAGAAGAGGGCGTTAAAATTTCAACGAAAACGATCCCGTTAAATATTACACCGTACTATGCTTGGTTAATGAATCCTGATGACCCACGCTGTCCGATTCGGATGCAATCTGTACCGATTTCGGAAGAGTTATATAAAACAAAATATGATTTAGAAGATCCGCTTCATGAAGATGAAGACTCGCCAGTTCCAGGGTTAACGCATCGTTATCCTGACCGTGTATTATTCTTAGTAACGAATCAATGTTCTATGTATTGTCGTTACTGTACACGTCGTCGTTTTAGTGGACAAATTGGAATGGGTGTGCCGAAGAAACAATTAGATGATGCAATTGCTTACATTCGTGAAACACCACAAGTACGAGATGTATTAATCTCTGGTGGTGATGGTCTTCTTATTAACGATAAAATTTTAGAATATGTATTAAAAAATTTACGAGAGATTCCGCATGTTGAGATTATTCGAATTGGAACGAGAGCGCCGGTAGTATTCCCGCAGCGTATTACAGAAAACTTATGTAACATTATTAAAAAATATCATCCAGTATGGTTAAATACACATTTCAATACATCTATTGAAATTACTGAAGAATCGAAAAAAGCATGTGAAATGTTAGCGAATGCTGGTGTTCCAGTCGGAAACCAAGCAGTAATTTTAGCTGGTATTAACGACAGCGTTCCAATTATGAAAAAACTTATGCATGACTTAGTGAAAATCCGTGTACGTCCATACTACATTTATCAATGTGACTTATCTGAAGGTATCGGTCACTTCCGTGCACCAGTATCTAAAGGTCTTGAAATTATTGAAGGTTTACGCGGACATACGTCTGGTTATGCAGTACCAACATTCGTTGTTGATGCACCAGGAGGGGGCGGTAAAATTGCGCTTCAGCCAAACTATTTAATCTCACAAAGTGCAGATAAAGTTGTACTTCGTAACTTTGAAGGTGTTATTACAACGTATCCAGAGCCAGAAAGCTACATTCCAGGAAGAGCGGAAGGATACTTTAAAGAAATCTATCCAAACTACGAAGAAAAACGTTCAGATGTTGGTATTGCGGGTCTTATGAGCGATAAGAAATTTAACCTTGTTCCAGACGATTTACAGCGTATGAATCGTCGTAAAGACTATGAAGATAATGAAACGCATGCATCATTAAAAGATAAACGTGATAAGCGCGACCAATTGAAAGATAAAAAATATCAAGCACAAATGGCTAAATTAGAAGAAAACGACAAAAAAACTGAGGGTGATGCAGTATGAATTGTATGTGGTGTGACAGTACAGAAGCAAAAGAAAGCTTAAATACTGTATATTGGGAATTGCCAGATGGTACGAAAGCCATTGAAATCCAAGAGACACCATGCATTTCTTGTTCCTCATGTGGTATGGACTATCAATCAGATCAAACAGTGAAAGAAATAGAAGATCAATTGTTTTTAATTTATACGAAAGATTTACCAAAACAACTAACATATGAAGAATTAATGGGAAGACCACGTCTATTAAAAAGAAATTATTTTGACTTTTAACCAGCTTTTATGCTGGTTTTTTTCTTTTTTGCCTTGTATAATGTACCCAAGTTAGAAAGGTAGGGAATATTTTTGAAAAAGACATTTTACCACTATATGATGAAGCATCGTGCAGCTTTATTTAGTAATGAAATATCGAATTTAGCAGAGGCAATGTACGATGATTTAAGCTTTCCAAAGCAATCTGAAGATTATGATGAAATTAGTTCATACTTAGAGCTAAGTGGAATGCTAGCAAGTATGTCTATATTTGATGAAGCGTGGGATTTATACATACAAGATAGATAAAAACTATATGAACTTTTTTGACGTGAAGCTAGTCTATTTGCTAGCTTTTTTACGTTGTAAATAAATTTTCATATGGTGATATTTTTTATTGAAAAAATTTATGAATATACGCTTCTGTGATAAGCGTTTTGATGTAGGTTGCATATACTGTTATCAAAATCACGACGTCAAAAAAAGGAGAGATATAGATGGCAAGGAAAAAGCAACCTAAATATAACGTAGGGGACATAGTCGTGATTACGCTATATGGAACCGTTGGTAAAATCACAAATATGAAGGTTTTAGATGGAGTTTACGTATACGAAGTCAATAATCACGATGGATTTTACGTAGAGCAAACGTTGCAGCATGTTACTGAGCAAGATATGAAAAAAGGTGAAACTGAGTGGATTGAATTAAACTATAATTTCACATTTGGTGATCTCGTGCAAGTAACAGGATACGATAAAGATGTGTTTCGAATTGTTGGTTTTCGTACAGAAGTATGGAGATATAAAAATGACGCATGGGAAGATACAATATATGAACTATCACGAATTACGGATGGTGAATGGTTAGAAGCGGATGAGTCAGATTTAACGTTACTTGCTAATGCTCAAACGGCAAATGCAATTTTGAAGAAAATGAAACAAGATAAAGCAGGTATGAATAAATTAGATTTAGGAAAATTAAAGTCAATTAACAACTCAAAAAAAGTGAGTGTTAAGACAAATCGTCAAGAAATCATTGATGGATTACTTGATATTTATAACGATTACCAATTGTTATTTGATACATTTAAAGATGAAGAATACAAAATTGTTATGGATGTTGTTCATAATTATTTAGTTAAATTGACAGAGAAAAAATAGTTAACTAGAAAGAGAGAATGAATTGAACAACAACATATGCAGTATAAGGTATGCCTACAACTATTAAAAAAATAAAAAGCCATTTAATAAGAGAGTCTGCCCATTGATCTTCATGCATGAACTCTTCTTTTGTTTGCCCTACTTCTTGCTTTACCTCGTATTGATATTCCATAATTATTTCCCCCTTTTGATAGCTTGTACTACCATCGTATGCACCTCGTCCAAAGGATATGACCTATAAAAAAAGAAAAACTATTTTTCTAATCTCATATACATAATTTTGAGATTTTTTCATAAAACAGAAATAAAGGAGTGATGCTCATGAAGGAAATTGAAGTCGTAATTGATACGGAAGAGATTGCGGAGTTTTTTTATGAGCAACTAATTGAAAGAGGATACGTCCCAAAACGAGAAGAAATTGAAGATCTTGCAGATATTACATTCGAGTATTTATTAGAGAAATGTATGATTGATGAAGTGTTTGATGAAGAGGATGAGTGAAAGTAACGACGGGCTTAACTCGTCGTTTTTTACTCTTTACAAACTTGTCACAAATCTAGCCAGCAATAGTTGGTATAATTAAAAGAAAATTTTACTCAAGAGGTGAAGGGATGTTCAAAAAAATTATTGATTCTTTATTAGGAAAGAAAAAATATCGTTCGTATTCTAGTAGTGATTATCGCCATAGAGGTCGCTCTTATTCAAGTAGCGATTATAAACGTCGTTCATCTGGTTATGGGCATCATCATTATAAAAGAAAACGTAAAAGCCGTAGCTTCTTTTCAAGTAGCTGATGAAATGGCGTCGTATACTAGCTTTATTAGATAGACCACTGCGAAAAAATACAATTGTGGCAGAACGGTATAAAATTGAATCAGTAATTGGAATGGGCAGTTATGGGGTTACATATGTCGTTAATGATTTACAAATAAATAAATATAAAGTCTTAAAACAATTAAGACAAAGTAAACAAAGATATGAGTCTGGTAGAAAATCATTTGAACAAGAGAAAATGATTTTACAAACATTAAATTATCATGCAATCCCTAGTTTATACGATCATTTCGTATGGGAGAAAAAAAGCTTTTTTGTGATGGAATATATGCCTGGTAAAAATTTCGAAGATTATATTTTCTCGGATGGGCATGTATATACAGAACGTGAAGTTTTTAAAATTTTATATAAAATTTTAGAAATTGTATCGGTGTTTCATAGTAAAGGTATTATTCACCGAGATTTACGCATTCCAAACATATTAATGAAAGAAAACCAAGTTAGTATTATTGATTTTGGGTTGGCGAAATTGAAAGATGAGGGGGATGAACGAGCTACAACTTATGAAGGTGAACAAGCTTTGATGCGAGAAGTTCACTTTCGTAGTGATTTTTATGCACTTGGTCATTTCTCGTTATTTTTATTATATGCAGGCTATGAATCTAATGAAAAACATGAAAACCCATGGTATGACGAATTAACTTTAGAAAATTACAACCGTGAAATGTTGATGCGAATGTTACAAATAAAAACGCCGTACTATGAGAATGTACAAGATTTAAAAAAAGATGTAGCTTTTGCTTTAGAAAGGATGGAGGATCCATGTTTCAAAAGTTTTTAGTAAGCGTTGGTATTAGGTTTTAAAGCGCGTCATATAGAATGTGAAGAATTACCGTATCGATTACGTAAGCAAATTCCATTCGCACAAGAATTTGAGTTTGTTCCTGTTTCCGGAGAGTATTATGGGAAATTAGATGAACTAGAATTGTTGATCTTGCCAAATGCTTACGATCGTCTAGAGATTATGATGGAAGTAGACAGAAAATCTCGCGGATTAGCAGGTTTATTTGCAGAAGCACTTGATCTTGATGAGAAAGTGATGCGCTTTACAATAACGAATGAAGATATTCCAACGATGAAAGAAACAATTAACAATTATATTTTTTAATAAACTATGCATAAAAAAGAAATGGAGAGGAAAACTAAAACAACCGCTCCATTTTTTTGCATAGTGAGGTTATGTATGTGAAACGATATCGACATTTATACTTGTTAAGTTTTACGCTACTCATTTGTTTTGTCGTATTATCACTTTCGTATCATACCGCTTGTATTGAGAAATTTGACAATATAGTCGCACATTTTATTCAAAGTTTTCGAAACGATTATTTGACAGCCTACTTTAATTGGGTGTCGTTTATCGGTTCCAAAAGAATATATTTTCCGTTACTCATTATTCTTGTAATGTATTTTCTCGTTAGAAAAAAGTTGCTTAGTGCATTACTTCTAACAATTAATTATTATGGATCTCGTTATTTAAACAGTATGCTTAAACAATGGTACGAGCGAGCAAGACCTGATGTGTCGCAGCTTGTTACTGCAACTGGATATAGTTTTCCGAGCGGTCATACGATGAATGCTACTGCTTTTTTAGGATTTATTGCATACGTCACGATTACAGAAGAACGTATTACGTTGCATAAAAAATTGTTGATTATTTTTATAGCGAGCTTTGTTGTATTATCTATTTCAGTTAGCCGAATATATCTTGGCGTTCACTATCCATCTGACATATTAGCAGGATGGGCAGCTGGCGGTAGCTGGCTCGTTTTATGTGTTATATTTCATAAAACGTTCATTAAAAAAGAACCTATGTCATAATAGGTTCTTTTTCCATTGGTTCAACATGAATGTGCGCATGATAAATGCCAAATTTTTTCCGAAGCATTGCCTCGATGTTGTCAGTAATACAGTGACTTTCTCCAACATCCATACGAGCATCTACCTCGATTGTAATATCAACGTACGTTTGATTCCCGTACATACGAGCACGAATATCTACGATGTTTTCTACGCCACCAATATGTTCAATCGCATCAGCGTACTCTTCCATCTTATCTGGATCGATTCCATCCGTTAACATATGAGAAGCTTCTACGAAAATCTCCCATGCAGTTTTACAAATAATAAGACCGACAATTAAAGCAGCAATAGGATCTAAAATAGGCATTTGGAACTGCGAACCGACAATACCTACTACTGTACCAATACTTACGAGGGCATCTGATAAATTATCCTTTGCAGCTGCTTCTAATGATTTACTTCTTGTTCGTGCTGCAATCTTTTTCGTATATAAATACACACAGTACATAACGACAGCAGAAAATAAAGCTACCCATGCAGCAAGTACATTAGGTGCAGCTTGTTTCGGATTTAAAAAAGATTGAATGGCACTAATAACAACTTCTAATCCGACCGTTGCCATAATAAAAGAAGCAACAAGTGATGCAATTTGTTCTGCACGCGAATGCCCATAAGGATGATCTGGATCACGAGGTTTCCGAGAGATTTTTAGACCAATTAATATAGCTAAAGAAGCACCGATATCCGTTAAGTTATTTAAACCGTCAGCACGTAATGCGCTAGAGAGGGTAATATAACTGATGATGATTTTCATAGAGGATAAAAATATGTAGGCCATAATGCTGACAATCGCACCTTTATCAGCTTCTTTATGAGAAAGAGTATCCATTTTAATCACTCACCTTTCTACAAGGAATTTCTTTCTATAAATAGAGTATCAAACGAAAGTCGTGTGGGTCTATACAAACATTGTTGACGTTTTTTAGCTTTTTAAGAAGGGGATAACAAAGTTTCGTGAAGGAAAAATATGTTGTAAAGTGCAAAGTTAGGATATGAACGCGATTTGGATCTATGTATAACAGAAGGGGTAGGAGAAGGGAGTTCAAATATGTACACTTCTGACAGCTGATTTGGAAAAAATAAAAACCCTCTAGAAAATATTTTTCAGAGGGTTTTCATCTTAGTATGCTTCTAAAAACTCAGTAACTTGCTCTTCAGTTTTTGCATTAGCACTATGTAAGTGGCCTAGCTTCTCGCCATTTTGATATACAAGTAAACTTGGAATACCCATTACTTGATACTCTTCAGCGATACTTGGGAACTCATCTTTATTAATAGAATACCATTCAAATTTATTGAACTCTTCCATCACATCTCCGATAAAGTTGTCCATACGTACGCAATCTGGGCACCATGTAGTAAAGAACTTAACAACTACTGGCTCCTCGCTTGCGATGATGTCTTTGAATTCCTGTTCTGATTTGATTTCTTTCATGTTTTTGACTCCTCTCAATGTCAATCGGATATGCTAGTATTTTTATGCAAAATCCGTAATTGCAAACATATTGCAAACAATAGTTTTGATGAAATAGATTGTTTGCAATATCTTCGACTGCTTCTATGTCCTGATCATTCATTTGTGATTTTTGGATATACACCTTAAATCCTAGTAACGAATATTAGGAACCTCACTTTTCTTTATAAGCTTTTTCATGAGCTATGTCAAACTTCTGAAATTACATGGGTTACCGTTATATGGCGGACAAACCAAACCGTAGTTGTTATAGCCTTCAACCATATCGCTCTTTTTCCTCAGAAATTTTTTGCAGATGGTCATTTAATGCCATTAAAGTAATGTCAGGCAAAACCAGCAATCTATTTCCTATAGATGTTTTAGGTTTATGAAGTTTTTTTGTGATATGAGAGAGGGAACGATTAATAGATAAAGTTCTTCCTTCAAAATCAATATCCTTCCATTACTATCAAATCATTGATTAGCGGTATCGCCATGATTTGCCGATTTTATACAGCTCAAATGAAGATGATGAGTGTTCACTTGAAACGTATATTGATGGGGAAGATCACGATGAAATTGACAAGTCCATAAAATACCAACTCATCGATTACGCACTAGACACAAGAAATGAAAAACTGATCCGTAAGTTGATTGCTAATTAAGGGGGAGGTGAAAGGCTAGTGGTCCTTTACAAATTCAAACTCACTACCATTTTCGAACAATGGCCGAATGAAGAATATGTGGTAGCGGAAACTGAAGGAAAGGCAAGATTCCTGTATTGGCAAAAGTTCAGAACAAAGTTTCTAATAATGCCGATGGCTGAATTCATGAAGTTTGTAACGTGCGAGAACGAAGGTGTTTTTGATAGTAAGCGAATGTATAGCGTAGAACAAGCGTTTAAGAAAATGTAATTGGCATGTGGGGTAAATTGTTGGAAACTGGAAAACTAATCTATTCGTTTTGTTCGATGGGGAAATTGAGAAGCATAATTGCCATCCTTATTGGGAAATTGCTTACTACAATGATGAGGGGAACGTGGTTCGAAGCTACCAGAAGGGAGAGTATGCGATATAAGAAAAAGAGGACTAGCAGTCGTACCTGCCGTCCTTTAGTAGGAGAAAAGTATTCTTGGTTAAAACTACGAATAAACAGAAAATCTGTTTGTAATTAGTTTTAACCTAAATGTACGTGTCTATACAAAAAAGGGATAAGTAAAAATACTTATCCCCAGGAAGGGAAATCCCAAGCACCAAAATGGCTCGTATTGGTCTACAGGTTCAAAAGTAGTATATGTAAAACGAAAAAATCTCATACAAAAAGCAGACAACGAATTTGGTTGTCTGCCAGTGAGTCGAATGAGTTAGCTAATTGTGATAAATTGCATTCCCATTGCGAGAAGAGTGAAGCTGCTAGTTCAAACAGCTTGTTGGTATTATTTTTGATATTTAAAAAAATATACACAGAAAGCAGATAAGTGAAGAACCTATCTACTTCTGGTGTAACAAAAGAAAGAAGTATTAGCCGTGGGGCGGCTTGAAAATAGTATGTATTTTTATTTAAAAATTATTCAAGGGGTGAAGACACATGGAATATTTGATAAACGGTGTCTATGAAATTACTCAGTTAATCAATAAAGAAAAAGAGTAAATATAACAACCATTGATTTAGTTTCATTTAGGAGATAGGAATGATGATAATGATTAAACCAATATCTGTGATCTGGTGGGTGTTTTGTTTGTTGTTAAGGAAAGATAAGGAGGTAGACTAGCAATTTGAAGAATAAATAGGAATATTATTAGTTTAAAACACCAAACATAGGCTAGTAAACAAGCTGTTTCCCCTTTTATTCATAGAATATAATGAATTCTATTTATAGAGGAGGTAATCATATTTATGGGATGGAATAATAATTTTCGAGATTGTGATAGATTTTGGGATGATTTAATGTTCGGCAGATGCAGACACAGAGATTGTGATGACAGTCGTTGTAGACGTGATCGTGACTGCGATTGTGATGAGTGTCGTCGCAGACGTAATCATGAACGTGATCATGATCATGATGATCGTCGAAATTGGTAAATTCCTTGGAAAGAGTGCTTTTAAGAAAAGCGCTCTTTTTTGTTCAGGGATAATAGGGAAAATAAAAAAAGAGAGCTAATGCTCTCTTTTTTTGGATGTGGTAATTAATCACAAATTGGTATTCCAAGTACTCTTAGAGCCAATGCTACTTGAAGCGAAATCTCTAATCTAGCAATTTCGATACCAGCTACTGAAAGAACTAAAAAAGGTTGTCCATTTACAAACACAACGCAACTATCCATGGTTACGCCTCCTTTCTAGCAATCTACTATAGTATATGAACGGATTATTAATATGTAATAGTTGAATTAATTGATTAGTCCATTTAAACAAAACAAAACAAAAGATCTAGAGAAAGAGAAAAATTAAAAAAGATTTATTATTGTTGAATTAAGAATTCAAATTACTGAACTGCAACGACTGATTAATGAATTAACACGAAGAGTAATTATGATTAGAAAGGAATTAGTAATGTAAGTTGATACAAATCATGTTCAAGAAATAGTCAAACAATCTATGGTAATTAAAAAGATTAACGACAATAAATCGGTAGGGATGGATTGTAAAGTTGGGTATGTAAAGAGAAGCCCACATAGTACGAGTAGCCGTTTACTCAGAAGAGTCCGTATAGCATCTTATATTTGGGAGATTAAATCTGAAATGGTTGAAAATGTATTTAGGGAAGCGATAGATGTAAGGAATGAGAAAATTAAGATTGCTTTTGCAAATACGAAAAAAGGTCCTGTTGTTTCCAACAGGACCTTTCCTAAAATGGCAAAGAGTAACTCTTACCTTACTCTTCTCGTATATAATACATGAAAAAGATAGATGTGTATACAACAAGAAATTCCAATGTAATTATTCGAATATAGTGTTTAAAAATAAAGGAGTGGAATTTAAAATAAGGAATTAAATTACAAACGTTGATTTATCAATTGGTTTGAATGTTTTTCTATCAACTTGTAGTAAATAAAGTGATATTGAGATAATAAGATATGTAATTTTGCATACCGGATTGTCAAGCTGAATAAGGGGGGAAATGATACGGAAGTTGAAGGAGAGTAATACTGAAATTTCATTTGCCTGTTTACTGTGTGAAATAAATTCATTTGAATAGAAGCAAAAATAGAGGTTTGCCTTAGACATTTATGAAGGTTAAGAATATTTATAAAGAAAGGAGTAAATACACAGGTCCGATTTTTGTAATGATGGAGGGAATTGATGTGGACATAACTCAAAGTATGGCGCGAATAGTGGTTAATGGGAAAGATCTTCCGTTTAATTTAGTTAGAACTTCTGTATGGAATCAAGGGCCTGTAAATGATTTAATTGTTTCAACAAACCAAAGAGTCGAAGAGTTTTATCAATTCATGTGGTCACAAGTGCCAATTACACTTGCGATGTATTTTCTTCAAGGAGCGGACTTAATGAGGTTTGCTAGAATTATTGGGATTAATCAAAGTGTAACGGGAGAATATATATATCATTTTTCTTGGGGATAAAACGAATATAATGTAGCATAACAGCTGCTTTTTTATTTTGTGAAATTTTATAGGGTGGTCAATAGGAGGTTATGAAAATAAGGTTAGAGCGTGATATAGATAATTTGTGAATCTATTTAAGCTCGTAAAGATACTCGGTTACTTCTTTTAATACAATGGGTTTTACAAACAAATGTATAGAAGTATACATGAGATAATATGAAATGAGACGAATAATATCCTCTTCATGTATATTACGATTAAAACGAAATACGTAGAGGGGGCGGCTATAAATATGAAATTTTTAAGGAGCACAAAAAATAAAAAACAGAGAGACATATTTTTTGTCCCTCTGTTTTTTATATTATTCACAAATAGTTCCGGTTGCTATACCAGTTGGGGCAACACCTACTGGAACCGTATCTATAACCGTATTTGTAGCAGTATTGATAACAGAAACAGTATTACTACCTTGGTTTGTAACGTATGCGAGAGTGCCGTCTGGTATGATCGTTACTTGATCCGGCGATAAAGCAACAGGAATTGTATCGATTACAGTATTTGTCGCCACGCTTATTACTGATACATTATTACTTACTTTATTTACAACGTAAATACGAGTGCCATCTGGTGTAATATCTATACCAACCGGTTCAGAACCTACGCTAATTGTATTAACAACGGAATTCGTAGTGGTGTCAATAACAGAAACAGTATTGCTATTCTGATTTGTGACATAGGCACGAGTGCCATCTAGTGTAAAGACGATTATTCTAGGACGAATGCCAACAGGAATGGTAGCGCTAACTGTATTCGTAGCGGTATCAATAACAGAAATATTGTTGCTTAATTCGTTTGCAACATATGCAAAGGCTCCATTTGGAGAAACAGTGATTCCTTGCGGAGCGTTGCCAACAGGAATGGTATCAATGACAGTGTTAGTACCAGCATTAATAACAGAAACGGTATTATTACCATGATTTCCAACATAAACAGTTGTGTTATTTGGAGAAACAGCTACACCGATTGGATTAGATCCAACAGGGATGGTAGCAATAACTGTATTCGTAGCCGTATTAATAACAGAAACGGTATTAGAAAAAATATTAGTAACATAAGCGCGAGTCCCATTTGGAGAAACGGTTACTTCGAGAGGTGCATTACCTACAGTGATTGTAGCAACAACTGTATTTGTTCCGGTGTTAATTACAGATACTGTATCATTTGTTGGATCATCTATGGCTCCTGCGTTTGTAACATAAACAAGGAAATTACATGCAGGTCCAGTCGGTCCGGTTGGCCCAGTCGGCCCAGTCGGTCCAGTCGGCCCCGGTGGACATTCACAATCTCCAGTCGGTCCAGGTGGTCCTTCTGGCCCTTGAATCCCTTGCACCCCTTGAGGTCCAGTCGGCCCTGGTAGTCCTTCCGGTCCTTGCATTCCTTGCACCCCTTGAGGTCCAGTTGGCCCTTCGAGTCCTTCTGGCCCTTGAAGCCCTTGGATACCTTGAGGTCCAGTTGGTCCTTCTGGTCCCTCCGGCCCTTGAATTCCTTGTACCCCCTGAGGTCCAGTCGGCCCTGGTGGTCCAGGAACTCCCATTCCGGTCCCGGATCCAGTTGGCCCTGGTGGTCCCGGTGGTCCTTGAATACCTTGCACACCTTGGGGCCCAGTCGGTCCCGGTGGTCCTTCTGGCCCTTGAAGCCCTTCCACGCCTTGAGGACCAGTCGCTCCTGCAAGTCCTTCCGGCCCTTGAAGCCCTTGTACACCTTGAGGACCAGTCGCTCCTTCTGGTCCTTCTGGCCCTTGAATACCTTGGACACCTTGAGGTCCAGTCGCTCCTTTAGGTCCTGGAAATCCTCTAGGTCCAGTCGCGCCAGTAGGACCGGGTATTCCGGTAATATTTAATAGAGAACTATTCAATATTCCTTGCAAAATTAAGTTAAATGTTTGTTGTAACAATGGGTCCGATATATTGGAACAACTAATGAGCGAAGATAAATTTTGGAATAGAAATTGAAATAACGCAGAGATTTGAGTAAGCGATGCAGTAGGTAAGGAATTAATTAATTGAGTTATAGTTCGTATAACTAAATTTCTATTTGGAGTATTTGGTTGCACTGTAATAATTAAATCGTTTAATGCCTGTAATGCAGATTGGAGTATTTGTATAGTTGTCGGATTTGGCGTGGTAAAGAAAGAAAGGATTGCTTGGTTTAATTGGTTAATTAGGGACAATAATTCTTGTTGCTGAGAAAATGAGAAAAAAACAGGTGTACAACAATTACTTTGATTGCAAGAGGATATAGAAATAAAACAGGGGAATTGGAACTTTTTGCACGGGTCGTTTGAGTTTTGATTATTTTTCATAATTACCTCCTTTTAAAAAATTTAAATAGTAAGTACATGTAATGATCAATATTTGTTTCTAGATGTAAAGTGTTTATGAGTATATGTTATATGTGATATACCCAAGAATGTTTTGTAAAAGTATATGTAAACAAAATGAAGGTGTTCTTATGAGATTAGTATTATTGTAAAGATTTGGTGATAATTATAAGCTTAATTAAGTTAGGGTCTAATGGAGTTCCATTTAGAATTTTATCCCGCTTTAATGGGCAGTAAGACCCCCACCTCAAAATTCAGCGAAAGCAAAGAATTTAGGTGGGGAATCAACTGTCCATTAAAGTCCGATTGGTTCAACTAATAATCAGTGGGGGATGAAGAAAACCCCACTGATTAAAGTTTTACTTTATGTAAGGTTATTCCTTTTTTTATTCTGCTTTAAAAATTCAATCACGTTTAATAATTGAAACGAGTAAGTGAAATATGAAATTGAAGCGACTAAAAGAAAAAATGAAATGAGAAACCTAATAAAAGCTAATGTACTAGTTTTCAGCACTTCCTAAAAAAAGAATCATACTATGGTTTGTAATAGCTTATATGGAAGTGAGTTGAAAATAATGTTTTATTCATATTTTGCTAATCAAGCTAGTATGCGACCAGCGTATGGTACATCAATCACGTTTAGCGGAGCACAAAGTACGGTTCAAGCTGTTCAACAAGCGTTACAAATGCAACAACAAATGCAAATGCAGCAACAAGGTATCGAGCCGTATTATTCATCTATGGAATATTTTTATCCAGTGCAACCTATTACACCATATGGAAGTCCTTTTCTTACCATCCCATATGGAACTGTATTTAATTTATAAGGAGAGAGAAATAGAATTGTGTATAAAAATAAGGGTGTAAGTATAGGGCACCCTTATTAGAAAAGATTTTAGCTCGTCCAAACATTACGAGTCCCTCTTACATAATATGTAGGAATAAGCATGAAAGGGGGAACTAGTATGTCTTGCTACAACTATTGTAAGTATTGTAAAGAGTATAAAAAGAAACAGCATGACTGTTGTAAGAACACTAGTAAGTGTAATGAAAACAAGGATAAGCTTGTTAGGGCATCAGCATTTAGAGCTAGAAATACGGTGGATCAAACGGTTCCTGCCAATACTTTTGTAAAGGTATTATTCCAGGATGAACAATTTGATTTAGCAAATGAGTATAATCCAGCAACATCTATTTTTATTCCGAAGACTAGAGGGGTTTACTCTATTATTGGCACGATTGGTTTTTTTCCAAATGATTTTAATTTAAATTATAGGGCTCGTGTAGAAATTCGTGTGAATGGAAACGCAGCAATAGCTATAGATAATGACTTTTTTGGTCCAATAGGTTTTGGAAATGTAGTAAGTGTTTCGACGATTATTCAATTGCATGAAGGAGATCAAGTTGAGGTTTATGCACAAAGTAGCATAGACGGAGTTTTAAGTACTTCGGAAGACGGCTCACATTTTGAAGCAGCAAGATTCCCTTCTCCAATTAAATAACGAAGAGAATAAAATACTTTTCAGTAGGTCTAGTTAATCCCCTGTACCGAATGGTGGGGGGATTATTATTGTTTTTTAAAATATATAAGTAAATTGATTAAAAATAGTTTGTTTCATGAAAATTTCACATGCTAAAGATGTAATGATGAAAGGTAAAGTTTTAAAATTATTTTTTACAGTTTTGATGTTGAAAGGGCTATCTTATTTTAAGTATTAGATCTTCTGCAGGTAATAAAAAGAGTAAGTACCAAGGTTGTAAAAGTTCTTTGGCGTTACATTTGCTAGTTGCCTAACGGTATAAAAAGACATCTTAATTTATGTCCGTATAATTACAGGCTTTTTCATTACTATATAGAAATTACATATTTAACATCGGTTTGTGCAGGTATTGCTATTGATAACATTAAGAACAGTACACTATATAAAAATAAAATAAATCCTAAGATGAGTAGTATCGGATGAAACTTGAACATATTTAACCTCCTTGAGTATATAAAGAATGTTAATACATCTTTGGTCCATTTAGAAGGAAAATATATTAGGTGAATGGTGCTTGAATGGATATAGAAATTTAACAGAGTAGTGAATGTATAATAAATAAAGGAGTATTGTGAGGGAAACCTTGACTAGATTGTTTATAAAAGGCAGGTCAATTTACCCCATGTGAAATATAAAAGTTATCAGGTTTATATTTCACGTGGGGTAAATAAAAAAAGAGCATACATAAAAAGTATGCTCTAAAGAAAGATAGGTTTTATGAGTGGATAATCTCCATACGATAATATATGCTCTGCTAATAAAAACGTGTAAAAAATCAATAGATTATCAATGGAATATCATGAAATGAGTAATTTTAGTCTATTAATAAGGTTGTGTAGTTAACCAAATTGTAAGGATTTTGTATAGAATGGATTAACAGCTCGATAATGATCGTACTTCAGTTTCATATTTCGTATAGTTTGGATATTGTGTAATAGTTTGACATTTAGGTGTGGAAAGTTGATTAATTATAGAAACATTTGTAATTACTTCGTTACAAGGACCGAAAAATGTAACTTTTAATTTTGAATTTGGTGGGACTTTGAAAACAATAGGTTTTTTCTCCATGAAATCAGCTCCTATGATGCAGTATTGTATACTGTGTTTTTTCGTTCGTATTATAAAGACGTACTAATATAATATGAACTTTTAGTTGAGTTGATAATGATATGGAGTTTTATGGCATGGTAAAAATGTGGAAAAAGAGTACAGACTAAGAATGTTTTATGAAATGTTTAAATAATATAATATATAAAAGTGAAAAATAAGTAATCTATCTAATACACTTTTTTCCTTGCTACATATCATAATAGTAAGAATTGTATTAGGAGGTAATGAAAGAGTGCAAGAAAATGCACGAGCTCAGCTTTCACCGCCGTGGATCACATATTTCAATGAGTTAAAAAATTCAATTGGTGCTGATCCAACTGTTACAGTTGGTCCGTTGATTCCAGTTGGCGGGAATTATATTATTTTAGTGCACGCGTTAAGTGATGAAAAAGCGAGAGCGTTAGCAACGCTCCTAAAATCTTTTGTAGAATTTGGGAATGTAAGTGTAACAGTTATTGTCACTAATAAGGAAAATGACATTGTAAATCCATTTCCATGTCCTCTAGATGCATTTGAAATTGCCCATTTATTTCAAGTGGCGTTAGAAAATAATCCTTATTTTGAACAAGTTGTTGTACAACCACAGCTCCCTGGTGGGTCAAATGTTGTCTTTCCAGTTTTTGCTGCGCAAGTGATTCAATTTTTTAATGATGATATTTCAAATTTATGTCAAACATTTACTGGTGTTGCTGCAAATGTATTTCATGATGTAATGAACGATGACGTTTGTGGTATCCCAATATTATTCTCCACAAGCTGTGTTTCGAGCAGGGAAAGTGCACAATTACAAAATACAGATTTAACACCAAAACTGTTTTATTAAATTGTGAGAAGACATTTTCATTAATAGGAAATGTCTTTTTCGTATGCATTAACGTTACTTTGTAGAGTTATTGCGGGCGATAAACGAGGCTTCCACTGATAAAATTGTTACTGAATCTTATATAGAGTGTAAAGATAGTATTTTTGAATTGAAATATAAAAGAAATGAGAGATAAATTGTTTTTGTTAATATAGAATAATCACAAAAAACACAGTAAATTAGCGTTCATACATATGTTTCATCGTATAAAGAAGATTAATTACAAAAAACGAAGATTAGTAGTAATAGAGAAAATAATTCTAGTATTAGTGCAAAAGATAGATTGATTAACTAATGTTATATACTGGCACATAGTTTTTTCACATGAAATGAATTACATGTAGAAAACACATTGTATACACAACAACACTGTATAGTTATTCTTATATAATAATAAAAGTGAGGTATTTTGAATTGAAAAAGAAGAAGCTATTTTTAGGAACGATTATTTCATGCGTAGTACTGGCATTATCTGCATGTGGTTCCTCGGGTAACGTAGTAACATCAAAAGTAGGAAATGTTACAGAGAAAGAGTTAAGTAAAGAGTTAAGACAAAAATATGGGGAGAGTACTTTATATCAAATGGTGTTAAGTAAGGCATTGCTAGATAAATATAAAGTTTCAGATGAAGAAGCAAAAAAACAAGTAGAAGAAGCAAAAGATAAAATGGGCGACAATTTCAAATCGACTCTAGAGCAAGTTGGATTGAAAAATGAAGATGAATTAAAAGAAAAAATGAAGCCAGAAATTGCATTTGAAAAAGCGATTAAAGCTACTGTCACAGAAAAAGATGTCAAAGATAACTATAAGCCAGAACTGAAAGTAAGTCACATTTTAGTGAAAGATGAAAAGACTGCTAAAGAAGTGAAAGAGAAAGTAAATAATGGTGAAGACTTTGCGGCTTTAGCGAAGCAATACTCAGAGGATACTGGTTCAAAAGAACAAGGCGGAGAAATAGCTGGTTTTGCACCAGGGAAAACGGTGAAAGAATTTGAGGAAGCTGCATATAAATTAGATGCAGGACAAGTAAGTGATCCGGTAAAAACAACTTATGGTTACCATATTATTAAAGTGACAGATAAAAAAGAATTGAAGCCATTTGATGAAGTGAAAGATGATATTCGTAAAGATTTAGAACAGCAAAGACTACAAGATACGACAGGTAAATGGAAGCAACAAGTAGTCAATGATTTATTAAAAGATGCTGATATCAAGGTGAACGATAAAGACTGTAAAAAGACATTTGAATTTTTAGAAAAGAAATAATGACTGTAATTAGAAAAGGGAACCTTTATAGGTTCACTTTTCTAATTAGTGTGTGAGTTATAAATAGATAGTAAGACAATACAATATTACATTTAAATATTAAGAATTACAATGGGAATTTATGTAATTGTTTTGAAGTAGGTTAATCATCACTTCATAGAATGTTGATATTATAATGTTTTGTTTCATCTCATTAAAAATAAAACGAATTAATTAATTTTAGCCCATTATTTGTAGGTAGTAAGATTTGTGTGAGCTAATTATTAGTCAGTAATGAACAAAGCTTGAGTGGATTAAAGTTTCACTTTATAGAAGTGGATAAACATAATTTGCAGAATGAAACATACAATAAGATTGAAATATATTGACGCTAAATGAAGTGAAAAGCAGAGCATTCTATTAAGATGGATGTTCTTTTTAGTATGAAATTTTAAGGAATACTCTTAAATGAATTATTGAATAGATAAATAAATTATATAGGGGGGAGAAAATGTGAAAGTAATTTTTCAAAGAGAAGACGGAGGGAAAATTTTTGAATCGTATGATGAAGATATAAATAACCTATTAGCTATTTTAAAAGAAACGAAAGGGATTAAGATCGGAATGGTTGACTATGAAGTATTAAAATACGAATTAGAGTATTTTCGAAACCCGAAAAAAGCAGTAACAGAGAGGGAGTTACATATAATAGTACAACCAAAATATATTTAATAATAAAGATCAATTATTTATTAGTGTTATAAAGTATGTACGAAAAGAGAGTGTTTACACTGCTCTCTTTTCTTAGGAATTTATAAGGAACGAATTGTAGTCCGTTATAAACCCTCTAAATTTTGTGAGTTCGTTCTTTATAATATACGCTTTCATTTATAGATGGTTAATAAACTCGAAAAAATTAAAATTTTTTAGTTGATTTTTTCACTTCCTATTAAGTGGGAAGTGAAAAGATTATTTGATGAAGAAAAAATAAATGTCTTCTCAAAAGAACATAGGTTCGTGTATAATTAGAACGAACGTTCTTTCCGTGTAGATATTATAAAATTTAGAAATAAAGTGAAACTGTAATTAGCGGGTGTTTACGGGGAGTTGATTTTCGACTTACTTTCCTTGTATGTCTTGAATTTTGAGGGGGGAGAATTCCTACCTGTTCATCCGGGAGAAATATGAGCCGAGCAATTGTTAAAGAATAATCGAAGCGCAATATGTTTGAAATAGAATGGATAAATGATCGAGGAGATAGAGAAATGAATGATGTAAAGATGCAAGAAGCAAAAAGAGAATGGGTTCCATTTACAGTAATATCGGAACAGTTATTAAGTATGCGAAAGGTCATTGGAGAGAAATTTAAAGTACAAAAACCACTCTTAACAAAAGAAGCAAAAGAGAGGATTTTTGATAGATTATTAATGTCATTATTGTCTGAGAAAGAAATATTGGTGACATATTTTGAAGGTGGGTACATACTTACAAGCTATATGACAGTTGTACATATAAATCCGCTAAAGCGCATTGTAATGTGTACTGACGCGTTTTATAAAACTTACGTATTTAATACTACGGATATTATTGAAATAACGTAAAGTAAGCTAAAATTTAACTTTTAGCTTACTTTACGTTATGTTAGATGTGGAACAGAAAAAATGAAACGAAAAAGCAGCTAGCTTCATACTAGCTGCTAAGCCCCAGGGAAAGGGAGAAAAAGATAGGGTACTCCAAAAATCAACATTAGCTGTGTAACAGCCTGATTATAGTATAGACAAATTTAAAATTCCTAAACAGAACGATGAAAAAATAGGACTAGGCTGTACCAACTTGGTTTTGATCTGCAAGGTCAGAGTCAAACGTATTAGTCGCGCTAACACCATTAAAAGTATTAACAACAAAACCAACATTTGAAGCGCCAGATCCATTATAGGCCTTCGTATTTTCTTTCGGAGAAACGTTGTAGAAATCACCTAAGTTAAATGAACCGTTACTATTTTGTACAACTAAATTCCCTACAACTGAGGGCATAGTTTTCACCCACTTTACAATAATTTGTTAACACCAATATATGGTGTTATAGTCCAAATGGTTCATGTAACAAGAATTGTGGAATAGTAAACGTTTGAAGTGTAGCTCATAATAAAAGTGTGTTAAACTGAATGTAAGGTTTAGTAATTAAAAAACAATTGTATAATTATTATATACGAAAATAAAGGAGGCAAAATGTAATGAATAATGTTATAAAAAAAGTAGATTTAACAGATGCAAAATCAAGTAATCTTGTTGCACTTATTTATAGCAATGAAGTTATATTGGTTGAAGAAGCATTTTGTCCAAATGAAATAAAATTAAAGTTTAATGAAATTGCAATTTTATCGGCTATTAAAACAGCACATATAACGAAAGTATCCATTAGAAAAGAACTTGAAGCAATTTTTCATGATACTGGTGTTTTATTGGTGAAGCATAGTGTTGATTATGGAAACAGTCAATCTATCACCATGCATTTTGAACAATTTAAAAAGTTACAAAATGAGATTGAGAAATTACATAAGAGTATGTAATCAGGTTAGATGAAAATTCTTTCATAGAGGAGAACTGTTCTATGTTGAAAAAGTGGCTTGGAATTTTTTTAGATGAATCTCACTGTAAGCATAGATTTAGATTTATAAAGACACAGGATAATGAAGATTTTAAAAGAGGTAAGCTAGGTGTAGTTTATATGTATCGGTGTGAGAAGTGCGGGAAAGAGAAGTTGAAATTTAAAAGCAATAACGAAATAAATAATGATTTTTTTGATATATAAGCGAGAGTAACTGTTATGGTTACTCTTTTTATTTGCATAAAAACTCCTTCTAAAGTATGAGATGAGTTGATACTTTAGTAAATAGATGAATGAAAAGGAAGAGTGTAATATGTTGTAAAGGAGGAGAGATACTTGAAGCGAACCAACATTGGGAAAATAGTCATTATTACAGGAGTGACGCAAGGGTTAGGACGTGCGATGGTTGATCGATTTCATGAATTGGGATGGAGTATATTTGGTTGTGGACGATCAAAAGATAAAATTGAAGAATTAAAAAAATATTATGGTAATACACATGATTTTCAAATCATTGATGTTTCAGATTCTCAGCAAGTAAGTAATTGGGCAAATGATATACTTAATAGACATAGAGCGCCGGATTTGTTAATAAATAATGCATCGATTGTTAATAAAAATGCGCCACTGTGGAAAGTAACCGTTCAAGAATTCGAAAACGTAATGAATATAAACGTAAACGGTGTAGTAAATGTAATAAGAGCACTTGTCCCAGCGATGGTAGCCAGGAAAGAAGGAATGATTATTAATATGAGTTCTAGTTGGGGGAGAGAGGGGGAAGCTGAACTTGCGCCATATTGTGCCTCAAAGTTTGCAATTGAAGGTATCACGAAATCTATGGCACTGGAATTGCCCAATGGTATGGCAGTTGTTGCTTTAGATCCGGGCGGAAGTATTAGTACCCCAATGCTGTATTCATGTGCACCACAGTACGTAAATGAATCACCCACACCTGAAATGTGGTCACATCATGCGATTCAATATATATTGAATATAACAATAGATAAAAATGGTGCTTCATTGACATGCCCAGAATGTATGTAAATATATATTGAATTGTATAAGTATCTTTTAATTAGCTACACACTTTGTTTAAAAAAGTACCTGTTAGGTGCTTTTTTGTATGATTAATACATTATAGAATGCACAAAATTACATATAGAAAATAAATATGAGGTATAGGATACGGATTTTGTAATTCGGAAACATTAGAAAATTTCTAAATAGGTGATAAAAATGAATCCAAGCGGTTTAAAAGTGACAGGAGCATGGTTTCAAGTAGGAGGCAATCTTACAGCGGCTATTGGGACGACAAGAGGATTTATTGGAGAAGAGACGGTGGAATCAGATCTTGTAATTGTAGGAAGCTCATTACAAGCCCTCGGGTATATACTACAAATTATAGCGAGTAATGATACCGAAGATGAAGGTGAAAGAGAAAATCAAAATATGTATTTGGAGAATAAAAGTGAAATGCTCGATAAAATGGGCATTGAGTTATTAGCATTAGGGAATATATCAAATGTAATAGGAACATATTTTAATATAAATGAAAAATTGAAAGAGAATGATTATCTTATAATTGTCGGGAACAGTTTACAATCAATTGGAGCTTTTTTAGGAGTAGAAGCAGCCTTGCTTCAGATGAAAGCAATACAGAGAATTATTATACTAGGCAATTCTCTGCAAAGTTTAGGCGCTGGACTTCAAGCGTATCAAGGTATTGTTAATATATCGAAGAATGGAATAGAAAAGGAAAATAGTTTAGGCGATAAGAAAAATGAGAGAATAACAGCCCTTATAGGTATTTGGATACAAGCGATAGGAACGGCTATTTCTGCGATTGGATTAACTATAATAGAGAAAGAAGAAAGATTAGAAAAAATAATAATATGAAATTGTTCATGTAAAGGAGGTATGTAACATTTCAATTTTACATAAGTAGAAAAGTTGAAGTGGTAGGTTTTTTGGCATTGGGATAGAATATATAACAGTAGAAAAGTCATTAGTGGTTAATAAAAATATAAGAAATGCAAAAAAATGTTTTAAATAGCGTATGAAGAGAGATAAAAAATACAAAACAAGGAGTTTTCAAGAGATGATGTATTTACTGGCAATTCTTCTGCCGCCTGTAGCCGTATTATTGTGCGGAAAGCCAATTCAAGCAATAATTAATTTCATATTAACATTAATATTTTGGGTTCCAGGAGTTATACATGCGATATTAGTTGTACATGATAAAAAAGCAGATCGGCGTTTAAAAAAACAAATTCAAGCATATGATGAAATAAATAAAAAGAACAGAAGATAGCTGAGTTGCGAAACGATTTTAAAAAGAAAGGGGGACCACCTCCTTTCTTTTTTTATTCTGGTTAAGTTTATATTTTGGTGTAGCGGTAAGAATTTTTAATATAAGTATTGTGATAATTCGTTTTAGAGTGTGCGTTTAGTAAACCGGTGTAAATGTTTTCAGGAACGTTAAAGAAATCATACAGTCCATTCTTTAATTGAATGCGTAAAATCATAGAAAAAGGATTATATCCAACAGCAACTATAGTTTTGGAAATCACGGGAGATAACTCCATCATTACGCAACTCCTCACTTTTCATTTTTAATAATTTCTTATAGATGTTGAGGTTGTGATGTTGAAATCTTTATAATTAAAGAGGTATTATACTTATATGCAATATATTAAATGTTCGTTATACGTAATTATAAGGAAGTTCACACGAAGTACATATCGTTGTGCTATTTTTATTTCACCTTTGATTTATAAATAAGAAAATATTGACCATTTGAAAAAAAGGTATATTATTTATACGAGGTATTAAAAATTCACTTTTTACATTCTATGCTTAAAGGGGCAGCATTATTAGAAAAATAGAAGTGAAAATACTTTGTGTAACAAGCATTCTAAAATTTATAATCTGTGAATTAGGAAAATATTGAATGCTCCAGGTCAATATACTTTCTTAATTCAATTCATTTTAGAAAGTGACCTCAATATTTTTAAGTAAATCAACGGGAGAATTGAAAGGCAGGAGAAAGTAACATGTCAGAAAATTATCGTTCTCGAGAGGAGCGACGACAAGTTAAAAAGAAAAAACAGCCAGCTTCTAAAACACAAAAACCAAAAGGTAAAACATCATTTTTTCGCAAGTTTTTAATTACTTGTTTATTACTTGGTATTGTTGGTTTAGTGGGGGGAGTTGCTACCTTCTTTGTAATGATTAAGGATGCACCAAAACTTGAGAAAGCAAAACTTGTTAATCCGTTATCCTCAAAAATTTATGATAAAAATGGCGATTTGGTATATGAATACGGGAAAGAAAAACGGACGAATGTTACGTATGATCAAATTCCTAAATTAGTAGAAAATGCATTTTTAGCAACAGAAGACGCACGTTTTTATGAGCATAGCGGGGTAGACTTCAAAGGTACTGCCCGTGCTGTTTTGGTGAGTCTTAAAGGAGATTACGGTTCACAAGGTGGAAGTACAATAACGCAACAGGTTATTAAAAACTACTTCTTATCGATGGAAAAAACATCGAAACGTAAGGTCCAGGAAATATATTTAGCGTATAAGCTAGAACAACAATATTCAAAACATGAAATTTTGGAAATGTATTTAAATAAAATTAACTTAGGAAACCGTTCATATGGTATCGCAACAGCAGCACAAAACTACTATGGTAAAGAATTGAAAGATTTAACATTACCAGAAGTCGCGATGCTTGCAGGGTTACCGAAAGCACCGAATAACTATGATCCAACGAAAACGGAGAATATTCAAAGAGCAACAGAAAGAAGAAATGTTGTACTAGGATTAATGAATCGACATGGCTATATTACGAAGGCAGAAATGGAAGAAGCTTCGAAAGTTGAAGTGACAAAGGGGCTTAAGACAGCAACGGAACTTCAAGCAATGCCGCATACTGCATTTATGGATGCAGTAGTTAAAGAGGTAGAAAAGGAAATACCAGATGTTAATATTGGATCAGATGGTTTAGAAATCTATACAACATTAGACCCAAAAGCGCAAGAATTTGCTGATAAGATTTTAAATGAAAATATTATTAATTATCCAAATGATAAGTTCCAAGGAGCTTTTACATTTATGGATACGAAAACAGGAGAAGTTCGTGCTATAGGTAGTGGGCGCGGTGAAAATAAAGCAGTATTTAAAGGGCATAATATGGCAATTGAGTTAGATCGTGCAGCTGGTTCGACGATGAAGCCAATCTTTGATTACGGTCCTGCAATTGAATACTTAAAATGGGCTACGTATCATCAAATTGATGATTCTCCATTTAAATATTCAACTGGACAAGAACTTCGAAATGCGGACAGAAGTCATTTAGGTCCAATTACTATGCGTGAAGCGTTAAAAATGTCACGTAACGTTCCGGCAGTTAAAACTGCAAAAGAAGTAGGACTTAATAAATCAAAGGAATTCTCTGAGAAATTAGGTATTACATTTAATAAACCGCCAGCAGAATCTACAGCTATTGGTACAAACGAAGTATCACCAACTGAAATAGCGGGTGCTTATGCGACATTTGGTAATGGTGGAAAGTATGCAAAACCGCATTTTGTTAAGAAAGTAGTTTATCCAGACGGCAAGTCACAAAGTTTTGAGCAAAAACCAAAACAAGTTATAGCTGACTCTACAGCATATATGATTACTGATATGCTTCGTTCAGTAGTGACATCAGGTACTGGTACAGCGGCCAATATTAGTTCTTTAGATGTAGCTGGTAAAACAGGTACAACAAACTATGATTCAAAACAATTAGCGAAATTTAATATTCCAGAAAGTGCAACTCGTGATAGTTGGTTTGCAGGTTATACGCCGCAATATACGATGGCGGTATGGACTGGATATATGAAAGATGGTAAAGACGAGTATATTAGTAGTAAAAATACGAAAATTGCACAGTTGATCTTTAAAGAAATGATGAGTGAGTTTGCTACTGACAAATCACGCTTTAAAATGCCAAGTAGTGTTATTCAAGAAGGTAGTGAGCTACGTATAAAAGGGGAAAAACGTGATTCTTCTCCAAATACGAGCGTACCTGATACAACGGAACAACCAAAACAAGATCAACAGCAAAAGACTGAAGAAGAGAAAAAGCAAGAAGAATTAAAGAAACAAGAAGATCTTAAAAAACAAGAAGAACAAAAGAAACAAGAGGAACTTAAGAAGCAAGAAGAACAAAAGAAACTAGAAGAGCAAAAGAAACAAGAAGAAGAAAAGAAACAAAATGAACAAAATAATGGAAATGGCCAAGGAAATACAACCCCTCCAGCAAATAACGGAGGAGGCCAAGGAAATACAACCCCTCCAGCGAATAACGGAGGAGGTCAAGGAAATACGACCCCTCCAGCAAATAACGGAGGAGGCCAAGGAAATACGACCCCTCCAGCAAATAACGGGGGAGGTCAAGGAAATACGACCCCTCCAGCGAATAACGGAGGAGGTCAAGGAAATACGACTCCACCAGCGACCACAGAACCCAATACTGGCGGTAATGCAGGAGAGGTCCCTGCTAATAATGGGCAGTAAGGAAATTTTATAAAAATATTAAAAAGCACTTAAGATTTGTATAAATTACATTCTTAAGTGCTTTTTTCGTTTGAATGAAGTAGCTATGAGATGATGTATTTTAAATGTTAAAAGTACCATAAAAATTTTGGAAATATATTGAAGGGAAATGATAAAAAATTTGAGCCTGAGGTTGTGGAGGATAAGCGTGGCTTTGAAAGGTGGTACTACTTGGATGTGCTCCGTGATGCCAAAACGAGGGAGTAACTTGACCGGGAATTTGATAGTGTTGCCAAGTTGCGGGAAGTTCAATACCGACATCAGAACTAGCTGTATGAACGGCAGGAGCGTGTATTTCGGAAATCGAAGGAACCACGGCAGTAACTCTGGATGATATCCACATAAAAATAATCACTCCTAAGTTGTGATAATAAGGTAGTATATTCTTTTCACACGTATAAAGTACATATAGATAGGACTTTAGGCTAAGGTATACGTATAAAGTTGTAAGACTAATTTAAATGGATGGTGGACCATTTATTATAAAAAGATACGTCTATTTACGGAGGGAAAAGGGATTAAGAAAAGGTAAAATGGAGGTGTTAATTGCAATAACTTACGTGTTTATGGAGGAATTTTAATGGAACGATTATGGACGAAATCATTTATTCAAATGACTTTCGCAATGTTATTTTTATTTACAGGATTTTATTTACTAGTTCCAACGCTCCCACTCTTTATTAAAGAGATAGGTGGTAATGAATCACAAGTAGGACTTATGATGGGAATGTTTACAATAGCGGCAGTTGTAATACGACCGATTATTGGAGGAATGTTGGATCAATATGGTAGAAGATCCTTTATTATTTTCGGGCTCATCTTTTTTGGGTTAACGATGTATTCTTATAATTTAGCGTCGACTATTGTCCTTTTAGCTGTTTTGAGGGTTATTCATGGAGTAACATGGGCTGTTTCTACAACAGCTGTTGGAACAGCGATAACTGATATTATTCCAGATTCACGCCGTGGTGAAGGGATGGGTTGGTACGGGATGGCCATGACAATTGCAATGGCAATCGGGCCAATGATTGGATTATCGGTTGTACAACATTATTCATTTCACGGCCTATTCTTGTTAGCAACTCTTTTATCCTTTATGGCAGTCTTATTATCGTTAATGACGAAAATGCCATTCACACCACAAAAAGAAAAAGGGAAAATACAACTGTTTGAAAAATCCGTTCTATCCATTACGATAGTTGTATTCTTTTTATCATTTGCATATGGAGGCATTACGACGTTTTTACCGCTATTTGCATCGTCAATTGATGTGAATCCTGGGACATTCTTTCTTGTATATGCAATTGCTTTAACAATCGTAAGACCAATTTCAGGAAAACTATTAGATAAGTATGGAGAAGTATTTATCATACTTCCGGCACTATGCATTACTATTATTGCAATAGTTGTATTAACGATTTCAAATAATTTAATAGGTGTAGTTATCGCAGCTACATTATATGGTGTTGGATTCGGTTCAGCACAGCCAGCTTTGCAAGCGGCAATGCTTACAATTGTCGATCCGAGTAAAAGAGGAGTTGCGAACGCTTCATTTTTTACAGCGTTTGATTTAGGAATTGGATTAGGTGCTATTTTACTTGGGGTTGTTTCACAAATGTTTGGTTATCGTATTTTATTTTCAGGGAGTGCAATTTCAGCATTAACAGCCTTAATTATTTTCGTCTTCTTTGTAAAACAACGATTAGGAAAAAAAGAGTTTGCATAAACTGAGGGGGAATAAAGATGAGAATTTCAATTGATCGTAAAGCTCTACAATGGTTCCAGGAAGAATTACGTATAAAGCACGGTGAATCTGTACGTTTTACTGTAAGGTACGGAGGGAACAGTTCAATTCAGCCTGGATATTCTTTAGGGATTGTTGCAGAGAAACCAGATGGGGAAATCGTGTCAGTTGAGAAGGAAGGTATTATATTTTTTGTAGATTCTGATGATCTTTGGTATTTTCAAAACTATGATTTATTTGTAAGTTATCATGAGGAAATGGAAGAAATTCAATTTAATTATGTAAAATAATAACTTTATTAAAAATAAATAAATTTTATATGGGAATTATATTTAGGGAATAGTGAAATAAATATAATGCGAAAAGCGAGCTGTATATGAATACAGCTCGTTTTTTTATTTAGTAAAAGAAATTGTAAAGTAGGTATATATGTAACGGGATTATATGAATCAACTTTATATTTTGTTTTAAAGATGAAGAAAGAGAAGTCGGTCCTTTCTTTGTAAAATATGAAAATTATTGTTGAAAAACTGTATTGTTACATCGGTAAAAGTATAGGAAACTTATCATTATAAAATAAATTGAAATCTTCTAAAAACTCTGATACATTGAAATAGAAATGTAGTTTCGCAATATTGTAAAGGCTTACAGTTATGTGCACGAAGATCTATTAGGATTGGAGGAAATAATGATGAAAGCTGAAGAAAAATTTTCCCCGGGATTAGATGGTATAGTGGCAGCGGAGACGAAGATTTCGTTTCTTGACACAGTGAAAGGTGAAATTGTAATTCAAGGGTATGATTTAATCGAACTCTCAAAAACAAAAGAGTATTTAGACATTGTGCACCTTTTATTGGAAGAACATCTACCGAATGAAGATGAAAAAGCAACACTTGAAAAGAAATTAAAAGAAGAATACGCAGTACCAGAAGGTGTATTTAACGTACTGAAGGCGTTACCGAAAGAAACACACCCGATGGATGGATTGCGTACAGGTGTGTCCGCATTAGCTGGTTACGATAATGATATTGAAAATCGCTCGTTAGAAGTAAACAAAAGCCGCGGGTACAAATTATTGAGTAAAGTACCAAACATTGTAGCGAATAGCTATCATATTTTAAATAATGAAGAGCCAATCGAACCACTTAAGGAATTATCATATAGCGCGAATTTCTTCTATATGTTAACAGGTAAAAAACCAACTGAACTTGAGGAGAAGATCTTTGATCGTTCCCTTGTTTTATATAGTGAACATGAAATGCCAAACTCTACATTTACAGCGCGCGTTATTGCGTCTACGCAATCCGACTTATATGGTGCTTTAACAGGTGCGGTTGCATCTTTAAAAGGTAGCTTACATGGCGGTGCGAACGAAGCGGTTATGTACATGCTTTTAGAAGCTGGTAATGTTGAAAAGTTTGAAGAGTTATTACAGAAGAAACTATATAACAAAGAAAAAATTATGGGCTTTGGACATCGTGTATACATGAAGAAGATGGATCCAAGAGCATTGATGATGAAGGAAGCTTTAAAGCAGTTATGTGATGTGAAAGGTGATTATACACTATATGAAATGTGTGAAGCTGGAGAAAAGATTATGGAGAAGGAAAAAGGAATTTATCCAAATCTTGATTATTACGCAGCTCCAGTATATTGGATGCTTGGTATTCCAATTCAACTGTACACACCAATTTTCTTTAGCTCTAGAACAGTAGGACTTTGTGCGCACGTTATTGAGCAACACGCGAACAATCGTTTGTTCCGTCCACGTGTAAATTATATTGGCGAGCGACATGTGCTTAGTAAATAAGAACAACTGGGGAGTTGTTAGCACCGCCCGCCAGATGGGTGTTTGACCGACACCCATCATTAATAATAACGAATTTTCGACAGAAAGGGAAGAATTGCATGATTAAAACAAATGAAATTAAACAAAAAGATGCGTTATTAGAAGAAATTACGGATTATGTATTAAATAAAGAGGTAACAAGTGCAGAAGCATTCAGTACTGCTCGTTACGTCTTACTTGATACGCTTGGATGTGGAATTTTAGCACTACAATATCCAGAATGTACGAAATTATTAGGACCAGTTGTTCCAGGAACAATCGTGCCAAATGGTACACGTGTACCAGGTACGTCATATGTACTTGATCCAGTGAAAGGTGCATTTAATATCGGATGTATGATCCGTTGGTTAGACTATAACGATACTTGGCTTGCAGCAGAGTGGGGACATCCATCTGATAACTTAGGCGGAATTTTAGCAGTTGCAGATTATATTAGCCGTGTTCGTATTTCAGAAGGAAAAGAACCATTAAAAGTACGTGAAGTACTAGAGATGATGATTAAAGCACATGAAATTCAAGGTGTACTTGCTTTAGAAAACAGCTTAAACAGAGTTGGTCTTGACCACGTATTATATGTAAAAGTAGCAACAACTGCAGTAGTTGCAAAAATGCTTGGCGGAACACGTGAAGAAATCTTTAATGCATTATCACATGCATGGATTGATAATTCTAGTCTTCGTACATATCGTCATGCTCCAAATACGGGATCACGTAAATCATGGGCAGCAGGTGATGCAACGAGCCGCGGTGTTCATCTTGCAATGACTGCTCTAAAAGGTGAAATGGGTTATCCAACAGCTTTATCTGCACCAGGCTGGGGATTCCAAGATGTATTATTTAATAAACAAGAATTAAAGTTAGCGAGACCATTAGAGTCATATGTAATGGAAAATGTATTATTTAAAGTTTCATATCCAGCAGAATTCCATGCACAAACAGCTGCAGAATGTGCTGTGAAATTACATCCGGAAATTAAAGAAAGATTAGATGAAATTGATCGTATTACAATTACAACTCATGAATCAGCAATCCGTATTATTGATAAAGAAGGTCCATTAAATAACCCAGCGGATCGTGATCATTGCTTACAATACATTACGGCAATTGGTTTATTAAAAGGAGATATCGTTGCGGACGATTATGAGGATGCAGTAGCAAATGATCCACGTGTAGATGAATTACGTAATAAGATGGTTGTTGTTGAAAACAAACAGTACAGTTTAGATTACCTTGACCCGAACAAGCGCTCAATCGCCAACGCTGTTCAAGTCCATTTCAAAGATGGCACTGAAACAGAAAACGTGGAATGTGAATATCCACTTGGTCACCGTTTCCGTAGAGACGAAGCAATTCCAAAAGTTGTTCAAAAATTCACTGCAAATATGGCAGGTCATTATTCTAGTAAGCAACAAGAACAAATTCATGAAGCTTGTTTAAATGAAGAGAAACTAGAAAATATGAACGTAAACGAATTTGTAGATCTATTCTTAATTTAATAATAGGGGGAATTTAGAATGGCTTGGGTTGTGAATAAACAGTCAACACAAGAGGAGCTTGCGAATCGCTTCCGAGCTTTAGTAGAAGCAAATGAAATTTTGCAAATTCCAGGTGCTCATGACGCAATGGCAGCTTTAGTTGCGAAAAATACAGGATTTTCAGCTCTTTATTTATCAGGAGCTGCTTATACTGCAAGTAAAGGGCTACCTGATTTAGGAATCGTGACGTCTACTGAAGTAGCAGAGAGAGCAAGAGATCTAGTAAGAGCTACAGACTTACCAGTTCTTGTTGATATTGATACAGGATTTGGTGGTGTCCTCAACGTAGCAAGAACAGCGGTAGAAATGGTAGAAGCGAAAGTTGCAGCTGTTCAAATTGAAGATCAACAATTACCAAAGAAATGTGGACATTTAAATGGTAAGAAACTCGTTACAACAGAAGAATTAGTTCAAAAGATTAAAGCGATTAAAGAAGTTGCACCAAGCTTATATATTGTGGCACGTACAGATGCTCGTGGTGTAGAAGGCTTAGATGAAGCGATCGAAAGAGCGAACGCCTATGTAAAAGCAGGTGCAGATGCGATATTCCCTGAAGCACTTCAATCAGAAGAAGAGTTCCGTCTATTTAATAGTAAAGTAAATGCACCTTTACTAGCGAATATGACTGAATTCGGAAAAACACCGTATTATAGTGCAGAGGAATTTGCAAATATGGGCTTCCAAATGGTTATTTATCCTGTAACTTCACTTCGCGTAGCAGCGAAAGCATATGAGAATGTGTTTACTTTAATTAAGGAAACTGGTTCTCAAAAAGATGCACTTTCAAGTATGCAAACGAGAAGTGAGTTATATGAAACAATTTCATATCATGACTTTGAAGAACTGGATACTGGAATTGCAAAAACAGTATTATCAGAGGATCAATAGATAAAACAACTAAGGCGATGATAATACATCTTTGGCAAAACGAACTGCTTGATGTGAATATTCATCGCCTTCTGTTTTCAAAAATAAGATATTCCACTCATCGTAGACGAGCATATGAAGTAGAAAATAAGGCCGAAATGATAGGGGGATTCAGATGGAGAAAACGAAGTTACCGTGGGATGAATTTTTTTCACTTAATAAAGATGTGAATCATACTTTTTTTACGCCAGAAGATTTTTCAAGAGATGAAGATTTAATCGCAAAAACGACAGAACAATTCGTTAAACAAGAAATTGTTCCACAAATGGAGAATATTGAACAACATAACTATGAAGTTTCTCGTCAATTATTTGAGAAAGCTGGAGAACTTGGATTATTAAGTATCGAGGTCCCAGAAGAGTACGGTGGGTTTGAGTTAGGAAAGGCAGTTTCAGGGCTTGTAGCAGAAAAAATGGGATATGCTGGTGCATTTAGCGTTTCATTTAATATACACGCTGGTGTAGGTACATTGCCTTACATATATTACGGAACGAAAGAACAAAAAGAAAAATATTTGCCGAAAATTGCATCAGGAGAATGGGTTGGGGCTTATGCTTTAACTGAGCCAAATGCCGGTTCTGATGCATTAAGCGCAAAAACGAGCGCAGTATTAAATGAAGATGGAACTGCTTGGAAGTTAAATGGTGAGAAGCAGTGGATTACAAATGCTCATATGGCAGATGTATATGTTGTTTTTGCGAAGACAAATAAAGGAATGACAGCGTTTATTGTCGAAAGAACATGTGAAGGCGTATCCATTGGACTAGAAGAAAAGAAAATGGGGATTAAAGGTTCTTCAACGGCTACCCTTATTTTAGAAGATGTCGTAATCCCTGCAGAAAATGTTTTAGGGGAAGTTGGAAAAGGGCATCACGTAGCTCTTAATATTCTAAACTTCGCTAGACTAAAGCTCGCTTTTGGAAATATTGGAACAGCAAAACAAGCAATTGGTTTGTCGGTTCAATATGGAAAAGAACGAAAACAGTTCCAAACAGAATTAGTAGACTTTACGATGATTCAAGAGAAAATTGCAAATATGATCATTGCTACCTATGGAGCAGAAAGTGCAGCGTATCGTACAGCAGGTGTAATCGATGAAGCAATTCATGAGAGCGATGAAGATCTTATGAAGAAAATGTCTCAATTTGCAATTGAATGTGCACTAAATAAAGTAAATGCTTCTGAAACACTTGGTCACATCGTAGATGAAGCTGTACAAATTCATGGTGGTTACGGTTATATGCAAGAATACGAAGTAGAACGTTTATATCGTGATGCTAGAATTAGTCGTATTTTTGAAGGGACGAATGAAATTAATAGATTAACAGTTGCTAAAATGTTAATGAAGCAAGTGGAACAAATTGAAGATACTGAAGTAGAGATTGATGTAGAAAATGTCGAAAGAAACCATCGTTACATTTTATTAGCGAAAAAATTGTTGAAACAATCTTTGAAAACGCTCTCTAAAACTCCAGGTTTAAAAATTGATCAAGAGCAAGAATATTCACGTGTATTATCAAATATGTTAACGGATGTGTACGTCATGGAATCAGCATTTTTACGTACGAGTAAAGCAATTAGTAAAAATGGTGAAGGGAAAGAACGTACGAAACAAATGATAACTGACGTTATTTGTGAAGAAGGATATCGTAAAGTAGAAGAAGCGGCGATTTCTATACTTTCAGCGGCTGTTACAGAAGAACAAGATAGACACGTAATTTTAGCTGGAATTCGTCAATTATCAGTACCTTTATACACGAACGTATTTACAAAAAAGAGAGAAATTGCGAAAGCTATTATAAATCGCGGAAAGTATATTGTGTAAATAGGAGGAAAGCGATATGAAAAAGATTGGTTTTATCGGTTTAGGTAACATGGGTCTTCCGATGTCTAAAAATTTAGTTAAATCAAATTACACAGTATATGGTGTGGATTTAAATAAAGATGCTGAAGCTTCCTTTGAAAAAGAAGGAGGAATTATTGGCTTATCAATCTTAAAACTAGCAGAAACATGCGATGTAATTTTTACAAGTTTACCTTCACCTCGGGCTGTTGAAGCAGTATATTTTGGAGAAGAAGGATTATTTGAAAATAGTCACTCGAATATAGTTTTAATAGATACAAGTACTGTATCTCCACAGTTAAACAAACAGTTAGAGGAAGCTGCAAAGGAAAAGAAAGTAGACTTTTTAGCAGCACCTGTTAGTGGTGGGGTAATTGGAGCTGAAAACCGTACATTAACGTTTATGGTTGGTGGATCAAAAGAGGTATATGAGAAAGCGGAATCTATCATGGCTGTACTAGGTGCGAACATTTTCCATGTTAGTGAGCAAATTGATAGTGGTACAACAGTTAAATTAATTAATAACCTATTAATTGGTTTTTATACAGCTGGTGTGAGTGAAGCCTTAACATTAGCGAAAAAGAACAATATGGATTTAGATAAAATGTTTGATATTTTAAATGTAAGTTATGGTCAGAGTAGAATTTATGAGCGCAATTATAAAAGTTTCATTGCATCAGAAAACTATGAGCCAGGTTTTACTGTGAATTTACTAAAGAAAGATTTGGGGTTTGCAGTAGATTTAGCGAAAGAAAGTGAACTTCACTTACCAGTAAGCGAAATGCTATTAAACGTATATGAAGAAGCAAGTGAAGCTGGGTATGGTGAAAACGATATGGCTGCTTTATATAAGAAAGTTAGTGAACAATTAATTTCTAATCACAAATAATAGACTTATAAACATCATAAAAAAGGAGAGAATATAATGATTACAACTGAAATTAAACGAGTAAAAAATCATATTAATGGTGAGTGGGTAGAATCTACTGGTACAGAAGTAGAAGCAGTTCCAAATCCGGCGACTGGAAAAATTATCGCTTACGTTCCGCTATCTCCGAAAGAAGATGTTGAAAAAGCTGTTGAAGCGGCAAAAGCAGCATACGAAACATGGTCTAAAGTACCAGTTCCGAATCGTTCAAGACAATTGTATAAATATTTACAGCTTTTACAAGAAAACAAAGAAGAACTTGCAAAAATCATTACGCTCGAAAATGGTAAAACATTAACGGATGCAACTGGTGAAGTGCAACGTGGTATTGAAGCGGTAGAACTTGCGACGTCAGCACCAAATTTAATGATGGGACAAGCACTTCCGAATATTGCTAGCGGCATTGATGGATCGATTTGGCGCTATCCAATTGGAGTTGTTGCTGGTATTACACCGTTTAACTTCCCAATGATGATTCCATTATGGATGTTCCCACTTGCAATTGCTTGCGGTAATACATTTGTATTAAAAACATCTGAAAGAACGCCACTTTTAGCAGAGCGACTTGTAGAGTTATTCTATGAAGCTGGCTTCCCGAAAGGCGTATTAAATTTAGTGCAAGGCGGAAAAGATGTTGTAAATAGCATTTTAGAAAATAAAGATATTCAAGCTGTTTCGTTCGTTGGATCTGAGCCGGTAGCTCGTTACGTATATGAAACAGGTACAAAACATGGAAAACGTGTACAAGCGTTAGCTGGTGCAAAAAACCATGCGATTGTTATGCCAGATTGCAATCTTGAGAAAACGGTACAAGGTGTAATTGGATCCGCATTTGCAAGTAGTGGAGAGCGCTGCATGGCTTGTTCAGTAGTAGCAGTAGTTGATGACATTGCAGATGAATTCATCGACGTACTAGTAGCAGAGACGAAGAAGTTAAAAGTAGGTGATGGTTTCCACGAAGATAATTATGTTGGACCATTAATTCGTGAATCTCATAAAGAGCGTGTATTAGGCTATATTAACAGCGGTGTAGCAGATGGAGCTACTTTATTAGTAGATGGTCGTAAAATTAAGGAAGAAGTTGGAGAAGGTTACTTTGTAGGTGCGACAATCTTTGATGGGGTAAATCAAGAAATGAAAATTTGGCAAGATGAGATTTTTGCTCCAGTATTAAGTATTGTGCGTGTTAAAGATTTAGAAGAAGGTATTAAACTAACAAATCAATCTAAATTTGCAAATGGTGCGGTTATTTATACATCAAACGGTAAACATGCACAAACGTTCCGTGATAACATCGATGCGGGTATGATCGGTGTAAACGTAAACGTTCCAGCACCAATGGCATTCTTCGCATTCGCTGGAAATAAAGCTTCATTCTTTGGTGATTTAGGTACAAATGGTACAGATGGCGTTCAATTTTATACACGTAAAAAAGTTGTAACTGAGCGCTGGTTTTAATATAAAGTAGACAGCTAAATCAGTTATTAAATGAAAACCACCACTATTCATAGTGGTGGTTTTCTTCTTGTTAATTGCTTTTTTCAAAGGCTAGTTTAATACCAAAACCAATTAAGACCATTCCCGTTAACCCTTGAATATAACGTTGGGTCTTCGGTTTTTTCATAAAAGCACTAATTTTATCAATTAAAAATATATAAAAAGCGAACCATATAACTGTTAAAACTAGGTAAGTAAGGCCCATTATGAGAAGTTGGATAAACGTATTATGATTTGGATTTAAAAATTGCGGTAAAAAGGTTAAAAAGAAGACTGCAATTTTAGGGTTTAATAAATTTGTAAGAAACCCTTGGCGAAAACAAGAAGAATGCTCGTTTTCATTATTCAATGATATATCATTCATAGCAACGTCTTCTTTATTTCTTACTGCTAAAAGGGCTTTAATACCGATATAAATTAAATATAGAGCTCCAACGTACTTGAAAATAGAAAATAAAAGAGCTGACTTTACAATAAGTGCGGAAAGTCCGATTACTGCTGCTAAAGTATGAATCAATAGTGCAACACATGTACCGAACACTGTTTTCACCCCGCCTACCTTACCAGCAACTAATGTGTTTTTCGTAGCCATTGCAGTATCAGGACCTGGCAAAATAATAAGACATAGACATAATGATGAAAAGAAAATAATTTTCAATCATAGTCGCTCCTCCTTCTTTATTTTTAGAATATTTGATTAAAAATAGTGTAGCACACATTTTGATTTAATAAAATTAAATTTTATTAAAAATTATTAAATAGGAAAAAGGCTACATCGTCGCGTAATTACACGACGATATAGCCTCAGGTTTATCCCGTATGAATGGGGATGTTCCCCATTTATTAAATTTTCACTTTATGCGTTAAGTAAGTTAAAGAATCTATTTACATCTTCTTCTGAAACATCACTTAACTGTTTATATTTATAATTCGGATTTTGGTCTTTATCAACGACAACGGATCGTACTCCTTCAAAGAAATCTTCATGTCTCATGAAGTTTTTAGCAAGTACAAGGTCAGTAGCGAAACATTCTTCAACGGACTTATCTTGTCCATCAATAAACTGTTTTAATGTTACTTTTAGTGAAATAGGAGATTTTGATAATAACGTTTCTATCGTTTTTAAAGCAAAGGAACTTTGATCTTTCTCTAATGAATGAATAATTTCTTCGATTGTATCGAATGCAAAATGTGAATTAATTTCTTCTAATAAAGGGGCAAGCTCGCTTTCTAATTTTGGAGCAGTTGCAAATGTACGAATGACTTCTTTTAAATGAGTATGTACATCATCTTCTTTTTTCCAATTTACACTTTCCAGTTCAGTAAGGAAATTTGGTAATGAATCAGATTCCATAAAATAATCAGCAGCGTTTATAAATAATACATCAGAAGCTTTTAAAATAGATGCTGTTAAAGCGACATAGCGGCCAGCAAACCCTGGAGCTTTATTTAAGAAATAAGCAGCACCGACGTCTGGAAAGAAGCCAATATTCATCTCAGGCATTGCCCATTTCGTACGCTCAGTTACAATTCGATATTTTGCACCATTTGTAAGACCGACACCACCACCCATTACAATTCCATCTAAACAAGCGATAATCGGTTTTTTATATTGATAAATATATGTATCAATTTCATACTCTTCTTCAAAAAAACGTTCCGCATGTTGCAATGCAGCTTCATTTGAACGTGCTTCATAAAGAGTTTTAATGTCGCCACCTGCACAAAAACCTTTTGTGCCAGCTCCTTTTAATACGATAAGCGCAATTCGCTCATCATTTTCCCACTCTTTCAGTTTTTGCCCAATTGGTTGCAACATGTCATAAGATAAAGAATTAAGTGCTTTTGGGCGGTTTAAAGTAATTGATGCAACGCCGTTTTCACTAACAGAAAATAAAACGTGTTCAGTCATAATTCATCCTCCCTTACATATCTTCTTATTCTTAATTCTTGATACGTACTGAAATGTCCTTTATAAATTTTGTCTAAAGTTGGCGGTACATGTTAATTTGTCCACTGCATATTTTGACGAGTTATATTTGCAGGATTTTCGAGGTTGAAAATGAATATTACAACATTACTGTAATTGTAATTATTTGAAGTGAACATGATAAACACGCTATTATATATGTGTAAATTGTACATGATCACTTCGAAAAGAGTATTTGAAGTGATTATAATGAAAGAAAAATTGCTTTTCATTAGAAATAGAGAAAGGAGAAATCGGAATGCCAGTACCTTTACTATTGTCGGTGATTATTTTGTCTTCTTTAATGATAGGGATAACGCAGTATTTTCATCATACAGATACGACAGAGGAAGTGAAGGATAAGGTACGACTTGTATTTCCGATTTTTATCATATCTATTTCTTTTTGCATTCTATTAAATAAGGATGGGTATATTGTCGCAGTATTTTCATTTTTTGTAGCGATTGTTTTCATTACAGTTTTATATTATGTAATGAAAGAGTTTATCCAAAAATAAAGATGTCACATGAGACATTTTTATTTTTGGAACGAATAAAATTTCACATACCGTATTGTATATGAAAATAAAAAACATATAGCAATAGAAAAGTATGTACTTTACCTTGTATTTACTTGTCAATCTTGCATAGCCAATATACTATTAATAGTGTAGAGATTAGAAAAAGGGGTTGTATCTATCATGAAATTTGAGATGCACACAAAAATTATTTCAAATGAAAATGAAGTAAGATTACATATAGAAGAAAACATATTTCAATTAAAATTGGATGGTTACCACTTATTTGCAGTTCAAGAAATATTACCTTTATATAAATCAAATGAAGAAAAAATCGGTAGTGCAATGATACAAAAGTTAGAATGGGAGAACGGAAAAACTACAATAAACTATCAACTTGTATCACTAAATTCAGTAAATTAAAAGGAGCAGGAAACCATGAAGTTATTTCATACAGCGGATTGGCATCTAGGAAAGCTTGTTCATGGCGTATATATGACTGAAGATCAAAAGATTGTATTAGATCAGTTTGTACAAGCCGTTGAAGAAGAAAAACCAGATGCCGTAATTATTGCAGGGGATTTATATGATCGAGCAATTCCACCTACGGAAGCAGTAGACTTATTAAATGATGTACTACAAAAAATAGTGATTGATTTACAAACGCCAGTTATTGCAGTTGCTGGGAACCATGATAGTCCAGATCGTATTCATTTTGGAAGTAGTTTAATGAAGAAACAAGGATTATTTATTGTAGGGCAATTTCAATTTCCTTATGAACCAATTATTTTAAATGATGAATATGGGGAGGTTCACTTCCATCTCATTCCATATGCGGATCCAAGTATAGTTAGACATGTATTGAAAAACGAAGACGTACGTTCTCATGATGATGCGATGCGTATTTTTATGAATGAGCTATCTGAAACGATGGATAAAGAAGCTAGACATGTATTTGTTGGTCATGCATTTGTAACTTCTGCTGGAGAAGCGGAAGAGAATACAAGTGATGCTGAACGACCGCTTTCCATTGGTGGTGCTGAATACGTAAATAGTCATTATTTTGATAAATTTCATTACACAGCGCTTGGACATTTACATCAAGCGCATTTCGTACGTAATGAGACAATTCGATATTCCGGTTCGCCACTTGCCTATTCTATTTCTGAAGAAAAACATAAAAAAGGATATTATATTGTGGAGCTGAACGAGCAAGGTGAAGCAACAATTGAAAAAAGGTTACTTACACCACGCCGTAAAATGCGAACAGTAGAAGCGAAAATAGATGAATTGTTACAACATCCAGTAAGTGAAGATTACGTGTTTGTAAAATTATTAGATGAAAATCCTGTCTTGCAGCCAATGGAAAAAATACGCTCTGTTTATCCAAATGCAATGCATGTTGAAAGAGCCATTCAAAGACGAGAGTTCACTGAGTCAAATGAAGTAACTGTTTCCAGACATAAAATGGATGATTTATCATTATTAAAGGCTTTTTATAAAGAAATGAAAGGCTTAGATTTATCAGAAGAGAAAGAACGTCTATTTGTAGAAGTATTACAAACAGTGCAGGAACGGGAAGGTGAACGAGGATGAGACCGATTCAGCTTATTATGACGGCATTTGGCCCATATAAACAGAAAGAAGTAATTGATTTTGACGATTTGGGAGAGCATCGTATTTTCGCCATTTCTGGGAACACGGGCGCTGGAAAGACAACGATTTTTGATGCGATTTGTTATGTGTTATATGGTGAAGCAAGCGGAGAAGAACGAAGTGATACGAGCATGCTCCGCAGCCAATTTGCTGATGATAATGTGTATACAAGCGTAGAACTAACCTTTCAATTAAAAGGGAAACGTTATGAAATAAAACGACAACTGGGACATAAAAAACAAGGGAACAAGACGATTACGGGACATGCAGTAGAATTATATGAAGTAATTGATGAAGAGAAGGTTCCAGCTGTTGATCGTTTCCATGTAACGGATGTAAATAAAAAAGTAGAAGATTTAATTGGTTTAAGTAAACATCAATTTAGTCAAATTGTTATGTTACCGCAAGGGGAATTCCGAAAACTATTAACATCTGAGACCGAAAACAAAGAAGAAATTTTGCGTCGTATTTTTAAAACAGATCGTTATAAGTTAATGCGTGAGTTACTTGATCAAAAACGAAAACAATGGAAAGACGTCTTACAAGAAAAACAGAAAGAGCGAGAGCTATATTTTCGTAATGTTTTTAAATTACCAATCCGAGATGGAGCATTATTAGAGACATTAGTGGAACAAGAGCATGTAAATACACATCAAGTAGTAGAAGCATTAGAACAAGAAACAGCTGTGTATAAGGCAGAGGTTGAGCAATTACAAGTAGAACAAGATGTTCAAACGAAGCAATTAAAGGATGCTGAAACACGTTTTCATGTAGCGAAGTCTGTAAATGAGAAATTTATAGATTTACAACAAAAGAATGAGAAATATAATATTTTACAAGAAAAACGTTCAGTAATTGAAATGAAAGAAATATCTTTTAAGCGTGCGGAACAAGCGAAGCGCTTATTACCATTTGAACAATGGCACGAAGAAGCGATGGAAAATGAGCAGAAAGCTGAAAGTTTGTTAAAACAAATTATCGCTAAAAAAGAAAATATAATGAATAATTTTGAACTTGCTCAGGAGAAATATGAAGTAGTAAAGAATAAAGAACCTGAAAGAGAAGATGCAAAAAAACTCGTTCAAAGATTAGAAGAGTTACAACCGATTATTGCATCATTAGCTGAGAAACAGTTGAATTTACAAAAGGCAGAAATTCAAGTTGGGAAATTAAAAGAAGGTATGCACAACTTAGAGCGACAATTAGACGCGCATACAAATCAAAAACAGCTAATGTCTGATGAATTGCAACAATTAGAACGAGCGCTTGAGCAATATGTAGATAAAGTAGAAGAACTAACGAATATGCGAGAAGATGCAAAAGTTTTAAAGCAAGCATATGATGTATGGCAAGAAAAACAAAAATTCGAGCAAGAAAAAGAAACTGCATTTACTAAGATGCAAGAAGCAGTTCGCGCATATGAGAATATGGAACGTCGCTGGTTAAATGAACAAGCTGGTATATTGGCTCTTCATCTACATGATGGTGAATCTTGTCCAGTATGTGGCAGCACGAACCATCCGAAAAAAGCTACAGAGCAAAGTGATGCGATCGATGAAAAAGAGTTAAATGATTTAAGAGACAAGAAGAATATTGCCGAAAAATTACATGTGCAAGTAGAGGAGAAATGGAATTTCTATCGACTACAATATGAACAAGTTATAGAAGAAGTTTTAAAGCGCGGCTATAACTCGGAAGAATTAGCTGAAACATATAGTGCACTTGTTCAAAAAGGAAAACAATTAGCAACTGAAGTGAATACGTTAAAAGCAAGTGAAGAAACGCGTAAGCAAACAGCTGTGAAAATAAAAAGCATAGAAGAAAAAGTAGATGCACTTCAGAAGCAAAAGCGTGAGGTAGAAACAGAGCAGCACCGTATAGAAATGGATTGTATGCAGCTTCGTACGTCATATGAACATGATAAGAAAAATATTCCTGAAAACTTACAAACAGTACAAGCTTGGAAAGTTCAATTTGACCAAGCTATGCATGAACTCAAATTAATGGAAGACGAATGGAAGAAAGTGCAGGAAGCGTATCAACATTGGCAAAATGAACATATACGTATTCAAGCAGAGCAGGAAAGTGCTTCTACTCAATTTGAAAGTGCAAAATCGAAGAAAGAAGAGACTTTCACGCGCTTTATGAAAGAGCTTGAGCAGAGCGGATTTACAGATCAATCTACGTATAAAGAAGCTAAATTAAGTGATGCTGAGATGGAAATGATACAAAAAGAAATTCAAAGCTATTATTCATCTCTTGAAGTACTTGCGAAACAAATTGAAGAGTTACAGGGTGAATTAAAAGATAAAGAGTATATGGATATTACAGCGTTAGGTGAACATATAAAAGATCTAGAAATTAACCTTGATATCATTAAAGAAAAACGTCAACGTGCGCAAAATGCTGTCGCATATATTTCTGATTTACATGAAAATATTAGACGTATTGATGAACAAATTCATGAAGAAGAAAAAGCATTCCAAGAACTTGTTGATTTATATGAAGTAATGAAAGGTGATAACGAAAGCCGTATTTCATTTGAACGTTACATCTTGATTGAGTATTTAGAACAAATTGTTCAAATCGCAAATGAGCGATTACGTAAATTATCAAATGGACAATTTTATTTAAAACGAAGTGAACGAGTTGAAAAGAGAAATCGTCAAAGTGGATTAGGTCTAGATGTATACGACGCATACACAGGCCAAACACGCGATGTAAAAACTCTATCTGGCGGCGAGAAATTTAATGCATCGCTTTGCTTAGCGCTCGGAATGGCAGACGTCATTCAAGCATATGAAGGTGGTATATCCATCGAAACGATGTTTATCGATGAAGGTTTTGGTTCATTAGATGAGGAATCATTAACAAAAGCTGTAGATGCATTAATTGACTTACAAAAATCAGGCCGATTTATCGGTGTCATTTCACACGTTCAAGAGCTGAAAAACGCAATGCCAGCTGTATTAGAAGTAACGAAGCAGAAGGATGGGTGTAGTCAGACTCGTTTTGTGGTGAAGTAAGTTTAAGTGTAATTCAAAGTATTATTTGTGATTTTCTAGTAAAGAACTTATGATAAAATAAATGCCGCCTCTTTTTAGAGACGGCATTTATTTGTTATTCAAAATTAAATAATTCACTTACGAGTTATCTGTAGAAGGCGGTGTATTTTCCAATCGATTATAAGTTTTAAAGGCCGAAATTGCCGAGATAACACCACCGACTAAAAATAAAGCTGATCCACCGACCAAAATGATACGACTGACATACGTTTCGCGCGCTTCTTCAACTTCTTCTTGTAACATTGTTGGCATTTGAAATCCCCCTTAACAACATTTATTTTGTAGATAGTATATACAAACGCCTAAAATATGTTAAAATCACTGGATAGTGTTAGGAGGAAGTATGTAGTTAGATGTGAATTGTTTGAAAAATCTTCATTACAAATTTATGCGAACTTCACATAGAGCACATATTAACATTGTATTATGTATATGTACCAAATAAATAAAGTGAATTGAATGTATTTCTGTTTTTAAAAATTTAAAATTCTATTATTTTTATATAAAGGTTTCACATCGGAGTTTTAAATATTTTGGAAATAGATCTAAATAAAAGGAATTCATATAAAAGGGGAATGTCTTATGACAACATATACGAGTGAAATGAAAAAAACTTTAGTTTCAGAAGAAGATGTAGATATTTTAAAAATTATGGCGCATCCAATCCGACTGCAAATTGTAAATGAATTAAGTACAAGAAAAACTTGTAATGTAACACAATTAACAGAGTTACTGAATATTCCACAATCTACTGTTTCACAACATTTATCAAAAATGAAGGGTAAAGTGTTACGAGCAGAGAGAAGAGGTTTAGAAATTTATTATCATATTAACAATTTAAAAGCGAGTAAGATTGTTAATGTTTTAGGATATATAAACTAATGAAGTATTTTCATATAAAATAGCCGCTGCTGGTAAGCAGGGGCTATTTTGTGTTGCTTTATTCCGCATTAGCTTTCCGTAAACGCCCGGTTGGTGCAACTGATTAAAACTGCATTTTATGTATTCGTATTTAAAATCTTATAGTTTTTATGATTTACAATTGTTCGATCAAATTCAAAAGTACCACCGCTTACATTTGTAATTTCAACTAAGACCGATTCAGTATAAAGTTTTAGTACAGATCCTGTAATCTTTAAATTATTTCGTTGAAAAAGTATAGTATCCCCTACGTTTGCTTTCATAGTACCTCCTCATTAAAGACAGAAATATTTTTTATTATATATATTAAACGTATAGAGTACTCCTATGTTAAAAGTTATATTTTATTTAACTTTATTATATGCAAAGTAAAGTGTTTCAGTATTAGCGAAACAATATTCTATGTAAATACTGCAGCGAAACAAATTATTCAAAAGACAGATACTATGTAGCCTAAAACGAAAAGTAGATAAGTAAAGTTTTTTTCAGTAGTACAAGAAAAAATATACATTTATTAATTAGATCTCTTTTTAATAAAATTCCAATTAAAAATATAGAAAAACTTTAATATAAAAAGGTGATCAATTATAAATGGAGAAGTAATATATATGAAAGGAGAGATTTATATGAATAAAGGGAAAAAACAAGTTAGTCAACTTAGTTTTCTAGTGAATTTTTTGAACGACAAGGGGAGTTTTGTAAAAATTTAATAGTATTATAGTATCCCCTTGTAAAAAAATGGTGGGGGAATATATAAATGATAACAGAAATGAATATTAAAGTAGTTTGTGAAGAATCGTTTTCAAAAAGAGAAATAAAAATTTTAGAGACGTTTCTTTCAACTTTATCGGGGCATTCTAACGCTCTTGTTACAAAAGAGGGAATGTTTTTAAACCCTTTAAGTAAAGAGAAGAGTGTGATTTATTATCACAACTTCGTATTTGTAAAATCACTAACAGAAGAAATGGGTGCAGAATTAAAAGAAGTTTTAACAAAACGTATTAAAAATGCTTTCATTATGATGGAATTTGTAGAGCCAATTGTTACATTTGAAGAAACTATTATAAACGTATAAAGAAAGTCAGGCTTATGAATTGAACTAATAAAACCGTCTCTTTAATAAATATTAAAGAGACGGTTTTATTGTTTCGCTTTTTAAAAAAGGGTTCAAAAACAAATATAAATCGAACTTATACAAAACAATATAAATAACAGTTACGTATTTAAAAAATAGTTTTTTGTATTTCGTCCTTCATTTTCTGTAACTGACTCTATATTTTTGACGCTCTATCATGTAAGTGCTTACATGATCAGAAACATCTTATACAATGAGGGTGTTAAATCAAAAGAGGTGACCAAAATGAACATTAAAAAAGTAAATTTAGCGAATAGCATTGAAATAGAAAGAGGAGGCGGAAAGGTATGAAAAAATCAACTGTTAATCCATGGCTTGTTGTCCTTGGCACAGTCATAGTACAAATGGGTCTTGGAACGATATATACATGGAGCTTATTCAATCAGCCTTTAGTTAGTAAATACGGATGGGGTCTTAACGCAGTTGCGATAACTTTTTCAATTACTAGTCTTTCCTTAGCATTTTCAACTTTATTTGCGAGTAAATTACAAGAAAAATGGGGACTTCGTAAACTTATTATGATAGCTGGACTAGCATTAGGGCTAGGATTAATACTTAGTTCACAAGCTTCCTCATTAATATTACTTTATGTACTAGCAGGAGTTGTTGTAGGGTATGCAGATGGTACAGCATATATCACTTCATTATCCAATTTAATAAAGTGGTTTCCAGAGCGTAAAGGTTTAATTGCTGGAATTTCTGTCTCTGCATATGGTTCAGGTAGCTTAATCTTTAAATACGTTAACGCACAGTTAATTGAATCAGTTGGTGTATCACAAGCATTTATATACTGGGGTTTAATTGTTACAGCTATGATTGTCCTTGGAGCTTGTTTAATCCATCAAGCTGCTGATCAAGGTGCAGTTCAAGAAACAAAAACTCATGAATATACAACAAAAGAAATGTTAGGTACAAAACAAGTATACTTATTATTTATTATGTTATTTACATCATGCATGAGTGGCTTATACTTAATTGGTATGGTAAAAGACATTGGTGTTCAACTTGTAGGACTTAGCGCAGCAACAGCTGCTAATGCGGTCGCTATGGTTGCAATCTTTAATACATTAGGTCGTATTATTCTAGGGCCGTTATCAGATAAAATTGGCCGTTTAAAAATCGTTACTGGCACTTTTGTTGTTATGGCGAGTTCAGTGTTAGTTCTAAGTTTCGTAGATTTAAATTACAGTATCTATTTCGTATGTGTAGCAAGTGTAGCGTTTTGCTTTGGTGGAAATATTACTATTTTCCCAGCTATTGTTGGTGATTTCTTCGGTATGAAAAACCATAGTAAGAATTACGGAATTGTATACCAAGGATTTGGATTCGGAGCGCTTGCAGGTTCCTTTATAGGTGCACTTCTAGGTGGATTCAAACCAACCTTCATGGTGATTGGCGTATTATGTGTCGTGTCATTCATTATCGCAATTTTAATTCAAGCACCTAAACAGAAAAAAGAACAAGAAGAAGAGTATCGCAGCGTAGCATAAGTATATAAATCTTCTATAACACTATGATCACGAAAAAGCATCCTGTTAAATAGGGTGCTTTTTTTGAATTATTTTAAGGGGGTTATATAATTTTTTAGGTTTTTTGAGACAAAAAAGTGAATGAAATTGTTATTTGGATTATATTGGAATATAAAAATGGAATATTATATTCGAAATACATATTAAATCTTAAATTATTAACAAGACATACATTGATATTTGCAAGATATATTTTCAGAAAAATATTGAGAAAGTATATATTTGAATTTTTCATAAAGCATTATAAATAAACGTATCTAAAGTTTATCTTTTTCAATTTTAAAATGAGGAGTTTGGATTTTATTTATAATATAAGTACTTTTAATGCGTTTAGATAAGATTTTAGTAGGATGATCTAAAATGTTTTATCTGAAAAATAAAAATAGGTTGACAAGTTTATTGAGAAAGATTATCATTTCGGTGTAAGAATATTAAATGAAAAACATTATCAATGAATAATATTTTGATGAAAAGTACACTTGACCAATTAGTTTAGTAAGTGTATTATTTTTTACATTGATAATGATAATCATTATCGAAATTTGTTTAATTAGATTAATTTTTAAATGAAAGGATAGAGGAAATGAACTTAGGGGAATTTGATGGAAAAACGGTTTTAGTAACAGGTGCAGCCCAAGGTATAGGTAGTGTTGTTGCCAAAATGTTTTTAGAAAGAGGAGCTACAGTTATTGCGGTTGATCAAAATGAAGAGGGGTTAAACGTTCTCTTAAATGAAAATGAATTACGTATGAAAACATTTCGTTTAGATGTGAGTGATAGTACCGCTGTTGAAGATATGGTAAACGGTATTGAAAATGATATAGCGCCGATAGATATATTAGTTAATGTTGCAGGGGTTTTACGTATGGGAGCGATTCACTCTTTAAGTGATGAAGATTGGAATAAAACATTCTCTGTAAATACTACAGGAGTTTTCTATATGTCCCGAGCGGTAAGTAAACGTATGATGCAAAGAAAGTCAGGGGCAATTGTTACAGTTGGTTCAAATGCAGCAAACACCCCGAGAATGGATATGGCAGCGTATGCGGCATCCAAAGCTGCAACGACGATGTTTATGAAGTGTTTAGGATTAGAACTTGCGGCATATAACATTCGCTGTAACTTAGTTTCTCCAGGTTCAACTGAAACTGAAATGCAAAGGTTACTATGGGCTGATGAGAATGGAGCAAAAAATATCATTGCTGGTTCTCAAAGTACATATAGACTCGGTATACCATTACAAAAAATTGCACAGCCTTCAGAAGTTGCCGAAGCGGTATTGTTTTTAGCTTCAGATAAAGCAAGCCACATTACAATGCACAATTTATGTATCGATGGCGGAGCTACATTAGGAGTGTAATAAAAAATTCAGGGGGTTACGATACTATGAATGAATTTACGGCTGTAAAGGAACTGTCAGAAAAACTTTTAGAAGATTATAAGACTGAATCTTCATTTTTTTTCGCTTCACCTACTCGAACGATATTGACAGAAGGAGAGTTTACTACAGTAAAGCATCGTGAAATTGAAAGTTTTCCAGAACTTGTACAAGCAGTATTACGTAATGCAAAACAAGCTGGAAATCCGAATCCTATCGTTGTCGGTGCTTTGCCATTTGATCGTAGAAAAGAAGTTCAACTTATCGTACCAGAATATAGCAGAATTTCTGATCGTTTACAATTGGATACAACAAATCAGCTTAAAACAAATGAGAAATTAACATTTGAAATGATGCCTGTACCAGATCCTGAAGTGTATATGAATGGTGTGCAGCAAGGAATTGAAAAAATACAAGACGGAGATTTTAAAAAAATCGTTCTATCCAGATCGTTAGATGTTAAATCTTCCGAAAAGATTAATAAGCAAAAACTTCTTCGAGAATTAGCAGAGCATAATAAGCATGGTTATACATTTGCTGTTAATTTACCGAAAGATGAAAACGAGAATAATAAGACATTAATTGGAGCAAGTCCTGAGTTACTCGTTTCACGTAATAGTATGCAAGTTATTTCTAATCCGTTAGCTGGTTCAAGACCACGTAGTGATGATCCAGTTGAAGATAAAAGAAGAGCAGAGGAATTACTTTCTTCTCCAAAAGATTTACATGAACATGCGGTAGTAGTAGAAGCGGTAGCTGCTGCGCTTCGTCCATACTGTCACACATTACATGTTCCAGAAAAACCATCCGTTATTCATAGTGAAGCGATGTGGCATTTGTCTACGGAAGTGAAAGGTGAACTAAAGGATCCGAATACTACTTCTTTGGAATTAGCAATTGCACTTCATCCTACGCCAGCAGTTTGCGGGACGCCTATGGAAGAAGCGAGAGAGGCGATTCAAAAAATTGAGCCATTTGACCGTGAATTTTTTACAGGAATGCTAGGTTGGAGCGATTTAAATGGAGATGGTGAATGGATTGTTACAATTCGCTGTGCTGAAGTGCAAGAAAATACCCTTCGATTATTTGCAGGAGCGGGAGTTGTGGCTGAGTCAAAACCAGAAGATGAGTTAGCAGAAACGTCAGCTAAATTTCAAACGATGCTGAAAGCTTTGGGGTTAAATGATAGTTCGTTGAATGAAAAATAGGGGGGAAAAAAGAATGCTAACAGGTTATATAAAATGGCCAAAAGAATTTGCCGATCGCTATCGAGAAGAAGGGTGTTGGCTTGGGGAAACATTTGGCGGCGTGTTAAGAGAGCGTGCTGAAAAATATGGAGATCAAATTGCAGTTGTAAGTGGAAATACGCATATAACGTATAGTGAGCTTGATAAAAAAGTAGATCGCTTAGCGTCAGGTTTACTGAATTTAGGAATAAAGCAAGATGATCGAGTTGTAATCCAACTACCTAACGTTATCGAGTTTTTTGAAATATGTTTTGCGCTATTTCGAATTGGAGCACTTCCTGTCTTTGCACTTCCTTCACATCGTAGTAGTGAAATTAGTTATTTTTGTGAGTTTGGTGAGGCGAGTGCTTACGTTATTTCAGATAAGGCTCTCGGTTTTGATTATCGAAAACTAGCAAGAGAAGTGAAAGAGAAAGTACCAACTTTACAACAAGTCATTGTAGTGGGAGAAGAAGAAGAATTTGTGAACATAAGTGATTTATATATAGATCCCGTTCCATTACCAGAAGTTCAGCCAAGTGATGTTGCGTTTCTCCAATTATCAGGAGGGACAACAGGACTTTCTAAATTAATTCCTCGAACGCATGATGATTATATTTATAGTTTACGTGTTAGCGCTGAAATTTGTAATTTGAATGCAGAAAGCGTCTATATGGCAGTTCTTCCAGTAGCACATAATTACCCGATGAGCTCTCCTGGAACATTTGGAACTTTCTATGCGGGTGGAAAAGTAGTGCTGGCAACTGGAGGTAGTCCAGATGAGGCATTTGCACTTATTGAAAAAGAAAAAGTTACGATTACTGCTCTCGTACCGCCATTAGCAATGATATGGCTTGATGCTGCATCTTCACGTAATAACGATTTATCGAGTCTAGAAGTGATTCAAGTAGGTGGTGCGAAATTTAGTGCTGAAGTTGCAAAACGTATACGCCCTACATTTGGATGTACATTACAGCAAGTATTCGGTATGGCGGAAGGATTAGTGAACTATACAAGATTAGACGATCCGGAAGAAATTATTATTTATACACAAGGTAGACCAATGTCTGCACTCGATGAAGTACGAGTTGTTGATGAAAATGACAACGATGTACAACCTGGCGAAGTAGGTAGTTTATTAACACGAGGTCCATATACAATTCGTGGTTACTATAAAGCCGAAGAGCATAATGCACGATCATTTACAAAGGATGGGTTTTATCGCACAGGTGATCTTGTAAAAGTAAATGAACAAGGATACATCATTGTAGAAGGAAGAGATAAAGATCAAATTAACCGTGGTGGTGAGAAAGTTGCTGCGGAAGAAGTTGAAAATCATCTATTAGCACACGATGCGGTCCATGACGTAGCAATTGTATCTATGCCTGACGATTATTTAGGTGAACGCACCTGTGCTTTTGTTATAGCTCGTGGACAAGTTCCGGCAGTAAGTGAATTAAAAATATTTTTAAGAGAACGTGGTATAGCGGCTTATAAAATTCCAGATCGAATTGAATTTATTGAATCATTCCCGCAAACAGGAGTCGGAAAAGTCAGCAAAAAAGAACTACGTAAAGTCATTGCTGAAAAACTTATTACAGTAAAACAATAATAAAAACCGGAAGGAAGTGATTAGATGGCTATTCCATCTATTTCAGTATATAAAATGCCAATTGAATCAGAACTACCAAAAAATAAAGTGAATTGGACACCAGACCCGAAACGTGCAGTACTTTTAATTCATGACATGCAAGAATATTTTCTTGATGCATATAGCGATAAAGAATCACCAAAAGTAGAACTTATTTCAAATATTAAAATGATAAGAGAAAAATGTAAGGAACTTGGTATACCAGTTGTTTATACAGCACAACCTGGTGGGCAAACGTTAGAACAACGAGGTTTATTACAAGACTTTTGGGGTGACGGTATTCCTGCTGGACCAGATAAAAAGAAAATTGTTGATGAACTTACTCCTGATGAGGATGATATATTCCTAACAAAATGGAGATATAGTGCATTTAAAAAGACAAATCTATTAGAAATTTTAAATGAACAAGGAAAAGATCAACTCATTATTTGCGGTATTTATGCGCATATTGGCTGTCTTTTAACAGCTTGTGAAGCATTTATGGATGGTATAGAGCCGTTCTTTGTAGCAGATGCAGTTGCTGATTTTTCACTAGAGCATCATAAACAAGCATTGGAGTATGCATCTAATAGATGTGCAGTAACGACATCAACAAACCTACTGTTAAACAATTTAAAAAGTGTAAAAGGTGATGAGAGTGAAGGGATCACTATACAGGAAGTGCATGAATTAGTTGCACAACTACTTCGTGAGCCAATAGAGAGTATTGGTATTGATGAGGACTTATTAATTAGAGGGCTTGATTCGGTCAGAATTATGAGTTTAGTAGAGAAGTGGCGTCGTGAAGGGAAAGAAATCACTTTTGCAGATTTAGCAGAACGTCCAACTGTTGCGGGTTGGTACAGTTTACTATCTTCACAAACAGCACAGGTGCTGTAACAAATAGACTACATAATAAAGGGGTAGTAAAGAATGCCTAACAGTCAAAAGATTCGTCATTCGTTATCATCTGCGCAGTCTGGCATGTGGTTTGCGCAACAATTAGATCCGCTTAATCCAATTTATAATACTGGGGAATATGTAGAAATAAACGGAAATATGAATCAAGAAATTTTCGAATTAGCAGTACGTAAAGTTGTAATGGAAGCAGAAGCACTTCATGTTCGCTTCGAAGAGGATGAAATGGGCCCATGGCAAGTTATTGAAGAATCACAGTTTCATATGCATTTTATTGACGTACGTAAAGAAGAAAACCCTGAAGAAGCTGCTAAAGCATGGATGAAAAATGATTTATCTATGCCAGTCGATTTGAAAAAAGATACTTTATTTACTGAAGCACTTATTCAAGTTGAAAATAATCGTTTCTTTTGGTATCAGTGCATCCATCACATTGTGATGGATGGCTATGGATTTTCACTTCTTAGCCAAAAGGTAGCGAATGAGTATACATCACTTATAGAAGAAACAAACAAGAATGAAAAGCCATTTGGTTCTCTTGCAAAAGTTGTGCAAGAAGATATGGAGTATCGTGAGTCTAAACAATTTCAGGAAGATCGTACTTTTTGGTTAGAAAAATTTGTGGATGAACCAGAAGTTGTAAGTTTGGCAGAACGAGCACCGAGAACATCAAATGGATTTTTACGCGAAACAGCATATTTATGTAGTTCTAGTACGAAAACTTTACTAGAAGATATCAATTTTTCGTTAACAAGTTGGCCGGAATTCATTGTCGCTGTAACAAGTATTTATATGCATAAATTAACAGGCGAAAATGATATTGTTTTAGGTTTACCGATGATGGGACGTCTAGGTTCGGTATCTATTCATACACCAAGTATGGTAATGAATTTAGTTCCACTTCGTATTACAGTAACTCCAAATATAACTCTTGCGGAATTATTGCAGCAAGTTTCTAAAGAAATCCGAGATGTACGTCGCCATTATAAATACCGTCATGAGGAATTAAGAAGAGAATTAAAGTTACTAGGTGAAAATCAAAGGTTGTTTGGACCGTTAGTGAATGTTATGCCTTTTGATTACGGGCTAAATTTTGCTGGAAATCGTGGTATTACACATAATTTATCAGCGGGACCTGTCGATGATTTATCAATAAATGTATATAAACGTTTTGATCAAAATGAGCTAATGATTCATTTTGATGCGAATCCGGAAGTATATAATGGTGCGGAGCTAGCATTGCATAAAGAAAGATTTATGCAATTATTAGAATTAATGATAAATGATTATCAAAAAGACGAGTCGATTGGAAAGATAAACATTACTCTTCCTGAAGAAAATCATAAAGTTTTATTGGAATGGAATGAAACAAAGGAAGACGATGAATTAATCAATCTGCCTATATCATTTGAAAAACAAGTGCAAAAAAATCCCGATAAACTAGCGATTACTTGTGACGGTGTAAACCTTACGTATAAAGAGCTAAATGAACGAGCGAATGAACTAGCACATTATTTAGTAGAAGAAGGAATACGACCAAACCAGTTTGTAGCTTTAGTATTTCCAAGATTAACGGAAATGGTTGTTAGTATGCTAGCAGTTTTAAAGGCTGGTGCAGCGTATTTACCAATAGATCCAGAATATCCAGCCGAGCGAATAAATTATATAGTAAATGATGCAAAACCAGCTTGTATCATAACACATTCATCTGTTTCATCTAAGTTAGTTATAAAAAATGATATGAAAAAAATTGTATTAGATGACGAAGAAACGAAACTAGCATTACATACATATTCTCGTATGAATATAGCATGTAAGAATGATATATCACTTTTAAACCCAGCCTATACAATATATACTTCAGGCTCAACAGGAAACCCAAAAGGTGTAATTGTTCCTATGAGAGGTTTAAGTAACTTTTTAATGGCTATGCAACAAAAGTTTTCGTTACATGAACATGATCATTTATTAGCAGTTACAACATTTGCGTTTGATATTTCTGCTCTAGAAATTTATTTACCTCTTATTAGTGGTGCAAGTTTAACAATTGCGCAAAAAGAAGACATACAAGAGCCTTCTGCATTAACGACACTTTTACATGAAGAAAGAGTGACCATTATGCAGGCTACACCGACGCTTTGGCAGGCGTTAGTAACTGATTATCCGGAGAGGCTACAAGGGCTAAATGTGCTCGTTGGTGGTGAAGCTCTTCCTGCGCATTTAGCAAATACATTAAAAGAATTAGGTTGCGCTATTACAAACTTATATGGACCAACTGAAACGACTATTTGGTCTACTGTCATGAACATCGATGAAAGGGAAAGAGGTATACCTCCTATCGGAAAGCCAATTTGCAATACAGACGTGTATGTATTAGATGCAGGGTTACAACCAGTTCCACCTGGAGTGATTGGGGAATTATATATTGCAGGGGAAGGACTTGCAAGCGGATATTTAGGAAAACCAGAGTTAACGGCTGAACGGTTTGTTGCAAATCCTTATGGAGAACGAGGAGAGCGCATGTACCGTACTGGTGATCTTGTAAAATGGCGCAATGATGGTGTGCTAGAATATGTGAGCCGTGCAGATCATCAAATTAAAATTCGTGGTTTCCGAATTGAATTAGCTGAAATTGAAATGGTATTACAACGCCATGAAAATATTAAGCAAGCAGTAGTAATGGTACGAGAAGACCGCCTGAATGATAAACGAATCATCGCGTATATCGTTGCCGAAGAGAAGGAAACGATTCATCTTTCAGAAATTCGTTCTTATGTTTCAGAAAGTTTAGCGAATTATATGGTGCCATCAGCATTTGTATTGCTAGAAGAATTACCGTTAACGCCAAATGGTAAGGTTGACAGAAAGAAATTACCTGCTCCTGATTTTAATGGAATGAACAATGAGAGGGTTGCTAGAAATCCGAAAGAAGAAATATTATGTGATTTATTTGCAGAAGTACTTGGTGTTTCTCGAATTAGCATTGATGATAATTTCTTTGAAATGGGTGGACATTCACTTCTCGCATCTCGTTTAATGGCAAGAATTCGTGAAACGTTAAGTGTGGAACTAGGAATCGGGAAACTATTTGAATCACCAACTGTTGTTGAATTAGCGAAACAATTGGATCGAGCAAAAACTGCAAGACCAGCGATTAAGAAAGTAAGTAGGCCAAATGAAGTTCCACTTTCATTTGCACAGCGTAGATTATGGTTCTTACATTGTTTAGAAGGCCCAAGTCCTACTTATAATATTCCGTTAGTCATTCGTTTGTCTGGAAAGTTGAACGAGGAAGCATTGCATGGTGCTTATTATGATGTAGTTGAGAAACATGAAACGCTTAGAACGATTTTCCCTAACGTATTAGGTAGTTCCTATCAGAAAATTTTAGATATGGAAAATTTAAATATAGAAATGATTATAACAAAAACATGTAAAGAGGAATTAGAAAGTGTGCTTGCAGAGGCGGTAAGATATAGCTTTAACCTTGATTTGGAACCCGCAGTTCGTATGCAGCTATTTACATTGAATGAAAACGAACATGTATTATTAATTCTATTACATCATATTGTAGGTGACGGCTGGTCATTACAGCCTTTAACGAGAGATTTTACAGCGGCTTATAAAGCGCGATGTCAAAGTGACAGAGTTCAGCTGGAGACACTTCCAGTTCAATACGCAGATTATGCACTTTGGCAACAGCGATTGCTAGGTGATGAAACAACACCAGAGAGTCTTATTTCAACACAATTAGATTTTTGGAAAGAAGAACTTAAAGGTTTACCAGACCAAATGGAGTTACCTACAGATTTCCAGCGTCCAATTGAGACGAGTTACCGCGGGGAAACAATTCATTTTCATATAGATGAAGGTATGCATAGTAGGTTAGTAGAGCTTGCACGTAAAAATGGAGTTAGTTTGTTTATGGTATTGCAAGCAGGGCTTAGTGCACTATTTACAAGATTAGGTGCAGGCACTGATATACCAATTGGAAGTCCGATTGCTGGAAGAAACGATGATGCACTCTCTGACATAGTTGGTTTATTTGTAAATACATTAGTGTTACGTACAAATACTTCAGGAGATCCAAGTTTTAAAGAATTATTAAATAGAGTGAAGCAGGTAAATCTTGCAGCTTATGAAAATCAAGATGTTCCATTTGAAAGACTTGTTGAAGTGTTAAATCCAGTACGTACTCGAAACAGCCACCCGTTGTTTCAAGTTATGTTAGCTTTTCAAAATACACCAGAAGCAACGTTTCATGTACCAGATTTAGAAGCGAGCCTTGAAATTCAAAGCGTTGGTTCTGCAAAATTTGATTTAACATTTGAAATTAGTGAGAGTAACGGGGTTGATGGTACTCCGAACGGTTTACATGGATTACTAGAGTTTAGTACCGATTTATATAAACGTGAAACGGTTCAAAAACTAATAGAACGATTCATTTTGTTATTAGATGATGCAGCTACAATTCCGGATCAATCCATTGGCAGATTAGAAATATTAACTTTAGCAGAGAAAAATACAGTGTTAGAAAAGTGGAATGGTGGTTTTCAAATTGCACCAGAAATGACATTGCCACAATTATTTGAAAAGCAGGTTCATATAAATCCAAATTCTATTGCTGTTGTCTTTAAAGATAAGAAATTAACTTATGAAGAGTTAAATACAAAAGCAAATAAAATAGCTCGATTCCTAATAGCAAAAGGAATTGGTCCTGATCAACTCGTTGCTTTAGCAATGCCAAGATCATTAAACATGGTTGTAAGCTTATTAGCTGTTCTTAAAGCTGGTGCTGGATACCTACCGTTAGATCCAGATTACCCGTCAGATCGTATTTCATTTATGCTCCATGATGCGAAACCATCATGTGTTTTAACAAACTCAGAAGTGGAAATTGAATGTGATGAGGCACTAAAAGTTTTAGTTGATGATGTGAAAGTAATAGCAGAAGTTGAGAAATATAGTGAAGAAAATATTGATGAAGTGGAACGAATTAAGCCATTATCTCCATCACATATTGCTTACGTTATTTATACGTCAGGCTCAACGGGTAGACCGAAAGGCGTTATGATACCTCATCAAAATGTAGTAAGACTTTTAGGCGCAACTGATCATTGGTTCCAGTTTGACGGGAACGATGCTTGGACGATGTTCCATTCATATGCTTTTGATTTCTCGGTTTGGGAAATTTGGGGGCCTTTATTATACGGAGGGCGTTTAGTCGTAGTGCCACATACGGTAAGTCGCTCGCCGAAAGAATTTTTACAGCTTCTAGTTAAAGAAAAGGTTACGGTTTTAAACCAAACTCCATCAGCGTTCTACCAATTGATGCAAGCAGATCGTGAAAATGAAGAGATTGGTCAAAAATTATCTTTACGATATGTTGTTTTTGGAGGAGAAGCACTTGAGCTAAGTCGCTTAGAAGATTGGTATAGTCGACATCCTCATAACGCACCGAAGCTTATTAATATGTATGGTATTACGGAGACGACAGTACATGTTAGTTATATTGAATTAGATGAAACTATCGTCTCTTTACGAGCAAATAGTTTAATTGGGTGCAGTATACCTGACCTTAAAGTGTATGTGTTAGACAACTACTTACAACCAGTCCCACCTGGAGTAGTTGGAGAAATGTATGTTGCAGGCGCAGGGCTTGCGCGTGGATATTTAGGAAGAGCAGGATTAACGGCTGAACGCTTTATTGCAGATCCATTTGGCAAGCCAGGTACAAGAATGTATCGTACTGGAGACTTAGCACGTTGGCGTCAAGATGGGACGCTAGATTATATAGGACGTGCAGATCATCAAATAAAAATTCGCGGATTCCGAATTGAATTAGGAGAAATAGAAGCAGTCATAATGAAGCACCCTAAAGTTGAGCAAGTAGCCGTTATTGTACGGGAAGATCAACCGGGGGATAAACGGTTAGTTTCTTATATCGTCGCATCAAATAATGAAGCGATTGATACGAATGAAATGCGTCAGTTTGCTAGTGGTAGTTTACCAGATTATATGGTTCCATACGCTTTTGTAGTAGTAAATGAGTTACCTTTAACTCCGAACGGTAAATTAGATAGAAAGGCATTGCCAGCTCCAAAATTTATCGCATCATCTTCTAGTCGTGGTCCAAGAACACCGCAAGAAGAAATGCTATGTGACTTGTTTACAGAAGTGCTAAGTGTGCCTCAAATTGGAATTGATGAAGGATTCTTTGATCTTGGTGGCCATTCACTCCTTGCAGTGCAGCTTATGAGCCGCATGAAAGAGGCGCTTGGAGTGGAACTAAACATTGGTACTTTATTTGCAGCACCGACTGTTGCAGGGTTAGCTGAAAGACTTGAGATGGGGAATGGTCAAAGTGCACTTGATGTGTTGCTGCCATTACGAGCAAGCGGGAATCAATTACCACTATTTTGTGTACATCCAGCAGGTGGATTAAGTTGGTGCTATGCAGGACTTATGAAATCTTTAGGAACAAATTATCCAATCTATGGTGTACAAGCACGTGGCATCGCTAAAAATGAAGAACTTCCAAAAAGTTTAGAGGAGATGGCGGCGGATTACTTAAAACACGTTCGTGAAGTACAGCCTCATGGACCATATCGTTTATTAGGTTGGTCGCTTGGAGGAAATGTTGTGCATGCAATGGCGGCGCAACTACAAAATGAAGGGGAAGAAGTAGAATTACTCGTTATGCTTGATTCTTATCCTGGACACTTCTTACCGAATACGGAAGCACCTACTGAAAAGGAAGCGTTAATCGCCTTACTTGCTTTAGGCGGATATGACCCAGATAACATGGATGGTAAACCACTTACAATGGAAAGTGCAGTTGAAATCCTTCGTAAAGATGGAAGTGCATTAGCAAGTCTTGAAGAAGAGACTATATTGAACTTGAAAGAAACATATGTAAATTCAGTAGGGTTGTTAGGGAAATATGTACCGAAAGTTTATAACGGAGATATCTTATTCTTTAGATCTACTGTTATACCAGACTGGTTTGATCCTATTTCTCCAAATACGTGGCTAAATTATTTAGATGGACAAATTATGCAGCATGATATTGACTGTAGACATAAAGATCTATGTCAGCCAGGTCCACTTACGGAAATTGGACAAGTATTAGCGAAATATTTGCAGAATAAGAAAGGGGTAAGTAGAGTATGATGAATCCATTTGAAAACGATAATTACACATATAAAGTATTAATAAATGAGGAGGGCCAGTATTCTCTCTGGCCTGTCTTTCTTGATGTACCTATTGGGTGGAATGTCATACATGAAGAAGCTAGCAGGCATGATTGCTTACAATATGTTGAAAATAACTGGACTGATTTGAATCCAAAAAGTAATCAAGCTGGTGAAAAAATAGTAGTAGGAAAACGATAATGAAAGCAAAAATAAATCCAAAAGTAGTTGTAAGCATCGTATATATAACAGCGATGTTTATGGCTGCGATGGATGCAACAATTGTGAACGTAGCACTACAAACGATAAGTAAAGAATTACAAGTAGCTCCATCTGCAATGGGGACGGTTAATGTTGGGTATTTAGTTAGTTTAGCTGTTTTCCTTCCGATTTCCGGTTGGTTAGGAGATCGATTCGGTACGAAAAGAGTATTTCTAACTGCTCTTTTCGTATTTACAACTGCATCTGCGTTATGTGGGATAGCGAACGATATTACATCATTGAATATTTTTCGTATTATTCAAGGTGCTGGTGGAGGGCTTTTAACGCCAGTTGGGATGGCGATGTTATTCCGAACATTTTCACCAGAGGAAAGGCCGAAAATTTCTCGGTTTATTGTGTTGCCAATTGCTGTCGCACCGGCAGTAGGACCAATTATTGGTGGCTTTTTTGTAGATCAAATGTCTTGGCGCTGGGCATTTTATATTAATCTACCGTTTGGAATCGTTGCATTGCTATTTGGACTTCTATTTTTAGCAGAGCATGTTGAAAAATCAGCTGGTCGCTTTGATTCTCTCGGCTTTATTTTATCAGCACCAGGATTTGCGATGCTCATATATACACTCAGCCAGGGACCATCAAAAGGGTGGATTTCTCCAGAAATTATGAGTACAGGGATGGCTGGGCTTGTATTCATTACATTGTTTATAATCGTAGAACTGAAAGTAAAGCAACCGATGTTAGATTTACGCTTATTAAAAGAACCAGTCTTTAGAAAGATGAGCCTTATATCATTATTTTCATCAGCTGGTTTACTAGGAATGTTATTTGTTTTTCCGCTTATGTATCAAAATGTAATAGGAGCATCCGCACTGGAATCAGGTCTTACTACATTCCCAGAGGCAATTGGATTAATGATATCGTCACAGATTGTGCCTTGGTCATATAAGAAATTAGGTGCTCGTAAGGTAATTTCTATCGGGTTAATTTGTACGGCGATTATCTTTGTTTTATTAAGTTTTGTAAATCACGATACGAATCCTTGGCAAATACGGGCATTATTGTTTGGCATAGGTATTTTCTTAGGACAGTCAGTTGGAGCAGTTCAATTTTCTGCATTTAACAATATAACGCCACCTTCTATGGGGAGAGCAACTACTATATTTAATGTGCAAAATCGATTAGGTTCAGCAATAGGAGTTGCTGTTTTAGCTAGTATATTAGCTGGTTTTGGAAATAACAGTGCACAACATAATGCTCATTCAGATTTCGTGCCATATCAAGCGGCATTAATTGGGTCAGCAATATTTTTACTCGTAGCATTACTATTTTCTTTACGTATTTCTGATAAAGAGGTAATGTCAAAAAAGAAGAAAAAACCGTTACCTGTATTACAAAAAGAGAAAGAAATTGTAAATGAATAAGTTTGAAAATGGTCTTTTGAAATAAAATGATATTGGTATTTAGAAGGAGAGAGTTTACATGATAGAAAGTAAAGTTGTAGATTCTATACCGATTTTGAATGAGAATGATTGTCAAATATGGTGGGGAAGAATTTCGGATTTACAATCATGGCATTACAATTTACTAAATGATGTTGAACGAGAGAAGGCAAATTCATATCATCATTCGGCAGATCGTGCTCGTTTTATAATCGGTTGTGTAATTAGTAGATTAGTTCTAGGTAAAATACTTTCTATGTCACCAGTTCAAGTGCCAATTGATAGGCTGTGCCCAGTATGTAATTTACAACATGGTAGACCACAATTACCAGAGGGTATGCCGCAGTTATCGGTTTCACATTCGGGTGAATGGGTTGTTGTTGCATTTACAAAGTCTGCACCTGTAGGCGTTGATGTTGAACAAATGAATCCAAATATAGATGTAATGAAAATGGCAGAAGGTGTATTAACAGACATTGAAATAGCGCAAGTTATGAAATTACCTAATGAACAAAAAATAGAAGGTTTTTTAACATATTGGACTAGAAAGGAAGCTGTGCTCAAAGCGACAGGTGAAGGTCTAATGATTCCACCAGTGGATATTACTATATCAGCTCCAAATGAACCTCCAAACTTGTTGTTTTTTAAGGATAGACAAGAGTTAGTAGAAAATACAGTGATGAGAGATTTAAGGCCAAGTGTAGATTATACGGCTTCAATTGCAATATTCAGTAAAGAAGTCACCGAAATCATACAGCTGGATGCAGTAGCGCTTTTAAATGATAAATAAGTTTAATAAAATATTTTATAGAAGAGGTGTTCCTCATGCTAGTAGCGGAAAATAGAACAAATGAATTCACTTATCATGTACAAGCAATTAAAAATATTTTATTTTCTGGAGATACATCATCTATTCATGCTTTAGAAAAGCTTTTGAATGATACAGTTCAGTTTGATGTTCTAGAACAAGAGGTGCTTGATAGACAGTATATCCCGAAAGAAGCAAAGAGTTTCTTTGATAAAAACGGAACATTTCTTTACCGTGTATCCAATATTAGTTATAAAGGAAAAGTATTATCTGAAAATCTCATTTTTGCGGATACCTCGTTTTTACCAAATACAATAAAGAGGGAGTTAGAGAGTGGAAACATTCCAGTTGAAAAACTTATAGAAAAGATGGAAGTAAGAAGGAACGTATTATATGAAGGATATCAGCCTTCTGGGAATATTATTGAATTGTTCGATGGATGCTCTGTTTCGGCGCATGTGTATCCAACAAGAAAATATCAAATTGTAAGTAACTGCAGATGCATATTTTATATTTGCGAGGTGTATCATGCAGAAAATATAAAGCAATTACTAAATTAAAACAAGAAACCAGCCTATAAAATGGCTGGTTTCTTGTTTATTTCACAGCTTCTTTTAACTCTTTACCTGCTTTAAATGCAGGAACTTTACCAGCAGCGATTTGAATTTCTTCGCCGGTTTGTGGATTACGTCCTGTACGAGCAGATCTTTCACGAACTTCAAAAGTTCCAAAGCCAATTAATTGAACTTTATCACCAGATTGTAATGCAGTAGCAATTGTGTCAAATACAGATTGTACAGCTGCAGAAGCATCTTTTTGAGAAATATCAGCTGATTGTGCGACATTTTTAATTAATTCTGTTTTGTTCATGTTTTCACCTCATAAAAAAATTTTTTGGAATGAATGATTTAGTATAATAGATAGTAAAGATAAAGCTATTTATATTGTTAAAAAGAATGCTATATAGTTATGTTAATTTCGTTGCAAGAAACTGAATCCCTGCTAACAATTAGGGATTAATTAAGAATTGATGAATAGAAAACGCTGTAATATGAGGATGAGGGGGAGTATACGGATGATTTTTCGTGAAAAGGATGAGAAAGAAAGTATATTAATTCGTCAACATGATCATGGTTTTTTAGCTGGAGAGATTGCAAAGCATATAAAAGAAGATTTTTTTGAAGATGACACATATTTAAAAGAGACAATTGATGCAATATATGAGCATGATAGAGGATGGATAGAACTTGATAAAGTACCAATTTTGAATGATGCTAAAAATATCCCATATACATTTATGGATTGTCCAAGTTCATTACGCTTTGTCTTTTATACGATTGGTTTGAATGAAATTGAAGATTCCAATCCATACGGAGCATTACTTTGTAGTAAGCATTTTTTATCATTTCCATTAAATGAGGAAGATGAAGAGATGATGTCATTTTATACAGGGGAATTGGAACGACAAAAAAGAATATTGACAACGCTAACAAAAGAACAATTTACGATGTTCGATAAACATTATAGATTATTAAAGTTTTGCGACGAACTTTCTTTATATGTCTGTATGAATAAACCAGGGATAGAAAAGAAAGATGAAATTGATTTGTTTAAAGATGGCTTTGAAGGGACAGAAATGTTTAATAGTAAAGAGGAGAAACCTATTCAAGCTGAATGGATAGATGAGGAAACAATTCGCATTACACCGTTTCCATTTCAAACGGAATTTTATACGCACGTAAAATATAAAACTATAGATAAATGTAAAATTGAAGAAAAAGGAATTGTTAAGGCTGATAGAGAATCAAAAATGAAGAAACAAACTATTCGTTTCATACAATAAGGAGGCGATTTCGTTTGAGAGAGTGCATGTTAAAACAGGTGGATTACCATGCTTGGGCTAATATACGATTATTCAATCGACTAAAAAAATTACCAAACTATGAGACTATTTTTACTGAACAGATACAGAGTGTATTTCCATCAATCAAGGATACGTTTGCCCATATTTATATTACAGATCAAGTGTGGTTACACATATTGCATGGTAAAAGTATGAATGAAGCCATACAAGGCCGAGAAGAATTACGAAAACAAATGGAAAACAAATCGTTACATGAATTAGAAAAAATGTTTGAAAACATGGCAAATCAATATAAAGACTTTTTAAGTACAATACAAGATGTGAATGCTGCATTTGTTATCGAGAATCCATATGTAGGAAAATTAGAAACTTCAATTTTAGAGTTAGTACAACATGTCGTAAATCATGGTACATATCATAGAGGAAATATAACAGCGATGATTCGTCAACTTGGTCATTCGTCGACAATGATGGATTTTGTTCTGTATTTACATATGGTTAAAAAGCAGGGAGAGTAATATAGTTTATAAGAAGGAGAGGCTTTCGTTGTAGAAGTCTCTCCTTCTATTTTATTCCGCATTAATGGTAGAGCGACTGATTAAAGTTTTACTTTATTTCTTAAGAAGCTTTATTTTCTTGTAATTGCTTCGCATATTGTACAGCCTTATATGCATTGACTCTACCGTTTTTCCAGTACGTACCTGTACCACTAATTTTATCTGTAGTAGACTCAATAATTTGGCGAATTTGTGTATTGCTATATCCTTGATTTGCTAAAAGAGCAGCAACTCCTGCGACATGAGGTGTTGCCATAGATGTACCACTTAATGATTGATACGTGCTTCCTTTATATGTGGAATATATATTTGAACCTGGTGCTGCAACATCTACCCAGCTACCATAAGTAGAAAATGAAGATTTCTTATCTGATTGATCTGTAGAAGCAACTGCAATCACTTCGCTGTAATAAGCAGGGTAATTAGCTTTTGTATTTCCAGCATTTCCAGCAGCTGCAACAATAACAGAGCCTTTATTCCATGCATATTGAACGGCTTGTTGTAATGCAGTCCCACCATTTGGAGCTCCTAAACTTAAACTAATTACTTTTGCACCCGAATCAGCAGCTTCTCGAATACCTTGTGCTACAGCATCAAGAGTACCACTTCCTTGATTATCTAATACGCGGACAGCATAAATTGAAGTTTGTGGGGCAACACCAGCAATTCCGACACTATTATTCGTAAGTGCCCCAGTAATTCCAGCGCAATGCGTACCATGACCATTACCGTCATCAGAAACATTGTCGTTATCAACATAATCATGCCCGTAAATTACTTTCGAAGCCAAATCAGGGTGTGAGCCTTGAACTCCTGTATCAATAATGGCTACTTTTACACCGGGATCACTTCGTTGGCTATCCCAAGCTTGTGGAGCTTGAATCTTTTGTAATCCGTATTGACTATTAAAATATGGGTCGTTTGGAGTCCAAAAGGCGTGAACGTAATAATTCGGTTCTGCATATTCTACATCTGGATTATTTTTATAACTCTTTATTTTTTCTTTTACAGTACCTTTTGAAAATTGTACGACTTCAAAACCTAACTTATCATCTTTAGATAAGACATTAGCTCCGACAGATTTATGAAAAGATTGCACATTACTTAAAGATGCATTTTGTTTGAACTTAACAATTAATTGGTTAGGAACGTAATCAGTAGATGATGTTTCAGCGCTTGAAGTATTCGTGTTAAAGAAGAAACCACCAATAATAAATGACAAAACAGATAGGAAAACAATGATTTTGTTTTTCAAAAGATTTTTCCTCCCTTTTCTTGGATGAGTTTTTCAGCGACACTTTAATGTCGCATTCCTTTTCAACTATATAGTTAGACCATACGATTTATGACATTTATGTGAAAAACTTTTGGAGGAATAAAAAGGAGTAAACATTGATATAAATATATTTTTAATGATAGTAATTAAGTAAAAGAGGGGATGAAAAAAGGAATGCTCATCATATATGAGTCATTCCTACTTTCATAGATTAACTTGCCTGTTTTTTATTATTTTCTTTCAATTTCTCTGCTTGTAAAAAGCGATTTGTTTCAGCAACAACAATACTACTTAACCCAATAAGACCAATTAAGTTTGGAATCGCCATAAGTCCATTTGCAATATCCGCAAATGTCCATACGATGCCTAATTTTAAATTCGCACCAATAGCAATCATGACAATAAAGGTTGCTTTATAATATTTAACAGCACTTTCTCCAAATAAATAAGCTACACATTTCTCACCGTAATACGACCAGCCTAAAATAGTAGAGTAGGCGAATAATATAATGGCGATACCTAGAATCATACTACCAGCAATGCCAAATACGGATTGGAACGCAAGTGTTGTAGCTTCAACCCCAGTTTTACCAGACTTCCATGCACCTGTAGTAATTAATACAAGTCCTGTAATTGTACATACAATAAACGTATCTAGAAAAGTACCAGTCATAGAAACTAAAGCTTGCTTTGCAGGTGAATCTGTTTTTGCAGCCGCCGCAGCAATAGGGGCACTACCTAAACCAGCTTCGTTCGCAAATACACCGCGCGCCATTCCGATTTGAATCGCTGATGCAACAGTCGCACCGATAAAACCACCAGCTGCTGCAGTACCATTAAATGCACCAGAAAAAATAAGTAAAAATGCTTCAGGAATTTGATCGTAGTGATAGAAAATAATGATAAGACCAGCGATGATATAAAAGAAAGCTTTAATAGGAACGATATATCCTGTCACTTTCCCGATTTTTTTAACACCGCCTAAAATAACGATAGCGATTAAAAATGACATTACTATACCAGTTAAAGCAGGAGGGAAAGAGAAATTAATTCGCATTGCCTCTGCAACAGAGTTAGATTGCACCATATTCCCGATACCGAAAGAAGCAGTTGTACCGAATATAGCGAATAAAACTGCAAGCCATTTCTTACCTAAACCACGTTCTAAATAGTACATTGGTCCACCTGAATATTCGCCATTTTCATTACTAACACGGTATTTCACTGCAAGAATTGCTTCGGCATATTTTGTTGCCATACCGAACAAAGCAGTAATCCACATCCAAAAGATTGCACCGGGCCCACCGATCGTCACAGCAGTTGCAACACCTGCTATATTTCCCATTCCAATCGTTGCCGCCATAGCTGTCATAAGTGCTTGGAAGTGGCTAATATCTCCAGAGGAAGATGTATCTTCTGATTTTTTAAAAGCTAGTTTGTGAGCGTATAACAGTTTACTAAACTGTAAACCTTTTAAACGCACTGTGAGAATGATTCCAGTACCAACGAGTAATAACAACGTCGGTAATCCCCACACATAGTGATTGATTTGTTCTAATACTTTACTTACTGTCTCCATCTTTATTCTCCTTTTTTAGAAAAAATAAAAACCACTTCAAGTAAATGAAATGGTCTCTGGAGAAACAAGGGATAGAAAAATAAACCGATACAAATCGGCTTTTTCTTTCGCTTGTCTCTGTCCTTTTACCTGAGAGATTATCCGCTAGAATAGCGGATTTGCTCCTTCGGTGCTCGTTTTCCTCTACGCTATAAAGCGAGAGGGAGTCTCTCCAGAGATTCGTCCCCATGCAGTTCTACTTGTAAACAAGACCTGAGAGTTTCAAAGTCGGTTAACAACTTTTTGCCCCGTCGGTAGATCAATAGACCTTCTCCTGAATGGTTCATCCGAATTATAAAATTTATAAAAACATTGATAATAAATCAATAAAAACATTATAGACAGACAAAATGTTAATTGCAATCTTTTTTTATTGTAAAATAGTAAACAGTTTTATTTTTTTGCAAGTGCTAATTTCTCTTCAACTTCAGTTAAAGTAGATAAAGCGATGACAATATGTTGATCTGCAAGCCCTAAAGCATGTTTTGTTTTTTCAATAGTTTCATTGGTTGGAGTAGAGTTATTTGCTCCGTCTATAATCAAATTTGCTGCATTTTTCATAAAATTTGATGCGGATTTAAACTGAGTTGTGAATTCAATTAGTTGTTTTTGTATATTTATATCTGTTATGTTTTCTTCGATTTTAAGCATGTCTATTTCGTTCATAATTGTTTCGTATTGCCTGGAAACAGCATTCATTGTAACTAATAGTTTATTTCTATCTACTGAATCTCCATTCGTGTTAATCTCTTCCCAGGCAGGCAACCAATCTTTTTCGATGATGTCATTATAATTAATAGTTAATTCATTGATTTTAGGTTGTAATTTAGTTTTAAAAATTTTTGTATCCACTGTTTCTACAGTTGCTTTTTTGTTGTTATTTTTCACATTAGTAACATATAAAATCGTACTGAAAATGATGAAAATAGAAATAACAACAGTCCATTTAGTAAAAAGTAATTTCTGCAATATGTAACGCCTCCAAAATTTAAAAACTTATAATTCTAATATATAACAATAATGTTGTTTTAAGTAGAGAAAATAGGTTAGAAATGATTTAAATTATATTTTTTCTATACGCGAATAATTAAAGTTAGTAAAATGATAAAAGAAATATGTGAGAAAAGAGGAATTTTAGTGAAAATGAATAGAAGAAAACTAGTTTCAAATATTTCAATGACTATGCTGTTAATTAGCTTAATTGCACTCATATATTTAGACAAAGAATCTAAAATTGAAGATTTTCTGGTACCAATGTCAGCAATCCATATTAACGATGATAAGGAAGAGAATTATAAATATATAAGTGTAATGCCTATTACAAAGGCAAGTGAATGGGAGAACTTAGGGGAAAACGGGCATACTATTAGTTTTAAAAAAGGAGAGCGGAAGGTAACTGTATTACATTATCCAGGAGAAATTACGTATTCTATATTTGAAAAATGATTGATGATAAAAGAGATAGGAAATAAACGTTATTTTAGACTGTTTACTTCCTATCCTTTTTTTGGGTTTTTAATTCTGAATTATTTGAATAATAATCATTATGCGTATAGAATAAAATAGTATTTCTTACTAGAAATGAGTTGATAATTTGCCAAGTATAAAAAAAATAGGACGTTTTTGTCCTACAGATGATGAAGGATATATTATAAATGATGCACATATTGAAAAAGTGCAACCTATGTTTATGGAGGTAATACAGGAAATAAAAAATACTTGTTGTGAATTGTTACAGGATGATTTACACAGTGTTTATATAAGAGGCTCAATTCCAAGGGGGATTGGAATTGAAGGAATTGCAGATATAGATGTAATTATAGTAGTACGAAAGGATCCCAAATTAATAGACTTAAGTTGGCGAAAGAAACTAGAAGTTCAAAGTTTGCAAAAGTTTAATTGTATAACAGGAGTGGAATTGAGTTTTTACAGTGAAAAAGAAGTGATAAATTCAAAGAGTTTTTCTTTTATAAGCTTTATGATACAGACACATGGAGTATGTATATGTGGTGAAGATGTAACATCGTCTTTACCTAAATATAAAGTAAGTCAGGAGTTAGCCCATGAACACCTTATTCAACTGGGGAAACAAATTGGACAAGCACGCAAAGAGTTAATACATAATAAAGGCGTGGAAGATATAGAAGATTGTTGTCGTTGGATTATGAAGATAATAATCAGGTCAGGTCTGGCATTGACAATTGAGAGAGAAGGGCTTTATTCCAGAGACTTATATCCTGCATATGAATTATTTAGTAAGCATTTTCCTGAACAAGAAAAAAATATGAGAAAGGCATTACAATATGTAATTGAGCCGATAAATGATATAAATGAAATTTTATTATTTTTAAGTACATTTGGTGAATGGCTAATAGAAAGAGCGGCTGATTTTTTGAATAATATAGATAACTAGAATAACATAAAAATATTATGTAAACAAAAAAGGGGGGGAGAAAGTGAAATGAATGTTCGTGTAGGTGGAAATGTAGAAAATATTGCAAATGGGAAATGGAATATAAGATAAGGGGGAATTAAAAATGCTACTAAAAACAATCTACTGTAAGGTAGAAGAAGAGAAAAAAGAATTGTTTTCAAAAGCACAAGAAAAATGGCAAGATATACAGTATCTAGATGGATTTCATGGACAATTTGGTGGATGGCATAAAGATGAGGCATGCGTATTTACTTTATGGGAAGATAGAAGTGCGTATCAATCATTTATGAATGGTGCTCACGATACAATTTATGTAAATAGCAATCAAGCGGATACTTTTCTTTCATGTGAAATTGAACTGTTTCAAACGTTGTATGATATAGCTGATACGCATTTGAAAGATGTTGTGACAGAAGGCTCATTCGTAAGAGTTGCTATATGTGATTTAAAGTTAGGAAAGGAAAAGTATTTTTTACATAAGCAAGAAACAATTTGGAATAAAGGAATGGAAAAAGCAAAAGGAATGTTAGGTGGAGTAGTTGGGAAGTCTTTAAAAAATGAGAACCGTTACATAGTGTTCACTTATTGGAAAGATGAAATGGCTCATCAACATTATGTGGAAGAGATGTTTCCAGGTTTATATAAATTAGCTAATATTCATGAAGATATAGAAGATATAAGAGGAAAACAAGCTGTATGTAAGGAAGAATGGCTTGTATATTAAGCGCGGAAAAAGTGCATAAATGAATGTATAATAAAGATATTTTCTTATAAATGAGTAATTAATAGAAGACGTTATATACCCTTTCATGTTAATATATTTAAGTTATAATAGCAGGCTTACCCTTTTGTATTGTACGGTAGAAGCAGTGTGAGCTAGAATTTTTTAGAAAAGGAAGTGCCTAATTTGCGTATCAATAAATTTATTAGTGAAGCTGGAAAAGCGTCTCGACGCGGAGCAGATAAATTAATTAATGAGAGAAGAGTAATTATTAACGGTAAGGTTGCAAAAATTGGTGACCAAGTGAATCCAGGTGATGATGTACGCGTAAATGGAGAGCAACTTCGTATTGCTCGAGATCACGTATATATCGCTTTAAATAAGCCAGTAGGTATTACATGTACAAGTGAAAAATCAGTAAAAGGTAATATTATCGATTTAGTGAATCACCCTTTACGAATTAGCCATATTGGACGTCTTGATAAAGACTCAGATGGTTTAATTTTGTTAACGAATGATGGTGATATTGTTAATGAGATTTTACGTGCTGAAAACAAACATGAGAAAGAATATATCGTTTCAGTAGATAAGCCAATTACACCCGATTTCTTAGAAAAAATGGCGGCAGGTGTTAAAATTTTAGGTACAAAAACACTTCCTTGTGAGATCACACAGTTATCAAAATATGAGTTCAAAATTATTTTAACACAAGGGTTGAATCGCCAAATTCGTCGTATGTGTGAAGCTTTAGGTTATCAAGTATACACGTTAAAACGTACGAGAATTATGAATATTGAATTAAATAATTTACCCGTTGGACAGTGGAGAGATTTAACGAAAAAAGAGAAACGCCGTCTATTTGCAGACTTAAATTACGAACCACAAGATTGGTAAAATTGTGAAGTGTAACCAAAAAAATTTGGTTTCACTTTTTTTAATTAAATAAATAATTTTTTTAAACACTTGCAAAAATAAAATGAATAAGATATAGTAAATAACAATTAATGGATGTACTTAAAAAAGCAAAGAAAAGGACACGAGTTATTTTCCCCGGTTATACAGAGAAGGAAGGAAAGCTGAGAACTTCCTAACGCAGAAAAATAACTTACCACCTTAGAGCTGCACTAGGGAAACTAAGTATCTAGTGCCGTGTAAGCGACGTTATCGCAAAAGAAGCCATTATGTTTTTTTGTGATGGGAATCTGGGTGGAACCACGGATATAAGCATATTCGTCCCTATTTTAGGGATGAATATGCTTTTTTGCATTCAATTTCATAATAAGCGAAGAAAAGGACACGAGTTATTTTCCCCGGTTGTACAGAGAAGGAAGGAAAGCTGAGAACTTCCTAACGCAGAAAAATAACTTACCACCTTAGAGCTGCACTAGGGAAACTAAGTATCTAGTGCCGTGTAAGCGACGTTACCGTAAAAGAAGCCATTGTTTGTTTGCAATGGGAATCTGGGTGGAACCACGGGTATAAGCACGCTCGTCCCTATTTTAGGGATGAGTGTGCTTTTTATTATGAAATGGAGAGATGAAAAATGAAAGAACAAATGATTGAAATTAAATTTCCAGATGGTAGCGTGAAAGAATTTGTAAAAGGAATTACTTTAGAAGAAATTGCGGGATCCATTAGCAGTAGCTTAAAAAAGAAAGCAGTCGCGGGGAAAGTAAATGATGGGTTATATGATTTACGCCGAAATATTGAAGAAAATGCGGAAGTAGAAATCATTACTATAGATTCAGATGAAGGTGTAGAAATTGCAAGACACTCCGCGGCACATATCTTAGCGCAAGCTGTAAAAAGATTGTATGGTCATATAAATCTTGGAGTAGGGCCTGTTATTGAAAATGGTTTTTATTATGATATGGATCTTCCAAGTAGTGTAAATGTAGAAGATTTACCGAAAATCGAAAAAGAAATGAAAAAAATTATAAATGAAAATGTAAAAATAGAACGAGTTGAAGTTTCACGAGAAGAGGCAAAAACATTGTTTCAAGAAATGAATGATCATCTGAAATTAGAATTGTTAGAGGCAATTCCTAGTGGGGAAAGTGTAACACTATATAAACAAGGTGAATTTGTAGATTTATGTAGAGGACCGCATTTACCTTCAACAGGCTATTTGAAAGCTTTCCAATTAACTCACGTTTCAGGTGCATATTGGCGAGGAGATAGTAATAATCAAGTGCTTCAGCGTATATATGGTGTTGCATTCTTTTCTCAAAAAGAATTAGAAGAGTATTTACATTTCATTGAAGAAGCAGCAAAAAGAAATCATCGTAAGTTAGGCAGTGAGCTTGAGTTATTTATGTTTTCTGAAGAGGCTCCGGGAATGCCGTTTTATTTACCGAAAGGACAAATAATTCGTAACGAATTGGAAGCATTTTTAAGAGAAATTCAAAAAGAGTACAATTATCAAGAAGTACGCACTCCGTTCATGATGAACCAAGAAGTATGGGAGAGATCAGGGCACTGGGGACATTATAAAGATAATATGTATTTCTCTGAAGTAGATAATAAAAGTTTTGCATTAAAACCGATGAACTGCCCAGGACACATGCTTATGTTTAAAAATAAATTGCATTCTTATCGTGAATTACCGATTCGTATGTGTGAATTTGGTCAAGTACATCGTCATGAATTTAGTGGTGCGTTAAACGGGTTATTAAGAGTACGTACTTTCTGCCAAGATGATGCACATTTATTTGTAACTCCAAAACAAATTGAAGATGAAATTAAATCAGTAATGGCGCAAATTGATTACGTATATAAAACTTTTGGATTCGAATATGAAGTAGAGCTTTCTACTCGTCCAGAAGATTCAATGGGTGATGATAAATTATGGGAGCAAGCAGAAGCAGCATTAGAAAATGTATTACAATCGCTAAATTATAAATATAGACTAAATGAAGGTGACGGTGCATTTTACGGGCCGAAAATTGATTTTCATATTAAAGATGCTTTAAATAGAAGTCACCAGTGCGGAACAATCCAGCTTGATTTCCAAATGCCAGAGAAATTTGATTTAAATTATATAGATGAGAAGAATGAAAAGAAAAGACCAGTTGTTATTCACAGGGCAGTTTTAGGGTCATTAGATCGCTTCTTAGCAATATTAATTGAGCACTTTGGAGGTGCGTTCCCGGCATGGGTGGCACCAGTTCAAGTAAAAGTAATTCCAGTTTCAAATGCAGTACATGAACAATATGCCAGTGAGGTTGCATATAAATTAGCACAAGCTGGGATTCGTGTTGAACAAGATGCACGAGATGAAAAATTAGGATATAAAATAAGAGAAGCACAAATGCAAAAAGTACCGTATGTTCTTGTTATTGGGGATAAGGAAATGGAAAGTGGAGCTGTAAATGTACGTAAATATGGGGAAGAGAAGTCAGAAGTTATTGCGCTAGATGTATTTGTGGCAAGTATTGAAGAAGAAATAAAGAATAGAAAATATTGATTGTAAAGAAAACACACTATTAGAAATTAGTGTGTTTTCTTTTTTATCTTACAAAAATGTAAGGTAAATGTAAGCGAAATCGAGGGAACGAGTTGTAGAAAAATGAGAATATGAAGTAGGAAATAGGTTCATGTTATCCGTGTAATCCTTTCTGATTGAAAAATTAAAAAATTCTTAAGGGTTTACATGAGAAAAAGATAAGAAATATGTGAGAAATTAATTGTATACAAAAGGGATGGAGTGAAAGAGATGTCAACAAATGTAGTTACTGTAGAAAGTGTAGAAAAAACGTATGGGAAAAGGAATGAGAATCAGTCAAAAGCATTAAGGGGTGTATCATTAAATATTAAAGAAGGGGAATTTGTCGGGATTATGGGTCCTTCTGGATCTGGAAAAACGACTTTACTAAATGTGATTAGTACATTGGATCAAGCGACAGGTGGTAGTGTGACAATAGCTGGTACAAATATTACTTCTATGAAGGGGAATGCATTATCAGATTTTCGATCTCAAAAATTAGGGTTCATCTTTCAAGATTTTAACTTACTAGAAAACTTATCAATTTATGAAAATATTGCTTTACCACTTTCTCTGCAAGGTGTACCGTCAAGCGAGATTACGGGAAAGGTAAATGAGGTGGCGAAGAAATTAGGGATTACTGAAATTTTAACAAAATATCCAACTGCTGTTTCTGGTGGACAAAAGCAAAGAACAGCGGCAGCACGAGCTTTAGTACATAATCCAGCAATCGTATTAGCAGATGAACCGACAGGAGCGCTTGATAGTAAAAATGCAAAAAGCTTATTAGAAGCGATGCAAGATTTACATGAAAATCACAATGTAAGTATTTTGATGGTTACACACGATGCATTTAGTGCGAGTTATTGTGAGCGTATATTATTTATTCAAGATGGTCTTCTGTATAAAGAATTAAAGCGTCAAGGAACACGAGAAAGTTTCTATCAAGACATTTTAGGTGTGCTCGCTCATATGGGCTCAGCTGCTGAGTCTAAGTAGGGGGCGAGACTATGTTATTCAAATTATCACGTCATAGTATGAAAAAGATGTTAAAAGATTATATGGTTTTACTTATCGGTCTCGTTATTAGTATTAGTATTTTTTACATGTTCCAAACGATGGCGATGAATAGTGAATTTACGAAAGATAATAGTCTAATTAGTAGTATTAGACTCGTATTCTGGGTAGGTGCAATATTATTATCTTTCATTACTGTATTTTATATTATATATGCCAATTCTTTCTTACTTACGTTAAGGAGAAAAGAACTTGGTATGTACATGATGCTCGGAGCGAAAAAGAAAAAAGTAGCACAGTTATTATTTATTGAAACATTCGGTATGGGTATTGTCAGTATTATTATAGGAATTTTAGTAGGGATGTTACTTGCAAGTGTAGCAGGAAACTTTTTAATAAATGGTATGGAAATTTCAGCAAAAGGTAGTTATTCATCTGTATATACACCAGCAATCATAGTTACAGCTATTTTCTTTTTAGTACTATTTTTTATTACTGGTTTAATGAATAGCATCCGTTTATTACGTAAAACAGAATTAGAATTAATACGTGAAGATGAAACACTAGATGAAGTGAAGAAAAGCAAAACTCGCATTATTATAATGACTGTACTTGGTGTATTACTAGTAAGTACAGGATACTATTTTATGATAAATATAAAAACGTTTGCTGAACTCGGTTTTATAATAGCAACAATTGTTACAACACTTGGAACATATTTTATCTTTAGTTCATTGCTCCCATTTTTTGTGATGAAAATGAAAGGGAATAAAAAACGAAATGAAACGGGCTTAAATAGTTTTACATATGCACAGCTACGTTTCCGAGTGAATAGCTTATCGAGAGTACTAGGTACTGTAGCAATGTTAATTGCATTAGGCGCAGGTGCGATGACTGCAGGTATGGCATTCCAAAAAAATGTAGGTATTATGACAGACTTCTCACGTGTTTATGATGTCGTAATTCATGATCCAAATGAACAAGATACAGCTGCATTAAAAGAAATGGAAATTGTTGAAGAAAGCCAGTACAAGTATAAAGTTGATGGAGAAGCGGTTTATTACTTACGTAACGACTTAACTGCGAAACCGCCACTTGTTTCAGACCACTTTGATACAAAAACTTTAAAAGAGCCTGTTCGTAAACGTGTGACTGAACCTTTAACTGAACCTGTATATTCTGCTTTAGAGGCTCCTGAATTAGCAAAATTCCCTCGTATGCCGAGAGATTGGGAAGATGCAATTGTAAGAGAGATACAAATTACACATAATCAATTTAACGGAAAACCTGTAAGAATTGCAGATGAAGCGCATTATAAAGGAATTCAAGGAACCGAACACACTGTAACATTAGCAAAAGTAGATGATATGAAAAAGTATAAACCGTTGTTGATCGAAATAGATAAGAGACAAAAAGAACAAATTGAAAAAACAACAGGTACAAAAGTAGACTTATTTACGAAAATGACAATTTATCAATTTATGAACAGTTTCATGAGCGGAACAATGTTTATGGGATTCTTCCTCGGAATTGCCTTTTTAGCAATGATGGCAAGTTCACTAATGTTCAAAATATTAACAGGTGCTTCTCGTGATGTACGCCGTTATGAAATGTTACGAAAAATCGGTGTGAGACGCAGTATGTTAACGAAAAGTATATATAAAGAAATTTCATATTTATTTATCTTCCCAGCAATCATTGGTATTTCCCACGTGTTAGTAGGGCTTAACCTATTTAGTTTTATATTAGTTGACCCGTTTGTAAAAGTATGGGTGCCGATTGGGATCTTCTTAGTCATTTATTTCATCTATTACTGGATAACAGTTCAATTGTATAAAGGAATGGTAATGCCGAAAGAAGAAGTAGCGAAATAGTTTATGAAAAAAGCCCTTGTTTGAAAACAAGGGCTTTTTTTCTATATTTGTAATACCTGTGATCAAGTTTTTCTACGATTAATGTATTGAAAATTAAGAAAATATTAAGAGTTTATATAGCGGAATGTTAAGAAGTGTATAGGATATTCATAATGTAGTTTTATAGAATTAAATTGTTATTTTTACAAATTTATAAGAAAGGATGCATCTTATGAAGAAGATAAAAAAATTAATAACATTTATTGGAGTCATAACTACATTAATACTAATGGTAGCGCTAGTATTTCCTACATGGACCTCGCAAATAAAGGGGAAAAACAGTATAAGTACATTAGAGCAAGTAGAGATAAATGGAAGTGATCATGAAATTATGATACGCGGTAAAGATAAGAGGAATCCAGTTATTATCTTTGTTCATGGTGGACCAGGCTCTTCAGAAATGCCATATGCTCAAAAATACCAGGATTTATTGGAAGAGAAATTCACGATTGTTAATTACGATCAAAGAGCAAGTGGAAAATCGTATCACTTCTTTGAAGACTATTCGAACCTTTCATCAGACCTATTAGTAGAGGATTTATTAGCTATGACAGATTACGTTTCAAAACGTCTTGGTAAAGATAAAGTAATATTGATCGGCCATTCTTACGGTACATATATTGGAATGCAAGCTGCTAATAAAGCACCTGAAAAATACGAAGCGTATGTTGGGATAGGGCAGATGAGTGATACAGTAGAAGGTGAGATGGATAGTTTACAGTTTGTCATAGAAGAAGCGAAAAATGCAGGCAATGAAGAGGAAGTTTTCTATTTAAATGGATTGACTGAAAAAATTAAAAATGGCGATACATACACTCCGCGAAATTATGTTGCGAAATATGGCGGAACATCAAGACTCATTGAAAACCCAGATGGTGATAACATCGGAATGTTACTCAGTAATGAATATAACTTGTTTGACGTAATTCGTTATAACGTGGGATTATCAAAATCTCAAACTGTCTTATTAGAAAAGGATTTAAAGAATCCATTACCTAATAAGGTGAATAAAATGAAGCTACCGCTTTATTTCCTTATGGGGAAATATGATTATAACACTTCATTTCACGCAGCGAAAACATATTTTGATGCGGTTGAAGCAGAGCAAAAAGAATTTATTACTTTTGAAAAATCCGCGCATTATCCGCAATTTGAAGAGAAGGAAAAGTTTTATGAGTGGATGTGCGATACATTTGTAAAATAAATAAAGTGTATCCGAACTATAGAGAATTAAAAAAGTTAGCGAGATATATCATAAAAAAAGCGAAGTTAAATAAAAAAGACTCTTGTATAAAAAAAACAAGAGCCTTTTTTATAATGTTCTCTATGTAGAAGGAAAAGATTGGATAATGGTCGAAAAATATAATATAACTTCCGAGAAATGACTAAAATAATACCATTTTGTCGAGAGAAAGGATACGAAGTATGAAAGAAATGCTACAGTTATTTCGCAACAAAGTGTATGCACGTTTTTTTCTAGCAAATATTTTAGAACGACTTGGTTCTATGATTGCTGGAATTTCTTTAATGTTTTACTTGTTAGATTAATACGGAAAACAACCAGTTTACGCAACGATGACACAAATTATGATTGCGTTACCTGCATTAATCTTTTTTCTATTAGTAGGGACAGTAGTGGATCGTTTTGATAGACAACGTATTTGTACGGTAAGTAATATATGTTGTTCGCTCTGTAATATTGGAATCTTAATTTCGCTTTATTACGGGATGATTATACTTGTCTTTATATTTTTATTTTTAGAAAATGCATGTATACAATTTTTCTCTCCATCAGAACAGTCGATGATACAGGGAGTAGTTGAATCAGACCAATACGGTGCAGCAGCGGGTATGAATCAAATGGTAAATAGTTTGTATGCTTTGTTTGGTGTAGGAATTGCAACGATCGTGTACTGGACTTTTGGAATTTACGGGAGCATTTTAGTAAATACGCTCACTTTTATTATGAGTGGTATTTTGATTCAAACGATCTCCATTCCAGAAAAAGTTCGTTTACCAAATGGGAGAACGAAATGGAAAGAAGTTAATTTGAAGATGTTAATAACAGAGTTTCAAGGAGGGATCAAGTATATATATCGAAATGAAACTTTAAAAAAATTACTATTGGGATTTATCGTATTTGGCTTATTAAATGGTATTTTAAGCGTATCTACTACTTACATATTAAAATACAAATTAGCACCAACAACGTATGAAAGTTTAGCAATGGTGGGCGGTGTAGTTGGAGGGATTTCATTACTAATTGGAAGCATAGTAGCAACGAGTATAGGTAAGAAATATGCACCAAAATCTATTATAGTTTTTGGTATGGCAGGCTCAGGAGTCTTCTTCGGTATGTGTTACTTTGTAAATTATGTATGGTCTTTTTATGTATGTATCGCTTTTGCGACTTTCTTTTTACCGTTTATTAATGTTGCAATATCGGGCTGGATGTATGAAATTGTAGAAGAGTCATTCATGGGGCGTGTACAAAGCTTGCTTAGTCCATTAACGACGGGATTCCAGCTTTTATCTCTCGGTGCGATAGCAATGTTATTCCCAAAATGGATTCGTGCAGATACATTGTATATTATTTTATTTGGTTTATTATTATTTGTTACATGTTTATATCAAGCTATTCTACCTAGTGGGCAAAAGCGAGTACATGCTGTAGCTGAAGAGATGTGATATATTTAGTTTTTGTTTCTGAATATTCTATCGAACGGTAAGGGGAAATCGTTATGTTGATGAGAATGGTTAAGTGGTGTGGGATTACTTGTTTACAACTAGTAGCTGCAATTGTATGTATAATCTGCCTAGGAGCGCTACCGCGTTTATTTAAGGGATTAAAAATTGATTTAATCGGTTTTTGGAACACGATTGTATTTCTTGGAGGAAAGTTACTTCAACCGGGTGAAATTACATATGGATTTCGGGATTCAAGAAAATTATTTCCGCAAATATGGATTCATTATATTGAAACGATGATTGTATTTCTTTCAGCTTTTTTACTCTCTTTGCTTATAGCGTATATACTTGTCATTTGGGTATTACAGCGTTCTCATATGAAACAGAAAATGTGGAACGGGATTTTTCTTACACTTGAGAGTATACCAGATATATTACTTATTTTATTATCGCAACTTCTTGTCGTAATTATGTTTCAAAAAACAGGATTTATGCCGATCAAACTGGCTGGATTAGGGGAAGAAAGGATACGTTTGTTACCAATTATATGTCTTACAATACCAACAACATTCTTGTTTATTAAACTGTTGTTATTACGTTTTAAAGAAGAATTAGAGAAAGATTATAGTTTGTTTGCCAAGAGTAAAGGGCTAAGCTTACGGTATATTTTGACACATCATATTTCAAGAAATGTTTTATTAACGACAATTTATTACGCGAAAACAAATATTTTATTTATGCTTTCCAATTTATATATTATTGAATGGATATTTAATACATATGGTATGTTTGTTTTTGTGAAAGAAAATTCGAAATTAGAAATATTTACGGTGAGTCTAGTAATATTATACGTACCGCTTTTTATACTATTTCGTATATTACACACGCTTTTACAAAATGTTATAAAGGAGCGTGTGTAACATGTGGCAAGTTGTAAAAAGAGATGTGAGATTCTGGATAGGTATTACTTTTTTGAGTGTACTAATGATTGTTAGTATTGGATATACGTTGTTTTTTGATGGGAATATTCGTGAACTTACGATGATGTATAACGAAAAAGGAGAATTAGAAGCAGCTCCATTTGCACCATCAAGTAAATTTTGGTTTGGAAGTGATGTGAAAGGACGTGACCTTGTTCAATTAATAATAGAAGGTGCAAAATGGACAGTTGGAGCGAGTATAATTATAGCGATTTTACGAGTTATAGTTGGAGGGGGAATTGGTTTACTTCTTGGTATGTGTGGTAAACGTTCTTTTCCAGTTATTTCATCCTTTTTTGATCCTTTTAGTATTGTACCGATGGTTATGATTTCTTATTTTATGTTAAATGAAGTATTAACGTTTGATAGTGGAGCAGAAGTTGTGCCGTTATATTTGCGGGTGTCATTTCAAATTATAGTTCTTGTATGTCTTGCTGTACCAACAGTGATGTTGTATGTAGCGCAAGAAGTAAAACGTATTAAGAAAGAAGAATTTATGTTGGCAGCCACTGTGCTCGGCGGTAGTAAGTGGCAGAGGTTGAAGCGCCATATATGGCCGCATATGTTACCACCATTTCTTTTATTAGTAGCTCAACAATTTGTAAGTACGTTATTACTTCTTTTACATCTTGGTTTGTTGCAATTATTTTTCGGCGGAACAATAACCTTCAGTGGAATGGATCCAGATAGTGTAACAAAAGAATGGACTGGCCTAATTGGTCAAAACTTCCGCCATTTAACTACACATACATGGATTGTACTTATACCGATTGCTTTTTATAGTATGACAATTTTAGCTGGAAATCTAATTAGTAATAGCATGCAAGATGCGATTAAGTTAGGAAATGTGAGAAAGCTAGAGAGGGAAAGTAAAGAATTGCAAGTAGAGAAACAAGTACAACCAACTACGAATGACTTTTCTTTTTATAGGGAGATACAAAAATAAAAAAAGATAGCTGAAGACAAATCGTTTTCAGCTATCTTTTTCGTTTAAAGTGGAGGTAAATCAATCTTACCTTCTTCAAATAATTCTTTTATCATATGCTTCGTATAACCAGCTGCTTGACCAAATGTGATTTTTGCTGGCATTGGTGCTTCATTAGCATCTACAACTACATCGATAATACATGGTCTACTTTGTTTTACCGCACTTTCAAAAGCAGGAAGTAGTTCATCTAAATTTTCAACGCGGTATCCAATACCTCCGCACGCCTCTGCGTATTTTGCAAAATCAGGGTTTGTTAAGTCTGTACCAAATTCAATATTACCCATAACTTCTTGTTCGAATTTAATCATGGCGATTTTATTATTGTTTAAAACGACGACAACGATTGGTAGTTTATATTTAACAGCTGTTACGAAGTCGTTCATTGTCATTCCAAAACCACCGTCACCACAAACTGCAAATACTTGTTTATCCGGGAAAGCAATTTTTCCAGCAAGTGCACCAGGTAAACCGCAGCCAAGTGTTGCGAGCCAGCTAGAAATGATAAATTGTTGGTTTGTCATACGGAAGTGACGTGCTGTCCATACTGTTACATTTCCGACATCGACTGATAGAATTGCGTCATCATGTGCTACTTGCTGCAGAGTATGCATAACGCGTTGTGGTTTAATTGGAATGGAAGAGTCTTCTTCTTGATCGTGTAATTTTTCTTCCCACTTTTTCATCATTTCTTGGTGATGTTCTAAGAAGGAATGGTCTGTGTGTTTTTCAACATTTTCAATTAACCATCTTAATGTTTTATCAGCATCACCAGCTAAGCCAATATCTGTTGCATAACGTTTCCCGATTTGGGCAGGATCTGTATCGATATGGATTGTTTTAGCTTTTTCAGGTAAGAAACCAGTGAACGGATAAGAAGTACCAACCATAATTAAAGTATCCGCATGTTTCATTGCTTCATAAGAAGGTTTCGTTCCGATTAATCCTAATCCACCAATACAAAGAGGGTGTTCATCAGGAATAACGCCTTTAGCTGGTAATGTAAGTACGATTGGAGCACCAATATGTTCTGCCAATGCAAGTAAAGATTCTTTTGCATGTTTTGCTCCTTTTCCAGCTAAAATAACAGGTTTTGTCGCTTCATTTATTGCAAGTTTCGCTGCATCTAAATCTTCTTTTTGCGGAAATAACTCAGGTAATGTAAAGGAAGTATTTGTAACACGAGCACCACTTTTTACTTCGAATTTTGGAACATCATCAGGAATCGTAAGGACAGATACACCTTTTTTCGTATAAGCCATTCGAATCGCTTGATTTACGACAGCAGGTAGTTGTTCTGCTGACATAATACGCTGGTTATAAACCGCGACATCATCGAACATTCTTTCCAAGTTTACTTCTTGGAAAAAATCCGTTCCGAGTAAATCGGTTTCTACTTGACCTGAAATTGCTAGTACAGGAGCTTTATCGAGTTTCGCATCATATAAACCATTTAATAAATGAATAGCTCCAGGTCCTGCGATTGCCATACAAACACCAAGTTTCCCTGTTAATTTCGCATAAGCAGCAGCTGCTAATGCGCCAGCCTCTTCATGGCGAACTTGAATAAATTTGATTTTATCTTGTTTTTTTCTTAAAGCTTCAATAATAGAGTTGATAGAATCTCCAGGCATTCCGTATATGTGTTCTACTCCCCAGTCAATTAATAAATCAACTAGTGCTTCACCGGCCGTTTTCCCAAACATAATTGTTCCTCCTTATAGTAGGTAGATAACATTATGTTTTGGAGAAAAAGGAAAAATATACAAATAATTATATTTTTAACTTTAATGATGGCCAGTAAATAGTGTAAATACTGTTATTAATAAAAATCCACTAGTTGCCCACATTAAAAATGTAAGGAAAGAAAGCTGTTTCTTTGCCTTCCAAAGCATTTCATGAATTGTTACATAGCCAAGTGAACCGATAGCACTTCCCATGATGAGTCCTTGTAAATGAAGCGCTTTTCCTTTCATCAAAATACCAAAAACCGTACCAGTACCGAGAATAAGAGAAAGTAATAAAGTTGTTAATAAAAAGGAAATATATTTATGTTTTGTAAAGAGAAAGGGGATAATTAATGCTAAGCCTTCAGGTATATGATGAACGACGATTGCTATTAAAAAAGGTATGGCAGAGTCAGCATGATTAATAAAAGCTGTACCAAGTGCAAATCCACTCGGTATATTATGAATAAATATAGCGAAAGACAGAAAAAGGAAGGTTTGCCATGCTTGTTGATCTTTTTTATGTAGCATTGGATGATGACAATAGTTATCTAATAAGCTCATGACTAAAATACCGATAGCTATACCAAGTATAGGTCCAATTATTTCATAGCTTGAAAATGTTTCAGGAATAATTTCAAGTGATAAAAGCCCAAGCAAAATTCCACCACATAATGCATATAAACGATGCATCTTTTCTTCAATTAGCTGGCGCGTAGCAATGCCAACAGCACCGCCTAATAGTAATCCACCAAATGAAAAAAACGTAACAATCATTGGAATCCATAATCGTTCCATAGTATCACACTCCGATTCTTCCACTTATTTTTAGCTTACGAAAAGGAAAGTTAGAATAGTCCAAGTAATTGTGTTTGATTATAGAGAAAAAACTAATAATTCGTTATAATTTATATATTAAATTTAAGTGGAAATATGAAATGGGGAATAATTTTGCAAACAAAGTAGAGTCTATCTGAATATGAAAATCCAAAACGATATGATATAGAAAATAAAAGTTTATCAGATTTTCCGTTTTTACTATCATGGGCACAAAAACTACATATACAAAATGAATGGATTCTAGATATTGCCTGCGGTACAGGAAGGGTTACAATTCCATTTATAGAAAATGGATATCAAATGATTGGTGTAGATATACATGAAGGAATGCTTGCTGAAGCAAAGAAAAAAACTACGGATTGTAAGAAGGTAAAATGGTTACAACAAAACTGTTTACAATTAAGCATGACTGAAACAATTCCGTTAGCATTTATGGTGGGGCACGGATTCCAGCATTTCCTTACGAATACAGATCAAAATCAGTTATTAACATCTATTCATCATGTATTAGCTGATAATGGTATATTCATATTCGATACACGTTTTCCTTCTAAAGAAGAATTAATACAACCATCTACAGAAGAATATTGGACAACTATTAGTGATGAAAAGGGAAGAAAATGTGATTTATATACTGAAATGACATACGATTCAATTCAGCAAATACAGCACTACATAACAACGAGAAGGTTTTATGAGGACGATGTACTAGTAGAAGAAATGAAAACAACGATAGATCTTCGCTATACGTACCCGCAAGAGCTAGAAAGATTATTAGTAGCGAATGGTTTTGAATTATTACATATATATAATGATTGGGAAGACAATGAGGTAGGGGAAGATTGCTATTCTATGGTAGTAGTCTGCCGGAAGAAAAAATAGTATTATTTTAAAAATATGAATGTGAAAAGCCTTTAAGGAGAGGAAAAAATGACTTGGTACTTAGATAATGTTTATGAATTAAATAAAGAAGCGCCCTATACATTCTACCTTCCTAGCTCAGAAGTTTTGGAGAAATTAAAGGTTGGAGATTTGGTAAAGCTAATTTTTGTATCTAAAAATGAGGAAGAAGATGGATTTAATGGTGAAAGAATGTGGGTTGAAATCATGGAAAGAAATGAGAAGAAGTTTGTAGGGGAACTGAGCAATGAACCATATCGCTTAGATTTAAAAATAGGTGATAAAATTTCATTTGGGATTGAAAATATATGTGATACGGAATATAACGATTCATCTTCAAAAGATTGGGATTTTTATTTTGATACGAAGGTAATTGTTAGTAATGATGTACTAGAAAAAAGAGAATTTAACTTTATGCTTAAAGAAGATTCAAGAGAAGAAGGTGAATCTGGTTGGTCAATTTTAAGTGGCTATGAAAGTGATGACTATGTGAATGATCCTAAAAACTTTCAAATTATTTCAATTGGAGTCATATTGAATATAGATGATACTATTTTGAAATTTCTTGAGGAACCACCTTTATGTGCATATGAAAGAAATGATAAAGGTAGTTTTTATAAGATTGAAGACTATGATTGGGATACTTATTTAAATGGATAGAAAAAGTTATTACGTTTTAAAGAAAGCAATATAATTTCACGCTATGTGCTTGATGAAGGTTCTACAGATAATAATTCAAGAGAGTAATAGTAAATGGAGGAACAAATGATGCAACAAATTAAAAAAATAGGAAACTCATTTTGGTATATGACACCTGTTTCTGAAACAGATAGACCTATCTTAGGAATGGTCGTTGGACAAGAAAAAACGTTAATGATTGATGCAGGGAATTCAGAAGAACATGCACAATTATTTTTAGAAATGTTAAAAGAACAAAATGTATCAAGTCCAGATTTTGTAGCACTAACGCATTGGCATTGGGATCATATTTTTGGATTATCTATATTACAGAATGCATTAACTATTTCGCACGCTGAAACGAAAAAAGAAATGCAGGCAATAGTATCTTATGAATGGACAGATGAAGCGTTGGACGCACGCGTAAAAGAGGGTACTGAAATTGCATTTTGTGCGGATTGCATCAAGAAAGAGTTTGAAGAAAAAGCGAGAAATATTAAAATTATTCTTCCAACCTTAACGTTCCAGGATCAAATTGAATTAGACCTTGGTGAGGTGACCTGCGTGTTAAAACATGTGGGCGGAGATCATGCACATGATTCTGTTGTTATGTACATAAAAGAAGAAAAGATATTGTATTTAGGAGACTGTATATATGCAGATATTTTTTCCTCGAAGTGGAACTATACGACGAAAAGAACGTTTGCATTAATAGATGAATTAGAAAAATTTGATGCTGAGACATATATTCTCTCTCATGGGGGAGCGATAAATCGAGAGGAGTTTTTACAAGAGATTCGTATGTTAAAAACAGTAGGAACTTATACGGAAATACATAAAGGCGATGAAGGGAAGATAAAGGAAGCGTATAAACGAGACATAGAAAGAGAATTAAATGAAGACGAAATAGAAACAATAACGTTTTTTGTAAATGGTTATGAAATGAGTAATCAATAAGATACTACATGAATCCAATATAATTAAATTGCACAAAAAGAGTATTGAAATTTAATTCAATACTCTTTTCAATAGTTAAATATGTAGTTTCAACCAAATTCTAAATGGGGTGTCATTCTATTTATTTTTCATATAAATAGTGGTTTAACTAGAAGCTTTCTTTGCTAATTCAGTTATATAGTTAAAAAATCCATTGTGGTTTACATCATATACTACATTTACAGGTCGCCCACTATCAAATTCCACAGTACGCCCCTGGCTAGGTCCGTATGTATGAACGATACTATTAATCGTTTGAGTTTTTGCAAGGCTAGTGTTTCCGACAAGCGCGGTAGTTAGTACATCCCATAAATAGTAAGTAGAGTTCGTTGAGAAGTGAACGAGAGGGGGAACCATCGCATAGCATTGGCCAAGGAAATCTACACCCATATACTTTCGTTCTTTTGCCCAGCGTTCACGTATGTCTATAGTTAATGGAACTTGGTTTGTACTTTCTAGTGTCACTAAGTTGATTTCGATTTTTGATTCCCATACACGAGCTACTGCTTCAGGGTCCCAAAATGAATTCCACTCAGCTGTTCCATCATGCTCTGGTTCATGTACATTGCCTGCGGTAAGAAATGTACCACCCATCCAAACGAGACGTTCAATTTTATCTTCTATTATGGGAGCTTCATATAATGCACGAGCAAGGTCAGTTAGGGGTCCCGTAAATAATAAAGTTGTTTTTCCTTCCGTTTGTAGAAGTGTTTCTATTAAATGGTGATGTGCAGGCTTTGCTGCCATGGGTGTTACAACTTTTCCAGACTCATTTAAAATTGGTAAAGCATCTACATAAAATGCATGCATCCGCCAGTCTTTTGGAAATGGATTTTTCGCACGGGAATTTGATGCGGCTACTTCAATATATTCTTTGCTGAAGCGATCAATAATTTTGCGACTTGCATACATTGCTGGTTCCAAATAGCAATCCGCTGGGATAACTGAAACACCTGTAAGTTCGACATTATCCATTTGGAGTAATAAAAATAGTGAAACTAAATCATCTACACCACCATCATGATTGAAGTACACTTTTTTTATCATTGTAATCTCCATCCTTTTTGATTTAGTTAGAAATTAAACATGAATTGAGGAAAAGTCATCAATAATTTCGACCACTTCAATTTCGCCATTAATGAGTAGCTCAGGGAGTTCGTTATGCACATTTCCTTTCCAATATTCTCTAGCTTGTTCCATTTTTTGAGAAAAAGGAATAGCATCTTCTTTCGGTAAAAGATTCCCGTCACCTTCAAAAGAACTTCCGATTACTCGTAGTTTAACAATCTGCAAAACTTCTCGATTGTAAGAATCAAATAATGTTTTCCATTTTAAAGCATCTTCATAGTTTTTAGCAGCATATAAACAAGACAATCTTGACGGATAATTAGGATATTCTTGCAGTCTAACCATTTCCACAATCGTTTCTCTAATGGCTCTACTTGTTTGATCCATGTAATTCATAACTACTGTAGCATTTTCATTCTTTATATGTAATTCTTCATTTGTATAATGCTCTTTTAAAATTTGCATAGAATCTTTACCACTAGAATTTAAATGTTTTCTTTCAAAAAAGAAGTGGAATAGCGTATTCGTTTGATTTTTATTAAATTGAATGATTTGTCCGATCTTCATTTTTTTCCTTGTTACGATATGATATACGAAAAATCCTTGTTCATTCATGGTTTTCCTCCTAGTAGTAATGTTTAAATGTAGTAATTCAACATTGAAATATATAAAACCTTTATAAGTAAAAGTGAGAAGTTGAGATGAAAGTAAAGAAAAATATGAAAGCGTTTAAAATTTGTTCACAAAATGTTCACTTACGAAGGGGTTTCCAATATCGATATAATGACAAAGACTCAAAGAGAAAGGATGATGAATTTTGCCAACTACAAGAAAAGAAAACCTCCAATTTGGTATGATGATGTGCTTTGGGATGGTTATTGTAATGACGTTTTATAACTTATTACTGAACGGAGCAGGGGGGCCACTTCATATTAAGGAGATTGCGTTAGAACTATTAATTGGATTCATTATTGCACTATTAATTGAAATATGTATCGTTGGACCTTGTGCGAAAAAAAATAGTATTCGCGTTACCGTTTGATAAGTCAAAAAAAGTAAATATTATTATTACGATGGCGACACTTATGGTCATTGGAATGGTATTCTTTATGTCTTTTTACGGAATGGCTATGATGTATTTACATAAGTATTTACATAATGGACTACATGGCGATTCATTCGTTTCAATGTATTTTTCAATTTTTATTAAAAACTTCATTATGGCGTATCCATTGCAATTAATTATTATGGGGCCGCTTGTTCGTTTTTTATTTGGAAAGATTGTTTTGAAGAATAAAGTTGTAAAAGTAGTGTAAATCGATTCCTATTATTCGATTATAAAAATTAAATAATACTAATTTACTCTGTGGTATGTAAAAAGAGGGTTGCAAATGCAACCTTCTTTTTACGTTTCTATAAGCTATACCGTGCCAAGGAATATAATATATGTAAGAATATGTGCATTGATAGGATTATTGTTTGGATTGAACCAAATCAAAAAAGGATTGTACGTTTTGAGGGCTTGAAAAATTGTCAAATACAATAAAATCGTCTCCATAGTTCATAGTTATTTTTTTGATAAAGGGGATCGCAGACATCTCTAATACAACTCCATCCGTATGACCGAAATCTTCTATTTCAATGTATTCGAATTCCCATTTCAGTCCTTTTCCAAACATGGCATCAGAGCAGAACAATAATTTTTTATTTGTAGCAGCTAAAATACCAGATCTGCTCATATAACCAAAATGTATTACGCAGTAGAGTGTAGAAAGAATATCTTCCTCACTGTTTAAGTGTTCTTTTATTGTTTCTAGATTCGCCTTCATGATCAGGCCTCCTTATTGTTGAAAGTAAAGTGTAAAGTTTTCATATCTAGTTTATCATATATTAATCTTTTTTGATTTTATATCCTATAATCAAAAAACCCCTTTAGAATGGAAATATGTAGTGCTGATTTTTATGTAAGGGATGAAAAGAGAGGGGGGGAAGCCTTCTAGTTTTTGTACAATAAAAAACAAGGAGTAGTGGTGTATGTGTGTGTACCATAATGCAAAGATATTTTAGTTAGAAGCGATGAAGTTGGCGGAACATGTTACAGAGAAAATTAGCGCAGCTTTTCTATGACAACTTCGTTGGTAGTTATAAGGAGCTTTGAACTGAGAAAATCCCCCACTCAATTCAGTTCGTTAAGAGATACTAAGTGGGGAGTTGACTATATAAAGTGTTAATATATTACTTCTTAAACCGCAAATGAACAAACTTCAACATCTTTATTAAGTTTACAATTCTCATCATTATACGCGTACTACCATCCCAATCTTTATTTGTAGGTATATCTTTAAAGAAAGGAGAGCAGCTTAATACTGTTATGTTTGAAGACCATTTTTCTAATGTCTTTGGATTATTTATATAAAAATACATTAGAGCGCCATTATTACCAGATTTTTTTACTGTAGCATTTGAAAGATTCAGTGCGAATTTTGATTCAGCGTCAAAATATAACTCGCCTCCAGGGAATCGTTTTGACATAGCGACTATGATCTTTTTTAAATCTTCTTCTTTAAAGTAATAAAATACACCTGCTGATATGAAAAGAATGCCGTCATTTGGATCATACTTTATATCATCAAACCAAGAAGTATCAAAAAATGATTTAGCTATACTAGTATTCCTCGATGTATCTTCAATTAAAGTTTTGCGAAAGGAAATTGCATCGGGCAAATCAAGATTATACCAATGTATCGTTCCGTTATCAATTCTAGAAAAAGTAGTGTCTAGTCCGGAACCGATATTTATTATAGTAGCATTAGGGTGTTTTGTTATGAATTGTTTTATCATATCGTCAATTTTTCGTGCACGGGTAATGTAAGTAATACATCCGTATTCACCAAATGTATTTGCTATTGTTGAGAAGTCAAAATCACACTCTTTAATAATTCGAATTGCCTCCGTATCATCTAAAATATCTTTATTGTTCTCACTGCCATACGCACGTCCCCATAACGGAATAAGCATCGTACCTTGTACTGAATGTATATCTATTTCTTTAACCATGAAACAGCCTCCGTGTAATAAAAAATTATTTATATTTTTAATCGTTATTTAACATTTTTGAGAGCATTTTATTTGTTTTATACAATCCGTAAGTTAAATCCCGTTGATCTTCTTCACTTAGGTTTTCAAGATTGTGAGTGAAATTATTATATATTTGTTTCCATCTCTCATAATGTACTTTTTCAGCTTTTTCTGTCAGAGAGATTAATATAGCTCTTTTGTCCACCGTATCTTGCTTTTTTACAATGTATCCGTTTTGTTCTAAGTTACGTACTGTTACGCTTAATTGCTGTTTAGGTATGTTTAAATAACTAGCAATCATTTTTAAATTTACAGGCACCTTTTGCTGGGCGATATACTCTACTACGTGTTGCTCTAAATGTGTAAATTCAGAGGATTTCTCCGATAGTAATTTGAAAGTACCCGACATATTTAATAATAAATTCATGTATTCATTTAATAATTCATTTTGGGTCATTGTTTCACTTCCTTTATGCGTTTAGTAAATATTTTATTACTATTTTTATTGATAATCAAATGTTTTAATTAAAAATAGTAAATTATTTTTTACTATTTTTGTTTTTGAAACTAAATGAATTAAAATAAAAGAGCATAAGGGATGCTTTTAGGGGAGGAGAATATGAACGGAAACAAAATATTACTAAATACATATAACTAATGAATCCAATGTCTTTTTCAGTTATTATGTTGTAAATCATTTTATGATAAAATCTTTTACATAATTTAATAAAGGGGTAGTATTCAATGGGTTATTTCTCAAATGGTTTATTGGTTTTGTTTGTGCTAATCGTATGCAGTTGTATAATTTTTGGTTAATAATATAATGAGAGTCTTATATAAAAGAAGTTATCTCTAGTGAGATAACTTCTTTTTATTTTATCACGCTTTAATGGGCAGTAAGACCCCCCTCAAAATTCAGCGAAAGCAAAGAAGTTAGGTGGGGGTGGGGCTGCCCGTAAAAGTCCGATTGTTGAGGGTTGATTAAAGTTTCACTATATGTTGAGAAGGAATTCTATCTTTCTTATTGAAGTTTGTTCTAGTTATTTTCACGCCAATCGCAATTTTCATAAGAGGAATTTTACTGAATATTAACAAAATATAGAATAAGGGAGTGTTTACATGAAAAATAGTATACACTATACAAGTGAACATCCTACAAATTTTACTGAATTATTAGCTTTATATGAATCTTTAGGATGGAATTCTCTTAAATTAACAGTGAATGAATTAGAACAAATGTGTAAACAAAGTTGGTATGCAATTTATGTATTTGATGATAAAAAGTTAGTAGGAATGGGGCGTATTATATCAGATGGTGTAATAACAGGCGTTATTTGTGGTGTTTGCGTGTTGCCAGAGTATCAATCTAAAATGGTAGGGCGGTTAATCCAGCGGTGTGAACAAAGAAAAGTTATTCCTCAACTTATCTGTGTAGAATCGTTACAATCTTACTATGAATCTATAGGATTTGAGGCATTCTCGATTGGGATGACAAAACATATTAAACGATAGCGGTATTAGAAAGGAGAATATAAAGATTCAACTTAAAAATTTGTAAAAGTTGAAGATAATATTTGTTTGATAATAGATGCTAAAGTGTAGTCTAATTGTTGACATATAAATAAAACACTTAAATGATAAAAAAGCATGTTTGAAAAAATTCAAACATGCCCTTTTATTAAAGGAAAGCAGTTTAATATTAGTGAACTAGACCGTTCCAATAAAACGAAACGATTTCTTCTGCTAATTCATCTATATTTACAATAATAGGATTGTCATTTTCATCTTTAAAATTTCCAATTGATAATAAAGATACGAATGCATGAGCAGTGAATTTAGCATTTCTTTTCGGTATTTCTCCAAGTTGCATTGCATTATCGAGTGCTTTTTCTAATACTTCATACATGTTGTCTTCAGCATGTTTTAATTGTTTTAATTGTTCTTCAGATAAAGATAGTTTTGCATCTTTCATAAAATTCTTCATATCAATATCCATCGTTGCGTGTAAGTATACTTTAGCGAAGTCCAATAATCTTTCTTTTAAAGTCTTATTTGTAGAAAGGATTTGAGACATATTCTCGCGTATACGTACCATCATTTGAATCATGGTAGCGGTAAATAAATCTGCTTTTGTTGAATAGTAATAGTAGACGGTTGCTTTCGTAACACCACAAACTTTTGCGACTTCATCCATGGAAACGACTTGATAATTTTGAGTAAGAAATAACCGAGTTGCCACTTCTAAAATGGTTTCTTTTGTAGATTTTGTATTTTTATTTTGACGAGGCCTTCCGAGAGGACGTTGTTTTTGTTCCAAATCTATTCGCTCCTGACATGTATGATTGAGATAATTATAACATAATTTTTATTCATTCTTGATTAATTAACCAACCAGTATATATAATTAATAGTGGAGGAAAAAAGGAAGGTGGGTTTTTTATGAAAAAGCACCCGTTACATATGTTAGGGAGGCTTGTAGCAGGGAAAAATACGCAATGGATCACTTTATCGGTATGGATTCTTATTACATTATTACTTTCATTTACGTTACCACAAGTAAATAGTACGAAAGAACCGAACCCGAAAAATTTACCCGAAACAGCTATGTCGCAGCAAGCGGAAGCACTTTTGAAAAAAGAGTTTCCTAATAATGCGGGGAATCCTTTGTTAGTAGTATGGTATAGGGATGGTGGATTACAGTCGCAGGATTATAAACTCATACAAGACGTTTATAAAGAGTTAAAAGCTAGTCCTTTAAAGGAGCAATCAACATTACCACCATTTGATACAATCCCGGAACAAGTATTATCAAAAAGTGCATCAAAAGATGGTACATCATTTGTTACACCAGTATTCTTCAACAAGTCGGCTGGAACAGATATATTAAAAGGAAATCTTGAAGATTTAAGAAAGCTAGTGAATAGTAGGGTCGATGAAGATCCATTTAAACAAAAAATAAGTGATTCTGGATTACATGTTCGATTATCTGGACCAGTAGGTATTCAAACGGATGCAGTTAGTTTATTTAGTCAAGCAGATGTGAAATTATTAATTGCTACTGTATTACTCGTATTGGTTTTATTAATTTTACTGTACCGTTCACCAATTTTAGCAATTTTACCTTTACTTGTTGTTGGCTTTGCATATGGTATTATTAGTCCTACACTCGGTTTTTTAGCTGATCACGGATGGATTAAAGTAGATGCACAGGCGATATCAATTATGACTGTACTATTGTTTGGTGCTGGGACGGATTATTGTCTATTTTTAATTTCGAGATATCGAGAATACTTGCTAGAAGAAGAAAGTAAATATAAGGCATTGCAACTTGCAATTAAAGCTTCTGGCGGGGCAATAATAATGAGTGCGTTAACTGTTGTACTTGGATTAGGAACATTATTACTTGCTCAGTATGGTGCCTTTCATCGATTTGCAGTACCATTTAGTGTTGCTGTATTCATTATGGGAATCGCTGCTTTAACAATTTTACCAGCGTTATTATTAATTTTCGGTAGAGCTGCATTCTTCCCATTTATACCTAGAACAACTTCGATGGATGAGGAATTAGCAAGAAGGAAAAAGAAAGTAGTAAAAGTAAAAAAATCAAAAGGCGCCTTTAGTAAAAAACTTGGAGATGTAGTAGTACGAAGACCGTGGACAATAATTATGCTCACTGTATTTGTATTAGGTGGATTGGCTTCATTTGTACCACGTATTCAATACACATATGACCTATTAGAATCGTTTCCAAAGGATATGCCTTCACGCGAAGGATTTACGTTAATTAGTGATCATTTTTCAGCTGGTGAACTAGCGCCAGTAAAAGTTGTTGTTGATACGAAAGGAAAAGATCTTCCTATTAAACAAGAACTCGAGAAGTTTTCTTTCGTAAAAACAGTGAAAGATCCAAAAGAGGGGAAAGAAAATAAGCAAATACAAATGTATGAGGTTTCTTTAGCTGAAAATCCATACTCCATTGAAGCGTTAGATCAAATCCCTAAATTGAAAAACAGTGTAGAAAAAGTATTAAAAGATGCTGGGATTAGTAATGCAGAAGATCAACTATGGATTGGCGGAGAAACAGCTTCATTATATGATACTAAGCAAATTACGGAACGTGATGAAGCTGTTATTATTCCAGTAATGATTAGTATTATAGCTTTATTATTACTTGTTTACTTACGATCAATTGTTGCGATGATTTATTTAATTGTAACTGTTGTATTATCATTTTTCTCTGCATTAGGAGCAGGGTGGCTATTACTTCATTATGGTATGGGAGCGCCGGCCATTCAAGGTGCGATACCGTTATACGCATTCGTATTTTTAGTTGCTTTAGGTGAAGATTATAATATCTTTATGGTTTCAGAAATATGGAAAAACAGAAAGACACAAAATCATTTGGATGCAGTAAAAAATGGCGTTATACAAACAGGTAGTGTCATTACATCAGCAGGTTTAATTTTAGCTGGAACTTTTGCTGTGTTAGGAACACTTCCAATTCAAGTGCTTGTTCAATTTGGTATCGTAACAGCAATTGGTGTATTACTAGATACGTTCATTGTAAGACCACTACTTGTACCGGCAATCACAGTCGTTTTAGGTCGCTTTGCTTTTTGGCCAGGGAAACTTTCAAGAAAGAATGAAGAGATACAAAAAGTGGATGCCTAGTTGGAAAAGCCAAGGATATTTTCCTTGGCTTTTTTCAATGTAATTCATTTTTTGAAGTTAAATCGTCAGATGCAGTATGATCAGCATCTTCAATATCGGTTTCTGGCATTCCATATAAGCCGTTCATTGCTTGTTCTTCGATAGTAAGATTTGCAGTATTATTATTTTGAATAGGTGTAGCGTTTTCGATAACATTTTCTTTTTTATTTACATTTTTGTTATTCATGTATGAATCCTCCAAATTTCATTTGATTTATTTATAGTATGTGGATGGCTTTCCAGAAATATGTGAATGGATTCTTATAGATGTAATATAATTAAATAAACATTTAGGGTGAAATGTAAACTGTTAGGAGTGAACAATTATGGTGAAAGCAAGGAAATTAGCCTTCTAAAATAAAAAGAAAATTTTAGGAGGCTATTAAAATGACGTTTCACGTAATTGATAGAGAAAATTGGAATAGAGAGCAGTATTTTGAACATTATTTAGAATTAAAATGTACGTTTAGTATGACAGTGAATGTTGATATTACGCTTCTGATAGAGAAAGTACATCAAAAGGGAATTAAATTTTATCCGACTTTTATTTATATAATTTCGAGAATAATAAATAAACATAAAAGAATTTCGAACATGTTTTAATGAAGAAGGAGTTTTGGGCTATTGGGAGGAAATGATACCGAGTTATACAATCTTTCATAAAGATGATAAGTCTTTTTCAAGTATATGTACGGATTATTCAAGTGATTTCCACATCTTCTATAAAAATTATGAAGACGATATGAGAAACTATGCTAGTGTTCATGGTCTTTTCACGAAAGAAAATATTCCACCTAATGCTACCAGTTTCATTACAAGTTCATCATTCGGTTTGTGATGGATATCATGCGAGTCGATTTATAGAGGATTTACAGGAGTTAAGTAATACTTGCAACGAGTGGCTTAAGTAATATCTAATTTTTAATTATGTGCAATTGAAAATGAATAAAAGAAGAGACCATGTTTATATTGCATGGTCTCTTCTTTTATTCATTAATACTAAGCAACAGTGGAAAATATAGGTTTATTTATAGTTTAATAGTAAAGAGAGGGATTGTTTTAATTTTTTTTATTTTCAATCATCTAAAATTTAAAATGATTTAATAGGGGGTAGTAAAGTGAAATTCGTAAGTATTGAAAAAGAAGAGATCCTAATTGAGAATATGGCAAAACTGTATTGTAAAGCATTTGAAAAAACAAATTTCAATGAGATGATTGAGCGAATGAAAAGACATGTAGAATATGCAGATTTTAAAGGTATAGTAGCAATAAATGATGAAAATGAAGTGGTTGGTTTTACTTATGGTTATCGCTCATTAGAAGGACAGTACTATAATCGATTAATGAGAGAAGCGTTAAATTTAGAGCAAGTAGAAGAGTGGTTACAAGATTGTTTTGAATTTGTAGAGTTAGCAGTTCATCCACAATATCAAAATGAAGGTCTTTGAACAAAATTACATAATAAATTACTAAAAGGAATTTCAAATAGAACGAGTGTTTTAACAACACAAATAAACAATGAAAAAGCGCGTTCGTTATATGAAAGATTAGAGTGGGTAAATATATTAGAGCCATTTCATCCAAGTACAAATGATGTTCCATATATAATAATGGGAAAAACTTTAAAACCAAAAGTGAATTGATAATTATTTCGTTCGCAAAGGTTATTTGCTTGTAACGATAAAGGGGAAAACAAAGATGACAATAATATCTATAGAAAAAGCTACAATTTTAGATGCAGAAAAGTTAACAGAAATAATGACAAGAACATTTGATGAAGAAGCAAAACGATGGTTATGTGGTCAAGGTGATGTTATTGACTATAACATCCAACCACCAGGGTATTCTTCAGTTGAAATGATGAGATATTCGATTGATGAGTTGGATTCTTTCAAAGTGATGTTGGATGGGAAAATAATTGGGGGAATTATAGTTACGATCTCAGGTAAGTCATATGGCCGAATTGATCGTATTTTTGTAGAGCCTGTTTATCAAGGGAAAGGAATTGGATCAAATGTTATTAAATTAATAGAAGAGGAATATCCAAGCATAAGGATTTGGGATCTTGAAACATCAAGTAGACAACTTAATAATCATCATTTTTATAAAAAAATGGGCTATGAAATAACTTTTAAATCTGATGATGAGTATTGTTATGTAAAAAGAATCACTGTAGAGTCAGCTGAAGAAAACCTAATAAAAAATAAAAATATAAAAAATAGCCAATATGAAAACTGTAACTTAGCAAATACAGAGTATTATCAAGTGAATTTAAAAAACAGTGCATTTGTTGGTAGTAATATAATGCATATAAATATGAGTAATTGTAATGTAAGTCAATCTAAGTTTAGAAATATAAATTTTAAAAGATCTTTATTTGCAGATTTAAATCTTTCCGGTAGTAAATTTAATTTGGTGACATTAGGTGGAGTGCAATTCAAAAATACAAGTCTTGGAGATGAGAAGGAATCTATTTTATTCGATAATTGTGATTTGGAAGGTACTGTAATACATAATAGTAATTTGAAAAATATTGAAATAGAAAATTGTGATATAACCGGTATGAAAATAAATGGTATTCCAATTGAAAAACTGCTTGCGTTATATAATAAAGTGAAAAGTTAACCCTTAATTGTAGATAAGAAGTTTGTAAATCTAATATTATTCCGGAATAATTATGTAAAAATAACATAAAGAAATCCAGGAGAGAAGGGGTTTCATGCAGGAAGGTAGAATATATTGTTATGAATATGGAGGAGAGAAAATATGGCGATCAAAGTAAGAGCAGTAGAAATACAAGATGCTAGAGCGATTCACCGTATATGCATACAAGATGACGTTTTACCTTATATGGTTTTCTTACCTAGCATGCGTGTAGATGCGATGGAAAATAGAATTCGAAATTTAGCTTCAAATCAATTTGAATTTGTTGCAGAGTATGATGGGGAAGTTGTAGGATTTGTTGGATTAACCCAAAGTCCAGGACGTAGATCTCATTCGGGTGACTTGTTTATCGGGGTGGATAGTGAATATCATAATAAAGGCATTGGAAAAGCTCTTCTTACAAAAATGCTTGATTTGGCTGATAATTGGTTAATGCTAGAGAGAGTAGAACTAGGTGTTTTAGAAACGAATCCGAAAGCGAAATCTTTATATGAAAAATTCGGATTTGTAGAAGAGGGAGTAAAGATAGGGAATTTGAAAGCTCACGGAAAGTTTATTAATGAAATTATGATGAGTCGTTTTAGACCTGACGGTTTAATCGTACATAATGCATAGTGAAAGCATGACAGTATAATGTCATGCTTTTTTATTAGAATTTGCTTGTAATAAAAATAATGCTAAACCAATAAAAATAACTGAAATACCTAGTCCTTGTTGTAAAGAAATAGTCTCATTTAATATAAAGTACGCTAGTATACAAGTCCCAATCGTTTCTCCTAAAATGCTCATGGAGATTACAGTAGCACTCATCCATTTTAACAACCAATTAAAAATGGTTTGTCCTAAAATTGTAGCAATGAAAGCTAATCCAATAAAGCACAACCAAGTTTGTGTAGAGTAATGGATGAAAGATTCTTGTTGTGTGAAAGCAAATATGCCAAGAAAGCCAGCACTACTTCCATAACTAATTACCGAATATGGTATAAGTGACAAATCTTTACGAACGTGTTGGCTAATGAAAAAATAAGCAGTAATAATACCGGCAGCGATAATTGCTAAAATATCTCCATATAAAGCTTCTCCACTAATTTGGAAATCTTGCCAGCCAATGATGATACTACCTGAAATAGCGATGAGGCAACCAATAACCGCTCCTTTCGTAAATCTTTCCTTAAATAAAAAATAACCACCAATCATTGAGAACAAAGGTTGTAACGTTACGATAACTGTAGAGCTTGCTACAGAAGTAAATTGTAATGATTCAAACCATAGTACATAATGTGCAGCTAAAAATAGCCCAGATATGAATCCAAATGTCCATTGTTTTTTCGTTAAAGTTTTTAGCTCATTTCGATTATTTTTATTAAATAGTAATAACGGTAACAGAATTAGTGTGGCAAAGAATAATCGGTAAAAAGCAATGATTGTCGCAGGAGCATCTGCCAATTTTACAAAAATTGCTGAAGTTGATAAGGCGAATACACCAAAAAATAAGATGAAATATGAAAGAATAGGTGATTTCAAAGTTTGTCCCTCCGATAGAATGTTTATTATAATAAACTTAATACGATATAATGTACAAGGGTAAGTATATAAGTCCCGGAGATAATAGGAAAGGATTATTTGCCTTTGTTTAGTATGTAAGCACAAAGACAATGAAATATGCATTATGATGGACGGAAGGAAGTTTTACTATGATACATGATAGGCTTGGACAAACAGTATTAAGTTATCGTAAGAAAAATAATATGACAATTCGTGAATTCGCTGATTATGCAGGGATTAGTACATCACTAATTAGCCAAATTGAAAGAGGATATGCTAATCCTTCTTTAAATGTTTTGGAGTTAATTGCAAAAGCATTGAATGTACCGCTGTTTACACTTTTTATTAACGATATTGATACAGATTCGCTCATTTCTAAGAAAAAAGATCGAAAAAAAGTATATCGGGAAAACAATGATCACATTGTATATGATGTATTAACACCTGATTTTATGAAAGCACGTATTGAAATGTTAATGATGGATTTAAATAAACAAGCAAATACAACAGAAAGCCATTATTCCCATGAAGATAAGGAAGAGATTGCTGTTATAATGAAAGGGGAAGTGTATGTGGAATTGGAGGGAAAAGAATATTTTTTAGAAGAAGGCGATGTTGTACGTATTCCACCGAATGTGAAGCATCGGTTTTTGAATAAAAGTGATGAATCGAATCACATTTTATTTGTACTGACACCATCTTTAGGATGAAAATATAGTGATTTTAACTAGGTGAGAAAGAAAATGGAAAACAAAAGTATTTTAAAAGGCGGCTTAATCTAGTTTCTTTTTTTGTTAGTAGTATATTATTTTTTCAAATATGTAAGATTTTACATCCGTATTTTGCTTTTACTAATTATGTAAATAGGCTATACTAAAATACATACATTTTAGTATTGGAGAGAGAAGTAAAACGACATGGAATTAGTGAAATTGGAAAAAGTAATTGAAATAAAGAAAGAAGAACTTTTATATTTAGTATCGGATTACGGAATTCAACATGAAAAAGTATTAGCATTAAGTCAAGAAATAGACAAATTGATTAATTACTTTATGTTTTTAAAATAGGAAGAACTATGACATGATGTGAAAATGTTATAGTTCTTTTTTATTTGGAAATTCAAATGTAAATTCTATATACTAATAATTAATGGAATATTCTGTTTTGGAGGCGGGGGAACAATGATATTATATACGCACATTTCAGGTGAGGGGGAACCGATCGTACTTTTACATTCTGGTGGTATGACAGGTTTAGCAGAATATGAAGAGCAGGTAGCATTTTTTCGAGAACAAAATTATCAAGTCATTCGCCCTGATTTAAGAGGGCATGGAAGATCAGGGGGGACATTGGAGAATTATTTCCTACGTTCTGTTAAGGATTTGCGTGATACGTTAGAGCATTTACAAATTGATAGATGTCATATAGCTGGTGTTTCACTAGGAGGGTTAGTTGCTTTATTATTTGCAAAAAAGTATCCAGAGAAGGTGAGAACATTAACTTTTTCAGGTATATTTCCAGTTAAGAGGGATAATTGGGAAGAGTCATTGGAGTATGAAGCGAAGTGTCATCAGCAATTGATGAAAAATGAAGAAGTTGTAACGTATATGAATCAAATTCATGAAAAAAGTGATTGGAAAGCATTGCTTGAATCGTGGCAAGTTAAAGATTGGTACCCTTACGATGAAACTGGTGAAGTAGCGAATCTTCAAATACCTACACTTTGTATTGTTGGGGGAGATTCAGAAGATGAAGTTACAGCTGTTACAACGTTCAAACAATTAAACAAAAATATTCATATTGCCGTTATTCCGTTTGCTGGTCATTTAGTGCATAGTGATCAACCAAAAATTTATTCGAATATATTGTCTAATTTCTTACAGAACGCGCAAGTTGCTAGTCGAATATAAGGACTTTTGGGTATAATAATAAAGGAATTATTAATTGTATCGGTTAGGAGCGCAATACATATGAAAACAGTTGTTGTCATCGGTGGAGGTATAACGGGACTTTCTACTATGTTTTATTTAGAAAAATTAAAAAAGGATTATAATATAGATTTAAATTTAATCCTTGTAGAAAAAGAAGAGTACTTAGGTGGGAAAATCCATAGTGTAGAAGAAAAGGATTTTATTATGGAATCCGGAGCAGATTCTATCGTTGCTCGTAATGAACATGTCATGCCGCTTATAAAGGATTTAAATTTAGAAGAAGAAATGGTGTATAACGAAACGGGTATTTCTTACATATATTCTGATAATACTTTACATCCAATTCCTTCTGATACTATATTTGGGATACCGATGAGTGTCCAGTCGTTGTTTAGCAGTACGCTAGTATCAACGAAAGGGAAAATTGTTGCTTTAAAAGATTTCATAACGAAAAATAAAGAGTTTACGAAGGATACTTCTCTTGCTGTATTTTTAGAAAGCTTTTTAGGGAAAGAGTTAGTAGAAAGACAAATTGCTCCGGTACTTTCAGGTGTATATTCCGGAAAATTGAATGAGCTTACTATGGCGTCTACACTACCGTATTTACTGGATTATAAAAATAAATATGGTAGTATTATTAAAGGTTTTGAAGAGAATAAAAAACAGTTTCAATCAGCAGGAAATAAAAAGTTCGTATCATTTAAAAGTGGATTATCTACGATTATTAATCGTTTAGAAGAAGTGCTGACTGAGACGGTTGTTAAGAAGGGTGTTGTAACGACAACTGTAAGTAAACAAGGTAATCGCTATGAAATCTCCTTTGCAAATCAAGAATCAATCCAAGCTGATTATGTTGTTTTAGCAGCTCCGCATGATATCGCAGAAACTTTATTACAGTCTAATGAGTTAAACGAGCAGTTTCATACATTTAAAAATTCATCTCTTATAAGTATTTACTTAGGATTTGATATACTAGATGAACAATTACCAGCGGACGGCACAGGATTTATCGTAACGGAAAACAGTGATTTACATTGTGATGCTTGTACATGGACAAGCCGGAAATGGAAACATACATCTGGAAAACAAAAGCTATTAGTGAGAATGTTTTATAAGAGTACGAATCCAGTATATGAAACGATTAAAAATTATAATGAAGAAGAACTAGTGCGAGTCGCTTTATATGATATTGAAAAGAGTCTCGGAATTAAAGGTGAACCAGAAGTAGTTGAAGTGACAAATTGGAAAGATTTAATGCCGAAATATCATTTAGAACATAATCAAGCAGTTCAAACATTACAAGAAAAAATGAAGGATCTATATCCTAATGTATACTTAGCTGGCGCTTCCTATTACGGTGTCGGTATTGGTGCGTGTATAGGAAATGGAAAGAACACTGCAAATGAAATCATTGCAACATTAAATGAACCGTCAAATTAATATAGCATATAAATAAAATGTCCCTCCGTTATGCTGGAGGGACATTTTATTTATTTTACTTGAATGGAAATCTTTTTATTAGTTGTATGATTCTCAGTAATCGTTAATGTTATGTTACCGGATTCTTTAAATGAATATGATGAGAGTTCGTAAAGCTCTTTTATTCCGTGTTTCTCTTTTAATTTATTGGCAGGAAGTAATGTTATGTTCGGTTTCCATGTTTCCTGTTTACCGGAAGGATAGTTTACTATTATTTCTGGATTATTTAATTGCATTGGTTTCCAAGAGGCAAAATGTAGCTTAACTTCTGTATCTTTTTTTAGTAATTCTTCTGAGAAATATCCAAGTTCTCCAACGTTACCGAAAACCGTAAAGTTTTGATTTTGTAATGTGATGTCTAAATGTTTAGGTTGATATGTTGCTGCGTGATAGATTCCATATGAAAGAGAAAGAGTAGCGGCGATTAAAATGCTGATTGAAAATGTCTTAAAGCTATTGCCTTTAAAACTAGTCATCATGAATGAATTTGGAGTGAACTTTTTTGCAAATAAAAATATGAGTAATATGAGTAAGAGGGATAAACCGATGAATATATACATAGAAAATATACACCTCCATAACAAATTTTACATCAACTATATTTTACCATATATGTATGGGGTAGGGTGTTGTTTTAGAAGGGAAAAGTGAGTATGGAATAAAGAGATGATCAGTGTACGATGATCATCTCTTTATTTTTTGTCATTATGTAAATGCAAGAAGGGTTACTCTTAGTTCGTATTGAATTAAGAGGGTAGGCTACTCTTGAAATATTTGATTAATGGGACATTGAGGACTTTCCTAATTATAAATATGTTTTCTGCTATAATGAATAAGTAGAAAGAAAGGAGTGATCCTATGGCATTTCCTATATTAGAAACAGAACGTTTGCGTTTAGTTGAAATAGAACAATCTTATTGTCAAAAAATATTTGAAATCTTTTCATTGGATGAGGTAACGTGTTTTTACGGTATGAATTCTTTTACGGAGTTTGGACAAGCTTCACGTATGATTGAATCTTTTTCAAAAAATTATTTTGAGAAAAAGGCAATACGATGGGGGATAGTATTAAAAGAAACAAATGCTTTAATAGGTACAATTGGATTAAATAATTTACAATTATGGAGTAAACGATCAGAAATTGGATATGACTTACATCCTCGTTATTGGGGGAATGGTTATGCGTCAGAAGCAGCCAGGGAAATTATTCATTATGGATTTCAAGATTTAGGCTTATTTAGAATTGGTGCTATTACATATCCTGAAAATGTTACTTCTTGTAAAATGTTATCTAAAATAGGTTTTCACAAAGAAGGATTATTACGTGGATATATTCATCAAGGAAATAAGCAACATGATGCACTATTGTATTCTATAGTTCGAACGGATGTTGAACATATAAATTTATAATAAAAAACCCCTCTTATTTAAGAGGGGTTTTTTATTATAAATTAACCTAACTTAGGTAATAAACGTTCTCCGCTTTTCATGCTACTTTTACATAAAGGGCATTTAGGCTCTTCTTCAAATGAAAAGTTCTTTCTCATCCATCCTAAACAATCCTCTGCTTCACATTCCCAGACAGGGGTTTGTTCTGGTGGTACTTCTGCTACATCGTTCTTTCGATTGCGATACATGTAACCACTCCTTTTATGTAAAAAATTTTAGTTATATATTAAAAAGGTTGTTAACCGTGCTGGTAACAACCTTTTTATTGTTTGAATTATAGCTTTACAACGTTTTTAGCTTGAGGTCCACGGTTACCGTCTTCAACTTCGAAGCTAACTTCTTGACCTTCGTCAAGAGATTTGAAGCCGTCGCCAGTGATAGCTGAGAAGTGAACGAATACGTCGTTACCACCTTCAACTTCGATGAAACCGAAACCTTTTTCGCTGTTAAACCATTTTACTTTACCTGTTAATGTCATGGTAATGCCTCCTAAAAATTAAAAAGATTACAATATGTTCGGCCTTATTTGAATGAAAAATAAAATTTCACATATTATCAAAAACCCATAAGGAATATAAAATATTCCTGATTGATACTTGATAATATGCAAAGAAAATATACTGTTAAATTGACCTTAATTACTATCTTACAACAAATGGTGGGAAATAGCAAGTGCTGGTAATACCAGTGTGAAATAGGATGGTAAAAGACACAAAAACATCTCTTTTATTTATATATTATTCCTAATTTTGGTTTATGCTAAACTAAGAACATTTTTATTGAAAATTTGTATTATTGAATCGATATATAGTATAAGAATAGTGTTGATGTATTTGTTAAGGAGGCGAGAATATTGCAGTCTAATCAATTTAAAATAATTGAAGCAGCCAAAGAGGGAAGAAGAAAAGTTCATCCAGTATTTGCTGTTATACTTGCAATTGTATTTTTAACTTTGGGTGAATTGTTCATGTTATTTATGTTGTTTTTACCGAAAGCAGAAACGCTTTTAATGAAAGCAATTTATAGTGATATTGAAATGATATTGACGTTTGGCGGAGCTATATTTTTTGTTTTTTTATGGATTAGATTTGTAGAGAAAAGATCAATTTCATCTATTGGATTTTGGAGAAATCAGTGGATAAGAAAATATTTAAGAGGTGCATTAATAGGTTTTGTTTTTATTTCAATACCAGTCATGCTACTTTTATTAACCGGAAATGTACAACTACAAATGCAACATATTACACCAACCGCTATACTTGGAATTGTGGGATCTTTAGTTGCTTTTTTAATACAAGGTGCAACAGAAGAAATTGTTGTTCGAGGTTGGTTATTTCCAGTTCTTTCTGTTAGAGGCCGTATATGGGTCGGTATTGTTGTAACTTCATTTTTATTTGGTTTTCTTCATTTACTAAATCCAGGTATTACAATTCTTTCAATATCGAATATAATATTAGTTGGTGTGTTTGCCGCTTTTTACGTTTTGAAAGACAGTAGTCTTTGGGGGATATGCGCATGGCATTCCATTTGGAATTGGGCACAATATAACGTATTTGGTTTTGCAGTTAGTGGAATGACAATGTATTCTACACCACTTTTTAAACCTGTAACAAGTGGATCGGAATTCCTTCATGGAGGCTCGTTCGGAATTGAAGGGAGTATTATTACAACAATAATGCTCTCTATCGCTTCAATTGTTTTATGGAAACAGTTATGGGGGAGAAAAGCGAAACAACGAGATTTTAGTTAATGAAAGAGGGAGAAACTATGGGGATTATAGCGTTTGAGGGAGCAAGTGCGGTTGGTAAGAGCACAACGTGTCGTGAGTTAGAAAAGAAATATGGAGCTTATATTATACCTGAAGTGAATTTTTTATTTGAAAGACCAAAAAATGAACATAGAACATGGTATTTTGAAAAACAAGTAGAGCGCTGGAAAATAGCAGTGCAGAAGTCAGAGCAATATGAATTAGTAATACTTGATGGAGATATTTATCAGCCGCTTAGCTATAATTGGTGTTTCCACTTTGAAATATTTGATCAGCCATTATCTTTAATAGAAGACTTTTATAAGGAAAAGCTGATACATAGGGAAATTGGTTTTCCTGATCAATATTTTTATTTATATACGAATGATGAAGAACTTAGAAAACGGAAAAAATCTGATGAGACAAAAAGAAGAAGAAATTTTGAAAAGCATTTACATATATCAAAATCGTTTCAACGTTTTTATGAAAATTTAAATACCGTTACAGACGGGTACTGCAAAATAATTGAAGCGAAAAGTGTAAAAACGAATGAACTAGAAATTGTAAATAACTTAAACAGTTTACATGTGTGTGAAGAGAGTCGTTTTGATGTTTCGAGGTTAGATGCGATTACGAAGTGGTTAAAAGAAAATCGCGCGTAAAAAGAACGAGTGCCTTATAAGGTATTCGTTCTTTTTATGCATATTGAATATGTAAGTTCGTTTCATAGATTGTTTTTAAAATTCGTAAGTTTGCTTGTTCATTTTTCTGAATAGCATTTTTATATTTAGGTAAGAAAAGTTGAGAAGGATAAACTGGGAGTTCACCGCAAATATCAATACCATAGATAGATTTATTCATAATAAGAGAATGAATAAATTGTAAAAGTCTAGATAGTTTCATATGCCCTTGATCCCAATTGGTAATAGTAACTTTTGGATCTAAAACATCTTTATCAATGCTTACATATATTGTTTCTGTATGAATATGTGAAAGTATTGTATGTATGGATACTTCATATGATATATCAATTGGAAAAATTTCTACGTATGGACAATCATTAGAATGAATTGTAAGAGAAGAAGGCCCAATAATGATTACCTTCTTTAAATTATCATTATTTCGAAGAGAAAATGATACCCAAGATCCACAGGAAATAAGAGTTTGTTCATTCGCTCCCTTTAAGTTCATATCAGTATGATGATCAAATAGTATAAGGGTAAAAGGCTTGTTTATTTCTTCTAATAATAAATAAGATACATAATGATAATTTCCAGAACCTATAAAAGTAATTCCTTTATTCTTTCTACGATTTAATGCCCTTTTGATATGCATTAAAGAAGTGTTTTCGCAATATAGATTTGAGTGTTCTAAATGAGTAAAATCAATATCTTCATGTGAATTAGAATGTAGTTTATTTTGTAATAAATACGTATCATCAAAGTTTAAAAAAGTTAAACCGTTATGCAATAAACTCATATTTATTCATCTCCTTTAAATATAAGGCTATCATTTATTTTTATAAAATTAAAATGAAATGCTTTGAGTGGAATTAATATTTGGAAAAGATAGTGTTTTTGACAGAATAATCTTTCAATTGAAAAAGAAAAGGAATACAATATAAGGAAATATGTATATGCTTCAGGAAATAGAAAATATGTAGCAAATGGAAATAATACTTGGAATTAAATTGAGACAAAAAGAAAGTTGAGATTAACTATAGGCAGATGCTCTGTTGATTCAACAAATAATCAATATTTCGAGTTATTATTTGTGAAAGGAGAATAAAGCTAAGTATGAAAAAGATTATTATTTCAGATCTTGATGGAACTTTATTAAGAAGTGACAAAACAATTTCAGAGAAATCTATTAATATTTTAAGGGAATGTAAAAATAATGGGGACGAATTAATTTTTGCTACGGCAAGGCCGCCAAGAGCTATAAAACAGTATATTCCCGACGTGTTAAAGAGTGAGATTATCATTTGTTATAACGGGGCTCTAGTTCTTAAAGGGAATGATATTTTATATGAAATGAAGATTTCTAAAAATAACATTTTAGAAATCATAGAAATAGCAAACAAGTATAATCTTCATGAGATTTGCCTTGAAATAGGTGATAAGTTGTATTCAAATTTTGATGTTACTGATTATTTTGGTAATATACCATGTGAAATTATGGATGTAAGAGATTTAGAATTTGAAAAAGCTTCTAAAGCGATTATTTGTACTAAAGGCTCAATAAACCAGAAATTTATTAAAGAATTGCCTGATGAATGCAAGGCAGTCATTACAGATGACGGGACATTGTGTCAAATTATGCATGCAGAAGTTTCAAAATGGAATAGTATTCAATATGTTCTACAACACTTAAATCGAGACGTATCTGAAGTTATTGCCTTTGGAGATGACTACAATGATATGGAAATGATAGAGAAGTGTGGGGTTGGTGTAGCGATGAGTAACGCTGTTGAGGAATTAAAAGCAGTCGCTAAATTTATTGCTAAAAGTAACGATGAGGATGGAGTTGCTACATTTCTAGAAAGTAAAAGTTATGTTTATGTTAACTAGTATGAAAAAAATGTAGTAAGCAGCGAAAAAAGAGATGCTGCATCTGTTTTTGATAAATAGATATTATGAATGGGATATGCGGGAGGAAACAAGCAAGATGAAAACATTCTTTAAAATAATTGGAATTATAGCTGGCATGGCGGTAATCGGAGTAGGTTTAACATATGGTATGCTGTATTATTTGAATAATAGTAAACCTGCTGCGAAAAAGGCATCACCAGCTGCTCCGGCAGCAGAAGTGCTGGCTGATAGTAATGTAAAAGCTGAAGATGCAAAGGTTTTAGAAAATGGCAATCATTCATTACCAAATAGCGGCTTTAATAAAAATTTTAAATGGACAGATGAGAACATACAGACAGCGTTACATGAAATGGCACATCAAAAAACGAAAGCTGATCAAAAGTGGGGCTATATTTTTATTACACAAGAACGTATTGAAAGTTTACTTGATATTGTAAAGAGCAATGATCTAGTACAAGGAAAAACATATGCAGATATTTTAGAGAGATGGAAACAAGGGAAATATGAAAAAATGGATGCGGATCACAATCAGATTTGGAAATTACAAAGCGGGAATTTAGGCGAAGGAAAAGGGGTAATGTCAGAAGCGGAACAAAAAGAGTTAATTAATCAAGTGTTTATGCAAAAAGGTACATATTCAGGTAGTCAATTAATTGTAGGTGGGGGACAGGCTAATAAATAAGATAATATGGGAAGAGAGTAATTGCTTTTTAGGCAGTTACTCTTTTTTCTGTGCACTTTTTAGTTTTTCTCTAGTAAGGAAAGAAACGATTGTAAAACGGGTGAAATCCATCTAGATTTATGATAAATTACATGGCTTTGAATAACTGTTGGCGTTTCGATAGGCTGAAAACAGAGTTGCTCTTTTTGACAACTTTCTTGTACAACGATGTAAGGAAGAATTGAAATTCCTAACTCACACATAACGGATTGTTTAATAACTTCAACGTTGGAAGTTTCAAATGTTTTAGCTGGAATATTCCCGCTTTGACGTAAAAAACGATCTACCATTGGTCTATAACCGCAGCTTTGTTCAGTAAAAATAAACTGAGTATCCTTTAATAAACAAAACGGATTAGATTGTGTAGAATAATGAGGTGGTAAAATCCATCCAAATGTTTCATTACTAAATGTACGCGTAATAAAATCGTTATGTTCTATACATTCTCCAATTATGAAGACAATGTCTGTTTCTCCTTCACGTAATTTTTGTACTGCTTGTTCATTTGTATTTGTTTCAAGTACGATATTTACTTTCGGATTTTTCTGTTTGTAAGTACGTAATAATTGTGGTAAACGGTAGACTGCTAATGATTCGTTTGATGTAATACTTAATGTACCTTCTAATTGATCGGTATTTTGAGGGATTTCTTGCGCTTTTTCATAAATTGCAAGTAATTCTAAAGCATAAGGATGAAATTGATGACCTGCTTTTGTAAGAAGTATTTTTTTCCCTAATCGATCAAAAAGAGGGAGGTGTAAATCGTTTTCTAATGCTTTCATATGCGCTGTTACAGTAGATTGCGCATAACCTAACGCATGAGCAGCTTTAGAAAAGCTACCATACTTAACGATGGCACAAAAAGTTTTCACATGTCTGATTTCCATAAACAATCCCTCTTTTATTATCATGATTTGTGAATGATTATATCACGTATTTCAATTTTCCAAATGATTAAATTCCTTATAAAATGAAATTGTAGAAATATTTATTCAATTAACATTGGAGGAGAAAAGATGAGTGAAAAGGGCTATCATGTAGCTGTTGTTGGGGCTACGGGTGCAGTAGGTCAGAAAATTATTGAACTGTTAGAAAAAGAAACAAAGTTTAATATAGCTGAAGTTACGTTACTTTCGTCAAAAAGATCGGCTGGTAAGACAGTACAATTTAAAGGGCGAGAGATCATTATACAAGAAGCAAAAATAAATAGCTTTGAAGGGGTAGATATTGCCTTTTTTAGCGCTGGGGGAGAAGTTTCTAGACAATTTGTAAATCAAGCTGTCTCTAGCGGTGCAATCGTAATTGACAACACTAGTGAATACCGAATGGCACCTGATGTACCTCTTGTTGTTCCGGAAGTAAATGCGCACATTTTAAAGGAACATAAAGGTATAATAGCAGTTCCGAATTGTTCAGCATTACAGATGGTAACAGCTCTTCAGCCAATACGAAAAGTATTCGGATTAGAACGAATTATCGTTTCAACTTATCAAGCTGTATCGGGTTCTGGTATCCATGCGATTCAAGAATTAAAAGAACAGGCTAAGTCAATACTTGCAGGTGAAGAAGTGGAGAGTACTATATTACCAGCGAAAAAAGATAAAAAACATTATCCAATTGCATTTAATGTACTTCCTCAAGTAGATATATTTACGGATAATGATTTCACCTTTGAAGAAGTAAAGATGATTCAAGAAACAAAAAAGATTTTAGAAGACCCCAACTTGAAAATGGCAGCTACTTGTGTGCGCGTTCCGGTTGTATCAGGTCATTCAGAAGCGGTTTATATAGAACTTGAAAAAGAAGTAACTGTTGCAGAAATTAAAGAAGTACTGCTTGATGCACCAGGTGTTATTTTGCAAGATAACCCTAGTGAACAGCTGTATCCAATGCCATTAAATGCAGAAGGGAAAATAGATACATTTGTCGGAAGAATTAGAAAAGATCCTGATATGCCAAACGGATTCCATCTTTGGATTGTCTCCGATAATTTATTAAAAGGTGCGGCGTGGAACTCGGTTCAAATTGCAGAAACGATGGTGGAAGAGGGAATCATTTAGTATTAAGGAAACTAGGGAACTGTTAATGATTACAGTTTCCTAGTTTTTATTTTTATAATTTTTTACTTTATCCCAGCCGCATTTGATTTGAAAGACAGTAAAAAACATCAAGAATTTATAAAATTTATTTGGTACGATATGGATAAATTCAATAAGGGGGAATTAAATGTATCAAGTAAAGGGGTATTTTTCATCGCTCAAAGGAAGTCATTATGAAATTGGTAAGCAACAAGGTGAATTTGTGGAACAACATCCTTTTCTTATTCCGCAATTTATAGAGCAAGAAAACTTAATATCGCATAACCATTGGACAGAATCTAGAAATATATTAAATCAATATTGTTCTGGAATTAATGAAGAAATTGAAGGTTTTTGTGAAGTGTTGAAAATTCCTACTAAAAATATGATGTATTATTATCAAACGTTATTAAAAGCAGGATGTAGTCATTGTGTGGTATTACCTAAAAAGACAGATTCAAAACACACATATGTATTAAGAAATTATGATTTGTCACCAAAAATAGATGATATGCGTTTTTGTTCAACTCATGTTGAAGGTGAGTATGCACATAGTGGCTTTTCTACTCAATATTTTGGCCGAACGGAAGGAGTTAATGAGCATGGATTATCTGTTACATTTTCAGCATGTGGCCAACCGGTAGGAAATATTGCGGGTTTAAGAAAGCCAGCAGTAAGGGGTTTACAATGTTTTGCGGTCATTCGAGTGTTATTGGAGAAATGCAAAAATGTGCAGGAGGCGAAATCATTAATAGATGAAATACCAATAGCAAGTAATATTAATCTAATTGTAGCAGATCCATTAGACGCAGCGCGTATTGAAATATTTGACGGGTATAAATCAATAACTTCAATTGATGAGGAAAGCCAAGACTTTATCGTCTCAACAAACCATGCAATTAGTTTACCTATTCAAAAACTGAGTAATAGAAGATTAGAACAATCTACAAACAGATACCACACATTGCATGAATATTTAAATCGAAATGAACTAGTGAGTCTGGAGTCTTTAAAAGGATTAGTAGAAAAAGAGTATCCTACTGGGCTGACAGTACATAATTATGAAGAATGGTTTGGAACTTTACATTCTGTATTATTCGATTTACATGATCGTACAATGAAGATTTGTTTTGGATCACCACTTTTAAACGACTGGTACTCATTGAAAGTTGGAGGAAGCATGCCGTTTTCTGAGGTGAACGTGAACTTTAAAAATAAAACTTATACTGACTTTTGGAGGGAAGACAAGAAAAAATTGATTCCTAAAAGATAAATGGGATAAGATGGTAATATGAAGAGTGCATTTATACTGGAGGGATTACAAATGCTAAAAGCTATTTTACCATTTGTTCTTATCTTTTTTCTTGTCATTGCGATGTATATGGCTTATCAAAAGAGAAAAAAATCCGGGATAAAAGGATTGAAAAGTGCGTTAACTTCTATTTGCTTCTTTTCACTCGCAATCTTAAATATGTTTGCATATTCGTTTCATTTTGGCGGTGCTTTAACTTGGTTATTTTCAATTGTATTATTGCTAGTTGGTGCATATTTTACTAAATATATTCCAATATCTAAAAAGATACATTAAAATTTAAAAGAGTTTAAATATAATGTTTACTTTGTTTTGAAAAGAGATTATTCTACTAGATCGTTGTGAAATGGTTTCATAGGATAATCTCTTTTGTTTATTTTTAGAAAGAACGTACGGTGCTTTTTAGTTGTTCAATAAATTCTCGAGTTGCAGCACACATATACTTATCTTTTCTATAAATTAGTCCTATTTCAATTGTTGGAGTAGGGTTTTCTATTTTAATAGCTTGAATGTTTTTATTTTGTAAAAAGTCTATATATGGTTTGGGTAAAACTGTAATTCCCATTCCTTTGGAAACCATTTGGATTAAAGATTCCATCGTGCTAATTTCTAAAATTGGTCTTGGTTTAAAGTTGAATTTTTGACAATGAGATGTAATTAGTTCGGTTAAAAAGAAATTTTTAGGTAAAAGAATTAAAGGGTAGTTCTGTAATTCAGCAATAGATACATGATTACGTTGAGCCAATCGATGACCAGTGGGCACGACTAATGTAAGGTCGCTTTTGTATAGAGGGATAGAGATAATCTCTTTATCTTGCACCGGGAGAAATGTAATTCCAATATCTAGTTCGTTTTGTAATAATTTTCCACGAATATCTCCAGTACGAAGCCCTAATACAGAAAGCTCTATATTGGGATATAAATTATTGAAATTTAAAATAGCTGTCGGTAGTAAATAATTTACGACGGTTAACAAAGCCCCTATTGTTAAAGAACCTTGCTGTAATCCGTTTAGGTCTTGAATAGCTGAACGAGCTTGTTCGACTTCATGAAAAATAGTTTTACTATGTAATAATAAAATCTTCCCTGCTTCAGTTAAAGATATTTTTTTACCAATTCGATCGAAAAGTGGCATTCCTACTTCATGCTCTAATGCACGTATTTGTTGACTTAGTGAAGGCTGTGAAATATTTAATTTCTCAGCTGCTTTTGTGAAATGTAATTCTTTTGAAACAGCTAAAAAGTATTCAAGTTGTCGTAATTCGATTGGAATCACCTCAAGTATAATAATAGGTTATACCTATCATTATTATATAAATAATTGAATTGAACAATGATTTTAGAGGTTATATAATCATCTTTATATAACAGAGAGGGTTGTAAAAATTAACCAAGAGAAAATACATGTAACACCTTTAAAGGAGGAAATAGAATGGCTAATGAATTTCAATTATTATCTTTAAATATAGGATTACCAAAAGAGGTTACATACGGCGGAAAAGTAATTCATACAGGCATAAATAAGAAACAAGTAAAGGAACCAGTATATTTATCTTTTGTAAAATTTAATGGGGATGGACAAGCTGACTTAGTTCATCATGGAGGAGTAGATAAAGCAGTTTGTGTTTATACTGGTGATCACTATCCATACTGGGAAAAAGAGTTGAATCAAAATCTTGTATATGGGGCTTTCGGAGAAAATATAACAGTTAGTGGTATGCGCGAAGAGGATGTTTGTATTGGTGATACGTTTGAGCTTGGACAGGCAATCGTGCAGGTAACACAACCAAGGCAACCTTGTTTTAAATTAGCAAAAAAATATAATATTCCAAAGTTACCACTATATTTTCAAGAAACAGGATATACAGGATTTTATTTTCGTGTATTAAAAGAAGGATGGGTATCATCAGTCGATACTTTAAAAAGACTACAGTCTGATCCAAAAGGTGTTTCAATAGCGTTTGCTAACCGTATCATGCACAAGGAAAAGCAAAATATTGAAGGGGTAAAAAGGATATTAGAAGTAAATGCGCTTTCAAGTAGTTGGAGAAAGTCTTTTGAAAAGCGTATAAGTGGAGAAAAAATTAATACGAAGGAGAGACTGGAAGGGAAAAAATAATAAAAAATATTTTTTTATAAATGGTGTATTTCTATGAGTAAAAACGAAGTAGAAAGCACTATTTTTATATAATAAACTCATTAATATCCAAAAATCCTAATATTGTTTTATTCGACTTATTTTCGAATAGTCAAAACATAAAATTAATTAGACTCTTTTTTTATATTTTATGATAGTATATTGATTGGTAAGACCTATTACTTTAAGGGTAGGTTCTACAACTATATCTAATTGGATGGAATTAACGTATGGAGGGACAACATGGGGAATGTTGAAAATTTTGAAAAACTTCTTTTAGAAGAACCGAAAAGAGAGCAGTTATTTCCTTTATTTGAAGAAGTGTTTGGAATTACAATTCAAACATTGAATGATTTTTCAGAGAGAGGTTATTGGGATGATACATACAAAGCTTTAACATTTTTACATGACGATAAAGCTATTGCAAATGTTGCGGCATTCTCGCTACCATTGCTAGTAAATGGTGAAAGAATAAATGCAGCGGCCATTCAATCGGTAATGACGCACCCTAATTTTCGTAGACAAGGACTCATGACACAATTAATGAGTAAAATGATAGAAGAAATTGATAAGACATGTGAATGTATATTATTGTTTACGGAAAAACCTGAACTATATGCATCATTTGGTTTTAAAGTTGTGCAGGAATATTTGATGACTATTCCATATGATCAAAAGAATAATAATGATTTCTCACTTAGAGAGCTAGATTATTATATGGAAGAGGATAGAAAGTTAATACATGAAACTATAGAAAGTAGCCAAAGACTTTCAAATAATTTTTCAACATTAAACTTCCATCCTTCGTTTTATTTGAATATGTATGATTCGAAATGGAATGAAAAATTGTATTATTCAGAGAAACTAGATACTCTAATTGTGTATGAAGTAGATAATGAAAAGTTGAAATTATATGGAGTATTTGCACCAGTAATTCCAGTTTTAGATGAAATATGCGGGGAAATTGCTGAAAGATTTACAGAAATCGAATTTTACTTCTCTCCAGATCAATTAGGGGTTGAGGATGTACAGTTTAAAGAATTACAGTCAAGTAAGTATTTAATGGTTCGAAGTAATAGAGAGTTGGATTTAAAAGGTTATAAATTCCCAGTATTAGTAGAATTTTAAATGTGCATATAGATGCTTTATTATGGAGGAACTATGAAAATATCACATATACCAGAACATATTGAGCAACTTACTATAATGAATGTACCTGAATATTATAAGCTTAATAACAATCATGCGCTTATTGTCCGCTCGAAAGCCGAAACAGATTTTTGGCTTAAAACACATTATGGATTCGAAGTAATGAATGGTCATGTATTTTATACAGAGACGATGGCAGACTTTCAAGCTGAAGTTCAATTGCGTATGAATCCAAATTCAAAATTCGATCAAGCGGGTCTTTTTGTTATGATTTCGGAAAAGTGTTGGTTGAAAACTTCATTAGAATATATTCCAGATGGTCCATCTCATTTAGGAGCTGTCGTAACAAATAATGGATATTCCGATTGGTCCACACAAGACTTTCCAACAGAATTAGCTAACGAGCAACTTCGTTTTCGAATTGTTCGTAAACGTGGTGATTATACAATATATGTGAAGAAGATCCACCAATGGGAACAAATAAGAATCGCTCATTTGATGGAGGATATAGGAAATGGGCCTATTAAAATAGGCTTTTACACGTGTAGTCCTTCTAAAAATAATGGATTTGAGACTGAGTTTTTAAATTTTACAACTGAAAAAATATAGATAAAAAACCGTATTCTTTTTATTAAGAATGCGGTTTTTGTATTTATATAATACAAAGCACATTTATTGACCGAAAAGTCATTAATGATTATCATTTAATAATGTTAAATATTAATTTACATAATATAATAAAAGTAAGAAAGAAATTACAAACTATATCGCTTAAATAAGGGGGGATATGAATTATTCAGTGGTAATTTCATGGGAAAAGGAGATTATGTATGAAATCATTTCGCAAATTATTACAGTATTTAAAACCATACATGTTCTTCGCTATTATTGGACCACTATTTATGGTACTTGAGGTTGCGATGGACTTAATTCAACCGACTATTATGCAACATATTATTGATGTTGGGATAGCAAATCGGGATATGAATTATGTAATAAAAATGGGACTTCTTATGATAGGAGCTGCAGCACTCGGTTTAGTTGGAGGACTTGGGTGTATGATGTATTCTACAAAAGCAGCTGTTAATTTCGCTACTGACATACGAAAAGATGTGTTTGCGAAAATAGAAACATTTTCTAGTGAAAATCGTGATTCGTTTGGAACTGGAAAGTTATTAACAATTGTGACAAATGATATTACTTCTATTCAATCGGCGATGACGATGACATTACGTGTTCTTGTTCGTGGTCCTTTGTTATTTATCGGAAGTATAATAATTGTTTTTATGACAGCGCGTGAGTTATTTCCTATATTACTCGTAGTCGTTCCAATTTTATTACTTGCGATTATATTCATTGCGAGTAAAGCAAGCGGGACGTTCAGAAAAGTGCAAGAAGCATTAGATAAAGTGAATACAAAGTTACAAGAAAATTTATCTGGAGTACGTGTGATTAAAGCGTATGTAAGACAAAAATATGAAATTAATCAGTTTGGAAATGTCAATACAAATTTAACGAAGATAAATATTCGAGCGGTGCAGCTTATTTCCTTAATGATGCCAATCATTATGTTAGTTGTAAGTGGCGGAATTGTCGCAACGTTATGGGTTGGTGGAGAGAAAGTATTTAATGGGACCCTTCAAGTAGGGGCTATATTAGCGTTTATAAACTATTTGAATATTATTTTAATGTCACTTATGTCTATAAGTATGGTATTTATGCAAATCGCGCGAGCATTTCCGTCAGCGGATCGTGTACAGCAAGTTTTAAATACTGACGTTGATATTATGACCCCAAAAAATGCGCTTGCACCTAAGCAAATTGAGGGACAAATTGAATTTAAAAATGTTAGTTATAGTTACACGAAAAATAATGAATATGTTTTAAAAGATATTTCATTTTGCATAAGTAAAGGTGAAAAAATAGGGATTATTGGTTCTACAGGGAGTGGTAAATCTACTTTAGCAAAATTATTACCGCGCTTATACGATGTTGATCAAGGAGAAATATGCATTGATGGAATAAATGTTAAGGCGTATGATTTACAAAAACTTCGTGCGTCAATCGGGTTTGTACCTCAAAAGGCATTGTTGTTTTCTGGTAGCATAGAAGAGAATTTACGTTACGGTAAAGAAGATGCATCAAATGACGAATTGAAAGTAGCAGCTTCATCAGCTTGTGCGACTGAGTTTATTAACAAGCTGGAAGATTCATATCAATATCATTTAACACAAGGTGCGACGAATTTGTCAGGTGGCCAAAAACAACGTGTATCAATTGCAAGGGCGCTTGTGAGAAAGCCATCCATTCTTATATTAGATGATTCTACATCAGCAGTGGATGCAAAATCAGAATCTAACATTCAATCGGCATTAAGAACAGAGTATATAGGAACAACAACATTATTAATCGCTTCTAAAATCTCATCTATAATAGATTCAGATAAAATTCTCGTTTTAGATAACGGTGAATTAGTTGGTGATGGTACACATGAAGAACTGTTAGAACAATGTGAGGTATATAAAGAAATCTATCTTTCCCAAGGTGGTAATTTATATAAAGAAGGTGGGAAAGAACATGCGTAATTTTCAAGGACAATTTGCTAATAAAGGTGGGCGTAACTCACCAAAGATGGGGAAGGCTAAAAATACGAAAGGAACTGTGATGAGAGTATGGAACTATATGGGCTACCAAAAGGCTGCCCTTACGTTCGTTATATTCTTAGTGTTTGTTACGACGTTACTTGGGTTATTAGGTCCGTATTTAATGGGAGTAATTATCGATCAATATATTGTACCGAAAGATTTAAGCGGTACGGCGAGAATGTGTTTGATACTTATCGCGATTTATGCTGTAACAGTATTATTAACTTGGTTACAAACATTTGTAATGGTTAATGTTGCATTAAAAACGATACAAAAAATACGACAAGATATTTTTGAGAAAATCCAAACGCTTTCTTTACGGTTCTTTGATGTACGTTCTCAAGGGGATTTAATGAGTCGTGTAACAAATGATATAGATAATTTAAATCAAGCGTTGACACAAAGTGTTGTACAAATTATTTCATCAGCGCTAACTTTTATAGGTGTGACGATTGCGATGTTCGCATTAGATTGGATTTTAGCGATTGTTACTTTAATTACAGTACCTATTATGTTTTTCGTTACAAAAAAATTAGTTGCTTATAGTGGTAAAAACTTTGCAAAGCGTCAAAAAGATTTAGGGGAATTAAATGGATTTATTGAGGAAGCTATAACAGGTGCGGATGTTACAACGTTATATGGGAAAGAAAAAGAAACCGTACAAAATTTCAATAAAATTAATGAACAGCTAAGAGTTTCTGCAACGAAGGCGGATACATTTTCAGCTTTTATTTTTCCGAGTATGAACTTTATTAACAATTTAGGTATGGGACTTGTAATTGGGACTGGGTCAGTAATGGTTTTAAATGGAATGACAACAGTAGGTGTCATTGCAGCTTTTATTAATTATTCTCGTCAATTCTCAAGACCACTCAGTCAATTCGCAACTTTAATGAATACGATTCAAGCAGCAGTTGCTGGTGGGGAACGTGTCTTTGAAATTATGGATGAAGTACCGGAAATCAAAAATAAAAAAGATGCATTCGTTGTACAAAATTTACAAGGACATGTTGCACTCGAGAATGTTTCATTTGGGTATGAGGAAAATAAAACGATTTTAAAAGAAGTGAGTCTTAAAGCGCGGCCAGGGGAGACAATTGCTTTAGTAGGTCCAACTGGATCGGGCAAAACAACAATCATTAATTTGCTAACGCGCTTTTACGATATACAGCAAGGTCAAATTCATATTGATGGAAAAAACATAAAAGAATATGATATGAATTCGTTGCGAAGTAAAATAGGAGTAGTTTTACAAGATACGTATTTATTTGCTGGGACGATTATGGATAATATACGTTATGGTCGATTAGATGCTAGTGATGAAGAAGTAATCAATGCAGCTAAGGCAGCATCTGCACATTCTTTTATAAAACATTTACCGAATCAATATGAAACGAAAATTGCTTCAGAAGGATCGAATTTAAGTCAAGGACAAAAACAACTTCTTGCGATTGCACGGGCAATTTTAGCAGATGCAGATATATTAATTCTCGACGAAGCAACCTCTAATATTGATACGAGAACAGAATTACAAATACAAGAAGGACTAAACAATTTAATGAGAGGTAGAACAAGTTTCGTAATCGCTCATCGACTGAAAACGATTGAGAAAGCAGATCAAATCCTTGTTATAAAAGATGGAAGTATTTTAGAAAAAGGGAACCATGAATCTCTCATGGAAGATAGAGGGTTTTACTTTGATCTGTATACGAGTCAGTTTAAAATTTAATATAAAAAATGAGGTTTCTCTAGAAAAGAGAAACCTCATTTTTTATATTTGTAAACTTTATGAATTACTTTTCTAACCAAATTAATTATCCGACCTGAAAAATACTTATACTTGCAGATACATTTGTTAAAGAGCCACCATCATTATTTGAGAGAGTGACAGTACCTGTTGAAGAGGTGTTATTTATTAAAGTCAATGTTGAAGGAACAACTGTTACGGTAAAAGCAGCAGTACCTTGATTGATTGTATGTGGTGACCCTGTACCAAAGCGCCCACCTGGAATTGGTGTGCCATTTAGTGCAAAGGAGAATTGGTTTTCACGAGAAGCTTGTAATTGAAACTCTGCTACATATGTTCCTAGTGTATTAATTATAATATTTCCAGTACCTGTGATGTGGCTAAGGGCAGTTCCTGTTATAGGTCCATTTGTGTTAAAAGTAACACTACTTCCCACTGCAATTGTTTGGTTAGTAGTATCAAAAACATATAGATAGTTTGTTAATCCTACACTAGCCGCCCCGGTAGGCCCAGTGGAACCAGTAGCCCCGGTAGATCCAGTGGAACCAGTAGCCCCGGTGAAACCAGTGAAGCCAGTAGGCCCGGTGAAACCAGTGAAGCCAGTAGGCCCGGTGGAACCAGTGAAGCCAGTAGGCCCGGTGGAACCAGTGAAGCCAGTAGAGCCAGTGGAACCGGTAGAGCCAGTAGGTCCGGTGGAACCGGTAGCCCCAGTAGAGCCAGTAGAACCGGTAGAGCCAGTGGAACCGGTAGAGCCAGTAGGTCCGGTGGAACCGGTAGCCCCAGTACAGCCAGTAGCCCCAGTAGGTCCGGTGGAACCAGTGAAACCAATGAAGCCAGTAGGTCCAGTAGCCCCGGTAGGTCCAGTAGAGCCAGTAGAGCCAGTAGGCCCGGTAGGTCCAGTAGGGGAATGTGGGAGAATAATACGGTTAATATCTAAAAGCGGAAAGTTAATGAATATATCTTTGTTTTGATAACCTATCAAAATCACCTCACTAGTATGTTTAAAGAAATAGTAAAGTAATAATTTTTATGCGTATTTCATTTCTATATTATTAATGCAACTTATTTTGAAAATAGTAAATAGTTATTGTGACTGTAGGTGTTAATTTTTAATATAGTCTTTTTTAAAAGATAAAGAGCGCTGTTAAAGGCGCTCTGAGACAAGTTTCATGTCGAAAAAGGGAATTGAGGATATTATGTGCATACTGTTTTAGAATGTTGTAGATTTTTAATTAAAAATAAAAAGACCTTATAAAAATTTAAAATTTGTATTATTAGATAGTCACTATACATTAAAATATGCTTGTTTGATATAAATGTGTGTCAAATTTGCCAAAATATATTTTGGCATGCACAAGAAAATGAAAATACTTTGTTAGCAAATACTAGCAACTTCAGTGCCAGACGGGAACAATAATTTACGAGGTATTGTAATAATCTCAAGAGCAATCTGGGCTGAATGGAGAAGTATTGGAGTTAACTCTAAAGCATGTGTTAATAATAATATAAAGCTTGTTAGGATTGCAAAGCTTCCCCAAAAGAAACATTTTGAAGTGTTACGGAAATCTTTTATTAAGGAAAAGAAAGAAAAAAATGCTGTAACAACAAGAATTAAAAATTTATACTTATCAGCCATTAAACCCCTCCTAAAGAACAATAACTTATATTATAGCGTATTTTTCTGTATTATTATAAAAAGATTTTAAAATAAATGATAAAAAGCAGAGGCCGCAACTTAAAGTATGGATTGAGGGTATTATTTTTGATTTATGCATAAAAAAATAGATTAGCGCCCTATTTATTATTTGTAAGTGTTGTACTGGATATTTAACCGGACAATAAGACTAGCTTTGAATATATTAATAAAAAAGGGGGGGTGAAAAATGGCTAGATATAGTTTACATGCAGGTCATAACAGTATTGTACAAGGCGCGAATTATGGGAATCGGAAAGAACACATTATGGATCGCCAAGTTAAGGATGCAGTTGTTGCTAAATTAAGAGTATTAGGGCATACAGTTTATGATGATACTGATGAGGTAGGGACAACGCAGGCACAAAATTTACATAATATCGTATCAAAAACAAACGCACATGATGTAGACTTAGTAGTTTCATTTCACTTAAATTCATATGATACGAAAGCTAATGGAGTGGAAGTACTTTACTATGATCAACAAGCTTCATTAGCAAAGATAGCAGAACAACTTTCAAAAGATATTGGCTGGTCAAATCGTGGAGGAAAGGAACGATTTGACCTTTATGTGTTAGCGAATACGAAAGCACCTGCAATCTTAATTGAACTTGGATTTATCGATAATGAAGCAGATATGGCAAAATGGAATCTAGATAAGATTGCAAATTCAATTGTTTATGCATTAACTGGTCAATCTGGTGGGACAACTCCGCCATCTAAAAAAAATATCATTCAATCAGGAGCTTTTTCACCGTATGAAACACCGGATGTAATGGGAGCATTAACGTCCCTAAAAATGACAGCAAACTTCATCTTACAATCTGATGGTCTAATATATTTTATCTCTGAACCAACTTCGGATGCGCAACTTAAAGGAATGACGGATTACCTTGATCGTAGAGGCTGGTGGTATGAAGTTAAGTAAAAATTTGAGTTTAGTGGAACAGAATATTTACAAACAATCGGCCTGAGAAAGAGGATTACTTATAATGAATAATCCTCTTTTTTAATTTTTATTCCGGCTTAAAACTAAGTAATACATGTAAGTAGGATGTTCATTGAACATATCAGCTATATTTGTAAAACATACTTTTAATAAGAAAAGAATTTAGAATCTGAATTTAATTGATTACAATTGAAATAGCGCTGAAAACTAATAAAACGGCCATGATGATGTTAAATGATTTTGTATGTTTTAATAATAGTTTTTGAAACATGGAACCAAATAAGCTCCAACTAAATGTACTCATTAACCCGACTACACCGAGAAATAATGAAAAAAGTAGATAACTTGAATATGAATTGTAATAAGGGAGAATAAAAGTTGATACTACAGTTAGTCCGAATAATATCCCTTTAGGGTTAACAAACTGAAGAAAAATCCCTACTGTAAATAAATTTTTATTATACTTTTCATCGGGATCTGTACTAGCTTTACTAGTGAGTATTTTAAAAGCTAAATATAGCATGTATGCTACACCAAAGATTTTTAAAGGAAATTCGATTGTGGGTAGAATATTAATTAGGACAATATTAAAGAAGCTACATAAGGAAGTGAGGATGAAAAAACCGAAAGCCACTCCGAAGCAAAATTGCATACTCCTTTTTAAACCACGTTGATTAGCGTATGTCATAGCTAAAAAATTGTTAGGTCCGGGTGTGAAGCTACTTATAAAAACAAATAATAAAAAAGAAAATATAGGCATTTCAAAACCCCCTATTTTTTTGTATGTTATAATGACCGAAAAGAACAATATAACGTGTGCTTTTTATTATACATAACGGTCGTTATATTGTATATATTTTAGGAGTGTTTCTTATGGAAGAAATTCAACTTATTTTGGCGAAAAATTTAAAGACAATACGAGAGAAGGAAAAATTAAGTTTAGAAAAGGTTTCCCAATTAACAGGTGTGAGTAAAACGATGGTTGGACAAATTGAACGAGGAGAGTCAAGTCCAACATTAACAACGATATGGAAAATTGCGAATGGCTTGAAAGTGTCTTTTACTTCCTTAATCAATAATCCGCAACCGGATACGAAAGTTGTTTTACGAAATGATATTCAAGTATTATCTGAAGACAATGGAAGATATAAAGTGTATCCTTCTTTTCCTTTCCAAGATGATAGGAACTTTGAAATTTATTCCGTTGAAATTGAAGCAGAAGGAAAATTAAGTTCGGAAGGCCATAAAGAAGGGACCGAAGAATTTATAACGGTGTTTGAAGGGGAATTGACAATTGAAATAAATGATTGTCAATATAGATTAAATAGTGGGGATGCAATTCGCTTTAAGGCGGATAGACCGCATTCCTATCATAATTTTGGAAGAACGCTAACTCGTTTAAGTATGACCATTTATTATTCAACTTCATAAATTTACAGCTGCCTTAAAAATAAAGAAAGGCGTAATGATAAAACCATCTATAAGAGATGGTTTTTATTTATTATAATCCAAAAAAAGACACTCATTTGAGTGTCAACATAGTGTTGCTCTCGCGTATAGGATTGGAGTATGTTTCTCAAATATGTTTTGAGATGGTTCGCATTTGAGAAACTATCTTCAAATTCAATGTAACATTAGTAGTGAGGAGTGTAAATTGATAATGTATATACGGAAAATTTAGTATAGATACTTTGTACTATGAATATAGTACAAAGTGTTTCTTATTGCATAATCACTTTCGTGAAGTTATTAAAATATAAACTAAAGGAATGACCTAGTAGTTACTATTTTAGCATTTAAGAATGATTATTATAAAAAGAACGAATCATTTTTTAATCGATTCGTATAATTGTTAAAGAGGCACCTGTTGAACCACCTCCAACTAAATTAACTTTTGATAATAGGCCGAATGGTTGAAGTGAAATTGTATTACCAGCAGTTAAATTAATTATTAAATTATTATTATAATTTGAAGTTGCTAATGCGGGGGGAAAAATAGATCCGGAAAGTGGAGTCGAAGAGTTTAATAGTAGCGATTTAGTATTTTGGAATGGAACTATCATTTTATTATATTAATACTACTAGTTGTAGTAACGGTAAAAAGTTTACTTTATGTAAAATCATTTGAGTATGAAAAAGTAGTTATGTAATTTTTCTAAAATGATAGAGGTTTTATTTTGTTAATTAGTAAACAAAATGTGAAATGAGGTAGTAAATTGAATAGCAATGAAAAATTATCTTTGAATAAAGGTATGGTAAGACCAGAAAATATTGGACCTACTTTTCCGGTTCTTCCGCCAATTTATATTCCAACGGGAGCAACGGGAGCAACGGGAGCAACAGGAGCAACAGGAGCAACAGGAGCAACAGGAGCAACAGGAGTAACGGGATCAACAGGAACAACAGGAGCAATGGGATTAAAGGCAGCAACAGGATCAACAGATCCATCTGAAGCACAAAGGGAGCAACGGGAGCAACAGGAGCAACAGGAGCAACAGGAGCAACAGGAGCAACAGGAGCAACAGGAGCAACAGGAGCAACAGGAGCAACAGGAGCAACAGGAGCAACAGGAGCAACAGGAGCAACAGGAACAACAGGAGCAACAGGAACAACAGGAGCAACAGGAACAACAGGAACAACAGGAGCAACAGGAGCAACAGGAGCAACAGGAGCAACAGGAGCAACGGGATCAACAGGAGTAACGGGATCAACAGGAACAACAGGAGCAATGGGATTAACGGGAGCAACAGGGTCAACAGGTCCAACTGGCGTTATTGGCCCCATAACAACAACTAATTTATTATTTTACACTTTTTCAGATGGAGAAAAACTTATATATACAGATTCAGATGGGCTAGCTCAATATGGTACAACTCACATATTATCTCCTGATGAGGTTTCGTACATTAATTTGTTTATTAATGGAATACTTCAACCACAACCATTATATCAGGTTAGTACTGGTCAGCTAACTTTATTAGATAATCAACCACCATCACAAGGTTCTTCAATTATTTTACAATTTATCATCATTAATTAAAAAAGACAGATTCTTAAATAAAAAGGATCTGTCTTTTTGCTCTACATTAAAGTAGTTAAAACTAAGTGACGATAAATTCGATTGTAATTGGAATTCCACCGTCTAATGCATCTCCGCCAGGAATTGTAATAGCACCAGTAGGTCCAGTAGTAACACTGGAGTTCACACTAGGTTGAAGAATGCCGTTTACATATAAGTTGTAATACGTAAAAGTCGGAAAAGCAGTTGCAGTAGTACCAGCATCGTTTAAACAAGCTGTAGCAGCAATTGCGAAAGCTGCACCAGTTCCGGTTCCAGCTCCTAGTGTAGATGTGAATCTTCTAGATGCCATAAATGGTTGAATAATTGGCAATTAATTTTCACTCCCTAAACTATTTTTGAACAATGTATGGGATAACTTGTCCAATATATTGTATGAAAGTTTTTGATAATAGAAACGGCTTCATGATAATAGAAGGAGCACAATTTTAGTAAAGGTAGCATTGTTACTTATGGAGCGTATGCTATTGGATAATGGGAGTTTTTATATGCACATCAATATGTGCTTTTGGACCTAAGAGATAAACGTGGAAAAATAAAATAAACTCTTAAGTTTAGGTGTTTAATCTAAGCAGTCAATTATTAAAAACATATAATTAATATGTGAGTCATGAACATAATTAAATTAAGCTTTCAAGTTTAATTATCATTCATGTTTCCTATCTTAAATGAAAAAAATAACTCAATTATTTTTTTCAATCGGATCTTTTATAGTTCTTAGAATAGGAAAACACTCAACTATAAGACAAGTCAGGAGGAAATAAATGTCACATAACAATTGTTTTGGTCATAACAACTGCAATAATCCGATTGTGTTCACTCCAGAATGTTGTAACAATCCACAAACAGTTCCAATTACTAGTGAGCAATTAGGTAGATTAATTACTTTACTAAACTCTTTAATTTCGGCAATTGCAGCGTTTTTTGCAAATCCAAGTGATGCAAACAGATTAGCTTTACTCAATTTGTTTACTCAGCTATTGAACTTACTAAATGAATTAGCACCTTCTCCAGAAGGAAATTTCTTAAAACAATTAATTCAAAGTATTATCACTGTACTCCAATCTCCTAATCCAGACATAAGCAAATTGCTTTCTTTATTACAACAATTCTACAGTGCTCTTGCACCATTCTTCTTCTCTTTAATTATTGATCCTGCAAGTTTACAACTTCTATTAAATTTATTAACTCAATTAATAGGTGCTACTCCAGGAGCAGGAGCAACAGGAGCAACTGGTGCAACAGGAGCGACAGGTCCAACAGGCCCAACAGGTGCAGGTGGTGGAGCAGGAGCGACAGGTCCAACAGGAGCAACAGGAGCGACAGGAGCGACAGGTCCAACAGGAGCAACGGGGGCAGGAGCAACAGGCCCAACAGGTCCAACAGGGGACACTGGAGCAACAGGCTTAACAGGAGCAACAGGCTTAACAGGAGCAACAGGTCCAACAGGAGCAACAGGCCCAACGGGAGCAACAGGTTTAACTGGTGCAACAGGTTTAACTGGTGCAACAGGAGCAACAGGTGGCGGAGCTATTATTCCGTTCGCTTCAGGTACAACACCAGCTGCGTTAGTTAATGCGTTAGTAGCTAATACAGGAACTCTTCTTGGATTTGGATTTAGTCAGCCTGGCATATCTCCAGGGATTGGGGGAGACCTCACATTACTGCCAGGTATTGTAGGTGATTATGCATTTGTAGCACCACGTGATGGAATTATTACGTCGTTAGCAGGTTTCTTTAGTGCAACAGCTGCATTAGCTCCACTAGCACCTGTTCAAGTTCAGATGCAAATATTTGTTGCAGCTCCAACAAGTAATACGTTTTCACCAGTGGCGCCACCTCTATTATTAACACCAGCATTTCCTGCAATAGCAGTTGGTGCTACAGCAACAGGAATCCAAGCTTATAATTTTCCAGTAGTTGCTGGGGATAAGATATTAGTATATGTTTCATTAACAGCAGCAAGTCCAATAGCTGCAGTAGCTGGATTTGTAAGTGCAGGTATTAATATCGTCTAGTTTGCTATAATGTCGGTTTGAAATTTGAACTGGCATTTGTATATAGCCCTTCCTAATTGTATTAGGAAGGGCTATATTTTATGGAAAGATAGGTGATAAATCAATTGAGAAAGTACTCTTTGTTAAAAAAATCAAAATTTATGATTTATAATCTATTGTTTATGGAATAAGTTATAGGATATGAAAAATTATCTATAAATAAAAAAGATGAATTCTATTAAAAATAGAATTCATCTTTTAAATAAAAGGAATAAAAGGGAAGTAATTTATTTATCGTGAGCGTTGCAATGTTATTGTTCAAATTAATAATAAACTATTTGTTTTTATTACAGTTACATCCTTTTTTCTTTACATAGCCTTGCTGGGCTAAGTCTCTTTGTGATTGGGAATTGGAAGATTGAGAATTTGAGGATTGAGAGGATGCGGATGAACTACTATTTTTATTATGAGAGTAGTTTTTTCGATAGTTATAATTACTCATAGTACTATCACCTCCAATTAAATATATAAATATTATATGCATGTACTCTATTAATTGTTACGAAAATAAATAGGAATGGGGGATACAATAAAAAATCTCCTGCGTATTTTCCGAGGAGATAAATCATTTTTTTTATATTATAAATTAATATCCCCAGTAAAGAGGAAAATAATACGAATCTTGGTAATATAAATTTTGTTGTGGATTAGGAGGCTGATTTGGAGCGTTTATCGTTCCGCGATTTTGATTACAGTTTGCTGGGGGACCAATTACTGTAGTGGATTGAATAGGGGACACCGCTTGCTTCCATTGTTGTTCATCGAGACAGTAAGTATGAGCCATCATATTAGGAGGGGTTAACCTTAAAATATCAGAACCAAAAATAACTTCCGGTGTTGGGGCATCGAAAATAGCTAATAAATGAGTATTATCTGCTGTAGCAATTTCATAATGCCACCACGCTTGTGGAATATTTGCAACTTGCCCCGGTTTTATTGGTAAGTTTAATATTTGATTTGTAAAAGGGTTAAGTAAAGAAACAATCGCAGAGCCTGAAATACAGTAAACAAGTTCAGCTGCATTTTGATGAATATGCGGTTCTACAACATTACCTGAACTTAAATAAATATCTAATAAAGAAGTGTTTTCTAAAGTGTTTAATTGTTTCATGCCAAGTACATTTATATAATTCTGGGCATCTTTCTGAAAAAAATTACTTTTATTTAAATCATAAGTGAAATTAGTTGAGGGGGAGGTGTAGTCGATATTAGAAGTCAATTGTATTACCTGCCTTTCTATTAGTAAGTAAGGTTATAAAATTAGGATATGTGTCTAGTGTTTGTTATGTGCGTTTGTTGGTATCATAATAAATTTGCCTATGCCATAAAGAATATGGGTTGTATTTCGTATTTTGAATAACAGACCAATCCTTTTTCATAGAGGTATTGGTCTGTTATTCAAGATAGTTTTTGCTGAATAATTAATTGTGCTTTAGCGGTATTGGCGTAATTTAGCCACTCTAATGCCAAGTTTTGTTTTAAACCAAAATGGATTTCTATGATGTCAAAATGAGATACCTTTGTTTTAAGTGGAACAGGTATACCGTTTACTTTTGCATTTTTCATTTTATGTGCAATTTTTGGAAATGCAGAGAAAGTAAAATCAATAATTGTAGCACCATCTGGTAAATAAATAGGCTGTAAATCTGAAGTATAAGCCGTTATGGTATTTTCAAATAGTTCGTACGATACTAGATTGTGGAACGCAATTGGATCTGTAGTTAATAAATTGTTATGCACAATTGTATCATTCATTATTTTATAAGATATGGATTGGACATTTGCAGTTCTATTATTTAATAAAGAAAAAATGCCGTTATCTTTTAATGTTTTTGCTAATTGTGTTTGAATGATAATTGTTTGTTCAGTATTATTCATATTGACTTTAGTTTTTAAATTGTTATTAAAATAGCTATTTTCAAGTGCTATATTGTCTTCGAAATAGTTTATAGTTGGATTGTATAATTGATGTATCATTCCAAGGATTTTATAGCAATCTAGTACACTTGTAGTTGTAATACAAATTTGTGAAACCTCTGATACGTTTTGTATTTCTTGTAATTGTGAGTAAGCAGTATAAATCGGAGGGAACTCATAGCTTATTTCAAATGAAAGGTTAGTATCACAAAAAGAATGAATTCCTTTGCTTAAATCGGTTATATTTTTTTGAAGATGTGGAACATATCCCGTTAAGAATTTAAGTACCTTGCTATATCTTTCTTTATGTAAATATTGAAAAGCAAGATTTTCTAATTCATACTGGATTGTATATAATCCAAGTCGCTTTGCAAGTGGCGCAAAAAGTGTTAATGTTTCATTCGCATATGCTACTTGTTTCGCGGGTTTTTTAACATTCAAAGTTTTTATATTATGAAGGCGATCTATAACTTTAATAATGCCAACACGTATATCATGTTGAGAGGATAATAGTAATTTTTTAAAATTAATTGCTTCGTATAATACTTTGTTTTGATCTTGTTGTTTTTTCCCTTTTGTTAATCCATTTACAATATATCGAATAGTCGCACCAAAATGTGATTCGATTTCTTCTAGAGAATATTCGGTATCTTCTACAACATCGTGTAATAAAGCAGCAATCAATGTTGTAATGTCAGCTTTATAATTTAGCAGTATTTCTGTAATTGCGAAAGGATGAATAATATATGGTTCTCCAGTTTGACGGTATTGTCCATCATGTGCTTGCTCTGCAAAATATATAGCTTTTTTCAAGCGTTTTAATTCATGAGATTGTAGATAATTTGCCTTTTGTAATAATACCTCGCTCATATAAATCCGTCCCTTAAAATTATTTTTAATAGTAATTCTATATAATAGAATAAATCCCCTTTGAAATTATTTTAATTATGTAAAAAATAAAGGTGTTGAGATGAAACTATATTCGTATATCCATTCATACTTTGGATTGATGGAAAAAAGTAAAGAACGTGTTAATTTAATATTACATCAATCATTAATAAGGGGTGAAGGTTCATGTCATTTAGTGAAATGATTAGAAATGAAGTGCTTGGCTGGGCAGGTGTCTCTGAAAAACCGCATCGATTTGGCGGCATTGAAATAAATTATGGCAAGAAAGAACTTGGTCATCTGCATGGAGATAAGTTAGTTGATTTACCATTTCCAAAGTTAAAGCGGGATGAATTAGTAAAACAAGGATTGGTCAAACCACATCACGTATTACCTGAATCAGGATGGATAAGTTATTATATAAAGAGTGAAGAGGATATACCATTTGCAATTGAGTTATTTCGTATGCAATATGACCGAATAAAAAAATAATGAAATAAAATAGATGAGTAAAAATATATTTTCATGTCACATCCCTCCTTAATCGTTCGTCTTGTATGTAGAACGATAAGGAGGGATTTTATTATGAAGAAATTTGATGTAGCAATTGTTGGTGGTGGCCTTGCTGGATTAACAGCATCTATATATTTAGCGAAAGCTGGAAGAAAAGTGATTGTATTAGAAAAGTCCAGTCGCTTTGGTGGTCGAGGGATGACTATTAATAAAAATGGGATCTGTATGAATCTTGGTGCACACGCCTTATATAGAGGAGGAGCCGCATTTTTAACTTTTAATGAGCTCGGTATGAATCTACCGGGTGGAATTCCATCTACAAAAGCACATGGAATATGGAAAGGGGATATATTCACCATCCCAACAGATTTCCGCTCAATTTTATCAACACCACTACTTGCGTGGTCTGCAAAAGTACAATTCTCACGTCTTATGATTCGTTTAGGGAATTTAGATGTAAGAAAAGTTCAAAAAGTGAGCCTAACTACATGGGCAGAAAATGAAATAAAAGATCCAATGGTTCGCAATATATTTTATGCGCTATGCCGAACAACAACATATACGTTTGCTCCTACAATACAATTAGCATCATCTGTACTAAAGCAAATACAGCTTTCGATAAAAGATGGGGTATTTTATGTAGATGGTGGCTGGGAGACGATAATAACAAAATTAAGAGACATTGCGAATCATGCCGGGGTGCAATTTTTGGATAAAAAGAATGTTTTGGAAATAGAGCATTACGAAGATAAACAAAGAATATATTGTTTTGATGATGAGGTATTTGAAGTGGGTACAGTCATTGTGACGACTCCACCGAAAGAAGCTTGTAACATAATTAAAGGTGTGGAAGGAACAAGTTTGCATAGATGGAGTGAACAATCGGTACCGGTTACTGTTGCTGCATTAGATATTGGTTTAAGACGATTACCTAATCCGACACATCAATTTGCATTAGGGTTAGATCAGCCTATATTTTTCACGAATCAATCAAGAGCAGCTAAATTAAGTGATGATGGATCAATTGCAGTGAGTTTAATTAAGTACCATAATCCTGTACTAGAGATGAAACATACTCATGAAGATAAAGAACAGTTAGAAAGTACAATGGATTTGCTACATCCAAATTGGAAAAGAGAAGTTGTTGCACAGCAATATTTACCGAAAATAACGGTAGTATATGATTTTCCTCATATAAACCGAGTTGAAAACCCAGCTCCTAATATCCCTGAAATGCCAGGTATTTACGTGGCAGGTGATTGGACTGGGCATGATGAAATATTAGCTGATGCTGCAGTAGCAAGTGGAAAACGTGCAGCATTACACATTTTAAAGCAATTAGAAAGTGAGGGAGTTCATCATGGAAACGGAGCAATTATATGAAGCGTATCAACCATTATTATTTTCGTTAGCATATAGAATCCTTGGGAGTGTTATGGATGCTGAGGATATCGTTCAGGATGTATTTATCTCGCTAAATAATATAGAAGATCTTCAGTCTATAGAAAATATGAAAGCATATTTGTGTAAGATGGCGACAAATCGTTCAATTGATAAATTACGTTCGGCAGCGCATAAACGTAACGTGTACGTAGGGATGTGGTTACCAGAGCCACTTGTAGAAGAAAGCGATGAGCCATCAGAGTCATTTGTTATGAAAGAATCCCTTTCCACAGCATATTTATTGCTTTTACAACAACTGTCTGAGGTAGAAAGGATTGTTTTTATATTAAGAGAGGTTTTCAGTTATGAATATGAAGAAATAGCTTCGATTGTTGATAAGAGTAGTGTGAACTGTAGGAAGATCTTTCAACGCGCAAGAAATAGTATATTAGATAAGCCGAAACAATCAACATTAAGTACGAAGAAAATGGCTGCTTATGTTGAAAAATTTGTATCATCATTACAGTGCGGGGATGCGCAAGGTATGTTAGAAGTATTAAAAACAGATGCGATATTGAAAGCAGATGGTGGTGGTAAAGTTACAACTGCGATTCATCCAATTTACTCTGCGGATCGAATTATACGTTTATTCTTTGGAATAGGGAAGAAGTTCCCGATAGAGTACGATGTTGATTATAAGATAGTAAATGGTGCCCCAGGTGTTATTGTTAAAGTGAAAAATAAGGTGACTTATGTGCTTTCATTTACATTTGAGAATGAAAAAATTTCAAACATTTATATGATGGTTAATCCGGAAAAACTTATGCACTTAAATGTAATAGTATAAAAAAAGACGCATTTCTTTAGAAGTGCGTCTTTTTTATTATTTCTCTAACATTTCAAGAGGTACGTCTTTTTCGCCGGCTACCTCAAATTTAATTTCTCCGTCTTCTTCATAAATACGTGAAATAATCGGTATAGTAATCATTAATTTTTTATGCTGCTTTCGCTTTCGAGCGGCATCTAAGCTAATCACGTTCATTATAAGCATCCTTTCTTCTAAAATTATATAAACAAAAGAAAATGCGTCCGGAAAGGGCGCTTAATTGAATTTGAAATACCGATTCATTTAAATGAGGTTTATATGATTTAACAACTGCAATTGAATTAAAAATAGTATGAATGGAATAATTGCACGTAGAAATTAACTTTACCAAAAAACGAAACAATATGCTATAAAAAATTTCAAATCTTTATCATATAACGAGAAAAAGGTTTTCGTTTCGCATATAATGAAAGTAGACGGGCAACGAGAGCTTTTTCATCATATTGCTGTGGAAAGGCGATGAAAAGAATGGATACGTTAGATTCATTATTATTTCAACTTGAACAATATGGAGAAGAGCATGATCGAAATAAAAAAACACGGGAAGAAAAATTACGGAATATTTCTCGTGAGATGGGGCAATTTTTATCAATTTTAGTAAAAGGCTGTAGTGCAAAAAACATTTTGGAAATTGGAACTTCTAATGGTTATTCTACATTGTGGTTAGCTAATGCGGCAGAAGAAACTAATGGAAATGTAACAACTGTAGAACTTTCTTCAGAACGAGTGGGAGAGGCACTTGCCAATTTTGAAAAGGCAAATCTTTTACAAAGGATTGATGTTCACAATCAAGAAGCAGGGGCATTTTTAGATTCACAACTAGATCATTCATTTGATTTTATTTTCCTAGATTCAGAGCGTACGCAATACATGTGGTGGCTGGAGCATATAAAACGCATTTTACAACCAAAAGGTCTTCTTGTTGTCGATAATGCTACTTCTCATGCGAGTGAATTAGCCGAGTTTATAAACATGATTGAAGAAGATGAAATGTTTGAAACAGTATTATTGGCATTTCAAAATGGTGCATTTGTAGCGCGTAAGAAGAAATAGGATTGAGCGTAATATAATTATCACATTGAAAAAGGGTGTATGTCAAAAGATTGAGTGCAGTAGTATGGGAAGGACGTAATTTATATACGTAACATACGAAGAATCCGCCTTGAGCATGTCGGTCTCTAGGTCTTAAGTCTGAGGAAAATTATGTTGTTTACAGGTATACTGATAGTAAGAAACAGGGAATGACTGCATAAGCAGGTATTTCTTGAAAATTGATTTCATATAGGCTGTTTGCAAATGAAATACAATATATTAGATGAAATATAGTGCACATAAATTCGCACATATAAATAAAGGAGCGATTTTGTTGACTGAACTCGAGAAAAAAGAACCCGTATCAATTGTGAAAGATAATAATGTAGAAGTAGTAGTTGATACAGTAATAAAAGATGAAGAACTTGATGAATTAAATAAAGAAGCTGATCTTTATGTACAAAAGTTGAATAGCGAGCAAAATACAGATTTATCGAAAGTATTGTCTCAGCTAGGAGATTTAGGGGATAAAGAACAGCAAGCAGCAGGACAAACGCTATCAGCATTAAAACGTCCTGTCACAGCGATGATGAATGGAAAGAATGAAGAAATTCCAAATACGTTGTTAGAATTACGCAAAGTAGTATCAGAGCTTGATCCAAATTCACTAAAAGCAAGTGGTATGAAGAAAATTATGTTTAAAGTATTCAAGAAAAACCCACTTGAAACATACGTGCATAAATATCAATCCATAGATAAGCAAATTGAGGAGATTATAAGATCGCTTCTAATTGGTCGTGATAATTTACAAGAAGATACAGTTGGTCTTGAAATGCTTAAAGAGCAATCACACGATAAAATTCACGCGCTTGATAAGCAAGTATACTTAGGGAAAAAACTTGCTGGCATGCTGGAAGCTGAGAAACAAAATCCAGAACGTCAAAGAGATATTCCATTAATTAATGATGCATTAGAAAAGATTTTAGTGCGTACACGTAATATGCAGCAAGCGAAAAGTGTGTTATTACAATCTATCGCATCAGTAGACATTATTAAGAAAAATAATGAAAAGTTAACAGAGGCAATTCGTAATGCAATTACGATGACGCAAAACGTTGTAACAGTTTCTGCTGCTATCCAGTTAGCATTAACAAATCAACGTAAAACAATTGATGCAGTGAATGCAACAAATGAAGCAATTGAATCCATGGTATTAAGTAACTCACAAGCATTAAAACAAAATACAGAAGAAACAACAAAACTTCTTGAAAATCCTGCAATTAGCATGGACAAATTACGCGAGTCATTCCAAAACGTATTCGCTGCAATTGAAGCTTCTGAGAAATCATCAGAACGTATTATCGAGTCAAGTAAGAAGTTTGTTATTGAACTAGACACATTTAATGATGAAATGAAACAAAAACTCATTCAGCGTCCAAGGAAATAACAGACTTTTAGAGGAGGTGAAAAAATGAGTTTCATTCAAACCGTATTAGTACTATTGGGTACATTACTTTTAATCGCTTTTACTGTTGTTGTTTTAGTTGTATATTTCGGACGTAAACTGTATTTTTCATGGACGAAGCCATATAAAAGAGCACACGATTCTTTAGATAAGTTATCGAATAAATCATTACCGTTTCTACAAGAATTTACACAACATCCACTCTTTTATCGCTGGATTCGTACGGAAGGAAAGAAAGAACAACATATATTAAACACGCTTTTCTGTGCATCGGGTCAACGTACGAGAGAGCAAGTATTCTCAATGTTACCGAAAGAAAAACAGAAAAAAGTACATGTAATGGCAAAAACGACGAAAAAGCTTACTAATGAAGATATTGATGTAGCAGCGATGAAAGTAAAAGATTTTTTAAGACAAGAAACGCAGCAAACAGTAAAACCGACAGACTTATCGTTTTATAAATTGTATTTTTATGATCGATATCCAGATGCATTAAATACAATTCAAGCGTATAAACGCTCAATAAATCCTTCATTACAACGAACGGTTGATGAAATTACAATTTCAGTATTAAATGCCTTACCGTATTATCAGGAGCAGCGTATGTTTGAACAACAACATAAACTCGAAACGTTCTTAATGAAAGATTTAACAGCGATGCTATCTTTAGTGGTGCAATTACCACCTTCACAACGACCAGAAAAAGAAGAAGAATTAAAAATCTACTTGCAAAATTTCCAAAAAGAAATGGAAGAAGTAGAGCGAGATATTCGTGACTCGATTGATCACGATTTGAATGTGAAGATGAGAGCAGCGACTGAGAAGTTTAAGAATAAATAAAAAAGGCGCCTTAAAGCTATAATACTTAGCTTTAAGGCGTTTTTTATTACCTGTTATTTTGCTGTAACGGTAGTATGACTAGATGCAACACTTTCATTATGCAATCGATCAACCGCAGTTACTACATACGTATACGTCTCACCAGAAATAACTGCTTTATCTACATAAATTTCTCCAAGTTTTGTTTTTCTTACAGTAGTAAGTAAATTTTTCGGATTTTGTATATCCACTTCATTTTTTCCATTCACACGGTAAATGGCGTAATAAGCAGAGTCATTCTCTCTATTATCAATGATACCTATAGCAACCCCTTCATCTCTTGGAATGGCACCTTTTAAAGTAGGTTGTTTTGGTGGTTCATGATCAAGCCAAGGCATAGGTGGGACTAATGCAGGATGTTTATATATGTCTTTTGAGAGTATATCTTTCACTCCTAATGGGTTGTTATTAATATCTTTTAAGCTAAAATGCATACTACCTTTAATTTGAGGATATAGCCGGTTTAATGCAATCTGTCTTGGATATTCTTCAGGATCAGACCAAGCGGGGACAGAGTTATTATTAATTTTATAGGCTGCCTGACCGATGTATAGGTGGATCGGTTTATTATTTGTTTCTTTTACCCACCAATCTACTAATATGTCATACGCAGCAGGAGTGAAACCTATATTCCAATATATTTGCGGTGTGATGTAGTCAATGTAACCTTTTTGTATCCACTCACGTGTATCAGCATAAAGGTCATCATAGTTTCTTTGGCCGGCAGTTGTGTTAGAGCCAGTCGGATCATCAGCTATATTTCGCCATACGCCAAATGGGCTAATGCCAAATTTCACATATGACTTTTCTTGTTTAATAGCAGTATTTAAATCTCTTACAAGTTCATTTACATTGTCACGTCGCCAATCTTCTATATTTGTAAATCTACCGTTATTATATAATTCGTACGTTTTTTGATCGGGGAATTGTTCACCCACCACTTTATATGGATAAAAATAATCATCCATATGCAATGCATCAACATCGTAATTTTGTACGATTTCTAAAGCACCTTCAGTTATAAACTTTTTCACTTCTGGAATACCGGGATTGTAATATAATTTTCCGCCATAAGGTACAACCCAATCCGGGTGCTGTCTTGCAGGGTGATTATTTGATAATCGATTTATATCAGTGTGATTCATTGTTATTCGGTATGGATTAATCCATGCGTGGAATTCTATATTTCTTTTATGTGCTTCTTCAATCATAAATGCTAGTGGGTCGTATCCGGGATTTTTTCCTTGTGTACCGGTAATATATTCAGACCAAGGGCCGTAATTGGAAGGATAAAAGGCATCAGCAGTTGGTTTTATTTGTACAATGACTGCATTCATACCAGTGTTTTTTACATCGTCTAATAATTTAATAAATTCTTGTTTTTGATTTTCAATTGGTAAGCCAGTTTTTGAGGGCCAATCAATATTAAGAACAGATGCGATCCATACAGCACGTAATTCGTGTTTTTTGTACGTAGAAGTTACTTCAGCATAAGTAGAGTGAGGGGAAATGAATGAGAAAGGGATAATCAAGATGACGATGCAACATATCATAAATAAACGTTTAACGATCATGTATACGCCTCCCTATCATATGATTATCTAAGATAATATACGAGGTGAGGTTGGCCTTGCAATAGAGAAAATTGTATGTTGAAACATTAATTTAATAGGAAAAATATTTTTAATGAAATTTACTTTCAGTATAACTAAATTCATTTACTACTTCATATGCTTGTTAGTAAAGTGAAACTTCCTTTCATTTGAAGGGTAGTAAATTATAAGTATAGGAGGATTCATAAATGAAGGTTTTGTTCGTTTGTTCTGGAGGAATGTCCAGCGCAATTGTTGTAAACGCTTTAAAAAAGGAGGCAGAGAAAAAGGGTATGAACATGGAAGTGCATGCGATTGGAACAAGTGAGGTGGAAGACGAAGTAAAGAATGGTTGGGATGTTGTAATGGTTGCACCACAAGTTAGACACCGATTTGTCTCTGTAAAAAAATTTGCAGAAGAGGAGTCTATTCCATGTGGTATCATTCCGCCGCAAGCATATACGCCTCTTGGTGGACCGACTTTATTAAAGACTGTAAATGATTTAATTCGTTAGGGGGAACCGTTATGAATAAGTTTGTCACGTTTCTTGATAAAAACTTATCTGGACCGATGGCAAGACTTTCTGAACAGAGACATTTACAAGCAATCCGTGATGGAGTTATTTCGGCGTTACCATTTATCATTGTAGGAAGTTTCTTTTTAATCGTAGCATTTCCACCATTACCGAAAGATAGTTTCATATCAGTTTGGGCATTAAAAAATCAAACAAGTATATTAATACCATATCGGTTAACGATGTTTATTATGTCTTTATATATAGCATTTGGAATAGGATATAATTTAGCGAAAAGTTATAAGTTAGATGCTTTATCGGGAGCTCAGCTAGCGGTATGTTCACTGCTATTAACATTAACGCCTGAATTAATTGATAAAAAAGGATTTATGCTTCCGATGACAAATCTCGGAGGTCATGGATTATTCGTGACGATGATTGTTTCTATTTTATCCGTAGAGATTTTAAGGTTTTGTAAGACGAAAAATGTAATGATTAAAATGCCAGAACAAGTACCGCCATCTGTGTCGCGTTCATTTGAAGCACTTATACCTGCTGCATTCGTTATTATTATAATGAGTCTAGTAACTGTCGTTTTTAACATTGATTTACACCATGTCGTTGATAAATTAGCAGCACCATTAGTAAAAGCTGGGGATAGTTACTTCGGTGTAATGATTCCAGTGTTTTTAATTACGTTTTTTTGGTCATTTGGAATCCATGGTGTGTCGGTTGTGGGAACTGTTGCTCGGCCATTATGGGAAGTTTACCTAGGGAAAAATGGTGAAGCAGTTGCTAGTGGAGCAGATCAGTTGCCATTTATTTCACCAGAGCCGTTATATCAATGGTTTATATGGATTGGAGGTTCTGGCGCGACATTAGGGCTTGTTTTAGCTATGATTGTATTTGGTCGATCAAAATATTCGAAAGCATTATCAAGAACTTGTATTGTTCCGGGTATTTTTAATATTAATGAGCCAGTCATATTCGGATTACCGATTGTGCTAAATCCAATTTTAATTATCCCATTTATCATTACACCACTTGTAACAGCAACTGTTGCATATTCAGCAACTGCGATGGGATTTGTAACGCCAACACATATTATGCCACCGTGGACATTACCAGCTCCAATTGGTGCGTATTTAGCTACAGGCGGAGATTGGCGTGCAATAGTATTAGTTTTTATAAATATAGCAATATCGTTCCTTATATATTTACCATTCTTTAAAATGTACGACAAAAATATGCTTGAAATTGAGAAGAATGGTGAAGGGGAATCTGTTAATCCATAATCTTTATGCTTTAATTTATGAGTGATAGGTATTTTGCCTATCACTTCTTTCACATGAAGTCCAGAGAGGATGAAATGGAATGAATATAAAATTTAGTTATAAAGGTGTATTTTTATTATTATTTGGAGTGATATGTGCGAATTTACTTTTTGTGCCTTTATTAAGAATGCTACATCTATCACAAATGCATAGTATATGGCTCGTTTCAAGCATTGCGGCAAGCATTTTGCTTACAGTAGTTGTTTCTTTCATCGATGGCTCGTTTGCATCGAAAGCTCAGTTGTTTTTTAGATTTATATTCTTTTCAATCGGTTGTACGTTTGTAACTTACATGATTGTTTTTTAATAAATAGGAGGTTATGCATGTTATGTATGTTGCAGGGGTAATGTCTGGTACTTCGTTAGACGGTATAGATGTAGCACTCGTTCATATAGAAGGAAGCGGTGTAGGTTCTAAAGTTGAACTCATCCATTTTACTACTGTGCCATTTAGTAATGATATAAAAAATGAGATTCAGCAAGTATTATCAATAGAAAATTCAAATGTCCAACTCATATGTAGTTTGAATTTTAAGTTGGGTTTATGTTTCGCTAAAGCCGTAAAGGAAGTTTGTAATGAGGCCAATTTTCCTTTAGGACAATTAGATTTAATTGGTTCTCACGGACAAACGATTTACCATCAGCCAAAGCAAGATGGTAATATGATATCTTCCACATTGCAAATTGGGGAACCTGCAGTAATAGCATATGAAACGAATACGACGGTCATCTCGAATTTCCGAACGATGGACATGGCAGCAGGAGGACAAGGTGCACCACTTGTGCCATATTCAGAGATTATTTTGTATCGGCATTCAACTAAAAATAGATTACTACAAAATATTGGCGGGATTGGTAATGTGACAGTAATGCCAAGTCATCTAAGTGATAAGAGCGTTATAGCTTTTGATACTGGTCCAGGAAATATGGTAATGGATGAAGTATGTCAAAGGTTATTTCAGTTGCCATATGATCAAAATGGTGAGATTGCAAAAAAGGGAGTAGTTGTAGATGAAATTTTGACATATTGTATGAACCATCCATTTTTGAAAATGCATCCACCGAAATCAACTGGTAGAGAACAGTTTGGAGAAGAATTTGTAAGTGAGTTATTGAAGCGGTATGAAAAGCATAGAAAAGAAAATATATTGACGACTGTCACGATGTTTACAGCAAGTTCAATTGTTCATCATTATAAGGAGTTTATTTTGCCGTATTATGAAATCGGTGAGGTAATTGTAGGCGGTGGCGGCAGTTATAATAGCACACTTGTTGAAATGATACGGTATGGATTGAAGGATGAAAAATGTAAAATATTCATTCAAGAAGATATAGGCTATTCTTCAGAGGCGAAAGAAGCAATCGCCTTTGCAATTTTAGCAAACGAAACGCATCATCGTAATCCGAGTAATGTGCCAAGCGCAACAGGTGCAAAGAAATCTGTAATTTTAGGGAATGTAACGTACCCTTCAATATGAAGAAAATGAGGAGAACGTATATGAAGTATATGATTGGAGTAGATGGCGGGGGAACGAAGACAGAAGCGATTGCGTTTGATAAAGACGGAAATGAACTTGTAAGAGCTACCAGTGGATTTGGAAACATATTAATAGATCTTGAAGAAGCTCTTGTGCATATTATGGAAGCGATTGATCAATGCCAGAAAGAGTTATTAAACGGGCATTGCGTTTGTATTTGTTTAGGATTAGCGGGTGTAAGCGGAGCAAATACAAATGAATTAACAATACGTTTAAAAAAGAAGTATGGAATACAAATTGCAATTTTTAATGATGCAATGATAGCGCATGCAGCCGCTTTAGAAGGGAAGGATGGAATTTTAACAATTGGCGGTACAGGTGCAATTTGTCTTGGAAAGAAAGGAGAAGTGTACGAGTATAGTGGGGGATGGGGACATATTTTAGGAGATGAAGGAAGCGGATATTGGATTGCATTACAAGGTTTAAAAAGAATGGCAAATCAATTTGATCAAGGAGTTAGACTCTGTCCATTAAGCTTAAGAATTCAAGACGAGTTTCAACTTTTGACAGCGTCTCATATAAAAAGGCTAGTATATAGATCTTCAAAAGATAAAGTTGCAGCAATCACACCATTAGTTATTCGGGAAGCTAGAAATGGAAATGATGCTGCACATGAAATTATGATGCAGGCTGGAAAGGAATTAGCAAGGATTACGATAGATGTTTATAACAAGATGCAGTTTGATTTATCAGCTTTAATTGCGGTAAGTGGCAGCATATTACGTTTAGTACCTGAAATATATGATGAATTTAAGAAATGTTGTGAGAAAAGTATAGGAGAAGTTACATTTGTATCACAATCCGAACCAGCAGTGAATGGAACATATTATTTAATGAAGAATAAATATTTTAAAATATAAATGCATGAGAATTTTTGTATGATTTGTAAAAATATGATGTTAAAATATATAAAGGAATGTAAAGCAAGAAAAGTACAATATACATAGTCATTGAATATTGTATAAGTATTCCTATGTAGAAAGTGAATGATTACATGATTAATAGTATACAATTTTTGTATTTGGTCGCTTCTTATTTGTTTGGAAACATATTGACCGCTTATATAGTAACGAAATGGAGACATAACATTGATATTCGGAATGAAGGAAGCGGGAATCCTGGCGCAAGAAATATGGGGCGCGTATACGGAAAAGGTTATTTTATCGCTACATTTTTAGGTGATGCAATTAAAGGGGCAATTGTTGTTGCAGTAGCAAAATATCTTTTTGATGATCCTACATTTGTAATGTTAACATTATTGGCCGTTATTATTGGACATATTTACCCAGTTTTATTTAAAGGTAAGGGCGGTAAAGGTATTTCAACATTTATTGGAGGATTAATCGCATTTGACTATTTGATAGCGCTTACTCTCGCTGCTGTTTTCATTATATTTTATTTAATCTTTAAAGGGTTTACGAAGCCAGGGTTAATTACAATCGCTTGTTTGCCAGTGTGCATGATTTTGTATTCTTATTCTATTGTTACGACTATTTTTAGTGCTCTTATCATTGTACTTATTTTATATGTAAATCGGGAATGAAATGAATTTTTAATAAGTGGGGTTAAGCTCCACTTATCATTTTTATTAAATACATAAAGGAGAAAAGGCATGGGGTTAATTTATAAAGTTGCTGATCAAGCTTGGGAATTTGAACATATGCATAAATTGAATTATAAAACATTTGTAGAAGAAATTCCGCAACATGAAGAAACGAAAGAGCGTGTTCGTATTGATCGTTTTCATGATGAAAATACATATTTAATTTGTTTAGATGACAATAAGTTAGTAGGTATGGTCGCGTTGCGAGGAAAACGACCATTCTCGTTAGATTATAAAATTTCAAATTTAGATTTTTATTTGAAAGAATATGGAGAAAATGTATATGAAATTCGTTTACTCTCAGTAGAACGTCAATATCGAAATGGAAGAGCATTGTTAGGACTAATCCGCTTTTTACATCGTTATTTGCTTCTAAATGGATATGAATTAGCACTCATTTCTGCGACAACACGTGAACTACCTTTATATGAGCAAATGGGATTCAAATCTTTCCATACGTTAGTTGGTACTGAAGAAGCAGCCTTCCAGCCAATGTATGTTACTCCTGCTATGTTTGAAGAGTCGAGTGTTGGGGGCATTATGACGAAAGAATATACGTTTTTACCTGGTCCAGTAGATATTGAAGAAAATGTTCGAAAGGCATTTTCTACTAAGCCGATTTCACATCGTTCTAAGTCATTTCATGTGACGATGGAAAATGTGAAAAAACGTTTACTACAAATGACAAAAGCAAAACGTGTGCAAATCATGTTAGGAACAGGGACGTTAGCGAATGATGCGATTGCTTTACAGTTACGTTCTGTAAAAGGGAAAGGACTAGTATTAACAAATGGGGAATTTGGTAATAGGTTAGTTGGACATGCAACACGCGCAGAGTTACATTTTGATACGTACAAAAAAGAAATGGGAGAACCGTTTATTTATACTGAATTAGAAAAAATAATGGAAACAGGAAATTATGAATGGGTTTGGTTTGTTCACCATGAAACATCAACCGGAATGTTAAATGATTTAGACGAACTAAATGTTTTATGTGAAAAGTATAAAGTGAAACTATGTGTAGATTGCATTAGCTCAATTGGAGCAATATCGATAGATTTGAAAGATGTATATTTTGCAAGTGGTGTTAGTGGAAAGGCAATTAAATCGTTTACTGGATTATCTTTCGTTTTTTATAATCACAATGTGAAAGTAAATGAGACATTACCGGCCTATATGGATATTGGCATGTACGAAGAAAATGACAGTATTCCATATTCTCATTCATGGAATTTAATGTATGCATTGCAAGAAGCCTTAAAAAGATTTGATGATGAACTGGCATTTGAAAAAATAAAAGAGACGTATGCATATATTGAACAAGTTATTACTACTATGGGTTTAAAACTTGTTTCACCTAAAGAACATGCTGCGCCAATCATACTTACCATTCAATTAAAAGAAGGTCAGTCTTCTAAAGATGTAGGCGATGCGTTAGCATTACAAGGATATATCGTCCATTATGAATCAGCGTATTTACAAAAGAATAATTGGATTCAAATTGCATGCCTAAATCATTATAAAGAACGTGATTTGAAGAGGATGTTAAACTGTCTGCAAATGTGTATATTACAGAGTGAGGTACATATTTAAAAACTTTTTCTTAATATAGATGGTTTCGTATAAAGGAGCTACGACTTACGAAAACTTAGGAATAGAACATTGGAAGAGGTGTTAGTATGATAACTAAAAAATTACCATTACATATAGACGATATTAAAAAAGCTCAAAACATTTTGGATAGAAATGCACGTAAAACTCCATTAGTAAAATCATTTTATTTGACTAGTAAAACCGGCGGAGAAATTCACTTGAAACTAGAAAATATGCAATTAACGGGTTCTTTTAAATTTCGTGGTGCGTTTAATAAAATGTCACAGCTGACAGATCAAGAAAAAGAGAGAGGCGTAATTGCATGTTCAGCAGGTAATCATGCACAAGGAGTTGCATTATCTGCTCATTTACTTGGTATAAAGAGTAAAATTGTAATGCCAATTTCTGCCCCTCAGGCGAAAGTTGATGCAACGAAAGGATATGGATCTGAAGTGGTTTTACATGGTGAAACCTTTGATGATGCAAAGGCAAAATGTGAAGAGATAATAAGGGAAACAGGTGAAACATATTTACATCCATATGATGATGTAGAGGTAATGGCTGGTCAAGGTACAATTGGATTAGATATTCTTGATGATATGTGGGATGTTGATACAATAATTGTTCCTATTGGCGGAGGTGGAATTATTTCTGGTATTGCTGTAGCATTGAAATCTTTTAATCCATCAATCAATATAATTGGTGTACAAGCAGAAAATGTTCATGGGATGAAGGCATCTTATGACAAAGGTACAATTGTAGAACATTATGAGGCACCTACTATAGCAGATGGTTGTGCAGTTAAAATACCAGGGGAACTAACATTTGAAATTGTAAAAGAATTAGTAGATGATATTGTAACAGTATCGGAAAAAGAGCTAGAAGTAGCGATGAAAGACTTATTACAGCGTGGTAAAGCTGTTGTAGAAGGTGCAGGTGCTTTAGCTACTGCTGCTCTACTTGCAGGGAAAGTGGATACATATATTAAAGAGAAAAAAGTAGTAGCGGTTATATCTGGTGGGAACGTAGACTTACAGCGTATTTCAAGTGTTTGTGAGCACTTTTTTGTCGCTAATGAAGTGAAATAGTTTTATAAAAGAAGAGCTAAGAGAAATAGTCTTAGCTCTTCTATTTTGTCTATTGTATAATACAAGTTGTAATATTTACCGTTTAGTAAATTATTTTATTTAATAATTTGTTTTTACGGATACCTCAAATAATTATTTCAATTTTGTCGAAATAGGAAGAGAAATTAAATATAATATTGTAAATGCACGAATGAACGGGCGAGGAGGATAGGCTATGAATAAGGAAGAACAGGTTATGAACGGTTTCAGGGAATTATATAATAAGCTGGTTTGGCTCAATAAAGATAAGATGGAAGAAGGTCTTAAAGGTTTTAAGTCTTCTGAAGTACATTGCATTGAATATATTGAAAACAATGCAGATTCTAACGTGACACAACTTGCAGAGGCTTTTTATGTGACTCGTGGTGCTATAAGTAGAATGACTAAGAAGCTCATACAAAAAGGCCTTATTGAAAGCTATCAAAAGTCGGAAAATAAGAAAGAAATTTATTTTAGGCTTACTGAACAAGGGAAAGAAATTTATAAAATCCATGAAGATCTGCACAAAGAGTTTCAGGAGCGAGATAAAGCCGTATTTGAGCAAGTAACTGAGGAAGAGTTCGACAGTATCATTAGCTTCGTGGAAAAGTATAGTAGGCATTTGGATGCAGAAATAAAGAAACAGGGTATACATATTAAGTCGTAATACATTTAAATAATAAAAAGGTAGCCTTATTTTCCTGAGAATAGGCTACCTTTTTATTATTTTATTTTTGTTGACCAATCAACAAAATGGAGTTATTATTTTGTTGACACGGCAACAAAAGTTTTGAGGGGAGAAGTTAAATGTCTATATTTAGATCGAAAAATGAAAAGGAAACTGAAAAAAACATAAATAAACATGCTTTACTATTCGGACTTATTTCTGTATTTCTTTGTGGTATAGGTTTCAGTATCATCATGCCTGTAGTCCCATTCTTAGTCCAGCCATATACAAGTAATCCGGAAGAACAAGCATTGGTTGTTACACTACTAACTTCCGTATATGCGGCCTGCGTGTTTTTAGCTGCTCCTGTACTTGGAGCTTTGAGCGATAAATATGGCCGTCGCCCATTACTTTTAATATGCCTGTTCGGTTCTGCAATCGGGTACTTAGTTTTTGGGATAGGGGGAGCTTTATGGGTACTGTTTGCTGGACGCATAATAGAAGGAATAACAGGCGGGAGCATAAGTATGATCTTCGCATATTTTGCAGACATCATCCCTCCAGAGCAGAGAACGAAATACTTTGGATGGGTGAGTGCAGTTGTAGGAGCGGGAACTATTATTGGACCAACTCTTGGGGGCTTACTTGCAAAGTTTGGTCATTCTGTACCTTTATATTTCGGAGCGCTCATCACTTTATTAAATGTTTTATATGGTATGAAATATATGCCTGAGAGTCTTCACAAAAATAATAGGTTAAAAGAGATTGTTTTTGTAAGGTTGAATCCTTTTGCACAGCTAGCAAACATACTTTCCATGAAAAACTTAACATGGTTACTTGTCTCAGCGTTTTTACTATGGATACCTAACGGATCTTTACAAGCAATTTTCACTCAATTTACGATGGATACTTTTAGTTGGCAGCCTGCACTAATCGGACTTATGTTTTCAATTATGGGCTTTCAAGACATCATTTCACAAGCTTTTATAATGCCAAAACTTTTAATCAAGCTTAGTGATAAACAAATAGCGATACTTGGGATGGTTTCGGAGATTATTGGCTACAGTTTTATTGCAGCATCTGCTTTGTTTTCCTTATATCCACTTCTAATCGTTGGGATGTTACTGTTTGGTTTTGGTGATTCAATTTTCGGGCCCTCATTCAATGGGATGCTCTCAAAGTCTGTCAGTTGTAGTGAACAAGGAAGGATACAAGGTGGTAGCCAATCTATTCAAGCTTTAGCAAGAATAATTGGTCCAATTATTGGCGGACAAATCTATGTATCACTTGGTCATGCAGCTCCTGCTTTTATGGGGATGATTCTTATCGCAGTGGCAATAGCAGTTTTGTATAAGGGGACACATGCAACTGTATAAACTATCTGCACTATTATTGTTTTTATTCCTCTACTGGAATCAACTGCATAACAGATAAATATAAGAATAAATAATAGGTGTCAGAACTTAGGAACAAGTGCTGACACCCTATTTGTTTACGGTTTGAGCGCTAAGAGAAATGCTTTTGCTTTTTAGGAATTTATTCTGCAATGCTCTCATGGTGAAGGTTAATATTCAATGAGGTGGATAGAAATATCATTAATTACAGTTAGCTTTATTTGAAAGTAAAAAGGTAGATAAATGACTGTTAGTTTAATTATGCTTGTGCTGAAGTAAATAATGACTCCATTTTTACCTTGCTCTTCTCTCGAATTTCAGCATCTGCGTGTCTCATAACGTATTTATGCGCTACAGCGATTGCTAAAACATCATCTAATAAGCCAATCCCAATAATAGCAGCTATATCTGGAATGAAATCGATTGTTAATACGTAATAAGATAAAGCGGCTAATATTATGAATTTCGCTTTAGTAGGCAATTCTTTCTTTTTCATTGTGTAGAATAAGATAATACTTTCATATACGCTAGATTTACCGAGGTTTACAGAGCTTTTTTTGAACTTTTTCCAAAGTACCTGTTTCTCCATATAAACACTCCTTTTACAAAAACATAGATTTTTTAAAAGGATGGACAAAGAAGTGAGAGATTAATCAATTTTATTGTTTTTCTTAATGATATATTTCCATAAAAATAGGGGATTACCTGTTTAAAATAATATAATGTGGATTATGCAATGATTCACATTGTTTTATTACATGGTATATAAGTAGTATTTGTTAAATCAAACCACTTGCAAACGTTATCTATCTAAAGATGATTTTACCTAAGGTTTTAATTAATTCTAAAAGGATAGAGATTGTACGTCTTATCAGTGAATCGCTGCAATATAAGGAATAGTAAAGGTATATTACTGCAAATGAAGCTTATTTATTTAATGTCCCATATTTTTACAATTAATGAACTAGCAACCTTCTTCTTTCTATATCCTTCACCTGTAAATTTTTCACTACTATATTATTGACGTACAATAAATGGCTAAATGTTTCTAAAAGGTTTTCTAAACACACAAAATTTTCAAATTGATACGAAAATGCTATAAAAAATAATAAATATATCTAATGCACTATTAGAATTGTTCCATATTATAGTATTAAGAATTGTATAAGGAGGTGGAAAAAGAATGGACGAGCGTGTACAACCTCAACTTTCACCGCCATGGATCACATATTTTAACGAACTTAGAAATTCGATAGGAGCTGATCCAACTGTAACAGTAGGTCCGCTAATACCGACTGATGGAAATTTTATAATTTTAGTACAAACTACGGATTTTGAAAAAGCGATTGCATTAGCTACACTTCTTAAACCTACAGTGCAATTTGGCAATGTAAATGTAACTATTGTTGTTAGTGTTATTGGAGATGGAATTGTAAACCCAATTCCTTGTCCTTTAGACGCTTTTGAAATTGCACACCTTTTTCAAGTAGCTTTAGAAAGCAACCTGTATTTTGAGCAAGTTGTTGTGCAGCCGCAGTTCCCAGGTGGAGCGAATGTTGTTTTTCCGGTTTTTGCTGCAAAAGTGATTCAGTTTTTTAATGATGATATTTCTAATCTATGCCAAACTTTTACAGAAGTCGCTGCAAAAGTTTTTCGTGATGTAATGAATGATGCTATATGCGGTATACCAATTTTATACTCGACAAGTTGTAGTACAAGCACTGAAAATGTATAATTTATTGATGAAGAAACTTTTCAAAAAAAAGAAATACAACTAAATTTGTTTAATTAATTTAAAAGAGACATTTCTAATTTTATGAGATGTCTCTTTTATTACATATGAAAATATGGTTTTCAAAAAAATTTAAACTATCTATCTGAAAAAGAATATTCAGAATAAGTAATTTGGGTGTTTTGTTCTATATCTCGTTTTTGGGGGAATCACTTCATTTGTATATTTTAGGTGGAAAAAGAGGGTATTTAGAATACAGAAAACTATTTATATTAGATAAATAATGGTAAATTTATATTTTAGGAAGAAAATTAAATAGGCAAAATATTTGTAAACAGCAAAAGCACCCACTCTAGGGCGCTTTTATCACTTATAGATAATATGATATTTAAGAAAAGAGTATTAGGATAATTTAATTAGATTAATCGATGCTGCAAGTTTTCGACCATCACAAGTGTCTATAATTTCATCTAATACATTTCTCAATTGAACAGTAGCATTAGCTGGGATGAATACAATAGATCCACCAGAAACAGTGGCACAACCATTGCGATCGGCTTCGTAATCAGAAACTCCAAATCGCGTTTGATTGTTGGGAACTTCCACCCCGTTTATGAATAACCCCAAATCCCTGTCACCGCCAGGAGTATCGGGATTATAATTCACGCTTACATAGTAATCGATATAATATGAACCAGCTTGAGTAACATGGATAGTCACTCCATCAGAGTCAAGATTTACTCCACCAGCTGTCTGCCCAGTAGCATTCCAAGGCATAGGTTGATTCCTGACTAATGTAATAAAGTTAGTCTGATAAAAATTCCCGAAAGCCGGTGAGAATACACTTGGTGCGCTCTCAATAAAAACTTTTTGTACACAAGTTTTGCATTCTTTATGACAACTACAGTTACAAAGTCTATGTCCACACTTCTTACAACGTTCAGACAAAAAAACATCTCCCATCCTATCAATTAGCTAATAGCTATTAGTAGGATATTCATCTTTTTAATAATTCGAAACGGATACTTGTCCAATAAGGGTTAAATTCATTTATAAAAAGGATCAGCTTAGGTTAAGAGTGAAAACCCTGTATATGATTTTACAAACGAACTTGCTAACACATATGAGAAATAGATATAAAATATCTTTGGTATACCACATTTAAAAATAGAATTAACCAATAAAAAACATTAAAACAAAATATTGAAAAAATTTTTTAATATGTATAGTAAAATATATGTGGACGAAGTGGTTATTAAATATTGAATAAGCAATATGGGGGGAGAAAAATGAAAATAATAGAACTACCAATTGAATTCGAATTTAACGGGCAAAAACAATGTGTTTACCCAAGTTTAATTATATTACATAATGAATTAACGTTAGTCGATACAGGATATCCAAGTTTTTTACCTTTAATTGAAAATGCAATATTAAAACATGGATATGAGATGAAAAACTTAAAGAATATAATTATTACCCATTATGATGAAGACCATCTAGGGGCTTTATATGATTTCAAAGTGAAGTATCCTCAAATTAATGTTTTTGCTAGTGAAATCGAATCTAACTATATTAGTGGTGATATAAAATCAGAGAGGTTGGCTCAAGCTGAAAAAATGCTAGAATGTATGCCAAATGAAGAAAAAGAATTTGGTAAATGGTTTATACAACAGTTAAAAAAGATAAAACATATTTCCGTCGATGAAAAAGTACAGGATGGTCAAATGATTTTGAATAATGAATGTCAAATAGTAGCGACGCCAGGACATACTTCGGGGCATATTTCATTATATTTTCCGAATTTAGACTGTGTAATTACAGGAGACGCAGCGGTTCAAGAGAATCGAGAGTTAGTTATAGCTAATCCGAATTATTGTTTAGATATAGAAAAAGCGAAACAGTCTTTAAATAGGATTAAAAGTCTTAAAGCAGCACAGTATTATTGCTACCATGGAGGAAAACTTATTTTATAAAATAATGAAAACTGATCTTTCCTAAATCGAATAGATCGGTTTTTTAGTTCATATATTTTGCAATTTCAACCAAGTCAGTAACATTATATTTCAGTAAAATTGAAATATATATGTAAAGAAGAATATATATAATTTGAGCAAGGGGATAGGGGGAGAAGATGGGTTCGTTATTTGAGGTAATAGCAAATGTTATTTTATTTTATTTTATCCTCGAAATGACATGAAATTAAAACATCATATTGCAAAATTAAGTGAATTAGAGTGGTTTCGAAAGCTACACGAAGATACAAAGTATACAAGATTAATTTGGAGTAATAGAAAAGTTAAGAAGTTCATTTTGTCTTCTACTAACATGGAAGCATTAATAAAATCCGAGAAAAAGCAAAAAGAATTTGTCCGACTAGTACACGATGAATATAAAAAAAGAAGATAAGAATTTTTTTATTTTTCATATTTGGCGAAACAAATGGTACAATGAAAGCTAATGTGAAAAATAAGGAAAAGAAGTGGTCTATTTGAAAAACTTTTTAGAATTAGGAATTAGTGAGACTTTTAATCATACATTACGTGAAAATGGAATTACAGAAGCAACACCAATTCAGGAGAAAGCGATTCCGGTTATACTGTCAGGTAAAGATATTATTGGGCAGGCGAAAACAGGAACGGGTAAAACGTTAGCATTCGTGTTACCGATTTTAGAAAAAATCGATCCAGAGTCTAGTGATGTTCAGGCTTTAATTGTTGCACCAACAAGGGAACTAGCCCTACAAATTACAACTGAAATTAAAAAAATGCTTGTTCAAAGAGAAGATATTAATGTACTAGCGATTTATGGCGGACAAGATGTAGCACAACAATTGAGAAAATTAAAAGGTAATACACATATTGTTGTTGCAACACCAGGACGATTATTAGATCATATACGACGTGAAACAATTGATTTAAGTAATCTTTCAACGATTGTACTAGATGAAGCGGATCAAATGCTTTATTTCGGTTTCTTATATGATATTGAAGATATTTTAGATGAGACACCTGGTAGTAAACAAACGATGCTATTCTCAGCAACGATGCCAAAAGATATTAAAAAATTGGCGAAACGTTATATGGATGAGCCGCAAATGATTCAAGTACAAAGTGAAGAAGTAACGGTAAATACAATTGAGCAGCGTGTCATTGAGACGACAGATCGTGCAAAGCCAGACGCACTTCGTTTTGTTATGGACCGTGATCAGCCATTTTTAGCAGTTATTTTCTGTCGTACAAAGGTTAGAGCAAGTAAATTGTATGATAATTTAAAAGGACTAGGTTATAATTGTGCTGAACTTCATGGTGATATCCCTCAAGCGAAACGTGAAAGAGTTATGAAGAGTTTCCGCGAAGCAAAAATTCAGTACTTAATCGCAACGGATGTAGCAGCTCGTGGATTGGATGTAGATGGTGTAACGCACGTATTTAACTTTGATATCCCTGAAGATGTAGAAAGTTATATTCACCGCATTGGCCGAACAGGACGTGCAGGTGGATCAGGTATTGCAATTACGTTCGTTGCAGCGAAAGATGAAAAACATTTAGAAGAAATTGAAAAAACGCTTGGTGCACCAATACAAAGAGAAATAATCGAACAACCGAAGATAAAACGTGTAGATGAAAATGGAAAACCGGTACCAAAGCCGGCTCCGAAGAAATCAGGCGAGTATCGTCAAAGAGATAGCCGTGAAGGTTCAGGAAGTGATTCAAGACGTGGTTCGAGAAATGGTTCAAGAAGTGATTCAAGAAATAGTTCAAGAAATGAAAACAACCGATCATTTAATAAGCCAAGTAATAAAAAAGGTAGTACAAAGCAAGGTCAGCAAAGACGTGGCCGTTAAATAGTTATAATTGTAAAGAGTCGCAAAATATTGTGGCTCTTTTTTTGTTTGTATAGAACAAGGATGATAGCAAGAAAAAACAAAAATTTCATTCACCGTATTTAAAACTTATAAAAGAAATTTTATAACCCAAAACCAGTAGAATAAGGGTGTTACAACCATGTCGTAATTCAAGAACAAGTGCAACTTACGTATGGACAATATTTAATCGAAAAAAAATCGAGAGAAAGCAATTCGTACTAGCTCCTCTGATGATGATACGAATTATGAAAAAATCAATTGGTATAACGATACGAAAATATCTTTTGCTAATAAAGAATTGGATGATTTGGTGAAAGAAATTTATAACACATTCAAACGATACGGGAATGTTATGCTACAGTAAAAAGAGAATAGAACTTATTATGTCTACTATTTCAGTAGACCACTTTGGTTGAAAGAAAAGGTATTTAAGTGAGCGAGTATTTTCATTACACATTCCGCAATTATCGAAATGGAACAAGAGAAGTTTATGAAGGATTTAACTCGTATGGGGGTACGAACGTTGGAAACTGAAAAACTAATTTGTTAGTTTTGTTCGATGGGGAACTCGAGAAACACAACTGCCATCCTTATTGGGAAATTGCTTACTACGGCGATGAATGTAATGTAGTGTGAAACTATCAGAAGGGAAAGTGATATAAGAAAAAAGGACTAGCAGTCGTACCTGCTGTCCTTTAATAGGAGAAAAAGTAATCTTGTTTAGAACTACGCATAAACAGAAAATCTGCTTGTGATTAGTTTTACCCTAAATATAAGTGTCTATACAAAAAAGGGATAAGTAAAAAATACTTATCCCCGGAAGGGAAATCCCAAGCACCAAATGGCTCGTATTGGTATGCAGGTTCAAAAGTAGTATATGTAAAATGAAAAATCTCATACAAAAAGCAGACAACGATTTTTGTTGTCTGCCAGTGAGTTCAATGAGTTAGCTAATTGTGATAAATTGCATCCTCATTACGAGAAGAGTGAAGCTGCTAGTTCAAACAGCTTGTTGGTATTATTTTCGATTTCTTAAAAAATATACAGAGAAAGCAGATAAGTGAAGAACCTACCTGCTTCTGCTGTAACAAAAGAAAGAAGTATTAGCCGTGGATACGGCGGCTTGAAAATAGTATGTATTTTTATTTGAAAAATATTCAAGAGATGAAGAGACATGGAATGTTTAATAAATGGTGTTTGCGAAATTAATCAGCTAATTAGTAAAACAAAGAGAAAAACAATGAGCAAATATAACAATAGAAAGGTAAATGTTCAAAAGAGCAATGAGTATAAAGTAAAACAAAATAGTTATTTGGGAGAAAGGTCGAATGAATACGGGATGAATTGAAGTTGTTGGAGAATTACTCGAGGTGATGAAAGAATGCTTTTTGAATGGAACATCTTTAAAGGTTGAAGCTAATAATTTTAATATTGTATCTTGGCTGATTGAAGAAGCGACGCGTAAAACAAAATAAAGATTTCATTTTGTAGCAAAGGGGAATAGATATGTGTACGTATTGGGAAACGCAGTTAAAGACTTCTTTAAGAGGTAAGAACTGGAACGAAATAAAAGAGCAGCTAGCAAGAGCTAACTGCTCAATAGAAGGAGATACAGAGAAGACTACTTTACATGAATGTTGGCATACAGCCTACATTCAGTATTGACCGAATATTTATTTTAAATTCAATTTATTTAAAGTAAACGTTCCAACAGATAAAATGGCTGCGCCTGCTACAGAACCTAGCCAGTCTCTCCAGCCTAATGTATTTAAAGATGCATCTTTTAAATCCATAATTAAGAAGATAGCAAACATTAATACACCAAATGCTAAGCATTCCCAAAATGTTTGCAAATATTTAATTATCTTATTTCGGAACTTGCTCATATAAATCACCCTTAGTAATAATTTATATTGTTATAGATAAATTATTACACATATATATAAATTAAAAGTACGAAATATGAAATATTGCATATTGGGACTCAACAAAATAATCCATTCATAAGTAAATAGATCGAACAGAGGGGAACCGTATCGTATGAATCAATTGTCATTTTTTGAAGCTATCGGTGAAAAGGAGATGCGTAGACTGTGGTAAAGGAGCTGAAAAACTACAAAGTATTGTGCGTCTGAATGAAGAATTAAGAAAAATAGGTTCAAGCAGGGGGGCATCGTTCTTTTCCTAAAATGAAAGTTGACGATAAGAAACATGAGATACGTTTTAAACAAATTGAACGGACGTTATAAAATAAAAATTTATAAAGGAAATAGAAACTAAGATGGTGTATATGTACAATAACAGGAAACTTTTTACTAACTAAGCATATAATTTAAATAGACCGACAGTCGGTCTGGCGGGAAGGAGAACTTGAATGCGAATAGTAAAGGAGTATGAGGAGCGTAGAAAAGAAATTTTAGAAACGGCTGAACGTTTATTTGTTACGAAAGGTTATACGAAAACAACAGTAAATGACATTTTAAAAGAGATAGGGATAGCAAAAGGGACGTTTTATCACTATTTTAAGTCGAAAGAGGAAGTAATGGATGAAATTATTATGAGGATTATTAAAGAAGATGTTGCTAAAGCAAAAGTAATCGTCTCGAATCCAAATATCCCAGTGTTAGAAAAGTTATTTCGAGTTTTAATGGAGCAATCGCCAAAATCAGGGGATGTAAAAGATAAAATGATTGAGCAATTTCATCAACCAAATAATGCGGAAATGCATCAAAAAAGTATAGTGCAATCCATTATTCATTTATCTCCTGTTTTAGCAGAGATTTTAGAACAAGGAATCGATGAAGGTGTATTTTCTACACCATACCCACAAGAAACGATTGAATTATTACTCTCTTCAGCGCAAGTGATATTTGATGAAGGTTTATTCCAATGGAAGCCAGAAGAAATGATGAGAAGAGCGAAAGCTTATATTAAAATGATGGAAGTATCTGTTGGAGCGAAAGAAGGATCCTTTGATTATATGATGGAGGTTTTAATGAAGCTGAAATAATGCTTTTCTGTTTGTTTATTATAGACCGACAGTCGGTCTAATTTAAAGGAAGGGTGTGATTATAATGTCTATTAGTATAAAACCTTCGATGAAAGATTTTTATTTAATGGTGAGTGGACAAATTATTACTATTTTAGGTTCAACACTTTTACGTTTTGCTCTGTCATTATATGTGCTAGATATAACAGGGCGTGCTGATATATTCGCAGGATTATATGCGGTAACAAGTATTCCGTTTTTGCTAGCTCCTCTTGGCGGTGCGATAGCAGATCGTTTCAATCGCCGTAATGTAATGGTTATATTTGATTTTATAAACGCTGCGATTGTATTAAGCTTTATAGTTTTGTTATTTACTGGATCTGTATCTATTCTATCGATTGGAACAATTATGTTTTTACTAGCGATCATTAGTGCAATGTACGCACCGTTAGTAATGGCGAGTATTCCGCAATTAGTTCCAGAGAAAAAGTTAGAACAAGCGAACGGTATCGTAAATGGTGTGCAAGCGTTATCTAATATAGTTGCTCCTGTATTAGGAGGAATATTGTACGGCATAATTGGTTTGAAAATGCTTGTCATAATAAGCTGTCTTGCTTTCTTTTTATGTGCGATTTTAGAAATATTTATTACAATACCTTTTATAAAGAGAGTGCAAGAAAGTCATATCATACCGACAATTGTAAAGGATATGAAAGAAGGGTTTATATACGTTTTAAAACAACCATTTATTTTGAAATCTATGCTTTTAGCCGCATTACTAAATTTAATACTAACACCGCTATTTGTTGTTGGTGCTCCAATTATTATACGAGTAACAATGGAAAGTAGCCACACGTTATATGGAATTGGAATGGGATTGATCGATTTTGCTACTATTATAGGTGCATTATCAATAGGTTTTTTTGCGAAAAAGCTACAGATGAAAACATTGTATTATTGGATGATTTTAATAGCTTTATTAGTAATACCAATGGCACTATCAGTTACGCCTTTTATTCTTAATTTAGGATACTACCCACCATTTATCCTCTTTATACTTTCTTCTATTCTAATTGCAATGATCATGACAATTGTATCCATCTATGTGATTACTGTAGTTCAAAAGAAAACACCAAATGAAAACTTAGGAAAAGTAATGGCAATTATAACAGCGGTATCCCAATGTATGGCACCGATTGGGCAAGTCGTTTATGGTTTTATGTTTGAAGAATTCAGTATGAAAATTTATTTACCTATATTAGTTATTAGTTTCATAATGTTATTAATAGCGGTTGTGACGAAGAAAATACTATCGAATGAAGGGAACTAGCTTAATATGATTAGGAGAATGTTAAAAAGAGATTTCTCTCAAAATAAAATGATAATTACCATTTTATTTATGTTTATCATGTTATCAAGTCTTTTAATGGCTAGTGCTTCAAGTAACGTTATTAATCTATTGAACTCAATGGAGCAATTGGTTAAAGTATCAAACGCACCGCATTTCGTACAAATGCATGTAGGAGAAGTAAATCAAAAATCAATTGATTCTTTTGTAGAAAAAACTCCGTTTGTAAAAAAACAACAAACGGCTGAGATGGTCCAAATAAACGGATCTACCATTTTTATAAAGAAGAAAAATGAAGCGGAACATAATAGTGTAATGGACATAAGCTTCGTTAAACAAAATAGTAAGTTTGATTTTTTATTAAATTTAAATAATGAAGTGGTTGATATTAGGAAAGGGGAAATAGGTGTACCCATTTATTATATGCAAAAATATAATTTGCGTATTGGAGATAAAATATGGGTTGATAAAAATAAGAATGAACTAGAATTTACTATTTCAGCATTTGTTCGTGATGTTCAAATGAATCCATCAATTGTTAGTTCAAAACGATTCGTAATAAGCAATGAAGATTTCAAAAGAATAAAAAGGAATTTTGGAGAAAGCGAATATCTTATTGAATTCCAGCTAACAGATGTAAATAAAATAAATGAATTTGAAAATCTATACGAGTCATCGAACTTACCTCAAAAAGGTCCCTCTATTACGTATTCACTATTTAAAGCACTCAATTCATTAACGGATGGAATAATAGCTGCGGTACTTATCATAATAAGTGCATTATTAATGTTAATTGCAATGTTATGTATTAGATTTACGATCATTACTTCGATGGAAGAAGATTATCGGGAAATAGGTGTTATGAAAGCTATCGGCATTACAAGTAAAGATATTCAAAAACTATATGTAACAAAATATGTTGTTATTTCAGCTGGTGGATGTATATGTGGATATATACTTTCCCTATTTGTTACAAAGATATTCACTTCTAATATCACTCTTTATATGGGGGCGGCAGATAAAAGTATTTTACACAATGTTGTGCCATTCATAATTACAACACTGTTATTTTTAGTCGTTATCCTGTACTGTCGTATCATTTTGCGGAAATTTAGGGGAATTACAGCAATAGATGCTTTACGATCAAGAGATAAGTTAGGGAAAAGAAAGATTAGAAACTCTTTTTCACTCAATCGATCTAAATTTAAAAATGTAAATATATTTATTGGTATACAAGATATTATAAAAAGATTTAAGTTATATCGCGTATTAAGTATCGTATTAATAATAGCTGTGTTTATGATTGTTGTACCTGTTAACTTTTTGTATACGATTCAATCACCGAAGTTTGTTAATTATATGGGAACAGGAAAAAGTGATATTCGAATAGATTTACAGCAAACTGAAAATATAGAGAAACGATTTAAGGACGTTATATCATATATACGAAATGATGATGAAGTAGAAAAATATGCAACATTTGTAACGAGTACATTTAAAATGGTAAGCGCTGATGGTACAAATGAAAACTTACATGTAGAAGTGGGAGACTTCACTACATTTCCATTAGACTATATGCAAGGTAGGGCACCAAAAAATGAAAATGAAATTGCTCTTTCTTATATGAACACAAATGAATTAAAAAAGAATGTAGGGGATTCTATCGTTTTATTTGTTGATGGGAAAGAGAAAACACTTACGATTAGTGGTATGTATCAAGATGTAACAAATGGCGGGAAAACAGCTAAAGCGAACTTTTCTTATAATAACGAAAACATATTATGGTATGTAGTAAATGTAGATTTAAAGTCTATTGTTGATTTGCAAGAAAAAGTGAAGGAGTATAAACAAAATTTTAGTTCTGCAAAAATAACAGATACGGATGATTATTTAACGCAAACTTTAGGAGAGACAATTAAACAATTAAGACTCGTGACTCAAGTGGCTATTTTGATTGCGATATTGATATCAGTTTTAATTACTGCGATGTTTTTTAAAATGATATTAGCAAAAGATTCTTCGCAAATTTTAATTATGAAAAATATCGGTTTTTCTTATAAAGATATTCGTATACAGTATATAACTCGTTCTATTGTGATCGTATTATTAGGCATTGTGACAGGGACATGTATAGCTGCTACGTTTGGTGAAATGTTAGTAAGTTGGTTAGGCTCATTTATGGGAGCAGCTCATATAAAGTTTGTCGTAAATCCTATCGTTTCTTATATAATATGCCCAGCTATATTATTTATATCTGTGACTGCAACAACACTTTTCAGTAGTTTTACTATAAAGCAAACAAACGATGTAAAGCCAAATGGGGAGTAGGGGTGTAAAACTTGAAAAAAATTTTAGAAGTAAAGCAAGTAAACAAAACATATTCAATAGATGGAAATGCAAATTATCACGTGCTAAAAAATATAGATTTAGAGGTTTATGAGGGAGAATTTGTATCGGTTATGGGGCCTTCTGGTTCTGGGAAATCGACGTTACTATATAATATTAGTGGAATGGATCAAATGTCATCAGGAAGTGTGAAAATTGGTGATAAAGAAATATCTTGTATAAAAGAAGAAGCGTTAGCCAAGTTGCGCCTTACTGAAATAGGGTTTATTTTTCAGCAGAGCAACCTTCTTAGAAACTTGAATCTATTTGATAATATCATTTTGTCAGCATATTTAGCGAAATGTGAGAGTAAGAAAATAGTAAATAAACGTGCTCTAGAGCTAATGGGGAAAATGGGGATAAGTGATATAGCGTCTCATTATATAACCGAAGCATCTGGAGGGCAATTACAAAGGGTCTCTATTTGTAGAGCGCTCATTAATAATCCAAATATTATTTTTGCTGATGAGCCAACGGGTGCTCTAAATTTAAAATCAACAGAAGAGGTAATGCAAATTTTATTAAATATTAACCGTGATGGAACGACTATTATGTTAGTGACTCATGATGTAAAGGTAGCAGCGAAAACAGAAAGAGTTCTTTTTATGGCGGACGGAGAAATTGTGAGTGAAATACAGTTAGGTAAGCTTAGGAACGATGATTTAAAAGCGCGAGAAGAGAAGTTGTTAAAATGGTTAGCTATACTTGGATTTTAAAAATAAAAACTCCTATTGAATGTAGGAGTTTTTATTTTTGTCTGAAAGTTCTAAAAGATGTATAATGATTTTCTGACTATTTAAATTTGGAGGGATACAAGTGAAAAATGAAACGTTGCATAATCAAGAAGATATTATTAAAATGCTTGATTCATTATTAAGACCAGCAGAACCATTTTGGAATGAATTTTATGCGAATAGAGAAAAAGATGTTCCGTTTTTTGAAAATGTTCCAGATGAGAACCTAGTTTCGTATATAAATAAAAAGTGGGTTTCAAAAGGAAAAGTACTAGAACTTGGATGTGGTCCGGGTAGAAACGCAATTTATCTAGCAAATGAAGGATTTGATGTAACGGCAGTGGATTTATCTATAGAAGGCATTAATTGGGCGAAAGAGAGAGCGTTAGCAAAAGGGATAGAAATTCACTTTATTTGTGATTCGATTTTTAATTTGGAGGGTCAAAATGATTTTGACTTTGTATACGATTCGGGCTGTTTACATCATATTCCACCACATAGAAGAGTAAATTATGTGGATTTAATTAAAAACTCATTGAAATCAGGTGGTTATTTCGGATTAACATGTTTTGCGGCAGGTGATTTAGATGAGCGAAATGGATCAGAAATAACAGATTGGGACGTATATAGAGGATGGAGTCTACAAGGTGGTCTTGCTTATTCGGAAGAAAAATTAAGAGAGATATTTAAAGAATTTGAAGTGAGTGAAATTAGAAAAATGAAGCAAATGGAACAACCAAATACTATGTTTGGAGAATCATTTCTTTGGACAGCATTATTTAAGAAGAAATAAGAAAGTAGATAATTGACAAACTCATCGTTTTTATAGACAATATACTCGCGGGAATATATGTTCGATTTTACTAGCCGATGTATATTTTGCATCAATACATAACAAGGGGTTGTCTCTATATGAGTAACACAAATCAAAAAATCACTACATTTTTAATGTTTGAAGGCAAAGCTGAAGAAGCGATGAATTTTTACACATCACTATTTGATCAATCAGAAATTGTAAGTATCTCTCGCTACGATGAAAATGGACCTGGTAAAGAGGGTACTGTAATTCAGGCAATGTTTACGTTACACGGGCAAGAATTCATGTGCATAGATAGTTATGTAAATCATAATTTTACATTTACACCAGCTATGTCTCTTTATGTAACTTGTGATACGGAAGAAGAAATTGAAACGGCTTTTAATAAATTAGCGGAGGATGGAGCAGTACTTATGCCTTTAGGTGCCTATCCGTTTAGTAAAAAATTTGGTTGGTTAAATGATAAGTATGGTGTGTCTTGGCAGTTAACGCTTGCTGAATAAAAAAGAAAAATTGTAGCTTATTTGTTTAATGGGTTCAGTTAAGAGCTTTAGAAATTAAATAACATTAAAAAAGGCATTCCAACTGTCAACAGATTTGGAATGCCTTTTTATGTGTAAGTGAGTGGTTTGAAACTGCCAATTCTACGGTTATTCTAAGTAAATTGAATGGATATATAATTTTGTGAGTTTTTATAATTTTTAGTAATTATCGTCATTTATCTGTTAATATGAATATAGACAACTATGTAATAACTATCAGGCAGGTTAATAGAAAAAGGAAAGCATAAATAATTAATAAGCTTACACTTAAAATGCAACTAGGTCATTAGGAGGAATAACTGTAATGGATACTACACAACAAAACAGTAATGCATGGGATAAGAAGGTTGAAGAAGGTTCTAGATACACGCAGCCTGTGAGTACCGAGGTTATTGAGAAAAGCAGAACAGGTGAATGGGAGATTACAGTGACTACGGAAAAATCAGTTCCTAGAGATTGGTTTCCAAAGTCATTAAATGGATTAAAGATACTTTGCTTAGCGTCAGGTGGCGGACAACAAGCACCAATTCTAGCTGCTGCTGGAGCAGATGTAACAGTTACTGATATATCAAAGAAGCAATTGGAACAAGATGAAAAGGTAGCAAAACGGGATGGTTTAACTTTAAAAACAGTACAAGGAGATATGTCAGACCTTAGTGATTTTGAGGATGAATATTTTGATATTGTTATAAATCCTGTTTCTAATTTATTTGTAAAAGATGTTCATCTTGTATGGAATGAAGTTTCAAGGGTCTTAAAGAATAAAGGTATTCTCATTTCTGGATTTACAAATCCGTTACTATGGATTTTTGATGATAATCAAGAACAAAAAGGTATTCTTGATGTAAAACATTCGATCCCTTCATCGACATTGGATTATTTACCAGAGGATGAAGTTCAAGATTATATCGATTCAAATCAAACAATAGAATATGCGCATACACTAGAAGATCAAATCCAAGGCCAAGTTGAAGCGGGTTTTATTATAACAGGTTTTTATGAGGATGATTTTGGTGGAACAAGGATATTAGATAAGCATATTAAAACATTTATTGCTACAAAAGCTATAAAGTTAAAGGCTGATTAAAAATTTTGACTTGTCACACGAGACGTTAGTCGAAGGATATTCTTAAAATATTATATATAAAAGGAAAAGGATGACACTTGTCATCCTTTTCCTTTTATATAATTAGATTATGCTTGTAATATTAAGAATTTTGTTGGCCAATTCTTTTTCCAAGTTTAGCTAACAATTCAGGCTGATCCCCTTGGCTCATTACAACTTCAACAAAGGTAAGTTGATTCTTATCAATACTTATTTTACTTAAGGCTTCTTCTAACTCTGTTTCATTTTCTACTTTAAATGTTTGGCTTTTTTCTTCTGTTCCGAATACGTTCGCTAGTTTTGTGTAATCCCACATTTGTATGTCATTATACGGTTCGTTTTGGCCGTGAATTGCACGTTCAACAGTGTATCCATTGTTATTAATTAAAAATATAATCGGTTTTAAATTTTGCCGAAGTATTGTCGATAACTCTTGAACAGTTAATTGGAAAGAACCATCACCAATAATTAATATGTTGCGCCGCGATAAATCAGTAAGCTGTGTACCAAGTAGAGCAGGTAATGTATAACCGATTGATCCCCATAATGGTTGCGCTACATATGTAGTGTTATTAGGTAATGGGATAACGGCACTACCAAAGAAAGGCGTTCCTTGTTCTACGATTAAGACGTCATTTTCTTGTAAGAAATGGTACATTTGCTGCCAAAAACGTTTTTGCGTAACCATTTGCATTTTTGGATTAAACTTTTCTGTAATAGAAACTGATTCTGAAATAAACGGCTTAATTTCAAGAGTTCCCTCATTGCGATGCTCAATTAAGTCACTAAAATGTTGTAAAACATCTTTCATTACAACTGGCCCGTATTTTTTATCTATAATTTTCACAGTGTAGGGATGAATTTCTATAACTTGTTCTTTCGTAAAACCTTGTGTGAAACCGCCTGTAATAGTATCAGTTAACTTCACACCAATACTAATAATACAGTCAGATTCATCAATTCTTTTTCTCAAGTACGAAGAACTTACATCACCAGTATAAACCCCTATGAATTGAGGGTGTTTTTCTGGAAATATTCCTTTCCCCATACTTAATGTCGCGATAGGAAACCCAGTTTTTTCTACGAATTGATGCAAATATTCTTCCGCATGAAAACGAGCCACTTCAAAATCAGCTAAAATAACAGGTTTTTTGGCGCTATTTATTTTTGAAATGGCATGTAGAAGCATTTTATCCAGCGCATCTTTATTACTTAAAACTGGTTTATGTAAAATTGGTTCCGTAGGTTTGTTAATAGGTTTATTATACACATCAATTGGTAATTGAATATGAACAGGGCGTTTTTCACTCCAACATGCACGTAACACACGGTCAATTTCTTCAGCGGCATGTTCAGGAATCAAATTTGTTTGTGCGACAGTGATTTCTCTATACATATTGGAAAAATGATGGAACTTTCCATCACCTAACGTATGATGAACGAGTGCTCCATTCTCCATTACTGTTGTTGGTGGTGTCCCCGTGATTTTTACAACAGGTACGTTTTCTGCGTATGAGCCAGCAACACCGTTAATGGCGCTTAATTCTCCAACACCGAAAGTGGTAATAAGAGCGGCGATTCCTTTTATACGAGCATATCCATCAGCAGCATATGCCGCATTTAACTCATTACAATTGCCAACCCACTCTAACTTTTCATGTGCTACTACGTCATCTAAAAAAGCTAAATTATAATCACCAGGGACACCAAAAATATGCTCAATTCCTAATTCGCTTAGTCGGTCTAATAAATATGTACTTACAGTATATTGCGTTTTCAAGTGAATCATCTCCTCATTGTTTTGCTTTCTTGTAATTAACGAAAGCAGTTCTAGAGTATTGATTAAAATATTCATTACTAGATTGTGGTATAATTTACATACAGGGGGAAAGTAGATGACACAACATAAAGAAGAACAGATGAATGAAGCATTAGCATTATTTTACTTTGCATATAAAACATTTACTGAAAAGCCAGATGAAATTATAAAAGAGTATGGTATACAACGAGTACATCACCGAATTTTATTTTTTATCGCACGCTTTCCAGGGATAAGTGTAAATGAGTTATTATCATTATTAGAAATAAGTAAACAGGCTCTTCACGGACCACTGCGTCAACTTGTAGAAAAGGGTTTAATTGAGAGCAATGAAGCTACACATGATCGCCGTGTGAAACAGTTATCTTTAACAGAAAAAGGTGTAGATTTAGAGAAAAAACTTAGCGATGTACAAAGGCAACAAATGAGTACTATTTTTTCAAAATTTGGTGAATCATGTGAAGAAAATTGGCATCAAGTTATGAATGAAATGGCAAATAGCCGAACAGGTTTTGATGCTTGGATATCGAAACGGGAAGTTGTAATCGATCAAAAATAATGAAAACTATATTTGTTTTTATAGTTTGAAAAAGAACAAATTTTATCCATACATTTGGCAACTATGGTTTGGTCATAGAGTGAATGGATAAAAAGATACATTACTAGATACTTTATACGTGTACGCAATGAAACAATAAAATTCACATTTCCGAGAGGGGAATTATCATGATTAAACTTGTACTTATTCGTCACGGACAAAGTTTATGGAATCTTGAAAATCGCTTTACTGGATGGACAGATGTAGATTTATCAGAGAATGGATTAAGTGAAGCGAGAGAAGCAGGAGCAATATTAAAGAAAAATGGATATACTTTCGATGTTGCTTATACATCTGTATTAAAACGAGCAATCCGGACCTTATGGATTGTGCTGCATGAGATGGACCTTACTTGGGTGCCAATACATAAATCTTGGAAGTTAAATGAAAGACATTATGGTGCATTGCAAGGTTTGAATAAAGATGAAACTGCGCAAAAATATGGTGAGGAGCAAGTTCATATTTGGAGAAGAAGTGTTGATGTGAGACCACCAGCTCTTACTGAAGAGGATACTCGATATGAAGCGACGGATCCAAGATATAAAACACTCAAAAAAGGTGAATTTCCGTTAACTGAATGTTTAGAGGATACGGAGAAAAGGGTGCTTGCTTATTGGCATTCAGAAATCGCGCCGACATTAAAGAGTGGTAATAAAGTAATCATTTCATCACACGGTAACACAATTCGCTCACTAGTGAAATATTTAGACAACCTTTCAAGTGATGGTGTAGTTTCATTAAATATCCCAACTAGCATTCCGCTTGTGTATGAATTAGACGAAAATTTACGTCCGATTCGTCATTATTACTTAAGTATGGACGGAGAAGTACCTGAAGGGGAAATTCCGAAACATATTACTTTTTAACATGAAAATTTGAAATGAATGCTTGTCTACATATACAATGTAGACTCATGATAAAGACGTGGCACCTTCTAATGTATATGCGATGTAGCTAAATTTAGAAGCTTGTCCACGTCTTTTGTCATAAAGAGAGTTGCTTGTGCATGTAATGATATCGTGAGTATTTTTTGAATGGAGGGTGATGTCATTGGTGATCTCTAACATTCGAATCGGCTTATTTATTTTAGCAATCGTTTTTCTATTACTTGTTTTCTTCTATTGGAAAAACGAAGAGTTGTACGAGGAGAAGAAGCAACGTATTCGAAAGACTTGGTATGGGTTGTTTATAATATCAGTCACCGTATATTTCATGATAAAAGGAATTGATTTAACCCTCTGGAAAAATCTTTTAATGTTCACTGCAATGGTTATTTTCGTTGATGTTGCATTTATTTTAACACCTAATATTTCAGAAATATGGGGAGCGAAATTTAGCGATATCGGCAAGACGGTTCAATCGATAAAACGGTCATTAATTGCTTCTAAAGCAAGAGGAGAAATATACACAACAATTATTCAAAATGTCAATCCAGCAGTATTCGGTACGATGGAATGGCATACGGAGGAAGAATATACAAAAAGCTTAAACGTATTTTTAGATTCGTACGGGGAAAAGATTGGAGCAAAAATTGTTGTATTTGAAGCGGCAAAGGAATTAAATACAAACTTTCGTGGTATCCGTTCTCAATTTAGTATTATGATTCCGTTAGAGTACATTGAGCAATTGAATGAGCAGAAAGCAGTGCAAGTAGAAAATGTCGGAATTATACCAGCAAAAATAGTGAGTGATGTTTTCATTGTTATTGACGGGAAGAAAAATAATCTTCAAGACCGGGATTTTGAAAATGTATATAATTTAACGATACATCATAGTTATTTTATTAAGTAGGACAGAATCTTCTGTCCTACTCTTTTATACATAAATTCGGACAAAGTTGAATAAAATCGGACAATCATTCCTACACTAGCACGTAGAGGTGATTGTAGTGATAAAAGATTATGACAATGATTTTTTCAAAGAAGATAATGAAGATACAACTGATTTCTCTTTAATAAAAGGAGATACGTTGCAGCAAGTAGAAGAGTTAGAAGAAGAATTAAAAAGAAAATGATACTTGTACACGCTGTCTACATTTGCGATATAATATAAATAGAAGATTGTATCTTTTTGAAAAGGGGGAGAAGAGATGGCTGAAGTAAATGTACAAAAGTCTTCGTTTTTTAAAGAAAAAAAAGAAGAACCAAATACAGATTTCTCTCTTGTGAAAGGTGCGTTAACGGAAAATATAAATCGCTTAGAGAAACTGATGAATAATAGCAGTTCAAAATATATACGAGTGAAAAAAACAAAAGAAAATGCATAGTGCATTTTCTTTTGTTTTTTATTTAATATTAAACTTTTCTTTTATTTTTTCAGGTAAATCTGCTTTCTGAATCTCTTCATAGGATTTTACTTCAATTGATGATATTTCATTTTTGTTCTTATCATCTTGATCTACATAAAGACATAAAAATGCATTTTCATTTAATTTATGTTCGTTTGATGCTTTCTTACTTCTAAATGTAATTTGTTTTTTTACTCCGTCTTCGTCATAAGCAGGCAGTGTGTAGTTTCTTAAGTTTTTACCTTCAACTTTTTCGATAGTTCCTTCGCCTTGTATCTGTACGTAATATACATCTTTACCAATTCGATTTAGTGATGCTCTCTCACAGCCAATAGTAAAACTAGAAAATAATAAACATAGTGTAATAATTGTTAAAAACTTTTTCATTTTCTTTATCTCCTTCAATTTCTTTCTTTACACAGTATACGGTTATTATGAAGTGAGAAAAATCGATATAGATTACAACATCCTTACAATGTTGTAAGAGTGTTGTACATAAAATGAATAACATATTAAAAAGTTAAAAGAAAAGTAAAATAACGAATCATGGTATAATGATAAAAGACCTACATATTATTTTGTTATTTTGAGAGGAGCTTAAAAATGTATTCTACTTTAGAACAATTAACAAAGCATCCTGTATTTTATCATTTTGCAGAAATTTCAAAGATTCCTAGAGGATCAGGTAATGAAAAAGAAATTAGTGATTACTTAGTAAATTTTGCGAAAGAGCGGAGCTTAGAAGTTATTCAAGATGAAGCGTTAAATGTCATTATTAAAAAAGAAGCAACTGTTGGTTATGAAAATGTACCAGCTATTATTATTCAAGGTCATATGGATATGGTTTGCGAAAAAAATCAAGCAACCGTACATGATTTTGAAAAAGATCCAATTGAATTACGAATTATTGGGGACATGTTATATGCAAATCAAACAACTTTAGGAGCTGATAATGGTATTGCAGTTGCATATGCATTAGCTTTATTAGATTCAAAAGACATTCCACATCCAGCACTTGAAGTAGTTATAACTACTGAAGAAGAAACGACAATGGGCGGAGCTTTCGCTGTTGATTCAAATCATTTTGAAGGAAAGATTTTTATTAATATTGATTCTGAAGAAGATCATAAATTATTAGTAAGTAGCGCAGGTGGTGCGAAAGCTGTTGAAACGATTCCAGTAATTTGGGATGAAGCACCCGCGAATATGGATGCATACCGTCTATATGTTGGTGGTCTAAAAGGCGGACATTCTGGTATGGAAATTGATAAACAACGTGGTAATGCGAACAAAGTATTAGGACGAGTATTACGCGATTTATCAGCAAATATTCAATTTGATATAAGTGAAGTTCACGGCGGATTAAAAACAAATGCAATTCCGCGTGAAAGTGTAGCTACAATTTTATTACGTCAAGAAGATGTAGAGAAGGTAGAAGAAAAGCTAGAGTCATGGACACGAGTATTACAAGAAGAAATGCGTGCTGTTGATCCAGATGTTCATGTTACACTTACAAAATTGGATGAGAAAGTAGAAAAAGTATTTGCTAAAGAGACACAAAAACAACTTATTGCATCATTATTCTTAATTCCAAACGGCATTCAAAGTATGAGCATGGATATTAAAGGTCTTGTAGAAAGTTCAACAAATTTAGGTGTTATTGAAACGTTGCAAGATGAAATTAAATTACGTAACGAAGTGAGAAGTTCTGTAAGTAGTTTAAAACAACATGTTGCAGATGAGATTAAATGTATCGCCGATTTAGTTGGTGCAACATTTGAAATCGAGTCAGAGTATCCAGAATGGCCATACAATCCGAATTCACAAATTCGTAATTTGTTTGAAAAAGTGCATCAAGAAAAATACAATAAAGATGTTGAAATCTTTGCTGTACATGCAGGAATCGAATGTAGTGTATTCGTTCAAAAGATGCCTGAATTAGATGCAATTTCATTCGGTCCAGATATATTTAATGTTCACACTCCAGATGAACATATTAGTATTTCTTCTGTTGTGAATAACTGGGGATTCTTTGTTGATGTAATGAAGGGTACGAAGGAATTAGCTAAATAATAGTAATGAAATGAAAAGTAGCCTATAAAACTTTATAGGCTACTTTTTGTATAGAGTTTTATTAGAAATTCGTTTTTATGTAAGTATTTAATTTTTACTTTTATTTCTAAAAGAGATTGTACCAAAGATTGCTCCGGATATTGCTCCGATTAAAGTCATAAAAATTGCACTCCAAGCTGCAATTGACATTATTACACCTCCAAATAATAAATTATTATTTCTTATTCTTTTTAATAGAAATGATGATTGCAACAACTGCTAAGAAAATAAGAGGAGACCAAGAAAAGAAAGACATGTAGCATTCTCCCTTCAATAATTATGTAAGATATTTATATAAATTAATTATCACATGTTTTAAAATCGAACATGTGTAATATGCAATATTGCATATTGAATTGTAGAACTTAAAGAAGTGGAAACAGTTATTGAATAAAAATGATAATTTATAAAGAAAGTAAGGATTTTTTCTAACCTTAAAAAGGCAAACAATCAAAAAACTCCTCTATCTTATATAAGGTAGAGGAGTTTTTTGATTGTTGTTTAAGGAAAATAGTATTCAATATTTATTTACTGGTGAGATAAACGTAAATTATTTTGAGATTTTAAAGCTGCCCCCATAATAATAATTTTCTCCAAGTTTCATAACAGCTACATATGTTCCTGGATTATACACATTAGTAATAGGCGTTACAAATCTACCATAATTATGTTTTAAACCAGTGTCATAAATGGTTTTATATCTATGCAAGTTTATTTCATCATTTCCACTCAATTGATATATTTTTACAATACCAGTATCCTTACCACCAGTATATATAGTAACATCGAATGTATCTCCATGTTTTAAGTCACCAACTGCTAACTCTTCTATAAAATCTGCATTATGATGTAATAAAAAATAGCTTTGCCACTGCCAATTATCTAAAAATCGTGATTCTTTTTGTGTAAGTTGCGATTCAGCAGACACAGGTGGGAGCGTACCAATTGTATTCGAAAATAAAAATCCTCCAACAGTCAATGCACCAATAATTGTAGATTGCCTTAAAAGTTTCATCTTCTAAACCTCCTATTTACTTAAGGATTCAGAAATCGTTTTTGTGAAAAACTAGCTGTGAAATCTAAAGGATGATTATATCTTCTATAATTATATTAACATTTATTGATTTATCAGACAAATTAAAGGGTATAAAATTATATTAAGGGAGTTAAGGGGAATATAAGAAAGAGGTTAGATGTAAAACTAAGCAATCTTTATCATATGTAATTAGGATTTATTATTTCAAAACCTGATTATTTTAATACTGAAATTTTAATTCACACCATAAGTTTGAGTACATAATTTTACAATTTGACTAATATAATTTATCACGATATGATTCCTTTATAATAAAAGAAAGGCTTGAAGACAATGATTCGTCGTTTGAGAAAGCTAAAAAATGTAGCAGTCGTAGTAAGCTTCTAAGTAAATTACAAAAATCTACACTACTTAGAAGCGAGGAATAAAGTTATGGAGCATCCATTATTTAATCATTGGTCGGAAACAAAGTATATAAAAGATATAGTAACAAATCCACTTATTGAAGTAGGAGAGCACTCCTATTATTCAGGTTATTATGGTCATCAAAATTTTGAAGATGGCTGTGTAAGGTATTTGTGGGGGGATGCTAAGTCCCGAACACTGTTCAATCCAATTGAACAAATGGGATGGCATCTTGATAAACTCATTATTGGGAACTATGTTTGTATTGCCAGTGGAGTAGTCATTTTGATGGGTGGTAATCACAATCATCACTCAGAATGGATTACAGTATATCCATTCGCTGAGCAAATCGAACATTCATATAAACCGAAGGGTGATACAGTCATTAAAAGTGATGCTTGGATTGGAATGAATGCTATAATAATGCCTGGCGTTACAATCGGTGAAGGTGCAATCGTTGCAGCAGGATCTGTCGTTAGTAAAGATGTTCCGCCGTATACAATAGTGGGTGGAAATCCTGCTAAGGAAATAAAGAAGCGGTTCACAGATACAGAAATGAATATGCTAATGGAGATGCGTTGGTTTGATTGGGATAGAGCATTAGTTGATAAGGCAATTCCTATTTTATCTAGTTCATCTATTGAATTATTATATGATTTTTATAAAAAGGAAGTAAAAAATAGATAGATCTGTGAAAAAACTACATTCTATATAGGATGTAGTTTTTTTATTATAAAAAATGAATAGTCTAGACTAAGGAAAATTCATCTCTAGTATGAGTTTAGCAAATAACTGAATTAAATAATTAAAATCCTTGATAGATAATAAAACCGGTGTGTCTCGATATTTAATCGGGACACACTGGTTTTATTTTTTGAAAATGTGGAACAAATGTATAATTTTGATTGTCTATTCATTGTAATCCTAAAAAATATGAAAGTACGGATCATCTTGAAAAATACAAGGGTATTAAAAATAGGTATGTGTGTAGGAACACAAAGTATCAGTGCGCCTAAAAGTGTGGGATGAGATGGTCTATATGAAAGCGATCCTAACGTCGTATATGTATATAGAATTTGAGAATACTGTCTATTTTTTGAGGATTATGTAAGAATAACATTTTTTTGAGTACAAAGATATTGGAGGTAACAGAAGTGAAAGGTATGTTTTGCAAGAGAAGTATTTCAATAGTAACAGTGCTTACACTATTTTGTAGCATGGTCGTTACATTTGGAAGAGCATCAGCGGAAACAGTGCCTGCTATAGACGTGGAAGCAGGATCAGCAATTTTAGTAGAAGTAAATTCCGGGAAAATTTTATATCAAAAAAATGCAGATGAATCATTAGCAATTGCTAGTATGACAAAAATGATGAGTGAATACTTAGTTCATGAAGCGGTGGATAAAGGAAAACTTAAATGGGATCAAAAAGTTAAAATCTCTGAATATGCATATAAGATTTCACAAGATCGCTCATTATCAAACGTTCCATTAGAAAATGGTGGCTCTTATACAGTAAAAGAGTTATATGAGGCAATGGCAATTTACTCTGCAAACGGTGCAACAATTGCTTTAGTTGAAGAAATTGCTGGAAAAGAATCCGATTTCGTGAAAATGATGAATGATAAGTCAAAAGAGTTTGGAATGAAAAATTATAAATTTGTAAACTCTACAGGTTTAACAAATCAAGATTTAAAAGGATATCACCCAGAAGGGACAACTCTAGACGAGAAAAATAAAATGTCCGCAAGAGATTGTGCGATTTTAGCACAACGTCTCATTCAAGATTTTCCGAAAATATTAGATACAGCAAAAATCCCCAAAAAAACATTCCAAAAGGATGGCAAATATCCAATTGATATGGTGAATTTTAACATGATGTTAAAAGGTTTAATTAAGCAATACGAAGGTGTTGATGGATTGAAAACAGGAACTACTCCAGAAGCTGGTGATTGCTTCACTGGCACAGTAGAAAGAAACGGTATGCGTCTAATATCTGTAGTGATAAAAGCAAACTCCCATACAGCACGTTTTGATGAGACGAAGAAATTATATGATTATGGATTTGCGAATTTTGAAGTGAAGAATATTTACGGAAAAGGTTCAGTAGTAAAAGGGCATGAAACAGTGCGAGTAGCAAATGCAAAAGACAAAGATGTAGTAGTTCAAACGAAGCAAACTGTTTCACTTCCAATACCGAAGAGCAACAAAGACGTTTATAAAAAAGAATTTAAAGTATTGAATAAAGAACAAGAAGCACCTATTAAAAAAGGTGTAACAATTAGTAAAATGATTATCTCGCCTAAAGATAATACAGATCCTGGGTTCTTATCAGGTAAATCATTACAAATAGACCTTGTAACAAAATCTGATGTGGAACAAGCAAATTGGTTTACACGTTTTATACGTAAAACAGGATCTTTTTTTAGTAGTATGTGGGATAGTGCGATTGATATAGTAAAAAGCTAATTTTATAGGATACAACTAAATGTTTCACTTTATAAAAATTTAATAAAATCTTTTCTTTGTATTAAATATTTTGTTTTAAATTATGTATATAAAGAAATGGAGGTCAAATTAACTTTGTACTGCTTATATTAGGAATTTAAAGAAAGAATATGTACAATTCTCCCACTACATTCTTATAGTGGCCTTTATGAACAGCAAAATTTACAATTTACAAGGAGAACATTTTATGAGTAAGAGAATAAAAGAATTAGATTCCATACGAGGTTTAGCGGCACTTACTGTGGTATTTGGACATTTTTGTTTAATGCTACCATCGTTGCCTAATTCTATTAAATTTTCCCCGCTAAGGTTTTTATGGGCGGGTGGAGAAGCTGTTATCGTTTTTTATGTACTAAGTGGTTTTGTGTTATCTATGGCACTTTATCATTCAAAAATAAATTATTGGGGGTATTTAATTAAGAGATTTGTAAGAATCTATATTCCTTATTATTTTTGGATAATCGTTACCTTTGTTTTATTTATTTTGTTTTCGTCGTATGAAGTGGTAGGACTAAGGGATTGGTTCTATGATAGGTGGCAAGGGTCTACAACAAAATTAGATATTTTAAACCACTTTGTGCTTCTTAATAACTTTTTTACGGAAAATTATAATCCAGTTATTTGGTCATTGGCTCAAGAAATGCGTATATCTATTGTGTTTCCTTTGTTGTTCCTTCTTTTTTATAAACTGAATTGGAAGAAAACGATACTATTTGCTTTGAGCTTTTCTTTAATTAGTGTTGTTCTTAATATGTTGCATATTGGGAAAGCTGAAGGATTTTATAATGGTTATGCTGATACACTGCATTTTACATCTATGTTTATGGTTGGAATGTTACTTTTTAAGTATCAGGAAAAACTTATCTACTCATATAGAAATATGAAAAAATTTAAAAAAGGATTTCTTATTGTATTAGGGATTATTCTATATTTATATTCCATTTTAATTTATGGTTTTTCCCGTAATGATACAACTTTCTTATTAAAAGATTGGGGTGTCGTAATGGGGGTTAGTATATTTATTATAATGGCTATGAGTAACCTAAAAGTAAAAGCATTTTTAAATAAGAGTGTATTTGTATACTTAGGAGAAATTTCATACAGTATCTATTTGTGTCATTTTCCAATCATGATGGTACTATTTAGACTATTGTATACAAAGATACCTATCTTTTTCCTTCTTACTTTGTGCAGTGCAATGACATTACTTTTTTCTATAGTTTCATACCATTTAATCGAAAAGAAATGTATCAACTGGGCAAAACAAAGAACAACAAATTTTTTGAAAAAAGTATAATTCCTAGATAGATTTTATTTTTTTAGTAAATATATGAATATGACCGATTCCTAAGTATACTTAGGAATCGGTCAATTTTAGATTCTAAATGTAAATATAGTAAAGTGGAATATAATTGAAATCAAAAACTACTTAGAAATAACAATTACGGTGTGAGCTATTGTATAGTATAGATATGGTTAATAATAAAGGGGGAATACATATGTGGAAGCGATTTGTAGCAATTGGCGATAGTTTTACAGAGGGGATAGGGGATGAAGTTGAGGGAATTGCATTAAAAAGCTGGGTAGATCATTTTGTTCAACTGTGTGAAAACGATATAGAATATGCCAATTTTGCAAAGCGTGGGTTAGTAACTAAAGAAATTCGCTCGCAGCAATTGGAAAAGGCGCTAACTTTTAATCCAGATTTGGTTAGTCTCATTGCAGGGGCAAACGATGTTTTAAAAGGACGTTGGAATCATGATGCATATAAGAACGATATGGAATTTATGATAGATACATTAAGTAAAGCAGGGGCTGATATTATTATAGCAAACCTTCCAGATTTTACAGTTAGGCTTCCTTTTGCTTCTGAAAAAAAACAAGTAATAAAAGAACAATTATTAGAGGCGAATGAAGTTATACATTCATTGAGCAGAGAGTATAAGCTTTATCATGTTGATTTTTGGAATCATCATTTAGTTAATGACAATACGCTTTGGTCTAAGGATTTAATTCATCCAAACTCAAAAGGATATGTAAAAGTTGCTGAATTGATTTTTAGTAGTTTGCCTGTACAGAAGACAAAATAATAGTTTGCAATTTAACAAATATGATATTAATTGTATGAAGCTATGTTTTTTAATAAATGGAAAGAACTAAACATTTAGCAAACAAAGCGTATCTACGATATATTTCTACAGTAGTGCACAAATGCAGAATCACAAGAAAAGATCACCTACGGAAATAGGTGATCTTTAAACATTCTTATACCTAAATTAACATATTATATTACTAAATAAATTCGTACTACATAAAAATTAAGTTCTTTTATAGAAAAAATGATGATACATTAGCTTAAAATATATTATATTTTACAAGAGATTCATAACAATATTATATAATAACATAGTCAAATCATATTTTAGGGATTTATCCCGATTGTGTATAATATGTAATTTTTTTGAAGTAGTAATGTCTAATAAATTAAATAGGTAGTAAATGTATAGGTTCAATACTATATGATTCAATCTTTGTTATGAGTGCATTAGTAATTGTTTACAAACTTCCCTCTTCTAATGCAACTTAAGTGTAAATTTATTTTTTTGTAAATATGGAACAATGTCATTACTAAAAATGTCTATTAAGCGTTGAAACATTTTTTATTTAATAAATTAAGAAAGGAAAAATGATTTTTAATTAAGGGAGAAGATTGAATTGAAAAAATTATGGATGCTGCTTTTCTTTTGTTTTGCAGTTATGTTGGTAGGATGTAATAAAAACGAATCGCCAAAACAATCATTTGAAGAATATATAAATTTATGGAATGATAGAAAATTTGCAAATATGTATGATCATTTATCAGAACATGCTCAAAAAACAATTTCTAAAAAGGAATTCACAGAGAAATACCAAAAAATTTATGAAGGTATTGGCGTTAAGAATTTAAAAGTTAAAACGAAAGGAGAGAATACTAAAGATAAAGAACTTTTTCTTTTTGAAGTTAAGATGGATACGGATGGAGGACCAGCTTTATTTATCCATGAAGCAAAACTCGTGAAAGAAAAGGAATCTTGGAAAATAGATTGGACACCAGATTTCATTTTTCCAGGTATGAAAAAAGATTACAAAGTACGTATGCAAATAGAACAAGGAAAACGTGGAGAAATATACGATCGAAATGGGAAGGGTCTAGCAACGAATGGTAAAGCGACTGAGGTTGGAATTATTCCAGAGAAACTAGGCGCAACGGCGGCACAAACAAAAGAAACAGTAGCGCAGTTATTTGATATGTCTATAGAAGAGGTTGATCAGAAGCTTACAGCGAAATGGATAAAACCAAATTCTTTTGTACCAATTGGGATTTTAAAAGAGGGAACTAGACAGAATGATTATATTGAATTAGAAGGAGTTGCTTCTCGCCCAGTGAATATTCGTTCGTATCCGTTAAGAGAAGCAGCCGGACACTTAACGGGATATATAGGAAAGGTGAATGCAGAGGAATTAAAATCGCTTCAAAAAAGAGGTTATCAAGCTGATGATTTAATAGGTAAGACAGGTTTAGAGAAAGTACTGGAGAATAAATTGCGTGGTGAAAAGGGTGGACGCGTATTTATAGAAGATGGAAACGGGAAAGAAATTAAAAACGTAGCCAAAAAAGAAGCGAAAGCAGGGGAAAATGTTACATTAACAATTGATGCTGCAATTCAAGAAAAAATCTATAATGAGATGAAAAATGAAGCCGGCTCTAGTGCAGCGATCAATCCTAAAACAGGTGAAACAATCGCGCTTGTAAGTAGCCCTGCGTATAATCCAAATACAATAGTTAGAGGAGCATCAAAGGCCCAACGAGAAGCATGGAATAACGATTCGAAACTACCAATGATGAATCGCTTCACAAAAGCATTTGTACCAGGTTCCGTATTTAAAACGATTACAGGTGCAATTGGTTTGGAAACAAACATAATAAATCCTAAGGAAGAATTTAATATTCAAGGATTAAAGTGGACAAAAGATTCAGCTTGGGGAAATTATTATGTAACACGTGTGAAGGATGCAAGTCCAATTGATTTTGATAAGGCAATGAAGTACTCTGATAATATTTATTTTGCTCAACAAGCTTTGAAAATGGGAAAAGATCAGTATGTGAATGAATTTAAGAAATACGGATTTCATGAAAAATTACCAATTGAATACGAATTTCCTATTTCAATCATTGCAAGAGATGGGATAAAAAATGATATTCAACTAGCAGACACGGGATACGGACAAGGGCAAGTATTAATGACACCACTTCATTTAGCATTAACATATGCATCGATTGTGAATGAAGGGAATATTCCGTCGCCTCATCTTTTAAAAGAAGCAAAAGTTACGGGGAATTGGAAAGAAAATGTGATTTCTAAAAAGAATCAAGACATATTAAAGAGTGCATTAATCAAAGTGATTAATGACCCTGATGGCGCGGGGAGAATTGCTAAGATTGATGGTGTAACTCTTGCTGGTAAAACAGGTACAGCAGAATTGAAAGAATCGAAAGAGGCAGACGGAAAAGAAATCGGATGGTTTGCAGCTTTTGATGCAAATGAGCCAGACATGATTGTAACCATGATGATTGAAGATGTAAAAGGAAGAGGAGGGAGCAATGTTCCAGGCGAAAAAGTAAAACATGTTTTTCAGAAATAATAGCTTATCATAAGGTGAAATCTTCTAGTAAATTCACTATATGTTTGCTTAACTCAAAGGTATAAATTGCGTGAAATATAGAACAAATATATTTTGAAAAAGCATTCTTGCTAGTCGAGAATGCTTTTTTACTGTGGCTACAGAAAGTTGATAACACATCTTCATTTTCATTTTTGAAAGGTTGACATTGTAAATAGTAAATAGAAGAATAAAACAAAATGAAATGGACAAGTTTTAAAATTAAACAAAACAGTTATTTAGTAAAACATAAATAGAGCACACAAATAAGCATTCTCAAGAGGATTTTTCTATCAAAAAAAGATAAACAATGGAACAAATGAAATTTGTATCTTGTCTATATATTGAAACCATAATAAAAGTGAGGGCAGTTTTATGTTTATTCAAATAAGTTTGAGGTGTGGAAATGGAACAGACGTTTATTGAAAAGTGTAATCATGATGAGCTGGACTATGTTATAAAAGATTATTGGCAAGATGTATGGAATTATTCATTTATTATTACGAAAGATCCACACTTATCAGATGATATCACGCAAGATGTATTTATAAAGGTATTTAAAAATTGGAATTCATTTCGAAAGGAGTCATCTATTAAAACGTGGATATTAAAAATCACAAGAAATACGGCAATAAACTATTTGAAATCGTCTTATTTTAAAAGAATATCTTTAGTAGGTTTTTTTAGTGATGATAAGCAAACTGTGTCGGCAGAACAAGAATTTTTTAAGCAAGAAGAAATGAATGATGTGTGGAAAGTTGTATTAAAACTACCTAAAAAGCACCGTGAAATAATAATATTGGATGCAAAATATGAATTATCTTATGAAGAAATGGCTGAAACACTAGGAGTATCCATTGGAACTGTAAAATCTAGATTAAGTAGAGCAAGAAGTAAGGTTTCAAAATTAATAGGGGAGGGTAGTAGTGATGAACAATAAACAAAATCCTGACTGGTATAGAAAATTAAAAAAAGGCCCAATGGAACACCGTAAAAACGAAGAAGAATATATTTATAAAATAAAGCAATCTATATATGAAAGTAATGAGGGAGGCTCTCTAAAACAAACAAGACGATTTCGTAAAAAAGCATTGCCAATTGTTGTGGTTTTAGCATGTACATTTTTATTTTTTATTGTTCAACAACCTTGGCTTGATGATAATAAATCACCGGTACAAAGTAGTACACAAATTAAGCCTAAAACAAAAGATGAGTCTGCTCAAGATCCAACATTAAAACAATTCATGAATGAGTTATATCAAAGTACAAATGTAAAAAATAAAAATGAATTGTATAAAGCGTTAAACGATGAAGTTCAATTTAAAGGGAAGAGCTATAAGAAGGATGAATTGAAGTTTGATGAAGATATTTTTCATGAGTTGCAAGTCGCTCTTACAATGGGGGGAGAATTTGCAAATGATACAAAACATGTATATAAAGTACCAAGTGGATTGACAGAAAGTAACCAACCAAAGCAACCTCATTTTATATATGCAACTGTTACTGGAAATAAAACGAAAATTTTAGCTGAACCAAAGCGAGAATCACAAGTTTTATATGAAGTATCTAATGAAATGGTAAAAGCTTGGATTCCAGAAAAAGTGCAGAAGGATGAATATATAAAAATATCGACAATTAACGGTAATACTGGATATGTACAAAAAGAGTATGTTTTAACTGACATTAAATACTCATTTATGTTTGAAAAGAATAATGAAGGTGAATGGAAAATAATAAATATAGATTCTATTTGGTAAAAAAGGAAGGTTAAAGTGAACCTTCCTTTTGGTTTTTATTCTCTTTTTGAAGAGTATTCCAGGACTCTAAAATTTCTGATGTAACGAGAGCAGCAATGTTTTTTTCTGAATTACTACCAGGAATAACGACAGAAACGGCAATCTGTGGATCTTCGGTAGGAGCATATGCAATGAATAGAGAATGATTGATCATTCTTGCTTGCTCATTCGGAAAACCTGTAATACCTGTTTTACCAGCGACGTCGAAGGGCAACTTTTTAATCTCCTCTATATTTTGACTCATTCCACCTTGTACGACACTCCAAAAGTTCATTGGGTAACGATTTGAACTTTCTAAAATTGGTTTAAACTTTTTTGTTTCTTTACCATCTTTACCAATAATAGCACTTACGATTTGAGGTTTATATTTATCACCTTTACTTGCTAAAGTTGCTGCATATTGAGCAAGTTGAAGAGGAGTATGCACTTCATTTCCTCCCCAAGAGGCATTTAATAAAGCGGAAATTCCATTTTCAAACTTATTAGAGGGATGGAATTCATATTGTCCGTCTTCTTCAAAGGGTAAATCAATCCCGGTTTTAGAACGTAGGCCGAATTGCATTAAATAATCTGTCCATATATGTGCCACTTTTTCTATATTTCCATTATTTTGGTTGAATAAGGGCAAAGCTACTTTTGCTGTCATAAATGTGTTAGATGAATTAATGATAGCCTGCCTCGGTGTAATCTCACCTGTTGGTGTTCCAGGTGCATTCGTAATATTATTTTGAGTATCATACTGAAAAGTACCCTTATCTAAGTAAGTATCTTCAGGTTGAAAAAGTTTTTCGTTTAATCCAATTAAAATAGTAAGTGGCTTTATAGTAGAAGCCATATTTACATAAGATTCACCATACTTTAATTTTTGAATTGCTTTATTTTGCGAAAGTGATTTTATGTTATCTATTTTAGTTGATACATGTGTATGTAATATATTTGGATCAAAAACTGCTGAGTTGGCCATAGTTAAAATTGCGCCAGTTTTTGCATCGCTCACTACAGCATAACCAGCTTTAGCATCAGGTGTTTTCTTAATTTGAGACTTTAATGCTTCCTCTGTTTTTTGCTGCAACTCATAGTCTAAAGAAAGCCGGACATCTTTTCCTTTTTGTACTTTTTGAATGTTCCATAAGAACTTTTTATTATTCAATTTAAAAATAAGAGTTTTACCCGGTTTTCCTTTTAAATCATTTTCATATTGCAACTCAACCCCGCTTTTTCCAACAGCCATATACTTTGAATTAAGGTCATGTTCTACATACCCAATTACCTGTGAACCAATTTCATGTTTAGGATAATAACGTATTACTTCATCTTTAATTATTACATTTTTGGGTTTGTTTTTGTTTATGAATGCAAGTTCGTTCTCAGTTATGTCAGAGTATAACGGTATATCATTCATAGTTTGCTTTTTACAAGATTGTTGTAATTGAGATTTTATATTCTCTGTAGAAATATGATGTTGAAACTCGTTTGAAAATTGATTAAAAAAAGCTAATGTGTTTGCTGTATCTTGTTTCGATAGCTTGTCCTCATTAGAAGTGCAATATAAAGACTTAACTTTCTTATTTGTAGCTAGTATTACACCATTTTGATCAAGTATTTCTCCTCTTTCAGCTGAAGAAGTTTCGGTAGTAATTGAAACGAAATGGCTTTTTAATAAAATGATTAAAATAACACCTACAATAGAAATAATCGCTATAAATCTCCATCTTTTTATTTTTGTATGTAACATAAAACCCTCCCTTTTTAGCCTATTTCATATTATAGTTAATTATTTTTTTTGTAAATGTGGAACAACTTTATTATTTAGATTGTCTATTAAGTATTACAGCATGAAGAAAGGAATAAATAGTATGAAATTTTACTTTTAAGATGAGTCGTTATACAGTGTAGCATTTCTAATGCAAACGACAAAAAATAGAGAGAAAACAAGACAGGAGAGTTTTGAACGGTGAGGGTTGATTAAAGTTTCACTTTATAATCGGCCATCGTTACGTAATATATAAGCAAATATATGGAGGATTTATGGAAAAGCAAAAAGGAAATAAGAAGACATATATATCTATTCGATTAAATATCATGTTCCTTTGTATATTTTTACTATTCTCAGCTATTATTATGCAGCTAGGGAAAGTACAAATTGTTGAGGGAGAGGCTTATAAGAACCAAGTGGAAAGTAGTCAAAATGCAATAACGAGTATTCCAGTTCCACGTGGACAAATTTTAGATCGAGAAGGGAAAACAGTCGTTAATAATAAATCTCTTCGCACAATTACGTATACAAGGGTAAAGGGGATTACGAGTGAAGCTATTTTAAAAACAGCAAAAGACTTGGCGGAAGTACTTGAAATGCCCGAACAAGATATAAATAAATTAACCGATATCGATAAAAAGGATTTTTGGATGCAGTTGAATACGAAACGTACGGAAACAATGATTACGAAAAAAGATATAGAAAAGTTTAAAGAAAAGGGAATAGAGGGAAAAGAGTTAGATAAAAAAATAGAAGATTTAAGACGAAGTCGCGTTACAGAAATAGAATTGGGTGAGTTAACAGAACAAGATTTAAAGGTGTTAGCTATTAAAAGTAAAATGAGTTCAGGTTATCAACTAACACCACAAATTATTAAAAAAGATGTAACAGATGAAGAGTATGCGCGGATAAGTGAAAATCTTGCGGATTTTCCAGGAGTAGATGCAACGGTTGATTGGGAGCGCAATTATGTAAATGGTGATTTATTTCGTTCCGTGTTAGGGAATATTACGAGTAGTGAAGAAGGTTTGCCAAAAGAAAATTTAGATTCTTATTTAGTACGCGGATATAACCGTAATGATCGTGTAGGGAAAAGTTACATTGAACAACGATATGAGGATGTGTTACATGGCACAAAAGAAGAAGTGAAAAATATTACAGATAAATCAGGAAATATTATAAACACAGAAATAATTTCTAAAGGAAAAAGTGGTAATAGTTTAACATTAACGATTGATATGGAATTACAACAGAAAGTGGAAGAAAGTTTAGAGAAAAATTTGAGAGCTTTTAAGAGTTCAGAGCCACTATTGGACCGAGCTTTTGTTGTTATGACGAATCCGAATAACGGACAGATTTTATCTATGGCAGGCAAAAAGATTGTAGAAAAAGAAGGGAAAATGGAAATCGAGGATTTGGCATTAGGTAATATGACAACTTCGTATGAACTAGGATCAGCTGTAAAAGGTGCAACTTTATTAACTGGATATGAGACAGGGGCAATACAACCAGGAGATCAATTTTATGATGCACCGATGAAATTTAAAGGTACACAAGCTAAGAAATCGTGGAATGTATCCGGATTTGGTAATATTAATGATTTACGAGCTCTACAAGTATCTTCGAATGTATACATGTTCCAAACAGCTTTAAAAATTGCGGGCGTTCATTACGTACCAAATGGTTCATTGGATATAAAACAAGAAGCATTTAATACGATGCGCTATTATTTTAAGCAATTTGGCTTAGGAGTTCCTACGGGTATTGATTTACCGAATGAAATAATTGGACAAACTAGAAAAGTAGATAGCCAGCCTGGGTTTTTACTAGATTTTTCTATCGGGCAGTATGATACGTATACACCATTGCAATTAGCACAATATATTTCAACGATTGCGAATGGCGGTTATAGAATGCAACCTCAAATTGTACAAGAAATACGAGAGCAATCAATAAAAGAAGAGGTTGGCAAAGTTATTCGTTCTATAGAGCCTGTCGTATTAAATCGAATTGATATGAAGACAGAGCATATTGATCGAATAAAAGAAGGGTTTAGATGGGTATTCCAAGAAGGTGATGGAACTGGCGTGAAGCATTTCAAAAATGCTTCATACAAGCCAGCAGGAAAGACAGGGACAGCTCAAACTGTATATGGCGGAGAAGACCCAATTGGCAGAAATGCAAAAGGAGAACGTATGGAATGTTACAACTTAACATTAGTTGGATATGCTCCATACGATAATCCAGAAGTAGCGTTCTCAGTAGTAGTTCCGTGGCTTCATAATGATAAAAGTGGAATTAATTCTATAATTGGAAAGGAAGTTTTAGATGCATACTTTGATTTAAAACAGAAACGTATACATGGTGAAGCTGCTAGTACAGATGGTTCTAAGTAAAATTAGTAATATTCGAGTGCTTTTCTCAGGGAAGAGAACCTGTTTATATAAAGGTATTTATAAGTGGAAAATGAGATGTGAAATAAGAGATAGCGGCGATCATAGCTACTATTTCTTATTTTGTTAATAACTCTCATACTAATTATAAATTTTTTAGTTTATGGAACAAATTTGTTTCGGTGATTGTCTATTATGTGTACGTATAAAGAGGTATTAAGAATTTGAAAGGAATGATGATTTTGAAAAACAAGAGTATACTAAAGATAGGAATATGCGTTGGTATATTAGGTTTAAGTATTACAAGTCTACATGTTTTTAAAGGAGAGACATTGCAAGTTGAAGCGAAAGAAAAGACTGGAAAAGTGAAACATAAAAATCAGGCGACGCATAAAGAGTTCTCTCAACTTGAGAAGAAATTTGATGCACAATTAGGTGTATATGCGATTGATACTGGTACAAATGAAACAATTTCTTATCGACCTAACGAAAGATTTGCCTTTGCATCAACTTACAAGGCTTTAGCGGCAGGAGTATTGCTACAGCAAAACTCAATTGATACATTAAATGAAGTTATCAAATTTAGGAAAGAAGACTTAGTGGATTATTCACCTATTACAGAGAAACATATAGATACTGGAATGACGCTAGGAGAAATTGCAGAGGCTGCAGTTCGTTATAGTGATAATACTGCAGGAAACATTTTATTTCATAAAATAGGCGGACCGAAAGGGTATGAAAAAGCGCTTAGACAGATGGGGGATCGGGTTACTATGTCTGATCGCTTTGAAACAGAATTAAACGAAGCTATTCCAGGAGACATTCGTGATACTAGTACAGCGAAAGTAATTGCTACGAATCTTAAAGATTTTACGGTCGGAAATGCGCTTCCAGATGATAAACGTAAAGTACTTACAGATTGGATGAAAGGGAATGCAACTGGAGACAAGCTTATTCGTGCGGGCGTACCAACTGACTGGATAGTTGGAGATAAATCGGGTGCTGGCAGTTACGGTACAAGAAATGATATTGCTATCGTTTGGCCGCCAAATAGATCACCAATTATCATCGCAATTTTATCTAGTAAAGATGAGATAGAGGCTACCTATGATAATCAACTCATTGCAGAGGCGGCTGAAGTTGTCGTTAATACTTTTAAGTGATAATCTCTCAATTCTTTATGTAATGTAATTGAAAATATGAACTTGGAAAGCGATTCTTTTTAATGTGAAAAGAATCGCTTTTTGTATTCCTAATACATTTATAATCCAGCTAACAAAAGAATTAAATATTTTATATGTAGTATTACGAATAGCTATACTGGTTAAGATTCCTATGAAGGCGCTTTATCAGTAAGAGAAATATGTAATTATACATATTTCTTTTTTATAATGTTTTTATATACAAAATCCCTTACATATGCATTATCGATTATATTCAAAATGTCACAGGCCTTGATATGTCTGTAAAAACGTATCAAAATTTTACTTTAAGACACACGGTATATAAATTTTTGATTGGGCAAATTCCTCTTTTTTAGGAAGAGTAAAAACACCTACTATAAAAATTTTCACAACAGAGCCAGATAACGTGATAAAGTATTTATTGCTGTGCATGTAAATATCAAAAAAAGCCTTACAAAATGATGTTTGTATTGGTGTAGCTTATACAATTTTAGGAAATTAATAGCATTTTATGACGTTATTATTAACCTAGTTTTCAAGAAATAGAGGTGAGTGTAGGATGACTAAACCTTTTAAAAAAAATAGTCGTTATATGGTAGGGTTGGACAGTCTAAGGGGTCTAGCTATACTAGGTGTTATTTTGTATCATATTAATTTTAATTGGATGCCTGGAGGGTTTTTAGGAGTTACAGTATTTTTTGTACTTTCAGGTTATTTAATTACAGATATTCTAGCCATGGAGTGGAAGAGAAATAAGAGAATTGATTTGAAAAAATTCTGGCTTAGTAGGGCAAGAAGATTGCTTCCAGGAATGCTTGTTATGCTCGTTATAACATTGGCATGGATTACGATTTTTCATAGCTCTTTACTTGAAAAAATGCGTGGAGATTCATTAGCGGCATTATTTTATGTTAGTAACTGGTGGTATATATATCATAAATTATCCTACTTTGATAATTTTAACCAGATTTCGCCATTAAATCATTTTTGGTCGTTAGCAGTCGAGGAACAATTCTATGTTGTCTGGCCGTTTATTATTAGTTTAGGACTTTACTACATAAACAAACAATCCCGTATGATTTTATTGATTTGTCTAGGAGCATTTGCTTCAGCTTTAGCAATGGCAATTTTGTATGAACCTGGAGTTGATCCGAGCAGAATATATTATGGTACAGATACGAGGGCCTTTTCATTACTTATTGGAGCGGTACTTGCCTTAGTTTGGCCAAGCAATAGGCTTGCTAATAAAATTATCCCGAAGGCGCGTTTCATTCTTGATGTAGTGGGTGGCATTGCTCTTATTATTATTTTGCTTATGTTTTGGAAGACCAATCAATATGATCCATTTCTATACAAGGGAGGAATGGTTCTCTTATCAATTGCAACAGCATTGTTAGTGGCAAATCTAGCTCATCCAGCTAGTCGCATTGCTCAATTTTTACGATTTAGACCTTTACGTTGGGTAGGGATAAGATCGTATGGCATATACCTCTGGCATTATCCAATTCTGACATTAACGACTCCAAAAGTAAATGCAGGGGATTTTTCAATAATAAGAGCAATCCTTCAATTTCTTCTAATAATATTGATTGCGCAAATTTCATGGAAGTTTATCGAAAAACCAATCCGACAAGGTGCGCTCCGGAACATTCAGTTTAAGAACTTAAGACTTCAAAATGTCACTTTAGGTGTTAAGTTAGCTTTAGTTTGTTCATTATTCTTTACGTCAATGGCAGTTTTAGGCTTATCAAATGCTAGTAAGGCTAAGGGGAATTATCAACAAGATAAGGTGGAAGCAGTACAAACACAACCGGCGCCACATCCAGTTGCTGTTTGGGAAAAACCAAATCAAGAAACGCCTCTAAATCAAGGGGAATCAAAAGAAGTAAATTCTGCACACCCTAAAAATCCGCTCACAGTTACTGCGATAGGCGATTCCGTTATGATTGATATTACTCCATATTTAAAAAATACTTTTCCTGATATTAGGATTGATGCGCAAATTGGCCGTCAGCTGTCAAAAGCGATTCCAGTAGTTGAACAGTTAAAAAATGAAGGGAATTTAGGAAACTATGTCATTATCGGATTAGGTACAAATGGAGCCTTTACTACTGAGCAACTTGTTTCATTAATAAAATTAATTGGAAACGAACATAAAATAATATTTATTAATACGAGAGTGCCACGTCCGTGGGAATCAATTGTGAACGAGAGACTGAAAGTAACAGTAACTAAATATCCTAATGTAACTCTAGTTGATTGGTATGCAGCAAGTGCTGGAAAGAAAGACTACTTTGCACCTGATGGTGTTCATTTAACCAATGTAGGTGCAGAAGCATACGCAGTCCTTGTGGCTAAAGCGGTTAATCAATAATTAATTATATTTGATCAAATTCTTTTGCAAAGTTAGCTGAAATAAAAAAGATCTATGTTTGAAGAAATAAACTTTTGGCATTTAGCAATAATTCCTGTAATTCATAATACAATGACAAGCGAAGTTTGGTTGAAGACTTCGCTTTTTTGTACAGGACATGAATGGTCTCTATACCTTTTACTATACCATAACAAAAATGTTGAATTCCTGTGGTTTTAACAAAATGGTTGTCACTTTATATGTTAATAATCCTGTTCTGTAGGGTTCGCCGTTTTTTATTATATGTTATGTTGTAGTTTTTATATAAAGCATATTAAAAAGTGAGCGTTTCTTTCTGATAAATTTTGGGGTTAATTTACTAAGGACTATGACAAATTTAAGAACAAGAAGAAAAGTATTTGATACTAGAATTCTGGAAGCGCTAGGATAGAAATTAAATGTTTTTGTAAAAAAAGAATTGACTTATATACTAGTTGTAACTAGAATAGTTACACGAAGGTGTAATCAAATAAGTTACATATGGTGTCTGTTTTTTGAAAAAAATGTGCACAGTTATCTTTTGTTAAAAATCAAATTTAATCTTTTTTGAAAGGGTTAGTTTTGAAAAATATATTAAGGTAACTCAAAAAAGAACAAGATATAAAAAGATGTACTTATATAAACCCGAAATTTAGCTGAGCTGGATAATAAAAATAAAGGTAGGAGATTTAAATGGAGACGAAACAAGATAACCTTATTTATGTATGGGACGCTTATTGTGGATGGTGCTATGGCTTTTCAGAAAGTATTAAAGCCGTTTTATGTGGAGGTTTATTTTTAGATAATTTACCAATGAAAAATTTCTCATATATAGAAGAGGGAAATAAAAGAATTAATCAACTCACAGGTGCAGAATTTGGTCCTTCATATCAAAAATTGGTGGAAGAAGGTACTTTTAAAATGAATTCGAAAGATGCTGCAATTGGTTTTTCGGCATTACGCTCATTAGCTCCAGGCCGTTTGTTAGAATTCACTTCGGCTATGCAAAAAGCGTTTTATTATGAGGGACAAAGTCTAAGTGATCCTGAGACATATCGTAAGATTGCAATCGAGCATGGTTTGGACCCTGAACAAGTATTAGAACGCTTAAACGCTCAAGAAACAGTAATAGATGTCCAAAATGATTTCAATAAAGTTCGACAGCTTGGTGTTAATAGTTATCCTTCATTACTTTTACAAAAGGATAATCAAATTATTCCTATTGGTGGCGGGGTAATGACGCCAGATAAAATCGAAGCACGTTTTAAAAGTTTATATTAAAAAATCTTAAGCTACAGTATATTGCATGTAACGTTTTAAGAAAAACTACTATAAGTAAATGGACTAAACCTTTTTTATAATAGTTGGTTTCAATTTGTATTTAAATAGTCCAATTTTATTATAGGCCATAGTAATAAACATATTATCTTACACCAACTGACATTTATCTCCCGAATAAATGTTTGTGCTGTCACACTTTCAGGTGAATTGAATAGGGAGTTTCTATTTGAACAAGAAAAAATGTGTGATTTATTTCATAACTTTAACAAAAGGAGAGAAACATTCTATGTTTAAAACAATCGATACAAATCAAAAAGATGTAAAATTGACGGTGTTTAGTTCAGACGAAAAAAGTTTCATGGTCACTGCAACCTTAGTTGAGAAAGCAGGACATGCATTTTTAATAAACTCAAAATTTACTCAGTCTGATTCGAAAGAAATAATTGATTATCTGAAAAAAAATAGCTTATCTCTAGATAAAATCTTTATTATTCATGGGGATCCAGACTACTACTTTGGATTAGAGAGCATTAAAGCTGCTTATCCAGAAGCTATAGCGTATGCTACAGAGTCTACTGTTGAACATATTGTTCATTCTGTCTTAGGAAAATTAAAAGTTTGGAAAGATGCACTTGGAGAAAATGCACCAAGTAATGTGATATTACCTCAAGTGTTTAAGGAAAAATCTATTGGTTTTCAGGGACTAACATTTGAACTAGTAGGCTTAGATCATTACAGAACTAGCCTGTTTAATAAAGAGCTAAAATTATTAATTGGTGGTATTGATGTATTTAACGAAATACATGTATTCTTAGCAGATACTAGTTCAAAAGCAGCAATGGAGGCATGGATTGAGAACTTGAAAGTGTTACAAGCATTACAAGCTGACGTAATTGTACCTAGCCATGGATCAATTGAAAAATCATTAAATAATCAAGCAATTACTGAAACTATGGATTATTTAAGAACTGCAATTCAAGCTTCTGAGGAAAGTAAGAATTCAAAAGATTTTGTAGCAAAACTTGATGCAGCATATCCAGGCTATGCAAATAAAGGTGTATTAGAATTAAGTGCAAAAGTTGTAACAAAAGAAATGCCTTGGGGTTAATGCTATGAATGAATATCAAAAACTATTACACGAAACGTATGTGTTAACTGGCGAAGGAAAATTAGATACTTTTAAAACGTATTTAAGTGAAAATATATCTTGGACAGAAGCTGCTGGGTTTCCATATGTGGGCACTTATGTAGGTCCTGATGAAGTAGTTAAAAATGTACATGAACGTCTTGGGACTGAATGGGATAACTATAGCGATAAAGATGAAATTTATGCTTTTAATAACAATAATGTTATCGTGTATGGAAAATATAGTGGAACGTATAAAGTAACAGGGAAATCATTTGTAGCAGATTTTTGTCATCTTTATGAGTTTGATGAGAACGATAAGGTTAAGAAGTTTATTCAAATTGTGGACAGTGCAACTGTTAATGAGGTATTAAGTTAGGATTACTAGTTTCTAACATGCCTCGTATAAGGAGTATTGTTAGAATAAATGTGTTTTCCTAACAATATCTCTTACATCACATTATGGGAAAGATTTTTCCTGTATCAAAGGTTTTAACGAAGATGAATTATAAAATTAGAAGAGGTAGGTATATATGAAAGTAGAGAAAAATTTAATAGTAATAATTATTTCTGTGTTTATTTTAGGAATTGTGTCGACTTTGATATTTCAAGCTTCAACTGGTAATACCAAAGGCCATTCAATAAAGGGTGAGAATGCTGCATCGGTATCGAAAGGTAATGTGACAGAAAAAGAAAAGAATAAAAAGATGGTAGTCGATTTCTATAATGAAGTTTTTAACAAACATAATATCGATATTATCCCTAAATATGTAAGTGAAGATTATAAGCAACATAATCCTTTTGTTGCTGATGGCCGAAAAGCCTTCATGAATTTCTTTAAGGAGGACTTTGTAAAAAATCCAAATTCCTCTGCAGAGATTAAACGTGTAGTAGCTGAAGGAGATACAGTTGCCCTCCATGTACATTCTCGTACTAATTCTCAAGATAAGGGAGTTGCTATAGTGGATATTTTTCGTATAAAGGATGGAAAGATTGTTGAACATTGGGATGTAATTCAAGAGATTCCAAATGAAGCCGCTAATAATAATACGATGTTTTAGGTAGAAGATATCTCTAATATTTGTTTAATTGTTAGAAATATATATAATCTTGAAATTTAGACAAGTTATGTTTTAAGATGAGTAAAAATAAAGGGATGTCCTAGATATGTTACTAGGACATCCCTTTTTGTTTTAATAAGATTTAATCTAATATGATGTATAGGGTACTTATTGTATGTATTTTTTATCATTAAATCACTTCATGATTAATGACAATCGCTTATGTCTTGAAAAACTATTCATTTATTTGAAATATAGTTTCATCAGGTCTAGAGAATCCATACAATTTCCTTGCGAACTTTAAAATACCTTTTTCGCTCTCTGTTAAAGTTTTAATATCGTTTTCATAATAACGTCCTATGAGTTCTAATTCAGACAATCTTTTCTTTTCTTTATTTAGTGTAATTTGTTTTTCTTGAATCATTTGTTCTTGCTTATAAATGGAGATTTGAATGGAAATAACCATAGGTAGCATAAAAGCAAGTGCTAATAAAAGGCGACGTCTTAGCTTTTTATTCGTTTGTGGGTTCTTGCTAGGATTAATTTGTATTTTTGAGATTGATTGTTGTGGTAGTGAATTTGGGATACTCCCCATTTTAATGCCTCCATTACCTATGTATAGAATTTAAACTGCTTAAAAGTATTATATATGCTAAATAGATAATTTTGAACTTATTTGTGTAAAGAGAAGTTTTATGAAATTTTAAAAAAATCTCTATTTAGTTGCAAATAAAAAGCGCCATAAAAGGTGCTCAATAACTACCACTGAGTTGATCATGATTATTTTACGTATGTTCCTGATAAATGTGCATTTTTGTATAAAAACTTTATTTTATCAATTTGTAGGTTGATACAGTTCCCCAAACGAAAAGAACCAAGTAAAAAAGTCTTTGTAGTAGGCCTGCAGGTAAGGGGAAAAGAAAAACAAGTGAGATAAGGATTGTTATTACTATTAAGCTTAGTAAACAGAAATATGTCCATTTTCCATCTTTTTTAAGATTCTTAGCAAAAATAAATAATCCAGGAAATACAGTAAGCATACCTATCCAAACTAGAATAGAATGTCCAATTAGGTTTATATCTGCAGGGATTAATCCTGAAACTATAGTAGAGACTCCTATTATAAGTATAAAAAATGTTGCTATTTTATTAATTTTTGTTTTTTCTAGATGTTGTGAAATAAATAGTACTCCAATACAAAATGTTATTCCATTAAGAATAAAGAGTAAATTCATCCAAAAGTGATTAGGGGAGCATATTTCATAAGGCGCTATTTCGTAGGTGAATTCTCCACAGGTTGTTACACCTAGGTCACTCATTGCATGATGCAAATAGTTATAAGGTGCTGTAGAAGTGAAAATAAAGAAAGGTTCAATTAAAAAGTATAGGCAAGTTGCAATCCAGCTAAATAAGCCAATCCTATTTGATATATACATTAGATTCCTCCCTTGAAAAAGTATAGTTCCATTATAGATGGTTACAATATTGAAAGTGAAAATTGTAAATTGAGAGTCGATAATTCTGTTCAATAATATAGGATTTTCTGGACAAATATGCTTAGCGGAAAGACGTATAAAAAATGGATGGAGCAAAACTTAACAAAATAGTTATTTGAAAATAACTAACGGCAAAAACGTCAGGCAAACAATTAAGTTGCCTGACGTTTTTGCATGGTAAAGGATAGATTCCTCTACAAAGGAGAGAAATAAAGAAAAATGTTTTTAAATGAAATTCATAAAAGATTGATAGGCACTAACGAGGGAAAATACCGTAGCTATCGCATGTGCAGTCCATTTAGGCTATTTAATTTTAATATGGTGTTGTGTAAGATTCTGTATACGATATAAATGATCAATATAAATGCAATTAATTGAAGTGCTAACAAAAATAGTGGTTGTTCTAAAGCACTAAAGTCAAGTTGTTCCATTAATTTATCACACCCTTTATATTAATATAATTAAAATAAAGGGTGTGAAGGTTTTTACTATAAAGTTTCAAATCTGTATATATTTGATGGTAGATAAGTGAATGTTAACCAAAACCCTACTGTATAAAAAGGAGAAGCGCTTAATCCGGACGCTCCTCTTAATGCCAATATACAATAACTATTCCATTATAATGTATAAGCGTAAAATATTTAACAATTAGCTATTCTTTATACTTACTATTACTAACATTCAATTAAGATAGTTAACGCTATGTGTATAGTGTTAACTAATGTTTAGTGTAGTATACATTCAGAAATCTAGTATTAGATTACAATTTTCAAAAAAGCTAGTAAAAGTAAATAAAATAAACAAAGATCCTGTAAAAAAATACAGGGTCGATTTCTCTAGTAATAAAATACGAGGCTATTTTTTATTTAGTTTGCTCATTTGTAGAAGAGATTTTACAACAAAAGAATTACAAGCACTTGATATTGGTTACGGTTATACAGCTGATGGGGGTAAAACATTCCCGTTTCGTGGAAAAGGGATTAATCTTATGCCAACACTTGATGAAGTACTTACCCATTTTCCAGACCGTTCTTTTCTTATTCATATTAAAAGTGATGATGAAAATGAAGGAATCCAATTGGCTACTCACCTCAAGAAATTACCAGCGAAGCGCCTTAATCAACTAACTGTATATGGTGGCGATAAACCAATTGCTGCGATAAAAGAGCGCATCCCTAGTTTACGAACATTGTCAAAAGCGACCATGAAAAAAAATCTTATTACTTATATGGCATTAGGATGGACTGGCTACATACCTTCAAGCCTGAAGCATGGAGAATTACATATACCAGACAAAGTAGCTCCTTGGCTTTTGGGGATAGCCAAATCGTTTTCTTAATCGAATGGATAAAGCAGATACTCGAGTTATCATTGTAGGAGGAAATGGGTCTGGGTTTTCAAGTGGATTTGACTCATCTGAAGATATAAAACGTCTTCCTGAAGATTATACAGGTGGAATTTGGACAAATTGCATTGATAAAATAGCACATGTATATAAGAAATAAGGGATAATATAACAGTCGAAGTTTTTTCATCTGTTTAACCATTTATATTTTAATAGAAGACTTATTAATAATTTTAAAGGTTTATATACCGATAAACACCCCTAATTTCCTATGAATAATGGAAATCAGGGGTGTTTTTTGGATGAATGGAACTTATTTTATAAGATGGTTATCATTCAATAGCTGACATTACGGCGAAGTTTTCTGTTAATTCTGGAACGATTAAAAGCTTGGAAAAAGAAGAGAAAGATAGATTTGAGCTTAGAGAGAATTTGTAATTAAAGTAAGATAGGAAGAAGACTAGCATTGAGAAATATAAAAGATGGAAGTAACATAGGAGATTTACGCATAAAGTAATATTGACAGTTAAATTAACAAAATTTTCATTTTAATCAAATAAATACATGGTGTTTTTAAATTATAATAATGTTATTACGATGAAAATAAGGCTACTAAATAGTTATTTTAAAAATCAATTTTAGATAGGAAGAGGATAATGAAGGCCAGAGATAGTTATAAAATTATTGTAATTGGTGCTGGGACTGCTGGAATATCTTCTACTGCACATTTGTTACGAAATGTACCCCTATTGAAAGAAAGTATTGCAATTATTGATCCGTCAAAAAAACATTTCTTTCAACCACTATGGAGTTTAGTGGGGGGAGGAATTGTTTCAAAGGAAATTACGATGCGTGATCAAGAATTGCTTATTCCAAAAGGGGCAACATGGATCCCTAAAAGTGTTATTAAGTTGTTTCCGGATGAAAATAAGCTACTTTTAGATGATGGACTGCTGCTTGAGTATGAAATTCTTATTGTAGCAGCCGGTATACAAATAAATTGGGACGGTATTAAAGGTTTAAAAGAGTCTATTGGGACTAATGGGGTTTGTAGCAATTACTCTTATAAATATGTTGATTCTACTTGGAAAGAAATTAAAAAATTTAAAGGAGGAAATGCGGTTTTTACCCACCCCAATACTCCTATTAAATGCGGTGGTGCCCCACAAAAGATTATGTATTTAGCAGAAGAGTATTTTTCTAATAACGGTGTAAGAAACAAAAGTAAAGTAATGTTTTATACCGCGAACGCAAACATATTTCAGGTTCCACGATATGCTAATACATTAGAACAAGTACTAGAAAGAAAGCAAATTATAACAAATTATAATAAAAACTTAGTAGAAATTATTGCCGAAAAGAGAGAAGCAATTTTTGAAGATACACAAACACTGAAAAGAGAAACTGTACCATACAGTATGATCCATGTTGTTCCACCAATGGGGCCACCTAATTTTATGAAAGAGAGTGAAATAAGTGATTCTCAGGGGTGGGTAGATATAAACCCTTATACTTTACAACATGTGCAGTATAAGAATATTTTCGGACTTGGAGATTGTACCAATTTACCCACCTCTAAAACTGGAGCGGCAATTCGAAAACAAATACCTATCTTAAAACAAAATATTATGGACGTACTTAACGGAAGAGACTTGCAGGCTAAATATGATGGGTATACATCTTGTCCGATTATTACTGGTTATAAAAGTCTGATACTCGCTGAATTTAACTATAAACATGAGCCTCAAGAAACGTTTCCATTTAATCAAGCGAAAGAACGGTATAGTATGTTTTTACTAAAAAGATATATGTTGCCCTATATGTATTGGAATTTTATGTTGAAAGGGATCCTATAAGAGAAAAGAGAGAGTGGTTATAAAAATTAAAATTGAAAAGCAATTTGAAATAACTAATTGGAGGGAATAGCTATGCTTTTAAAATATTTTTATGATGAAAAATTAGCACATGCTTCCTATTTAGTAGGTTGTCAGAAGGAAGGTGTAGCAATTGTAATAGACCCGGGTCGCTATATAGAACAATATATAGAGTTTGCTAAGAAAGAGGGGATGGAAGTAATAGCTGCGGCTGAAACTCACATTCATGCAGATTTTCTTTCTGGGTCTAGAGAACTTTCTACTCTTTATCATGCCAATTTATATGTATCTGATGAAGGGGATTGTGATTGGAAATATCAATATCTTAACGAAGGTCGATACAAATTAGTTAGAGAGGGCTCAGAGTTTAAAGTAGGTCATATAAAATTTAATGTAATGCACACGCCAGGGCATACGCCTGAAAGTATTTCTTTTTTAGTAACTGATACAAGTCAAAATAATTATACGAATGATAAGCCAATAGGAATATTCACAGGTGATTTTATTTTTGTAGGAGATATAGGAAGGCCGGACTTATTAGAAACCGCTGTAGGTATGAAAGATACTGCAAAAATAGGAGCGAAACAATTATTTAATTCTATACAAAAAATAAAAATACTCCCTGATTATTTGCAGATATGGCCATCACATCGTGCAGGAAGCGCATGTGGAAAAGCATTAGGAGCAATTCCAACTTCTACATTAGGTTATGAAAAGATGTTCAATTGGGCATTTCAGTGTAATGAAGAAAGTGATTTTGTATCGACTTTATTGACGGGACAGCCAGAGCCTCCAAAATATTTTTCATTAATGAAGGATTTAAATAAGTACGGTCCACCAATTCGTAAGAAGAGAGAAGTTTTTGCTATTAAAACAGTAAAAGAACTTCAAGAAGTTATGAGGAGTGTTCAGCAAATAGTTGATATAAGGGATGTAGAGAGTTTTGCTTCTGGTCACATCGAGAAATCAATTAACATACCGTATAACAATTCCTTTACAACCTGGTGTGGATGGTTACTAGATTATAAAACAGAAACTATAATCATTCTAGATGAGGAAAAAGTTAGAGTTGAGGAGGTTATTAGAGACTTTGAATCTATTGGGCTAGATAATATTATTGCTTTTGCACCCTTACAAGTTATACAAAGACTTGATAGGTTTGAAAGTTACAAAGAAAAAACATCAATTGAATTATATCCACATATAAAAGATGGAAGCGTTAAGGTAATCGACGTGCGTAGTAAAAAAGAGTGGAAGGAAGGACATCTTTATGATGCAATACATATCCCTTTAGGAAATCTATTTAAGCAGCTAGATTGTATACCAAAGGATTGCTCAATCGTTTTACAATGTCGAACCGGATTGCGTTCCGCTATAGCAGCTAGTATTTTACAAAGAGCTGGTATAAAGGAAGTGGTTAATCTAAAGGGAGGATTTCTTGCATGGAAAAAAGAAGAGCTTCCTTATACAACTTGTAATCTCAATGTGTAGGGAAATAATTTTTTAAATTTATCCGATAAGGAAAATTACGGATTACATAGGAGTATATCTACAAATAGGAGAAATAGATAATTTATTCTTTAGACCTAAATTTATTCAGAATTATGCTGATGAGCAAATAGATATAGTTTTATCAGGACACGCTCAGGGTGGACAATTTAGTTACTATTTATCAGCAAATTAGTGGCTCCAAATCAAGGTGTTTTACCTAAATATACAGTCGGTTTATATAAAAAAACAAAATACGTCTATGGTAGTGAGTATAGGATTAGGTAATAGTATCATTCCGCAAAGAATTTTTAATAGGCCAGAACTTGTAGTCGTACAGTTAAATTGAACTGTACGACTTTTCTATACAGAAAAAATAGGACATATGCATTTTATACAAGTTAACATTACAATTTTGTTAAAAATTTTCTACGTTACATAAAGTAACAAAATTTGACCCGAAGAGTTTGTTATAGTGTAAATAATCAAAAAACTTAAAAATTAGTCGAGTGAAAAATGTGATAAGTAACTCATGTGAAAAAACTTAAAGGGGTGTACACATGCATAAAGAATATGAAATTGAAGAATATACGGCGATTGAGGAACAAATACATTATTATTGCAAATGTTTATTAGTAAGTCATCCTGATCAAATTATAAAGTATTTAGAAAAAAGGTTAGAAAAATATGCGGAAACATTACAATATGCACATTTATATCCTGACACAGTTATTTTACCGTTACAGCAATTAGTTATCGAATATTCTTTAGATGTTGCTAGAATTAGGAAATATATGAATTTAAAAACGTAAAGCAAATTATATAATTTAAATGAAACAGAGTCGACTTTAAGAAAGGATATTCTAATGTCGACTCTGTTTCATTGTTTAATATTGTTGACGGAAAACCATACTAATCAATGAAGTTTGACATATAATTACGCAAGAGTAAAATAAAAGTGAGTACTCACTCATTTTGAAAAAGGGGGAAGAATACGTGCAGCAACCTGCCATTATTTTACGGACTGTATCAAAAAGTTTTGGAAAAAAAGAAGTTTTACACAATCTTTCATTACAAGTTGAAAAAGCAGAGATATTTGGTTTAGTTGGGCCTTCTGGTTCAGGGAAAACGACACTTATTAAATTGATTGCTGGTATTAATGAGCCGACTAAAGGTGAGGTGTTTGTTTACAACACGAACATGCCTAATTTAAATGAAATGAAAAGAATTGGTTATATGGCTCAGGCTGATGCATTATATGAAGAATTATCAGCATATGAAAATGCAGATTTTATGGCAACAATGTATGGATTAAAGGGAAAGCATAAAAAAGAAAGAATTGAAGAGGCTTTTGATCTTGTTCAATTATCACAACATATGAAAAAGCAAGTACAGCATTTTTCGGGTGGTATGAAGAAGCGTTTAGCATTAGCAATAGCACTCATTCATGAACCTGAAATATTAATTTTAGATGAGCCAACAGTGGGGATAGATCCACTTCTTAGAAAAACGATTTGGGAAACATTTTATGATTTGAAAAAGAAAGGTACAACGATAATTGTAACGACACACATTATGGATGAAGCTGAGTTTTGTGAGCGTCTAGGGTTGATTAGAGAAGGAAAGCTAGTTGCGACTGGAGCGCCTGAAGAATTGAAAAATCTGGTATCATCAGGACGGATTGAAGATGTCTTTTTGTTGGAAGAGGTGGCCCTATCATGAGAGTTACTGGTGTAATTATTCGTATTATTCGCCAATTTTTTCGAGATAAGCGTTCGTTAGCCATGATGTTTGGAGCACCTATGTTATTACTTTGGTTATTATCGCTAGTGTTTACACAAAAAGACTATGTACCGCATATCGCAGTTGTTGATATGCCGGCTCAGGTAGTAAAAGTGATGAAAAATCAGGAAGTGTCAATTTATGAATATAGTAAAGAAAAGGCAATGTCTGAGCTAGAAAATCAAATGGTAGATGCAGTAATTCGTTTAGAAAATGGAAAAATGAATATTGTATTAGAAGGTAGTGATTCGTCAAAAAATCGTGCTGTACTTCAAATATTACAAAAAAGTACAGAGAAGAACGATGTTTCGATAATGAAACCTGAAGTGAATTATTTACATGGCTCTAAAGACTTTACAATGTTTGATGGGCTTGGTCCTGTATTAATCGGTTTCTTTACATTTTTCTTTGTATTCATTTTATCAGGGGTGTCTTTCGTAAGAGAACGTTTAAGTGGTACGTTAGAAAGGTTATTATCCACTCCAGTAAGAAGATGGGAAATAGTCGCAGGGTATATTATTGGTTTTGGAATCTTTGCCTTTATACAATCTATTAGTATCGTAAGTTTTTCCGTTTACATTTTAGATTTGTATGTAGCTGGTTCCATATGGCTAACCCTACTTATTACATGTATGCTTTCTTTAACGGCATTAACTTTAGGGACGTTTTTATCAGCGTACGCAAATAATGAATTTCAAATGATCCAGTTTATACCGCTTGTCATTGTGCCACAAATTTTCTTTTCTGGTTTGTTTCCAATTGAATCTATGAATAAGTGGCTTCAAATGTTAGGAAAGTTATTTCCGCTCACATATGGCGCTGACGCAATGAGACAAGTGATGATTCGAAATCAAGGATTTACAGAGATTGCATTAGATCTTACTGTATTATTACTTTTTTCACTATTATTTGCAGTAGGAAATGTATTTGCTTTAAAGAAACATCGCAAAATATAATAATGACAAAAAGGAGCTTTATAAATGCAGAAAGATTGGCTAGAAGAATTAATTGTTGCAACTAATACGGATAAACGAAATGAACGTCAAATGCGTATATTAGAGGCGGCTGTTGATATGTTTGGAGAAAAAGGCTACGCTTCAACTTCAACAAGTGAAATTGCAAAGCGGGCTGGTGTAGCGGAAGGAACAATCTTCCGCTACTATAAAACGAAAAAAGATTTATTGTTAGCAGTCGTTATGCCGACATTAACGAAGTTTGCTGCACCATTTTTCGTACAAGCATTCGCAAAGGAAATATTTAAATTAGAGCATGAATCATATGAAGGGCTTCTAAGAGTTGTTATTCATAATAGATTTGAATTTGCAAAAAAGCATTTTCCAATGATAAAAATATTAATTCAAGAAGTACCATTTCAGCCGGAACTGAAAAATGAAATACAACAGTTAGTTGAAACAGAATTATTTTCACATTTTAAAAAGTTGATTGCAAAGTTTCAAGAAGAAGGGGAAATTATTGAAATGCCCCCAACTGCTGTTTTACGACTTACTTTATCAGCTGTATTAGGTTTATTATTAACACGATTTTTATTATTGCCTGAAGAAAAATGGGATGATGAAGCAGAAATTGAAAATACGATTCAATTTATATTGTACGGATTAACACCAAGAATTTAATCGTTGAAGTGTGAATCACATGCTTTCCAATTTAAGTGGAATGATAAATCGCCTTTAAAAAGGCGATTTATATCCATTATATATTTTTGATAAATAAGTACTTGTTTACGAAAAACATTCTAGATTAACGTACTTCTTTGTCTCTTCTTCTAAGACCTAATAATCCTGCTAGTCCTAATAAACCGAGCCAAGCCCAATTATTATTTCTATCACGATTATCATTTAAATCATTTGTCGTATTTACATTTCGAGTTCTCACATCATTATTAACTCTGTCTAAGTTATTGTCATTAACTCGAGTTGAAATATCAGTGTTATTAACTCTATTCATATGATTTCCATCGTATTCAGCTTGGGCAGATGTACCTAAAAACATAATAGATAGTGCTAAAACACTTAAAATAGATGATAATTTTTTCTTCATAAATTTCCCTCCTTTCTTACGTATTACATTCTCCAACTCTTTTGTGCATTATTCATTTGTGATAGTATCAAACCATGATTTTAAATCGAACATCTTTACGTCGTAGAGCTAAATAACTGTTAAAATGGCATTGGATATGTGCATTAAAATATAAATAAAACAAACTTTGATTACGATACTAAACTTAGTACAATTTATATAGTACGGACTAGTACAAAGGAGGTAATGAAATGCGACAATTCGCAAAACCAACAATTGTTGTAAGTAAATGTTTAGAATTTGATGCTTGTCGTTATAATGGAGAGATGATTCCGGATGTAACAATACGAAACTTACAGCCATTTGTTACATTTATACCTGTTTGTCCAGAAGTCGAGATTGGATTGGGGACTCCTCGTGAAACGATACGAATTGTAGAAGAAAATGGTGTGAATAGACTTGTGCAACCGTCGACACGAGAAGATGTAACTGAAAAAATGGAGCAGTTTTCAAATGACTTTTTACAAACGATATCAGATGTGGATGGTTTTATTTTAAAGAATCGTTCGCCAAGTTGTGGTACGCGTGATGTGAAAATTTATTCTGGTTTTGAAAAAGCACCAGCAAAAGGAAAGGGACCTGGTTTATTTGGCGGAGCAGTAATAAAAAATTTTTCGCATCTTCCAATTGAAGAAGAAGGTAGATTGTCGAATTTTATTATTAGAGAACATTTCTTTACAAGGTTATTTACAATCGCATATTACAAGATGATGAAACGGAATAAAAATATGAAAGACCTCGTATCATTTCAATCGGATAATAAATATTTATTTATGGCATATAATCAGGTAAAACAAAAGGAATTAGGACGTATTATTGCAAATCACAAAAATGAAAAGATTGAAGTTGTATTTGAAAACTATGAGAAGACTTTATATGAATTATTTATGCGCACACCCCGCTATACATCGAATGTAAATGTATGTGAGCATATTTTTGGATACTTTAAAACAAAGCTGAAAAAACAAGAAAAAGATCATTTTTTAGATCTGATACAAAAATATAAAGAAAAGAAAATTCCGCTTAGTAGCTTACTTGCAATTTTAAAATCATGGGCTCTTCGATTTGATGAAAAGTATTTATTAAGACAAACATATTTCGAACCATATCCTGAAGCTTTGGTAGAGATTTCAGATTCAGGTAAAGGTAGAGATTATTAAACAAAAAATTACATAATTCGACAATAAAACTCCTATGTTGTTGTAGAACAATGTAGGAATTTTTTTGTGCATTAGTACAGGCATTAGTACAGAATCTGTTTTAAAATTAAATTATGACAGAATTATAACAATTATCTAACTAATATTCTTGTCTTTTCATTCGTAATGTTTGTAGTAGAAACTCGCACGCTGTCGAAACTCAATATTCGATAAGGGGTGTGTAGCGGAATGGAATTTACTCTAACTCGCGAAAAACAAATGATTAAAGAAATGGTACGTGACTTTGCTGAAAAGGAAATCGCACCGAAAGCTGTATATTATGACAAAACTGCAGAATTTCCATATGAAACATTTCAAAAAATGGGCGAACTAGGATTATTAGGTATCCCATTCCCAGAAGAGTATGGAGGTTCAGGTGGCGATACTGTATCGTACGCGTTAGCAGTTGAAGAAATTGGTCGTGCTTGTGGTGGAACAGGATTAAGTTACGCTGCAACAATTTCATTAGGTGCTTCTCCAATTTATTATTTCGGTACAGAAGAACAAAAACAGAAATATTTAGTTCCAATGGCATCAGGCAAAACGTTAGGTGCTTTCGGACTAACTGAGCCGAATGCTGGATCTGATGCAGGTGGTACACAAACGAAAGCTATATTAGATGGAGACGAGTATGTTATTAGTGGTGAGAAGTGTTGGATTACAAATGCAGAGTATGCAAACACAATTATTGTAACCGCTGTCAACGGTGTTGAAGAGAATGGTAGAAAACGTATTTCTGCATTTATCGTACCGACTACTAGTGAAGGGTTAACGATTTCAAGCCCTTACGATAAGATGGGCGTACGTGCTTCTAATACATGTGAAATCGTACTTGATAGTGTACGTGTACCGAAAGAAAACATACTTGGTGATGTAAATAAAGGATTTAAACAATTCTTATATACACTTGATGGAGGACGTATTTCAATCGCAGCATTAGCTGTTGGTATTGCGCAATCTGCATTTGAACGTGCACTGCAATATGCGAAAGAACGTCAACAATTTGGAAAGTCAATTTCTAATTTCCAAGCGATTCAATTTAAATTAGCTGATATGGCGACTGAAGTAGAGCTAGCGCGTAATTTAGTACATAAAGCAGCTTGGTTAAAAGATAACGATAAACCTTTCGGTAAAGAAGCGGCTATGGCAAAACTTTTCGCATCTGAGGCTGCTAGTCGCATTGCAAATCAAGCGGTACAAATTCACGGTGGATACGGCTATATGCGTGAATATGAAGTAGAACGACATATTCGTGATGCAAAACTATTAGAAATTGGTGAAGGAACTTCTGAAATTCAACGTCTCGTAATTGCTAGACATTTAGGATGTAGATAAAAAGGAGGAATCACTATGTTTCAAAAAATATTAATTGCTAATCGCGGGGAAATCGCAGTTCGTATTATGAAAACTTGTCAAAAACTTGGCATTCGCACTGTTGCTATTTATTCTGAGGCAGATGAAAATGCCTTGCATGTAAAAATGGCAAATGAAGCTTACTTAGTAGGTGGGCCGCGTGTCCAAGAAAGCTATTTAAACCTTGAAAAAATTATTGAAATCGCTAAGAAGACAAATGCTGAAGCAATCCATCCAGGATATGGATTATTATCTGAGAATCCATCTTTTCCGGTTCGTTGTAAAGAAGAAGGAATCGTATTTATCGGTCCATCAGAAGAAATCATTACGAAGATGGGAAGTAAAATCGAATCACGTATTGCGATGCAAGCTGCAGATGTCCCAGTAGTTCCAGGTATTACTACAAATATTGAAACTGCTGAAGAAGCAATTGAAATTGCTAAACAAATTGGTTACCCATTAATGTTGAAGGCATCCGCAGGCGGCGGAGGCATTGGAATGCAGTTGATGGAAACTGAGCAAACGCTCACCAAAGCATTTGAAAGCAACAAAACAAGAGCACAAAACTTCTTCGGTAACGGAGAAATGTATTTAGAGCGCTATATTGCAGATGCACATCATATTGAAATTCAACTTTTAGCAGATACACATGGTAACACAGTGTATTTATGGGAGCGTGAATGTTCAGTACAGCGCCGAAATCAGAAAGTAATTGAAGAAGCACCTTCACCATTTTTAGATGAAGGTACACGAAAAGCGATGGGTGAAGTTGCTGTACAAGCTGCTAAAGCACTTGGTTATACAAATGCAGGTACAGTTGAGTTTCTTGTAGATGATCAGAAAAACTTCTATTTTTTAGAGATGAATACGAGATTACAAGTAGAGCATCCAGTTACAGAAGAAATTACTGGTTTAGATCTTGTAGAACAACAACTTCTAATTGCATATGGTGAAAAATTATCGTTTACACAAGATGATGTAAAACGTAGTGGTCATGCCATCGAGGCACGTATTTATGCAGAAGATCCGAAAACTTTCTTCCCATCACCTGGGAAAATTACAGATTTAACGCTTCCAACAAATGTACGTATCGATCACTTTTTGGAGAATCAAGTAACGATTACACCTTTCTATGATCCAATGATTGCGAAAGTCATTGCTCATGGTGAAACGCGTGAAGAAGCAATTTCCAAATTACATGATGCATTAGAAGAATTAAAAGTAGAAGGTATTAAGACGAACACGCCAATGCTACTTCAAGTATTAGAGGACGAAGTGTTTAAAGAGGGCATTTATACAACAGGTTTTGTAACGAAACAACTTGTTAAAAAATAAGATTTAACAATACTAAGGGGGAAAAATGATGACGAAAGTATATGCATCGATGGCAGGAAACGTTTGGAAGATTGTTGTAGGAGTAGGGGATACAGTAGAGGAAGAACAGGATGTCGTCATTTTGGAATCTATGAAAATGGAAATTCCAATCGTTTCAGAAGAAGCTGGCACAGTTATGAAAATTAATGTGCAAGAAGGCGATTTTGTAAATGAAGGAGATGTATTACTAGAAATTGAATAGGGAGATATAGGGGGGAAGCGAATTGAAACTACCTAATTTTGCTGTCATTAAAGAAGTCGGGCCACGTGATGGCTTACAAAATGAAAAAAAGATTGTTGGCACAAAAGATAAAGTAAAATGGATTCAACTACTTACAGAGGCTGGATTATCGTACGTTGAAGTTTCCTCATTCGTTCACCCTAAATGGGTCCCTGCATTAGCAGATGCAAATGATGTGTTTTCTGAGCTGAAAAGGGATCCAAATGTTACATATGCAGCGCTTGTTCCAAATCAAAATGGTTTGGAACGAGCTTTTTTGCAAAATGTAGATGAGGTGAATGTTTTTTTATCAGCAAGTGAATCTCATAATAAAAGTAATATTAATAAATCAATTCAAGAAGCATTAGTTGTAATTGAAGATATAACAAAACAGGCATTATTCGAAGGGAAAAAGGTAAGGGGCTATGTTTCTACTGTATTTGGATGTCCTTATGAAGGGGATATAAGTCTCGTAGCAGTTGACGAATTATGTGATCAATTATTTTCATACGGCATTTATGAAGTATCTCTTGGCGACACAATCGGAGTAGCGAATCCTTTACAAGTAGAGCGAGTATTAGAGCATTTATTAAAGAAATATAATGCTTCACAGTTTGCAATGCACTTCCATAATACGTACGGAATGGCTCTTGCGAATGTAGTAAAGTCTTTAGAATATGGTATTACAACATTTGATAGTTCTTGTGGTGGTCTTGGCGGTTGTCCATATGCACCAGGAGCATCAGGAAATGTTGCAACTGATGACTTAGTTCATATGCTCCATAAGTTAGGTGTCCAAACGAATATTGATGAAGAGAAGTTATTGAGAGCGAGTCAATTTATTCAAAGTAAATTAAATATCCAATTACCGAGTCATGTGTATAGAGCGCTTCAACATAAAACGATAAGTAGGTGAGAAGATGCTACAATTACAAAACATTTCAGTTGATTATGTAACACCTCATGTTGTAAAGATTGCGTTATATCGTGAAAGACAAGCCAACTCATTATCTTTAGCGTTATTAGAAGAGTTACAAAACATATTAACTCAAATAAATGAAGAGTCAAATACTCGTGTAGTTATTCTAACAGGTGCTGGTGAAAAAGCGTTTTGTGCTGGTGCTGATTTAAAAGAACGCGCTGGTATGAATGAAGAACAAGTTCGCCATGCTGTTAGTATGATTCGCACTACTATGGAAATGGTTGAACAATTACCACAGCCAGTAATTGCTGCTATAAATGGAATCGCGCTTGGTGGTGGTACGGAATTAAGTTTAGCTTGTGATTTTAGAATTGCGGCTGAATCTGCAAGTCTTGGTCTTACTGAAACTACACTTGCAATTATACCAGGAGCGGGTGGTACGCAGCGATTGCCAAGATTAATTGGTGTTGGTAGAGCGAAAGAATTAATTTATACAGGAAGACGTATTTCAGCACAAGAAGCGAAAGAATATGGTCTAGTAGAATTTGTTGTACCAGCTCATTTACTTGAAGAGAAAGCAATTGAAATAGCAGAGAAAATTGCTAGTAATGGTCCTATTGCTGTTCGATTAGCGAAAGAAGCAATTTCAAACGGTATTCAAGTTGATTTACATACCGGATTACAAATGGAAAAACAAGCGTATGAAGGTGTAATCCATACGAAAGATAGATTAGAAGGATTACAGGCATTCAAGGAAAAACGCACACCAATGTATAAGGGGGAGTAAATATGTTAGATCAAAAACAACAATCGGATACATTTGAAGAACGAGTTGAAACGATTAAACAAGGCGGCGCACCAAAATATCATGAACAAAACAAAGCGAAAGGTAAACTATTCGTTCGAGATCGCTTAGCTCTTTTATTTGATAATGGTGAATATGTAGAAGATGCATTATTTGCAAATTGTGAACAAACAGGGTTACCCGCTGATGGTGTTATAACAGCAACGGGTAAAATACATGGTCGTACAGCATGCGTAATGGCAAATGATTCAACAGTAAAGGCTGGATCATGGGGCGCACGTACAGTCGAAAAGATTTTACGTATTCAAGAAACGGCAGAAAAATTACGTGTTCCATTATTTTATTTAGTTGACTCTGCTGGAGCACGTATTACTGATCAAGTTGAAATGTTCCCAGGACGCCGCGGTGCAGGAAGAATCTTCTATAATCAAGTGAAATTATCAGGTAAAGTTCCGCAAGTATGCTTGTTATTTGGACCTTCTGCAGCTGGTGGTGCTTACATTCCAGCCTTTTGTGACGTTGTAATGATGGTTGAGGGAAATGCATCTATGTATTTAGGATCTCCTCGTATGGCTGAGATGGTTATCGGTGAGAAGGTAACGTTAGAAGAGATGGGCGGAGCTCGTATGCATTGCTCTGTATCAGGATGCGGAGATGTTTTATGTAAGACAGAAGAAGATGCGATTACACAAGCAAGACAATACATTTCATATTTTCCAAATAACTACTTAGAAAAGACTCCATTAGTTACACCTCAAGAACCGAAACAATTCGATAAAACGTTAGAAGAAATCATTCCAGAAAATCAAAATGCTCCTTTCAATATGAAAGATCTTATTAATAGAGTTATTGATGAAGGTTCTTTCTATGAAGTGAAAAAATTATTTGCTCAAGAACTAATTACAGGTTTAGCACGTATTGATGGTAAGCCAGTTGGTATTATTGCAAATCAACCGCGAATGAAAGGCGGCGTATTATTCCACGATTCAGCTGATAAAGCAGCGAAATTTATTAATTTATGCGATGCATATCATATTCCGTTACTATTCCTTGCAGATGTACCTGGATTTATGATTGGTACAAAAGTAGAACGTGCTGGTATTATTCGTCACGGTGCAAAAATGATTTCCGCAATGAGTGAAGCAACTGTACCGAAAGTTTCTATCGTTGTTCGTAAAGCATATGGTGCTGGTTTATATGCGATGGCAGGTCCAGCTTTTGAACCAGATTGCTGCCTAGCATTACCAACAGCTTCTATTGCGGTAATGGGTCCAGAAGCCGCGGTCAATGCTGTATATGCAAATAAGATTGCAGCTTTACCTGAAGAAGAGCGTGATAGCTTTATTGCTGAAAAACGCGAAGAGTATAAGAAAGATATTGATATTTACCATTTAGCATCAGAGATGGTCATTGATGGTATTGTTCATCCGAACAATTTAAGAGAAGAGTTAAAAGGACGATTCGAAATGTATATGAGTAAATATCAAGTGTTTACGGATCGTAAACATCCTGTTTATCCAGTTTAAAAGCCCTATTTAGGGCTTTCTTGCTCAAAAAGCCAAGGAGGGGAAAACATTGAAACAAGCAGTTTGGTTTCCAACAGAAGAGTATAAAGAAAAAACACGTTTATATGGTTGGATGAAATCATTGGGGTATGAAGATTATGAAACGTTTTATAATAAGTCAATTGAAGAAACAGCTTGGTTTTGGGGAGAAGCTGAGAAAGCAGTTGGCTATCAATGGATGAAACCTTATACAGAAGTGCTAGATTTAGAAAATGGTACGCCGTTTGCACAGTGGTATAATGGCGGAACATGTAACGTTGTAGAATCAGTGTTATCACGCTGGCTTGCAGATGATGAAACGAGAACACAACCAGCACTTCAGTATGAAGGAGAAAATGGAACTTCAAAATCATTTACATATGAAGAACTCGATAGCTGGGTAAGTCGCGTTGCAAACGGTTTGAAACATGCGGGTATTGAAAAAGGTGACCGTGTCACAATTTATATGCCGATGATTCCAGAAACAGTTGTTGCGATGCTAGCGGTTATGAAGATCGGAGCAATTATTTCACCAATATTCTCAGGATTTGCATCTGATGCAGTCATGACACGTGTACAAGCGGCAGGGTCTAAAATGATTATTACTGCAGATGGTTTTTCACGCCGAGGTAAAATTGTTTCATTAAAAGATGAAGTAGATAAAGCTTGTGAGCATTGTCCAACTGTTGAAAAAGTTGTTATCGTGCGTCATGCAGGAAATGATTTTACACCGCATAATTATGATTTCTCATGGAGTACGTTAGAAAAAGAAAAGCCATTTGTACATGCTGAAGAAATGCATAGTGATGATCCATTAATGCTCATTTATACATCAGGTACTACTGGAAAACCGAAAGGGACAGTACACACTCATGCTGGATTTCCTTTAAAAGCAGCTTTTGATGCGGGGTTTGGAATGAATATCAAACAAGGTGACCGCGTATTATGGGTAACTGATATGGGATGGATGATGGGACCATTTTTACTATTTGGTTCTCTCATTAATGGAGCAACGATGGTTATGTATGAAGGTGTTCCGGACTTCCCAGAAGCAGATCGTTTATGGGAGACAGTTGATAAATATGAAATTACACATCTCGGTATATCACCAACATTAATTCGTGCGTTAATGGCAAAAGGTGATAAGTATGTAAATAAACATTCACTTAAGAGTTTAGAAGTATTTGCTTCAACAGGTGAGCCTTGGAATCCAGATCCTTGGATGTGGCTATTTGAAACAGTTGGAAAAAGTAATGTACCAATTTGTAACTATTCAGGCGGGACTGAAATTTCTGGTGGGATTTTCGGGAACGTCCTTATTAAACCAATTGCACCGATTAGCTTTAACGCTTCTTTACCAGGAATGGCTGCGGTTGTGCTCGATGATCAAGGCAATCCGATTCGTGATGCAGTTGGAGAATTATGTTTAGAGAAACCTTGGGTTGGTATGACGAAAAGTTTCTGGGAAGACGATGAGCGTTATGTGAACACATATTGGTCACGTTTTGAAAATAAATGGGTTCATGGTGACTGGGTGGTTTATGATGGTGAGCAATATATTATTACAGGACGCTCAGATGATACGCTAAACATTGCCGGAAAACGCATTGGACCTGCTGAATATGAATCTATTCTAGTAAAGTATAATGATGTCATAGAAGCTGCCGCGATTGGAGTACCAGATGATGTAAAAGGTGAAGTTTGTCATTGTTTTGTAGTATTAAGAGACAATGTAACATTTACTGAAGAATTAAAGAAAGAATTAATGAGTTTAGTAAACTCTCATATTGGAAAAGCATTATGTCCAAAAGATATTCACGTTGTAGGAGATTTACCGAAAACGCGTAATTCTAAAGTAATGCGACGCGTCATTAAAGCCGCTTATTTAGGAAAAGAATTAGGCGATTTATCATCACTTGTGAATCCTGAAGTAGTTCCGTTTATTCAGGGGTTGCAGTCTAGTAAATTATAAAGTTAGAAAGGAGCTCTATATAAATAGTGCTCCTTTTTTATTTTTATGAAAAGAGAAGAAGTGCAGTTGATGAAGAAGAAAAATTCTACTATTGGTGTTAAGTATGTTTTATAGTTTTAATCTAAATACGATATTATGGGATGTTTATTCGGAGAAATACTAATTTACAACAACAAGGTGATGACAAAGCGTGACTGCTTATATGTCTGTTTAAACCTTTACGCGTTAATATATAAAAAGCTGACTATACTCAGTCAGCTTTTTATATATTACATTCTAGTATTTATCTTGCTATTTGCCGGACAGTAATGCCCCCACCTCAAAATTCAGCGAAAGCAAGGAAGTAGGTGTGGGATCAATTTTCCGGAAAAGCCCGATTGGTTCCAAAAGACATATTCTTACCTTTAAGTTGACATCGAAAATATTACCAATTTTTCTTTTTTCAATGGCAACAAATAAAGAAACATTTACAACGACACTTATTTCGTTTAGAACTCCAATCATCATCACGATGACACTTTTCTTTAGATTTCCACCAATCATCATTACAATGTTTTTCCTGAGAACTCCAATCATCATCACAATGACACTTTTCTTTAGATTTCCACCAATCATCATTACAATGCTTTTTCTGAGAACTCCAATCATCATCACAATGATGCTTTTCTTTAGATTTCCACCAATCATTACAACAATGCTTTTTTTGAGAACTCCAGCAATCATTTTTCCAGGACATTCATTTCTACCTCCTTTCAATAGTGTTCATATTATTCTATGTTTTAATAAAAAAATGGCTTGTTTATTAACCTACTATTTTACCTTTATATGATAGAGTGCTTTCTACTTGATATAGAATTCATACAAACTATGCTAATTTCCAAGAGATAGTAGAGAGAACTATTATTTATGATATTGTTCAATAAACACTTGTTGAAGAAAACGTTTTGATTATAAATAATATCTTATTTTTAAGTACGCTTTTCTGAATGTATATTTCATAATAGCGAAGGAAAAACATACTATATTAGCGCAAACAAAGTCTATGTATATGTGAAGCGATGGAGAAATCTGGTGCACCTTTAGGGAGTGACTTATTTAAAAGAAAAAAGATTTGTTTTAGAAAGTGATGCTTAAACATTAAATGAAGTAGGACTAAATTCACGGCCTCTAATTAAACAAGCTTTTAATTAGGAGAGGTATGTTTTTATAGTTAATAATGAAAGAAAAGTTTAGTACAATCGTTTGTTTTTTTCTTTCTATGTGTTTGCCTCGTACTCTTTTAAGCTAGTGGACATACTTTACTAATAGAAAGGATTAGGGGGTGAGGTATTGGGTTCTCGATTTAATAATTGTAAAAAGAAGTGTACATGTAAACAGGATGATTGTTGGGAAGTATTCGAAGAGTGTAAAAAAGAACAGCATGAGAAATGTAATAATTCTTGTGTACAAGGAATTAGAGATGAACTTAAGAAATTAATTAATCGAACAGTTCAAATTAATACAGAGGGACGTACTTATGTAGGTACTGTTTCGTCTGTAAGTTGTGATGTAGTTAAGCTTGCAGCTATTCCTGGATCGGTTGGAGTAATTATTTCCATTTGCAAAATTGAAGCAATTTTCCCACCTGTTACAACGGTTACTGCTGAGTTTGATTTTAACGGTGTCGATGTAGCAAATAAAGCATAATTATGCTGTTTATTTGTAAAGCCATTCATATGAATGGCTTTATTTTAATTTTGTATAAAAGGAGAATCTATTCTTTACGTAGAATTAAGGTTGAGGCTAGAAATAATGCTTTAAGAAAGGAGAATAGGAATGATTGGACTAGAGCCTTTTAAAAGAAAGGATTTTAAACAGTTAATAAACTGGATTCATTCTGAGGATTTTTTAATACAATGGTCAGGAAATGCATTTACATATCCTTTAAATAATCAGCAATTAGAACAATATATAGAAAGTACAAATACACTTCCATTCAAAGTAATAGATGAAGAGAGCAAAGAAGTAATTGGTCATATTTCACTTGGGCGAATAGACAACATAAATAAGTCTGCAAGGATTGGAAAAGTGCTAGTTGGTGATACGAAAATGAGAGGACGTTCTATAGGGAAACATATGATGAAAGCAGTTCTTCATATTGCATTTGAAGAATTAAAACTACATAGAGTCACTCTAGGTGTCTATGATTTTAATACGGCGGCCATTTCATGTTATGAAAAAATAGGATTTGTAAAAGAAGGTTTATTAAGAGAATCAAAAAAAGTAGGGGAAACGTATTGGAATTTATGGGAAATGAGTATGTTAGAATATGAATGGAGTGAAGAAACTAATAGTTTTTTATAATTATGTTATGTTAATTAAAAGGGGTATGGTGGGAAGTTATGAATAAAAATACTAAAGTAATTTCAATTGCAGCTGTTTCAGGCGGAGGTAAAACTACTGTTACAGAAAGATTAACAAATGAGTTGAAAAATTCAAAAGCTCTTTATTTTGATAGTTATAAATTTGATAACTGTCCTGCAGATATTTGTAAATGGATTGATGATGGAGCGAATTATGATGAATGGGTACTCACGCCATTAATTAAGGATATTCGGCATCTTATACGAGATAGTAATGTAGATTATATTATTGTAGATTATCCTTTTGCATACTTAAATAGTGAAATGCGACAATTCATTGATGTAACTATATTTATCGATACGCCTTTAGATATTGCGATGGCTAGAAGAATTTTGCGAGATTTTAAAGAGGATACAATGAGTGAAATACATAATGATTTAAAGCATTATATAACATATGCTAGAAAAGCTTATTTAGAGGCGCTTCATACTGTAAAGCCAAATTCAGATATTGTTTTGGATGGATCTTTATCTGTGGAGGAAATAATTAATCAAATTGACGAGGAACTGAATCAGAGAGAAGTAATCGTCAATGGTTAAATGTATAGAGGAATATATACAAGTTGATGATTTTAAAATGTATTCAAAAGTATTCCAAGGAAAGAAGTTGCAACCTGTTATTATAATGGAGGCAGGTTATGGCGATTATTCAAAGGCATGGGATCATATTGCTGAAGGGCTGACTGAATATGGGACGGTACTTACATATGATCGAGCTGGATTGGGGAAAAGTGGGAATAGTTCCAACCGACGTATTAGTTCTGAAATGATAAAAGAATTAAGAAGTTGCTTAGAGAAATTGCAACTGAAACCGCCCTATATTTTCATAGGACATTCTTTTGGCGGTATAAATGCACGTTTATTTACGACTTTTTATCCCGAGAATATGATGGGAGTAGTTTTAGTTGATTCGACACCAGAAAATTATAAAGAAGCTTTTTTGCCGATCATGTCTCCTGAATTTCAAGAAGCTTACTATAAACAATTTGTACATGAAAGTTCTTATGAAGAGTTTATGTTTAGTCTAGGTGAAGCAGATAAACATTGTCAGTCAATGAGAAATATTCCACTTATCGTGTTAGCTGCTGGTAAAAAAGCCTTTTATTCGCAAGAAGCACAAATGAAATGGTTACAATTGCAAGAAGAATTATTACGATTATCGAGCAATAATAAGTTTGTAATTGCAGAACAAAGCGGTCACTATATTCAAAAAGATGAGCCACATTATATTATAGATGCTATTAAGTGGATAATTGAGGTAGGGGAGAGATAAATGTGTACACTTTATTGCAATATAATTGGCAAGTAAGAGATGATTGGTTTAAGTGGTGTGAGCAACTTTCAGAGGAAGTATTACTTCGCAAGCGTGTTGGTGGTGTTGGAAGTATTTTAGAAACATTATTTCATATTGTTGATGTTGAGTATAGCTGAATTAATGCGCTTAAAGGAAAAGAAGATAGTGAACCGCAGTTTAAAGATTATCAATCAATCCAGAAAGTGAAAGTGTTATCTGATTTGTATAAACGAGAATTAGAAGGTTTTTTACAAGTATGGTCAGCTAACTTAGAATGTAAAATATTAAAAGCTTCGTGGACAGATAAAACATATACATATGGTGAAGTTTTGAGACATGTAATTGTGCATGAAATTCACCATATTGGCCAGCTATCTATATGGGCGAGAGAGTTAAACTTTCAGCCTGTTTCAGCGAATTTAATTGGAAGAGGACTATAGATTTAGAAAACGGCTTGCACTGTAAATACAAGCCGTTTTTTATATAAGAAAATTTCCTAATTTAAATCCTCGGATTTTTTCTGACGTATATGTAAAAACATTAAAATTGTAATAATGAAGAAAATCAACAATGTTTGTATAATTAAATTTTTAAACTGAAGCAAAACTGTCCAAGATGTAACAGCATCTTGGAACGCTTGGAGTGCAGAGTAAGAAGAAGGATCAAAGCCGTACTGAAGTAACTTTTTTGTTTCAATAAACGTACTGTTTTCATTTTCGGCGTCTAATATTACTGAAATAAGTCTAGTATCTCCTCGTTTTGCGGTACTGACAAAACTATAATTACCATTAGTTGAAAAACTAGTTTGTAAGCCATCAACACCTTGGAGTTTAATGTTTTTATTAAGGGAATATATCATTTTATTAGTGTTGAAAACTTTCGTATCTTTGAAGGAGAACTGGTAAGAGGTTAGTTTTGTAACGTTCAGTACATCTGGAAAGTCTGTTACTAATTCTGTTGCTAGTTTAGCAACTTCAATTGCTGTTGTAGTTGAAAGTTTATTTGTATCGTTATTCATTCCAGTAGCGTTTAGAAACGGAGATGGTTGTGATAACTTTAGACGTTTTGCTTTTTCATTCATTAACTGTGTAAAATTATCTTCGTTTCCAGCAATATGTTCTGCAAGGGCAAGTGCGGAACGATTATTCCCTGTCAATAACAATGCATGTAGTAAATCACGAACCGTCGTTTTATCTTTCGAAGTTACTTGTATAGGACTCGTTTCTGCTTGGAAAACTTCGTTACTTATTTTTACGACTTCATCTAACTGTATATTTCCTTCATTCAGTTGTTCTAGTGCGATATATTCTGTCATTAATTTAGATAAAGTAGCCGATTGTATAGGAGTTTCTTCATTTTTTGTATAAACAACTTCACCTGAATGAGCATCTATTAAAATAGCTGATTTAGCTTGAATAATTGGGCCATTTACATAAAGGTAAAAATATAAAACGATAAGTGCGGTAATAACAAAAGATAATAATAAAATTGTGAATTTTTTTAAGAATTGCATAAGCGATCCTCCTATTATGACGTCGATAATAATATTGTAAAAAGGAATGCTTAATTAGGAAGAAAGAAAAGGTAAAGAATTTCTAAAGAATTATAAAGGATTATTAAAATTTGGATGTTGCTGGAAAATGAAAGGTCCAATTTCTTATATTGTAAGAAATTGGACCTAAAATTAAGCTGTATTAACATTTGTATGGTTGTAGTTTTACAGTGAATGTTGTTTTTTTGTCATCACTATACACTTCAATTGTTCCTTTATGCAATTCGACAATACTTTTTGCAATTGCCAATCCGAGTCCAGATCCACCAGTGTTTGTAGAGCGCGATTTCTCAACGCGATAAAAACGTTCAAAAATATGAGGTAAATCGGTACTAGGAATAGGTTGGCCGTAATTGGTTATATCGATTGCGATCATATTATTACTTTCATAAGCAGTAATATCAATATAATCACCATCGTTACCGTAAGCGATAGCATTAATAATTAGATTTTCAAATACGCGCACTAATTTGTCTCCATCAGCTAATACCATTAACTTATTTGATGGGAAAAAGGGGCGACAATCAATATTAGCCTCTTGAAGCTGTATTCGAAATTGAACAGTTAATTGTCCAAGAAGTTCTACAATATCAATAGGGACAGAATATAAACTTAATTCTTTATTTTGAACACGCGTATATTCAAACAAATCATTCATTAATGCATTAAGACGAGTTACTTTATCGTAAATGACTTGTATATAATGCCGTAATTCTACTTCATCTCTATAATTATCATGGTGGATTAAATTCACGTATCCAACTATAGAGGTAAGAGGAGTACGTAAATCATGCGATACATTTGTAATCAATTCGCTTTTTGCTTGTTCTGCCTGTCTTTCTTCATCAATCGAGACTTTCAATTGTTCAACAATTTGATTAACCCCGCTTGCTAACTCTTCTAGATAATTATGGTTTACGATAGAAACTTTATGATTGAAGTTTCCATTTGCAATATAGCGGATCTCTTCTATCATTTTTTTAATACAAGTTTCATAGTAAAGCTTTCGTTCATGACGATAAAAAATGTATAGGTAGGATGAGAAAATAGAAAATAAAAATAAATAAGAGACAATCATCATCCATAGAGATTCTTTTATTCCTTTATATTTTTCATAACCAAAAATTCTAATGAATTCTTTACCAAGTTCGCTTAACGTAAGCGAACTCTCAATTACACTCGTAACGAGGCGATATATAATTAATTCAGTAATAGGAGTGAGTGTGATAGCTAATAAGAGCCAAAAAATGAGTTTCCATTTCGGGATATCTTTTAATATATCAAATGCTTCATTTCTCAATTTTGTAGCCTACTCCCCAAACAGTATGAATAAACTTTTCTCCATTCATTCCTGTTTCAAGCTTATCTCGTAAATTACTAATGTGGACCATTACAGTTTTATTTGAACCATAACCATCTTCATTCCAAACACGTTCAAATATTTCTTCAGAACTAAATACTCTTCCTGTATTACTCGCGAGTAAATATAAAATATCAAATTCAATAGATGTAAGCTTAATATATTCGCCATTTACTTTAACGGTATGATTATGTTTGTGTATTTCAGCAGAACGAATGCGAATCATACCATCTTCATTCTTTTGGGAAGTGGCCTTTTGGAAAGCTGATCGTCGTAGCAAAGCTTTCACTCTAGCTACTAATTCTAATGGATTAAATGGTTTAATCATATAATCATCAGCGCCTGTCATAAGTCCTAATATTTTATCCATATCTTCTGCTTTTGCACTCAGCATAAGAATAGGTACAGTATTATTTTCACGAACTTCTTGACAAACTTCTAATCCATTTCGTTTTGGCATCATAATATCCAAAATCATAAGGTCAACTTCATATGTAGAAATCATTTGTAATGCTTCATCGCCATCATATGCTTTATAAATGTTATAGCCTTCATTTCGCAAATAAACAGCAAGTAATTCAACAATTTCTTTATCGTCATCAATAATTAATATATTTTTATTCATTATGTAGTTCCTTTCCTTACAAATCATTAACATTACTATAATATCAAACATTTATGTGTTTTGTAGCAATGATTCTACATAAAATTTCATGTAACGTATAAAAAGGGATTAAAACATTCATAACGAATACAAATAAAAAGGATATTTAAATACAGCGTTATATTGAAGGTTAGGAAGAAGGGGACATACGATGCTATAAAAGGATATATACTCATTTACTCCAACTGGAGAAATTGAAAATGATATAAAAGCTTTTCTATTAAAATACAAGAAAGAAGTTACATATAAACATTCAATTCGAGTCGCAAATGAGTCTCGTAAAATTGCAGTTATGTATCATGTAAATGAAGAAAAGGCAGCAATTGCAGGATATTTACATGATATTAGTGCAATCTTTCCGAATGGAGATCGGATTGTAGTTGCTGAGCAATTCGGAATAGAGATATTACAAGAAGAGCGAGAGTTTCCAATGATTATTCATCAAAAATTGTCGAGAGTAATCGCAGAACAGATATTTAAAGTAACAGATGAAGAGATTTTAAATGCAATTTGTTGCCATACCACGTTGCGTAAACATGCAACGAAGATGGATTTAGTGTTATTTGTTGCTGATAAAATAGAATGGGATCAAAATGGGACACCACCATACTTAGTAGAAGTAAAAAAGGGGATAGAAAAATCTTTAGAACATGCTGCTTTTGCATATATTTCATTTTTGTGGGAAAGAAAAGAAACGTTGAAAGTTATACATCCTTGGCTAAAAGATGCATATTGGCAGTTAAAAGAAATTATAGAGTAGAAAGGGTATACGAATGCAATTAAAAGAATATGTGAATCAAACATTCCCTGGGGTTACATTAGTGCCGTACATTTAATAAACACTTATTTGAAGATATATTTTCAAAAGAAGATAAAGTGTTTTTAATAACAAATGGTTATCGATTGAAAAAGGAAAATGTGGAAAATCTACAGAAAATAAATATATAGACGATTTATTTAGAAAAGAGACTTAAAGCATCATATAAGGCAAGAAACAATGCCATTTTTATTTAAAGATGAAGAAGTTGACTTGTATTGTACATATCATTTTTCATTAAAATGGTTCACTGGTGATATAAAGCATAAGCGGCCTATTTAAACACCGAATCATAAAGATCTTCCAAATCTTTTTCCTCGTTTTGGACGAAAAAAAGAAACTTCTTATCCAGATGTATTTCTCATAAATATAACAAAAGATATTATTATGTTTATGTATGATGATAGAGGAAGTGAAGTAATTACGAAGAATAAAGAAATAATACGAAGTTTATCCCGCTTTAATGGGCAGTAAGACCCTCACCTCAAAATTCAGCGAAAACAAAGAAGTTAGGTGGGAATCGGGCTGCCCATAAAAGTCCGATTGGTTCAACTAATAATCAGTGGGGGATGAAGAAAACCCCCACTGATTAAAGTTTCACTTTATATGAGCAATATAAAGAGTGGATTCCAGATTATGAACGAGAGAGTATAGATAAAGTATTTACATGATAACAATAGGGGAAGTGAAGCGTGTAATGAAACGTATTGCAATCGTAGCAGCTTGGGAACCTGAACTTACGTATTTGCATCAATATTATCCAAGTAAACGCATTGAAAAAAGAGCAGCTTGGGAATTTCATTTTCATACTATAAATGATCTGGAAATTATTTCAGTTATAACGGGAGTTGGGAAAGTAAGCTGTGCAAGTTGTGTACAATTATTAATTAGTGAGTTTCAGCCAGATGAGTTGTTTATGACAGGAATATGTGGAAGTCTATCAAATAAGGTGAAAAATGGACATATTGTAGTAGCTCTTAATGCAATACAACACGATGTTACTGCTGCTGGTTCGGGGGAAGATGTTTTTAATTTATATAATGGTAGGACAGCACCTATTGAAACAACAAAGTCGCTTGTAAGAAGAATAAAAAAGATACGATCATATGATCCGATTCATTATGGTACATTTTTATCTGGAGATCAACGTATTCGTAGTTCAGAAATGAGATATTTACTCCATACTGTATATGGAGCATTAGCGGTTGATCAAGAAGTGGCAGCTTTTGCTTATGTGTGCCAAATCAATAACAAACCTTTTCTATGTTTAAAAGCTGCTTCAGATCAAGCGAATGATAAAACGAAAGAGGAACAAAAAATCTTTAAAGTGTTAGCATGTGAACGAGCATGTGAGCATTTAATTGCTTTTTTACGTGTATATGAGATTAATGTAGTAAATCATAGATAGTAAGAGGGGATAATATTGGAAAGTACAAATAAAATAGCTATTTTGGGCGCGAACGGAAAAGCTGGGAAATTTCTTGTAAACGAAGCGTTAGAAAAGGGATATCAAGTAAAAATATTAACAAGAAATTCTAATAATATCAAAATAACAAATGAAAATTTAGAGATTATTAATGGAGATGCACGTGATTTTGCTTCAATACGTAAATTACTTAAAGGATGTCGAGCTGTAATTAATGCAGTAGGTCAACCCAAAAATGAATTTTATATTTTTAGCACAGTAACGAAGCATATTTTAGAAGCAATGAAGGAGTTTGAAATAAAAAGATATATTGTAATTTCCGGAGGTTCTTTAAATGTTACAGGAGATCAAAAGGGAATTGTAAATAAAATAGGGGCTACCTTATTTAAAGTTTTTTTATCCAAAATGATGCAAGATAAATATAAGGAATTACAAATTATCCAAAGTAGTGAAGTAGATTGGACAATTGTTAGATTACCATTTGTTATAGAGGGAAATGGTATTGGACATATAAACGAGAGTTTAGTAGATATGCCAGGAATCAAAATTCAAAATAGTGATATTGCACCGTTTGTTATAAAACAAATTAATAGTGACAGATATGTGGGGAAGTGCCCGTTTATTTCAAATTAAATGGTAGGATTAAAAATTAAAGAATGATGGGTAGAGTAGAGCTAGTACATTTTATGTATTTGAATGTTAAGTTTAACACGAGTAAGTGGGGGGAATTTTATATGATTCAATACAAAAGGTGCAGTGAAGTAAGTATAGATTTAGTATATGAAGCTTTTAGAGATGGCTTTTCAGATTACATTATTAAAATGGAAGTTTCAAAAGAAGATTTTATAAAAAGATTTTTTGGAGCTGAAGGGAATTCGTTAGAACACTCGTTTCTTGCTGTAGACGGTGACAAATCAGTTGGTGTAATACTTGGTGGAATAAAGGATTATGAAAACATAAAAACAATGCGCTGCGGAACATTAGCGGTTCATCCGAATTATCGCGGTATTGGTGTGAGTCAAAAGTTATTTGAACTGCATAAAGAAGAGGCGATTCAAAATGAGTGTAAGCAACTTTTCCTTGAAGTCATTGTAGGCAATGACCGAGCGATTCGTTTTTATAATAAATTAGGCTATGAAAAAGTATATGATCTATCTTATTATAATTTAAAAGATATGACTAAAATAATAAATAAAGATTGTAAGGGAATTGAAGTAAAACAATTAAATTTTCCAACTTTTAAAGTTGAAATTCAAAAATGGTTACATTTCCATATAAATTGGCAAAATGATATGGATTATATTGAAAAAACAAATCATACATTTTATGGCGCATATGTCGATAATGATTTAAAAGGCTCAATATGTATGAATGAACAAGGTAAAATTAGTTTTCTTTTCGTAGACAAAGACTATAGAAATCGTGGTATTGGATCAAGATTATTACAAATGGCAAGAGAAAACTTAAATGTGTCAAGTTTATCAATTGGGTTTCCAAACAATAATTTACTAGAAGGATTTTTAAAGAAAACCGGATTTGAAAAGAATGCTTTAGCACAATATGAAATGTATGTATTACTGTAAAAAGCGAAAGAAGTTATTCTTTCGCTTTTTATTTTTGTACTATATTGATATTTTACTTTGTATAATATTCTTTTTTTATGTAGAATAGATAGGATGGGAGGGGATGAAATGAATAATGTATTAAAGTTTAAGATTTTTGAGTTGCATTGTTTCGTTCAAAAGACTTATTCTGATATGAAAATATCATGTGATATTGCTATTTACCAAGAAAACACTTCTAAATATTTAATTTCATTAGGGTTTTTAAATAAATCATATATAACTTATATAGAAGCAAAAAGATTTTATCGTGAAAATGAAGAACTTGTAAGTGTAGAATTTGATAATTTCTTTGATACATATGATAAATTAGAGCAGGAATTAAAAAAAGTTATTTCAACTGAAGATAAAAATCCTTCATTGCTACATAGTAGATTTGATCAGTTTCAGCAGAAAGTTGAAAATATAAATGACCTAATAAAAGTATTGCAAAATGCTCGTTAATGAATGATTTTTCTGTTTTATATAGAAATTATGCATTAAAAATATATTAGGTATATTACATATTGAAGAGATGACTTTTGTTGATTACAGAGGTCATCTTTTTATGTTAGGAATAGATTATATAAATTTTAGCGGTTTCATATTTCAGGAAATGATACGAGGGGAAAAACATGAAAAATAAAAAAGAAATAGCTATAGTTGCATTAACAACAGGTTTAGCTTTAACAAGCGTAACACCATCTGGAGTAGGTTATGCAGAGGAAACGATTCAAATGCAAGTTGATGTTCAAGAGGATTTGTTCCGCACAGGAGAACTTACACAACCATCACAAAAGACGCCAGAAAATGTAGTGAAAGACGCACTTAAGGAAAAGACGGAGCATGCTTTGTCTCCAAAACAAGTTAGTGGAGACAAAGGGGTAGATTATAAGGTTCTTCAAAAACGTGTTTCATATGATGGGACTACACTTGTGCGTATGCAACAAATATATGAAGGAAAAGAAGTATATGGACACCAATTGACTGCTCATGTAGATAAAAAAGGTATTATTAAAAGTGTTTCAGGGAACAGCGCACAAAATTTAGCAAAAGCAAATTTAAAGAATCCTATCAATTTATCAAAAGAAGAAGCAAAACAATATATTTATACGAAGTATGGAAATGATATTAAATTTATTTCTGAGCCAGAAGTTAAAGAAATTATTTTTGTTGATGAAAATAATGGACAGGCTAGTAATGCATATCAAGTTACATTTGCTGCTGTAACACCAAATTATGTATCTGGAACTTATTTAGTGAACGCTCAAAATGGTGATATGTTGAAAAATATGGTACAAGAATCAGCTTTAACAGTAAGTGAAGAGCATGTTGAGTCTTTAAAAGAAACTAGAAAAAGCAATTTCATATCATTAACTGGAACGGGAAAAGATGATGTCGGTATAACTCGCACATTTGGTATTTCAGAACAGAGTGACGGAAAATATGCGCTTGCTGATTACACAAGAGGACAAGGAATTGAGACGTATGATGTAAATTATAGAGATATTACTTTTGAAGGAAGGTATTATCCGGGTATATTAGCAACTGGCACTTCAACAACATTTAATGATTCAAAGGCGGTAAGTGCCCATTTCTTAGCAACAAAGGTATATGATTTTTATAAAGATAAATATAAGCGTAATAGTTTTGATAATAAGGGGAAAAAAGTAGTATCAGTTGTGCATGCATGGGATTCTGGAGAAACAGATGATCCTAAAAACTGGGGGAATGCAATTAGTGCTAATATTAACAACGTTAGTATGCTTATATATGGTGATCCAATGGTTAGAGCGTTTGACATAGCAGGCCATGAATTTACACATGCGGTTACATCTAGCGAATCTAATCTTGAATTCTTTGGGGAATCGGGGGCAATTAATGAAGCATTATCTGATATTATGGGAACGGCTATTGAGAAATATGTAAATAATGGAGAATTTAATTGGACAATAGGAGAACAAAGTGGATCCGTTCTTCGTAATATGAAAAATCCATCTTCAGTCAAATTTTTTGATGGAGTACCATACCCAGATGATTATACCAAATACAGTGATTTAAACGGAGAAGATAATGAGGGCGTTCATTTTAACTCAAGTATTATTAATAAAGTCGCGTATTTAATTGCACAAGGCGGCACTCATAACGGTGTAACTGTAAATGGTATTGGTGAAGATAAAATGTTTGATATTTTCTATTATGCAAATACTGATGAATTGAACATGACTTCTAATTTCTCTGAATTAAGATTAGCATGCCTTAAAGTTGCAACGAACAAATATGGTGCGAATTCAATTGAGGTTGAAGCGGTTCAAAAAGCATTTGATGCAGCGAAAATTAAAGGAACAGTGAAAGAAAATGAAAAAACTGAGGCAAATCAAGTCCCAGATTTAACAGTACCACCAACAATTATACTACGTGTCGGTGATAAATTTGATCCAATGAGCAATATAAAAGCTATTGATAAAGAAGATGGTGATTTAACAAATCGAGTAGAACATAAAGGTGATGTAAATACTTCTAAACCAGGAAAATACATTGTGGATTACTCTGTCGTTGATTCTCAAGGTGGGAAAGCAACGGCAACACAGACTGTAATTGTAGAGGGAAATGGAGAAACATCAGATTTAAACCCTACATTAACAGTTCCTGATGCAGCGACAATTACTGTAGGAGATTCATTCGATCCAATGGTAAAAGTAAAAGCTATTGATAAAGAAGACGGCGATCTTACTTTTAAAGTAAAAGTTGAGGGTGAAGTAGATACCTCTAAAGCCGGTACTTACGTAGTAACGTACACAGTGACAGATTCTCAAGGCCATGAAGTAACTGCGAAACAAACTGTAATGGTCAAAGTTAGAGAAGAAGTTGAAAATGAATTACCAATACTAAAAGTACCTGCTACAACTACAATCACTAAGGGAGAAAAATTTGACCCAATGGTAGGAGTATCAGCTACTGATAAAGAGGATGGTGACCTTACCTCTAAAGTAGCGTATGAAGGAACTATAGATACCTCTAAACCTGGTACACTCGAAATAATATATAGTGTCAGAGATTCTGCAGGTAATGAGGTAAAAACAATACAAAAAATATTTGTGAAAGATAAAGACACTAGCAAAGCTAATGGTCTTGTTAATAACACTAACAACAGTAACTCCGATAAAAAAGAATCTACAGATAGAGAGCTTCCCCATACGGGTGCAAGTACAACTAGCAGTGCAGCAATGGGCATATGGCTGGTTATTGCTGGTACAGTACTCACCTTGTTAGTAACAGATGAAAAAGGAGAAGCGATATCAAAAGATTTGCCAATAGGTAACTATACCTTAGTGGAAGTAGAAGCACCAAGAGGTTACGAATTATTAAAAGATAAAATAGCTGTAAAAATAGAAAGAGATGTAGTAGTAGAAATTAAAATAGCAAATAAGAAATTACCAGATCCGACTGGGCAAATTGAAATTGAGAAAGTCGATGATAAGGACATTAATTTAAAACTAAAAGGTGCTGTATTTCAAGTCTTAGATAAAGAAGGTAAAGAAGTTAGTAGATTAACAACGGATGAAAAAGGAAAGGTGATTTCCGACCAATTAGCACTTGGAAAGTATACGATTCAAGAAATAAAAGCACCAAACGGATATATGTTACTTAGAGATCCAATAGAAATAGAAATTATAGAAGAGGTAAGGACACAAAAACTAACAGTGAAAAATGTGAAAAATAATTGGGTAATCCCTAACACTGGTGGCAGTGGAACAACAAGTTTTTACGTGATTGGTTTTATGTTAATGTTTGTTGTTTTATGTTTATGTAAGAAAAATCGTATATAAATTGTATAAAAATAGTTGTATTTCATGAACTGATTCTATAAAGTTAGAAAATCGTTTTGTTAGACGAATTTCAGGCATGAGTTCGGTATTGTACTGTACTCATGCTATTAAATTGGTTGAAGAAGGAAAGATAATACTAAACATAGAACATATTAATAAATTAATATGTTTATGAGGTGAAAGTGTTGGCAATAAAACAAGACGAAATTAAAGTAGTAGTCGGAGCTGGAGAGTTTAATAATAATCCAGGCTGGATTCAAACGCAAGAAGATGAACTTAACCTACTAGATAAAGCTACGTGGGAAGAAAGATTTGAATACAACTCTATTTCAGCTATTTTAGCAGAGCATATATGGGAACATCTTACTTTTGAAGAAGGTGTAAAAGCAGCTGAAATTTGTTATGAATTTTTAAAGCCAGCAGGGCACATTCGGTGCGGTGTTCCTGATGCATTTTTCCGAGATGAAGCGTACCAAAATATAGTTCAAATAGGCGGACCTGGCCCGAAAGATCATCCTGCAGCAAGTCATAAAATTGTTCATAACTATAAAACATTAACGAAAATGTTTGAAACTGCTGGATTTGAGGTGGTTTTACTTGAATATTGTGATGAAAATGGTCAGTTTTATTACAATGAATGGGATGCAAACGACGGTGTGATTTTCCGCTCGAAAAGATATGATTCTAGAAATAAAGGCGATAAACTTGGTTTTCCGTCTTTAATTGTTGATGCGATTAAGAGGTAAATCATTCAACAAAAGCAGGAGTTAATTTTATAATTTCATGAGTCGCAAATGCGGCTCTTTTTATTTGTGCGTAAGTCTATATTTAATATACATGATAATTAATTCTCACGATTATATAACTCGATTTAGAAAATATTTAAGTTTTTCTCATCACCATTAACTTTAAATTAATACTTCATTGACATAAAGATTTATTTTATATTTATATTCGTGTAAAATGAAATAAGAACATACATTCTATAAAAGGGGGCAATCAATATGATAGCTGAAATTGGAAAACTAACTAATGGATATATTGTAAAATTTGAACGCGAATTTCCATATACAATAGAGGAAGTTTGGTCTGCTTTAACAGAAACCAGTAAGCTGAAAAAATGGATGTCTAATTTACAGGTTGAAAGCCTTAAAACAGGTGGAGTCATAAAGTTTGATATGATGGATGGTTCATTCATAAATATTGATATTTTAGAATGTCAAGTAAACTCAGTACTTGAATTTACTTGGGGTAAAGATCGTGTCCGATTTGAAATACATAAAGAGGAAAATGGTTCTCTTTTACTTCTTAAAGAATACATTCATGAATTAACTGATCATACACCGAAAGATATAGCAGGTTGGCATATTTGTTTAGATCTTTTTTCTGCCGTTCTAGAAGGAGAAGAAAAAGAATTTTCTAAAGATGAATGGCAACAATGGTTTGAAATATATAAAGATAAGGTTATTGAAGTAAGAGGATAATTACCTTAAAGGTTATATTCATTGTGTAATTATTATATTATAAAAGTGATTATTAAGATTAAAAACAGTTGATAAGTGGTATTGTTGTTTGTTAATCTTTTCGTTTTATTGTCTGTTTTTTTGCATTTAACAGAAATATATACTTGAATGAAGTATATATTTCTGTTAAATTTATCCTATGGATAGAACAAGCTTAATTAAAGGTCATTTAGAAATGTGTGTATTATCTATTTTGTCAAAAAAGAAGAGTTATGGTTATGAGATTATGAAAGAACTTGAAGTAAACAATTTAAAATTGAAAGGAGTAGGAAGTATTTACCCCATTTTAACTAAGTTGAAAAATCAAGAGTGGGTTAATACTTATCAAGAAATAACAGACAGTGGTAAAGTTAGAATTTATTATGAAATTAATGAAAATGGGAAAATACGTCTTGAAAAGAAAATTAATGAGTGGTTAGAATTGCAAGCAGACATTCAAACACTATTAAAAACCGGTTTGAAAGGAGAACTTCTGAAATGAGGAATGGATTGATAAGTAAAGAAAAGCAATTTTTAACAGACGTACTAAAGGAATTAAAGCAATACGATATTAGTTTAGAAGAGAGGGAAAATATTAAGAGACAAATATTAGAACACATTCAAGAATGTCGTGAACATGGTGAAGATAGTATAGATGATTTAGGTACACCTCAATTATTTGTTCAAGATTTTATAGAAATAAATGAAATTGATTTGCAAGTTAAAATGAAACAACTTCAAAATGAAAAAGGAAAATCTAACACACTTATCTTACGTGACATATTCATCGCAATTATTACTTACCTCGTCTCGCAAACTATATTTTCAATATTTTTAACTGAATCATTTAATCCAACTAATAGTAAAAATGCATTTCAGTATAATCTTTTATATCGCATATCTGAGAATCAATGGTGGAACGCATTATTAATAATGACTAGTTTGACGCTCTCTGTATTGGTATTTATTAGCTTAGTAAGTTATAAAAAAAGAAAGCATCTAAAGTATAATGAAGAATACGATCTATAAAATGTCTCTAATTTGTCTTCTTTGTAATGTATTAATATTATGTATCACACCTTCAAAAGTTTACGCTCAGCAAAAAGTTAAAGTTACATTAGATAAGTATATTGAAAAATTTATAAAGGAGCAGAGCATTCCGGGAGCTTCTGTTGCAATTGTACATAATAAAGATATATTCTTCACTAAAACGTGGGGGATTACTGGAGAATCTGAAAAAAAGGTAACTAGTAAAACTCCATTTGCAATCGGCTCAATAAGTAAATCTTTAACAGCTTTAGCTATCGTGAAATTAATAGAAGATAAAAAAATAAAATTAGAAGATCCCGTTCAACGATACCTCCCCTGGTTTAAACTAAAAGATTCTCAAATATCCTCAACTATAACAATCCAACATCTACTAACTCATACAAGTGGAATAAGCACATATGAGGGCTTATTATTATCAGATAAGCAATCCAAAAGTTCTACAGCATTAAAAGAAAATGTAATGAAGCTTTCAAATGTAAAAGTAACTGCTCCACCAGGTGAAAAATATCAATATAGTAATGCAAATTATATTGTTTTAGGCGCACTTATTGAAGAAGTCGCAAATGAAACATATTCATCATATATGCAAAAGTATATTTTTCAGCCATTAAATATGAATGGCGCGGCAGCAAGTAAAGAAACTGCATATGAAAAAGGTTATTTAACAGGTTATCAGTCTTGGTTTGGCATTCCAAGAAAAAGTGTAGTGTCCTATGATAATACCGGGGCACCGTATGGCTATATTACTGCAAATTTAGAAGATATGATTCAATATATTATGTTTTTGAATCGTCCAGAGGATCCTCAATTATTAAAGAAAGAAAACATGGATCTTTATCTATCACCACTTTATAAGATAAATTCAGAAAAAAGTTATGGTTTTGGATTAAGAACAACAAATATAAATGAAAGTGAAACGATGATTTGGCATTCAGGATCAACGCCTGATGCTCGTGCAGAAATATTTATTTTAAATAAAAGTGGCTGGAGTGGTGTGATTTTAACAAATAAAAATCATGTATTAGAAGAAACCGCACTATCAGTATTGAAAAAGGGGATTATTAGTATTTTGAATGGAGAAGAACTTTTGTTGATAGTTACTCTCATACTTTTCATAATATCAATTATGTTAATTAAAAAGTATAAACATATAAAAACTGGAAAAAAGGTAATTTGGTTATTCATAGGGAGTCTATCCCTACTAATATCTATTGTTTTCATCCCACTACTTACTTATAGTACAAGTTCACCATGGCGTACGATTAAAATATTTGCGCCAGACGTAGCTTTATTTACAAGTATTATTGTAACTTTATTAGCTGTGAACGGACTAATATCAATTCTTATAGCCTTAAGAAGGAAGTAAGTATAAAGGGAAAGAATGAAAGAAATATAATTTAAGTGTTATAAACAGTTGACTCTCACACAATGTCATTGTTTAAGATGAAGTTGAGCTTCGAAGTAGATGTAACTTATAGGAGGAAATCATGTTTAAAATAGGAGACTTTTCAAAACTATCTTCAATTAGTATTCGGATGTTGAGACACTACGATAAAGTGGAATTATTACAACCAATAAAAGTTGATGAGCAGAGTGGGTACCGATACTATTCAGCAGCCCAATTAAAGAAAGTAAATCAAATTCAAACGTTAAAAGATATGGGATTTAATATCGCTACCATTAAAGAAATAATAGAATGCGATAATATAGATGGTATTAAGGAGCAATTTTTAAATCGTAGTGCTCAAATTAAAGAAGACATGACTAACCTCCAAAAACAATTACGTCTCCTCGAAGATTCAATGAAATCGATGAGAGAGGATGTAGTTGAGATGAACTATCATGTTTCAATAAAGGAAATTCCAGAAAGAAATGTAGCTAGTGTTAGAAAGATTATTCCATCTTATAATCGCGAAGAGGATTTATGGGGTGTATTAATGCAAGAAATACAAATGAAAAATATTAGTATTGCCCATCCGAGTTATAGTATTGCAGTTTTCCATGATCGTGAATACAAAGAAAATGATGTAGATGTAGAAATACAGCTAAGTATTTTAGGGAATCAAAAAAATACAAAAGACGTTGCATTTAAAAATGTAAAATCAACCAATGTAGCTTCCATAACGGTTAATGGAAGTTATGAACAAATGACAGCTGTAAATGAAGCTGCGGCAAAATGGATTGAGACAGAAGGTTACGAATTAGCAGGCCCAATGTTTAATATTTATCATGTGAGCCCAGCGATGGAATCGGATCCTAATAAGTGGGTTACAGAAGTTTGTTATCCAGTAAAATGATGATAAAGAAAAAGGCATTATGATATGCCTTTTTTCTTTATCAACTTATCCGTAATTACAATTAACCAATCATATATAATTATCTTTCCTTCTATTATAGTTTTCGTATCGGACTATATAGTGCAATAAGAACTTCAAGTAGCTTCGTGAAAGCAGCTAAAGCAAATACATACACTGGATTATAAGCTGAAAGAATGCCTCCTACTAATGCCCCGAGTGGCATAGCTAATCGTGTAAGTACACGTGAAAATCCTAAAACTCTTCCTTGCATATTTGATGGAACTGTTTCCTGACGGACTGAGGCTACAATGGTATTCCATGCAATATTGCAAGTCATTGCAATACCGAAAGCAATTCCGGGAGCGAGCCAATATGTGCTCCAAAGCGCAAAAGTTAAGCCAATTGCTCCAACAAATAGGAGTAAAGGAATTAGTATACCGCGCTGCAACCTCTTTTCTAAAGGAACTGCAAACAAGCTTCCTAAAAGACCACCTATTCCAATTAATGAATAATTAACCCCACTTTGTTCTGGGGTAAGTTGTAATGTGGATAATAAATAATACATGAATATACCTAAAACTGCACTTGCTCCAAAGTTTCCTATCATAGCTTGAAAAGATAAAGCTAAATTTAAGCGGTCATTTTTGAGCCATTTAAATCCATTAACCAAATCAGATAGTATATTTTGAAGTGTATTTTTATCTTCACATTTTTTATTTGTGGTTTTCATAGACGGTAATAACATCACAGCAACTAATGTTGCAATAAATGAAAGAACATTAATCCAAAGCAAATGAAAGCCGCCAATAAAAGAAATGAAGACCCCAGCTATCATTGGACCAAATAAACTAGCCAATTGATTGACCATTTGATAGAAAGAATTGGCCTTCGTTTAGGATGCTCCAGCAATTTGCGGAATGACTGTAACAGTTGTTACATCAAAAAGCATGGACATAACTGCTAAGATAAAAGTAATTATGTATAAATACCAAATTTCTAATAGATGTAATGAATGTAGTATTGGAACAAGACTTACTAAAATAATATTGGTAATATCCGCTACCAAAAGTAACTTTTTTCGATCATAACGATCAATTATTACACCAACTAAAGGACCAAATAAAACGATTGGCAATACGTTAATAGCAAATAAAGAACTCATAATGACAGCTGAACCGGTTAATTGATAGGCAATCCAAGGTAACGCAAAAGTATACAATGAGTCCCCAATTCGTGAAATGAGTAAACCAAAAATAAAAATCTTATATTCTTTAGAAAAAGTTGTCTTTACGGTAAGGCTACGTTCTTGTATAGGTTTCACACTGTTTATACCACCTTTATGATAGAGGAATTTGAAAATCATCCGTCCAATACTTGTTATATTTATAATTCTGTAATTTTTTGGTGAATCCTACTTTTTGCATGTATTTTAAGGAGGAAATAAAAATAAAGGCTTTGGATTGAAGATTATTTAAAAACATAATAAAATTATAGTAAACTGGATTGTGAGATGGTTAATTTTGGAGGGGGAATATTGATACATATAGATAAGAATGTACGAACATCTGGTGCATATGTAATGTATAAGAATTTATTTGTTTTTCAAGTTGGACCAACGAGTAAAAGGGATACATTAGGTGTAGTAAGACTTGGAGGACATATAGAAGCGGATGAAACAGCAGTAGAAACTGCTAAAAGAGAGGTGGAAGAAGAAGCTTCTATCGATATTACTATATTAAATTCACCAACTACATATTATAAAGAGAGTTGGAATGCACAATCTAAGAAAGTAAAAGTAGAAAATGAAGTCAATCCAATATTAATTATTGATAGTCCAGATGAGAGTTTATCTATCATGTATGTTGCCTATTCAAAGATGCTACCTAAACCATCTTCTGAAACGAATGGACTACTGTTACTTTCATTAAATGATATTGAATTAATTTGTACGGGGAAAATAACATTAAATGATTATATAAATCAAGGCGGAGTTTCTATATTGAAAGAAAAAATGGATAATGAGTTAATTTTACAACCTTTTCCACAACTTATGTTTTTATCAGAACTTTTAAAAGAGGATCCTGTATTACTTCAGCAGTTTGTAAATTAGCAACGAAAGATACCTTAATAAGGGGTTTTTGTTGCTAATAATTTAGTGGTATGTGTATTGTCCATCAGGAAACAATACATTGTCTGTAGTAATCTATTTTACATAAAATATAGTTTATCTGAACATGGAAAAACAGTTAGTATTATGTTCCATAGTAAGTGTAGTTGGGGGAGAGGAAATTTAGAATATACAGTTAGAAATAAAGCATAAAATTATTATGTAAATTAAGTGTGGTATAGAATAGGGTTTTCTTGTAATCTTTATTTTATTATATTTTAATAAATAAATTTAAAGATTACTATTATTATTAAGTATAATAGTAAGTAAAAATATTTTGGTAGTTATTGAATGTAATTAAAGGCGGTTATTTGGAAGGAGTGATGTTTTATGAACAAACAGAAGAAAACAAAATATGCAAAAAAGCTCTACATAAAGAAAAAAGTAAAAGATATCACCTGTTCTAGCGTTTTATAAGGCTTGGCTTGCATATTTAGAATAAATAATTGATGACTCATTTTCATTAAGAATCTATAGAATATGTAAGCATCAACAAAGGGGGAAGTATAAGGTGAACGAATTAGAGTACAAAAGCTTTTATGATAAAGTAGGAAGATTAAATGGATGGGATTTTAGTAAAATAAAATGTGAAACTGTAGGAGATACGTGGGACTTTTATGGAGAAGTGAAAGAAAGATGTAAACTATCAGACACTCTACTTGATGTTGGTACAGGTGGAGGAGAAAATGTACTTAACATAGCATCTTCAGCCAAATTATTAATTGGAATAGATAATTCTAATGGCATGATTGAAAAGGCACATTCCAACTTGAAAATATCAGGTGTACAAAACGTTGAGTTTTTTCAAATGGATTCTGAAGCATTAACTTTTCCGCATGAGTATTTTAATATTGCTTCTAGTTGTCATGCTCCGTTTATAGCATCTGAATTAGCAAAAGTAATGAAACAAGGTGCTTTTTTCTTAACGCAACAAGTTTGCGAACATGATAAATTAAATCTTAAGGAAGCATTTGGACGAGGACAATGCTTAGGTGAAAGAGATGGCACATTAAAAGAAAAGTATATGAGTGAACTTATTAGTGCAGGATTTGAACTCGTGCAAGTACGTGAATATGATGTGACTGATTATTACAGTACGCCTGAAGATCTTATTTTCTTATTAAAACATACGCCTATTATTCCTAATTTTGGAGAAGAGGCAGAAGATTTTACGATTTTACAAAGTTTCATTGATGTTAATAGTTCTGAAAAAGGGATTCGTACGAATTCAAAAAGGTTTATGATTATTGCTGTAAAATCATAATATGTTTTATTGTAAAAGCTGCTCTTCGTTTAAGAAAAGGCAGCTTTTTTTGTATGGAAACAATGCAGGATAAACTTAAATATTCATACTAAAGTTGTAGTTTTCATTTGAAAAATCCATCCTTCCGTTTGATTCTATCTATTTATAAATGTAATACAATACGAATAGATAATAAGAACGAGGGGGAATGTAGTGTGATTACACATATATCAGATATAAAACTACAAACAGTTTCTATAGAAGGGGTAAAACAAGTTTATAGGGAAGTATTATCTTTTCCAATAAAAAAAGAAACAGCATCCTACATTCAATTTGAAGTAACACCGTATACAACAATTAGTTTTCAAGAAGTGTATGAGCCAATTGCACCTGCGCACTTCGCCTTTGAAATCCCATATTCAAAATTTTATGAAACTGCAAGATGGCTAAAAGAGTCTGGATTACTTATTGCGAAATGGAAAGATGGTCATACAATTGATGAAGAGGATGGCCGATTCAATTTATACTTTAGAGACGGAGATGGAAACCTTCTTGAAATTATCGCACATAGTTATGTTAAAGAGGAGGTATTAGTACCACAGTCACCTTTAAACATTTTATACGTAAGGGAAATTGGTCTTCCTGTTAAAAGTGTTCCTGTTTTTAGGGAATGGCTGAAATCAAATCTAAATATGAAAACGATGGAAGATGGGGACATTTTTAACTTTGTAGTTGGAGGCACTGCATATATTGTTGCAACATGGTGGCAGCGACCTTGGATTCCGATTGCGATGAAAGCTTTACCACCGAAAGTACATGTTTCTTTCGGAACACCGGATCCCGCATTTTTACAGCAGGTCCAAATCAACTTTAAGAAAAATAGTATACCATTTGAATGTAAGAATAATGAAATATCATTTATTGAACAGGGATATACATTTTCGATTGTGCATACAACAGAGTTTCCTTCCGATATTCCTAGTAAATTAAACTTACCGCTTTCTATTTAAGGATAGAAAGTGGTAAGTTTTTTATATTTTCATGGAGAAGGGTTTCAGCCTAATTACACTGAATTTATAGAGTAGTATAAGATGTTAGCTTAATTTACTGTAAGGAGAGAAATAAATTGAATTTAGGAAATCCGATAGCAAAAGGGAATACTGCGGAAATTTACCTCTATGAGACTAAAGTTGTAAAATTATTTAAAGAATATCTTCCAGATACAGAGTCTATGAATGAAGCAAAAAAACAAAAATATGCTTATTCATGTGGGCTACCAGTTCCAAACGTATTTGAAGTGACAAAGATACAAAATAGACAGGCAATTATTATGGAATACGTAAAAGGAGACAGTATAGGTGAGCTCCTGCTTAATAATCTAAAAGAGGCAGACTATTACATAAATATTTGTGTGAATGAACAAAAAAAGATTCATTCTATTTGTGTAAAGTCAGATGAAATAGAATCAATGAGAGAAAAGTTAGAGCGTCAAATTAAATCTGTACATAAATTAGATGAAAAACAAAAAGAAAATATATTGAATAAGTTACATTCAATCAAATTTGAGCCTAGATTATGTCATGGGGATTTCCATCCGTTTAACTTAATTATGAGTAATAATAATGTGAAAATTATAGACTGGGTAGATGCTAGTTCAGGTGACATTCGCGCAGATTTGTTTCGGACATACTTGTTGTACTCACAATCTTCGGTAGAATTAGCTGAAAAGTATTTGCATATTTATTGCAGAAATACTGGATTATCGAGAGATGAGATTTTTCAATGGGCACCTATTATTATTGCGGCTAGAATATCTGAAAATGTAACTGCTACAAACATTGAATATTTAAATGATTTGGTAGCGCAGTATTGTAATTAAAGAAAAGCTCTTCCTAAATTTATTTTTTATTATATCCGTTCTAACAATGCAAATGGATGAGTAAGGTTATTGAGATTTGTAATCGGTTATTACATTTGTAAAGAAGGAGTCCATTTTATGAAAACTGGTGAACCAATTTCAATGCATACTGAATTTGAGCAAGTTGCTCCAGCACTACAGCTTTCGAAACTATATAAGCGTTTCGGAGAATTTATTGCAGTTAATCATATTAATTTAATTGTGCCAAGAGGATCTTTTTACGGAGTTGTTGGGCCTAATGGAGCAGGAAAAACTACATCTTTATCGATGGCTGTTGGTTTGTTACGGCCGGATGGAGGGAACGCTAAAGTTTTTGGGATTGATGTTTGGAGTAATCCAAAACAAGCTAAAACGCTGATTGGAGTATTACCAGATGGATTAGCTTTACCGGAAAGACTTACTGGTCGCGAATTATTAACATATATGGGATTGTTAAGAGGGATGAATGCCAAGGAAGTTGCTAAGCGGACAGAAGAACTACTTACAATATTAGAGTTAAATAATACTGAGGGAACTCTCGTTATTAATTATTCTACTGGTATGCGTAAGAAAATCGGCCTTGCACTTGCACTTCTTCATGCGCCAAAGTTACTCGTTCTTGATGAACCGTTTGAGGCGGTAGATCCCATTTCTGCAGTTACTATTAAAAAGATTTTACAGAAATTTGTTAGTTCGGGTGGTACTGTAGTATTTTCAAGTCATGTCATGGCGTTAGTTGAACAACTTTGTGATCACGTTGCGATTATTTCGAAAGGGGGAGTGGTTTCGTCTGGAAAGATGGAGGATATTTGTGGTGAAGAAAAACTAGAGGATATTTTCATTCGATTAGTAGGAAAACCCGCCGCTAAAGGAGGGGAATTGTCTTGGTTAGTGTTCTAATGCAAATGAAGTTATCAATACTTAAACATTCAATGAATGGTGGCAGGAAAGTTCTATTTATTATGACAGGATTAATAGGTTTATTGCTAGCAATTGGAACCATTATTCTTTTTTCCTTTTATCCTACGGAACAAGCCATATCAAAAAACATTCTATATGTAACGTTCACAATTTGGACAGTAGGATGGATGTTAGGTCCGATACTTAGTGGGGGAGATGGAATATTGCGTACAGAATATTTTGTATTGCTTCCACTTAATCCTTATAAATTAGCTAGAACGCTTCTCGTTGTATCTTTTATAGGATTAGGACCAATCGTTAGTTTTATTGCTTTTATAGGATTATTAATTTACGCAGCCAGAATTAGCTTATATGCAACTATAGTTGCAGTTCCAGCAATTATTTTACAGTTAATTTTTGTGGTGTTGTTATCGAAAGTTATAATTAGTCTTATGGGGGAAGCGATGAGATCAAGAGCAGGTATGGAAATAGGAGCGATGTTTATTGGTCTCATCATTGCATTTTTAAATGTGGGTTGGTATGCACTTCCAGTAATCAATAGAATAATATTTCATGATACCGCGATATTTTACATGCTTCCATCTAGTTGGACAATACTTGCTGTAGAATATGCAATTCAATCTAATTGGTTATTAGTTTTTGTATTCTTAAGTGCGATAACAATATTTTGTTGGTTTCTTTTATTTATATGGACTACATTATTGACTAGAAGTACAGTAAGAAATTCTAAAGAAGTTCAAGGGAAGATTACAAATAAGCATTATAAAAAAGTTTTTAAAATCTTTTATGAAACTAAAATAGGAGCAATCATAACAAAGGAGCTAAAAAGTTGGGGGAATGATCCACAACGAGGTCGATTCTTACGGATGGGCATATGGATAGGCGTATTTTATGGAATTATAGTTACAACTGCTGATATACCATACTTAATACCCTGGGCAGGGGTAATTATGATTGTATTTACAAGTATGTTCACTTGTAATTTATATGGCTTCGATGGAAGTGCATTATGGTTAACATTGCTGACACCTGGGGCAGAAAGGATTGACGTGCGTGGTCGTCAATTAGCTTGGTTGATAGCTATTGGTCCTGTAGCAATTTTAACTACAATAATTTTCACTTTTACTAGCGGACTTACTTTCGTTTACCCATGGGTCTTTGCAGTAGTCCCAGCTTTACTTGGTGGGGCAGTCGGCCTTATTGTCTTATTTTCTGTAGTTAATTTAATTCCAATTACTGATCCACATCGTCGTGGAAGAGGAACGATAATATCTGGTGACGATATGAATGCGAGTAAAATGTTTATAACCACGTGGCTCATGCTGCTGATGGTGCTAGTAACTACGATACCCGCTTTACTAGTTGTATGGTTAGGAACATCATTACATATACAATTCATACAATGGTTAGGTGTACCGACTGGAATTTGTACGGGGGTGTTTTTAGCATGGCTATTTGGGCGCATCGCTTACACAAAACTTGAAAGGAATGGCCCTGAGTTGCTATTTGAAATGAAAAGTGGGCTGAAAATTAACAGTGATAATCACAAAAAGAAATTTTACAATAAAGCAAGTGAATTACCGAAGAACAAACTTGCTGTTGTTGTTCTTCTTGTGTTTATGGGAATCTTTTTCTTAGTTCACCAAAGTATAGTGCCGATTGTCTTTGAAATGTTTGATGTGGAAGAAAGAGTCCGTCTTTTCTTTCTTCCGCGCTACCTTCCTCATATTGCTCGTATTCCTGTAAGTATCATTTTCGCTGTACTAGGTATTACGTTTTTGTATAAAGCAATATTAATTAAGAAACAGCACGTTAAAGAATCACAACTAATAAAAGATGATATGTAAAACATTCCTAATCAATCGAGTTTTTAGCGGATGTTGTTCAACTATAGTTACGTAGTTAAACAACATTCGCTTTACATATTTATTAAGGAATAATTATTTTCAAGTTTTAACCTATAAAGATTCATTATCCGTATTTGTTCCTCAGTTAATTCCTCTTTATTCCAATACATATGCATTAAACTATATTCAAAAATCTCCTTTAATTTTATAAACAATGGAAACTTGTCTATCATCTCTTTTGGGAGTTCATTTTCTTCTTGATATCCTTCAAATAGTGCTTTTGTAATAGAATGCTCGTAGTCAACGATATTCCCATTTCCAACAAATGAGTATTCTATCGCACTATAAATAGGAACGGCTAAATCGAATATATAAAAATGTTTTTCGCAGTCTTGAAAATCTATCATTGTTAAGTTTGAATTATTTTCGACTAAAATGTTTTCTAACCATAAATCTCCGTGAATTAAGCCGTAATTTGAAGGAGATTTTTGGAGCTCTTTTATGGAAGTTAAAACGTCAGATGCAATTTCTCTTATTGTATTTTCTACTTTAGGGATATATTTAAGAAAATTATATTCTTCATTTTCATACCAATCGTTTATATGTTTTACTGGTTTAATCTTTTCAAAGGTTTTAGATATACAATGTAATTTTCCAATTTGTTTACCAAGCTTTTTAAATATATTAGAATCCCATTCGTACTTTGGTAAATGTATACCAGGCGCAGCTTTATATAATACGGCAAAAATCTCTTTATCTAATGTTAACTTTTCTACAAAATTCCCTTGCAATGAAGGGATGATTGGTGGAACAGCTAAACCGTTTTGGTATAAAAAATTCGTATATGTAACTTCTTCTAATTGTTCTTCATACGTTTTTTAGTTTGTAATTCTAATGAAGTATGTACCTTGTTCAGTGAGACATTTATACATTTCATTTGTTATTGGTGTAATGTTAATAAAATTCAATGGATATAGTTCATTTATGAATTGAAGTATTTCTTTTTCTAGTTTGTTCATTGTAACGTCCTTTCTAAACTTTTATTTTTTAATTAGAGAATTAAAAGGATCTTATTTTACAAAATTCTAGTTTCATTTTTGAAATCCTTTAAAATGAAATATGATGTAAATTGACCTTTAATAATTAGTTAGGTCTTGCCAGCATACGAATGAACACTAAATTGAAAAATGAATAGAATGTATGTCAAAATAAGATAGGTAAAAAATATAAAACTAATACTCATATATAGATTTTACAGAATGTCTCATGTTATAAAACACAAGAAATATCAAAAGAATGAAACACACTTCTCTTATACTTTTAAATAAGGAGTGAAGGAAATGAATGAACATATACAGCAGATGATTGATTGGATTGAGAGCAATTTAAAAAAGAGATTTTCATTAGATGAATTATCTCGTTACATGGGATATTCTCCTTATTATTGCTCTTTTAAATTTCATCAAGTAACGGGTTTCAATATTAGACGTTATATTCTTCTTAGAAGGTTGTATTTATCTACGGAAGATTTAAAGAATGGTAGGAAAATAATTGAGATCGCATTGGATTACGATTACTCTTCCCAAGAGGCTTATAGTAGAGCTTTCAAAAATGTTTTTGGAATGAATCCAAGAGAATACCAACTTAGCAAAATGCCTATTCAATCATTTGTTAAACTCAATTTAAATAATGAAGGGGCGTTTCATATGAATATTTCTAGAAAAATAGAGGTTGAACAGTTGCAAAATAGGAAGAGTGAGCTATTTGATAAAGAGGTACTTAACATATTAAATGGTCAACTTATGTATGAAGAATTTAAAAACGAAAAGCTAATGGGTGATTCTGACTATGCGCCATTTAATGAGGCGATGTGTGTGAACCCAGTTACTAAACAAGTTTTTAATGAAGAGTTTATTAAAATAAGAGCAGAAGGACACAACAGTTCAGTAGAAAGTTATACAAAAAAGGTTATAGATCCGTTAGAAAAACTTTTTATGAAAAAGTATAAATGTATTGTTTTATGGTTTGGTGAAGATATGTTTTGCCAAATGAACCTACTTACCATACTTTCTCACCTTGAACAGTCTGCTTATGAAGGGAAAGTATACTTAAATAACTTTAGAGAGGATGAATTTAAAGTAAATCAAATTGAACTTGAAATGGGGAATTATTCTTCTATATACAATGAAGTATTAGTAAACCATAAAAAGCCCTCCCATAAGGTACCGCCTGTCATGTATCAGGCTATAGATTTATTTTTAGAAATGCTAAAAGAAGATAATGCTGTATTGAAATTTATCTCTAAAAATAAAGATTTATCAACTCGTGAATTATTAATAAAGTTGTTTCATCTTTTTCCAACAATCGGATATGGAGATACTCAGTACATAGAGCTGATTAATAAAATAAAGAAGAAAGCTACACCTAAAATATAGGTGCAGCTTTCTTCTTATATTTGTTCAAGTACTTCTAACTCTTTTTCCACAAATCGCATCAGTTCTTTAATTGTTTCACCAGAAAAATCAAAACGAATTCCAGCTGCATCATACACTTCTTTTATAGATTGCGAGCTTCCTAGTGATAATGCCTTTTTATAATTTTCTAGTGCTTGCTTAGGATCCTCTTTATATTGTTTATACATTTGTAATGCACCAAGTTGGGCGATTGCATATTCAATATAATAAAATGGTACTTCAAAAATATGGAGTACAGGTAACCAACTCGTTGCTATCCAGTTTTCGTAGCCGTCAATATGTATGACGTTAGACTGATAATGTTTTTGAAGTTGTAAGTATTTTTCATTTCTTTCTTCAGAAGTATGAGTTGGATTTTCATACAGCCAGTGTTGAAATTGATCGACAATAAGCATAACAGGTAAATATGAAATAACATCTTTAAAGAAGTTAATTTTTGCTTGTTTTAAATCTTTTTTGTCTGTATAGAAGGTATCCCAATAATTAAGCGAGAATAATTCCATTGTCATACTGGCTAGTTCAGCTGTTTCAGCGGGAATTTCTATATACTGTCGTAATTTTAATGATTTTATAAGTTCGTTATGAATACTATGCCCCATTTCATGTATAAAAGTGATAATATCATCCTGTGTATAATTTAAGTTCATAAAAATAAATGATAATTGTGAAGCTGGTAAGTACTCACAAAAGCCTCCAGCTGCTTTTCCTTTGCGGCTTGTTAAATCAAGACAATCGTGTTTATTCAATCGGTTTAATAGTGTTGAAAATTCAACATTTAGTTTATTAAAGATATGAGTGCTCTTTTCAATTAAATCATTTTCATCTGCAATTGGTTTAAGTACTTTTTGATCTGGAGTTACAGCTGATACATCCCACGGGCGAAGCGTATCCACTTGTAGTTTCTCTTTTTTCTCTAGTAATATTTTATCTTTAAGAGGTACAACATACTTACGTATGGATTCAGCTAGTTCATAGCAATCTTTTGCTGAATAATCAAAACGTTCGTATTTCTTGAACATATAATCACGATAATTCTCTAGTTGAATATTTTTTGCTTTTTGGTGGCGAATTTCAATTAATTGATTTAATATGTTTTGGAGTTCTTTTTCAACAGATAAAAATTGTTCAGAAATAATGGTTTTTGCCTTTTTACGGATGACACGATTCGAATCTTGTAAATAGGATTGTAATTCTGTTATCGTTTTTTCTTCTCCGTCCCAAATTCCACTTAATCCTCCAGTGATTTCAAAATACTCTGTGACTAATTTGTCTTCCTTTATTTCTAATTCGATATTTTCCTCACAAAATAACTTTTGAGCATTTTTTATTTTTGTATCTAATAAACCATATACGTTAGAATCTAATTCCATTCGAAAAGGTGACTCTAAATATTTATTATCCAATAAATTTTGGTACCGCTTTAAAAGTGGCTTTACAAATTGTTGATCATGTTCAAAAGTATCCTTTGTTTTTTCAACATCCGTATTACATTGAAAGGCGATATAATGTGATCTTAATTGTTCTTCGATTTCCCAAATTACTTTTGACTGCTCTCTTAACCAGTTTTCTAGGTCTAGTTTTGAAGAAATCATTTTATTTAATAAAGACGAAAGAGTTTCTTCTAATTGTAGTACATTACTAATATCAATCATATTTACACGTTGCATTATATATCCCTCACTTTTTATTTATTCATGAAAATATTCTACTTATTAATTGTAATTTCCTTTTTAAGAGGAGGAAATGTGAAATAATGTTAAATCTTAAAATTATAGAAGGTATTTATATGTGAAAGTAAAAGTTTATCGTAAATGAAAATTTACGGAGGGAAGTACAATGAAAAGAGGAAAGAAGTTGATTGTATTTTTATTTTCAATTGCTTTATTGTGTGCTTGTGAGCCTGAAATGGAAGAATCCAAAAGTGAAGATTCTATAGTGATAGATATTGCTACAGCAGCGGTAAAGGAGGAATCTTTTTTTAGTGCTGCTATATGGGATGGAAAAGCAAGAATAGTAGATTTAGAGATTGCTGATAGTGAAAATGCTAACGAAATAAAAAAAGAAATTAATAAAAGATTGCAAATTCAAGGCATTATGTCCTATAAAGTAAATATATCTCAAAGAAACAAGGAGATTGTAGATACAGAACAAAGATGGCAGTTAGTTTTTGGACAGATATTTGATGACGTATTCAGAAAGAATGGATATGAAGGGGTTGGTATTCAGCAAATAAATTATAAAAAGAATCAACCTGTTACCATAGATATAAAAACTAAGATTAGCGATGATGAAGTAGGGGCGAGAGAACTTGGACAGAAAATAGAAAAAGAAGTTGAAGGTGTACTTAAAACAGAGGTAGTAAAGAAATGGATTGAAAATGATTCATATGCTATTGGGATTTACGATATAGATGATCGGAAAATTAACTAATTGAGGAATGAATGTTATGTAAATTAAAAATCTATATAATTACTGAAGGAGGTGTAATATGTATAAGTATTTACATATTTTAAATGATATAGAAAAAATGATTCAACATGGAGAGATAAAAGAAGGACAGAAATTACCATCAATACGGTCACTTGTTGCGCAATATGAATGTAATAAGGCGACAGTTATACGTGCGCTTCATGAATTAGAAAAGCGTCATATTATATATTCTGTCCCTCAAAGTGGATACTACGTTGTTAAGAAATCTGGGAGTACTATAGAAAATAAAGAAATCATTGATTTCGCTTCTTCAGCACCAGATCCAGATGTTTTCCCGTATTTAGATTTTCAGCATTGTATTAATAAGGCAATTGATACTTATAAAAATGATTTGTTCGTATACGGAACACCGAAAGGATTACCATCTTTAATTCCAGTCATTCAAAAACAGTTGGCAAATTATCAAGTGTTCACGAAAGAAGACAATATTTTTATAACCTCAGGTGTGCAGCAAGCACTTGCAATATTAACTTCAATACCATTTCCAAATGAAAATGAAACAATATTAGTTGAACAGCCAACGTATCATTTATATATAGAATATCTAGAAATAAATAAAGTTCCTGTAATCGGTATTAAACGTACGAATGAAGGTATTGATTTAAATGAATTGGAGCGTATTTTTCGAACTGGTAAAATAAAATTCTTTTATACAATACCAAGGTACCATCATCCACTTGGAACTTCTTATTCTAAAGATGAGAAAGAAAAAATCGTACTATTGGCTAAGAAATACAATGTATTTATAGTAGAAGATGATTATTTAGCAGATTTAGAAACAGCTTCACAAGCCGATCCGTTATATAGCTTGGATCATGGTAATCATGTTATATATTTAAAAAGTTATTCGAAGATTATTTTTCCTGGTTTACGAGTTGGTGTAGCAGTTATCCCACCGTCTATTGCAAATGATTTCTATACATACAAAAAGATATTAGATATTGATAGTCCAATGATATCTCAAGCTGCTTTAGAAATTTATATAAAGAGCGGTATGTTTGACCGTCATAAAAGTAAAATTAATTTTTCCTACTACAATAGATCAACAAAACTAGCAGAAACATTAGAAAAAATACAAAATGAAAATCCATCTTTATTTACATATAATAGACAGAACACATTTGGAATACACACTTGTTTAGAAATACAGAAAAACATAGTTGCAGAAACACTTATACAAAAATTAGGGAACATTCAAATAAGTATCGATACTATTGATAAGAATTATATGAGGAATTTTCCTAAAGAAAAACTGTTAAAGTTAAATGTTTCGAATGTAAAAGAAGATAAGATTGAAGAAGGTATTCGTAAAGTATTTGAGGAAATCAAGCAATCAAGACAGTTGAATTTTCAGTTTAGAAAAGAATAATTTGAATAAGGAGGTTTGTTGTGAGACGCTTATATATTTTTTAAGAGCACTCTTAGCAAAGGGTGCTCTTTTTCATCATAAATATTTACTTAGCATCTTTTTAAAGTGATTTTTATCATAATTTACATATTGTGTAGCTGTATTTCGTATGGGATCTCCCGCGTAAAATCTTTCGTATAATTCGTGTCTTGATCCTAATGGGCTTCCAATAATATCCCAGGCTAACTTAAATAATTTAGTGCGTTGTTCGGCATCTATATTTGTTCCTTTAAAGTGCTTTTTTAATAAATCAGCTATTGGACTCTGGAAATCAATCGAGCTTGAAGGAAGTTGAATGAAGCCACCTGCTCCAATTAATTGTAAAATTTCTATTGCACGGGGATAGTATTTAGAACCAAGATTCCTTGCAGTCTCGATATATTTAAAGTTTGGTAAATAAGTTTTTGTTTCATTTGTAGTACCTTCAACTTCTGCAGCAATTAAAAGTGCGCGAATTGTTTCGATTTGCATAATTAATTCTCCGAGTTTTTCTTGAACATGCAAATAAGTGTGAGCTCCAATTGCTTCAGCAATTTCAAAAGCAATCGCAGTTATAAATTCTAGCTTTATTAGTAATCGTACTATAGCTTGATGATAAGCTAAACTACTAGAGGCTGTATCTGATTTTATAGCCCATATTGCTTCTGGATTATTATAAAGTAAAACACGTTCCCAAGGGACAAATACATTATCAAAGATTAATAGTGCATCCATTTCATCGTACTGTGAGCTAATGGGGGAATCAACTGTGCTTGAAGTTGTATTCGCATACGGTTCTCTACAAACCATATGTAATCCTGGAGAATTGGCTGCCACGATAAGAAAGTGAGCTAAATCTTTTTGAGCGTCAGTCAGTTTTGTTAATGGGTAGATTAATAAATCATTTGAATACGGGGAAGCAGTTCCTATCATTTTCGCACCACTTAAATAAATTCCATCAGAAGTTTCCTTTGTAACTCTTAGCAACCCTAAGTCATTTGCATTCAACATTGATTCTGTTGAGCGATTTATTTGTGGATCACGTTGGACTACACTTAAAAACAAGTGATTATCCCTAGCTTTTTCGTAATAAGCTGCTATTTTATCTGGAAACTGTGCATCGAACTTTTTATAAAAATCTCTTGATACGTACCAGCCAGTAAGTCTCGATCTTGCGTAATCAGATAGTCTACTCATTACACCGTCTGTAGCATAACTCCATGTTTCAAATGCAGTTCTTCTCATTAATAATTCATTATAGGAATTCGGAACTAAAAATGATTTATGAACAAAGTCTTTCGTTTTTGGGCTCACATATCCAATAGAATCTCTCTGTTTGGGATCATCAAATAACGAAAATAAATTAGAAATGGTACATAGTGTCCCCGCAAAATTGTTGTCTGTAGTTACATCTACTTTTTTTCCATAGAGCCAAACATTTCGACCATCTTGTAAGCTCTTTATATAGTGATCCTTTAAATTTTGCATATTTCCTCCTTTTAAAGACTACTCATATATTTGTACATCTTTTAATGGTGGTGAATATACATGGAATGTTATTGCTGTTGAATCTGTAGCATTATACATTTTATGCACAGTATCTTTTTTTACCGTGAAAATATTTCCCTCTGTAAACTCTTCAATCCGTTCTCTATTTTTTTCGTACGTAATATTTTGTAGCGTACCATTGACTATTAATATACATCCTATAGATATTCCGTGATCATGAATAAGAGTCTTTGCTTTGCTAGGGAAATTTAATACTAAAATCTCCACAAATTCAGACTTATAGATAACATTTCTTCCGTATTCAAGGTTAAGTGGTGAAGTAATAAAAGGAGATATTTTATGAAGTGTAATATTTAATGATTGAATAGCGGATATTAGATTTGCCGTATCGTAGTCACATAAGTTATGGAACGCTTTTTTTATGTTATGAATCAATTGCATGTAAAACTTCCTCCTAAGCATGTACATTAAAAGAAAAAGTAATCTAATATTATATAGAGCGTAGTTAATTACATAATATTGTATTGAAACATTAAAAAAAAGTGACTTCTTTTACTTAGGAAGATTATTTAATTTGAAAATTAAGGTAATTACTTCCATTAACATGATATGCTTGAACTATATACTTTTTTATTGGAAAGGTGATGAAATAAATGGCAGTTCTTTTAGTGGAAAATCTATATCAAATGTCTATTGTTTTATTACTTCTATTTTCATTTTGTTTTTATAGATATTTAAAGAAAATCAAAAGGGAAAGAAAGCTTACAGGTTTTGAAATTACGATGTATATCATGACGCAACTTGCGTATTTCATTTGGGCGGCAACAACTTTTCTTAAAATGTTATCAGAATAGTAATCGTAATGTATGGTTAATTGTTTTATTAAATGCTGGGCAAAAATGTACAATAAACGAAGGCAAAGGACAAGGATAGGCTTATCAATTAGGTAAATAAATATAGTCGTTATCTAAATCGATTACAATATCACTTATAACGTCTTTACAAAAAGAGTGGGGAATACGTTCATAATTATGTCGAACACAAAACAGATCGATAAATGACCAGATACAACGAGTTGTGTAAACAAAGAAGAGGTTTTGCTTTTCGAATATGTACAAGTAGCATATTATCTTTCTCAATGTACATATTAAGTAAAATGTTTTATATCATGTACATAAAAGGCGGGGTAATATGGATAAAAAAAAGAAAAATGAAGAATTGATTAAATTTAAGAAACAATGGTTTAATGAAGATAATCAACCAGTAGCTGGAATAGAGTTAGCTTTACCACCTGATATAGGCAGCATGTTAGACTCCAAATCAGTTGATGATGAAAGTAAAGAAAGTAATAATGAATAAGTTTAATCTATATGCATCCATTCGGGTGCTTTTTCTTTTTTTGACAATGGAAGATGGACCATCAAATCCTTATTGAAAAAGGTTGATTAAAATAAGTTCTTTTTCAGTATATGTAAGTTTGATTTTCACAAAAAAGTTTAATTAAAATACATTTAGAATGCTATATGAAATGGGAATGCTAGTAACATTCTCCATTAAAGGATTGGGCTATTATGAATATGATTTTTGAAAGTATTATTTTAATTTTCACTGGAATAATTGCATTAAAAATGACAGGCAGTACATCTGTTAGCCAAATGACAAGAGCTGAAATCATTATAGTAGTATCCATTGGACGTATTATTGTGGAGCCTGTATTAAGTAGGAAAGTAGGCCCATCTATATTTGCAGCTGTAATATTTGCAAGCATACTTCTTATCATTCATTTTTTAGAATTGAAATCAAAGAAGATGGAACAATTCCTAAATGGCAGCAGCATTATAATAGTAGAAAATGGAGAGATTGTAAAAGAGAATTTGATGAAGGCGAAAATGTCGGAACAACAACTTTATATGCAATTAAGAGAAAAAGGAATTCATGATTTAAAGAGTTTACAACAAGTTACAGCTGAGCCGAATGGACGTATTGGTTATCAATTAATAGAGAAAGCTCAACCAATAACTTTAGAAATGTTAGAAAAAGTAATAGATCAGTACAATATAAAAAGATAATTTATCTTAAGAAAAACCAATACTACAACGGAAGTATTGGTTTTTCTATTTTTTTACACACTAATATAGGGGGAATAATAAGCCAATCTTAAAATTAGATATAGGCTTATTATTATGCTATATTCAATAAACCTATAGTGAATGTGGTAAAAAAATTAATTTGGCATAGGTAGCCGCAGCACTAAAATTTATAAGTTTTTAATGTGATACTAAAAATAGAATTAGAACAAGGAGATAGAAACATAATGGAATTTTGGGAATCAAGTTTTATTGAGAAACAAACGATGTGGGGTTTTGAACCTACAGAATCTGCAATTTTGGCAAAGGATTTTTTCCTAGAAAAAAACGTTAAAGATATATTAGTTCCAGGTATTGGATATGGCAGAAATGCAAAGGTGTTTATCGATAATGATATAAATGTAACAGGGATTGAAATTTCAAAAACAGCTATTGATTTAGCGAAACAAAACGGATTAGAAGATATTAGTATATATCACGGCTCGGTAAACGAAATGCCTTTTGATAATAAATCTTATGATGGGATATTTAGTCATGCTCTTCTTCATTTGTTAAGTGAGAAGGAAAGAGTGACATTTATTAAAGAATGTTATAATCAGTTAAAACCTGGTGGATATATGGTTTTTACAACTGTTTCTAAAAAAGCTCCAATGTACGGAAAAGGAAAACAGTTGGATCAAGATTATTATGAGATAATGGAAGGCGTAAAAATGTTCTTCTATGATTCTAAATCTATAAAAAAAGATTTTAATCAATATGGATTAGTACAAGTTTCGGAAATTGATGAACCAAATAAGAACATGGCAAATAAACCTTCAATCAACTTTTTAACGATAAAATGTAAGAAAGAACTATAACTAAAAGTTATTAAGAATGATTAAATATGTTTATATATTAATTATAAACAAATAAAGAGGACAAGCATATAATAGAAATACCTTTTAACTTTAAGTAACCTTAACTTTCGTTAATAGGGTATCTCAAAATCCCCAAAAGAGCACTTGCGGAAACAAGTGCTCTTTTATTTTTGTTTAATAAATATTAAAAGGTAAAAATCTCATTCAATAAAAATAAATTAGAAGGAATGAGTCACATCTTAATTATACGATTATTTCTGAACAACAAACGTAATAGCATTTGTTTTTAATTGAATATGCCTTTCATCGCGAACAATATCATAGACTAATGCTTTTATTTCAACTTTAATTTCTTTCCATTCCTTATAAATACTTTTTAATAAATGTATCATATCTTCAGTAGGAAGGTTAATTTCAATTAAAGCATCTAATTCTTCATTTGTATGTAAGTCAATTTCTTGTATGTTCGAATTAATAATTAAACAATTAATACCGCCGCTTTTTGTACCTTCTTTCATAGAATGGAGCACGTTTTTTAAATCTTCTTCTGATTGAACATGCTCTAAACTGGATACTGCAACGATATAATCATAAGTATTACGTTGGATGTAGTAGTTTTCAATTGCTGCTTGTTCTGTTTTAATATTATTAATTACACCATATTCTTTACTATAAGTTTGTAATTTTGTTAAAGCAGAATTAAGTAAATCCACACATGTAACAGTACCACTAGAGTTTTGAAGCTTTTGGGCAATTGGAATACTATTTCTTCCAACGCCAGAGCCGAGATCAAGTACTTGCAAGTTGTTTTGTCCTTCAAAGTAATCCATTAAATCCATAACTGTTTTAACCGGTTTGTACAGCCAAGAACCAGTTTCAAATAGTTTGTATTGTTCATAGCAAAGGTCGTGATATTTCTTTTCTTCTTCTCTTATGTAATCGATACGGTTCATATTGTTTCTGCTCCAATATTTTTATTACAAAATGAATAAGTGAGGCAGCCTTTAACATTCGTTTGAATTCGGAAAATACCACCAGCATGTGGATATTTCTTTAATTCGTCATCCGTCATTCTTGTTCGGGCTGTTGTAACATATAGGTCGGTTAAATTAGGACCTCCAAATGTACAAGATGTTACATTTAGCGCTGGAATCGGGATACTTAATATTTGTTCTCCAGTTGAAGGGTTCCATCTAGTAATCTTTGAACCTCCCCAATGAGCAATCCATAAACAACCTTCTTCATCAATTGTCATACCATCAGGTAAACCTTCATTCTCAGAAAAAAGGATTACATCGCTTGGATTGCAAATTTCTCCAGTACTTATATCATAATGAAAACGAACTATTTTTTTAGTAGGTGTATCAATAAAGTAAAGGCATGTATGATCAGGTGACCAAGCAATTCCATTTGATGTATTTACATGTGAAACTTTTTTCTCTACCTTTAAATTATTATTTAAACAATACAAGGAACCTGCAGCATTAATACCGTATGTATCTGTAGTACCTGCCCAAAAACGTCCTGCTGGATCGCATTTTCCATCATTAAAACGATTATCAGATAAATGTGGTTCAGGGTCAAAAATATGTGTCAGTTTTTCTGTTTTGATATTAATAGAATAAAAGCCATTTTCCATAGCTAGGAGTAGTATGTCATCTAAATATGGAACAACACAGCCAATTTGTTGATTGAGAGCAATTACTCGGTTTGTATTAGCGGTAGGACTAAATATGCATAATTGTTTCTCCACAATATCAACCCAGTATAAAAGTTGCTTTTTTTCATCCCAACACGGTCCTTCGGCTAAAATTGCTTTCGCATCTACAACTAATTCTATATTACTTACCAAGATGTTCACCTCGCTTTATAAGATATTTATATAATTCGATAAGAATAGAGGTAAACCTTTTAATCAGAAAATATTAAGATTTGTACTATGGAAAAACTAATTTTCTCGAGTGATTAAAAATGTATAATTATGGAAAGGGAAATGCATATGATGTTTTATGAAATTGTTTGCTTTTCTTGTAAAAATGTATTTCGTGTTTATGAAGGTAGTGAAAAATATAAGCGATTTAAAGAGAAACCAAAAGGGGTATATTGTTGTGATGAGTGTAGTCATAAAATTCAATTAGAGGCGATAAAGAACTTTTTTAGATAAGTATACGCTTTCAATTCGGAAAAGTTTGACAATAAAACCATTTTAAATTATCATGTGAAAAAACTAATATGTAAAATGGCATGGAAGAGAAGAGTAGTTAAGAAAGAATACGTACAGAGAGCTCTGGTAGCTGAGAAAGAGCGGTATACATCTTAATGAAAAAAGACTTGGAGCTGTGCAAGGAACTAATTTATTTAGGGATGGTGCGACGGGTTCTCCCGTTATAGAGATAGGGTATAAGCATATTTTGCCGTACCTGAAGAGGTTAATATGGCGACATATTAACAAACTGAGGTGGTACCGCGAAGCTAACAACTCTCGTCCTCAAGATGAATAATCTTGGGGGTGGGAGTTTTTTTATTGCATAAAATTGAAAATATGAAAACAAAAAAACGATAGAGGTGAGTAACATATGCATTGGGCGTATGAAGTAGCACACGAATTAATTAGAAAACATCCAAACAAAGAAACTTTTGTTTGCGCATCTGGAATTAGTCCATCAGGTTCTGTTCATATTGGGAACTTTCGTGAAATCGTAACGACTTATTTTGTTGTAAGGGCGCTTCAAGATTTAGGGAAAAAGACTCGGTTTATATTTTCATGGGATGATTACGACAGGTTTAGAAAAGTCCCTAAAAATATTGATTCATCTTTTGCGAAATATATTGGTATGCCATACTGTGATATTCCAGATCCATATGGTTGTCATAACTCCTATGCAGAGCATTTTGAAAAAGAGTTTGAGGAATCGCTTCAAGTATTTGGGATAGAAGTGGAATTCATATATCAACATGCTGAATATAGAAGCGGAAGGTATAACGAAAATATATTAGAGGCTTTTTATAAAAGAAAAGAAATATATGATATTTTAATGAAATTTAAAACGGGAGAGTGTAGTGAAGAAGAGCGAGAGAGTTTTTATCCAGCTACATTATATTGTGAGAGATGCGGGAAAGATGCAACGACAATTACACATTTTGATGAAGCATTAAAAACTGTTCGATATGAATGTAAATGTGGAAATCAAAATGAATTATCAATACTAAATACAACTAAAATGAAACTGAATTGGAAAATCGATTGGCCGATGAGATGGATGATAGAGGATGTTGTTTTTGAACCGGGCGGAAGAGATCATTCATCAGAAACGGGTAGTTATAATGTATCAAAAGAAATTGCGAGAAAAATATTCAATCGTGAAGCGCCTCATTACGTTGCTTACGATTTCATTGGTATTAAAGGGAATCATGAAAAAATGTCTAGTTCCTCAGGGAATAGTATTACACCTAGCGAGTTGCTAAAAGTGTATTTGCCCGAAGTGATTCTATTTATGTTTGCAAAATATAGGCCAGACGCAGCGTTTCATATCGGTCTTGATGAAGATGTGATTCGCAATTATACAGAGTATGAACGATTAAAAGATAGTTATAAAAATAAAACGCTCAAAAATGAAGATTTATTTGATGCAATTAAACTTTCTAGAGTTGATAGCGGATTTAAAGAATATCCGAAATTTAATCAAGTAGCAGGAACGTTGCCGTTATTAAATTTTGACTCATTTATTTTACAAGAGATATTAGAGAAAATAGATAGGAGCTATGCATTAGATGAAATGAGATCGATAAGTAATCGTGCAGAGTATTGGATAAGAAACTTTCAAGCTGAAAAATTAATTGCGGTAAATCAGGAGAAAAATAGAGAGTTTTACAACACATTAGATGAAAGGCAGAAAGAATGGTTAGTAAAAGTTTGCAATATACTTCGTTCTAACAAAGATTACTCTAACTTAATGGAGCAATTGTATTCGATTTGCCATCATGAAAATAAAAAAATAATGAAAGAAAATCAAAAACAATTATTTATTATAATTTATAGGCTTATTATGAATCAGTCTAGTGGCCCACGTATCTCGTTATTAATACATGTTGTAGGAGTTGAAAAATTCATTACATTATTAGATTTTAAAAAAAGCTAAAAGAAACGCAAGTACTTAAAGGTCTAAGTACTTGCGTTTCAAATTTTGCTACCGTGAATACATTTTCGGACATTCATCACCACTAGGTTCATAAAAACAGTGGCTTTTAAATTGTCCTACAAATGGCTGGTTATACCATTCAGGTGGACAAGCACCAACTGGACGAAAATACCAGAGAGCCCATCGTGCTGGCCATCGCCATTCACCTTGTAAAACTTTTCTAGCAATATCTTTTTCTGATTCACGAGCGCGTTGATAAAAATATCCGTATTGCACTGCTTCAAATCCACCGGGACTTTGATATACTGCATCACGTACAGTTCGAATTTGTTTAAAATCTAAGCAATCACAAAATACACGATTAACTACTACGCAGCCAACCAGTTGTTCACCTTGCCGACCTTCTCCTTCAGCTTCAGCACGAATTAAACGAGCTAGCAAATCAACATCGCTTTCATTATATGGAATAAGTGGCATAGTACAACCACCTTTCTTTACCTGTTATAGTAAAGAGTGTATGTATGAAAATAAGCTAGGTGCTTTTCTATATGTAAATTTATTAATTTTTTAACAGGAGCTTTTACGAAAAAAGCTAATTAGTAATTGTAGATTAATATAAAGAGGAGAGATAATATGTATCGAATTCAGAAAGAACATATCATTTACGCAATGTCACCAGAAAATAAACCATGTATGGAAGTGGAAATTGGGAGTCGCCTTATATTTGAAACATATGATTGCTTTGAAAATCAAATTGATTCTGAAGATGTTGTGTTTCAAGAATTAGATTGGAACCGTATTAATCCAGCGACTGGCCCGGTATATATTAATGGTGCAGAACCTGGTGATATATTAGTTGTTACGATTGAAAAGATAAAAATTGCAGAGAAAGGCGTTTTAACTACAGGTGCAAATCTTGGTGTAATGGGTGAAGAGCTACATGAAAATACAGTGAAAATTGTCTCAGTACATAATGAACATGTTTTGTTTTCAAATGAACTACAAATCCCGATTAATCCAATGATCGGTGTAATTGGTACTGCGCCGAAAGAAGAGAGCATTTCATGTGGCACACCGCATGATCACGGTGGGAATATGGATTGTAAAGAGATAAAAGAAGGGACAACATTATTATTACCTGTAAATGTTCCTGGTGCTCTATTAGCATTAGGTGATTTACACGCAGCGATGGGTGATGGTGAAATTGGTGTTAGTGGAGTAGAGGTTGCTGGTGAGGTGACGGTAATAGTTCAGATTATAAAAGGAAAGAAATGGCCACTACCAATGGCTATCCAAAATGAAAAAGTAATGACGATTGCTTCAGAGAAATTGCTAGATGATGCAGCGAATCGCGCTGTACGTAATATGGTGACATTTTTACATGAAGAATTAGAAATGTCTAAAGCTGATGCCACTCTTTTATTATCAGCTGCCGGCGATTTAAAAGTTTGTCAAGTGGTTGATCCGCTGAAGACTGCTCGAATGGAATTAGGGATGAATTATGTGGAGAAATTGGGGTTTACTATGAGTGAATTCCATATTAAATAAGAAATGATAGAAGAAGGATGCTTTTGTATAAAAGTATCTTTTTTGATTTACGGATTATATAAAAAAAGGTAGTATTTATTTTATATAGTTGAATATAAGATTGTGGGTCGAAAAAGGAGTAAACACATGGTTAAAATTATGATTGTAGAAGACGATATGAAAATTGCAGAACTATTATCAACACACGTTGCGAAATATGGGTATGAAGGAATTATTGTATCGGATTTTCAAAATGTATTAAATATTTTTTTAGAAGAACAACCAGAGTTAGTTTTATTAGATATTAATCTACCGAGTTTTGATGGGTACTATTGGTGTCGTCAAATTCGCGGAGTTTCTACATGTCCGATATTATTTATTTCAGCCCGTGAAGGTACAATGGATCAAGTTATGGCGCTAGAAAACGGTGGCGATGATTTCATTTCAAAGCCATTCCATTACGAAGTTGTAATGGCTAAAATTCGAAGTCATTTAAGACGTGCTTACGGAGATTATGCACCGAAAATAGAAGAACGGATGGTTGAACAACATGGTCTTTGTTTATATCCTGAAAGGCTTGTATTGAAGCTTAAGAATCAAGAAATTGATGTAACGAGAAATGAAGCTATTTTATTAGAAATGTTAATGAAAAATTATCCGCGTGTTGTGGGTAGGGAAGTGTTGTTAAATAAATTATGGGATAGCGAATCTTATGTTGATGATAATACATTGAGTGTAAATACAACGCGTGTGCGAAAAAAGTTAAAAACGTTACATATTGAGGATGCGATTGAAACGATTCGTAGTGTTGGATATAGATTGCATATTACTTGGGATACAGGTATAGAAAAATGATAAAGCTGTTTATACGTGATCATATACCTCTTATTTGTTTTACATCAATCCAACTACTATCCATATTTCTCGTATATTGGTTTGATGGACATAAGCATATCGCGACGGCATTGTATGCAATGTTTTTAGGTGCCTTTTTTATGGTAGGCTATTTAGTATTTCGTTACTTTACTCATCGTACTTTCTATGAACGATTAGCAAACCCGATGCAATCTTTAGATGAATCGGTTCAAAAATCTGATTTTGCAGCTATATCTGCTGCTCTTCAAGACTTGCTTGAGGTACAATATCGCCATTATCAAAATCAACTCCAGATACAAGAGAGAAAAAATAATGATCATTTAACTTTTATGAATCAGTGGATTCATCAAATGAAAACACCTTTATCTGTAATAGAATTAATTACACAGGATGAAGTGGATCCACGTTTTGAAAGTATAAATGAGGAAACAGATAGGCTGAAAAAGGGATTAGAGATGGCACTGTATGTCGCACGTTTAGAAGCATTTACACAAGATTTTTATGTGGAAAGAGTACAATTACATAAAATAGTGAATGATTCTGTGCATGAACATAAACGCTTCTTTATCCGGAATTTTGTATATCCAGAGCTTAAAATTGATAAGGACATTACAGTAGAAAGTGATGCGAAATGGTTACAATTTTTAATTGGACAAATACTATCAAATGCGATTAAATATTCATCTGGTAGTAGAGAGAAGATTAAAGTAAGAGCTTGTAAGGAAGGTAATAATGTTATACTTGAAATTGCCGATAATGGTGTAGGAATACCGAAGCAAGATTTACCAAGAGTGTTTAAACCTTTCTTCACAGGAGAAAATGGTAGAGATTTTAAAGAATCAACTGGAATGGGGCTATATCTCGTATATGAAATTACGAAGCAATTAGGACATAGTGTAGAAATCCATTCAGAAGTTGGTAAAGGTACCGTTGTACGTATTAAATTTTAAATGTGTAAAATGACTCAGGCTAAAGAACTTTTGAAATAAGTTTTTTAGCCTTACTTTATATGGATTAAATGAAATGATATAAAAGACTGGTATGATTCTAATAAAAGGTCGTGTAAGTATGTGTAATGACACAATAATAAATAAGGCTGTTAAATGAGAGGGTTTTAATAATTTATTAATATATAAATAGTTTTTTATAAGAAAAAAGCTAGCTCTTTGAAAGAGCTAGCTTTATGAATTTTAATTAAGTAAACAAACTTAATAATTTATATCCAATTAATCCTAAAATAGTGATAGGAACCATCATTAAGAAAGAAGAAATTCGATTAGCATTAGAGCGTTCTAATACAAGAATCAAGATAATCCCGACTATGACTTCGGTATATCCAACAGGTAACATGTGATTATAGTCTTCAAAATTTAAAAGAATGTGAAGTCCATCTGTTACAAAAACTCCACCAATAAGTGCACTTCCTAATTTATGAAGTGGATTTGTAGTATCTTTCCATAGAAAACCTGCAATTCCAAAGATAGTTCCTCCAATGAATGCACATGTTATCCATACAGAAATAAAATAAATAGAATGAGATACATTTTTAAATATTATTGCATAACCATAGTAGCCTAGTACCATACCGAGTAGTGCAAGGATACCAGAAAGTATAGCTGTACGCTTAGAATAACTAAAGCTAGCCACAAAAAAGGATGGAACTAACCAAACGCTTCCTAGGTTAGCTAATGAATTCCAATGTCCTGGAAGTATACCTTGCCCCAATTTCGTTAGTATACCAACAAGTATCCCTACTATAATCGGGAGGATAAAAATCCTTACAAACATATTTAACTTTGTGATTTCTAATGTCCTGTCCATAAATTCAATCCTTACATTAATATTTTCTGTAAAGATATAATAGCTTATTACAAGAGGATAATCAATAAAAATTTATCGAAAAACAATAAGTGGTTATTGGATAACGAATAAGATTTTGTTTTTATATAAAAATTATTACTGGGGAAATCTAAAGGACGTATTGCAATCAATGTAATTTGTGCTTATTCAACATGAAGTTAAGGAATGATAAATAAATCTAAAAGAAAGCAATCTTTTTAACGGCACATATAATCGCATTTACTCATACAGTACTAGTATGGTACAATATGGTTATTAACGACGGAAAGGAATGATGGGTGGACGATGATTAACTAATCTTATTTTTAAATGTTGAAATTCAATATATTTCAATTTCTAAAAAATAGGATTAGTCCTAAAAAATAGGATTAGTCTGCCCAATTTCCATACAAAGGTATTGCTATTTATGTTGTACAATAGCCTATTTGGGTATAAATATTTTAATGACTAATCCTGCCAAATTTATTTGGGAGGATTTTTTTATTCTCCCTTAATGAAAGGGATCGGTATTATGAAAGAATTATTAAAATTAAATGATGTTTATGTTGAAATAAAGGAAAATACTTTGTTAGAGAAAATGAATGTGACAGTAAGACAAGGGGATGTTATCGGATTAATCGGCAAAAATGGGGCTGGTAAATCAACGTTACTTCAATTAATAAATGGGAAGATTGAACCATCAAAAGGTACTGTTGAATGGATGCAAATGAATATGACAACAGCATATGTTGAACAAGAAAAAGAATCTTTCGTTAGTAAGGATATAATTGCAAAAGAGGCGGAACTTCTTGCGAAATGGGGTGTGCCAACGAATGATTTTCTTACTTTAAGTGGTGGTGAAAAGCTAAAAGTTCGATTAGCAAAAGGATTTGCTGAAAATCCTAATGTCTTAATATTAGACGAACCGACAAATCATCTAGATGAGATGAGTACGGAATTTCTTATTAAACAAATAAAAAATATGAAAGGTACAGTTATCGTCGTATCGCATGATCGATATTTTTTAGATGTTGTCGCGACTAGAATATGGTCAATTGAGGATAAGAAATTAATTGATCATAGCGGTAATTATACAAGTTATATGAAAGCAAGTGAGCATAAAAGAATGACGCAGCAGCGTGAATATGAAAAACAACAAAAAAAGATAGAACAAGTGGAAACTCATATAAAAGAACTAAGTTCATGGTCACAAAAGGCACATGCGCAGTCTACAAAACAAGAAGGAGTTAAAGAATTTTATCGTGTAAAAGCGAAGCGCATGGATGCACAAGTGAAGTCGAAACGAAAACGTCTCGAAAAAGAGCTAGAGAAAACGAAGGTAGAACGTGTGAAAGAGGACTATTCAGTTGAATTCTCTATTCAAGCGAGTAAAAAAGTAGGGAAACGTTTCTTAGAAGTAAAACAATTGCGGAAAGAATTTAATAATCGGACATTATTTGAAAACGTTAATTTTACCATTCAGCACGGTGAGAAGGTTGCGATTATTGGGCCTAATGGTAGCGGGAAAACAACTTTATTGAAGATGATCATGGGAAACGAAACTGCTGAAGGAGAAGTATGGATTTCACCATCAGCAAACATCGGTTATTTAACACAAGAAGTATTTGATTTACCACTTGATAAAACACCAGAAGATTTATTTTATAAAGAGACATTTGAAGAAAGAGGAAAAGTCCAAAATTTAATGAAACATTTAGGGTTTGAATCGTCCCAATGGAAAGAGCCGATTCGATATATGAGTATGGGTGAACGAGTGAAATGTAAGCTAATGGCTTATATTTTAGATGAAAAAGATGTACTTATTTTAGATGAACCTACGAATCACCTTGATCTTCCTTCACGTGAACAGCTTGAAAATACATTAGCTGAGTATAATGGTACACTCGTTATCGTTTCTCACGATCGATATTTTCTGGAGAAAACAACTAATACAAAACTGGTGTTTGTAAACAATACGATACAAAAGCAACTTGAAGAACCTACGAAAACAAGAGATGAAATTGAAGAGCTACGTTTAACATTAGAAACAGAGAGGCAAGAAGTATTAGGTAAATTAAGCTTTTTAACTTCTAAAGATAAAGAATATAAAGCACTGGATGAACGATTTAAGGAACTTACGAAGCAGATTAAGGAACTTTAATGTAAGTAAGGGGGATTAACATGGGAGAAGAGAGTTTGACTAAGTTATTTAGAATAGATTGTGGAGATCTATACCTACAAGAGTTTACGGTCCATGATGCAGAGAGTATTTATCAAATAGCAAATCAACCGGAGATAGAAAAATTTTTACCGGACTGGAAATCAACGAAAGAACAACGAATTGTTTGGATTGCAAATTATGAAACACCTGCAAACAAAGCGTTTCTTGATGCTGTAAGAACTACGAATAACATAGATGACCATATATTAAAGCTAGGAATATTCAAGAAATCGACGAATGAATTTGTTGGATGGTGCTGCACAGGTATGAAAGACGAACTTCCTTCACCAAATAGAGAAATTATGTATGCTGTTTCAAGTGAATATCATAATAAAGGTTATGCGACGAAAGCGACAAAAAGCTTGATTAATTATTTGTTTAAAAATACAAATGTAGATGTCTTTAACGCAATTGCAGTAATAAACAACGCACCTTCAAATAAAGTTATTAAAAAATGCGGGTTTACTTATTTGAGTCAACAGACGATAGAAAATCAAATTTATAATCATTATGTATTGAGTAAATCCGTATGGATAAAAAATAGTGCTCTTTAAAAGGAGCGAGAATGCAAAAAAAGCTTAGAGCTAAAACTCTAAGCTTTTTTACATTTTGTGCTTTTCACCAAAAACAGATGTATCAAGTTGTACAGGCAAGAACCATTTTATAAACAACATATTCGAAAAGGGGTTTGGAAAATTTTGTCGAATGTATTCATCTGTGAAAACACTAAATTTTTACTCGAATTATTCTGTAAATGAATTACTTTAAGCTTTAATAAAAGCATAAAGGGAAAAAAGAGTTTGTAACTAAAATTAACGGTAAAGTTTTAGTGGAGTACATTTCTTAAAGTATGAAATAGTTTAAAAAAGGGGGAGAAAGCATATTATAATTTGGTTTCGTAACTTACCACAAATAAGTATGGATTTATCAGAATGGAATCCTTTTATACAGAATAATTGGCATAGGAAACATTATATGAAGTTTGTATATGTACTTCAAATCATTATTTTTCTAATTCCCAATTATTTTGGAGCAAGTTTCACTGATCTTAATATATTTTATCTTATCATCATAGGCATTTTGGTCTTCATTATTCATGAATGTCTACATATTATTGTCATAAATAATAAAGGTGATATTAGCTTAACCCGTAGTGGAATATTTTTTTGGCTAAATACGAATGCAATTCTATCCAAAGCGAGATTTTGGACCTTTATGAGTTTACCTATTATTGTACTATCGGTCATTCCGGCCATTATATCATCTTTTGTATCAGGCAATATTAAATCAATCTTATTATTTGTATGTTGGATAAATTCAATAATTTCTGCTTCAGATATATACAATTCTTTGTTAATTGCAATGAAACCGAAGCACTCAATTTTTTGTAGAGGGTATTATAAAGTGAAAGAGAATTAAAATGGTGAGTCAAATACATTTCAATTAAAGGCGTAAGTTAAAAATATAACTTTGGGAAGGAAAAGATCGATAAAGTAATCGGTCTTTTCTTTTTCGTATAATAAAGATAGGATATTGTATTTCCTACCACTATACAATTATTATAAGATAGTTATGCGTTAATTTTAATTTGTAAATAGTGTTATTATCAGTTTTTTTAGAAATCTTACAAGCGTGTAAGATAAATGAAAGATGAATCAATATGAGCGATAAGAGAATTCATTTACACTCTATTGTGAGAAGTGCAAATGAAGGGAGAATAGAAATGGAAATTTTACATGCGAAAAATATTAGTAAAGTATATAAAGGGAAAATACCTTTTAAAGCATTAGTAGATATTGATTTATCAATTCAAGAAGGTGAATTTATAGGGATCATGGGGCCATCTGGTAGCGGGAAAACAACGTTATTAAATATGGTATCTACTATCGACTCTCCAACATCGGGAGAAATAGTAATAAATGGTACGAATCCTTTCCAGTTATCATCTGAAGATTTGGCTTTATTCCGTAGAAAACAATTAGGATTTGTATTCCAATCATTTAATTTACTTAGTACGCTTACAGTGAAGGAAAATATCGTATTACCGATGACATTAGATGGTGTTTCTGTGCAAGAAATGAATAAACGAGTAGAAGAAATTGCAGAGAAATTAAATATTACAGATATATTAAGTAAAAGAACGTTTGAAATTTCAGGGGGACAAGCTCAAAGAACAGCAATTGCTCGTGCAATTGTTCATAAGCCGCAATTATTACTTGCTGATGAACCGACCGGGAATTTAGACTCTAAATCTTCAAATGATGTAATGGAGATGCTGGATACGCTTAATAAGGAAGAAAAGGCAACGATGATGTTAGTTACACATGATCCGTATGCTGCGAGTTTTTGCAGTAGAGTAATATTTATTAAAGATGGTCAACTATATAACGAAATTTATTGTGGTGAAAGCAGACAAGCCTTTTATCAAAAGATTATGGATGTTCTTTCTTTGTTAGGAGGGAAAAGGCATGACTTTTCGTCAGTTCGCATTTAATAATATTTTTCGAAATAAGCGTACATATGCTGCCCATTTTTTAAGTAGTGCATTTTCGATTATGATTTTCTTTACATATGCCCTTTTATTATTCCATCCTGATTTACAGGGGGAGTTGAAATCGACAAGTAAAACAATAAGTACATTTGGTACATTAGGATTTCAAATATCCCAAGGTTTGATTTTTGTCTTTTCATTTTTCTTTATTTTATATTCAGTGAGCTCGTTTTTAAAAACGCGTAAGAAAGAATTTGGCATTTTAATGATGCAAGGTATGTCAATGAGACAGCTTAAGCAGCTATTGTTAATTGAAAATATGTTAATCGGACTTGGTTCGATTTGTATTGGGATCCTCATTGGCCTCATATTTTCTAAACTAGTTTTACTAATCAGTGCCAGTGTATTAATGATTAGTAATGGTTTACCTTTTTATATACCAGTGCAGGCTGTATTATTAACAGTTTTCACGTTTCTTGTCTTATTTTTAATCGTTTCGTTAGTTACATTTAAAACGGTTAAAGTAACCGAACTTGTGGAACTTATTCAAGCTGGAGAAAAGCCAAAGCCTGAACCGAAAGCTTCAATAATATTATCGTTACTTTCTTTAATTAGTATAGGGTATGGATATATTTCAGTATTTCGCTTTATTCAAAATCATAGTTTTATCATGCTCGTAATGGGTGTGCTCTTAGTAATTATAGGAACGTACTTTTTATATACACAATGTAGCGTTTATATATTGCATCTTGCGAAAAGGAGTGAATTTTTCTTTTTAAAGAGAACAAATATATTAACGTTTTCAGAATTAATTTACCGTATGAAAGATAATGCAACTATGTTTTTTATAGTGTCTATTATTTCAGCAGTTGCTTTTACAGCAATTGGAACTACCGCTGCTATTGGGAATAAAGAATTGGTAAGAATGACAAACCCATATACGTTTCTTTATATAGGTCCTGAAAAAGACAAAGTGGTGGATAAACATCTCTCTATTATAAAAAAACATCTTGCTGATGCGAATATTCCATATCGAACAGCTTCATCTTCTTATAAATATACAGAAAGTAATGTATATGTAATGAAATTAAGTGAATATAACGAACTTGCGAGAGCGCTAGGGTATCAACAAGAAACGATTGAAAAAGAAGATGAAATATTACTAATCCCTGGAATGGTATCACAAAAACAAGAATTTAAAAATGGTGACTATAAAAAGAATATTGAAGTCATTGAAGGAGATTGGATAAAGACATTTCGTGTGAAAAAAGCTGTAGAAAATTTAGTTTTACCACATGATACTAGCGGTATTTTTATCGCGGTTCAAGATCGTGTATATGATGGTATTCCTTTTAATATCAATCAAGATGATGTAGTTATTCAACATCGTACATACGGATTTGTTGTAGATGACTGGATAAAGACGAAAGAAATTTCAAATCAATTAAATAGTATATTCAATGCAGATGCAAGAGAAGGTAATTTCTATTTTCAAGCTTTGACTTTAAGTTTGTTAGAGGCAAAACAAACGAATGGATTATTACTTATGGCAAGTGTTTTAGTTGGAATCGTCTTCTTCACATTTGCCGCTAGTTTTATTTACTTCCGGTTATATACTGATTTGGATCGGGATCAACAACAATATAAAATGATTTCGAAAATGGGATTAAGTAAGCGAGAGTTGAAAAAAGTTGTAACGAGACAGTTATTATTAATGTTCTTTTTACCGATTACCATTGCAGTAATACACACAGTGGTTGCTTATATGGCATTGCAACAATTAGTCGATTTTTCTATTTTAAATAGTTCTATTATAATTTTAATTTCATTTATCTGTATACAAGTTTTATATTTCTATATAACTCGTTGGCGTTATTTACAAAAGCTTTATAAAACTATGGAACAGTAGGGAATATGAGTAAGTAAGACTGCATAAAAGCATGTAAAAACAATTTGATTTATGAAAGGAACTGTGATGAAGAAAATATTATCTATTTTCATTTTAAGTATATTTATGTTAATAAGTTTAAGTGCATGCTCTAAAAATGAAAACAGATTTCCAGCTAACGGTGTATTAATCATTGGAGATGAAAATAATACTTTATCAATTATGAATCGTTATCAGGAAATTACGAAAGAAAATGAAGTGTTTTCTGTAAAAACGGGTACATTCGGAAATGGACAAGTTTTAATTTTAAATGAATCTACAGCACAAGCGTTGATTAAAACAAAGGTTTTTCGTGAAAGAGAGGATGGATCCAAATTTAGACCTATAGATACGTTACCTAAGTTACCAAAAGAAGGCTCGATTTTGTTAGCACAAGAAGATGAAAAAAATTTAAAAAGTATTGAATTAGAAGGAAAGGAGTTTGCTGTTAAATACGGTAGTGATGCTTGGATAGGTAACACTCGTAAATATCCAACACAAGCGTATGTAATTGTAGCAAAAGATAGTGTGTATAAAGAATTAAAAGCAAATGAAACGAAAATGCATCTTCTCCACCTGAACAAGTCTTTAGGTGATGAAAAACCTAAAATGTCGACAGATAATACATTAATAAATGAAAAAGTAAAAGTAGAAAAGTTAATTAAAGATCATCAAGGAGAAGTATCATTTCAGTTTGTAACGATTGGAGAAAAATCTTAAAAAAGAGTTCGAGGTTGATAGAAATTTTATCAATCTCGAACTCTTTTTACTTTAGAGCATTCATATAACATAGATTACATTACTTCATTTAATCGAGTCTCGCTCGTTTCTTCAATCGCATTTGAATTTTGAACTGAATTATTTTGAGCTTCTTTTTCTTTACGGGCTTTTTGTAGCATTTCAAGGATGATCCATAAAGGAACACCTTTATCCTTTAACATCTTCCATAAATCTAATTCATTAAATTTATGTTCAGGCTGTTTCATTTCTTTTTCGGATGAACGAATATCGAACTTGATAGGATCATTTACTTTCTTACTTTCAAGTTTAGTAGAAGAGATAGTATTATGCTCAAGATTAGATGGAGTTATTTTAGTAGGTTGAGATAATGTATGAATATTTAATCCGATTTGCATGCTTTTTCCTCCTTTTCAAGTAATGAGATTAGTTTTCTTATGGTTTTTAAATCTTTTTAACATGAGGAAACTATATCTAATTATAAATTCAAATAAACAGATTTACAAGGTGTATTGTAAAAAGTAAATGTTTACTTGAATTAATATTTATCAACATTTGTATATGTTTTCTATATATACAACGTATATAAAATACTTTACATTATGTTTAAGTTATTAAAGCATGCTGTAAAGTGAAAAATGTAAACGTTTTATCAGGGGGAGGAAATATGGGGAAGTTATTTTTAAAAATATGTTTTTTTGCATTAGTGGCTGTTTGTTCATTGGTAGCGAAAATAACATATGCTGAAGAGAGTCAACAAAATAATTATCCGATCATTTTAGTAAATGGGTTTGCCGGATGGGGTAGAGAGGAAATGCTAGGGGTTAAATATTGGGGGGGTGTTCATGATATACAAGAAGATTTGAAACGTAATGGTTATACAGTTCATACTGCAGCTGTTGGACCAGTTTCTAGTAACTGGGACCGTGCATGTGAATTATATGCCCAAATTAACGGTGGAACAGTAGACTACGGTGCCGCACATGCTGAGAACCATGGACATAATCGTTTTGGTAGAACTTATAGTGGTTTTGCGCCGAATTGGAGTGAAACAAATAAAGTTCATTTAGTTGGGCATAGCATGGGTGGACAAACGATTAGAACATTAGTACAGCTATTAAAAGAAGGCAGTTTTGAAGAAAAAAATTATGTGAAAAATCACCCAAACACCAAAATATCACCATTATTTGAGGGCGAGAAATCATATGTTCATAGTGTTACAACATTAGCAACTCCTCACAACGGTACAACACTTGCGGATGGTAGTCTTCTACTACCGTTCGTTAAAGATTTACTCATTACAGCTGCAAGTTTTGGAGGAAACGATAATTTATCACTATATGATTTTAAATTGGATCAATGGGACATAAAGAAAAATGTTGGAGAGTCCTTTTTCCAATACAGTAATCGTATTCTAAATAGTTCACTTTGGAAAAATACAAAAGATATAAGTCAATGGGATTTAAGTACAGATGGTGCAAAGGAGTTAAATAATTGGGTAAAGACGCAACCGAATGTGTATTACTTATCCTATAGTGGACATGCATCACAAGCGGCACCTATAACAGGTTTACATTTGCCTCATATAACGATGAATAAAGTGTTAATGGGGAATGCATTTTTCTTAGGTTCCTATGCAAGGTATGAAGAAAATCGTCCATTAATTGATACTACTTGGTGGCAAAATGATGGTGTAGTAAATACAAGTTCTATGATTGCACCTTCTTCTAATGCTACCGTAAATAATAATGAGTCATTACAGATTGGGAAATGGAATCATATCGAAACGAAAGCAAATTGGGACCATCTCGACATGGTAGGATTAAGTATTTCAGACACGTTAGGTTTTTCTAACATTCAAGAGTTTTATAGAACAATTGCTGAAAAGCTATCACGTTTACCGAAATAGGTAATAATAAAGCGCTCTCGATGGAATTCGAGGGCGCTTTATATTATATTGAAAGAGGGATTTGGTAGAAAAATATGGGGGGATATTATGAAAATTAAAGTTGTACTATCAGGATATGGAACAGTAGGAAGAGAGTTTATAAAATTACTACATGAAAAATGTTCATATATATATGAAACATATGGTATAGAGTTAGTTGTAAGTGGCGTATTAGGTAGAAATGTTGCAATACATAATGAGGATGGATTATCTATTCATAACTTATTAATGTATGGTAGCAGTAGTGCTGCAATTGAAAAGTATATAGAATATCATCCGGAGGAACGTGCAACAGATAACATAAGTGGTACAGTGCTGGTGGAATCAACAGCTACAAACCTTAAAGATGGAAATCCAGGGAAACAATATATAAAACAAGCGATTGAAAAACAAATGGATATAGTAGCAATTTCAAAAGGTGCGCTTGTTACAAACTGGAGAGAAATAAATGAAGCTGCAAAAATCGCAAATGTACGAATTCGATATAGTGGTGCAACTGCTGCGGCATTACCGACACTTGATATTGGTCAATTTAGTTTAGCTGGTTGCCATATTGAAAAAATAGAAGGAATATTAAACGGGACTACAAATTATATTCTTTCGAAAATGAATGAGGAAGATATTACGTTTGAAGAAGCACTGAAAGAAGCGCAAAGTAAAGGGATTGCTGAAACGAACCCAATATTAGATGTAAGTGGTTCTGATAGTGCGTGTAAATTGTTACTTTTGACAAACAGTTTAATGGGAACAGAAAATACGCTTACCGATATACAAATAAAAGGAATTGAACATGTTACACAACAACAAATTCGAAATGCTAAAGAACATAAAAAATATATTAAATTAATAGCTTCAGCATATAAGGATAAGGATGGTAAAGTGGCTCTTCATGTGGAACCGCACGAAATAGATAAAGATCATCCGCTAGCAAATTTAAATGGGACAGAAAAAGGGATTACGTTCTTTACAGATACGATGGGACAAGTTACTACAATTGGTGGTGCTTCTAATCCACGTGGAGCCGCAGCAGCAGCTTTAAAGGATGTTATAAACTTATATCGAAAAGATTTGTCCTAACTGGTGAAGTCTAATAATCAGTGGGGATGAATATTCTCACTGATTAAAGTTTCATTTTATAAGGCCGTACCGCCCTTAATAAAAAATACATATGTAGTGGACCTTTTGAGAATGAAATAAATATGCAAAAATGATTGCAGGGGGTAAGGAATTGTTTAAAGATTTTAAAGTTGTGAAAGATCGTCCCGTTTATATTCAATTGAAAGATTATTTGAAAAAGATGATTATGAAAGGGCATTTGCTCGGGGATCAAAAAATCCCTTCAACAAGGGAACTAAGCGAATTACTAAGTGTGAGCAGAAATACTGTACTCGCTGCTTATGCCGATTTAGAGCAAGAAGGACTCATTTATGCAGTTAAAGGAAAAGGAAATTTTGTTGCGAAGGTTGATATTTCAAACACTTCGTCTGTTGAAATAGATTGGAAAAATAAACTTAATACAGTTACCTTATTAGCGGATGAATTAGATTTAATGAAACATGGTGTCCGCTGGGAAAAAGGAATGATTGTTTTTAATAGCATTGCTCCGGACGAAAAGCTATTTGACGTGGAAAATTTCAAAAGAGCTTTTCTTACTCGTATGTCCATTGAAGGTGATGTCGTATTAAACTACGGCTACGCAAAAGGTTATAGACCGTTAATGAACTATCTACTTCATTATATGGAAATGAAAGGTGTAGATATTTCAAATAAAGATATATTAATTACAAATGGATTTACCGAAGGATTGGATATTGTACTTTCCTCATTATCGAAGAAATCAGGGCGGGTTATTTGTGAGAATCCAACTCATCATGCTGCGTTGAAGCTTTTCCGTTTACATGGACTTGAAGTGCATGGAATAAATATGAATGAAGATGGCATCGATACGAATGAAGTAGAAAAAAGTTTGCGTAAAAAGGATTTTGATTTCGCGTATTTAATTCCTTCTTATCATAATCCAACTGGTATTGTCACGAGTTCGGAGAAAAGAACGGAACTGATGAGATTATTTTCAAAATATAAAATTCCTATTATAGAAGATGGATTTAATGAAGAACTACGTTATTCAGGTTCACATTTAGCACCATTATTAACTTTTGCTGGTGCTGGTAATAATGTGATTTATATTAGTAGCTTTTCGAAGGTACTTTTCCCTGGTTTACGTGTAGGATGGATTATTGCAGATAAAGAACTAATTCATCATTTAGAAAGTGTAAAAAGAGCAAGAACGATTCACACTTCTACATTAGATCAAGCTGTTCTATTTCAATATTTACATGAAGGATATTTTGAAAAATATTTAAAAAAGGCAAGATCAGTTTATAAGAAAAAATATGAGTTAGCTGTTGGGGCATGTAACGAGTACATTCCGTTTCAAAGAATGACCGGTGATGGTGGCCTCCATTTATTTATAGAGTTAGAAGAAAAAATTCATGCCCGTACGCTTTTGCAAAAGTGTTATGAGCAAGGGGTTACATTTTCTCCTGGAGATGTTTTTTATTCTGATGGAGGAGGAGCGAACACGTTTCGATTAGGATTTTCACGTCTGAAAGAAGAAGACATAGTTCGGGGAATCAAAATAATTGGTGATACAATAAAAAATGAAATTTGGAGTTGAGGAAATGAGAATTGGCGTTATTATGGGTGGAGTATCTTCTGAAAAACAAGTATCAATTATGACTGGAAATGAAATGATCGCACATTTAGATAAAAGTAAGTATGAAATAGTTCCAATTACGTTAAACGAAAAAATGGATTTAATCGAAAAAGCGAAGGACATTGATTTCGCGCTGCTCGCATTACACGGAAAATACGGAGAAGATGGGACAGTTCAAGGAACGCTTGAAAGTTTAGGTATTCCTTATAGCGGAAGCAATATGTTATCTAGCGGTATATGTATGGACAAAAATATTTCGAAAAAGATTTTACGTTATGAAGGAATAGAAACACCAGATTGGATTGAACTTACAAAAATGGAGGATCTTAATCTTGATGAATTAGATAAATTAGGATTTCCTTTAGTGGTAAAACCAAACTCTGGTGGATCGAGTGTTGGGGTGAAAATTGTCTATGATAAAGACGAATTAATTTCAATGCTAGAAACTGTGTTCGAATGGGATTCTGAAGTAGTAATAGAGAAATATATAAAAGGTGATGAGATTACATGTTCCATTTTTGATGGTAAACAGTTACCTATCATTTCAATTCGACATGCAGCGGAGTTCTTTGATTACAATGCGAAATATGATGATGCAGGTACTATTGAAGAAGTTATTGAACTTCCAGCTGAATTAAAAGAACGTGTAAACAAAGCGTCACTGGCTTGCTATAAAGCATTAAAATGTAGTGTTTATGCAAGAGTTGATATGATGGTGAAAGACGGTATTCCATATGTAATGGAGGTTAATACATTACCAGGGATGACACAAGCAAGTTTACTACCGAAAAGTGCAGGTGCAGCGGGAATTCATTATAGTAAACTATTAGATATGATTATTGAAACTTCATTAAGAGTAAGAAAAGAAGAAGGGTTTTAAGTAGTGGTATTATGAATACTTTTGACAGTAACATGAAGTGTGTTATGATGAATACAATACGATAATTAAATATTTATCCACTAGGGGGGCCTATTATAGGCTGAGATCAAATGGGAATTTGAGACTCTTAGTACCTGATCTGGTTAATGCCAGCGTAGGGAAGTGGAAAAGACATTGCTATTTTATGTATAAATACTGTCAATTTCACTTTCTTTACGCCTGTAAAGAAAGTTTTTTTATTTTAAAGCGTTAATAGCTGTGGATAAATACTTATATTAAATGAATTATTGGAGGAATTTAAATGACTTTTTCACAATCATTGCGTAAAGAAGTAGATTCAATTTGGGAAGCTAGTTTTCATCATCCTTTTGTAAAAAAACTTGGTGAAGGAACGTTAGATTTAGCTAGTTTTCGCTATTACGTGCTTCAAGATTCATATTATTTAAGTCACTTTGCTAGAGTACAAACATTAGGAGCTGCAAAAGCACTGGAATTAGAAACGACAGCTCGTATGGCACACCATGCCCAAAATACATATGAGGCGGAATTATCATTACATGAGAATTTTGCGAAGAAACTAGGGATAACACAAGAAGAAAAAGATAATTTTATCCCTGCTCCAACTGCATACGCATATACTTCACATATGTATCGTGCTGCGTACGAAGGACATTTAGGCGATATCATTGCAGCCATTTTACCTTGTTATTGGTTATATTATGAAATTGGTGAGCGTTTAAAAGAGTGTCAGCCAGAAGAGCCAATTTATAACGAATGGATTTCTGCTTATGGATCTGATTGGTTCCGTACATTAGTTGAAGAGCAAATTACACGGTTAGATACTATCGCTGAAAAAGTAACTGAATCAGACCGTAAGCGAATGAAACAACATTTTATTATTAGTAGTCAATATGAATATTCATTTTGGGAAATGGCTTATACTTTAGAAAAGTGGCCAGTGGATACAGACGTAAAAGATGTAATTGGATAAAAATGAAAGTAACATTATAGATAGGTATGGATAATGCCTATCTATATATTTTTTCTTGCTAGATTTGCGTAAAGTTGATAGTGTTACGGATACGGCAAAATGTCATATCGATAAGTTAGTTAAGTTAATTTTTTGCGCATTAACTGGTTAAACTTCTGCCACATTTATCCCGCTTTAATGGGCAGTAAGACCCCCACCTCAAAATTCAGCGAAAGCAAAGAAGTTAGGCGGGGATCAACTGCCCATAAAAGTCCGATTGGTGAGGGCTGATAATCAGTGGGGATGAAGAAACCCCCCACTGATTAAAGTTTCACTTTATATTACAAACAAACGGATTAACATATTTCGTTACTGCTCCAACTTCAGATGAACAGCGTAATGGAATGAAATTCTACCTTGAACGTAAAGGGTACGGCATCATGGTTATTGAGAAATGAATTGAACTTAGTAAGCATGAAGATATAACACTAGAATTCAAATTTTATAATTTCTATTTATAAAAATGAGCCCATAGTAAAAATAGGTACATAAACAAGGTGCATCATCTAGTGTTAAGTCATACTTTGTTGGTGTATGAATTGAACTTAGTTTATAGCGCTATTTCTACTTAGATTTAACGAACAGAGATATAGGAAAGCATCGATGAGGTTTTATTTTATAAACGGAGGTTATGAAAATGAATCAGTTTCAACAAGAACTACAAGCGTTAAGCCTTAATGATTACCGGTCTGGAGATATTGTGTATTGGGATCAGCAAAACCAATATCCATATTACTATATTGAAGATGCTGCTCGTCGCTGTGGAGGTTGTGGTCGCTGTGGAGGTTGTGGTGGTTGTGGCGGTTGTGCAGGTCGCTGTGGTGGATTCCGTTGTTTTGGTTGCTTCGGTTGTTTTGGTTGTTTTAGTTGTGGCGGTTGTGGCAGCTGTGGTAGTTGCTCTAATTGTTTTAATGGTACTTCTGATGCTATTGTAATATATGAATATTGACTACATTTATTAATAAAAAACATTAGCTTTATACATGTACATGCCGACAAAGAATATAGCTATCGCTAATGGATATATAGGTGTAAATCAAGGTGAGGTAGATAAAGCGATGACTAGATTTAAAATCTAATCATTGCTTTTTTTATGGATTTATCATCAAATGTCTGTCTAATTTAAGGAGTGATTTCTACTAGCTAGTGTGTAGCTAATGAAATTATTACAAATGTGTAAGGTTAATGTAATGTTAATAGATAGTAAATTAAGAGGCTTGAGTGTATTTTAAATAGGATTAAAAAGTACTGTTTATCTATATAATAATGGGTAAATAATATTTAATTAGGAAGTGTATTAAAATGATTGAATTTAAATCTATTATCCATTCGTACAAACTAAAGAGAAAAATAGCTAAGGATTTATACGGAAAAAGAGATGAATTGACAATGTTATTAAATGAACTTAATTACATGAAAAGTACTGTAACATCTGAAAAGAAGAAAGATAATATATTATCTCGTTTAGAATTAATTTATCAAAATATGAAATTAGATAAGCTGTATCCTCTTCCAGTTGCTTGTAATAGTAAATTATTGGAACGATTAGAAAAAGAATCTCTACATACTATTGAGGATGGTGTAAACTGTCTACATTACATGTTAGATATGAATTATGAGAAAATAAAACAATATGGATCGAATACAAGTAGGTCATTTGTTCCGTTATCGCAGTCTTCCATTTGTCTTGCTGATTGTATTTGTTTAACAGGATTTGTATTAGGTTTACTAGGAGCAATTTCATTTGGAGGATTCATATTATCCTTATGTTCAATTACATAATGGTTCATACTTTTAAGAAGAGCACCGACTTAAGGTGTTCTTTTTTAGTTTTATTGTAAAGTTATTGTAAATGATAAATACATTAAGTTATTTATATTGTATAATTTGAATGTATTGAAATATTGTTTTAAGGGGGCTGTATATGATAATTACTTTTTATTTTAAAATGAGCTGTTTCAATAATATATAATTCGGAGAAATGTTTTTTACTTTTCTTTTAAATACTTGATTTAAATGGATTAGAGCAAGTGCTAGTTTTTTGACAATCAAGACAAATAAAGAAAGGAAGTAATGATTTTATGAACAAACTAAGACTGTTAACATTTGAAAATATAGTAGAACCTCTTTTAAACGAAAGCGTATCATTTATATATTTTCCTATTGAATGGCTCGATATTGTAGAGATACATTATAAGACATTTTTATTAACGAGTAAGTTGAAACGATTAAATGAAAGATTATATGATATGTTTTCTGATATATTATTTATTCAGCATAATCCATATGTATTAAACGAAAATACACCATGGATTGTATGTAAAGAACCTATTAGAAAAGAACAACTCGATTATATTTTTCAAAGTTGGTATGAGATTATTCATGATTGGAAACCGAATAAATTAATAGAATCGCCAAAATATGAATGGCATTACGATTTAATTTCTAATTTAACAGTACTACATGATAAGGAAGTATATACTAAGTGGGTGCCCGCTTTAATTTCACATATTTTTTGTGAACGTCCTGTACAATTAGAAAATATACACGAAGAAGATATATATTTTTCTCCTCTTAGATCACAAAATATTTGTGAGGCGATGTCAGAGCCTATTAAAGATGAAAAAACAGAAGACTATTTCGCCTATGTATTTCGGTTCGAATATATAACGCGCGGAGGAGAGAACATTCCATTATTAAATGTTTCAATAGGAATTCGGAGGTTTTATCAAGAGTATAACCATCCAGATATTCCTTTGCTTTTGAGACGAAAACGGGGCATGATATTAATTTCTACTCCAGAATTTGCATTGAATAATAAAAAATTACGGTTTGTAAAACTAAAAGTACAACAAGCTACAAATGGTATTAAGTGGATTAAAATATTTAGAAATTTAAAAGATGATTTTCATATAGGTGGAGAAGTTGAATTAGAACATATTCTTCAATATCCGAAAGATTATATGCTAGGAGCAAATCTTAGAGTGTTGCTTCCATACAATGAGAGAATATATAAAGTTCAAGGTACTAAAATAAAATCTGGTATAAAAGCAAAAGAAAGAGAGTATCTATTTAAAGGGTTTCAGCAAAAATTTTCTTATTTCACATTACTACCAGAATGTAAAAGGATGGAAACGGATAATAGGAAAGAATTATTCCCTTTAATTGCACCAAAAGGATTAGAGACTATAACGCTAGAAATATGGTCTGAAAAAATATCGCTGGAAGTAGAACAAGCTTTATTTGAAAGTGAAATGGTGTTAGCTCAAATCAGTGAGTCATCATATATATTAAATGCAGATTCTCCAGTATTGTTAAAAATAGTAAGATGTAATATTGAAAAGGTATTGCAAAATCCATATAAAATGCAATACTGCCAGAAGTATAAAATGAATTTAGTAGAGGATGTTATGAAAGCGGTTTATGCTACTGCAGGTGAGCGCAATGATGCGACTTTGGCGTTAATTGCAATGAAAAATTGTGATGGACGTGAAAAAATTGATCCAAAGCAAATTGTTAGAGAAGGATTTGCAAGAACAAACCGTATTTCAGCATTTATAAATTTATTTATAGGCCAAAGTGTATCTCGTAAAACGATTATAAATGGTATTTTGAGTTTATTAGAACAAAAAGGATTTTTGAAACGTAGTTGGAATAAGATAAATTTACCTTGTACATATGTTAATTTATCAATTGAACGAATCTCGAAATTTGATTTCTTACCTATTTTTTCACAAATTAAAGGAAAAGAAATTTTATATAAATTATATGGGAATACAGAGTGGCAAACGATTGATCGTCTATTATTGAATATAAATAAACATACTACCTTTTTACCGCAGCCTTCAAAAAGAAATGATATGGGCATTCAATTTAAACAATTTGTTTCTGAAACATTAGCGGAAATTTTACAACATGCAAAAGAGCAAAATGAGCAAGTATACTTCATTATAGATGCGAATGTAAGAAAACATTGGATAAAAGAGGTGCAAAATGAAAAAATTGATATAGATACTTTCCCTGACATTGTTCCAGATGTGCTAAAGGTTCCAAACTTAAATGCTGTAAGAATAAATACATCTTTTGATGTACCAAAATACGGTGTGATAGAATGTGATGACGTACTGGATAGTACGAGTTTATATATAGATCAAAAGGGAATGTATTATAGCACTGGTGAGTATCTGTGTAATGATAGTGAAACATTGCATCAATATATACTTGAAATATTACCTCTAGGTGTAAAAGCTGTTGAAAGGAACTATATTGCCAAAATGGTACATTATATGTGCTGTAATTCAAGTATGCTTTTGGAAAAGAATATACACATGCCATATTCTATGCATATGGCGAAAGTAATAAAGAGCTATATGACGGATATAGATGCAAGAGAGTTTAAAGAGTTTGATGATGAATTGGATGTAGATATTCTAAAAATAGAGAAGAAAGATTCAATTATTCTACTTTAAATAATAATAGACAAATCCTGTTCATTATATAGGTCAGGATTTGTCATTTTTTCATGTAAATAAGGATATCTTTTGTCATGTATCTTCTCTTTTACATATTTACTTTATTTCCATACAGGATTAAGATGTTTTTTAGAAATGAAAAACTACACCATGTGGAAAAGCAATATGAATTGACTCAAAAGAAATTTGAAAGGAATGAGGAATTGTGAAGAAATTAGATGTGCTATTAATGCTATTAAGCGGCCTCTTTCCAGTTGCAGGAATTATGAAACAAATCCCACTAGAACAATCTTTATATATTGGAGGCCTTTTATTTTTCACCAGTTTCGGTAGTTATTTTGCGAAAAAAATATATTCACGTATATGTAGTTGGATAGCGTATGCGCCATTTATTACACTACTGTTAGTCATTTGGCATCAAGATATTTCAACAAGTTCAATCATAGCGAATGCAAAAATTGCTGCTTGTATCGCTTTAATCCCATGTTTATTCCGTTTTCGTACATATGGGCTTACTTTCGGTTTATTCGCATTATGGGCTGCTTTACTATGGGATATTAAAGAAGTGCAGTCGTTAGTCATACTTGAACGTATGTCGAGTTTAATGACAAGTAATTTCAAATATCTTATGCTTTTAGTTGGTGGACTTATATTAGGTGGATTAATTGCTATGTTATTACACCGTAAAGAAGAGGATTATAAAGAAAATATAACTTTATTTCAACAAAAAAAGAAACGTAAAAAGCGATCATTTAAGATTCCGATCCCAAGATTACCGAAATTTAAGTTAAAATTATTTAAGTTCGGTGGAAAAGTATCGAAACAAAAAACGCCTGAAAAAATACGTGAGCATAATTACGAAGAACCCACTGCAGTTGCAACATATGAAATGGCAGAGCAAATACCTCAATATAAAGAAGAGACTTCTCAAGGACAAACGAGGATGGAACGTCGTAGAAATAGGTATAATGCATAATGAAATTAAAAGCCCTTTAATGATTAATCAATTTTAAGAAAAATCATTAAGGGGTTTTTTATGTTATTAAAAATAGATTGCTAAGGTGAAATTTATAGCATACTCTAAAATCGAGGACTAAAATAAAATAATGGGAGGACAAAATGTTTATTATTACATATATTTCTGTCTGTATATTATTTTTAGTTAGCTTTTTACATGTTTATTGGGCTTTTGGAGGTAAGTGGGCGACAAATAGTGTCATTCCAACAAAAGCTGGAGAAAAGGCTTTTACACCAGGTACAGGGATGACTTTGTTCATTGCGTTTTTACTAAGTATGGCAGCGATAATTTTATTACAACAAACAAATATTGTTCATTTCGCATTTCCTAATATTATTGTTCGAATGGGATCCTGGGTTTGTATGGTTGTTTTTTTTCTAAGAGTAATAGGTGAATTTCATTATTTTGGTATCTTTAAACGAAAAAAAGATACGCGTTTTGCTAGAATGGATACTGTTTTATTTATACCACTTTGTGCATTTCTATCTTTATCATTTTTACTCGCAATTATAATATGAACAAATATTAGTATCAGTTTTTTTCATATTAAATATAAACGTAAATTGGCAAGTGTAAAAGTGTAAAATCTAGTATTAAATAAAAAGGATGTAAGCGCCTTTTTATCGAATTATAGATTATTATGAAAGGCGGGTGCACGATGAAGTATGTAAAAGTCAGTATGAATGGCGGAAGTGAACATAAATTTTCGATGACTTTAGAGCGGTTTGAAAAACTTATTACAACAGAGAATGGACTATTAGAAAATAAATTAGTTAGTATTGAAAATGTAATGATTAATCCTACTAATATATCTTCTGTAGTTGAAAAAATTGGTGTACCGGCTAAGTTTATGGAAGCTTAAAAATTGGTACATAAAAAACATCCACGGAGGATGTTTTTTTTATGTATAAATATGTTAATTGTACAATGAATTTATGAGGAGAATTTAAAGTGATACTTCGTACATGCACAAAAAATAAGTACAAGCATATATTAGATAGTGGGACAAGACCTTCGTGTCCTACTTAATACTCAGAAAAACCTCTATCACATGAGAGCATCTGATTGCAGGGTGCTCTTTTTTTATCCCACTTTAATGGGCAGTAAGACCCCACCTCAAAATTCAGCGAAAGCAAAGAAGTTAGGTGGGGGTCGGGCTGCCCATTAAAGTCCGATTGATGAGGGCTAATAATCAGTGGGGATGAAGAACCCCCCCTGATTAAAGTTTCACTTTATCCGGATCTTTAACTTTTAATTTTAAACATGTCTTTGATGCTCATAAATATTAAAAATAAAATAATAGCAAAAATTAAGTTAGATAAATAGAAATCTTGATGAAATAGTAATTCAAAGATGACATCAAAAGCATACAAAAAGGCGATAGTAGGTAATATACAAATAAATATAAATCTCCAATTTTTTAGATAATGTTTATAATTAGGAAATATTTTCTCCATAAACATAGCTCCTATAATTTTTATTTTCTATATAATTATACATTTAAATAAAAAGATTTACAAAAGGTTATTTAGCAATCTTTCTAATACATGATTTGACTAAAAAACTTTTAATGAGTAACACTTAAATGATACACTATAATCTACGTTATTTTTGAAATGAATAGAGGGATTTACATGATAGATAAAATTAAAAATGCTGTAGAGGATATGCACGAAGATGAGGCAAAACATTTACTTCAAAGTATTCTAATCCAATTAAATTTATTAGAAGAAAAGTATAGTGAAGATACTATTAAAAATTTGATGGATATTTCTAGGCAACTAACGAGTAATACATCTTATAAAAGAAATGTAAAAGAAAGCTCACACGTACATATTGCTTTTGATGATTCAACAGCTGGATGTTTAAAGCATATGCTGGGTCAAGAAGAACGATTGGAAGAGATGGTCGTTGCTTTTTCTGAATTCTTTTCAATTGGGCCGATAAATAAGTTACATATGAATGAAGGGCAACTAGCAAGACAGGAATGGTTAGTAAACAACTTAAATGCTTATGAAAATTATTTTGAAGAAGAGTATTTACCAAGGTTTTTAAAAACTATAGAAGAACTACATGCTATACCTATTGAAATCCCTATTACAATTTGGAAAGCCGATAACGCACATGAACATGTAGGTCTATGTTTTGTAATGGCGCAATTAAAAGATAAGAAAAATATTCGCGTTATGAATACATCTGATGCAAGTAAAAAAATATTAAAACTAGAGTATGCGATTCGTGGAACTGGAGAGTTAGCACCTGAAAGTTTAGCTCTAATTCAAAAAAGTTTTGTAAAATTGCCGTATTTAACTGTAGAGAAACGTATGCAGTTTGAACAAGAGTGGGATAGTCTATCGAAAAGTACGGAATTTTTAAGAGTTTGGACAGACAATGAAGTACGTTCTGTACAAGAAAATTATTTTGATCAATTTATTATTGAATGCGCGAAAAGTATAGGCGCTGATCAAGAATTCCGAAAAGCTCCTAGAGTAATTGGTGAAGCACTTGGTCTTGTAGAACAATCAGTTGGCGATACGTTTTTAGAATATCGCTTAAAGGAATTAATTAAACAAGAAGTATTTGAATTTGAAGGTTCATTAGATGAAATGCGTTTCTATAGTGTGAAATTAAGAAAATAATACATCTATTCTGTTTATGAAGAAGCTCGTATTTTTAAATACGAGCTTTATTTTTTGTTGAATTTAGGCTATACATAAGCTTCCCAGAGAGGGCATATCACATATGAATGGTAAAGACAATGAATAAAAAGAAGGTGATTTATTAATATGTATAACCAGCAAAATTATCCATATGATCAAGCGATGTATTATAATCCACAAAACTACGGGTATGAACCTACAAATGAAGTGAGAGATATTGAACAAGAAGATTACAGACCAGATGATGCGGAAGATGCTCCAACGTCACCACCTCCGTCACAAGCGCCGTCGTTACCGTCTACATTTGCTTCTCCTGCACAACCAGGTAATATGAAATCATGGATGTGTAACTGTCTAGGAAGATGGGGCTATTTACGCTTACATCGTCCTGGTCCTTTTGGAAGGGATTTATGGTTCTTCCCGACTGAAGTGAGAAGAAATGGAGTATCAGGTTACACGTGGCAAGGTGGTCGTCGTCGTAAAGTAAGTTATCGCTATCAACAAATTAGTAATTTTATGTGCTTCGCATAAAGAGAAGTGAGGGAGTGAAACGATTTTACTTTCTCACTTTTTATTTTTCAATATACGAAGTAATATTTTGATTAAAAATTTACAATTTTCGCGTTTTTATTAGAGTATAATGCATATGTTGGGTTGGTTTTCAACAACAAATGAGAGTGAGGGAATACAATGTCAATGAAAAATAAAGTTGGGTTAAGCATAGAGGATGGCATTAATTTAGCTTCAGCTCAGTTTAAAGAAGATGCGTATGAAATTTATAAAGAATCGAGAAAAAAACAACCAATATTATTTGTAAACCAAGTTGAAATCGGTAAAGAATGGCTTATTACTAGATATGAAGATGCTCTGCCACTTTTAAAAGATAATCGTTTAAAAAAAGATTGGACAAATGTGTTTTCTCAAGATACAAAGAACATGTATCTTTCCGTTGATAATAGTGACCACTTAACAACACATATGCTAAATTCAGATCCACCTAACCACAGTCGTTTACGATCTTTAGTTCAAAAAGCTTTTACACCGAAGATGATTGCACAATTAGACGGAAGAATTCAGAGAATAGCAGATGATTTGATAGGTGATATAGAGCGAAAAGGTACATTAAATCTTGTGGATGATTATTCATTTCCATTACCAATTATTGTGATAAGTGAGATGCTCGGTATTCCAAAAGAAGATCAAGCGAAATTTAGAATTTGGTCTCATGCTGTTATTGCATCACCAGAAACACCTGAAGAAATAAAAGAAACTGAAAAACAACTATCTGAGTTTATTACATATCTTCAATATTTAGTTGATATGAAACGAAAAGGGCCAAAAGAAGACTTGGTGAGTGCTTTAATACTTGCAGAGAGTGAAGGGCATAAACTGAGCGCTCGGGAACTATATTCAATGATAATGCTATTAATTGTAGCAGGACATGAGACGACAGTGAATTTAATTACAAATACGGTATTAGCACTTCTTGAAAATCCAAATCAATTACAGTTATTAAAAGATAATCCAAAATTAATTGATTCGGCTATAGAGGAAGGATTACGTTATTATTCTCCAGTTGAGGTTACAACTGCAAGATGGGCAGCAGAACCTTTTCAAATTCACCATCAAACAATACAGAAGGGAGATATGGTTATTATCGCATTGGCTTCAGCGAACCGTGATGAAACAGTATTTGAAAATCCAGAAATATTTGATATTACACGGGAGAACAACCGTCACATTGCCTTTGGCCATGGTAGTCATTTCTGCTTAGGAGCTCCACTTGCGAGGTTAGAAGCAAAGATTGCTATTACTACTTTATTTAATCGAATGCCTAAACTACAAATAAAAGGGAATCGTGAAGACATTAAGTGGCAAGGTAATTATTTAATGCGTTCTTTAGAGGAATTACCATTAACATTCTAGAATATTTATTGTAAGACATGCATACATAGAAAATGATTTACATAGAGTATGTATGTGTTATTTAAATTCGAAACGGAAGGGTGAAAACATCCCAATGATCAACTAATTCTATTTGTAAGAGATCTTCGTTAAAAAACGAAATATTCTTCTGAATAGGATTAGTCTGTACATTTTTAGAAAAGGGATGTATTTCGCTCTGCGAAAAATATAGTCTTTTCATATGATTTGTGCTGCCTCCTGTTCAGAACATGAAATAGGAGGCTTTTTTATGTCGACAAATGTAGAAACGAAACAAAATAATGGGGTATCACAAGTATTGAAGAATAGATTTGTACAGGGAATTTTAGCTTCAGCATTATTTTTACAAATTGGAATATGGGTTCGGAACTTTGCCGTATTACTATATGTAATGGAAATGACAAAAGGTGATGCTTTTGCTATTTCGATGATTTCAGTGGCGGAATTTGCTCCAATTTTCATCTTTTCCTTTATTGGTGGAACGTTTGCTGATAGGTGGAAGCCGAAGAAGACAATGATATGGTGTGAAACGTTAAGTTCTATTTCAGTATTTGCTGTATTAATTACTCTTATGTTTGGTACGTGGAAAATTGTGTTTTTTGTCACGCTTATTTCTGCAATTCTTTCGCAATTTTCTCAACCATCTGGTATGAAATTGTTTAAACAGCATTTATCAACGGAACAAATCCAATTAGCGATGTCTATATATCAAACAATTTTTGCGATTTTTATGGTGCTAGGACCGATTCTGGGGACATTTATTTTCCATAGTTTTGGAATTTATATTTCAATCATCATAACAGGTATCGCTTTTTTACTGGCAGCAGCTGTGTTGTTATTTCTTCCGAAAGATCTTGAGAATGATAATGAGAAGAAAGAAATCACTTTATTACAGGAAATGCTGGACGGTATTAAATACGTAAAAAAGAAAAAGGCATTAACTTTGCTAGGGCTTTGTTTTATGGCAGCAGGACTAGGAATTGGTTTAATTCAGCCGTTAGGTATTTTTATTGTAACTGAGCAGTTAGGATTATCAAAAGAGAGTTTACAATGGTTACTAACAGTAAATGGTGCAGGAATGATTGTTGGCGGTGCTTTAGCGATGGTGTTTGCAAAAAACGTTGCGCCGCAAAAGATGTTAATTATCGGTATGTTTGGTCAGGCAATCGGCATCGGTATTATAGGTTATTCCACCAATTTATGGGTAACACTCACAGCACAACTTTTTAGCGGTTTAGCTCTTCCTTGTATTCAAATAGGTATTAATACGCTCATTATTCAAAATAGTGATACTGATTTTATTGGTCGTGTAAATGGCATTTTAAGTCCGCTATTCACCGGTTCAATGGTAGTAACAATGAGTATTGCTGGTTCATTAAAAGAAATATTCTCATTAAGTACGATGTATGAAGGCACAGCTTTACTATTTATAATTGGATTATTATTTATTTTACCTATATACAATTTAAAGCCAGTAATAGCGGTAGAAAGTGAAATGGATAGGAAAGGAAGTGCTGTGCAACATGAATCCTAATCCAAATGTTAAATACCCTATCGAAGGAAATAAAAATGTTCACTTTATAAAAAATACAATAACGAAAGCTAGTATACTCGCCGGAGACTATTCATATTATGATGCGAAAGATGGAGAAACATTTGAAGATCGAGTACTCCATCATTATGAATTTCTTGGTGATCACCTTATCATTGGAAAGTTTTGTTGTATTGCAAATGGAGTTACCTTTATTATGAACGGAGCGAATCATCGTATGGATGGATTTTCAGCATATCCATTTAATATATTTGGAAATGGGTGGGAGAAGTATACACCTAATTTGTCTGATTTACCTTACAAAGGAGATACAGTCATAGGTAATGACGTTTGGATTGGTATGGATGCAACCATTATGCCCGGAATCAAAATAGGGGATGGTGCAATCATTGCAGCTAAATCTGTTGTGACTAGAGACGTTGCACCATATACAATTGTTGGTGGAAACCCTGCAAATAAAATAAAGGAACGATTTACAAATACAATAATAGAGGAATTACTGCAAATTCAATGGTGGCATTTTGATATTAAAAAAATAACTGAAAATATAGATGCTATTGTACAAGGGGATATAGAGCCATTAAGAAAGCTAAAAATGGAATGAAAAATGCATAACAAAGAGTATCATACCTCCGAATTTTGTTAATGATAATAGAACAAGGAGGTGTGATACTATGGCACAAGACGTTTTATGTGAAGTAAACAACTGTAAATTTTGGGCTAACGGTAATAAATGTAGCGCAGACGCAATTTATGTAGTAAGTCATAAAGGGAAACAAGCATCGACTACAGAAGAAACAGATTGCAAAACTTTCGATCCGGAAGTATAAATTTTTGAAGGGTAGCCAAATCGTGGTTGCCCTTTTATTAATTATAGTATTGATAATAAATCTCATTTTCATTCATTGTTTTTAACTTTTCTTTTATTTTTTCATATTTTCTTCATAAGTGATGTAATCCAAAGCAATTCATGTTCGATACGTGATTTACTGAAGTCAATGACTTCTGTAATAAAAAATGAGTTAGCATCAAGAGATTGAATAGCAGTAAGTTGTTTATGTAGTATGTCTTGGCGTATTGTTAAAACTTCTTTTCTCTCTTCATAATCAAGTTTTTCAAATAGCGCGATACGAACAAGAAATTCAATATTGTTTGTCGCGAGTTTTTCGGGAAACTCGCGCAACATTTCAGAAAAGATCTCTTCTCCTGTTTCAGTTATGTCGTACATATTTCGGTTTGGCTTACCGACTTGTGTATGTACTTTTTTCGTTATAGCCCCCATATTCTCAAAACGTCGAAGAGAAGGATAAAGCATATTATGATTTAATTCAAAATTCTCTCCTAACCGATTTTGGATATTTTTCTTTATTTCATACCCATATTTTGGCCCTGACGTCAATTCTGCGAGCAATAAAATATCAACATACATAAAAATCCCCCTTATTTATTTCTCAAGTTCTCCTACGAAAAATCCCCTTTAGTATATGTTAAAATAACATATGTTAGATTATACAACTTTGAATTACCGACCTATCACTTTTATTGTAAAAGAAAAGGGAGGAAAGGACTATGGCTTCGCCTGAAAATGTGATTTTAGTTCATGAAATTTCAAAGCTGAAAACGAAAGAGGAATTGTGGAATCCGTATGAGTGGTATCAATTTATGAGGGATAATCACCCAGTACATTATGATGAAGAGCAAGATGTTTGGAATGTATTTTTGTATGAGGACGTAAATCGTGTTTTATCAGACTATCGCCTGTTTTCAAGTAGAAGGGAGCGAAGACAATTCTCAATCCCTCCTTTAGAAACTAGAATAAATATAAACTCTACTGATCCACCAGAACATCGCAATGTACGTTCTATCGTTTCTAAAGCATTTACTCCAAGAAGTTTAGAACAATGGAAACCTCGAATACAGGCTATAGCAGATGAACTTGTACAGCAACTTGAAAAATGTAGTGAAGTTAATATTGTTGAACAGTTCGCTGCACCTTTACCTGTTACCGTTATTTCTGATTTATTAGGCGTACCCACAACAGATCGTAAAAAAATTAAAGAATGGTCTGATATTTTATTTATGCCGTATAGTAAAGAAAAGTTTAATGATCTGGATGTAGAAAAGGAGATAGCATTAAATGAATTTAAAGCATATCTTCTACCAATCGTTCAAGAAAAGAGATTCCATTTAACCGACGATATTATTTCAGATTTAATACGAGCTGAATATGAAGGAGAACGGTTAACCGATGAAGAAATTGTTACTTTTTCTTTAGGACTATTAGCGGCTGGCAATGAAACAACTACAAATTTAATTATTAATAGTTTTTATTGTTTCTTAGTGGATTCAGCTGGAACATATAAAGAATTAAGGAAAGAACCTACATTAATTTCAAAAGCTATTGAGGAAGTATTACGCTATCGCTTTCCAGTTACATTAGCTAGGAGGATTACAGAGGATACAAATATATTTGGACCTCTTATGAAAAAGGATCAAATGATTGTTGCGTGGGTAAGTGCAGCAAACTTAGATGAGAAAAAGTTTGCACAAGCCTCTAAATTTAATTTACACCGAATCGGAAATGAAAAGCATTTAACCTTTGGTAAAGGTGCTCACTTTTGCTTAGGCGCACCACTTGCACGATTAGAAGCTGAGATTGCATTAAAAACATTTATAAATGCTTTTGAAAAAATAGAGTTGTCTTCATCTTTCAATTTAGAAAAATGTATATTGGAGAATGAACAAACTTTGAAATTCTTACCTATCTGCTTAAAAACTCAATAAGCTGTTCGGCAAGGCACAGATTTATTGTACCTTGTTTTTTTATTTCTCAATTGTAAAATTTTAGTGGGTTATTTAGTATGGAAGTGTGTGAATAAGAGTATAGGAGGATGCTTATGTTAACGTGTAATGGAAGTAAGACGTTCCAAACATTTATTAAAGCTGTAACAGATTTAATAAATAGTAATTTGTTAGAAAATCAAATTGTTTGTGGAATTGAAAAATTATTAGAAGAACTTTTAGAAAAGAAAACATGGCTTCCGTTAGAAAAACAGAAGGCGAATTCGGCTCAATATGCACGGCACTTATTATATGAAGATCCTTTAAATCGTTTTGAAGTACTAGCTCTTGTATGGAAAGATGGACAATCGACTCCTTTACATGACCATGATGGCACATGGGGAGTAGAAGGCGTATTTACAGGAAGAATAATGGTGCAGAACTTTATACAAACTAAGCAGCTTGAAAATTCACTTGTTTATTTAACTCATACAGGAAATCTTTATTTGGGAGAAGGAGAAACAGATAAAGTCATTCCACCAGCTGATTGTCATATCCTTGAAATAGCCAAAAATGAAAGCGTTGTCACCATTCATGTTTACGGAAAACGTTTAGAAAAGTTTAAAGTATATGTCCCAACTAAAGAAAAGAATGTATACACGTGTGAGACAAAATATATTTGTTATAATTCATAGTTTAAAATCCAAAGCTCTTGCTTTGGATTTTATTTATAATTATTTCTTGACCTGAAACGCTTTTCATAAATTATAAATAAGGAGTACTTTACGAGGTCGGTATGAAAACGATACCTTTCATTTAATATGAGCTCGTGTATATATAGAAAGTGGTGAAGAAATAATGAAATTAATCGCAATTGATTTAGATGGAACTCTTCTTTCGGGTAACAAAATGATTAGTAAAGAGAATGCAGAAGCAATTCGAAAATGTCAGGAAGCTGGCCATGTTGTAGCAATTTGTACAGGTCGTTCTATCGTCGATATTGAACGATTATTATTAGAAGTTAATTTAGAGTGTCCAATTATTGCTGAAAACGGAGCGCTTATATATAAAGATAAAAAAATGATGAAGAGATATCCAATTCAAAATATGCAGGCACTCAAGATTGTAGAATATCTTGAAGAGAATGGTTTATATTATCAGCTTTATACTGATAAAGGTGTGTACGTACCGGAATATGGAGTAGAGAGTGTACGCAATGAAATCGATTATGTGAAAAATTCAAATGAAAATATCGACTTGAAAGAGTTAGAAACGATGGCAGCATTATACCTTGAACATACAGCATTTCATAGTGCTGAAAGTTGTAAACCGATTGTAGAAACAGATATACATGTGCATAAGCTTTTACCATTTTCTTATGACATGGAAAAATTAAAAAAGTTAAAAGAAACGTTTCTGCATAATACTGATTTAGCCATTACATCTTCCTATTGGCATAATTTAGAGATTAATCATCGAGACGCTCAAAAAGGAAATGGACTATATACTTTAGCGGAACATCTGAATATTCCAGTTGAAAATACTGTAGCGATAGGTGATGGGCTAAACGATGTATCCATGATGGAAAAAGCAAATCTATCAATTGCAATGGGAAATGCAGTTGAAGAAATAAAAGCGATGTGTCAATATGAAACTTTGACTAATGAAGAACATGGTGTTGCACATGCTTTGCATATGTATGTATTAGCATAAAAAGTAAAAAAGAATCCAATGAGGATTCTTTTTTACTTTTATTAGGGGTAAGGTATTCTATGAGTTTCATAGAAGCCTTATTACATTTTATTATATAGAATATATTGGAATAAATGTTTATATTTTTCATGATAATTGTGAAAATTTTATGAACTTTATATGTAATGTATTTTTATACTGTTACTAGTACGTATGAATCCATGTCAAAAATTAACGAATGTAAGGACGTTAAGGAGAGTTCTTGCACAAAGAAAATCATGATTGGATCGGATAATAGTCAATCGGAGATGAATAAAACTTACTGATTAGAGTTTCAATGTGGACAGATATTCTTTTCTGATTTTAATTGAAAAATAAAATTTGTTCGAATAATTATTCTTCAGCTATATACCTACAGGCACATTCTTCGTATAATGGAGAAGTATGAATTTTAAATTTGTATGAATTTTACATATTGAGGTGAAAAAGGAATGAATGCGCGGCTAATGGAACTTATTGATGTGAGTACAATAGAAACCATGGCAGAACAATTTTATCAATTAACCAACATATCACATCAACTTCTTGATGCTGAAAAAGAATGTATATTTTCATTTGGAATAAATGAAAAGAAAATATGTAAACTTCCCAAAATTGAAATCCCCATTTTTTTATACAATCAATATTTAGGATCTTTTGTTGTATGGTCTCAGAAAAGCGAAATTTTCAATTGCCAAAAATACTTTGAAATGCTTTCAAATTTAATTATAGATGGAGTAATGAAAGGATTTCAAAATAAAAATACAACGTTACTTACTCGAAAAGAGGAGGAACTACATACAATCTTACAAAACATGCCTGTTATGGTTGATGCACTCGATTATAATGGAGATTTTGTTTTGTGGAATCGCGAATGTGAAATTGTGACAGGCTATACTGCCGAAGAGATAATTGGAAATCCAAACGCACTTCGATTACTGTATCCGGATCATGATTATCGTCACGAGATACAAAAGAAATTTTTGACTCGCGGAAAGAACTTTAGAGATTGGGAAATGCGCTTAACATGTAAAAATGGTGAAATTAAAACAATAATGTGGTCCAATATATCAGAGCAGTTTCCTGTAAATGGATTTAGTTATTGGGCTGTTGGTGTAGATATTACACATTTAAAAGCAATAGAAGAGAAATTAATACAACAAACGTCTGAATTAGAATTAATTTTTCAAGCTTTACCAGATTTATGTTTCTTAACAGAAGATGATGGAACAATTATTGATTATAAAGCAGGATCCCCTACAAAATTTTACGTACCCGCAGAAGCTTTTATGGGAAAAAAGTTTTACGAAGTATTACCATCTTCAGTAGCACAAAAATTTCAAGAAGCAATTTATCAAGTGAAAGAAAAAGGAACAAATGCAATTGTTGAATATCCGCTTACAATTAATGAAAGTATCGATTTCTTTGAAGCTAGATGTTTACCGTTATTACATGATAAAATTATGATTATTGTACGGGATATTACAGAGCGGAAAAAGACAGAAGAATTGCTAAATAAATCAGATACACTTGCAGCAATCGGTCAATTAGCAGCTGGTGTAGCTCACGAAGTTAGGAATCCATTAACAGTCATTAAAGGGTTTATACAGCTATTCCAAATTAATAAAGAAGATCAAGAAAAATATTTTGATCTAATGCTTTCTGAAATTGAAAGAATAGAAGCGATTCTTCAAGAATTTTTGTCGATTGCTAAAACAGACGAAATAAGTACCGAAAAGAAAAATATTTATCAAATATTTAAAAATGTCGTCTCATTAATGAATACAAAAGCAATTATGACAAATATTCAAGTTGAATTATATGCAGATTCTAAAGAGATAATTATTGAATGCTCAGAAAATCAACTGAAACAAGTATTTATTAACATTTTGCAAAATTCAATCGAAGCTATGCCTGATGGTGGAAGAATTTCAATTCACATTAAAGAAATTGGTAAAGATGGTATCATTATTAGTGTAATTGATAAAGGAATAGGAATACCTGAAGAAAGAATTAAAAGATTAGGTGAACCTTTTTATAGTACGAAAGAAAAAGGTACCGGTATTGGATTAATGTTAAGTTATAAAATTATTGAAAGTCATCAAGGGAAAATAAGTATTATGAGTGAGGTAGGTGTCGGAACAACAGTAACTATTTACTTACCGAAAGTGCAAAGTAAACAATCTATTTCGAATTGTGACGATCAATGTATAGCAATACGCACTAGTAGTAATTCTTAAGTCCTTTAATACCCAATAACAAAGCGATTAGTGAAAGCTAAGTTTTGTTATTGGGTATTTTTATATTTAATTTAGTAATCTTTACCTTTTCTTTACCTTTGTTTTAATTTCTATTAAGTTTTAAGCATTATATTAATATTTGTATAAAGAAATGTATGGAGATTGTACATTTTTTTTAATATAGAAATGTGATTATTATTTGGAATATTGTAAGGGGGAGAATATAACGAGGTGAAAAAACAAGAGAAGAAAAATGGTAGGGTAGTATCTCTTCGGCTAAATATATTATTCTTTTGTGTATTTTTATTATTTTCTGGCATCATTATTCAGTTAGGGAAAGTGCAAATCTTTGATGGAGAAACATATAAAAATGAAGTAGAGAAGAGAGAAAATGCAACTGTGGGCCTTTCTGTACCACGTGGGAAAATATTTGATCGTGAAGGAAATCCAGTAGTTGATAATAAATCTTTACGTACGATTACATATACAAAGGTGAAAGGTGTAAAACAAGAAGAAATATTAAAAACAGCAAGACAACTTGCAGACATAATAGAAATGCCACAAGACGATATAGATAAGTTAACAGAGACTGATAAGAAAGACTTTTGGATGCAATTAAATCCAAAACTTACTCAAGACTTAGTATCAAAAAAAGAAATAGATAAGTTTCGAGATAAGGATATTACCGGAAAAGATCTAGACAAAAAAATAGAAGATTTAAAAAGGAAACGCGTTACAGATAAAAATCTTCAAGAACTAACGGCTAAAGATATAGAAGTGTTAGCTATTAAAAGTAAAATGACTTCAGGTTTTCAAATGGCACCTCAAATTATTAAAAAGGACGTTAGTGAACAGGAGTATGCGGTGATTAGTGAAAATTTAGCGAACCTTCCAGGGGTAGACGCATCAGTTGATTGGGAGAGAATCTATGTAAATGATGGTCTATTCCGTTCTGTTCTTGGTAACGTTTCAAATGCTGATGAAGGATTGCCACGTGAAAGATTAGAATATTATTTAGTGCGTGATTATAGCCGAAATGATAGGGTCGGCAAAAGTTATATCGAACAGCAATACGAAGATGTACTTCATGGTACAAAAAAAGAAGTAAGAAGCATTGCTGATAAACAAGGAAATACTATTAGAACGGAAACTGTTACTGAAGGGAAAAGCGGTAAAAATTTAACTTTAACAATAGATATGGAATTACAAAAAAAAGTAGAGGAGAGCATAGAAAAAATATTAAAGGCATATAAAGGGTCTGAATCTATGTTGGATCGTGCTTTCGTTGTAATGATGAATCCGAAAAATGGACAAGTATTATCAATGGCAGGGAAAAGGCTTGTAGAAAAAGAAGGGAAAATGGAGGTTGAAGATTATGCTTTAGGAACGATGACAAGTTCATATGAGCTTGGGTCAACAGTTAAAGGGGCAACAGTATTAACTGGATTTGAAACGAAAGCAATAACACCAGGTACTTATTTTTATGATGCACCTATGAAGTTTAAAGGAACTAGAGAGAAAAAATCTTGGAAAGCGTTTGGAAATATAGATGATCTAAGAGCTTTACAAGTTTCTTCTAACGTCTATATGTTTAACACAGCATTAAAAATTGCAGGTGTAGATTATGTGAAAAATAGCTCGTTAAATATTAAACAGGAAAGTTTTGATAAAATGAGATATTATTTCAGGCAATTTGGATTAGGTGTTCCAACGGGCATTGATTTACCAAATGAAACAGCTGGACAAATTGGTAAAAAAGATAATCAACCTGGTTTCTTACTAGACTACTCAATCGGTCAGTATGATACGTATACACCGCTTCAGCTTGTACAGTATATTTCGACTATCGCAAACGGTGGTTTTCGTATGAAACCACAAATTGTTCAAGAAATTAGAGAACAGACTGTTCAAAAAGATGAAATTGGTAAAGTGGTGCATTCAATAGAACCAATCGTTTTAAATAAGATAGATATGAAAGAGGAATATATAAATCAAGTAAAAGAAGGATTTAGAAGGGTATTCCAAGAAGGTGATGGAACGGGAGTAAGGGCGTTCCAAAAAGCTTCGTATAAACCAGCTGGTAAAACAGGTACTGCACAGACTGTATACGGTGGAGAAAATGATATTGGAAGAAATGAAAAGGGCGATCGAAGAGACTGCTATAACTTAACATTAGCAGGATATGCGCCATATGATGATCCAGAAGTAGCATTTTCTGTTGTAGTACCGTGGGTTATAAATGATAAATCGGGCATTAACTCCGATATTGGAAAAGAAGTTCTAGATGCTTATTTTGATTTGAAAAATAAGCGATTAACTGGTGAAGCGCCAAAAACAGATGATTCTAAAGAGAATTAACATGTACGAAACGTCTCTAGCATTCCTGTAAACTAGAGGCGTTTTACATAGGAACGGATTAGAAAAGAGGTATATATGAAGCAATTTATTCTAAAAGAAATGGTATTTCGTCCATTTGATCATATAAAATGGATGAAATAATTCTATTAACTATTCACGTTTTATAAAAAAAATCATATATTAATTGCATAGGACAAGCAGAAAAGCTTGTTCTAACCTCACAGAACACTCCTTATCACGGTTAGGCATCTACATGGGTAGATGCTTTTTTTATGTTGATGACTGAGAATTATTTATCAACAGAATGTAGCAAGCATATTAGGACTATTAGGAGAAGATTACTTGTACAAATAACAGTATGCTGAATTAAAAAAGTGAAATGTAAGGAGTGAGAAATAAGTGCTAAATATTTTAGTGGTTAATTTTCCGGCAGAGGGACATGTGAATCCTACATTAAGTTTAGTCAAAGCCTTTACTGAACGGGGTGATCACGTCCATTATATTACTACAGAACACTTTAAAGACAGAATTGAAGATTTGGGAGCTAATGTATATACCCATCCAGATTTATTAAAGGAGATTTCTATTGATACTGAAACTTCAAATGGGCTGGACTCTTTCTTTCATGTACATGTTCAAACCTCTTTATATATATTAGAAATTACGAAAGAATTATGTGAAAGCATAAATTTTGATTGCGTAATTTATGATATATTTGGCGCTGGAGAGTTAGTAAAGGAGTATTTGCAAGTTCCAGGTGTAGTTTCTTCTCCTATATTTTTAATTCCTACTGAATTTTTGGAGACATTACCTTTTCATCCAAATGCAGAAATGCCATTCCAACCTGATGAAATTTCTGAACAGTTACTATATCGAATAGAACATGAATTTGGGGTGAAGCCTAAAAATAATCTTCAATTTATGCATAACAAAGGAGATATTACCCTCGTGTACACAAGTCGTTACTTCCAACCTAATAGTGATTCTTTCAGAGAAAATAATATTTTTATTGGGCCGAGTATTTCAAGTCGTAAAACAAATGTAGAGTTTCCACTTGAATTGCTTAAAGATAAGAAAGTTATTTACATTTCAATGGGGACACTCCTTGAAGGACTCGAACCATTCTTTAATACATGTATTGATGCTTTCTCAGATTTTGATGGGTTAGTTGTAATGGCAATTGGTGATAGAAATGATCGTTCTAAAATTAAGAAGGCGCCAAACAATTTTATAATTGCTTCATACGTACCCCAAACAGAAGTATTAAGTGAAGCAGATATTTTTATTACACATGGCGGTATGAATAGCGTACACGATGCTATTCATTTTAATGTTCCATTTGTTATAATTCCACATGATAAAGACCAGCCAATGATAGCACAAAGATTAACCGAACTGGAAGCAGCAAATCGGTTATTGAAAGAGCATGTTAATGTGCAAACGTTAAGAGAAGCGGTAACAGACGTTCTTTCAAATGAAAAGTATAAGCATGGAATACGAAAATTGAAAGATAGTTTTTTAGATTGTGGTGGTTCAAATGAAGCAATTACAATGATTACATCTCTTTTAAATAAATAGTGTGGGTCATATAAAAGCATAGAGGTGGCACCTTTATGCTTTTATATGATTATCCAGCAAACTGCACAGCAGTATTTGCATGTAAAAAAGTAGTATCAAAAACAGGAACAGTAAGATCGTTTTGGGAAATGAGCAATGGTATTTCGGTGCAACCTAGTAGTATACCTTCTGCGCCATTTTGAATTAATGACTTTGTAATTTGTAATAGCTTTTCTTTTGATACTTCTGAAATAATTCCTTTACTTAATTCATTTAAAATAACATGATGAATAAAATTTCTTGCCTCTTTATTTGGGATGATTGTTTCAATGTTATAATTTGCTAAACGTGATTTATAGAAGTCTTGTTCCATTGTTTGTTTCGTACCTAATAGTCCAATACGCTTTATATTATGTTCTACCATTTTCTTTGCACTTACATCACCAATGTGGAGGAGTGGAATGGATATTGCTTGCTCTACTTCTTCAGCAAATAGATGTACTGTATTGGAACACATTAATAAACATTCAGCCCCAGACTTTTCAACCTTTTTTGCAACGGTAACTAATTCGTTTTTCACTTCTTCATATTGATGATTTTGTAATAAATTAGTTACTTCACCGAAGTCCATGCTATATAAAACAAGCTTTGCATTTTGATCATATTGAGAGAGTGTAAGTGTATTTATATGTTTATAGTATAACGATGTAGATTCCCAACTTAGCCCACCAATTAAACCGATTACTTTCATCGTATATTCCTCCCGTAACTATTTTGAGTTCATTATTTCATAATTCCGATGAGAATACAATGATTTAAATGAATCATTTAGCAAAAAATAAAAATAATTAGAAAAGTATTGTAATTTATGTTTCTTAGTGCCATAATACGAATTACAAATTAATACTTATCCAGAGAGGTGGAGGGAACGGCCCTATGAAACCTCAGCAACCCCTATATAAATGTATAGGAAGGTGCTAATTCCGCAGAGAACACGATGTGTTTTTTGGAAGATAAGAGGATTCTTGAATGTGAAAGAAAATGACCTCTTATGTAAGAGGTCATTTTTTGTTGTATAGAAAGGGAGTGTCGATGCATAATTCATTTTGAAAATAAATATAGAGTAATAAAAGTTGACTATTAAGAGAGGGGAATTGTAATGAACAAATTATCAACAAAATTAGTAGTGGCAATCGGAATTGGAGCAGCACTATATGGGATATTAGGACTATGGGGATTTTCTATTGCACCAAATACATTTATTAAACCTGCGTTAGCTATTTTAACCATTTTTGGAGCGTTATTTGGCCCAGTGGCAGGACTGTTAATAGGACTTATCGGTCATACCGTAACAGATACAATTGCTGGCTGGGGTATTTGGTGGGGATGGGTTTTTAGTTCAGGTATTATCGGCTTTGCAATGGGGCTTATTCAAAAAAGAGTTGGCTTTAGTGTGAAAAACGGGACATATAATAAAGGAGATATTTCTTATTTAGCTATTACTGGGTTAATTGGTATCGTCATTGCTATTATATTTGCTGGGGCATTCGATATTATTGTGATGGGAGAACCGTTTGACAAAATTGTTATACAAGTATTAGGTGCAACAATTGCTGATGTTATTGTATTTTTAGTTCTTGGATTGCCAATTACAATAGGATTAGCTAAATCTAATAAGAAACATACACATTTAAAAATTGAAAAGTAGGGATGTTAACATGCAACCAATTATTTCTTTTGAACAATTCAACTTTCAATATAAGCATGCAGCGCAGCCTACTGTTAAAGACGTTACATTTCATATATATCCTGGGGAAAAAGTGTTGATTGCTGGGCGAAGTGGTTCAGGGAAATCGACATTAGCTCATTGTATAAATGGGCTAATCCCATTTTCTTATGAAGGGACTAGTACTGGTACTATTTTAATTGACGGAAAAGACCCGAGGAAAGGAAGTATTTTTGAACAGAGTAAACAGGTTGGAACAATTTTGCAAGATCAAGATGCACAATTTATTGGTCTTACAGTAGAGGAAGATGTAGCTTTTTATTTAGAAAATGAATGCGTAAATGAAGATGATATGAAAAAGATTGTTTCGGAATCATTAAAAAAGGTAAAGATGCATAATTTTCATAAACAAAGTCCACATGAGTTATCAGGAGGGCAAAAACAAACTGTTTCTTTAGCAGGTCTGTTAACGACAAATGCTAATATATTATTGTTTGATGAACCGTTAGCGAATTTAGATCCAGCTAGTAGCTTACATACAATAGAACTTATTAAAGATATACATAAACAATGTAATAAAACAATTGTAATTATTGAACATCGAATAGAAGAAATGTTAAATCTGGATTTAGATAAAATTATTTTAATGGAGGAAGGGGAAATCGTTGAGATAGGAACACCAGAAGAGATTTTGGCCTCAAATATATTACCATCTATTGGCTTAAGGGAACCCATGTACTTGGAAGGATTAAAGAGATTGCATTTTGATAGTAATAATGACGTAATATACCCATTTGAAAATCTTCAAAGAGAAAATGTTAGTGGTGTAATAAATGAGTGGATGGAGAAGCAAACTTTTTGTAAAGATACTCCTACAAAAAAAGAATTATTGAAAGTAGAGAATTTGTCATTCTCATATCCTAATAAACAAAAAGTATTAGACAATGTAAATTTCTCTCTATATAAAGGGGAAATAGTAGCACTCTTAGGTCATAATGGTGCTGGAAAATCAACATTAGCTCATAGTCTTATAGGGATAAACAAAACAAAAAATGATAGAATTTTAATTGATGGAGTAAATATCAATTCTTGGTCTATTCGTAAACGTGGTGAGGTTATATCTTATGTGATGCAAAATCCAAATCATATGATTACACAAGCTACTGTAATGGAAGAGATTTCATTTCCATTACAATTAAAAAATTTTTCGAAGGAAGAAATTAAGCTTAGAGCAGAGGAAACATTAAAAATTTGTGGCTTGTATCCATTTCGAAATTGGCCAATTCAGGCATTAAGTTATGGTCAAAAAAAGAGATTAACGATTGCATCTGTACTAGCAATAAATCCAAAACTTATCATATTAGATGAACCGACAGCGGGACAAGATTATTATCATTATAAACAATTTATGACGTTTATTAGAAAACTAGCTGTGAAGGGAATATCCTTTATTTTTATCACACACGATATGAATCTCGCATTAGAATATGCAGACAGAGCAATAGTTCTACATGAAGGAGAAATTATTGCGAATAATCCCGCGTCTATTGTATTAGGACATCCAGAAACATTAAAAAGAGCGAACTTAAAGGAGAGCTCTTTATTTAAACTCGTTAAATTTAGTGGTATTACAAATCCTGAAAGATTTATGAAACTTTATTTTGATGATATTAGGAGGGAGGAAGGTGTATAATACATATTTTCATCGCATGGACGAGGCAGTGAAATTGTTGTTATTTATTTTTTGTATGACACTTACTTTTTTATTTTTTGATTTTCGCATATTGCTATTCGTATTTATGATTGGATGTATCGGACTTCTAGTTGCTAAAATTCCATTTCGTAAAATTTTTATTGTTTTTACTGTTATATTCACATTTAGTTTATTAAATTCTGTCATGATTTTATTTATTACACCAACCCATGGATCTGAATTAACTGGATCGTATACTTCATTTGTGTATATTGGATATGCAACAATTACATACGAAACCTTATTTTATGCAGCTACACTTTCGTTAAAGTATTTTACGTTATTACCATTTACACTTATTTTTATTTATACGACTGATCCAAGCAAATTTGTGAGTAGCTTAAGTAAATTTCGAATTCATTATAAAATTACTTATGCGATAAATATTGCATTACGTTATATACCTGATATACAGTCCGAATATAAAGTTATTAAAAATGCCCAAGAGGCGAGAGGAGTAGCTTTTGAAAAAGGAGAAGCAAGTTTGTGGATTCGAATACAAAACCGTGTCTTAATTTTCTGGCCTTTAATTATTCATTCTTTAGAGAGAATTGATACAGTTTCAAACGCAATGGATTTAAGAGGATTTGGAAAGAAGGATACACGTACGTGGTTCTATACAAATAAAGCGAAAAGCGGAGATTTCATTGCTTTATTTGTAGGTGTTTTTATTTTAATTGCTGCAGTATATTTAAAGTTACATGTATTTCAAAATTTTTGGTATCCATTTTAAAGCACTCTCAAATGAGTGCTTTTACTTATTTTTATATAGACATGCTCAAAAAAGGGATACTTACATAATGTATAATACGAACCAGTTAAAATGATCAACTACCTATTAGTTTTCAAACCAAAAGGAGGAGAAAGAATGAGTTACGGTGGTTCTTGTGGTTTTGGTGGAGGTTTCGCTTTATTAGTTGTGTTATTTATTTTATTAATTATCGTTGGATGCAGCTGCTGGGGCGGAGGGTACTAATTTTTAATTAGTCTCCACAAATGTAAACTAAAAAAACATAGAAGATACTTATGTATCGAAACAAATAAAAAAGGAGCATAATTGCTCCTTTTTTATTTGTTGTTAGATGCGTTTGTATTACATTTCGGGAATGTAATTGTCAAAGTAGTACCTTTATTCATAACGCTTCGGATTTTCAAATTACCTTGCATCGTTTCAAGGATCTTAACAGCAACCATTGTACCTAAACCTGTACCTTTCGTTTTTGTACTAAAATACGGTTCGCCAAATCGATTTATTTGCTCTTGTGACATACCAATTCCGCTATCTTCAATTCGTATGATAACTTTATTATTACTAATAGAAGAGGAGATATTTAAAGTGCCACCATTAGGCATTGCTTCAATACCATTTTTTATTAAGTTTAAAAAACATTGCTGAAAGTGCTGCTTATTACCAACTATTGTTGCATTGGAGAAATCTTTCGTAATATGTACCGTATTCATATTACATAAGGGCACTATCATATTAATAACTCTATTTAACTCTTGTTCGACTGAAATATGATCTAATTTTTCTGGAGCAGGTTTGGCAAATGTTAAATAGTCATCAATAATTTCTTGAGCACGATTTAATTCTTCAAGTATATGGTCAATATATTTATCTCTCGATTCAGGAGTCAAATTGGATGTTTTCAAAAGTTGTGTAAATCCTTTTACGACAGTTAAAGGGTTTCTTACTTCATGTGATATACTAGCAGCGAGTTGGCTAACAATCTCCATTTTCTCCATTTTAATTAATTTTGATCGCATACATACTGCATCTTTTATAACTTCATTTATATAAACAATAAATAGCATCAGAGTAGTCGGTAATATTATGAAGTAAATAATATACAAATTATTTACTTCAAAATCTGATAAAGTTAATACAATTACAGTTGTAAATATTGCTAGGAAAAAGGTTAAAAACATGGAAAAAGCTACTTTTATTTTTCTATTATATGTATTAAATTTTGCGGATGCGAATGCTGTAATGATAAACATTATGCCATAAACTAGCATTGTTAACATGCTAAATCCATAAAATGAAAATCTTATAATTAATAAAATAGCAAACAATGTTATACCGACAGGAAAGCCACCATAAAGTGTACCTATTATAACCGGTATTTGTCTTAAATCATGAATACAACTTTCATCCATATAGATAGGATAACGCATACATAAAATAAGAGGGATACTCGTACAAAGTATAATAAGTAGTTTTTTATATTTCTTCACATAGCGCCCGCTATCATATATAAAATAAAAAATAAATATACTACTTAAAATGTATAAAAGATTATTTAACACGTGTTGATTGATATACACAAAGTTCATAATATTTGCCTCGTTATTTTTAATTTCCTTTTTATATATATTATCATGATAATAGTATAAACTATATATTTGTTTGAATAATATAGATTTATATCTTTTTAGTATTTAACACGTTTACCCACTCTTCATAAAATTCTTCAACTGATGCATATCGTTCGGCTCGATTTTCATTTACTGCACGATACGCTATTTCATATAAATCCCTACTTGCTTCCCATTTTGTAAAGGAGCGATCTTTTCCACCACCTAAAATTGTGAAAGCCATTGCACCCATATTAAATACATTTGTTCTCGCATCAATCATAGCGTTTAGCTCAAATTCTTCAGGAGACATAAAACGTGAGGAACCCCATAATCTTCCCATTTTATTTACGTATGGTTTTTTAGAATATAAATCAATATCACAAATTTTCGTTTCATTTGTATTAAAATTATATATAATACTACCGTCATAAAAATCTATCGCTACATAGTTTTTCTTTTCGACATATGTATGGAAAGAAAAAATGGAATTTAAGGATTGAACACGTTTTCTAACAGGTAAATGCTTAAATTTATAAAATGGAGAGTTTGGATTTTTATATTTTTCAGGAGGCGGGAAACTCCAGTGCGAATGAAGACATTCACCATCAAACCAATCGAAAATTAGTACATATCCAGATTGAACTGGAAAGTGTTCAAGTAGTTTTATAAGCGAGTTGTGTTTTAATTCCTCGTATAGGGAAACTGAATTTTTTAACCGTTCAATAGCGTCATTTATTGTTCCTTCGTATGCAATTGTTTGTGCCCCTGCGTATTTAATGAATTTTTTATGGCCATTTTTTTCAACACCAAAACTTATATTACCTGAATCTTGCTGGTCAAAAACTGCAAATACGGTTCCTAATTTCAAGAGCCAATCAAAATTATGATGTTCTTTTAATTGGAATGTTATTTGATTTAATTGAATTTCAACTGGTTTAGCTTCCATAATATACCTCGCATTTATTATAATTAAGTTGTATATTTCAGTATTCGACATATTTTATAAAAATCCTATGTGAATCACATGAAACTTTATAAATATAATAATAAATAATTATAAGAAGGTGGATAGAGTGGAACAACAAATCGTTATTAAACCATATGAAAAAGATTGGCATGAAGAGTATGTAAAAGAAAAAGAGAAATTTATTTCTTTATTCGGAGGAGATTGTATTGCTATTGAACATATAGGGAGCACATCTGTACAAGGTTTAGGAGCGAAACCTTTAATTGATATGATGATTGGCGTAACAGATTTGCAAATTATCGAAAAGTGGATTGATGATCTATTAAAAATTGGATATGAGTATGTTCCAAAAGAAATCCCTAATTGGCGTTTTTTTAGAAAGGGAAAATGGAGAGCGGGCACTCATCATTTACATGTTTATATATATAATAGTGACGAATGGAAAAACAATCTTTTATTTCGAGACTTTCTAATAAAGCATGAATGGGCACGTAAAGAATATAGAGAACTAAAAGAGAGACTTGCAGCTACATATCCTTTTGATCGTGTTTCTTATACAAATGCAAAAGCACCGTTTATTCAAAAAATAATAAAGGAAGCAAAAAGAATTAATTGATCTTGAAATTCTCATTTTATTTTAATCTTTCTTTCATGTTCCTTTCTTTTTTATTTGATATTCTGCTTGTTACAGAAGCTTTTTAAGAAAGGAGCTTTAATAAAATGGAAAAGCTACTAAGAAATAAATCTTTTCACATGTCTGTAAAAATCATAGGCTTTACTATTATTTTTTGCAGTGTAGCATTGTTGCTTATTAATGTAATATACGGCAACGTAGTAAATCTTAAAGGGTTAAATAAGAAATTAGGTTCTTTCGGTGAGTATGGGGCAATTTTAGCTGCATCGTTATGGTTTTTACGTCATGTATGGTTATTTTTTAAAAAGAAAAATATAATTGGGGTTAAATTGATAAAAGACTTATATTTGTTCATTAAAGAATTTCACGTATTCATTGGATATACTGTATTAGCTGTCTCAATTACTCACGGTGTTTATTTTTTATTAAAAGGAAGTCGACATATACTTATATTTTATAGTGGTATATTCTCCCTATTTATTTTAATTATACTGGGTGTCATTGGATTTTTCTTACAGAAACATAATAAAAAAACAAACTTGATATTGTATAGAAAAGCACATCAAATCATTGCATTGATATTTGGGTTAGGATTACTCATTCATTTAACTTTATAGGAGGAATTACGGTTGCAACACATATTAATCATTGAAGATGAAGAAAATTTAGCTGATTTTTTAGAGTTAGAACTAAAGTATGAAGGATATAAAGTCGATATACAGTTTGATGGGCGGAAGGGTTTAGAAGCTGCACTTGAAACAAATTATGACCTTATTCTATTGGATTTAATGTTACCAGGATTAAATGGAATAGAAGTGTGTCGTAGATTAAGGGCAACTAAAAATACACCGATTATTATGCTGACTGCACGTGATAGTATTATGGACCGGGTGACAGGTTTAGATAGTGGAGCCGATGATTATCTTCCGAAACCATTTGCAATTGAAGAGCTGTTAGCACGTATGAGAGTTATATTTAGACGAGAAGAACATATAGAAAACAAACATTCATCTCTTACCTTCAAAGATTTACAGCTCCAGATTGAATCTCGAACTATTACAAAAGGAAATGAAGAAATTGAACTTACAAATAAAGAATTTGAACTCTTGCTTATGTTTATGAAAAATATTAATAGAGTACTTACCCGTGATGTTTTATTAAATCAAGTATGGGGATATGATGCAATGGTTGAGACGAATATCGTTGATGTATACGTTCGTTATTTACGTAACAAGTTACATAGTGTAGATAAGGAGGAATATATCCAAACGGTCCGCGGTGCTGGATATATAATGAAATGATTAAAAATATTTTGCATCGAATTCGAAATCTACCTATAAAGTGGAAATTAACACTTTGGTCCACTACACTAGTATTTATTTTATTCATTTTATATAGCGCTTTGCAGTTTATTGTAATTAATAAGTGGACTATAGATTATGAACAGAAACAAATAAATAGGCAAGTGACAGAAGTAGCGGCATATTTCCAAGATAAAAGTGATACCCTTTCGAGTAAAACGTTTGAAAACAGGAAAGATTTTTTAAATAATATGATTGATAAGCATCAAATGATTCGTATTATCGGTATGGACGGGAAACCAATTGTTACTGTTTCTCGAGAGTTTAATGAATCGTGGATAAAACCAAAACAAGTTACACATGAGGAATTATTTATAAAAAGACATGTAGAAGATCGCATATTAGTTAAGCGTATACCAATTCAAACAAAAGAGTTCACTGGTACAATTGAACTTACGAAAAACTTAGAGGCTTTCGATCATTTATTAAAAATTATTCTAGTGGTAATGGTTATTGCCGGAATATGTGGATTAATCTTTAGTTTTTTAGGTGGGCTACTAATCACGAAAAAACTATTATCAAGCGTTCAAAATATAACGGATACGATGAAACGTATAAAGAAAAACGGTCTAAATGAACGGGTTCCAGTACGTGAAAATAATGATGAACTTGCAAAATTATCGTTTCTTTTTAACGAAATGATGGATGAGGTAGAAACTTCTTTTACACAACAGAAACAGTTTGTAGAAGACGCATCCCATGAACTGAGAACACCACTAACAATTATTCAAGGACACTTGTCTATGTTAAATCGATGGGGGAAAAATGATCCAGCAGTTTTAGATAAATCGCTCCAATCCAGTTTAAAGGAAGTCGATCGTTTAAATAAGTTAGTTTTAGAATTGCTAGAACTATCAAGGGCTGAATCAGAACAGATGCATGCAATCGCAGCAGATCCAGTCCATGTAAATAGTATATTAAAACAAGTTACACAAAATTTTACTGTACTTCAAACTGAATTTCAATTTGATACGAAACTGGATGGAGATGCAGCATATGTTTCAATACCATCATCTTACTTAGAACAAATTATTATTATCGTAATGGATAACGCAGTGAAGTATACAAAAGAAGATAATCGATATATTTGTATTGAATCTAGTGTGCAGTCAGGAAAAGTTAACATTCGTATTATAGATCATGGACCGGGAATACCCGAAGCTGATTTGCCTTTTGTTCTTAACCGCTTTTATCGAGTAGACAAAGCAAGAAGTCGAAAACAAGGTGGAAACGGTCTAGGTTTATCTATTGCTAAACGACTTATAGAGAAATATAACGGAACTATTCAAATAGAGAGTAAAGAAGCCGAAGGAACAATAGTTACGATTACACTGCCTACCGTTTCACTTTAATAATTCAAAAAGAAGGGATGTTTTGTGCATTCCTTCTTTTTTACGGTCAAATTATTTTGTTTATTTCGAACTTTCTAGTACATTAGAAATATGAAGGGGGAATAAAAATGAAAGCTATCGTACAACAATATAAAGCAGGATTTGAAGGGGTAGAATATAAAGTATTACCTGAGAGAAAACCTAGCGCTGGAGAAGTGAAAGTAAAATTAAAATCAGCAGGATTAAATCATCGAGATTTATTTATAATGAATAATAGAAAGGAAATGCAATTACCATTAGTTCTAGGATCAGATGGTGCAGGTATTATTACGGAAATTGGAGAAGGTGTTTCAAGAACTATATTGCAAAATGAGGTTATTATTAACCCTAGTATTGGATGGGATTATATTGCTGAAATACCCGAGTTACCAGAGGTGTTAGGTGGGCCCAAAGATGGAACGTTTGCTGAATATGTCATTGTGCCAGTAGAAAATGTAGTGGCAAAACCATCATATCTTACTTGGGAAGAGTCTGGTGTTTTATCTTTATCGGCATTAACTGCATATAGAGCGCTTTTTACAAAGGGTAGATTAAAGCGTGGCGAACATGTTTTAATTCCAGGGATAGGCGGCGGTGTAGCGACGTTTGCTATGTTATTTGCAAAAGCAATTGGTGCAAAAGTAAGTGTTACTTCAAGGGTAGAGAACAAAAGGAAGCTTGCCGAAACATATGGCGCAGACTTTTCCTTTAATAGTTCTGGAAATTGGGAAGAGAGTTTACGCGAAGAGAAAGTAGATTTAATAATCGATAGTATAGGGCCAGCAACATTCTTAAAATACTTTGATGTATTAAAACAAAATGGGAGAATTGTTAATTTTGGTGCCAGCTCAGGGGATAAAATTGAATTACCATTACGAGCATTATTTTATAATCAAATCGATATAATGGGAACATCTATGGGTAGCAGTGAAGAATTTAATGAAATGATTAAGTTTATAGTGAAATATAAGATTAAACCAATTATGGATAAAGTGTATTCGTTGGAAGAAGCGATTCAAGCGTTAAGACGTATGGAACAAGGCGAACAATTCGGTAATATTGCACTTCGTATGTATTAAAAATATGATTTTACAACAAGTATATTTAAGTAACTATGTTACGTATTTTATTCATGAATAGTATGTAAGTCGTATTGTTTTAAAGGTTTTTCAGCTTTATACATAATTAGCCGTTATAATTAGTCTCAATATTGTCAAATGAGTAATAGTAAAATGAGAATTAGATGAGAAAAGTTTAAGCCCATTTTCATATTGATGTTGTATACTGTGTAAATCAAGAAAGCTTTTATTTAAGGAGAGAGAATTATGAATTACACAGTATTTCAATGGTTTAATAATTTAGCTGGATCGTCCAAACTATTAGATACGCTAATGATTGCTATTACAAATAGTGCTGTATATGTAGCAATTTTGTTTATGTTTATCTTATGGTTTAATAATGGAAAAAAAGTCAATGCAATTAAAAAACAATACACAGTGTTATATACGACACTTTCAGTCATTATCGCATTATTAGTAAATGTTGTGATACATGCGGTATATTACCACCCACGTCCATTTGTATCACATGATGTACATCAATTAGTACCACATGCAGCAGACTCATCATTTGTTAGTGATCATTCAGTACTTGTATTTTCCATTGCATTTGTATTTTTGCTTAGAGGAGAAAAACTTAAATATGTCGCTCTTATTTGGGCAGTATTAGTCGGTGTTTCACGTATGTACGTAGGTGTTCATTATCCTTTAGATATACTGGGTGCTGCTTTCTTAACATTTATCACAAGTGGCTTAGTAGTGCAAAGTACACGTATGTTGGAGCCGATAGCGAAACTTGTATTCAAAATGTACGCATTAGTAGCAAAACGAATTCCTTTTTTAGAGAAATATAATCATATAGCTTAATTGTTATAAATAACTATTCGTAGTTTTTTAAGTTCTCCTTTGGAAATCCAAAGGAGAACTTTTTATTATGTACAAGATAAGGATATACGCATTAAAAGAATGATGAAGGAACAAATGAGCTAGTATCAAAAGTTTTTATTAAATTTGTAGATTATAATAAGTCAACCTAAGAGCGTCTGAATATTCGAAAATTTCACGCACCGCAATGTAAATAGATAAATAAAAAAGAAACAATGGATACTTTCAGAACGTTTTAAAGGGATTAAAAGGAAAAGTTCGAAACATATAGTATTGAAAGCAAAAACTACATAATTTATAGCACACCATCGCAGTAATTAATTGTAATAGAAAGGAGATAAATATGCATAAACTTCAAACGAATAAAGGCGCGCGGTATTTTATGGTTGCTTTTATTGTTTTGTTTCTTATTATGCTTTTGCGTTTTTTCTATATTCAAGCAGTAGGGGTCGTGCATAATGTGGATGTAAAGGATCTTGCAAATGAACAACATAATAAAAAAGGTGTTTTGGAAGCGAATCGTGGCACGATTTATGATCAAACTGGAAAAGTGCTCGTTCAAGATTCAACAACGTATCGTGTTGTGGTGAATTTGAAAGGTAATGACAAATTGAAAAATAAAGATGAAACTGCAGAGCAATTAGCTACTGCGCTTGAAATTGATAAAGAGGACGTATTAAAAAATTTCCATGAGGGGCGTACGCAAGTTGAAATCGGAAAAGTTGGCCGGAATTTGTCTAGGGAAAAGAAAGAACAAATTAAAAAATTGAAAATCCCGGGTGTTTCTTTTATGCCTGAGAAAGCAAGAGTGTATCCAAATGAAGATTTTGCATCTTATATACTTGGTTTTGCTAGACCAGACAATAAAGGAAATACAGAAGGGAAATTTGGACTTGAAAAAAGTTTGGATAAGTATTTGCGCTCGACAAATGGGAATATAGAATATGTGGGAGCGCGAGGAGGTATCCCGCTTACAAATGATATAGGAAAAATAGAACCCGCTAAACATGGAAATAACGTATATCTTACGCTTGATAAACAAATTAATAGTTTTTTAGAAGAAGCGATGAACAAGGCGCAAGAGCACTATGATCCTTCTATGTTAGTAGGTATTATAGCGGATCCAAAGACGGGGAAAGTTTTAGCTATGTCTAGTAAACCTAGTTTTAACCCTAATAAAGGGGATATTGAATACTTTCTAAATGATCCAATCGCAAATGCATATGAACCAGGTTCAACGATGAAAGTATTTACGTTAGCTGCTGCAATCAATGAAGGTGTATATAACGGGAAAGAATATTTTCAATCCGGAAAGTATTCAGTAGGTTCAGCGGATATAAAAGATCATAATGGTGGGTTTGGATGGGGATCTATAACATTTGATGAAGGTTTTGAAAGGTCATCAAACGTAGCTTTTTCTATTTTAGAAGATCAGTTATTAAAGCCAAATAAATTTAAGCAATATATGAATAAATTTGGTTTTAACCAAAAAACGGGAATAGATTTACCTGGTGAAAGTAAAAATACTTTATTATTAAATACACAAATTCAACAAGTAACAACTTCTTTCGGACAAGGTTCTACAGTAACTCCAATTCAATTAATCCAAGCTGCCACCGCTATAGCAAATGACGGGAAAATGATGCAACCATATATCGTTGACAAAGTTGTAAATCCAACAAACAAGCAAGTTATTATGGAAAATCAACCGAAAGAAGTTGGCAATCCGATAAAAAAAGAGACTGCGGACAAGGTAAGAGACTTAATGGAGCGTGTTATTACGTCTTCAAAAGGTACAGGTACAATGTATAAAGTCGATGGTTATCCAATAGGAGGCAAGACAGGAACAGCCCAAATTCCGAACCCTGAAAATGGACGATATATGGAAGGAAAAGAAAATTATATTTTTTCATTTTTAGGTATGGCTCCAATTGATGACCCAGAGTTAATTGTATACTTAGCTATTAAGCAGCCAAAGTTAAAGGGAGATGAATATGGGGCTCAGCCACTCGCTGAAATATTTAAACCAGTTGTGAAAAATAGCCTTGAATATTTAAAGGTGAAACCATACACAGAACAACAAATGGCCGATGCAACGAAAAAATCCCAATTAAAAGTGCAAAACTATGTTAATCAATTAATAGATACGGTAGAGAATAATGTGAAAAAAGAGAAACTCCAACCGATAATTTTAGGAGAAGGAAAAATAAAAAAACAATATCCACAGTCTGGTGAATTAATGAGTGAAGGTGATCGTATATTTTTATTAGGAAACAACGCAACAATGCCCAATTTACAAGGTTGGTCAATGCGTGATGTTATGTGTTTTTCTAAACTATTAAAATTAGATTTAAAAACTTCAGGTACGGGATATGTAACAAATCAAAGTATTGAAAAAGGACAATCTATACAAGAAGGCGATGCATTAGAACTAAAATTAGAACCACCGTTACAACCGTTAGCAGAGGCAAATACAAATTAATTCGAGCAATGTGAAGGGGCTATATACAATAGGCTCTTTTTTTATAAAGTTTAGTAATTTCACGCACCGTAATTTTTATAAAAAATAATAAATACGAAACTTAACAGTTACTAAAACAAAAAAACTTACATATATTGAAATTAGAACGATTGTTCAATTTTTTTGTATTAAACGACGGAAGGAGTCTACATTGAATAAAAGACGATACGATAGCGATTTAGCGAAAGAAATAATAGCAGAGAAGGCGACAGAATTATTTTCCTTAAAAGGATATACAAGAACTTCGATTGATAACATTGCAAAAGCCTCTGGTTATAGTAAAGGGCATATATATTATCATTATAAAAATAAAGAAGAATTATTTGTTTATTTAGCTAAAGACAGTATGAGAAACTGGCACGGTAAATGGGAAATAGCAGAAAAACAGTATACAAATGCTACTGGGAAATTATATGGAATGGCTAAATTTGTACTTTATAATTACAAAACGCCGTTATTAAGGGCGGGGCAAGAACTTGCCTCTGATCCGAGCACGAATCCCTCTACAGTTCAACAGCTTTATGGTTTAGCTGTTGTCCCTTTAAATGCATATCAAAAAATTTTAATTGAAGGTATACAAAGCGGCGAATTTAATATAAAAAACGTTGAGAATTCAAGTCTTTTATTAGGTTCATGGCTAGGTGGGTTATGCCAATTTATTCATTCCATTGAAACAGAGAAATTAGAAGCTTTATTTAATGAAGCCATTACAATTTTTTTACTCTCTATTTCAAAGAAACATGTGTAGCGTTTTAAGAGAATTAGAACGATTGTTCAAATACTTACACTCGTCCGTTTTCATTATATGTATTAACAACAGGAGGTTTTTTATATGGATGAACAAAGAGTCGCAATTATAACTGGCGGAGCTTCTGGTATCGGTAAAGCTTTAGCTCTTCAATTAGCAAATAAAGATATATTTGTAATTATCGCAGATATTAATGAAGCATGTGGTCAAGAACTTGTGCATAATATGAAAAATAATAATCAACTAGCTAGGTTCGAATATTTAGATGTTACTAATGCTGAATTCGTAGAGGATCTTATTATAAAAATAGTTAATGAGTTTGGTAGAATTGATTATATGTTTAATAATGCTGGAATTGCTATGTATGGAGAAGTATTCGATATGTCTTTGGATAATTGGAAGCATATTATTGAAATAAATTTATTAGGAGTAATCTACGGAACACAATTGGCTTACCAATTCATGAAAAAACAAGGATTTGGTTATATCATTAATACTGCGTCTGCAACCGGTTTAGGACCTGCTCCACTTTGTACGGCATACGCAACTACCAAACATGCTATCGTAGGTTTAACAACTTCATTACATTATGAGGCAGAAGAATACGGTGTAAATGTAAGTGTGCTTTGTCCAACTTTTGTAGATACACCCATATTTGAAAAATCAATTGCAATTAATATGAATAAGGATCAAATTTTAAAACAACTAAAAATTAATAAGCCGATTTCAGCAGACAAGTTTGCTGAAATTGCACTGAAAGCTATCCATAAAAATAAATTAGTAATATGTCCAATGCCGTTTAAAAAAACAATGGACGTATTTTTCATTGTATTTCCTTATCTTCATAAAAAGCTAATGCGTTTCGTATGTCGAATTAGCCGAAAAGCAAAAATGACGAAATTATAAATATCTGATTATTCCTTATTTACAGTCGGATTGAATTGTGATAATATGGAAAAAATCAAATGCAGTGAAGAGAAGAGTAAATAAAATGAATTTTTCACAGAGAGCTCCATTTAGCTGAAAAGGAGCAAAAATTCTTTATTGAACCAAGCCTCTGAGCAGTGCATCGGAACCTTTTATTAGAGGATGGTGTGACGGGAGCTCCCGTTATAGAGCTATGGTATAAGCATAAAGAATGCAGTACCTGATAAGGTTAATATGGTGACATATTAACAAACTAGGGTGGCACCGCGATGATAAATCTCGTCCCTAAGACTAAAGTCTTGGGGGTGGGATTTTTTTATTGGTTTAAAATAATTTGGAAAGCGGGGCCGAAAATGAAAAACTTACTTAACGATTGGAAATATCCTTTATTATTACTGTCCGGAGTTGGTATTGCAAATTTAGGGGCATGGATTTACTTAATAGCACTGAATGTACTTGTCTATAATATGGGTGGCTCAGCCCTAGCTGTTGCTACTTTATATGTAATTAAACCATTAGCCGCTTTATTTACAAACGCTTGGTCAGGGAGTATGATTGATCGTTTAAATAAACGGAAATTAATGATTCACCTTGATATATATCGTGCGGTATTTATCGCTATCTTACCTTTACTTCCATCACTTTGGATGGTTTATGTATTCGTATTCTTTATTAGTATGGCTAATGCAATTTACGAGCCAACTGCTATGACATATATGACTAAATTAATTCCAGTTGAGAAAAGACAACGTTTCAACTCATTGCGTAGTTTAATAGGATCTGGTGCATTTTTAATTGGTCCAGCGATAGCGGGAGTATTGTTAATAGCAAGTACACCAGAGTTTGCAATATATATAAATGCTATAGCGTTTCTCTTATCAGGAGTAATTACATTGCTATTACCTAATCTTGATAAAAAATCCGATATGCATACATCAAATGACACGTTATCTTTAACTGTACTAAAAAAAGATTGGAACATCGTTTTAAATTTTAGTAAAAAATCTTTGTATATCGTTTTTGTATACTTCTTATTTCAAGGGATGATGGTTTTAGCTACCGCAAATGATTCGCTTGAATTGTCATTTGCTAAAGAAGTTCTATTGTTAACAGATAGTGAATATGGATTTTTAGTTAGTGCCGGCGGGGCTGGAATTATTTTAGGAGCTATAACAAATACAATTTTATCTAAAAAATTAGCGCCTTCATTGTTAATTGGAATAGGATCATTATTCATTGCAATTGGTTATTTAATTTATGCTTTTTCAAATGAGTTTTTAATGGCTGCTATCGGATTTCTTATTTTATCTTTCTCTATGGCATATGCAAATACAGGATATTATACCTTTTATCAAAACAACGTTCCCGTTCACATAATGGGACGGATTGGAAGTATATATGGACTAGTAATTGCCGGCATAACCATTTTGATTACGATTCTATTCGGAGTTGCAACTCAATTTATTTCTATACAACTTGTAGTTATTGTAGGATCATTGGTAATGTTACTTATAACTATTATATTGTGTGTGTTTACTTTATTACCTTCAAAATCCAAGGTATATCATGCTGAATCAGTAGATTCTAAATAACTTTTTCTTCCATTTTTCTATTAGTATACATCACTAGAGGATTCTTCCATCTATATATTGAATAATAATTAGGTGGAAGAATCTCTTCTGTATATGACGGTGACAAGTATGATTAATGCAAAGGATGTAGTCCAGAAAATTATTATATCTAGATTTAGATTGTTCAATTGATTATATGTCTAAAGCAACAAGGTAGGAGTTAAAAAATTAATAAAAATATAGAGGGAGCTTTTAGATTACATGAATATTAAGATTAGAGCATATGAAAAATCTGATGAAACCGGTTGGGTACGTTGCCGTGTGTTATCTTTTTTAGATACAGCATATTACGATAACGTATTTAGAGAGAAAGAAAAATATGAAAATCCTACAATTGAATTAGTAGCAGTATGTGAAAATCAAATTGTGGGGTTAATAGATATTGAATATGAATTAGAAGAGCGTACAGTATGTTCAAGAGGAACTGGTCTTGGCGGCATGATTTGGCATATTGCAGTTCATCCGGATTTCCGTAGAATGAAAATTGGTAATCAGCTATTAAAGGAAGCGGAGAAGTTAGCGAAAGAACTTAACCTAAATCGCCTGGAAGCATGGACTAGGGACAACCTATGGGTACATGGATGGTATGAAAAGAACGGATTTGTAAACGTAGATTCATATTTACACGTGAATTCCGACCATACAGACGAGATAAAAGGTGTAATGAAAAGTAATATAGGTCAGTTACATCCAGTTCAAACATTTGCTCATTATACAGGTGAAAATAAAGAAGAAATACGAAAACAATTTAAACGGGTTCATGATTGTTTTTGTTTTGAAAAGAATTTTAGTTAACTAGAAATCTTTTATTTTATAAATAAAGGTTTTTTATAATGAAAAATAATTCTATACAAATTAAATTAAAACTTTATATTTAAATTAACAGATATTATTATGACATTAATATGAAGGGTTGTGTTAAAAGTTTATATATGATTAATGGTAGTATGTTTATCCTATTTGGAGTTATCGGTTATTTGATTGTACGAACTATATTAATTGGAATGAAAAAAAGGGTGTGCATTGGTGGAAAGAGCTAATTAGTTTTTTGTTCGCAATATATATTGGTATGGTTGTTGCAGTCACTTTATTCCCTATACCAATCGGCTTTCCTACTAGTAACGAACACCAAGGTCTTTCAGTCAATATTATCCCCTAAAAAAGTTAAAAAGACTATTTTATTAGGTTTAGTTATATCAATTAGCATTGAATTATTACAACTAATTGAGTCTTTATTTAGTGGATGGGGGCGTATTACTGATATTGATGATGTAATCTGTAACGTTATAGGTTGTATTGTTGGATACTTTATTTATAAAATCACTTTAATGCTAGCAAGTAAATTTAATTTTCGAGTGTTAAATAAAACTAATCCTAAAGGTATGGAGTTAACTGAAAAATAAATGGCTTAAATAGGTATATAAAAATACGAATATAGATACTAAAGATGTACGAGTAAAAAGTACGTCTTTTTATTTTTAAAAATAATGCTTCAGACTGATGAAGAATCACATTCCATATTTTACAATTTAAAGTGACTACCGCATTTTAAGTATGGAGTAAAAAGAGGTGAATATAATTTTATAGGTATACAAGTATAAAGGAGGTTACTAAATGGATATTTTACTTGTTATTCTTATTATCGTATTAATGCAAGGTAAGGAACGTAAAGTGAAAGTTAATCGCATTTGGCTCGTTCCGGCTTTGTTGTGCTTTGTAACAATCCAGTCCATTATTCATATGGGACAATTAACCATATTACAATTACTACTATTTGTTGCCATGCTCGGAATTGGATTGGTTCTTGGGGTTATTAGAGGAAAAGCGTTAACATTTCGAATAGATAGTGAAACGGGTCATGTATTACGAAAAGGAAATTGGTTAAGCACAATAATTCTTCTTATTATTTTAGGTGCGAAAATTGTAATTAAGCAAAGTATGTTTTCTGGCAGTACTCACAACACATTAATGGTTGTAACGAATGCCTTTTTATGCGTCACATTAGGCACAGTAATAAGTAGACGATATTATATTTGGAAAAAATATAATGAGCTAATACAAAAAGTGTAAATACATTTATCTCTTGTTTAACAATGCTGTGAGCGGTAATACTAAATAACATTGAACTTTCACAACAAGGGATGATCATATGATATTTATTTACACAGATTTCGGCGGAACACATTCAACTGCACTCGCTGCAGCTTATCATTTAAATAAATTGCCAACTGACCGTAAGTTAACGAAAGAAGAAATATTAAATGTAGATTACTTTAATAAATTGAAAACCGAAGATATGGGGAAAATTATTTTTCATGGAATAGATGAAAATGGTAATCCTGTATATACAATTGGGTGCGGGGCATCTAAAGTCGTTGTACCTGCGATGAAGCATTTAGGAGAGATTTTGCAAAAACATTATCAAAGTCATGAAAAGATTATTTTTTCTAATACATCACCAACAGTACCTTTACCAATGACTTTTGGCGGGCTGTTTTCTAGAAGGTTTCATATTGACTTTATTGGTGTACCATTACTTGTATGGGGTGCAAAACTTAGCTGTGATAACATACAAAGACTTGTTAGTTATACGAAAGAAGCCGGGCGATTAACAAATGATTATGTTGTGATTTTAGATAATGAAACTTTTAAATAATGTATGAGAAAAAGAAAATCGAGCAAATTTCTTGATTTTCTTTTTAATTTGTGAAAAAGACAAGAAATATTCACATTTATCATCTATCTACTATAGCCAAAACAATAAAGTCCTGTTACTATTACAGGGATATTCTCTTTTCATAACATAAATATATAGAAAAATTAGAAAAGAGGAATTGAATTAAGGGAGGAACAACATGAAGCGTGTTGCTTGGATTACTGATAGTACAACTGCGAGTTTTACAACAGAAGGAGATAACTTTGTTATCCCAATTGAAGTTATTATTGATGGTGTGTCGTATAAAGATTGTGAAGAAGGTGTGCGTGAGCGCGTTTATAATGCTTTAAACGAAGGTAAAACTGTCACTACATCACAACCTAACATAGGGGAAATGGTAGAGTTATTTTCGAAATGCAAAGAAGAATATGAAGAGGGATTTGCAGTTGCTATTAGCGGAAAAGTAAGTGGAACCTATCAAAACATGAAGTTAGCTGCAGAAATGGCAGGTTTCCCATTAACAGTATTAGATAGTGAAACAACAAGTTATCCAATGGATGAACTAATTAGAAAAGCGAAATCGTTATACCATGATGGTATGACTTTACAAGATATACACCAAACATTAGTAGATGAAAAAAGAAGACCTTTCCATGTATTCCCGAAAAGTTTAAAAGGCCTTTATGCAAGTGGACGTGTAAAGGGAGTTCAATTTTTACTTGGAAGTTTATTAAGTGTCAACTTAATATTAGAAGTAAAAGGCGGAGAGCTTTTACTTGAAAAGAAAGTTCGTAAAATCCAAAAATGCCGAGAATACATTAAAAATGAACTTGAAAAGGAATTACCAAAAGTACTTCACATGTTCCATGCTAACGATAAACCTGGAGCTGAAGAATGGATTGCAGATATTAGACAAGCATTCCCTGAAATGGATTTCAAACTATATCCATTACCAATTTCATTTGCGGTACATGCAGGTGAAGGTACAATAGCAATTAGTTATTAAGAAGAAAACCCGTGAATGATTCGCGGGTTTTTTATTTGAAAATGGGGACACACCATGTCTACATTAAGCAAAAGAATTCATTTTATCGTTTCCAGGACTAACCAATCACTCGACTTAATTAAAAATATAAACCTTTTCCTACTGGCTGAACAGTTTCTAGTACGATTTCAACCATTTCTTCATTAAGCAGGGTTCTTATAATCCAACCTGAGAGTTCTTGAGCAGCAAAACAACCTGCAGCAGTTGAAATATTTCCTTCGTTTACGAAACTTTTTTCAATAACGTCTACACCAAATTCTTTAAGTTGTTCTACTGCGGATGGATATGTAGTTGCTTTTTTTCCAGCTAGCAATTTTTTAGCTCCTAGTAGTAATGAACCAGAACACATAGATCCTATTAATTGTCTTTGAGGATCTACGTGAATGCTATTAATATATTCTTGGTTTTTATATAAATCTTGTACACCCTTGCCGCTTGCAAATATTACTGCGTCAGCAGAAGGAATATCAAATATGTTTCCTGTCATAGGAATACGTAAGCCAGACATGGATATATGAGTTTTTTCCGTTCCTAAAAGCTGGACATCCCAATCAGAAATACCGCCAACTAAACGTACACGATTTAATAAATCCCATGGTAGAAAAACATCAATATCAGTAAAGTTATCGAAACAGACTATTGCAATTTTCATTTTCTAATCCTCCACTTATGAATATCAGTTTATTTATAAAATAAGCATCTCCTTTTATGTTCTATATTAAGTTATAAATCCCTGTATATTACACGCATATGAAGGAGGTGTAGTGATTTTTTAACTCCTCTAAACATAGAAAGACACAAAATCTTTTTCTTGGTTTCTATCAATTTTTTGTACAAAACCAAGGTCTGTAGCAATAACTCGTAAGGTATTTCCTTGAGAATCTTTAAAAGTCTCAAAGAAATAGGTGTAATTCATAACACATACAAATAGAAATAAAAACGTCATTCTTTCTTATAAATTCACAGATAGAAACATGTTTTCGTTTGTAGTGGGCATTGTTTCATTAGCTTACTAATCTATATATAAATTGTCGGCAATCAATAAATCATATGATTTTTATAATTTCCGTAAAATAATTTTGACGTATTTATTTTTTCAATATAAAATAATATTCATTCATCCAAATTTAACCAATAGCATATAAAAGATATATCTTTTTATATGCATAGGTATGTTTCTTTTTAGTTTTAAGGGGCAAAGGTTAATATGAAAGTAAAGAAACTAGTCACGCTTGCAATACCATTTATGCAATTATACGTGTCAGTTCAAGTAACCAGAATTCTTTAAGGCAATTTTAACAACTGAAAGAAATCAAAATGGATATTATTTTTTGAGAAAAAGCTTCCAGAGCAACAAAAGGTCGTGAGCAACTTCAAAAAATGTTAGAGGATATACACGGAATTAACTCAGATTAATCGTAGTACACAAGATTTATTTGAATTAATCGATAACATACGGAGTAAAAAGGAAATTTTAAAGGTCGGTTAAAGAAGTACCATAAAAATCATGCAGGAATGAATTATGTGGTAAAGCTCTATAAAGAGGGAGATAGGACTGCAAATCAAATTTGTGAAATTACAAATGTGTCTAGATCCTCATTATATGGAAAGTTATCGGAAAGGAACAGTTGATGAGTTATACCAAAAATCAAAAATATATAATAGAAAATAAGTTTCATATAGAGGGGGAATTATATGCCTAAAATTGACAATATGTTAGCAATTCTATGGATGCTTCGTTCAGGTGAAAAAATTACTGCAAAACAAATTTCAGAAAAGTTAGAGATTAACATAAGGACTGTGTATCGTTATATTGATACAATTTCAACAAGTGGCGTACCTATAATTTCAGAACCAGGACATAACGGTGGATACTCTTTATTGAACAATTTTATTGAAGCTCCTCTTTTTTTTGATTTTGAGGAGCAAACTTCACTATTTCACGCAGCTGTTTTTGCGGAAGAAGCTGGATATTATGGAGGTGAAGCATTAGATAGGGCCATTTCAAAACTAAGTAAATACTCAAATCAAGAGCAGGAAACAAAGATAAACCAACATTTAACTAGTCTTGAAGTAATAAGTCGATTAAGCGCACTCTCTATAGAAACTTTTTTGAAGGAGTTGGAGCAGGCCGTAGCTGACGGGTACTCAGTAAAAATTCTTTACCATAAAAGTGGCGAAAAGCAATTAAATTATAGATTGGTCGATCCATACAGAATTATCTATTGGAATAATAAGTGGTATGTGATTGGATTTTGTCACCTTAGGGAGGATATCCGTAGTTTTAGAGTAGATCGAATTGAAAGTCTAATGCTAACCGAAAATAAGTTTAACCAGCCAGAAAATTTTTCAGCACGGGACTTTTTTATAAAAAGTCTTCTTCCACCTATAGAAGATAAGGAAAGTATTATTTCTTTGGTTATCAATGGGGATAAAAGTGTATTGGCTGATATTTGCCAACATTGGTTTTTAGGACATTATTTACAAGAACGGACTTCAAATCAAGCAGTTTTTCTTCTTGAAAAAGATCTAATACATAAATATGTACCTTATTTACTTTTACCGTACAATAAATCTATTAAAGTTATTGAGCCAATAAGTCTTAAGAATAGACTAATTGAAGTTCTGTCGGAATTAATAAAATTTCATCAAGTATGATAACTTCCCTGACGTTAACTGTCAGGGAAGTTATATTATAATAGCTATATAAATTGTGATTGGAGTGTTATTGGATGCAAATAAAAAAAGCTTTTCTATATGTATTTAATACAATGTCAGACTGGGAATATGGATATTTAATTGCTGAACTAAACTCAGGAAGATATTTTAAAAAAGATATACCACCTTTAAAAGTAATTACAGTAGGAGCTAATAAAGAAATGATTACTACTATGGGAGGATTGAGCATAAAACCAGATATTTCCCTTGATGAATGTACTTTTGAGAGTAAAGATCTTTTAATTTTACCAGGAGGGACTACTTGGAGTGAAGAAATTCATAAACCTATTTTAGAAAAAATTGGACACTCTTTAAAGCTTGGCACTATTGTTGCTGCAATTTGTGGTGCAACTGATGCCCTCGCGAATATGGGATACTTGGATACTAGAAAGCATACAAGTAATAACTTAGAATATACTAAAATGGTATGTCCTAACTATAAAGGAGAAAAGTTCTATGAGTTGGGATCTGCGGTATCTGATGCAAATTTAGTTACTGCATCAGGAATAGCTCCTCTGGAATTTGCTATGGAGGTACTGAAAAAAATAGATGTATTTACACCAGATACATTACATTCATGGTATAATCTAAATAAGACTTATAAACCTGAATACTTCTTCCAGTTAATGAATTCCATAAATAAATGAAATAACTAAAAAGCTCAACTTCTCTGTAATTCAAAATAGAGAAATTGAGCTTTTTAATTTAGAATTCCTTTATCGTTGTAAATCGGCATTTTTCTGACGCTACCCCTATGTAACCTTCTACATTAACCCTACTCCAATAGTTCAATAAAGTAATGCTATAATGTCCATTTATAGGTACATTTCATTAAGTAGAATATAATAAATCGATTGAGGTTTAATAATTTTGATACTGATAATTTGACATACATAAAACCAAAAGTTGCATGTTATATTATTAGGTATAACAATATATAAATAATACCATTTGTTCATCCCGTAAATAATGTTGATAAAAAAGGGAAAGGATTTTTAAAGATAAAAATAGAAATCTATATAAAAAAATATTTAAATGGTAGGGATATTATGAAAATCGGTAAGTTTGGAGAAGTAAATAACATAAGTATTGATACAATTAGACATTATATGGATCTCAGTCTCATTATTCCTGAAAAAAAAGGGGGGCACTATTTTTTTGATGAGTATTGTCAAAAAGATTTAGAACTTATATTACATTACAAAGACCTAGGATTTAGTTTGAATGAAATTAAAGAACTATTTTTTTATAAAAATTTAGCGAAATCTATGAATTACGAAAAAGATATTTTCTACCAATCTTTATTTAAATTGAAATATAACAAGATGGAACAGGAAATAGAACTTTTGAAGAAGAAACGGGACAAATTAAAGGGAGTGTTACATGACTTATTATTAACAAACGAAACTTCCAATACAGTGATAGGGCTAGAATTAAGTGTACTACATTTACTTACATGTTATAAGTGTAGCAAAAAACTAATTCTTCAAGATGGAATAATTACTAACAATCAAATTACAGAGGGGAAGTTAATTTGTAATTGTGGTAAAGAATACAATATTATTTCAGGAATTATAACTGTTGGTAAATCATTTAAAGTAAATGAACGTACGTCACTTGAAGATACTATTTCGGATTATATTCATGAAACGGATACTGCTTTTTTAGAGAATATACAAAAAGGTGGAGAATGGGCGAAAAAGAAACTAATGCAGCTAGATTTAAATAATAAGATACTACTTGATTTAGGATCCGGCCTCGGATTCTTTTTACGGAATAGTTATGAAGAACTACCGGAAGATTGTTTATATATTTCTGTTGATCGAGATTTGAATAAACTTTTATTTTTAAAAGATGTAATTGAAAAAAGAAATCCTAAAAGAAATATTTTATTTATCTGTGCTGATTTTTTAAACATACCTATTCAAAAAGATTCTGTTGATATTGTAATTGATCAGTCTGGTACAAGTAATTATAGTTTTGAACATGAGGCTTTTTTATTACACGAATTAAATTCGCTTTTTAAACACGATTGTTATTTATTAAGCTCATTTATTTTATTTAATAAATTTAGTGTAAATAGCCAAATTACAACTAGGTTTCGAGAGAATTTTAAACTTTCAAAAGTAATGAAAGAAATTCATAATCTAAGGTTTCAATCCATTGATGAACGAACGTCAAATTATTTGGAACGGGGCGGAAAATACGAGGATTTCTTTGTTCAAGGAGAAGAAATTTATACATATTCATTTTTCGGAAAAAGATGGGGTTAACCCCATCTTTTATTTATTTTCCCTTCAAACTTTTCAAATCGTACATATTGCGATTGGGTTGACCCGAGAACTTACAATGTACGTAACACAAAATTAGGCAGGGGGAAAAGTTATGGCAAGTTTACGATTACATATAGAAAATAAAAAAAGAAACCAAGAACTAAAAAATATTTGTCTATATTCAATTGCAAAAACAGTATCACTATTCGGTAGCTCTATTTATAATTTCGCATTAGGATTATATGTTTTGCAAATAACTGGATCTGCTTTAAATTTCGCGATTACGCTCATATTAGGGACAATTCCAATGATTGTTATGAATCCATTTGCCGGTGTAATTGCTGATAAGGTTGATAAAAAGAAACTGGTTGTTTGTATGGATTTACTAAGTGGCAGCATATTAATAGCTGTTTATATATTAAGCAGCCATTATGGATTAAACTTATTCATTATTTATACTACAACCTTTCTTATGACAGTATTTACAACCTTTTTTGGAATAGGATTAGAAGCTGCAAAACCCAATATCGTCTCTAAAGAAAGGCTTATGAGTATTAATTCTATAAGTAAAATTATCGATTCTGTATCTTTAATTCTTGGCCCTATGTTAGGTGGCATCGTTTTTTCAGTATTTGATATTCAAACTTTTATAATTATAAACGGTATTTCATTTATTCTTTCGGGGATAGCATTACTATTTATTCATTTTAAACTGTTCGAGTGTAATATAAATGAGGAAAATTCAAAAAGAAGAGTTAATTTTATTAAAGATATAAAAGAGGGGTTTTCTTACTTACTTGAAAAGAAAAACTTAAAGAATACGTTTCATATTTTAATTTCGTTTAATTTCCTCTTAGGCTTTGCTGTAACTATTCCATTGCCATACATTATTAATACAGTTCTCAATCTTAGTTCTAAACAATTTGGTATGATTCAAGGGACTTTTCCAGTAGGGATGATAATTGGTGCAATTGTAGTAAAAAAAATAACTGATCGTTTTTCTTACTCCTATCTTTTGAAAAAGCTAAGTTCTATGTTGTCAGTTATTATGATTATTTCAGGGATTCCAGTTTTATTCAAAAGCTTTGAAGTGAATGATTTTGTATTCGTTATTACGTATTGCGTTATTATGTTCTTTTTAGGGCTAATGATAGCATTAATCGATATCCCTTTAATTTATTTCGTGCAAAATGAGATTCCTGATCAATATAGAGGAAGAGTTCTTAGTATTGGATTAAGTATAGGTAAAATGATGCAGCCGATAGCGCTGGTATTATCAGGTCTATTATTAAATCATATTCCAGCCTACACGCTTCCAATTGGAGGAGGCATCGTATTTCTTATTTTGAATAAAATTTATTCAAATAAGTTGAATTTAGAAATTCATTCAAAAGGGTATAGTGTTGAACGTAATTAAATAATATTGAAAAAGCGCTGGATCATCATCCTGCGCTTTCCTATCGTAATTCAGCTGTTTTTCTAATAACAATCTTATCAATATCATCTTCTTCATCACCAATAAATAACCCGCGTTCTTTTAAATAGGCCTCAAAATATAAATCTGCTTCTGCACGTTCATCATATGGTTTTACAGATAGAACGAAACCTAATTTGTTTTGTTCCTCTAAATGAGAAGTAGAGATGTAGGCCGGTACATTGTGGCGTAAAAAGAGTTCTTTAACCGGAATAATCATATCTTTCATTAATTTCGTTAACATACCCATTTCAAACTCGAAATTAAAGCGATCTATACTACATAAATCAGCGAATACTACACCGATAAAACCTGTATTAAATACTTCTTGATATTCTACGTCTTCATCATGATTTCCGTAAAAATTCTTTTCGATTAAATAATTTACGAAATAAGCAACACCGTCACTTTGTTCAAATGGTTTCGTTGAAAGAACAAAGCCGATTTTCTTTTGTTTATGTAAATACACACATGACATGTATGCTGAAATTTTATGTTCTTTAAATAGAGAACTTGTTGCCCCAGAAAGACCATCAAGTACGTGATGAACAATTTGAAGTTTTTTACGAGCGAAATAATAGGATTTCTTTTGTAACTCCAATGTATCAATAAAGACAGAGCCGATAAAGCCTGTATTTGAAATGATAGGTGTTTGCTTTTTTCTTCCTCTGCGCTTTGCTTGAGCCATTGTAAAAATCATCCCTTCATGTACAATTAAAATAAAAAGAACGTTTGTTCGTATATTTATATTTTACTATTAAAACGCTATAAAGTAAAGGGTTTTTGACGAAAAAAACAACAAAAAGACACCTGTAAAAGGTGTCTTAAACGCTGTAGGGAAGAGGGTTCATCCATACAATTTATATTATGATACAGAAACAATCTCTTCTGTATCTTCTAGATCTAAATGACAGTCCATAGTACGAACATCTTGATCTTCATGACTTCCGAAATAAATAGTAATTTTCATATGTATCGCTCCTTTATTCTAGGAATACCTAAAATAATTACTAGTAATGTTAATATTTATTATATACCACTTTTTTCATTCCGACAACGTTATATCGTTTTTTATTCTTTTAGGGCGCAAAGAGTGATGTAAAGAGATATTTTTATAGAAATAGGTACATTTCTTATATGTTATATTTAATACTGAAGTATTCGAATACAAATTTTATGAAAGGAGCAAAATGAATGAATTTTAAACAGTTACTAATTGATAATTTTACATATAAAACTTCATATATTGCGCAGCAGGCACAGGGAATGAATGTGAAAGAAACGAAGGATTACATTGCTGTCGACTGTGGTTTGCCTGCAGATACATTTAATATTATTACTTTACTAAACAATAATGTAACAGAAGGTATCGAGAAATTATATAAGGAGGTAGCATACTTTAATCAAAAGAAATATCCAATGAGTGTTTGGTTTTGGGATGAGAAGCTAGAGGGTAATATAAAGAATGAATTAATAAAGCTTGGATTAAAAGAAGCAGAACAAAATATCTCGATGGTAGCAAACTTACATACAATACTTCCAACAATAAACTTGCCAGAAGGTTTTACGATACAAAAAGCATCTTCGTCAGGACAAATTAAAAAGTTTGGAGAAGCGTTAGCTAGTCTATTTGGTACATCCGAGGAAGGTATACATGTACAAGCATTCTACAATCAAACTGCTTCTTTCCATTTATGGAATAGTGAAAATATGAAACTGTACTTAGGGTTTTATAAAGATGAAGTCGTATCGGTTGGTTCATTAGTATGTACACAAGATAGTATTGGTATTTATGATATAGCAACGAAAGAAAGAATGAGAGGAAAAGGATTTGGCTCTACTATGTTTAATTACCTGCTGCAAGAAGCAAAGGAATTAAACGTTGCTCAATGCGTATTACAAGCTTCACCTGATGGGATTAATATTTATAAAAAAGCTGGTTTTCAATCTGTTGGACAAATGACTGTATTTGAAAATCGACATTTATTTGAATAAATTATCCAAGCCAAATTGCTTTCATGTAGGAGTCAATACATCATTATGAAAAAGATATATATCGTTACAATCATTTTCGCCTTTATAGTAATAGGTACTTTTGTTTATCATAAAGTAAATGAACGTAAGTACACGAAAGCTATTAATCAATCAAATCACATAAAAAATATTGCACATAGAGGCGCCTCTGCGTATGCGCCGGAACATACAATACCAGCTTATACATTAGGACAACAATTAAAAGCAGATTATATAGAAACTGATCTTCAAATGACAAAAGATGGACATTTAGTAGCTATGCATGATGAAACAGTAAATCGTACTACAAACGGTACGGGGCTAGTTAAGGAACATACATTAGAAGAATTAAAGCAATTAAAGGCAAGTTCTTTTTTTAATGAAAAACATCCAACTTTAGCAAAGAAAGAATATGAAAATGCTAAAGTTCCAACACTCGAAGAAGTAATTGAAGTGTTTGGGCATGACGCGAACTATTATATTGAAACAAAATCACCTGATGAATATCCAGGAATGGAAGAAAAGTTATTAGAAATTATCAATCACTATGAAATACAGGATAAAGTTATTATTCAATCATTTAGTGAAGAAAGTCTGCAAAAAATTCATAATTTGAATGTTAATATCCCCCTGGTGCAATTACTATCCTATAAAAAGGCAGTTCAATTAACTGAACCAGAGATAAAAAAGTATAAAACATACTGCATTGGTCTTGGGATGAACTATAAATATATTGATTCAGCTTATGTAAAGAGAATAAAAAAACACGGATTAGAAGTTCATCCATTTACTGTAGATAATGAACAAGATATGAAAAAGTTACTTTTATGGGGCGTTGATGGAATGTTTACGAATTATCCGGATCGATTACATTCAGTTTTGAAGTTAAAAAACTCATGAATTAAAAGTAGAATTCTTAAAGGAATAATATAAGAGGTTATTAAAAAACGATGCAAGGATCCACTGTTATTCAATAATAGTTCGTCATCCAGATGATAACATCATTAAATATACAAAGCCGATATTGAAATGAAATCCAAAAAAGAATCCAAGACTTATATTGGATTCTTTTTATTTAGCTCTAAATGACTAACTTAAAGCAATACGACTTTCAATTTATAAATAAAATATTACATTGAGTATGATTTTTCATAATAATAATTAGAAAGTAACGAAAATGTAATGAATTTTAACTACGCTTTTTATATTTTTTTGATACACTGGCTACGAGAGGAATACCGATTAATGTAGGTAAAAACCAAAACCATATAGGCGGCAATAAATTAATTATGGGGATATGAATACCTACGTTTACTAATAGTGCAGTAACGGCACCAATATAAGAGCCTAACATACCTCTAATATGGTGGTGAAGCCAATTTTTCCAACGCTTTTTTCGTGCAAGGTAGCCATAAATCGCAAATGAATAAGAGAAAATTGCTACATAAAATAAATATGCGATTTTATCCCAGTTTATAATGGATAATATAATTGCAGTGAGGGTAATGACAACATAGGATGCATGATATATTTCGCCCCATTCCGTATGTTTTCCTTTCTTCTTTTGAGCAACCATTGCTACAATACCAGTGATTAAACATATTGTCCCAAATAATATGTGGATGGTTAAAAGAACGTTGAAGATACTCATAATAATTCCTCCTTTTTTTATTTTTATAGTATTGCAGTATAGGAGAAAAGTTGAAACATATTGTTTATTCGTCTTAATATATTGAAATAAAGGTACTCTTAGAACAAATTTAAACGGACAAATTTTCTTGAATTTAGTGAGTCACGTATTACGTGAAATGAAGGAGAGACTTCCATGTTTACATCTATTACATATTTACAATCAGGGAATGACAAGCAACAAAAGGTATATGATGTTTTGAATAAACTAAACATCATGGAGGATTTAGCTTTGTATAGTCCCGTTCTTTGCGGGACTATACCTATAAGAATTGATACGCTTCAATCTGACTTAGATATAGTAATGGAAGTACATAACTTTGATGTTTTTGAACAAGAAATGAGATCTTTATATGGTTCTTATGAAGGATTCAAAATAAAAAAGAAAAAAATTAAAAATACCGAATCAATAAAGATGAATTTTAAATTTGAAGGTTTTGATTTTGAATTATTTGCCCAACCTAAGCCAGTGCGTAACCAAAATGCGTATAGACATATGATAGTAGAACACATGTTATTAATGCTGCATCCACATATAAGGGAAGAAATTATTCGCTTAAAAGAGAACGGTTTAAAAACAGAACCTGCTTTTGCTCAAGTATTAAATATTGACGGAGATCCTTATGACGAACTTATTTTATTGGGACAGGAAATGAGATTGTGGTAAATAAGATATACAAAAACTCCTCTATAGAAAAAGAGGAGTTTTTGTTATGCCATTAGCTTACGAATTAATTCACTCAACAATTTAATCCCGTTAGTGATGTGTTCAGGGGAAGCATATCCATACGATAAACGTATGTACTGATCTGATTCTTCTTCATAGATACGTCCTGGGTTTAATAGAACCCCTTTTGATAGTGCCTCTGAAAATAATTTCTTCATCGGAATGCTAGGCACTACCTTTAGCCATATAAAAAATCCACCACTAGGAATATCCCACGTTGCAACATCTGCACAATACTCATTTAAAGCCCGTATCATGATTTGTCTTCGTTCTTTTAGTTGAATTCTTACGTTTGCAACATGTTCCTCATAAAAACCTTTATTTATCCATTCAGCAGCAACTCTTTGAGATAATGAACTCGATCCATAGTCTGTTTGCATTTTTATATCTGACAATCTATCAATAACTGGTTCAGGTCCAATAATCCATCCAATTCTAAGTCCTGGGCTAAGTGTTTTAGATAGGCTACTAATATATAATACATGTCCATGTTTATCTATCGACTTTAAAGGGACTGGAGGTGGTTCATCAATCCATAACTCGCGGTAAATATCATCTTCAATAATAGGTAACTGTTCCTTTTCACATATTTTTATTATTTCTTTTCTTCGCTCTTTAGACATTAATATCCCTGTTGGGTTTTGAAAACTAGGGATAGAATATAAAATGTTTTTCTTTTGACTATATTTAATGCGTTTTAATAATTCGTTAGGTAAAACACCGTGATGATCCATAGCTATACCAGATAAATTTATATTTGCTGATTGAAATACATGAAGCGAATATAAGTAAGAAGGTTGTTCAAGTAAAACGGTGGACTCTCTATGTAAAAGACCAATTGATATTAATTGCAATGCTTGTAATGCACCCGAGACGATTAATATGGAACTTGGTGATGCTTGTATTCCAAATGATTTTACGTATTTACTTATTGCTTCACGTAACGGATAAAACCCTTTTTGTTCCTCATATCCAAAATAATCTAACTCCTCACTTACTTTTTTCATAATGGACTGCATCGTTTTTAACGGAAAAAGATGAGGAGCAAGTTCGCCTTTACTAAGATGGATAAGTTTGTTATTTGCTTCTGCTTCATTGATTTCTCGTACCATTAACTTGCTTGGTTTATGAATACCGGCCTTTACATATTCACTCCAATCAGGTGGTGGATTCGTTGCTAATAATGACCATGTATTATTTGTTACAATTGTTCCTGCTCCAATTTTCCCTTGAATCAATACATCAGCCATAAGTTCATCTAGTGCAGTTATTACAGTGCTACGATTTACTTGAAATGATTTTGCTAACTGCCTTTGACTAGGGATCTTACTTCCAATTGGCCATTCTCCGTTTTCAATTTTTTCTTTCATATAATCTACTATCTGCCGATACTTAGGCAGTTTTTTATTAATTGTCATAAAAGAACTCCCTCGTTCACTTTAGAAATGCTAAGTGGTTGGTTTTTACGATAAGTAACTGGTTGAAGACATTGTATCAACTATTAAATATGATGAAAAGAAATAATTGGTAATTTGAAAATGGTTGGTTTATTAGGGAGGGAGAAACAACATGCATAATAAAAAATGGGATTTACGCATTATATGTGCTCACGCTTTTACGATTCTTATATGGGGATCTGCTTTTCCAGCAATCCGTATGGGGCTTGAATCTTATACGCCTGAGCATCTTACTTTACTACGTTTATTAATCGCTTCATGTATACTTCTAGTGTTCTCTTTTATATACAAACTACGACTACCTGATTTAAAGGATATCCCAGCAATTTTTATATTTGGTGCTTTAGGGTTTACTATTTATCACATCGCATTAAATTACGGCGAAAAAACAGTAAATGCTGGGTCTGCAAGTTTAATTATTTCAGTCACACCTATAGTAACGGCAATTCTGGCTTCTATTTTTTTGAACGAAAAAATGAAATTAAACGGTTGGATCGGTGGGGGAATTAGTTTTATAGGAATTGCTCTCATATCATTTAGCCAAGGAGATGCTATTCAATTAAATAGTGGGGGATTTTTTATACTATTAGCAGCGACTTCAGAAAGTTTATATTTTGTTTTCCAAACTTCTTACTTAAAAAAGTACGGCTTCTTACCATTTACGATATATACAATTTTATCTAGTACGGTATGTATGCTTATTTTCTTCCCGGGAATGTATACAGAAATACTAGCAACTCCTCTTGAAGTGAATATGAGTGTTATATATTTAGGTTTATTTCCAACAGTACTCCCATATATCGCATTGGCTTATATCATATCTCATTCTGGTGCTGCTGAAGCAACAAGTTCTCTATATTTAACGCCAGTAATTGCGTGTTTTGTAGCTTGGATATGGTTAGGAGAAGTACCGACTTTTGTTTCAATAATTGGCGGAGGGATTACTATACTTGGAATTTTGATTGTTCATATACCAGTATTAAGAAAAGAAAAACATAGGAATTTAGCAAATGATCAATCCGTATAATGTAATTCAATCATAATTTTATGATACTTTTTCATATAGTTTCTTTCTTATGTTGATAAATATAATATTTTGTATTTCAGTTAAATATTGTATGTTACATTTTATGTAGTAAGCATTTTAAAAGGAGGTGACAACATAATGAATGGAAAAAGAAATATTTTCACATGTATTTCTATTATAGGATTTGGACTAGCTAGTTTTTCTAATTCTAGTTTCGCAGCAATTGTAACGGACAATTCAGTACAAAATTCTATTCCCATAGTTAATCAACAAGTAGCTGCTGTAAAGGAAATGAAACCATTTCCCCAGCAAGTTAATTATGCAGGTGTTATAAAACCGAATCATGTTACACAGGAAAGTTTAAATGCTTCTGTAAGAAGTTACTACGATAATTGGAAAAAGAAATATTTGAAAAATGATTTATCTTCTTTACCTGGTGGTTATTACGTAAACGGAGAGATTACGGGCGATGCGGATGGATTTAAGCCACTTGGAACTTCAGAAGGTCAAGGGTATGGGATGATAATTACAGTATTAATGGCTGGTTATGATTCGAATGCTCAAAAAATCTATGACGGTTTATTTAAAACAGCAAGAACTTTTAAAAGTTCTCAAAATCCTAATTTAATGGGATGGGTTGTCGCAGATAGTAAAAAAGCACAAGGTCATTTTGATTCTGCTACTGATGGGGATTTAGATATTGCGTATTCTCTTCTTCTTGCTCATAAGCAGTGGGGATCTAATGGAACAGTTAATTATTTGAAAGAAGCACAAGACATGATTACAAAAGGTATTAAAGCTAGTAATGTTACAAATAATAACAGACTAAATTTAGGGGATTGGGATTCTAAAAGTTCGCTGAATACGAGGCCATCAGATTGGATGATGTCACACCTTAGAGCATTTTATGAATTTACAGGTGATAAAACTTGGCTCACTGTTATTAATAATTTGTACGATGTTTATACGCAATTTAGTAATAAGTACTCTCCAAATACAGGACTTATTTCAGATTTTGTTATAAAAAACCCACCACAACCCGCACCTAAAGACTTCTTGGATGAGTCAGAATATACAAATGCATATTATTACAATGCTAGTCGAGTACCTTTAAGAATTGTAATGGACTATGCGATGTACGGTGAGAAGCGAAGTAAAGTCATTTCTGATAAAGTATCTTCATGGATTCAAAATAAGACGAATGGAACTCCTTCTAAAATTGTGGATGGTTATCAATTAAACGGATCCAATATTGGTAGTTATCCAACTGCTGTATTTGTGTCACCGTTTATTGCTGCAAGTATAACAGATAGTAATAATCAAAAGTGGGTAAATAGCGGTTGGGATTGGATGAAGAATAAGAGAGAAAGCTATTTTAGTGATAGTTATAATTTATTAACTATGTTATTTATTACAGGAAATTGGTGGAAACCTGTACCTGATAATAAAAAGACACAAAATCAAATAAATGATGCAATTTATGAAGGATACGATAATTAATTAAATTTGAGAATGGTTACTTAAAAAAGGAATTAGCATACGCTAGTTCCTTTTTAATATTTTGTAAAACATTATCCATTCTAAAACTCGCATAGATATACTTGCTTTTTTCATATACATAGTTATTGATAATTCTATGTTTTTGTGAAGGGAGGGTATTTCTTGGAAAAAGTATTATTTTTCGGAGACCCAGGTATTGATGACTCATTTGCCATTATGTATGGTTTACTGCATCCCGAAATTGAAATTGTCGGTATTGTAACCGGATACGGAAATGTTGAGCATATACATGCTGCACATAATGCATCGTATATTTTACAGTTAGCAAATAGACAAGACATTCCTGTCATTAGTGGTGCAACAAAACCACTTACAGAAGAAATTACTACGTACTACCCTGAAATTCACGGAGCAGAAGGATTAGGTCCCATCCATGTTCCAGAAAAAGTATTATCTATTCCAATATACAATTTTGGAAGTATTGCTTCAATTCTTGTAAAGTATGGAAAAGATTTAACAATTGTTGATGTAGGAAGATCTACCTCGTTAGCAATTGCTTTTAATTTATGGAATGATTTAATGCTAAATGTAAAAGGAATATATTTCATGGGTGGTGTTTTTTTAGAAGTAGGAAACGTTACGCCATTAGCAGAGGCAAACGTGTATGGCGATCCTATAGCAAGTAAAATTGTTTTCCATCAAGCAAAGAATTTATTAATATTCCCTTTAAATGTAACAAACAAAGCTGTGTTAACACCAAATGTATTTAACTATATTCAAGCTAATACAAAGAATCCATTTCATAGGATAATGAAACCAATGTATGATTACTATCTATCCGCATACAAAAAACTTAATCCATCTATCGAAGGACCTTTGCTACATGATGTGGTTGCAATAAGTGGATTAGTAAATCCAAGTTTTTTTGAATTTGTGCATCGTACAGTAAATGTAGATACATACGGAGATACGAAAGGACAAACATTTGCTGATTTTCGCCCTAGCTCTATATCTGAAGGAGCCCATATAGCATTAGAAATAGATGAACAAAAATTCATTCAAGATTTTATAAAAATCATGTTATAAGTTGTTGTCGAAAAAGGGAATTATTTCACTACGTTGAATATAAACATACATCCTCTATATAAGGGAGCTTACAATATTGAATGTCCAGTTAAAGGTTGTTACGAGAGAAAATTGGGAAGAAGCATTAAAGCTACACGTTAAAGAAAATCAGTTGAAATTTGTTCCATCCGTAGCAGTTTCACTTGCTAAAGTATATATAAAACCAGATGGTGACAATGTAGAGTACGTGCCATTTGCGATATATGATGGCGACCATATGGTTGGTTTTATTATGCATGCTGTTGTAAGAGAGACATCGGATATGTACTGGATTAACGGATTTATTATTGATCAATCGCAGCAAGGTAACGGTTATGGAAAAGCGGCATTACAAGAAAGTATATCCTTAATAAAAAATACGTTTAAGGCGTGTAAAGAAATTAGATTAACAGTACATAAAGATAATATCTCTGCTAAGAAACTATATGAACGTTATGGTTTTCAATCATTGGGACATGATTATGATGGTGAGCAAGTATATCGCTTATTCGTTTAATTATTATGTAATAAAGGTGTGAAATGAATTATGCAATTTACTGAAGTGAAAATTGAAGTATTTATCCCTGAAGAATACATTGAAATGTTGAGGAATGAGTTAAATAAAATTGGTGCTTGTAAAACGGGAGCATATGATCATTGTTTGTCCTATAGTTCTGTGAAAGGATACTGGAGACCATTAGAAGGTGCATCGCCTTTTAACGGGGAAATTGGTCAGATTTGTAAAGGGCAAGAATGTAAAATTGAAATAAAGTGCAAATGGGATCTTGTAAAGGATGCCCTTGAAGTCATTAACGAAATTCATCCGTATGAAACACCTATGATTTATATTATCCCAATATTAAATGACTATTTTAATCAAATATAAAGTAAATGAATGGGAGGAATAGCAATTGAAAAATAAATTTCATCATATTGTACGAGCTGTTATGATTAAGGATGAAAAATTGTTAGTAGCTGAATATATTGGCCATCATTATTTTTTACCAGGTGGTCATGTTGAAGTTGGCGAATCAGCTGAGATTGCATTAATAAGAGAACTACAAGAAGAACTCGGAGTAAATTGTAGTATAAAACAATTTTTAGGAGTCATAGAAAACCAATGGCAAGATCGAGAAGCTTTTCACCATGAAATCAATCATATTTTTGAGATAGATTCACAAGAGTTACATATTGATTTCATACCAAAATCTAAAGAATCTCATTTAGCGTTTCACTGGATTGATTATAATCAAGATGCTTTACATACTTATAAAATCATGCCAGTACCTTCAGTTAAAGAGTTACTAGAAAGAAAATTAAGTGATGAACTACTAAACTGTTGGATTAGCAATTTTTAAACGCCTCTATCAATAGTAAATCCGTCCGCCAAAAGGAAAATAAGAAAATAGGCTAAAAAACAAGGTACATCACCTAGTGTAAGTTCATATTTTGTTGATGTACGTATTTAGTCTATAGTCTTGTTTCTACTTTATTTACAAAAATTTATTAACTTTAATATTTGGACGGAATTTACATTAATAAATGGAGGGTTTCATAATGAATCAGTTTCAACAAGAACTACAATCATTAAACCTTAATGATTTTCAAACTGGTAATGTTGTTTATTGGGATCAACAACAAAATCAATATCCATATTATTACATCCAAGGCGATGTACGTCGTTGCGGTGGATGCGGAGGTTGTGGCGGACGCTGCGGAGGTTGTGGCGGCAGATGTGGTGGATGCGTAGGTTGTGCAGGATGTTTCGGTTGCTTTAATTGCTGGAACTGGTGGATCATTTAGGTATAGAAGATCAAAACTATTTTACATGAAAGAAAGGTGTGAAAATTATTATGCACTTTTCTTTCATGCTGTAATTTTGTATTAGTGTTAAGGGGGATTCATTTGTATACATATGATAAGTTGATTTCTTGGGTAGAGAATATAAAAGAAAAAAATCATAGTTCTGCAGCAGCACTTTGTATTATAAAAGATAATAAAATCGTACTAGAGCATTATAGTGGTTATCACACAAATACATCTACAAACAAGAGAGTAACAGCATCTTCACAATTTAACGTTGCTTCTGCTAGAAAAAGTTATTTAGGATTAATGATAGCGTATGCGCTTTACGAGGGGAAAATAAACTCTATTGATGATGAAGCGATAAAATATTTTAAAGACTTTGATCCTGTATTCCTTGGTAAAACGACGATAAGACATTTAGTAACACATTCGCACGGATTAGAAGAAACGAATGACGGGACAATTTTTCGTGAATTTGAACCGGGGCAAGGATGGGCGTATAGAGATATTAATGTAAGAATGATGACACATCTTATTTATCAGCTATATAACAAAAGTTTTCCTGAATTGTTAAAAGAGCGTGTGTTTAAACATGCTAATTTTCAAGAAACAGGTTGGAGAGTTCAGCAAGATGAAAATTTAGTTGAAGTCGTTAATGATCCAAATGAAGATGCAATTAGCACAATTGGTACAGTAGATGACGGTACTGAAAAAAATCTGTTTGTCTCAGCTAAAGAATTTGCGCAGTGGGGCAATCTTCATTTAAATCAAGGTATGATAGATGATAAACAAATTGTTCCAAAAGAAGTTATAAAAATCGCTACGAGTTTGCAGAGTCCAACATATGCAAATAAAGAGCTACCACAAAATGGCTTGTTTTGGTTCGTTCAAAATGAACCTGCACAATTAAGTGAACTAGGTGAACGCGTACCAAAAGGCTCGTATCAAATATTAGGAATTACGGGACCAACTATATTAGTAATACCTGAATATAATGTAGTTGTTGCGAAAATGTATAATAAAAGATACAACTACGGCGGTGATAATTATTTATATTATTTACGTGAATTTAGTAATTTAGTCGCGGATACATTTCGTAACGGTAATAGGGCATAATTACTCCTATAATGAAAAGGAGTGAGAGAAAGTGAAAGATAAAATGAATAAAAACAAAAAGCAAAACATTAAAGATGTAAATACAGAGCAAAATGCAATTTATAGCGATCCGAAAGATGCAGCTAATATGCAAACGGTACCGCAGCCGAAGGATTTTGATGAAATTGAATATTAATTTTCGTTTATCCGACTATATAATGATTGAAAAATACATCTTAAGTCCCATCTCATCACAGAAATTTTTTGGTATCCTATATACATAAGCATTTGAAAATGTCTTATCTTAACAAAACTTTCTTTAGAAACATCTGATATAACCTGCAAAAGACACTTCATGATGAAGTGTCTTTTTGTGTATATGAACTTAATTTCCATTTTTCACACAGTATCTTGCATTTTATGATGGTTATACTAGGTTATACTAACTGTGAAAATCTATGTCAAGATAAAAGAAGGGGACCGTTAGTATGAAACAAACTTCTATAAATCCGTTACTAATTGTTCTAGGTACAATCATTGTTCAAATTGGCCTTGGAACAATTTATACATGGAGTTTATTTAATCAGCCCCTTGTCAGTAAGTTTGGATGGAACCTTAATGCCGTTGCGATAACTTTCTCCATTACAAGCTTTTCTTTATCATTTTCAACCTTATTTGCAGGAAAGTTACAGCAAAAATTAGGACTTCGTAAACTTATCGCTACTGCAGGGATTGTTCTAGGACTCGGTTTAATACTTAGTTCGCAAGTTTCTTCCTTACCATTACTTTATTTATTAGCTGGTGTAGTAGTTGGTTATGCAGATGGAACTGCTTATATCACATCATTATCTAATTTAATTAAATGGTTTCCAAATCGAAAAGGACTTATTTCTGGTATATCTGTTTCTGCATATGGAATGGGTAGCTTAATCTTTAGATATATAAACGGAAGTCTGATCGATAGCCTTGGTGTATCACAAGCATTTTTATATTGGGGTATCATCGTTTTACTTTTAGTATTAATCGGATCGTTCTTCTTACGTGAAGCAATAGTAAGTAATACTGTAACTGAGACATTACACAATGATTATACGCCTCGTGAAATGATGCGAACGAAACAAGTATATCTTTTGTTTTTTATGCTATTTACGTCGTGTATGGGTGGTCTATATTTAATCAGTATGGTAAAAGATATTGGGGTACAGCTCGTTGGACTTAGCGCTGCAACTGCTGCTAATGCCGTCGCAATGATTGCAATTTTTAATACAGTAGGTAGAATCATTCTTGGAACGCTATCAGATAAAATTGGTCGAATGAAAATTGTCTCTGCAACGTTTATTATTATTGGATTGTCAGTCTTTGCTTTAAGTTTCATTCCACTAAATTACGGGATTTATTTCGCTTGTGTAGCCAGCGTAGCCTTTTGCTTTGGTGGTAATATTACAATTTTCCCAGCCATTGTTGGGGATTACTTCGGTTTAAAAAACCATAGTACAAATTACGGGATTGTATACCAAGGGTTCGGATTTGGTGCGCTTGCAGGATCATTCATCGGAGCATTACTCGGTGGATTTCAGCCGACCTTTATTATAATCGGTATTTTAAGCGTTATTTCCTTCATTATTTCGATATTAATTCGTCCACCAAAAGCAGAGAAGAAAAAGGAAATAAAGCAGCTACATCGAAAAATAGCTTAATTCTACAACCTGCTAGGACTCTTTTTTTATTACATTAACTTTGCTAAGAGCAGATAAATGAAATACTCAATTAATTTTTTTATATTTTAAAACAAATAAATGGTAGAATGTAACAAAGATAGAAAATTCCCGTTATTAGAGGTGAACTTAGATGAAAAAAGTAAATGTTACATATGCACTTTTATACGATAAAACAAACGAAAAGATCTTAATGGTAAAAAACAAAGGGAAGAATGGTTCTTACTACACGCTACCAGGTGGTGCAGTTAAATTAGGAGAAACATTAGAGGAGGCAGTCATTCGGGAAGTGAAAGAAGAAACCGGGTTACATATAACTGTAAACGGTATTTGTTACATTAGCGAAGCTTTTTTTGAAGAGAGAGGACACCATGCAATATTCTTTAATTTTTTAGGTGAAATAATCGGCGGGGAAACAAATATAACAAGGCCAAAAGAAATTGAAGAGATTACTTGGATGGAATTACATAGAGCAGAACCGCATTTACGTATACCAGAACACTTATTAAATATATTACAAAGGAAAGAAACAGTACCTTACTTTTTTAACGGAACAATCATTCATCAATCTTCATAAAATTATCATATCATGTAAGGCGGGGAAAAAATGGAGTTTATCGTTAATCATAAACATTTCACTCAAGCACTTTCAGAAGTAAGTAAAGCAATATCTATCAAAGCTATAATTCCTATACTATCTGGTATAAAAATAACTGCAGATCAATCTGGAATTACTTTAATCGCGAGTAATTCAAACATTTTCATCGAAAAATTCATCCCTAGTTCCATAGATGACGAACAAATTACGACTACCTTAAAAGCAGGAACAATTGTTGTACCTGCAAAATACTTCATTGAAATTATAAAGAAAATGCCAAGCGATATAGTAATAAAAAGTAAGAATGAGAAAATAATTACCATACAATCAGAAGAAATCACATTAAACTTAAATAGTTTTCCAGTGAATGAATTTCCTAGCGTACCACAAATAGACGATCATGCAGAAATACAAATAGAAACAAAACAATTAATTGATGCTTTTAAACAAACAGTCTTTGCAGTAGCGAAAAATGAATCTAGGCCCGTTCTTACCGGAGTACATATCGAGTTAGACCACAACAAATTAATATGCGCTGCAACTGACTCTCATAGACTAGCTATACGTGAAACATTAATTTCTACTAATGTGAAAGCGAATTGTATTGTACCAAGTGCAACCATTAATGAACTTTTAAAATTAATGAACAGCAATTTAGAATTCGTTTCTATTTATCTATCAGAAAGCCACATTATTTTTACATTCGGCACAACTACATTATATTCAAGATTAATTGAAGGGAAATACCCTAATATATCTAGTTTAATTCCAAATAAATTTCAAACAGTCATTAACATAGATAGACAAAGAATGTTACAAGGGGTAGATCGATCAAGCTTATTAGCAAGTGAATGGGCAAATAACAATGTTAACTTAGAAATTGTAAACGAATCTACAATTAAAGTTTCTTCTAATGCTTCTCAGATTGGAAAAATATCTGAGACACAACAGATAGATGCGATTCACGGTGAAAAACAATTACAAATATCTTTCGATGGACGATTTATGTTGGATGCTTTAAGGGCAATAAAAGAAGAAACGGTTACTTTAAGTTTCAGTGGTTCTATGAGACCGATATTAATTGAAGCAGGGGCACAATCTGCAGCAGTACATCTTATATCTCCAGTAAGAGCTTATTAAAAACGTAGGAAGGAATTACATTATGTACAAGCACACTTTATGTTTTATAAAAAGAAACGAAGAGATACTTATGTTAAATAGAGAATATGACCCTGTAAAAGGATTATGGAATGGGGTAGGAGGAAAGATAGAAAAGGGAGAAACACCTTTAGAAAATGCAATTCGTGAAATAAAAGAAGAGACTAATATAAAAGTTGCACATGACCAAATTCAATTTAAAGGCATTATTAAATGGGAGGATTCTTCATATTCTGGCGGAATGTATGTTTATCTAGTAGAGCTATTTAATGAATTTACATATCACACTCCAAAAAAGTCTCAGAAGGAATTTTAGATTGGAAAGAGGTTTCTTGGATTCTTATTGACTATAATTACGGCGTAGGAGAGATGATACCTAAATTTTTAGTTGAAGTGCTCCACAATGAATTAATATTAGAGCATAATTTTATTTTATCTAATCATAAATTAATAGATTATAGGAATAAAGAATTAGCGAAGCAGGACAACTCTATAGATAATATAATTCCATTATAAAAAGTAAGAATCTTAATCTATCATACACAGCAAAATAATTATCACCTATATATAAAAGCCATAGATTATTCGAAGAGTAGCTAAGGAGAAAATTTATATGAGGATGAGTGTGATGAAGAAAATAAGTATTTTACTTATAGGTATCGTTCTAATTACTATTGCTTTTTATCAATACAACAAAAAAGAAGGTTTAGCTAAAAATGATAAGGTGTATGTAGAAGACTTTAAAGGTAAAAATGATTCAAACAAAATACAATCTGCTATTAATAAAGCAGAATCTAGTAAAATTAAAGCAGTATTTCTTGATGATAAGAAGTATAAAATCACTTCACCAATCGTAGTGAAACAGGGTGTAAAGTTATTATTTGGTTATGGAACACAATTTGTTGTTGAAGGTAATTTTAGAGTTCTAGAGTTAGAAAAAAACGCTTCTATTGAAGGAGCTTATATAGCTATAGATGATCCTACATTTAATTCTGAAGTTATATATTTAGACGGAAAAAATAAGTATTATAACACTTGGCACAAAACAAAAATAAAAGATATAAATATTATCAATTGGACAGAAACGAATAAAGGTACCGGCATTTCTTTGTATTCTGGTGGGAAGGAAAATGAAATTTCATTTATTAATTTTGAAAATATAAAAGTTGTAGGAATGGAGACTGGGGTGAAATTAGTAGCAAAGAAACCACAATCTGGACATGCATGGATAAATGCCAACCGTTTTATGAATTTCTCTCTCGAAGATTGTGTAAATATGATTTATATGGATAGTAATGTAACAACGCCAAATGAAATTAGTGGTAACCTATTTACAAACCTTCAAATACAACCTACAAATAAAACGAAAAGTATTGCAAAGGTAAGTGGACAGCATAACGAGTTCAATGGAATGGTGTGGGATTTACAGAAAATCATTCATGAAAACGAACTCGTTGAACTAACTGATAAGAGTATGAATACAGTGATTGAAATGTCCAGTGTACCAGCAAATAGAATTTTAGATAGCGGGAAATCAAATATAGTGAAATAAGTTTAAAAACAGAAAAAGAGCGAATTCCTTATAAGAGAGTTCGCTCTTTTTCTATTTATAATTAAATTTCTCTCCACCAAGCTGATGAAGGATAGTCTATAGATTTTAAAGTAATAGATTCGCCAATTTGAGGCGTTGTAATTTTAACTCCTAAACGGTTAGCTTCTTTCGTAACACGCTCTATCGGGTCACTCCATTCATGTAATGCTAATGTAAAAGCACCCCAATGAATCGGAAGAAGTAATTCTCCTTGTACATCAATATGAGCTTGTACAGTTTCTTCAGGCAACATATGAATCGCAGACCACCTCGGATCATATTGTCCGCATTCCATCAATGTAAGATCGAATGGACCATATTTATCACCAATTTCCTTAAAGTGAGGGGCATAACCGCTATCACCACTAAAGAAAATTTTAGTCTCTTGACCAAGAATAAGCCATGAACACCATAACGAACAATCTCTATCTGTCATACTTCGTCCAGAGAAATGCCTTGCAGGAGCACATACTAACTTAATATTATCAAACGTAATTTCGTCCCACCAATTATGTTCACTAATTTTACTAGGTGAAACACCCCATTTAATAAGATATTGTGTAACTCCAGTTGGAACATAAAAATGCTTTGCACAATCTTTTAACAGCATAATACTTTTATAATTCAGATGGTCATAGTGATTATGAGAAATGATAATCGCATCAATCTCTTGAAGATCTTCACGCTCTAAAGAAAAAGTACCACTATAACGTTTACTATTAAGCAGAGGAAATGGGGAAGAGGCATCTCCAAACATCGGATCTAATAACAATGTTTTACCTTCTATTTTTAATAGTGAAGCAGAGTGCCCAAACCATGTAACACTCTCTAAAGACTTATTGTTTTTCTCCGATAAAACAATAGGTAAATTCTTTATAGGACGCAGTTTAGTTTTCATTTTAAAGTAATCAGTCATTAAACCTATAATATCTTTCGGTTTAAAACTTACATCAGTATGAATTTGATTTATATATTTCTTTTTCATTCGTTCTCCTTTTTACGTTTAACACTATACATATGTTGTTATTGTAGCTATCTGTAGTTTAAACGAAATCATTTTACCTTTCACCTTAAATACAGTACATTTCATAAATTTGTCAAATTCATTATTTGTGTATATAAAATGTAAATCCTACAGCAGCAGATACAAGGAATATGAAGTAAATGTAAATTGTTTTAATTTAGTAAAGTTCTTCTTATAAGCAACAAAGAACATATGTTTTGTTATATGTTATAGAAGAAAATATGTCTCTAATTATTAAAGGGAAGGAGAGGATGTAAGTGCAAATAGTGAGAAAAAAGAAATCAAAATGTAAACTATCAAAACCTGAAATCATTCATCTGTATGCGGAAGGGAAGGGTACCTCAGAAATCGCTATGCTTGCTAACGTATCTGCAAGGTATAATTCGTATGGTTTTAACAGACAATAACGTTCCAAGACGAGCTATAGGGAGCTGGAAGAGAAAGTATGACATAACAGAAGATTATTTTAAAGTGTGGTCAAATAACATGGCTTATATATTAGGGTTTATAGCAGCAGATGGTGTCATACAAAAAGAAAATCAATGTGTCAGTGTATCACAAAAAGAAAGGTATATTTTAGAAGATATAAAAAAAGAACTAAAAACAAATCAGCCGCTATACCAAAACAAAAAAACAGGCGTATATATGCTAAACATTAATAGTAAAACAATAAAAGACGACCTTATGAACATACATGGAATTTCCTTTTGTACCAGAAGAATATTTACATCATTTTGTGCGAGGGTATTTTGATGGGGATGGTTACGTCAAGTATGAAACTTATACAGTAAGCTTTGTAGGAGGATCATATAGCTTTATGAATTCTTTAAATCAGGTACTACAAAATCATAATTTACCAGCCGATTTACTAAATCAAAATAAACATTATCGCGTCATTTTAAGCGGAAGAAAACCAATACAACTATTTTCAAAGTGGATTTATAAAGACAAAGATATTTATTTGCATAGAAAATATGAAGAATTTCAGAAAGAAAGTCTAAGTCTAGATCAATTAAAAGATCGAAAGCTAAAAAGAACTCAAGCTGCTGTTAAGCAGAGAAAACAAAATTTCCTTAAGGAATATATGAAAAATAAATGTATCGCTAAAACTTGTTCCATTTTAGAAATAAAGGAACCAACTTTTAAAAGTTGGTTAAAAAATGATAATCAATTTAAAAAAGACTGTGAAAGAATTCATTCATTATAAAAATGTAAGAAACCTTAGTATATCTATGCTAAGGTTTTTAATTTGGGATTATTAGAGGACACTCATTTTCTTTTATAGAACTTAATAAATACATGGATTTTACAATGAATTTATTAGTAAGGGAGGGAATATGAAATGCTCACTAATAATAGTCCGGAGAATATATTACATACAGCTTATGAAGCAAAAATGATTTCGTCTGGAGATAATTCGCCATCTATAAAAATAAAGGGAACGAAGCTTCAATATTTACTTGTAATGCTTCATCTTGGTTTTGAGTCAAATATTGTGAAAATGGTGCTAGGTTGGACAAATGAGGAATTTGAAGAGCGCATTAATTCATTAGAAGTAGAGGGGCTATTGAAACATTAGATTTTGGACAAATAAATTACATTGAAGAAAACTATTTAAAAAAGAAACGACCTTTAAGAAATAAGAAACGATATTATTATGCTATTCAAGAACAAGAACTAGCAGATATAGAGGCTTTCGGGATGTATGGGAATACGTATTTAGATTTAGGAGAAGTTCAAATTGATCTTTATGGAAATTCTCGATATTCAACATTAAATTTAATAACAGCAAATAACGAAATATTTGAAGAATATTTTCAAAACACTAATACTGATATTAATTATAAGAAAAAGCAATTAGTAAAAGGTTTCGTAGCAGCAGATACTCAAAAGAAATTAATTATGAAGAGTTTTTTATCTGGTGGTATCACTTTTTCTATACAAAAGTAACTGAAGAATTAATAAAACAAGGTGTAATTATAACAAGCACACAAAAAAATCAAACGTACATAATCCATCAATAACTTTAAATTAAAGTGCTAATATATTTTTACAAATGTAGCAGCTGAATGGAGAAATAATTATTAGTAAATAAGGGAAAATCTGAAATTAAAATCTGATATAAAGAAAATAAGATATTTAAAGGAGAGAAGAATCTTGCAAAAGAAATTTACCAATCCAGAAACGATGCCACCAACGTTTGGATACTCACATGTAGTCGAAGTTAGTAACGCTAAACGAACAATTTACATATCTGGACAAGTAGCAATCAATACCGATGGTCAAATAGTTGGTGTTGGTGATATAGCTATACAAACGCGACAAGTATTCGAAAACATTAAAAGTGCATTAGATACTTTAGAATTACAATTTAATGATGTAGTAAAATTAACATTTTTCTTAACAGATATTTCTCAAATGGCCACTGTTAGAGATATACGAGATCAATACATTGATACTAAAAATCCACCAGCAAGTTCAGCTGTAGAAGTTAGAAAGTTAATTAACGATAACTTTTTAATTGAAATCGAAGCAATTGCTGTAGCAAACTAATTTTAAAAACTTATTATGAATCATATCCATGCAATTCGTTTAATGTGTTCATTTAAAACGAATTGCATTTTTTATTGTCTTAAATATAATTTATATCTGGAGACATTATCATCAACAACTCATAAAACAACAACAAATAAGCACACAATCGATTACACAGAATGAATCCGATGAAAAAGGAAGCGTAACAATATAAACTAACATATAATAAGTTTATTACTTTTATCCAGTTAACATAATATATATTATAGGTAGTTACAGAAACAAAGCAATATCAGGTATCAAAAACCAAGTAAACTATACTTAATGAGACGAAACGGAGATTTTTAGTGAGATTTACATAAATTCTTATCTAAACGGATTTCTACAGTTTTTACCGTTTGTTTTGCTATACAATCAATCACCGCAAATCTGAATCAATAATCGATTCAGATTAAACGAATTAAAATCACTTTTGATTAGCGAGAAATTTTTATACAGAAAAATCATTTCTAAACAAAACATAAATTAATAATTATATTTTATGTTTTACTGTATGAATTTATTGCTGTTTACACACGTTTTACAACTTCACATTATTTATTGTTATTTCTGCTATTTACGCTTGACTTTTGTTATACCCATTGTTTTATATTCTAGTTAACATAACGTTTATTTTTAACATAAAAAATCTCCCTCACCTTCAGGAAGATTTTTTAACTTGCTAGTATTTCATTTATATATTTTTAATAACAATCCCAATTGTAAATAACATTGGAAAAATCTAGATTTAACAAGTCTTCTTTTTTTATAAAGAAATTTGCAACACCAGAATCTCCCCACATAATATTTAATAAATCATCTGTATCGATTTGCAGTAATAAGATGTCATGCTGTTGGTATTTTTCTTCCCATTCTCTCGGATCTGTCTGTGTGAAAAATGGATATCCACCAATTTTATGTCCTTGATCTTTACATAAATCATCATACAGTTCGCCTAATTCTGTGTTATTTTCTTCATCAACAATTTCTTCCCAATCAATATCCTCACTAAAAATCTTTTCAAATCGATAATCCCCTGACGTTACGGGTTGATAATCCAATTCAAACTTTAATTTCGCTGCTTCAGGTATAATAAAGTCCTCTAATTCTAAAGTGTTTAAATAACTAAAATCAGTAATAACCTTATTTAAGTCTTCTATAATTGTAGAATGATAAATAATTCGAAAGTCTTTTTGAGTTGTTGGCAGATCAAAATCTGCTCCGTAAAGCTCATCAGCAGCACTTACGAAAAACTGTAACATTCCCTCTTGAGGCATATATTCAACATGCGGCATTTCTTCAAAGTTTAGCTGAGCAAGTAACATCATAGGTTGTCCATTTGAATCTTTAGGGTGCTCTTGATCAATAGGTAAATACGGATAACCACCAAACTTACTTTCAAAAAGAGTTGTCTCTGCTAATGTTCCAGACACTTTAATATACGGTTTTACACTTTCTTCTAAAATACTACGATACTGCTCTAGTTCTTTCGGAATTTGAAGTTGATACGTATTCTTCATTACAATTGCCTCTCTTTCATAATAAATTGAAAATGCCTTACTTAATTATATAGCAAGAGATAGCTTCATGAAAAATTGTTAAAAGTCCGTTTTCACCCTCGTTTTTTGCGCACTTGGTGGACAAAGTAAATTATGTTCTAAAACCTTTTTATTAATAGTTCGAATTAAATTCGCTGCTTCTGCAGTATTTGTATTTTCTTTTAGCCTTTCTTTTAAATCATCAATTTCTTTTGAAAGCTCAATCCACCTTGGTAAAACATGATTATTCTTTAACGTTCTATACAGTTGCTTTTCAGGATTGTACGAAAGGTCTTTATCTAGATTTAGAGGTTTCCCTTTACCAGGCATATTATCAAAAGACCCTTTCTTTTCTGCTTCTTTAATGATAGAACTAATATGATCCTCATACGTATAAGACCAAACTTTCTCATCTTTTACTAAAATCTCTTGCTTTTTTAGTTTCTTATCTAGTTCTTCTTGATTCATAGATTCTCTCTCCTTTTTATTTTATAGTGTGTTTTTTGTAAGTTTTAAAGCTTTCACCCCGTCAAACAACTTTTCTCGCCACCAAATACCGCCATGTCCGCCTTGGAACTCTTCATAAGTGTTTTGGTATCTATTTTCTTTTAAAGCTTTATATAGGCGTCTATTAGCCGTTAAAAGAGGTTCGTTTTCAAGTTCACCTACTGCTATGTAAGAATAGAGATGAGTCGTATTAGAATCTATTGATGAAATTTGATTTTCAATCCAAGGAATTTGATTTTCATAACTATCTTTTTTCCAATGTACGGATCCAGACATTGACAACACATTCCCGAAAATATGCGGATTTTGAAGTGCTGCATAAAAAGCTGCTAGGCCACCAAGACTGAAACCTGCAATTGTTGTATGTTTCGCTTCTTTATGCACACGATACTTAGCCTGAATCCACGGAAGTAATTCTTTCGTTAAAAATGCGTTCATTTTATCGTTATAAGTTAGCTCTTCTAATCGGTCAATAGGATCTATAGCAACAGCAATACAAGATGGGATCTCTTTTTTGTAAATTAAATAATTAAGTGTTTTTGCGATTGAAAGGTTATTAATGAATGACTTCCCATCAAATACAATGAGAAGTTCTTGAAGATGTGAAGTGTGAGAATAATCATGAGGCGTATAAATATGAATTTTACGTGTGTTATTTAAAATCGTACTATGAAATGAATATGTTTCAATTTTTCCGGATGGATAATGGGTTGAAGGAAAACGACTGCTATACTTTACTTCCATCTCTATATTTAACAAAGACGCTTTATTGGTACCTTCTCCAAATGTGTTTTTATTAAATTGGTCTAGTTGATACTGTTCACTACGCTTTATCCAATCATTTTCGAAAAAATCGTTTACTGAAAAATAGTAAGTTGAAATAAAATGTTCATTTGTCCTAAACGTTACATACCAAATATCTGTCTGTAACAGTCGTTTTAATTGACTTACAGACAGATCCCAACCGGGAAAACTGCCGAATACATAAACGTTTTCAGTATTTTGATCGCCTAACCATATATACGTTATAAGCTTATGCTGACTTTCTATAGGACATTGTTCTATTAGTGGCGTGTGATTTGACTTTATTTCATGCAAAAAAGTATACAAAGCTTTCTCATTTCCATTCTTTAATTGATTATTAAGCTCCTCTAACTTAGGACTAATTATTGAAGTCACCCATCTTCTTCCTTTGTAGTCTTCTATACGTAGTTTTTTCTTTTTATTAGAATCCCTATATTAAAGCAGTCGTAAATTATGTGTTTAGAGATGTTATTTATTAGAAAAATGATCAATTGCCTGAATAGAAAGTTCCAACGCTTTTATTCTTCTTGTTAAAAGTGTTCTTTGCGGACTACCAGCTTTAGACTTATCATAGGCTCTCTCAATTGATGGAAGTAAACCAGCAAGGACGTTACGAGCGTCTGCTAACTCTTCTTGGCTATACTGATGACTTTCTTGATTCCAAACGTTTTCTAGCACTACTAACCCTATGCAAACAGCTTTAAGTCGTTTTTTCACTAATGTAGTATTTGCACCTTTTTGAGTCATCTGAGAGAGTGCATTTTCAAGTTTACGGATTGTTGACTGTAAAGACTTTATTGATTCTACTTTATCTACATTTGATACGTTTTCCATTTTAAACCTGTCCCTTCTCCATTTCTAAATTAGTTTTCCTGATATTTGATAATACCATTAAGAAACGAATTTTACTCGAAATATTTGAGTTGGACATGAATTGAAAGGAAAACAGCTAACAAACTTCAATCTCCTCCCTCGCACATATTCTATATGTACTTCTTTTTTCTCGTTAAAATACCTACATGGACAAGTTGTTAATATTGTATATTTTATGAACAAAAAACGTACAAGCAGCATAACTTGTACGTTTTTAATCAGCAAGGTAATAAAGTAATAGCTTTCGAGTCTTTTCATAATTCATGAAATCTCTATACAAAATGGGATACTTCATAATCTCTGTTTCTAGAAAACGATATTGCGGAAACCACTCGAAAAACGATATCCTTAGCCACTTTATTTGATTAAACACAATCTCCTGTTCATTATTATTAAGCACGTAACTTAAAGTACCTGTTGTATGCATCCAATAATAATTTAACTCAGCGCTTATACAATCATCTTCTGTAAACATATTATTAAAATCTTTTCGTATTTTTCGAATGTCACAATTCGGAAACGGTTTATACAGCAGACTATGCATTTTCTGCAATTCATTAAAAATAACCCTTTTTCCTAACTTCAACTTTCCACCCCTTTATTTCTCTATCCAATTTAATAAGTTTTCATAATGATATTGAGCATCTGTATAGCCAAGATTATATAAATTAACGAGCTTTTCTTTACTTCTTTCTATTCCGCTTATTGGAAGCTGTACGCTAGGCTGAATAATATAAAAGTTGTCTTTTTGTTTTATTTGATTCATATAAGATATCGTCTCATTATAAAAACGATAATGTTCTACTAAAGATTCTGCGATATTCGGATATTTCCTATATAAAATTTTAGCTAGCCCAGAAAATTTATTTCGCTGTTTCTCATATCCTTCTGGTTTTGTCATAATTACAACGTTCTTTTCATAACCATCAGTTTGAGCTTTTAAAACTGGTATAGGATCTATAATTCCTCCATCTAGCAATTTTCGATTATCATATTCTACAGCAGGTGCTATAAACGGCACTGAGCTAGATGCACGAATGATTTTTAAAATATCATTTCCATGTTCTGCTTTATTATAATAAACAGCTTGTCCTGATTCGCAGTCAGTCGTTCCTATAACAAACTGTTCATTTGAGTTTAAGAAAGTTTGAAAATCAAATGGTACAATTTTATTAGGTACTTCATCAAATAAAAAATCCATTCCGAATAATTCACGTTTTCGAATCAAATTTCGATAAGATATATAACGATGATCTGCTACTAGCTCTGTATTTACTTTTTTATTTCTCCCTTTTTGACGTGATAAATAAGTTGCTCCCATACAAGCTCCAGCGGACACGCCAACTACATAAGGGAAAAATAAGCTCTTTTCCATAAAATATTCGAGTACGCCTGCAGTATATAAACCTTTCATTCCTCCGCCTTCTAATACTAAACCGATATTTTTCATGCTATATCCCTCTGCTTCTTTTTTCTTACTTACATATTAGCATAAGATATTAAGATGAGGTTATATAAATGAATTGCAACAATAACCAGAAACTACTAAAGTAATATCATAATTTCTTAGTAAATAGCATGGTACAATATAAGTAACACATTCCACAAATAATGGAGGAGGAATTTCCTATGGGTTTATTTAGCGGTATTTTAGGAAATGCATCAAATACGAGTACAGAAAGTGTAGAACGGGATTTAGAGAAGATTATGTTAGACGATGAGAAAGTTGAACATGCTTATAAATTAATTCGCGATTTAATCGTATTCACAAATCGTCGTCTTATTTTAGTAGATAAACAAGGGATATCAGGTAAAAAAACTGAGTATCATTCTATCCCTTATAAAAGCATTACACAATTCAGCATTGAAACAGCTGGGCATTTTGATTTAGATGCAGAACTTAAAATTTGGGTATCTAGTTTGAGTACGCCAATTACGAAAGAATTTAAAGGTGACGATAGTGTTTTAAGCATTCAAAAAGCGTTAGTAACATATACGACAAAATAACGTCTTTTTGTATTTTTATTCATATCTAAAATTACTAACCCGAGTATTTTGGAAGAATATTCATCGTTTGTGTATATTCAATCTAAAATAACATAAAAAGGTAAAGCGTATTTCAAATGCTTTACCTTTCTTTTTTGTAATAAATTAGTGTAGTTTTATCATTTAATTTCTTTCTTACTTCTGTTCTTTTATACCCCATTTTTTCGTACAGAAAACAATTTCTTTCTTCTTCTAAAATCGTAGCAAGTTCAAAACATTGTGCTTTTGGAAACATCCCTTCAATTAAAATAAGTACTTTCTGAGCGATTCCTTTCCCTTGATAGATTGGATGAATAAACATCGGACTGATCCAAAATTTATAAGGTAGTTCTTTTTGGGATATACATATCGCTCCAACAAGTCTCGAATCTATTATCATCTTATAAAAATTACTGTTGGGATTATTTATTCTAAAAATAGTTTTTTCAATAGATTCATTTGCTGGGTTTGTTTCGTAGTCTTTATATTTATTTAATAAAGAGCTAAATGAGTCTATTTGCATTTGAAATAAAACTGCTGCATCACTTTCTGTTGCCTTTTCTAATGTAATCTCCATCTTACCAATTTAGTCGCTTTCTTAATGAAGTGATATGAGCTGTATGATGACGTCCGTGCCATGCGTATAGTCCTATTGCAACAGCAAGTTTTGTTTCACCAGTCTCTGGGTGGTTAAATGTCTTTTCTAGATCTTCAAGTTCTAAAGAATATAAAAGGTTAACCCATCTTTTATGTAATGAATCTAACATTACTAGTGAAACATCTACTGGTAATTTAGAATCAGGTAATTCTGCCCACTTTTCTTCTTTATATGGTTTAATCGTTGGATTCTTTTCTGTTAGTGCTAACTTAAAACGTATGTAGCTATTCATATGGCTGTCAACAACGTGATGGACTACTTGACGAACTGTCCATCCACCAACGCGGTACGGTGTGTCTAACTGTTTCTGATCTAAATCTTTAATTGCCTTCGTTAGTTCATTAGGTAAATCTTCAATTTCTTGAATCCATGTATCAATCATTTCTTCCGTTATAGGACGTTTATATGTAAATTGCCCAATTGGATAACGTAAATCATTCATGAATAAGTCCCCCTTATTATAAGCGCGAAGTATTTCTCCAAATATAATGTACAAAATTCACATGTTCTCCATTTAATACTACAGATGTTGTATCTGCTTCGTTTTGATAAGAAGAAAATCCGCTTTTTTCTAGTACAATTTGTGATGCAAGATTATTAGTAGTTGTTTTAGCATGAACCTCATTAATTTCATTATTTTTCGCTACGTCTAAAATTAATTTTACAGCTTCTGTTGCAACTCCTTTTTTAGTAAACTTTTCTCCGACCCGATAACCTAACGAACTGATTCGAGTTTCCGAATCTATATCTACTAAATTTATTCTTCCTACAATTTCATTTTCTTCGTTACGAATTAAATAAAAATAAGATTCTCCATCCGCCTGTTCTATTAATAAATCATCTAGTAGTTTTTGGAAATATTCAAAATCAAAATATTGCGAGCCACGATTAGGTACCATTGTTTCAAAAAAAGACTTATTCGTAAGTTCAAACGTAAATAAATCTTTAGCATCGTATTTCTTTAATTGTTCTATGTATATTTTCATCTCGATTACCCCTTCTATATCTACTAACTGTTATATATTCTTTTTTAATCAAATATTTTCCTGCTATTTTTTTTGCTTCAGTAACACAGCAAATAGCACTTTTGGATGAAATAGGTGAAATGGGCTACGAATTAAATTCATCACCTTTACTAATCGAATATAAACGTCAGAATCAGTTGCAGATAGTTGATATATTTGTTTCGTATACCATAGCTGAAATTTTTGTTTTATCGTTAATTCTCTTTTTAGCTGTGGATGACGTGATATTTCCGTTGTTGTCATTTCCCACGGAGTTTGTATGATATGAGCGGTCTCTTTATAAAACTGCTGTGTAAATGCATGATCGAGCTTTTGTCTCCTTTGTAAAAGTAACTGCAATTGGTGAGCTTCCATAGCTGCAACTGAAACACCTTGCCCGAAAACAGGATCAAAACGACAATGTGCATCTCCAACGACTAATAATCCTTCTGGCATATTTGTGGTGAGATCAAATCTCCGACGTACTTGATAAGGAATTTTATACGTTTTGATATCTGAGATTGCTTCAGCTTTATTTAGGAAATCTGTAACATTAGAAATTGATAGGTTTTCAGCAAAATCATAAAACTCATCATCTGTTTGTGGTGCTTTCTCATTTGCATATCCGCTGAAAGTAACAAAATAACGATGATCCTCAATCGTTTGAATAAGAACACCATACGGATTGTCAGGGAAACTTGGAGACATTAGCATATTACAGCAGTCTAATTTCTCATTTTCTTTAAGTTTAAACATTCTCGTTACGTAAAATAAATCAATACGTACTTTCTCTTCTTGCACTTCAATTTCGTATTCTCGTAACCACGCTATGCTTTTTGAACCGAATCCACTTGCATCAACAATAATATCTGCATGAATTTCTTCTTGATTTTCTGTATTTAAACATTCCATTTTTACTCCGCACACTTTATTAAGCTTTTCATTTACTACTAACCCCTCAACCAATGTTTCATATTTAATAGTAATATTTGAAATTTGTTCAATGCGTTTTTGAATATGTGATTCGAGCATAGAACGACTTTGCTGAATCATATGTACTTCTCCTATGAATGGCTGTTTCCATAAACCAAATTGATGCCATTTTAAATCACGAGTAAAGTTATGTACGACACTACCTGCTTCTATTAATTCATTCGTAATATTAGGAAACAATTCCTCAATGGCTTTTTCTCCACCTTTTAATAACACATGAGGATGATTACTTTGTGGGACTCTTTTTCTCGAGGACTTTCCATCCCATCTTTCACCGGCTTCTATAATGATTACTTCTTTAAAAGCAGTTGATAATGCTTTTGCTGCGAGCTTTCCTGCGATACTTCCACCAATAACGATAGCCTTATTAAACATGTTTTCCCCCTTAATAAAAAGAAATCCTGCCTTATATGAATGAAACAGGATCTTAAACTCATTAACTTCTTTATCATTATAATTAAAACACACGAGTAAATTGTAACGTTAAAATTAAAATACCTAATCCCCAGACGTAATACGCGAATACTTTTAAGGAGTGACGTTTTAAATACTGAATCATCCACGAAACGGCTATGTAACCGAAAAACGCAGCTGATAACGTTCCAACAATTAAAGATGTACTAGAAATAGATTCTGCTTTCCCTTGAAAAACGTCTACAAATTGCAAAATGATAGCTCCAACAATGGCTGGTGTCGATAGTAAAAAAGAAAAGTAAGCAGCAGTTTCGCGGTCTAACTTCCTCCATAATGCAGCGACGATTGTCATACCAGAACGAGAAATTGCAGGGAAAATAGCAACCGCTTGAAATGAACCGATGATAAATGCATCTTTATATGTAATGTCATCCATTTTTTTACGACCATTCTTTTGTTTATCCGCCATGTAGAGAAAGAACCCTGTCACTAAAAACTCCCAACCAATCGTAATACCTGTTTTTGAAATATCCTCAAAAAAGTCTTTAAATAACAATCCAATCACAACCGCAGGTATCGTCCCGACAATAAGTAATAGCATTAGTTTTGAAAATGGATTTTTGATTAAATATATAAATTCTTTTTTGTAATAAATAAACACTGCAAGTAAAGTGCCAATATGCAGCATCGTATCTAAAAACAATCCTGCTTCATCTAATTGAAACAAATGTCTTCCTAAGTAAAGATGACCTGTACTACTTATCGGTAAAAACTCTGTTAAACCTTGTATGATTCCTAATATAAAAGCTTCTAACCAATTCATGATGGTCCCCTTTCTTGTTTGCTTGTACCAATATATGAAGGTTAAATTTTCGATATGAAAAAAACTATATTTCTCTATGAATTTACTTTCATTTTATGGATATATATGTAAAGAGGATTGAGGAGGGTTATTATGTGGAAGCATACAAAATTCGGAAATGTATTACTTTGGCTAGGACCGATCCTTGTGTTTGTAGGATTATGTATGACAAATGTTATTTCTGATATTCCTTTCTTTTTGGGAAAACATAAAATGATTGGAATTGTACTTATATGTATAGGAGTATGCTGCTTTATTGCTGCGAATCATTTAAAAAAAGGAGAAAAATATGAGGAATAAATTTAAATAAAAAACAATCCCAGTATATCTACTAGGATTGTTTTTTTTATTACTTATTTATAGAATACTTTATCAACGTTATATTTTGCTTTGTATTCATTAATGATATATGTTTCATAAATTTCTCTTTCTGTTGGATCTTCTACGATACATGCATCAATGCGGTATACTTCATCACGGTGATTTTTAATTGGTGAAACATTGTCTTCGAAATGCTTCTTAATACGTTGTCTAATTTTACGAGCTTTACCTACGAAAAGTAGTTCGTCATTAATATTGTAAAACATAAAAATGCCGCCTTTATCTCTAGGGAACAAGTGGAAATCGATAAAACCATTGATTGGCGTAATTCTTGGCTCGTCTCCTTTAATAACTTGTTTACGTTCAGTAATTGTAACATCAACTTCAGGGATACTAATTTTAATCAAGTTCATTCACGTCCTCTTTTATTATAAAGATAAATAATAGCATACATATGTAAGAAAAGCTACGTTCAGAGGCATATTTCATTTTATAATTCAAATATTATAGGTGTATCATGTAAACTCTTCTTCCAAATCATATGATCACTTGATTCTCCCCAATAATCTTTCAGTACATAACTAGGCTCTCCAAACTTCTTTGTCCATATACTTTGCGCTTTTCTGTATCCACTATCTAAACAGAATTCTGTTATTCCTCTGCTAAGTAACGTAAGAAACATTGTATGTAGCAGTAAACTCCCGATACCCTTTCTTTGATACTCTGGAAGTATAAATACAGTTCCTATTTCATACAAATCCTTAAGTACACCACCTGTACAACTAGTAATCAAAGTACTTGCTGGACCAACTTCAATTGTTCCAATGATTTTATCGTTATTTGTATCAATTGCTAATAAAAAGTAACGTTTTTCTCCATTACTATCAAAATCTGTTTTCAAATATTGCTTTTTCATGTTAATTTCATTTTCTATGTCATCCAATAGTTGTGATAATCCTTCGTCTTTATATGTATTCGTAATAACTATACGGAAAAATAAGTGAAGTTCCTCTAAATCATCCAAATTTGGTCTCCTAATTGCAACGTTATACATGTTTTAAGTCTCCATTCTATACAAGTGTTAAAATCATACTCTATATACTCTATTCAACAATATTCTACAAAGCCCTGTATAGATCCAGCAGTATAGAAAGCTCAGTATAAATATAGATAAAATAATTTTTATATCCATAGTTGTATGAATAGCAGGACCAAGTACGGGAAAACGGAAAAGATCTAGAACAATCATAATTCCTATAAGTAGACAAATCGCAGAAAAGGAAATCACCCAAATTCTCCTCTTAAATTGTATAAAGGAAAATCCTAAAGCTATACCTAATAAGCCTGTAGTAAAGGGAAATACAATTAGTTCACTAGGCTCAATAATAAATAATAGGAAAATAGTAAGAAGATAAGAGAGTACTCCCTCACGAATAGAGTAGCAAATAGCCAAAAAAATTGGTAATGTCGCAAAAGGACTAATGAATAATCCTATACCAGGAATTAAGTTTCCAGCTGCTTGAAACATGGTGGCCAAAGCACTCATTAAAGCAGTTATGACTAACTTATTTGCTAGGGACAATTTTCTTTTATGAACAAAGTTCGTATCATTCTCTATCATAAGTTGGCACCAATAACGTACAAACCGATTCATCAAAATTCCCCCTAAAGATATCTAATTCATCACTTTCTATCTTATTCATACACTATTGGTTTATGAGCTGCTTTCTACTTGTTATGAGTTACTATACAATAAAAGGCTTTTAGGGGGATAAATTGTACGTTTTAAAACAAAGTGAATTCTTTATATTATTAAACTACGAGTGTATATCGTGTTAAGGAATAATTTCAAAAATGGTACCTTTGTTAAAATCAGTTACTTTCATAGAACCGTAAACTCCTAAATATAACCTAGTTTGATCCAAATTTGTTCCTAAACTCATATAATAAGCTGCTTGCGTACCAAAATCATAATTGGTTTCAATAACATGAAAGTCAGTATGTTTACCGTCTGTACCAGCTTTAATATATGCTAAAACACCTTTAACTGGTGGCCGGGACTCTTCTTTCTTAGCAAGATCAGTAAATACAACGCTACCATATAAATTTGGGATTGCAGTTCCCATATATGGCTGAACGCCTGTAAGTGAAGTTCCTCCAAACTTATCTGGTCTCGGGTCTTTATGAAAATAACTAATGAGTGGCTGCATACGCTTTGCGGATAATTCTATTGTTTCATTATAATAAACCATTGTTCTCTCATCTAAAGTAGGATTATCAGCACAGTGCTGTATAAAAGAAGTAGGTAATTCTCCTTCCCATCCTCTCCAACCAAAATTAATAAATCCATCTTGATTAGAAGTCAATCTCATTACATGCATTTTAATAAGTTCGGTAACCGGAATTGGTTTATATTGAACAAATGAGAAAATAGACTCTACAATATCTTGCCCGACATTACCGGCGTATTTGATATATTGATTATAAAATCTTTGGAATGAAATACCGGTTATATTACGAACACCTTTCGCAATTAATGTAAGTGTTTCTTGTATAGATAGAGGAAGTTCATTAAAGCGTGTAACGACTGGGGGATTATTTATGAATGTATCTCTACTTACATCGATTTCAATTATTTTACCCGCTATTTCTAAATCATCTTGACTTAAATTAAACGGATCATAACCCGACCCACCATCTCCATTTGTAAAAACAAGTTTTCCCGTTTCTGGAGAAAAATTTAAAGTATTTACTCCATTATGATTAAAAAATGGGCGTTTTATATTAAGTAATGTTCTTCGTTTTTGAGGTTGCCCGTTTGATTGTAAAATCCATTCTTCAATTGTATCAATATGATCATATTGCGTATCTCTATTTGTCCACTTTAAGTTTAACGTTTTCGGGTCACAAGGATTCGGTTTAAATTGTTCAGAAAGTGCACCGGGTCCTTGAGTTCCAGCTACTGAATAATGAAGATAAAATAAACCGTTATGATTAAATTGTGGATGAAATGCTAGTCCAAGCAATCCACGTTCATCATAGCCGCTACTAGCAACACCTTCTTCAAATGTACCTAATTTAATAATTCGGTGACGAATATTTAAAAATGTCTTTATATCTCCGTCTCCTATGTAAAACACCTCTCCTAATTGGGTTGCGATAAATAGTCTTTCAACTGATTCACCTGGAAGTATTGCTGTTTTTATGACAGTCGGTAAATTTATGTTATGAACAATGGGTCGTAAATGAACCTTAACTTTTGTCAATTAACTTTACACCCCTTTATATTCTTTTTAATAGAAGAGTATGATTAGAGTGATCTCATTAGTATCAAATAAGTAGCATTCCTTTTTATTACAATTCTGTATATAATGTAATTATAAATAAACTAGGGGGCTACTTATGACACTTTTACTACAAATCATCTTACCACTTATATTTGCACTATATTTATTTACCCTCTATCGTAATACAACTATTGGAAAAGCTGCTTTTCTTTTAGCGGTCATTATTGGGATTTTTGGATTAGAGAACATTTTTCAGCATGCTAATCTTACAGATCATGCTATTTATCCATATTGGGGCAGTTTGAAGGCTGTTGTTATCGTTTTATCAGTCGTATTTCTATTTAAAAAAGGTGGTTTAACAGGAAAATATTGATTTGTAATGCTATACATATTTTATTGTTACACTGCTTTTGATTTATAAAAAAAGAAATGTTTATGTAAAAACACGAAGGGATGTGTTACATATGTCTATAAATATTATTTCTATAGTTTCTATAATAATATGGATTGTGTTGATTACAGAACTTATAAAACCTTCAAAAGAACAGAATGGACGAAAAATAGTAATGTTATTAACTACTGGTTCCGCATCAACACTTATTTTGACGGTTTCATTTATTCAAAATATCTCGTTTTGGAATTGATAGTGAAATAACTAATAAAAAAATATATAAGATTAGGACCGTATATTTTAGAAATGTACGGTCCTTTTGTTTACTAGTGGTCCACTTATAAGTATGTGATCTTTTTACAATTCGAATTTCTTTTTAAGTTTCTTATATTTTCTATACGAACGTCTAACAATGTTTAACATAAAATACGGTATTTTAACAGGGAAAGGCAATTTATAAATGAAAGGCAAATAAAATGTAAAATATGCCTTTTCTAGGTCTCTCCACTTACTATCTTCTTTTGTTTTTAAGAAATCAGATACATCGACTACATATCCCCTTCCTTTTTCCATCATCACATTTTTTCCGTGAACATCACAAGGAGTTAATCCTTGTTTCCTTGCATACTCTAAAGCTTTATTTATATCAAGGATTACCTGCTTAGGAATTTTAATTCCTTTATGAATAGCATCGTATAAGGTAATTTCTTTTAAACGTTTCAATACTATAAAATTTTCTCCTTTATATATAAGCTTTGAATAAGAAGGATGATTTCCGATTCTGCGGTATACTTCTGACTCTTTTTCAATTCCTTCTCCTTCTCGCGCGTAAACTTTCACTACCCAATCTTTGTATTTGCTATGCATGAATACTGCGGCATAATTACCTTTCCCTAAACACTTCCAAAGTCTAGGAATATCTTTAACTACTACAGGCTCAAATTCATCCTCACTTCTTATGATTACCTCTTTTAATAATTCATCCTTTATCAATCCCACAAAACAATTTACACTCATCATTTCCACTCCGGTTTTGCTAAAAGGGGCTTACCCACATTTTAACGAAAATATACACTAAGCGAATTTTAGCATAAAACGAGTCATCTTTCTTCTTCAATTAAAAAGATGGCTCGTTTTATTTGAACTGTTGAATACTTAATATGTATTCCGCTATTCAGAGCCAAAAACCATACAACAAAAAAATAATTCTAACTATTTTCATTTTTTCAGAGGCAACTGTATAGAGCTTTTCTTAGTGCAAGTTCTCTTGGTTCATTGACCATGCCAAATCCATGTTTGATTTTTAGTAGTGTTCAATTCTTGTTCTTCTACTATCGTTGTTAGCTAACACTTTTATTGATTTAATAGTCTTTTGTTTAATTCCCACAATGCTGTTTTATTGCTATCCCACTTCAAATACGTTACGGCTTCCTCAAAGCATAACCATTTATAATGTAAGTGTTCTTTAGATAATGAGATGTTTTTTGTAGGTACTTTAACTCCAAAAGAAAATTCTTTTATTACATAAACGTCATCTCCCCAAAGGAATCCTCCAACTACATCCTCTACTGGTAGTGAAGACACAGAATCTAATTGTATATATGAACATTCTCTTGTAATACCAGCCTCTTCAAACGCTTCACGTCTTGCTGATTCAATAGGAATCTCACCGTCTTCTCCACCACCAGCTATGCCTTGCCAATAACCATAATCACTTCGGTTGAAAATCGCATATTGAATAGAATCGTAATTTTTTATATAAGGAAATATTAATACTTGATATGGTGCTCTCATTGCTTAACCTCCTCTCGAAAAAAAGCTTTAAATACATATGAATAAAGAGCCGACATCATAATTCTACATTAATAATGCAGGTTTATGGTGTCAGCCCTCTATTTTTGAAGAATTTTATTTTTCATAAACTGTCCAATTCTTCACGAAGAAAAAAACGCTTATTTTCTATCAAATTTGCTTAGTGTATTTTTTTCATACCCGGTGTTATTCAATTGCGCCTGCAACGTCATAATCGTTTAAATCTAATTCAATTGGTTGTCCTAGCGCTAATTTAGCGAGTTCTGAACCTAAATATGGACCAGCAGTTAAACCTGAAGCTCCTAATCCGTTTGCAACAAGAATACCGTCTAAGTTAGGAAGCGGTCCAATAACAGGTAAGAATCCTGGAGTAAACGGTCTAAATCCAACTCTCGTCTCAAGCATAGTAGCATCTTCTAAGCCAGGTGCAACTGTTAATGCTTTATGGAATACTTCATGTAAACCACCAGCCGTTACACGGTGATCGAAACCAGTATCATTCTCATGTGTTGCACCAATTACGACATGGCCATTGTCAAATGTTAAAATGTATTGATCATTTGGCGGCATAACAACTGGCATATTTTCTGTTGCTGTATTTTCCATTTGCAAGTGAACAATTTGTCCTTTTTGGAACGTAACTAAGAAATTAATTCCTAAAGGGTTTAAGATTTCGTTCGCCCATGCACCTGCAGTTACAATAACCTTTTCTGCTAAAATAGTTTCATCGTTTACTATAACTCCCGTAATATGATTACCTTCACGGACTAATACTGCATCTCCTTTTATAAAAGTTGCACCATGTTTTTTCGCAGCGCTTATTAATGCATTACGTAATAATCTTCCATTTACTCTTGCAGCACCACTAATATAAACAGAACTAAATTCTTCTGATAATGCTGGGAATAATTTTTTTGTTTCTTCAGCTGATAAGCGAGTGATTTCACCAATCTCTGGGGCATCTTCACGACGTTTGTACGCTCGCTCTTCCATTTGATCAAGTTTTTTCTCATCGGTATGTAAACTAATTGCACCTACACGGTTATAACCTGTGTCCGTTTCACCGTCATCTTCTAATTGCTGAATTAACGAAGAATAGTAACGTGCACCGCCTTTAACGATTTTATACCATGCTTTATTACGACGTTGCGAAAGCCATGGACAGACAATACCTGCTGCTGCATCTGTTGCTTGACCTACTTGTTGACGATCCACGATAATAACATTCGCGCCAGCCTTAGCAAGATGGTAAGCAGTAGACGCTCCTAAAATACCCGCTCCAACTACAATATACGATTTCATTTCAAACACCTTTTCTCTTTTGCTAATTATTTAAATATAAGAACATACTTTAGTATACTGAAAGGAATCCTTTTTTCAATGTGCCAAATGCAATTAATTGTTGCATCATTATGAATTGCCTAGCCTTACTTTTTCTTTTTACGAAATAATTCAATTGTTTTATATCCTTGCGAAAGAATTTCAATCATTTTCTCAAGACGTTTTTCACGTGTTTTTTCTTGTTTTACAGAAAATAAATTACGTGCCCAATCTTTTTTGTATCCAGGTGTTAAACTTTGATAAAATTTAAGTTCATTTGGGTGATTTGCTAATAAAGCTTCAACATCTTGAATTCGATCTGCATAATCAGCTACACATTGGCTCATTGCAGGCGTTTTTGTCGCTTTTTTCTTCTCACGCTTTAAACCTACAACAGTAAAAACATCATCCATACTTACCATTCGCGCAAATTTAATATCGCTTTCTCCCACATATCCATCTTCTCCAACGTTTAATGCTGGAAACATCTCATCACGGTGAATAAACGTACTGTAGCGAGAATTACCTTTTTTCGGATATGCGAAGAATACGTATCCTTTTTCAATTAATAATTCTTCATTACTAATAATATAATTCGTTTGTTTCACCATTTCATCCAGTGTTTCTACAAAAATAAAAATGGCATCGTGTTCTTTTGAAAATACAGTTTCTTTTCCTTTAAAAACTTCGTAATCACTTGGTTCATTAATAACAACCATATTCGTATACTTATTAAGTTTCAATTTATCGATAATTGACATGAAAATCTTCCTTTACATTCAAAATTCACTGTTTATAATTTTTCATACTGTTCTAGTGTATTATATCTATTAAGAAAATCAAACTTTAATAGTTGTTTTAAATTAAAATTAATAAAATAGCCGGTTCTGAACAAGAACCGGCTAGCTATTTGTGTTATCATAACTCAATAGCAAATAAAGTATATAAAAGCTCTCTATATTGATCTTCTGTAATTTCACGTTTCGTTTTTTCACCATGAACTATTTCAGTGAAACTAGTATTGGTTAAAGAGACATGGCCAGATTCCGTCAATTTGACTGCAATCGGTCCTTTATTGAAAATAGATTTCTCATCTTCTACTACTCTTTTTTGAACATCATACACTACTGCCTCATCAATGATACGATTATAAAAAGCATGACATACTTTCCACTCACCGTTCGTATCTTTTCTTTCTAGAACGTAATTCCCTTTACTCGTATCTTTTCGTCTCACTCGATACGTACCATTTTTAGAAGAAACAGGCTCACCAGTAAAAGGTACCGGGACTAGAGGTACTAATGAAGCGATACCTACATCAATTACGTATCGTACGTTATCATAATTTAGAATAATCGTTATATGTCCATCCTCAAGTGCCCATGCCTTTATATCATTTTTATATACGGTACCTAATGCGAGTCGTACATCATAACCACAATCTTTTAAAAAGTAGTAAAAAAGAGTATTTAATTCATAACAAAGTCCACCGCGGGATCTAGTTAAAATTTTATCCTGTAAATTTTCCATAGTAATTGTATTCGTATTACGTGCTATAACATCTAAATTCTCAAATGGTATAGTGTGTGCAAATGCAAAGAGAATTGTATTTAATTCCTCAAATTTCACTTCAGTACGCTTTGCAAAATTCAATCTTGTAAAAAGCTTATGTTGTAGACTTGTCATAGTCAGCACCCCTTAAAATGTATAAGTTAAAATAGTATATACTGATTGTAATTTTGATAGGGTACTGAAACAATGTACATTTCGTTTAACTGTACCGGTACAAAAATTCTAACCAACAAGATTACTTAAGATAAGAAGCTACGAATACAAATGTAATAGTTTGTCTATAGGTAAATTATTATGATCGCTTAAATCAACAAAATACTGAAGCTGCCACATTTGGCTCTTTTTAGCTTGATTGCTGACAGGGTTATCCCATATAGGATAAATTCTCATAGCCATCTTGCCTTTTTGGTTTTGTGTTCTCAAGATTTTTTCCTTAAGAAGAATCTCTTTTGGGAAAATAAATTGTCCTAGTTTATTATCATCTATACAATTGATAACTAATAAGTCAGGAGCAGCGTCATAAGAAAACGCTTGATTTTGCATATTGTCATCTTTCTCCCAAAAAGAAACAAATTGACCAATTTTATTAGGAGTAATTTTTGATTTTCTAAAACGAATGGTTTTGTTATTTAAGTGAAATATACATCCTGCATATTCTACGTTTTGCTTTTCTTCTTTTACATTCGTTATCATTAAATTAATAGGTTTGTAAACTATATTGTCTAAATTTCGGATCGTATCATTATAATTGTTCAAGAAAACTCCCCCTTTGTTCATTTCTTAGTTTAACACAAACATCAGTTCTTCTACATTGTATAGAATGTATATAATCATGAGTGACATGAAAAAGGGAAGATATAATTATTACTTTAATTTACTTTTTACTTAAATAAAAAAGCCTCCATTTGGAGGTTTTTTTATGCAAACACTTCAGGATATGTTGTCGCTAAATACTCTTTCCAATAACCATTGTCTCCATCCATATCATGTAGCCACCAATACATCATTAGCGTTTCTTATTCTTGTTTCTTGCCTTGTATAAATGCCTTATGGGGTAATTTTCTGTACAAAGCGTCTATATTGAATAGATTTTTCCGCTGCATGTAATCATATTCAAACCCTTGTCACTTGTCCTTACTCTTCTTTTTATAATTCCCACTTTACTTTAAATAAAATGTGTTTAACTATTCGTGGGATGAAGAGTGTATTTTTGTAAATAATAAGTTTGTAAAGTATTAAATTGAGGAGGGTTTGTATGCAACACCTTAAAAAAGCTATAAAGTCTGCTTCTAATATGAAATCAGATTTTGCTACAACTGATGCGCAAAAAGTAAAACAAGAAATTCAAAATGATGTAAGAGCAGGACAAGGAGCAATGACTTCTCGAGAAGCGGGGGCAATGCGAGATTAAGAATACATTCCTTACTTGTATTTTTAGTTTGTTTATTTCTTAAACATTTACCAGTAATGAGTGTTTCCATAAAGTCACTGCCCTTAAGTAAAACTTTAAGTGTTTCTTTGTTTTTACTTACAATGCGGTAAATGAAATCTTTCTTAATTATTTGTTTAGAATATAAAAATTCATTACTCCGCAATATTTTTACTTATTATAAAAAAAATGCGGAGTAATATAACTTAATAAACTATCAAAAGTGTCAATCTCAGAATACGGTTTTATTTCAGTCTTATTTGTGATTCTATGAGGATTAAACCATATCCCTTTTATATTTACATTTTGAGGACCAGCAATATCCTTTTCTAAGTCATCTCCAATAAATAATACATCTTCTGGTTGTACATTAAGCTTATTTAATGCTAGTTCAAATATACGCTTATCAGGTTTACTAAATCCCACTTCTTCAGAAATAATGATCGTATCAAAGTAATTGTTTAAATTCGTGTTACTTATTTTAGCCTTTTGCCTTTGAGTTGAGCCATTTGTTATAATTCCAACTTCAAAGTGCTTCTTTATATGATGTAAGAAATGAATAGTATTTTTGTCTATTGAAAAACATTTAGGGAAATTATGATTCCAAAAATCTTGGATATAATTGCGTTGTAACCTATACTTTGGTGGGAATTCATCAAACAATGATTCTAAAACTATCGTTTTATCACTCATGCCGTATTCCCTTTTATCATATTCTTTAAATTTTCGTAGCATATTGTTTTTAACTGTATCACTAACATTCTCATAACACTTTTCTAAAACAAATAAAAACAATTTATCTACTGCCTTATCCCTATTAAGTAACGTATCATCTAAATCAAACAGCATAGCTTTATAACCCATTAAATAAATTCACAACCTTTCTCACATGATTTAAATAATCCTTAGTTCGCATCTTAGACCTTTACTAAATTAGCAAAAAAACTACAAAGTTTGTGGCGTACGCTCTAGAATTTCGCTTGCTTCTTTTATATTTAAACTCATCTCCCTTCTAGTAAAGTATCGAAAGTGTATTTTCAAACAGTTAAAAAAAACTACATGTAATTTACATTATTATACATTAGTTTTTCGTAAATATTAATCGTTCAACTTTTTATATGATAAGTTTTTTCAAGCACACAAATATCCCCCCATAAAAAAGGAAGATCGGTAATAATCCTTTTTACGGAGAATACACAATCTTGAAAATGGAGTTAATACGTTAAACGTCTTATAAAGTTTCCTATTGTATCTCCACATAAACTACAGATAGTACGGCTATAATGACTACCAGAGGTGATATTATGAAAAACTATCATATCCTCGTGGTTGAGGACGATCAGGAAATTCAGGAATTAATTAAACAATTTTTAATGACACAACAGTATACAGTGGTAGTTGCTTCAGATGGACTAGAGGGTATGACACAATTTAATAAGCAATCCTTTGATTTAGTTCTTCTAGATGTAATGATGCCCAATCTTAATGGATTTGAAGTTGCTAAAATGATTCGAAGTCAGTCAAACATACCAATTATTATGCTAACTGCGTTAGAAGAAGAGGAAGATCAAATGAAAGGGTTCGATCTTGGGATTGATGATTATATAACAAAACCCTTTTCGTTTCATGTTTTGATTAGACGAGTCGAAGCTGTACTTAGAAGAAGTTATGATAACAATGTAAATAATCATTTGATATTTAAAGAAGTACGCATTGATGTTGATGCATATCGAGTATATGTAGATGATGTTGAAATTTTCTTAACGACAAAAGAGTTCGAAATTCTACAACTACTATTTCAAAATGAGAGAAAAGTACTGACAAGAGAAAATATCGTAGAGAAAGTTTGGGGATACGATTATTTTGGAGAAACACGAATAATTGATACACATATTAAAAACCTACGTAAAAAACTAGCTATCCCCTACATTAAAACAATAAAGGGTATTGGTTATAAAGTTGATGAATAAAATTTTAAAAATCATGAAGATGAAACGAATTACTTATAAACTCTTTATGACTACATCCCTCATTTTGTTATCCTTTGCAGTGTTGATTTATTTAACTTTATATTTCTTTCTTCCTACGTTTTATGAGCAATACAAAACAGATCAACTTCAAACAGGGATAAAAGAAATAATTGATAAGTCCAAAAATCTTACGTTTCAAGATGCGATACCACTTTTTGATGAATACGCAAAAAAAAATAACGCGATGCTTTCGCTTCAAAATAAAGAAGGAGTAATTATTTACTCGCCTTCATTTTCTTTTATTCAAAGTGGTACACAAACAACAGTAGTTACTAAAGCCACACGATTTGAGAATGCAGGTACCATTAGCAATTCATATAATGTTACGGAACCAATTCAATTCCAAGATGGTAGTTTAACGCTTGTAGTGTTCGCAACATTTCAACCGATTGATGAAGCTTCGCAGGTATTAGTGCGCTTTCTCCCCTATATTAGTATCATTGTGCTCGTAATTGGTATAGGGAGTGCTTATTTCTATTCCAGGTTTATTACAAAGCCACTAATTTATATTAATGAAGGTGCACAAAAGATGGCAAATTTAGATTTCTCCGAAAAAATTGAGGTTCGCTCTACAGATGAGTTAGGAGAGTTATCTAATAGTTTGAACGACATGTCTATTAACTTACAACAAGCTATGTTCGATTTAAAAAAAGCAAATGAACAACTAAAAAATGATATTGAAAAAGAAAGAGAAATAGAAACAAAACGCAGAGAGTTTTTTGCGATTGTAGCACATGAATTAAAGTCCCCTCTTACTGTAATGAAAGGGTACTTAGAAGGGATGATATACAATATTGGCCCTTATCAAAATCGTGATCAATATTTAAAGAAAAATCATCAAATTATTGAAAGTATGCAACAATTAGTTCGTGAAATTTTAAGTATGTCAAAGTTAGAACAACACACTTTTAAACTAAAAATAGAAGAAGTTAATCTTTCAAAGTTATTAGGTACAATCACAAAAGATCTCGAATTTTTCGCTTCTCAAAAAAGCATCCAAATAATAAAAGAAATTGACTCTGACTTTTCTGTTTATACAGATCGTGTTCTATTTGAAAAAGCATGTAAAAATATTATCCATAATGCAGTTATGTATTCACCACATGATGAAAAAGTCTATATCAAGTTAAATAATGATTCTAAACATGGTCAAATCAAAATGCAAATTATAAATACAGGTGTCAATATTAAAGATGAAGATATACAACAAATTTTCAAACCATTTTATCGAATTGAAAAATCAAGGAATCGAAATACTGGGGGAAGTGGTTTGGGACTATATATTGTTAAACAAATTCTTGAAACGTTAAATATAAAGTATACTATAAAAAATATGGAACATAGTGTGCAATTTTGCATGAACATTCCTTTATCTAAAAAACAAACAAACAAACTCCCCTCTTAGTATGGCGAGTTTGTTTGTTTTTGTAGCAAGTATAATCTTATTAGGAATCAATTAGGGGGACTTTTCGTTTTTTAAGCTCTTTATTTCTACCATCCAACTTTAAAATGAAATCAGTAGTTGTTATTCCTTATTCTATCCGAGACGAGGTTGTTATATATGCGCTATCCAATTGAAATTCCCGTTACAAGAAAAACTCACTCTAAATCCATATTAATTTAAATGGAGTGCAAAAAAATGGAGTTTGCGATGCTTAAAAACAAAGATAATAGATATATTAAAAAGCTTAATCATAAATGGAACAAATGTGTTACTAAGATTGTCTATTAAGTATAAAAAAGGTGTTCTTGGTAGTCCTCTCATTTTGTACAAGAGGAGTGCTATCCAGTGCATTTGTTAATTGTATAGGTATGTAAAAACCTATACAAAATCCATATATTCTTGAAAGAAATTGAAAATATATGATAGTTTCAAAGAAGTTTTTTCACATTGCACATTATAAAAAGATACTACCTGTAGTATTACTTTCATGTGTAACGCTTATAGGCTGTTCTAATAGTAATATTCAATCCGAACCATCGAAACAAACCAAACATGAAAATACAGAATGGTCTTTCACGTTCGAATCACTTATTTAGAGTTAATATTTTATGTTTCCTTTCACTTTCAACCATTCTAATGCTCAATCATATTACGCTTATTTTTAGATTTTCCATTTGTAGCTATATTAATCGAGACATTTAAATCTAATTCTTTATTTTGAAGAAATACCCCTCCCTCTTTTTCGTGTTTTTTCCATAATTTATTATTCTGACGATATAAAGAATGTGATAACTGATACGTGTCAATCCCTCTTTCGATTCCTTTTCGGTACGTTGTTTTAATTTCTTTTTCAACTTGGGCCTCTGCAATTTTTTTAATATCATTTACGGGCATAGAGTGTATTAATTGAAAAATATCAGCATCGAAATGGATGTTCATAAGTATGCGTAACTTTCCATTTTTCACAAAATGTTTTGTATCTATCTTCGGGTTTTTCAATACTATATGTCCAATAATTTTCTGATTAAATTTTAAAAGTAATGGAGCTCGTTTCGTATTTCCATCCGTCCAACGAATCCCAGCAATATCATGGCTGTTTAAATGATTTATATAGGATTTATCACTTATAAAACCATAACCACTAAATTTTAACATTGGAAATGATGTATGCCCTTTTTTCCAATATGCTTTAGTCGTAGCTAAGAAAGGAATACGAGTTGTCATCCCAGGTTCATAATAATTTCTTTGAAATTTATATAAAGGTAAAGGATCTATTATTGTATATTGCTTGGTTATCTCTTTTGGTAAATTAATGATTGTATATAATTGAGAAATATTTAAAATATTATTGTTCGCTAATATATTTTCTAAAGGTTCCTTAGTTCCAAATATCCACATAGTATCTCGAAATTGAAAAAAACGAGAGAAAAAATCATTAAATTGATTTATGTCACCATGTTTTAAAAATCGCTCTGTTACAACAATTGTTTTGAGATGCTCCCATGAGATTTCTTGTTGAGCCCCCTTATAAAAATCAAATGCTGCCTCATCTAAAATGGAGCCTTTTCCCTTTCCAATATAGGCCTGGCTATAATTACGGGTAGTGCTCCCTTCTTGTTTAGCTATGTTAGAGAAATTAATAAATTGCGGACGGATGATATAATTATTATCTTTAAAATCGATACCTAGACTATTTATATATAGAACGTGATGCAACTCTCTTTGATCCCAACACCCTGTTAGAAACGTACACATCATAAAAAGAAATACAACTATTCTTTTATTTTTCTTCATCTGTACTCTCTCTTTTCCTTGTATTATCTTGCGTATGCAATTCTTCAGGTCTTTTTTTCATATACGTGAAAGGAATTCTAAATGTGGCTGCTAGCATACTTTTAAATACAGGGGGTGAATATGGTGTAAAGAATGGGACTCCAAAAGATCGTAAATTCACTACATGTATCGCCATCACAAGAACACAGAAGATAAATCCTACTATACCTAATAAAGAAGACACTACAAATACTATATATCGCAATATACTTATTATCCCTGTTACCGACTGATTAGTTAAAGCAAATGTCGAAACAACCGAGATTGCTATTATAATGACCATAGATGCTGAAACAATTCCAGCACTAATAGCGGCTTGTCCAATAATCAATCCCCCTACCACAGATAATGTTTGACCAAATACCGCAGGAACACGCAATCCTGCTTGCCTCAAAACTTCAAATAAGGTCATCATTATTAGCCCTTCTAAAGGAGCAGGAAAAGGAATCCCTTCTCTTGATAAGCTTAATGTAGCTAACAACGTATAGGGAATCTGATCTGGATGATATGTAATTAATGCTATCCAAATTCCTGGAAGAAATATAGAAATTGCTATCCCCAAAAGACTTACAAGCCGTACAAAGCTACCGAATATATAGAAAAAATCTTGATCTTCAGATGTATTCACAAAAAAAGGAAACGTAACTGGAGCAATAGTGGCTGTCGGTGACCCTTCGACTAATAAAATAAAACGCCCATACAACAAACAATTCACAGCATAATCAGGACGTCCTGTATATTCAACTAAAGGAAATACACTAAATTGATTGTTTGTAATTAATTCTTCAATCTGTGCACTTGAAACAATCCCATCTATTTTAATTTGTCTTAATTTTAATCGAACTTGATTAATGATATCTTGGGATGCAATATCTTTTAAATACAAGAGGGCTACTTTAGTTTGTGTTCTTTCTCCAATAATAAATTCTTCATAACTAAGAGAACTTGTTTTTAGCCTTTTTCTAATTAATCCTATATTTGTGTTTAACTCTTCAACAAATCCATCACGTCCACCACGAATGGTCATCTCTGTATTTGTTTGCTCAACTGATCTTGTAGGTATTTGGGCAATATCAACTATATACCCTTGTTTATATTCTTCAAAAATAATGAGGAGGTTACCTTCAAATATAATTTTAGATATAGTTTCATTCGAATTTACTATATCTAATTTTTTTACTGATAACTGAGGAATTAATGTTGAAAGGTTAAATTCTTCTATAGAATTACTTAAAAGCTTTTTGCAAACTTGAGATGATGTGGCTTGTTTTAATTTTGTATTATCAATTAAGTTTTGACAATACATAAACAATACTGAACTCGTTTTTTCTTCCTCGTCCAATTCATGCTTTATTATTTTTACATCGTTGCATCCTTCAAACCACTCTAGTATTACCTTCTCGTTTAATTCTACTCGTTTGTTCATCTACGTTGTCTCCTTCAAACTCAGCAACCTCATATAAATTATATACTCATACTCTTTCAAGAGCTTTTCTTAAATTTAACAACCCATACAAACACCATTAGTAATATAGAAAACAAAAATAGTCCTATTGCTGAAACTGGCAAAACAATTTGAGATACAAACCAATAGAAACTAGAGTCACTGATGGGTAGTATACTTATTACTAAAATACATGAAAGTATTGCAAACATAACCCGATTTCTTGTTTTCCGATTTGTAATTGATAACAATTCTGGAATGAGAAAAACAACAAGCGATAGACGAATAAAGATCCCTACAAGCCACTGATACACGGAGAGAAAGTCTAAATTTTCAATGTACCTTCCTATTGACACAAGTCTCCATTCTTCAAATGCTGGATATCGTTGGTTTGCTGCTGCGAAAGGACCAAATTCTATAATAGCTGCCATAACTGGGCCTATTGTGATACCAATAATAACAATACCTAAAGCAATCAATTGATATAATTTTACTTTTGAACAAATATGATGTTGTAAAAAAAGAATAAAAATTAATTCTAGAAATCCTGCTGCAGGATAAACCATCCCCCTAAATATTGGATTCATTCCATTTTCCATCATTGGCTGAAGTAAAGAATAATCTTTATGTGGAACATTTGCAAACATTACAAAAAAACCAAGTAAAAATACAATTGGCAACAAAACACCTGTTGTAAGTGCAATAGATTGAATTCCTTTTGTAGCATTATAGAGACAAATCAACAAAAAAAGTATTCCTAATACAAAGTGAGGTGTTTCTGGTAAATAAAAAGAGAAAAAGGTTAAGGTTTCTTTTAGTGCAACGACACCAATCGTTATTAAATAAAGTGCAACTATGAATATGATTGGATATACACTGAATTTCCCGAAATTATTTTTTAGCCACAAAAACAAATGTTCATTTTTTATTTTTTTATATATGATGAATATTATTGAAATCCAAAGCAAGTATAGGATGCTTACTAATATGATAGAGATCCACGAATCTCTACCTGATGTATCTAATAACATAGGAATCATAATGACATGATTAATTATCCCAATACTACCAATGAGTATCATAGAAACTTGAAATAAAGTAATTGTTTGCTTATTCATACTTACCACCATGTTTAGTAATGAAGAAATATTACATAGTATAACTGATACATTACTTCTTTATTCCAAATGGTTAGCACTTAGAGACATGGACAATTAAACTTTTTTTACATTAGATGTAAGTTAGCTCCTTCTATTCTATACATAATTTCTTTAGGCAGGTATACTATAAACACAATAGTTCTAGAAAGGTGATGATGTTATGTATGAACAACAAAATAATAGAGATAGAGATCAAAAAATGATGTTTTCTATGCAAGGAGTTCCCACAAATAAAATTAACATGAATCAATTACCTAAATGGATTAGAATCTTCGGCTATTGTGCATTTGGCTGGATGATAGTATTTAGTTTAATTATGATAATAGGTTTAATTCTTCAATAACTATGCAGATAAACAGTTAAACGGGACAGTAATTAGATCATAGATCTAATTACTGTCCCGTTTTTTATATGTAATTCTTCAATAATATAGGTAACTGATCATAGCAAAAAGAACCTGTAGAATATCCTACAAGTTCTTTTTCAAATTTAGTTAAAAAGGAAACAACAAAATAACGTAACATTCAATACAGGGAGACCATTTTGATTATGGCTTGATTTTATTATATATCAAATATAAGCTTTTGAAATGAGTGATATTTGAAAATTATGTGAATTAAAAAGCTAAGATGTTTGTATTAGATTTGGTTTACGACCAACTTCTTCTTACTTAAATACACTGCACGATCTGATTTTTTAGCAACTTCCTGTGAATGCGTTACAACAATAATACATTTATTCTCTTTATGTGCAAGTTCTTGAAACAGTTCTATAATATCCATTGCCGTTTCTTCGTCGAGGTTTCCTGTCGGTTCATCTGCAATAAGTAAATCAACATTACAAGATAACGCTCGAGCAATTGCTACACGTTGTTGTTGCCCGCCACTTAGTTGCAGGACGTTTCGTTTCGCTTCAACTTCTGTGAGTCCTACTTTCTCTAATAATTCTAATGCCCTTACCATCTTATTTTTCACTTTGACACCTGTAATTTCCATTGCTGTTAGGACATTTTGAAGAGCAGTCATATAGGTAATCAAATTATAAGATTGGAAAATTACAGATACATTTTGATTACGGTATCGATCCAAACCAATTTTTCGAATATCTTTGCCATTATACAGTACGTAACCATTTTTAGGGACATCCAGTCCACAACCTAAGCTTAGAGTTGTGGTTTTTCCAGATCCGGATGGTCCTAAAATTGTGTAGAAATGACCTTTTTGAAAAGAAAAGTTAACATTGTCTAGTATCGCTACATTTTTTCCATTACTTTCATAATAATAATCCAAGTTTTTAAATTGTAAAATCGTTTCCATATCGCGCCTCCTTATTCATCTTTTAAAAGAATTTGTTTTGGATTTAAACGTAGAATAGATAATGCCGGAAGAAGCGTTGCAATTATAGCAATAGCTAGTCCAATTCCACCCATTTTCCCTACATCTTCTCCTGTTACACTTACATCAATTTTATCAATTGGATTTTCTTTTTGATGTTGTAGAGTACCACCAGGCCCAGCCATCATTACAGTACCATGTTGCGAGGTATCTGTTTCTTCGCTCGCAGTAGCAATTTCACTCGAAAGTAAATTATTCCCTATAAATTGAGAAACTTTGGCTCCTGTTGTTATGGATAATCCAAATGCTAAAATAGCGATACATACTACTTCTACTACGAACTGCGCCATCAGTTTCCACTTTTTCTCTCCAATAGATAACAAAATCCCCATTTCCTTACGACGCCCTTTAATTGATAGCATAATGATTAACCCTAATATAATCGCACCTGCAATCGATACAATATAAATAATCATTTGAGAAGTAGAAGAGATATTTTCGATAGGACCAATCATTTGTTTGTACAATGAATCATGTGCATCTAATTTAAAATAATTAAAATCAATATTAGATTTTTTTGCTTCTTTTTTAAATGCATCAATGTATTGTGGGTCATTCAAGAAATACACGACTTGAACACTATTTATACCTTGATCTACTTCTAATTTTTTCATAGTTGAATGCGGCATATATAGTTTATTAGCTGGATCCATTATAGGAGGGGCCTGTTGACCCATTGCTTGCTCATTCGTTTCGTAAATACCGATAATTTCAATCTCGAGGGTTTCCTTCTTATCCCCTGATTGCACTTTTACTTTGTCTCCTACTTTCAAATTGTTTAATTCCGCTAATCGTTTTTCCATTAAAGCTACATTCTGATCTTTCATCTGTTCTGTAATTGGTTTTCCATCTATGATTTTACTTTTTCCATTTTTAAAGCTTTCTTGTAATGCTGTCTTGCGAACTCCCTCAATCGTAAAAGATGCATTCATATCTATTTCTGTACCTGAGCTTGAACCGCCTCGTACAGCCGCCATTCCCACTTTACCTTTGCCTTCTTCTTCATCTGAGGCTCCTACTAGTTTAAGTTCATCAGAAATTCCGAAAGTGTTAGTTATGTAATTATAGTCTTTTACATATTTTGACTTCGCTAATTGATCTGTTTCTTTTATATTGAGCTGCGGCGGTTTTGGCATTTCTCCAGTTTCTCTAGCTTTTTGACCTAATTTTTCAAAATCAAGACTTAAAGTAACATCTGCACCTAGTTTTTTTCTTGCAGCATCAGCTGCTTTTTTTGATGCATTTTGGATTGTGAACCCTGAAAGAACCAAATTTGTAACAATTAGAAAAACTGCCATCAAAATTAATGATGTTCCTATTCTTTTTTTCATACTGAGAATTGCACGTTTTATAAAATTCATTTTTTCTTACCTCCTTGATAACTTGTATTCTATATATGTTATCTAGAGTCTATATGGAGCTAATCGGTAGTTTATCTAGAGATATAAGGAGTTTATGTGTAGTTATTTATTCATTGGCCTAATCAAGAAAAACCGAAAAAACAAGCCAAAAGCGTAAACGGTTTTGAATATCGGTAAGAAGTTTGTCCATTTAAGGGACTTATAGAAAAAGAAAAGGAGGTTAAGTTTAATTTAATGTATGTAACATGAAAAATATATTTATTGTGCAATTTCTACACGATAAACATAGAAATCACGTCATTTTAAAAGGTGAACCCTTTAATAAAAAATAAGCTATTTTGAATGGTTGGATAGAGTTGAAGAAACTTATATTTAACTATGGGGTCCCGATACATCATTATCAATCTAATATTTTGCAATATCGATAAAACGAAAAAGACGTTATCCTTTCTGTAGAATTTTAGGAAAGGATAACGTCTTTTTTATACTTGTATACTCAAAGTTCCTTTGAATTGTTTTTGGATGGTAAAACATGTTTCTCTACTCTTTCATATTGAGTAAGTAATTGCCTAATAAAAGATAATTTCGGTACTAACCAATACGAAAATACCGCTGAAATACATCCTATTAAAGCCCCAATTGCAACATCAAAAGGATAATGAACCCCTACCCAAATTCGAGAGATTGCTACACAAAGTGCAAGTATAAGCCATAGCCATCCAGTTTTTTTACGAACAAGCCAAAACGAAAAACAAATTGAAAAAAAGAGAATCGTATGGTCACTAGGAAATGAATTATCTACAGCATGGTCGACAAGTTTATTAACATCAGGCAATACTGCAAACGGTTGATAATTTAGATGGAATTTCCCTGCTATTTTCCCGATTACCTCAGCAATTACAAAAGCAACCATCGCTTGAATTACCATCATTCTACTTTTTCTGGACCCAGTAAACCAATAAGCTAAAATAATTAAAGCAAAAATATATACCATATATTCAGCCAAAAATACGATGGCCGGGTTTAGGAATGAAAACTGTTTACCTAAATCATTAATTGTTCGAAAACTATCAATATTGAATTGTGAAAAAGTCATTTTCAACTCCCTCCTTTTTAGTAAGTTGTTTTACGGAATGCCATATACTTTCGTTACATAAATAGTTTTGGTTATTGTACGCATATTAAAATATCAACCTCTTATGACACCGCTTTCTTCTTATTCACTTTAATAAAAAAAGAAAAAAGAAAACATCGAACTTTCTTACAAATATTCGTGCATTCTTACAGTTTTGTCATTTTCTCGTCACTTTGTAAATAGGTTCATCATCTTTCCTTTTGATATATTCATAAACTCTCATATCTACAATTGTGGAAACTCTAATTACACATAAAAAAGAGAAGAACCTTGTTAAGTTCTTCTCTTTTTTTATTAAATTGTAATATAATTACAGTATGTGAAATTATACTATTTTAAGTTTAAAAGCGAAGTGAAAACAATCTTCCGTCCACTTTTGGCATTTATTTAATCGGTTTCTCTGTTTTTAAAACAAATGAACTTAATCCAGGAACTTTAATTTTATTGTCATGGACAACATAAAGTGGTTTACTTCCCGCCTGCTTCCCGTCTACTAGCACTTTCCAAGGACCTTTCGATGGAAGTGTTATTTCAACAGCTTCTCTATTTGCATTGTGAGCCACCGTAAAGTATTCATTTTTATTACCCTCTATTGTATAAGCTACAGTATTTTTAGGAGCATCAATAAATGATACATGTGTTTTTATTTGCTCTGCAGATGTCATTCGAAAAGCTGAGTACTTTTTGCGTAATTCTATTAACCCCTTCATATAATCTACTTCATTGTTAAATGCTACACGGCGTAACCAATCCATTTGGTTAATTGAATCGGGAGATTTGTAACTGTTATGATCACCATATTTCGTGCGCATAAACTCTTGTCCCGCATGTAAGAACGGAATACCTTGTGATGTTAATAAAATCGAAGAAGATAATTTATGCATTTGTTTTCGCACTTCTTCACTGTCACTTGGATTAGTCAACTCAAGTTTATCCCATAATGTATGATTATCATGCGCTTCCACATAAGTTAATACCTGTTCCGGATCTTGATAGGTAGACGAATTTGTATCGTAGTCAATGCCTGCCGTAATGCCTTTTTTCATACGGTCTTCCATGTTTTCCTTTCCATTTACGAATCCATTTTCTTTCTCTTCAAATACACTACCTTTTAATCCATCACGTATATTATCGTTAAAATGAGCAATCCCTTTCATTTTCTTTGCATTTTTTTGATTTGCTTTCAACTCTGCTGCAAGAGGTGTATTTAAATCCCAACCTTCTCCATGCAGTATAATAGAAGGATCAATTTGATTAACAGCTTTACGTATTTCATTCATCGTTTCATAATCATGAATACCCATTAAATCAAAACGGAATCCGTCTAAATTGTACTCTTTTGCCCAATATGTGACGGAATCTATCATAAATTTCCTCATCATTTTTCTTTCTGAAGCAGTATCATTTCCTACTCCGGTTCCATTTGCAAATGTTCCATCTTCATTGTAACGATAATAATAACCTGGAACTAACTTATGAAAATTAGATTCAGTAGCACTATACATATGGTTATACACTACATCCATTACAACACGAAGATTATTATCATGCAGTGTTTGAATCATTTGCTTTAATTCTGTTATTCGAACAGTTGGCTCATATGGATTTGTAGAATAGGATCCCTCTGGAACATTAAAATTTTTCGGATCATATCCCCAGTTATATTGTGATTCGTTTACATTCTCTTCATTTACTGAAGCATAATCAAATATCGGTAAAAGCTGAACATGTGTAACACCAAGATCTTTCATATGATCAAGTCCTGTTTTTACACCTTCAGGACCTCTTGTTCCTTTTTCTGTTACTCCTAAATATTTCCCTTTCTGCTTAATCCCACTTTCAGGTTGGATGGAAAGATCGCGTACATGTAATTCATAAATAATAGCATCTTCCGGATTTTTTAATTTAGGCTTTTTGTTAGTGTTCCATTTTTTCGGATTTGTTTCTTCTAAATCAACAACCGCACCTTTATCTCCATTTACAGAAGCAGCACGTGCATACGGATCAACTGCTTCCGTCCACTTATCACCAATTTTCACCTTATATGTATAATAGAGACCTTTTTGGTTCCCTTTAAGTTCTGCTTTCCAAGTGCCCTTTTCACCTTGTTGCATGTTTATTTCATTACCTATTTTATCGTTCCATTTTTTATATGTAACTAATTTTGCTTCACTCGCAGTAGGAGCCCATACACGGAACTTTGTATGTTGTGGTGTATATATATTCCCTAAATCGTTACCACCATAATAAAATAAATGATCAAACTCTTCACTACGAATGACTTTACCGATTTCAGTATTTGTATCAGCTACGTTTTCAATTTTAACTTTGTATGTCTGCTTTAAATCAATTTTCTGCTCCGTAATTACTTTCACCTTATTCGTAACATTTCCACTGTTTATATCATAAGGACTAATATTCTTAATTTTAATACCTTCAATTTCAATTTTCTGTTCCTTAATATGAAATGGGACATTAGTCGTTACAGTGATTTCATTGAAACTATCAATCGTTGCTTTTTGAATTGATAGATCCGAAGAAGGCTTAGCGTTATATACCTTTTCATCACCAGAAAGAATCCATACTTCAGCACGACCGTCCTTTATATTTTCAATCCAACGATCCCCACCATCTTTTTCCCACTCATTTGTACGAATGATGAATCCTACACGATTATAGTCACCATCTATATTAATCTTAGCATACTTTCCAAATTCATCTTCACCAGTAAATTCATAAGATGTACCATTTGCACTTTCTCCCCATAACCAAATATTCCAGTCTTTTGTATTTCCAAGCTTCTCTTTGTAATGAATGATAACTTCAGTTGTTTTCGAATTTGAAACTGCATTCACACTTTGAATAGAGAAAACAGATGCGAACATAACAATTATAGTAAGTAATAAAACTGATTTGTTAATTATTCTTTTTATCATTTGCACTACATACACCCTTTCTTTAAATAGCATGAACCTTATATTCTGCTCGTACTACATTACAACTACTTCAATTAATCTAAAAATCTCTTTTATTTCACCCCCATATTGGCTGATTTAACATATGTATTTCAATGATCTTTTAATACGAAAACGTTTGCATTAATGTATAAAAAAATAGGTTTGTTTATGTCTTCATATATTTGTAAATACGAAAAGATCAGGGAAATCATTATAAAACAATCGTTTGTTATCGCTTTCATTTTATAGTACTTTCCGTTAAGAGGTCAATATATTGTTAATTTTCTGTTTTTATACACTATAAACCTTTCATTTTTGACGTAACTTTTAAAGATACCCTCCCTAATTATTGTTAAGTAATTATATTTTCACTAATGCATAGTTACGTAAAAAACAGCTAATGTCCTTTTAAGGATATTAGCTGTTTTTTCATAATGTAATAATATATGAATGATAACTATATTTCTAACTTACTTAATTTTTGCTGCATCAAATGCCTTTTGTACCGCTTGAACTTCAGCTGTATTCGCACCATATTTATTAGTTGCCACTCGAATACATGCTGATCTCAATTCTTTGAAATTAGAAGTCATGTTTAACTCATCTGTATTTGCATAATAGAAAATATCAAACATTTTATCTTCACCAATTCCTTTAACAGTTACTCCGTTATGAGTTCCGCCTTTTGCAATAAGATATGCAACTTTATTAATAATACTTGAATTAAAATGAACGCCACCTTGATCCCATCCATTAAAATCGTTAAATTCACTGTAATCATCTGGATAAGGTACTCCAAGTGAAGATGGAACAGAAGCTGGGTTTTCCATATCACGGAAGACAGATCCAGTTTGTTCTCCCATCGTCCAGTTAAAGCTTCCATTATTTACGTATTTCTCAATAGATGTTCCCATAATATCAGATAGTGCCTCATTAATCGCACCAGATTCACCGTAATATTCAAGATTAGATTCACTAGAAGTAACAGCATGTGTAAATTCATGCCCAGCTACGTCATATGCTTTGACGATAGGATCCCCATATACAAGCATACTACCATTATTAGCACTTAATGCATTCTGCCAATTTTTCGGATCATTCGTATCTCCAGAATCCCAAGCATGTACAACTGAAACTACCTTTTGTCCCTTATTATCAAAGCTATTACGATTGTATTTATCTTTATAAAAATCAAAAACTTTTGTTGCTAAGTAATGAGCACTTACTGCTTTTGGATCGTTAAATGTTGTCGAAGTACTAGTTGCTAATGTACCAGGATAATAGCTTTCTTCTTTCGTAATATCTCTGTAATTCACATCATATGTTTCAATTCCTTGCCCTCTTGTATAATCAGCAAGAGCATATTTGCCATTACTTTGTTTAGAAATACCAAATGTACGTGATATACCTAAATCATCTTTTCCTGTTCCAGTTAATGATGTAAGATTGCTTTTTTTACTTTTCTTTAATGCTCCAACTAGTTTTTCACTTGCTTTTAAGTTAGATTCTTGTACCATATTTTTTAACATTTCACCATTTTGAGCATTTATTAAATAAGTTCCGGAAACATAGTTTGGTGTTGCAGCTTCAAATGTAACCTGGTATGCATTGCTAGCTTGTCCATTCTTTTCATCCACAAAAATAACTTCCTTAACTTCTGGCTCAGAAATAAAATTGATATCGTTCCCGTACTTCTTATAAATATATTGTTTCGCTTCATCTTTTGATAGATTGATAGGTTTTTTTAATTCTTCTTGTTTCAAATTTTGCGCGCTATCACCTGAAACACTTTTAATAACACCATCATTATCTACGTGTGCAGTTAATTGATGGCCATATACTTCTTTTCCTTCATATGTTTGCTGTATACGTACAAGTGTAGTCCCATCATATGAATCACGTTTTTGAAGAACTTTATAATCTACTCCAGTTTCTCCATTGACTTGCTTTGGAGAAAGGGCTTGTTTGGTTTTCTCCTTAAGAGCATCTTTTACTACATTCTCTGGTGCCTTTTGTGACGGTTGTGTAAGTTCACCTGAACGGAATGATTCCTCCTGAATTTGAACTTGTAGTTGATCTGTTTCCTCTGCATGACCTACTCCATACGGTGCTACTGCTGTTAAAGCTAAACCTGTTGTTAATGCTACCTTAGTTAACGTTTTTTTGTTTTTCATTTTTTCACCTCGTATAATTTTGAAATAGAAAGCTTGTACAAAGTATACTTCCTGTTTCTGTCGAAAAAAAGGGAAAATACACAATTTATGTAACATTATGCAAAATTACATAATATAAGGACGATGATCCAAATTAAGAACAACTTATATAAGTGCATGAATTTCAATAAAAAATAGAGCACTTTAAGGTGCTCTTCAAATACGATTATAAATTATGTATTGTGTCATTTATTAGTATATGCTCGTCTCATTTAATTGTTTATTTAATGATTTCTCTACTCAATAACCTTTTAAAAATACATCATCCAATACACCGGTATCCTCTGTTACTGTTTGATTAGCAAATAAAAAATATAGTAAAGATAATGCTAGAAAAAAACATACTACTTATTTGCATTCATATTTATTGGTACTTTTTTAATTGGCACAAATAAATCAACCTTTAATTTTCCTTCTAAATCTTCTGCAATATTATTTAAGCAAAACTCTAAATTATCTCTATCATAATCTGCATCATACTCACTATTTGGTAGCCACTCTGCGTACATGTATTGATACGCTATACTTAATTTATGAGGTTCATCATAGAATTGGTATAGAGCGTATAGACCGCTATCTACACTTTTAAATTGCACATCCTCATGTTGTTCTTTTTCAAAGTTTTCAGGTATGGTCACGCAAGCATCATGTCGGCACATATGGCTTGCAACAAGTTCAGGATTATCTAATGAGATCCCGATAAATGATTGCTCCGGTGGATAAAGTTTATTTTCATTTGCCCACTGTAATAACCTTCCCCAGTGATCTTGTGGTTCAAAATAACTACCAGTTCGTCTTATATAGGCTACTTTTAATGGTGGTAATTTTTTTATAGTCACTTTCATTTACATCAACCCCCTTTAACAAATCTCTACTCTATTTATTTATTTATTTAGCCTTTATTTTCATATATTCCTTCGTAAATAAACAAATTCTATAAATGCATATTCTTTAATTAAAACATAAGTCGTTGTTTTTGAATTGATACTACATTACTAAATTTGTAGAAGTTATAGGTATGTAAAATTTTATTTCAACTCTAAATAAAGAATCTCTTTCATCGTTCTAGCAACTTACTAGAAATATAATAATGAAAAGCAATGTTCTTTTAATTTATCATTAAATAAATGTAAAAAATGCCTCTATTCACTCATTTTTCATGCGTATGTATGTACATTTGTTAATTTATTCGATATATTATGTGTATTGAATGATTACGAAAAGCTTATAGGTCGCTAAAAAACACCTTATATTTTTATATCCATGAAAACTACAAAATGTATAAAATTCCATTTGTCAAATGAATTTAATGCGGAAGGAGGTTTGTGGTTACTTCATCGGGATATAATAATCAGTTTTAAACTGATAAAAATATAGGAGGCGACATTATGTTTCGTACGATTTCAAATTTCATGAGAGTAGCTGAGATAAGAAGGAAAATCCTTTTTACATTAGCGATGTTAATTGTTTTCCGAATTGGCACGTTTATTCCAGTTCCTCATACTAACGCAGAGGTATTAAAAGTACAAGATCAAGCTAACGTTTTAGGTATGCTAAACGTATTTGGTGGAGGAGCACTGCAACACTTCTCAATCTTTGCTGTAGGTATTACACCTTATATTACAGCTTCCATCATAGTACAATTACTACAAATGGACGTTATACCTAAATTTTCGGAATGGGCAAAGCAAGGAGAAATGGGCCGTAAGAAGTCAGCTCAATTCACTCGATACTTTACAATCATTCTCGCATTCATACAAGCCATTGGGATGTCTTATGGCTTTAATAATATAGCAGGTGGACAATTAATAACAGATCAAAGCTGGACTACATACTTATTTATTGCGACAGTTTTAACTGCAGGTACTGCATTTTTACTTTGGTTAGGTGAACAAATTACCGCTAACGGAGTTGGTAATGGTATTTCGATGATTATTTTCGCAGGACTTGTTGCAGCGATTCCAAATGTTGCGAACCAAATTTATTTGCAACAATTTCAAAATGCAGGCGATCAATTATTCATGCACATCATAAAGATGGTCTTAATTGGTCTCGTAATTTTAGCGATAGTTGTTGGGGTTATTTACATACAACAAGCAGTGCGTAAAATACCGATTCAATATGCAAAAGCTGTTTCAGGCAACAATCAATATCAAGGAGCAAAAAACACTCATTTACCTCTTAAAGTAAATAGTGCTGGTGTAATTCCAGTAATCTTTGCTTCTGCATTTTTAATGACGCCGCGTACAATTGCGCAGCTTTTCCCTGATTCAAGTGTATCAAAATGGATAGTTGCTAATCTGGATTTTGCACATCCATTTGGAATGACACTTTATGTCGGTCTTATCGTTGCTTTCACATACTTCTACGCATTTATTCAAGTAAATCCCGAACAAATGGCTGAGAATTTGAAAAAACAAAATGGATATGTGCCTGGTATTCGTCCTGGTAAGTCAACAGAACAGTATGTAACTAAAATTTTATACCGTTTAACATTTATCGGCGCGATTTTCTTAGGTGCAATTTCAATTTTACCGCTTGTATTCACAAAGATTGCTACATTACCACCTTCTGCTCAAATTGGTGGTACAAGCTTACTTATCATTGTCGGTGTAGCACTAGAAACTATGAAGACTTTAGAAAGCCAGCTTGTAAAACGTCATTATAAAGGCTTTATTAAAAAAGTGAATTAATTATAAAAAACACACTATGGTTTAAAGACATAGTGTGTTTTTTATTTTATATAAATATCGCCATTAATTCTTGATTTTAAAATCCTTATTATTGTGCATGTAAAATACCTTGAAGTACAACCTCTAATCCCCAGCGGAACCTTTCTTCTCCACCAGACAACATATCCTCTTGTAAACTTACAATCATCGGATACTTTACTTCATCTAATGTTTCGTACGAAGCGCGAATTGCGTCAAGTGTAGCTCCCTTTTCTTTACGTGCTGTTTGTTCATATGCGACTGAAGCAGCATATAACAGTAGAATATCTACTCCCCATGCTGATGATTTCGCATTCACTCCTCCTACGTATAATTGGTGCAAAATCTGTTCGGTAAGAGCTAACGAATTTGGTCCAATTGGAATTGTCATTAAAGCCAATTCCGCCATTCCAGGGGAATTAAACAAAATTCTGAAATATGAATATACAAGTTCAAATAATGCTTTTTTCCATGCCTCATTTTTGACATCTATTTCTTCAATTTTTCCTAGACCATAGTCTAATACAAACGCTCTTAATTCATCAGCATTTTTAACATAAACATATAAAGAAGATGGTCCTGTATCTAGCACTTTTGCAATTTTTCTCATACTAAGACCTGATGTCCCTTCAGATTTCAGGAGGTTATATGCAGTTTTCACAATAATTTCTTTACTCAATGGTTCTTTTGCTGGTCGCGAACGACGGCTATTCGTTGTATTTGTTTTCTCTTTCATAGTTCTCCTTAATTACATTCAGTTTTATTGTTGTTCATGAAGTTGATTCATAAGATTATACATTTTAATAGCAGCATCTTCTGAAAAACAAATTTCCAGGTTATCATTTGAAATAGTAGCAGATTGTGAAGAATAATCGTACATTTTTCCTTCATAATTTTTGATTGCTTCGTTCAAATCGTCATATTTTACAATAGCTAGTGCAAGTTCTGCCGCATCACGCATAGCTAGGTTCACACCTTCTCCAGCAAATGGAGACATTAAATGAGCAGCATCACCAATTAAAGTAACACCAGGTGTACTATTCCAGGTTAGCCCCACAGGTAACATATAAATTCGTCTAGGAAAAATTGCACCATCTGCACATCTAATATAATTTTTAAGAGTTTCATCCCAGTCCTCAAAATATTGTAGAAGTTGACTCTTTGCTTCTTCTAAATTTTCAAATGGAATCCCACAATTATCAAGCCATTCTTTATTCGTTCTAAAACTTAAGTATACTCGAATACTGTCATCTCCATTTAACTGTGCCAAAATACCTTTTTGATCCGAAAGTGCAAAGACTTTACCACGTCGATTAAACTCCGCTATTTCCGGATGTTTTTTCGTGACATTTTGTAAATTCAATTCAATCATACTAATTCCAGTATATTGCGGTACCGAATCTGTGACAAGTGGGCGAATTCGTGAAAAAGCCCCATCTGCCGCTACAACTAAATCCACAATATCTACATGTCCATTTTCAAAATGAAGTTTATGCATACCGTTTTCTAGAGAAACGGCTTTTATTAAATTATATCCCCAACGTATACATTCTGAATCAACAGAGTTTAAAAGCAACTCACGCAAAGTACCACGATCTATTTCAGGACGATCCCCGCCAGCTGAATCTGCTTCTTCATCTAAATATATATTTCCACTCTTATCAAATAAACGAAAGTCTTCTCCCTCATATCTAGCAAGTTCATAAAATCGCTCTAACAACCCTGCTTCTTTTAACGCCTCTTGACCAGAATCATGATGGATATCTAATGAACCTCCTTGTTGACGACTCATTGGTGATGTTTCTTTTTCATACACCACACTTTTTAAACCATGTTTTTGTAATATACGAGCTAATGTTAATCCTCCTGGTCCAGCACCTATAATGGCAATTCTTTTTTTCGTATTGTTTGTTCTTTCCATCATTAATCACACCTTACATGTTTTTGAATTACTTGTTCTATTTATAACACAACGAACACCGTTCGTAAAGTACACTGTTCGTTAATGTCACAAGGAAATTATGGAAACATATCCAATAAAGAAAACATGCTACAAATTGGTAATAGCATGTTTTTTGTTTCATCTATTTATTTAAGTTTTTAAAATACTTCAGGCGTTTCTATTTAAAGCTCCTTCTTTAATAACTTCCCTTGCTTAAAATAAGCTCCAATTGTTGTACGGTTTGCTAAAAATACACCTATCAAAATGAAACAAGCACCTAATCCCATTGCTGGATTTAAGGGTTCTCCTAATACGATATACCCTACGATAATTGCTATTAATGGTGATACATATAACCACGTCGATGGAAATACTGGATTTGTTTTTGATAAGAGCCAATAATATAATCCGTGCCCACCAATTGATCCGATAAAGATAAGATATAAAATAGGCCATTGTACACTCCATGAAGTTAATACAGTTACATTTGGCTGTTCTACAATTATTGATGCAATTAGTAGTAAAATCCCTCCATAAAACATTTGAATACCGTTAATAAGAAAAGGTGATACATTTGATAAATCTGAAAGTATTTCTTTCGAACGAATAGAGCCTATTCCGTAAAATAACTCACCTATAACTAAAACAATACAAGCAATACTCCATATAAAACTTACTTGTTGATGCATTCCTGGTAAAGAAACAAATGTAACACCTATTAGTGCAATAACTAAAGCGACAAGTTGTTCCTTTTGTAATTTCTCCCTATTCCTCTTTGTCTGTATTAACAAAATCATCATTGGTCCTGTAGCAGAAAGAACAGCAGCTAATCCTGAAGAAATATATTGTTCTGACCAATACAAGCTTGCGAATGTCATGAATGTTAAACAAAATCCAGCATACATAATACGTTTTGAAAATACATGTGGCATAATTTCTTTTCGCTTTAACTTAAATATAACCATTAAGATTACTCCTGCTAAAAAGAAACGAATTCCCGCTGAAAATAATGGGGGCGCTCCTGCTTCAATTCCAATCTTTATCGTTAAAAATGTTGTCCCGAAAATAATACATACTAAAATGTAATTAAAAATGACCATTTTTCTTCCTCCTTTTTACTCTTAAAATGAGTATAGAGGGTATGGTGTATAACAGTGTATCGGTACATATAACAGTTACTTCAAGTTGTAGTTGATTCCCTATATATTTTTCGATTTAATTAAATTAAAAAGAAAAATAGGTGAAACTATGAAGATTGTATTGCGTAAAGAATCAAACATACCGTATTACAAGCAAATATATATGCAAATTGTTGAAAGAGTACAAAGTGGTATGCTTTCACATGGTGAATCCCTTCCCTCTTTACGTTGTATGGCCACAGATTTACAAATCAATGTATTAACTGTTCGTAAAGCATATAAACAGTTAGAAACGAAAGGGTATATACACATCGAACAAGGAAAAGGTGCTTACATATATAAACGGGTAAAGAAAGATTTCAAACCAATCCCGTATAAATGGCAACAAACGAAAACGATTAATGTTATGCGTTCTCAATATGCAATGAATAAGCACCGTAAATATTATAATTTTTCACAAGCGATTCTGTATCCTCGTCTGTTACCAAATCCATTTTTGGCAGACGAAATGCATAAATTGCTGGATAAAAATCCGATGTTGTTAGCAACTTATGGGCCAGTTCAAGGCGATTATGAACTGCGAGTTGAAATAGCAAATTACTTACATGAACACCAAAAATTAGTGACAGATCCATCTCAGTTATTAATTACAAGTGGAGCACAACAAGGCATTGATTTAATTGCTCAAACATTATTAAAACCTGGTGATATTGTATTAGTAGAAAGTCCATGTTACAGTGCTGCACTTGATATTTTCATCAATAAAGGTGTTCAAATCATTCCCGTTTCTCTTGATGAGCATGGAGTTCGCTCCGACTTAATCGATGATATTTGTCAAAGTAAAAATCCCGTTTTATTGTATACGAATCCAACTTTCCAGAACCCAACAGGTTCAGTAATGAGTAAAGAACGGAGAATGGAACTTATAGAACTAGCAGAGTTATATCAATTTTTTATCATTGAAGATGATTCTTTCGGTGAAATATATTTTGAGGGTGCGACTGTTCCCCCTCCTATCAAAAATTTTGATACAAATGGCCATGTACTATATATAAAAGGATTTAGTAAAACGTTAGCACCAGGATTGCGTATCGCAGCACTTATTGCCGATGGCCCTATTTTTGAATGGCTATATGCAGTAAAAGGTTCAATGGATATCGGTAGTCCTTTATTAACACAAAAAGCACTTCTACCGTTTTTACGTGCAGAACGTATGAAAAACCATTTAGAAAAATTACGTACAGCTTTACAAATGAGACGTGATTTAACAATTGATATATTATCGCCATTAAAAGAACTGAACTTTGAAATACCAAATGGTGGTTTTAATTTATGGATTACTCTTCCCGATTCGATAGATCCCTTTACCTTATTACAAAAAGCAAATGAAGTAGATGTCTCTTTTTTACCAGGAACAGCTTGTCTATTAAATCCCGAAACAAATAATAATCATTTAAGAATTAGCTATTCGATGTTAAATGAAAAAGATATGATAATTGGATTAGAGAGATTACATGATACAATGCGAAAGTTTATGCTATAAAAGCAAATACCCCAAAATATTTTGGGGTATTAAATTCTGAAGCGTTCTAATTGCTTTTTATTACATAAAACTTACCATATAAATAATATTTTCATTATCATTCCATTTTAATTACAATTTTACCTCTAACATGCTGACCTTCACTCAAAATATGAGCTTCTCTAATCCCTTCCTCACTAAACGGTATAACTTTACTTATAATTGTTTTTACTTTTCCATGTACAATTAAATCTGATAATGCTTCTAATTGTTTTCCGTTTGGTTTTAGCCATAAAAAACCTGATTTTATCTCTTTTACTTTTTGAATTGGTTCATGGACAATCGAAACTAATACACCACCAGGTTTTAAAATTTGAAAGCTTTTTCCTTGTACTTCCCCACCTATTGTATCTAATACAATATCAAAATCTGATAGTAATTCTTCAAATTTATCTTTTTTATAATCAATAACGAGATCTGCCCCTAAAGACTTTAAAAACTCTTCATTCTTACTACTGGCAGTTGTCGCAACAAAAGCTCCAAATGATTTTGCGATTTGGATTGCTAAACTTCCAACTCCACCAGCTCCAGCATGAATAAGTACTCGGTCATGTTTTTTTATTTTTGCGTAATCTACAAGACTTTGCCAAGCAGTAAGTCCTGCAAGAGGAATAGAAGCTGCCTCTTCAAAACTCAGATTTGTAGGCATATAGGATACTAAATCCGATTTTACTGTAATGAATTCAGCATAAGAGCCCTGCCCTATATTTTCAGGTTTCGTATACACCTTATCTCCTATTTTGAAACATTCTACATCTTCCCCAATTTCTTCAATAACTCCTGCTACATCTAGCCCTAAAATGATTGGAAATGAAAAACGCAACTGTTCTTGTAAGTCTCCTTTTCTTATTTTCCAATCAACAGGATTAATAGATGTTGCGAGAATACGTATTAATACCTCGTTATTCTTAACAACCGGTTTTAAAACTTGCCTTTCTTTTAATTCTTCAACACTACCATATTGATCTATAACAATCGCTTTCATTTCCTCTCCCCCTTGCCGTTTATTTTAATAACATACAAATATTTCTCAAATTTTTTTGCCTTGAATTATCATAAACTTATTTTTGGGGGTAATTACGCAAGAAACATAGAAAATCTTACACACACCTTAGAGTCATTCAAAATTGTATTTTTAGTTAAATTCAAAAGAAATGGAGAGAACTCTATGACTGAAAAGATATTTAAAATAAACGGGATTGATATATGTACAGAAAGCTTTGGAAACCCTAAAAATCCTGCTGTTTTATTAATTATGGGTGCTACGTGTTCAATGGTTTATTGGGATGAAGAATTTTGTGAACGATTAGCTAACAGCGGGAAATTTGTTATTCGTTTTGATAACCGTGATGTGGGACGCTCTGTTGCATACGAGCCTGGAACTTCCAATTATACAGTTACAAATATGGCTGAAGATGCAATTGGGGTACTTGATGCTTATCATATTGATCAAGCGCATCTATTTGGGATGTCTTTAGGGGGTATGATTGCTCAAATTGCTGCTGTAAAACATCCCGAAAGAATTTTATCGTTAACATTATTAGCTACAAGTGTAATAGGCTCTGACGATAACACGCGTGATTTACCTCCGATGGATGAAAGAATTTTAACACATCACGCTAATGGTGCACATTTAGATTGGACAAATGAAAAAGTAGTAGCAGAATATTTAGTTTCAGGGTCCCGTCTATTATGCGGGTCCAAACGAACATTTGATGAAAAAAGAGTCTATAAACAAGTAATACAAGAAATAGAACGAGCTAACAATTTATTAAGTATGTTTAATCACGCTTTACTTCAAGGGGATGATGCGTATGAAGGGGTGCTTCACACTATACAAGCACCTACATTAGTCATTCACGGATCAGACGATACAGCACTCCCTTTTGAACATGGTCTCGCACTTATTGATGAAATTCCTAACTCAGTCCTATTAACCCTTGAAGGCGCAGGACATGAGAATCATCCTGATGACTGGGAAGACATCATTCATGCTGTTACTGAACATACAGCTAAAATAATAGATAAATAACGAATAAAAGGGGCACGCCACAATTTGTGCCCCTTTTATTTATTACATGTAAAAAAGCCCATCACTGTATCCGTATGTATAGTGATGGGCAATACTTATATTTTTCTATGTTTAAAAAAATGGACAATCTAATTGGTCAACAGCTTCCCATGATCTTTTTTTAATATTATCGGTGGATTTATTTGCTTCTAGTGGTACGCTTTTAAAAGGATTAACTTCTACTTTTAATAAGGATGATGGCTCCACGTATAACGAGAAAACATGGCTACTTGGTATAGCTTTTGACACATCAATATCTCCTACTTGTTTAAAAAGTTGCTGCGCTGCAAAGAAAAAGAAGTTGGTTGGATTTGATTGTTTATTCAGCCATGCAAGCATTTCAGGTGATACTGACTTATGAATATTAATTTTTACTCGGTCACCACGTTTATATCGCCTAGATCGCATACTTCCACCAACTAACTTATTGTTAAGTTTGTAAATCCTAACTCTTTTTGCTTATGCTCTCTATATTTTGGTGAACAAGTGTAGACTAATAATCCACGTGCATTTGTAAATAATGGATTATCTACAAAGATTACATTTGTTAAACGCCCTTTTTGTTTTAAAATCATTTTCAGACTATTTTTTATGATAACTGCGCCCCCGCCATAAATAAATACATATGGATCGTCTTTCATATCATCAATTTTGTTAATAATATCCGTTGCAACACGCGCTGCTAAACCTAATAGTGCTGGTTGTGATTCCTCAACTAATAATGCATTTCTAGGGTGTTTATCATTTAAATAAATTTGATTGAATTCTGTAATACTATCAATTGTCTTTGTTGGATACTTCCGGTTCCATCTCGTAATAATTTGTAGTAACGTTTCTTTCACACCGTACGATAAACCCTTACTTAGTTGTGGTCTAAAGTTTACACCTAGTGAAACGACTTCTTCTGTCGTTCCTGCGCCAATATCAAAAGATAATAGTGTTTTATCAACAAAATCAATTTCTGACACTTTATTTTGTTCACATTCTATTTTATGTTTCACAACATTTCCTTCTTCATCATATACAATGCCCCATGTCCCAGAAGCACCCTCAGGTAGGCATTTGCAATATTCGATGGAAATATTAATTGTAACATCACGTCCGTTTGGATAATGGAACACAACCTTATGATTCCCCATATAACGTTTCGCATTTTCCGCAGCTATTTCTTGTGTAATAAGCTGCATAGGGAGAGCAACAGATAAATCATAACGAATGTTAATATGACTAGAAGTTGGACTTTGACGCATAGCACTTACCGCTAAACCAGATAGAATCGTAATAACCATTAACTCATCAGTTGACTTATTCGATTTCTTCTCAACTTCAGTACCTTTTAATTGATCTTGAATGACTTTTTCTCCAACGATATACCGCACATTATTTAACATTAACGATGGAGAACTAATGGTCACGTCAATGTGATTTTCTAATTCAGATAATGAAACATCTCCCTCATCTAACAATCCTGTAGGCTCTCCTATATATAAAGCATATATACTCGGAATAAAAATAGGATCTTGCCCTTTCACCATTAACTTCAAACCGTTATTTCCTGCATCAGCACCAGCTTTTAAAAGAATAGACATAACTACCCCCTAAATTAATCTGACATCCCTTCCAAATATATGCGAGCCCATTCTTTTACATTCAAATGTAATGTAATTTTTTATTAATCGCAAAAATAAAATATTATATTATTCCACCCTTTATGTAAAAAGTATTTGACATAAAATTTCTCCAATTTTATACTATTAATGTAAAGAGTTTTTTACAACTATGGAGGTGCTATTTCTAAATTGAATCATAAAAAAATTATTTTCATAATTATCGTTTTATCATTAATCGGAGTTCTCATACATGGCGCATATAAATATGTAACAGAAGGTTTCATTTTGGGAGGAACACTATTCGCTATTTCGTTAATACTTGGTAATTTAATTAATCAAATTACTTGGGGAGATCCAAACGGAGTATCGAAAGAAAGCCAAGATGAAATGGGCCAGCAAATTAAATATAAAAGTTTTAAAGTTGCTTATTTTGTACTTATATGCCTTATGTTTTTAATTTTAATAGTATCAGAAGGATTTGCATTTCTATTACTTGATGAAATAAAAAACCTTCCTCTGTTCATCGCGCTTTGTTCTTCATTTTTTATTTACCCTATTGTCGAACTTATAGTCGCAAAACAATATAAATAAAATAGATGAGATTTTCTGTTAGCGGAATGAGAATCATTATCTAATTTTGTTGTCTTACAATCTATTTCCTCTTTATCTACATGATATCATAAGAAAAAAAGAAACAAACATTCGCACTCAAAAAATTACTATGGGGGAAACAAGAGAGTTCAGCCTACCTTCTGACGGCAATTCATCTCCACCTGAATTGTTGGGTTTCACCCGTAACACAAATCAGATGGAGTTTTCTTGCCGAAAAGGACAAAATAATAGATTCACTTGAAAAATGATGATATTGATTCGGTTTACAATGTGCTAAATCATTTTTATAATTCCAAAATTTCTTGTCTAATTCATTAATCAGTTTAAAATGTTCCTCATCTATTTTATTACAATGATTTCTTAATATTGAAATTATAGAATGAATTGTTCGTCGTAAAATCTCTTTTTCATTTTGCGACCAGTCACTAAAAAAACTTACTACTTTGTGACGCAAGGAGTAAGTTTTTCTTTTCATTATTTTATGATAGGTAAATGCATTATGATTTGTTGACCAATTGGTCCCATTCTTCTAAAACCTTTATCTTGGAAGCCAACTTTTTCATATAAATGTTGTGCAGGAATATTTTTTTCATTCACAGCAAGTACAACTTCATTTTTCATCGGAAAATAACGTTGTACAAACTCTTGTAGTAGTGCCAATGACTTTTTGGCATATCCCTTTCTTTGTCTATTGTGGTTTATAGAAAATGAAGTTAAAAGTAAAGCGTTCTCATTTCCTGTGAACTCCTGCACTCTATCTCCTGTTTGCAATGCAAAAAGACCAACAGGTACCCCATTGTAATCTAAAATAACAATCACATTTTTTGTACAATCATTTTTTGCTTTTTTCAATAATTCGGTTGGGTCCGATGTAAATTGAACTTGTTCACTTGGTAAAGTAAATGTTTGTATAACTTCTTTATATTCCTCTTTATACGGAACTAATTGAATTTCCCCTGTATGTATGTTCATGATAAACTCTCCCATTTTCAACTTATTAACTTAAGCCTTGCTGCGCTTTAGAATGCACTTTTCCATCTAAAAAGGTAATTTCAACTAATGCAGTTGGATTGCTTCCTTTCCAAGCAAAAATTTGTTTAATTTGTGTAGAATGTTCTACGCCTTCTTCTATGAGTAAATCCCCTTCAAAACCAATTAAATCTTTCACTTCTTTATAAGTCATTCCTTCATTTATATTTGAAAAATGATTTATGTTAATAGATTCTTTCTTCTGATTTTTCATCACAGTAGAAGAAGTCGCTGTTTGCTTTTTTACTTCTTTCTTCTGTTCACACGCTGTCATACTGAAACCTAAGCATAAACTACATAATATTATTGTGCTTTTTTTCATCATAACAGTTGTCCCTCCCATAATAATTAAACCATATATTCCCTTAAAAATAAACTGAATATTTAATATTGTAATGAAAAACCCTGCACAATTTAGTACAGGGTTAAGGTTAACTCTATTTATTCAAATGCTTATTAGATTGGTCATCCTGTTCTTTTCTCAGTTCTTGTTCCTCATCTTTTGGTAATTGTTTATCATTATCTTTAATTGGATTCGTTTCTTTATTTTCAATCATATCATTTGGAACTTGTGGCATTACTCGGCCAACAATTGCTGCTAACTCATCCAGTATACCTTCACCTGTTTTTCCTTTTTTAATTTGTTTTCCAATTTGTTTCAGTCGTTCGTACGTATCAACATCTGCTACAACGACTGCATTAGCACCATCAGGATCGTTTTTTAAACTTTCTGCAACAGAGTATTTAATGGACTCAACGCGAGTTCGATCAAGTTTCGCTTTTACATCAATTCCTACGATAGCATATTTCCCAACTACTACCGCTGTCGCATCATTTACACCTGGCACACTTGCCGCTAAAGATGCTAAATGGTCCGCTGCTTTTTCATTTGGCTTATTTGACTTATTTGTATAATTAACATTTTTCATTGAAACATTTTTTTGCTCAGGCTTTTCGTTTGGATTATCCTTTTTTCCAATACTGCATCCAGTTATTAATAAACAAACCATCAACATATATATTAAAATCTTCATTATTCTCACCACTTTACCATTCAAGTTTAATCATAAATTTTTTCAACAGCTTGCATTTTCTTCACTTTTTCTTCTGCTCCGCTATTTGCATTAATGAAAATTTGGTACGTATCTTTCCCTAAAGTACCTACAAATTCATAGCAAAGTACTTCATTATGCAAATCATTTACTACGACAGCTTTACGCTCTTCCATAACTTTAACATCTGGATTAATTTTCTTTCTTGCTTCTGCTGCAGTTAGCTTTGCTGATGGAACTGTTCGTTTTTGATGTGATGCTAAATATTCTTTTGCGGAGAATCCAACGATAGAACCATCATCTAATGCAATCTTCATTTGAATTGCCTCTGGATAAATTCGTACACCATTCTCATTTACTACATACGTAAATACACCAACATTATCATATTGTGAGCTATCATAAAGCTCCATATTATGAAACTTATGGTCCTTTAAGAATTTCAAACCTTTACTTCCTGCATCGTTTAAACTAATTTTCTGTTCTTTAATTTCTCGATTATTCATAACCCAAATTGGATATCCGCCTTTTCCGGTAATATCCATATAAAACTCATTATTCGTTGCCTCATCTTTAATTTTTACACTATAGAAAGATTCTTTCGCACCTTTTCCGCTTTTCTCGACTTCTACTTTTTCATTTCCTTTTAAATTTAAAAACGATTTTGCAATTTTCGCCGCTTCATCTTTTGAAATTGCTTTTCCTTCTGCTTCAAATCCACCTTTTTTATTTTTTTGTGCACTTGTAAAGGTAGGTCCGAAATTTGTAGATGAATACGATGTTACATTTTTTTCTACTGTCTTTAATCCGTCAATAATTGTATTGTCTGCAGGATCACGATTTGATGCGAGCGCCATCTCAACATCCATCCAGCGTAAATTGTTTTTCAAAACAAGATGTTGCACTTTTCTTAGTTCATCTTGTATATTTCCTGCATTAGAATATAAAGTTTGTAACGTTTTGTATTCTTGATCATTTAACGGCTCTTTTTCTAAATCACGAATAGCTGCACGGTAACTAAAATCACCGATATTCGCTAAAAATTCTTCCGTTTTATTAAAAGGCATTAATGTTAAAGGAAGTTGCCCTACATCTGAACGAGCTTCAGATGTTAATCTCCATACATCTGCTAATGCAGGTGATAAAGATTGACGTGAATTCATCGCAAGCGTTGTTCCAATTTTATCGTGCAATAAATCTACCTCGTACGCTAAATCGTGAAATGCACGTTGATAGCTATTTTCTGCCCGAATTAATACTGCATTCTTCTCTTGATGCTCTTTATAGCCCCAGTATCCTGTCCCAACTACACCAACTGTTAATAATACGATTATAATACCTCGTAACATAGTTCCACCTCCGCTCTATTTACAGAAAATATGTTTCCCGATCTTTTTAATTTGTGGACGAGTCCAAATCCATTTACTTGTTGCAGTATCTGGATTGAAATAATACAATGCGTTTCCTGTTGGATCCCATCCATTTATTGCATCTAATACAGCTTTTTTCGCTGTTTCATTTGGCGTTAAATATATTTGTCCGTCTGCTACCGCTGTAAATGCTCTTGGCTCAAAGATTACACCTGAAACTGTATTAGGGAACGAAGCGCTTGTAACACGATTCAAAATAACCGCAGCGACTGCAACTTGTCCTAAGTACGGCTCACCACGAGATTCTCCATATACTGCGTTTGCCATAAGCTGAATGTCATTTTGGGAATAACCATTTGGAACATTTGTCCCTTTATTTTGAGGTGGTTTATTTTCTTGTGCTGTACCACCACTATTTCCTTTATTCGTTGTCGTTCCTTTATTAGCAGTTGACCTATCATACTTCGTTGCCTTCACGAGCATTTGCTTCGTTTTAGCTCCAGCTAAACCATCAACCGGTAAACCAAATTTCTCTTGAAAATTCCGAAGTGCCCAGTATGTACCCCATCCAAAAACACCATCTACTTTTCCCGTATAAAATCCGTTATATTTCAAACGAGATTGCAGTTCAATGACATCTTCACCAGATGCTCCCCTTTGAATGACTTGATTAGAAAAGGCTTCTACATTTTTTAGTTGTATACTACTGACCATGAAAGACAGTCCTATGAACGCAAGCAAAACTGCTATTTTAAAAATAGCTTTTTGGCGCATAATTTTCCCTCCTTAATTACGGAAATGATTTCTTGGTTATGTTTTGTAAAAGCCTCGCTTTTATGTAAAGAAGACAAAAAAATCCAAACTAATATCGTAGAAAGAATATGTAAACAATATAAAAAAAGGATAAAAGGAGTTCATCATGAAGAATTTTTTTAAGAGTGTCGCACTCGTCCTTCTGTTCCTAACAACATGTTCAAATGTATATACAGGCTCATCAATTGTTCATGCACAGCCGCCGTATGCCAAATGGGGTAAGCTTGCTGTAGAGAAAACGAAAGAACAGTACCCAAAAGCGGAGATTATTGATTACCTTCATATAGGTAGAAAACCAAAAACCGTTCAAATAACAGTTGAAAAATTTAAATTGTGGCTACGTGAAGACGGAAAAGAATATGGTGTTTTTATTGATGTAGAATTTGAAACGAAGACGGAGAAATTTATTAAAATATCGTTTCAGAAAACGAGTAGATAAAATGAAAGAAACCCGGCTGTTATGAATTTAAACAGCCGGGTTTCTTTCATTTCTAAAATTTCGATTTCCTAAAAATCTTACCAATATACAAATAGCGCCAATTACAACTGCTATCCCTATACTGTATAAAAGTACTCTACCATATCCACCTATTCTCGGATCTAAAAATGGATAAGGATACCAATTCACGATTGGACCACGAATTAAGCTATATAAAACGTAAAAAAACGGGAATAAGAGCCAACTTGAAGCTTGTTTCCAAGTGATTTTCTTATTTGGTGAATTTAAAATCCAATCTAAAAGCATGGCAATTGGCATGATATAATGTAACACCGTATTTACCCATGGTATTGCGGTTTGAAGTGATTCTTCTAACCCTCTTAATAATAAAAAATAAATGAGTCCAGTCGTAAGAATGTATACCGTTGCTGCACCACGAAGTATACCAAACTGTTCTGATTGACCAAATGTAGCTATTCCGATACTACTTAAAAGGAGAATACATGCAACTAAAATGTTACTTTCGATAGTGAAGAAACTAAAAAAGTTAACTGGATTGAACGGTTTCACTTGTGCCGTATTATAAATTGCGTAATGATTGCACTAAATGCTAGAAGGCTTAAACATAGTCTAAATAAAGATAATGTTTTTCCATCTCCCATACAGTCCCTCCTCTTCTTATACAAACTTATAATTCTCCTGTACATGCTCGATAAATAACTTTAATGGAACGAGCCCACGTTTAGGCATATGACTACTTATTACAGCAACTACCTCTAACTGCGGAATGATAAAGATGTATTGCCCTCCATATCCCATAGCAAAGTATATACAATACGGTATGTGAAATCTTTCGTTATTCAATACCCACCAGTGATATCCATATACCCCGACATGTTCATACGTTTCAAATAGAGCCGCACTTGATTCTTCTAACCATTTCGATGATACAATTTCATTCCCCTGCCAATACCCATTCTGTAAACATAATATTCCTAACTTTAATAAATCTTTAGACTTCATTTTCATTCCGAAGCCGCCGACATGTATTCCTTGCGGATCTTGTTGCCACTCATATTCGGTAATTTCTAATGGATCAAATACATATCTTTTCGCAAACTGCTCTGTCGGCATTCCAGTAGCTTTTTGGATAATGTAACTAAGTAAATGCGAAGAACCAGAGTTATAATTCATTTTTGTAGCCGGTTCTTCAATTATTGGTTTTTCTAATATGTACTGCACCCAGTTATCCGATTCTACAAAATCATTTGGGAACACTACTCCATTTCCGAACTCTTTCCAATCCTCACCAGTAGTCATTGTTAATAAGTGATATAGTGTTAAAGCATGTTTTTCCCCAGGTACTTTTTCAATCCACTCTGTAATTGGTGTATGTATATCATTTATATAGCCCTTATCAATTGCAATACCAATTAATAAAGATACGATACTTTTTGTAATCGAATTTATTTTATATAAGTTATTTGCACATTCGGGTGTTTTATAATACTCAGTTGTTAATTCTCCTTTTTGATAAACAAGAAATGTATTCACTTTTTTCTTTTCGAATTTACTTTCTAGTTGCTTGAAATCCAAAAACTTTACCTCCATTTAAATAGTTACTCCATTTATTATATCTTGTTCCTTCATTTTAAACATAATTGTGCTCAAATAAAAATAAACCTGTCAGCCATAATGAACTGACAGGTTTATTTTTATAATTTCGTACGAACATTCCAAAGCTCTGGGAAGAATTGTTGATCAAGTACTCGTTTTAAATAAGAAACACCCGAGGATCCACCTGTACCCATTTTATGTCCAATAATTCTTTCTACTGTTTTCATATGACGGAAACGCCATTGTTGTAGCCAGTCTTCAATATCAATCAATTTTTCAGCAAGCTGATATAAATTCCAATATTTCTTCACGTCCGCATACACTTCTATCCAAGCTGCTTCCACAGTTGCATCTTCTTCATAAGGCTGCGTAATATCACGATTTAACACATCTTTATGAATAGGGAATCCTTCTTTTACAAGTGCTTGAATTGCGACATCATACAAACTTGGTGCATGTAGCGCCGTATGAAGTCGAGCATGTAATTCTGGATCTTTTTCATAAATTTTTAATGCATGTGGCGTTTTATAACCAAGCGCATACTCAATCATACGATATTGATACGATTGAAAACCTGAAGCTTGACCGAGCGAGTCACGAAACTCAATGTACTCAGATGGTGTTAATGTCGCAAGAATATCCCAAGATTGAATAATTTGAGACTGAATTTTTGATACACGTGCTAACATTTTAAAAGCAGGTTGTAATTTATCTTTTTTAATAGATTCAATCGCCGCATTTAGCTCATGTAAAATGAGCTTCATCCAAAGTTCACTTGCTTGGTGAATAACGATGAACAACATTTCATCATGGTGGTCTGATAATCTCTTTTGAGAAGATAGTAAACTATCTAATTGTAAATATTCCCCGTACGTCATATTCTCTTTAAAGTCCGTATGAATCCCTTTTTCCATAATTACCTTTTCATTTTCTTTCATATTAGCCAAACGCCCCTTTTATATATTTCTACTTATATTGGTCTAATAACTGCTCGAACTGGACTTCCATCTGCTTCTGTTAAGGCAAGAGGTAATGCGATTAATTCATAATCACCATCTGTTACGTGATCTAGTACGACATTTTCTAAAATGTGTATTCCATGTTTAAACAATTGATGATGCGCTGCTAATTCTTTATCATCTAACGGATCAACTGACGGTACATCTACCCCGATTAAACGTATACCTTTCTCTGAAAGAAACGGTGCTATATCCGCACGTAAATGCGGGATTACATCTGGGAATTCATTCGCTTTACCATGTGAAGATGTGCGTAACAACAAGCGTTCTACTCCTTCTAAATGAAAGTTTTCTAATTCCTTTTTCCCGATGCTTTCAAGATTAGAAACATCAATGATTCGCGTAGGTCCGACATAAACTTGAATATCTAAATCTATTACTTTTTTTCCATCATTATCAAAATGAAAAGGTGCATCAATATGAGTACCTGTATGAATACTCATCGTTAACTTTCCGACATTTACTGAGCCACTCTCTTCTTTTGACCATGATACTTCATACGAGAACGGTGTATCCCCTGGCCAAGTAGCAATATCATTATTTAGCGGTTGTGAAATATCAATCCACTCTGAAGTTTTCATACTTATGCCACAACCTCTCTCTTATTTTCAAACTGCTTATACTCTTCATCTTTCATGATTTTCTTTAATATTTGTACAGATTTCCACACTTCTTCGTATGTGTTATATAAAGCGACTGGAGCAAGTCTTACTCCATTAGGTGCACGAAAATCAGGGATAACTCCATTTGCTTTTAACGCTTTACATATACGTGCTGCTTCTGCATGCTCTAAATAAATATGCCCGCCTCGTTTTTCATCCTCTAATGGATTTCCAATTGTAAATCCAAAATCTTTTAATTCATGATCAATTAAATTAAGCATGTATCTTGTAATATGTAGGGATTTTTCACGTAAACGTTCTATACCAGCATCTTTAAAAATTTCAAGAGAACCGATTAACGGCGCTGTACTTAATACGTGAGGGGTACCAATTTGATACGCACCTGCATGATCAGCAGCTGTTAATGTATGTTCCATATCAAACTGCTTATCTTTTCTAGAACTAAACCAGCCAGACAAGCCCGGAAGTCTATTAAAATGTTTTTTATTTACATAAAGGCCGGCAACACCACCAGGTCCTGCGTTTAAGTATTTGTAATTACACCAAATAGCAAAATCAACATCCCATTCTTTGAAATGATGCGGAATAGAACCGATTGAGTGACATAAATCGAACCCGATATGAATACCACGCTTATGTGCTTCCGCTGTTAAACGTTTCATATCAAGTATTTGGCCACTTCTATATAGTACAGAAGGTAATAAAATTAACGCGATATCATCTGTCATTGCATGAATAATATCATCTTCAGAAAGTGTTCTACCATCTCGGCTCTTTACTCGTACTAAATGCTCATCTGGATCTAAGCCTTTTAAACGAATTTGACTTTGAAGTGCATATATATCAGACGGGAATGTTAATTCATCAGCAAGAATTTTTGTACGTATTCCTTTCGGTTCATAGAAAGTTGCGATTACTTGATGAATATTCGTCGTCGTGGAACCGGTTACAATCGTTTCTTCCGGTAAAGCTCCAATAAGGGATGCTGTCAATTCACCTAATTTCTCCGAAAGAAAAAACCACGGATGCTCACCCTCAGTCCAGCCGTCAATGCCATACTCTTTCCATGAATCTAGCAAAGTAAGTAACGATTTCTCTGCTCTTTTTGAAAGTAGCCCTAATGAGTTTCCATCTAAATATATAGTTCCTTCTTTTTTATAAAATTCAGTTTGAAAATCTTTCAGTTCATCATGTTTATCACATTCAAGCGCATACTCATAAGTTGGTTGGAATGGTTCTTTATACATGGTGTCACCTTCTTTTAATTTTCTTTTTATTCTAACTAATTGAAATATATCACCTTAGTTGATATAACGTCAATGATATTATGTCAGTTGACTTTATATATGAATTTCTTTTACAATACAGTTATATTTTCAGATATTTCAGTATAAAGAGGTGATTCTTTGAAAAACACTACTCTTTCAGCAAGAAAACACCGCTCCTTAGAAACAAAGAAAAAACTTTTACACTCTGGTTATACGACTTTTATACATAACGGATTTCAAAATACAACAATTACACAAATTATTAAACATGCAGAAACTGGTTATGGAACAGCATATGTATACTTTAAAAACAAAGATGATCTCCTCATCGTTTTAATGGAAGATGTTATAAATCAATTTTACGACATTGCTGAGCGCTCTTTTTCTCCTCAAACAAAAGAAGAAGCACGTAATATGATTCAAAACCAAGTGAGAGCATTCCTCCAACTAGCAGAGAAAGAACGGGCTATTTTACAAGTCGTAGAAGAAGCGATCGGGTTATCAAAAGAGATACGTCAAAAATGGGACGAGATCCGGGAACGCTTTATAAACAGTATTACGCAAGATATTACATACTCTCAAGAAAGTAAATTAGCGCATCCTGAATTAAACAAAGAAATTGTAGCACGTGCTTGGTTCGCAATGAATGAGATGTTTCTTTGGACGATTGTGCAAAATGATAAAAAGATCGACTTAGAAGAAATTGTGCAAACATTAACTGAGATGTATACGACCGGGTTATATAAATAACACACCTTCAATAAGTAAGGTGTGTTATTTTACATCTATAAAAATATACTATCTGGGTATGGTATTGCTAAAGTAGGCTTTTCAGAAAATGAGAAATATTGTAGTTTTAAAGATTCACCATCTATCGATTTCAGTTTTCCACTAGTAATTTCACATTCAAACACAACAACAATATATTCTACTTGATCGCCATTCGGATATATATGGCGGAACCTTTCCCCTCCAAATACCCCTTTTTGTTTTTTTACTTGCACTTTCAAACCCGTTTCTTCCCACACTTCCCGAACTACCGATTTTTCTGAAGTTTCTCCAGGTTCAATTGCTCCAGCTAGCAAGCTCCAGTATTCTCCGCCAGGATATTGAAATAAGATTTCCCCTTGCTCATTTTTAATAACAGCAGCTACACTCGGTATAAAAATTAGTTCATGACCTAATTTCTTCCAGATTTTTTATAATATAGCGACATAGACATATAATTCTCTCCCACTCCATTAATAAATACCTGTATTTTCAGATATCTATTGTATAATAATACCAAAAGTGATTTCTATATGGAAAGGATCAGAAAATGTCTCAAGAAAAACTAGTAAATAAATTTCTATCATTTTTAGGTACTACAAATCAACCTACTAGCTTAAAGTTTTTAAATGAATTTATTAAAGCTCATCAAGAAAAAGTAAAGTGGGAAACTCTTACTAAAATAATTGACTGGAAAAAGGTAATGAAACAGCGGATTATTTTCCTTCCGTTGAGACATATATAGGCCGTATTACAACAAAAGGTCTGGGCGGCACTTGTTGAGTGCACTCGATTGGATTTCATTGGTTATTATCAAACCTTGGTTTTGACGTTTATTATTTGTATATGAATCCCGGACATTTATGCTTGCGGGTTAACTTAGAGCAGCCTTACTATGTTGATGTTGGTTACTGTGCACCTTTATTCCAAGCTTATCCACTTTATGAATCATTTCAAGTAAGTAATGTACGAGAAACTTTCACTTATAAAGTCTCAAATAATAGGATAAAAATTACTAGAAATCCAGGTCCAGCAAAAATTTTACATACAGAGCCAATACATTTATCAAGTATGAAAGAACTCATTTTAAGGTCTAACGATTGGCGTACATCTACTGTATTAAAGAAAATTCAGATTTTCGGTTATATCGATGGCATTCCGACTTCTATTAATAATAATGTTTTAAAACAATATTCCCAAGTTAAGAAAATAGAACAAAGCCTTACATCTTCTGGACTTAATTATTGGATAACAGAAAGATTTTGTATTAATCAAGAAATATGTGAAAGAGCTATTGAGATTTTCAATGAAAAATCTTCAAATTTCTTCAGCAATGTCCTTAGAAATCTCACCACGATTTTCAATAATATCCCAAGCAATATTAATTGAAGTCCATCTCATCAATGAATTCTTTTCAAATTTTAAAAACTCTATTATTTCCTCCTCTTTCATTTCACTTAGAATTGCTTTTAATTCACTTTCTTCTAATTTGCTTCTTTGATCATAATCAGTTTGATTTTGTATTTTTACATATTCCTTACTTTCTTGATAAAAAGCAATCTTTACTTGTTCTGGTGATAAATCCGCTAATAGGTTTTCAATTTCTTCAGCGCCTATTTCTTTACCTTTATTTATACATTTGAAATAAATATGTTTTAATCCTGCTCGGTCTTCTTTGTGATACCAAGATAATATCCCACAACTTAATATCCAAATAGAAATTAGCTCTTCAATATCAGTAGCAATCTCCACAAAATCAAATAATTGATTATATATTAAATTTAAAGAGAAACGAAATTCTTCATCATGTTGTCTAACTTGCCATATATCATTAATCCCACTTTTTACTGCAGCAGTTGCAATTTCTTTTTGTATATCGTACGAGGCTCTATTACTCCCCTTTATATCTGCTACACTAGATAATTTATACAGTTCTAAACCTCGCGTTTTCCATTCTTGTGAATCTTGTTTAATTATCTTTTTAAAACATTTTAGTAGTGGCCATAAAGCATACTCCTTATGATCTACATAACTAACAACATCCCATTTTAACTTTTCATTAATTTCACTCATAAGTTCGGGTATTACTACTTAACCATATTTTTTAAAACATTCATGAGTTTCTTCGTAATTTTAAAATAAAGTTTGATTAAAAATATCGTGTTAGCCCGTATTCTATGGTAAATAAAAAGAATCCATTTTGAAAAAGATTGATCAAAATGGATTCTTATCCAGTAGGTTTATGTTTTGGTTTTATAAAAAGTTTGATCATTTTCTATCAATGAAAACAATTAATTGACTATTTTTATTATGAAAAGGTCGGAGCAGGAAATTCATCAATTTTGATACGAAGTAAACTATAAGGTTTCTGTCGTAAGTCTTTTCCATAATGAAATCTAGGCTGTCGATGTAATTGGTTCACAATGACATACAAATATTGATCCGGACCAATTGAAAAAGTATCCGGCCACAAAATTCTCGGATCATGTGCAATAGTTTCCATTATGCCATTTGGCAATATCTTACGGATACTGTTGTTTTCATAATCTCCAGCATAAACAGTTCCCTTTGCATCGGTAATCATTCCATCAGACGCACCTTTTTCTCCCCAATACTCCACATGATAAGGTAAATTCATGTCCGGTATCGTTCTGTCTCTCAGGGCTTCTGTTGAGATCGAGAACAAATGCCGACTGGTTAGTGGAGCAAAAAATAATATCTTTCCATCGGGAGAAATCGCAAGACTATCAGACGCCAACCTAAATGGAGAAGTTGAACCGTCTTTGTTTCGATTCATTAAAATTTGACCTTCTACTTTCGGTAAAAAATAGGGATCGGGTGAAGTTGAATTTGCTCCATTTAACCGTCTAAACGCGTTTCCATTTGATAAATCTACGACGATAATAGCTCCTGGTCCTCTTGAAGAAGAATCCGTTATATAGGCATAACCTGCTTTTCCAACACGAAAATCAAAACGGACATCATTCAGATAAGTTGTAGGCAGGACAACATCTTCTGTAAAGGTATATACTTTTCTTATTGTATTGGTTTCTAAATCAACAGCGACTAATTTTGCCCCCCCTTTAATAGGTTCAGAAAAATTAGGTGCCGCTGTATCTAATATCCAAAGCGTTCCCCTTCCATCAGCAACTACACTTTGGACACTGATGAAAGTCATGAGGATATTCTCGGGGTTAACCAAATTGGTTTGTAAATTAGGATAAGGCTGCAATTTATCCTCAAAAATTTCCGCCACCGTAAATTTAACATCGTCTCCCCATTTCGGAAAGCAAATGAAAATACGACCGGTTTCTGAAACAGTAACACCTGTAGGCATAGCCCCATAAAATGCATAAACTAGTTCTAAATTACCGAAATATTTTTCACTAGGTAACATAGGTTTCATAATATCCTCCTCAAGCATTCAAACGGGATATCTCCTATATATGATTTATATTTTTTCTAGTGCATGTTTCTTAATAAGTTTTTCTATACGAAAAGATGATTGAATTAATTGTTTTCGAAATTTAATAAGTCTGTCAGAAGAAAGGAAACATTTTAATTTAAAGGTCTCCAGATGAAGTAGAATTCAATTAGCATGTAGCGAAGTTCAATATTCCCGAATCACCGTTAAGCTGGTATAAAAAATGGGGAAATTTCTCCCTTTAAATTTGTGAAAAAATGTACTTCAGCTAATCTGCCCGTTAGTTTAAGTGTAACACTTCACAAACAATCTTTTGAGTATTCTTATTATTCCTGTTTCCTCAACAATCTGGCCCTTTAATTGAACGATACAACTGAAATTTAAGGGGGAAAAGAAAAACCTTATATTAATACAGGGTTTTATTAATCTTTTTTATAAATTATCAAACTTTATTTTAAATCAATACCACACTTCATTCCATGTACCATGAGTGACTAACGGGTGCTTTGAACAAGAAAATAAAGGTGAGTACATATTATACATGACTAATATGCGCTCACCTTTATTTTTTAGGATTTTTAGCTTTTAGGTCTTGATAATAATTTTTAGTGGTTTTATTTACAATTTATATTTAGTAAAATTGCTTTTCATGAATTGGATATAAGTCAAAAGAATTTCCTGGTCAATATAACTACGCGTGCTAGCCCATTTTTTCTTTATCCAGTCTACTTACAATTCCAACTATAAATTTATATTCAACCCTCTTCTTCTTAACCTTTTTAAACCCTTCTTTCGTATCAAAAATTAAACACGTTTTCCGAAACCACATTCGTACGTATAGTGACTCAAAATAAATAGGTTTTATAATTCCTCTTTCTTCAAATTCAGTTCCATCTTTATTTTCAGTTTCTGTTCGAACGAACCACCTATTTCCGAAGCCAATTTCAATATACTTCACATTAGTCCCCCTTTCGGAAATTACTTTCTAACTATTCTATTATTTCCCCGGTAAGCGCACATTCCGACAGAACATGAGCCCACAAAGAAAAAGTAGATTACAAAAATCTACTTTATAGCTTATATTTTTGCATTCGTTTATAAAATGTACTTCGAGGTACATCTAACAGTTTTGCAGCTAACGAAACATTTCCATTCGTCTTTTCTAGCGCTTCAATCATGCTGTCACGCTGTATTCTTTCGCGGAAATTTAATGTGTTCTCTATTTTATTTTCTGCTTGCAATGTAAGTTGATGTTGATTTCCCATCATTGTTTGTAATAAAAAAGGGATTTGTTTTTCGCATATTTCCTGTCCTTGCGATAAAATGTAAATGCGTTCTAATACATTTAATAATTCTCGAATATTTCCGGGCCATGTATGCTGATAAAATTGATTACAAATACTTTTTGGAAATACAACATTCCAATTCTTTTGTTCACAAAAATGTTTTATGAAGTACGGAATATCCTCTTTTCTTTCTATTAACGTTGGAACATAAAGCGGATAAACATGTAACCGATAATATAAATCTTGACGAAATTTCCCTTCTTCTACTAATCGCAATAAATCTTTATGTGTCGCAGTAATAATACGAATATTTACCGGTACCTCTTTTGAACTGCCAATTGGGGTTACTGTTCGTTCTTGCAAAACACGCAATAATGCGACTTGCATCTCTGGAGGCACTTCACCAATTTCATCTAAAAATATTGTTCCTCCGTCTGCTTGTTCGAATTTCCCTTTATATCCTTGGCGCCGTGCACCTGTAAACGCTCCTTCAGCATAACCGAACAATTCACTTTCCATTAATTCTTTCGGTAATGAACCGCAGTTAACAGCTATAAATGGACCATCTTTTCTTGGACTATTTTCATGAATCGCTCTCGCTACATATTCTTTCCCTACACCTGTTTCCCCGCACACATATACACTAGCGTCAGTTGGAGATACAAGCTTAATTTCTTCTAAAGTATGTTGAAATGCACTGCTTGTCCCAATAACTCCAGGGAAAGTAATTCCGTTTATAAGTGAGGCAGTTGAAAATAAATTTCCTTGTTTATTTTCCTTTACATAAATACATTTCCCTATCATTCTATCATTACTATATACCGGTACTTCTAATTTAGGTTTCAATCCATTTTGCATGAAATCTTCAAGTTTCATTCGTGACCAATTAGAAACTCGTTCTCGAACACTCTTGCTTGCAGAAACGATAACATCACGATGATTACAAATAACTACTTGTTCGTCACTATCAATGACATCTATAAAACGATGAATTAAGTGTAATTCATTTTGATGAACTCTTATGCTACACTCACGTTCTATCGCATGTGCAATTGAAGTTACCATACCGAGCATATATGGATGCGAAAATTCAATTGGACAGGAGAAATCTAGAACACCAATTAATTTCCCATCATCATTATGAATAGGAGCAGCTGCACAACTCCAGCTATGAGATGCCACGGAGTAATGTTCAGTACCACTTATCATAATAGCTTCTTCAATTTCTAGCGCTGTTCCAATTGCGTTTGTCCCCACAGCTGCTTCCGTCCATTTTACACCTTCAATAAAATTAATATGTTTTGCTCGCTTTAACGTTTGTTGATTTCCACTTAAGGATAGAACATAACCATCTGGATCGATTAATAATGCCATCATTTGTAGTTCATCAATGGTTTTTCTCATATTTTGTATTTGAGGTAGTGCTATATCAAGGAAAATTTCACTCTTTTTCTTTTGTTCTCGAAAAATACGAGAAGACAAAATTTTCTGACCTTTATTCATATGAGGATTCACATTTGCTTGTTTACATCGATGCCATGACTCTGAAATTCTTTTGTTTATACGGTTCGAATCAAGGACCCCTTCATCAACAAACTTTTTCCATGTATGTAAGTAAAACGGTGAAGCTAACATTGTATCATCTCCCTATTCATTATTTTGGAGATCTGTAAAAACATACTTTTATTATAAAACTGAATAAAAGCGTTTTCAATAAAACTAGAAAGACGACACAAATATGTTAATAATTTGAATATCTTAATGCGCTTCTTTGTGCTTTTTTAATAGCACTATGTTTTGTATAATGGACGCAAAGAAAATACATAACCAAAACCACTTTTGTGGATTACCGTTTATACAGAAAATAATCACGGCTATTGCAAATAAAATAGTGGATGCTACACTAAAATATAATTTTGTTTTCATTCCCCTTATCCCTCACCTCTCTATCACTTTATAGTACATACTAACTCTTCATTTTTCATCTCTACTATATACTCCTGTAAAACATATTCTTTCCCGCCATGTTTTTCATACCATTCATGTATTTTTTTAGTATGCTTCTCGTCACTTCTAATTTTTGATTCAATTTCTTTATACTGTTCATAACTATCATATTCCCATATGGCAAACACTTCAGTCGTACCATTCTTATTATCTTTCATCCAGCGTCCTATTAGCCTAGATCCATGCTTTAACTGATTTGGTAAGTTTGTTTTATTAAAATGCTCATTAAATATTTCTATAAATTCATTCTTTACTATATAGTACTTTCTTCTATAAAACATACATTTCCACCTCTTTTATAAGCACCTCAAATACACCTTCCCATTACTACCGTATTATAATACTTCCCATCCGACAGCCTTTTATCATTTTTTAAAATACCTTCTACTTCAAAACCAAATTTTTTATAAAGCAGAATGGCTTTTTCGTTTGTTTCTAATACTTGTAATGATATCTTTTTAATCTCATTTTCATCAGCCCAATGAATAGATTGTTGCAATAGACTTTTACCTATTCTATATCCCCAAAACTCTTTTAAAATACAAACGCCAAATTCTACTTTATGAGATAATCTCTTCAAATTTGACCCTTCGCATCTTGAAAACCCAATGATTCGGTTGTGCACTTCTGCAACTAAAAACAGATTCTTTGTCTCTTCACTATCTGTTTTTATTATTTTTTGAAACCCTGTCTTATCTATAAATCCCTCCCCAGCTTCTCTATCCATATTTTCAGTTTCTCCATCAATCTGAACTCTAATTTCCGATAACTGTTCCGCATCTGTTTCAGTTGCCGAACGAATTGTATAAACTAATCCATTTATGTGGAATTTTTGTCCTTTTATAATCATTTCAAGCTCCTTTTAAAAGTAGTCTATTGATGCTATTACAATCTCTTTACCTTGTTTCTCAAATTGTTGAATCGTTTCTTTACTAGTCTCTGAATCTGTTATTATAAGGTCAATTTCAATCAGTGATTCTCCTTTTATAAAGTAGTCTATTCCAAGTTTATTATGAGGAGCTAAACAAATATTTCGTCTAGCAATCTTATTTACTGTTTTACTAAAATAAGCAACTTCAGGCGTTGCAGTACTTATACCATTCAATGAAATGCCACCACCTGTAGAGAAATACAGATCAATAGAGAATCTACTTATCAATTCTGAGGCAAGTGTATCTGTCATATTTCCTGATGGTTTCACCTTTCCACCAATTAAGTACGTATCAATGTTCTTATATTCCCGTAACGTACTAGCAATTTCTATAGAATTTGTAACAACTGTAAATGATGTTTCAGGTAAATATTTTAACATGGCATAATGAATAGAAGTCCCACCAATAAAAACGGAATCTCCTTCTTGTATATAAGAAGCTGCGATTTTTACAATTGCGTCTTCATATACAGAACCATTACTATAACGCTCAAATCGCTCAGCAGCTAAATTCCTTACTCTAGCAAGTTCAATTGCACCTCCATGTGTTCTTTTTAACAAGCCATCCTTCTCCATAATAGACAAATCTCTTCTTATAGAATCGATAGACATATCGAAACTTTCCGCAAGATTCTTTGCGATTACCCTTCCATCTTTCTTAAGTAACTCTAAAATTTTCTCTCTACGCTCTTCAGTAAACATGTGCCCACCGCCGTTATTGAAGATTCTGAAATCTCATCCTTATTTTAATTATATGCATGTCTCTTCCGTTTTACAATATTTTCAATTCTTATTCACTCCGTTTTATTCAGCTTTTTCCCTCTTTCTATTCAGTTAACTGGACAACGAAATAAATGCATATTTGCATATTCCGCAAAGATACTTCCATTTATCTTCCTATTGATGTAAAATTATTCCTATGTTTTACTTTTTAACACAGAAAGGAATTACTATGAAATCTATAATGAAAGTAACTTGTACAGCATTATTATTTACAGGACTAATGGCAGGATGTAATGGGAATACTGCACCAAAACAAGAAAAGAGCGCTCTTGAAAAGAATGCAATGCACTATGGGGAAATATTTAAAAACGAATACTATAGAGCAACTGTTGAAAATGCTAAATTCGAAAAAATAGACAAAGAGTGGCGTCTCACAGCTCGCGTTACTATAAATAACGCTCGTGTTGACGGACAAACGATAGATCTTTCAGAAATAAAATATTTCATAAAAGATGACAAAACGGGTGAAAAATACGAAGGTGAAGTTATACAAAATGAAAATGCTAAAAAAGTTCCATCTGAATTTTCTTTAACTACTGACATTGAATTTAATATGAAAACTTCACCAAAAGATTTAAATAATATGTATTTATACATAGATAGCAAAGCCGCGCCGTTAACAGATACATATTGGAAACTTGATAATTTAGCAACTAGATAAAAAACAGTCAAATACGACTGTTTTTTTGTTTGTAAAGTAATCAAGTTTACTAGTAATCTATCTCCAGCAATACATCTTTTGCACAAATCGTTACTGCTTTAGCTTCCCTCCTAAAACATTTTAACATCCAACAAAAGCGATATATCTATTTATTATATCATTCCAATAACTATTTTTTCTAAAGAAAAAATGCAAAACTGTAAATATTCCATCTTTTATTTCTAAAACTTCAGAATATTTACAATAGTTGATAATTAGAATACATTTTACTAGTACAAAGATTCACCTGTACAAAAATCTAAACAAAAAGGGATGGTTATATGTTGAAGAAATTAGTAGCAGGTACATTAGTAGCGGGATTTGCATTAACTGGAGGACTAGGAGTAGCAAGTGCTGAAGAAAAAGGTAACACAATTAAGTCTTTTGATTATTTAAAAGTGGATGAACAGAATGTTAATTCTCTTACAAAATTAAGTGATCAAGATAAGAAAGACATTCAAATTACTATGGTATTACCAGAGCAAAATGAAAATGGAGATTGGCTAGCTTATGGTTTTACTAGCCGCGAAACATTAGATGCTTATATTGAAAAGGATAAAAAAGTACTTAAAAATAAAATTAATCCTTTAGGTAGCGGTGCTGGTAGTACTGATTTTTATGAACATAAAGATAAAGGTGGCCAATATATTTACTGGAGCAGCGGCTTTAAAAACTTACCATCTAGCTGGAACGACAGAATTTCCTCTGTAAGTACAGCATCACCTTCTGCAAGTTATTCAACGACACTTTGGGAGCATACTTCTACACAAGGATATGGAAAAGGTGTTATATTTAAACACGCTGATTGGTACGGTAAAACTGCTAATTTAGCTGCTGATTGGAACGATATTACTTCAGCGATTGACGTAAAAAAATAATAGGATATTCAATTTCTTCTGTAAAAATTCAAACCACTATTCTCTCATACATTTAGAGAATAGTGGTTTATTATAATTCAATTTAAGCATGTACAGCATGTCCTACCGCTTGCAATAGCGCTTCATGAATCGCTTCAGATAAAGTAGGATGCGCTGCAATATAATCTCTCATAATATCGGCAGTAACTTCTGTATGAATCATTACAGTTCCTTGTCCAATCAGTTCGGTTGCACGTGGACCAATAATAGAAATCCCTACAATTTCTTGATATTTAGGTTCCACAATGACTTTTACTTTACCCGTTTGTTCTCCAATAATAAGCGCTTTTCCATTTGCTGAAAAAGGAAACTCTCCGATAAGAATATCACCATATTGCTCTCTTGCTAATTTTTCACTTAAACCGACACTAGCAATTTCTGGAGCTGTATAAATACAGCGAGGTACAGCATGATAGCTTACTTTTACATCTTCTCCACTTGCATGTAATGCTGCTGTCGTTCCTTCATGGAAGGCAACGTGAGCAAGCTGAATTCCACCAATCACATCACCGGCTGCGTAAATATGTGATACGTTCGTTTGCATATGTTCATTCACAGCAATCCCTTTATTTGAAAATTGAACCCCTGCCTTTTCTAATCCTAATTGTTGCACTCGTGGTTTTCTTCCTACAGAAACAAGAACAAATTCTGGAGTTACCTCGTGAGTAATTCCCTCGTATTCAAATGAAGCTTGCTTCTTATAGTTATTTAAGCCTTTTAAAACTGCTCCCGTAAAAATTTTCACCCCATCTTTTTCTAATTTCTCTCTTAAAGTATTCGCAATATCTTCATCTTCACCAGGTAGTAATTGCGGTGCCATCTCAACTATCGATACTTTTGTGCCAAGTCTACTATAAATACTTGCAAACTCGCACCCTATTACACCACCACCAACGATTAACAATGAAGATGGTACACTCTCAAGAGACATGGCATGGCTACTATTTAAAATCCATTTTCCATCGAACGGAGCGAATGGTAATTCTGTAGGTTCGGAACCAGCTGCGATAATAAAGCTCTCTCCATCAATTACTTCTTCTTTATTTCCTTGTACAACTCGCACGCGATGATCTGTTTCGAATTTCGCTTTTCCTTTTACAACTTTAATTTTATTTTTCTTCATTAAATATTGTATTCCTTGGACGAGCTGCATTACGATTTGTGATTTCCTCGCCTGTATTTGATCCCAATCAATTGATATACTTCCTGTATTAAGCATAACCCCATAATCATTCGCTTTTCTCACAATGTCATGTACTTCAGCACTTTCTAACAATGATTTTGTAGGCATGCACCCAACAGTTAAACAAGTTCCGCCAAGATCAGCTTCATCAATAAGAGTCACTTCTTTTCCATTTTGAGCCGCGGTAATTGCTGCTACATAACCAGCAGGCCCACCTCCAATAACGACTAGTTTACTCATTCTCTCACCTTCTTTTTATAAAAGAATTGTTACAGGTTCTTCTAAATAACGTTTAATTGTGCGTAAAAATGCAGCTGCTGGTGCACCATCTAATACACGATGATCGAATGTTAAACTTAAAGGTAACATACTACCTTTTTTTAATTTTTTCCCTTTATATACAGGAACATGTTCAATTGCACCAATACCTAAAATACCAGTCTCAGGTGTATTTAATACAGGTGTGAAATATTCAATACCAAAGCTACCTAAATTACTAATTGTAAATGTCGTTCCATGCATATCATCACCACTTAAGCTACCTGCTCGTGCCTTTTGTGCCACATTCTTAATCTCTTTAGACAACTCTACTAAAGTTAAATTATTTGCAAAGCGAATAGCTGGAACGATTAACCCTTTTTCTAATGCGACTGCCATGCCTAAATGCACATGTTCAAATTGATGAATTGCATCATCTATATAAGAGCTGTTCATTTCTTTATGCTCTCCAAGTGCTAATACAGCAGCACGCGAGACGAAATCCGTAATGGTTAATTTATTATCATATCTTTTTTGTACAACTTTCGCTATTTCTTTATGTAAAGCAACTAAATCTGTAACATCTACTTTCATCGTTAATGTTAATTGCGCACTATTTTGTAAGCTTGCGTGCATACGATTTGCAATTGCTTTCCGCATACCAGTAACAGGAATGACTTTACTTTCTTTTTGTTCAAGTACTTCTGGAATTATTACTCTTTCTTTAATTGCTTTTAATACGTCTACTTTTGTAATCCTTCCGCCAGGTCCTGTACCAACTAATGCTTTGATATCTAGATTTTCAGACTTTGCAATTTTCTTCGCTACAGGTGAAATTTTGATTCTTTGTTTTGTCACATCTATCGCATATGATTCAGGATGTTGAACCTTTTTAGGCTCTAGATTCGGTGTTTTTTCTTGTACAACTTGAGTACTTTCATTTACTTCTACTTTTTCATTTGGTTTACCGATATAGCAAATTATAGTGCCAGGTGGAACTCCCTCATCTTCACTTATAGCTATATCAAGAACAGTTCCATCAGCTGGTGCTTCTATTTCCGTTTCGATTTTTTCCGAGTTAATACTAGCAATTAGTTCACCTTTTGCTACATGATCACCTGCTTTAATATTCCAGCTCGTAATAATACCTTCTTTCATCGCCATACCCAACTTCGGCATTACAACTTCTACAGCCATGTTTCTCTCTCCCTTCTCATCGTTTTATTACACATGTAATAAAGATTGGTCTCCAATCATTTCTGATACAGTTTCAATTACTTTTTCTGGCGTTGGCAAATACAACTTTTCAAGTGGTGGTGAGAACGGAACAGGTGTATGTGGTGCTGTAATTCGTTTAATAGGTGCATCTAGCAAATCAAATCCTTTATCCGCTACAATTGCTGCAATATCTGTTGCGATACTACATCTTGGATTTGCTTCATCAATAACAATAAGGCGATTTGTTTTTTCAACTGATGCTAAAATCGTATCTTCATCCAGTGGTGATAAAGAACGTGGATCAATCACTTCTACTTCAAGTCCTTTTTTCGATAATTGCTCAGCAGCTGCAAGTGCTGTATAAACTTGTTTTCCAATGGCGACGATTGTTACATCAGAACCTTCACGTTTTATATCTGCTTTCCCTAATGGAATTGTATAGTATCCTTCTGGCACTTCACCTTTCATATTGTAAAGTGTTTTATCTTCAAAGAAGATTACTGGGTCATCATCTTCAATTGCCGCTAATAATAAGCCTTTTGCGTCATATGGAGTAGAAGGAACGACAACTTTTATACCTGGAATGCTCGTAAATAACGCATACAAACTTTGTGAATGTTGTGCAGCTGCGCTAAAACCTGCACCATGCATCGTACGTACTGTAACTGGCACTTTCGCTTTACCGCCGAACATATAGCGGAACTTTGCACCTTGGTTTAATACTTGATCAAGACAACTACCGATAAAATCATTAAACATTAATTCAGCAATCGGACGTAGTCCTGTTGCCGCAGCTGCCATTGCTGCTCCCATGTAACCCGCTTCTGAAATTGGTGTATCTAAAATACGATTTCGGCCAAATTCTTGTACAAGGCCTTTCGTAACACCGAGTACACCGCCCCATGCTTCATCATCTTGCAAGTGATCAACTTGTGCACCACCTGCAACGTCTTCTCCTATTAAAATTACGTTTTCATCACGACGCATTGAGATTTTCATCGCTTCATTAATTGCAGTTGACATACTTACTGTTCTAGTCATTATTTTTCACCCTCCTCTTATTTGTAAGAAACGTATACATCTTTTAATAACTCTTCATCCTCTGGATATGGACTATTTTCACTAAATTCAATTGATTCTTGCACCGCTTCATCTACTGCCTTTTCCATATCTACAAGCTCAGATTCAGTTAATAAAGCTTCATGAATTAAATGCTTACGGAAATTCACAATCGCATCTTTTTCATTTAAATGTTCTTCTTTTTCTTCTGAAGTTTTATACGTTTGTGCTTCACCTTCGAAATGACCGTAATTACGATATGTCATACATTCAATTATTGTTGGACCACCGCCATTACGCGCACGTTCTACTGCTTCTTCCGCCGCTTTATACACTGCAAGCAAGTCCTTTCCATCCACTTGAACACCTGGAATATTGTAAGCTTTCGCGCGATCTGCAATGGAATTACAACTTGAAGCATATTCAAATGTCGTTGCTTCACCGTAACCGTTATTTTCTGCGATAAAAATAACTGGTAACTTCCAAATCGCTGCTAAATTAACCCCTTCGTGAAATGTTCCTTCATTATTTGCTCCATCACCGAAGAAACAAACACTTACATCTTTCGTTCCTTTATATTTAGCTGTTAATGCTGAGCCGCAAGCAAGTGGAAACCCCCCGCCTACAATCCCATTTGCACCAAGCATTCCTTTATCTAAATCGGCAATATGCATAGAACCGCCTTTACCTTTACATAACCCTGTCGCTTTCCCAAAAAGTTCAGCCATCATACCGTTTAAATCACAACCTTTTGCGATACAATGCCCATGTCCTCTATGCGTACTTGTAATACTGTCGCTATCCGTTAAGTGGGCACATACACCAACTGCTACCGCTTCTTCACCTGCGTATAAATGGACGAAACCTGGCAGCACGCCTTGCGCAAACACTTCATGTACCTTATCTTCAAACTTACGAATCTCTAACATTTTTTTATACATCCAACGAGCTTGTTCTTTCGTAATTTCATTCCCTTTACTTTCAGTTGTTTTTAACATGTCCAGCCCTCCTATTTTCTTGTTCATCTTTTATTTTGCAAGTACCGTGCCAAATTCTAATTCTTGATTTAATAGGTTTTCTCTTTTCTTTCAAAATAAAAAAGTGGACAAATTGAGACATCTGTCTCGTTTTGTCCACTTTTGTTCACCTAATTTGAGAATTATTATTTTATTCATGATCAAAACTCTTCTGTAACTTCCGAATGTAAATAATTTGACCAATATGATAAGCATTATGAGCTGTGACATTTGCTAGCACTTCCCACAACTTTGCACATACTGGAATACCAACCACATCACTTTCAACCTTTTCTTCATTTATGAGATTTTGCCATTGTAATAGTTTCTCAAGTAGTTTTTCTCGTAATTCATCGAAAGTTTGATTATCTGAAAGCATAAAACTTTTGTTATTATCACCAATAGCAGGCACGGCATTCACATTCGATTCTTTATACCTAGTTTGCCACGTAGAATTCCAATACAGTAAATGTTGTACAATTTCAGCTATACTGTTACTCTCTTCATTCGGTTTCCAGAAAGCTTCCCTCTCAGATAAATCTTTCACTGCATCTGAAAATGGGATATACCAACTAGGATCATTTGCATTCCAACAATTGATCTGCTAATACATCTTTCATATGGGCCATTTTTCTTCCCTCATTTCATAAACGTATTCATACTCACTTCTCTATATACGATAAGTTCGTATAATTCCCTCTTTAAAAACCATAGAATATAGAATTAACATGAATAGCTTTCAAAGAAAGTGTAAGAATAATAGATTTTCTTATCATAACTCGTTATGATAAAAGAAAAAGAAAGCTGGCAGAAAATGAATAAACAAATCGCAGTTATTACAGGAGCTTCAAGTGGATTCGGACTATTAACTACACTCGAACTCGCAAAAAAAGATTATTTAGTTATCGCAACAATGAGAAACCTTGAAAAACAAGGAAACTTATTATCTCAAGCTACTCAACTCAACTTACAGCAAAACATAAAAATTCAACAATTAGATGTAACCGATCAAAACTCTTTACATAACTTTCAATTATTTTTAAAAGAAATAAACAAAGTGGACCTCCTCATTAATAATGCAGGATATGCCAATGGGGGCTTTGTAGAAGAAATTCCAGTAGAGGAATACCGTAAACAATTTGAAACGAACCTATTTGGAGCTATTTCAATTACTCAGCTTGTTTTACCTTATATGAGAGAACAACAAAGTGGAAAAATTATTAATATAAGTAGCATTAGTGGCCAAGTTGGATTCCCTGGTCTATCTCCTTACGTTTCTTCAAAACATGCATTAGAAGGATGGAGTGAATCCCTTCGTTTAGAAGTAAAACCGTTCGGAATAGATGTTGCTTTAATAGAACCAGGTTCTTATAACACGAATATTTGGGAAGTTGGTAAACAACTAGCTACAAATCAATCTGATACTACTTCTCCTTACAAAGAATATATGGATAAAATACAAAAACATATTAATAACGGCAGTGATACATTTGGCAATCCGATAGATGTTGCTAATAAAATTGTAGAAATTGCTGAAGCTAAGCGTACGAATTTACGTTATCCAATCGGTAAAGGTGTAAAATTTATGATCTTTGCAAAGAAAATTCTTCCTTGGAGATTGTGGGAATATCTTGTTTTGAGAAGCTTTAAGAAAATGTAATTACTTTTATTGAAAACCATTTTAAAAGAGGTGCTAAACAAATGCTAGGTTTACCGTACGGGAAAGTATTTTTAGTTCCGTGGACTGAGGAATGGGAATTGGAGTTTATGAAAGAAAAACAATTCATTGAGAAACAAATTGGGAAACATATTTTAGCTATACACCATATTGGCAGTACTGCAATTCCACATTTAAGTGCAAAGCCAATTATTGATATTGCAATCGAATTAGAAGATTATAACGATGGTTTAAACTGTATTAACAAGTTAGAACTGCTAAACTATAAATATAGAAAAGATGTACTGCCTGAACGATATTATTTTAATAAAGGTGAGCCAAGAACTCATCAAATTCATATGTATGAACAAGGGAATTCATATTTAATAGAACAATTACAATTTCGAGATTACTTAATAGACAATAAAACTGCTCGTATACAGTATGAACAGTTGAAAATTCAACTTTCACAAGCTAATCCTAATGATAAACATCAATATGCAGAGGATAAAACAAATTTTGTTACATCCATATTAGCCAAAATAAATAATGAATTTAAATAAGAAACCATTTAGTAGTAAATGGTTTCTTATTTATCAGCTAAATCTGGTTTTGTGCCATCAATAATAAAATCTGTAAACTCATGTGGCTTATAACTTTCTACATACATATCTTCAGCAACCATCCAATTGTTTTCCCACATATCGCGCGCAGCTTCCCCGTCTCTAGCAATCCCTCTTTTTATCCGTGTTTCACGAGGACAATTCACCCATATTTTCAAATCATACACTTCAGCTAGCTCCTGACGCGTTGCATATACACCTTCTATAATAACAATTCCGTTTGCAGGGACAATATGAGATTCCACTAAAGAATCGGTTTCCCAATCGTAACGTTTATAACATCCTTCAACACCATTACTAATTGGATCTAAAACTTCTTGTAAAAGGCGTTTCCAATCAAAATCTGCACCAATCGATTTATTCGTAGGATGTTCATTTACAATTTGTGAAGATGGTAAATAAAAATCATCCATATGTACAACCGTTACTGTGGAAAACTTTCTTTTTATTTTATTAGCTAACGTACTTTTACCTGCACCGCCACAACCATCAATACCTATTATTAGTAGTGATTGTTCTTTCCATTTTTCTTGAACCCATTTTAAAATTAAGTCTAAATCCAAACTAACCCATCCCCTTATATCTCTTACATTCCATTATTAAAGTTTTAAGTTGCAGGTGGAACGAAATAAAATAGTATCGAGAGCATCAATATAAAAGAAACCATTCCCGTTATCGAAAGTATATATTCTTTTGATTCTCTATCATATTTCCATTCCATCCATGCTCTTAAAGTCCATGATATTCCTAAATAAGTGAACATGACATAAGCCATTTTAGCGTTTTCAAATTTAAACATATAATAACAACTACTTATTACATAAATAATAATAAGACCTATTTCTAATTTTACATGTAAACTATTCACATGCTTATATCCAAAGAAGCCTCTTTTCTCCATATTTAATGTTCTTCTTAAAAACTGTTCTAAAAAGTAACCACCTATACCCAGTCCAATAATAATAATTAAAATTGTAGAGGTATCCATTGTTATCCCTCCAATTACTTTATATATTTTTAGAAACAAAGTGGACTATATTATGGTTATTCTCTTCTAAATAACTTACAATTCCTTCAGGATATGTTGGCTTCTCCTTTAATTCCTCTATGCTCTTCCATATTAATATAATATTCTCATGTTCTTTATGCCTTATTTCATTTGTAACCATCTCTTGAACAGTTCCCCAATGTACAATGATGTCCTTTTTCGTTGTTCCACTCGAAAATATGCTCATTTACAACAGCTAGCCCTTGGACATCAATTTTCAAATCGTATTCTTCCATTAATTCTCGTATTATCGCTTCTTTTGCTGTTTCACCAAATTCAATAGAACCTCCTGGAAAACGATAAAACGTTTCACTTAAATCACATTGTACTAGTACTTTAGAATGATCTTTATTTACAATCATTGCTTCAGCACGTAATTTAGGCATTTTCATTTTGTCTCCCCATTCATTCCATATATAATTAAATCCAATATCTATAAAAGAAAAGATTAAGCATAATTCCTGTTATTATTAATAACGGAACCGTTCCGAAAGAAATGACATATTCCCTCGATTCTTTATCAAATTTCCATTCCATATATGATTGAAAGCAGTATAAGGTTATTAAAAATAAAATGGGTAAATTACTAATATAAATAGGATTTAAAGTAGCACATATCAGCGTAACAATTATATAAGAAATGATAAGAGCCCTAGTGCCCCATTTATGAGCGTTGTTTACATATTTACTATTCCAGTCTGTTTGTTTCGGTATATTTAATTTTTTTCTCACTACTTTTTCCAAAACAACTAAGAATATGATCCATACTATTAATAAAATTCCTTTAACTAAAAACAGTGATGTCTCCTCCTTTACTTTTTATCTGGCTGATCACTCGGATAAGTAGCTTTTCCTTTATTATCAATGTCCCAACTAATAATTGTCGCACTATCGCGTCCGAATTGATGATGAACGTGCTCTAATACATGATGAACACTTTCTTCAAGTTTTATATTATTTTTATTCATATCACTATACAGATTTACAGGAGTTTCATACCGACGTTCCCCGCATTCTAATACTCCATCTGTCACCATTACAATTCGATTGTTGCCATTACGTAATTCACGAATGCCTGTTGAATAACAAGGAACAGGTAAATCAAATGTGTTTACATTTCCAATCCATTCGTAAAAATGACGTTGATTTAATGCGTATTGTCCTAATTTGTGTAATTCATCATGAAATACATACACTAAACAGTCGCCAATAGATAACCACCATATGTAGTTTTCTTTTCTTACACATAGTAAGCAAGCTGTTTCACCTTTAATTCTTTGACACTTTTCCTTAAATGAAGAAGATTGAAAGATAGTAAGAATATGATTTTCAATAGACCGAAATACTGTATCAATCGATTCATTCATCATTTCTTTTATATTTTCATATTCTTTTTGAATTGTATTTACTACTAAATCAACACTTTCTGCACTATTATGTCCATCTAATATAGCTGCAAATTCCCAATCACCATTTGACCAAACTAACGCACCATCTTCGTTCTTTTTTGCTCCAGCACTTATATTCCCACCATATGTACCGAGCACGATGTCACCATATTGTTTTACTGAAACTTCGTCTAAACACATTTCACTACTTCCAACCCATGAATGTTGTCTATTATTTGTTGTATGCATATTCACTCACCATATACTTTCGTAATCTTTCGCATAGTTTTTTGATTTTTTCTGCGTCACCATAAGGCGCACCGTTCCATTTCGCTACTTCAGTCGGTGACCAAAACTCTTTTGGTGTATTTTCATAACGCGGTATGATGTGCATATGCATATGTGGTACACCATTTCCTGAAACAAAAGTGTAAATATGTTCCGCACCTTCACTTGCTTTTAGCGCTTTACTTACTCTACTTGTTATAAGTCCGAACGCTTTCGCTTCTTCATCTGTTAGTTCAGCGAGGCCAGGTACATGCCTTTTTATATCTATCATTACATAACCCAAGTATGTTTCTTCACTATCCCAGTGGACATGTCCAACGTAAACCAGTTCATCTTCGTAAATAGCTCCACCTGGAACTATAATATTTCCTTTATGCTTTTCACAAATAAAACAGTTTAGTTTTACTTGATCGTTTGTTGACATATTCATCACCATCCTTTTCATATATAATATCATAAAAAAAGGAAAAACAGGATTTATATTCCGAAGATTCACTCTTTTTATACAGCAATTTTTGAAATGAATTTAAACCTCATTATTTCTTCAAAAACGCAATCCCAATTACGATCCCAATCACAATTCCGATTACTAAATTATTTGTAAAATAACCTTGGACTACACCGATTACAACTCCTATACCAATACCTATTGCCAAAGCATCATTTTTATTATTTTTAGCCAAAATTACATCTCCTCCCATCATTTCTCGCTAAACAACATACACTTACTTGAATGTATTAATATATTCTCTATCTCACTTGAACATTTCTAATAAAATGTACTTTAACTTCACATATAACATTTTCCATTTTCTGTACATACTCCTTTTACACTAAAAAAATTTCAAGTAACCATTAAATGTATATAGACATTTACTATAAGAAAAATCAGTAATTTATTTAAGGGGGAACGATTAAAATACACCCTCATTGGAATCCAAATATAAATCAACAATATGTTTATTCTCCTCATCCCGTAAGGAATACATTGCATCATGATTCACAATATATGATGCAGCGTATTGCAAGTCTTGAAAATCAATTAGCGAAATTAATCTCATTAATTGAAGAAAATAATCATGTAATTGAATCAATGGAACAACAGCAAAACCAAGTTTGTGCGCCAGCTGGCGGTTCTGTTATTGTTTGTATGTAATCTTATTCAAACAAAAAAACACACTTTGTATAATAAAGTGTGTTTTTTTGTTATCTTCTTTTTTGATGAAATCCTTGTGTAATGCGGTCTAATATAATCGCAATGACAACAATAGCTAGTCCGGCTTCAAATCCCATTCCGATATTAACTTGTGTTACAGAGCGGTATACATCAACCCCAAGACCTGGTGCTCCTACAAGAGATGCTGTTACTACCATAGATAAAGAAAGCATAATGCTTTGATTCACACCAGCCATGATTGTTCCAGTTGCGAGTGGTAATTGTACTTTAAATAATTTTTGTGATGCGGTTGAGCCAAATGCATTCGCTGCTTCAATTAAATCCTCTGGAACTTGTCTAATTCCTAAATCAGTAAAACGAATTGTCGGTGGCATTGCAAAGATTACTGATGCAATAATCCCGGGTACTACACCTACTCCAAAAAATGTAATCGCGGGAATAAGATATACGAAAGCCGGCATTGTTTGCATAAAATCTAATGTCGGTTTTAAAAATTTTGAAAAACGTTCATTTTGCGAAGCTAAAATGCCAATTGGGATACCTACAATAATTGAAATAATAACAGATGTAAGTACAAGAGCTAATGTCTGCATCGTCTGTGCCCAGTAGTTAATATTCAAAATAAATAATAATCCGATGAGTGTAAAAATAACTAAAGATACTTTTCTCGTTGTGTACCAAATGAGGAAACACAAAATAATAATCATCAATATAGCCGGTATTATTGTTAAAAAATTAGTGAGTAAATCAACGAATCCGCCGATAATATAAGAGAATCCTCGGAATAAGCCTTCAAAGTGCTCATATAAACTTGCAACAAATGAGTCGACCCATTCCCCTAATGGAATACGCGGTATACTATTCATCGTCTTTCACCTCTTCTTCAATGTTTCCTGCAAGAGCTTGAATGACACTTTCACGTTTAATAATTCCTCTTAGCCTTTTTTTCTCATCGATTACTGGTAACGGATATTTCATCTCCGCCATTTTTGCATATGTCTCTTCCAGTAAAGTATCCAAATACACATGTGGAATATCATTAAGTAATAAATCAGCAATCGGCCACTGTTTTTGTACTGCTTTACTCGCATCATCCGCAGTTAATATACCTAAAAACTCATACTTTTTGTTTACAACATATACAGTTGAGACACCAGCATTCCTCATAATTTGAAGGGCTACACGAGGTCCACGATCAATTAATAAAGTTTCTGGTCGTTTTAAAATAGACTCCGCCGTAATTACTTTTCCTAAATTCACGTCCGCAACAAACTTTTCTACAAATTCATTAGCGGGGCTCATCATAATTTCTTCTGGTGTTCCAATTTGGACGATTTCTCCATCTTTCATTAATGCGATACGATCTCCAATTCGAAGCGCTTCATCTAAATCATGCGTAATAAATATAATCGTTTTTTCCATTTTATCTTGTAACTCTAACAATTCATCTTGCATTTCTTTTCGAATAAGTGGATCTAATGCACTAAATGACTCGTCCATTAGTAATACATCTGGATTATTCGTTAGTGCCCTTGCGATTCCAACGCGCTGCTGCATACCACCACTAAGTTGACTTGGATAATTATCTTTATGATGATCGAGTCCTACTAACTGTAGCGATTCTAACGCTTTTTTCTCTCGCTCTTCAACCGGAACTCCTTGTATTTCTAAACCATATGCAACATTTTGTATAACTGTGCGATGCGGAAATAGAGCAAATTTCTGAAATACCATACTCATTTTCGTTCTTCTTACTCTTCGTAACTCTTCTTTTCCCATCGTTGCGATGTCTTCACCATCTATGTATATATGACCTGCAGTTGGTTTAATCAATTGATTTAACATACGCACTAGCGTAGATTTCCCGCTACCAGACAACCCCATAATAACGAAAATTTCTCCAGAATATACTTCAAACGTTGCTTTTTTCACCCCAACGTTCATTCCTGTCTCTTTTAAAATTTCCGATTTACTTTTTCCTTCTTTTAATAAGGAAAGGGCTCTTTGCGGATGTTTCCCGAATACTTTTGTTACGTTTTCAACACGCACCTTTGTATTATCCATGTCACTACTCCTTTTCTACCCATCTATTCACATAGTGTTGCGATTTTACAAAGAAATATTACATAAAAATGACATTCATAAGATTTCTTTAAAATTCTCGTTTCCGTTCATAATAAGAATGCTTACTTATACATTTATTTTATAAGGCAAACGTTACTTAGGAGGTTTTCGATGCGAAAGAAAATTTGGTTTATATGCCTTGCATTATTTATTACTATGATTTTCACTTCATGTAATGCAACAAATGCAAATTCGAAAGGGAAAATTAAACTTGGTGTAACAAGTTGGAAAGAAAACATTGCAACTGCGAACATGTGGAAAGTTCTATTAGAACAAAAAGGCTACAAAGTTGAACTCATGTATTTAGAAAAAGCGGCAATTTGGACTGGTGTGGCTCGCGGTGATGTTGATGCTAATTTAGAAGTATGGCTACCCGTTACGGATAAACCACTAAATGATCGTTATAAAGATGATATTGTCTTAAAATCAAAATGGTATGAAGGAACCGGACTAGGTTTAGTTGTCCCTTCTTATGTAAAAAACATAAACAGCATTGAAGATTTAAATGCACATAAAGATGAACTAGATAACAAAATTGTCGGTATAGAACCCGGAAGTAGTCTTATGAATTTAACAAATAAAGCAATGAAAGAATATGATATAAAACTAAAACTTGTCCAATCTTCTGAAGCGGCGATGATGAGTGAATTAAAGAAAGCATATACGAAAAAGAAACCAATCGCTGTTACGCTTTGGAATCCGCATTGGGGCTTTTCAGAATTTGATTTAAAATATTTAAAAGACCCTAAGAAAGTATATGGTGAAAAAGATGACATTTATTACTCTGTTCGTAAAGGTTTCGAAAAAGATCATCCAGATATCATAAAATACTTTGACAAATGGAAAATGAACGATGAACAGCTTGGTACATTAATGGTCGAGTTAAATAAAACAAAAGATTCCGAAGAAGCGGCGCGAAAATGGATTAAAAAGAACCAAATGTTAGTTGATCAATGGATTAAAGATTAAAAAACCAGGCTAGAGAATGAGCATATTCTCTAGCCTGGTTTATGTTATTTTTTCTCAACGACCCCATCAACAATCCCATATTCTTTAGCTTCCTCTGCTGTCATAAAATAATCTCTTTCCGTATCATGTGCTATTTTTTCGATTGGCTGTCCTGTTCTATCAGCAATAATCTTATTAATGTCATGCTTTAATTTCAATATTCTTTTTGCTGTAATTTCGATTTCTGTTGCTTGCCCTTTTACACCGCCAAGTGGCTGATGAATCATAATTTCACTATTAGGAAGCGCGAATCTTTTTCCTTTTGCGCCAGCTAATAGTAAAAGGGCACCAAATGATGCTGCTAAGCCCATACATAGCGTTTGCACATCCGGTTTAATAAGATTCATTGTATCTAATATTGCAAATCCCGCTGTCGTTGAGCCACCAGGACTATTAATATACAGAAATATATCTTTCTCCGCGTCTTCCGCTTCTAAAAATAATAATTGCGCTACTACACTGCTCGCAACCTGATCATTAATCTCTGAACCGATTATAATAATGCGGTCTTTCAATAACCTTGAATATATATCATAGGAACGTTCTCCTAATTTCGTTTGTTCTACAACATATGGAATTGCATTCATTTTAAATTCCTCCAATAATTGTTATGCAACGCAAAGCATACAACTGTAGGAAGAAGGTTGTTTCACATTAAATAATAAGACTGGCTGTTTAGATGGTAACTTAGTAAAATCTATTGTCGGAAGAAGTTTCGTTAACAATTCTGGTCTTTCCTCACGAATAGATGTTACAACAACTTCCATATCATCTGTGAATTCGACTATCTCAATCCCTTCTTCACTTACAGTTTTCACCCTATTTCTACTCCGAAACAAAGAAGCTTTTACTGCCCCTTCCGATACGGAACATACTTTAGCAATATCAGCGATACTATATCGAAAAACATCCTTTAATAATAAAATCGTGGATTGCTGTACATTTAATGAAGATAATACTCTCCCTACCATTTCATGCAAATCTGCAATATTCTCTTGTGGCTCTTCAAAAGTGATTTGTTCTCTTATTTTTTCATGAACAGACTTAGACTTCATCTGATCTAACCAACGATTTCTTGCTATTTTATAGACGAGTGTCATACAAATATCTTTATTTCTATATTTTTGAAGTACTTTACACACTGTTTCTTGGGCGAGATCTTCCCCATCCCATTTGTTTTTCGTTAAAAAAGTACAGTATCTTTTTAACTCTCCATATTGTTCAATTAAAAAGTTTATATTTGAATGATTCATATCGATATGGTTCTTTAAAACATGAGTTACTTTTGTGCACAAAATAACCACTCCTTTTCAGCGCTTACTTAATAAACGATTCAACATTAAAAAAAGTTACGGGGATATAAAAAAATAATGTTTATGTTCAATAATTCGCGGTCATAAATATGTTATGTACCATTTTACGTGAGGAGGAACAAATTTGCCAAAATTAACAATTGAAGGTACGGGAACTTTTGATGTAAAAGAAGGCACAAAATTAGTATTAGCAATTGAAGACAACGGTGTAAACATACTCCATCGTTGCGGCGGAAAAGCACGTTGCACAACTTGTAGAGTAGAAATTATAGCAGGTGATTTTTGTGAAGCGAATGCAAATGAAAAAAATGCGATGACGGAAAAAGGGATTGAAGATCATTTACGATTATCTTGTCAAATGCGTGTACATAAGGATATAGTCGTTCGTCCGGTACTTACAGTTGAAAATTCAGGTCTTGATGCTGGACCACGCCCGGCGGAGTAAATCGATGAATTTAAAACAACTCGCTGGTGAATATGCTGCTTACTTTGTAAATGATGGAATGAAGATTGGGCTTGGTACAGGTTCTACCGTATACTGGACGATAGAAAAATTAGGTGAACGTGTAAAAGAAGGACTATCATTTCAAGCTGTCCCGACATCAAAAGAAACTGAAGTATTAGCTCAGCAACTAAATATCCCACTAATTTCATTAAACGACATACAAAGCCTTGATCTTACAATTGATGGAGCGGATGAAATTGATTCAAATTTACAATTAATAAAAGGAGGCGGTGGCGCATTACTTCGTGAAAAAATCGTTGCCTCCTCATCTAAAGAACTACTTATCATTGCTGATGAATCAAAACTTGTAACGCATTTAGGTACTTTTCCATTACCTGTTGAAATCATACCTTTTTCATGGAAACAAACCGAAAGTAAAATTCAATCTTTAGGATGTCAAACAACGTTACGCTTAAAAAATAATGAAACGTTTATAACCGATAATAATAACATGATTATCGATTGTATATTCCCTAATCATATTTCTAATCCTACCCATTTACACACTGAATTAAAAATGATTACTGGTGTAGTTGAAACTGGATTATTTATAAATATGACGAGTAAAGCAATTATCGGGACTGAAAATGGGATAAAGGAGTTATAACGAGGGCTGACTGTTTAAAGTCAGCTTTTTAATATGCTCTTCTTCTCTTAATAGCACTTTATTATGATATACTATGAAAACATACGCACATCACACTAGAAAGGACTGAACAATTTGCACTCCAAACTCATAACAGAACTTACAGATTTAGAAACTGCATTTCACATTCGAAAAGAAGTATTTGTAAAAGAACAAAATGTCCCACTTGAAGATGAATTCGATATGTTTGATGAAATCGGAGAGAAATGTAAACATATTTTAGTTTATTATAATGAGCTTCCTGTAGGTACAGGCCGTATCCGATTTGTTGATGGCGCTGGTAAATTAGAACGCATTTGTATTTTAAAAGACTATCGTAAATTCGGTTTAGGAAAAGTAATCATTCAAACGTTAGAAGAAATTGCTCGTAATGAACAAGCTACAAAAGTGAAACTACATGGTCAAACACAAGCTGAAGGATTTTATAAAAAACTAGGTTATCAAACTTCTTCTAATGTATTTATGGAAGATGGCATTCCGCATATACTTATGACGAAAATGTTATCATAATAAAAAGAGTAGTATATGAAACTACTTTATGTATTCATATACTACCCTTTTTTATTAATAGAAAAATGAATTCTCAAGATGTCCTTTTGCATCAAAGCCCATTATCTCTTAGTTTATATCTTAGTAAAGCTTATACTGTTTTCCATAATGATAAGGCATAAATCCAGTTTGGATCCCCATTTCCTTTATAACTCTGGACTGCTTCATATACTTTTCCCTCGTATAGAACTCTATCTCCCTTTTCATATGCTTTCGTTGCATTCCATTCTTCATATGAAGCGCTTTCAGTTTTTGTAGTAATTGTGAATATATCACTCTGTACAGATTCATTTCCAGCTACATCAACAGCTTTTACTACATATTTATAAGTAGTATTAGAGAGTAAATTTTTATCCATATAAGAAGTCGTATTGGATGTTGCAATCTTTTTCATTGATCCTTCTTCTTCTCTATAAATATCGTAATGGTCTACACCAATGTTATCGTCAGAAGGACTCCACATTAGATCCACACTTGAAGATGTTGTTCCCATACTATGTAATCCTTTTGGTTGTGTTGGTGCTTCTGTATCGGGAGCCTCAACTGCCGTTTTTACTGTAAGCGTTACACTTTCTTTCGAAGCATTTCCAGCTGCGTCAATTGCTTTTACAGTATAAGAATATTCCGTGCTTGGTTGTAATTTTTTATCAATAAAATGAGTGCCCGGTACTGTATCGATCATTTCTCCGTTACGGAAGATTTGATATCCTTTTACCCCTACATTATCCGTAGAATCGTTCCAAGCTAGTTCTATACTATTCGCTGTTACTTTTTGTGCCTGAATTCCATTTGGAATACTTGGAGCCTCCGTATCTGTTTTTATGTCATTGATGAGATTAACATCAATAACATTATAGAATGCATTTGCTGTATCAGCTACATCCCATACTGCTAAAATCACATGATATCCACTACGATCAGTAGGCACATTGATTTTGTGCGTTAAATGATTTGAAGCCGCAGAACCATCATGTTGTACAGTTCCAATTGGTTCAAAATCTGCTCTTGTTAGCGCTTTATTTGGGTTCCATCCTTTTTTAGTAATATAGTAATGCCATTTGCTCGTTAAGTGAGGCGCTGTATACTTCCAAGTAAATGTATTTTCTCCACCAGTGATTGTATTTTTAAACCAACGATCTGCTGTTTGTTGATCTAAAATACCACCAAATTTGCCACCTGCAGAAGCAATTTTTCCATCAATTGGGCCACCCTGCGGGAAGCCTTTTGGAGCTTCTAAACTTTGTGGTTCATACATAATACTTCCGCAGTTTACATTCAGTGCACCATAGGTTGGACTACATAAAGCAGATCGGCTGCCAGGCTTTTCAACAAAACCGTGCGCGTATGCGTTTTGAGGAATAAGTGTCGTGCCAATAATTCCAGCTGTTAATGCAACAGCTCCTAGACTTTTTTTGTTCATTTTCATGTTTTGTAGTTGTTTTAATAATCGATTATTCATATTCCTGTCCCCTTCTTGTTATACTTTGTAGTGTAATGTGGGCTTCGATGTAAAAGAATAACAAGAGACAATCTTGCATCGATGTATGTGTTACTTATGCATACACCGCAGTGAAAATATATTTCTTTTTATGTGAAACATTTCACTTAATGAATATATCATGACATAGAAATCACCAAAACATGTGCAGAAGTTGTGCAGAAACTGTGAAAGCATTACTAACATGTAAAACTATGGCCAGAATTTATAAAACAAGATATTTAATCTTTCAAAACAATTGATTCTCCGCTTCATATAACAGAAGAGTGTCTATATCATTTCATATAGACACTCTTCTCATGTATAATATTCCATTTATTACTGACCTATAAATGTAAAAATCTCATCAGTAGCTTCCTTATAGCCACCAGATTTTCGAAATGACTCCTTCAAATGCAACGCAGCTTCTTTATATGATGGATTATTTAATACAAGTTCTACACTTTTACGTAGTTGTTCTACAGTTAATTCTTTCATAGATAACTTAATTCCAGCTCCTAGATTCTCTACTTGCTTTGCGATTACTGGCTGATCTGCACTTTGCGGAATTACAATGAGTGGAATCCCGTTATATAGCCCTTCATGTGTACTGTTCATTCCACCATGTGTAATAAACAACTTTGTATATGCAAGTAGTTTCGTTTGTGGTACATAGTTTTTCACAATGAAGTTTTTAGGAATGTTACCTAAATCACTTATGTTCGTTTTATTACCAATAGACATCACAATTGTATGCTCGCTATTCTCGAACGCCTTCATACAAAGTTTATAAAAATCAAGCGCTTCATTAAAAACAGTGCCTAGCGAAATGTAAATCGGGCTTTTTTCTTCAATTGAAGTAAAATCAAAGTCTTCATTTTTTACTTGTGCAGAAATAGATGGGCCTACAAATTTATATGTTTCATTAAACGTATCACCGAAAGGTTGAAACTCTTTAACCGTATACACAATAGTGAGTGGCGCTGGGTTACAAAAAACTTCATACGGTGAGTTTATTTCAACACCATATTTTTCTGAAATTCCTTTTGTTAAGCGTTCAAAATCATTATGTATGTTATCTTGAACTTCCACTGGTATATTTTTAGACAAGTGATCTAACATTTGTTCAAATGATCTTTCATCCTGCGCAAAAGATGTACAAGAATTTATTGCTGGAAGCTTTAGAATTTGAGCAATTAAACGACCGCACCCAAACATCGAATCGTGAATGATGTAATCAAACTGCTCCCCTTCAATTTTCTCTAGAACACTAGGTATTACAATATCTGCTGTATATAAGAGACCATTTATTCTTTCTTGCAAATAATTTCGACCACCGGAAAGAAATGCTTTTATAAATCTTTGTTCGTCAATTGTTCTTACAATAGCCCCTGTTTTTTCAATACGTTCTCTGAAAGCTTCTATTGAAAAATAAACTACCTCTTCCCCGCGCGAAACTAATTCTTCTACAACTTGCAACGTTGGATTTATATGTCCTTCTGATCCAGTATTAATGAATAAAACACGTGCCACTTTAAACACTCCTTAATTTAAATCTTCTCTATATTATTTTGCTCTTATAATTCTTCTAAATGGACTTAGCGAGCCTAAATCCAAGGTCATCTATATAAAATGTTGGATGACTACGGCGACGACAAGTCGCGCCACAACCTCTAGCTTTTTCAGCCCAGCTACCACCTCGAAAAATCCGGTATGATCCATACACCTTTTCATCATACAAATCATAGCACCATTCCCAAACGTTCCCTACCATATCATAAAGTCCCCATGCATTCGGTTCTTTTTTACCGACGGCTTGAATTTCTCCATTTGAATTTTCATTATACCACGCTATTTTCTGGAGTTCGCCATATGTATATCCTGGTGTGCCTGCTTTACACGCATATTGCCACTCTGCTTCTGAAGGTAATCGGTACCCATTTGAATCTAAATTACAACTAACAATTTGACAACCGTCATTAATAGAATAATATTCTTTTAACCCCGCTTTTTTTGAAAGTAGATTACAAAACATAATGGCATCATTCCATGAGATATTTACAACTGGTTTGTTTTTATCTTTGGATAAATTTGAGGTATGATTTGTAATCGCATCATACAATTCCATCGTTACAACATACTTTGCAAGAAGAAACGAATTAACTTGGACTTTCCATTCTTTCTTTATTCGATCATCTCTTAATTCTACTTTTCCTGCTGGAATTTTCAACATATTAGAATCAACTAGCCTAATAAATCTATCCAATTCTATACCCCCAGGTTATTTCTTTTTATAATCTAACTATTTATAGCATCGTACTTCTCTAAAAATAGTCTTACTCCATTTGTAGATTTTAAAATAATAACATCTTTATCCTTACTCAATTGATTTAACTTCTTTAAAATTGTAGGTCGCTTCGTCTTACGATATTCCCATATCCATTTAAAAAATTGCAAATCAAACCTTTCTTCACACCCAGCCCCCATATCTGGTCTTGTTTTATTCCGATATTGTACAATCCTTTTAAAAGCTCGATATATACATATTGTTCTATGAATATCAAGAAAGATAATGGTATCAGCTGCGTTCATTCTTATGTCCATAGTCCCGCCATAATTCCCATCAATAATCCACTCATCTTCTTTAACTAATTCATTTTGAACCTTTCTTTGCTCTTCTTTCGGTACCCCTTCCCAGTTCGGTTTCCAAAATAGTGCATCAAGATGATGTACTTTAATATTTAGTTTATTTCCTAGCTGTTTTGCTAATGTAGATTTTCCTGAACCACCAGAACCAATTAATATAATTTTTTTCATTTTCGTACGACCCTTTCTATTGACTCTTCAATAGCCTCTTTATTTGCAAAAATCCAAAAAAATATCTCTTCATTTAACTTTAGTAAATCTTTTAGCTGGACAAAATAAGCAATAAATATAGCTTGAATAGAAAGCATGACATACCAAATAGATTGTAGTTCTTCTTTCGTTAAACTGTTTTGTTTATTATACCCTTCAAAGATTTTGCTGATGATATGTTTCCACTTCTCTCTTAATGCTTCATCACTATATAACTCACTCAAAATACTCGTACAGCAATAACATAAATCAAATAATCTTAAATTACTTTCTACTAGTTCAAAATCTATAAATCCTTGAAATTCATTATCTTTAAAAATCACATTCGATAAGTGCATATCACGATGAATAATTTGTTTTCGTAATGGGTGGACCTTTTCCTTAAAATCTGTATGTATTTGATTCATTTTTCGAATTACATCCTGATGAACATGCTCATTCTTTTCTAAATTAGGTAAAGCCCATTCGTATACCAATTTATACAAATCTCTTTTTGCCAACTCATTATTACTATTCACCGAATTAAGTGCTTGGTGTAGATTAGCTATTTCTTCTCCAATTAAGCTTCCTAGATTTTTCAGATTTTCTGGATCCTTTATTTCAAGTACACTTCCAACAACATATTCGTATAGACAATAATACCTCTCTTTATAAACTACATACTTTTCACTATTACTTGTTTTCACTAATTTTTGTACTTTAACCCCTTTTTCCTCAAGCTGTTCTAATGCGTTTATTTCAACTAAAAGCTGTTTTATCGATCCCTTCTCCTTTAAAATATAGGATTTATTATTACAATGAATCTTTATTACATTTGCTTTTATTTCAGTAGTTGTGACATCATAATCATGAAACCAAAATTTCACAATTTCTAATATATCCTTCATAATAAATATCCCCCATTTAAACTCACTTATTTCTTCCGTAAAATCAACTCAAAAAGAAATCCTATTCCAACACCAATTGTGTAAGCCACTAAATCACTCCACAAAAATCCATAACCTAACACGAGTCCACCTAAAGTCGTTGCACGAATGCTATCTATCCATTCGGCATGGTACAATTGGCTCACTTCAATCCCGTAGCAAAACATTAAACTAATAAAAGCCAATTTCTTCGTTTCTATTTTAGGAAATAAAAATCCGAATCCAATGAAAATCATTAACGCCCATAAAGCATCACCTAAATAATCATTTAATAGAGTCGGCAGCGCAAAAGCAAACTTTCTTGAACTAAGCCCTAAAATAATAACAAGGATTGTAAACGTTGCGTATAGTGTTGCGTATAGTAATCTATTTCGTTTCGTATTCATTTCAAAACTCCTAATTCATCATTTAAAACTGCAAAATAGCTAGTAAAATATAATCATTTTACTAGCTATTTATTAACTGCTTTAACAATAAGAAAATGTGGATTTGTATTTAAATAGTGATAAGATTTTTCATTTACTTCTTTCATCTTTTCAACTGGCCTCGGTTCAACCATTTTTTCTATCACAAAACAATTTGTTGTTTCATTAATTATGTCTTGAAGTGACCTTCTAAAAAAACTAACTTCTATTGTAATATTTGGTTTAACCCAAGTATCTACCAATAGTTGTTTTTCGAAATAATTTTCACAAGTAAACTTTGTAAAGTCCATAAAAGGATGATGAATAGAGTATATAAATTCTCCACCTGGCTTCAGTACGCGACGAAACTCCTGAAATACTTGATTCCAATTTTCTAAGTAATGAAGAGTTAACGAACTTACAATTACATCAAAAGTATGATCTTCAAACGGTAATACTTCTTGCAAGTCATGACAAAGAAACGTTGCCTTATCACCCATACTTTCCTTTGCAGCTTTTACCATTTCAGAACTTACGTCAATTGCTGTTACATTTGCTCCACTTTCTACAAATTGAGAAGTATACCATCCAGCTGCACACCCAGCATCTAACACACTCTTCCCTTCTAATTTCTTTGGAATCATCTCTATCATCGCTGGTCTTTCATAATAGCTGTTATATGGATTTGCGACATCTAGATTTTCTTTATATGTACTCGCTAATTTATCATATGTATCTTTAATCGTGTCTTTCAACATACCCACCCCTTATACATATTAATCTAATAACTCTTGCTGCTTTTTCTTTGAAAATGACTGCAGAACTAAATCATACGACCAATCAATCATCTTATTAATTTGCTCCTGCTCTACATCTTTATGTATATACACTGTATTCCAATGTTTTTTATTCATATGATACCCTGGAATGATTGTTTCTGAATACTCTTCTCTTAATCTTAGCGCAAGTTCTGGATCACATTTTAATGTTATTGCCGCTTTTTCGCCTTCTTCATGGTTCAATATCGCAAATATTTTATTGTTAAGCCTCATACATGTTGCATTCCAACCATCAGGAGAATCTTCTGTCGCTTTTCTTTTCGATAAACAATATGCTCTTGTTACCTTCATTCTAATTCGCACCTCATATTTCTTTCACTATTTGATTACGATGCATCACAATTTGTTTCGTCGCTTGAAATTGCTGTTGACCATAAAACTTTATAAGTTTCTCTCCACAAAATAGGCTCACAATATCGATATGAGATATCTCTTCAAGCAACATTGTAAGCATCTTCTCACCAATACCTTTATTTCTTACACTCTCATGCACAACAACATCTTCTATGTACGCTCGAAAAACACCATCTGAAACAACTCTAGCAAAACCAATTAACTCATTTTCTTTCCATACCCCAATTGCTATACTGTTTTTTAACATTTTTTGAATATCGATTTCTTTTCTTTCTGGCCACCAACCGACAGAATCGTAAAGCCTCTTTAATTTTTCTGAACAGATTGGTTTCTCATCTTGTAATTTATACGTATACATTTTCTTTCTCCCATTTAACATAATATAAATTATTATAAACGATTTTATAAATTTATATTATGGATTTTACAATTGCAATATAAACAATTCTCTAATACCTTTCCTATCTCCTCTATTAAGTTAGATTATTTCAAATTAACGAATTTATGGAAATACAAAACAACTAATAAAATATTTACCTATTAAACTTTGAATCACTTGTAAGAAATGGTAAAGTTAATAAGGTAAAAAATACATTAAGTGAGGCGATTTTTTGAAAAAGTTTAGTTTATTACTAACAGCATTTGTCATGATTTTAACATTGTTCATTCCAAATCTTACAAGTGCTAAAGCTTTCCCAGATGTCCAATCTAATCATTGGGCACTTAAGGAAATTAACTATTTATCGGATAAAGGTATCATTAAAGGTACACCAGAAGGAACTTTTAAACCGGGTGATGATGTAACTCGTGGACAAATGGCCTTAATGCTAGATTTATCATTAAAATTAGAAAAACCATCTAGCTATAATCATATTTTTTCCGATGTAGCCAAAGGTATCTATTACTATGATTCTGTACATAAGTTAGCACATAATAACATTGTACAACGTGAAACAAACTATTTCCCTGACCGTTCATTAACTCGTGCAGAAATGGCAGTAGTTTTAGTTAAAACTTTTAATTTGAAACCTACAGGTGCAGACGTCAATTTCCCTGATGTTCCATCTAATCACTGGGGTTACAATTATGTCAAAATTTTAGCGCAAAATAATATTACCGCTGGATTGCCTGATGGTACATTTGGTCCAGATGTAAAAGTAACTCGTGAGCAATTCGCTGCATTTTTAGCCCGTGTATTAGAACCAAATTTCCGTCCTGCTCTTCCTAAGCCTAAAGGAGAGTTAGAAGTTCATTATATTGATGTAGGACAAGGTGATGCTACTTTTATTAAATCTCCAAGTGGCGAAACGATCCTTATTGACGGTGGTAACAACGGAAAAGGTAAAGTAGTAGCAAATTATTTAAAAGGATTAGGATTCCAAACTATCGATTATATGATTGCTACTCATCCTGATGCCGATCATGTAGGTGGATTGGATGAAGTACTTTATGCTATGAATGTAAAAAACGTTTACGCACCTAAAGTAAGCCATACGACACAAACGTTTAAAGACTTTTTAACTGCAGTAGCTAACAAAGAGTTAACTATTAAAGAAGCGAAGTCTGGAGTAACTTTACCAATCAATGGTTTAAACTCACAATTTTTAGCTCCTGTTAAAGAATACGGTAACGATCTAAATGAGTGGAGTGCTGTATTAAAAGTAACACATGGCAGCAAATCTTTCTTATTTACTGGTGATGCTGAATCTAAAAGTGAAAAAGATATGCTTGCAACATATGGTTCTAACCTAAAATCTGATGTATTAAAACCTGGTCACCATGGAAGTAAGACTTCTTCTTCTCAACCATTTTTAGATGCAGTGAAACCAAGTATCGCTGTGATCAGTGCAGGTGCAGGTAACCGATATGGCCATCCCACACAGGAAACTTTAGCAAAGTTAAATGCAATGTCTGTTAAAATATACAGAACTGATTTAAACGGAACTGTAATTATTACTAGTGATGGTTCTAACATTTCTGTAAGAGCGGAGAGATAATTATGAAAAGAGGTATTATTGACCGTTTTGAAGGCGAACTAGTAGTTATTGAAGTGAATAACGTAACAATTGATGTACCTAAATCCAAACTCCCTTCCACTGCAAAAGAGGGTGATGTTCTTATAATAGAGGATGATACGTATACAATTGATAAGGACGAAACAGATAAAAGAAGACGTGAAATACAAGATTTAATGAATAAGCTATTTGAATAGTAAAAAAAGAAAATCCTTGTAATACGAATCGAACTATTTCTTCGCATAATTGCATCAGATTGATTAGTTTCTATAAACTAAAAAAAGCATCGCCCTATTGGCGATGCTTTTAAAATCCAATTTTCTTGCAAAACACGAATACTATAACCTCTTCTCTAAAAAGTGTTGACTATGCCCTTTAGGATGATCTTCAACAACACCATATTCTCGGTAGCCATGCTTTTTATAAAACTCTGGCGCTTGAAAACTAAATGAATCTAATAATATTAATCTACAACCTTTTTCCTTCGCAATGTCTTCAATTTTATGTAATAGTTGACTACCATAACCATCATGACGAACTGAATCATCAACCCATAAAAAATCTATATGAAGATGATAAAAATACATCGTTCCTGTTACTCCGCCAAAGATTTTCCCAGCCTCATCTTTCAGAACAAAACTTACTTGTTCCATCGGCTGTTTTGCTTCATCTGTTAAAATAGACATGTTATATTGAATGACTTTATTCTTTATATATTCTCCTTCTATGCGAGTACCATTCTCTATGCGTTTCATATATCTCTTCCTTTCAACTTAGTAAGCTACCTCTCATTTTTACTTTTCCTTTTTAAAATACTAATAAATACGAAACCACCATAAATAACAAAGCATGAAAAGCCAATTATACCTGGTACAGAAACATAGCCTATTCTTATGTAACTTATAACTGCAAAACAAGCGATAGACAGTAAAATAGATGGCCAAAATAAAAGAGCTGTTTTTCTTCGTCTCTCTTTCTTCTCAGAAACACGTGTACCAAAAAGTAATACAATACAAATGAGGATCGCTGCAAAATAAATAGTATCTAATGACAAATTGTGATCGTATAGTGCGATACCCACTTCAAGAGCAATAATCGTTACAATTAACATAATGATTGTTGATGTCTTTAAGTTTCTTTTCAATTACTCACTCCTAGCGTACTTTCACTATATTCTTTGTATATGTACTTCAAAGCTACTACAAAAGCTTCATCTACCTCTTTATTTTCACGTCGATTCGGTAAATCTTTTCCCCCAATAACATAAAGAAACGGGAATTCGTTAAATATTCCTATTATACCAATATTTATTGCAGCTGAAGATAGTCCACCTGTCATATGAGCTAAGTGATATGAATGTATCCCTTCATATTCACCTTGCTGTCTTACCATGCCGCTAATAATTGGTTCCCATAATTCTGCTTCTGATTTATAACCCTGAAAAATATGTACTAAAAGTGAAAGAACTTCATTTAATTCTCCAATATTTTTCTCATCTTTAGCGTCCTCTTGTATATGAATTTTTGACAAGTACGTTTGGGCATACATTTTCACAGCATCCCATCCACCACAGTACATTACAACTGACTGTGCAACGTAACTATCATGACATGCTATCATCACTTCTACTGCTTTACTAAGTGTTAAAGTCCTTCTTCCTTGTAAATGTGGATACAACTGCGCACTATCTTCATTTGGATTAAATTTAACATGATGAAGTATATCATGCCAATTACGTTTATTTTCCTTCACCATTTGCGCTACTACAAATCCGATTACTACTTTTGCTGCCGATGCTAACGGAATATTTAATTCACTATTATATGAAGCAACTATACGATTACTTTTTGTAGAATAAATAGCTATCCCAACATGATCAGATTGTATCTCTTTCATTTTTTGAATGACAGTTTCCATTTTCATTCCTCATTTCATATCGTTTTATCACCTTTAATCATTCAATATAGAATGTAAAAACCCCTTTTTTGCAGATTAAATAGGCTTTTACAATAAGAAAAAGGTAGCATGAATTACTCCTTGCTACCTAAAAGATACATGTTTACGAAAAATCTCTATTCTTCTAAAGGATTTTTAGGACCATTAAGCTCCAATTGATAAAAAGCTAAATCTAGCCATTTATTAAACTTATAACCAGCCTTTTTAATCGTCCCTGCATGAACAAATCCATAGTTTTCATGTAAAGCAATACTTTTCTCATTTTCCGCATCAATTCCAGCAATTAAAGTCATATATTCTCTTTCTTTTGCAATTGTGATCAATGCTCTCATCAAAGAAGTTCCAATCCCACATTTTCTATATTCCTTATCAACATACACAGAATGCTCAATTGAATATTTGTAGGCAGGCCAAGCTCTAAACGGACCGAATGTCGCAAATCCTACTACTTTATTATCTAGTTCGTATACAAAAATCGGATAACCATCAGCCTTTTTTTGTTCATACCAATCTATTCTATTTTCAAGGGTTACGGGTTTATACGTATATACAGCAGTTGTATTCAGTATCGCATCATTATAAATATCTAAAATGTATATTACATCTTTTTCCGTTGCTTCCCTTATCATCCTTTTCTTCCTTTCATATACGTTCTCTTTTTAACTACCTATTTGTTACACGAACACTAGCTTTTCGAAAGCCATCATAAATGTTTAATGCAGCAGATAAAACGTAAATGAGAATACCCCCACCAATTAGCCACTTTTTAAGTTCTTCCGGAGAAATAGTGAACACATTTGCCACAAACGTAATAAATCCATCGGTAAATATGTGTGGATTTACTACAATTATAATGAATACTATCGTTCCAGCTATTTGGAGAATAGTATTCCCGATTGCCAATCTTTTCGTCCATTGTCCCTGTACTAACTTATAAAGAGATATCGCTATTTCAAAAACAATTATCATCACAACGATTGGCCAATACTGAAGTAACACATCTTGATTAAACGTTGGTGCGACAAACTTCAATCCACTTCCCGTACCACTGTATACGCCAACGAGATGATTCGCATAAAAATAAAGTGTAGCCCATATTGCCGTCCACATTAACCCTCCAAAAACTTCAAACTTGGAGATTGCTTTTTTCTTCGGAATATGCGAAATGTTTTTCAAATCATCTGGCGTCCACTTTTTTAAATTTGTCGTCAACGGCTCGGTATCTTTGTTTTTATCCGTTCTTTCTAAAATAGCAAATACGAGTGTTAACCAGAAAAATACATGGAGGGCTACTTCAAAAATTTCTCCAATGCCTTTACCTATTACTTGTAAAATAACATTTAATACTGCTTGATCACCAGTATAACTTAAAAAATTTTCTGCAACCATTGCAATGAGGGCGATAACGGCTGCAATTGGAATGATCATTTTTAATAATGTCGTATATACATCAAAATAACGCGGTCCAATTAAATGCATCGGTCTATCCAAATATCCATTAGCTAATGAAACCGGACTCCCCAATTTTTCAAGAACTCTTTTTTCATCATCTTCATTATAATCATCAGGCAACATATCCTCAATTGTTGACCGTAGCTCAAGAATAATATCTTCACGATTTTTTTCAGGTAATCTCTTCGCTACTTCCTCGACATAAATATTAATCAAATTCATTCTTGTCCTCCTCCTTTAATAAGTTATAAAGTTCTTTCGAATCCTTTATCCATTCCTTTCTCAACTGCTGGAATATCTCTAATCCGTATTCAGTTAAAACATAATATTTACGAGGTCTACTCTCTGTTTTATCCCAACTACTCGTCACTAGCTCTTGCTTTTCTAACCGGCGAAGTAGTGGATATAAAGTACTTTGATCGATTACGATTCCTGATTTCTCTAATAATTGGACAAGTGAATATCCATACTGCGGCGTTCTTAATTGGCTTAAAACTGCTAATGTTAATGTACCTCTTCTTAGCTCAGTAATTAATGAATTTAATAAAGTATCCATGTATTCACCTCATTTCCATTACTATATGTCATACAGTATATGTTTTATACTATGTATCGTACAGTATTATCGTGACAAAAACAATAATTATTTACCAAAAAATAGATAATAAAAAGCACAAACTATACGATTTGTGCTTTTCTAACTAAATTATTAGTTTATACCATTCTTATTTTTGTACCTATGGTAAGGTAAACTCTCCGTTTTCTTTAGGTAATGTAACAACATCTATAATCGCATCAACATTAATTACTCCATATACGTGCGGATATTCTTGACCATTAGAAGCAGGTTCATATTTTGTTTCTGCTTTTACAAGGGCTGGATTAATTGTAAGTAATAAAACATCTTCTTCATGAACGAAATGTTTTTGAGCAACGTTTAAAGCTTGTTCTAAAGATGAACAGTGTATAAACCCCTCTTCTTTTAGTGAAACTTCATTAATCTCTCCATTTATCTTTGCGATTTCCCAATTTCTCTTTGTTATTACTTTTGTAATCATAGTTATTCTCTCCCCGTACCTGTATATAGAAAAACAAGTGGTCCTTCTTTTTGTTACTAGAAAAGCCTCTTGCGTTTCATTTTTATTTTAATCCGTTAATTAAAGACGATGCTTCTCCGCTATGGAAAATCCATAAATCATGAAGTGACCTTGTACATCCGACATACAATAACTTTGCATCGTGTTTTGTATTTTTGTAATGTTCTTCATCAACATCAATTAGTAGAACAGCGTCAAATTCTAGCCCTTTCGCCAAGTATACAGGTACTACTGAAATACCACCTTCATATTTACTTTGACCTGCTTCAATGACGTTTACAGCTACTCCTGCCTTTGTTAATTTCTCATATATATCGCGACATTCATCATCTGTTCTTCCTATTACCGCAATTGTTTTCACATCATCATTTTGTAAATGCTTTAACGTCTTCATAATCTCATTTAACTGATCTTCTGCTTGGATTACTTTGACCTCTTCACCACTACGAAAAACTGGTGTCGCAAGCCCTACTGGAATCTCGGCATTTTTAATTATTTCGTTCGCAAATTCAATAATTTCTTTTGTAGAACGATAGCTTCTCGTCAGTTCATAATAGCCTGTTTCTTGGAATACTTCCTTAAAAGCACTCCAATCGTCAATCCCTTGGTAATCATAAATCGCTTGAGATAAATCACCTAATATAGTGAAAGAATTACCTAGTGTAATTTCTTTTAATACATACACTTGGAATGGTGAGAAATCTTGCGCTTCATCAATAACGACGTGATGAAACTTTTGCCCAATTTCAATACCTGTGATGCGGTGATGTATGTATATTAAAGCTGGTAAATCTTCTACATACACTTCTTTTTTACGACAACTCTTTTCAGTTTCTTTCACAAGTTCTTCAGGTAATACTTCGAGTATTTCTTTACTTTTCAATATTGAACTATATATTGAAAGTGAGCTCATTTTCGGCCAAAACTTCATATAACTGTTCAATCTCTTTGTCGCTTCTTTTTTTAATAATTTCTTCTCGTTTGTTTCTCCATACTTTTTCAGTTCAATTTCAATCCAGCGTTTCATACGGCCAACTAAACGTTCTCTTCTTTTCTTTAATGGATAATGTTTATACTCAACTTGCATCCATTTTTTTATATCTTCCACTGGAATAACAGCGTTATCCCATGCCTCAAAATTACTTGTTGGTACTAGTTCTTTTTCAAATTGAACCATTTGCTCTTCAATAAAGGACTTAAATTCTAGCGTACCTTTCAATTTGCCAAGCATAACCTTTCTTTCATCACGATTAATAGAAAATGCTTCTTTCAATTTTTCATCTGTCTGCTTTAGTTTCACCGAATCATCTAACGTACGTAATGCCCAGTCCGGAAATGTTGTTTGACTAATATTCCCGACACCTAATTCAGGAAGCACACTCGAAATATAATCTAAAAACAAACTATTCGGAGCGAATACAATCATTCTTTCAGCTTCTAGCTGCTCACGATATTCATAAATTAAAAAAGCAAGGCGATGTAAAGCGATCGTTGTCTTTCCGCTCCCTGCAACGCCTTGAATTAATAATGGCAAGTTTCTTTCTGCACGAATAATATCATTTTGCTCCGATTGTATCGTCGAAACAATATCCTTTAGTTTATTATCTTTATTCTCACCTAATCGATATAGAAGAAAATCATCGGCATGCGAGACATCTTCATTTCCTTTTACATATGTATCAACAACACGTTCTAATTCTCTTTTTCGAATAGAGATATTTCGCTTTAAATAAACATCACCTTCTACTAATCCATCCGGTGATTGATAAAACGCTAATTCTTCACCGCCGGTAAATGAATAAAACATACTTGCGACAGGTGCCCGCCAATCAATTACAATTGGTTTCATCGTATCTTTATGTGAAACACCTACTTTACCGATATAAATCGGCATAACGTCTTCCTTTCCATCCTCCTGAAAATCTAATCTTCCAAAGTATGGCTCTTGTACACCGATACGTAAGTTTTGCCTATTAGATTCTCTCATACTTTCAAGAATTTGTTCTTTAAAATCATCTCCATAATAAACTGGAATTTTTTCAAGCTGTTCTAATTGATCATCCATCGTACGTAATGTATCTTTCATTTTTTGTAACTCTTCTTCAAAAATGTTGTTCATTTGATGATTCCCTCCTGTCCGTTCTAAATTTTCAGTCGAAATACAATTGTATTAAAAATCTTTTTATAAAGTCAAGGGTTTTAGTTAGAATTTTTCGAACAAAAAAGAGTAGAGATTAATCCCTACTCTTTTCTATTTTAATTCGATACGCCAAACATTCGTTTAAAGTTGCTAATTCTTTATATTTTCGCTTTTCAAAGTCATATGCTCCTCCTGGAAAGAATCCTACAATACTTAGACCAGCTTCAGCACATAAATTACTAATCTCATCTACCGTATAACAACGTAAAGACTGTGTAACTATATCATTTGGATTATTAGGATGCCACCAATGATCTAACATTCTTTCATTTATGCTATCATATTCATATTTTCGCATAGCTGAACTTAAGGGCATTTCTTGTCCACTTACCTTTTTCCAATACAATGGTTGATAAATATCAATAAGTGCACATCCATCATCCTTCATCCAATTTTTAATCCGTTTTAATAGAATCAATTGTTCATCATCTGTTCCTACACCAAACCCATCTAAATAACTAACAACATCAAACTTTTCTTCGAAATTAATTTTATAAAAATCAGCGCAATGAATAGCAATATCATTAGTAGAATGCTCTTTTGCAAACATAACTAACTCTGGTACAAGCTCAACAGTAGTCATCTTTACACGTAACTTAGACATCGCCCTTGCAAAACCGCCATTTCCTGCTCCCAGTTCTAACATCGACTGAAATGGATGTCCAATTTGCTCTTTAACTTCTTTCGCAAGCTGCTCTAACCAGCTTTCTGTATTTATATCGTAATTCGACAATTCAAATTGTTTTTGGTAAAATTCCCTCACATCTAATTCTTTCATTATTCTCCTCCTGCAATAAGTTTTCCCGTTGTAGGTGACCGACTAATTTTCTGACACCTATGAAAAAACATATTTTATTTCCCCATATTTACAATTTATCAAAATAATAAGAATTTTGGAAGTAGTAAAACGAAAAGCAGATAATAGGAAATCCCATTATCTGCTCTACGGCTGCTCTTATTGTCCTTTTTGATATTCTACCCAATCACCAGAAATGATAACTTTCTTCAGCATCTCTTTGTCTTGAGCAACATACACAAATGCACGTATTTCGCTATCACCTAAATATATTGTTTCGGTGATTCGGTCATATAAATCACTCTCTGCATTACCTGTGTATTCTTCCAATTCATCTAATTTTTGCAGAACATCATCATTTACTTCATAAACTTCTCCATATACCTTATCTTTATTTGAACAAATCATCGCTGGATACCCTTCGTTTGTATCAAATAATTTCCCATACGTCCATGCTTCGTCTGTAATGCATATTGCACCTTGCATATAATGAGCATTCGCTTGCTCTTTTCTTAACGTGCCATACACAAAAACGTGATGCATAAATCCCTATCCCCTTTACATGGCACTACTTTCTAATTTGTAAATAAGCACGAATCATAAAGTAACTCACTTCATTCGGAAGTTGTTCCTTAATCGATTTCAGGCCACCATCAGCATTTTGCACAGCAGTTTCAATCAGTTGTTCGTATTCTGCAGGAACAAAACTGTTCCAGTCTACTTCCATTCCATCTTCAAAACAACGAATTAAATGATTTTCAATCGTTTGTCTTGATAATCCACGTTCTTTCGCAATTTCATCTAGATTAATACCTTGTTTATACATTTCATACGTTTCCAAATGAGAATTTGCTGAAGCTTTCCCTGACTTCTTCCGCTCTGACACCACTTCTGTTTTAATAGTTTCAGCATAGTTTGGGTTTGCATCAATAAAGTGCTGAACTGCTTGTAAGAAATGCGAACCATACTTCACAAGTTTATGTTCACCAATCCCTTTCACAGTTAAAAGTTCAGAGTCACTTTGCGGCATTTTTGCGCACATATCTTTCAACGTTTGGTCAGAGAAAATAACGAATGGCGGTACACCTTCTCCTTGCGCAATTTCTTTACGTACTTCACGAAGTACTTCAAATAAAGGATGATCTTGAACGATTTGTCTTGTCTCTACTCGTTCTTTACGTAATACATTCTCATTACCTAGTAACACTTCTTTCCCTTTTTCCGTTACTTTTAATGTGGGATAAGTACCATGTTCAACTGCAATTAGCTCGTCTGAAATTAAAAACTCAATAAATTCACTCACTTCTTTTACACTACGATTTGATAAAAGTCCGTAAGTTGGCAAAGTATGAAAATTAAATTCAATGACTTTCTTATTTTTAGATCCAGTTAGTACTTGTGCAATCATTTGTTTACCAAATCGTTGGTTCGTCCTAATCATACAAGATAAAACCATTTGCGATTCTCTCGTCACATCGATACTTTCTCGGTCGTCTGTACAATTACCGCAGCGGCCACAATCTTCTTTCGGTTCTTCTCCAAAGTATTGTAAAATAAATGATTGTAAACATTGTTCTGTATGACAGTAATCAGTCATATTTTGCAGTTTTTCAAGCTCATTTGAAAAACGAGACTCTCCGGTCGATTGATCAATCAAAAAGCGCTGTACTTGCACATCTTGAGAAGAATACAGCAATATACATGCACTATCTAATCCGTCACGGCCAGCACGTCCTGCTTCTTGATAATAACTTTCCATATTTTTTGGCAGTTGATAATGAATAACATAACGAATATTCGATTTATCAATCCCCATCCCAAACGCAGATGTAGCTACCATTACACTCACTTCATCACGTAAAAAGAGTTCTTGCTGCTCATTTCGATCGTTATCACTCATACCGGCATGGTATTTTGAAACAGAAACTCCCGCTTTCATTAAATCCTCATACAACTGATCAACTACTTTTCTAGTAGCTGCATATATAATCCCAGACTCTTTTTGATTTTGACGAATATAATCCGCTAAATATGCATTACGATCTTGTCCTTTAATAACAGAAAATGATAAGTTCTCGCGCTCAAACGTTGTCATAATCGTGTTTTCTTGATTAATTCCAAGCGTGTTGCAAATATCATCACGAACTTGTGGTGTTGCCGTAGCAGTTAATGCTAATACGAGTGGCTTTTCTGGAAGATAATCTAATATACGGTGTATATGTAAATAGCTCGGACGGAAATCATGTCCCCACTGCGAAATACAGTGCGCCTCATCAATAGCAATCATCGGGATTTTCATATCGATAAGTTGGTCAACAAACTCCATTGAATCAAGTCGCTCTGGCGCTACATAAAGTAACTTATAATGGCCCTGTTTCGCTAATTGAATTCGTTGATTCGCTTCTGTAATCGAAATAGAACTATTAATGTATGTAGCTGAAATACCATTTTGTACTAATGTATCTACTTGGTCTTTCATAAGTGATATTAAAGGCGATATAACTAACGTTGTTCCTTCAAATACTAATGCGGGAATTTGATAACAAATTGACTTACCACCACCTGTAGGCATAATACAAACTGTATCTTTCCCATCTAATACATTTTTAATTGTTTCATCTTGTCCTCTTCGGAATGACGAATAACCGAAATAAGACGCTAAAAGTTCTTGTGCTTTTGTAAACAAAAAAGAGTCACCTGCTTTTCTTTATCTTTCATCTACTCCTATTATATCATCTCTTATGCGTCATGAAAGTGATGAATACACGACTAATTTCCTGCTTTTTCATTATTTTATGCTTCTTTACGTTTTAGAGATTGATTAACAACTATAACGAATTTCAAAATAAATACACATTTTATTGATTCTCCTTGAATACTACTAATCTTATACATATGAATTCAGGAGGTTACTTTATGAAGCATCGTAATATTAGTTCCATCAAACCGAAAACCGTATCGAACCAACTCCAATTCTCAAATAATGACGCATGGAAATATGAATCATATTATAAGTATCAACCATTATTTTCTTATAGAAAGCTTTTTCATTTTCTTTCTCACCTTTTTAAACCTTAATACACGTGCGAAATAGATCGTTCATAATAATTTTCTCAATATGAACCTTATAGACTTAATACAATACAGTTGTTAACATATAAAATATTCTGTTGGATAAATCCCTTAAGTTGACCTGCTTAATTGTGCAGGTCTTTTTTTATTTATATATATTTCAGTACACTTTTAGATGTGATTGTAAATCTTTTCTCCATTTTATAACCATACTCCACTCACAACAAATGATGATAATAGCAAGAAGTAAAATATAAGTTTTTAACATTTAATAAAGTAAATCTTTTTTTCTCAATACACAAAACGAATTTCACTTGTTACTATTAAAGTACTCCAGATGAGTTTTTGCTCATCGACATTATCTAGTTAAAGGGATCTGCCGCGGGAAGCAGATCCCTTTGACTTTATTAAAGATACACTTTCATTTGGACACATTTACCAGGTTTTTTCAAGCGAATTTTATGATAATATTACGTAGTCGAGTCCGACATCTCGGCAATACCCTTTTGATGCTCTGCAACTTCCCTTGCAGAGCATCTTTTACTTTATATTCGTTTTATCTATATATCAAAATTAAAACACTCATTTTTTAAAATAAGCGAGGACACGTAACTAAATATAAATTCCCATCATACTTTGAGTTATACATGTTCAAAGGAGTGTTACCGTTTATGTATCCTTATTGGCAATCGTATTACTCCCCCTATCATAACCCTTATGTACACTTTGATACATCTGTACGTAATTACCGAATTAGTAAAAACGAGAATTTTTTAAAAGGTTATATGCGTTCCTTATGGGAACAACACGTTGCTTGGACGAGATTAGCTATTATAAGTATTGTTTTCAATTTACCTGACGTAAACATTACAGTTGGGCGGCTTCTTCAAAATGCAACACATATGGGACTGTCACTTGAACCATTCTATGGTGAGGATGCAGTGAAAAAATATAGTGCACTAATTAAAGACCACTTAGTAATTGCAGCGGATCTTGTTAAAGCAGCAAAAGCTGGTGATCAAAATTCAGCTACTGCTATAGAGAAAAAATGGTACGCTAACGGAGATGAAATTGTTGCGTTTCTTACTAGCATTAACCCATATATTGATAAAGAAGCATTTAGAAAAATGTTTTATGAACATTTAGCACTAACTAAGGCAGAAGCACTGGCATTCCTAAATAAAGATTATGAAGCAGGCGTAAAACTGTATGATAAAATTGAAAAAGAAGCTTTAGAAATGGCCGACATGATAACAAACGCAATCGTAAAGCAATTCCCGCAAGTATTTCAATAACAATAAGCCGATTTGAAAACAAAATCGGCTTATTGAACTTTCTATCAATGATATTTCACCTGTCCTCTTTACATTTAACGTATATCGATATATTTTATTAATATCCGTTTTTTATAGGAGGAAACAGTTTGATTAACGCCATTGGTCTCGTATTTATACTCACAAATAAACATGAGAAAAAGAAGAAAGTTTATCTAAATGAAAAATTCGCATTAATAGACATTATTGATTCTAAGGAAGTAATTGATGATGAAGGAAACTCACTAGTAGAACTAACATGTAAATACAGTATATATTTAGATGAAAAATATTACTGTAAATCTCTTGATGATTATACTGGACAAGTCTTTCCTTTCTTAAGTGCTAAAATAGGAAAAGGAATTCTCAGAAACTTAAATTATTATTTTTCTTACGTTGATGTATACGATAAAAAACCACCAGTTAAAGAAATAAGACCGCTTATGAAACAAGTAACTAACAGATAGCAAAAAATACAAAAAAAGAAAGCATCTAACTTTGAACTGCACCTCCAACTGTTAGACACAGTCTAACAATTGGAGGTGCAGTTTTTCTATGGCTAAAATAACCTTGTCTAACTTTTAGGGGCACTTCACATGACGGCCTTTTATTTAGCAAACTATTCTGTTGTATAAAAATATTTGAGTCCCTTAGCATCTAACCAAGCTGTCGCTCGATCTAATTCATTCCCTTGGCGATATGCTGTTTCAAATCTAACTAATCCTTGTTTATCTCCATATGAGATAATACGAGATTCATACCCAAGAGCATCCATCATTCCTAACATTTCTACTACTAACGATGTACCAAATTCATACGTAACAACTTTACTAAATTTATTCACTATAATTCCAACTCCTTCTTGTTTTGTCGATTGTTCAACAGTTTGATTAGTAAACCAAACTAACGGTTTATTTCCCATTAACTTATTTAAATCACATTTTCCTATGCCGGCTACATTCCCTGTTTCTGTGTATTGCCAAATATCACATGGGTAGGATGGTTTGTTACCACCATAACGAGGAATCCATACAAAATCACAATTGACATTTGCCATTCCAAATAGAGCATACATATGATGAGCGATGTATAAACCGACTTTCTTAGCTCCTAATCTTCGTAATTCATCAATAAAGGCTTGTGTACCTGCCCTCATATCGTTCATTGTTTTTACTTCTACATCAGCTACCCAAACTGTCGCATTTTTATCACCACGGTTCCAAAAGTCTCTCGCCTCTATCCGTGCATCCTCTACTGAAACGAAACGACAGAACGCATAATTACCAAACGGAATATTTCTTACTTTCATTGCTTGTACATAATTTTCATATAAAGGATCTACATAATTTGAACCATCTTGCACACGTGCAATTACAAAATCTAATTGTGGAGCCGCGATATCCCAATTAATGTTGCCATTCCATTTCGAAATATCTACAATGTAACCCATTATTTAACATCACCTTTTTCGTTATTATATTCAAATCTTGTTTTTTTGCTAGTATCATCTAATAAATAGTATGAGAGGTATTGTATTATTTAGTAATCATTTAAAATTCGGCTTATGTATTGAGAAAATACAATATTATTACGGGTTTAATAAGTAAAGACTTACAAAGCTCTAAACTATAATCAGTAGGAGGCTACAAACAGTGCAATTCCCAGCTAATTGCTTAGCTTCATCCGAATTTTGAAGTATGAATTTTACTGCCCATTAAAGCGGGATACACAAAACCACCTTTCTGACAGGTGGTTTTGTGTACTACTTTACATATACATTATTCATATTTATAGTTACATAATTAGTAATTACTTAATATACTTGTTAACTAAAAATAAGACAATTTTTAGTTTTTAATCAAACTAATTTTCGTTTTATCTCAAGTACTCATAGTACCATTTACGTGCATCTAACCAAGCTGTAAATTTATCGATATTTCCGGACGGATAGCCATTCGTTATAGCATAACCAATGCCATCTTTCTGAACGACAATTTGTCCATCAATACCCGCATCAACCATCGCCTGAGCCAAAGCTTGTAAATTGCTAAATGCTACACCACCAGTTTTTACTTTGAGCATGTCCGTTGCACCTCCTCCAGTTTGTCCTGTAAGAGCAAATACAATAGAATTAGCGATTTTATCAACATTCCATTTTGCCATGTCAGATTCATTATCAATAAATCCTAATTCAATAAGAATAGCCGGTGCCTTCGTTCCATTTAATACTGCTAAATCTGTACGTTGTTTTGCACCTCGATCACGCCATCCAATATCTTTTGCTAGTTGAGCTGATATTTTAGCCGCCAAATCTTTCTGATCATAATACAAAACCTCAACACCCTGTCCATTTCCATCACTTGCATTAAGATGAAAAGAAATAACTAAATCCACAGCATGGGAATTGCTATTCCGAATGATATTATTTAAATTCTGCGATTGAGTTGTCCCTACCTCATCCGTATCGTCATAAACCGTGTGTCCTAGGGATCTTAACTTAGTCGCCACAGCATCTTTAACTTGCCTATCTAGAACGTGTTCTTTCCGATTCCCAAAATTAGCCCCTTGAACAATACTATTGTGCCCTCCGTGCAAACTATATCTGGCCATTATTTATCAACATCTCCTTTCTTAATATCATATTCAAAACTTGTCTTATTGCTATTCCCTCTTATAATCTTAACTGTCCCCATACATCCTACATTTTCTAAAGGTGAAGGCAAATCGTTTTCAATATAAAGTTCAACTAATAATCAGTGGGGGTTTTGTTCATCCCCCACTGATTATTAGTTGAACCAATCGGGCTTTTACAGGCAATTGATCTCCCACCTAACTTCTTTGCTTCCGCTGAATTTTGAGGTGGGGGTCTTACTGCCCGCAAATAGCGGAATGAAAAGTGATGTCACTTCACAAATCTGATGCTTCGTTCTCTAAATTGCATTAACTTGAATGATGACACGAACAAAAAGCATCACCTTTTTGGCGATGCTTAAAAACTCTATTTTACGTTTTAGCTCCCTAAATAAAATTTAAGATCATGGTGACTGAAACTATACTTATATTTCCTCCTCTTCCTTCACTGCCCCTTTCAACCTCTGCAACATATACCCAATCCCTTTACATCCTGCTAACGGATACGTTATGATTTCTTCTGGATATAATTGTGTCACTACTTTCTTATGCTTCTTCCCTGCAAGTAAAACAATTTCATCAAACTGAAGCAAGTCTTTTTCTATCAATTGTTGTTTTAATTGTTCCATACTAATAATTTCATCGCTCTTTGAATTAAAGGCAAGATCATAGTTTTCTAGTACAATATCACTCGGCCTTAAAAATCCATGCTTCGCCGATAATATAACCCAATTCTCGAAAAACAGAGTTGCATACGCCTGACACGCTTTTCCGAACGGGCTAATATATACATCTTTTGCCTCCATAGGCCCGTAATCCGGATACTTATCCCAAATTTTCTTCTTTCCGCATGGAATTATGCATAACCTTTTCATCGTTATTTCTTACCTCATTTCTAACTTTTTACATATAAAAATAGAGAATTCTCTACCTCTTCATACTCAGCTTCTATATCTCCAATCCCCACTACGTTCCAACCATTATTTGTTTCTATCGGTTTTTCATTCATTATAATATGAATTTGTGTCATATTTTTAAAATCTTCTTCAAAAGATGCTAAAACAGGCTGATTTAGCATATATGTTTTATAATGTATACTTACATTTAAAAATGTTTTATGTAATGCTTTATTTCCGTTTAACTTTACATTCATTGGATTAAACGAATTTAATTTTATATCCCCTACTATATACAGATCATACCCTTCTTCACCATAAAATTGCTTAATATCCTCGTCTCTTTCATTTTGAACAAAATGAAAGATTTGCTTCGTTTCTTTACTTATTGCAATTTCATTATTTAAACTTAAAACAACATTTATATTTTGTTTTAAAAAGGTATATAACGATTTATCACTATTAAAGAAGCTCATTTTCCATTCAGGAAGGATTTCGTCTAATATTAAACATAAAAGCATTCCTGAGCTATAGCAGCTCTTTCTAATGTTACAATTAGCATCATATGCATCTAAAATAAATCCGCTATATTTTCGTAATGTTTCGCTTGGATCATTTTTACATACTGCAATGTAAGCATTCATTTCAACATACCAAGCAGGCCCCTCTATGCTTTCAACCATACATTCATATGCTATAAACTCTTCTTTCATAAAACTAGCTCTTTGCTCCCTTAGTTCAATAAATTGTTTAATATAATTATTTTTCTCAGCTGGTGTTTTACAATGAACAGCATCATATAAACAAATTCGTTCTCTATTTCGTAATTCTATATTTTCTTCTGTTATTGGATATTGAAATCCTAAAGACTCATTTGGAAATCTACTTTCTTTATGCAAATATTGATAGCAATGAAAAAGTTCATGCACCACAATCGCAAGTAAACTTGCATAATCTTTATATCTATTCATATTTACGATGGCAGTTGGATAATCTTTGAATAGAATACAAATATCACCTTTAAATTGTTCATCCCACTTTAAAACTCTATACTCATCATTATCTTTCAAAAATAGAGGATGATGAAATACATACACATGTTCATCATCATATAATGCAAATGCAGCCCTCTTAAAACCAGGCCATAGCCCATTTAATAAATCCAAATCTACATCTTGCTTTATTCGATTTAGTATATTGTTCATAATATATAACACCCCTATATCATTCTACATACACCTATTCTATTCCACTTAAAAACAACCCTTTTATTTACATAAATATTAGAAAAACATATATGTTATCTCAAACTATAATGTATTATGTAAATGTACATGTGATGATTTTATGAAAAGGAGGTGAACAAATGAAAAATATAACCCCTGCACTAGTACTCTATATTATTGTTTGCATAATCGCTATGCTTGCTCCAGCGTCTGAAGGCTATAATCATGTGGGCTGGAAATTGTTTGTTGGGCAAGCGTATGCCCTACCTATTTTCCTAATTACAGCTATTATTACATTTTATATAAACAAGAAAAAATCTACGAATAAACAGTTATAAGGATAGCGAATGCTATCCTTATTTTAATTCGCTAATCAGTTCTAAAATAACGATTGCAGTACTTTCAATCCTTTCTTCCGAAAAATCAAACGTAACACCTGTATTTTCATATATTTCTTGTATAGGTAGGTTCCAATCTGCACTCGCTCCCTCTTTAAAGAAAGTAATCGCTTCTTCTGGATCCTCTCGATATGTTTGAAACAATTGCATTGCTCCTATTTGTGCAATTGCGTATTCAATTTTATAAAAAGGAAACTGAACAAAGTGAAATGTCTCTAACCAACTCGAACCAATTTCCTCCTCTAATCCTGCATTGTCAACTGATGAATATTGATACCTTTTGCATAGTTCTGCGTATTTTTTATCTCGCTCTTTAGATGTATGGTTTGGATTTGTATAGATCCAATGCTGGAATACATCTCCTGCAACTGACGATATTAATAAAGACAAAGTACGATATAATTGTACTCGCTGCACTTCTTTATATTCATCTTCTTGCTTGTAAAAGATATTAAGCTTATCCATTACTAGTAACTCAAGGCTGAGAGAATACAGCTCAGCCACCTCTTCACGAAGATATTTTTCTTGCATGCTACTTTCATTATTAAATTGTTTATAAAAATGAAATGCATGCCCCAATTCGTGTATCAGTGCATGAATTGCATAAAAAGATGGACTAAAATTAGAATACACAAAAACCTCTTTACTATGAGGCAAGGTAAAACAAGCAGCTCCTGGTGCTTTATTTTCACGTTCTTCTACGTCAATAAATCCAGCTTTCCTTATATGAATAAATTTCTCATAAAAATATAAATCAGTCTTCCGAAACATTTCTTCCACCCCCTCCAATAAATCAATGACATTTTGGAATGGGACTTTTGGTAAATTACATGGAGAAAGATCCCAAGGGCGATACGTTTTTACACTGAGATTCTTTTTAGAAATACTTCCTAACTGTTTCCAAATTGGTACAACATACTTTTCTATAGATTCATGGAGCTTATAGCAATCTTCAATACTGTAATCTCTGTTTTTTTGTTTAAAAGCATATTCACTATAATTATGAAACCCTGCATATAAAGCTATCTCATTCCGCAATTGAATGAGTTCATTCATAATACAATCTATTTCCATTTTCACTGCATTTCTTGCTTTACATAAAGCGTACCAAGCTTTTTCACGAATAGCTCTATTGGGATTATCTAGCTTTGCTTTAACGTATGCATACGTCTTTTGCTCGCCTTCCCAATTAATAGATATGTTTGACATTATTTCTCTATATTTCGTAATAAGCTCTTGCTCTTTAATAGAAAGAGCAATGTTCTTTTCATTAAACATTTTACTTTTTACTACTCTTACTTTTTTCATAAATCCATATTTCTGCTCATCTAATAAATTAGAAAATGGACACTCTCTAAATTTCTGGTCAAATTTTGCATTGTACCTTTTTAAAAGTGGTTGAATTGTATTTTGATTATTCATATGTAAATTACGTTTATTTCTGTCATTTGTATCTCTATACGTGGCGATTAAACTAGTTGTTATTTTCTCTTCTACTTCAGCGTTTACACACAATTCTTCCAAAAGCCAACGCTCTAACTCTGAAACAGAAGTAATATTTCGATCTAAAAGTGACTGTAATTTACTTTCTAAATTATTAAGCATACACAATCCTCCTGTTTTGAATTTTCTGTTTTTTGTAGATAAAAAAGGACAAGTAGCCAATCTGACTACTTGTCCTTTTTGTTAAACCATACCCAATTATATTAAGCTTGGAATGCTTCTGTTAATACTGGTACGATTTGTTTTTTACGCGATACAACACCTTTTAAAGTAGCAGTGTTGTTTTCTAGAGATACGTTGTATGCTTTCTCAACAACGTTTGCTGCTTTACCGATCGCAAGACCGACAGAATCGTTAGTTAAGATATCAGTTACAACGAATAAGAATAGGTCTAAACCTTTTTCTTCTACTACTGCAGAGATAACTTTTTCAAGTTCTGCTTGGTGTACAAGAACGTCGTTTGTATCAACAGCGTTTACTTGTGCGATTTCAACTTTCGCATTACCCATTTGGAATTCTTTAGCGTCAAGAGAGATTAATTGCTCCATTGTTTTTCCGCTTAAGTCAGCGCCAGCTTTTAACATTTCTAAGCCGTAGTTATCAGCATCTACACCAGCGATTTCCGCTAATTCACGAGCTGCTGCTACGTCTTGCTCTGTGCAAGTTGGAGATTTGAATAGTAAAGAATCTGAAATGATTGCAGATAACATTAAACCTGCAACTTCTTTACGAATTGTAATGCCGTTTTCTTTGTACATTTTGTTTAAAATTGTAGCTGTACAACCAACTGGCTCACAACGGTAGTAAATAGGATCGCTTGTTTCAAAATTAGCAATACGGTGATGGTCAATAACTTCTAATACACGAACAGATTCGATATCGTTAGCACTTTGTTGACGCTCGTTATGGTCAACTAAAATAACGTTGTCCACTTCGTTTGCTACTGTCTCAACAAAACGCGGTCCTGCTACTTTAAAATAGTCTAACGCAAATTGAGTTTCACCGCTGATTTCGCCTAAACGTACAGGCTCAGCATTCATTCCTAATTCTTTTTTCAATTCTGCATAAGCAATTGCAGAACAAATTGCATCTGTATCTGGGTTTTTATGCCCGAAAACTAGTACTTTTTCCATGTTTTCCACCTCTTCATGAAAAGGATATCTTAAAGAAGCAAATATGACAATATTTAAAGCATAATTTTTTATAAATAATTGCACTTTCTTCTATATTTTTCATCGTTTTTCGTAAAAAAGATCATCTAAAATGAATTAGATGATCGAAATGTATACTTTATTTAAAATAAAGTAGGAACTTGCGCTACATGATTTAGCACGTTATTTGGTGCTAAACCGTTATTTACAAGGTTAACATCTATAACTTGATAAAATGCATTTCCAGTATCTGCGATTTCCCACACAGCTAAAATAAGGTGATATCCATTTCTATCAGTAGGTACATTTGCTTCATGTGTTACGGAAGTTCCAGGTCTAGCTCCTCCATCATTTTTTACATAGAAAGGCACTAAATCTAAATCAGACCTCGTTAAAGGCTTATTTGGATTCCAATCTTTCTTCGTAATATAATATTTCCACTCTTTCGTACTATGTGGAGCCGTTAGTTTCCACTTGAATGTATTCGTCCCACCGTTTAACGTAACTTTCTTCCACCTATCTACAGTCTGTACATCTAAAGCAGGGAAATGGCCAGCTCCTGCAATTTGACCATCCGAAGGTCCTAATTGCGGGAATCCACCTATTCCTTCTACACTTTGCGGCTCATATTGAATCGGGCCGCAATTTACATTTACCCCTTGCTTACATAAATAAGAACGGCTCGCTGGTGATTCTACATATCCATGTGCTGAAGCTTTTTCTGAAAAACCGAAAGTTAACAATCCTGTAAGTAATATCCCACCACTTAATATAACTTTCTTCACCTTCTGTAAACCTTTCGTTTTCATCTCGTCATCCCCTTTCCCATAATAAAGCGAAAATAACTACAGTTGCCTAGTCATCTTCTCTACATCCATTATAAGTCGAGGAACATTACGAAAAGAACCCTCTAAAAACTTTCTCAAATTCAATTAGTACATTAAACAAATCCAAATAGCACAGCTACATAAATATAGCGGTGTTATTTGAATTTGAGCATAATAGCTATAAAATTTTATAATAAATAACTGTGGCATCTAAATCACCACTCGGAGAAATTGCGTATTCTGGTATTTTTCCAACTTCTTGATACTCTAATGATTTATACAATCTATTGGAAGGGTCTCCTTCTCTCGTATCTAGCACTATAAGGGACCTATTTTCTTGCTTTGCTCGCTCCTCTGCTTTTTGCATAAGTAAACGTCCAATACCATTACGTCTAAAGTTTGGATGCGTCATTAACTTACAAATTTCAGCTCTATGAATCCCATTGGGCTTTGTAACTAAATGTACTTGAACACTCCCTGCTACTTCATTATTTATTTTAGCAATATACAAGATCACTTCTGGTGCTAAGACGTTTTCCCAATACATCGCCGATTCTTTTTGTTCCAGTGGTGGTAAAAAACCAATTGACGCCCCATCATCTACAACCGTTTTCAAAAGTTTAGAAAGCTCCTCAACACCATCTTTTATTTGCTTAATCTCTTCAATTACTACATTTTGCATTACTAATCCCCCTTTTATTTCATTGTACCAAGTTTTAAGGAAGGAAAAACGAATTAATAAGATGAAATTATTTAAAGTACAATTTTTTAGAGAAAGGATACTTATATGAAGTATATATTAGATAGGACATATGCAAGAGAATTACTCGAGTGGGCATATGAACAAAACCCAGGTCCGTGGTTCGAACATTCATGTAATGTTGCCCTTGCAACTGAAAAGATAGTTGTAGAACTTATTCATAATGGGTATGACCTAAATGCTGACATAGCATATAATGCTGCCCTCCTGCATGATATAGGAAGGTATAAAGGTTTTACTAAATCTGTTATTCATTCCTATGATGGTTATATGTATATGAATGATTTAGGGTATAAAGGAAACGCGATTATTTGCGTTACACATTCATTCCCGTGTAAAAATAAGCATTTAGATATAGCAGCGGAGTGGTCCATTGTTCCTGATTATATGAAAAGACGATTAATTGAAATATTAAATGAAAATAGTGACTACGACTTATATAATAAGGTCATTACCCTTTGTGACGCACTTGCTGATGCGGATGGCTTTACTACTCTTGAAAAAAGATTGATTTCAGTTGGTTTACGACATGGAACAACCTCTCATTCTTCTTTACATTGGAAAGGTTTCTATACAATTAAGAATGAATTAGAATCTTTAATCGGTAAGAGCATTTACAGAGTTCTTCCTGACGTAGAAAAATCGATTTATAAAAACATGGAATGTTAAATTACATATAACTTAAAAAACGATAAAATCTGTATGCGTACTTCTAAAAACTCATTGAAAAGTGGAGGGATTAATCATTAGCAAAATAGGGTTTGAATTAATAAATCAAGAGGATCACTTTGATCTTGGATATGAAGATATCAAGGCGATATGTAAGAGATGTAAATTTTCTAACTGCTCCCACACAAATGAACCACACTGTGCAATTAAAAAAGCTATTTCCGATGGCATTATTACAGAAGACATGATGAATAGTTATTATAGAGATAAGAATGAATTCGAATATGTATGTAAACAAAAGAACAAAACAAAAGCTATTGATTACATGAAACAATTGAAACTTTTTCGGAAAACTTAAAACTAAATAAATAGTTGTTATTCCTCATTCCCACTAAATTTAAAATTCTTACTTTAATACATCACATACAAGGTAATTTTCATACTCAAATTTAATCTCACGTAAAAGAACGTTTTAAACATAAAGTTTAAAACGTTCTTTTTATATTCAATGATTTTGATTTTTCAGTTCTGTTAAACATTCCTGTACTAAAGTTACCGCTTGACTCATTGCAGCTCCGCCAGCAAATGCTGCTGATACACCACATGCTTCCAAAATCTCTTTATCTGAACACCCTTGATCAAGACAACCTTTTGTATGATAAATCGTACAATATTCATCTTGCGTTGCTAGACTAATTCCTAATGCGATAAGTTGTTTTTCTCTTTTTGTTAAAGCACCCTCTTGAAAACAAGCTTGCGTGAATGCATTATATGTCTCAGCAATTTCAGGAATTTGGTTTGTAAAACTACCGATTCCTTCTTTATAATGATGTAGAACGTCATTTACCGAACTATGATGTTGTTCGTATTCCATCTTATTATTACCTCCATTCAAATTATCTGTATCTATTGTAGTATGTGATGAAAATAAGGCAATATACCCTGATAAATAGAATGAATATTCAGTTTATTTTAGCTACAATTTCAGACTATCATCCACTACTGATTGTTCCTTATAGTTTTTCCTTTCAATCTCTTTACTTCTCTCTTCCCAAAAAACTAATTCTTCAATCCCTACATTTTTAGGATCAAATACGGGATCTTTTCCTTCTTTTTTCTGCGCTTCATAATCTTTTAACACTTTTAATGCAATTTTACTTAATAGTAAAATCGCGATTAAATTTAACCATGCCATACTACCAATTCCTAAATCTCCAAGATTCCATAAAAGTGACGCTGATTCTACGCTACCGATGTAAACCATAATTAAAAATCCAATTTTTAAAACTGGTTTTAACCAGCTATATTTAACCTCACGATCTAAATAAGTAAGTGTCGTTTCAGCGATATAGTAGTAAGCAAGTAAAGTTGTAAATGCGAAGAAGAAAATTGCGATTGAAATGAATAATGGACCAAATCCCGTCATAACAGTTTCAACTGCTTGTTGTGTATAGATTGGACCTGCATCAACATTCCCTATATTCTTTACAATAGCACCTTTTCCTTCAGGTATAACATTATACATACCTGTTATTAAAATCATAAGAGCTGTCGCTGTACAAACAACAATTGTATCGATATATACAGAAAACGCTTGAACTAACCCTTGTTTTGCAGGATGGGATACTTCAGCCGCAGCGGAACTATACGTCGCTTCTCCAACGCCAGCAACATTTGAAAATACAGCCCGCTTCACGCCCCATGCAATTGCTGCACCAACGATTCCACCAAACATTTCATTTACACCAAAAGCACTAGAGAAAATTAAAGCAAACATACTTGGAATTTCCGTTACATTCGCAATTAATACGATACATGTAACAATTACATAGCCAATTGCCATAAATGGAACAAGCATTTGCGAAACGCCAGCAATTCTCTTTACGCCGCCAAAAATGATTGCTGCTAATAATATGACTAACAATATACCAGTTATATATTTGCTAATACCGTTAGAGTTTTCGAATCCAACTGCGATACTACTTGATTGAATACCTGGTAATAAAACGCCATATGAAAGTGTTACAACGACTGCGACAATGACTGCAAACCATTTCATTTTTAAGCCTTTTTCGATGAAATATGGTGTACCACCGCGATATTCATTTCCGACTTTACTTTTATATACTTGAGATAATGTTGATTCAACAAATGCACTCGCTGCTCCTAATAGTGCCATTACCCACATCCAAAATACAGCTCCAGGTCCACCAAAAGCGATAGCTGTCGCAACGCCTGCAATATTACCTATTCCAACCCTACCAGATAACGCTAAACAAAATGCTTGAAAGGATGAAATTCCCGTCTCAGAGCTCTTCCCTTCAAATAATAGTTTAATCATTTCTTTAAAATAACGAATTTGTAGAAAACGAGTTGCAATTGTAAAATACACACCTGCTCCTAATGCGAAAATAACTAATCCAATACTCCATACTTGCCCTACTAACCACTCTACTAATTGCTCCATCCAAATCCCCCTTATCATTCTTTTGAAAACTATTTTATATATAAGAAAACGGACAACTATTATGAAATCTTCCAGTTGTCCGCCTATCTCATTATTTCATTCCTCTATTTATTAACAGTTAGATTCTCTATTACTTTATATTTACCCAAACACTTTTCACTTCTGTGTAATTATCAAGCGCATATGAACCTAACTCACGACCGATTCCAGATTGTTTAAACCCACCAAATGGTGCAGCTGCATTTTCTAAGTTATAATCATTAATCCATACTGTTCCTGCCTTTAATTTATTGGCAACTTGATGTCCGGTTTTAATATTTTGTGTCCATACACCTGCAGCGAGTCCGTATGACGAGCGATTTGCTCTTTCGATTACCTCTTCTATTGAATCAAATGGAAGTACAACGACAACTGGTCCAAAAATTTCTTCTTTCACAATTGTCATATCATCAGTAACATTTGTGAATACCGTTGGCTGTACAAAATAACCTTTTTCAAATGCACGTTCACCACCAACAGCAACAGTCGCGCCTTCAGCTTTTCCTTGTTCAATGTAATGTAGTACACGCTCTTGTTGCTTTTTAGATACGAGTGGACCCATTTCCGTTTCCTTCTCCATACCTGCTCCAAGTTTGACGTTATTCGCCATTTTCACAAGTTCAGTTACGACTGTTTCGTAATGTTTTCGGTGAACGAACACGCGAGAACCGGCACTACAATTTTGGCCGTGATTATACATAATGCCTTGGAATGCGCCGTTAATCGCTTCTTCTAAATCAGCGTCTTCTAAAATGATATTTGGTGATTTACCACCAAGTTCTAACGTTACATGTTTAATTGTTTCTGCAGATTGACGCATAATATATTTCCCTGTAACAGTTGAACCTGTGAAAGCTACCTTATCAATATCATGATGGTTTACGATTGCAGCTCCCGCTTCAGGGCCGAAACCTGGCACAAAGTTTACGACACCGTTTGGAAAACCGGCTTCTTTAAAGAGTTTCGCTGTATATAATAACGATAAAGGCGTTTGTTCTGCTGGTTTTAATACGATTGTACAACCTGTTGCTAATGCTGCTCCCATTTTCCAAGAAGACATAACGAGCGGAAAATTCCAAGGGATAATTTGACCTACAACCCCAACAGGTTCATGGCGTGTGTAATTTAAGTAATCTTTCGAAATTGGAATTGTTTGCCCAATAATTTTTGTAGCCCATCCAGCATAATAACGATAATTTTCTACAGTCGCTGCAATATCATCATCCAGTGCTACTTGATATGGTTTCCCATTATCTAAAGCTTCTAACTGTGCTAATTCTTCCCCATGCTCTTCAATTAAGTCTGCTAATTTATAAATAAGATGTGCTCTTTCAGCAGTAGTCATTTCTGCCCAAGGTCCTGATTCAAATGCAGCTCTTGCTGCTTTTACTGCAACATCAATATCCTCTTCTTGCGCTTCGCATACGACAGCTAGAACATCTTCTGTTGCTGGATTGTATGTCTCAAATGTCTTCCCGCTAATGGAAGGTACAAATTCACCATTAATAAACATTTTAATTTCTTCATTTAAAAACGCTTTCACTTTTGGTCTCAGCTCAATGTTTGTCGTTAACATATATGATCTCCTCCTTTTTTAAACAGCTGCTTGAGCAGCAATTTTTGAAATAATCATTTGAAGCTTTTGATCTTCTTCTTCAGTTAATCCGAGTCTTGGATAACGAGAAGGTCCCCCTGCTTGCCCGTGTAATTCCATTGAGCGTTTCACGATTTGTACATATTTTCCTGACCCTTCAAGAAACTCACAAAGAGGTAAAATCGCATCGTTTATTTCCCAAGCTTTTTCTAATTCACCATTTTGGAAATGCTCATACATTTTTGTAACAAGTCCCGGTATGATATTACCTGCTACTGAAACCCAGCCCGTCGCACCAACTAAATAAGATTCCATAACTAAATCTTCAGATCCACAGAATACTTGAAAAGCACCTTCGCCTTGTCTTACTAAATCTCTTGCTTTTCGAATATCTCCGCTAGATTCTTTAATATGTGTAACATTTTCACATTCTTTTCCAATACGTAGCATGAGCTCCGTACTCATATCAACACCAGATGTAAACGGGTTATTGTATAACATAATTGGTATATTTACAGCGTTTGAGATTTCTTTAAAGTGAAAATAAATTTCCTCTTCCTTCGGTTTACAATAGTATGAGTTAATAATTAATGCACAGTCCGCTCCGTACGCTTCCGCATGTTTCGTATATTCAATCGTTTCTTTCGTCGTTTCTGCTGCAGTCCCAACAATAACCGGAATACGGCCATCAACTTCTTTTAATACTGTTTCTACCATTTTAAACCGTTCTTCTTTTGATAAACTAACAAACTCTCCTGTACTTCCATTAATAATAATGCCAGCTACTTTTTGATTAATAAAATAATTTACGTTTTGCTTTACACCGTTCCAATTAATTTCTTGAAACTCATCCATCGGTGTGATTAATACTGGAAATGCCCCTTTAATATTTTTCATATTTATCTCTCCCTTTACTATTTTATTTTAATAAAAATCCTGTCGGAAACGGATCTGTAGGATCTAATAGAAACGTCTGCATCCCTGTAATAAATCCTCTACTTTCAAAACGGAAAATGTAACCCATTTCTTCCTTCTTCACTTTTTCAACAGTTATAAAGCTATTAAATATACTTTCATTTATAAAAGGTTTATCCGCTATATAATCATTTTTAAATAATGTATGAACAAAAGACACAATAGTAGAGACAAATCCTGGCGAACGTACGATAAAGTTATCTTCATGAAATGTAATCGACTTTATATGGTTCTTTTCTTTTTGCGTGGAATCTACTAAAATAAGTCTTTTTATAAGTGACTGTTTTTGTATAGCTTGAAGTGTAGCTTCTCCCCATCTTTTCAATTCTGAAATGTTTTCAATACGAATTTCTGGCGAATGCGCACCTTTTTCTACAACTGCGTATACTTTATCTGCCTGTATGAGAGAGTAACTTATATTACCAACTTGTAAATTTTTCTCAATCATATAACATAGTTTACTTTCAAACGAAACAGATACAACTTCATCATTCTCTACATACGCATAGACTGAGAATATGCCAGATAACGTTTCGATTTTGTATTGATTCGTCTCTCTCTTTTTTACATACCCGCTTTCTAGTAACATCGTTATGACTGCGACAATACCTCCGTAATGAAGAGGAATTGATCCTTCATGATTAAAAAATATTACAGCTGCATCGACTTCCGTATGAATAGAAGGAACGACGATACATCCATTTAAACCGATAAAACCACGCGGTTCATTTAATAAAAGCTTCATTTCTTCTGCTAATTCACCTGAAAATTGATCGTTTAATTGCTCTAAATTGTAGTAGTACTTACATGGTACATCTTTTATTACACGAAATGCCTCGCCATTTACGTGTACGTCTACTGCTGTATACATTTTTTGAATGTTCATTTTACATCCTCCGTTTCATGTTCCATCGGCGGAATTAGCAAAAAGCCTTCTTTAAGTGGATCCTTTTCATTGTAAAAAAATCTATGCATACCCATAAGCCAAGCTGAACCTGTAATTTTCGTTACGACCGCTTCAATATTTTCAACATTTGTCGTATTTATGACACACCCTTTAAATAAAGAACCAACGATACTCTCATGAACAAACTCTTCATTAATCTCTATTTTTTGATTTGCGAATAATACAGCTAACTTTGCTGATGTTCCTGTACCACATGGAGAACGATCGATTCCTCCTGGCGGAACGACAACTGTATTTTTTACATGAGCACTTTCATGAGTAGGATCTGTATAAAATTCAACATGGGTTAATCCTCTAATAAACGAATGCTCTGGATGAATGATTTCAAATTTCTCATTAATCGTATTTCTTATAAGGATCGCTTTATCGATGATTGTAGATGCGTTTTCTGGTACTAACTCTAACCCTACCGATTTCACATCGATAATGGCGTAAAAATTCCCTCCATACGCAATATCAGCCTCTACAGTTCCAATGTCTTCGACGTCTACAGTAATGTGTTTCAGTAAAAAAGCTGGTATGTTACAGAAAGAGACTTCTTTCGCTTTTCCATCTTGAACAAAAATATCCACTTCTACTAAGCCGGCTGGCGTGTCTAACTTTAACGAAGTAATCGGTTCAACTACCGGAATTAAACCTGATTCAATTAAAGCTGTACATACACCAATTGTATCGTGACCACACATCGGTAAATATCCACCTGTTTCTATGTAAATAACACCAATATCTGCTTCAGGATGACACGGATCTGTTAATAGTGCTCCTGACATTACATCATGACCACGCGGTTCATTCATTAACAATTTGCGAATCCAGTCATACTCCTTTTTCATATGTAACATCTTCTCTGCCATCGTCTCTCCTATTAACTTTGGAAGTCCGCTTATCAATGTCCTCGTTGGATTCCCGCCCGTATGTGTATCAATCGTCGTAAAGACTCTTTGTGACCTCATCCGTTTAACACCCTTTCTGTAAAACGACTCAAACGAAGTGGTTCAATTGGAATGATTGTTTCTTTTTCATTTAATAACTCTTCAATCACTTTTCCAGTAACCGCTGCAAGACTAATGCCATCCCCTTCATGCCCTGCTGCTATAAAGTAGTTCGGGATATGTTCCACACGTGAAATGATCGGCAAATGATCTTCTGTCCACGGGCGTAATCCGGCATAGGAACGAATCACCATCATATCCGCCATTTTTGGATAAAAACGTATCGCTCTGTTCGCAATACATTTAATAACCTCGTTGTTTATCTTCGTATGAAAACCTACAAACTCTCTACTACTACCAATTAAAAAATTTTGGCTTTCTGTCGGTTCAAACACAAGAGCTACCCCATATTTCTCAGTTAAAGCATCCACTTTTCGTTTTCCGCCAAATTTAGAAATTAAATAACCAAATTCCATTACTTTACGGCAACCAACGTGTTGTTGCCTTGAAGCTACAATAATATGTCCTTTTCTTGGTTCAATTGGGATATTTATATCCAACATTTCTCCGATTTTCGGAGCCCACACACCAGCTGCGTTCACCACTTGCTTCGCAGTAAACGTCCCGTTAGTTGTTTCTACAATAAAGGAACCGTTTATATCTCTTTTCATTTCTTTTACTTCCGTATGATTAAAAGCTTTCGTACCAAATTTCTTCGATTCTGCAAGAAGTGCAAAAGCAAGAAGATATGGATTTACAGTCGAATCTGTGGCGCATTCTAACCCGCCTAATAAATCATCTGCGAAAAATGGTGATTCTTCCCTTATATCTTTCCTATCAAGCATTCGAAACGGTAAGCCGGCTTCTTTTTGACGATTTACCCATTGCTGCGCTGCTTCCATCTCTTCATCCGACTCACATACGAGAATACTTCCTGGTGCCCTATATTCAAATGAGTGTTCTAACTCTTCGCTTAAACTAGTCACTAACTTTTGACTTACTAACGACATTTGACTATCGAATCCTGGGTCTTTATCAATAGCCAAAATATTCCCGTCACACCGTGAAGACGTCCCACTGACAAATTCTCCTTTTTCAATAATTGTTACGTCTCTTCCGTATTTTGATGTGTAATAAGCAATAGAACAGCCTATAATACCACCGCCTATTATTAAAACGTCACAGTGCCTCACGTAGCACCCCTCCCTTCTTTTTAATCCCTCACTTTCTTTATATGCAATTGACGTGCCAACTCTGCATATATACACTTTTTATAAATAATATTTTTATTTGTAAAAATATTTTAAATTCATCGTAAATAGGTGTATTATTTTTTTATCACTGTCAAAATTTTTATACATAATAGGAGGACAATATGGCATTCTCATTTCCCACAATAAAAGAATTTCTAAAAATTTTATCCATTGATCATACATACTGCTTGCAACATATTAAGCAAATTAACGAAAAGTATTATTACCGCCCTTCTACTACAGAAGAATATAACTGCGCAGTAATATATGAAGATGACTCATTCACCGCTTTAATTGACGCGTTTTCCAATGAAATAGTCGTTATCATAATGAACGAAAATAAGGAGCCTATATGCTGTATAACGACTCAGCAAATTATTCCGTTTCTTGTTAAGTCGTACAACGAACTGCAATCTTTTTATAAAGCCGTAATACAAACAACGGATTCCTCCGTTACAGTCATCGATGATAAAGAATGCGTTTGCACCTGGACAGATGGCGCCGAAAAGATCTTTTCAGTCAAGCATAATGAAATTATCGGGCAACCTATCACTCGTTTTTTTGACTATAAAGATTTGGAAATTTTGCAATCACTACATGACGGAAAAAGTATAATCGCTCAGTTCCATCAACCTCGTCCAGATTTGTTCGTATTAATTAACTCAAATCCAGTTTATTGTAACGGTGAAATTATAGGAGCAGTCGTTTCAGAAACTGACGTTACAAATCAAGTCGCATTAAATGAAAAACTATTCAATATGTCACATGAAATGCACCGTTTAGAACAAGAAGTAGCAAAGTATAAAGATGAATCAGATCCTTTTCTTGCGATGAACGGAAAGAGCCCTGTTATACAAAGAACAATACAATTAGCTAGAAAGGTTTGCTCGGTGAAATCAACTGTTTTAATACTCGGCGAAAGTGGTGTTGGAAAAGAAGTATTTGCGAAAGCAATTCATGAAGCTAGTGAGGCAGCGAAGGCACCTTTTATTTCAATTAACTGTGGTGCTATTCCAGAGGCGTTATTTGAAAGCGAATTATTCGGGTATGAGCGCGGGGCGTTTTCTGGTGCAAATAGTAAAGGAAAAAAAGGGAAAATAGAGCTCGCCCAAGGCGGCACATTATTTCTTGATGAAATAGGAGAAATGCCGCTCGATATGCAAGTGAAGCTTTTGCGCGTGCTACAAGAACGAAAATATTACCGAGTTGGTGGAGAAAAAGAGATTCATATTGACTTCCGTATTATCGCTGCCACCAATCGTGATTTACAAGAAGAAATGAGAAAAGGCACGTTCCGAGAAGATTTATACTATCGCCTAAATGTAGTTAGTTTGCATATTCCACCGCTGCGCGAAAGACGCGAAGATATTATTGAATTAACCTATTCTTTCCTAAACGATTTTTCAATCAACTATAACAGACCCATTCGCGACTTACCTTCAAGCATTATGCATGAACTGCTTCATTACAATTGGCCAGGTAATATTCGCGAGCTCCGTAACGTTATTGAAAGACTTGTCGTATTTGCGACTGACGGTATTATAAAGCAAGAATATTTACCATTTCATACAACTGAAACGTTAGACAATCATACGACTCATTCCCTATTACTCAGCAACAATCATACAATCCTCTCTTTGCAAGAAGAGATGGATGAACATGAGAAAAAAGTAATTGAGAGGGCATTACGTATTTTGAATGGAAATAAATTAGAATGCGCGAAACAGCTTGGTGTTACGAGAGCCACCTTATATAATCGTTTAAAAAAGCTTGGGTTACAATAAAATGAAACTTTAATCAACCGTCACCAATCGGGCTTTTATGGGCAGCCCGCCCCCACCTAACTTCTTTGCTTTCGCTGAATTTGGAGGTGGGGGTCTTACTTCCCTCCTCTATATTGGCATAGTTTTTGCATTATATAATTTGTGCAAACCGAACTAGAGGAGGAATTCATATGACGAATAAAGATCACTTAATTGTTTGTCGATGCGAAGAAGTTACATACGGTCAACTTCAATCGACAATTGCTGATTATAAATGCTCGGCAAGAGAATTAAAACTAAGAACACGTGCTGGCATGGGATTTTGCGGTGGCCGCACATGTAGAATGATGATAGATCGAATGATTGAAAATGCAAATCCAGGCGTAACTACAAATGCTATTCCATTGAAATATCAACCACCTGTACGAGCAGTTACTTTTGGATCGGTAGGTGAAGCTAAATGAGTAGAATTACACATCACCCTATTTTAGGGAGTTTACATAATCGTAATCGCATCACTTTTCAATTTAACGGTCAACAATATGAAGCATATGAACATGAAACGATTGCAGCCGCATTGCTTGCAAACGGAATAAGAACATTAAGAGTGCACGAAGATAGCGGGACACCACGAGGTATTTACTGTAATATTGGACATTGTTCTGAATGCCGCGTCACAGTAAACAATCAAGCAAACGTACGAGCATGCTTAACTGTTGTAGAAAACGATATGGTTGTTATTAGTGGCAAACAGCATCCAAATATCGTGAGAGAGATGGTGAAAAAGCGATGAATGATGTCATAATTATCGGAGCTGGACCAGCAGGTTTATCAGCGTCTATCTCTTGTGCTCGTTTTGGACTAAAAGTACTTGTTATTGATGAATTTATGAAGCCTGGCGGACGGTTGCTCGGACAATTACATCAAGAACCTACTGGAGAATGGTGGAATGGAATAAAAGAATCTAAACGACTTCATGAAAAAGCGAAATCACTTTCAGTCGATATTCGATGCGGCATTTCCGTCTATAATTTAGATAAAGATGAAAGTTCTTGGTTCGTTCATACGAATATCGGTACGTTAGAAGCACCTTTCGTTTTACTTGCTACTGGCGCTGCTGAGTACTCTATCCCTCTTCCTGGTTGGACACTTCCTGGGGTGATGTCAATTGGAGCAGCTCAAGTTATGACGAATGTACATCGTGTTCAAGTTGGGAAAAAAGGAATCATTATTGGTGCTAACATATTGTCATTTGCCATTTTGAATGAATTACAATTGGCAGGAATTAAAGTGGAACATATCGTACTTCCTGAAAAAAGTGAATTAAGTCAACAGGCTGGTAAACCAGAAGAAGTTTTAAATTCTCTCTTACACGCTGCACATCTTGCCCCGTCACCTTTATTACGTATTGGTAGTCGATTGATGCAATATAATTGGGCGAAACAAGCTGGATTAAAGTTTTATCCTAATAACGGTATGAAAATAAACGGTACACCTCTTCATCTTCGAAAAGCAGCTCTTGAAATTATCGGGACAGATCAAGTTGAAGGTGTACGCATTGCTAATATTGATACGAAAGGAAACATCATCACTGGATCGGAACAAATATATGAGGCAGACTTCGTTTGTATTGCAGGTGGCTTATATCCTCTTGCTGAGCTGGCTGCTGTAGCTGGCTGTCCTTTCCGTTACATTCCGGAATTAGGCGGGCATGTTCCTCTCCATTCCGAAGCGATGGAAACCCCTCTTCCCGGTTTATTTGTAGCCGGCAATATAACTGGCATTGAAAGCGGGAAAATTGCAATGGCACAAGGAACTGTTGCTGGATATTCAATCGTAAAACAGGCAAATAAAAAATCCCATTCGGTGGAACAACAATTGCAACAAGCAATCCAACATGTACATGCCGTACGTCAACAAGCTGCCATTCAATTTAGCCAGGGTGTTGATGTCGGTAGACGGAAAATGAATGAAATTTGGCGTGATTATTCCCTTGCATATGCACATACTAAAAAGAGCTGCTGAGAATACTCTCAACAGCTCTTTTCCTACTCATCTGAGTTATTAAATTTCGCTAACGCGTAAATACCTTCTTCATCATCTAATTCAAGTTGTAATCTCGCCGCAAATGAATTGACGTTATATTCTCTGTCAAGTAATAAGCGTAGTGCTTCGATTAAGTTCGCTTGAATTAAAATTTGCTGGCGACCATTTACCTCTACTTCAGCAGAGAAACCGTAGTCATCGTCGTACATGAGTTCAACTAAAACTTCTTCTGGACCAACTTGTCTTTTTTCAGCGATATATACGCAAAGCGCATTGATCAGTTCTTGTTCAGAAATTTTTATCGTTTCCATGCTACTTCATCTTCCTTTTTCTTGCGTTGATCTTTGAAGTATTTAAATGCACGAACCGCTAACATTACGATACCAGCCATTACTAACATATTTACCATAAACGCTAATACAGAACCAAGAGCTCCCATATTTGCAAATAAGCTACCCATTAGTAAACCACCAAGACCACCTAGTAATAAACCTTTCATAAAGCTTCCTTTATTACTTTTTGGTGCTGTGTTTGTTGCTTTTGTTTTTGAATCTGGAGTCGTTTTTTGAGAATTTACATTTGAATCTTTTTTGTTTAAATCAACTTTTGATTTTTGACCTGAACTTGGTGTAAATGATTTTTTACCAGATTTGTAACTTTTCGCTGCCGCATGATCTACGAACATAAAGCTACTAGCCCCAAAGATAACCATGAATGCTGTCATTACTGCTACAAGTTTTTTCAACATATTATATCCATTCTCCTTTTATATAGATATATGTGAAATCTACCTTTCTAGTAAATTTAGAATGATAGATTTATTTTTAAGAACATTTAAAGGTTCTTATGAACTTATTATATGAACTTTTGTCGAAATATGCAAGTGTTATTTACTTCCGACAGTTTGGTGACAAAGGAAAAATTAAGCAAAACAGAATTGACTTTAAATGAAACAAAACATATTATAAGTTCATAAGAACTTTTTATTATTTATGGAGGTGAAAAGATGGAAACATTTCATCTCACACGAAACGAAATGGCTACCCTTCTTCTATCATTAAGAGGATGGAATACGAAAAAGCCTCTCGGTATTTTACAAGAAGCTTGGGCAAAGTCACATAAAAAAGATATTGAAAGCGGACAAAGCGTAACTGCTTTTATTACGACCGCACTTTCACCTATTTTTGAAAAACTAATTAAGATTGAAGATACGGACGTTGGTTTTTCATTAAATGAAATCGTTGCGCTTGGAAATCAAATTGAAAATACAAGTTTCTCAGTAACGGCCATGCAGAACTGGGTGAAACGAGATATAAAAGAAATGATTGGCTCTCCTCAAAAAGGAAAAAAATACTCAATTGAACAAGCAGCCTTACTATTCATTGTTGAAGATTTAAAAACAGCACTTGATTTTGAATCCATTCGTAAGCTATTACGCCTTATCGTAAATGACCCAGCCGATCGAAGTGATGACTTAATCAATCCTGTTCATTTATATGGAGCATACTCTTCTCTATTTGAAGAACTCAATCAAGGGAATTGCTTACAATTAAATGCAACAGATACAATCCATACAATTGAAAACATCGTAAAAGAAAGAGCTGATAAAATTGCAAGCAAGTTCGATCAGGTTAATAACGAACAACGTGAAGCAATTCGTAACGCCATTATTATCGCCACACTTTCTGTACATACCGCATATGTACAAATGTTAGCGAAACGTTACGTAACAGCAACTTTATTTTTACAAAATTTAGATGTGAAACCGTAAAAAAACAAGCATCCCCCTATCTTATATGTAGAACTGGGAGATGCTTGTTTTTTATATCAATATAAGATGCAAAAACCGTTTATATATAAATTTTCATTTTACAATTGCTCTTGATTATGTAATTATCATTACTAATCTATAATTCATTCAACAATTTTCATTTCGTGCTATTAAATTCCTATTAGATTTTCTCGATAAACTTAATTACATCATCGTTGTAATTGTATTTATCATTAATTTCTCGCAATAATTCAATATCGTGAGTATGAGTTTTTCCGGTCTCGAGCAATTCGCAATATAAATCAATATAAGGCAGATTTTTACTAATAGCGTTTTTTAATTCCTTTTCTACATCATAAGAAACTTTTTTAAATCTCACCTCCGCAATCCCTGCCTCATCAATTTCAAGAATTGCATACTGCGCACGTAAGTCAGAGTTTAGCATATTCCACTTGTAAAAAGGTTGTCCAACTGTTCCTGGGTTAATAATTAATTGATCATTGCTACTATAGCGTAACAATTGATGATGGGTATGAGCGTAAATCGCGATATCATATTCACGATCAAATAACCGATCAAACTGTTCCTGATTATTAGTGGGCCACAAATCTCCTCCGTAATTTTTATTTTGTAGATTATGACTAATACTGATTGATAAATCATTAACCTGTTTTGTTATCTGTAATGGTAAATTTTTAATATGCTTAATATAGTTTTTATCCAAGTTTTCACATTGATACTGAACTAATCTAGAAACATAAATATCAGTTGCGTTATGAATATCAATGTTTTTATTAAGAACGTCAAGAAAGCTATCTTCCCAGTTTCCTTGTACATAAGTATCAACGTTAATACTTTCTAACATTTCAAATAAATCATTTGATCCAGGACCAGGCATAATTAAATCTCCTAAAAACCAATAATCAGTCACATCTTCTTTCATAGAATCTTCGATAACTGCTTTTAAAGCAGTTGCATTTCCATGTACATCTGCCAGTAATGCAATTTTATGTTTCATTTATTTTATTCACTCTCCCTAATTCACGCTATATTCAGAATTAAATACACGTGCTTTTTTTCTTTCTAAACTGTGTCCTCTTTCTTAACTCTAAGCATTTCGTACACTTCCACTTGATTCTCTACATACGATTTTACTTTTTCAAATCCAGCTTTCTCATAACAACGAATCGCCCTCTTGTTATCTTCCCTAACTTGCAATAGAACAGCTTCTATATCAGGGTCTAAAAATGATTTACTAATAAAATACTTTGTAATCTCCGTTCCAAGCCCTTTTGAATATAAATTCGAAACGCCAATGAGAATAGAGTATTCCATCACATATATATCATCATATTTCGTCTTTTTTAATCCAACTCTACCTATTACTTCATCCTTCACTACTATTACATGATAACTTGCATGAGACCGCGACAATTTTTCTGTCCAGTACTGACGAAGCTCTTCGATTGTATATCGCTTAAATGGTTTTATATCCGCTATTTTATGTAATTCTTCATCGTTATACCATTCTAATATAACTGGTAAATCATCCATTTCTAAAAGGCGTTCTTTCCAATCCACATTTCCACCTCATCCATTTTATGTTTTCAAACCAATTAAATTGAATATGCATATTCTTTTTTAGGTAACCTTACTATCTCTCGAATAATAGGGGATTTTTCTACAATATCCTCTAGCTGCCCCTCACTATAGACGTAAATACCACCTACATATGAACTGTACGCCTTTTTCTCAGTTATTATTGCTAAATTATTATTCTCCCTCTTAAAATCACCCTCTAGCCCTTTTTGAAATGATAAACTTTTAGCACCTGAAAAATAAAGCTGAATTAACGCCACTAATTGTTTGTCCTCTGATTTTGCAAAGCACTGAATTTCATGTAAAATCATTTCATCTTGTAATGGAAGAAAGTCCTCTACTAATAAATCCTCTTCTTTATGAAAGAAATTTTGTAATTCAGGAGTATAGAACTTAAGGTTTTTCTCAGTTATCTTTTGAAAAATGGATTGCAACAATAAATCTTTTCCTATTACAAACGGATGACCAAAGCCATTATTATAAAGTCCTTCTTTCATTTTCATTAGTTGTTCGATCAAAGGGATTCCCGATTCTTCAATGACAAGTTTACCGTTTATAAAACGCATACTAGCTATCAGTTCTTCTATCTGTAATCCACCTATCTCAAGCGATGAATAATATAAATCCCTATTCCAAAAATCTAATTGATCCATTCCTAATGAATTAAACAAGAGCTCATCTATAATTGGAAAAACACCATCTTCTGTTAAAGCTTTCGTTACATCATCTAATAATCCGGCGGTCTGATTTAAAATCGTTCGTATTTCTTCATCCTCTTGAATGATTCGTATAGTCCACTCACCATGATCTTCACCTGATATTTGTTGAAAACAATGCGAATATGGGCCATGGCCGACATCGTGTAGGAGTGCTACAACAGATAATAATTCCCTCTCATATTCTGATAAATGAATATCACCAATATCCGTAAGATGTTCTATCATTTTATTTACAAGTACATATACACCTATTGAATGTTCTTTCCTCGTATGTATTGCGTTTTCGTGTAAATAATATGTATGTCCCTGCTGTTTAATATAAGCCAACCTTTGAAATGCTTTTGTATCTATCAATCGAAGGATATGTCTATCACAAATAGTAATTGTTCCATAAATCGGATCATTAAATTGCATGTATTCTCCTCCTGTTTTTATAAATTAAAAACTCATATAATTATACTTAATTTTCAGTTTACTTTTATTAATATATGAGAAATTTTTAATAAACTTTTCATTATCTCTTCATGAAAATTGAACTTATATGCTTTACTATAAATACTTATAAAGGACATAAAAGAATTGAAATAGCAATCCCCTATACAAATAAGGTATAATATACACATAGTGAACCTTTTATGTAGTTAAATAAAGGGGCATATATTCAAAAATACATAAACTAGAAGGTGCAACAATGGTAAGTAGTTTTATTCATTCAGTATTAACGTTTTTTGAAGGATTAGGTTATTGGGGCATTATGCTTGGTCTTATGATTGAGATTATCCCAAGTGAGATTGTCCTTGCTTATGCGGGATTCCTAGTATTCAATGGTAGTATCTCATTTGTAGGTGCAGTTGTATTTGGTACAATTGGCGGCGTTATTGCTCAAATCTTTATTTATTGGCTTGGACGATACGGTGGACGACCTATATTAGAACGTTACGGAAAATATATTTTCATTCATAAAAAACATATAGATGCAGCAGAAGATTGGTTTAATCGTTACGGAACTGGCGTCATTTTTACAGCACGCTTCATTCCAGTAGTGCGTCATGCGATTTCAATTCCTGCCGGTATTACAAAAATGTCATTCCTACGTTTCACTACATTAACAGCACTTGCAATCATCCCTTGGTCTATCATTTTCATTTATTTAGGTGAAAAACTAGGCGAGAATTGGGAAAATATTAACGATGTTGCTGGACCTTATGTGAAATCGTTCGCAATAGGTGGCGTCATACTTATTGTTTTATACTTCGTTATAAAAAAATGGACAAAAAAGCGTAAAAAATTTGCTTAAGATAATAATAAAAACCGCTAATAATTCATTACGGACTTTAGCGGTTTTTATTATAGATTTGATTATGTATTAAAAATTGTATTATTTCTTCTTTATGCTTTAAGTCATGCTGAATGAGTGAGGAAAAATAATGGTTTAGCCTCACTTTTTTAGTACCAAATTGATAGTCATTATAAAAATATTGGGTTGGAATTCGCTCAATTTGATTTATTAATTTTTTACGAGTAACACTAAATTGATCTAATATTTCTTCTTTTGAAATACCAGATCTCGCATATTTTATTGCTCCCTTATTCATTTCCTCAACATCTATTGGAACATTTGGTACAGATTGTCCACTTATAAAGTATGGAATTCTATGCATTATTAAAAACGTATCCCAAACGATAAAATGTGAAATCACATCTGCAATTCCCCACGAACCATTTTTAAATGATTGAAGCCACATATCATCACTTAATCCCTTCAATGTTTGACACCATTCTATTAAATTTAATTTTTCTTCCAAAATATTCTCTTTCTTCATTATTCAATCCTTTCTCGCACTTATAATTCATTCATATTAATATCTTCTAGAAATTGTATAAAAAGCCTTCATAATTATATGGATAAGCTACAATTCACTCATTCATTTCGTATATTATCTCAAAAAGGAGTGATTCGCCTATGCATTGGCAACAAAAAATACAATACTTAATCGGAAGCCCTATCGGTATTTCCTTCATTAATGGGCAAGGAACCTCTGGTGTATTATGTTCAGCACATGATGGTCAATTGTATGTATATGAATACCTTTATCAAGCGCAGTTCGCAATGAAACATTATGATTTTAGACAAATTCAAGATATACATGCCTTTCCGAACTGCCCCCATCAAAATCCTCTATTCTAAAAAAAGGAACAGCTTATAGCCGTTCCTTTTTCTCCACACTTATTTTTCAGTATAAAAGTTTTGCACTGCTTCATCAAAGTAAATCCAGCCTTTCCAACCTAAATGAATTGTATCTTTTAAGAAATACTTATCATATTCATGGCCAGAAAAATCAACTACTGAGTATCCTGCTTTCTCAACTTGTTCCCGAACTTTTTTATAATACACTTCGCGGCGTTCTTTAGGGAAACCAGCGTAATCATACCACGGTCCATTTACAGGTACAGAAATAAATAGTGGCTTAACATTTTTCTCTTTAAATATATTTAAAACAATTTGTAAGTCATCATATTCTGGTGATTCTTCATATGATTCATTTGCTCTAAAGTTTTTTAAACCTTTTAATTTTTTCTTTAAATTATGTTTATAGTAATATGGATTTTCAATTCCGAATGTGTTTGTAGTAGATTCCGCTTTCCCTTCTTCTTCTGCATGTTTACGTGCATCTACCCAAGAAATTGAACGTAGTCCTACATTTGTTTTTTCTTTCATCGGCTCAATCTTAAATATGGAGTTAAATAAATCTCTATGATCTAAAATATTTCGATGCATATAAGCAAGTGGTTTAACTAAACCCGCTTTTATATTATGTTTCGTATCATTATATACAATACCTTCTAATGAATTTTTTAATATATCATCTTCTTGAACAACTTTATAATCTAAAAGTCGTTTCGCAATTTGCTTCTTCATTTCTGCATTTATTTTATCATTAAAAATAAAATGATATGCCTGTTGTTTGGAGAAATTGTTCGTAAAATCCCCTTGGGAAACCCCAGTCTTTGTAAACCATTGTGGCGATAAAACAAAGACTACTTTTTTACCTTCTAACTCATCCATAGTAGACGTCATATTTAATATATGAGCTAAACTTTGTGTACCGCCAATCCCGATTAAATATGGCGTAAAACCTGCAGGATTCACTTTGAAGTAATTAGATGGATGATATGCATCCATTCGTAAAAATTCAGATGAACCGTACATCGGTAAATACTGCGAATTCTCTAACATTTTCTGTTGCAAGAATACACTTTGTAATTTTTCTTTTTGTAAGGAAGTTGCCGCATCTTCTACCTTCTTATCACTAATAATTGATACTAAACTTTTCGATGGGATGAGTATGATAATGAAAAAAAGCACACACGCTAAAATTATCGGACCAAAAGCATGCTTCATTTTCATCGTCTCTTCCTCTTTCTCTCACAATTAAATTGTAACCCTTGTCTTTGACACGCCATCATTTCTCTCCTTTTTCTCTATACATGTTCCATTCTATTTATCTATTATATACATGTATGTATTTCTTTCCTTGTTCTATTAAGCCCTATATAATAACACAAGAAAATGTTTCCATAGAAACATGTTAATTATACAAGATTCTACATAAATTTCACACTGCAATTTTACTAATAATTTTATTTTTAAGACATGAAAAAATATATGAAATGTCCATAATCCATCAGGTGCTATATTGAATTCAAAATAAGATAAAAAATAAACCACTTAGACAAGTGTCCAAGTGGTTGGAAAGAGACGCTATAGCATCTCCTTTTTATTACTATCCTTTCAAATTCAGTATCATATGTAGTAGATAAGCCGAATTTAGAAAAAACTATCTGATATACATAGAATCAGGTACGGACATTAAATAATAGAAAAAGACTCCAATTATTCCACTAGTAAAAATAATAAATCCCATATTGCGTATGCCTTTAATTTTTGACTGTAAACCTATAAGCCCTGATAGTAGCCCAGTTAAAGAAAATAGGATCCAATATAACTCGGTTGGGACATCAAGATATCGACTACCCTCAACGCCCAGCCCCCCAAAAATATAGGGCAGTACGACAAAGGAAACACTGAGTAATCCCATAATACTCACGAGTAATTTATGATATTTGACCCCTGTTATTATTAAATAAATCCCACCCGCAAATCCGCATAATACGAGATAAGGTGTGTATAGTATCCAAAGAAGACTTAAGATGAGCATATGTAAGTTCCTCCTATTTTTTGGTCATTATAGTCTATTGATTTTCTGAATCTGCTACTAATTTTTCAAGATGACCGAGTGCTTCTTCTAAATCAAACGAGTTAAACAAACGATAATCTTGTTTATCTAAAATACGATAATGCTGACTAATTAAATTTTGTTGTAAACGAAAGTTCCCTTTTTCTTGAATCTGTTTCCACCATACTTTTCCTCCCAGTGTTTTCTGTTTGGTATTGCTCATGTTTTTATGTGCTAAAGTTGCAATGACTACTAATGGATCATCTCCTAGACTAGACTGTAAAACCTCGCTATCCCTAAACAATGCACAAATTGCTACGGTATTGGTCCACCCTGCATTTGTTCGTCCCTTCTCAATTTGAACGAGTGTTTTTTTTGAAATACCAAGAACTTCAGCCATTTTATCCTGTGTGTATCCTTTCTCCGTACGAATTAACTTTATTTTTGTTGATATGAGTTCGATTGTAAGCTCTTTATTCAATTCCTTAACCTCCGTAAGTAACTTTTGTTTTATTTAGTGTAATTTTACACCATATCTATTTTATTATCAACTTATTCTCTTTACGTTAGCTTTTGTCACTTCAATGTATTGAAACTAATTCTCATTTACGATTATCATCTTACTAATTATTCTTTTTACTCACATAAGCTCTATTGCATATTAAATGGATTTTTTTGCTACTTCTGACGCATATCCATTCCCCCAATATTTCGAATCAAGTAGATTATATCGCGAGCAATTTATATAACTTTACATAAGAAAAACAGACTACCACACACGTGGAGTCTGTTTTTTTCATCCTTTATTTTTGTACATCTGCCCACTTTAAACTTGTTGCTGGTCCAAATTGATGTACGTATAAATCTTTCACATACGGCTTTTGTAAGTAAGATAATCCACGCTGGAATACTGGCGCTATTACCGCATCATCCAGCAACATCTTTTCAGCATCTTGCAATGCTTTCCAACGAGTTTTTTCATCATTACCTAATTCTGTTTTAATCTTCTTAATTAACGCATCATATTCTGGATTTGCATATTCAGTATTGTTCACACTGCTTCCAGAAAGAAATACTTCTAAATATGTCATTGGGTCTGGATAATCTGGTAGCCAACGTGATAATGACATTTCATATTCTTTCTTCTTCTCTAGCGCTAGCTTTTGCGTATGTGGCTGTAATTTTACATTTACCTTTAAGCCTGGTAAGTTTTTCTCTAGCTGTTCTTTAATGTATTCTCCTACTTTCTTAAAGTTTTCTAAATCATAGTTTAATAACTCAAGCGTTACTTCATTTGTACCAGTCTCTTGCTTCGCCTTTTCCCAATATTCTTTCGCCTGTTTTACATCCGTTTTATTAAACTCACCTGCCGTACTTCTAAAATCTTTATTATCTGGACCTTTTAAAAATCCTTTTGGCACGTAATAGTTTGCAGCAACCGATCCATCATTTAAAAATGAAGTCGCAAGTCCTTTCTTATCAAACACTGTACTAAGCGCAAGCCTTGCATTTTTATTTTTAAGAATCGGTACATTTTCATTGAATCGGAAGAAGTACATAACCGGATCTGTATATTGTTTAAGCTCTTTATTATTTTTATATTTATCTACGAATTCAGTTGAAATGACAGCTCTATCAACTTTATCTGTTTCATATAAATTTACCGCAGTTGAAATTTCTTTAACAATTTGATAGTTTACTTCATCTAACTTCACATCTTTTTTATCCCAATACTTATCGTTTTTCTTCATTGTAAAGCTCGCTTCATGCTTCCAATCAGATAGTGTAAAAGGCCCATTATATACCGCTTTATTTGCTTCTAATCCGTATTTATCACCTTGTTTTTTCGCATATTTTTCGTTAATCGGATAGAACGATGGTAAAATAAGTAATTTTGTAAAATACGGTACAGGATGTTCTAACTCTACAACGAACGTTTTATCATCCTTCGCTTTCACTCCTAATTCCTCTAACCCTAGCTGTTTCTTATTTATTTTCTCCGCATTTTTCACATCGTATGCAATGTATGCATATTGAGAAGCAGTATCCGGATTAATAAGCTGCTTCCAAGCATATACGTAATCTTGCGCTGTTACTGGATCTCCGTTAGACCATTTCGCATCACGTAAGTGGAATGTATATGTTTTTCCATCTTTGCTCACTTCATATTTTTGTGCTCCAGCTTCAATCACTTCATCATTTTTCGATAAGCGGAATAATCCTTCCATTACGTTATTTAAAACGTTAAATGATACTGCATCTGTTACTTTCCCTGAATTCAATGACGGAATTTCACCCGTTTCTAGTAACTGTAATACTTTCTTCTCATCTTTTGGCTTTGTCGTTGTTTTTTCTTTTGCGCAACCAACTAAAATTGAAGAAACTAATAGAGTACTAACTAATGAGTAACGAACAACTTTTTTCATTAAAAAACCTCCCTCTATTTTTTAAGGTAAGTAACGACGCGCACCAGCGTATTCTTCTATATATCCTGGTGTATTTAGTGGTATAATCTCTACCGATCTTTCAGCTCTTGGTGAGTGAATCATATTTCCGTCACCAATATACATAGCAACGTGATGAACACTACCTTTCCCTTGATCATGTGCGAAGAAAATTAAATCTCCTTTTTGTAAATGTTCTTTATCAACTGCAACTCCATTTCTCGATTGCGGTCCAGAATCTCGCGGAATGGTAATACCGTGCGATTTATAAATTGTATGTGTAAATCCAGAGCAATCAAATCCGAAGCCACTTGTACCAGCCCATATATACGGTAATCCTAAAAACATTTTCCCTGTGTTTATTAAATCATCGGCTGCCGGAGTTGGAATATCATTTTCAGAACGGTAAACCGTTCCATCATTTTTTCGTAGCCAAGCTTTCTGTCCATTTGGTAACAACACGCGATATGAAATTGTATCTTCACTTAGTAACGGCAGTCGCGTATTATAGCTCACTTCAAGCGATTTATGTTTTTCAGAAGGATTTATATATAAAATTGCTGTCGGTTTCGTTACTAATACGAAAGGTTCATTTGTTTTATCTGCAAATTCTTGATTATAAGTTAACTGTTTTTCAGGCACCCACCCCGGGTAACCTTCCTCATTTCGTGGTGTTGGCTGACCATGGACTAACACTTTCACCCAGTCCCCTTTTTTATCCACAACTGTTACTTCTTGACCTAATAGCGCTTGCGTTTCTAATTTATTTGCATTTGTTAACCAAAGTTTCTCATCAAGCGTCATCGATTTCGTCCACTTCCACAAATCAACTGGATTTGTAGCGCTTGGTACATCAATTGGTCGTAATGAATCAGGCGTGGTCCAAAGTGTTGCGGCAGATACATCGATAAACGCTTTGCTATCTCGCTTCTCTTCAGCATGTGCTGATGTAAACGATGAAAATATAAATAAAGTTGTTAAAAATGCAGTTCCTACTTTTTTCATACATATCCCCCTTAAAAGATAGTTTACTAGTCTTTTCTCCTAAGATTTACTATTCACTGTCGATTGAAGGTTTACCTTTGACCCAGAATAAGTCATTCCTTCTGGTTCTTCCATTAACCAAAGCGGTGCATCGAGATCGAAGTAATGAATATTAGGATGTGCAGCTGCTAAATGGGCTACAGCACTAACGGAAAGTGAGGATTCCATCATACTTCCGACCATACATTTTACACCAGCTGTTTCTGCGATATCAGCAATACGCCACGCTTCACGTATACCACCGCATTTCATTAATTTTATATTGAGTAAGTCTGCATATCCTCCTTGAACGATTTTAAATGCATCGCTCGCTGAAAATATGCTTTCATCTGCCATAATAGGCGTTTGTACATGATTTTTGACGTACTTTAAACCATCCCAATCTTTCGCATGAACAGGTTGTTCAATAAATTCAATATTTAAATTACGATTTTCCATCTCTTTAATGATAGAAACTGCCTCTTTTGGATTCCACCCTTGATTTGCATCTAATCGTAACGTCGTATTTTTTGGTACGCTATTTCGAATTGCTTCAATACGTTCTAAGTCTAAAGGAGCAGATTTCCCCACTTTAATTTTTAAAGTTTGAAATCCTTTTTCTACATGTTGCTTTGCCTCTTTCGCCATAATGAACGGCTCATCTACACTTACGGTAATGTCTGTGTGAATTTCTTTTTTTCCACCTAATAATGCATAAAGTGGAACGTTATGATATTGACAATACACATCGTATAAAGCGATATCTACCGCCGCTTTTGCACTTGGATTTCCAATACAACTCATTTGAATGTGCTGTAGTAACTGCTGAAACTGAATGATATCTTGACCAATTAAACTTGAACGCATCGGCCCTAAAATTGCTTCTTCAATCCCGTTAGCGAAATCCCCCGTAATAACTGGTGTTGCAGCTGCAGCACCCTTGCCAACAATTCCTTCATCTGTATGAATATATACATCTATACTTTCTATTTCGGTGACAGTACGAAGCGCCGTTTTAAACGGTGTATGCAGATTTACACGTCTACGATTTACTTTTACATCGGTAATTTTCATTTTGTTCATCCTTTCGTTGTCTCGCAAAATGGAACCTTAATTCTCAATTATTTTTGGGCAATAATTCTCCTCTTTTGCTTACTTTTCTTGTAGAAGGTTAATGGGAAATAAAAAAATCCAGCCATAAGAAGATTCTTACGGCTGGATTTTGTCTATGAATGTGTAGACAAAGCAGCGATTTGATTATATTTTTTCTGTGCATCTTTTAATGCTACAAGTAGTGCTTTTTGAGACGAACCGAAATAACGATCTTTTATTTCCATTACTAATTCTGGGTCATTAATATTTTTATGTAGAAATAAATATTTAACAAATTGAGATGTTAATGCAATTGTCGCTGAGCAATCTGCATCTACAATTTCCCCAGTCTCCTTAACAAGTACAAACGCTACAAAATAGCTTTTAAACTTTTCGGTAATGGGATTATTTTGAGGTGCTTTCGCATCCCCTACGACATAAATTGTATTTGAAGCGTACACAGCTCACTTCCTTTCTAATACGGGATAACGGTTTTCTTAATAGTCGTATGAGTGATAAACTCAACATGGATTAAAAAATGTATCCGCTTACCTTGTATTATAGTACAATTGACAGAATTTTAACAACATTTATTTTCGTATATATTCCATAAGTATAAAAACAGCTCGAGCTCTTCATTTTTACAATATGTAATTGTTTCTTGTACCATGACATTCATACATGAAAAAACAGCTAGCTATTGCTAACTGTTCTATTACACTACTTCGGCAACACAAATATAGTTTCATTTGATTTAGAAAATTGATATTCTTTTCTCGCAAACTTTAAAATTTCTTCTTCATCGTCTGTTAAATTTTCTATGTTAGTCTTTAAAGAAGCCTCATCTTTCTTTAAAGAAACCAATTGTTTTTTTTGGTTCGTTATTGTATCTTTTTTTTCTACAATTACTTCTTGTTGTTTCGTTAAAATAAATTGAACGTACAAAGTAGCCGCCGCAATAAATATAAACATGAATATAAATCGCCTTAGTTTTTTCTTATTAATTGCTCGATTCTCATTAGACTGTGATAGTTGTTCTTGTATATTAGGAACATTTATTCGCTTGAGTTTCCTCATTATGAAATCCCCCTAACACATATATTTTCACTACCATCGGCATGATTTCTTATTAACTTTAATTCTATTCTTATAAAATAAGCTCCTTCACAAAAATATCTCACTAATTAACCAATTAAAGATAGCATTCGACGACATTTCTATATTTTTGTTGCATTTTTTTATGTATACTGCCATAAAATAGTAGTTTCTGTTATTCTTTTTCTACTATTGTAGAAGAGTTTTTTTACATACAAATTTCTCCTTGTTTTAACATGATTACAAGGAGAAAAAAATGCATTGTCGTACATTTGATAAAACCAGAATGACTATTTAAGAGCTTAATTTTAGAGCATCATAGATCATACCTATATACACTTAAAATAAGAAAAAAGCCCAAATTGGGCTTTTTTAATTTTGTAAATCAATATCATATTCCATACTTTTGGCCGTTTCTTCAGCAACCTCCACACCTAACAAATTTTTCACAATATGAAATGACATGTTAATCCCTGCTGAAATCCCTGCCGATGTAATGATGTGCCCTTCATCTACAAATTTCACATTCTCTATTACTTCTACATTCGGAAAATCTTTTTTGAAAGGTTGAATACTAGCCCAATGTGTTGTTGCTTTTACCCCTTCCAGTAAACCAGCTTTCGCAAGTAATAACGCTCCAGTACAAACTGAAGTCATTAGCTTTACTTCTTTCATTTGCTGACGAACCCAATTTATTATAATATCATTTTTCACTTCATTTTCCCGAACACCTTTACCACCTGGAATGATTAGAATATCTACTGGTGGTAAATCTTCAATACTATAATCGGGCTTTACCTTTAATCCGTTTCTTGCTGTAATCATTTCTCCATTTTGACTAACTGTATAAACAGTAAATGGTTTTTCTTCATCCGCTTCGGTTACAGAAAAAACTTCAAATGGCCCTGCAAAGTCTAACACTTCTACATCATCAAATAAAAATATACCTACACTCCATTTATTCATCCTATGTTCACTTCCTAGTGCAAATAATGTAAAAGGTGCTCATGTCCTTTTTCTAATGCAATATCATAGGCTGTTTTTCCATCATTTTTCTCAATCATCTTATTAGCTCCATTTTTAAGAAGCAATACAATAATTTCTTCATTCCCTAATAATGCTGCTTCGTGGAGACCCGTCCAACCACCACTTTGTATAACATTTACATCTGATCCTTTTTCAATTAAGAAAGCAACAAGTTCAATTTGCTTATTCGCTATTGCCGCTTGTAAAGGTGTATTTTCATTTTCGTTTTTTGCTCTAATATGTATATCTGCACCACTTTCTAAAAGGAAACTTGCTAGCTTTTTTTGTCCAAAATAAGCCGCTAAATGAAGTAGCGTCCACCCATCTTCACTAAATTCGTTAACTGCACTTGGATTCGTCTTTATAAACTCCACCACTTTTTCCTTATTACGACTTATAACAGCTTGTGTTATTGATTGTAAAATCTCCATAATAATCTCCCATCATCATTCAGAATATTTAATTACACTCTTCTATATGTTCTATTGATTATTATATTTTCCTCTTAAAATATCAGTTTACATAACAATATTATCTATCCCATTTCTATCTTTTATTTTAAATATTAAAATTTTCTGTTAAAATGGCGATAATCATGTTTTATAAGGAGGAGAAATTATGTTACAAGTAATGCCTTTAAATTGTGAAGACTATGATTTAATTACAGCTGCTGAGAAAATAATTGAAAAAAACTATAAATATGGCCGTCATCATATCGGTTCAGCCGTACGCACTAAAACAGGTAATATTTTTGCAGCAGTACATGTTGAAGCGAATGTTGGAAGAATAACAATATGTGGTGAAGCCATGGCAATAGGAAAATCTATTTCCGAAGGTGATCATGAATTTGATACTATTGTAGCAGTTGCACACCCACACCCTCATGAAGATATAGAAAATGTTGGATTGTTGCTCCATGTGGTATGTGTCGAGAATTAATAAGTAATTACGGAAAAAATACGAATGTTATACTCTCTTATAATGGTGAACTTGTAAAATGTAACGTAATGGAATTATTACCTGAAAAGTATACAAGTGAAGTAGAATAATCATTCCTGTTTTCCATTCATTAAATAATATTATTTCAATAAAAAAACAATCCATTTTAAAAACGGATTGTTTTTTATTTCTGTTTTTTGCAGTTTATTTTATTTTTCTATTTTCAATACCGATAGAATTACATTAATAAAAATGAAATTCAAATATGCAAGCGAGCCTCGCCCTGTATTTTTCATTTGAAAACCAAAATAGAATTTACCCTTACATTCAAAAAACATTAATATAAGATCTCTAAAATGAGGAATCTTATCACACCAATCTATAACAATTCTGTCTTCTTCCCTTGCCTGTTTCCTTTAGTACATATGATTTTAAAACTAGTGCTGTTAATGAATCCGTTAATGTTTTATATGATAAATTAGATAATGCTAATAGATCGTTCGTATATAACATTCTATGCTTCTCTAATAATAATAGTACTAATCGTTCAGACGGTTTTAATGCCTCATCACTTTCTAGTATAAAGTCGATATTTTTCATTTCTCTAATTATTACTCCTTATATAAAAAAATACTTACACAACTAATTTAATATAAAAATAATACACAACAAAATCTGAAATATATTAAAATAATATTGTTTTGAAACACTATTATACTATAACATAGAAAAAGCATTTCCCGAAATAGGAAATCCTTTTTTATATTACATATATAATCCTTCCAAACTTACATTATATTTCGAATTCGTATCCGTTCAATTTCCTCTTAATTTTTTATGAGCATCCTTATGTATTTGTAATAAAGTGATACTTCACCTCATCAATCAAGCTTTAATTAGCCGTTGATTCCCCACCTAACTTCTTTGCTTTCGCTAAACTTTAAGTTTACGGGCTTACTACCGATAAATCCAGTTTTTCTAAAATGATTTAAACAGATAAAAACAGTTAGTCTATCATGCTCTACACATGAATGACTAACCGTTTTTCCAGTGTTTTGTTCTACATTAAATATTTCTTGCGATATGCGGCTTACTGTAATGACTTGTTCCACCGCCACCTACTACTACTTTACCGCCTTTTTCAAAAATTAATAATTTACTTGAACCATCTGCAAGAAGTACTGTTACTTCCGCATTATTACTTGTTGCTACATAAATTACATAACCACTTTTTGAAATACACGTTTCCCAATTCGCATCAAATTCTGATCTTACTACACGATTTGAATACACTTGATTCTCAATTCTATCTTGTTCTACGTTTTCCAAATTTATCCCCCTATTTCTCCAAAATAACATTTATAGAAAAATAACAGTTCTATTTAAAATAGTGACTGTCTCTAATATAAATAGCATATGTAGTTAATAGAAAGATGCTTGGACGATGAAAACGAAATTGCATGTAAGTAATATACAATTAAAACAAGGCAATCGATATTATGTCGATCGCCTTGTTTTCTTAGATAATTCTTTATTTTTCTTTTCGCACGGCTTCAAAAGTAAACATTTGATTAGCATTTGACGGTTCTTTTTCATAAACATAATCAGCAGAGCAAGTAATGTTAGAGAAACCTATACTTTCTAACAGAAGTTTAAACTCTTCTATTCCATACCATCGCAGTGCGAAGCGTTGTAGTTCTGTTTGTACTAACTGTCCTTTACTCCATTTTTCATATTTTAAATACGATAGAGTAACTTGGTTTAGCCAATCTATTTCAATTGATTTATTTTCTAATGTAATTCCGTCTCCGCTTGGCAAAGAAAAAGTCGATGTATGAATTTCCCCAGTCTTCCAGTCATGCGGTAGCATAATATCTACAATTAATCGTCCGCCTGGATTAAGATGTTCATAAAAACATTTCAATGCGTTTATCGAATCCGTACGATTTTCAATTAAACAAAAAGATCCAGTTGGAATTATAATTGCCTCATATTTATGTGGCAGTGAAAATTGTTGTAAGCTTCCTTCATATAATTTAGGATGTAAGCATCTCTCTTTACATCTTATGCGGCACGATTCTAGCATTTCAGGTGAATAATCTATCCCATCTACTGTAAAACCAGCTTCAAGAAGCGGGATGATGACACGCCCTGATCCTACTGCCGCTTCGAGAATTCTTCCACTACAATTTTTTAAACGTTCTTCGTAATACTCAATATCACCATTTAAAGAATAACCGACAGGCTTTGTGTAATCATAAAGTTCCGTGCAAAGTGTACTATAAAAACTAAACATTTATTTTCTCCTCCGTTTTTTACGTACGGAAGATTTCCATTCAACTAATCTTCCTGTACCTTTATTTTTAATAAAAATTCGAAAGAGCTGACTGTCATAATATATCACTCGCTTCCCGTAAAATATAATTAAATTGTATAATATTACATTAAAAATTAACATATAAAAATTCAGACTTTTTACGAAAGGAGGATGTGATGAATTCATTAATTGGAATTATTTTTCTTCTTATATCTTTTAATACAATCATTTTCTTAATAGCAAAGCAGTATAAACGAATATGGAAAATATCCAGTGGCATTTTCATACTTTCTTCTCCCGTTGTTTTCTTTTCCACTTTACACGTTATTGGTGAAAAAGTAGGAGATGAATTCGCTGGAGGCTTTGCTTGCCTTACCTTTACTGGTCTATTAATTTTGAATGCAATTTTTTTATTTATTATAAGTATTTTTGTATCTTCCATTAGAAAATCATAATCCCTCCCTTTTTCAAAATGTAAAGAGCTTACTTTGCAGTAAGCTCTTTATTCATCACTATTTATTTTACAATTGGTAATATCACTTCACTTAATTTTACTGTAAGCTTCGTGCCCGCTTTCGGTCTAATTGTATAATCATAGTCGCTAGCAATTAAAACGACCCCTATTTGATGACCAGCTTTAAATACATAATCATCCGGTTGCATGTCCCATGTAAATGTATAATCTTTGCCTGGTTGAAGTGCTGTTGAATTTTTTATACTATTTAAGTTTTGAGGATCCATCCAACCTCTCGTAACGATTTCAGGTTTCACTCCGCCGTAATCAACAAGTAATGCTGTTAAATTTGATACAGAGCGATCAATATTGCCTTTAAATGAAATCTTCGGTGTACCGCTAATACGCATATCTTTTTGCAGCACAGGCATTGTGTACACTAATCGATTTGCTACCTCTAGCTCCGGTTTTTCTACTAATTGATTTGACTTTATTTTTGCGTCATCAACGAATGAGAAAACTTTATTAATAGATCCCATACCTAATGGTAAATTGACTGCTTTATTACTTAAATACATACGAATTTTTGACGGTACAGCAGCTGGATCTGGCCAGTTTTCTAATTTTTGCCATGTTTTATTTTCACGTTGTACATCAACCATTGGTTCATTCATAATGCCATTTTCAATTCCATACAACCAATAATCGAACCATTTATTTTGTGTTTTTTGCCAGTCATTACTTGACGTACCACCATGTCCACCTTGATGTAACCACATTTTACGAGGTACATTATTTTCTCCAAGCGCATCCCACCATTGCGCGAACTGCTTCGTTTTTACGTTCCAATCGTTTAAACCATGAACGACGAATACGCTTGCTTTTATATTTTTAGCATCTTTAACATAGTTTCGTTTATCCCAAAAATCATTATAATCACCAGTTTTCCGGTCTTGTCCAGCAGTGAGTTCTTTAATTATGGGAGCACAAACTTCTGGATTCTTTCTTGTTAGCACTGCTTCTGCCATATTATCTGTATCTTCCCCTTGATATCCACCTGGAGCAATGACTGCACCATTTGCGCGATAATAATCGTACCAACTACTAATCGCTGCGATTGGAATAATTGTTTTTAACCCTTCAACGCCTGTCGTTGCAACAGCATTTGGTAATGTACCATTGTAAGAAACCCCTGTCATACCTACATTTCCTGTAGACCAATCAGCCTTAACTTCCTCACCATTTTCTGTATAGGCTTTCGCACGTCCATTCACCCAATCAATAACCGATTTCGTCCCTAATATTTCTTGCTCATCCCCAGTCGTCGGACATCCATCTGATTTCCCAGTTCCAATACTTTCACCCAAAATGACTGCATAGCCTCTTGGTACATAATAATTTCCGTATGAGCCAAGATTAACAGCTCCATACGGTTTTCCTTCATATGCATACAATTCTTCATCTACATTATATACAGGAACGTCTTTTAAACCAGATCGATATGGGCTCATTTCATATATAACGGGCACTTTCACATTAGGATCTGTTTTTGGGCGCATAACTTTTACTGACACTCGGTCTTTTTTTCCATCTCGATCACTATCAACTTCTGTCTCTACAAATAAATTTTCAATAATTGCTTCATCAAGTGAGTAAATCGGTTTTGTCATCCCATTTTCTAATTCAATTTTCGTATTTGATTGTAACCCTTCTGCAACTTTCTCATTTATGTAGTTTTTTTCTTTATTGTCTGCATACGCAATCGTACTCGAAACTCCTGATGTAATTGATAAAGATAATATCGCTGATAGTGTAGCTATTTTCTTTTTCCCCATACTCTTTCCTCCCTATATATTTCTCCTTTTACTATACAATAAAATAACAGAAAATTCAGTTTATACTCATGCAACAACTTGAGAAATTTGTAGAACACTCTTTCAAGGTTATATAATCTGACTTACTACTCTCATATAATCAAAAAAACATCGCCTAATAATAGACGATGCTTCTAATAGTATTGAATTATACATTCTTCATATCAATATAAAATCGTATTTCTCCATCTAGAGTAGATACGCCATAGTCAAAACCATGTCTTTCTAAAATACTTTTCACAATCGCTAAGCCTAGTCCTGTACCCGAATGCTCTTTACTGCGAGAAGATTCTAAGACGTAAAAAGGTTCCCAAATTTTATCGATATCCTTCATATATTCAGCATTCATACCATTTTGAATTTGAAAATATACACTTTCATTTCGATCTTCTAAAGTAATTTTTATATTTTGATTTGTTGTATATTTTATCGCATTAGAAATTAAATTTTGTAATACCATACTCATTTTATTTACATCTGCGTAAATAATTGTATCGCCAACATTATAATTCACATGCAAATCAATTTCTTTCGACTCCAGTTCAATCTTATGCTTATCTATAATACTTTGGAGTAGTGATTCAATAGAGAATTCTTCTTTTTGCAAAACATCTCTTTCCAATTTAGAAAATCGTAATAATTCTTCAATTAAATTTGATATTTGATCTGTTTGTTTAATGATTGTATCTATGTACGTACCATCATCTAGATCATCTTTTATTCCCATAGAATATGCTTTTACTAGTGCTATTGGTGTTTTTAATTCATGCGTCACATCACCCATAAATCGTTTTAAATGTTCATTACGATCTGTTAAATCTTGATGTGCTTCATGTAGTTTTTCACTCATGATATTAATACTATTAGCTAAGTCTCCTATTTCATCATTTGTTTTCACTTTTGTTTTTTTAAACTGTAAACGTGAAATATCTTCTGCGACATCACTTAATTCTTTCAGTGGTGTTGTGATTGTTTTTGACAATATCCATACAAGTACAATAATAAGAAAAATCGTAATACCTAAAATGAATAAATAAAATGAATTCAACGTTTTTATTATTTCATTTGAATGTGCAATCGAAACCCCTACCAAAAACAACATATCGTCTTTCGCAATGTATTTCACAAAAAAGCTAGATTTGATTTTCTCTTGATCATATATTTTGTTAGATTGTCCGAAGTTCTTTACTTTCATTATTTCTTCTTTTGTAATCCAAAGTTTATTAAGGGCAACTCTTTTCCTTGTAAGTTGCATACGTAACTCATCATTAATTTGATCTTCCGAATTATTAATTGACGTATACGCAATCGTAACAGTTCCTTTATTTTCAGTGCTAGAAATTGCTTCATCTAGTTGTTCGCTCGGTATGGACTGTATTTGTGCTGTAATACCTTCTAAGCTTTCTCGCGTTTTGTAAATGTTATATTTCGGTAAAAGATAGTTGATTAATAATAAAGAAATCGTAAAAATAAGAATAACGGTTAAAGAAATGCTGAGAAATAGCTTTTTTCCAAGTTTATTCACTCTGTTCCTCCAAACTATATCCTAGCCCGCGATGCGTCTTTATAATATTTTCTCCAACTTTTTTTCGTAATCTTCTTACATGGGTATCAACAGTTCGCTCTTCTCCAAAATAGTCAAATCCCCATACGATATCTAACAATTTTTTACGAGTTAAAATCATGCCTTTATGATTTAAAAAACACTTTATTAATTCTAGCTCTGTTTTTGTAATATCTGTTTTTGTAATATCTAACTCTTTGTCATTTTTATAAACTTTATTTTTAGTAAAATCTATTTTCAAATCTTGAACTTGAATGACATTATCATGCTGTATAAGCTTTTTCGCCCTAGTGATTAATACGCCTGGATGAAATGGTTTTTTTACGTACTCATCTGCCCCGCTTTGAAGCGCTGCTAATTCATCTTCACTTTCACTTTTCGCCGTAAGCATTAATACTTTTACGCTTGAATTCTTTTTTATTTCCTTACAGACAGTAATGCCACTATGTTTCGGCATCATCCAATCTAAAATAGCTAAATCAATTTTCTCATCATAAAATATTTGAAGTGCTTCCTCTCCATCTTTCGCTAATAACACTTCGAAGCCTTCTTTTTCAAAATAAGCTTTTAAAATCCTTAACATATCTTGTTCATCATCTGCAATTAATACTTTCATGAATGATCCTCCATTGCTTTTAAACAAAAACCAATTGTATTATACAACTTCTTTGTTACATAAATGTGACAGAAAAATATTTGAACTTTTTAAGGGTATAGTAAAGACGAGGTGTTGTATTATGATTAAAAAAATCGGAGTCATTACTCTTCTTTGTTTCTTATTATCGACAAATGTGTTCGCAAATACAAATCAACAAATTGAAGTATTTGATTGTCAAAAAGAAATGGTCGTTCAAAAACAATCTTTAGATCCAGCTATTCAAAAAGAAGCTGTTCAATACGCTAAATCCATTACTGGTCCATTCAAAAACTTAAACGTCGTCCCAAAAGATGGTCACATGATAAAAATCCCTTTATCTAAACCAGTTTCTATTACAAATCAATGGTTACATACAACCATTGATGAAGTACTTATTCTTCTTCCACTTAATGAAAAATCTTATATTATGCTTTACGATGATGAAAATAATCCTCATTTCTATTATGTAAAAGGTGATCCGAAGGGATTATTGAAGAAAATGAATGTAAAAACATAATTGAATAAAAAAGAGATCTCATAAGCTTATCTTTAGAAACTGAGGTTTCTTTTTTATACCATCATTTCGGTAAATGAAATTAAAATTCCATTTTACGAATATTGGAACTCGAGACTAACAAAATATTGTTTTGACAGCCTTTTCTATAATACTTTATAGTGACTAGATCCTATATATAATTCCCCTTTCACAAATCCATTTGCAGTATAAAATGCATCGCCTTGCTTTGTATCTGTATGTAAAAGAACTATTTTAAAATTCTTTTCCGCATAAGATAATAGTTGGTTTAATAACAACTTCCCTAGACCTATACGACGATAGTCCTTTGAAATATAAAATCTCCTTAATCGGCCAATCTTATTATTTTCTGTATAAGGATCCTCATTCAACCCTCCTATTCCAATTAACTTTTCCCCTTGAAAAATACCATATAAACATTCACCAGTTTTATTAAATGTGTTTATTTTATTTTCATATTCACTTATTAGTTTTATTAGGAAATTAAATCCTTCTTCTTTGCTTTCCTGAACAAGGTAATTGTGTTCGTATATCATTAAATCTTCAATTTGTTGAATATGTATATCTTTCAAATAAATTCCCCCTTAATATGAAAATACATAAAAATGCTCAAGAATTATTTATTCTGAGCATTTTTATGATTGTTATCTTATTCAATTCGTAGTATGTGTATTCTTCACTTCAGATGTAAATCGATAATATAGTTGTCTAAGTCTTATTGAACTAAAGCAGCTGTTTGCTTAAATAAATACTCTTACATTTATAGTGTCTCTCAAAAATAATATCAGTTTATAAATTCACCATTCTACTCTAACATGTTCAAGTTAAGTTATAATTTGTTAATCTATATGTTTGTATAACCACTGTTCAAATACCTTTAACTGTTCCTCATTATGAAAATAATGTTCACCTATCTCCACGACCTCTAATTCACAACGATGCTTTTTTGTAAAATAGTCTATAGTTTCAAATTCACACAGTTCATCCTTAGCTCCATACATAATATATGTATCTGTATTCCATGTACTAATAGGATTCTCTTTTACATAGCATAAATAATCCCAATATAACTTTTGACCAATCGGTGTCTCTATAATCATTTCTTTTTGCAAAAGCTCTGATGTTACATTAAACCATTTCATCATATTTTCGATAACTCGTTCCATATTAACTACTGGTGATAAAAATAACGCCTTTTCTATCATATCATTTTGATAAGCTAAAAGGCTAAAATACGCACCTATACTACATGCAAACACACTTATTTCTTTCCAATGTTCTTCTGCATAATTCATAATTATAGATAATTCCCTAACACAAAACTGTACTTTGCAAGGAGTATCATCATTTTTTCTTTCTCCATGCTCAGGTAAATCAAAGCTTAATACTTGATAACCTTTTTGATTAGCTTCTTCAGCTAGTATTTGAATAACTGTATCTTCCTTATTTGACATATTTCCATGTACTGCAATAAAAATCTTCTCACTCTTATCTCCCCATAAAACTACAGGAATATTACTAATTTTAAAATTATTTTTAAGCATATTCCCTCCATAGAATAAGACATATAGAACTTGGTAAAAAACGCACACACTACATAATCCAAATCAAACTATTACTAATTTATCACAAATGAATTATACTATCTCTAATTCTTTATTACAGAGCCTACTTTGTATTTAACATCTTTCTTTTTTCCATTTCTTCAGAAGCCAAAAGTACTTTTTGGGGTTCCCTATTGAGCTAATCTATTCCGTTAGTGGAAAGAGGATTTTTAAACACATTTATTATCTCTGCACAGCAGATAATATCCCCTTCAACTCCATTAAATCATCTATTACTATATCCGCCTGAACAAGTTCATCTTCTTGTGCAAAATCAAAATTACAACCAACTGCAATCAAACCATTCTCTTTTGCTGCATTTATATCAGATAAACGATCCCCGACTACCGCTGCTTCTTTTATATCATATTTGTTTAAAATACTTTTTACTAAGTCGCTTTTATTAAGCGAGTTTATTTGTTCAATACTAAATGTTTCAGTAACCCATTGGTCTAAAGCATAATAAGATACGATTGCTCGTAAATATCCAGTTAAACCATTACTTGCAATATAAATGGAACAATTATTTTCTTTTATATATGTAAAAATCTCTTTTACATTCGGATATAAAGCACCTTTTCCACTCTTAATGTTTTCAATTAATCTTTCTAAAAAATATGCATCTGTTTGTTCTCTTACTTCAAGAGAATGATTCGGTAGTAACGCTTCCCAAACTTTCGGTAACGGCACGCCCATAATTTCACGGTACTTATCAATAGGTGTTACCGTATCCCATAATTGTAATGAACGTAAATAATCAAAAGTATCATCTAACGATAATTCTAAAATTTTATCTGTTTGAAATAACGTTCCGTCCATATCAAAAATTAATGCTTGTAACATTTCATTCTCTCCTTTTGAATTATAATACAGTTTTACTTGATATATTTTTAAGCATCTCAACGATAATTTCTGAACAATAGTTTGCGGCCGTTTTCGCGAAGTCATCATAAGAAATTTGTGCTTCATCGTCTGCACTGTCAGAAATACATCGTATTACGAGAAACGGTACTTCATTTATGTAGGCAACATGTCCAATTGCTGCACCTTCCATTTCTGTACAATGCGGTGCATATTCGTCTATTAATTTCGCTTTTAGTTTTGAATCTTCAACAAAACATTCACCACTTACAATTCTTCCTTCATGAACCTCTATGTCTAAATTACTACTATTGCATGCAATACGTGCTAACTCCATTAATTTCTTACTTGCGTAAAACTCCTCTTGGAACGGGAATAAGTTTTTCATTTGAGTCTTACTTACATCATGATGAGTTACATTCGTTGAAATAACTATATCGCCAACTTTTATATCTGGGTGTAATCCGCCAGCAACACCGGTATTTATGATAGCATCTACATCAAATTTATGAACTAACGTTTGCGTACATGCGGCTGCATTAACTTTCCCTACACCACATCTTGTAACAATTATTTCTGTTTCCATGAATTCACCAATATAAAAAGGCATTCCCGCAATTGTTTGTTCCTCTTGTATAACTAATTTTTCTAAAAGTAAGTCTATTTCAATTTGCATTGCTCCAATAATGCCGATTTTATTCATGAATATAGTCTCCTTTTTCACTTATAAGCCTGCCAATATATTATGTAATGCACCGTAATTTTCAGCTATCCAATTCATTTCATTCGCAAAACGTGAAGGTGGTACACTATGCTGATCCATATTGGCATGAATCCACCAAGTACTCTCCATGTACCAAAGCATTTGAATTGCCTGAACAATATTCCCTACTGGAAAGTCTAATTCATTGCGGTACCCTTCTAAAAATGATGCAACAAGACTCTTATTTAAATCCCCATCATGTAAGGCACAAGATATAACCGCACGCCCAATATCGAATTCTACATAATCATAATCCATACGATCAAAATCTAGAATTGCTGAGACTTTATCGTTATGAAATAAGAAATTATCTACCCATAGATCGCGGTGCACCCATCCCTTATTACTATTATAAAATTGATCTATATTTACTAATTGTGTTGCTTCTTGCTGTAATTTTATATGGGAGAGAATATGTTCTTTTCCTAGCTTTTCTGCTTCTCTCCTTTTCTCTTCCCAATGTGTTAACCTTTCCTCTTTAGTAGGCGGAACAAATTTAGGGACTCCTCCTTCTATTAAAGTTCCGTCATTTAATAATTTATGCATATGACCTATTGTCTGACCAAGAGAGTGGATTTTCTTTTCATTCACCTTTCCCGGTGAGACTAGATTACCTTCTTTATGTTCTAATACTACAAATCTTTCATCACTCTTTGATATATGCATTACATTATTTTTATAGGTTAACAACTTTGGACATCTTACACCATTATTATGTAATCTTTGCTGTTGTTGTAATGCTTGCAATAACGTCAATGGGTTATATAACTTATATCGTTCTTTATTATATTGCTTTAATACAAAGTTCCCTACATCCGTTTCGAGTTTCCACTTCAAGTTTAACCAACCACGATGAATTGGAATTACTTTTTGTATTTTAAACTCAAATAAAGATTCGCACTCTACTTGCAGCTCTTGTAATATCATTTTAGCTTTTTCATTAGATAACGGCTCTATCATCTTTTTTATCCTTTCTTAAGTTGCTGTTCCTTTCATTCTCTCTACCAAAACTGAAATTAAAAATTTCGGAAGTACAAGTTGTCTCTTAAATCTTTTCGGCTGCGAAAGTAACCTATACAGCCATTCAGTTCCAGTATCCCTCATAATTTTTGGTGCTCTTTTTACTGTACCAGATAATATATCGATCATACCTCCAATACCAATAGATAGTGGAACGTTTAATGTTTGTATGTTTTCATAGATGAATTCTTCTTGTTTTGGTGAACCTAGTCCTACTAGTAGTAAGTGCGGCTTGAATTGCTTAATTTTCACTTTCACTTCTTCTATTTCTTCGCCATTTACAAATCCATGCTTTCCTTTAAACTGTGCTCCCGGGAACTGCTCATTTAATTTTTTTAGTGCCTTTTTATTACTTTCTGGCGCAGCTCCAAAAAGAAAGACACGATATTCATTGTCATTACAATATTTTATTAAATCGTGAGTGATATCTGCCCCAGTAACACGTTCTTTCAAAGTTCCTTTTAATATTTTTGAGCCTATTATGACGCCAATCCCATCCGCTGTTATTAAATCTGCAGAAAGTAACATCTTTTTAAACTGTTTTGATTTAGCCGTGCTTTCCTTTGCAGACATAACAATTTCAGGATTTGCAGTTACTACAAATCTTGGTTTCTCTTGTTGTTCATGTAGCCAACGTTTTAATAAACTTATAGCTTTTTCATATTCTAAAGTTGAAAAAGGTATCCCCTTTATAAGTTGGTTATCCACTATACTCTCCCCTTACATCAGTTGCAAATATTCATCAACATCTTTAGAAATTTGTTTAAAAGCTTTATCCCAGAATACATAGCTTGTTATATCGATTTCAAAATGTTTTTTCATAAGCTCTTCCACTGGAGCTTTTCCTGTTTCTCGTAAAAACTCCTTATATTTCGAATGAAAAGTACTCTTACTTTCTTTAGCTATTTCTAATAAACTAAAACTAGCTAAATACCCAAATGTGTATGGATAATTATAAAAAGGAACATCTGCAATATAAAATTGAATGTATTTCATCCACACAAAGGGCTGATATTTTGATAACGCATTCCCATATGCTTTTTCTTGCGCTACTATAGATAATGTCTCTATTTCATCAGCACTTAATGGACCTTCTTTACATTTCTCGTAAAAGTTCTTCTCAAATTCGTACGATGCTCGAATTGCCATTACATAATTAAAACAGTTTCTTATTTTCCAACTAAACAATGACTTTTTCATATCTATACTATCTGTTGTTTGAATTAGATAATTTATAAGCACCGTTTCAAAGAAAATAGATGCTGATTCAGCTGTACTCATTGGCAAATAATCATCTAAAAAAGAAGAGGATTGTTCAAAACTCATATTATAAAAATGCCAAGCATGTCCTAGTTCGTGGGCAAGTACTCTTACACTATCAATACTTCCGTCGTAACGCATTGAGATTCGAGATTCTTTTTCACTGAAAAAAGGAGCACAAAAGCCACCTGGTGCTTTACTGTCACTTGGCTCCGCATCTACCCATCCATTTACAATTGCATCCCGTGCAAACTCTGCTAATTCTTCATCTATATTTTTAAATGCATCGTATATGTTTTGTATTGCTACTGAAAAAGGAATAATAGCCTCATTATTTTCCTTTACTGTCATAAGTTCATGCCACGTCATCGAAGCTTTCCCTTTCTTATACACGTTTAAAGCATTTACTAATTTATCAAGATTTTCTTCTGTCGTATTCCACATTTGCAATAATACAGTTTCAGAAATACCATTTGAATGTAGAGATTGGGTTAAAATCTCTCTATCTACTAATCCATTACTCTTTGTATTACGCAATCTCCCTATTTGATTCAATACAGTAGCAAAAATTTCTTTTTCCTTATGTAAGGCATTTGTTAATAACTCGAATACTTCTAATCTTTCCTTTTCATTATCACTATTCATTGCAATATGATTTGCTTGTCCAAATGATAATTGCTTATTATTGTACTCAATTTCTATCTTATTTCTTAATTGTATGTACATATTTTCCCATGCATTTAGTTCATCCTTCATTAACCGAGTATTAATATTATTAGCGGTTTCCACTTCACTTTGTTGTATTACCTGCTGTACTTCGCTTTTTAGTTCCTTTACCTTCACAGTCAATCTAGTATTGTCAGATGAAACACTTTCTTCAGCCGATCGACAATACAAATAGTATTCTGCTTTTTCAATAGCTTGTATAAGTTTTGAAAGAATCTCTACATTTTTTGTCACATAATATTGTTCTTTCAACCCCAGTATTGGAGTTAGAATATCCTCAATTGGATACAATCGATCTAAATCCCACCTAGCAATTTCGTGCATTTTTATAGCCGCCTCCTATTTTTACAAATAGTTACAGATATTTCTCCCTACACAATTATATATGAAATAGAAAAATTTTAATATCTTTAAATATTTAGATTTCCACAAACTCATTCTTATTTATATTCTTTTCTTCTGCTACTGAAACGCACATAAAATAAACATATGAATGCTACGGCTACTGGAATCAGTACTACTCCTCCAATAAAAGGGTAAACAACTACGCAACATGTAAAAGCTACTATAGAAAAAATTTTGCCTAACCTATTCTTTATTAATTTCATTCCAGCCGCAGTACCGACAATGTATGTAACAATCCCTAACGAATTCGGTATTAAAACAATTTTATCTATGCTAATATGGAAAACGAAACTTATTAGCAAACCAATTATTGCAATACAACCTACAACTTTTATTGCATTTGTTGGCGTTTTTCTTTTTATATTAATATGTGCTAAATAACGTGGCGCAACTTTTTCCTCCCCTAATGAATAACCTAAACGTCCCATACTTGCAATAAATGCATTTGTTGTCCCTAAACAAATAATAAAAGCTACAAATCCGGTTATCCATCCAAATTGGTCGCCTAAAGTTTGCTTGATTACAAGCACTAAAGCTGTAGTATTATCAGTGTTTATATGATAGGATTTCGTTCCAATTACTGATAATGCAATACCAATATATAAAAATCCAATAATAACAATTGCAAATCCTGTAGACAAAATAATATTTCTTTTCCTAGGTGTTTTAAATTCTGGAGCTAAACTTGCAATAGCTTCCCACCCAAAAAACGACCAAAAAATTAATAATGATGCATCTATAATTGGATTTATTTCTAGCATAGAAATATGTATATTTATATGTTTCATTTCAATATAAGGAAGTGAACTTATAATTGTTATGATTAAAATAAAGGAAGTTAATACACCTATACATACTTGAAACAATCCACTCATTTTTAACCCGTATAAATTGAAGCCAATTGAAATACTTAAAATAATTAGCGCTATAACGTATGAAAAATATGATGGTAAAGCAAATACTTTCACTATATACATGCCACCGGTCAATGATACAACGATTTGTCCAACGCTACCCGCTATAAAAAAAGACCAACCTATAATGGCACCTATATTTTTGCCAAAAGCTTTTTCTGAAAAAGTAGCAATTCCACCTGCACTTGGATACTCAATTGATAAAAAAGCAAATGTGAATGCAAGTGGAATACTAAGTGATATCATAGCAAGCCAAGAAACAATGGCATTCCCTTCTGCTACACTTGCTGTCATACCAGGTAATATAAGAACTCCTGACCCTAAAACCGCTCCGACATATAAAGCTGTTCCCTTTTTAATTGAAATTGTTTCATTAAAATGATTAGACATTACATGCACCCCCATTTATACTTTAATTATAGAAAGTTATCAGTCTATTCAACATTAAAAAGTGCATGTAATCTGGCATTATATTTTATATTATGTATTTATTTCGGAATTTTACTTTCACATTTGTAAAGGAGCATAATTCATGGATGAAATCGATAAGAAAATAACCCTATTATTACAAGAGGATGCCAGAATGACAATTACAGAAATGACTGAGCATCTACACCTCAGCCGTCCTAGTGTCACAGAAAGACTAAAAAGGTTACAAGATGCAGGGATAATTGAAAAGTATACTGCTCGGATCTCTCTAGATGTCATTGGAAAATCACTTCAAGCATTTTTAAGAATCGAAAATTTAAAAATTCCATGCAAAAAATTTGAGGAGAAAATATACGAAGAACATAGAATACTTGAATGTCATCGAGTAACAGGTGAAAGTAGCTATTACTTAAAAGTAGCAGTTCACTCTATGAAGGAATTAGAGGAATTAATTGATATTGTTATACAATTTGGTACAGTCAAAACTTCGATGATTTTATCTTCACCAATACCATATCGACCTGTAATTATAGAATAGCAATAAAAGAGGTTATCCAAAAAGTATAAAATACTCTACTCTTTTGGATAACCCTTTACAATTTATAAGAACTTTTAACTAAACTTCTTTATAAATCCATTTTATTTTCAGCTGATATTTTAAAATACTTCGCAGATAATTTATAAGAGCGATTTTCATTATAAAAGTTACCTAATTCATAGGATAATTCAGCAACTAAACGATGTTGTTTTTTTTCTACTCCCACTTCAATTGCCTTTTGCATATTTTTCTCATATTCATAATAATCCCCACGTATTTTGAAGACTTTAGCTTTCAAACCATATAGTTGAACATGTGCAATTGGTACATCATAAATTGATAAAAAATGAAATGCTTCATTCATAACCTTATTAACATTTTTCCAATCTTTAAGTTCTATGTACATCTCTAACATGTTTCGTAATGCATATACCTTTTGATCTTTCTCCGATAAAAATTCACTTAATTCCAAAGTTTCTTCATAGTATTTAATGGCATTCGCATAGTCTTTCAAACCTTGATAAATTTTGCCGTAATCATAAGAAATTATAGGTAAATACTTTGAATCACCATTAATAGCCAAACTATTTTCTACTTGTTGTAAACTTTCAAGTGCCTTTTCATATAATTCATCCATAATATACAATATTACAAGCATTAAAAGTGTATTTACTACGTTCTTCTGCATACCATTTTTTCTGTATATGTTGTAAGCTTTTAAGGCATACAAACGACTAATACTTTTATCTTTATAAAGCTCCTTATATACATGACATAAATTATAGTATATATGACCATGTTGTTCAGTTTCTTCTGCACCCAGTAAACTCTCAGCCTGTACATATATATCATGAGCAGCACTGTAGTCTTGTTTATTATAAAAATATAAACCTCGAGCTTTTAAATAATAAATATAATCTTCAGGATCTTCTATTTCAACCTGACTTGGTATCATTTGCGAAGCTTGAACTAGAAGCGACTTCACATATAACATATTTTTTTGCCGGGCATGATAGTATATAAGTACACCATATACCTTTAGTAATAAAGGGATTGAATCTACTTCACGAACGTAGAATTCTAACAAAGATAAGTCAGCTTCTGTAATACTTTTATCTTTTTTATATTTATTACATACTTTAAAAATAGTAATCTTTATTTCCTCATAATTTCCATTTATAAGATAATCGCTATCTACATCTAACTTCTTAGAAACTTTTTTTATAAAAGAAGATGACGGTTTTATTTTTCCACTTTCTATTCTACTTAAATATGTTATTGAACATATTCCTGATACGAGCTCCCCCTGTGTTAATCCTTTATGCATTCGAACATGGCGAATACGTTCCCCTATTTCCATCTTTCTACTCTCCCTGCTTAACCATTTCTTACTTTTTACCAAATCAGCCATTATGTATTGCTTAATCTTTCATATTAAGAAAATGTATAATTTCACAAATGTAAAAAAATGTATCACACATTGTAATTTTACATTCATACTATGATTATTTCTAGATGGCTTGTTAAATTTTATGGTTAAAATTTGGGTTTTTCGTCCATTTTTTTCATGAGATTTTACTACTTGTTATTAACAAAGACAGAGTCATATACTTGAATTACGATAAACTTAATGAAAAGGATTTAACTACATGTAAACTATTATTAAACTATTATTATTCATTTAAGATAGTTATAGTTCATTACATTTATCTAGTAGATAGAAGATATCTATTGTAAACAATAAAATCAAATAAATTTAATAGATGGATTATCAATATCAAATCCTAGAAATTAGTTTGTCGAATTATTTAATAAATACGAAAGGATGATACACATGTTTGTAAGACTTAAAGATGCATCTTCACGAAAAATAGTAAGATATGTTGGAGGCGCTGCTTTACTTTTAATATTCGCTTCTTTCATTTTTCAGTGGAAAAACGACTTAGTAATTGATCAAACTGAACGATTCGGCTTTGGACTAGCGATTATCACTTTCCTATCTACCTTCTTACCTTTTAAAGAGAAAGTTAATAAATAATTACATATAAAGTGAAACTTTAATCAGTGTGGGGTTTGTGTCTTACTGCTCGTTAAAGCGGGATAAATTAGATTAAAAAAGGATTGATCAAATGATCAATCCTTTACTCTACTTCATTTAAGAAAAACAACGTTATAACGCCAGGTCCTGTATGTGCTCCGATTGCTGCACCAATTGTATTTACGATAAATACTTCACAGCCAAATCTTTCTGTAATTAATGCTTTTAATGCTTCAGCTGTTTCTAAATCGTCACCGTGAGTTATACCGATTGTTTGACCTTTAAGTTCTTTTCCACGCTCTTCCATTATATCGACAATTCGGCCAAGTACTTTCTTTTTCCCTCTTACCTTTTCAAGTGGTACAAGTTTTCCTTCTTCCACGTTTAAGATCGGTTTAATGTTTAGTAAACCACCGATAAATCCTGCGACTTTACTTAAACGTCCACCTCTCACTAAGTACTGTAAATCAGCTACAGTGAAGATATGTTCCATATGGTTCATTAGAAAATCAACACGCTTTAAAATATCTTCTTTTGATGCACCGTTTTTCGCCATTTTAGCAGCTTCTAATACGACAAGCCCTTGACCGAGCGAGGCACATTTCGTATCGATAATTTCTAAATCTAAGTTAGCATATGTTTCTTTTACTTCCTCTTTAATGAGAACTGATGATTGATATGTACCAGACAGTTCAGATGAAAAAGCTAAATATATACAAGGATTACCTTCTTTTGCATAAGAAACAAATTTTTCCTGGAAAGTTTCAAGTGAAGGCAATGACGTTCTATAAACAGCGCCTTCTCTCATATTTTGCAATAATGTAACTGACTCTAATGTAACTCCATCTAAATACTCTGTTTCTGCTTCATCATAAACACGGAGTGGAATTAAATCAATATCATATGCTTGCAGCAATTCTACCGGTAAATCCGCCGCACTATCCGTAATGATTTTAACACCCATTTTTAAACCTCTATTCTGTTATAAATATAAAAAATATAAAATAAAAATAGTACTTTTAAATTATATACGTAAAACTTAAATGAAGAAAGGAAAACACTTTATATTGTATGCACTATTCTTCAAAACTTGAACTGTTAATGAAAATGATTCTATTTTAAACACCTTTTTCTTATTATTTTTCTAAAACACGAATAATTTTATAAGTATTTTGTATATTTACCTGTAAGATGCACTATATCTAAAAAAGGTTAAACATTTTATAAAATATTTAATTTTACTAGTAAAGCTAATAAAATTTGGAGAAGAATTTGAACATTTACTGCTATGTCTGTATCCGTAGTCGTAACTGTAACATTTCTAGAATTTCTAATAACAGTTTCTTGTTTATTAATTTGTTTAATAGATGATTTTTGAAACAATTCTTGTGCTACGCGGTCAGCTTTTTCACTATCTGCTATAGAAATACTTATTATAACCACGATAGCTGCTTGTAATGCTGCTTGAATAGATAAAGCAGCTTTTGTATCTGTAGTAGTAACTTCTACATCTGCTGAATCTACAATTGTAATAGATTCTTCAGAAATTTGGTAAGTTTTACTTTCTTGCGCAGCTGCTTCTGAAACGCTAGCATTTTTAAAAGACGGATGAGGATTTGAGGAATCTAATGCACTCCACTTTTTATTTTCATCTGAATGACATTTTTTGTCCATATGTTCACCCCCTTTCAATCTAAATAATTATTAACTTGTGATTGTATTTCAGAAACAATACTTTTAATTTGCTGCTTTTTTTCTGGTGATAAATTTTTTAATTTTTCTTCATTTATCCCATGCCTATTAAAAATATCTGAGAGTAAAAGGTCTATAATTATATTCTTTTGATCCTTATCAAACTTAAAGGAAGAAAATTTATTTAAATCATCCATTTACAATGTTCACTCCTATCAGTTTTCTATAAAAATTTCAATTAACTACCAGCATTATATGCATTTAAATAAAAATTGCTTGGACGAGTAACTTAATCTTCTATTTTCACTTCTTTTTACTAATAAAATCAAAAAGCTGTCTTCTAATACGAAGACAGCTTTCCTTTACTTCACATATATAAGTTTTATTCACTGTTAAATAATAAGTTCACCTTTGTTATTGTGTAGTTTTCCACACTTAATTTCCCATCAATCTTGAATATTAATTCAGCCATAATGAGAAGTCCAAGCTTGTACCACATATTACAACAAAAAATATTTACTTAGAGTGAACCCTTGTAGCTAAATATAAATGGGATAGACACTTTATAAAATGTTTAGTTTAACTAGTAACGCTAATAAAATTTGAAGGAGAATTTGAATATTCACTGCAATATCTGTATCAGTAGTTGTTACGGTTACGTTTCTGGAATTTTTAATAAATGTTTTTTGTCTATTAATTTGTTTAATAGATGATTTTTGAAATAATTCTTGTGTTATTTTATCTGCTTTTTCACTATCTGCTATAGAAATACTTACTACAACCACAATAGCTGCTTGTAATGCCGCTTGGATAGATAGTGCAGCTTTTGTATCTGTAGTAGTAACTTGTACATCTGCTGAATCAACTATTTCAATATATTCCTCAGAAACTTGATCGATTTCACCTGCTTGGATAGCTTCCTCTAACAAATTTGCATTTTTACTAAATGAATAAGAATTTACTGATTCGGAATCCTGATTTATTGGCTCAGAAACCTGTTTTTTTGGTTCAGAACCCCGATTTAATGGATCACGTTTTTTCTTTCTTCTACAAACTTCACAATCACACATAAAATCACCCCTTTTAGTCTTAAAAATTAGCAATATTAAAATATTGACTAACTAATAGCATTTTATGTATTTTTTAAAAATTTGTTTGGACAAGTAACCTAATCTTCTACTTCTTTTTCTAATAAAAGAAAGCTGTCTTCAAATAAGAAGACAGCTTTCTTTGTGATTACTCAATAATAGATTTCATACAATATAATTGTTCCTTCCTTATAACCTGAGTTCGTCACTTTAGTTATAAAAATGTGGGTATATCCTATAACCTTTTTTAGGGATCATCCATAATTTATTTCATAAAAAGTGCTTTGTTTTACTGAAAGGTGGTTGCGGAAACAACCGCCTTTTTATTCGGGACAAAATAAAACTTTTATATAAAAGGCCCATAATTAAATACACTTAACTTCATATGATATATTGCATCCTTTCTTTTTAGAATGAGTAGTCGTTACTGAAGGGCACTTTTCGAAGTGCTCTTATTTTTAAATCCCATTCCCTTTCTCAGAAGGAGTTTTTTACTAAATCCTAATACGATTTTTATCACTCGGACTGTTGATTATCATATTTCCTTACTAGTTCCAATAAATATAGTAGCTATCAATTAAAGTAAGTCTATAAACTCTATACGCTTAAACAATAATGCATTACCAAACACATGAACTACTATTCTTTTTGACTATGTAACACTATATTCACAAGGTTATTTTCCTTTGCTTGGTGAAGCCATCATTTCACCCCCAACAAACCCACGCCTTTAACTAATAACTTAAACAAATGTGCTATAGCTAGGTTCTTTTGATATAGCATCTTATGTTCTATATAATGGAGATAGAGCTAGTATTCGGAGGGAGGATGTATATGAATATTCAACTGGCCACATCTAATGATCTAGAATGGATTAATAATCAATATGACTCAATAGGATTTGTACGAAGTGATTTAAATCGAGATATGGTGGCAATCATTACATACGACAATGTGTATGCAGGTGTTGGTCGATTAGTCCAAATAGATAAAGATACGATAGAAATGGGTGGAATTTTTATTCTTCCTCAATTTAGAGGGTTACAATTAGCTGGGGAACTTGTATCATTTTTAGTAGTAACTGCGCAAAAATTACAAGTAAAAAATGTATATTGTCTTCCTTTTGAAGAATTAGAAAACTTTTATAAGAAATACGGCTTTACTGAAGTTGATGCTACAAAAGAGGTTATCCATCCAATTATTCTAAAAAAATATAACTGGTGTTTGGATACTTATGATAAACATGTTTTACTATTCAAGTTGTGAGTTTCTAAATTAGGATTTAACACCTTGTATTTCCCCACATGTAAAAAAGATTTATCACGTTTCACCTAGTTAATTAACGTATTGTTAATTACTACATTGGCAGTCTTTCACTTCCAATACATGTTAGCTAGCTTGTTTGCAGACTTGCTAGCACTTTTTGTGTTTCTTTATTACAAACTCCTAAAAAAATTCAACTGATTGATAGCGATATAATCATTTATGTAATTCGCACACGAACTTCCTGTTCTTGTAATAATTGGACGTTTAGTTCCAATATAATATTTTGCATTAACTGGTAGATCTTATCATGATTTTCACTTTGTTCTGATGTAAATTCAATACACTGAAATATATAGCCTTCTACACGTAAGCTTCCTTTTTCAATTATAGATGGATTTTTTCCTTTCTTTATTATTTTTGGCAATAAGAATTCTTTGTTTGTTACAATAATTTCCTGTGATACTTCTTTTATTTCTATAACTGTTTCTTTAAAAACAATCTTTTCTATTAAACTAATTTCACCTTTATACCTCCCTATTTCAATTGGTAATTTCGCAGTTATATAATTATTTACATCTGCTTCAACTTCCTTCTCTAATATTATACCGTGGATAGGAATCCATGAAGATGAGCCTACCCAACTCTCTTCAATATTCCCTTTTTCTTTTTGATTAGAAAGTTCTAAAAGTACCCTCTTTTCATGAAGGTTTGAAGAAACTAAATTACAATCAATTTCTCCATGATAATATTCCATTGTAGTTAGTAACGTAGAATCCAGCTCACGTCCTCTTGCATCTTCTTCATTACGAAATACATATACTTCTTGATTTTTCACATTCATATTAGGGGATTTTTTAAAACTAGTAACATCTGAAATAATAGAAAATGGGGTTTTCACTTCTATTGAACGTTCTGAATTCGCTATTTTTGATTCAGAATCTATACTTTTGCCCTCTAATCCACTCGTTTTATGTTCTTTTCCTAGGACAATTTTTTCATTTTTTTTCTCAGAATCATTTGCTTTTTCTTCCTTTTGGGACTCTGGTTCTTTATTTTCTTTCTCTGCTTGTATTGCTTTTTCTTCTTTTTTTGACTTTGGCTCTTTACTTTCTTTCTCTGCTTGTATTGCTTTTTCTTCTTTTTTTGACTTTGGTTCTTTACTTTCTTTCTCTGCTTGTATTGCTTTTTCTTCTTTTTTTGACTTTGGTTCTTTATTTTCCTTTTCTGCTTGTATTGCCTTCACCGTACGTTCTGGTCCTTTACCTTCTTTCTCTACTTGTATTGTTTTCTCTTTTTTCTCTGACTCTGTTTGTTTACTTTTCTTATTTTCTCTTATTTCATGAGATTTCTCTAGAGCAATCAGTATTTCCCCTTTGTAAACTTTGTTCCATATTTTCTTACCAACCCATGGATTTTTCATCACCATCCCCCCACTAATGAAACTAATAAAAATATATTTTTGTACACGACCATTTCATTATTATATGTTTTATAAAACTAAAAAAAACATTGTCTTTTTATCAAAGACAATGCTTTTTTAGTTTTACACTTGTACTTGTTGCACTTGTAAAACTTTCACAGTAAGATCCAGTACAATTTTCTCACGAAGAGTCTCAAATGATTCGTTTAATTCAGTTGGACAAGGAGAAAAGTCTAATTCAAAAAATTGAGCGCTAACTAATTCGCAATATGGTTGTTCGTTATAAAAAACAGTATTTTCAAAGAAGTATTTGTCTAAACGTGGTAAGTCACCGTTATTAGGATTAATAAAGTGAGATGTAGTATCTGAGGAAGAAGCTACTATTGCTAGTGATAGAAAATCTGTTTCTGTTAAATCTGCAAAACCAGAAAATGGAACATTTGCGATACGATCAAATAGTACTGAATTACATCCACTACCTGCATATTCAATGTTTTTACGAATATATCCTTGTACAAATAACTTTGCTCTTGTAACTCGGCGGTAATTTGTACCTGGTACTGGAGTGAATGCTACTGGAACTAACTTACACTGTGTTAAAAATACGTTTTTTAACACACGTTTAATTTCGGATGCTGCAGGTGCTAATGGAACATCTGATTCTACAACAATTTGAATTGTTCTTTCGGCTAATACCACTGGAATTTTTACAATCGGTGCTCCTGGTGTAAGAATTGGTGCTGCTGCCTCATCACTTAATGGTGTTTGGGTTTGTCCTACTACCTGACATGGTACATTAATTGGACATTGTTCACTCATAATATATAATCTCCTTTATAAAAAAAATTAGAGTTTTTCAACTCTCTATACTGTATATGTACTTTTTCTATTAATGCGTGGGTTTGTATCATAGTCACTTTTATCATTTGCAAAATAAGAGATTCATTTCCCCTTGATAGTTAAAAACACATATATTAATAAAAGGAGCCTATACTGATATCTACCTATATAAAATAGAATTTCTCGATTTTTTTCTGTTAGAGCTAATAGGTGTTCCAAAATTAATTTTTCAAGAGTCTTTTATTCGATCTAACAAAGGATAATATTTAATAAGAACCATTTACCGACTTTTTAATATCCACAAAATAGAAGATCACGACTAATTTATCTTTTTATAAAAAATAAAAACGGACTAAAAAAGCCAGTTTTTGCACTCAATATATTATAAAATATTCTTATTATTGAACTAATTATTTTATTTTTTAATGTTTTGATAGAGTTTTTAAAAATTCTATCAAAACATTCTAGTCATCTGTCTTTCCCTTTAAACTCTTTACTTTGTACACATCTTACACTCACTGTCCATTCATCTATTATCCACAAAATACGTATCATATGCCTTATCAAAAACATATCCTAGTTTTTCAGCTAGTTTTGCAGATGTAGTATTCGCTGCATCCCAGTTTGGGTATATCTCTTTTTCTAAACAGTCCAAGATTAGTGCTGCACTAACTACAGTTGCCAAACCTTTTCTTCTATGATTGTAATCAGTCGCAACTTCAATTTCAATTCCATCATTATAAATACTATACGAGGATGCACCGCATACAACTTCTCCATTATATAAAATGCTATAACCTATACCACGGTTTATATAATCTTCTACCGAATGAAATTGACTTGTAAAATCTTCAGATATCTTATGTAATGTAGGGCTATTTGCGATATGCTCATCTATTCTTCTTAACTCATATTCTTTTGGAAGTGTTGATATAAAAGATTGTAATTTTGAACGATTAAAAACTTCTGGATTTCGTTTGAATTTATAACGTAAAAACTTATCTATTTTTCTTTCATGGAATGTTTCTAAGCGTTGTTTCCACTCTTCACTATTTACGATAACTAAAATTCTTTCTGGAATATTACGTAATAACTCTTCTGTTTCTTTCGTATTTGGGTCTCCAGCGTAAAATGTAAAAATCCCTACCGTAACTTGTGCTACTGTTGGGTTTTCAAGATCATTTACCCAAGCAGTACCCATATGCCCTTGTAAATAAGAAAGTAAAACAACGTTATTGAAATCCTCAAACATAGAAACTAGTTTTTTTCTTGTATGTATATTCGCTTCATATATCATTTACATTCCCACCTTTTTTAGAATCAACTACTCTTAACATTTTCATGAGCGTTCCATAATTCGTATTCATATACACACCCATCTGTACATCATAAAAAGCCATTGACTATTAAATTAAAACTTCGAATATTTATAAAATATCAGTAAACATAAAATGATTATAACATCTACTAACTATGAAATGATCAACCTAAAAAATAAGTCAACAATAAATATATTTCTTACTCATTCACAAGCGTTTTGAAGAATCAATATAATTAATTATGTAATAACCCCCAACAATAGTTTGAGGGTTCATTTAAATACACATATTATAATTCAGTCTTATAAATAAAAGATTCCGACTCACCGTTTTTATATACTTTAGTCAATTTAACAACTGATTTGTACGTATTATCGTCATCCATTATCATTTTTTTCATCTCTTCTATTTCGGCATTACCAGTTCCACCCTCTATTTTTAAGCAGTTCGAAATGGAGAGAAATCCGCTTGATGCCAATATAAAAATAAAAATTGTATCAGGGAAATTAATAAATAATAATCCGTAGTTTAATGGATCTTCCGCTGGATGCGACAAAAGCAGTCGAAAACCTACTAGTTCAGGCACTTGAACAAAATCCCTAGAAACAATCGCCTCACCTACTATAGTAATTTGCTTTACTACATTCCCAAGTTCATCTGTAAATTCAGTACATCTAGGTGGATTAATTGTTGTTGCTTGTAAAGATACATTTACTTCAGAATTATTAAAATCAAAAAAGATTGTACTACCCTCCGTTAAACATTGCGGGCAAACATTTCCTAGCAAGCTAAAGTCCTCTTCAATATATTTAACTTTCGTTTTACAACTACAAACTTTTCCTATTCGAATTGCATCAATCTTTGAACAATCTACAAAAATAACCTCATCGTCCTCTTGTACGAAGGATACGATACCATTCCTCTTATTAAATGAAAGAAAATAAGATACAACAATTTCGTTTCCGGCAATTACAATACTCTCAACTTTTGTAAAAGGCTCTAGACTTCGCAAAAATTCACAAATATTATTTTGGCAGCATCTATCATTTCGCTTCGGCTCACAACCCACTTACACTCCATCCCTTCCCTATATGTTTTATCTCATACACATAATATGAGCGGGATATGAGAAAAGCTTGGACAATATAACTTTAACGTAGGAATATATTTACCTACTTATCGCATTAAAAATGAGTACTAACACATGAATTTCCCTATAAATACATATAACAATTTTATCTTTCATAAAAAAAACGTTATAATGAAGTGTAGCCTCTACGATTACGTTATAAAGGAGATTAAAACAATGGCTAAAATTAAAGTATACCAAGCAAAAGAAGAAAATATGGAAGCAGTAAAAAACATCATTGATGTTGAAGAACAAAATCCAACTGCTGAAAACTTACAAAATCTATACGCATGTGTATTAGATACTGAAGATATGGCATTGCCTGAATCATACATTGAAGAAGATATCTTAATTGATTCTATTGAAGTTATGGTAAACGCATCTCAAAGCAAAGAAAGAGACCTAGGTGCTTACGATGTAATCGAAGTTCAAAACAAAGGTAAGAAAACACAAATTTTATTATTAGCAGACGAAGAATACGAAATTATCGAAGGCTAATCTACATCCGTACATACGAAAAAGCTCCTTTCCAATTAGAAAGGAGCTTTTTCATTACGCTTTTGATGTTTCGCTCTTTTTATTCGTTTGTTGTTTCTTAATTACCATGCGCTCATTTCCCATAAAGAAAATAAATATGAATGCTAAACCAGCTGGTACCAATGCCCACATAAATGTTTGGACAATTGAGCTAGAAAGAGCGTCAATAATTTTATCTAATATTTGTGGTGGAATTTGAGATCTTGCCGATTCTGATAGAATAGCTCTTGAATCTCCTAAAGCGTTTGTATTCATTCCCCCGCTCATCCCTTTAAATGCTTCTTCTAATTGATCTTGGAAACCTGTTCTTTGGATCATTCCGAAGATTGTAATACCTAGTGTCATTCCTAATGAACGAATGAAGTTACTCGTTGAAGTTGCAGATCCACGCTGTTCCATACCGAAGTTATGAATTGAAGCCATACTTAGTACAGAGAATGAGAAACCTACTCCAAATCCGATAATAATCATATAAACCGTTAATAATGCACGACTTGTTTCTGGCGTTAATGTACTTAATAAGAATAATCCGATTAACATAATAACAGCAGAAATAATCATAATGTTTCGGTAGCTCAGCTTAGTCGTTAAAAATCCGCCTAACTGCGCTGTTACGACTGAACCTAGCATCATAGGTAAAAGTAATAATCCTGAGTTTGTTGCAGTCCCGCCGTATACACCTTGAATGAATAACGGAATATACACAGTTGCTGACATAAATGCAGCACCGTAACATAATGCAATAATGGTACTCATTCCGAATAAGCGTTGCTTAAACATCTCAAATGATATGATTGGCTCTTCTACTTTTCGTTCAATAAAAATAAATGCAATAATTAAAATAGCGAATCCACCAAATAAACTTAAAATAAAGCTAGAATCCCAATCATACTTTTGTCCGCCAAGTTCTAATGCAAACATTAAAGAAACTACTGCACCAACTAAAGTAATTGCGCCAAACCAATCAATTTTTTGCTTTCTATGAACTCGTGATTCTTTATAAAAGAATGTAATAAAAATAAGTGCTAAAACGCCAAGCGGTAGGTTAATATAAAATACCCAATGCCAGCTAATATAATCTGTAATATATGCGCCAAGTAACGGCCCGAAAATACTTGATAAACCAAATACCGCTCCGAATAAACCACCCATTTTCCCGCGCTTTTCAGGAGGGAAAATATCAAAAACGATAGTAAACGCGATCGGCACTAATGCCCCGCCGCCAATACCTTGAATGGCACGATAAATACCTAACTGTGTAATATTTTCAGCAGTACCACAAAGTGCCGAACCAATCATAAAAACGATTAAACCAAAAATAAAGAATCTCTTTCTACCATACATATCTGATAGTTTACCGAATATCGGCATGCCTGCCATTTCTGCGACCATATAGGCAGAAACGACCCATACAAAGTTTTCAAGACCTCCTAAGTCACCAACAATTGTTCCCATCGCTGTTACGACAATGGTATTATCCATTGATGCCATTAAAATACCTAGCAATAAGCCCGCCACAACAAAGCCGAGCTTATTATTCTTCTCAACCATAACCTTGCTCTCCCTCATACTACTTATATTTGTTTATGTTCTTTTACGACTGTATTACCCTTTTGATTAAAACTAGTATGATATTCTACAACACTAATTTCACAGCCAGGGCCAATTGTGACGTTGTTTCCTCTCACTACGTCAGCAATCGTATGTTCTAAATAAATATCATCTCCTTCCACAATTGAAGTTTGGAGGTTTCCAACATGACTAATAAAAGGAAGAAATCTCGCTTTTTTACGAATCGTAATGTTTTTACCACCAATTTCTCTTACCTTACTTCCTTCATAACGAAGTGAGATTTGAATATTTTCAGCATTAAGTAATCCATCACTTTCAAGACCACCAGTTAATGATAAATCTTCTACTTCAATATTTCCCCTAACATTTAAACCACCTTTTACATCGACAAAATCACCTGAAAACTTCCCAGCAATATCTATCATACCTCTAACTTTTGTTTTTTCAATATGTGCATCACCATGAATTTGTGTATTACCGTATACTTTTACATATTCTGCATCTACATTTCCTTGTACCTCACTATCTCCATACACAACATAATTTTTCACTTTCATATTACCCCGTACATCACTCGTGCCGTACGTTTTAAATTCATTACAGCTCATATCATTAGAAATCGTTCCTTCACCGCGAATCTTCACTTTATTATAATCTCCGCCTGCTGAATTGCCAGAACCATTTACTGTGAGACTATGTGGATGTTCCATATTGCTTTCTCCCTCCCATTAAACCTGCTTAATTTCTTTTACATTTGCGCTTTTATCAACAGTAAGAACACCCGTATATTCAATGAGTTCAATCTCACAGTTCGGCCCTACTGTAATATTGTTTCCTCTTACCGTTCTTATGTGAGCATAATCAATATCAATATTGTCACCTTCTAATAGTTCAGCTTCTAACTGCAAGCCAAATACTGTTTTAAATAGCCTACTTAATGTACCTGATCTATGTCTTACTTTAATCGTTTGACCACCAATTTCTTTCGCGCGACATGTACCGTGAATATTAATATTTATTTCATCAGCGCTTAATAATCCGCCAATTGTAAATTGTCCTTCTGAAGAAAAAGTATCTACTTCACAATTACCGTCAATTGTTGCTTGACCATTGACTTTAAATTCTTCACCTGTGACATTTCCACCTATCGTACCTTTTCCTGCAATTTTCAAACTATTTGCCTTTACATTTTGCGTAATTGTAGCTTTTCCATCAATTCGCATCGTTTCAGCATGAACTGTGCCATCGACTTTACCAGATCCGCTAATTCGTGCATTATTACTTTTCAAATCGCCAGTAACTGCTCCGTAACCGTTACATTCAAATTGCTCACATTCAACATTTCCATTCACAGTTCCTTTTCCGTTTAATTGCACTTTATGAAATTCGCCGCCATTCGATGAACCGTAACCATTTATAATCAAATTATCTGTACGCATACTTTCTCCTCCACTACAACAATTTAGTTTTTAATGCTTCGGTATATTTCATAATCGCTTCGCGTAAAACGATTTTGGTGCCTTTTTCAAAAATTAAGTCGTCCACGTTTGAAACTAATAAACATGTAGAAATCCCTAACTTTCGGATAATGATTAAGTCACACGTTTTATGTTTAATTGCTTCATAATTTTCACGTAAAACTTGCAAGACCATTTTTCCTTCTTCTAAACTAATCTCTCCCGATTGTAGCAATTCTTCTAACATGTACACATAAAGAATATCTACAAATTGAAACTCCGCTGTTTTATTCGTTTGTTCTATGAAAAATTGTAAAACTGGTTCTGATGCAATCCCCTTACGTAAAATGTCTTCCTTCGTTAAAAGAATTTCCCTCACACTCGGCGAAAACATATTTGCTAGTTCATCAAGTGATAGATCCTCTTTCATCGTTTGAATTTTATCAATACGCTCTAATATCTTTTCTTTCGGAAAAAATGTTTCCTGACCCGTGAATGTAGACTTTCGTACAAACCAATCTTCCGGTATTAAATTTTTTCTTTTCCACCTATATAATTGTCCATATGAAATACCAGTAAGTTCTAATAAATCTTTTTTTGAAATTAAATCTGTACTCAACTGTATAACACTCCTTCCTGATAACAATGTAACATAACACTGTTACGCTGTAAATAGACTTTTATCACAGGTAGCGTAACAATGTGTAAAACAACCCTGTTTCAAAAAAAAACAGGGTTCTCACGCATCTTATAAAATGCGTAAAAACCCTTATATATCAACATGTAAACCATATTTCATAAAAATCAATCCACCCTTGTGAATTAATCATTATATTTTGTACTTTTTCATGAGAAGTTACTTGTTGTTTGTTACGGTATAAAGGAATTATATGAATGTGACGTAACAAAGTGTCTTCAATATCGCGTAACAATGTAACTCTTTTCTCTACTTGTTCTTGTTTAAAATAAGAGGACAATGATTCATGAAAGTCCATGCTGCTTTGCCCATGAATAAAGCTGTTTTTTGTAAGAAACATATATAGTAAACTATCTTTTATTCGTTCGCTAATTGTCGCGCTATCATGCATCATATCCGCCTTTTGTATCGTACTTATTTCTAGCAGCTCTTCTATTTTAAGAAAATTATTTTCTACACGAATCCCGTACTTCTCACACTCTTTTTGTATCCATTGTGCATCTTCAACGTGATCTCGTCCTATAAATGTATAAAGTTGTAGCACTTCATTATGATACGTACTTTTCTTAATTAAACTTTCGATATCTTCCTCAATTTCTACTATGCTTTCATTTGCTAATATTAGTTTCTTTGCCACTTCTCCACGTTCTCCGCCGAGTTCTTGAATGATTTTATCGCCATGAATAATTTTATATAGCGCTTTTCGAAACAGTTCATCTTGCATTGGCCCTTCTTTTACAAGATTACACGTTACATATGTCACGTTCGATTCAAGCCGTGAAAGTTCTTTATTAAGATTTTCTTTATCTTTATACTGCGCCTTTACTAATACGTCATATGCATTTATATTTTGCTCCACATTCAATAGTTCAATTCGGTCAAGAAAAGGCCTTTCACGATAATATAAATCATGTACTTCTAATGCAAATAAATGTGTATTCTTCTCTCGTAATATAAAAGGCCCTGTACCTATGAAGTTTCCTGCTTCATCTTCAATTACGATAGAACACTGTTCTGCGCTTAGCATATGTAAAAACACCCTATTTACCGTATGTAATTGAATTTCAACAACAAATTCATCCACTGCACGGAAACTTTCAACATGTTGTAACATCCATGCGTGTGGATTGTTTTCAGCTTTCATAAATCGATTCAATGAATGTATAACATGATGTGCAGTAAGTCGTTTTCCATTATGAAGACGAACACCTTTTCGCAAATGAAAAGTCCATACCTTTTCAGCATCATTATATTCCCAGTGAAAAGCAAGCCTTGGTTCTATAGAGTTTGTTTCCTCATTTACATATACGAGTGTATCAAAAATATGTTTAACCATATGACATTCTGAGCGCATCGTAGCGTAAACCGGATCTAAAGCGATGTCCAGGTTCATTTGTACTTGCAAACGAAGTACGTCTTTTCTTCCTTCAGATGTCCGTTCTATTTGATGACCAAATATGGAATCTACCCAAGCTTCATACTCTTTCTTTACTACAGGAAATTGTGAGCTGTAGCGTTCTACAAATGAGATTCCACTTTTCACATCTCCTTTTTTCGTTAATTCTTTTCCTCTTTCTAAAATTAGTGGAACTGGTTGCTTTTGAAATATTAATTTAGAACGATTCCCTCTCCCGCGACCTGGAAACCAAGTGATCCAATGTAACTCTTCTAATTTTTTTATAATTAATTTACTATTACGCTCTGTACAAAATAATGTTTCTGCTATCATTTGTACGGTTACTTCTAATCGTTCTCCTTCTCGTCTCCCTTTACCGTAGACACACCATAGTTCAATATATTGATCTAAAATAAACATCATACTCCCCCTAAAAGGTGAAAAATACCCCCTTTTATTTCTACCCTTTTTCTCTTTCTCCTTTCATCTTATCATTTCAATATAGAAAGGAGGAATTAATATTGACCAATCTCTTACTACGTTATAACAAACCAATTATTATAAGAATGTGCGGCGAATTATTAACCCGAACAACAGAATCCATGTTAGCCATCATTATGATTATTTACGTTAATAAAATGTTAAACGGTAATATAATAATAACTATGCTAATTTTCGGATTACAACCACTTTCAGACATTGTATTTACACTTATTGCTGGAGGAGTGACTGATAAGTATGGGCGAAAGAAAATTATGTTACTAGGATTGTTACTACAGGGCGTTGCAATCGGTAGTTTCATTTTCGCTCAATCCGTTTTTATCTTTGCATTATTATACGTTATAAATGGTATTGGCCGTTCCTTATATATTCCTGCTCAACGTGCACAAATTGCTGATTTAACAAAACATGGGCAGCAAGCAGAAATTTTCTCTCTTCTGCAAACGATGGGAGCAATAGGTACTCTAATCGGTCCTTTAATTGGTACTATTTTTTATAAGACTCACCCTGAATATGTATTTATAGTGCAAAGCATTGCACTTATAGCATATGCAGTCGTTGTTTGGACGCAGCTTCCAGAAACTGCTCCGGCAATGACAACACCAACGCAAAAGCTTGAAGTATCATCTCCAAAGCAATTTGTACACAAACATTACGCCGTATTTGGACTAATGATTACTACACTTCCTATTAGCTTTTTTTATGCACAAACTGAAACAAATTATCTTATTTTCGTGAAACATACACTTCCGGATTTCGATCGCATACTCGTTTTTATTACAACATGCAAAGCTCTTATGGAAATCACTCTACAAGTTTTCCTTGTGAAAAGGTCTGAACAATTTTCTATGGCGAAAATCATACTTATTGCTTACACCTGCTTTACGATAGCTGCAATTGGCTATGGATTTTCAGCAACAATCTTGTCACTATTTTTCACATTACTCTTTTTAGTCATTGGAGAAAGTGTTGCTTTCAACCATTTACTTCGATTCGTTTCAGAAATCGCTCCTACAGATAAACGTGGATTGTATTTTTCAATTTACGGGTTACATTGGGATATATCTCGAACGTGTGGTCCTGTACTTGGTGCGGTTTTATTAAGTCAACTAAACGGTAGCATGCTATTTTATATTTGCGCTTGTTTCTTAATAGCTGGAGGCATTATTCAAGCACTGTTTATTCAAAATATCGAACGTAACAAAATGAAAAAAGACATTTCAGAGCATACTCCCCATGTTTTATAAGCTGCATTCCTCACCCTTTTAACAGTAAAAAGAAGGATGTGACAAAAGTCTCGATGACCTTTGTGACATCCTTCTTTATTACCCTGCCATTTTATTAATACTATCCTCAGGCGAAAATACCGAAATATGATTTACTTTACCAGTCGATTTTGGAATAATGAATTTTAACTCAAACTGATTGTTTACTTTATATACATATATTTTATCTTCACCATTTCCTTTAACTGAAGTTGGTTTTCCTAATGCTTTTTCTATTTCTTGTAATGTAATTGATTTTAGTTCTGCATGATAGGAGCGTACATCAAAAACTTGTGATCCTTTATTAAAACCGAAGGAAACATTTTTATTTGTAAAGGTAGCGTACATTCCATTTCCTGCTTGTTCCATTTTATCTGCTTTCCCCCACGCTTTTTCTATTTCTTCAATATCTCCTGTATGCGCTGCAAACGGAATGTTAGGTACTTTTCCTTCTTTCGATAGTTCAAACAATTCTTTAACGTGGTTAATTGATTTTTGATTGATTACTGTATCTTTCGTGCTTGGATCTGGCTTTGGGTTTGTTGATCCTTCATTATTTGATTTTTCATCAGGTTCTTTCTTTTCTTCAGAAGTATTATTCTGTTCATTTTTACTATTTTCTGTTGTTGGATCTGTTTCCTTTTTTTCGTCCGTTCCTTTACATGCTACTAATGCAAAAATGCATGTAAAAGCGAGAAATAACATACCTATCTTTACATACACTCTCATACATTTCAGCCCCCTATCATAATCTGATTCATGTCGATAACCAATCCATTACATCTCTTTTCAAATTGTGTTTGTTCCAAAAAGTAAATACTTCACTCTCGCCCAATGCTTGTGCAACATATTCTACAAAAGCTGTTCCTAAAAAATAACCGAGTCGGTTGTACCCAAAATATTGTCCACCAGATAACCGAAACCACTCTTTCTCTTTTTCAAACGTCCACCCTTCTATATAATCTTCCAAAAAACGTTTCTTTATTTGTTCTTCATTTTCTATAGAATATTGTAACCAACGTTCACCATCATCGTCATATGAGTAATACACTGATTCATTTAAACCTTTCACAATTTGCTTTGATACATATGTTGCAACACCTTCACGATACAAATTAACTGCCGCATCGGTCCACTCAGCTTTCTCCCAATCCATTCCATTATTTTGTAACATAACATTATGATATATATGCCCTATTTCGTGAGCAACAATAACACGAAGATGATTCAAATCTGGAGATAATTTTTCTACCGCAAAAAATATATCTCCAATGATCTCCCTCTCTACGAATGCATTAGATCCAAAAGCTCCAACAAATATGTGGAATTTCATATTTACATCAAAGCTATATTTATTACGATATTCATTCGTTATCTCTTGAATAATAGTCGGTAATGATTCTGCAATGATACGTATATCTTCTATTTTTGCGGGATATAGGTTAATGGCATTAGAAAGACGTTCTTTCGTTTTAGGACAATGATACTTAAAGTATTCTTCAAATATCTCTGGATGCGAAGTGCAGTATTGATTGAGGACTGCTAATTCTACGTCGGTGCTTTCCCATAAGTTTAAAAAACTTGGAATTGTATTGTTTATCATTTTTCCATCTCCTTATATATCCCTTCTCTCCATTTACGCTGCACTCCTTCCTTAAATAGAAAAAAGCTGCCCAAAAAGGACAGCTTTACATATGTATTTTTACACTTCGATTGACTTACCATCTTCAACAATATGATAAAGTAAGTGAGCTAAATGATGAATTGGACCGTACTCTTCCTCTTCTTCATCTGTTTCACCTTGGAACTCAAGATCGTTTAAGTATAGTGCTAAAAATTGATAGTAAAGTTTTAAATCAAATCCGTAGCACGCAGTTGGTTCTTCATGATCTCCTTCATATTGTAGCATTAAGTATTGATCATTTCCTTCTGCATCTTCTGCGTCAAAGAATACGAAGAATCCAACGTTTGTATCTAAATCAAATAGATGACGAGTACCCTTTTCTGTTGCTTTGTTGAAGTCCTCTTCACTTAATTTATGTACTGTTGTCGCTTTTGCATTATCTTCTTGATGAAAATTTACTGTAAATGTTTTCAATGCTGACACCTCCTGATTGTATAATACTAGCATAACATATAAAAAGGACTGCTTACAAATGTAAACAGTCCTTACATTCATTTTCGCATTGCTCGCAATAAGAAACTTACGATGAAGATTAAAATAATCGCACCAATTAAAGCTGGAATAATTGCATATCCACCGATTACTGGGCCGAAACTACCAAGTAATTTCCCACCAATCCAAGAACCAATAATACCAGCAATAATATTACCAATTACACCGCCTGGTACATCCCTACCAGTAATTAAGCTAGCAAGCCACCCTAATATACCACCAACGATTAAAGACCAAATCATATGATAACCTCCTTTATAGTTTACCAATCAAAATATAATTAGAAACAATTGCTTACCATTAGTTATGCTACATTTTTCATAAGTTATTCATACGGCTTCAACTATTAGATTATTTCAAAATAATGACCAACTAGTTTTTGGATTAGTAGTGGAAACCCTTCATATTTCTCCTATTATGGGCAATCAGGCTTCAATATTGTACGCATAAACTCTTCCTTAAATGCAGGATAGTTAAAACCAACCGCAATTCTTTGTATTGGCCGATCATCAAACCTTGTTGGCTCAGCTATTTTTCTAAAGTCAGCCACACTTTGCCCTCTTGTTACATCATTTGTCGTACTAATCCAAACTGCAGATTTTTTATATTCAAAAATATCATCATTTATAAATGAAATGAACGGAAGTAAATCGTGAATCGGGCTTCCAGCAATACCAGGGTATTCTTTTTTATAAAAATTCTCATAATAAAAATCAATCATTGGTTTAATAAGCTTTGCCTGCCCTGTTCCTTCTTTATTAATAACATCCACCATTTCAGGCGTAATTAGGGCCTGTTGCGTTACATTTAATGGATAAATAGTTGCATTCTTTGCGTACTTCATTACAATATTTGCAGCAATTGGATCTCCATAAAAATTTGCTTCTGATACAGGAGTAACGTTACCGGGAAATAAAAACGCACCGCCCATAATATAATACGAATATACTTTATCCATGACATTTGGATATATTAAAAATAATGTTGCCAATGTTGTTAATCGTCCTGTCGCTACGATAATAATATCTTCTGGACAAGGCTCAATTAATTTAATTAATTCACAAAAATTTTCCCGTTTACAAATCCTCATTTCAGGTGGAATAATTGGCCCTAAACCGTGATCCCCATGAATTTCAGGAAAGAACAAAGGTTCTTCAGCTGTCATCGGTCTTGCTGCACCCTCAATGATCTTTACTTCTGTAGCATAGTATCTTTCTAAAAAGTACACATTTTCCGTTACAATTTTTCGCGATACATTTCCATATTCAGCAACAATACCTATAATATCTAATTTACATGTTTTATTTGCATAAATTAACGCCACAGCATCATCAATACCAAAGTCTCCAAAAAAGATGATTTTCTTATTAACTATCCTCACCCCTCTTCAGCATAATCTACTATTATTATTATGTAAAAAAGACAAGGCTGTGAAACAGTGCAAACTAAAAAAGCCGCCTATTTATTGGCGACTTCAATCTTTTTATAAGATAAATATGCTAGTACATTCTTACTCGAATCATATTTTGGATTATTTCCTTTTCTCGGTTCTCTCATATGTGTTTTTTCAAATCCAGGAATATCTGGCATTTTCTCCATAAATTCAAGCATTTCTTCTTCAGTTCCTTCAATACGTACGCGAATCATTATTACTTTTCCTCTATTCTCATTTTCTCAGTACTAAGTATATCGTACTTTGAAAAGACTTCAAGAAATTTATCTTTTTAATGTCGCACTTTTTTTACATATAAACAATGCCATTTCAGTATAAAACGATATAATTTTATTATTTTCATATTGAATGTTAAAGAATTCTTGCATTTCAAGTGATGTTTTCATCATACATTCTGTTAACTTCTCTCGTTTTTGCAAAGGGACATTCATCATATCGCACCACCAGTCAAATTCAAATTTCTTGTCAAAGGTAAGACATGACTGCATTTGCAAACTATTTTTTTCTAACAAGGTAATCCATTCTGTTTTTTTCAACGCTCGTTCATGACTCGGATCCCGCTTTTTTTCTATAAAATTATAAAATGTATCGTATTCATTATTTTCCGGTGAAACATTATCTATTAAAATAAACAATCCATTATCTTCTAACGTCCGATTTACTTCATAAACAAACTGATCTGGATTCGTAAAATGATGTGCTGCAATTCGGCATGTTATCACATCAAATGAACGATCAGAAAACGGTAAACTTTCAGCATTTCCAGCGACAAAAGATACATTTTCATGTCCATTACTTATAATAAAGTTTTTCGCATTCTCTAACATTTTTTCTGTTAAGTCTAAGGCAACTACTTCTTGAAACAATGGAGCTAATACATTCGCAACATGTCCTCCGCCAGTAGCAATATCAAGAAGACGATTATTATGACGAGACTCAACTTGTTGAACTACATATTGTAAATCCGGTCCTTTAGCATGAATTTTACTTTTTACATACTTCTCCGCATTATTACCAAACTGTTGTTTCACAAGCTCTTCTTTACTCATTTTATCATCTTCTTTCTATTATTATTTACATATAGAATTCATATAATAATTAAAGTTCTCTTTATGTATTTTCAAATCCTCTTTTCAGCTCACTTCTTATCATACAGTCCTCCCCTACATAGTATCTATTTTCCGTTTTCATATTAAACAAAAAAAGGCTACGGGAACTTGTCCCCTAACCTAACTAAATATCAATTACATTTTTACTTTTTCATCTACATCTATATAATATAAATCCTCTTTCAACTTCATAATAATGTCTACTTCGTTATAAGTAGCCTCACGAGCATGTAAACCAAATTGATCCATACCAATCCATATCCATCCAGGTGTATGATATAGAACATCTATGTTAAAATAATCTAATTTAGCAAGCTCCGATGTAATAAATTTATCTTTATTAGCGATTTGTTTATTTATTAAACCATATTCTTTTCCATTTTCCAATAGCGATATAAATTTCCCTACAATTGGATGTTCACGAACAATAAAGTGATATTCCTTTTCCTCTATCTTTACAACAATCAAACAAGAATTAGATAAATTATTCCCTAAATTCGACATAGTTATTTATTCACCCCCTTTATTCGATTTACAAACATAATAACAAATGAATATTCAAATAAAATTAATATAATGTAAAAACTATAAAAGCTGATTTCCCTTTAGAAATCAGCCTTTATACTTTGATTATCTATATACTTTTACAAACTATTATAATGTTTCTTTTTCCTCATCCTTTCCGGAAACTAAATTTCCAATAGCATCTGCTGTTACCTCCACCACAAATTCACAAATACCTGCTACTACTTCTCCAATCACTTCCTCCATCTTTTTACCCCCTTATTTTATGTAACTTATTTGTAGTATAGAAGAAATTGGTTATTTCTAACTATCGGAAAACGTGACAACAACATTACAGTTTTGTAAGCTTTTTTATTTTGTTTCGCTTCAATCCTTTGAAACTTCAAGTATGATTCACATACTTATAGGCCATCATAATATTAAGTAAATACTAATTTCGCTAGAGGAGGCGTGTAAAATTTACTACGTAAAATTAATTAAAGGTCAATCATTCTATGCTTTTGATCATCGTTTCTTAATGTGTGAAGAAGAAGAGGTTTCCGAGAAAGTTTATAATTACTTACGTCGCAATGAATTTTTCGAAGTACGTAAAGAAGAATATTCAGCCTAAGTACAAAAGCACCAAGAAAACCATCACTGTATTTTGATATTTTCTTGATGCTTTTTTGTGAATTACTCCTTTTCAACAATTATTATCGACTCTATTAAAATATTCTATTATTTGTCCAAGCTATTTCATTGCCATTTTCATATTTTAGTATATGAGGAGGTGACGAATATGACTCATATCATTGATTACCAAGCTACTCAACCTATAAGTAAAACGGGTGAAACCACTTTTGCAATCCCTGCTTCTCCAAATAAAGCAATTCTAGCAAATTTGAAAGTAAGAATTTCAAGTAGAGATTCACGTAATAATCGAGTAGAATTAATCGCTACAGTCGGAGTTGAAGGTATAGCTGAGATTTCACAAGTTTTATTCCGAATTTTCCGTGATAATGTTGAAATTTTCAATACACAAGTTGGTATTGAATCTACAGATTCCGAACAATTCTACGTACAAACATTTCAAGCTATAGATCAAAACATTGGCAGTGGAACACACCAATATTCATTAACTGTAGAAAACTTAACTAGTGGTGCAAGTGCAGAAGTTGTTGGTCCTCTATCTTTTAGTGCTTTAGCTATTGGACAAGAGCGTAAATGTTGCTAAGTGAATCAAATATTTAATTTTGCACTTGAGAAAGCAAGGCGTAGTTATACGTTCTTGCTTTTTTATATTTATACTTACTTTCTATTAGCTTTAATCATAAATTTTTTACTTTTTGATTCACTTATTTCATCAATTAACACATCAAATTTTTGACAAATCAAAAAGATTGAAATCCAATTATGAAACACGTAATATAGACTCTGACTCTAAAAAAGTTCGTATGAAAAGAATACATAAATAAGGAGGTTTTATATACGAGTTTTTCATTTTAAAAGACGGAGAGGTTTTATATTATGTGGCGTAATAAAAATGTTTGGATTGTTTTAATTGGGGAGTTTATTGCTGGTTTAGGGTTATGGCTTGGCATTCTTGGCAACCTTGAATTTATGCAAAAATATGTCCCTTCTGATTTCATGAAATCAGTTATATTATTTATCGGACTATTAGCCGGTGTTCTAGTTGGACCCATGGCTGGCCGTGTCATCGATCAGTATGAAAAGAAAAAAGTTCTTCTTTACGCTGGGTTTGGTCGAGTTTTAAGTGTTATTTTCATGTTTTTTGCCATCCAATTTGAAAGTATCGCATTTATGATTGCATTTATGGTTGCTCTTCAAATTTCAGCAGCGTTTTATTTCCCTGCATTACAATCTGTAATCCCACTTATCGTTCGTGAGCATGAGTTATTACAGATGAACGGTGTACATATGAATGTAGGTACGATCGCTCGTATTGCAGGTACTTCACTAGGTGGAATTCTTTTAGTTGTAATGAGTTTACAGTATATGTATGCTTTCTCAATGGCAGCGTACGCTTTATTATTCCTCTCAACTTTCTTCCTACAATTCGAGGATAAGAAATCCACAACACCAAGTAAACAAGCTGCAAAAGATAATAGCTTTATGGAAGTATTTCGTATTTTAAAAGGAATTCCTATTGCTTTCACAGCACTTATATTAAGTATTATCCCTCTATTATTTATAGCTGGATTTAATTTAATGGTAATTAATATTAGCGAAATGCAACATGATCCAACGATTAAAGGCTTTATATATACAATTGAAGGTATCGCATTTATGTTAGGTGCCTTCGTTATTAAACGTTTATCTGACCATTTCAAACCTGAAAAGTTACTATATTTCTTCGCAATTTGTACCGCTTTTGCACATCTATCATTGTTCTTTAGCGATATAAAATGGATGTCTCTTACATCATTTGGTTTGTTTGGTTTTAGTGTCGGTTGCTTTTTCCCTATTATGTCGACAATTTTCCAAACGAAAGTGGAAAAAAGCTATCACGGCCGTCTCTTCTCATTCCGTAACATGTTTGAAAGAGTTATGTTCCAAATCGTTTTACTCGGTACTGGTTTCTTCTTAGATACGATTGGATTACAGTACATGGTCTTAATTTTCGGCGTCATTTCATTATTAATTATTTTCATATCGCTATCTAAACAAAAACAATATGAAAAACAGCCTTCGCAATCTGCGAATTTATAACATAAACAAAGACGCATGGATCCTATTAGATTAATCCATGCGTCTTTGTTATATAAAAACTTATTTATTACGCTTATTGTAATTATTTAAAGGAGTACCCCCTTTCGCTTTTGAATACAGTATACTAACATGATATATATAGGGGGTGCGCAATTGTCTGATGGTATGCAGTTATTTATTATATTTATTTTTGTATTAGCTCTGTTTAGCATCATAAACTTTTTAGCTATTTCCTTATCTGGACATTACTTTAAAAGAAGAATTATCGCCGGTTTCATATTTTTACTGATAACTCCTATTGTTTTTTTTACTACCGTAGCATTCGCTTCTATATTCGATGAAGCTGGATTTGGCGCAGGGGGCCTAGCCTTTATTGTTGCAGTTGTATATATTTTAAATGGAATAGTGATCCTACTTTCCTCTTTATTTTTCCTCAAAAGAAACATAACATAGACTATACTACTCGGCATGAATCTGACTTTACACTAGATTCATGCTTTTTCAATTCCCCTTAAATTTTTATATGAAATTAAATAATTCTTTATAAAAATTTAAACTTTATTTACTACAATATGCCTATCGTATTCGCACGTTTATTGAAAATGAAAAGAAAGGAGTACAAAATGAAAAAATTTCTATTACTTATTCCATTATTCGTCATACTACTTAGCGGATGTAGCAATAATGATATTTACGGTTCTTGGGAAGTCGTTGACAACAAAAATGGTCTTTGTCCTGCGTCTTATAAATTTGAAACAGTTGTAAAAGAAGAAAAGAAAGAAAAAATCATTCAAAATTTAGTAGAAATGCAAACAACGAAGAAAAAAGAAGATTTATACAAAGGTTCCTTTGTAAAGGATTCTAATGTATATCACATTGATTATGGTAATTCATTTACATCAGATCAAACTTTAAAAGTTGTCGATGGCAAATTAAACGTATACTTTTATGCAGTGGAAAAATTATGTACATATAAAAAGAAATAATTACTCTTCATTTAAAACGCAGAAAATATTTTCTGCGTTATTTTTATTTTACAAAACCTCCCCAAAAACATTTCTCTCTTTTAAATCTTTAAATTTAGATGTAATATTATATAATAACAATATTTTAATGTGAGGTGCTTTTTTTGAGAAGTTTAAGTTCATTAATTGTATCAACAATCTGTTCCATTCTCCTAATCCTATGGAATGCACATTCATTTTATGAAAAATTCACGACAGGAAATTCATACTATTGGCTTAGTGGTATATTAGGCCTCGTTTTCGTGTACTTTTTCATCCAAAATATGCGGGATATACTTAACAAAAACTACAAAACATCCTAAACCATCTAGAAAGATATAATAGGCAGTTCAGTTTACCGGTACTTATTTACACCTCCCTTTTCAAAAAAGACTAATCCTCCCTCTAAATTTGTCAATCGTTTTAATTTTCATAAAAAAATGATAAAATGTACTCATGTGTTTTCAGAATAATTAAAAACGCAGAAAGAAAACACTGTTTTTAGGAGGGGTTTTGATGACTTACACGTTAGCAACTAGAATGAAAGCATTCCAATCTTCTATATTTAGTGAATTAGGGGCCTATAAAAAAGAAAAGATTGCAGCAGGTCACAAAATGATTGATTTAAGTATCGGGAATCCTGATATGCCACCTGCTGATTTCGTAAGAGAAGCATTGGTACATACAGCAAATCAAAAAGAAAGCTATGGATACACATTAAGTGGTATTCAAGAATTTCACGAAGCTGTAACTGAATATTACAACAACACTCATAATGTTATATTAAATGCCGATAAAGAAGTTCTATTATTAATGGGGTCACAGGACGGACTCGTCCATTTACCTATGGTTTATGCGAATCCGGGAGATATTATATTAGTTCCTGATCCAGGATATACAGCTTATGAAACAGGAATCCAAATGGCTGGAGCAACATCTTACTACATGCCTCTAAAGAAAGATAATGATTTCTTACCTAACTTAGAGCTAATTCCTGAAGAAATTGCAGATAAAGCGAAGATGATGATTTTAAACTTCCCAGGGAATCCGGTTCCAGCAATGGCTCATGAAGATTTCTTTAAAGAGATAATTGCATTCGCGAAAAAGCATAACATTATTGTTGTCCATGATTTTGCTTATGCTGAATTTTATTTTGATGGTAACAAACCAATAAGCTTCCTCTCTGTGCCTGGTGCTAAAGACGTTGGCGTAGAAATCAACTCTTTGTCAAAAAGTTATAGTTTAGCAGGTAGCCGTATTGGTTATATGATTGGTAATGAAGAAATTATCGGGGCACTTACACAATTTAAATCTAATACAGATTACGGAGTGTTTTTACCAATTCAAAAAGCAGCATGTGCTGCACTAAGAAATTGCGCTGCTTTTTGTGAGAAAAATCGCGGTATTTATCAAGAACGTAGAGATACTTTAATTGATGGGTTCAAAACATTTGGCTGGAATGTCGATAAACCAGCTGGTAGTATGTTCGTTTGGGCTGAAATTCCGAACGGCTGGACTTCTATAGATTTCGCATACGCATTAATGGATCGTGCAAATGTCGTTGTTACGCCAGGTCATGCATTTGGACCTCACGGAGAAGGTTTTGTACGTATTGCACTCGTTCAAGATAAAAAAGTGCTACAACAAGTGGTTGAAAACATTAGAAATAGTGGTATTTTTTCTCTTGAAAAAGTAAATGAATTAGTTAAAAATTAATGATAACTCCCCTGCTTAACTGTAGCAGGGGTATTATTTATTGGAGGTATTTTCATATGCACATTGAAGACACTCTTCCTCATCGTTATCCATTTTTAATGATTGATAAAGTAACAAATGTAAAACATGGTGAATCCGTTACGGGATATAAACTCATTACAAATAATGAATGGTTTATAAATGATAGTCAAAAACATATGCCTCATATGTTAATTGTAGAAGCACTTGCTCAGCTTAGCGCATTTGTACATACGAGTGACTCTGAAGGATTAGGCTTTCTCTCCTCTTTAGATGGAGTTACATTCCACGGAAAAGCATATCCCGGTGATAAACTTGATTTGCATTATGAGCTATCTCGCAATCGCCGAGGTTTTATTCTCGGTACAGGTACTGCAACTGTTTATAATCAGCCGATTGTAACTGTGGAAAAACTATTAATATATCAAGCTGATTAGAGACGATGTAATCCGCGGGGTATCTACCTCCTACAAATTCGTCTCACCATCATAAACAGAGTAAACAAATTACTTGGTAAGGAGCAGGCAAATGGAAAGTACGATCGGTATCGATGCTGGTGGAACATTAACGAAAATTGCTTATTTGAACGAACAAAAGCAATTAGCTTTTGAAAAATTTTATTCAAATGAACATGATAAAATAATAGATTGGCTTAAGAAAAATACTCGTATAAAACAAATATGTATTACAGGTGGTAAAGCAAAACAATTACAGCAACTACTTTCTGACTCATATAAAATAGTAGAACTAAATGAATTTGAAGCTACTCTTATAGGTGTCCGATACATATTAAAAGAAGAAAAATATGATATAAACAACTTTATATTAACAAATATCGGTACAGGCACTTCTATTCATTACGTTTATAATGACCAATATATTCGCGCTGGCGGAACTGGTGTTGGCGGTGGTACTATTATGGGGCTTTCAAAATTGTTAACAAATATAGACCATTTTGAAGATGTAATTCCTTTAACAAAAGTAGGTTCTAGAAAAGAATTAGATATTACAGTTGGTGATATTTATGGCGGTATTCTCTCCCCTATTGATAATAGTTTAACTGCAAGCAATTTTGGTAAAGCTGCTACTATAGAATTAAATTATAATAGCTCAGATATACTTGCTACTGTACAAGGACTCGTCGGTGAAGTCGTTACTGCATTAAGCCTTCAATTTGCCGAAACAAAAAACATTGACCATATTATTTATATTGGTTCGACTCTATGTAATAACATACACCTTCAAAATATTATTAGTAGCTACACAAAATATCAAAATAAAATACCTATTTTTTTACAAGATGGTGGTAATAGCGGTGCGATTGGTGCTTTACTTTATGTTGCGAATAAAAAAAGCTGACACTTGTCAGCTTTTTTGCAACGGTACTTCAAATTCAATAATCGATTCCCCGTTCTCTCCAATTCGCTCTACACTAATTCTATCAATTACACATTGTAACGTTTCAGGTAAACTATGAATATCCTTGGCTACTTCAGCAGCTAACTCAGCATTTTCTTTTCTCCCGACTGTTACATGTGGTGTGTATGGAATATCTTCTTTTAAAAATTGTATTAAAGGTCCTGTATACAGCAAGTCATGTAGTTCTTCTATTTGTTCTTTCCCTTCCTCAACTTCTAAAAACAAATAGTTTCCTACACTAGTGATACGATTTGCAAACTCAATTTCAATTTTGCCTATCCCTTTTGATAAATTCAAAATATGAGATTGTAATTCATCATTTGAAATATTACTCTTAAATGGAAATACGATTGTTACATGCGGTGGAATTAATCCAAATAAAGGATCATGTTTTTGTCTAATGTCCTCTATTTTATCGATGGACATGTTATTTAGAAAGACTAAAATAGTACGCATTTTTATCCCTCTACTTTCCTCTTATTTTAATATGTATCATATTCTATGACAGCCTTGAACATCAACAAATTATTTTGCTTACATGTAAAAATAAAAACTTCTCAAACGAGAAGTTTTTATTTAACATGATTACTATTCCCCCGCCAAACTTTCCTAAACTTTATATAGCAAGCAATTCTCCATGGAATAATATACGAGACAGCAACAACATAAAATAATAAACCAATTGTTTGTTGATCTAAGTCTACAATATATTTCCTTGAACCATACCTTAAAACGACAAGTGCAATAAAAGTAATTAAGAAAGCAGCACTTTTTTTCGTATACATATTCCCATCATCTCTTCGTTCATAATTTGTTAATACTATAAGCGGCACAGCGAAAAGTCCCCCAATGAATACCGCTATAACTACTTGTAATATAGCTGGATGTACGGGACCAAAAAACCATACAACACCTGGTGTTAAAAATAATAATGGCCATAAAATACGTTTTCCTGATCCCTTTATCGGCTTATGCATGGAGCGATAACGACGCCAGAATATTAATAGTGCAATGCCTAAAAAGACTGTAATGAGTGAAGATGTGTCTCCCATTTGCTATCCTTCTCTCTATAGTAATCTAATAATATTTCAAATCGTTTTTTCGAATGATACTTTACGAATAAATATACTACTGGTTATGATATAAAGAACAGTTAATCCAATTGAAATAACAGTAAAATATGGAATATCTACTAAAGATCCATCACTCGTAAATAGTAAACTGGTTACCCCTGCTTCTCCATAAAGTACACTATTTGTTGATAAGAAAAGTGTTCCACCAATCATAAGACCAATCCACTGAAATCGTTGTTTAAAAACTACTACCACTTGGAAGAAACATGCTGTTGTAACATAAAATAAAAATTGCAAAATAAATTGTTGCACCGACTGCTCCCAAAAACTAACATTTACTAAATTATATTTTATATCTTGTAAAAGCATAACTTGAAGAAATGAAAATAATGCAGATTGCAATACGATATAACAAATTGCCCCGATAAAATATTGTATTCTCGTTACACCGAATGAAACAGCTAAACGAAAAAGCTCATCTTGAATGATGAAAACACTCCCTACTATAAATAACATAATTGCTATTGAAGGGTTATTTATAATTTTGGGTAAATAACCAATGTTCGCTCCATTTAAATGAGCAGCATTTAAAGCCCCTTTTATTAATAAAGCTATAATCCAAAATATTAAAATTGCTTTATAATGAAAATTAATATGTAACTTTAACTGCTTCATTAATATCGTCATTTCACTTCACCACCAGTTATGTGAATAAATAATTTTTGTAATGTTATTCCATTAACTACTAACCCTAATTTTTCAATAGAGTCATAATCTTCATTAGACAATTCTTCCCATATAACAGCAATACCCTTATTTCCATAAACTTCTCGATTTAATACTTTTTTATTAATCAAGAACTTGTCCACTTTATCCTTTTGGCCTGAAATAATCTGAACTTGTTGTAATAACTCTTCCACTGATGATTGAACAACTAGCCTTCCTTCTTTTATAATAATTACATCTTCAATCACATGAGTTACTTCTTCTACTAAATGTGTGGATAATATAATAGTTCGTGGATACTCACCGTAATCTTCTAGAAGTAGACTATAAAATAATTCACGGTTTGCTGCGTCTAAACCTGTAGTTGGTTCATCAAAAATTGTTATTGGTGCTCTACTTGCTAATCCTTGAATAATTCCTACGACTGTTTGCATACCATGGGATAGTTTATGGTATTTCTCTGTCATATTCAGCTTAAATTTATCTGCCAGTTCTTCAGCATAAGCTCCATCCCAATTTTTATAAAATATGCTACACATCTTAAAAATTTCTTTTACTTTATAGCTTAAATGTGCTTCTTCTTTCACTCTAACAAAACACATACTTTGCATCGCTTTACTATTTTCAAAAACATATTCACCAAATATTGATACGCTTCCACTACTTGAAGTAATTTGGCCTGCAAGTAAATTTAATAATGTCGTTTTTCCTGCTCCATTTCTACCAAGCAAACCATATATTTTATGCTCTTCCAATGAAATCGTTACTTCATTTACTGCTACTTTCTTTTTGTATTTTTTCGTTATATCTTTCGTTTCAAGTGCAATCATCCCTCTTTCCCCTCCCTCGTAATTTTTTGAATCATATCCATCAATTCATCTTTGGATATTTCTAATACTTTTGCTTCTTCCCACACTTTCGGTAAATATTCGGTCATAAAAGTATTTTGTCTTTTTTTAAGTACGACTTCTTTCGCTCCTTTTGCAACAAACATTCCGATCCCTCTCTTTTTATATAAAATCCCTTCATCCACTAATACATTTACCCCTTTAGCTGCAGTAGCTGGATTAATTTGTAGCATCTTCGCAAATTGATTTGTTGATGGCACTTGTTCTTCTTCAAGTAATATATCTTTTAAAATATCAGATTCAATCGTTTCTGCAATTTGTAAGTATATTAATTTATTTTGCTCCAGAGTAGGTTTCACAATTTCACCACCTTAGGTTCTTAGGTTCATTACTTATGTAATTAACCATATCACATAAAAATATTTATTTCCATAAATTCCTTTTACAAAAAAAGAGAGTCATTTATTTAAGAATGACTCTCTTTCTAAAATTTCGATGTTTCAACTCTTGTTCTTAAATTCTTTTCATTTATACCATTTTGACAAAAGTTAAATTGTTGTCCTTTTATTGACTTTGTACGATCTACTATTTGCCCTAAATGATAACTTGTGTGCTCCACTAAATGTAATAAACCATGAAGTTCAATATGTCTTTTTTCTTCCCATGATTGTATATATGCCTTTCCCCATTCATCAAATACTTTTTCAACGTACTGTAGCAAAACTTCAGAACCTTGTTTTTTTACTGGAAAATACTCCTCAATTCCCTTTTCAAAAACTATAGTGGGATTTTTATAACGACTAGTATTTCTATAAATATGTTCACAAATATGCAATACGATTCCACCAATTGAATTAACAGAGTTCCCTTGCTTCCACAAATCTTCTTCACTAACGAGGCTAATTGCCTTTACTATCTTAGGTAAATAATGTTCCTGCATTCGATGATAAGTAATTTTGTATACTAACTCCACCTTTTCTCCTCCCATTATTTCAACTGCTGCACTGGATGTGTAGCAAATAAAGATTTCCGAAACTCTTTATCATTCATAAGCATTGTAATTTCTTCGTTATTTTCGTTAAGAAACTTTACTACTTTCTTTTTATCCCATATATCATTTTCTTTTGGGAAATTATCAAATTTTTCATACAGGATTGATAGTATTTCTTCTCTTTTTATCGTGAAATTTTTATTTTCTACTTGAAACTCGTAGCTTTTCGCATTTGGTACTAAAATCGCTAGATAAATAACGTTAAAGAGAAAATTCTTCTCCATCGTATCCTTACCATCAAACCAATACGTCTCAACCATGTCTTCTGTCAAAGTTCCATTTCCTTTTGCACCATAGTACACCTTTATACTTTCATTCTCTAAACTAATACTTTGAAATGTATCACCACCGGGTAAATGATTAACAATTGCAACCACATCTGAGTTATTACCAACATATGTTCCAGCATATTTCTTAAAGTCACCAGGTTTCACATCAGATATTTCTTTTATTCTTTCTCCGCTAGAACAAGCAGTAATAAATAAAAAAATTGTTAGCATAACAACTACATTTCGATGCATATATTTCATTTAGCATCCCCCATTTTTATCGATATTTCGTTAATTACAATACACCTTCTCAAAACCCTTTAAAATATACGCATTTTAATCAAAATTAAAAATTTTCGCTTTTTATGTTTACAATTATCCATTAATTGTATATACTTACTAACGTAAGAAAAATATTCTAAAAGGAGGTCGAAGGAAATGATGAAATTACAATTACATGCTTTAACTTTAGCGTTAACTGCACCTGTGTTTTCTGGACAATTAAATATGAATTCGACCACCCTAATGGAGAATTGAAAATCGTACATTATTTCGATTAATTCATAAATTCGCCACAGGAGGTCGTATACTTTCCTGTGGCTTTGTCACGCCTGGCCATAGGAGAACTATATCTTCCTGTGGCTTTTTTGTGCGATTTTTTAGTCTCTTACATTATTTTTTAAAGAAAGGAGCAACATTCGATGACTATTAGCGTATTGTTTTTAAGTATTACGATTCAAAGAAATAAAATTTCTAAAGATAAAATGTTTCATAATGAGCAAATAGAAAAAGCTATGAATGATGTTAAGGAGCGCCAAGCACTTTATTGTGATCACATGTAATTCCTTTTCGAAAGGAGGAATTCATTTATGACTTTTCATATTTTCTTTTTTACGACTGTACTTCAGAAAAACACTTTAACTGAAGCTGAAATCCATCGTAAACAGCAAATAAAACAACTGACTGATAAAATGATTGACATTAAAAGTTCATATTATACGCATATGTATTAAAAATATATTTTTAAGGAGAAATACCTTCATGAAATTTAAAGCATTCTTTTTAACCATCACCATTCAAAAACGTAAACTTTCACAGAATGAGATTTTGCGTGAGCAACACATTCAAACTATTATGGACGAAGTAAAAGAGCGTCAAGCTTCTTATTACAGCCGTCTTTTCTAATAAACTTATAAAGGGGTTTTATCTAATGAAATTGAAAATATTCTTTTTAACCATCACCATTCAAAAAACTAAGTTCTCGGACAGTGAGATACTGCATGATCATCAAATTAATAAAGCTATGGAAGATGTAAAAGAACGTCAAAGTCACTATTGTAGCCATTTATAATTCCTTTCGAAAGGAGGAATGTATTATGAAGTTTCACCTTTTCTTTTTAACAATTACAATTCAGAAAGAAACCCTTTCTGAAACTGAATTAAAGCAAGAACAACAATATAAACAGATTATGGACGAAATTCGAGATCGTAGAAGCAAATACTACTCTCACCTATAAATCTTTAAAATATAAAAATTGAAAGGAGTCGATTATGATGTTGATAGCACGTTCTAAAGAAATGATTTGGATAGTTCAGAGGGATTCCACATAGTTTTATTGGGGCTATATCATCCAAGTTTACGGTTATATTTGATATATAATAAATATATAATGAATTTGTATTCGTACGCTTTTTAACATTAATTAATAAAAAAGATACACCTCTTAAAAAGTGGTGTATCTTTCTCAACATAAACTATTTTCGATTACTTCTCTTCGTCTTAAACAATCTCACTAAGTTCGATACAACTGTTTTCGTTACTGCATAAACTGGCACCGCCAAGATCATTCCAATAATTCCCGCAAAGTTACCTACCCCTAGAATTAAAATAATAATTGTTAACGGATGGATATTTAATTTTGAACTCATAATACGCGGTGAAATGATGTTACTTTCAAATTGTTGTACAATTGTTACTATAATAATTACGTACAACGCTTGCATCGGAGATACGAACAGACCTACAATAACAGCTGGCGCTGCACCGATAAATGGACCTAAGTTAGGAATGATATTTGTAAATGCTGCTATAATTCCTAAAACGAAAGCGTACGGTAAATCAATAATTAAATAACCGATAAAAGTAAAAGCACCTACAAATATACAAACAAGCGCTTGCCCTTGAATATATGCAGATAATGTTTCATTCGTTTCCTTAATGATGCGAAGTCCTTCTTCACGGTAAGACTCTGGTAATAAGCTTACTGCTTTCCCTGGAAACGCATGGCCATCTTTAAACATATAAAATAAAATGAACGGTACTGTGAAGATAACTAATGCAACGTTCGTGATAATACCAAATAAAGCCGTTGCACTCGACGTAATGGTGTTTGGTATATCCTTTAAGTATTCAATTGCATTTTTTTCAATTGTTTCAATGGAAACATAGTTTTGTGTAGATAACCATTCAAACAATCTATGATGGGATAAATCTTGTATGTATACTTTTCCCTCTTTTATATAACCTGGCATATTTTTTACTAAATCCATTAGCTGTTGGGAGATCGTTGGTACTACTACCCCAACTCCAACCGCAGTTAATGTTATGATAAAAAGATATAACAGTAAAATCGCTAAATTTCTAGGTACTTTTTTATCCTCCAAAAAGACTAATACCGGATTAAATATGAAGTATAAAAATAGCGCGATTAAGATTGGGAAAAACAACGTTGATATGAAGATACCAATCGGTTGAAATAGAAACGATATTTTTGTGCAAATAAATATGATCGCTACAACCATTAGCACTTCTAATGTCCAAAAGTGCACTTTCGATTTCAAAAAACTTCCTCCTTTAAACTAGCACTTCTCTTCATTGTACCAAAATAAGCAAGAATTTCACATAATATTTTCCTTTACAATATTCCAAAATACCAATAAATACACTACAATGAGATTACATACAAATTTGCAGGTAAAGGTGATAAAAATGACACAATGCATCATTTGCAGAAAAGATACGAAAGAACTTAGTGAACAATATGTCATCCCAGAAATATTATGTGGATATTATTTCACAAACTCAATTTGTGATACTTGTCATGAACAAATGACAACAAATATTGATCGCCCCTTAATTCGGCATAAATTAAGTCAATTTAAGATTGAGCAAATGAAAAAACAGATTGACTCCCCCCTCTATACAAATGAGCATGGTGAGGAACTTGCGGCCGCTGAGACAGATGTTGTTGAAGTAAGTGACGAAATACTTTATTCCAATGCATTAATTATGAAACTATGTAAAAAGCACGATATCTCACTACATAACGAAATCTGGAAAGAAGAACGTGTAACGAAAGTAGCTAGCTCTATTCAACGTGAATTACTTTTAGATAACCGTAAGTATAAAATGAGTGTATTAAAAATGGCTTATACTTTCGCTGTACAAGCAGTCGATGGCTATTTTGAAGATCCAGATGCGATTGATATTTCTAGCATCCTATCAAATGCCGACTTCATGGAATTAAAAGAAAAGAGCATTGTTCGTGATTTAAGCAAAAGTTCTTTATGGAATACATTAAATACAAATAGTGAAAACCACTATTTTATTTTATTAAGTGATAAAGATGGGCTGTTCTGTTTCATTCGTCTATTTGATATTTTTGATGTTGTCGTTCATTTATCCGAAAAGAGATATGAACTTCCTTCACCAATTGTCGGCGTAAATGATGTAAATAAGCAAGAATTTTACGTTCAAACTTTAAAACAGTATATGGACGGGCTCTTTAAAGAAAAATCACCTTCTATTTAATTAGAAACAGAACGTACGGTCTCCTTTCTTGATGAAAAGACACTGTGTTATAATAAGTATGAAAAGAACAATACAATCACATAAACCAATTATAAATTGTATATAAATAAAAAAGACTAGTGTGCGGCTACACACTAGTCCACGTAACTTAGCAGATTGGATTGTTCATTTATCCTATTTGTTTCTTACAAACAAAACAACCCACATTCTATTGGCATAGGTGGGTTGTTATTTTTTGAGCTTGTCTATTAAAACGACGACGAATGTTAACAATGCAACGAGAAACAATCCACCTTGCAGTAACAACGCTATTTCACTCACTTATTATCACCCCCCTCCTAATTGGAGAAGTGATAATTGAACAACCAACCGCACCTTAAGTTACTATTTAATTTTACCATATTTTCTGATAGTTTACGATGAAAACCCGCAAGTGATTTACTTGCGAGTTTTTTATCCCGTATTAACAGGCAGTAAACAAAATGGAGTAAAGCATAGGTGAAACTGCCTGTTAATACCCGATTGGTTCAACTAATAATCCTTTGGAACAATTCATCCAAAGGATTAAAGTTTCACTTTATTTCTCACTATTTTTTTAATGCATATGCATCAGCTACCATTTCACCAACAATTTTATTTTCTTGTTTCTTTTCTTCTTTCAATAAAGGAAATAAAAGTTCTGCTACTTCATACGCTTCTTCTAAATGTGGATATCCCGATAAAACAAACGTATCAATTCCTAACGCTTCATATTCTTTTATCCTTTCTGCTACTGTATGCGGATCTCCAACAAGTGCAGTACCTGCACCACCTCTTACAAGCCCGATGCCAGCCCATAAGTTAGGACTTATCTCTAACGACTCCCTTGTTCCTTTATTTAAATGTGTCATCCGTTTTTGTCCAACTGAATCATATCTTGCAAATGTCTTTTGAGCAAGCTCAATTGTTTCATTATCTACATATTGAATTAAACGTTCTGCCTCTTCCCATGCTTCTTCTTCTGTCTCTCTTACAATTACGTGTAACCTAATGCCAAATCGTACTGAACGACCCTTCTCTTCTGCCAGTTTTCTTACTTCCTCTATTTTCTCCTTCACTTGCTTTGGTGGCTCGCCCCACGTTAAATATACATCACTATGTTCTGCTGCAACTTTCTTTCCAGCAGCGGATGATCCACCAAAATATATAGGAGGGTATGGCGTTTGAACTGGCGGGAACACAACTTTACTTTCCGTAACTTTAATATGTTTTCCTTCTAAAGAAATCGTTTCACCTTGCAATGTTGATTTCCAAACCTTTAAAAACTCATCCGCTGCTTCATATCTTTCATCATGCTCAAGATATAATCCATCTCCTTGTAGTTCAACTGGATCTCCTCCAGCTACTACATTAATTAGAAGTCTGCCGTCTGAAATTCTATCAAATGTAGAAGCCATCCTTGCTGCAACTGTCGGCGACATCAGTCCTGGTCTAACTGCTACTAAAAATTTTAATTTCTCTGTCTCAGCTGCAAGTGCGGATGCTAATACCCATGGATCTTCACAACCTTGACCAGTTGGAAGTAAAACACCCGTATATCCTAAATAATCAGCTGCTTGTGCAACTTGTTTATAGTAACCGTACTCAGCTGCTCTTCCTCGTTTTGTCGTTCCTAAATATCTACCATCACCATACGCTGGAATAAACCATAATAATTCCATACCTTTACACACCCCTTATTTATGTTGAAACGTACACTAAAATACTCTATATAAATTACCCCTAATAATTTATATGTTAATTTCCTATCTCTCCTTTAAAATTATCTCTCCATCTTAAAAACTTCACTTCTAGTAAACGAACAAGTGAATCAGAAAACTTCCCAACGAATGCAAAGATAATAATACCGACAAATACGATATCTGTATTTGAAAATTGCCTTGCATCCATAATCATATAGCCAATACCTTCTGTAGATCCCATAAGTTCTGCTACTACTAAACTCACCCATGCTACTCCTAATGATAATCTTGCCCCAAGTAATAGGTTTGGCAATGCTGCCGGTAAAATTAGTTTCGTAATTAATTTTCTTTTACTAAACTCTAACACTCTCGCAACATCAAATAACTTTGAATCTACACCTCGTATTCCTAGAAACGCGTTTACGTATAAAGGAAAAAATGCACCATCTGCAATTAATAACACTTTCGATGTTTCACCAAAACCGAACCATAATACGAAAAGCGGTGCAACAGCTAAGTGAGGCACAGTTCTTAACATTTGTACTGACGGATCTAAATATTGCTCGCTTCTCGTTGAAAACCCAACAATCGTTCCTAATATAATTCCTAGGCTCCCACCAATAAAGAAACCAGCCGCAGCCCTGAATACACTGATACTTAGATGACCGTATAACTCTCCTGTTTTTATAAGTTCTTGAAAAGCTAGAAATATATCTAATGGCGTTGGTAAAACTGTTTTAGAAACTAGATCGAATACGCCGGCTAATTGCCAAACTATTAATACGATAACTGGTATCGTAATCGCTCTTACTAACATTTTTACATTTGTCTTTCGCACTTTTTTTACATTGACATTGCTTTTGCCAATCATTAAACTGGCCCTTTTCACAACAGCCTTCGTATTTTCCAATTTACAAAACCTCTTTTCATTTCGCCTTTATTGCTTTTTCTACGAAAGAATTATCTACAACTTTATCTGTTTTGATTTCTTTCTTTATAGAACCGAGCTTATATTGAAAATCTGCTGTCTGTTGCTGTTCTGCAACTATTTCTTTCGTTACCGGAACTAAGATGGGTTTGTCGTGATTAAACACTTCTTTTACAATATCTGCATCTATTTTCTTTGCAGAAGTGTATATTTTTATTGCTTCATCCAAGTTTTCATCTTGCCATAGACGTGCTTTTTCATATACTTTAAGGAATTTCTCCACTAATTCTGGATGCTCTTTCGCAAATTTTGTTCTCGCAATTAAAAACTCTGGAGAAGATACGTTTAATTGTTCACCATCTGTAATCACCTTCGCTCCTTTATTTACCGTATGTAACGATATGAAAGGATCCCAAATTGCCCATGCATCTACTGATCCTGATTCAAATGCTGGCTGTGCTTCATCTGGTTGTAACTGAATGACATTTACATCTTTCGCATTGATACCTTCTTTATCAAGCGCTCGATACAATAAATTAAATGCGCTACTTCCTTTTGCTACTGCGATTTTTTTACCTTTTAAATCTTTTACACTCGTAATCTTGCTATCCTTTTGCACAAGAATCCCTGTTCCTTTTCTCGCAAAACTCGTATTAGCAATTTCGGTAAATTCAATACCAGCTGCTTGCGCGGAAATAACTGGAGAGTTGCCAACTTCACCAAAGTCTAATCGATTTGATGCGATTGCCTCAAAATAAGGAGGTCCGCTTTGGAACTCTGTCCATTTCACCTTAACTCCTTCTTTTTTAAACTCCTCTTCAAACCATCCCTTTTTCTGTGCCAATAAAAGTGGGCTTAATCCTTGCTGAATACCAATTTGTACTGTTACATCTTCCTTCTTACTACTTGCTGTGCTTTTTTCACATCCGAATAAAAATAATGAAATAGCTAATGCAAAAGAAAGAATTTTGATTTTTTTATACATATACTCACCCTTTCCCTATATACTTGTTTGAATTAGTCCCCCGCGTTCAAACTGTTGTAATACTTTCTTTCGAATTTCTTGGAATGACTCCGAAGTTTTACTACGCGGATAAGGTAAATTATTTTCAATCACTTTATGTATTTTTCCGGGCTTTGCACTCATGATGACAATTCTGTTTGAAAGATATATTGCTTCGTCTATATCATGTGTAACAAATATCATTGTCGTCTTTTTTTGTTCCCAAATGTTGAGCAGTACTTCTTGCAAATGACTTCGGGTAAATGCATCCAGTGCTCCAAATGGTTCATCAAGCAATAATACATTAGGATCTCTTAGCAACGCTCTTGCAATCGCAACACGTTGTGACATCCCGCCTGATATTTCTTTCGGATATGATTTTTCAAAACCATCTAGTCGAACAATTTCAACCCATTCCTTTACCTTATCCTTCACATACTTATCTTTTAATGACAAATCCGCCGCAATATTTTCTTCCACTGTAAGCCACGGAAACAATCGATGCTCTTGAAATATAAATCCTTGCTTCTTACTCGGTTTTGTTATACGCTCCCCGTCAATAATGATTTCTCCTTCAAAATCGCCGTCTAAACCTGCAATAATTTTTAATAGTGTACTTTTTCCGCAACCACTCGGACCAATTACTGTAACAAAATCCCCTTTCTCTAATTGAAAATTAATATTCTCTAATACTTGAACAGTACGAGTTTGTTTCGAAAAATATTTTGATACTCCACCAATTGAAACAGTCACTTCTTCGCCTCCTTGAAATGATTCATCTAAATGAACAGATTCAGTATTTATGCAATAAAAAAACCAAAGGCATTTTATCAATAGATAAAATGCCTTTGGTTTCTCCAATCAGCAATACGTAATAGAATTAAGTACATATTATACAAATATTTCCGATAAGTCAACTAGGTTTTATTAAAAAATACATATGCTTCGTTTGAACATCCTTCTTGTTATTTATTTTTTATGGTTCTTAATCCACTGTAACCAATAAGAAAACTCACATGCCAAATGCATTTGGTGCGATTTAATAAGGCTATTAGGACAAAGTGCTGGAAACTCTACAGCTAGACTTACTTCTATACCAGTGTCTGTATCTTTGAATTGATGTCGAACTCCACCAATAGTAGTACCGTCTTTCATACGTGCAACACCTGTTGATTGGTATTGATAAGACTTATCTCTAGGTGTCTTTAATCCCGTTTCGTCACCAAAAACAATAAAAAATTGAACTGGAAATGGAGAATTACCAGTAGTTTCGATAACTTCTAATTCATTTTCCCCAAACGGTCTTAGTACATAGTGATCAGGACAAGCTGACAAGTTCACCTGATTATTTTCATGTGATTGTTCAAGCATAAAACTGTCAATCCCATTTATCGCTTCTTCTGCTGTAATCCCATCTAAATAGATACTTGTTTTTGAAAATTTCCGTCTATTACCAGATAAAACTGTAGCGATACGCATACCCATTTCACTTAATTTAAGTTTAGACTTCAACTTATCATACATTTCATCGTATGAATAATTTAATTTTAGTTCCGTTAGTTTTTTTATCATAACGTCTGTATCATTTAATTCTTGCTCTTTATGTCCTAATGTATGTAAAACTTTTTTAATACGTTCTCTTTTCCATTTTGTAAGTTGTTCATTCAAAATATTGTTTCCATCGATTATAATCTTCATATATTCATATACATCTTCCTTCTCTTTGATCATATCGCAGTGTATTTAATACTAAATTAACCATTTCTTGCTTCGTATCTAAATTCAAATTCACCTCTGAATGAGCAACACTGCTAAGACCGTATAAAATAAAACCTGAAGCTAGTAATGAGTTATCAGTATTAAAAATCCCCGTTTTCATCCCTTCTTCAATCACTTGTCGAATTAATGGCTGCATTCGCGTGAATAATTTCTGTTCCAGTTGAAAATGTTGTTCTGTCTGAAAAGAACTCACATTTTTATAAGGCGCTAATTTTTCAATAAATGTCCAAAATATATTTAGAGAATCTTCCATCTTTTGCATGACAGACCGTTCATTAGAAATAAGTATTTCTTCAATTAACTCCATATTTTTCACAATAAAGTCATTTAATACTTCATCAACAAAATTCTCTTTAGACTTGAAGTAATAATAAAATAAACCCGTTGCTACACCAGCATGATTCACAACATCTTTTATGCTAAATCCTTTCATACCATTTTCCATATATAGTTCAAAGCCAATATCCATTAATTCTTGGCGTCTTACATCTGGATCTTTTGATTTTCTTTTCATATGTTATCTCCTACTATGTTTTTTACCGTGACTGAATCTGATTCAATTGTAAATGACTGAACTACATTCAGTCAATATTAGTTTCCACAAAAAAGAGTAATCCCAAGAAATATACATCTAACTTTAGACTTATCAAAAAAGTTAGGTTATATAACTTAAGACTACTCAATCTCATTAAACACGTATTCTATTTTCAAATCAATTACAATTTAGTTTAACCTCACTCTTTCTGTTTCTACAATTATTTGAGGAAGCGTCTTTTGAATTATTTCCTCTAATACATCAAGAGCTTCGTTCACATAACCACCCTCAAAACCCTCTAAAGGCTCAGGTAACTCATCTTCATCTAAAATAAAATATTCTCCGCTTGGAAGTACCAAAATATCAATAATTAAGTCTTCAAATGACACGAATTCGTCTGTTATTTGCGTATTTTTTACAACATTAAAATAAGAGCCTACATACATTCCATTCTTATCTCTCCATATGTATAAATTGTACGGACGATCCTCCCAGTAGTATGCAATGGTGTAACTGCCTTTCGGGATTGTTAAACTTGAATCATGTGTATTCATTGTAAATGAATACTGAACCTCATGAAATAACACGATACTTCGCAACTGCTTTTCAAGTAATAAACAAGTGTGTTCTACTGTTGTCGAGTCATATCGTATTTTTCTTTCTATAATTTCACTTTTTAGTGTTAGTAATTTATTCATTCTTTGTTTCCCCTTATGCTATTTCTAGCTTTATTATATCGGTTTATATAGTAATAAAGAAGTATTTAGTCTCCAATTACACAATAAAACTCCCTCTTATTTTAGAAGGAGTTTTTCACTGTCCATGTTTCATATTTTTTCACTTCTAATGGAAGCTCATTTGTTTTCAGCCACTCTACTGCACTACATACAAGTGGAGATGAATTGTCTTCTGTAATGCTTTCAATAGGAACCCATCTAGCTCCTAATGAATCTTGCTCTTCAAATTGTTCCGTTACTACGAATTCACCTTCGCACCTTTCAACACCGTAGAAAACTGCGATATGATGTACATGTGTGTACTCCTTGAATTTTGATGGAAATTGAAAATCAATCGTACCTATTTGTTTTACTACCGTTACATTTAGCCCGGTCTCCTCTTTAATCTCTCTATGAAGTCCAGCTAATAATGCTTCCCCATCTTTTAGACTACCACCAGGTAGATCATACCGATTTCTATATGGCCCTTTAATTTTATCGATTACTAATATGTTATTGCTTTCGATACAAATGCCATACACACCAAACGCACGATGAAAATTAGTAGCATTATTCATGGTTCAATTTCTCCGTCATCACATCATAAAATTTCCGTTCCTCATCAACATTTAAGTGAACACGACTTACTGTTTTAGAAAATCCATATAACAATTGTGCTTTCATTGGCTCTTTTAGTGTTATTTCAAATGTTGGAGGTTCCTTTATAAATTCCATCACCGTTGCGTCAAGAACCTCTTTCTCATTCTTTAAAACTTCTCCTTTATAAAACGTAATCTTATCAATTTGTGTAAACGGTATAATGATTTTCTTTCCTAATCCAATTTGAATAATTACCTTTTGTTCCGTAACAATAATTGGATTTTTACGCGTTGCTTGTATTTCAGCTAAAAAATAAAACATTGCATATACGTTTAAAATAAGTAACACCCATGCTACAACTGGATTCCATTGATGAAACAAATAATGAAAACCGATACTTTCTATTAAGGTCGCATGGATAATCATAATATATACACCTATTGCGCCAGTCTTTTTGTGATATGAGTATACAGATTCTCCTTCTGGCACTTTTTCACGCCACGATAAAAATGCATAATAGATTAACTTACACTCTGTTACAATGATATCTATTAATTTATTTCTTTTCATAGCAGCGTCAAATGCAGCATCAATTGCATAAGAAAATGAAGAATACTCACTTTTATATTCTTTATATTTTTTTATTATGTTAGGAAGCTTTCTAACAATTTTATATAGAAGGAATAACTCTACACATACAAAGGTAATTTCTCCTGCAACTATCATATAAGAAACGTATGAAAAAGCTTGTAAATAGTCGCTTGGAATAATAAATCTTGCAAATATATAACCAGCTATTACAACAGGGAATATATACGTTAACGAGTATCTTTTTCGAATAATAAAGAAATACGTAATAACCGGAATTACAAACATACAATCTAATAATGATCCAAGAACAACTTCTTTGGGAGTAGCTGGTACAATCGGAAGAGCATACAATAAATAGTTTGATAATAAGATTAAAGATACGAGTCCAATCCATATACCTTTTCGCCTTCGCGAAAGTGTGACACTCATACTTTCACTCCTCTATTTAAAAACCTCGTTTAAATGGTCTTTATAAAATGAAATAGCACGTTCAAACTCTTTCACTTCTTCTACTTTTACGACTGTTTCAAGTAATAATTTCATCGCGGATTCATGATCGTTTACGTTATATTTCGCTAATGACAAAAATACTTTCATCACATCATTATCTGGAAACTGCTGCAAACCTGTTTCTAAAACAGTAATTGCTTTATCATACTCGCCTATACAACGATATGTACTACCAAGACCGATATATGCGCCACAAAGTGACTCCCCTTCAAGACCATTTGCAATTGCCTGTTCATAATACGGCATAGCTTCTGTTTCAAGACCCATTACATCATGTATCCAGGCACATTGATAAAGTACTTCTGCATCCCTCGTAAAGTTTGTTAATCCGATGAGTATCTCTTTAGACTGCGCATATTTCTTTTCTTGCCGGAGTTTAATAGCTTGCTTTAATAAATGTTCCATAGAATTCACTCCTCACCATTTATTCTATGTATCCATATTGAATGGTTAACGTTTGTGTAAAAGTATAATTCCTATAAATTAAAGTTTCGCTTACCAATATATACTATGCGGATTCACTCTTATCCAAATACTTAAAATTATAAAGCAGTAATGTGATTACATAATACCTCTAACCTTTTAACAATTTCTTTCGCTGTTTCATCTTTTCCATTACATAACTTCTCTATACCGTCTTGTCCAATTACGTAGTGCATTGCTCCACGCGAATATAAAGAATGTGGTGAATTCGCAATCATTACACTCGCCTTCGCTTCTTCCATTCTATTTTTCGCTCTTTCAAACAGTTCTTCTTCATTTACGTCGCTTTCAAGTTTAAAGCCAACGAGTACAGTTTCTGAATCCCACTGTTTTATTTGTTTTAATACTTTCGGTGCCTTTTGAAAATGTATAATTGGCGCTATATCACTTGAGATTTTTCCATTCATATCAAGAACATTACCCTCTTGATCACAGATCTTGTCCACAATCCAATCAGATCCAGCCGCTGCCATAATAACCGCATCGACTTTTTCATGCGTAATGATACTTTTCATTTTATCTTGCAAATCAACAATTCCTTCAAATGGGTGTAATTCTAATTGATTGTTTATATCATTCGGTTTCTCCGCAAAATAACCATGTAAATATATAACATAGGCCCCTTTACTTATAAGCTCTTCGGCGATTATTCTTCCAATTGTTCCTTTTGCCATATTCGTATGACCACGAACTTGATCCCATTTTTCTAAACAACCACCGCTTGTAATTAATACCTTTTTCCCCTTCATTGTAACCATCCCTTACTAATTTTTCTTACGAAACCATTCTGTTCCAAAATCAACTATATCACGTTGTTTCATAAGACGGCACTTTGCGTTTCCTATTTCCCCTATTGTTACGGTTCCTTTTTGCTCAAATTCCACACCAATTTCTACAAATTTGTCAGAATCGTAATCCATATCAACAAATTCTTTCCACACTCTTTCACCATTTTCTATAATGGGTGCCCCTACTTTTATTAACTCACATGCACCAGAACGTACTTCTGATAAATGTACAGAAGTATTGGAATCATATCCAACACCAATTAATAATATGTATCCGTCTAAATCATATATTTTTCTTAATGGAGATTCTTCTCCTAAACTCATTGATAGAGACTGATTCATCGTTATTTCTTCTGCATGTCTTCCCCATGCAGCAAAACTTCCTAATGGATGGTTACTGCGTACTACATTCGGATATGTACGAAAACATTCAACTATTTCCCCCATACCTCTTGTTGGTGTTATTCGTGGATCATAAGCTGGGACATTATCACGGATAATCTGCCACCAATCTTCAGGAACAGGCGGTCTTGACCAATGTTTCGGATCGGATAAATCTGAAGATTGCGTTGGCATAATGAGTGTTCCTTCTTCTGTAATAACATTCATTAACGCCTCTACTACTGCAACTGCTCCGCCAGATACCCAGCCTATGGAGCTTAACGAAGAATGTACAATAACTGTCATTCCTTTTTCTAATCCTAATTTTCTTAAATCATTTGTAATTGTTTTAATTGTATTTGGCAATGGCGTACTTGCCACTATTTCATTCATTTTCACGATTGTTCCCCCATTTTGTTTTAAACTACTACATACATATATTATCATATTTTTCTTAATTTTTAACTTAATCATTTTTATCCAATTAAAAAATGGTAATAAATTGGTTTTATATAACAAAAGAAGCAACATGAAGGCGTTACATCACAGCAATAAAAACACTATATTTAAACGAAAGAGCCCATCAAAAATGATGAGCTCTTTGTTCCATTTATCCTTCAATTGTAACTCCAGTAAACATCGATAAGTTTCCCGTTATTTTCTCACCTACACGTAAAAATAACCCTGCGGCTCTTCCGCTTATGCAGTGTGAACCAATTAAAAGTTTACCAGTATACGGACCGTCCCATGTGTCAATTGTATAGTCAGGCATTTCTATGTATTGCTGATATATTTTCCGCTGTTCAAAGTAATACTCTGTTTTATCTTCAGCTAATAGTTCATTATTTTCAAATATAGATACCCCTCCGCCTTCACGGCCGTATAAAGGTTTAGAAACATAGGATTCATTTCTTTCTATAAATGGTTTATTTGTAAAGTATGTTGGTAGGAAGTATTTTTGAATGGTCTCTCGCTCTTCGTCCCCAAAGAAAACTTCATCTTCATAAAGCTGCCAAATTAATGCGAGTACACTTTTATTTTGCATAAGAAAGGCAGCAGGTGGATTAATGATTTTCACTCTTCCTTGCGCTATATGATCTAAAAACTGGAGTCCAATTCTTTTCCCGTTTTTATCAGCGTCTGAAACTAAATATTCAATTGGATATAGCCTATATAAATAATGAATTCTCTCACCATTTTGCGTATATATACCATCATCTGTCACGACAATATCTTGTATACCTATATAATCCGTTGACTGATCTAAACAATAGCTTCTTAAAAATTGAACCGTTTGATGATCTTCATCATGCCAATCATAACTCGTGAAATAAATCGTTTCTCTAGGATCTATATTATAGTCATGTTTAATTTGTTCCCATGCCTGCACAATATGCTCTTCTATATGATTTGGGTGATTTACATCGTGATAACGGCACAACACTTCATTTGCGACAGATGGCTCTAAATAACCTGTTGGTGTATCACAATTTACTTCTATTAACTTTATATCTTCACCATTTACGATAAAGTCAAATCTCGTAAAATATGAAAACAAACCAGTATGTTTCATTCTCGCAATTTCCCACGTTTCAGCAGGAAATCCTAGTGTTTGAAAATCTTCTGCCGTATTTACAATATATTGATACGTTCTATATAACACGTACATAATTTCTTCAGTCGCTTTTGAAATAACAGTATAAGTTTTTACTGGCATACGATACATACCGGTTGCCATATATTGATTCCATTCTTCATTTTCTAATAGGCTCGGCCACGTAAATCCATTCCGACCAGCCTCTTCCGCTAGTGAAAACCATACTTTCATATACTCCTTCTGCTCTTGTTCTGTATACATATTCCTATTATCCTTTCGAGTTATGATCCGGCCGGTGCTTTTGCGTTCCCAATTCCACTTGAACCTGAATTCACTTTTGGCGTTTGTGTCGGAGATGATTTTGGCGCATTTGTATCTGGTGTCACTTTATTTGAGCTATTTGGCTGTTGTTTATTTAAATCCACTTTATTGGACGAGTTATTATTGTTACTGTTAGTTCCGCCGTAATACCCTCCACCACCGCTTCCACCAGTTCTACTTTGGTCTTTTTCACGATAGGGAATAACATTATTTACATACGGTTTCTTCATTATATTTGGCTTTGCTGTATAATTCATATTTGAAGTTCTGCTTGCTAATAAATATCCTGCTACGAATGGAAGTATCGGTAAATGTGAATTTTCATGATACGATGAAAAAGACGGATTCATTTCCTTACATAACTCATCTTTTTCTACATTTTCATTAGTAGGAGCTTTATCATCGCAATGTAATGTTTCTTGTTCATTTCCCTGTTTTGCACCATCTGTTTTAACAGCAGTACTTTCTTTCTGTGCAGTTTCTTCTTCATAATCACCACAGCCCGTTAATAAAAAAGATGAAACCCCTATTGAAGTAGCGATTTTTATAAATTTACTTTTATCCATTCTCATGTGTTATACACCCAATTCCCATTATCTATATTTTTCCAGATACCTTTATTATATAATGTAAATGTTACTTTTTTCAAACTAAACACAATATGTATTTGCATATTTTCGTACTATTTTTCCAAATAACAATGAAACCTTTCAATCCCCGGATATTTTTCTCCTAAACTTTTAATCTGAAAACCAATTTTCTTATAAAATTTTACTGCCTCAGCGTCTGTCTCTGCCTCTATATAAGTCAATTGATGCATTTTTACTATTTCCTTTATCATTTGCACTGCTATTCCTTTATGACGATATTGCGGTACCACTGCTATGTGGCATATTCTCGCTTTATTTGCTCCGATTATTTCCATACCTATGCAAGCCTTTTCCTCATATCTATGCAAAGTCCCTTTATTGCTTTCATAAAATAAAACTGCTTTCTTTAAGCTAGTTTCACTTGGTCCGACTGCATACTGTAGTACATTTAAAATAGAATCTTTCTCAATTTGTTCAACACACTGTAAATTCATACTTCCATCCCTTTCTATGAAAAAAGACTAGCTCTTTATAAAAAGAGCTAATCTCATTACGCCGTTATTTTTTCTTCTTTCTTCACAACGACCGCTACATAACTATGTAGTATCATTCCAACAATAACGAGGCTCATGCCAATCCAAGATAAAAATGACGGAATTGGTGCAGATAGCAAGATAAGTTCTCCCACTAGCGCAAATAAAACCTCACCGGACTGAGTCGCTTCCACTGTTGCTAGTTTTTGCGGATCATCTTTTACAAGATCTGTCGCAAAGAAGAATAGTACGGTCGCGATTAAACCAGAACTAACAGCTACAATAAAACATTGGAAAACTTGGCTACTTGATGGTAACCCACCTGTTGATACTTCATAACCAGAAAGTAAAAACCAAAATGGAAGGCTTGCTAATGTCATACCGAGAACTCGCTGAAATACATCTAATTCCCCTTTACAAACTTGCATCATTTTTCGATTTCCAAGAGGATACGCAAACGCTGCAATAAGTACAGGAACGACACATAAAACAGTTTCACGAATTCCTAATGAAGAAGCATGTTCTACTTGCATAAGTACAACACCGCATAAAATAATACCCGACATAACTAATTCCTTCATTGGGAGTTTTTTATGTAATGGATCTACCGCAAAAAATGGTGTTAATAAAATCCCTGCGACGATCGTAATTTGCCATGTTGATGCAACGAGCCAACCAGGTCCAAAAGCTCCGGCAAAACTAAGCGGTGCATAAAAGAGACCAAATCCAACGATACTCCACACTAACCATTCTTTCGGATTATTTTTCATATATTGAAAAAGTTGCTTTAAGTTTCCCCTATACATGACAATAAGTAAAAGCATTGGAACCATAAAGTAGTAACGTAATGAAGCACTCCAAATCCAGCTTCCACCTTCTAAGTCCATCGCCCGGTTTAGAACGAAGGTAAAGGCAAAGAAAAATGATGCCAATATCCCTACTGCAATAGCTTTCATGATAAAACCCCTTGTTTAGTTTCTTCTTATACTATACAACAAATTAAATATAATTAAAATTTAAAATCTTTATCTCACATGTATTCTAGCTCTATATAGCTTTCTTAACTGACTAATATGAGCTTGATGGTACCGATTATGGTCAGCTATGTGCCATATCCCCCACCTAATAGTCGCATTTTCTCCCTTTTCATAAAGTGAAACTTTAATCAGTGGGGGTTTTCTTCATCCCCCACTGATTATTAGTTGAACCAATCGGACTTTTATGGGCAGTTGATCCCCCATCTAACTTCTTTGCTTTCGCTGCATTTTGAGGTGGGGGTCTTACTGCCCATTAAAGTCGGATAAAAAACCTCTCGTGTTAAATCATTTTCTGTTAGTTTCATACATTTCTCATAAAACATATGTTGCACAGCTTCATAATCTTGCATTAATTGTTGCAACGTCTGTTTTCTTAAACTTGGCAGTTTTCCTGCTTCATTTAACATAGGTCCATATATATTATCAAGTGCCTGTGGAATTGCTTCTCCTTTTAGGCGGTACACCCAATGTAAATCGACAACTGCTAAATGTTGAAGCAGTTGTCCAATACTATTTTCATTATTTTCTGTCCCTTTAAATGACAGTTCTTTCTCATCAGTCCCTTGTACTAACTTTTGCAGTCGTTTAAATGTATCCGTAACCGTCGCATATAAAATCGCTACTTGCCGGTTCATATTTCTTTCCAAACTTAGATCTTTCATACGACACTCCCCCTCTTACAAGAACAACACCATATGTTCATCATCACTATACACACCATTCATCTTTATAGCTCTCTTTTCAATCCCATACGTTTTAAAACCTATAGATTCATACAACTTTTTTGCTGGCTCATTTGTGGACACAACACCTAATGTCAATTGTTCCAAGTCCATTTCTCTTGCTCTTTCAATTGCCTTACGTATTAACTCACGTGCAAGGCCACTTCTTCGATTGCTTGCATCTACATACATCGCAACGATATGCCCTTTATGTTTATACGCCTCTTTCTCTTCTGTTAGTAAAGTGACAACTCCAACTAATTGATTCTCTTCATTAAAAGCACCGAATGTACAACTCGTAGTAGCTGTTAAATTACTTTCCACTCGCTTAACAGGATTTTCCTGACGAATCGCCTCTTCATAAGTTGTTACAAATGCCTCAGGGTTTACTTGTAATGCTTGTAACCGTAAGTCCCAATATTTTTTTGCATCTTCTTTCGTAAGTAATCGAATCATATTTCTCTACCCCTTTTAGTTAACATAATATTTTTATGAACTACTAATTAAAGATTGATATTCTTCTCTTAACATACTATAACGATAGCGATGAATGAACTGACCTTTACGTAATCGATCATTTCTCATTAACCCTTCGCATACAAAACCAGCCTTTTCATAGCTCTTTCTAGCTTGAAAATTATCTTCATCTACACGTAGCCATACTTTTTCTAATTTAAATTCAAAGAATGCTAGATGTAACATACTATATAGGGCCGCTATTCCATACCCTTTACCCCAATACTCTTTATTACCAATCGCGATTCCCAGTTCTGCATTTTTATTTGTTTTATCAAAGTTTTTAAGATCTATCCATCCAATATGTATACCGTTCTCTGCAGTGATAGCTCTTTGTTCATAACCATTTTTTCGATTTATACATGCCTCAATCCATTTTTTTGTATCTTCACGAGTGAACGGTGGATATTGATCTGGTACAACTAAATGTTTTGTTACTTTTGTATCTAATGACCATTGATATCGATCTTCTACATCATCTAGTGTCAGTTCTCTTAATTGAACGAATGGTATATTCATTGTATTATCCCCTTTTTATCCCGCTTTAACGGACAGTAAGACCCCCACCTCAAAATTCAGCGGAAGCAAAGAAGTTAGATGGGGGATCAACTGTCCGTAAAAGTCCGATTGGTTCAACTAATAATCAGTGGGGGATGAACAACCCCCCACTGATTAAAGTTTCACTTTATTTTCCTATAGAAAACCCTTCGAACATTCTTCCTCCATATTGTTCTAACGTTTTTTCTACAAAAGTAATTAATTTCATTTTCTCTCCCGTTGTATAAAAATGATCGAACGCCGCTACAAATTGATCTGCGAATTGTTCATCATATCTTCTAAGTACCCTTATAAACCACTTTGAATTTCCAAGCCATTTCCCATTTACTCTTAATACATATTCATGTAATAAATCAGCTAATAAATTCGCGATAAATAATTCTTCTTCTCTTTTTGATGCACCAATAAAATCATCCAAAGTATCCGTAATAAAATATCGCTTCTGTTTCATCATTTCTTCTGTCCATTTAGCTGGTCCTTTATTTAGTAACTCATTCGCTTCGCTTTTTAATTTCTCAACAATTTCATCTTCCCCTTTTAATACAATACCTTCTGAAACTAATTGTGGTAACGAAGGTCTTCCTCGGTCACAATCCATTTTAAAAAAGGTTTTTAACGTTTCAAAATTATGTACAAACACCTCGGCTGGCCATCCATTACTATAGAAAGATTCTCTATAACAAGATGACAAACTAGGATCTATTATTACAATGTCCAGATCAGATGTTTTTGTCGCTTCCCCTCTTGCGACGCTTCCTCCAAGTAAAGCTACATTACAATTCGGAAATTGTGATGTAATGATGCTTTGTGCCGCTTCCATTGCTTTCATAACCGTTCTCCTTTTCTTATTTCTCTTTCTTTTTTTCAGCTCTTTCTCTCGCTTTTTTTATATACGGCTCTGCGTCTGGTGTTTTGCATGACGTTGCCCCGTGATCAACGTGTACTTTTCCAATTTCACGTGCAATTTCAATCGCTGCTTGCTCTAAGTCTTCATTACGAATTCCTATCGCGATTAAAGCACGATTCATCGCTTCTTTTTTTCTATTTTTTTCATTATGTATATTTACTTTAATTTCTTCTAGATACGGAGAGAAGAAATCGTCTTGTAACGTTTTATTTTTAATCGCTATATTTGCTAATAAAGACCAGCCTGCTCTTCCAATCCATTCATCATCACACTTTGTCCATTCTTCCATTCTTTCTATCGCGATCGGCGACGTACAAATAGCCGTCATTAAAACATCCATTAAACAATAATAATCAACTTCCTGTACCCATTTATTTAGCAGTTCTGTCGTAACTTTCTTTGGATCTAAAATCATTGTTGCTAATGTCATTGCATCCATATTTTTTGTTTCCCATAATAAAATTGCTAAATCATGATCTTTTTTTATCTTCTTTTTTAACAATTTTAAATTGGCAAAACTAACTCCGAATAGCGGCTCTTTCGCCCCATGGTTTTTATACGTTTTACGATTCTGTTCTGTTCCATATTCCTCTAGTTGCTGCATTACTTCACCAAGTAACATATACCCACCTCTTTATCTTTTATGTTGACTTCATATATGTATGTACGATATATTCTACATTATTTTTTGGTTTTCCTATATTTATTTTTAAAATACGGTATGTGAAATTTTATAGATGCGTTTTAATGCAAAAAGCACACTCTTCGCCAGCATTCTCTGTATACAGTCCCCTACTAACTCACTCATTAGGTTTACTATATATAGGAACAAATTACATGCATTTTCATTCCATTCTTGTTTCATTTTAGTAAACCAGCAAAACATTGAAATCTTGCATACTTTTGGACAAACTTTTTTGCTCTTGTAAAAAACTTTTTTTGCAATTACCTCCCTATAATTGCTAATATAGTAGAGTAGAACTTTTATAGAGAGAAGGAAAATTATGCACAATGGAATTCGAATGACAACTTTAGTGAAAAGGGCTATGTTGATTTGCGCGGGGGTATTATTTACATACGAAGCGGCCTTAGGATCAGCACATACTGCTCTAGCGAGTACAGAGGATGAAGCAAAATCTGTTCAACTTGTAAGTGAAATTCAATCATCTCTTGCACCGAAAGAAGCTCCAAAACAATATAATGGGCAAGTTAGAAAAGTAGCTTACTTAACATTTGATGATGGTCCTGGAAAATACACAGCTGAGCTTTTAGATATGTTAAAGAGAGAAAATGCAAAAGCAACATTCTTCCTTATTGGTTCAAATGTAAAAGCTTTCCCTGATCTTGTAAAACGGGAAGATGCTGAAGGCCACTACGTTGGGATGCACAGTATGACTCATAACTACAAGAAACTTTACACAGAAGGTCATTATGTAGATGAGATGAAGGAAGATCAAGGCTTAATCGCTGGCGTTTTAGGCAAATCACCAGTATTAACTCGTCCGTCTTACGGATCAATGCCAGGATTAAATGAGGCTCTTCGCAACAAAGTTGTTGAGAACGGCTTAAAAGTTTGGGATTGGACAATCGATTCATTAGACTGGAAGTACAACAAAATGCCTGTTGATGCTGCATCAGCTAAAATTGTAGAAAACGTACTACATGGAGCTACAAATCCAACAGAAGTTATCCTTATGCACGACATTCATCCACAATCCGTAAAAGCAGTACCTGGTATTATTAAAGGGCTGAAAGAAAAAGGATATGAATTAGAAGCCTATAGTGAGAACGAACACTTCCCGTTAAACTTCTGGCATGATAACCGTATGTAATGAAAAAAACTTGATTTCCTTTAGGATATCAAGTTTTTTTATCGTTTTGGAAACGGCTCCTCATATAGTCGATTCAACCTTCCCTTCTATCAATAAAAATGTAAAATCACATTCATTTAACTTAGAAACATCACATGATCGTATATACAGTTCAAACTGAAGCAGCATGGAAACAATTTAAGAAACTTGGTTATTTAGAAGGAAGTAAAGAAAACATCGATTCCGATTTTATATATTCATACGATTGGATGATACGTGTCGCTAAAAAAAGATTACCCTACTACGAAGGTAACTATCCTATTTGGGTCTGGGAAGCAAATAATTATCCAAATCGAAATCATAAGGCTTGGGGTAAAGACAATTCAAAAATGGTAATTTTAACACTAGATGTACCGAAAGAATGGGTACTATGGAGTGATATTAGTTACTGGTGTTGTGCCATGGGTGATAGTTCGATGTATTTTCATCAAGCAAATAAACCTGCACTGGAAGAATGGTATACCTATATGGATAAAGAATACGGGATAATATTCGATTTCGACTATTTATTATCACATCCTGATTGGTATAGAGGTAAAGAGGATTCATTAGAAAAACAGGGTGTTATCGGTAAAATCCCCCTTTCCTTCGTAAAAAAAGTAAGACGTTTTCGTGCTAAGGAAGATAAATCTATTTATACAACCAGAAGTGATAAATGGGATAACAGAAAAGAAAACCGTATTAATAAGATAAATCGAAAATTGAGAAAGAGAAACGATAAGCTAAAAAGACTACAAAAACGACTTATACGAAATTAGAACACAAATACATATCAAAATACATAAAAAAAATTAAGGGTCGAATATACAAATTCAATCCTATTTTTTATATTATCAACACTTTAGCACATATTACTCTTAAGGAGTGATATCTATATGAATTTTCTCTCACCTGAATATTTGTCTGCCTTGCTTGCCATTATTGTAATTGATTTAGTTTTAGCGGGTGATAATGCCATTGTAATTGGATTAGCAGCAAGACGATTACCGAAAGATCAACAAAAGAAAGTTATTATATGGGGAACTATCGGGGCAATCGTGATTAGAGCTCTCGCTACTTTAGTTGTCGTTTGGTTGTTAAAAATACCAGGGCTACTTCTAATTGGTGGTGTACTTCTTATATGGATCGCTTACAAATTAATTGCTGAAGGCAAAGATCATAATATTAAAGCAGAAGAAGGTTTTTGGTCTGCTATTAAAACCATTATCATTGCTGATGCATTAATGGGCATTGATAATGTCCTCGCTGTTGCTGGAGCTGCGCATGGCAATTTTTCTTTAGTAATCATCGGGCTATTGGTTTCAATTCCAGTAGTAGTTTGGGGCAGTACATTAATTTTAAAATGGGTCGACCGTTATCCTATCATTATTACAATTGGAGCAGCTGTTTTAGCTTATACTGCCGCGAAAATGATTGTAGATGAAAAGTGGTTCGTTGCATTTTTCGAAAGTAACCCTTTCATTAAATGGGCATTCATCATTATTGTCATTGCTGGTGTAGTGTTCTTTGGAAAGATGAAACAAAAGACTAAAGATGTTTCTATATAATAACAACGTTCTATTTATAAACAAAAGCGCCACTCATATGAGTAGCGCTTTTTAATATTTATTTCGTTTCCCCATCTTCAGTCGTCTTTACCTTCGTTTTATTTTTATCACGATGGTTATAGTTGTACTTCGAACGATCAACCGGTGTAAATCCTTCCGGTGTGTAGAATCGTAATAAGTCACCATTTACAACTTGGTCAGAGTATTTTAACGACTTTTGAACCATTTGTTCATTTTGTTTTATTTCGTCTGTTAATTCAACAGGTTTTCCAGTAGTAGTATCATAGTATTTGCCGTTCAGTGCAGTAACTGTTGGGCTTACGTAGTTACCGTTACGGAACGGAACGACTTGTTTATGCTCTGGTGATAATAAATCGGATCCGAACTGGACATAATTTTTCGTATCAGTACCTAGTAAGTGTAATAAAGTTGGAAGAACATCAATTTCTCCTCCGTATTGATGCTGTACGCCGCCCTTCATTCCTGGAACTCGAATGATTAATGGTACACGTTGTAATTGCGCATTTTCAAATGAGTTCATTTCTTTACCCATTATTTGAGACATTGCTGCACTATGATTATCGGAAATACCGTAATGATCGCCGTACATAACGATAATCGAGTTATCGTATAAACCAGATTGTTTCAAATAATCCATAAATCCTTTTACTGACTCATCTAAATAACGTGCTGTTTGGAAATATGTGTCTACTGATGAATCACCTGTTTTAGCTGGTTCAATCGTTGCTTCCGCTTTATCAATCGGATAAGGGAAATGGTTAGATAACGTAATAAATTTTGTATAGAACGGTTGTTTCAACGTTTCTAATAATGGAATGGATTCATTAAAGAACGGTTTATCTTTTAAACCGTAGTTTACTACATCTTTTTCGTTCATATCATAGTATGACGCATCGAAGAATTTATTAAAACCAAATGATTTATAAATTTCATCACGGTTCCAGAACGTTTTATAGTTACCGTGAAACACTGCTGATGTGTATCCTTGTTGACCTAAAATAGCTGGTGCTGATTGATACGTATTATGAGCTTTATTTGTAAAAACAGATCCTTGCGGTAATCCATACATTGAGTTCTCTAACATGAACTCCGCATCAGATGTTTTACCTTGTCCTGTTTGATGGAAGAAGTTATCAAAGTATAACGTATTCGCATCTTTTGTAAATGAGTTTAAGAATGGTGTAACCTCTTGACCATTTAGCTTATAGTTTAATAAAAAGTTTTGGAATGATTCTAAATGAATATAAATTACGTTCATTCCTTTTCCTTTACCAAAGTACTCTGGATTTGGACTTGCATATGTTGATGCAAGATAATTTCTAACCTCAGTCATATTATCTCCATCAGCTAATGCTCGTTCTGTTGATGCTTTCGCACTTTGAATACCATCATAAATTGTAAAGTTGTATGCGCCTAAATATTTTACAATATAGTTACGATCGAATGTTCTTGTTAATAGTTCCGGACGGTCAGATTCTGCAAGTCCTAAGTTAACGCTGAATAATAAAATACCTGCTACAAATACTAGAGATAATTTATGCTTCGCAACACGGATTGGTTTAGGATTTACAAATTTCGTTGCGACTAAAACAATTAGAATAATCGTATCTAAGAAATATAGTGGATCATATACGTGTAGCAATGCAAAAATACTACCACCTAAATCTCCAAAGTTATTCGATTGTGTTAATGTCGGGAACGTAATAAAGTCGCTAAAAAAGCGGTAATATACTACGTTTGCATATAAAAGTATGGACATTAACAAATTAATAATAATTACCCAAATATAAGCTCTTTTCCCTTTTGCAAATAATGCAAGTCCTAAAAATAGAACTGCTGAACTAAGCGGGTTAAAAAACAGCAAGAACTTTTGGATTGTGTTTGAAATTCCTAAATTAAATTCTGTTACATACGCTACATATGTTTTGAGCCATAATAATAGAACGGCAAACAGGAAGAATCCAAAATGATTGCTTAACACACTTTTGCTCTTTAATAAGAATTGTTTCATTTCTCCACCTCTTTTGATCATCCAAGGCTTATTTTTTTATAAGTCTGTCTCTCTATTCAATTTTTTATCTTCAAATAGATTTTATTTATTTAACTATATGAAGAATACTAGTAATTATAATTTGAAGCTAGTATTTATTCAACTATTTCTTTTTAGACATTTTGACCTTGGTTTCTATTTAACAAAATAAATTTGTAACATTTCCTGTTTTCTCCCAAGATTCATCCACTAATTATGACATCACATACTATAAACCTTTATTCACTACTTCGCAAATAAATATGTCTCCAGTTCTGGAACATTCATGTAATATAATGAAATTCACAATAGATAGCATTTAATTTTTCGATATATATAATTTCTTCATTCAGTTATTTATGCTTCAGCAATTCTTCTATGTGCAACATCCAAATCTCTTTCCTCTAATAAAGTTATTCTTGAATAATTATTCGCAATCCATAAAAATAATGGATGATAAAAAACCTCGCTCTCATAACGAGAGCGAGGTTTTTTATCATTTATTATTGACCTTTGTACATTGCATCTACTTGTTTTTGAAGTTCTTCATTTTCTAAGAACTCATCGTAAGTAGCCTCTTTATCGATTACACCGTTTGGCGTTACTTCGATAATGCGGTTTGCAATTGTTTGTACGAACTGATGGTCATGAGATGTGAATAAAATTGTACCCTTAAATGCGATTAAACCATTGTTTAATGCAGTGATAGACTCAAGGTCTAAGTGGTTCGTTGGATCGTCAAGTGTAATTACGTTTGCACCACTTAACATCATTTTAGATAACATACAACGAACTTTTTCGCCTCCAGATAATACAGAAACGTTCTTCTTAACTTCTTCGCCTGAGAATAACATACGGCCTAAGAAACCACGTAAGAAGCTTTCTGACTCATCTTGTGGAGAGAATTGACGTAACCATTCAACTAAGTTGTAGTCACTGTTCTCAAAGTACTTAGAGTTATCTCTTGGGAAGTACGATTGAGATGTTGTAACGCCCCATTTAAATGAACCACTATCTGGCTCCATTTCACCCATAAGGATTTTAAATAATGTCGTCATTGCAATATCGTTACGACCGATAAATGCAACTTTATCACCTTTATTTAAAGTGAAGTACACATTATCTAACACTTTTTCACCATCAATTGTTTTAGAAAGACCTTCAACAGTTAATAAGTCATTTCCTACTTCACGCTCTGGTGTGAAGCCAACGAATGGATAACGACGAGATGATGGCTTAATATCATCTAATGTAATTTTATCTAATAATTTTTTACGAGAAGTTGCTTGTTTCGCTTTAGATGCGTTTGAGCTAAAGCGCGCAATGAAGTTCTGTAACTCTTTTACTTTCTCTTCTTTTTTCTTATTAGCATCTTGCGTTAATTTTAAAGCTAATTGGCTTGACTCATACCAGAAGTCATAGTTACCAACATACAGTTGAATTTTACCGAAATCAAGATCAGCCATGTGCGTACATACTTTATTTAAGAAGTGACGGTCATGGGATACAACGATTACTGTATTTTCAAAGTTCATTAAGAAGTTCTCTAACCATTGAATCGCTTTTAAGTCCAAGTGGTTGGTAGGCTCATCTAGTAATAGAATGTCAGGTTGACCGAATAAAGCTTGGGCAAGTAATACTTTTACTTTCTCTGCCCCAGTTAATTCTGACAATTTCTTATCGTGAAGATCTTCACCAATACCTAAACCTTTCAGAAGGATTGCCGCTTCTGATTCTGCTTCCCAACCGTTAAGCTCAGCGAACTCACCTTCAAGTTCAGCAGCACGCATACCATCTTCATCACTAAAGTCTTCTTTCATGTAAATGGCATTTTTCTCTTGCATTACTTTGTACAGTTGTGTGTGTCCCATAATTACTGTTTCTAATACTTGGAACTCTTCATATTCGAAGTGGTTCTGTTTTAATACTGCAAGACGCTCGCCTGGCGTAATATGTATGTCACCTGTTGATGGTTCGATTTCTCCAGATAAAATCTTTAGAAATGTTGATTTACCAGCACCGTTTGCTCCGATTAAACCGTAGCAGTTACCTGGCGTGAATTTTATGTTAACATCTTCAAACAATTTGCGATCCGCGAAACGCAAACTAACGTTACTTACTGTAATCATTTGTGTCCTCCTACTAATACCGCTTATTTCAGCGTTTTCTCACCGATTGTCTTAAAAAATCGCATATTACGACTCAATTATTGTAGACTATAGCTATTATATAGTAGAAGCTGGATGAATAGCAACGGTTGATTGCTATTCCTTTCTTTCCAAACTCGAATAAAATCTTTGTTTTTAATCATATTAAAGTTACATACACACTTTAAGAAGGATTTATTTTTAAGAAAATATTAATAATTGGAGCATTATGTTTATCTCTTACTTCTTTAACTGCATGTAGTAATAACACAATAATTTATATGCATTTCGCACCCCGTTTCGTATTATAAATAGCAAACTAAAACGCTCAGAAAATATTCTGAGCGTTTTTATTTCCTTCTTCAAATAAAGCACCAGTTAGTGTAAAAAGCTATTTCACCATTTGTATTGTTAACTTATCTTTTAACATTGACCTATATGAGTCAATTTCATATTTTGTATTATTGATTTTTTCTTTTTTCATTTTTAACATATCAAATATTTCTAACTCTAAATTCCTTCTAGCCTCAAGAACTTTTATCGCTCCTTCTACACCTGAATGGTTATGTTTTTTCCCATAGCCTTGGTTCGTGTAATAGTCGACAATTCCTGTAGACCATTCTGGAGTTCTTTCTTTTAATGCCTTCCTAAATGAAAATTCAAGATTATCTTGTTCTACATACAATAACATTGGATTTAACTTCTCTATGATTTTTGCAACTTTCATTACATAATTTATTATTTTTTCTTTTTGTTCACCATATTTAATCATCCCAATCGTTAATGGGTTTTGTATGAAACAACATTCAAAGATATAAACCTTATTGTCTTCTACAGCAATTTCAGCAAAGTCCTGCCATTTATCAGCAATTAATTCAACATTTTTATCGAATGGTAATTCGTATATATCGTTTTTAAAAATATCATTACATAATTCGTCCGAAAACTGGTCACCAAACTCATTTTTTATCTTTCTGTATGGTAATAAGTAATTGCTTCCTTTTTTTAGAACTCTTTTAAGAAGCACTTCTTTAAAATCTCCACTGTTAGATACTAATCTATCGAATTCAAATTTATTAAAACAAGATACACCATCATAGTCGGCTGGATGGTTCAAATTTCCCTCTAAAAATAGTTCAACTTCAATTTTATTTTGGCTTAAAATTTCATTTATTAGCTTTGCAGTGGTCGATTTTCCAAATCCAGGTAAACCTTCTACTATTATTAGTTTTGTATTCATATTTATAAATCCCTTCCTTCAAAGTATTTAACCAAGATCAAAAAAATTACTTACTCCACTGCAATCACTCCTTCAAAATACGATATTCAACATTTCCTTTGAAAAATCCTTCTTAAAGTAACGTGATCGCTAGTTTAAGAACATTTTTTCACAATCCCTATCATTATTTTAACATAAATTTTCCATTTATCTTGTAAAAAAGATAGTCCACCATTATTTGAGTGAACTATCTAAAGTAAATTATATCTTTTAAATCACATACTTTGTCAGTAATCCCCAATCGTTGCACTGGTGTTTTTACTGTTTTCTTTTTCTCTCCCTTTGCAATTTAACTATATAAAAGTGCTTAAATAATGTAATAACAATTAAAAAAGGGATGCTAAATCATATGTGATTTACATCCCTAATTTGTGTGTTATTTTATATGTTCTCTCCCATAACTGAAACAGTTACTTTTAAAAGGGGATTCTTTTATTTCCTTTCACTTAATTTCTTTGCATAATTCTTCATTTTACTCGTTAAACCTATTAAAGCAGGTAGCAATATCGGCATCACAATAATAGCTAATAGTAACAGTGCAACACCAACAACGGATGCTACTTGTATAAGCGTTAATACACCTGAAGGGATTAATGCAGCAAATGTACCCCCTAAAATAAGTGCCGCTGATAATACGACTCCTCCGATATGACGAGAAGCAGTTACAATTTTCGTCGCTGGGTCCCCTTCTAACTCATTGTATCTCATCATTACAAAAATACTATAATCTACTCCTAAAGCGACAATCATTATGAAACTAAAGAATGGAACATTCCAGCTTAATGAATCTACATGTAAAATATGCGTACTAATTTGTTCACTTATCCCTAATGATGCAAAGTAAGCTAATAGTAACGATCCAATAATAAAGATGGTGTTTAATAATGAACGTGTAATCACAATTAATACAATCGCGATTCCAATTAACATAATTATAGCTGTACGTAAGAAATCTTGCCCAGTTACTTCTTTTAAATCAACGTTTCTAGCTGTCGTTCCTCCGATTGCTGTTTTCGCATGATTTAATTCCGACCCCTTCAAAATACCATCTATTGTGTTATTGATTTCTTGAATAATTGGCATCGCTTCTTTTGAATACGGATTTACGTCTAAAATGATTGTCATTTTAGCAGTCTTTCTATCATGTGACATGTACGTATTCAAAGCTTTTTGGAAATCTTCTCCCTCCAAAACTTCTTTTGGAATATAGAATTTCTCAGAGCTTTTTGATTCATTCAGTTCTCCTAAATATTTCTGAGCATCCCCTAGGCCATTACTTACCTTTTCAAGGCCTTCTGTACTTTTAGTTAGTCCGGATTGTAATTGACCCATCTGTTCTTGCAAGTCTTTCAGTCCGGTTAATAGCTGACCTTGCCCATCGTTTATTTTCGTTAATCCGGTTTGTAACTCAGATGACTTGTTTGCAATTTGTTTTGAACCTGAAGCACCTTCATTTAATCCATTTTTAAGATCAGCTGCTCCTTTTTGTAACTTAGTAACTCCATTGTTCATTTCTTTTAAGCCATTATCCACTTTCAATAACGATTGATTCGCTTCTTTAAATGATCCCATCGCCGCATTGTGCTGCGTTGCTAATTGATTTAATTCATTTGACAGCCCACCTAATTGCTTTTGAGCCTCTTTAGCAATTCCTATTGTCTGCAGAATGTTAGGATCATTTGCTGATTCTGGTTTCGTTTGAATGAAATTGGTCATTAACATTTCAATTTGTTCATAACCTTTCTTCGCACCGTCAATCGCTTGAGAAATACTTCCGAAGTATTGACCGTAAGAACTTAAACCTTTTTCTAACTGTGTATAGCCAGCATGAAGTTGTGAAGTTGCATGAGATAATACACTTATATTTGCATTTACTGAAGTTAACCCACTCTCAATTTGCTGCGCACCTTGTGCTCCGTCATTTATGCCATTTGATAGTTGATTTAAAGCTGTTCCTAATGCTGATACACCACTTTTCGCTTCATTTGTTCCATCAATTAACTTTTGAACGTTTGCAAGACTATTTGAGTCCTTATTACCCATCTTATCTTTCGCAGTAGTTAATCCATCATTAATTTCCTTTATACCACCATTGGCATCTCCTAAACCTGTATTTAGTTCACCCGCTTGTTTATTTATATATAGTTCTTTAATCCTATCACCAGTTGGACGTGTCGGTGAATATACTTCTGAAACACCTTTCACTTTCAAAATCTTATCAGTTAGTTCATCTAAAGTTTGAAGCGAACTCGCCTCATCTAACTTGTTATTCGATTGAATGACTAACGTACTTGGTGAAGAAAAACCAGGTGGAAAATGTTCTTCTATTACGTTAATCCCCATTTTCGACTCATATTTATTGTCTACTTCAAATAAATCGTTGTAATTAAGTGTATTAGAATACTTTAATATGAAAGGAATCGATATCACGAATACAATAATTAAAGCTACAAATGGTCTTACTACTGAGTTTTTCGCAAAGAATCCCCATAGACGACTGTCTTCATGACCTTTAAATGTTTTAACGGGATAAAACATCCCTTTTCCTAAAAGCACCATAAAAAACGGATTTAACGTAGTTAATACTAGTAATAAAACTGCGACACCAATTGCTACCGCTGAAGTAGATTGATATAATTTAAAACTAGCTAAAGCAAGAGATGCAAAACCAATTAGTACTGCTATCCCGCTATATAAAACGGTTTTCCCTGCCGATTTAAATGTTTCTTTCGTAGCCAAAAATGCGTTTTCTTGTTTACTTAATTCTTCTTTAAATCTCGTAAATAATAAAATGTTATAGTCTGTTCCAACCCCAAACAGGACAACAACGACAAACACTTGTGTAAAGTTAGAAAATGGAAAATTAAATTGATCTACTAAATGAGCAATAATCCCCATTGAAACTAAATATGATACCCCAACAGTAAGAAGAGAAACAATTGGAACAATAGGTGAACGGAATACAATGATTAATATTACAAGAATGAAAATGATTGAAATAACTTCAGTCTTTTTCACTCCCTCTTGAGAAGATGTAAGAAAATCTCCCGCGATTAAATCACTTCCTGTTAAGTACGTTGTTACCCCTTTCGTTTTCACTTTATTATGAAGGTTATTTGTAACTTTCGATATTTCACCATGCTTTTTATCTATCGATATTTGCGTTAAAATAGTTGTATTATCTTTAGAAACTAATTGTTTCTCTAAGTCTTTATTATCTAAATGTGAAACAACTTCTTTAATTCCTAATTGTTCTTTTTCATTTTGCAAAGCGTTGATTGTTTTTATTATTTCCTCTTTTTGCTCAGTCGTTAGAGCTGTTTTACTACCACTATTAAAAACAACTATAATGTCATACTTTTCTGTCCCGTCTTTATCCATTTCTTTTATCATTTTGTCAGCAATACTACTTTGTTCTGTATTAGGAATCGTAATGTGCCCTTTTTCTTTCACTAATTTATCCATATTAGGCATTGTTACGATCATTGTAATAGTAATAACTATCCATAATAGAAAAGATAAACTTCTCCAATTTTTCAGCTTGCTCATTTGCATCATCTCCCGCGATTAAAATTTTACGTTAGTTGCGGAATGAATGTTCATTCCCATTACTTTATTACATTGTTTTATAAACTCTATTAAACTACTTTTTCGGAATGAATGTTCATTCCTTTAGTTACACAAATACCCTCTCCTACTCTCATTTTTTAATTCTGTTTAGGAATGAATATTCATTCCTGTCCTTATAAAGCTATAGAATCAAATGATTCTAATAGCGTTCCAAGAGCTTTCTTCCAATTCTTTTACTAACTCTTTCGAGTATTCTAATTGCCCTGTTGCAATTACTTTCGTTAATTTTTCTAACGGTTGATATACAATTATAATTAAAGCAACTGGAGGCAATGGACGAAGAAAACCTTTTGCGATTCCATCTTCAATAATATTCATAAAGAAGCCTATAAAATCGTCAAATATTTTCTTACTCTGCTCGTCAAGAAAATAACTATCGCAGTGAGAATTTGTAAATAAAAAAGCATCCACATTGTTTCTCGCAAATTCAAATAAACGGTTATACGTATGACTAAACTGTTCACGAATATTTGCTTCAACAGGAAAATCTGTTTTTATCATTTCAGAAAGCTCTAACATACTTTTTGAAAATAATGAGTTAACAAGTGCCTCTTTATTTTCAAAATAGCGATAAATAGTACCCGCACCGACTTTTGCCTTTTCAGCGATCATTGGAATTGTCGTACCATCGTAACCACGCTCTGCAAAAAGTTGCATCGCAGCATCAAAAATATCCTCTTGTTTGTTTTTAGCCATTTTTTCCACCTCTATTTCCAGGAATGAAAATTCATTCCGTTTTTAATTATAAATTACAGGAAATAAAAGTCAAGTGTGTGACTACGTATAGTTGTAATTTTATTCCCTTATTTGTGAATAAAATTATATCAGCGCTTTTCAGGATATATCAACTTACCGACAAAAACGACGCCCAAAAAGAAAGCTGTCCCAAATTTGATTTTGGACAGCCCTATTTTTTAAAAGAAATCATAAATAAATGCTTCTCGTACCGGAACTATTTTCTCAAACGCTTGTATTTCCTCTTCGCTTCCGCTAATTAATTCTAATTCATTTAGTTCTAATGGGCGTTTGTATCCAAGCAATATTGTAGATAGTGCATTTATATCTAGCTTGATCCCTTTATCCATGGGTTCTTCTATAATTGTTATTTCATAATTTGCAAGTCTCACCGATACATTATTCCACGGTGCAAATGAATCTGTAATATTTAAAATGACTTCTTGTTGTACATTGTTCCAGTTTAACTCATACTGTTTTAAAAACTGCTCTACATCTACAATTCTTCCCATAAAATATGGTTTTATTTCTGTTTTCACACGTGGTTCTTGCAATGTATATAACAACGGTTCGTTTTTACTTACTGTCATTTCAAGTTCTTTAATCATAGAATCATGCTGGCAAATAAAGTTCCATAGACCATTTCGTGCTTCATTATGCAGTGGAACAAATTCTTCTACTGTCATTTTGTTGTTTTCAATTTTATATAACATGTAGCCTGCTGCCGTTTTATCTTTATCGTAATAAATTGCTAATGTTAAATCATCATAAACTACTTGTAACCACCATTTTTCATTGCGAATTAGCATACCAGAAAAACGTTCTGCAAATGTTTCATAAAGCTTCTCGACCTCTTCTGGATGATGTTCTTTACTGAAACGTTTCACAGTACCATTCACTTGTTTTTTCATAACTAAATCACTCTTTGTCATATGACACACAAGAAGATCCGTACAAAGTTCCCAGCCATATTTACGGTAAAATGCAACAGCAAATGGATGTAGCATCGATACTGTATATCCATCTTTTTTCATCGTTTGTAGTGAGTGTTGAAGCAATTCTTTCACATACCCGCTTCTTCTGTATTCTGGATATGTCGCTACCCCTGCAACGCCACCCATTTTAAATTTTTCTTTTCCTATGTAAATATGAAACGGAATAAGGTGTAGTTTTGCCGCTAAGTCCTCACCTTCCATAATACCGTATACTTCATGACTTTCCTTCATTCTTGTAAGTTGCTGCTGCATTCGTTCCTCTTCTACTTTATATTGAAAAGCGTATTCTGATAAGCGTAATGCTTCTCTAAATTTATCTTCTTTTAATCGTATAACATTCATATATTTCTCCTCCCCCTTTGTTTGAATTGTACCATAATTTAAAATATTACAGTACGGTGAATGAAATTATATTGGCTTAACGACACAAATTCAATATAAAAAAGCAGATACATCTTGTATCTGCTTCTCATTACTTTATCCCGCTTTAACGGGCAGTAAGACCCCCACCTCAAAATTCAGCGAAAGCAAAGAATTTAGGTAGGGGATCAACTGCCCGTAAAAGTCCGATTGGTTCAACTAATAATCAGTGCGGATGAAGAACCCCCACTGATTAAAGTTTCACTTTATTTAGCTAACTTTTGAAGTTCTTCGAAGAATGTAGGGTATGATACACCTACTGCTTCTGCGTCTTCAATTGTTGTTTTTCCTTCTGCAAGACAGCCGGCAATCGCAAGCATCATTCCAATGCGGTGATCACCATAACTATTAACTGTATTTCCTTTTAAAACTGATTTTCCGTAAATAATCATCCCGTCTTCAGTTGCTTCTATGCGAGCACCTAGTTTCGTTAATTCCGCTACGACTGTATCAATACGGTTCGTTTCTTTTACTTTTAATTCGTGTGCATCTTTAATAACTGTAATTCCTTCTGCTTGCGTTGCCGCTAATGCAATTACAGGAATTTCATCGATTAATCTAGGGATAATATCTCCACCGATTTCGATTCCTTTTAATGAAGATGTTTCAATTGTAATGTTTGCAGCTGCTTCTGATGCTCCTTCATTAATTGGCTCTACAGTGAACGTAGCACCCATTTTCTCTAAAACATCAATAATACCTGTACGAGTTGGATTCATACCTACATTTTCTAAGACTAGTTTACTATTTGGAATAATCGCGCCCGCTACTAAGAAAAATGCAGCTGATGATACGTCACCTGGTACTTGAACATCTGTCGCTGTTAACTTTTGTCCACCTGCTAGTTTCACTGTCTTTTCTTCGCGAGTTACTTTAACACCAAATGCTTCAAGCATTCTTTCCGTATGATCGCGGGAAATATGTGGTTCTGTAACAGCTGTTACACCCTCTGCACGAAGTCCAGCAAGTAAAATAGCTGACTTTACTTGTGCGCTTGCTACCGGAGAAGTGTATTCAATTGCTTTTAAATCTCCACCACGTATTGTTAGCGGTGTAAACGTTCCTTCTTCGCGCCCATCAATGTTCGCACCCATTTGTTTTAATGGATTCGTTACACGTTTCATCGGTCTTTTTGCAATAGATGCATCACCTTGTACGCAAGAGAAAAATGGTGTATTTGCCAAAATTCCTGACATTAAACGTATAGTTGTACCAGAATTACCAACATCTAATACAGCTTTCGGTTCTTGTAAACCTTCTAATCCTTTACCAACTACAGTGACTTCATCACCGTTTTGCACGATGTCTACTCCCATTTCTTTAAAACAAGAAATTGTACTTAAACAATCTGCACCGGGCAAGAAACCTTTAATAGTTGTTTTTCCTTCTGCAATCGCGCCGAACATAACAGCGCGGTGAGAAATCGATTTATCTCCCGGAATTGTAATGTTGCCATTTAATCCGTTATTAACAGGTTGTATCGTTCTTTCCTTCACGTTTTCACCTTCTCATTTAAATTGTTTCATACGTTTGGTATTTTTCTTCTCCAAGCGCTAGCTTTGCTTGCGTACGATCTTCTTCTCGTTGGAAGCTAATACGTAATACCCCAAGCAATCCTTCACGCGCTTCTAATATTTGCAAGTTCGTAATACTAATTTCCTCGCGAGCCAAAATACTCGTAATATGAGCCAATGCCCCTACTTTATCTAAAACATCGACGTATAAGTCGTGATAGGCAGGAATTGCCCCTCTCTTTCGTACTGGTAAAGAGTCACGGTATTCTTTCGCATCTGCAAAATAGTTTTGAATCTCGCCTGCATCTCCAGTAGAAACTGTATCATATAAACCTTCCATTTCAGAGATCCACTCTTTTAATAATACCATTAAATGCTCACGATTTTGCTTAACAATATCACTCCACATTTTCGGACTACTAGATGCGATGCGTGTAATGTCTTTAAACCCTCCGGCAGCTAGTTGATGAATGAGTGGATTATCTCCTGCATGTTTCTCCACTTGCTTTACTAATCCAGCGGCAATAAGATGCGGGAAATGACTTACAATCCCTGTTACATAATCATGTTCTTCTGTATTTAAAACAAGGAAATGTGATCCTGTTCCTTTTAACCAATCTTTTAACTCTTCCACATGTTCATTTGGCACATCATTCATTGGCGTTAAAATATAAAATGCATTTTCAAATAAATGCGCTTTTGCACTTTCAACTCCCGTTTTATGAGAACCTGCCATTGGATGTCCACCAATGAAAGAAATTTCGTTTAAAAATAAAGCTTCCGCTTCATTCATAATTGTTCCTTTTGTGCTACCAACATCAGTCACAATAACATCTTTTCGTAAACGAAATGACGCTAATTTGTGTAATAACTTCTTCGTTTCTTCAACTGGTGAAGCAAAAACAATTAAATGTGCTTCTTCACATGCATGTTGTAAATCTACTGCTATTTCATCTACTACGTGTAATTCTTTTGCACGCTCTACTTGTTCTTGAAATATATCATAACCTGTTATCGTTACATCGTGCTCTTTCTTAATTGCTAATGCGAGAGAGCCTCCGATTAAACCAGTTCCAATTAATACTACCTGTTTACGCATTTGCCTCATCTCGAGACTTTCTTTTTTTATTTTCAAAGTGTTGTTGTAACACTGAAATCACTCCTTCATTTTGCTCCCTTGTTCCAACTGTAATACGGACGCCATTTGGAAACGGCCGAATAATAAATCCTGCATGTGCACAAGCTTCATAAATCTCTCCAGCATTCTCAACTGGTAAGAAGATGAAATTTGTTTGCGATGGATAAAATGGAATATCATTTTCCTTACAAAAGCTCTCGTATTGTTGTAATCCTTCTGTATTCACACGAACTACTTCTTCAATAAACTCGTCATCACAAAAAGCAATCGTCGCTGCTTTTTGCGCTAATGAAGATACGTTAAATGGCAAACGTACGACATTTAATTTCTCAATTAGCTCTTCCTGTCCAATCGCATATCCAACGCGGAAAGAAGCTAATCCGTACGCTTTAGAAAATGTTCTAAGCACAAGAATATTTTTATGCTTTTCTAAAAGCGGTAATGTCTCTGGGAAATCTTTTGCTGTTACGTATTCATAGTACGCTTCATCAATGACAATTAACGTATTTTCACTAATACCTTCAATGAATTGAGTCAATTTTCGGTCATTCACATATGTGCCCGTCGGATTGTTCGGGTTACAAATCCATACAATTTTTGTATTGTTATCTACTACTGAAGAAATTTCGTCTAAGTCGTATACACCGTTATTTAACGCAACTTCCTTCACTTCGCAACCTTCTATAATTGCATGATGACGATACTGTGGGAATGTTGCTCCAGCCGTTACGATGTTATCTCCTGCTTTAAGTACTGCTCTGCTTATCATTTGAATGACTTCATCTAAACCACTACCGCAAAGTACTTGTTCCATTTGCACATGTAACTTATTTGCAATTGTTTGACGGAGCGTTGTAGCACCTCCGTCAGGGTATAAAGCATGGTCCAACCACGATTTTTGCAACTCATCTAAAACACGTGGCGAACAGCCGAATGGATTTTCATTCGATGCTAATTTCACAAATGAATGCTCTCCGTACACTTCTTTCATTTGTTCAGGTGATTTACCTGGTTTATATGGTTGTAATGATGATAGTTGATCTTTTACTTGCATGTTAAAACCACCTTTTTATTAAAATTCTTTTGCGTAGTTATTGTGTTGTATAATGTTTTGTTTTAATAATTCCATACGATCTTTTCCGAATTGTTCGACTAGTGCATCTGCAAGTTCCCATGCCACAACAGATTCAGCTACTACACCCGCTGCTGGTACTGCGCAACTATCAGATCTTTCAATACTCGCTTGGAATGCTTCTTTCGTATCAATATCAACGCTTGCTAACGGTTTGTATAATGTAGGTATTGGTTTCATGACACCTCTTACGACAATTGGCATTCCCGTTGTCATACCGCCTTCTAAACCGCCGGCATTATTCGTTTTTCTCGTGTATCCTTGTTCTTCATCCCATAAAATTTCATCGTGCACTTTACTTCCTGGCTGCCTTGCCGCTTCAAAACCAACACCAATTTCAGCACCTTTAAATGCATTAATACTCATAATCGCACCAGCAAGTTTTGCATCTAATTTGCGATCGTAATGAACGTAACTACCAACGCCAATCGGCATTCCTTCTGCAATGACTTCTACAATGCCCCCGATTGAATCTCCGCTACTTTTAGCATGATCAATCGCATCCATCATCACTTGTTCTACTTCTTTATCTAAACATCGAACTGGTGAGTTTTCAGTAATTGTTTGAATTTCTTCAATTGACAAGTTAGAAATATGTTTTGCTTTTACTCCACCAATTTCAAGTACATGTCCTGCAATTTCTACACCTAATTCTTTTAAAATTTGTTTCGCAACCGCACCAGCAGCTACACGAACTGTCGTTTCTCTTGCAGAAGAGCGCTCTAGTACGTTTCTAATATCACGGTGACCATATTTAATTGCTCCATTTAAATCCGCATGTCCTGGACGTGGTTTCGTAATTGTACGTTTCATGTCTTTACTTTCTTTTTCTGAAATTGGTTCTGCCCCCATTACTTTCGTCCAATGTTTGAAATCATCATTTTTTACAATTAACGTAATCGGTGAGCCAAGTGTCATCCCATGACGAACACCACTTACAATTTCAACTGTATCTGTTTCAATTTGCATACGTCTTCCGCGTCCGTGCCCTTTTTGCCTTCTTAATAATTCTTTATTAATATGTTCCGCCGCCAGCGTTAAACCTGCTGGTACACCTTCTAAAATAACTGTTAACTGCGGTCCATGTGATTCTCCAGCTGTAATGTATCTCATTTCTCTTGCCCCTTTACTATTTTTTTGTACAAAAAAGTCCCTACTGAGCGCTCAGTAGGGACGATGTTCATCGCGGTACCACCCTAGTTGTAGACTTTTTTCGTCTACCTCTCTTCTTCTTTAACGATCATTAGACCGTCTTTCCCATCAAAACTTGACGAAAAAGATGCTCCAAGGCTGTAATTCATGCTTACCTTTGTACTGATTCACACCGACCATCAGCTCTCTTTAACAGGGAGGTAAGCACTACTGTTTCCTCTTCAGCGCATATATGATATGGAATTAAGATAATTTATTTTTGAATCCTTTTAACTCTTCCATGAATTTATGGAATTCTGGAATATCCATTTGTTGTGCAGAATCTGATAATGCCACTGCTGGGTCTGGGTGTACTTCAGCCATTACTGCATCTGCGCCAATTGCAAGAGCCGCTTTCGCTGTTGGTAATAATAAATCTCTACGTCCAGTTGAATGCGTTACGTCAACAACAACTGGTAAATGTGTTTCTTTCTTTAAGATCGGTACTGCTGAAATGTCTAATGTGTTACGTGTCGCTCTTTCGTATGTGCGGATACCGCGCTCACATAGAATAATTTGGTCGTTACCTTGTGCAATAATGTATTCTGCTGCATTAATGAACTCATCAATTGTTGCTGCTAATCCACGTTTTAATAATACTGGCTTGTTAACTTTACCTACAGCTCGTAGTAAATCGAAGTTTTGCATGTTACGTGCACCAACTTGAATTACATCAACGTAGTCTAATGCCATTTCAACATCATTTGGATTTAAAATTTCACTAATAATTGCTAAGTCGAATTCATCTGCTACTTGACGTAAAATTTGTAGTCCTTCTACTCCTAAACCTTGGAAATCGTATGGAGATGTTCTCGGTTTGAAAGCACCACCGCGCATTAATTTTAAGCCTTGGTCTTTCATCGCTTGCCCTACTTGGCGAACTTGTTCTAAGCTTTCTACTGCACAAGGTCCCATGATGAACGTTTGTGTGCCGTTACCAATCAATTCACCTTTTACATCAACGATTGTGTTTTCTTGTTTCTTTTTACGCGATACTAGTAATGCTTTACGGTTATCATCTTCTTGTAATTCTAAGCTAGCTTTGAAGATTGTTTTGAAAATATGTTGAACCGTTGATGTTTCGAATGGTCCTTCGTTATTCTCTGCAATCATATCAAGCACTTCACGCTCACGTACTGGATCAAAACGTTTCGTACCTTGTACTTGCTTTTGCTCCCCAATTTTTTGAACGATTTCACCACGTTTGTTTAAAAGGTGTAATAGTTGTAAGTTAATTTCATCTACCTGTTTACGTAATTGATCTAATTCATGATTTGCCATTTGGAAATCCTCCTCTAATGTTTTAAAAGTATAGTAAGAGAATGAAAAATTCTCTATTTTCTGAACTGGTCAATTATACAAATTTAAAGTGGAATCGATCCCTCTTCTTATTTTAAACTAATAATTAGTACAAAGACACTATCTACCAGTTAAAAACCCACTTTTTTTGTACAAAAAATCCCTACTGATTCAATCAGTAGGGACGATATTTATCGCGGTACCACCCTAGTTGTAGACTTCTTTCGTCTACCTCTCTTCATTGTTAACGATCATCTGACCGTCTTTCCCTTCATAAAGATATATACTATCTTTACTACGAAAAAGATGCTCTAGGACTGTAATTCGCTCTTGTTTTTGTACTGGTTCACACCAACCACCAGCTCTCTGTTACAGGGAAACAACAACTACTGCTTTTCCTTTCAACGCATGCATATTTAATTTTCAAGTTGGGCCACTAAAATACAAAAAGTCCCTACTGAATAAATCAGTAGGGACGATATTTATCGCGGTACCACCCTAGTTGTAGACTAACTTTCCGTCTACCTCTCTTCACTGTTAACGATCAATTGACCGCTTTTTCTTCATAAAGACAATACTACTATCTTTACTACGAAAAAGATGCTCCAAGACTGTAATTCATGATTATCCCTGTACTGGTTCACACCAACCACCAGCTCTCTGTTACAGTAAGACTAACCACTACTGTGATCTCTTCATTGCACTTTGTTTATTCAAATGTTTTTTGAAATTGAATAAGTATGATTCGTATTATAGAACGCTTTTCAAAACACTGTCAACAACTTTTTATATATTTTTTAAAATTCCACTTTCGCCCTACATTTCTTCTTGTAAATTCTCCATAACAATTCCGATGCGAATTATCTCATTATCTATTGCATTTATTACACATTTTTCTACTCTATACCCGATTAATAATTCTTTTATTTCAATGATTTCCGTTTCAAGTAAATCCGCTTCCTGAAGCGTTTGCAGTAAAGTGAAAAACACGTGTGCATACAACTCTTTATACATCTTTATACTCTCTGTCTTTTCAAGTATTTCATTAAATAACTGTTTTAACTCCGTTTGATTTCCCTTTCCACTTACGTCCGAAAGTGATGTACAAATTATCGATAAACCTCTTTCTACTATTTCATCCATAAATAAAATAATACGTAAAAGCATTACATATTCTCTAGCTGTGATTTCACCCATTTTCGTTCGTTCTCGCAAAAATATACTGAGCCAAGCTTCCCAAAATTTTTGTTGCTCTTTTGCGCTTAACGTTTTGACGTAATAGCATAAAAACTGCATAAATTTAATTTTATTTTCTTCATTTTCTCGTATCAGTAAAGGGTATAACCAGTCTGTTTTTTGCTCCCAGTACAGGACACATTTAATAAATACAAAACTGAGCCATTTTAAGAAAGCTTCCCTCGTATGCGGATGTAATACTTCCAAATGTTCTACGGCATACTTAATAAATCTCTTCATTTCTGTAAATAAAGGTAAATTGATTTGTGTGTAACATAAGCCGGCCCATGCATATTTCGTAATCTCATTTTCCTTCTTTAACTCTAAGTACGGTAACAAATATTTTCGGCACCATTGCTTCTCAATATGATAAAGAAATGTAATATCTGCTACTAAACGCGCTAACATAAAATTTGTCCGTTCTGTACTAATTCTTACTTGTTCTTCAAACAAAAATAAATATTCATACACATTACGATCGTATAAATGATCATATGATAACAGTTTTAATAATACTGCTGTCATTTTCCCAACAGGATGCTGAATTGATTCATTGTAAAAATCTTGTTTTGCCAGCTTAAAATCCGTGTCACTTTTCATGACTTGAGGGAATACGGAAAAAGCAAACCGCTTTACATTGCGTATACTATTTTCCTCTAACTCTTCTAATCGATTACTAATTTCATATAGAAAACTACTAATTAACCAATGAAAAGCAGTATTTCTAACAAATTTCTGCAACAAAGGAATAACTTTTTGTATTTGTTCATTTGTCAGTCCTCGGTTATTTCGCCACTCTCTAATACAAACAAACCAAACTTCATTACTTATTTCATGCATACCCACTAATTGATAAGCAAATGAAATACTCCATTCTGTATTCAGTTTACATGCTTTCGATAACATCTCTAAAAAATGACGTTGTTCAAACACACCGTCTTGAGAAAATTGGCGAACTCGTTTCATAATTTCCTCATCTTTTAGCTGCAATAACCCATCAGCAGTTACATTACAAGTAATACTTTGTTCTGCAGCCTCTTTCTTTTGTACACTATATCGATCAGAATGAAAGTGAGGATGTTTTTGCTTCATTAACTCATAACCTTTTGCTGTAGATGGACTATTTTTATCACAATTGAATAACAAATCTAAAACGAAACAAACATCAAATGCCCTCTCCTCTGCAAGATCCTTCAGTACAATTTGAATGACTTCTTCTTTTGTTTTTTCTAAAGAAGATGCGAAATGATTTTTTATAAGGTGAAAAACTTCGTGTTTATACGTGACATCTAAAAGAATCCCTTCCTGTAACAACCATTTTATTTTCTCATCAGCGCTAACAAATATATTTTTATTCATCGCATCAATTGCAATTCGGTTTTGAAGTATGCTGTTTGCTTCTATCATTTCTGTAATATAATAATTTGCTTTTTTCTCATTGTTTTCACATAGATACGCTAAACATTCTTTTACAATTTGAATTAAAAATGCAAGATCATTTTGCTGAAACTCTTTTTCCACATTTTCCTTATCCCTTTTTTTTAGTGCCGTTTGCCTTAGTGATAGCATCCGCAACTTCTCTATTCCCATCATCATAATTGGAACGGCGTAATAAGAAATATGCGGTTTCATCTTTTCATTCCAAATTTGCTCCACATAAGAAAATGTAGACACGGGTAAACGACTCGACTCCTCAAGTTCTATTGATTCTTGCGTATCATTTCCCCACTTTCTTTCACGCTTCAACTTAAGTTTTCCGTCCAAAATAAACGTTAATAACAATAAAGCAATTTCTTTATGCTCAGGAAAAGAACATTTTTGCAGTAAGTAAGAAATTGTTTCAATCGATTTACTATCTTTTTCAGCTGTTTCTAACAAAAGCAGTGTCCACCGTGCAAACAACAGTGGGTCCATCTCGATTTTCGTCTCACTTAAGTAACTACAAATTGTTCTCCATAATAACGGAGATAGTTTAGATTGATTTTTAAAAATTAATTGAAATAATTCTTTCTGGTGACTAAAAAGAAATTGTTCCACTAACCATTTTGCAAGTAACTCATCTACCTCGTTATAGTTTGATGTAATTAAAAATAAATTTTGTAATTTTCCTTCCGCTTCAAGCCATTCCACCCATTCATAATCATGAGCAAATTCAACGAAGTAGCGGACTGTTTCAATTTTTTTAATGGATTGTTTTATGTATGATAATTGTTCCTGCTCTACAGAAGGTGGAACTGTTACTATGTCACGAATGCGCATTCGTTTCGTAATATAATTATCACCCATTAACTCCGCCCATCGTTTTACTGCTTTAACGAGAGACTGATGATTATTACCTTTATTCGGATATACAATCGGCCGTATTCCTAAATGCTCCCAATGATATGTATTTTCTCCTTGTGCGACAAATGCATAACGCCTTGTACTTGGTGGTAAACCAGTTGCTAAATATTTCATTACTGGATCATTATGGCTATATCCAACGAACAAAACGGTATAATTCGAGAATAAATCAACTAAAAATCTTCTCGCCCATCCTTCCGTCAAGTAAGCCCTTCCAAAATCACCATCTGTTAAAATTAATGCTTCTTTCTCTTGTTCTATATTGCCATGTATGTAAGCGAGTCCTTTAAACGCTCTACCTGTAGGTAACGCAGGTGCGTAATATACGTTTAATTCTCTATTCATTTCTTTTATCGCAGTTGTAAAATGTCGATCAAAATTTGTCGTTACAATACGAACTTCCGTGTCTAAAGGAAACAACCTCGGAATTGCATAATGAAGCGGATTCGGTTTTGACTTTTCTATATGAACTAGATCTCTTGCAACTTGATGTACATCTTTTGATTTCGCAATTTTACCAAGATAATAATCATGTGGTTCTGTTATTTCACGTTTTTCTACATATAACTTTTTCGCAATTTCATCAACAAGATCATCAAAATTCGGTAAGTTTGATTTCCCTTTCATAGAAACTCCCGCTCCAACAAATAATACTAACTTTCCTTGTTCAAGATGATCAATTAACTCGTCTGGAATTTCTACTTCTGAAGTAATCCACACCCAGGATTCCCCCTTACCTAAAAATGTCATATACTCTCATTTTACTATAACATTTTTTCTTTGTTTTTTTAATATTTAGACAAAAAACGAACGTGGAAAAGTTTTATGTAAATATACTCGTTACAATGTATGAACTTCTAAATTTATTGTAAAACTATGTATAAATCGGAGGTGTATATATTGAATGGTTTTACTGTAGTGCTCATCAAGTTTATATCGTGCATTATCGCATTTAGTATTGGACTCGCTTTATTTTTCCCTGCAACGTTCGTCCAAATTATTTCATTTAGTCTCTTTGTAACAATCGTATCTTATATGTTCGTTGATAAAATCATATTAAATCGAATCGGCAATACCGGTGCCATTATGTCGGATTTCTTACTAACATATTTAAGCGTATGGATTTTCGGTAATATTTTATTAGACAATTACATGCAAATTGCCTGGGGCAGTTTCCTTTCCGCGATTGTCTTTACATTATCTGAAGTAATCGTTCATCGTTTCTCTGGCTCTCACACAAGGCACCACAACGATAATATTCGTATTAATCGTCGCTTCGCATATGGTACGGAGTTTGCGGAAGAACAGAATATATTGGATAAAGATAAGAAGAAGTAATATTTTGATGCAGGAGCGCCCTTTTTAATTATGTGGTGCTCCTTTTTTGTTTTCAATATGGTATGTGAAATTATATCGACTTACCGACATTTTTTGAAACGGTTTCTTCTAATAAAAAACTGCCTCTTATTTAGAGGCAGTCACTATCAAATCTTTTAACGCAACAACATTAGCAAACGCTCCAAACACTACGTTATGATGCTTCACAATGTCTTCAGCACGTAATACTTCTGTATCAAACGTACTATGTGCATCACTCACTAACGTTACTTTATACCCTTCACTACACGCTCGGCGTGTTGTCGTATCCACACAGTATTGCGTTTGCATACCTGAAATAATAACGTGCTCAATTCCTTTTTCTCGTAATACTTCGTTTAAATTGGTTTTATGGAATGAATCTGGCGTCGTCTTTTCAACGATACTGTCACCATCTTGCGGAGCAATTGCCACATGAATTTTCCAACCATCTGTACCTTTTTCCAAAGGATGATCTTTCGGTCCGTTATGTTGTACATAAATAACCGGTATATCATTTAAACGGCATTCCCCAATAAGCTCTTGTAATGTTTGTAAAAACTTTTCCCCATTATGTACAGGCATTCCTACTGTATACATTCCCGTTTGCACATCGATTACAATTAATGCTGTTTTCATTTCGCATAGCTCCCTTTGTTTGTATAGGCCTCTACATATTCATCATAATATAGTACTTCAATTACACTGGACCAATTCAAGATTGATCCGACGAAGTCCTTTATATCTAGCCCAGGCATTTCATATACTTCTTCATCATTAGCCGTTCCCGTCGCATCTTCAATAACTGTAACTTTATATCCTTTTTCAAAAGCAGCGATACTTGTAAATAAACAACAAAATTCCGTATTAAATCCAACGATAACAACATGATCAACTTTATGTTTCGTTAATATTTCTTCAACACTTGTATCTTTAAACGCACTAGGTGTCGTCTTCTCAGCTATATAATCCGCAAACCCAGTAAATTCTTCTACCAATTCACTTCCAGTTGATTCATAATACAACGTACTTTCTGGATTATGATCTCTGTGTTTTAAGAAAATAATAGGTTCATTCTCCGCTTTAAATTGTTTTAAAACATTTGCAATTAACTCTTTTTCAATAGAAAAATCCTTACATTCTAAAATTCCCTTCTGCATATCTAATACAAGTAGCGCCTTCACTTTTATCACCTATCCTCTATACGTTTATATTCCATCATCCAACAATCTTCTAATACCCCTTCATGCAGTTCGTGTTCCTTTAAAATCTTCACCTTTTTAAATCCGCATTTTTCATAACACTTTATTGCACGTTCATTATTTACTTTCGGGTCCATTGCGATTGCTGCTGCTCCCATTTCACTCAAAATGTATGTAATTGCTGCCTTAACAAGTTTTGTTCCAATTCCTTTTCCCCAATAAGTTGGCTCTCCGATAAATTGATCCATTCCCCATACATTTTGTGACGCTTCATAGCCATATAATGTTTTCCACTCAGAATCAATTGGGTACATTTGAATATAACCAATTGGCACATCCTCAAACTCTATTAAACATCTTTTTTCATGACTATTTGGATTATGTATAAAATGATCCAGTACCATTTCTACTGATTGCTGATTATCTCTTCCTTCGTAATACTCCAGTACTTCTTGGTCTGTTAACCATTTTGAAATGATTGGTGCATCCTCTTCTATTACGTACCTAACCGATACATTATCTTTTTGAAATAGCATATAGCACCTCTTTTTAATTATTTATATTTTTTCTTGCTGTGAAATCTTTCATCGCCCCTATTAGTGCGTATGGTAACAATGTAATCGCAAAAAGAGCTGTAAACAAATTAAAATGAGGGATTTTATATGGCGTGAACCATTCCGTGAAAAATTGAGAATGTAAAATTTTATTTAAATACTCTCCACTAGGTTTAAAGTTTGGTGCCCATGCAGTCATTTCACAAATAATAAATAGTAATTGCACAATTAAAAATACCCCTAGATAGCGAAACCATGTTCGTTTCCATATAGGTTGTGCTTTTTTAATTTCTCTCTCATTTAGCTGCCTCCTTTATATTTCCAACATATTGATTATACACTTCCCCCACTTTATTTGTTAAAATTTTCTATATAATCATTCACGTTGGGGGAATATATTATGTCTAATCCTATACTTAAATCAACTTTAATCATCCTTAGAGGAAACTCCGCAAGCGGTAAAACAACAATCGCAAAGCAACTACAAAAATATTTCGGACAAGGTACACTTTTGGTATCACAGGATGTTGTACGTAGAGATATGCTTAGAGTACACGACACGATGGGTAATTTATCACATGATTTACTATTTGAAATTACAAAGTACGGAAAAGGAAAATGTGAATTTGTTATTTTAGAAGGTATTTTAAACAGTCGAAGATACGGTGAAATGTTAAAAGAATTAATACATTATTTTGAAGGAAACGCGTATACATATTACTTTGATTTATCGTTAAAAGAAACTATTCGACGACATAACACAAGAGAAAAGCGGCATGAATTTGGTGAGGATTCCTTACAAAAATGGTATAATCCTCATGATACAATTGAAGTTGCTAAGGAAACTATTTTTACAGATAACTTCACGCAAAAAGATATATTTGATGCAATTCTTAATGCTGTCTTGGTACGAAAATAAGACCGACAGAATATGTCAGTCTTATTTTCATTATGTTATATTCTAGATTTATTATAGAATCTTCACTTTAACAGTTTGTCTTCCCCAATTCATCGCTTTACTTTTTGAACCCATTAATACATCAATGCGATTACCTTTAATTGCACTTCCGGTATCTCCAGCGATTGCTTCTCCATAACCTTCTACCCATACTTTAGATCCTAATGGGATTACTTTCGGATCAACTGCGATAATTCTCATATTCGGATTAGCCGTTAAATCATGCCCCATCGCAGTTAAAACGCGTCCACCATATGTACCATTTTCACTTGGATCAGCAGTATATGCTGTCGCCACCACCGTTAATTCACGTTTAACGGACTGTGTGTTATTTTTAGACTCTTCTTTTGCCTTTATTGCTTCTTCCTTAGCCTTGGCTATTTCTCGTGCTTTCGCTTCTTCCTTAGCCTTGGCTATTTCCTGTGCTTTCGCTTCTTCCCTAGCTTTGGCTATTTCTTGTGCTTTCGCTTCTTCCTTAGCCTTGGCTATTTCTTGGACTTTTGCCTCTTCCCTAGCTTTGGCTATTTCTTGTGCTTTTGCTTCTTCCTTAGCCTTGGCTATTTCTTGGACTTTTGCCTCTTCCCTAGCTTTGGCTATTTCTTGTGCTTTTGCTTCTTCCTTAGCCTTGGCTATTTCTTGGACTTTCACTTCTTCCTTAGGCTTTGCTACTTCTTGGACTTTCACTTCTTCCTTAGGCTTTGCTACTTCTTGGATTTTCGCTTCTTCCTTAGGCTTGGCTACTTCTTGGACTTTCACTTCTTCCTTAGGCTTTGCTACTTCTTGGATTTTCGCTTCTTCCTTAGGCTTGGCTACTTCTTGGACTTTCACTTCTTCCTTAGGCTTGGCTACTTCTTGGACTTTCACTTCTTCCTTAGGCTTTGCTACTTCTTGGACTTTCACTTCTTCCTTAGGCTTTGCTACTTCTTGGACTTTCGCTTCTTCCTTAAGTTTAATTGTTTCTTTTGCTTTTGTTATCTTCTGTGTTTTAGCTTCTTCCTTAGCTTTAACCGTTTTTTGTACTTTCGCTACTTGCTTCGTTTTCTCGTCAGCCTTTTTTTCAACTGGTGCTGTACTTGATAAGAAAGCAACATTTGCATATGCTGTTTTTCCTTTATACTCAAATTGTAGCCATCCGTCTTTTACTTGGTGCGTTGATTCAATTACATCATCTTTTTTCAGTCTGCCAAGAATTTCTGATTCCGTGTTTGATTCAGAACGTACATTTAATAAATCTGCTGTTACATGGTAAATATCTTTCGTAAACTCCGAGCTTACAAATACTTCTTTACCATTCAACTCAATTTTTGACCAGCCATCTTCAGTATTTATGACTTTTAATGCCTCTCCGTTTTTTACTTTTTCGACAACTTTTGATTCCGTAGTCGGTTTTTCACGTACGTTGAGTACATCTGCTGTTACGATCGTTTCTGCGGTAGCAGTTGTAGTAAAAGCTCCCAATCCAAAAACTGTTGCTGTTGCTGCGCCAATTACTTTTTTCATATTAGCCTCCATTATATTTTTTTGAATTCTATCAAATACTTCCATAAATTTACGGAAGCATTTGCAACAGTATATTAGTACCACTTAATATACTGCTATTAAAACTCCTTACTCCAATACTATCAAATTCTTATTTCTAATTCTATATATTATAAGTTTCCTTATTTTCTATAAACGTTTTATACCATTCTTCACACTATATAGTTGTCGCAATTCCCGCCAAAAACAAACTGACGATTGCTAAAAATTGAGTAGCGACTATAGCCCCTCTTAAATGAAACTTATAATCTTTATATCCCTTCATCCCTTCCGTACTAGGAATAACAATAAATTTCGGAGTAATCCAGCAAAAAATTAGCCAATCAATTATAAGTAAATCTACTAAATTGAAAATCATTAAAATACCAAAAGTATGTAAGTAGGCATCAATATATAATAATTTTTCATGTTTATGTAGTATATATGTAGAAACGAAAGGAGTACCGAAAAGAATAGCGTTATATGCAATATTAAAATAAATCGTTTGTTTTTTTTCATGAATCGATTTCGGAAAAACTACTTTTTGAATATCTTTCGGATAATCCGTTAACGAAAGTCGGGGATTATAATATAAGGACCCTAAAATCATTACTGATAGTACAATAGACATCATGACACCAACGTACATCATTTGCTCAAATTGATTCATATGTGTTATTCACCCTTTTCTGTAATTACTATGTTGATCATTCACTTAATTACACATTGTATGTGCATAAACAACCAAAAATTAATAGTCGTGTTTAACACCAAATCAAAATTCTTGAAATAAAAAAATAATTTTTATAAAGTGACAGCCTAATCAGTTAAGTTAGGGCTGGTGAAAACTATGAAAATTGAACATATTGCAATATGGGTAAATAGTTTAAAATAAATGCGTACTTTCTATACAAAGTAGTTTAATGGTAAAGCCAACTCTTTATATCATAATGAAGCGAAACAATTTGAATCTTATTTTATTACGTTCGAATCTGGAACAAGACTTGAACTTATGTGTAAAAAAGGGATTGAAAACGAGCCGAACCTTAATATTATTGGCTATGCTCATATGGCTTTCTCTGTCGGTAATGAAGAACGTGTAAATGAATTAACTACAAGATTAAAAGATGATGGTTATTCTTTATTAAATGGACCGCGTTTCACTGGAGATGGCTATTACGAAAATGTAATAAGTGATCCTGAAGGTAATCAAATTGAAATTACGATTTAACGCCTCTTTTTCTTTTCTGAAAAACAAATGAAAATTGGTTTGGAGGAATATTATGCAACAGCTATATTTTACTAAATTTGAAGAAACAGATTACCTGCGGAGATTTTGAGTACATACATATAATTACAAAAAGGCAGTGCTACATATGAAGCACTGCCTTTTCTTTATTGGCATAATCCTCTTCCCTTATTCATTTACTTATAAAGTATTGTCAGTTCTTTTTTATTTTCTGTATTTCCACATTATATATTTCACGTCAAGGAGAGATATCTGAAATGAATAATCAACAAATTGAACTTACTGGTCGTATCGTTACACCTAATAGTCCTGATTATAATTCCGCTCGTGAGGAATTCAACACCTTCTTCAACAAATTCCCGTTAATCATTGTTTTTGCTCAAAATACGCAGGATGTAGTAAACGCTGTACGCTGGTCAAGGCTACATAATGTCCCTATGCGCATGCGCTCTGGACGTCATAATTATGAGGCATTATCCGTTAGCAACGCTGGCCTTGTAATTGATGTAAGTGAAATGAAGCAATTAGAAATTGATCATGATAGTGGAACTGTAACAATCGGAACTGGATGGAGGAACCTTTCTTTAACTGAAACACTTGCAGCTGAAGGATTAGTTGTGCCAAGCGGAGTTTGTCCTACTCCAGGTATTGCAGGTGTTACTTTAGGGGGTGGACATAGCATACTCTCTCGTCCGTTTGGATTAACCCTTGATCATTTACTTGAATTAGAAATGGTAGACGCAAACGGCTGTGTAATACGTGTGAACAAAAAGTGTAACTCTGATCTCTTTTGGGCTTCACGAGGTGCTGGTGGTGGAAACTTTGGAATATGTACTTCATTCAAATTTCGAACGCATAAAATTAATACAGTAGGCTTCGCAGAAATAAGCTGGGGGATATCAGATTTAAAACCCGTATTAAACTCTTGGCAAGAATACACACTACCTTGCGCTGATAAACGACTTACAACTACACTATTCATGTCTGCAGGATTAGAACCATCTCTATTAATGCAAGGAGTTTTTCTCGGTTCTGTTCAAGAATTGCAGACGCTATTACAGCCATTATTAAAAGCCGGTTCACCTTTCCAAGTAACTATCGAGGAAATTCCTTGGGCAGAAGCAGCAGCGAAAATAGCTGAGAAGCAACCAGCAACTCCTTTACCATTTAAAAGTGTTGGTCCGTATGTATATGAACTATTACCAGAAGAAGGACTATCCATTATCGATCACTTTATTAATAATACACCACCCTTTTCCACCACCTCCGTATTTTTCCATGGATTAGGCGGTGCTGTTGCTGAGGTGCCAAATGAGGCAACTGCTTACTTTTACCGAAAAGCACTATCAAACATGTCAATATTCACTACTTGGGAGCAACCAGAAGGTGCTGGTGGAAGTATTCGATGGGTTGAAGACTTCCGCTTAGCAATGCTTCCATTTACAAAAGGTGTCTATGTTAATACTCCTGACCTATCCATTAAAAATTGGCCAGATGCATACTTTAGTTGCAACTTTGACCGATTAATGGAAGTAAAAGCAAAATATGATCCAAAAAATGTTTTTAACTTCCCTCAAAGTATTCCGCCTTTTTAATTATTTAAATACTATTTTCAAACTGCTAAATAAACATGCATATTATATTGTTTATTTAGCAGTTTAGTATAAATATTATTTTATTTACATAACAATATTATGAAGCATAAGATATAACTCTTTTACTTCTCTTTTTATTTATAATGACTCTTCCTATATTAAAAGTAAAAGGGATAAAAAATATAATACTCCCCATTAAAAATACTAAATTATAACTACGAATAATTCCTTGCTTATATTTTTCCTTTAGTTGCTTGTAAATCTTCCCCTCCTCATCTGTTTTTAATACTATCTGTTGTTTTTTATTTATGGCTTGCAATACCTGTTCCCTTTCTAAATTTGACAAATCACTTTTTTTAATTACAGTTACTGCTTCTCTATTTACCTTCTCTTTTTCAACTAACAACTGATGATTCAGAAACATCACCAGTATAGCTACCCCAACAATACTTCCAACTGTTCTTGAAATATTACATATACTTGCAGCAACACCTGACTTTTCAATAGGCACACTTAAAACTGCCGTTGTTGTATACGGTGCTAATGTGCAGCCAGTTCCAATCCCAACAATCATTAATCGCCAAAGGTAATCCCATGTAGTAAAGTTGGAATCTATTTGACTAAATAAATATGATGCTATGATAAATGTTAGTAGACCTATACTGCCTATTAATGAACTTCCCCGCTTTGCTGCAATTGGTGTTACTATTGTTGTAACAATCATTGAAACAATCGCTAGCGTGCTAATTATTAAACCTGACTGCAATTCAGACATACCTCCTACTTGAACGAAATAAAAAGCAAGTATAAACAAAAAATTCATTAATCCCATTCCAACAAAGAATAAAGAAAAATTCGAGACTGAAAACTCTTTATTTGTGAATAACTGTAATGGCAACATTGGATTTTCAGTTTTCTTTTCAATAATAAAAAATAATATAAAGCCTATGAGTGAGAGTATAAAAAGAAGTATTAAGCTTATCGTGCTTAAATGATTTGTATTTACTTGTATGAGTGCATATACGAGTAAGCATAGTGCAGATGCAGAAGTCATCATACCTGCCCAATCTATTTTTGAGCTTGCAGCATGATCATACGATTCCTTAATACAAAGAATCACGAAGATGAAAGATAAAATACCAACTGGTATATTAATAAAAAACACCCAACTCCAATTTAATTTGTCAGTTAAAACACCTCCAAGTGAAGGGCCAATTGCCGCTGCTAATCCCCCAAAAGCTCCCATGATGCCTCCTATCATACCTTGTTTCTCTTTCGGTACTAAATTAAGGCCTAATGGCATAGCAACTGGTACGATAACTGCGGCGGAAATTCCTTGTATTATCCTAAAAGCTACTAATGTATGAAAAGAAGTGGCTATACCACACATAAACGAACTAACAGAAAACCCCAATAAACCAATAATATACAGCTTCTTGCGACCAAACTGGTCAGCCAGACGTGCTGCAATTAATAAACACGATACAAAGGCGACATTATAACTATTAGCAATCCATGAAATTGTATCAATTGACGTATGAAATGTCTTTGTCATTTCTGGTAATGCGATATTCACAATATTTGAATCTAAAATTGCCATAAAAAAGCCTGCAATTAAAGCTATTAATGCAAATGTATTCTGCAATTCTCTCACCCCTATTCGTTTTCTTTATTTGAAATTCCATTCATAAATAAATTTACACACGTCTCTATATATTCTTCTAACTGAATTTTTTCTTCCGTTATACTAACGTTCATAATGTATAAAAACAGTTGTCCATAAAACATGTTCGCTATCAAACGATAATTACAAGGAGAAATGTGTCCCGCCTCCCCAAGTTGCTTTAAATATTTTTCTAAGTGATTCACTAAATGTGAATTTAACTCATGTAGTAATGTTTTCATTTCACTATTTTGTCTTGATTCTATTAACGCAGCCCAAATATAGTTCAGCTTTGGCAAATTGGTTTGAATATATGTTTCTGCCACTTTCGTAAGGTCCTTTTGTAAATCACCAGTAAATTGCTCTTCTATTTCCTCTAACAAGGCCACTGGTGTCGTCCGTAAAATAATACTCTCCCTAAAAAGATTTTCCTTATTTTTAAAATTACGAAATATCGTTAACTCGCTTACTCCCGCTTTTTCTGCCACTTCACGAATTGTTGTCGCTGTATAGCCCTTTTCTCCGAATAATAGCGTAGCAGCTTCCATAACTTTTTCTCGTGCTGTTAATTTCCCCATTTTTATTCCTCCATTCAATATGTAAGTAAGTAATTACTAACATATTATCACAAAAGAAAAATGAAAGTAACTAGTTACTTTCATTTTCTGGAATTTCATTATCTAATTTCTTGAAAATAAAAATTTCTCAAATATTAACAAAGCGTCTCATTCCCAAGTTTCCAGCTAAACCATCTCCCATGCCCTTCTGTTTCTCCAACCGTTTCACGATATTCGTTTCCGTTAATATAATAATCAATATGAAGGTCACGATCCCACATGTTGTTATACAGGTGGAATACATCACGTTTTGCGCCAATTTCTTGGATTTGTTTTTCTAACTTACGTTTTACTTGTTCAGGTATTTGATTGGCGACGTGTGTATGGAAAATACAGATAACAGCATCGCTACTTATTCGTTCAATAATAGATGGTAATAGGTCCACGCCGTCTCCTTCTACTAATTGAACAGATTCATTTTTTACTAAAGATGCAGCTTTGTCAAAGAGTTCAAGCCTTTCCTTATGTTCTGGCCAAACAAGTGCACGTAGCCATAAATAATCTTCGTTACTATGTAAATCATTTACATGTAAATCTAATCCGATTCTTTCTACGACAGGTGGACTTTCTTTTAAAAGTTGAGGCACATTCTCCCCTCTTATTTCAGAAGTTACATGTACATTCGAATTTATATTTCCGTATGTTTCATCTGTACCGTACGAATAGCTATATTGGTCCCAAAATAGTTGTAATCCAGAACTTGTCCCAATTTCTATTAACGCTAACGGTTTATTCACTTTGTTAAATATGTAACTGAAACTTGGATATAAGTACGCACATCGTCTTACTTCATTCGTTTGAACAAGTTTCGTTTGTAATAAAGTAATGATTTCCTCTCTGTACATTTTACAGAAATCTTTAAAATGACCAAAAGCTTGATCTAAATCTGTATTAGCATGTTCAACTAAGCTACTATAATACGTTTTTAAATGATGTTCTTTCCCTGCTAATAATAAATAATGTACTGCACCTAATAATAAGTTTGGGACTGGTTGACCTGCTTGAGCGTAGGAAGATAGTGTAAGTACTTCCTCATCTTCAGCAATTTGTATTGCTAAGTATTCATATAAGTCACTTGACCCTTTACATTCCTTTATTGAAAAATTTCGAAATAAGTTTGCGATTTGTTCTTGTGTACGCATGTGTATCCCTCCATTTAAATTTCAGAATAATCATACAATAAACAGAGCAAAAAATCCCATAAAAAGATATACTTTCTACCCGCTTTTGGATACGTAAGCTTTTTCGAGATAATTTCAAACTGTAATTTTTTTCTATTTATCACCTTAAAAGAGCTTGTTAAATAAGATTTTTGGCGAATAAAACGTTAAATAGTTTAAAATTATCAGATAACACTAGATATTTTAGTCTATTAATTATTATAATAGAGTATGAGATGGTTATACAATTGAGACAAAAAAGGTAAATACCTAGGTGGGGCCTAGGCGGTGTTTTCTTTTTACGGCTTAGACACAGTAAACACCTACTCTTTTTTGCCAATATAGGGGATGGAGAGATTATCATGAGCAACATGCAGCAAAAAACAGACGTTATCTTAATTGGTGCAGGAATTATGAGTGCAACGTTAGGCTCATTGCTAAAAGAATTAGCACCAGAATGGGAAATTAAAGTTTTTGAAAAACTCGCTAGTGCCGGGGAAGAAAGCTCTAATGAATGGAATAATGCAGGTACAGGGCATTCTGCACTATGCGAACTGAACTATACTTCCGAAAAATCTGACGGATCTATAGATATTGGTAAGGCTGTAAAAGTGAATGAACAATTCCAGCTTTCAAGACAATTTTGGGCATATCTTGTAAAAAGCAAATTAATTCGTAATCCACAAGATTTTATTATGCCTCTACCTCATATGAGTTTAGTACAAGGTGAAAAAAATGTTGAGTTTCTAAAAAACCGTTTTGAAGCGCTTTCAAAAAATCCACTGTTTCAAGGAATGGAGTTTTCCGATTCTCCTGAAACATTAAAAAAATGGCTTCCACTCATTATGGAAGGTCGTACATCTAATGAGCCTATGGCGGCAACGAAAATTGACTCTGGAACAGATGTTAACTTCGGTGCATTAACACGAATGTTGTTTGATTACTTAAAAACGAAAAATGTCGAGCTAAACTACAAACATAGTGTTGAAAACATTAAACGCACGAAAAATGGTTTGTGGGAAGTGAAAGTACACGATATGAATAGTGGTAAAATTGAGCATCACACTGCTAAATTCGTCTTTATTGGCGGCGGTGGCGGTAGCCTACCTCTACTTCAAAAAACTGGTATCCCTGAATCAAAACATATCGGTGGCTTCCCGGTAAGTGGACTATTTATGGTATGTAAAAACCAAAAAGTTGTAGAGCAGCATCATGCGAAAGTGTACGGTAAAGCTAAAGTTGGCGCTCCGCCAATGTCTGTACCTCATCTAGATACGAGATATATAGACAACAAAAAAGCATTACTGTTTGGGCCATTCGCAGGCTTCTCACCTAAATTCTTAAAAACTGGTTCAAACCTTGACTTAATTGGTTCTGTAAAACCAAATAACGTCTTAACGATGTTAGCTGCTGGTGTAAAAGAAATGGGACTAACAAAATACTTAATTCAGCAAGTTATGTTATCACACGAAAAACGTATGGAAGAATTACGCGAATTCATTCCGAACGCTAAAAGTGAAGATTGGGATATTGTAGTTGCTGGTCAGCGTGTACAAGTAATTAAAGATACTGATGCTGGCGGTAAAGGAACACTTCAATTTGGTACAGAAGTTGTTAGTGCGGCTGATGGATCAATTGCGGCGTTACTAGGTGCATCACCGGGTGCTTCTACTGCCGTTCATGTTATGCTTGAAGTATTAGAAAAATGTTTCCCAAGCCGCATGGTAGAATGGGAAGGAAAAATAAAAGAAATGATTCCTTCTTACGGCATTTCATTAACAGAGAATCCAAGATTATTCCAAGACCTTCACACTTCTACAGGTCGTACCCTTGGATTAAATGAAAAAGAAACGGTTCATAATTAATGAAGAAATAAAAACGTCCGATACATTCGGACGTTTTTTCGTTACTAGAAATTATATTTATCAATATTATCCTTCGTAAATACGACTCGCTCTGGCAGTACGATAATTCCATTCCCTTCTGCCTCATAATCATATCCTTGAATGGAGTTTGGCTCTACTTTCACTTTTCCAATGCCTTTTACTTCAAAGCTATCCCCTACTTTTAACTTCTTCCCTTTTACAACAATTTCATTTGCTACATACGTTGCAAGTGCACCTTGTTGTTTGACATCCCATAATCCGAATTGTTGTACTGTTCCTCGTTTTACATAATCACGCATAACGTTCGGTGTAGAAAATCCAGTTACCACTACTTTTTTATCCATTTTCAAGTTTTCAGCTGCTTGCGCCATTGCCGGAAGTGCCGTTGCATCTGGACAAATGATAGCGTTAATATCCGGATACGTTTTTAATATGTTCTCCCCTACTGACAAAGACTTTTGCGCATTATTTTCACCGTACTGCGTCGTTACAATTTCCCATTTCGGATATTTCTTTTTAATAATTTCTTTCGCTTTCGTTACCCATTGGTTTTGATCTGTTACTGTTGGGCTAGAATAAAAAAATGCTACTTTCCCTTTATCTCCAATTTGCTTGGAAGTCATTTCAATTAATAAGTTAGCAAGTTGGTCTGGTGTTCCTTGGCTTATATAAAAGGAACGATCTTTCGGATTCACATCAGAATCCCATGTTAATACCGTCATGCCTTTTTTCTTAGCACGTTGCAGTGACTGCGATAAACCATCAACTGAGGTAGAAGAAACCATAAGTGCATCGTAGTTTTGGTTAATGAAATTGTTTATATATTTTACTTGCCCAGAAACACTCGCTTCAGACGGTCCATCATATTTCACTTGTACGCCTAGTTTATCCCCCATCTCTTTTGCTCCTTCACCACCTGATGTAAAGAAGCCAACCCCAGTTAATTTTGGGATAAATACAAATTTCACATCATTAGCTTTTTTCTTATCTGCGGTTTGACTAGAACAAGCGATAAAGCCGATTAAACAAATGCATACGATTAATACAACCCCTAGTTTTCTCTTCATGACATTTCCCCCTTATGCAAATTCTTTCTTTTCCCCAATGTGAATTGATGTAATTTGAAATGTCTCATAATAACTGAAAGAATAAGGATAATACCAATTACTACGTTGGATTGTTCATTTGTTAAACCCGTCATTTGCAAACCATACTGCATGAGCCCAATAAAAATACTCGCCAGTACAGTACCGATAATGCTTCCTTTTCCCCCTGTAATAAGTGTCCCGCCTAATACGACTGCTGTAATGATTGGTAAAATCGTTTCACTTCCCATATCAGCACGTGCGGAACCGAAATAGGCAGTTAAGAAAGCGCCTCCTAATCCACCTCCTAACCCGGAGAGTATGTAGGCGATGATGACTACTTTTTTCGTTTTAATCCCGGTGTATTTTGCTGCATTTTCGTTCGCACCTGTTAATTTTACGTGGCGCCCGTATATCGTTCGGTGAAATAATACAGTACATACAACTGTTAATACAATCAGTAGCCATAATAAATTCGGTATTCCTATAAAACTACCGCTTGCCAGTTGTACAAATGCGTCTGGTAAACCACTTATCCCTTCATACCCAGAAGCACCTGCCCCTCCTGAAATGACGAGTGCAATTCCTCCGTATAAAAACATCGTTCCGAGTGTAACGATGAGTGGTTCTACATCTGTCATTTTTATAATAATTCCGTTTAAAGCGCCAACTAAGCAACTAATTATTAGGGCGATTATGACAGCAAACAACATAGGTATTCCGTGCATCCAAAGTACACCGATCAAAATCGAAGTGAGCCCCATTATTGAGCCGACCGATACATCAATTCCTCCTGTTACAATAACAAAGGTCATTGGTATCGCCGCAATTGCAATAAATAGGAAATCATTTGTACTAAAAAGGAGATTACTAATATTTAAGAAATCACTATTTATCAAACTAAAGAGAATGAATTCTATAAGAAGTAATACAATTAGAACACCTTCCCATCTGTATATATACTTCATAGATTCATCCTCCTTTCTGCCTTCCACTTTTTCATAACACTATCCAATATGATGATAAGTAATAATAAAAAACCTGAAATAGCATTATTCCAAAATGCTGGTATTTTTAAAAAGACAAGTGAACTGCTTATTGTTTCTAAAAATAATGCTCCTAATGCAGCTCCAAATAAAGATCCTGTTCCTCCTTTTAAATGAATTCCTCCTAGTACAGCGGCTGCGATTACTTGTAATTCTAATCCTGTACCAGTTTGATTTGGAACGAACCCGATATTCATAACAAATATGCAACCAGCGAACGCAGCACTTATGCCTGAAATCATAAACGCATATATTTTCACTTTATTAACAGGTATACCAATAAGTCTCGCGCCATCTTCATTATCACCTACCGCATAAAAGTATCTTCCAAATGGCACTTTCCTTAAAAAGAAGTATAGTAGTAGTAAAATAATAAGAACAACCCATACAATTATCGGCAAACTAAGTATAACGATAGATGACAACTGCTTAAAATCATTTGGAATATCTTCTATCCACTTACCGCCTGTAAAAATTAACATCGTACCTCTAACAATTCCTAGCATTCCTAAAGTCATAATAATGGCTGGTACACGAAACTTCGCAACGCCAATCCCGTTTACGAAACCGATAATAGCGCCAAGTGTAATAGCAGCAAGAATTGACAAGAATGCATTATATTCATTCGTTAACAACATCCCACAAACTGCTGCACTTAACCCCATGCTTGAACCAACTGATACATCTATATTTTTTGTAAATAAGACGAACGATTGGCCGATTGCTAGCACGACTAAAATAACGCTTGATTTCACCATTAAAGATAACGAGTTAAATTCAATAAAACTAGGGTTTATCATTCCTACAATAGCTATATACATTAGTAGTAACAGTATGATAGACGTTTCGTGCATTTTTAGCATGCGTTTCATTCCGCTACACCTCCGTATGCAAGGCGTGTAACTTCATTCACACTCAATTGTTCTTTTTCCATATGAGAAACAAATCGTCCATTTCTCATTACATATACACGATTTACTAATTGAACAATTTCTTCAACATCTGAGGAGATTAATAAAATTGCGAGTCCTTCCCTTTTCATTTTTTCTATCGTCTCATACACTTCAAGCCTTGCTTTCGCATCAATTCCGCGAGTCGGCTCATCAAGAATAATAATTTTAGGATCACATGCGAGATACTTCGCAAGCACGACCTTCTGCTGATTACCTCCTGATAAAGATGCCAGTTCTTTATTCATATTTTGTACAACAATTCGGAACTGTTCTATAAACGAATTAACTAAAGCGCTTTCTTTTTCTTGATTTATAAAAAAGCGATTATTTTGCTGTAAACTTGCTGCTGCAATATTTTCTTTAACAGAAGCAATTGAGAAAATTCCATTCCTCGCCCTATCCTCTGGCACATAAACTAGTCCTTCGTCTAGTCTTTTATGCAAAGAGCATGTATCAATTGATTTTCCATCTAATAAAATAGATCCTGATTTTATAATTTTCAATCCAAAAATCGCTTCTGCTAATTCCGTTCTGCCCGATCCAATAATTCCAGCAACACCTACAATCTCACCAGCATGTACAGTGAATGATATATTTTCGAATGCGTGACCATTTATATCAATCACTTCTAATATTTTTTTCATCCTTGTAGTCTCTTGAACTACTTCTATTTTCTCTTTCTGTTTATACCCTTTTGGCAATAGTCCCTCCATCAGCATGTCATATGTATAGTCACATACATCTCCTTGACTTACAATCATTCCATCTCGTAATATTGCTACTTTGTTAGCAATTTCAAAGATTTCTGGAAAGCGATGTGTAATATAAATCATCCCAATTCCTTTTTCTTGTAAACTTTTCATCAACCCAAAAAGACTCTTAATTTCGTGAGTTGTTAATGTCGATGTTGGCTCATCTAGAATAAGAATCTCAGCTTCTCGTATTAATCCTCTAACAATTTCTACCAACTGTTGTTGCGCAATCGATAATGATCCTCCTAGTTTATTAAGGTCAATATCCCATCCTAAGCTGCTAATCAATTGCTGAATCTGTACTCTTAATTTCTTTTTCTTTTCTTTTAACCCGATACATATATTTTCTTCAATAGTCATATGCGGAAAAATGAGCGGTTCTTGCGGTATTAAATAAATACCTTTTCGGTGTGCTTCTGACGAATTTGAAAACTGTTGCTTCGTTCCTTTTACATACATTTCTCCATCATCATACGAATATAACCCCGTTAATATTTTCATTAATGTTGATTTTCCGGCACCATTTCCCCCAACTAAAGCGTATATATCTCCACGCTCTACTTGTAAGTTCACTTCTTTTAATACAAGTTGATTTAAAAACGCCTTACTCATTTTCTTTACTTGTAATAAAGGTACGTTCTCCACATAATGTCACCTGCCTTTATCCAGAACATTTTTTGAGAAAATGATTATTTGTTCTACTTGTTTTGTAGCATTGTATATTCCTTTTTTTATATCTAGAACACTTTTTTCTACGTACTATTAATCGTTTCAACTGGAATAAACAAAATATATGGCACATATGTTTAAGCTGTGGTCAATTGTTGAAAGGGATGAAGAGTATGACTCAGCTGAACTTTGAAGAGAATTTATTAACGAAAGTAGCTTGGTACTATTATAAAGACCAATTAACACAACAGGAGATCGCTTCACTTCTTCATATTTCAAGAAATAAAGTCGTCCGGTTATTAGATAAGGCGCGGAGTGAAGGTATCGTTACATTTCACGTAAAAGGGACTGGTTTGCACTGTTTAAGTATTGAGCGTGACTTAATGAAAAAATTCCACTTAAAAGATGCTTTTATTATCCCTACCCCAGTAAACAATTATCACGCTTCTCTCGGAAAAGCTGCTGCACAATATTTAGAAACTCAGCTTCAGCAAGGAGGTTTACTCGGTATTGGCTGGGGAGAAACCATTAGCAAAATGCTAGAAAACATTCATTTCGAAAGTGCTATTAATCTCTCAATCGTAACGTTAACAGGCGGAGTAAATCACTATCTCCCGAGAAAACAAAACTATTTACATTACATGCAAGGCGATCTTCACATTATCCCTACCCCGTTTCTAGCGTCTACAACCGAAATGGCACAAAGTATTCTATCAGAACCGAGTGTAAAAGATATGCTTCATGTCGCTTCACTTGCGCATACGGCTGTTGTCGGTATTGGAGGATTATCTCAAGACGCTACGATTGTAAAAGAAGAAAAATTAACACTACGTGAGATGACATATATTCGTAGTCAAAACGGCGTAGGCGATATTTTAGGACAGTTTTATAATACAAATGGCGATTTATTAGAGCTCTCGCATCACAATCGTCTAATTGGCACGCCTCTCTCTATTTTGCGCAATATGAATCATGTCGTCGGTGTTGCTGGAGGTACAGAAAAGATAGATGCAATTTATGGTGCCTTAAAAGGAAAGTTTATTCATACATTAATTACCGATGAGGAGACTGCCCTCTCCTTATTACGAAAGGATGGTGATTGTTCATGTCCCATTTATTAGCTTTCGATGCTGGTACAGGAAGCATTCGAGCAGTTCTTTTTGATTTACATGGTAATCAAACTGCAGTAAGTCAAAAAGAATGGATTCACAAATCTGACCCTCGTTATCCAGGCTCTATGAACTTTGATGTAATAGAAAATTGGAAGCTAGTACAAGAATGCACGAAAGAGGTTCTTCAAAAAAGCAATACCCCTGCCTCTTCTATTCTTGCTATTAGCGCTACAAGTATGCGGGAAGGATTTGTTTTATATGATCAAGATGGGCAAGAAATATGGGCATGTGCAAATGTTGATGGCCGTGCATCCGCTGAAGTTAGTGAGCTAAAAGAAATCCGCTCACATCTTGAAGAAGATTTATACAGAAAATCTGGGCAAACTTTTTCATTAGGTGCTTTACCACGTCTACTTTGGATTAAAAAACATGAACCAAACATCTACAACAATATTCAATCCTTTTCGATGTTAAATGATTGGATTTTGTATAAATTAAGCGGCGTACTGCAAATTGATCCCTCAAACGGATGCACGTCAGGTATTTTTGACTTGCAAAATAGAGTGTGGGATAACGATGTCGCTAAGGAGTGCGGTCTATCTTTGCCATTTTCACCAACAGTAAATGAAGCTGGTACAGTAATTGGCAACGTTACAAAAGAGTGTGCAGCATTAACTGGATTACGTGAAGGAATTCCTATTGTAGCCGGGGGCGGAGATGCTCAAATGGCATCGCTCGGAACTGGAGTTGTGAAACCAAATCAAACCTTAATATGCGGGGGTAGCTTTTGGCAACAAGAAGTGAATGTTACTGAGCCAATAACAGATCCACATGCTGCGATTCGAGTAAATTGTCACGTCGTTCCGAACCTATGGCAATATGAAACGATTGCCTTTTTCCCAGGCCTCGTTATGCGCTGGTTTCGAGACGCTTTTTGCCAAGAGGAAAAGAAACTTGCTGACAAACTCGGTGTAGATGCTTATGAATTACTAGAAGAACAAGCCAAAGACGTACCTGTCGGTTCACATGGCATTATCCCTACTTTTTCAAACGTTATGAACTACATTTCTTGGCGTCATGCCGCACCTTCTTTTTTAAATTTAAGTTTAGATGCTGACAAATGCGGAAAAAAAGAACTGTTCCGTGCTATTGAAGAAAATGCAGCCTTCGTAACACTAGGCAACTTAAAATTAATAGAAAATCTCACAGGGACATTCCCTTCTGAAGTTATTTTTGCTGGCGGTGCCGCTAAAGGAAAACTATGGCCACAAATTTTATCAGATGTCCTTGGTATTCCTGTAAAAGTACCTATTGTGAAAGAAGCAGCTGCTTTAGGAACTGCGATTGCTGCTGGAGTTGGTGCTGGCATATATTCATCTATGGAAGAAACTGCCGAAGAGTTTGTACAGTGGGAGCAAACATTCGAACCAATTACTGAAAATCACGAACTATATAAAGAGTTCTATGAAACATGGAAAACTGTATATGACAGTCAGCTCGCTTTAGCTGATAAAGGGCTCACCTCACATATGTGGATTGCGCCTGGTGCACTGTAACACATTACATAAAGGAGTGAACTGTATGTTAAAAGCGAATGAAAATGACTTCTCCTATCGCTTCGGTGATAACGGGCCGAAATATTTAATACAAGGTCCAAATATTGACCTTGGCCTTGTTGTCATTCAACCGGGCCAGGAGTTTCAAAACCATTATCATACTACGTGCGAAGAAGTCTTCTATGCATTAGAAGGTGAAATAGATTTCTATGTGAATAACGAAAGAGTTCCAATTAAACAAGGTGATGTCCTGCAAGTTCGTCCTCATGAATCTCACTATCTTATCAACCATTCTGACAAACCTTTTAAAGCTATTTTTATTAAGTCACCACATTTACCAAATAAAGATACTGTACAAACGGAAAATCCAACATTAACGAAGGAGTGATTTTAAATGACTTGGGGATTTAAAAATCGATTAAATACTATTTTACCTGATGGCAGAGCGGTAATGTTAGCGATAGATCACGGCTACTTTTTAGGACCAATTCATGGGCTTGAACAGCCACTTGAAACAGTTAAAAACTTACTTCCTTATACGGATTCTCTCTTTTTAACGCGTGGTGTACTTAGCTCCTGCATTCCTGAAAACTGCAGCACTCCGATGGTTATGCGTGTATCTGGCGGGGCTACTGTCGTCGGTAAAGACTTAGCAAATGAAACTATTGTTACCCCTGTAAAAGAAGCAGTAAAACAAAACGCGATTGGCGTAGGTGTGTCTGTTTTCGTCGGTTCAGACTATGAAACACAAACAGTTTCGAATCTCGCAAATGTAGTTTCAGAAGCTCACGATTACGGCCTGCCAGTACTCGGCATTACCGCAGTTGCAAAAGAACTACAAAAACGTGAAGCTCGCTTTCTAGCACTTGCTTCCCGTGTATGCGTCGAAATGGGTGCTGACATTATTAAAACGTATTACTGCGAAGGATTCGAAAAAATAACGAGCACATGCCCTGCCCCAGTCGTCATCGCGGGCGGCCCAAAACTTGATTCAATTGAAGACGCATTAAACATTACGTACAATGCACTGCAAGAAGGTGCAATCGGCGTAGACATGGGCCGTAACATATGGCAATCTGAACATCCAGCTGCAATGATTCAAGCAATACATGGTATTGTGAAGAATGGATTGAATGTGAAAGAGGCGCTGGAATTATATGATGATGTAAAAAACTAACGTAATAGATAGTCTATTACACTTAATAAATACAAAATCAATATTTACTATAAGGAAAAGCCCATATGTAACATATGGGCTTTCTTTTATATTTTTAATTGTTCTGACTCTAATTAGATTTCTACAGATCGCGTACGTTCCAAACAATCTCACCGCGTTCGCCAAACGTACTGTGATGTCGCTTAAATCCTATCTTCTCTAATACCCGGAAAGACGCAGTATTCCAAGCGCCTACAGTAGACCAAAGTCTATGGCGACCCGTAGCAATCGCAGCCTCAAGTACTGCTGATGCTGCCTCTGTCGCATAACCCATGCGATGAGCACTTCGGAACAACTCATATGCAATCTCTGGCTCTTCAAGCGTGGAACGACCTATGATTAAGCCACAGTATCCGATGAAATCGCCTTCTTCTCGCCTACGTATAGTAAGAAGAGAAATACCATTTTCAGTTGCTTTCTTACGCATTTCGATAAGAGAGCTACGAACAGATTCAATGGTTGGCATGTCCACACCACGTTCACCAATTAATTTTCTCAGCCAGACTGCATCAGATTCCTCCCACATATTCAGGTCGAGTCGTTCCGTTTTCAACTGGAACGCCATATTTTTAAATATAGATGTCATAGCGGTAACCTCCTATTTATATCACTGTACTACTTATAATAGTTTCGTACTGTACCATATGGGAAACATGCTGGATTCTCTAGATTTTCTTGCATCAACATACATTATTGTTTTTTATGCATAAGCAATTCCTCTGCAAAATAGACCTTGTTATGAAACTTCATTTTAAATCTATAATACTTGATTTACGAATGGTTTTAGTTTTTCAATTAATTTTTACACTTAAAAATGTATGGTTATTTCTTTTTTGTTAAAATAAAGAAAAGGAGGAATTATTATGCGAAGAATGTCTTTTGAACGCCCTACTGATTATTACGATGAAAGATTATATACTATCGATGAAAAAATTTGTGCACTATTAAAAGAACGAAAAGAACTTTCAGGTGGTAACCCAGGTTTTCCTCATGATGAAGCGATTTATAAATGGGCAAAGCAATACGGATTTTATCCAGACTATCTAAATTCATTATTCTCTTCCATGATGGACGAAGCAGAATTTAAACCTCGCGTTGAACCAACTAATTTTAAAAAACATATACCTGTTTTTAAAGCTTATGAACATAAAGACATCATGTATACCGTAACTTTTATTCGGCAATATGCAAATGCTAGTGTTGTTTATTTATATAGCGATTGGGATTCCACGAATGAAGCTTTTAAAGAAAATAAGCCTCATAGTTTCTTCCAATTATCCATAGATGATACATATGACTGCTGGCCAAAAGGTGGTGGCGGTACTGATGGACATATGAATTATCAATTCGTTGTATCTCCTGCCCTTCCTGATAATTTGTCTGGAATAAGCTTACGATTTACAGAACTCAATATGCCATTTAGGAAAGATCAAACTGTGCTTGAATTTGAAATTCAGATAGATTAAAAAAGAAGCTTTCTCACAAGTCATATTCCTGACTAAAACCCACTTGTTTGTTTACCTTTTATACGCCTAAAAAACAAACAAAATAATCAAGCCCCTTTCCAAACTGGATAAGGGGCTATATTTGCATCTTCAAACAATTACTCTTGTTAATTGCTATTGAACTTTCTTACTATCTTTATAGTCAAGGCAGGACACTTCAATTAATAACCCATTAAACATTGAAAAATAAAAACCATAACTACTACCTCTCATCGTATACGGTTCCTTGTCTATTTCAATGCCACCAGCTACTAAACGATTATATGCTTGATCAACTTCATTTGAAGTATCTACTAAAAAACCAATATGAAACGCTTCAGGATACGTAACTTCCTTATTTCCCTTAAATGCTTTTGGATCGCTTAGCACAAGTATAAATCCACTTTCATCACTCATCACTACTAGTGCCTTTCCCTTTTGCTCCAAAAATTGAAAATCGAAAAATGTTTCAAAGAAATGTCTCGCTTCCGATAAATCATCTACACATAGATTCAAATGATTTAACTTCATTCACTCATCTCCTTTTAAGCAGAGGGTATGTAGACTCATTTTCATAACACTTAAATATGTAAGGTAACATATTCAAGCGTTCTGTCTAGGACTATGCTTTATAGTCTAATACTTTTCTCCATAGCCTAGAACATTTTTTATGACTGTAATTACATAAACCATTCGACGTGAAATATTAATGTACCTATACAAAATAGCCACATTATTTATTTTTCAGATTGTGTAAAACCCACTCAATCAAGACAATTGCTGAAGAAATGCGCTCTGTTGTATCTCCTAAAAATAGTTGATTAAGTAACTCATCTAAATGAATTGGCTTATTCGGCAAAGTTTGAATATACCTTAAAACAGATCCCGCTGGCGGTACTGGCTTATTATTAATAGCCCAAATCCCTTCTAACAATGTCCAAGTTGAAGTTTGAACTATGTATGAAGCTTTTAACTCATCATTTGCTTTTAAAGCAGATTGAATTTTAATTAACGAACTATGCAACCAATGAGAAATGCCCTTCATTTTGTCGCTAGAAACACGATAGTTTTCAAATTCATATGTAGCTATTTCCTTTAACTTTTTTAGCTCACCGCTTTTATCAAACAAAATTTTCCCTTCTAGAAATGAGTATAGTTCCATCGGATTGTTTTTAAAGTTTACTTGAATTTGATTAAAATCCGCACTCTTATATTCAACTAAAATATCTTCTCTCGTTTCAAAATGAAATTTCTTCTTTTGTCCTTCTTTTAAAAGTATATAGAAATCTAAATCCGAATCAGGATATGCGTCACCTCTTGCGACAGATCCGATAAGCATGAATGCATTTACCTTTTCCGTACACAAGGTTTCCGCTACTATTGTTTGCACTAATTTTTTATGTTGTTCATGTTTAAATATTTGTGCTTCTAACATTTGTAACCTCCACACACATTATTAAGGAGTTATTCGTTACCTATATATTTTACTTCTCTTATATCTTTCATCTTCTACATACTTATTCAACAATTGTCAGTTCATATACAATTACATCTTCACTGCTTTTTGTTTTATCTTGAATCGTTACAATATCTCCAGCTTTTATTTTCGAAGCGTTCACTACTTTTACCATCTCTGGCGGAACATATCCTCCATTGTTCTCTTTATTTAGCGGAAACCACTTTACTGATTTACTAGTTGCTTCTAAAATTTTATATTTAATTGTACCATCATATTTTATTTCACCAACAAGATCTTTTACTAATGTAGGTGTATATTTACCCTCTTCTTTTTCCAAAGAAATATGATCACCTATATCTAGGATACCGTTTCTTTTAGGCGCCTTCCATTTTGTTGAGTTTAAATCATTTAAACTTACTTTCACACTGTCTTCTTTATTTGAGCTAGCATCTTTTAGAAATATATCATTATGTTTCTTATCAATAATGATATACTCCTTCTGCTCTACTATTTTTGCACTGCTTTCACGTTTTTCTTCCTCATTCTTAAATACTTCTTTTTTCACATTATTAATACTACACGCTGATAATAATATCGTTGCCAAAGATGTCATTAGTAATATTCTTTTCACTTCATTTACCTCCATTTACAAATAAACATTTATCACATCCATATTTTACTATAAATCAAAAAAGAGGATATTTGTTTATTACTAAACAAATATCCTCTACCTTTACATATATATTACGACTGTTGATAAGCCGCTTTCGATGACTTCACATAATAAACTGCGTGATCCACATTAATGATATGATCTGGTTTTGGTTTACCACGGCCCGCTCTATGTCCAGCTAAGTGTTCTTCACTTGTTTCCCAGTTTTTCCATGCTTCTTCAGATTCCCAGCGAATCATAACGACTACTTCTTCGTCTCCGCGTCTTACTTTTTTCACAAGAACACTCAAGTCGATAAAGCCTTCAAATTTTTCAATAATACCTTCTCCAGTGAAACGTTCTACAACTATATTTGATGTACCTTCTTTTACTGTAAATGTTTTCGTTTCAATAAACATATAATCCACTCCCTCTTTTTATTACGAATACTAGTATTCTTCTATTATAATTGATTATGATAATTATTTTCAATTAAAAAGTTATAATTATTTGAATTATGCTGTTTTCTCTTCAACTGTCTCATCTAAAAATTTGAAATACGGAAGTAATATTCCTATTAAAGAAGTAACACATATAATCGTACCGATAATAAAGTATAGTGCTCTTATTCCCAACATTTCACTTAGTATGCCTCCTAATAAAACACCTAACGGCATAGCGGATCGTATGAAAAATAATCGTACTGAAAATACTTGTCCTATCATCTTATTCGGGACTGACTGTTGGCATATCGTCGTGTTATGAACATTGAAAAATGAAATACAAATGCCTGCTATTACTTCAATTATTATCGCTATAACGATACTATGATTAAACCCTAAAGAAATGTATGTGAGTCCTCCTATAAACAATCCTCCAAGCATAAGTATACGTCGGCTTTTATATGTTACTTTACCAACTAATATAGACCCAACTACATAGCCAAGTGGGAATCCGGCCATAAAATAACCAAATTCCGCATATCCCGCTGATAGCTCATCTTTTATATAAGGAAGGTTTGTTACCATTGTTACTCCTACTCCAAATTGAACGAAAGTTAGAAATATACCGAGCCAAACGATGATTGGTTTTGTGAAAAAATATGTAAAACCGTGAAGAAATTGTTCTAGCCACGTTTTCCGAATAGGTTGCGACATTCTATTTTCTTTTATATAAAATAAGAAAGTGCCACTAACAAATAAACATATACATACGAAAGATAATGTAAGTTCTGTTCCAATGAAATGAATGACTACTCCGCCTAATACTGGTGCAAGAAACATCATAAGGCGAGTCATTCCATCAATGTACGCATTTGCATCTTGAAGTTGTTCTTTCCCTACAATGCTCGGTGTAATTGCTTGACTTGCAGGTGTATAAAGTGGTGTAATAAGTCCCACTACAATTTGAACAACATAAATGTGCCAAACTTCTATACTACCCGAAACTAGCATCACTAAAGGTAATAAAAATACAGACGCTCGTATCCATTGTGAAAATATCATAATCCACTTCCGGCTCCATTTATCAATAAATGGGCCACTTATTAATTGCAATATGAGTGATGGGATGAAATATAATAACCACATACTACTTAAAGCCATTTCTGATCCTGTTAACTCATATACTAGAATTGAATTACATAACGTTCCGAAAGCCCCTCCTAATTCAGAGATTGCACTACCAATCCACATAAAAAAGAACGAACGATTTTTCAATATATTTTTCAATTTCATACACCAACTTTTCTTTTATATTCCTCCCTTTATGTACATTCTCGGTGTTAATTATCTATTCAAAAACATATCTAATTCTTTCGCTAAAGACTGTACTGCTTTCTTTCTTAATACATATTTTCCGTCATGTATATCCACTAACTTCGCTGCACGTAACAATTTCAAATGGTGGTGTACAGTCGATTTACCAAGTTGCAGTCTTTCTGTAATTTCCTGCAATGTTCGTTCTTTTTCGAACAACATTTTTACAATACGTAACCTCGCTTCATCTCCAAGAGCTTTATGCTTTTGAACTAAAAAATAATTCGGTTCATATGGATCTTCAGGATGGATACTTTCGTTTGCAACTGGGTAATGAAATACTTTCGTATCTTCAATATCAGCCTCAATATTCCACGGTCTGTACGTCATTTGCGGAATAAGAAGTACGTGATGAACACTTGGTTCTGGCATATAGTTCACGCCACCAGTGGCCCACTCGACGAACTCTTCTGGTTTCATCTTTTTATTCATTTCAACCTTTGTTTCATAGTCTCGTTTTAATATAGAAAGTATTTCTTCTTCCTCTTTCTGAATAACACTCTCATACCAACCTGTCATTACAGCGATTAAATGAGGTTTCAGCACTTGTACATCAACATTACATATAAAACGAATATATGTAGAGAAAAACTGATGATCTTGTGTCAGCTCCTCTAGTTCATATATTGCAGTTACATCTCCACTTGCTGCTAAATGTCTTTTCTCTTCATACTTCTCCCCTAAAAACGGTAAACATATATATTTCAAATCTACTTCTGAAAGCGAATCGATTTTACCATGAAACTGTGCTAAGTCCTGAAAATCCTCTTCATACAACAACTGAAGTAACGCTTTCCACGTATTATGTTTTTCTACAAACTGTAAGTGCTCTCTAATTTCTTCTGTTAATGATTGCTTCATTTCTTCCCATTCATTTTGACTCTTTTCAAAAGTATCAATTAACCGCTTATGAGTAATTGCTGCAATGCCAAGCGCACACTCGAAAAGTATCGAATATTTCACTTGAACGTTATAAGTTTCCCTCTTTCTACTCGTTATGTGATAGACCTCCATTTTTATCCCCTCCTTGTTTGCTATATATTAAATTCTATTTTCATCGAATTTATCCTTCTATATTTTTAGAATTAATAAATTTTAATTTAAAATACATTCATTCTAAATTAAAAAGAATAGGAGCTTTTTTATATACAAATAATAATCTTCAAGGAGTTGTTGTTATGCATTTCATATTGAATATGTTAGGGATTTTCGTTGTCATATTAATCGTTTTCTTATGTTCGCCTAATAAAAAACATATAAAATGGAGACCAATTGTAATTCTCATCATATTGGAGCTTTTTATTACGTGGTTTATGTTAGGCACAAAGCTAGGCAGTATTATCATTAATCAAATAGCGTCCTTTTTCAGTTGGCTACTGGCATGTGCGAATGAAGGAATTCGATTTGCATTTCCTTCATCTATGGACAGTCCACACATTGATTTCTTCTTTAGTGCATTACTTCCTATCATCTTTGTTATTACTTTTTTCGATATTCTATCTTATTTCGGAATCTTAACTTGGATTATTGATAAAGTAGGTGCAGTTATTTCAAAGATTTCTCGTTTACCAAAGTTAGAAAGCTTCTTTTCGATTCAAATGATGTTTTTAGGAAACACCGAAGCGCTTGCTGTTGTTCGTGATCAATTATCTGTTTTAAAAGAAAATCGTCTGCTGACTTTTGGAATTATGAGTATGAGTAGCGTCAGCGGATCTATTCTCGGTGCTTATTTATCAATGGTTCCAGCAACATATATTTTCAGCGCAATCCCATTAAACTGTATTAACGCCTTAATTTTAGCCAATGTATTAAATCCTGTGGAAGTTTCGAAAGAAGAAGATGTTGTTTACACACCTTCAAAACATGAAAAGAAAGATTTCTTTTCTACTATTTCAAACAGTATGTTAGTCGGTATGAATATGGTTATCGTTATTTTAGCTATGGTAATTGGTTATGTAGCATTAACTGCATGTTTAAACGGGATTTTAAGCTTTTTCGTAACAGGTTTAACAATTCAAAAAATCTTCTCTATTATCTTTAGTCCTTTCGCCTTTTTACTCGGTTTATCGGGCAGCGACGCTATGTATGTAGCTGAATTAATGGGGATTAAAATAACGACGAATGAATTTGTTGCGATGATGGATTTAAAATCAAACTTAAAGTCTTTACAACCACATACGGTTGCGGTTGCAACGACATTTCTAGCTTCTTTTGCTAACTTTAGTACAGTGGGTATGATTTATGGAACTTACAACTCATTATTTGGCGGCGAAAAATCATCAGTCATCGGGAAAAATGTTTGGAAGCTTCTTGTGAGCGGAATGGCTGTTTCCTTATTAAGCGCTATGCTTGTTGGGCTTTTTGTATGGTAAATACTTTTTAAAATAAAAGACACCCAAACGAATTGAGTGTCTTTTATTTTTATTTTCGAATTTGTCCATTTCCACGAATCACATATTTTGTGGAAGTTAATGCTGGAAGCCCCATTGGTCCTCTTACGTGTAGCTTTTGTGTACTGATGCCAATTTCTGCGCCGAATCCGAATTCAGATCCATCAGTAAAACGAGTTGATGCATATGATAAAGTGCCGCCGCATCAACAGAAGTGAAAAATTTGCTGACGTTTTCCTCGTTTTCTGAAATAATCGCTTCAGAATGCATAGATCCATACGTATTTATGTGATGAATCGCTTCTTCTATAGAAGAAACTATTTTAACTGCTAGCGTGAGAGATAAAAATTCTGTCCCCCAGTCTTCTTCTGAAGCAAGTACAATTGAAGAATCCATTGCCAATGCTTTTTGATCACCACGTAGCTCCACGTCTCTTTCCTTCAAAGAAGAAAACAACTCGCTACCATATTGCTGCGCCCAGTTCTCATGAAGTACAATCGTTTCAATGGCATTACATACAGATGGTCGCTGCGTTTTTGCATTTATAATGATATCAATTGCCATTTGCGTATTCGCTGTTTCATCAATGAAAATATGACAATTTCCTGCACCTGTTTCAAGTACCGGAACAGACGCTTCTCTCACTACCGTATCTATTAATTGTTTGCCACCTCTTGGAATAAGAACGTCTAGATAATCATTCATTGTAAACAACTGCTTTGCGCTATCTCGCGTTGTATCTTCTATAAGCTGTACACTTTCTTGAGGTAAGCTCGTTTGTTTGAGCGCTCTGTGAATAACAGCAACGATCGCTTTATTAGAATGAATAGCAGAAGAACTACCACGTAATATAACTGCGTTTCCTGTTTTCAAACAAATTGTAGCAGCATCCACTGTTACATTCGGTCTTGCCTCATAAATCATGCCAACAACACCAAGTGGTACACGCATCTCCTGAATAGATAATCCATTGGGCCTTTCCCATGCACTTACACATTCTCCTACAGGATCACGTAATTCAATTAGCTGCTTAATCCCCTCTGTCATATCAATAATACGATTTTCAGTTAGCATAAGACGATCAAGGAGTGAATCAGAAAATCCTTTTGCCTTACCTTCTTCTATATCTCGTTTGTTTTCCTCTAAAATATAAGCTGTTTCATTTATTAATTGATTTGCAACCATAGCAAGTGCTTCGTTTTTTTCATTTGTAGATTTTAGTACAAGTTCCCTAGCAACCTCTTTTGCTCGTTTCCCCTTTGCCAACACTTCATTCATTTTTATTTCCTCCTTTTTAAGGTTAAAAAACTATATTCTTAAAGTGAAACCCAATGATCCCTATGGATGACTTCATAATTATGCCTTTCGCCTCTTGCTTGAATATGTTGGCTTTGCATACCTTTTATCTCTCTTAATTCCTCTGCGCTATATGTGCATTGTCCTTTTCCAATTACGCGCCCTTGTTGCGTCATTACTTCTACAACATCGCCAACTTTGAAAAATCCTGACACATTTGTAACACCAGCAGGAAGAAGACTTTTACCATGCTGAATGATAGCTGTAGTTGCTCCGGCGTCTATTTCAATTTGACCGCTAACAACCGAATGCAAGGCAATCCATTGCTTGTTCATCTTCATTTCTTTTTGAGGGGCATTTCCGACATACGTTCCGTCACCTTTCCCCTTTAAAACATCAACAAATTTCTCTTGTCCACATCCTGTACCGATAAATACACTTACCCCAAGAGATAGCGCCGTCTTTGCAGCATCAATTTTTGATTTCATACCGCCAGTCCCAAGTTTTGAGCCAGCATCTCCAGCAAGAGAAGCGATTTCTTCTGTAACTTCAGGAAGGAAATAATATTTTTTCGCATCCTCATTTTTTTGAGGATTTTTATCATATAAACCGTTCACATCTGTAAAAATCATAAGCATATCCGCCGAAACAAGTCCGCTTACTAAAGCTGATAGCATATCATTATCACCGAACGTTAGCTCCTCTAAAGAGATGGAATCATTTTCATTAATAATTGGAAGAGCAGAACGGTTTAGTAACTCTCCTAACGTAGCGTATGCGTTACTATATTGTTCTTTTCTAGAAAAATCACTTCTCGTCAGCAAAAGTTGCGCAGTAACAATACCATATTTACGGAATTCCTCCGTGTACGCCTGCATTAACAAACTTTGTCCGACAGCCGCAGCAGCCTGTTTTCCTTTAATTGTTACAGGTCTGCTAGGATATCCTAGGGCAGAAAAACCTGCAGCAACGGCCCCAGATGTAATTAGCAAAACTTCATGCCCTTCCTCTTTCAATCGAGCCAATGCGGCAACATGATCTGAAAGTTGTTCTTTAGAAATGCCTCCGTGACTATCCGCCAAAGAACTGCTCCCAATCTTTACAACTATTCGCTGTTTCTTCACTTTTTTATCCCCCAAGTCTAAAATTAAAGTTTTTTATACATTACACTTCTATTCATACAGCTTTCTTATAAGTGCTGCACCTAGCCTTTTTAAGAGCAAAATAAAAATGACCGCTTCGCCCTTAATAAAATAAAAAGGACGAAACGGTCATTGTTCCGCGGTACCACCTTAATTGATATACATAGATATCCACTTGGTGCCTATAACGCAGGCGAACGCTTAAACTTTCATTTAAGACTCAGGGATAGGTTCGATACATTCTATACGAGGAATCTTTCAGCCGGTGAATTCCACTCTCTTTCGCAAGAAGACATATGTACTATTTCCCTTCAACGATTTTCAATCTAATTTTTTTATATTATGCGATATAGTTTGTTTTTGTGTCAAGAGGTATTTTATAAAATAAATAGAGCGACAAGCTCTTGTATGAAATGATTGCCCTAATGAATGAAAATACAAATCGATATAAGTTTAACACATATACTTAAATATAAAACCTCAAATTATAGTGTATATATTTACAGAATATCGAATATAATTGATTTTTATCTTTTACTGTTGCAAAAAGATATATATTCTCTTAGAATGTTTCTTTATATTGCATGGAGATGTTATTGTTATTTTAAGATAGCAATTTCGAATTGATATAATTTATGATAAAAGGAGCAAGATTGAGTAACTATGGACAAACAAATTGGATTTATCGGATGCGGAAATATGGGGATGGCTATCATTGGCGGGATGCTAAATAAAAATATAGTGTCTTCAAATAAGATCATGTGTTCAGATTTAAACACGACGAATTTAGAAAATGCTAGTGAAAAGTACGGAATAACTACAACTACTAACAACAATGAAGTCGCTAAAAATGCTGATATTTTAATTTTATCAATTAAACCAGATTTATACTCATCAGTAATTAACGAAATTAAAGAAGTGATCAAAAGCGATGTTATTATCATAACGATTGCTGCTGGAAAAAGCATCAAAAGTACTGAGGATTCTTTTAATAAGAAGTTAAAAATTGTTCGAGTAATGCCTAATACACCTGCTCTTGTTGGTGAAGGGATGTCTGCATTATGCCCGAATAAAATGGTGACAGAAAAAGATTTAGAAGATGTACTAAACATTTTCAATAGCTTTGGTCAATCAGAGATTGTAAGTGAAAAATTAATGGACGTTGTAACATCTGTAAGTGGTTCTTCACCAGCATACGTATATATGATTATAGAAGCGATGGCAGATGCTGCTGTACTAGATGGCATGCCAAGAAATCAAGCATATAAATTCGCAGCTCAAGCTGTATTAGGCTCTGCAAAAATGGTACTAGAAACAGGAATACATCCTGGTGAATTGAAAGATATGGTTTGTTCTCCTGGCGGAACAACGATAGAAGCTGTAGCTACATTAGAGGAAAAAGGTTTACGAACAGCTATCATTTCAGCTATGCAACGTTGTACACAAAAGTCTGTTGAACTATCTGGTCAAACGCAAAAGTAAAACTATATAAGAAATCACGTTAACTATGAAGTTAATTAGAAATTCACTACATGATAAACGGCCAAACGCATATATACTTGAGTTTGGCCGTTTCAACTTTTAATTATATTAAAATAATTTCACTTATTCCTTCCCTACTATACTTGTGTAATTTTATTAGAAACAAGTAATTTTTCAATACAAATCGGTAACATATCTAATAGCGTTTCAAATGCATAATTTACATCTAGACGTTCTGTCCATTGATGTGCATCTTTTCCTACCGGTCCCATATTTAATACTGGAACGTCAAACTCTTCTAATTCCTGAAGTGGAATTGAGTAACCTTTATCCCATAATGGCATATTATCTACAAGTGAACTCATTGAATATAATGGATTCTGTAAGCCCACATAGCTCAAATCTGAAATTCCTCCAAAATAGTTTTGGTTTTCAAATGTAATATTATGATTGGAGTGTGCATACTTTTCCATTTCTCCAACTACTTCTTTAATTAACTGGTTATTGCGTGAACTTACAGCTGGATAGTATGGCGGAGCAAAGAAAAGTACAATCATCGGTGCCTTTTCTTTACATAAGATGGCTAATTTATCTACTAAATCAATCGTTACCGCACGATCATCTTTATCTTCTCTATTTTTAATAATGCTAGATTGAATTTCATCTATTTTCTCTTGCCCATGTTGTTCAATTGTATAAGCGATAAGTTCTTCATACGTTAATACATTTACTTTGAGGTTAGGTGGTATAAATGGATTATATTTAGAAAAACGATATGCATGTTTTTCATACGACTCTTCTATTTTCTCTGCTACTTTTGTTACTTTTTGACGCAGTAATGAAACCACATCTGTCATTGATTTTTCTAATAAAAACAAATTAAATAAAGTGACTGCACGATGCGGAATTTGTACAGAATAATCCTCCTTTAAGTCCCTTTGAAGTAAATTAGTTGGCGGAGGACTCGCTTCCCCTTCTACAATGTCACAAAGGTCTGTATTTAACTCTAATTCTGCTGTTATTAATGAAGCCATATAACTCCCATTTAAGCCTGCAAAAGGTTCGCCTACATGTGTCTCTTTTCCGTAGCAAAGAAAACCTGGTAACACTTTACCAATAGAACCAGTATAAATATATTTCTTTTGATCACCAGGGTGCCTCGAAAACATAGGCTCTGAATTTAGTACCGTTTTATACTCCAAGTTATGTTCTCTTGCTAACTCTAGTAATCTTGGAACAGCAGCTCTCATCCCTACAGAGTTTACTTCTTCATCTGGTACAGCCAATAAAAGAACATTCCCATCAAATCTTCCTTCACAAGCTTGCTCAATCATTGCCATTTGTAACGTGAGGCCGCATTTCATATCCATTGTTCCTCTACCAAACAACCAATCTCCATGTTCTATATCTTCACGTACATGATCTGGAAGTTCATCTTTATGAGAATAAAACATAGAAGTTAACTTTTTAGGATTGAATGCATCTTCTTTCCACACTCCGTAATCTTGTACATCTACAACATCAAAGTGACTTACTAGAATTACGGTATTTTTTGTACGATCGCTTTTCTTTACTAGTGCTGTAACAAAATATCGTCCGTCCCCCGTCGGATTTTTTTGCAAATGGTGCGGATTTTCTTTGAAGTACTGTAAATCAGATAATTGTTCCACAACGAAGTCTGGCAATATCACTTCAGCTTCTGTACCTGTAATACTAGGAATTTCAACAAGACTGCTTAATAATTGAATCAATTGTTCTTTTGATTGCCACTTTGACATATAAATCCCCCTATTTTTCCGCATTATGAAAATGAATTCCGGTATATGAATAAAAAATGACGACAGTTATCAAAATTATAGTTCTGATGTACTGCCGATTTTTATTGATATTTCATGAGCTGCTTGTTTCACCTTACTAATAAGAAAAGAAAGTCGATCATCATTAATGCGATGACTAATTAACCCAATACTTAATGCTCCTACTACTTTATGATTAAATCCGATAATAGGTGCAGCTACTGAAGCTGTCCCTTCTGTTTTTTCTCCATAGCTGACAGCATATCCTTCGTTTCTTATTTGCTTTATTTGATCAAGAAGAATTTGCTTTTGTTCTGGTAAAGCAGAAAGTAGCTGCTCAACAATATATTCCATTTCATTCTGTTTCATATTGGCTAACATCGTTTTATTTGCGGCACCAATTGAAAGTGGAATTTGTTCCCCTAAGTTATCGATAACTCGAATTTTTAAAGGGCTATCAATTCTTTCAATAATAATAGAATGTGTTCCATTTGGAATGTTCAAATAAACACTTTCTTCCACTTCATAGGCCAATCGCTTCATTACTTCTCTTGCGACTGATCTGTAGTCTACCTTCTCCAATTGTCGTAATCCTATTTCCATCCACATTGGTCCAATTTTGTACTGTTTCGTCTCTGAAATTTGCGTAACTAGCCCATGCTCGATTAGAGAGTTAAGTAGTCTATGTACTGTACTAACTGGGAGATGTGTTCTGTCCGCTATATCAGAAATGGCCCAATACTCTTTTTCATTAGTAGAATTTAATAACTTTATAATACTTATTGCTCGATCAATGGACTGTACCATAACTCACCTCTACTTGACTTGTAATATGTTAGTACGCTCAATTACCTATCAATTTAACAAAAATTCGAAATGAAATCAATCTATTTATTAAATTTTCTAAAAATAAAATATACTGTGAACAATAATTTGAAAGCGTAAACAAAAAAATATTGACTTTTCTTTTTAATTATCTGAAAATTATAACAAGATTTCACATCACGGAATACATTCCATAATACGGAAAAACATCAAACTTTATTCTATCAACTACGAAAGTGAGGAAAACAATGGCGCAAGTAAATAATACAAACAATGAATTAAAACGTACGATGAAAAGTAGACACTTATTTATGATTGCACTCGGTGGTGTGATTGGAACGGGGTTATTTAACGGATCTGGCTTTATTATAAGTCAAGCTGGACCTGGTGGATCCGTACTTGCCTTTATGGCTGGTGGATTATTAATGTATTTCGTTATGCTATGTCTTGGTGAACTCGCTGTAGCCATGCCTGTTTCGGGTTCTTTCCAGGAATATGCCACTAAGTTTATCAATCCTGCAACTGGTTTTACAATCGGATGGTTGTATTGGTTAAGCTGGGCGAATACGACCGGCCTTGAATTTACAACTGCCGGCATTACAATGCAGCGCTGGTTTCCTGATATTCCTGTGTGGGTTTGGTGTTTAATATTTGGCGTTACAATCTTCACGATTAACGCATTATCTGCTCGTAGTTATGCAGAAACAGAATTTTGGTTTTCAAGTATAAAAGTATCTGCCATTATCGCTTTTATTATCCTTGGCGGCGCCGCTATGTTCAGTTTTATTGATTTAAAAGGCGACGAACCAGCTCCGCTATTATCAAATTTCGTAAATCATGGTGGTTTATTCCCAAATGGACTTGCCGCTATTCTTTTAACAATGGTTACAGTCAATTATTCCTTCCAAGGTACAGAACTTGTCGGGATCGCAGCAGGTGAAAGTGAAGATCCAGCAAAAACTTTACCTCGTTCTATTAGAAATATTATATGGCGTACGATGTTTTTCTTCGTCTTAGCAATCTTTGTTCTTGTTGCTTTAATTCCTTGGGAAGAAGCTGGATTAACAAAGAGTCCATTCGTTGCTGTTTTTGATAATATCGGTATTCCATATGCAGCTGATATTATGAACTTTGTTATTCTTACTGCTGTTCTTTCTGTCGCAAACTCAGGACTATACGCTGCTACTCGAATGCTTTGGTCTTTATCAAAAAACGAAATGGCTCCAGCATTTTTAAAGAAATTATCATCACGTGGGATTCCTCTCAACGCTTTAATCATGACAATAGCTATTTCTGCTTTTTCTCTTTTGACAAGCGTAGTAGCTGCTGAAACTGTTTACTTATGGCTCATTTCAATTTCCGGAGTCATTACCATTATTGTTTGGATGTCAATTTGTGTTTCTCAATTCTTTTTCCGCAAACATTATGTAGCAGACGGCGGAAAATTAGAAGACTTAAAATTTAAAACGCCACTTTATCCACTCGTACCAATTCTTGGTTTTGGATTGTATGGCATTATATTAATCAGTCTTATTTTTATCCCAGAACAACGACTTGGAATCTATTGCACTGTCCCATTTATCATCTTTTGCTACACTTACTATCACTTTAAAGTTAAGAAAAGAATTGCTACTAACACTCAAAGTGAAACTAAAATTAGCGAGACTATGTAATACTATACTTATATATAAAAGACCGCATATGATTTTCACTTCATGTGCGGTCTTTTATCATACTAATTCGCTTTAAAATTATACAACGGCTTAATAATATGTTTTATATCTATCGTTTCTTTTGTATTTTCTATAATTTCATCCATTGGCTTGTATACCATTGGTGCCTCATCAATAGTGCTTTCTACTACTGATGTAGTCCACACCTCTGTCATCGTACTTTGAAATTCCTCTAGACTCAATGATTCTTTAGCCTTCTTACGACTCATGATACGTCCGGCCCCATGTGGACCAGAATAGTTCCAATCTGGATTACCTTTACCAAACGCAATAATTGAACCATCTCTCATATTAATTGGAATAATGACTCGTTCATCTTTCTGAGCTGAAATAGCACCTTTTCGTAGAATCATATTTTCTATGTCTATATAGTTATGTATCGTAGTAAATTGATCCGTTACTTTCCAGTCCATTTTAGCGACAATTTCATCAATCATTGCTTTACGATTCACCTCAGCATACTTTTGAGCAATATTCATGTCATTCATATAATCTTTGAATCCTTGCCCTTCTAAATAAGCTAGTTCTTTACGAATCTTAGGCTTCTGAATTTCACGTAAAGTTTCTTGTATTTCTTTTGCTCTCCCTTCTTCAGTTAATCTCTTAATAATCTCATCTTTCATCGATGTAACATCAATTAATTGTTCATACGCGAAGTTCTGGTAATATTCTGCTATTTGCTTTCCTAAATTACGAGAACCACTATGAATGACAATATATACATTCCCTTTGTCGTCTTCATTTAGTTCAATGAAATGGTTCCCTCCCCCAAGAGTACCTATACTTTTTTGAGCACGTTGTAATGTAAATGGTGCTCTCACACCATCAAAATCAATCATTTTTGAGAATCGATGTTCTTTATCTCGGATACAAAAACCACTTGGAACGAATTTACGAATTGTTTCGTCTAAATAATCGAAATTAATTTCTTCTTTTTTCTTATCAATTACAACCACTTCCATCCCACACCCAATGTCTACCCCTACAAGATTAGGAACAATTTTATCTTGTATTGTCATTGTTGTCCCAATCGTACACCCTGCTCCAGCATGTGTATCTGGCATAATACGAATTTTACTATCTTTTACGAATTCTTGGTTACAAAGATCAATAATCTGCCCAGTTGCAGTTTCATCCACGTTATTAGTAAATACTTTCGCTTCATTGTATTTCCCTCGTAAATTCAACATCTTTCATTTGCCCCTTCCCTTTGAAAGAATTATTTTATTACGTTGTATCTGTTCTTATGATTAATCATTAATCTGCTGCTTTACACTTTATATGTATTATAGCATTCACAATAATAATAAATTATAATGATACTTTGTTTACATAACATATTTATTGTTTTCTACTCTTTATACCTAAACGTACATTTAAAGAAAAATTCCCCTTAAATCAAAATGATTAAGGGGAGTTTTATATATGATGAAATTAAAGTTCTGATTTCACCCGAACAGAAACATTATTTTTAATTATATTTTTGACATCTTTAAAGCTAACAAAATTGTTACTTTTCTCATCCCAAAGACGGAAACGTAGTGATTGTAAGCTTGTAGCAAGTGTAATTGTTGGTACATTTTTTAACGGAAGCGTATTATTGTGTGCCTCTTCTAGTTTATAGTTAGGTACTCTTGGGCTTAAATGGTGAACATGATGGAATCCAATATTACCAGTTAAGAATTGCAAGATTTTTGGAAGTTTATAAAATGAACTTCCTTCTACTGCCGCTTTTACATATTCCCAGTCTTTATCCTCTTCAAAATAAGAATCCTCAAAAGTGTGCTGTACGTAAAACAGCCAAATCCCTACTGAACCTGCTATTAAGAATATCGTACCGTGTACTAACAGAAACGATTGCCACCCTATTGCCCAGCAAAGTATTGCTACTACAGCAACGATAATAATATTCGTCAAATACGTATTCATACGCTCTTTCTGTCTTGCACCTTTTCGGTTAAATCTATTTTTAAGCAAGAAAACATAAATCGGACCTAATCCAAACATAACGAATGGATTGCGATATAAACGATATGCTAAACGAAGTCTAAAAGGTGCAGCTACATATTCATCGACTGTAAGCGTCCAAATATCTCCTGTACCTCGCTTATCTAAATTACCACTTGTAGCGTGATGAATCGCATGCTCATGCCCCCATTGATCAAATGGGAATAACGTTAACACACCCATACATGTACCTACTATTCTATTTGCACGTCGACTTTTAAAGAATGAATAATGGGTACAATCATGAAAAATTATGAAAATTCGCGTCATAAAACCAGCAGCTAACAGAGATGGAACTAATGCTAACAGATAAGAAACAGACAAACTTTTATAAGCGAGGTACCATAAAATAACAAATGGCACGACTGTGTTAATAAGTTGCCACACACTTTTTTTAATCGTTGATTTTTCATACGGAGCAACTTGTTTTTTTAAATTTTTAGTATTTTCAAATGTCATTTTTCTAATTCCTTTCCTTTTTGTTGCTAATTCACATTATAGCATACTATTAGTATCAGGTGTTAAAAGTAGATGTAATAAATATTATATACTATAAAAATCTCTTTTTTCTTACTCAATACTTACAAATTACTTACGCTCAAAATAGCGCTATAATTGAACAGATTGAGCATTTTATTTATCAAATACATTTCCAATCTTTACAATTAAAACCGAGAACTTTTTTACAAGCAGAAAAGAGCTGCTATAAGTCCGTTTCACCGGCTTATGGCAGCTCCTCTTCATTTCACTTTATTTTATCGATGGATCCAAACTGCACCTGCAGACTTGTCTTCAGCTTGACCCACTACTTCAAACTTCAATCCTAGTTTTGGTAACTTACGTCCGGCATCTGGAATAACGCTATTGATGTATTGCTTAGAATCATCAAATTTTGCAACTCCTGGTAATCCTTTATAGTCAAAGATACCACGAGTTGGTGAATTTACTTTCCATGCTGGCGTTTGATCAAATGAGAATGCCGCATCGGCAATTTGATAACGTGTACTGCTCTTCACAGTAGGTTGTCCGTTTAATGTTCCTACGATTGCCTCTGGATGAGAATCTATTACTCCAAGGAACCCTTCACCTGGATGAACGCCTACCCAGTTATCTGTAAAGCTTTGATCCGCATACCATACAACCATTCCTGTATTAAATACTGGACCACGTGCATATTGTAATGCAGTATCAGACCCAGCGTAATTACGCCATTCGATATAGTAGTTATTTTTTTTCTGTTCAAATCCGTTAGACACAGTAAATCCTTTTAGTGTCATTGCTGGCTGACCTTCTGCATCATCAGAGAAAACAACTTTTCCATCTACAGTTAAGGCTGCATTATCTAACGCAAATCCTTTATAAGCTACTGCAATATCTGTTAAGTACTCAAATTGCAGTTTTACTTTCTTTCCTTTGAATTGACTTAAATCGTATGATTTATCAACCCACTTACCATCAGTTGTATCTGTGCCGCCTTTTACATCTTTTTCGCCCATTCTATCAATGCGTGTCTTCGTTCCATCTTCTGCAATCGCATATACGTCAAGGAAATCATACTTCGCTTCAAGTTCGTAAAATGCCTTATAATCAAACTTAGCCTCCTTTGCATTTGTTAAGTCAAATACTGGTGTCTCAAGTGTTGTATGAATGTCATTTCCTTTTGTACTGTAATAGAACTTCTTACCAAACGCCGATTCGATATTTTTTATATCTTTGTCTGGTAAGTTAACACGAACAATTCCTGGTCGTTTTGATTTTGTAACACTTTGATCTAAATATGTTGCAGCACCAATTCCTGTACGAAGTTTATCATAATCTACTTCAAGAATATTCGCCCAATTCCCCTTCATATTCTTTTGGAAAAACTCTTTATTTTGCGGTGAGAAACTCGTTGGTTCTGTTCCTGCAATTTTTCCAGCCCAGCTACCGCCGCTCATAATAGACCATGACTCAACAGGTTCACCTTGTCCAGAGTACTTTGTATCATATTCATCTGGTAAACCTAAATCATGACCATACTCATGCGCAAACACACCAACTGCTCCATCTTCAGGCTCGATTGTATAATCGTATGCAGCCATCTTTCCGCCCCAGTTCGAAACAGAAGATTTTGTACCATCAATCGCATATGGCTTCGACCCTAGTTTTGAACGATGAGACCAAATCGCATCATCTTTCAATTTACCACCGCCAGCTTCTTGACCAACACCAGCATGTACAACCATTAAATGATCAATAATGCCGTCTGGCTCGTTTTTATTTCCATTACCATTTTGATCGTACTGATCATATTGATCAAAGTCTGCTAAATTTATCCCTTTTGCTACCGCTGCTTTTAATGCTTCTTTCACAAGATCTTTTGGTCCTAAAGGTCCCTTGTTATCATGTCCAGTTCCCGCATCAGCACCATAATCTGACGCTTTTCCTGGAACAGTAAGCCATTCCGTTACAGTTCCGTCCACTGTGTAGCTTCCACCAGATTGTTCTTCATAATATTGTTTAAATGTATTAATTTTCGATCCATCAAATAATGTAAATGGTTCATCACCAAATAACATTTTTTGATAATGTTCACGATTAAAGTCTTTAGAATACATATAACCTGGTTCTTGATCAATATTATTATGCTTAAAATCGCTAAATTCTACGAGTAACACAAGTACTTTATCTTTTCGAACAGCTCCATTGTACTCAGCTTGCTTCGCTGGTGTAGTCGGTACTTTTCCATTTAATTTCCCAGAGTTCAATGCTGCACCTTGCCCAGCTACTGGTCCTACCTCGGGCTGCTGCGCTTGTTCATTTTCCTTCATTTTTGCATCTTTTACTTTTTTCATAAAATCTGATGCTTCTTGCGTAAGGTTATCTCCTGTCAAGATTTCTTTCCCAGGATTTTCCCCTTTCTTTTTCTCAACATAATTTTCGACAGCCTTTGATGTCTCAGCTTGTGATGCAGATTGATCAATTACTCCCCGTTGCTTCAGCGCTTCTGCCAAACGCTCCTCAGGTATTAAATGCTCATCAATTGGTAAAGATGGTGGTGCATCAGCATACGCTGCATGACTTCCAAAAGCAAACGTACTACTTAATACTGCCGCTGTTGTTAATACCGCTAAAGGTTTTAATTTCTTTTTCTTTTTCAATGTATTTCCTCCCCAGTGTCTGCAAATTATCGTTTTTTGCCGATAGAAACATAATATTCGTTATAATACGAATATTCAATCTTTTTGAAGAACTAAAATGTTGAGAAATATTTTTTAAAGGGTGAAAAACATAAAATAGATACATTTACAGAAAGTCCATTCTAGAAATTATGATTCTCTTTCCTTTTTTTGAATGAAATTTCATCTACACAAAAAATGCCAATTCCTTAGCTAGTACTTAGGAATTGGCATTTTTTAGCGAGAATGCTTTATGAATAAACGGATTGCTTCTTCTGGTACATAGAACTTGCCATTACTTTCTACAACTACACTACCTAATTCATATTCTTTATTCTTAATACGAATTATATTTTTATTTACAAATAATTGAGCTTTTACATTATTACGTTTCACTATGAGCACCCAGTTTTCTGCATCCCTTTTGTCTATTGTTACTGTTGCACCATCCTGCTTAAAGGCTGATTCACTTTCTACAAATAATTTGTTTGTTACTTCTTCCAAATTAAAGCCCATTGCTTTCGCCATCTTCTTCGCAACGTCCGTGTTTTGGATCAATCCAGATGGCTTTTGAGGACCATATGAATATAAGAATACGTCCTCACCTGTATGCCCTCCTGTTGTGAATCCTATGTTCGCACGGTTGGCCAATAATGTAGTAAGTATTGGGCCTACTTCCGATTTCTTTTTTGGTGCTTTTACTCTTTCTTTTTCATCATAAGTTAAATTGTCCACACCATATAATTTAGCTACATCTTCTACATTCGATAAGTCAGATTTAAGTTTCTTTATAGTTCCTTCAAGTGTCATTTTCGCTTTTTTTAATGGATCAATGTATGCAGAAACCGGCGTAATATTATAACCTTTTGTCGTATTCCTATTCCCGATAGAAATACCGCTGTTACCATGGTCAGCTACGGCTATTAACATCGTATTACCATCTTTTTTTGCAAATTTTAATGCTTCGGCAACTGCGTTATCAAATGCTAATACATCACTAATCATCCCAATTGGATCATTCACATGAGCTGCCCAATCTGGTTTACTTCCTTCTACAAATAAAAAGAAACCAGCTTTGTCTTTTGCTAATGTTTGAATTGCTTTATCTGTCATTTGAGAAAGTGTTGGTTGCTCTGGATTTGTCGCTTCACGATCCATATCGAATGCTAAGGCATTATGTGAGAAAGAGCCCCAAATTTTATTAGATTTGGATTTCAATAATGCTTCTTTCGTTTCAACAAAGTCGTACCCTTTCTTTTGAATCACTTTTACTAAATCTTCACCATCTTTTCGAATCCCACTATCTGTCTCAGGTAGAAGTGCCGCTTTTCCCCCGCCTAATACGACATCTATATTTTGATACACTTGTTGCTCCGCGAGCACTTCAAAATTTTTACGATTCACATGATGAGCAGAGAATCCAGCAGGAGTAGCATGCTGAATTTCAGCTGTAGCAACAATTCCAGTAGCGCGCCCAGTACGTTTGGCACCTTCTAAAACATTGGCAACTGGCCGTAACTTGTCCTCTTCTTTTATTGGTTGTAAACCAGGTGAACTTACAGTAGAAGGTAATACACCTACATATCCTGAATTCGATTTATTCCCCGTCGCTAAAGCTGTAGCTGCTGGGGCTGAGTCTGTTATAGCTGATTCCGCCGAATATGTACGAACTCCTCCTGTTACAATCTCATCTAATGCAAGTGGTTTCCCTTTATACAAACGAGCTAATGTCGTTGCTGTAGAACTCGTTCCGTCCATAACCATTATGATTACATTTTTCGGTTGACGTTCTACTTGTTTCACCTTAGCTCCCACCGTATGATCATTCATCATGCTTTCCGTACATAACATACTTAATGCAATTGTTCCTACTAACAGTAACCTCTTCATGAGTAAACTTAAATTCGACATTGTTCTTCCTCCGTAAATATACAAAAAGATAATTTTCTTTTACATTCCACAACTTATATATGTTTTATTAGTCCCCAATTTCCATGAAGCTAACAATCATTACCTTCACTTTCTTTTATTTAAAAAGCAACGGTACATATCATAGCTTTTTATTTTCAAATAATTAGAAGCCAAACCTCTTTTATAAAAATGTCTTATCATTCTCTTCAATAACATATATTTATCAATAAAAATCCGATTAAAATGAATAAAAATTTATTGTTAAACAATAAATTTTATGTTAAATTAAAAGGATAATTTAAAAATGAGGTGCTTTTTATGAAACAAGGATCAACACTCTTTTTAAAGATAGCTATTATCCTTATCGGTATTCCTGTTTTCGCTTTGTGTATATTTTCAATTCCTAACATCGGGAATTATGCAGCAGAATTGTATCCCGATATTGCATATATAAAATATCTTGTTTTAATCAATCTATATGCAACGGTGATACCTTTTTATTTCGCTCTATACGAAGCCTTTAAACTTGTAAGCTACATTGACAAAGGTAATGCCTTCTCGAAATTATCTGTTAGAAGTTTAAAAAAGATAAAGCAATGCGCTATTACAATTAGTATATTATATGTAGTAGGCATGCCACTCTTCTATCTCGTGGCTGAGAAAGATGACGCACCTGGTATCATTATAATTGGCATGATCCTAATCTTTGCTTCAATGGTAATCGCGGTCTTTGCTGCCGTTCTCCAAAGACTATTAAAAGATGCGATAGATATAAAATCAGAAAATGATTTAACGGTCTGAGGTGAATAATATGGCAATTATTATTAATATTGATGTAATGTTAGCGAAAAGAAAAATGAGTGTAACAGAGCTTTCGGAGAGGGTTGGAATTACAATGGCTAACCTTTCTATCTTGAAAAATGGAAAAGCAAAAGCAGTCCGTTTTTCAACTTTAGAAGCAATATGTAAAGCATTAGAATGCCAACCAGGGGATATTTTAGAATATCAACCGGAAGATACCGAATAAAAAGAGTCCTTCTCATATGAAGGACTCTTTTTATTCGGTATTACGGCGCAAAACTAACTCGGCCAGTCAAAACTAAAATAATCGCGATAATCCAAAATATAAAGAATGATGAGGACAGTATGAATGAAAGAATAGCAATCCCTTTCTTCTCTGTTTTTTTCGTCATTGTAATTACTGAAAGTATGATACCTAAAACTGTCAGAGCGACTGTAATATAATCTCCCACTATATTACCTGCATTCGCTATCCTTGTTGGCGTTATAAAAACGAACAGAAAGCATAAAATGCCGATGAGTAAAGATATGTAGGTTATTATACTGTACTTCTTTTTAGTAACTAGTTCAGTTTTCATACTAGCCCACCCCTTCTATATAGCTATGAGTTCATATTAGCACAAATAACCATAATTTGGTTAAATCAAAAAAACAGATACAGCAGGAACTTCCACTGTATCTGTTTTTTATTTAATAACTAAACCTGCTATTTCTTCTCTATCATTATAAGTTATAATAAATGTCAGTTGTTCTTTACTATATTTCGCTACAAGAATAACCGTGTATAAACCATCGTTTTCTTCAATCGATTGTTTTTCAATTTTTTCGAACGTACCAGCTTTCTCGATTATAGGTGTAAGATCTTTCATCTTTTCTTCTGGCAATGCAGCTTTCATTTTACTATCAAATTTCTCATACACTTCTTTATACTTTGCTTCATTTAATAATGATACAATTTCTTCCGCCTTCGGAATAAATTTTTTTGATGTACTTTCATTTACTTTATTACCGGTACACGCTGCAAGCGCAAACGCCGCGATAGCACTTATAATAATAAGTAACATTTTTCTCATTTTCATACACCCTTTCTTTTTAAAATGAAACTATAACTCAAAACGAGTAACGCACAAATTGCTATTGAAACTTCTGATATAATGATCCCGCTTTTTCCTGGTACATAAAGTGATATAATGCCCGCTATTGCATTTGCAGCCCCATGGATGAGAATTGCATATACAACATAACGAAATTTCTTTTGGACGACAGCTTGCAATACAATGAAGGAAAGCCCAACATGTAATACCATCGCAAAAATACGCTCAATGCCTCCGAAATAGTAACTGTCACCATTTTGAATGACTGTTTGTGAAAATAATAGGGATATTACTGGGATGTCAACTATTAACACTGCTTCAATACCACCATGCCCTGCCCCAAATAAAAAACCAGACTGCCAATCTCGTTGTTTCATAAAATAGCGCATGGCGATAAAACGAGCTACCTCTTCAAAAATTCCAGCTGATAAACTAAGCAAAAGCGCAAATAGGACAGGCTGCATAACAGAAAACATTTGAAAATCTGTACTAGTTCCATTTACATAATTCAGTATTGGTATACGAATCAATATTTGTGATACAACAAAGGCCAATACCCCTAACATATATGGAATATAACGTTTCTTCCAAACAGCATATAAAAGTGCAATAAGCGGTAAACCAAAGCTAATCATTGCTGTAAAAATAAGACCATTCATCTCGCTTCACCTCTTACTTAAAGTGTATAAAAATGAGTGAAGAAAGTATGTAGTTATTTCCTATTCGGTTTCATTTTCATCATAGATGGTTATTTCATCTCTTTTAATATAAATGTTTGGGTGAAATAAGGACTTACATAAGTTGTTTCTAATGTCGCATTATTTGTTTTATTCATGATACGTTTTAATGAGAATAGCCCGTATCCTCTAGTCCCTTCTTTACTTGAATGGTTTTTCTCATAAATTTTTTGCAAATCAATCCCTTCACTCTTTGAACTATTACGCACGATAAAATATTGTCGTGAATCCATTTTAAAGAATGCGATTTGTAATATCTTCTCCTCACTTTGTGCTGCTTCTTCAATTGCATTGTCTACTAAAACTGAAATGATGCGAATAAATGAAATAATCGCCATCGAAACACTTTCAATGTTCTCTGGTATATCGAGCATTACTTTTATTTGTCGCTGCTGGGCAGTACCGACTTTCGCTCTTAATACACTTCTTACTTCAGGAATATGTATGCGAGATAATTTTGCGATATCAAGTTCATGATCATTTATTGTTTTTAATGTGGGAGCAATAACATCGTAGTACACTTGCTCAATTTCTTTCACATTTTTTGTACGTATTCCCTCTTCTAACGATAGTAATACATTCATATAATCATGACGGAAACTAGCAAGCTCATCATGCATATTCTCTAATTTCTCCACATAATCTAATAACTCTTTATCTAAACGTTTTTCATGCTCTTCTCGTAACTTTTCTTTCGATAAATGTGAGCTTATTAGTACAATGATTAGTAATAATAAAAAAATAATAATCGCTGAATTATAACTTATTTCACTGTATTGTTGATTTATTCTTGCTAAAAACTCAGTTGACGGCTGAGTTAAAATTAGTTCAATAATAAACCCGACAATTAATAATATGTAAGTTATATAATATAACGGACTACTTACTATATATCGAGCAATTTTTTGAATTCTTTTACGCGCTAATAGAATACCGATAAAAGTAAGTGTCGTTACGGTAAGATGAATTATACTTCCTGTCCATAAATATAAATTAAATGGCGTTAACATAAAGAGTTTCATTCCTAAATCCAAAAGCAACATTTTTACTAACGTTATAATCACCATGCTCACTAGTGCAAAATATACATTATGCTTAAGTCTTAGTTCATTTTGCATTAGTCCTAGACTTATTAAAAATAACACAATCGTACTATTCAATTCTGGATATCTCGTTACTGTTACGACAATAGCAAGTAAAATAATGAATACCGCACTTAAAGCTATTAACATTCTAACTGACAATCTGTTGTACTGGATTAATTGTATGTATAAAAACGTATGACACATACTAGTAAGCAGTATTGCAAATAAATCATAAATATACATTACATCTCACCCTTTAACATGTTACGTACTTTACTCACTAAACGACGTGATACCGGAATACGTTTCCCGCTTTTTAAAACTATCATTTTCTGCTTCGTATCATAAGAAGACATTTGCTTCGTATTCACGATATATGATTGATGACAACGAAATAAACGTTCATCTATTAATTCAATTTCTCTTAAAGTTCCGTAAAAATAAACGATTCGATCTAACGTCACTAATGCTAACCGGTGTGGTTCATCAGTCATAACATATTCAACTTCATGAAAAGGAACCCGTACAGTCGCATTACTATTTTCAACGATAAAGTCATCGGATGGAATAATATGCTTATTTCTTGCTTCATATTGAAGTAAACATTGTTCAAAAACTTTATATCTCTCCTCGTATGGCAACCCTTTATCAATGAAAGTTAAAGCAGATACCATGTATTGATATGAAATAGGTGCAAATTCAGAATGCGTCGTTACAAACACAATAATTCCTTTCGTATCATACTTTCGTATTTCTTGCGCCACTTGTAACCCTTTTCGCTCTTCTCTTTTTATCTCTATATCTAAAAAATAGATTGGGACATATCTCGCCTTAGAAATATTAGTAATAATATTTTCACTTTTACTAGTCACCTCAATAAAATCAAAGGGCAACCTATATTTCTCGCAAATCTCTTCAACTAGCCGCTTCATTTGCTGTGCTTGTATGACATCGTCTTCTAAAATGAAAATACTCATGTGATCACTCGCTTTATTGAAATCTTTTCATCTATAGATTTATCTATAAATATATAATTCAAATCGTTATACCAATCTCCTTCTAAATTCTTGAAAGGGTTAATTTTCTTTCGTTTTTATAAAGCATAGAAAACAACCTCTACTTTTTGCTTGAAAGTAGAGGTTTTATTTAAATTTTTTATAAAATAACCTCTCTATCAATCACTACCTTAAAAAATTCCGAGTAATACGATAAAGAATAATCCGCTACATCACAATCCCCTTGAAACATACATGTTGAAATACCTAATTCTTTTGCAGGTAATAAATCTAACTCTCTATCACCAATAGCTAAATCAATATTGTGCTTTTTATGCAAATGATCATAAGATAAAGCGTTCGGTTTTCGGGGGAAGCCATCGTCAATTGTAACCATGTCGACGAAGTATTTGTCCCAGCCGTAATATTTTAAAATGTGCATAACCCCTGCCTTATGTTTATGAGTCATAATCACATTTTTATCCGCAAATTTCAGAATTTCCTCCACACCTGCAAAAGGTTTCATATCTTTTGCAGTGATTTTCCCCTTCAAAATTTTAATTTGTTCTTCCTGTTCACATGAAATATTGTAATACTGAATTGCATGAGAGTAAGATATTTTTAAGTTTTTGTATATTTCTTGTTTATCTACTGTATCACCTAATATTTCAGAAAGAATCTTTGTATAAACTGGATACGTATCAAATAACGTACCATCAAAATCCCATAAAATATTCATTATGTTCACCTTCTATTTTCAAATCATTTAATGATTAAATCCGCCCTATCCTTCGGCAATTCCGTTTCTAAGTAATAATCCTCTGCCTTCCAATACCTATTCTCAAACTTTAAAAGGTTCTTCTGCGTTTCCGGACTCTCCCGAAGAAAACGTGTCTCTCTTGGACAATCCAAATACACCATATAGTGAAAGAAATCTCTCCATTCTTTTCGCTGTAGAAAAACACCTTCAATTATAATTACGCCTACTATGGGAATCTGTACTTTTTTCATTTCACATGAGTCTATCTCATCATTATAGAACGGTAATTTTAGTTTTGTTTCATTTTGTAACTTTCGAAAAAATTTCTGCCGAAGCCATTCAATATCCCATTGTAAATAATAGTACTCATACCATTCTTCATATTCAGTGTGATATCGTTTATTACGCTCCACTATATGATCATCAATATGAAAAATATGAAACGGAATGCTTTCCTGTTTCATATTTTCCTTTAAATTTGCAACAAATGTTGTTTTTCCTGAACGACTTAAACCATCTATACCTAAAATGAATCTATTTTCCCTATGTTTCTTCATTATAGTTATAAGTTCGTTTGTACTCATTACTTCTTCCACTCTTCTTTTAATAAAGAATATAAAATCGTATCATGCGCAACTCCATTTTGAACCATATGTTTTCGAAGTAATCCTTCTTCTTGAAATCCTGCTTTACTTAATAATTTTTGAGAAGCTTTATTTTCTACATATACAACAGCAGCAATTCTTATAAGTTGTAATGTTTCAAACCCATAAGTTAAAATTGCCTGTAACGCTTCCGTTGCATACCCTTGCCCCCAATATGTATCATCTAATTCATAACCAATTTCAGCTCGCTTATGATGATGATTAATTAAATGAAATCCGCACGTTCCCATTAATTGGCCCGTCCCCTTTTTCTCAATTCCCCAGCGAAATACAGTTCCCTCTTCATAACGATTTTTAAACGTTTGAATCGTTGTTTTTGCTTGCTCAATATCTTTGAAAGAATCCATTCCGAAATAACGTATAACAGATTCTTTTGAAAAATAACGGAACATCGTTTCTGCATCTAACAGCGTTAATTCTCTTAATTGTAAACGTTCTGTTTCTAGTTTTGGAAACCCCATCTCTTTTTCTCCTTCTATTCTAATGAACTGCAAATTTCAATATAATTCCCATCTGGATCAGCAATGTACGCAATTGTTTGTCCCCACGGCTTTACAATTGGTTCAACTAAAATCGTAATACCATGTTCTCTAAATTGCTCAATCGTTTCTTGTACATTTTCGACAACGAATCCCAATTCAAAATGGGAAGATTGTAACTCACCTTCTGTAAGTGGTAGTCCCGTTAATTCTTTTACGTCTTGCCGCGTATTCATCGCTAATATGGTAGTACCCGTATTAAATTCAATATATGTACCGTGCTCTGCTTTTATCGGTAACTGTAATACATCTTTATAGAATTTTAAACATTCCTCAAACTTTTCTACGTATAAAATGATGTACTTCATTTTTAAATTCATTTTACTTCCCCCTTTATATCCATCCCTAAAATTTCGACAAAAGTCTTATAAAAACCTTGTTTCCTATAGTAATAAGCACAAAAAAATGAGGCCGATTTCTCGGCCCCCCAGCTTATTGGCATAAAACAGGAGATTTGGTTTGGACATAACCAGTTCGTACTTTTATTATATTTTATTTTTTCTGAATTTTAAATACATTAAACACCTATTTATATTGAGAAAGTTTTTTTGTTTGCATAAAATTAATGAGTTTAAGAAATGCTACAAATGGAGGTGTATACATATGGAACCAATGCTATGTCCAAGTTGTAAAACGAACCGCACTCGCTTTAATATTCTTGAGCAACAAGTAAAACCAGTCAAATTAAATCCACAAACTGGTCAAGTAGAAGAGGAATACACAAATGAAACAATGAATGCTTTTCATATGGCTTATCAAGGACCTACTTATCGTGTCCAATGTGCTGTATGTGGGCTTGTTGAAAATCCAGAGCAATTTATTAAACCTGCTCAAAATCAATCTTTCTAATAAAAACATGATTATCCCTTGTAGAAATAGATTTTTCTACAAGGGATTTTTTCGTTTAATAAGTTAATTAAAATGTATTTCTTCCTTATTATATGTTAAAACCCACACCTTTTTGGTAATATTTACATAAGGGAGGTAAAACAAATGATTTTAAATAAAAAGATAATGCTTCCATCAACATTTCTACTATTAATTTGTCACATAGTCATCTTTTACTTTTGGATCTTCGATTGGAAGAAAATAATGACGCCTTACGGTCTAACAATATGGATTGTTTCTACTATTTGTGGTCTTTTACTTTATTACCATTTTAAAAATCAAAAATCTAATAAATTGATATTAATTGCTAGTTCGTTATTATTAATTATTTCTTCTTTATTTATGATTTTTTTAGGTATTGTTACTGGTATCATCTTTGTAACTGTTAGTTCTATGAATTAAAAAGTTGGTCTTTTATTATATAAAAAAGAATGAACAAAATAAACATATATAAAAATTAGAGATGGTGATTCCCATACAACCTTTGTTAAAATATTTCCTTTTTCAACTTTTTAAGCTTCCTAAATAAATTAATAAATGCATATGAATATATAAAAACTAAAAACCCTACCATACCTTTATATAATCCTGATTCTGATACTCCAAGAAAACATAAGTAAAGTACTGGGATTAACGTTACAAACATAATTGCAACGAACTGTATCAATTCAACAAGTTTTTGTATCTTCGTTTCTTTGTCTGAATAAATATCAGGTAACTCATTTTCCTCGTCTACTTCTTTACAAAAATAATTCCATTTCGCAAAACTCGTTACATGTTTCCAGCCACACATTTCATATATATCAATATATTCTTGTTGTTTTTCTTTCGAATCTTTATAATCCAGTCTAAAATCCGCTTTATATATTACATCTTTCGGTTCAGTTTTCTTAAACCTATACATTACATTATACTTTTGTAAAGCCCATCCTTTTTGATGCATTTTTCTTAAAAAAGCTTCTTCTTTTTCCAAGCTCCATATCGCGAAAGGTTTGAATACCTTCTTTGTCTCCATCTCTCATTCACTCCCCTAATATACTATTCCCATTCCTTACAGATCTCTGCAATCTGTTATACTCTAGCTCTAATACTTCTTTACCAAGTGGCGTTAACTCATAGCACTTCTTTCTATCTGTTGAGGCAACTTCAACAATTAATTTCTCTTTTAATAACTTCGTCGTATTCCCGTATAAAGTTCCAGGACCGAGCTTTACTTCTCCATTTGTCATCTCTTCTACCAATTGCATAATTCCGTAACCGTGCATTGGTTTCACTAGTGATAACAATATGTAATATGTTGCCTCAGTTAACGGAATATATTTTCTCGCTTTCGTATTCATTATAACCACCTCCGATACATCGCTTCATGATATATCGACTTGCGATACATCGTATACCGATATTATATATTCACATTCCAAAATATGCAAGAATATAATTTAATAATTGAATATTCATTTATTTATTTGAATTGAAAAACCGTATAAATTTTCTGAATAATTTGTTAAAATATAGAAATATCCGTTTATATTTTGAAAGGAATGATACATATGATAAATAAATTGAAGGAAAATATAGGATCAGTTTTTGTAGGTAAAGAAAATGTTATCGATCTATTAATCGTTTCCTTGCTTGCTGACGGTCATGTGCTTCTTGAGGATGTACCTGGTACTGGGAAAACGTTACTTGCGAAAACACTTTCAAAAAGTATTGGTGGTAATTTTTCTCGCGTTCAATTTACACCCGATGTACTTCCGAGTGATGTGACAGGTATTGAATACTTCAATCCGAAAACGAGCGAATTCGAGTTAAGACTTGGACCAGTCGTGGCAAATATTTTATTGGCAGATGAAATTAACCGTGCAATGCCAAGAACACAGTCTAGTTTGTTAGAAGCGATGGAAGAGCGACAAGTGACGCTTGAAAAGCAGTCAACTCTTCTTCCAAAACCGTTCTTTGTTATTGCGACGCAAAATCCAATTGAATCACAAGGAACGTTCCCTCTTCCAGATGCACAGCTTGATCGCTTTTTAATGACAATTTCTATAGGTTATCCAAATCCTGAAGATGAACTACAAATGATGCGACGTTTCCGTAACGATGCACCACTAGAAAGTGTCACATCTGTTATTACTTTAGATAATATTTTAGAGGCACAGAAACGAGTGAAAGAAATTTTCGTATCAGAACCGTTAGAACATTACATTATTAAACTTGCTCACGCTACAAGAAATCATGATTATATCGCTAACGGTGTAAGCCCACGTGCCACATTAGCTTTAATACGTGCTGTTCAAGCTTTAGCCTTTTTACGCGAGAGAGAATATTGCACACCAGAAGATATACAATTGTTAGTTCCTTCTGTTTGGAATCACCGTATCGCCTTATCAATGGAAGGCGCATTACGCACAACAAAAAATGATATTATGCAAAAGATTTTAAAAGAAGTGGACGTACCAGTGGAGATTGAGCAAGCATGAATGGACAGCGCGTTGTAACTGTACCTTTATTTTTTCAACTTCATATTATTCAACTATCTGTTCCAGGCGCGATACTATTTACATTTTTTATGCCACAACGAATCATTATGTTTTTCTTTTTCTTCTACTATTTATTTGCGATTTTCATTTATAAATATGTCGCATATATAGAGAAAAAGTTTCAAGTGATAAACGAGAAGCAAACAACTCGTTTATTCCCTAATGAATCTGGACAGTTTTTCATTCATTTAAAAAATGGAGCAAACATACCACTCGTTAACGGTGTTTGTTATTTCCATTTAGACCCGTCTCTACTGCCGCATAAAGATCAAGGAATTGATCAAATATCGAAAACATTATTCTCTTTTCCTTTTTCACAACCTGCTCATTCCATGCAAAAATGGGATTTAACATTAACCGCTACGAAGCGTGGTGTGTTTCAAATTGAACAGTTTGAATGCGTTTTGAAAGATCCTTTTCATCTTTTAACTGTACATTTACCTATTTTCGATAAATTACGGACTGAAATTATTGTGTACCCTTCTCCTAAAGAAGTAGCAGGTTTGCAAGAACTTCAGCAACTTTTAAATGGATCTTATCGAACGAATTTTTCTTTTTACAATGATGAAACATCTATTATCGGTGTGAAACGGTACGAACGTGAGTCTTTCCGTTCTATTCATTGGAAAGCATCTGCTAAAATGCAATCATTACAAGCGAAGCAATATGAACCTGTAAAAAATTATAGTTGGACGATTTGTCTTTCATTAGCTGCCGATCGCGGGTTTGGTTGGAAAGATAATATAGAAGACCTTATTTCCTTTGCAACATACATTTGTCAATACGCTACGAAGCATCAAATACCGTTTGAATTATTTATTAGTGTATTAGCTGAAGGTGGTCCTCTGCACTTACCATTAAATGAAGGGCAAACACATTACGCAAAAGCTTTAGAGGAATTGGCACGTATTTCAGACGATAGCACACTAATTCCGAAACAAGGATTTCTTCATTATACAAATAGAAAAGGAGAACGATCCTCTACAATGATTTACATTGGCTTGCAGAAGAATGGCCTCTATCTTCTATCGCAACCTACGTTTCTCATAAATAACGAAGGGATGGTGGAAAAGCTTGAAAACTTGGCTCTATCACGTTAATGACTTTTTTCTGCTGCTCCTCCTTTCGTTATTAACAGAAAGGGACGAACTTATAGCTATTACTATATTTTTAGCACTAAGCTATATTGGTGTATTTCTAATCCATACATTCACGAAGAAAAAAACGACTGGATTTGTCATACTGTTAATGACTCAAATAATCGGTTGTTCTATCTTTCTCCCTTTCTCTCTATTTGGCACAATTATGTTACCGCTTTTCTTCTTTATCGTACATGTAGTTGGACCAGGATATCCAGTTCAAAAATCGTTAGGTGGTATTGTTTGGTTTGGTGTTTCAGCTATATTTTATGCGCCTTTTCCACCACTCTGGAAGCTATTACTATTAGTTATACACATTATGATTACATTTTGGTTAACTGGGGCAAATCGTAATCAACAGTTATTACGTTTCGCTTCTATTATTACAATTGGTGTAATGAGTATAGTACTTATTCAAGTGTTTCCTTTCATTCGGCTTGTTTTTTCATTTATCATAGAAGCAGTTGCATTAGGGTTCGGATACGCTATTAATCCATTATTTTCAGCAGCCGAGTTAAAAGAAACAGATGATTTTTGGTCGAATAAAGGAAATCTAAAAGACCCTACAATTAAGGATGGATTGGAGCCACATCCTTTTGATCCAACTCTTATAAATAGCATAACCATCATAGCCTGTGCAGCCATCGCTATTTACGTCGTTTGGAAAATAATAAAAAAACGAAAACAATTCAGTTTACCAAATATGCCTGCCTTCGAATCTACTATTATTACCGATAAAGAAGGTATAACCCAAAACCGATTTAAACGAAACAAGCCGCCACATAATGAAATTCGAAAAGAAATTTTTAAGCTTGAGAGTAAGTTAATTCCTCCTTTAAATAGAAAGCGAGGAGAAACTGTTGAAACATGGTTAGGAAGAATAAATTGTAAAGAGGATGTAAATATTGAGAGTCATATTATTATAAATGCTTATAATGCAGTGCGTTATTCTAATGAGGAAAACACCGTACTTTTGCAGGAATTTAAGGATGAAATTCATAAGCTTTACATGTATCAGAAGGGTTTAAAAAAAAGGAAGAAATAACACAACAAAAAGACTCCTATTTTCATAGGAGTCTTTTTATACTTCTACGTTACTTTTTAAATTGAGGCGTTTTTTCCTGCTTCAATCTCTAATGACTCTTCATGCCACCAAAGTGTTTCTTCAGGGTCTTCTTTAGCGATTTGGTGTGCTTCTTTCTTCGTTTCTACTGTAGGATATGAACCTTTTAGCGCACGTCCTGATGTTGTAACGAATAGGACACTAAATACAACTAATCCAATAATACTTACACCTGTTAAATAAAATGCCGGTGCGAGCGGGTTACCAGTCGCATGAACTAAGTATGAACATACGAGCGGTGTAGTTCCACCGAATATCGATACTGAAATATTAAATGAGATCGAAAGTGCTCGATAACGTACATCGGTGAAAAAGAGTGATGGTAATAATGAAGGTAATGTTCCTTCATACACACTTAGGAAGAAACCTAATACGAAAATACCTGCAAATATAGCTGCAATATGTCCGTTTCCTATTAGTAAAAATGCTGGAATTGCAAATACAGTTAAACCAAGCAAACCAATTTGCACAACACGTTTATTACCAATTTTATCACTTAATTTACCGAAATATAGTGCTAGTGGAATCATAAGTGCCATCGTAATAGAAATAATTAATAAGCCTGTTGTTTCTTCAACTTTAAGTACTTGAGTTAGATAAGAAGGAATATACGAAAGAATCATATAATTCGTAATATTAAAGAAGGCGACAATTACTGTGCTTAATAAGAAGTCTTTTTTGTGATATTTCATAATATCCATAAATGAAAATTGTTCATTGTCTTCAGATTCCTCTTGTGCTTTTTCCATCTCTTCAAAGATTGGAGATTCATCTAGATGACGACGTAAGTATAAACCGACCAAACCAATTGGTGCAGCTATTAAGAACGGAATACGCCAGCCCCAGCTGAGCATCTGCTCATCTGTTAACAATAACGTCAAAATGGTAACAATTACCGATGCAGCAATGTAACCTGAGAGTGTTCCAATTTCAAGACCACTACCGAGTATACCACGCTTTTTATCTGGAGAAGATTCTGCGATATAAACCATTGCACCTGAATATTCGCCGCCTGTAGAGAAGCCTTGAATCATTCGGGCAACTAAAAGTAGTATTGGTGCCCATACACCAATTTGTTCATAGGTTGGTAGTAATGCGATGAATAATGTAGAAAGTGCCATTAAAATAATAGTAGTACTTAACACGATTTTTCGGCCGTACTTATCTCCTATTCTACCAAAGAATACACCCCCGATTGGTCGAACGAGAAAGGCTGCAGCAAATGTACCAAATGTAAGTACAAGTTGCAATCCACTATTATCAACACCTGAGAAGAATAATTGACTTAAAATTACCGCTAAATACGCGTATAATCCGAAGTCAAACCACTCCATTGCATTCCCTATACCAGTAGCAACTACTGCTTTCCTGGCTTGTTTAGGATTGACAATATTAACGTCTTGAGGTTCAAAATTTAAATCATTATTTTGTTGCATATAATAAAACAGCTCCTTATTTAATTTAACTTCTTTAAGCACACCTTCTCTTATTGAATAAAATTAATTCGAAGCACTTAAGGAAAATTAACGTCTCCTTATCTGTTATTATTGTTTCACATAATTAATTATTTGTCCAATGAGATGCTCTCTAGGTTAAGTAATTTTCTATTTTAAAAAGCTGAAGAAGCCGCTAAAATAGCGCCTTCTTCAGCTTTTTATATTTTTTTATATTTTTTTAAATACTTGCTGTAGTAGCTATGTTATGAATACAGGAAATAAACTCATAAGTGAATGCGTCAATTTCCTCTTTCGTAATAATATACGGTGGAAGTAATCGAATAATATTCCCTTGTGTTACATCGACTAGCATTCCTTTATTCATTAACTCAATCTGTAATTTCTTCACATTTTCATTCGTGTCATTCACACTTATCCCAAACATCATCCCCGCATGACGCACTTCCTGAATATAATAAGAATTTTCTTTCTGAATGTCTTGCAGTTTGTCATTCAAATATAGTGACGTTTCATAAGCTTCTTGCATTAACCCATCATCAATTAATGTATTTAATACAGTTAATCCTAAAGCCGTTCCCATTGATGAATGAGCAAATGTTGTGCCGTGATCTCCTGGCGCAAATACATCACATAACCTTTCACCTACAATAATTCCGCCAAGTGGTATCCCGCCTCCTGCACCTTTACCAATTTGAATAATATCTGGTGTAATATTGAAATTTTGATAAGCGAATAGTTTTCCTGTTCTCCCCATACCACTTTGAACTTCATCAACGATAAGTAGTACATTATATTTCTCACATAAGTTTTGAACACCATGTAAATATTCACCCGATAATGGATAAATCCCCCCGCTTCCTAATACAGGTTCTAACAGAATCGCTATTGGATTTTCATTTATAATTGTTTCTTCTAATTGCTCTATATTCTCGCGCTCAACTTCATATACCGGGATCGATGTTTTAGGAAAATTTTGATACACACTTTCTTGTCTCGTAAAATGAAGTGCTCCTAACGTACGCCCGTGAAAACTATTCTTCAACACTACGATTCCTTCACGTTCTTCCTGCGTAATAGCTCTATATTTATCAATTAATTTCAACGTTGTTTCTGTCGCTTCCGTACCAGAGTTTGTAAAAAAGACCTTTCCGTTTTTTAAAGAGCAATCAACTAATTTCTTTGCATATTCAATCGCAACTGGATTTAAAAAATGAAACGGTAGATGCAACGACTTCGTAACTTGATCCATCGTTGTTTGTACGATTTTCGGGTGATTGTATCCTAATACATTTACTCCGACACCAGAAAATAAATCTATATACTCTTTACCATCCACATCATACAGCTTACACCCTTCTCCTCTTTCTATCGCAAGCTTTGTACGACAGTACGTTGACATCATATACTCTTTATCTAATTGAAACCAATCCGACATGTTACATTCCTCCCAGTTATTTTCCCTGTTTTATTTATGTTCATTTTCTATAAAGTCATGTATAAATTCATTTTTAAGATTGAAATTTTAATAGTAATGTTCTTCCCGATATTCATTTTTCCATAATTTCTTCTATTTCAACAGGTCCACTACATACGCGTTTTTTTCATCTAGCGGTCTGTTACTAGTTTGAACTTAACGTGTTATACATAATCAGGGCTATAAAATCATATTTAGTATCAATGGACAAAAAAGATTTGGAGGCTATATTGATGGATGAAAACTATGAAAAACAGAGGCAATCTTTACTAGGGAAAGACTTTAATGATAATGGAGAACGTAATGAACAAGCTATAATTCACTCTCAAACAGTTGGTTCACGTGGACCTGTTCTAGAGCAAGATAGTGTGCTTCACGAGGCGTTACAAGAATTTATTCACGAAAAAATTTTAGAAAGACCTGTTCATGTAAAAGGATTTGGTGCGTTCGGTTATTTTCAAACAATCTATCCAATGCCCGAACATACGAAACTAAATTTCCTACAAAACGCTAATGAGAAAGTTCCCGTTATGGTGCGATTTTCATTAGCTGTTAGTACGAAAGGAACACCTGATACTGCTAGAAATGTACGCGGTTTTTCTACAAAATTTTATACAAAAGAAGGTATTTTCGATCTATTATGTAATCACATTCCTGTCTTTTCTGTTCGCGATCCGATGCGTTTCCCTGAAACAATTCAAGCGTTGTCACCTTCCCCTAAAAATAACTTAATAGACCCTAATAGATTTTGGAGTTTTGTCGCTAGAGCACCTGAATCCATACATTTCGTTGTCCGTTTGTACTCTGATAATGGTACGGCCAAAAGCCTTCGCCGCATCCCAGGACATAGTGTAAATACATATGTTTGGAGAAATGCAGACGGTAATCGAAAGTATGTAAAGTATCATTGGTACCCATTTGAAGGTGTACAATTCATTACTAGTGAGGAAGCAAATAAACTGGCTGCTGAAAACCCAGATTATAGCGGGAAAGATTTATATGATGCAATTGCAAATGGTAAACCAGTGGAATATGGTTTATATGTCCAGCTCATGGATCCGAAAGATGAAGCACACCTATCCTATGATCCTTTAGATGACACAAAAGTATGGGATGAAAAGACGTATCCTCTTATACCAGTCGGGAAAATGGTATTAAATAAAAATCCTGAAAATTTTATGGAACAAGTAGAGAAAGTCGCATTCTCCCCTTCTAATTTACTGGATGGTGCAGAACTATCAGATGATAAAATGTTGCAAGGACGCGCGAACATTTATAGTGATTCTCAAAGAAGAAGAATTGGTCCCGAATTTCGGAAATTAACGATTAACAAGCAAAAAGATTGGACACCTGCTAATCAAATAACAAGCGGTGACGGAAGGTACGTTGAAGGTAAACTTGAAAGAACTTCTATAACGAAACAAGATGACTTTACGCAGGCTGGTGAATTTTATGCAAAGTTAAAACCAATAGAAAAAGAACATCTTGCTGAAAACTTAGCTGGTGATTTGAAAATTATATCCAATGATATTAGGAAGATAGTTTTGGGGTATTTCAATCAAGTATCAACTGATTTAAAAGCAAGCATTGAGACAAAAATGAAAGAGCATTAAGAAGATTAAAACATGCTTTACGAATGAGAATTCCAAGCAATATTAATTATTTTCTTGTCAAAATCTAATGAGGTTATCTAATTTAACAATATAAAATCAATATACCCTTGTTCTATAATTAGAACAAGGGTATATTGAAGTAGTTTAATGTTTAACATTAAATACCTTACTCAGCTAAAAAATACAATAAGTAGCCTTTCAAAACAAACTATAGTAAACTATTTTACTTGCACCGTATAATTCCCTGCTCCACCACCATACTTATATACACTTAAGTAATATTTCCCTGGCTTTGCATTATAATTTCCAAGCAATTTATTCCCATCACGTTTTGTTGCATAAGCTACATAATTATTTAAATCTGATTCAGAATATAATACCCAGTTCAGTCCAAGATTTTGTTCGTTCGTAACAGAAATCTGTAAATCTTTTTGATCCTTTACATCAATAACAAATTTATCCCCCTGATCTTGATCGCTCAAGGTTCCTCTTAACAAAATATTCAAAGATAGTGGGTTTGCTGTTTCAAATGAATTATTTGGTTCTTTTTCTACCGCCGTACCTTCTTCCGTATTCACTCCGCTAAACACAACATCATATTCATATTGTCCAGCATTATTTACACGGTAATTTACAAAATAAGCAGTCAATGTTTTATATCCAGTCCACTCTTTTCCTGAAAGACGTTTCAACATATCATTTGTTGCTTCATTCATCACTTTCCAGTCCTCAACTTCTCCTTTAGCTGCACTTCCTGTATATGTCCCCTGTAGTGTAAATGTATTAAAGAATTGTGATTTATTCTTTGTTACTTTCACATCTTTTAATTTCGCTTCATTCGTAATATCTGAAGTAACGTCCGAAAGCGATTTTGGATCATGCTGAGTTAAATACTCATCTGATACTTGTGGAATTGTATACTTATCGCGATTATCAATAAGCATTTGCATATAAGATTGATATTCTTCATTTAACTTATTATCTTTGCTTAAAGTAGCACGGTATGCATCGTAACTTGAAACATCATTTGCGCGAATTAAATCATGCACTTTATCAAACATTTCTGGGCGCTTATTATACATATATGATTGCAGTGCAAACGAATAATTATAAAAATCCCACGTTCCATATTTCGCATTTAATGTTTGTGATGCTGTATAACGTTTTGCAGGATCATTAGATAACCCGCCAATTATACTTTTTCGCGGTACTACACTATCTAATCGCGTTGCACCTGCAAAGAACTCTGCATTCCCTTCTTCAAACCATGTTAAACGTTCATTTTGATACATTTCCCCTTGGCCCCATAATCCCTGAACTTCGTACCTTCCCTGTAAGTAGTGCGTAAATTCATGGCGGAACAATTCTTCCAAACTATAAATACTTTGCTCTGGTGTACGTTCATATGTAAAGAAAGTCCCTGTCCCTTCAATATAAATCCCACCATTATTCGTTTCATATCCGTACAGTTGACGATTAAATTGATACTCATCTGGGCTATTATAAATAACCATCGTTAACACATCATCAGCATGTCCACTTTCAAGTGGTTTATCGCTACCAACTGTACGATAAAATTGCGAACGCACTTCTTTTGCCGCCCAGTATAGACGTTTAATTTTCTCTTCACTAACTTTATCCCCAGCTTTAAGGACAATTGCTCCATCATCAAACGTATACGTTTTCGGTAAATATTTCTTTTTACCCTCTTCTCGAATTTGATCTAAATTTACAGTTTTTCCGTTCGCATCTATTCCTCCATAATTTGTAGTAATTTGTTCTGCCGCAACAAAGTATTGCTCCCCTAAATATGGATAAACTCGCATTGCATCTGTAACAACTTGTTGTCCTTTTGTCGGCGTGCTATGAAGCTTGCCCAATCGGCCAGCATAGTAAATTCCATTATTAATTAACCATCCGTTTTTATTTGTTACTGTACCAAGTAGTGCAAAACGATTTACTTCATTAATAAAGTTATCAATATTTCGAAACCACATCGTATCTTTCGGCTCTTTTCCAGTCGTGTACATATCCGTCTGAATATCAAAGTCAATTCCCTTCATCAACTCATATATAGCGTCTCCTTTTGTTCGGTCTTCAATGAAAGTTGCAAGGTTATCGTTATATTGTTTAAAAATTTCACCTGCGTATAAAACCGTTTCAACATCTGCTGATGCATTTCCAATTAATTTTCCATATGATGCAATTACTTTATTTTGTTCTGATGTACCAAGTTTGAAATTTGGATTTTTTGCAATTGTTTTTAAAGCTGGTAAACATTTATCATGGTAGCTACGCTCATTTAGTTTGCTTAATTCATCATGGTAAAAACCTAAATAAAATGCTGCACGTAGAGCTTCTACTAATGTTTCAATCCCTTTTGAATCATCTTTCGTATAAGCTTGTCCTTGTTCTGCTAGTTTATTAATAATTGCTTGCATTCGGCTATCATCTTGATAGAATTTAAGACTATCACTATTAAACTGAAATAATTCCGGAATTTGATACCATTTAATTGTCACAAGAAGATCAGTTAATTGTTTATTATTTAATTGATTTAATTCAGCCATTGAATACTTTTTTTCTTCAATTAACGGTTTAATATTATCGGCTGGTGCTAGTGGACGCTGCGATAAATCCGATAATTTTAACCGTTTTGTAAAAGATGCATTTTCTTGTATTTTTGAAGGGTGTGCCAATTCATCAACAGATTTCTGTATTCCTACCGGTTCCATTTGTAATACGTTCTTCACATTTTTCTCTTTTGTTTCTGCTTGAATTTGCAAACCATTACATGTTATAGTTACTAGTCCAACACCAAGAATCCACTTAGAAATTTTCGAATATTTAACCATACCATTGCCCCCTAATAATTTAAAAGAAAATTCTGAATTTTAATTTCAAAAAACTACTTATTTATATGTATTTACAGTTCCCCTATAAATACAACTATGATTAATAATGCAATAGTAGCTTGTTTTATACTATTACGAGTACAGATTCCTTACATACAATCTCCCTTCCTTACATTTAATATAAGCAAAAACTGTGCCAATCATATTTCTTATGAATAGCTAACATTCTTTTATAAATACTGTAGAATAAAATATACATAGGTGGTTCGGCAATGTATAAATCATTTGACACAAAATCTAATGTTTATGAAAAACAAATTCATTGAATGTTATAAGTTCATTAGCCAGTATATAATTTTCAACTAACAATATCCCCAATTTTTAAATCTCTCAAAAAAGGTAAACAAACATATTCCATAAAGCTAATATGTTCGTTTACCTTTTTCTATTTCAAATTAACAGCAAAATATCGTTGAATAAAAACAGCATTCATAAGTATTTTGTTATTCATTTCTCTTTTTTAAATAATCTTTTTCACATTGTAACGGCTTAAATTTCACTTTTTTCCCTTTCTTCTTTTTCGTTTTTATAACGACCCATTCCCCTTTTTCAACATCTAGGTTTAAGTGTTTCATTACATTTATATTATCTTTTTCTTTATAAAGTAAAAATGCTTCTTGCGCCCTCACAAATAAGCTAGGCTGCTCGCTAAATCCACCACTATCATAAATTTTAGTTAGCGAATTATAATAAGAATCATTTTCCTTTCCACCATACATCAAATGGGCAGCCTCCAGATCTCTTTTACTTACTTCCCAAAAACTATGTTCATCAATATTTAAATTAAATGTGGATTTAATGTCCTGTATTATATTCTTCACATACTTTTCATCTCGAATTTTCCTTTCCTCAAGACAATCCGAAGATAACCTTGGTGCATCTGATTGGGAATGTACAACATGTTGTATTGATACACACAGAATAAATATGCTTAAAATGTATAATGTTTTTTTCATATTTACATATCACCTCAAATGATTTATATACTGTATCATTTGAGGCTTGCAATATTCTTATGCTAGAAATGAGAAAGATCCTATAAAATAAATCTTTCATAGAATCTTTCCGTCTAATATTGATTTATTACATTCACCGGCGAAGCAACTACCCTTCCACTTTTTACGTCATATAGCCCTATAGGCGTTACCCGTATAAAAGGCAAGTGCGTCGCAGAAAAGAATAAAATTGTAAATGCTGGATCATCATACGCGTAGCCACGCTCTTGCAATAATTTCACCATCTGTTTCTCTTCTTGTATTAATTCACTCATTTTTAAATTAGACATAATCCCGAGCAATGGTAATGCTATTTCATGTATTACTTCATTCTTTTCAGCTATGGCCATTCCCCCGCCAAGCTCTTTTATCCTATGAAAAGCTGTAAGCATATCTCCTTTACTCTTTCCAATAAGAATGATGTCACCTGTACCAGAATAAGAGCTAGCAAGCCCACCTAGTTCTTTCGCAAAACCTTTCACAACTGTATTCACTCGCCAACTGCCATCACGAGCAATCATCATAAGGAAACATTCATCATGATCTGTGGACAATTCATCACAGTCTATGTTGATTTCACTAGCATATGGCTTTGTTATAACGTTATTTAATAAGTGTATCCCCGTTTTATTAGAGAAAGTCATATCCTCTTTTTCTATGGACCAATCTAAGGATAATGGAGTTACTTTACATTTACTCCAGTCTATACGTAATGCTTCATGTGTATTTACACCGTCACGCTTCACCCATTTCCCCTTTGCAATAACGCTTGTTGGTACTGGATTTTCTTTACTTTCTAAAATATTGATATTGGCAATTCTCCCTGTTGCAATCGAACCATGTATATGCTCCATATTATAATAACGAGCAATATTATAACTTGCCATATGATACGCATCTATTACTGGAACACCTTGCTTTATAGCAATAGTAATCATTACATTCGTCATTCCGTTTTCATAAAAGGACGGATGGGAACCGTCTGTTGTGAAAATGAATCTATCAAATTGCTTCACACCTAATTCTAGTAATTCTTTCAGTAAAACTTCTAAATCTGGTCGGATCGAAGAGTTTCGAAGAGAAACAGTGTAACCTTGCATAAGACGAGTTAACGCCTCTTGTCCTGTCATCGCTTCATGATCACAGTCTGTACCTAACAGTTTTAATTTTGCTAACGTTGCTTCTGATGCTCCTGGGAAATGTCCTTCTACTTTTTTCTGTAATCGCTTTGTTTCCTGCACCCAAGTTAGCATTTCATCATCGCCATGTAATAATTTTGGCCATGCTGTTAGCTCTCCTCCTTGAAGAACTGCTTCATGCTGTAGCCACTCTATTATTTCTTCACGATTAAATATAGATTCCCCATTTTGCAATTCAGTTTGTCCATCAAAACGGCACCACCAATACATGCTAGCTGGAATCTTTTTAAATTCATCTAATAAATGAAACGATTCTTTACGCTTTAATGTGAAAAATAGAGTTAAATTATCATTAATAAAAGTTGTTGTCCCGGATTGCATCGCATGATTCGCTAACGTCTCTGGATTATATAATTGATATGGATGTGCATGCGGTTCTATGTAACTAGGAACAACATACTTTCCATCACAATCAATGACTTCACATTCATATAGTTGCTCTGGCAACTTTTCTCCTACATATATAATACGGTCATCATAAATCCAAATATTTGCTTGCATCCATTCACGTATATAGGAATTTAAGTATGTTGCATTCTTTAATAATTTGTGTGGACTTCTTGTACCGTCTATTATTTCAACATGTTCTCGTAATTGCTTGTTACTCCATCTAAACTGATTTTGTCCCAATGTATTTCACTCCAAATCAATTTACTTTTTTATTAAAACAAAATAATTAACAAACTAAAGTATTATCCATTCATAACTCCCCTGTATAGCCCCTATACCTCTCATTATATGGAATACTCCCAAAGATAACAATTTTCAAAACAAACAACACCTCTTTGTCCCACAACAAAAAGGATGTCATGCAACTTACATCCTTTTTATACTAAACTATAAGATTGAATTGCACTTTGAAATACACTTGTATCATATTTATGTTCTACATATACTTAATACCATATCATGAATGTTAATACTGTCCTTATTTGTGAAATTTAAAAAGCATCTCTTTTATTTACAACTATTGCAGAAACCTATTCGCTTTTTCTTCATCTATTTATTAAATTCAACTTGCATCATTTTATCAAACTGTGTAAGAATATCAACCGGACCTAAAGAGTTAACATTGACAGCAAATGTATGCTTGCCTCCAATTACTCCACCAGCAAAAGTCATAAACCCAGGAATTGATCCTCCGTGCCCCCATACTGAGACACCATTTGGAAGTTTAGTCTCATAGATTCCAAGACCATATCCATCCCCAACCCCTTTTCCTTCTACAGGAACTGTAGTAAGCATTTCTTTTAACTCGCGTTCCTTCAGTAACTTACCACCGAGTAAAGATGAAAAGAACTTGTTTAAATCATCCGCATTAGAAATCATATCTCCAGCTGCATTAGCTAAACTCGGATTATAATACGTAATGTCTTTCAACTCGCCTGTTTCTTCCATTTTCACATATCCACGAGCATGATTCTTTCCTGGGATGACGGGTGAATTTCCTGGTAAAAACGTATTTGGCAAGTCCAGAGGTTCAATAATTCGCTTTTCAATTTCTTCCGCATAACTATTACCAGTTATTTTTTCAATTAGCATTCCCAATATTACATATCCTGTGTTTGAATACAACCAGTCTTTGCCAGGCGAGAAATCTGGAGGCAGAGAAAGGCCTATTTTCACTATTTCTTCTGCTGTATACGTTTTTTTCGAATTCATTACGTCAGCGTCTTTTGACTTTAAGTATTCAGCGATACCACTCGTATGATTCAAAAGTTGTCGTATCGTAATTTGATTTCCATCATACCCATTTCCTTGCACGAGACCCGGCAGCCACTTTTCAATTGGATCGTCAAGTTGTACGCGATTTTCTCCTACTAATTGAAGAACAGTCGTGGCAGTAAAAGTTTTCGTCACACTACCAATCCGAAAGCGAAAATCTGATTTCACCGGTTTCTTTGTAATTAAATCCGCCACGCCAGCAGTATAACTATTAACTTTCCCTTTATTAGACGTCTTAGCTAATACCCCCGGTGCCCCAATTTGTAGTGTTTCCTGCATTACTTGTTTCCATCCATTCCGATTCTTTTGATTAGGTTCTTGTGACGAATGAGAAATATTTTGAGTAGATTCTGCTTTTACAGTAAAACCAGGTGTAAATAGAGTAGTACCCGCTAATAAAACTGTCAAACTCGCTAACTTCATTGAATTACATTTTTTCATAAGGTTTTCTCTCCCCTATTCATATCGTATTGATTCAAGCTATACTTTTATCCTATATGATAAAACTCTCTTTTTTCTTATCCATTCCTTACGAAATACTTACGTTCAAAGTTTGATACAATCTGCTGAGAAAGAATTATGTATGAAAATAAAAAGGGCATAAAAAATAAGGAAAGTCCCTTAACCTCCCCCGTTTTTATTTCACCTTATCTTAATTATTTTAAGATGAGTCATTGTGTTCGTATTAAAATGAATAAAAAAGAACGTGTTTTCATTTTTTATGTAAACACGTTCTCTTTTATTTAAACAACTAATCTATATTCACCTTTACCATCCTGCACTAGCGTTCATACCATTTCCGATAATAGAAAGTAATAGTGGCCATAATACTGGTCCTAACGTAAGAAGTAGATTTAGAAGTATAAGTATTCTATATACACCGGTGAAATTATGATTTTTATGATTAACAAATACGAGACTGACTAATGATAGTATGGTCGTTAAAAATAACACTAACATTACCAACCAATACCACACCATTAAACTGAGACTCCATGGTGTTAATAGCTCGTGTATGATACAAAATGAGATTCCTAATACAGCAAAACTAAAGCTAGTCACCGCTGTTTTTATAAGCCATTTACTTATTTTTTTATCGTATGTAGTTTTACAATATAAATCTATTAAAGTATATAATAAAGATAAATATGCCATTAATACGCCTATCCAAGACAATAACCAGTCTCCTTCCCCTTTGAATAATAAGAACAGCAACCAACACATACTTACTGCAGAAAAAACAAAGGAAATAAGTATGCTTTTCAATACTGATTTCATTACATTTTCACACCCTTAAAAACTTAAAAATTAAGTATATTTTATAAAAATTAAGTATAGGTTAACACGGAATGAAGTATAAGTAAATAATGTTCATTTTGTTTACCTATTTAAATACGGTTTCATATAAGAAAATAATTCATGTTAATCAAATTTCCGTATAAAAAAAGAAAAGGTGGATATTTACATATCCACCTTCCCACCTCCCTCTACCCACTTCATTATTTCTTCCACATCTATATCCGTATACGTCTTTTCCCCATAACGAACAGACTCATATAACGGGATAATATCCCTTGTTCTACAAATTCTTTTTAACCACTGTTGCATCGTTTCATAGGATCTTCTCTGTTCATGAAATGGTAAAGTTCTTTCCCATTCAACTAACGTTTTTCTTATCGTATTTGGTGGTAACGGCTGTTCTAACTGATGCTTCACTTTCTTATTCTTTTCGATTCTGTCTGTATTTTCATTTGTTATCGATTGTTTATCCTGTTCTATTTCGGATTTCGTTACCTTTTTCCTAACGGATTTATAAAGAAAATATATAATTATCCCTGCAATCATTACATAAAAAACTATACTAATCCATGAATTTGAAAGTACAGAAAACATGTGTCCCCATGAACTTTCCTTTTCAAAACCTTTAAATTTTTTACCCGTTGTCGTTCTCTCCCCATTATCTCCTACTTTCTTCTCTTCTATAGGTGTTCCATACTCTTCAGTATCACCGTAGTTTATAGTCTCCTTATAATTTTTTTCAGATTTCTTTTCACTAAAAAAACGTTCTTTTACTATGTCTTGCACATACACAACACCTTGTGATAACGTTATTGCACTAATCGCAAAGAAAAGTATGATTAAAGCTCTTACACTCCACAACTTCACTTTCATATGCCGCGCTTTATTCACCATGACATAAGCCCCTTCTTATTCTTTCATTACAATCCATTTATTCGTTCTACTGTATTTCTTTGGTGAAGTACCAATAATTAAAGGAACCGCATCCAATTCCTTTCGCCGAAATCCAGCTGTATAAAAATAAGAAGAAGTTATAGGTGTATCTTGATCCGATATTGAGGCAAGTACCTTTAATACATTTTGCAAATGTTTCCGATTATCACCATTTTTTATATGCAATAATCCGTTATCTTTTACACTATTGATCCATACTTCAAATGAACAGTTTTGCATGAGCAGTTGTTTACATATGCCTGCCGTTAATTCAATTAGTTCCTCTATATCATTTCGCAAAGAAATACCGCTTTTATTTTGCAAGTTGAGGTAAATCGCGTATTTATCTGATTGCGTTCGCTCGTACTTTTTCGCAGTTATCGTCCCTGTTTTCGCTGTTGCACTCCAGTGGATGGAACGAAAATCTTCATTTTCATAAGACTTTACTCCCATTACTTTCGTTTCATCATATAAGGGTGATGACATCGCTTTTCGAAATCCTCGTGACCATTCTTGTAATTCAGGAACTTGTATTTTCGGAACAGCTGGTAAGACTAAATAGGAGGGCGTATCAACTTGTTTATATGTGATATGGTTCGTTATAAATCCAAAGAGATCAGTAATAACAATTTCAACCTCTTCCCATTTCGCAATGCCTCTTTTTAACGCTACAGCTTGTAAATCAAATGAAACTGACTCTCTTCCTTTTACATTAAAATTCATATAATAATTTGAACCTGTACTATTATTTTTATTTATTTCATCATGATTCCAAGTTATCTTATTTTCACATTTAAATCGGAATACAACATTAAAAATAGGGAAAATTGATTTGTTTGAAATTTTTATTTTGCACCTGTTCGTTTCACCAATAAAAACATTCGAATTTCCTTGATCGTATTCCCAGTTAACACGAGATACTTTACGTATATAAACATGCATAGCACCTATTAAAATTACATATAAAAATACGAGAGATAATATGAGTAGATTATTTGAAAATACACTTAAAATAACGGCTACAACTGACATAACTCCTATTACGAAAGGCTCCGCTAAAGGTGTATACACAAGTTGTTGATTCATCGTACATTCTCCACCGGCACATTAATCGTATGAATAATTTCTTTCATGATTTGTTCTTTTGTTGTTTTCATCTCCCCTTCAATTGTCAACGTTAAACGATGGGCGCATATAGATGCAGCAAGTATCTTTATATCATCTGGCGTACAGTAATCTCTTTCATTTAATATAGCCCGTGCTTGAATCGCTCTCATAAAAGCCAACGTCCCCCGCGGACTTACACCAATTTCAATTAGCTCATGCTTACGCGTTGCCTCAATAATTTCAAGAAGATAATCTTGCACATCATTTCCTACTAACACTTCTCTTGCACGCTTTTGCATCATAATAATTTCTTCACTTGAAATAATAGAGTGTAATGTTTCTAACGGATCATTCATTTGAAACCGATTCATCATTTCCTTTTCAGCTTCTCTCGTAGGATAACCTTGGCGAATCGTAAGTAAAAATCGGTCTAATTGAGCATCAGGTAAAGGAAATGTACCAGCAGATTCAAGAGGATTTTGCGTTGCAATTACTAAAAAAGGTTCTGGTAATGAATGCGTCTGTTTCGCAATCGTAACAGTACGCTCTTCCATAACTTCAAGTAACGAAGATTGTGTTCTCGGTACAGCCCGATTAATTTCATCCACTAATACTATATTTGCAAAAATAGGACCTAACCTCGTTTTAAAATCCGATTCCTTCACATTAAAATATTCAAGACCAATAACATCTCCGGGCAAAGTATCCGCTGTAAATTGTATTCTTTGAAATTTTGCGTCCACGCTTTTAGCCAAACTTTTCGCAAGTGTTGTTTTTCCTGTCCCCGGTACATCTTCTAATAAAATATGTCCTTTTGCTATTAGAGCTATTGCAGCCAACTCAATCGATTCATCTTTACCTATGATTACCTTTGAAATGTTGTTAATAATCTTTTTCAACGTGCCCATACATCTCCCCCTATCTATTATCCTATATTTTATTTCACTAAATCCCCCCAGGTATTTAGGCGAAAGGTGCCTATTATGTACCTATGACTGTAAATGACACCAGTTTACAACATAAAATAGATGAAATTACCTTTGATAAAAATTCGTAAATTTCAAATAACTATCAATTCCAAATTATAACATTTTATATTTTATAATGCTATTAGGTTCCACTTTATATGATTGTAGTAGAACTTCTTGCGCATCAGTTTTAATGTGGACTACTGATAGAAATCTACATCCTTATGTAGGATTATAGTTGAAATCCCAACATCCGAATAATATAAACCCCATTCTAAGACATTATTCTCAAATGAAAAGCTGATTTTCTTACGTTTAGAAATTCCCATTTTTATGCTCCCAGCTTATTTCGCATCATTTTTTAAATATACGAGTATGTTCAAGGTAAGTTCCAAAAATAAAAAGACCTCATTCTTGATAAGTATCTTTGAATGAGGTCTTTCTATTATAAAAATGGTTAACTTCTACTATCTTAAAAGTATTGCACATCCATTGACTTTAAACAATTAGATCAAATTACTTCTGTTACACGAATCTTACATTTAAACCTTTTTAACAAATTCAGATTTTAATTTCATAGCTCCAAAACCATCAATTTTACAATCAATATCATGGTCACCCTCAACTAAACGGATGTTTTTCACTTTTGTACCGATTTTTACAACTGATGAAGTTCCTTTTACTTTAAGATCTTTGATAACTGTTACAGAATCACCATCGTTCAAGATATTTCCATTTGCATCTTTAATCATCTTTGTATCTTCACTATTTTCAGTTTCTAATTCTAAAGTCCACTCATAGGCACATTCTGGGCAAACAAAAAAATTCCCATCTTCGTAAGTGTACTCTGAATTACATTTTGGACAATTAGGTAAATTAGACATATTTTAAATTCCTCCATTTATTATTCATTATATAGTTTTTAAAAATTTCTTTTTATAATTTCATAAGAATAGTAATTTTATAGTTAAAATTTAACGAATTCTTTCGGATCAGCATAGCCAAAAACTTTTGATAATCTAACTATATAAAGTTCTTTGATAACTTGATATAGAAGGTTGCAGGAAGAAAATAAAGTGCGAAAACCAAGCCATTCGGTTCCTTCGTAAAATATCAACCGTATAAAGAGAGTTTCAAACGTTGGACAACTAGGGGTAAAATGCCCCGAAGTAACGCTCAGGGAGATGAAAGGTTACTTTCGTCGTGGAACTGAGAACCTTCCACTTCAAGCTTTGCTAAGTGGCGAGTAGTTCACTAATCTAATGCATTTGCTTTATTCTTTATTGCATTCATATCCTGAGATTGCTGAGCCAGCTCCGTGCATTCATGAAAAGCAAAGTGCTTACATCCTATACATTTGTTTGTATTCAACTGTCTTAAAGCACAGTTGATTGCTTCCCCTGTATGATCAAAAAAGTTTTCTTCGCCAATCTCCGCGTATAATCCATTCTTATCTAGAGTTGTTTTTAGCTCTGATTGAATTCCTGAAACAAGAATTACGCCACCTTGCTTTTTGAAATGCTGAACAATATTCCTAAAATAGGATTCTCCTGTTGTATCAATAAAAGGAACTTTTCCCATACGCAAAATTAAAACTTTTGGTTTATAATGAATGGTCGCTAGAATGTTTTGTTCAAACGTTTGAGCAGCTCCAAAGAACAATGGTCCTTCTATTGTGTAAATGCTGATTTGTGGACAATCGTGAGCTTTATTTACCACATGTGGCAACAATTTCTCGTTCTTTCTTGTATGATCTGGAAGCACTTTAGATATAACAAGCATGTTGCTCATACGTTTTGTAAATAAAATAACAGCTAAAATAAGTCCGATTTCCACAGCTGTTGTCAAACTTGTAAATACAGTCAGTAGAAATGTTACAAGTAATACAAGTGAATCCCCTGTCTTCATTTTAAGTATGTGAATAAAATGTTTTCGTTCACTCATATTCCATGCTACCACCATTAATATTGGAGACATACTAGCAAGCGGAATATGTGAAGCATATGGGGCTAACAATAAAAGCGTGAATAATACAAATCCCCCATGAATAACACCAGACATCGGGGATACAGCTCCGCTCCTAATATTGGTTGCTGTGCGGGCAATTGCTCCAGTTGCCGGAATACCTCCAAATAATGGTGTAACAATATTAGCAATTCCTTGACCGATAAGTTCTTTATTACTGTTGTGTTTACTATTCGTCATACCGTCTGCTACGACGGCGGATAAAAGAGATTCAATACCACCAAGCATCGCAATAACAAATGCAGGGCCAATTAACTGTTTTATACGCTCTACCGTAATTTCTGGTATACCAAACTGAGGAAGTGTACTAGGAATCGTACCATATGCTGTACCAATAGTAGGTACATGATCTGAGAAAAATACAGTTGCAATTATAGTGGAAACCATAATACCCACTAATGAACCTGGTACTTTTGGCAAAATCTTTGGTGTTATGAGTATGACAAGAAAACAAATCAAAGCAGTTATTACACTGTAAAAATTCGTAGTATTGATATGCGTAAAGATTTCTTTCAGATTTGCTATAAATTCCTCATGTTTTTTTATACCTGTAAGACCTAAAAAACTAGCAATTTGTCCTGTAAAGATAATGACAGCGATTCCTGACGTAAAGCCAATTGTTACAGGACGCGGAATAAACTTTATTAAAGACCCTAGTTTAAAAATTCCCATAAGACATAAAATAATCCCAGCTAATAAACCAGCAAGTAGTAAATCTTCGTATCCATAGGTAATGACAATTCCTAAAAGAATTGGAACAAAAGCACCTGTAGGTCCTCCAATTTGATACTTTGAACCACCAAATAGAGAAATGAGTATCCCTGCAATACATGTTGTATAAATTCCATACTCTGGCTTAACACCAGAGGCTATTGCAAAAGACATAGCAAGTGGAATCGCAACAACTCCAACAATCACTCCTGCAAGAATATCCTTTTGCAAATGCCCCAATGAATATCCTTCAAACCTTCCTGTAAATAACCCTCTCATTATAAACCCTTCTTTTCTATTCTTAATAAATCTAGATTACAAATGTATTTCTCGTTCCCTTATAAAAGAGATTTTCACAAAAGAAAACGCCATCCTAATATTTACTATACGTTTTGCTTAAATGACGCTCTAATTCACCGATATCTCCACCTTGTTGTACATAGGATTCCAATCTTACCGCTAGAAGTTCCCCAGCTCGACTATCTAGCTTCTTTGTGTCTATAAACGATGTAATCCTTATCTGATCTGGAGTAGTATCTCTACGAAACATTTTACCTGGAATTTCAATCCAAAAATGATTCCATTCATCCAATAATCCTATTTGATCAAATAAAAAACCTTGGATTCCACATAACCAAGCTGTACAAGCAGTATTTCTTTTTTGACATCCAACGCCATCTTGTAGATGCTGGCATGAAAAACAACAAGAATTCCCACTGTTAATACATACATTACAAACGTGATAAGCTCCTATTGAGCGAAATATATCAATCCCATGTTGGATAATATCTTCTTTCTGAACTTCAATGCTCAACCTACACCTCCGTAACTATCGTTTCGCCTTCTGTTTCATCTAGCTCTTCTAACATTGAAATCGTATCGATTAAATGGTTGTTAAAAATTTTCCGTGCAACTACCAGTAAATTTATTATCATAGGGTCCCGAAGAGAATATAAAACTCGTTTTCCATCTTTGGTGCCAACAACAATATTTTTAGCACGTAACACACTTAACTGTTGAGAGACAGCTGAACCTTCCTTATTAAGAATACTTTGAATTTCATTTACACTTTTTTCACCTTCTGATAACACTTCTAAAATACCTATTCGTAAAGGATGCGATAAGGCTTTAAAAAAATCAGCTTTAAATTGTTGCATTTCAGTTCCCATTTAAACACCTCTAGTTTTTATTTTAACTAAAACTTAAAAAAGTATCATATACATCTTCAAATGTTTGAATATGTATATGATACTTCTAGAACTTACAATTTTCAATACAAACTTTAAAACGTTATAAAAAGAATCAGAAACGATGGAAACTATACAAAATGAAATTCCCATCAAGTCATGTAACAGTTAAATAGTTGCGAAAATTCTTTCTTCCATTCTCCTTGGATACACCTGCATTATGTGAATTTAGACACCTTTCGCACTCCTTTTCTGGTACCTTCAATTCGTACACTACAATCTGGTATAACCATTTTGCTCATTTGAAACAACTTTATTTTTTCTTTGATCTGCATCACGAATCATTGATATAAAAAAGATGACTACAGCAATACGCTAAAGTCATCTTTTCCAACCATATTATTTTACTAACTCTCCATTATAAGCTTTTATATTAAGAGGAGCAGTTAAAAACTGTGCTGCTTTACTAACGAAAGATGTGAAGTGTTCACTCGTATTATGACTCGCAACTGCTGCTTCATCTTTCCATACTTCTACCATCGTATAAACACTTTCTTTTTCTGTATCTTTATATAAGTCATAAGATACATTTCCACTTTCGTCTCTTGAACCATGAATGAGTGGTTGAATTTCTTCTAAAAATGATTGTTGTTTTGCTGGATCTACTTGAAATATTGCGTGAATAATAATCATGGTGTTTCCCCTTTCATATTCCACTTATTTCTTTGAAATTACTTCCACTCAGCAACTTTTTCAATTGGAAGACGTACTGATTGGTAACCACTGTCAGCAGCTTTTCCGATTGAAATTAACATTACTGGCACGTGACGTTCTTTGTCTAGTCCGAAAGCTTCTGCGATTTGATCTTTCTCAAAACCACCAATTGGACAAGTGTCATAGCCGTGAGCACGAGCTGCTAACATAAATTGCATCGCTACAAGACCACCGTCAATTAGTACTGTGTCTTTCATTACTTCTGGTGTAACCATTGAGAAGTAAGCTGAAAGTTTTTTCATTTGATCTTCTTTTACTTCAGCTGGCATAAGTCCGCGCTCTACTGCTGTACCATAAATTTCTTCTGCATTATCAAAGTTGTTTAAGTCACCGAATACAGCGATCATAGCTGAAGATGTTTCTACTTGAGATTGATTGAATTTCGCAAGCGGTGCAAGTGTTGCTTTTGCTTCGTCACTTTCAATCACAAGGAATCTCCATGGTTGCATGTTTACTGAAGATGGTGCAAGTGTTGCTTCTGTAAGAATTTCTGTCATTTCTTCTTTGCTAATTTTTACTGAAGGATCGTACTTACGAATTGAACGACGTCCTGTTAAAATTTCGTTAAAGTCATTTGTTTTTACTGAGTTAGTCATAGTTGTATTCTCCCTTTTTTAAAGTTCTTTTATATTTTCTTGAATGTGATTTAACATATTTAAAAGATTTTCGCGTTCTTCCTCACTTAATCCTTTAAATGCACATGCTGCAAAACGTTCTTTTTCCTCTTGAAACGCTTGAATTTTATTTCGTCCCTCTTCGGTAAGAGAAACTAACGTAATTCTGTTATCATCTGGATTTTTACGTCTTACAATCATTTCATTAGCCTCAAGCTGCTTTAAATGCCTCGTTATCGCAGCATTATCAATATTCACTTCTTGTTGAAGTGCTTTTTGACTAATTTCACCTACTTCATATAACTGGAGTATAAGCTCTAATCGAGACTGGCTCATACCCGTACACCCTTCAAACTTCGAACTTACTTCTTTATTTAGAAAGTGTAATTTATATAAAATAATCGCTTCTTTTGAGCATGAACTTGTCAAATTACCCCTCCTTTACATCCAATTTAAAAACATTTGATATATCAATATTTGATATGTCAATTAATATAATCTATATCGATTTAGATTGCAAGCTTTTTGTTTTCATTTTTATTTTTCCAAATTAAGGCGCTTTGTAGCGTTACAAAAAATGTAAATTGCATTATAATAGTAATAATTCAAATGACTGGAGAGTGATTGTAATGCGGCAATACACAAATAGAAATGAGGAAATGAAATTGGAAAATGAAATGAGGATATTGACATATGACAACAATAAATATAGGGATTGTCGCGCACGTAGACGCTGGCAAGACGAGTTTGACTGAGCGTATTCTTTATGAAACGAATGTGATTAAAGAAGTTGGGCGAGTAGATAGTGGTAATACGCAAACTGACTCAATGGAATTAGAGAGACAACGCGGCATTACGATTAAAGCGTCTGTCGTTTCTTTCTGTATCAATGACTTAAAAGTAAATGTCATTGATACACCTGGACACGCTGATTTTATCGCTGAAGTGGAGCGATCATTCCGCGTTTTAGACGGTGCAATCTTAGTTATTTCTGCTGTTGAAGGCGTGCAAGCACAAACGAAGATTGTAATGCGGACATTACAGAAACTAAATATACCGACTATACTTTTTGTTAATAAAATAGACCGTAGTGGCGCGAATACTGAAAAAGTTATGAAACAAATAAAAGAGATGCTTTCAAATGAAGCATTCCCCTTCTACTCTGTAGAAAACGAAGGAACAAAGGAAGCACGGATTATTGAATGTAGATCATATGACGATTGTATTGAACTGCTAGCATCATATAATGAATCATTACTTGAGTCATATGTAAATAACGAAATAATACCGGACGCACTTTTAAGAAAAGAGCTAGAAAAACAAATACAGAAAGCAAATGTGTATCCAATCTTTTTCGGTTCAGCCATGACAGGCATGGGCGTACCTGAACTACTTGAAAATATTTCAGCCTTACTTCCAGCTAATATTTCGTCTCAAGATGAAGAATTATCCGGTATTGTATTTAAAATTGAACGTGAACCTTCTGGGGAAAAGATTGCATATGTAAGAGTTTTTTCAGGTAGTTTACACGTTAGAAAATATGTGGATATACAACGGGATCAGTCTCTACCACATAAGGAAAAGATTAAAAAAATGTGCATATTTCATAATGGAGATGCCTTACAAACTTCTACCGTTCCTAGCGGAGAATTTTGTAAAATGTGGGGAGTGAGTGATATAAAAATTGGTGATATTATCGGTAAACGGACGGATTATATAAAGGATATTCACTTTGCCGAACCACAAATGGAAGCTGCTATTGATGCGGTGCCTACGGAACGAATTCATGATTTATACGCTGCTCTTATGGAACTATGTGAAGAAGATCCACTCATTAAAGTGTGGAAAGACGATGTTCATAATGAACTATATATTCGCCTTTTCGGTGAAGTACAAAAAGAAGTCATTGAAACGACTCTTTTTGAGAAATATAATTTGCAGGTTACTTTTTCAAATACACGAGTTGTATGTATTGAAAAACCAATTGGCATTGGGAATTCGGTTGAAGTAATGGATGAAAAAGCGAATCCATTTTACGCAACAGTCGGATTCAAGGTTGAACGTGGTGAGCTAAATTCTGGCATAACATATACATTAGGCGTTGAACTTGGCTCACTACCTTTAGCATTTCATAAAGCGATTGAAGATACTGTATTTCAAACGTTAAAACAAGGTTTGTACGGATGGGAAGTTACGGATATTATCGTTACGTTAACACATACTGGCTATGCTAGTCCTGTTACAACAGCGAGTGACTTTAGAAATTTAACACCGCTCGTTTTAATGGATGCTTTAAAGAAAGCTGAAACATATGTATATGAACCAGTAAATGAGTTTGAATTAACTGTACCTGAGCATGCAATTAGTACTGCAATGTATAAGCTCGCTGCCATTTCAGCAACTTTTGCAGAGCCTATATTCAATAATGATTCTTATCAATTAACAGGCTCATTACCTGTTGCGAAAACAGAGAATTTTAAGCGCATGCTCCATTCATTTACAGAAGGAGAAGGTATATTTACAACGAAGCCAGCTGGTTTCACAAAGATTATGGCTCCCTTCCCTATTCGAAAACGTGTTGATTATAATCCGCTGAATCGTAAGGATTATTTGCTTCATGTTTTGAAGGCTTATTAAATAAAAAAGAGGTGCAAATTGCACCTCTTTTTTTATGTATTGATAGATTAGTTTGTCCTAATAACTTCTTTAAGTTTTTCTAATACTTTTATTATCGCTTCAATTGAATTTTTTGTTTCAAATTCCCCAACATTTACAGAATGATTTGCGTTTTTGACAACTTCAATCTGTAAATTCGTTTTATGTAACTGATCAATTTGGTCCGAATTGTATTGGTGATCTTTATCCCCAATTACTAAAAGCCCTTCATGATTACTATGCAAATAGGAATATTAAGTTATCTCTCTTTATTATTTATATTATCTATAATTTTAACGTACACGAGAGAATATGGCGGTTCTGTAATATCACCCGCAATTTTACATGGTATGTTTAATGTATTTTATTTAACAGATGTCGTACAAAACAAGTGGGATGCCAGCCTAATAGAATTAATTAAATTTACCTTACTAGCAATTGTGCTGGGCACGATTTATCTTATACTTCACAAAGTTAAAAAATAGTTAAACAGCTAAGAAAAAAAGATGTTTCTTCTTTTAGTTGAAAGCAGCTTTAATAGATTATAAAGTACTTCAACACCTTGCAATTATTTAATAATCGTATAGGTGTTGAAGTTTTATAATCTTAGTTACATAATTTTGTTATCACCACACTTTTTTCTATCATGAAGAACAAAACAAGTTTAACTAAACCTTTCATTCTTATTTTTATAAAAATAACCATATTAATCTTTTAAATAAGGAAGTATGCACCCTTTAATCAATTCCCATCTATCCCGTGCATTCGGCATAGCTTTAGAAGCAATTACTACAACCAAATCCTGCTTCGGAATACAACAAATCACATTCCCACCATCGCCCATTGCACAGTATGAAAAGATTCCATCTTCTTCTCGTAACCACCATAAGTAACCATATTGATTTTGGTTCATTTCTGTCGATTCTTTTATCCATGATTTTGATAGTATTTGTTTTCCATTATGATTACCTTCATTCAAATACAGCTGTCCAAACTTAACCATATCTTTAACTGTTAACGCTAGTCCCCAGCCTCCTGTCGAAATACCATTTGGATCATGAACCCATCCTTTTACATCTTTTCCGAATAAGTCATCAAATCCAAACGCTTTCATATTGTAGTTTGGAATTTCTCTCATGCCGAGTGGCTGAAATAGCTGTTCATTCGCAAATTCACGCGCACTTTTTCCTGTTACGCTCGTAATAATTGCTGATAATAAATGAGCTCCTGCAGATGAATATTTAAAAGATCCAATTTCTCCGCCGTTTCCTATCCTATTTAACGTATATTGTATCCAATCTTGTTGTGTACATAGTTCTTCTAACGGTTCCTGCCAGTCTACGAATGGATGTGGAGCTGTCATCGTTAGAAGATGGCGTACTGTTACTTCAGATGAATAAACGTTATATTCCGGGAAAAACTCTATTACTCTTTGAGCAACGCTTTTTATATAGCCCTTATCTATACATATCCCAATTAGCGCAGAGATTATCGTTTTTGTGACTGACGCTATGTGAAATGCATCATCTGGACCATAACCGTTATAATATTTTTCAAAAATAACATTACCTTTCTGCACTACTAACATACCATTCATATTTTCATATTCTTCTTTTATAATCTGATCTAACTTTTCAGCAGTTTTCATTATTCTTTCCCCTTTAACCTATAATTAAAAAGGTTCGATAGGTACATATATGTCAACTATATGTTTATGCTTTGGATGCTGCTTTGGGTCATTTCTATATACTTCAAAAGGATACGAGTCTCTCGGTTTATATCCGCTATTTGGCAGCCACTCACCATATATAAAGTCCCACGCTCCCTTATATTCATCTTGGAATATTTCAAAAAGTCCTACTGCATACTTGCCTGAAGGTATTACCATTATTCCTATGTCGTTCGTTTCTATTACGGATTCATCTGGAATTGTTATACATAAACTTGTTCTTAAATGATAGTCCTCAGTAAATTCATGATGATCGTGGTAAATGGTTAATACTTTCGTATCCTCAAATACATGATAGTTTTGCTCAGATGCGTAATGAAATAGTTTCTCTATCATTTCAGTTAACTCTTCGTATGTACCTGTATGTCTTATGTATGCGACGTTTATATTATCCGCTGTTACGATTTCAACATTACCTCGAACCTTCTTACATTCATTGTATTGAGGAATTCCCCTTACGTCTTTGCAATTCTTGCTATTGTCGTTTCGATATTGAGACGGACTTACTCCATAATAATTTTTAAATGTACGGGAGAAAACTGCTGAATCTGTGAACCCAAAATGATAAGCGATATCAGTAATCGTCATATCCGATCGGTATGTAAGAAGGTTTGTTGCCCTTTCTAACTTCAAGCGATTCACATACCGAGATAACGGCTCGTCTACTATTCCTTTAAAAATTCTATGAAAATGAAACTTTGAAAATCCTGCTACATTGGCTAGCTCTTCAATGGATAGTGAACTATCTATGTTGGATTCTATATAATCTTGAACTGTATGTATGCGTCTTACATACTCATTTCTACTTTGTTTATTCTCCATACTTGTTATCTCCTCACAACAAAAAGGCTAACTTTTCGCTAGCCTACTTTTACACCTGTTTCAAAAATAAAACTCTACTACCGCCGTTCCCATCATAATTTGTATGTACCGATACACCCTCTACCTCATCATCCCCAGCCTCAATTCGAAAACCGATTTCTTGATGAAACTGTATCGATTTTTTATTAACTGGTGACGTAATTGCTTTTACAACTTTACGATTATTTGCACGTGCGACATCAAAGAAATACGAATACAATGTCGATGCAATTCCTCTTCTTCTATACTTCGGATTTACCCCGATAAAATGAACGTACGCTTCCTCTTTATGCGTTTGCGAAAAGAATCCGCATAAGAAACCTAACGTTTCGCCCTCTTCTTCAATGATAAAACTCGTTTCTTGAAAGTGAACGAAAAACAATTTTGGTAACATGGCAGCCATATCTCTCCCGCCCCACCAATCATTTAAAACAGAATGAATCTTTACATAATCTTCCCCTTGTATGTTTCTTACTCGCATATGTTTCTCCCTCTCACTCACTTCATTTTTTCATAAATCTTAATGACTGTTTCTACTAATAAGATGAATACCCAAATACCGCAAAATACAAGTACAGACTGGAATATCGATCCAATAATAATAACACCGACTGCACCTGATCCTGAAATTGATACTTCTCCAAATCCTGGGTCATGTATAAGAGATCCGGCAGAAAAAGCCATTAAAATAGATCCTATTAAATAAATCACACTCATTATTTTTAATATCTTTATAGAAAGATACGAAGTTTGTTCTTGCTCCACTTGTGATAATTCGATTTCTTCACTCGCAATTCCTTTTTGCAAACAGTCTTCACACAAAAATTCTTCCTTAATTTTTTTACCACCGTGCAACGCACCTGTTATTTCTTTACACCTTCAACATTTTCGATTTATCATGTTGTTATCACTCCAATCTATTAAGATTATACTTATATAATCCTATACTTACCTTAATATTCCTTTTATGTATTTTATAGAGAAAGGTCGTGTTTTATAATTTCAAAACTCACGTTTGGCTTGAAAAAACCTACCGTTCATTATGAATTAAGACCTAGTTGTTATGCGATTATTTTTCAATCATCTTCTTTAAAGATTGCTGTTATCCAAAAAGGAGACCGTTATTTTTTACCTGGCGGCGGTATGGAAGGTAACGAAACAAAAGATGAATGTTTACATCGCGAACTACTAGAGGAATTAGGTTGGACAATTGGAATTGATCAATATATCGGTAATGCAGTGCGATATTTTTATGCGGAAAAGGAAGATACATATTATTTAAATGATGGGTTCTTTTATATTGCGAACATGGTGCAGAAACAAACTGAAAGCTGCGAGGAGGATTATGTTCTAAGGTGGATGTCTCCATTACATGCTATAGAATATTTACTTCATGATCATCAAAAATGGGCTGTTGAACAAGCGCTTTTATTACGAAAACAAAAAGGATCTCCTTCTATATGAAAGAGATCTTTTTTACTGTTAACTTACCTTTTTCAAATTGAGAGCTGGCTTTTTGATTCCACCTTTTTTTACAACATATAAACCGATGAAGATAATAAGACCGCCAACGAGTTGCATCATGTTTATTTGCTCTCCAATTGTTACAGCCGCAAAGATAACTGCGAATAATGGAACAAGATACATGTATACCATTACTTTCGTTGAGCCTATTTGACTAATACCGACATACCACATCGCAAGTCCGAAGATTGTCGCGAAGACGATTGAATATGCTAGTGAACCCCAACTTGGCATGTCTACTGGCCACGTTAATGTGTTTACGTTGAATAAACAGTATATAACGAGAGGTACAATTCCAATTAAAGTAGACCATGATGTGACTCTCATTGCGGAGTATTTTGTAATAAGAGGTTGCGCTAATATCGGATACCATCCCCACGCAATTGCTGCGACTAATCCAATTATATTACCGAGCCATGCATACTCGTAAGTAGCTCCTCCCGTATGCCCTGTTAATAAAACAAATGCTGCACCAATAAATGCTACTATTGAACCAATCTGTACTTTCATCGAAAAACGTTCTTGTTTGTGCAATACCGCTAATATCCCTGTAAATATAGGTGACATCGCAATTAATAATGAGGCGTTCGTTGCTGAAGTATATTTTACAGATAGCATAAACATCGTTTGATACATTGTCGTACCAACGATACCGACTGCTACTAATCGTAACCAATCTTTTCTTTCAATGCGTAATGAGCGTTCCATTAAAAATGTAATAAGTAATAATACCGGTGATGCTACTAAAAATCGTAAACTATTAAATTGAATGGATGACATATATGCCACGCCATACTTTCCAATTGTATAATTCGCTCCCCATACTAATGCTACTGATACTAGGAGCCATTCCATTTGCCATCGTTTCATCCGAATCTCCCCTTCCATATTTAGCATAGTAAAATTGGCTGGATATAACACCGTCCAATTGGCTGTTTTTTTACCCAGCCAATTTGTTATACTGAATGTATATAAGAGTTACGGAGGCGTTTTTATGGAATGGAAGCTAGATAGCGACAGTAAAATCCCTATTTATCAGCAAGTTGTTGACTTTATTGAAAAACGTATTACATATGGAGAACTTCCTCCAGGTAGCTTCCTCCCTTCCGAACGGAAATTAGCTACACAGTTAAATGTAAACCGTAGTACAGTAACGACTGCTTATAATGAACTTCGTGCTATGGGAATTGTAGAAAGTACGACTGGTAAAGGAACACGCGTGAGTACACATATGTGGGGTGTTTCTCCAACATTAACGCCGAACTGGAGAAATTTCGTAGAAGGTGGTACGTTCTTACCAAACTTACCGTTACTTCGCCATATTCGGGCAGAAGTACAACAAAATAAAAATATTATTGATTTTGCAAACGGAGAGCTCGGTTGTAATCTTTATCCCCACGATCAACTACAAACAATTTTACGAGAACAACCGTTAACGCATTCATTAAGTTACGATCACCCGCAAGGCTATCTCCCGCTCAGACAAGCGGTCGTAAAATATATGAAGGAATATTTAAAAGTTGAAGCGACTGAACAATCCATTATGATTACATCTGGCGCACAGCAAGCACTTCACCTTATCGTACAATGTTTATTAAATCCAGGTGATGCTGTCGCTTTCGAAAGTCCATCACACTGCTATTCCTTACCGTTATTCCAATCAGCAGGTATTCGTATTTTCCCATTACCTGTCGATGAACACGGTATTAATCCGGATGATGTGCAAGAGCTATATAGAAAGCATCGTATTAAAATGATTTTTTTAAATCCAAACTTCCAAAATCCTACGGGCACAATGCTGCATCCAAACCGTAGAAAAAAACTATTATCACTTTGTGCAGACTTACGAATTGCGATTGTTGAAGATGATCCTTCTAGTTTACTTACGTTAGAAAAGAAACTACCTTGCCCTACTTTGAAATCGATTGATGAAAATGGAACAGTCATTTATGTACATTCCTTATCAAAAATGATTGCGCCAGGATTACGGGTTGGCTGGCTTGTCGCTCCGCAATCGGTAGTTGAGCGTTTATCTGACGCAAGGCACCAAATGGAATTAGGAATGAGCATTTTCCCGCAGTGGCTTATGCAGCAGTTTTTTGAAACTGTACCATTTCAGTCTCATATCGTACCGTTACGAAAACAACTAGCAGAAAAAAGAGACGTTATCGTTCGCGCTCTAAACGAGCAACTTCACGATAAAATCTCTTTTTCAAACCCGACCGGCGGTATATACATATGGGGAAAACTAAAAGAACCGATAAACGAAAAACAACTTATTATGCAAAGTTTAAAACAAGAAATCGCCTTTATGCCGGGGAGTATTTTCGGCGCGAAAGACGGTTATATTCGTTTATCTTATGGAAAAGTGAATATTGATCAAATTGAGGAAGGGATTTCTCGTTTACGTGAGGCTATTTTGGTTTGTGAAAAGTAACTTTAGATACAAACCCTCGTTTGACAAAACCTAAATCTACCATTATCATCAACACGAACCTAGTTATAGGAGTGATACCAATGAAAATCTATGTTGATGCAGATGCTTGCCCTGTAAAAGATGTGATTATTTTTGAAGCTACGAAGGCAGAAATTCCTGTTACCCTCGTTACAAGCTTTTCTCATTATTCTAATGCAGAGCAGCCTAAAGGCGTAGAAACAATTTATGTGGATTCTGGAGCAGATGCTGCGGATTACCGGATTATGCAGTTAGCAAAAAAAGAAGATTTAATCATAACACAAGATTATGGTCTTGCTTCGCTTGCTTTAGCAAAAGGCTGTATCGTACTACACCATAAAGGCTATAAGTATACGAATGATAACATTGAACAATTGTTACAAACACGCTATTTAAGTGCAATGGTTCGCAAAAGTGGTAAACGTACAAAGGGACCGAAACCATTTACAGCAGAAGATAAAGAGAAATTTAGAGTGCTCTTTAAAAGTATGATCGCACTGTAGAAATAAACCGTCTATTTGTAGAGAAAGAAAAGAAGAGAATATCCAAACGAACATTCTCTTCTTCAGGTTTACCCGTTTAAAATGAAGGTAAATTATCTAAGTTATTTTCTTTTATCTCATCAGGTTCACTTCGTATAATATCTCTACCATACTTATGAAATACGTCCACATGAGCTAACTTCCCAGATTTTGCTTCATTAAGAGCAGTCATATAATCTAACTCTCTCCCGCTACTTGTTTTAAACGCTATTAAATCTCCATCATCATTTTTACGAACGGCAACTATTTGTTCTGCTCCTGAAGTAACTTCCTGAGCTATTTCAAATTGAGCTTGCTCTTCCCCTTGATGTAAATAATCATTATACACTTTTTCAAAGTCTTTTTTGTCCATAAAACTCACCTCCAACACATTTTATTAGTATGGTTGGGATGTAGTGGTTTTATGTACTTTTCTCTTAGAAAAACGTATTTTTAATACCTACGCAACCCCTTCAAAGTCTCCAATATATCATCTGTAAAGGCTGTAATACCTTCTGTCTCTAAAACTCTGAAATAAAAACTTCTTAAGAAAGTTCTAATATTTTGTACTAAAATAGCATGCTGCGGATGTCGGATGTCTTCAACAGTTGCTATACTATGTAACCAATTGCTCCACTCTTCTTCAGTTAAAAGATTTTGGTTACGTAACGACATAATTGGCGCTACTAATCTCTCATCCTCAAAGTGAATGTATACGTATTCATGTAAGCGTACCTTCTGACGAACGGCAGCTAGTATTGCATATGAGAACTCACGATTTTGAATTGTACGTGCTAAAGCATCGAGCGCATCCGCTGCATGTGCAGTAGAATGTGCCCAGCCTTTTCCTTCTACGTAACCTCTTACATCTTCTTCTAAATATACATATTCCAACACTTGTTCTGCCACACTGTACAGTTGCTCTTCAGATAACAGTGGTTCTCTTTCATGAACAGATAAAATAAGTGGTGGAATTAATACGGAGAATGCACGTTTAAATACAGAATCTGTTCCCTTTTCACCAATTTTATAAAATAAATAATCAGGGCTAATTGCTTGCAGCATTAATCCTCGTAACTCTTTTTGTCTAAATACATCATTTGTAATCCATTTGTGAAGCGTACTATATATCAAATCATCACGCAGTTCAGCATCAGGTGATCCGATATAATCTAACATCCACTGGGCATATGGATATGCATCTACGTCTTCTGGTACAGCATAATTATTATTTTTAATTTGTAGTAGTTCTTCTTTTAGTTCTAGTACTTCATTCATTATATTTCTTGTCCCCTTTTTGCGTTTTTTATTGTCTTATCCCCTTTTATTTGCTTCATAAAATTAATTTAATTATAACAATAAACAAAAGGCTATACATATATTTCTGATTATGTATTACGCTCTTTCATGAAATATAACTTCTGGATTTTCTAAATCACTATTCTGAAATATAACATCCGTACACTCTTTCGGATTATGCTCATCTATATACATCTTACAGGCCGCATGATATCTGTTTAAAAACATTTTCTCTGCTTCTTCATAACTTCCAAAAGCCTCAGCCTCGCGCTTTGCACCACGTTTTCTCGCAATCTCAAAATCTGTATCTACAAAGATTTTGTAATCAAATAAATGCGCAACGTCTTTTTTCAATAGAAACGTTCCATCTACTATTAATATCATATTTTGCGTGGCCACTAGTGGCTCATTATGTATAGGCATATCTGTTATTAAGTTATGAGAAATCGTTTCATACTGTAAATTCCCGTTAGGTCCTAAAGGCATTAATAATCTTTCTTTGAAAGCTGTATAATCGTGTGCATCTTCATAATACCCTCTTGCAGATTCTTTTCCTTTTGCATAGCGAATCACTCTTGGATTATGAAAATCATCAATACTGGCGCGTGTTACTGGTAATCCTCGTTTTTTTATTTCTTCCGCTAGTTCGTTTGCAAATGTTGTTTTTCCTGATGCTGTAATACCACTTACTCCAACTCTTGTTGGATAGGTTAAGTTTAGCTTTAAAATATGATCTGCAATTTCTTTGATTCGTTGTTTTCGGTTCATGATATCTCCCTTTATAATTAGTTTACATAATATAATTACAAGTAACAATTTATGTCACTATTTGTCGGTAAATCGATATCCTTTGGTGAATCGTTGATATATTATTAGCTTACTTCCCCTTAAACCCTCGATATAAAGCAGTCCGTAACTCTTGTTTGTATTCTGCAATCTCTGGCATATCAATTTCTTCTGCTAATCGAATTGCCAATTCAATATCATACGGTACACGTACGAGTTGTATGGAAAAGCTCGCTGCTTCTTTTTCATTGTAAATCCCTTCGAATATTAAATAAGAAGCTTGTGTAATTTCAAGCGGATTTCCTACACTACCAGCATTACATAATGTTTTCCCTCTGAAATTTTGAACGAATGCTTGGTGAACGTCACCGTAGCAAACGACATCTGGTTTTCTTTCCCCTTCTATATTCTCTGTGAGATCACTATTTTCGAACATACTCATACGTTCTTCTCTTGAAGCGTGTGGTTGAATTCTTTCATATAAACTTCTCGGTGACGCGTGGAACATACGAATGAGTTTGCCGCTCATATAAAACTCAATCGAAAATGGTAAGCTTCTTAAATAGTCATTTTGTTCTTCTGATAATTGTTTTTGATGCCATTTTAACGCTTCAAATTCAGTCGGTTTTGTAATGAAATCATCCCAGTTCCCCATTACAACTCCTTCACATTCTTTACGAATGATTTCAATTACTTCGCTAGAATGAGGACCTTTTCCTACTAAATCTCCAAGACAAATAATGCGTTCGATTTCCCTCAATTTAATATCTTGGAGTACCGATTCTAAAGCTGGAATATTACCATGTATATCTGAAATTACCGCAATTTTTTCCATATGTATTCCTCCTTTATTTATTACATTCACTTGATTGATACCATTTTGGAATATAGGATGAAAAATGATTATGATCTTCTAAAATCGCGTTCAATCTTTCCTTCATATCTTCTACTAAATGCGGCGTGCTTCGGTTTGTCCATACGATATCCGCTGGGAAGGTCATAGCTGCATATAATGAGTACAGTTTCCAAAAATGAAGTGATGGTTCCCCTCCGCAATAACCGTGAACTTGTCCAACCGCAAATGGTTTGCTTATTCTTGTAGTAAAAATCGCTACGTTATAAAAATCATGTATGGGATCGCCAAAATCATATCCACTAAAATCGATAACGATAAACTCCTTATTATGAATCATACTATTTGCTGGATGGAAGTCATCGTGTAAAAATGTGATTGCACGATTTTTTAATAAATCTTTATGATTTTCTACAAATGTTAATACTGGCTTCAAATCTAGAAAATTCACTTCGTAATCTGCTAATGCCTCTACGTATCTTTCGTATTTATTCCATCTAGATGTTTCCCATTTACTACTTGCGCTTTCTTTTTCTAACGAATGAATCCTCTTTAATATTTCTCCTGCTTTCCTTCCTGCATGATACTGTTCTTCCACTGATAGCTTCCCTAAACCTTCTTGACCATTTACACCTTGGGCCCATTCAAATACTTGAACACATTTATTTAATTCCTCAAGTTTTATGAAATGAATTAAATTAGGCGTTGGAATATGTAATGACTCTAATTGTTTCATATACGTATATTCTTCTTGTTTACGTTCAAAATGAACTACATCACATACTTTCACAAAATATGTTACTCTGTTTTCTAATTCTATTTTATATTTCTCTTCATGTGAAAAACCTTTTGAAATAGCTGTACACTTTACAATACGAGGCCATTCTAGTTTTCTCTCTATCTCTCTAAGCATTTCCTTCACAACGTTCACCTCTATTAATATATATACAAACTACCTAACACTTCATGCCCTCGTTTATTTTCCCCTTTAAACTCGACTGCAAATGGATATTCGCCATGATTCTTTAGGTATTCTTGCACTAGACCTTCTCCAATCGGCTCACAAAACTGCACATGAATGTCACCAAATGATACACTTTGACATTCAGCATTCCATTCATCATTTTTCACGACTGAGCCTGCAGTTAGCTCCATTACTTCTTTCCATATTCGCAACGTTTCTCGAACATTTTTCACTGCGTAATGAATCGTTTCAATTTGTTGTACGTTGTTTTTATGTTCCGTGATTGTGCCAATGTTACGTAAATCGTTTCTTCTTTCTTCATCTGTTTCATTCCAATGTATAAAGAAAGGTAATTTCGGTCCGTTCTCTTCTTGCTTTACAAATAACATTTTCCATTCTAAAAGGCGACCATCTTTTCTCATACGTTTCCCTTCAAATGGTCCTATCGTATGTAAACCATGCTTACTAAACTTTACTGCTAGCTCTTCAATTGCATCTGTTCGAATTGCGATTTGAAGCATTCCTTCTCCGTCTTGTAATTTCACTACCGTTTCTTGTACTAATGGATTGTCTGCTTTCTTCGCTTTTTCTTCATGCTGAACTGCCAGAAATTCTATATATGATAAATCAAAATAACATAAACTATTGCAAGTACCCCAATTTGTATGCTCTCCGCCTAGTGTAGTATGAAATCCACGCTCCTGCATTTGTTTTGCTGCTTCCTTCGGTGTACAATTCACCGCATGTACAAGATGATCAAATCGTAACATGTCTTTCTCCCCTTTCTCTCCATCCTTTTATTGTATATTTTATTTTTCTTTCATTCAATTTAAAAAACTTTAAAACCTAGTTGATTTATACGATTAATATGTATTATAATAAAACAAATTTAATTATTGCTGATTGGAAAAACCAAAGGCACTTTTCTCATACGGGAAAAGTGCCTTTTTCATTTATTATTACAGGGGGATAATTTATGCAGAAATTAATTGTCTTTGCTATTATTGGATTTTTCGCTCAATTGATTGATGGAGCACTTGGAATGGCGTATGGGGTAACATCTACCTCACTATTATTAATGTTTGGTATCGCACCGGCTGTAGCTTCCGCTTCTGTTCATTTAGCTGAAGTCGTTACAACCGCCGCTTCTGGTGCATCTCACATCAAATTTGGAAACGTTGATAAATATACCGTTTCCAGGCTTACATTACCAGGAGCAATTGGCGCATTTGTTGGGGCATGTTTTTTAAGCAATTTACCTGGGGATGTCATTAAACCATACATTTCTGTATTTTTATTTACTTTAGGGGTTTATATTTTATTACGATTCGTTATTCAAAAACAAGTTGTTACTTCAAATAAACGTATGTCGGCTAAACAACTTGTTCCGCTTGGCTTATTTGCTGGATTCGTTGATTCAACTGGTGGTGGTGGCTGGGGTCCGATTACGACACCTGTACTTTTAGCAAGAGGAAATGAAGCTAGAAAAGTTATCGGATCTGTAGATACGAGTGAGTTTCCTGTCTCACTCGCTGCAACAATTGGTTTCTTCATCTCACTCGGCTGGGAACAAGTAAGTTGGGTTTGGGTATTTTCGTTAATGCTTGGCGGTATTGTCGCAGCTCCAATCGCTGCATGGTTAGTGCGCATCGTTCCTTCTCATTTACTTGGCGTATTAGTTGGTGGCCTTATTATCTTTACAAACATTCGTACACTACTTACTACATTTAAAGTGGATCCAACGATTATTTCACTTTCTTACGTGGCAATTGGTCTTGTCGTTATTATTGCTATTTTCATTGCTGTTCGCAATCATTCTAATCGTTCTAACGCATCGACCACCGGATATCCGAATGATCAAAAGCAAATGCTACCTTAACGAAAAAAATACCGCCCGATATACTTCGAGCGGTATTTTTTATTTTTCTAATTTCCAATTAATCATTGTTTCTGTAGTACCCACTCTTTTCATATGTAATTTCTCTAATACACGAATCGAGCTAATATTATCAAGAAGTGTCTCTGCAATAATCGTTTCTACCTGTCCTGTTTGAAAAGCCCAATTTATTAATTCTCTTACAGCTTCTGTCGCATACCCTTTATTCCAATATTTCTCAATAAAACCGTAACCAACTTCTACTGTATGTTTCTCGTTCGGTTTCCCTTTAAACCCTATATCACCTAGAACGATGTCATCTTCTTTTCGAATAACATACCACGCCCCCCAAGGTAATAAAGCCACATCTTGTTTTACAGTTTCTACATGCCCTACAATATGTGGACCACTATTAAATCCTTGCTCGTTAGCGACGTGCATCCTTTCTTCTGTACACGGCACTATATAGAGTCTTTCTGTTTCTAATTTCATATTGATTTCCCCTTTTTACTTAAGCTTTACTTTAATTATAACAAAAAATATGACTTTATTATGAATGTCGAATTATATTTTCTGAATTTTCTTTTATTTTTGAAGGGTTTTTTAATATTTTTTGCGAAACATTTGTATAACAATTTATTTCTTTGTTTTTTGTTACATAACAGTAGGTTCGGACGGAGTTTTGCAAGCGTTTCCTAAACAATAACCGATATTTTTTGACTTTTCCTAACAAAAAATCTTGCAATATATTCAGAAAGTCATTACAATTGCCATATATTAAAAATCTTAGCAATATATCAAATCCTCATCAATCCGATGAGGTAGAGGTTGCGACTTTTAAGAGTAAAACGGACGAGACACAGAGAATGTCACCGACTCCGTTTGAAAGGAAAAGTTGCCGAAGTTTCTATTTCTTCTCTGGAAATATGAGCTGGGGCTGTCTCCGAAAGGAACAGAACTGTCACGTTTACAAAATTACCGTGTAAACGTGGGGTGCTATCTTAACGGAAGGGTATGATGGGGTGGTTATTTGTGAAACGTTCCGCCAAATTCCTTTGGCGGTTTTTTGTATTTTTCTCCCCCGCTCCTTCCTATCTTACAAGAAAAGGAGTGTTGAACATGAATAGCGCAACGAATCAAGCTACCTCTAAAACAGAAACTACAAAAGGAAAAGGTGAATTAAGACGCGGTCTAAAATCTCGGCACCTTACGATGATTTCTCTCGGCGGTACAATTGGTACCGGACTATTTCTTGCCAGCGGTGGTGTCATCCATTCAGCTGGACCTGGTGGCGCATTAATTGCATACGCCGCAATTGGAATTATGGTTTACTTTTTAATGACAAGCCTAGCTGAACTCGCAGCTTATATGCCTGTTACTGGATCTTTTAGCACGTACGCAACAAAATTTGTTGATCCATCACTTGGGTTTGCACTTGGATGGAACTATTGGTATAACTGGGCAATTACTATCGCTGCTGAACTAGCGGCTGTAACATTAATTATGAAATTTTGGTTTCCAGATACTCCTTCCCTCATTTGGAGCGGATTATGTTTAGCTATTATTTTCCTTTTAAACTACTTATCTGTTAAAGGGTTTGGTGAATCTGAATATTGGTTCGCACTTATTAAAGTAGTTACTATTATTATCTTTTTAATTGTCGGCTTTATGATGATTTTCGGAATTATGGGTGGCGAAACTGTTGGCTTCAAAAACTTCACTGTTGCAGATGCACCATTTAACGGTGGTATCATGGCAATTATCGGTGTATTTATGGCAGCTGGTTTCTCATTCCAAGGAACAGAATTATTAGGTGTAGCTGCTGGTGAAACATCTGATCCAGAGCGTAATATTCCGAAAGCAATTCGTTCGATCTTTTGGCGTATTCTCTTATTCTATATCCTTGCGATTCTCGTTATCGGTTTATTAATTCCTTATACAACTGAAAGCCTTGCCGCAAGTGATGTAACAGTAAGTCCATTTACACTTATTTTTGAAAAAGCAGGCGTTGCCTTTGCTGCTTCTGTTATGAACGCTGTTATTTTAACGGCAGTACTTTCTGCTGGTAACTCTGGTATGTATGCATCAACTCGTATGCTTTGGGACTTAGCTCGCCAAGGGAAAGCACCAAAGTTTCTTGGTAAATTAGATAGCCGCGGCGTACCTGTTAACGCATTAATCGTAACATCAATTGTCGGTAGTATCGCTTTCATTGCTTCTCTATTCGGTGACGGTGTTGTATACATTTGGTTATTAAATGCATCAGGAATGTCTGGCTTTATCGCTTGGGTTGGAATCGCAATTAGTCATTACCGTTTCCGTAAAGCATATATTGCACAAGGAAAAGATTTAAATGACTTACCTTATAGAGCAAAATGGTTCCCATTCGGTCCACTCTTCGCATTTACGCTTTGTATTATCGTAATTTTAGGACAAAACTACGGCGCATTTATGGGCGAATCAATCGATTGGAATGGTGTACTCGTTTCGTACATCGGTTTACCACTCTTCTTAGTACTTTGGTTAGGATATAAATTTACGAAAAAAACGAAAGTGATTCCACTTGATAAATGTGAACTAAAATAAAGTGAAATGAGCAAACAAATTTGTTTGCTCGTTTTTTGTTCCAAACCTCTTTGCTTCCCTATTGCTCCTGTTTTTGCCATAATAGAAGAAATATAAATAAAGGTTGGGATACCATGAACATTCGCATTACTGATGAAGCAAAAACAGCTATACATAGATTAGAACGTGAAGACAAAAAGATCATTCGCATTAGAGGGATAATGACAAACTCTTGTAGTATTTTCGTTGATGTCGATTTAATTTGGGATACATATAACGCAGATGACGTTGTATATGAAGATGCTAATTTTACCGTACAAATGGATTCATTTACGAAAGACTACACTGGTGATACGGTGAAACTTGATTATAAGACGACTGGTTTTAGTATTACGACTCCGAGTGAGACTTTAGTTTATGGGTTGTCGATTAAAAAATAAAGATTGTTTTTATTTGACCACCGAGGTGAAAAAATGAGTAAATATGTTTCGTTAAAATTTTTGTTTAACGAAGAATTTGCAGAAAAAATGGCTGATTCTATTTGTAAACACGATCCTACTTTCTCTAAAAGAAACTTTGTATCTTCCGTAACATGTAAAGTTAAAAATTTAGAGTTAAAGCAGCGTATTGAAGTAATTGCAGATGAATTACACAATACTTTACAAAAAGATTTTAATGCATCCATACATATATTACTGAAAACATTGGGGCCAGAGAATACAACAGAAGTAGGCACATTTACAAATGGATATATGTACATGCCTATTGCAAAATACGTTGAAAAATATGGGCTTAACGACTTTGAAACCTCATTCAACGCCATGTATGAAATAACGAAACGGAATACTGCTGAATATGCCATTCGGCCTTTTCTTGAAACATACCATGAAGACACACTAAATATATTACAACAGTGGATTCATGACGAGGACAGCCACATTAGAAGATTAGTTTCTGAAGGTACAAGACCAAGGCTTCCTTGGGCTAAAAAAATAGGAGCTCTGAAAGGTGACTTTAAGTACAATTTACAGCTTCTTGAGCCTTTAATGAATGACCCTTCTAAATATGTTCAAAAATCTGTAGCCAATCATATTAATGATATTACGAAAGAAGATAAAGAACTTGTTTTTCAATGGTTGCAGCAATTGCGTGATAAACAGCATCCTGTTAATTCTTGGATTATAAAACATGGGTTACGAACGATTATTAAAAATGGTACTTTACCACAAGATTTTTCTTTTTGAGTATTTTAAATAAAAAGTCCTTATACTTCAAAAATGAAGTATAAGGACTTTTTCTCTCCCAAACATTATCCTTGCCTTAAAATATTTTGAAACATTTCCGGCTTATTTCGTTCAAAACTTTCTATTAGTCCTTTTCCAAATATCGTTATACTCTTCTCCCAAGGATGACCTAAATAACCCCACTTAAAGTCCTTCTGAATAAAAAAGTAGTAATCTCCATTCGGAAATATTGGTATAATCCACTCATCAAATTCATTTCTTTCAAACTCTAAGTGAGGATTCACCCAATAACACTCATGTTGCCAATCTAGTGCCATTATATATTCATTCGATGCTGTATTTTCCTTAAACACTTGTAACGCTTTATCTTCCAAATCTTCATACACATCTAAATCTACCGATTCTCCAAAGTAATGAGAAATATTATATGTAATAAAAGGACTTGGCACCTTAAATGATGGAAATGTAGAAACACTTGGCGAAAACTCAAGTTCACTATATAACTTGTTCCAAATTCGATCATCCTCTTTGTCTGTAAACTCCATCCAGTTCTTCATTAAACAACACCTTCCCATGTAAGTTCAAAGGATTTTCACTCTATAATGCCGAATATATAAATAACCATTCTCACAAGGAGCGAATCTATATGAATCTATTCGAACACGAAACATAAAACCGCTTCTCATTCATAAGAGGTCCTCCTTTTTTCTTTTCTCATCATATTATTCATTGAAAAACAGGAGGACAAAATTATGAAACGTGATCCATTATTTTTAACTTTATTAGAAAGCGCCAATACAAATTTTAGTGGCTGGGATTTTTCTTTCATTTCAGAAACGGGTCGAATGAAGAGCGAGCCTTTATCGTGGTCATACGGCAGCACCGCTTTCCAGCTTATGCAACGTGCAGAATCAATGCTCGATATGGGAACTGGCGGCGGAGAGTTTTTATCTATGTTACAACCGTACCCGTCAAATATTTATACGACTGAGGGTTATGCTCCAAATGTGCCAATTGCTCGAAACAAATTAGAGCCTTTAGGAGTTACTGTTTTAGAAGTAACTGATGATACTGCATTACCATTTCAAGATGGGCAGTTTGATTTAATCCTAAATCAACATGAAGCATATGCTGCCTCTGAGGTAAACAGAACCCTTTCTCCAAATGGAATTTTCCTTACACAACAAGTTGGTGGTCTTGATTGTGCGGAACTAAATGGGCAGTTTAACGCACCGCTTAATAACGAATTTGCAAGTTGGTCTCTTGAAACAGCATGTAGTGAGTTAAAGGAAAATGGATTTACTATTTTAGAAGAAAAAGAAGAGTTCCCTTTTCAACGCTTTTACGACATTGGTGCGATTGTCTATTATTTAAAAGCGATTCCGTGGCAAATTCCTAATTTTACTGTCGAAAGGTATTATGAGGAATTATATCGTATACATGAAGTCATCTTACAAAAAGGGTATTTTGATGTGACGCAACATCGTTTTCTGATTAAGGCGATTCGCAGTTAATCATGAAGCATATGAAAAAGAGATGGATCTACCATCTCTTTTTTTCACTCAATATTTTCTATATTTAAACACTTCGTTTCACAGTAATAGCCTTTACCACCAACATAAACTTTTTCTATTTTATTCTTGCTATCGGTTGCTAATTTAACTAATATTTCAGAAGGCGAGTGTAAAGAATAACCTTGTTCAAATACATAGACTTCTTTTTGTAGGTAGCGCTGTTCATAAAGGTAGCAAGCTAATGCACCGTTTGAAGTTCCAGTGGCTGCTTCTTCGTTGATATCATATAGTGGAGCAAAGTTTCTGCATATTATTCGATTGTCATTAAAAGTATATAGGTGCATCCCGACAACATTATAGTACTCGCTAATTTCTTTAATTTTTTCAAAATTAGGTTGCAGTGTATGTAATTGTGTTTCGCTTTTTATAGGAATTAAAATATCTTTTAAGCCCGTAGAGACAATTTGAATTGGGTATGTATTGTCTATATCTTCAATGTCAAAGCAGTCGATAAACTCATTTGAAGATATAACATCATAGAATATCGGTTCATTTTGTTCCATGAATATGATGTCATCTTTTATGGTAATAGTAAGAACACCGCTGTTCGTTTCAATCGTATAGCGATTCTTGAAAAGTTTATTTACATGCATCAGTATCGCGAAAGAGCCAATTGTGGCATGACCACATAAATCAACTTCCTCTTTTGGTGTAAAATACTCAATTTTATAATCAGCAACTTCAGATTCTGATATAAATGCGGTTTCCGCATAGCCCAGTTGTTTGGCTATTGCCATTTTTTGAGTAGTGGTCAATGTATTCTCCATAAATACCACTCCTGCTTTATTTCCGCCTTTATGATCCTTGCTAAATGCACTTGCAACATAAACGGATATTTTCATAAGACACCTTCCTTCCTCACTTATAGTAAATTGTAGCATAGAACGTACTACGTATATATATTGTTGGATAAATTCTCGGTAAAACAAGAGAAAAACTATTTTTTAGTATCCGAACTCTACAAAAATAGTTTTTCTACAGCCTGAGAGATGGGTCTACCATCTCTTTTTCCCCGTTTATTTTTAAAAATTTTGTGGTGGTTTCTAGATTGTTAAGTACGTCCACGTCTTGCAATCGCATCAGCTAATGTAATAGGCTGCTCGTACGTTATCTTTCCAGCTAACTTTCCTTTTACAAATTTAGCTATTTTTTTATGCTGGCCATACCCTCTATTTCTAGGATTGCTTTAGCTGCCTCGAAAGCTTTATTTAGTTCTTCCTCGCTTTGAGTGCCCTAATTTAAGTTATCTCCTTCATATCATTTTATTTACTCTTTCAATACGAAAAAAGTAATATCATCCCATTTTCCATCTAATTTTAACGTAGTCTTTTCAATACTAGCTCCAGTTAACAGATCATACCCTTCAATTTCAGCTATCAATTGTTTCGTTTTACTCTTTGGATTCATATCTTTGTATAAGATATACACCTTATTACCATGTACTTGTATATCAGAAATCCCTTTGCCCTCTCTATTGATTTTTGTATTTTTGTCACTTTGTAATGAATATGTACCTATGATGTTCAAATTCTCATCTAACTCTTTCATTTTCTCATCATGATTTAAAACATACACCTTATTATCAATCACCTGCAGAAGAACAGGTATGAATTGTTTTTCGTCTAATATCGTTTCTTTTTCTACTACTCTAGTCTTCATATTTACCATAATTAATTTAGGTGGTAACTTTTGATTTACATTATCACTTAGTACGAATAATAATTTATCTTTATACTTTTGAAACATTATTTTTTGAGCAGTTGGTGCAAAATACACATTTTCATTAGGAATTTCAAATTCGTTTGTTTTTTTATTTGTGATCAAATCTATTTCTGAAATATATACTTTGTCTAGCGTTTGTGAAAAGGCGTATATATGATTCTCAATAATATGCGCTCCTTGAATTGTCCCCTTCAGTTCTACACTTTCTTGCCTTTTATCATTCTCTTTCCAATATACGAGTTCACTTGTATATCCTTTCTTTTCGTCTACCAGCCCAATGTTCACATCATAATATACATATCCTTGCTCCGCATGGATGAAATATGCCCCTGCGTTTACATCTTTTAATTGTTTCGGTCTATTGATTTCTTGCATCTTACCGGTCTTATCAATTACATAATGATTGTTATTTCTATTTGATGAGAAGTAGTACCCCTCCCCACCTTTTGCATTACTCATTATACTTTGGCCATCTACTTCTATTTTACTAATCTCATTTCCCTTCTTATCATATGCATATATGTAACCACCGGCTTTCATTGCATTTGAATAGGATACGAGGTAATCTACTTTTTGAATGTCTTTAAGTTCTGTATCACTTTTAGAACAGGCTACAAAAAGGAACATCGTACATATGACGATTACGACCAATGAATTGTATTTCTGGAACATATCATCACCTCACATATATAATGAAAGTGATCAGCATAAAAATACTGATTGCTCTTTAAAATATTTTATCAATTAGAGTATGAAATTGATCTTTTTATATACCGTTTGTTTACATCATCTTCTGTCAAAAATGAAGTTGTGTAATTAATAATATTCCGGTTATCATATGTGAATATATGCTCTAATTTATTTTCTGCTGTTAATACTATTGGTAAGTATTTTGGTAAATTGCTAACTATACCTCTATTATCCTTATTTAATATCCAATCAATTTCTTTCCATTCTAATAATCCTTCCACCGTACTTAATGGCGTGTCCATATGTACTCCAGCTGGCAGGTCAGCAAGGAATACGTACATTCCTTCACTACCTAGCGGCTCGTCCTTGCTTTTAAAAACTACATTCCCTTTATACGTTACACGTGGAAGATCTATGCCTGTTTCCTCAAGCGTTTCTCTAATTATTCCTTCATATGGCGTTTCATTATCTTCAATTTTTCCACCAACACCATTCCACATTCCCATATTCGGCTTTTTGTTTCTATTCAATAAGAGTATTTTATTTCCCTTTCTAATGAAACAAATTGTGTACTTATACATATGTTCATCTCCTTTCCTTTTCCCTTCATTTACAGATTAAAACTGTAACTTCCTGCAAAAGGTTTTTTATTATACAAACAATTGGTTTTTAATGAGATATTTTGCTCATTTTTATTAAAAAACATTCTCCTTACAATTATATTTCACATAATATATTGTACAACTTTCGTTTCAGAAAGGAGTGTTCAAAATCGATAACATAAGCAGCGAATTTTTAAAACAATTTTACGATAGTCGAGTCTGGTTATATGATACACATTGGCTTGGAGTCCCCATTCTCAAACTTCCTTCTGATCTATTTTTGTATCAAGAAATGATTTACGAATTAAAACCCGATTTAATTATTGAATGTGGCACTTGTTATGGTGGTAGCGCACTATATTTAGCTTCTATATTAGATTTAATTGGAAAAGGTCACGTTCTTACTATTGATATATTTCCACAACCAAATCGGCCATCCCATGATCGCATTACGTATGTAACAGCTTCCTCTGTTTCAGTAACCGCTGTGCAAACAATATTAAGTATGCGCAAACCTAATGATGTAATTTTAGTTATTTTAGATTCTGATCATAGTAAAGAGCATGTAGCAAAAGAATTGTTGCTTTATAAATCTATCGTTACTAAAGGTAGTTATATTATTGTTGAAGATACATCTATTAATGGAAATCCTGTTTCTCCCGATTGGGGACCTGGTCCAATGGAAGCTGTGGAAGAATTTTTAGCCAAAAATAATAATTTCATAATCGATGAATCTAAGCATAAGTTTTTCATATCATTTAACCCAAAAGGTTTTTTAAAAAAGATAAAGTGAAACTTTAATCAGTGAGGGATTCATCCCCACGGATTATTAGCCCTCACCAATCGGGCTTTTATGGACAGCCCGCCCCCCCACCTAACTTCTTTGTTTTCGCTGAACTTTGAAGTGGGGGTCTTACTGCCCGGCAAATAGCGGAGTAAAGTGAAACGTTAATAAGTGGTTTTTTGTAACTCCCCACTTATTTGATAATCTTCATTTTGGAAAAAGGATAATATACAAATTCCACTTTTCCTATTATATTATCTTCTTCAATATATCCTAAGCCGTTTCGACTATCTCTACTAAGTCCACGATTATCTCCCATTACAAATAACTTATTTGGCGGGATTTTTGTCTTTTGAAAGTTATAAAACACTTGCGTATTATTGAACAAATCTTTATTTGTATACGGTTCTTCTTGTTTTTTATCATTCACATATACGGATCCATTCGTTATGTTAATTACGTCACCAGGAAGTCCTATTACTCGTTTCACATAATATTTTGATTCATCCTCTTCCTTTATAATGACAATTTCTCCATGCTCTAAATCGGAAAAGTGTACGGCTGCTTTATTTACAAATACGTAGTCTTCTTCATATAAAGTCGGTTGCATCGATTTCCCTTCCACTTTACATAAAGTAAAAGAATGATAGGCTACGACCAAAACAAACACGAAGAGTATGTATTTCCCCCAACCTCTCTTAATCTCTTGTTTCATATCCATTCCCACCTTATTCAAACGCTTTTTAAATCAAAAAATATATCACTGCACCATAAGTCTCAATGCAGTGATATTATTTTTACTGTGCCTTGTTCGGCTGCTCTACTGGGACTGGATTTCCACCCGATCTTTTCGTTTTCAATTCAAAATACGCATCCAAAATCTCTTTACCAATCGCGGAATTAATTCCTGATTTGTCATCATTTACCCATGGTACAACAACTGAAAAAGCTACTTCTGGATCAGCATCATATGGTGCATAACCGGCAAGAGTTAAATTATAACATTTTTTTCTATTATTATTTTCATCTCTTCCAATTTCACTTTCCCCACCATATACGGTTTCAGCTGTTCCTGTTTTTCCAGCTGGTTTATATGGTAATCCTTTAAACGTTGCAGTACCAGTTCCGTCATTCTCTTGAAAAACCCTTCTAAACCCTTCTTTTACATGATTAATGTATGATGTGTTCATATCCACTCGATTTAAAATGACTGGTTCAATAGACCGAATAACTTTTCCAACATCCTCTGGTCTATGTGGTTGCTCTCTCACTTCTTGCACAATTTGCGGTTTCATTCGATAACCGCCGTTTGCAATTGTTGACATATATTGAGCAAGTTGAAGCGGCGTATATGTATCGTATTGTCCAATCGCATAATCAAGTAAAAAACCAGGTATGTTATCCGTTTTACCCATTTGACCAATCGATTCATTCGGCAAGTCAATACCTGTTGGTACACCTAAGCCAAATTGTCTAAAATAGTAGCGCATTGTATTAAATGTCTCTCGTTTAATGTCTAATGGACTGTTTGGCACATAATTTATACCTGCCATTTTTAATGCTGTATTAAACATGTAAACATTCGATGAAACTTGTAAAGCTCTTAAATCATCAATATCACCAAATTCTTTCCACGATTTCTTTGGCTTAGAACTTCCTTTAAAATACATGGGTGCATCAAAGAAATGCGTATACGGCTTAATTGTGTCAGTTTGATAACCAGCTAATAATGTAGCCCCTTTCACAGTGGACCCTAACTCATAAGAACTTGTCATCGTTCCTAACGCGTAGTCTTCTATTTGCATCCCGCCATCTTTATTTACAATTTTCTTTCCTGCCATCGATAAAATTTGACCGTTTTTCGGATTCATCATTACAACGAATGCACGATCCATCATCGGCTCTGCAGAATGAAATGCTCGTAAATTCTTTTCAAGACTTTCCTCTACTTTTTTCTGTAACTCCATATCCACTGTTAACATTAAATTATTTCCACTTTTTCCTTCGGTCACTTTTTCATTTCGAATCACATTTCCTGTTTTATCTGTAATACTTCTAGTCTGTTCTTTCGTTCCATGGAGTGCATCTTCATATTGTTTTTCAATGTAACTCTTACCAATACGATCATTTCTGTTATAATCACGTACTAAGTAATAATCTAATTGTTCTCTTGGCAATCCTTCATTTTCAGTAGAAACGCTACCAAGGATAGAACGAAGTATTTTATCATTTGGGTATTCACGTTCCCAGTCTACTGTCGTATCTACTCCAGGCAAGCTTGCCAATCTTTCACTTACGACTGCATATTCATTTTGACTTACATCTTTTTTAACGATTTGCGGTGTCATTTTATATCCCGCATTCATTTTGCTTTTAATTGCTAGTACTTCTAAATCCTCTTTTGAAAGTTCGCTTAATTCTTCTTGTGTAATTCTTTCCCTACGTAACTCTTCCACTTTTTTATCTAATTCTTTCCCTTCTATCTCCTGCTTCCTAAATTTACTCTCATCTTCTTTCGTTACTTTTGCTGCTGCCCGCTTTTCATTTAACTGCATCCAAAAATCTTTTTTATCTGTTTCTGTTAACTTATCTATATCATCCGGCGACATTTCAATTAACTGGGCTAATTGTCTTGCTACTTGTAAAACTTCTTTCGAGTCTACTCCTTTCATTTTTGTATATGTAACGGTTCGTAGTGGTTTGTTATTTACAATCACCTGACCTTGTCGATCAAACATTTTCCCTCTAGGAACAGGTGTACTTACCGTTACATCTTCCTTTTTGTTCACTTCATTTCTATACGTTTCTCCATCAATGATCTGTACTTTACCTAATTGAATTATAATAGCTGAAAATAAAAGAAAGACGATAAAAAATAGTACATTTAACCGAAAAGGAATATGAGTCTTTTTCTTTTTCGATTGTTTCTTCTGCTCCTTTTTCTGTCTCATTTCGCTCCCTCGCTTCATTCTATTAACATTTCTACGGAAAATCATTATGTACCAAATTTATTTATATGATATATATAGAATTTTATATTAATTATAAAAGAAATAAAAGATTTAATTTTCAGTTTTTTAATTTTACATCCTATTTATTACCATTCCCTTATTAAGGAATAACATGAATGTTATTCTAAAAGAAAGATTTTATTCCATTGTTTTTTCACACCATTCATTTACATTTATTTGTATACTAATAACAAAAGACATTACTAAGGAGAACATGAAATGACAGATTCATTTACAATATATACTAATGCGTCACATTGTTTAAACTTTATGATTTATATTCAAAATATGTATCTCAACCAAAAAGAGAAAAAAGAAAATTTAAGATTTCCTTACATAGCAAGACAATTCAATTTCTCTACTAACTTTGAAGCGAATTTCAAAGAATTATGGCTTTCACTTCGCAAACAAATTGCTAATGACAAGTATGATTCACAAATTTTTTATGATGAAAATCATACTTTTTATGAGAATCTTTTTAATGCTGATTTATGTAATGAAGAATCATTCAAAGAATTAATATGTAGTTTTAAAGTATGGTGGACTAGCATAGCAGGTCAGCTTTCATTAGAGTGGTCTATAAGTGAGTATAGTACACAACTTTATAATGACTTAGTTTTATACTTAAAACAAAATCAAATAGAGCCTTTACAACAGCTACATATTAGCTTACTGTATGACGATTGTGTATTCACTAAAGATAATATTACTTCTTACTCTGCCATTTTACCTACGAAACACTTTTTTATGAGTTATAGGGATGTGGTTACTACATTATCGACCTGTTTTCATGTTGCTTAACATAATGATTACTCAAATAAAAAACTGAGGCAGACACCTCAGTTTTTTCGATAACTTATTTCCTTGAAGACAATCCCTCAACAAATTTACCAATCTTATTTTGAAAAACAAAGTCAAAGTTATATTCTTGTCCTGTTAACTCTTCATTTACTAAGATGGTTGTTGCTCCTACTTCCCTCTTTGCAATTTGCGGGAATGAAGCAACAGGCTGTACTTTTAATGACGTTCCCATAACGATAAGCACATCTGTTTCATATAAACGTTTGACCGCATTTTGATATTGCGGCAATGTATCTCCGTATAAAACAACGTCTGGATTTAAAATGAAATTACATTTTTCGCAGCGCGGCACTTCATGATCAATCATGTACTGTAAATCATATCTCCCTTTACACTTTGGACAATGTGCTGTTTGCAGTGTTCCATGTAAATCAATGACATGTTTACTACCACCTACTTGATGTAAACCGTCAATATTTTGCGTTAAAATCGTAATATCTTTCCCTTGTTCTTCTAATTCAGCTAAAAAGCGATGTCCACGATTTGGCTTATATTGATGAAACGTATTGATTTGAAATATTTCTTTATAATGCTTCCAAAATTCTTTCGGACTTCTATTATAATATCCTCTTGATAAATACATCTCTACATTCGCATCAGCATACAGTCCATTTGCTGAACGAAAATCTGGGATACCACTTTCCGTACTTGCACCAGCACCTGTTAATACTGTAATTTTCTTCGCTTTTTCTAAAATTGAACGTACTTCTTCAAATTGTTGCACAAAAATCACCTCTATGTATTTTCCTATTCTTATTATACCAGTTGTTTACAGGAGGTGTTGTCTTTGTATAAAGAACTCTTTAAACTTCCTTATTTTATATAGTTTTTCTTGATGATATCTTTTGCGTTATTGTACAGGAATACAAGGAAGATAACTGCTAGGATACCGTTTACCCAGTAATATGTATTTCCAGAAGTAAACCTATTATAAAAAGATTGAGCATTATAATATAATAGCCCCGCTGAAAGCACAGTAGAGAATACTAACATACCAAAACTTTTCAAGATATCCACCCCGATTCTAAAAATTCTAATTTCCAGAATAATTATACATGAAAATGGGAGAATTTAAAATATGCAATGTACCCTATCATTATCAAGTTAACGATATCCGCTTCTTCCAAACAAAAATAACAACTACATACGCACTTCGGTACTACTTCAGAATCTTACTTAATGCGTCGTACCCCCAATTTCTACAATATCGACCTCAACTGTCGTCGTAATCTCAATCGCCAATTCTATCCCTTTACGAATAGTAGAAAGTGACATACTTGGTTGACCTGGATATTTGCTCGCTTGCTCTGGTAAAAACGGAATATGAACAAATCCGCCTTTTATTTTCTTATCATGGCTCTCTAGTTCATGCATGAGACCGTAGAATATATGATTACAAACAAATGTACCTGCTGTTTGTGAAACGGAAGCTGGTATACCCTCTGCTTGTAGCCTTTTTACAATTGCTTTCATCGGAAGCGTAGACCAATGAGCAGCTGGTCCTTCTTCTACAACTGGTACATCTACTGGCTGATTCCCTTCATTGTCAGCAATTCTTGCATCATCAATATTAATTGCGACACGTTCTATCGTAATATCTGGTCTGCCCCCAGCCTGTCCGATGCATATAATTATTTCAGGGTTTAGTTGTTCTATATACTCTTTTAATGTGCTGATTGATTTATGAAATACGGTCGGTACTTGTTTACTAATAATCTTGTATTCTCCGGTTGTTTTTTCATGCAAACTTTTTGCGACTTCCCAAGCTGGATTAATGCTTTCTCCGCCGAACGGATCGAATCCTGTTAATAATACTGTTTTCATAGTTTTATCCTCCTATTAGAAACGATATACTAAGCCGTACATAATAAACATATTTATGATAAAGATTGAAAGAGCAATTGGTACTTGTGCTTTAATAACGGCATTTTTATCTTTTAGTTCTAAAAGCATTGCCGGAACGATATTAAAGTTTGCTGCCATTGGCGTAAGTAGCGTTCCGCAATATCCAGCAAACATACCGAGCGCTGCCATAATCGCTGGATTCCCGCCGTGCATTTGCACAATTAAAGGTAAGCCAATTCCGCCAGTAATAACAGCAAACGCTGCGAAAGCATTTCCCATTACGACTGTGAAGAGCATCATTCCTAAACAGTACGCCATAACAGCAACGAACGGATACTCTGTCGGTAATACTTGTCCAACTAAATCTGAAACGACTTGTCCAACGCCAGACTTCGCGAAAATACCGCCAAGAGCTGCTAACATTTGTGGTAAAATAACAGCCCAACCGACAGCTTGCAATAGTCTGCTTCCTTCTTGTACAGGCGTTGTTATTTTTGATTTTGTAATTCGCATTGCCGCAACGAATGCAAGTAATGCTCCTAGTGCCAATGCAACTAATGTTACTTTATCTGGATCAACAAGGGAAACATTTCCCCATTTTATTTTTCCTAACGTTAACGTACCGATAATTGTAAAAATAGGAATTAATAGTGCAGGCATAAAGATTTTATTTTTTAATTTCTCCGCATGTTTTACACGTTCTTGTACTGGAACTTCTTTCTCCTCTGATTTTGTTACTTTATTTAGTGAAGCTAACACAACCATAGCGAGTACAATACAACCAACGTAAAACGAAGGGATTACATTTCCAAATAAAAATGTAACTGCAAACAATGCCCAAAATAGACTAGAACCAAATCGATTTGGATGCTCACGATCGAATGCGATACGAACAGCGATAAAGGCAACAATTATACCTAATACATAGTAGATTGTATCCATTGTGATGATGTTCATTTTATATTGCCTCCTTCTCTTCTTTTTCTTTTGCTTCCATCGTTTTTGCTATATATTTATCAAACCTTCTAAATCTGATCCAGCTTACAATAAGTGCAGATATTGCAGTTGGAATACCCCAAAGCGCCATATCCCATACACCGACATGCATACCTACTGAATCGAAGAACCCTTTCATTAATAAAATAGCACCAGTTGCGATAAAAATATCTTCTCCGAAAAACCAAGCTGTATTTTCCGCAGCCGCTGCATTTGCTTTAATTTTTTCTCTTAACTTTTCAGGTAGCTTACCGTATTTACCTTGCGCAGCCCCTTCTGCCATCGGTGCAACGAGCGGCCTTACCGTTTGTGCATGACCACCAATATTAAGACCTAGTGCTGCTGATGATTCTCTTATCGTAAAATATGACATTAATACTCTTCCAGTTGTTGCGCCTTTTGATTTCGTTATAAGTGCTTCTGCTCTTTCTTTCAAACCGTAACGCTCTAAAATTCCGATTACCGGTAAAGTTAGTATGATAGGCATAGACATATATCTATTTTCTATGAAAAATTTACCGAACATGCTGATCACATCATAAAAACTTAATCCTGAAACCATCCCCGTAACAATACCTGCAACCATAACGACTAACAGTGTATTTAATCTAAATAAAAAGCCCACTGCAACTAATAATATCCCAATTAATTTCACCAATTCCAACACTTCCCCTCATTTTTTTATTCCGGTGCACAAATAGCAATACCATTATGTTCGAATGTTCTGTATATTATTCCCGCAAATTGTACTGCTTTTTCTCCATCACCGTGTAAACAAATCGTCTGCGCCTGAACGGCTACTTTCTCTCCATTCACCGAATTTACATAGCCTTCTTTCACCATTTGAAGCACTTGCTTTATCGCTTCTTCTTCATTTTTTATAAGCGCATTTTCTTCCGTACGACTCGTTAATGTTCCATCTTGCTTATACGTACGATCTGCAAAAGCTTCTTGTACAAGAGTTATATTGTATTTTTCCGCAGCCTGTATAAACGCCTCGCTATTTGCTAATCCGTAAAGTAATAGATTTGGATTCATATGATACATTGCCTTTGCGATTGCATCTGCAATTTCCGGATTAGTTGCCGCCATATTATATAGAGCACCGTGTGGTTTCACATGAAGCATTTTCCCGCCTGCCGCTTTCACAAATGCGTCTAATGCGCCAATTTGATATAAAACATAATCGTATACTTCACTTACTGAAACGTTCATGTTCCTTCTACCAAATCCAATTAAGTCTGGAAAACCTGGGTGTGCCCCTATCGCTACGTTATGCTGCATTGCCTTTTCAACTGTTTGCCGCATAACGGACGGATCACCTGCATGAAAACCGCAAGCAACATTTATAGAGGATACGAACGGAAGAATTTCATCATCATTCCCCATTTTATAAGCGCCAAAACTTTCTCCTAAATCACAGTTTAAATCAATTGTAGTCACACTGTTCCCCTCCTAATTTCAGCTTCGTAAAACAATGAATTTCTTTAATAGATTCATATTTACTTCTTGTTCTATGTACAATTGTTCCGCTTCTTCAAGCGTAATTTTCTCAAAAGAAACATAGTCCCCAGGTTTTAGCTGGGCAAGAAGAGGTAAATCTACTGAAATGATATTTCCCATTCTCGGATAGCCACCTGTCGTTTGCCTATCTGACATTAATATAATCGGCTGTCCACCATTAGGAACTTGAATGGTTCCAAATGTAACAGGGCTCGATAAAATCTCTTTTTCAACGGCTCTATTTAAAATTTCTCCTTCAACCCTATAACCCATACGATCAGCGTAATTAGATACTTTATACTCTTTCGTAAAAAATGCCTTTTTGCTTTCTTCTGTAAATTGATCATATTCAAAATCAGTTATGACGCGAAGTTTAGGATTTTTCTTATATTTTGGTCGTACGCTGCTACTAATTGCCCATTTTGTTTTTATGCGCTCATCCTTTTGTAAGTCTTGAATGAAACAATTTGCCATTTCTGATCGTTCACCAATTTGAAAATAATCTCCTTTTTTCAGCATCCTTCCTTCGATACCACCAATCGCAGCACGTATGTAAGTACTTTTGCTTCCCATCGTACAATCAATATGTATACCACCTGCAAAAGTTACATACGCTCTGCAACCACTATTCACTTTTCCAAAGCAAAGCATGCTACCTTCTTCCACTAAAATGGGACGCCATAATGGTATACGCTCCCCATTCAATAACGGTTCCATATCCGCACCGCCAATCGCGAGTAACGTCGTTTTCTTTATTAACAATTTAGGTCCCATAATTGTCATTTCGAGTGCCGCTTCATTTTCTTCATTACCAACTAACATATTGATCATCCGAAGTGCACTTTGATCCATAGCCCCGCCAACAGGTACGCCGTATTGTTGGTAATGAGACCGTCCTAAATCTTGGACTGTTGTAAACATTCCCGCATGCAAAACTTCTACATCCATTCTTTAGCCCCCTCAAGTGATACGTACTCTTCCTTCGTTATTGGGATAAATCGTAAATACATACCACTTTGAATATAGGTTGGTGTTTTTTCTTCCGGATTAAATAAGGAGATTGGTGTTCGTCCAATAATATTCCATCCACCCGGTGTTTCAAGTGGATAAATACCTGTTTGATTTCCGCCGATTCCTACCGAACCAGGAGAGATTTGTAACCGCGGTGTTTCTTTTCTAGGTGTTTCTAGTTCTTTTGATAGTCCTCCTAAATACGGGAATCCTGGTGTAAAACCTAACATATACACAAAATACGTTGTTTCACTATGTATGCGAATGACATCTTCTACTTGTAAACCGTGATAATGTGCGACCTCTTCTAAATCAGGTCCATATTCTCCCCCGTAACAAACGGGTATAGAAATATGTTTCACATCTCGTTTCAGCTCTTCCTTATACGTATCGAACATTCCAGTTATATATTGGCATACGTAATCATACGGTCTTATCTTTCTATCATTTTCCTTCCATACTTCATACAAATTGTAGTAAACAGCTAATGAAGTAAACGACGGAACACATTCAACCATCCCTACAAACGGATGTTGCTGCAGCGCTTGAAATAATCGCTGCACTTTTTCATAAGTATCCATTCCAATTCCTTCACCAAATGTAACAATAATTGCTTGATCCCCTAACGCAGAAAATTTCATCCTACTCCCTCTTTCTATGCCAAAAAGCCGAGTTCTTTCGAAATGCGATTCGCTGTCTCTTTTACCTTCGCGATAAAATATGGAATGTTACTTTCGCTGTACTCAATTGCTAATCCCGAAATACTAATGCCTGCTACAACCGTTCCGTCGCTTGCGAAAATGGGCACTGCTATAGCTGCTGTATGATTTTCTAACTCCGAATAACTAATGGTATGTCCTTCCTTTTTCGCCATTTGTAACACTTCTAACAATTGTTTCTTATCTACGATTGTTCCATCTGCAAATTGTTTTAAATCCGTTTCCTCTATGTATTTCTGTTTCTCTTCCTCAGAAAAATACGATAGTAAAATTCTCGGACATGCACCGGCATAAAGTGGCGCTCGTCTTCCAACCGCCGTATACACACGTACAGGCTGAACGCCTTCCATCTTTTCCACATAAATCGCGTCATTACCATCTTGAATAATTAAATTAACTGCCTGCCCTAAACTATCTCTAAGCTCTTTCATATATGGAATCGCAATATTTCTTACGGATAGTCTTTGTGAAACAAGTTGACCGAACCGTAAAAAAACGACTCCTAGACGATATTTCCCCTTTTCATTTTTTTGTAAAAACTCCATTTCTTCTAACGAGCCAATTAAACGATAAACTGATGTTTTCGGCATACTTGTAAGCTGAACCATTTCTGTTAAACTTAGCTCTTCATGCTCATAAAACAACTGTAAAATATCCATTGTCTTAACTGCCGTTTTATTTATACTCATTCTATCTCCCTCTTATTCCGAATTTCGGAACTTAAATTCCGTTTTTCGAAACAAACATATAATTTAAAATTATAAAATATTCTTTCAATTCTATCAATATATTTTTCAGCTGCTTTACCTTTATGTTTTGTCAGTAAGTTAAATTAAGCGTAAATCATTACATATATTTGTAAATTTTCACATCAGGATATTATCATTTTAAAATATTTATTTTATTATGATATATGCAAAATAAAATATAAGGAGTGTTTCTTTTGAAAAAGTTGCTAGTGATTCCTGCCATAATACTACCTTTTTGTTTAAGTTATCATGTGACGTTTGCGACAAATGAAGATACGAAGCTAGACTCTCAAATTGAACAACATGCCATAACTAACAAAGACGTTGCATTTTTCGGATCAACTACTTATAATTTCAACTATTTTAGTGGAGATAACTTAAGCGTTCTTGTACAAAATACAGGTGATTCTCCTTTTAGTTATACCTTATATAATGCTAAAGGTGCTTGGATGATTGACGGAGCTTTACAACCAGAGGAACGAGCGATAAGTGAATTTAGTATAAATTGGAGTGATTGGCTTCCTGAAGGTAAATATAAAATTTTTTTTAGAAATAGAGACGGTTCACTTTCCAAAGTACATGTTTCTACAAAACCATTAAATTAAAAATCCCAATAAAAAAAGTATGGAAGAATATTTCTCCCATACTTCTTTCTTTATAACGCTCTTACTTGTTTCAACGGCCAGAAAACAGCTTGTCCTTTTCCGACAATTTCATCTTCTGAAATAAATCCAAACATACGACCATCTTTAGAAACTTCACGATTATCCCCTAAAACAAACACTTGACCTTCTGGCACTTTCGTTTTTCCTGTGATTTGTTCTAACGTAAAGTCTGGAGTTAATACACGGCCTGCTGCTTTTTCTTTAAACTCTTTTAAATATGGTTCTTCCATCGCTTTTCCGTTTACATATAACACATCATTTTTATACTCAACTGTATCGCCTGGTAAACCAATTACTCGTTTTACTAAATCATATCCTTCTTTTCCGTGGAAGACGATAATATCAAAGCGTTCTAATCCACTTATACTATAACCAATCTTATTCACGAGAACTCGTTCGTTATTTTCTAAAGTGGGCATCATCGATTCGCCTTGTACTAATGACGGTGTAAATAAAACACCGCGAATAATTGCGATTAATACAAGGGTAAATCCTATCGTTTTCGCCCATGAGAATAATTCTTTCTTCGTATTTTCCTTCATCGTTTCTCCTCTTTCTTACGCATTTATTTTATGATTCGAACTAATTCTTGTACTAAATTAAGATCAATGTCAGCAAAACATGATTTTCCTTCTCTTACCGCTGTACCGACATGAGCTTGCGAAATTCCAGTTTCATCTAGCAATCTCCTTATATTTTCTTTCGTCACGCCAGCTCCAACAACAAGTTGAATTTGACCATCACTTACCTTTTGCATTTCTGTAAGCACCGGAATATTCTCTACTATATTTCCTTGTCCACCTGAAGTTAAGACGTGAGTCACTTTATGAAACTTCTTTAAAGTTCTCATCGCTTCTACTGGATTTTCTGTGTCGTCTATTGCACGGTGATATGTAACATTTATCCCGTCTACCACAGATAATAAATCCGCTAGTTTCTTTTCATCCACTTCATTTCGTTCATTTAATACACCTAATACAACACCAGCTACTCCTAATTTCTGAGCAACTACAATATCTTCCTTCATCATTTCAATTTCTTCTTCCGTATATGTAAAAGACTTCGCATGCGGACGAATCATAACGTGAATCGGTATATGTACTGTTTCTACCGCTTTTTTAATTAATGCATAACTCGGCGTTAAACCACCCTCTGTATAAGATGTAATTAATTCAATTCGCTTCCCACCAGCTCGTTCAATTCGTTTCACATCTTCTAAACATGTTGCAATAACCTCTAGCATGAGATGACCTCTTTTCGTGCTTTTTTCTTATTATACAGTAGGTGAAATAAGAAGCATAGTATTCTCCTATAAAACGATAAAAAGAAGAATGAAAAGAAAGATTTTTTTAACTACTAACATCTATTGGTGATTTTATATTTTACAAAAAGGAGTAACCCCCTAGAAACTCTGAATAGGTGTCACTCCTTTTTTATTTTAGTTATTTTTCTTAACTACTTCATTATAATAGTGGCTAAATGCTTCTACTAATGCGTCAACGGAAGCATACAGTTCTTCTGGTGTATTATCTACCCCTCCCATTTCAATAAGTAGAGCATTTGGAGAAAGATCTTGATTATATACTCCATTCCCGCTTTTACGATCTTTAATAAAAATCCCTCGGCTTAAACCGTAATACTTCTCATCTAAATATGAATTTATTGCCGTTACTATTTTTTTATTTTTTTCATAGTTAGGATTTTCTCGTCCTAAAATAAAATAAAGCCGAGCATAATCCTTTCCATTAATCGTTTTCTTCGTAATATTTTTTCGTGCATCATCCCTATGAAGATCAATGGGAAACATAATATTTTTATCTTGTGCTAATTTATCTTGTAATATTTGACGAGACCCTTTATAAGATTGGGCCCAGTTTAAATTTTTATTTCGTAGAAAATCTCTCATATTCGTCGTATCATGTGAAACGCCTATTCCTTTTTCTTCTAACTTTTGTTTTAAATAATTTCCAACAAACGTAATGTTCACTTCATTATTTGTACTAGAGGCATCATCAGGTATAGTAGCCCCTGGAATGAGAGGAATAAACGACTCCCAACTATGTGTATGATAAATAAAAACTTTATTTTCACCGTTATTTTGTGTATTTGAGTTGTTCTCTTTCTCACTCTTTGGGTGTTTAACAGCAGTACCTTTATCTTTAATATTCTCTAAAGGAATGCTTGATTCTTCAGGAATGTTCGTATAATCTGTTCCTTCCCCCGCAATTAATATTTCGGAATAAAATTGATTCATATTTGGAAGTTCTCGCGTTAATAAACTGCGGAGGTCATTTACATTAATGTTTGTAGAAAGTGAAAGTAAAAAAGATTCCAAAGACGCTCGTCCTTTTTCTTTATGAAATTCTTCTACAAAATAACGATTTTCACTTCCTATCATATACATAAGACCTTTAGTAGAATTCGTTCCTAATAATTGATTAATATAATACGATTTAAATACGTTTGAATTACTAGAAATGAAGAATGAAGTGAGAATACATATAATCGTGAATAAAATACATATCATTACATACTTTATATTAAATACTTTTAGTTTCACTTTATTCATTTTATATCTCCCTTCATTTACTATATTCTTACGCATAATTTTCAATGAATATGATTACTAATTTAATAGAACTACCTCAAATTTGAAAATAGTAATATGAAATCTATCAATTATAAAAAAGAAGATCCTGCAATAGGATCTTCTAAATCTTGACTAATATATTTTTAACTACGACCGAAACGCCGCATCCGCCAACATAGATAGTGTTGCATCATCCATCGGCGGATTGTGTAGTCCTGCTCTAACGTTTAAATAGTAACGGTGAAGCGGATTTTTTTCTGATAAACTTTTTGCTCCTACGATGCGCATTGATTTATCCACTATGGATATTGCCGCATTTGTTACGGCGTATTTCACTGCCGCTAATTCGGCTTGCAGTGATAGTTTATCTTCTGCCTCATCGTATTTTTTCGCAATTTGATATAAAAAGACGCGAGCTTGCATAAGCTCGAGTTCTAATTCTCCAACTAATCTTCTAACATTCGGTAATAAACTAATAGAATGGTTTAAACTATTTGGTTTGTATGATCCCGCAAACTGAACTGCATAATTTCTTGCTGATTGTGCAATTCCTAAATAACATGCTGGTATATGTAGCAACCAGCCAATACCCTTTTGTTTCACTTTCCCGCTTTTTACATCCGTAAAAAAGCGGTTGTCTAACTCTACATTTTGTAAGACAAGGTCGTGACTAGCAGTCCCTCGCATTGCAACGCTATCCCACGTTTCTTCAATGGATACACCGAGTGTATTTCTTGGAATGACAAACTCACCAACTTCTTCTTGGCCTTCCATACTCGCTGAAATAATAAAATAATCAAGTACTGGTGCCATTGTTGTAAAAGTTTTCCTTCCATTTATAACCCACTTCTCGCCTTGTTGAACCGCTATTGTTTCTGGTTTACCGCCACGCGTCGGACTCCCTGTTTTCGGTTCTGTTGCTGCCCTGTTAAAGAGCGCACCATTACGCACTTCTTCGCAAAACCATTTGAACATCTCATCATTCCAAGAGCGATTTTCCCCTAGCTCTTTCACAATACCAAGATGCCAGCCAATCGATAATGCAGTAGCTCCGCAACCTTCCGCGATTTTTTCTTGAAATAAAACGAAGTCATATAAAGAAATCGCACTACCACCAAATTCCTTCGGTAACGTTAATTTCGTATACCCGATATCTTTCAAATCATTTATATTTTCATACGGAAATGATCCTAATTCACTTAGTCGATGCTCCCTTTCCATGAAATTCGGAATCAATTTATTTATTTGTTCAATAATGAAAGATTGTTTTTCTGTTTCAACAAATGAGAGTGCCATACTATAATCTCCTTTATGCTCGATTCATAAACCGTTCATTTTGTCATTATGATTATATGAAGCTACCTCTCTATTGTTTCACTATTCCGATAAAAATACAATGTTTTTGACTAATAAGAAAAGTTCCTATTTTAGGATAGGTTCTTTTCTTATTAGTCCCCCTTCAATGCCTTTAGTGGCAACGAGGTTACATATCCAATATACGAGAATAATTCTTTAAAGAAGAATGGTATTTCTGTATCTAACGTTTTATATGCTGATGTCGGCGTTGGTGAAGCATATGCTTCAATATTAATATGTTTTGCGATTCTCATTGCTCGTTTCATATGAAGTGGATCACTTACAATCGTGTATGTGCGTATTCCGTTCTCTATTCCAACTTCCTTCGCATTCTTTAAATTTTCTTCAGTGAAAAGGGATTTTGTTTCAATTAAAATATCTTCCTCTTTTACACCTTGTTTCATTGCATATACTCTTGCAGTACGCGCTTCCTCAAGCTCTGCCTCGAACTTTGTACCACCTGTAAAAATAATCTTTTTAATATTTCCGTTCTTATATAAGGAAATCGCATGATTAATTCTTTCTTTAAATACAGGAGATGGTTTTCCGTTCCAAGAAGCTGCTCCTAGTACGATACCAGCATCCGTTTTCACGCTATCATCTGTTTTAAAACGATAACTCCAAATATCGTAAGCTGCATAACTTACATATAAAATAGCAGAACAAATCATTAGTAAAAATACTTGAAAGATTCGTCTTTTCTTACTCTTCTTATTTTCTTTCATTTGTAATTGCCTCCGTACATCATCCATACTTCTATAAAAAAACATTTATATCAAATCGTTTTGTTTGAGTTTATTTAAAAGAAGGAACTTTACTTGTTATTTATGTATAAAAGGGTTTTCATTTAAAATTGAGGATTATCAATTCATTTTCATTTGCGGTTTTCATTACATGTTTTAAATTCATAAGTTTATTACCATACAACTACATTGTAACGAATTTTTTCTCAGAAGGGAACGATGAAACAAAAGGAATTAAAATAAAGTAGCATTTTGTAAGAAAAAAGGTATATTTTTTATGTATTACAAACAATATACCTTTCAAAACACGAATTATAGCTTTTCTTTATACAATTCTAATTTTTCTAATAGACGAGCTTTCACAACTGGCCATTCGCTTGCGATAATACTATACACAACCGCATCTCTCACATGTCCATTCGGTAATTTTCTTTCATTTCTAAGCACGCCCTCTTTTACGGCTCCTAACCTTTCAATTGCTCGTTGTGCTTTTTCATTTCTTGCATCCGTCTTAATTTGCACCCTCAGCATATGCAATTTTTCAAAAGCATACTGGAGAAGCATATACTTACACTCTGTATTTATACTCGTACGTTGCACACTTGGATGATACCACGTTTGTCCTAACTCGACTGTTTTATCTTCCACTGAAATATTATATAGACGTGTACTCCCTACAATCGTATTCGTCTGTTGATCCACTACAACGAAAGGTATTTGCGTACCTTTTCCATAACCCTGTATCGCTTTTTGAACATATTGCTGCATATCTTGCACACTATCCATTTTAGAGATTAAATACGCCCAAATTTCCCGATTTCCTTCTACAATCGAAAACAAAGTTTCGACATCATCACTATCCATTAACCGTAACTTTACTCTTTCGTGAATGATTTCCATTTGTAAGCCCCCTTTTTCTTACTATATCACACAAAATAAAACTTCATTATATAGATATAAAGATATTAAAACCTATTTTAAAATTCACTTACATTCAATTATTAATAACTTCTCACATCATAATCAACCAAAAATCTCTAACAAATACCGTTTACATCTCATTGTATCAAGCTACATTTATATTGGTTTCGTTTCATTTGAAATTTTTCTTTTTCTACTGGTCTAATGTGCGTTCTTTAAAAATTTGCACAGCAAAAACGCTCTTTTTTCTACAAATAGATTATTGTTTTTCATTTATAGATCACTTTTTCAGTTTGATAGCATGGATAAATATGGATGATAACCAAAAAATACTATATAATAATACAGTGGAACTTTAATCGGTGAAAGTTTTACAGTTAATTAATATGGGGTAAATGGGAGGATATAAAAATGCTAGATCAAATCACTTGGGGAACGCCAGGCAGCTTATTATGTTTAGGATTCTTTTTTGCAGGGTTAGGAATTTTCTTAAGAAGTATTACCTCATATACGAACAACAAATAAAAATAACAAACAAAAGAATCCTTTCTTTTACAGAAGGATTCTTTTGTTTAGTTGTATCTTTTTAAAACTTTAAAGTAACAGTTACCACATGTATACTACTAATATTTTTAATTCTACTTTTTATACCTTTCCCCTTGTCGTTACTCTATCTTTATAAATTTAAAATGACTTTGACAATACTTTTTCTTTTTAAAGCAACAAATAAGCAATCGGCGTAATGATAAGCAATGTTAATATCGTTCTTTGTACGTACAGAATAATAAGTTCTGATACTTTTAACGGAATATCTGTCGATAAAATACAAGGGATGGAAGCTGAGAAGAACAATATAGATGATACCGAAACGACCGCAATGACAAACTTTGTCACAAGTGGTGCACTAACTACTAATAATGATGGTAAAAACATTTCTGCAATACCGACGGATGCCGCTTTAGCAGCTAAGTCTGCTTCTGGCAGTTGTAAAGCCCATGTAAAAGGATAAAAAATATAGCTGACCCAATCAAATATTGGTGTGAACTTCGCTAAGACGATACCAATTAACCCTACAGACATAATAGATGGTAAAATTCCCATTGTCATAATAAAACCGTCTTTTAAGTTCACTGCGATATTTTTCATAACGCTCGGTGCAGTTTTTGATACTTCTAATGCATCTTCCCAAGCGCGTTCTAACATTCTCTCTTTATAAACAGGCTCTGGGAACCCTTCTTCCGTTACATATGTATCTGGTTTTCTACTAAGGGGCGGGAGTCTTACGGTGATAGCAGTTACGATGAATGTTACAACGAGAGTCGTCCAAAAATAAACATTCCATACATGCATAATGTCTAATGTTTTTGCGATGATGATCATAAATGTTGCGGATACTGTAGAAAAGCCTGTAGCGATAATAGCTGCTTCTTTTGTCGTATACTTTCCTTCTTTATACACGCGATTCGTAATTAATAAAGCCAAAGAATAACTCCCCACAAAGGAAGCAACCGCATCAATTGCTGATCGTCCTGGTGTTTTCCATAACGGTCTCATAATTGGACGGCAAAACGTACCGATAAATTCAAGCAATCCATATCCAACTAATAATGCTAAAAAAGCCGAACCAATCGGAACGAGTAAACTCACCGATATGACTAGTTTCTCATACAAAAACGGCCCTACATCTGGTGCAAAGAACCAAGCTGGCCCTACTTTCAAACAATATAATACACCGAAAACGACGCCAACTACTTTTAAAATCGAAAAACAAATATCTACAATAGATGCCTTCCATTTCTTCGTATAAAACGGATAAATCGCACCCACTATCATAACGAGTAGTGCGTAATAAGGTACTACGCTTGGAACCGAAGCTCTAATCCACGACACGATATGATCAATCATTATGGAAGAAGCATCGTTTATCGTAACCGGTACGAAAAACATAAACACCCCAACGAGACTAGCAAGTATAAACCGAAAAATGATGCTCTTCTCACTCCCTGTCTTAATTACATTCCTTTTTAATTCAATTTCACTCAAAATTCGACACCTCCTATTATCTAAATATTCTGTATAATTATATTAAATCCCTTCTTTTCATTTGAAAATTACACAAGCAATAATCTTACATTTTTATTGTCAGTCACCAAAAATTATCATATAATATCTTTCATACATGTTACATATGCTCATTTGAAACATACATTTTGTAACTAAATTATTTCTTTTTTCAATTTACTCTTTAAATTATCCCACATAAAAATAGAAGGAGAATGGAAATTTGAAAACAATAAAAATAACTATGGCAAGTGCGTTGCTATTTGGTGCTATCATCGCTCCATCTAGTTCTTTCGCTGTGAGTGAAACTGTAACACAAAAAAATAATGCGCAATTGGAGAATTACGAAGACGAAGACGATTACTACTATCAATTTCCTGATGTTATTGGCTGGGCAAAGCCGTCCGTTGATTATTTAGTAAAGAAAAAAGTCTTATCTGGCTTACCAGACGGTACATTTGGACCTAATCTTGAAATTGATAGAGCTTCAGCCGCAATTATCATGGCAAAAATATTAAACTTACAAATAGACGCTTCAGCAAAGCCATCATTTAAAGATTCTCAAGAACATTGGGCTACTCCTTATATTGCTGCAGTTGAAAAAGCTGGGATTATTAAAGGCGTCGGTAATGGAAATTTCGAACCTTCTGGAAAGCTAACAAGAGCTGCTATGGCCTCTATGCTTGTTCATGCATATAACTTAGACAAAAAAGCCACTGAAAAACTACCTACTGTATTCCGAGATTTAAAAGGACATTGGAGTGAAAAATCGGCTAATCTTCTTGTTGCTCTTGGTATTTCACTGGGCTATGGTGGTAGTCATTGGTATCCAGATAACACGATTACCCGTGCAGAAGCTGCAAGTTTAGTTGCTCGCACAGACCAATCGAAAGATAAAGAAATTAAATTAAAGCAAGTTACTATGAAACAACATTATTTTATTTATCCTGAAACCTCTCTTCATTCAGGTATACTTGCTGAATATGCACCACAAACCGTTACTGTATTCGATGAATCTGAAAACGGCTGGATCAAAATTGCGACGGATCATGGGTTAAAGTGGACACCATTAAAAGAGAAACAAGTATACATTGATAAAAACTTTGTTACCTTTGATAGACCGTCAAGAACAGGATACGTGGTTGGTAAATATCCCCCTCAAACTGTAACAGTTGTTGAAGAAAATAGCATCTGGTTAAAAATTCGCACTAGTGAAGGGCTTCAATGGATGAATCCATATTTAAAAGAGGGTGAAGGAAAAGAACTAACATACATACCACGAACATTTTTCGCTTACGATAGCCCTAATTTTTCTTCTAAAATATCTGGAAAGTATGCTCCACAAGGCGGCATCGAAGAATTAGCTATGGGAGATGACGGATGGGTACAAATTCGTACAGATAAAGGACCAAAATGGATAAACATGTCTTATCTCTTACGTCCAAAGCTCCTCTTAAATGTTCCTGCCATTAATCAATTGCCCGAACTACAAAAAGGAAGTGCAGTTGTTTCACTACAAATGCTTTTAGAATACTATACAGGACGTTCATTAAATAAAGTAGACTTTGCTAATCAAATGCCATTTGATACAACGAGATATCAGATGGAAGAAGGCGGAAAAATTACAGTTTGGGGTGATCCAGACATCGGATTCGTTGGTGACGTAACAGGAAAAAGATTGGGTTACTCTATTAACCCGGCACCATTGAAACAATTACTTGATAAACATGCAAGAGGTACAGATTTAACAGGACAGGATTTCTCTGTATTAGAAAGCTATGTACGTAATGGTAAACCAGTTGTAGCGTGGGTAGGAAACAAAATAACTGCTCCACAACTAGAACAAACTTGGAAAACACCTCAAGGAAAAACCGTAAATGGATACAGAAATGCACATACTATTATCATAACTGGTGTAGATGATCGTAACATTTATTATAATGACCCATTAGACGGTAAAAAAGACCAGCCAATGGTAAAATCCCGATTTGAGCACAGTTATAATCAAATGGGTAAAAAAGCTTTAAGTATCGATTAATCATATAAAAAAGCCTATTTTGATCGTATGATTCAAAATAGGCTTTTTCTATTACTGTCCATAATCATCCACAATTACTTGAATGACACGATACGATTCTTCTGCCACTATCTTATTACTACTCTTATTACTACTCTTATTCGCATCATATGTAATTAACACCTTCCAAAGTGCCCATCCTCTCGCTCTATTCCACGTTTCTTCATCTATTTGTAGTACTTCTTTACATATCTTTCTACTACTTTTATCAAAAAACGTCCATGACATCGCTGCATCACTTGGCAATCTTACACTCATCTCATCCCCTAAGTGAAATGTTCTGTTATCATGCCCACTAAACTTTACAGGTTTCACCTCTAAATGTGTCCATTCAGGAAACTGTTCCCCCTATTAATCTTTTAACTAAACCAGTATCAATTTGATTCATTTACTCTCCCCTTTTCTTTTGAAACTTACTAAGTCCATCTGTACTGCCAACATATTCAAAACCATTTCTCTTATAAAAATCATTCAATATGCGATTATGCCCTACACAATCTAGTTTTAAAAACTCTTTGTCATGTTGTACATTCTCTTCTATCCACCGTAACATCCATTCTCCGATTTCGTTCCCCTTATACTTCCGGTTCACCGCAAATCTATGAATATATAATGAATTTGAAACTTCCTCTTTACCAAAAATATATTCATCCCATTCATTTTGTTTAGGAGATACTGTAACTGTACCGATAATTTCATCTTCTTTCGTAACTACATATGTATATTTCTCTCTTATACCTTCTAGTATTTCAGCCGTAGCCTCTCCGCCTAACAGATACTGCCACTGATCTACTTCTTTATGTTGTAGCCACTGCGCTACCTCTTTTAATAGAGTGATAATGTTATCGCTTTCCTCTTCAGTAGCGGTTCGAATTGTGTATTCTTTCGTTATGGTGTTTCTCTCCATACTGCCGTTCCCCTTTCAATTTACTACTATACTGACAAACGTGTTCTACCATCATTTTCGTCTGTAACATATTCAACATAAAAACCTTGATTGAGTGCATTTTCATACATCAATTCAATCACTTTTTGATCTTTCGCATAAATTTGTATGTAATCGCCATCTGCTACTAATACGACTATCTCACACTTACTTTCCATAAACTCTTCATATGTTTCAATATCTAGTACTATTTCTCCTTTGGGATATGCTTTTAAATCTGCAAAAATAAGATAATATACGTTGTCTTTAAATAACCTGTTCAAATCCGATCCTTCCATTACACTTGGTTCTTCTGGAAATAACGCTTCATCCAATCCACCACGTGCTACTAAGTATGACTCCTCACTCACTCCCTACCCACCAATCATATGAAGGAATATGAATTGGCTTTAATACTTTCCAAAGTAAATTATTATATTCATTTGGAATTTCTACAAAGATTCCTCTTTTCATATGTTTACTCCTAACATATTTGTTTCCATTTTTGTTTCATACATTATATACGAAATTCAGCTACTATATATAAGTATTTCATCACAAAAACCGTCCCACTACTAGTGAAACGGTTTTAATTCCTTAAGCATTCACTTCGTCTTCACAAAATAATATAAAAACCACACCGCATGATTTTGTTCATCGGCAGCTATTCTACGCAGTAACTCTTTCAAATGTGCATCCGATGTCTCATCTGCAATTTCTAAGTAAAAATCCACTGTCTTCTGCTCATCTTGTATGGCGAATTCTAATCCTTGTAAGTACGTATTCGGACATTCTTCTGTAATTTTTGGTTTTGGCTGCTGACCAGTTAAATTTGTATAAATCTGTACAAACTGATGAAAATGCTTTATCTCATCGTTACGAATTTCAAGAATTTGATTTCGTTCCGCCGCATTGGGAGCCATGTTGGCTAATTTCGCATAACAATTTATAGCACTAAACTCTCCGTTAATTGCTTTCTCAATATCACGAATCAACTTATCATTTTGCCTATACGAATCATAATAATTCGAACTATACATCTTATCCCCTCCATTGTTTCACATAACACTTTATGCAATTTGAAATAGTAGGAGCATGTATACAAAATAAACCGCAAATACGAACTCTTCATTTCCCTATAGACTAATAATCATTTCACCACAAAAAGAACGCTTCACTACGAGTGAAACGTTCTTTTTTCTAAGCGTTTAATTCTATTTTATGTTCCTTTATTGCACTACGTTTGAAAGCAGTCGCTAACATAATAAATATACTTACCGCACCAATACAAACGAGCACAGTAAGGGGTGTACTCCAGCTTAATCCTTTTCCGAAAAAGAATATTTCTCTAAGTCCTTCAATCATAAATCGCATTGGTAACCATGAATAAACCCAATCTTGATAAAATGGAGACAGCATTTCAGGTGCTAATGATAATAACGGTGCACTGAAGAATAGTAAGAGTGCGAATAAACCGATTCCCTTTAATCCAATTAATGAAAGTACGGCCGATATCATTAAGAAGAAACTAAACGATGTAATGGATAAAAATAAGGCCGTATCGGTGAAATTTGAAATATTCAGTCCTACCATGCTATCCGCAATCCACGTAAGACCGAACCCAATAACAAGTGCGGCAATTGCGCCTGTTACGATTTGATTTAGTTTTAATACAAAGTTTTCTTTTCTTGTATGAATTGGCATTTTACTTATCGCGATAAAGATAAGCGCTGCACTCGCTAAACTTGCGATCCATAACGGCTGGAATAATGAAATTGGTGAGTTACCGTTTGCACTATTTTTGCCGACTTCATTTACGTTTGTTACTTTCTTAGTAATTGGTGTTACTACATTTGAAACTTGATCTGCTGTTAATGTAGCCCCTTTTGCTTTCCATCCTTCTAATAGTTGTATACGAACATTGTTGTTCATATTATCAACTACACTATTTAATATTTGTCCTGCCATAGTTGATGCCGCTGTATTCATCCCTTGATTGATAAATATTTCTACCTGTGGCGAAGATGGCTGTGGTGTTCGTAGTGATGCCTGCTTTGTACTAAATTCTTTCGGAATGACCAATGCTGCGTAATACTCTTGATTATTTAAACCTTTTTGTACGGCTTCCTTATTTTTCACTTCTACCCACTTTACCGCGGGTTCTTTCTCTGATTTTGATGTCTTTTTCATATTATCAACAATCGTTTGCCCCATGTTCATTTTCGGTTGATTCGGAATTTCTACTCCTTGATCCTCATTTACAATTGCGATTGGCAAATTGTTCGGCTGAGGTTGAACGGTTGGAAATAATGTTAATGAAAAAATAAACACAACAAGTAGTGCAATAACTGGTGATAATAATAAAAGTTTATTTTTAAACATTTTCTTTTCTCCTCCCATCATTTGATTTATAATAACCAACAACGTGTTTATTATTTGTATTTTGAATTATATGTTCGAGTTGAACCGTATACAATAATCAAAAATCGTGAATGTGTCGGTTATAAGACACATCCTTAAAATGTGTTGGCTAAAATTTAGGAGGGACATACTTTGCGTGATAGTAATTTAGATTTACGCGTCGTTCGTACGAAAACTGCCATACGAAATGCATTGGTGGAATTAATTGAGGAAAAAGGTTTTGACGCCATTACAGTGAAAGATATTACAACGAAAGCAAACATCAATCGCGGTACTTTCTATGCGCACTATCAAGATAAATTTGATTTAATGACGAAATGCCAAGAAGACATTATGTACGAGTTTTCTAAAATTGCCAAACAGAAATTCCCGGAAGTGATTGCTGACCTTGGATCTAACCCTTCTCCAACAATGCCCTTTATACTTATCACTTCTATTCTTGAATTTTTAAATGAAAATAGTGATTTTATGAAAGCTGTACTTAGCCCGAAAGGAGACTTATCTTTCCAAACAAAACTGAAAGATTTCATGTGGAAAACACTATTTGAAGATACGAATGGTGCTCTCATTAATAAGGAAAATTTACTTGTTCCAAGCCAATACTTAACTTCTTATATGGCATCCGCTCATATTGGTGTCATCCAGCAATGGTTAAATAGTGGCCAAAAAGAAACACCAGAGGAAATTGCTCGTATTTTATCAACAATTGCCGTTCATGGACCTTTTTATGCAGCTGGTTTAAAGAAATAAGCCCGCTTGCTTAGTAATTTCTATTATTTTATTAATAACTTGAAATTTATGTTGCTGTAAAAAAAAGCTGTTGAAGGGACTTTCCTTCAACAGCTTCTACATTATTAACGATATAAACGAACTGCACCTGCAGAGTTATCATCTGCTTGTCCAACCACTTCAAATTTCAATCCAAATTTCGGTAATTTACGTCCTGCATCTGGGATTAAATCATTTATATACAATTTAGAATCATCAAACTTCGTTACACCTGGTAATCCTTTGTAATCATATGTTCCGCGTATTGGAGATACAACTTTCCATGCTGGCGTTTGATTAAATGAGAACGCAGCATCTGCGATTTGGAATCGTGTACTATTTTTAACAGTTGGTTTTCCGTTTAGCGTTCCAACAATTGCCTCTGGGTGAGAGTCAACAACTCCTAAGAAACCTTCACCTGGATGTAAACCAACCCAATTATCTGTAAAGCTAGAGTCTGCATACCATACAAGAAGACCTGTATTATACGGTACACCACTGCTATATTTTAACGCTTGATCAGCACCAGCATAGTTTCTCCACTCTAAATAGTAGTTATGCTTCTTCTTATCAAAACCGTCTGCTACAACGAAACCATTTAATTTGAATTTCGTTTCACCTTCTGCATCATCAGAGAACACAACATTTCCATCTACGGTTAATGTAGCATTATCAAAAGTAAAACCAGTCGGCGCTAAACCACCATCTGTAATGTATTCGAATACTAATTTTACTTTTTGACCTTTGAATTTGCTTAAGTCATAAGACTTATCTACCCATTTACCATCTGTTGTGTCTAAACCATTTTTTACATTCTTTTCACCAATTCGATCCACTAACGTTTTCGTACCATCTTCTTTCACTGCATGTACTTCAAGAAAATCATAATCCGTTTCAATTTCATACATTGATTTGTAATCAAACTTCGCATTTGTTGCATTTGTTAAATCAAATACTGGCGTTTCTAATGTTGTATGAAGATTATCACCTTTTGTACTATAGTAGTACTTCTTACCGAATGCAGGCTGAATACCTTTTACCTCTTTATCTGGTAAGTTAACACGAATCAGACCAGGACGATTTGATTTCGTTACACTTTGATCTAAATACGTCGCATAACCGATACCGCGATTTAATTTATTATAGTCAACCTCTACAATATTGGCCCAGTTTCCACCTATGTTCTTTTGAAAGAACTCTTTGTTTTGCGGAGAAAAACTCGGTGGCGTTGTTCCTGCAATTTTACCAGCCCAGCTACCGCCACTCATAACAGACCAAGAGTTAATTGGCTCACCTGCTCCTGTGTACTTCGTATCATACTCATCTGGAAGACCTAAATCATGACCAAATTCATGTGCGAATACACCAACTGCTCCGTCTTCTGGCTCAATTGTGTAGTCGTATGCTGCCATTTTACCGCCCCAGTTATCAACTTTTGCTTTTGTTCCCTCAATTGGATATGGTGTTCCAAGGTGCCAACGATGTGACCAAATTGCATCATCACCTAGTCTACCACCGCCTCCATCTTGCCCAACTCCCGCGTGAATGACCATTAAGTGATCAATTAGACCATCTGGTTCATTTTTATTGCCATCACCATTATTGTCATATTGATCGTATTCGTCAAATTCAGATAAATCAATACCACTTTCTACAGCCGCATTTAATGCCTCTTTTACAAAATCACGCGGTCCTTTTGGTCCCATATTATCATGACCGCCATCTCCTGCATCTGCGCCATAATCCGCCGCATTACCAGGAACTGTCAACCACTTTGTTACTGTCCCATCTACTGTATAACTACCACCAGATTGCTCTTCATAATATTGTTTAAATGTTGGTACTTTTGAACCATCAAAGAGTGTAAATGGCTCATTACCAAATAACATTTTTTGATAATGTTCTGGATTAAAATCATTTGAATACATATAACCTGGTACTTGATCAATATTGTTATGCTTAAAGTCAGCAAACTCTACTAGCAATACAAGAACTTTATCTTTACGAACATCACCGTTATATTGTTTTTGCTTCGCTGAAGTAGTCGGTACTTTGCCGTTTAATCCCCCTTTAACCGGCTCCTGTCCAAATACCGGGCCACTAGCAGGTTGATCTGCTTTTTCTTTCTCATCTGCTTTTGCATCTTTGACTTTTTTCAAAAAGTCAGCAGCTTCTCTCGTAACACTATCCCCCGCTGCTGGTTCTTTTCCAGCATTTTCACCTTTTTTCTTCTCTACGTATTTTTCAACAGCTTTTAATGTGTCTTCTTTCGACGTAGATTCACTAATTACACCGCGTTTCTTGAGCGCATCTGCTAAACGCTCCTCTTGAATTAAATTTTCATCAATTGGACTTAAAGTTCCTGCATTAGACGGCGTTGCTGCATAAGCAGATTGCCCCCCATACCCAAATGTGCAACTAAGCACAGCTGCCGCCGCAAACGTAGACAGCACTTTAAAAGGCTTTTTCTTCATCCCTATTCCTCCCCAATATTAAATACGATACAACGTTTATATATTATAGAAAATTCAGATAATTAACAATATATTATCTTTATTTGTAATATTTTTGAAAAAATCCTTTATTTTAGATGAACATACATTCTGATTCATCAATGTTTCAGGAAATATTGATGAAAGTTGATAAAACTATTAAAATCTCTGTTTATCATATGCTCCTTTTTATTTCGGTCTTCCGTTTCAATTAAAATCATAAAGAAATCGTCCACTATATTTAGTGGACGATTTCTTTATTATCTAAAATACAACTACAACACTTCAATATACCCTTCTGTTCCATGTACCCGTATCCATTGCCCATCTTTTATTAATTTCGTAGCGTTCTCTACCCCAACAACTGCTGGTAATCCATATTCACGTGCAATCACTGCTCCGTGCGTCATAAGTCCGCCGACTTCAGTAACTAATCCTTTTATAGATACAAATAATGGTGTCCAGCCAGGGTCAGTAAAAGCTGTAACTAATATATCTCCCTCTTCTAAATTCGCATCTTCCATGTTTAAAATAACGCGAGCTCTCCCCTCAACTAATCCAGAAGAAACAGGCAGACCTGCAATCGCGTCAGCTGGGAGGTTTTCTCGTTTATATTTACCCGTAATGATTTCTCCATCAGACGTCATTATACGAGGAGGCGTTAGTTTTTCGTATAATTTATAATCATTTTTTTGTTTATGAATAAGCTCATAATTTAGTTTCTTCGTGCGAACAACTTCGTGAAGCTCTTCAAAAGTTAGATAGTATATATCATCAACTTCATGAATGACACCGCTCTGCACAAGTTGCTCAGCTTCTTTCAGTAACGCTTGCTTATATATGAAATAACGATTAATCATACCGTATTTTGGATATTCACGATAGCCGATAAAATTACGGATATTGCGAATCATTCGCTTCGTTTCTTCTACTTTTTGTTTTCCATCCGGCAATTGCTGCAATCGATCTACTAACTCTTCTTCTTTTTTCAAAGCTTCTTGCAGTCCTTCTTCAAATTTCCGTTTACTTGCACCATATTCAAAATCTCTTATATTATTTAAAATCATCGGGATAATGGTTGTTGGCTTCTCACTCCAGCGCGTTTTCGTAATGTCGATTTCGCCACTACATCTCATTCCGTATTTATTTAGAAAAGCATCTATTGCCTCTCGAGCTTTTTCCCCGCCTTTAAACTGAACGAATTCATCTAAAAAGCTATCATTTTCTACATGTTGTAAATACGCAATAACTTCTTCGTACGGCCGAATCACATCAGCAACTTCCATTAATGCTAAACCCATTTCCGACGTAATATTATTTTGCACCGATTGAGAAAGGGTGTCCGCTGCATTCTTTTCGCCCAGCCATTGCTCCATTTTTTCATTGATCCATGTTGAAGCATTCATACCTGCCATAATAACTGCTATACTTTGCGGATTAAACAATACTTTCTTTAATTGCTGGATATCTTCCAAAATAAAATCAAGTATGTCCACTCCTGATTTCAGTTGCATATTTTGTTTTAACTCTTCAAGTGATGCTTCACTATTCTGTATTAATTCCGTAACGATTGCTGGATCACTTTCAATTTCTGGTTGCGAACTTACTAGTGGCTTACTTTTACTAGCACTCTTTTCCGTTTCTTCATCCGGTAACAATGTAATAAAATTATCTCGCTCGACTACAGTCGTTAATGCATCTCTTATAAGCGGATCTGATTTTCCTAACGTATTTATTAGGTAATCCCTGCTAGCAGGTGAAGCCAATCTTTGTGTAGCATCCACAAATAGCCTTCCTCCCGCTTTACGCATAGGGGCATTAGTCGTTAACAGGAAAAAAGATAACCCTAGTGGTTTCATCGCATCGGTCATCATTTGTTGGTGACCAACTGATATATATACATGATTTTCCCCATCATTTTCTTCAGGGATTGGATATAACGTCGTAATGGGACGACTTTGGACAATATAAAATGTATCATCAACTAAACACCATTCAATATCTTGCGGACAGCCAAAATAAGCTTCAATCTGCCTTCCGATACTTGCTAGTTGTAAAATTTGTTGTTCAGACAATGTTTGAAGCTTTTGCTGTGCCGGATTAATCTGTTTCGTCTCTGTTCCGCCCTCTTTTACAGCATAAATAGCTACTTTTTTAGTCGCTATCATCGCTTCAGTAATTTCGCCTTCTTTTACTTTATAATTATCGGCAGAAACCAGTCCTGATACTAACGCCTCACCAAGTCCAAAACTTGCATCAATTGATAGCACCTTTCGGTTAGAAGTAACCGGATCAGCCGTAAATAAAATGCCCGAAGCCTCAGGGAAAACCATTTTTTGAACGACAACACATATAGAAACTTGATTATGTTCAAAACCATTTTGCATGCGGTACATAACTGCTCGCTCTGTAAATAAAGAAGCCCAGCACTTTCTTACATGCTGTAAAATTGCGTTTTCTCCGATAACATTTAAATACGTATCTTGTTGACCAGCAAATGAGGCATACGGTAAATCTTCAGCCGTAGCACTAGAACGCACGGCATACGCATGTTCATTTCCAAAACGTGAGAGATAATGAGTTACCGCTTCCACTACATCAGAAGGGATTTCTACTGCCATAATAACTTCTCTAATCTTCGTACTTATTTCACCAATTTGAGCTCGCTCTTCCTTTTTCAACTTGGTTAGCTGCTGCAATAAAGTTTGAAGCTCTTCATTTTGCTCGATGGCTTTTTCATATCCTACCGTTGTAACACAAAATCCTTCTGGCACTTGTATTCCTTGAATGTTGGATAACGCACCTAAATTGAAACCTTTTCCACCGACGAGTGAAAGCTGCACCTTTTCTATTTCCTGAAAATCGAGAACGAAAGAACTCATATAACATCTCTCCTTACTTTGCATGTGTTCTTGATTGTAGCAGGAGTAAATGAGAAGAAACAGTCTATTTTGAACTTTATTTACGTGGTATAATTAAGTTAGGAAGAAATAATAAGATGCCCCAGCTGCTGTGTTTGGCAACTGGGGCATCTTATTTAATACCCGTCTTCAACTTAAATAGTTCTATTGTTTCAGCGGCTTTAATATATCCACCAGCATTTTTTAAAGTACATTTGATTTTATGACTATTTTCTAAGTATACATCATTCGATAATACTTCCATTACTGCATTATGTAATGTCATTGGAGTAAGATTTTTTAGATTTAATTGTATGCCAGCTTTTAAATCTTCTATTCTTTGGGCCACTATCGGTTGATCTCCCATAACTGGGATAACGATCATAGGAACACCAAAATATAAGCTTTCACTAGAACTATTCATTCCCCCATGTGTAATAAAAAGATTAGCCTGTTTCAATACCTCTAACTGAGGCACATAATTATAAACTTTGAAATTAGATGGGATATTTTTCAATTGGTTGATGTCAATATGTTTTCCTACGGACAATATGATGTTAGCAGGAAAATTTTTAAATGCTTCAAAACATATGTAATAAAAATCCACCTGTTGATTAAATACAGTTCCCATAGAAATATAAATGAGTTTCTCTTCTTCCTTCTGTTTAAAAGTAATTTCTTGCATATCTTTCCGTGATGTAATAGAGGGTCCAACAAAGATATAAGAATCATCCAATTCCTCCACATCAGGTTGGAAAAATTCAGACGTATATACGATAGTAATATTTCCAGCACAAGTCATTACGTTTTTCTTTTCATTCATAGAAAAGCCATATACCTTTTGCCACTCTTCTAAAATATGCGTAACTTCTTGATAAAGAGGTGATTTTTTGTCTCCTTCATTATGATTGTTCATCAATGCGTTAAATAACTTTTTCGTAACTGCAAATGTTGTACATGAAGAGATTTTAGGTAAGTGTAATGCTTCAGCTATGATCCATCCTACTGCAAAATTGTTATCATATATTACGTAATCATACTTTTCTTCTTTCAACTCTTTTATAACAATCTTTATTATTTTATCCATAGATTTTACCATATGTAATAATAGTTCAGAGGGATCTATTTCTCCATTCATCCTTTTCAACATGTCTACTTTTGCTAAAAAATTTTCATATGGACGAAACAAAGCTCCTGTTTTTTCAATTTTCTCCTTATACTCCTCTACACAATAATAAACAACCTCTTCCCCTCTTTTTACTAATTCTTCAATAAGTGCAAGAGTTGGGTTCACATGTCCTTCCCCTGGAAAATTAAACATTAGTACCGTTGCCATATGATAGTTCCTCCTCTTAAATTAAAAACTTCCTATAATCAAGTACATTTCTCTCCTCATTTTAATAAGGGCACTTGTGATAGTAAATGTAATAAACGAGTAAGAAACAAAGTCAGTATACTGTAAAGTGAAACTTTAATCAGTGGGGGTCTTACTGCCCATTAAAGCGGGATAAAACGCCATCCCCCAAAATGGATTTTCAAAATTAGGGAACTATAATGTCATATTGGAATAAGTTAAGGAGGAGAAAAAGTGGACAATGAAATGAATTACGGAAGTGATTATAAGTTTATTCCAGCAACTTCAATTGAAAGTGGTCATGGCCTCGAAGTATTGCCTGATTTATTTTGTTACACGATTCAAATCGTCAACATTTGTTTTGTTGGACATCCGCATACCAATGATTTTGTTTTAGTTGATGCTGGAATGCCTAAATGTGCAAATGAAATTATCTCTGTCACTGAGAAGCGATTTGGTACAAATAGTCGCCCAAAAGCAATTATTTTAACTCATGGGCATTTTGATCATGTTGGGGGAATAATTGAACTCATCAAGTATTGGGATGTTCCAGTCTATGCACATCCAATGGAAATACCTTTCCTGACTGGACAACAAAGCTATCCTGAACCAGATCCAACAGTTGAAGGTGGTATGGTAGCGAAAATGTCGCCTCTGTTCCCTAACAAACCGATTGATTTAGAAAATAGCGTAAAAGTATTACCTGCAGATGGAACCGTTCCTCATATGCCAGAGGTTAGATGGGTTCATACACCAGGACATACTCCAGGGCATATTTCATTATTCCGAGAAAAAGACCGAACTTTAATTGCTGGGGACGCTTTTGTTACAGTGAAACAGGAATATTTATATAAAGTAATTACTCAGGAACAGGAGATAAGCGGACCACCTCGCTATTTAACAACAGACTGGAAAGCCGCTAAAGAGTCAGTTATTAAGCTAGAGAAATTAAAGCCTCTAGTCGCTATTACTGGACATGGGATACCGATGTCAGGTGAATTGCTATCAACAAGCCTCAACACACTCGTTCAAGAATTTGATAAAATTGCTGTACCTGATTACGGAAAATATGTAGATAAAAAGGCACATTAAGCAAAAAAACTTTGGTTTTAATATTAAATAATTAAAATATACTTCAAAATCAAAATAGAAAAAATTATTAAGTTTAGTAAAAAACACTGTACTTAGGCAACATCTCTATTATAAGGATAGACCTACCCTTTGTGAATAAAACTCGATATTCCGCAAATACTATCCATAGTATAAGCCTGCTTCTTACCCAGCTTGTACCTCTTCCCATTAAAGAGTGATTAAAACGGGTTACGCTATATAAAAGCATAACCCGTTTTTAATGAAATATTTTATTCCATATACGTTTAAACAATGGAGGAAAAGGATGAAACATATTGTTCCTTTATTAATTAAATACACAGCGATAACTGCAGTATTACTAATCATACTTAGTATCTTTAAAGGCATTTCAATTCCTAGAGTATTACTAATTTCTCTTTTTCTTACAGGAGCTGCCTATTTAATCGGGGATCTCTTCATTTTACCTAAATACGGAAATATGATTGCTACAATAGCAGATGTCGGCTTAAGTTTCTTTGGAATTTGGTTACTAACATCCTTGTTTACTAATTTAGATGCTACTCGTAATATTGGACTTTCTTCATTTATAGCTGCTTTAATTATTGGTGGAACAGAAATTTTCTTCCACATTTATATGAAGAGGTTAGTACTGCGTAACGAGAATACATTAAGAAATCATAATCATATTCAGCATGATAACTATGCTATGGAAATGTCAGATGAATATATAGATTCTTCTACAATAAATAAATCCAAGCTTGAGGATACATCTAAAAAATAAAAAAGTGGCCAATGCCACTTTTTTATTTTTGTTTATTAAGCTTGATCAGAGTTTTTCACATGTAACGGAGGTGGTACTACCCATCCTTTTTTCTTACTTAAACGCAGCAACGTTACACCTGCTTGCGCTTTTTTCATATGAAATTGTCCAAATAGCATTCCTACATCTTCTCGAAGGCATTTTCCCATTACTTGACTACATGTCACAAGACCAGCTGCTAGCCCTGCAGCAACAGCTGCTGCAATTTCCACATCATTAATACGCGCTCCTGGAGGAATGTCTTCAATAGATGCTACTGGTCGTTCTGGAGGAGCAGGCGGTAAAGCTACGCCATTCACCTTTAAAAGAGTTTTTAACTCTTCTATTTCTGAATTCATATCATTTTCAATTAAGCCTTCTAAAAACTTCTTCAAATCTTCATCACCTGTGTGATTCATAAATACTTGATGGCTTGCAATCGCACCCTGTGCAGCAAGAAGATAACTCCAAATATCAAATACTTCTCCGTAATGTAACGGTTCATTTTGAGGATTTCCACTTAATATACCCATTTTTAAATTCCTCCCTTTCGAAAATATCATAATGAATATTGATTTCAATATTGAAATCAAATGTTTAAGTATGTTTTTTCCTGCAAAAGATTTTCTACTATGCATGAAAACACCTTTCCAACACTGTGTGTTTATTGTTTAGGAAAGTAGTTTACAAATTAAATACTCAAAGATTATGAGAGAAGATTATCAATAATCTTTGAGTGAGAATCCGTTTAATATAAGGGTTTTATTTTTATACATATACAAAAGAAATTGATTTACATATCTGCCACATTTTATACTAATTCTCTTAGCGATTAGCTCTACCACCAAGTTGTTGTTCAGCCATTGCTACTAAACGTTTTGTAATTTCACCACCAACAGATCCGTTTGAACGAGCTGTTGTATCTGCACCAAGTTGTACACCAAACTCTTGTGCAATTTCATATTTCATTTGATCAAGAGCCTGTTCAGCACCTCGAACTAACAATTCATTACGATTTCCACTATTATTGTTTGCCATATTATTTCACCTCCGATGTTTTTAATATGCTACAGATTATGAAATAATAATTATCCTTTTTATGGTAATTAGTTTATGAATAAATATTGAATTTCTTCTTAAAATAGTGCAGAAGACATAAGAAAGAAGAGTTGCTATAACATACTGTCATAACAACACTATGTATAGATTCCTCTTTAATAAAGATTTCTGTTTTGCCAAGAGATACATATAAAGTGAAACTTTAATCAGCCCTCACCAATCGGGCTTTTACGGGCAGCCCGCCCCCCACCTAACTTCTTTGCTTCCGCTGAATTTTGAGGTGGGGGTCTTACTGCCCGTTAATGCGGGATAAATTTTGAAAAATGATTCCTAAGGAGATACGAGATGAAAGCTGTAACCTATCAAGGTCCAAACCAAGTACAAGTTAAACAGGTGGATGATGCAAAGTTAGAGAAAAAAGATGATATTATTGTAAGAATTACTTCAACTGCTATTTGCGGTTCTGATTTACATTTATATCAAGGTAACATGCCTTTACCTCCAGGGTACATTATTGGTCATGAGCCAATGGGAATTGTTGAAGAAGTTGGTCCAGATGTTACTAAAGTAAAAAAAGGAGATCGTGTTGTGATCCCCTTTAACGTTGCTTGTGGACATTGTTTCTATTGCCAACATGAAATGGAAAGTCAATGTGATAACTCCAATCCTCATTATGATTCTGGTGGATATTTTGGTTACACAGAGAAATTTGGTAACCATCCTGGTGGACAAGCAGAATATTTAAAAGTTCCTTTTGGAAATTTCACTCCATTTGTTATACCAGAATCATGCGAACTGGAAGATGAATCTCTACTCTTTTTATCTGATGTTTTGCCAACAGCCTATTGGAGTGTAATAAACGCAGGCGTTAAGCGAGGCGATACTGTTATCGTCCTTGGTTGTGGACCTGTTGGATTAATGACACAAAAATTCGCTTGGATGCAAGGTGCTAAACGTGTAATTGCAGTCGATTACTTAGATTATCGAATAAATTATGCAAAAAAGATTAACAATGTTGAGGTATTTGAGTTCACAAAATTTCCTGATATGGGAGAACATTTAAAAGAAATCACACATGGCGGTGCGGATGTAGTCATTGATTGCGTGGGGATGGATGGGAAAAAATCGCCTCTAGAATTTCTGGAACAAAAATTGAAATTACAAGGCGGAACTCTCGGCCCTATTCAAATTGCTACGAAAGCCGTAAGAAAATACGGAACGGTTCAAATGACTGGTGTTTATGGCGGTAATTATAATGCCTTTCCACTCGGGGCATTTTGGGTTAGAAATATTAATCTGAAAATGGGACAAGCACCTGTCATTCATTTTATGCCAGAACTATTTAAAAAAATAACAAACAAAGAATTCGATCCAAAGGAGATTATTACACACAAAATTCCTCTTGAAGAAGCGAGCTACGGTTATCAAATTTTTAATAATCGTGAAGACGATTGTATAAAAGTCATTTTGAAACCTTGAAAATTGGTATGTGGCTGGATCTTTGATTTTTCTATGCAGTAGACTGCTAAAAATAACCTACTGCATAGAAAGATACTCTAATCCACTTCCATTACATCCCCAAACTTAAAAATTCTTTGATTATGAAAAGCATCGGTACAAGTAATCGTTTCTTTTAACGGAGTTATATCATCTACTGTTATGTAATTTTTATATAAATAGCCATCTTTATAATATGTAAGTAAAACCTCTTCCTCACCTAAATATGAAATTAACAGCTTATTTTCAATCCTTTCTTTTGCATCTTGCGTTAAGATTGGACGCGGGATTTTTGTTTGCTCCTGTATCATTTCTTTAATACAAACGAACTGCTCTGGCATACTAGCAAACGGTTGCCACTTCACCATCCCTCTTCCTTTTGGCATATTCGCATTCATCACGATTTATGTCCCCCTAATAATGTGTTTCTATATCTTGCTGTTGCGACGCTTGTGTAGGAAATCCCACGTAAAATACTGTTCTTACCAAATCGTGTTCGAATTTCGTCCATAACCTTCGTTAATCGCATTTCTTTTTCCCTCTGTATAATGTTATCGAAAAGCGAAATTTGTTCTTCTCCTTCATTTATTAAATTAGTTAGCGAAACACTTATTGATCGAATCGGTTCTCCTGCATGTCTCTCGTATAAAAAATAGGTACAAGCATTATAAATATCCATCGTTAAATTTGTTGCTCTGTTTAACGTATGTGCTTTTTTTATTCCTCCTCCATATTCCTTACTATATCCGACTGAAAAATGAATCGTTTGCGCGTATTTCTTTTCTCGTCTCAACCTATAACAAACTTCTTCTACATGCTCTAATAAAATAACGATGAATTCTTCTATGGAATAATCACGAAATAATATTTGGATTTTTGCTATAGATGTTGTCGCTGGAACATATTTCTCTGCTATTCTGCTAAAATCAATCCCATTACTATGTAAATGTAATTCTTCTCCTATTACACCAAAGGATTGCTTTAAATACTTCAATGGGTACTGTGCTAAATCCCCGATCGTATGTATACCTTTTCGATTTAATTTTATTTCTGTTTTATACGATATACCCCAAAATTTACTGAGCGGTCTAATACTCCATAACTTCTCGGGTATATCGTCATATGTCCAATGCGCTATTCCATCCTTATTCTTTTTCGCTTCCACATCCATCGCTACTTTACTCAATAATAAATTCGGACCAATACCAATCGTACTTTCAATTCGCGTACGTTCATATATTTCTCTCTTAAACTTTAATGCAAACTCGCGCGGATTACTCGCAAACAAATGAATACTTGCAGTCATATCCATGAAAAACTCATCGATACTATATTGATGAAAATCTTCCGGCGCAACATACTGTAAAGCTAAGCCTGTTATATAAGTTGAACATTTCATATACGTATGCATAATTGGATTCACAATAATAATATCTGGCCGCTTCGGCATTTCGTACAACCGTGCCATCTTCTTAATTCCTAACGCTTTTAATGGCGGGGTTGCTGCTAATACGATTGATCCACTGCGGTTTACATCTCCTACGACAGCCAATTTTGTATATCGTGGATCAAGTCCTTTTTTAATACATGATACGCTTGCATAAAAGCTACGAAGATCTACACATAAAATAATACGATTCGGTAAAAGAGAATAATCATACAAGGTTATCACTCCTAACAAAAGAACGTTCGTTCTCATTATATACGAACTCATGTTCTTTTAAAAGGTATTTTCATGAAAATTTTGGTTAAAATAACCGCACATGAACATTTTTCAAGAAAAAATTAAAGAATTCACCTCTATATTTTTTCTTGAAAAATGTAAATAGATACAAGAAGAAACAACTAGATTCTTCGTGAATAGATACGGTATTTTAGAACCCGTTCTTTAGTATTCAAACGAAATCCTGTATTTAATTCATAGTAGTAATATACTTATATAAGAAAGACTCATTGTACAGAGATAATAAAGTTGTTCAATTTACAATAAAGTCGTTTAAAACATAATAAAGTTGTTTTAAACGACTTTATTATGTTATTCAACAATTGGGCCAGATTGTGAAATGAGAAAGGACTCTTGAGGATCATTCTTGAAGTTGTAAGTTATTCTTTTAAAGGGAAAATCGGAGTTACGATTACAAGGTAGAATCATGAAAGGGGTATTCCTGTATGTTACCAATGGATAAACCTGGACAAATTATTATTATGAACGGTACTCCTAGATCTGGGAAATCTAGTATCGCCACTATAATCCAGAGCACGTTTAAAGGTGTGTGGATGAACTTAGGAGTAGATGGGTTCATGCAAATGACCCCAGAATGCTATCACCCAGGTATTGGGTTACGTCCTGGTGGCGAGCGACCCGATATTGAGCCCTTGGTTATACTTATGTATAAAGCCATGTATGAGTCTATTGCTGCACACAGTCGTTTAGGGATAAACATCGTAGTTGATGTTGGTCATCATGACAATTATTCCGTCCCACGGAGAATTTTGCCCGAATGTGCACGGATACTAAAGGGACTGCCAGTTATGTTTGTGGGGGTACATTGTCCAATTGAAATTATTATGAAACGACGGATAGAGACATGGAAAGTTGGTTACTCAGAAGATGGTTCAATCCCATTACCAGTAAAACTATGGCAAGAGTCCGTCCATGAGCTCGGTATTTATGACTTAGAAATCGATACTTCAGTACTAAACCCTGAAGATTGTGCTAATTTAATTCGCTTGAGGCTCGAAAATGGTCCAACTCCGACAGCATTTCAATTAATTGAACACATGGGAACTGGCTAATGCTTTGTTATGGTACGGATTACAGTATAAACCGCGTTTTTTCTATGAATCAGGTGATTATTTCACTCTGATATTGTAGATCAATCTTCCATTAGAGGGGCTATTGTTGAAGAAACCTTAGATTTTCAAACGACTTTATTGTTATATTTTTGAGTACAGTGAAGTATCTTATATCAAAAATTAAACAACTATATTTTAATCCCGTCCTAAATTTAGAACGGGGTTATGCTTGTTTTAGGCTTTAAAATTTAATAGTTTTATTGTCTTTTTACACTCATTTCGAAAAAGATTACTATTTAGCAGTACTCGTTTATAGAAAATAAAATAATATTGGTTATTTTCTCAACGTTGTTTTCTAGTTTTATCATTCAAATTTAGACACATATTTATCTAGCCTACATAAACTAAAAGCGTATCATTGCATACTTTATCGATTTTTTATAACAATATCTCGAACGGACTATCATGAATCATAAATTTATTAACCCTGATACACGAATCATCTTCAATGAAATTCTAAATATCCAAGTAATATCGCGTGTATTTCTTTTAAAATAAACATTGGATACATTAAAATCACAGCCTGTTTTTTGAATGTTGAAGAAAGGTTGTTTATCCCGCATTAACGCGCAGTAAAACCCCCACCTCAAAATTTAGCGGAAGCAAAGAAGTTAGGTGGGGGATCAACTGCCCGTAAAAGCCCGATTGGTTCAACTAATAATTAGTGGGGGATGAACAACCCCCCCACTGATTAAAGTTTCACTTTATCTATATCTCCTCAATCGAGCCTCTAATTACATAATTTGTACGAGAAAGGGATTGAATTTATGCAAAATTTTAATTTCCTTTGTGAACAATTTGCTACAATACTTAAAGGGAAAAGTAAAAGAAGTCAAGGTGGTTGCTCGGTGTCTTTTCACCGCGATTTTAGGGTGCTTGTTCAAGGAAAACCAAGTACTTCTGTAGTGCCCGTCGGAGTAAGTTTTGAATCGTTGGATCCAAATGGTAATGCATTAAATTTAGGCGAAATTGCTGTTCTACAAGAAGAGATTCCTGCATTTATGAAATCAATTGTACAACAAGGAATCATTGTAAGTGCTTTACATAATCACTGGCTGTACATGAATCCCTTAATTATGTATATTCATATCCAGTCGGTAGAGCCTCCATTACACTTTGCACAAAAGTTAGCCCATTCTTTCTTGTCCTTAAGTAGCTATCCTATCGCTAATAATGAAGAGCAATGATTAGTGTTTCGAATATATTTATACATTACATTTTCTACATGTACAAACATAATAAAATTATTTCACTTTGTGCCCAAAGGAAAAAAACTGCCTATCAAATTTTTAGATAGGTAGTTTTTGAATCTATTAAACTAAAATATCCTACTATTTTATAAAATACTATTACCTAAACAAAAATACAGGTTTCCAATTCACTTTGGCTTTCTTACCTCATATTTTCCTCTAAAGTTAGTTTTTCCTTATATATTTTTGCAATATCTCCTACACAGCGAATATGCTAAGGCTCATACGCATAACCAGTTATATTTTCCTTTTCCTTTGGATAACGAATGATAAACCCTGCACTCTGCATCTAGACGGTATCCCCCTTGTCCACAGTAAGACTTTATTTCAAACCCACAAAAAATAGATTACCTGCACACGAAAAAGTATAGCGCACAGGTAATCTAGTTGTTTTTGAGATTAATAAAAAACTAATTTATTTTTTGAATTCTTCCATCAATAATAGACTGAATTGGTTCGTTTGATTTTTTTATATAATCTACTAATGCTTCAAAATCAGTTGGTCCTGTTTCAGCATCTTTACCGTTTTTAAAGGATACAAATCCATCTCCACCTGAAGCTAGAAATGCGTTCGCAACGACGCTGTAAGTTTTAGAAGGAATAATTTCTTCTCCATTTGTTAAGCGGATACTTGTTACTTTTTCTCCATTAGGTTTGTTTGCATCCCAAGTGTATTGGATTCCTGAAATTTGAAGCATTCTTGTTATGTCTTTTTGCCATTGTTGATTTAAAATATCACGAATATCTTGACCCGTTAATTTTACTTTTATTAATTGATTTCCGAATGGTTGAATACCATATATCTCTCCCCATGTAATATCACCAGCATCTAAGTCGTTACGAATACCACCAGGATTCATAAGTGCAATTTGAGATTGCATTGTTGCACGCTGGGCATCAGCAACTAAATTTCCAAGAGTAGATTCACCAGCCGTATTTAGTTTGCGATCTAGTGGAGCAATAGACTTACCTACAACTTCATTAACAAGAGGTGCGATTTTTGCTTGATATTTCTCCATCTTCTTCTTTATTTTTTTATCAGGCTCCATGCCTTCATGGTAAGTTGTAACAATTTCTGCTTTTTTCTCAACAATATCTTGTGTTTTACGATCAATCTTTACATCAACATCAGCAAAAGCCATACCGTAAGAATTTGCTTGTACGACAAGTTTATTATTAACAGTTCCATTTACATAAGTGTGGCTATGCCCACCAAAAATAACATCGACTTCTGGATCAGTCTCATTTGCTAATCGGACGATATCACCATTTGTTACGCCGTTCCCATCTGTTGTCCCCCCGTTATGTGCAAGAACAACGATAGATTTAACGCCTAGTTTTTTTAATTGCTTTACGGATTTGTTAATAGCTTCAACTTCATCTGTAATTTCTACATTCTTTAGCATAGTAGGCATAACAAGGTTAGGCACATCCGTTGTTACGACTCCGATAAATCCAACAGGAACTCCTTGTACCTTTTTTATAGTGAATGGTGGTAAAAATAAACGACCAGTGGATTTATTATAGAAATTTGCGGCAACATATGGGAATTTTGCTCCTTTAAATTTCCCTGTTTTCTCATGGTATCCACCATAAATAAGGCGGTTCATTTCTTCAACACCTTCATCAAATTCATGATTTCCTATCGTTCCAACATCAAATTTCAAATCATTTAGAAATTCAATGGTAGGTTCGTCTTGTAATAATGCTGAAACAGGAGTACTTGCTCCAACAACATCGCCAGCATGTACTTTTAATGTATTCGGATTTTGTTTTTCACGATCACGTAAATAAGCCCCTAAGTACTCGATTCCCCCTGCATCTTTATTGTTAATTTTTTTTACTGTGTCTAGTTGCCCATGAAAATCGTTAATACCGAGCATTTGTACATCTATGTAGCGGTTTGGTTCTGTACTTGCTTGGGCTGAAGGCACAGCGAATACACTAGTAAAAGTAACTGTACTTATTGCTAAAGCAACTGGAATGATTTTTTTCAACATAAAATTTCTCTCCCCTAATTAAAATCTTACATAATACAATGTTATTTTAATATATTAAGAGGATTATTTCTATAAAAATTCTACTAATTATAAAAATTAATAAGATTTTATCATTTCCCAACAAAACACTTCTTCTTCAAAAATTTGAAGATGTAAAACAACAATTTTAAGAGGAGATGATTATTCGTAGGCTGTAGTCTACACTTTTGGATTAGGATATAAAGACCCTCTCTCAACTTATGAAACTTCACTACACAAACAAGAACATGTACATTTCTTTGTTTTGAGAATTATTCAAAATATTATCTTGATAGTAATATAACAATACTTCTAAGAGACTAAAAAACTCTAATCCATACATGTTAGCTGTTAAGAAGCATATTCAATCCGAAACTAATGGAGATTTATAAACCTAACTCAATATCACCATTTAAAAATGAACATAAATTTCGTTATAGAAGATTTTGATTCTTTAAATTGATTACAGTGGTGTACTACGCTGCATTCAAAAAGATGCTCCTGGATTTATCCAAGAGCATCTTTTATAAAGCTTTATTTTTACTTGTTTATAATTTATCAATTAACAATTATATAGTTGTAATCAGTCCTTTAAAAATAATAGGAGTGCTTCATTAAATTCTTTAGGATGTGTTGCATTTAGCCCATGTGGACCACCCTTTATTAACGCTACTTTAGAATTAGGAATTGCTTCATGTGTTAATTTCCCACTATATTCATATGGTACAGTTGCATCTGAATCACCGTGAATAACAAGGGTAGGTATATTAATCTTGGCTAAATCGCCTCTGAAGTCTGTTTTGCTGAAAGCAGCGATACAATCTAGTGTTCCTTTAGGTGATGCCCCCGCAGCGATATCCCTATTGTAAAGTCGAAATGGTTCACTAACTAAGTCAGTTCGATCTCCAGCAGCAAAAAATCCTTTCGTAAACTCATCAAGGAATGCTAGGCGATCACTTTTTACTCCATTTTCAAATTCTTGAATTGCTACATCATCTAATACACCCTCAGGATGATCTGCTGACTTGTAAAGGTATGGTGGTACAGCTCCTGCAAATACAGCCTTCTCTACTCTATTGGTTCCATATTTCCCAATATACCGGGCTACTTCGCCTCCACCCATAGAAAAACCAACAAGTGTGACATTTTGAAGCTCTAGCTGTTCTAATAGTTGATGTAAATCAGAAGTAAAGGTATCATATTCATACCCTTCCCACGGCTGAGATGATTTTCCAAAACCTCGACGATCATATGTTATCACTCTGTATCCAGCCTCAACAAGAGCGGGAACTTGGTATTCCCAAGATTGACCACTTAACGGCCAACCATGAATAAGTACAACTGGTTTTCCTATACCATAATCCTCATAATATATCTCAATTGGTGCTTGGTTTTCGGTTCCTACAGTAATTTTTGCCATTGTCCTACCTCCTTTAATATATATCCTTTTCTTCAATAATCCGGATAAATCTCATAACCTATTTATGCTTATTTATAGTGTGAACTCTACTGTTCCGATGAATTCATTTTCTGTTTATGGACAATTCCCCATCTCCTACCTTTTTCATCACGAAGTATTTGCTGAATACCCCTCCTGTTCAATTCTAATAACAAAAATAGGTGACTATCAATATCGTTCTATCTATAGAATGTATAGGTAAAATCAATCTATTTTACAGTGAAACAACTATAGTTACGACCTATGCAAATTATAGATAATTTAGAATTGATTAACGAATCAGTTTTCAAATATTATAAATTTGTATAGCGCTTCATGTTCTGTGAATGCTGCTATAACCAATATTATTGGTCAGCTTAGTTATAAACGAAGAAATTTATGATAGTTTTCGACTATTTAAATTTTCTTCGATTACTTAATTTTTAGGAGGAATACATAATGACTGATCTCTATTCTCGTATTAACAAAGATGATGCTGTCGTGCTTTTAGTAGATCATCAAACTGGTCTTATGTCCGGACTAGTACGTGACTATGGTGTTGATGAATTCAAGAACAATGTTTTAGCTCTTGCTCACACTGCTAAGTTTTTTGATTTACCAGTTATTTTAACAACAAGCTTTGAAAATGGACCTAACGGACCTTTAATGCAAGAATTGATTGATCTCTTTCCTCACGCACAAAAAATAGCTCGACCTGGACAAATTAACGCATGGGATAATGATGATTTTGTAAAAGCAATCGAAGAAACTGGAAAAAAGCAACTTATCATCGCGGGCGTAGTTACGGACGTTTGTGTTGCTTTTCCGGCACTTTCCGCTATAAAAGCTGGATATGAAGTATTTGCTGTTACTGATGCTTCAGGAACTTTCAGTAAACAAGTTGCAGATGCTGCAAATACTCGTATGGCACATAGTGGTGTGCAACTTATGAACTGGTTTAGCGTAGCTTGCGAATTACAACGCGATTGGCGCAACGATGTCGAAGGTTTTGGCAATTTGCTTGCTAGCAATCTTCCAGGCTATCAAAATATAATTGGAAGCTATATGGGAGCTCAACGAGATCTTAGTAAACAAAATGCATAAATGTATTCCAAGGAAATAGCTTTAAATCACTGTTTTTAAAGTAGATAGTATAAGTTTAGTGCTGATTAAATCAGCACTAAATTTAAATTAAAAAGTATAGCAGAGCTTCAATTAACAGAAGATACATTACTTTCAATAAACAATTAAAAAAGGAGCGTTTTATTATGAGTAATTTAGAATTGTTAAATCCGGAGAACAGTGCATTAATTTTAATTGATTTTCAACCTCAAATGACTTTTGGAGTTGCAAGCATTGATAGACAAACATTGATTAATAACGTTATGTTGCTTGCTAAATCAGCAAAAACTTTTAACGTACCTACTATTCTTACTACAGTTGAGACACGTAGCTTTTCTGGTTATTTTTGGCCACAAATTCTTGACATATTCCCAAACCATGAAATTATAGAACGCAGTTCAATGAACTCTTGGGAAGATCCAAAATTTGTTGAGGCGGTTAAAGCAACAGGTAGAAAGAAATTGATATTTGCAGCACTTTGGACTGAAGTTTGCCTTGCATTCCCTGTGCTTGAAGCAATTAAAGCTGGCTATGAGGTGTATGCAGTTGATGATGCTTCAGGTGGTACTAGTTTGACAGCACATAACGCTGCTATGCGTCGTGTAGAGCAAGCTGGTGCAATTCCAGTGACAGCCATTCAAGTTTTACTTGAATACCAACGTGACTGGGCACATAAAGACACTTATGATGCTGTAATGGAGATTGTAAAGGAACACACTGGTGCTTATGGTCAAGGTGTAGAATACGCATATACTATGGTGCATGGCGCGCTTCCAAGCAGGAAAATATGAAACAAGAAGGAGTAGCTGTCGAAGAGACTTATACAGGGAACGCGATGGATGCTGCTAATCCAGTAACAACGATTGTTACATGGGAAATTCAACAAGGGAAAGAAAAACAGTTTGAAACATGGAGACATGAAATCGAAGCTGCCGCTACTAAATTCCCAGGGCATTTAGGCGTAAACCTAATAGTCCCCAATAACGAATCCAGAGAGTATACTGTTATTTTTCGCTTTGATACGTATGAGCATCTACGTGCTTGGCAAGAATCAGATGTTCGCCGAGATTTGTTAAAAACAGCAGAACAATTTCAAGCTACTAATCCAACTTACAAAACTGAAAGCAGTTTGGCTTATTGGTTTGTTACTCCGAAAACACCAGTTCCACCGCCAAAATGGAAAATGTCTATCGTTACCCTTCTGGGTGTATGGCCTCTTAGCATGTTAGTTCCTAAATTGATAGGACCTATTATAAAACATATGAATCCTATTATGTCGGCTTTTTTTGTTTCTGTATGTATAGTGTCCTTGCTATCATGGGTAGTTATGCCGATTTTCGGTAAATTATTTCATCCATGGTTACAAAATAATAAGAAGTAGACGAGGTGTGAATATGAATGTACCGGATATGATTTTATATAACGGAAAAATTACTACCCTTGATCCCTCTCAACCTGAGGTATCTGCTATCGCCATAACTGATGGTTTAATAACTGCAGTAGGTGGAGATGAGCTTCTTAATAGTGCCACAGAAAAAACAAAAAAAATAGACCTTAAAAGAAAAAGAGCTATTCCAGGCCTGAATGACTCTCATATACACGTTATTCGTGGCGGTCTTCATTATAATATGGAATTACGTTGGGAAGGTGTGCCTTCAATTGCCATTGCTCTTGAAATGCTCAAAGAACAGGCAAGGCGTACTCCTGCTCCTCAGTGGGTAAGAGTAGTTGGAGGTTGGTCTGAATTTCAATTTAAAGAGAGACGGATGCCAACTTTGGAAGAGATTAATGCTGTTTCCGAAGACACACCTGTCTTTGTGCTACATCTTTACGATAGAGCACTTGTAAATCGTGCAGGGCTTCGTGCACTGGGATACACAAAAGATACTCCAGACCCTCCAGGTTGTTTAATTGAGCGAGATAAACGAGGTAATCCAACGGGCCTTTTAATTGCGAATCCTAACGCTTCTATTCTTTATTCAAGTTTGGGTAAAGCTCCCATACTTAATTTTGACGACCAGATTAACTCAACTCGCCATTTTATGCGCGAATTAAATCGATTAGGTATTACAAGTGCCATTGACGCAGGTGGCGGTTTCCAAAATTATCCTGACGACTACAGAGTTGTTGAACATTTAGCCGAGAAGGAACAATTAACTTTACGTATTGCTTATAATCTATTTACGCAAAATCCTAATCATGAATATGAAGACTTTGCTTCATGGACAAAAATTGTTTCTCCAGGTCAAGGAAATGATAAGTATAAAATGAATGGTGCCGGAGAAATGTTAGTATTCTCTGCAGCTGATTTTGAAAAATTTCAAATGCCACAGCCCGAACTAGCTACGATGATGGAAGCCGACTTAAAGAAAGTAATTTCTCTATTGGTAGAAAACCGTTGGCCATTCCGTTTACATGCAACTTATGACGAATCAATAACACGTTTCTTAAATGTATTTGAAGAAGTTAACAAAGAAATTCCTTTTAATGGTCTACGATGGTGGTTTGACCATGCAGAAACAATCTCAGATCGTAGTATGGAACGTGTTAAGGCTTTAAATGGCGGTATTGCCATCCAAGACCGCATGGCTTTTCAAGGTGAATACTTTGTTGATTTATACGGAAAAGAAGCTGCAAAGCGTACTCCCCCGATTTACCGTATGTTAGACCTAGGTATACCTGTTGGCGCTGGTAGTGATGCAACTAGAGTTTCCAGCTATAACCCTTGGGTTGCTCTTTACTGGATGGTTGCCGGAAAAACCATTGGTGGGCTTTCCATATACGATGAAAAAAATAAACTTGATAGAAAAGTAGCCCTGGAATTATATTCAAAAGGAAGTGCGTGGTTCTCTGGTGATGAAGGTAAAAAGGGAACTCTTGCAGTAGGTCAGTTTGCTGATATTGCTGTATTGTCTTCTGACTACTTTACTGTGCCAGAAGAAGAAATTAAAGACCTTGAATCATTACTCACCATTATGGGTGGACAGGTTGTTTATGGCGATGATGAATATAAAAATTTATCACCTGAATTACCGCCAGCATCACCTGATTGGTCACCGACAGGAGTTTATGGTTATGGTGGTGCTAACCTAGCCCACACGATTCTTTCTCACAATTCCCATGATAACAAGTTACATAGTTGTAGTAACCCTCTCCATCAACACACTCATACCATAATAGGAACAGATGGAACTAAATGGGGTATTGGTTGTACTTGCTTTGCTTTCTAAGTCAAAACCACCGGTATAATGCCGGTGGTTTTCTTTATACAATAAGGATATGTAGAAAGAAATAGCAGTATATCCCTAATAGAATCTATTACTATGCGATGAGACCGAAGAAATTATTGATTAACTTGACTTGTTTTTAACAGCCTTCTCTCCTTGCAAAGTCTGCCCTTTTCCCTTAAATAAAAGTCCATGGTATTCCCTTTTGAAGCGACTACACCACACATATAAAGTGAAACTTTAATTAGCCCTCACCAATCGGACTTTTACGGACAGTTAATCCCCCAACTAACTTCTTTGCTTCCGCTGAATTTTGAGGTGGGGGTCTTACTGCCTGTTAAAGCGGGATAAATCTACTTGCCCTTTGACTGTAATTTAGGTCTTATTCTAAGAATTATGTATCATTTTTAATTCTCACACTATAATCATTATTATACTAATACCTTTTCAGGTTCATTTAACTTCTGCATAAAGATACGTGCTGCAAAACTTAAAAATTTATCATCAAAATGAATAAGATTAATATCTTGCCTTGGTGTCGGATCAATAATACGAACTATGCTCAAGGTATCATTATTAACGAAGTCAACCAGCGAAAGAGGTATTATGGCAACCCCATGTCCATTATATACAAGGCTCAATAGAGAAATAGAAGATTTTGTTTCTATATTTGCTTCAGATAAAGATAACCCTAAACTCTCACAATATATTTTAATAGATTCACGACAACTACATGCAACCATTATTCTACTCAGTCCTACTAATTCTCGAAAAGAAACAAACGATGTTTCATTCAAAGGATGATTTTTTGGAATGACAAGGACGAGCTCTTCGCTATACAAAAGGGTACTTGTTAATGTGTCTGGAATTTGAGAACTACGCGTGATGCCTATATCAATATTTTTGTCAACGATTTGATTTACCGCAACTTCGGACTCTATAATTTTTACAACGATGTTGGGATACTGATGTTGAAACTTCATAATATAAGGTGTTAAATAAGTGAGATCCTCTAATAAACCTCCTATAGTAATCACACCTCTTTTTACACCCTTTAATTCAAAAATTTCATTATAAACGTCATCAAATTGTTGCATGATAAATTTTCCTTTATCAAATAGCAGCTTACCCGCTTCTGTCATTTTGATACCTCTTCCAACTCGATGAAACAAAGGTGTATCAAGTTCACCTTCTAACACACGGATTTGTTGACTTAAAGTCGGCTGTGAAATACCTAGAACTTCCGCAGCTTTAGTAAAGCTATTATTATTACAAACTTGAATAAAATACTCTAAATGACGTAATTCCATTCTTGATACCCACTCCCACTCTCCGCTTTATGAAAGATTTATAATGAAAAGGACAATATGTATACGTTATGCATAACAACTATCTTTCCTACTATATCAATTGCAATTACATAATTTCTTTATTTTGTACTACAATACATTTACTACTATTTATTAATTTTCCCTCCTATTTATTTAATTTATATTTAATTAGGATATTACTAAACAGAAATAACCTCTAAAACCTTACAATTTCTGTGCGTAATATCCTAACTTTTTCAACTGTTTCATTATCATTTTTTTCTCAATATAGTTCAAACTACCAAATATTTGCCGCATCCCCTCTTTATGCTGAGGAAAAATTAGTATCACCAATTCAGTACTTTCTGAAGTAATTGATGCATACGTGATACAAAAACTTGCAAGTAATATTTTGTCCCCCATTTTTTTATAGGCTAATCAGCTTTACTGTATAGTAGCTCAAGCAATGCAAATTCAGTTGGATTAAGTCCATAAATCTTTTTAATCCTTTTCAATATGTTTAGTGATTGGCTGTAATTCCCTTGATAATATAACAAATAACTTTAAAGATAAGCTCTCATCGTTAATCACGCTCACAATTACCAATCCTTTACAACTTATCTTGAATTCGAGATTCATTATATTATCGTCAAAATATTATGTCAATCATTCATTTTAGCTTTATCAAGCCACTTATAATTTATTTCTCAACATAAGAAATATGGAATTAAAAGAAAACAATTGTTACTATATAAGTATCTCAATTACGTTATTTCTTTTAAAGAGAGCTTGTTTTCTAACGCAAGTTCTCTTTTGTCATATTCTAAATAGAATCCGGACAAATTTTACACGGTGAGTCTACACATGTATAAGATAGTTTTTAAAAAAGATTAGAGCTCTCCTACAAGAAGGAGAGCTCTAATCTTTCATATAAATACTCACCATTTTTATCATTACGGGGGCATCAAAACTTTAACTTGATGGGGATATAATACTACCTCAATTAATATTACTAGCCATATATGTATGGTTAATATCTATCATATTTTTTATAAACAAGATTAATTGGATTTAAAAAAAGATTTCTTTTTCTTTACTCGTAATAAATCACCTGTCCATCCTTTGAATCGCATATACATATACATACCTCCTGTTGTGAAAATAATAAATAAGAGAGCAATTAAATAGCTATATTTCCATTCTAGTTCAGGCATATATTTAAAATTCATCCCCCACAATGCTCCTAAGGCCGTCAAAGGCGTACTTACAGCAGTTAATACAGTAAGAGCTTTCATAATTTCATTCCCACGATGAGAAGAAACAACTTCTTGTAAATGAATCATCGTGTCTAATTCTTCTTGGTACTCTTTAACAAGTTGTAATCCACGCTCTAATTTTACGTTTGTTTGTTTATAACAAAGAGTGTTTGTTAAGTTTTCTAACCAAGCTTCTTTCAGCCCTTGTAACACTTCTTGTATTAAGCGAAACACATGTGTGTTCATAAATAGTTCATGACGAATATGATAAATCCTTTCTAAAACTGCTATGTTATTATGATGATAAAAATCCCATAATACATTCCTAAAATTGTTTTCGAAATAGTCGACCTTTCGTAAGTAGTGAGCTATAAACATTGATAAGATAGCACATAATCCTTCAGCGGAACTATTACAATTTTTTGTACCCATAGGGCAATTATGTATTAATTTTTGGAAATCCTCTTCCTCTTTTTCCTGAACTGTTATCAGTATTCCATGAGCTACGAAATAATGAAGAAATTTTTGAATTTTGGCGTCCTTTTTATCTTGATCATATAAAAACGAACCATATACACAAGTTTGACTTGGTGATAACGTATAAACATATAAGCCATTTTCACAAGGAGAACTTATTTTCTTTATAAATTGAGAGAAATAAGATGTTACATCACGAGGAATTATAGAAGAAAGTTTTTCAAGCTCACTAGTTTTCACATGATACCAACTCCATTTCGTCATTTTTATGCATTCCATATTATTCTTCCTTTCTAAATAGTTTTATGTTTGATCGAGCCATATCCGTAATATGAAATTTGTATGTAGGTATTCATGTCTTGGAGGAAAAGTTTTTAGATCAACTAAATTACAAAATAAAGTGAAACTTTAATCAGCCCTCACCAATCGGACTTTTATGGGCAGCCCGACCCCCACCTAAATTCTTTGCTTTCGCTGAATTTTGAGGTGGGGGTCTTACTGCCCATTAAAGCGGGATAAATGGCATAGGAGGTCTTATTCTGTTAAAAGGAAGACCCCCTATATATTAGTTATTTTTATTCGCAATTTTAAACATTTCCTCTATATAAGCACTTTTTATCTTTTCTTATAAAGCATTTTTTATATGTGGAAAAGAAGCTACATAATTTGGCACGTCTATTCAACGAACTCCATTTCGGTCGTTATTATAATTTAGATTCATATACAGATTGATTGGTTATGTCGTCAAATACTTGACTTCCAATCATATAATATCCATGAAGTGCAGCCTCTTTCGAAGCGTCTACCATACGGAAAGAAGAAATTTCACCTTGTATTTTTTCAATTCGTTTTTTGTGGAGATCTACTATTCCTCCTGTCCAAATAATAGTATCGTACTGTTCTAATTTAAATTGTTCTTGTAATACACGCATAACATCTTGGAAGTGTGCATCCAACTCTTTTTGAATCAAAGTATCAACCTGACTTGTTTGAGGATCTTCTTCTCGACCCCCATATCCTTTTTCTAATATATTTGGCATGTCATTAATATGCAATTGATTACTTTCACCCGCATGATTCTGCACGATATTCTTAATATTTTTCAATGGCTTGCTACATCCTAGTTCCGTCTCATAATGATTTAAAATGACATTCTGTTTCATATCTGTCATTTCTAATGTATGAAATCCGCCATCAATAATTAAGATACGATCTCGTTCCTGAATGATTCCCTCTTTTAAGAAATAGGCATGTAAAGCGACCGGTTGCTGAAGAATCAAAGCATTTTCCACCGTAATAGTAATAAATTTCCCATCAATTTGCACGGAAGTTTCTTTTTTTAGTGCACGTTGTAATTGCTCATGCTGACTACCAAAACAACTAACGGGAAGCCCGGTAACAACTAAAGGCAACACGATATTTTCTTTATAATCCTTTGCAATGCAACCAAATATTTGTTGTTTAAATCGTTCGCTTTCATAATAATTTTCTATTTCTTCGCCAAATGGAGGAAGAAATGAAGCGTCAGATTGATGTGCTTCATCTCCCATGTAGTATGCAAAGTCTAAGTCTATAAAACTTACCTTTGTTAAATCTTCACTTTCAGCATGATTGGGTACAGGGGCTAGTGTAGAAGCCTCACTCTTAATCGTCACCTCAGAATCTACATCCTGTCGGTATGCCCGCTTAGTAAAGCCAATTCCTACGTCAATTGCATACAGAGATTTCATACCTTTTTCCTCACTTTCTATTTTTAGAGTTAAATTTAGGCACTCTCTTCTTTCCCTTCTTTCACATATTTCTTTTCATTTTTCGTTTTTTCCCCGTCTATTTCCTTACTATTTTCATTTATTTCGTAATCCGTTTCATCTGTTTTCTTTTTGTTCGTTTCGTTTTCTGCTAAGTCTTTAATGGTAGAAATGACAACTGGTGTGGCTGTGAGCAGTTGTGGTAATGTTTGTTTTGCAACATTAGCTGCATTTACAGAGAATTGTTTACTTGTCTCAGTTACCTTCTCTAATGTTTCCTTTATGTTCCCTTCTTGTAGTTTGTCTTTTACGCTTTTTCCTGTTGTTTGTATCGCTTTCCGATTTTCTTTTTTTAATAAGGAGACCATGATTCCGGTCGTAACCCCAATCACAGCATATTTAAATATTGTATGTTTCATTTTTCTCACCCTTCTCTACTTTTATTTTTTTCCATGCTACAACCTAAAATCATTACCTTACCTATTTATCAGATGTTGCAATCTATTACAGAGAATGATAGTTTTGTGGCTGCCTATCACTCGCCGTTGGTACTTCAGCTGTTACTAGGAGTAAAATTCTCCCTTGATCTAGTTTTTCTTCATATAAGTTAGCTTCCTCCTTCGACAACCCCATTTCTTCCATTTGATTTCGAAGTTCGTCCCCTTTTTTGGAGAAAAAGTTGATCATACTTGTTCCTAATCCTTGTTCTTTTACTCCAATCGTATTTATGTTTGTATCATCCGCAATCTTTTTTGTTAGATGCTTTTCATGTGTTAAGACGTAAATGTCATCTTGGTGAATCCCTTGTAATTCTAGCTCTTTTACTTTCATAACTACTTCATGCTCATTATCATATTCATGAACCACCGGTTTTCTTTCATTCTTATGCATTGTATTTTTCCTCCTTTAGATTTTTTATTTTCTTATTTAGTTGTTATGTAATATGTAATACACCTATTTTAAAGATGTTAAACCTAAATTTTCAAAAATTTCATACGATAGATTATTAATGTTTTTGAATATTAAAGAGATGTCACGAGCGCTTTCCTTTGATAGCAGTGTTACAAATAACGATTTGTTTAAAAGGAAAGCCCCTTATTTTATAGAAAATTTCTATTTAGAAAAATAAAAAAACACTCCTTTTCAAAGAGTGCTTTTAAAAAATATATAACTAATAGTAATGTTTCTATTTTAGTCGCAGAAAGAAAGTATTTATTAAAACATATGGTTGCTAATTTAATTGCAATCTTTCTTGCACCTAAGCAGCAATATCATTTATAACATACTTAGGGATATTAGCAGAATTATAATATTCATCCGGTTTACTTATTTCTCCATAACCTTCTGTAAAGAAATGATTTTATAGTATCTTTTTAATATCCATGTCCGCCTTGCCAACCACCGTGTCCACCTTGCCAGCCACCATGTCCGCCTTGCCAACCTCCATGTCCGCCTTGCCAACCACCGTGTCCACCTTGCCAGCCACCATGTCCGCCTTGCCAACCACGTCTTTACATTGGAGACAGTAGATAACAAACTTATATTATTGTATATTTTTCACGGTACTGCCTAGGAGTCATGCTAGTGATTTTTTTGAAAACTCTTATAAAATAACTTTGGTCATTAAAGTTAAGCCAAGCACAGATATCTGATAACGAATAAGTAGTGAGTGTTAATAATTTCTTTGCTTCTTCTACTCGTTCTCTTTGAATATATTCGCTTAAAGTAATTCCCATTTCTTTTTTAAATAGTTTAGACAGATAAGTAGGCGTAATTTCTAAATGATTAGCAAGTTCATTCAGAGATATTCCATCGTAAACATTTTTATTAATATGTTTTATACATGTAGTAACCGCGTAAGAATACTTTTTTGCATTGTATTCTTTCACACGATCTGCAAAAGTACGTAAAGCATCCCCTGACAATCGCTTTACAGATTCTACATTATCTAATTGTTCCAGGGTTTGTATATATAAAATACTATGAGCAAAAGCAATATCTGGTGGCAGGTTTCCTTCTATTGCATATCGAGTGGCTAAGGTAATCGCAATAATCCCAAGATTTTTTTGATTCCTGAGCGGATCCTCTATTAGCATAAGTTCAACATCTTCTTGCGAAACCGCATACATATACTGTATTAACTTTTTTTTATTGCCTTCTTTAATAGTCGAAAAGAAATCATTTACTAATGCCATATTGTGCGTTTTAGGTTTGTTTTGTCGGCGTTTTAAAATATATAAATCAGGTTTCACATTTTTATTAGGAATTTCCTCTAGTACTTTATTTTTTTCCAAGACAATATCTACATCTAACTTTTCATTGAAAATCATGTAATGTAATAAAATTCCCATATCAATTAATGTAGTTTTTTTAATCTCAGATAAACACTGATAATAGGCAAGTCTTTCTTGAATGTTATCATTTGATTTAAATTCTTTCTGAAATTTTATGATCATATCATCTGAATCTTTTGGATGTATAGTAGGACCGATTATAATAGTCCCTTTAATATCATCATGATTTTCTATATGAATTAGAACAAAATTTTCAAGATAGTTGTTACTTCGAAAAAGTGGCAAGTTAAAGGGATCGTTTTCTTGATAAATATCACTAAGATGTTCTTCTTTTGAAGAATAAAAAGGACTACAAACATTATCAGATGTAGAATGATATAAAATTTTTCTGTCTGCAGATAAAATATGTACAGGGGCATTAAATGCTTTATGTGCAAGATCACACAAGTGTTGTATATCGATAGAAGTATTCATTACATTCTCCTTTATAGATCCATAAAATATATTCTGTTAGATATAATTCACGACAAATAATACTATAAAATATCAAATTAGTACAATTCACAACAAAATATTACTATATCTTTTTTATAAAAATCATATATTATTTAATTGTAGTTAGCATCTAAACATCAGAGTAGATAAGTAAATGAAATAAGTTAAGTTCTTTTCTTAATTCTACAAGATATAATTATTGAACTTGAGAAAACAGTGAAGTACTACAAAATACAGTGGTAGTCAATGCGAGGACCAAGCTGGAAAAAGATTTAAAATACAGCGAAAGTAACAGGAGATACTGTACCACCGCAAGAAACAACAGTCAAAGTTCCAATTCAATCACTTATACAAATTGAATTCAAAAAAATAAATACTGCTAATTTAAATATGAAACTGAAAAACTATTTTGCTCCAAATTTTAAAAAAAGATAATAAAGAAGTTTTGAAATTGGAAACAGATGAAAGCGATACGGTTATTTTTGAAGCACTATGCTTTGAAAAGTACAAGGTGGAGGAAATTCAAGTACTCAACTAAACATAAAAAAACGAATGGAATATTCAAAAAAATGACACTATATTACTGGTCGCAACATTAGTTTTACTTTCCACAAAAGAGGAAAATATATATGGACTTTACAAATACTAAAAATAGCAAACTAGATAGTTTTATTACCGCATCACATAAAGTGAAACTTTAATCAGTGGGGTTTTGTTCATCCCCCACTGATTATTAGCCCACACCAATCGGGCTTTTACGGGCAGTAAGACTCCCACCTAACTTCTTTGCTTCCGCTGAATTTTGAGGTGGGGGTCTTACTGCCCGGCAAATAGCGAGATAAACTTATTAATAATTTCCAAATACAATAGTTGTTAATCAACAAAAAACTTCAATAACCAAGGTGCACAGTAAATTGACCTCAAAACAATAATTACTACAATATCAGGTTTTGCTTATTCTATAAAAAAGAAATATCACTTAAAAACTATTCCTTTATATCGATTTAGACATAAAACATTTTATTATATCGGCTTAAGTATTATGGAATTAAAATTATAAATAACACCAAAACCCTTTTAAGGGCCTTTACATTGTTCGTATCGAATTTATCACCTTTCAATACCTATGTCATTAACACAACTAAAAAAGATTATTACAAAGGAATCTGAGAGGTTTTTTCAATTTCGAAATTTATTTTTTGTAAATTAAAGGAAAAATAATCCGTATATATACGGATTATTTTCTTAGTGTAATCTGTATTGACCTGTTAACTGTTTTTCAGCCATTCAAACTAAGCGTTTTGTAATCTCTCCACCGATCCGAACCATTTGCAGATGATGTGATGTATCAGGTCCCAGTGTGACTCTTAGTTCAAAAGCAATTTCATACTTCATTTGCTCAATAGTACTTGTAGTAGCAGAAATAAGAATTTCATTTGTATTACTTTCGTATCTTTGAATATTTATAAATAACATGTGCCTAATTATGCTATTTACGCACAAGTAACCTAATTTATTCCAGTGTTTTTATAGGAACCCTTTCCCTCCCCTTATTCCACCAATTAAATTTGAAACACGAATGTACATTGCATTTCAATATAACAATAAAAGCTACAAAAGCAACGAATTTACTATTTTAAAGTTAAGTGTTTAACCTTGAAGTACTTAAATTCTTTTTTCCAGATAAAGCATACATTATATCTTGATGTTTTATTGTCCTCTTATAATTATGTGGTATCGGGAATTTATTTCGGTGTTCTTTTATTATAATTAAAGTTTGAAGTTCTATGCTCAATACTTTTGCGAGGACATGATAGTTATACCCATTGTTTAACAGAGAAATTATGTCATAAAACATAGTTTTTCCACCCACTAATTTTACTAATTTATTCTTTAACTCATCCCTTTTTTCTTTAGCTTCATCAATTTCTAACAACATGGATTTTTTATTTGTCTGCTTAATGTATTGAGTATACAACTCTGGGAATTCTTTTTGTACTTCTTTGTTTAATACTGGTTTATATTTAATCATGTAAGTAACTTGTAACAATGAGCGTTTTAACAAACTATCTTCAATGAGATACGCTACTTTATTAAATAAATGTACATATTCCTCAATATTGGAATAACTATTAAAATGAGCTAATACTCTACTTTTTATACTAAAAGCCTTGCCTACATAAATAATATTGTCATTATAGTCTTTAATGAAATAAATACCACTGTCAGATTTTTTCAATTTATTATCCAATTCTTCTATACTCATAAAATGCAATTCACTCATAATTCTCTCTCCTTAGCAGTTTTAAATCGTAAAAAACAAGCAAGGTTTCTAAAAAAGTACTTAGCTGCCCTAGCATCTCTTATTTTATCTCTTGCTAAATGTCAAAAAACTGTTTCTATGTTACTCAACTTTCAATATGATTATTAATAAAATTTTCGATCGTTATTATCTCGCAATTTTATCATGTAATTTCGAGATCGTTTCCTCATTTAAATTACTGTGTTTTATCGAATAAAGGAAATATACTACTACCCCAATAGTAATCCAAATACTAAAGTACACCCATGTCCTTAACGGTAAATTTAGCATTAAAAACACACAGCATACAATTGCAACGCATGGTAATACAGGTACAAAAGGTACCATAAATCCACGTTTTAAATTTGGGTGTGATTTACGAAGGATAATAACTGATAGACAAACTAACGCAAACGTCACTAAACTACCGATATTAACTAAATTAACTAATTCTTTCAAATCAATAAACCCAGCTATTATAGAGCTCCCTATTCCTGCCAATCCAGTTATAAAAGTGGGTGCTCCAGTTTTCTTATTAACTTTCGCAAATGATTTCGGTAACAATCCATCACGACTCATTGCAAAGAATACTCGTGTTGCCGCATACATATTGGAAAAAATAACAGCCATAAGGCCAATTACAGCACCTGCAGCAATTGCACCAGCGACTTTTCCTTGTCCTACAACTTCCATTACATAAGCCATCGCCTCAGGAACATTTAATTCTTTATAGGAAACCATTCCTGTCATAACAAGGCATACCATAACATAAATAATTGTACATATGATTAACGATGCAATAATACCGATCGGAAGATTACGTTTCGGATCTTTTACTTCTTCTGCTGAAGTTGCTAATATATCAAAACCCGTAAAAGCGAATAAAATAGCTGCTCCACCCGTAAAAACTCCACTTAAACCGTATGGTGCAATTGGTATCCAGTTCATTGGTTTTACATAGAATATACCAACCGTAATAAACAACAAAATCATTCCAATTTTAATCAATACCATTATATTATTGATTCGTTTGCTTTCCCTCGTACCACGGGATAACATCCATGCTAATATCAATGTAATGATTACTGCTGGTAGATTCACAATACCACCATGCGAAGGAATCCTTACTAGAGCTTTAGGTATCTCTAATCCAAACCCCTTTATTAAATTGTGGAAATAGCCTGTCCATCCAGCAGCGACAGCCGCTGTTGCCACGATATATATTAACAGCAATGACCAACCTACTAGATGAGCAACAAACTCACCAATTGTTGTATATGAGTACGTATACACACTACCAGATGCCGGGAGTGTGGAAGCAATTTCTGCGTAACATAATGCTATAAATCCACATATAATTGCTGCAAGTACAAATGAAAAAATAACTGCTGGACCAGCATCTCTTGCTGCTACTAATCCAGTTAACACAAGAACCCCTGTTCCAACTATCGAGCCTATCCCTAACATAATTAAATCAAATGCTCCTAATGTTTTCGTTAAAGTCTTGCTTTGATTATGCTCTAACAATTGTGTAACGGATTTCTTTTTTAGTAAATTACTCATATTTTCTGTATCCCCTTTAAAATAAGGTTTGTTTTTCTCTTTAGTGTTGTATATAAATTTACTTAGTTATTAACTAGCCTCATAATATTTCTTTTACATTAAATAGATTTGAAATATTATATAAATTCGCTTCTCACTTACTAGTTAAACTAGACATTTCCATAGATTTTTGCGTACAACGTTTCATAGCTGAAATGATAGCTGTTCTTAAACCTTTTTCTTCTAGCGTTACTACAGCTTCTATCGTCGTTCCACCTGGAGAACAAACCATATCCTTCAATTCACCTGGATGTATTCCTGTTTCCAATACCATTTTTGCAGAACCTAATACAGCCTGAGCCGCAAATTTATAAGCTTGTTTTCTCGGCATACCGCCAAGTACAGCAGCATCTGCCATGGCTTCTATAAACATATACACATATGCTGGAGAAGAACCACTAATAGATGTAACAACATCCATTAGTTTTTCATTTACGACCTCCGTCTGGCCGAAAATATTAAATATGTTAAGTACCTCTTTTATATCTTTTTCTGTAACCATTTCATTAAAACATAACGCAGACATTCCTTCTCCAACAAGTGCCGGTGTATTAGGCATTACTCTAACAACCTTTAACTTTCTACCAAATTCATTCTCAGTGCTCTTAATACTTTTTCCTGCAGCAATAGTTACAACGATTACATCATTTTTTATTTGATCTTTTATTTGGTTAATTACCGATGAGTATAAATCTGGTTTGATTGATAAAATTAAAATATCAGCACTGTTAGCGACTTCATTGTTGTTAGTAGTTATAGTTATGCCATATTCATTACTAGCATTTTTTAAATTAATGACGTTTAAATCTGAACAAATTATTTGATCCGGAGAAACTATATTTTTTTTAATCATCCCACCTATCATAGCAATACCCATGTTTCCACATCCGATGAATCCTATTTGTTTATTCATAATAATTTGCTCTTGCTCCTTCTACTCTAATTTTTATTGATTTTGAAATTATTATTCTAAATAAGGGCTATTACAATTACTTGGTTTATCAATAGAATTTCAAAATTCTCCTTCCTATATAGAGCTTACATATACCTCTAATAACTTCTTTGCTTTCGCTGAATTTTGAGGTGGGGGTCTTACTGCCCGGCAAATAGCCGGATAAAATCATTTCTTTAATCTATAATAAGAAGGACATAAAAAAACAAAAAGTTACAAAAATTTTTAAATTAAAATTTTTGTAACTTTTTGTTTTGATGCAAATATAATTTCAATTAAGGTATCTCACCGTTTTAAACTTGACGCTCCATAATCTTGTATAGTTACATTTATATGATATTTAATCGATACCTTACTAAATGTTTGATCCCAATTTTTTTTGACTTTCTCCCATGTTCTCGGGTGTTTAATTCTTAATTGGTTGCCAAAACCCGCAATATCGACTTGGTATTCTTTTTGTATTTTTTTTGTAACATGATGTACTAAGTGCTTTACTTCTTTTTCAATAGCTTTTTCTTCCTTTTTTAAAAATTCATTTTCAAAATCTTTTCCTGATTGCATCCAATTTTCAGACAAACGCCCTTCTGATTCAATGTTTACATCAAAGGAAATATTATTTCCGTTAACATGTGGTATGATTTTGCTTTTTATTGACTTTATTTCGTATATAATCAGTTTCTTTGATTCTTTATCAAAAGTTTTTACCACACCACCATTCCTTTTTCCGTTTATCCATACTACTCCTTCCAATTCCTGTTCATTTAAAAAGCCCATCAACTTTTTTGTCTTCCCTTTAATTACAGCAGCTCCTGCAAATTTTGTTTCCCCATTTATCGAGATTACATTTTGCAAAAGAAAACTGGACCCTGACCGCATCTTTCCTTCCAATTTAGCGAGCGATACAGGAGGTAAAATCCTTGTTGTTCTATTTCTATTATCTGCAATTCCAGACAAACGAAATGCTGGGATTTCTCCTTTTTTGTTTGATTCCAGTACCTCCTTCGCTAGACCCTTGCTAATTAAGAGCATACAGCTAAGCCGAACTTCATTGTCACGGAGATACTGTTCAAGTAATTGTTCTAAACTGTATGTACGTACAAGTCTATCACTAATAACAATGTTTTTTAAATGTGGGCTGAACATTGTGCTCTCTCTTTTCAATGAAAACTCACGAACAATTTGATGAATGGAATCACCGGTCTCAGAAACATTTATATAACGTTTTTGCTGTCCGTTTCCTTTACTTTGTGCTTGCGAACTAACAATTTGATAAGTAGCTGTTATAAGATTTCTTTTAGGATAACCTCCTTCCTCATCCTCTTTCTCGATTGTTGAATCCTTCCCTTTATCTAGTGCTATACCTGCAGTTAAACTCAACTCTTCTACTTCTTTACTGCTCCAACATCCTGTTAAAAATAGAAGCAAAAGCGTCCCTAACAAAGCCAAATAGAACCGCATATAATTAAATTTATGTTTCACACTACTCCTCCTTTTAATCGCGTAATAATGAGAAGAAGCAGTGGCAGTAAACCAAATAAAAATAAAGCAGCATTACCGAGCATATCCCCCAATTTAAGCAAGTCATTTATATTTTTCGAAGTCATAGCAATGATGTAAATGATTGGAATCAAAGCCAAAATAAACGGATGAATACTCTTTTTAAAGAGTTGCGCTAATCCTAATGCAGCTGCATAATAACTAATCGTATATGTAGCAAATATTTGCATAATCCATATTACAAGCAGTAAAGATTCAAAACGTTCAAATATCAATCCGGAAATTTCAAAACTGCGCATAAGGTCAATTGTCGGCCATGTTCTTGTTACAACCCCATCAATTGATAATGCACCAATGACCATTACAACAGTTATTACATAAAAGATTAACGGAATTGAAATTCCAACTAAAATAGCTTTTACTGCTTTCTTTCGTTGTTCCATAAACACCAAAAGAATCAACATAATTTCAGGACCTGTATATGCGAGAGACGTTGTTTTTATCCCATCTAACACTGGTTTAATTCCCAAACCTAATACAGGACGGAGATTATCTATCTCGAATATTCCGATACTCATAAAGGAAATGAGTAAAAAAATAAAAAAAGTAATAGGAAATATTATTTCAAACATCCGTGCAATCGAGTTAATACCACTCATAATCAAATAGAGACCTATCCACATAAAAGGCATAACAATAGCCCATGTGGGGGTTCCTTCTAGCAAAAAAAAGCTTATTACTTCTGCCATTGAACGAATTTGAAATGCTGAAGTTGTAAGAAAATACCCTATAATAAGAAAACTAAGCAACCTGCCTATCCATTTCCCTACAATATCTTGACTGTATTGATAAAATGTTTTATTTGGAAACTGCTGACTTAATTTGACCATAATTACTCCTGAAACCATTGCGAGTATCCCACCTAATATAACACTTAGCCATACATCTGGTGTTTTCACTTTTTCCACAGATGCTCTAGGCAAAGTGAGAATTCCTGTCCCAAGTATGTAATTTACAATAATAACAACTGCTTGCGAAGTTGTTATTCGGTCTTTAGGTTTCGTAATCACTGAAGGCCACTTCCTTTCGTCATCAGCTACCTTTTGCGGATAGTTTTTTTGGTATGCATTATTTTCGGTCGACGTCTCATTATTTTTAATGGCATGCGAACCATAAAATCTCTCCAGTCACTAAATCGATACGGAACAGCAGGGCTAGTATAAGGAACGCCAAAACTTTTCAGTTTCACTAAATGACTGCAAAGTAAAAGAAAGAAGAGAATAACACCATACAAGCCAAATATCGCAGCACAAAACATAGCTACAAAACGAAGAATGCGTAACGTAATTCCCACACTATATTGCGGAATAGTAAAAGAAGAAATAGCTGTTACCGCAACAACGATAACCATTATTGGACTAACAATTCCTGCTTCTACGGCAGCCTGACCAATTATTAAACCGCCCACAATTCCCATTGCAGGTCCAATCGGTTTAGGCAGACGTAAACCTGCTTCTCGCAAAACTTCGATAGCTACTTCCATAATTAACGCTTCTATTAAAGCGGGAAAAGGAACTCCTTCTCGCGATCCGATAATAGAAATAGCGAGCTTAGTGGGAATTAATCCTGGATGAAATGAAATAAAAGAAATATACAGTGCTGGAGCAAATAATGAAACAAAAGCTGTCATGAAGCGTAATAAGCGGAGAAGCGTACCAGGAAGCCACCTTTCATAATAATCTTCTGGTGATTGCAGCAGCATACTAAATGTAACTGGAGCAATTAAAACAAATGGTGTTCCATCTAACAAAATAGCTACTCGACCTTCCATCAAAGCACTAATAACACGATCAGGTCGTTCTGTATTTTGAATCTGCGGAAAGGGACTGAGATAATTATCTTCAATGAGTTGCTCTATATAACCAGATTCGAGTACACTGTCTATGTCAATTTTCTGAATTCTGTTTTTTATTTCATCCACCAATTCTGTACTAGCAAGATCTTTAATAAATGCGACGACTAACTCTTTCTTTGCACGTTCTCCTACTGGTAGCTTTACTAATGATAAGCTCTCATCCGCACAGTGTCGTCGCAAAAGTGAGGTATTATCACTTAATACTTCAGTAAAACCGACCCGTGGCCCTCTGACTAATGCCTCCGATACTGGTTCTTCAATGTTTCGTTTATTTGCTTTTGTTGTACCAAGAATAAACACATCTGCTAAACCATCAATTAAAAGAGCTGTTGAACCTATCAATACTTTTGGTATTAATTCTTTTATGTAATGGACTTCTGCTACTTCACTAATTGTAAGAACTTTATTTTTAATATATTCTTTTGAAACAGTCCCCTCCACATAAGAAGATTCATTTTTATATTCATCAGAAAAATCATCCATTAGTAATTTCATAATATGTTTGTCAATTATCTCTTTATCTGATAGACCATCAACAAAAACGATCCCAGCTTGAATATCTGTGCGTCCAATATTAAACTTCCGAAAGCGAACATCAGAATTATGTCCGATTTGTTGCTTTATAAGTTCTAAGTTAGAGGCAAAATCATTTGTGAAATGAACGTTTGCATTTTGAGATGGTTTATGATCTTGTTTCGTTTTATTTTGAATATTATTTTTTTTCACTTGTTTGTCTCTTGACTTCCACCAACTCATTCTTCCCACTCTTTCTCTGCCATACGAACCCAATGAAAAAATCTTGAGATAGTATACGGAATTAAAAACAAGATAAAAGCTTGTACAAAGACTTTCCAATCTGGAAGATAAGAAGTAATTATGTTCCACATTTTTATCACCCAATTTATATACTCTGCTAGGATTGAGATTTCTAAAAAACGATATGTACTTAATAAAAAATAACTATAAGATTAAAGAGCAGAAAAGCGAGACATTATGCTTATTTAGTACCAATAACCTAATTAGTATAAAAACATTTCTGACCTAAAATACCATTTCCAATTATAATTTGTTAAATATTATCTCCTTTTCCCTTATTTATATGCCCGCATTTGAATTTCAAATAATATAAGGATCAATGATATTCCCTCTTAAAGAAAAAAAGATGCTAGAAGATAGCATCTTTTTTTAAATTCAACTTACTATGTATTTATATTTTATTGTGAAAATACTCGTTTTTTTTTAATGAATATTAATGTTTAAAAAAATAAAAAATACATATTCTTTTGTTCTAAATTCATACACTTCTACCGAATCGATACGGAATTTTCTGATTTTAAAACTAATATGAAATAAAGGAGAATAAAAAGAAAAATTATTATCAATCTATCAATTAAAAATAATACTTAGCAAGAGTTTATCATCTTAACTCCAAGTGTATTCGTTTTGCTTCAAAATAAAGAACTTGAATAAACTTTTTCGTATCAATACGAGCAGGTAATGTTGGTTCATTATTCAATTCTGTCATCTTTCTTCTTACGGTAGTAAAATCAAAAAATCTAGAAGCATAATTTTCAAACTTCGGGTTTAAAAAATCAGTAAGTCCAAGGGATGCTAAATGGTTTAATGATTGATAAATTGCTCTCCGAATCCGTTGTTTGGAAGCTTCTATGAACCTTTTTAATTCGGCATCTTCAGCTGAATCCCCAAGTTTTTTTTGAGCCAAATTCATAAAAATCTCTTTTAGTGAGGGAAAGCCTTGTTCCAACGTGTTATCTTGTTCATATTTATATAAATAATCTAGCATATCCATTAAATCTTTACTTCCACTTTCACTGGCTATTCCTAATTCAGACAAAAGAAAATGAATGGAATTTTGAAAATGATTGAAAGTATTTAAATGTTTTTCATTACGGTATTTTTCTTGCACACTTGAATTACTATCCAATTTTAGTACCATATTAAGCGATTCTTGAATGTTTTTTATTGATTTTTCCAAACGAATTCGTTCAATGACTTTCCGAACAACTGTTAATACTTCAATCCGGTTAATTGGCTTAATAATATAGTATTCAACACCAAGCGAATAAGCTTCAGCAATTAATTCTTTTGATTCTACTTGAGAGACCATGATGATTTTCCCTTTAAACGAAGGTTTTATTTGACGGATTGTTTTTATTCCATCTTGAATCGGCATTAACAAATCGATAAATAAAATGTCTATATTTTTAAGGGTTAGCATTTGTTGCTCTAAAGATAAACCATCCTCAGCTTCACCTATAACCTCCCCAAGATCTTCATCCTCGATAATTTGAGCCAACATTGAGCGAACCGCTTTTTCATCATCTACTATATAAAAATACATACAATCACCCTTTCGAAATTATATGATCAATCCCTAATCTAATTATAAAAATTGATCCTTTTCCTTCGGTTCTGTCCTCAAGCGTAACATCACCTTCAAGTTGTTCGACCATTTCTTTAACATACGATAATCCGATACCTGTCGATGGGTTGCCTAAATCATCATATTTAGAAGTAAACCCAGGCTCAAAAATTGAATCTTTATATTTTGAAGAAATACCAGGACCATTATCGCCTATTTGAAATTCAACAAAATGGTGTTCTTTATTAATGTCAATTGTGATGGTTCCCATACCTTGGATAGCTTCTACAGCGTTTGTAACGATATTATTTATAATAGATAAGATTGTGTAAATATGATAATGAGGATGCACACCATCAATTTTATACACAAATTGGATGTCTTTCTCTAGCAACCGTGCATATTTCGTATTTGCCCGTATAATGATATTTACTAGTTCATGCACAGACATATAATCTGTAAAACTTTCATCAGAAATTAATTTTGAAAGTCCCGCAAAAATACGTTGGTTATCCTTTTTAACGTCATGGACCTCACCAGCAATTTGTAATGCCTGTTGCCTTAAATCTTCAAACTGAAAATCCATCTGTTTGTGCTCAAAAGAGTCTAAGGTTTTATATAAATCATAGGATTTTTTTGTTATATTCTCAGCATCTTGTAATGTTTTCTTTAAATGAACAGCATCTTCATATAAATTAGAGATAAGCATGAGCATGTGTTCATTTTGCTTCTTTATATGTCTCTCCCTTGATTGCGCTTCATACAATTTCATCATATTGAAAAAGCTTAGAACTATAAAACTATGGGAACATGCGATAACAATGATCTCATTTATTGCCTCGGATGTGATCGATGTTTTTAATACGAAATATTGAATCATTAATTCCACACAGTCTGACAGTATTTCAATCATGCAACCAATAAAACCAATCATTAGTGGTTGATGATAAAAACGTTTGATTTTTGCTAAATGAAAGAGATACGAATAAGTAAAATAAAAGAAAAAACTAGGATAGTGAGTATGAAAAGCGGCTAGCCAATCCATATTTCCCTTTATAATGACATCCATTGAGATACGAAATACTACCACGACTATCGCTGTTAAAAAACCCGGTAAAAATGCTGGAATTCGTCGAAACAATAACAAAAAAAAGAAAAATGTTGGTGCGCCAAAGCTCATTCTAAATGTTTCATTTAAGGGAAATGACTTTATTTCACCTACTAAGGGTACTGTAAGTATCATTAAAACGAGAATATAGATGTCTTTTTTTAATAAATTACTAAGATTCAAAATAATCACTTCTCACTTTCGCCTAACAGTCAGTATACAAACCTATTTGCATTAATACAATACTTACTCTATTTTTTTCAAAAACTGATAAATAAGATATAAACGAAAGCATTATAGATTGTGAGTATTCATTACAACCTTCTACTTTAGAAAGATACTTTATAACCCAAAAATGTTCAGACACAATATAAGGTCTGAACACTTTTGGACTCGCTCTAACACCAAAATATCTGTGCTCCTTTTTAAAATATACTTAAATCCCATTCTTTTGCAATATGTTCTAACAACATAATTCCTGGTAAACTATTCCCATATTCATCAATGGCTGGTCCGTAAATACCAATACCACATCCATCTTGGAACGATAAATCCTTCCTAGATTTTGAGGGAACAAGTGTCATAATTCCGCCGGATACCCCACTCTTAGCTGGTAATCCAATGAAAGCAGCAAATTTTCCAGAAGCATTGTACATTCCACAAGTTAGCATTAAAGCTTTTGTTAACCTAGCTACTTCTTTAGGGAGCACTTGTTCTTTGCGAATAGGATGATATCCATCATGTGCTAGTATAAGCCCTATTAAGGCAATATCTTCTGTATTTATTTCAATCGAACATTGTTTTAAGTAAACCTCTAGTGTCTCCTCCACATCTGATTCTAGAAAACCATTCTCCTTTAAATAGTATGCTAATGCTCTATTACGATGAGCCGTTTCCCATTCTGATTGAAATACTATTTCATTAATAGCGGGACGCTTCTCTATCATTTTTTCAATTAATACGTATAGAGATTCTAATTTTTCTTGCACCGATGTCCCTGGCAAAAGTGAAGCTATCGTAATCGCTCCAGCATTGATCATAGGATTAAAAGGTTTTCCTGGTTTATGTATCTCTAAACGAATAATTGAATTAAAGGCATCTCCAGTTGGCTCTACGTCAACTCGTTCTAATACATAAGAAATACCGCGACTTAAACAAGCGGCTATAAAACCGATTACTTTTGATATACTTTGTAATGTGAAAGGTATCTCCCAATCTCCTGATTTTATCATTGTTCCATCTGGCTTTACTATACAAATACCTAACTGCGATACATTCATTTCCCCCAGAGCGGGAATATAACTGGCGCTTCTTCCCTTAGCTGCATACGCTCGATAATGAGCTACCCATTGATCTAAGCAAACTTTTTCTTGACCCTCAACTTGAACGCTAGAATCCTTTATCATTTAATCATATTCCCCCGTACTATTAACTTTATATAGAATGATTTTTTCTTTACTATAATCAATACTATTTGCACTAGAACCAAGAAAAATATTCAGACATATTGCAGTCTGAATATCCTTCTTATTACACACTTTTCTTTTTTGAAGTTTTCTCATAACTATCCCAACATTCAATATTTTCAAGCCCTTTAATGTTTTCTTTATAAAAAATAGGATCTTTACCAGCTTTTTTCTGGTTTATATAATCTTGTAACGCCGCAAATGCTACTTTTGAAAGTAAGGTAATAGCAATTAAATTAATAATAACCATAAAGCCCATAAATAAGTCCGCTAAATCCCATACAATTTGAATCTTTGCAACAGAACCAAATACAATCATAGCCAACACACTTATTCTGTATATCATTAACCACACTTTACTTGTATGTAAGAAGCGAATATTTGTTTCACCATAATAATAGTTGCCAATTAACGCACCAAATCCAAATAAAAAAACAAAGATAGCAAGACAACCCGATGCCCAAAGACCTATGTGTTCACTTAATGCTGCTTGTGTAAGTGCAATACCATTTAACCCCGGTTGTTTATATGCATCAGACAGCAAAATAATAAAGGCAGTGCTAGTACAAATGATCAGTGTATCCGTTAATACACCAAATGCTTGAATCAGTCCTTGTTTCACCGGATGACTTGTTGTTGCTGTTGCGGCAACGTTTGGTGCACTTCCCATACCAGCTTCATTTGAAAATAAACCACGTTTAACTCCATTCATAAGTGCTGCACCAATTGAACCGCCTGCTATTTGTTTAAAACCAAATGCGTTTTGAACAATAAGAGAAAGAACTTCCGGCATTTTTGATATGTTGGTAACTACAACAAATAATGCAACTCCAATGTATAATACCGCTAAAAATACCACCTTGTATTCAGCCATTTTTGCAATACGTTGTACACCACCAAAAATAATCGCAGCGAAAGCAATGGCCATGATTATCCCAACTGTTAGACGATCTGTACCAAATGAGTTTTGAAAAGCAATTGTAACTGTATTTGATTGTACTGAATTGAATACAAGACCAAAAGTAATTGTGATTAAAATAGAGAATAATACTCCCATCCAACGTTTATTCAACCCTTTTTCCATATAATAGGATGGACCACCGCGGAAACCAGTTTTATCTTTTACTTTATATATCTGTGCTAATGTGCTTTCGACAAAACTGGAGGCCGAGCTAATAATAGAAATAATCCACATCCAAAATACAGCTCCAGGACCACCTAATGCAATTGCAATCGCAATTCCTGTGATATTCCCTGTTCCAACGCGGGCTGCCATACCAATACAAAACGCTTGAAAAGGAGAGATTTGATCTTTAGAACCACTTTTCCCCTCCATTAATACACGGACCATCTCTTTTAACATTCGAAACTGTACAAAATTCAATTTAAATGTAAAATAAATTCCGCAAATAACAAGCATAATAATTAACAATTTAGACCATAAAAAATCATTTGTTGATCCGACTAACTCTACAAAAAATCTTTCCATATTATCACTCCATACCAAAAATTTATCTATCATAATCTATATAAAATCACCTATATTCCTTGGCATAAATACCTCATTCATATTCAAATACAACAAGGATAAAAATTTTCTATATGAATAGAATTGGCCTGTTTAAACAAACATCGCAATACGCAACCACAAAACTGAATTTTCTAAAAACTTATCATTTATACAAACGATGCTCTATCCCCTTCTGCAAAACTAATATTCTTATCCACTAATGTTGTTGTACTATTATGTTTGTTTCGTTTACCGGTGATTTACATTTAAATCATAATAATCAATAGTGATTAACTGGTTTTCGGTTAATTTTCTTAAGAACATGGAAATATCTCCTTTCTTACTACTAATCTCAAAAATAGGCTAGGTAAAAATTTCACGAAAAATCTATAAAGCGCTTTCAATCTTTAAATAAAAAAACCTTGTCTTTAATTTATAATTAAAAGTACAGAATGTTACGAAAAAGTACAGATTTTTATAAAAACAAAAAATTTTTTGAGATTTTCCATCTAAAAAAACAGTGAGATTTTGTGAATTTTATACAGTATCCAAACGTCGCAGATTTTGTTCTACCTATCCTTTGACAAGCCTCTATTTTCTTCATAAAAACATGCATACTTTTTCTCTTTTAGAAGTTCATATAAAGTATTTGAAATCAAGAATCAATAGAATATTATAAGAATATTCAAAAAAATAAAGCATTTAATTTATTTATGGTATCATACAAAAAACATTTGTTTTCTCAATTAATCCCCCTAGTTGGATTCGTCTATATTGCACATATTTACAACATGAAAGACACTAAGAAAAAAAGGATTTTGTTGAAGGGATGAAACATTACAAAACTCTTATTTAGGACCTTATGACATCCTCTTTTCTAGCAATATCGAGTTATCCCAAAAAACGTATATTTACTAACATAGATTACAGGTGGTGTATTGTGAAAGAAATAGTATTCGTTCAAAATAAAAAAAGACTCCTTATGAAATTCGAATTTTTAAAAAAGGATTTAGTGCTTACCATTTCACTGATACTAGCAATTGTAAGCTGCTTAATACATTCGCCAAAGATCGAATATATTAACTTTGAAGTGTTAATTAGCTTATTTAATCTAATGGTGGCCATTAAGGCCTTGGAACAGCTAAAGATATTAGACAAACTTGCCGTTGCGATTTTAAATAAATGCAATAACAGCAGGTCAATATCTATTATTCTAATTTTGTTATGCTTTATTTGCTCCATGTTTGTAACAAATGATGTCGCTCTCCTCACTTTTGTACCAATAACACTTGTCATTAGTAAAAAAACACAAATGAACATGATGGATACAATCATCCTGCAGACAATTGCAGCAAACATCGGTAGTAGCTTGATGCCTATGGGAAACCCACAAAATTTATACCTATATTCTTACTATGGAATTAAGCTCATCCCATTTTTAGGTTCAATCCTGCTTTTAGCTATACTTGGAATTAGTTTGTTATTTATATTTACTCAAAAACTTCAAAAAACAGATTTGAAAATAGAACTACCTGTTATTACCGTGAAAAATCGAAAAAAAGCTACCGTCTGGATTTTGATACTTATCACTATCATTGCATCTATTTTTGGTGTCATTGATTATTACATTGCGCTAATAGTCACATTGATAGCTGCATTTACGTTAGATAGAAACTTACTTTTTAAGATCGATTACTTTCTTCTAATAACCTTTGTCGGTTTTTTTATTTTTATCGGAAACATTTCCCATTCGGATGCGCTGGAGACATTTGCTCGCGCTAATTTAAGAGGAGATACTTCAGTCTTCTTTAGTTCCATATTTTTGAGTCAATTGATTAGCAATTTTCCTACTTCAATTCTTCTATCAAACTTTACTTCTAATTGGAAAGCTTTATTACTAGGAGTAAATATTGGAGGGCTTGGAACAATTATCGCATCTTTAGCCAGTGTAATCTCCTATAAACTATTCATTCAGGCCAATGTTAAAGAGAGTAAGGCGTATTTAATTAAATTTAGCATTTACAACTTTTCATTTTTAATCATACTTACATGTATACAATACTTTTTTATATGCTTAAACTGATTTGGATTAATATTTGCTTTTTGTGAGAGTGCTACAATCTCTTCTTTTGTAATTGAATCTTTAGTATTTATAGAGGCTATATTTGTATATTTTCCATCTTCAGTTTTTGGAATTTCTAATATCCCTTTATTCACTAGATCCACTACAGCCTTATGCTCTGAAGAATGTGTATTCACACCAGTAATTTTCCAATTATGCATAACTTTTGGTGTGTAAACACCGTTCTTTACCTCTTTTAAATATGTAATAGCAAGGTTACGAATGGTTCCACCAGTTTCCCCGAATGCATTCTCTTGTTTAGATGACCAAATTTGTTCAAACTTACGCCCCTCTAAAGCTCCACCTTTTGCCTGAAGAGCCTCCATTCTATATGCATTCATTCCCAACGTCATAACATCGTTCGTTTTGATTGGTTTATTTGTACGAATAGAACATAAATTTGTTATTCTACTTCCATATGGTTTTGTTAAGTCAATTTCGTATTTTACGCCTCCAAAGAAATCGTTCGTACTGTATTTAGATGCACGACGGGTTTTATCAAAACTAACTGTTACATCTCCAGGACGAGATGAGTTAAAGTACCCCGCTGCCCATTCCATATAGTCTTTTAAGTCTTTCCCAGTTACCTTATATACCGTAATTTCACCCAAAGCATATTGATAATTATATGCAATATCTTTTTTCTTAATAGGACCTACATCCAAACGGGCATTATCGTTATCAATTTGATGGGCGACTACATCTGCTTTGCTGTAGTAGAGCATGACTTCATGAAAGAAATCCGATAAAGGTGTCTCTTGAATCTGCACACTTGGAATACCCTTTATTTCATTTTCAGGAACAAGGTTTCTGCCCTTTAATTGAGCGACTACAACATTTGCATCACCCCTCGCATACTCGTGAAAAGGTGTCAGTGTGTCTTCAAGTGTAGGATCAGATACTACTGTTGTTCCATCATTATTTTTTACAGGTATAGCGGTAGCAGTTTTATCTTTTAGAACCAGCTTTCCATCTTGCTTTGTAAAAGTAAGGTCAATACGTGAGATATGTGTTCCATATTTATCTGGTTCTGTAATAATGACACCATTTACAACTTCTTTTTTAACAAGCTTATGCATATGGGCTGCAAAAATAGCACTTAGTTCCGGACAAGCATTCGCAATATCTTGAACCCCAGTACCAGGGATTCCATTCTCATTTTCTAGTCCCATATGCATAACGCCTACCATTACATCTACTTTACCTTCTAACTCTTTAATGGCCTTCTTTGTCTCTTCTACTGGATTTTTCACCACTAAACCATCCAAATGATCTGTCCCTTTTTCAAAATCACTAATCATTGGTGTATTCATACCAATAATCCCGACTTTAATTCCACCTTTTTCAACAATTGTATATGCAGGAAGAAAACGCTCTCCATTTTCCTTATAAATATTTCCTGCTAGTGTCTTGCCCTTATATTGCTCACTAACTTTTTTCAATGTATCTAATCCAAAGTTAAATTCATGATTTCCAAATGCCCAAGCATCATATCCCATTGCATTCATCGCTACCATCATTGGCGATTGTGGTTGATCATTGAATAACTCTACTGAATTTCCTTGAATTGTATCCCCAGCATCTACTAATATGGTATTGGGATTTTCCTGACGTACCTTCTTTATAACCGTATAGAGTTGCGTTAAACTTCCACTCGTATTTGCACCATCAAGCGCATAATCCCAGGGCATAAATCTACCATGAATATCTGCAGTACCTAACAGTGTAATATTCACATCAGATTCCTCAGCTTTTGAGGTAGATGGCTTGACTGTTATTGCTGTTCCAAGAAGTATAAAAATAACCAAATAACATAAATAGTTCTTCCATTTCATTTTTTGCATAATAACAATATTTCTCCCCTTTTGTACTGTCATATAGTTGCTTGAACTTTAAAAATGTAACTTATTATTCGGAAAACTTCAACTACAAAAAGTAATTTTACGGGGGATTCTGCATGAAAAACAAAAAATGATATAGAAAAGCACTGCCGAATTGTTCAGCAATGCTTTTCTATTAAACGTACTATAACAATGAGTGTCTACTTTCTCTTATTCATGAGTACTATAGGTTCATATATGTTCACTTTAATTTTAAGATACGTTCTGTTTCCTCTACACTCAACTTACTTGCTTTTGCAATAGTTTCAAGCGGTACACCTATTTCATGCATCCCTCGGATCATTTGCATCTTACCTTGTTCAATTCCTTTTTCTATGCCCTCTTGTTCAGCATGCGCTAGCTTAGCTTGTTCATCTAAAAGCAATTTCTCGCGAGCTTCATATGCTGTTCTGAAAGAAGAATCATGGCTCATATTTTCCCATTTACTTATTTCCTTTTTTAAAATTGGATCTTGATTCATATCAATCCCCTCCAATACAATGTTTAAGTTAAATGTTCATCTCCATGCGCTGGTAGTAATAACATCCAACAAACAAATGAATTTTCTCAAGGGTTTACTCTTTCTTCACGCCATTGTTTTACTAATTTCGGTATCTCTACAAGATGGATTTCAATATCGTTGCTTAATAGTTGTTGCATTTTTGTATTCCATAATTGTCCGATAGTATGAAATTCATCATTCTGAGAAATTAAACTCCCCCCACTTTCACTTCTTTTATTTTAATAATTAGAGCAATAAAAAAGTAGTGAATTTACACTACTTTTTGGTATAAAAATTATTTGAATTCTTTTTTATATAATTTAATAGCATACATTTCTCTAAAAATAGACAATGCTTTTTACTTTCCAACTTCACAAAGTAATTTTATCTCCTTAATTTGTTCTATGTGGCGCTGTTCATGTAAATAGATCAGTTCTATCCACTGCTCAAGAAGTAATTCTCCAAGAGCTGGATGCATCACTGATTTTTTCGCTAATATAGATTCATCTTCTATTGTACTTAGGAAACGCATTAATTCTTTTCTCGATTTATTTAACAAATCGACCATTTGCTGCACTTCAAATGGCTCTATGTTTGGTTGAATCATTTCTGGGGCTATAAATTTTATAGATCTATCTAATAATATAGATTGAATTTCTTTACGCTCATTTTGTGTACTATCCATCTTTTTTAGTCCAGATGAAATGACCTTTATAACCCTTTCATCTAATAACACTAAGTGATGACATACTTGTGCTATACTCCATTTATCCTTATCTGGTTTCTTATTAAATTGAGTATCACTTAACAAAGTAATTTCCTCAAATAAATGATTTCGCGTATCATAAAACTTATCATTAACAAGTGTATTCATGAGAATTCCCCTTTCATCTAAAAGCAAAATAGATTAATTCCTACTCTAGCATTATTCTCTATGAAAAAATATTATCCTTCACTACCTATTGGTTATCATATCTGTTGTTGTGCCAATTTAACAACAAAACTTGTAACGAAACAAAATGTAAACCAAAACAAGAAACGAATAAAAGCAATCTTTGCAATATAAGTTTGTATATAATTCCATTCAAAGGCTCAAAATATCGAAGTGTCTATTCATAATTCCATTGTTTTTAATCTCATCTCAAAAAGGAGCTGTATTATATGGATAAAGAAAAGCTACAGATGAATCGTGTCCCATCGGATGCTCTGAATACCCCTAGTAAGGAACAAGAACAAATGCTAGAAACATCATCTCAAGTGGAACATAATCCAAACATTAGCAATAAAGTTATTAACCAAGACCTATATGGCACAGACTTACCCATTTCAGATGTAGATAGAACAACAAACAAAAAGTAAATAACTAACAAGTCAGAAACACAGACCAAAATAAAAGATTTATTTTACATAATTTCTGAAAGAATTCTCCTTCTTTAAATGTTCGCAGGACAATAATCCGGCGATAACAGTAAGAAGAATTTTCCTTTCCACACACAAATAAAAAAACGAGCACCTTATCACTATGAATAGGATTGCTCGTTTTTATTTTCGTCTATTCCTTTTCTGGCCAAATTTTCGTGTTTGGTTCTAATAACCACTTGTGGTCTTCCTCCATGATACGATCATTCCATGGATTATTCTCAAGATGTCGAATCATCCAACAAAAATACATGGCATATCCAGGCGCAGTTGCTTGCGGATGGTCTAGTTCACCTGGAATTGTAATAAAGCTATTATGTACAACGCGATAAGCATCCTCACCAACCATTGCACATCCAAATCCCTGTGGCTTGTTAAAGCGATAATAATATACCTCCGGTTGATCATGGTGATGAGGTGGATAACTGGACCATCGCCCTGGATAAGAAATAACTTCTCCTACTACCATATTAGAATATGCTGCATTGTTATAGTCAAAAATCGTACGAATAACACGCTGTGCTGTTCCTTCCCATACTCCTTCTCCAGTCACAACACTTTGACACTCATTTGGGGTATATAACTTAGAAGCAAATTCTTGATCATTATCCGTTTTTTGAACAAGCACTTCACTATCTGAAAGAGCAGTAATTGTAAGCTTCACATTTTTAGATACATGTAAACACCAAGGGTTTTCTTCAAACACAGACTGTCTTTGAATAACTTGTTCCATTCCTTCCCACTCTAAACGTATTGCCCCTTCCAGTAAAAGAACTGCTGTTTCATTCTTATTATCAAATAGCAACTCTTCTTTTCCATTAGACATTTTATATATACCTATATCCATTAACATATCACTGCATTGACCATTCATTTCTGTTAATACATTATATCCTTCATGTAATTCACCTAATTTTCCTAACATGGCTTTCTCCTCCTTTTAATTAATGGCTTCACTAGCATTCTCCACTTTTGTCAGCTAACTACATTCCGAATTTCTTCTAACTAGTAATGAAGAAATTTTTTCTGATTATGCTCTGTTTTCACTTCCGAATATTTGCATATGACTTTTAACGTTTTCATATGCGGCCTCAATAACATCCTGGTGATACGTAAAATAATCTGAATACGGAGTATTTAGGACGGTATTGTTAACCGCAGTAATTACATTCTGAAATGTGGCTGTCGCTACATTAATTTTACGAACACCATGTTGAATACATTGCTTGAAATCCTCTGGGCTAATGCCAGAGCCGCCATGTAAAACGAGTGGGATATGGACTACCTCATTAATCTCTTGTAGGCGGTCTAATCGTAAATTGGGATCTCCATTGTACATACCATGCGCATTTCCAATCGCAACAGCTAACGCATCTACGTCTGTTTCTTCTGCAAATTGTTTTGCTTCTTTAGTACTTGTTAGCAACATCTCAATATCTTCTGATCCATCCTCACTACCACCAACTCTGCCAATCTCAGCCTCTACTGTCGCTTCGTATTGTTTCGCAAGTGCTACAATTTCTTTTGTCTTTTTGATATTCTCTTCTAATGGATAGTGAGATCCATCAAACATAACCGAACTAAAACCAATTTCTAACGCCTCTTTAATTGTTTCAAATGTCATACCGTGATCAAAGTGAACTGCTACTGGAACAGTTGCTTTTTTTGCTGCAGCTACCATCAAAGGACCAATCATATGAATTGGCGAATGATTCAAGCGAACTTCCGCAATTTGTAGAATAAGCGGTGAACTTAACTCTTCAGCTGCTTTAATAGCTCCCATTACCATTTCCATATTAGCGACACTAAAAGCTCCAACCCCATAATTCTCTTGATTTGCTTTAATTAAAATATCTTTCATTTGAACTAATGGCATTACATACTCCCCTATTTCAATATTATTTATTACATGTAAAACCAACCTTCACGTCTTTTTATCCATTTTGTAAGAAGACATGTTGATTACCATACCATTTACTTAGGGATAATCTTAAAATGCTTAAATTACAGACCTGCTTTTTCTTGTATAAATTTTCGGGCTTTTAATGCGTATTCAAAAGGATTCGCTAAAGCTGGATCTTGCTCTGCTTCTACCACAAACCAACCCTTATAATCAGAGTTTGCAAGGATAGTAAACACTTCATCAAATCCAATTACGCCATCCCCGGGAACTGTAAATGCCCCATTCTTCACTGCCTGTAAGAAGCTCAATTCGTTTTCCTTTACAACATCTACTACTTCCTGGCGAATATCTTTTAAATGTACATGTTTAATACGAGGTAAATATTTTTTTAAAATATAAAGCGGCTCTTCTCCTGAAAAAACAAGATGACCTGTATCAAAAAGCAGAGATACAAGCGCTGGATCAGTCATGTCCATTAACTTTTCAATTTCTGCCGTTGTTTGAACACCCGTACCCATATGATGATGGTATACAATATGTAGCCCCTTTTCCTGAGCTAATTTACCGAGGTGATGTAACCCATCCGCTAGCTTTTCCCACTCTTCTTCTGTAAAAACAGGCTTATTTTTAAATAGTGGTACATCCATTAAACCTTGAATACTATGCCCTTGCTCTGAAACAACGATGACTTCTGCACCCATGTCATGTAAGAAATCCCTATGCTTAATAAATTCTTCCACCGTCTCTTCAATCGGCTTCGTTGTTAAAAACGTACTAAACCATGCACTAGCAATCTCCAGGTTTCGTAATTCCAAAGATTTTTTCAATACAACTGTATTTCTCGGATATTTATTACCTACTTCACTTCCATTAAATCCAGCAAGTGCCATCTCACTGATACATTGTTCAAACGTATTTTCTGCCCCTAGCTCCGGCATATCATCATTTGTCCAAGCGATTGGTGCAATTCCAAGCTTAATCGTGTTTTCTTTGAACATTCCCTTATCTCTCCTCTTTGCAAAATGTGATAGAATTTCGCCAACTTCTCTTATCTGTCTGTTAAAAAGGGGGCTTTCTAAAAAATATGCATGTAGATAAAAAGCCCTCTTTGTGTCCTAATCTAATACGATCTTGCCTTTTGCAAGTTACTTATTTTATCCTCGTACGCAGCTTGTACACTTTGACTATTAGATACCTCTGCAACACCTACATGCCACCATGAATCGTATCCATTTGTCATTGTTTTTGGTAATACTTTAATATCAATTAATGTAGAAACTGTTTGTTTTCTCGCATTCTTAAGCGCTTCCTGTAATTGTTCTATTGATGTAACTTGATACGTTTTTACGCCATATCCAGCCGCGCTAGCTGCAAAATCAATTTTCATAATAGCCCCATTTAATTTACGAGTTTCCTGGTTTCGGTAGCGAAACTCTGTTCCAAAGCTCCCCATTCCATTACCCATTTGTAAGTTATTAATGCAGCCAAATCCAGAGTTATCAAACAATAAAACATTAATTTTTTTGTTTTCTTGAAGACTTGTGACAAGCTCAGAATGCAGCATTTGGTAACTTCCATCCCCTACCATTGCATATACTTCCTTCGATGGTTCAGCTAGCTTTGCACCAAGCGCGCCGGCAACCTCATAGCCCATACAAGAGTATCCATACTCCATGTGATATGTATTAGGTTTTCTAGGTGCCCACATTCTTTGTAAATCACCTGGAAGACTTCCTGCCGCACCAACGATGATTGCATCTTCATCAAGTAATGTATTCATTTTTCCAATGACTGCAGTCTGTGTTAATTGTGTACCAAGTGCGTCTACATACTCATTTAAATTCTCATCGAAATGACCTTCAACTTCTGGTGTGAAACCTTGACCTGTAAAGCGAATATTATGTAGACGTGCTAATTCTGTTTCCCAAGCCTCTTTTGCATCAGTGATTTCTGCAGTGTAACTAGATTGATAATCAATTACTTGTAGTTCAGCTATTAGAGCAAGAAGTGCTTCTTTCGCATCTGCTATAACCTTCAACGCATCAAGCTTGTTCGCATGAAATTCTGAAATGTTGATGTTTAGAAACTCAACTTCCTCATTTTGAAATAATTGTTTAGATGCCGTTGTAAAATCAGTAAATCTCGTCCCAATCCCAATAACAAGATCCGCTTCCTTTGCAATTGTATTAGCTGCTAAATTTCCGGTTACCCCAATGCCGCCAAGATTATATGGATGATTACTTTCTATCGCACTTTTTCCAGCTTGTGTTTCTCCAAATGGAATGTGGAATGCCTCAGCAAACTGTTTCAGCTCCTCTGCCGCTTCGGCGTATCTTACACCACCACCGCAAATCATAATTGGCTTTTTCTTTCTCTTAATCATTTCAACCGCATCCGCTAAACTTGCTTTTGTAGGTAGGCGACGTTCAATACGGTGAACACGCTTTTCGAAGAAGTAACTTGGAAAATTCCATGCTTCCCCTTGGACATCTTGTGGTAAGCAAATTGTTACAGCTCCTGTATCTGCCGGATTCGTTAAAACACGCATGGCTTGAATCATAGCAGTCATCAATTGTTCAGGACGATTTATCCGGTCCCAGTACTTACTTACTGCACGAAAAGCATCATTCGTAGAAATAGATAAATCATGTGTTTGTTCAATTTGCTGAAGAACAGGATCAGGTTGTCTCGTTGCAAATACATCTCCTGGAAGTAATAAAACGGGAATATTATTTGCAGAAGCTGTTGCTGCAGAGGTAATCATGTTTGCTGATCCAGGACCAACAGAAGAAGTACATGCCATAATTTGTTTTCTATGTTTTTGTTTCGCAAAAGCCATCGCAGCATTTGCCATTCCTTGTTCATTTCTCCCTTGATATACCTCTAATTCCCCTGCATCTTCTTCTAAAGCTTGACCTAGGCCTACTACATTTCCATGACCAAAAATCGTAAAGATTCCCTTAATAAACTTTTGTTGTTTTCCATCAAACTCTACGTATTGCTGATTTAAAAATTTCACCAATGCTTGCGCCGTCGTCATTCTAACAGTTTGCATATGATTTGCTCCTTTCTATCTCTATCAGTCATTCTGCATATGAAAAAGGAGTATTAGGAATTTGATAGACTCCTAATACTTCCTTCTTATCTTTTACTACTTCCCTTACTTTTGCTTATAAGCAACTAGAGAGATTCTACTTCTCTCTTAATGATTACTTTTCCCAACGTGATGTAAGCATTTTCTTTCTTGTATAAAACTCAACGCCGTCAGTACCATTCGCATGAAGATCACCGTAGAAAGAGTCTTTCCAGCCAGAGAATGGGAAGAATGCCATTGGCGCCGGAACCCCAACATTCACACCTAACATACCTGATTCAATTGTTTCACGGAATTGACGTACACTTGCCCCGCTATCTGTATAAATGCAAGCTCCATTTGCAAAACGAGACTCATTTGCAATTTCAATCGCTTCATCTAATGATTTCACACGAACAATCGATAAAACAGGAGCAAAAATCTCATCTTGCCAGATTTTCATTTCTTTTGTAACATGGTCAAAAATTGTTGGACCAACGAAGTATCCAGCTCCTTTTACAGCTGTATCTTCTCGTCCATCACGAACTAATGTAGCGCCCTGCTCTACACCTGAATCGATGTAACCAATTGTGCGCTCTTTATGGTTATCACGAATAACTGGTCCTAAAAATACATCTTTATCAAGACCATTTCCGATGACAATTTTGTTCGCTTCTTCTACTAATTTTCCAACTAATTGATCTGCAATTTCTTCTTCTACTGTTACAACAGAAGCAGCCATACAACGCTCACCAGCTGAACCGAATGCAGCACTAATAATTTGCTTTGTTGCTAGTTCAAGATTCGCATCACTTAATACAATGGAATGGTTTTTCGCACCCGCTAATGCTTGCACACGTTTTAAGTTTTCTGTTCCTTTTTTGTATACATATTCTGCAACTGGCTGGGAACCTACGAATGAAATTGCCTTCACTAATTTGTGTTCAAGAAGACCGTTTACTACATCATGAGCGCCATTTACGATATTTAAAACGCCTTTTGGCAAGCCAGCTTCTTCAGCTAGTTCCACTAATTTTGCTGCTAGAAGTGGTGTACGCTCTGATGGTTTTAACACAAATGTATTACCACAAGCAATCGCAAGTGGGAACATCCAGCATGGAACCATCATTGGGAAGTTAAAAGGTGTAATTCCGCCTATAACACCAATTGGGTAACGATACATACCAGACTCAATACCTGTTGCAATATCAGGTAGCTGTTTTCCCATCATTAATGTAGGAGCACCCGCTGCAAACTCCACGCACTCAATACCGCGAAGAACTTCACCGTAAGCCTCGTTATAGCTTTTTCCGTTTTCAATCGTAATAAGTTTCGCTAACTCTTCCCAGTTATCTACTAGTAATTGTTGATATTTAAATAGAATACGAGCGCGTTTTGGCACAGCAGTTTTAGACCAAGATTTGAACGCTTCATTTGCTGCTAATACAGCTTGTTCAACATCTCCTTTTGTTGAAAGTGGTACCTGGGCGATTACTTCCCCTGTTGCTGGATTATATACATCTTCCATCTTAGTTGAAATAGATTCTACCCATTCGCCGCCAATGTAGTTTTTTACAATTTGTGCTGTTTGTACTGTCATATTCATTCTCTCCCTTTTATGTAATGTAGAGGCGTCCAATAGGATACGCCCTTACTTGATTATTGATTCATGACGTTTCTATACCAATTCCTCAGCCGTTTCCATGAATGCAGAAATCTCTGCCCTTGTTGGCATTGCATCAGAACAGCTATGTTTAGAAATAACGATCGAAGCAGAAGCGCCACCTAATCGCATCGCTTGAGGAATCTCAAGCCCTTGCATTAGGCCATAAATAAACGCAGAAGCATACGAGTCGCCAGCGCCAAACGTCTTTAACACCTTTGTTTTAAAGATACCGCCGCGGTGAGATTGACCGTCTCTCGTATAAGCGATTGAACCATCCCCGCCGTGTTTAATTACAACGATTTTCGCATGATGAGAAAACCATCTTTCAGCCGTAACTTGGTCATTAGATTGTTCGTAGTTTAATAGTTTTTCCATCATATCGAATTCTTCGCGCGTTCCAATAATGACATCAGATTTTTCAGCCGCTAGATTGTAATACACAGCCGTTTCAGCTTCTGACTGCCATGTATAAGGGCGGTAATCTACATCAAAAAATACAACTACATCATGTTTACGCGCATATTCTAGCGCTAAAAATACCGCCTCGCGAGAAGGGCTTTTTGCTAAAGCTGTTCCTGAAATTAAGAGTGCTTTTGATTGTTTAATATAGTCCTCAGATACCTCTGTTGGATCTAGGTTTAAGTCTGCGACATTGTCGCGGTACATTAAAATACTGCAATCCTCAGGGCTTTTAATTTCTGTAAATGCTAAACCTGTCACTGCACCAGTACGATCGATACATATCTGATCTGTATTAATATTGTTGTCCTTTAGGTACCCCGTAATAAAGCGGCCCATTTGGTCATCAGATACTTTACCAATAAATCCTGTTTGTAAGCCAAGACGTGCAGCACCAATCGCAATATTCGCAGGAGAACCTCCTACATATTTAGTAAACGTTCTTGTTTCTTCCATTGGACGTTGTGTTTCATTGGCATTTAAATCAACGCATAAACGTCCAACTGCAATTAGGTCCAATGGACGATCTTCTTTAAAAATAAGTGGATTCATTATTACTACCTCCCATGCTTTATGAATGATAAGGTTCATATTTTTATAAACATACTATTCATTACTCTTTATCTATCTATAAGTAAGCGTTCTCTTTATTGATTTAATGCAGGCTGTTTATGTTCAATTTGTACAGGTTTTCCTGTTAGTAAGGATTCCTTCGCAGCTTTCGCAATTCGCTCCGCTTGTAACCCATCATTACCACTGCAAATAACAGCTTGTCCTTCTATAATTGACTTTGTAAATTGTGTTACTTCCTCAATGTAAGCCTGCGTGTAACGCTCTAAGAAGAAATAAAGCGGCTTATCTTTTACAACACCTTCTGTTTTTGACACTTGAACTGTTGTCGGGCAGCAATTATCCGCAGCAACCGCGCCTTTTTCACCAAACACTTCCACACGCTGGTCATATCCATAAACAGCTTGGCGGCTATTATCAATTACCCCTAAAGCTCCATTCGCAAATTTTAATGTGACAATTGCAGTATCAACATCATTTACTTCCTGAATGGATGGATCAATTAATGTTGTTCCATATGCAAATACTTCAACAACTTCACTATTCATCACATACCTAGCCATATCAAAATCATGAATCATCATATCCATAAACAATCCACCTGAAGAACGAACATATTCTATACTTGGCGGTTGTGGATCTCTAGACGTAATTTTTAAAATATGTGGGTGTCCCACTTCTCCTTGTTGAATAAGATCATAGACTTTTCTGAAGTTAGGATCGAAACGGCGGTTAAAACCTACTTGAAGTGATGCTCCTTGTTCTTTTACTACTTCTAATGCATCTAATGTTTCTTCTACTGAGAAACTAACAGGCTTTTCACAGAAAATATGTTTTTTCGCAAGAGCCGCTTCTTTAATAATTTGCGCATGTGTATTTGTTGGTGAACAAATAAATACAGCATCAATTTCTGGATCTGCTAATAAATCCTGATAGTTTGTAGTCAGAGTAGAAATCCCTTTATCCTCGGCCCACTTTTCTAGATGATTAATCGCTACATCTGAAACCGCTTTAATTTTTACTTGTGGCATAAGCTGCAAATTATCAACATGCAGTTTCCCAATTCGTCCAGCACCAATAATCCCAATCTTTAAAACGTTCATATGATTTCTCCCTCTATATTAAAATTTAAGAAACGAAATGAAAGTCTATAGGGTTTAGCGTATCAAATCAGTTAAGCGCTTTCCCTATTTTTCTTCATTATACACACTTGATTCTAAATTGAAAACATTTTTATTTTTTTGAATACTTTTCTTTACATCTGAATTTTACATTCCCTCAATATACGTATTACATAAAAATAAAAATTAATAATTAGAAATACACACTCTAAAAAGCTACAAATATATTCTTTTAAAATACTGATATAACAAAGAAAACAAAGCCCTTCAAAGTCTAAACTCCTATCTATAAGGTATTTCTTTGTTTTCATATTCACCATTATTTTATTGTCCGATAAGTAAATAGAATGCCCCTATAAAAGAAAGTTGTAAATTGTCAAAAAATTTAATTGACGACCTCATAATGTAAGCGTATACTTTTTTTTATCAAAAAGAATTAAGCGCTTAACCAAAAAATAACTTATCGGTGGTGGGAGAATGAACGCTATTAGTTCAAACAAAACATTTATGGACAGGATTGGAATCCCTTCTAATTTAACTTGGGGATACATAGGGATTATTGTTTTTATGATTGGGGACGGTTTAGAACAGGGATGGTTATCCCCTTATCTCGTTGAAAAAGGATTAACGCTAGAACACGCTGCTTTCCTGTTTACTATTTACGGAATTACTGTATCTGCTTCTTCTTGGTTTTCGGGGGTATTTGTACAAATGTGGGGACCAAGAAAAGTCATGACGTTTGGTTTAGTATCATTCATTTTAGGTTCAATCGGGTTCATAGGTATAGGAATTCAACATATGAATTATCCCGTAATATTAATTTGCTATGCCCTACGAGGGTTCGGTTATCCTTTATTTGCTTATTCTTTTCTAGTTTGGGTATCTTACAGTACTCCTCAACAAATGCTTTCAAGAGCAGTTGGCTGGTTCTGGTTCGTATTCCAGCTGGGGCTTAGTGTTATAGGAGCCTTTTATTCTAGCTATATGGTTCCTAAAATCGGAGAAATCGCTACATTATGGAGTGCTTTAATTTTTGTTGTCGTCGGTGGATTATTCTCAATTGTTGTAAATAAGGACAGGTTTAAAGCACAAACCGTAAGCGCTAACAAATCAAGTGAATTACTAAAAGGCATTACCATCGCATTTGAAAATCCTAAAGTTGGTATAGGTGGTATTGTAAAAATTATAAACTCGGCCGCTCAGTTTGGATTTGTTGTTTTCCTACCTACCTATATGATGAAATATAATTTTACGATGACTGAATGGCTTCAAATTTGGGGTACTCTATTCTTTGTAAATATGGTGTTTAATATTATTTTTGGTATTGTTGGAGACAAGTTTGGTTGGGTAAATACAATTAAATGGTTCGGAGGAGTCGGTTGCGGAATTGTAACTCTTGCACTCTATTATGTACCACAAATGGTAGGACATAATTATTGGGCAATATTATTTGTTGCCTGTTGCTACGGAGCAACACTCGCCGGTTATGTACCTCTTACAGCATTAGTCCCATCTTTATCTCCTGAAAATAAAGGAGCTGCAATGTCTGTTTTAAATTTAGGTTCAGGATTATCAGCATTTGTTGGACCATTAGTAGTAACTGCCTTCATCGGGCCATTAGGTGTTGGCGGCGTGATGTGGATTTTTGCTGGTTTGTACTTCTTTGGTGCATTTTTAACTCATTTCCTTACTATTCCAAAGGAAAATGAGATGGATCAGGATTTAAATACGAAAAGCGGTGAGCAATTCTCTGTCTAAATCCTATATATATAAAAGAAGGTCATCCTAACTATACTTAGTTACGATGACCTTCTTTTGTTACATTCAAATAGACTTGTAAAAAAGTTATCATGTAATATCCTTTACTGAGGATCGCTCTACTAACTGAGGAATAATTGTAATTTTTTGCTTAGCATGCTCCTTCATTTCCATCGTTTTTAGCAGTTGTTCAAACGTACAGGCTGCCATTTGTTTAATTGGCTGCTCAATTGTTGTTAACCCTGGATCTGCAATCTCAGCATAGATTGTATTATCAAATCCGATTATTGATAAATCTTCCGGAATTGAAAGTCCTTGTTTTCTTGCTTCATTCATAAGGCATATAGCAATCAAATCTGTACAAGCAAAAACGGCTGTAGGTCTGTTAGGCAAATGAAGTAACTCTTTACTTGCACGTTTGCTATCTTCCACTGTCGAATAGCAACTAATGATAGCCTCATCATCTAACGAAATCCCTGAATCCGTAAGGGCTTGTTTGAAACCATTCAATCTCCCTAAGCTACTTTTTCTATCCTTCTCCATCATAATCGTTAAAGATGTATGGCCTTTCTGTGTTAGATAACTTCCAGCTAGATAGCCTCCCCTCATATCATCAGTTGTCACAACATGAGTCGTGATGGAAGGATGATCTACAGTGAATAATACAAGTGGCAAATCTCGATTCACGATTTTTTTTACAAGTTTATAATCATTTAACTCCGTTGCAATAATAATGCCATCTACTTGCTTTTTAAATAATAGATCAATGTACTCGTGTTCACGTTTTGTTTGATGGTCTGTACTACATAAAATGAGTGTATACCCTGATTCTCGTGCACTATTTTCAAACGCTCTTGCTACTTCAGCAAAAAATGGGTTTGAGATATCTGGGACAAGTACCCCAATTGTATATGTTTTTTTGCCTGTTAACGCTGCTGCTACACTACTTGGCTGGTAATCTAGTTCATCCATTACCTGATTTACTTTGTTTATTGTTTTTTCACTAATACGCCCAGTTTGATTAATTACCTTGGATACAGTCGCTATTGATACACCTGCTTTTTCCGCAACATCATAAATTCCTTGCCACCAGCCTGCATAGCCTTGTCTCTGTGAGTTCATTCCTTCGCACCCCTTCTTATTAAAAATTCAAATACTGTAACTGGGTATTCTCTAAATATAATTATGTATCCCAAAAATAAATGTATCCGCAAACATCTCGATTATTGGTAAAGTAATTATCTAATGAAAAAAACATTTTCGCGGGATAAAAAATAATACGATTTGCACGAAAGAATAACCATACACTGTTATCTCTCCTTTAAACACCTATTTAAGAAAAACTTAAGAAATTCACTTCTAAATTCATAAGAATTTTTTCCTATACTTAAAAATAAGTAATTTAACAAGAGGAGAAATGACCATGAAGAGATTTATAATTTGCATAATAGGAATAGGCCTTCCTATATACTTACTTCCTTTCATATTACGCGGGGATTTAGACAGATTTAATCCGATTGCTGAAGAAAAAAATGTATACGCCGTTGCGCAGGGGTATGGCATTCCAGATTATCATTATAAAGGCCGGGCTATTTACTCACTAAAAGGTGTCGATGAATTAAGCAATGAGAAAGAATATAAAGTGGGAACGAACACCCCTAATGATTTTATAAGAAAAACTTACTTGAAAATTCAAGTAAAAGGAAAGTATGTGTATTCTTACGATGTTATCTCTGAAAAGGACATACCGGAGAAAGTAAGAGGACAATTGAAGATAGTAAACAAATAAAAAATAAGCTGATTTTTTATCAGCTTATTTTTTCATTCCCTTACTTTCTCCAGTCCAAAGAGTGGTCTTTGTTTCAGCATCAGCGATCAAATATTTTACTCGGAAAATTTTTTCTGTTTCTGTCCATGATGCTATTAAGTAAATTTGTCTATTCGGATTAATTTTAGGATTTTCTTGTGTACTCGCTGTCTTACTTACCCACGGTCCTATTTCGGATTCCATAGTCGATTGTAAATCTTTATATAGAACTGTTTTCTGTATATGATTTTCAGCTTCATGAAAAGGGACATAGAAAGAACGATACGTATGATTTTTAATTTTACTATAAAAAACTTTTGGATTTTCAAAGATTTTACTTGCATTGTTTTCTATATAGGAAATCTCTTTTAAAGAATCCTCTGCATTTGCCATCCCTTGTACACCTAGTAAAAGAAAGCTACAAGTAAACAAAACCGCTATCATTTTTTTCATATTAAACTCCTTCAATTTTTTAATATTTATACCCAAATAAGGTTATTTCATACGAATTGATCCATTCAAAATCTGGATATACATCAAAAGTGCTAGCAATTACTAAAAAAAGACTCTTACATAGTAAGAATCTTTTTTATATAATCACCATCGATTTATTAAGCTGATTATGATTGTTTCAATAACCATTCTTCCATTACTTTCACTGTTTCATCTCGTTGTGCTTTCGGCGTAATTAAGCTCGCATTATCACCTTTTTGCTCACCGTACATGCCAAAGTGAGCATGGTTTCCGCCTTTTATCATGTGCATAGTTGTATTCTTTGACATGAACTTTTTATTGTTCTCTATTTTTTCTACAGTTGCTAATGCATCTACTTCCCCATAAATTGATAACATCGGGATTGATTTCGTAGAGAAGTCATCTGCAGGATAAGAACCTAAGAAAATGATTCCGTCTACCTTGTCTTCATGCTGAGAGGCATACTTAGAAACCATAGCTCCGCCCATTGAATGCCCCGCAACATACCATTTTTGAACTTCCGGATACTTTTCAATTACACTGTCTACCTCATTGATTCCAAATATCGCTAAGTTTAATGGTAACTTAGGCATTACTACAAAATACCTATCTTTTGCAAGTGCTTCCCCTAAGTAACTATAAGCCTCGGCTTCTACTTTAGCTCCTTGATAAAAAATAACCCCTATTTTAGCATCCTTCTCTCCAAAAGCTATATAATCTTCATCTTTTTTATCATCCACTAACGACAAAGCCTCTTTCGTCGGTTTATAAGTAAACTGAGACCAAGTCAAAAACGTAATACTTCCTATAAGTAAAATACCAAGTAAAGAGTACAGCGTAATTTTTATCCATTTCTTCACAAAGATGGCCTCCCTAAGATGTATATATTCTATACTTTAGATTATCATTAATAAGCATAAAAACTCGAGCATTTTTATTATGCTCAAGTTTTCATTTACGTCTTTAATTCATACTATAAATGGTCCAAGATAAATATGTAGCAAATGTAGTCCATAAAAAATATGGGATTAGCAACCATGCCGATACTTTAGATAAATTGGAAGAAAACATAATGAGAAGTAACGTAGTAATAGCGACTAGTAAACAATCTACTGTTGCTAAAAACAAATTCTTTTGGCTAAATTGAAAATAGCTGAACGCTTGATTGAATATATAATTTAAAAGGAATAAAAACCAAAATGTTTTTTGCTTACATCCATAGTTGTTGTAAATAATTGCAACTGATAATGCAATAAGTCCAAATAATACAGCCCATATCATTCCGATTGTCATGCCAGAAGGCGTCCAAGACGGCTTTTCTAGCGCATCGTACCAAGTGCGATCAATAGGAAATACAATACTAGAAACATAAAACAAACCATATGTTAGTAAAAATACTATAATACTAGATTTTTTCATAAACATTCTCCTTTTTAATAGAAGGTTTTAGAAACTCTATATGATTCGTATGCTCTTTCAATGAATACAACTTTAATATGCAAATAGACATTCTTATGCTTTTCATTATAACCTTTACGTCTCAAATTCATATTGATTCGTTTATTTTATACAAATTCTTTCATACTTTTATATGCACAAAGTGCTCTCTCTCGTGCTGCCTTATGATCAACAATCGGAAAAGGATATGTATCACCAAGTTTTATATTGGCCTTTTGTAAAATATGCTCAGGTGCTTCCCACGGTTTATGTATATATTTATTAGGCATATCTCTTAATTCTGGTACCCATTTTCTTATATACTCCCCATCTTTATCGAACTTTTCACCTTGTGTGATCGGGTTAAAAATACGAAAATACGGTGATGCATCTGCCCCACTTCCAGCAACCCATTGCCACCCCATTGTATTATTTGCAATATCAGCATCTAATAGTGTATCCATAAACCATTTTGCTCCTTCTTGCCACGGAATTAACAAATGCTTTACAAGAAAAGAGGCTACAGCCATTCTTGCTCGGTTATGCATAAAACCTGTTTGCCATAGTTCCCGCATTCCTGCATCAATAAACGGGTACCCCGTTTCACCTTTCTGCCATATCCTTAAAAACGGCTCTTCATTATCCCACGGAAAATGTTCAAAGTTCTTATTAAGAGGTTTATATACTGTAAATGGATAATGATATAGCAAGTAATAAGAAAACTCTCGCCAAATTAATTGACGTATAAAGCTATTCACTTGTTGTTCAAAAAGACTACATTGTTTTTCGGTACTTTTATTTATTAAGTAATGATATATTAGCTTTACTGATATTTGACCAAATGAAAGATACGGTGCCAACATGGAATGGACATTTTGATCTGGAAAATCTCTTCCTTCACTATAAGAGGTCAGTTTGCTAGAGAAAAATTTCTTGAATGTTTTATATGCCCCTTCTTCTGTCGGATCCCATATTGATTCCATATGAGATGTCCACGGTATAGTCGGCAGCAAGTGTAATTCTGAAACAGATAAACTTGCTGGTAAAGAACTTCCCCATTTTATACGCTGCACTTTACTAATAGGTTTAGATATTACCTGCTTTTGAAATGCATTATAAAAAGGCGTAAACACCTTATATTCAGTGTTATCTTTCTTTTTAATCATCCAAGGCTCTAATAATAAATGCGAATTAAATTCCTTACATGTAATACCTTTATCTTCTAACATCATTTTCATTTTTTGATTAGATTGTAATCTCTCCGGATCATAACAAATATTCCAATATACAGCCGTTATACCTAACTGTTCTATGAGAGAAAGTATTTCTTCCTCCGTACTTCCTTTACGAATTATTAAAGTAGAGCCCAATGCCTCAAGTTGCTTCTTTACATCTATTACAGCATGGTGCAACCACCACTTTGACGCACTTCCCATTGAAAAAGCTTCATCTTGTACATATACTGGAAGAACCTCACCAGACTGAGTAGCTTCAAATAGAGCTGGGTTATCATATAAACGAAAATCTTTTTGAAACATAACGATAATTTTATTTTGCATGGCTATCCTTTCCCATTCTTAAAGCACAATTCATTCTTTATTCGAACAAGTACTTCTGTTATTTTTAAATGATTATAACAATCGTTCTTTCTATTTTATAATCTTCTTCATTATAAACATTGATTTTCTATCTCTCTAAGTACATCATTTCCTATATTATCTATCTTTTCATTTTTTACGTTATTATATAAACTCTGTAAAATCTTTAACTCTGTTCTTAAATGTAAAATGACACTAGATAATATATATAGCTTAGCTAAACTCTCTTTTCCACACTTCTCTTCATATACTTTTTGAAGAGTAGTAAGATATAACGTCAGTTGAGAAATTTTAATTTTTAGCTGTTCTAGAATTAATTGTTCCTCCCCGTATTGTGCAAAAAGTAACGCTTCATATATAGGACGATGCATATCCTCTTTCTTTATCATTTGCTCTAATAATAAATGCTCAAATTCTTGTTTACCACTTTTAGTAATACCGTAAATAGTCCGTTCAGGACGTTGTTCATTACGAATAATATCAACAACTTCTATAAAGCCCTTCTTTTCAAGTTGCTCAAATGTATAATATAAAGAGCCTTTTGTAATTTTTATATAATATTTCATTTCACTATTTTTTAAAAGTTGCTGGACTTCATACGGATGCCTATTCTTCTCCATAAGAAGACCCAGCATAAAAAGCTTTGTATTCATAACTCTCCACTCCTTAATAACCTATACCAATAGTATAAGCTAAAAATAAGCAAAGAATCTTTTTGTTTTATAAAATTTATGAATTCAAATTCACTTTATTATCCTTTGTACCAGCTTTGACATTCCCCATAAATAATATTGCCATAAACGAAACGATAATTGGAATTAAAGCTAATAGAAATACACTAGTAATCGAAGATGACATAGCGGCTATAATTTTTTCAAGAATAAAAGTAGGGATACTGGCCCTTATATCTGAGCGAAATATTGCACTTGGATCACCTAGATTATTTAACATGCTGGAACCGTGTTCTATTCCCTTAAAAGCATCCTTTAAGTTAGCTGTAAAGGTACTATTTTGAATGGAGCCAAAAATCGTTACCCCAATTGTCATACCTAGTGAACGAAAGAATGAATTTGTTGAAGTAGCTGAACCACGGAATCTCGGTTCCATATTATGAATAGAAACTGTAGGAAGTAAAGAAAACGAAAATCCAACCCCAAATCCCGTTATAATCATGTATATCGTTAAAAGTGCACGGCTTGTTTGCGGATCCATCGTTCCTAATAAATACATACCTATCCCAAAGGATATTACAGATAATAACATTAAGTTGCGGTAACTAATTTTCGTTTGAAATATTCCGCCAATGGCACTACCTACGACAGAACCTAACATCATTGGTGTTAAAATTAATCCAGCATTAGTTGCTGTTCCACCATATACAGCCTGAACAAAAATAGGAATGAATACTGTTAAAATAACAAATGTTGCTCCATAGAAAAATGTAATAATTTGAGATATTGCAAACTCCTTACGCTTAAACATCCAAAATGATATGATCGGATCTTTCACTTTTCTTTCTACAAATAGGAAACCAATAAAAAATACAATAAACGATGTAAATAACCCAATGATTTGTATCGAACCCCACTTAAATTCTTTTCCTCCTAATTCTAAAGCGAACATTAAGCTAATTACTGCTATTACGAGCGTTATCGCCCCCCACCAATCAATATTTTGCTTAGTAGGTGGATTATTTTCTTTATAAGCTTTTAAAATAAAAATTAATGACATTAAACCAATTGGAATATTGACGTAAAAAATCCAATGCCAACTAATATTTTCTGTTATATACGCGCCTAATAAAGGCCCTAATACACTTGAAGAACCAAATACGGCCCCTAATAATCCTGTCATTTTTCCTCTTTTTTCAATAGGAAAAATATCAAATACAATGGTAAAAGCGATTGGCATAAGTGCACCCCCACCTATACCTTGAATTGCACGATAAATACTTAGCTGAACAATGCTTTGCGCAGTACCACATAATGCAGAACCAATTAAGAAGATTAATAAACCAAAAATATAGAACCTCTTTCTACCATACATATCAGATAATTTCCCAAAAATAGGCATACCAGCCATAACTGCAACCATATAAGCAGAAGTAACCCAGACGAATTTATCCAATCCACCCAAATCTGAGACAATTGTACCAATTGAAGTAGCAACAATTGTATTATCCATTGCAGCCATTAAAATGCCTAGCATTAAACCAGCTATTACTAAGCGTAAGTTGGTCTCTTTTGCAACCATACCTCTTTCCTCCTTTTTTCACACCCAACAGAATAAATAGTCTAATTAAACTATATACCCATTATAGTTTAATTAGACTATTTTTCAATAAAAAAATAAATCCCCCCAAAATATATTGGAGAGATTACAAATGTAGAATTGCTTCCTATATAAAATAATTAAAACCGTTAAAACGATTACTTCTTTATACTACTTTGATTTTGCATACATGCAGCTTATTCATTTAGTTTTGGTCTAGTTTGTAAATATAAATTCAAATCTGGACTTGAACCGCTAATAATTACATCTCGAACAATTTTAGAAAGTGTCATACTATATACTAATCCATTATCTCCATACGCATAGATAAAGTGACAATTTGGAAACTCTTCATACATTCCAATTATAGGTAAACCATCATGAGTACCACCATAAAAAGCACTTAAATAAAATTCAGGTTCAACCGTAATATTTGGAAAGAGCTTATTAAATTCATTCACTAATTTCTCTTTTTTATGGATTAATTTTGAATCTCTTTCTTGAGCAATGTTTGTATCTTCATCTAACCCACCTATAATAATCCTGTTATCTGCAGTAGTTCTCATATAAATATATGGTCTCGCAGTTTCCCAAATGAGAGTACGTTTATACCAAGAAGATAAATCTTCCACAGGATTAGTAACAATTGCATATGAGCTAATCATTGTTGCATTCTTTTCCTTTTTAAATTCCAATCCTTCATATCCTGCAGCCACAATTACTTTATTGGCAGTAATAGAATTGCCCCCCTTTGTATAAAAGATAGCACATTCTTCCGCTAACTTTTTGCCAACAATCTCCGTATCTTCATAAATGTGGACTCCCTTATTAGAAGCTTGTTTTAATAAACTATGTGTAAATTTATAAGGGTTTATTTCACCATCGTTATACGTATAAATAGCTGCACGTTTTTTAAATGGATATCTCTGTCCAATTTGTTCCTCTGATAGCCAAGTCGCTTTAAAATCATGTTTATGTAAATAATACAGTTCTTTTTCTAATTTCTTTATATCCTCTTCATAACTTGCATAATATAAACTGTCACGTCGTTTAAAGTCAGAGCAATAAGGTAAATGTTGATCAGCATATTCAATATCATTGATAGCTTGTTCACATAATTTCATATGCTTAACTGCATACTCTTCTCCAAATGTATTTACAAGTTCAAAAAACATCTTGTCACCTAAATATTGAATAAGTGCTGTATTTGTAAGGTTACTTCCATGTCCTACCTTTCTTTTATCAACGACAACAATCTTTAAATCTGATTCACTTAAATAGTATGCGGATTGAGCACCGGAACTCCCTGCTCCTATTATGAGTACGTCACATTTTATATCTTCTTCCAACCGAGGGTAAGAAGGTGTATTAGAAAAAGTTGTGTTCCAATATAATTTCCCTGTCTGTAAATCCATTTAAAGTGCACCGTCCTAAATAAAATAGTTATATCCCCATCTGTATCTCCAAATCATTCTTACTATATACTTCTTATCAAAATTATTCTTGCTATCATTAAATTATTAGTACAATATGTTTGTCCACTCATATTTGGTATTAAACTAAGGTTATAAAAAGTTAATAGTATATATATTATTTATTTTCATTTAGAAATTTAAGAACTTGGTTAAAAGCTTCTTGACCTGCTGGAGTGTTCATTTTAAATTGAAATTCATGCGCTAACTTCCCAGAGATATTTTTATCGAAGAAAAGTGTATCTACAGGTACTCCTTTATGTGTAAAGTAGAAGCTAATGCTTTAGCTTGCTCTTCAAATGATGCAGTATTTCCATCTGTAATGAACGTTGGTGGATAATCTTTTGTAATGTGTTGATAAATAGAGGCGATTTCCATTTTAGCTAATGCAGGCATATTATACGGACCGCAAAATAGCAGTATACCTTTAAGCGTCGATTCCGGTTAATTTCGCATAACCTGGAGATGTTTGAATAGTTAGCAGCATTCTTTTTTTCCATATTATTTTAGGTTTTAACTGTTTTATTGTCATAATTAAAGAATCTCCATTCTTTTTAATAATAATCTTAAAATAAATCACAACATAAATTTTTATTTCCCGCCTGCTAATCCGTCCTTAAAATTTTATCCAAAAGGTTATATATTTTTATTATGTACATATTAGATATCTCCTATAAAACACATTAAAAATTCAAACAAAAAGAGCAAAAGATCCCCATTTATAGAAGATTTCTTTTGCTCTTTGTAAAGAACACAAGTCCAAATAAAAGTTGCTTATCTATCGATAACTTACACATAAGAATGCATTTGTTTCGTTACTTTATTAGTAGGAACTTTAACAACCGTTTCTTTTCCACCTGTTTTATCAATCATGAAACCATGAACTTTAACATGAGAAGGTACTAATGGATGATGACGAATCATATCTATACTCTTCTCAATATTTTCACTAACATTTTCTTTTCCACTTAGCCATTCCTCAAGGCTACCACTTGAAAATTCAGGCATGCAATTTTTAAAGAGATAGTCTATTTCCTTGTTATTTTTTATGAAATCACGTTGAATTTGTAGATTAACTACATTAGTTTCTTTATCCTCTATTCCGACAACAAAAATTTCTTCCACATTTTCTTCATAAATAGCAATAATAATAGATCTCATTATATCTCCATAAGGATGTACAATTACAGAATCGTAGCTGTGTATAGTCAACATGTTTTCTCGTTGAACGTTAGTTACTTGTTTGATAATAGGCTCTATTCCGTGTTCAATGTCTGTTAACAATAAAACCTTTTTATTCTTTGCATTCATATATAGCACTCCTTCTTCATGATTGTATTTATGAAACTTTTAAACTAGTAACGATAGTTGATTATTCATGACATGATTGTTACCAATTTTTCCATTGTCCTTCTGGATCAACACTCGCCAGTCTAACCCACCCATTTTTAACTTTTTCTCGAAATGTGAAATCATTCTTTAGCAAACGTTCTATATATTTAGTAGGCGCTTGAATTACAATGAGTAAACGAAGTGGTGAGTGATACGTCTCACGATCTGACTGCATTACGGATTGCCAAGGTAAGCCTGATAACAAATCACTTGCATTTCCCTGCATAACACCGAGACCTGCCGTTACGGTTTGTGTTGTTTTATTCCCACTACCATAATAATGAGGGGCTACAGTTGAAGCGTAATATTGTAGATTGATCCACTGCGCTACTGTTCCTGGTCCCGCTATGATGCTAGCTAATATATCGCCATTTTCATCCTGTTTCCAATCATAATTATGAAGGAAAGCCCTACCTTCTAAGTCACAATCCTGCGTTAATTCTCGCTGTCCGATAATAAAAGATGCATTACGGGCTAATCCCCATTCTGGACGTATTTCACTCCAATCTTCTGCAAATCGATGTGCCTCTTTACTCGGATTTTTTATTTTCATTTTAAAATTAGGTAATTGTGTTAAACGCTCTCTGTTTGCATGTTGGCTCACATTTGGCACAACCGACTCAATACGATCAAATGCTTCTTGCGCAGCTTCCGAAAGTTTTGGGACGTAAATCCATTCCAATTCATCCACTGTTGTTTTATGTTCAGCTGCTGCAAAAATGGTAGCCTCAGGAATTTTAATGCCTTCAGCAGACAATGCCTCTCTTACTTCTGGAAGATTACATAATGTAGCAAAAACTCTTGCATTGAACCCTCCTGCTGCTCCGCCACAAGCACCACACTCAAGCGCTGCAGCATAAGGGTTGTTCGTACTTTGACTACTATGTCCGCACATTACAACTAAAGGCGCGAATTTTTCTGTTAATCCCACCATTTTTAAAGCTTGACGCACATAGTTCACTTTTTCTTCTTTCGTAAAACCGATCGGTATCTCACATTTTGTATCATGAACATGATTAAGTGAGAATATTGTATCGGGTTTTTGTAACATCGTTTTACGAAGGTTACGAAGGAAACTACCTACTCTTCTTGGCACAAAACTTCTTGTCACCATTTGTAGGCCAAGTAAAGGGCCACTTACTTCAGGTAGTAACATACTTGTCAATACATTTTGTTTCATCGTCTTAAACGTATAACTTACTGAGCTGTCTATCTTCTTGCGTTGTTTATAATTTTTAAATTCCTTTTCATCCGTGAGTTCTTTTATTTGATGTTTCGGTTTTAATATAACTGGCAAAGAAGGATGACTGTCATTACTACCTAGTTCACTAGTCGCAATTGGTAACCCGAAGAAACCGGCTATTCCAAACGTTTCGAACGGACCTAATTTTTCTAGGTGACGACGAAAAGGTTCTGAACGTACATCAATACAGAATGCTAATTGAGCTAATACATGTTTTTTATCATTCGTTGCACGTTGTTTAGAAGCGATCTTCTCCCTTAATTGCTCAGCATGCGTCTGTTCCCAAGCTTCCAGCCAAAGTTTCCTGCGAAGATTTTCATCAAAACGATAAGCAACTGTTAATAATTCGCTTTGTTCAGCGGCAGACATTTGTAACCATTCCCGTGTTGAAATATCCCCCCAATAGATCCAAGAAGCTATAAGTGGGACAACCTCAACTTTTTTCTCAACCTTTTGATTTTTTATAGGTAAATAAGGTTTTACAATGGCTAGCTCCATAGAAATTCGAACTGCTAAATATTCAATCATAAGTTCCTGTTCCTGAATTGATTGTTGGGAACGCCATCGTATCATTCCTGCCCATCCAGGCAAAGCAAGCAAGTGCCCTTCAAGGTAAGCTTGCTTGTTAGATTCAGAAATTCCTAGTTCAGATAATGCTTTTATTAAAGCTCCCTGGGCATCTTGTGGCCAATCTTTTAAAACTTTACGCTCATTTTTACTGAGCGCTGGATCAAATGTAATAAGGTGGTGCCATGCACGATACAAGCCTTTCTTTCGGTTTGGCATCGTCCAGCTTGCCCCGGAGTCATCCAAATATAATTTACACCATTTAATGATGTGATAATTAAGAATATCAGATAGGTTTTCACCCTTTTGATTCTCTATAAGTGAACTGATTAATTGCAAAGAAGAGTCTTTCATACTCCCTGTATTTATATAACTTATTTCTTCTGCTAATTTATTTAATTCTGGCGATGATAACAAACTAGAAGGTAATCTTTCTAACTTTAAAGCTTCTTGGCAAAAACGCTCCGCTTTCGCTCGCGGGATATGAAAAGATTGTGAATCAAGCCAACGAGACAAGCCACTTTGTAAAAATGATTCCTCAATCTCCCCTTTTGCCTTTGCCGAATGAATCATAGAAGTACTCGGATATATATCCACATTACGAATTTCTTTTAACCAATCTGCAACTTGTTCAAATGATTGTTTTTCAAGCCCCATCCAAGGGTGATGAGCTGCAAATGTAGCAATCGGCCAAAGTGGTGCAATCACTCGGCTAGCAGATTCAACTAAATCATTCATATTATTTTCTTGTACTTCAATGTTTGTCTCTTTCTTTTTTAAAGTTTCTTTCGTTACGATTGACGATATGCCCATCACTGATTACCTCCCTTTGATACATAATGTTTCAGATAGCTTGGATGACTTTCTACTGACTTTCGTCTCGCCTCACCTACTCGAACGAACCAAAGATACATTACAGCAAATATAGTAGAGGATTGGTTACGAGTAACGAGAGTACTAATAGCACTACCAAATAATAAGAGACATATAACAAAAATAACGGCTGGAGCTGAAGGTTGAACGCTTTGATACATGTCAGTATGCAACCATTTATAAAGAGAATTATGAACTGTAAAGTAAATGAGAGAAAATCCAGCTAAAATAAATAGGCCAACAATTCTTCCCATTCTTCCCTCTCCAAAAACAACAAGCTGTTTCCATGAAAAGTATAATGACCACCCTAAGACGAACGCACTAACGAATTGATACCCTTCTCCAGAAGTCGTAAACCAAAATGCAATCACTATAAATAATCCGAAAACACGCCCGACTATCATCCATAAATTGGACATTTTTTCATTAGACTGCTTCACTTCCCCAAAACGTTGTACGGAAGAACCAGCTTGTAAAAACAGTGTAGCTTTAAACAAACCATGTAAAATTAAATGAATAACAGCCGCTAAATAAGCTCCTAATGCGCATTGAATCAGCATAAATCCCATTTGTGCAATCGTTGATCCCACTAGCTGACGTTTATAATCAACCTGAACTAAGCTAATTCCTGTTCCGATTAAGACAGAAATACTAGAGAAAATTAGTAAAATGATTTGTGCAATATCATCATGAAACAGTGGCGAAAATCTAGTTAACATGATACCGCCAGCATTTACTAACCCCGCATGCATAATAGCAGAAACAGGAGTTGGAGCAACGGCTGATTCAATTAGCCATCTCTGAAAAGGCCATTGTGCTGCTGGAATTATCACAGCTACTATAATCAATAAGTTAATTCCTGTTTTCTCCAATGTTCCAAATTGAGCTACATTTTCATTCGTTAAAACTGATGTTAACTGCCACTGTCCAGTTATTTGAAACATCCAGATGATAGCTGATAACAACGCAATCCAGCTTATTGTAAATAAATAACTAGAAATTTTTGTTGCTTCACTAACTACTTTCCACCCTTTATTTAGCCCTATGAGTAGAACCAATCCTATAAGAGTTGCTCCCCAACAAATAAGCATGAAGCGAAGATCATCACTTAACCATGCAACCGAAGATACACCTGTAGTAAATGTAAAAAGTGAAAAGTATTTTCGATATGAGCGATCTCCCATTAAATAACGTACAGAAAATCGCTGAATGATTAAACCAATTGTAAGAACGAAGAAAGCCATTAACCAAGCTAAAGTATCTAGATGCCAAGGCCCTACAACTCTATCTCCATTGTGATTAACAAGTGCGAGTAAAGAAACCAATGAAGGCAATGCAGCGATACCAATATGGATATGAACAAAACGTAAAGGCATCCTTGCATGTAATAACAATAATCCACTTAGACAAGAAGCACTAAGCGCGATAAAAAATAATATTAACAGTGTTGATGAACTTAGCGAAATTAACATGTACAATACTCCCTTCTAAACGAAAATAACCTATAAAAATTCCTTTTCATTACGATAGTTTTTTAATTTCAATTTTTATTCACTCTTTTTCGTACATCGTTTTTTCCATAAAAAAAACCGACAACTTCCATAATTCAATGATTTTATATCATCATTGAATTATGGAGATTGTCGGTTTCACTTCAACTAACTTCAATAAAGTTTTTTGAAGAGCTCCCATTTTATAGAGGTTAATAATGTATGTATTACTCCTATGAAAAATAACAGTATATCTCTGATCTCCTAGATTATGCAATCAATATATCAATTTACGTTATGCGCTATCTTTCAATTAAGAAACTTTTTCATTTAGTCAATATTACATATTAAAAAAATGCTAAAGCCTTAATTATAGCAAACCGTTAAAATAAGCATCTATTAATTTTTAAAACAATTATAAGATAAACCATATTAAGCAGTTTGTCAATTTTTTTATCAGTTTTTAAGATTTATTATACGTAAATAACTTCAAATTTTTAATTATTATCATGTTAATAAATGTAACTAAAGTGCAAAACTTTTAGGTTTCTTAATTATCTCCCACTAGCCCTACGGTGGTTTTAATTTTTAAAATTTCTCCTCAAGATTATGAAACAATTTAAAAATCATTACTCGTTCACCTGTACGAGAGCTTATATCCGTATGAAAGCTTTTCACTTTCTCTCCAGTTAATTCGAGTATAATCTCTTTCAAATCATCAATTCCAGATTCAACTAGCTCCGAACGATTTTTCTTTATCGTTAGCATACCGTCTTTCGTTTCGCAAACAGTATATTCAGCCGGTGTTAAAATACCTTGTAAATTTACGATAATCATATCCCGTAATATATCTGTCTTAACGGATATAGACCCGCGTCCTAGGTAGTCCTTTTCCCAGTGCGTAATTGCTTTACTTATCTCTGATTCAATAGAGCCTTTTGAGTTTTTCATTTATGTATCCTCCTTTAATAAAATAAATTTACAATAACAATATAATAATCTGGATTGATTTTATTTTCAATTATTGAGAAAGATTTATTGGGATTGTTGCAAGGTATCCTTTCAAATCATAGTAATTTTTTATATTACAATATAGATTTTTTTTGATCATCCCCAACAAAATACTCTTACTATAAAAGCTCTGTTGCATGCATTTCTAAAAAGGACATTCCGGGTAAAATAAGAAAGCTCTTGTAACGTAATACATAAAAGAAAAAGCCGATTTCTTTATAAAATATTAAATCGACTTTTGTCTTAGTTATTGATTTAATAATAAAAACACTTTTTAAAAGAAATAAGCTTATACTATAGACGTTGATTTTTCTAGAAGTTTAAACGAAAATGGCCCTCATCATTGTATACCCTAAATTCATACCCTTTCTCTTTATAAAATTTAATGATTTCAGGAAGAACTTGTAATGATAGCCTTACTATTAAAAGTCTATTATAATTTTGTCATTGCAATTCATTTGAATTACATAAAAAACCAGAGGAAATTTTATTATTTGGAGGTACTCCGATGAACCTTTTAATTAGAAAGTTAGAAAAAAATGATGTAGACAATTTCCCGGAGATTGATGATAGTTTTATAGTGAATGCTCGGTTAATTCTTTCTCTTTCAAAAGTAAATAGACGCATAGAATATACAGTAGAAGACGTTCCGAGTTATGAAAAAAGTTATTTACAAAATCAAAATGATAATGAAGAACTCGAGTACAATGAATATATTAATAACCCTAATCAAGTAATTTACATAGCACTGTTACATAACCAAATCATTGGATTCATAGTATTGAAAAAGAATTGGAATCACTATGCTTACATAGAAGATATAACGGTGGATAAAAAATATCGTACACTCGGGGTTGGTAAAAGATTAGTTGATCAAGCAAAGAAATGGGCAAAGAAAGACAATATGACGGGTATCATGCTTGAAACGCAAAATAATAATGTCGCAGCGTGTAAATTTTATGAAAAATGTGGATTTGTAATTGGTGGGTTTGATTTTCTTGTTTATAAAGGTTTGGATATGACAAGTGATGAAGTTGCAATGTATTGGTATTTTCATTTCAAATGAAAATGCTCTTAACGTTAAACATAGTCAAAATAAAAACCCCAATCTCTCCATATTAAAATTGAGAAATTGGGGTTAAGTTACTTAACAATATTTTTATTTAAAACCAGTAACTTATTAATAATCCTGCTGATAATAAAAAGCCAAAAATCGTATTTGTCATCGCTGTTGATTTCATTGCGATGCGCATATACCCTGGATCCTTTGCTCCTTTTTGGAAACTTTGAATGGCGGAGATTGGCTTTCTCAAACCTAGGAACATCACTAATGCCCAAGGGCTTATATAACCTATCAATACAATTACCGCGATCCATAAATAAGCAACGAAAAAGGCTACAGCTAGTGTTACTATTGCTTTTTCTCTCCCAAGGAGGATTACTAATGTCTTTCTTCCACCTTTCATATCTTCTTCGATATCTCGGATGTTATTTGACATGTTGATTGCACCGACTAAAATTCCAATTGGAATGGAAATTAATACACTTTCAGTCGTTATCGTATTCGTTTGAATAAAGAAAGCAATAAGTACAAAGCATGTCCCCATCAACAATCCAGAAACTAATTCCCCAAACGGAGTGTACGCAATTGGTAATGGACCACCTGTATATAAATAGCCAACCGCCATTCCAATTAAACCGATGACAACTAACCACCAGCTACTATTCATACAAATATAAACTCCAATAAATGCTGCTACTACATACAATAAAAGCGCAACTGTTAAAACATTTTTTGGTTTCAATCCATGACGGACAATTCCGCCACCAATTCCAACAGAATCAGCTGTATCTAATCCACGTTTGAAATCATAGTACTCATTAAATAAATTCGTTGCGATTTGCAATGCCAAACATGCAACCATCATCGCAATAAATAAAAGCCAATCAATTTTGGCAACATAAAGTGATGCCACTGTTCCTAAAATCACAGGAGAAAACGTCGCCGTTAACGTATGCGGGCGCGTCATCTTCCATATTAATTTAGCGGAACTAATTTCTTTTTCTGTCCCCATAACTCTGTTCAATCTCCCTACATTTAAGTATAAATTACTAGCAGTATCTTTCTATCTGTTTTCTGCCACGCATCCATTATATCAAAAAATGAATTGGTGATAGAACTGTAATGCTCTTGCTTGCACCATAACTTTGCATCAAAATATCGTTTTTTCTAATATGGGGTAGTACCCCATCGCCATCAAGCTAAGAAAAGCAAATACCCCCAAAACGAAAAAATAAGCCGTTGTCTGTCAAAAACACATGGAATTTTCATCCTGGAGATGTTATAAAATTCTTGAGTTGATGAGCATGGGATACCATCAGGAAAATGCGGATATACAACGATAAGCCCCTATTTAAAACGATTTCCTTGTTTTTAACAACGCAAGAGAGTTTTAGTGATCTTAAAGAATCTAATGATACTACATTATCCAAATTAATATGGTATTCTTCTAGTAAATTAATATGCCTCCCTAAAGGTGACTATAGAAAGCTATGGGAAAGGAACAAATAATCATTCCTTATTCCATTAAAGGGGCGGATTAATAGAACAAGAATAAATTATTTCTTCTATCGAAATATAATTCCCAAAAAAAAATAATCCGTTAAATAATTCTCATTGCACAAAAAGAGGTGTGGAAAAATGTCATTAACATCAGTTTTATTAAATGTGATATTTAAAAAGGGTGATGCTAAAAGAGATAAAGGGTTAACTACCCCAGAAAATATAGAAAGGTTTGACAACCTTGATTACTACGGGGATAAAAGTGAAGACCATTTGCTTGACGTGTATTATCCAAAGGATACGGACAAACCCTTGCCAGTAATTATATCGATTCATGGTGGTGGCTGGGTGTACGGGAACAAGGAAGCTTATCAATTTTACTGCATGAATTTAGCCCAGTACGGGTTTACGGTAGTAAACTTCAACTACCGTCTTGCACCAAAATATAAATTTCCAGCGGCTCTGGAAGATGTAAATTCGGTTTTTCATTGGGTGAAGAATAATTCAACAAAGTTTCATATGGACTTAAATAATTTGTTTATTGTAGGTGATTCAGCGGGAGCCCAGATTGCAAGTCAGTATGCAGCAATTATAACTAATTTAAAGTATGCAAAACTGTTTGACTTCAAAATGCCTGATATAAAAGTAAAAGCAATGGGATTAAACCACGGAATGTATGATCCTCTCGATAGAATAAAAAACAAAGAAACGAAAGAATGGTACAGGAGTCTTTTAAATGCTTTGATGAAGGACTACCTTGGAACTGAAATTTATAAATATGAAAAGGAAATGGATTTTCAGTCAAACATTACGTCATCTTTTCCTCAGTCCTTTGTGACTTGTAGTGTTAATGATGGATTGGTTGGGATTCAACCTGTTTTCCTTAGTAAATTAGAATCCGCAGGACTTCATTATATTTACAAGGAATATGGTCATAATGACAAAACTAGCGGTCATGTATTCCACCTTGACTTAAGAAAAGACGAAGCAACAATACTTAACAACGAACAAATAGAATTTTTCCGCCAATACATGGGCAAATGAGTGGATATCTAGTAAGAAAGGAATTGAAACAAGCTGAAAATAGGGATCCGCCACATGCCCATCAACTTAAGAAATTTTAATACCTTTAAATACAAAAAAACGTCATCATTTCTAAACAGGCCAGATTAGAACTGATGACGTTTTTTATTGTATGGATACTAATTTATATTAGTCTTTCTGATGATGTGATGGTATATCATGCTAATTAATAAAATGTTTTTGAGACACTGTACTTATTGAGAATGATGTTTTAATCCTGCTAAAGTAGCTTCGATGAACATCTTCTCTTCTATGTCAACTTGAGCTATCAACTTATCAACTATATGTCTATCTGCGTTAGCTAACAGAATTGCAGATATATTTGCAATACCACTAACATAAGCCGTAGCATCTTTGCTTTCGCCATTCATTTGCATGGAAAATGTAACGTTAGAGTTCACGATTCTTCACCTCTATTTTTGTTCGTTGTGTTCATTCATTTTGTCAGATGTTAAATCAAATTAAAACTGTATCCTTCGAGTTAATAAGTATTCATAAAAACATAATAAAAAAGAGTGCGATTAAGATGTGCACTCTTTCAAAAGATTTTACCAATCTCGATGATCACCATGATCATGATTATGTTCACGATCGTGGTCGCGGTCATGATTACGTCTGCGACGACACTCATCACAATCACAGTCACGTCTACAATGACAATCGTTAAAATCGTTTCTTCTACGTCTACGACCACATCCGCAAAATACTAAATCATCCCAAAAGTTATTACGATCTCGGGAATGCCCAAAATTATTATTCCATCCCATAGATATGATTCCCTCCTCTAAAAATAGAATTCATCTTATTCTATGATTAAAAAGGGAAAACAGCTTGTTTACTAGTCTATGTTTTGTGTTTTAGACTAATAATATTTCAATTTGCGAGTCTATCTTCCCCCTCTATTTTCAATCGTTGTGTTCGTTTGTTTTGTTTAAATGGGCAAATCTATCAATTCTATAAAATCAATTAATCCAACTATTACACATTAATGATTAATTCATATACTATATTAGATTACTAGAAAGGAGGCGTAACCATGGATAGTTGCGTTGTGTTTGTAAATGGACAACCTTTTTTAGTTCTTTCAGTAGCTGGTATTGAAATTGCTAGATTAGAGATTTCTCTTCAAGTTGCATTAGCTCTAAGAGTGCTTGGAATACCAATCTGCGATTAATTACCAGATCAAAAAAAGAGGGCATTAGCTCTCTTTTTTTATTTACCCCTTATCTTTGCTTGACAACGAGCAAGACACCACCAGATCACGGCAGCGCCTGCGATAATTGCTATACACATGTTTGTTCTATCTACATAGTAAAATAAAACACCCATAATGAACACATCATAAGATTAGTAACCCTATTTTCTGTCCGTTGATTATTATGTTTATAAACCTAGATTATGCACATCTATATTCAGTAAGTGCATACCCTATTACATGAATGCTACTTTAGGAGTGATTATATTATGAATCCTTTCCCGATGAGGATTTTTGTAGCTCCAACTTCGACTTGGCAACATTTACTTCACCATCCTTCATATGGTCAATATGGTATGCAACCTGGGCATATCCCCTTTACTCCTACAATTGCGCCTTCTTCTGTAATATATCAATATCATTATATTTTTCCAGCATTGTATTTCCAAGAGTTTCACGGTACATTTAACATCTAATCTAAATAGAAAAACATCTGTTATCTGTACCATTGGTGAGTCAATTCATGTTATACCTAAAACAGTATTTAAATACGTTTAATGTGTAATTTCTATATAACAAAGAAAAAAGCACCCGTTATGGATGCTGGGCGATATGGGTAATAGCGAATATCATAATCTAATTTATAGATTATGAGTTCCCCTCTGAATAAAACTTAATATTTTGTCAATAATATAGATAGGCGATGGCCATAACTCATTTAATGAAGTCCCTAACCTTTCTCCTTTCCCCCTATTGGAGAGCCAGCCGAGCAGTTAGTTTTTGCTAGCTGCTCTTTGTTTGTAAAAAGCACTCAATTAACTGAACGCGCATATAATATTCTGCGTTCCTTTCTTTATAAAATAGTCGTTACAAAATGAATCTCGTCACGAGAGCACTTAATAAAGTGCTCTTTTTTTCCTTTTAAACTAAAACAAAATGAAATTTTTGTTCAGTTTTCTTTCATGCATATTATTTTGATATTTGTTTATAATATAGTTGTAACTTTTTGTTACAACGTATATCTGTATCTAGTTGTACTTCTAAAACCGTACGACAGAGCAGTTACCTACTTTAGCTAGCTGCTTTGTTGTGCAAAATAGCGTTTTTGTCGAAAATGATGCCCTCATTCATTTGGACAAATTCACCAGTATTTTTACCATAAAAATTCATGATATGGTGAATTAGTCGAGTACGTCATTACTTGACAATTACCCTTAGAACCCCCGCAGACAATCGGTTTTTTTTTTTATTAAATAAAGATTTTGTTTTTCATCCACACATCTCTAAAGAGCAGACATACAATATCTTGGGTGTTCTTTTTCAATATTAATTTTAGTCATAGAGCACTTTTAAGAGTGCTCTTTTAATGTATTGCGATGTATCACGTTTTACATACAATAAACATAGAATGAAATGAACAGACAAGACATGGTTTCTATATAATCGTGTACATTTTTGTACGCGATTTTTTTATTAAAATAACGATTTTGTTAAGTTTTGCTCCATTCATTTTTTATACGTCTTTCTGCTAAACACATTTGTCCAGAAAACCCTATATTATTGAACAAGGTTACCGACTCTCAACTTACAATTTTTCACTTTCGGTGATGTAATCCCATGCCCATCAACTTAAGAATTTAGAATTACCCCAAAACGAAAAAATGAGCTTTTTTGTTACAAGTTAGCACAAAATTTCGTTCTGGGGATACTATAAAATTTTGGTTTGATGGTGATGTATGGTGCCCCCTAATAAGCGCCTCTCGTTTTTGTTTTTGTTTTTGTGTTGTGTTATCGTTCATTTCGTTATACATCGAAACTGCTTTTTCTAGTTTCTGCGGATCAATACGTTATTTTACTAATTCCAATCCGATAATATTATTGATTAACTTACCTATGCCAACCATTTCTTCTTGTTTAGTTAGTTTCATTTGTCCAACTCTTCCTTATGGTAATTCTCTTGTAAATCTCTTTATTTAAATGTATAATTGTATAAAAAGTCGTAAAATTTAGAATTGAGGTGAACAGCATGAAAAGTTTTGGTATGTTAGTATGCTCTACTATCTTTTCAGTGCTCCTAGTATATTATAATGTCGATTCCTTTTATAATAAATTTACATCCGGGAATACATATTACTGGGTAAACGGTATCCTAGCTGCTGGATTCCTTATATCCTTAATTATTAACATAAAAGATATCTTCAAGAAAAACTACACAACTTCTGAATCGAATTAAGGAGCCTATTATGGTTCCTTTTACTATTCAAAATAAAAAAGCAGCGAACCCGCTACTTACAATTTGTTAATTTCATTTTTTCTTGAAGATATTTTTTGAAGGGTATGAGATATATCCCAACTAATAAAACTGAAAATTAAGATATTTAAATGTACAATAAAGTACAAAAGATATTGAAGAAATAAATAGAAAAGAGGGAATATTGTATGACTAGTCTAAAAAATGTTCTTGAGCTTGATTTTGCATATCTTGAAACCTTTACTAGCCGAATAGAGAAATCATGGGGTTCTATATTTTGTAATGAAAGTAATCCATATTATTATGATGCGAATCATGCACATGTAAGTGTAGTAAGTTTAAATCCACAAATGGTAGTAGATGAAGTAGTCCATTTCTATAAGACTAAAAATATAGTACCTAGATTTTATATATACAACTTAGATATGCAAGAAAAACTGATTTCTGAATTACAAATAAAGAATTTTGGATTTGAAGAATTAATAAGTCCAGTCCAATTATGGAATAAGAAATTAACTAAAAAAGATAAAAATAAAAAAGTTACTATTGAAAAGGTATCTGAATTAAATTTTGAAGAAGCTTTAGATATTGAATGTAATATAAAAGAGTTTGGAGGAGGCGAAGTTAGAAAAAAAGCTTTTCAAGATGAATTCCAACATCCAGCATTCACTCATTATCTACTTAGATACAATGGAGTAGCATGTTCCATTGCTTGTATTTTTAAACATGAAAAACAGGCCCGAATGGAAAGTGTAGCTACAATTGAAAAGTTTAGAGGTAAAGGGTTAATAGGTGAACTTATTCATTTTATTCAAAGTGAAGTAATGCATAGAGGAATAGATAATCTTTGGGTGATTCCAATTAACGAAAGAGTAGAAAAAGTGTATGAAAAATATGGATTTGAAACAGTAGAAAAAATTAAAACAGGACATGCATTTTTAGAAGGAAAAAGCATTAAAGAAATTCACGAGGGATAGAAAAAATCAGCTTATTTTGTTAAAGGGGTACCACCCCATACCCATCAAGCTAAGATTTTAAGGTACCCCCATAACGGCATTTTTACCTTTTACAGTTATTTATGGGAATTTAGTTCATTTTTTTCGTTTTGGGGAACAATTAATTTCTTAGGTTGATAGCCATGTGGGAGTACCCCTAATACCCCATAAGAAAAAGAAGAGTTTGAATCCTTTAACGTACAGGGCGTTCCATATATCATTGTAAAAGACAATGAAAATAACATTCAAAAATCAATTCTTGAATTCAGCACTCAATCATTAGAAGAGGCTATTTTATAATAATCATTCCCAAAAAAGAAACGAACAAAAATGTTCGTTTCTTTTTTATGGTGTTTAATGCTCAAGAAAACTTATAGCCGCATAAGTATATAGAACGACTAGAGCAAAGGCACATATTCCCATAATTATAATCGCTAGTGCGCTTTTCTCTTGTCTAAACCCTATAATTCCAAGAATAAATGCACTCAACATTGTTACCTTAAGCATTGTAGAAAGGTTGGGAATTGAATATCTACTCAACCAGGTAGAGAAACATACAATTACAGAAAAAGAGAACAAAGTTAGAACAATAGATAATATATTAATGTGCTTCCCATACTTCAGTTGCATTTCGCTACCTCCTTTTCTTTTCATTATTGAATAATAGGTAGGTGACTATATTTTTATTTCATTCTAAATTTTCTTTGAAATCTACAACAAAAAGAAGAGGTTGTCCCAAAAGTCGCTGAATAGTTACCTTTAAGCAACCTCTTTTCTTTATTTTTTACTTTCCTCTAGTTTAGAGATACTTAATTCTTTTTCAGGTAACGTATCAACAAAATCCTTTTGAGATTTTAATAGGTCAGATTGTTTTATCCAAGCCATAAGATCATCTAAAGATTTACGGGATTCTTTTACATCGCCAGTAATATCATTCATGTTCAATTTATTAAATGTAGCTAAAAATTCTTGTTGAATCTTACCTTGCAATGCATTGGCTTGCTTTGTTAATTCTTTATTCTCATCACTTTTTGCCTTTTGAACTTATAACTCGGTTTTATTGCGTCTATTTAAAAGGAACTGGCTATGACAACTACATTAAGTTTTTCAAGAGAAAATCCGTTGCTCACATTCGAACAACGGACTTTCTTTATATGAACCATTTTAAAACATCTGCGGCAATCTCTTCTGGTCTATCCCAATGCATTAAATGCCCTGTATCTTTGTAAAGCTTAGTCGTAATATTAATACGCTTCTTAAATTCTGCTATCTGCAATTCTCTTATTTCTAAATACTTATCGGGAAGGTCGCAATACAATAATAAAATATCGCTTTTAATTTTATGCGATTTCAATGTTTTATACACCGTATATTGAAACTTAATTACACCTCTAGCGGTATCGCCAGTAGCATGCCATTTTATTTTACTATCGTCTTCTCTCATTAAATCATAAACCGCACGTTCTAGTAATGGTGACCACCTGCTGTAAGCCAGTTTTTCTGATTGGATGAATGCTTCTTTACTGTCAAAAATATATTCATCAAAATCTTTTTCGTAATGAGTGATTTCTTCTTCTAATGATCGTGGTGGACACTCTCCTTCTTTCGCATCTTTATATAGCTGCGCAAAATAGTCCGCATTCATTTTGCCATGATGATAACCACCATCTAATAAAACCATTTTATTCACTTTCTCTGGACGTTCGGCTGCATAGTGAAGCGCAACGCTCACGCCCCATGAATGTGCTACTATATGAAATGTTTCTTTTCCTATTTGCTCAAGTAATGCTACTACCCACTTTGTTAAATGAGATGCACCGTAATCTTCATCTTTCCCGAAACTTGGTGTTTTCCCGTGTCCAGGTAGATCAAACGATACAATATGATAGTTATCCTTTAAAAGTTTCGCTATTTCGATAAAACTTAATTTTGTACTTCCTAAACCATGAAAACAAATGATTTGAGGATTACTTTTATCCCCCCATTCACAAACACTTGCTTGGTATTCACCAAATTCTACAAAAAAGTGATTCATTTTTAATCCCCTCTAATGCTCAGATGTAAGCTAGTTTAAATGCGACATTTTTTTCAGAATAAATAAATTCGACAAAATTATCCGAATCCCTTTTTCGTAAATGATATTTATAGAATGCGAGCGGCAACTCTAGTTAAAAGCACCAAATGCTTAACTTCATGTTTACCAATGCTAATAGGGTTAGACTACATCTTCACACCTCTCAAATTAATATAGTTCAACAATTGTATGATTCGTTTATCATATGTGTGATGTTTCAAAGTCCTATCCAGCCCATTTTTTGCTATTTGTTTTCTTTCTTGTACATGTTCCAAATAATACTCCGCTTTTTGTATAAACTCCCGTGCACTATTAAACGTTTCTATTTCAACACCAGGTATGTAATGCTTCGCTACATCTGGTCGTATATCAGTTAATTGAAAAGAACCTACAGCATTAATTTCAAACGTCCTATTATTTACTGAATAGGCTTGGATGTTTGCGGCATTACAATTCAATTCTTTATCATTTGGTGAACGATGTAAATTTATATTAATTTTAGTAGCTACGTAATATTGCAATGCATCTTCATACTTAGCAAGTGGCAGAAGTTGTATTTTATCCTTTAACCTTTCATAATTCTTTAACTTCTCCCAACCAAACCCTACAATTTTTGTGTTTTTTTCTGCTACATACTCTGCAATCGAATCAACAAAGTGAATTCTATTTTCAAACGCTGTGCCTATAAAACTAAGATCATACTTATATGTATCTTCTTTAAGAGAAGGTTTAAACACCTCTTGATTTGCTGCTAAAGGGAGATGAAACACATTGTTACATCCTATCCCCCTATAAAACTTGATACAATTTAAATCTTGCGTAAATATGTAATCATAATACGGAACAAGATGTTGTGTTACATCCGTATAATACGGATCATCTGTCAACCAAAGTCCAGTAGTAAAACCCGCACTCTTTAGTACTGGCATGACACTAATAATTCCCTCATTTAAACCACCGAGTACCAAAATAAAATCCGGTTTCATTTTTAATGCGGTTTCTATCGCTCGTTCCGGGTTTACCATAATTGTATTACTGTTCATCTTTTGTAAACTATTCAAAATTGCTTCTTCGATCATTGGGTAATAAAAAGGAATACCTGATTGAATAAATAAAATTTTCTTAGGCTTATTGTCTTCCATGTCATCCCCCTATTTCTACATAATCAAAAAACACGAAAATTAGCAGTCTTTATTCATTTTCATGGCCTCTTACTTTACATGTATAAGCACCGTTTATGTCCATTATGTTGAAATCCCCTTATTTTAGAAGCTGTCACGAAAGGAATAAAGTGAAACTTTAATCAGCCCTCACCAATCGGACTTTTACGGATAGTTGATCCCCCACCTAATTTCTTTGCTTCCGCTGAATTTTGAGGTAGGGGTCTTATTGCCCGTTAAAGCGGGATAAAATTAGGCTATATTCAGCCCAATTATTAAACATAGAGAATGAATACATAAAAAAAGAGCCTGCTCGTATGAATTGGCTCTTACTCTTTTACAATATCTACAAAAATATGATTAAGCGAATAAAAAATCATTCCCACACAACTCCCCGCCGCTCATATTCCATTCTATATTCAACAGCTGCTGCAATTTTAGAACTTGCGAACTTTTCCGTAATCCAAAGTCCTAAATCAATTCCTGAAGTAACTCCCCTTGCAGTAATAATAGCCCCTTGATCCACAATTCTGTAAGGAAGAAGTTCTGCTCCATATTTATTCATTTCACTCTGCGCCAAATGATGCATTGTTGCCTTTTTATCATTCAATATACCGGATGCAGCTAGTAGCATACCTCCTGTACAAACACCAGCAACAATCGTTCCTTCATTGTGCATCTCTCTAATCATTTTGGTTAAAGTACCAAGCTCTGCTTGCTTTCGTGCCCCGTGCTTTGCTTTATGATTCCAGCCACCACCAGGTACAATTAACAAATCTGGACGATTATCCATTCGTAAAAAATCATGTAATTGAACCGTAACTCCGAACGAGGTAGTAACTTCTTGTTTTGGTTCACTTGAAACGAATTCAACTGTAAACGGAGCCCCTTCTTCTATCGCTCTTTTCAGTACCTCAAACGGTGCGAAAGAAACAAGCTCACCAAAGCCATCAAACAATACAATTTGTATTTTCATTTTTAGAACACCTCATATGGTTTCTTATTTGAATCCCCAATTAGGAGAATACATGTTATGTACAAATTAATAATGAAGATAGTCTTTCTCCCCTCACTCTATAAACTTCCAAATGTTCTTCTAATTTCCTCTTATCACTTATTACACTTAGTGTTTTCTTCACAAAATTCCAATTTAAACTACCGGATAACCATAGTAACGAAGAAAGTCTTTTGTAATCATTTGATGTTACAATATTATCAGCCTTATACCCTTCTAAAAATGCACTAGCAACACTTGAACATACTTCATGCGAATGTATTCCTTCTGTTCGAGAATACCATTTTATTAAAAATGACAATCCTTCAATGCGGTCTACATAGCCAATAGATTCAAAATCTACAATTCCTTTTACCTGTTCACTTGAGTCCCATAAAACATTCAAAGGATTTAAATCTGTCTGTACAATAAACTCTAATTCACTCGTATATGCACACTCTATATGATATGTAGCGAGATCTATATACTCTCGTAATTCTCCACATGTGCTTGCCTTACTTTTTAGCATATGAATAAACTGGGTATACCCATCCAAATGAGATTTCTTTTGAAAAATCGAGCTTTGAAATGCGTAAGAAATATCATGAATCTTTCTTGCTTCCTTTCCGAAGGCTTTTGCGATAGCTTTTGTACAATGCGTAACATGTTCTCCTTCAATCCAATCAGACAATACAAATCGGTATTCTTCATCATTCCAAGTGACAAGTGTAAATGGCTCTCCTTCCCTATTCTTGCTTATCTGCATAAAAGGAATTCCATGTTTGCGTACATAATACGTAAACCGTACTTGCTCTCTCAGTTGTTCGTTTGATAATGCCCCAAAGGCTGGATTGATTGTTCGCTTACTATTTATAAATCTTGCGGAATATCGCTTTCCATTCACCATGATTTTATAGTGTGAATCTGTATGCCAACTATTATTATGTAATTGTTCTTCCAGTGCTAGTGAATGAATTTCTTTAAAATAATTCATTACTACATTTCTTATTATGTGTTTCATCCGATTCTCCCTTTATGTAAAAAATTCGTTTTTGTACTTCCGAATAAAAACCTTTTAAAGTGAGTTTTTTAAGATACACGTAATTTATTCAAATAAAAATCATCCTCTACTGTATAGTAATAATAAAGTTATGTAATTTTGCCACAAAAATTACAGTAGCCTTCTATCTATGTAGATGAAAGAAGGCTACTAAATCTTTTTAAAAATTTAGTTATTTTATAGTGAATGTATTATTGATTAAATAATACATTTATTCAATACAAGTACTCAGTAAGAAAAATTAATCGTTATAATGCAATTAATAAAGTGATGATTTTCATTTAAACTTTATAAAACTCAAATGTATTCTTTTCTAAACATATTGTTTCATCAGAGGTTTTGATAATGATATCAAAACGCTTACTATACGGATGCATAAATACTTCATATTGAATACGGCGTTCTTCATGAGACTGCCTTAAATAATTTATATCGGCTCCCCTTTCAGCTATATCCCGGCTCGATCTTCTCATTAGTTCCGTTTCGCCATTTGTATAAAAATAAATTTTCAAATCAAATAAATCAGGATTAATAAATGCAGCACTCATTCCCTCCACAATTGTTACTTTATTTTTCGAAGAAATTAACTTACTTTTCATGTAATGCGTATCTATCGTATAAAAATCTAGCCCAGCTCTAACCATCTGAATATCTCTTTCTAAAGCTGTCAAATGATGTGCCGCTGGATGACAAGCTGTCATTTTATAACGATGATTTTCATTTTGATATGTATAGTGAATCACTGCATGCTTACGGATATCCGAACTGACAATGTAAGGATCTGTATTAATATAATTTATTTCATTTTGATTTAGTAGGTTTACGAGTCTATTAGCAAACGTTGTTTTTCCAGCTGCACCATGTCCCGAAATACCAATAACAATTTGTTCATCGCTCATCCTTAACCAATTTACAATTTCTTGTAACAACTTATCCATCATTCTCCCCCTTACACTAATATACTACCCTTTATTTTAATATCCAAAAATCCCATTATTTAATTATACATAAAATAAGGAAGATAGCGTGATTATTTATCATACCATCTCTAATTCTAAACAACTATATTATCTTTTAAATGAATTTATTATTTGTGAACACCTACATGATTAAATACATATCTAACTTTATCAATCCAACAGAATACTCTATATTTTTCGGTAATTTATGCGAACCAACATAGTCATGACTATGTACAATAAAGAAAGAGCTAATCCCCTATAAGATAGAAGATTGACTCTTTCCTTTATTTACTCCCCTGTTTCAGCAAATCGCTTTATACGTTCACCAATTTCATCACGAACACGTTGAAATTCAGACCATTCTTTTCCTGCTGGATCATCAAATCCCCAGTGAACACGATGCACATGCGGCGGAGTAGATGGGCATACAGCATCTGCATGACTACAAAGCGTAACGACTAAATCAGCACGATTTAAAATGTTTGCATCAATTATATCTGATGTTTGATTTGTTATGTCGATATTTACTTCGTTCATTGCTTTAATAGCATTTGGATTTACTCCGTGTGCTTCGATTCCTGCAGAATATACATTCCACTTATCTCCTAAATATTGTTTACCCCATGCTTCTGCCATTTGGCTTCGGCATGAATTTCCAGTACATAAGAAATAGATTATTTTTTTGTTTTCCATGTTGTTTTCCGCCTTTGTTTTTAAATTATTCTGGTTGGTCATTAAAATATTTACGCTTAAACCAAAAAGCGACGTTTACAAGTGCAATCATGACAGGTACTTCAACTAAAGGACCGATAACAGCTGCAAATGCTGCGCCCGAATGAATACCAAATACACCAACTGCTACAGCAATCGCTAATTCAAAGTTATTACTACCTGCTGTAAATGCTAATGTTGTAGTTACCGGATAGTTTGCACCAATTTTTCTTCCCATAAAGAAAGAAACAAAAAACATTACGATAAAATAGATTAATAACGGAATCGCTATTCTTACCACATCTAGTGGCACGCTAACAATCATCTCTCCTTTTAAAGAGAACATAACGATGATCGTAAATAGCAATGCGAGTAGTGTAAGTGGACTAATTTTAGGTATAAACACCTTTTCATACCACTGTCTTCCTTTTAACTTAACGAGTACAAAGCGTGTCAACATACCTGCTATAAAAGGAATTCCTAAATAGATACATACTGATTTTGCTACTTCTATCATTGTAATATCGACAATAGCACCTTCAATTCCTAACCATTCTGGAATTACGGTTACAAAAACGTATGCATAAACTGAGAAAAAGAGCATTTGGAATACCGAATTAAAAGCAACTAAACCTGCCGCATATTCTTTATCCCCATCAGCTAGATCGTTCCAAACAATTACCATTGCAATGCAACGTGCTAATCCAATCATAATGAGACCGACCATATATTCTGGTTTATCAGGAAGAAAAATAATTGCTAACACAAACATAAGTACCGGACCAATAATCCAGTTTTGTACTAATGATAAAACTAACACTTTTACATCTTTAAATACTCGGCCCATTTCCTCATAGCGAACTTTCGCTAATGGTGGATACATCATGACAATTAAACCAACAGCAAGCGGAATAGACGTCGTTCCAACTTGTAATGTATTCAGTCCGTCTACTACACTAGGGAACACAAACCCTAAACCAATCCCAACAGCCATCGCTAGAAAGATCCATAGTGTTAAATATCGGTCTAGAAAAGATAAACGTTTCATTTTATTTTCCCTCTCCTATTAACAACAAGAATTTTTAGCTACCTCATTTGAAGTCGTGCAACAAGATGACTCTTCAATTTTGTGAACATCACTATGTGCTTTCGTATAAAAGAATTCCCACTCATTCCCATCAGGGTCTGTTACCCAAAACTTATCTTGTACTGCATAGCAACAAGTCGTATCCATCTCATCACGCGCAAAGAAACCTTCTTTTTCTAATCTTTCTTTATGTAATGTAATTTCTTCAGCTGTATCCACTTGGAAACCAAAATGATTTACCTGGTTTCCATTCACCTCATCTCGTACGTTCAGCGTGAAATTAAGCCCTGGCGTCTCTAATAAAAATTTTGCATAATCCGTTTTCACCTTAACTGGTGAAACACCAAATACCTTTTCATAAAATTCAATAGACTTCTCTAAATTCGTAACGTTTATACCAACGTGAACATATCTCATACCTTATTCCTCCTCTTTATACATCATTAATCAAGTTTTTTTGATGAATAGTGCAAAATTTTAACAGCAGCTACCTTTTCCTGTTTTTCTAAAGATACAGCACAATTCTTCTGATAATAAATTATTTACTTCCGTATCATTTAAATCATAATAACTCCACGTACCTTTTGTTTCTTTTACAATTAAACCTGCGTCTAATAAAATCTTTAAATGATAGGACAACTTAGATTGTGTCATTTCAAAAATCTCTGTTAAATCACATACACACGTCTGGCCTCGCTGACAAAGTTCATACATGATTTCTAGACGTTTCTGATCAGCCAACGCTTTAAACTTTTTCTCATAGAACTGGAAATCTTGTGCCATTGTAGTTCACTTCCCTTCATCAACTTTTTTTGATGTTTATAGTATATACACTGTTTAGTTCTTTATGCAACTAGTTAATCAAGTTTTTTTGATTAATCAAAAAAACTTTCTCGCGTCATAACTTTGCTACAACTAAAAAAGACCATAGCCTTTTCAAAAATGAAAAACTATGGTTCTTTTTACAACTTAATAGTTACAACATTTCCGAGAAATGGAGTCTCTATAACTATTTTTAATTTTAATTTGATCATTATAGAGTAGTGCCCCGTCACCCTCAATCTAAGAAAAACAAATACCCCAAAATGAGAAAAATCGATATAACTCTTGTTTTTGGTGCATATTCATAAAAAGCACGTTACCCTTTCTCATTAACATAAGAGAATAGTAACGTGCTTTTTATTTCAAAAATAGTCTAAATCCTTAAGTTGATGGTTGTGGGGCGGGACCCTAATAAGAACGGTATCTAAGGTTGTATGAGTGGTGTTAGTTCCATTCCAAAGGACTCAGCCGACGATTAACTCAAGTACCGGTTTCGGATAACCCCCATGTGATGAAGCTCGTGTCCTGCAATGCCGTACGCGAGGGCGCGCGCCGTAATGCTTAGGTTGTTGGCTGTGCCCTTACGGGTCCACGCCTCCGCTGGTAGCCCGCGCAGCAATGTAATCGTTGATTGCCGTACGGCCCGGTAGTCTTCGGCCAATTGCGCGGTTGTCCAGCTTCCGAAAGGAGGAATGAACAATTCCTGATCGAAACCGGTCAGCGGCGTCTGGTCTCCTCTTGCGAACCTGAGCAGGCGGTAGGTCATGACGCGTTCCGCGTCTGTAATGTGGCCCACAACTTCTTTCAGTGTCCATTTTCCTTCCGCATACCGATACGCGGCCTGGCTCTCGGTCAACGATGCCAGGAGCTCGGTCATTTGCTTTTCCTGGGCGAGCAAAATGTCAATGATATTACCGTCTGGCACCAAACGGATATATTCGCCGGAGCTCCCAGCGTATTCTTCTTCTGACGGTCTTTGATTCATGCGTAGTCACCTCTTTATGTATATATAGAAAATTATAGCACTCGTCTATGTCTAATCAATTCGCGAAATGATAAAACTTCCCTTCTAATAATTGAGGATAAGAAACTATTTAGTCGGTCGCCACACTATCCTGATTCGTTAGCACAATAAGCAATGCTAATCAATAATGCATAAAAATTAGAAGTTATACAATATTTCAAAGTTATTAATATATATTAGATTATTCCAAAACATACATAAATACATTTTGTCGAAACTATTAAAAAGGGAGAATTTCTCTAGCTCAAGAATTAATAATTGTGTTACCAATATGTAAAAATCTCAATTTAAAACTAAAGGAGAACAAAATGGGACAGATAATTGTATCGATGTACCTCTCACTAGATGGTGTCATGGAGGAACCAGCTTGGACTGCTCCATACTTCAATGAAGAAGTGGCAAAGTTTCAATCCAATTTACTGTTTGAAAGTGAAGCTCTTCTACTAGGGCGAGTAACCTATCAAGGTTTCGCAGCTGCCTGGCCTTCTATGACTGATGAAGAAGGTTTTGCTGATAAAATGAACAGCATGCCTAAATTTGTTGCCTCAACAACTTTGGAAAAAACCGAATGGAATGCAAATCTTATCAAGGGTAATATTGTAGAAGAAATATCGAAACTGAAGGAACAGCCCGGTCAGAACCTTTTAATCTATGGCAGCAGTGATCTTACACAAACATTAATGCAACATGACCTCATTGATGAATATCACTTTATAGTCAATCCCGTTATCGTAGGAAGCGGAAAGCGTCTCTTTAAAGACCAGAGCAATACGAAAGCATTAAAACTTATAGAAACAAGAACGACCAGTTCAGGTGTCGTTATTCTTTCCTATCAGCCGGAGAAAAAAGAATAATTATTGATAAATTATATAAACAAAAAACTCATCAGAATAAATCCTGCTGAGTTTTTTTATAAGATAATACATATATTAATTTATAAAAATCACACGGGTTAGTACTTTATCAGTCATACCTACATAGGCATCGGATATTCCATATGTTTGTCCTGTTTGGAGAGAGCTCATTAATACCTCCATATCTAGCTGTATATACTCTGTAGCTTTCTTTATTCTTTCATCCTGAAAATAATCAGGTTTGCAATTTTTACAGCCCATACAAAGACAAGAATCCAGAGAGTAATGATAATAATGCCTGTTATCCAATTCTTTGGTTTGCTTGTTATCTGTCTTTCCTCTACCTTTCTTTTACAATCCTCCAACACTTCTTTAGGAATCAGTTTTAATGCCAAGTATACACCTAATGGTACAAGAATCAAATCATCAAGATACCCCAAGATTGGAATGAAGTCTGGGATTAAATCTATAGGACTAAAAGCATACGCAACAACAAGCATTGTAAATAATTTAGCATACCAAGGGACTCTTTCATCTCGATATGCCAAATAAAGTACAAGAAGTTGTTTTTTTTTAGTTTCTAGCCCATTTTTTCATTTTTTGTATGATAGATATTTTTTCTTCTGTTTCTATCGGTTTATTTTGATTCAAATTATTCCTCTCCCATTTTATTACTACGTACATCTTCTCAGAATTGTTCTTATTAACTGTATAATAATTACATAGCTACTATTGAGTCTAATACTTTATTTTAATAAAAACTATTTATAATATAAAACCTAATGATCAGTCTACATTTTATTAATCAATAAATTAGAAAGATAAGAGATAAGAAACACGTTTAAATCAACTAGGTTTAATCTAATCCAGTTTTTAAATGGGAACAAGCATGTGAGGGAGGGATCCCCAGATTTTCGTTCTGGGGTATTCTTTAATTTTAACCTGATAAACATAGGATATGTGTTGTTTTAAAGAAAATAGAAAAAGCGTATTTTGACTAGATAATCAAAATACACTTTTTTCTTTCTTTATTTATTTTGTAAAAGGTGTATAGGTTTAGCCGATAATGATTGTTTTGCTGCTATCCATACAACAATTATTGTTGTTATAACAGATAAAAGTATACCTAAAATGGACCAAGTCATATCTATTTTCATCGGCATTTGGAATAAGAAGCGTAAAGTGATGCCTGAAAAGGCTAGGGCAATTCCAGCGCCAACTAATCCAGCCGATAGGGAGATAATCGTGTTTTCTAATAAGATAGACTTCATCAAATTACTAGAAGACATACCAACTGTTTTCATAATAGCAACATCTCGTGTCTGTTGCATTAAGCGAATGACAACTTGATTTCCAATTGTAAGAACAGCTGTTAAAAATGCGAACAACGCTACAATTGAGAAGAAAGCACTTTGCATTTGAATAATATACTGAAGACTATCGATTGCTGTAGCGGCAATTGAATATGCCATTGCTGAACCAGGAAGTTTTTCATTTAATTCTGTTAATATAGTATTTGTTTTTTTAGGATCACTATCTAAGGAATAAGTAATTCGGCTTGGTTTCCCATATGTAGCTAATGTTTCAGTTGGAATACGGATGCCAACGGTTTTAACTACACCAGATTTAAAGAAACCTATAATTTCGCAGTTTACTAATTCATTTCCAATTTGAATGTCAACTGTATCACCGACTTTTACACCTAATTTCTTATAGCTGTCCAAAAGAATTGCTTTTTTCCCCTTTGCATCCGATAGAGCTAAATCACGCCCTTCAGATATCATATAGGATCTAGAGTTAAGAGAGGTATCTACCCCTTCTATTGAAATTTTAGTTGAGCTAAAAAATTTATCATCTTTTATATTTTTCATGAATATAGATGCTGCGTCCACTCCGTTAATATTTTGGAGTCTTCCATCTAATTGATAACCTTTTTTCGATCCTTTTATGTCCTTAATAGATTGTAGCTGCTTTTCAACGTTCCCTTCGTCATGAATGGAACTTGTAATAAGGATATTTCCCATTGCCTCTCTTTCCAATTGACCTTGAACTGACTCAATTAAATTGTCTGCAAATACATGACTAGAGACAACAGAAACAACACCAATAGTTAAGGTAACTGCCAATAAACCATTTCGTTTACTTGTAGTAGCCATGTTGTGTAAAGCAAGAAAGAGGCTTTGTGGCATTATGCTTTTCATGGCGCCAATTAATCTGAATAATAAAGAATATATAAACCCTATAAATCGGACAAAAGTAAAAATAAATAACAGAACTGCAGTTGTAAGTAAAAGAGCAAGAAACCACTTAAAGACTGCGTTGCCATTTGTATTTGTTGTGAAAGCTATATTGTAAACATAAATAGAAAGAATGCCACAAGTAAATATAAAAAGTTGAAATTTCTTTTTAAATGGTAAAGCATAATTCACACTTGTGTTCTCAGTATCACGTAACATTTGAAGTGGTGATACACACATTCCACTTTTTACTGGTATCCAAGAAGCTAAGAAGGTTACAATTAATCCCACAATAATTGTTGTAAAAATTACGGACCATGAAATTCCCCAATGTAGCGGTAGTGAAAGCACGTCTGCTAGATAGGACGTCAGCCAAACACTAGCTAATAAGCCGAGTACAATCCCACCAACTGTTCCGAGAATCGCTAGCCATAATGCTTCTAATAGAAAATATCGAATAATATATTTAGTTTTCATTCCTACGGACTTCATAACAGCGATATCATGCGTACGTGAAGCAATAATGACTTTCATTGTATTAGAAGTAGTAATAGCGGCAATTCCAAGAGCTAATATACTGAAAAGCTGAAGAAATGGTAACAACATCCGTAAATCTTTCTGTTTCTCTAGCTCCTTATCCTGAACATCTATTACACTACTTTGTGGTAATTGTTTTTGAATATTCTTTTTAAAAGAAGAGATATTAACATTTTCATTTAATAAGATTAATGCTTCATTAATTGTGCCTGCAGGTACATTTAAAAGCTGCTGTGCTTGATCTAAATGTAAATAGGCAGTTCCAAAAATTGAAGCATCGCCATAGGATTCTTGGACACCTTCTACTAAACCACTAATTTTATAAGAGGTCATTGCCCCAGTAGAACGGTTAGGAATCTCAACTCTATCTCCTACTTTGACTTGCAAACGGTCAGCTGTATTTTTGGAAAGTAGTAGTTCATCTTTATGTAAAGTACGAATATTAGGAAACAGATTATCACCAAAGAAAGGATAGTGGTTCGTTTCAATTCCCTTTACAATTAAACTTGTTGTTTTCCGATCAGATTTGACCATACTTTGACCTAATAAAGAAGTTGTGAGCGCTTTCTGTTCTTCTTTAGGAATGGAAGAAATAAGAGTTTCGCGATCCATCGGTTTTAAATAGGATTGAACTGACACATCCCCTCCTAAAAGAATTTTAGAGGATTCGTGAATAGATCGCGGAACCAGCTCTACCAACATAGACATAGAAAAGAAACTAGCTACTCCTATTAAAATACTGAACACAGTAAAAAAAGTTCTTAAACGATTACGTGCTAAACTACGTAGTGCAGATTTTAGTAGCATGGTGTTATGCCACCTTCTTGCTCACTAGATTTTGTATGGTCGTTAAAGGTTTCTTGAACGAGGAGGCCATCTTCCATTTTTAAAACACGATCTGAAAGTTTTGCCACATGCGTATCATGTGTAGCAATAATAAACGTCATCTGGAGTTGGTCACGTAGTTGAAAAATTAAGTCCAAAATATTTTTTCCTGTTTTGGAATCTAAGTTCCCAGTTGGTTCATCAGCAATAACAATGGCTGGATTATTTACTAATGCACGAGCAATTGCTACACGCTGTTGTTGACCTCCAGATAGCTGGCTTGGTAAATGATGATATCGTTCTTTCATCCCAACAAGGTCCAACATTTCCCTAGACTTTGTTATCATTTCTTTTTGGCTTCTTACTCCAGCGCACATAAGTGCCATCATAACATTTTCTTGAGCGGTCATTGTTGTGATTAAATTATACGATTGAAAAACAAAACCAATCTTTTTTGCACGGAAATCAGCTAGCTTTTCTTCTGACATGGAGGTAATATCTTGTTGTTCAATAATAATACGTCCTTCGGTAGGGGTATCCAATGATCCCAGTATTCCAAGTAGTGTGGATTTTCCGCTTCCACTAGGACCAATAATACTAACAATCTCTCCAGAATAAAATTTAGTGCTAAGCCCTTTTAAAATTTGAATTGTTCCTGCTTCGGTTTCATAAGCTTTCTTGATTTTTTCTACTTGAAGGATGGTTTGTTTGTTTATCATCCTTTTCCCTCCCGGCCCTTTTAAATTTTAATGTAAAGACAACTATTGTTCTAATTAAAACTATAATTATTACAATAATGGCACCTTTTGCATTTCCCCATGTGAACGAATCTAGCGATGTGAATAAATAGATGGTATATCGAAGAATGAACCAGATAGCAGTGATAACTGAACAAAAATATATACTAGCATATGTAAGAAATGCTATTTTATAGTGCCTGTTCATCCTCTTAATTGTATCATTAAATTGCTTTCGATAATCAGGCTTGAAAAAAAAGTATCCCAGGAGACCACTTTTCACCAATTGGAAGGTTCTAGTATGCAAGTTTGCAATTCCTAGAATGTCAGTAAGAACCCAAAAACCGTCATATTGTAAAAATGGATATAAGTTATATAGAACTGTAATGAGTATGAATTGATTTGCTACAAAAAATTCCTGGAATCCTGAAATAAAATAACACAACTCAAATAATATAAATATCCATAATTCAAAGTAAATTCCGCCCAGGTCAATAACTACTCTTTGTCGTCTAGGCAATCGCCAGGTATCACTTAAATCAACAAATAAAACAGGCCGCATCATATAAAGACCCATTCCGACGTCTTTAGGTTGTATTTTATATCGATAAGCAGCAACTATATGACCAAGTTCATGGATAATCATGGAAAATAATAGCAGCAAAATTGCAATAGTAAATTTATAAACGGATCCAAATGTGTTTGATATATTTTCAGTATTAGCCTGAAAAAAATAATGTATTAGACTTATACTGAAGAAAATACTAAATAAAACAAATACGCCCCGAAAGAATAAGAATTCGAAATATTTGGATGCCTTTTTTAAGTAAGAAGCGTGGAATATTGCTATTCTAAATGTAATTGCAGAGTGATGAGATGCTTTTTTTTCAGAACCAACTAAAACCCCTTTTGGTAATAGATGTTCATTTATCAGTTCTGTTAACTCATTTATAGTAATATTGCCATCGTGATTCGTTTGTACCATTGTACATATATCTCCTATGGATGTGGTTCCATCCATATAATTGAATAAATTTCTCAGTGATTCAGTGACTTTTAATTGTAATCCGTTATCAAATTTTATTAAATAACGAGGCCCCTCCTCCCAAACATCCATATTATAAACTTCGTATGGAATTAACTTTGGAAAGATATTTTGCGATGCTGTCAAATTGATCACATCCTTTAAGAGAAAGTAACCCCACAATGGTGAAGGTATTTGTGGAGTTATATCTTTTTATTTAATTAGTTCTAAAAAGGCAGTTTCATTTTTCTTAATATAAGTCGAAATGGTTTGATGTGAATCATTACAGTAAGGTTTATTAATGGCACCATTTCGCATTAAATTAGCATAAGCACATCCTCCACCACAAAATAGTGAGATACTACAACTACTACACTGTTCGGAGTCAGTAATATCTTGATCCCAAATAGCATGCTTATCAGCATCTAAATTGTATTCAGGAAAAAAGGAACCCACTGCAGTTTCTGGCTTACCTACGGCCTCAGGACAAGCGTATATTAAACCTTCTGCACCAAATGCATAGAAACGCTGTTCTCTCGCACTACATTCTTTAAAATAAGGTAAACTATGCATGACAGAAGAGCAGGAATCAAGTTCACTTACCTTCTCCCAGTCAAAAGTTCGTATGGCTTGACGGATTCTAGAAGTACGAATGTTAAGGTCTGTACCCAGTTTTGCGTTAAATTTATCCATAAATTCTTCTAAATCTCCGAAAATATTATAAATTTCGGCGAGTAATTCATGCTCTGGAAGGTGATTTGGTAGATTATCTCCGTAATGATCAGTAACAGGAGATACCTGCCAACCAAAATTAGGATAAGTATTCCAATGTTGATCTTCGATAAAGGTTGCTAATTCTTTTACATATGCAAGATTATCTTTATTCACATTAGTACGTAAGCCTACTGCGAAACCACGCTCTAATGCCAGTGAAATATTAGCAGCAATTCGATCGAATGTTCCTGTGCCACCAGCTGTAATACGTCGTTGATCATGAATATGTTTCGGTCCATCAATAGAGATTTGAAAATAATCCCAGTTCTCTTTGTAAGGCTCTAGAAAATCTAAGAATTCATGCAAGAATGTACCATTTGTAATGGCGTACATACGAAAACCGTATTCTTCTATTCCACGTTTAACAACTTGTTCAACTGTCTTTCGAGTTGTTGGAAGCAATGGTTCACCACCATATAACATCATGCGGTGGGTTGCATTCTCAAATCGACCACGTTCATTCTCCATAGACAAAATGTTATCAACTGCTTGGAACATTTTGTCTACTTCAGCAGGGGTTAAAGCATGTGAAATTTTATGTATTTCATGACCTTGGTAACAATAAGGACATCTAAGGTTACACATATATGTTGTGCATACGTTGAATGTAACTCCGGAATTACTATTTGCTAAAGATTCAGTCATCCGATCACGAATAATAGTAAGTTTATTTAATTCTTCATCACGGTCATTAAAAAGATAGCCACGTTTTGTTAAAAATGAGAGAAGTTCTTCTAATTCAGGATAAAGAGTTAATTTTTTATTACGCTTAATATCATCTAATACTTTTTTTATGTCTGTATTAATTACATCGAGTGCGCCACTTAGTGAATTGATTAGAACGTAATTTCCATCAGATAATTTATATGTTGAATTATAGGTACTTGCTATCATAGCTTAGTTCCTCTCCTTATATTGAAATCTCTTCTTTAATAGTTTTTAAATATTCGAAAACCTGTTTATCTGTTTGTGGACAGTTTGGTTGATTCAAGTTCCCATGAACTATAAGAGCTTCAGCAGCACACCCTCCTCCACATATAGGTGATGAGGCACAAGATTTACATTGTGGAATGGTAAAGGAATTGAATTGTTTCCACTTTTCCCACTTCCAATCTTGGCGAGAGAATTTAGGGAAATAATCGCCGATTTTGAACTCTGATCTTCCAACTAAATCAGGACAAGCATATATATGGTTATCAGGTCCAAATACAACTCGTTTCCCTTCAGCAGATTCACAATAGACTATATTGGGAACAACCATTTCAATTTTATTTTTTAATTCTGAATCTAACTGCATAATTGGTTTAAAGAAACGGTACATATCAGCTCCGAAGTTAAGAGATTTTTGTTTTTCTAATTTTTCAAAATCAGGAATATTTTTTTGTAATTTTTTTACAATTTCATAACCCTTCATTAAATCTTCTCCTAAGCCTTTACATGTATGATCTGTGACAGGTGAAAAAGAAATTGAGAAATTTTCATTTTCAAATAACTTGTTTTTTTTGTAATAGTCTACAAGAAGTGAAACATAATCAATATTTGTTTGGTCTATATTGACTCTTACAATGGTACGAATGCCATGATTAAGTGAATCACAAATACCTTTTTGAATTTGATCAAATGTACCTTGACCTCCCGTCATAATACGTCGTTGATCATGAATATTCTTCGGTCCATCAACTGTAACCATAATACTCAGTCGATCACGGTAGTTTTGGAAAATCTCTACAAAAGAAGAAAGGTGATAGCCATTTGTATTGCAACCAATTTTGAAGTTACGCTTAACAGCTTCTTCACAGATTTGTTTGACTATTTTTTTAGTAAAAGGAAGGAGTGGTTCGCCTCCAAAAAGGTTAATCATACCGATTTTATAACCACTTTCTTTATGAAAGATGTCTATGGCTTGCATAACTGCTTGGAGTTGTTCTTCGGTTAAAGCTGTTATTTTCTCATGAAGGCTATGGCTTTCAAAACAATATGGGCAACGAAAGTTACATGTATATGTAGGGCAAATAACATACTGCATTTCATTTCCAGCGTCTACAATATTTTTAGCCTGCCATAGTCTATGGTCCCGATCCTCTGTGTTCTTAAATACGTAACCTCTATCAATTAAAATTTTAGTAGCATTTTTCTCTTCGTTAGTTAAATTTTTATATTCTCTATATGACAATGTATCGATAAAATTAATTAAGTCATGAGAAAAAAAATCTACAGCACCAGTTAAGGTATTAATCATTAGAACTTCCTCGTTTAAAGGATATCGTAAATGATACTTGTTAATAATCATCAAATCACCCTTGTATAATTATTTTCTGTTCTTGCTAGGCAAGAACAGAAAATAATGAATTTAGTAACTAAGTTTATTAAAAGGTATAAGTATTTCAAGTGTTTATTTACTGTAAGTATAAATTAGATTTGGAAGCAACAATTAAAGCAGCAATTATCACAACAAATTGAGCAGTTGAAGCATTTCATTTCATCCCTGTTTTCAAGTGTTTCCATTTGATCAGCTAACTTTGTCCAAAGCTGTTCATTGTCATTAACTGAACGGATTTTAAAAGATTTTTTTTCCATTTTTAAATCCCCCTCTTTTATAGTTGCTTTGTTTTCATATAAAATAAAATGAAAGTGGATTCTGATATAAAATAGCTTTATGAAAATAAGTTGATAAACATTGAAAATTACTTTGCTATAACAGAGAACTTCCATTATTTGGAGCCGGCTCAATAATTATAATAAATGGAATCATATGTAATTAGCAACTTCAAAATTCGGAATATTTCGTGACAGATTTTTCAGATATTAAAGTATAGAAATGGTGTTATAAAGCTCACAAATATTCAAAAATACATACATAAAGAAATTCGTTCTCCTGAAAGAATAAGAGTAACCTGAACTATCTACAGAAGGGACGGATTGTATGATAACCTTTTTTTCATGAGTTTTGTGGTTTATCATTTGTGCCTCATATTTCTACTTTTTCACGTGTAGGTGCTTGGTTTCGAGAAGAAGGCATTCCTCTGCTTCGCGAACAGGTACTAAAAGAAATGCATCGTGATTGATTCCTTGTGCTTTAATTAAAAGTACCGCCACTGTACCTACAAAACAACAATTGTGTGATAATTATCCATCATTATATTGTTATCCCCATAGCAAAGTATCATTTCATTCTACTATGAAGCATTCCTCCTCTTTTTTAGATAGAAAAAGAGAGTCCCTTTATAGGCACTCTCTTTTATGTATATCCTCTATGTTTAATCGATTACGATTTCATGCATATTTAGCATGTTTAACTTTTCTTTATAAAAACTCAGTACTTTTTGAGCATGTTGTATAGTCATTAATCTATCTTAAACAGTAAGTGATTCAAAATACGGATAAACGAATATCTGTAGCATAACCATTTAGCTGCACGCACTGTTCTAAAATCAATGAGGATTCCTCATCTAATTTCCGACACGATTTGTGCAGCATTAAAAGGTTATGAGTTTTTGGGACTGTTCTACCGTTTAGTGCAATCTTATGTTCCATAGTTACGGTACGACTAGCACGTTCTAGAAACTCTTCTGGCCCATACACTAAAAAATCAACTGGTGTTTCCATAACATCGTAAATACCCCAATTGATACGATTAATGACTCCCCTTTTTCTTGCTCCTACACCTTCTACAACAATACAGAGATCAAATTCACTGTCTTCATTTGGTGTGCCATATGCATGAGAGCCAAAAAGGATGATTTTTTGGACAGAAGACACAGTTTCACGAATCTTTTGAGCCAATAGGTCCAATTCCCTTTGTACTTCTTCGTTAATCCGAATCACTCCTCGGATAAAGTAATTATATTGACGTTTAAGTATATTATACATGCGTTGCTCTTCTCCTTGCTATTACATATTTATTTTTATATTGTTCTCTTGTTTCCCAACGTTCTGCAATGCTTGATAACATTCGTATACCTGCTTAAAATCCTGTAAGAATCCATCATCAGAGATACTATGAAATCCTTTGAAGTTCTTTCTACACCAATATAAGAGATCAAATTCATCCTTAGCTAAAAAAGAATCTGGATTGAAATGAATAAATGCCTCTGCTATACAAGCCAGAAGCAATGGTATCATTTCAGCATCCTCTTTTGATAAATCCAGTACAGATACAACGGGGTATACTGCTTATATTGATAGTATTGTGGCGGTACCCCACATCCATCAACTTGAAGGCTTTATAATGCCCCTAAAACAAAAAAAATTACGCATTTTCACCTGGAGATGCCCATTTTCTCGTTTTGGGGTATTTGCTTTTCTTAGCTTGATTGGCATGGGGCGGGACCCCAAACAGTACGATTTTATTTCAAAGACACAACGATCTTACTACACACTTTTTATTTATCCCACACTCTCATCTGCTAGTATTACTATTTTTTATTACTAATGTTGCCGTTTCACTCGGATGGCTAAGAGGAAAATGATGGCCATATGGAACAAAATCAACCTTACCAAGATGCGATGGAGCAGAATAGCCTCTGTCATACTCCCCCCAAATAATGTGAAGATTATACTTTGTTACTTCATTGAAATCACCTTGATCGTTTTTCAGTAGTAAACTGTTAAGCTGAACCGTAGTATTTAAAATTCTAGGGGAAGTAAAACTGTTACTTATTTTTTCAATATAATGTTCAGGGATACTCTCCATACTTTCAAACAAACCATTACTTAATAAATAACGCCCTATCAAATTAGTAGTTGCCAATTTTAATGTCCATTTGTTCATAAATTGAGGAACATTTAGCGATTTAGCATTTTTTTTAGCAACAGGTGGCTGAAGTAAAGTGATTGCATACTTCTTATCTATGTACTCTTGTACCAATGCTTCTAGAAGAATAAACGCACCGAATGAATGGCCAATTAGATGTGCACCATTCGTAGCTTTCTCCAATAACTTTTTCACTACATTCAAATAGATATCTAGAAGATTTTTCTCTCGTTTAAAAGGAGAACGTCCCAAACCTGGAAGATCCAAAATCCATACAGGTTGACCAGTTTTTTCATGAAGCTCTTGTGCTAAAGGAAATAAATCCTCTCCATCACTCAATAAACCATGTAATAATATAAACGGTTGACCCTCTCCTTGTAATTGGTAAAGGGTATTGTTATCGCATAATGTTCGTTTAAATACATGATTATGCTGGCCATTTTGATACATCATTCGATAATCCAGATCAGCTACTACGGCAGGGAAAAATTTCATTACACTCGTCTTCTTAAACCAATCTCCTCCCATAATTTTTTTCGCTGAAACATCTGAAAATTTTCGGTTTGTAATAAAATTCAGTCCATCAGAAGGAATTTTTGTTATTTTACTTACTCCACTATTCATAATTGCTTTCATAAGTGGCATTGGAACAGAGATTTTTGGTGCCCTCATATTCATACTTTCCGACATAATACTTAATAATTCAGCAATGTTCTGATCGTGCTGTTTGTCTTCAACAAGTGTATATGTTTGAATAGTCGGTTGCTCCAATCTGAAAACCTGCACAATAAACTTCGCAAGCTCATCGTTTGAAATAAGTGGTAACCTATATCCCTTACCTCCAGGAATCACTGGCATGAGCCCTCTTCGCATACTCATCACAAGCAAACCTAATCCTGCTATCTGCTCTGTACTCCCTGTTTTACTACTACCGACTACAGTTGGCGGATTAATTACAGAAAGAGGATAACCTACTGCTGATGCGTGCTGACGGATATAAAGATCTGCTAAAAATTTTGTTCTCTCATATGGATTTTTTATTTTCAAATAATTGTTTCCTTCTTGAAACACATCAATTGCAATCTTGCTATTTTTATCATCAAAGGGACTCATATAACCTACAACATGAATAAATTGTTGCAAGCCCTTCAATTGATGAATACTTTTAGCTAATTCACTAATGTGTTTGGCGCCATTTAAAAATACGGACGCTGCCTCTTTACTTGTCGCTTGAATATCCATGGGGCCTCCTGCGTGAATAATCACATCCGTTTTCAATACCCTCTCCTTATCTTCAGCACTTAGACCTAAATCTATTTTCGTCAAATCACCTTCAATAAAGTGCATAACTGCCTTTTTTAAGATGCCTCTTTCTTGAAAAAGGCGTATTGCTTTACTTTTCGACCTTACTAAAAGAAGAATTTTAACATCCTCTTTGGCTAATTCTTTCACTACTTGCTTTCCAATAAAGCCTGTTCCACCAGTTAAAAATACTGTTCTCATATAAAATCCCCCTTTTAGTACTAATCAGTACTAATTTAATGTAAAAAAAATGCTTCTTTTATCGAAGCAATTTTAAAAAATGATCTGCTGTTTTCGTAATTACAGTTGCATCCTTCAATGTTTCTGAAATAAATAACGCTCCTTCAAGATTTGTAATAAAAAGTGATGCAACCTCATCAATATGAATCGTATTTCTGAATTCTCCATTCTCTACCCCTTGTTTAAGTAATAGAGAAACTTTCTTTTGTAATCCTGTAAAAAAAAGACCTATTTTTTCTTTTATTTGCGTGGCCTGTTTAGGACTTTGAATATAAAGAGTAATAAATGGACAGCTCCCCTTATACTCTCTCGACTGAACTCCTTGTGATAATTGCTTTAAAAACAGTTGGATACGATCTTCAACTAAAAATTGATTCTGAGAAAGTACGTCATCAATTGCAGATTGATACATTTCAATCCAATAATCAACGACCGCTTCTAATAATACTTCCTTATTAGAAAAGTGATAATACACATTAGACTTTGAAACTTTGCTTACACGTACTAATTCATCCATACTTGTATAAGCAAATCCTTTTTCTAAAAATAATGTTGCAGCTACTTCAATTACACGTTTTTGATTCATTAATTTTACCTTTGTCATAACTAGAACTATATAGTACTAATTTAAATATTGCAAGTATTTATGTTAATTTTTAAAAAAGTTTGATTAAAAAAGTTTGATTAAAAAAGTTCCACTAACATTGATTTTACCGTAAAAAAATCTTATTTTGAATAAAGTTGAACTGAACCCAGAAATTGTTCATTCACTATTGTCTAATAGAGATCACCATACATACCCATCAACTTAAGAAAAAGAAATTTTAAACATCTTAATCTGCCTTTCCTTTATGTAAATATGGGAATAACGAAATTACCCCAAGGATAGCTAAACAAGCTCCAATCCATAGCGGAGATACAAAACCATATCCTTTACTGATCCCAAGACCACCTAGTGACGAACCAATAACAATACCTAGCGTAATAAAAGAACTATGAACGGTATTTATCATTATTCCATTACTAGCTGTTTTCATCACCCTCGCAACCATAGCTGGATTCAATGCTACACCAGTTAAACCAATAAAAATCGTAGCCATAACTGCAATGTATTTATTCTCCGCACTTAAAGCAAATACAGACAACGCTATGATTAATATAATTAATCCACCCATAAGTATTTTCATTGTAAATTTATCAGCAAACTTGCCAATTATTATATTTCCAATTACCGTCGCACTACCATAGAGAGCAAGTAAATATGGAATACTTGCACTTGAAAAGCCTGTGACATTTGTAAATATCGGAGTAAAATAACTAAATGCTGCAAACGTACCACCAATAATGAACATACTTGTTACGTACGCTGCCCAAAGATGAATATTCTTAAATCGCAGAAGTTCGTCTTTCCAATTTAATTGCTCTTTATTTGAAGATGATGGTAATAACCGTTGAATCATAATCCCTGATACTAGCACAAGAACCGAAACTGCCCCAAAACTAATACGCCAGCCAAAATATTGCGAAATAACGGTTGTTATAGGTAAACCTAATACAGTTGCGAACATTAAACCTGCAAGTACAATTGATGCAGCTTTTCCCCTTGAATCAGAGTGAACTAATGTCGCAGAAAAGGAAATCGCAACTCCAAAAGCTGAAGCTGAAGCAATACCAGTTATAATACGTGAAATCATCATAATATCATAGTTCCAAGCAATAGCTCCGAGTGATTGACCAATTAAAAATATGAACATTAAAAACAATAATGCTTGTTTGCTGCGCATTTGTAAGAGGATTGCAGTTAAAATGGGGCCTCCTATTACCATTGCTCCTGCATAAGCTGAAATTAAATACCCAATAGATGATACAGGAACCTGGAATGCAAGAGCAAGTTCATTCATCATACCTGCAACCATAAATTCTGATGTAGTCATACAAAAGATTGCTAAAGCTAATAAATATATAATCGATGGCATAAAAACACTCCTTATTCATTATTGTAATGATTGGTACAAAAATAGTGCGAAAAAAGAGCGCACTAAGCGCCACAAATAGACTCTATTGTTCCTTTGATAACTTGTTCAGACAACATCCGATTTTGCATCGATACATTAAGAACACGGAATCCGTAATAACTGCTTAAAAGCAGACTAGCTAATTCCTCAGCTGATTGCTTCTTTGAAATTTCACCTGTTTGCAATCCTTCCTCCATCACTGTTTCAATAGCTTGTTTAAGAAGTTCAACATGCTTCGAGAAAATTTCTTGTACCATTAAATCGTTTTTAGCACGTTCTATACTGGCATTAATCAATAAACATCCTTTTTGATCCATATTCTCAAAGTCTTCTTTCAATGCCCATTCAAAAAAATTACTTAATCGTTTTTTAACTGGAATTGGAGTATGTAACAATTTCCTTTGTTCCCTAATCCCAATTTCATGGTAGCGTTCTAATACTTGTTTATACAGTTCATGTTTACTACCGAAAGTATTGTATAAACTTCCTTTTCCAAGTCCTGTGTCACTGCATAAATCTTGTGTAGAACACCCTTCATATCCTCTTAACCAAAATGTTTTCATTGCAACATCTACAATTGAGGAATAATCAAACTCTCGAGGTCTGCCGCGTTTATTCAATCGTATCCTCCTCTCATTTTAAAGATAACATGAATAGAATACCCTTTTTGTACCATGCGGTCAATAATTTTATTTTATTGTTACTGTAAAATAAAATTTGATTATGTTAGATTACGAATAATGAAAAGTAGCCCCTTATTCAAATTTCCTAGCGAAAAAATCACGTTTTAATAGACTTCTTTATCATCCCTACCTTTCTATAAATTACTAGTTATGAAACAAGGATCGTTTCATAACTAGTAATTTACTTGATTAGCTTGATGGGTATGGAGTAGTGCCCCTATAAGCAAAACCCTCCAGAAACATCTAAAATTTGCCCCGTTACCCAGCGACTATCAGAGGAAGCAAGGAATGCTACTGCATCTGCAATATCTTCAACTTGCCCTATTCGTCCGAACACAGATGAATTCGTAGCAAAATTTCGTATTTCTGGATTATCTAGCAATTTCGCATTCATATCTGTCTTCGTATATCCAGGCATAATTGTATTCACTGTTATACCTCTTTCTCCGAGATGTTTAGCAAGAGGAAGTGTCATCGTATTTAATGCCCCTTTACTTAAACCGTATGCAATTGAGCCTGTAAAACCAAGTCGTACTTCAGCTGATGAAATGTTGATAATGCGTCCTTCTGCTCGCAGTAATGGTAATGTTTGCTGAATCAAGAAGAACGGCGCCTTAATATTTACAGCCATAATTTCATCAAAAATCCCTTCGGTCGTATTTTCAATTGTTCCTTGTGTACCTATCCCTGCATTGTTTACTAAAATATCAATCTCTGCTGTACCAACTCTTATTTGTAATTCATTCTTTAATTGTTCTACTAGCTTTTTGACACCATCAATTGAATTGAGCTGAGCTTCAATTAAGAATGCCTTTCCTCCATTAGATTCAATCTCACTAATCGTTTCATCTGCAGCTGTTTTATTTCGGCCGTAGTGAATCGCTACTAATGCCCCGCCTTTCGCCAATCTCTTTGCAATGGCACGGCCAATTCCGCGACTCGCCCCTGTTACTAATGCTACTTTCCCATCAAGATTCTTCATTTTTTTCCATCCTTCCTAAATTTCCGTTTGATAAAAACCTATACTTATATTTTCATGTAAACACCAATAATTATAAATACAGATTTATAGGTAATTTAGTTTGTTTACTTATGATATTATAGTTATAATTTGTAATTCACTTTAGAAAACACAACAAGGAGGCTACACAATGCAAAACGCAGTAAAACTGGATGAAATCGATCATAAAATTATGAACTTGTTATATGAAAATGCGAGAATTTCCGTTTCAGAAATAGGACGGATCATATCCATGACGCAGCCTGCTGTAAAAGAGCGTATTAATAAACTTGAAGATCAAGGAGTTATAGCGGCTTACCGAACGAAATTTGAGCCTTCTAAAATTAATAAAAACATTCAAGCATTCGTCATGTTTAAAACGAGCCAATGCTCTGATTTTATCCAATATTGTAATACCGCTTCTGAAGTAACAGATTTATATCGAATTAGCGGGGAGTTTAATTATATGATGAAGGTCATGAGCGATTCGATGGATTCTCTCGCTACATTTTTAGATTCTTTAATGCAATTTGGATTATCGTCTCCTTTAATTGTATTAAAGAGTGAGTTTGAGGAGAAATTGTCGTTCTGATAAAGGAATAAGCGAATTGGCATCAAATTTTCTCAAAAAAGAAAAGGGAGTGGATCATCCACTCCCTTTAACCACTTATCCCTGATTCCTCTGCGCCTCTCTAAACTCTTCCTTCACCTTCTCTAACAACCCTTCTTCCGTAATTAATCGATACGCCGTATTCGCTAATGCTTTTGCGGATGTAATTAATGCTTTATCTCCTAATTCTGAACGCGCTGCTTCTCTAAATTCATTCGTATGTGCAATTAAGTCATCTGGGCCGATTTTAATGTACGGGTGAATGGTTGGTACGACTTGACTTACGTTTCCTGCGTCGGTTGAGCCGATGCCGAGTCTTTCTTTACGGTTTACATCTTCACCTAGTAATTCTAGTTCTTCAGCTACGATGTCGTTATATGTTTTTGTTACGAGTAGTTCATCGATTTCATTTTGGAATTGATGGATTTTTACTTTTGTGCCTGTTGCTAACGCTGCCCCTTGTGCGATATTTTTTACTTTTTCTGTTACTTCCGCACATCTTTTTCGCGTTGCTGCACGGATGAAGAATCTTGCTGCTGCGTAGTCTGGAATAATGTTAGGTGCTTTTCCTCCCTCTGTAATGACGCCATGAATTTTCACGTCTGATGGAAGTTGTTGGCGAAGTGCGTTAATACTGTTATACAGCTGGATAACCGCATCTAATGCGTTAATCCCTTCTTCTGGTGAAGCTGCGGCATGAGCTGTTTTTCCGTAAAAATGAAAATCAAGTGGATCGACTGCTAGTGAAGGACTCGTTGTTGCTGTTTTTCCACTCGGATGAATCATAAGCGCCGCATCAATGTTTTTAAATAAACCTGCCTTTACATAACTCGATTTTGCGCTACCGTTCGGTCCTCCTTCTTCAGCTGGTGTTCCGAATACGACAACTTCCCCGCCAATTTCTTCAAGCGTTTCTGATAATGCAATTGCTGCTGCAACACTAATTGTGCCGATTAAATTGTGACCACACGCATGGCCAAGTCCTGGTAAAGCATCATACTCCGCTAGAAATGCGATTGCTGGTCCTTGTTTTCCAGAGCTTTTTCGCGCGATAAATCCCGTTTCATGTCCAGCTATATTGTGTTGTAATTGAAATCCTGCACTCCCTAGCAATAAACTTAACGTTCTTGATGCGTAAAACTCTTGGTTACCAATCTCCGGATTCGCATGAATATCGTGACTTGTTTCTATGTACTTTTCCTTATTTCTTTCAATACTCTCTTCAATTGTTTTTCTTTGTGATGTTACTCCTGTAGCTCCCATTTTTCTTCCTCCTTTTATTTTCACGTAAAAAAGCCTCTTTCTAAAAGATAGAAAGAGGCTTCTGTATATACAGTCAAAATGAGCTTCTTTCTTATCTTTCAAGTTACCTTGCTGGAATTGGCACAGTATTCATAAAGAATCCGCTGCCGAGGTATCATAGGGCCAGTCCCTCCACCTCTCGTGATAAGAATTTTCATAAAATTATATTAAATTACATTCATTCTAAGTTCATTTTAAATAAAAGTCAAGGAATTCCTATCCGAATTTACCGGATATCTAAAAATCCTTTTAATACACCAATTGTCTCAGGTGCTTGCAGTCTCGCACATACGTACGGGAATTCCGTACTACCTTCAAACATCATTTGAGATGTGAGTGGTGCGCCTGCCCAAAAGATTTCATCATCGATTACGATAAACGGGAATGCTTTATTTTGCCTTTGTAACTTTACATTTTTCAGTGGAACTGGTCCATCACTATACACTGTTATTTGCGCATTTGTACGCATTAATGCTTGCCATACTCGCTTATCCACTTGCTTCGTACTTGGAAGTGAAATAATAATTTTTCGTTTTGCAGCTAAAATATCTTTCAATAGCCCTTTCGGTTCTTCAAGATTTATTTCCATAAACCAGCGTAAACGTTTCGAAATTTTTCGTTCCCACAATTGTCTTGATGTCGTACGATCATACACATCTCCGTGACGTTCTATATGAGCTGTTAATTGTGACAACGCTTGTTTTCTTGAAAGATTTTTACGCATATAATGGCAATCTGATAATTGAATGAACTTCCCTCTCGCTCTTGTCACTGCTACATTGACGAGACGATGGTTTTTATGGTCAAAGAATAACACGCCAGGTCGTTCTTGCGGATAACTATCCACTGTATCAAAAATCATCATATCTCTTTCTGAACCTTGGAACTTATGAACCGTTGCCGCTAAAACAGGTATGTTTTGATATTTCGTTCTCTGTAACATTTCTCTAATACACGTTGATAAGAATCGTGACTGCGCTCTGTAAGGTGTCACAATACCAATTGATTGCACACCGTCTAACAATCCGATTAACATCATTTGCATCGCTACTAAACCAGACATAATGTTAAAACGAGATCCTGAAGCAGCGTCTTTTAACGAAAATGCACCCATTAGACTCGTATCAAATAAAACGCTCGCCTCATTTGCGAAAGGTTGCAATTGCGCAAGTTCTTTACGTTCTGAAACAGACGGATGGTCATAAACTCTATTTTTATAAATAAATGAGTTTGTAAACTTAGATATATCCGCATGCATACGTCTTTGTTCCTGCAACATAAACAGGTTTGGATGTGCTTCTGATTTATTGACAGACTCAACAATCCCGGCATGGTAGAACATATCTTCCCCAAGCCATTTTCGAACGAGTTCATGATTCGCCATCGCAATTGGAGGTAACTGTAAAAAATCACCACATACGACGATGCGTTTTCCAAGTGAAGCAGCTAATGCAATTTGCGGAACATATGCCATACTTACTTCATCTACGACAACTAAATCAAATGTACGCTCATAAATAAGTGAATCAATGGCACATTTCGATAAAGTTGCGCCGATTACTTTCGCATTTTCAATGTATTCTTTTTCTACTTCTTTAATTTTCGCTTTTTGCTTTCGAAGATCACTTTCAATCTCTTGTATACGCTTCTTATCAGCAGATGTTGCTTTATACGATAAAATCTTTTCACGAAGATCTTGTCGTGTCTCTTCTAAATAGAGTCTCTCTTCTCCCCAAGATCCGTTCGTCGTTTCAACTAACTTCGACGCAAGTAACGTTTCATGATTTCGTATATGTTCATGTTGACTATAACCGTAACGAACAATTTCACCAGGTGTCCATTTCTTTTTCTTTTCAATTTGTTTCGTTACTTCACTCATTAATACGTCCACTGCCGCATTACTATGGGCTAACACAAGTACCGATTTCCCTTTTTGATAATGAGCTGAAATAATACGTGATAAATTGTAAGACTTCCCTGTTCCAGGTGGTCCCCATACGTACGTTGTCGGATTATAAAACGCGCGATACGCCAATTCATTTTTCGGATTTTTCATCTTCTCCATATGTTTCGGACTGCTCGTCCCATCAACAAGACGCTTTATACGATTACGTTTTAGCTTATCTTTACGTGCTTCTTTCAATCGCTCTTGCAGTTGCTCTAACAATTGCCACGGTTCACTGTATAAAACCGCTTCTCTTATTTCACCTTGTATATAATCATTTAATTTCAGTTCTATTTCTAATCCATGTACAGATAATACTTCTCCTGTCGCTTCCTCACCATCGAACTCAATTCGAATTGGTGAACCTTCAGGTAAGCTTACTTCCGAAATAAGCTGAAATACGTATACTGTACTTTCATAATCTGTATATAAAAAACGACCATTCATGATAGAAATTTTACTACCACCTATCGTTTTCCAATGTTTAATTTCATACGCTAATGCATAATGCCACTCTTTCATCGTTTCTGATAATGAAGGAGTTTGAGTAGGTGTATTCATCGTATAATCTCCTTCCTTCTCCCCAAACATACTTTCTCACTATACCATATAACACGCTAAAATTTGTAAGGTTTTTATCTTGCTTATTTTCTTAATTTTCAATAATATATTGTATATAATTTTCAGAAAGAAGGAATCTACATGCCAGTTAGAAGAATCGAACACGTCGGACTTATGGTTACAAACTTAGAAACATCTATTTCATTTTATGAAGAAGTAGTCGGCTTACAGCTCATTAAACGTATGGATCACCCGAATCCAGACTTAAAACTCGCTTTTTTAGGTGTGGAAGAATCAAAGGAAACGATACTGGAACTCATTGAAGGCTACAACTCTTCTCTTCCAGCAGAAGGAAAAGTACATCACATTTGCTTTAAAGTGGATTCATTAGAAGATGAAATCGAAAGAATAAAAAAACATAAAGTAACCTTTTTACTAGGAGAAGAAATTGAAACATTACCAGATGGAACACGTTACATATTCTTTGCTGGTCCTGATGGAGAGTGGATTGAGTTTTTTGAGACGGAGAGATAAAACGAAGCTTTAGTCAGCCCACAATTAACGGGATCATAACTTTATGATCCACATAAGGAGTAGAAACTGATGAATACAGTTTTTATTATCGTTTTTTGGGTACTTATACTATTTCCACTTCTTTATATAATATTGATAAAGAAGTGGAATATAAAAGTAGCTGCTTTATTTGTTGGAAGGATTCTATTAAGCATTGTCTATTTCATAAATGGAATGGTGTTAGGACTGCAACGAAATTGGGTAGATCATGAAACAGAGTGGGATTTCTTTATCAAATCTTTACTAAACTGGAAAACTGATGCGCTTATACACTTGTTACTTCTAATTATTATCATTACTTTGGATTTAGTTATTACATTTTATTATATTAATAAAAAGAAATAGGATATCCACTCCTATTTCTTTTTTAATGGGTAGCGCCACATTGCTATCAAGCTAAGAGTTTAAGTGTAATATCATTTAAGGGAATACTTAAGATACAAATAAAGTCTCTTTTCCATGTCGTACTGTTTTATTGAAGTCTATCCCGAGTTGTAGCTAGTTCAATGCGACTGTAAATTCGGAATTCGGTGCGCCAGCAAATACAACGGTTCCTTTCTCTGGTAGTTTCACTTTGTTATTGTCACTAACAACAGTAAAATTGACGCATACTCCATTCGCATCATACACCGCTAATGAACTTCCTGATGGCAACTCCACAGTCATCGTTTTCCCTGCTGCCTCTTGCGGAATCGTAAACCATTTCGCATGCCCATTTTTTTGCAGTGTAACTTTCGATAATTGACCTGTATCAAGGGATTTTACATTAGATTCACTGACGTATAAAAAGCTGGCCATCTCTATATATTCCGTGCCATCCTCTGTATAAAAATGGGCTTCCTTTGTATCTCTCCCATTCATCACAGGGATCTGAATTTGATGAGTCGCCGTATTCGGACCTGTAATTTTTTTGCCGTCCCAATACCCATCCTTGATTGTAATTTGTGTGTTAAGAGGCATTAGTTGTCCTAGATAGTTCATAGAATTAAATTTTTCGTTAACGAGGTAGAACTTGCCACCCTCACGCTTCGCCCATGTAGCAGCTGTTTTCTTCGGTAACACATTGTTTTCTAATTTCTGGGCTAAATAGTGAGTCAGCACATTTTGCCCCAATCCTGGCGATAATTCATATGTGCTCTCTTTCAAATAAACTTTTCCATTCTTCTCAGTGACAAAGTTAAGCTTGGAGGTACCCATCTCATTTATAAAGCTGCCATCCGCCGTATATACATATTTTTCTTCCGGTTTAGTTGGTAAAAATAGTTCTCCCTTATTCGTAATTTCTATTTTGAAATGGCTGCGGCTATTTCCATAAAAACCCGCTTTTTTTACCACGTCTTGAGGTACTTTAGCCTTGACTGGTTTGCCGAAGGATTTATCTGGTTTTATATCCTTAATTGTCCCTTTCTCTTTAAGCCTGGCTAGCAGTAATTTGTTTGCTAACAGTTGATTTGTCATGCTGGTGCCGCCGGAGGACAATACAGCTGCTGCCATCTTCTGTTCCGGAAGCACGACCAATGTAGCATGTTGCAGTATCGTATCCCCACCCTTAGTCAACGCTTTTATCCCATATTCACTGAATGGGTATAGTTTCACACTATCCCAGCCAAGACCATAGTTGAACATATTTCCGCTATCTCCCGGCCACATTCCTTTTTTATATTCTTCTTGTTCCATCGCCTTGACCGCTTTATTAGAGAGAATTTCTTTTCCCTGTCCCATAAATATTTGTGAGAATCGCACCACATCTTCTGCAGTAGAAGAGATTCCTCCCGTACCAATCACATTCACCATTTCACTTGGAAGCTGTCCCTGGTATGTCGGAGAATACAGTCCAGCCCGCTTTTCGTCTTCCCATTTGTCTTGCGATGTTATCGTATGATTCAGTTCTAATGGCTCTGTAAACTTTTGATGTAGAAATTTAGTGAAACTCATACCACTGACTCTTTCTACCAAGATCTCAGCCAGTGTAAAACCGTCATTACAGTATACTGAGAACTCACCAGGGTCTGCCTTCAAGTTTTGGTTGGACAATTGTTGCAACAAGATATCATGGGCATAAGCATCATTATCTTTAAATGAAAATGCATTATTGAACGTCGAACCTTGCAAACCCGAGGAGTGATTCAACAGCATACGCGGTGTAATACGCTTATATCGTTTATCTTTCATTTTGAAATCAGGAATATAGCGGGCAACAGGAGCATCCAAATCAACTTTTCCTTCGTCTACTAGTTTCATAACAGCAGCAGCCGTATATACTTTACTGGTTGAACCAATTCCGTATAGAGTATCTTTGGTTAGTGGTTCTTTCCCTTCTATGTCGTTCTTACCTGTCTGTCCTGACAAAATAAGTTTACCATTATCAATCAGCGCATACTGTACGCTAGTCGTCTCATAGGACTTCGTGAGCAGTGCAGCATTCTCTGCAGCAATCTTCTCCAAATCTTTGCTAGCAACTTCTTGGCTAGATACAACCGGAGTCTTACTGCTAGAAGACGCTATCGCTCCTGTTGGTAGGCTCATCGTTAGAGCTAAGGTAGCGGCTAACACCCCAGATAATTTATTTTCCATAAAAAAATGCCTCCTTAGATAAATAATCAATTTCATCTTTTATTTGTTCAATTACAAACATCACATAAACTACTATTCTAGCTTTATCCCTACTGTCTAAATTCAACAAGTAAAACACTTTTAAAAAGACCAGTATTCTCGCCTCTACCCATACTGTTCAAATTGCCTTCAACATATGCCCCTCCAGCAAAAGTATCAAATCATGGAATAACACCTGTATGTCCCCATATCGAGACAACGTTAAGAAGTTTAATTTCATAGATTCCTAGACCCTATCCATTGATTCCTCCCTTTCCTACAGGAACTGTAGTGAGTATTTATTTTAGTTGCTGTTCTTTCAGTAATTGCCACCAATAGAATGCTCTTATTACTAGTTTGTTTTTCGTATAAATGTATCCTATTTACCCTCCCTCTTTTACGCTTCTCTATATTTGTATCCTATACAATAAAAATTTCTTTTTTCTTATCCATTTCTTACAATTTCCTTACGTTCAAATCACTTCTATAATTAGGTAGGTTTTATTTTAAAATCTCCAGGATAATAAATGATTATATAATCCCACGATTTCATAGAAGATGGATTAATACCCCTGCGCCAAATCAACATGCGCATCTCTGCTATTTCCTTGGATTCCCCCTTCAACCTTTACAACAGTTCTAGCCGGCATCAACACTTCTTCACGTTCTTATAAGATAGTAATAACTAATCAACTCCTTACCTGAAAATAAATGAATATAGAAAAAGAGAGATAAGGTTAAAATACCTTTATCTCTCCTTTTCTCTCGCAAATTTTGCGAAGGATTTTTTTGTGTGAGTCCCCTCACCATCAATTTAAGAGTAAAAAAGAAGGGGATTATCCCCTCCTTTTTAAGCTTGCTCCGACTGTCGGAATTATTTAATATACCCACGATTCAGTTCCGTTAACTTTTCATTAATGTTAAAAATTCTTACTCTAATATCTTTAACACCAGCTGCTTCAAGTCTGTTCTTGTGCATTTCAGCGTATGTTTCAGCATCTTGTTTTTCTTCAAATACATAGATGCCTCCAGCTTCTTTCGTTTCTTCATTCTCTGTCCATATTTTCCAATGGAACCCTTCTTCTTCGTTAATACTTTTTGCTAAATCAAAAAATGCTTTTTCCATTTCTTCACCAAAAGGACCTTCAAACGGAAAATCAACTTGTAATAAATATGCCATCTTCGCTCACTCCTATTTTCAATATTTTTCAATTCGAATGCAGATAATATCTTAAATGAGTGCTTCTATTATTCCTGCACTCATTTAAAATTTCACCTGCATTTTCACAACCCCTTTTATAAAATAATTACAAAATGATAGCAACTTGTACGCATATAGTTTAACGGCTTTAGATTATGTTTAAAAAATATGATAACAACTTATCCCTAAACTAAGGACAAACAAAACAAGTGCAGGTATCGCTTTCTTAAAGGGATCTCTCGCTAATACGATAAGAGTTAATGCAGCTGCAAGCATCGTACCGCCTAACAACAATCCTGCTAATAAAGCTACTGTTGGAATCCAAATTCCTATCAACATTCCAATTGCTCCTACAATCTCAAAAGCTCCGGTTAAGAAATTAAAAAACGAAGGTAAACCAAATCGTTTAAACTCATCTGCCATTTTCCCAGATATAATTTTCGTTCCTGTCATTAAAAAGAACAGAAACAATACAACTTTTACTACATTGATTAATATTAAAATAGCAATCACATCTTTCTTATTTATTTGATAAATTTATATGCTATAGCATATATGATACGAAAATTTGACTGGTACTAGGTAAAAAAATGAACCTGAATCAAATATCATACAAAATAAAGCTATCTCCCCCATCCCTCGAAACAACCAACAATATATGCTATAGCATATCTAATACATAAAACAAAGTTTGTTCCTTATGAATAGCGTAGCATCAATAAGGAACAAGTATTAATAGCGTGTATCATACAATTTGTTTAATAATGATTGTAATACTTTAATCTCTTCCTCGCTCAAATTACTCGTCACGAAATGGTGAGCGTCTGTCACGACAGGCAAGATCGTTTTCTTTAACTCGTCACCTTTTTCAGTTAAAAACAGGTTGTGTGAACGCCTATCTTGATCATTCAAAGCCTTCTTTACAATCCCTTTTCTCTCCATTGACTGTATCATTCTTACGACAGTAGTTTGATCTTTATCAATCGCTTCTGCTAACTCTTTTTGAGTAGTGGCTCTTTGGCTACAAAGAACACTAATAATTCCCCACTGCTCTGGCGTAACTCCGAAAGGCTTTAATTTCTTCGTAAAATAATTCGTCATTTTCACATCAGTACGATGAACAAGATAGCCTATTAAATCATGTAAGTTCATATATCACCTCTATAAATTAATATATAAAAGAGTATAGCATACCAGTCAATTATTCACAGTGAATGTATTCATTTTATTAATTACATGCTATAGCATATATATTATAGCAGGTCATTTTAATTGTCAAATAAATCATCTATTTTTCTACAGTATCAGCCGAGCTTATTAAAAATAAGAAAATCCCGTATTCCATGAAAATACGGGATTTTTATAAATGAGTTATTCACTTATTCGAAAGAAGTTCATTCGTTACATATTAGTTATCTAATTAAGAAACATTCATATACCAGCCCAAACATCTTTTCCATATCGCCCTTCATCTTGCAGACGATCCAACCAATTCCTTGCTTCTTGTTCACTGACTTCATGAATTTCTTGATAGGCTTGACAAAGGGTATCTTCTACGTCAGGAGCCATTTTACTTCCATCACCACATATATAAAGATGAGCTCCATTATCTAATAACGAAATTAAATGGATTCTATCTTCTTTTATTACATGTTGTACATATGTTTTAGGATGTCCTTCTAAGCGAGAAAAAGCTGTGTGTAAAGAGATTAGTCCATCTCTTTCATCATTTTCTAGTTCTGTACGATAGAGATAATCCTTTTCAGGATGACGACAACCAAAGTATAGATGTGCTTGTCCTAAGTTCATACCTTTTTGCTTTTGAACGCGACGCGCTTGCAGGAATCCACGGAATGGTGCAATTCCAGTACCTGGCCCAACCATAATAATTGGTGTTTCTGGATTTTCAGGTAATTGAAAGTTTGATTGTGGCGTTCGAATGAAACAGATAATCTCATCTTTATTATGACGCTGAGCTAAATAATTAGAAGCGACTCCTTCATATGTCCCTTCCCCACTCCATGCAGGCGCATTTACAACACCAACCGTAATGCTCAGACGATCCTGTGCAACAAGTGGAGAACTTGAAATAGAATAGTAACGCGGTTTGAGCGCCGGAAGAAGTTCTAAAAAGCGTTCAAATCGGATTTCACAAGCCTCATACTTTTCAAGAAGATCTAACATTGAAATACGTTTCTTTAATATTTGTTCATGATAAACTCCGTCTTCCAGTAATGATTCCAATTCCTTTTTATGAGGAGGGCATGCTGTGAATGCCACCATTTCTCGTATTTGTGCTCGAGTAGCTGCTTCTTGCACTTCAACACTATAACTAAGAAGGTCATATAAACGAACAGGACTGTCTAAAGGTATGTGATTTACACTTCGTCCACTTGCACTCAGTATGACTTGATCCTTCCCGTTTAATTCAAAGCGTTTTAAAATTCGGTTGACATTTTTCTCACTATTAATTGGCAGCACCCCAAGGTGGTCTCCTTCTTGATACGTAGCTCCTTCTGGCAAGGATATTTCAATATGTCGTGTGCTTCTTTCACTGCTAGATGATTGAAGTTCACGATTTTCTAGTATAGATGCATAAATTGCTTCATATGTTCGCGCAAGAGGAGACCCTCCAAGACGGCTGACAAATTGCAGACTCAAAGTACTGCGCTCTTTTTCCATATTTTTGTTAAGTTCCAATCCAAATGCCTTCATCGCATCAGACCACATACTTTGTTTCCATTGCTCGAGTTGTTCCTCAAAATCACCGCTTGCATCCGCTTCTCCACGTTTAGAGAATCTTGTTGCTCCTTTTTGGGCCATTTGCTCATCAATATATCTTGGAATTCGCTGATAGGTACTAGCCCAATTATGATCTCCACAACCAAAAACTGCGTATTGAACACCTTTTAGCTCATTCGGTTTTAATTCCTCCAACCATTGCACAAACTGCCCTGCATTACTTGGCGGCTTTCCATTATAAGAAGAAGTTACAATAAGAACCGCCCCTTCTTTTGGCAGACCTCCAATTCGGTCGTTAAGAGCTGCCACTTCCGTTTGAACCCCTTCTAAACTAGCTGTATCTGCTAGTTCTCTTGCAATACCTTCTGCTACCCCTGTATCCGATCCATACAGAACAAGCAGCGAAAGATTATCGGCTCCAATAATGGAAGGAGTCTTCTGAACTTGCTGCTTGGTTTCATGGTTTTTCAGTTTCTCCTCTGTAGGTGCAAGAACAGTAGTATGGCTAATAGTTTGATTTCGAGGTACAATCCTAATTTTAAAATCACCAGGCTTTAGCGTTAATGTTTGTTTTACGTCCAGCTTATAGTCTTCATAATCGATGAATTCAAAATGTTGAAGAAGCATTCCCATTACGAGTGTGGCTTCATGAAGTGCAAACTGCATACCAATACATGCTCTCTGGCCATTTCCAAATGGCTTATAAGCATGGTGAGGAACCTTATCCAGCTCTTCAAATCGTTCAGGTTGGAATTCTTCCACATTGTCTCCCCACGCATCTTTATCCCTATGTAGTTGTGGAATAAGGACAGAAATACGATCTTCTCCTTTTTTAATTGGATATTTCCCACCAATCACTGTATCTTCTTTTGCATAGAGACTGAATGCGGGAGCAGTCGGCCATAGACGTAGCGATTCATTTAAAATCATCCGTATATACTTAAGTTTCATAACTTGTTGGTATGTTGGAGTAGGATCTGTTAAAACCCGGTCTACTTCTTCATAGGCTTTTTTCAATTTATCTGGATTCTTTAATAAAAAATAGATTGCAAAAGACAACAATCCACTTGTTGTTTCATGCCCAGCTATTAAAAAAGTGATTATTTGAAAACGAATATTTTCATCATCTAATTTTTCACCCGTTTCCGGATCTGGCACATGTAACATACGGGAAAGTAAATCATTTTCTTCCTGATTTCCACTACTTTTACGTTCTGCAATAATATTATCTACTAAAGAAAACATAGATTGGATATCATGCTGAAATTGACGTTTCGTTCTCCACATGAGTTTATCTTCTATATCCAGCCTCTGTAATTGGTGCATCGCCTCATCTAGAGCACGGGTCATACTAGTAATAAAAGGATGAGGGGTCTCACGATAAAAGCTATTAAATCGATAATTAAAACCACATAGACCAATTGTATCTAATGTAAGGCGAGTCATATCCCCTGGGACATCTACATTTTCATTCGGATTCAGTCTTGCCCATTTTTGAACGAGTTGTACAGCAATATCGACCATCATAGCATGGTAATCTTTCATTGCTCTTTGGCTGAATGTAGGCATCAAAATATTATGAGCTTTTTTCCAGTTAGGCTCGTGAGTCTCGCTTGTAAATAATCCGTCTCCAGCAAAGGCACGAACCTTTGCTAAAGCACCATCTATACTTTTATCGAACCGTGTTTCATCACAGACTTCTGCTACCAGTTCATGTCCAGAAACGACAATGATCGTATCACTTAAAGTTTGAATTTGAAAAATAGGACCATACTCTTCCGCTATCTTGATAAAAGATAAGGTCGGTTTATCTTTATCGATTAATGGGAGATTCCCCAGCGGTCCGTATGTTTTCGGCTGCGGAATGGCAGATACTTTTTTATCCATTAAAAACACCCTTTCAAAAAAGCATGAAATAAAGTGAAACTTTAATCCGTGGGGTTTTGTTCATCCCCCACTGATTATCAGCCCTCACCAATCGGACTTTTACGGGCAGTTGATTCCCCACCTAACTTCTTTGCTTCCGCTGAATTTTGAGGTGGGGTCTTACTGCCCGGCAAATAGCGGGATAAAATATCCCATTCAATAAAAAGAAGATAGCAATGAATCGCCTGGCATAAAGATATGTAATTGATTACCTTATTTTATCTTTTCCCTAACTATTCACGATTATGATATTACTTATAAGGTTGGGAATCTAAGTTGTTTGTTGCTATTAGATTTCTAACTTCCAGAAAAAATACTACATTAAAATAAAGCGTATTATTATAATGTTTATGAGAAGTTGAGAGCTAAAGATTGTAGTATTTGGAAAACGAGTAGTTTCTAATGTCAATTCAAACAAATACGATAAGCAAGTATACTCTGTTACGAATGAAAAAGGATCTGATATGAATATCAAATCCTTTTTGCTATATATAATTATTTCATTGTTTCTTTCAGTTCTTTTTCCGTTTTAATTATCAGTTTCTTAGCAGAAAAAAACTTGTAGGAATCATTATCAAGAGTTTTATTTCACTCTACCGATTTAACCTCTCAACAGCTTCCGGGCTTGTATCTACACGTTTAACGAAAAAAACTAATAGTAGCGCAACAACATTCATGCCAAGTGCTACATAGAATGAATGCTGAATTCCGGATAATAAAGCCTTCTGCGTTAACATTGCCTTCGTAGCTTCTGTGAAGGTTGTTGGATCTACATGGGCCATTAAACTTTCAGCTTTTGTTTTTGTTACAGAATTCATAATCGTAACAAGAATAGCAGTACCAATTGAACCGGACACTTGTTGAGCTGTATTATTAACAGCTGTACCGTGCGGATTTAAACGAGTTGGCAATTGATTAAGGCCATTGGTCATAAGTGGCATCATCACCATTGCCATCCCAAACATCCGCAGTGTGTAAATAAGAATAATATGTGTGTGACTAGAGTCGATTTGCAGGTTTGCCAGCATATAAGTTGAAACAGCTGTAATGGAAAGTCCTACTATCCCAAGAATCCGAGGGCCATATTTATCAAATAGTTTACCTGTAATTGGTGACATAACCCCCATTATTACCGCACCTGGAAGCATCATTAGCCCAGAGCTCAGCGGTGAAATACCGCGGACGTTTTGTACATAAGCTGGTGTCAAAATCATACCCGAAAACATGGCCACTGCATTGACAATTGCAATTACAGATGCAAGCGCAAACATGGGGTACTTATAAACACGTAAATCTAATAACGGTTCATTCATTTTTAATTGACGGATAATGAAAGCAATTAGGGCAATAGCGCCTATGGTTAAGGTTGTTACAACAACTTTATTCGTCCAACCATCGGAGCTTGCAGAACTGAACCCATATAATAAACCGCCAAAACCGACAGAAGATAATAGTAATGAGAGATAATCAAGTTTTGCATTTTTGTTTTGTCTCATGACATTCTCTGATTTCCAAATCCCTAACAGTAAGCTAATGATTGCTAACGGTAAAATCATTTCAAACAGCAAACGCCAATCATAATACTCTACAATATAACCTGATAGTGTCGGTCCAATTGCAGGAGCTGTAATCATAACTAATCCAAAAATCCCCATTGCCGTTCCCCTTTTTTCTCTTGGAAAGCTTACTAGCATAATATTCATTAACAAAGGCCCCATGACTGAAGAACCTGCCGCTTGAATCATCCGGCCAGTAAGTAATAGACTAAAGTTCGGCGCTAAAGCCGCTAAGGCCGTACCAAGAATAAAAATCACCATAGATGTAATAAATAAACTCCTATTGGAGAAGCGGGTTATTAAAAATGCTGATGCCGGAATTAATATGCCACTTACAAGCATATACCCTGTAGAAAGCCACTGGATCGTTGAATAATCTTTAATGTCTAAATCCTTCATTATTGATGGCAAGGCTACATTTAAAAGCGAGTTATTTAGAAATGACACAAATGCACCAATAAAAAGGATTACAAGCATTACATATGGTGGTTTTGTTTTATGTAACGTTTCACTCATATATTTATTTGCCCCTTCATTATCAATTCCATTGATTTATTTAACTCGTTTGCATATTTGCACGAGAATATATTACCCTTGCAGTATTTTGCCAAACTCTTCGAATGGATATTCTCTTTTTAGCAATTCTACTTTCTCAACATAACATTTTAAAATCTTTTTTATTAATTACACCTTAATAAACATTTAAATACAGGCTTGGAAATCTAGTTATGTAACCATCCATAAAAAGGAATATCACATAGGCTAAGTCTAACATTACATTTTTAAAGTGAGGGGAATAAGCTTATGCACCAATATTGGTATTTGAATTCAAAGGGAGAAGAGGAACAATATAATAACCAAATTTCCATGTCATCATTATATTCACAACCCCAAATAACGAAAGCTGAGGGAATAAATGGTCTGAAGGTTCCTGAGTATTGGAGTTATCGAGTCTATCCATATGGTTGGGATTCACCAACCAATTATACAGGTTTCAATCCCGAGCCCCCTTCCTTCTCTTGGGGGCAGCCAATCCATTATGCAGGGTTGATGCCTCAAGGACATCCTGCTAATTGGACTCCATTACCAGGCAATGCAAGTTTTAATTATCAAAAACCTCCCATCCCCTGGGCCCAACCATTCAATCATGCAGGGATGTTCGCACAAGGTCATCTTGCCGCTTTACTATCGCCGCCAGCTAAAGCTTTTAACTTCGTTACCAATAACTGGGGTGTTTTCGGAAACTCTCCAGGATGGGGAGGGCAGGTAAGTCCCATGGGATGGGGGAATAACGGAAGTTATGGTCAGCCAGGAATGCTCGGAAACTTACTTACAGTAGGAAAAAACACCATGAATGGAATTGGAATGCTTAGTAGTCTAATGGGTATGGGAAAGTTCTTCTTTTAGTTAATTAGAGCGAGAGGATAGGTCCATAACCCAGAATTAAAAAACATTTCCTTTTCTATTCATTTAATCTTCTCAAACATGCTTCCAATACTCCCTCCACGTTCGTTTCCTCGTCTTTCAAATTATAAAAACATCTATACTTGATAGAGGTGTGGTAGCACCAACAAAACGCAAATTCCGCACGTAAAAACCCGGTTCTTTTACGAAAGAACTGGGTTTTTAACTTTTATTTATTTGATAAAGAAGTCAAATCTCTTTTTCATTATTTAACACTTTGAACACGGCCAATTTGTCCATCTTGTAAGCGAACTTTAATTCCGTACGTATGTGTTTCACTATGTGTCAAAATGTCTTTCACAACACCACTTACAGTTTTACTATAGTCATTATCCAATTGAATAACTACATGTGAACCAACTGAAATTTGTGATCTTGTTGGTTTCCCACCTGTTGCTTGTGTTGGTTTTTCTTGTTTTTGTGTTCTCTCTTGTTGTATAGACTGCTGTTGCTGAGCCTTCTTCTCTTCTTGCTTGCGTTTTTCTTCAGCTACTCTTTGTTGCTCTTCTTGCTTACGCTTCTCTTCTTCTGCTCTTTGTTGCTCTTCTTGTTTACGCTTCTCTTCTTCTGCTCTTTGTTGCTCTTCTTGCTTACGCTTCTCTTCTTCTGCTCTTTGTTGCTCTTCTTGTTTACGCTTCTCTTCTTCTGCTCTTTGTTGCTCTTCTTGTTTACGTTTTTCTTCTTGTGCTTTTTGTTGCTCTTCTTGTTTATTCTTTTCTTCCTCTGCTACTTTTTTGTCTTCATCCACTTTTTGCTCATCTGGTGCGCCCTTTAATTTTTCTTCATTACCTTTACAAGCACTTAAAGCAATTACACATAAACTCATAAGTGCAAATAATAACAATTTCTTTGACATTTAAAAATCCTCCTATTTATACATTACAAATCAATAACTTTCATAGTATAGCAAAAGTATATGTATTCCTTTGTCAAAATTTGTCGTATGCATTTAATTCCCCGTAAAATACTAGGTATTACAATTAGAAGAAGGATATTTGTTAATGTATATCAAATATTAAACAATATAAATAGAGCCATTCATGCAAAGGGAAACATCATAAAAATTTATAAAGACAAAGGTGAGATTATTGAACATTTCAGTTCTTGGTTGTGGGCGTTGGGGTACTTTTATAGCTTGGTATGCTAACAAAATTGGTCATAATGTCATGTTATGTGGCAGAGAAAACTCAAGAAATTATCATAAATTAAGTGAAACTAGAAAAAATGATTATCTTACGCTCTCAGAAGATATTGAGCTAAGTAATTCTCTACATAAAGCAATTTCATTTGCGGAGATTATTATTATATCGATTAGTGCACAAGAATTACGTTCGTTTGCTAGTCAATTAAACTTAATTAATGAAATACAAGGAAAAACCTTCATCTTATGTATGAAAGGACTTGAAGCAACAAGCGGAAAGAGACTTTCTCAAGTATTTAGTGAAACCATTGAAAAAAATGTGAATTTAGCTGTTTGGGTAGGACCTGGACATGTACAGGATTTTGTAAATGACATTCCGAATTGTATGGTGATTGGATCTGAGAATATTAGTATCACTAAGGAAATTGTGCAGGAATTTAATAGTGATTTAATACGGTTTTACTACGGACGAGATTTGATTGGCAATGAAATAGGAGCTGCTACAAAAAATGTTATGGGCATTGCCGCAGGAATGTTAGATGGATTGAATTACAGCAGTTTGAAAGGTTCACTCATGGCTAGAGGGACAAGAGAACTTTCACGTTTGGTTACAGCTATGGGAGGAAATGATTTAACGATATACGGATTGAGCCATCTAGGAGATTATGAGGACACATTATTTTCATTACATAGTCATAACCGAAAATTCGGAGAAGCGTTTGTCTCAGGTCAAAAATTCGAAAAGTTGGCAGAAGGAGTTTCAACAGTAAAAGCATTGAAAGAACTATCTAAACAATACGATGTTGAGCTTCCAATTAGTAACGCTTTATATGAGATTTTATTTGAAAATAAAGATGCAAAAAATACATTAGAAGAACTTTTTTTAAGACCTGTTAAATTTGAATTTTAAGGATACCTCCCCCAACTCTTTCTGTTGAAAGATAAGTAACATATAATCAATTAAAACAATGTAACAACCCACATTAACAACAAAAACATCAAAAGAAGGCATTCCATATATGGAACGCCTTCTTTCACTTTATAAAACCTTTCAATAATATGAAATATTCTAATTAACCAAATCACTCATTTAACGAAAGAAATAAGTTAATTACATAACGCTCTTCTAACTTTCCTTGCGAAGCTTAGCGGATCATCAACGTCTTCAATATTAACGTAAATTAAATTTGGATCATCACATAACCACTCATTGTGTATAGACGAAACAATTATTCCTTGTTTAATAATTGTAGCAACGAATCCATTGACTTCTTTTTGTAAGAGTGCTACCCGTCCTAGACATAATGCCCGTCCAGTTTTTTGATCTCTTGATTCGAATGAGAAGGAACTTGTTACCCTAAAACGTTTCCCTAAAATTGTTGCTTTTATTTCATCCCGATTTATCGTTGCCACGCATTTTCCACCGGCAAATCCTTCTTGCCCACCAATAATTCTTGCAAACTGTTGACAAATTAATTCATCATTACACGCCATACCTTTCATCATCCCCCCTTTTTACTGTTAGGTTATGAATAAATACACAAGTCTGAAACGGTAATGAATCTATTCTATTATAAAAAAGATACTGGGAATCTTTTAAAGAGCAGAAAAAATACACCCTAAGGTGCCATCCTCCGACTTGAGAATCATATCTATGTATGAAAAAAATTTAGAAAAGGCCAATACAAAAGAGAAAGTTCTAACTGTAATGTATGGAGCGCTTATGATATTAAGAATCCACGTTATATTACTTTCTAATCAGTCTCGTTAAAGCCATCCCAAGAAATCCAACACCCATTCCTATGAGCCATCCAGTTTGGGCATTACCTAACATAGATCCCACTCCTCCGCCCAGAAACATGCAGCCAACGAATACTAATCCTCCAATTCCCCAATTCGGCCGTTCCATAATTCAATCACACCCCTTCAATAAAGCATATGCTTTTAGCTATCTAAACTTTCTTGCATAGGATGGTTAATTATTTTGCTTAGGTTTAGCACTATCAGGGAATTCAAAAATTCCTCTCTTTATATAGACCAGTCATTTGCCACATTTCTTTTTACATATATTTTTAAAAGAAGGTTTCCATTCTGAGAAATCCTCATAAACAAACGTTATTTTGTTACATATTTCCTCTGCAACTTCATACATATGTTTTATATCATTAGCCGTAAATAATATAGACCCTTTGCGTTGCGTACTATCTACAATAGTTGGTATGGTGTCGCCCTCTTTTACTACTAGATCAATTAATACGATCTCGGATATGTTAGTTAACTCTTTATACTTGATTTCTTTTAAGCAACCTGGTTTTGGAATCAAGCTTAAAGACATAGCTTGATATTTTGAAGGTACACATCTAAATTCATCTATAATCTCAGTAGCTAGCGCATCATAATAGTATCCAAATTGAGATATGCCAGTTGTTAGTTCCACCATTTTCCAGATGTTGCCACCACCTATTCTAACTTGAGACTCTATAATTATTGGCTTATTTTGTTTGTCTAACTTTATTTCTGTATGAGTAATGCCATTTTCCATTTTTATATCGTCTAAAAATAACATTACTTTCTCCATAATGAATTGTTTTTGAGATTCATCTATAGGTGCTGGCATAATCGTATAGTTTATTATAAATGTATCTTCTTTACATACTTCAGCTGATATAGCAAGTATAGAATGTTTTTTGTTATAAGAAACGGTTTCAACCGTATAAACTATATCACCTTCCACATACTCTTCCACTAAAACAGGTAGTTGAATACCATTTTCTTTAATAAACACCCCTACGTCATCTCCCGAGTTTAGCTTACATACTCCTTTCCCCCCTGCCCCAATCGGCGGCTTTATTATAACACTATCTTTTTTATTCAAAAATTCATTAATGTCTTCAGTATTATTACAAACTGTCGAATCTATCGAAAAGTCCTTACCTGCTAGAATTTCACGCATCATGTCTTTATTGCGAGTTATCATATTAGCATTGTAAGAAGGTCCTTTAACATTAAAAATCTTTGCAATTATGCAAGCCGTATCTAATGCTGTTTCGTTAAAAGACACAACCACATGAAAGGGTCGCTCTTTAAATAATTCTTCAGCATAGTATATAGACAAGGGTATGTTTGTTGTGTCTAATTCTTTTTTATAGAAACATTTTTCTAAGATAACTCCATCAAAATATATGTGTTTAGCGTAAGAGCCTATATACGAAACAGTATACCCACTGTCTAATGCATCTTGTATAGGTTTTGTCCATCCCCCTATAAATAAAATGTGTGGTCTATTTTCTATGTCAGTTCCTTTTAATACCTTATGCATCATAATCATCCCCTCTAAAATGAACTCGTATATTCAATGTCAGTTCCTTTTGATACGCCTCGTCTTAACAACGCAACTAAACACAATGTTGTTCCGAAACCTCCTATAAATAACGTAGTTTGAAGCCCGAATATAGAAATTAAAAATGCACTAGCAAAACTTCCCAATGCCCAAGCTCCCCAATTAAGCGTGCGCTGTACAGCATTTACTCGGCCCAGCATGTGATTTGGTGAGGCAAGTTGTCTTATAGTTGCAGCGTAAGGGCCAAATACACCTTCTCCCATACCATGTATGATACTTGCGGCTACTATACCGTAAACTGTTCCCATATATCCCATTATCGGTATAAAAGCCAAACCGGTAACTGATACAGTAGCGCTATAAATAAGCATTTTTGTATTATTAATTTGTTGACTCTTTTTCATGAGAACCGTATTACCTATTAAAAACCCTACCGCTGCTGAACCTACAACAAATCCTATTTCAATTTCAGATAGCCCCATTACCTTATAAAGGAATATTACTAAAATGCTATTTAGTATGTATTTAAAAAAACCGTAAACAGCACCACATGTCACAATTGGCTCTAATACAGGGTGTTTTTTGAAATATATCAAACCCTCATATATGTTTTCGTATATGGATTTTAAATTTACGTCTTTTAAAGAACCCTCTGTATGCGGTTTAAACTTTGAAATAAATAATACAAACATAAAACAAACAAAATACGTTACTGCGTCAACAGTAAACGATCCTGTTAATCCGACTAGAGTAATGACGATTCCAGCTAGCATAGGACCAATTACTATAGAAAGAGACTCCGAAAGTGCTAGTTGAGCATTTCCTTTTTTTAAGTTGTCTTTATCTGTTACGATTTCCGGTAAGAAAGAAGGAATGGCAATGTTGTAAAACGTGGTGAATATTCCATTTAAAAACATGATAAACACCAATAAAGGGAACGTTATTATATTTGTTACAGTAAGTATGAATACTGATAAAAACAATATGCCTTGACATATACTACAAATTAGCAAAACATTTTTCCTATGAAAAATGTCTATTAAAGCACCGGCTACTAACCCAAAAATTAGGTAAGGGACGAATATAACCCCACGAAGCATAGCAGCATTTGCTTCACTTGTTTGTAACACCTCTAATGCAAAAAGTGGCAAAGCTACTATTGTAAACTGAGTACCTAACAAACTTATAGACTGTCCTAGCCAAAGCTTGTGAAAATTAAAATGTTTGCTACCTTTCATAATATCCCCCCGTTAAATCCATCTTTATAAATTATCAAGTTTACGATATAAGTCAGAGTAGGCAAAAACTATCTTTCAACTAATGTGTGTACCACATAAAAATTCGAAACCTGCTATACAAGCGAGTTTAGTTTCAAAATGAAAACTTGATGTTTAAAAATTACCTGGCTAATGAAAAGCTCACCTTCCGAAAGATACTTCCGCATTCATTTATAAATCAATTGATATACGGATTGAATTTGCTTGTAAGAATCAGTTTATTAATTAGTTTGTTTCGAATTCATTTTCCGATTGTATGTTACTTTGAATCACCTCCAGCATCAGTATAACCTTGCAGGCACGCTGTTGTACGCATTTTGGAATGTAATAGCAAGATAACGAAGCTACGATGACGAACTGAATGGATTTAACCTTGTTATTGGAGGACACATATATACATGACAATTGATTAAAATACATCAAGCCCTATGGGATAAATTTTTAGATAAACCAAAATAACAAGCAAAAAGCCCCTTCAAATTTGAAGGGGCTTTTTAATATATAGAAATTAACTTAAATTAAAAATAACATCTCTTAAAAGGGGGGCATTTTTTTATTATTCATGTTTATTGAGGAGCCTTCGTTTGAAGCAACTTTAACCCCATGCTAATAAAAATCAGTCCTGTTACTTTATTTAGAATCATTCCTACCTTTTGATTTCCTCTTAATTTTTTGGTGACATAGGAAGAGAAATAAGCAACAAATAAACACCACAATAGTCCAGTTACTGTAAAAGTAATTCCTAAAATGATAAAAGGTATAGGACCTGAAGCCCTTGTATCTATAAACTGCGGCAGAAATGCAATAAAGAATAAAGAGACTTTTGGGTTCGTAAGACTTGTTAAGAGTCCTTGTAAATATATCTTTCTTTTGATTTACAACCGATAAAACTGATGTGGTATACCATTCGTATCACGGAGCCAAAACTCACTATTGAATAAGTAAAGCCCCAGAAATCCAAAGATCTCTGGGGCTTCCTTATATATTTAGCTCTTTTTGCTTTTTGTTTTGTTTATATCTATACAGCAATTTTCGGCTTATTAGAGAAATCACTAATAAAGTCAGTATCAATACGACAAGTTGCATCCATGATAAATCAAAATATTTAGCACCTGTAACGATTAAAAGTGTAGAAATCGTTCCTTTTACAATGAAAAAAATAATAATCCATAATCCGCCTTTTTTCCAGTTCATTTTATATTACCCTTTCCTACTTTTAAATTCTTGAAAAAATTAGTGATAGTTTTTGAATGTGACACCTTAATAAAAATCTATTATATTAGTAAACTTTTTCACGAAAATCATATCTATTTACATACGACGATTCCATCATAAATGAAAATGATATTCAGTGTCAATTTTATTGACTATTTGAAAACCTGTTTCTTCATCTGAATCTCTCTCCACTTTGCTTCTTATAAGCAATGAACTCTTGTCTTCAAACAAAAACACCTCCATTGCATTTGCACACTTAGTATGCGAATGCAAGAGGTGTTTTTTCATGGACCATCAGGTAAAATTTCCTGCTTTGTTTACTCGTTTAAGTTTTTAATGCGCAATTATATTCTAGTACACGATAACTGGATCATACGTGTTCAAACTATCATACACAGTTTTTGCAACGTTAGGAAGAAGATTTACACACCCGCCTGATCCTCCTGTTAAATAAGCATTACTTCCCCAGTCTTTTCGCCAGCCGGCATCGTGGAATCCTTGACCGCTATTTGTGAATGGAACCCAGTAATCTACTTTCACTGCATAATCAGCTTTCCCTACTGCGCTGCCTCTTAGCGTATATGGTGTTCGTTTGTATAGAACGTACCACACACCTGGTGATGTATCTTCACCTGTGCTATGTTTACCCGTTACTACATTTGTTGTGACGACTAATTTCCCATCTTTGTAAATCCAAATTTGTTGATCTGCAATGGAAACTTCTGCATATGTGTCTCCAATACCATTATTCGATGTTGTTTTATAACCGATCCCTTCCTTCTCCCAACCATTTCCGTGAATATTAGAAGCAGAAAGTGATTTTTCACCTTTCTCAAAGGCTTGTTGAACTTGTTTTGTCTCTTTTTCCACATCTAGTGCCCAGCCGTATCCTTGACCTTTTACTGATATAACCGAACCAGAATGTGTTTTAAAAGCGAAGTCTTTATGTAATGTAGATTTAGCGTTATTAATTTCAGCAATCTTATTCTTAATTTCGCTCGCATCGATTGTCACCTTCATATCTTTTGACATAGACGCGTTTTGAATTAAATCTTTCGCTTTTAACGAATACACTTCATCCTGCACTTTATAATCAACAGACTGCGTAAGAAGATTTTGTAATGCTTTCTCTTCTTTTTTAATAATCGGATCGTCTTCTTTAATAGGCTGTATGTATGCAGACTTTAGATGGATTTCGCTTTTATGTTTCTGCTTATCGTAATCTTTTAGTAAACTCGCAACGTCATACTGTTTTCCATCAACACTCTTCGAAATTACAACTTTTCCTTGTTCAAGCTTCGCCATAGCATCTTGAGGTGCTTTTAATTTTTCATTCATGGAAACAAGCTTTTCTTCTACAAGTTTTTTCATCGTTTCACTACGATACTGATCCGCTTCTTTCGGTAACAATGAATAATCTTTTTCCTTTGAAGAAGGGAAAAATGTCCACTGGCTTTTTAATAGTTTCTTAACTTGCGGCAAATCTTTTTCCGTCAGTTCCGTCTTTGTCTCTTTTTCATCTAAAATTTGTTCTTTATCAATATAGACTTTGTTTGCTAATCCAGATGTTTTTAATTTCTGTATTGCCTGATCAGCGCTCAAACCACCGACTTTTGTATCATTAATCGTAACATTAGAATTGAAGTGAGTTGCCTGATAATAGCTCATTCCCCCAAGGAGAAGTGCAAGTACACCGCCACCTGCTGCGATAAGCTTCCAATTTGTAAAACGTTTTTTGGATCTTACCCGTTTTTTCTCAACTTTTTCAACAGATTCATTTACTGTATTGTTGTTCATCAATCTTTCCCCCGTATACATTAACGTCAATTGATTTTAAACCAAAACCATTGAATAGTGTACCTTATTTTCCCTGAAATTTCATTGTTTTTAACTAGGATTTATCTCATTTAATCGTTAAAAGTTAGATTTTTTATAGAAAGATATATAAATATGGTAGATAAAGTGGAAAAGGAACCACATCAATCGAGCTATTACAGGCCCCTAGCATTCCCTGAATTTTGAAGAGTGGTACTCTCCATGAACTTTAACTTAGTGAAATAAATGTTAGTAGGTTCAAGTTAGAGCACAGCACCTTAGCATGTCTTCTATTTATGAAAAATATCCACAAAAAAGGGTCTACATGTAGACTCTTTTTTGTGAACATTTTAATATCGTATTTTTATAAACATAGAATTCCCTATGCTTTTCGCTTTTCACCAAAGTTCACAACATCTACTATTAGGCTAACTCATTTCACCTTATGACCTTTTATCATCAACAATTTTAAAATTCTTTAAACTATTATATACGTTTGTACCACGCTTTATTGATACGTTCAACCTTTACAGGTGTTGAAGTTTTTGACTCATTCTTTGTTATAACCCTATTATTAGAACATCCTGCAATAGTAAGGCAGCATGTAACCAATAAAACCAATAATATAAATTTATTCAAATAGCCACTCCTATATAAGCAAAATATTATATTGAGAAAATTAAACATACCATCGAATCTTTGTAAAAACAATATATTTACTAGTTTTATTTTCATTAGCGGATTAATGGACGCTTTAAGGTGTTTTTTTTGCATTTATAAGGGTAAAACTTCACGTTCATCAAGTCAAGGTTCAATTTCTGTTTAATTCGCTCTCAGAGTTTATTCCAATATAAAAGATGGCTATTTTTCTTGAAAACTAAGTATCTTCCAAAACAAAAAACTGTAGACTCCATATACATTTATTCAACTAACTTCTCCCCTGTAACAATCTGAAACAACGTGGCTGCATTTTCCCCTTCTAATTGAACGTACTGACTATTCCCCGCTATGATTTCTATTTTATCCTTATTAGGACTTATCCAAATTTGATACAACACAGCTTTTGCCTCTATTTTCGGATTTTTAAATTGAAAAATAAAGTGATAATCAGCTGGACGAGACATTTCCACTTTTTTATTTTCAAAATGAGCATCATTTAATATTTTCTTTACTTGCCGAACTTGCTTATTATCTGTAACTACCTTCAAATCTTCATATTTATTATCAACATGTTTTTGCACTTTGATTGTTTGATCTTCATTTCCTATTATATTGGAACAGCCCGTTACTATGAATATAACTATGGCGATAAAAACTACAGATAAATTTCTATCCTTCATATTCATCTACCTCATTTCAATCAAGTACCGTGTATATAATCCATTTTAAATTTGAACTCATATACTCCCCTTCTCACCTTCTAATAATTCCATTATATAACAAAAAGCATTGGATACCCAATGCTTTTTACACTTACGCAAATAAAGACGTATTCGCATATAAAGCTGGTGAACCACCTGAATGTACGAATAAAATTTTGTCTTCTTTTTTAAATGTACCTTTTCTAATTAAGTCGATTAATCCCGCTACTGCTTTACCTGTATACACTGGATCCAGTAAAATACCTTCTGTTTTCGCAAGTAATTGCACTGCTTCCACCATTTCCGGCGTTGGTAACGCGTAACCTGGTCCTACATATTCATCAAAGCATGTAACAGCTTCGCGCGGGATAAAGTTTGGAATGCCAACGTGAGCTGAAGTTTCCTCTACAAGTTTTGCTACTTTCTCTTCTTGCTCTGCTTTTCCTCTACTTACGTTAATGCCGATTACTGGAATGTTACTTTGTGTTCCAGCAAAACCTGTAATTAAACCAGCGTGCATACCGCCGCTACCGCTTACGCAAACGACTGAACTGAAATCAATTCCTTGGTCAAATGATTGCGCCATAATTTCTTGCGCACAAGCAACGTACCCCATTGCGCCAGTAGGATTTGAACCACCAACTGGTATTACATATGGTGTACTACCTTTTTCACTAACTTCTTTCGCGACTTTATGCATCTCTTCCATAAGATCTGCTCCGTTTCGTACAACAATGACATTTTCAGCACCTAATAAATGATATAAGAAATAGTTTCCGTTAAAGTCTGGCTTCTCTTCTGGCTCAAGCCCTTCTTCCAATACAAGAATACATTTCATTTTTTCTTTTACCGCAGCTGCAAGTGTTAGGCGGCAATGATTTGATTGAATGCCGCCAGCTGTAATTAACGTATCTGCACCCTTCGCCTGCGCATCCGCAACTAGAAACTCTAACTTTCTCGTCTTATTACCACCAGCTGTTAAACCAAGTAAATCATCTCGTTTAAAATAAATAGTCGGCCCACCAAGTGCCTCAGAAAAATTGTTTAATTTTTCAATTGGTGTATATGACTCTGTATATTTTTTTCTCGGGAATTTAGCTAAATTCATGAATAACGCTCCTTTTGTACTTCTTTCACAATGTATGTAACGATACTATTATTACATGTAAAAATGATGAAGTCATCTTTCTGGGGTAAAAATATGTTGGAATTCTGTTTTGGCGAATGGAATTGCATTAAAGGTTTTATCTTCAATACGGCACATGAAATTATAATAATGATTTTAACCATATTACGGTACATGAAATTTATATCGACGATTTTTCAAATATATCGTTCATAACTTGAAATATATCAACTATTTTTTCAATATATCGACTTATCGACAAAAAATGACAAAACAAAAAGAGCCCACTCTTTAAAAAGTAGGCCCTCTTCCAATCACTTATTTGCAGAAAATCGAAGTAGCTGTGTTAATCCTGGTTCTAAATTCATTTCGCCTTTATGGCGTACGTATACGGTTTTGTCCCCGTCAAATTTGGGCGGGTTTCCTGGATTATAAGTATGCCACTCATCCGCTCCTTCTACATTATACTCCATATACTCCGTTGCACCGACGATTACGTTTTTACTATCATCAGCGGTTACATTTGGTGCCATTTGTGCGACTTTCGCATCACTAATTAATAGCTTCTTTATATCCTTATCACGTTTATAGTCGTAAGCTGTTACAATCACATCATTACCGTATGCTTTCACTTGCAACCCTTGTTTAAATGAATAGCCATCAGGAGCAGTTTTCTCTCCGCCATTTGGTCCAGCCGACATCCAGCCCGTTTCAATTCCGCCCGTATTTACAACAGTAAATCCTTTTTTATCTCCGCCTGCAATTTTCTTTTTACCAGCCCAGTCCGGTAAGTTTAAATCCCAATGCGTATGGCTCGTGAAGAAAACGACCTGCGGATAGTCTTTTAATATATCGTACAATTTATCAACGTTTAAATAGTCCTGTAAATATGGTGATTGTCTTGACCCAGACACAGTATCAGGTAAAACGTGATGAGAGAAAATGAAGATTGGCTTATTTTTATCTTTTTGACTGTATTCTTCTAAATTTTGTTTTAACCAACCTAGTTGCTCATCACTCATATATACTTCGTCCCACATTTTTGAATCGTGGTATTTCATATATTTTTCAGTTCCTAAAAATAGAAGCGGATAACCGTCTAATTCTTTTTTATGATATACCTTTTCTTGTCCACTAAATTTCAGATAGCGGTTAAATAAAGTTTCCTCAGTTACACCATTTGGCCATGTACTTTGAGAGAGCTTCCCATCAGCTGTCCATTTACCAGCATAAAACTCATGATTCCCAATAGCCGACCATACATTCTCTGGATGCTTATTTTTGTTTAACACACGCTTCACATCATCATATTGTGACTGTTGTCCCGTTGGCGTTATATCCCCATTCATAATAAGTGCTCTAGAAAGTGGCGTCACTTTGTTCATATCTTTTAATACGTGATCAAAATCCCCTAAATCCCCTTGAATATCACTAATAACATTAAAAGTTGTAGCCGATTTTCGAACTTGCTCTTTCCCTTCCGCATGTGCTGAAAACGTCGGTAATAATGCCGTCATAACCAATAACGAAGCAACTGTCTTTTTCATACAAATTCTCCCCCTAATAATAGAATGTACAAACTGACATGTTCTGCTTTCTCTTAGGTGCTTGTCCAATTCACATTATAGGGAGGCATTGTAAAGATAGATGGAGTTAAAAGTTAAGTGTTTTTTAAGAGATTTTGTCGTTTTTTGCAAACCGCAATTAGCGATTCACGCCAATCTAGCTTTCTAACCTTAAACATTACATAAATGTAAATTTTTATGTTAAATCTTTTCGTTTCATACGTTGTTTTTTATTACTTTTAATTTTCGGGAAAAATCCACTAATTAATAATGTTATAATCCATACCATTATTAGAATGAAATTTATTGTATTACCGGAATTCAAGCTGAAAACTCTCCACAAATAGGCAGCACAAAAAACGAGAATAGCAGTAATAATAAGTAAAAATGTCCTAACTACTAATTCAATGTAGGATTTCTTCTCTTGCTTAAAAATGAACGTTCTTCTACCTTTGTACAATCTAATCACAAATAACAGCAAATATACACTAAGTATGGCTCCAATAACAATTGATACAATGGAATTACTTTTTCTCTGCTCAGCTAGAGCGAAGTAACTTTCAGGTAATTTTCCCGTTTCATATTCAATCCATGCGTGGTAAATATCTTGTCGTAAGTCTATACCACCTTCACCATTTGTAAGGATTACCAATCCATCCTTTGTATTAGGAATGAAACCATAAAAAGAATGCCAGCCTCGATTGTCACCAGAATGATAAAGTAATTTCCATTGATTAGATAGTTTTTTTTCAAATATACCTAAACCATTCTCCCCTAATACTGGCTTTTGCATTTCTTCAACACGTTCACTTTTGATGACACCACTCCCTTTATTATTTGCATCCATGCTTGCAAGTATCAATCTCATCATATCCGTAACATTTGTCTTGAGACCTGCAGCAGCCTGTTCGGTAAATTGGTAACTAGGGAGCTCCTCTCCAAAATATCCATAGACTTTCGAAAGATTAGGATTTTCAGGACGTTGTAAGAATGAGCTTGATTTCATTCCTAAAGGATTCATAATTTGCTCTTTCATATAACGATTAAACGGTATTCCGGTAACCTCTTCAATTACAAGTTGTAAAATTGTATATCCGCCACCAGAGTAAATTGTTTCTGAACCTGGTTTATTGGTAACCTCCACTGGTTCATTAAGCCATCCTTTTCCAGACAGAGACTCCTCAGTAGAATCAAGATGTTTCCCTGGTGCAACCCCAAGGTATCCTTTATGTGCAGACAGCCCTGCTGTATGACTTAATAATCTTCTGATCGTGACTTCATTATTATTAAACTCTGAATTAGGTAATTTCCATTTGGTCAGATATTTTCCAACGGGATCATCTAGTGATAAACGACCTTCATCTACAAGATGCAAGATTCCCCACGCTGTAAGACTTTTAGAGATGGAACCAGCCTGAAACAAAGTATCATCACGCACCGCTTTTTTTGTCTTTTTATCTACATAACCATAGTTAAGTGTATAAGCAATACGCCCCTCATGTACAATTCCTATTGCAACCCCTGGTACATTATAATTCCCCTGCCATTTTGGTACCTGTTCATCTAGCTTTTTTTTGAAATCCTCTATACTCCTATCAGTCAACGTGCCCGATTCTGCCCTCACCACATTTGTAAACCATGCTTCATTCGTAATCAATATGCAAATGATTAAACATAAAATACTTTTGCATATTATCGATGCTTTTTGTCTATTCTTCATTTGCTTCACCTCTCTTTTTTTCAGAATGTTCTAACCATTAATCAGAGTATCCCATTCCAATATCCCGTTCTATCGATTTTTATTACTTAACCTTACAAAATTGTAATAAAAATCAAAGATCTACTATTGTCCTTTATCCGAGAGCAATGAAATTCATTAACAAGATCGATATGAAGTTATATGTATTGTTTCAGTTAAAGCCCCTAAAATACTAGTTTGGTTAATCAATTGGATATATTCCACACTACAAATATTCATTTTATAAAAAGAAGAACCCACACATTTTGATTAAAATGTGTGGGTTCTTTTGGCTTCCTTAAATTTTTATGAAAAAGATTGATTATTTTATGTAGCTTACTAAAAAACCATTTTGTTCAATCAGCTAACAGAACAAGATTAAACACTTAACTCGTATTAGTAATTTTTACTGTTTCTGTTGATAAATATAAAAATACTGCCTAACACGCTTAATGAAAGTGCAAAATATAATAACAAATCAGGTAGAAATTTCAAAGGAATAATATCAATTAATTGTAAAACAATAATGGCAAGGATACCTAAATATAGAATATTGTACAAAGCATTATTTGTTTTATATAGAATTTCTCTTCCTCTTTCGTCATTTGCTTCATCACTTGATTGAAATTTTATTACATACATCTTACTTATCACTATTAAAACAAATAATAAAATTTTTAACAAAAACATATGTATCACTCCTCTAGATAATCAAATACGTCGGTTAACGGCTTTTCAAATGCATTTGCGATTTTAAAGGCAAGAATTAGAGAAGGGTTATATTTATTCTTTTCAAGAGTAGCGATAGTTTGACGACTAACTCCCACTCTTGTTGCCAGTTCTTCTTGGGTCCAACCTTTTTCTGCTCGACAAACTACAATTTTATTATGCAACAATAGTAACACCTCTTTAGATAATTGTAATTTATTTTTTACAAATTGTAAATTATTTCTTACAATATATTTTAAAAATTAAAAATCCTCATAAAAAAGGACATAAAGATTTCTCTCCATGCCTACTAATCTTCTACTTCTTTACTGTATGTACATAATGGGCTGTTTCAAAAACTTAATAAAAAAGAGAACTACTCTTCAAGCACTTCTCTCTTTCATCCAAACGATACATATAAAATAAATTATAAAAAATATACTATATAAGTTCCATAGCGTGGGTATTACAGCTACACTAAAATAAAGAGTTCCTGGTAACAAGCAATCATAAAAGTCTTTTTGTTTAAAAGCGATGTTTTTTTGCCATCGGTTCTATATATGTATTTAATATCCACATTAATACTTTCCATACCTTTTGTTCGCTAGGTGGTAAATGAGCGTTATATACATAACTATATTCAATCTGCTGTGTTGCACCACGATTTCGTTTGAACTCTCCAGCTCCAGCACTACAATGACAAATTAAATCTTTTTCGATAGAATCCATTGTAATAAGGAGGGAAAGTATACGGTATAAACCTTGTTGCTGATCAGAGTTTGTATGATAGCCAAGAATCGGCGTTGTCATAACTCCATCCCGAATAAAATAAGCAATGACACCATCAATTGTATCCCCTTTTTTTATGGCCTTTATCTCAAATAAACGATGCTGAAGAGCATTCCATAAATAAGCGGGTGTAAACATTGGGTTATGGGCGGAATATTTTTCAATATATAGTTGGTTGTATAGCTGGGAAATTTGTAAAATATCATCTTTTGTTAATTCTTCATTCGTAATGATTTCATAATTGCTTTTCTCTAATAAACTTTTATCATTTAATAAGTCTTTTCGTTTTTTTCTATTCATTTTTTTATAGTGTTTCGGATCAAATAAGTATATAGAACGAGACATAATTTTATTATAACCGACTGTAGCTAGTGCTTCTGTCGTTACGGGATATAATTTGTTATTTAAAGAGCGAAATAGAATGGTATGATCTGGAAATTTTTTAACTAATAATTTCGTTATTTGTTCGATTTGTTGTTCGTTGATAGAGTGATAAAGATTTGTTGAAAGCATCCAATTATTTACGACAATGACTTTATTTATATTCGTTCGTCTTAGCCAAGTTCCCATAAGATGAATCGGATAGGTTAATAGCTTCTCTAGCCATGGTTTTTTCAACTCCCATAGCTCTTCTAACGCATAAGATACGTAATGCGTATAAGGAGAACATACATATGAATTTTCGAACTCTGCGTTATTAAGAGTAACTGGCAAGATGAGATCATCAATCTCTAATAGAAAGAGCTCCGTGTTAACGTTTTTAATAAATGCTGGAACGCCCTTTTGAAAAAGAGGCAGGAAACTATCTCGCACATATGCTCCATCTTTTTTGGTTTCCCAATCAATACTATGCAAAGAATGAACATCATGTAACTGAATCATTTATATTCACCACGTCTTACAAGGCTTTCTATTCTTTTTAATTTTTTATCATATACTTGAATATCGTAATGTGAAAAGAAGAACTGTGGCATCGTACACTTTTTCGTAGACCATAGTGTATGTAATTCTTGCATTACCTTTGATTGACATAATTCGAGATTTTCAGGTAGTGATTTAAGTTTAATTTCAATTTTGTCTACGCTATGTTGTATTACTTTAAATTCTTGAATGTCACTAGATGCAAACAAAATTGCTCTTCTAATGAAATCTGGAAAAATAAATATTTCACTATGATCCACTTCACTTATTCCAATAAATATATCATCGCATCGACCATCAATACGTTCTAATGCTAAGAAAGGTGAGCCGCAGCTGCACGGCGTTTTTTTCTCAATTAATATGTCATTGAGACGATAGCGTATAATCGGCTGTGTTTTCCTCATGAAATCAGTAATAATGGGAACGAATATCCCCTTCTCTTGATCTAAGTATTCTTTTTCAATATGAACGAGATCTTCATTCATGTGTAATGTCCCCTGCTCGCAGGTGGTAGCAAGAAAACCTTCTGTACATTGGTAAACTTGGTGTACTGTCTGCTTGAAAGTTGCACGAATAAAGTCTCTATCAATATCTTCAAGCACTTCTGCTACAGAGATAATTTTCTTTGGACAAATTGTAATCAGTCCTTCTTGCTGCCAGTAAGCGATTTTCCGTAACATAGACGGAGGTGCAATTAAAATAGATGGCTTTACTTCATTTAATCGCGTGATATGCTGCTGAAACGAATCTAGTAAATCAAAAAAATGAAATGAGATTCGCTTATTTTTTGTCGCTTCATATAAATTGCTATTTGCACGTAAGAAAAAAGCAATCGTGTGTTTATGTAGAATGCTGGAAGGAAGCACCTTTCCAATAATCGAGCCAGCCCACAACGTTTGTTCTTCCTCGGAAACGAGAAAAACCCCACGATTTCCACTAGTGCCTGATGATAAACCGACAGTTATATTGCGAATGGTTGGTGAGAAATTCCGGGTCTTTTCTGCTTCAAATGCTACATGAAACGCTTCTTCCTTTGAAATATGTACTGTATTTAATGTATCAAAATGTTCCATCATTACTTCTTTATCAATAATTGGGAGTGCAGCCAAATTCCCCTTTTGAATTTCATGTAAAAACGGCGTATATAACTGGCGATAAAAAGGCGACGCCTCTATCGTGAACAAAAGTTGTTTTTCTATTTGTTGTTTATGAAACTGTTCCAACTGTTTACGATTTGAAAATCTCGAGCCATATTTTGTTTTCAAGTATTGCTTGAGAATACTTAGTTTATTCATAGTACACCCCTGCTTTAATTTTATCCCATGTATGTTCACAATGAGTTGGTACAATTTCAATCTCAGGTGATGTTTGTGATAAATGGTGTAAATTCTCGATATTCTTTCGGTAAGACTTTGGATCGCTCGTTAAAAGGTTGGCAATCTTACTAGGAAATACAAGGTTTTGATACGTTTTACTTAGCCACACTGCGTCTGCACAAAGAAAGACAATTTTATTACTCTGTAAATGAACGAATAAACCAAATTGTCCCGTTGCATGTCCTGTTAAATCAACAGCAAATAATGAACCATCACCAAATACATCATACCCCTCTTCAAACTTTCCATATGTAGAAGGTAAGTTAAGGGATGGAGTTTGATCAATGAATGACATCCTCTGCTCTAAATCCATCGGCAGTGTATCTTTTAGACACCCTTTTAATAGGGCACCAAATTTACTTCTCTTTTTAATATCCTCATAAGCTTTTGCGAAGGTTAGTATTTTCGCTTTTGGAAAATCGGGTAAACCAGCTGTGTGATCGCCATGAAAATGAGAAAGAATAATATATTTAATTTCTTCTGGCTGAATACCATCAAGAAGAAGTTGCTGTTTAATCGATTGCGCTTCCGTAAAATGAACAGGCGTCAGTTTTGCATATACAGAGTAAGGGAATTTTTTTGTCGCTTCTTTAAAGTGTCCTGCATATCCAGTATCAAATAAAATATATCCTAATTCTGGATGCTGGAGTAATCCTACTGTTGCTGGAAAACAAATTTGTTTCCAACTGCCCTTGGAGTATGCGATTTTTTCTGGATGTGTGCAATATCCTGTATCATATAGCTTTAAAGATTTGATTTTCATTGTATTTTCCACCAGTCTACAAATTTTGTAATTCCTTCTTCTATACTAACCTTTGGAGCATATCCTAGTTCTTCTTTAGCTTTATCAATATTTAATGTCTGGCTTTTTGAAAGGACACTAACAGTATACTTTGTAAGAATAGGTTCTTTTCCGAATAAAATAGTTTTTGAGATTCCTTCTAGTATAGCAGCTAGTGAAAAAGCGGTTTTGTAGGAAATTTTTTTATATTTTACTTCCTTATCAAGACGCTTCATTACATTTTCTATGACCTCATATAAATTTACACGTTCGTCATTTGTTATATTGTACTTTTGACCTAATGTATGTTTTGGGGAATGCATACAAAGAAGTAAAGCATCTACAACATTCTCAACATACGTAATATCAACGAGAACATTTTCAGTACCAATTCTCGGTAAAGCACCCTTTTCACATACTTTAATAAGACGCGGAAGAATCGCATTATCTCCTGGTCCGAATAAAGCGCGCGGACGTATTGTGATAACTGGTAAACCATGCATGAAAGCTTGATCAATAGCTTGTTCAGCCATGTGCTTCGTTGTTGCATAATGATTTACAAATGTAGCAGGAAGTTTCGCGTTTTCTACTACATTTTGTCGCTCATCATAATAGAAATAAATACTTGGTGTTGATACGTGGATCAGGCGTTTTATACCGTACTTTTGACATCCCTCGATAATATGTTTCGTTCCTAACACATTCGCATTATAAAAATCTTCATATTTGCCCCAAGGGGAAGAAAGTGCCCCGCTATGAAAGATATAATCTTTATCTTTACAAACTTGTAGCACACGATCCCTGTCTTCAAGAGGACAATGAACAAACTCAATTCCATTTTGTTCTAATACCTTACCAATTGTTTTATTTCTCCCTGTTGCCGTTACTTCATAGCCCATATTCTTCAGTCGAAAGGCGAGTTTTTGTCCTAGAAAGCCCGTTCCACCAGTTACTAGCATTTTCATAAATCTTCACCATCCCACGATATGTCATATGTTGTTTGCTCTAAAATAGTCCGTTCATATTTATAACTTTCACGCCATAATTTATACATGCTAAAAAACTGATAAAAAAATGGTTTCCAATCATTGTGACGATAAACGATATCTGGATAAGAGCATAGAACTTTTAACCATCGCTTACGTTTTTGTTTACTTTTTAAATAAGGAAATCCATATAAAAGCATCGCTAACCGAATTGCGCACTCAGAGTTTGGTCTTGGAATACGTGTATTGTTTACTGTTTCATGAAAGAAAGCCGGCAATATTTCCTCATCGAATAAATGTAATCCACTTGTAGTACGTGGATTACATTCAATTGGAATCGCATCTCCATTCTCTGTAACGATAAAATCAAAGGCAATTTGTCCTGAGAAATTTAACTCTTTTACAATATGCGTAACAAACTGATCAATTTTAGGATGATTCATATGCTGAAACGCAATGGTAGCACCTAAGCCTGCCGTAAATTCTGTTTTATACGTAGAGTGCGCTAACACTTCCCCAGATTGTGCGATACTGTAAGAACAATGCTGTGTTCCTCGTATAAACTCTTGCATAATATAATTCGGCTTACGTATCATGCTTTCTTTTAGAGCAGCCTCTTTTGTAATAAATTCCACTTTATCAGAAAACCGGGAGTAAATCGGCTTTCGTACAAAAGGAGTATGAGCGGGTGTTTTGTGCATCATTGAACTTATCGCTTCTTCATCATCTATTCTATATGTTGCAGGTACTTGCCACCCTAAATTCGCTACAAACTGAATAAATTCCCACTTATTATGCAGTAGTGAAAGTTTTTGAAAATCATCTACTAATACATGACAAAATGCACTTAATTCCTCTCTATATTTAGATATATAAAATACTTCTTCACAAGTAGGAATAAGCAAATCTACATTGTGACGTTGAATAATGGATAGTAGCGCACGAATACTTTCATTTGTTTTCCACTTTGGAGATGGGATTTCATAAAAGTAATCCGTACTTTTTGAAACTTTACTTAACGGATACGGAATACTATCTGCAACAATAACGGTATGTCCGGCGTTATGAAACAGTCTGCATAAATGCAAAGTTGCTGGTGCACGTGCCCCTGTAATTAATACTGTTTTCTTAGTATTCAAGAAGGATGCCCCCGATAGAAAGTCCTGCAGAAGTACCTAATAATAATATTTTATTTCCGCGTTGCACTTTCTTTTGCTTAATGGCTTCAAAAAGAGCGATTGGAATAGATGCGGAAATCATATTACCGTAGTCTTCAAAAATGGTCATAAAGCGCTCTTCATCAACCTCTAATTTTTTACGAATAAGTCTCATAGCTGGTCCACTTGCTTGGTGAGGAACAATTAAATCAATATCGGCTAGAGAATAACCAGTATCCATAAGGAGCTTGTCGATAAACTTCATTAAATACTTAGAAGATAGTTTAAAAATGGCTCTTCCATTCATATCGAACAAGAAGTCTTCTTTTCGTTCCTCACTATACTCCCTAGGATGAATCATCGTTCCACCGCCACGAATTTCTGATAAATGCGCACCAGAGCTATATGTTTCCATATGGGAAGCAATAATAGAAGATGAGTGATCGCCTTTTGTTATGACAACAGCTGCCGCACCATCACCGAATAAAATACTGCTTTCATTTTGTCCCCAATTTAATCCAACAGAAGAAATTTCAGAAGAAATAATAACAACATTTTTGTATCTCCCGCATTCAATTGCGTATGAAATTGTATCAAGTGCTGTTATGAAACTTAGACATGTTGAATTAATATCAAAACATGGAATACCAGAATGCTGTAGCCCGAGCTGTTCTTGAATAAGTGATGCAGTAGAAGGAATCGCCTGTTGAATCGTTCCGCTTCCGCAAATAATACAATCAATATCATCCCATGTTAACTTCGCATCTTCTACAGCTTTTTTTGCAGCTTCCGCCCCCATATAAGAAGACGTTTCTCCATCAACAAAATATCGTGTTTTTACCCCAGCTTTTTTTAACGTCCAGCCATCTGGTACGTCTAGCATACGATCTATTTCAAGAGAATCTACTTTTCGTTTTGGAAGATATGTGCCAATGCCTTTTATACTAATATATCTTTTCATTTTCTATCGCCTCTTAATCTTTTTATAAGTTCAAAAATTCCGTCATATATAACTACTGTTGTGGATACATACAGATTCTTTTGTGGAATTCTGCTATCCCATTATGTACATCTAATTCTATTTTTCTTCAAAAAAGAGCCAGTTCTCTACTTGAGAACTGGCTCTTTTTGCATGAGAATTCTTCAAATACATAATCTAGAAAAAACTTTTATATCAATTTAATTATATTATAACAATTATCCAAAAATAATTAATAGTATTTTTTTGTAAATAAAAGTGAATATGTGGTATAAACTTATGTAAGATGATAGTTTATTGCGCAGCAAATATAAATATATGGAACGTATATACATGTCATTTTAACATCTTCTATTTTCTCTTTTGTTTCCAAAAAAGCTACTACTTTTGTAGAAGAAATCTTCATTAAATTCAGATGTAACCATATTTGAATAGTGAAAAATCCATTTTTTACTATGAATCACTTTTTTACGCCCGATTGTAATTAATATTTTTCAGTTAATAGATGTGTAGCAATATACCTATCAGTAATCTTTGTACTAACAATTATGCGTAACTTCTAGCTCATTATTAGCATAAATTGTTCCGTAAGTAGCACAAAGTAACATTCCACCACAAGCCTCACTACTCACTTGAAAGTTTATGTTATCTTCAAATGTATTTATACTATTAGGTCTAATTGTATCTACAAGTTTTTTGAAATCAAGAACCGGTAAATATTTCGTTATGATTTCATAGCTTAATAAATTATCTTCATTATTATATGCATTATATTTTTGAATTTCTCTATAAATCGGACTTGGACTATACGGATCATGTTGCAATTGTCCATTTTCATCTTCGAATCTTTTTATTTCTTCTTTTACTATATAATCTGGATAATCTTCACTACTTTCATCTTCATCACCAAATTCCCAAAATGGATATTCTATATCGCATAAATGCGTTATAACCCACATTAGAAATTGCTCATTTATAAATCCAACATTTGTTTCTAACTCTTTGAATCTATTACCATAATATTTTGTAGCCTTTTCTACCTTTTCTTCTTGAGTCATATTATCCGTCGCCCCTGTTATATCGCATCCATCTAAATCTATAAAAATGCTATTGAATTTACCTAAAATGCCTAAATCAACAGTTTTACTCCAGTAGCCTTCACCATCTTTATCAATTAGTATCATAGTATCCTCCATTCTGCTTTGTTCGTTGCATAAGAAAAAGTGACTCTTTCTAAATAAGAATCACTTCCATTATTATATAACTTGTCCCTCATTAATCCTCAATTTCTATTCCAGCTTGTTTAAATGGTTCTAATACTTTTGGGTAACACATTGAAATATATTCCACTGTTTTTAAATTTTTTAGATTTTGAAATCCTTCAACAGATATAACATCAAATAAACTGTCTTCACCGTCCCAATCAGGCTTTAAAATATGATAAATTTCATTCCCACCATCAAAGCAAAGGGATTCAATCTTTTCCAAATCACTTATTTCCAAAGTTAACTCTTCTAAAAAATCTCTGATTTCAACAATTGGTCCAGCTCCTGCATACCATTCGAAATTATTCGTATACTTATCTATTAAATCTTTCAATTCCTTTTGAAATAGTGGCTCTTTATCTAATAAAGCTTCAATTACTACTAATTTAAAATTAAAATCTTGAAACATTTCACTCTTTCCCATTTTAAATTCCTCCAATGTTATAACATCCTTATCCAAATTATTATAAGTAAAACATATCCAATTGCAGCTTCTTTATTTCTTTCAATATCACATTAAAAAGGGATATGCTTAATTGCATGTCCACAATCGAGAAAATATACATTATACATATTTTCTTACTACTTATATTCTTTATATACTTACCTTCGCTTCTCTATCATCCTGTTTCTTAATTAAGTCTAAGTAAAAATGCGAGACAGTTGTGTTGTAATAAGGGGAAATGAATATGAATGATAGATTAAATGTAAACATGCCTATAAATGCAGTTAATAAAAACCAACCAATAAAAGATAACCAAAGAACAAATAACTTGAACTTATGTCCTTTCATTATTCTTTTACTCTCCCTTAATGCTTCACTCGCTGTATAATCCGGATTCTCTATTAAAATATAATATGACATTGAATAAGAAAAATATTTAATAATACCTGGAACAATTAATAACAGACTCCATAAAAATAGAAAAATAGCCTGCAATACTCCTAATTTCATTGCTCTAAACAAATTGTTCTTCCTAAACCCTACAAATATATCGTCCACCTTAGCATCTTCATTTTTACCTAAGCGTAAGGTGAAAACAGAATACCCATAATTAAAGATACCTTGTATGACACTGTAAATAAAAAAACAAATCAGTCCTATAAAAAAATAACTTAGAATAAGTAAAACTATTGCTGTTGGATCTACTTGTGGCTGCCCACCAATTGAATAAATAAAGAAAACATCCAAACCAATTACCCCAATAAACAGGCCAAATATTAAAAATATAAAACTAGCGATTGCTGATGCACTTAAAGTTGGTACAAAATAGTATAACGCCGATCCCCCTATACTTACGCCCCATTTCCCATCTAACGAATTAAGTGCTGCTTTCTTTAAATTTCTTATCAAACTTACACCCTCCCTTTTTCCATATTTCACCCAATAGAAATTTTACAAATAAAAGAACTTGTAGCAAGCCCCACTACAAGTTCTTTTAGCTAAACATTTTAGCTTATCCAAACAAAATATAATTTCTACACAATCGGGGTTAATTTCTAAAATATGGTTTATTAAAATCATTATATAACATAATTGTGAATTTTTGTTGAATATTCTGTTTCTTTACACAAATACACCCCACATTCTTCCTGATATTCATTTAGATGTAGTAACTCATGTAGCAATATACCTATCATTATCTTTTTCAATAAATCCCATCCTCTTGTTTTCCACAAAAAAAGACATAGAGATTCCTCCCCATGCCTACTAATTCCTTACTTCTTCACCGCATGCACATAATGTACCGTCTCAAAAGCTTTTAAATAATCGTTTCGTCCTTCAAAATATAATGTATTTATGTCTTCTGGCGATAAGTGCTCATAAATAAGTAAGCCCGCCTTCTCTAACAGTGCTTCCATTTCGGTATAAGAAAAACATGATTTCATCGGTTCTCCGCCTACCGCAGCCATTTTCACCATGTTTGCCACTCGATTGGACAGTCCTTTTTCCGTGAATAAGTTTTCATTGGGATAATCAAAAACGATAGAACTCCCTTCTGGAACCATCTCAAATAGACATTCTATTAAACTGGAAAGTTCCTCTTTCGTTAAATAATACGAAACACCTAAAAGACTAAAGAAAGTCTTTTTATTTTCAAATCCTTCATTCCGTAACTTTTCATAGGAAAATCTTTTTGTGAAATCCATTGAAACAAAATGAAGGTTGTTTGGAATTTCAATTTCTGCTTCTTTTATTCTTTCCTTCTTAAACTGCTGCGTAGAAGGATGATCCACTTCAAATATTTCTAATTTATTTTCTAACTCTCGGTGTCTGAAACTGAACGTATCTAAGCCTGCACCGAGTATGACGTATTGTTTTGCGCCTAATGTAATTTCATGTAGTAATACTCTTTCACAATATGCCGCACGTGCTAAAGGTGTTGGTGATAATTGAACTTGTGTAATCCATTTTAATATTTCTTTCGGATTATCTCGAAACCGCTCAGCAATGTCTGTATTGAAAAAATGTATCCCTTGAACCATATTCGTTTCAATATCGCTTCGTTCTTTTGGCGATATAAATTCTTTAGCGATATAATCATCAAAGATTTTCGGATTATCAAATTCACTATGATATGCCCTGCTGAAAGCTGATACTAACGACGTTACACTTGCTTCACCTTGTTTCACGTACATACACTCTCCTTCATTTTTACAACAAAAATAGGATTCCCCTGGCCAGGAGAACCCTATTATACACTTTATTTTTATATTGGTAAATTATAGCATAAATAAGTTTTTTTGTCAAGTTTCCAGCCTACTATCACTCCGTCACTTTGTATATTCTCTAGCAGGAAAATTATCGATTCGCACAGAATGTACCAAATTATAACAACAAACATGGAGGCCAATATGAAACGATTCGTCATTATTACGGTAGGAAAAACACACAGCGGTAAAACTACATTTGCAAAAGCTTTAGAAAAAGAGTTACCCCACTCTTTTGTTATGGATCAAGATAACCAAGCTGAATTTATTAACACGCATTACGAAAAATTACAGCCGGCTGAAGGTGCTAATACATTTAAGCACGGTCTTTCGAAATTCATTGTTGATTATGCGAAAGGACATACAAATTTACACCTTATTATTAGTAACTCCAATCGTAGTAAAAACGGAAGATTATATTTATTAAACGAATTATTTCCACAAAATGAATATGTACGCATACTCGTTCATTTTGACATTCCAGATGATGTACTTTACGAAAGAGTGGCTCGAAGCACACGAAGTACCAATATTTTTAGAGGTGGTTATTCTAGTTTCAAAGAAGTACTAGATCGACAACAGGCTGAATCACTAGATGAAGATGTGGTGGATCCTATAGAAAACGAAGCTGACTATTTGTTTGTAATTCGTAATAGCAAAGATGTAAACTCTACTATAGAAGAAATTATTCATCTAGCTAAGGTTTTGTCCCCTACCCCAAAATAAAAGAATTTAATAATTACATAATGATAGATTATTATGCAAATCCTTCCTCTAACCACTTAACATGGTATATAATGATAAGATAATCTACTTCTATATGCTCATTTTTACACAAAACAGTTCATGCATATGAAAGAAAAGAGGTACAAAAATATGAAAACAAAACAAACAATCGCTGCGTCTACACTAGCTCTGGCAATGATTGCTGGTGCAAATTCTGCTCATGCAGAAGTAACTGATTCTACTACTCAGCAAAGTACAGGAGATCGATTAGCTGAAATTAAGCAACATAAACAAGAGTTAGATGCGAAATTACAGCAGCACAAAGAAAACGTGGATCAAACATTGAATGAACTTAACAAGGTTAAGGAAAATGTTGATACGAAGGTGAATGAACTACATGAACGTAAACAAGTTGCTGATGAAAAAATTAACGAAATTAAGCAACGTAAAGAAGAGTTAGACGCAAAACTTCAGCAAGACAAACAAATCGCCGAAGATAAAATCGCTGAAATTAAAGAGCATAAAAAGCAAGTAGAAGATAAAGTTGCTGAAGTAAAAGAGCATAAGCAAAATATCGATAATAAAGTGAATGAGATGAAAGAACATAAACAAACTGTCGATGAAAAAGTGAATGAAATGAAGCAACATAAAGAGAACATCGATCAAAAGGTGAATGAACTTAAGGAAGTTAAAAAACAGGTAGATGAAAAATTAGCTGAGTTAAAGAAAGCGAAACAAACTGCTGAGGACAAACTTGCTGAGCTAAAAGAAAACAAGCCGAATACTGGTAACACGTTAGAGGAGCTTAAGAAAATTAAAGGCAATTTAGATAGTCTTTCTGCTAACTTAGAACTAGCGAAACAAGATGTAAAAAATAAACTAGCTGAATTGCAAAAAGCTAGAGAAGATTTACTAAATAAAATTAACGAAATGAAACAAACGAAACAAACTGTTTCAGACGATTTAACAAAGAAAAAACAGGACTTAGATATTAAAATCAACGACTTTAAACATACTGAGAAAAAAATTGAGGACAAATTAGCTGAGGTACATACAACGAAGCAAAATGTAGATAACAAAATTAATGAAGTATCTCAATCAAAACAAACAGAAACAAAGACTGGTACTATGAACACAAACAATAACGCTAGAGAACTTCCTAACGCTGGTAGTGAGCAATCAAACAATATGGCTTTAGGTATGTTATCTGTATTAGGCGGCGTTTTATTAGTAACACGAAATAAAATTAAAACATTATTCTCAAAATAAAGCACTTATACAAAAGACAACCGCACACTTGTGCGATTGTCTTTTTTCTTTATATTAACTTCCCATCTCGAAGCGTCAATATACGATCACATACATCAAGCATTCTTTCATCATGCGTAATCATAATGGCTGCTTTTTGGCTCTCTTTCACTTCACGTTTCATCATTTCTACAACTTCACGTGCACGTTTTGAGTCTAAGCTTGCCGTTGGTTCATCCGCTAATATTAAGTCTGGGTTGTTCATAAACGCACGAGCGATTGCTACCCTTTGCTTTTCTCCACCAGATAGTTGATTTGGATAATGATTTTTTCTTTCTCCTAATCCAAATGCCGCTAATAAATGATCCGCACGCTTTTCTGATTCTTGTTTGTTTTCTTTTTTAAGCTTTGCAATGTAAAGCAATTGTTCTTTTACATTTAAATATGGAACAAGATTTGCGAACTGGAAAATGAAGCCGATTTTTTTCAAACGAATGTCTGTCATTTCCTTTTCGGATAACTTCGTAATATTTTGCTCACGAATGTAAATATCCCCTTTTGACGGTGATAATAGTGCACCCGCGATTGATAATAATGTACTTTTCCCTGATCCAGAAGGACCGACGATGCCGATAAACTCTCCAGCTTTCACATCAAGCGACATCGGATGAAGGGCTGTTACTTCCGTATTCCCTTCTCCGTACACTTTACTTACTTTGTCTAATTTCAATAATGAAGTCATTACATCCCGCCTCCAATTGCTTCTAATGCATCAACTTTTAATACTTGGTATAACGAAATAAGTGTTCCTAAAATACTAATTACGATAAAGATTGCTGCATATTGTGCAATCATCGGTGTTGTTAATAAGAACGGCATACCCGCTGGTAAAATTTGTTCTAATCCTTGTACAAGAACAATACTAATTATCATCGCAACGACTGATAAGAATAACGCCTGTACAACTAAGCTATTTGCTAAATAAGAATTTTTCGTACCGATTGCTTTTAATACACCTAATTGCTGTGTTTTTTGCAATGTAATTACGTAGAAGAATACGCCGATTAGTAATGCAGCGATAACAAGTAAGAACGCAATGATCATCGTTAATGTTCCTTGCTCTTCTTTAAATCCTGGAATACTTTGCAGTACTTCTTTTTTGTCGATAACATGTGCATTTTTAATTTCTTTATCTGTATTCAGCGCAATTGCACTATAATCTTTTTGGTTTGGTTGTGAAATATATCCCCATACATCTTCATTTACATATACAACTGGTGTATGGCTAAACATTTGATCTTTCGTAAATCCAACGATTGTAAATTCTTTCTTTGAAACAGGATCAATAATTGTATCTCCAATATCGATTCCTTTTTCTTTAATCGATTCATCAGCAACCATTTCGTTGTTTGCTGTGCCTAATTTCTCACCTTTTACAATGTTCGGCTCTAAAAATGAATCACGTTCACTTGAGAAAATAGCAACGTCCACTTTTTTCGAACTATCTTTCTTTTCATACGTTGAAACTTTCACACGAAACGGAACTGCCTCTTTCTCGCCTACTTGATTTACTACGTTATCTACATCGTCTTTCTTAATTTGTGAACGAAGTAATTTATTTTCCGCATCATCTGCTAAAACGAACTTGTTTGCCTCCATATTTTGAATCGATGAAGCATTATCATATGATAGTCCATTTGCTAATCCTGAAATCACAAGGACTAAAAATGATAATAACACCATAATCAGTCCGATTAATCCGTATCTTAATTTTGATTGTTTTAATTCACGCAGAGCTAAAAACATTTCGCTCGCTCCTTCCTCTTTCTTTCTATGCACTTATCATAAAAAAGAAATATGAACGGAATATGAACAGAAGATTACAGAGATTAAGATTAAATTTTCAGAAAGTATTGAAAACAATCAAAATCCTTGATACAATTCAGTCAAATAATCTTGACCGAGTAATTTCATTTAAGGAGTTGATCATTTTGAAGCCCATGTTCACACTAACTACTTATAGCCAACTAAAAGCAATGAGCGATCCATTACGTGTCGAAATGATGATGCGACTATGCGAACGTCCTTATACAGGGCAACTACTATCTGAGAAATTGGGCATTCCAAGGGCAAAAATTCATTATCATTTAAAAGAATTAGAAAAGAACGGTTTTATAGAAATTGTATATACAGAAGAAAAGAATGGCATCGTTCAAAAGTTTTATCAATCTGTCGCTAGAGGCTTTACCCCTGCTGCAGAACTATTACCTCATTTAGAAATATTAAGCGAATCTGGTCGCCAAATCTTTTTACAAATGGCTGAAAGAACGAAAAGCCATATTCTCGCTGCACCCGAAGAAGCTTTTACATTACGAAAAGAAAGCGAAGATCCTGCTGATTGGAATTACGTTTCATCTTGCTGGGAGTTTGATGCTACGCCAGAACAATTTCAAGTGTGGGTGAAAAAATTTCATCAATTGATGGCTGAATTAAATGAAATCGCAAAAGACGGGGATAAAGATCCAAATAGGAAATCTTATTACATTTCTACTACTGCACTACAAATAGACGAACGAGCAATGCAACAGTTTGTGAAAAAAGAAGAAAAATCGTAAAACGATTTTTTTTACATAAACGGTCAAATTTATTTTACCGAATAAATTTATTATAAAGGAGTAGATAAAGTGGACATATTAAAAAACCGGAATTTCCTCTTATTATTTTTAGGAAGAATTTTCACCAACATAGGAGATAGCTTATATTACGTAGCAGCGATGTGGCTCGTATATAAGCTAAGTGGTAATCCTTTTTATTCTGGATTAGCAGGTTTTCTTACGTTATTACCTTCTGCACTTCAATTTCTTACCGGTCCATTCGTTGATAGGTGGCAAATTAAAAACACCCTCGTCATCACACAAGTTTTGCAATGCATTCTTATTTTAATCATTCCTATTACACACTACTTCGACCTATTAACAGTTCAACTACTACTCATCATCATGCCCATCGTAGCCTTTATCGAACAATTCGCCTATCCCGCACAATCAAAAGCTTTACCACTTCTACTGCCTAAAACACAATTATTAAAAGGAAATTCACTCTTCTCATTCGCATATCAAGGCATCGATCTAATTTGTACGACTCTTTCTGGAATATTAGTAGCACTATTTGGCGCAATCACTTTATATGTAATCGACTCTTTCACTTTCGCGATTACTGCTCTTTTGTTTTTTTCATTAAAAATGCCACAGCAAACTGAAACGGTCACATCACTTTCAACTAAACAATATTTCACTGATTTAAAAGAAGGGTTTTCGATCGTCTTTCGTTCCTTAATGGGCGTATTCTTAATCGGTTCCGTTGTTGCCAATTTTTCAATCGGTATGACAATGGCCATACTCCCTTCTTTCGCTGATTCTTTAGGTGGTGTGAAATCATACGGCTTCTTCTTAGCTGCTATATCAGCAGGTAGTCTCATTGGTGCATTATTCAGTTCCTGGGTTGGCAAACGTAATGTTGGCCGTGTCTCTATTATTGGCTTTGCGACTGGTGCTATCTTTTGGTTTTTCTCTACGGTTGTACCGTTTCAATGGCTGTCTATTTTCTTATTCGGCCTAGCTTGGGTACCGATTGGTGCAACCAACATATTATTTGCGACAATTAGTCAAATTGTAATTCCAAATCAATATATTGGACGCATCAACTCTGTCATGCGAAGTATGGGCACAATTGCGATGCCATTTGGTTCTTTAATTGGCGGATACACTGCAAATGTATTTAGTAGCCAACTCATTTTCGCGCTCGCTAGCATTGGGATTTTATTTATTTCTCTCGTATGGCTACTTCATCCGAAATTACGGGCATTGCCGAAAGCTGATGAAATTACAGCAGATACTTTTGGAGTACGGTTTAAAGAAGAGCTCGGGAAAGGTGCGGCTTTATAGCAACCAAACATAACCCCGTTCTAAATTGGGGACGGGGTTAAAAATATAGTTATTTCATTTTGGATGTAAAATACTTCACTAAAAATATAACAATAAAGTCCTTTGAATATCTAAATTTTATTTAACAATAGCACCAACTTAAAACGACAGTTAACGCTTTGATGGCCAAGCACCCTGCATTTTCCTTAATTGAATAATTTGTCCTGTATGATAAGCATCATGAAGCATGATATCCAGTAATTTCCCCTCTAGTGAATTTTGCTCAAGCTCTCTTTCGGAAATTGCACTTAATACCTGTCTTAAATTATGTTGAACATCTTCACAACGTTCAACGACTTTCTTCCATTCCATATCATTATTAGATTGCTTAGTCAGATAAAATGTGTCATTTCCGTCAAGATTATGTGTCCATGCACGGCCTTCCAAGTTTGCAGCAAGCCTCTCTTTGTAATAAATGAGATGATTAACATTCTCCCAAATGTTGTTCGTTACCCCTCTAGATGGCTTCCACATAGCCTGTTCGGCTGTAAGTCCTTCTATAGCATGTTTAAACGGTGCATACCAACTCTCTTTATCAAATGTTGAATCTAGTGCGTTTAATAACAAGTCAATTCGTTTCAAAGTAATTTCCTCCCTAAATAGCTAAAGTTTCAATAAAATCTTATAACTCTGTAGAGATTCTACATTTTTAAATAAGCTTCCTCCTAATCTTATTCTACAAACAAGTCCAATTATGGAATAGGATTACTCACATCTTTAAAACAACTCTTTTCACTTTACACATAGACTAACGAACAAAAAAGAGGCCGTTCCGAAACAGCCTCTTTCATCTATTTAGGAAGCTCAACCCGAACGGTCGTCCCTTCCCCCTTCGTACTATACACCGAAACGTTTCCATGATGCAGTTCAACAATCTTCTGCACAATCGATAATCCTAAACCACTACCTTCTACGTTTCTTGCTCTTGCTGTATCTACTTTGTAAAAACGATCAAAAATACGTTCCATCTCTTCTTTTTCCATACCGATTCCGTTATCGGATATAGAGATAATAACACTAGACTCTAACTCTTCGACAAAAAACTCAATGGTCCCACCATCGTTTGAAAACTTAATACTATTAGTGAAAATATTACTCCATACTTGATGAAGTAAGTTTTCATCACCTTTTATAACAATATCGGGCACATCGAATTCAACGGCGATATCTTTTTCACGCCATTTCCATTCGAGCATAAAAATGACGTCTTTAATTTGCTTCTGCAAATTGAATTCTTTTATTTGCAACACTTTCTCTTCTTTATCTAAAGAAGCAAGCGTAAGTAACTGTTTACATAAACTAGACATTCGCTTACTTTCGCCCTCAATAATTTGTAAGTAATGGTTTCTTTCTTCCACGCTCATCTTTTCTGTTTGCAATGTTTTCGAAAAACCTTGTATGGAAGAAAGCGGCGATTGAAATTCGTGCGAGACATTCGAAACGAATTCTTGTCTCATTTCATCCAATTCTTTTATACTTTTCGTCATCTTCTGAAAGCTCGTAGCTAACGTACCAATTTCATCTTTTCGTTTTACGTCTAATTCGATATCATATTTACCACTTGCAATTTTTTGCGTAGCCTTCGTGAATTTACGAATGGGACGAACGATATAACCTGCTGCAATTGCTATAAAAATGATACTTAATAGCACGATAAACACAAGTAATACCGCTAAGAAAATTCGCATCTCGCCAAATTGGTTCTGAATGTCAGGACGAATAAATAAAGCGTACTGTTTATCACCGTGTTGCACTGGTACACCGACGCTATTAATTAACTCATTATCGAAGAAACCTGTAATAAATAGGCGGGTCGGATATGTAGAAACGCCATTAAACGTTTCGCCATTCAATACTTTATGAACGGTATCATCACTAATAGACGTCTTACGAAACGCATTGCCGATACGCTTTCCATTCTTTTGATCATCGACAATATAAATTTCATATCCCAATTTCGCAATAGACTGTAAGTATGCTTCTTTATTCTCTTCACTTTGCTTTTCATATAACGATTTAACTTCCTCAGCATACGTTAAAATCTTTTCACTATTATACGGTTTTAACTTCACTTGATAATATACATTTGTTAATAAAAAACCAATTATACTACTAAGTAGCATAATACCGACTGTCATAAATACAAATCTCGAATATAGTGATTTCATTTTATTTCAACTCCAACTTATAACCGAGTCCGCGCACTGTTGTAATTTGAAAATCATCTGTTCGTTTTGAGAAGCGATCTCTTAGTCTCTTCACATGAACGTCAACTGTTCGTTCATCCCCTTCAAAATCCATTCCCCATACTAACTCAATTAACTCTTCTCTTGAAAATGTTCTCCCAGGATAACTAGCTAGTTGTGATAATAATTCAAATTCCTTTAATGGAAGTAAAATCGTCTGGCCGTTACACTTCACTTCAACACCTTTACGATCAATTGTCGTTCCGTGAAGTGTAATTATGTCAGCACTCAGCATTTGATAACGGCGCAATAATGCTTTCATACGAAAAATGACTTCAGCTGGTTCAAATGGTTTTACGATATAATCGTCTGTACCAGAAATGAATCCTTTTTCTTTATCGACTAACTGATCCTTTGCTGTTAATAAAATAACAGGAATATCATGATACTTCCGTATTTCTTCACATAACGTATAGCCATCAACGAACGGCATCATAATGTCTACGATCGCAAGATGAATATTTTCCTTCTCTAATACGTCTTGCGCTACCTTTCCATCTTCCGCCTCAAAAACTTTAAACCCCTCTTTTTGTAAATGGTAATGCAATAACTCTCTAATATGTTTATCATCATCAGCTAATAAAATATGTATCATCTTCATTAAACCCTCTCTTGTTCATCCTTCTACATCACTACATTAAGAAACAATTGGATTTTTTGCAAGAAAAAGAATCTATTTTGAAAAAAGACTATTCAAAATAGATTCTCACGTTTTAGTATTAAGATTATTTTAATCAAAAACAATTTTTAAGCCTTCGAAATATCAACAAATCCTTCTCCGAACACATCACGAACATCGTGGATAGCGATGAAAGCAGCCGGATCCGTAGTTTGAACAATCCGCTTTAGCTTCACTACTTCTTGCTTATTAATAACAACATAGAGAATGTCCTTCGGCGTTTTCGTGTAATAGCCATGACCTGAATACACGGTAACCCCTCTGCCCATTAAGGTTGTCACCTTCCCTGCAATTTCATCTGGATTATCAGAAATAATGGTAATGGCCTTTTTCGGATTTAACCCTTCGATTACAAATTCCATTACTTTCGTTCCTACATATAGCATAATAATTGTCAGCATCAGTTTCTCTGCACCAATGATGAAATAAGATGAAAACGCAACGATTAAATCGAAGAACAGTAGACCGTAGCTAATGCTCCAACCTAAATACTTATGCGTCATTCTCGCTAAGATCGTAGTACCTGCAGTTGTTCCGCCAACGCGAATAATTAGACCGATACCGCACCCTACAAATATTCCTCCAAAAATAGCATTTACGAGCATTTCATCCGAAGTAATCGTCCATCCTTCTGTTAAATGGAGAAATAGCGAGTTCGTAACTACAGCGATAATCGTATAAATCGTTGTGATTTTATTTAAAAATTTATAACCGACTATTAACAAAATCGCATTTAAAATTAAATTAACTAAACCTGGTGACCATTCAAATAAATAGTACGTAATAATCGTGATACCTGTTACTCCGCCCTCACCAAATTCGTTCGGAATAACAAATAAATTGACACCTAAAGCAAAAAGGAATGCACCAATAATAATAAAAATAATGTCTGTCGTTCTTTTTTTCATATAGTACCTCACTTCTTATGCAAATATTTCTTCAGATATAAACTCTCACCATTATATCGTGGAATATTCAAATCGAACAGTAGTTTATTTTTATTTTCATATAGGATGATAAATCAACTTTATCCTATATCTACATGTAATTAAAAAAGGATAACAACTTTATTTATTATGTGCTACAAGTAAAGTTTTGATTTCATATGCTATTCACGCTGAAAAGTGAATAGGAACACTCTCACTCGCACAAACTTCGAATACAAAACAAATAGGCGAAGCTATAGAATAGGCTTCGCATCAAACATTTGATTGTAGAGATTTATATTCATACATTCCAAAAATAAATTCACTTATCTTTCTCCATATACTCTTTAATCTTTCGTTCTTCCCACTCTTTTCCGAATATCCCAAATGGAAAAGTTGTTAAACCGTGTATAACGATACCGATCCCCCAACCTCCAAGTGGATATAAAAACCATAATTTACTTGAATCAGAACTTATATTTATGAAAAAAAGCATTAAGTTCACTAATATATAGACCGTTAAATGAATGTAAAACGCTTTTAAATTCTCCACCCTTTTTTTAGCTCGTAAATAATTCTCATTTCGCTCCATATGTAAACACCTCTTTCATTATTGTATTTTTTAAATTCGCTCCGATTTAAATATCATATTCTAATCGAAAATCCCTTATTCTCAAATAAAATACAAAACAAAAAAGTACCCAGCAAATAGTCATGTGTATGACCGCTTGCTGGGTACTGCATGATACATTTATTATTTACATTAGTCTAATTAAGACCAAATCCAAACATCATCATTATTTTCAACGTTGCTCTTTACCTCATGAACTTTTTCAATATGGTCAACTGTGTTCCAGTTAATAGAACTTCCGCCCCAGCCTACATACTTCATATCAATTTTCACTTTCTCACCCGCTTTAAATACTTGTCCCTTTGTTAAGAAAACATCAATAATAACTTTCTTCCCGTTTAGCGATGGATACTCGACTACGACATATTTAGTAGCACCGTCTCCCTCATCTTCCATCGTTCCTACTTTTGATACTTCACCAATTACATAATCAGGAGAACCGTCTTCTTTCATATGCATGCCTAACTTGTTTGTTGTATTTTCAATTGCAGTTGCAACCATATATTCTGTAAAATTACGCATCATAGATCCAGTAGCTTTTACTTCATCTCCTACTTTCACGTTTGAAAATGAATCTATATATACACTAACAGGTTCTTCGTATTGCTTAGATTTAACAACAATTACACCGTTATCTACTTCTACTACTCGTCCTTCTAACGTCGAGAAATTCGATTCAATAGAAGCTGCACTCACTTTTGTTAGTTCTAACCCTGGTAAATTCGTTCCTGATAATGTTGCAATCCCTAAAGCACCTGCTAAAATTAATTTTTTCATACCCATTATGAAACATCTCCATTCATGATGATTTTATTTTTGATTGGATACAACCAACCTGTAACTATTATAGTTACAGGTTATAAAAAATAGCAACCCTCTTTCTCATGCAATGATGCATAATGTGATTTTTACATATAAATCGATTATTTCTATATTCAACAATACTGCCAAATTCTTGCATAACAGCAGGGAAACGAATTGATGATGAAGAAACTAATGACATGCATCATATTTTTCAATGCTACGGTTTGTATAATCGTAGTTCATTACATTATGTAGGGGCGGAATTCATATGTTAATAAAACCAAAGAGATTACAGCCAGGTGATATTGTAGCAACAGTAAGTCCTTCATGGGGAGGCGCAGGTGATTCTGAGATAAGATGGCGTTATGAACAAGGAGTAAAGAGATTAGAAGAGATTTTCGGTCTTACGGTTATCCCAATGCCAAATAGTTTAAAAGGTAGCGAATTCATTTATAACAATCCACAGGCTCGTGCGGAAGATTTAATGACAGCATTTCAAGATACGCGCGTGAAAGCCATTATTGCGAATATTGGCGGTGAAGATAGCATTCGCTTACTTCCTTATATAGATTTTAATGTAATACGTGAAAACCCGAAAATTTTTATGGGATACTCTGATGTTACCGTTTCACACTTGTTTTGTCATAAAGCAGGAATTTCCTCCTTTTACGGTCCAGCAATTTTGACCGACTTTGCCGAAAATGTAGAGATGGATCCATATACGGTTGAAATGGTAAATCGAACTCTCTTTTCAAATGAAACGATTGGCGAGATTCAACCAGCTCATGAATGGACGAGTGAGCGTTTAGAATGGATAGAGATAAATAAGCATACAAGACGTACGATGCAACAAAACAATGGATATGAGCTACTTCAAGGCTCTACCACTGTACAAGGTCGTTTAATTGGTGGTTGTATAGAAGTATTGGAATTTGCAAAAGGAACGGAGCTTTGGCCTGAGAAAAAACATTGGGAGAATAGTATTCTCTTCTTTGAAACTTCTGAAGACCATCCAGAACCAAGTTTTATAAAGTATTGGTTGCGAAATTACGCAGCGCAAGGTATTCTGCAACAAGCAAAAGGTATCATTTTTGGTAAACCAAAAGACGAAATGTATTATGAAGAATATAAACATGAAATACTGAAAGTTATGAGGGAATATAACTTAGAAAACTTGCCAGTTCTTTATAATTTAAATTTCGGCCATACTGAACCGAAGTTTATTTTACCTTACGGTGCGATGGCAGAAATTGATTGTGAAAATGTATCTTTTTCTATTTTAGAGAGTGGCGTGGAATGAATAAAAACACTCCTATGAGATATGTCTGTGAATGGATACTTTTTAAAAGTATATAATTGGAGGGAGATTACGTGTATGGAAGTAACATTTACAGTAAGTAAATGGGATGAAAAACCAATCGATGATACTAAAAAAGATTTCTCTATTAATATTGCTCATGTCGAATATGATATTGATGGGGAATTAAAAGGAAAGGCTTTTGTTGAATACTTATTATATTATTTAGACTCAAATATAAATGATGGTCACTTAGCTACTGCTAAAATTTCTGGATTTTTACACTTTGAAGGAGTTTATAAAGGGCAACATGGGACATTTACAGCTATAGAACAAGGAATATTTGATAAAGGAAATTTAGATTCCCCAGGAACAATTATTAAAGCTACCGGTAACTTAGAAAGTCTGAGAGGATCCTATCATTATCAGTTTGCAGGTCAAACCAGTAAACTCATTTTAGAATTTGAAATTTAGCAAAATACCCTATAATTTAGTGAAAAGGACATTTCTTGTAATACTAGGAATGTCCTTAAAGTTCGTTCAAAGGTAATTTTTTCGCCTACTTGCAATTTCATTGGTCCCCCTCCTCAAAACCTCTTTTAAAATAAGAAAAACCGAAACTAAAATCATTTCGGTTTTTCAAACTAATGAAGTCTATATTTATTTTAAAGAATGTACAAACAACCCAATATAATACTTATAAAGAATTTACAAAAAACCCACTAAGCAGTTTCGGTATAAACCCCGATAATTTTTGTGGCATAACTTTTCGCGCGTCTCCGAATGGTAATAAAGATTCCATTGATGTCGGATATAGTGAGAACGCTGCTTTATATGCACCGCTATTTACAAGACATTCTAGTTCTTCTAATCCGCGGATTCCTCCAACAAAATCAATGCGTGAATCAGATCGCGGATCATGTATTTCAAGTACTTGGCTTAATAAATGATCTTGCAGAATAGATACATCTAAACCTTTTACAAGGTCGTTCGCATCAAACGTTTCCTCTTTCACTGTGAGCTTATACCACTTCTCGTTTACATACATGCCAAATGTTTTTGGTTCATTTGGTTTATACGGAGAAATAGATGCTTCTTCTACATAGAAGTATTGCTTGATTTGCTTTAAAAACTGTTCTTCTGATAAACCATTTAAATCTTTCACAACGCGGTTATAATCCCAAATAGATAATTCATCATGAGGGAATAAAACTGATAGGAAGAAATTAAACTCTTCTTCTCCTGTGTAATTCGGATATTGCTCTCTTCGCATAAGCCCTACTTTTGCAGCTGATGCAGAGCGGTGATGCCCATCCGCAATATAAAGATTAGGAATATCTTCAAATAAGTTTACTAAACTCGCAATTACTTCTTCATCAGCTATTTTCCAAGCAACATGCCTAACGTCGTCTTCTGCTGTAAATGTATAAATTGGTGTATGTTCTTCTTTCCAGTTTGCAATGAAACGTTTCACTTCTTCTTTTGTACGATATGTTAAAAAGATAGGACCTGTATTTGCATCACACACATCTACGTGACGAATACGATCTAGTTCTTTTTCATGACGCGTTCTTTCATGTTTTTTAATTGTATCATCTTCATACTCATCAATAGATGTACAAACGACAAGACCGGACTGCGTTCTTCCTTGCATCGTCAGTTCATAAATGTATAGTGCTGGCTCTTCGTCTTGTATGAACACTTCTTCTCGTATAAAACGATTTAAATTTTCACCCGCTTTTTCATATACGCGATCATCGTACGGTGAAAGCGCTGGGTCTAAATCAATTTCTGCTTTATCAACGTGTAAGAAAGAAAATGGATTTCCTTTTACAACTTCTCTTGCCTCTTCACTATTTAAAACATCATACGGTAAAGCCGCAACTTGTGCTGCTTTTTCTTCTACTGGACGAATGGCCCGAAACGGTCGGATTTTTGCCAATTCCCTCTCTCCTTTACACAATCATTCGAACGGCTACAACACCTGTAATTTTGCTTATATTTTCCACAATGTTCTCTTTTATTATATCATCAATTCCGTTATCAATATCAATCATTGTGTACGCCCAAGAATGTTTACTACGATTAATCATATCGGCAATATTAATATGATGTTCTGCTAAACATCCTGTAATTTGTCCTACCATGTTCGGAACGTTTTGATGCATGATTGTAATACGTTTCTTTCCGATATACGGCAATTCTACGTTTGGATAGTTGACTGAATTACGAATATTTCCTGTCTCTAAATATTCACGTAATTGACGCGCTGCCATGATCGCACAATTTTCTTCTGATTCAGATGTAGATGCACCAAGGTGAGGCGTCGCAGTTACATTTTTCATCTTTATTACATTTTCATTCGGGAAGTCCGTTACGTAATGCGCAATAACATCTTCTTCTAACGCTTTTTGAAGAACCTTTTCATCTACAAGTTCTCCTCTAGAAAAATTGAATAAACGCATTCCTTTTTTCATTTTCTCTATAGCGTGTTCACCAATAATCCCCTTCGTTTGATTCGTAAGAGGAATATGAAGGGTAATATAATCACACGTTGCAAAAATTTCATCTAAACTAAATGCTCTTTGCACATGTGTAGAAAGGCGCCATGCTGTTTCAACTGAAATGTAAGGATCGTATCCGACAACGTCCATCCCTAAAGCTAACGCATCGTTCGCAACTAAAGCACCGATTGCGCCAAGGCCGATAACCCCTAGACGTTTCCCCGCAATTTCAGATCCAACAAATTGTTTCTTTCCAGATTCAACAAGCTGCGGTACTTCTTCCCCTTCTAAATTTTTCGTCCAGCTTACTCCGTTAATAATGTTACGTGAAGACATAATAAGACTTGCAATAATAAGTTCCTTTACTGCATTAGCATTCGCTCCTGGTGTATTAAATACTACAATCCCTTTTTCTGTACATCGCTCGACAGGAATATTATTTACACCTGCACCAGCTCTTGCAATCGCCTTTAAGTCTTTTGAAAAATCTTCTTGATGTAAAGAATAACTGCGAAGTAAAATGCCGTCTGGGTGGTCCATTCTCCCCCCTACTTCATAGCGCTCTCCGCTAAGCACTTGCAAACCTTTTTCTGCAATTTGATTTAACGTTTGAACACGAAACATATCCCCATCTCCCTATCTATTCTCAAGCTCAAATTCCTTCATATAATTTACTAATTGCTGTACGCCTTCTGCTGGCATCGCATTATAAATACTAGCGCGCATACCACCGACTGATCGATGCCCTTTTAACGTAACAAGGCCGCGTTCTTTCGCTTTTTGTAAAAACTCATTGTTCAGCTCTTCTGACGGCGTTGTAAACGGAATGTTCATAAGTGATCGATACGTAGGATCAACTGGTGAAGTAAACATTTTTGATTCATCTAAGAAATTGTAAAGAAGTGAAGATTTCATTTTATTTTGTTCTTCAATCGCAGATACCCCGCCTTGCTCTTTCAGCCACTCTAGCACAAGTTTCGTTACGTAAATACTAAAAGACGGCGGTGTATTATATAAGGAGTTATTTTTGCTGTAAGTTTCATAATTTAACATTGTCGGACAAGAGCGATCTGCTCCTCCAATTAAATCCCTTTTTATAATCGCAATCGTTAAGCCCGCTGGCCCTAAATTCTTTTGCGCTCCCGCATATATAAGACCAAACTTCGAAACATCATATCGTTCTGATAAAATATTTGAAGACATATCCGCAACGAGCGGTACTTTATCTACATGTGGAATGTCCACATATTTCGTTCCCTCAATTGTATTGTTCGTTGTAATATGTACATAATCTAGTTTTTCATCATTTGGTAAACCATCCAGTTTAGGAATTGTACTAAACTTCTCTTGTTCAGAAGAAGCAATCACTTGTACTTCCCCTACTTTTTCAGCTTCTTGCAGCGCCTTTTTAGACCATGAGCCAGTCAATACGTACCCTGCTTTTTTATACGTATTCATTAAGTTTAACGGTATCATAGAAAATTGTAATGACGCACCACCTTGTAAAAACAGTACTTCATACTCATCAGGAATGTTCATTAATTCACGAAGCAAGTTACTCGCTTCATCTATAATACTTTGAAAATAAGAAGATCGATGACTCATTTCCATAATAGACATGCCTGTCCCGTTATAATTTACAAGCTCCTTTTGCACTTTCTCTAAAACTGGCAAAGGGAGTATAGATGGTCCAGCTGAAAAATTATATACCCTCTCCATCATCCTAATAACCTCCCTATTTATCAATCTTATTATTTTTTAAACTTTCTGAATTATAACCCGAAATATAATATACGGTCAATTTGTTTTCTATTATTACGGCGCAAGACGCAATGGAATCGCTTGCATGTGCAAACTATTTTTATAAACATACAAAAAAGTGTTAAGTACATAATCGTACTTAACACTCTAGTAATAAAAGAATAATAGCTATTTGTTCGTAAAGAACCGATCAAAAATTTGATAAATAGCAGAAAGACCAATGAGCCAATAAATAGTGTCCACAAGCGCCGGCATAGAACCAAACCATTTCTCAACTACATTGTAATCTAACGCCACAAATAACCAATTCAAACCGCCAAGAATCACCAAAATTACTGTAAGGTAAGACAAAAATTTCATGATGATTGCCCCCTAGGTGATAAGATGGTGAAAGGCCTTTCACTAGAAATATATGTAGTGAACCTCAAAACTTGCCTATTTTATAAAAATTATTTTCGGTACCAGCCATTAATAACTGCTGCCGTTTCTTGACTATGTATTTGATACGCATGCGTACTATTATGAGAACCAATAAACCAAATTGAAAAACCTTTAAAATACGGTTTCGGTTCTAATACATCACGGTAAGCGCGCCATCCGTTTAATTGTATGTCTTTTGAAAATACATTAGAAACATCTGGATTCCACGGATTTTGCAAGCCCAATTCACGCGCTGGAACGTTAAATCCACCAAAGTAAACTGGCTTTCCTGTTGCTTTATGTAATTGTTCTAGTTGTTGAACGACATTTTGTCCACGATTATATACTGTAGTCGCAAATAAATTTTGTCTTACCTCTTCATACGATGGATTTCTTTTCCCTGAAACTTCAAACCAACTATCGATACTAACAATATCCACTTTTTTTAAATACGGACGATTAATTTTCTCTACAAACTTCGCTTCATAAGAAGGATCCCAGCTTGCTGTTAACCACCAATTCATTTGATACAAAACATTTCCTTTATACTGCTGGCGAACAAAATCAATCGTATCGCTCCAATACCCTTCTGCATATTCCATATTCACGAAATTGGAAGCAATCTTGAGCCCGTACACATTGTATTTACTTGTAATCGAGTTAAAAATATCTTGCAGAATAACCGTCTTCCAATTCCAGAAGAAATCATTAATATTACTCGGATTCCATTCCGTTTCCCCAATATTCCCTTGCTGAATATATGGGAACGGTTCCACAATAACTTGAATATTACGCTTTGATAATTCTCGAATTAAAAGAATAGCCTGTTGCTTTTGCGCTTGATTAATTACCATGTTAGTAGAAGTCACGTTCGGAATATCTACTTGAATTGGTACATTTACTGTATTTAAATTTAAACGCTCTACATCAGCTAACACTTTTGCCACATTTCCAACTTCCCATACTGTTACGTTTCCTGATTTGATTTTTCCTGGTTGAACAGCTGCCTGTACATTTCCTTGAAAACAAAAAGAAAACAATATAATACACACTCCTAAAAAACTTATTAAACTCTTATTTCTCTTCAAAACTTCCCCCCTATAATTTTTGGCATTCTTGCTTATTCTATACAACGTTTCACATATATTCCACAAGAATATTTAATGAAATTTCAACAATAAAAATGCTATTCACCCTTTATCCATATCTTATTCAGACTAACCTCCTAAAAATAGTAAGGTAAATAAAAAAGGAGCGTATTTCCGCTCCTTTTTTTGCCCTGATATGATTGAAATTGTTGCACTCCTTCTAACGCCCTAATTAAATCATATCTTTCATATAAGCAAATTTTTATCTATATTAGTTTTTTGTTTATATTACATTTACTTCATTATTTACCTTTGCAGTTAAGAACTCCTTTGTTCTTCTTTCAAAAATCACATCATCAATATAAAAGTAATCCTAAAAAAGTAATCGTAATTGAACTTGAGAAAACGGATGATAGTTGGAAAATTAGTAAATCATAAAAAAACGGTCTAGAATTCTAGGCCGTTTTTTTGCTTCCTCAATCTTCTTCTTCAAAATCACGTAGACTAGCAAGCAATTCTGTAAACGTTGAGCAAACAGGATATATTGCTTCCTCTATGTTTTCCTCCTCATGCTCCCAAAATACTACTGTTGGTGATTCAGTGCTATTTCGATAATCGAAACATAAAAGGTTACCGAATGGATCTCTAGCAAAAGGATATACCTTAGCTACCAACCTATCTTTTACACTGTTATAGTTTTGGACAATTGAATATTCGTCTTCTATATGCAGAGTTAAGAGATCACTAAATACATTCTCATCTTGTCCTGGTACATCAAATACTTTTGGATTAGGATATCCCCCGTCATATTTCTTTACACAGGCAACAAAATCATTAGGTAATTTAATATTTAAATATTGTTCTACTGCTTGGATTTCTTCGTTTGTAACTGGTGTTTTACTCATAAAAGACCATGTAATATTATTCATTTTTTCCACTCCTTATTTGTCACTATCTTTTCCCCAAATCCTATTTCCACCTGTATGACCAGTATCGTGATGTATCTGATAATCTACAAGTTGCATTCTACCAGCATCTTGATGATGATGCCATGTGTAATTCTTTGGTGTTTCACCTTGCTTAAACATTTGAATTTCTTCTTCTGTAAACTTTGAAGCTAAATTAGGGTCCTCCATTATTTGTTTGTAGAATGCTTTATTGCATTTTCTAAAATGTGTTGGTCTAGATTTTTTAAAATCCGCTTCTTTTAGGAATACCTCACCTTTAGATTCAAAAATAGGGAAACCATCTAAATCATACGGAATGCCTGTAACTGGATGTTTATCCCCCGCTAACTCACCTAATCTTAATCTTATTGTTTTCGGGCCATTTGGACCCTCATAAGTATATGGAGCTGCTTTCTGTAAGTACTGTTTAATACTTCCGACTCCTGCATATGAGAGATGATTACCACCCTTAAATTCATAATTGTTTAATATATGTAATGCATTTCTATATGCCGGAGAATTAATTACAAGTGATTTCCCTTTAGTAAAACCTGTAATAGCAGCCACCTTACCTGCTTGTCCTACTTTATCTAGACCTTTGCCACCAACAAAGCCTGTGAGTAGCGTAGTGACTGCGTAAGCTGCATAATGTTCTCTGCTATTCCAGATCTCCATTCCAAAAATTATTCATAAATGTATCTGATACAGTGTTCCATGCAGCAGGAATAGTCTCTCTATAGTTTACAATCGCATCTCGCATATTTAACCAAGTTTCTTTATCTCCTAAAGCTACGAATCCTTTCCATGCATCTACAACACCATCTACAAAACCAGTAGAAATACCAGTCCACGCAGCATTTAAATCTTTTTTATTGAAAAATGATTCTTCTGATTTTGGAGGGAGTTTTCCACACATGGCTCCTTCTTGAATATCAGAGTCAACTAAATTTCCGTCATACGATTCATCCGCTTCTCGGAATTTAACAGCTGCACGTTCTAATTCTACTGCGATTTTATCTAACTCTTGCAAAATGTTAAACATCATTGGTTTTGCTTCATTAAACATCTGATAGAAACGATCACTACTTGCTCCGCCCCACTGAGAAGCTATATATTCAATTTGAGAGTATAAATCTTTATGTATATATTCTAATGATGATCTCGTATTTCTTACGGTTTTAGCAGCTTGTTCTAATTGTTCCGGTGTTACCTTTATTTGTGTGCTCATTCCATCCCTTCTTTTCATATATATTATGAAAATTATAACATAGCATTATTTCATTAATGGTTATCATTTGAAAATATCCGTTCCTAAAAGTAAAAGGAGGGCCCATCATAAAAACAACCCTAATTCCTAATGAGAAATTTGGGCTGTTTCTGTTATAAATATGCTTTGTTTTATATTTTTTTATAGACTTATTTCTTTCATTACTGCCAAGGAATCTTAATTTTTTCAAGATTTCTAAATAAAAAAATGGCACAAACGCCTTAAATAACCTATTTTCCCTAACTAGCACTAGACTGGAAGGTGTTATTTATATACTACAAATCCTCCCAGCAGCTTCCCCTATTCAAAAACAGTCTATGTAGACAACGATTGTAAACATCGAATATGGAAACAGCCTACTATCAAATTAAATGATAGTAGGCTGGCTGTTAAAATTATTTAAGAACTAGGTTATATTCTAAATGATAAGCTTTCATTATCAAAAAGATTATTACTAGTCCCCCCACAAACACCCCCCTATCACTTTGGCTCTAAATTTAACACCTTCCCCTCTATCCCCTCCGTATTCAATGAAGTCGTATGATACGTTCCATTTACCCAATCATCTATTTGATCATGATACCAATCACTTCTAAAATGTCCTGATTGTCCTGGCCCTACGATATGATAACCGTTTGACATATCTTTCGTATCAATGACGAATCGCCAAGAAGCTCCGTGATTGACGATACCATTATCGCCGTAGCTCGCTGCTTGAACGGTAACTTGACTTCCACCAATTGGAACTGGTTTTTCGCGATTAAATGCAAGTAATGCTAACATACTAGATGATTTGGAGATTGGATGTGTAAAAGCAAGTTGATGGTAATCGCCCCACTTCCACTCCGCAACATTCGGTCCATACTCCTTCTGTAATTTCTTCATTACATTCTCGTACGATGTATGCACAACTTTTGTGAAGCCTCCGTACTTCATAAACCAAGCGCTATGTTCTCCTGCTACTTCTTTTCGAATTAATTCATCAACAACTTGTGCCTTTCCTTCAAATAACTCCATCACATCTTTCGGTATTTCTTTTGAAAATAACGTATTTGAAATCTCTTTCATTAATAGATGGAATATTAACGGTGCCGATTCATCTTTACTATCGTAAAAATTCCACTTCGTTAATTGTTTTACGCCCTCTTTCTCTACTTCATTTAAAGATGCTTTATTTAACTCTTTTAACAATATAGGAGCAAACTCTTTCCCATATAAATTTTTTTGATCCATCTGTAACTCTTCTAAATCTTTCACCGTATACTTTTCCTTCTCTTGTAAAAACTCTTGAATACGTATTTGCCTATATGGCTGTGCCCACGTATTACTAATATGGTACGGATAATGATCATCAACAATTTTATTATTCGCAGTGGAAATAAACCCTTGTTTTGGATTGATTACTTTTGGAAGTTGATCATATGGGATATACCCTTCCCATTCATATTCATCTGTCCATCCTGGCACTGGTAGACTACCATCACCTTTTTTACGCACTGGTATATTTCCATTTGCTTTATAAGCAATTGTGCCATCATTTGATGCAAATACAAAGTTTTGAGTTGGTGTATGAAAATCTTGAAGAGCCGTTTCAAACTCATTCCAGTCTTTCGCCTGATTCATATTTAATACAGCCTTTAATTCAGCGGAAGGCTCTAAAGCAGTCCACTTTAAAGCAAATACTGTTTTCGTTTTCTCTTTCCCTTTATCCGCAAACTCCGAAATGACTGGGCCATGCCTCGTAACTGTAACGTTATACGGAATTGTTTTCCCGCCTTTTACTTTAATAGATTCATCAACAACGGTAGCTTTTTCCCACTTATCGTTATACAAAAATTCATTTTCATTATTAGGATTTCGCTTCTCAATATATAAATCTTGCACATCAGGACCGGTATTCGTAACACCCCATGCTATTTTGTCATTGTGCCCTAATATAACACCTGGCACGCCAGCGAAAATAACACCACTCACAATCAAATCTTTCATTTCAAGTTTTGATTGATACCAAATAGAAGGCGTGGCAAGAGATAAATGAGGATCATCCGCTAAAATTGGCTTACCAGACGCACTCTTCTCACCGCTTATGACCCAGTTATTACTACCATTAAACTCTGGCGGAATGATCGTTTTTGCAAAACTTTGTGCTACGTCTACATTTGTATTTTTCAGTTCAGCTAGCAATCTAGGCGCATCTTTCGGATATGTAGGAAATAACTCATTTACTTGCTCTTTCGGCAAATTTTTCAGCGCCCAATATCGAAATACCTGTCCGTGCCAATGTCCCCCTAAATCAAACGCCATATACTTTCCAATCGTTAACGTATCCACAATGGACCATTCAGCAGGTTCATAGCCTAATATAGTAAACTCAACTGGCAATTTCTTTTCCACTTTTGCCTCGCGTATAAAGGTATTCACCCCATCAGCAAATGACTGCAGAGCATCTTTCGCTTCTCCATCATATTGACTAACAGACGCTTCGGCTGCTCGCCGTAAACCGAGCGTTCGAAACAACTTATCTCGATCAATAGCTGCTTCCCCTACAACTTCACTTAACATCCCAGAAGCTTGCCTTCTACTTAAATCCATTTGAAATAACCGATCTTGTGCTTGTACATACCCTTGCGAAAAATATAAATCATGTGCATTTTCCGCTTTAATATGCGGTACACCTTTACTATCTCTTTTCACCGTAACAGCACGTTGTAAATCCTCTAGCTTTATCGTTCCATCTATCTTTGGCACAGATCTAAGCGTATATATGTTCAAAAAAATCGCTGTACAAATCATTAACAAAAGAACAATACTACTCGACCAAATAAAAATTCTCTTACCACGAGTTCGTTTCTTTTTTATAACAACTTCCATATAACCCCCTCCTTCCTCAAACTATTCGCTTCTATTTTGAAAGAACCTTTTTGAATAGGAAAAATCCTTCTTTTCTCATGTTATGGATCATGTAAACAGACTTCTCCTTCCTTTCTTCCACTGAAATCTCCCCGTCCTTTCTTACACCAATTCCTCAAAATCCCCTTTACATAAGCGAGCGTTCTCTTATTATGTTCAAACGCAATTTTAAGCGCCTCTAATACTCTCTCTCCTGAAACTTTTCGTATCCACTCTTTCAATTCCTTCACGATATATGGGGATAGACTACTTATATGTTGCTCGTAAAACTTATAAACTTCACTATGTGGAGTGTCCTCTTCCACTTCCACATCTTTTATTTCTTCAACAATTTCTTGTAAACTACTAGTATCCTCTTCCTCTGGCATACCAAAATACTGCAATAACAATGGAATCTTCCATTCTTCTTCCAGACATGTACGTAAAAACATATGTATAAATTCTTTATTTTTTACAGTCTTTAACTCACGTAACACACATTTTTCTACATTCGTATTTAAAATAGGATTATAGTGTAGCCAATTTATTATATATAACTCTTTCGTTTCCGCATCGTATAAAATCTTTCCGTATTCAACAAACCTATTTAATAACTTCTCAACAGTCTCCATATTGTAGCCTGTTTCAAGTTCTGCCACACGCTTCGGTAATACGTAAATTCCACATTGCTTCGTTTTCGTACCAGTTAACAAATATATGTAAAAATAACGCTCCTCTGGCGTTAAATCTAATATGAATTCATCTTGCCAAAAGTTCACTTGCACATTACGGTACACCGCCATATGTTTACCTCCCCCTTGTTTTCATAAAAAGGCAGATTTCAATCCTTCAATATACATATAGGAGTGAGGGCTTGGTTTTTGCAGTTGAATTCCAAATTTTTTTAACTACTACAACGACGGTTTTATTTTTTCGCGCTTTTTTGCTCTTGTAGTTGTTTTTGTTTTGTTTTTTCTTAGTGATTTATTACTTGGTAGGTGCTTATAAGGGGCTTGGAAGGGGCTTAGTAAGGGCTTATATAAAAAGGAGCTGTTCCAAATTCTCATTTTGGATAGCTCCTTTATCATTCTTTCTATTTTTGACTTGCATCTAACATCTTCACTAAAAAGGCAGCTGCTTCACCACGAGTTGCTGTCCCTTTAGGATTAAACTCATTATTTCCAACACCAGTAACTACTTTTAAGCTATATAATCGTTGAATAGGCTGTTTATATGTGATCAAATGTTTATCGCTAAATGGCAATGCAACTAATTCACCTGTAACACGGTTATACTGTAATGCGTTGTCAATCATGATCGATGCTTCTTCACGTGTGATAGATGCGTTAGGATCAAAAATCCCGCCGCCACGACCGTTAATAATTCCTGCACTTGCACTACGTTTCATACCGCTATGAAGGGATGGATGCGCTTTGTCAATATCTACAAATGACTTGTTTCCTTCTGGTAGCTTGAGAGCATTTGAGATTAATGTCGCAAACTCAGCTCTCGTAACATTACGATAAGGCGCAAATACACCATTTCCTTCACCGTTCATAATTCCTAGGCTGTTCAGCTTACGAATGTTCCCTTCAAACCATCCACCTGTAATATCATCTTTTGGTTTTTGTACTTCTTTATGTGGCACATTATAGTTTATCTTAATCCAACTTGGGTTATAGAAAATCCACTCATCGTTACCTACTTTATACCAACCATTTTTAACTGCTAACACTTTGTAACGATCCCCGTTTGAAGCTTTACGAACGATATGATGTTCAAGTCCCGAACCACTACGTACGTTTATACCATCACCATTTACTACAAGCTCCATATTAGGTTCAGCTGGATTATATTCATTGGAATCAAATAGCTCATTTCTTTCTTGTAAAGGCGAATCAATTTGTGCGTTAACATTTGCATACCATTGAATACCTTGTACGAATCCAGTCCAATTCCCACGAGAAATTAAAATATCAGGACAGTTTTTCCCACTCCATTGTTGATGCCTATAAATGTGGTCCGCACTAATACCTTCTTTGTTCATTAAATAACCTGCAAGTCTCTTTGCATTCTCTAACGCTTTATTGTAATCTCCATCTTGGTTAACTGAAATTTCGATACCGATAGACTCTCTATTTCCTGAGCCATCGCCATCTCCTGCATGCCAACCGTTTTCATTTGTTGGTAAGTGCTGATAAACTTGTTTATCGTCTACAGTAAAATGCCAAGAAGCTGTTCGGAACGTACCTTCCGTTGCTTGTTTATACAAATATTTCGCATGATTTTCAGCATTTGCACCACGAGCTGTGTTTGCAGTCTCGTGAATTGTAATGTAGCGTGCTTTCATCGGATTTGCAGGGCGAATATCAGGATTTCCAGCTGGAACAATCCACTCTACAAACGGGACACCTGCAAGTGTTCCATATTTCTTTGTAGTCATCGATGCACTATACTGAATAGCTCTTCGTTTTTCAACCGGCTTCATTTCACGAGTAGAGCCATCATTTCGTCCGTCTACATGTTCAAATGCCTTTTCAATGTTTGAGATAGCTTCATCTTCTGCTACTTGACCTTTTTTCGCTTCTTTCATTTTCTGTAACTCTTCTGTTTCATCATGTTTATGTTTATATTCTTCTAGAAGAATTTCCTCGTTCTCTGATACTTCTGCTTCATTAATTTGCATGTGATCTGGAGTTTCTAGATTGAAATTAGAATAACGTAATACGTTCGTTCTACGCTCCCCTTGTGCAATACTAAGTTGGTCAGTATGAGATTTATTTATCTCTTCTGCTGATATTGATAAAGGTGCACTCCCTAAAATTACTAGACTTGTTGATAGTGCGATTACTCGTTTTTTAATATTCATTGCTGTAATCGATACCTACACTGTTCGTGTAAATATCTCAACCTCCCTTTATTTTCTCATTCGTGAAAGACTATGAATCTACTATGTATAAAAATATGGTTATTCCGCCTTTTTATAAACACTGCATTTTATCCCCAGCAGGCGAATGATAGTTTCTAGAAAACCCCTTAACAGACATTATTTAATAACCAATTGCAATCGCCGTCAAAAGCACTTATCGCCTTACACCCTACTACTTTTCAAAAAATAAATAATTATAAAGTTACATAATTTTTAACTCTATCGGTAGTGCAACAGGTGCAATTCTTTCAACAAATACGTATGCAAAATATGGTTGGGATGGAGTATGCATATTAGGTGTATCTGTTAGTGCTTTCGCTCTTCTATTTTGGTTAATAACCTTACGTCGATCATAACAGCCGAAAGAAGAATAATTCATTTTTGTTTCATACGTGTTTTTCTACAAAACTATAGAATAGCATTTATTTTTAACACAAATCAACGGCATTTTCATATGAAAAATGCCGTTGATTCATAATTTCATGATAAGAAATCCTATACTAGCGAAATACATCTATTACAAATTCCCTTTAACGTTTTCGACAACCTCGTTTATCGTATTTCGATCAAACTTATCACTAATTTCGTATGGCTCACGATCTCCTACTAATTGTACGCCTACGATATCATTACGGTCCTTACCATATTGTACTTCAATAATCGATCCACGCTCTATTCGCTTCCAAACAAGACCTGCTTCATCCTTGTTATCTAAAACGATACAGTCCTCAATATTTTCATCAATCCCAATTAACTTATTATCATCCATATATCCAACCTCGTATTGTTGACGTTCTTTCGCTTTTCCGCTTACTACTATACCTTTGTTTCCATACGAGTAATCCGTATAGTCCTTTTTCTCTGATTGTATCGCTTTCGGTTCTTTTGCTTCAGTTTTTTCAGTATTTCCACACCCCACAATCATACTAATTGGCATAACTACAGTTAATACTACTCTAGTAAATTTCTTTATCATTTATAACCAACCTCACATGTTTCACTTTACATTTATCCTCTTACCAAATAATAACATAATAATACCGAGAAAGAGCCAAAGATACAGTGAAACTTTAATCAGTAGTTTTTCATCCTAAAAATCTAGACTTTCAAAATCACTATCTGCACTATCGACAAATTATAGAAAGTAGACATCCTACTCACATAAGATTTAAAATTAGAAAGTATGGAAAACATGATAAAAAATATAGGCTAGTTGTTCGCAATTAAAATGGTTTTTACATGAAGAAAGGAAGTACACAGCTTTGGATTTTAAAACAGTTATGCACGAGCTTGAAGCCCTAGGCAAGGAACGAACGAAAAAAATATACATATCTAACGGTGCGCACGAGCCAGTTTTCGGCGTAGCTACAGGTGCTATGAAACCAATCGCAAAAAAAATAAAAATAAACCAAGAGTTAGCAGAAGAACTTTATGCCACAGGCAACTACGATGCTATGTATTTTGCAGGCATTATTGCGGACCCGAAAGCTATGAGTGAGTCTGATTTTGATCGATGGATAGACGGAGCGTATTTTTATATGTTGTCTGATTATGTGGTCGCAGTCACTTTATCAGAATCAAATATTGCACAAGATGTTGCTGATAAATGGATTGCAAGTGGGGACGAGCTACAAATGTCTGCAGGCTGGAGTTGCTACTGCTGGCTTTTAGGAAATCGCAAAGACGATGAGTTTTCTGAAAGCAAAATTTCCGATATGCTTGAAATGGTGAAAAAGACAATCCATGATTCGCCAGAACGAACTAAATCCGCTATGAATAATTTTCTAAACACGGTAGCAATTTCATATGTGCCACTACACGAAAAGGCAGTCGAGATTGCAAAAGAAGTTGGTATAGTTGAAGTAAAACGTGATAATAAAAAAAGCAGTTTGCTAAATGCTGCAGAAAGTATTCAGAAAGAACTTGATAGAGGAAGACTTGGTTTCAAGCGTAAATATGTAAGGTGTTAGATGATTAAAAGGGTGTCAATCTAAGTAAGATTGACACCTTTTTTGATGAGAAAAATGAATGAATTCCCCCTGCACACCTTATCCGTTAAACATTTCTTCATTTAATTTATAAACCCTATCTCTTTTCTCATCACTTTTGACAAAAATAAGCTTTCCTTCTTTCACAAATCCTTCTAATAGTAAGCATACTTCTCCATATGCTTTCGGCTTATTCGTTGTGAATCTTTCATCTGATATTTTTCCAGCTCGTATTAATTGTTCACACAGCTCAAGTGCACTTATTTCTTCAGAATCCATTAATTCCAATATATCTCTTTGCAATGGTGATAAAGGTACTGGTATTTCAGCTACCTCCACCTTTTCTTTCTCGTTTTCTTCTTCAAATAAATCTTCAAATGAAATTTGATTCATTACTTCTTTTCCTTTCTAACAATTGATTTGTATAAAGCGTAGTTATTGTTATGTAGTACGTACCTTAATACATACATGTCAAACTCATGTACATCGTTTCATATAGTATATTTCGATTATACCAAATATACGTTCTGTTTTCTATCGTAGAATGGAAAACAGAACATTTTACTGTATGTACCATTATTAAATAACGCTGAATATTCATTATCCAAATATTACATTTTTGGTTATATTATCAAAATTCCATCCACATTACGGAAATAAATGACAAATAATTATAACTTACATGTTACAATTACGATGCATGCATTTAGTTGTATTAAATGCATGCATCGTAATGAGTATATTTAATAAAGTTAAATGAAACTGGGGAGGCTTGCGCAAATGGGCAAGAAAACAAGCAAAGCTAAAAAATTTTTCGGATTCGTAATCACCGCAGCACTAGCAACTACACCGATGGTAGGCACAGCTAATGCACAAACAACTACGAATAGCTATAAGATAGCTGCCAATGAGAACATTGTATTTACAGATGTACCGAAAGACCACTGGTCAAAAGATGCTATTGATTACTTAGCGGCAGCAGGGATTTATAAGGGATATGGAAATGGCAAATTTGGTTTTGGGGACAACATCACTAGAGGACAGGTAGCTTCTTTAGTCAATCGACATTTAGGTTTAAAAGTAGACGATAAACAAGGAAATATGTTTAGTGATATTGCAAATCATATGTTTGAAAAAGATATTAAAGCCATTGCGCAAGCTGGAATTATGACAGGTGATGGAACAGGTACATTTCGTCCAGATGATGTATTAACTCGATATGAGATGGCAGTAATATTACAAAAAGCATTTCATTTAGAATCAAAAGAACAAGGGAAATTTAAAGACGTACCAAAAGGTCATTGGGCTTATGAAGCTGTAAATACACTGCGTAGTAACCGTATAGCACAAGGTGACGAAGCAGGTAATTTTAACGGAAATACATTTGTGAAGCGTGAGCAATATGCACAATTTTTCTATAATGCAATAGCAAAAAACAGAGATTATAATTTCAACATCAATTCAAAAGAAGAACTGAAACAAATGTTAACAACAGCTTTAGAGAATGGGACGTTTGGTCCATTTAAATTAAATTCATTGGGTAAAGATCTATCTGATGTAAAAAAAGAATATGGAGTGCCTGATGTTTTGAAAAAAGCACCATGTACAGAATGTGATGCACCTAATATAGCAGTATACGGCGATTATAATATTGATATGTACCCTTGGGACGCTAGATATATATGGGTGAAAATGGATATTTCTATCAATGAATTAAAAGAGTGGTTTGGTGAGCCCGATTTAATCGGAGAGGATATGACTAGCGAAGGCTTTATATATAATCGAGGAAGCTATTCTCTTTATTTCAGCTTCTCTGATGGTTATATTCAACGCGCTGAAATATCTAAACGTGAAGATCGTTAATAAGTTACAAACAATAAAAAAATCCTTCAAGAACATGCCTTTTCTTGAGGGATTTTATTTGTCTCTATCTATTTAACATAATACAAAGCTATAACACTCCTACTGATTAAACTTTATTCTTCTTGGTGCTCCGCTTCCCAGTCACTTAAATACGTTGCATATTCTAATTCATCTGAATCATCATATAACATAGAAATAAACTCTAATTTATTTCCATCACAATCTAAAAAATATACGCTTGCAGCTGGCATCCATCTTTGGACAATTGGCTCTTCATTTCCTTTCCCCTGACTCCCTACTACCTCTATTCCACGTTTCTCTAACCACAATTTAGAAGTCTTTAAAAACGCTAAATCTACACGAAAGGCGAAGTGTTTCGTCTCAAAATCTTCATTACTATGTACTTCCCATAATCCAAGCATTTGTTCTTTATTTTCTCCTACCCATAAGAAAGCAACCCGCCTTTTCGATAGTTTTTTTGCCAATATTAAACCTAACTTATTTTGATAGAAATCTATCGCCTTTTCTAAATTTCTTACATGTAAATGCGTTTCATATATGCTTTGTATCATTATAACTCCTCTCCCCTACATTCCAATTTTTTAAAAACATTTTGTTTTTATCATACAAATAAATACATTTGAAATCATCCTACTTTTGTATCATTCCTCCCTTACTACAAAGGTATATATCTAGCATTATCATTTATATCCCAACACCAAATTTCAATCAAAAACACATTTACCTTCTAGCAAATACATTCTTAAATTTTTATAATGTAATAAGAGTGACATCTTAACAATAGAGGAGGAACCATTCTGGATAAAACCAAAGTTATGGCTTATTTTAGTATAACGGGTGATATATTCCCTGTTGAAGCAATTACCGACGCCCTAAATATCGAACCTACAAGAACTTATAAAAAAGGTGATATTGTCGCAAGACGTGATAATCCGAATCTTGTATCCACCAAAACCCTATATAGAAAAGAAACTAATTGGGCTTTAAGCACTGGCTATCAAGAATCATACAATATAAATAATCAGTTGTATGTTATTCTAAAATCACTTGAAGAGAAAACAGAACCATTAAAACAGCTTAAGAAAAAATATGATTTAGAATTTCTATTTATGGTAGTCATTCAAATTGAGAATAACGAATCACCCGCAATGTATTTACAAAAAGATATACTTGATTTCGCTAGTTCGATTCAAGCAGAAATTCATTTTGATCTAAATATTTATTAAAAACAAAAATGCTATTGATATTGGAATCAATAGCGTTTTTTTATATGACTAGATGTGTGAATTATTTTGTGAGAACAAAACAGATTCATTTTTATGTAACCTTTTTCACTTTGATTTCCCTGTCTATCTTCACTTCATAAAAGGTTGGCTCTTCCATACGACGAGATGGTGTCCATACGTGATAAACAGTCTGTATTTCACGCTTTCTTCAACGAAAACAGAATATAGATTTTTTCAATTTCATGCGATTCTTCTAAAATCCATGAGGTTTGAGCTAAAAGCTTCTGTAATCCTTCCAATCCAAGATATCTAATTTGTACGCCAATAAACTCTGTAAACCCAAGGTATCCTGGATTAACATATGCTCGGTCGAAAATTAACGAACCCGTCACCCTGGCATCCGCTGGGGAATTTTCAAAGAAACGGTCTAAAGTCTCAATAATATCCGAATCCGAACCATACTCAAAAAGCCCCCCCTCCGATGAACAGAGCTGAATCCAACCTGAATGATCCAAGCTCATTTTTAATAATGACTCCGATTGGCTCCAGTTATAATGTATTGTGTTAAGTATTATATCAAGGCCATAAAAGCGTTCTTCCGGTTGCTTCAAAGCATCGATGCACCGCTTGGCGAAATTAGGGCCGTACGTATCAATATCTAAAATGTTAATTTCAATCTTTCGTCCCTTAAGTAATTCTGGGTCCGATTCCTGAATTAAAATCAAAGTATTGATACTGTCTGCAGCAGCTCCACCAGCAATATTAAAAAAACAAAGGCCACGTTCAGGAAACGCCCTAAGCTGAGGCAACAAAAGTTCCGACTGCTGTCTGCAAAGATCCCTCAGCCTAATCCGAAGTCCCATAAAAGAGGTTTGCTTTACCGCCCACTTGTCCCGGAAGCCTAATTTTATCCCCTTACTTAAATCAGGTCCAAGTTTGTACAGTAACGTACGCATACCACTAAGATAAGAATCATCAACATTCGACATTTTCACAAAAATGTTCTGGATAAAACCCGGCATCTTTTTTAATGATTCAATACTCCGCGCTGATTTAAGGCAATTCAAATGATACGCCTGTTCATCAATACTTGCATTGAACAGCGGGTGCGTAATATCCAAAATCGGTAATTTCATTTCATTCTCAAAAACTGCATAGAGAATTCGCTCATTTTGATTCGCTTCCATTTTTGAACTCCACCTCGTTTGCACACTGAATTTTGAACTAACAAAAATCCAAAGCTAGTGTAACTGCTCTTCCAGGAAGATTTAACGTTACGATTACGCATTTTCTATACAAAAAAATATAACTATTTATAGTATGTTTTATGATATTGTTATTTTTTCCAAATCACAAAATTGATGGCATACGGATTAACCAGCACTCGGCGTATTTACCTATTTCCCTTTTCACAATTTTAGCTTCTTATAGTTTTAGCTCTATAATCCATGCCCGAACAACTAACTTCATCCTCTCTAGAAAATATCCATTCATTCTATTCAATTCCTAATCTACCTATTCCTTCATTACTCAGTAACAAAACAAGCCACCCAATTCAAATGAATTGGGTGGCTCTATACTATAAAGAGAATTTACTATTTGTATTACTTCAATTTCCCCTCAAAGACAATCTTTCTACCGCACGGTTCCACTACTGTTTTGCCGTCTTTCTTCACTTCATGAAAGATTGGCTCTTCCATGCGGCGAGATGGTGTGTATCCTTCTTGTTCCATACGTGCTAAGCAGTCTGTAATTGTTTCATTTTCGAGTACTTCAAATTTCTTTTTATTAGGTTGTTTTGTCATGCCCTAACCTACTTTCTATTTTTCTTGATGCGAATTGATTCTTCATGTAGATCATATATACCATTGCGAGAGTTCCTATTATAATCATAACCGCAATGAAAAAGCTTGTATACTGTATTTTTTCTATAAATACGCCTCCTAATACAGGTCCCAGTATACTCCCTAAACTAAAGGCGATTCCAGATAATATATTACCTGCTGGCAATAAGTGTCTCGGTAATAAATCAGTCATAAATCCAAGCCCTAAAGAAAAGCACGATCCAATGACCATACCAGCTAACAACATGCAAGCAAAGACGATCCAGTAATATTGATCAAATACGGCTGCAAGTAAGAAAATACCCGTACTTATGCTGAACGTCCACGTTAAAATACGGTCCCTTCCGTATTTGTCACTTAATATACCGAGCGGAATTTGTGTAATAATGCCCCCAACTGCAAATGCTGGTAATAAAAAGGATACTTCTGAAACGGACCATCCTTTTCGAAGCGCGTATACTGGTAAGTTACTGTTTAACATTGCTTCCAGTACGCCATATGCAAGTGGTCCCAGCAGTGCAATCCATCCTAATCCAACAACTTGTTTATAACGAGAAAATGATGATTCATGCTTCACTTCTCTTTCATCTTGCGCCGGGAATGCATTTTTTGTTGGTAATAGTAACAGCCAACCTATTAAACAAAGTATAGTAGATATAATAAACGGCGTTGCAAGACCATACTGCACAGTGCTTGCTAAATACGGGCCAACGGCAAAACCAATCCCGAAGAATACACCGTATATCGATACTTGTCTACCTATTTTGCTTGGATCGGACGTTGTCGTGATCCACGTTTGCGTTCCGACATGAAGCATATGATCTCCAACTCCGACTAGAAATCTAAGAATAAACCATACCCAAAATGAAAAAGTTTGTGTAAAGAAGAATAATGAAATAATAACGAGAAACCCACCAATCACGATAATTGGCTTCATTCCAAACTTTTGCATCGGTTTTTCAAGAAACGGTGAAATAACTAATATCCCAATGTATAATGCTGTCGCATGAATACCATTAATACTTGAACTAACCCCTTCTTGTTCAAAAATCATTGCAATGGCCGGTAAAAGCATCCCTTGTGACAAACCCGAGATTGCTACAATCCCAACCATAATCCAAAATGTAAAACGCATTGACATTCCCTTTCCCTCTCCTTCTCACGCTGTCCACTTTTCATTATAAACTGTTTCTTTAAATGCGTGTACGAATATTCAAAATAAAAAAGAAGCGAAAAGAATGATTCTTTTCGCTTCTTATCCTTCCCAAACTTGTGCTTTCACGTTATTATGAAATTGCTTAAAATACGGATTTTTATAAAATGCAGTTCCATATACAAATTGCTGTACGTTAGTAATTGGTGGCTGCGTATGTTGCATTTGTAAAGGAACTACAGCTGGTGAAACTTGCATATACAGCGGGTTTATCATCATTTTTGTATATGGGTAATGACCATATGGCGAATGCGCGATGAAGAACGGATACTGCATTGATAATCTCTCCTTTTACCTACAATGTTATAGTATATGCAACACTGTTCATTTCAGGGGTTATTTCTGTTCTAACCAATTCTCTACATGCTTTATAAATACATCTAAACAATCAATAAACGGTGAATGACCGCAATCTTCTAATAATTGCAATTCAGCATTCGGCAAATGTTTTGCCAATTCCTCACCGACTACTTGCGGTACGACATAATCTCTGTCACCTTGTATGACAAGTGTTGGAGCTTTAATATGATGAATTTGCTTATTTCCCTCTACAACCCCGTTATGTTCATCCGAAATATTAAATGTAATGAGCGCATAATTCACATCTACGAAATTACGTTGCGTTAACATATCGTCTAAATACTTTTCATAACGATCTGGTTCAGGCTGATTATGTGTATATATTAATAGATTCCATACTGTTCGGTAATATAATTTATTCATATTTTTTATCGCATCTAGCACTGGAGCAATTTGTACAGGATCTTGTGCAACCTCTTCCTTCGTCTTTACTAAACTTGATACGATTGGCTGCCCGTTTATATCTTTTTTAAAAATTGGATATCCCTTCATGCCCACCGATTCTACTAAAATTAACTTTTCGACAAACGTTGGATGATTCGCTGTAAATTGCATCGCAACACCACCGCCCATTGACCAGCCCATTAATGAAAATTTCTCTAGTTTCAATTGATCAATAAATAGTTTTACATCTTCTGCAAAATCTTGTATTGAATCTATCGCTTTATTATATGTTGATTGACCAAATCCTCTTAAATCAAGAGCGTAAATATGGTATTGATCTTGCAGCTTTTCAATGACTAAATCCCAATGTTGTGACGATGTCATGTTCCCGTGAATGAGTACAAGAATTTCTGTATTTTGCCTTCCAACTTCCTGATACGCAATCGTTTCTCCGTTCGATAGTGAAACAAACTCCATTGTTGCAGGCTTAATCATCACAAGTTCCCCCATTCTTTTTAATAGAAAGAAAATTCTTTACTTACTTAAAGAATAACATGCAGAATGTATGTTCTCAACAAAAAAGCGATATGAAATTTTTACATAAATCAACATGTCTATTACTAGACAATTATAATAAAAAAGTATATAGTTAGCTAGGTAACTAATTTGAAAGGATCAATATACATGGACGAAAAACAACATTTTTTTCACATTGTCAGCCAGACTTCTCGCAAGTTTACGAAGAAATTTAATGAACGCGTATCTCCCACTGGGTTATTTAGTGCGCAATGGGCTGTAATTTTCCGTATTAATCAAACTGGTTCTTGTACGCAAACAGAATTATGTCAGTATTTAAATGTTGAATCACCAACGATGACTCGTACGTTAACACGTATGGAAACGATGGGATGGATTATTCGTACTGAAGGAAAAGATCGCCGTGAGAAGCTCATTTCTTTATCAGAAACAGCGATAAAAATGATTCCGGTATGGCAAGAAGAAGTTGATACTTTCGAAGAAAAGACGCTAGAAGGTATTAATGAAGATGATTTACATCAAGCATTTCAAGTGTTACAACAAATTATTAAAAACTTAGATTAAATTGGAGGGATGACGATGCAAAGTGAAAAACTTTGGACGAAGGATTTCCTCGGAACTTGTTTTAGTAGTCTATTTCTCTTCTTAACATTTTATATGCTTATGACTACTTTACCCGTCTATGTAATAGACGGCCTAAAAGGAAAACCTGAGGAAATTGGTTTAGTTGCAACTGTTTTTCTTATTTCATCTGTTTTATGTAGACCATTTACAGGAAAATGGCTTGATGAATTAGGGAGAAAGAAAATTTTATTTATTTCACTTTCATTATTTTTAGCTGCTACCGTGATGTATTTCGGTGCGCAAAGCTTATTTTTATTACTTGCTCTTCGCTTCTTACATGGTATTGGGTTCGGTATGGCAACAACTGCAACTGGTACGATTGTCACAGATGTTGCACCAGCTCATAGACGAGGCGAAGCACTTGCCTATTTCGGCGTATTTATGAGTCTGCCAATGGTAATTGGTCCTTTTTTAGGTTTAACAATTATTTCTCATTTTTCATTCACTGTACTATTTATCGTTTGTTCCGTATTTTCATTGCTTGCATTTTTATTAGGACTACTTGTAAATATTCCGCATGAAGTACCAGTGAGCAAACAAAAACGAGAAAAAATGAAATGGAAAGACTTACTTGAACCTGCTTCTATTCCGATTGCTCTGACAGGATTTGTTTTAGCCTTTTCTTATAGTGGTATTTTATCCTTTATTCCTATTTATGCGAAAGAGCTCGGTTTAGGAGAAGTTGCTAGTTACTTCTTTGTTTTATACGCACTTGTTGTTGTCATTTCTCGTCCATTTACAGGAAAGATTTTTGATCGCTTCGGTGAAAATGTACTTGTTTACCCAGCTATCATTATTTTCACAATTGGGATGTTCATTTTAAGCCAAGCGCAAACTTCATTTTGGTTCCTTGGCGCAGGTATGTTAATCGGTTTAGGTTATGGAACATTAATTCCAAGTTTCCAAACGATTGCGATTTCTGCCGCAGCAAACCATCGACGTGGTTCTGCGACAGCTACGTACTTCTCATTCTTTGATAGTGGTCTCGGTTTTGGATCATTCATTTTAGGTATCGTCGCAGCGCAATCAAGCTATCATAATATGTATTTCATCGCAGCTATTATCGTTGCGTTCACTTTACTTCTTTATTATGGATTACACGGACGAAAACAAAAATTCAAGAAACAACATACAGACGGAAAAGTTTCCGCTTAACATGAATAAGGAAAGTAAACTTCCCCGTTTACTTTCCTTATTTTGTATTTCTTTCAATTGAAGCGTATACTTATAATAGAAAAAACAAGGAGGGACCGATATGAAACTTAAAAAATCTCCCCTACTCTTACTCATAATCACATTCATATTTGTAATTACAGGGCTCGGTTTTACATACTTCAAACATAATAAAACAATCCCATCGAAAAATAACGTGACGAAAAAAAATTGGCTAGATGATCCGTACTTACGCTGGTCATATACACATATGAAAGAATTCACTTTAATTAACGAGGTGAAAAATAACCCGGATCACGTTTTTCACTTCTCTACCGCATTGCAAAACTTAGACGATTTTGCTGTGGAGCGTAGATTTGGAAATACAACTCCTCTAAAAAAACTTTTAGACGATAACAAAACGGATGCTTTCGTCGTTGTACATAATGGACAACTTGTATATGAACGATATTTCAATGGATATAACGAGAGCGAACCTCATGGCATGGCGTCATTAGCAAAGGTCTTTACCGGAGCAATGATACAATCTCTCGCTGAAGAAAACCGTATTGACTTAGAAAAAACAGCTGACACATATATAAAAGAATTAAAAAATACACCTTTCGGTAATGCCTCGCTTCAGCAATTAATGGACATGCAAGTATCTGCAGAGTACCCGACTCACGGCTATGAACACTCAGCGTTAGAAAATCAAGATGCACAACTATATTTAGCGAGCAATATTTTACCTCGAGGTAAAAATTACGACGGCCCGATGAAAATTTATGATATGTTACGAGAAGCAGAAGAAACTGCACCGCCTGGTTCCGATTTTTCTTACGATAACGGATCAGCAGAAACACTCGCTTGGATTATTCGAACGATCACTGGGAAATCATTAGCTGAAAATGTTAGCGAGCGCATATGGTCTCAAATTGGTATGGAAGAAAACGCGTATTACGTAACAGATGAAACAAAAGTTGAACAAGCTAGCGCTGGTTTAAATGCAACTGCTAGAGATATGGCGAGATTCGGGCAATTACTATTAAACAACGGGGAATATAATGGAAAACAAATTCTCCCTTCTTCTATTACTGAAGATATAAAAAATGTTCAAGAAGGTGAACTTGCAGTTGGCCCTGGAGCTTCCATTTCTTATCATAATCAATGGTGGATTCCGCACAATGAACAAGGTGCTTTCGAAGTGTTAGGTAGTTACGGACAAACACTTTACCTCGATCCGAAAGCGAATATGGTAATTGTCCACTTCTCTTCTAACGCTACGCCAAGTAATGACATACATTCAACATACTCAAATATGTATGTTGATATTGCCCATCATTTAGAGAAACTTCCACAGTAGTGGAAGCTTTTTCTTGTTGAGGATAAAAATACTACCGCTACTTCAAAGGTTTGAGTATCCCAAATTGTAATTAAGCCTAAATTGACTAAAACCGACAGCAATTAGAGAATGCTCATCCCTAACTTGCTGTCGGCTTTCATTTTAAAATTTAATTAAAAAATTTTTTCTTATTATTTTTAATGTAGTGTACGACTATTACAAAGTAAATAACAGCTATAAGATTAATTATGCTTAATGTTAGACCTGATAAATTGGACCAAGGCAGTACAAAAAGCCAAAATACTACTAAAATTGAACTCACTACATATAACCATTTGAATTGATCTGTCATTTTTAATTCCCCCATTTTTCCTTCTTTAATGATTTTGTCTTTCAAGAAATCATCTCCTTTAATTAATTCGTCAATGCTAATATTGAATAAATCACTTAATGCAATAAGTGTTTCAATATTTGGATAGCCTTTTTCAAGCTCCCATTTAGAAATTGATTGTCTGCTAATGTTTAATTTAAGAGCTAGTTCTTCTTGTGATAAGTTATGCTTTAAACGTTCTTCTTTTAGCTTTTTATAGAACTCCATAATTTCAACTCCTATAACTTTATTTTTACTATAGATTATAAAAATCCGTAAGAATCGAGAAGTAGCATGATGTAACTTAAGAGTAGCAATGTTTGAAACAGATAGTTGCACTATACTTCAACACACAATGAAATAACGGTTAAACAAATAAAAACAACCGGAATAAATATCTGAATTTTCTATATATTAAAGGATATTATTCAAACAACCCCGAATAATTGTAATACATATACATAAGGGGGTTGATCTATTTTGTTTCGTTCTTTTACAAATGGTTGCGTCGCTTTAGTGCAACGTTTCTTGCCAGAACCGTTTATTTTATCATGTTTATTAACTGTTTTTGTTATCTTCTTCGGCATGTTTGCAACGCACCAAGCACCTGTGGAAATGATTAATCACTGGGGTAATGGCATTTGGGGGCTTCTCGCCTTTTCTATGCAAATGGCACTTGTACTCGTGACAGGATCTGCTTTAGCAAACGCTCCTCTTATTAAAAAAGGATTAACGAAAGCTGCCAGACTACCGAAAACGAATGGACAAGGTATTATTGCCATTTCAATCGTAAGTTTACTAGGCGCATACATAAACTGGGGCTTTGGTATTGTTGTATCTGTTTTATATGCAAAGGAAGTCGCAAGGCAGCTGGAAGGATTAGATTATAGGCTAGCCATTGCCTCTTCTTACTCTGGATTTCTCATTTGGCATGCGGGGCTTTCTGCTTCTATCCCTCTTACATTAGCAACAGGTGGAGAAACGTTAATTAAAACGACAGCTGGAAGTATTAAAGAAGCAATCCCAATAACTGAAACGTTATTCTCACCATACGCCCTCGTTCCCGTTATTATCTTTTTAGTTACGATGCCTCTCATTAATAAGGCGATGCATCCAGATGAAAAACATACGATTACAGTAGACCCTAGCGTGTTCCATGAAGAAGCTGCCGCTCAAGAGGTAGGGAAAAATACGTTCGCTGAAAAAATGGAAAATAGTATCATCATTACACTTTGCGTTGGATTGTTAGGTCTCATTTATATTTTCAATTACTTTTATACGAAAGGTTTTAACCTTACGCTAGACATCGTTATTTTTATGTTATTAATTGCTGGACTTATTTTCCACCGCACTCCGATTCAATATATTCGTGCTTTTTCAGACTCTACGAAAAGTGCTTCTGGTATTTTACTTCAGTTTCCATTTTACGCGGGAATTATGGGCATGATGATTGGAGCAAATAGTGAAGGACTTTCACTTGGAGGGGCTATTTCGAATTTCTTTATTAGCATTTCAAACGAAACAACTTTCCCACTCTTTACTTTTTTAAGTGCTGGCATCGTTAATATTTTCGTTCCATCTGGCGGCGGTCAATGGGCTGTGCAAGCACCCATTATGATTCCAGCTGGTGCTGAACTTGGTGTACCTGCTGCAAAAACAGCAATGGCCATTGCATGGGGCGATGCTTGGACGAATTTGATTCAACCATTCTGGGCATTACCGGCATTGGCAATAGCTGGTTTAGGCGCTCGTGATATTATGGGATTTTGCGTCGTGAACTTACTATATGCAGGATTTATCATAAGTCTATGTTTCTTATTTATTTAAACGAAAAGCTAGTTTTATACTAGCTTTTTTACATAATAAATCATTTATTTCCCATGCAATTTATAATCGTTTCCCACTCTATCTCCGTAAGATGTAATGACTCAAATGCAAAAAAATCTTCGCAAATTTTTCCGATCAGGTGTGGATGTTCCCTCAAAAAATTCCACTGTAACGCTTTAGGAAGAAAATATGTTTCATATTCTTTACTTCCCCTTACTACTTCATCAACTTCTCTTTCACAAATTCCTCTTATTAAATAATCATTTCTTAACTCTATTTGAATTTGCCCAAACGTTTCGCTACATTTCTTCAATTGGACTAAGCACTTAATATATGTACGAAAAAGTTCGTTATCATACTGACAACAATTTATAATACGAGCAAGTTCATTCATAATGTACGAGCCTTTTCTTCAATTTGTAATAACCACTTTTCCCGCTTCTCTACTTTACTCGTTTTCACAGATTGAAAAACTGACCGTTTTATATCGCGAATGCCGCAAAAACGTAAAACACCTCTCTTCATTGTAATCCAATCGGCTGATCGATATAGTAATGCGACGTACCATAATGGTGAGTCTAACGTATTAATTACCCATGCCTTCTTACCTTTCAATAAGCCTTTCGGCAGGGCCCCTTCATATTTATAAGCAAATCCAGCTACAAAAATACGATCAATAAACCCTTTTAAAATAGCTGGCATCCCCCACCACCATATCGGATAGATGAATAAAAGCAAATCCGCTTCTTCTACTAATTTTCTGTACTGAGCTGTCTCTTCTTCATTTACTAAATCACGTCTTTTCTTCTCTTCATTAAATACAAGGACTGGATCAAATTGTTCTTTATATAAATCAAGTACCGTAACTGAATGATTTGTTTCTTGTAATCCTTTTTGCACATGCTCTAAAATCGCCGCGTTAAAACTTGAAGAACTAGGATGAGCGTATACAATTAGTACATTCACTACAAAACAACTCCCTCTATAAGTTAAAGTTTCCCCTTCTTTAACATCTTCTCTACAATTTGCACGTTTTTTGAACTTTGCAACAAGCGATTTAGTACCGTTAGTAACTCTTCCTTTTCTAAACCTTTCAGTTTCTCTTTCACCTTACTCTCACCAGCATCTTGAATATCATAAACAACTGCCGCCATATGCTTGCAAAGATTCTCATACGGACACTCGCAGCTACTTTCTGTAAAATCTTCAAGATCAATAATCACTTCATAGTTTCCTGCATTTCCAGTAACGAAAGCAAATATTTTCTTGTCTTGTATTTCAACATCTTCTACATGTCCATCTTCATAATATTCATAACCTTTATCCATAATGTACTTAGGAATCCACTTCGTTATATCATGTAATAAGTAAGCGTACATCATAGCACCTCTTCCTTTAATTCCCTTTTGACTTCCACAACCCCTGCATGTTATTCTAATAACTGTCAAATAGCAAGTCTATATGACAAAACGACTGACACCTATTCGGCGAAGGTGTCTCTTTTCATTTGCAGCCGATATGAAGTGCCTCTTTCAGGCACATTCAATTTTTGACACTACACACTCAACACCATTCCCTGTATCAGGCTGCTTTAGCAGTCTTTTACTCTACATACTTCAAAAAAAGAGAGCTTAGCTCCCTTTTCTCGCCTTATAAAATACCCCTTTTTCAGCATAGAGATATTCATCAGCTAATGTAATTTTCCCATCCAGTTTCAGTTCATCTAATAGTCTTGATAAATAAAATTGATGTAACATCTTTTTCGTGAATTTTCCTTCATGATGCGAAACGATATGTTCTTGAATATCTAACAATGATATTGGCTTATCTTGCTCTATCATATATTCATAAACTGTACTACGCAGTTTGACGTATTTTTCGAGTGTCACAGTACTTCGCAACCCCTTTCTTCTTAATATAAATTTTCGTAATCGGTTTTTTTGCAATAAAAAAACCTCTCCGATAAGAAGAAGTTACGTATATATCTTCGTCTTATCTCCCAGAACAAATATGTTCTGCTGGAATTAGCACCTGCATCGCGGTTGCTGGGTTTCATCGGGCCAGTCCCTCCACCTCTCTGGATAAGAAAATATTCACTTAATTCTTACTATACGTAATTTCATTTTAATTGTCAAACAAATATAACGAATTATATTTTCTTCTTTACTGTTCATACTATACATATATGAGTATGCAAGGAGGATTATGAAATGCATCAAAATGCTCGCGGATATGTACAAGATTCTTTTCAATCATTACAAGAAGCAAAACATTGTTTAGAAGAAGCATTACAGACTGTTGAAAAAGATTTTAATCGCGCTCGTATTGAGCAATCCCTTTATGCGATTGAACAAGCTATTCAACGCTGCGATTACACCGTTCATATTTTAGAACAAGAGTGAAAAAACTTCCCATCATAAGGTGGGAAGTTTTTTCAAATGGCATACGTCATAATTATTGCCGTTATGATAAAAAAATATACAGAAAAATGCTCCTTACAATATGTAAGAAGCATGAAAGAGGCAAACGAATATGTAAGTCGCGACCCTACCTTATATGAGTATGCTTTTCTACGCCATGTTATGCTCATCTAATATGCCGTATTTCCTTTTAAATCTTGTAAGAATCGTAATCCAAGACGTACTAAATAGTAGTAAGAACACAACATTTGAAATCGCATGGCTCAAATCGAAATAAAAACTTGCGATATAATATGAAATGACAGCTTCCCACGTTGCTTCACGTATAAAACCGAGAAGCCCCCAGAAATTCATGATCCAGCCAAATAAAAAGCCCACGAAGAACCCATATAGTAGTCTCCCCCATAACTTTTTCATTAAAAATGTATTGCGAAGTAAGCCTGCTATAAAACCAATCATACCCCATGAAAACATTTGCCACGGCGTCCACGGACCTTGCCCTAAAAAAATGTTAGATACGATAGCCGCTGTTGCACCGATCATAAATCCAGTTTCGCTTCCAAACACAATTGCAGAAACGATAATGACAAAAGAAGTCGGTTGTACACTCGGTAAAATAGAAAATGGTACGCGGCTAACTGCTGCAATTGCCGCTAATACGGCAACGAGAACAATTTCACGTGAAACAAACGCCTTTCTTTCAAAACGGATATAGAAAGGTAACATAATAACCGCTAATATAAACAAACTACTTAACATGTAATACCTATCCATGATAAGTGTAGTAAAGAGTAATGTGCCTATTATTACTGCGAAAATACATATTATGAATGCAACATATCGTTTGGACACGCTTCGTACACATCCTCCCACGTTAATGCATATGGCAATTCTTTTCGAATGAATCGATTAATAGATGTTGTATAAAAAAAGTTTCCACTAAAAAATTCTTTCGGTGCATCATTCATAATAACTGCTCCATCAAATAACATCATACATTGATCCACGTATTTCGCTGCAAATTCAATGTCATGCGTTGCCATTACAATTGTTGTACCTTCTTTTTGCAACTTCCTAAATAGCTCTCCTACTCTTTCTTTCTTCCACGGATCTAATCCCTTTGTCGGTTCATCAAGTAATAATAACATTGGCTTTGATAATAACGTTATACATAATGCAAGAAGTTGTTGCTCTCCCCCGCTACAATCATGTGGATGTCGTTCTTTAAGCGCATGTAACCAAAACTTTTTAAGCTGTTGTTCTGCTATTTCTTTTCCTTGTTCTCCATATAACTCGCTTGCACGTTCATACACTTCTTCCCACACTGTATCAAATGTAAAATGATAATACGGATGCTGTGAAACATACCCAATACTTTTAAATCGTTCTTTCGAATCAATTTTATGTATCACTTTTCCATTCCACTTTACTTTCCCTCTTCTCGCTTTTTGTAACCCTGCTAAAATCGTTAACAGTGTAGACTTACCTGTCCCATTCTTTCCAACGAGAGCTACCCATTTTCCTTTTTCAATCGATACGGTTAAATCTCGTAAAATGAGCGGACTATTTTTTTCATATTGAAACGAAATATGCTCTGCACTTAAAATGACTTCTTGCTTTTCACTTTGTTCTATTGGCCCGTTCACATATGATATCGCTGAAAAATCATTCATTTTCATTTGTGCTTCTCGCACTGTAAACGGGATATCTTTCGCATTCCACTCTAAAAATAATCTTGGAATTTGCGGAATAAATGGACGGAACTTTTCTACTTCCCACATATTCGCTACAACCATTTTCGGACTACCATCATACACGATTCGGCCGTTATTCATACAAATAACGCGCGTTGCGAGCGGAATTACTTCATCTAAACGATGTTCACTTAAAACGATTGTAATGCCAAGTTCTTCGTTAATACGTTTTAATAATCCTAAAAATTCTTTCGCAGCAATTGGATCTAACTGCGCCGTTGGTTCGTCTAATAATAATAGTTTCGGTTGCATCACTAATACCGCAGCTAAATTGACAAGCTGCTTCTGCCCACCAGATAACGTATGAACAGATTGGTGCAATAAATCTTGAAATCCTAAGAAGCTAATAAGCTCAGCTATTCTCTTTTGAATAATGTGTGATGGTAATCCGATATTTTCTAAAGAAAATGCTAATTCTTGAATGACCGTATCCATTACGAGCTGATTTTCTGGATTTTGAAATACCATGCCAATTTCTTGGGCAGATAACAAATCCGGTACATTTTCTAATAAAGTACCATCATAATATGTATCCCCAGTACGCTTACCAATTGGAAGTAATTCTTTTTTAAAATGTTTTAATAAAGTCGTCTTCCCAGATCCCGATCCTCCAGCAAGTGCAATAAACTCACCTTTTTGAATAGAAAGAGAAATATGCTGTAACGCTTTTTCGTTTTCATCAGCATATACAAATGATAAATTGTTTATTTCTGCATGCGCCACCATATCCATTCCCGTCCTTCCATTATAATTGGTAAACTAATAAACATCGTTAATACGACAAACATCATCCCATCGTATTGCTGAAATAGAACCGATTCGACTTTCGGATAAATGATTAACTTCCCTCCGCCATACGTACTACATATAATAGCAGCTATAAATAGAATACTTAAATAACTGAGCGTATACCAATCGCGTCTTTCCATTCTATACCGAATATAAGTCGTACGTTTCGTTACACCAAATCCACGAGCTTGCATAGAATCTGCCGTTTGTAATGCATCTTCTAATGAACAAATTAATAATACTTGCAATAATTGCATACCATTTTTCACGCGTTCAACAATGGAACCTGCATCTACTTGTACACCTTTCGTTTTTTGGACGAGTGTTATTTTCTGTAATCGCCTCATAAACAAGGGAACAAATCTCACTGTAATCATCGTTAACAATGCTACTTTCGGTGAAATTCTAGAAAATAAATATAAAAATTTATGACTTGAAATAATATCATTATACGAAGCAAACGTAAACATAATTGCAACTAGTAATAACCCCATTACTACTCCAAACATAATCGCCTCAAGCTTAATCCGACTATCACCTAACCAAAATAACGTAGTTCGCCCTCTATGCGTGAATAACGAATTAAATAAAATGACCATAATAAAGAAAATGATTGTGCCCGGTAACATCTTTCTTATCTTTTCGCTATTCCCTTGCATCACATTGATTATAACGATTAATAGTATTGCTCCAATTAAAAAAAGAGGATGAAGACACATCATACATAGTATCATCACCCCAATATAATAGGAAAAATTCACAAAAGGATGTAAAGAAGAAAAACTTATTTTCATAGTCCTTTACCAAATGCCTTTCTTATTTTAATACATACACCCACTCGATTGTATCTCCTGGCTTCACTGTCACTACACCTGCACTATGGTTTGGGAATTCACCGTTCACACGATATTTCCAGCCACTAGTAGCGGTAATATCTTTTTCATATAAATCATTAATACCTTTTACATAAACATCGCCTTTAGACCCACTCGCATCCACATCTAAACCTGTACGCTGCAATACTTTATACACTGTATCGCCTTCTTGTACATCCATTTTTCTCGCACCTAATAAGTATCCTTTATCACCTTTTACTGAGATAGTGACTTGTTTTGCTTTAGGTTCTGGTGGTACTGGTTTTGGTGGTGGTACCGGTGTTGGCGGAGTTGGTACACTATTGTTCTCTTCTGGATTTTTCTTTTGCTCCTGCTTCGGTGTTTCTTTCGGTTGATTGACAACCTTCGCTTCTTCTTTTACCTCTTGTGCTTTCGGTTGTTGCTGTTGTTTCTCTTCTTGTGCTTTTTGTTGTTCTGGTTGCTTATTTACAGCTGGTTGCTCTTTCGGTTGTTCCTGTTGTTTCTCTTCTTTCTTTACTTCTGTCTGCGCCTGCGGCTTTTCTTCTTTCGGCTTCTCTTCTACTTTTTGTTCTTGTTTCTCTTTCTGTTCGTCTTGCTTATTTTGATCTTGTTCAGCTTGTTTTTCCTCCGGCTTTTCTTCCGGTTTCGCTTCATCTTTTTTCTCTTCTTGTTTTGCTACCTCTTCTTGCTTCCGTTCTACTTTCTTCTCAGGCTTTACAGCTGCCTCTTCACATCCGGCAAGTAACCCAAGTGAAAGCAGTAAAGAAATAAACCACTTCATCTTACTCATGTTGTCTCTCACCTTTCATAATAAAATTAGGAGCAAATGATTGCTCCTAATTTTTGTTAAGCTGCTTTACGTCTCCATAATACATATGCAGAAGCAATACATAATACACCCATGCCTACTTCTGTAGCTGCACTATGAGAAGATGCTCCTGTTTTTGGTAGTGTGCTACCGTTTCCGGATTTTTTATGTTTAACCGGTTCGTTATCAATAACAACTTTTAAGTTGTCATCTTTTGTTTCCTGTTGCCCTTGTTTTTGTTCTTCTGGTTGTTCAGTAACTTCTTTTTCTACTACAACATTTTCTGAATCTACATTTGGTTTCTTATCGATTTCAATAACAGATTCAGTTGACCAGTCATAAATCGATTTTCCAAGGTCTTTAAACTGAAGTAAAGCTAATAATGCTTGCTCTGTTGCCATTCCGCTACCGGTTTGATCCCCTGGTAACCATTTAAATTCACCATTTGGAAGTTGATATGACAATAGATTTTGCACTGCCTTATGTAGACGGTTTTGATCTACATCTTTCACAAGTGATAATCCAATAATTGCTTGTGCAGCACTATTAGAATTTACTTGTCCATCAGCAGAGAAACCACCATTTTCTAGTTGTTCATTATATAAGTATGCAACAGCCTTTTGCACAGCTGGTTTCACATCTTCTCGCTCTTGATAAGGAGCTAATGCTGATAAAACCATACCTGTTACATCAACGCTACTAGCACTATCTTTACTGCTTGCGCTATCGTAAGTCCAGCCGCCATCTGTATGTTGCGCGTTTAAAAGTGCATCTACTAAAGCAACTCGATTCCATTTTGAATCTACTGGAATTTCATATTTTTTCGTATCAAATGCAAGTAAAGCAAATGTATAACCTGTAACAGAATTCACTTTATCTGATTCGTACAATTTTTGAACTAAATTATGTTCGCCTACCATTTTTGGGTCTGCATTCATTGCATTCATCATAATAATCGTTCTAGCTAAATCTGTCGCTGAAAAACGGTTCATACGCTTTTCTACTTTTTCAGTTACAGCCTTAACATAATTTAATTTCGCCTCGATTGGAACATTCTTTCCAGAACGAGAAAGACCTAAAGCTACCCAATCGCTTTCAATTCCATCTTGTAACATCTTTTCAGATGTTTTAGAGATTGCGTCATTTACTTGTGCTGCTGGAACTTGAATGTTCTCTTGCTTTGGTTGTTCTTGTTTTTCATCATTTGTTTTTGTTCCATCTGGCTTTTCTTGTTTTGGATCATCTGCCTTTGGTTCTTCTGGCTTTTCTTGTTTCGGATCATCCGTCTTTGGTTCTTCTGGTTTTTCTTGTTTTGGATCATCTGTTTTTGGTTCTTCTGGTTTTTCTTGTTTTGGATCATCTGTCTTTGGTTCTTCTACCGTTTTACAAGTACCAAATTTATCTAATGTTTGTTGTAATGTTTCTTGACTCATATTGCTCCAGTCTGAAACAAAGCGGAAAACAACAACATCTCCAGATTTTAATTTATAACTATCCGCTCCAACTTCTGCAGATTTATCATTTACATCATACAGCCAGCCACTTGTAGCACCGGCCATTAAGCCGTCAATGCCTTTTACATACGTTCCAAACGACATCGTTTCAGCTTCTACTTTGTCCCCCATGACTTTTTGTAGCAAACTTAAAGCTGTTTCCCCATCTGCAATTTGCTCTTCTTTCGGACATAACATAATGCCCTTTTGTGATTCACCAACAATTGCAAGTTTTGCTGTATTTCCTTCAGCAAACGTAATATGTACTGTATTCGCAAAAGAAACAAATACAAGTGTAACTGCCATTAACGACGTAAGCAGCCATTTTTTTAACATTGCCATCCCAAAATTTCCTCCCTTACTACTATTCACACAAAAAAAGGCCCTTCAAGGGCGTGCAATTGACACTCTTTTTTTGTAAGTGTCGAACAAACTGTGCAACACCTCCTACCCGCATCATTCGCGGCTATATTTGTATAGGAAAAATAATTTTGTTCATGAACGTATCATTGTGATAACATTCACTTTTCTAGGCAAAACTGACTTCCATTTAAGTTATCGTAAAACGATAAACCTATACATTCTGTAAATTATAAATTTCTGTATTATTTTACTATTGACATAGAATTTTGTCCATGCTTTATCGTATTTATTTTCTAAGAATAGTAACTTACTAACCTTTAACGATGCAAACTTTTTTCACTAATAATGACGCCATCTTCATCCACATAAACATAATCATTCGGCTTCCATTCTACTCCTCCAAATTGCAATGAAATATTTCGTTCTCCTTTCCCTTCTTTTACACTTCTATTCGGCATTGTTCCTAACGCTAAAATACCTATATTAACATTCTTTAGTTCACTAGAATCACGAACATATCCATTCACAATAATTCCTGCTAGCTTTCTTTCTTCTGCAATAGCTGCCAAATTATCACCGAGTAACGCACAATTCGTAGATGCGCCGCCATCAACAACTAATACCGTTCCTTCTGATAATGTTTGCAACCCTTCCTTCACTAGTACATTATCATCCTTCACTTTTACAGTTGCAATTTTCCCGTAAAATTGTTCTTTCTTCCCAAAAGACCGAAAAGACTGGCGACATATTTGCAATTCATTTTCAAAATCATCACATAGATCCGTAGTTTTCCACATCTTTTTTCCCTCTTTTCCTTATTCTTTCTATATAACATATTCTTTGATTATTCTCGTTTCCCTGTCTACTGTTGCAAGAATTTGTATGTGCGTGAAAAGGATAGAAAAACTATTGCCTTAGGAAGCAACCTTTATTATAATCGATTTCACAGATAAATTTCAGAATATTAAAAATTAATAAAGTGAAAAAGGAGGGGTTTTATGCAATTACAGACCGAGGCAAAAAAACAGACTAGTAAACGAAAGTTTAAAATGCCTGACGCGTACGTACTACTATTTTTTATTGCCTTACTTTGTGCAATAGCTACTTATTTCGTTCCTGCTGGAGAATTTAAAAGAGTTACTAACGGTACTGTTACAACGACAATACCAGGAAGTTATCATTCTGTTCCACAATCGCCAGTAGGGTTTGTTTCTTTTTTTACTGCTATTGAAAAAGGAATGACACTTGCTGCTCCTATCATCTTCTTAATTTTATTTACGGGTGGTGCTATTGCGATTCTTGAAAAAACAGGTGCTCTTGACGGTTTAATCTATCATGTTATTAACAAATTTCGTAATCAGCAATTACTTTTCATATGTATTGTCGCCGCGCTCTTTTCTATTCTCGGAACGACTGGTATTATCGTTAACTCAGTTATCGGCTTTATACCCATTGGTATCATCGTGGCACGCACATTAAAATGGGACGCTATCGTTGGCGTAGCAATTATTTATTTAGGCACTTATGCTGGTTTTAATGCTACTATTTTATCTCCCTCACCTTTAGGCATTTCACAAAAAATCGCAGAACTTCCGATGTTTTCGGGAATTGGTTTACGTACGGTAATTTATATCTCTTTTTTATTGGCTACCATTCTATATATTAATTGGTATATAAAACGCTTGAAAAAATCGAATAAAGGAAGCATACTCGGCGACAACTGGTTTCCAAGTAATGCTCTTTCAAGTGAGAAAGAAATAGAGAAAACTGAAGTTCCTTGGACAATACGTCACAAATTGATTTTACTCGTTTCAGCTTTATCCTTAATTGTATTTTTAATAGGCGCTTTCCGTCTACATTGGACAGACGCAGAAATGACCGCTACCTTTATTTTCATCGCCATTACAGCGGGAATAATAGGTGGTATGAAAGCAAACGATATCGCTTCTACTTTTCTAACAGGCTGCCAAAATCTCATATACGGTGCTCTAATCGTCGGAATGGCTCGTTGTATTTCAGTCATTTTAGAACAAGGTAAATTACTTGATACAATCGTTAACCAACTCGCACAGTCTCTCGAAGGACAAAGCCCGATATTTGGCGTGATCGGTATGTACGTAAGTAGTGCCGCATTACATTTCCTTATTTCATCCGGTACAGGTGAATCTGTTATTTTCATTCCGATATTAGCTCCATTAGCTGATTTCATGCACATTACACGCCAAGTTACAGTACAAGCTGTTATGCTCGGCGAAGGTGTAGTGAACTGCCTCAATCCAACTTCCGGTGTTTTAATGGGCGTTCTCGCAGCGAGCAGCATTTCTTATGGAAAATGGCTTCGATTCATGGCGCCACTTGCATTGATCTGGTTTATCATTGGACTTATTTTTCTTATTGTTGGTGTGAATATTGAGTGGGGACCGTATTAAAAGATTCGTATTATACTTAACTTGATAAAATATCTATCCTATTTTCCTCTCCAATTCTATAAAAATCACTTATTCTAGTATAGATATAAAAAGGGATTAATCATAATGATCAATCCCTTTTCTCAAAGTAAAATACCTTTAAGTATTTTAGTTCCAAATTTTATTTACCCATTCCGGATGATCAATGAAAGGATTACGATTATGTTGATATTTCGTAAAAATCACTTCATTACGCTTTCTCTCTAAATCATCGACCGGGTCTTGTTCATTCCATTTTAGTAAAACGGATAGTTTGCCCATGTATGGGTCTTTATTGTTATTCACCTTTTCATTTAGTTCTAAGTCTATTTCACCGTTGTCTCCCTCGTAACGAACTGCCATGTAAAATAGCATTCTAGCGATATCTCCTTTTACACTATCACGAGGTTCCCAAGAATCACTATCATATTTACATTCTGTCGCTTCTGAATGATTCACGCCACCATTATCAAAATCCAGATTTCCACGTGAACTATTTACAGATACATCCGTCGCTCTTAAATGATGCAAATCTGTTCCAGGTCCTGCAGTCGTTCCAAAGTCACCGTGTGATTTTGCCCAAACATGCTCTCGGTTCCAGTTATTTACTCCTGAGCCATTCGTAAGTTTCCCTTGCGAACGACCAGTATATAAGAGTATCACATTATTTTTATTATTTGGATCTTCATCAGTATCTCTTAGTGCTTCCCAAACCGCACTGTATGATAACTTTGTATGATTATCAATAATATTATGCAGTTCCTTCTTTAATTCTAAACCGGTCTTTCCTATTGCATTATTATAATATGTATCGTCATAACTTTTTACAATAATCTCCTGTGCTGATGCAGGAGCCACTTCACCGTGTATAGTATCTGTGAATGATAGAGATGCAGAACCTAAAATAAAAAATGAAGATAGTGTAATCATAGCAATCTTTGTATTTCGAAACTTCATATACCCATTTCCCCTTTAAAATATAATTTGAAGCTATTGACTAAAAAATGCTTTCTACCCCCCAAAAACTCTTTAGAAACCCATACCCCTTTTCTGTTTATTTAATACAAGACTCTATTGAGTCTGTATCACTTCTAAACTTTTTGTTTATTCACATTCCAAACAATTTCACTTTTAACAAGGAATACCCTTCTCTTATAAAGATTATTAAAATATTCTTTACAACTAAAAAGTAGTTTAATATTAACTTATAAATATAAATTTATTTATGCAATAATGCATATTCGATAAATACTTAAAAAACATTCAAAGAAAACCATGCCACAAAACCGATACAGTCTAAGACAGAAATAATAAAAATCAAGATGATAGCTCAACTTTTCCTTTTTCCATAACTGTCTTTATTTTTGTGTAAAATCTTTCTTTCTCTGAATAATACGTACAAAAATAGATTGGATACCATGTAGGCACCAATCTATTTTAATTAAAGAAACTGTGTCAATTCTGAGTTCACAACACGTTGTGCAGTAATAATAACACTTTCAGCTGTTAGCCCATAAACACTATATAGTCCACCAGGTTGATTAGGAACAATTTGAACTTCATATTCAAATGCTTGTCCAAAAGCAGGATGAACTAAACTTAGAGTTACAAAAGTAGAAGCATTAGAATTCACATTGAAGTTTACCTGTTCAATCAACACTAATGAACCGTCAAGTCTAAAAACTCTAGCTACTCCAGTAAGCGGGCCCGCAGTACGGTTAAGGATTTTCACCCTAACTCTATTTGCATTAGCAGGTTGATTTCCTACGTTTTCAATTGGTCCTGTAGTAAGTGCCATATAACATCACCTCCATTATATTATTATGATATTCAACGATATATAGTGATGTTATAGTTTAATTACCCAATTTATTTAAAATAAAAAAATGTTCGTTTTTATCTCGTTAATTAATAAAAACGAACATTTTATAATGAATGAATTCGCAAAAAATAAATTCATATACTAAACTAAATCAACCTACAACAACCGTTTTTTTACAGACAATTCCTCTCCCTTCCGACTTCCTCACTTTCGCCTAATATTGAGCCGGGAATCTTACTACCCGCATGTTGCGAGATAAAATGTGTATCCAGCCAATTTACAATTATTTCTTCCAGCTCTGGATGTAGTGGCTTTCCTGCCCCTTCTTCATAATTCTTTTTAAACTCTAATGCTTTAAAATCACCTTCAAAACTTTTCAAACTATGATCCATATTTTGTACTACATATACTTCAGAATCACCCTTCACATAATCACCGATCCGCTTCGCTCTTTCAGGATCAGCCTGAATATCTTTATCACCAGCAATAGCTAGTACTGGACATGTTACTTGTTGTAAGTCTTTATAGATGTCATGCTGAAAATGCTCTCTAAACCACTTTGCGTTCATCGGTTTAAAACCAACTTTAATCGTATCTTTTTCTGTGTTCATCATTTTCTCTTTTATTTTTTCCATTTGCTTCTCTCCGCGTTTCTCTACATTGAGAAGGCGCATTAGTTTTCCTTTTATTCCTTTCTGCTCTTTTAGTTCTTTATATGCAATTTCTCTTTGTCTTTTTGTAGCCTCTTCTAATGATTCCGCAGCCCCTGTAAGAAGGATAAGCCCATTAACTGGTGTTCTTGCGTTTACTACAGTTGCCAACATACCCCCTTCACTATGACCAGCTAAAATAATATTTTCTGGATCAACAAATGGTTGTTCTTTTAAATACGTAATCGTAGCCTCTATATCATTAACTAAATCCCACATTCCAGTCTTCAGAAATTCTCCGTCACTCTTTCCTACTCCGCGCTTATCAAAGCGGAGCGTCACTACTCCAAGTCTCGCAATTGTATGTGCTAAATCTTTATATACGTTCGACGCAAGCTTTAACGGTACGATCGTTCCATCACGATCAATTTCCCCAGATCCAGCAATAATGACAACGGCAGCATACTTCCCGTCAGCTTTCGGCTTTGTAATCGTTCCATACAAAGTAAATTCACTATTTATCGCTACTTCATATTCGTCAAAGGTCATTATATTTGTCCTCCCACTATTCTTTTATATCCAATTTAAATTTCAAACTCGCTACAATATTTTTATACTCTATTAAGTCTTTCATTGATTCGAAAATTGGATTCTCTGCAATACTTTGTAACATGCTCCGCTTTATAATTTCTTCATTTCTGACCGTCTTAGCGCCGAGCGGAAACTCTGCAAACCATTCATCAATTGCATCAAAATAGGAATCACCGTGTAAATGTAGACTATTTACTGTAAAGCTCGCCGCGCAAACCGCTGCATATTTCCGTAACATTTCTAATGCTCTTTCATAGTTTTCATGCATACAGCATACTTGCGCAGCAGCATAATAAACTTTTAAAGTCATATGCGGATGTAATTTTTCTATGTCATAAGTGTCTATTAATTTAAAGACTCTATTTAAAGCCATCTCTACCTTTTCTTTGTTTGAGGCATTTACTAATACAAAACTCGGTATTGTCGAAACGAATTGCATCAAATGTTGGTACATACTAATTTGCATTATTTCATTTGCCTTTTCAGCATTTCCAAGCATTTGATACGCTTGTGCGATTAGCTCTTCCTCTGGAACGTTAGGACGTATCGTTCCGCCAAGCAATTCCAATACTTCATTCGGTTTATTGAGTATAAGATAGCAAGTTGCTTGAAACGATACCGCCTCTTTCACAAGAGAAACATCGTCACTTTCTTCCTGCACTCTGCTAAAGAGATACATTGCTTCTTCTAAAATTTCCATTCTTTTATCCGTATCCTCTGTTAACATATGGTGATTAATAAAAAGTAGTCCCATTTGAAGTAATAACGGAAAACAAGAATAATATTTTTTGATGATTCCTCTGCACTCTATCATTACATCATCAAACGGTTCTTCACTAAAAGCTTCTGCGAGTCTATGATATAAATTTTTAATATCTTCCTGTTTCATTTGCGGTGTATAACTAATTAGTTCATCTATACTAATGTTAAAGTATGATGCTAACAGTGGTAAAAATGTAATATCCGGATAACTCTGCCCCGTCTCCCATTTGGAAACAGACGCCTTCGTAATACCGATATACGCCGCTAACTCTTCCTGCGTAATTCCCTTTTCTTTTCTCTTATCCGCAATAATTTTATGAATCTGAATCTCTCTCACTGTATCACCTCATACTTTTATTATATGTACTATATTCTATACAAAATATGGATTTAAAGTCGACTATCGTTAACAAAATCAACTGTTAGGAAACACCCCTCTAAAATCAAAGGCAGGAACATATTTAATATGTTCCTGCCTTTTTATTGTGGGTTACCGATACATAGCCATCTAGCTAAGATTTTGAAGTACTGTAAAATCAAAAATTTCATCTCACCACAGTTTTCTATGGGAATTTAGTGAACAGCTTATTTGCATGATTTTCGTTAGCGGAAGTCATTTTAAAATTCTATATGTCGATTTTTTCTTTGCCCTTACGGATAAACCACCATATTAAAGCCATAAATAGCATGAAAAGCGGTATTATTTGAATAAAGAAAAATCCTTTCCAAAAATAAAGTGGATTATTATATGTAAATTCTGTTGAGGCCTCATGTGTATAAGAAACAAACGAACCTACCAAATAAGCCATTGGAATTGTAATTAGATTTATCCCTAGAAAGATCATTATCAATGATAGGTTTTTATCTTTAATTTTTGGTGAACCAGACTTGATAAATAAAAATGTTGCAGTGCCAAATATAAGAAAAAGTGGTATTACATAAAAAATTCCCATAATACCCCTCCTTGATTTTAATTGTACCATCAGGAAAGACAACTTTGTGTAATTTTGGATGAATAACATATACCTGTTCAGTTAACATAACGTCTCATTATCAGTAGCAAGGAAAAAGGAGAACCCTGCTCTCACAAGGGAACCTTCTTTTTTATTTCTATGAATCTATACATGTTTTATACATTCCTATCCTGGTATCGTTTTAGTGTTCTTGTTTGTTACTGGATTAGCAAAAAAACTGTATATAATCTTGCATGCTCTTAGCATAGGTTTTTCAAACATACTGGCATTCCCGAATATTCGCTTTCTTATGGCATGTCTTAAACTTTCATTAAAACACTCTCCCTTCCTTTGTCTATCTTTGTGAGTAACTCTTCTTGTTTATTTAAAGTCCTCCCCCCAAAGCCAAACAAATGATTCAGTTTATCCAGTATGTAAATAAAAAGGACAATTAGCCCCATAATGGACTAACTATCCTATAACTTCTTATCTAAACTTAATAAAACTAGAACTTCTTTTCCTATGTATCATTATTTCGTTATCTCACCAAACTGCGCTCTCGTCACTTTCGCCAAGTCATCCACTTTAAGTTCAATTTGTATACCTATTTTCCCGCCACTTACAATCATCGTTTCAAGTGATTGGGCGCTTTCATCGATACATGTAGAAAATAACTTCTTCATTCCGACTGGTGAACAACCGCCGCGAATGTATCCTGATACTTTCGTAATATCTTTTACAGGAATCATTTCAATTTTCTTTTCACTTACTGCTTTTGCGGCAGCTTTTAAATTTAATTCCTCATCTACTGGAATAATAAACACATGATAATTTTTACTATTCCCTTGAGCAATTAACGTTTTATATACTTCTCTCACTTCTCGTCTAATTTTCTCGGCTACTGATACGCCATCAATTTTCCCATCGTCTGGATCATATGACATCATCGAATATTCAATTTTTTCTTTATCTAATATTCGCATCGCATTTGTTTTATCTTTTTTCATAACGTTCTCCTTAAAAGGTTATTTCATATTATTAAGTTTTATTATACACCCTTTTCCATTTCTCCTACATAACTTCACGTATTTTTCAAAACTAAAAATATTGATAATTCAAAAATTATCTGATATAATTTGGAAAAACTTATGTTAAGGAGAGATTTGTAATGCGAAATGTTAATACTTCTTTCCAACTTCATCATCATACGTAACGCCGTGTATCCGAAGAAAAATTTTTCTTCGTGGGTACAGGGCTTTTCCTGTTGACCCACGAAGCGTTCATAAAGCTATGTGGGTATTTTTATACCTGCATAGCTTTTTTTAATTTAAAAAGGAGTGATTATGATGGAAATGAGAAATGTAAAAGGAACGAAAGACTATTTACCAGAGGAACAAGTGCTGCGAAATAAAATGAAAAGAGCTTGTGAGGATACGTTTGAACGTTATGGCTGTAAACCGTTAGAGACACCAACATTAAATATGTATGAGCTTATGTCATACAAGTACGGCGGTGGTGATGAAATATTAAAAGAAATATATACACTTCAGGATCAAGGAAAACGCGACCTTGCCTTACGATATGATTTAACAATTCCATTCGCAAAAGTCGTAGCGATGAATCCGAACATCCGCCTTCCTTTTAAACGGTATGAAATTGGGAAAGTATTTCGAGATGGCCCTATTAAACAAGGGAGATTTCGTGAGTTTATACAATGCGACGTTGATATAGTCGGTGTAGAATCTGTCATGGCAGAAGCTGAACTTATGAGTATGGCATTTGAACTGTTCCGAACGTTAAACTTAGAAGTAACGATTCAATATAATAACCGAAAATTATTAAACGGTATTCTCCAGGCCATTAACATTCCTACTGAGTTAACGAGTGACGTCATTTTATCATTAGACAAAATCGAAAAGATTGGGATTGATGGTGTACGAAAAGATGTATTAGAGCGTGGAATTTCTGAAGAAATGGCTGATACGATATGTAATACCGTTTTATCTTGTCTAAAGCTTTCAATTGCTGACTTTAAAGAAGCTTTCAATAATCCACTCGTTGCCGAAGGAATAAACGAATTACAACAATTACAGCAATATTTAATCGCTCTCGGAATAAATGAAAATACGATATTCAATCCGTTTTTAGCCCGAGGACTCACAATGTATACAGGCACCGTATATGAAATCTTTTTAAAAGATGGATCAATTACATCTAGCATCGGTAGCGGAGGGCGATACGATAATATTATTGGGGCATTCCGTGGTGATAATATGAATTATCCAACAGTCGGTATTTCATTCGGTTTAGACGTTATTTATACAGCACTATCACAGAAAGAAACGATATCATCTACAGCGGATGTATTTATCATCCCGCTCGGAACAGAATTACAATGCTTACAAATCGCCCAGCAATTACGTTCTACCACTTCCTTAAAAGTCGAACTCGAACTAGCAGGACGTAAATTAAAACGTGCCCTTAATTATGCCAATAAAGAGAATATCCCTTATGTGCTTATTATTGGGGAAGAAGAACTTAGTACAAACACTGTTGTGCTACGGGATATGAAGGAAGGTAGTGAGGTGAAGATTCCGCTTTCTTCTTTGAAAGATAATACATTGAATAAGTATTTTACAATGCCTACTACGTTATGACTGTGAAGTATTCTCAAAATGTAAATCCGGTCAACAAAAAAAGGGCTGTCCGCGCATGGCAGCCCTTTTCCCTTAATGAACAACACCTTCATAAGTGAAATTATATTAAAGATTTTTCGAATATATCTATCATAATTTACACTATATCAACGATACATAGATTTTTTCATTTTATAGATAATCGGGTGGTTAGTTTACATAAAATAATTATGATCAATTTAATCCTACAAAGCTTTAACATCCAATTCCCTATTTTGATAATATATGGTTTTCTAACTCCACTACCAATTCAAGAAAAATTCATATCCGTCTCTACTATACCACTTTCATCTATTAACTTTTATTTTGTGCATTCCTACTCTCCAAAACTTTCTCCATATTATGAGTTGCCCATTCCATCATTAATAGAATCATTGGACGTAGTGATTCACCAAGCTCAGTTAACGAATATTCTACTTTCGGAGGGACTTCACGGTATACTTCACGATGGATGATGCCGTCTGCTTCAAGTTCTCTCAGCTGCAGTGTTAACATTCTTTGTGTGATATTAGGTTTTAATCTTTTTAATTCATTAAACCTCTTTGTACCATCTAATAAATGATACAAAATAACCCCTTTCCATTTCCCACCAATAACCTCAACCATAGCTTCCACTGGACAAGAATATTTATTTAGAAATGGGTAATTTATATTATTTTCATTCGAACAATCCATAATAAATCCCTTCCCTTATCAATAGTACCTTTTTTGATACTATACCACATAAATGTGCGTACTTGTGTCTATGTTACTTTAAAAATATAATTTACTTACAAAATAAATGAATGAAAAGAGGAACTTTTATGACAAATACAAATCAAATTACAAAAGAAAAAATTATGGAGGCTTTTCATTTCAGACATGCATGTAAAGAGTTCGATCCTATGCACAAAATTTCAGAAGAGGACTTTAAATTCATTTTAGAAGCAGGCAGATTATCTCCTTCTTCTTTTGGTTATGAACCTTGGAAATTTATTGTCGTACAAAATAAAGAAGTAAGAGAGAAACTACAACCGTATTCATGGGGCGCTGGTGGGCAACTTGCAACAGCTAGTCACTTTGTCATTGTTCTTTCAAGAAACATGAAAGATATGCATTATGATGCAGAGTATATTAAATATATGATGAACGATATTATTGGATTGCCTGAAGACACGCAAAAAATTAGATATGAATTCTTTAAAAAATTCCAGGAATCAGATTTTAACTTATTACAATCCGACCGTGCTGTATTTGATTGGGCATCTAAGCAAACTTATATTGCTTTAGGTAATATGATGACGAGCGCAGCTCAAATCGGTATTGATTCTTGTCCAATAGAAGGATTTGATAAAGAGAAAGTAGATTCTTTACTTCGTCAAGAAGGCATTATCAATGGAGATAACTTTGAAGTATCTGTTATGGTTGCCTTTGGTTACCGTAAAGAAGAGCCAAAACGTGATAAAACAAGACAGACGATGGATGCAATTGTTGAATGGATTTAATAAGATAACACGCGCTCCGTATAGCTGCATACACATACGAAAGAAGTAGAAGTTCCTTTTTCTTATGTATGAAATTAGTTTTTCATGGAAAACTATATTAGTATGTATGCAGTTTAAACACTCTATTTATTAGAGTTGGACAGGAGGAGAATGAATATGTCTGATATTGAAGTTGGCGAAGTGTTTACTCTTAGTGATGAGAATAACGAAGAGCAAGAAGTAGAAGTACTTGGAGCGATGGATGTCGAAGGTGCAGAATATATTGCAGTTGCCTTTGTTGAAGATATCCAAACAGAAACTGAGGAAGACATTGATATTTTCTTTTTAAAAGTAGAAGAAGATAGCGAATTCTCATACATTGAGAATGATGAAGAGTTTGAAAAAGTATCTGCTGCGTTTGAAAAGATTTTGGATGAGCAAGAGCAAGAAGAATAGGAATGAAACAGACGAGGACGGATGCATATCCGCCCTCTTTTTATTTATCACGCATCCAAAGACTTATGCAGTAATTCCAGTACATCTTTCATCACAACAGGACCATCTTTTTTTACATGCTCAGCAAATTCAGAAACAAGGCGCAATGTTTTTACACTTTCAATCGGATGCTCGCCTGACGCACTTTCAGCAGAAAGCATAACAGCATTCGTTCCGTCCATTACAGCTTGAAACACATCAGTCACCTCAGCCCTTGTTGGAATAGAATGCTCTACCATGGATTGCAGCATTTGTGTCGCTGTAATAACATATGTATTCGTTCGATTACATTCCTGAATCATCATTTTCTGCAAGAGCGGTATAAATTGATACGGCAACTCAACTCCTAAATCTCCCCTTGCAATCATGATTCCATCTGCTTCCTTACATATATCTTGAAAATTCTCGATCGCTTCCATCGTTTCTATTTTTGCAATTAAATTAGGTGACGTTTCTTTATACTGTTGTATAAAATCTCGTATTTCTTTTATATGACTAGGTTTTCTTACGAAAGAACATGCGATAAAATCAACACCCTCTTCTAAAAGAAACTGAATATCTTTTTTATCTTTCTCTGTAATAGCTGGTAAACGAACGATTGCGCCTGGTAAGTTCACCCCTTTATGAGATGAGATATTACCACCTGTTTTCACCTTTGTTTCTATTGTATCCGTACTTACTTTCTCAACGATTAACTCAACTTCACCATCATTCATTAAAACTCTACTTCCGACTTTCACATCATGCGCGATTCCTTCATAATCAACACTTGCTTCCGTACTACTCCCTGTAACTGGTTGCGTATGTAAAATAAAAGAATCTCCCGCCTGAAGCGCAATTTGTTCTCCTTTTATTTCCCCTAACCTTATTTTAGGACCTTGTACATCGCCTAAAATTTTAATAGAATCATCTAACGATTTCACTAAACGAATGATATCTTTATGACTTTCATGCGTCCCATGTGATAAATTTAGCCGAACAATTTTCATACCATTATTTATTAACTGCGCTAACGTTTCTTTGTTATTACTTGCTGGACCAATTGTACAAATTCGATCGATTGTCATATTTCCACCATCCTTTTTCATTAGGATTCCCATAAACTTTCATTACACTCTCAACGTCAAAAAAGCCTACTCACACAAGTAGGCTTTTGAAACTACGAAAGTTTCGTTAATAACTGATTTAAATCTTTTTTCGTTTTCGTCGTTAATGACTTCATTTTAGTAATATCTATCTTTTCTTTCTCCGCTCCTACAATTAACGGATACATACTTTGTCCGATTGTTTTAGATTCAGCTGGGTGTGATGTTTCTAACTCTTTCTCGATTACATCCCACTTTGCATTAATTTGTTTTCCAAGTTTATTTACTGTTTCTAATTTTGGATTAGCAGCTAATTGCTTGTCTAAGCTATCAATTAATGCAGCAACTTCTTTTACATTTGTTTTCACCGCTACGTTTTTCTTCGGATCTTTCGTTGTTTTTCCGTCTGAGTTTGTACTTGTACTTTGATCTGTTGTTTTCCCGCTAGTCGTTTGATCATTCGTCTTTCCTGTCGTCTCTTTTTCTTTTGTTTTTACATTCTCATTTTGAGTTGACGTTTTACCGTTACTTTCTGTTCCTGATGATTCTTTCGTATTTTTTGCATCTTTATCTGTTTTTTCATTTGAAGAAGTATTTGTTTCTTTTTCAGTATCTTTCGTTGTTTTTGACGCTTCATCTGCACTTGTCGTTTTTGATTCTCCTTCATTTTGCGCTGTTACTTGCTCTTTCTTTTCTTTCTCTTTATCTGCTGAAGGACTACAAGCTGCCATAGTAAGCATTGTACCAATTGTTATCGATGCGATAGCGACCTTTTTCATTTTCATATAAATCCCCCTATGTTTACGTAATTTATCCTCCCCTTTACGATTCGATTTCCCCGTAAAAAATCCCTTTTCATACGAATTATCATTTTTCCGACAGTAATCTTCATAATAATACGTACAAAAAATGATAAATCAATTTGAATATTCGAGTTTCTTCTACTTCATTTTTCTTCTGTGCAGGAAAAGAAAAAGAATATATTGTCACATGAAGCATTACGATCCTCATATGACGACATACTCTTCTATCAAATTTTTATCTTTCTTGACATTTTATTTATACAAAAAATAAAATTTTCTTTCGTTTTTTTGTTTCTCAACAATTGTTAACATAATAATTTTATGAGTAACCACCATTCGAATGAATAATTTGCCCTGTAATCCATTTTGCTTCTTCACTGACTAAAAAAGAAATTACGCGCGCTGCATCCACCGTTTCTCCTACTTTACCTTGTGGAAACTTCCATACTAAATGATGCTTCAGCTCCTCTGTAATCCATCCTGTATTCGTTGGTCCTGGATCAACAGCATTCACTGTAATCCCCTTCTCCATCGCAACTGGTGCTACTGATTTTGTAAATGCTTCAATTGCTCCTTTCGTCGCTACGTATGCTAGTTCATCAGGCATTGGCCCGAGTGACTGCCCTGAAGTAAGATTAATAATACTGCCACTCGCCTTGCTTGCATAATGTTTTATAAATAATGAACTTAATAACATAGTAGCGCGAACATTTACTGTATAGTGTTTATCTAACTGCTCTACATTTAATTCTTCGATTCTCGTATGAGTAGCATACGCTGCATTATTAATTAAAATAGATGGATCACCTAACCGTTCTGAGACCATATAAAACAAACGGTTTGGCGAATATGACTGCGATAAATTGATTTCTGCCATTTCACATCGAACACCTAAACTTTCAATCTCCTCTTTCAACAAAAAGGGCTCTTTTTCATGCATTCCCCACGGCATCGCTTTATCATACTGAGACCAGTACGTGAAAAAAATGTCTATTCCTTTTTGAGCAAGCACCTTGCATACAGCTGCACCAATTCCATTCAGACGAGTTGCCCCTGTTACAATTGCTATTTTCTTCACCTTTTCTCCTCCACCTATGGATAAATCCTCTGCACGAATACAGAGGATCTATCTTTTTATTCAATATTTGACAATATACGTTCTGCACCTAATTTTAACATTTTAATAAAGACATAATTTACAATCGTAAACATTACAAATAAAACGATAAACATAACCCACAGCCCTACTTGAAGGAAGAAGTATAATAGACCTACTCCCGCTACAATAATTAAAGCTATTAAAATATTAGCTAAAAAATTCCACAAAGTTGTATATCGGCTCTTAAATAATTTCTGCTCTGTATCCCAATGTATATCTGCAGTTTGTGCATCCCAGCGTGTACCAATTAAATTAATTAACAGTAAGCCGTTCGCACTTAGTAAAAACCACAGTAACATGAAAACAGGAGAAATTCCCGCTACAACTGCCATCGTAATACCGAACACTGCTAAAATAATTACATTAATTAACCAAGCCGTGATCGCTTTTGCAAAAAAGATATCCGAAGCTTTTACAGGTAAATAACGATTCACAAACCAAGAGCTTCCATCACGTGAAAATGATGTTGTTGCGATGACGTTACTTCCCATTAAAAATAGCGATGCACAAAGGCCAACGCCAATTGCAAGACCTGCTGATTTTGGATTATTAATATAACTCGTAATCCATTTTAAATTTCCATCTTGTACAAATAAAACGAAGAACAACATAATCGGCATAACGAAAGTTTGTACGATACAATTCAAGAAAAATTGTGGTGTACGGAATAACGTTTTAAATTCTTTTTTCACATACGCTTTCAAATGTGAACTTTGTACCGTTGATTTTTGTAAACCTTCTGCTGAAATGACCTCTTTTTTTGCTGTACTCGTTGAAAGTCCAATAACCCCTTTTAAATATGTACGCTCTGCAATGTAATAAAACAACACAAAAAATACAAATGAAATAAGTGCAAAGATTATTACATATAAAGGACCCTTCCAATTTGCATTTTCTACTAACGCCACTGCTCCAAAATATGTAGTTGGAAAATAATTTGTCATTTGTACTAAAAGAGAAGATTCGTTGTTTGCAAGATAATTTGTAATTGCATCTTCAGAAAACGAACTTTTATTTTTCCACTGCAAAAATACATTAATCCCTACAATAAATAGTATACTTACGATTCCAATAAATATATTTCCTCGGTCTTTATTTTTCCCTATATTTGTATACCTCATAATAACTGTCATCAGTAACGAAGCTAATACTAACGGCACAATCGGGAAAAGTAAGTAAATAAAAATCATGTATATGTAATATGTAATAAATGCGCCACTTTTTAAACCGTACGTAATAAAGATTGGTAGTAAAATGAATGAGCTCATTACGTATTGTGTAATTAATACTGTTAAAAATTTTGCCGAAATAATTTGCGCTGGTTTTAATGGTAATGGTAATAACATTTCAATGTCATTGCTGTAGTAAAATACAGTTAAAATGTTCGTTATACTCATTAAAAATACCCATATACTCGCAATCGCAAGTCCCATTGCGACAATCATTCCTGGGTCTTGCCCTAAATGTATCATTCCCTCATACATTCCGTGCGTGATAGAACCAAATATTAAAAAGCCGACAAATAAAATAGCTGCAAATGAAAATACATATGCCCATCGCTTCTTCTTATCTGTTATGAAATCTGCATAATTTAATTTCAATAATACTTTCGTTAACGTCCAAATTTTACTCATTGCCCGTCATCTCCAAGAACATTTTTTCAAGTGATTCGTTGGATTTAAAATGATCTCTCATTTCATCTAAATTCCCTTTGAACTGCAAATTCCCCTTATTAATAATCGCGACGCGGTCACATAATTTTTCGGCCACTTCTAATACGTGTGTAGAGAAGAATACAATCTTTCCTTTATCTGCATGTTCTCTCATCATTTCTTTTAAAATATATGCAGATTTCGGATCAAGCCCCGTTAAAGGTTCGTCTAAAATCCATACATCTGGCTCATGCACGAGCACACCAATAATAACGATTTTTTGTCTCATACCGTGCGAGTAACTTTGAATTTGATCCGATAACGCATTGTAAAGATCAAATTTCTTCGCTAAAGACTCGATTCGTTCTTGGCGTACTTCTTTCGGCACTTCATACATATCTGCCATAAAGTTTAAATATTCAATTCCCTTTAATCGTAAAAACATATCTGGGCTATCTGGGACATAACCAAACGTCCTTTTCGCTTCCATCGGATTTTTCATAATATCTATACCATTAATCGTAATCGTCCCTTTGTCCACCCCATGAATACCAGTAATCATCTTAATTGTCGTTGATTTACCCGCACCATTCGGTCCTAAAAACCCAAAGATTTCTCCGCTAGGCACAGATAAGCTTAAATCTTTTACTGCATAGGTAGACCCATTATAACTTTTTGACACATTCGTAATCTCAATCATTCCATCCAATCCTTTCCTTAATTACCAAATAACTATATCAACATTATAGCATACTTCTATTTTCAGATTTTTGTATTTTTCAGTTTTTTAACCTTTAAAATAAATATACAAACCTAATCCAACGATTAAAACGACAGCTAGTATAATATAAATCATCGTAAGCCTTCTAATATTCCCCTTTGTCGCTTTACTATAATTTGCATCACCATTTCGCCCAATTAACACCGTCGCGACTACAGTAATCACTACAAGTAATACAACGACCATGATCCAAGTTAGCATACCTTCCTCCCCCTCCTTACAACCATTTTACAATATTATCCTCTTTATTTCGCAGTATATTTCCTCTTTTTACTATTATTATGAAGTAAACTGGAAAACTATTATTACCATTTCTATCCATATGTGATATATTTATAACATAACGTGATTTATTTCTAACATTGAAAGGAGAATCTATCATGAAAACAACTTGGATAAAATATTTAGGGTTTCTCGGTTTCTTCGGTTTCCTCGGCTTTTTTTATGAAAAAGGATTGTTTACTATGTTTTGTTTTTTCTCCTTTTTCACAACGTACAGAACGGTTCAACACGATGAACTATTTGAACAAATCGTCAATAAATCGTGCCGCAATGCTTTTATCGTTACATTACTAACCACTGCTATCATTCTGTTTATTGAAATGTTATTTCCAAACCCGATGCTACAAGAAATTGATATCGCCCTTATTTTCGGCACACTCATTCTTACGTTCGGGTTCTCTATGTTCTTTTACGATAAACCTGTTGACGAAATGGAAGATGCACCATGGCGTTCGTAACGAGAATAAAAGAATACCGTGCTAAATTGAACATGACACAAGAAGATTTGTCAAAGAGCGTTGGTGTACGTCGTGAAACAATTAGTCACCTTGAAAAAGGAAAATATAATCCTTCCTTACAGCTTGCTCACGATATAGCGAAGGCACTTCATAGTACGATTGATGAAATTTTTATTTTTGAGGATGAATAAAGTGAAACTTTAATCATCCCTCACCAATCGGGCTTTAATGGGCAGCCCGACCCCCACCTAAATTCTTTGCTTTCGCTGCATTTTGAGGTGGGGGTCTTACTGCCCATTAAAGTGAGATAAAAAATACCGGCATTCTTTTCACAAAGAATACCGGTATTTTTCATTTATACAACTATCACCCATACAAAACCGCATGAAATACGCCCAACAGTAAATATTGGTCTTCTATATAATCTTCATCGTATACATTCATCTCGATGTGATACATATCTTCCTCAAGACGAATATTCCAATCTGCGATTACATAGCCCTTTCGTAATAACTTTCCCATCCCAAAAGTAGTTTTATGAACAACATATTCTTCTCTCTTATACGTAAAGGTAAATAAGAAATTTGCATCCAATAACTTTCCGTCACATACAAGTATTTCATGCTCTGCATCATGATTATCTTTGTACGTTACTAAAATCCTTCTTTGGCGCTGCCTACTTACATCCTTTGCAACAACGCGAATATTGTCCTTATTATCCTTTATTTCATAAATGATATTACTACCGACTTTCGGAATAAAGTCTAACACTTTCATCAACGTATTTTTATAATAGCCCCGTACTGCGCCTACTCTTTCGCTTTCATTATAAACCTCTATTGACGTCGTATCCGCCTTACTATCACACAGTCGTTTGTAAGAAAGCTGCATCACCTGCTCTCCTCTTAAGTACTGATCAAACGTCACAGGATATTCGATCGCGCGCAGTTCTTTATTTAGCTCATATAAATAACGCCCAACGCTCTTTACTAATGTTGTAGTAGAAATACTCTCCTGAAGTTCAAATTGTTGCCAGCTGGAAGAAACTCTCCACTGATTCTCCTCTTCATAGGAGAAAGCAAGAATAATCTCATCACGGTCAGGCGTTTCATAATTCATATGTACGTTCTGCCCGTGTTGCACTTGCTCCATCCACTGTCCTAAATAAATGCCTAGCTCTGCAACCTTCATACGTGACTTTTGAAAAAGTACGCTGTCACTCGCGCAAATTGTTACATCCCCTTCGATAAAACCCTTTGAATAAGCATCATACCGCGGCTCATCCTTTTGTGGGATATTCTTGTCTAACTCAAATAAAAACGTTAACATCCTTTATTCACCTCTAGTTGTTACACAGCTCTTGCCCATATTGACTATAACTGAAGATATATCAATACCATTAAAATGAAACTACTTTTTCTTTAGCCACTTCTAAAATCTGTATAAGACTCTCCACTTCATAAGTCGGCTTAACATCTGTCCTATTCTCTTTCAAACTCGGATTATACCAACACGTATCAATGCCGTAATCTTCTCCGCCTCTCATATCAGAAGTGAGCGAATCTCCAACCATTAGTACACTTACTTTATCCGTAATCCCAAACTTTTCAAATGCATAATCAAAAATCTCACGTGCTGGTTTTTGATGACCAACCTCTTCTGAAATAATAATATGATCAAAGAAATTACATAAAGGCGAATTTCCGATTCTAGATTGTTGTACTTTTGTATATCCATTCGTAATAATACCTAACTTGCAATCTTGTAGATTCTCACATAATTGCACTGCACCTTCTATAAGATGTACTTCTTTCCCTAAGTTTTCAAGGTATGCATCACTAAATTGCTGCGCATCTACTTCTATATTATGAAGGGCAAATAATTGTCTAAATCGATCTACCGCTAATTCACTTAACGTAATCATTTTATTTTCTAAATCTCTCCATAATCCATTACTAATCTCTTTATAACTCGAAAGATAATCACTATACCCTGTAGGCATACCAAACTGTACAAACGCATTATGTAATGCGTGTCTTTCCGTTTCAGGAAAATCTAATAATGTATCGTCTACGTCGAATAATATAACTTTGTATTTCATGATGTTCTCCTCAATTCCTATATTCTCATAGCCTAATTATAGCAACAATAAGAAAAGGAGGCTAATCTAATCAGCCTCCCTCCTCTTTATTTATCTTCTAACAATAAAACTTTCATTTCTTCTAACGACTCTTTCGTAAAGCCAAGTGCTTTTTCAGCATACGCTTCAACTGAACCGTATTGCTTTTTTAATTCATCAATCGCAGCTTGTAAATACTCAACACGTGCTTCAAACATTGCGCCCAATATCGCTCTACTTTCATCGTTTTGTAGTTTTGCACCTAAAAAGGCCATCATTTTTTCATTTAACTTTTCACGGAAACCATTACTTAATAAATAATCTTCCATTACTGTTTTCTCTGGTACACCTAGTAAAAGTAATAATAATGCTGATCCAAATCCAGTACGGTCTTTTCCAGCTGTACAATGGTTTACTAACGGTAAGTTTTCCGGGTCTTGCGCAAGTTTTAAGAAGCTCACAAATGCTTCATTACCACTTACGAAGTCTTGATTCATTTTCACAAGATACTCACCTGGTTTTCCTAACATAGAAAGGTCACCAACTTGGAAAAACTCATTTATATTTAAGTCTTTCGCTAAGTCTTGCATAACTGGTAAGCACACTTGACGAGCACCTATAATTTCTGGGTTTGGCTTATGCTTCACTTCAAAGTCTGTACGGTAATCACAAATTAACTTTAAACCAGACTGTTGTAAATACGCAATATCCCACTCTGTTAATCCTGCTAATTCTTCAGAACGGTATAATTTGCCCCATTTTACTTTACGGCCTTCAGTCGTTTCATATCCTCCCATATCACGAAAGTTAAACGCGCCTTGTAATGGCAATCTACGCTCAGCTACTGTCACTGCTTGTCCATTACTACCTACTAGCCTAAAATATGGACGCTCATTTTCGCTCGGGTTTTCAATTGTATATGATGATTCTCCATTTACCGTTGCAAGTAATTCTCCATTTTCTTCAATATGATCTGGTGAAGTACTCCAATAAATACGAACTTCTTCTATATGATTTTCCCACTTTATTTGTAACGTATTATCTTCATTTCTTTCTACAGTCGCTTGTAACCAATGTCTTTGCTGCTCCATTCTTTCACCAACGCTTTCTCATATAATCGAATCTTTCTTTATTGTATTATAGGAATATCTATTTTGTCGTTCTCATTTTTCTTTTTATCTTACAAACAGGCAAAAAGTTCTTTTACTTGTTCAAAATTTGTACATGGATTCCCTCGAAATACGTATGTGATTTGTTCATTACCTAAATCTTCGTATACAACTGTTCCGCGATCAGAGTGTGAATAAAACTCTAACTCGTTTATAATTTGTTTTGGGCCATAGTTCATTGTCCATGAAGAAACAGGATAATACGCTTTGTTTTTATGTCTACAAACCCAAAGTGCATATAGTTTATTATCTTCGTCCCAGTATACATACTGCGTTTCATCATTTCCAAAACCGACCGATTCAAGTTTCCAACTCAGCTTTTCATGAATTGACAATTTTACATAGGATACGTCATCTGGAGCATTCCACTCTCTACATCTTCCTATCTCGCCCATTTCACCTCTCTTAGCTTGAAAGCTTAATAAGTGAAATGGTGTATGTAATATCGTTTTCGCAAACTCCATATGTACCGGTTGTAATTCAAATAGAAATCGTTCCATTTCGTCTTGGTTTACATATCCATGATCAACTGAAATTTCAACTTGTGTTTTCCATATAGATGTAACGTAACTTTCTTTTCCTTTATAATTTACACCTTTCCAATACACAAGCTTTTTATATTGAAAACAATCCCCTTTTACTTGAGAAATACAGGTATCTGGAAATACTGGCTCCATTATATCGAGAAAAAACTCTTTTACCCGAAACATTCCAGTTGGAGTAACAACTTGAAACCAAAAAGTTTCCCACTTTTCACCTTCATAACGTTCTGAAACCTTTTCAACTTTCCAACCTTCTAACAATACATGTGGATACAGTAAAACGAATGAATGCATGGATTGTTTTAACATATATAGTCCCCTCCCGCTATACGAGTTCGAGAGTATACATCATTCATCCTTCTAAAACTTTCTCACATATCTCTCAGTTGAACTCAGCAGCTGACATCCGTTCTTTTCAAAAATATCCTTCATCCACTCATTTTGCACATTTGTCTCACCGATATAATAAGATGCTCCTATTTCTTTTAAAACAAACATTGCTCCTGTAAAGAATGCTGCTTCGTATCCTTTATTTCGCATATTTGGAGCGACTGCGAAATACATGAGCTTTCCTTCTTCTAACGTCCCCTTTTCAATATGCGGGATTACAATTCCTATCAGCTCTTCACCTACACTCACTGTTAAACAATGTTCTTTCCATTGCTCACCAATTTCTTGTAGCATCATATTTACAAATTGATCATAAGTGACTTGTTCTTCCGTCATCTCACTCCAAAGAGAATAAAAAGCATCTTCTCCTACTTCTTCAATCAACTTAAAATCAATTTCACTTTCTACATCTTCTACTTTATATAGATCCTTAAACACAATGATGTTTTCAGTAACATATTCAAAAGAATACGTTTCAAAACATTTTTTATACATATTACAATTGGGGCTTTTCGAAGAAATCTCAAAATGTAAGTTTTCAATTCCCTCTTTTTCAGCCTCAGCAACGCAATATTGCATGATTCCCTTTAATTGCTCTTCTGTAAAAATCTCTGCATTATTTTCTTTTATCATGATAGAAGAAGCATTTCTTCTTATTTTAAAATGTTTTTCTAACTGTTCTATGGTCGTCATATTCTTCCCTCATCTATGTCATACTTGAATTTCTACTTGTTCTCCTTGCATGAGCAGGATTGTCCTTGAATATATAGAATACTAGAAAACATCGCATCTTTAAAGTGCGGAGGAGGTTCTCCATTGGATATTACAGCGCTGCAACAACAGTTAGAGCTTATACAACAAAATGACTATACGCAACTGCAACATATAGATATTAATGAGTTAACTTTGAACATGCTTCAGTTTATCGGAACGACTGATAGTTACGTCCGTTATCAACTTATATATAAATGTTTTTCACATTTCATTCATCATGAATTCCTTATGGATGATCAACTAAAATTACTGTTGCAAACTTGTTTAAGTGATGAGTATTTATATTGTGACATTTACTCCACGCATTCAGATGGGGTTTTCACACGTTCTTACACTGTTTCGTTACTTGCGTTAATACTTCAATTCGCTAATTCGCACTACTTTTGTACAGAGGAGGATATCGAAGAAATAAAAAACAAACTCATTACATACACAAACTTAGAAACAGATTTTCGAGGCTATATCGAAAATAAAGGATGGGCTCATTGTCTTGCTCACGTATCTGATGCCTTTACTGAAATTGTTCACAATTCTTATACAACCTTTGAATGGTATGAAGAATTAATTCATTGCTTATTAAATAAAATCTTCATTCCATCTGACCTTTTTCATAATAACGAAGATGAACGAATTGTTACGCCATTACTAGCAATGCTGTATCATGACTTTCCGCAAGACGAGTTAATTTCTATTATTCATAAAAAAATAAAAAGGCTTCCCCAAATTAGAAAACGCCTTTCACTTAATGAGTATTGTATTTTATGTGCCAACATTAAAACCTTTTTACGCACTTTATTTTTCAGAACGAAAGATGATCATAACTTAGCCTTTACAGCACGTAAAACAGAAAGAATGTTAAAAGAACTTCCTAATTACTATTAAAAACAAGGAGTCAAAACATGGGTTATATTGAAGACATGAGAAATTTAGTAGGAAATCATCCACTTATTTTAATAGGTTCGCACGCCATTATAGTAAATGAAAAAGGTGAAGTATTACTGCAGCTCCGCACAGACTTTAACCGCTGAGGCATTATTGGCGGCGCCTTAGAATATAACGAAACGTTAGAAGACGCTTTAAAGCGAGAAGTATATGAGGAAACTGGACTTATTATTAAAAATCCAAAACTATTCCGTACATATTCAGGACCAGATTTCTTTCAAATCTATCCAAACGGCGATCAAGTACATGGTGTACTCGTTGTTTATATTTGCCGAGAATTCAATGGTGAGTTTGTATGTGATCAAACAGAATCAAAAGAATTACGTTTCTTTCCGCTTGATAAATTACCTAGTACTCTTCATCCAGTTATTGAGGGGATTCTTCGCGATTTTCATCACTCCAATTAAAAATAGACATTAAACAACCTCATTTCACATCATGATAACGTGAAATGAGGTTGTTGTCGTTCACCGTAAATCACTATTTCCCCAAAATGATATTAACGTTCTCTTTCTACAACTTTATATCCCTTTACAAAAAGGATAGTTATATAAGAAACAATAAATGAAAGAATCGTATACATGCCAACCCAAAAGAAAAATGCTGGATCGTGCACTGTAACATGTAACATAAGAAAAATAAGAAATGTTACCATTGGCATCACGTAAAATATACCTATTTTATATGTCACAGCTATTGAAAAAATACAAATAAGCAATGGATATATACAGAAAATCAAAATTGACTCACTCAATGTTATGTCCCCCTTTCTGCAGAAATAATAGGTTTCTTGTAAAACAATTCGGGGAACAACAAAGTTTTATATTTTTATTCGTTTTTAGTAAATAAAACGTTAGATCGTTATCTCAATCTGATTTCCTTCAGGATCACTTACTACACTTTCGTAGTAACCATCCCCTGTAGTACGCGGACCGTTTAACACAGCGTATCCTGCTTCTCTTAATGTACTAGTTAATTCGTTCACTTTTTCTTCACTACCTACAGAAAAAGCAATATGCGCATATCCTATTGTTTGTATTTGTACTTTCTCATCTATCCCTACCTGCTTCATAAGTTCTAGACGCGCACCACCTTCAAAAGTTATAAAATAAGATTCAAACTGCTTTTTCGGATTGTGATATAAGCTATTTTCTTCACCACCGAAGTACAGTTTATAGAAATCACGCATTCCTTCTAAATCATTCACCCAAATTGCTACATGTTCAATTTTCATAATTGGCACCTTTTCTTTTATGTTATTCAACTGAAAATTGGATGCTTCATTGCCAGTACATTTAATTTTCTTTATTTGTTCTCGTAATCATAAGATCAAGTCCAAGGCTTTTTAGCCCATATAAATAATCTTCTTTCCAGTTGCTCACTGTTATTTTCGGAATATGTTCTGCCGGAATGTACTGCGGACAACTTTTTACAATTTGATCTATTACAAATTGGTTTACTTCATCATCACAGAAGATGAATCCATGAGGGTTAATAATAGCTATACATGTAGCTATTAAACGAGTAATAGCATCTATATTATATTCCTCTGGATTATTCGAATCTTCACTTCTCAAAGCTTGCAAGAAATTTTTATTATCATACTGCGGGACGAAAGATATCTCTCCTGAGAAAAATGTGCTTCCGCGTACGACATCTCCATTTACCATAATACCTGCACCTGGGCCATTTTGACCTGAATATAAATATACAAGAGAGGAATTGTCATAGTTTCCAGTTTTATAATAACCAAGCACAGCAGCATTCATATCGTTTTCTATTACTACTGGTATAGAAAACTGTTCCTCCAAATGACTTTTCAAATTAAAATTTTGGAACTTTTCATATCCAGGAATATAAAAAATACGACCATTATCAACCGAACCAGGCACACCAATTGATATAGAGCTTATCTTCGGGAATGTATCGATAAGACCTTCAATATGTTTAGATAATAGATTTACGCCCGTATCAATTAACATACTTGAAGTACTTCCTTGTTCTTTTACTTCCCCTAAACAGTTGAAAATTGCATAGTTTGTTTCATTTTTTTCTAAAAATATCGCTAAACCTAACATATATTCTGGATTATAAGCATATCGTTTCGCTCTTCTTCCGCCACTTGAATCATCTAAACCGACTAAAGTGACTTCACCGTCTTGTTTCATATTTTCTATAAATTTACTTATCGTTGGAAAACTAATTTCTAATGCATTACTAAGCTCAACTTTCGTTGCACTACCTCGCTCTAAAAGAGCTGTACGTATGCCGCGAAGGATCGTCTCTTTAATCGATTTTTGAGTAACAAATTGCTCACTCAAATCGCTCACCACCTTAATCAACATACTTATTAAACACTTTTAATAAGTTGCGTTGACAATATATCATACATCATTTTCTAAAGCAATAAAGATGATATATTTCCGCTGCACGCACTCTCTGTTTCGCTTCATGTATTCATACAATTCCAGATAACAGAGCAAATAATAAAACAGCTAGCAAGGTATTACGTGTTCCGAATGATCCCCCTAGTATACCAGCCGACTAAAAAGGCTGTATAACCGATGATAGAAACTTACAGCAAACGAAAAACCCGGCAAAACAAATAAGAGAAAAAGAGCGTTTCAAGAAGCAAGTAATGTCTTTGTACAATTGTCCGCACTATTTTTCTTCATAATAAAACACCTTTCACATTGTCTATACGATACGACACCAGTTTATTCATATACCCATGAAAAACGATTTCTATAAGTCTATCGTTTTAATAACTTTAGCTGGGTTACCACCAACTACTACATTATTAGGTACATCTTTTGTCACAACTGCCCCTGAAGCAATTACAGCGTTATCTCCAATTGAAACACCAGGGTTAATAATAGCTCCCCCGCCAACCCAAACATTGTTACCAATCTTTACAGGCTTCCCATATTCTTTGCCAGAATTCCGCTCTACCGGGTGTAAAGGATGAGTAGCAGTATAAATGTGAACACCAGGTGCAAACATACAATGATCACCGATTCGAACTTCACAAACGTCTAAAATTACACAATTAAAATTAGCGAAAAAGCTCTTTCCAACATGTATATTGTAGCCGTAATCACAGCGAAAATCAGGATTAATTTGGGCTTTTCCATCAGCTGAAGAACCTAAAAGCTGATTTAATAAAGTGTAACGCCTCTCATCTCCTGTCTCCATCGCCTCGTTATAAAGACGTGTTAAACGTTTTGCCTCCACCCTATCAGCTACTAATTCTTCGTCATCTGCAATATACATTTCTCCAGCTAACATCTTTTCTTTTTCTGTTTTCATAGAATCATCTCCTTCGTAATCAAATGAACCCTACTTATTAAACACCTTTAATAAGTGACTTTCATTATACTTATTAAACATGTTTAATAAGTAACCCTATATTAGCATACTTTTTAACATATGCAACTAATAAGTTTGAAAAAGAAATGCGAACTCCTTACTTCACCTAATGATATTACTCGGTGGCATTTAACTAATATAATGCACTATACATTTATGAATGAGCACACCAATATGCAAATCAATTGTTAATAAAAAGAGATTGACCCAAAAGTAGCTGAATAGCTACTTGGGTTAACCTCTTTTATTTATTATCTTTATTTAACTCTTCTACAATGTCCCTTTTCCCTATTCTATTAGCAAAAGGGATAAAAATAATAAGGACTATTCCGAACATCCCTGCTACTACCGTTACGATAAGTTTGAAATCAAAAAATAAAGGTGTACGATCTATTATACTTACCATATAGGTTAATAATGCTCCTATAACTGCTCCTAGTACAATTCCAATAAGTACATATAAATTAACTTGCGTCAAAATAACTTGTACAATCCCCTTTTTCTTAACTGTTATCGCTCTTAAAATAGCAAACTCTTTTCTTTTAGATTGAATATTATTTATAAGTGTATTACATACCCCTAATGTTACACTAAACAAAATTACTACAATTACAACGATGAAAATGGACCACCTTTGCTGGAACATTAAATTAGATTGTTTTAACAATTGAGTATAACTACTTATTTTTAATTGTGGATATTGACCTTTCAATTCCTTTAATTGCTCCAACGTCTCTTTCTCATTATTTGAACTAATAAATGCACGCTCAAAAACTGTATAATCTTGTTTATATGTTACATTACTCCAATCCATAAGCACCGAAGGCGAATTCGGTAGCTCATTAACAATTAATCCGATTTCTACCTTACTAGTCGGTCTAACCTTTTGTTCCTGTTCTGAAAATAACCCTAATTGAACGATATCACCTACATGAAGTTTATATCGCCCCGCTAACTCTTCTGTAACAATTATACTATTCTCCAAATTTGCAGGTACTTCTGGCAGTAATCCTTGCTTTTCCATTTCCTTTACATCACCTAAATTATAGTCAAAAGTAATATATTTTTCATCTTGCTTTAATTCTGCCAGTGAGTTCGTACTAATCGTACTAGCTCTTTTTATACTACTTATTTCTTTAAATATATTTTGTATATGAGATGAGGGAATTGTTGAATCATTATTCAAACGATTTTCTACAACAATATGTGTTGGAAATTCTCGTTTTAAATATCTTTCATTATTTTTTTGCATCGTTTTAAATATAGTGGAACCGAAGACGACTATCACCATCATTGTACTTATCATTAAGATAACAAATGTATTTTTTCTCACTTGCGGAATTACATTTTTAATAGCAACAAATGTATTCCTTCCAAATATTTTTTTCATTATAGGTTGACATGCTATTAATATCGAAGAGAGATAAGTCGGAAATAAAATATATACTCCTAAAACGAGAAATATAGCTCCTATTAATATCACTATTGCCTGCGTATCTCCCGTATTTGCTACAAACCCACCTAAAACAGTTAAAAATACGCTACTCATTAAAAGGAATTTCCCCATAATACTGCGTGTTTTTTTATTAGAAAAATCGGATTCTTCATTCTCCCGCATAAGCTTTACTGGCAATATTTTCGAACTTCTGTATGAAGGATATATCATAAACAATTCAATGAAAAAGATACTACAAATCACTGTTACAATTGCTATTTCATAGTCAAAATTCATTGAATTAATTTGAAAAGTAAATACATGCTCTAGCCAACTTTGTAAAAAACGGTTACTTATTACAGCTAGTAACAAACCAAATATTTCACCAAAGAAATTAATTACACTACATTGAATAAATATAACTTTAAACAATTGTTTCGTTGTTGCTCCCATTGATCGCATAATAGCAAATTGACTTTTATATTTATATAAAAACACTTCAAAATTAGACATTAATAATAACGCAGTAATAATAAGTATTAATGTAGATAAAACGATTATAAAAATATGTAATGATGCTAAATTACTTTTTAAAAACTCGTCTTCCTCCGCAATATCGATTCTTAATTCTTTGTCTATTTTATGAATTTGATTAGATAATGCTAGTACATCTGCATTCTCTTTTGCTTTTATTAACAAATAAGTAGCTTCATTGTGTTTACCCGTTTTTTCATATACGTGCTGTTTCAACGCACCTTCCGATAAAATGAGTATGTCTGGAGCTGAACCTCCAGCTTCTATATCAGGTAACACTTCTTTTACTACATATGATTTATTTTCTATTTCAACCTTTTCTCCAACCTTTACTTGTAAAGTTTCCGCTAATCCATCATTTAATGTTACTTCCTCATTTGATAAATTTTTAGAAAAGTGATATCGACTCTTAGATAACATATCATTTTGAACACCTACCGTATAAATACTTGCATTCAATTTATTCACTTGCAAATGATTTACGAATACTTTTGACATGTATTCAATATTTTCTTGTTCCTTAATATTTTGTAATAAAGATTTATCGATCACTTTATTTTGATTAGGGTTATATCCAACAGATAAATCCATATCTCCATATAAACTTTTAACTTCATTTATAACAAACTGCTTCGCATGACTCGAAAATACAATCATCGTAACAATTAGAGAAACGGCCAACATAACGCTAACGATAGAAGAAATAGCAGTAAATTTATTCGTCTTAAAAAAACGTAAACTTAATCCTCGTACTGATTTTATCATTTTGATTTCTCCATTAATTTTTTAAATTTATCTAAAATGATATTCATATCATTTACTCCATGAGAACATGTATAATCATCAACAATTTCTCCGTCATGAAAGAAGAGAACCCGATCTGCATACGTAGCAATGTGAGGATCATGAGTAACAAGAATCATACTTTGATTGAATCTTTGTTTCATATCGACTAGTACCCGTAAAATATCATTAGACGTATTGAAATCTAAATTTCCAGTTGGTTCATCTGCAAGGACGATTGGAGGAGATGTTATTAACGCCCTACCAATTGCAACACGTTGTTGTTGTCCCCCAGAAAGCTGTACTGGTCGATGTTTTTTCCAATTTACTAAACCTAGAACATCTAATATTTTATTTGTTTTTTCTCGTATTTCCTCTTCTGAATCAGTTGATAATATGAGAGGTAACGCAATATTTTCTTCTACAGATAAATCCTTTAATAAATGAAATGACTGGAATATAAATCCTATGTTATCCCTTCTGTACTCTGTCGCATACGGTTCAATGAACATATTTTCAGGTACTTCACCATTTACATAGATAACCCCCTCATCAGGCTTATCTAGAGCACCAAGAATGTTTAGTAATGTACTCTTTCCAGATCCACTCGTTCCCATTATGGCAAGGAGTTCTCCTTTATTTAACTCCAAAGATACATTTTGTAAGGCTCTAACATTTGTATCTACACTCTCATATGTCTTACTTAAACCTTGAACTGCTAACACAATTTCACTCATCTTTATTCACCTCAACATGATTAAGTTTTATTCCCTCCACCAAATTAACCTGAATTAAAATTTTTTCTTTTAGATTACTAGGTGGTACAATTTCTGTTCCTATTTGGAATAACAACACTTTTAACTCGAGAGTTGTAATCATTTCTATCCCTCCTCAATCTATATTGGTAACAAATTGAAATTTCGTTCGTTTTTTTTGTAAAAAAATAAGGGAACGCTCAGCGCTCCCTCTCAAATCCAATCTGTTTCTTAATTTCTGTTAAATTTACCTTCGCAATAGCCCGCGCCCGCTCAGCACCTTTTTCCAACGCTTCATATAATAAATTCGGTTCATTCATATACATAGCATATTTCTCCCGAGGTGCAGCTAACTCACGGTCTACAACGCGAAACAACTCTTTTTTCACATCGCCCCATCCGATTCCGGTCTCATATTTTTCACGTAACAACTGCATTTCATCCTCTGTCGCAAATTCTTTATAAATCGTAAATAACGTTTCTAGTTCTTTCGGTTCATTTGGAAGTGAAGAATCTGTTTTGATTTTAAATATTAACTTTCGTAGTTTTTCTTGCTCCGCAAATAATGGGATTACATTCCCATAACTTTTACTCATCTTTCTTCCATCAAGACCAGGTAAGATTGCACCTTCTTCTTGTATGACATACTCTGGAAGTGTAAATGTCGTGCCGAATGTATGATTAAAATACGTCGCAATATCGCGCGCGATTTCAATATGCTGAATTTGATCTTTTCCAACAGGTACATGCGTAGCTTGAAATAGTAATATGTCAGCCGCCATTAATATCGGATACGTATATAACCCTATATTCACTCCGGCATCGACCTCTAAACCCGCTTCTTTATTTTGCTCTACCTTCGCTTTATACGCATGAGCACGGTTCATAAGCCCTTTCGGAGTTAGGCAAGCTAATATCCAAGCTAATTCTAGAATCTCCGGCACTTCAGTTTGCCTGTAAAAAATAACGTCTTCACCAAGTCCAAGTGATAACCAAGTAGCTGCTACCTCTTTCGTATAACTACTGAACTTCTCTGGATCATGCACAGCATTTAACGCATGATAATCGGCTATAAAATACAATGCTTTCCCTTCATTCTTCTTTGATATTTGCAACGCAGGTTTAATTGCACCAATATAATTTCCTAAATGCGGATAACCTGTCGGCTTAATTCCTGTTAACATTATTTTGTCACTCATCCTAACTCCTCCTTTCTCAAAATAAAAAGAGCCCCTCATCCTTAAAAAAGGACGAGAGACTCCCGCGGTACCACCTTAATTAGCTATCATGAATAGCTCACTTCAACTTCTTAACGTGAAGCAACCGTCTTTACTTACTCATTTCAGTTAGAAGCTCCAGAGCCCATTCCATATTCATCCCTTACTGATTTCCACCACATATCAGCTCTCTGAAAAGTTTCGAATATGTACTCTTCTCTTTCATCGCTTTTTCGTTATTTTTTACAGTTTATCATATTTTCCCTTCATTAAAAACTAAACATTCAAACTTTTTAACATTTCAACAATAAATATTACCAAATTATTCCGCAGGATATATAATCAATATATATAGAAGCGATTTACAATACAAAAAGAGGTGATGTCATGAGTTGGTTTACTAAAAAGAACGATGAAAAAATTGATGAGTTTAAAAACGATGATACAACGCAAGGTGATACTTTAGGAGTAATTATACATTTCACACCTGTCGCTATATATTTATACACTTGCGATGAATACATAGAAACGTTTGAAGGTGCGCTCACTTTTGAAAATGAGGACGGCAAACAAGTAGAAATCGGAGGTACTTTTATTTCTCTTGAAGTAGATGCTAATTTTCGCATGGATGATTTAATATTTGATTACAAACTGAAGGAAAGCAATCTACCTATTGTTGAATTAAAAGCCTACGCATAAGAGCAATTTGTCTACTATAGAAGAGCAAAAAAGCTAGAACAGTAATATCTGTTCTAGCTTTTTTTCACGTATTCAACTTAACAAATCGATAACCGTGCGTAACTAACACTTTTAGTATCGCATACCCTGGAATTGCTAAAATAATCCCCATAATTCCAAATAAATTTCCGGCAGTTAAAATAATGAAGATGATAGTAATCGGATGAATATCTAGCTTTTTCCCCATGACTTGCGGAGAAATAAACTTACCTTCTGCTAATTGTACGACCATCATTACGATAATTACCTTTAAAACCATTGCTGGCGAGTCAATAAATGCGATAATTAAAGCTGGTGTAATTGCAATGATTGGGCCTACGTACGGAACGATATTTACAATCATCGCTAAAATAGCGAGTAGTACCGCATATTTAATACCGATAATAAGGTAACCAATTAATAGCATAATACCGATAAATAAGCTAACGATAATTTGTCCTCTAATATACGAGCTAATCGCATAATGCATATCGTCTAGTATTCTCATCGCTGCCGGTCGTCTTTGTTCTGAAATAAACTTTAAAAAGTGATTTGGTAATTGCTCACCATCTTTTAAAAGATAGAACAATATAAACGGAACCATTACAAACGTTAAAACGACCTCTGTAATAGTACTTAAAAATCCAGTTACATTTCCTGTTACTGATGATAAAGATTTCGTAAAATCAACTGTATAGTCTTTTACCATATTCGCAACATTAATATTTAAATTCTCCTGAATTTTACCGAGTAAATTGCTTTCCCCAAATCTACGTGCTGCTCGTTCAATTTCATGACCGAAATACGGTAAGTTATCTATTAATGCGTCAATTTGATCTTTAATAATAGGAATAACCGTTAAAACTAAAAACACAAATAATCCAATTACTATTAAGTATATCGAGGCTATCGATACAATTCTTGAAACACCCTTCTTTTCTAAAAGCGAAACGAATGGGTGCAAAATATAAAATAGTACACCCGCTAATAATACGGGGAAGAAAATTGTTTTTAAAAAGACGATAAATGGTGTAAAAACAAATGATATTTTTGTTAGTAATAAAATATTAATGAACAATAGTGCAAACCCAAGTAACACTGCTAAATAATTGTGTTCTCTAAAAAACTTTTTCAGCTTATCTCTTTTTCTTATATTTATTTTTTCCAACGAAACCACCTCTTCGAATGATGAAAAGCCCTTATTCAGGGCTTTTCATCATAATCTATATATCTATTTCTTTGCAGCTTTCACTACAAATGATACAATAAAAATTAACACGATTGCTCCTAATAATGCTGGCACGACATGAATCCCACCAAAAGATGGTCCAAAAGATCCAAATAATTTACTGCCTAACGAAGCACCTAATAAACCCGTAATAATATTTCCGAATATACCGCCCGGAAAATTTTTACCCGTTATAGAACTAGCAATTGCACCTATAATAGCACCAACTATTAATGTGATAATCCATCCCATTTCTAGTCCTCCATTTCTATTATAGTGTATTTCTTTTTCATACTAAATGATTATGTAACTACTATAATTATTATATCCAAAAAAGAAAAATCTTGTCAAATCTATGCAAATAAAGTATACAAGGAGGCTTTCCCCTATGATTCAAAAATTAATACCAACTTCTCACAAAACCGCTGCTTCTATTTTAAACATTCAAATACCCGCTTATGAAATCGAAGCAAAATATATAAATAGTACAGCTATCCCTCGCCTTTATGATACTGTACCCGATATTCAATCATGTGATGAAATTTTCTATGGCTATTTTTATGAAGATACACTTGCCGGGTTTATCTCTTTTAAAATTGAAAAAGACGAAGTTGATATTCATCGTTTAGTAGTATCCCCTGATCATTTTCATAAGGGAATTGCTACAAAATTACTGCTTTATGTATTTGACATGTTCTCCCCTTCCAAAACATATATTGTACAAACAGGAAAAGAAAATACACCTGCTCTGTCTTTATATAAAAAACATGGCTTTATTGAAGTAAAGAATATCATATTACCCGATGGAGTGGTTTTAACTTCACTTAAAAAATCAGAAAACAACAAATAGTTTGACTCATCAATTTATTTATGTTATCTTTTACTTTATAAAACCTTTTGCTGAGTCCAAAATTTGGAGCGGGGGAACCATTTTTGTAGCTTTGCTACTTGGGGCGAATCTTATTTAAGTAGGGAAACTCTCACTTCCCGAGTCCGACAGCTAACCTCGTAAGCGTAATGGGAGAGGAAGGTGCTTTTTGCCTATGTTACACATTTTGCCTCCTTAATAATAAATATGGGATCGATACCAAATAGTCACCTATATTTATAGAAAAGGAGAAATGCACTATGTTACGTTTATCTGATCATGCAATAAAAATGATGGAGCAAAGACTTCGACTCGAACAACATCGCACATACCAAGCAAATAAAATTGTAGATAATTTACATCACAAATACTTCTTTCAACATATTTTTCAACCGAAAAGATAAAGAAACCATACGTATAGTATAATGTAATACAAAAAGCTTTGCGATTCTAAATCGCAAAGCTTTTTGTATTACTATTAAAAATAATTTTCCATTAACTTATTCATCCAATCTGGCACACGAGCATTTTCTCTTGTATCAAAAGCAGCAATATATGGTTTTATATCTAAAATTGCCGTTCGATCATTAGCGTCTAATCCTTGCACAGTCATAACGTTATTATGAATCGATAATATTTCAACAGTAGTAATTCCAATAGGGTTTGGGCGATGCTTTGTCCGCTGAGCAAAACATCCCTTTTCATCAAAATCACTTAATCCCCTTGGCTTTCTAGCCCACAAATGTTTGTTTTCTTCTTGAAAATCATTCATATAAAAAATAACAATTGCATGAGAATAATCCTCAAGACCTGCTAATCCTCCAATATACTCTGGATATATTTTGATGTTTGAAATAATACTTCCCCAATTACAATACATTTTCTCATCTATAGAAGATTGTACTTCACCAATCTTCACCATACTCACATGAACCATTTTCCTCCCCCTTCATATAACACTACCTACTTTCTCGCCTTCACAATAAAAGTAGTTGGCACCATTCTAGCTTTATATAAAGAATAATATTTCGTAGACGGCTCAGCTAGTTCTTCATCAAACAAGCTCGATGGTTCAGGCTCTTCTATTCTCTCAATTGTAAATCCGGCTCTATGTAACTCATTTATGTATGTACTTATTTTTCTCTTATATAATGTCGCTTGTACATCCTCCCCTTTAAATGTTTCAAACGTAATAGGAGTTTCTTCATGATAAGACGAACTTAAAGCAATCTCCTCTGTTCCATACATTAAGTTTGAATATATGGGATGCTCCCAGCTAAAAATAAAACTTCCTCCTGGCTTTACATATGAATAAATCAGTTCCAACGTTTTTCTTAAATTCGAAGTCCAACCTAATGCGTAAATGGAATATACCATATCAAAATACCCTTTCGGAATATCTCCTTCTTCTTCCATTGCTCCACATATTAACGTCGGATTCCAACTCTTTAACGTTTCATTCGCTGTTTTAATTTGTTCACTAGAAAGATCAAGACCCCATAACTCTTCCGCCCCATGCTCTGCCATATATTGCAGCGAATGCCCACTTCCACAACCAATATCAAGAACCTTTTTATTTCTAATTGAATCGAACAAATGAATTTCCTCTTCAGACGCTGTATACGGACCATATTTCGGCAAACAATCTACTTGAAAGAAATAAGGTGCAACCGTATCCCAACACTTTTTATTTAATGCTAACATTTGCGTACCTTTCATATGCTACATTCCCCCATCCAATTTTCTTTCCCTAATATAAATTAGACATTATAACCCGATCTCCCTTTTCTCTTTGCTCGGTAGTTTTTCACTTTTGCAATCGTACCGCACGCTCTTCCTCCTTCTTCTCCAGCGTACATACCGCACCATCTTTTACTTCCATTTCGTGAATTGTCATAAAATACCCAGCGGCAATCTGGACATGCTTTTAACCTCCCCCATAAATTTTCTTGAACTGCTATTAAAACAATGCTTAATACTTTTGTATATACAGTTTCTTCGTGTATTGGTTCATACGTAATACCTTTCATATCTTCCATTATATGTACATGAAATGGATATTTCTCTAACCACTTTTGCAATGATCCTTCACCTTCAATTGCCGCCCGAATATCTTTTCGAAAACTTTTTAATTCTTCTATCGTATGAAATGGAAGCTCTTCATGAAAATATTCTTTCATAAAGAGCTTTATATCCTCTTCTGTTTGCAGCAAATCAATTGCTTCTCTCGTATCGTTTGGTATTCTCCATGTATTTAAAAATTCTCGAATATACTCTAATTCGTTTGGTGCGTTTTGGCTCAATTCCATTCACCTTCTTCTTAAAATTTACTTTTTTCTGACTTTGTGTATAATTATAATATAAAACAGTTAACCATCAAATGATTTTACTGGTTACATAATTAGGAGGGGTTTTATGAAAAGTTTCTCAATACCAATACGTTTCATGCTTATTTCTTCATTTTTTATGTCTTTTGGGTATTTTGCAGTATACGCATTTTTAGCTATTTATCTATTAAGCTTTCTTCATTTTTCAACTTTTCAAGTCGGAACAGTGTTGACAGTTATAATAATTACATCACGGGTTATCCCTTTATTCTCAGGTTTAATTGCTGACAAAATAGGCTATATCATTATGATGATAGCCGGATTATTTTTAAGAGGAATCGGATTTATCGCTTTAGGAATATCCTCTGATTTCTATACAGTTTCTATTTCTTCTGCACTTATTGGCTTCGGAACTGCATTTTACGAACCTGCTGCGCGCGCTATATTTGGCTCACAGCCAGCTCATTTGCGAAAAAATTTATTTACATATTTAAACCTTAGCCTTAATTGCGGTGCAATAATCGGACCAATTGCCGGAGGGTTCTTACTCTTACTCGATCCAATCTATGCTTTCTCTCTAACAGGATCTCTTATGCTGGTATTTGCTTTAATCTTTTACTTACTTAAAAACCACTTCCAAGTCACTACTGAAAACACGTCTATCACACTAGGAATACAGGCTATCTTACAAAACAAACCTTTTCTTCTGTTTTCATTTATCATGATTTTCTTCTATATTATGTTTACTCAGCTTACTGTCGCACTTCCACTTCATATGAAAAACATTAGTAATAGCAATCAGCTTGCTACACTCGTTATTACGATAAATGCAATAACAGGCGTCATATTTATGGTGTTATTTCGAAAACTATTTCACACGTACAACACGCTATCAATTATTAAATACGGTATTTTATTCATGGGGATTTCCTTTTTACTCATCCCTTTATTCCAGCACCCATATTGGTTATTTATTTGTGTAATTTTATTTACAATTGGTGAAACACTCGTATTACCTAACGCTGATATTGCTATTGCAAATTACAGTAACGAAACCTATACAGCTACTTACTTCGGATTTTATCAACTATCACTCGCATTTGGCTTTATCATCGGTAATTATACCGGTACATCTTTTACATCCAACTTAAGCGGAATGTATACACCATGGCTTATTTTTGGCGGAATAGGACTTATTGGTTTTATTTCATTACATATTTTAAATATGAAAAAGGATTTCCTAAAGAAGATATATGCCTACTGTAAAAATACTAATTTACGGCAATAAGTAAACTTTCAATCCCCCTTAAATTGGATATACAGCCTGCATTATTTTACATATTATGGTACAATCGAAAGGAATGCTCAGTAAACGTTTACATAAAACACTAGCAGTCTAACAATACCAAAATCAAAAATCACATAGAATCGGGGGGATGTTATGAAAAAGAAATTACTTGTTCTTCTATTCACTGGAATCATATTATCAGGATGTTCAACTATAGTAGAAAATTCTTTAGAAACCGGAAGCGGCAGTATGGAATTATTAACACCAACGATTACAACAAAAGATAATGAATTAGAAATTAAGACCGAGGGCATTGATGAAAATAAAGTGACTTTTATTTATGTTGCTAATAAAAAAGTGTTGGAACAAAAGCTAAAGAATGGTGAATCCTACAACCTTAACATTAAAGATATCGAACACGCTCATCGGACAGACTACAAACCAAAAGTTCAACTTTTGAAAACGAAAGATGATCATAATGATGGAGAAATAGTTACCTTTAAACAAGTTAGATATACGGTTAAAAACTAATTTTAAAGTTGTTTCATTATAAATGTAACGAACGAAAATATACTTTTAACAGTGGATACATGTAAGGGGTGTTAACATGAAAAAACGATGGATTTCTTGGTGGATTGGTAACCTATTTTGGATTATCGTTTTTGGAATATGGGCCGCTATTATTTGGCTACGAGAGGTTGATGGTGCTGGTGTTATTCAAACACCTGAAATTAAGTCCATATCACTTATCGTTTTATTAATCGCGTTTATCATACCAGTATTTTTTCAAGTTATATGGCTAATTATTAATTTGAGGATGAGTAGAAAAAATAACTTTACGACTTAGTCTTTTAATTAACTAATAAACACTATTTATAAAAAAGAGAGGAATCTACATCAAAATAGATTCCTCTCTTTTTCATTTGGACTTATACTGCCCTTTTCATGCAGCACTACTCCTCTTTTTTACGATGCATGTTCATCTTTCTTCTTCATTAACGCTCTTTTCTTCATCGCCTTCGTTAAATATCCGCCTTTAAATGAACGAATTTCATAAGAAGACATAAACGCTTTCGGTGCAATTTCATTAATAATTTCTAACAGTTCTTTTTCTCTAGAACGCTTTGCAACGATATCTAAGCGATAACGTATGGAATTAATACCTTCACCTTCAAATACGGTAACGCCAAATCCAGAGTGACGTAATTCATCTACTAATTCATTACAACGGTCTAGTAAACTAACTTGATACGTAATATAACCAATTGCTAATTTATTCTCTATATAACCGCCTAATAACAGTCCTGCACTAAAGCCAATGACATAGGCAACGATGTTCATCCAATTTGATAAATCTTGAAACACAATACCTAAACTGACAATGTAAATAGCTCCTTCTAACAATCCTACGCCAGCAGCGGATCTTGTTTGATTCTTTACAAGCAAAATCGTACGAATTGTTAAAATGGGAACGTAAATAATTTGAAGCACAAAAATAAGTAGCGCTTGTAACATTGGTATCCACCTCTTTCAAAAAGTCTTTTGTCATGATAACATACATAACCTTTAGAAATCGATGGGTTTTTAAAATTTTTTTTATTATTTTTCATACTATTGAAAAACGCAAAAAAGAAGCGTATTATATTTGTCGTTAATTTGGTTACTTGTATCATTTCAATAAAATAAAAAAGGAACCCCATTAGGTCCCTTTCATCATAGCTCTATGTTTTTCGAAGTATGTTCCCTTTTCTTCTCTTCTTCTTTCACTACCTGCATATTTGCATAAGCTAAATTCGCAATCATTAAAAAGTGACCACCTAAAATGCCTGTACCGAATGCCCACATTTCCATTTCATGCTCAATTTCATACATGATGATAGCTCCTAAAATGGCAGCTGCAAATCGGTTTAAAACTCCTAATCCGGGAGCCTTTTCTTTCATTACGATACTTTTTCCAAGTTTCTCCACTCTGCGAGCTAATAACCATAGGCAATATGCACTTACAGCTAATCCGATACCAAACCCTGTTACTTGTTTTCCAAACGGAGTAATCGTCCACATAAGTAGTAAACCACTAAAGATTACATACAATTGTAATCGATATACACGTAAGGCTTCTTGAATCAAAATATCCGCTCCTAAGTTCTCATTTTTTGTACTTTAGAAGAAAAGCAGCAACTTACACAGTTGCTGCTTTCTCTTCTTCTTGTTCTTGTTCTTGTTCCATCTTACGAATTTCAACACGTTTAATTTGGTAAGCGTCTTTTTCTAACACTTTAAATTCATAACCTTCTGCCTCAACGTGTTGTCCTTCTTCGATTTCATGATTCTGCATCATAATCCATCCACCGATTGTATCCACATCATCTTCTTCAATGTGTAATCCAAATAAATCTTTCACTTCTGAGATAAGCACTTTTCCATCAACAATGATATGTTGCTCGTTCACATGTTGAATTGGTGGTGCTTCATCTTCATCATATTCGTCACGAATTTCGCCGACGATTTCCTCCAAGATGTCCTCAAGCGTTACAATTCCAGCTGTTCCTCCGTACTCATCATATAAAACAGCCATCGGAATTCGCTTCTTCTGCATTTGAAGTAATAAATCGTGAATTGGAGTCGTTTCCATCACTTCAATAATCGGACGCATATACGAGCGAATAGATGATAAATCTTTTTGATCCTCGGTCATATATCGAATAAAGAAATCTTTTACGTTGACCATACCGATAATATCATCTTTATCTTCTCCAAAAATCGGATAACGTGTGTATCGCTCATTTTGGATTACTTTCATGTGTTCTTCTACTGAATCTTCCAGGTAGAAACCAACGATTTCTGTTCGCGGTACCATAATCTCTTTTGCAATACGATTATCAAATTCAAAAATGTTATTTACATACTTGTATTCAGCCTGATTAATTTCGCCACTTTCATAGCTATCTGAAAGGATAAGGCGTAATTCTTCCTCTGTATGAGCTACTTCATGTTCTGAAGCTGGTTTTAAACCGAATAAGCCAGTTACAACACGCGCTGAACCGTTCAATACCCAAATAAATGGATACATTACTTTGTAGAACATCATTAATGGACCTGCCAATAATAACGTTACCCTTTCAGCCTTTTGAATTGCCATCGTTTTCGGAGCTAATTCTCCTACTACAACGTGTAAATACGTCATAATCATAAAAGCAAGACCAAATGTTAATACTGATGAAATAGAAGGGTTTAAGTTCCATTTCTCAAATAACGGGTGTAATAACTTTTCAATTGTCGGTTCACCTAACCAACCTAATCCCATAGCTGTAACTGTAATACCTAATTGACAAGCAGATAAATATTCATCTAAATTTGTTGTTACCTTTTTCGCTGCTAAAGCACCGCGTTTTCCTTCTGCAACAAGCTGATCAATACGACTTGAACGTACTTTTACAATCGCAAACTCAGCTGCTACGAAAAATCCAGTAAATGCGATTAAAATCGCAACCATGACTAAATTAAATATTTCCAATGAATCCCCTTAGTTAAAAAACTAAGGTGTCCACCTCCTGTATACTATAATGTTTTCTTATTTGTTTCTTAGAAAACATAGCCCGATACAAAAATTAAAGAGGTCGGATTTCACTTTTTCTATAATAATAGAGCAAGTGTCTGTATTAAAGCTGTCGTTTGACCAGATAAAGATTTCGATATTTTTTCACGTTGTGAATCAGTCAATCCATCTAAAAGCGGCTTTAACTCTGTTAACTCTGCTTCTAATCGATGAATATGGTCTGTCACTTCATTCACTTGTTTCGAAACGTGTTCATTGATACCGAGCAGCTTCTTCTTCTCCTCGATTTTCTCTTTAATCTCACAAAGCGGCATATGCATTTCTTTGCACTTCTCAATAAATTGTAATGTTTCAAATGCTGTTTCGTCGTAATAGCGATAATTAGATTGAGATCGCTCCGCTTTTAAGATACCTAGATTCGTATAATAATCAATCGTTCGTTTCGACACGTGAGCCATGAGAGCCAACTGTCCGATTCGATACACCTTCCCAACGATCTTCCCCCCTTGTTTATATTACTAACATCATACAACACATAAACTGTACAGTCAAACGTGACGGTTTATTATTCATAATTTATACAAAATTCCAAGACCCGCCCTATTATTATTCCATACAAGTAATCTACACTTATACAAGAAAATTACTAAACTATTACTTCATCACTACATTGTCTGCAACTTTTAACCTTTCTTATTAAAAAACATATCCTATTAATAATGATTGCTTGTATAGGAGATGATTAACATGAGAAAGACACTTATTTCTCATTTTTATAATGAAGAATACCTACTTCCATGGTGGCTTATGCATCACACGAAAATATTCGATCACGGTATTTTAATTAATAGAGGTTCTACAGATCGTTCAGTTGAAATTTGCAAATTATTTGCTCCCCACTGGGAAGTACGAGATTCAAGATTCCTTGAATTCGATCCCACTAATACTGACATTGAAGTAATGGAAATTGAGAGAGAAGTTTCAGGTTGGAAGATGGTATTAAATACTACAGAATTTCTTTGCTGTAACAATGTAGAAGAATTTTTCTCATCACTTCATACGTTAGGCCAAAATATGTATGCGATTAGAATGATTGTCATGATTGATAAGCATGATTATAATTATTCAAAACTAAGATATTCTATTCCATTAGTAGAGCAACGATACCATGGTCTTTTTCCTTATAAACCAGAAATCGGCTGCGCCTGGAGATTTATACACAATCATCTTGATGGCGCATATTTACCAGGCAGACATTTTACGCGGCACCAACCTATCGTTTATAACTCCCCTTCATTCATTTTCAAATTTTATTTTAGCCCTTGGAACGAACATACAAAGGCAAGAAAATTACAAATTACACCCACCCTTTCAAAAAAGGGCGTTCGAATGGGACTTCAAAAACAATATGGTCGGTCCTCTGAAGAACTCGAAGCTCGATTTTTAATGTTAACTAATGCAACACAGGATCTACGTAATCACCCTGAGTATCAACAATTATTCCCTAAATTCAAATCTTAATATTTCTCATCCGATCATGCTTCACACATTTTTACGCACTTAGTCAAAAGCAAAACCATTTGCATACAATATGAATACTGTATATATTATATTTTTTATTTTAGGAGGAAAAAATGAAAGCTGTTATTCTTGCTGGTGGATATGGGACAAGGATTGGGGAAGAAACACATTTAAAACCGAAACCTATGATTGAAATTGGAACAAAGCCTATTTTATGGCACATTATGAGTTTGTATAGCCATTACGGCATTACAGAATTTATTATTTGCTTAGGGTATAAAGGATATGCAATTAAAGAGTTCTTTCTAAATTACAACTTACACATGTCAGATTTCACGATACATTTAAAGGATAATACAATTACTAGCCATTCTCATCGTGTAGAACCGTGGAAAGTTACACTAATCGATACCGGTGTAAATACAGAAACGGGAGGACGAGTGAAAAAGATTCAAAATTTTGTTGGAGACGAACCTTTCTGCCTCACTTATGGCGATGGATTAAGTAACGTAAATATAAAAGAACTTATTGCATTTCATAAAAAGCATGGAAAAATGGCAACTGTTACCGCCGTACAACCTCCTGGTAGATTCGGTTCTCTCATATTAGATAAACAGTCTGTAACATCCTTTCAAGAGAAGCCACTTGGGGATGGCGGATGGGTTAACGGTGGATTTTTCGTTTTAAATCCTGAAGTTTTCAATTACATTAGTGGAGATAAGTCTGTTTTTGAAACAGACACTTTAGTTCAGTTAGTAAACAAAAACGAACTATCAGCATATCAACATACTGGTTTTTGGCATCCGATGGATACATTGCGCGATAAAAATAAATTAGTCGAGCTATGGGAAAGTAATAACGCTCCGTGGAAGGTTTGGTAATATGGCTTCATCATCTTTTTGGAATAAGAAAAAAGTATTTATTACGGGACATACTGGATTTAAAGGTTCCTGGCTCACCCTTTTCTTAACTTCTTTAGGTGCAGAAGTAGTTGGCTTTTCTTCTCATCCCCCATCTATTCCTAACCTTTTTGAACAAGGTAACGTAGCAAAAGAATGCATAACAATTCATGGCAACATTACAGATTACGATTCTTTATTCCACGCCCTAAAGCAACATAATCCTGACATACTATTTCATTTAGCAGCCCAGCCAATCGTCACCACTTCATATAAAAATCCTATCGAAACATTTAAAACGAATGTTTTAGGTACTGTTCATGTATTAGAAGCGGCAAAACATATAGAAAGTATACGTGGCATCATTAATGTTACAAGTGATAAATGTTATGAAAATGACGGGAGCGGTAACCAAGCATTTGTAGAAAGTGACCGGCTAGGAGGTTTCGACCCTTATAGTGCTAGTAAGGCTTGCGCTGAACTAGTGGCAACATCCTATCAAAAATCATTCTTCCGCACGAATACTCAGAAACTCGCCTCAGTAAGAGCAGGTAACGTCATCGGCGGTGGTGATTGGGCAGAAGACCGATTATTCCCAGATGTCATTCGTGCATATTTACAAGATGGTACATTAACTATTAGAAACAAAAACGCTATTCGCCCGTGGCAACACGTATTAGATCCTTTACATGGCTATATCCTTTTAGCTGAAAAACTTTGGACAGACGCTGCATATGCAGAAGCGTGGAATTTCGGTCCGATAAACGAACCTAACCGAACAGTTCATGACGTCATTCAATCTATAATAAAATTATGGAATAAACCATTAACAATCCTTTCACCTCCTACAAACACTCCTTATGAATCACCTATTTTAACACTCGACAGTACAAAAGCAGTAAACAAACTCGGCTGGACTCCTAAGTTATCAACAGATAAGGCTATCGCTTGGACTGTTGATTGGTACAAAAAATATGCATCTGGTGAAAATATCGAATCTTTCACGCGACAACAAATCGATGCATTCAAAAATTTATAAGGGGGCTATAAAATGGAACAGAAAAAATGCCGTTTTTGCCACTCATTACTCACAAACACTTTTTTAGACTTAGGTGTTTCTCCTCTCGCTAACTCATTTGTTTCTCCAGAAAACTCATATAAAATGGAACCATTTTATCCATTGCACACATTTGTTTGTCACTCTTGTTTACTCGTACAATTAGATGAATTTGAATCTCCGCACAATATTTTTCATGACTATTTATACTTTAGCTCTTACTCATCAAGCTGGCTACTGCATGCTAAACAATATGTAGAAATGGCGATTAAGCGCTTCCACTTAAAGAAACATTCAAAAGTGGTTGAAATTGCGAGTAACGACGGATATTTATTACAATACTTTCAAAAAGAACATATCGAAACGTTAGGAATTGAACCAGCACAAAATGTAGCAGAAATTGCGATTCAAAAAGGAATTCCTACCGAAGTGAATTTTTTCAGCAATGACTTAGCAAAAAAATTACCGCAAGCCGATTTAATCATCGCTAATAACGTATTAGCACACGTTCCGAACTTGCATGATTTTGTCGCCGGTTTAAAAACATTATTAAAACAAGATGGCACGATAACAATTGAATTCCCGCACTTACTAAACCTCATATCCTTTAAACAGTTTGATACGATCTACCATGAACACTTCTCCTATTTCTCACTTATAAGCCTTCAAAAAATTTTAGCTCATCATCATTTACAAATTGTCGATGTAGAAGAACTTTCAACACACGGTGGTTCCTTACGGATTTTTGTAAACCATCTAAGTGACCCATCCTCTATCCATTCCAATGTTGCAAAAATAATTCAGAAAGAAATAGATCATGGTCTAGATACATTAGATTGCTATCTACTTTTTTCTAAACGCATCGAACAATTGAAAATAAATATTTTACAGTTTTTTATCGAAGCGAAAGTTTTAAACAAACAAATTATCGGTTACGGTGCACCTGCTAAAGGGAACACTCTTTTAAATTATTGCGGGATAGGAAAAGAATTTCTAGCTTATACAGTAGATAAAAACCCCCACAAGCAAAATCTTCTTCTACCAGGTACCCGCATTCCCATACAATCTCCAGAAGAAATAAAACGTACAAAACCTGATTACATTCTCATACTTCCTTGGAATTTAAAAGATGAAATTATGAAAGAATGCTCTTTCATTCGTGAATGGGGCGGCAAATTTTTAGTAACAATACCAGAAGTTGAGGTAATTGAGCCATGAAAAAAATTCTTGTAACAGGCGGTAGTGGATGGATTGGTAAATATGTTGTACATTCTCTTATCCAAAAGGGCTATGAAGTGCACGCCACTTACAATACAAATAAGCCTTCTCACCTTTCTTGCTGTTGGCATAAAGTAAACTTACTTTGCGATAAAGAAATAGAAAAACTCATTTACGACATGAAACCTAGTCATCTCATTCATTTAGCTTGGGAAGCAGTGCCTCCAGCATGCTACGTATCCATTAATAATTACTATTGGCTTACATCCAGTATCTCATTGATCCAACACTTCACAACATGCGGCGGAAAGCGAGTCGTCGTTGCCGGTACTGGCGCAGAGTATGAATGGTTTAACGGTGTATTATTTGAAGATTCACCGCTTCTTTCTTATAAAACCCCGTATTCATTATGTAAAAATGCACTACACTCCTGGCTCCAAACGTACGCCAAGCAAACCGGTCTCAGCATGTGTTGGGGCCGCATTTTTCATATGTATGGCCCTCACGAACAAGGGAATCGGCTCGTTTCTAACATTATCACTTCTTTATTAAAAAATGAGGAAGCACTATGTACACATGGAAAACAATCAAGAGATTTCCTCCATGTGAGCGACGTCGCTGATGCTCTCATAACAGTATTAGAACACGGTGTTACAGGCACAATCAATATCGCTTCTGGTCAATCTGTACAAATTAAAGAATTAGCATCTATCATTGCTAAAAAGATAGGAAAAGAGCATTTAATTAAACTGGGCGCGATCCCTTTCTCTACAGATGAACCTTTATTTGTCGGGGTTCATGTAGAGCGTTTAAAAACTGAAGTAAACTGGAAACCAACATACGATCTAAATACAGGAATTGAAGAAACAATTTTATGGTGGAAATCATTTATACAAAAACATAACGATATGCATCACTAAAACGTAAATCCTTCGTTCCTCTCGCTAATTCCTTATACCATTCTTCTAATCTTTCCGGCGTAACAATATGATGCGTACCCATTCCCCCATGCTTACTAGCTTCAGAAAGAGTCGGACCAATTTGTAACTTTCTCTTTCTCATTGCATCGTTCCACGGACTAAACCCAAACCATAATATACAAGCAAGAGGTGGATAAATCATAGACTCATGCGCAGATAAATGTCTTCCAACCGTATAACTTCCATGTTCATGATTATGAATAAATCTGCCTCTTCTCCATAGTCTCCACTCCTCTGGTAAATAACCATGAAATCGCTGTTTCATTAAGGGTAGTCCAAAGTTAAGTTCCGGATAATTGTAGTTAGGATCATCGACCATAACAAGCCCTTCCAGCCAATACATCCTCCCTCCCAATTCATTTAGTGATTTCCAAAACTGATTTTTATCTTGCACACAAAGAAACTCGGTCGTATTTAAAATCATTTTCCATCCTTTTACTTCTTGTTCTATCCTCATCACTTCATGATCTGTCGCATATGCATCAAACTCCGGATTTACAGAATCTCGCACTTCCCAGTGTGGCGCGAATTTTTTACAAATTTCAACTGAACGATCTGTTGAGCCTTTATTAATTAAAATGCCATGATCAAACAATTTCGTATGATGAGCAAGCCACCACGGTAATAAATACTCTTCGTTATAAAAATGAGAAATAACGGTTGTAGTTATAATAATCTCCTCTTTCTCTATTAATCTATTTTTCACCCTACAACCAATATACTCATAAACGAAAAATATGTTTCCTATATTAATAACCAAATAGTATTACTAATATTTTTGTAAGTTTTCCTTTGGTACCCAGCCATCCTCACCACCTGTTTTTTCACACCAAACCCATCCATTCAATTCTTCTATTCCAATCACTCTTTCTCCAATACTTACATTTAATTCTTTGGCAGTATATGGTTTTATAATAATTCCTGTTCCATTCATATCTTTTCTTATAATTTGCTCCGGAACCCATCCTTTCCGGTCATATTTCTCTTCGTGACAAAACATCCAGTTTTCCCAATTTTCAGGACCATCGTAACTCTCTATCATTTTCACTACATCCCCCTCTTCTAAGCGAATTGGATCAGGATAATTGCTCACATGTGATTTTATCACGATATATTTCATAACAGCCTCCAATAATCAGAAAATTAAGTTATAATATCATTATAACTTAAGAAGGAGGAATACACATGTACTACAACACTTCATTCGAAAACGATCAACCAGTAAGCCGTCTATAAACTAAGACGGGCATTCATATAACACGTGCACTATGCCTCGTCTTAGGGAACTCATCATACCCTAAAAATAGACGGAGGTACTTTACATGAAACAAACAATTTTAGGAGCTATATGTTTATCACTAGCAGCTAGTATATGGGGCGGTATGTACGTTGTTAGCAAATATGTACTCGACTTTATCCCACCACTAACACTCGTTTGGCTACGCTTTATCATTGCTTTTGTTGTTTTGTATATGATTTTAAAAATAGCTGGGAAAAAACAAAAGAAAAAAGTAACCATTCGTAAAAAAGATTGGCTATTATTCGCTTGGATTGGATTTATCGGATATTTCATTTCGATCACTTGTCAATTTATCGGAACAAAATTATCTGACGCTCATACAGGCTCGTTAGTCACATCAGCTACACCTGCATTTATGGTTATATTCGCAGCGATCATTTTAAAAGAAAAACTAACCGCTCGTAGACTGTTATCTACTATCATAGCGACAATCGGTGTCATAATCGTAATCGGATGGGATATTGAAATTGGCTCCTATTTTATCGGTACAATCATCTTAGTTGGGGCAGCTATTACGTGGGCTTTACTATCTATTTATGTAAAGATTGCTTCAGCTCAATTTTCATCTTTAGTGATTACAACGTACGCCATATTCTTTTCACTCTTTTTTATTACACCTTTTATGATATGGGAATTACAATCAAGCCCGATTGAACATATAAGCCTATATGTACTATTAGGCATACTTTATTTAGGAATCGTCTCAACGGCAGGTGCCTTTTTCCTTTGGAATAAAGGATTAGAATTAATGGACGCTAGCATCGGCTCATTATTTTTCTTCTTCCAACCTATCGTTGGGTCATTACTTGGTTGGCTCTTATTAAATGAGACATTAAATAGTAACTTTTTTATTGGTGGTATTCTTATTATATGTAGTGTTTTCATTACTACTTTTGAAAAGAAATGAAAAACAGGCAGAGATTCTTAGTCTCTGCCTGTTCGCATTATTGGATCTTGGTCGTGAAAACCAATACAAATCGGTATATTATTTTGCACTTCACTACGTACACTTATAAAACTACACAGCGTTTTAGCAATTAAATATAAAGTGATACCGATTGCTTTTTCACTCTTATCAAAGCCATTTTCAGTATACATATCTGCTAATTCTACAGATCCCGGCCCCTCAATATTATATGTCCATTCAGATGCCCAATCGTCATCCTCTTCTTCCATTGGAAAATACTCCTCACAAATATAAAACTGACTATCCCATTCATTATTAAGATCATACTCAAAATAAATCGCTTTTGCCTCTTCACTAGTAGCAATTTGTATAGCTTCATTCAATGCTAGTCGAATACTTTCCTCATATGCCCCTAAATGAATTGCTTTAATTCGCTCTGCATATTCTGTAGACGCTAACATGCAACAAATATCATAATACTTCGCTTCTATTTGCTCTACTGCTAACGAAAAGACATTCTCTTGCATCTCTTCTAAATACTGAAATATATCCACGCTAAATACTCCTCACTCTTTACGCACTCCAATGAGATGGAGGGGACAATAATTTCGGTAATTTCGTATGTTTGTCCCCTCTCGCCGCATTCACTTGAACTTGCGTCAGAAAAATACTATTTGTAAAATCAGCCCCACGAATATCTGCATCTCGCAAATCTGCTCCGATGAGATCTGCACCGCGTAAGTTAGCACCATTTAAGTTAGCCGCAATTAAATACGCTCCTCTTAAATTCGCTCCTTGCAAATCTTTCTTTTTCAAATTAGCTCCCATAAGGTCTGCCCCGCGGTGAATGATTCTTTTCTTACACGCAGTATTCATTTCCTTCCATACTAATTCGCTCGTTTCTAAAAGGAGAATGTTCACTTCCGCTCTGTGTAATGGAACATTTATTTTCATTAACTCATCTGGATTTAAATTCGAAAGTCGCTCTGTCTCCTCAATTGCGGTCTCCAGCTCTTTATGAATTGGCTGTGTTGCCTTTAAAAGAATCGCTTCATTCAAATACCAAAGCATTTCATGAAGTTGATGCATAACCGGAAAAGCATCGTACATTTTTCTTGCATGCTTTGCATCTTTCCGCCAATCAATTCCTTTAAACGTAACTTGAGAGATTTTCTGCCCAGCACCGAAACATTCAAATACTGTACAACCTTTATAGCCATTTCCTCTAAGATTTTTATGTATACTACATTTATAATCTGATTGTAAGTTAGAACATGGCTTCCCACCATCTTTATTCACCGCAAAATCTACCGATGCTGCGAACGGTAATGCAACGCAACATAGACCGAAGCATGTTTCGCAGTTTGCTTTTAAATAATCGTTATGATTAGTCAAAATGTATACCCCCTGTTGTCTTTTGACTATTTCATAATATTCCAACTGTAATAAATAATCAATTTTAAAATAAATTAGCATCTTTCATTTCAATTCATAACTTTATCATTCGATTTCCTTTCAATTGAAAAGGACTATTTCTATTTAATGAATTATAATTAAATTATAAATTTTCTAACTAAAAGGAGACTTATTATGGCACTAGAAATGAAAACAAACTGTCAAATTTGCAATCAATCGCTCGAACAAGATTCTGAAGCATACATTTGTGTATATGAATGTACATTTTGCGCACCATGTACAGAAGAAAGACAAAACGTTTGCCCAAACTGCGGCGGCGAGTTAGTACGTAGACCGAAAAAGAAACAATAAAAGCAAAGCGATATCGCTTTGCTTTTGTTTTGGCATCTGAAATTATATATTTAAAAACTTCACACAAACAGGCTCTGGCACAGCAACATCAGATTGTAAAAGTGTTAACTTACCTGTAAATTCATCTCTTGAAAACAACACAAGATTATGCGACTTTTCATTTGTAGCAACAAGGAACTTTTCAGTAGGATCTAATACAAAGTCTCTTGGCCAATTTCCTTCTGTAGATGTATGTTCAACAAATGTAAGCTCACCTGAATTTTGATCCACACTGAAAACAGCAATACTATTATGACCACGATTACCTGCATATACAAAACGGCCGTCAGAAGAAATATGAATCGCACTTCCTTGATTATTTTCACCAAACGCGGCAGGAATGGTAGAAATATACTGTAACTCTGTAAAAGCCCCTTCTTCCGGATTATATGTTAACGTAATGACTTCCGAACTAAGCTCCGTCATCACATACGCATACTTTCCATTCGGATGAAAAGTAAGATGTCTCGGACCACTTCCTGGATTTACAGACAAGCTATTCACTTCTTTTAATACACTATCTTTTATTTCATACGTAATTAATTTATCTATTCCTAAATCAACGCCCACTACATGCTTTTCATCAGGCGTATATCCCGCATAATGTGCATGTGGTTTTTCTTGTCTTTCTTTATTCGGACCTGAACCTTCATGTGTCATAATAGATGCGGCAGGATTTACAGTTCCATCTTCTTCATTTACTTCAAAAGACTCAATCGTTCCTTTATGGTAATTTGCTGTAACTACTGCTTGATTTCCACTATCAACACTAATATGACAAGGCGAAGCCCCTTCTACTACTTGTCTATTTTCTTCCTTTAGCTCCCCTGTTTGACTATCAATTGAATAAGCAGCTACACCGCCAGATTCGCCTTCCTTAACAACGGAATAGAGACATTTATTATTTCGGTTAATCGTTACATATGTAGGGTTATCCAGCTTTGCCGCAAGTGCTACATTACTAATTTTTTTGGCTTCCGTATCTAAAGTAAACTTATATATTCCTTCACTATTTTCTTTCGTGTATGTTCCAACATATCCAATAAACTCTTTGTTATCCTTCATTTTCATAACCCTCTCTCCCTATATTTTTCATTCATCTTACTTCTTATAATGTTTTATGTTGAAAGAGTATCCTAAAAAATCGGAGTACCTCTTTATACGTTAACACATTTTCTTGTTAAATAGCCTTTAAACCCACTTTTTTTGGTACGCTGCTATACTTTCATATTCTTCTTCCAATTGACGAGACAGACGAATATAGATTGGTGTTAAATCTTTATACTTTTCCACACTTTCCATGTTTGGTTCATGGTGGAAATTCGCACCTACCATTTCAGAAACTACATGCAACGTATCTACTTCACCTAAACTATATAAACCGAGGATGGCAGCTCCTAAGCAAGAGCTTTCAAAACTTTCCGGAACATATACGTCTTGATGGAAAATATCTGCCATCATCTGCCTCCAAAGTTCCGATCTTGCAAAACCACCTGTCGCTTGAATTTTTTTCGGTTCACCAATTAGCTCTTTTAAAGCAAGAAGAACGGTGTATAAATTATAAATTACTCCTTCTAAAACAGCACGGATAAGATGTTCTTTCTTATGATGCAATCCAAGTCCAAAGAAAGATCCTCGCGCATTTGCATTCCATAAAGGAGCTCTTTCTCCTGCTAAATACGGGTGAAATAATAAACCGTCGGACCCCGGACTCACTTTTGCTGCTATTTCAGTAAGCACTTCATATGGATCTTTTCCTAAACGCTTTGCAAGCTCAATCTCTGAAGTGCCTAATTGATCACGAGCCCACCTGAAAATCATACCACCGTTATTAACTGGTCCACCAATTACCCAATGGTCTTCAGTTAAGGCATAACAAAAAATTCTACCTTTCGGATCTGTTACAGGGCGATTTGTTACAGCACGTATCGCACCACTTGTACCAATTGTAACAGCCACAACACCAGGATCAATTGCATTTACACCTAAATTGGATAGTACTCCGTCACTCGCTCCTACTATAAAAGGAGTAGAAACAAGTACATTCATCTCTTTGGCAAGCTCTTCATCTAATCCTGTTAAACTGTGCGTTGTTGGAACGAGTTTAGAAAGCTTGTCATCTGTAATTCCCGCAACATGTAAAGCCTCTTCATCCCATTTTAAAGATTTCAAATTAAACATCCCTGTTGCTGATGCTATAGAATAATCAATTACATACTCTTTATATAACTTGTAAAAAACATATTCCTTAATAGAAATGAACTTATAACTTTTTGCGAATAATTCTGCCTGTTCATTCTGTAACCAAACTAATTTCGAAAGTGGTGACATCGGATGAATTGGTGTTCCCGTACGCAAATAAATTTCATGACCATTCATATTACTCTTTATTTTCTCAGCCCAGCTTGCACTTCTATTATCTGCCCAAGTGATACATCTCGTTAACGGCTTTCCTTTTTCATCTACAGCAATGATACTATGCATTGCCGAACTAAAAGAGACACAAAGAATATCATTCGGCTGTACATTACTTACTCGTACAGTTTCTTTAATCGTATGTATTACTGCATGAAAAATTTCTTCTGGGTCTTGTTCTGCTATTTCAGGCGTAGGAGAATATAAAGGATATTCAATTCCATGACTTGCAATAACAGATCCATCAGTAGAAAATAGAACCGATTTTGTACTAGTTGTCCCAATATCTACACCAATCATATATTTTGAGCTCACCATTTCTTCCTCCTAACAAAAAATTGCTACAGTATCCTAATCATATAAGAACCATAAAAATATATTTATTTTATCTATTCATAACGTTATGCGCTAAAGTTATCTCTCTCAATTCATATAAAAATATCCTTATTTTAAACAAACATATCGAGTAGTAAAACTCCTCCAAAAGCGATAAATGAAAGTAACGTTTCTAATACTGTCCATGTTTTAAATGTTTCTTTCACTGTTAAACCTAAGTATTCTTTTACCATCCAGAACCCAGCGTCGTTTACGTGTGAAAACATTAATGCTCCTGCACCTGTTGCAATGACGAGCAACTCTAAATTCACACCTGTCGTATTTTCAACGATTGGTGAAACGATGCCCGCTGCTGTTGTTAAAGCGACTGTCGCTGACCCTGTCGCAATTCGAATCAATCCTGCTACTATAAATGCTAATACAATTGGAGATAATGCTAAATGCTCAGACATTTGAGCAATAGCATTGCCTACGCCACTATCGATAAGAATTTGCTTAAATCCCCCGCCAGCACCAATAATCGCAACAATTGAACCGATTGGTAATAAGCTATCTTCTGTTACCTTCTTAATAGCCTTTTTATCGATACCTTGACGAAATCCAAGAAAATAAAACGCTGCAAAACATGCAATCAATAGCGCAATGATAGGACTACCGATTAATGTAACAGTCTTCATCAAAGTAGTAGAAAGAGGCAAATAAGGAGCTGCTGCAGCTAAAACCATTAACATAACAGGTAACAAAATAACTAAAAATGAAACTCCTATTCCTGGTAATTTCGTTGATTTTGTATTTACACGAATCAATTCTGGCTCATTTTCAGGAATTACACGTTTGTGAATCCATTTAGCGAATATAGGACCTGCAATAATCGCTGCAAAAAATGTAATAATGAGTGAATACAATAGTACCTTCCCAAGATTCGCTTTATAAATACCAATTGCAACGATTGCCCCTGGATGTGGAGGAACAAGGCCGTGTACGACAGATAGCCCAGCAATTGCTGGTAACGCTATCAATAAAATATTTTGTTTCGTAGTTTTATGAATTGAAATGACTAACGGCAATAATATTAAAATACCTACTTCAAAAAACACCGGAATTCCAATAATAAAACCTGCAATTAACATTGCCCACGGTAAGTTTTTTATCCCAAAGGATTTAATAAAGAACTCTGCCACTTGCATTCCAGCACCTGACTCTGCCATCATTTTCCCTAAAATTGTACCTAATACTAAAATACCTACTAAATGCCCAAGAACACTGCCAACTCCCGTTTCATAAGCACTCACTATTTTATCCATTGGCATTCCAGACATAACTGCTAAAAACAAACTTGCAACCGTTAAACTAATAAACGCATGCCATCTCCACCACGACACCCCTAAAATAACAATTACAATTGATAATAATGTAATCATTAAAAGGTACATATTCATACTTAATCCCCCTTTATGTAAACCCTTTCAAAAATGCTGTATAATGAAAAGAACCTATATAGTTCTTACTTGATTAAAAGATAGCTTTACATATTGATATGCACTTAAATGCATCCTCACATTATAATGATTTATACAAAAAGAATCTCCCTTATCAGAGATACACTTTAACTCATCTCTCTAATAAGGGGATTTCTCTTTCATCATTATAATGTTATTATGGTAAACGCTTCGCGTAAGCAAATTTTCCTTCTTTAAAAGTGAATGACGCTTTCTTCTCTTGCCGTTTTCACGTCGTAAGACTACAAACTCGGGATCCATTTTAAACGATGAAGTTACTTAGGATTTGTCCTCTCATGAAAAGCAATTTTCGGAAAGCCCCCTCACTTTCATATATTATAATTTAGGAGCTTTCGCCCAATCCGCAGCAAACTTCTCAATACCTTGATCTGTTAATGGGTGCATAGCAAGTTGTTCAATTACTTTATAAGGGATTGTTGCAATGTGAGCACCTGCCATCGCTACACGAGTTACATGATCTGGGTGTCTAACAGAAGCCGCAATAATTTGTGTATCTAATTGATGAACATCGAATAATTCAGCAATTTTAGCAACTAATAATACGCCATCTTCAGAAATATCATCTAAACGTCCTAAAAATGGAGAAACATACGTTGCACCTGCTCTGGCAGCTAAAAGAGCTTGGTTCACAGTGAAAATAAGTGTAACGTTCGTTTTTACACCTTTTTCAGTAAGATAGCGACAAGCTTCTAATCCTGCTAGCGTCATCGGAAGTTTTATTGTAACTTTCTCATCGCCGCCGTTAATCTTAATCAACTCTTCTGCTTGAGCAATCATTTCTTCAGCTGTAACAGCATCTGGCGTTACTTCTGCCGAAACTGATTCAACTTTAGGCACTGCCTGACAAATTTCTGCAATACGGTCTTCAAACTTAATGCCCTCTTTTGCTACTAAAGACGGGTTCGTTGTAACACCAGCTAAAACTCCAAGTTTATATGCTTTTTTTATGTCCTCAAGATTTGCAGTATCAATAAAAAACTTCATGATCTATTCCCTCCATTTTTTAAACGTTAACGAGTTATAATTGTAAGATGTTTATTTCTTTTCTACTGCATGTCCGCCAAATTCATTGCGCAGAGCTGCTACTACTTTTCCTGTAAATGTATCATTGTCTAATGAGCGGTAGCGCATTAATAAAGACATTGCGATAACAGGAGTTGCTGTTTGAAGGTCTAATGCTGTTTCTACTGTCCATTTTCCTTCACCAGAAGAATGCATAACACCCTTAATTTCATCTAATTTTGCATCTTTAGAAAATGCATTTTCTGTTAATTCCATTAACCAAGAGCGAATGACTGAACCATTGTTCCATACTCTTGATACTTTTTCATAATCGTAGTCAAATTCACTTTTCTCTAGAATCTCAAATCCTTCACCAATAGCAGCCATCATGCCGTATTCAATTCCGTTGTGAACCATTTTTAAGAAGTGACCACTACCAGCTTTTCCAGCATATAAGTATCCATTTTCTACAGCAGTATCTCGGAAGATAGGTTCAACGATATCCCAAGCTTCTTGATCTCCTCCGATCATGTAACAAGCACCATTACGAGCGCCTTCCATTCCGCCAGAAGTTCCTGCATCCATAAAGTGAATACCATCTTTCTTTAATTGCTCATATCGGCGAATTGACTCTTTATAATGTGAATTACCCGCTTCAATTAAAATATCTCCTTTTGATAAAAGTGGTGTAACCTCATCAATAACAGAATCAACAACAGCGTGTGGTACCATAACCCAAAGAATTCTTGGTGATTGTAATGACTGAACAAGTTCACTTAAACTAGATGTACCTGTAGCCCCGTACTCTTTCATTTCTTCCACTGCACTTGCATTTAAATCAAATGCTGCTACTTCATGTTTATGATCCATTAAATTTTTCCCTAAATTTAATCCCATTTTACCTAACCCAATTAATCCTACTTGCATAATATAATTCCTCCTCAAATTATCTTTTATTAAAAATTCATATCACTACAATCTGGAATACCTTTCAGCACTGAAATGTTAGTATGTACAGAAAGGTATTCACAGTCATAGCTTAAGAATTCAACACATTTTTTGTAATTTGAACAACATTTTCTGTCGTAAATCCAAATAGATTCATGACTTCAGCCCCAGTGCCTGAAGCTCCAAATGTTTCAATTGATAGTACTTTTCCTTCTTGTCCTACATAACGCTCCCACCCGAGAGATACACCCATCTCAAGAGATACTCGTTTCGTTACAGAAGACGGAAGAACGGATTCTTTATATTCGTTCGATTGACGATCGAATAACTCCCAGCTTGGCATTGCAACGATACGAACAGAAACTTGATCTTCTTCTAATTTCGCTTTCGCACTAGCAGCTAAAGAAACTTCAGAACCTGTCGCAATGAAAATTACATCCGGATTTTCATTTGTTTGTGTTAATACGTAAGCTCCTTTAGAGAGATTCTCTATGTTCGCTTTCGTTTCATGAAACACCGGTAAATTTTGACGGCTCAGTACTAAAACGACTGGACCATCCGTTTGCTGTAATGCATACGCCCACGCACTCGCTGTTTCATTTGCATCTGACGGGCGGATAACTGTTAAACCAGGAATTGCCCGAAGAGCTGCTAAATGTTCAATTGGTTCATGCGTTGGACCATCTTCTCCTACAGCAATCGAATCATGTGTAAATACGTACGTAACAGGTAACTTTTGCAAAGCAGCCAGTCGAATCGATGGACGAAGATAGTCATTAAATACAAAGAATGTACTCACGAACGGTTTTACTCCTCCATGAAGAGCCAGTCCATTTGCTGCCGCGCCCATTGCATGTTCACGTACACCGAAGTATATATTGCGGCCAGCATACGATTCTACTGCATACACTGCTTCACCTTTTATATCTGTCATCGTAGAATGAGAAAGATCCGCACTTCCACCGAAAATAGAAGGAATCGATTTCACATAATGGTTAATAGCTTCCCCACTTGCAACACGAGTAGAAATCGTTTTTTCAGTATCAAAGGATAGAATGTCTTTCGCTTCGATTAAAACCTCACCTGTAATCGCTTTTTCTAATTCATCTGCTAGTGCAGGGTTTGACTCTCTGTATACGTTGAACTGCTCATTCCATTCATTCTCTTTTTCAATACCTTTTTGTTTCAGTTCATTAAAATGAGCTGTTACTTCTTCAGGCACAAAGAAGTCTTCCTCATAATGCCAACCATACACTTGTTTTGTCGCTGTCGCTTCTTCTACTCCAAGTGGATTACCATGGGCTTTGTTCGTTCCAGCAACTTTTGGACTTCCATAACCTATAATGGTTCTAATTTCTATAAGAGTAGGTTGATTCGTATTGTCTTTCGCTAATTGAATCGCTTTTGTAATCGCATCAACATCGTTTCCATCCTCAACTCTTACATATTGCCAATGTGCAGATTCTACTCTTTTCTGAATATCTTCAGAAAAAGCAATGTTTAATTCACCATCGAGTGAAATTTCATTTGAATCATACAGTACAATTAACTTGCCAAGTTTCATGTGCCCTGCCATTGACATCGCTTCATAAGCGACACCCTCCATTAAGTCACCGTCTCCAACTAAAGCGTACGTATTATGATTTATAATAGAGTGACCATCCTTATTGAACTTCGCTGATAAATGCGCTTCTGCCATTGCCATTCCGACAGCATTCGCAATCCCTTGTCCTAACGGTCCTGTAGTCGCTTCAACTCCAGAAGTGTGACCAAACTCCGGATGTCCTGGTGTTTTACTATTTAACTTTCTAAAGCTTTTCAAGTCATCAATTGAAACGTCATATCCAGCTAAATGAAGTAAGCTATACAGTAGGCTCGATCCGTGTCCCGCTGATAAAACGAATCGATCACGGTTAAACCATTTCGGATGATTAGGATTGTGATTTAAATGATTCGCCCATAATGCATAAGCCATCGGTGCTGCTCCCATTGGAAGACCTGGATGACCTGAATTTGCCGCATTAATAGCATCAATTGATAACGTACGAAGTGTATTCACTGCTAATTGATTTATGTTTTGTGTCATAGTAATCGTCCCCCTAAATGCTTTCATGAAAGAAAGTACTTATTTTTCCGTTTCTTGATCTAACCACCATTTAAATCCACTTTCTTGCAATAATTCATTCGACGCATCTGGACCATATGAACCAGACTCATATTCATGAAGTGGTAATAAGTTCTCCTCGAATGCTTCAAGAATTGGTTGTACCCATTCCCATGACAATTCAACTTCTCTCCAATGTGCAAAGAATGTAGCGTCTCCACTCACAGCATCATGAATGAGTCTTTCATACGCTTCAGGTACTCCCACATCCGCTTGCTCACAAGTAAAGTTAATACGCATCGGTTCAATCTCTCCATTTTTCAATGGATTTTTACTATTTAACTGTAATGAAACATTCTCACCTGGGCTAATTTCAATTATTAACAAGTTAGGTTCTGCATTTGGATTATTATCTTGATATTGCTGTTTTAACGTATTTTTAAATTCAATTACAATACGAGTAGACTTTTCTTTCATTCGTTTACCTGTTCGTATATAAAATGGAACGCCAGTCCAAAACGGATTATCGATCCACAATCGAGCAGCAACAAATGTGTCTATGTTAGAAGAAGGATTTACTCCTGGTTCCTCTTTATATGCTACAACTTGCCCGCCATTTATCTCACCTGCACCATATTGTCCGCGAATGATATGGTTTTGAACGTCTTCTTTTTTCACTTTACGAAGCGTCTCCATTACCTTTCGCTTTTCCTCTCGAATTTCACATGCATTAACCTTTTCCGGCAGATTCATAGCAGTCATCATTAATATTTGTAACATATGATTTTGAACCATATCTCGAATGGCTCCTGCCTGATCATAATAGCCTGCTCTTTCTTCAACCCCAACTGTTTCACTAGCTGTAATTTGTACATTCGCTATATGTTCTTTGTTCCAAATCGACTGGAGAACAGGATTTGCAAATTCTAGTGCTTCAAGGTTTTGAATCATCGGCTTACCTAAATAATGATCAATACGGTATATCTCATCTTCTTCAAACGTGCGACTAAGCTTATCATTCAGCTCACGAGCAGATTTGAGATCGTGCCCAAACGGTTTCTCAATCATTAGGCGTTTCCATCCATCCGTTTTATCAAGTCCGCTTTCCTTAATATTTAAAGCAATTGTCTCGAAAAATTCAGGAGCAACGGAAAGATAAAACATTCTATTACCTTTTATATGTAATTCTTCTTCCCTTTCACGAACGACTTGTAATAATCTCTCATAGTCTTCCGGCTTACTCACATCTAATGGACAATAGCGAAAATTATCTAAAAAACCTTCGAGTTCTGGAGTACCTTCTTCTCTATGACGGGAAAACGTCTCTATTGATTCTTTTATTCTTTCTTGAAAATCTTCATGAGATACTTGACGTCTCCCAAGCCCGATAACGGATATTTGCTTTGGAAGCTTTTGATCTCTATATAAGTTATATAGTGCGGGGTAAATTTTGCGTTTCGCTAAGTCCCCTGTCGCTCCAAATAAAACAAAGGTCATTGATTCCAATTTCAGTCCCCCTCTTGTTGTATAATCCTTGTCAATATTTTAAAAATGAATTGTACAGAAACCCGTGTTTTTATAAGAAAACAAAGAGTTATCAAATTCCAATTCCTTTTATACCTTTCGCTTTCTAATTGTCCCCAATATTAATAGTGGCAATTCAAAGCATTTCTACCACAGATTGCTTATTTATCGAACTTAACAAACAAATGTATATTCGATTACTTTTAGTAATTAAATAATCTTATGTCTAGTATATTAACCATATAAATTATTATCGTCAATAAAAATGTCTTGCATTACATACTATTTATTTCGTAATGCTTTTCTAAGTGTATTCCTAATTACCATTCATTTTCAAAGATAATGATTGATATAACAAATGTCAGTTTCATCAAAATATTCAATTATTTTTTCGTTAAACTCACGAGCAGACGTTACATGATAACCAAAAGGCTTCTCTATAATAAGACGGTTCAATCCTTTTGTAGCCCACAATCCACTTTCCTTAATATTTAAAGCAATGACATCAAATACTTCTGGTATAACAGATAAGTAAAACATGCGGTTTTCAGGAATGTTTAATTCTGTTTCACGCCTCTTTACAAGACGCAACAAATCTTGATAGTCCTCTATATTCGCTGTATTTAATTGACAATAACGAAATGTACTAATAAATTCTTCTACTCCTGATTCGTCATCAGTAGATATTCTAGAAAATGTAGCAAGGGATTGTTCTACCTTTGTTTGAAATTCCACATCTGACATTACCCTTCTGCCGATACCGATAATCGAAATAGATTGTGGTATATTTTGATTGCTAAATAGCTTATATAAAGCAGGATAAATTTTGCGTTTCGCTAAATCCCCTGTCGCTCCGAATAAAAGAAATGTCATTGAATCCATTTGTTCTCTCCCTTTTAAAACAATTGCTAGAATAGAATATATAAGTTCATTCGCTACTTAGCACAATACTATCTCTAAAACCTCATACTTTACCAATGTTTCTTCAATACAATTTTCCCAAGAGCACGTTCTGACTCACTTATGTGGTGTGCTTTTTTTACACCTTCTACATGTAAAGGCAACACATGCGTGACAACAGGTTTAATCTTCCCGCTCTCAATTAATTCTGTAATAAGAGAAAGTTCATATCCGTTAGGTTCAGTAAATATATGGTCACTCTCAATATTTTTCTCTCTTGATATCTCGGTTTGCGGAATTTCCATACCTTTCGGACCATAAATAGACGCTAACTTTCCATTTGGTGCAAGTACTTTATAACTATTCTTTAGTACATCCCCACCTAACACATCAAATACAATATTGTAATTATGCAAAAGCAAAGAAAAGTCTTCCGTTTTGTAATCGACGACAGTATCAGCGCCTAGATCCTTTACAAATTGCATGTTTTTCGTACTAGTCGTAGTTGCAACATGTGCACCGAAACTTTTCGCTAGTTGAATAGCAAACGTACCAATCCCGCCAGATCCAGCATGAATTAAAACCTTATTACCTTTTTGAACATTTGCGAACTTCACTAAGCTTTGCCAACTTGTCAAACCTACTAGAGGGATTGATGCCGCTTCTTCAAAGGATAGATTTCTCGGTTTTTTCGCCACATATTTTTCATCTACAGCCACGTACTCTGCGTACGTGCCGTTTCGTTCAATATCTGGCCGACTATATACTTCATCCCCCACTTTACATACTGTTACGTTTTTTCCTATAGCAGCAACTACACCTGCAACATCCCATCCTAAAACGAGCGGGAAGTCATAAGAAATTACGTCTTGAAGTAAACCCTCACGTATTTTCCAATCCACAGGATTTACACCAGCTGCATATACTTCAATCAGTACATCGTTGTCTCCCAATAGCGGTGTCTGCATTTTAATCTCTTGTAGTACGCTTTTATCTCCATATTGCATAAGTCCTATTGCTTTCATTCTTTTCACTCCTTTACAATGCTGGGAAATGCGGTAGTACTTCTTCTCCTAGCTCATCCAATACTTCGTCAGCTGGACGTTGACCATCAAATAGAGCAAGGAATAAATGATTCACACCAATACTTTTATATACATCAAGTAATTCAATTAGTGCCTTACGCCCTGTACGGTAACCTAAACGTATCGGTGTAGGACGTTCATTTGGATCTTCAGATAAATCTAAATGCATCGGTTGGATAAATGGTTTGAATACATCTGGATAATAATCCTCTACTCGTTCTCTCCATTGTCCAATTGCTGCTGCCTGATGCACTGGACTACGTGGATAATACATCCATCCATCTCCATGTTCAGCGAACCAGTCCATATTTTGCTGACTAAAACCTGTAATAAAGGTTGGAACACGTTTAGACGGTTTTGGGACTAAATTTGCACCATGCACTTCTCCTAGCGTCGACTGAATAGACGGGAAGTTTTTATACAAAATCTCTTCCAAGTAAGCAAACGCTTCTCTAAACTTTTCACCTCGTGTTTCATGACTAACACCTAACGCTTTAAAATCTGCACGTCGGTCACCAGATGAAACGCCGAGCATAATTCTTTCCGGAAACAGTTGATCCAATGTCGCAATTTCTTTCGCCACACGTAATGGATGACGAAGCGATAATACAGTTGCCGACGTTCCAAATGCGATTTTCTCTGTTTTGCTTGCTAAATACGTTAAATAAATCATCATATCGTAAATTTGACCTGTTGCAGGATCGCCAAAGTCAGGGTCTTGCAGCAAAACATCGCGAAGCCATACACCTGTAAAACCATATTGTTCTGCTTTTTGCACTAACTCTACTTGTTTTTCCATCGTTGGAGCATGAAACTGATAATTTTCAATCGGAATGTGGACTCCTAATGTAAGCTGATCTTTCGCAAACATACGATTATATCCAAAATGATTCGCAAACTTTTCCATGTGTTTCACTCACTTTCCTTTATTCATATAAATCTATACTTTTTGTATTTCTTCTCAAAATTCATAAACGATACTGTAACACCACATTGTTGCCGATTGTCATCGTTATAACTTTCTTTGTGCTACGAGTGTTATTATAAATCGGTCATAACATGAATAACAGTACGTACTTTAAAGTGATGTAGGCACTTTTAAGTACCTATACTAAGTGAGTAATAATAAACATAATGAATAAATTATGCTGCAAAAATCACATCTATCCTTTCTTCAAAAAGCTGTACTGTTGCTTTTGCAAATACGTTACATTATTTCACGTACTTTCCCTTTCTTTATATAAAATTGTTACTAACCAAATTCAAAATATTATACTTATTTTTCGTACTTTGCTATGCTATAACCACAAACAGGAGGTATAAACAATGAAAGCACAAATTATCCATTCTTTTGGGGATTCATCTGTATTTCAATTAGAAGAAGTTTCAAAACCGAAACTTTTACCAGGTCATGTTCTAATCCATGTAAAAGCAACAAGTGTAAATCCAATCGATACAAAAATGCGTAATGGTGCCGTTTCAGCAGTCGCTCCTGAGTTTCCAGCTATATTACATGGAGATGTAGCTGGTATTGTTATTGAAGTAGGAGAAGGTGTTTCGAAATTCAAATCTGGGGATGAAGTATACGGTTGTGCTGGAGGTTTTAAAGAAACTGGAGGTGCACTTGCAGAATTTATGCTTGCTGATGCACGACTGATTGCTCACAAACCTAAAAACCTAACAATAGAAGAAGCTGCTGCTCTACCATTGGTTGCAATTACAGCTTGGGAATCTTTATTTGATCGTGCAAATATTAAACCTGGTCAAAATGTTCTCATTCATGGAGCTACTGGTGGCGTAGGACACGTAGCCATTCAATTAGCTAAATGGGCAGGTGCTAAAGTTTCCACAACAGCTTCTCAGCAAAACAAAATGGAAATAGCTTATCGTCTAGGAGCCGACATAGCTATTAATTATAAAAAGGAATCTGTTCAAGAATATGTGCAAAAATATACGAATGGCAACGGATTTGAAGTTATATTTGATACGGTAGGTGGCAAAAATCTCGATAACTCTTTCGAAGCTGCCGCAGTTAATGGAACTGTCGTAACAATTGCAGCTCGTTCAACCCATGACCTCTCTCCTTTACACGCAAAAGGACTTACTCTGCACGTTACTTTTATGGCGTTAAAAATATTACATACAGATAAACGTGACGCTTGCGGGGAAATTTTAACTAAACTAACGCAAATAGTAGAAGAAGGAAAACTTCGTCCATTGCTAGATTCGAAACCTTTTACGTTTGATGAAATTGCACAAGCACATGAATATTTGGAATCAAATAAAGCAATAGGGAAAATAGTGTTGAAAAACGTTTGGTAATTTTCACAAAATAATACAAATAACAGCAGGGTCGCTTCGTCTTATCTTTTTCTTAAGAAATGCCACAACGCTAAAAGCTTTCCATCCTTTACAACAAGTAAAAAAAGAACAGCCGAATTTTTCTTATAGTAGAAAATCCGGCTGTTTTCTTATCACAATTTGCTTTTTGTATATTTCTATTAATGAGTAAAATACAACTTATTTGTCTTACCATCTTATCTTCAACAGTATACTATGTTGTTTTTAATTTATTAAAATACACTACGTACTAATCCCCCGTCTATTCGCAACGCGGAACCATTAATCGCTGAAGAAAGTGGGCTGCTTAAGAAAGTGACAAGATTGGCAATTTCTTCTGGTCGAATAAGTCTTTGAATAATAGAGGTTGGTCGATTCTCTTTCATAAATCGCTTCTCAGCTTCTTCTATTGTCAATTGCTCATTAGGATAAAGACTATTTAACATAGTCTCCACTCCTTCCGTTAAAGTCGAACCAGGCATTATAGTATTAACAGTCACATTCGTTCCTGTCGTTAGCTCAGCCAAACTGCGAGAAAGTGAGAGTTGCATCGTTTTAGTCGCACTATAGTGAGCCATTTCTTGAGACGGCATAATAGCTGCTTCGCTAGCAATAAAGATAACTCTTCCTTCTTTTCTTTCAATCATTTTTTTCAAGTACGAGCGAGTAAGTCGAACACCACTCATAATATTGACTTCAAACAATTTAAACCAATCTTCATCAGGGATATCAAAATATTCTACAGGTTCAAAAATTCCTAAGTTGTTAATAAGAATGTCTACTTCAGGGTACTTTTCAATCACATTTTGGCACCCTTGTTCTGTTCCTAAATCAGCTACTACAGGTTGAAGGATAGCCTCCGGATACTGCGCTCGAATTTCGTTTATCGTTTGATTAACATTTTCTTCACGGCGTCCATTAATAAGTACAGTAGCTCCTTCCGCTACTAATGAAGTGGCAATTGCTTTTCCAATGCCTGCCGTAGATCCAGTAACCAATGCTGTTTTTCCTTTTAATTGCATATGCATATAGATCCCTCCAAATTCATGTGCTACATGATTGACTTACGTTGGAATAAATAATTACATTTATATTGTGGTTCACTTCTCTTATCTTTAACAGAAAATAAGCTGATCCACCCTTTTTTCGAAAGAGTATAAACGAAAATTATGTAGCTATTGGACTCTGTACTGAATTAAAAATCGAAATTATCATCATTTAGATCTACTCGATAATTCTGATTCTAATCATTGTCATGTTAAAAAATCACATCAACAGCAGAGTAAAGCTAAAACCAACTAATAAATACCATTATGATATATATTAACGATAAAGAAAATTACGCACTTTAAAGTTCCATAGGAACAAAAAAGTGCCCTATAAACCATAATTTCTAACCTTTTATATTTACTAAAATAGTATCTTTTTCTATCATAGAAAAGGTTGTAAAATCACACATTCTTACATACAGTTATAGGATTATTTTTATCCTAATTAACTAAAAACCATTATACTCCTTTATCACTTTCAAACATGAACAAAAAAACACGAAGACTTTAAAGTCTTCGTGTTTTTTAATATACATATTGCTACATTTGTGATCGAATTCATAACTAGGATCTTTTTACTCATTCCTTATGAATAACGTTTATTACTTATGAAATTTCACACGTTTTTCAAGTGGTTGGAATTCTTTTTCTCCTGGTGCAGCTGTTGGATTACCAAATGGCATTTGTGCAATGAGTTTCCAGTTAGCAGGAACATTCCATTCTTGTTTTACCTCATCATCAATTAATGGATTATAATGTTGTAAAGATGCTCCTAATCCCTCTGCTTCTAAACCTGTCCACACGACTAATTGGTGCATACCTGATGCTTGGTGTGACCAAATTGGGAAGTTTTCAGCATATGCAGCAAATTTTTCTTGAAGCGATTTAACGATAGCTTCATCTTCAAAGAATAGTACTGTTCCATAACCAGCTTTAAAAGAATCCATTTTTTGTTGCGTTCCTGAGAAATCTCCATCTCCAACTACTTTTCTTAATGTTTCAGTTGTAATATCCCATAATTTATCATGAGCTTCACCAAACAATACAACTAATCGCGCAGTTTGAGAATTGAAAGCGGATGGAGTATATTTCACAGCAAACTCCACGATTTCTTTAATTTTTTCATCTGATACTTGTACCTCTTTATTAATCCCATAGTAAGTACGTCTTTCTTTCAGTGCAGTATAGAAATCTTTTGTCATAATTCAATTCCTCCTGAGTTCTAATATTCTTCAAAATGATACATCTCAAAGATAATATGCGTTTAAATGAGTTCATTTTTGAATCATTGAACTCCATAACACCAATTTGCCATTCATTCTAAATCTAACTAAACAGCTGCATTTAAACCACTTCAGTTTACCTAAAAAAACGTCTTATAACATCATTGATACAATCTAGTGACCATTCGATACTATTTTACCCATTCTCTATTCATATATCCTGCGTGTTTCATATTTACACAAATATAACTTTAACCAGCAAAAAAGCCAGGTAGCATGAATAATGCATTACCTGGTTTTTTACATTTTTAATTTAAATTCAACTAAACATTACCAATGAATAGTAGTAATAACTATATCCATCACTTATTTAATGATTAACATCTCATAAGGATGTTGTTCCATAAATCTATTCTCCCAAGGAATCTCTAATGATATCCAATTTGAACCACCATCTACTGACTGATACACTCCTTTATTGCTAAACAGATAGAACGTTCCATCACTTGTTGCCTTTAATACTGGTATGATTGTGCCTTTAGGAGTTGGTAAACCTGTATTCATTTCTGCCCAAGGCTGATCTTTTTCTTTCTTATAAATAAATGATTCACAATTTCCATTATTGTAATCATGCGCTACGTGTGGATTTGAAGATGTCGCGATAATAATATTTTCTGGATCATTTGGGTTAACTGCCATTTGATATGCATAATGATGCTTGAGTCCACTACACATATAGTTCCAAGTCTTACCTCCATCATTACTCTCCGCATACTCTTGACCTGGTTCTTTCAAGAATGAATCACCTAACACCCCGTATAAACGATTTGGAGCATTGCGATGTGATGTAAGAATGTGAATATCTTGAGGATAGTTCCCCTCTTTTTTCTCAGTCCAGGTCTTACCTCCATCTACACTTTTAATTAATCCCCCAACCTCAATCGTTGTATATATAGTTTCTGGATTATTAGCATCAATTTCAATATGTTTTACGTGGTGCGTATATGTTCTTTGAGGAAAGAACCATGATGAATACGATGGCATTTGTCGATAATCCGTTAGCAATTCAAAACTGTCTCCTCCATTTTTGGATACAAACATTGCGCTCGGTTCAGTTCCTACATATACGATACCGTTACCGTCATCACCCTTCACTGAAGATACAGAAACTGCTGTAATAGCTCTCATATGAATAGCATTAGCTCGGAACACTTCACCAAAAGAAGGTAAATTTCCAATCGCTTCCCAAGAACTTCCTCCATCTTTACTTCTCCATAATCCTCTATCAAAAGTACCACAATACATTCTTTCTGGATCGTATGGATCTGAAGCTAACGCAACTGGATTCGCACCTGCAAACTGTGATTGGACACTCCATGTTGAGTCTTTTTTTTCTGCAATTACAAGTTCTCTATCAAACGCTAATATGAATTTTCCCATAACTAAAATCTCCTCGTTTCATAATATATCTACTGTATTATTTAAATTTTCTCCATTACAATTTAAGAGGCGGATTTTATATGCTATAGCATATAAAAGATAAAATTTATAAGCAATATGTGATTAAAAACTTACATTATATAATTTGTTAATTTCACATCAGTACGATGAACAAGATGTCCTGTTAACTCATATAAGTCCATATGCCACCTCCAAATAACTTGCAATATACATGCTATAGCATATATATATTATCGAATGCATGATTACATGTCAAACTTTAATACTGTCTTAAAATCCGTTCTTTAGATCTCCTAAAGTAATTTAAAAGTCATAATATAAACAGAAACATTTTATTAAATAGACAATAAAAAAAGAGTGTAATTTTGCACTCTTTTTACTCATTCTTTAATCTTAGAAATCAACGTTACCAGACGGTGTATCGTAAGACTGTTTTGTCTTCCAATTGGACACCCTACTTTTCTCAGCAAAGGTAGCATCACTTGCTACAGCCCCAGCTTTCCCCCAATTTTCTTTCTCAAGTTCCATTATCAACACTTAAATTTTGTCAGGGACAATTTTTAATCGTTTTATTGTAAGTTCCGTTACATTATAAATGAATTCCTTCTTTTCTTCTGTTGACATGGTTGGCCAAGTATTTAGTTCAATTAATGGCATAGTATTGCCCCCTAAAGTTAATTATTTATTCACTAACTACAACTATTGGTTCAAATGATTTTTAACTGCTCTTACTACCAATTCGTGATCTACTTCTGGCGGCAACCCTGAAACTGTTATCATTCCAATAACCCCTACGTTTTTTATTCTAATAGGAAAGCATCCACCAAACGCAGCATATTCCGAAGTATCTAAAAGATATTTTTCATTATATGAAATTCCAGTTATTTCACTTTGTATCTGCATATAATACGAGCTACGATCATGCAGGGAAACAACTCGTTTTTTACGCTCAATCCATTTCGTATTTTCCGCATTTGTCCCTGTCATCTTGAAATGAAATAATTGCACACCATTTTTCGTTATATCAACAGCAATCAATTTTCCCTCTCGCTTTGCTGTTTCAACGATAAATAAACCTAGTTGCAAGGCATCTTCATTTGTAAAAGAGGAAAATTGAAGTGTTTCCTCCTCTTTTAAAATTTGTTTACTTATTTCATTCAAATTTGAAGTACTCATATCTTTATCCCCCTTACTCACTTTATGCCACATGGATATTTTTAAATTTATGTGACTCTATCCTGCGACCTTTCAATATTACTAGTACTCTCTTCCTCTTGGTGCTAATAAGAATTATATTTAACGCATTCAAAATGTATGTCCCTTAAAATAAAATGCTGCTATACACACTAAACATTTCGTATAGAGACATCAACAACATTACAAGCTAAAAAAACCAATTGCTTAAGCAACTGGTTCGCTAAAATTTTCATATGGGATATTCATTCAACCAAAGGAATGCTTGTCTATAATCATCAAAAAACTTTATGGATTCTTTCGTATTGGATTGTTGTAAATAATTCATGATCTGGCCTTCTTCAAGGAGAAAAGCAATTGCCTTACTGTGATTCAAAATCGTTTCATTAAAAAACTTCTCTTTCCATACTTTTTGAACCGAAAAATGATCTGGTATGTAGCCTTTTCTATCTACCAACAATTTGTATTTCCGTCCCTCGGAAATGAATTGCTGACAAACTTGCTCGAAACCATTAAACCATTCATAAACATCATCTGTTTTAATCTTGCCGATAAGACGAGTAACAATTATATCTCCCGAAACCGTTGTTCTAATATTCAGTTTACTCAATCTGAAATCATCTCCCTTAGCTATAATTATGCAGAAATATCTCATAAAATCAACAAGATAAACTGTAACGCATTAAAAAGGGACAGACCCTCCAAACCGAGAAGCCTGTCCCAAAATCGTTCTATTTTTCATTCGAACTAACAATCGTAAATTAGAATAATGACTTAATACTTGCTAAAACAGTAAGGACACCTACAATAATAACAAATACGTTACTCATTTTCCCTTTGTACTTAGCTAATACCGGTACTTTTTGAATCGCATACATCGGTAATAGACATAAGATAGCAGCAACTAATGGACCGCTTAGAGAATCAATAAGTCCAAGAATACTTGGATTTGTATAAGCAACAAACCAGCATGATAATACAACAAAAGTAAGGATTATTGTCTTAATTGTTTTTTCTTCAATATCTTTTCCACGTGATTTACCAAACTTAATAATCATGTCACGCATTACTTCAAATGCTCCGATATAATGGCCAAGGAATGACTTTGTAATAGCCACAAAAGCAATGATTGGAGCTGCAATCGTGATTACAGGCGAATTAAGCTCATTCGCAAGATATGAAAGAATTGATAAGTTTTGTTCTTTTGCCATTTTTATATCCTCTGGAGTCAAGCTCAATGCGCTACTCCAAACGAAGAACATAACAACAGCGAATGTCATGATATAACAAACCTTTTGTATTTGCGCACATTTCGCATCAGTGGCTTCGATTCCATACGTAGCTCTCTGTTTCACAACAAATGATGAAATCATAGGTGAATGATTAAATGAGAATACGATGATTGGTAGAATCATCAATATCGTCCCAAAATAGCCTGTTCCTGTTGAAGCAGTTGAAACAGCTGAAAAACTAAGCATTGACGTATTCCACTGTGGAATTAAAGATATTGCGATAAAAAGTAGAGAAACTATGAAAGGATACACTAGCATACTCATTACCTTTACAGTAATATCTTGACCAAAATTCAGTATAGCGATAAGACCAAGAACTAATACAAGTGATAAAATAGCTCTTGGAGGTTCTGGCATGTGCAATTGATGCACGATAAAACTACTTGCAGTGTTTGTAAGCGCAACCGAATACATTAGTACGATTGTATAAATTGAACCGAAATATACGATGTTAAAAATGATACTCGCTTTATTTCCGAAATACTCTCTAATTGTACCTGTGATCCCCTCATCAGCAGAATTAGAAGCGTATATCATTTTAGCAAGTGCCCTATGTGAGTAATACATAACTGGATATGCAAGCAATGTAATTAGTAGTAATGATAATAAACCACCTGAACCTGCATTAATCGGTAAAAAGAGCACCCCTGCTCCAATTGCAGTTCCAAATAGACTCAGTGCCCATGTAGTATCCTGCTTATGCCACTTTTTCGGATCTGCATATTGCTCATTTTTTAGTGCGGTATTTTCAGCTTGAACTTCTATTTTCTTTGCAGTATTCCCGTTCATATAATAACTCCCCCTTGTATCTATTCCTGCCTCTCTCTTAATAGCTACCGAATATTTTCCTTTTTGGGAAAATGAATTCCTTACAAGTTGCCCCACATTGTATGTCCTTCATCATAATGAAACCCAATTGAAACATTCGCTAGTTAGCGTCCTAATATAATTGTTAGCGTTCACAAAAAAGTTTACTCGTAATATCCGCTCTTTATATAAAGACCCCTTAAAAGAACAATATGGAATAGACTTCATAAATACGTTGCAACATTTCTAATAACAGTGTATTACTTTAACGGTTTCTCTTTTTTACTTTTAACAGTAATTTTAGCTAAACCAGCCTCTCTTCATTTGCGAGGCATTTCTTTCTCAATTCTATACATTACTTTCATAACTTCGGCAGCACTGATGATATTGCTTACACAAGCCACTGAAGTACTTTACATACATTTCGCCTCTAATCACACACCTTTCTTACTAATAATCGCATTTTTTATATTTTCTCCAGAGACAATAAAATTTCTCTCGACGCCCTCATTATAACGTGTATATTTATAAAATTAATATTTTTATATTTTCAGAAATATTTAGCGAACAAAATTTTATATGGATAATATTTTACAGTTCGTACACAACCCTTATTCCTATCGCTTAAAACTGAATGAATTAGAATAAAATACCTTCATACAATACTTACCAAAGTTACTCATTTTAAAAATACTTATATTCTTTTCTGTCAATAAAATTTGTTTTAATCAAAAAAGATATTCCAATAAATAATTAACGTGGTTAAAAAGAAATATCTTTTTGAATTTGCAAACAAATTTCCAGGATATATATTATCAACATTGCATTCATATACATTTTTAGGAAAAATACTTTTTTAATTCATAGCAATAAGAGGACCGCTAACATTTTACAAAAACCTACGCTACACGAAAAAATAAAATGAGCTGCCCATATTAGGCAGCTCATTGACATAATTATCATTATCAGGAGTGGGCAAACAAATCATTTCAAAGTCATCTTAATTCGAGTTTTTTCAACTCTTCTTCAGGAATATCTCTATGTTTGTAATGAATCGTTTTTACATCATTTCCTTTTATACGAAAAGTAATCGTGTCTTCTCCATAAGGAGGATTGTGTGCGCCCTCAAAGGTTTGAATTTGAACAGTTACATAGAAAATATTATTTGTTTTATCTGTTTTTATTTCAAGTATTTTTTCAGAACCTCGATCCCATAGTTTTGGTTCCTTATAATAGTTTTCAACTTCTTTACTTATCGGTTCTAATAAGAGATTCATGACTACTTCTTTTAAAAACTGTTTTGGTACAGGTATTCTGTTAATTTCCTTTCTTTTCACATCTATAATTTTCCAAAAATCACCGCTCTTTTCAACGGTATAAAGAACATTCGTACCATCAGCTTTCCAAAGATGAAAATAACCTTTATTTCCCTTAATATATAATCGTGGTTCATCAATCCACTCACCTTCTGTTTGGACTATCCCTAGAAACAGTTGAGTAAGTGGTGTTATCTTATAACCTAATTGATTAAAATCACCAAACGAATAAAGTTCATAACCGGTTAAATCTATGTCAAAGCTTTCATTTCTATTATTTTCCATTTTTACAATTGCTTGAGCGGAGATACAGGGTAATAAAAAACTCAGAAAACATATGATGCTAATTATTTTTATTTTCATACAACCAATCACCTCTTTTATTAAAATGCAACAAAAGAGATGATATTATTGATTATTGTACGATTCAACCTATTAAAAGCAAATCATGTAATCTCTAAAACCTCTCGTTAACTAGCTCTTTTATCGAGTTTAATTTTGAAGAAAGCTCGATAAACCATTCTTCGTCTCCTGTTAATAATGCAAGGTCTATAAGATAAAGGATTTGCTCCTTATTGATTACCTTTGATTCAGGGAGTTTGTTAACATGTTTACTAAAGAGTAAAATCGCTTCGTTTTTTGTGTACTTATCGTCCCGTTTCACAATGCTAACTGTAACTACATCTTCCACTTCATCAAGTGATACAATGTAACCAACTATGAATTCGCCCTCATTTGATATTCCACGAACCCAATCTCCTACTTTTAAAACATGGTTATTATTTGACAACATACTTTTTCACCTTCTTATAAATATTTTTTGTGGCGATAAAAAAGAAATAAAAACGAAATCAAACTGTAATATTTTCCATTACATTTAAATAGTAAGAACTTACGGCTCTATATAACAAGTAAGCCGCTTAACGTTCTTGATTGATAAGATCAACAACTTCTTTCATTGTATAGTTCTTTAAGTATTCACCTAGTTGTTCTTCCGCACCTATGAAAATAGCGAAAAGAACTTTTCGCATGTTTGAACCTACAATACACTGATTATTTGACTCAGGACACTTAGGCTGCAACGCACCTTCAGAGGTTATCTGATATATATGCCAAAGGTTAACTTCACTTAAATCTCGAGCAAAAATAAAACCGCCACCAGTCCCCTCTTTCGATTGTATAAACTTATGTTTTTTTAACAAACTTAGCACTTTGCGAATGCGTACTGGGTGAACACCTGCACTTTCTGAAATAGCGTTACTTGTTGACATCCGGTCTGGCTGTAAAGCTAAATAAGTTAAACTGTGTATGGCCAAGGTAAAGTCGCTGCTCATTATTTTCCTCCTACGATCCCAAAAAATTATTTCTCCTATATTCACATACTGTAGCTATAAACATTACAGATAGATTAGCCAAACGTTAAAATATATAAGAACCACTCTTAGCATAAAGAAATAGATTCCATAACTTCATTTAGCTTTTTAAGTTAAACATACATTTAAAGACTCCATTGTTTCTTCACTTGCTCTTCTGCCAACTGTTTAATTTTTTTCCACACTGTATCTTTGCTTACAATAACATTTGTTTGATAATTTCTATCGTTATAATTGACTGTAACACATACTTCAATCATCTTCTGCTTCCTCCTTTCAAAAAACTTTTCTTAAAAAATATTACTTGTTAATTAGCCAACTTTTGCAGTTCAATATTTAAAAATGTTCGAACGCTACGTGGTAAAAATTTACGAATTTCTTCGTCATTAAAACCAATCTGTAATCTTTTCTCATCCAGCATAATTGGGCGACGCAACATTAGCGGATGCTCAATTATTAATTTATAAAATTCATTCAGCGAAAGCTCATCTATATTTATATTTAAGTCTTGAAAAGTTTTGGATCTAGTTGAAATAATTTCAGTAGCACCCTCTTCCGTTAAACGAAGAATGGATTTAAGTTCATCCACTGTCATAGAATGGGATACGATATTTTTTTCAGTATAATCAATTTGATTCTCCTCCAGCCATGCTTTCGCTTTTCGGCATGAACCGCAGCTTGCTGTTGTATATAAAACCACCATATTTCACTCACTCCTTTAATATTTTTTATGAAACTTCAATTTTAAATATCGGTCATTTAAATGTATTAAAAAAAATTACAGTTCAGAATCAAATTCACGTAATGTTATTTATTCGGCAATGTTTCATTTATCTCTATTATTCATTTCTTTTAAAATGCTTCTTCTATACATTTGTTGAAACTACATTTTACAGACGATGACAACTCACTTCTAAAAATCTTACTGTAATTTTAAACCTTACAGTTCAATTAATCAAATGTGAAGTCTTGGAGTAATTAATCATTTTTTTATGTGCATTTCCCCCATAGCGTTATTGAAGACACAAAAATAGGTTGAGGCAATACGTGCCCCAACCTATTTTTTATACCTCTTTATAACTTTTTGCAGTAATAACTGTTTCGAATTCAAAGGTTTCCGGCAAGTGATCGGCGTAAGAGTATTCAAAAGTGCGTCCATCCGTTAAGTAGGCCACCTGTTCCACTCTCATTAGGAAATCTTGATTTGTTAAGTTCATAAACTGCTTTTCTTTATCATCCGGGCGAATTCCTTTAACCCTAACAACGGATGTTCCCACTTGAAGCCCTAGTTTATTTTGAATGTGGGAGTAGATTGATTCCTCTAAAACAGAAACATCAACACCTGGAATGACCGAAATCGGCATCCATGTATGCTCCATAATCGTTGGAATACTGTGAATGATACGGAGGCGAATGATTTTATATACAAAATCCCCTACTGAAATACCCAATTTTTCAGCAATGACTTCATCGGCACCGACAATCGTAAACTCAATAATTTTACTTTCTACCTCACTGCCATAAACAGCTTTCGTACCTGTTAAAGTTTGAATCATTCGCGCCTTTTCTTGCTGACGCCAATCTTGAACGACCGTTCCACTTCCGCGCCGGCGAATGATGTAGCCGTCTCTCACTAACAGATCCAGCGCTTTTTTTATAGTAAGGACAGAAACATCAAATTCTTCAGCAAGGACGGGGCTACTTGGAATTTTTTCGTTAATCTTATATTCGCCGTCTAAAATTTGCTGTTTCATTTTTTGATAAATGCCGAGGTATTTTACTTGTGTGGATCCGCTTGCCATTTCCATACCTCCTTTATGCTGAATTCCCTCTTCTATTCATTTAAGTTTAAAGCCTCAAGTTTGTAAACGGAAGGTGATGGCGCAGCAAATCCGTTTTCTAAGATTTCAATATTCGTTACCGCTTCTTCGTCTTTCACAAGCTTTGGTGCACCATTTACGATTGTTTCATACGCTGCATCATAAAAACGACCGTAATCACCAAGCGGCGTTTTAATTTGTTTTTCAATCCAATCACCGTTTGCATTGCGATATTTCGCAATTCCATAGTACATCGGTGAATCTTCACCAAATCCTGCACTCTCAGGCATGATACTCGCTTTCAGATCATTTTCCTGCTGATCTTCACCGTATTTAATAAACGATCCATTTGTTCCATGAACGATAAAGCGTGGATAATCTTTTGCTACAACATGGTTCGTTTTCAGTTTAATTTTCAGCCTATTTCCGTAATGTAGTCCAACATCAAAATAATTATCAACCGCACCTTCCACTTCATTATTACGAATATCGTATGTCACCGTATCTGGACGGCCAAATAGTGAAATCATACGGTCCATCGTATGAATACCTAAACTATAAAATGAACCTTCTTCTTTCGGACCTTCGCGAGTGATTGAACCCGGACGGAAATAATCAATATGTGATTCAATCTCGACAATATCACCAAGGAATCCTTGTTCCACAACTTGCTTCACCGCTAAAAAATCACCATCAAAACGGCGGTTTTGATACGGCATAACTACTACACCTTTTTCTCGCCCTAAAGCTAACAATTCTTTCGCATGTTCTACTGTATCGCAAAATGGTTTTTCAACGATAACTGATTTTCCAGCTAGTATAACTTTTTTCGCTAATTCGTAATGCGTATGTGCTGGCGTACAGACCGTCACCACTTGAATGTCTTTATCATTCAACAATTCGTCCAAATTAGTAGTGAAACTAACACCTTTTTCCTCATATGGAGCTGCTAATTCTTCATTTATTTGACGTACAAAAATCGTTTTTATTTTTATATTATTACGTGTGTTTACATAAGGTAAGTGATAGCGGTTAGCTGATTTTCCAAATCCAATAAAGCCCATTGTTAATGTCATGTTCTTCAACTTCCTTGCTCATATATTTTTGTTTCTATACTTATTATATATTTTCATTATCAAAAGTATATAGTTTTAGTTTTAAAATTATATATCAAAAAAGTCGAGATGGAAATCATTTTCTGATTCACATCTCGACTTTACGTTATAGACTTATGTCCTACCATCAGTTTTATTTACATTCGATGACTAGTAGATAGCTACTTGGTTACATACTCTTATTCATACATATAAGAACGTGTCATCGGAATTGTATCGTTAATACCTTTTGTAAATACAAATTGATGTAGATCAATATTACCTGTAAAGAACGAAGCTGCACATGCATTTAAATATAAGCGCCACATACGAATGAATCGCTCATCTTTCGTTTTGCGAACTTCCTCCAGTACGTTTTCAAAATTCCGAGCCCAATGTTGTAATGTTTTCCCGTAATGTCTACGTAAGCTTTCCACATCAACAATGAAAAATTGTTCGTTTGTCATGTTCGTGATTAATTCGTTAACAGCAGGAACATATCCGCCAGGGAATATATATTTTTCAATCCAACCATTCGTAGCACCACCATTGGCCGGAGAAGTAATACAATGAAGTAGAGAAATTCCCCCATCATTTAGTAGTGTGTTCACTGTTTCAAAGTATTGCGTAATGTTGTCTTTTCCTACATGTTCAATCATACCTACACTAACAATTTTATCAAATTTACGATTCTTAATATCGCGGTAATCAAGTAAAGATACTTCAACTAAATCCGTAAGCCCCTCTTGTTTAATTCGCTCGGAAGTCTTAGCATATTGTTCCTCACTTAACGTTACTCCCATCGCTTTCACACCGTACTGTTTAGCGGCAGCTGTAATGAGTTCACCCCACCCGCAACCTATATCTAATAATGTATCACCTTTTTGAAGGTTCAACTTTTTCAAAATATGATTCACTTTATTATGCTGAGCTGTCGTTAAAGAATCTTGCTCATTTTGGAAATACGCACAAGAATATGTCATTGTTTCATCAAGCCACAATTTATAGAAATCGTTCCCAATATCGTAATGATGAGCAATATCATCTTTATTTTTTTGTTTTGAGAAATTCCATTTACTTTTGAAATATTGCAACTTACTATCACCTAAAAAGCTATCCTGCCTTTTATAAATTGATTGAATTGCTTTTTCAAGATTCCCTTCTATTTCAAGGTCTCCATTCATATATGCTTCACCGAATGCAATAGAAGGATCCTTAGCAATCTCTTTTTTTGAAAGAGGCTTATGGAACGTTACATGAAATTGAGGTTCCCCTTCTCCATATTGTATTGTTTCTCCATTCCAAAGTGTAATTTGAACTGGATCTGAAAAAAGATTTTTAAGTATTTTTTTATAAAAAAGTTCTTCAACCATATAAACATCTCCTACTAAAGAAATTGAACAAAAAACTATACTAGTTAATAAATCTTTTTGAACATAGCTTAAAACCGTTATGACTTCTTGCTACGAGTGTCATTATAAAACGGTTATATTATGAAGCATAGTACGTACTTTAAAGTGATGAAGGCACTTTTAAGTACCTATGAAAACTTTAATCCATTATTCATCACGGCTAAAACAGTTGTTAATATCGTATAGATCCTTACTTTCTAAATTTTTATACTAAAAAAATCACCACCTCGTCATTAGGTGGTGTTTTCAATATTACATATAGAGATTTCATTTCACTTAACTTTACTATTTTTTCTATCTATGCATCGTTCTCCCCATACGGTCAATTGATTTAATACATTTTGCAAAGACCACCCATAATCAGTTAAGGAGTATTCTACTCGGGGTGGAATTTCTTTATAGATTTCACGTGTAATCACACCATCATCTTCTAGCTCACGTAATTGTTGCGTCAACATTCTAACAGAAATTTCAGGAATTAGACGCTGCAACTCGCTCGTTCGCTTCGTTCCTTTCGTTAAGTGACATAAAATGACGACTTTCCACTTTCCCCCGATAATTTCTAAAGTTGCTTCTATCGGTATATTGTATTGTTTCACGCGATCTCCCTCCTTTTTTCTAAATTTCTTCTCTATTGTTACGTAAAAACAAATAATTTTCTATACGGCACATTTTAGTTCCTACAGCACAAAAAAGTACCTATATTACCAAATAGTAATTATGCCACTTAAAAATCTTCCTATAAACAAAAAGAAAAACGAACGTATTCTCGTTCGTTTTTTTCTTGTTTATTCTGCTGTAATGAGCATAGACGTGTTGCCATTCTTTTCAAGATGATGTTCTCCCCAGTTACAAAGAGAATCGAGTATAGCATCTAAAGAATGACCGTATTCCGTTAACGAATACTCTACTTTTGGCGGCACTTGGTTATACACTTTTCTCTCGATTACACCGTCTTCTTCTAATTCACGTAATTGCTGCGTTAACATCTTTTGTGTAATACCAGACATTAATTGTTTTAATTCGCACGTTCTCTTTTTGTCTTTCTTTAAATGACAAAGGATTACTACTTTCCACTTTCCACCGATAACCTCTAAAGTCGCCTCTACAGGAATATTGTATGTTTTCATATGAAAATCTCCTTTAATAATGTTATAAGGCAATTAAGCTAAAGATTTAAATATTACTTTTAAGTATCTATAGCACCTTAAAATACGTACTTTTTACCCTGTTAAACATGTTTCATAATAGCATACGTAAACAGCAGATGAGTAGTACGGCACTAAAAAGTACCTGTATTACTTTTTAGTATCTATATTACTTTAAAGTACGTACTTTTCATTATGTAAAATACATTTCATAATAGCATTTGTAAGAGTTGAGTGAGTCATGCAGTGTTAGAAATTACCCATGTTATCTTTTAGTGCTAACGTACTTTTTTAACTGTTTATATACTTTTATCATGCCTTTTGTCAGACGACGAAATGACATATATGGATTTTCACAATCATTAATTAATTTTCAAATATATTTTAGGAGGATATGTATAATGAGTAAATTACTAAAAGAAAAAATCGGTTTTGGTACAGCACCACTAGGAAATATGTATCGTAATATTCCAGAAGAAGAAGCAATCGCTACAGTGGATGCGGCTTGGGAGAATGGCGTTCGTTACTTTGATACAGCTCCACTTTATGGATCTGGCTTAGCGGAAATTCGTCTTGGTGAAGCACTGTCAAAAAGAAATCGTGATGATTACTTTTTAAGTACGAAAGTAGGTCGAACGATTTCAGATGAACTAGAAGATCCATCTGCACGTGATTTAGGTGAAAAAGGCGGACTTTTCGAATTTGGCCGTAAAAATAAAATGATCAATGATTATAGCGCAGATGCAACACTTCGTTCTATCGAGCAAAGTTTGAAACGTTTAAAAACAGATCGTCTAGACTTTGTTTTCATTCATGATTTAGCACAAGACTTTTATGGTGATGAGTGGATTTCACAATTTGAAACAGCTCGAACAGGAGCATTCCGTGCACTAACACGTTTACGTGAAGAAGGTGTAATTAAAGGCTGGGGGCTTGGAGTAAACAAAGTAGAATCAATTGAACTTATGCTTGATTTAGAAGAAGCGAAGCCAAATATATCCCTATTAGCTGGTCGTTATTCATTATTAGATCACGAGCGTGCCTTGCAACGAGTAATGCCCGCAGCTGTTAAGCATAATATGGATATTGTTGTTGGTGGCCCATATAGCTCAGGTATTCTTGCTGGAGGTGCTCACTTCGAATATCAAAAAGCATCACCGGAAATTATTGCAAAAGTTGAGAAAATCAAAGCTATTGCAGATCGTCACGCAATTAGCATCAAAGCTGCTGCATTACAATTTTCATTAGCAAATCCAGCAGTTGCTGCCGTTGTTCCTGGTGCAAGTAAACCGGAACGAATTGTAGAAGACCAAAACGCCTTAAATACAGTAATTCCAGCAGCATTCTGGGAAGAAATGCGCGAACAAAAACTAGTAGCATCTAATGCACCACTACCAATCAACGTAAAATAATAATGAAACTTTAATCAGTGGGAGCATCCCCCACTGATTATTTACCCGTAAATACCGGAATGAAAAGGAGCATAATGAATATGGCACACACTACTACATCTATGGAAATTTTCGGTTCACCTGAACAAGTATGGCAATTAATCGGAGGTTTCAACTCCCTTCCAGACTGGTTACCTTATATACCTAGCAGTAAATTAACGGAAGGCGGTCGTGTACGTCACCTAGCTAATCCAGATGGTGACACGATTATAGAACGATTAGAAGTATTCAATGATAAAGAACGATACTACACGTATTCAATCATGAATGCACCGTTCCCAGTCACTAATTATCTATCTACAATCCAGGTGAAAGAAGGTACTGAAAGTAACACATCGGTAGTAGAGTGGTCTGGTACGTTCACTCCTGTTGAAGTTAGTGATGAAGAGGCAATAAACCTATTTCATGGCATTTACAGTGATGGACTGAAAGCATTGCAACAAGCATTTCTAGATTGAGCTATTAAAAACAATGAAAAGCAAAGCGATATCGCTTTGCTTTTTTATAAAATCCCTTTTAACTTTTCACCAATTAACTTCGCTACATACTTATAGCCTTCTGGTCCAAAGTGTAATCCATCTTTTTCATCATTTTCTACAAACCTTTTATAATTCCGTTCTTGAATCATTTCAGCATACAAATTTAGAAAATAGCTTCCTGTTTCTTTCGCCACTTCCTCTACCACGTCTGCATACTGACCGAGTACTTCATTTGTTCTATTATGCTGTCTTTCTTCATCAACTGGTGCAGGACTAATCAGTAGTACTTTATCTGATGAAACTTGGTTCACAATCTTCTCTAAATTTTCTTTATATGCTTGTAATGACACTTGAGAAAAAGAAACTGCATCATTCGTACCAAGAAAAACTGTTACGAAATCTGGTTTATATGATATTACATCTTCTTCAATCCTATTTAACGCATCGAATGTATTATCACCTGGAACACCTGCATTCACTACTATCCAATTCGGAAACACCTCTTGCAAACGTGGTGTTAATCTCGGCATTCCATCAAAAAATGTTTCATCAGCTGTAATACTATCTCCAAAACATACTAACGTTTTCATTAAGCTACTCTCCTTTTACGTATGAAACAACTTTCCTTCTATTGCTTTTATATATCTTTCAGCAGAACGTTCAACTGCCTCATTTGCATTTTCTTTTACTACTCGATGAAAAGCGTTGTATAAACGATTAAACTGTAACGGCTTCACTCGATTCACCATTTCTTCCACTTTTCTCGCTGGTAATGGAATTAAGTTTGGATAGCTGTACATAAAGCTTACCCATCTCTCATCCACTACAACTTGAATAATATCACCTGTTAACAAAATTCCTTTCCCATCATTACCTTCTTCCCAATGTAAGACAGATCCACCTTTAAAATGACCTCCTAAACGATGAATGACCAATCCATCAGCTAATTGTAAAGACTCACCAGACCAATAAATAATACGACTACTCGGGCGCATCACCCACTCTTTATCATCTTCGTGTATATAAATTGGTACATCAAATGTCTCTGCCCATTCTACTTGCGTTGAATAATAATGAGGATGAGACAAGGCAATTGCATCTAATCCGCCAATCTCTTTTATTTTCGCAATTGTCATTTCATCTAAATAAGTAATGCAGTCCCATAGTAAACGATATGATTCTGTTTTCACTACAAATGCTGTTTGACCGATCGCAAACCCTGGTTTTGTCGTAATACTATAAAGCCCGTTTTCTTCTTCAATTATTTCATTTTTATATGTATCACTTATTTGCAAGTTTTCTAAAGTCGTCCAAGACTGCCCTTTCGGATTCACATATTGCCTTTCTTCATCACAAATATGACAACTCACCGGTTCTTCTACACCCGCTGCATACTGTACACCACATGTTGTACAAACGTAATTTTTCATCATAATTCCCCCTATCCCTATATTTTTATTAAGCAGATTTTTTTTGATAATGTTCTGCTTTTTTATTTTCAATTAATAAACTGATAAAAGTAAGTAAATAAACAGCTGTAACCGATAATGGAATCACCGTAAATCCTTTTTCCGCAAAAAGAATCCCGCAAACTGACGTTACGAATACAGTCCCTACTGATAATAAACCATAACTTTTGCTTTCATAAATCCATACGTACGGGATAAAATGAACACCTATTAACATTGCTACTACAAAAGGTAACCATTCTGGAAATTGAAAATAGGCAAGTAATACAAGCGGAATATTCAGTACATTTATCCCACCAATTAATCCTGCCAAAATCCCTAATGGATTTCCTTTCGCAAACATATCAATTTTCAATATAGCAGCTATCATTAAGCCGAAAGGAAACACACATCCCATACCGATTAAATATACCCACACCACTTGTTTTTCAGAAAGAACAAAGCCCGTTATACTCATAACTATCCAAAATAAAACACCAGCTAATATAATCGGTAATCCTCTCTTCGTTTTGATTGCTAAATCCTTTTTCGCTTCTGCAACATTCATCTCACTATCTCCCCCAAAATATTTGTACTATAAAGTCGCCTCAACCTCGTCCATCCAATAACTCCAAGCTGCTAAATAATCTTCTAAATCTTTCGGGTGGTGCCGTAAACACGTATCTATACGCAAATATAATCCTATGACTATTTCTTCATATAAATCACGGTCTTTTTTATGAAATACACATTGTTTCATCGCATAATCAATCGTTTCTTTCGTTAAATCTTCCGGGGTTGAACAGAACGCATAAATTAAATCGTATATAGGATCTCCTAGCACTGGTAGGGGATCAATTACACCATGTAGCATATTTCCTTGAAATATAAAATTATGAAATCCAAAATCACCATGCAATAAAAATGGCTGATTTATTCCAGTCCCCCTACTTGGACTATTTGCTAACGTAAGAACTTTTCTATACTCTTCCTCACTTATGTACGATCTTACATTTTTATGAGCTTCGATCACATTTGTCGTTAAAAATTCATTCCAAGATTGAACCGGGCTTTCTTTCCATCCCCAGCCATCTATACGTGCAACTATTGCATACTTATTAATAACTTCTTTTACTAGGGTACTAAGGGTAATTCGTTTATTTCCTTGTTCGTAAGAAGTACTACCTTCAAGAAAAGAATACACAATATATGTATGCAAGGGGTCCTTATACAAAAGCTTTGAAAACAACGTATTCCCCTCATAAAAAGAGAGAAAATTAGCTTCTTCACGTATTACTTCTGCTTCATTTAGCTTTACAACGTATTTTTCTTCCAACAAATATACAGTACTTGTCGTTCCTCCGTTTAACACTTTTACACTATTTGGATAATGTGAAATCACTTTCTCCTTAACTAGTTGTGTAGCGATTACTGAAATGTCCATTCCCTCACCCTTCAATTCAAAAGACAACTTTACTATTATTTGACAAACAAATGTTAAATCCCTTCAAAAATCTTAATATAACAAAAAATCACTTACTTTTATATTTCAAAAATAAGGAAATACTAACAACAACGTTACATACATATAGGAGGACAATATGAAACCTGAATTTTTAAAAGCTGTACATGATGCCATCGGAAATGTCGAACACATTCATATAGAGGAAAGCGGTGCTGACAGCTTACTTATCCATCATGATGATGCACAGCAGTTACAACAAGTCGCTAAAACGCTAGAAAATAACAATTTTCGCTCTGCTTTAAGAACAACTGGAGATGCTTCGTATATTGAAGTGTTGAACAGATAATGAAAGTCCGGATGTATGCCGAGCTTTCTTTTTTATCCCGCATTAGCAGGCAGTAAGACCCTCACCTCAAAATTCAGCGGAAGCAGAGAAGTTAGGTGGGGGATCAACTGCCAGTAAAAGCCCGATTGGTTCAACTAATAATCAGTGGGGATGACCCCCCACTGATTAAAGTTTCACTTTATATTAAAACTTCAAACTCTTTCACATATACTGCTGTTCCCGCAATATCTATTTGTAAACTCTCATTTTCTACATCTTTTGTTACATAAACCGTTACACGACCATCTTTATGTATTTCCTGTCCTTGTTCAACAATTAACTCCGTTTCATGGTCAAGATCTTTTTCCAAATACGTCGCATAATACGCGCCCATTACACCTGAAGCTGTTCCTGTCACTGGGTCTTCAATCGTTCCAGCATAAGCTGATGAAAAATGACGCCCATGCATATGTACCTTTTCGTTATAAGTTTCTAAACAAACTGGATGAATAGAAGCGTTAGGTATTTCTTTTAATACCGATGGAAACACCTCATTGTTAGGTTTCATTCTCTCACACGCATCTAGATTTTTAATCGGTACAATTACAGTCCAATTACCAGTACTTCCATATACAATCGGTAAAGTTACATCTAAATCATTTACTTCTAAACCGATACTATGAGCTAATTCTTCTGTTGAACCTGTAAATTCTTTAAACTGAGGTGCTGCCTGCCTCATTTTAATAAAGGCTTCTCCATTTTCTTTTACACCTATTTGTATCGGTAAAATCCCAGCCTTGGTTTCAATCGTAAGGTTATTTTTCTCTTCTAATAACCCTCTTTCACGCAAAGCAAATATTGTTGCAACTGTCCCATGACCACATAAATCCATTTCAAAACCAGGTGTAAAATAGCGCATTCTTATATCTCCTACTTCTGAGGAAAGAACAAAAGTTGTTTCGTTATATCCAACTTTTTCAGCAATAATTTGCATTTCCTCTTCCGTTAATCCATCTGCTTCTAATACAATACCTGCTGGATTTCCCTTATTTGGTTTATTCGTAAATGCATCATAATGAACTATGTTTATAGTCTTCATTTTCTTTTCTCCTAACCTTCTTTAAAAATTTTACAATACAGCTCTATCTCCGTTTTCAACGGACAATTATTTCTCCAAAATATCCTCTGCATCTTTTCATTTGAAGTATGTGTGCTTCCGATATAATAAGTAGCGCCCATTTCCTTTAACATATGTAAAGATTGAAGGTGCAGTTGGGAAGAGATTCCTTTCCCGCGATAATAAGGCATTACCCCAAAATAAAATAATCGTCCTTCACTTTCTGTTCCAGTTTCTATATGGGGTATGGACATACCAATTGGCTCAGTTTTATCATAAAAAACAATACATGACTTTTCCCATCCCGTACCTAACTCTGTTTGCACTGAATAAAAATGCTCATCAATAGTTAAAATTGAAGTTTGATTCCCTGAACCCGATATACATTGTTCCCAAATATATTTAAATTCTTTTTCCGATAACGTTCCTTCTGCTATTGATCGATATGTATATTGTCTTTCAGGTCCTTCTACATTGTTCAATTCTCTACATACTTCTATCTTTGCGGCATACAAAGAAAAACCGGCATCAAGTAACACTTTCACACTTGAGTTATAACTACTAAACCTTTTGTTTAATACAATACTCGCTCTTTTTAACTCCCAATTAAAACAAACTTCTTCAAATCTACTTATCTTTTCTTTATAAGTTTGTACATCATAAAGAACATTCTCTTCTATCTCTTCAATCGTTACTGCATTTGGTAAGCCATTTAATACTTTTTTAGAAGGGCCAAATAGATTCTGAATGATTGCAAGATCGTATATCACCACTTCAATTCCCCCACACCAGGCTCAATAAACTTCCCTGAAATATCCTCATTTGAATCTATTACCCAATCATATATATTTTTTGCTCCTTCAGCCGAAGTCATATTCGCATCAAAGGCACCAATATCAGTTTTTAATTTTCCTGGGTGAATGGCAGTTACACAAATTCCTTTATCCTCAAATTCTTGTTGTAAGCAGAGTGTTAACATATTTTGTGCAGCTTTAGCAATTCGATATGAATATGAGAACTGTCCTTGTGGAAACTCTTTGTTCGCCATTTTATGCAATGAACCTAATCGAGAGGACACATTTATGATTCTCGGATAATCCGATTTAGCTAACGCCACATATGTACCTTTTACAGCTCGAATTACACCTAAGCAATGAATATTAAATAAGTCCGTTAACTCTTCTGAATTTGTATGTAAAACCTCAGTCTCCTTCCCAGTAATTCCTGCGTTATTGATAACTAGATCTATATACTCTGTATATTCCTCAAGCTGGTTTTTCATTTGCTCCGTACTCTCATCAATCGATAAGTCTGCCAATATAGGAAAACATCTGCAACTAAACATTTTCTTCAATTGTGTTAACGCAACCTCAGTTCTAACTAACGGATAAACGATATGTCCATTTTCATGAAACACTTTTACTAACTGTAACCCTAATCCGCGATTTCCACCTGTAATTATAACTCTCATATATTCATCTCCTTATTTTTAAAATAAATAAGAAAATCCATCCACTTACCATTCTCTAATGAAAACGCCTCTCTCTTGCATTCAAAAGAAAAACCTGTTCTTTCCGCAAGACGTACTGATGGCTCATTATCAACACGTATATGTAACTCGATTCTATGAAAATGAAGACGATTAAAAAATAACGGTAACGCGGCTTTTACACTTTCTATCCCATATCCATTTTTCCAATATTGATTATGAATAGAGTAGCCCATCATTGCCCACTGATAGTCCATACGTAAAATTTTTATAAGCTCTAACTTACCAATATTAGCTCCGTCTTCTTTACGAAAAATACCTAATACGTACATCTCATCTCGATGTGCTGCTTCATCAAAGCCTCTTATCCATTCTGTGAACCATTCTTTTGTTGCTGATGCCATAACTTGATAACCATCGTCATATTTATACTGCGATGGTAACCTCTTACTAAATCCATCTAACCAACTTTCATAATCATCATTTTGGAACGGACGGACCATGAGTCTCTCTGTCTCTATCTGTAATAGCGGCAGCTTCATTTATATCTCTTCCCTTGATTAATGTTCGAATATTCTTTATTATCTTACACAAAATACAAAATCTAGTAAATTATTATGTTTTTGATAAACATGGTTCTATTAAAATACAAAAGGAAACCCTGTTACAAAGGGTTTCCTTTTGTTATCACACTACCAAACTTATCTGTAATTTAAAACGTTGTATTCTGTCTTTAATATTCCATACACATCAACATCTTCATATGTATTTAATAACAGTCTATTTTGTCTTAATGTGCCTTCTTTACGTAAGCCCGACTTCTCTAACACCTTAATCGATGATTGGTTTCTAGAAATGGCAGATGCCCAAATTTTATTTAAACCTAATTCGATAAAGCCAAAATGAATCATCCTGTTTACAGCCTCAGTTGCAAAACCCTTTCCCCAATAATTCTTACCAATCCAATAACCAAGTTCACCTCTATTGTTACCCTTGTCAATTCTTAATGTAATTGTACCTACAATCTCTCTTGATTCTTTAGAAACAATTCCTAAAGGGTATTCGATTCCTTTCCTTATAAGTTCTGGTTGCATATCAACCCAATCTTGCGCGAACTCCAATTTATATGGGTGCGGAAGTCCAAGAATATTAGCTAATTCCTTGTCATTAGCTAACTCTTTAATTCTAAACACATCATCATTGGTAAAAGGTTCTATACATAAATGCTCAGTTTCTAATTTTATAGACATATTCTCTCCACCTTGTACTGAAATTGGTTAACTCCCTTTATTGTCAATATTACACTAAAAAAACACAAAAATTTTAAAATTTTCACAATATCCATCGACAGAACTATAAACAAAAAATCCAGTTATGTTTTATACATAACTGGATTCCTCATCATCTAATCGCTTTTTATTTTACAAGTACATCTTCTCTTAATTCCCTCTTCAACACTTTTCCTAAAGCATTTTTCGGTAATTTGTCCATAAATACAACTTCTGGTATTTTATAACTTGCCAGTTTTTCTTTACAATGCTGTATAATTTCTTCTTCCGTTAAAGACGTTTGCATATCTTTTACAATATACGCTGTCGGAACCTCTCCCCAAAAGTCATCTGGAACCCCAACTACTGCAACTTCTAAAACACCATGTATTTCATGAATAACATCTTCTACTTGGTCTGGATATACATTGTCACCACCACGTATAATAACGTCTTTATATCTTCCCATTATGTGCAGGAATCCGTCTTCATCTATCATACCTGCATCACCCATGTTAAACCAATTATCTTTTACTACCTTCTTTGTCGCCTTTTCATTATTCCAATACCCTTTAAACATGTATGGACTTCTTACATGAATCTCTCCAACTTCATTTGTTTTTAGTTCATCGCCTGTTTCTGGATGAACAATTTTTACCTCTACATTTTTCAATGTTTTTCCTACAGAAGACATCTTTTCTTTTCCCATCATTGGATGCCATGAAGTTACAACCCAACCTTCTGTACTACCATAGCCTTGCACCATATAGATTCCTTTTTCCATATATTTTTGAATGAGCGTTTCTGGCACTTTTGTTCCACCGCTTTGTGCTACTTTAAAGGTTGAAATGTTACGTTCTTTTTTATTTAGTTCATCAAGCATATAGCTATAAACAGCCGGGAATGCAAGCATCGTAGTAATCTTCTCGTCTTCAATCTTATCCCAAATAAGAGTAGGATTCGAATCAGCTAAGAAAATCATCGTAACACCATGATAAATACAATTTAAAATAGAAAGCACGCCACTCATATGAAATAATGGATGCACGGATAAAAAGCGCTCACCTGCTGGAATTTCTCTTTGTCCTGCAATCTCAGCAAAATAATGATGTAAGTTTTTATGTCCAATTACGCATGCTTTTGCCTGTCCAGTCGTTCCTGAAGTAAATAAGTAAATGGCATCGTCTTCTTCATGAACTTCTACGTTCGGTTCTGTCATTGGCTGTTTTTGCAACTCTAATTCAAATGAACCAAAACCTTCTTTTGTCGTTTGAATTACATAAGGAATTTCTTTAACAGCATCAACCTTTAATAACACTTCACTAAATTCTTCATCAATAACTAACACTTTTAATTTCGCTTCTTTTACAATCGTTTCTAATTCATACACAGTAAGCTGATGATTTAGCGGAATACATACCGCTCCAATTTTTAAACTTGCCATCATAACGCTTGGAAACGGATGATTATTTTTGCATAGTATTCCTATACGATCCCCTCTTTGCACACCATTACGTAACAAATAATGTGCAAGCTGATTTACTCGTTCATTATACTGCTGAAACGAATATCTTTTCCCTCCGCCTACAAGCGCTTCCAAATTTGGTGATTGCATTGCTCTTTTTTGTAATAATTTTTGCATCGTTCTCAAGTAAAACTCCCCTTTATATATGTTAGGGTTTTTATTTTACCAGATTAACTATTAATTTACTAAAGATTACACTTAGTGAATATAATAAGAATATAAAATAGCCATTTACTTCACAAGTAAATGGCTATTTTTTATTATATATTAGAATACTTCTTGTTCATTACATATTGCACATACTCAGGTGCACTTTTATTAATCTCTTCATCACTTAGTTTGTATTCTGCACCATATAAATAAAATGAAGGTATAAATTCCATACCTGTATATAGACATGTAGCTTGGAATGGTTTCGTCAACTCATCCATCGTAATTCCGCTATTTTCATAATCGTTTTCTAATCCACCTATAGAAATAGCTACACCAAACTCTTTTCCCTTCACTTTATCCCCTTTTGATCCGTACGCAAATCCATATGTTAATACATCGTCAAACCATTTTTTTAATAATGGCGGTGTGCTGTACCAGTATAGCGGGAATTGAAATATATATCTGTCATGTTCTACTAGTAACTTTTGCTCTTCTTCAATATTAAACTCCCAGTTTGGTGCCACTTTATATAATTCATGCACCGTGATTTCATCTGAATGTTTCTCAAGTTCTTCTATCCATCTTTTATTAATTTTTGATTTTTCAATATGAGGGTGTGCTACAATTACAAGTGTTCTCATCATTTTCCATCCCCTTTATAAATGAATCAATCCTTTACATATTAGTATGAATGCATTACATATAATTGAAAAGTACGTACTTTCAGGTGCTATAGGAACCTTGAGGTACCTTTGGAGGTGTAATATGAATCAAAATGATAACTGCCCAATTGCAACGACACTCGATGTAATCGGCGGAAAATGGAAAGTTCATATTTTATGTGTTTTGATGGATGGAAAAATGCGTACAAATGAAATCCGGCGAGAAATCCCAAACATTACGCAAAAAGTTCTGACTCAACAACTTCGACAACTTGAGGCTGATGGGATTATCCATCGTGCTGTATATCAAGAAGTACCACCAAAGGTTGAGTACACAATAAGTGACTACGGGAAATCTTTAATACAAATTATGGATGAATTATGCGAATGGGGAAAAGATCATCAAATAAAAAAATTACATGACTAAAAAACCTACCAACTTCTTTGCATACTGTTGGGAACGGCACATCACTATCAAGCTAACAAAAAGACCTTAATAAAAAACTTTCATGTTTATAGTCCATTTAAGAATTAGCTTGATAGTGATACGGCAAGACCCAAATAAAGAAGTATATGAAACAAATTAACAACAAAGCACGGCTGATGTTAATAAGAAAATTATAGTCGCTGAATGTCTTTCTTACTTCATTTTGAAGTTTAAACAATTATCCATTAAGCCAAGCTTAATAATATCGCTTTTGTACGATTATCCGTTACTTCATAATAAATTTCTAACCCTTTTCGAGTACCTGTAACGACTTTAGTAGCTTTTAGTTTAGATAAATGTTGACTAATTGTACTTTGAGGCATTTGTAACATTTCATACATTGTCGTTACGTTAATAGGACCTTTTGCAACCATTATTTTTACTAATGATAAACGGACAGGATGTGCTAATACCTTCAATACTTCAGTGATTTCTTCATACATTTCTTTCATATTTTTTCTCCCCTTTTACATAAATATTAATGATATCCATATATATAATTCGAAAGGATATACGATTTTGTGTCCGTCATTTTAAAAAATCTTTTCAGATGGAAAGAATCCCTCCTCTGTTCAATATTCTATACATTTTTCTTTTACTCGATATTATGTGGTAAGAACTTTCCTTACTGCGATCCTCTTCCATTGTTTTCTTGCTTATGTCCACTATTCCCTTGAGAACCTCTTCCATTATTCTCTTGCTGATTCCCATTATTCCCTTGCGATCCTCTTCCGTTGTTTCCTTCCTGATTCCCATTATTTCCTTGGGACCCTCTTCCGTTGTTCTCTTGCTGGTGCCCAGTATTCCCTTGGGACCCTCTTCCATTGTTTCCTTCCTGATTCCCATTATTCCCTTGCGATCCTCTTCCGTTGTTTCCTTCCTGATTCCCATTATTCCCTTGCGATCCTCTTCCGTTGTTCTCTTGCTGGTGCCCAGTATTTCCTTGGGACCCTCTTCCGTTGTTCTCTTGCTGGTGCCCAGTATTCCCTTGCGATCCTCTTCCGTTGTTCTCTTGCTGGTGCCCAGTATTTCCTTGGGACCCTCTTCCGTTGTTCTCTTGCTGGTGCCCAGTATTTCCTTGGGACCCTCTTCCGTTGTTCTCTTGCTGGTGCCCAGTATTTCCTTGGGACCCTCTTCCGTTGTTCTCTTGCTGGTGCCCAGTATTCCCTTGCGATCCTCTTCCGTTGTTTCCTTGCTGCAATTCTCTTCCGTTGTTCTCCTGTTGATTTCTATTATTTTCTTTTATTTGCTTCGGTTGTTGTGCCTTAGATTGCTGTTGTTCTATATACTCTCCCTTCTCGTTGCTTTCTTCTTTTACAGGAGATGCGTCCGATGATACATCAGAAGATGACTTTTGCTGTTCTTGATGAGACGGCGGTGCAGGTGGGGTAAGCAACTTTTTCTTCTCATTTTCTTGTTTTATATAAACACCCGTTCCAACTCCTGCTTTCTTGGCATCCTCCCGCATTTGCATCGTACTGCTTTGATATTCGACTGTAATATGTTTGAACTCATATTCTTTCTTTAATTCCAGCATAGCCTTTTCCAACTGTGGTTCTAACGACTTGTCCTTTGCAATAGCTGTTAGCATAACTTGCTTATCATTCGTTAAATATTTATCCTCTTGACTTTGCTTTATAATAGTGCGTATCACATCTTGCAGATGCTTATTTTCCCACCGTTTCATTTCTTTTAAAATACGCCTTCCGTCATCATTACAAGCCCGCAAATCTATAACACGAAGATCCTTCGTAACGCTCGCCTCTAAACTTGGATTTATATCAACTGAGACGTAAGCAAACACCTTTTCTTCTGGTTGATTGTAGAAAAATAACAGCCCACATAGAAAACAAGCAGCAAGTAATGATGCCGGCTTTAAGAAATAAGGGATTGAAAAACGAGATGCTCTTTGTTCTTGTTCTTCAAACGAGATTTCCTCTCCAATCATGCAAGAATCCCCTTTTCTTTTACACGTAATAAACTCTCCATTTGGTGTTAAAACAACTACGCTATGCTTTTTTATATCCATCACAATTCCTTTATTCATCATGCTTTTCTCCTCTTATGTAATCAAGAATATATGTATAGTTGTTTGCAAAAATAATACACATTGCAATAATGTATTTTCTATGTCTTTCCAACGTTTTACGACTTACCCTCACACGTGGTTCAATACGTTTAAGCGGTAACTTTTTCTTTCGGAACAGCTCTTCCATCATGTCCTCTTCTTTTATAATAATCTTTACAATTTCTATTACATGCTCACGCGTGTCACGATGCTTAGGAGATTCTTTCGCAAGCTCTGAAAATGTGATTTTAAACTCAGCTAACACACTTTGAAAATGAAGAATTTCCTCCTTACGGTTACTATTGTCCATCTCTTTCATATACTCCGTAAGCGATACTTGCTTTTCTAACATTTCCTCTTGCTCATCTTCTTTTAAAAAGACACGGTTATGCTTAGACTCCTTGCGTATATAGTCAATTACATCTCTTTTTATAAGAAGATCAGCAAACGCTAGAAAAGATTTCCCTTTTTTATATGAATACTGTTCAATTGCTTCGTTAAACGCAAACAATCCAATACTATATTCATCATCCTGTTCTGTAATATATCGGCGGCAGACAGACGAAATTGATTTTCTAACAAACGGCTGATACTGAACGATAAAGGCTTCCTTATCTTCTCCGTTGTTTTGTATGTTACATACGATATCTTCTATTTTCGGTTTTCTTAAGATCTTCATTACTAAACTTAACACTGGTGATCTCTCAGCCTCCTTCTGCTTTAAATAGAAAAATGGTCACTAAACAAGCGACCATTTAACCACATTTTGGTAGTACTTTTCTTTGGTCTTTTCTTCTTGCTGTTGGTTATATTTTTCAAGTCTAACTTTTCCCAACGTTTTCTCTCGGTACTAAAGTTAATCCTATATTTTAAGGTACTTTCTTATTTTCTACCGTTCGTTTTTCTTATTCTTTTTCTATTTTATAGGCAATCCTTAAATAACTCTTCTCTATATCATTGGTAATTTCATCCTTTTATTTTGGATGTTCAACTTAATCTAGTAATTTTTATTAATACTTCAATATTCTTTCATAATCATTTTTCTTCTATTTTATTTTTCCACTATATATATTCGGAGGAATACATCGTTTTATGGGGGTCAAAAAATATTTTTTATAAAAAATAGATATTTATTTCAAAAATAAAAACCATTAATTTGAAGAAGAGCTAATCAAATTGATGGTTTTTTTGTAGTATCTATTAAATTAAGTTGTGCTCTCATTATATATTAGAAAATCAGCTGTTCTCACTATTTCCTACCGATTTTCTCAAGCGTTACCTTTCTTGATTATCATAATATGTCTTATCTGCATATTTTCTATCATTTCCTTTTAGATAAGCTAAGATTACTTTTGGATTTTTAAGTAAGGCCCAGTCTCCATATGTATCAAATCTCCTGCATGAAGTTATCATTCCATTTTTAATGGTACCGAATTTCTTATTATTCCGCTTTCCCCATTCTTTTAACCGTTTAGCAAAATCTGCATCTTCTGCCATCAGCATGTTTTCATTAAATCCGTTAATTGCCATGAAATCTTTTTTATAGCACCAAAAAATCCCTACAGATATAGCTCCGTATTTAAAAAGTAAGGGGATTATTATTAACATTGCGGACAGAAATATTCCTAAAGATATTCTTTCGAACTTCCCATTTACCCCACCACCAATGTATTTACCTGAAGCTAAATATGTATCTACATTAGACAACATAGACTCTGTCATTATGGTATCAGCGTCTATAGTAACGATTATTTCTCCACTAGCTATTTCAGCCCCTGCATTTCGAATTTTAGATAAGTTTTTATCATTATTTTTTAATGTAATACAATGATAAGATTTTGCTATTTCCTCTGTTTTATCGGTGCAACGATTTAAAACAACTATAACTTCCGTTTGCTCTTTATATGCCTCTGATGCCTTTACAATTGAATCTAAACATTTTCCAATGTACTTTTCTTCATTATGTGCAGGAATTATAATAGAAAATTTCACATCTTTTTTCAAATTGCCTCCTGAAGGTTCGTTTGTCTCAGTCATAATATCCCCCTTATTTCATAAGATAAATATCTGTTATACATAACGTATATTAAAATTTATTAAGTTATATTATTAAAAAAGTAATTAAAACAATATGGACATCAAAAAGGCCAACAATGCAAAATTGTTAGCCTCTACTTTTCATATTCGTACCCTTTACTTCCTAACAACTGGAATCCACATTTCACCAAACACTAAACCATTTCTTTTTCCCATCTCAACCGTTGTATTTGGCCCACCAACATAGGCAAAATCTTTTGCATCTGGTAAAGCTTGACCAAAGGCGATGCCAGTCAGCTTATTGCTTAGCTCTTCAGCCGTTTTGTCTTCACCCTTCACTACTAAGTATTCTCCCTTAGGAAACTGAATCACTCTAGATTCTTCTTCTATTTGCGCTTCTGTCATAACACCAGCATAATACATCATCTTGTTATTCACCGCTTCGCTCACAGAAAAAATGTATTCATTTGTAGCTAAGGCTTTTAAATTATCCAGTCTTCCATCTTCTTTAACGGCCGACCAAAAGTCTTCCTTTTCTTTATTTATTCCCACAAAGTCTGTATAGTCACTTTTAATTTCAGTTCCAATACCTAGCACAATAAAGCTATCTTTTTCTTCAATCGTATAATTTTTCATATTCAAAACCTTCCTTTTTTTTAAATGAATCAAACAATTTATCTTTTCATCTGATACGTTTATAATACCTTTAAACCATGTCAAAAAATGATACTGTTTAGGAGACCAAAATGAAAAAAGTTGAACGGATTAATACAATTATGCGGTATATCAATAACCGCTCCCACTTTACAATTTCAGAAATCATACGAGAATTTAACATATCACGATCAACAGCTATTAGAGACATTAGAGACATAGAAGCTATGGGCATGCCACTTGTCGCTGAAGTTGGGAGGTCTGGTGGATATTTTGTCATGCATAATTCTATCCTACCCGTTGTTCGCTTTACTGATAACGAAGTGAAAGCTCTTTTTATTGCCTTTATGGCTACAAGAAATCAACAACTTCCCTATTTAAAGAGTCGGCAATCTTTAGCGGAAAAGTTACTAGGACTCATCTCTGAAACCCAGCAAGATGACCTTGTTCTTTTAAATCAACTTTTGCTTTTTGAAGGGACTAACCCTCATAATCCCGATCTCCTTGAGCTTTCTGACCTCCCCCATCCGATGTTAGAAAAACTCATTCAAATGCTTCTTTTAGATAGACATTTATTGATTACCATTAAAGAAGAGAAAGAAATCAAGTCTTATTCCATTTATCTATTACACCTGTATCAAGAAAAAAGCCAATGGATCATTGAAGGGTTTGACTTAAAAGAGGAAAAGAAGAGGATGTTTCCTGTCGATTATCTCATCCATATCGAACCATACGCGACGAAAAAAAAGCTAAATAAGAAAAAGATTTTAGAAAAACTAAGTAAGAAGGATGAAGCGATTAACCTTGTACTTGAACTTGGTCCAAAAGCAATTGCCCAGTTCAAAAAATACCACCCTTTCAAAATTTCAATATCTTATACAAATCCTTACCAATCCACAGCCATTTTAAAAACATTTATCAATGTTAACAATTCGGATGAAGTAACGGAAATAGCAAATTGGCTACTTTTCCTAGGTAAAGATATTACAATTAGAGAAATGCCTGAAGAAGTATTAAAAGATTTACAAGAGCGATTATGCTTATCCACTTCTTAACGAGGCTTCTATGAATAATACAACAAAAAAGGTGTGAACTAACTTTTAGTCCACACCTTTTATATTAGAGTTTCCTATACATACATTAAATTGCTTGTTTAAGATTTGAATGTGGATTTGGTCCATACTTATTCTCACCTTCATCACTTTCAATGATACAAAACACAAGTAGAACCGCTCCTCCAAATGGCACCAAATTTAATAGCTGCCACCATCCTGTTTTTCCACTATCATGTAATCGTCGAGCTTCCACTGCCAGAGTAGGAACGATAAAAATTGCTATATATAGCAAGGTAATATTGGCTCTTAAATAGAAGACAGACGGAGAATATGAGGCAAAATATATTAATGACCAAAACGTAACCTTATTAACTAAAGTAAAAATCCAGTACTCTTTTCTCGTAGCTCTCCCACTAAATTTCGCATAGTTTTTGAGAGTATATAAATACCACTTCATTCAAACCTCTCCCTTTTCCATCCCCTAAACAATTAGGTTATACATTATATACCTTATAAGTATAAATATAACATCTTTAACCTCTATTTTTATATAGAATATTCCGTTTATTTTTAAGTTATTTTTGTGAAGCGTTACATACCATACTTCAAAGCATGTGTATTCGATTTATTATTCTCCTATTTACTTTAAAACTACTACAATTAAGCGAAGTATAAATGTATGATTAAAGCACGGAAAATCTTCCCGTGCTTTTTCAAAAATATATATGATTTCGGACGATTTATTTCACTTACCCTAACTGACGTTTAAATGCTTTACTAGCGAAAAAGTAAGAAATGATCATGATACCTACGCACCAAGCGAGCGCAATCCAAATATCGTTACCAACAGTTCCTTCATATAATAAAGCACGAATCGCATTCACGATTGAGGTTACAGGCTGATTCTCAGCAAATGCACGAACAATTTTTGGCATCGTTTCAGTAGGTACGAAGGCTGAACTGATAAATGGAAGAAAAACGAGTGGGTACGAGTATGCTGTCGCTCCTTCCATAGACTTCGCTTTCAGCCCTGGAATGATAGCTAGCCATGTTAGCGATAACGTAAACATTCCTAGTATCCCAGCTACTGCAAGCCAATCTAGCATATTCGCACTGGAACGAAATCCCATTAAGAGTGCAACAAGAATAACCACCACGATAGTAAGTACATTAGCAACAAGAGAGGTTAATACGTGAGCCCACAATATCGATGAGCGCTTAATAGGCATCGTAATGAAACGTGCCATCAGCCCACTCTTTACATCCGTAAATAGTCGAACGGAAGTGTAAGCTACACCGGATGCGATAGCCATTAGCAAAATTCCCGGCAATAAATAATTTACGTAGTTTTCCGTTCCTGTTTTTATTGCGCCGCCAAACACGTAGACAAATAATAGCATCATCATAATCGGTGTAATCGCTACCGTAATAATTGTATCCGGACTACGCATAATGTTACGCATTAAACGACCTAGTAATACCCCTGTTTTGCTTTTCATTTACATCTTCTCCTTTTTACCGATAATAGCAAGAAAAATCTCTTCCAATGTCGGCTGCTTCTCGATATACTCCACTTTAGCTGGTGGGAACATCTCTTTCAGTTCAATAAGAGTACCTGTCGTAATAATTTTTCCGCCATGTAAAATAGCGATACGGTCCGCCAGTTGTTCTGCTTCCTCCAAGTACTGAGTCGTAAGCAAAATCGTTGTGCCGCTACCAGCAAGTTCCTTCACTGTATCCCAAACTTCAATCCGCGCTTCCGGATCAAGCCCTGTCGTCGGTTCGTCAAGAAAAATAACTGCTGGCGCCCCAATCAAACTCATGGCGATATCAAGCCGGCGCTTCATCCCTCCTGAATACTGATCTGTCCTTTGGTTGGCCGCATCTGTCAGGCTAAATCTGTCAAGCAAATTGTCAGCAACTTGAGCAGGATTGGAAACACCACGTAACCTAGCGATCATTACTAAGTTTTCTCTCCCAGTTAACATGCCGTCTAAAGCTGCGAACTGCCCTGTCAAACTGATACTTTGACGAACATGATCTGGTTGACGCTGAATATCAAACCCGCAAATACTTCCTTCACCACCATCTTGTTTCAGTAGCGTCGAAAGGATGTTGACCATTGTCGTCTTTCCCGCTCCATTTGAGCCTAGCAGCGCGAAAATTTCTCCACGCTGCACCTCAAAATCCACTCCCTTTAAGACTTCTTTATCTCTAAAAACTTTTTTTAACCCTTTTACAGAAATCGCTGCATTACTCATACTTTTTCCCCCTTATTAAAATAGGTTACCTACACCTCTATTTAGTATCACTGATAATCCGTATTACTTAGTAGTGGTTTAAAAATATAACTGAATAGCGATGGCGGCAGTTCACAATTGTAACCAGCTAATCAGTCGGTATTACTTATTGCATTCATTTTTTTCTCAATTTCTTCATAATACTTTCATTTAAATCTTCACGATACTTAGAGACATACGTTTTAGCGTTTGCCACTAGTTCATCAGCAAAGGATGCTACGTCCTCCCCAGTAATGTCAAGCACTTGTCTTCCTTCCGCTGCACCCGCTTCGAACAAATCAATTAATTCATACTGTATGTGTAACATATCCATCCCGTTACCCGCTGAGAAATTCCACATGTAGTTTTGAATTTTCTTAAATACAAATTGGTAGTCCTCTGGCAGAGCCTCAACTCGTGCCATCATCATTTTGTACTCTTTTTTATCACCAATTAACTTTTTGAACATTTCCAACATCTTATTTTCCTCCTTTTTTATAAAGCAGAACAAGAAACTCTCCAAATATGAGCCGGAACATTTTATATTATGAAGCTAGTTTGACTTCAAGACGTTAATTTTTGACGATACAAAATCCCACTTTTTCCAAAACAATTCAAGTTCCTGACGTCCAGCTTCATTTAATGAATAAAACTTACGAGGCGGTCCCATATCTGATGGTTTCTTTTCAATATTTACAAGCTTTTTCTTTTCCAACCGCACAAGGATCGTATAAACCGTCCCTTCCACGACTTCGGTAAACCCAAGATCATTCAGGTGGCGAGTAATCTCATAGCCATACGTTTCACGGCGGCTAATGATTTCCAGCACACACCCTTCCAGTGAACCTTTCAGCATTTCAGTTAAATTTTCCATGTTCTGATCCTCCTTTACCCCCTATTCTGTCTGACTTATATTCAGTATTACAGAGTACTAAGGCGAATTTTTTACCGAATAGTTTTTGTTAATCCGAACTATTCCGTATCACTTATTACATCTACATTGTATGACTAAGTAGTTGTAGATGTCAACTGATTTTCAAAATTTTTCTAAAATACGCTATTACCTATTGTCTACTGAAAATTTTTGAGAAACAACACTACTCAGTATTACCTATTACAACTACATTGTATGACTAAGTAGTTGTAGATGTCAACTCGATTTTTATATTTTTCTAAAATCAACTGATACAGTCGATTTTTTTTTAAAAGAAATTTCATCACATACCTATCCCTAGAAAAGAAAATACCCCAAAACAAATATGCTACATTTTGTTTTGGGACGCTATAGACTAGCGATTCTTATTCATAAAGATAGATTATCCTTTTTGTTACGATAACATCATATCCATATCTTCTGCTGCAGTTGTAATTAGTTTTAAACCGAATGTTTCTTGTAATACATCAAGTACGCCAGATGAAATAAATTCAGGCGCCTTTGGACCGATGCGAATATCTTGAATACCAAGACTAAATAGTCCAAGTAAAATGGCAACCGCTTTTTGTTCAAACCATGATAGGACAATACTTACTGGCAATTCGTTCACTTCACATTGGAAAGCATCAGCTAATGCAGCCGCTATTTTCACTGTAGAAATGGAATTATTACATTGTCCTAAATCAATGTAACGTGGAATCCCCGTACCAGGTACAACACCGTAATCCACATCATTAAAGCGGAATTTCCCGCAAGAAGTCGTTAAAATAACCGTTTCTGGAGGAAGTGACGTTGCTAATTCACGATAGTATTCCCCACCTTTCCCTGGTGCATCACAACCTGCAATAACAAAGAAACGCTTAATCTTTCCTTCTTGTACTGCCTCAATAATTTCTGGGGCTAATGATAATACTGTATTATGATGAAACCCTGTTACTAACTGCTCCTCCGACTCCATATGTACTTCTGGAAGTTCTAACGCTTTTTGAATCAATGGTGCAAAATCATCATTTTCAATTTTTTGTACACCTTCTAAACCTGCAATATCATATGAAAAGAATCGATCAGAGTATGATCCTTTAATTGGCATTACACAATTCGTTGTCGCTAATATGGCGCCTGTAAATTTTTCGAAAAGACGTCTTTGATCATACCATGCCTTACCAATGTTCCCTTTTAAATGCTTATATTTTTTCAGCTGCGGATAACCGTGCGCTGGTAACATTTCAGAATGCGTATAAATATTAATTCCTTTTCCTTCCGTTTGCTTTAATAGTTCTTCTAATGCAAATAAATTATGGCCTGTAACTACAATAGCTTTACCCTCTACATGGTTTTGTGTAATTTGAACAGGCTCTGGCACACCAAAGTGATTCGTATGTGCCTCATCTAACAACTCCATTACTCGTAAAGCTGATTTCCCAACTTTCATAGCCATATCAATATGCTCTTGTTCATTAAAATTAGAATTTGTTAATGTCATGTACAGTGCTTCTTGCGTCGTAGCATCTACAAAAGCATCTGTATATCCTAGCTGAGCAGCATGCGTACGATAGGCAGCAATTCCTTTTAATCCAAACACAATCGTATCTTGTAAACTTGCAATTATTTCATTTTTACCGCAAACACCTATTACTTTACATCCACCTGTTGGCGTTTGTTCACATTGATAACAAAACATATCATCCCACCCTTTCCCAATCATTCATTACACCTTAAGCATAATACCCATTGAAAAAAAGTGATGTGATATCAATCACAATAATATATAAAGATTTGTGACAGTTCATATTGTTGACATAATATTTTTATTGACATCCGAAAAATATACATTAGTGTGCACACATCTTTCGATACTTTTAAATAGCTAAATAATTAATTTGGAGAAATATATACAACGAAAAAATTTTTTGAATCCCTTATACAAATAGTTGCAATTCATCACATATGAAAATAGACATACAAATACGCTATTCTTTCTATCATTCAATAGAAAGAATAGCGTATTTTTTATTTTAAGGAACTATGATTTTTTTATTAAAGCCTTTATTGTAAACCTCTTTCTTCACAATACATTTACATTATCTTAACATTATTTACATTATTTATATGATATATTTATATAGAATCTACTTAAGAAATTTCATGTACATTGTAATCTTTATAATCTCTTATCTAATTAATAAGAGATTATGTTTATATTTTTATACCAGGGGTGAATGAGGATGACTGAAACTTTAAAAACACTTATAATGCTTGATGCTACTTACGTTGTTATAGCAATTATGACGGTACTGGTATTTGTATACTTGGAATTAAAATCTCAGTAATATATGCTGACGTAATCAACAGATTCAGCATTTAAATATAGTTAGAAGAAAGAGAGGAGAAAATTATTTCTCCTCTCTTTTGTATTTCTACAATTTCTTATTTTAATAAATCTAATGTATGTAAAAGTAATCCCCTGTCCCCTACTTCTCCATGACCAGGTACTACCAAATTTATATTTCTATATCGCTTCAGCACATTCTCAATCGATGTAGACCATTCATTTACATAAGCATCAGCAACGTTTCCTAAATCTTTGGCATCTGCAGATTTTACTAAACAACCTCCAGCTAAAATGTTATATTGCGGTAACCACACGACGATATTATCTCCTGTATGTCCTTTCCCTGGATAAAATGTTTCTACTTTCATATTTCCAAACTTCAAATTTGTAACGGTTTGTAAGTCTCCAAGTGGTTCTTCATATCTATTTTTCTTTGCTAGTGCTGCAGTTAGTGCTGTACTATGCGCTTTAATGCCTCTTTCTTTCAACGTTTTTATTCCGCCAATTCGATCAGCGTGTGCATGTGTAATAATGACATCCGTTACGCGCTTCTTAAATTTATTTTCTACCATCTCTATTAATTCCTTCGTTAACTTATCATCCCAAGAAGAGTCGACAAGTACTAACCCTTTAGAAGTAGTAAGAACTAGACCGTTCGAAGGAACTGCTTCCCCGTTAAAATAACCTACCCCCGTATGAACCCATACATTTTTGTTTAACTGAGAAATTGAAATAGTTCCTGTCTCATTTTTTATTACTTTTTGCTCTAGCTTTTGTTCCGCTTTCACAGAAGAAATTGTACTAACAAATTGAGTTGTTCCTAGTAAACTAACACATACCCCTAATTTTAATAATGTATTCTTTTTCATTTTCTCCACCCTTTCTTTCAAACGAAATAGTTATTACCTATAATAGACAATTCATCTTCAGTGTTTGTTCCATCTTTTCTTACATATTTTTCATAACATAAATAAAAAGCGCACAAAATTTTGTGCGCTTTTTAACTTCCCTTTTACCATTCACGTTTTTTATTTATCATCATTTTTTCTTCAAACGCCTTCTCCAAATCAATTTCTAACTTGTTTGCTAAATCACATATATTCCAAATTACATCAAACATTTCTAAACCGATTTCTCTTTTTGCATCTTGTATTTTATCGCGCTTTAATATAACTTCCGCTAATTCCCCTAATTCCGCCATTGTATACATTGTACGCTCTTCAATTGTTGTATCTTGAAATCCTTTTTCTTTACTGAAATTTGATACATATCTCTGGAATTCCACAATATTCATACTTAATCCCCCTTCATGATACATACTCCATTTTCTATTACACTTAAATCTATTTTGTTAAATTATAACATTCATACTATAATTTATTTATAACTCTTTAACGGAGGTGTTTTCAATGACTCTCTTCGCCTCTCCATCATTATTCATACTTGCAATCATTTCATTTGCACTAGCTTATTTCATCGGAGTAAAACAATACACTTGGCTCTTATCAGGATTCAACGAACGCCTGGTGCTTAATAAAGTGAAGTTATCAAAAATAGTTGGTCTTTATAATTTAACTGCCGGTGTTATCGCCACAATTGGTAGTGTCTTCTCTACTCCTAATGTCAAAATCTTAGTTCCTATCATTATAATTGGCCACGTTATAATCGCTACTTATGTAAACACACGTATGGTGCATTGAAAAAAGATCACCCAAATGGATGATCTTTTTTATAATCTATCAACATATTGCTTCGCTTCTAGTAAAGAAAACCCAAAAGCTTCTCTTACTCTCTTAACTGCTGTAACTGTTTTTCCTTCTTCCATAAGCTGACGTAACTCTTTATTAATTTCAGGTTCTCTATCTATAATTCCCATTTCTTTCGTAATTAACTGTAGTCTATCTTCCATCCTCTTTAAACGCGCATCCGTTTTCTTTTCAATTTTATTTAATTTTTCAACGATATAAATAAACCCAAAGACAGCTATCGGTATGATCATCCAAAATTCCATGACTATCTCTCCTCATTAGCTTTCATTTGTTTTATTTCACTAACTTATGTAAATTTTACCACAAAACACATTTAATGTATAATAGTAATATACAACATTGTTGATAAAACCTTTTATTTTAGGAGGCACTTCATGAAAAGATTTTTTAAGACGTTACTACAATTTGTAGTTCTTTCAATTGCACTACATGTATTATTTGATATAGTTGGTTGGCTTGTTTTCAATGCACCAATTAAAAACAAACAAATCATTATTTCTTTAATTACAACCTCATGGCTTATGTACATGTACCGAGATAAATTTTTTAAAACATTCACTTCGAATTAACTAAAAAAACTTCATCGATAAAAGATGAAGTTTTTTCTTTTCTATCATCCTCTCTATTAAATACTATATAATAGAACTAATATTCTGTCTCTTACAAGAAAGGAGTCACTATGAACTTAAAAAGTAACAATATACACGAGAAAATGAACCAATATTCCGTTGCAGGTTTAAGTCTTGCCGTTATACGCGACGGTAAACTAGACGAAGCGATTGCTTTCGGAACACTTGAATCCGGAACAACTAGAACGGTAACTACGAATTCTATATTCAATTCTTGCTCAATTAGTAAATTCATCACTACAATGCTCGTAATGACATTGTCAGATCAAGAAATCGTGCATTTAGATGAAGACATAAATGATAGACTCACATCTTGGAACATACCTACCAATCTACTTACCTCACGGAAAAAAGTCACATTGCGAAACTTATTAAGTCATCAATCTGGAATGATTGATCCTCCTAATAGTTTTGAACATTATACACTTACACAAGGGCAACCAAACATGTCTGAACTCCTTGCCGGTAAAACATTATATTGCTCCGTACCTATTGAAGTAACTTATAAACCAGAAAGTGAATTTCACTACTCTGATGCAAACTTTTGTATTATCGAACTACTACTTGAAGATATAACTGGAAAATCATTTAACCTTTTACTAGAAGAATATATATTTCAACCACTGCAAATGAAGAATAGTACAATCTTCTCTCCTGAAGACATAGGTAAAACCAATGCTTTTGCTTGCGGGCATAATAAAGATGGCACCGTTACAAATGAGAAGTATCCATTTTATCCATTCGCAGCTGCTTCAGGTATTTGGACAACACCAACTGACCTATCAACTTTATTAATTGAAATTATTCATTCCTTACAAGGAAAGGGTAAACTAAAACTTTCTCAAAAAACAGTTCAAGATATGATTTCTCCTCAAGGTTGCTCAAAATGGACTGGACTAGGTGTTTTTCTAGATGATTCAAATGAAGACTTACAAATATATTCACTTGGATGGGGCGTTGGATTTCAATGTATGATGGTAAGCTACCCATACCGAGGTAATGGCGCTATTATAATGACAAACACTGAATTAGGTGTCCATCAAATGGAAGGGATCATTGGCGAAGTTGTAAAAATGTTATCCTTATAATGAAAAGAAAGAAGCTGTTCCTTTCAGCTTCTTTCTTATATAACATTTTTCGCAACAATTTTTATATGTTCCGGTGCGATAATCTCCGTTATACTTTCTTGGAAATCTTCCTGCAACATTTCTTCAATATGTTCTAGCTGCACTTCAACATGTGTGCATTCCAAATTATGTATATTCAATAATCCATAATGATCTTTTTTCTTAATTACTAAATATTGATTTTCCTCTGTTACAAGTACAGAACCTAATCGTACTCCTAGTAGACGTTGATCATCAAACTTCATAATTACCTCTCCCTCCTTCACATAGATGTAATTAACATTATTACAATCACATTTATGGAAATACGTATCCTTTAGACTATATCATAATCTATTATAATAAAGTTAATAAATGTTTGACCTCTCCTAATTCATGTACATATGGATGATCAGTAGCTGCTGTTGCTACTGATCTATTTTTTTGATTTCAGAAAGCAAATATGCTGCATCCTTTCCTACACCACAAATAAGTGCAGAACCCCTTTGAGATTGCCATGGCAAGCCGATATAATTTAATCCTCTTACTGGACTTATTCCCTTTACATAATTAGGCAATCCATTCTCATTCACTGCCTTTTCTATTTCAATCCATATCAAAAATTCTAAATATAGGTGTTATCATTTATACTCTCCTCCTATTTATAAACATCCGCCGCCAATTCCCTCAAAACATCCACATTCACTACTTCAAAGCATCCATCGTTCTTCTTTATTATCTCTTTATCACAAAAAACATTTAATGTGCGCAACAAATGCCGATAACTCGTCCCTAACAATTCCGCTGTTTCCGTTAAATTCCCACTAAACACAATTCTATTTCCATGCTGTACTGCCCGTTCTCCTGCTGCTAACATATAACTCGCAAGTCTATTTTCAAGTGGATATAGTAAATTAATGGTACTATTTTTTGAAAGTCGATTTAACTTATGTGCTAACGATCCGCAAATACATCTTAAAAATTTCGCATCATGAAATAGCTGGTTTCTCACTTTTCCTAATGGTAAACCAACACAATATGAATCTGCCATTACTTGTACGTTTGAAGTGATCCTTTGAGAATGAATTAACTCCACATCTCCAAGTAACTGCAAACTATCATAAAAACACAGTAATACGGATTTCCCGTTACTTAATGTGTTAAACGCTTTTGCTTTTCCTTCTACAAAGAAATATAAATAGTTTATTTCTTCATTTTCTCTACAAATAAACTCATTCTTCTTAAAAAATATAAGTTCCATGTATGGTTTCATATCATTAGTAAAAAATGAATCAATGTTATTTTGTTTCATATACTCTGCTAGTTTAATTGAATTACATATTTTCTTCATAGTCCCCCGCCTTTACAACTCATCCCCATTGTAATCAAAATTTTCTTCTTCCACTATGACATATGTCATAGTAATACACAATTTCAGCATGATACAGTCATTACAAATATGAAATATAAAGGGGATATTACATTGTATAACTTTCTTTCTGTCTTTATTGGTGTGCTCATCGCCGTTATGCTTCCATTGAATGGAATTTTATCTGAGTTAATTGGCAAGTATACAGCAAGTGTTGTCATTCACCTTGTCGGTTTAATTGCAGTTATTTTCGTTTTAATCATAAACAAACATAAAATCCATTTTGATAAAAGCATTCCACTTTTTTTATATAGCGCTGGAGCGATTGGGGTCTTCACTGTTCTTTTTAACAATATAAGTTTCTCTGTCCTTGGTGCCTCTATTACGATCGCATTAAGTTTACTCGGTCAATCCATTGCTTCCATCGTTATTGATCATTTCGGTTTATTAGGAATGAAAGTTGTTAAATTTGAAAAGAAAAAACTAATTGGATTATGTTTCATCTCTTCTGGAATTATAATCATGACAATTTATTAATGGAGGCAAGAAAATGTTATATGTTACGATCGCTATTTTAGCTGGTGTTTCTATCGTCGTTGCTAGAATTATTAACGCGAATTTAGCAAAGAAAATTGGCAATTGGGAAGGTACATTTTTTAATTATATTACTGGCTTATTTTTCTCTATGTTATTTTTAATTTTCAGTTCAGATTCATTGTATATTCCAATGCATACGTTACACTCCATACCTATCGCTGTATATTTAGGGGGATTAGTAGGCGTTATCGTTATTTCATTATCGAACTATATTACTCCTAAAATATCAGCATTTTATTTAACGTTACTCATCTTTATCGGACAGTTATTTGCAGGGACTATCATTGATTTCTTCCTAACAAATGAACTCTCAACTGGAAAGATTATCGGCGGTGTTTTCGTATTAATTGGGCTTACTTACAATTTACTCGTTGATCGCCCCCTTAAAACTGTTAAGAATAGCCACGTTCAACTATAATACTTTACGCTTACCTATCATATATTAATAGAAAAGCTCTTCATACGAAGTAATAGAGAGGAGAATATTCTATTAAGAAAATTATTTTACTGCTTTGTAGCACATTGATTATTTGTGGAATCGTATGGTTTGTAAACTCTGGAAAGTCTATTCAAGACTTCTATACAGAAAATAAACCAAAGAAGAAAATATACATGTCGAATCCATTAAAACAAAAAAAGATATCTTCCTCACAAAAACAGATGAATTAAAAACGTTTATTAATAGTATGGATACCGCAAAAAAAGGAAAATTAACATTAGATGAAGAAGGATCAGATTTAGTAGATTGTGATATGTGGATTACTTTTGAGGATGGAACTTATAAAAAATATTTCATATGGGTAGTTGATCATCACAGTAACGAAGTGATGATTGCTCAGCAAGATACTCCTGATGATGTAAACCTCAAGTACTATCAATTAAATGAAGATAGCTCAAAAAAGGTTTATAACTTATTCAAAAAAATTATTTAACCGAAAAAGTCATGAGCACGTAAGCTCATGACTTTTTGCACTATATATATTCCGGGAACACTTTACAACCCTTTTCCTGCTCTATATCATGGCCAAAGAAAATAATTGGTTTCTCTTTCGCCACAACTTCTTTTAAACGTTTAATTGAAGATAAAGCTAATTCTGAATTAAACCCTGCGAACGGCACTTCATCTTCAAAATTCTCTTTCGTGTACGATGCATCAATCGTTAATAATACAGGACCGGTTTTTTCCGTCTCAATTAATAATGACTGATGTCCTGGAGAATGTCCTGGTGTATACAATAACCGAACACCAGATACCGCTTCATAGTCACCTTCAATAATTTTGTAGTTTAAATTTGGCAGTATACACTCTTTCAAATATTCCTCTCTATACTGTGCCGCCTCGTATTCAGCACGCTGTATAATGATTGGCGTATTCAAAAAAGCACCGTTTCCTCCTGCATGATCAAAATGCAAGTGCGAACTAATAATATATAGGAGATCATCTGGCTCATACCCTACACGTTTTAATATATTCACGATTCTATCTTCTTCAGTCATTTTCGGTAAAATCTGCCCTTCAACAAATGTACCTTTAAAAAGCCCTTCATTATTAACTGCACTTTCTGGCATACCTGTGTCTACTAAAATAGGACCTTCTTCCGTCTCCAAAAGATAACACCAAACCGGCAAATTTAATAGTTTTCCCGGTGTTAACGCACTGTTAACAGACGAATGATCCAACATACAACGACCTGCTGGGATGAAATAAAGCTTCTTTACTGTCATTATGTATCCACCTTTACATTTAGTTTGGGATAAAGTAATACAGTAAAAAATTCTTCTTTTTAGAAATAAACTCCTTCTAGACTATCAGTACAGCTTACATAAAAAAGAGGGTATTTTTTTACATAGCAGTATTTCACCATCTATAATATAGAAGTAAAGAATTCTTACTTTAATGGAGGGAATATAAATGAAAGCAATTGGTTTACATGAATACTTACCTATTGAAGAAGAAAACAGTTTAATTGATATGGAAGTTGAAAGACCTGTTGCTACAGGGAGAGATATACTCGTTAAAATTAACGCTATTTCCGTTAATCCAGTTGATACAAAAGTTCGATCTCCAAAAGAGAAAAAAGAAGATGTAGCGAAAATACTTGGCTGGGATGCGAGTGGTGTTGTCGTACAAACCGGCGAAAATTGTACGTTATTTAAAGAAGGCGACGAAGTGTTTTACGCTGGAAGCATTACGAGACAAGGTACATATAGTGAATACCACCTAGTTGATGAAAGAATCGTTGGTAAAAAACCAAAAACGTTAAGTGATGCTGAATCTGCAGCACTTCCGTTAACAGCTATTACAGCTTGGGAAGGTTTGTTCGAACGTTTAGGTATTGATTATAATAAGAAAGATACGAACTCCTTTAAAAACATTTTAATTATAGGCGGTGCTGGTGGTGTAGGTTCAATTGCCATTCAACTTGCAAAATGGGCTGGACTGAATGTTATCACAACTGCATCCCGCAATGAAACGATACACTGGGTTGAAAAATTCGGTGCTGATTATATCATTAACCATCACCAACCTTTACAAGATCAAATATTAGAGTTCGGGCTAAAAGATGTAGATTATATTTTCTGTTTAAACAATACAGATCAACATTGGCAAGCAATGTGTGACCTCATTAAACCACAAGGAAAAATTTGCTCTATCGTAGAAAATGAGCACCCTCTTGAGATGGGTATTTTAAAAAGTAAAAGTGCTACACTCGTTTGGGAGTTTATGTTTACAAAAGCGATGTATGAAACTGGAGACATGATCACGCAGCACGAACTATTAAATAAAGTAAGCGAACTACTAGATGAAGGCATTTTAAAGACTACTTTAAATGAAACATTTACACCAATTAACGCTGAAAACGTAAAGAAAGCACATGCACTACTTGAAAGCGGAAGTACAATTGGGAAGATCGTTTTAGAAAAGTTTTAATAACAAAAAGTCCGATTTCCAAATGAGAAATCGGACTTTTTACTATCTTTATTTACTTGAAATCTCTTGATCATTTTGAACGTCTAACGGAGTTCGCTTTCCTATTCCGAAAGCATAGAAACTAATTGTAACGATAGCTAAGAAAATAATACCTACAACTAATGAAATGCGCGTATCATCGTTAAACCACATTCCGATTAATACCATAATTAAAAAGGCAATTGTTAAATAGTTTGTAACAGGAGCAAATGGCATTTTGAACGGATGATCCTTCATCTCTGCCCCTTTTTCTTTTCTAAAATTAATTTGACTAATTAAAATAACGAACCATGGTACCATACCAGGAAGTACACTCGCACTATATACATAGACGAATAAGTTTTTCGGTGCAATATAGCTTAATACAACACCGACCGCTAAACCGATGATTACGCCAACTGTACCGAATAAAGGCACACCATTTCCAGAAAGTTTCGTGAAATATTTCGGTGCTTGTCCATTTACACCTAACGTATACAACATACGACCCGCACTATAAATACCACTATTACAACCAGACATCGCTGCTGTGATAACAACAAAGTTAATAAGTCCAGCTGCTGCCGTAATACCAACCTTCGCAAAAGTTGCTACGAACGGGCTACCAATTGTACTTAATTGATCCCACGGATACACAGTTACAATAACGAAAATTGCACCGATGTAGAAAATTAAAATACGCCAAATTGTACTTTGAATCGCTCTTGTAAGTGTCTTCTTCGGATCCTTCGCTTCACCAGCAGTAATACCGATTAATTCCACACCTTGGTATGCACCAACTACAAGTGATAAAGCAAAGAAGAATCCTGAGAAACCACCTGTAAAGAAACCACCATTTGACCAAAGATTTGATATACCAATTGCTTCTCCGCCGTTACCAATCCCAAAGAAAATAAGTCCAAATCCCGCAATAATCATTAATAGAATCGTAACGATTTTAATCATCGCAAACCAAAATTCAAATTCACCAAATGACTTAACAGAAATTAAGTTAGCTGCCCCAAGAATAACCATTGCAATTACACCTGGTATCCAAGCTGGTAAGTCAGGGAACCAATATTGCATATACGCCCCAACCGCGATAATCTCTGACATCCCAACGATAACCCACTGGAACCAGTTACTCCACGCTGTCATGTAACCAGCTAGCGGGTGAATATACTTATGACCGAACGTTGCAAATGATCCTGTACTTGGCTCCATATACAACATTTCTCCCATGGCACGCATGATGAAGAAGATAAAAATACCTGCAATTGCATAAGCAAGCATTACTGACGGACCTGTCCATTTAATCGTGCTGGCTGAACCCATAAACAAACCAACACCAATTGTTCCGCCTAAAGCAATCATTTGAATATGACGTGCTTCTAAACCTCTTTTCAATTCTTTGTTTGCCACTTCACTTCCCCCTCTTAGATGATTCATAGCCGCATTTTAAACCAAGATGCTTTCCCCTAATTCCTTTCGGCCCTGAAAATGATGAAGCAAACGTCATTTTACACTAGCTTTAAAGCTATCCTAAAATCGTTTTGTGCTCCTAATAAAATTCTCAAAACCTTTCATCTTCCAATATTCTATAAATCTTAAAATTACTTACCTTATATTAATTCATTAATCTGAAAAATTCAATTATTTTTTCAATAAATTATTATACATAAGTCTGATTAATTTTTAACTAAATTAACAATAAAATACATCTATTCAATATGATTCCGGCATGTATATTATTACAATATAAATAACCGAGGAGAGCATTTTTTCCTCGGTTTCACATCTCATGTACTTCAATCGTTATAGTTGATAACGTAATTTCCCACGCGTCCGATTCATATACCAACCAGAAATTTAATATATTAATAAACTACTAACTTTTTTAATCTAATTTTGAGGCAGGAATCTTACTGCCTCAAAACAGCGGGATAAAATATAAAAGAGTCTCATTTTTAATGAGACCCTTTTACCATTACATATTTAAATCGTTTTTGAAGTTTGTTTACCTAAAATAAACACTTTAGTAAACACTATCATGATAACGACTATGGCCAGAAAATAAAGTGGCATCACTAGTAACGAGCCCGTATGCAGCTGACTCATCCCCAAAATTGTCATCGTTACAATTACATAATATCCTAAACTAAACAATGCTCCGGCTGTACCAATAACATCTTGAAAATCTACTAACGCTAAACTTAAACAGTTAGGCAACGCTACTCCAATTCCTAATAGCAATATAAACATCGCTACTAAAAATCCAATCATATATATTATGTTTGGATTTAATCCAACAAACGTAATAACAGACAAAAGAATAGCTCCCCCTGTCATTACAAGACAACCAATATATATAATTTTCTCTGGTTTATAAGTAGCCAGCAATCGTTTTGAAACTTTCGCTCCAACAATAGAAGCAGACGCAACAACAATTCCTAGAAATCCATACATACTAGGCGATAGCTGAAAATATTCAATAAAGATAAATGGTGCTTCTGCATAATAGCTAAATAAAACACCATTCGCACCTCCAATTAATAGCCCATATGTTACAACTTTCGGATTTGTCATTAACCTCTTCAAGACTGAAAACACATTTATCTTATTCGTTACTGAGTCCGTTTTTGTTTCTGGAAGAGAAACAAACGTATACAGAAAAATACCGATACTCATAACTACTAAACTTAAAAATACGATTTTAAATCCAAACATTTGATCAAGAAATCCACCAATTAACGGTCCTATCGCTGGTGTAAAAGCAATAACTGCCGAAATTTGAGCAAACATAACGTGGCGCTTATGCCCCTCTACACTTTCACGTAGAATCGTTTGTGTCACAACAGAACCGGCACTTGCTCCAAACGCTTGAATAAAACGACTTACTAATAAAACTTCAATGGAATTTGTAATAAAGCATAAAAAACTCCCAACGCCATATACGACAATTCCAAATAACATTGCTGGGCGACGGCCAATTATATCTGATAACCATCCAATAAAAAATACACCTAAAGCAAATCCAGCAAAATACACACTAAGTGTTAACTGTACCTCATTATTACTTACATGTAACGCCCTTGAAATATCAGGCAAAGACGGTGTGTAAATCGTTTCACTAATTTGCGGAAATGCGACAAGAATGATCATTAACAAAAGTGATGGTACTGAGACTTTTTTCATTTTTCATACCCTCCTATAACTTTGAAAATCTCAGAAATAAAAAGACTTTCCTTAGCTACGGAACAGGAGGGGCCATTATAGAAATTCGATCATAAAACAACAAAGAAAACACCTCAATTACGTATGTTAATACTTATAGGAGGGTAATATTAACATCGATTTTTAAATATACTTTTTCAATTATATTACATATTGCGGTTCTTTTTCTAGTGCTCCGCCTTGGAGGATTGTTAAAAAAGATAACTTGATGAATCCACCTTTTTACGGAATAATTAGAAATAGTTTGAATTCATAAGTTTAATTATTAAATGATAGACTAGCATATTTTAATGTCACAAGCTTACAAACAGGAGGCCTTTTGTAATGATTGAAATTTTAAGGACAGTAATAAATTTCCTAATCTCTCTATTCTCAGGAGAATTACCACTTGTCTATTATGTGTGGATTATCGCTCTATTTATCATGCAAATAATCCAGACTACTCTCAGCTATAAGCTCTTTAAAAAGAAAGATAATTTCAGCACTTATATATCGGAAGGATTACTCGCTTTTATTATTTTATTGTTTGGAGGAATATTAGTATCTAAGTTACTTGCCTACATAATAGACGATCCTACTATTAGTATGACGAATGTAACACATTATTTTGTTTCTCTTATCATATTAACTATATTTATCGTAATAACCTGTGTTAAAGACTTTATAGAGACATCTATAAAGAATAAAAATATATCTCTTTTGAGCTTTTTAGTAATTTCCTTAATAACAAGTATACTTTCATTCAAGTTTTTATCACCTTTAATTGAAGGTTCTTTTTCTCTTTCTAAATCTTTTATAACTACTTTAATCATTCTAGTAACCGTATCCATTCCTCTATTAATTTCTTTAGAGGAGAAATATGCAAGTGAAGAGGAAACGGAAAATTTATAGCTTCTCATTTACATAAAAGAAAGAGGGAGCTCCCCTCTTTCTTTTATATCGTTCTATTTCACAAGACTAAATCATTCCTTTTAATATCAATCCTAAAACTGACATTATTATCGCGCTAATAATAATTCGCAAAATCCAAGTTGTGTTTGTACTTATTTTTTCTAATTGCTTATTGATTGTTGCTATGTCTTTCTCATTAATAGTAGTACGCGTTTCTAAATTTCGAATGTCTCTCATAATTTCTTTTTGCTCCGCCTTGAGACTGTCAATTTTAGCGTAAACATCTTCCATATATTCACACCCTCTGTTCATCTTAATAGAAAAATCTATATATATTATGAGACAACCCTCTTACCTGTGAATACATTGCGTATATCCGCGTACCAAATTATTTGTACAATCTAATTGAATTACTCACATGTTTCCATTCTTCTATTTATAAATTAGCGTTAAGATACATTAAAATTTTAAAAGGAATCCCTTGTTTATTTAACAACAAACAAGGTGCAATCCAACATTCTGAAACACCTACGATAATTTCTATTGTTTTCATATTTACACTCAATATAATCAGTATGATTTTCTGAAAAAGTCACTTTTTGAACTGCTTAAAGTATACTAATATGAATACGAAATAGCTGTATTGATAAACTCTCTAGAACAATAAATATACTGGCTGACACGGATCTATATCCGATATTTTTTCCAGTAACATGAATGTTTATTTCTGATAAATGCGTTTGTATATCATTGTTTTCAAAAATTTCATCCTCAACCTTTACAATATCTGCTTCACAATCTACTTCTTTAAAAGTTTTCAATAATTTTGTTTCCAATAAACTACAATCAAAATTCTCATCTTTTATTACGGCAAATTTAACCTTCATATCGATTTCCCCATTTTTAACAAACCAAAATCATTAAATCAATATAAATATATATTATTCTATTAAATAATTCAAAATATACGCTTCTTATATACATTATTAAAAATCAGTTCTAAAGAATTAAATGCAAAAAGAAATTACATATACAAATCCCCTATTTCAACTGAACTTTGTGTAATAATGCATATTTCAAATACATTATTTCCTTTCACTCATATTTTTATCTTTGAGTTTTTATTCACAAATTCGTAACACATATATATATGAGTTATTATGCTAAAATTTGTTTATTCACAAGAAGAAGTTATTCTTAATAAATCAATCATTTTTAATACCCTGTTTAAAGCCTTGCCCCCCTGCAAGGCTTTTTCCTATTTAACTAGAGTAGTAGTTTTCGTTATGCATCTCTCCCCTTTGTTCCTTACCCTACAAATAATACTGAATGTTTATTTTACTTTTTCAACCTCCTTACTCGCTCTGTTCGAGAGCTCTTTACCAAATATTCAATCTAATGATAAAATTGACCAAATTAATATTTTCGTCCATAACTGTATCAAAAGTACACTAAAGAAAAAATAGCACTCTCACGATTAAGTAAACGCGAGCTTTTTTCTTCTATCTACTTACTATTTTAGGTTAATAGTTTAGTAACAAGATTTAAAAATTCGACTTAAATTCATTAATGAATGGAGAGGTTTATATGAAATTAAAAGACAAAGTAGCAATCATAACTGGTGGTGCAAGTGGAATTGGCGAATCTACTGTTCGTCTTTTTATCGAAGAAGGTGCAAAAGTAGTTATTGCTGACTTTTCTGAACGTGGAAAAGAACTATCAGATGAATTGAATGCACATGGATATAATACGTTATTTATTAAAACCGATGTAACAAAAGAGGCAGATATTAAACAGCTAATTCATGAGACAGTAAGTACATACGGGAAATTAGATATTATGTATGCCAATGCCGGCGTTGCTGATGATGCATCGGCAAACGAATTATCCTATGAAAAGTGGAAAAGAACTATTGATATTAATTTGTCTGGGGTATTCCTTTCTGATAAATATTCGATTGAACAATTTCTTAAACAAGGTACAGGTGGTGTCATCATTAACGCTGGTTCGATTCATAGTTTTGTTTCATTACCTACCCCAACAGCATACTCCTCTGCAAAAGGTGGTGTGAAACTATTAACTCAAAATTTATGTACTGCCTACGCTAAATATGGAATACGTATTAACGCGGTGTGCCCTGGTTATATTGACACCCCTTTACTAGGTAGTGTTAATCCTCAACAGAAAGAATATTTAGCTTCACTTCATCCACAAGGCAGACTTGGAACACCAGAAGAAGTCGCTAAAGCTGTCTTATTTTTAGCAAGTGATGATGCTAGTTTTGTTAACGGCACAACACTTCTTGTTGATGGAGGCTATACTGCACGTTAATTTAAAAATTTTGAAGCACCCTAAAAAATATATAGTCTTCAACAAGAAAAAGCACCCTCACAAATGACGGTGCTTTTTCTATGTAAGAGCTACTAGAAGATACCCTTCTAGCCTACTCCCATTTATAAGTCCAAAATTGTTCAAGTTGCAACCATTTTAATGTTGCTGCATCTTTGTTTTTGATTTTCGCGTGTGTTTCTTCAAGCATCGCTTCTGTTTGCGAACGGTGCGCACCTAGTGCAGCTAATTTATGCTCAAATACTTCACTAATATTATTTACAACATCCGGCTCACCGAGTACAGCTTCGCGATTTTTCGTAATCGCAACCGCATGAATAACTGGACGTTCTTCTTTTGACATACGTGATACGGCGCGAACTACAGCGCGGCCAAATGCATCATGATCTGGATGTACGCCGTGCTCTGGATAAAATGTAATAATTCGAGATGGATTTACTTCTTGAATAATCGCTTCAATTTTGTCTGCAACGAAATCAACATCTTCAAATTCTAACGTTTTATCATGGAAACCAAGCATTCTTAGATCTTTGATTCCCATCGCTTCACATGCATCTTTTAATTCTTTTTCACGGATATTCGGAATCGTTTCACGGTTAGCAAATACGTTCTTACCCATGTTACGTCCCATTTGTCCTAGCGTACCACACGCATACGTTACAGGTACTCCTTGATCTGTTAATAAGCGAATTGTTCCTCCTGCAGCAAATGCTTCATCATCTGGATGCGGAAATACAACAAGTACATGTCTCTCCATAAGTTTCCCTCCTTCTTACTTAAATGGCGTTAAGCTTAACTCAAGTGCAACTGCTAAGCGGCCTTGATTATCGTGCCCTGCTAGTAATAAACGCTCTTTATCGTCTACTTCCCAGTGCGTAATACCTTCTGCATATACCCAGCCATGATCCATCTTTAGACCAACTCGGTATGGGTTTGTTCCAGTAATCTTTCCGCGCTCAAAGCGAATAATTGCATTTCGAATGAATGCTCCAACTGTCATCATCTTTTCATTAAAGTGTGACGCGTACGCTCCGTTCGTCGTTTCTAAATGAATATATACATCTTTATTTACAAAACGTTCAATTTCATTTTGAATAAGAGAACTATCTTTTACTATTTCCATCGGAATTCACCTCTTTAAACCATTTTACGCAAAAATAATGTAAATTGCTATCTCTATATTAGAGGACAACTCTCACTTTTCCTAATAATTTGCACTGTGTTTCTTTATTTTTTTATATCATATGTAAAAAACACATTTTTTCCTTCACTTTGTTAAATAGTTTTCTTTCTTTTTTGAATTTGCTACAATATAAATTATGCAGAAGGATGCATGTTTACAATTGAATACATACTTTAAAGAAGGTGACATGATTGGAACAATCAGCACATGAAGTAGCAAATTGGCAATATTATTTTGCAATTGCCGTATTTTTAGTCACGTACGGATTTATTATTTCTGAGAAATTGAATCGTGCTGTAATTGCACTATTCGGTGCTGCTATTATGATTATTTTTGGAATTGTAGATTTACATACCGCTTTCACATCACATATTCAATGGGAAACAATCACCCTTTTAATTGGGATGATGATTCTCGTACATATTACGAGTCAATCAGGCGTTTTTGAATTTGTGGCCATTAAAGCAGCGAAGGCAGCTGGCGGAAAACCAATCCGCATTTTATTATTGCTATCCCTATTAACTGCTGTCGGTTCAGCATTTTTGGACAACGTAACAACCGTCTTATTAATCGTACCTGTTACACTATCTATTACACGTATTTTAAAAGTAAACCCTGTTCCTTATTTAATTTCAGAAGTACTATTTTCAAATATAGGCGGAACAGCAACATTAATCGGTGATCCACCTAACATTATGATTGGATCAGCAAATAAGCATTTAGATTTTAATGCCTTTTTACTAAACTTAGCTCCAATCGTAATTATTATTTCTATCGTGACACTTGGCATTATTTACTTCCTGTATCGTAACAAACTAAAAACAACACCTGAGCAAATCAAAAAATTAATGGCATTAAATGAAAAAGATTATATTAAAGATCAAAGCCTCCTTTTAAAATCCATTTCGATTTTAGGACTAACTATTTTAGGCTTTGTACTTCATTCGATTATTCATGTAGACGCTGCGGTTATCGCGATGACAGGCGCTACACTTCTTATGTTAATCGGTGTGAAAGAACATGATATTGAAGATGTATTTGCCCACGTTGAATGGGTAACTATTTTCTTCTTCGCTGGACTATTTGTTCTCGTTGGCGGGTTAATTGATATCGGACTTATTTCTTCACTCGCAAAAGAAGTACTCGACGTAACGAATGGTGATATCGGTTTTGCCGCTATACTTATTTTATGGGTATCAGGCATCGCATCTGCGACAATTGACAATATCCCATTTGTCGCAACGATGATCCCACTTATTCAAGATTTAGCTACAGGGCTCGGACTATCTGTCGATTCTCCGCAAATCGAAGTACTATGGTGGGCATTATCACTTGGAGCTTGCTTAGGAGGAAACGGAACGTTAATCGGAGCATCAGCAAACGTAGTCGTTGCTGGTATTGCAAAACGTGAAGGACATGCTTTCTCTTATATGGACTTCTTAAAAATTGGTTTGCCGTTAACAATCATTGCATTACTATTATCACATGCTTATATATATTTACGTTATTTAATATAAAAGTTGTATTGCATGAAATTATATCGTCTCATACAAAAGGTTTGCAGCAAAGTGCTGCAAACCTTTTTTCATCACCAAAATATACCGATAATTGCTAATCCACCTAAAATCATACCACCAATTTGTCCAACGATTGTTGGCGATAGTTGAACACCTTTCCTTACTTCTACAACTGGTCTTTCATGCCTTAGTTGCTGCACTTCGCTTTGAAGTTGATGTACACTTCCGTGTAATTCTTTAATTAGTTCCTTTAATTCAGCGACCTCTTCATTTACTGGTTTTGCTTTTTCTAAATTCATTTTGCATAGCTCCTTATAAATTCAATCAGTTCACTGTAAATTTTCGCCAATTACCATTATTTCTCCTGCATACTACATATTTGATTCCGAATATACCTTCTAACCTTGCAGCTCTATCCATTAATTCCATGATATTCCTTAATTGCACGATTAATACATTACCTATCTCCTCGAACTGTTTTTCACAGAAATCTTTCCATCAGAAAGCCCCCTCTAACATTAGAGGGGGCTTTCACGAATCATTTTTATTTTGTAAACATTTTCTCCGCTTCATCCATTGCCATTTTGTTACCTAAAGCAGAATAGTCAAGCCATGGTTGGTCATTGATAATATATACATGCTTGCCTTTAACAGCTTTTAAGTCTTTCCAAATTGGTGTTTCTTGAAGTTGTTTAAATGCAGCTTTTGCTTTATCGTCTCTGTTTACAACAACAAAAATAGCATCTGCATCAAAGTCAGGTAATACTTCTTGTGAAATGACTTCGAAAGGACGGTTTCCATCGATTTTCTCTACACCATTTGCAGGTTGTAATCCTAAGTCTTGGAATAAAATTGGTCCCATCGGTCTTTTCGTACTAAATACACGTAATTCTTTGGCAGTAACGCGAATTGCCATTACTTTTTCGTTATTACCTAGCTCTTTATCTATTAAACCTTTTACTCGTTTTGCTTGCTCTTCGTAATCTTGAATATATGTATCCGCTTCTTTCTCACGGTTTACAAGTTTACCAACTTGCTTTAAATGGTCTCTCCACGTGCCTTCATCTAAATTGAAAGTATGTGTTTTTGCAATTTTTTCGTATTTCGCTACATCTTTGCCAGCATATTTTTCATCCACATAAATTTCAGAGGGCTTTAATTGAAGTAATGCTTCCATATTCGGATCAGTTACAACACCAAGTTTCTTCGTATCTTTCAGTTGTTCTTTTGCATGCGGTAAAAAATCTTTTAAATCTCCACCAATTACAGAACCTACTGGTGTAATCCCTAATGCAAGTAAATCATTTGTTAAATGAATAGACATTGAAGCAATTTTTGGGTCATTACTTTTTTTCGTTTTTTTCGTTGCCTCTTCATTAGATTTCGTTTGACCACATGCTGCTAATACTAAAATACACATGATGCTAAATAAAATAGTAAGTTTCTTTTTCATATGTTCTCCTCTTTGAAGTATTTATTTTGTTTTTGTAAGTAAATAAAGAAAATACGGTGCTCCTAAAGCGGCCACTACTACACCAGCCGGAATAGAGTTTGGCTCAAATATAGAACGGCCTATCGTATCTGCTAGTACTAAAATAATCATTCCAATAATGCCAGCTAGCGGAAGGAAATGCTGATAGGTAGTACCTACTAACTTTCTTGCAATATGCGGAGCAACTAAACCGATAAAGCCAATCCCTCCTGCCATCGATACACTCCCGCAAGATAATCCAACCGCTGTAGCCAAAAGTAATAACCGTTCTTTTTGAACAGAAACACCAAGTCCTGCTGCCACACTATCACCTAGTGACAATGCATTTAACGTTTTAGATTTTAACCATGCATACGGGGTTAGTATGAAAATCCAAGGTAATAATGCAAGGACATGAATCCAATCCCTTCCCCACACGTTACCAACTAACCATCTAGAAGCGAATGTATATGTCTCATCATTTAACTTGAGAGAGAAAAATAACGAAATTGCACTAAAGCCAGCTGAAACTGCAATACCAACGAGAATAAGTCTAATAGGAAGTAAACCTTTCGACCGATCACTCGCAAGTAAAATAATAAGAAATGCAGCTAATACTCCTCCGCCAAATGTAAATAACGGTATTAAAATCGATGCATTCTCATTAATAGAATGAAAGAAAGTAACAAATATAATTAGTCCGAAAGATGCACCTGAATGTAGTCCAAGAATACCAGGATCGGCCAACACATTCCTTGATAACCCTTGCAAAATTGCACCGGAAATTCCAAGGCCAATACCAGCTAACATTGTGATTATAATTCTTGGCATACGGTAGTCGTATAGCACTGTTGCACTCTCAAAATCACCATAACCGAAAAGTGTTTGAATTACTTTAAGTGGCGCTATGCTTAGTGTCCCTGTATTTAAGCTAAGCAAAATAGCAGCGAGACCAATACAACCAAATATTGTAGTTACAGTAACGGCTCTCTTTTTATCCGTGTTTAAAATCTTCTTCACTTACAACTCCCTCCCAACTTTACGTGCTATATAGAGGAAGAACGGAACTCCAACAAGAGCTACCATAATCCCTATTGCAAGTTCTTTAGGAGGATTTACTGTTCTTGCCCCTAAGTCAGCTAAAACTAATAACATAGCTCCTAAAAATGCTGACATAGGAATAATGAGTCGATAATTCACACCAACTAATTTTCTAGCAATATGCGGGATAACGAGTCCTACAAATCCAATAGAGCCAACAGCTGAAACAGATACCCCTGCAAGAATGACTACTATAATCATCCCTAGTATTCTCGTTCGGTTTGTTTTCACTCCTAAATTCGTAGCCACATCATCCCCCATTGATATGAGTGAAATAGACCGCCCTAACACTGTCGCAAAAACAATTGTTATGAGAATAATAGGAACTAAAAATTTCAAATGTTCCCACTTAACCCCAGCAACACCACCAGCGTACCAAAACGCTAAATCTTGACTTAAATCATAATAAATTGCAACACCTGAACTTAACGAATGCAAAAGCGCAGCCATAACGGCTCCAGCAATCGTTAACCTCATCGGTGTTAATCCGCCTGATGTTGCTGATCCGATAATAAAAATGAGTACTGTACTTAAAACCGCTCCAATAAAGGAAACAATCATCAAATAGGAATATGGCATATGCGGAAAAAAGGCAAAACTAAGTGCTACTACAAACATCGCTCCTGCATTTATGCCCAGTACACCTGCATCCGCTAAAGGATTTCGCGTTACTCCTTGCATAACAGCTCCAGCCACCGCAAAAGCCGCTCCTACAACTGCTGCACCAATTACCCTTGGGAGCCTTAATCCATAAATAATTTGGTGCTGCGTTAATTTCGGATTATAATCAAAAACCGCTGTCCATACGGTTTGCAAATGGATATCCTTTGCACCAAATGCAACAGCTAAAAATATAGAGCCGATTAAACATAAAATTGTTAAGCTCATGAAACATATGAACTTAATATGTAGCCAGCGATTATTGCCAGCATATACAGCAGGCTTATGTAACATGTTTCATTTCATCCTTTATATTCAGTTGTTTTTTATAAATATTTTTTATTGATAATTATTATTGATAATAATTATCAATTTCATTTAGATATTATATCTCCACTTTTTTTAAATAGCAAACTATTTTTTCACTTCGCTAAATATTAAAATACCTATTACAACGCCCTTCCAAAACTTACAAATACACGCCAAATAGACTACTAGCTTATTTTTAAAAGTGTAGTATACTTAATCATTATTTTGAGTTTTCAAACAAAAACAATGAAGGTGACCTAATGTTATATATAAAACAACTACTACACTTCACTTACGAGCAAGCATTCTCTTGCTTATTCCCAGTCGTTATTTTCTTAACACTAGCCTTTTCAAAAATCGTTTCGATCCCTGGTTTATACCGCTATGATTTCATACTTATCGTATGTCTTCTTATGCAGTGGATTATGTACAAGACTGGACTTGAGACGAAAGATGAATTAAAAGTAATTACTATCTTCCACTTCATCGGCCTTTTACTAGAAATATATAAAGTTCATTTCGGTTCATGGAGTTATCCGGAAGAGGCATATTCAAAGGTTTTTGGAGTTCCACTTTACAGCGGCTTTATGTATGCAAGTGTTGCAAGTTACATATGCCAAGCGTGGAGAAGATTGCATTTGCAAATGCATCATTGGCCGAAAGCTATTTTTGCAATACCTCTAGGAGCAATGATTTACTTCAATTTTTTCACACATCATTTTCTATATGACTTTAGATGGGTATTAACTTTACTTCTATTCATCGTTTTCTTTCGGACATTTGTGGAATTTTCATTACGAGGCATTACATATAAAATGCCACTCGTTCTCTCCTTTTTCCTTATCGGTTTCTTTATTTGGATTGCAGAGAACATCGCAATATTTTTCGGAGCATGGCAATATCCAAATCAACGTGAAGCGTGGAATCTCGTTCACTTAAGCAAAATTAGCTCATGGTTTTTACTCGTTGTTATTAGCATTATGATTGTTACACAACTCAAATATTTGAAGGAGTCGAAAAAATATTGATGATAATGTCCTCTTTTTTATACATTCTAAAATTATAAACTCTATAAAAAATTCTATTTTAATATATAATCTTATGCTTTAAGAAGAAGGATATTATAAAAATACAGAAAGTGTTGATGGTAATAAAAAAAGATATATGTTCCTTGCTCAAGCTCGGAAATACAGAATGACATGATGCTACATACTTTTTCTAAAAAAACCGCTTCTCTTTTATAGAGAAGCGGTTTTTTAACTGAATACAACTATGAATTAACTTTAATTGTTCTGTTTATATATCTTTTCACTTTTGTCCTCCTTGTGATGTATAATGCTTTCTCCTTCAACATCAATGTTAGGCAACATTTTATCCAGCCATTTTGGCAAGTACCATGCTGACTTACCCATTAGAGTCATGACCGCGGGCACGATTGTCATTCTCACAATAAATGCGTCAAAGAAAACACCGAATGTAAGTGCCAAGCCTATGGATTTAATGATAGTATCAGGTGCCAACATGAATCCAATAAATACAGACATCATAATTAACCCTGCTGCGACTACGACTCTACCGCTCTCTTGCATTCCTTCTAAAATAGCTCTCTTCGGGTCGCCTGTATGCGTATATACTTCCCGCATCTTGCTCACTAGGAACACCTCATAGTCCATGGCGAGTCCGAACAGAATGCCAATCAGAATGACAGGCAAGAAGGCTAAGATTGGACCGGCTGCCGGGAAACCAAATATATTTTGGAAATGCCCATCCTGCACGAAAAATACCACAGCTCCCAACGTAGCACCAAGAGAAAGTAAAAACCCTAATACTGCTTTTAATGGAATGAGCAGAGATCTAAACACTAGAACTAAGAGTACATATGCAAGTCCCACAATAAGGGCAGCAAAAACTGGCAAGGCATCACTTAGCTTTTGCACAATATCAATATTCATCGCTGCTGTCCCTGTTACCATTAGTTCAATTCCATTTTCTTTCTCGGTCTGGTTCGATCTGTCCCGGATCGCTTTTACCAAATCCTTTGTCTTTGTATCGTCAGGCCCTGTTTTTGGTGCGACGGAAATCATATAAATCTTTCCAGAAGGCCCAGGAATGGCTGGTGTCACACTTTTCACGTCAGATAGGTTACCCAATTCTTTTGCAATAGTGTTCATAGCATTTTGCATTTCAGTTGTTGCTTCCTCTGATTTTGCCACTACCACTAAAGAAGCATGAACTCCTTCTCCATATGCTTCCGTCAATAAATCATATGCTCTTCTTTCTGTTGTTTCTGTAGACTTTGTTGTTCCATCAGAAGGAAGGCCAAGGTTCATATGGAAAAATGGAATCGTAATTACTACAAGTAGTCCGATTGCAAAAACTGTAACAATCAGAGGACGTCTTATGACAAACTCTCCCCATTTATTTGAACCAGCATGTTTCTTACCTGCCCCAGTCATCTTTTGCAAGAATCGATTTTGTTTAGATGGTGCAATCTTATGGCCGACAAGACCTAAGATTGCTGGTAATATGATGACAGAAAGCAACACAGCTATAAGCACAGTAAAGGCTGCGGATACGCCCATCGCTATCAAGAATGGGATTTTTGTAACAGACAGTCCCAAAAGACCTATAATAACTGTTAACCCTGCAAAAATCACAGCACTTCCTGCTGTTCCCGTTGCGATGGCAACAGATTCCGAAACAGAATCTCCTTTTGCAAGTTGCTGTCTAAAACGATTGATAATGAAGAGCGCATAGTCAATGCCTACTGCGAGTCCCAGCATAGCAGCCAAGGATAAAGAAACTGATTGGATTTCCACATAATTGGTCCCAATCATGATTCCTAGCATCCCAATCGCTAATCCAATTATCGCAGTGAGAATTGGCAATCCAGCTACCAGAAAAGACACAAAGGTAAATGCCAAGACTACAAAGGCAACAAGTACTCCGACAATTTCAGTCATACCTGAAGTATCTGAGTCAGAAAACTTAATATCACCTCCTGATAACTCCGTTTGAATGCCAGCATCCCTTGTTGTTTCAATACTATTTAAAAGCTTATCCTTAGAAATTCCTGTGACCTTTTCCGCTTTCATTTTGTACGTAACAACTGCATATCCAATTTTCTTATCTTTACTAAGATTCTGCAGTTGCATCGGTGCTACCACAGAATCAACCGCTGAATCTTTTTTTATCTCATCAAGAACTTCTGCAATTTTCTGTTGTACTCCCGCTGACTCCAAAGTTTCGTTTTTTTGTGCTTTAAACACTACTTTTACTTGGACACCTGCTGGTTGCATCTCTTTAAACTCTTTTTCAATTACTTTTCCTGCTTTATCTGCCGGTGTGTTTGGAATGCTTAGCTCATCCCTGAAAGCGGAACCCATGTTGATTGCAAAAAGCACTAATGCAATAAGAATTGCAAGTGTACCGAATACAATCTTTATCCTATGTTTTACTGCCCAACACCCTAAATTATACAAATATTTCGCCAATTAAAACTCACCCTATTCTTGTTAAAAATTTTTCTTGTTATTACGTTGCAATCTAGAAATACAATTACATTTATTTTTATAATTAATATATAAGGATTATAAAATTTTAATTATAAATTATATCCGAATATATCTCCCTATTTATAGCTTGCAGAATGGCGCCAAATTGCCAATAGGAAACAAAGAAGATGGTACACATTGACAGCAATAATGTCCTTTTATACAATTGTTATCACCATGCTAACAATTGTACTTACATGTGTAAGTATAACAGTGGATTTTCATCTTTCAAGCACTATGTGATGATTTTCACTTAAAACGAACAGAATGAAGGGATGTGTTAGCTTTGAGAAAGTCAAGGGAAGACAGTATACACTCTCAGACATACATTATGGAGGCATTAAGCGCCCTGTTGCACGAACATAAACTGCAAGATATAACTGTAACAGCTATTTGTAAAAAGGCTGGAGTTGCCAGAGTCACATTCTACAAATACTACCGCAACGTTTACGACGTCGTGCAAGTATCTGTGGATGAAATTGTTCAACAATTCTTGAATGAGGTTGATAGTTTGGATCCGTATGAAAGTATGCAGCTAATTATTGAATATATCATAGAGGGATTTGTGTCTGCACAGAAACCATCCGGAAAATTGCTGGATTCAAATATATCTAATATGATGCTTAATTATTTGAATTACACAATGGAAAAGGTCTTTCAAGCAGATATTACGCGCAATCATGAAATAAGTAGAATGCAGATCCTATTTTTAGCAGGCGGTATCTATAATATTGTTAACGATTGGCTTAAAAGAGGGACAAAGGAATCTCCCCAAGCACTTGCTGCAAAAATATACGAGATTCTTCCATACGGGACAGCAGATACCAGAAATTTTACAAGCTCCTGATACAACTATTCCATCTTTTATTACATCTCAAAAAATGTGCATTACATACAAAGCTACGAGTAGTTCATCTAACCATAAACGACCGTTAATGGAACTCTAGTTATTTCTACTCAAGAAAACTCATGACCAAAAACAAAAGACCCTAACATATTAGCCATGTATAATATGTTAGGGCCTTTCTATTTTTAGTATTTTTAATTTAGCTCTTAATAATTTTAAAACTGTAGGACCTTTTTACATATTTATTTTCCTACTTTAATAATACGTTCCATCGCCTTCATCTGACCAATATGATCTGCTTCATGATAAAGCATCATACCGTAAAGCTCACCAACTGTTTCTAGTCCTAGGAACGGCTCTGGCAGTTTATTCTCAAATGCTTCTGCTGGAATTTCGTTAATACGCTTTGCTTGTTCTTTTAATTGGGCCATTAATACTTCTAATGACGGTCCTTCTGTTTTCCATTTAGATGGTCTTGATCCATACCCAAACATACCCGGATATTCCGTTGGTAATTGTTTGAATTCTTTTCCAAACATGAAAACTTCTGCTGCCGTTAACACATGACCGATATGCCAGCGAATTGTATTGTTAAAGCCATCCGGCTGCGTATCCGCAGTTTTATCATCTAACGTCTCCATAAATTTAAGTAATGCCCCGCGCGTTATTTCAAATTGTTTTAAACCAACTAGTCTATTCATTTAATCGTTCTCCTTCTTCATGTACCATTTATCATGAACTAAGAATGTTCATTTTATTAAAGTTTCACCTTGTTTAATCTATCAGAAACAATGAAGAAATACATCTAATATGCTTAGTAAAAATATTTAAAAGGTTCACCCCTAATAAATATAGAATTACTTACTACACGGTTAGTTTAGTAAATAATAGAGGAGTGTCAGTTACATGTTACATGTTTTAAAACAGCAATATCATCTTATTAGCGCTACAAGAGAAACTCTATTTTCATTTTTGGAAGAAATCCCACTAGAAAAATTACATAGCACTGTTCCGAATTTCGGGAACGGTAGCATTATAAAGACGCATATTCATGTAGCCGATTGCTATCGATACTGGCTTGGGTCATTCGCATTTAAGCAAAAGCGAGCAGATTTTTCATTTGCTAGTGATGATGAAATTGAGCATGCAGATGTGGAAAAAGTTCGCGCTAGATTTAAGTTAGTAGACGAAACTGTACAACGTTTTGTAGATGAATACAATGACCGTTGGCTCGAAAATATAGCAAATGAAGTAAAGTGGCAAAAAGAACCTTGGAGTACAACTCCGCTATGGCTTTTAACTCATACGGAGACACATGAATTTCACCATAAAGGACAAATTGTATCTATGGCTCGTCATCTTGGATACAATCCTCCTGACACAGACCTTAGTTAATACATTCGTGTTCATTTAAAAGCGGAATGAGCAGCAATAATAATAGTATTATCAAAAAACTCGTTGCTACATTTTGTTGTGTATAAAACTTTTATTATTTGTTTTAGGTATACCATACCATTATAAAATTCATGTAACATCGAATTAAGATTTATATTTTTTATGTAACTCATTGAAGAAAGTTTAAGTATTTATACATTCAATTACTAACTCAAGGAGAAAATTATAATGAGATTAGAGAGCGAAAGAATTTATTTAAGGCCTCTTTGTCAGCTAGATGCTCCTATTATTTTAGAAAGTACAATGGATGATGAAATAAGATGTATGACTGGAACTAAGTCTACTTTTTCATTGGAACAAATTACGAAACATATAGATCATATAAATAATGATTCAAGTCGCTATGATTTCGCTATTTGTTTACAAAGCACTGACGAGATGATTGGAGAGTTGTCGCTTTTAGATATCGATGAGGAGAACAAAAGAGCAGGATTCAGAATATCAATGCTTTCCATAGCATTAACAGGACAAGGTTATGGAACTGAAGCTATTAAAATCGTTTTAAAATTTGTTTTTGAACAACTATCATTAAATCGTTTACAGTTAGAAGTATTTAGCCATAATTTACGCGGAATTAAAGCTTATGAAAAAGTTGGTTTTATAAAAGAAGGAACCTTACGTCAATCTTTATTTTATAACGATACATACTCAGATGAAATTATTATGGCCATACTTAAAAGCGATTATAGAGAGACCTTTGTAAATGACTGTACTTAATCTATGAAACAATTTTAAAGAACCTTACCACAATAAAATGTAGTAAGGCTCTTTCTTTTTTATATCAAATAACAGCTCTTAACACATTTATAATCGTATTAATACCAAATAGTCTCCGCATAATTATAAGCATCACTATTCGGAATGGCATGTTTCCCCTGCGCTTGTGCCTTTCTTGGATCTAAATCATAGACCATTGGCGTATAGCATGATGTTTGCCCTTTATTCACAACACCATTTCCTCCAGCACTTCCGCAAGTATATGCCTTTCCATCGGTTTTTCTGACGATCCTTGCATCAGCTTCGTTATTATAAACCGCTGCACGAGTTACAGTAACCTTTGCCCACGCTGTTTTACACGTCGTGCTAAATTTTAATTCCACATATGAATTAGAATCAATCCACTTCTTTTCTTTCGTTACTGCTGATTGATCACAGCTATTGTAGTAAGGGCTTTTCCCATCATATGAATGGTCTTCTGCAAATGCTTTATCATTATTCGTCGTACTAAAAACACTAGTTATGACGAGCAATGCCAGACAAAGACATGCGCTTACCTTTTTAAAAAGGTTCATAGAATTCCACTCCTTTATTAATAACGTCCAGTTTTCCCGTAGCCATTATTAATCGTCACCGCTTCAGCATCAGCTGTATAACCAAAATCAGCAGTTAAATCAAATACCATTCCTGTATACGTACTCGTTTGTCCTGTTTTAATTGCTCCATTGCCACTATTAGAGTCTACTGATTTTTGGAATACACCATTTTTATATTTATTAATAACAGCGTAAGCATATACCCCTCCAGAAACAGAAGGTGCTGGTTGATCTAAAACAAGCTTAGACCATGCCGCGTGACATTTATTACTGTAACGTAAATACACTGTCCCTACTTTTTTACTACCTTCATAAACTGCTGTAGACTTTGCATTAAATCCATCTGCATCACACGTTGTACTGCCTCCGTATACTTTCGTTGTTGCTGGATTTTTCCCATCATAATAACTACTCAGATCGGTAGCTGCAAATGTACTTCCTTGAAAACTAAATAATACCCCTACACTCGCTACACTTAACACACATACTTTCATTAACTTTTTAAACATTGTAAATCTCCTCCCTCAAAATAAGTACGTATACTAAAGACAATCTATCCCCTATGTACGCCCCTCCTTTCACGCTTCCTAGAGGCATCTTACAGAAACGAATAAAAGTTGTAAATTCCCTTACGATTATTGGAATATACGAAGAAATTTACTTATCCTTGTAAGAAAAAAAGTTGAGAAATACACATTTTATAGCATTCTATATTTAAAACATAAAAGAACCGATACTTGTTATATTCAAGCATCGGTTCTTTATACAAAATTGCCATTTTTTCTTTTATATAAAATAAATATTTCTCCACTTAATCCGTTGTAAAAAACTCCCTAGTCACATCAATAAATTGCTGCAGTGGCACTGTCATCCATTTATCTTTATGCCAAGCAATTTGTGTAAAAATTGGATTGATAGTATTTTCTAGATGTAACTCTTTTATCGTACCCTCTCGTATATCTTTTTCTACTACTATTGCCGGTAAAACCGCTATACCCAAATCTGCAATCACACATTGTTTAATTGCCTCGACACTAACAAACTCAATCTTATTTGCTGGATATATGTCTTTCACACGAAATAACTCCTCAAATAAAGTCCGATATGAGCACCCTATTTCTGTTAATAAAAGTGTTTCCTTCTCTAAATCTTTTATAGAAACGGAAGTTTGCTGGAATAAATGATGCCCTGAAGCAGCTACTACTTTTAATTCTTCTTTCATAAGAGGCTCCACATGTAAAGCATCTTCTGTTTTACATTCATCCAAAATAAATGCAAGATCGACTTTTCCCTCCATCAATTGTTCCTTCGCATCTTTATTGGAATGCGCTGGTTTAAATATAAGCTTTATTTGAGGAAATTGCGCTTTGAACCTCTTTAATATAGAAGGAAGTCTATATGTACATTGGCTTTCTTGCGCACCGATTATTAACGTACCAGCTATTTCTTCATCATCTTTCACAGCCATTTTCGCTTCATTACTAAGTGCAATCATCTTGTCGGCATATAATTGAAACTTTCTGCCTGCTTCCGTTAAAAAAAGACGTTTCCCTAATCTTTCAAATAACGGCGTACCTAGCTCAGTTTCTAACGTTTTAATTTGCGCCGTTACGCTCGATTGAGCAAAGTTTAATTTCTTCGCAGTTTGGGTAAAGTTCAAAGTATCTGCCGCTACTTTAAATGTAATTAATTGTTTTATCTCCATTTATTATCCCTCTTTTCAATCGATATTTCCGATTGGTTCCATCGAAATAATCCTCTTTGTCTATTGATATTTATATTGTATGATAAGGAGCATCGAAAAACAATAAAATGGAGGTATTCCATATGAAAGCACTTTGTTTCGAACAGTTTGGGAGTCCAGATGTACTACAATATAAAGAACTAAATGATCCAATCATAAATCCAAATGAAATTCTTGTCCGCACGAAAGCAATCGGTTTAAATTTCGCCGATATTTATAGACGCCGCGGTGATTATCATCTCGCTGGCAATCCACCTTATATATTAGGTTATGAAGGCGCTGGTATTGTTGAAAAAGTAGGAGCTGACGTTACGAATATCAACCCTGGAGACCGTATTGCATTTGCTGACGTTCCATTTGCAAATGCAGAATTAGTTGCCGTTCCATCAGAAAAAGCAATCCCACTTCCGGATTCTATTTCTTTTGAAACAGCCGCTTCTGTCTTATTGCAAGGTTTAACAGCACATTATTTAACGAAAGATAGTTATCAAATAAAACAAAGTGATATAGCTCTAGTACATGCTGCGGCTGGCGGCGTTGGTCAACTTCTTATTCAAATGATAAAACTACTGGGCGGAAAAGTAATCGGCCTCACGTCATCAAACGAAAAAGCAAAGATAGCCACGTTAGCTGGTGCTGATCACGTATTTTTATATACGGAAGCATGGCATACAAAAGTAGTTGAAATAACAAATGGTGATGGAGTAAATGTTGTGTATGAATCAGTAGGTTCTACATTAGAGGAAAGTTTTAGCGCTACTATAACTGGTGGTACTGTCGTATTTTACGGAATGGCCGGTGGTAATCCTGCGCCAGTTGATCCTCGTATGCTTATGGATACTTCAAAAACTTTAACTGGCGGAGACCTTTGGAACGTGCTTACTACTTTTGAAGAACGAAAAAAACGCTCTACTCAATTATTTGATTGGATCGCAAGTGGAAAATTAAACATTGCGAGCCCTACTACATTCTCTTTACAAGACGGTGCCCGTGCACATGAATTATTAGAGAGCAGAAAAAGTACAGGGAAGATTTTATTAATCCCTTAATCGTTCCCATTTAAAAAGGAAGATAGGTTAAATTTTATCAAAACCTAAATTGAAAACAGTTAATAAATGAAAGGACATAACATATTTTATATAACTAATATGTTATGTCCTTTCTTCTTAAAATAACGAGCCCGTGTAGCTTTGGAATAAATTTTGTGCTCCTTACTCACTTAAAACGCCCTTTAAGTGAATATAGATTTTTTATTTGTATATCGCTAGGAAATTATCATTCCACTTGTAAATAAGACTACGTACTGATTTATGCTAAAAACGAGAATTCACTCCTATAACAACAGTAGCGTCTAGTTCCTCGTCTCTAGCCACTTTCGGAGTAAGCCCAGCACCCGCAAAGATTTCACAGGTGTGAGTTGCCTGCATTTCACTCGTCTCTATTAAAAGATGGCCTCCCGGTGCTAGCCAGAGAAATGCTTCTTTTGCTACTCTTCGCTGAATGTCAAGTCCATCCTCTCCTCCGTCAAGCGCCACCTTTGGTTCATGTAGGCGAGCCTCCTGTGGGAGCAGCTTTATTGCCTTGGTAGGAACATAAGGTGCATTTGCAACTAGGGTGTTCACGCGACCTTTAAGTGAGTAAGGCAAAGCTTTATACAAGTCACCTTCAAAAACATGGCCACCGAAATCTGTTACGTTGCGGCTTGCACATCTTACTGCGACAGGATCAATGTCAACGGAATACAGTTCAATTCGTCCTAAAACTGCTACTAGAGCTGCACCCACAGCCCCTGACCCACAACATAGATCAACGACGATATCACCAAAACATGACAGAGCTTCTGCCTGGTGAACAAGAAACTCTGTACGTTGACGAGGTACGAAAACACCTCGGTCCACTTCTATCCGCAATCCACAGAATGCTGCATATCCAACAACATATTCAAGTGGTAAACCATCGACTCGCATTTCCACCATTTTCTTTAAGTCCTCTGGTGTTTGTGCCTCTGACATAAGTAACCGGGTTTCATCTTCTGCGAAAACACACCCCGCGCTCTGAAGCCTGTTAATGATATATTTTTCCGTTTTATTTTCCAAAAAGAAATTAAATTCTCTTCCTATTTATCTCACCACTTTTTCTTATTTATAACCCTTTATTCGTTAAAAATTGGAGATATCCTCTTCAACAAAATGGCCCTATGCAAAAAAATACACCCTTATTCAATCAAAGGATTCAATTGTCGAACAAAGAAACACTTTACATAATAGATATATTCACCAGGATATCCCAACCTGTTTTTATAATTGATATACTAAATAAGAAAAGGAAGCTAGATTTCTCTACCTTCCTTTTCTTATTTCTATATGAATTTTTATATTTCCACACTTTCTTTCCCTTTTGCAACATAACTCATATCTCCAACAGACTCGACGATATATTCCCCATCTTTATATAAAATTTTCGTTACACTTGCATTCTCTACTCCAAGTTTTGTTTTACTACTGTCTAGCATTTCAATTAATGTAGTAATCAAAAGCCCATGAACGACAACTAAAACGTTGCCGCCTCCATTTGCAGCAGCTTCTTCACTAATTTTATCAATCTCTACTTTGATACGAGTAGAAAATAATTCCCAATCTTCCGCTTGTTTCGTAGGATCTGCTGCTCTAATCAGATTAATCACTTCTTGAATAGAAAACTTCATAAGTTCTTCTGGTGATGTAACACCCGCAGCTTTTCCAACCACATCCCACATATTTTCAAGCTTTTCACCTTCAAAAATACCGAAATTTAATTCTCTTAAATTTTTCCTTTGCTCAAGTTTCAATTTTGATTGCTCACTATATTTTAATACTAAATTAGCAGTTTCAATCGCTCGGCCGCTATCACTACTATACGCATTCATAAAATGAACATCTTTTAATCCCATTCCTAAATTCGCGGCAACTTCCACACCTTTTTCTACTAACGGAGAGTCTGCCCAACCTTGCGCGCGATGGTTTGTATTTAATATTGTTTTACCGTGTCTTGTAACATATAACGTAACTACATTCTCATTGCTATTTGTTTCTCGATTCTTCATTCAATTCTCTCCCTTTACATTTCTATATCAATTTTACCACCTTAATTATTCATTGAGCAAAATATATGTAAGTAGCTTCACTTAATAAAAAACGCTACCTTTCTGTATATCCCTACAAAAAGATAGCATCTTTTATGATTACATTTTTTCAAACAATACTCCTACTCAGCAAATGCACTCGAATATTGCACAACTCCTTCTATACCTTGCAGAGCGTTCTCACTTAGCTCAACCGCCATAAACACTTCATCTGGCACTTCAAATGGTGCTTTTATATTCCACTCACTTGCTTTCTTAAAACCAAATTTCGGATAGTACTCTGAATGTCCTAATACTACAACTGATCCGTATCCAAGTTCTTTCGCTTTCTCTAACGCAGCTACTATAAGTTTTCCACCAATTCCTTTTTTCTGATAGTCCCTAGCAACTGAAACTGGTGCAAGTGCTAATGAATCTACAGAAGCTCCATCTTGTTCTATCGTAATTTTAGATAACATAATATGACCGACTATTTCTTCATCTACTGCAACGATTGATAACTCTGGAATAAATGCGTCACACTCTCTAATACGTTTTACAAGTTCATGTTCCTTTTTATCACTAAATTCTTCATGTAAAAATGCTTGTTGTACAACTTCTTCCGTTTTTCTATAATCGGTTTGTCGTTCTTGTCTAATCGTTACCATTTTAATTTATCCTCTATTTTTTCTTATTTCTTTTTGGATTTGACGAAGTGCTTTTTTCGATCCACGCTCAATGTCGTGTTGCATTTTTCTCTCTTTATAATCGACAAATAGTGTATTTAAATCATATCCCTCTGGATATAATTCTTTTGCTGCTACCTCCAAAGTAATACGTTTTACGTTAACTTCAACGAATTCACCGTTATAATATACAACGACGTTATAAAAATTATCTATTTCCTTATAGATAATACCAAAATCATCGTAATCTAATAAATTTACACGATCGCCGATTTTGTACTCGTAATGGTTTTCTCTTTTTTCCTGCACAAATTTTGGTTTTCTAATTTTACTTTCATTCAGTTTTTCTAAAGCATATTCTTTATTTTCCATATATTCTTTCGCTCTTTGTAGTACACGCTCTCTTACGTTCATTTTATTCGCAATCCAAAGTGCATTACTTTCACCTGATTTACCGATCACTAATTGATAAAGCGGTTCTAGTGTCTCACTATTAAATTGCATCGCTGCGTTCATGAAATCATCGTGCATTTCTGAGAAGCGTTTAATTTCACCGTAATGCGTACTCGCAACTGTAATACATCCTGCAAGATAAAACTCCTCTAAAATAGAAATTGCAAGTGCTGCTCCTTCATTCGGTTCAGTCCCGCTTCCTATTTCATCAAATAGTAGCAACGTATTATTATTTGAAATCCTCATAATCTCAGATAAATTTTTCATATGTGATGAAAATGTACTTAGTGCATTCTCAATACTTTGATTATCACCAATATCTACAAATACATTTTCAAAAATAGCAATTTCTGTTTCTTTATCTCCAGCAATATGCAAACCTGACATTGTCGCTAATGTTAACAATCCAATCGTCTTTAACACAATTGTCTTCCCGCCCGCATTCGGCCCTGTAATAATTAAACTACGATAGTTTTGACCGATTTCAAAGTGTAATGGTACTACTTTTCCACTTAAAAGTGGATGCTTACAATTTACTAAATGAACGTAGCCATGATCATTTAACTTCGGCTCTATTCCATCAATCGATTTACTAAACTTTGCTTTCGCAAACACCATATCATACTGACTAATCAATTCCATATTAATTTTGATATGATAAATATTTTCTACTACCATTCCTGATAAAGTCGCTAAAATTTGATATTCTTCCATCGCTTCTTCTGCTTTCAAACTTGTGAGTTCCACATTTAACTTTGTAACCGTATGTGGTTCTATAAATACAGTAGAACCTTTAGCGGAAGCTTCAACTATACTCCCCGCAACTTGATTTTTATAAGAAGATTTAATCGGAATCGTGTACCTATCGTCCTTCTTACTAATAAAGAATTCTTGAATATACTTCTTATTTGCACTACTATTTAAAAACTTCGTTAAACGTTCTTTTATTTTCCCATCTACCGAATCAATGTTATTTCGAATTCGTTTTAACTCTTTACTAGCGGCAGAATCAATACTATTTCCTTTAATTGAAAAGTTAATTTCCTCTTCAATACTTTTATATTCAGTCATTGAATTTGCATAAGAAGCTAATACTGGCGCAAAAAATTCTTTATCTAACATAAACTTTTTAATCTTTCTACATCCACGTAAAAAATCTGAAACACTTACTAATTCTTCTGGATCTAAAATCATCCCTTTTTCTAATTTTTGAATTGTACTTGCGATATTTGAAATACCGAAGAAAGGCACATGCCCTTCTGCATCTAATATAGCTCGTGCTTCTGTCGTTTCATTTAATCGATTCCTTACTACTTTTATACTCGTACTCGGCTCTAATTTATTTATTAATTCTTTTCCTAATCCACTTACACAATAAGATTTCACTATATCCTTTAATTCGTTATATTGTAACTTTTCAAAAGTCATCGTATTCATTTTGTTTCTCCTCACTATGATTGATTTCTATCATAAATGAAGATACCTACTCATTAGATTCCAATGAGTTTTACATTATTCAATCACCATTTTTATACATTTAAAATATACACAAAAAAGCTGCGGGGATACCGCAGCTTTTACATTTACAAGGCATGAGTAATAAACATATGAGGAAATAAACCATAAAAACAGATGGCAATCCCCTTATTACACGCTTTATAAAGTATTGTAGGTATCTTCATAGGTATTGAAATAAATCCATGACAAAATTAGGGGTAAGATATACATAAAAATCCCCTGTTCTTATCCGATTCATTTCATTCAATTTTTCCTATTTAGTACCTACCGCACTCACAAAAAGCACCTCTCATTAATTTATATTATAGTCATTGAAATCTAATTTACTGAAATCATCATACTATATGTTTTGTAAGAAGTAAAGGTGTCAAACTATTGCCTTGCAGATTGTAAAGCTTTCATATAATCAACTTTTTTCTCAAGGGTCTTTTTCGCATCTTCAGCTGTTACTATATAATCTACCGCAATATATTGCAATACGTCCTTATTATCATTTGGCAACTGAATTATAATATCATCCACACTACTCCTACTATTTTCAATCGTTTTATTAAATTCCTGAATACTTCTCGCAACTTCCGCTAATGTTTCCATATGTGCCCGGTTGTCTAAATCCAAAAAGATATTACTTCTGAAAACCGCCGTAATATAATGCTTCGGATGTTTCTTCGCTATTTTTTTCTCTGCATCCTTACCGAAAACAGTGTCCCCTGTTTGCATTTTCTCGAAAGTAAGCATAGTATTATTCCCTTTTTCTTCATAATATGTATTGAATCTTTCTCGTAAATCATTCGCTTCTTTTTTTATTTTATAGTTATCATTATTTACCTTTGGAGAGGTTCGTCCATCGAAATACATTTGAAATTGCAAATATGGTTCATCTACTTGCTGTACATAAGCTATTCGTATATCTGGTCCTAAAAAATCCTTTCCTTGACTCGGTATTTCAATTCGATCTAGTTTTACAGAAATACCATGCTCCGACTTTGTATAACTTTGTGCTTTTTGTTCAATTTCTTCACCTGATATATCACATGATGTTAATAGTAATAAACTACACATTATGCTATATTTCATTATTGTTCTTTTCATATCGCCTCTCCTTTTGCTACTACTACCTATACAGAAATGTCCTTATGGATTTTAATTTACGATTTATATAAAAAACTTCTTCTAATAATCATATGTATAACAAAACTATCAGTTACTACTTTACACTTATAGTGTAATTTTACACTATAATGATTTTATCGTAAAGCAAATATAATATCTATTTAAATCACATTAAAAACATACTAATATTTAGTTCTACAGCAATCACAGTAAGGAGATGTTCTTCAAGTACGAATAAGAGAAATCACGGGTGACATCATTTATTCCAATGCATCTCTTGTTGTTTCAAAAGTCGACTAGTTCCTTTATTAAAATAAAGATTTAGGAATGATAACAATATAAAAAGAAGAGGAAAACTTATATTTCAGTCTACCTCTTCTTTTCTATGAACAATTCACTGCTGAACATATATGGAAACTGATCCTCCACTTACTTGGAACTGTCCCCAACCATCCTTATTAATTGTTACAGTATTTGCTTGATTACCCGTAATATCGTACCATACTTCCCCTGCGTTATTCTTTCCAACATCCATCCACTTTGACCCCCCTGGTCCATCAGAGATTAATGTTGCTAAACCAGAATTAGCATGTACACTATCACCTTCTCTTGTCCAGCCAATCACATCTGGATGATCAAAATAATCACGCTGCGTACCATATGCAAAGTTTTTTCGTGCCGTCAAAATTGGATCAATTTTGTCCTTTAACGCTGGAATTTCATAGTTACTATTTCCTTTTGTACCATAGTAATCACCATAGAAAACAGAAGGATATCCCTCTGCACGAGTTAAAATAAATGCATATGCCAAAGGTTTGAACCAAGGACTCACTACAGATTCCAATGACTGACCAGGCTGTGAATCATGATTTTCAACTAGCGTAACTGCAAGTGTAGGGTGATTCGCAACTACTGTTCCTTTTAAAATATTTCTCATATCATAATTTCCATTTCCTGTTGAAGCATAATGAAAATTATAATGAAGTGGTGCATCAAAAACAGATTGATTATAATTGACTTTCGCTAGATAATTATTTAAAGTTTGAATATCATTTTGCCAATATTCAGCAACTGTAAACATTTCTTTCCCTGTTTGCTGTCTGACATGATTTACCCAATCGCGTAAATATTCATGATCAATATGTTTAACAGCATCTAAACGAAAGCCATCTAAATTTAATTCATTCGCATACCACGTCCCCCAATTTTTCATCTCATTCGCAACATCTGGATGATCAAAATCAAGGTCTGCATACATCAAATAATCATAATTTCCATTCTCACTAGACACTTCCCAGTCCCACGCTTTACCTATACCCCTAAATTTATAAATTCGATTTAATTTCCTTCCTTCATCCCAATCCGTTCCATCAAAATGATACCATTTCCATTTAAAATTAGAATACGTATCTCCGCGCCCAGGAAAGTTAAACCCCGTCCACGCATTAATTTCATAATCACCTGATACCTCAATATTTCGATTGTTACGGTCTACCTCAACAGCTGTTACAGTTTCAGTATAATCTGCTCCACCTTTATGATTCATAACTACATCGCCGTATACATCGATGTTTTGCTTATGTAAAGCTTCAATTGCAGATTTCAATTGTGCTTTCGTACCATATTTCGTCCGTACGGTTCCCTTTTGATTGAATTCACCCAAATCATATAAATCATATGCTCCATATCCTACATCATTTTGCGTAGTTCCTTTATATGCAGGCGGTATCCAGACAGATGTAATTCCTTTTTGAGCTAAATTTCCAGCATCCGAATGCAAGCGGTTCCAATGATTCCCATCATTTGGAGCATACCACTCAAAATACTGCATTAATGTTCCATTGTTAACCGTATCTGCATACGCTTTACTCCCCCCATATATACTAGGTAAAAACATAACAACTGACAATCCGACTATTGTTATTCTTTTAAACATCTGTACTCCATCCCCTCCCAAGAAAACGTTTGCATAGTTTATCAGAATTATTATAATATTCGTCCCTCTGTTAGTAAAGTATCAATCTCTCACTCTTCCACATTATTTTGAATCAAACTTCAAATATTCAACGTAGTTTTCATTTCACATCCCATTCAAGATTGTTTACAATTTATCTATAAAAGCATAACGGAGGGATTTCTATGACCGACTTTCAAAAACAATTTTTTGCACGATTACATATAGTAGAAAAACACAAAGTTTCATTTGAAGATTTACCTAACATTATGTACGCGATGGCACAAACTGTCCCTTTTGAAAACTTAAATATACTCGAAAACACCTTTACAGAAATATCAAAAGAAAATCTAAAAGAAAAAATTTTAGTAAACAACCGTGGCGGTCTTTGTTATGAACTTAATCCTACTATGTATTACTTCCTTAAAGACACTGGATTTGATGTCCATCTCGTTTCAGGAACAGTATATAACGCCGCAAACTCCATATGGGCCGTTGATTCCGGACATATTGCAACTGTTTTAAAATATCAGGATGCATTTTATTTAATTGAAGTTGGTTTCGGATCATACTTACCTCTTGCACCTGTTCCTTTCTCAGGTGAAGTCATTCACTCCGTTACAGGAGATTATCGTATTCGTAAAGAAATGACCGAAAAGGGAAACTACATGTTAGAGATGCGTAAAAACAATGAGTTTTTGGATCAATCTTCTGCGGATGATTGGACGTTAGGCTATGCATTTTATATAGAAGAAGTGGATGAAGAAAAAGCAAATGCGGCACAAAAAATTATTGTTGAACATGAGTGCTCACCATTTAACAAAGTACCTCTTATTGTAAAACTAACTGCAGATGGGCATGCATCTTTAACAAAGGATAGTCTCACAATAGCGAAAAACGGTAAAAAAACGAAAGAAAAAGTTACAAATGGGCAATATAAAAATCTTTTACATTCAAAATTCGGAATTACATTATAATTTTTCAAGCCTTGCCATTTTAGCAAGGCTTTTCAATTTTCAGCAGGGATTTTTTGCAATTTGTTGTATTTCATAGTTATATAGGAATATAACTACATATTTAGAAAGGAAATGATTATGACAGAACTTAAAGATCGACTAGAAGTAGCTGATAAAGAAAAATGGGATTTAACGGATATTTACGATACCATTGAAGATTGGGAAAGCGATTTTCATAAAATTGAAGTATTAACGAAAGAATTACACGAGTTTAATGGAAATATTCACGATGGCAATAGTTTATTAGCCTATTTAACAAAGAGTGAAGAAATTTCTAGCATAATAACTTTAATGTTCGCTTATGCACGATTACAATCTGATCTTGATACACGCGATACTGACGCTCAATCTCTTGTCGATAAAGTAACACAATTACAAGTGAAAGTAAGTGCAGCTAAATCTTTCTTTTCTCCATTCTTACTTAGCGTAGATGAAAACACATTACAATCTTACATAGAAGAAGCAGAGGGCTTACAATATTATAAAGAAGACTTATTTGAATTATATCGTTATAAAAAGCACGTATTAAATAAGGACCAAGAAGAGATTTTATCACAAATGGGCGAAGCGCTCTCCTCTCCGCAACATACATATGGCATGTTAAATAATGCAGATATATTATTTGGTGAAGTGACTACTAATGAGGGAGAAAAAGTTACTTTAACACGAGGAATGTATGCAAAGTTAATAGAAGATGAGAACCGCGAAAAACGTAAAGAAGCCTATAAAGCTTATTACAAACCATACGTTCAATTAAAGAATTCTATCGCTTCTACTTTATCTGCTACTATTAAAAATAATTTTACTGTTTCTAAGCTAAGAAAATATCCATCAGCCCTAGAAAAATCATTATTTGGTGATATGGTTCCGAAAGAAGTATACGAAAACCTAATTGATACAACGAAAAAAAACATTCAATCTTTACATACTTATAATAAACTTCGAAAAGAAAAATTAAATGTAGATGAACTACGCCAGTACGATTTAAGTGTTGATTTAGTATCTGGTGTAAAACAAGACATTCCATACGATAGAGCGTTTAACATAATGATTGAATCACTAGCTCCTTTAGGTGAAGAATATATTGAAACATTAAAGAGCTTTAAAGATAAACGTTATATCGATGTGAGAGAAACGCCAGGAAAACGTTCCGGTGCTTATAACTTTGGTGTATATGGTGTTCATCCTTTCATTCTTTTAAATCATCACGATGATTTAAATAGCCTTTTCACTCTTACTCACGAATGTGGGCACGGTATGCATACGCACTACTCACACGGATATCAACCAAGAATTTCTGCACACTATACTATTTTCGTCGCAGAAGTCGCTTCTACAGTAAATGAAGTGCTATTAATTCATCATTTATTAAAAGAAGCAAAGGATGCTGATGTACGTAACCATTTAGTAAACCATTTCATCGAGAAATTTAAAGGCACTTTCTTTACACAAATCATGTTCGCTGAGTTTGAAAAAATCACACATGAAATGGCACAGCAAGGTAAACCATTAAATGCCCAAACCTTTAGCGAGGTTTACGAAAACTTGTTTAGAGAATATAATGGCGACTCCCTCGTATTTGACGAAGAAGTAAAATACGGATGGGCTAGAATACCGCATTTCTATCGTCCATTTTACGTGTACAAATATGCAACTGGATTCGCTTCTGCAATCCAAATTGCCGATAAGTTATTGAGCGGCGATCCAAATGCTCAAAAACATTATATTGAATTCCTTAAAGGCGGAAGTTCAGACTACCCATTAAACTTATTGAAAAAAGCTGGTGTTGATTTAACTACGCCAGAACCGATTGAAAGTGCATTAAATCGTTTTAGTGAACTTGTTGAAGAATTTTCAGCATTATAAAAAGCATGCAGAGTATATACTCTGCATGCTTTTTTCATTTCGGTTACTTTATACTAAATGTTGCTGCGTCACACAGTGAATCATGCCACCATACGCAAACAGTTCATTTACATAAATACCGACAATTCTTCTTCCTGGAAACTGCCCTTCAATGATTTGAAGCCCTAACTTATCATGTTCATCACCATATATAGGAACTAATACAACTTCATTTCCAATATAAAAATTCAAATATGAACCCTTACATTCTGCTTCTTTCACCATTTTTCTTGTCACCGGTACTGGTATGAGCTGAAATGGTTTTCCATCTATATTTCTTGTTTGTCGCAATTCTTGATAATGCTTTTCGTACGCCTCCAAAAGGTATGGTTCACCTTCCCCGAAAGGATCATATTCATAAAGAATCGTATTTTCATTTACAAAACGTGCAGCCCCATCAATATGGTAGTCTGTATCTTCATCATAATTATCCTCTCCTCGAATACCAGTTATCCATATAAAATTCGTGACCCCTAAATGCTTCGTTAACTCTATTTCAATCTCTTCCTGACTTAGTGTAGGATTTCGATTTTCATTTATAATAGAAGTTTTTGCCGCCATTAAGGTTCCATTTCCGTTTACCTCAATTCCCCCGCCCTCTATACAGACATTAGATTCAACTTTTGGAACGCTATACCTTTCACTTATTTTAGTTGGTATAATAGCATCTTTTCCATACGGATATTTATCTCCCCAACCATTAAATACCCAGTGTGTTAGGCGCAGATTTCCATCTTTATCTTTTACAAAAATCGGTCCATTATCTCGTACCCAGACATCATCAGTTTCTTGTACTAAGAAATCAATTTTATCCATATCCACTTTCGCTTCCATTAACTTCGATTGCACATGTACTTTTTCTTCCTCATCAAATACCACAATATGAACAGTTTCTCCGTAATGAAGCTCCTTTGCTATCGTTACCCAAATATCATCTAGCTTAGCTCTGTACCCTTCACCTCTATGAGCTTTATCATGAGGCCATTGGAGCCATGTCCCCTCATGTTTCTCCCATTCTGCAGGCATATAAAACAAACTATTTTCTATATTCCTCATACATGTTCCCCCCTTCTCTGAATGTAAGTACAGTCTATACTTTGACATCGTGTTAAGGTCAACAGGAATATATTACTTTACTTATAACCGATTTGTAAGACTACTCTTTGTTTTCTGTAATTAGATTTTCATGAAAACTTTCGCGTCTAAATTTTTATCGACACTCCTTTCAATAATTACTTTTGTAAATAAAACGAGGATTGACATTAACATTATGTCAATCCTTATTCTCATTCTATTTTCGTAACTAAAAAACAAATTTGTGTCACATACTCTTCTACTAAACAATCACATTCAGGTCCCTTTATATACACTTCATATGGATGGTCATCTATTATATAACCGTTCTTTTCCACCCACTCTTCTAATGCCATATAGGCATAACCTATATAGTCATAGCTACCATAATGCATAGCAGTAACAATTTGATGTTGGTGTATCTTTTTTATTTCGCATCCTTGTAATGCATCTTTACCGTCCCCATCCATAATCGGAATTCTTAATTCAATATCGCTGTGACCCGGCATAAATTCTTCATCATAAAAAACGGTATAAGGAGAACCTACTATTTGCAAACTATTTCTTTGTACTTCTTCATATAAATCATAAAAATAATCATCCATATGTTCTATATCTATTTGTAACCTTTGAGCAATTACGGTTATTTCATTTCTCGTCCCATTTAATATATCGTAATTTCTATGGCGAGCAATATTTAAATCCTGATTCATATTGACCATTTCATTCATTTCAGAAATAACCTGTAAATTTTGTTTCACTTCATGAGACAACTCAATGATTTGCGCTTGCATATGGTGAATAAATGAATCTTGATCTGATGACTGCAGTATTACTTTAATTTTCGGCAAAGGAAACTTGTACTCTCTGAGCTTTTTAATTTTCAGTGCTATTTCTAGCTGCCCTTGCTCATAAAATCTATATCCATTTACCGGATTCACATATGCCGGTTTCAATATTTCCTCTTTATCATAATGTCTTAGCATCCGTGTACTCATTTTACAAATCCGCGAAAACTCAGTAATTGTATACATATACTTACCCCTTGAATACATTTTCTTATACGCTTATTTTAAAACCAATCAAAAATCTTCCTAACTGAAAAATCTTCATTCTGATTGTTCAATCTTTTCATTTTTGAAGGTAACAAATGCGAAGGACAATACCACGTTAAACAATTCATTGCGCCTCCCATAGTTGAGATTTCTCCTACATGAATTTGAATAACTTGTTTCTCTGTATGTTGTTGAATATATCGTAAAACTTCTCTATCTTTAGCTAGCCCAAACATAGGGACGTAAAGAGCATCACATGTTTCTAACATATTTATATATAATCCTTTTGCCGACGCTATTTCTTGATCATATTGCCCTTTCTCTGTATATGACGAAGGAACAACTATAAATTTAGCTTCTGGCATTTGCTCTTGAATAATCTCTTGAACATGATATCTAAATTCATCATCCCCTAAAAAATCACTAATAAACATCGTATGTTCATCAATAAATTTAACCATTCCATCCGCGTGTGCAAGTACGTCCCCTTCTTCAGCAGGAATAATAATAACTCGGCTCACATCCAAATCCCATTCCAGTTGCTCTATAATTTCTTCTTCTGTCCAATCATAATTATCATCAAATATGCGTTCTGTTAAAATAACAGTATCTTTTTTATTCCAAATAAGATTACCACCGTCCAATATTAATGGTGATTTCACATACTCAAAGTCGTTCTTTTTCAACCACTTATTAAATTGTTGATCTAAATATCGCCCTTGATCCTCTGGCAAATAATTTGGTCGATATTTAAATTTAACAAGATGATTCGTTACAACTGGCGCAACATCCCTTAACCAAATATCATCATACTCAAAAAAGATCGTATGGAATTCTTGTTCTTCAACAGATAAAGAAATAAGTTGGTCTGTAGCCCCCTTTTTTTCATTTAAATTTTCATTAAAATAAATAAGTTCTTCATAAAACGGTTCATAATATTCATTTGATTCATTCGGTATCGCAGTAAAAATAATTCCCTTTTGTTTGTGTTCCATTTTCTTTCCCTCGCTTTTTTATAATAATTAAGTAGCCCGCCCTTCCTCAACATTTCTTGAATGGATTATAGCACGATGAAATATTATATATTTATATAAAAAATATAAAGCCGTCATTGAGCTGTAAATTGACTCTTGACAAGATTTTCAATAAAGTTTTTTATAGCAACATTCTAAAATTAATAGTCGTACACATTTAACAATTAGATAATTTTTTATCCTGCTTCATATCTATCACTTCGAACAAACCGTTTTGATTATATAAATTTAATAAATGCGTTTCTATTCCTATACAAATCCCTTCTAACGGAAGGTCATTTGGATCTTGACCAAAAGGATCTTCAATTTCAATCCCTATTGCTTCAATCCCTATAAATGCAAAACTTATAAACGTAGTTGCAAGTACTGTAAACCAACCAAGACTATCAACAAGACCAATCGGTAAAGTCCCGCAAAATATGAGCAGTAAAATTTTAATATGAGCAAAATAGGCAAAAGGAATAGGTGTTGTTTTTATACGATCACATCCACCCACAGCCGTAAGCAACTTATTCAGGTCGGCTTCCATATTAATTATTGCATTTGAATGAATCTGACCCTTTTTCAAACCTTTTGATAGTATAGTTTTTAACAGAAAAACTATACTAATTGGTAAATGAATAGACTCTGTCAATATTGCTTGCTCCTTCTCAGAACAAATATCAAGCAATTCTTGTATCTCATCTAAATCTTTTTCATCTCTCAAATGTCCTTTCGCTATTTTAGGAAAAGCAATTAGTAAATGTAAAAACTTTAGTTTTTCCTGATCGTTCTTTTCCCCTTCTGACTCCCAATAACATAAAAGACTAACTGCTAAATTTCTAGTAGAGGCACCAATCGTGCCAAACAGCTTCCTACCTTCCCAATATCTATCATAGGCAGTATTAGTACGAAACACTAACAGTAGACCTAAAGCTCCTCCAACAATTACCCAAGGTGTTTGATTGATATGTATTTCTGCATAATAATAATGAATCACAGCTACTACCGTTGAAATACATGTATATACTAAAATTTGCGGGAAAATATCTCTTATAATCGTTCCCTTTAATGTAAATATTTGATGTAAACTATTTTGATTATTGTAATGCACCATATTTACAAAAACCTCTTCCCTTATTAACTTTTTATTCTTTAAAATCATGCGAGTATACAATTAAATAGTAGAATCATAAACCCTATCATGACGAAACTCGTTAAAATTATTTCTTTCAATACCGTTACTCCTTTTTTCGCCAAAAGATATAGCTCTTTTTACATTCAAATAACAAACATTCACTCTTCTAAATCACGACGCATTATTCTAGAATTTGCAATGAATAAGGCACTAATTAGTACAAGAATCGCACAGGCGTATAACAATGAATCTATCGAACTATCGTGATCAATAATAATGAGACGAACGATAGCTGTTATACCTATATAAATAAAATATCGTAATGGGAAATGAAAATTCATTTGAAAATACTTTATAATCATTACAATAAATTCAAAATATAAAAAGAATACGACGATACTATCAATCAAATGATAACTAGATTCTTCACCATTTATTTTCAGCTCTTGTATAAATTGAATGACTTCTTTCATTAGAAACACACTTAATACAATCCCTAAACAAATCAAAGCTACATTTAAAATGTACTGTAGAACGATAGGGAAAAACAAAAATACTATTTTAAAATTCTTTAACACAGAAACCTTTCTCCTTTTCCATATAAATCGAAAATTGAATACACACTATAATTCATTTATCATTGCATTTATATTTTTTATTGTTATAAATAATAAGGAATGACAAAATAGGAAAAGATAATCTTTCACCTATTTTGTCTATATAGCAGCACAACGTAATTCCAATCCATTACTTCAATGCAATCGGTTGTTGCTGTGTAACACAATGAATCATACCGCCATTTTTATAAAGCTCTCTCACATCAATACCAACTACTTTACGATCTGGGTATAATTTCTGAATCGTATCGTTTGCGATTTTATCATTTGGATCATTATAATTAGGCACCAATACCACTGTATTCCCAATATAATAATTGATATATGACCCTTTATAATCGAGAGTTTTTCCATTTTCTAATACAACTTTTTCTTTACTAAGCGGTAAGTATTCATACTTATATTTCTTTCCTACAGCATTTTTTGCATCTAATAATGTAGCCATATCTTTATTAGATAGACCCCATTCAGCAAGGTCATCTTCTTTCATCGTTACAATGGTAGATTTATTATGGAATTTAGCAAACCCATCAATATGAAAATCAGTAATATCTAAATTCGGCACTCCATCTAACCAAATAAAGTTTGATACCCCAAGGTCACTTATATATTTTTCAATTTCCTTTTCTGATAAATCAGGATTTCTATTTTTATTCGTTACCGCACTTCGAGTTAATAAAGCAGTCCCATTGCTATCTAATTCAATTGCGCCACCTTCAAGGACAAACTTCCCCCAATCAATTCTTTCAATCCCTGCTTGTTTACTCACATTTTCACGTATACGAGCATCATTTTTGTACGGCGTTTTCTTACCCCACCCATTAAATGCTGGATCTAATATTTTTAAATTTTTATTATTGTCATAAACAAAAATCGGTCCACTATCTCGTGCCCATACATCATCAGTAGGAGCGATAAAGAAATCAATTTTATCCATATTCAGTCCTTTATCTATTAAAAGTTTATTGATTCGCTCTTTCTCCTCCTCATCGTATGCAACAATATGGACTTTTTCCCCCTCAGTTAAAGCACTTGCCATCTTAACCCAAATCGGTTCAACTTCCTGCTTATACTCTTCACCATATGTGTATTCATGAGGCCATTGTAGCCATGTACCTTCATGTTTATCTTTTTCATCTGGCATCGTATATTTCCCGACGGTTTTCTGTACCTCTACTTTTTCATTCCCTTTCCCTTTAGCATTTTCATTGTTCCCCTCAAAAGAGCATCCACTAATAATCGTTGTAGATAATGTAGCCATTAAGCAAAACTTTACTATTTTTTTCATTTTATAAACCTCCTGTTCTTGTCTCCAATAATGTAAAGCTTCACATAGTGTTAAGCTCAAGCTTTTTTATCGATGTAAAATTTACCAATTAATCTTCCGCATAAATTCATTACGAATAGATGAAATTCACACAGTAACTTTCCTATATTTAACATCCATATCATTTAACTTCCTAAATAAAATTATTCTACTATTCCCCCTTCACAGTTACTTCTTCGTTGAACATTCAAAAAAAATCGGTATTGATAAATTCATATCAATACCGATTTAAAAATCATTATTTTGCTTCTATTAAATCACTCGCCATTTTCCTAAACTCTTGATTAAATGCATCATTCATACCATTTTGGACATTAGAGAATAATATGACAAACGTTTTTTTATCCCAGTTAAAATTATTAAAAGTATTCCAACCTGCCAATACGCCGTGGTTATGATAATAATCTGGATACGTATAGAAACTAAATCCATATTTTCTTGCAGGTGATGCCGTAAACATATCTAATACACTTTGTTTAGATAACAGTTTTCCATCCATTATTGCCTCATCTAATCTTTTCATATCTTCAACAGTCGTATACATTTCACCACACCCATACAACCAGTTCATTTTTAAGCGGGGTGCAGCTATTAATTCATTATCTTTTCTCGTATAACCTTCTGCTAAAAAAATATCTTCTGGGAGAGTCGCCCCCATTCCAGATTCATGCATGCCAGCAGAAGTAAAAATATTTTCTTTGACGTATTCAGCGAGCGGTTTATTCGTAATTTTTTCTACAATATATGCAAGCACCATATAATTATAGTCTGTATATTTCCAGCCTGTCCCTGCAGGAAATTGCAATTTTTGCGCTCCAATCCATGTTACTAACTTTAAACGTGACCCCGCATCCACCCTACCTTGTCCTTGATCTGGCAAGCCAGATGTGTGTGTTAATAGATTTCGTAACGTAATGTTTTTATCTGCTGGAAACGATGGAATATACTTATTTACATTGTCTTCAATGTTTAATTTTCCTTTTTCTTTTAGCTGCATAATAGATATTGCAACGACCGTTTTCGTAATAGAACCAATACGATATTTCGTTCTTGGCGTTGTTACTACTTTATCTTTCACATTCGCATATCCATAACCTTTTTGTAAAATCACATGATCTTTACTAGCTACAAGAACGCTCCCATTAAACCCTTTATCTTTTAAATATTGATCTAGTTTTCCAGCTACAGCTTCATAGCGTTTTTTCTCAGTCGCATTAACTTCTTGCATATCGTCCTTTTGCTTACTATTTACATTAGAAAATGCCTTTATATCATATTTCTTACCTTTATTTGCATGTATGAGTGCAACGACACTCCCACAAAAAATAGCAAAAATAAAGAAAACGATTAACCATTTCTTTAACATAATAGGAACCCTCTTTTATATAGTTTCACTTAACGTACATCCATTCTGTTCTATATCTTTTAATTTTCAAATATTTTATAATACTACCTATTATTCACCTAAATGAACTAGATTCCTTTTTCTCATATTCAGTTTTTGGCTACTCTCTATTGTATTTCTTTCTTGCAAAATTTCCACCTTACAATCGGATGCACCCTACTATAATTTCAACATCTTATGTAACATTTGTTACACACGATAAGAAACGGAGTTGTTACGATGAAAAATACTGACAAACGCAATCGCTTAAATGATAGGATGTTTCATTACAGAGTAACAAAAAACAACATAGTTTTAATTTAATATTACGGAAAACAGATTATGATATTAAATTAAAATGACGCTAAAAAAATTTTATACAAAATAAATCATGCACATAACGATACAGAAAAACAACTCATTATGGCTAAAGTAACAGGCAATTTCAAAAGAGGAAACGAACGCAATTGAAAATAAATCTCATTTACGTTTTAATTATACAACATATAAAAAAAGAAATGTCGCTCATTCGGCATTTCTTTAGACTTTCTTCATAAAAAATTTACATTGCTAACTTTCTTTTATTTTTACTATATAAAGTGAAACTTTAATCAATGGTGTTTTGTCCGTCCCCCACTGATTATTAGCCCACCCCAATCCGGCTTTTACTGGCTGCCTGGCAAATTGCGGGATAAACTCACTGCCGAAATACTTAGTAATGCCACTATACACAACCATGCATACGTATACCCTTTCGCGTCCACAATATAACCAAATAAAACAGGTGCAATAATAATCGCAATTTGATTTAATGTAAGCGCTAAACTCACTGTTATTCCTACAGATTCTTCACTTGCCAATTCAGCAACTTCGGCTATAAAAAGACTAAACCATCCAATTGAAAAGAATCCTAACAATGCACTTACACCATACAATACTCCACTCGTTATTATATGTATACTCATTACTAACAATAGAACCAATCCGATAGAAGCACAGACAGTTATAAATAAAGGTATGCGCCGATTTCCCTTATAAAACACATCACTAATAGCTGCTAATACAACACGACCAATCATTCCAGAAAAGAACATAACTGAAAATACTGTTCCAGCTACAATAGATGTAATAGATTGTTCCCTTACTAAAAATTTCATGAAGTGTCCAACTAACACCATTTGTAATGAAATCATGCAAATACCCGTCATATAAATTGGATACAACTCTTTTTTGCATATCACTACTTTTAGGTGTGTCCAAAAAGAAACTTTAATATGTTCTTTCCTTGCTTCCGCCTGAACACATGGCTCTTTATAAAACACAAAAAATAATAGCCCTCCCATAATACAAATGCATGCAATACTATTTATCGCGTAAGTCATATTATATTGTATTGTTAGAAACGGGATTAGCACTCCCGCTAACGCGCCACCAATCGGTATACCAGCTTGCCTTATTCCCATCGCTAACCCACGATTTTCTTTTGGGAACCATTTTAAAATCACTTTACTTCCTCCTGGCTGGGAAACACTATAAAACATGCCCATTAATAAAAGTACAAATAATAACCCATTAAATCCACTTACTATATTAGTCAATAAAAGCGAACTCCCTAGCAAAAATGAACTGATAGAAATTAATATTTTTTCATTATATTGATCAAGTAGCCGACCGACAAAAAGCATACAAAATAACGGCCCAACATTTACAACACTTACTAACAATCCACTCTCCATATTCGTAAGCGCATATTCTTCTTTCCAAAATAAAGCGAAAACCCCGACACCATATGTTATAAGTGTCGCTGTTGTTTGAGCAAGCGTCGCAACAATTAACATCACCCACTTATAAGTACTGTTCATCCTTTCTTGCATTAACACAATAATCCCTCCATCCTCTTCCATTGTATGAAAGTTCTGATATCATATAAAATAAAGATTCATCATATAATCCATCAAAAAAATTGATACCTTTCCGGAGGGATGATACGTGGACATAAAAGATTTAACTGTATTTTACGAGGTCGCGAAGGAAAATAATATTTCTCACGCAGCGAAAAATTTGAACTACGTGCAATCAGGCGTAACAATGCGTATGAAACAACTAGAAAATGAATTAGGCGTGCCTTTATTTTACCGTAACGGAAAAGGTGTAACTTTAACTTCTAACGGTGAGATTTTATTAACGTACGCCAAACAAATTATCCACTTAATGGATCAATCTATAAAAGCGGTTCAAAGTAATGGAACTGATCCTAAAGGCACTTTGACAATCGGATGTACAGAATCTACAACTGCGGTAAGGCTTCCCTCTATATTAACGGCCTACTATGAGAGGTACCCAGAAGTCGAATTGATTTTGGAAACAAATACGACTGAACAACTAATTAAGCTTGTATTAGAGCGAAAACTAGACGGAGCGTTTATAGCTGGCTCTACTCAGCATACTGAACTCCATACAACTGTATTTCATGAAGAAGAATTGGTTCTCATTAGTAAAAAACCTTTATCCTCTCTTAAAGACATAGAAGATATGAATTTACTCGCTTTTAGTCACGGGTGCTATTATAGGGGTTTATTAGAAGACTGGCTTCAAGAAGAAGACATCTCACCTAAACGAGTTTTAGAATTCGGGACAATCGAAGCTATACTTGCATGTGTAAAATCAAGTATGGGCGTAGCGATTATGATGAAATCAATTTTAAAGGGACATGAACATGACGTATCATTCAACCCTTTACCAAATAGCTTCAAAAAGGTTCCTACTACTTTCATTACTAGAAAAGACATATTTCGCTCAGCTGCATTACAAAAATTTATGGAGATGACTCACAATGCATGAAAAGAAAATACGTGGGATAAAACGAAAAACAAACACTATGATTAAACGCATTGAGGAACATACAAAAATATTCCCTTCTACTTTCTATAACGATGAATATTGGTATATGCCTTTACCCGTTTCTCAAACTTTTATCGAGTCTCATAAAACACCTAAAAAAGTAAAACGATTATGTATCCAAACCTTAATAGATCGAGTGAATCATTTAATAAAAATAAAACCGAGTGATACACATACATATCGAGTTGTTACTTTAATTTCTATAGAGAATTTATGGGAATCGCAAATTATCGTATTCAAAAACGATGACTATTTTCATAACTTTTTCAATAGAAATAATGAATTTCAAAAATGGATTTCTCTTTCAAATGAAATTGATTTTTGGAAAACATGGGGAATTTCAATTTGTCCTACTGCCCAAATTTTACACTTTCAAGAAGTCATTTATGATGAAGATGCAATCGATAAAAAAGAGATTTGGTTTATTGGAGAGTTATCTTAAAAGGGGTACTTTGAAATGAAAAGCTTCCCTTTTTTCACTTAATAAAATCGCTATATAATGAATTTATTATTTACTATATAGGAGGTTTTCACATGGTAATACCTAAATATCCTGATGTCCCTACTCTTACGAAAAAACAAATCGATCAAATTACAGAAATCGTTTTTCTAAAAGAAATAACAACACAAAAATGTGATGCTATTTTCGTTTTCGGCGGTTCTCATCCCGGCAATTGGCAAGCTCCTCTAGAAGCTTATCGACAAGGTTTAGGAAATCAAATTATCGTTACAGGTGGTACTAGTTTGCATGGCATGAAACATCCGAGCTGGAATTACGGGGATTTGTCAGATGCAGAAGTAATTGTAACTAAATTAATGGAACATGGCGTACCAAAAGATGCTATCCTATTCGAGAAAAACTCCCTCCATTCTATCGCGAATGTAATGGAAGCGAAAAAGATTTTTGATTTCACAAAGATTAATCAGCTACTATTTGTTTGCAAAAGTTTAGGCGCTGGTCGGCAATATCGAGTATTAAAAAAACATTTACCTAAAACTATTACTTGTATCCCCTATACATTTGATACAAGTTTCGATGGTAAGTTTACAATTAATAGATATAATTGGATGGAAAATGAGGAAAGCCGCTCTATGATTTTTGGAGAATACTTGAGAAATGTTTGCTACGGTAGAAAAGGTGGCATTGAACCACCGGAAAAAGAAGTTCAAGGTTTAGAAGAATATGTATCCTACTACTATAATCTAGCATAATAGAAAAAGGTATACTAAAACGTCGGTATACCTTTTCTCCTATCTCACTTATTTTTCTTTTAGTACACTATGTAATCGATCAGGGTAATTTGTAAACATTCCTGTAGCACCCCATTTTATTAACAATCTCATATCTGGTTTCTCATTAATTGTATAAGGATGAATTAGCAGTCCATTATTTCTAGCCATTTTCATATATGACTCATCAATAATTAGTTCTCCGTTATCATTACGTAAGTTTGGTCCAATACCAACTGCATACTTTTTAATTTCTTGAAAATCTTCATTTGTTACACTTTTCGGTTCATGTGTAATGCCAGACCATTCAACAATCTCATTGTTTTCATTTGGATAATACCAAAGCAGTTGAACTAACGGAATATTTTTATTCATACTATGAATCTTTGTTAAACTATCTTTACTAAATGACTGAATCATAACACGGCTAGAAGACATGTTTTGACCTATTAAATTATATTTTTCTAATAAAGCTAATAATTTCTCTTCCATTCCTGGATACACATCTGGTGATTTTGTTTCAATGTAATACTTCATGCTTCTTCCGTACTTTTGGAAGATTTCTTCAAGAGTCGGAACTTTTTGACCAACATACTCTTGCTTAGCCTTTTCTGGATAAGCTTTATTGAACCACGATCCTGCATCTAAACTCTTTATTTCACTTAATGTTTTATCTCGTACTTCCCCTGTACCATTTGTAGTTCGATCAACGGCTGTATCATGCATTGCAATCAACTGGCCGTCCTTAGTTAACTGAATATCTAACTCCAAATAATCCGCTTTCATTTTTTTCACAAGATCATAAGAAGCAAAAGTATGCTCAGGTGCATGTCCACTTGCTCCGCGATGTGCAATATTTAAAAACTTATTCGTATTCCCTTCATGCTTTCCTTCTGCTTTCGCATGAACAGCTCCCCCAGCAAAGATACTTCCCATCATAAAGAAAATAACTAAAACGCTAATAATCTTTCTCATCCTTCTAACCCTTCCTACGTTGTAAATTTCAACAAGTTAATGAGATTCACACGAAATAGAAGATATATTTTCATTATTTTTATAAGCTTATATTAAAATTTCAGTCTTACAAATATACTTTCCCTATGTTATTAATATAGAAAACTATTTATTTTCTATATCTCTCCTTTCCACATGTAACTTCCCTATTGTGTGCGATTCTTCCAATAAAAAAAACCATAATTTATTTAGAGGACACTTCTGTATCCCTAAATAAATTTATGGCTTATCTCACATATCTCCGGCCTCGATTAACTTGTCGAAATTAATCATACCAAACCTATTAAAATTTGTGAATATTATTTTTTCAGTAAAGTGAGACATATAAGAAAGTATTTCCGTAGTTACTTAAAAATCACATAATACATTTCTCATTACCTCTTCCAGCATTACCGCTGGATTTACCACTTCTTGTTCCGAACGCCATCCAATAAAGCCATCTGGTCTAATTAGTACAACTCCTTCATTCTCTATTCCATATAATTCACAAAAAACATTTTCTTGAGTAATAAAGTCTCCCCTTAAACCAACGCTGTAAACTTTTATATTTATTCCTAATTTAGATGAAACATCAAATACAGCTTCAGCCCAAGAGCTATTGTCTACTCCAGTAAGTAATACAAAATTGTTACCAAATACGTCTAATATAGAAGCTTCTTTCCCTTTATACATCCCCCAAAAGTGCGGCGCTCGCGTTCCAGGTCTCCCGTTCAACTCTACGCTATCCATTCTATGTGGAGTGACTGAGTCATCTATAATCGCCTCTGAACAATACTGATATCCAACTGTAACAGCTAAACCATCCATATTATTCAAACTGCCTTCCTCTCTCTTCGCAGCACGAAACAGTAAACTACTTGCATAAGCTGTCGTTAATTTTGCAACAGGGTATCTCTCTTCATGATATGTTTCTAACAATTTTGGTTTTGCCTTGCCTTTTATAACAGCCCCTAATTTCCAAGCTAGATTGTGCGCATCTTGTATTCCTGTATTGGAACCAAACCCTCCAGTTGGCGGCATAATATGTGCAGAATCACCAACTAAAAAAACGCGATTATCTTGAAATTTTGTAGCAGTACTTTCAGTCGCTTCCCACGGTAAAACACTTACTATTTCTGACTCAATATTTGTACTTCCAATTGCGGTTTGAATAATTTGTTTACAACGTTCTATAGTGAAATCCTCTGGTCTCTCTCCTTTTAATGGATCATAGGATACATGGTAAATCCATCTTCTTTCATTATCGACTGGAATGAGTGCACCAAGAACTTCCGGATGAAGTACCATAGTAAAACCAAATGCATCTCCTTGTATAAATTCGCTTAAATCCGCTTCAAAATAAATATTCATATAATAACCGCCAATGGTTCCACGACCCTCAGTTGTAATCCCTAATTGCTTACGTATTTTACTTTGTGCTCCATCTGCTGCAATTACATAGTCACAATGTATGACACTTTCTTTTTCTGTTTCACGATTTCGAATCGTTGCTTTTACCCCGTTTTCATTTTGTTCAAATGAAACTAATTCATGATAAAAAGATAGTTGCCCGCCTAGCGTTTTCACTTCTTGTAACATCATCTCTTCTAAAATTATTTGATAACACGCAGTTTGTTTTGATGGACTAATCTTTTCTATTTTTTGAAGTAACTCTTCATCGTTTCCGTATTGCGTCGCTCTCATTTGTTCCAATTCTTCTTTATTCGCCTTAGCTATTGTATGAACTACTATTCTTCCTCGGCAGTTCTCTAATGCTTTACCTGCCAATTTAATTCTTTGTTCCAAACCTAATTCTCGAAATAACTCCATTGTACGTAAAGTAAGACCGCCTGCTTTCGGATGAATGGCAGTAGACGGATGCCTTTCAATAAGTAAGTACTCAATGTTATGTTTTGCAAGAAATAACGCAGATGCTAACCCTGATAATCCCCCTCCAACAATTAAAACTGGTACATCATTCGATTTCATATATTTATCCTCCACATCATTGTTCTGAGCTCAGTGATATAAATATAATCAAAAAAACAACAAAGATATAGACTTATATTTCATTTTAAATTATCATATAGATAGATTACGCCCCAAATTATTTTTACTTTTTCATACATCTATAATCTGCTTGTATTATGTATGTATGAAAGAGTAAAACGAAACAACTCACTTTAAAATAATAAAAACATGATAAGCGGTCGTAACCCTAAAAATTATCCAGGGTTACGACCGCTTAATTTTTTGTTCAATGGCTTAACTATCCTCACCTGGAAACAACGTAGTATTAAATCATTTTCTACTTTAAAACTTTATCCATTCTAATATGTAATTCTTTTCTACCCCCTTATCATTTTCAACATAAAAAATTCATTCGTCTCGATTTTCTTTCCCAATATTGCAGTTCATACAACAATCATGTAGCATTACCGTATCGATGTAATGGTTCATCATCTTAAACCTTTTGACTAATTTTTTGGAGGTAAAGTGATTGAAATGAATAAACAAGAACAATTAAATGTTATAAAAAAAGATTTTATTGATTCTCAAAAAGTATTATTGGCAATTGGCGATGAAACACGTCAAGCTATTTTGTTAGTTCTCATGGAAACGGAATGTCAAACCGGATTACGTGTAGGAGAAATTACGAAACAAACACACCTTTCTCGGCCAGCGGTATCACATCACCTAAGGATTTTACGGGAAGCCGGTATTATTTTAATGCGAAAAGAAGGTACAAAAAACTTTTATTATATTGATATACGTACAAAATTAAGTTTATTAAAAAATCTTGTATTAGATATTGAAAAGCTATTGCACAACTTTTATCCCACTTTAACGGGCAGTAAGACCCCACCTCAAAATTCAGCGAAAGCAAAGAATTTAGATAGGGGATCAACTGCCCATAAAGGTCCGATTGGTGAGGGCTGATAATCAGTGGGGGATGAAGAACCCCCCCACTGATTAAAGTTTCACTTTATTGAAATTTGGAGGTATAAGAAATGAAAGCGATGATAATTGATAAGTACGGAAAAGTCCCAATGCGTATGGCCGAGGTACCTACTCCTGAAATAAATGAGTATGAAGTGCTCGTAGAAATTCATGCAGCTAGTATTAATCCAATTGATTTTAAAATACGCGATGGAAAGGTAAAAATGTTACTGAAATATGAAATGCCGCTAATCCTTGGGAATGACTTTTCCGGTGTCATTACGAAGGTTGGATCAAAAGTAACTCGTTTTAAAGTCGGTGATGAAATATATGCTCGTCCAAGAAAAAATAAGATTGGTACTTTCGCGGAATATATAGCCATTCATGAAGATGATATAGCCTTAAAACCGAAAAATTTAAGTTTTGAGGAAGCTGCTTCAATTCCACTCGTTGGCTTAACATCCTATCAAGCTTTGCATGACATCATGCACTTACAAAAAGGTCAAAAGATTTTAATTCACGCTGGATCTGGTGGTGTTGGTACTTTCGCAATTCAGTTAGCAAAAATAATGGGTGCTACTGTTACAACGACTGCTAGTGAAACTGGTGCGAATTTAGTAAAGTCACTTGGTGCAGATGAAATTATTAATTACAAAACAGAAAAATTTGAAGAAATACTAACAAATTATGATGCAGTATTTGATACAATTGGCGGTACAACACTTGAAAAATCATTCAACATTATAAAAAGCGGTGGCAACATTGTTTCCGTTTCAGGTATGCCGAATGCTCGATTCGGTAAAGAATTCGGTTCAGGATTTTTCAAAACTCTCTTATTTTCATTAGCAAGCAAAAAACTTACTGCACTTGAAAAAAAGCATAATGCGCAATATTCATTTTTATTTATGAAGCCAAGCGGCGATCAATTACGCACTATTGCAAACTATATTGAAGCTGGCAAAATCAAACCGGTAATCGATCGCGTTTTCCCTTTTGAAGATGCTCAAAAAGCAATGGAATATTCAGAGGCTGGAAGAGCAAAAGGAAAAATAATTGTAAAAATGAAATAATAATAAACCCTCCATTTTCTTAAAATGGAGGGTTTATATTTGCTGTTAAATAGACATAGTGCAGTGAAGTCCTTACAATAGATTGCAAGGGGAAATATCATATTATACTTTTAGCTAATTTTACAAAGAATACATACGTACAAATACATAATAAAAAATAAACAAGGAGGAGATAAAATGACTAAAAATAATGAAGCAGGTTGGAATTTAGACAATAGTTATGCTACTTTGCCACATTCATTTTATACAGAAATCCCCCCTACTCCCGTAAGTTCACCGGAGTTAGTTAAACTAAACCATTCACTTGCGATATCTCTTGGCTTTAATCCGGAAGAACTGAAGAAAGAAACTGAAATTGCGATTTTCGCCGGTAATGCACTACCAGAAGGAGCTCATCCATTAGCGCAAGCATATGCTGGTCATCAATTTGGACATTTTAATATGTTAGGCGACGGTCGTGCTCTTTTAATTGGTGAACAAATTACTCCTTCAGGTAAACGTTTTGACATTCAGCTGAAAGGTTCTGGCCCTACTCCTTATTCACGCCGCGGTGATGGTCGTGCCGCACTCGGTCCGATGCTACGTGAATATATTATTAGCGAAGCAATGTATGCACTTGATATCCCAACTACCCGCAGTTTAGCAGTTGTCACAACTGGTGAACCAACCTATCGTGAAACAAAGTTACCTGGAGCTATTTTAACTAGAGTCGCAAGCAGCCATATACGCGTCGGCACATTTCAATATGCTGCAGCTCGCGGCTCAATCGAGGATCTTCAATCGCTAGCTGACTATACAATAAAAAGACATTACCCAGAAATTGAAGGTCATGAAAACCGATATACTGCATTGCTACAAGAAGTCATCAAAAAACAAGCAAGCCTCATCGCTAAATGGCAACTTGTTGGATTTATTCACGGTGTAATGAATACTGACAATATAACGATTAGCGGTGAAACGATTGATTACGGCCCTTGTGCATTTATGGATCATTACGACCAAGGAACTGTATTTAGCTCTATTGATACACAAGGCCGCTACGCATATGGAAATCAACCATATATGGCCGCATGGGACCTCGCGCGATTAGCAGAATCTTTAATACCAATTCTGCACGAAGATGAAGAAGAAGCATTAAAAATTGCTCAAGACGAAATTTCAAAATTTAGCGTACAGTATGAAAACCTGTGGTTCCTTGGAATGAAAAAGAAATTAGGACTATTTAGCAACGAAGAACAAGATCATTCACTTATTGAGCAACTTTTAAAAATGATGGAGAAATATAAAGCGGATTACACAAATACATTCCGTTCATTAACTCTTGATACGTTAGAAAATACGCCTCTATTCGATAGCCCTGAATTTAAAGAATGGTACAAACTGTGGCAATCTCGATTAGAAAAACAAGAAGAATTGAAAGAAAATGCCTACGAAATGATGAAAAATAATAACCCATCCATCATCCCTAGGAACCACCGTGTAGAAGAAGCATTAGAAGCAGCTGTCACAAATGGCGACTATAGCGTAATGGAGAAACTCCTTGAAGCTCTAGCAAATCCTTATGCTTATTCCACAGATCAAGAAGAATACTGCGTTCCGCCTGCGCCTACGAATCGTCCTTATCGTACTTTTTGTGGGACTTGATTGTTTAATCTGTAAAAAGGTGTGTTCATACAAATTGTGTGAACGCACCCTTTTTTATATTTTCACCTCTCAACTAGAAATTTAAAATGCCCCCTCCCCCGACACCTTTTCTTTACTCCAAAACAAATTAATACTATTCCAATCGGCTTACTGAAAAGTTTGTTAAACAAATATTGAGAAATAAAAATCGTATTTCTAAATATTGTTATTTTTGATACTATATTTTATAAGAATATTCAAAAAAGCGAGGGGATTTCATGAACGTTCAACTACAAGGTAATGAACAAATCACAAAATTATTTAATGATTGGTATTTAGCTATGCTAAAACAAGATGTGTCCCAGGCAACAAACTTAAAGCATGAAATTGAGGAAAAAGAACTAAACTTTGAAGAAGATGAAAACTTAGCATTATACTATTCTCTACTAGATTTTCGTTTCAAAGTTTTAACTGATGGTTTAAGCATCACAAAAGACAGTTTTAATAAAATAGATTCTTACGCGATTTCACCTAATCACCAACTTTCTTACTACTATCATTTATTTAAAGCGATTCATGCTACTTTAACAACAAATTATAATTTAGCAAGTGAACATTACGAAAATGCTGAAAAGCTATTAGTTAATGTTTCAGATAAACTAGAGGAAGCTGAGTATAATTACCGATTCGCTATCTTTAATCAACATTTTTATAAACCGATTGATGCAATTCAGCAAGCAACAAAAGCCAGAAACATCTTCATGACTGAAAATGGATTTGAGATAAAGTTAGCACTTTGCGACAATATAATAGGTTCCTCATGTGTATTCCTAAAACAATATGAACAAGCAGAGGAAAAGTTCAATTCTGCTCTTTCAATTTTACAAAAACTAAACGAAAAGGATTTAGTATTAAGCGTTCGCAATAATCTAGGTTGGCTCTATGCAAGTCAAAACCTGTCTTCTCTAGCGATTCGACATTTATCAGAGGTAACAACCAAAGTGCCTACACACTTTAAAGCACTCTTTTTACAAGCCAGAGAGCATTATAAACTTGGTGAAATAAACATTGCTGAAGAATTTATTAAAAAAGGATTGGGAGTTTGTACAGAACTAAACAATATTGAATATATACTTCATTTTAAAATTTTAAATTCCCTTAACAATAATGAGACAACTGAAGATCTAGAAAAGATTATTCTTGAAGGAATTACGTATTTCGACAAAGAATCTTTATATAACTACACTCAAGAATATTCAGAGAAATTAGCAACTAAATTTTATGATGAAAATAATCATGTGAAAGCGAGTGAGTATTTTCATAAAGCGTTACAAGCAAAAGAAAAAACGTTTGAGAAAGGAGCTCTAAAATGATTAAAAAAATTAGTTCTGTCGTTCTAGGACTGTCTGTTATCGGTATTATTTCTATTGGGATAAATAGTTCTTTTACATATCAAGCAAGTCACGCCGATCTCCCTGCACCACAAAGACCTGATTTTGTTCAATCTGTTGACGTAAGTAAAGACTACAACTCAACCACAGCTGAAAAAACACTTTAAAGAACGAAAGACCTTCATTTAAGAGGGTCTTTTTTTAATGCGCTTATTTAGATGTAATCGAATACTTCTTCATACAGAGGTTTCCATATGCCTCCGACGGGATTCGAACACGCTTCCCTACGGAATTTCACCGACAGGAATTCCACCTGTCTCAGCTTATTTGCTTTTCGGTGCTTCTGAAACCTTCGCCTTGCGACCCGGTGCGACATGTTTTCCGGCGCTCTTCCCTTCTAGAGCTACCGAGGCATTTTTCTTGCAAGTAAAATATATTTCTACAAAATTAGTAAATCACCTTTATTTTACCAAACTCATTTTGTTTCTTTCATCAATTCCGCAATCCCCTTACTCCCCTCACTACCAACCTTCTCAAGCTTCTCCACAACTAATTTTCTTCTTTCCACAGAATGATTTTGACTCAACTTCGCTTTTCCTTCTATTTTATTTATCTTTATTTTGAACCCAACTATTCCCTTACTTAATCCTGCCATATAATTCGGATCTACATCGTCTAATGAGTACGTGCTCTTTGAATCTTCATATTTATGTACTAATTTTTGAAGAGAGTCTATTAATTCCTGTTCATCTTCAACAATTTCTAATTCACCATATACATGCACCGCAACGTAATTCCATGTTGGCACCGCATTGTTTGTTTCATACCATGACGGTGAAATATAACTATGTGGCCCTTGAAATATAGCAAGTACTTGTTGATTCCCACTATCTTTCCACTGGTCATTCGGACGTGCGAAGTGACCATGTAACGTGAGTTTTTCTCTATTTAGCAATAATGGTAAATGCGTTGCATAGGGTTCCCCATTATGTTGAGAAAATAATGTCGCAAAGCTATTTTGTTCAATTATTTCGTACTTCATCTCTTCATCTTGTATTGCAAAGTATTTTGGTATGTACATAATCTCCCTCTTTTCCGGTCTTTTATTTCTCATTATATTTAAATCTCGTAGCATTCAACAGGGCCAGTTTGTATTTGTTTTATAATGGCAGCGTTCTACTTCAAAAAAATAAGCAGCATGTATTCCATGCCACCTTAGTTTATTTCTTCTAATATATTTGTAATAAATTTCGTCTTACCTTCACTATAGCTCGTTCTACTTTTTGATTCTCTTGCTAACTCTTCCTTTAAATGTCCATATTCAACAGCAACACCGTCATGTTCACGAAGGTAATCACGAAACGCTATATGTCTTCTTAACTCTTCACTTTCTTTATCACACACATACAAATGATGTTCCATCCAATCTGTATTTTCTCCGTCCCACGGAACAAAAGCGTCCTTTCTGCCAAACGCCTCTCTCCCTTTGCAACTCCATTCTGCCTGATGATAGTATCCTATTGCTTCAAGCTTTGTTACTACTTCTGGAAAAAATTTATAATCTTCCATTACAATATCAATATCTAATATTGGTTTTGCTGCAAGCCCTTTAATAGATGTACTCCCAACATGTTCAATGGATAAAATGCTGTCTTCCATTACATCGTTAATGAGAGTTTGTAGCTTATTAAACTCACTTTCCCATTTGATGTTATATTCTTCGATAGTAATTCTCTGTTTCAACGTATCCCTCTCCTCAAAAGCAATTATAATCTTTGAATATGGGTATCCTTAAAATCCGTCTCATATTTCAACCCATATCCAAACATTCGATCCATTCCGATATGTGCTGTCCATATTAGGCCAATCATAATAACGGTATCTATCTTAAAATAAACACCAATGATAACAATTAATATCGATATGATATATGTGTGAAATAAATTATAAATGTTAGCCCCAACATGATTATTGATCCCATACGCTAACATAGATAAATCTGGCGCTAATAGGAATATCAAAAATATAATCCAACTAAATTCATTTAATGAATACATATAAATCGCAGCTACGAATACAACTAAGCCTTCAAAATGTACAATGAGTTTTTGCATTCTTTTTCATTCCTCAATTCCAACTACAAATTGCTCTCCTATTTTTCTATAATTACCGATATATTTTCATTACCAAAAGTATCCTTTGCATTTTTTGACCAGATGGTTGCTAATACTGGTCCTGCAATGTTATGCCATACTGCAGCTAATACACTTGGGAGTGCGGCAGCTGCTCCAAAATGTGCAGTTGCTAGCGCAACACCTAAACCTGAATTTTGCATTCCTACTTCTATTGAAATAGCCCTTCTTGTCCCTTCGTCTAGTCTAAGTATGAATGCTGTTATATATCCGAGTAAAAAACCAAAAGCATTATGAAGCATAACGGCAATTAAGATAAGAAGGCCTGAAGAAGTAATGCTACTTACATTCGCTGAAACAACTGCAGAAACAATAATAATAATTGCTAAAACTGATATGAAAGGGATAACGGTCATTCCCTTCGTAACAGTTTTAGGGAAAAACTTCTTCACTACTAATCCTAGAATAATCGGTATGATAATGACTTGTACGATAGAAAGAAACATGGACATAGCATTCACTGGCATCCATTGTCCTGCAAGTAATAATAAAATAAGAGGTGTAGCAATTGGTGCTAGTAACGTTGATAATGACGTCATTGCAATAGACAACGCTAAGTTCCCTTTTGCTAAATAAACCATAACATTTGATGCAGTGCCACCCGGTACTGAACCGAGCAACACTAAGCCAGCTGCTAATTCGGCTGGCAGATTCATAACGTAGGCTAGTACGTATGCGACAAGTGGCATAATAATGAACTGAGCACATACACCGATAATAACTGGTAATGGTTTTGTAGCTATGATTTTGAAATCAACAGCTTTCAATGTTAATCCCATCCCAAACATGACAACCCCAAGTAAAATCGTTATGTAACTAGTTAACCCCAGAAATGGAGTAGGAATAAAATATGCAATAGCTGCAATACAAATAACCCAAAATGCAAAATATTTTCCAGCTATATTACTTATCGCTTCTAGTACTTTCACCCCATCATCCCCTATCCTTTAACTGAAAAACTTTATTCGGATTCAAAATATTTTGCGGATCAAGAGCTTTCTTTATTTTTTCCATTACGAGTAATGCCGCCCCATGTTCTTCTTCTTGATACTTCCGCTTTCCGATTCCAACGCCATGTTCTCCCGTACACGTTCCCCCTCGTTTAAGAGCATATAAAACGATACTTTCATTTATTTCGTCTGCCTTTTCCACTTCTTCTTTATCATTAGGATCAACCATTAAAAGCACATGGAAATTCCCATCTCCTACATGACCAAGAATACCACCAACAAGACCAACCTTATCTAATGTCTCTTTCGCATGTTGAATTGCCCCAGCCAATTCTGAAATTGGTAAACATACGTCTGTACTCATTAATTTTTTACCAGGATAACTATGCACATAAGAGTACGCTAAGTTATGTCTTGCATCCCACAGTTTATTTCTCGCTGCTGTCTCCGTCTCAAACGCAACTTCTTTACATTTATGATCAAAAACAATTTCTTTCGTAAACTCAATATCTTGCTTTAGCCCTGCTTCATTACCGTGAAACTCTAAAAACAGCGTAGGCTCTTCTCTGTAACTTGTTTCACTATAATGATTGACTTGTTTCATAGATAGTTCATCAACGAGTTCAATTCTCGCAATCGGAATACCCGCTTGTAATATGTTAATAACAGCTTCTACTGCATCATTTATAGTCGGAAACGATGCTCTTGCGGCCATAACATGCTCTGGTATACCGTATACTTTTACAGTTAATTCCGTAAAACATCCAAGCGTCCCTTCTGAACCTACGAAAATACCATTTAAATGATAACCTGATGACGACTTTGCTGCTAAATTCCCGGTATGTATTACTTCTCCATCAGCAAGAACGACTTCTAAATCACGAACTTGATCACGCATTACCCCATACTTAACCGCTGTCGTTCCACTTGCATTTGTAGCAGCCATTCCACCTAACGTTGCATCTGCTCCTGGATCCACACTAAAAAACAATCCATACTTTTTCAATTCTTTATTAAGCTGAGAGCGAGTCACTCCTGGTTGTACTCTCACTAGAAAATCTTTCTCTCTTATTTCAAGAATTTTGTTCATTAATGAAAAATCAACTGTAATCCCTTTTTCATAAGGAATTACGTGCCCCTCTAAACTGGACCCTACTCCAAACGGAACGACAGCTGTTCCGTGCTGACTCGCTACTTTCATTATCGCGCTAACTTCTTCGGTCGTTTTCGGAAAAACTACTACATCAGGTAAACTACTAGCATGATAAGATTCATCTTTACTATGTAACTCTCTTACTGTCGTATTCACAACTACTCGATCGCCAGGAAGTACACCCTTTAATTCATTTACTAAACGCTCTACTGTTATCTCCATCGTACATTCTCCTACTTTCTATAAATTAGAATTACAAAATATGTTAAGTGTTTCATACATAATAATCCGAAAAATTAAATAATTCAAGTTTTCCATATACGAAATTCGTTTCCTACTGTCGAATAAACGAAAAGAACTTGCAGCAATTGCTGCAAGTTCTTTTCTATAAAACTATATTTTAAACGACTTCTTTATTAACAACATAAACCAAATTAAAGTAACTGCCATCAACGAATGAGAAAAACCAACAATATAAGTTAACCCTTTAAAATCCGCTCCATTTAACTGAAGAAGCCCTCTTGCTGCCAATGAGCCTAACATTAATATTAATGCGATATTATGTACAACAAACCACTTATTAAAACTTTTCGCTTCATGAAACGCGAATACTTTTGCTAATCCTAAAGCAATTAAAAAGAAGAAAAAGCCAAGTACAAGTGTATGGGTATGCAAAAGATTTAACAAAGTGGATCCTAAAATCCCTTTATACTTACCATACTCCCTAGCGAAAATCCCGGATAATAAACCAATAATCAAATACGTAAACGATGCATTATATAATTTCTTCATTATATACCTCCTTGAGTAGAATATGTAGTGTGTCATATTTAGTAATAATGATAGTTATATAGTAAAAACTCCTAGTCACCTAGGAGTCATTGTATAAGCATCTCACTCTTTACAATCAAATCTAATTATAAAATATCCTTTTATACAAAACAAACGAACTTTATGTGAACAAACAAAGCTCCATTAAAATATGTTGCACTTTTGTATTTCGCAATCCATACTAATTGTTATAACTTTTAAAGGTGGTGCAATAGATTGATAGTTCTTGAAACTGAACGACTCACTCTTCGTTGGCTTGATATAAAAGACGCTCCGTTTATTCTCGAGTTAGTAAACGATCCTGCATGGATTCAGTATATCGGTGATAAAAGGATTAAAAACTTAGAAGATGCAAAAAAATACATCTTAAACGGACCCGTCGATATGTATAATAAAATGGGCTTTGGTCTTTACTTAGTAGAACGAAAAGAAGATCTCACTCCACTCGGTATGTGCGGTCTTATTAAAAGGGAGTCATTAGAACATGTTGATATCGGATTTGCCTTTTTAGAGAAATTCCGTTCGAAAGGATATGGCTACGAGTCAGCTTCTGCTGTAATCGAATACGGAGTACAAAAACTAGGTCTGAAACGAATTGTAGCAATTACTACTATAGATAACATCAATTCAGGAAAGCTTTTAGAAAAAGTAGGATTGCAGTTCGAAAAGATCATTTCGGGCTCAGGAGAAGATTTAAAATTATTCGGCTATAACGCGTAAAAAAGATGTTGAAAGAAAAACCCTTGATTTGTCTACGCTAAGCAGAAAATCAAGGGCTTCATTTATGTTCTAAGGGGGCGTAATGATCGAATAGAATGGGAACTGTTAATATCGAATTTATATTGACCTAAGAAATTTATATGCGCCCAACCTAAAGGTGAAATATGGGCAAGTAAAGACTCCTGATGTTTTCCTACTTCCATCATATGCTCAATCGCTCGGGATAAATATACGGTATTCCAAATGCTAATTGCATTTATAATAAGATTTAATGCACTGGCTCGCTGTAATTGGTCTTGCAGTGCACGCTCTCGAAGTTCACCATGTTTTCCAAAGAAAATAGCTCTTGCTAAGGCATTCATTGCTTCTCCTTTATTTAATCCCTTTTGAATGCGCCGACGTAACGTTTCACTAGAAATATAGTCTAAAATAAATAAAGTTTTTTCAACTCGTCCCATTTCTCTTATCGCTTTTGCAAGACTATTCTGCCTAGAATAAGAACCAATCTTCCCCATAATAAGAGACGCAGACGCTGTTCCTTCCCGAACGGAATGTGCTAACCTTAACACATCATCGTAATTCTCTTGAATGACTTTTTTATGAATCCTTCCGCGTAACAATTTCTCCATATCAGGATATTGTTCAGGCTTTTCAAATGTGTAAAGTTTCGAGTCCAAAATATCTCTTAATCTTGGGGCAAAGCGATACCCTAGCAAATGATTAAGACCGAATACTTGATCTGTATATCCAGCTGTATCAGTATAATGCTCTTCAATATGTAAATCTGTTTCGTGATGTAGTGAACCATCAATGACATGAACGGCATCCCTAGCATTCGTATTAATCACTTTTGTATAAAGTGAAACTTTAATCAGTGGGGGTTTTCTTCATCCCCCACTGATTATTAGTTGAACCAATCGGACTTTTATGGGCAGTTGATCCCCCACCTAACTTCTTTGCTTTCGCTGAATCTTGAGGTGGGGGTCTTACTGCCCATTAAAGTGGGATAAATGGTAGCACCTTTACCTGTTCCGTAATGTAGATTTGCGTCTGCATGTAAAGATGAAACCCCAATTTGCATGCGCATCCCATCTGAAGACGAAGTGGTACCATCTCCCTAATAAGAAGCTAAATCTAGTTGGTGCTAGTAATTTACTAATGTTGCTTGTGCCTTATTCATTGAATCTTCACCACTCGTTTTTTATCGGACTTCTTTTTACTGTACTTTTATTTTCTTTATGAGTTATTAGAAAAATAATTGTCTATATAAGTCTTTATTTTTTCAAAATCCTTTTCCATAAATAAGATTGCTGGTACTTCAATTATTGGAAGATTATTTTCATTATCAAAAGGTGGACACGGTTTGGGAACTACCAAATAGTCAACTGAGTTTTTATCCCTAATATAATTAATCGAAACATCATAATACTTAGAAAAATATTCCTTCAAATCATCCTGATTCCTTAAAAATGGTAGAGAAAATATTGAACCATAATTTATACCAGCGTCGACAATTAATACAAAGCATATTTTTTTCATGATACACCCTCCTCGTATAATAAGTTTTAAGTTAATAACTGTTCCTTGAAAATTAAATAGTTTTTATCTTCAAGAGCTACATCAAAAAAATGATGTATGGGTAAAATTTAGTCTTGGATACCGGGGGATTTCCCCAGATAATGGAAGTATAGAAATGGATCCATCGGGAATATGCTTACTCCTCCTGTAGTTCGAGCACGTTAAAAGACTGTGACCCAGACCAAAATGCACTGCATACGCACAAGCTGTATCGGTTTCCTTTTTCTTTATATTCAATTAAATTATATCATTATTTTACATAAATTTACAGAATTTGTTTTTTTATTTTATTGGTAAACTTATGCTTAGCATGAATTGGAGGGATATATATGATAGATTAATAATTTCAAGAGAAAACTATTCAAATAAGATTGGAGAGCTTGTAACAATGCTTGAACATACAAGAGATGTTACATTGAGCGAAATCTCCAATTTAAACCAAAGGGTGCTTTACTTGAGAAAGTCACTAGAAGAATCAAATGATAACTATGAACTTCCCCCAATTGCTAGGTTTTGTTTAACAATTGGGGCAGTTCATTTATAGCGCATAGGTAATCAGCTTTTTGTTAGTCATGCGGTAGATATTTTTAACTAAAAAACCAATAATGGAAATATACTACAGCTTATGACCCGTTTTTACACATATCTCGGCTGAGCCCCTGATAATCTTTATATTTATAAAGATTATCAGGGGTTCAGCTCTTGTTGATATGCTTGAGTTAGAGGCAAAAAGATTAAACTTTTTAGAGATTATCACAGAGGCCAGTATTACTGCCAAGTCATTCTTTAAACACAAAGGGTACCACGTAATCTGTTCACAAATTATAGAACGTAAGGGCATTAAATTAACTAATTATTGAATGGCTAAAAAGATAATAGCATATTTTCACTCTACTACTAGCTATATACTCTATAAGGGCACCCATATTTTGAAACCACAATTTACACCAAAGTAGCTGTTTGGCCCCAGGTTAAAAAAACAACTATAAATTCATCACTAAGCTAAAAACCGATTTCCTTAGCGTACAGGAAATCGGTTTTTTCTTTGCTAGAAGTTGCTTAGCGTATAATTTCCGCGTTTCGTCGGGAGGACCCCATCGCTATCAAGCTAAGCTTATGCAAAGTCAATTTTAGGCGAGATTGTTTCTTTTTTCTAAAGGGCAAGTGTAGGTAATTTAAAAATTTGCATACGAAATAAACCCTAATGGGTTTCACTTTTTTGAATTAAGCGGCTTGATTATCAGACATGGTACAATTGTAAACGACACCTAATATATCAAAGACCGTTTTTTTCTCATATCGATGAGATTTCCGCCCGTTTTGCTGTAGGAGATTGAACAGGCGAAGTAGCACCTTTGATAGCTCTTGGGTGTCTTTTTGAATAGTTTGGAATAGAAGAAGAAAATAGTCTTTAATCATATATATTGCTTTATACTCACTAAGCTCTCGTTTTTTCTTCATGAGGAGCAATTGGCGCATTTGAAACATGATAGAAGAACAGAGTAGAATGGCAATCAATTGACCATATAAATGGCACTCCAATCGTTCTGGTTTTATCTTTTTACAATGATGGATTTGAAAGAATGACTTCCACGTTTTAAATAAAATTTCGATTTGCCAACGCAAAGAATACCAGTCATGTACCTGTCCCATCGGGACAATATCTGTAGGGGTGTTTGTCATATATACATTGATACCACTGAGTCGTTTACTACGAGAAGAATACTTCATTCCTTTCTTTTTTTCTCTTACAGCTTGATCTTGTAATCGTTTTTGTTGTTGTTCTTCTGTTAGCCGATGAACAATCACACGAGTTGAGACTTTATCATTCATTCCTACATAAGCGTTGAATATTTCACATGTTTGTCCTGGTTGAAAAGAGTTCATTAACGTTTCCATATCTATCTGTATATACTCTGTACCTTTCTTGATTCTGCCATCTTGAAAATAATCAGGGTTAGGATTTTTTGATAAATACGTGTATTCGATTTGATACGTGAGATATAATATGCCTTTTTATCTTGTATATGTTGAAGATCTTTCAAGTGAAAATAACCTAAATCACGGATACATAAATCATTCGCTGTCACAGTTGGGGCACATAGAGAACCATAGGTTCGATCATGTTGTTTACCTGGGCCTGTATGAATATGTAGGAACTGCCCACTTAATAAATCATACTCAAGCTGAATCTTCATCCCAGCTGTATGACTGCATCCTCCTGCACCTGGATAAACAGATGAAAATACATCGGGAAGTTGAAAGGCAGTTGAATCTAGGATACGAATACGCTTGAAAATAGAAGCGTATGGAGAAGTGAGCATCTTAGTTGAAGATAACTTTTGATTGGGAAGTTCGGCTAACACTTGTTGTAGAAATTGCACGACTGTGGCATTAAATCGTTGATGCTTCTAAACAGCTACATAAATGAGTTAAAGAGGTTTTAGCGACATTTTGACTGATCCATACACATAAAGCGACTAAATCTTTTGCTTGATACTTACTGGTTCTTTGTACAAAACCAACATTTCTAGCAAGATCTCGTAAGAAATTTGGAGATAAAAAGTTTTGAATCTCTTGAGCAAATAGTTGTAATTCATCCGATACAGAAATAGACATACAAAAAACGCCATCCTTTCCTATGATTCTACAGAAAGGATAACGCCTTTTTTGCTTTAGAGGTAGTGCAAAAACTTAGCTTTATAGCGATGGAACAGAATCCCTATAAAGATTTTTAATGTAATAAAATACGTTTATGTTACTATTGCATATTTCATCTCCTATTCCTTTGCTAAATGCCATTTAATGATATGTCCAGCGTGTGTAAGACCTCCTCCAAACCCATAGAGTAAGAGAGTGTCCCCTTTTTTCACCTTTCCTTCATTCATACCTATGTCTAATGCTAATGGAATGGAGACAGAAGAAGTATTTCCCATGTATGTTACACTTGTTAACGTTTTATCCAGTGGGAAACCTGATTTTTCACATATAGATTCAATCATTCGTAAATTAGCACTATGTGGAATAAACCAGTTCACCTCTTCCAGCTGTAACTCTGCTTGACATAACAATTCTTTGATACCAATTGGTAGTGTCCGTGCTGCCCACTTATATACTTCTCTTCCATTTTGAACTATCTTCCCATGTGTTCTTAAAGGATTTCCAAACATGGTAGTAGATAAATTTTTACGATATACATGCATGCCTCCTTCCCCATTTGTCCCAATATGGGTAGCTATAAAGCTAGACTCTTCTTCATCTTTCTCTACTAAAACAGCTGCGGCTCCATCTCCAAATAAGATACATGTAGTTCGATCTGTATAGTCTGTAATCTTAGATAAGGTTTCTGTCGTTACAATTAAAATCTTGCGATGAAGGCCAGATGTAATTAAACCATTCGCCAGATGTAATCCGTATGTAAAACCAGCACAAGTCGCATTGAAATCAACAGCACCTGTATGTTGAATATTATAATACTCTTGTATTTGGCAGGCTACACTTGGAAAAGTGTAGTCAGGCGTAGTTGTTGAAATGAGAATACAATCCACGTCGACAAGACTTTTATGATAACGTTCCACTAAGTTTTCAATAGCTTTAAAAGCTAATGTAGAGGCATATTCGTTATCACCAGTAATTCTTCTTTCCTTCATCCCAGTTCTTTGTACAATCCATGCATCATTTGTATCTACTAATTTTTCTAAATCATCATTGGTCAGCTTTTTTCAGGTACATAGGTACCAATAGCTGTAATTCTTGCTTTTGATTGCATACATTTATCCCCCTTTACTATTTTCACACTTAGTTATATAATCAAACAATAGTACTAGGTACTAATTGTTGTAAATATTCTGACATTTTATTTCTGGAAATTAAACTAACTAAAATATCTAGCTATGGTATAAAGGAAAGACATTCATGCTCAATATTCAACAAATTGAAGAAATTATTCCCCATCGTTATCCCCTTTTATTAATTGATCGGATCATTGAAGTAGAAGAAGGAAAGCGTACAGTTTAGATCTAAAATGTTGTAACTAATGAAGGATTTTTCACCATTCATTTTTCTGACTATTCAATCATGTCCAGCATCCTTATTGTAGATGCCCTTTTAACATGAATAAATAAGTAGAAGTTTATTGAAAAAGTTTCTGGAGAAGAACAATGCTAAAACCCTGTATTGATGTAGAAAAAAAGAAATTCAGAATAATGTAAAGGGAGAAGAGTGATGATTGATATTTTTAAAATTTTTGCTGCCTTAGCTTTGGGCTACTTTTTAGGCAGCCTTAATACAGCGGTGATTGTAGGGAAAATATACGGAAAGGACATAAGAAACCATGGAAGCAAAAGCGCCGGGCTTACCAATACCCTGAGGGTACTTGATAAGTCTGCTGCAGTATTTGTTCTTGCTGGAGATATATTAAAAGGGATAATTGCCTGTTTTATAGGATTGTTCCTTAGCGTTTACTTTTATTCAGGAGAGGCTAAAGATTGCGTAAGCCTTTTAGCGGCAGGCGCAGGAGTGATTATAGGACATAACTGGCCGATATATTTTGGTTTTAAAGGGGGCAAAGGAGCACTTACGGGAGTAGCTGTGATGTTTATGATCAACTGGGTTATGGCCATTTTATGCATTTGTTTTTTTGTGATGATAGTAGTTTTTACCCGTTATGTTTCTTTAGGCACAATATGCGCTACAATGCTTTTTGCAGCCATCTCATTTGTTCCAGTTTTCGGGAATACCATATATTTTTATATATTTGCTTTCCTTATGACGTTTATAGTTATTTTCAAGCATAGAGAAAATATAAAAAGGTTACTTTCAGGAACAGAAAATAAACTTATTTTTTCGCGGCGTTGAGCATGTCGTCAAAATGGAAAAAATTTAAAGTTAGTTAACCGTTTAAGGAGGACGGCAACGATTCTTTACTTTTGGAGCCACTCAAGAAAAATGTACTTTATAATCCTATTTTTGGTATATCTCCTACCTTAGTAGCAATAAAGGGTTAATATACGTCATCACATCATGCGTAAATATTAACGTACACATTGAATAGAAGAAATCAAAAAATACGTTATCCTTTCCTATGATTCTACAGAAAGAATAGCGTATTTTTTATTTTAGGGGGGTATTTTGTTTTTTTAGCTTGATAGCGATGTGGTGCTACCCCATTTACCCAACATCAAAAATTTTTATGACTGGGACCAAAACATTATATTAATACATAAAACGCTCAGAACGACCAAATTACTAAAGAATAGCACTACTTTCCGGCTTCTCTATGAATATATAGCAGCCCTCTAATGATGGATTATATATAATGGCAAGAATAATTCTCTTAGAATTACTATCTCAGCAATAATTAGGGAAGTTTCATTTTCTATAACTATTTAGATTGAGCTCTCCTTAACTGCGGTTTCCCTTACTATTCCTTTTTAACTTAAATTTCTATTGCAATAACTATCGGATAACCTGTAGATATAAGAGAATCTCTCATGGTTAGGTTACTTAGATTTTTTTAATTCTTTGTTTGCTTTATCAATTAACTTAGAAGCAGTCTCTAATCTTTCAACCCCTGCATCAACTTCATTTTCTTTACCCTTATCTAAACCTTCTTGTATGATTGCCACTCCATCTTTTACATGAATCATCGCTACACCTACATTATGTTGTACAGGGTGATCTTTTTCTTGATACTCTAACTTACTTATTTTGTCCACTAACTCTAAATATGGTTTAGATACTTCTTTTAACTTTTCTGACTTTTTCTTCATTGACTTGCTACTTTTTACAATACCGTCTATTCCCTTAGATTGTTCGGAGAAATCTTTCATTAAATATTCTAGGTTTTTACTGAAGTCTTCTTTTTTATTCTGTTTAACAGAAGCTTCCATTGCTTCATCTTTCTTAACCTTTGTCTCACATCCAACCCCAGTTAACATTAACATTGGAACTACTACAAAAGATAAAATTTTACGTTTCATTGACATATACCCCTTTGTTTTAGAATGCTTTTTCTATTCTTCCAACTTATTTATTAATTTCCATCTATTTAATGTCTTTCATCAACTCGTTGGCTTCATCTATCTTCTTAGAAGCTTTGACTACTGCATCATTACCTATTTCTATTAATTTTCTATCTTTTAATTCTAGACCATCTCCAATTGATTTAATTGACATATCTAATAACCCCATAGCAGTATCCATTGTAAACTGCACATCTTTATACTTTTCGTCATGCTTTAACTTTTTAACCTTTTCAGATGTTTCAAGTAAGTCCTTAGAAGCTAAATCAAATTCTTTCTTCTTCTCTTCTACTGACTTTTGGCCTGTTAATATGTCACTTACGACCTTGGACTGTTCAGAAACATCTTTCATCAGATAGGCTAAGTTTTCTTCATAGTCCTCTTTCTTATTTTGCTCAATAGAAATTTTACTGTCTACTTGTTTTTCTTTTGTAGTACACCCTGCTGCTCCCCCTGCTACAAACATAAGTGAAAATGCTAATAATATTAGATTCCTTACCTTCAAACCCCTACACCCCTTCTGAAAAATTGTAAGTAATTAACATATGAAAACATAACATAAATTACGTAAATAGACTATAAAAAAATAGCGATTCTTACGATAAATTTTAAGCGTTCTAACAACTTTAAAATATGTATCCCAATTTAAAATATCTGGTTCCATATACTTTTTTAGTAATCCTTTATTCAACTTCTAAAGTTTAGTGTTTGTTGCTATTTTTATGCTTCCTGGAATACTGTCTGCATTTTGCAAAATAACCTATGCTATGCGGAAAAATAAAATAAGCTGCCTATGTGGCTAGCTTATTTACATAATTATCGTTATTGGAAGGTGTATGGAATTGTCCTGTTTACAGAAAAAAAGAGTCTGGATCCAGACTCTTTTTTTTATTTTTGATTATAAAGGAATTTTGCTGTTAGAAATGCTGTAATTACATTAATTACAAGAGCAACAATATTTAAAAAATCGATTGTTGGCAAAAGCACAATAATCAATGATGTTACTGATACAAATAATGGAATTAATTTATTTGTATTTGCGATTAGTTGCTGCTTATGAAAATGTCTTAGTGTGAGATAAATCCCCACTAAAATTGGTGCAGTAAAGAATACTCCTAAATATCCTACTCCATCTTCAATAAACCAAGGGAAAAAACGCATGCGTGAAGTGAAAATAAACAGGTTTAGTATGATAGTTCCTAATAATATGCTATTTAATATAATGACTCTCTTTTTTTTATCCATTGTAATTGTTCCTTTCTCCTTTGAAGTTTAATTATTCATTAACTAATTCATGAAAATGATTCATAACTTCGTCTTCTTCAAACGTGCTATACCATCTATAATCATTATCATCTAAAATACGAAAATGTTGACTAATCACATTTTGTTGTACTCGAAATTTACCTTTTTTTGCAATCTCATTCCAAAACATTTTGCCTCCTAATGTTTTTACTTTTGGAGTATTCATATTATCGTGAGCTAGGATTTCGATTACTTCAAATGGTTCTTCTCCTAAACTGTGTTTTAGAACTTGACTATCTTTAAATAAGGCACAAACTACAACTGCATTTGTCCAACCAATTGATGTTCTTTCTTTTTCAACTTGAACCAGTGTCTTTTTAGAAATCCCTAGAACAGTAGCCATTTCTTCTTGAGAATATCCTTTTTCAAGACGAATTAGTCGAACATTTTTAGAAATCAAATTAATTACAGTTTCTTTATCCAAATAATATCACCTTCATAAATGAGTGTTTAATTCTACTAATAGTGTAATTTTACACTATTAGTTACCTTTTGTAAATAGGAAGGATTGAGTCACTATACATAGTTATTAAGCTAACAAATCTAATTAATATATCTCATTTATTTACAGGAACGATTTGAGTTAATGGAAAATTAACTTTCAAGAGTAAATCATTTTTTTGTTGTTATCTCCACTTATAAATACAGGTTGTCCTTTTAAACGCTGGAACAGGATATGAATACTTATTCATATCCTGTTAACGTAACGTCCTATTATTGGTAGCAATGAAAAAGGGGAATCCTTACTCTCAGAAGAAATCCCCTTTTTTATTTTCTATAAAGCTATTCATCTTTTTATACATTCCTATTATGGCGTGGTTTAGGGTTTCTCGTTTATTACTGGATTGGCCGAAAAACTGTATAAAATCTTGAATACTCTTAGCGTGGCTATTTTCCAAAATGCTGGCGGTACCCCATCGCTATAAAGCTAAGAAAATACAACTACCCCCAGAACAAGATTTTGTGCTAATTTGTAATAAAAAAGCTCATTTTTTCGGTTTGAGGGTATCTTCTTTTCCTTAGCTTAATGGCAATGTTTCCGTGCCCTATTATAGGCCATCCCGAAAGGAATGGCCTATTTTTTATGAACGAATATCGGGCTTTTTGAAGATTTCAATGAGGCTGGTGAAGCTATCACTGGCATGGCCAGTCTTCATGCCGCTTCTGAAGACTTCCAAAACAGTTGCTGGCAAAGCGATGTCGATGCCAGATTCTTGGGTAGTATGAACAACATGCTCAACGCTCGCCAAGCCCATTGCTAGTCTGTCCACGTCACCAGGGTGCTCACCCTCGTCGAGACGCGGGGTATAGAACTCTACGAATTTCGGCAATGACGACATCATCGCCGAAGCGTATGGTAGGAATTGCTCCGCCGTAATGCCGTTTGCGTTAGCGATTGCAAGAGCATGTAGGTAACTCAGCATTGCCGTCCAGAATATATCCATCTGTATCTGATAGTATAGCATGGCTAATCCGGGGTCCTCGCCCCGGTAATCGGTACTTGTTAACACTTCCAAGGTCTCCCTGTGAGCCTCAAAGACCACTCGCTCACCACTATAATATGTGTAAGATTCCGATTTACCTATGCCTGACGGTGGAACTTGCACCCCTCCAGTAATATGCCGTGCTCCACGGTCTTCCAACCATTTAGCCGCCTCACGAACTTTTTTCGGGGTATCCGAACTCAAGTTAACGAGCACCTTACCAAATAAATTCTCAGAAGCTGGTTCCAGAATAGAGTACATCACATTGTAATCTGTAAGGCTAAGGATTACCAGCTCGTTAGCAGCTAACGCCTCGTTGACTGTGGACACCCTGATGGCTCCTTTTGCTACAAGCTGGTCTGCTTTACTTGAAGTCCGATTCCACACGGTCACCGAGTACCCGTATTCCAGAAAAACGCCTGCCATCGCCTGACCCATCGGCCCTAATCCTATGACTGTTACTGATTTTCGGTTCCCAACCGTGTTTGTAGTTTCAGAACCATTTTTCTCATTTTGGCTATTACTTTTCAATGAAAAAACCCCTTTCAGATGAAATTAAGTAAATCATAAAGGATTACACTAGTGTCAATGTCAACACAAACAAAAATGGCCCCGGAGCGATTCATCATGCTCAGGACCATGTCTACATTAAACAGTTCTCTTTTTCCTAATCGTTAAAGCGATTTGCCTCTCCAGTAATCTCTTTAATCCATGAAGTGCTTCGATTTGATAATTCACATTACTTAGCTTTTTTTCATACGTTTCCAGCATCTCTTCGCAATATTCATATTCGTCAGGATTTGCCGATTCGCTCTTGAACAATACTTTAATCTCATCTGCTGTTAATCCAAGCTTCAAGTATAACTGAATTGCTTTGACTCGTTCTATGGCCGATTCGTCGAAATCCCGGTAATCGTTCTCCAACCTATTGGCGTTTAGAAGTCCTTTATTTTCATAATGCCGGATGGATCGTATGCTGACATTGGTCAATCTTGCTAGTTCGCTTATTTTCACTCCTAACAAGCCCCCTTGCATGTTCATAATAAATTGATTATACAACGCTGGTTTTCCATTATTATTTCGCCTGAATGAACTTGAAGCATCTGTAAAATAAGTTTTTCCCAAAAAGTAATTTAAAGCAACTCTAGCATAACAAGCAGTTTACAATGGTGTTTGCAAATTTTCTTCCAAAACTCCCCTTTATTTGTGATACAATTCACCGTTCTAGATTTTAAACTATCCTCCATGATTTATATACACAGTTTATGAACATATTTCTAGCTAAAACGGACGAAAACTTCACCCATATGAGAATATTTTTTTGGGGTTTTTACGAGTATACTGGATTAAGAGGATAAAAGAAAACTGTATGATTTTTAGACCTATCTAGGGGTACAGAAACATCGCCATCAAACTAAAAATACAAATACCTCCAAAACGAAAAAAACAAGCCGTTTTCTGTCAAAAATACATGAAATTTTCATCATAGAGTGTTATATAATTCTTAAGTTGATGGGTATGTGGCAGGACCCCATGCCTATCAAATTAAGAATTCAGAATTATCCCCGAACGAAAATTTTGTGCAGGTTGCTAGTATTTATTGTTTTGGTATAACTTGTTCTTTTTAGCTTGATAGTGAAGGGGTATTGCATATTTAAGGTGCATATTAACAGACTATCCGTTTCTGGAAAAAATGCTCTATAAATTTAGAAAAGAAAAATTCGAGCGAAGCTTCGCAGATTCAAAAGAACTGCATGGGCTACGCTATTACAGATTAAGGGGATTACACCATGCGAGTGAGTAAGTGCTACTCACTGCAGCGTGTCAAAATATGAAATAGATTGCAACCCACCTAACGAGGCTAGGATAAGGGAAAGCGATCTGTTTTATTCAATTTTTTATTAAGAAATTCTAATCGTGAAAAAAAGAAATAAGACTAAATAAAAAAGCTTGTGAAGAAAAAAGTGTATCTTTCTCTACAAGCTGAGTGACCTTTATAGGTCTACCCTTTAAGTGAAGCTGCTTTTGAGAATTTCATATTCATGAGGACACTTATGATACTAACAGCAATCATGACTGAACCAAGGATTTCAAAATGTCCTGGGGTAATTTCTTCCCCAAAAACTAATCCAAGGACGACAGAAGATAATATAGAGCCAAGGTAACGGCATGTTTGAAAAAGTCCGGACGACGTTCCAACTATATTAGCTGGAGATGCATCAAGCATGGCTACCTGTAAGGCGACATTTCCAATTCCATAGCTAATACCAATTAGCATAAGAATTAGGCACATAATAATTAGCGGAACGTGAATAAAGAAAATCGTTAACAAAACAGCTCCAATAAGCATAAGAAAGGAACCAAATACAATCGGCTGTCTTGTTCCAGATTTCTCCACCCATTTAGCTGAAATCGGAGAAAAAACAATGCTGATACCTGACATAAATAGCATAAGTAGTCCGCTTTCTTTTACACTAAAGTGCATTTCATCCTGAAAATAGGTTGGCAAGCCAAAAAACAAGCAATAATTAAATAAATTAAGCAGGATAAATTGTAAATACACCCATGTTAAAGTAGGATGTGATTTAAAAAGTCGTATATCAATAAACGGTGTACTTGCTTTTAGTTCTCTCCATACAAAAGCACCGAGAAATAACACTCCAAAAATGCCTGATACATAATGAGGGGTGGTTTTAAAAGACAATAAAAACCATAACAATAATATCATTCCTACAGCAAACAGCAGGATTCCCATAACATCCATTTGTGTAATCAGTGCTTTCAGATTCATTTTATTTTCTTTAGAATCCTTCGGTAAGACATACCATCCAAGTACGAAGCTCAGGAAAATAAATGGAAAATTCACTAAAAAGATGGATGGCCAGCCTCCCCAAACGATTAGAAAACCACCGACTGTCGGTCCAAGTGCAGCCATTGCAGATGAAAAGATTGAAAGAACAGCCAGAGCAGATGCTTGTTTTTCTTGAATATGCGTTCGAACTAGACCAATACCTGATGGATAAACTGCACTACTTCCAACTGATTGAATTAGTCGCATAATCAATAATATTGAAAAAGTAGGAGCTAGTGGTGCACCAAATGCTGACACAGCTACTAAGACCAAACCAATTAGAAACATTCGTTTTCTTCCGATAAGGTCTCCTAGCTTTCCCGTAACTGGCTGCCCGATTGCACTAGCTAAGTAAAAGGAAGAAATAAGCCATGAAACAGTCGTAAAAGAAAGCTGAAAATCCTTTTGTATACTATGGAGAGCAAGTGATATCATAGAAGAATTCAGCGGATTTAGCATCGTGCCAGTTGCTATAGCAGTTAGAAATAGGCCCCGCTTTTTTTGCCAATTTTTCATTCATTCACCTGATCTAAAAATTGCTCTGTTGTACGAAGTTGACCTATCCTAGGAAAAATATAGCGCACCGACATATCATGCTCTTCCGGACTAAAGGTTGTCATTGCATCTGTAATAAAGATTTGATTGTATCCATGTTGAAAGGCCTCACGTGCCGTACTTTCCACACCAATATTTGTTGCGATACCACAAAGTACAATGGTATCTATCTCACGTCGTCTAAGCTGAATATCTAAATCTGTTCCAAAAAATGCTCCCCACTGACGCTTCGTCACCACATAATCATTGTCCATGACATTTAATCTTTGATCCAACACTGCCCAGTCTTTAGGCCTTTCCATCGTACTACCACTTGTTTGGTTATCTATTACAGGTTTTAGTGAATCTTTTCCATCTTGAAAATCAACCTTAACAAAAGCTATAAATCCACCTTTTTTGCGAAAACGTTCAACAAGCTTTACCGATTTTTCTACTACTTCATCTCCTCCAGGCATAGCTACAATTCCTTTTTGTAAATCAATTAATACTAGAGCTGTTTTATCGAAGTTAATATTTAATGATGATTTCATATTTAGCCCTCCTGTTTAATCACTATTGTAATTTTCTTCTTTTTTCAATTGCTCGATTTAAACGAGTTAATAAACTTGCGAAAATATTTTTTTCATCCTCCGACCAATCTGCCAATACTTCCATATAACTTTCCCATCTGTACTTACTCGATGATTCTAATTTATTTTTTCCATCATCAGTCATACTGATGATACTAACTCTTGCATCAAATTCCTCCGGCTTTCGATTTACTAGTCCGCCTGATTCCAGTGTTCGTACCTGTCGACTTACAGTAGACATATTTAAATGGAAAATCTCCGCGATCACTCTTATTGAAAGCGGACCCTCAGCAGCCAAAAGCTTTAATATTAAATAACCAGAACGATCCAAGCTGTCTTTATGTCCATCCAAAGTTCGCTTAAAATCAGCTCTACGCATAAGCGTGACGATTTCATGCTCAATAATCTCAATGCTATCTTTCTCTTTTTTCCCCATTTCATCCTTCCCTTCTTACAAATTAACAAGTAAACAATTTGAATTTTGTACAATACGTATTATATTTCAAATTACTTGCATGATGCAAGTAATATCCACCGATTATTCATAATTGGATAGCACCACATCACCCATCAAGCTAAAGTTTTTATGTACCCCCTAAATGAAAATTTTCTTTTTCTATAGTTAATTACTTTGAGAAGTCAGCGCACCTTTTCATTTTCGGGATGTTTTCTTTCCTTAAGTTGATGGATATGTGCTCCTACCCTATCCCCATCAACTTAAGAAGGAAAATAAAATGAACGAAAAAAAATTCAAATATTTTGTATCCTTAAAAATGAACATACCAAATAAACCTAGATAGGTATCATTTTTAAAACTTATGCTACTTTCTTTTGTTTTCCAAGTCCACTATACTCATAGACAACACCCATAATATCAAGGACTGTCTTTTTCTCATATCTATGAGATTTCCGTCCGTTTTTCTCTAAAAGGTTGAACAGACGTAGGAAAATCTTCGATAATTCTTGGGGCCCCTTTTGTAATACTTGATAAAACAATAGATAATAATTCTTTATCCGACATTCGTTCCTCTTCAGCAATAAAAATTCTCTCTTTCAAGTCCTCAAATACTAAAACTTCTTGTCCTATTTGCTTCGCTAACTGCTGAACAGTTAGAATTGAACGATTGTATGGACTTGAGGTAACAACGTCGATTACCTTGTAATGCATCTGTTATTCGTTGAACATCTAATTTTCCTTTTTCAGTTAATCCTCTTGTTTTTTTATTTTCCAGATTTTTGTTAAACTCCCATATATCACCATATATATATATATGGGAGTTTTCGTAATTCCCTCCATTTTTTAAAATTTCTTTACGATTAGGAGATTTATGTATTCATGATTTGGGTTATTTTTCATTGGTAGACTTAGATCAAATGGATTAACGAGGTACATACTATTTTTCTCGTTTGAAATTAAACACGAATGTATATGTGAAAAAATCTAAACCTGGATATCCCAGTCAGTAGTTGGGATTAGATTTGGCTTACTACGTTAGGGGAAATTTCCAAATCAGTAAATAGTGGAATAAATCTCAATAAAATATACACAATAAACATATTGAAAAGTTTTTTCGAGGGGAGTCTATGTTGTGTTTCCTATTTTTAAATTTTTGAAACAAGGACGTTATTCTATAGATAATCAAGACAATAGAACTTCAAATATACAGAAAGAAAATGTAGAGAATCATAACATCAACTGTGACTTATTCCAAAACATAAATAATCTTCAAAAAAATTTTCAACAAGCTCCAGATCTGATAATTCGTCAATTTCAACTAGTAAATAAATCAGAAGCTGCTCTAATATATTTATCAGGATTAACAGATACACAATCTATTCATAATAATATACTGTCCCCTTTGATGCATACAACGTTTGAAATTAGTAATGGTCTCCCTGTCACAATAGGAGAAGTTCAAATAATTAATACTTGGAATCAATTCGAAAATGCTATTTTTCAAGGGGACAGCATATTATTAGTTCACGGTCTAGACGTAGGATATCAACTAAATACAAAAGGGTGGCCACAAAGAGATATAACAGAACCTAAAAATGAAATCTCTCTAAAAGGGACTCATCAAGGATTTGTAGAAACGTCTAGTCAAAATATAGCTTTAATACGAAGGTATATTCCTAACAGAGAATTAGTATTAAAAGAGGTTTTTATTGGTAGTAGAGGAAAGACCAAAGTATCTATTTTATATTTAAGAGATGTAGCTTCTGAAGATGTACTTAAGGAATTGGAAACTAGAATTCAAAATATTGAGGTGGACTCGATTATTAATACTGGTGAAATAATTGAGTTTATTGAGGATAACCCTTATTCACCATTTCCACAGTTCATCTTGACCGAAAGGCCTGATTCAACTGTATCTCACATTCTTCAGGGGAGATACGTCATTGTTGTGGATCGAAGTCCAAATGTATTGATTGCCCCCGTAAATTTCATTTCTTTCTTTCAAGGGATAGATGACTACAACACACGTTGGTTAGTATCTTCCTCTGTTAGATTACTACGTTTTATAGGCTTTTTTATAGCTTTATTATTACCTGCAACATATGTAGCGTTTATTTCATTTAATTATGAAGTTATCCCTGTACAGCTCTATTTATCAATTGCAGAATCAAGAGAACGTGTTCCGTTTCTTCCAGTGATAGAAGCTTTACTTATGGAGATTACCTTAGAAATGATGAGAGAGGCTGCCCTTCGTTTACCCACTCCCATTAGTCAGACCGTAGGGATTGTTGGAGGTATTGTGATTGGACAAGCTGCTGTTCAAGCAGGGATTGTGAGTAATATTATGATTATTATTGTTGCTGTTACAACTATAGCTTCTTCTATTGTTCCTAATTATGAAATGGGTTTGGCAATAAGATTATTACGTTTTCCTATGATGTTATTAGCTTCTTTATTTGGAATGGTAGGAATTATTATCGGGTGGATGACTATAATTGCACATCTTGTAAGTTTAGAATCCTTAGGTACTCCTTATGGTAGTCCTTTGTCCCCTTTTCACATTTCAGGTATGAAGGACACGTTTGTTCGCTTTCCTTTGTGGTCAATGAAGAGAAGATCCAAAAATATTACAAAGAATCACAAAGAAACTAATCCTGATAAAGGGTGAAAATATGAAAAAATATGCACATAATGACATCACTGTCATGCAATATATTTTTATTATTAATGCCTCACAAGTGGGAACTGGAGTCCTATCCCTTCCAAGGGTACTTGCAGAAAAAGCTGGCACAGATAGCTGGATAGCACTATTTATTGGATGGTTTTGCGCTATGACCTCCAGCATTTTACTAATTCAAACAGCGAAACACTATCCAAATGATACCTTATATGAAATTCTTATTCGATTTTTTGGGAAAATCATTGGTAGCATGGTAATTATTCTTTATATGATATATTTTGCTTTTTACGCATGGACAGTTCTAATTAATGGCATGCTTTATATTAAGGCATGGCTTCTTCCAAAAACAGCCGACTATATTATTTTGTTTTTGTTCTCTATTCCAACCTTTCTGGTTGCACGCAATGGTGTTCGGATAATAGGTCGATACTGTGAATTATGTTTTTATATGACAATGTGGATTCCATTTTTTTTCTTCATACCATTAAAAGATAGCAATTGGTTACACTTTCTTCCATTATTAAAGGAGGGCTGGAAACCTATATTTTCGGCTGTTCCATCTACTATCTTTTCCTTTATAGGATTTGAAATGGCATTTTTTCTGTATCCTTTTTTACAAAAAAAGCAATATGCAACGCAAGGCATTATTATAGCAAATACCTTAACATTTGTATTTTATCTATTTACTATAGTTATTTGCTTTTTATACTTCAGTCCAGATGCAATTTTAGAATTTAATCAACCCGTACTAAACTTACTTAAAGTTATTGAATTTCGTTTTTTAGAACGGTTTGACATGATTTTATTATCTATTTACTTACTTGTCGTCTCTACTGCATGGATTCCTTGTGTATACGGAGCTGCGTTTTGTTCTAGTCGACTAATTGGAAAACAAGATCATACTCTTCAAGTATCTATTTTATTATTGGCAGTAATTATAGTAACGTTTTGGATTCATCCCTCATGGAATGAATCTGAACTATTTCAAAATCTCACATCGAAAGGTGGACTTGTATTAGCTTTCTTATTCCCTGTATTTTTATGGATATATAACTTAATCTACAAAAAATACTTTCGGAGGGAAGCAAATTGAAGCAAAAAATATTATGTTGTGTTTTAATTCACCTACTGTTACTCACAGGGTGTTCAGATTTAGACCAAATGAATGTAGAAGATGTTACACTCACGCTTATACTGGGTTTAGATTTGGATGAAAATGATAATTTGAAAGTATACTTATCCAGTCCTGTTTTCAATAAAGAGGCTAAGATTAAAGAGGAACAATATGGTGTAAAATCTGTTACTGTGCGAAACTCTCGTGAAAAATTTGATACCATGGTTATGGCCTTGACATCAGGGAGCAAGACACAACTTATTTTGATTGGTAAACGACTTTTAAAACAAAAGAAGTGGGCTGATTATTTAGATCCTTTTTATCGAGATCCCAAAAACACGGTTACTTCAAAAATTGTTGCTGTGGATGGACCTGTTTCAGACATAATTTATTATGCTCCTAAAAATAAACCTCGTCTTCCTATATTTTTGACAAAACTAATTGAGACTGGACATAGAAGAAATATTACTGTAAAAACGACTCTTCAAGATTTTCATAACCAAACAAAAGAAAAAGGAATGACAGCGAGTATAAGTGTACTTAAAAAGGATAATAATTTAAAGTTGACAGGTTCTACATTACTTGATGAACAGAATAGATATAAGCTAACTATTACACCAAAAGAAAATTTATTATTAAGCATTTTACAAAATAAGATACAGGGAGAATTTCCATTTACTATTGCTATACCGCTACAATCTGAAAGCAAAGAAAAACATTGGTTAAGTTTTAATGCTCAAGGTACCAAAGTAAAAACAAGCGTACAATACAAAAAAAATTTTTTGTTTAATATAAATGTACATACGAGAATTTTAATTTCAGAACGACTGTTCCCTTTTAATGTTAGGGATAAAGCGGAGAGATTAGAAAAAAGCATTGAAAAGGAGTTGGAAAGTGATTTAGAACATTTCATAAAGAAAATACAAAAAGCAGAAATTGACCCTATAGGATTTGGAGTGTATGCACGAGCGTATACATATAAGGATTGGAAAAGGGTCCAAAAACAATGGGGCAAAGCATTATCGAAGGCTGATGTTAAAGTTAATGTACATGTTAAAATTGGTGGAATGGGTACAATCAAGTAAGATGAACTCAAAATAATAATTTTTAAGCACTTCTTGGGTAGCACCCATGCCCATCAACTTAAGAAATCCGACTACCCCCAAGTGTAAAAAAACGTTATTCTTTCTAAATGTAGTGTAGTGCTTTGAGAAAAAATGATAAATCTTTTACAAAAAAAATACCCCCCTACTTTCTAAACCAATAGTAGGGGATTATGGCGTTTTAATAGACTTAGGAAGATAAATACAATTCGTTGCTAATAGGAACATCATCCGTTGTGGGTTTGAAATAAGTTTGATTATTTTTTATCTATTTTATGCCACAATTGCACCCTTTAGTTGAATAAAGGAACAATTATCTAAGCGATCCATCCTAGTAGTATAAAATTAAATGCAAATTAAGCTACAAGTTATTATATTTTGTTATCACTGATTTAGCCCTTTCAATAAGCTTATTTTTTATGAAAACAGGTTCTATTATTTCTGCTTCAGGTCCAATATTCCAAAGTAGTTCAACATAAAACCACTCTTCTGAAGGGTTAATATTCTTTGTTACTTTCGCGGTTCCATCTGAATTATATTCCATATTATCTCTTAACCATGATATACCCTCAGCTTTTCTTTTTCCCTCTTTGCTTAAACTCACTTCGAGCTTTATGGGATTAGATTCATACTCAGAATATAACCATTCTTTAACATTAAAATGGATATTAGTGGAATGAGAGTCAGAATTAATAATTGTTTTTTTTATTCGATCTACTCTGAAAAGCCTTATGCCTCTTCTCATTCTACAGTAAGCAGGACAATACCAATGCCCGTTATATACATATAAGCCCATAGGTTCTATCTCTCTATAGAGTTCATCTTCTGTTGTTTCATATAAGATATTTACAGTTTTTTCTTCTATAGATGCATCATAAAGGTTTCTTAGCGTCTTTTTATCCACTTTAATATTTGGTTGCCACATCAAGATTTTGTCTCTAGTATTCTCAATTGCATCGGAAGTTTCTTGAGGAATCATATTGAATAGTTTATTTAAAATTACTTCATATGAAGAAGAAAAAGGAGTGGAGCCAACATATTGCATGGCATCTATTGCAAAAAATAAAGCTATTATTTCATCCTCACTAAACCAAATGGGAGGGATCATTTTATTTTTTAGTGTACTAAATCCTCCATTTCTACCTCTTTCTGAATAGACTGGAAAGTAAATTTCACTTAGCTCCTGTATATCTCGGAGGATTGTTCTCTCTGAGACTCCTTCGGATTTAGCAAGTTCCTTTGCAGTGATGGAATTATTATTGTTTAATGCCAGCATTATTCTAATGATACGTTTAGTCTTAGACATTTAATCACCTTTTTCAAAAAATATGACAAAATCTGTCTTATTTATAGTATAAGCTAATTTTAAACCTAGTGAAGGAGGCTAATACAAAAATGAATACCATCGAATATATTACTGAAGCGAAAGAAGTTTTATTTTCACGTAAAAACTTAAAAAATGAAGAGCTATCTGCGAGATTAATAACCGATTACATTGTAAGTAATGGTGTAGTTTACGAGAATATAGGCTCTTGGATTGATGATGTAGTGAGAATTAAACTTAAAAAGTTGGAGGAAGAAACAACTTACCTAAATCAATCAAAGAAATACAACTTTAGATGTGTTGAATACCGAAAATATGAAGATGATCCATCGCAAAGAGAGGTGCTTCATGTTCTTGAGAAAGAAAGTACTTCTGATTTACTACCTCATCTTTTAATTTTTAATCCTGCTCTACAGGGGAAGCCATTAAAAAGATGTGCATCAGAAATAGATGAAGATCGGGAAATATTTGTTGTATATTATTTAGATGATTGCGAATGTGCAAAATGAAGCGTATGCTAAAAAGCCTAATTTCTCGGTATTGAGAAAAGGCTTTTATTTTTCAGAACTCACATTTAAAAATAAATGTACATTAGTTCTCTTTAAATTATATATTGATTATTTTCTTTATTCATTATTATCTATTCTACAGCTATAAATTAAAGACTTAAATTAGTAGCCTTAGAAAGGATGATGTTTTTTATGAATCTTTCGATTCAGAGTGAACTACAATTATTTGCTGAAGAATTATATGAACATCTTACTCCTTCATTTTTGGAAAATCTCGCTAGAGAACTAGGTTTTGTACAACGGAAACGTAAATTTTCAGGGCATGATTTAGCTACTATATGTGTTTGGATTAGTCAACGAGTAGCGAGTGATTCTTTAGTGAGACTGTGTAGTCAACTTCATGCTGTTACAGGAACAATTATGAGTCCAGAAGGACTCAATAAGCGCTTCAATAAAAAGCTGTTTGCTTTTTAAAACATATTTTCTCTTCGTTATTAAAAAGTAAAATTTGTGAAACATCATTTATTCCTAGTTCTTCAATTGCTTATTTTCAACGAATTCGTATTTTAGATGCAACGATTTTTCAAGTGCCAAAGCATTTATCTAGCGTGTATCCTGGATCAGGTGGTTGTGCTCAAACAGTGGGTATAAAAATCCAGTTAGAATATGATTTACATAGTGGCCAGTTTTTAAATTTCCAAGTGGAACCAGGAAAAAATAATGATAAAACCTTTGGAACAGAGTGTTTAGCAACCTTACGACCAGGAGATTTATGTATTCGTGATCTAGGTTATTTTTCACTGGAAGACTTAGATCAAATAGATCAACGTGGTGTGTACTATATATCAAGGCTGAAATTAAACCATACGGTGTATATGAAAAATCCGTCCCCCGAATACTTTCGAAATGGGACAGTAAAAAAACAATCACAGTATATTCAAGTTGATTTAGAGCACCTGATGAACACGTTAAAACCAGGACAAACGTATGAAATAAAAGAAGCGTATATTGGAAAGGAACAAAAACTAGTTACAAGAGTGGTTATCTATCGATTAACAGAAAAACGGGCGGAAATCTCATCGATATGAGAAAAAAACAGTCTTTGATATTATGGGTGTTATCTATGAGTATAGTGGATTGAAAAAACAAAAGAAAGCTGCATAACCTTTAAAAATAATACCTACCTAGGTTTATTTAGCATGCTCATTTTTAAGGAGAAAAAGTGTTTTAAGAGTTTTTTAGTTTATTTGAACAAAAGTTCATTTTGCTTCCGTTCTTAAGTTGATGGGCATGGGTACCGCCAGCATTTCAGAAAAAAACCACGCTAAGAGAATAAATCTGAAAAAAGAGCCGAATTTTACCCCGTTAAGAGTAAATCGGCTCTTTCATATTTAAAGGGCGTAAGGATTGTAAACTTGTTGAATGCAATCCCTCAAACTTATATTCTCCTAAGAAATTGATGTGTTCCCAACCTAAAGGTCATATAAACGGCATTAAATCTTCTCGAAATTCCCCTGTACATTTTAATTCTTCTACGGCTTTTCCATATAGACCGTATTCCATACACTTATCGCATTAATAATAATGTTAAGTGCACTAGCCCGTTGTAATTGATCTTGAAGGGCTCGCTCTCTAAACTCTTCCCTCTTTCCGAAAAATATGGCTCTGGCTAGGGCATTTGTGGCTTCACCCTTATTTAAGCCTTTTTGTATTTTTCTTCTCATCGATTTACTTGAGATATAGTCTAAGGTAAAGATAGTTTTTTCTATTCGTCCCATTTCACCAAGGGCGGTTACTAATTTGTTTTGATTACTTAAAAATCTTTCGCAAAATTTTAATTTTGTCCCTATATGGCGGAAATACAATCCCTAAGTCTATCCTTGAGCTTTTCTTTAAAATGCTTTTACGATGTGTAAAAGCATCAAAGCTATGTTTCCCATGATAGGCACCAAACCCCGCACTTCCTACTCCACCAAAAGGCAAGTGGAGATTAGCCATATGTGACATTGTATCATTGACGCATCCTCCTCCAAAAGAAATCTGGCTTAATACTTGTTTTTCAACGCTTTTATTTTCAGTAAACACATATAAAGCTAGCGGTTTAGGATGGTTGTTAACCATATGGATAACCTTATCTAAATCGATGTACTCCATTATTGGTAAAATCGGCCCGAAAATTTCTTCTTTCATAGCTGCAACATCCCATGATTTTACTTCAAGAAGTGTTGGTTCAATATATAAATGACTTCTAGATGATTTACCACCAAATATTATATGACTTTGGTCTTGTTCTAATATAGAAATAAGTCTATCGAATTGTCTCTCATTGACAATTCGACCATAATCTTTGCTTTTTAATACATCTGATCCATAAAAGCTTGTGATGATTTCTTTCATTTTCGAAATCAGTTTTACCCTAACAGATTCGTGTACAATAACATAATCAGGTGCAATACAGGATTGCCCAGCATTTATGAACTTTCCCCAGATAATCCGTTTGGCAGCTATATTGAGGTTAGCTGTTTCATCGACAATAGCTGGTCCTTTGCCACCAAGCTCTAATGTTATTGGTATAAGATTTTTCGCTGCAGCTTCCATAACAATTTTTCCAACTTGAATGCTACCTGTAAAAAAGATATGGTCAAATGGTGCATGAATTAATAAAGAAGTTATTTCTCTGTCTCCTTCAATTACACGAATATATTGCTTATCAAATGTTTCACTTATCATTTTGTTAATTACCGCTGAAACATTGGGTGCATTTTCTGAAGGCTTGAGAACTACACAATTTCCTGCCGCTATTGCACCGATAAGAGGTTCCATTAATGATTGGAATGGATAATTAAAAGGTCCAATAATTAGCACTGTACCATAAGGCTCTTTTATTATGTAGCTTTTGGAAGGCAAAGAATGAATAGGTGTTTTTACTTTTTGAGGTTTCATCCACTGTTTTAAGTATTTCATTATAAAATTGATACTGTTATAGGCGAAACCAATTTCTGCAGCATATGCTTCAAACTCGCTTTTGTGTAAATCTTGATATAATGCATTCAGCACTTGATTTTCATATTTTTGAATAGAATTTTTTAGCTGTTTTAACTGTTCAAGCCGGAATTGAAGACTTCTTGTATAATCATGATGGAAAAATTGTTTATGTTCTTGAATAAGTTGTTGAATATTATCAACCAATACGGAACCCCTCCAATAACAATAAAATATTTACATACTATGTACATCAATTTTAAAAACGATTTGTATTACAAAATCCCAATCTATTTATTGTACGTATTGGTTAGACAAATCATTCTTTCTATTAGGGGTCACCATATAGGAAATATTCGCTTAAATCAAACCTAGCTACCTTGTTAACTAAAAGAAAGTTAACAAGGTAGCTAATAAATATTGGATATCCTAATTAAGTATAAAGCATATACAGTAAAACATCACATTCTCATTACTTTTTTTCAGGAAGAACAATTCCTTTATATAATTGAACTGTAATAAGATAATAGATTGAATAGATAACTACGAAAATCAAGATTGGTAACCAAATACGGAAATATGGGTCAATTAAGATGAAACCAAAAATCTTCATACCCAATAATACATGAATCATACCTACTATCCCTGGAAATAAAAATACTAAAAATAACTCTTTATAAATGGATTTTGCTAATAATTCATGACGGACTCCAATTTTACGAAGCATTTCATAGCGTACAATATCTTTTGATGCACCCGAAAGAATCTTAAACATTAGGCAGCTTGCCATCATCGCAAGGAAAGCAATACCTAAGAAGAACCCCATAAATACTGTTCCGCTGGCACTGGCGTAAATCATAGTGTATATTTGATATTTGCTGAAGATATCTTCAACTGTGATATTTTTATATTTAACTAGCTGCAACTCGTCAATTTTTTTCCATTTATCTAAATATGTTACAAAATCCTCAGTTTTTCCAATTACAACAATGTTTTCTTTTTCTTGTATGCCATCGTACATTTTTTGATCTACTATTTTTTTTACTTTTTCCATGTAATTTAAATAGGTTGGTTGAAGAGAGCGTAAAGCGTCATCCCACTCTTCTGGGATAATATTGGTATTCTCCTCACCATATTTTGAAATGGCTCCTACAGGAAGATTTTCAGAAACTCGTTTTACTTTCTTTCTATCTTTTTTTTCTGTTCCAGATTGCACAAGTGGACGATTTCTCTCTAAATCTTCTTTTAAGTAGTAAACATATTTTTCATCTACTTTATAGTGATATTCATTCTTTTCTTTAAATGTAATACCCTCTAGAATATTCTTTTCTTCAGCTTTTGGATTATGAATGACTGTATCGTATATTTCAAGTTGATCCGTCGATTGAATTACGTTATTTTTGAAGGCCATCCCACCTGAAATCGCCCCCGCACCAAGTGCTACTAACATTGCTACTGTTGCGAGTACCTTTGTTAAACTATTAATACGAAAGTTTAATTGAGCAAATGTAAAAGCATTAAGACCTTTCTCACTACGCTTTTTATTACTCTTTAATTTTTTAATGATAAGCGGAAGGACAGAAGTAAATAACAAATACGTTCCCGCTGTAGTTGTAAGCATCGCAATCATAGGACCTTGCTCTTTTAACTCATCCATATAAATCATCGAAGCATATCCAATTCCTAATAAGATAATGGCTAAAAATGAAACAATCCCAGTCCACTTACCTTTAATCATTGTACGTTCTGCTGAAGCATCTGCATGTACAAGTTGCAGAACGGAGATGCGTGATAATTTCACACCATTCATAATGGCAGATAACACAAATAATACCAAAAAGAACATACAAGTAACTAACATAGATGGTACATAAAACCCTTGGTAACCACTCGCAGTAAAATCCAGTTGCTTCATGAGGAGTTTACCAATCCCTTGTGAAAGCCCTATTCCTACTGTAATTCCAATTACTAAGGATACTGCCCCAATAATAATCGTTTCTAGAAACATAAGTAATGTAACCTTATGTTTTTTTGCACCTAACATCATATACATCCCAAATTCTTTTTGGCGAAGAGACATTAAAAAAGAATTTGCATATAGAACATAGAAGAATGTAATGATCGCTAATAGAGCTGAACCTGTTTGAAAAACAGGCGCAATTGACCGAATAGTAGTATTTGCTTCAACAAATGTTTTATTTAATGCTAGCGTTTGAAACATGTAAAAAATTGAAATTGACATAACAAGACCAACTAGTAAGACAATATAATCTTTTAGCTTACTTTTTAGCCCTGACATAGAAAGTTTAAATATCATGGTGGACGTCCTTTCTTATCCTTTTTGTGTACCTAAATCCGCAAGTACATCTAAAATTTCTTTATAGAACGCCTCACGTGTACCAATACGATGTATTTCTTTATATAACTCACCATCTTGAATGAACAAAATGCGTTGGCAGTAACTTGCACTATATGGATCATGCGTAACCATCATAATCGAAACATCTTGTTTTTCATTTAGATTTTTCATTGCTTCTAAAAGGCTTTTTGCATTTTTTGAATCTAGTGCCCCTGTTGGCTCGTCCCCTAAAATAATTGCTGGTTCATGTACAAGCGCGCGTGCTGCTGCAGAACGTTGTTTTTGTCCGCCAGATACCTCGGATGGGTATTTTTGAAGTATTTCCGAAATCCCTAACATATTGGCTACCTTCTTTACTTTTGGACCAATCTTACGCGATGGGACTCCTTGAAGTGAAAGTGGCAGTGCAATATTTTCATAAATAGATAGATTCTCTAATAAATTGAAATCTTGAAAGATAAATCCTAATTTTTGAGAACGAAAATCTGAAAGCTCTCCTTGCTTCATTTTAGTTATATCGATACCAGCAATTTCAACAATGCCGCCCGTTACTACATCTAATGTTGAAATTACATTTAATAAAGTTGTTTTTCCTGAACCAGACGGTCCCATGATTCCAACAAATTCTCCCTCTCGAATCGAGAAAGATACATCTCTTAAAGCGTGTGACTGATTTTCACCTTTTTTACCGTACACTTTTTGAACATTTTTGACATTTACAACTGAGTGGTTCATAATATTCTCCTACCTTTGTTTTTAACTTCATAAATTCATTATTTATTTTTCAAGTTTTTCTTTTGCTTTCTCAGGAACTTCTTTTTCCTGCACTTTCTCAAATTTGTAAACATACTTTCCTTTTACATGAACCTTTAAATAAGAATCTGGATAATCATCCTTACCAGAAACCCCTACTTTAATGGTATTTTCATCGCCTGATTCATCAACTCCGTTTAACATGTAAAAATATCTTTTACCATCAGGTTTTGCTTCCCCTTTTGTAAGGACGTACACATCTTTTTCTTTCACTAATGGATTAAATCTATCTATTGTTTCTCCTCCCATATAAGTTAATAATCCCCCCCCTACAACAACTAATCCTGACACTGCAATCCAAGCTTTTTTCATCTTTCATTTCCACCTTTCTTTTTCTTATATGATTAAGTGTGATTTCATTCATTTTTCAAGTTTAAATAAGAAGAATCTTTAACGCATTTCCAAGTATAAAGAGCATTTCTTAATAAAAAGTGGAGGAGCTTCTTAAGATTTTCTTAACAAACAGTTTCCTATTGTAAAAAAGAACCCTTCCTTTAAGAGAAAGATTTATCCCTATATAAATCATAGGGGATTGTTTGCATATTGACTTTAGTTTTATGTACAATAAAGGTAAAGATATAGTCTGAAACAGGACGAGGAAAACCATGTCCAATTCATTAGTAAATTTACGTATCCATTTTGCATTTAAGCAGTTATTTGGCACAAATGGGAATGAAGATATTTTAGTTGCTTTTTTAAATGCCATATTAAAAGATTCTTTAGAATCACCTATTGTTGCCTTACAATTAGAAGATCCACATTTGCATCGAGAATATGAAGAAGATAAATTATCGATTTTAGATATTTCGGCTACATTAAATACAGGTACAAAGGTAAATGTAGAAATACAATTGAATAATAATCACGATATGATTAAACGAAGCTTGTATTATTGGGGAAGGTTATACACCTCTCAATTGCAAAAAGGAATGCCTTATAGCTCACTTCATAAAACGATTACCATAAAATTATTAAACTTTGTGATGTTTCCAGAATATGAAGCGTTTCATACAACAGGAATCCTTTGGAATCAACAACAACAAAAGTTATTAAGTGATGATATAGAAGTTCATATTGTAGAGATTCCAAAGTTACTACAGCAATGGCGTGAAGAAAAAGTTAATCCGTGGGAAGATTCGTTTGTTCGTTGGTTATTATTGTTACCAGCGAATGAAGATGAGTATCTCACACAAACATTGGAGGACATTGCCATGAATCAAGATCCGATTTTACAAAAACAATGAATAAGTGGGAACGTATGAGTCAAGATTCTTCTTTTCGTCAAGCATATGAAGCAAGAGAAAAGGCCTTAATGGATGAGGCTGCAAAGTTTGCTCATGCTCGTAATGAGGGAAAAAAAGAAGGAATTCAAGAAGGGGTTCAGCAAGGGAAAATACAGATGATTAAAGGTATGCATGAACTTAGTGTACCACTTGAAACGATTGCTAAAGCCAGTAAATTAGGCATAGATGAGGTTGAACGTATTTTAGCACAAAAATAATCAACAACAAAAAAGAGCCTATTAATTAGGTTCTTTTTTGTTGTTGATTATTTGTAACAATTTTTATCGTTTTCCGACAGAAGACTCCTTCCTCAAAAATGTGAAGGTGTGAAACACTAATTTTGGGTGGGAGATGCATGTCGGTTGGCATAAGCCAACATGTTTGCTACCATATATTTGTACAGATTGCTCTTTGAAAACCTTATATCTTCTTCTAAAATCTAATGTGATTCTTAGAGAAGTGGAAAAGTGCCGGTTTGAAAAAGTCTAATCGTTTATAAAAAAGATGAATTGCAATAACTTAGGGGTCTGTTTAGCCATGGAACGAAATCATGCAATAAGCATTAGTAAACATTCAAAACAATACCGAAGGTATTAGCTGAATGAGTATGAGACACCGATATCGTACATATTTCAGAGAAATGTCGGCAAAATTTTTTCAAGAGCTAATCTCATTGTTTACAATAAGTCACATTGACAAATATGAGTATATTAAATATAGTACTATTTGATAATTATTATATTATTTATAGACTTGACCCGTCGGCACGAGGAGGATATATAAAATACATGCATTCAAACAAAAGTCCATTAAACTTTCCATTTTAGGTATAGTTATTTTTTTAGTATTAGGGGGACTAGGACTTTTCCTCATCAATAAGGGGTTTATTTCAATTTTCCAAGATAAGGTTTATAAACAAACTGATAAAAATCCAATCCATTTTGAAGAAATTGATACGTTTTTATTTACTACACATATACCAGAGGGGCATGAAGCGATTTGGAACCAACTACAACAATATGAAGAGCAAAAAGATTTACGAATCAGCATGGCAAACTTAGTAGATATAAAATCCCAACAAACAAGAGAATTAACCACGAAAAAATACAGTCCTTACTTTCATGTATCAAATTATTCAGAAAGTAAGGTACCCATAAAGGTAACATTATATAAAAATCATGAAGTCAAGTATGAAAAGACATTGCAACCAGGTGATATGTTTGAAAGAAACGAACAACTAGGTCGAGGTAAATATAGTCTAAAACTAGAATGTATAGGTCAAGGTTATTGCAAAGCTAAAGGAGCTATAACTACTGGGGATATTAATTGGGATTAGGAAAAAGCTAAGGAAGACTTTCTCATTTTGAAAGTCTTCCTTTTTATATAAGTTTCATCTAGCTTCCAAGATAATATTCTTTTTGAACTGTTTCTCTTTAAAGTATTGCATTTGTGATTCTCTTTATTCCTTTTTTCAAGAATGTAAATTCATTTACACAACTTCGCAACAGAACCTAAGAAACCACGGATTTTTTAGAAAAAGCTTGGTAGTTTTCACAACCCATTTACTACTGATATAAAGGTCAATTTTGTACCAGAGCCTTTTAAAGTATTTTTTACAATAATTAAAGGTTGATTTTATTTAGAAGTGCTACCTTATTAGTTGTAAATAATAAGTAATCTAATTTCTTTGTTCTAATAAAGATATGTTCTGAATACTGAAAGCATTTTCCGATATTCACCACTTTGGTAGTGTCTGTAATATTATTATTATTTTTATAAACATTAAGTATGTCCTCTAAGGGAATACTTATCATTGCACCTTGCCATATAATAGTCATTGTTTCTTTTGATTTTATAATTTCAATTTCTCTCATATTACTATTAACTCCCTAATATATTTAAGTTTGTTTATATAATATAAAATAAATATTAAGAGCATAAACCCTCCAATTTCACTTATATTTTCACAGCCATTTTGTAAATACAAGTATTTATGATAAAAGAGGATAAATTAATTTTGTACTCATTTATTTTGAGAAAGGACGCTATAGGGACGCGGCAAAAATTCCTTCTTTTTGGGGCCATTCAAAGAAACAGATAGGATTCAAAAAATCAATTGGATCCCATCTGTTTCTAATCTTTGTTAATATATATATAATTTCGAAAGATCTTCTTCTAACAAACTTGAATTATAATTAGGGGCTAGTACAATGTTTGTGTATGTTCCTACACCTGAAAGGTACTTGTATTTATGTTTAAAACCGGATGGAATAAAAACAGATGCAGGGCTTTCAATGATTTCCACGTCTCCTTCGATTTCCACTTCACATATAAGCCCTGTCCCATCTATGTTATTACCCCAAAAAATAAAAGCACTATCACAATGATGTGCATGATAATCCACATGCCCTTCCAAGTTTTCGTCCATATGTTGATTACAGAATATACGTTGTATTACATAAAATGATGCACGCTCATCTGTTCTATGATCCATTTGTACCCATCGTTCCCCTGGTCCATCCCTATGATACAAAAGTTCAGACGCCCCTTTTACAAATGGTTTGCTAACGCGTAAATTCTTTGAAAGGCGAGGGCTTTTTCGTTCTACCCGTTTTTGTTGTATCTTTCTCACTCTTCCTATCATTTCAGGTTGAATTCCTTCATATGCTAAAACATTATGATTCACAGCTTTTATGTGATAAGGTGCTATATGTGTAAAAACATTTTTTCCAATGATAGGTCTCCAATGATCAACTTTACAACCTGTAGCCAATTGAAGAGATTGTGTTAATTCTGGAATCATTTTTAATTGAAAGTATTGATTATATTTTTGTGATAACAGAACAGATAAATTTAGTAAATCAACAATCCCAGCCCGTTCACCTATCCCGCATAAAGTTGCATCAATGACAGAAGCCCCAGCATCAATAGCCGCAAGAGCATTCGCTAGTGCTAGTCCTAAATCATTATGTAGGTGTACTTCAATTTCACAGGGGAATGTTTCAACCGCTTTCTTGACTATGGTTGCACACTCATTAGGTTCCCAAATTCCCACCGTATCAGCTAAGCTAATTCGATTTGCTCCAGCTTCAGATGCAATGTGTCCAAGGTAAGCGATATCTTCCCAGGTAGTTCTGGAAGCATCTTCAATTGTAAATCTGGTTTTCATTCCTAAAATGTTAGCTTCTTCAATTGCTTCCTTCACTTGGCTTACCACATAATCTTTTGATCGATTGGTATACTTTGTTTGCAAAGAAATTGGATTAATAGACGCCCAAATTCCTACCCAATCGGCACCTGCTCGATAAGCAGCATGAACTTCTTCTTTTTTTGCTCGAGCATGCATTAAAATATCAGCATGTTCTGCAGAGGCAGCAACCTCTTGGCAGATCTCCTCTTCTTCACGAGAAACCCCAGGATGTCCAACCTCAATTAAGGTGATTCCAAAATTCTCCAGCATATGAAGCAGGTTAATTTTATCTTCTTTTGAAAAACGGACGCCACATTGTTGTTCGCCTTCGCGTAAAGTGGCATCTAATATTGTTATATTCTGGCTCATTACTCTTTTCCTTCTTTCATTTCTATAAAGTTCAATACTTGTTCAAATAGTATAGGGTGATTTTTTTCATAAACAGCCCAGTGCGTAGCATCAGGAATCACAACTTCCTTTTTATGTTTGGTACCTGTTAATTTTGACAACATATCTCTATTGGCAAATAAATCATCTTCTCCATAAATAACCAGCACAGGAGAAGTAATCTGAGATGCATCATATAAAGGACGGTTATTCCAAATAGAATATAAATCTTCAAGAGGCCCCATCGGTCGACGAATTATGCCATTATTTTTCTCGCTAATTGGATCTGAGCGAAGAAATACTTCTTTTACAGAATCCATAGCTTCATTTGTTACAATTTTTTTCTCGCCCATCATCATATGCCAGTGATGCATTCCTTTATCAAAGTCTACAGCTTGATAAGAGGGTGCATGAGGATTAAATTCCCCTCGCTGTAACGGATTGTCAAAGGGCTCTGTCATCATTGGAAGCGTAAATCCATGCATGTATCCATATAAAACAAGTTTATTAACATCATTAGAATGTGATATTGCATAATTTCCAGCTACCACTCCCCCATATGACCAGCCAACAAGATGAATTTTTTTTACATTCCTTTTACTTTTAATCCAATTCACAACCGTTTCTAAATCTTTTGTTGCATCGTCCAAATGAATGATTGGTTTATTTTGGTTAGGCGGTTCTGACATTTCTTTCGGTCTTGAAGATTGCCCAAATCCTCTAAAATCCATTGCCCACGTGTCATATCCTTTTTTAGCATACGCATCCATCCATGAGTATTTTGATACATCAAAAGCTTCTGCAGTAGGAACGCTAAACGGTTCTAAAAACAAAATGATTTCGTCAGATGTATACTGTTTTTTGGTATTTATACTTTTATGAAGTAAAAATAATGTTTCGTCTTCTTGTGAAATTTTATATTCTTCTTTTGCTATTTTAGATTCTTTGCTCTTCTTTGGAACCTCTTGGTGATTAGAACAGCTAGACAGTAAAAGAATAAAGAATACTCCTATTAAACTTATATATTTCCAATTTTTCTTCATTTTTAAATTCCCTTTCATTTCATAGAAATGATGGCTATAATTCCAGCTGCAATAATTAATCCAGCTGGTAACCCCTTTGTAAACAATACGGCAATCAGAGTACCAATTAAAACGCCTAATAATATGGTAGGATTCATAGGTAGAACCCCTACCCCTTTTCCTCCTATAAACGAAACCATAAAACCCGCTAAAATTGATCCCAAACCAATAGGAGAGGTAATACATTTTATTATGTTTTCAATGGTAATCTTCCCAGATGTGATGGGCACTAAAAGAAATAACATGAGAAAGAAAATTCCAATCGGAAAGGCATATTGTTGAATATAATGCAATATCGCTTTTTGCCCAATAGCAAGCAACACACCTAGTAAACTTGCGGCACTAGCTAATGCATAATCTTTAATAACCAAAGCAAGTATAAAAATAATTCCTAGCAGTATAAAAGAAACCATATATTTTTCCTCTTCTATAAAGTTGTATAATTCCAACTGCCGTTTTCAGGTTCACATACCTGTACCATATTTGGATCTGAAAGGTTAATTTGTATAATATTTGGACTGGTTATAGGTTGTAAATCTTCTCGATTTACAATAAACTTGAATGCTTCAAAGCTTGCTAGAATCCCAACAATATTTGCAACAGGAGATAGTACAGCCCATGGGCGATCTTTTTTCACATAGCTATTCGCCCACTGTTCATCTGCACCATGTTTGATAGAATACAGGGCCCGTCCATCTTTTAAACTATGAATTCTATTTTGCATTTCAGGCGTCAGTTCTTGTTGATAAGAAGGATATCCTAATGCAATTTCATAAGGGACAGATTCAGGGGTTAATGACATTACCCCACCTCTAAAAGGAGGAGTAACAGCAATCCAGATAGAAGGGATTCCTAAAGCTTGAGCCGTACGGTGAATAATAACCCTTGCGACCAAATTATCAGTAGCATCTATAATGATATCTGTATTTGCTAGCAGATCTTTTGCGTTATTTTCTGTAACAAACTCTTGTGTGATCTTTACTTGTAGTAAAAGATTAATGTCTTTTAAGGTTTCTAGAGCCACAAGTGCCTTTGACTTCCCTAAATTACTTATAGAGCTAAGCATTTGTCGATTAATATTACTCGCTTCAAAAACATCCTGATCAATCACATGAAGATTTCCTATCCCCATTCGTGCCAACTGGATAAGTGTAATCCCCCCTACTCCTCCAGCACCCACTACAGTAACACGAGCATTCTTTAATTTCTTCTGTTCTTCTATAGAAATTACACCAATATTTCGTGTAAAGCTCTCTTCATATATATTTTGTGTATTTATATTTTCAGTGAACAAATTTGCTTCCCCCTTATAATGTTGCATAATCCCAACCGTTTTCTGGTGCGTCTTTTACCTGGACAGGAGTGAGACTATCTACATCTATAACTATGCCCTTTGGTGCTCTAGCTAAAGGTTCACGACCTGTTAGCACTTGAATTGCTTCATGAAAACTAAAAAGTGATAAAAGATGAGCACGCATAGGGGTAATAATCCATCCTACTTTTCCGTCGCAAAAATCTTGTGCCCAATCTTCTGGTGCTCCTTTTTCGACTGAATACCATGCTCTTTTTTTCTTGACATCAGTAATTTGTTGCCTTAGTTTAGGATCTGTTAATTTTGAACCTACAATCGACACATTCAATGCCTCCTCATAAGGAATTCCAGTTGGATAGAATGTAGAAACAAATCCTCTTGTAGGTGGACTGCCTGACATCCCTACACTCGGTATACCTAATTCCCTAGCTGTTCTATGTATAATTACCCTGGAAGGCATATCATCTACAGCTTCTACCACAATATCGTGTCCTTTTATCAGTTCCATTACATTGTCTTCATCTACTTTTGCTTGTAAGAAGTTTGTTGAAATATAGGGATGTATATCTTTTACTACCTGTTCTGCAACTTTTGCTTTTGGTGTTCCCACCACACTAGAAAGGGCTAACATTTGTCTGTTTATATTAGATATTTCAAATTCATCTGGATCGACCCCTGTAATATGCCCAATCCCCATCCTAGAAAAGAGGATTGCTTCGTAACCTCCTACTCCCCCTAAACCAAAGATAATTACTCTTTTATTCCTAAGACATTCTTGTTCCGCTTTTGAATAAACACCAATATTCTTTTTTACCATTTCCCAGTAATAGGAATCCATATCCATTTCAAAACCTCCTGTATATGTAATAATTATTTTGAAAAAGACTAGCTATATAAAATAATCATTACATATAACAATAAGATTGAAATATGTTACTTTTGTGAGTTATCTGTAAAAAAAAATAAAATTTTCAAGTTATTTATCTTTTGGGTTCTAATGCTGGAGATAAAAAACTTTGAATCTCTTGAGCAAATAGTTGTAATTCATCAGATACAGAAATAGACATACCAAAACGCCATCCTTCCCTATTGCCATTGCACCGTTAGATTGTAAATAGTACCAACTTCTATTTTTTGTAACCAATTTGTTTTCATTGATCCATTTGCATTTAAGTAGTACCAATTGTTATTTTCTTTCAACCATCCAGTAGACATAGCGCCGTTATTATCAAAGTAATACGTTTTTCCATTCATAGTATTAAATTTTGTAGCATTGGGACCTTTTTCATAAAAGTAATACCATTTTCCATTGATATTTTCCAATCTTTAACCATCATTCCATCTTCGTTACATTGTAGATATCATTACACATCTAGTAGCTTAAGAAATTAATTGTCCCAAAAATGAAAAATATAAGTCAAATTCTCATTAATAACTGTAAAAAGATAGTATTTTCGTTATTAAAACTTTTTAGCAGAACCTGTTAACCTTCGAAAATCATCGATGCCATCTTTTATTTTTTAATAATTCTGATATATCGTAGACAAATTTCGACAATATATGCTATATTTTACCCAAGCATCAAATGGTTAGAATCTTTAAATTAATTTGGTAGTAAATAAAATATTTGTTTGAAATTTATCCCATCTTGATGCTGTTTGTGAAGTAGCTCTATATTCAACTAGAGAGGAGGAAATGTAAAAAGGTATAAGAATGATTAACCATTATGAATATGCATTACATCAACTGTTTCGGATGATTCAGAAGGATTTTAGACAGTGGCTTCTAATTAAATTCAGTGATTAGAGTAGATTGATTGTTTTTACTTTATTACTAGTAAATGATATTAGCGCTTTCACCAGAAAAGAAGATGTTGGAAATGATGCAATTGTTTATGTATCGTATATTTTGAAAAATTTATCATGATGATTTTTTAAAGAGGACTTATATAGAAAGGAGAGTTTTATATATAAGTAATATGAATTCTGGATAAACTCAGCTAAGTTCTGTTGTAACTATCGATTAAATTCATTTCATTTAGGAGGAGTAATATGAAACTAATATCAAAGATAGTAATGATTGCGTTAATTGTATTAAGTACATTTGCATTCAACTTGGGTGGACAATTTGATAAGGGTTATCTTTCTAGCTCAAAAGCATATGCGGATGTAATCAAGGCACTCCCACAAAATGCGTCAAATATAGAGTTAGAGTATGCTCCTGTGTATGACTACGACACAGACGGGTGTTATGCGACTGCAGCAATTTCTCCAGATGGCACGACTAACCCTGGTCTAAGTTTGGGCGGTTCGCTGAGCGGTAACTGTAGAGATCTTCGCCAACTAGAAAATTCAAACACTTATTCTCGGGCCAAATCAAATAATGGTTGGACTGCAATTATGTATGCGAGTTACTTTGAGAAAGATCAAATGACTCCCAACGCTGCTGTGGGTGGACATCGACATGACTGGGAACACACAATAGTTTGGGTTAAAGATGGTCAGGTTCAATATGTAACTTATTCAGCACATGGTAACTGGTACACTAATCCTCGCTCAAGCGTCAGATTCGATGGAAAACACCCGAAAATTGTATACCATAAGGACGGCTGGGGGACACATGCTTTTCGCCTAGCTAATAGCAATGACGAGCCGCCAGAAAACCATTATCACCAGTGGCTCCATCTACCAATGGTTGGTTGGAATGGCTATCCAAGCCTAGCTATTCGAGAAAAACTAATGACTACGAACTTTGGATCTGCAACAATTGAAATCAAAGATGGAAATTTTGAAAAATCCCTTGAGGAAGCAAAGCCACCTATTAGCTTTGACCCTTACGCACCGGAACTGGAAGATGGTGGTACTTACCAAATAGTTTCTACTTTAAATAATAGTAGTGTCGTTGACTTAAATCAAGCAGATGGAAATGTTCTGCTGTGGCAAAATGGCAACGCTAATAATCAAAAATGGAAGCTAGTATATGATTCAAATAAAAATGCATATCAATTTAAAAGTGTCACAAATGAAAATTTAATATTAGCCTGGAATGATTCTAATGGTTCCAATAATGTAGTTGCTACATCTAATCAAAATAAGGAAGAGCAATATTGGATACCAACAGAAGCAGGAAATGGATATTATTATGTAAGGAATAAGAAGGATCCAAACAAAGTGTTAGATGTAAGTGGTTCTGGTACTGCAAATGGAACAAATGTTACAGTATATAATTTCCATGGTGGTAATAATCAAAAATTCAAATTATCTAATGTAACAGGAAATTTAACAAGAGAGATAGATTCACTTTATCGTGCGCAGCCTGGTCAAAGCAGCAGGTCAAGTGATAATTTTTCACTTGATCATCTTGCGGCAGGTACCAAAGTACGAGTTGTTTTGGAAGGAGAAGGTGCTACCTCTTTGTCATTTGGTGTTGCAAAAGATATACGTAATGGTTCAGACCGTGGGATTTGGTCAAATGTTAGAGATGGTTCTATTCTAACGATCCCTTCAGGAGATGATAGAAAGAATTTGATGTATGTTATTTATATAACTAGGAGGGGGAACATGAAATTAATATCAAAAATAGTAATGACTGCGTTAATAGTATTGAGTACATTTGCATTCAACTTAGGTGGAGAATTTGATAAGAGTTTTCTTTCTACCCCAAAAGCATATGGGGATGTAATCAAGGCACTTCCACAAAATGCGTCAAAGATAGAGTTAGATTATGCTCCTAAGTATGACTACGACACAGACGGGTGTTATGCGACTGCAGCAATTTCTCCAGATGGCACGACTAACCCTGGCCTAAGTTTGGGTGGTTCCCCGGAAAGTGTCTGTAGAGATGTTAACCGACTGGAAAATTCAAACACTTATTCTCGGGCTAAATCAAATAATGGTTGGACTGCCATTATGTATGCGAGTTACTTTGAGAAAGATCAACAAACTTCGGGCCCTGTTGCGCTTGGACATCGACATGACTGGGAACACACAATAGTTTGGGTTAAAGATAGTCAGGTTCAATATGTAACTTATTCAGCACATGGTAATTGGTACACTAACCCTCGCTCAAACGTTAGATTCGATGGAAACCACCCGAAAATTGTATACCATAAGGACGGCGGCTTGACACATGCTTTTCGCCTGGCTAATAGCAATGACGAGCCGCCAGAAAACTATTATCACCAGTGGCTCCAACTACCAATGGTTGGTTGGAATGGCTATCCAAGCCCAAATATTCGTGAAAAACTAATGACTACGAACTTTGGAGATGCAACACTTGAGATCAAAGATGGAAGATTTGAAAAAGCCCTTGCTAACGCAAAGCCACCCATTAACTTTGACCCTTATGCACCGGAACTAGAAGATGGTGGTACTTATCAAATAGTTTCTATTTTAAATAATAGTAGTGTCGTTGACTTAAATCAAGCAGATGGAAATGTTCAATTGTGGCAAAATGGCAACGCTAATAATCAAAAATGGAAGCTAGTATATGATTCAAATAAATCAGCATACCAAATTAAAAATATAGCAAATCAAAATTTAGTATTAGCTTGGAATGATCTTAATGGTTCTAATAATGTAGTTGCTACATCTAATCAAAATAAGGAAGAGCAATATTGGATACTAACAGAAGCAGGAAATGGATATTATTATGTAAGGAATAAGAAGGATCAAAACAAAGTGTTAGATGTAAGTGGTTATGGTACTGCAAATGGAACAAATGTTACAGTATATAATTTCCATGGTGGTAATAATCAAACATTCCAATTGTCTAATGTAACTGGGACTTTAACAACAGAAGTGGAGTCACTCTATAAGGCACAGCCTGGTCAAACCAGTAGATCAAGTAATAATTTTTCACTTGAACATCTCGCGGCAGGTACCAAAGTACGAGTTGTTTTAGAAGGAGCAGGTGCTACCTCTTTGTCATTTGGTGTTGCAAAAGATATACGTAATGGTTCAGACCGTGGGATTTGGTCAAATGTTAGAGATGGTTCTATTCTAACGATCCCTTCAGGAGATGATAGAAAGAATTTGTATATCGCAGGTCCTCCTAGCGGATATACTTCTAACGGTACATTTAAAGTGAAATTTTACGCTCTTCCAAACTAAAAAATATTATAACGTTTCTATTCCTTTTATATTAATCTAATTAGAAAAGGAGTATGCATATTTCAAAAGTTTTTTTCGGCTTGCTCGATTGGATTAACTATATTAATAGGAAATATAGTATTCTGTTGCAAAGTTTTTTTTATGAAATAAAAAGGTGAGATTGAGTACAGCTGAAAAACCGAAGTCTGAGCTATGACTTCGGTTTTTCAGCGTATAATGAATTACAACAATTATTAACGATTGCATAAAATCCATTTGCAATCATACCAACTTTTTCTCTGTTAAGAAACTTTGTAACAGAGCCCTTTTTCTTCTAAAAAAACAACTTTCCACTTTTCCAAATAAAAATCCTCCTTTAGGGGTCACCATACATACCTATCAACTTAAGAAAAGTAAACACCCCAAAACAAAAAAACGACCGACTTCACAAAATAACTAACTGTAGAGAAAGAAAACTTTAGCTTGATGGGCATGGGGTCCTCCCGCATGCCCATCAAGCTAACCAAGTAAATTACTAGATACGAAATGATCCTTGTTTCAAAACTAGCAAGTGATAAAAAAGTAGGCATGCTAAATAAGCCTATTAAAACGCTATTTTTTCGCTAGGCAGCTTGTCTATGCTTCACCGTCGTTTTATACACAATCCCTAGAATATCAAAGACGGTCATCTTCTTATGTCTATGCGGGAGGACCCCTTATATGAAATCTTGTATAATATCGTATTGAATTTAAGTATGCCTAAATGGACTGCACATATGGTAGCTACGTTATTTTCTCTTGGTAGTGCCTATCAAGCTTTTGTAAATTTTTTTGTATAACACGCAACAAAAAGGTCGCCACTCACGGCGACCTTTTTACTATTTTACTTCTACCGTATAATTCCCTGTTCCCCCGCCATACTGATACACATGTAAATAATACTTTCCTGGATACGTGTAATAACTTCCTACTAACTTATTTCCCTCTTGCTGTGCATACGTAACATAATTATTTAAATCTGCTTCCGAATAAAGTACCCAATTTACTCCGATATTATTTTCCTTCGTTACATTAATTTGCAGGTTTTTCGCTGTTTCCACATTTATTTCAAAGAAATCACTCGTATCACCATTTCCCAAACTAGCACGTAAAACTTGATTGAATTGCAGTTTATTTGCTGTCTGGAATGAATTATTTGGTTCTTTTTCTATACTATTATCTTCTTTCTTTTGAACCGTTACATTCGTTGTAACAGTATTCGTTAATCCTTTGTCATCTGTTACTGTTAATTTTGCTGTATACGTTCCTTCTTTTGTATACACGTGAGTCGGATTTTGTTCATTACTTACCGTACCATCGCCAAACTCCCATTTATAAGAAACAATTTTCCCATCTTCATCTTTTGATCCATCGCTTTTAAACGAAATTGCTTCATTTACATTTCCGCTATATGGACCATTTATAACCGCAAGTGGTGCTTTATTCACAGCACCTTCTTCTGTATTGATACCATGGAATATAACATCATATTCAAATTGTCCTGCTGCATTTACACGATAATTTACGAAGTATGCTGTTACTGTTTTATAGCCTGTCCATTCTTTCGCACTTAAACGTTTTAACGTATCATTCACGTTTTGTGTAATTGTCTTCCAGTCTTCATATTCTCCTTTTGCAGTAGTACCTGTGTATGTTCCTTGTAGTGTAAATGTATGAAAGAACTGTGATTTATTTTTCTTAACTGATACATTATTTAATTTTGCTTCTGCTGTAATTTCTGCCGCAATATCTGAAACTGGTTTCGGTGCGTGAGTTGCTAAATAATCATCTGATACTAACGGAACATTATATTTCTCACGGTTATCTACTAACATTTGCATATAATCTTGATATTCTTTATTTAAATTCGCATCTTTACTTAAAGCAGAGCGGTATGCATCATATGCTGTTACATCATTTTTCCTAATAAGATCATGAATTTTGTCAAACATATCATATCTCTTATTGTACATGTACGATTGTAAAGCGAAGGAATAATTATAGAAATCCCACGTTCCATACTTTGCGTTTAACGTTCTCTCTGCTGTATAACGTTCTGCTGGATTTGAAGATATTCCTCCTATAATGCTCTTTCTCGGTACAACATTATCTGTTCTCGTTGCCCCTGCAAAAAACTCTGCATTTCCTTCTTCAAACCAAGATAATCTCTCATTCTCATACATCTTCCCTTGTCCCCAAAGTCCTGGCACTTCATATCTACCTTGTAAGTAATGTGTGAACTCATGTCGGAACAATTCTTCTAAACTATAAATACTTTCTTCTGGCGTACGTTCATAAGTAAAGAACGTACCTGTTCCTTCTATATAAAGACCGCCGTTATTCGTTTCATACCCGTATAATTGACGGTTAAATTGATATTCAGCTGGGCTATTATAAATAACCATCGTTAATACATCATCAGGATTGCCTTTTTCTAACGGCTGGTCACTTTCAACCGTACGATGGAATTGTGCCTTCACTTCTTTTGCCGCCCAATATAGACGTTTTACTTTTTCTTCTGTCACCTTATCTCCAGCTTTTAACACAATTGCTCCATCATCAAACGTATACGTTTTCGGTAAATATTTTTTCTTACCATCTTCTCTTATTTGATCTAGATCAACCACTTTACCATTCGCATCTTTCCCGCCATAATTCGTCGCAATTTGCTCAGCAGCTACGAAATATTGCTCACCTAAATACGGATAGATTTTCATGGCATCTGTTACAACTTGTAATCCTTTCGTTCCTGTACTATGGAACGTACCAAGTCTACCTGTATAATAAATACCATTATTAATTAACCAACCATTTTTCGCTGTCACCGTTCCAATTAAGGCAAAACGACTTAATTCATTAATATAGCTATCAATTTTTTGATACCATATTGTATCTTTCGGTGCTTTTCTCGTATCGTATAAATACGATTGAATATCGTAATCAACACCTTGCATAATATCGTAAATCGCATTTCCGGCTGATAGATTGTCTACCAATGTAGAAAAATTATCATTATACTGTTTAAAAATCTTTGCAGCTGATGTTATCGTTTCCACATCACTCGAAGCATTTCCTATTAATTTTCCGTATGATGATACAACTCTATTTTGTTCTAACGTACCGAGTTTGAAATTCGGGTTATTCGCAATCGTTTTTAATGCAGGTAAGCACTTATCATGATAGCTCCGCTCATTTAGTTTACTTAATTCTGTATGATAAAATCCTAAATAAAATCCTGATCGTAATACTTCTACTAAAGTTTCAATCCCTTTGGAATCATCTTTCGTATAAGCTTGTCCTTGCTGCTTCAATTTATCAATAATTGCCTGCATCCTACTATCATTTTGATAGAATGCAAGGCTATCCTTATTAAATTGAAATAGACCCGTAATTTGCTCCCAATCAATTGTTACAAGTAAATCTACTAACTGCTGATTGCTTAATTGATTTAATTCAGCAATTGTATAAGTTTTCGCTGCAGCTAATTGCTTACTTTCTTTTTTCACTTCAGGCGGTCTTTGCGACAAATCAGCAAATTGCAGCCTTTTCTCAAAAGACTTATTTTCAAGCACTTTTGATGAATGAGCTAATTCTTGCACTGGCAGTTGTACACCAACTGGCTCCATTTTGAGCACATTCCGATAAGAAGCTTGCTCTCCCTTTGTACTTTCTGCCAATGTGCTCCCTTGAAAACTCCCTAACATAAAACTAGCAAAACTTACCCCTACTAACACTTTTTTTGAATAGCCTTTCATGCTCTCCCCTACCTTACATTTTTTAGTGTCCCTCACCATTATTTTACTATTCTTACTTTTTATTCTGTATTGAGAAAAAACAAGGGAACGTTCACACATGTATCCATGCCTAGCAAAATTAACACTTGACTTTATGTGAATTTTACATCAAAAAAAGATAGATAATAGCGAAATTCCTGCTACATCTATCCCCGTTTTCAACGCTATGATTTTAACTTTATAAACGTAATTTCCGGTAATGTTTGCATATACTGAATCAATTCATTTTTTTCTTCTAATGATATATTTTTCAGCTGCATCCTTACCTTATAAACAGTTTCTGCTCCTTGCTGTAAAGCTTCCACTTCATATGAAAGTGTTGGAATGCCTTTCACTTGTAGCGTTTTTACTATTTCTTGTACCACTTCATGTTTATTTATATGTATTTGCACTGTTATGTTTTGAGGAAATAAAAATTGCACCTTAAAAATACGGCTCACAATCTCTAAACCAATTAAAACAAGAATCGTCGCTCCAATTCCTACTACATACATGCCAGCCCCAATTGCTAATCCAATTCCTGCTGTAGCCCATAAACCAGCCGCTGTCGTTAATCCTTTCACCGCCTGCTTTTGAATAATAATTGTACCTGCACCTAAAAACCCTACTCCACTAACAACTTGCGCTGCAATACGGCTCGGATCAAGAGCCATATGTTCTTCATTCATAATATCTGAAAAAGCATATTTCGAAACCACCATTATTAAAGCACTTCCTACCGCTACTAGGAAATGTGTTTTTAATCCTGCCTCTTTTGATCGAATTTCCCTTTCAATACCAATTATTGCTCCTAACAAACCCGCAACACCGATTCGTATAATAAAATCAATATTTACACTCACGAGCCCTTCCCCCTTTCGTTCATTATAGATAGATAAAACCAAAATTATCACACACATCGATTTATTGATATGAAGGAATTTTACTAAAATACACTTAATACCTAGGATATTTTATGTTAATATTTTAAATATTAACATAAAATAAATAACTTCTAATTTTAAACATCCACTCATTTTCTTGAAAAAACAAAGGTGGATTACATGAAATAAGGTTGAGAAAGTATCGAAAACGCTTTCATTTTGTTTTGTAATTTTTTATACATTCTACATAAATAAAGGAGCTTGCTAACAATGAACGTCTCTTTGATTACACCTACTACCGATTTACAAGACGAATACTTAGATTTTTATAACGAATGGAAAGATAGCGGTGAAACGATGATTCCGTGGGTTATTACAAAAGACCCTTCTAACTTCCCCGCTATGGTACAAGAACTACTCGATGCACATAACGGAATAAATCTTCCTGAATCTTGGGTACCAGATTCTACGTATTGGCTCGTTACAGATCATAATAGAATTGTAGGCGCTGTTAATATACGTCATAGTTTAACCGAACATTTATTTAACGCTGGCGGTCATATCGGTTATGGCATTCGCCCTTCTGAAAGAAGAAAAGGTTATGCTACGAAGTTATTAGAATTATCTCTAGAAAAAACGAAGGAATTAAACATCGAGAAAGTACTTGTCGTTTGTGACGAAGTGAATACAGCTTCTGAAAAAACAATTTTACATAACGGTGGGCTTCGTGATGATGATTTCACTGAGGAAGATGGGAATGTAGTAAGAAGGTTTTGGATTGAGCTATGAAGAAGTCCACCAATAAACATACTCTTGTTATAGAGAAGTATAGTAGAAGTAATGAGCTACAAGTAAAACAACTTATTGATTTATATAATGAAGAATCGTATCTATTTCACTTATTACGAGAGAATAAAACTAAATGTGCGTATGCTGCCTACTATAAAAAAGATGTAGTAGGTATCTTTTTCGCCTGGGGGAGTACCTTCCATCCATACTGCACATACTTTCGAATATATACGAATCCTTTCTATTCAGAGCTACACATTGAAAAATTTTTATTAAACGAGATTTCAAAAAGAGAAAACTTCAAACTACCATTACAAACCTCTATATGGGAAACATCAGCTCATTTAAAAGCGTTTTTTGAAGAACATAATTTTACGGAAATCCGAAGAACATATATGCCAATATTAGACGTACCAAAAATCATAACTATCGATACAATGCTTCATTCAAATTATGCTGTACAAATTTTATCAAACATTTCATCCAATACTAGCTTCTTTGAAAAACTAGCCTACGTAGTAAAAATGAATTATGAAGATACTCACTTAGCAAACCCAGTTGCCTCATTCCCGCTCGAAGCTTGGAAAGAACAGATCTTAGCTGATGATGTGTTACTAGATGGGAGCTTTGTAATAATAGATGAAGAGACTGAAATTATTGCGTACTCTTTCCTCCATACATCAGAAAAGGATAATACAGTAGAACTAGGATGGTGCGGGACTCACAATACAGAAAATGTATCCTTACTGAAACTTCTCGTTTTCAAACAAGCTATGTATGCAAATACACACGGTTATTCTTTCGTTCAAGGTGAATTCGATTCAACAAGTATATATGCAATGGAGATATTAAAATCCTTTCCTTTCAATCCTTGTGCTACCTGGATTACGTATCAAAAAGAAATCGGAAGGTAATTATACACCTTCCGATTTCTTTTATGCTGTTTCTATTTCAAACTGTACTGTAATACCACTCGGGTCTACTACAGTAAATCCATTTAAAATCTCATTTATTCCATGCTGTTTTTCTATTAATCTTTCTTTCACTTCATCTAACGCTTCTTTATGCGGTAATACAATTGTATACACTTTAAGTCCAGTAGCATGTGCGGGTGGGTGCGGATTATTTACTCCGTTCCACGTATTTGCTCCTATATGGTGATGATATCCTCCTGCAGAAATGAATAAGCAGTCATCTTCGCGTTGCTGTACTTCAAAGCCTACTGTATCTACATAAAATTCATATGACTCCTCTACATCGGCTATCCGTAAATGCACGTGTCCAACGACAGTATTAGCAGGTAATCCATCAAATTCATAATTAACAAGCGTTGCTAGTTCTTTTAAATCAAGCGGGGTACTTCCTCCTGGTCCTTCTCCCCATTGATCGCGCGGACGATCCGCATAAATTTCAATACCATTTCCCTCTAAGTCTTGTAAATAAAACGCTTCGCTATATGTATGATCGCTTGCGCTATTAAACCTTGAAATTGGTAAAATTTCATTTGAATATGTATAACGTCCCTCTTGCTCAGCCGGACTATCAATTACATTCTTATTACGAATCACACCAAATAATGCCGAAGCAAATGCCTCACGAGTGGGAACTAAAAAGGCTACATGATATATACCAGTCGTACGCGGCTCTTGCAGTACCCCGTCCTCTAACTTTTCAAGAACAAGTAACGTGTTCTTTCCACCTTTTCCAGATAAATACGCTTTATTCCCCTCTTGCTTAATTACTTCTAAACCTACAACATTCTCGTAAAAAGCAATTTGACGTTCTAAATCTAACACCTTAAATTCAACATGACCAATACGTGTTTTTGGATGAATTTGTACCATGAATAACTTCCTCCCCAGTTTCCTTTTATTTTTATATAAGTTGATGGACAATAGCCACATTCAACGAACATACATTAATTTTGTTTTTTTGTAGCATCAACTTTCAGCCATTTTTTTGATATTTCGCTTAATGTCCCATCTTGTTCTAATTCTTTCAACGCTTTATTTATATCTTCTAACTTTTCGCTCTTTTTGGCAAATGGAAATGCAATCTCTCCCCATTTAAGTGGACCAAATCCTACTTTCACATTATCTAAATCTGCCTTTTTAATTGTTGTTTCTACTTGTACTTTATCATTATAGTAAGCATCTACACGACCAAGTCCTACTTCATTCAATTCTGCTGTTGGATCTTCTGAGAACGTTTTAATTGTAAAAGCATTATTTTTATTTAAAGCTTTTAATTCTTGTTCCCCGGCTGTACCAAGCCCAACGCCTACAGTCTTTCCTTTTAGATCTTCTAGTGATTTAATTGTATTATTATCCTTCTTCACTGCGAAAACAGATCCCGAATATACATATGGGATTGAAAAATCATATTTCTTTTTTCTTTCCGGAGAAACGGATAATTCATTCGCAATTGTATCAATACGATCTGAGTCTAATAAACCGAATAATCCTTCAAAATCAGAAACATTCCATTCAACTTTATATCCAGCTTTTTTAGCAGCTGCTTCAATAATTTCAGCATCAAAACCTTTTACTTTCTCACCCTCTTTAAAAATAAATGGACTACGCCCTGCAGACGTCCCAACTTTCACTACTTTTTCATCTGTTTTTTTGCTCGCTGTATCTGAATCACAAGCAGATAAAAGCCCAAACGATACTGTTAATGCCAATGTTAGTAATAATGATGTTTTCCTCATAATTTTTCCTCCTAAATAACGAAATGATTGCCTTCTTCTGAAGCATTCAATTGTCGTAAAAACTTTTTCGTACGCTCATTTTGTGGATTCCGAAAAATTTCTTCCGGTGTTCCCTGCTCTACAATAATGCCATCAGCCATAAATATAATATGGTCTGCTACTTCTTTTGCGAAATTCATTTCATGTGTGACAATAACCATCGTTACATGCTGCCTTGCCAAATCCTTAATGACTTGCAATACCTCGTTCACTAATTCTGGATCAAGTGCAGAAGTCGGTTCATCAAACAATAATACAGCGGGATTTAAGGCCATTGCCCTAGCAATACCTATTCTTTGTTGTTGCCCACCTGATAACATCGTTGGGTAGAAATTTTCTTTTTCAGCTAAACCTACTTGTTTTAATATTTCTCTTGCTATTTTTTTTGCTTCTTCTTCACTTTTTTTCTGTACAACTGTTAATGGAGTTGTAATATTTTGCAATGATGTTTTATTTTTAAATAAATTATAGTTTTGAAAAACCATTGCTGTTTTTTGGCGTAATTTTATTATTTCCTTTTTATAAAGCTTCTTCGCATGAATCTCTAAATCTTCAATTCTAATACTTCCATCCTCTGGGTGTTCTAATAAATTTAAACATCTTAATAGTGTCGATTTACCTGAACCAGAAGGTCCAATAATGACTACTACCTCCCCTTTACCGACAGTAAGTGAGATTCCTTTTAGTACTTCATTTTGTTTGTAAGACTTATACAAATCTCTTACCTCAATCACACATATCACCTCATTTCTATTACAAGTATGGTGCATCAAGTTTCTTTTCTAACCTTTTCTGCCCCCAGCTAATTACAATTGTAATAATCCAATATACAATCGCTACTGCTAAGTAACTTTCCATATAACGATACGATTGTGCCGCTAACATTTTCGCTTGCGCTAAAATTTCAGCCACCCCAAGTGCAAAGGATAACGAAGATTCTTTTAACAATCCAACAAAATTATTTCCAAGTGATGGTACTGCAACACGAATAGCTTGTGGAAAGATAATCTGTTGCATAGCTTGCGCCTTTGTCATTCCAACTGATAAACAAGCATCCATTTGTCCTGATTCCACAGCATTTAATGAACCCCGAATAATTTCTGACAAATACGCTGCATTATTTAAACTGAGACCAATTAAAGTCGCTTGCATCGCTGTAAGTACTGTAAAGGTTGGGAATATTTGCGGCAATCCGAAATACAACACGAACAATTGAACTAATAAAGGTGTTCCTCTAAAGAAAGATATATACACTCTTGCAATAGAATATAAAAATTTCGTTTTGTTTTTCGTTATGATCGCCAAACCTATCCCTATAACAAAAGAAATAATCATTGAAACTACAGTAATTCCTAAAGTTATGTATACATACTTAAATAATTGCGGAAAACTTTCTAAAAAATACGTTACATCAAACTTCACTCTATCCCCCCTCTCTAAATAAAAAACTCTTCTTACACATATAAGAAGAGTTGAATGTTAATCCATTTCCCCTCATCTTCCAAACGCTTCATACGTTTGCTGGACTTAGCACAGTACTTTTATAGCCTGTTGCTGAGATTTCATCGGGCCAGTCCCTCCATCTCTCTTGATAAGAAAACTAATAAATTTTTCCATTTATTAAGTTGTTATTATGAAGAATACAGTTAATCATTCATAATGTCAATAGGAAAACTAAGAATTAAATTCGATAATGTGAAACTTTAATCAGTGGGAGTTTTCTTCATCCCCCACCTAACTTCTTTGCTTTCGCTGAATTTTGAGGTGGGGGTCTTACTGCCCATTAAAGCGGGATAAATTCCCGAACATCTTGTTCCTCACATTCACCTAGTCTTGAAATGTATCACTAATACTGAATAAACTACACAGAAAAAGCCATTATTTCTATTGTTAATAGAAATAATGGCTTTTTCTAGATTATTATTCTTATCGCATTTTATGTACTTCAGCAACTAACTTTCCGCCCTGAATACCCATATAAAGTTTCACAGGTGCATCATTCGTGTTTTCAAACACTAAATCTAAGTATGGATATGCAATTGTAGCATCTCTTCCTTGTGGAACGTAACCTACCGTTTTAGAATGTGTTGTTCTCTCTACCATTTTCAAACCAGCTTGATCTGCTGCATTGTATAATGTTGATGATGTTTGACAAACACCACCGCCATATCCATCTACTAACTTACCATCTACAATTTCTTTTCCTAATTGATATCCTTTATCCGGTGTTGTATCACCAATTAATGCATTGAAAGAGAAACTGTCCCCTTTCGCTAATACAACTCCATTTATACTCGCTGCTGATAAACGAATATTTTCAATACGTCCACCTGTTGAGCCACCTAAATTCGTTTCATATCTACCAATTACCGTGCCGCTTCCTTGCGCATCACTTAATGTAGCGGTAGGTTTTTTCTCAACAATAGGTAATTGATAGGAAGAATCCCACATACCTACGTTTAATAATTTATTTACTAATTCTTTTTCCATTAATTCATAAGAAGGTTTTCCTTCTTGCCAACTTCCATCAGGTCCTAGACGTGAAGGGACCATCTTTTTGTCAACATTTTTCCCAACTTCCCTAGCAACCTTCTCAACTGATTTTTTAAATTTCGCTTCATCTTCAAAATAACCTAGACTCGACAAATCTAGCTTTTTCACTTCCGTACCTGTACGACCATCTACTAAACTAATAGAATCCTGTACTTCTGCTTTAGCCTCTACCGTGTGGCCACCAATATCACTTACTAATGCAACATCACTTACTTTTGTACCACAGCCACTCACTACAGCTACACATAAAACCCCAACTAATATACCCTTTACTTTACGGAACAATATACTCTCCCCTTTTCCCCAATACTACTTTTATGTATTATTTCATTTTTATGTATGTTTTGTTACAATCATTTTACAATATATTTATAAATTGTTACAAGTTATTTTTTACTCTATATAAATTACTCTTTTCTTTTCCAAATGTCTATACATATTTACATAAAAGTTTGAGTTTGATAGAATTGTAACTTTTATGTAACCTCTCCCTATTATCCAGTATATACCATAAAACGAACGAAATTCAAATGTAAAACTCCATATTCGTATTTATAAAAAACATCCTGTGAACATAAATAGGTATTTGCCGTGCCACACTCCGCTTTTACACATACATTATGGTGAATTAACCTATTTTAAAGAAATGGAGGATGTTTTTATGTACCCCTACAATCCATACGATCCATATAACCAAAATGGTTATCAGCCTCAATATGATTTACAGGCACAATACCAACAATATATAGATCCAACAGAACAAGTTAATCCATATGATCAAACTCGACAATTCCAACTTCCAATCTCTTTTCCTGGTACTGGAAACCGTCAGTTAGAAAGACGAGTAAATGAGCTGGAACAAAGAGTACGTCAATTAGAAAACACGGTTGAGCGTAATACACGTAGATTAAACCGCTTAAACCAACGTTTACGTACAGTAGAAAACAGACTGAACATTCCATTTTCAGCATTAGAAGACGGATTTTAATTTCGGAAATAAAAAATATATAAGGAAGGGGGCTTCCCCTTCCTTATATAAATTGACGAAAGTTTTTTCCATCTCTATACTGATAAGAGTTAATGAAATGAAACAAGGTGATAAATATGGATTTTGAAATAAATTATCTTTCCTTTTATGTTGTACAAGTAGAAGGAAAAGGTGAAGCTGTTGATAAACGCTACAAACATTTTCAAACATTAGACGCTGAAGAGTATGAAGATAGCTCCTTAAAAGAATTTTTGAATGGAGAATTATTAAAAATTTCAAAGAGAAAAGTAGAACGTCATGCGAAAACAGAACAAGCACCGACAAAGATCGGTCGCTTTATTGTAGAAGAAGGGCACGAACTTGATTCAAACCCTCATTACAACTTATTTAATCGCATCCGCTTTGCAGAAACGAAGGAAAACTTCAAAGATATGAGCGAACCTCTCGTTTATACATATCTTGACACAAGTGCTGTACGCGGTGGTGTATTTTTAATTGCGCAAGCAAAACTACGCAAATACTTTGATGATCCATTCGTTTTCGTTATGAAATGTGACTTCGAGCCGAAAGTCGCTTCCATTTCCGATGAATCCACACTGATTCGTAACGTTGAAATGGCCATCACAACAAAAAATATGAAATCTATTCAATATCCGTACATGCCCGAAGAAGGTATGGTCGAAGTGGGCGAGCTAAAAATTCACCAAGCATCACACGCCCGTTACTTTGAAGACTTCTTAAAATTCGTCGAATACGAACGCTCTATGCCTGAAATTATGAAAACACAAGTAATGGACATGGTATACGACCAAATTGAAGATGTATTTGAAGAAGGTACGGAAGAGCGCGAACAGTTCGACCAAGCGATGGAAGTATGGGCTGCCAGTCCGAAACGCGAAATTATGGAACAATTTTCAACCGAAGAAGTAATGGAAGCTACCGCTCAAATCGTCGAGCACGCGCCTGAAGTAGAATTAAAGCTAAAAGCAGATCATATCTCTGTAAAGGCCCTGCTTGCTGATTTCGGAGATCAAATACATATCGCAAAGGTAAATGATCGATACGTATTAATGATTGAGGCTGATACACTTACGTTTGAGAAAGGCTTCTCTCCTATTGAATTCCTGAAGCCAGACGAGTTGCAAGATGTGATTGAGCGGATTGAGAATAAGCAACAGTATTCTTATGATCCGAACGGGATTGAATAAACCATTCTATATCCCTATTTTTACGGAGCACTTTTAATAAGCTCTCTTTTATTTGGAACACAGTTGACAGTTATAAAGCAGAAAAACCGATTCTTAGTAGAATCGGTTTTTCTGCTTTATAACAAAATATGCTTATTTTTGATTCAAGAGGACATTTGTTGCAGTATTAAGAATATCGCATCCTTGTTGTACAAGCCCATTTCCATTAAAAGTATCTGCTTCAATATTTCTAGTTGACCGAGTCCTTCTAGTCACTATGTATGTTGTTCAAGTGAAAATGTCACTTCACTATCTCAAATTTATTGTACTCGTAGAAAGATAATTGAAAACGATATTCTGGATGCTCTCTCACCCAATCATAAGCTTCTTCTAAAATATCCATTTTGTTTTGTAAGTCATTAAGGTCACTACATTCATCCCTTTTTTGTTTGCACAGAGGGCAGCATCCATTCACTATTTCAGCACTTGTCGCCCTAATTGTTTTACTTTCTAAGTCAACTACTAGACGGAGAAGAAGTGAATGCTCTTCTGTTGTAGTCACTGTCATTTCAGCAACTCCATCCTCATTCCAAAAGACTCCGTTTAATTCCATCTGTACGTTGACATCTTTAATATCCAAGTCTATCAATGTCACACACCCCTATTATAAAATTCTTATCTTGCTCTCTAATTTTAATCTTTAATACAACACGAGTTAAAGATGTATTAAGCGTTTTTCAATTTTTCTTCTTTTCTATGAGAAGAAGTTATAATAACAGTAAAAACTAAAACTGTTACAATGTTAAAGATTGCTTCTATTTAACTCTATCCTTATTCTAATAATATATTATAAATCCTTAATACACCTTAATTTTCAAACTAATTACAATGAACAAATCACAACAAATCAATTCCTATTTATATGAATACTTTATTCATCCATCAATACAATGACAGTAAATTTATGTAGCTAGAAATAGAGAAGAATGTCATTTAACCTCTACATTCTTCTCCATCTCAGCCAAATACCTAATCTGCCTTTCCGCTTTTCTAACGGCCGTACGAAAATGTTTTTTCAGAAGTTCTATTGTAGGTTCACTTATATAATATCTTTCCGTTATACTTTCCCACGTGTCACTACTTTCAAATGTACTCCAAACGAAAGGACGCTCTGTATTTTTTCTCATTTCTTTAAATACCCATTTTCGCATCTTTTTTTTCGCTTTTTCTGTTAGTTTTCCATTCTCTACAAGTTCAAGTTCACCATGCCTTTTATACCTTTTAGTAATATCTCTCTCGCTATATGCTTTAAGAAGTATGTTCGCTGTATTCTCAGCATCCGCTAAAGCACGGTGCTGCTTTCCTTCCCATGTTAAACCGAGTTGTTCTACTGCAGATTGTAAATTTGGTGTATGCTCAAATAAGTCTTCATACGCTTGGAAAACAAATTTTTGCAAATCCATTCTTCTTTCTTTGTCCATACGTGGACATTCTACACTATGTAACGTACAATCATGAGATAGAAACCGATAATCTTCTTTTCCCCATGTAACAAATATAGAATCTTCTCCGATAAACTGAATAAATTTCTCTATAATTTGCGGAAATTTCTCTACACCCATTAAATCTTTCTTTGTAATTCCCGTTAATTTTGTCGTATGACGAGTAAGTCGTGCCCCCGGTTTTACTAACTCCGAAAATTCTCCAATTATCTTCATTGTACTTACTTCTATTTTTACAGCTCCAATATCAACTATCTCTGACGGATCTTCTGATTTATACGGCCTAAAATTTCTCTCTATATCAAACACAATAAAATGTGTAGCGTTTTCCAATTTTTTTACCTCTTTCTACATTCCTTTTCACACACATACTTTATTTTCAGTATTTATTTATTCATACACTTTATGCATGTAATACTTCGTCTAAAAAACGAAAATTCAATCTCATTATGCTATGTACATAGGAGGGTATTCAATAAAAATGCCAAAAAAAAAGAAGGGCAAGCCCTTCTTTTTTCCGTAATTACTTCTTGTTAACGTTAGTAGCTTGAGGTCCACGGTTACCTTGTTCTACTTCGAAAGTAACTTCTTGACCTTCTTCTAAAGTTTTGAAGCCTTCGCCTTGGATAGCTGAGAAATGAACGAATACGTCTTCTCCGCCTTCAACTTCGATGAATCCGAAACCTTTTTCTGAGTTAAACCATTTTACTTTACCGTTTTGCATTTAAAAAATCCTCCTACAATGTACCTATATGTACATATTCATTTTCAACCACTTTACAAAAATAAGTCAGACATTAAAAAAACTGCAACTCTGAGGAGATTTAACATTGCTATCCTCCTCGGAAGTTACAGCTCATTTAAATCTCTATATTATTAAAAGTAAAATGGTTTAAATATAATATATCATATCAATATAATAAAAGCAAAGTTTTTTTACTATACTATTTTTTTCTTCCATTGCATTGCTTTTGATTCACCTGACCCAGCTACAACATAGCCTTCTTTTTCGTTCACGATGCGCCAACCATGCCCTTTAACTGAGTCACATACTGTAACAATTCCTTCTTCTAAAAGTACACGACAAACCGTACTAATCCCCGCCTTATTTTGCGTTGACGTTGTATATAGCACATGTTGATCTACACTTAAGTCTAAATAGCTACTTGCTTTCTGCTCACTTTGACATGTGTGCCAATATGTTTTTTCACTCTCTATACTTTCATCTATTTTACAAAAAGAAATATTACCGCTAATCCCCTTGCATGATCCACTTGCTGCTACTAAATAAGAATTGTGTAAATTCAACGCTGAAATCATCTGATTCATCACAATTTTAATCCTCTTTAATTTACGTGTCTCCAAATTAAAGAGCCAAACACCACCATATTTAGCATGTATTTTCGTACCGATAAATAAGTAATGTTTGTATAAAAATAACGATCGAATAGACGGTGCCCCACCACCATACTCAAGAAATGGATGAATGGTTTCCCATGTCGAACCAAAATCATTAGAATGATACAATGTTTTATCTCCATGGGCAATGACAGTTCCTTGTACATTACTACACACATTCCAACTCGTTGCTTTTGTTGGAAAACGCTGAACCGTCCAGTTCTCTCCACCATTCATACTACGAATAAAAATTCCTTCGTCGCCTACACCATACACTACATTACCTTCGCTATGTAAATCCCTAATTCGTTTTTGAAAACCATTTAATATCGGTTTCCATTCTCCGTCTTGTTCAATAAATAAGCCATTATATGTAGTAGCTAACATAAGCTTTCCATCTCTTAACTTTGTAATAGCGGTCGCACTTAACATTGTCTCCACGTTGACACTCCCATTCTTAGAACTTCTCAGCAAATGCAATTGCAAAATTACTGCACTTTTCAACATCCTCTTCATCTTCTGGAGCTAGTTCAATTTTCAATCCTTCTTGTACAAGCTCTGCACCGCGCTCTACAAGGCGTTCTTCAAATATCGTTACCGCTTCACAAAACAGTTCATACGCCGTATCACCTGATCCGAATACCGCTGCTTTCTTCCCTGATAAATCTATATTTTCTAAGTCATCATGGAAATCTTCCGCTTCAAATGGTAATTCCCCATCTCCCCACGTATAAGACCCTAAAATGATTCCATCATAAGCTAATAATTCTTCAGCATCCATGCCTTCCATTTCTTGCAATACTACTTCATGATCAAAGGCATCTAAACTAACTTTAATTAAATCAGCAATACTCTCTGTATTTCCTGACATACTTGCATAAGCTATTAAAATTTTTGCCACTTTGGCATCCCCCTCTAACAATAAATGATTATCATTCTCATTATATTAATAATGAGAATCAATTTCAATTATTTTTTTCTTCTATTTACATTTCACATCTGACTATTTATATTTCATTTTAAACATCTACATTCATATTCAACTATTGCCAAATCTCTCTTCAAACCTTATTGTATTATCATCATTTCACATTACTTATTTCAAATAAAAATGTGTGTGTATCATGCTCAATCATTATTCAACTGTTCACTTTACAGAAAGAGGAGTCCTTATGATGAGAAAGTATTTTATTAGATTTTTAAAAGCCATCTCCCTTTTAACAATATTCCTACTAATAGGAGCTGCTATTATTTTATTCGGTACTTCATACGGTCATAATTTACGTGTTATCGCAGCCGAGAGCATTTTAACTTCTCAGCATCCACAATATGCAAAATTCACGTTATTGTCTGATAAAGAATTAAATGATATTTCTCAATCCATCACAAATCCAAAATGGAAAAATAGTGAATTTTTAACTTCTAAACTTTCAAAAAAAGAGTTAGAAAGACAAAAAGATTTGCCACTAGATGTTTCTATTGAAACAATAAAGAAAAAATATAATGATCATTTTTTCGAAGGGAAATTAATGACAATTAGTAATCCATTCAACGTAAAACTTGTTACCCAGCAAGGTTCAGAAGGTAAAGACGTCGGAGAAAAAATATACGTAATGGCAAAGCGAAACCATGCAGTTGCCGCTGTCAATGCCAGTGGTTTTTGGGATGAAACCGGGCATGGTGGTGGTAAAACCGGAATCGGTATTGTTATTGAAAACGGTAAAGTTATAAACACGCCGAAAGATATTAATACCCCTACTCTCATCAGTGGACTTACAAAATATGGACAAATGGTTTCTGGGGAATTTTCTGCTAGCCAATTGTTAAATAAAAATGTTGTTTCCGCTGCTGGATTTATGCCTCAGCTAATTGTAAATGGAGAAAAAATGATTACAAATGATGGTGGTTGGGGATATGGTCCTCGAAGCATTATGGCTCAGAAAAAAGATGGCTCGATTATGTTTTTCGTCATTGATGGTAGACAACCTCACAGCATTGGTGCTTCCTTGAGAGATTGTCAAGATATTCTTTATGAAAAAGGTGCTGTCAATGCGATGGCAATGGACGGGGGATCATCCGCAACATTATATGCAATGGGAGATATTTTAAATATCCCTTCCACCTTATCTCATAAATCACGCTATTTACCAAACGCATGGGTAGTTACAGCGAACCCTAAGCAACAAGTTCATGTAACAATAGACGGTAATTCTGCGAGCTCTCAAAAAATTTCTGCATTAACAAATACGACCGCTATAGCTACCAACAAATAAAAAAAGCACAGATGACTATACAATCATCTGTGCTTTTTTATTACTTTTTAAAAATACCAAACGGCTTTCCAACTGGTAAAACAACTTTTCCAAAGTGTGTGTTTAACACTGCTGCTGCTGAACCATAGAAAGATAATAATGAAATAAGAAGTTCAGAATATGCTGCTAAATTATGCATTGCATGCGGCATAACACCTAAAGTACTTAATGAAAGACCAATAAATAAGAAATCAATAAGGACGAAAATCATAAATAATACTTTATGTGTTTCCATTGCACCAATTGTCATAAAGATTGTGAAAATCAAATATCCGATAAAGGCTACACCAAGCTGTTTTGAATCTGCAGCTTGTGCTAATTTTTCGCCAAATACTCCAAGTTGAATTAACCAAGTCATTCCAACGCCTAGCCAAAATAGGCCATAAGCACCGAAAGCTGTTGTACCGAATGTATTGTTATGCTTTGCATCGTGAATGCAAGCAAAGATTTGTGCAAATCCTCCTAAAAAGATTGCCCACGGTAATACGAGTGAAACACCATCTGTTAAGCCTAACTTTTGAGATGATGCTACAAGTGTTACCATCGCTAATCCAAATAGACCAATTCCAGATGGATCTGCTGTTGTCATTTTTACATGATGTGTAGTTGTTTGATTGCTCATATAAACCTCCTGATTATAAACATACTCGAATACAATACTTAAATCAGAAGACTATGTCAATGGTTTTTTTTGTATGTTGTCAGACCTTATATTTTATAATGATTGAATATATTTCCAACCACTTCATACGGTTTTATATTCACTTTTTCCAACTCGTATATCGGCAACCATAAAGGAATATAACTCCCTCTATCTTTCAGTTCGAATTCTTTAGCTTTACCACTACCGAAAACCCCACCTATAATATGGGCATTAAAATAATACTCCGTCCCTTTCAACTCGACCTCCGTAATCAGATGCCCCACTTTTATATGTACACCTAACTCTTCATAAGCTTCCCGCTTCGTTGCTTCTTCAGGTGTTTCTCCTTCTTCAATTCCTCCGCCCGGAAAAACATAATATGTTTCCCCTTCTCGAATACGTTTTATAAGAGCGATTTTTCCTTCCTGCACAATGATCGCCACACCGCGATTTCTTATCATTTTATTACCTCAATACCAATCGCAACTGTTCCCCAATTTTTTTCTTGTTCTTTCGTATATATTTCATATGTATTTTCTAACATTTCCTCTAAACTATCATTTTCACAATCCAATAATTTTTTATCAATTTGTTCGTACATAGCTTTAAAGCTCTCGTATCGCTTTATTTCCGTTACTTTTACCGTCATCATTTGTTTTGTCGTAAGATTCGTAAATACAATTTCATCGCCTTTGTTTATTAGTTGACGTTTTTTATCATATAAGCGCACTTCATACACTTTTTTTCCTGATTGAATTGACTGAAAAGGTTTAGTATATAATCCCATTTCATATCTCATACATTCCACTCCCATTTATTCATTTTACCTATTAACACTGGTCACCTTACTACACCTTGCATATAATATTCCACGCTTATTGCTTGATTGAGAAAGAAGGTTGAAGAATCATGTTATATTTAAATCAAAAACCTGAATATAGTAAGTATGATATCGGTGATTATACTTATAGTAAAGTAGGTCCAACTATTTTTTCTTGGAATGATGAGACGAAATTAAAAATAGGTAAGTTTTGTTCATTAGGAGAAAACGTTATTTTCATACTTGGCGGAGAACATCGCGCGGACTGGATAACAACTTACCCATTTAATGCACTTTTTGATGAAGGAGCACATATTACTGGTCACCCTTCTTCAAAAGGTGATATCGTAGTTGGTAATGATGTATGGATCGGTTATCAATCCTGCATTTTATCTGGTGTTACAATCGGTAACGGTGCCATTATTGGTGCAAAAAGTGTTGTTACAAAAGACGTCCCTCCATATGCAATTGTGGCTGGTAATCCAGCAAAATTTATTCGATATCGTTTCCCGCAAGAAACAATTGACAAACTAGAGAATCTCGCATGGTGGGACTGGGACATTTCTGTTATAAAAGGAGCCATTCCATTACTACTCTCCGACAAAATCGACGAATTTTTCACCTCGCCCGAAAAAGACCCTATATGATTAATGCAGAAAGAGCATCCTTCTCTTACAGGATGCTCTTTCTGCATTTATTTTTTCTTTATTTGCAAGTGATCACACGGAGAACATTGAAAAGGAATTTTCCCTAAGCAATTAAAATTCGTTTCGCAAATTTGTTCAATTGTTGGAACGAATGGAATGACAACTATGTTACTTTCTACTATTTGTGTAACAGGTGGCAATACTGTACCTACTTGATGTTCGAAACGAATACTCGCTTGATTAATATAATTTCCTGAACCACTTGGCGCGCTCTGAACTACTACTTGGAACGAAACCGTCCGTGCTTCACCTGGATTTAAATTTCCTATAAGAAATCCTGATACTGGATTTACATTTGGCACTGGCGTATTATCAACCGTTACACTTCCAAGGACAAATCGGACACTACTATCTAACATATCTTGAAAACGAATAGTTTGCATGACAGTATCGCCCGTATTTGTAATAACTGTCGTAAACGTAATAACATCACCTATTGTTGCTACCTGTAAATCTGCCGTTTTTACGACTGTTGTTGAGACATTTTGAGATATAAACGGGATAACAACTGTATTGCTATCACCTTCAACTACTACTGGCGGCTCATTCGGATTTACAATTGCGAGCCCATTTGCTATAGCAGTATTTGTAACTAAATTATTTATTTGTCCTCCTGTTATTACAACTTGGAAATTTATAATTGCAGCATCATTTGGCTGAAAATCACCTAACGGAATACCGGTATTCGGATTAGCAAACGGAAAAGGTACATCATTTACCGTTACCGTGCCATTTATAAATAACGTATTTGGATCAATGATGTCTGTTAAAACAATATTCGTTACTGGAACTGTACTATCATTTATAACAGCAATTCCGTAAGTGACAACATCTCCTACCATTGCTACTTCAAAGTTTGCTCCTTTTGCAACAAATAAAATTGCAGTATTTACCGTTACTATAACTGTATTACTCGTGTCCATCACTGTAACTGGCGGTTCCCCTGGTACTAAAATATATTCTGCTGATGCCCCAGCAACGTTTACTACTGTACCACCATCTGGAAAACTTGTAATTGTAGCTTCATATGTTACAATCACCGTCTCACCGATCGGAATGTCTGGTATCGTAAATCCGGCCTGTGGATTTACCCCTGGCTGCGGAACTCCATTAATTGTTACACTATTTGGTACAAAAACAGCTTCTGGAGATAGTACATCGATAAATTGAACATTCATTGCATCAGCAGTACCAGTATTTAATATACGAACAGTATACGTTACCGTTTCTCCTAATCCAACAATTGGATGGTCTACTTCCTTTTGCATATCTAAACTGCCTCTATTTACTGGTGTGACTGTCGTATTACTTGAATTCGTCATTGTAAACGGAGGTTCTCCTGGAATCAATTCGAAATCACCCGTTACTCTCGCTGTATTCATAATGCTACTAGAAGGCGGAACCGCAATTACATTTACTTCAAATGTAATTAGTACGCTATCTCCTACTGCAAGATCTGGTAACGAAAAGCCTACAAATGGCTCTAAACCTACTTGCGGAATTCCATTTATTTGTACACTTCCAGGAACGAATTCTAAACTAGGTGATGGAACATCAATAAACTGAACATTCGTCGCTGTTACCGTTCCCGTATTTGTAACTTGCACACTATACGTTAACGTATCTCCTAATCGCGTTGCTTGTTTATTTACTGTTTTTATTATATTGAAGCGCCCTCTATTCACCCTCGTTATTGTCGTATTACTTGGCTGATTTACTATAACTGGTGGCTCTCCTGGCACTAAAGTAAAGCTTCCTGTTATATTTGCAACGTTCGTAATTGTTCCTGATGACGGTATGCTTGTAACTGTCGCTTGAAACGTCACTATAACTGTTTCACCAACTGGGATATCTCCAACTCCAAATCCAGTAATCGGATTTAAGTTTGGTTGCGGGGCTCCATTTATCGTTACACTATTTGCTACAAATGACGCACCTGTTGAAATCGTATCAGTAAACTGAACATTGTTAGCTGTTACTGTTCCTGTATTCGTTATTTGTACTGTATACGTCAATATATCTCCCACTAGAGTAGCGGCTCTATTTACTTGTTTAATAACATTAAAGCGTCCTCTATTTACAGTTGTGAGTGTTGTATTACTTGGCTGATTTACTATAACTGGTGGTTCTCCTGGTACTAATACAAAGCTACCTGTTACATTTGCCGTATTGGCAATTGTTCCGTTTGATGGAACACTAACAACGGTTACTTGGAATGTGACTTCTACACTTTCTCCTGGATTTATATCTGGAAGCGGGAATCCATTATTCAGATTGAATCCAGGTTGTAACACACCGTCTATCATTACACTGTTCGGCACGAATGCTATAGAGGAAGGTAGTACATCATTATATTGAACATTTGTTGCTGGCACTGTCCCTGTATTTTGAACTACTGTTGTATATGTGATTGTATCGCCTACCGCAACAACCGGCTGACTTACTGATTTTAAAACATTTAAACCAGATTCATTTATTTCTGTTAATGTCGTGTTACTTGTCGTTGTTTCCGTAATAGGCGGCTCTGTTTCACTTACTGCAAATGTAGCTGTAACGTCTACAAAGTTAACAACTGTCCCACCTTCTGGTATGATTTTTACCTTCTCTTGGTATGTGACACGTACAAAATCACCTACAGGTATATTTGGAACTGTAAAACCACTAAAAGGATCTAATCCTGGTGCCGGTACCCCATTTATGCTCACACTTCCTGGTACAAATTCTACACCCGCGGAAGTAGTATCGATAAATTGAACATTCGTCGCTGCCACTGTTCCAAAATTAAAGATAAATACATTATAAGTTAAAATTTCTCCTACAGTTGCTACTTCTTTATCTACTATTTTCAATGGGAAAATAAACGCTATATTAATTGTCGTAACGACCAAATTTGTTAATATCGTTTCCGTAATCGGTGGTTCCTGCGGATTTGGTTGTGAAGTAAATGTAACATCTGCATCATTTAATATGACTTCATTATCTGGAATTTCTGTAATCGTCACTTGGAACTTTACCTCAATACTTCCACCATTAATTAATAATGGAGTAACTGTAAATCCTATTTCTGGATTAAATCCAAGTTGCTGCACCCCACCTATCGTTACACTATCTTCTACAAATGTCGTTCCTTCTGGTATGACATCTTGGAAGAACACATCTGTAACTGGTATAATTCCTACGTTTGAAATGAGCACGGTATACGTTAATACATCCCCAACCGCTCCAGTTGCAACGTCAACTGTTTTAGTTGCTGTTACTTCACCAGGAGGAGGTAACGGTATTGTAACTACCGTTGTATTACTTGAATTCGTTGTTGTTACAGGTGGTTGTAAAGGATTTAATAAGAAAGTAGCTGTAGCAGACGCTGTGTTTAGAACTGCCCCAAGCGTTGATGGTGCAACAACTATCACTTGAAACGTTACTGTCAATGATGTACCAGCCACAATATTAGGAAGCGTGAAACCTATATTCGGATCGAATCCAGGTTGAGGCGTTCCATTTATCGTTACACTATTTGCTACAAATGTTGTTTCTGGAGCAATTGGATCAAGGAATGAGACATTCGTTGCTGTTACTGTACCGTTATTTCGAATGACAACAGAATATGTGTAAGTTTCTCCAAGTGCTGCTTGTTGTACAGATGCAGATTTTTGTATATTTAATTGTGCTGTGTTTACTTGCGTCACTACAAAATTACTATTTGTAATAGTCGTTATTGGAGGGTTTGCTGGATTTATAAGAAAACTTGCAGTAACGTTCGATTGGTTTCGAACATTTCCACCGCTCGGAATACTCTTCACTGTAACTTGAAACGTAATCGTGGCCGTTTGTCCGACCGGAATATTTGGTACTGAGAATCCTGCCATAGGATCCGCACCTTGCTGAACGACTCCATTTATCGTCACACTATTTGCTACAAACGCAGTCCCAGGCGGAATCGGATCTTGAAAAATAATATTTGTTGCAGGAACAGTTCCTGTATTTTGAATAAGAATCGTATACGTTAACGTATCACCTACGCCCGCTTGTGGCGTATTTACACTCTTCATCACATTAATTGAACCTACATTTACTCGTGTCACAACAATATTACTAATCGTTACAATTGTAACTGGCGGCTGGAGAGGACTTACTTGGAAATCCGCAGTTACATTCGCGTTATTCGGAAGAACCCTATTTGGTGGTACACTCGTGATTGTCACTTGAAAAGCAACTGTTACCATCCCTCCTACTGGAATATTAGCAAGTGGAAATCCAGTTGTTGGGCTTAAACCTGGTTGAGGTGTTCCATTTATTGTTACACTATTTGCTACAAATGTTGTTCCAGAAGGAATCGGATCAAGGAATGATACACTTGTTGCTGCTACTGTTCCACTATTTTGTATACGAACTGTATACGTTAACTTATCTCCTACTCCTGCTTCAGTAGCGCTTACACTTTTCATTACATTTAACCCTGAAGAATTCACGACTGTCATAACAGTATTACTTGGTACCGTTACAGTAATCGGTGGCTCTATTGGATTTACAAGGAAATCTCCAGTGACATTCGCATTATTTACAACATTATTTCCTGGGGGAATTTCATCAATTAACACTTCAAACGTAACAATTACATTCGCGCCAGTAGGCAAATCATTTAATGGGAATCCAAGTTCTGGATCTGCCCCTTCTTGTAAAACACCATTAACAAATACACTGTTTTCAATAAATAATGTCCCTTGTGGAATTGAATCTTGGAAAAATACATTTGTAGCTGGTACACTACCTGCATTTATGATTTCAATTGTATATACTAAAACATCCCCTACCGTTGCAACATCCGTATTCACTGATTTCACAACTTCAAAATTGCCTGATTGTACAGTTGTATTCACAACATTACTCGGAACATTGATCGTTACTGGCGGTTCGCTCGGATTCACTTGAAAACTGGCTGTTACATTTGCTTGATTTAAAATATCTTCATTTTCTGGATCCTGTACAATTAATACGTCAAATGTGACTACAACTGTTTGAGCCGCAGGAATATTGGGAAGAGAAAATCCTGTATTCGGATTCAATCCACTTTGCGATACTCCATTAATTGTTACAGAATTTGCAACAAATGAAACAGCAGTAGAAATAGGGTCTTGGAAAAATACATTTGTTAGCGGAACATTCCCTGTATTTTGAACGGCAATCGTGTATGTTAAAGTATCCCCCACTGCCGCTTGAGCGGTATTTACTTCTTTTATTACATTTAAACCGCCTGTATTAACTTGTGTCACAACTGTATTCGTTTGTCTATTAATCGTTATCGGTGGCTGATTCGGAATAACGACGAAATTAGCAGATACATTTCCACGATTCGCAATCGTACCTCCTGATGGCGTAGATGTTACTCGTACTTGAAATGTAACTGTCCTAGTCCCACCTGGAGATATGTTAGCAACTGTAAACCCAGTTGCCGGATTTGCCCCAGGTTGCGAAATTCCATCTACAGTTACACTATTTGTGATAAAAGTCGTTCCAGTTGGGATTGGATCTTGAAAAATAACATTCGTCGCAAGTACATTTCCTGTATTTTGAATTGTTACCGTGTACGTAAGAACGTCGTTAACCGTTGCAAAAGCTTTATCCACTGTTTTTCTCGTTGTTATATCAGCTATATTAATTGTAGTAACTACAGTATTACTTGTCGCTTGCCCTGAAACTGGTTGTTGACCAGGCACTGGAGTAAAGTTAAATGTTACACTCGCACGGTTTGGAATTGGATTGACAAGAGGGTTTGATGTTACTCGAACTTGAAAGCGCACTACAGTCGTTTGCGATGCATTAATACTTCCTAGATTAATACTACTTGCTGGATTTGCTCCTGGACGTGCTATCCCATTTACCGTAACACTATTTGGAACAAATGTTGTGCCAGCAGGGATACTATCAACAAAAATAACATTGTTTGCAGTAACATTTCCATTATTCGTCACATTAACCGTGTATGTTAATACATCATTAAGTGTTGCTGTCTGTAAATCTACAGATTTTTGCATACTTATAGTTGCTTGATTCACTGTCGTTTGTACTGTATTTGAAGAAGACGTACTTGTAATAGGTGGACTACCGACGAAAGGACGGAATTGATAGGACGCCATTGCGCGATTTGGAATAGGATTTGGGTTCGGGAATGATGTTATTCGAACTTGAAATGTAACAATTCTTTGCGTGTTATTTGGGATTGTTCCTAAATTAATTCCATTAGCAGGGTTTGCACTCGGCTGTGTTACTCCACCTACCGTTACACTACCAGCTATAAATGTTGTGCCGTTCGGAATACTATCTTGTAATACAACGTTGTCCGCACTTCCTGTTCCTGTATTCGGAACTGTAATCGTATAAGTGAGAATATCTCCTATACCTGCAACTGCTTTATCAACAGATTTGACAGGATTTATAATCGGTCCCGTCGCATCAATTTGAACACCAAAACCAGCCGCTGCATAACCATCACCATTTGTAACGAACCGAACGGTTGCTGACGTTTGATTATTTACTAATGATGATGAAGCATCTACGTTTGTAATATCCCACCCTTGTCTTCGAACAGCCAAAGCTATCCCTAATGGCTGATTCAAATCTCCAAACGTTCCGGTTGTATCTAATTCCCCAAAGTCATTACAAATTTGAGATTGAAAGAAATTATTTGCCGGATTTCTCGGTCCGAATAATGCAACTGTAGCATTTGGGTTTGGTCCAAAGCGAAGTTGATCTCCAGAAATGTTGGAATCTCCCTCTTGAACAGTTACGAGCACTCTTCCTGTAACAACTCCTGTAGCTGGAGTAGCAAATCCTGAAATAGTAGCATCAACTGGCGGGGATGAAGCCTCAATAATTTCTTGTCCTGCATACACTGATAAATTCCTTAGTGGTAAACTCGCATTTTGATAAACTACCTCAAGCGTCCAGCCAACTGAACGACTAATTGTTGAATCAGCTGATGTTCTTGCTGCAGGCACAGCACCTGTTGTATATGTGCCGGCCCCAGCCGCACTAACAAGGTTCGTTACATTAGCAGAGCGACTATAATAAAACTGCTTCCCTACTGAACCTTGCTGCGCAGTTGCTGGGTCTGGTGCAACAGAAAATGTTCCCACTGGTGTTGTAAAGGTGATATCATCATTTAAAAACGCAGTAACATCCTCCGTATCAGTCCGGTATGTGCCAGCCCACACAAGTTCTGCGTATAAGACGCTACTTCCTGCTGGAAGATTCAAAATTGCACTTGAAGAATTTAATGGCCAATCATTCGTCGTTCCTGCTGGGAATCCAGGTACTTGAAGTGATGTATTCACCGTTGTGAATACATCAATCGTACCAAAGTTATTACCTGGTGCAGGTGATGTCGGACTTAGTCCTAACGTGTTCCCAGTGAACGTGACGGCACCAGTTACTGTTGTCGTAAAGCGATTCATAAAAGGCACACAATCATCTCATTTCATTTATAGTAAAAAGTGCTCTATACTATAAAATGTAGACAAACTATACAATGTACGTTGTCCAACAAAATTCCGCACATGTGAGAGGAGTTTATAAAACTATGCGCTACGTTATCATAACAGGAACTTCACAAGGTTTAGGTGAGGCTATTGCCACACAATTGTTAGAAAAAAATACAACTGTCATCTCTATTTCTAGAAGAGAAAATAAAGAGCTTACGAAACTCGCAGAACAATATAATAGCAATTGTGTTTTCCACTCCTTAGATCTTCAAGATGTACATAATTTAGAAACGAACTTTAACAAAATCATTTCATCTATTCAAGAAGACAGTGTATCTTCTATTCATTTAATTAATAATGCGGGTACGGTTGCTCCTATGAAGCCAATTGAAAAAGCAGAAAGTGAACAATTCATTACGAACGTTCACATTAATTTACTTGCACCTATGGTTCTCACCTCCACTTTCATGAAACATACGAAAGAATGGAAAGTAGATAAACGTGTTATAAACATCTCTTCTGGTGCAGGAAAAAACCCTTACTTTGGCTGGGGCGCTTATTGTACAACGAAAGCTGGCGTAAATATGTTTACACAGTGCGTAGCAACCGAAGAAGCAGAAAAAGAATATCCAGTAAAAATCGTCTCTTTTGCACCCGGTGTTGTTGATACAAATATGCAAGCACAAATTCGCGAAACAAATAAAGAAGACTTCACAAATTTAGATCGATTCATCGCATTAAAAGAAGAAGGAAAGCTATTATCACCCGAATACGTTGCGAAAGCTATTCGTAACTTACTAGAAGCCGAAGACTTCCCTCAAGGCGAGGTTATTAGAATTGATGAATAACAAAAAGGCGTGCTATTTTAGCACGCCTTTTTGTTCTACTTCTCTAAAAATATAAGCACAGACTCCGCAATTTGCTCATAACCAATTTCTTGATAAATTTTATTCGATGTCGGATTCGCTAGATCAGTATATAACGTAGTCGTATTGTACCCTTCATCTAACATACGTTGACTAAGTGCCGCTACACAATTAGATGCGTATCCCTTTTTCCTTCCTTCTTTATGCGTATATACGAAATTAACTGTTATATTATTTTTGGTTGGACGTGTTTTTGCTGCTACAGAAACAAGTTTTCCGTCTACTTCTAGACCAAATAAACGATGATTAATGATTAATGTCTGTGCCGTTTGTTTTGCTTCTTCTTTCGTAGTAGGAAGATTCACATCTTTGCAAAATTGATATATCCATTTTTCTATTAATGGTATCTCATCACTATTTATTTCTCGAAAGGCTCCATCTCCGTTCCACTTTTTCTTCACTTGTTTTAATTCATATATACCTTGCTCCATTACAACATTCGCTTTCTTATTTTCTAACACCGCAATCTCTTCCGCTAACTTCTGTACAACTTTCTTATTACCAATTAATCCAGGAATATCCGGATATATTTTCGTTAACTCTGTTGCAAGCTCCTTGATAGCTACTCCCGAAATTTCAGAAGTTGCAACAATGATTTGTTTCTTCTCTTCTGTTTGAAGAAATACAACTGCAATTTCTTCTCCTTGTTTTGCTATCCCCATAAATATCGGTTGCCGGACCATTTGTAATACGCCTAATATGAGATTATTTTCCTGCTCATTCTTTTCTAGAAATGATGTAACCTCTTCTTTAAAATTAACAATCTCTTCATATACATGCAATTGAATCATCGACAATCTCTTCCCTCTATTTATAGTTTTATTAAGGTATTGGCGATTAATTCACTAGATTCCTCTTTTACGATTCAATAATATTTGAAGCTAACGTATTCAAATTATTTTCAGCTTGTAAAATTCTCTGTTTTTCCTTTTCAAATACCTCTTCTTCTTGTCGAAATGACTCTTTTCGATTGTTAATCATGCGCTCCATTTCTTTTTTACTCGGCCCACCGTATACATTTCTTTTTTGTATAAAAGCTTCTGGCGATATAATTTCTTTCCACTCTTTTTCTAATAAAGTTATATTAAATTTTTCTTGTAAGTACATATTCACATCTTTCAAATGTAATTCATGAAGCTCCTTTTTCTGCTCCAATGACATACTTGCAATAACACTTGCTGCATGATGCGCATGCCGGAATGGAATTTCATAGTTTTTTGTTAAAACATCTGCGAAATCAGTTATCGTAATTGCATGTTTATAGGAACGATTTTTCAACGTTTCTTCCGCTACTTTCATCGTTCGAATAACTGCATTCATAATAGAAAAAACACGAATAGCCTTTTCAATCCCTTTATATAAATACGGCTGCAAATCATCCTCTGTATCAACAATATCACCAAACGGTGTATTATGAATTATTTGAAATACTGTAAATGATTCCCCTAAAGCACTACTGGTAATTGCACGGGCGTGCTCAATTGAAACTGGATTTCGCTTTTGCGGCATAATACTACTAATCTGTACATATGGCTTTGCAACAGTAATACCATCATATTCTTTCGTCGCTAATAGTAAGAAGTCATGAATCCATCTACTCATATTCGTCATCATTACCATAAGTAACGAGCTAACCTCTAATAAATAATCCGCTCCAGCGACAGCATCATATGAGTTCTCAATTACATTAGTAAATCCAAGTAAATCTGCAACTCGCTCTCGTTTAATTGGGAAACTTGTTGTAGAAAGCGCAGCGGCTCCCATTGGGGACTGATTTAAAAGTTTGTACGTTTTTTTCATGCGTTCTAAATCTCTCTGCATCGTATCATAAATCGCTAACGCATAATGACCAAATGTTGTTGGCTGTGCTGGTTGTGTATGTGTATACGCTGGCATAATCGTTCCCTTATGATCAGCAGCAAGTTCCAATATACTCTCTTGCAATAACAAATGATGTTCCATTAATCGTAATACATATCGTCTTAAACTCATGCGATACATCGTTACACCCATATCATTTCTACTTCTACCAATATGCATATTACTTACAAAATCGCTTTTCGCTTCTTGAGAAATTAAATGTTCCACTAAAAAAAAGAGATCTTCATGCTGCTCTGTATAAAGCAATTGCTCTTTTGGCATTCCCTCTACCTTTTTTAATGCGTGTAATATAACTTTAGCTTCTCCCTTTTTCATTAAATTTTCTTCCGTCAGCATCGCAATATGCGCTTTATGCACTTGAAACATATCATTCAATAAGTAATTTCGCTGAAATTCAAATACATGTTGTAATACACAATCTACATATGTTTTCCCAGGGAAATTAGCGCCTTCACCCTTTATAAACTCTTCTTTACTTTGTTTCATCACCTTTTCCCCTCTCACCTAAGTATTACTACCCATCATACCCAGAGATAGGAAAAAAGTGCTTGTATACAAAAGTAAACTCGATGCAGAAAGCACCGAGTTTACTTAATAAAAGTCGCATCATACTTATCACTTTGCAACACTTGGAAATGTAAGTTCGCTAAATGTTTTCGTATTTCTGCACTGTCGTCCTCATTTAAATTATTTGCTAAGAACACAATTTCTGTACAGTTCCCGCGTTTATCCATCGCATAAACTGCTTTTGTAACTGTCCATGGCGTATAACCATTTTTTTGCCCTGCATGTCTAAATGTTTTACGATATTTCTTAGCGCTCATATCTGTTTCAACGATATTCGCCCATACTTTTTCTTCTGCTTCTGTCAGGCCACCTTTATGATTTGCCTTTTGAAGCAGTACCATATAATCGTTTGCAGAAGCAGCTGGCAATCGATCTGACCAAATTTTATCATAACGTTCCTCTAAATAAAGTGGAATTTCCTTCTGTAATAATGGCCCTTTCTTTTTTAAGCGTTCATGAATAATCATTGCATATTCACGATATTGCTCTTGAGACATTTCTTTTAACTTTTTCTCTATTTTATATTTCGGAACATGTAATTCTTTATGCAAATATCCTGGAATGTATAAAGATGAAACGATTGGAAATAGCGGCTGATGTGCTGGAAGCGATAAACTTTGTAAATTCCGATTAATATTATCTAATCCTAACACTTCCATTAAATATTCAGCATTCGCATTCGAACTAAACTTAACCATTCCTTTTGCCACTTCTTCTAAAGAAACCGCTCCTTCAGTTATCTTGCCTGTCTTCTCCAAATATCTTTGCCATCTATCTTGCGCACCACCATCTGTATTCGGTACATAATACCGATTCACGTCATTAATGGAAACAAAACTAGACGAATCAATTTTCCCTTCCGTAACTTGTTTCGTATATTCAAGCGCCACAATTAATTTCATTGTACTAGCAACTGGCAATACAACGTTAGGATTGACAGAATAAACAACTTTATCATTTCTCTTTACTAGAAGCGCACTATTTTTTTCATCTTTATGTTCTTCAATAAAGGATGCGATATACTGTGCATCATCATTATTTGAACTCCACACTTTTTTCACTAAAAAGTTACCCGATATTAGCAAAATGAAAATACCCACAATCACTGCGCATACTATAGTTTTTTTCAAGTAAAATTCCTCTCCTATTGTGTAACTCGTCTCTATCTATCTCTTACAAACAAAATAATGGAGATGATTATTTTAGTAATCATCTCCATTATTTTAACTTGTATTCTCCCATTATGTCTACGTCATAATTTTAACGAAATCTTCGAGGAATTTTTTATAATGTAACGACCAACCAATTCGCACCCAATTTTTTAATGCTTTTGAGTCAGGTTGAGGCCGGAAATCAGCAATACTCTCTCCTTTTGCAATTCCAACTGTATCTACATCGACTCGGCGATATACATAATCCAAAAGGGACGGATTTGCTGCAACCATCATTGTAACGACGTCATGTACTGGACTACCTGTTATTTTCGGGTTTAACTTTTTATATGCTTTATAATAATACGTAAATATCGGCTCGATCAACTTATTAAAACTCGTTTTAGAGTGTTTTGTAATATATTTTACCATTTCCGGCGTAATAATAGCTTCAGATGTAACGTTAAGTGGCACTAATGTCACATTCTTAGCATTTTGCATCACTAATTGTGACGCAATGGGATCACCATGAAAATTCGCCTCTGCGACTGGTGTCACATTTCCAGGCATTAAAAAAGCACCGCCCATTATATAATATTCTTTCACATACTTCATCATCGGCTTTTCTAAAATAAATGCTGTCGCTAGTGTCGTTGACCTACCTGCATCAACTATAATTAATTCTCCTTTATACTTTTCAAGAATATCAAAAAAAGCACAAAAAGGTTTTATATTTGGTGAAAAAGTTTTTGGAGGTTTAATTGGTCCTAAACCGTCTGCCCCATGAATTTCTGGATAATACGTTGTAACATCTCCGGATAAAGGGATTTTTGCACCATTAATAACAGGTATATCTTCTCGCCCTGCCATTTGCAATAAATATGCTGCATTACTCGTTGCCTTTTCCTGTGTTACATTTCCATATCCCGTTACAACACCAACAATATCAATATCAGGATGCATAATTCCATACATGATGGCTAAAGAGTCATCAATTCCCGGGTCTCCCAAAAATAACACTTTTTTCATCGACCTCAACTCCATCCCCTCAATTGTTATTAATTTATGAATAGTCATAGATATACAGAATAAAAAAGAACAAATTCATACGAAAAAACGCAGTCCTATAAAGACTACGTTCTTCCTCTAACCTATACTTTTTTTTTCATAGCACTCATACTTCCAATGATGTAAGCGATACACGCAAAACAAATCGGGAAGACAACTGTATGTATACCGAACGGATTCGGATAGAAAAGATGGATACACATATATGAGCTTACCCCAACTAAAATAGAGGCAAGCGCTCCTGTTGCATTTCCTTTTCTCCAATATAACCCTAATACGATCGGCCAAATGAATGCTGCTTCTAATCCACCGAAAGAAAATAAATTTAACCATATTAAAAAATCTGGTGGTTTAATTGCTGCTGCATAAACGAGCAGTCCTACGATAGCAGTAATCCATAAACTTCCTTTTCTAATCGTACTATCTGCTGCATCTTTATTTATGTAATTTACGTATATATCTTTAATGATTGATGAACTTACAAGTAGCAATAACGAGTTTACTGTAGACATAATGGCTGCCATTGGTGCAGCTAAGAAAACACCGGCTAACCAAGGTGGTAACACTTCCATCGCGAGTAGCGGCATGACTTTATCCGGTACCGTTATACCCGGAAGTACAACTCGTGCAAATACACCTGTTAAATGCATACCAATCATAATTGTACCTACAACAACTGTTCCAATTATTAATGCTTGATGCATCGCTTTTGAATTTTTATAAGACATGGCACGCACACTAATTTGCGGTAAACCAACAACGCCAATTCCAATTAAAATCCAAAATGATGTCACGTATGATTTTGTTAAACTACCATCTGCTCCGAATGGTGTAATTAAATTCGGATTGATTTGAACAAGTTCCTGCATAATCTTTTCAATTCCACCACCGGCAACGACAGTAGCGATTAAAATGATTGTCGTTCCAACTAACATAATGATACCTAATAACGTATCTGATAAAGCAACTGCACGAAATCCACCAATTAATACGTAAACAAGTACAGAAAAAGTAAATAAAAATAGTGCTGTTGTATAAGAGAGACCCGTTAGTGACTCAATTAATCGGCCACCGCCGACCCACTGAGCTACTGTTGCTGAAAATAAAAAGATAATAATACATAACGCAGAAAGTATGACAACTGCTTTATTATTGTATCTTCCCTTTAAATAATCGATAAGAGTAATAGCTTCCATCTTCCTAGCAATAATGGCAAACTTTTTACCGATAACCGTTAAAACGATATACCCTGTTACAACTTGAATCGCAGATAACAATACCCATCCAAGCCCCATATTATATGCTATACCAGGGCCACCAATGAAGCTACTAGCACTACCGTACGTAGCAATCATTGTCATTGCTAATAATAAACCACCGAGCTCACGCCCACCTAAAAAATATTCTTGCAAAAATTTATTATGAGCAGTCGCTTGTACACGTCTTGAAGCATATACACCAATTAAAAATACAACGATAAACGAAATTATCATTGGAATGATTACATACCAATTCATCTATTATTCCTCACTTTTTTCTTCCTCATCGAGTGAAATATCTTGAAATACAAAACGAACAACTAAACTAAGTAAAATAACCATAACGATAAATCCAACGATACAGCTATAAAAAAACCATGCTGGAAAACCAAATACATATGTATATTCACTTGGATTTTTACTACCAAGCCCATAAGCAAATCCGTACCATATTATAAAATTGATAATAGCAAGTCCAAGACCAATTAACGCTTCTCTATGGGCGATTCGAAAGCGTGGATCATCATGATAATTCTTCATTTTTCTCCCTCCTCTCACGATGTATTATTGTACCACTGTTCTTCTAGTTTTTCCTACTAGAAAGCAAAAACAAGCAGGATTTTTTATAATCATATAGAAGATTCTCTTACATTACATATTTTTTACAATTGTAACACAAATGAAATTTGAATTTTCAGTATTTGTTAATTATGATTTTAATTAGAGGCTTTCCATCTAGTTCCTACATCCTTGATTTCGGAATAAACGCCGTCTCGTACTGCGTTTAATTATATTTTCAAGGGGGTTATACAATGAGTCAACTAGCTGTAAATCTTCATGAAAAGGTAGAGAAATTTCTTCAAGGTACAAAAAAGTTATATGTGAATGGATCATTCGTTGAAAGCGCTTCCGGAAAAACATTTAACACACCTAATCCAGCAACTGGCGAAACACTTGCCGTCGTTTCTGAAGCTGGTCGCGAAGATATTCATAAAGCTGTAGTTGCAGCTCGCATGGCTTTTGACGAAGGTCCTTGGTCTCGCATGAGCACTGCTGAGCGAAGCCGGCTTATGTACAAGTTAGCTGATTTAATGGAAGAACATAAAGAAGAGCTTGCACAACTTGAAACGTTAGATAACGGAAAGCCAATCCGTGAAACAATGGCAGCAGACATACCACTCGCAATTGAACATATGCGCTATTATGCCGGCTGGGCGACGAAAATCGTTGGTCAAACAATCCCTGTTTCCGGTGATTACTTTAACTATACACGCCATGAAGCTGTTGGTGTCGTTGGTCAAATTATCCCTTGGAACTTCCCACTTCTTATGGCAATGTGGAAAATGGGAGCAGCGCTTGCTACAGGATGTACAATCGTTTTAAAACCTGCAGAACAAACTCCACTATCCGCTCTATACTTAGCTGAATTAATTGAAGAAGCTGGATTCCCGAAAGGTGTTATTAATATCGTTCCTGGATTCGGTGAATCAGCTGGACAAGCTCTTGTTAATCATCCACTCGTTGATAAAATTGCATTTACTGGTTCTACTCCAGTCGGTAAGCAAATTATGCGCCAAGCATCTGAAACATTAAAGCGCGTTACACTTGAGTTAGGCGGTAAATCACCAAATATCATCCTGCCAGATGCTGATTTATCTCGCGCGATTCCTGGTGCACTTTCTGGTGTTATGTTTAACCAAGGACAAGTATGCTCTGCTGGATCACGTTTATTTGTTCCGAAGAAAATGTATGATAATGTCATGGCTGACCTTGTCCTTTATTCTAAAAAATTAAATCAAGGTGCTGGATTAAGTCCAGAAACTACAATTGGTCCTCTCGTTTCTGAAGAACAGCAAAAACGTGTAATGGGCTACATTGAAAAAGGAATTGAAGAAGGTGCTGAAGTACTTTGCGGAGGAAGTAATCCATTCGATCAAGGCTACTTCGTTTCCCCTACTGTATTCGCTGACGTTAATGATGAAATGACAATCGCAAAAGAAGAAATTTTCGGTCCAGTTATTTCTGCAATACCATTTAACGATATTGATGAAGTAATTGAACGTGCAAATAAATCACAATTCGGCTTAGCAGCTGGTGTGTGGACAGAAAATGTTAAAACAGCACACTACGTTGCAAGTAAAGTACGTGCTGGTACAGTATGGGTAAACTGTTATAACGTCTTTGATGCAGCATCTCCATTTGGAGGATTTAAACAATCCGGTCTTGGTCGTGAAATGGGATCTTATGCATTAAATAACTATACAGAAGTGAAGAGCGTTTGGCTTAACTTAAATTAAGGAGAAAGAACCTGACCTATCCGGTCAGGTTCTTTTCATTATGTATTCCTTTAAACTTGCAGTCCTCCGCTCACATTTAATACTTCTCCTGTAATATAGGATGCGTATTCTGATGCTAAAAAGGCTGCTGCGTTCGCAATATCTTCTGGCGTTCCAATTCTACCAACTGGAATCGCGCCAACCATCTTTTCTTTCACTTTATCTGGTATCGTTTTTGTCATATCTGTATCCATAAATCCTGGACAAATTGCATTACACGTAATACCGAAACTTCCAACTTCTTTCGCTGCCGTTTTCGTTAAACCTACAACGCCTGCCTTCGTAGCTGCATAATTCGCTTGACCTATGTTTCCTTCTCTACTAATTGAAGATATATTAATAATGCGTCCATACCCTTGTTGTCTCATGTAAAGAAGCGCTGGTTGCATACAATAAAAAACACCAGTTAAGTTCACTTGTAATACTTGTTCCCAAGCAGACTTCTCCATTTTATGTAACATTGCATCTCTTGTAATGCCAGCATTGTTCACCAAAATATGTAATGTACCGAATTTTTGAACCGCATATTCAATTAACGATTTCGCTTCATTTTGATTACTCACATCACATCGATATGAGCACACTTCATATCCTTCGTCCGATAACTCACGTGTCGTTTTTTGTAGCTCCTCTTCATTTACATCGCTAATTAATACTTTCGCCCCTAGCTTTGCATAAACCCTTGCAATCTCTTTTCCAATTCCCTGTGCAGCTCCTGTTACAACAGCTGTTTTCCCATTTAAAAACTCCATTCCTATCCCCCATTTCTATTACTTATACTGTATATTTCGGCTTTTTACTTTCCAATTCCTCTTTGTATAAAAAAGTCTATTTGTGTCAAACTAACTTTGCAACGTCGCATAAAGTGCAAGGAGATTGTGTCGAATGAACAAAAAAAATTTCAAACAAAACAAAGCTACTGATGGCATTGATGTAGAGTTCTCTCGTGAACTTGCTGACCACAATGACTTAGAAGCAAACGCACGTGCAAATGCCGCTGATGCACGTCAAAAACGCCAGTCAACTGAAAAATAAGGAAAGCACAACCTTATTCTTTTCAACAGGGACCTACTACCCAACAAAATAAACCGAGAGATATCTCTCGGTTTATTTTCTATATTTTTTTATATAATGTGCCAAAGTAAGTAGTGGATATATATGAGCATAGCTATGGTAACGAATATAAAACCCTCCTGGTAAACCTGTTCCAGTAGGATATTTTTCATTCACATAAGGATTCGCAAGCAAATATGAAATACCCTTTCGAATAACTGGCGTCTCTATATCATAGTAAGAAATGAGAGCATCTAACGCCCATGCTGTTTGGGATGGTGTACTAAATGGTAAAGTAACGAACCTTTTCTCCACACTACTGTGGCATGATTCTCCCCATCCACCATCTTCATGCTGTATATGTTCAAGCCATAAAGCTGCTCGTTTTAATGATGGATTACTAGATGGAATTCCGAATGACCGTAATCCTGTCATAACAGCCCACGTACCATATATATAACAAATCCCCCATTTCCCATACCATGATCCATTCTCCTCTTGTACATTCATTAACCAATTTATCGCACTTTGTTTTTGTTTCTCAGGTAATTCATTTTGCGCATATGTCCCGAAAAACTCTAACACCCTCCCTGTAATATCTGGTGTAGAAGGATCTGTAATCATATCGCTTGCATTTTCGATTGGTAAATTTGCTAATATATTGCTCGTCACACCTTTTTCAAAAGCTCCCCAGCCCCCATCATTATTTTGTAATCCTTTAACCCAATCAATCCCTTTCTGCCAAGCATTATTTACCTTTTCATTCTCTCTACTTCTTGCCAACACTCTTAGTACAGCTGTTGTATCGTCAACATCTGGAACTGTCGTATTTACATCTGAAAAACCCCAACCACCTGGAATAAGCGCCGGAGCATGTACGCTCCAATCAGCTTTTTTTGTATGCTGTTTTTTTAATAAATATGCTGTTGCATTTTGAAGCATTTTATTATCTTTCGGAACGCGGGCCTCTTGTAACGCATAGCTGAGTAAAGCTGTATCCCATACGGTTGAAGGAGAGTTTTGCAAGTGACCCCCTCTTTCCATCTTCCATATATAAGATGTTATCCCAGCTATAGCCTTTTGAATCAGTGATGATTGAGGAGAATGCCCTAACGCAAGTAAAGCATAAATCATATAAAACGAGGCAGTTGCGTAACTATATAACGTTCCATTTTCATCAATACGCTCTTTCATAAAACGTTCGACTTCCTCATATCCTTTATGATGTAACGAAAGTGGGTACGAGATAATTTGTTTTACATCACTTAATAACGTTTGAAACAACGGAGACCGATCCTCCCGAAACCATTCTCCGCCCCCGCCCGCAATGTGATTTAAATTTGGCAATAACTTTTTCCCTACTCGAAATCTTTTATTTAAACACACCATCATCGGAATTAAATGGATACGTGCTGAGCTACTCAATTCAAATATACTGAGGGGGGAATCATTCTGTAGAAACATGATTGGTGTTGGTAAATGAAAGAGTGAAGGATATTCATATTCTCCATGAATTGCTAATAAAAACTTCGTCATAAAATGAGCACGCGCCACGCCTCCGCGTTCCTTAATAAAATTTTCCGCTCGCTTCATGTTCGCATCTTCTTTTGTATATTTTTTCGATGCAAGTAAGGCGGCATAAGATTGAATGGTAGCTGATAAATTACCTCCCACTTCATCTTCATACAATTTCCATGTTCCTTCATTTGTTTGAAGTGATGCTAATCTTTTTACAAACGGTTCTATCTCTTTATCTCTACCTAATAATTTTAATAAAAAAATCATATGGCAATCTGTTAATGGAGCTCCTTCAAAACAAAATTGCCACGTACCATCTTGCCGTTGCATCGTTTGAAGTGCAGTTGCTCTTCTCGCTATTTCTTCATGCGCTTTTTCATATAATAACAAGTTACTCACCCACCCTTTCGAAATCCGTATAACGATATTCAAGAAGGTCGCTGAATATGTATAAATACAAAGAAAAGCAGAACATATAAAATGCTCTGCTCATAAACAATATCCTACTCCGACAATAATCCCTAATAAAGCACCAACTACTACTTCATACGGTGTATGCCCGACAAGTTCATTTAACTTCTTATATTCTGTTTGTCTACCGTGAAAAAACTCATTCAATATTTTCGCCTGTTTACTTACTGCAAGCCTTACTCCTGAAGCGTCATACATAACTATAATGGCAAAAATAGCAGCAATTGCAAATAAAGTACTTTCCACACCTTCCACAACGCCAACACCTGTCGCCAGTGCTGTAACAGTTGAAGCATGAGAACTTGGCATCCCACCTGAAGCGAAAAACTTTGCGAAATCAAATTCACCCGTTTTAAATAATTTAAAGACTACTTTCGTTAATTGTGCTAAAAACCATGAAATTACAGCGGCCATAAGCGGATCGTTATGTAAAATTGTTTCCACGTTCTCAGCTCCCTACTAGCTATAATGGAAATCCTTTATAGTATCAGTATAAAGAAAAATGCGTAGAAAATACTACGCATTATGATACTTTTGCTGATTTATTTTTTATAAATTTCGGTTGTTTCTGCACTAAGAACTTTGTTTTCGCTACCGAGAATACAAATAATGCAACCCATATACAGAAAAATGCAATCATATGAGTAGATGTGAAATGTTCACCAAATACGAATACACCTAAAATCAAACTAATTGTTGGTGCAATATACTGTAAAAAACCTACCATATAAAGCGGAATAAGTTGGGCTCCTTTTGCAAAATAAAAAAGTGGTAACGCTGTAACAATGCCCGCTCCTATTAATAGTAATGTCGATAACATTGAGATAGAGCCAAATGAGCCAAAACCATGTACTCCTGTCATTACTAGATAAATAATTGCAAACGGCGTCACTAACATCGTTTCCATCGTAAGTCCAATTGTCGCATCATAGTTTAACAATTTTTTCGTTAATCCATATAGGCCAAATGAAAGGGCAAGTGATAAAGAAACCCATGGAATAGCACCGAAACGTACTGTTAAAATAATAACTCCTACTCCAGCTAAACCAACTGCAACGTATTGCCAAAAGTTTAACTTTTCCTTTAAAACGACTGTACCAAGTAAAATACTAATAAGCGGATTAATATAATAGCCAAGACTTGCTTCAATGACATGATTATGATTAACGGCCCATATGTAGACAAACCAGTTTCCACTAATCAAGACTGAAGCTATTGTTAATGACATTAATAATTTAGGTCGTTTAAAAAGATTCACGAACTCCCCAATAAACTGACGAAATCTCTTCGTAACACCTAATACTAGTAACATAAACACGAACGCCCAAACGATGCGGTGTGCTAATATTTCATCTGCAGGGACTTCCTCAACCCATTTCCAATAGATTGGTAGTATTCCCCACATCGTATACGCACCAGCCGCATATATAATCCCTTTTTTTTGCTGTGCTGATTGACTCCCCATCTTCCTTTTTCTCCTCTTCTCATTTTTTCTCCATTATACGGTCTTACATGCTCACTTTACCAATAATCAATCTGCATTTCTTTCGACATTTCTCATACAACGAATAATAAACATACCGTTATTACAACAAGTAACGGTATGCCGAAAACAAATTTCTTTTTATGAGTTTTATGATGAAACATATACATACCGATCCAAGCTCCAACTGCTCCCCCAGCTGCTGCTGATAAAAACAACGTACTTTCTGGCGTTCTCCACTGTTTCTTCTTCGCTTTTCGTTTATCAAGACCCATAAGGCTAAAAGCTATAACGTTAATAATAAGAAAATAAATCCATTTCATCGCTTTCTCTCCCTATGAAAAATTCGCTTAATGGTAACATGAAAAAACGATGGAAACAACTGAAGAACGCTTTTTATTGATTCGTTACCTTCATATTTACATAGCCAATTAAACAGAAAGATGTTATGGGCAAAATCTTATATTTCATTCCCTTCCCCCACTACCATAGCATCGAAAAAACTTCTCTCAATCTCTTTTTCATCAAAATGAAGAACTACGATTAGCCCCATATATAAAGAAACGAAATTTAGAAACCATTCCTCATTATCATCTTTCTTAGCTAAACATTTAAATATCTCTTGAAATTGCATACGCTCGTCTACAGCAATAATCGGTCGCACGCCAAAATATTTCAATACAAGATGTAGGTTTAGCTGCACGGATAATGATAAAATATACTTTAATAGCTCCGTATAATGAGCAACATTTTTTTGACTATATAACTTCACAAGCTCTTGATGTAAAGTAGAAATCGATAATTCTTCTTTAGTCACTTTTGTTGCTTCTATCATTTCAATCATCTTTTTCATATCCATTACATTTACCCCTCCTGTTACAAAACAAAAGTCAAAGTGTATTTATTTTATAATCAGCAATAATTGAGTATTTCTCGTCTCTCTTTCTTCTTCACTTACTAAGTCATATTTTTTCAAAAGATGAAATACATCATTTAGCATTTCTTGTGAGTGATTACCTTGTAAAAAATTTTTTAACCCTTTAAAAATCTCTTCAGTTAAAAAACTCTTTTGACTTTCAAGTTTATTCATTACATCTTCAATAGAATGATCGATATTACACGCCATAAAAATTCCTCCTCTATCCTTTATAAATAATATCTTCTGCTAACGATGTAAACACTTCTCCAACAAGAGAATCTTCATCATATACAGATGAACCGCCATTTTCTTCACGTTTCACAAAAGGTACTTGTGCGATTACTTCTGTTTGCAATTGTTCTGCTAACATTTCGCCGCCGCCTTTTCCAAACAGATAATTTTTCGATCCATCTTGTTCTTCATAATAAGCCATGTTTTCCACAATACCTAAAATCTCGTGTTTCGTATGTTTTGCCATTACGCCTACTCTAGATGCTACGAATGAAGCTACATTATGTGGTGTTGTAACAATAATTTCTTTCGCCTGCGGAATCATTGCTGCAACATCAATGGCAACATCTCCTGTACCAGGTGGTAAATCAAGCAGTAAATAATCTAACTCTCCCCAGTGCGTATTCACAAGGAAGTTTTGAATCCATTTATTTAACATCGGTCCGCGCCACATAACCGGATTATTTCCTTCTGTAAAAAATCCCATCGACATGATTTTAACACCGTGACTAATAACTGGAATTGCTGTTTGATCAATCATCGTTGGTTTTTGATGCGTTTCCATCATAGCTGGAATGCTAAAACCATATATATCTGCATCTAATATCCCCACTTTTTTGCCCATACGAGCTAAAGCCGTTGCAAGATTAATTGTTACAGTTGATTTTCCGACTCCACCTTTTCCGCTCGTTACAGTAATAAATCGTACTCCTGAATCAGGACGAAGCATGCTCGGCATACCAGTTTCTGTTCTACTATTTTTCTTTAACTTTTCTGTTAGCGCAGCTCGTTCTTCTTGTGTCATAGAACCAAACGTCAAATCTACTTTAGATGCACCAATTGCCTGCAGAGACTCTTCTACATCTTGTTGAATTTTTGCTTTTAACGGACAACCTTGAATCGTTAGCACTACTTCAAGTTTAACCTCTGTTCCATTCATTTGTATATTTCTAACCATGTTTAACTCTACAATACTTTTGTGTAATTCTGGATCCTCTACATGCTTTAATGCGTTCATTATTTGTTCTTGAGTAATCATAAAACTCATCCCTTCTCGTATTTGAATTTATCCGACTTTAACTAATAATCAGTGGGGGATGAAGAAAACCCCCACTGATTAAAGTTTCACTTTATATACAACATCTTCTTGCCGTTGCAAGAAACACTTATTATCCACCACTAACAGGCGGGATGAATGCGACGATATCTCCAGCTTGTATCACCTCGTCATTCGTTACAAACTCTTCATTAACAGCCACCATCACTCTATCAAGCGATTGTAAACTATAGTTTGCTTTGAGCCATTCTTTTAATTGCTGCACTGTCATTTCTTGTTTTTCTGAAATTACGAATCTATCTAATCCGACTTCCTCACGCAAATTTGCAAACAGTAAAATTGTAATCATTTTCTCATTCTTCCTTCTTCGGTTTTCCTGCTGGATATGGTGTATTTTCAAGTTGATCTCCAATCCACATCGTTCCATCTTCCCAAAATTCTTTTTTCCATATTGGGACGATTCGCTTTATACGTTCAATTGCGTATTCATTCGCTTCATAAGCTACTTTGCGATGCGGTGATGAAACTGCAATGACTACCGCAATATCCATTATTTCTAGCCGGCCTACTCGGTGAGTAATTGCTACTTTTGCATCCGGCCATCTTTCACTAATTTCTTCACCAATTCTCATAAGTTGCTTTACTGCCATCGGTTTATATGCTTCATACTCTAAATGTAGCGTTCGTTTTCCTTTTGTTAATTCTCTCACTGTACCAATAAAAGTTGTAATCGCACCTGCCTCTCTTCTTGCAACTTTATTCGTTACTTCTTCAACTACAATCGGTATATCAACAATCTCAAATAGCACTTGTCCCATTGGAACCACCTCTCACTTTGCGAAATGTCCAAGGCCATTCACTACCTTCGTTATCTTCCAATAACAGAACATCCACAAACATATCTTTTTTATATCCTCTTGTCCCGCCTGGTAATACGATAAAAACATTCGATTCTGCTAATGAAGAGACCGAGCTAGATTTATCAAATCCTGAAGGACAAGCAATTAACTGCCCTTCGTTATATGTCAGTTTCGCTCGTACAAATCTTGTAAATGGATTTGGCTTTAGAAAGTCTTCTCCTAATAACGCTTTTTCTCTCTTTAAATGTGCTTTTTCACTAAACATATACGTCCGAATACACGGTCTTACAAATAATTCAAATCCTACATAACAAGCAGATGGATTTCCTGATAAACCAAATAATAACTTGCCATTTAATTGTGCTACAGTCGTAACACTTCCTGGCCTCATTGCAACTTTATTGAAAAGAACTGATGCACCTAACTTTTCATATATAGCTGGTAAATAATCGTAATCCCCTACTGATACACCGCCTGTTGTAATGAGCATATCTACTTGGCCAAGCGCTTCTTTTACAGCTTTGAAACATGTATGAAAATCATCGCTAAACTGCCCAAAATATTTTACTCTTCCGCCCGCTCTTCGAATTTGAGACAATATCATATACGTATTACTGTTTCGGATTTTCCCTGGCTGTAATGAATCGTTTACGTCCAGTAATTCACTTCCAGTCGCTAATAGTCCAATTACAGGCTTTCTAGCCACCGGTACCTCGCTATACCCAAACGTAGCAAGAAGAGCTGAAATGCCTGGATGAATGTATGACCCTTTCTTTGCAAGAACCGTGCCTTTACGAGCATCTTCACCTTGAAAAGAAATATTGTCGCCCGTTTTGAATGATCGCTTCACTTCCATATATTTGTTACCATCCTCCTCATATTGAAGAGTTAGCTCTAACATAACAACCGCATCACACCCATTCGGAATTTGCGCTCCTGTCATAATTCGAACTGCTTGAAATGGACCTACTTTCTCATCGAATAGCGATCCTGCACCGATTTCACCCACTACTTCAAATACAATTGGAGTTTCATAACTTGCTAAATCCGTATCTTTTGCTCTAATAGCAAATCCATCATACGGCGAACGATTAAATGACGGCACATCATGGTCAGCTACTAAATCCTCTGCTAATATACGTCCATAAGCTAATTCAATAGGTAGTAGCTCCTTTAAACCGTTATGAGCAAATCCCATCACTTTACAAACAGCCTCTTCAACTGTGATTGGTACTCTTCTTTCCATTGTTGACAACCCTTTCTATTAGCCGAATACGCGATAATATAATTGTTTCGCTTTCGAAATATCATTTGTGCCATGAATAAAAACACGATCATCCCGAAAAACAACGATGCGGTACTCATCTAATTGGCAAGATAGTAAATGCGGATTCCGATCTACTTCCCCCACTTTTTTTAATACTTTTTCTATATCATCAAAATTGTATTTTCTATTGTCTACTCGTCTAATTTGAACTGTATTTCTTCCGCATAAAACAGCTACCTTCGTTTGATTTTCGTATGATAAATAAGGATAAGTTCGATTTAAGCCGCACGAAGGGCAATCGTCTGCTTTAATTTTTCCTAGTTTTATAAAATGGTTTTGATTACTCCATATATCAAACATGAAAAATGTTTTTCTAACTGCTGAGAAATCTCCTACTAAAATTTTGAATGCTTCCGCAACTTGATATGCTGCGACGATTTGAACAGTCGGGCTAATAATTCCAGCGGTATCACATGTCACACTTGTAACAGGAACATTCTTCAGCACACAATGTAAACATGGTGTCTCTTGCGGAATAACCGTATAACTCATACCGTACGATCCAACGCAAGAACCATATACCCACGGAATATTATGCTTTTGTGATAAATCATTTATTATAAATCGGATATCGAAATTATCTGTTGCATCAATGATTACATCGACATTTTCTAATAGCCCTTCTAAGTTTTCTACACACACATCCATTACGAAAGCATGTATTTGTACTTCCGAATTAAGTTTTTCTAGCCGATTTTTAGCAGCGATTGCTTTTGGCAATTTCTCTCTTGCATCTTGTTCAGAGTACAATTGTTGCCTTTGTAAATTACTCCATTCAACGTAATCACGATCTATAATGGTCAACTTGCCAATACCTGCACGTACGAAACTTTCAGCACTTGCACTTCCTAATGCGCCTACTCCTACAATTAACACATGTTTATTTCGAATTTCTTCTTGCCCTCTACTCCCAATTGGTTTAAACAAATGTTGTCGTGAATACCGCTCAGCCATTACTTACCCTTCCTCTCACGAACTCTATTTCATATTAGAATGTTGTTTTTGATAACAAGCAAAGTACGCAAATCCAACAAAACCAGCTCCACCAATTACATTTCCGATAAAGACAGGAACAAAATTTTTAGCAAGGTCCATCCATGTCAGATGACCTGCAAAAATAACTGCTGAAATGACAAACATATTTGCTACCACTTGCTGAAATCCAATCACTACAAATGCCATAATTGGAATCCAAATTCCGATTATTTTTCCGACAAAATCACTCGTCCCATAAGCGAGCCAAAGAGCAAGACAGACGAGCCAATTACAACCAATTGCTAAAATTAAAGTTCTCCCAAATGATTCATGTAACTTCCCTTCTGCTATCGCTACTGTTTTATTTAAATACTCTCCCTCTGTTAATCCGCCAAGATGTCCAAAGCAATACGCAACGAAAATTGCCCCAATAAAATTCATGAGAGTAATCCAAACCCAGTTATTCAGTACACTTATCAATGTAATTTTCTTTGCATAAAGCGCCATAGACAGTGACATCATATTTCCCGTAATTAATTCTCCTCCTGCTAATACTACGAGCATGAGTCCAACAGGAAATACTGCTCCTCCTAAAACATTCACTAGACTCCCCCAGCGCTCAGGTAAATTCCCTAAAACTCGAATGTTAAGTAAAAAACCTATCGCAATAAACGCTCCTCCTAAAAAACCGAGAATAAGCATTGCTGGCAAGGTCTGACTTACTTTTTGAACACCGGCCTCAATGACAAGCTCAGCAATTTGTTCCGGTTTATGAAATGCCATTACTAATTCCTCCATTTTCTCCAAATAAAAAAGCAGCTTCAAAAAACCTCCTCAAAATAAAGGTTTTTGAATGCTGCTTAATTTCTCTGCACATCTTTTACAGAGAGATCAATCATCACTTTTACTATAAAATAGAAAATCTACAAACGTTGCACATCTTCCATTTTGTATATACTTCATCATAGTCTCACGCTTATATATCAACCACCAATATGTGACATTTCAATTTTAGGTGCTCTTTTTGTACTTGTATGACTTAAGCGTTCATCTGAATAACGATCTTCTCGTTTGTTCCATATATCGCGTACGGCATCTGTTATTTCCTCGTCAGTGTATTCAGATCGAAGCATTTCTCTCAAATCATTTCCTTTAGAAGCGAACAAACAAGTATATAACTTTCCTTCTGCAGAAATACGGGCTCTCGTACATGAGGAGCAGAATGAATCTGTTACTGATGAAATAATACCTATTTCCTCATCGCTTCCTATATAACGATACCTAGTAGCCACTTCACCAGAATAATTTGCTTCTATCCGTTCTAACGGCATAACTTGATGAATCGTATCTACTATTTCTTGTTTAGAGACGACCTCTTTTAAATCCCAACCATTATAATTTCCAACGTCCATATACTCAATAAAACGAAGAATATGCTTATTTTCCTTAAAGTATTGCGCCATCTGCAAAATGTCCTGTTCGTTTTTTCCCTTTTGAACGACCATGTTTATTTTAATTTTCATACCGACTTCAGCTGCAGCTTGTATTCCTTCCAAAACCCTTTGTACTTTGCTTCTATTACCATTCAAATAGAAAAACCGCTCTTCTTCTAAGGAATCTAAACTAACTGTCACACGTGATAAACCCGCCTTATATAAATCAGGAGCAAACTTTTTAAGTAACGATCCATTAGTTGTTAAACCGATATCCTCCACACCATCTAGTTTATTAAGGCGCTCGATAAGCTGCGGAAGACCTCTTCGAAGTAACGGTTCTCCGCCTGTAATCCGTAATTTTCTAACACCTAAAGAAACGAAAATACGTGTTATCCTTTCAATTTCATCAAAAGATAAAATTTTATCATTAGACAAAAACGAGTAATCAGGACCAAATATTTCTTCTGGCATACAATATCGACAGCGAAAATTACAGCGATCAGTAACTGAAATACGTAAATCCTTTAAAGGACGTTGTAGTTTGTCTAATGTGACAGATTTCATATTTATTGCCTCGCTTTTACTTATTTTATATTTAAAACACGCTCCGGATGCGTATATACATTTAAGGATTGATTCCGAATAAATCCTATCGTAGTAATACCTAATTCTTCAGCTAGCTGCAAAGCCAACTCAGTTGGAGCTGATTTTGACAGTATGATTTCACAACCAATTTTTGCAACCTTCAATAGTATTTCCGAAGAAATACGACCACTAAAAACAATGATTTTATCTCTTATAGAAATATTATTTTTTAAGCAATAACCGTAAATTTTATCTAACGCATTATGTCTACCAATATCCATTCGACTTAAAATAATACCATTCACATTGCACAAAGATGCATTATGAACGCCACCTGTATGATGAAATGTCTCTGCAGATTGCTGCATTTCTTTCATTAATCGAAAACAGTCTTCTGCAGCAACCTGTACATGAACGCCATTCATTTTCTTTGCGCTTAATGCATCATTTGCAAAAACAAACCCTTGTCTACTCATACCACAGCATGAAGTAATATAGCGTTTATTTTGCATTTGTTCGTAATACGGATTTACTTTTGTTGTGGTGACATGTACAAATCCTTCTTTCTCTTGTACCCATATATCATCAATATCTTCATACTTCCGAATAATTCCTTCCGATGCTAGGAAGCCTATTACCATATCTTCTATATATTCTGGAGTACTAACCATTGTAACAAACTCCTGTCCGTTCATTTTAATCGTGACTGGAAACTCTGTTACAATGCTGTCCTCTATATATTTAAACGCCCCTTGTTCATAACGAAAGATTTCTCTTTCTACCTGTATCGGTTTCACGATCAGTATCCTTCTCTCACGTTATATTTTTATCAAAAACAAATACCGAAACTGCAATATCTTCTTCTACTTTCATATCTGAAAACAAATTCACCAATTTCGCTCCAACAAGTTCCTCCAAATGTTCACGGGAATTCGCAGCATACACTTCTTGAATCATTTTCGTTCTAGCCATATGAACCATTTCCGCACCGTCCATCGTACTTGAAATGAATTTTTCAGTAGGTGTTAAGTTTCCGTAAAGAGTCGCAATCGCCATATTTTCAGCAAAAACAGTATGAATTCGTTCTGGCCCTTTTCCGAAAAGTTCCTTTCGAAGTTTTCGTATCATATCATTAAATTCATGTACTTTTTTTGACATACCATTATACCTCCCAAAAGCCTCATTTTACTTTATTATATATTTTACCAAAATGAGCCTTCCGCCCAAACTATTTCGTACAAATATTCGGGCGAAAAGATTCACTTCGTGAAGGTTACTCGTCTTTTAACCCTTTACCCATACCTTTTAAGAAATGAAGCCCAAACCCGATAGCACGGTTAATGTCTGGATCTTTCAATACTTTCATAAGATCGAATACCCCTACTTTTTTATTACTCTCTAGATGTTCATTACCTTCTTCTAGACCTACTAATAAGCTACCTATAAGCTTTTTCGTAAGTTCCGGATCAAGTTCTGTTAAAGCACCCGCAGCCCCCATCATATTATTAATTAAATTTGTAACCGGCTCACGAGTCACTTGGCCAAGAACAATCTTTGCGATTGGTTCTTTCGCCTTTAGCATAGAATTTGCAGCTTCTAACATGCCAATATCATTCAATTCCCCTACTATGTTAAACATTTGATTTAGAGAGTCTTCATTATTAGCTAGAAGCTCTTTTAAATCATCTAATTTTTTCTGTTTTATTTCTTCCTCAGTTAATTCTTGTTTTTGAATCATTTTTATAGGTGCAGCCATATTTTTCTCCTCCTACTTATCCGTTAAATGCACATACCCTGGACGTGCCCACTTACGATATACCTCAATGCCAGCTTGAGGGTGACGTTTTTTATTACGCGGATTCGCTTTTGGCATCGGATTTTCGCCATCAACTTCTAGCACTTCCATACGCACTTTCGTCTGTTTATAAGCAGGTGTGTTCGTACGCGTATCAACGGCAGGACCTGTTAAGAAATTAATTGCTGTTTCATTATCTGTAGAGTTCATCGGTAAATATAACTCATTCGCTTTTACACGGTCTGTTACAAGTGCACGTAATTTTAACGCTCCAAACGGAGAGACAAGACGGACTAATGAACCAGTTTTCACTCCACGTTCTTTTGCAAGTGCTGGAGAAACTTCAACGAAAACGCCAGGTACTTTCGTTTGAATACCTGTTGATTTATTTGTCATATTCCCTTCATGGAAGTGCTCAAGCATACGACCATTGTTAATATGAAGGTCGAATTCAGCTGGGAAATCAGCTGGGCGTACCCAGTCAGCAATCGCAAAACGAGCTTTTTTATCTGGGAAGTTAAATCCATCTTGGAAAAGAAGCGGTGTATTCGTTCCATCAAAACTTCCCCAATGGAAACTATTCCATCCTTCCAATACTTCATAGTTTGCTTGTGAAAATAGTGGTGATAAACTTGCCATTTCAGCAAAAATTTCACTTGGATGGCTATAACTCCAGTTTGCACCTAATTTATTCGCAACTTCCTGCACGATCCACCAGTCTGGCTTCGCATCTCCAAGCGTAGGAAGAACTTGATATAGTCTTTGAACACGACGCTCTGTATTAGTGAAAGTACCTTCTTTTTCAAGAGATGGCGCTGCTGGTAATACAACATCTGCATATTGAGCTGTTTTAGATAAGAAAACATCTTGCACAACGAAGAAATCAAGGCTTGATAACACTTCATGTACATGGTTCGCATTAGAGTCTACAAGAGCCATATCCTCTCCAACAAGATACATAGCTTTCATCTTCCCTTTATCAATCGCGTGAAGCATTTCAATATTATTCAGACCTGGTTCACTATTAATTTTCACTCCGTAAGCCATTTCAAATTTCGCACGTTCCACATCGTTCGTAACGTGCTGATATCCAGGAAGCCATCCTGGTAAAGTACCCATATCACAAGCACCTTGTACGTTATTATGGCCTCGAAGCGGATATGCACCAGCGCCTGGACGACGATAATTACCTGTTGCAAGTAGTAAGTTTGAAATCGCAGCGGAAGTATCAGATCCACCTGTATTTTGCGTTACACCCATTCCCCAAAGGATACATGTACCGTCTGCATCACGAATCATTTCAGCCATTTGAATCAGTGTTTCTTGCGAAATACCAGTCACTTCTTCTGCATATTCAAGTGTATATGCTGTAAGGCTCTCTTTGAAATCTTCAAAGAAATTTACATTCTCATCAATAAATCGTTGATCGTGCCAGCCTTGATCAATCATATATTTCGTAACAGCCATTAACCATACTTGATCTGTTCCTTGTTTTGGACTAATAAAGACATCTGAACGCTCTGCCATTTCTGTTTTACGAAGATCAGCCACAATTAATTTTTGTCCGTGTAATTTATGTGCACGTTTAATACGTGTAGCTAAAACAGGATGACCTTCTGTCGGATTACAACCTACAATAATAACAAGACCAGATTGTGCAATATCTTTAATCGTTCCAGCATCTCCGCCCATACCAATTGTACGGAATAATCCGTCTGTCGCTGGTGATTGACAATAACGTGAGCAGTTATCAATATTATTCGTTTCAAATACTTGTCGAGCTAATTTTTGAATCACATAATTATCTTCATTCGTAATTTTAGATGAAGAAATAAAACCGATAGCATCTTTACCGTACTCTTCTTTAATCGCTCCTAATTTACTTGCAACTACATTCAATGCTTCTTCCCATGTAGATTCAACAAACGTTCCATTTTTACGAATTAAAGGTTTCGTAATTCGTTCTTTAGAATTTACGAAGTCCCAACCGAATTTTCCTTTTACACAAGTAGAAATTGCGTTAACTGGCGCATCAGAAGAAGGTTGTACTTTAAGAATTTTACGTCCTTTCGTCCACACTTCAAATGAACACCCTACACCACAAAATGTACATACTGTTTTCGTTTTCTTCGTACGAGTATCACGCATGGCCGCTTCCACTTCTGATACCGCAAAAATACCGCTATATCCAGGCTCAACTTCTTTAATTAAATCTACCATCGGTTCAAGAATATCTGGTTTTAATCCCGTCATAAATCCAGCTTCACCAAGCATCGTTTTTTCCATTAAAGCGTTACAAGGACAAATCGTTACACATTGACCACAGCTCACGCATGAAGAATCATTAATATTTACTCCTTCATCCCAAATCACTCGTGGTCGCTCCGCTTCCCAGTCTATCGATAACGTTTCATTTACTTGTAAGTTTTGACACACCTCAACGCATTGACCACATGCAATACATTGATTCGGGTCATAGCGATAAAACGGATGCGTCATATCAACTTCACTTACATCTACTTTCGGTTCATAAGGATATTTTTGATGTTCGATTTCCATTAATTCTGCTGTATTATGCAGTTTACAGTTCCCATTGTTGTTGTCACATACTGTACAGTATAATAAATGATTTTCTAGTAACCGATCCATCGCCTCTGTTTGTGCTTCTTTCGCACGAGTAGAATTACGTTCAATGTTCATACCTTCTGTCGCTACTGTCGAACAAGAGCGCATTAACTTTCCGTCAACTTCTACAATACAAGTGTCACATGTTTGAATAGGATCTACTTCTGGCACGTAACAAATTTGCGGATGTTCAATCCCGTTCTCATTAATAACACCCAATATCGTTGAACCGGGCTCCGCTGTATACTTTTTTCCGTCAATTGTAATATGAACCATGTTGTTATTCATGGTCTTTCCCCCTTTTTGAGAATAAAAAAACTCCACCACGAAAATATACGCACCACATTTCGGCACGTTATTATCATGGTGGAGTAGTTTATTAGCACATCTTGCTAAAATACCAATCCATTTATTCATAAATAAAACGATAGAGTCATAACAGGTCATATCACGATTCCATCTTTAACACTATAATTATAGCGTTAAAGTTAAAAATATACAATATAAAATTTAAACTGCGCATATGTCAGCTTGGAACTATCCATAATAACCCATATAAAGTGAAACTTTAATCAGTGGGGGGGTTTTCTTCATCCCCCACTGATTATCAGCCCTCACCAATCGGGCTTTTATGGGCAGCCCGACCCCTACTTAACCTCTTTGCTTCCGCTAAATTTTGAGGGGGGCTTACTGCCCATTAAAGCGGGATAAAACATAACAAGGAGTAAGCGAACAAATGGGGTCTTTTAATAAATGGATTCGTGGTGAAAAATCTTTTTCTACCCAAGAGCAAGCTAATCACACATTAAATAAATCTATTTCTTCTTCCCTTTCCCTTAATTTAAAGCACTTGTCCAAACTGTTTAGCGGTATTCCAGAATTAATAACACGCACTTTTCCATTAAAAAACGGACAGGAAGCTGCACTTATATATATGGAAGGACTTGTAGACAAAACTGTTATTAACGTAAACATTCTTCGTCCTCTCTTATTTAAAGAGTGGAATGAAGACGATTTTTGGGAAGCCTCTGTTTCTATCGGAAATATTAAAAAGGTTGAGCAGTGGACAGACATTGAACAGTCCCTTTTACATGGTAAAAGTATTTTATTCATAAATGGACAGCTTACAGCGTTAGAACTAGATACGCAAGCGGCGCCAAAAAGAAGTATTGAAGAACCTACAACAGAAACTTCCATAAAAAGCTCACACGAAGGATTTAATGAAGTAGCGAGCGACAGCCTTGCACTTATTCGTCGATATATTCCAAATCGCGAATTGAAAGTGAAGGAGTTCACTGTTGGTGAACGAGCTACTTCAAAGGTTTTTTTGCTGTACTTAGCAGACATTGCAAACGAAGATGTCGTACAAGAGATGGCCTGCCGCATCGAATCAATCAAAGTGGATGCCATTCTTACTACCGGAGAATTAGAAGGATTTGTTGAAGATAATTCCTATACTCTCTTTCCGCAACTATCTATCACTGAACGCCCTGACACAACAGCACATCATATTCTAGATGGGCGAATTGCTGTTGTTGTAGATCGTTCACCAGGCGTATTAATAGGACCTATGACCTTTTCAGCTTTTTTTCAGACGATAGATGATTACAGCTTCAGACCAATGATTCCATCTTTTATACGATTACTTCGTTTCACTGGATTATTTATTGCAATTTTTGCTCCTGCTCTTTATATTGCTATGATTTCCTTTCATTATGAAGTGATTCCACTTAAATTATTGTTAACGATTGGAGAATCTCGAGCTAAAATTCCTTTTCCTCCTATATTAGAAGCACTTTTGATGGAATTAGTACTTGAAATGCTCCGCGAGGCTGCAGTTCGGCTTCCTGGTCCCGTTGGACAAACGATTGGCGTCGTAGGAGGGATTGTCATTGGACAAGCTGCAGTTCAAGCAGGAATAGTAAGTAATGTCATGGTTATCGTCGTATCTATTACTGCAGTCGCTTCTTTCATCATCCCTAACCTAGAAATGTCTGCAGGAATTCGACTTCTTCGATTCCCAATGATGATAATTGCCTCTTTATTTGGTGTCATTGGAATTATGGTTGGGATGGCAATCATTATTATTCATATACTTTCTATGGAATCTCTTGGTGTTCCTTATGGTAGTCCTTTTTCTCCGTTATTTGCTTCAGATTTAAAAGATATTCTTGTACGTTTACCATGGAAAATAATGAAGAAACGCCCACTATCCCTTAACTTAAAACAAGAGAATCGGCAAAGCGATATAGAAGGAACGGAGGAAGATAAGTGACAAAGCGTACAAAGAGGGAGATTAGTTTATTTCAATACATTTTAACGATTAGTGGTGTTCAAGTAGGATTCGGTGTACTTACACTGCCACGTGAAGTTGCACAAGGGGCGAATACAGATGGCTGGATGTCTATTATTATTGGATGCGCTATCACTACTTTAGTCAGTCTATGCATTGTAAAAATCATGGAAAAGCATCCTGGATATACTTTACTTGATGTACTGACTCGTTATCTGGGGAAATGGCTAGGAAGAGTAGGAATGATTTTTTGGATTTTATATGCTGTCCTTGCAGCTATTTCCTTAATTTTTTCCCTCTTATACGTTATTCACATTTGGATTTTACCTAGAACTCCAATGTTTTTAATTATGATTTTACTATCTATTCCAATGTTGATGCTCGCATGTAAAGGCGTTCTTATTATAAGTCGCTACGCTGTTTTCACTGTATTTTTCACACTGTGGATGCCTTTTCTATTGTTTATTCCGCTTAAAGATGGGCATTGGATTTATCTTCTTCCTCTCCTTAAAGAAGGCTGGATACCAGTTTTAAACACAGTAAAATCAACTATCATTGCGTTTCTCGGATTTGAGTTTGCATTTGTCCTTTATCCTTATCTCAGTAATAAATCATCTGCAAAAAAAGGAATTGTTCTTGCGAATTTGATTACGCTATTTATTTATCTTCAAGTCACGTTTGTCTCTTTTGTTTATTTTAGTCCAGACGGTATAACAAAGTTTTTATGGCCTACTCTTTCTCTTGTTACCCCATTTCACTTTTCATTTCTTGAACGGTTTGAAATTATCTTTTTATCTTTTTATCTCTTCATTATTTTTGATTCTTGCATTCCTTACATTTTTACTGCTTCAGATGGAATCAATCAATTACTTAACAAAAAAGGGAGTTCCTTACCTATTTGGTTTTTATTATTCGGGTGTATTGTTGTCTTATTCTTTTATATCCCTTCCTCTTACCAAATAAGTGCTTTGCGAGACTTTTGGGGAACTGCCAGTTATTTTATCGTTTTTCTATTCCCAGTCGTATTTCTCTTATACATGACACTTTATCAGCATTGGAAAAGGAGAAGAGTTTAAATGAGGCGCTTTATTCATTTCACTATACTTTACTTTCTCATAACCTTTTTAACAGGCTGTGGAGATCGACTCGACTTAGAAAAACAATCGATTTCATTAATTTACGGCTTTGACGCAAAAGCAAAAGGAAAATTAATTGTGTACCACGTAAACCCTATTTTTAATGAAGACGTAGAAAAAAAGTACGAAACACATGAAGCGAAAGTACGTACACCTCGAGAAGCAAAAGCAACGTTTAATAGTTCAAGTGGCGGTTTAGTATCTACAGAAAAGTTACAGCTCATTTTATTTAGCACAAATTTTTTAAAACAAGAAGGGGCTATGCCTTACCTTGATGTTTGGTATCGTGATCCTAAAAACACTGGAAACATGCGTATGGTTGCAGTAGACGGTCCCATTTCTTCCGTTATATATAATAACTTTAAAGATAAGCCTGCCCTTCCCGAGTATTTAACAGATTTAATTAATACGAACAAACTGTACAATCGGACCGTTTTTACGACATTCCATGAATTTCACAGGCAAACTTTTAATAAAGGTATCACACCTGCTATTTCAGAAATAAAAAAAGGTAAAAAAGATGTTATCGTTACCGGTTCCGCGCTATTAACTTCTCGCGGAATTTATAAAATGTCATTAAATCGTTATGAAAGCGCCCTTCTTCTTTTGTTACAAAAGAAAGCGAATACACCGGTTTCGCTTACATTGAAAATCCCTTCTACTTCAGTTGAAAGTAATAGTGATTTAAAAGATACCGATGGCGGCGATTTCGTAACAATAAATGTTCTTAGCATGAATCGTGATATCCATACAGACTATAGCGATAACCACTTCAAATTTAATGTTAAAATGGATTTAAAAATTGCTGTATCTGAACTTACATTCAACATGGATATAGACAAAGATAGAAAGAAATTAACTTCTCTTATTACAAAACAACTAAACAAAGATTTGAACGATTTAATCCACAACATTCAAAAACAAAAACTTGATCCATTCGGATTTGGTGATTATGCGAGAGCATTTCAATATGAAGAATGGAAAAAAGTTGACGACGATTGGCCGAGTGCCTTTTCAAAAGCTAACGTGAAAGTAGCACCTACTATTAAAATTTTAGAAAATGGGATTATTAAATAGCAAAACACGCTACTTGTTCTTATACGTTTAAAGAACAAGTAGCGTGTTATCATTTTTATTTTGAAAATTCCTGTATAGTTACGCTTCTGTTTCCGGTTCTTCGTTTTCCGCTTGTTCCAATCTTTGCTGCTCCGCAAGTTCAGCTGAAATCATTCCATAATAAATTTCTGGATACAATCCAAATATTTGATATACACTTCCTAAAAACGGCATCAGAATCCCTCTTTTCTAAAGTTGTATTGCCACTTTTAAGGATTCCCTTTTCATTCATTATACATTCGTTTTTGGCGTTTCTTCTTCATCATGAACGCTTAATAAATTTTGCCATTTTTTATAAGGCGCACTATTTGGATCTACGTATCCTTTCGCGTACGAACGATCCCACAATTGTTTAATAAACATTTCTTTCTCTTTCTTCGCAACCATATCCGCACCTGTACCGTAATAGTTTTGGAAATATAACTCAATTTCATCAAGGAATAGCCTTAATAATTCATCAGAAGTTTCCTCTAACGTTGGATCATATTTCGCTTCACGGTCATACATTAAAATCATATCTAAAATATTATGGACATGCTCTTTACGTAGCCATCTAATATCTTGAGCACCTAATACAAATGGATGTGTATATAAATGTCCACCTTGTATCATCGCCTTTTCTTGTTCTTCTTCAAATCTGGACAAGATGTTTTCATAAATAAATGGGTTATGAAGCAATGCTCTGTGTAATTTATAACTTTCGCTTGAAATATTTTTCCCCATCGACTGAATTAAGAAGCTACGTCCAACGCCGTTATATTGATACACGAACTGGCCATCAACAGCAACTAAACTTATCCAGCGATACATATACGCGTATAGAAGAGCTCGATTACATTTATCATAATCTAACTTCGTTTGCGTTGCATTTAAGTCTGGCATGAATGCCGGTAAGTGCCAATACTTATCTAAATGCGGCGTTAAACTAGATTTTTTACTATTCAACTTATTTACTCGGCGATAGTACGACTGAAAATAATCACCTTTATCATTCATAAATCCATTTGCAATATGTCCAGACGAAAGCTTAGGAAAGTCTTGCAATGACAAACCGTAATGCGCACGATAACAAATGACCTCAAATGGTGAAAAAGCTTCATGTACTGTATCTTTTTCTTTAAACATTTCTTGCATTAATTCCTCTTGCAGTTCTTTCTTTAAAGATGGATGTATACCCCAATATTGTAATTCCCTATGATGAGAAACTTTCGGCACAAATGGACTTGCTAAATGGAACAAGTCTTCAATTTTTTCACGAACATATTCATCACGATCACGCTTCTTATAATCCGCTTCTTTTCTTAATGCTTCAACGATGTTCAGCTCTAATTTATCGCGATAGCGTATTTGTAATTCATCGTAACAATAGCTTAGTATGTGCTCACGATAAAAGTCTTCTACCTTTTTCGATTGAATCTCTTCTGTTTTCGCATCCCGGCAATATTCCCCGTATAAGCTCATATAAATTTCCGCACATATATCTTTCGGTAATACACCTAAATTTAAATGTTGTTGCATATCTTGCCATATCTTTTCTTGTAACTTCTCTTCAGCTAATACGTATACATTCGTTGGGTTTGTTTTCCCTTCAAATTCCTTGCTTCGTTTTTGAATTTCGAACAATAAATTTTCACGTGTTTCATGTAGATTATCAAAAAATCTTTCCCAATATTGAATCATTTTATTAACTGCTTGATATAGCGATTGATACACGAGTTCTAATAGCATTTCTTTACGGTATTCGTTTAATTTGTGTACGTACTGCGTTACAATATCTTCAAATTCCTTTTTAAATAAACGCTGCTGGTTATTAATCATTTTTCCAAACCAACCTTGTTGTTGCGCAATTTCTACTCGGCGTACAGCTGTTACCGTTCCATCAATGTTACTCACATTAAATTTCTTATCGTAGTTTTGAATTAAATTACGCTTCTGTTCATTATTTTCATGTAAACGATTCATTTTCTCTACTAACTGCTTTCGAATTTCATACAACATAAAACGAGCTGCTACTGGATGAACAGAGTCCGTTTTCTTTAAAAACCATGTATTTAGTTGATATGACTGTCCTTCAGAACCACTTGGTGAAAAACGGTCTGATTCAATCATGTCATATAAAAGTGTCGTTACATGTTCATGTACACGGCTCGGAATCGCATACGCATATAAACGAACCGCATGATCGACCCTTGCTACTTCACCTTTCATTTGTTCCATCATTTTCAGTTTCGCAGCCGAAATTTTACACTCATGCTGCAGACGATTTAATTCCTCGTCTTTTTGCACCGTACGCTGTACATAGCTTTCTACAGCTTCTAAAAACAGTTTAGATTTCGCAACACCGACCTTACCACCCTCTGCTCCTTCACGCGTTTCGTTATACATTTGTCTATAGAAAATATGAGCCTGCTCTGGACGAGTAGCAAGATGTTCTAAATCTTCTAAATAACTCTTCCCACGCTCTGGCTTTTCACGCTGCATACCACGTTTTACATCTTGATCGTATCTTTGTTTCTTTTCTTGAAACAGTTGATCTAAATGAAGCCACGATTCATCTAAACCTTGCACAGCCCATTTTAAAGCACAATATTTTAACACGTGCTCATACGGATAAATAATCTTTGCTGTTCCTGCCCCGCAATATCGCCCTTTTCCGCTTGATTCTGCCAATTGCTGAATTTGATTATCTTCCTGTGCAAAGTGATTTGCAGACATCGGACTAAATAACTGTAAATAAATCGTATTTGCCATTTGCTCCATATAATCTGATAAATTGTGCAGATGGTGTCCATGTAAATTTTCGTAATCGTATAAGAAACAATAATTGTACGGTAAATGATGTTGTTTAATTGTATGATTCGTTCTCCCATCCTCATCTACTTGATCCGGTCGATACTCTAATTCAATCGTAACCCCGCCGCGTTTTGATAATTCTCCAGTAGAACCGAGCGTAATGGCATGTAATTCTTTTAACGAGGCATAGCCATTTGCTTGCACCGTTTCAAACTCTTTCGCACTAACCGTTCTCGTCTTCACTAACACATCCGGCATTAGAAACGCACCGCGTATTAAAATGTTGTGATGCTGCAGTTTTTTTCGAAGCATTTCACGTAAATATAATGCAATTTGTAGAAACATCCCTGAACCTGTTCCGCCCGCTAGTGATGTTACGATAATGACACGCACTCCATATTCCGTTTGATCGCTTGTAACCGGAAAAATCTTCTCAATTTCTTGCCAAAAGGAGGTTAATTTATCTTCTTTCATCGCAGCACGTAACGCTAAACGAGAAATAACGCGTAACTGTCCTGCCCCTTCTGTCAGTGGTTTATCAAGTATAGTCGGGTCCATTGGAAACCACTCTGGAATCGTTGGATCTCCTGCAATATACTCCCTAGGCGTTTTGCTCGAACTCGTTTGCGTCTTAAACTTTCGAATATGATCAAATTTACTCAATGTATTCACATCTGTATCAAATACGTGCATTGCTACTTTTTTTCGGCGCTCCTCAGGCAGCCTTTCATATATTTGATGTGTCACAGTACTACCGATTCCACCTAAGCCAATTAATATCGTTGGAACTTGTAACGTCATGTGAATCACCTTCCTATTCTTGCTTGTTTGAAAAAAGGAGGGAGAGAAAGCAAAAAACCTCCCTCTTCACCCTATCTACTATTCACACTCGTACCTATAAATTTCTTTACCGTATCCTCTATCAATTACTAAAAGTTCATTTGGATACAGCGTCTTATGTTCCATTCCAACCTCATCCTCTGTTATAAACATCCCATCAATAATCATTCCTACTACTTGTGACTCTTTCGCTACAAATATCGATTTTGATCCTTTCTTTGCTATAAACGTAACGGATTGCACTGTCTTCCTTTCCGCTCTAAACGGAATGCCAAAATAATGTTTCCACCATTTATTTTTAAGTAATTCTGGCTCAGATTGATATAACCAATCTTTCGCTACTTCTTGATCCCATTCGTAATACAATAATGCTTTCCGGTGAAATCTTGGACGGACAATCCATCCTAAAACGATTATCCCTACTATTAACAGTAATACAGTGATAGGAATAACAAACTTAAAAACAAGCGCATATTTTTCATAAAACGGTGCATTTTGAATATGGAGTGTTATGTCTTTCTTTACTTCTTGTAATTTTGAATCCTGCACTACGATGGTAGCTTCTACGGTGCCTGTATCTGTAAAATTGAACGTGTCGGAGTAATGAGGTCGAGGATAAATATGAATTTGATTACCATGTTGTTTTATTTCATAGTTGATTGATTGTTTAGATGTGACACCAGTAGATTTTAATAGTTTTTTTACAGCCTCTTCTGTCATCGGCTTATCATCTAACTGTGGTTGTATAATAAATGGTTTACTATTCTCTAAATTCGTTACTTTTTCTTCATAATCTTTCGTGACAGTTTGAAGTGATAATTTAGGCTTTTTCGTTGTTTCGATTTTAAATTCTTTCGTCTGTCTGTAAAATCCCTTTATGTTCATATGAACTTTCCCGCGTACTAATCCTTTAGTAAGCTTCGTTTCGTAATAAAATACATGTCTTTTATCGTCCCACTTCATCGCATATTGCTTCCCGTCTATTTCTACTTCTGCCTGAAAGTAAGAAGACTGAACTGGCAATTCAGTAGGTTTTGCTTCAATAACAACCGTCACACCTTCATACAGTTCCTCAACATTTTTTCTATCCTTATCCTCTTTGTCATAAGTGGAAACAGTATAATTAAGCGCCGGTTCGACTAGTACTTGTAACCCTTCTTTCTCAATATCTCGGTCCACTTCTATCGTATAAGTTCCTGGTTTAATAACTTCCTCATTTTCCGTACTTATATGAACTATATTTCCGAACAATTTTGCTTCGCCTGGTGCATGTATGGAAAAAGAAGATTGTAATTGTAATGGTTTAGAAATTTGTGTGACCTGATAATTAGACAAAGAAGGCGATTGTCGTACAAGCGTCATACGCTTTAACGGAAATGGTGTTGTAATCTCTACTTTCTTTCCTACTACTTTCGTTTTTACAATTGATTCAACAGAGGAGAACGGATCACGATTTGCGACTAATGCCGCCACTTGATTGACGCTTTTTACAATACCATCCTCTCCACTAGATGGCATCGTAACTCCGTTGAGCTCTTTCTTCCATATTTCTTTAAACGTATTTAGTTGTGCTTTTTCTTGTTGCCCTAAATCCTCTTCCATCGTAATTAAAATTGGATGTAGCGATATCTTTTTTGCATCCATATCCTTCTTAAACTGTGCTAACTTCTGTGTAATTTGTTCTTTTCCGCCAACCTTATCTTTCTCTAAATCATTAAATGCCCCGTCAGTTAAGACAATAAGCCAAAATTCACGTTTTCCATCTATATCTGCTTCCTTTTTTATAGATTGCATCGCCGTTTCTACTGCACTAAACGGAGTATTTAAATACGTTTTCCACGCTCCAATTCCCTCAATTTCTGTTTGTCTCTTATCCTTCGTTAACGAAATGTTTAACGGATCATTCGGCTTGCTCATTGGAACGTAAGAAAATGCATCTTTTTCATCTAATAGCGCAACTAAACTTTGCAAAGCGTAATTGGCATATTTCCAGCGATCGTTATTTCTCATGCTGCCCGAATCATCATATACAAGTGAAACGACCCTTTCCTTTGCCTCCTCTCCTTTTGCAAAAGTCCAAAAAGGATGTAACCATATAAATAGAAACAACATGAATGTGGCACAAATTCGAATTTTCATGATGAGGCTTCGCCACCTTTGTAGACAAATTCCTATGTTTAAATTTATGAGAGGATACAAGATATATGACTTGTATTTTAGGACAACGAACACAGCATAACTTTATTATGTAAACAGTTATAAAAACTGAATATGATTCCTTCTAGCGTTTTCTATCCGATACTATAAGTAAAAAAGCCTGTTTAAGCTCTACACTTAAAACAGACTTTTCCTACTTTTTATTTTAAAAACACATGACAAAAAGTTTGATTTTTGACTTAACACATCACTTCTATTGTAAATCCACCAGGTGCTTCCACATAAAACGTATACGCATGTGTATGCTTAGGAGGTTCGACCAAAAATCCATCCTCCTTCAACCTTTGATTCATTTTATTTACTTGTTCTTCACTTTCTTGAGGAAAACCTACGTGAAATGTTTGCGGATAATGTACGTCTTTCCCTTTCATTAACGTTAATATAAATCCATCATTATCACGCATAACTGCAAAGCCTTTTCCCCTTGCTCCGCTACAAGTTAAATGAAAATATTTTTCTAAAAACTCTCTCGCGGCTACTACATCTGAAACTGTTAGATTAAGATGTTTAATTTTCAAATCATCACCATCTTTCTTAATTTTCTAACATTTTATCATAAAATTAAAAAACACGCCTTTCACAGCGTGTTTCATTTCTTCACATACACTTCAACAATCGGATTATCTTTATGATCCGCATGCAAGCGTATATTCTCTTCACTTGTACGATAAATGCTAGCTAATAACATAATTGTTAACACGTTAGGAGTTTTTGCATCGCTCCCGTATTTCCTTTCCAGCGTTTCCTTATACTCAAAATCCACGTCCCCCTGCACATATGTATACACCTCAAAACCATCTTCTAAATTGCAAACTACTGTATCAATAATATCTGCCCCTACTTGCTTCTTCATTTCCTCTCGCAATGCTTCAATAAATTCTTCCCACGGTACTTCGTATATCTGAAACTGATCTGTAGATTTCATATCTTTTCCTCCTTATATATCCTCTTCCTATATTTCCCCTTTCCTATAACAATTATGATAGTTAGGGCATTCGTACAAGCCGCACTTGTCCCCTTTACATATCGTATTACTGTAATGGGAAGGAGGAAAGAACATGCATAGACAAAAATGTTATGATACGTGCCGACGTTATTTTGGTAAAGTCGTTCGCATTGAAGATCGTGATGGTCGCATCCATTTAGGCAAAATAATTGATGTGACAAAAGACTCTGTATGGATTGAACCAGTGCAACAGCACTCATCTTTTGATTCAGGATTCGGATACTATGATGCATATGCAAACGGTGGTTGCGATCTTTGCGGCGGCCTTAGCAGATGTGATAGTTGCGGATTTGGTTGTGGTGGTGGATTCAGCGGCTGTGGATGTGGCGGTCGTGGTTGCAGTAATTGTGGTTGCGGCGGCTGGGGCGGTGGCGGTTGTGGCTGGGGTGTTGAACTTGGATTTGGTTTTATCTTTGGAATTACATTAGCTGCATTATTTTTCATTTAACATAAGTAAAGAGTTGACTATTTTTAGCCAACTCTTTTTCTTTATTTTTCACATATAAAAATACGATGACCTAAAATATGTTGATACATAAGCCTTATATTTTCATGTTGCACCCATGCCTCATATAACTCATTCGGAATAAATTGTGATACATTCCATTCCGGCTCTTCTATATAAGCAGAGATTGTTTCTGCAATTGTACCACCGCCAGCAATTGTAACCCGCTTAAAGTTTGCTTTCTGAAATAATTGTACCCACTCGCTCTCAGTTAATAGTTCTTTCATCCCGTATAATTGAGCGATTTTTTCTTCCTCTCCCTTATCAATGTGCCTATCAATAATCATTTCAATGACAACAAGCTTACCGTCTTTCTGTAGTACACGATAGCACTCCGAAATAACCCTTTCTTTGTCTGTAAAAGCGAGTATCGATTCTCCGAGTACGAACTCAAATGATTCATGCACACAAGGTAATTGCTCTACATTTCCTTCTATTAATTGAATGTCTAGTCCTTCAAACGACCATCTATCTTTCGCCTTTTGAATCATAATTTCATTCTTTTCCACCGCCGTTACTTTATATCCAAAATTCTTCGCCATATATGCTGCGGTTTTTCCCGTGCCACAACCTATCTCTAGGACATTCGCTCCATGTCTAAAAGGCAGTTGTGCTAACAGTTGTTTCGTTAACGTAAAACCGCCAGGATGAGCACTCCCTATTCCGTAATAAGCTAAGAAATCGATGTATGTGTTTCGTTTCATGGGATTCTCCTTTAAATTTTCTATAATACATATATTCATCCATCAATAAATCGTGCACAAAAAAAAGCATTTCCAAGTGCTATACCGCAACTTGAAAATGCTCTTTTCTTTTTATTTCTCTTCAATATATGCCCATTTGAAGCTATATTCCGGACTAATATTATGTTTCACAATTCCCTTTACATTCGGTTTCATAACATATGATTTAGCACTTTGATATAAAGGTACAAGTGCTACATCTTCCTCAAGTAACAATTTCTCTGCCTTCCCTAGCTCTGTCCAACGTTTTTTTGCATCAGCCATCCATTCTGTCTTACTTTTAGTAATAATGTCATCATATTTTGAATTTGAGTAGCTCATCTGGTTCTGAGAGTTTTTCGTTTCAAACATATCAAGGTACGTCATTGGATCAGCATAATCTGGATTCCAGCCACCATATGAAAAATCATAATCTTGATCTGATTCTAATTTTAGTTTTTGCTTAAATGGTTGCAGTTTAATATTTACTGTCACACCTTTTAAATTCTTTTCAACTTGATCTTTTACATACTCCCCAACTTTTTTCGCATTACCAGTATCATAATTCAGCAGTTCAATTGTTACTTGATCTTTTCCAAGTTCTTTTTTCGCTTCTTCCCAAGCTGCTGCTGCCTTTTTGGAGTCTTGTTTTAAACCATTCTTGAACGTTTCTGCGAAATCTTTACCGTCTGGTCCACTTGCTAAACCTTTTGGTACTAAGTAATCCACTGGTTTTGAACCATCATTTAAAATGACATTCGTTAAAGCTTTCTTATCAATTGATAAAGCAATTGCTTCACGTAGTTTTTTACTCTTTAACGGTGTATCTTGCCCACCGCGTTTTTGATTGAGGCGTAAGTAAAACGTACTTGTTTCCGAATATGCGCCAAACTCTTCTTTATTATTTCTATACTTATCAACAAATTCTCCTGATAAAAGTGCGAAATCAATTGCACCTGTATCAAATAAGTTTACTCTTGTAGCTACTTCTTTTACTACACTATAGTTGATTTCATCTAGTTTTACAGTCTTTTTATCCCAATACTGATCATTTTTCTTTAATTTCCAGCCTTGCTCATGTTTCCAATCAGTAAGCACAAATGGACCATTATACAGTGTTGTATCAGACTCTAAACCGAATTTATTTCCTTTTTCTTTTACGAACTTTTCATTTAATGGATAGTATGACGCAAATGCCATTAAGTTCAAGAAATATGGTACAGGTCTTTCTAGTTCCACTTCAAGTGTATAATCATCTACCGCTTTTACACCTAATGTAGAAACTTCTGCTTTCCCTTGATTAATGGCTTCTGCATTTTTAAGATAGTAAGCGATAAATGCATATTCAGCAGCTGTTTTTGGATCTACTAGACGTTGCCATGCAAATACGAAATCTTTCGCTGTTACAGCATCACCGTTTGACCATTTTGCATCTTTCCGTAATTTAAATGTATATTTTTTACCATCCTCGCTTTTTGTGCTAGATTCCGCTACAGCTGGGATTGGCTTATTATCTTTATCAAGGCGATATAAACCTTCCATTGTATTCCCTAAAATTTGTGAGCCAAGTGTATCTGTATTTTTGGAAGTATCCATCGTCGGAATTTCATTAGTTTCTGTACGATTTAGCACTTGCTTTGCCGCATATTTAATATCAGACTTCTTCTCTTCTCCACCATTATTAGATGTCGTTGTCGTTTTCTTCTCCCCACCAGAAGATCCAGAACACGCTGTTAACGCCATACTCATCGCTAAAACTGGTGCTACAACCGCCGTAAACTTTTTCATCTTTTTCTTCATTTTTGTACCCTCCCCAATTATATGTACGAAACTAACTTTGAGAGATTTCTATTTTAAATTATCTGAAAATTATTACTAATTACTATTCTACTAATTTTCCTTGGATTGTAAAGTATTTTTAGAAATATTCATAATAATTAATTTATTTACTTCAATAACAATCTATTACTACTATACGAATTCTCCCCCATCTACTATATGTAAGTACCACTTTTCTTATTCTTCTCTATTTATTTAAATTTAATTGAATAGTAAAAGAGCGTTTAAAAAAATAAATAATATATTTTTTAAACGCTCTTTTTCTTATTTCCCTTCCGTTACATACGCCCACTTAAAGCTATATTCCGGACTGATGTTATGTTTCACAATTCCTTTTACATTCGGTTTCATTACATACGCTCTTCCTGTTTGATATAAAGGAACTAGTCCAGCATCTTCTTCAAGGAATAATTTTTCTGCTTTCCCTAACGTTTCCCAACGCTTCTTCGCATCACCCATTAATTCATTACCTGCTTTTTGTACCATTTCATCGTATTTTGTATTTGAATAACTCATTTGGTTATATGGGCTCTTCGATTCAAACATATCAATAAATGTCATTGGATCCGCATAGTCTGGACTCCAACCTGCATAAGAAATTTCATAATCTTGTGCAGTCTCTAATTTTAATTTTTGTTTGAACGGCTGAATTTTTGTATTAATCGTTACACCTTTTAAATTTTTCTCAATTTGATCTTTAACATAATCAGCAATCTTTTTCGCAGTTCCATCATCATAACTTAGTAATTCAATTGTAACTTGATCTTTTCCAAGTTCTTTTTTCGCTGCTTCCCACGCTGCTGCACCTTTTTTCGGATCATATTTCAGACCATTTTTAAATGTATCTTGGAAGTCTTTACCGTCTGGTCCTGTCGCAAGTCCTTTTGGAACCAATTGATCTGTTGCTTTTGAACCATTATTTAAAATAACGTTTGCCAGTCCTTTTTTATCAACCGATAATGCAATTGCTTCACGAAGCTTTTTGCTCTTTAACGGTGTATCTTGTCCGTTACGCTTTTGATTTAAACGTAAGAAGAATGTACTTGCTTCTGAATACTCACCGTACTCATCTTTGTTCGATTTATATTTATCTACAAACTCTCCTGATAGTAGTGTGAAATCAATTGATCCTGTATCATATAAGTTTACTTTTGTCGCAACTTCTTTTACTACACTATAGTTAATTTCTTCTAATTTCACAGTATTCTTATCCCAATACTTATCATTTTTCTTTAGCTGCCACCCTTGTTCATGTTTCCATGAAGACATCACGAACGGCCCGTTATACACCGTTGTATCTGCTTCTAAACCGTACTTATCTCCTTTTTCTTTTACGAATTTTTCATTTAACGGATAGTATGACGGGAATGCTAGTAAATTCAAGAAATATGGTACTGGCTTTTCTAATTCTACTTCTAGTGTATAATCATCTACTGCTTTTGCCCCCAAATCTGTTAGAGGTTTTTCACCTTTATTAATTGCTTCTGCGTTTTTAATATAGTAAGCAATAAATGCGTATTCTGACGCTGTATTTTTATCAAGTAAGCGTTGCCATGCAAATACGAAATCTTTCGCTGTTACAGGATCACCATTCGACCATTTTGCATCTTTACGTAATTTAAATGTATATTTTTTGCCATCCTCGCTTTTCGTACTAGATTCTGCAGCAGCTGGGATCGGCTTATTATCTTTATCTAATCGATATAATCCTTCCATCGTATTCCCTAAAATTTGTGACCCTAACGTATCAGTAGATTTAGACGTATCCATCGTCGGAATTTCTTGATTCTCTGTACGATTTAATACTTGTTTTGCTGCGTATTTAATTTCAGATTTGTTCTCTTCTCCACCACCACTAGACGTCGTAGTTGATTTCTTCTCCCCACCAGATCCAGAACACGCTGTCAACGCCATACTCATCGCTAAAACTGGCGCTACAACCGCCGTGAACTTTTTCATCTTTTTCTTCATTTTTGTACCCTCCCCAATTATATGTACGAAACTCATTTTGAGAGATTTTCTAATAACTAGTTATCAGAAAATTCTTATTAATTAATATTCTACTAACTTTTCTATTTTTGTAAAGTTATTTTTAAAATATTCTAAAAATTATTTTTTTGTGATAGTAACGAGTATTCTTTTCAATTATCACGATACAAGTTCTTTCCTACATCTATCTATTTATTCGCATGTATTCTCATAATAAAAGAGCATTCCAAAAGTAAATAGTCTACTTTTGGAATGCTCTATCATTTTATCTTTCTATTGTGGACAATGAGATTCTCATTACAAAATAAGCTAAGAAACCTATATACATCCACTTAAATATAGCCTCACTGCTTAAAAATTATTTTCCATCTTTTTCAGTCATGTACGCCCACTTGAAGCTATACTCTGGGCTAATGTTATGGTGAACGATGCCCTTCGCATTTGGTTTTTGAACGTATGCATCACCACGTTGGTATAAAGGTACAAGTGCTACATCTTGCTCAAGAAGTAATTTCTCAGCTTTTCCTAGCTCTTCCCAACGTTTCTTCGCATCACCCATTAATTCTCCGCCAGCTTTTTTGATCATATCATCATACTTAGGATCAGCGAAGCTCATTTGGTTATGAGAATGATTAGACTGGAACATATCTAAAAATGTCATTGGGTCAGCGTAGTCAGGTCCCCAACCAGCATATGATAAATCATAATCTTGCTCTGTTTCTAATTTCAGTTTTTGTTTGAATGGTTGAAGTTTAATATTAACAGTTACACCTTTTAAGTTTTTCTCAATTTGATCTTTTACATATTCCCCAACTTTTTTCGCATTACCAGTGTCATAGTTTAATAGCTCAATTGTAACTTGGTCTTTTCCAAGCTCTTTTTTCGCTTCATCCCATGCAGCTGCTGCCTTTTTCGCATCTGGTTTAATACCATTTTTAAATGTTTCTTGGAAGTCTTTGCCGTCTGGTCCAGTTGCTAATCCTTTCGGTACTAAGAAGTCCGCAGGTTTAGATCCATCGTTCAAAATAACGTTTGATAGATTTTTCTTATCAATTGAAAGTGCGATGGCTTCACGTAATTTTTGGCTCTTTAACGGTGTATCTTGTCCGCCACGTTTTTGGTTCATACGTAAGAAGTAAGTACTTACTTGTGAGTATGTACCAAACTCTTCTTTATTATTTCTATACTTATCAACGAATTCACCTGATAATAGCGCAAAGTCAATTGCATTTGTATCATATAAGTTTACTCTTGTAGCTACTTCTTTTACTACACTATAGTTAATTTCATCTAGTTTTACAGTCTTTTTATCCCAATATTGATCGTTTTTCTTTAATTTCCAGCCTTGCTCATGCTTCCAATCAGTAAGAACGAACGGTCCGTTATATACTGTTGTATCAGACTCTAAACCGTATTTATCCCCTTTTTCTTTTACGAACTTCTCATTTAATGGATAGTACGATGGGAATGCTATTAAGTTTAAGAAGTATGGTACTGCTTGTTCTAATTCAACTTCTAAAGTAAGATCGTCTACTGCCTTTACTCCTAGTTCCGTTACAGGTTTTTCACCTTTATTAACCGCTTCTGCATTTTTAATTGGGAATGCGATAAATGCATACTCAGCAGCTGTTTTTGGATCTAATAGACGTTGCCAAGCATATACGAAATCTTTTGCTGTTACAGGATCACCATTTGACCATTTTGCATCTTTACGTAATTTGAATGTATATTTTTTACCATCCTCACTCTTCGTGCTTGATTCTGCCGCAGCTGGGATTGGTTTGTTATCTTTATCTAATCGATATAAACCTTCCATTGTGTTCCCTAAAATTTGAGAACCTAATGTATCTGTATTTTTAGAAGTATCCATTGTTGGAATCTCATTTGTTTCAGTACGATTTAGTACTTGTTTCGCTGCTAATTTTTCTTCTGATTTGCTATCTCCGCCAGAGCTAGAATTTGTGCTTGTTTTCTTATCTCCGCCTGATGTAGAACATGCTGTTAATGCCATACTCATTGCTAAAACTGGTGCTACAACTGCTGTTAGTTTTTTCATTTTTTTCTTTTTCACTTTCTGTACCCTCCCTAATTCTTAACGCTCTCATTTAAGAATTTTCTGATAATTCTGTTTTTCTTTATATATTTATCAGAAGATTCTTATTAACTATTATTCTACTAATTTTTTGAGTTTTGTAAAGTGTTATTATTGAAAATTTTTAAAAAATTATTTTTTTACAGTAACATTCATAAAAATTCCATAATCTTTTAAAACACTATACCTCATTGAATTCTATGTATTGATTTAATAGTCTTTATATCCCTTCGCCATAAAATACTTGTAAATTATTGTTAATAAATAATGTATATCGTAGCAAACCTCTTTTCTACAAAAATAAAAAAGTCAGCAAAGCTGACTTTTTTATCCGGCCATTTTCTCTCTTCTCATTTCCTCTACTACCCTCGTATACTTATTATCATCAAATTCATTTTCACTTTTTGCAACAACTACAGTCGCAATACCGTTACCAATTAAGTTGACGATAGCACGTGCTTCCGACATAAAACGATCTACACCAAGTAATAGCGCTAACCCTTCTAATGGAATAACATTCATCGCAGATAAAGTAGACGCTAGTACAATAAAGCCTCCACCTGTTACTGCGGCTGCTCCTTTAGATGTAACTAACAAAATAGCTATTATCGTTAATTGTTGACCTAGTGAAAGATCGACGTGAAAGACTTGTGCTAAAAATATAGTGGCCATCGATAAATAAATTGTTGTTCCATCTAAGTTAAAAGAGTACCCCGTCGGAATGACTAAACCTACTACCGGCTTCGAACATCCGAAGTCTTCCATCTTTGTCATCATTCGCGGCAATACTGATTCTGATGATGATGTCCTAAGAACAATAAGTAATTCTTCTTTAATATGCGACAAATATTTCCATAAACTGAATTTGTAAAATTTACAAATGAAATTTAAAACAATAAAAACAAATAATTCCATTGTTGCATATACACAAATCATTAATTTACCAAGTGGAATAAGTGTACTTAAACCATATTTTCCAATTGTAAATGCCATTCCACCGAATGCTCCAACCGGTGCTAATTTCATTACAATGGATAAAATGTTAAAAAATACTTTCGATAATCTTTCAAAAAAGTCGATTACCGGTTGTCCATTTTTCCCTAACATCGTTAACCCTGCACCGAATAAAATGGAGAAGAACAGAACTTGTAAAATATCACCTTTTGCAAAGGCTTCAAACATGTTAGACGGCACAATATGTAAAAAGAAATCCATCCATTTCATTTCTTGCCCGCTTTGTACATATTGTGAAACATCTCCGCCCTTTAGTTTCGAAGGATCTAACCCATCTCCTGGACGTACAACATTCGCTACGATGATACCAATAATTAAAGCCGCTGTTGTAACAATTTCAAAATATAATAGTGCCTTCCCACCAACACGACCTACCTTTTTCATACTTCCCATACTCGCAATACCGAGAACAATTGTTAAAAAGATAATTGGTGCAATAACCATTTTGATCATATTGATGAACGTTTCACCAATTGGCTTCATCTCTTGTCCAACACTCGGCCAAATTGCTCCTACTGCAATACCACAAATAATGGCCACAACAACTTGAAATGTTAAATTTTTACAATTATCATTTTTAATACTCACCTGTTTCTTTTATTTCTCCCATACTATTTCAATAATTGCTAATGATACATTCTATATAATAGCCCCCCTGTTATTTAACTTAAACTATAACTTTACGTTACACTATTATCTTAAATTCGAAAATAGTATATAACATTCAAAAATAAACGACATACTATTGTGCACAATAAAAAGCAGACATTTCGTTCGCTTTAATTCTCCTCAATCTGTTTTTCACTTAATCCTAAATGTGTTCTAAGCGTATTACTCAAACTTTGCAAATCTTTTTTATTAGGATTATAATAATATACACGTTGCCCATTTGGACCATTAGGTAAGTATAAATCATCACCTGCTAATTGAATTTTTTCAATCGAACAATTTAAACCGTATTTATAAAAAGATAAAATATCATCCATTGCTAAATTTGTTTTAAAATCACCGTCAACCGCCTCAACTATTTTTTCTAGCTTTGTAATCGATCCTACACTTTTTAATTTACTTAAAATCGCTTCCATAACAAGTTGTTGGCGCTGTCCTCTCATTGCATCACTATCAATATGACGCGTTCTTGCTAAGGCAAGTGCTTCTTCCCCTGTTAATTTTTGTAGTCCTTTTTTCAAATGAATCGCGTCAGGTTCATCTTTACTATTTTGCTCCGTAAATTCAACTGGGACATCTACTTCAATCCCATCTAATCTATCAACAATTTTAGTAAATGAATTAAAATTAAACTTTACAAAATAATCAACAGGCACTTGTAATAACTTTTCTACCGCTTCCACTGAAGCTTGCGGCCCTCCATCTTTACCATTTTTAACGAAACCACTTCCATATGCATGCGTTATTTTATCTTTTTTCTTTTCAACCGGAACATATGTGTATGTATCACGTGGTATACTCGTTAATTTCACAGTCTTATCATCTTTATTAAAAGTAGCTAACAGCAGTGCATCTGTATGAAATGCACCATTATACTCCTTTTGTCGTTCTTGATTTTCATCAATTCCCATAATTAAAAGTGAAACATTATTCGTAATCGGTTTTACCGTTTTCTCACGTAAATTTGATTTTTCACCACGTGCTAAATTAACATTTGATTTTTGTACGAGATTAGAAGTTTTCATATATACGTAAGTGCCATATCCCAATCCGCAAAATAGTAATATCGCTAACAATACACTTATTATCGTTGTCTTTTTATATTTTCGTTTATTTTTCTGTTCTCTTGAAGAAGAATGATTCTCCATATAATTCCCTCCGTTTTCTATTCATCCAATATATTTTTCACTTTCTCATAATTAGCGCTTTCCTTTTGAAATGTATTCTCTTTCAATCCTTTGTTTATTTGTATCCATTCTGTTGTAATCGAATATTGAATCATACCTTCATGGAAACTAAGGAATTTTAGCATAATCCCTGTATTTTTCTCTACAACCATTTCAAATTTCCCTCTTAAATCTTCAGATGTACTTACAGGCGTTTCTATATGTATTGTCCCTTCTATTTTGTAGCAATCAAGTCCAAGATACTTCGTTTCTTTATAATTCCAATCTTTATATCGAATTAATAGATCCGCAAATTCGGATTGAATACTATACTTCGCGAATCCCACATATTCATCATCATATCTTTTTTTCTCACCTGATTTTCTCAATACCCTTTCCGTAGGATTTAATTTTAATAGTTCATAGTTTCTTTCTTTCGGGCTCCATTTTGTTTCTTTGTATGTATACTTCTCGTCATCAAACTCTTTTTTCTTGCCCTCGTTATATATAATGGTTCGTTTTTTCGCTAGTTTATCTTCTTTCGAAGAGATACCTCTTTGTTGCTCCGTATCAATCGCATATTTGTATGTTGTAGCAATTCTTGACGAACTAGAATATTCCTCAAATTGTCCTGAAATATTATTAAAATGATCAATGGAATCTAGCATCTTTTCATGAATCTTTTCTCTATCTGGATAATTTGCATTCGCTTTTATTTCCTCTTCGTTTTCGTAATCAGAAAATGCCTTTTTCTTTACATATTCAAACACTCCGCCGTTTTGAGCAAAAATTTGATCAGAAAACTCCGACATAGACACAATTGAAAGTGCTAGAACAGCTGCACTTATAACTATCATATAAACTCTGTAACCTTTCTTTTTTACCGGAAGACTATGTAGTGTACGATTAATCTTTTCATTTAACTCTGGCGGTACTATAACATTCTCTTCGTTTATTCTCTTTTTTAATTTCTCATCAAATATTTTTTCATTATCCATCCTTTGCACCCCCTATTCCATCTTTAATCGTTTCTGTAGTTGTTCCCTCGCACGTGCCAATCTCGATTTCACTGTTCCTTTTGGTACTTCTAAAAGCTTTGCTATACTGTCTTGATTCATATCTTCATAATAATAAAGCACCGTAACAGCTCTTAACTCTTCATGTAACGATTGAATCGCATTACACAAATCTATATCTTCATACTGATCGCACGCACTCATATTATAATCATTCTCTTCTGTCACAATTATCTTTTTATACGTTCTAATAATGTTATTACATTCATTCATTAAAATTCGAATTAACCAAGTTTGAAAAAACTCTTCTTTCTTTAATTTTTTTATATTTTCATAGGCTTTTAAAATTGTTGTTTGTATCGCATCCTCTATATTTGTCTCATCACGTAACATAGCCTTTGCAATACGATACATCTTTACTTTTTCTGTATGTATAAGCGCCATAAATGCTTCATGATCACCTTTTTTCGCTAAAGAAACATCCGTTTCTTCTTTTACAATCATTTTATATAAAGGGATTACTTTCACAATTGCTCCTCCTGTTTCATCCTCACTTCAAATTTAACTTTACATGTATTAGACGGATGAGCCTAGGAAAAGGTTCATTTTTTTGAATATTTTCATAAAAAAAGGTAAACATTCTTCATGTTTACCTTTACTTAGATGTGATCCTGAGGAAATCCCATTTGAATCGACAACTTTAAACCAATTATTTTCTTATAAAACAATAATGACTTTTCTACATCATTTACATATAGCTGCACTCATTCGTTTCCTCCTCATCAAAAAAAGCCCACTCTATCAGTGGACTTTCTACTTTACAACGGTAAATCCCTCTTCTTAAACACTACAATCGCTACTATGAAAATACAAAGTGCTCCAGCGGTTAAGCCTACACTCACTGGCCATATGTTATACGTTCCTTCAGCAATTTCTTTCGGACGAAATAGTGTAAATAATGATATTTTTTTCATCCACTCTAACTTATCGCTTAATTTACCTACCATATTTAATACAAAAAATAAGATAGTTAAGCTTGCTGAATAGCTAAGTGCTTTTCTTTCATCATTACATATACAAGAAAAGAAAAATGAATAAGCACTAACGACTAAAAATATGAGCCCTCCGACTACGTTTAGCTTCAGGAATAATTCCTCATTTAAGTTATTATCTTCCAAAAACCATTCTGCACCTACTAAACCCGCTACATACGTAACAGCAACAATAATCAGTAGTCCCAATATAAGAATAGACGCTTGCGTGATTGCAATTTGCACTCTAGATACAGGTGTTGCTAACAAGTATGCCATCGCTCCTTTATCTACATGACGAGCAATTAAATGCGTTGCAACTGTTACACAAAAAATCGTTAAAATAATAATAAACAATAGACTATAATATTCGCCAGCTAAAAAATCCATTACGTTTTGAATTGGACTTTCCATGCCAACAATTTTTTTTACACTATCAGGCATAGCACTTATTAATTCATTTAATCCTTTCGCCGATACCATGGAAGGGAAGATCCAAATTAACAACCATAAATATAGAGCTGCACCAGTTGCATAACTCAAAATACTTTTTTGTGTTTCTTTCAAACTAGCTAAAAACAATTGCTTATTCATGCTTTACCCCTTCTTTCTTATCGTAATAATGCATAAATAAATGTTCTAAATCCATTGCTCTCGTTTGAAGTGCGGTTACATTATAGTTTGAAAGTGTTTGTAAAACAGCTTGATAATTTCCTTGTACAATAATCGATGCTTCTCTTCCTTTCACCGTTTCAAATTGCAAATTACATTGTGTAAGAGAGTCAATCTCTGCCTCTGATGATACAGTTACATCTATCACCTGTCGTCTCATACTTTGTAAATCATGAATATTTTCAACCGTGACAAGGCGACCATCTTTAATAATCGCTACCCGATCACACGTACGCTCAATTTCAGTGAAAATATGCGACGACATAAGAATTGTTTTTCCTCTTTGCTTTTCCTCTACTATTAAATCTATAAACACTTGCTGCATAAGTGGATCAAGTCCTGATGTCGGTTCATCTAAAATTAACACCTCTGGATCATGCATAAATGCAGCGACAATCCCTACTTTTTGCTTCATTCCTTTAGACATTTTTCGAATTGGTGTTTTCACATCAAATTGAAGACGTTCTATTAATTCATCTCGTCTTTTCGTATCCTTTAGCCCACGCATTCCTTGCATTAACTTCAAAAACTCTAATCCGTTCATTCCTTCAATAAAAGAGATTTCTCCTGGTAGATAGCCAACTTCTCTTTGAATTTTCGCTGCTTCATTCCAACAATCCAATCCAAAAATTGTCGCTTTACCATCTGTCGGTTTTATAAACCCCATTAAATTACGAATTGTTGTGGATTTCCCGGCACCATTTGGTCCTAAGTAACCGAATACTTCCCCTTCTTTCACTTCAAATGTAATATGAAACAAACCTTTTCCATTTGAAAATTTTTTTGTGACATTTTGAACTGAAATCATAATTCCACCTCATTTTTTGAAATATTTAATATATGATATTTCAAAATTATTGTACTCCTCATCTTTCATATTCGCAACAACTTTTTTGAAATATTTATATGTCCATATTTCAAAATTATTGTTTTCCATTATTTTTTCTTGTATATTTTAATTGAGGTGATTGCATTGAACGGCTTTGAAAAAGTGAAAGAAAAGAAAAAACGTGCTATTAAAGAGGCAGCCTTCTTATTATTTTCAGAACGCGGATTTAATGAAGTGAAAATAGAACATATTGCAAAAGAAGCAAACGTTTCTCAAGTTACCATTTATAATCATTTCGGAAGTAAAGATGCGTTATTTCGAGAGCTTATACAAGAATTTATTATATCTGAATTTCAATATTATAAAGATCTTGCAGCGGAAAAATTACCTTTTCATGATATGATGCAAAAAATGATTGTAAGAAAAATGAATACTGGTGGGTTATTTCAGCCGGATATGTTACTACAAATGATGCAAAGAGATGAAGAGCTCCGAAAGTTTATTTATAGTTATCAAAACGAAAAAATCTTGCCTTGGTATTTAGAAATATTAGAACAAGCACAGCAAAAAAATGAAATTAACCCTCACCTTACTAAAGAAATGATGTTGCTATACATTCAAATGTTCACTAAATTAGGTGATGATTTCGGGGCACAGCTTCTTGAAGGAGATCGTGAAAAACATATACAAGATATCGTTACGATGTTCTTTTATGGACTGTCCGTCCCAGAAAAATAATTGTATCTAAAGAACAAATAAAATCAACAAAAAGCCCTTTGATATTTAAATCTCAAGGGCTTTTCATGTCAAATAAATGGCTAAAACTAACTTTATCTTAAAGAAGTGAAATGCTGCTTTATAGATAACACCTTATTATAGATTAACTCTTTTAGCATAACAGGCTGAATTGAGATAATCGTTTCACCGAAATTCAGAAAATAGTTCGAGATAAAATCAACTTCTTGTTTATTGAAATACCCTGTTATAATATAATGTTCATTTTCTTTTTGTATCCTCATGGAAGGATAATTCTCTTTATCAAAAATATCTTTTCCTCTTTGATTAACAATGACAATAAAATCAATTGCATCAGGTTTTCTGTGAAAAGTAGCAAGATAATTTAATAATTCCTCAAGATTTTTTGGATTCGTATTACTTGTTTCCACAATAGAAAGAATTTTATCACATCTAATTATTTGAACATGATTTGTCTCAAAATTAAAGATTTTAGCATACCACTGGCCAAATTTAGATTCTATTCGAATAAATTGGGCAATCAAGGCTTTCTCCACATCTTTTTTTAAATATGTTAAATGATAAACTCGCTCAGCAAAAATCCCCTGCAAAATTTCTTTTAAGAACGGACTAAAATTACTATGATTTGTTACTTCAAAAGAAAGTGTTCGTTCCATAATTGAAATATTTTTACTCACATTTTCAGGTAATACATGCTTAAATTTATTTTCAAGCGCAATACTTTCTATATTAAATGGTTTTGTCTTGTATCCATTTAATGTGAGAATCGAAAAGTATAACGCATACATTTCATCCACACTAAAATAAATTGGTGACAGCACACTATTTTCTATAATTTTATAACTTCCATTTCTACCTAATTCAGAATATATTGGTACACCTATTTCTTCCAATGATTGAATATCTCGTAAAGCTGTACTTTTAGAAATAGCATATCTAACCATTAAATCCTTTAAATTAAAATGCCTTTTATTATTTAAGAAAATAAGCATATCATTAATTCGTTCCGTTTTTTTCATATTTCCCTCCCGAAAGGTGTCATGTATTGAAACCTTTTTAGTCTATATTATAATTATTAACTAATAAAGGAGTTATAAATTTATGACATTAGAAATAGCTATTTTTCTTTCAATGAGTGGGCAAGCAAAGGAGGCAATTCATTTTTATATACGTAATTTAGAAGCCAAAAAGTTAATGATTGTTACGTATGAAGAACTGGCAAAAAGAGATCGTTCTTTTAAAATTACAAATGAAAATAAAGATCATATTGCTCACTCTGTATTACAAATTGGGAATACAAAGCTAATGATAGCAGAAGATACAATGAATCCTAATGAACGTTATAACGTTGGAAATAACATGTCACTTTGCATTCAAAGCGCTAATTTAGAAGAAATAAAAAGGTTTTATAATAATTTAATTTCCGATAAGCATGTAAAAATAATCTCTCCGCTAGAAAAAAATATATTTAGTGAAGCATATGGTATTATTGAAGATCCTTATGGCATACAAATCCAATTAATGTATGATAAACGATTAAACTAAATAATTAGCCATATTCACATATTCCTAATAAAATAGACACGATTTTCGTGTCTATTTTATAGAAATGACTCTCCCCTTTTCACTGCTTTCAATCGCTAATTGAATCAGTTTAATAACATCTAAACCTTCTTTTGCTGTTACAGGTGGTTTCTCCCCATTTAATATACTATCTCGTACACCTTTATAATAATTATCATAACAACCGACTTCTGTTGGAATACGTACGAACTCTTCTTCTGTTTCTAAAGTAGCAAAATTCTCTTCATCGTCTACTCCATAACCGTTATCACCTGGCTTCATTCCATTTTTTAATTGCTCTTCCTGTGAATCCATACCGTATTTCACGATAGAACCTTTCTCTCCATGCAGTGTAAAATGTGGACCTGCCTTTTTCACATAACTGCTACTACGTAAAATGACACGTTTAACTCCGTAGTGAAGTACTATGTGGAAATAATCATCCACCTCTGCACCTGGTCGTTGTTTGATTAGATCTGCACTTATCGCATTTGGTTTCCCAAATAATGATAATGCTTGATCAATTAAATGCGATCCTAAATCATACAGTATACCTGATCCTGGTAAATTCTTTTCTCTCCATCGATCACGTACATGTGGACGGAAACGATCAAAATGCGCTTCATATGTGTATAGATTCCCTATTCTATTTTCTCCTAGTAATTTCTTAATCGTTAAGAAATCATTATCAAAACGACGATTATGATATACGCTTAACACTACATTATGTTGCTCTGCTAATGAAATAAGCTCTTCTCCTTCTTCAATTGAAACAACAAATGGTTTCTCTACTACCACATGCTTACCGTTTAATATTGCTTCTTTTACATATGGAAAATGAGTTGTATTTGGTGAAGTAATGACGACTAAGTCAATATCAGCTCGCTTCACCAATTCATCAATTGTACGAACGACGTTAGCATTCGGTAATGTTTCTTTTACTACCTCTTCTTTTGAAGATAATACGGCACGAATATCGTATTCTTCTATCGTTTGTAACAACGGGATGTGAAATGTTGTACTAGAAAATCCAAAACCTACAATCCCTACACCTATTTTTTTCATGTTGCCCCTCCATTTATCCCGCTATTTGTGGGCAGTAAGACCCCCACTCATTTAAGTTTCACTTTATGAGAACGATTTCATTCAGTTATTATAACAAGATTATTATTATTTACATAATAAATTGCCTAGAAAAAAGCATCTTGCCATTATTCATGGCAAGATGCTTTTTTTATTCCGGTCGTTTTTTCGTCCACGTTTCAATAACTTCACCAGTATCATTAACATCTAGTACTAAACTACCGTTACTATACCTGTCCTTATTCCGATACGCTTTCGGATCAATTTCTTCTACGATATGTTTCTCTGTCTTCATGTAAACTAGTTCATCGTCTCTAACGATTTCAATACCGACAATGCGGTATGGATTACGTTTTAACTCTTTGAAAATAACAAGACCTCGCTTCGCCCTCGTTGATTTCTCAATTTCTGATGCTTTTAGGCGTTTTACAGCACCGCGCTGCGTTACGAGAATAAGTTGATCTTTTTCACCATTTAATGGTTTACCAGAAGCGACATAGTCATCTTCTTTTAAATTAATTGCTTTCACACCAGCGGCTCTTACACCGACTGGACTTACTTCATCTTCGTGGAAAATAAGTGCATATGCACCGTGTGTAGCAAGAACGATATCACTCGTTCCATCTGTCGCAAATATATCAACAACTTCATCATCTTTTTTCAAGTTTACAGCAACGAACGCTCTTGAATAACGCTGTACTTTATATTGGTTTAATTCTGTCTTCTTAATCATACCATTCTTTGTTACAAATACGATAAATCGCTTTTCTTCCTCAAAGTTCGGTACGACAGTTGCCCAAATAATGGTTTCATCCCGGTCGAGTGAAACGATATTAGCAACATGCTGACCTAAATCTTTCCAACGAATATCTGGCATTTCATATACTGGCAGATATATATAGTTTCCTTTATTCGTAAATAAGAGGACTGTCTCTGTCGTATTCGTATCGAATCGTTCAAGTAAGATGTCACCCTCTTTCATACCGAAGTCTTTGCCATTTGAGGCATTATGTGAGCGCCATCCAGTACGTTTCACATATCCTTCTTTCGTTACAGTAACGATGACATCTTCTTGTGGGATCATCACTTCTACATCGATTTTAATTTCCTCGATTTGATCTTCAATAATCGCGCGTCGATCATCACTATATGTTTTCTTAACTCTCTTTAAATCTGTTTTAATTACTTGAAGTAATCTTTTTTCACTTTGTAAAATTGCCTGTAGCTCAATAATTTTCTTATTAAGCTCATCTGCCTCTTGTTGTAGTGCTGTAATATCTGTATTCGTTAAACGATATAATTGCAAGGATACAATTGCTTCCGCTTGCGCTTCTGTAAATCCAAATTTCGCACTTAAATTATCTTTTGCATTACGCTTATCTTTTGAAGCTCGAATCGTTTCAATAACTTGGTCTAAAATCGATAATGCTTTCTTTAAACCTTCCACAATATGTTGACGATTTTCTGCCTTTCGTAATTCATATTGCGAACGTCTCGTAACAACTTCTTTTTGATGTCCAATATATGCATCTAAAATTTTCGGTAATGTCATAAGCGTTGGACGGCGATTATTAATCGCTACCATATTAAAGTTATATGGTATTTGCAAATCTGTATTTTTATATAAATAATTTAAAATACCTTCAGAATTTGCTTCTTTTTTTAATTCTACGACAATGCGAAGACCTGTACGATCTGTCTCATCACGCACTTCAGCAATGCCATCTAATTTTTTATCTAGACGTAACTCATCCATTTTCTTAACAAGGTTTGCTTTATTTACTTCGTATGGAATTTCAGTAATTACGATTTGCTGTTTCCCACCACGAACCGTTTCAACTTCTGCTTTCCCGCGAATAATAATTTTACCTTTACCTGTTTCATACGCCTTTTTAATACCGTCAATCCCTTGAATAATACCACCTGTTGGGAAATCAGGTCCTTTCATAACTGTTAATAAATCATCAACAGTACTATTCGGTTTATCAATACGCATCATTGTAGCGTCAATAACTTCTCCAAGATGATGCGGAGGAATTTCTGTTGCATAACCAGCGGAAATCCCTGTAGATCCGTTCACTAATAAGTTCGGGAACGCTGCTGGTAAAACAACCGGTTCTTCACTCGTATCATCAAAGTTTGATACGAATTCTACTGTTTCTTTATCAAGATCACGTAATAACTCAGATGCAATTGGTGATAAACGGGCTTCTGTGTAACGCATTGCCGCAGCTGGATCACCATCAACGCTACCGTTATTACCATGCATCTCAACTAAAACATTACGCACTTTCCAAGTTTGACTTAAACGTACCATCGCTTCATATACAGAAGAATCACCGTGCGGATGATAGTTACCAATAACGTTACCGACTGTTTTAGCTGACTTACGGAACGCTTTATCATGTACGTTTCCTTCTACATACATAGAATATAAAATACGTCTTTGTACTGGTTTTAAGCCATCACGAGCATCTGGAAGCGCGCGATCTTGAATAATATATTTACTATAACGTGCAAAGCGGTCACCTAACACGTCTTCAAGCGGGAGGTCATGAAACTTCTCTGCTTGCATGTTATTCCACCTCCGTCTCCATAATCATTTCATTTTCTAAAATATTTCCTTCTTCTTGCATACCGAACTGCACATTACGCTCAATCCATTTACGGCGCGGTTCTACTTTATCACCCATTAACGTTGTTACGCGGCGCTCTGCTCTTGCTGCATCATCAATTTTCACGCGAATTAATGTACGCGTTTCAGGATTCATCGTTGTCTCCCATAATTGATCTGCATTCATTTCACCAAGTCCTTTATAACGCTGTAACATATAGCCTTTTCCGACCTTCTTCGTTACACCGTCTAATTCTTCATCTGACCAAGCGTATTCAATTACTTCACTCTTACCTTTTCCTTTACTTACTTTGTATAAAGGAGGAAGTGCAATAAACACTTTACCAGCTTCAATAAGTGGTTTCATATATCTGTAGAAGAAAGTTAATAACAATACTTGGATATGTGCTCCGTCTGTATCGGCATCGGTCATAATTACAATTTTATCGTAATTAATATCTTCCACATCAAATTCATTTCCTACGCCGCCACCGATAGCATAAATGATTGTATTAATCTCTTCATTTTTAAATATATCAGCAAGCTTTGCTTTTTCTGTATTAATTACTTTACCACGTAATGGTAATACCGCTTGGAAACGTCGATCTCGTCCTTGTTTCGCAGAACCACCGGCAGAGTCACCCTCTACTAGGTACAGTTCATTTTTCTGCGGGTTACGTGATTGTGCGGGTGTTAACTTACCACTTAATGTACCTTCTGATTTCTTTTTCTTTTTACCAGTACGCGCTTCTTCTCTCGCTTTACGAGCGGCTTCACGTGCTTGCGCTGCTTTAATTGCTTTTCTCACAAGAAGTGTAGCTACGTCCGGATTTTCTTCTAAAAAGTAAGCTAAATGCTCTGATACGATAGCATCAATTGAAGAACGCGCTTCACTTGTGCCTAGTTTTCCCTTCGTTTGCCCTTCAAACTGAAGTACTTCTTCTGGTACACGTACAGAAACGATAGCCGCTACACCTTCACGAATATCTGTACCTTCTAAGTTTTTATCTTTTTCTTTTAATAGTGAAACTTTACGAGCATACTCATTAAACACACGCGTCATTGCTGTCTTAAATCCAGCTTCATGTGTTCCACCATCTTTTGTACGTACATTATTTACAAACGATAGAATATTTTCTGAGTAGCCATCGTTAAATTGAAATGCTAGCTCTGCCTCAATTCCATTTTGTTCACCAGAGAAATATACAACTGGATGAATCGAATCTTTCTCTTCGTTTAAGTATGTAACGAAAGCTTCAATTCCTGTTTCATAATGAAACACATCTTCTAAATCATTTCGTTCATCTTTTATTGAGATTTTCATCCCTTTTAATAAAAATGCAGATTCGCGTAATCTTTCACATAAAGTTTCATAGTTATAATTTGTTGTACTGAAAATTGTTGTATCTGGTTTAAAATGCATTGTCGTACCAGATTCTTTCGTCTTTCCGATTTTCTCAAGCGTCGTTACAGGAACACCACCATTTTCAAAGCGTTGTTCATAAATATTTCCGTCACGTTTAATCGTTACAACTAACCATTCTGATAAGGCGTTTACAACTGATGCCCCAACACCGTGTAAACCACCACTCGTTTTGTAACCACCTTGACCAAACTTACCACCGGCATGAAGTACAGTTAAAATAACTTCAGGTGTAGGTTTCCCAAGTTTATGCATTCCCGTAGGCATTCCTCGCCCTTTATCAATAACGCTAATACTATTATCTTTATGTATTACGACAGAAATTTCGTCGCCAAATCCCGCTAACGCTTCATCAACGGAGTTATCTACTATTTCGTATACTAAATGATGCAATCCACGGCTGTCCGTGCTCCCGATATACATACCCGGGCGTTTTCGAACGGCTTCAAGTCCTTCTAACACTTGAATCGCATCTTCATTATATTGGAACTGATGCTTCGCCAAACTCCTTGCCCCTTTCCTAATCCAAAATCAGAACATATGTTTCTATTATAGAATAACGCCTCGACTATAGTTTTGGCAAGTTATCTTATCTCTTTTATATACCATTTTCAATAGAAAAATCCTTGTTTTTTCACAAGGATTCCTCTAGGCTACTATTTCAGAAAAATAATCGTTTGTCAACGAGAAATGGATATGTATGCCAAGATTACATATTCCAAACCTTTATTATGATCCAAATGATCAAGATCCAAAACGGGATTACAAGTAACAATCCCCAAAAACAGCCTTTAAAAAATCTCATGATGAACACCTCGTTCATCGGCCCTACTTATCTATAATAAGGGCTGAAGCAATCTTTCTAACTTTACAATCAATACTATTTTGTCATTGCATGTTCTACTTTTATGCAACGATCCATGATTACAGTATAGTCTTTTTCTTTTAAAAGTTGATATGTATCTTCATCTTGTACTCCTAATTGTGCCCAAAAAACATCTGCATCAATCTCCACAAATTCTTTTGCAACATCCATTAAAAATTCTGAACGGCGGAATACATTTACAATGTCAACATGTTCCTTAATATCTTTTAGTGAAGCAACTGCTTTCTCTCCTAGCACCTCATCTACTGTTGGGTTTACTGGAATAATGCGGTATCCAGCATCTTGCATTGCTTTTGAAACCATATACGATGTACGTTCTGGCTTATCCGATAAACCAACAACCGCAATTGTTTTGCTTTTCTTTAATACTTCACCAATTTCCGTACGAGTTGGGTTTTCAATCATCATAATTAATCCCTCCTATTCCTTTAGTATAGCCGATAAAGAAAGTCTCTTTCAATATGAAAGAGACTTTCTTTTATTCCGATTATTGATTCTTTGTAGCTGAGTTATCTGCTAAAGTAGCTGTTTTCGTCATTTTTTGACCGTTACGATAGAATGTAACTTCCACTTTCTCGCCTACTTTTTTCTTCTCATATAAATATTTACGGAATTGAAGAGCATTCTCTACTTTTTGATTATCTAATGCTACTACAATATCATATTGCTCTAAACCAGCTTTTTCGGCCGGTGATATTGGGTAAATTTTACCTAATACAACACCATTCGTTACTTCTTTCGGTACTTTCAATTGATTTACTGCATAAGCTTGCACATCTTCTAATGAAACAACACCTACTCCAAGGGCTGGACGTTTCACTACTCCGTCTTTTTCAAGTGATTCAATAACTGGCTTTGCGATATTAATTGGAATAGCAAATCCAATTCCTTCAACTTCTTGTTGTGCAATTTTACTTGAATTAATCCCAATTATTTCACCGTTTTGGTTAAATAACGCACCACCACTATTACCAGGATTGATCGCTGCATCTGTTTGAATAACTTGTGCTTGCCAATCTGGACGTTTGTCCCCATCAATATCAACTGGAATTTCACGTTCTTTACTACTGATTATACCTTCCGTTACACTTCCATCAAACCCTAGTGGGTTACCAATCGCAATTGCTTTTTCACCCGCACGGATTTTACTTGAATCACCTAAAGTGGCAACTTTATTTACATTAGATCCATCAATTTCTACAACCGCTAAATCTAACCAAGGGTCTTTCCCTACAAGCTTTGCATCTACTTTTTTACCATCACTTAGTTTTACAGCAAGTTTATTTGCTCCATCTACTACGTGGTTGTTTGTTACAATATATGCTTTATTTCCTGCTTTTTTATAAATCACACCTGACCCTGAACCAGCTTGTTGTTCTTGACCTGTCGGTTGCATTGCAAATGGATCAATGCTTTGTTGCATATTAATAACACCTACAACAACATCTTTCGCGCCTTCAATCATCCCAGGTAAATCAGTCTCATTTTTTGCTTTATTGACAACAGGAACTACAGTACCTTCTACTTTCGAATCTGAACTAAATGATGATACCGCCGCTCCATTATTTTGAGCCCATGGCATATATGGTGCTGCAAAACTAATTGAAACAGCCCCAACTACAGCTCCGACTAAACCTGTGAAAAAATAACCTTTTTTACTTCCTGATTTTCTCACTTCTCTCGTTTCACTATGCTCTTCATTTAAATTTGGTCCGTCGTAATATCCCATGTTTACTTCCCCTCTCTGGTGAATTCGTATTTTCAGTATAGTCACGTTTTGTGTCCTTCTTGTGAACTCATCGTGAAATCCAATTAAAAAAATACTCTTATCTAACATTGTAGACAAGAAATGTATTTTTTGTACATTCTGCCTGCCAAAGAGGATATAAAAATCGACATTTCCCTAGGCTAAAGTACACAATCCGTTACGATTATTCTTCAAACTTATAACCTACTCGAATAACAGTACCAATATGCTTCGCTTTATCTCCTAGCTTATTTCGTAGTTTTTTAATATGAGTATCAACCGTTCGGTCATCACCGTAATAATCATATCCCCATAACTGATCTAATAAATGTTGACGTGATAACACAATTCCTTTGTTCTCCATTAAATAAACGAGAAGTTCAAATTCTTTATGTGTTAATACAATTTCTTCTCCATCTACTAAAACGGTTCTAGATAGACGATTCACTTCTATTCCAGCTAAAGACATAGCATTTTCTTCTGCTACTCCTACCACGCCATCCGCACGTTTCAATAACGTCTTCGCACGAGCTACTAATACTTTCGGGCTAAAAGGTTTTGTTACATACTCATCTGCACCTAATTCGAACCCTAGTAATGTATCATCCTCATCCGAACGTGCTGTTAGCATAATAATTGGTACTGCTGATTCTTTTCTAATTCGTCTACAAACAGACCATCCATCTATTTCTGGTAACATAATATCTAACATAATTAAATCAATTTCATGCTCTGCAAATAATTCTAGCGCTTTTTTTCCGTCTTCTGCTTCGATCACTTCAAAGCCTTCGTTACGAAAATAATCACTAACAATTTCACGTAATCTTCTTTCATCTTCAACAAGTAATACTGTTTTATTCATATCATCTATCCCGCCTTTTTACTCTTTCAATCGAATAATACGTTGATTGGAGCTTCCGCGAAATGGAAGTGTTAAATCTTTTTTCTCGATTTCAAATCTTCCATCGACTAAAACATCCCCATAATGTAACAACTCTATCATATCATTATTTTGAGAACTCTGTATCTCTTCTAACGTATAACCTGTATACATCCATAGATTTTTTTTCAAATCCTTCACAGCTTTTGCTATTTTTTTCACTTCAGCAGCTTGAAAAAATGGATCCCCACCTGAAAATGTTACATCAGTTAATGGATTACTTGCAATCTCTTTCACAATTTCTTCTACTGTCATTTCAGTTCCATTACAAATATTCCACGATTTCGGATTATGGCAACCGAAACAACGATGCGGACAGCCCGCAAAAAACACGACTGTCCGCAACCCTTCTCCATCTACTACACTATCATGAATGATGTTCATCACTTTCATTTATGCTTCACCCGATCCATCTCTTCACTACGTTTCGCACTATTCCACTTCGACATATCTCCTACAAGATAACCTGTTATGCGGCGAATTCTTTCTATATTGGCCTCATCTTCATTTCCGCAGCTTGGACATTCATTTCCGATAACTCCGTGATAACTGCAGCACTTACAACGGTCAACAGGATGATTAATTGAACCGTATCCAACGCCATGTTCTGCCATCGCTTGCACAATTTGTTTTAACGCCTTCTTGTTATGCATAGCTGCTCCGTCTAGTTCAATATACGTAATGTGCCCCCCGTTACATAGAGCATGGAAAGGTCCTTCTAAACGAATTTTATTTATCGCTTGCATGTTATAGTAAACTGGGATATGGAATGAATTCGTATAATAATTATGGTTCGTTATACCGCTAATCACGCCAAATTCTTCCCTATCCTTTTTCACAAACTTCCCCGATAACCCTTCTGCAGGAGTTGCAATGACTGAGAAATTCAGTTCATGTTCTTCTGTCGCTTTATCCATTCTATCTCTCATAAAGGAAATAATTTCATATCCGAGTTTCCATGATTCTTCATCTTCTCCGTGATGCTTTCCTGTTAAAGCTACTAAACACTCCGCAAGACCGATAAAACCAAGACTTAACGTCCCTTGCTTTAAAATCGATGCTACAGAATCTTCAGGCTGTAACTTTTCTCCACCGCGCCATACGCCCTGTGAATATAAAAATCGAAAATCTCTTGCTCGCTTCGTACATTGATACTCAAATCTCTCTAATAATTGCTGGATTCCTACATCTAAGTAATAATTTAACGCTTCAAAAAACGCTTCTTGTGAACCACTAATGAGCGCTAATTTCACTAAGTTAATAGACGTAAAGGATAAATTCCCTCTTCCAATCGCCGTTTCTTCTCCATGTATGTTAGACATAACACGAGTACGACATCCCATGTAACATACTTCACTTTCCGGTCTTCCATCATAATACACAGCATTAAATGGCGCATCTAAAAATGAAAAGTTAGGGAATAATCGTTCAGCCGTTGTCTCTAACGCTAATTCAAATAAATCATAGTTCGGATCACTTTCTACAAAGTTCACACCTTTTTTCATTTTAAAAATTTGAATAGGAAAAATTGGTGTTTCCCCTTTACCAAGACCAGCTTGTGTCGCTTTTAAAAGTTGTTTAATTAAAAGTCTTCCTTCTTTCGATGTGTCTGTTCCATAATTAATAGAAATAAACGGTACTTGCCCCCCGCCCCTACTATGCATACTATTTGAATTATGAATGAAAGCTTCACAAGCCTGATACGTATCATTTTCTGTTTCTTTCCACGCAAATTCTTCTATTTGTTCTTTCGTAAGCGGATATGACTGTAATCGTTTCTTATGTCTCTCTACTGTTTTTCTCACATATGGAGCTAAATCAACATCAAAGAGTGCAAACGATTGACCACCGTGCTGCATATTTTGATTCGCTTGAAAAATAATAGATGAAAGAGCTAATGCACTTTTAATGTCTTGCGGTTGTCTCATATGTCCATGTCCGGTATGAAAACCGTTCGCAAGCATTTGCGCTAACGGAATTTGTGAACAAGTCGTCGTTCCTGTCGCATAAAAATCTAAATCATGTGGATATAATATATTTTCATTTATCGCTTTTTTCACTTGATCTGACAATAAATTTTCAACAGCGTAATATTTCGCACTCTCAGATGCGAACGTTCCCATTACTCCCATCGGAGAGCGGCCATCTACATTTGCATTTTCTTGCATTAAATCTTGTTCATTGCCGTGGACTATTGTCTCAAACACTTTCATTAATTCTTCTTCTCCACGTGTATTATTTTGTAACATTTATAACCCTCCACCAATATGTTGTTGTCTTTTGATTAAAATGTTACTACATATAGTCTTAGTGTTTCTGTGAGAAATGTAACATTACTGTGAAATTTTTTTCACGAAATAATGAATTTTTCATTTACAAAAAAGAAATGTGCTCTTTACAAATGTATGGTACAATATACGGGAAAAACTCTTTTTACCCTTTATCAACACATTTGAATAAAGGAGACTGAACTTATGGTTACTACATATCTTTTATTTATCGTTGCCTACTTACTTGGCTCGATTCCATTTGCACTAGTCGTTGGAAAGGTTGGTTATGGAATTGACATTCGTGAGCACGGAAGCGGTAATTTAGGCGGAACAAATACATTCCGCACACTAGGGAAAAAAGCAGGTTTTATCGTTACAATTGCTGACATTTTAAAAGGTACATTAGCAACGAGTCTACCGATTATTTTCGCGTTAGACGTTCATCCACTATGGTTCGGATTAGCAGCTGTTCTTGGACATGTGTATCCGATTTTCGCGAAATTCCGTGGTGGTAAAGCAGTTGCAACTTCTGCTGGCGTGCTATTATGCTACTCACCAGTTGTTTTTGCAATATTAGCTGTTGTCTTTTTCAGCCTTTTATTTACAACAAGATACGTATCACTTTCTTCTATGGTAACAGCTGTCGTTGCCGTTATCGCATCAATTGTTAGCGGGGATAAAATCTTCATTATTGCGATGTGTTTATTAGCAGGTATGGTTATTTATAAACACCGTGCAAATATTGGACGAATTATAAATAAAACTGAACCGAAAGCAAACTTTTCAAAAAAGCAAAAATAAGATCGTAACCCACATAACGCAAAAAGAAAACGTGAAGCATATTAATAGCGTCTTTTTGCGTTATTTTTTATACTAAAGAAAAAGCAACATAATTTGGAGGAACTATACATGAATCTTTCCGTAACAAAAGAAGCAGCACAATGGTATAAAAACGAATTAAACTTACAATCGGGTGAAACACTGCGCCTTTTCGTACAATATGGCGGTTGCAGTACTGTGCAAAAAGGACTTTCTTTAGGTATTCGTAAAGATGATCCTGCACATCCTGCTGTTCAAACTCAAGAAGAAGGTATTAACTTCTTTATTGAAGGCGATGATGAGTGGTTCTTCGATGGACATAATTTATCTGTTACATTTAACGACGGTGATGATTTCCCGCAATTTAATTATGAAAAATAAAAAACGTGGCATCTGCCACGCTTTTTTTATTTTTTCTTAATTTCCTCATATTTCGCATACCACTCAGGATAGAACTTTTTAAATGATACGGGCCTGAATCCTTCTTTTTTCGCGCAAATATTTGTCGTACTTGCAGTAATACAAAGATCACCTTCACCATTATAAATTTCATATCCATATACAACGCGAAGCGGGCTCACAGTGTCTACCCACGTTTTCACAATTGCTTTTTCACCGTAACGCATCGCTTTACGGTATGAAATTTGCAAGTCTAACACAGGAGAAATAATCCCCTCTTTCTCCATTTCAACATAGGAAAATCCTAAATCTTGTATAAGTTTTGTACGGCCTAATTCAAGCCACACTAAATAGTTTGAATGGTAAACAACACCCATTTGATCTGTTTCCGCATAACGGATTTCAACTTCATGTTCTGCTACAAACATATGTATTCGCCTTCTTTCACTTCTGCTACCTTGCATACATTTAATCATAATACAGTGACATCAAAAATAAAATAAAAACAGTGAATCTTTTCCCGAAAGGAGCAAGCATATGATTCAAATTGTAACGGTTCGGAGCGGTGATAGCGTATATAGCTTGGCATCTAAATATGGGTCAACACCTGACGAGATAGTAAAAGACAATGGGCTCAATCCAGCTGAAACACTCGTTGTTGGTCAGGCACTAATTGTGAATACGAAAGGAAATAATTATTATGTACAGCCTGGCGACAGCTTATATCGAATCTCTCAAACATATAACGTTCCTCTCGCTAGTTTAGCTAAAGTGAATAACTTATCTTTAAAATCCATTCTCCACGTTGGACAGCAATTATATATACCGAAAGGGACGCAACGTGCAGTAGAATCCATCGCTTATTTACAACCTTCCACTATACCCATTAAAGAAAGTTTAGTTAATGCTACACGTGCTATTAATCCATTTTTAACATACTTAGCTTACTTCAGCTTCGAGGCAAAAAGAGATGGTACGTTAAAAGAACCAACTGAAACAGCTAAAATCGCTAATATTGCAACGCAAGGTAATACCATCCCTATGCTCGTTATTACGAACATCGAAAACGGAAATTTCAGTGCCGATCTGACATCAGTTATTTTACGGGACGCAACAATCCAAAACAAATTTATTACAAATATTTTGCAAACTGCTGAGAAGTACGGTATGCGAGATATTCATTTTGATTTTGAGAGTGTTGCACCCGAAGATCGCGAAGCGTATAATCGTTTTTTACGAAATGTGAAAACACGCTTACCTAACGGATACACATTAAGTACAACGCTTGTACCGAAAACAAGTTCCAATCAAAAGGGAAAATTCTTCGAAGCTCACGATTATAAAGCACAAGGACAAATTGTTGATTTCGTCGTCATTATGACATATGACTGGGGATGGCAGGGCGGACCACCGATGGCAATCTCTCCTATCGGTCCTGTAAAAGAAGTACTTCAATACGCAAAATCTCAAATGCCTCCTCAAAAAATTATGATGGGGCAAAATTTATACGGATTCGATTGGAAACTTCCGTTCAAACAAGGAAACCCACCAGCAAAAGCAATTAGCTCTGTCGCAGCTGTTGCACTAGCTCGTAAATACAATGTTCCGATCCGTTATGATTTCACAGCTCAGGCTCCTCATTTCAATTATTTCGATGAAAATGGTGTACAACACGAAGTTTGGTTTGAAGATTCACGGTCTGTTCAAAGTAAGTTCAATTTAATGAAAGAACAAGGTATTGGCGGTATTAGTTACTGGAAGATCGGTTTACCATTCCCACAAAATTGGCGTTTACTCGTTGAAAACTTTACGATTACGAAAAAGGGCTGACAAAAGTCAGCCCTTTTTGTACATTCTGTTAAGATTCATCTTTGATTTCACTTTTTAATGAGTCAATACTTTCTAAACGTCTTTGATTTTTTGCTTCAATAGCAGAACGATCTTTTTCATTAGAAAGTTCCGCTGTTTCTTTTGCTTCATTAAAGTTATCAATTGTATTTTGCACCATTTCTTGTAACTTTTCAGCGTTATCACTTCGATTATCTGGATTTGGCATGTACTTCCCTCCTAATATTGTATATACACACCATCTTAAGTTACCTATCTTCCCTCAAATTTATACATAAAAAAGGAGAATACAATATTCTCCTTTTCTTTAACCGTTATCAACAATCGGTTGTTTACCCGTTTGGTCTTGCATTTGCTTTCCTTTATTGCCACCAGCTTTTTTTGATTGTGTTCCAATATGATTCGGTGCAAAGTCTTTTGAATTCTTTTTCGGATTACCCATTACTATCGCCTCCTTAACAGTAGTATCGTACTAGTGTTAAGAATTATTCAGCTTGCTTAAAAAGTTTCATTTCATAACGTTTTTCAATACGCTCTTCAATGCGATCGATTGCATCGCGATCGCTTAATAATTGTTGTTTATTTTCTTTCACAAGCTCGTCAAACGATTTACGGCGACTTCTTCTCATGCTGTTCACCCTCTCTCCTTCGCATTCTTACTATACATAGTATGAGCAAAGCAAAAACTCTTTAATCAGATTTGCAAGAAAATTTTATTTTTTAGTACTCCTAAAAAACTCTGTGTACAATAAATTGCAACACTCACGAAATCTGGACACATATCAAAACACCTAAACCATCCGCTGCAATTCACTTGGTACTTTTGACATATTCCCAGAATGGTATCCTTCTTTATATATAACGATAAGTTTGATTAATCCATATCTTAATTCGAAAAATATTTTAACTTCCAAGCAAATGTCCCTAGACTAAAATTGGCTTTAGTTGTATTATCCTTTATCGTATACAATCCACTCCTTTTTCATATATTAATTTAGTTCGTGCATTACGTATTACTTCTTTAGTACGAGCTATACGTAACTTAGTGTCTTCTCCCCCCAATTTTTACCTCATAAATTTTTTTAGACATATTTTTATAAAGTGTTCAAAATACAACAGATCGGCTATTTCTGTTTATTGAACACATGAAATATGCAAACTATAATAACAATATAAATAACCAACACTATGTTGATTAAAAAATAGGAGGCACTAAAATGAAAAACCAAGTATCAATAGTAGTTGAACATGAATTGAATAACGTAACACCAGAAATGATTGACTGGTGGTGGGACAATATTGATAACTCTGAACGATATAAACTATGGCACCCAGAAGAACATGTTGATTTTAAATGGTTAGTTGATCCTAAAGTACATGGGCATGTAGGAGCGATATCAGCTTCAATTGAATCTGCTGGGGGCGGACTAGAATTTCCGCTAAGAATTAGATGGGAAGATCCTAAAAATTGTCCTATAAGTACACATTACAGCCATGTTTTAATGGGTTCATGTTTAGATGATAATGACGATGTAATTTCGCAAGTAATACATCAATATGAAAAATCCGATAACGGTACAGTAATGACTTCTACATTCATTTTCCCGAAAGGATTACCACCATTTATTAATCTAAGTGGTTTATATAAACATAACGTAGAAGAAATGAGTGAGTTCAGTAACTTTTTACCAGAACTTTTCAAAGAAAATTTGTAAGGTAACGAAACAAATTTTCTTTGAATAAGTGACTAACTAAAAAACAAATTAGCCCCCATCATTTTAGATATGCCTAAAATGATGGGGGCTTTCCTTATCAAACCAATCACAATATTTCTTCTCAGTAATGCACTCTGCCCTTCAACTGAAAAACACCTCCGTCAAATTTACATACTTAGTATGCGAATTCAGGAGATGTTTTTGCTATACCTCGATTCGGGTTCACTTCAAAATAGCACACGGAGTTTTTATACCATAACGTTTAAATACTCTTTTAATTTCTCTTCTGCATTCACTTCACTTTCTTGATATTCACGCAACGCTTGCAGTATGAAATCATACTGTTCTAAAATATAACTTTCTAATTTTAGGACATCCTCTAAGCTATTAAGCATAATTCTCGTATTACCAACTTCACTTTTTAACGCCGGTTCACATACTAAACTCGTACATATTTCTTTCACATCATCTTCTAATATGTCTGTTAATACGTATTTCTTTCGCCCTTTCACTTTTACCCTCATCACTGGATAAAACGCTTTTATATCTAAATAGCTTCCCACATTCATACAACGTACCCATTCAATATCACGTTTATTTCGTACAAGTATCCCTTTTACTGCTTCATATACTGCGGTTTCATCAAGTACTTCTGTATTTAATTTCCTTTTCGCCTCTTCTTCAATAAAGGCGCATTTTTGATAAACTGCTGCACAAGTAATACAATCATCAAATGCATTATGAGAACTTAAACGAATTCCAAGCATTCGCTTTAACGTTTCAAGTTTATGATTAGGCGCGTGCTTCATATATTTCTTTGCTAGAAACACAGTATCAATCACTTTATTTTGTGGTTCCGGTAAACCAAGCATATTCACATTACTTTTCAAAAAGCGCATATCAAAAGATGCATTATGAGCGACAATTACATTTGTATGTAAAAATGCTAAAAATAAAGGTAACACTTCTTCAATCGTCGGTGCATCCGAAACACGATAATTTGTAATACCTGTTAAACTTGTTATTCGGTCCGGAATTGGACGCTCCGGATTCACATAGGAAACAAATTGATCTACTAGTTCATGATTACGATATTTCACTGCTGCCACTTGAATGATCTTATCATTATAAGGATTAAATCCTGTTGTTTCAAAGTCAATTACAACATAATCTAACGGTAAGGATATATTCCCCACTCCAAATACACTCCTTTATCTTTCAACGTTTATATTTCTTTTATCATACCATGCAGTTATCACTACGTGAAAAAGAAAAGGCAGAAATGATTATATTTCATCTCTACCTTTTCACTGTTATTTTAATTTGGCAATCCGTTTCTCCATCTCTTTTTGCGTCATCGGCCCAATAAACTTATCTTGAATGACACCTTTTGTATCTATAAAATACGAAGTTGGGATCGTAATGACTTTATACGCTGTTGTTACATCAATGTTCTTATCCAATAAAATAGGAAAAGTAATTCCTTTTTCCTTAGCAAAATTACTTACCTTTTCTATCCCCCCGCCTTTTTCTGAAGGCGTATAATTTATTGCTAAAATTTCTACATTTTCTTTATGTTCTTTATAGAAAGCCTCCATATCTGGCATTTCTTGCTGGCAAGGCCCACACCACGTTGCCCAAAAGTTTAAAATCACTTTCTTTCCTTTTAAATCCGATAACTTTACATTCGTTCCATCTAACTTCGTTAATTCAAAGTCTGGCGCACTCTTTCCTATTTCAATACCATTATTTGCAATCATTTCTTTCATAGCAGCTTCACTTTTTTCCTGCTTCCCTTGTACTACTTGATCTTTCTTACCAAACTGTTCATAAGCTGCATATCCCGCTAAACAAAGTAACACTACAATAATCGTAAGCTTTCGCCACATGTTATATCACCCTAACGTGTTTATCTTCTTATAACTTAATCACTCAAATACTATATACCTTATTTTAGCTTATACGGACAAGCTTGGAAATATTCACAGCCCGAATAATCAGAATATTCTTATTTAAAGTGTATTTTTTTCCTTTTTATCATATAATTAGACACACAAATAAAGTGTTGTTTATCTTCTTATGGGACCATTCACCTTTTTACTTTCGTAGTTATATAAACTTCAACAAAAGGGGGATTTATTATGAATTCATTCGAAAAAATAACATTATATATTCTTAGTTTTCTTTTATACCCAATCGGTATTATTACATGGATCATTTCACTCTTTAGTAACGATCTTGAAAAAAAGAAAGTAGGGCGTATTTGTCTCTACGTTTCTCTAGTCTCATTCGTCCTTTTCTTAATTCTTGGAATTGTAACTTTCCTTATGACTGCTACTTTTAACGTCGATCTGAATCATTCAGAATCTATCGAGTATCAAATAAATGACGCTGAATAAAGATAAGAGCATTGCTCTTATCTTTATTCACATCTCTTAAAAAATGAATGACTATTTATTAATTTTTGAGGACTTCCACATGCTACAATACTTCCTTCTTTCATGATGACAACGCGATCTGCTAGTATTACTTTCTCTACATCATGTGTCGCTACAATTCTCGTTACATCGCTTCCTAGCCCTTCTATCATATTCCAAACAACTTCTTGATTGCTCGGATCTAATCCGGCAGTCGGTTCATCTAAAATAATAAGATTTGGATTAGAAACAATTGCTCGCAATAATGCAAGGCGTTTTCTTTCTCCTCCTGAAAACTCTTCACCGCTTTTATGTAGTACAGTTTGAAGACTTTCCGGTAACCCCCTAATAATTGGCGTTACATTTACAAGTCCAGCATTTTTTTCTAACTCGTTTTCTAAGTCCTCTTCCTCAAAATACATATTCTCTTTTACTGTCGTCCGAAAGAAGCGCGGTTCTTGCCACACTGTAGTCAATCGAGCCTCATTTCCATAATAAGCAACGCTACCGTTAGATGGTTTATACAAGCCTGCCATTAATTTTAAAAGCGTTGTTTTTCCTGCACCACTTTCTCCGACAATGATAACGAATTCACCAGGATTAATTTGCAAATCAATATTATGAATTCTATATTTTTCTTCTACACTCTCCTGAAATGAAACATTTGTTATCGCCATCCCCATCGCTCTTTCTACATTGCTATCTGCCACTCTTTTATCTAAAAAAGAAAAAACTCTATTTGCCGAAGCGGCTGCAACTTGTGTCATCATTAATACATCGCCCACGTAACGGACTGGGAAAAAGAGCATTTCAATTGTAGCTAACACTGCAACAAGTGAACCAACTTCTATTTCCCCCTTCATTATTTTTTGCGCGCCTACAATGAGAACAACGATATACGCTCCTGTTTCAATAACTGTTCCAACCACTCCAATGCAGTGTTGCATCATCGTCTTCTTTACTTCTGTTTTATAAGATTGCGCCGTTACTCCTTTAAATAAGCGAATAGCCCATTTTTCTTTTTGCAAACTACGTAAATCTTGTGCACCTTTTACAAACTGTGAAACCATCTCTACAACACTTGATTGATTTTTTTGAGCAATGCTTGCGATATTTCTTACCTTCTTCCCTAAAAGCATTGGAATCGTTGCACTAAAAAATAAAAACGGAGTTATCCACCAGATAAACTGTGTATCTATATGTTGCAACGCTATGATCGCACCGATAAATTGCGCAACGGCGTGTATATATTCTATTAATATAGAACCATATAATCTGACCCAGTTTGGAATATCAGACACGACTAACGTTTCTAACTCTCCTTGTTTGATTTTCTCACTCTCTTCAAACGGTAATAGGAAAAAATGGCGTAATACATCTAAACGCTTCTCTCGTAATATTCGCTGACTTGCTTTTGAGCTTACATAATCGAATGAAAGATTGTTTATCCACATCATCAAGCGGCTACCCGCAAACAATGCGATGTACAAATACGCACCTTTTAATTCCCGTTGAATAAGGTTATCTATCATTAGTCCCATAAATATTGGACGAGATAAATTTAAAATAGCTGAAAAAAGCCCGCTGCATACAGCTGCTATTACTAATATTTTTTCTTTCTGTAACGGTAATAAAATTCTTTTATATTCTTTCATGACGTTTCCTCCATTTTTTTATAGTAAAAAGAAAGGGATGAAACCATTTGGTTTCATCCCTTTCCATAAAATAAGGAAGCTAACAGTTGTTAGCTTCCTTATCGCTCATTTCAATTATTTAGTTCGACACTTTTGACTCTTCAATTTTCTCACGAAGAACCATTTGCAGAATACCACCGTGACGGTAGTAGTCAATTTCTACTTCACTATCGAAACGAGCTACTACTTCAAATTGTTTTTCATTGCCATCTGCATCAGTTGCAACTACTTTTACAAGATCACGCGGTCTAACTGTTTTGTCAATTTGAATTTCAAATGACTCATTTCCAACAAGACCTAACGTTTCAGCACTTTCGCCATCTTTAAATTGAAGTGGTAATACACCCATTAATACTAAGTTACTGCGGTGAATACGTTCGAAGCTTTCTGCGATTACTGCTTTAATACCTAATAAGTTTGTACCTTTTGCAGCCCAGTCACGAGAACTTCCCATACCGTAATCTTTACCAGCAACAACTAGAAGGCCTGTGCCATCTTCTTTATATTTCATAGCAGCATCATAGATTGATGTTACTTCACCAGTTGGCCAGTATGTTGTATATCCGCCTTCTGTGCCTGGTGCAATTTGGTTTTTAATACGGATGTTCGCGAATGTACCACGCATCATAACTTCATGGTTACCACGACGAGAACCGTAAGAGTTAAAGTCAACTGGTTGTACGCCGTTTTCTAATAAGTAGCGTCCAGCTGGTGTATGCTTACCGATTGAACCTGCTGGTGAAATGTGGTCTGTCGTTACAGAGTCACCAAATTTACCAACTACGCGTAAGCCTGATAACGTTTCAACTTCACCTGGTTCTTTAGATAAGCCTTCAAAGAATGGTGGATTTTGAATGTATGTTGAATCATTATCCCAAGTATATAACGCTTCGTTTGAAGTTTGGATTTCATTCCAACGCTCATTGCTATTAAATACTTGTGCATATTCTTTCTTGAACAGTTCAGATGTAACAACACTTTGGACTACATCTTCAATTTCTTGAGCTGATGGCCAAATGTCATTGAAGTAAACAGCATTGCCATTTGCATCTTTACCAATTTCATCATTTTTCAGGTCAATATCAACAGTACCTGCAAGTGCATATGCCACAACAAGTGGTGGTGATGCTAAGTAGTTTGCTTTTACAAGTGGATGAATACGACCTTCAAAGTTACGGTTACCAGATAAAACAGATGTTACTAATAAGTCATTTGCTGCGATTGCTTCTTCTAATTCTGGCGCTAATGGACCAGAGTTACCGATACAAGTCGTACAGCCGTAACCAACTGTTTGGAAACCTAATTGATCTAAATATGTTGTTAAACCAGACTTATCTAAGTACTCTGTAACAACTTTAGATCCTGGTGCTAATGATGTTTTTACGTACTCAGGTACTACAAGTCCTTTTTCAATTGCTTTCTTCGCAACTAGACCTGCTCCAATTAATACGTATGGGTTTGATGTATTTGTACAGCTTGTAATTGCAGCGATTGCAATTGCACCTGTTTTCATCGTTACTTCTTTATCTTCTAATGTAACCTTCACTTCTTTATCGAACTCTTGCTCATTAAATCCAAGTCCTTGTGTTCCAACTGGTGCTACAACAGCTTTGTGGAACGCATCTTTCATATCTGAAAGTGGAATTAAATCTTGTGGGCGTTTCGGTCCAGAAAGGTTAGATTCAATTGTATTTAAATCAATTTCAACAAGATCAGTGTAAATTGGATCTTTGCTGTCTGCTGTATAGAATAAGCCGTTCGCTTTACAGTATTCTTCAACAACGCGAATTTGTTCTTCATCTCTACCTGTTAAACGTAAGTATTCTAATGAAATATCATCGATTGGGAAGAATCCACAAGTTGCGCCATATTCTGGTGCCATGTTTGAAATTGTTGCACGGTCAGCTAAAGGCATGCTCTTTAGTCCATTACCGAAGAACTCAACGAATTTACCAACTACACCTTTTTGACGTAATACTTGTGTTACTTTTAATGCAACGTCAGTTGCTGTAGTACCACTTGGAAGTGTACCAGTTAATTTCACACCGATTACTTCAGGTACTGGGAAGTATGAAGGCTGTCCAAGCATTCCTGCTTCTGCTTCAATACCACCAACGCCCCAACCAAGAACGCCGATACCGTTAATCATTGTTGTATGTGAGTCTGTTCCAACTAATGAATCTGGGTATGCAATTAAGTCACCTTCAGCATTTTTCACAGCGTGAACAACTGGTGCTAAATATTCAAGGTTTACTTGGTGTACAATACCTGTAGCTGGTGGAACTGCACGATAGTTATCAAATGATTTTTGTGCCCAGCTTAAAAATTTATAACGTTCTTCATTACGTTTAAACTCTAAGTCCATGTTGAATGCAAGCGCGTCTGCCGTACCCGCTCTATCAACCTGTACAGAGTGATCAATTACAAGGTCTACAGTAATTTCCGGATTAATTTTATCAGGATCCCCACCCATGTCTGCCATTGCTTTACGAAGCGAAGCCAAATCAACAACAGCTGGAACACCAGTGAAATCTTGTAAAATTACACGAGATGGTTTAAATGGAACATCGATATCTTGCACATCTTTCGTTCCCCATTTCGCTAAATTTGTAACATGCTCTTCTGTGATTACACGTCCGTCTACTTGACGAAGTACTGATTCAAGTAAAACTTTCACGGAATATGGTAATTGAGATACGTTGCCAACCCCTGCGTTTTCAAGCGCTTTCAAATCATAATAATGATACGTTTTTCCATCTACTTCAAAAGTTGCGCGTGATTGAAATGGATTATGTTTGACCATTATGTTTCCCCCCTGTTAAACGTGACTAAGTTGTCTGAATATAAAATGTAGACAAACTTTTCAATACCTTACGATAATATCTTATTACAACTTTCTAAATAAGTAAATAATAAGAAACTTATAGATTATCATACGTTTTCTTTATGTTTCTAAATTTGAATAGTGTTCATGCTCCTTATGAATACTATTACCATAAAGTAAAGTGCTCTATTAGCGCTTTCTTTACAGTTCATACATACTATGAACTGCTTATCATTCAACTTACAAAAAAAGTTATAGAGGTGAAATAAAATGGGTAAAAGAAAAGCAAATCATACTATTTCAGGAATGAATGCGGCATCTGCACAAGGACAAGGTGCTGGTTATAACGAAGAGTTTGCAAATGAAAACTTAACTCCTGCAGAACGACAAAATAATAAGAAACGCAAAAAGAACCAGTAACAAAAAATCCCAAAAGGAACATTCACCTTTTGGGATTTTTTCTAATGTTTATAACGTAACAATTCCGAAACCTTTACAAATCGATAACCTTGCTTTTGAAGCTCCGGTAAAATTTTTGCTAGCGCTGCTACTGTTTGACTACGATCATTTCCTCCATCATGTAACAATACAATATCTCCACTTTTAGCATTTTTCACTACATGATTTACAATGGACTCAACACCTGGATTTGCCCAATCACGTGGGTCTTGGTGCCATGACCATAGTACAGTTTGATACCCAGCTTCTTTCGCTGTTTTAAATACAGCATCGTTAATATATCCACCAGGTGGACGGAATAACAAAGGTTCTTTTACCCATTTTTCAAAATATTTCTTTCCATCTAAAATATCTTTTTTTAATTTTTCATCTGATGAACTATTCGCATATAAATGATTCATCGTATGATTTCCAATTTCATGTCCCTCTTTCAACACTTGTTTTACTAAATATGGATTGCGCTGCACTCGAAATCCGATCATAAAAAATGTTGCTTCCGCTTTATATTGACGTAATAAATGTAAAACTTGTGTTGTATAAGTTGGATCTGGTCCATCATCAAATGTAATGGCAATAATCTTTTCATTATTAGGTACTTCCCACGTTACATAGCCAGTTGGTTCTAGCTCTTTTCTGAGCAACATTTTCGCTTCCACTTTTTCCACTTGAAATATATGTACTGCGCATAGTAAAGAAAAAATTACTAAAAAAACTTTCTGTTTTAGCATAATATTCATTAAAGTAAGAGGTTGTCGAATACCAACAATCTCATTTACTTTTCTAATTGATCTACATTTCGCATAATGTTTTGGAGATTATTTTCATATTGCTCAAGTTGTGGGCGTTGTGTTTCCGAAGCTACTTCTAGTGCATTTTGAATCTGTTCATATGCTTCCTGAACCTCTTGGCGTAATTCTTTTAAATCATGACCGTAGTTTGGATCATTTTTCACAATGTTGTTAAATGCATTTTCTGCTTGTGTAACGCCTTGCTGCGCTGCTTGAAAAGCTTGTTGCTTATCTTTATGATATGGCATTATACAATCCCCTTTCCATAATAGTTAGTCCCACTTATCTTTACCTTTTTTTCTAAAAACATTCTCGTATAAATTTACAAACTTCTCTCATTCTAAAAAGAAAGAGGAGGTGTCACAGACAATGGGCAAAAACAATCGTGAAGCCAAAGAAAAAAAAGGACAACCCGAACCATTAAGCGGATCTCATAAAGTAAAAAACCGTAACCATTCACGCCAAAAACATCATGCACATCATGATATGTAAAACAAAAAATGCACAATAGCTACCTTTTCCACATACAATGTTTATATTTTTCCATTTATTCTTCACCCCTACTTCATTCATGCATAACATAGTATGAATTGAGATTTTACGGAGGGTGTCTTACATGGGCAAGAAAAAGAAGGATTGTCTTTTTCATGTTGATGGTTTCGAAGAATGGATGGATCAGTTTTGTTCTGATTCTTGTAGCAACTTTAGTTTCCCAAATCAAATTCATATTGACCTTTGTGAAACGGAACAAGAATACATTTTGGAAACAGATGTACCAAATGTAAAAGAACAAAATGTAGTCATTAAAAAGATGAAGACAGGCCTAAACATTTGCATACTTCATAAAAATATTTCTTTGCAGAGAATCATTCCTTTACCCGATAATATTATTTATAAGAAGATGCTAGCCTGCTTAGAGAATGGATATTTAGCCATTCATATTTCCAAAAATGAAGTTGCTCATAAACATGAGGAAAAAGTTCTTTTTCAAATTGAGAATTAAAATAAAGTAAAACTTTAACCAACAGGAGTTTTACTGCCCGTTAATAGCGGAATAAATACAAAAAATAAGCCCCAGCAGATGACTGGGGCTTATTTTATTTCGCATGTAACTCTAAATTACAATTTCCACCATGCCTTTTTTTCAATAAACCTTTCGTAATTAAAAGTACAGGAAATGCTACAGTTGAAAATATAGCTAACGCTGAAAATACAATAAATCCATTTTGATATCCGTAGTAGTCGAGAAGTACTCCCCCGAACCACGGACCAATTACTGCTCCAATTCCTGAAAAGCCCATCGCTCCGAAGTATGTTCCTTTTAGATGCGCAACAGCAATATCATCAATAAATACATCCGTCATTGAAAACATTAAGACTTCTCCAATTGTAAAAATAATTGTACAAACGGCAGCACCTAGCATAGATTCTACTATTCCAAAGCCAAATAATCCTCCGCTCACAAATAAAGTCCCCACCATAATTGATATTAACGGTGTATACTTTTTGCACATTTGAATAACAGGATATTGAATAATCACTACAACAACTGCATTTAAAGCGAGCATATATGAGAATAGCTTCACTCCATCCTGGAATATATGTGCATTTGCAAAATATTGAGATACTGTCGTCGTCAAATGTGAAAAACCACAATTACTCAAAATAATACCGACTAAAGCAACTAAAAATACTATATCTTTTCGCAATATACGCATTGCATTTAGCATTGTAACAGGTTTTTCTGTACTCACTTTCTTTTTTCCCATTGGATACTTCTTAAATTGGAACGCTAGTATAGCTGTATATAGAATATATACCCCAGCTGCTACTAAAAAAGGAATTGTTGATTTTGCACTTCCAATCTGTAATCCAACAATTGGTCCAATTGCAACTCCAACATTTATTGCACCGTATCGTAAGTTATAGACGAGTAACCGATACTCAGGCTTTGTTAAATCTGATAATAACGCTCTTGATGTTGGCTCAAAAAACGACCTACATAATCCATTTAAAGCGTTTAATAAAAAGAAACTTAAAACATGATCTGCAAGTGAAAAACCTATAAACACAAAAATCCAAACGATCATGGACCAGAGCATAATCATTTTCCGGCCAAATCGATCTGATAAATTCCCTCCGATAAAACTAGCAAAAACACCAACAAGTGCACTCGTTCCAATAATAGCACCAGTCATTCCAGCTGATACACCTTTAACAGTCGTTAAATAAATCGCTAAAAAAGGAATACTCATTGAGGTAGCAAACCTAGCAAACAATGTCCCTAAAATAATACTCATTCCAAGCGGATGAATATGCTGTAACTTCCCCTTCATCGTTAAACCTACTCTCTCTATTTTCACAAAAAAAGAAAGCAAAGGATTTGCTCTCTTTTCCCCTTTTATACTTGAGCTGTTGATACTCGAGCTGTTCTCGTTATATCCATATCTATGCCATATGTAAACTGTAATTCTTTACAAACATCTTTAATTAAAATTGCTACATTATACTTTTCATTAAATTGTAAAACGATGTTTTCTACTTCTTCATATGTATACTTATATTCCCCTGTAATAACACTTTTTAGATCAAAGCATTCATTTATACAAAGTTGCACAAGTAGCTGGTCATATTTCTCGATTACATCTTCTTTCTTCCACAGTACCTCTTTTACATATAACCGATCAAACTTCACACTTTCTCGATTACAATCCGTTAAAATCCGGGTCATTTCATTTAATTCTCGATACAATTCAGAAATATTTTTGCTTAAACTAAGCAGTTTATCTACGCCATTTTCATATAACATATTCATTCCACCCCCGCATTTTCTTTCCCTTATTATAGCAAGAAAATTCTAAAAAAATTTTCTTTCTTCTGAAATATTAGGAAACTAATTTCGATTGCTTTACAATGAAACTAGTGAACACGAAAGGGGAAAGAAAATTGGAGCAAAAATTATATTACACTGACACTTATAAACAAGACTTTACTACTAAAATTATAAAGCAAGATTATGATAAAGAAGGTAACTTATACGTTGTTTTAAACGAAACAGCATTTTATCCGACAGGCGGCGGACAACCACATGACACTGGAACTTTAAATGGTATTGCTGTACTCGATGTTGAAGAAGTCAATGAAGAAATCCGCCACTTCATTACAGAAGAATTACATACAGAAGAAGTAGAAGGTAAAATTAATTGGGAGCGACGTTTTGATCATATGCAGCAACATGCGGCTCAACACATTTTATCTGCTGCTTTTTGGGATCATTTTAACATACCTACAATTGGATTCCATCTTGGTAGAGAAACGGTAACAATTGATTTAGAAACAGAAAATCTGCATACAGAAACGGTTGAAAAAGCAGTACAAATTGCAAACAATATAGTTTTTGAAAACCATCCAATCCGTATAGAGTGGATGAATTTAGAAGAAGCGAAAACGTTACCCCTTCGTAAAGAACCGACTATGACTGAAAATATACGCGTTGTTATTATCGAAAATTACGACTACAACGGATGTGGTGGAACGCATCCGAAACGAACTGGTGAAGTTGGTCCTATCCAAGTACTAGGATGGGAGCGCAATAAAGGTGGTATACGCTTAACGTTTAACGCTGGCTGGCGCACACTTAAATTAATGGGGCAACAACAACAAATTATGAAAGATGTTTCTAAACAATTAAACAGTAGCGAAACTGATATTCCAGCAAAAGTAGCACAACTGCTTACTTCTCAAAAGGACAACGAAAAAACAATACAAACAATGAATGAAAAATTATTGTTTGCAGAAGCAAACGAACTACTTCAACAGCCTATGGAAATACATGCTGGCATACTTATTTCTAAAGTATTTACAAATCGTTCTATGCAAGAAATCGCAAAGCTTTCTGCTATTATTACAGAACAACAAGAGCATGCCCTTACATATTTCGTCATTGAAAATGATGACAAACTACAATGCATCCTCGCTTGCGGAAAAACAGTCACGCTTGATATGAATGCTCTTTTAAAAGATGCTCTTCCTACAATTGAAGGAAAAGGTGGCGGAAATAAAAAGAGTGCGCGCGGTGGCGGAAAAGCGGTTATGACTGGGGACGAGTTTTTAAATCAACTTGTGTCTTCTTTACAGTCCGCATTATAAAACATGTTTATGAAGGATAGCTAACTGCTATCCTTCAACTATATTTACAGGCCTATATTTTGTTTCAACCCTTGATAACTCCCTGCATTTGCAAACCCCTCACTTACCAGTTTTATAAAAGATTCAGAAAAATCATAGTGACTTAATTCTTTAATCGGTACCATTTGCACATCATGAATCGGATTATGATCAAACTCGTTAGAAGGTAACGTAATTTCACCTTCAATCCTTTCAAGCAAAAACGTAATATGTAATAAAGATGGGCTAGTATCTGGTTTATCACAAACATAGAGTAGCTTCTTAATTTTAACTTCTAACCCTGTTTCTTCTCTCATTTCTCGAATCACCGCTTCTTCTAACGTTTCACCATTCTCTACCCTTCCTCCAGGTAAAGACCAATTTCTATTAGCAACTCTTTGCTTTACTAGCAATACTTTTTCATCTTCAATTAAAATTCCGGTAACACGAACTTGCATTACATTTTCCATATGTAATCTCCTCTTCCCATTATATTTACAAATTAATCCTTCCATAAAAAGAACGTACGTTTTATAATTAAAGAAAATTATGGAAGAAAGAAGTTGTTACATTCATGCGTCCACCTTTAACAAAGTCTATATCACTTGAAGATTTCCAAAACTATTATTGGTTAAAAACAGAACTGCAAACATTTTGCCGTGAGCATGGGTTGCCAGCTAGTGGCTCTAAGATCGAAATAACCGAACGTATCTCTCATTATTTACATACTGGTAAAATATTAAAAAACAGCTCCGGTCAAAAGGCGAGTAAAGCCTCCCTATCCTATAAAGATCTTTCACTTCAAACTGTTATTACTAACAATCACCGCTGTAGCGAAGATGTTCGTGCTTTTTTCAAAGAAAAAATCGGAGCAAACTTCCGCTTTACAGTAGCTCTTCAAAAATTTTTTAAAGAGAATGTTGGAAAAACATATGAAGACGCGATAAGGTTTTGGTATGAAGAAACCAAACGAAAAAAAGATCCTACATACAAAACAACTATTAGCGTGCAGTTTGAATACAATCGTTTCACTCGCGACTTTTTCGAAGATCCAAATAACAAAGGAAAATCAAAAGCTGATGCGATCGCTGCTTGGAATGAAATAAAAGCAAAACCTGGTAGCAATGCTTATGTTCCTCAAAAAGTAGAAGACTAACTAGTTAACTCGTTAGTCTTCTACTTTCTCAAATAATAAAGCAAGCCCTATTCCCCCCCCTATTCCCAATGTCACAATTCCATATTTCATATACTCTCTTTGCGCTTGATAAAACAAACGTGTTACGAGCATAGCACCCGATGCACCGTACGGATGACCGAGCGCAATTGCCCCGCCATTTACATTTAATTTTTCGAAAGGAATTTGTAACTCCTTTGCACAAGCAACAACTTTTGAAGCAAATGCTTCATTTATTTCAAAATAATCGATGTCCTCTACTTTCATATTCATTTCGTTTAATAATTTGTTCACCGCAAATATCGGACCAGTCCCCGGAAGATTTGGATCCACTCCAACTACAGCACTGCGGACGAAACGAAGAACAGGCTTGTATCCTAATTTTCGAGCTTGCCCCTCTTCCATGACAAGAACAGCACATGCTCCATCATTTATGCCGCACGAATTACCTGCCGTTACTGTACCATTTTGCAAAAATGCGGGCTTAGTTCTTTTAATCATTCTTTCATAATTTATTTCTCGCTTTATAGCTTCATCTAGTAATCCATTAAATGATAGTATTTCATCTTGTAAATGTCTATTTTCTAATGCTTGCAGTGTCCTTTTATAACTAAGACAAGCGTATTCGTCTTGCATTTCTCGTGTTATATTATAGCGCTCTGCAACATATTCAGCCGCCACTCCCATATTAGGATCTCCAATTGTTTCAGGTGAAAATCGCGCTCTATTTTGAAAAGGTGATGTACTTGTACTCTCTACTCCTCCTGCAATATAACAATTACCTGCACCACCTTGAATGAAATGACATGCAGTGCGAATGGCTTCCAATCCGGCACCACATTGCCGATCAATCGTTACACCAGGAATATGATAACCGAGCCCCGCCTCTAAAGTAGACAGCCTTGCAATATTTCCTCCTGGTCCAACAACATTCCCTAATATAACATCGTCTATTTCTCTCTCAATTCCTTTACTTAAAAACGAAAGAAGTGGTGCTGCTAAATGCTGAACTTCATAATCTTTCAACATCCCATTCTTCTTACCAATCGGTGTTCTTTTCGCCTCTACAATAACTGCCCTATTCATATATCTTCCCCTGATTTTCAATCATATTTTTCGCTGCAACACGAGCAATCTTCCCGCTATTTGTATATGGTATTTCATCAACAAAATGCCATTCTTTCGGTATTTTAAAAGAGGATAATCGTTGTAAGCAAAAACTCTTTAATTGTTGCTTCGTAGCACTTCCTTTTACGATAGCGACAGGCTTTTCCCCCCAATAACTATCTTCTACACCAACTACAACTATTTCATTAACAGCTGGATGTGTCTGTACTACACTTTCTATTTCTTCTGGGAAAATATTGATTCCTCCAAATAAAATCATATTCTTCTCTCTACCAACAATATATATGAAACCTTCTTCATCTTGATAGCCTACATCTCGCACTGTCATCCAGCCAGCTGCAGTCAACTCCGGAACTAAAACCCCTTCTATTATGTATCCCATAAAAAACTGATTACTTTTCACATAAACAGTTCCTATAACACCTGTCTGTACTTCTTCTCCTACTTCATTACATATTCGAACTTTCACATTGTGACAAGGTTTTCCTACTGAATTTGGCTTTCTATCGCCCTCTTCATCGACTAATGCTGTTACAAAGCTTAACTCCGATGCACCGTAAAATTCATATTTTTTCGCACAAGGAAATATACTCTTTATTTTTTCTTTCGCTTCAGCTTCCCACTTCGCTCCTGACGAAATAATTTTCATTTCATTTTCTATTACTCTATTTTCTTTATATAAAGATTCTAGCATTGTCGGGACTGTATACATGACCGAAATATTTTCAGTTTTCAACTTGTCTAACACTTGATCTGGAATAAACTTTCTCATAATGTGCACCGTTTGTCCTACATACAATGCACTTATTGCGCCGTATAAGAAAAGAGAATGAACAAGTGTCCCAGCTATAATAATAGAATCTTCCTTTTTCATATGAAAGTCTTGTACATTACAATCAAAACTATGAACCCACGATTGTTGTGCACGTAAAAATGCTTTTGCTTTTCCAGTTGATCCTGATGTGAATCCCATATAAAAAGGAGCTTGTTGTACATTTTCTTCAGGGTAATCAGTAGGAATATAGTTCTCTATCATTCTTTTCCATTCATCAATTACAATTACTCTTCCTTCTTCACCCGAAATATCATTTAACTTATACCGTTCTGTCACAACCATATCCGGATTACTGATTGCTAGTCTTTCCTTTAGTTCATCCTTTTTCCATTTTATATCTAATGGCACACAAATCCATCCGGCCATGGCAGCACCAGCAAATAGTTCTAAAAACTCCATACGATTTTCTAACACGATTGCTATCGTTTTATTCTTCGATTCTTTTTCATCCAACCAGCTTGCTACTTTACACACTGACTCAAACCACTCTTTATATGTTAAAACTCGATCATTTTCCTTTATTGCTATTTTATTCGATTGTAAGGAGGCATGCTTTTTATATTCTTTTGTAATCCCCATATGAGACGTCCTTTCTCTTAAAAATAATAAAAAGAAACACGCAATGAACGTGTTTCTTCTCTTTTTTATCCCACATTTGTATATTTCCCACTCTTTAAAGCAGGCGTAATAATATGTTTCAATGAACGGTGTAATTTTGTTACAAGAACTGCTGCAATAATTGCTTTTATACAATCCCCTGGTAAGAACACAGCACTTACTTTCATCGTTTCCCATACAGAAACATCCATTAAGAAAGCTTGTACAGTGATACCAAACACATAAACTACGAAAATACCACCAATTATATTAATGCATAATACTTTTATTATAGAAACTTCACGTAAACGCTCAATTAAATAACCAATGACAAACGCTCCAACAATATAACCAAGTAAATATCCTGCACTTGGCCCAACAAATACACCAAAGCCACCACGTCCACCAGCAAGTAATGGTGCTCCAACTCCTACTATAAGTAAGAAAACAAGTTGACTTAATGCACCAAGACGTGATCCTAACAGTCCACCAGCAAGCATAACACCAAGTGATTGTAATGTAATTGGAACTGGTGTAATAGAAAGAGCAATTGGAGGAATTAACCCTAACACTCCCATAATAGAACTAAATAAAGCGACGAAAACTAAGTTTTTTGTATTCATATTTGCTTCTCCTATTTGTAAACTAAAAACGATTTTCAGATAACATATTATAGAAGTTATATTATATTTCTATCTAGAATTTGTCAACTTGTTTTTATAATAGGTTTACAAATGTGAATTCCTTTATTTTTCTTTATGCAAATGCTCAAGTTCTTTCCGAAGCGCTTGTTTTAAAAACTTCCCAACAGATGTTTTCGGTATTTCTTCCATAAATACAATATCGTCTGGTAACCACCACTTCGCAAACTGTGGTTTTAAAAACTCATATATCTCTTCTTTCGTTACTGTACTATTTTTCTTTTGAACGACGCAAGCAACTGGGCGCTCTTGCCACTGCGGATGAGGAACGGCCACGACAGCCGCTTCAAATATAGCATCATGTGCCATTAAAGCATTTTCAAGGTCAACTGAAGAAATCCACTCTCCTCCGCTTTTAATCACATCTTTCGTACGGTCAACAATTTTCACGCAACCTTCCTCATCGACTGTGACAACATCTCCTGTATATAACCATCCATCACGAAACCCTTCGACAGTACGCTCATCGTTATAATAGCTTTCAGCGATCCATGGTGCTCGTAAACAGAGTTCTCCCATCTCCGTACCATCCCACTTCACTTCACCATTTGTGCCGACTACTTTCATCTCTACACCAGGGACAAGATACCCTTGTTTTGATCGAATTTCTAGTTGCTCTTCATACGATAATTCTGTTTCATAACTTTTTAAACGCGCAAGTGTTACGAGTGGGCTTGTTTCGGTCATACCATATGCATGGATGAAAGGAACATTGTGTTTCTGTTCAAATGCTTTAATAACACTTTTCGGTGCAGCTGCACCACCACATAGTATTCTCGTCATACTAGATAAATCGTAACTATTATTTTCTAACTCTTGTAATACACCAAGCCAAATTGTCGGCACACCAGCAGCTAACGTCACTTTTTCAGATTGGATCATTTCTAATAAAATTTTTGGCGTAAACATCGGTCCTGGAAGAACTTGTTTTGATCCAAACCAAGTAGCAGCGAAAGGAAGTCCCCAAGCATTCACATGGAACATCGGTACAATCGCCATTGCTGCATCACTTTCCGATAAAGCAGCTGTATCTGCTAAACCAAGTGCCATACAATGCAATACAGTACTACGATGCGTATATACAACACCTTTTGGATTTCCTGTAGTCGCCGACGTATAACACATACCAGCAGGTGTGTTTTCATCAATATCTTTTACAAATTGGAAATTTGGATCACCTTCTTCTAATAGCTTTTCATAATGATATACAGGTTCTAGCGTAGTATTTGGAAGTTCATCTTTATCAGTCATAATAATGTAAGCTTGTACAGCTGATAGTTGTGATTGAATATTTTCAACGAGCGGTACGAGATCTTCATCTATAAGTAGAATGCGATCTTCTGCGTGCTGAATAATATATGAAATATGTTGAGGAGATAAACGAATATTAATTGTGTGCAAAACAGAAGCAATACCTGGAATAGCAAAATACGCTTCCACATGTCGATGATGATTCCACGCTAACGTTCCTATACGCTCGCCTTCTTTAATTCCTAATTTTTTTAACGCACTGGAAAGCCTTCTCGTCCTTTCACCTAACTGCTTATACGTTAACGTCGTAATTGTATCATGTGTCCGTGAAACAATTTCTTTCTTTGAAAACAGTTTTTCTGCTCTTTCCATCATAGAACTAATTGTTAGCGGTACATTCATCATCATATTGGTTATATCCCCCTTTAAAGCGTTTTCATTTTTTGTTTATTATAACAGACTCCTACAAATAATGACGACATTTTTCTGTATTTTCTGAATTATTTCTTTGGAAATAATTCAGAAAATACTAAGAGAAAACACATTAAAACTCCTTCTTACGATATATAAATACCGAAATAACAAATGAAAAGATATATATGATAACGCCAAATATTGTATATAAAATTGAAATATATACAGATTCATTTAAGTTTGATATTGGAAATTGTTCTATTATATAGCCAATTACACTTTGTAATCCAAAATAAGTAACAAGTCCCCCGCATGCGCCTCCAATTGTAATAGCATCAGATTTTTCTGCTCCAAAAATATAGAGGAGTGGATAGGCTATTGCTCCAGCATTAAGGATGATGAACATCCCTAAAGAAACACTCTTAAATATATCATCATCAATTGGCGTATCTGAAACTGAAGCATGTACGTAAAATATGCTATACGATAATAAAGTACCAATAATTACAACTATAAAATAGAAAAGGTAGTGACTTTGCACAATGTTATTTCTAGTAACCGGTAAAGTAAGTACATATTTTTCATAACCCGACTTACTCTCATACTTAATAACTTCAAGTGCAGGAATTGCAGCAAATAAGATAATGAATGTAGCAATTAAACGGTACATTGAAGCATTACCAAAATAAAAAACAAATCCCGATCCTAATATCGCTATTCCCATAAACATAAAGAAAGTTCGATACACTAGATAATAGTTTGTCAATAATAAACCTTTCATTTATTTTTCACTCCTTGTTAATAAAACACTTATTTCTTCTATCGAAATGGTTCTATGAGCAATCCCATTTGGTAGTTTATGCACATCTGATATAAGTACATTGAAATAAGAACCATTATTCCTTTTCACCTCAACTATATCTTTGTTGATTAAAGTTAGTTGTTCCTCATCAACATCTACAATGGCATAATTGTCCAAAACCTTATCCTTTTCTTCATTCAATAAAATTTCTCCATCTTTTATCACAATAAGGTGACTAGCTATTTTTTCTACATCACTCATAATATGTGAAGAAAGTAATATACCACCATTACTTTTATTCACAAAACTTTTTAATTCCTCTAACACCTGCTCCCTAGATGAAGGATCAAGACCTCCCGTCGCTTCATCTAGAATTAATAATTTGGCATTATGTGACAACGCAACAGCTATAGTTAGTTTCATTGACATTCCACGCGAGAATTTATCTACTTTCTCATTAGTAGGTAAAGAAAAAGTATTAACTAATCGATAAAAATTATCTTGATCCCAAAATTCAAACATCTTTTCAAAAACTTTGTTTAGTTGCTTTATTGTAAGATGAGCCGGTAGATTCATAGCATCAAATACGACTCCTATCTTCCCCTTATTCTTGGCATCTTTATTTATATTTTCTTCACCAAATATTTTGACTGTACCACTATCTTTAGAAATTAATTGTAGTACTGTTTTAAAAGTTGTGGATTTCCCTGCCCCATTGTCACCAATGAATCCAACAATTGCCCCTGATGGCACATTGAAGGAAATATCTCTTAAAACCACTTTGTTTCCAAATGATTTACTCAAGTTTTTAATTTCTAGAAGATTTGACATCATTACACTCCTATCTTAACTTTTAATAAAAAATCGAATAAAAATAGGTTTTCTCCTATTAAAAATTATCCACTTTTTCTCTCACTTTCTTTTTCAGTTTAAAAATAAGACGATTACTATATTCTTTATTTTCTACTAAAATTCGATACACCTCTAATGCTCCTAACACACGAATAAAAAGATAGACTCCAATTGCAATAAGTACAACACAGTAAGGGTAATACTGCACTAATTCTCCTGAAGTGATATGCTTTTTCTCAAACAAAAACGGGATTGCGCCTGCGGCTATAAAACAAAATCCAACGATCACTACTGCCGCATACTTTTTCTTAATAATCGCATATCTTTTTGTCAATTCTTTTAGGAAGTTTTGATCAAATAGTAGTTCTTCCTTTTTCAATACATTGTATCGACTCTCTTCTATCGTTACAGGTACCATCATCGCTCCAATTCCAAGGACAGCAACAATAATGACAAGGAATGTCAACATTGTTGCATTTTCTTTAAATAATAAATACGGTATTGTAGATAAAATGAGCAAACTAAATCCTAGCGCTATATATTTAGAAATTTTTTGTCCATACACTACATACCCTTCTGCCATTTCCTGACTTACATAATAGCCATCCCCATTTTCATTACTTTGCTCAGCAGTTTCTTTTAATAAATAGTCGAGTGATACTTCAAATACATTCCCAATCATTATTAACTTTTCTGTTTCAGGAAAACCTTGACCGTTTTCCCATTTACTAACCGCTTGCCTTGTCGTGTTTAATTTTTCAGCTAATGCTTCTTGAGAAAGGCCCTTTTCCTTTCTTAACTTAAAAAGCTTTTCACCAAATCCCATATGTGTGTCCCCCTTTGTTTTCTTAACTCAATTGTATGTAAACATTCTCCTTATCTCTATCTTCCTGCGGTTGCACTTTGTCAACTTACGGTTGCGATTGTGTTATATAGCGGTTTTTCATACGATTTAGCTATTTTTCTTCTAAGATTGTGGCGTTAATAAATCACCCTCTCCTAATAACTAATTATAACAATTACAGGTAATTATTGTTATAAAATACAAAAACCCCCTTATTCATTTAAAGGAGTTTTCGATATGAAATATTCCAAGAAGGGCTAATTTCCCTTCTCATATTAATTCACAATTTCTTCTATACATTTTTGCATGTTGTGCAACGATTAATAAGCATCCCACACAGTATATGTTGTCATCTCTTTATATAAGGCGTATTCATATATATGTAAAATATTACTCCTATTAACTTCTCTAATAAAACCACTTCTCAATAATCATAACGGCTTCTGCTTAAACTTTTCATAATGTCGTACTTTTAATAAAAGGACATTCCCGCAATCTGTACAAATATAAGCATCTACCGGTGAAGATGTGAACATCGTCTCCTTTTTCCGTATTTGTGCATAACCGACAAACTCACCTTCTCCTATATTTTGAGAACCACAATTAGAGCATGTCTGCACGTCTTTCTGTTTCATGAGAGCACCACCTTTAATCTGTTTCTACTCCCTTCGACAGTTCACTTCCATTTCCCTTCCAAAAAACCTCTTATTCTCTTACATTTCAACAGGAATCTCAGAACAAACATCGTATAAGTACTATGAAATATATTTATTAACGGAGGAACTTTATGAGTACGATTATGACGCTTAATACAGCTCAAGAAATTGAAAACGCAGAAATACATATGCTCTCTTCTAGATTAACGCTATTACAAGCAATAAACGGAAATCCAATGCAAGTACAAATGAAAAAGTTCGGTAGTACCACTGCCTTTTCATCAAAAGTAATTGCTGGTCCGGCTTTTAATACGGTAAAAGGTATTACATTTACAAATACAGCTGAGTTAGATGAAATTATCTCTTATTATCAATCACTACAAATCCCTTGTCGTTTTGAAATTACACCCGCTCAAGGTACAGCTGAACTATTTCATTACTTATCTGAAAAAGGTTTTTATCAATCTAGCTTCCATACCGCTTTATATAGTATACCGAGAGAAGATCCATCCCTTCTTCCTTCTAACATTTCAGTACGCCAACTAAAAGAAAATGAATTTCATATTTTTGCAGACATATATGTACGTGGATTTAACATGCCATCCTTTACAAAAGATGGTGTTCGCCAAAATAACGAAATTCTTTACGATAAACCAGGATGGTATTTTTTCATAGCCGAAGTTCAAAATACTCCTGCAGGCATTGGTGTCCTGTACATAAATAATGGGATTGCTTCATTAGCTGCTTCTGCTACTTTGCCAGAATTTCAGCGTAAAGGCTGTCATACTGCCTTAATTCAAAAACGAATTGAGACAGCTATTGAATCCAATTGTCATTTAATAGTCGGACAAGCAAAATTCGGTAGCGGCAGTCAAAATAATATGGAACGTGCCCATATGAAAATTGCTTATACAAAATCAATATGGACTGCAAAAGACATGTAATTAACATTCCTTCTCCTCCCATTACAATCTTATACATTCTATGACAATTCCTTTTCTATACCATTAATCATTTGAATATTCAAACTGCATTTGTTAAGCTATTACTAGATACATCATTCAACTTGCAATATGAAAAGAGAACTCTAATCAAACTACAAGGAGGAGAAATGTATGACTAAACATGATCATGGTTTAAAAGAAAAAGTAGAAGGTGCTATTGATAAAGTAAAAGGCGAAGTAAAAGAAGTTGTCGGGAAAGTAACTGACAATAAAAAATTACAAGCTGAAGGAAAATGGGATAAAGTAAAAGGCACTGCTAAAGATACGGTTGGCAATGTGAAAGAAAAAGTACATGAATATAAAGAGCATAAATAATAAAAACACGTTAGATGTATTTTCATCTAACGTGTTTTACTTTATATACATAATGAACCACATAACATATGATATATTTTTACTTCTCTATACTTTTTGTAAGTGGCTCTTTAAAGGCATTTCTATTCCATACAACAAAAACAATAAGAGAAATAATAAAGAATACAACAAGACATATACCCAAATAATCAAAATTAACTACCTGTATGAGATTCCAAAACGGTCCCTGTAAATTATAGCTTTCAATAAGCAAAGATAATAGTTGATATCCCCCTATTAAAAAAGCCGTTATAACAGATATTAAGGTAATTAATACATTATACGAATTTCTTATTCGATTATTTTCCATTGCCCACTTATAATTCGTATTCATGAATGTACTATCTAATGTATCCATCAATGACATTCCTGCAGCAAATAAAATGGGGAAAGCAAATATACTTACAAGTGGAATAGATTGACTTGTTGCAGTTACTGTAGAAAGAGCAATTAATCCAATTTCACTTGCTGTATCAAAACCGAGCCCAAATAAAAAACCGATCATATACAATTGCTTCTGACTATTAATAAAACTAAATAAACGTTGTGCGAAACGATATATAAACCCCAAGTTTTCTGGTTGCTTATCTTCTTGGCTCCGTAACACTTTAATAAGATACAACAGATTGGTAAGACCGATAATAATAAGGAATGTGCTAGAAACGATTGTACCAATAATACCGCCTATAGTAGAAAAACTCTCCATTCCATGTTTTGCCGTTTTTCCAATTAAAGCAATTAATACAATCATCACAAATACTACTGTAGAGTGTCCTAATGAGAAGTAAAATCCCACCCCCTGTGAGTTTTTACCTTTTTCAATTAATTTCCGAACAGTATTATCAATTGCGACAATATGATCACTATCAAACGCATGACGCAATCCTAAAGAATATGCAATAATAGCCATTCCAATTATGCTATTACCTTTATACAGTGCTGGTAATAATAAGAGAATCCCAAGCACATGAAGAAATATAATAATAAAAAAAAATTTAGTTGCCTTCTTCAGTTCACTTTTCCACATAGTTACTAGCCCTTTCTACTTTAAATTGAATACTTTTGAAAACGAAAAGTGCCATAATAAAAACTACGATCGTTATAATAGTCGCTAAAATAATTACAAAATTATTTAACACATCTGTATGATTTGTAAGTGTTAACAGAGCTGGTACTGTTGCAGTAATCCAAGATTCAACGAAGCATACAATTCCTACATAAATATGAATCTTCTTTTTCAACCCATCTTGCAGGAAAAATAAAAACCAAAGGAATGCCCAAAAGAACCAAATTATTGTACTTTGTAGGCCTCCACTCTCATGTAATTGATTCACTATTCCCATAACCGTTGCAATGATAGCAACCCAAAGAGAATAGTAACCTACACCTGAAGAATCAAGTTTTAGTATATTTGTAAGACCAACATATAAATAAGTAAAACCAAATAAAAAGATAGTTCCATTAGATAGGATAGTCCACTCATCGGATTGACTTCCTGTAAATAATAAATATAATGGTGTCAAAGTTTGTAGTGCCCCTACAAATAAATTAAAGTACCCTACACTTTTGCTATCAATGAGTTTAAAAGCTGCTAGTGAATTCATAAATAGAACTGCACCAACAAATAATAATCCCACGTTAGTCATAGTATCCCCTTCTCCTACTTAATATTTTCGATAGGATGTTAATTCTTCATGCAGACAATTTTCTCTAACAAAACGATGACACTGAAAAAATATAGACTCCATATCCTCTGTATTATGACTAAGTATGCGTATGACAAAGCCTTTACATGTCGTAGAAGCTATTCCAATCTTCATATTGTTAGTGTTAGAAAACGATGTTTTTAATGCTGCAATTAAGTCATTTGTAACGTTCTCATTAATAACTATGAAAGTACCATAATGGGAATATTGATTTAATATTCCCATTTGATCTAATGACTCTTTAAAAGGGTTTAGCAATAAATGATCATATACTACAAGTTTATTTTCCATATATATTTTTGTTAGCGAATCAAAATATTGGTATGTGAACTTCTCCATATTCGGCGACCAGCCAGGCGTAACTGAATCACATAAAATCAATGTAGAATTATTTTGCATATATATATTTGTTTTTTGCTTATATGCTGCGTCCTTGTACATAATTAACGGATCTGGTAGATATTCCATAGCAGCATTCTGACCAATATAAAAATTCAATTCTTGCAAAGCATAACTATTTGGAGTCTTGTAAACTTTCGTTGCGGATTGGCTTGTTATATATGTTTTCGCATCTTTACCAACATTTATATTTATAGAATAGAAATCTCCTTTTAAATAGCCTCCACCAGAATTCATAATATAGTAATATGCTCTACCATACTTGTCCAAATATATCGGCTGCGTTACTTTTAAGGCATCTTTATGATAAACCTTAATAGGTACGGTTTTATCTCTCTTTTCCATCACATCAATGTTTAAGACACCTGTAGGAGATTTCATTTTTTCAATCCTTCTAACATAATGTTTTGTCGCATCCAATTTATTAATTCTTGTAAACCTTCCTCATCCTTCAAATTTGTAAAAAAGTATGGTTTATTATGTCGGTAATGTTTTGTATCCTGCTCCATAACTCCAAGATCTGCCCCTACATAAGGTGCCAAATCCGTTTTATTAATTACAAATACATCAGATTTAATCATTCCTTGCCCACCTTTCCGTGGAATCTTTTCTCCCTGCGCCACATCAATAATATAAATTGAAAAATCCACTAGCTCCGGACTAAATGTGGCAGCTAAATTATCACCCCCACTTTCAATAAAAATAATATCTAAATTATTATGTCTAATCATGAGTTCTTCAATTGCTTCAAAATTCATAGAAGCGTCCTCTCGAATTGCTGTATGTGGACACCCTCCTGTCTCTACACCAATAATTCTATCTTCTGGTAAAACACCTGTTTTCAATAAAATCTTTGCATCTTCTTTCGTATAAATATCGTTTGTAATTGCTGCAATTTCATAATCTGTATTTAGATGTTTTGTTAACTTTTCAACTAACATTGTTTTCCCAGCACCTACCGGGCCACCGATACCAATTTTAATAGGCTTTATCATTTTATTTTTCCTCCCTATGACATGAAGACCCTTACATTTACATCTTCATGTTGCATTTGATTTATTTCGAATTCAGGATCATTCAATCCAAAATCATCTAATGAAAGTATTTGAATTCTATCAATAGATTCACAGATTAATCCATGACATTCTTGTAATAGTTTTTGACCGTCTGTTTGTCCAAGAGGAATGGCTCTCACACCGTTTTGAATTATACTTCCAACACTTGAGTATAAGAAAACTAAGAGGGTTTCTTCTATTGTCATTTTCAATTCCGCTGCTAATATTCCATATACGATACTCGGATGACCTTGTAATTTATTACCTATAACATTTTCTTTATATATATTTAAATTTGAAAATGAAAACAATTCACACAATAATTTAGAAGTACTTTTACTAATCATTCTATTTGCTTTTCTACATTCAAAAGGCAATGTTTGTGCTGTTATTAAATCATCTAAAAATGTAATTTGTTCTCCCTCATTATTCTTAATTGCTTCGTAAGTATATTTGCAAATTAAGCCGTCCGTGTATGTTAATTGCACTTTTATATATCGATTCATCCATTTGAAAAATCCGGCTTTATTTGTAACTTGTCCCTCTTGAATAAACGTCTCTAATCCAAAAGAGTGACTAAAACTCCCTGTTGGGAAGTTCGAATCACTAATTTGAAGTAGGTTAAGTAGGTTAAATATGTTTGTGTGAAGCATGCTTGAACGGTTTTGGTAATACTCTATTTTCTTTTTGATAAGGAACACCTTCCTTTTTAAGTAAATCTTCTACTAAGTAGTCATTCGCCAAAATCATGCACCCTTCATCGAATTGTGCTGGTAAATGTCTATTGCCTAAGTTATGAGCAATGATTCCCATTTCTTTTATTGATGTTGGAGTAATTACAATTACTTCTTCTGGTAATACTTCAATATATACAATTCGATTTTCATCTTCATATAAAATATCACCGTTCTTTAATGTTTCTCCACTACCTAAAGACATCCCAATTTCAAAACCAGATTCTGAATATAGTTTCTGAACCCTCTTCAGTAAAAGCTCACTAGAAATCAATATTTTATCAAGATGCTTTTTTGTATTTGAAAAATCATCCATATTGCATACGTTGTTATTAATTTTTTCAATAATCATTTTATCTCCCCCGTTATATCAAAATAAAAAATATCTTTGAGCCATAGGCAGTACATCTACTGCTTCACACGTGATTACTTTTCCATCAACTTTAACTTCATATGTCTGCGGATCTACTTCAATTTCTGGTGTTGCATTATTTAGCTTCATATCTTGCTTCGAAATCTCTCTCGTATTTTTAACAGGTAATACAACTTTATTTAAACCTAATTTGTCTTTAATATTATTCTCATAAGCTACTTTCGATACAAATGTAATCGAACTGGACTGTACTGCTTTTCCATATGCACCAAACATCTTTTTTTCATAATATGGTTGTGGTGTAGGAATCGAAGCATTCTCGTCTCCCATTAATGCCATCACCACCATCCCGTTTTTCAAAACCATATCTGGCTTAACACCAAAAAATTGCGGATCCCATATTACAAGGTCAGCATACTTTCCTACTTCAATAGAGCCGACATATTCTGAAATCCCATGTGTAATAGCTGGATTAATTGTATACTTCGCTATATAGCGTTGAATTCTATTATTATCGTTATATTCTTTATCTCCCTCTAAACTACCAATCTGCTTTTTCATTTTATCGGCGGTTTGCCAATTGCGAATAATAACCTCTCCAATCCTTCCCATCGCCTGTGAGTCAGAGCTAATCATGCTGAAAACCCCTAAATCTTGCAAAATATCCTCTGCCGCAATTGTTTCTTTTCGAATTCTTGAATCTGCAAACATTACATCTTCTGGAATATTGGCTTTTAAATGATGACATACCATAAGCATATCTAAATGTTCATCCAGCGTATTCACTGTATATGGCAAGGTCGGGTTCGTTGAAGATGGTAAAATATTATTTAGTGTAGCAATCTTTATAATATCTGGTGCATGCCCACCTCCAGCCCCTTCAGTATGGTACGTATGAATAACACGATTATCAATAGCTTTTATCGTTTCTTCCACAAAACCACATTCATTTAACGTATCGGTATGAATAGCGACTTGAATATCATATTTATCAGCAATCTGTAACGAGTGATTAATTGCGGAAGAAGTCGCTCCCCAATCTTCATGAATTTTCAATCCGATAGCCCCTGCAAATATTTGTTCTTCCAAGGCAGGTAGACTTGAACTATTTCCTTTCCCTAAAAATCCAAGGTTTATTGGAAAAGCTTCTGCTGCTTCTAGCATTTTTCTTAAGTTCCAAGATCCAGGTGTTATTGTAGTTGCCTTAGTCCCTTCTGCCGGTCCTGTTCCCCCACCAATTAAAGTTGTTATACCTGAAGCTAATGCTGTATCAATTTGTTGTGGGGATATGAAATGTACATGTGTATCGATACCTCCAGCTGTAACGATTTTCCGCTCACCAGAAATTACTTCCGTCGATGTTCCAATGATGATATCAATATTATCCATAACCGAAGGATTACCACTCTTACCAATTGCTGAAATTTTCCCATCTTTTATACCAATATCCGCTTTATATATTCCCGTATAATCAATAATAATTGCATTCGTAATAACAACATCCACAACCCCCTGTTCCCTTGTAAGTTGTGAATTTTGTCCCATACCATCCCTAATTGATTTTCCTCCGCCAAAGACAGCTTCATCACCATATACAGTGGCATTTCGCTCAATGTGTGCGAATAATTGTGTATCCGCTAAACGAATAGAATCTCCTGTAGTTGGACCGTATAAATCAGCATATTGTTTACGTGACATCTTAAAACTCATGCTATCTCCCTCTTTTTGTGTAAGATTGAATATCGCCATCCACTTTATTTTTAAATCCATACACTTTTTGTTCCCCGGAATATGGAACTAATTCAATCGTTTTTTCATCTCCAGGTTCAAATCTTACAGCTGTACCCGCTGGAATATTTAAGTGTTGTCCAATTGCTACACTACGATCGAATTTTAATGCCTCATTCACTTCATAAAAATGGTAATGAGATCCAATTTGAATAGGTCTATCTCCCTGATTTAACACCTTAACTTTCGTTACTTTTTTATCTCCATTACATACTATGTCTTCTTTCGCAAGAATATATTGCCCTGGAATCATAACATTCACTTCCTTTAATGAATTGGTTGATGAATAGTTACTAATTTTGTTCCATCAGGAAAAGTTGCCTCGACTTGAATATCTGATATCATGTCTGCAATACCATCCATAACATCTTCAGCACTTAAAATATTTTTTCCAAGCTCCATTAATTCCGCCACATTTTTACCATCTCTTGCTCCTTCCAAAATTTCATACGTAATAATAGCTATACTTTCTGGATAGTTTAACTTAAGCCCCCTCTCCTTTCGTCGATAAGCTAAATCAGCCGCAACAACTACTAGCAGTTTATCAATTTCTCTTGGCGTTAATCTCATTACACTCTCCCTTTCTGAAGTATTTTAAAACTAAGAATATTCTAAAAACAAAAGGTGTATTTTCAATGTCCTTCCCGTGTTTTCTCCATGTTTTTTCTATCAATCAAATAAAAAAAGACTAGAATTTCTAGTCTTTTTTATTTCCCTTCATTCTTCTCTAACACATACAAATCTTCTTCGATATTAGATAATTTCTCTGTTACAAGCTTTCTAGCATCTCCAATTGCTTGATTGTATGCAAATGGTCCTACTAATTTAATCATTTCTTCTATTAAACGCTCTGCTTGGAAGCGTCCAATTTCATCTAAATCTTCTTCAACGAAAAATTGCTGAATTTGTGCTACTAGCTCTTCTTTTTTATCATTTGGTATTTTTATATTCATCATCATTTGTTACTCCTCTATATTTATAATAGTACGTTTCTTAACTCTACCATAGAAAAACGCTTTCCAGGACAAGTTTTTGTAACCCCTTCTAGCTCTCTATGACCGAGTATATTTTCTTTCTTTATAGCAAACTGCTTCATAAACATTTTACATAAAGAATATAATGCATTCATTTGTGCAGGAGTTGGATCGTATTTATCAAAATTACCCGTCATACATATTCCAATTGTATCCCTATTATTATCTTTCGCATGTGCTCCAATATGTAAACCCCGTCCTTCAACTATGGTTCCATCTTCTTCAATAAAATAATTGTAACCAATCCCGCTCCATCCTCTTACTTTTTGATGAAACTCATGTGTTTGATATACATCCCATCCATCTTCGGATGTATGGTGGATAATCAGTTTATTCACTTTTTCTAAAGGAACTAATTCATCTTGAAAGGTTAAATTAACACATTTAATTTCCATTTGAACATCCTCCCTTAAAAATCAATCATCATCATTGTTTTATCATCTGGTCTTATTCTCTTTTCTCCTTCTAACTTTTCGATAATTGCTACATATTCACTTATACTATTCTTTCTTATATATGCAACAGCTTGTTCGAGCGACCAATCTGGGTGAAATAATCCGTCTGAACAAATAAAAATTCCGCTCACTTCATCTATAGGTAATTCACCATGCTGTAAATAATGTATTGCTTCTTTCATTCCGTTTGCAACGGAATACCCGCCCTGCATATTTGCAAGATAACGATTATATTTTAACTGTTCTCGCACATCTTGAAAAACATGTTCTTCTAGTACAGATAACCCTTGTTTACGATCTTCTTCTCTCTTCTTTTTTGCTCGTTTGCTAATTCCTTCAACTGTGTCTTTCGTTAATACTTGTATTGTTCCATTTCGAAGTATTGCGACAATCATACAGTCCCCTAACTGTGCGTATTCAATTTTCTCTCCACTTATTTGAACTGCCGCAATACATGTGCACCACAAATGCTCTTTTTTTCTCGTATCTACCTTATATTCTAACATTTTTCTTTGCAATGCCTCATTTGCTTTTGCAACTGCAACTGGTAAACTATGATTTTCACGTAATGAAGCAAAATAACTTGCAAATAAATGCGAAGCGATGTATGCTCCATTATGTCCCTGTTCATCACGAAATGGGACGAGAGGTGTTGCACCGTCACATACACCATACATCTTATTTTCTTCATTACAAAAATAAGAATCCTCACATTCTTGCTTCAACGGGCTTTTCTGTTGATATGTTTTTATCTTCACAACTGTATCCCCTTTCAAATGATAAAATACTCAAATTCTTTTGATTAATCAAATTTCCCGAAATAAACTGTTTTTACCCAAAACTTTCAATATCATATATAATCTTGAAATAATATGAATTTTTTAGTGAAGGACGGGAAAGAGATGGTCAGATTTCTTGGTGTTATTATTGGTTCTATTATTATTGCGATTGCCTTTAATCTTTTCCTTATCCCCCACAAAATTTTAAGTAGTGGAATTGGCGGAATTGCTATTATTTTAGGGATTGTAACTCCTGTAAACACAGGTATTATTAACTTTGTATTAAACTTACCTATCCTTATTTTAGGATACATAGGCCTTGGAAAAAAAGTAATTTTTAACACCATTGTCTCTGTTATTGTATTATCTGTTGCATTATACTACGTTCCAGTAAAAGTCGTAGCAACAGATCCACTTTTATCTTCTATCTTTGGTGGTGTCATTGCCGGAGCTGGTATCGGTCTTGTTTTTAACTGTAATGGATCAACTGGTGGATTTGATATTATCGGTATGTTGTTGTCTCGCAAAAGAGACATTAAACTTGGTGGATTCCTTATTATTTTAAATGCAGTCGTTGTTATTATTGCAGGATTCTTCTTCACTTGGGATGTTGCCCTTACAAGCTTACTTTCCATTTATGTAACTGGTAAAGTTATCGATGCTATTCATACGAAACATCGAAAGGTTACACTTATGATTGTAACAAATGAAGCAGAAAAAATGAAAAAACAACTTCTTTCAACTGTTGTACGTGGAATTACATTACTTGATGGCGAAGGTGCTTATTCTAGCGAAAAGAAACGTGTACTTATGACCGTTGTTTCTCGAGAAGAATTAGCAAGTATGAAATTAACAATTTCTGAAATTGACCCTCATGCATTCGTTAACATTACCGAAACGGTTGAAGTATTAGGATTGTTTAGAAAAGGTTAAAAAACTAGGTGGATTTCCACCTAGTTTTTATTTTCCATAAATTCAATTCGATTTCCGAACGGATCTGATACGTAAAATCTAATTACATCTGGACGTGCATGGTCATCTATTACTTCCATACCTTGCTTTATTAACTCTTGTTTAAATTCATCAATTTTTAAAACATAAAAAGCTGGATGCGCCTTTTTTGCTGGAATGAAGTTTTGCTCAACTCCGATATGAATCTCTTGATTTCCACACTTAAACCAACATCCACCACGCTTCTTTAATTCCTCTGGCTTCGGGATTTCCTCCATACCTATTTTTTCACCATAAAATTCTCGTGCTTCTTCTTCACACCCTACAGGCGCAGCTACTTGTACATGATCGATCCCTTGAATATAATTTCTCATTTTCTCTCCTCCTCTTCTACCCTAATGTTATAAGGAAAACCTACTCCTGTAACTTACAAATAATTTATAAAATAATATAAGCTCCTCTTATTATCACCTTGCACTCACTTTGCAAAAAATAAAAAAACAAAATTTATTCTATAACTTCCATTTTTTATAGAAATACACATTACATCTATATTATAGTTATGAATAGACAAATCTTTTTAGATGCTATTTGTACGGAGGAACTATTATGAGTCGTAAAAAATATTCATCAACTCAAAGAAAACGTCATCCGAAAATTTCTAGACGTTTACGCAACCATATACAAGATTGTTCATTAACAGAAATGTACGCATCTCTGTTCGAACACAACCCTGATGGTATTATTTCATTAAATTTAGAGGGAATTATTATACACACTAATCCTTCTGCTGAAAGAATACTAGGTTACACTTCTTCAGAATTAGAGCGGAAAAGCATTACCTCTATTTTAGAAGCTCATATTTCTGAGCAAGTATTACAAAATATAAAGAATACGGAAGCGGATAATCAACAAGAGTATATTTTATCTATTTATCATAAAGATGGATTCTTATTAGACGTCGTGACAAAACTAGTTCCTATTTTTGTCCAAAATCGTCTAACTGGCGTATATGCCATTATGAAGCCTCTTGAAAAATCAGAAAGAATTGAGAAAAAGCTTAAAGAAAGTGAGAAGAGGTTACGCACATTAGTAAACTCCATGCCTGCGTTTGTTATATTTAAAGATCATGAAGGGCGCTGGCTTGAGGCAAATGACTACGCACTTTCTTGCTTCAATTTCCATCATGTACCTTACCACGGAAAAAAAGATAGTGAACTCATTCAATATAATGAAGCGTACCGAGAAGCTTTTTTACATTGTGAAGAAGTCGATGAATTAGCATGGCAACAAAGACAAATTCTTCATGGTGAAGAATTTATTATTCATAGAGATGATTTCGACCTAATCTTAAGTATATCGAAAGTTCCTCTCTATCACCCTGACGGCTCCCGTAAAGGTCTTATCGTAATGGGAAGAGATATTACTGAGCTAAAGGAAACGGAAAAGTTATTACGAAAATCTGAAAAGCTCGCAGTAGTCGGACAACTGACAGCTGGAATTGCTCATGAAATTCGAAATCCACTCACTTCTCTAAAAGGTTTTCTAACATTGCTACTCCCTGAAATAAATGAGGAGCAGAAGTGGTATATCGATGTTATGTTAAGTGAAATTTCACAGATGGAATCTATCACGAGTCAATTTATGGCGATGTCTAAACCACAAGTATTAGCAATCCAAACTTGTAACATACAAACTTTAATTGAAGAGGTAGTTACATTTATTTTACCAACCGCAATTATGCATAGCGTTCATATCATTATGGATCATTTTGATTACGTATATGACATTCAATGTGACGGTAACCAATTAAAACAAGTTTTTATAAATATATTAAAAAATGCGATTGAAGCAATGCCAAATGGCGGAAATATTTTCATCCAAACAAAACCATTAGCAAATAATTTCATCTTAATACGGATTATCGATGAAGGTTGCGGTATCCCAGAAGATCGTATCTCCCGTTTAGGCGAACCGTTTTATAGTTTAAAAGAAAAAGGCACAGGGCTAGGATTAATGATGTGTTACAAAATAATTGAAGAACATCATGGTAAATTACACATTTCAAGCGAATTAAATAAAGGTACGGTCGTTGATATTCACCTACCACTTTCTTCACCTCATCTTGCAATCCAGTCTTAAATAATAAAAGAAGCATCTGCTAACGATTAGCAGATGCTTCTTTTATTATTTATACTTATAGAACTGTTTTTCCATACCATTCTTTTGCTTTTTCTACTTCACCCATCGTTAATTGATGTCCTCTATTTTCCCAATGCATTGTTACATTAGCATTTGCATTTTGTAATAGTAGCTTCAACTCCTCTGACTCAGAAGATGAACAAATTGGATCATTCGTCCCAGCAGCAATAAACACGGATTTCCCAGCTAAATTAGGCAATTGCGTTCCTCTTCTAGGCACCATTGGGTGATGAAGCACAGCACCTTTTAACGCATTTTCGTAATGGAATAATAAGCTTGCCGCAATGTTTGCTCCATTTGAATACCCGATAGCTACAATGTTATTTCTATCAAATTCATATGCTTTTGCAGCTTCATCTAAAAACTCATTTAATTCCTTCGTACGGAAAATCAAATCTTCTTCATCAAAAATGCCTTCTGCCAATCTACGGAAGAAACGTGGCATGCCATTTTCTAATACATTTCCCCTAACGCTTAATACCGACGCTTCCGGATCAATTATTTCTGCAAGTGGTAATAAATCTAATTCATTACCACCTGTACCATGAAGTAATAACAACACTGGTTTTGACGTATCTTTTCCTTTTTGAAAAACATGTTTCATCATAATCCTTTTCCCCTTTCAATCACTTTAATCTAAATGTCTCACTTCAAACGGCAAAAGCGTTTGTTCAATCTGTTTTCTATGCTGTTCATATTGTTCCGGTAATTTTAATTCCTCACCCATCGTCTCTAACGATTCATCATGAGCGAAACCAGGAGGATCTGTAGCAATTTCAAATAAAATTTCACCGTGTTCTCTAAAATAAATTGCGTTAAAATAATTACGATCTTGTACAGGAGTTACGTGGTATCCAAAACGGGACACATGCTCTTTCCAGTCTAGCTGATCAGTATCGTCGCTCGCTCTCCAAGCAATATGATGCACTGTACCAACACCCATTTGGCCACGACCGATTGTTGATAACCTCAAGTCGATAATATTTCCAATCTTAGCAGAAGAACGGAATCGAACGAATTCACCTTCTTCTCCAATTTTCTCAAGACCCATAATATGTTCTAACAGTTCAGCAGTTTTTTGAGGCTGTGCCGATAATAGAACCGCACCACCAAATCCTTTAATTGCTACTTCTGGCGTAACTTCTCCAAAAGTCCAATTATTTAATTCACCCTCTTCTCTTTCTACTAATTCTATATGCAAACCATGTGGATCATCAAATTCTAAATACTGCTCTCCAAATCGAGTCATTTTTGTATACGAAACATCGAATTTTTCTAATCTATTTTCCCAAAACTCCATTGCACCTTTTGGTACAACATAAGAAGTGATCCCTACTTGACCGTCACCAATAACTCCTTGACGAGCACCTGCCCATGGGAAAAACGTAATAATTGTTCCAGGCTTTCCTCCTTCATTACCAAAATAAAGATGGTACGTACCCGGATCATCAAAATTTACTGTTTGTTTCACTAAACGTAAACCTAATACACCAGCATAAAAATCTACATTTTCTTGTGGATGTCCTACAATTGCTGTGATGTGATGTATCCCCATTGTTTTCTTTTCCATTTCGTCCACTCCTTTTTAATTCATTATAAAAATTGCTTTACATTAAAATTCATTATTCATTTTGTCCATACTAGAAAGTAAAATCCGTCACGATAATTTTATCTCGAATTCGAGATATTAATTATAAAATTACACATTAACGTTTAGCTTATCGAAATTATCTCGATTTCGAGATAATTTCCAAAAAACATTTCCTCACTTTAATACCATAATCAGTGAGGGTTTTACTGCCCATTAAAGTGGGATAAAACTTAATTTAGAATATCATTTACCTTGAACTTAACACTTATTATAAGTTACTTACTTTTCATTGTCAACAAGTTACTTATTTCATTTAAAATGAAAAGGGAGTAAACGCTATTCACCGTTTACTCCCTTTTCAAATCATTTCGTTTCTTCTTCCAGCACTGCTTCCATCTCATTAAATTCACGATGAATTGCTTTAACTGGTTCTTTCGTTAATAAACTTACAACAATTACAGCAAATAAGCTACAGAAGAATCCAGGTACCATTTCATACATAGTCGCTTTTAAACTTGGAATTTGTACCCAACTAATTACAACTAATGCACCAACAATCATCCCAGCAAGAACGCCCCATTTGTTCGTTCTTTTCCAATATAAACTTAATAAAATGGCAGGTCCGAATGCTGAACCAAATCCTGCCTAAGCATAACCGACAAGTGTTAAAATTGTATCACTTGGATGATATGCTAAAACAACTGCAATCATAGCTACTACTAAAACTGACAGTCTACCGATAAATACAAGTTCTTTATCACTTGCGTTACGACGGAAAAATGTTTTATAGAAATCTTCCGTTACTGCACTTGAAATAACAAGTAATTGCGAGGAAATACTACTCATAATAGAAGCTAATATAGCTGACAATAAAAACCCAGTAATGTACGGATGGAATAAAATGTTTGAGAATGTTACAAAGACCATTTCTGGGTCTTGTAATGTCCCATTATTTTTAGCATAGTAGGCGATACCAACCAAGCCAGTGAGCATTGCACCTATAATTGAAATCGCCATCCAACCGATACCGATTCTACGAGAAGTTTTCAAATCTTTAATAGAGGTAATTGCCATAAAGCGGACAATAATATGTGGTTGACCAAAATACCCAAGACCCCACGCCAAAAAGGAAATAATACCCAACACTGTGGTCCCTTTAAACATATCCAAATGCGATGCATCAACTTGCTTAATCGTATGGAATGTTTCTGTTACACCACCGACATCTGTAAAAGCAACAATTGGCACTAATACGAGAGCAATAAACATAATACAACCTTGCACAAAGTCAGTCCAACTTACTGCTAAAAAGCCACCGAATAATGTATAAGCAACAACGACACCGACAGTTACAAATAAACCAATTTTATAATCAAGGTTAAAAGAATTTTCAAACAAACGTCCACCTGAAACTAAACCAGCCGACGCATAAAATGTGAAAAATACTAAAATGACGATAGCGGAGACAAAACGAAGTATTTTCGTACGATCCTTAAACCGATTTTCTAAAAAGTCCGGAATCGTAATTGAATCATTTGCCACTTCTGTATACGTTCGCAAACGTGGGGCAAGAATTAAATAGTTTGCATAAGCACCTATTAATAAGCCTATCGCAATCCATACACTTGATAATCCCGTTGCATACATCGCACCAGGTAATCCCATTAGCATCCAACCACTCATGTCAGAAGCACCAGCCGATAAAGCTGTAACTGCTGGACCAAGTCCCCTACCGCCTAACATATAATCTGATAAATCGGATGTCTTCTTATAAGACCAATAACCAATATACAACATACCTGCCATATAAATAGCAAGCGAAACCATAATCTCAATCTTCACCAAATCTCTCCCTTAGTTACATAAGCCATTCAAAATTTCGAAAAATGACTTTTTCTATTTTCTTGTTTTCGCTTATGGTTCCCTACCTTAACAAACATTTTTTGTTCTTTCAAGTGAACAGGTGCTTTTTACTACATGTGAAAACCTTTGTAAACGCCTTTATCCCAGTGGATTACCCGGTTTTCAAAAGAAATTAAAATATAAATATTCAGAAAACAAAACGCTTTTTCACTCCTTATTCCCATTTATTCATCCTATAAATTCCCAAAAGAAAAAGCCATACAAATGCATGACTTTTAGCTTATTGGCATCGTAATTCTCTCTTTCTCTACGTAAACTTTACGAAATTTTATATAGCAGCCAATACGCCAAGGTACTATATAACAAACCGCAAGGGTGTAGAAAAGAATGCCGATTGACTTTGGATCTAAACCTTGTAAATGTCTTCTAAAATAAGCACGTAAAAGAACGATAACTAAAAATGTAGCAATAAAAGCAATACTTTTTTCCGCATAAATTTGACCATCTTCTCTCACTTCATATCCAGTTAAAATAATAAGTGGAATTGATAATAACAATCCAATCCCAGCAGCCACCCAAATTTGCCAATCAGCAAGTTGTATCGGTGCCGCATATAAAGAAAAAGCTGGTAATAAAAAGAATAATGGAAATAATAGTCGTCTTCCTTTATTTTTAATTGGTCGATTCATGGAACGCATACGTCCAAATATAACGAGTCCTATGACGAGTAAAAAAATTGTAATACTGTACGAACCTTGATCCAAATGAATCTCTCCCTAAAAATAGTCATTTTTAAAAACCTTTCCCATTATACTCTTAATATTTTCTAAAGAATATGATTATTCCTTCAAAAAATTTTACATATAAAATATATTTTTAGGTTTGATTTATTATAGGAAACAATTCTGAAAGAGGTACCACCCGCCCCACCTCATCTTTAAACACAATATGCTCTCTCGTTAAATAACGCGGACTCTTTACTCCCGCTGCTGCTGCAAGTGAGAACAAACTATATCTCATACTAACAACATAATTCATTACGCGCCATTTCTTCTCATACGGGTCTAGCGCTTTTTGATAGTGCGGATTTGTCGTGGCAACTCCAGATGGACATTGTCCGGAATTACACTGAAGCGCCATTATACAGCCACTTGCCATCATAAAACCACGTGCTGAATTTACAGCATCTGCACCAATTGCTAAAGCAATCGCCACTTTATCTGGTGTAATTAATTTCCCCGAGGCAAACACTTTGAATTTATCCCGAACATCATAATAATTCGCTGTATCAATACATGTTAGTAACGCTGGAATAAGCGGCATCCCCATACTATCTGCCATCGATTTATATGTTGCTCCTGATCCACCTTCTGAACCGTCAATTGTAATAAAATCTGGATAGATATTTAATTCTTTCATCGTTTTAAATAAATCTTCCAACGGCTGCTGCTGTCCGATTACAATTTTCATACCGATTGGTTTACCGCCAGTTTCTTGCAAACGCTGAATAAAATAAAGTGTATCTGCTGCATTGTTCAAAAATGAAAATCGATTCGGAGAATTAATCGTCTCTCCTACTCGTACATTCCGAACAGAAGCAATTTTCTCATTTACTTTTTGCCCCTCTAAATGACCACCACGTATTTTCGCACCTTGCCCAAATTTCAATTCAAATGCTTTAATATTACTTTCTTTCACTTTCTCCATAAATTTCTCCATTGAAAAATTCCCGTCCTCATCACGGTATCCAAATAGCCCTGGACCAATTTGCGCAACGATATTCGCCCCTGTATGTAAATGTTCTGGAATAACGCCACCTTCACCAGTATTAATCCACGATCCGCCTGCCATTTTCGCTCCAAAGCCGCTCGCTAAAATATAATTTTCGCCAATCGCACCGTAAGAAGTTGCAGATGCCCCAAACATGCCATACAGTTTCCACGGATATTTACGATTTTCGCCGACGATAATTGCATCATCTTCTTCGTACAGCCAAAGATTCGTTGTATCCGCTGTCAATTTTTCTCTCCGTGAAAATAATCCTTCTTTATGAATCACATACTTTTTCCCTTCACGCTCTTGCGTTACGTTCACACTTAATTCTTCTGTTAATACCGGAAACAACGTATTAGCAATATAATAACCAGATGCTTCAAAATCTCGTTTCGATCCAAAACCAAGTATTTCAGAGCGATACTTCGCTAAAAACATAACGCTTTGAAAATCGTAACGTGAAAAAGGTTTTCCATCTGTATCGTGATCAAACCAATATTGCCGGAATTCCGGCCCTATCTTTTCCAGTAAGTAACGCATTCTTCCTAAGTATGGATGTATTTTTAAAATAGAATGATGCGTCCGTTTTTTTATAAAAAATGTGATAATAAAAAAGACGATTAAAAGCAACATTAATAATAGTAATATACTAATAATAACGAGTAGCGTTTCACTCATCTCGCTTCCCCCTATGAAATTCCATAATAAAAGGAGAACACTCTATGTGTTCTCCTTTTATCTTTATTCAAATTAATGTAGCAAGATGCTCTTTCGCGTCATATTCAACTAAACTTTCAGCATGTTTAATTCGATGAACAAAATCTGGATTAGCAATTAACGGTCTTCCGAATGCAGCTACGTCAATTGTTCCTTCTTGTAGTGCTTCTTCTGCCTCTTTCGGATTCAAATTACCAACCCCAACAATCGTACCATCCCAATATTTTCTTACTAATTGATGAAAATTCTTTCCGTCAGCAATCACTTGCGTATAATTCATCGTTGAAGGGTGAATCATCGTTAATCCAACTTCTTTAAACATATTTACGAATGTTTCAATTGCCAGCTCAGGGTTTTCCCACATATAAGTAGGATTATCCCCTTTAAAAGCAGAGAAACGAAGAAGTGTTTTATCAGCTCCAACTGCTTCTATTACAGCCTCAGTTACTTCTTTCATAAACGTTAACCTTTGCTTTAAGTCACCGCCATATTTATCAGTACGCTTATTAGCAAACTCATAAGTAAATTGATCAATTAAATATCCGTGTGCACCATGAATTTCTACCCCATCAAACCCAGCTTCGATCGCGTTTTTCGCAGCCTGCGCGTATTGACTGATAACTTCTTGTATTTCTTCTAACGTCATTGCTTCTGGTGTATCAAATGGTTTACGAAAACGTGGAACATTCCCTTCTGCAGCGATTGCAGAAGGCGCTTGCGGCATTTGCCCACCAATTATTTCGTGATGACTCATACGTCCAACATGCCATATTTGAGCAATAATCGTCCCGCCTTCTTTATGTACTGCCTCTGTAACAGGTTTCCAAGAATTGATTTGTTCTTGTGTATAAATCCCTGGTACTCCTGGATTCCCTTTCGCTCTCGGACTAATGACAATTCCTTCTGTAATAATTAACCCAACTCCGTCAGCAGCACGTTTTCCATAGTATTCCGCTACATCAGCACCAACTACTCCAGTTTCATTATCTGCAAAGCATCTTGTCATCGGCGCCATCGCTATACGATTACGAAGAGACCAAGCTCCAACTTGAATTGGATCAAACAACTTTGTTTCTTCCGTATTTTCAAAATATCCCCAATTGTTTACATTTGTTCCTTCATAAATACTTGCCGCTTTCTTGTTCGAACTTGTCATGTTTCTTCCCCCTAAAAAAATTCTTACTACAATCGCATCATACTTACTTTTAGATAGTAACGTCAATTTATACGCTTCAACTACAAAACATTCGAATATTTAAAAATAAAATATTATGAATCAACAAAAAAAGGTTTCCTTAACTAGGAAACCTTTTTTTGTTGACCATATATGGCTGTCAATTTGTTTATCTCTCTTATATAAAAAATTATAATCTCTTCACATATAAAAAATCTCTTATCAATAGAAACGGGAATGGTTCAATATTCTTCTAAAAATAATAACTTATAAACCTAAAACAATGAAAGCCCTACCTCTCTTTCATCCTTACGGCTCCTTGTCCGTGCCAGTGTGAATCAGGATTGCAAAAATCAAGTAACTATTTTATCGAACTATTTAATTAAACTTCTAACATTCGTAAAAGAATTAAAAAATAAAAATGGATTTGATTGTAGTAATAACAAAAGAGGTTAATGCTCTAAAAGTGGTTTGAAAGAGTTGAATGTCTTTGAAATGATTGATTCTCTATAATTACGTTCCCAAAAAATTCAAGATCTTTTTTGGGATGCAATACATTATTTGTAATGAATCTTAACAAAAGCTTTTTATTTGATTTTCTGTGATACCTTCAATTAATCCCAGTTCACTAATCAAAAATTCATGTGCGTTATCTAACATTTTCTTTTCGCTTGCATTAAGTGCCTTTTCTTTCTGTATACGCATTAAATCACGCACAACCTCAGCACCTTCTTGCATTTTACCTGTTTTTATTTTATCAGTGTTCACTTTGTACCTTTGTTTCCACGTAAGTAATCTATCTGATTCTCCATGCTGAAAAATATCTATTATGTGTATTAATGCCGTGATATCTGTAACTGGTCGTATATTTGAATTCAATATTTTCCCTTCAGGAATCATTATTTCCATATTACTAGCCGACATTTTTATAACATAATACTGTTGTTTTTCCCCTGCAATTTCCTTCTCTTCTATGGCTTTAATTATACCTGCTCCTTGCATTGGATAAACAATGTTATCGCCAATTTGAAACAAATAATCCACCTCCATATATGGTAACCTTCTCAAGCTTAACACACTTTTAGTTTTTTATCAAAATTTTTATTTTATCATAAAATTATTTTACACGTCAACACTTCAGAAGCAAGAATTTAAATTCACACAATACACTGTAAAAAACCGCAATTTTATTAACTGTTCCACACACATTCATTCTCTTTTAACATAAAAACACATCACTACATTTGAGTAGTAATGTGTTTTTGATATGGCATAAATAAAAATCTACTTTTCCGTCTATATACTAACCTGCTTACTAACTGTCTCTCTCGCCAAAAGAAAACTCATAATCACTTGTGCAGCTACTCGACTCGTCATATCTCTGAAATCAAGGGTTGGATCAATTTCTACAATATCCACCCCTTGAACAAGCGGCTCTTTGCCAAGAATTTCAATTGCATCAAGTAAAGTCGTACTGTCCATTCCGCCAGGACCAATCGCTGGACACCCTGGCGCAAATGCTTGATCTAGTACATCCATATCAAGAGAAATGTAAATAGAAGTCACGCCTTGCTTTCTTAATACTTCAATACTTTCCGTCATAATATCTTTTATTTCTCGCTCTCGTACATCTTTCATTGTATACACTGTCACGCCATGTTCTTTTGCATATTCATGGTACGCTCGTGCATTTGAAAAATTACGAATACCGATTTGAACGAGTTGTTTTCCTGTAATAACACCATTTTCTAGTAAACTACGGAACGGTGTACCATTTGACGGACCACCATCTTCTAAATTACGCAAATCATGATGGGCATCAAATTGAATAATACCGATTTTCCCTTTACTGTTTGCAAATCCTGTTATACTCGGAAAACTAATCGAGTGATCCCCACCAAGAACGATTGGTATCATGTTCGGATTTACTTTCGTTACATGACTTACTGTTTTTGCAATTCGGTTATGACTTTCTTTTATATCCGTCACATGCATCGTAATATCACCGCAATCATATAAGACACTTTCTTTCATATCGTGTTCTTCTGTAATTGCGTACGTGCTATATGCATCTAACATCGCACGAATTGTTTTTGGAGCAAAACTTGCTCCTGAATGACTAATAGACGGTTTAGAAAGGGGTGCTCCAATTAAGGCCGCACCGAATATTTCCACGCCTTCCTCCCAATCTTTAATCATTTCACTCCATTTTGTCACTTCACGATCGATAAACTTGGCATTTCTCTTTAAATAGTGGCCGTGCTCCACGATTGTTCACCTCTTGTATATGCGATATTACCATTCTTCCATACTGTATTTACATGACTTACGCCGTAATGGTACGGTACGTAAGCATAGTTATAAGCATCCCATAACACTAAATCTGCCTTGCGACCTATTCTAATTTTCCCAGCTACATCACCACGATTAATTGCGTAAGAAGAGTTAACTGTTACGGCGTTCCAAACTTCTTCTGGTGTCATTTTCAGCTTGAGCATTGCGATGCTCATAATAAGCTGAATATTTTCCGTTGGACAGCTGCCTGGGTTAAAGTCTGTAGCTAACGCAACTGCAACACCTTCATCAATCATTTTTCGGCCGCGTGCAAAACTTTCTTTATTTAAATAGAAAGTTGTTCCTGGTAATAAAGTGGCTACTGTATTAGAGTTTGCAAGCATTTCAATTCCTTTATCAGAAGCACCAACTAAATGGTCTGCTGATGCTGCACCGATTTCTGCCGCTGCTTCCGCACCACCAAGAGGGTCGATTTCATCTGCATGAATTTTCACATCAAAGCCAAGCTCTTTCGCTTTTAATAAAAATTCTTTTGATTCTTCTACTGAGAACACACCTGTTTCACAGAAAATATCAACGAACTCCGCTAATTGTTTCTCTTTCATTTCTGGTAATAGGTCTAACATCCATTGTAAAAATTCTTTCGATCTACCTTTATATTCTTTCGGAACTGCATGAGCCCCTAAAAATGTGGAAACTAAATCGACTGGATGCTCTTTTTGTAATTGTGCAGTTGCCTCTAATTGTTTCCATTCCGTCTCATCATCTAATCCGTAACCGCTCTTCGCTTCTACAGTAGTAACTCCGAAAGATAGCATACGGTCTAAATGGAATTTCGCTTTTTGAACAAGTTCTTCTTTCGACGCCTGTTTCGTTGCATTGACAGTTGAAAGAATACCTCCGCCTTGTTCTAAAATTTCTAAATACGGAACTCCTTGTAATTTTAGTGCGATTTCATTTTCACGAGACCCACCAAATACAAGATGAGTATGCGGGTCGACAAGACCAGGAGAAACCATTTTCCCGTCGCAATCAATAACTTCTTTCGCCTGAAGTCCTTTCGCTTCTTCCACTGTTCCAACGAAAGTGATTACACCATTTTCAATTCCAACCACACCGTTTTCGATAACGGGAAGCGTGTTCATCGCTTCCCGTCTTAACAAGCCATCTTCTTGATCCATTGTTAGTAATTGACCGATATTTATTAGTAAAGTGTCCAGCATGTTTTCTCCTCCTTATTTCATCATTGGAATGTTAACGCCTTTTTCTTTCGCAGTTTCCACTGCTAAGTCATACCCTGCATCAACGTGACGAACAACACCCATACCAGGGTCAGAAGTTAATACGCGCTCAATACGTTTTGCCGCTGCTTCTGTTCCATCTGCAACGATAACCATTCCAGCGTGAAGTGAATAACCCATACCAACGCCACCACCGTGGTGAACAGATACCCAGCTTGCACCGTTTACACTGTTAATTAATGCATTTAAAATTGGCCAGTCTGCTACTGCATCACTACCGTCTTTCATCGCTTCTGTTTCACGGTTTGGAGATGCTACTGATCCGCAATCTAAATGGTCACGACCGATAACGATTGGTGCTGATAATTCACCATTTGCAACCATTTCATTAATTATGCGGCCAAATTTCGCACGCTCACCGTAACCAAGCCAGCAAATACGTGATGGAAGACCTTGGAATTCAACTTGCTGACGAGCCATACGAATCCAATTACATAAATGCTCATTATCCGCGAATTCACGTAAAATTACTTCGTCTGTTTTATAAATATCTTCTGGATCACCAGAAAGTGCTACCCAGCGGAATGGTCCTTTTCCTTCGCAGAATAATGGACGGATAAATGCTGGAACGAATCCTGGGAAATCGAATGCATTTTTCAAACCTTCATCGAAAGCAACTTGGCGAATGTTATTTCCATAATCAAATGTAATTGCGCCTTTTGCTTGCATAGCAAGCATTGCTTCCACATGTTTTGTCATGCTTTCTTTTGATAATTGTACATAACGTTCTGGATTTTCTTCACGAAGTTTTGCTGCTTCTTCTAACGTGTAACCTACTGGAGTATAGCCATTTAATGGATCATGAGCAGATGTTTGATCCGTAACTAAATCTGGCGTAATATTACGCTTCACTAACTCTGGTAAAATTTCTGCCGCATTTCCTAATAAACCAATTGAAATTGGTTCTTTCTTCTCTTTATACTCGTTCGCAACCGTTAATGCTTCTTCTAATGATTCTGTATACATATCACAGTATCTCTTTTCAATACGACGATCGATGCTGCGCTTATCAACATCAATAGCAATAACAACACCGCCGTTCATCGTTACAGCAAGAGGTTGTGCACCACCCATACCACCTAAACCCGCAGTAAGTGTTAATGTCCCTTTTAATGAACCACCGAAATGTTGACGTGCCGCTTCACCAAACGTTTCATATGTTCCTTGTAAAATACCTTGTGTTCCGATGTAAATCCAGCTACCTGCTGTCATTTGTCCATACATCATAAGACCTTTCTTCTCTAGTTCACGGAAGTGATCCCAGTTTGCCCATTTTGGTACTAAGTTTGAGTTCGCTAACAGAACGCGCGGTGCATCTTCATGTGATTTAAAAATAGCAACTGGTTTTCCTGATTGAACAAGTAACGTTTCATCGCTTTCTAACGTTTTTAATGAATCTACAATCGCCTGATAGCTTTCCCAGTTACGAGCTGCACGGCCAATCCCGCCATATACAACTAATTCTTCTGGTTTTTCAGCAACTTCAGGATCTAAATTGTTCATTAACATACGAAGTGCAGCTTCTTGCACCCACCCTTTCGTTTGTAACTCAGTACCTCTTGGCGCGCGAATTGTTTGTTGTACTTTTTCCATTTCAATCTCTCCCTTTTCTCATTTTATAGTGCTGCGTTTACATCTAATCTTTCTTTTATTGAATAATTCGTTTTTAACCAATACGCAATATTTTCAATATCCGTTGAGAATATGCGGTCATTAGTAATAGAAGGTACTTGTTGACGACCTTGATGATAGAAGCTCTTCGTCACTGTACTCATATTTTCAATACCGCGATATTCTGCTGCTTGCATTGCACAAATCATCTCAATTGAAAGAACACGTCTTGCATTTTGAATAATTTGATGCGCATGGCGTGAAGCAATTGTTCCCATACTTACATGATCTTCTTGGTTAGCAGAAGACGGAATTGAATCTACACTCGCCGGATGTGCTAACGTTTTATTTTCAGAAACTAGTGACGCTGCAGCATATTGCATAATCATTGCACCTGACTGTAATCCTGGTTCTGGACTTAAAAATGGTGGTAAATCATTTAATTGCGGATTTACTAAACGTTCAATACGGCGCTCCGAAATATTTGCAAGTTCCGCCATTCCTACTTTTAAGAAGTCCATCGCAAACGCAATCGGTTGACCATGGAAGTTACCACCTGAAATTACTTTTTCTCCGCCATCAAAAATTAACGGATTATCTGTTGCTGCATTCATTTCAATTTCTAATTTTTCTTTCACATAATTTAAAACTTGCCAAGAAGCACCGTGTACTTGCGGGATACAACGAAGTGAATAGGCATCCTGTACACGTAGTTCTCCTTGTTTTGTTGTTAACTTACTATCATGAAGAATGTCACGAATTCTGCTTGCTACATCCACTTGCTCTTTATAACCACGTGCTTTATGAACATTTTCATCAAATGCATCAATAATGCCTTGTAACCCTTCAATTGTCATCGAAGCAATTAGTTCAGCTTGATACGCCGTTGCTTCTGCTTCTATATAAGAAAGAACTCCTTGCGCTGTCATCGCCTGCGTACCATTAATTAACGCCAGACCTTCTTTCGCTTCAAGTTCAATTGGCTCAAGCCCTTCTTCTGTAAGAGCAACCATTGCATGAACGCGTTTCCCCTTATAGAACACTTCACCTTCGCCTAATAATACGAGCGCAAGATGAGATAAAGGCGCTAAATCACCACTCGCACCAAGTGAACCTTGTTGCGGAACGACTGGGTGAATTTTACGATTTACAAACTCAAGAAGCATATTTACAACGAGCGGTCTAACACCAGATACTCCTTTAAGCATCGTGTTCGCTCGTAAAATTAACATACCGCGTGATACTTCTTCAGGGAATGGCTCGCCTATCCCACATGCATGTGACTGAATTAAATTGTGCTGAAGTGACTTTACATCATCTTTTTGAATTAGCACGTCACTGAACTTTCCAAATCCAGTTGTAATACCGTAAACGACTTTTCCGTCCTCTACAATTTTCTCAACTACTTCTCGGCACTCTGCCACCTTTTGCATACTAGTTGGACAAGCTGTTACACCTTCCCCTTCATGTAACAACCTCTTCATTTCTTCAATTGTCAATGTATGTCCTGTTAATGTAATCATTCTTTTTCCTCCTTAAAAAGGCAAAAGGGGGCCTTATCTTTTTAAGACAGACTTCTGTCCTAAAAAAAGTAAGGCCCCCTTCTAACTAATAGACTATGGGCAAATCATATGTGATTAATTCCTAAACCAATCGCCTCATGCTCAGATCCTTTTACAGGTGCACCAATCGTTCCATATAATGCAACAGCAACCCATTCGCCTTCTTTTTTTCCGTCGTATGGTGTACCGCGCACAATCGCAAAGCGAAGTCCTACTGTACGAAGAACGTCTGCTAACTGAATTTGACCTCTCGTCACTCCGTACAAAGCTTCCATAATTGCGTGATAAAGTGCATGTGTTTCTCTGTAAACGTCTGTTTCAATAACTTGGTTGCTCTTAGCCGCTGTTTCCATTGCTGCGACAACCTTTTGCGAATTCATCGAACCCACTTTCCCCGTACAATACTTCCAACCTTTTGGAATAGATAATACAGGGCTTTCATTCTCATCCGCAAGTGCCAACAGCATGGCCATACGACCAATTCGATGTGTTCCTTGAAGAAGCATGTGACTCTCTCATTTCTTTTAATTATTTGAATATTTCTTAATTTAAGAATATATGAAAACGGTTAAATCGTCAATAGTTTAAACTCACATTCAAATAATTTTTTCATCCCCTCCATTTGTGTACACAAATAATTTACACAATTTTTTCAGGCATGCTATAGTCTCACTAACAGATGCAAAGGAGCGAATTTTCAATGACAAAGCGAAAAGATATTCATTTTCGAATTGAAGAAAAATTACTTGAAAGGTTTGAAGCTGCACTCCATTACGAAGACTTAAAGAAAACCGACGTATTAACACATGCGATTCAGCAATTTTGCACGAAGGTGGAGTGTGAAAAAATGAATGATGTAAAACGCCAATACAACGTAAGTAACCATTTACAAACACGTATTGATACGCATAAACATTATGAAGAAAAACAAGTGAATTTAGATAAAGTCGTCATGGAACATTTACAACTTCAAGGAGACGAAAAAATATTAGAGGTTGGGTGCGCTAATGGAAATTTCCTTTCCCTTTTACAAACTAACGGTCATAAAGGACAACTAACCGGTTTTGATCAATCGAAAACGATGCTTTCTGAAGCTGTAATAAAGAATAGCATAATTGAATGGAGACAAGGTGACGCTGGTAAACTTCCTTTCGAAGCTAATGGCTACGACTGGATTATCGCAAGACATATGTTATATCACATGAAAAATGTCGAAAAAACACTTCAAGGATTCCATAAAGTAATTCGTCCCGGTGGCTCACTTTTAGCTACAACAAATTCTAACGTTACACTACCTCGTATAGTTGAAATGTGTAACCGCATGTTAGACGCATTTGATTTACCGAAAACAACATCATCAGTCACTCCATTTTGTTTAGAAAACGGTAAAGAGATATTACAATCTGTTTTTCCAACTGTTGAAGAAACAGTTATTCATAATGCTCTTATTTTTCGTCAGGCTACTCCGATTGTAAACTATATTTCTAGCATGTTTCCGTCGCTAAATATACCTGATAATACATACCTTCACGCCGAAATGAAAGAATGGCTAAACGCAGAAATAGAAAATGAATTGTCACTTCATAACGGTATATGGCGCGATCCGAAAACGTTAGCCATTTATCGATGTCAAAAAGAAAAAAGCTAGCATTCGCTAGCTTTCACACGTTTTCTGGCAAAAGCTTCTCCATCATCACATTGCCCTTACCACCATAAAAATTTGTATTATGTTCATTCGCTACTCCAAAATAAGAGGCAATCGCTATTCCGAATGGTACAAATGCATGCCCCTGTGCTGTAATAATATTTGAGTGTTGCACAACTTCTTCATACACAAAATTTTCTACTGGAAAACAATCTAATTTTTGATAATCCATAGTCACCGTATACGAGATTTCTTTGAATAAGCCTGCTTTTGCTAGCGCATACGGTCCAGCACAAATAGCAGCTATTAATTTTTCTTGTTCGTGAAATTGACGGATAACTGAAAAGAGTCCGTCTGCATCCTTCACATGTATCGCATCTCCGCCTGGAATAATAATCCCCTCATATTCTTCTACACGTACTTCACTTAATTCTATATGCGGTTGCACTTGCAAACCTGTTTCACTTATAATCAATTCTTTCTTTAAACTCGCTGTAATGATTTCATATTTGTTTTTCAACAATGCCGTTGCTACAGTAATTTCAAACTCAGCAAATGTTGGATATACAAATAAAAGTATTTTTTTCATATCCCTCTCTCCTTTAACCAATCCATAAAATATACCTCTAACTCTTCCGCTGTTAATCTATTCGTGTCCACATAAGTTACAGGAAATTGTTTATACCAATCTTTTTCAGTTTCTACTAATTTAAATTGCTCCTCAAATGTACTTCGTTTTCTAGCTCTATCATTATTTTTTCTATCATATACATTTTTTTCCGTCACATCTAAATAAAAAATCGCATCCGAACGGCATTCTCTTAATTTATATAATTCATCTTTTAATTCGGTTTCTATATCCCACTCTTCTCCTATAATCGTTGGATAAAAGAGTGTAAAAAACTCAATGTCTTCTGGCCCGCGATCAAAAATCACAACTGCATCTTTTACATTTTGAAATTCCTTTATTTTTGCTTCCATAAACATTTTTTGATTTAGAATAAACCCTTCTTTTGAATTCATATCCAAATTTAATACTTTTCGCTTTTTTACAATTGGATAAGGATTTTCATATATAACTGAAAGCCCTTTTCGCTCTAGCCTTTTAGCCAATGTCGTTTTTCCGCTTGCCATCGGTCCTTGGAGTGAAATTACATATGCCATTCCTCTCATTCCCTTGCACTTTAGTAAAACTATAATATACTGAATTTTTAAAACCATCAACAAAATATATATCATCTTGTTTCTTATTCTTATGTAACTTATAATAAAAAATAGAGATTATGACGGACGCATCAATAATGTAAGCTTGGAAATCCAAGCTTACATTATTTTTTGCTTTCCCTTTTCTAATAAAAAGAGTATACTAGATTAGAACGTATGTTCTTAATGATTACATACAGTAAGGAGATAGAACAATGGTATACGACACAAAAGCAATTTCTTGGAACGAGTCTTTAAAACAACTTCAACGCCGCTATACAAACAAACAAGTTGACCGAAAAGAATTTGAGGATATTGAACTGATGGAATTCTTCCGCGATAACGACTACATTTCTTTACCTACACATATAAGCGGCCTATCAACAGCACGTTTTACTTCTTACTCTATTTTCACAACTGAAGATAAAGATCGTAAAGTTGGCACATTAATCATTGAATATGTAGAAGATGATAATAATAATTTATGTGTGGAACAACTATACTTTGTTTAAATGATAACGCTTGGTCAAAATGACCAAGCGTTCTTGCTTTCTATGAATCCCACTGTTTATAATATGAATAAAAGAAAACCGCAATCATTAAGGGGGGATACACTTGCTCGAAGGATGGTTCAGTTGGTTTATTGTGCTATGGACTGTTATTTTATTAGGACTTATGTCAATCGGTGGATATTTTATGTTCAGAAAATTTTTAAAACGATTACCAAAAGAAGATGGTATGTCCATTTTAGATTGGGAAGAGCACTATATTAATAAAACGAGACATTTATGGGATGACGAACAAAAACAATTGTTAGAAGAGCTCGTAAGTCCTGTTCCAGAACTATTTCGCGATGTTGCTAAATCTAAAATTGCTGGCAAAATCGGAGAGCTTGCATTACAAGAAAAAGCCTCTCAAATTACACAAGATTTAATTATTAAAGGGTATATTATCGCTACACCGAAACGTGATCATAAATTTTTAGTAAAAAAACTACAAGAAAAAGAGATTGATTATTCAAATTATAAAACTTTATTAGCAAAATAATCTTCATTTTTCAAACACTTTAACCGCAAGACTAAACAATTTATACGTTGCGATTGGAACAAAAAATCATTAATAATATCAATAAAAAAAACAGCGTCTTTGACGCTGTTTTTTCTGTACAGATATATACTTCACGTTAATTTCATATCTTTTTCATTATAAAAACCATCTTCTTTTTCCATTTCCTTCTGTAATTTCGTAAAGGAACGGTACATCGCAATTCTCCATGACACAATCATCGCAAATGCCAGTAAGAAGAACATACCACTAAGTTGTCCTAAATCAAGAGATTGGCTTAAGTATGTTTTAAATACAATCCGCACGACAAGTAATCCAATTAATATAAAAACAAATGCTTTGGAACGCTTCAAATAAATCTCTTGTCCTCTAATTTCAAATTTAGATGTTTTAATAAGAAAGATAGAGAAAAACAAACCGACTCCAATTGCTTCTAACATTTCTGCTGGAGTTAATCGAAATTCAGGAAAAACATACATCAATGCTCCCGTACTCATAAAAAATGGTGGAAGTATAATTTTTTTCAATGTTGCAGGTTTCTTAGCTGCTTTCAAGCGGATAAACATCGCACCAACGGCCATACAAACAGCAACGATACTGGATAAAACAACTATGTTCATATTTTCTCATCCTTTTTTGTGGCTATATGCAAAATATACTTTCATTATATGCTTTTCCGTTAGTATTTCCAACATTTTCACAGAATAATACTAAAAACCAGTAAAACCACCAAATAAACTTGAGAAATATACAATAATCTTTGTCATCCAGTTAAAGTATAAGAAGACACCCATGATAATCATAACGTATCCCCCAATTTTCATGAACTTCATACTATTTCTTTTAATCCAAGACATTTTCGTAATAAAGAATGATAGTACGAAAAACGGGATAGCGAATCCAAGTATGTATGCAATCATATAAATCATTGCAGACTCTGGGTTCGTTGCTGCTAATCCAATTACCGATACTAAAATAGGTCCAGTACAAGGAGTCCATCCTGCGGCAAACGCCAATCCAATTAATACGGATCCAAAATAACCACTCGGACGATTCTTAAATGTAAATTTACGGTCTTGCATTAAAAACTTCGGCTTAAATACACCGATAATAATTAAACCGAACACGATGATAAATATACCACCTAACTGTCTAATTAAATCTTTATAATTCGTAAAAATGCCCCCGATAAAGCTTGTACCAAATCCAATTGCAATAAATATAATTGAAAATCCAAGTAAGAAAAACGCTGTATGTATCATACTTCTTTTGCGAAGCATTGCATTTTCTTCTTTCAACTCAGAAACCGACATACCTGTTATGTACGATAAAAATGCCGGATAAAGCGGTAAGCAACATGGGGAAATAAATGATAAAAACCCAGCGCCAAACGCTAAAAAAATACTAATATCTTGCATTATTCCACTCCTCTCCTTACATATTGTAGCAAAAACATATAAAAATACTATGAACAATTCGTGAAATCACTTTTCCAACGTGATAATAAGAAAAACTATCCTTTCACACTTTTTCTAAAAAAACGTTTTCATTCCCTTCTATTATATAGAAAAATCTCAATTAAACTACAAAACCTCTCTAATGTTATTAACATAATAAAGGTAATATAGTTTCTCAAATGATTAGCATGTTATTCATACGTCTATATACGTATTGATTAAAAAATATTTTTTTCAAATGCTGTCTTTATACAGTACAAACCTGATTTTACAATACTTCTATTATTACTAATTTCAAGATTATGCATAAATATCATACTTTTATTATTATTCTATAAAATGTCACACTTTTCTTTTATTTGACCCTTCATTTTTAATTTTGTATACTTCCCTCTAGTTATATATGTCCGTTACGGAACAATTTCATATAGATGGGAGGAATTTTTCATGCTTCGTTATTCTCTTTTAGTTTTATTAGGAGCGTGTAGTTATGGGATTTTAGCTATTTTCGTTAAACTTGCATATGCAGAAGGATTTTCACTTGGAGAGGTAATTGGCAGCCAATATTTGTTCGGTTGGATTATTTTGCTTGCTATTACACTTCTATTTTCTAGACATCATGTTCCATTAAAACAAGCATTAATTTTATTCGTTGCAGGCACATCTGCAAGTTTCACTGGAATTTTTTATTATGCTTCATTAAAAACTGTACCAGCATCTATCGCCATTATACTTTTATTCCAGTTCGTTTGGGTCGGAATTATTATTGAAGCAGTCGCAACAAAAACTTTACCTTCAAGAGAAAAAGTTATTTCTGTTATTTTCTTACTTGCAGGTACATTTTTATCAAGTGGTTTACTAGAAAAATCAGCAGGTGATTTCGATACGACTGGAATCATATTAGGTTTATTATCTGCTGTTACATTTGCAACATACATTTTCGTGAGCGGAAAAGTTGCTGTTGAAGTACCTTCATTACCACGCGGTGTTCTTTTAATGGCTGGTGCTTTAACTTTAGTAATGATCGTATTCCCTCCAACATTTATTTTTAACGGTGCAATTTCTGAAGGACTTTGGAAATACGGTTTAGGTTTAGGAACATTCAGTATCGTCATTCCTTCTATCGCCTTTACAATTGGTATTCCAAAGATTGGTTCTGGCTTAGCAACTATTCTTGGCGCTGCGGAACTACCTGTTACAACAATTATGTCTGTATTCATTTTAAAAGAAGCTGTACTATCTTCACAATGGTTCGGTGTATCACTTATTTTAATCGGGATTGCAATCCCGCAAATTGCTTATACAATGCGTGGACGTTATCGTAAACATCATACACACAAAAAATTGGCAGCATAAACGAGAGAGGATTTTCATTTGAGAATCCTCTCTTTTAATATTGTATACTTAATGTAAATACTTTATTTAAGAAAGAAGGCATTATAAGTGGCAGCAAATCTAGAGCAATTAACTGAGACGCTAATTTCTATTCTTCGAAATTTACATGAGCATCCAGAACTATCATACGAAGAATTTGAAACGACGAAAGCTATAAAGAATTGGTTGGAAGAGAAAAACATTACGATTATAAATTCTAATTTAAAAACAGGCGTTATTGCTGAAATTTCAGGGAATCGTAACGGACCACTTATAGCAATCCGTGCTGATATTGATGCCCTACCTATTCAAGAAGAAACAAATTTGCCGTACGCTTCAAAAATTCACGGTAAAATGCACGCTTGTGGACATGATTTTCATACAGCTGCTATTATAGGTGCCGCTTATTTATTAAAGGAAAAAGAGTCTTCTCTTAGCGGAACTGTACGCTTTATATTCCAGCCGGCTGAAGAAAGTAGTAATGGTGCTTGCAAAGTCATCGAAGCCGGGCATCTACATGGTGTGCAAGCTATTTTCGGTATGCATAATAAACCTGATTTACCAGTAGGTACAATCGGTATTAAAGATGGTCCACTGATGGCCGGAGTTGATCGATTTGAAATTGAAATTCACGGAGTTGGTACACATGCAGCTGTACCAGATGCTGGGGTAGACCCTATTGTCGCGTCCTCTCAAATTGTTATGGCACTCCAAACAATTGTAAGCCGAAATATAAGTTCTTCACATAATGCCGTCGTTAGTGTCACAAACATCCATTCAGGAAATACGTGGAATGTTATTCCTGAAAAAGCAACGTTGGAAGGAACTGTACGTACATTCCAAACGGAAACACGTGAAAAGATTCCCGCACTCATGAAACGTATTATTCAAGGAGTTTCTGATGCATTAGGTGTAAAAACAGAATTTCGTTTTTATGCAGGTCCTCCTGCTGTTCATAACGATACCTCTCTAACAAACTTATCGACTCAAGTTGCAGAAACAATGAATTTAAATATCATCTCCCCTACCCCTTCAATGGCCGGAGAAGATTTTTCTTTTTATCAACAAGAAATACCTGGTTCATTCGTCTTTATGGGAACGAGTGGTACACATGAATGGCATCATCCAAGCTTTACAGTAGATGAGCGAGCGTTACCTATAAGTGCAGAATACTTCGCTTTGTTAGCTGAAAAAGCACTTAAACACTTTTCCTAAAAAAGGAGCCGTTAAGAAATGCTTAACGGCTCCTTTTTTAAGTTAAATCACGTTTTAAAAATACTGTATAGGAAATGATTAAAAATACAAATAAATACAGTAATAACATACATGATGCAAACGGGAATGTTACTCCATCAATAAAACTTCCATTCTTTGCAATACTGTATAAATCTGTGTTTGCTGGCAATAAATATTTTGCCCAATCATATCTAGTTGCTGCTAGTAATGCGATGTTTCCTGATAAAGCAAGAAATAGTGAAATACCAATCGCGCCTCCGCTAGATCTTGTTAGCACAGAAATCATAAATGCAAACGCTGCGTACACAATCGTCGGCAACCACGATAAAATATAATACTTACTAGCTTCTACAAAAATATTTTGTTTTATAATATTTCCATCTTGGAAAATAAACTCGCTCCATGCAGGCTGCTGGAATTTATAAATAACAAGCCCACATAAAATGGAAAAAATCATATTAAATATAAACAATAACGCTGCAAATATGACAATTGCTAAAAATTTAGCTGTCAAAATTTTAAAGCGACTCGCTGGTCGTATTGTTAAAAATTTATATGTTCCCCAGCTATATTCATTCGCAAAAATTGTACTTGCATACACGAGGATAAACGGAAGTAATATTGGAAATACGATAAAGCCTGTATCTCTCATGAAAGAAAGTGGAGAACTACTTGCCGGTGCTGTATCTGTATCTAAATGCTTCATCTTAAGCTGATATTCCTTTACAAGCTCATCCCCAGATCGTTCCGCTAAAATTGCTTCTTTTTCCATGCCTAGCTTTTTCTCAATTTCTACAGTTCGTTCTGTATAATCAGCTTTCCATCCTTTTGTTTCCGGCTCCAAATACTTTACAGTAACCCATCCTAATCCGATTATTAATACTGCAATAACTGCAAATGGAATAATCGTTCGCTTTCGCTTAAATATTTTATACAATTCGTTATACACTAAATTAAACAATATCTTTTCCCCCTGTTAATTCTAAAAATTGCTCTTCTAACGTTTTTCTTTCTTCATATACACGATACACTTGAATGTTTTTCTCAAGCAATGTACGAATAACATTTGGGATTTCTTCATCTTTTACATGAATAAGTAAATCATTACCTTTTATTAAAACATCTTGGTCTAACATTTCTGCCGCTTTATTCGCATCATCTACGCGTATACGGATTGTCTCCATCTCTTCACTTTGATTATGCTGAATATTTTGCGTCGCGACATATTCTCCGTGCTGAATAATGATAACTCTATCACACATTAATTCAACTTCTGAAAGTAAGTGACTAGATACAAGAACAGCTTTTCCTTGTTCATGTGCAATTTTCTTTATGTACATTCTCATTTCATGTATTCCACTAGGATCTAATCCATTCGTTGGTTCGTCTAATATTAATACATCTGGATCATGAATAAGCGCTTGAGCAATTCCTAAACGTTGTCTCATGCCGAGTGAATATGCTTTTACTTTGCGGTCAATTACTTGTCCCATTCCTAACAATTTCACTACTTCATCGATACGTTCTTCTGTCACGTTCCCATTCATGCGTCCGAAATATGTTAAATTTTCATAGCCACTCAAGAAAGGATAAAATTCCGGTGTCTCAATTACTGCTCCAATTTTCGAAGCAGTACTTTCAAATTGTTGTTTTACAGATTGACCATCAATCCAAACTTCGCCCTCTGTCATACGAATCATGCCGACCATCATTCTCATTAAAGTCGTTTTTCCAGCGCCATTTGGTCCGAGCAAACCAACTACTTCACCCTTTTTAACTTCAAAACTAATATTTTCTACAAGTGTCTTTGAACCGATTCGCTTCGTTAACCGCTCGACCTTTACAATTGATTGTTCATTTGTCATTCTATACAACCTTTCCTTCCCATTCTTTGTCAGGTCTTTACACTGTAACATGATTATTTTTCTGTGTAAAATGAACACTCCCCCACTTAGCAAAGCTTGAAGTGGGGGTTTCTAACGTTTCGACCTAACGGACGATTAACGTCAGGGGAGTTAACACATTAGCGAGCTGTTTCACGCCTAACCCCTCTATCCCATTTGTCCTTGCATTTGGGATTACTTTTCGTAAAATGTTAGCCGCAGCACTTACATCTGCATGAATTAAAGTTTTATTTGCTGAACGATATATGCCGCGCTTTATTCGTTTTCCTGAAAAAGTTGTATTTTGGTCATTTTCTCCATACGTTGGAATGAAGTCGTTATCCAGAAAACTTGCTTTCGATGTATATGATTCTTCAGTTACAACAACTTGAATACCTACAGCATTTGCTTTGTATGTAATCATTTGAATCAGTAAATTATGCGGGATATGACAAAACGATTGGTTATTTCTTTTTCCCATATTCGTTTCTTGTTTCCACCTTTTGTTTTGACCAATAACGATTTTACAAACTTCTTCTTCTTGAGCTAGTTTTACGATATGGTGACTAACTTTATGGAAGACGTCTTTTATTTTCAAGTAACGTTTTTGATGAAGTTTTTCTATCCTTTTAGAAGTAAAAGGTCCTTCATTCGTTTGTTTTCCATTTCTAAGAATGCTTGTAAAATGACTCTTCATTTTGTTGTAATATTGATTTATGCTTTTGACATGTTTGCCCTTAACAAGGACAGGTTTCATACCTGTGTTTGTTACGATGGTTGCAAGGTTATCAATCCCTAAATCAATACTCATATAACGAGCATTCTCTTCAATCATTTGTTGTTCAGAAAGAACATCAATTACCAATTCCACTACATATTCATTGTATTTTGGAATCACACGAACTTGTTTCAGTTTACCTTCAGTGAAACCTAGTTTCCCAATATTTAATTGCAATTTCGTCTTTGGAAACTTTAAAAATCTACCGTTTTTAATGATGCAATCTTGGTTTGTATACAGAATCTCTTTTTCAGAAGAACGAATATACTTTGGAATCCTAGGCATTCCAGCATATTTGTTTGGATTCTTTTTATAGTCTTTTAAACTAGCAAAAAAGAACGTACGTTTCTGTTTTTCTTGAAAATAAAATATTTCTTTTGATTCACCTCACCACCTTCATTTACGTTTAGGGGTGGGAGTCCTCTCGAAAGGCATTTCAAGAAAAAGGCATGATTTCTCATGCCTTTTTCTTGAAATGAAACGAATTTTTATCTTGTAAACTTTGAACAAATCGAAAACATTGCACCATCGATAATAGAAGGATAACGATCATAATTATACTAACTACTACTATTGCATATATTGTAATCGGTGCACTATCTATCCCTTGTATTCCTGCTATTTTCATACAGATAATCGTAAACAATTTTAAAAATAACATCCCATTAACTAACCCAAAAACAAACGCTACTCCATAAATAAATAATTGCTCCTGACATAATAAACATAGTACATCATTTCTCTTCCCATTCTCTGCTACATAAGACTTCATTTCTTCTTTCCTCACTTGCAGAAGAGAATACGTCATTTTATATGTAATAAACATACATATGAAAATGACTACGATAAACAACATGTAAAAACACATTTGAAATAAAAGTGTAGTCCCTAATTTCCCAACAACTACTTCATTAAATTGTAGCGATATCATAAAAAACAAAATCATAGTACTCATAGCAATCCACATAAATTGCTTCATCCTTTTGGTAGCAAATGTTCTTATATTTTTTCTCGCTAACCGACATAAAGACATAAAATTCTTCCCCTACCTTATTACATACGCATTCTATACTACTAGTGTATAAAAATATGACATTTTAAACATCGCACTACAATCGGAATTTCCTCTAAGTCTTTAGTCCTAGAAAACAAAAATGAACATGTTTATCTCTTTAGTATAGAACTAAAAAAAGAACACTAAAGCGGAAAGGCAATTATATTGCCTTTCCGCTTTAGTGTTTAATGAGGTGTACTTTTTAACAACTTAATTAATCTCATCCTCAACTTCTATTCTTTTCTTCTCTCTTGCAATTTTTAAAAACTCTAAAAGCTCTGGATTGCTATTCATTTTTTTGTAAGCTACTGACATTTCTGCAACAAAATTAGAATCATATAGCTCCTTATATACAACTTCTGTTTTATATAATTTATTTGCCGATACAGGTATGACTGTAATTCCAATCCCAGCTGCTACAAGTCCCATAACTGTTTGATACTCCGTTGCTTCTTGCACAATACGCGGGCTAAATCCAACTTCTCTACAAAGAGATAATATTGTATCATACAAAGCTGGCCATACTGGTCTCGTAATAAATACAAACGGTTCATCCCGTAAATCTTCTATATGTATTTCATCTTTTTCTGCAAGTGGATGAGCCTTCGGTAAACATAAAGTACACGATAGTTTTTGAATTGGCTCTAATTCTAATAATTGTGTTGGGATTGGTGGACGCAAAAATCCAATATCAATACGATTATCATGAAGTGCATGCACTTGATCTGGAGTAGATAATTCATGTAATGCAACAGACACCCTCGGAAATTTCTTTCTATACTCCCTTACGATAGATGGTAAAATATCATATATCGCCGCACCTACAAAACCAATTGAAAGTGAGCCCACTTCTCCCCTTTGGGCACTTTGTGCAATCTCTACCGCTTTTTCAATTTGTTCGAACGCTTTTTTTACTTCTTTCAAAAACATTTCTCCAGCTTCTGTTAATTCAACCTTTCTCTTCGTTCTTGAAAATAACATAACTCCCATTTCTTTTTCTAATTGCTGAATTTGTTGACTAAGCGGTGGTTGTGTCATTTGTAAACGAGCAGCCGCTCGTCCAAAGTGTAACTCCTCTGCCACTACAACAAAATATTGCAAATGCCGTAATTCCATTTTGGACACCCTTTTCCATTTCAATTAATACGTCTAATATATTAATAACATATAATTTATATATTAGACAAATTTTTCGAATGAACGTATAGTAGAAATTGTTAATTCTTTTTTACAATTTTTATGTAAAAAAAGAAAGAGGTGGTTACTGTATGAAATGGTGGAAATTAAGCGGACAAATTTTACTATTATTTTGTTTCGCTTGGACAGGTGAATGGATTGCAAAACAGGCACACCTCCCAGTTCCAGGAAGTATTATCGGTATTTTTTTATTATTAATCTCATTAAAATTTAACCTAGTGAAAAAAGAGTGGATACAGGACGGTGCAGACTTTTTATTAAAAGAACTTATTTTATTTTTTATTCCTTCTGCAGTCGCTGTCATACGCTACAAAGATACACTATCACAATATGGAATCGATCTCATTTTAATTATTATGATTAGTACACTTTGTGTCACTCTCGTTACAGGACTCTTAACAGAATTGCTACTAAAGCGGAAAGGATCCGTGCAATGATCGGCTTTCTTTGTTTACTATTAACACTATTCACATATTGGATATCGAAGAAAATGTATCAACGCTGGAATTGGAGCTTACTTTCTCCTCTTCTCGTCTGCCCTATTATTTTAATCGCTTTATTACTCGGACTAGACACATCTTATGAAACGTATGAAACTGGAGGCCACTGGTTAACAGAATTATTAAAACCTGCAACAGTTGCTTTTGCATGGCCAATCTATAAATACTTTGATTTACTTAAGAAACATGGAATGGCTATTTTACTTAATGTCATTGTCGGTTCGTTTCTATCAGTTATTACTTCAGCACTACTAGCAAATTATTTTCAAATTGATTCATCGTTAGAACATAGTTTAGCACCTCATATTGTAACGACGCCAATTGCAATGGCCATTTCAGAAATGATTGGTGGTATGTCACAATTAACAGCAGTATTTGTTGTTTTAACTGCGTTAACAGGAGCATTGCTCGGACCTTCTCTTATTCGTATATGCCGTATTAAAACAGCAATTGCAAAAGGTATTATGTTAGGAACGAGCGCAAATGGAACTGGCACATCAAAAGCTTTCGAAATCGGTCCTGTAGAAGGAACGATTGCAAGTTTATCTATGCTTTTAACTGCAGGAGCTAGTTTAGTTATCGTTCCGCTTTTCTTATCGTGGATACATTGAAAAAGCAAGTGTTTACACACTCGCTTTTTTATTTATGTATTTGTTTAAAATCTCATAATTCTCCGGGAAAGATAACGTTAATTCCTTCATTTCATCTATCCTCTTCCAAGCAATTTCATGTATTAACTCATCAGGATCTTGGATTTTCATACTACCACCTATTTTTTTTACGACATAATAATGAACGTATACAGGAACCCCATATGTAATACCTTCTTTTTCGTATATTTTACTTACAACTTCCACATTGTAACCTGTTTCTTCCCAAACTTCTCGGATACAACATTCCTCTAGTGTTTCTCCTTTTTCAAGTCCTCCACTTGGGACGGACCACCTTTTTTCTTCACCCTTTTGTCCTTGCAATACCATTAAAACTTCATTTCTTTCATTTACACATACTGCTGCACAACCTATCCATCTTTCCATATACACCCCTCCCCTACTACTATTCGGTTCCTTTTTCCTTTTCTCCTTGAAAAAAGAGGAAAAAAGGAAAACGATGACGAAAATTTACATCAACTTCATAGGCAGTTCCTTCTTAGAAATTAAAAGCGGAAGGATGAAAGCATGATTTCTAAATATGTTGTGGAGTGTGTCTTTTGCGAAAAAAACCGAAAACCTCGTCAGGCTATCGTCACAGTTCCAGCTACTACTCAGCTACTAGCTATTGAAAAAGTGCGTGCAGAATGTAAACGTCGTTTCGGAAAAGCTTTATTATTACAAACTGAAATTAAAGAAGAAATAATTTTTGAACCAAAAGAAAGCTGACCATAAATTGGTCAGCTTTCATATCCGATCATATTTTCACATGAAGATTAGGGGCATCCTCTTTAAGGATCGGGATTTTCCCATTATGTACGTTCCATAATGGTCATCGAACAATATATTTCTACACAATTAAATATTGAATAGAATAGGGCAAAACTTGTTCGCATTTTTAGAAAAGGGATAGGGATATAATTCAAGTAGTACTTCGAATACTCGAACTTTACACTCATTATATTAAAGCAAATCCTTTTATATGGGAAATATGAATTACTTACATAATTCATTCGTAAAACATATTAGTTTGCTATATTATTTTCACTCCATTAATAACATACATCCAACTAGAACTGGTGTCATAATCATTGAAAACTTTAAAAGCATCCTAGACGGATGCTTTTCTACATTAATACTATGTACTTAATCTTGATTAATTAAAATAACCGCGGGGCCAGCGACTACTACTCCAGCTACTTCGATTTTTTCAAATTCCTTTACTGTAATAGATATAACGCCTTCTCTTTCCATCAATTCTTTACTCAGGACATCAGTCGGTATAGCTTTCACCGTCTTACCTCCTTTTCATTTATACAATATGCAAAAAATAACTTAACGCATCTATATATATGCATCACCTCCGCTTTCATTCCTTATTCCACTCAATAGACTTCCCTCCCTGCCATAACATATTGAAAAATAAAAAAGCACTCGCAAACGCGAATGCCCTTCATTATTTACTCTCTATTACTTTTAACATTCTATTAATAAATGCTGCCGATTCTCCACGCGTTGCAGAACCTTTCGGCATAAATTCATTATTTTCATTTCCTTTTACAATGCCTAATCCATAAACACGTTGTACAGCTTGTTTATCATATGCTAAATCTTGATCTGAGAATGGTAACGAAACTAATTTACCTGTAATCTTTTTATATTGCAGTGCACGGTCAATCATGATAACAGCTTCATCTCGTTTAATCGTATCGTTTGGAGCAAATATACCATTTCCTCTACCACTTATTATCCCGGCACTTGCTGCACGATTAATACCATCTATTAGTGATGGATGTGCTGTATTTAAGTCACTAAAATTCGATGACCCTTCAGGTAACTGCAATGATCTTGATATTAAATTTGCAAATTCACCACGTGTTACGAGACGCTCTGGCCAATAAGAACCTTTTCCATCTCCAACCATAATGCCCCGCTTATCTAATTCACGAATGTCTGCTTCGTACCAACCACCCGTTATATCATCTTTATGGTTCGCATCATAATACATTTTTGTTCCTTGTAAGAATGGTTCCCACCCATTATTTTTAATCATAATAGCCGGACAAATCTTCCCGCTCCAAAATTGATGCTTCTTCACATTTTCTAAAGGGATATTTAATTCCCCCATTAAATAAGCTGCTAGTTTACGAGCATTTTCAACAGCTTTATTATAATCACCATCTTCGTTTACAGCAATTTCAATCGCAATTGATTCTCGATTCCCAGTTCCTTCTGCTCCATCCCCAGCATGCCAAGCATTTTCGTTTAATGGAAGGTGTTGATAAATCTCTTTATCGTCTACCGTAAAGTGCCACGACGCTGAACGATCTTCCGTTCCCGTTGCTTGGTTATATAAATATATCGCATGGTTTCTAGCATTTGCCCCAACACTATAATTATCTGTCTCATGAATCGTAATATACTTCGGGTTCATCGCGTAACCTGGACGAATATTTTCATTTCCTTTTGGTACAATCATTTCTTTTAAAGGGACACCATAAATATCCGTTGTTTTCTCTTCTATTGGTGTAGCATACATAGCTGCTGCACGTTTTGTACGTGTTGGTGCTGCGTCTTGTATAAGCGAAGCTTTTGTTCCTTCAAATTTTGCTGAAGGTGAATGAATCCATTTTATCTCATTATTTATTTTTACTTGGAACCATTCTCCCGCCTGTCCAATTGCTTGAATAGTTTGCGGCTCCAGTACATTTTCTTCTTTGTATGAAGTAAATGGTTCAGAATAAGTAGAGCTTTCTTCATTAATAACTAACTTTTCACTTAATAATGGGTGAATTTCTTTAACCTCTACATTTCCATCACTATTTTGTATCCATCCCGTTCCCGATGAAGTTCGAACATAGTAAGCGTTTCCTTTTCTCTTCTCAGCCTTTACGACTTGATTCGAAATACGAACCCCTGTCTCTTTTTGAAAATTACTAGAATCATATAAAGGTACTTCTCTCACTATATGTACAAGAAACTCACCTTGCACTTCATTTCTTACTCCTTTATCTTCCCCTCGACCATCTTCATCTTTCATATGGTTTTCAATACTTTTTAAAGCTTGTTTATCAGATGAAACTGTAGCAGTTTTTTCAAGCTCATTAGCATAGGAATAATTTGGAATCGTTACCATACTAAATACAATTGATGCAGCTAAAACATTATAAAATCCTTTTTTCATCATAATACTTAACACGCATATCATTAAATTCGTGTTAAAATTCCCCTCCTCAACCAAAATATAGATTATCTACTAAACTATTAAGCAACATAACCATTTACAATATAACAGAATCATTTCAATTCGTATAGATAGGAATGACTACTATTTGCCTACATTTACTATATTGGAATATGAAAAAGAAGCTATAATATATAGCTTCTCTCTACGTTTCTTCAATCTTTATGCACCTTATATTCCACAACTTTACCATCTCTATCAAATTGTAAAACAAGATGTTCACTATCTATGGGAATAAAGCCACGTTCAGTTCCAAGATAGTACGAAGTGATAACCCCGTTTTCTCCATTTCTCGTTTCAGTAGGCGTTCCTAATAATTGTGTAATTTCTTCATTTGATTTTCCTGTTAATTTATATTTTTGCAATAGATCATCTACCATATATACCCGTTTATCTTCAGCATGTAACCACCGATCTTGGTTAAACTTGGAAGTGTACGTATTCATACTTAATTGTGCAGTACATACTACTAATGGAATAAGTGCTACTATTAACACTCCCGACATTTGCTTCTTTTCTTCATTACGATTTTTAGCAACATATAAGATCGACTTTTGAATCATAACTAATAAAACAAATGGCATAACTATTATAAAAATGCTCGTTACACTTAATGACGTATGAGCCATACCAATAATAAACATAAAAGCAAGATACATGAGTATATACAAACAAATATAAACATACAAAATACCCCTTAATATAGCACTCAGAAAGCCCACCTCTTTTTAATTCATTATATAATTCATTCGATTAATGGTTTCTCGAAGTTTTTCTAACTCTTGACCTGTATATATTACTTTCCCCGTTAAGAATTCATTTCTGAAGAACGATACAATTTGCTCTCTATCTTTTAATCTCGGCGTTTTTTCTTTAGAAAGATCTAGCACTTCTTTCCCATTCTCATTATAAAAATATACAATCGGTTTTATGTTTTCCTTTACAATATCAACTTGCATTTCTTTCAAACAATTGTATAGAATATGAGACAGTTTCTTCGCTCTATATACTGGGTTCCCTTCATTTTTCACTTGTATCGTTAATGAATCTTCACCTGTAATATATTCAAACGTCTCTTCTTTCTCTATCTCTTGTTGATACTTGCCAATTTCATCAATCATAAATGAATATGTACTAGCATTTTCTTTCGTTAAGCCATGAATTAATTTCCCTGTCCATTCTTTCGTCTCAAGTACATACATACCCGTTTTACTTAAAACAAGATGATGAATTCGAAAATCATTTCCACCTTGTTGATTTTTAATAAAAACATTCGGCATAATATGAAATTCATGATCTTGTATTATGCCTTGCTCTACGAAACCACGCTTCATATATTGTAATGTTTCGTGTGTACTCATTTCAGCTCCATTTTTCGTATACTCTCGCAAATCTGCAATTAACTTTTGAAACATATGTATTTCATTACTATGTTTTTCTTGCATTTCACTGCGTTCTTTACTATGTTGCACAGCTAATTGATTTTTCATCATACGCATATTTTCAAGTTCTCTAGCTGCACTTATTTGTAAATCATTGTATTTTTTCTGTTCCATATTTTTTAATGTATTTTGCTGCTCTTTATGTTCTGTAACCGCAGCTGCAATTTCATTTTCGTACGTTTCAATTGCTTGTTTCTTTTCAAATTCTACTTGCTGACTCTCTGATTCTAGCTGTTTATTTTTATAAAACAGCACAAATGCTACAGCTAATAATATTAAAATCGCACCTATTAGCACATAATTCATATTTTTACTCCTTTATTTCATTTTCGATTATTTTTTATAAATATATCTATTATAGTATACTATGGTTTCGATATAGACTTTGTAAAATTTGTATATTTTTAATAAAAGGTACCTCTGAAGAGATACCTTTTATTTCCACTCTATTGTACACCATACTGAATATAACTTGAATCGTAGTATATCCATTGATTTGTCCCTAAGCAAAGCCATCCATCTTGCTTACTCCATACTCGATACGATTCACCATGATATAACTGTCTTATAACATTTCCATTTAATGATGGAGCATCACGTAGATTTACATTATCACCAGTAATAGTCGCCACATAATGTTTATACTGAATATAACTCGAATCATTATATACCCACTGATTTGTCCCTAAACAAAGCCAACCACCCTGTTCTCCCCAAACTTCATATGCTTCGCCACGATTCAATTGGCGAATTACACTAGACTGTAAAGATGGTCCACTTCTCAAATTCACATTATCTCCATTAATTATAGCAACTCCGTACACTGGAGTTGCACTATTAAGCGGGGAAACATTACCTCCACCACTTGCTCCATTCCCTTGTAAAGCTTCTAATGAAACTGCAGCTGATACATCACAATTTCCTACGCCTGAAATTTGTCCAGAATCTGTGTATTGCCATGCTGTCCACTCTGTCCATCCACCAGCATCAGCAGGCGGTGTACTCGAGTATCTAGCAATCCAAAGCGGAATATCACTTAATCCGCTAATTCCGAACTCATTAATATACCAAACTCCTGTATATAACATTACATCTTTTCCAGTAGCCTGTTTCACATAATTTATGAAGCTTCTTGCCCAATTCGATATAGCGTTACCAGTTAAATTACTGTTGCTCGGATCTGTTGGTGATTCTAAATCCAGAACTGGCATTAAGTCTGTGTGGTTACTTTGTAATATACTCACAAAATATTTCGCCTCTGAAATTGCATCATTTTGTTCTGGGCGTGCAAAATGGTATGCACCAATTAATACATTCGCATTTCGTGCTGCTTGTACATTCTTAGTAAAAGTAGGATCAATGTAATTTACACCTTCTGTCGCTTTTGCATACGCCGCTGAAATACCGGATCCCTTCACTGCATTCCAATCGATATTCCCTTCCCAATGGGACACATCAATAAACGTAATATTTGAACTAGATCTATCTTGCATATAAAAGCTCCTATCAATTTTTTCATTTCGTATACATACAATATGTACAACTTTATTAAAGGGTGACGACGTTTATACTATAGACGTAAAGAGCAAACATATTTTATAAACAAAGTAAAAAAGCCTTGTAATTACAAGGCCTTTTGTAAACTTCCTTTATTTTGTAGTAAATACATATTATAATACAACCCTTGTTCACTCAGTAATTCTTGATGTGTCCCTCTTTCTACTATCTCTCCATCATGCATAACAAAAATTTGATCTGCATCTTGTATGGTAGATAATCTGTGTGCAATTGCTATCGTCGTCCGTCCTTTTCGCATTTGCTGTAACGCTGTTTGGATTGCATCTTCAGTTTCTGTATCAATATTTGCTGTTGCTTCATCCAATACTAACACTTTCGGATTCGTTGCTATCGTTCTAGCAAAAGCAATTAATTGTCGTTGACCACTAGAAAATGCAGCTCCTCTTTCTACTACTTCCGTTTCATACTGCTCTGGTAACTTTTCAATAAACGTATTCGCTTGCACAAATTGTGCTGCTTCTTTTACTTCTTCATCCGTAATTTCTTCATTATACATGCGAATATTTTGTTTTACATTTCCCGCAAATAAAAATGCATCTTGCAATACAAGTCCTATTTTCTTTCTAATTTCTTGTTCTTCAAATTTATCTAACTCTACACCATCTATTACAATATTTCCGGACTTAATATTATAGAATCTCAGTAATAAATTCATAATGGTACTCTTTCCGCTACCAGTGTGCCCAACGAAAGCAACCGTTTGCCCTTGTTTCACGTGAAAAGATACATTTTTTAAAACATTACGTTTTCCATCATACGAAAAAGTAACATTTTTAAATTCAATATCTCCATTAATAACTTGAGGATTTCCATCCCCTTTTTGAACTGGCGCTAAATCTTTCTCATCCATTAAATGAAATACACGTGATGATGAAACCAGTGCCTGTTGGAAAAATGATAATTTCATCATCATCTCATTTACAGGCTGGAAGAAACGATGTATATAGTTAACAAACGCATATAAAACGCCTACTTCAACAGGACTCTTCAAAGCATCAATTCCAAATAAACCAAGTACTAACGCAATAGCTACAATATGAACTAAATCCGTTGCTGGACGTAAAAGCAATGCATCTAACTTTAATGTACGTCGCCCTGCACTATAATGTTTATTATTCACTTCTTCAAACTCTTTTCTCATGCGCTTTTCTTGTCTGAACACTTGAACAATATTCATCCCTTGAATGGACTCGTTTAACTTTGCATTTAACACACTTAATTGATTACGGACTTCTAAATAAAAAGCTGCACTTTTCCGGCGATATAGCACCATAATCGCAAACATAATCGGAATTAATACGAGAGAAAATAGCGCTAATTTTACATTTAATAAAAACATCGCTACTAAAATCCCTACTAAAAATACGATATTTTTAACAAATGTTGATAATACACTGACATAAAAATCTTTAATTGCTTCTGTATCATTCGTTATGCGCGATACGAGCGTACCAATCGGCGTACGATCAAAGAAACTTAATGACAACTTTTGAACATGCTCATATACTTCAACACGCATATCTTGAACAATTTTAAAAGCGATATTTTGAAAATATAACAAGTCTAAATAAGTAAATAATACTTTTAATAAGTGAGCAACAATATACAATACAAATAGAGTAACAAGTGCTGATTGATCAAAGTTACGTGGTACTAAGTGTTCATCAAGAAATTGTTTAATTAAAAACGGACCCATCATTTCTGTTATAGTTGCACCAACTAGAAATAAAAATGCTAATGCTAATAGTCCTTTATATGGCCTCATATAAGACAATAATCTTCTTAAATCGCTCTGTTTTTTCGCAGCCATCATACGCCTCCTTTCTCGACTAATGCTTCTAACTGCTGGCTCTCATACATTTCTTTATACCAACCATGTTCCTTCATTAGTTGTTCATGTGTACCTCGTTGCACAATTCTGCCCTCATCCACAACAAGAATGAGATTGGCATGCTGAATTGCACTTAAACGATGGGCAGTAATAATTGTCGTTTTCCCTGCTCTTTCCCTCTTTAAAGCATTTAAAATTGTTTCTTCTGTTTTTGCATCTACTGCTGATAAACAATCATCCAAAATTAAAATTTCAGCATTTGTTAATAAAGCACGAGCAATAGAGATTCGCTGCTTTTGACCACCAGATAATGAAACGCCTCTTTCTCCTACTACTGTTTCATATCCTTCTGAAAATTGGAGGATGTCATTATGAATACAAGCAATCTCTGCAGCTTGGGTAATTTCATTGTACGTAGCATCCGCCTTTCCAAAGGCAATATTCTCACCAATACTTGCTGAAAACAAAAAATGATCTTGCGGCACGTATGAAATGGCAGAACGGACACCATGAAGTGTTATATCTCGAATATCTCGCTCCCCAATTTTTAATTCACCATTAAAGTGATCATACTCACGGATTAAACATTTTAATAAAGTCGTTTTCCCTGCGCCTGTACGTCCTACAACTCCTAGCGTTTCGCCCTTCTTCAAATCAAAGTGAATATCGTTTAAATGTAACAATTCATTTTTCTTATACGAAAATGAATCAACGGCAAACGAAACATTACCGCTCGCTATTGTATGTACAGCATTTTCGCTATTTACTACATCTGATTTTTGTGAAAGAATTTTTTCTACACGGTCATATGAAGCACGCCCACGCTCCATAATATTGAATAACCATCCAAACGCTAACATTGGCCAAACGAGGGTACCTAAATATGTCGTAAATGTAACGAGATCACCTACTGTTAATTCACCTCTTACAACTAATACCGATCCGTAACATACTGCAATTAAAAAAGAAAAACCTACGATAAGAGCGATTGTTGGATCAAATAACGAATCAATACGTGCAACTAACATATTTTTATGTACGACATCTTCTGATTTTTTTCGGAACGCTTGTAAATCTTCTTTTTCTTGTCCAAGCGATCGAATTACCTTCATTCCACTCATACTCTCTTGCACTTTATCATTGATTTCCGAAAACGATTGCTGTGCTTTATGAAACCTTTTATGTAATAAAGTGCCGTAATAATTTGTCGATATTGCTACAATCGGCATTGGAATTAAGCTTAACAATGTTAACTTCCAACTAATTGTAAAACCCATCGCTACGAGTACACATCCCCCAACAGCCAATGAATCAACAAGTGTTAAAACACCCGCCCCAGCAGTTTGCTGAATTGCTTGAATATCATTGGTCGCGTGCGCCATTAAATCACCTGTTCGATTTGACTGATAGAAAGATGGACTCATCTTTGTAAAATGTTCATACAAATTTTTCCGTAATTGGCGAGCTAACTTTAATGAAGACCCAAAAATCATAATACGCCACACGTAACGTAATATGTACATCGTAATACCTACGAGTACTAAGAGTACAACCCATTTTAGTAACTTATCAGTCGTTAATGTTCCATCGTTAATTTCATCTACAACAATCCCAATCACTTTTGGTGCTACAAGTTCTAAAAGTGCAACGCCAAATAATAAAATAATTCCGGTTATGTACGCTCGTTTTTCTTGTTTAAAAAACCACGCTAAACTCATAAACACTTTCATATTTTTCCCCCTCCCTTAAAATGAGCGATGTTTTCAGTTTACCAAAAATACAGAATTTTTAAAAGTTTTAAACTCTGTCTATATCAAAAAGAAAAGACACTCTTAGCGAGTGTCTTTTAGCGCTTATTTCATTTGTTGCTTGTTCATCGCGCTCATCATTTGATTGATTTTCTTTTGGGAAGGTTTTTGTCCCATTTGCATCATCATCATTTTTAACATTTGTTCGTTAATTGGTGGATTTTTTTGTAAGTAATTCATCATGTATTTGCGGGCAATGAAAAATCCTAACGCCACGCCTGCTACTAGTGCTACTACGCCCACTAGAATACCTAACCAAATTGGCATATATTTTCCTCCTTCATGTTGTCTACCTTACAGTGTACTAAAACCTTTTCAATAAGACAAGATACAATTCGACATTTTTTACACATATGTTCGTACTTGTTTTAGAGGATTCAGCCATCCGTACTTTGTATTTTCATAATCCATAGCTAAAAATGTTAATTCACACTTCCGAAGCACCTCAAAGAAAGTCGTTTCCATAGAAACATTTCCAGAGGTATTCATGCGAATATAGTGTGGTTTCACCATTATTTCGCCATATTCTGCCCCTGTATAAAGTGTATGTGTATGATGTGTTCGATCATATTTACCAAGAACGCGCAAAGCTTGTTCTAATTTATGATGAATTTTCATTACTTGCAATGGCATCGTTATATACATCATTTGCTTATATAACACTTTTTTCTCCGAAAGGGACCCAGATTCTGAAAATCGAGCAAATAAATCAAAAAACAAATATTCACGACCAAAATAAGCTTTCGCAATATCCTCTTGAATTAAATACAATTCATACGTTTTCATTTTTCCACTCCCAATCTGGACAACCTTTTCTCTTCATTATATATAAGAAAATTTGCAATGATTGTCTGACTGCGGAGAGAGAAAAAACTTTTTCTGTCGAAAAAACTCATTTACATAGAAAAACCTCTCCATGCTGGAGAGATTTTTCTGAAATCATTAAAGCATTTCTTTTACTTTACGAACAACGTTCTCTACAGTAAATCCATACTCTTCCATAATCTTCTCACCAGGAGCAGAAGCACCGAATGTATCGATACCTAACACATCTCCTTCAAGACCTACGTAACGGTGCCATCCGAATGTAGCACCCATTTCGATTGCGAAACGTTTTGTTACTGCTTTTGGTAATACAGATTCTTTGTACTCTGCAGTTTGAGCTTCGAAGCGATCCATAGATGGCATGCTGACAACAGCTGCGTCAACGCCGTCTACTGCTAATGCTTTTTGAGCTTCAACAGCTAGGCTTACTTCAGATCCAGTTGCAAGTAAGATTACATCAGCCGTTTCTTTCTTGCTTGCAGAAACTACATATGCACCTTTTGCTACTTTTTCATACGTATCATCTTTTGCACCTTCTAATGTTGGAAGGTCTTGACGAGTCAAGACTAAAGCAGTTGGTTTGTTTGTAGATTCTAGAGCTAGTCTCCAAGCTGCAACAGACTCGTTACCGTCAGCTGGACGAATAACAGATACATTTGGCATCGCACGTAGCGCTGCTAATTGCTCGATTGGTTCATGTGTTGGACCATCTTCACCAACAGCGATACTGTCGTGTGTGAATACATACGTTACCGGCAATTGCATTAATGCTGCAAGACGAATTGCTGGACGTAAGTAGTCAGAGAATACGAAGAACGTACCACCGTAAGTTTTTAAACCACCATGTAGTGCAATACCGTTCATTGCTGCACCCATTGCGAACTCACGTACACCGTACCAAATGTTCTTACCGCTGTAATCATCTCTTGTAAAGTCTTTTTCGTTATTCATGTATGTTTTGTTAGAACCAGCAAGGTCAGCAGATCCACCGAAGAATGATGGTACAGATTCTGCAATTGCATTAATTACAGCACCAGAAGAATTACGAGTTGCTGCTTTTGATCCTAATTCATAAGTTGGTAAGTTTTTCTCCCAACCTTCTGGAAGTTGACCGTTCATTGCTGCTTGGAATTCGTTTGCTAATTCTGGGTATGCTTGTGCATATTCACCTAGCATAGTGTTCCACTCTGCTTGCGCAGTTTCACCAACATCTTGTACTGTTTTACGGAAGTTGTCGTATACTTCTTCTGCTACGTGGAAGTCTTGCTCAGCAGTCCAAGCATATGCTTCTTTCGTTAATTTTGTTTCTTCTACACCAAGTGGAGAACCATGTGAAGCTGATTTTCCTGATTTGTTTGGAGAACCGAAACCAATTGTCGTTCTTACTTCAATTAGCGTTGGGCGTTTTTCGTCAGCTTTCGCTTCTTCAATTGCTTTTGCGATTGCTTCAATATCGTTTCCATCCTCAACACGGATCACTTGCCATCCGTATGCTTTGTAACGATCTTCTACACTTTCAGAGAATGAACGATTTAAATCGCCATCTAATGAAATATCGTTTGAATCATAAAGCACAACAAGACGACCTAATTGTAAATGAGCAGCTAATGAAGATGCTTCAGCAGAAACGCCCTCCATTAAATCTCCATCACCACAAATAGCGTATGTATAATGATCTACTACATTATACGCATCACGGTTATATTTAGCAGCTAAATGTCTTTCAGCCATTGCCATACCTACAGCTGTTGCAATACCTTGTCCAAGTGGACCAGTCGTTGCATCTACACCAGCTGTATGACCGTACTCAGGATGTCCTGGAGTTTTGCTTCCCCATTGACGGAAGTTCTTTAAGTCATCCATTGTTACATCATAACCAGATAGGTGAAGTAGGCTGTATAATAACATTGAACCATGACCTGCAGATAATACGAAACGATCACGGTTAAACCACGTTGGGTTATTTGGATTGTGTTTCATAAATTGAGTCCATAATGTATAAGCCATTGGTGCTGCACCCATTGGCATTCCTGGGTGACCAGAGTTTGCTTTTTCAATCGCATCGATGGATAATGTGCGAATCGTGTTGATAGAAAGTTGTTCGATTGAATGTGACATGCTATTCTTCCCTTCGCTTATATTAGTAAACGTTTTATACATTTATATGATAGCTTCCCACGCAAGATTATACAACATGTATCGACAAATATGTTGATGTTTTTTTGATTTTTTATAAAAAAATCAATGTTTCCGGGAATGTATGGGCATTCAATATGACATACTTTTTCATTATTTTTATTTTGAAAAGAAAGGGAATTATCTGTATATTTATACAGATATACAAAATTCTTCTATACTAACTTTTTCAATCCGCTTTTAAAAGTACAAAAAAGCATCTAAATTCGATGCTTTTCAAATCAGTTAAACAATCCGTTTCCGAATCGAACTTGAAATAAAATCAATGATAATAACCATTAAAATGATGCCTAATAAAATAATTCCTACACGAGACCAATTGCGTGAACTCAGTGCAAAAATTAAAGGTGTGCCAATTCCACCTGCTCCAATAACACCTAAAATGGCAGCGGATCGCACATTAATTTCGAACCTGTATAACGTATAGGATAGAAAATCTGGTAATACTTGTGGCAATACTGCATACCAAAGTATTTGAAAACGATTCGCACCTGTTGCTATTAACGCTTCCGTCGGTCCTTTATCTATATTTTCAATTCCTTCTGAATATAATTTCCCTAACATTCCAATAGAGTGTAACCCTGAAGCTAGAACGCCGGCAAAAGAACCTGGTCCAACAGCTTTTATAAATAAAAGAGCCATAACTAATTCAGGAAATGTACGGACAAAACTAAGTACAAATTTCCCAGTTCCCGAAGTTAATTTTCCACTACTCATATTCGTCGCCGCCCAAAAAGCGAATGGAATAGATAAAAAGGCAGAAATAAATGTACCTAATATCGCAATTGCCAACGTATCAATTAAACCATGTAATAAATCTTCACCATCTGGCAAAGATACATACGACCAATCTGGATTCAATACACCTGTCATAATTGCTTTTGTAATTTCTCCCGCCGTATCCTTGATTCCTTCTAGCGGTACTCCTGAAAAAGCCCATACATAAACAAATGTAAGTGCTATGAAAATAATCCAGCGATACATACTCGGTTTCTTCGGTTTTGGTACGATTAACGTCGTTTTACTCATTATAATTTCTCCCGCAACAATGTACTTACATAATCAATTAACAATACAACAACAAGGGTATAGATAATAATAGATGCAGTTTGTTGATATTGTAAAAACCCAAGTGTACGGTCATAATATAATCCAATACCACCTGCCCCTACTAAACCTAAAACAGCTGCTGCACGTACGTTCACCTCAAATGTATAAAGAACATAGGAGACAAAATGTGCTTTCACTTGCGGAATTACCCCATAAACAATCCATTGCACCTTATTTGCTCCTACTGCTGTCATCGCTTCTAATGGGCCTGGATCAATCGATTCAATTGACTCATACAACAATTTCGCCACGAGCCCAATTGAGAAAAAAGTAAGAGCTAAAATACCTGGAAGTGGTCCTATTCCAAAAATAGCTACAAAAATCGCCGCTAATAATAAATCTGGTATCGTTCGGATAAAATTTAAAATCAATCGAGCTGGACTGTACAAAAATGCACTAGTAAACACATTACTTGCCGCAAATAGTGCCAGTGGAATAGCTAATATCGCTCCTAAAGTCGTCCCGATAATCGCCATACGTATTGTATCTAACATTGCTGTTGTAATAACTTGAAAATAACTCCAATCTGGTGGCACCATCTCTTTTAACAAATCCATCATATTAGGAAAACCAGCTACTAGTTTTGAAAATGATGCGTCGACCTGTATACTACTTCCCCACAACAGTAAAATGACTAGAATTAACGTTAACATATGTTTTAACTTACTCGGCGGCTTCGGTATCGATTTCGAATATATCGTCACATCATTCATTTAACTGCCACCTCTAACAATTCACTTTTCTGCGCTACGTCACCATAAATTTCAGCAAATTTTTCATCCGTTGCCTCTTCTACTAGGCCATCAAAAACAATTTCGCCTGCATGTAATCCAATAATACGTGTCGCATATTGCCTAGCTAAATCAATAGAATGTAAGTTTACAATTGTTGTAATTCCAAAATCTTTATTAATTTTTTTCAAATCATCTAATACTTGCTTTGTTGTTAGCGGATCTAACGACGCAACAGGTTCATCTGCCAATATGATTTTTGCTTCTTGCGCCAACGCTCTAGCAATTGATACACGTTGTTGTTGTCCTCCTGATAATTCATCAGCGCGCGCATATGCTTTTTCTAAAATATTTACCCTTTTTAACGATTGAAAGGCAAGCTCCAAATCTTCTTTCGGAAATAAGCCTAACGTTGTACGTAGTGTCGAATGATACCCGACACGGCCAGCTAATACGTTCTTTAATACCGTTGATCGCTTTACAAGATTAAAACTTTGAAAAATCATACCAATATCCCGGCGCATGCGGCGTAATCCTTTTCCTTTTGCAGCAGTAATAGACTCACCTTCAATCATGATTTCACCTTCTGTAATCTCATGAAGACGATTTATCGATCTTAGAAGTGTAGACTTTCCAGCTCCGGACAACCCTACCATTACAACAAACTCACCTTTTTGAATTTTCAAATTTATATGATTCAATCCTTTTGTACCATTTGGATACACTTTGGAAACATTTCGAAACTCTATCACACATCTTACCTACCTTCTATGAATTCAAAACGGCAAACTAACTGAAAACATACCTTTCCAGCTAGCTGCCATTTCCATATGTATTATTGCGTTTTTACTTTCTTCCCATAGTCACGAACGATATCAAATTTACTATCATCAGATTTAACATATCCTTCATGTGAATATACTTCTTTAATGATTTTATGACCTTCCTCATTCTTTCCAATTTCAATGAAAGCATCCTGTAATTTCTTGCTCCACTCTCCATCTAAATCAGAACGTACCGAAATCGTATCGTTTGGAATCTTCTCCGTAAATTTCACTATTTTCGTTTGATCAAATATATTCGGATAATCTTTTTTTACAATATTACGAGCATCTTGGAATACAACAGCTGCGTCTACATCACCATTTAAAAGAGCAATAAGCGACTGATCGTGACCTTTTAATGTAACAGGTTTCACATCTTTTAGCGGATCAACGTCCTCTTTTAATAGTACAGCCGCAGGCCACACATACCCCGCTGATGACGTTACATCTTGATAACCAATTTTTTTACCTTTTAAATCTTTTACACTATTAATATTTGAATCTTTCTTAACAACAAATTCAGACTTATAAAAGTCTACTAAATCCTTTGTAGGAGCTCCCGTTTCATCATCTACTCCAAAACGTTGTGCTTGTAAAATTACGTTTGCAGCCTTTTTCTCATGTGCTAGCACATACGCTGTTGGAGGTAAAAACCCTACATCTACTTGCTTAGATGCCATCGCTTCTACAATTGTATTGTAATTCGTCGAAATACTAACTTTTACTGGAATATTTAACTTATCACTTAATAGCTTCTCAAGTGGTTTTGCCTTCGCCTCTAACGTATCTGCATTTTGAGAAGGAACAAATTGAACATTTAAAGTCTTTGGTACATACCCTTTTTTCGTATCTTCATTTTTACTTGCGCTTGATTCCTTCGTTCCACAGCCACTTAATAAACCCGCTGCTAGTACAACTGTTGTACTCATTGCAAAAACTTTTTTCAACATGTTAATGCCTCCATTTTTCTTGTTATAAAATAACCTTCCGTAAACATGAAGAAATATATCACACATTTTCACGAATAATTGCTTATTTACAGAATCTTTACACATTCTATACACTCACATTAAAATTCTCTTCATATATTTGATATGCTTAATTGGTAGATAATAATAGAAAAGGTGAATGATATTGAATCAAAATCAAATTATAACTTTAAACATCTTATTAACAAGTGATATACATGGTACTGTTTATCCAATTCACTATCAAGATAACTCCAAAGCTGAAATTGGTTTAGCTAAAATTTCTACTCTTATAAAAAAAGAACGTTCCGAAAATAGAAACGTCCTATTAATTGATAATGGTGACTTCATACAAGGAACACCCTTTACTTATCATTACGCTACATATGAAAAAGATAAGAAAAACCCAATGTCATTAATAGCAAACTATTTACGTTATGACGCTGCAGTGATTGGAAATCATGAATTTAATTACGGAATTGATGTCTTAAATCATGCTATTTCTACTGCCAACTTCCCGTATTTATCAGCAAATATTTTAGATAAAAACAGCAAAGAATCTTATTTCGGAAAACCATATATAATAAAACACATTGAATCAAATATAAAAATTGCTATTTTAGGGATGACAACGCATTACATTCCAAATTGGGAACAACCCCATCACATTAAAGACTTACAATTTGAAGATGCGTTAGAAACAACAAAAAATTGGGTTGCTTACATTCACGAACACGAGAAACCAGATTTACTAGTCGTAGCGTATCACGGGGGATTTGAACGCGATTTACAAACTGGAGAACCGACTGAAGTTTTAACAGGGGAAAACCAAGGGTATGCAATGTGTCATGAAATTGAGGGCATAGATATTTTATTAACAGGCCATCAGCACCGAAAAATTGCTCAAACAGTGGGTAATGGTGTAACAATTTTACAGACTGGATGTAATGGACATTCAGTTGGAAAAGTAACTATAACATTTGAAAAAATGAAACAAGAGTGGGTAAAAAAAGAGAGTTATTCAGAACTATTGACTGTGCAAGAAATCGAGGCAGATCCAGATGTTCTTTACTTGGTAGCCGATTATGAAGAGAAAACACAAAAATGGCTTGATCAACCTATTGGAACCATCCACGGTGACATGCAAATTTCAGATGCTATGCAAACTCGTTTGAAAGACCATCCTTTTATTGAATTCATAAATAAAATACAGATGGATATTGCTAATGTTTCCATTTCTTGTACAAGCCTATTCCATAATACATCTCCAGGTTTCCCGGAACATGTAACAATGCGTGACATCGTTTCTAATTATATTTATCCAAATACATTAAAAGTAATTAGAATAACTGGCTCAGATATAAAAGATGCTCTCGAACTCTCTGCTTCTTATTTCACATTAAAAGAAGATGGATCTATCATCGTAAACCCTACCTTTATAGAACCAAAGCCGCAACACTATAATTACGATATGTGGGAAGGAATTTCGTACGTATTAAACATTTCAAAACCAATTGGCGAAAGAGTAGAATCTTTACAACATAAAGGCACTCCTCTTAATATGAACGAAGAATATGACGTCGTTATGAATAATTATCGCGCAAGCGGCGGAGGGAACTTCTTTATGTTTCAAAATAAGCCCGTAATAAAAGACATACCAACAGATATGTCTGAACTTATCGCTAACTATATATTGAAACATAAAAAGATAGAAGCAACAGTTAATAACAACTGGAAAGTTATTACTAACGATTATAATAAATAAAAAAGATGGGCTTCGCCCATCTTTTAGTTTAATTTTGCATTATCTTGCTTTTTTAAAGCTTTTAATTTCGCCGGTGTAACATCAGTACCTTGTTCGTTAACGACTTTAATTCCTTTTAGTTCGTTTAACATATTTTGACGAAATCCTTTTAAATATTGTTCACGTAGCGATTGACGCTCACGTTGTTCTTCTTCAGTTAAACCTTCAGCTTTTGCTTTTTTCGCTAAGAAGTTAATGCGTTCAACGAGTTCGTGACTAAGCATCTCGAATCCCCCTTCTAATCAAAACTGATTATTATCATACAATAGTTACTCTTCTTTATCAAGCAATTGCTTTGTATACTCTACATATCTACGATGTACCGTCGCTTTTGAAACATTATGACCAAAGCCACGTAGTGTTGCTGCAATTTCTTCAAAAGTAAGTTCACTCTTACGCAAACGTACAATTTCCTCAATTGGCACTTCTTTCTTCTCTCGTCCTACACTTAAATGACGATTCTTTAAATTATTTTCTGGACGATAGCCTTTTTCTACTGCTCGTTGCATACCACGTTTAATTTTTAAATTATGAATCTTTCTTTGATACTCTTCAACAATACCAATAATATCTAATACCATTGAATCAGAATCCGACAATTGCAATTCACCATTATGTGTATGCGTATATACTTTTATTCCTTCTTTATGTAAACAGTGCATTAACGCAATCTTTGCATTCCCCCTACCAAGGCGCGTTTCATCTTGTATAAGTAGCACATCAATTTGTTCGTCTCGAATTGTATCTAACACTTCTAATATGCCGTCACGTTCAATTGTATAGCCACTAGCCTGTTCCTCAATCACCTTAGTAACATTCATTTGATAGCGCTCCGCTAAATGCAATAATTCATCTTTTTGACGTACTAATGATGTTTCTTGTGCTTCTTTTGTTGTACTCACACGCGCATAAATAATTGCATTCATTATGAACCCCTCTTTCTCACTATAATTTCCCTTAAGTGTAACATAAATTCGCCTTTTGTTCGAACTTATGTTTGTAGAATGTTTTTTCACATGTTATACTTATTAATAAGAAAAATGAAAGAAAACGAGGTGTTAGAAAACATGGAAAAGTTAACGAAACGCCAGCAAGACATTCTCGACTTTATTAAGCTAAAAGTACAAGAAAAAGGATATCCACCTTCCGTACGTGAAATTGGTCAAGCAGTCGGCCTCGCTTCTAGTTCTACAGTGCACGGACATTTATCAAGATTAGAAGAAAAAGGATACATTCGACGCGATCCAACAAAACCACGTGCAATTGAAATTTTAGGTGAAGACCGAATGGATACAGAAACACAATCTGTTATTCAAGTTCCAATTGTCGGGAAAGTTACTGCTGGATTACCAATTACAGCAGTCGAAAGCGTTGAGGAACACTTCCCTCTTCCAGCTAGCATTGTCGCAGGAGCAGATCAAGTGTTTATGTTACGTATTTCTGGAGATAGTATGATTGAAGCTGGTATTTTCGATGGAGATTTAGTTGTTGTTCGCCAACAACAGTCTGCATATAATGGTGAAATTGTAGTCGCTTTAACAGAAGATAATGAAGCAACTGTTAAACGTTTCTATAAAGAAAAAGACCATTTCCGTCTACAACCGGAAAACTCTTCATTAGAACCCATCATTTTAAAACAAGTGTCAGTTATCGGTAAAGTAATTGGCGTATATCGTGATTTACATTAAGAATATAAAAGAAGATAATTACCCTATTCATATACGGTAATTATCTTCTTTTTTGTATTTTGATAGATTTTCATACATTCTATTTCTTATGAACGCGTTTCAATCGTCACATCGCCCGCAGCTGTTTTACCACTAATCTTTTTACTCCCCTTGCCAATTGTTACGTCTTTATTTTCTTTATTAAAAATTGTTACATCCCCGGCAGCACTTTGCCCAGTAATTACCGCATCTTTTGGTTTTTCCGATAAAGTAATATTTATATCTCCTGCAGTTGAACTTGCTTCTAGATTATACGTAGAATCATGATCTAGAATATTTATTTCCCCACTGGTCGTTTTTGCAGTCACTTTCCCTATTACTTTTTTAAAGTTTACTTCACCAGCTTTTGTAGATCCCTCCACATTCTTAGCCGTTACATGCTTCAAATCCACTTCTCCAGTAAGTGTTCTAGCACTTACACGGTCACTTTTCACATCACTTATTTCAATTTGTCCAGCAGATGAATTTACTTTTACATCTTGGTAAGAGCGTTCAGGCACAAGGAGAGTCACTGTAGACGTTTGAAACCTAAAATCGTAAAAGGAAAAATCAAATGAAGCACCTTTTTCTCTTTCTCCAATGATTTTTAATGTGTCACCATCTTCAGTAATACGAATCTCTTGTTTACGCGCATCTCCTGATTGCTTTACATAAAAAGAAGCGTCAGGAGATTTTTGGACAACAATATCCCTGACATCTAACTTGACTTCTATATTTTTTAGTGTTTCGTTTTTAATTATATCTTCTTTGTTTCCTTCTTCTGCAGCTTGCACTGCTTTTTCATATGTTTGTGAAATCCCAATTACTCCAATAATGATACAAGCGATTGCTGCTAACAATATTTTTTTCATCATCTACTCCCCTTTTATCATTTTGAAGTTCCATATTACATAACGTACACAAAGCCTTTTAAACCACTTCGTACTATAATAAGCAATCATACATAACAACAAACCTACTCCAACAAAAGTTATACTAACGAATAAATCCAACCATATAAAAGTACCCACAAAAACTTTTCCAATAACAAAAAATGGTGTCACTACACTAGCAATCCCACCGACCCAAAAAGAAAATATAAAAGCAATAATTGCAACTAAAGGGCCTAACACAATAATAAAATTAAACAAACTAAGTCCAATCGCTGCCATGACAGCTCTTGTCACATTTGAAGTTGACGGGTCTTTTTTCATTTCATCGAAACGATATAAAGCGAGTAATTCTTTTGCAATTACTTTCGGAGAGCCAAGCCCCTTTATTATTTCCGATTCAGTTTTCCCCTCTTCTATCCCAAACTGAAAATGCTCTTCATAATCAAATAAAATATCTTTTCTTTCTTCGTCCGGTAACTTTCTAAGGTGACTTGATAATTCCTTAAGAAACTGTTCTTTACTCATCCCATTCCACCCCTTCAATAATTTCTTGTACACCTTTCGCAAAATCACGCCACTCTGTTACTAACACATTCAGTTGCGTTTCCCCTTGCTCAGTTAGTTGATAATATTTGCGAGGTGGCCCCTCCGTAGATTCTTTTAAATACGTTTGAAAATATCCTTCTTTCGTTAAACGGCGTAATAAAGGATATACTGACCCTTCCGATATTAAAAATTTATTTGAGATTTGTTGAACAAGTTCATAACCGTAACAATCCTTACGTTTCACAAGTGCCAATACACACAGTTCTAACACACCTTTTTTAAACTGAACGTTCAAGGACAATCCCCCTTTCTCATTTCAGTACTGTTCAATACACGGTACCAGACATATCCATAATATACCACTTAGTATTATTTATTGCAAGGTACTATAGTTTTAAACAATCGAACTTTAGTATTAAACATATCCAATACCGAACACAACATATCGTACAATTTTTTATACCCATAGATATTACGCATGTTACTTTTACTTATCCACCCTTTTGGAACACAAAGCAATTCGAATTTCACCACGTTACATTAAAGATATGGAATAGAAATTCAAATACCGTCATATTTTTTTCAGGCATCTATTCAATTCATTTCAACTAACACCTATATTGCCGACAAATAAAAAAGCCCTGATACCGTAGTATCAGGGCTTCCTCACCTCTTAGTATAGAGACATATATTGATCGCGTTCCCATTGGTGAACTTGTGTGCGGAATATATCCTCTGAATTCATCAAGATTTAAAGAGTGCCAAAAACGTTGATTTATCAAGGTTTTATAAAAGTGATGTTTCATAGTGATTCATCACTTTTTTTTATTTTGTGGGTGAATTGTGGGTGAGATTGTGGGTGCCCCCCACAAAATGAAACAAACCTAAATAGCTTAGGCTTGTTTCATTTTTTTATCTGTTCTTTCCTATTTAAAATAACCTCTAAAAAAATCCGTTAAAGTTCAATATTTTTTCACAATTAAACAAAGCAAGATGTTGTCATCATCTTGCTTTGTTTATTTTTCTATTTTACTGCTTAGTAATTATTTATTTCTTTAATAACTGATGGGGGTAATTTTCTTATTTATTAAATTCCTGTACCATGTTCTGAATATGAAATAATATTTTCTTGTTTCAGTGTAGGTGCTGCACTTTTTTCAATACTAGGACTATTTAAACCAAACGATAATACTGCAATACCGATTAAACCCATTAATGTAATTTTAATCTTTTTCATTTTAAACGCCCCTTTTCTTTTAATAAAGTTCTCGCTTCATGACCTAAATGATAATACTCACACGCCTTTTCCTTTGCACCCACATTATACCATTTCTCTGCTAGTAGTTCGGTATAAATTTGAATGTCTTTCCACAGTTCTTGTTCTTTAAAATACGAAAGTGATTCATTTACAATTTCCTCTAACTTCTCTATAGATTCATTATTATTTATACACTCCAAAATATTTAAGTGATAACTATATTCTTGATTACAATCCTTCAAGCCCTCTTTAATATAAAAAGTTGCATCATTATGCTGTTTTAATTTAATATGTTCCCGAGCTAATAGGAATAATACCCTTCTTTGATAATGCAATTTTGTATGTTGACACGCTTTATATACTTCTTCTAAATGACGTATAGCTGAATCTGATAAATTTTGTTCGGCATACAGTACTCCTAAATTACTACGAACTTTTAAAACTAGCGATTGTTCATCAAGTTTTTGAAACATATTTAAAGCAGAAATTAGATATTCCTCTGCTAATTCAAATTGTTCTAAAGTAATACAAGCCATACCTAATGTATTTTCACACGCTCCTTTTTTAGTCTCATAGCCTTCATGGCTTGAAAAATAATCGAGAGCCTTTGTAGCATAATTAATAGCTAAAGTAGGTTGTGAAATATAATATTTATATAGCGCAACACGATAATTGTACTCTGCTTTTTCTTTTTCATCGGACATCATATCTAATAAATCACTTGCAGATTCAAGATGTTTTTCTGCACTATTGTAGTTTCCAACTTCTGTTGCATAAATAAATTTAAAGAAGTGATAGTAATATTTTAGTAAACCATCTGGCATACCTTTTATGTATTCTAGCCCTTCTAGCCCTTTTTCAAAATTCCCCTTTAACATTTGATACCTGAATCTTAACAGAGAGTAATAAATAAAAGAGTCTGTATTTTCTTTAACCTTATTAAATATATTATCTGCTTCAATTTTTAAAATACTTGCCTTCTCTATATGCTGAGCAAGCATTTCATGATACCATTCTTCTAATAGTTCATAACCCTTGCTAGTAATAGAAATTTTCGTCTCCATATAAATCCCCCTTTTCTTAGATTATTATCTAAATATTATAACAAATAAACCTATCAAATCACATATCATAACAATTACTATTTATTGATAAAAAAATATCTGATTATTCAATCTATTATCGATTATAATAACACCATTCACTTTGAAAATACAGTGTATACATCCTTGATATGATTTATTTAGTTTAAGTGGCCGATAATATGAAGGTTATAAAATCTATATTTAACGAATTTAGTTTATTAAGTAAAATCATAAATCCTATATTAAAAATATTGTCTAAAAGTAAATTCTAAATATCTTAACATTAAAAAACACCGAATCTTTAATTGGAATCGGTGTTTTTATTTTATGGTACCTCTACATATGTTCAACTAGCTTTAATATAGAAAACACTAATTTTTGAGTTTTTCACTTTATATTTGGGTGAACCATCCACTAATACTTTATCAATAATTGACTAATGAAATCTATGTGGAGGGAAAATATGCATTCGAACTGAATATTGATAAATAATACCAATATCTCAAATGTTTGATATAATGATTTTATTATTACTTATCGGGAGGTTATGTCATGAGTTATGATACAGTCGCATCCTTACAACGTATGCAACAATTACAACAATCTGAAGCTGCTGCTGGGGATAGATTAATTTTAAAAAGAGCTGATTCAAAAGCAGAACTTATAATAACTGTTTCTGCAATAGTATTAATTCCTTTCACATTAGGAATATCCCTTGTATTATTCGCAATTTGGTTCTTAATAAAAGAACTTACAGCTAAAACGTATTTAGTAAAAAATGTAGCTACTGGTGAGAAGTTTAGAGTTGACCGGAATGACTTTAAACAATATAAAAAGGACTTTAAAGCCAAAGAAAAAGAAGTAAAGAAAATCTCAGACTTATAAGGTATGAGAATGAGGGGGCGTTAATCTTATGAAAGTTATTCGTTCAATCTTTAACGCATTTCGTTTATTGAGTAAAATCATAAACCCTATATTAAAAGCATTATCTAAAAGTAAATTTTAAATATCGTAGCAAAAAAGCCGACTCAAGCGAGTGGGCTTTAAATTTATTTATATGATCAAAATTATCCTCTAAAATGCCCCTTAATACAGTAATACGAATTTTCTATATTTACATTTTTTCTTCTTGCCTCATAATTTTAATCGGGAGCGTGAGGAAGAAAATGGTTCGAATAAAAATTACACCTGAAGAATTAGAACAAGTTGCAAAACGGGCTAATGATACTAGGCATGCATTAGAATCCATACATAATAATTTATGCAATCAAATTGATTACATGTGTTTTCAATGGACAGGTGCATCGAATCAAAACTTCGTTCAAATGTTTAACAATGCAAGACCATCCGCATTCACAGCTATCAATGCACTTGTGCATGTTGAAGAAGAATTAAAGAGAATTGCTGAAAAATTCCGCGTTGCAGATAACGAAGATGTAACGACTCCAAAAGAAACTACACCTAGTAAATCACCTGAAAAATCTTTCTTAGGAAAAGTTTGGGATGGTATAGTAGACGGTACAGGAGCTGCTGTTGGAGATACAATCGACGGTATAAAAGCATTAGGTGACTGGGAAACTTGGAAAGGCATGGGCTACACTGTCACCCATTTAGATGAAGCTTTACCTGCAATGTGGGATGCGTTATCCGACTCTTATAATAAAGATGTGATAAATGGGGATGCAGAAACACGTGCAAGATGGGGATCGTATGCTTTAACACAAATTGGATTAGGTCTTCTTGGAGATAAAGGGGTCAGTAAGGCTGCAAAGCTAGCACAAGGTGCTAAATTCTCTCAAGGTATATCAAAAGCTGGTCAATTATTTAATAAAGGTGACAACTTTGCTTTTGCGGGTAGTAATGGTATCAAATCTGTATTTGACAATACTACTTTTAGACAAGCCGAAGAAAAACTATCAACTTATCAGTTTGCTAAAGGTGAAGGGAGTCCTGGAAAGAGTAATTCTTTTGAAGAAAATCATACGCCACCACTTTCTAATCAGGAAGCCATTTCTAGTCTACAAGGAACAGAAAACTTCAAACCAAATGGACTTAAACATATCCTAGAAGGTGAAATAAATAGAAGTGGTAAGGCAGTTGGTTATCATTCTGAAGCATTAGAAAATACACCTGGGAAAATTATTAGAGGAACAGAAGAAATAGTAAATGATCAGGGCATCTATAAAGCTAAAATAGAAGTAAATGGAACTCCTAAGACTGCAAATGGAGGGTTCTCCACATTTTTCCCTAAAGAATGGAGCTCACAAAAGATTGTAGATAATGTCAATGAAGCATACAATACTAAAAGGCATATAATCGGTAATACATACAAAGGAGTAGGTTCAGATGGTATAGAGATAACCATGTATATAGATAGCAACGGGAAAATTATCTCTGCTTTTCCAAAAGAATAAACTCTATTTTCAATAAATTTAAGGGAGTATATTAGAAATGAAATATGAATATAGTTTTGAAGTGCTTGATAATGACGTATTAATCATGAGATTACCAAAGGAAATTGAACTTGTCGGAACCTTTGTATATGTTGAAGTTTCCGCTTTTGGAGATTGGATTTTAGAAGAAATACATAGTGTTTTAAACGGAGAAAAGGATTACGGGGAAGTAAACGGCAATATTTGTGGTTTAGAAATTCGAAAAGATACAACTACCGTTCTAGACAATTTGGCCGAAGATGATAAAGGTGCATTTTGCGAGATAGAAACGATTGAATTAGTAAATTTAATTCATATTTGGCTCGACAAACAAAAAGAATTTAAAAAAGAAAAAAATAAAGAATTGTAATAATTTAATTGGCTGACTTCTACATGAAGTCGCCTTTATTTATTTTCCCATACTCTTCCCACTATCTTTTTCCCCTTTGAAATTATTAATTAAGATTGATATTTTACGTTTTATATCCATTTTCCTTAGAGAATTATCAGCGAAATGAATACGTATATCCGACGCGCTTGAAACGGTATTGATCCCTCTACTGGCGAAAAACTTTCAACTTGGGAAAGGTTTTTAGCTGGAGGAATGGCAGTAGCAGGAGTTACACTTGTCGGAAAAATCGCAAAAATTGGGAAAGGCGTAAAAATGACTGCAAAGGCTGCTGAAGCTGTAAATACAGCTAAAAATGCAGAACACGCTTCAGATATAACAAAGTTTTATTCTGGAGGAAGAAGTTTTGTTGTACAATTCATGGAAGGTGAACAACGGGTCGCAAAAATGTACGATGAAATTAGGGGTAATGCTTCTGATATTGCTGCGATTTCCAAAAACACTGGTTGGTCAGATAAAAGAATACAACGTATTAAAGATCATCAGTTACCAGATAATAGAGTTGGTAAGTTTGATCCTGATTTTGGGATAGCGAGAGCTTAGCAACGCCTAGAACAAGGTATTCATCATGAAAATGATATCAAACTATTAAAACACGAATATTTCGAATCTCGTTTTGAAGGTATTTTTAAAGTTGATTATGCGACAGCTCATGCTAAAACGGTTGAATCTGGTCGCCCTTGGAAGGCTCCCGATTCAGAGCCTTTCAACCCACTGGACGAACACTTTAAAATCCCTTTAGATAAAGCATTTGATTAATTAAGGAGTGAATTGAAATGGGAAGATACCCAACGATTACAATAATAAAAGAATTAGATAATAGCGAATACACGATTTACAGTTTTGGTCCTACTATTGATATTTGCGAGCAATACCCAGAAATGTATGAAAGATGGCGTTTTAAAATTTTGAAAGATAAAACAACCTTTGAAGAAGGCTATGTTTTACTTGATGATTTGCCTAAGGAAGATTTTCAATTATTTTACAAGTGTGCCTTTAAGATATATAAGCAAGTTGATGAACATGGTGGAATGGAGAATATTAAAAATATTGATTTACCAAATCAAATTTCATTTATTATTTAAAAGATATAATAGAGTAACCTAACCATAAAATAAAAGGGCTGTTCCATCTGAAGGCGCCCTTTTATTTTACAAACATCCACTTTGCATATACTATTAATTCTTTTAGTGAACCTCCATATCGGTCTATTAAAAGAAGACTATTCATTCCCAATAATTTCAAAATAGAAATTAGGAGATCATTTTTTCTCAGATAACTCCAATCATAAAATTCATTATAAATAAAGAGGCCTATATATATGGCAATATGTTTATTAATGACTAAAAAATATGAAGATGAAGAGATTGTTGTTTATCAATACTATCCTTCTGAATCACCCGATAAAATAGGTAAAATGTATTATAATAAAAAAGAACGAATGTTTCATGACTTAGAGCAAGCTCTAGTAGATTCAGAAACAATGAGAAAACATTATTTTAATTGTGCATGTACTAGAATTGTGCGATGTCTTAAAAGAAACGAAGACTTTCCTGATAGCATGGCATATGAAGCATAGTAAAATGAACAAATATATAAGTCGGCTCCTTTAATAGGAACCGGCTTTTCCTATCACTTCACATATACATAGGTTTCATTTGCCGTAATATAGTATGTTTTCCCTTTACTATTGTGCACTCTGTATTGTGGGCATTTGTTAACACTTACCTTTGCATCAATTGTAAACCCTAATCCTTCAGCAACGGTACCTACAACATCTTTATCCTGCCAAGATGGAGATTCATAGAAACGTAAATTGTCTACTTTAGAAATAACCCTTTTACCAGTCATAGTAGAAGCATCTGTCCCGTTGTAACGGATGTATGAGGTGTCATAATAAATCCATTGGTTACCACCAAGATTTAACCAGTTCCCTAATTTACCCCATACTTTATAAGCCTCTCCTTTTTGTAATTTACGAATAACACTATTATCTGTTGATGGTCCAGAACGAAGGTTTACATTGTACCCCTCAATATACGCAACACCATTCACTTCTACTGTACCAGGTACTTCATTTGGTTTTTGTGGTTTAGCATCCACTGTAACAGAGTTCCCATTATAAGCCTTTAACACGTCTGCTCGGAATTTAGCCTCTGATACACCATGACTACGAAGATAATCAAGTGGGTCTTCATGGTCTGTCCCACCTAATTTATAAGTAATATCCTTATGTGTCCACAACCCTTTTGAAGGATGAATATTTCGTTCACGCAAGATTTCTCCTATTAACTCTACATATCGTTCGTAAGAACGTTTGAATTTCATCGGATCACTTGTTTCACACAATTCAACGTGAACAAATCTAGCATTAGCTACTGGACCTGCACCCCATGCACGATATTTAGTAGATGCAATTTGAATCTTTTCATCCCAATCAACTGCGTAGTGAACAAAAGCTGAACGCCATGTACGAGACTCATATTTTTGAATATTAATAGCTGGAGCTTCTGGGGTAGCTGTAGAATGCGCTACAACACCTTCATAAGCACCAACACCATTACGGTATGGTTGTTTTGGTAAATCAGGAATAATCAAAACCCTATCAGCAAATACGTTTGTTCCAATTGATAATACTAAAATCATAGCGACAACTATAGATGAAATATGTTTCCACTTCTTTTTCATTTTACATCGGCATCCTTTTTTATAATTTTTGTGTGGTCAAATAATCCACTCGCTGACAGTCCAATAATAATTCCTTGAAATATATTTGTTTTGATATCTTGAGACAAAAATAAAACGCCTAGCGTAATGCCAAGCGTTAAATTTAATAACGGAACATATTTTGTTTGCATCCCAACTGTTTTTGCAATTTGTGATAATCCTACAACAACACCAATCATTACCGTAATTTCAAACATTACATACCACCTCCTTTCAATAAGAAGGTCAGAGCCGCCGCAATAAGCCCACCAACAATAAGGCGTAAGATCCAAGTTGTATTAGCGCTAATCTTATCTAATTGTTTATTGATATTGATAATGTCCTTCTCGTTACCTGTTGTCCGCATTTCTAAACTTTTAATCTCTAAGCGAATGTCCTTAATATCTTGCTTTATTTCTTGAACATCACTTCTTACTTCTTGTAATCCTTCCACTTTGATCACCCCTTTTTAGACAATAAAAAAAGACCAGCTTATGGCTGCTCTGGTTTCTTATCAATTAATTGTTGAAGTAGTAATCCTTCTAGACGTGCAATTCTGTCCTCTTGACTGGCTACTTGTGATTTTAGATATTCAATTTCATTATTCTGACTGGCAACTTTCGATTTAAGATTACTTAGTTCTTTCTCATGAACATCTTGTATAAACTTAATCTTTTGAGTAGCATCTAAATGGAGAGTTACAAGAGTGTACAGGTTGATTCCATCCCCCAAATCAGCATGGAAAGTTTCATCTGTGTCCTCCAAGATAAGACCATACTGTAGAGGAATATCTCTTGTAGTGTGTAGCTTTCCTGTTCCCTCAGCTTCCTGTCTCATTTTGTAGAGTTTCTCTACATCACTTTTGAAGTTATATTGCTTTACTTTCAAGCTCATAATTTTTTCTAAGGCATTAATCTCTAAATCACGAATATTGGACTTAATCTTACGAGATGAACGGTTTGTCAGACTTGTGTAACTTATGTTCCCTGCTTGTAATCCTGCTGTTGGTGTATTTTCACCTACTGGGATAAGCTGTAATGCACTTTGGTATCCTGAAACATGTGAGCCTCTGATACGTATATATGCTAGGCGTAGATCAGCATTGTTATTGTCATCTTGTAAAAGCATATTGTTACCTGAGGTTTTGTTCTTATTTTCAAAGTAGAAGTTACCATTTCCATTTCTAAAAGTATGATTTGTCCTTACAGTTGATAGGTGGTATCCGTTACCTTGCAGGTAAATGTTATTACCTGCTATAACTTCAAAATCTAGCGACGGCTGAATTTTAATAGAAGTATTTTGAGCTACCGTATCAGTCTTGATTACTATCTCACCTTGACGAGAAGCCGAGATAGTTACAGTGTCCTTACCATATAAATGGACTTTTCCTCCCCAAGTCTGTTCTAATCCTGAACCATATAGGAACAAATTAGAATTACTATTATAGGATTCTACTACTCCTAGAGTTGAATAAGATTCTCGGAAGTTATCATTTCCATTCCCATCAATGGGAGTTCTATGGTAGAGAGCTGTTGCCCCCTCAATACCACCTGATTTAGAACGCCCCATCACAAGAGCAGGCGTTATAGCTGTTCCATCTTGACTATTAAAGAATTTCAATTCAGCTCTAGAAATATTTTTATCATACAGCTCTAAGAACTGTCTATTGAGTTTTACAAAACGCTGTTCACTGTTAGGAGCAGTTTTAATAGTAACCCCAACTAGTTCTTGAGCTTTCAAGTGCTTCGCTTCAATGTAACCGTCAAGCATAATTTTTTGAGCTTGGATCAATACAGATTGAGCTGTTTGGTTGATTGTAGAGGCGACTTCATTGTTTTTAACTCGTTGAGTAATTTCTCCTGCCATTAAAGAAATAGAGCTTGTATGAGAATCTACAATAGACTTACTTCCAAATTGACCGTTAGCTTCTTTTTTTGTGTAAACGTCCGTTTTTTCTGCCTTTAACTCAATACTTTTAGACTGCTGATTTATGCTCGTTTCAAGAGTTGATACCTTAGAATTAAATTCTGTAGTAGCTACTTTCTTAGCAATCTCTCCTACAAGTTGATCATAGTTAGCATAGTCTTTCGGGTTTTCCATAAATGCCGAAGGTATAGCACCTTGTTGAAATTGTGGTTGAGACACCCAGATAAGTCCATTTCTACGTATCCATATATAACCCTCTACGTGAGTAACAGCTTTTGAAGGAACCTCAGCAGTAACAGAAACGAGTGTCCATGCACCGTTATTCAACTTATCTTTTAGGTCTACACTACTAGTTGTAACTGTAGTTGAACCATTTAGGAACTTAATCTCTAAAGCTCCACCTTGATCTATACCGTCCTTGTTATATGTAAAAACCCATGCAGATAATACTAGTTTTCCTGAGCTAGATGTAACAGGGAATAATTGACTAATACCTGTCCAAGCATTTACAGTCAGCCCCGTCGCTTGAATCTGAGCCGAATTATATCCGTCATGTTGCCTTGCTGTTGTAGGTGTAACAGCTACTCCCGATACAGTAGCTACTACTTTCCATTTGCTAAGGCTCGGGGTTCTAGAAGTAACAATACCAGAGCTAGGGGTAATTATCCTATCTTCAAAAGCAGAGTTCATATATAAGTTTGTACTACCCAGACCACCCACATAATCTTGCATTTGAGTATCGGAAACTTTAGAGCTGATTTGATTGTTCAACTGGGTAATCTCACTCGTATTCTTTTGGATTTGTGTAGTGTGATTACCTTGCGTTGCACTAAGAGAAGTAATTGTAGCTCGATTGCTATCCACGGTTTGCTTAATAGCGTTGGTTTTAACTGTCAGATCATTAAGTCCATGCTGAGTAGAGAAGTCATCAGTAGATAAGTTCCATCCTGTAACACGGTCCCCCAATTCCACCTGAGGCATTCTATAGTATATGTCCCCATTATGGAATAAAGCTAAACGGAATCCACCTGAGACGATATCTGCTGTCTTTGGCTTGATAGTTCTGACTATACGTGTCCACTTGCCTGTTGTGATATCTGCTAATTCGTCTGCTGTAAGTTGTACGTCTTGGTATTGTACTCTCACGCCTGCTTCATTGAAAAATTCTATGATGTAAGCATATTTAAACTTAAAAGTAGCTACGTTAGGAACTTTCATGTAAGCACTGAACGTGTACTCTTGGTTTAATGTTACAGAAAATTTCGTAGAAAAACCATTTACAATGCTATTAGGGGCTGTTTCCGCTAAGTTAGTACGATTAAAGCGAATTACTCCTGCACGCTTATCGTCAGCCCATGGCATTTGGAAGCTCGTCACATCAGGATGAGTAAATGCCCAACCTACAGGTAATCCTGTATCTCTTTGTAGAAAGCTTGAGTTGTAAACTAAATTAGTCCCCACTATGCCCTTACCCTCGATAACTGTAATAGTAGTTTTCACACCATCCACACTTTTTTCAATCTCGTTTGTTTTCGATTGAAAGGCTCCTTGTGTTACCCCATCTTCAGGAGCAAGATTCCAAGGTTCAAGTAAGTCTCCGAATGTAACCATTATCCCTGTAAATGTTGCATCTACAGTAGTTGTATTACCAGTAGCGATATTTACACGTACTTCTTTTAAATTACCTGTGTAATTCGTTGTATCGAAAGGAATGGAAATTCGATTCCAACCATTTGTTACTACTTTTTGCTGAATAATAGCATAATAATGTTGATCTTTCCCATTCTGATCATACGTGAATCTCATATATAGGCGCGGATATTCTGTTGTGGATGTTACAGCCTTTACATCAACATAACAGGATGCCATCCCCTTTTTCTTTATAAACTGATCTAGGCTTAAGTTTTGGTAGATATAAGCTGCATTGCTTGTTATTTGTAATCCTTTCTTAATACCTGATGCATCTGATATATTAACGTCAATAAATTTGAAAGTTGTTGAATTAGTAATACCATTCCATAAATTTTTTTCATTAGAAAAATCTGAGTTAATTACATAGTTTCGAACACTTACTTCTCGTTTTTCTATATTAGAGAGTTTTTCGGTAATCTTACCTGCTTCCTCTCTAATTTCAGTTGTCGTTTTTTTGAGTGACTTTGTATCAGATTGTATATCCGAAATCGTCTTTTTCGTGCCCTCCAGAGTTGATTCAACCGTATTTAATTTATTACTAATTTCACTATCTTTTTTTGTTAACGATTCAATGGATTGTTTAAACCCATCTGCAGTTTGTTCTGATTTAGTAACTCGTTCTGTAAGCTTTCCTTGTTCGTTTTGTACATTTGATACAGAAGTATTTATTCCTTTAATAGTAGTCTCAATTTCTACTGTTTTTTTAGTGAAATCAGTTGTGGATACTTGATCTTCTGGTGCTGGTGTCCATGCAGTTGATATTGTGCCAATTTCTAATTTAAGCTTTTCAATTAACACGTCCCCCGTGAAGTCACGTGCTAAAGCGTAAACTGAAATCTCTTTAATAGGTTTATCCATTACTACAGCACTCGCTGTGAATCTTTCCTGGTTATACTGTTTACCTAGTGTTAGGCGGTTTTCTATGCGACAACTCGGATAATGAAATGTATTATCTGTGAAAGTAATCTTCACTTCGAAACCAGCCCATTTATTCGTTGTTCCCCATGCAGTAACTTTACCTGTAAACAGGAAACTCATAGCAAGATTCTTACCCTGCATTAAAGTAGCTGCATCCTTTGCTAAATCAAAGTAGGTATGCTGCTTGTTTTCCCCAGTCTTCACTGAATGTGATTTAGTAGCTGTTTCTAGTAATAGATTTCGCCCACCAACTTGAATATTATCAACTTGAGTTTTCAGATTAGAAATTGTCTGCTTCGTTCCATCTGCCGTTGATATAATCTCATTGGTTTTACTTTCAAGCTGGGACAAACCATCATTAATTTTCGTTAACTCCGACTTCTCTACTTTTTGTTTAAGAGCTTCATTTGTTTGACTAATAGATGTATTAATATCCTGGAACTTCTTAACGTTACCATTCTTATCCGTTTCATAGATTTGTTTTCCTATAAAACCATCTTTAATTTCATCTTTCGTATAAACGCCGGATTTATCAGCCTTATCTTTTAATTGATTATTAATCCACGTTTGATCAACTTTGTCATTAACCTGCTTTTGAACATCAACTATTTGTCCAGCTATTTCTTGCGCTTTACCTTCCACACTTAGAACCTTTTGATTTAATTCCGTTTTAGCTGTTTCAATATCTTTCTTAACATCCTTAATACTTTGTTGTAATGGAGCCGTATCTGGAACAACTGATTCCCATGCTGTACCTGTCCATATTTTTAAAATACCAGGCTTACCATTACTAATATCACGCCAGAGTGTTTTATTTGCTTTGAGATCAGTAGTAGGTGGTTTAACACTTTCTATAATATCTACAAGATTTTTCTCCATGTAATCTTGAGTTGCTTCTGCTAAGTCTTTAGCCGTTTTACTTTCCTGTTGAGCTTGTTTTGACTTATTGATAGCATCTTGAATGTCTAGACTTTGATCTTTTACTTTGTCCTTTAAAGCATCAAACCACCCTTGAGGTACTTTATCTTGTAATGATGCTAAAATTTTTTGGTACATTCTACGTAGCTCTTCATTCGAATCAACAATTTCACGATAATCACCAAATACATACTTATCTTGTGTGGGGTCTTTAAAAGATTCATCACCAGCGATAGCACGTGCTTCAAGGTATAACTTAGGTGTGAACCCTCTATCTATGATTCTGATTGTATCGCCTTCATTAATTAATTCATGTGCTAATCCAAATACTTGCCCTATACTTTGTGCTTGAACTTCGTAAGAAACAGAAGTATTTATACGTTTTTCTATTTCTGTTTTCATAAGAGTTTTAAGTCGTTCCGGAGTCATATCTTGATTCTCTGTCTCTGGGCTATAGAAGCCGAATTTCTGTTGCCCCTTTTCATTCCAGCGTTGAAAAGCACCGTCATCCACAAGATAAGGTACGCCGTTATTTATTTCCGCAATAGTAATAAATTCTCCGCCTTCTTTTTTTACGAAGCCTAATAGGGCTGTACAAATGTTTTGAGAGTTCTCAATACGTTTAATTCCCATTAAATCTTTACCAAGAGTTACTTCTTTCTTTGTATCTCGTCCTCGCTTCTTGACCATATCTACATAACGACCAACGATTTGAGATCCTACAACTTCAGCACGATATTGAATTTCTAATTCAAATGAAGAAGCAATCTGTTTAAGAAATGTCAGTGGATCAGTAAATTCATCAACCGTCATAGAATGTGATCCATTATGCTCTGTTTTACCTATTTTCCACTTAGTACCTGCAAGAGCAATTCCCATACATTCATTTAACGTTTTACCTTCAATTTTTTGCGGATTAATAATCCCTGCTTTGGCAAGCTGAATCCATTCACCAGATGCATAAGCAACCACTGACCTATCTTTAGAATCTTTTTCCGCTTCAGTTATTACATATGGAACAATTCGACCATCACGCACTTCTTTTAATACTAAATTTTGTTGTAAAAGCGTTGTCGCATGTTCTGTATTATCAAACACCCTAAACTCTAATGTATCTATATTATTCTTGATTTCCCAATGGCGTTTGTCATCCCAATAATCTTTCGGTTGTATAGCTGAAACGATTTGACTAGTTTTAAAATCAACAATATGTAAGATTCCACTTGGTCTTCTCATCTAAATCGCTCCCTATAGCTTAGTTTTGCTATTCCTATATTAGCTGGGCGTACTATAATTTCATTCATCCCTCTTTTTACAATAGGAAATGAACTGAATATGTCTTTCAATCCAATCACATTTTTTCCGTTAATTGTTACTAATGATCTTTCAGTATCTATTTGTATTTTATCTCCTATATCAAAAATATAAGGAGTCTCATCTATGGTTAGAGTGTTTACCTTCCAAAACTTAACATCTTCAATAAATGCAATATCAACTGGTGGATTAGAACCATAAACAATACATCCTACAGCTATTTTGGCTACTGGTCTAGCTGTCATAGGATTACTGTGAGACTCATCTCTCCATGTACGGACAAAACTAGCATCATCTATCTCCGTATTCTTTCGATATTTAGCAAAATAGAAACTCCATTCTTTGCCCCTGCGAGCTACTGCAACATGTCCTCTGAAGTCGTTAAATGTATCAGAGTACATTCCCATTTCGTCAGAGATCCACTTTCTAGAACCTCCTGAATCAATAATTGCTTGTGCTGTTGTCATTTCATGGCTCATATAATCATCAGCCATCGCTAGTTCCACTATTACGTTATCGTTAGCATCTAAAAGCATAACTACAGTTTTCCCCATTCTGTTCCAGTGTTCAGACTGAAAACTCATTTGCACATCAAGTCTAAAATCTTGGATAACACCGCCTGTATTAGGAATAGTTCTCTTCATAAAAGGACCATGCCACTCGGTATCTGTTCCCGTTCCGTATGAGTCAGGTGTAAAGGCGTACCCTTGCCAAACCTTCATGGCCCCTGAACTTTTATAAATTCCTATTTGACCAGTTACAGCATTCCAAGTAGTTAAACTCTTCATTTCATCCCATATGAGACGCTCATTTTGTTTCACAACACGAGTTTTAACACCTGTGGGATAACCTAACCTAAAGTATTCGTCACCATTCCATACATCAAGGAAAGGGCTCTGTGCTCCCACAGTTATATCAATAATGGGATTAGACTCTACAGAACCATTGTTACGTAATGAAGCTTTTAAGTCCCCCTTCTCAATAGCCAGTATTTTCTCTTGTATAGCTCCCAACTTATAAGGCATTGGACAAATAAATTTAATTGTTCCTGTACCAAGGGCTACAAATTCATCTGGATCAAAGCTATCATCTACAATTGCTAAATATGTTCTATTTGGTTCTATATCAAAAATAAGTTCTGCCGGTTGATCTGTTATTAACCACCCTGCAAATTCTTCTTTCAGCGTTTCTAAATCAGATCCATCAGGAACTATAATTCCCACAGGAATAGAAAGAACCCGTATTTCAGTTTGTGTGTTTAATAGTCTTGCACCAGGATACCCTGGAATACTTAATAAATTTCTTTTCAATGGTGCCCAAGTAGGTCTTTTGAAGCCTTTTGCAATTTGGACAAATTCTTTACGTTCGTTGTTAAATGTAAAAGAGCTCATTTCGACACCCCATTTCTCTATAAAATAAAAGAAACTCAAACCTAAAAGGCTGAGTTTCTTTGCTCTTCTCTTTCTTGGTATTCTTTTGTATATCGATAAGTACCGCGTGCTAAGTCTCTACCATCTAAAATAACTGGTACTTCAATTACTAAATCGCCGCTTTGTGCTGAAATTACTTCATTACCACCAGTTTGCCCTGATGAATAATTAAATACTTGATTTGCGATATTACCAGCCATGGCTTGTCTACTATTCGATATACTTCCATACACACCACTCATAACAGACTTTAATCCTGCTAATTGACTCATAGAACTAGCCATCATCCGACTCATATCACCCATTAATTGATTCATAGTCCCAGTAATACCGAGTGATTTTTCTTTCGATGATAAAGGTGTAACTGTAATTGAATTCCCCTTCTTCGTAAATAACTCCGGTCCGGCTTCTCCTGTGATAAATGAACCATCACCTACAGGTTTTCCACCTTTAGCAAGCATCGGTACATGCGGAATAGTTGGTGCACTAACTCCTGGAATTTCATTTAATAACTCTGCGGGTGTGTTAAAGCCATCTATGAACTTATTAATAATACGAATAATTCCGTTGATAGCTGTACGAATACCACTCTTAATTCCATCCCACACACCTAATACTGCTGATTTCATTCCATTAAATGCCCCACTAACAGCGCTTGTTACCCAACGAACAGGGGTCATAATGGCGTCTTTTAAACCATTCCACACTGAAGATGCTGTGGATTTAATGCCATTCCAGATACTTGAAAGTGTAGACTTAATACCATTCCATACGCTACTACTTGCACTACTAATCATATTCCAAACAGTTGAAATAGCTGATTTAATGCTATTAAAAATTGAGCTTGCTGTGGAAACAATTGAATTCCATAAGCTAGAAAGATAGCTTTTAATCGCATTCCATACGGCACTCGTAGTAGAACTAATAGTATTCCAGACGTTCACAATCCAGTTTTTGATTGCATCAAAAATTGGAGTTACAATAGCGACTAATCCATTCCAGCATGCTTGTAAAAAATTCTTAACTGCATTCCACACAGCCATCGTCGCTGAACTGATTGTATCCCACACACTAACAATCCAAGATTTGATTTTTTCAAAGATTGGCGTTACAAATGACACAAGTCCATTCCAACAAGAAACTAAGAAATTCTTAATCGTTTCCCATACAAGACTTGTAGTAGATTTAATCTTATTCCAACACTCAGAAATAAAATTCTTGATACTTTCAAATAGTGGAGTAGCAAAGTATAAAATAGCCGTCCAAATCGCTTGTAAGTATTGGCTAATGAAATTCCATACAGCTTGGATCACTGTGGAAATACCATTCCAAATCATAGAGAAGAAATCAGCAATCCCTTGTAAAACAGGAGTTACAAAAGCTACTAATCCATTCCAAGTCTCTTGAAAGAAAGTAGAAATAGAGGTCCATATTTCTGTAAAGAAAGTCGCTATTCCCTGCAAAACTGAAGTTAAATATTCAACTATCCCATTCCAAATTTCCATACAGAAATTAAAAATGGATGTCCAAATACCAACGTACGTTTCTAGAATAGCGGTTCCCCAGGTTACAACAAACTCTACAATGCCATTCCATATACCTATTAAAAATTCCTTAATTGAGTTCCAAATTGCTGATGTGGATTCACTAATGCTATTCCACGCTTCACTTGCCCATTGCACAATCCCATCCCATATTCCTACTAAGAACTCTCCAATTGCATTCCAAGCATCAATGGTCCATTGTTTTATAGAATCCCAATTTTGATAAATTAGTACGCCTAAGGCAACTACAGCGGCTACAACCACAGCTATTAACGCTACCCATCCCATCATTGCAGCCCCTACACCCGATATGACGACAACTATTGGTGCTAAAGCCATAAACGCCCCTGCGATTACTCCAATAGCTACTGCAATGGCTGCCAATGTGGCTGCTAGTTTAGGATTATTAGAAATCCAGTCAGCAATTTTAGCAACAACATCGGCTATTACTCCCAGTACTGGTTTTAGAGCCATTTGTAAATCTTGCATTGCTTTTTGAAACTTAACTGCTGGATTTGCATCCATTTTTTTAATAGAACCATTCAATTGTTCTTGATTCTTTTGGAAATCAACTGTTTTTTCTTTCGCACCCAGCAAAGTATTAATAATGTTTTGCCCTTGATCTTCATACATTGTTCCGAAAAATTTAACGCCTAATTCATTACGCTTTGTTTCATCATCAACTTGTGATAAGGCTTGTGCAATCTCAGTCATAGCCGCTGAACCTTCTTTACCACCATTAGCTACAGCTTGACCCCATTTTTGAACTTGTTCCGCTGAAATATTAGTGCCTTCAAGAGCTTCTTTCATAGCTTTATCGACACCTTGACCGAACTCAGCCGCTTTAATACGCCCTTCTTTTAATCCATCTAACAGGTTATCAATCATGAATATTCAACGTGATTCGCAAAGTCACGCCCGTTCGTTATGAACTGCTATACGTCACCGCATAGATTAGACTATATCTTCAACTCTTTGAGTTGCCCCCTGTTTCGAGTGTCATTTGCTTACACCCTACGTCTCTCGACTAGTCGTTGCACGTTCCTTTATTAAAGGCTTCGCTCAGCATTGTCTCTTTTGAGAGTTTCACTGAATTAAAGGGGTTTTGCATTGTACGTCACCATACAAGGGAACTATAAATTAATTCCAAGTACCTGTTTCAACACCAGCCTCCATAATTGCCTGTACTTCTTCAGCACTATATCCAGCTCTTGTTAACTGTCCTCCATACTCAGCAATAATGTCTAATTGTTCAGGTGGAAATCCCATTTTTAGCAACGCATTTGTTAAACCAAGCGCACCATCTTGCGAAATACCTAATTCGTTTCCAATTTCATTCGTTTCTTGAATTAATTCAGTAAAATCTATTCCTTCATAAGATTGTGCGATTGCCGCTGCTCCTTTAACAACAGCTGCATTCGCTTCATCACTTACATTCTTATTTAAAGCCCACTGCCTACGTACACCTTCTAATGATGCCTCCGCATCCACACCATAAGCGGTTACTCCTCTTACAGCCGCCTCTACTGATTGCTTCGAGGATTCTGGAACATCAAAAGTTATATCAATTTTCGTTTGCAACTTTGACATATCCATTGCTTTTTCAACCGCACTAGCAATACCGCCACCTGCCGCCATACCACCTATGACATTTTCTAATCCTATCTTTAGCCCTTCAAACTTCTTCTCCGTTCTTCCGGCTTCTTGCTGTAAATCTCTTAATTCATTTCGCACTTGTTGTATTGAGTTTCCAGCATCCACCGATCGAAGAGCTCGTTGTAATTTCTCTATATCGGTTTCTGCTCCTAATGCTTCCCGGCCGATAATTCCTATTGCTTGTTCCAATTGTCGACTTGTAGCCGTACCACTTTTAATTGCATTCACAAGACGATTTCCTAATGCTCCCGCAAAATCATCAACACTTTTCCCAGTAGCACTAAACAATGTTTCTAATTGTCTTGTTGAACTTGCTACACTATCTTGCTCAGCCTTCATGTTCCCAAGCTTATTCTTTAGGCCATTAAGCGATCCTTCTGTAAATTCAATTTCACGCCTAAATGCGCGGTATTGTTCTTCGGAAATTTTTCCGTTTTGAAACTGCGCTTGGACTTGTTGCTCAGCTGCCTTTAATTTATCTAGCTTTTGTGTAGTGTTTTCAATTTGCTGAGTCAGTAACTGTTGCTTTTGGGCTAAAGCTTCAGTATTACCTGGATCAAATTTTAATAATCGCTCAACATCTTTAAGCTCTTTGGTTAAATCATTACTACGCTTATTAACATCTTTTAACGCATTTTGAAGTCCCGTGGTTTCACCATCAATTGAAATACTAATCCCTTTAATTCTTCCTCCTGCCATCATCTCACCCCTTTCTTAGAATGAATCGAAGTCTTTTTGATTTGCTTTACGAGTTTTCTCTTTGTCTGGGTTCTCCATTTCTGCAAATTCAGCAATATAATCAAAGCAATCACCGATTGTCATTACTTCTAAATCCCAACTCGTTAATTTTGCTTTATAACAAAGAGCAAGGAACAAATCAGTGGTGAATTCTTCATCACTGAAAGCCCCTTGCCCTGCATTACTTTGCTTTAGTTTTTTTTTGCTCCCATTGTACTTTGAATCATATCGTTAATCTCTGGAATGATTTCATAAATGGGAAACTCTTCAAATCCATCTAACCATGTAACTGGATCCGGAAGATTCGGATCAGCGGTTTTAGCATATAACCAAACTAAATCATAAATAACTTCAAAATCTATTTTCTTTAAATCTACATTTGAGAGGTCAATAGAAGGCTGAGAACCATCTTGTGGTGTAAACGTACCAATAGCTCCTAAAGCCATCATATCAGCAAACAAATCACGTCTAAATTGCGCTTTGTAACGCTTAACAGTTGCTGCTGTACTTTTTAGTCGAACTTGCTTACCATCTATTACAATTGTTTTTTCCATTTAATTACGCTCCTTTTGGTGCTGTTGGTGTTTTCACATAGACCTTTTTGTACCAATTATCATGGATTGCCGGTGTAGTTTTAGAAGTTGTCTTTGTCTTAACCATCGGTCTACCACCAGTTGCTAGAATAATTGGGCTTGCGACGAATTTAAGCTCGTTTGTATTCGGTTCAGCTGAATTCGTTTTTGATTTTGATGAAATATTAGGGCGACTCGCTGAACAGTTATACATAACATGACGGGTTGCTTTCACATCACCATCAAACTCAAATAACAGTGCGAATGGTTTCCCTTTTGCATCAGCTAACTCATTTAATACACCATCTGTCTCATCTAATTGTTCACCTAATGCATCAATTGCAAATTGCTCCGGAAGGAGTGCAATATTTAACGTTCCTTCATAACCTTGGTTATTATCTGCTGAGTAATAAAGCATGTCATCGGCATAGAATTCAATTAAATCACCGCGTGGTTCATTTGTTAGTTCAACCGCACCAGGTAATGGAATCGGTGTTCCAAATGTAACTACCCCATCTTTTGTTTCATATGTTGCATAATGGACATTTTTCAATCCAAAACTTACTTTGTTCTCACTCATTTATATCAACCTCGTTTCATAATTTTTTTGAAATAGGTTTTCAGTTTCAATAAAAACCTCATAGGATTCATAAGGAATCTCATAATTGTCTAAGATTTTTTCAAGATTTGCTTCAGCAATTAAATCTTTTTTATTTGTATAAAGCTCGATACTTAAGTTATTTATCTTGTGATATACCTTGTTATCAGCCATTAAATTCGCTGATCCGTCCACAAGAAAACAAATATAAGGTGGCGCTGGAACTGGATTAGTTGGCGTTGCTGTGAAATGTGAATAAGCCACAGGATAACCTGTAGCATCAAGGATTTTCTTTAATTCACCTAATGTCATTGTTGAATCGCCCTTTCGACACGTTCAATTAGTTCATTTATTGCTTTTTCTTCTGCCGGAGCAATGTGAACCTTAGCTGCTACACGGCCACCATTTGCTTTAGCATGTCCCTTTTCCAATAAATGTGTAAGTTGTGGTTTCAATGCATTATAAACAATGATTGCACTGCCATCCTTCTTTTTCCGCCAGCCTTTACCATACTTCCCTGTTTTCTTAGGACTTTTCTGTTTCAATTCATTCACAAGATTGGTCGCAACCTTTTCTTTAGCATCTTCTATATCTTCTTCTACTAGGTTAGCGTATCTTTGCAATTCCCTAGCAATATCACTTGCAAGAGTATCAATATTAGACACCGGCTTTCACCTCACAATAAAGTTCGACCTTTTCATCGTCTCTTTCATACGTGCGGTAAATGCTATATTCTTTATCTCGATACTTCACTTTTCGTTCATCTTGGTAGTCCCAGACATGAACAATTAATATATGACTAGCCTTGATATTACTTTGTCCAGCTTGAAAGAATTCAGATTGAGGAACTGATTTTTTCTTGCAAAATACCTGTCTACTAAACACTTCATTTTCCTCAACTTGACCTAATTCGTCTTTAGTAATTGTTATTACTGGGAATAGTAAAATATCATTCATTTATAGTCACCCGCTAAAGTTAGATGATTTTTAAGCATGTTATAAGATGCTAAAAAACGTTCTGCCTCTTTTGCGTCTGAAATAAAATTAGCTTTTACATACGTAATAATTGCTCTTTTAATTAAAGGATCAGTGTCATCATTTGCCTTGAGATGAGAAACACCAGATAACTTCAAATCATATCGAGATGCTTCAATTAAATCTTCAAGTTCATCATCAAGAGCACTATGTGAGATCCGTACCGCTTTCTTCACAACATCAAGCATCATATTCATTCACCAACTTGCTCTAGCTGTTTTAAAGCTTCCAGAGCGGCATCTTTACCCTTAATCTTTTCACCATTTGGAAGTTCGTAATACCCTCCTCCAACATGGACTGGTCCTTTTGAGCCTTCTTGTTTTACTATAATTCTTTCTTTATTCAAGAAACCTTCATCTTGTAGATACATTACACGTTCTGCGTCATTTGATTCATATGAATCGGCAACACTATAATGAACGAAAGTGAATTTATCTCGAAAAGCTCTTTTTACAACATATTTATTCAACGGTTTCCCACTCACTGTTAAACCTCCTTATACCATAAAGAAAAGCAACTATTATACAGTAGCCGCTTTCTTCACTCGTAAGAATCCATTTTTAGAAATTACGTTACCACCTGCAAAAACAGAACCTCTATGAGCAATCATACCTTGCTTGAATTTAAAGTCTGTAGATCGTTGAACGTCCATATCTGAGAAAATAGTAAGTTGATAGTTTGATAAAGGACCATATGCCATGCTATATTGTCCAGCTGTTGTTTTAGCATCAGAAATAGCCTTACAAGCACTATTAATAATGAATGGTACCCCATCAATTGTTCCAGAATTACCTTGTGATACTACGTTATATACCTTTTTACCATCAGAAGTACGAAGCTTAGCAAATGCTTTTAAATCTAGTTTATTTAAAACCAATACTGCCGCATCTTCTACATCTTCATCCCCACCATAGCTATAGATAATCTCATCCAATGTAGATGCATCAATTGCTGAAATTTCTAAATCTGTTTCTGAATCAATTGCCGTAGCTGCTGCTGAGAAAATACCAACAAGTCGATTTGTAGCACCTGTCCCAATTAAAATTTCACGAGTTAACTTTTTACGAGTAGCTACCGTAATCCCCTTCATTACTTCAGCATCGTAATCAGCTGCTGGTAATTTTTGAAGCTCTTCTGTGTCTTCTGAATAAGCTGTAACTTTTGCTTTTGTGATATCTGCATATCCAAACGTTGTTTCTGATGTATTATAGTCATTACCCTCAGTTGTGTAATCACCTTCTCCATAACTTTTAATGTACGGCTGTTGGTAACTCTCTCCACCTTTTAAAGTTTTAGAAGAAACTCGATCAATCAGTGTAGATACTTCATTGAAAGTTGGACGAATATCCGTTGCACTATGCTTAGGTAAAACTACATTACCACTTCCAACTGTAACAGCACGGTTTTCCATTAGAGCCTGTCCACGCTTTTCAGAAGTCTCTAATTCTACGTCTTGTTTTTGAGGTTCATTGTTAAATGTTTCAACTGTACGCATTTCAGGCATTTGATTATTATTAATCTCCTCTGCTTCTTTTAATAATCTTTGTCGTGTTTCAATTTGTTTTTGTGTTTCTTCAAGATCTCTTAATTCTGTTTCTAATGCTGCTAAATCTACTTCCTTATCACTTTGTAACATTGAGCGAATTTCTGATTTTCTAGTTAAAATTTCTTGTAATGTTTTCAAATGAATCTCTCCCTTATAAATATGTTTTTAAAATTAGTTTTTTACGTAATTCTTTTTGATTGCGTTCCTTCACAAATTGTTTATATGGGTCATGACTTCTAGCTGAAACTTGCGAATCAGGATAAGCCGGGAAAGCTACTGGACTAATCTCTAATAACTTAGCTTTTGTTACACTACGAACTACATTGTCCGGATCTGATTCATCCCATTCTTCTTTGACCATTTGGAACCCAAAGGAAACACCGTCTACATCACCGCGTTTAATCGTCTCGTATGTGTCATTTCCGAGTGTTGTATTGGCTAAGTCTAGTTCAAACCTTAGTCCAATCTCATCTTCAAATAAACGAAGAGTACCATTTTTAGTTCTTCCTAACACTTGCGAAGTGTCATGGCTCCATAAGGCTAATTGATCATCTTGAGTTAAGGACTCTGTAAAAGCTCCTTTTTTAAACTGCTCTTTAAATCGTTGCCAATAGCCCATTGTTACAGATTTCATTCCCCATTTAACTGCATAACCAGAAATTGTTCGAAGGCCATTTTCTAATTCCCTAATTTCAAGAGCACTACTCAGTAGTTCCCTCTTTTCCGTCTTGTTCATTGTCATCACCTCCTTCATCAGTGACATTTCCTTCTTTAACTAAAGCTGTATCTAATCTTCTAATCGGCTTAGATCCACCTTCAATTGGTCCAAGTGAAAGAATTGAACGCCATTCATTTGGTGTCATAGCTCCTCTATCAACCATTTGAACTAAGTCCATCTTTGTACTTAAAGAAGCGTATTGAAGTGAAGAGGATTCAAAGATAATCTTGTTACCAAATCCCCTTTCTCGACGCGAAAAAAGCTTCCTGGTATATTCCCCAGCAAGCTGCATTGCAAATGGCTCAATTTCTGATTCATAATAAGCTGTCCATTCATCCTCGTTGTATTTACTTTGGATAATCTTTTCGTTTGTATTAAAAAAATTATAAATACGTTGTACTGTTTCTTGCATCTGCTTTGAATCTGGTACAAACGCTTCAGGTTTTACTTGTTCTAAATCATATCGCGGATCAGAAGAAGCTGCTCCACCATCATTTGAGATATTCAAATAGTTATTCACAAAGTTTTTAACCTGACTATCAATATCTTCTTGTTTTAATACTGACTTAAACTTAAGAATCCACTTTACTACTGCACTATTTTTAATTGCTTTAACAATACCTTGATCAGTAGTTGTAACAATCTCCATTAACTGAGCTAATGCATTACCAGGATGTTCTCCGAAAAAGTCATTATCATTAAAGTCTTTACGCAAATGAATGATATCTGTATACGGAATCGTCATCTGCTTACCATTTTTAAAATAAAACTTTAAAAAGATGTCTCCCTGTGCACCTTCTACAACTTCAACTGTCGTACATGGAATAGGATAAATCTCAGTAGGATAGCCAAAATCGTCACGCTTAATATAAGCGAATGCATTATGATTCAACTCTAATTGAACAGCCATTTTCTCTTGAAACATTTGTCCTGTCATCAATGGATTAGGCTCTTCCAGTAAAAATCTCATATAGGAATCTGGATTCACCTTAAATTCAGTAGAGTTATCTCGTATATGCTTGGCTATGAGCTTACCAACCGCTTTCGCTTTAGGACGTATACAAGCTCGTATAATGTCACTTTGATAGATGTCCCCATTCCACGCAAAAAAACCTCCACCATTATCGTTTATCATTTCAAAACGAGTTGTAGTAGGAGCCTGTTTCTTTCCAAATATCTTATCAAACAACCCCAAATTCTCACCTCCTTCTTAAATCATATTGAGGTAGTCATTTCGTTTATCTTGAAGAACTACATATGCATTTAAAAGCGCTGCTGTGCCATCAATACGACGTCGTTGGTTCTTTGTTTTATTTGGTTGTATATTTAAATTTTTATCAACATCTATGGCTGTGTTGGAAAGACACCACTTGTCAATCGTGTGGTTATTATAGTTTATTAGCTTAGATTCTAAGTCAGCCCCTAAAAGTTTCATCGGGCTAGAAAGGGTCTGTTTACCTTGTGCGATAGGAATCATCGCTTCCTTCCCGAAATACCCTTGCATGTCCTCAACCCAGTAATTCGCTGACCATTTATCATAGCCAATCCAAGGTAGATAAATGCCATATTCATCTCGTATTTCTAAGAACCATTTCGTGACAAATTTATAATGAACGGAATTTCCCGGTGTTGTTCTTAATATTCCTTGCTCGTGCCATAAATTATATGGAATTTTATCTTCTTTACTTCGCTGCTCCAATAAATCTTCAGGAAGCCAATACATCTGCTTCACATAAATATGCGGGTCCTCTGGAACCATAAAAATAACCTTCGCTGCTGTTAAATCGGTAGTTGAAGATAAATCGCAACCACCAATTCCATAGGAAGGCTTTAGCTTTTCTATATCAAAAGTTTCAGGATTATTTAGTTGTTCAAAAGTCAGCCATGCCTCTGTTGATGTTTCTCTTATATTAAAATCTTTTGTTAGTAAGTTTTTTACTAGCAAAGAATTTGCTTTTGCCTTGTTTACTTTTGTTTCAAGTTGGTCTACCTTTTTTATCGTTCCAAGCCCAGGGTTGGCTTTCTTCCACTTTGACGGGTCAGTCCATTCTTCTCGTTTATCCAGCTCGTAGATTATGGGTAGAAAACGTTCATCTTTATATCCATCCGGATCATCGAGTCCATTTAACAACATTTCTGCTTCTTCATACTTCATATCATACACTGACTCTCGGACAGTCCCCGCTGTTGTAATCATAAATATCATTGGCTGTTCTCGTGAAGAAGTACCATCTACAATAACGTCATATAAGTTTTTATCTTTCCAAGCATGAATTTCATCCATCATTGCTCCATGTACATTAAGTCCATCTAAAGTTTCACTATCAGAACCAAGTGGTTTAAATGTACTATCATTCCATTCAGAAACCATTTCAGATACTAAAGGTTTAATACGCTTTAATAGTGCTGGTGACTTCTTTACCATTCGCTTTGATTCTAACCACACTAATTTCGCTTGGTCTTTCTTAGTTGCTACCGCATAAACTTCTGAACCCGGTTCCCCATCTGCTATTTGCAAATACAATCCAATACCTGAACCAACAGTAGATTTTCCGTTTTTACGAGCAACTACAAGTAATACTTCTCTGTATTTTCTTGTGCCATCTATTTCATGTACAAAACCAAATGCTGCTGCAATAAATGCCTTTTGCCATACTTCTAAAACAATTGGTTTTCCGCCCCATTTTCCCTTTGAGTGCTTACAAAAGTTTTCGATAAACTCAATGGCATGGTTCGCTTTCTTTGAGTCGTATTCATATATACTTTCTTTATCATCAATATCACTTACTAATTTCTTATATATTCTACGAACTTTTTCACTAACAATTTCTTTTCCCGATTCAATAAGGCTGTAATATTCAATGATGGGGTTATAAGACAAAGGATATTGTATCCTCATTTATTCATCACGAAGTCATCAAACCCATCGTCCTTCTCCTTACTTTCAATCGGTTTTTTAGGTATGTAATCACCCAACTGCTTCATTATCGTTTGATAACTTTTATTCATAGCTATATATCTTCTTGCCGCTGGTCTTTCTCTTTCATAAGGCTCTTGATTCTCTGATTGTGAGAACATTTCATCGTAACCATTTTCATCAAGATCTTTACGGACATCTTCTAGTCGGACACGCAAATCTGCCGCTTCAACAATTAGCCCCTCTACTACCAAGAGGGTATCTTTTGGCATTTCTTTATATATACGTTTAAGTCTGTTTATTTCTTTGTTAACCCGCTCTTCTTTTGTTAATTCTTTCTTTATCGCCATAAATAACACCTCATCTCTTCTGCATTTTGGGTAGGGGGGTCACGCGAAATGACCTGTATATTACGTGAAGGTACCTCATCGGTCCTTCGAGAACTCGAAAAAGATTTTGAAATGGGGGGGCTTTTATTTCTTTGGAAATATCAGCGTTCATTTTTTATTTTGATTTTTATTCTTTTTTTATTAAATCCCCACTCTCATCAAACATTACTCCTTCAACAACTGGACTATTCTTCTCATGATGTTCACGATTGTGGCAATCCTGACATAAAAGTTCTAAGTTATGAAAGTTCAATGTAATCTCTGGGTTATTTATATTCTCTGGTGTTATGTAATCCTTATGATGAACAATCTTTCCTGTCCCCTTGCACCTCTCACATAATCCAAATTTAAATTTAAAATATGAATCCCTACACTTCTTCCATGCTGTGGATTTATAAAACCTCTTTGCATATTCCTTTGCCATGCATCCACCTCAAAACAAATAACCGCTCAATGTTGAACGGTTATCCTTTATATAAAGTTATATGAAACCCAATACGGTAAATGAAGTTTTATATAACATAATTGTCTTTAAACCCTATCTATTATTAGGTGGCTTTTGTACGACAAAAATAAAGCTTTTATCTCTTATTGAACAAACTTATATTGAATGCAAATACTCTCAATCACTTCCCTTTCAACATTATATATCCTTATATTATTTTATAAAAAAACATAGATTAATTAACCAAATTACCTTTACACGTATTATAATACGTGTTATAATAAGAGTATAGAAAGGAGGGAATAAGGGAGATGGACATTCTAGATATTTTAGACAAAGTAAGCGGGATTTCTTCTTTCATCTTAGCGATATACATACTTCTCAAAGAAAGCAAAGAAGAAAAAAATAAGCGTCCTCAACGCAAAGGTTCCAGCCGACCAAGCAGAAAACCTAAGCGAAGAAAACGCAAGTAACCCATTGGGAAACTCAACCAACTGGTTGGGTTTCTCAAAAAAATATTATCATCTCCCATATCTATATGTCAAAAACTTCATTGATTTTAAATACTATTTGTTTGTTTTTAACAATTCGTTTCTTTATTGTTACCGACTTTTCTAATTTACAAATGTTAGACATTATCTACCTAATAGTTATTATTTTATGGATTCTGGTCTTCACCATTTCGATTATCAAAAAATTGAAGAAGTAAATCCATTACACTATATTTAGCAGGAGGAAAAGCAAATGAGCACTTACCAAGATCGCTACATCTACCCATCTATTTTTGATTTTTCTGATGAGCAGGTTACTGTTACATTTCCTGACTTAACAGATTGTCATGCTAATGGTAATAACTATGAGGATGCTTTTGAAATGGCTAAAAAGACATTAGCAACTCATCTATATGAAATAGAAGAAAATAAAGGCGCTATTCCGCCAGCATCTAATCCAACTTCTATCCAAACTAAAGACAATCAAGTTATTGGCTTAATAGAAGTATGGATGCCACCGTTCCGTAGTGAAATTGAAAATAAGGCAGTAAAGAAAACATTAACTATTCCTCATTGGCTTGATAAAATGGGAAAAGCTAATAATGTAAACTACTCACAAGTGTTACAAGATGCACTAAAAAAGCATTTAGGTGTTACTGAAAATAAGGATGTATAAAAGAGATGAATTATCTTCATCTCTTTTTTCTATCTCCATAATCAATGAAATAACCCTTTATATTAGGTTAATTTCTTCAACAAATCTTATTCGAATGTCTTTTTAATAATTTCATGAGTACCCCTTAAAGATAAACCTAACAAAACTGTCCCAAGAAGAAAATAAACTATAAAAATGAAATAATACATATACTTGTTAGAATCTATCGGTAAATACGGGAACCAAAAAATAGTTAGTAAAAAGAGTAGTGCAATAAGCATTAGCGTCAAATAATTCATATAAAAGTTTTTGTTCTCTTTTCTAGCTTCTAGACTTTGAAAAGCTATACAAGCAATTGCAATCCCAATTAAACCTATTATTATGCTTATCCCTAACTTAGAAGTCTCCTGAATCATCCCTACTAACATTTCCATATTTCCTATAGCATTAAATACTACAAATAATAGTGTAAAAACCGCCAACAATATAACTAATTGGGCGATTGCTTTAATGTCTTTACGCAATTTCCTCATACAAATCAACCTCCTCTATACAAGAATAAAAGGAGGTTGAAATAAAATCAATAAAACTTAATATAAAGTTAAAATACTTTATATTAATATCTATCTTAATTAAGCTTTCTACAAAAATGACTATTCCTCTTCATATGGTCTATATTTACTACGCAGGACTTCTAGTTCTTTCTTCTTCTCTTCAATGTCTTCACGTAGAAATAAGCTCACTCGTTCCATTTTCTTAAATGGTACAAGTTTACCATCTTTAATCATTTTACTAATTCTCGCTTTACTAATTCCTAAAACATCAATTACCTCTGGTGTCGTTAATACCTCATCATGTAAAAAAGAAAGCAGTTGCTCTTTATCCTCAAACTTGTACACTTTATTCACCTCTTTTTTCTTTAAAAATTCCATAGAGTCTCAATGACGTATTTATTATATAAAGGACTAAAAGAATGATTAACACGATATCCAAAACAGTTTTAAAAATACTCGCTTCGATCGAATCTCGAAAATAAGCAAAGTAAAACAGTGTAACGAAGATAATTAAGATGTTCGATGAATTACTTGTTTTCTTCATATTGTTTACAAATTGGCAAGTTGTTATAATGTGTATAGAAGAGAGAAGGTGGGCTTCTCTCTTCCGCTCAAAATCATTTTCGTTTACGTCTGGCTGGGCGTTTTCGTTTGGTTTTGAGCTTTTTTACTTTTTCGTGGATGACTAGGACTTTTTCAATGATTGTTAATGCTGTAAGTATCATTCCTAGTATCAGTGCTAACTTTGCCAATTTGTTTCCCCCCTTTCGTTCTTTCTATATTTATTATAACACATCTGTTTACCTAAGTAAATAGATTACATGCATTTTCTGATTGTTTTTTGATGTTTTTATCAATTTTATTTCTAATCAAATATACGTTTCTCCTTTGATATTTTACTTATCTACTACCAGAAACCAAAACAAAAAGCACCCAATCCGGATGCCTTTTGTTCAATAGAAAAGACTATATAATACCCTTATTTTTAATGGTAATTTAGATGCTATTTAAAATACTCAGCATCATCATTATTCCACGTTAAGCACTCTTTCCCACAAATTACACAATTACACAATTACTCATTTTCTTATCATTAAACAGATAGCCACGTAATATCCCTTGTTCTTTTCTAGCCTTTTCTTTTATCTCATTATCTCATTAAATTATAGACATATTAACGGAGTTAGATAAATCGAGCAAAGAATGAATGGGAAATTTATACTCAAGATTACAAAACAATGGATTTTAATAAACTTGATTAAACAACTGTATCAAGTCCATCCAGATATACATTATATCCATATCTTTTGAGAATACTTGTTAGTTCTTTACCATCCCAAAGTTCAATATTGTGATTTTGCGCATATGTTTTAGCCAATCCTTCAAAATACCCATGTGTAATTAGTATCCCCTTTTCTATCTGTTGTTTCTGCATAACATCGAATACATACTCAACAGAATGAACATCGACCATATTAAACATTTTTTCTACATTCACTAAAAGATACTTTCCATTTGACAATGAAATTTGAAGATCTTTTCCCCAACTCTCTTCATTTAAAATTGTTATCTTCCCAGCCCCATAAATTTTCTCTAATAATTCATTAACTAAATCTAAAAATTTTTCTTGTGATAAACTTCTTAAAATAATAGGAGGTGTACTCAACGAACTATCCAGATTATTTCGGAATCTATAAACCGGTTCACCAATCTTAAAAAGTTCCCCAAAACTACTATATTCTAATCCGAATCTTTGAATTAGATCTTTATCAATTTGACCATCAGGATTTTCACATCCTTCTCGTAATAGTTTAATTAAGTTCCCCTCACTTCTCCATAATCCAAACTTTTTAGCAATATTCTCATCCACCTCATCGTATGTGAATTGCAGGAAACCTTTGATGAAATCCACATTATCAATTGCTTCTGTCATAAACTGAGGCCATTTTAAAGATATAGCTATTAATTTACCAAGCTGTTCCAATGATAAACCTATTAACTGTCCTTTTGAGTCTTTAGGCTGCCTTAAGAGTCCCAATTCATCTGAAAGATATGCATATAAACGAAATATATTAAGAAATTGTTTAATTCTTCTTGGATTATAATCTAAATAAGGGGCAATCATTACTATAACGTTTTTAACCGAAATTGAATCTTCAGCCTCTAAGAACACCCTTAAATCATCTTGATGCACTTTTTTCGCACCCATCGCAGTTTCTTCTTGTTCAGTTAATTCTGATGATACGGTAGAATTAACATTATTTCTATCAAAAGCCCAAGCCAAAGTTCGCCTACCTATATTAAGCATTTTATTTTTAATTTTTAAATTTTGTTCAGTTTCGTTTGACCTTATTGCTACTTTATCTAAAAATCTTTTAAAATCAGTTTGATTTGGCTTTGGTACCCGAAATGGAACTTGAATAAATTTTTCTATGTAAGAATATCCATATTGAAGCCCTTGCTGAGCAACTGACAGAGGATTAGTTTTTCCCTCTTCATCTAATGCACTAGGCGCTAAATAAGTTAATAGCTTTTCATGATGCATCGCATATCCTGCTGCAACCTTTTTACGATCCATTGCTATAATAAATATAATTTGAGGATAGTCATGAATCATCATATTAATTGCTTGCATTATCTCCGCAGCTTTACCTGCATCACATCTATCTAAATCGTCGATATACAAATAAACTCGACTATTACCAACATAATTTTCAATCATTAAACGAAAATCTTCGTGAAATTGATTTATTAACTCTAAGTGATCTTGGTATTTTGGATTATTAATATATTTATTAAGGTTTTGCTCCAATAGCCCTGAAACAGTAGTTCTCAACTCCTTAAAAACTATTATCAACCATGGGAAAATAGGAACAAATTTCACAGCTAATTCAATCAATGGTTTATTAGTTGAATCTATCGGACTTAAGTTTAAGAAAACATCCCAAATGGGTTGGGCGACTGTATTAAAATAAACAATTGGTAAAGCAATCAAGAATACTAAGAAAATAATATCAAAAAGCCAAATCGGGATTCGATGAAATAAATTCGCCCAAAATTTAGATTCTTTAGTTTGTAACTTTTTCCATCTTAGCCTTCTTCTTAACCATGGACGAATCAGAAATGAACGTTGTTCAGAAATTTGTTGAAGAAAACTGAGAGCAAAAGCTGCCCACACTTCTTCTTGCTTATTATATCTCCAAGAATCAAACCAAACAGAATAAGAATTAGGTTCAGATTTTTTCAGATTCCCTTGCAACTGTTTCATAAATGATGTTTTTCCAGCCCCCCATTCACCTTCAATTGAAATTGTAAGTGGTGCTTTCGTTGCAGGATCTCGAATAAAGTTTGCAATTCCTTCTATATATGGTTTAAACCCCAAAGAATCATCTGAACTTGGGCTATCATTAATAAAATTACCTCCAACAGATTCCCTTTGTTCGTTTTGTGCATACACTTGTTTTTTCCCTCCTACAAATTACTACATTTTGTAACATTTTTCAGTTTACCATATTGTTGAAATTATAGATATGATATACTTATACTTTTAAAATATCAATTAATTTCCAAATCCCCAAAAGCTCCATACCCCAATGAATCTATATTAACTACTGTCCACACTGTTTTAGATTGAAGCAATCAGTCTAAGGATTCGAGTGATAAAAAACCATACTAGGCAATACAAAATGACCTAGAAAAAGCAAGTCAAACCAGATATTTTATATACAGACAAATAAATGAGAGTCTCATCCACAATTGCAGAAGAGGCTCTCATTTACCTGTCTTGCTATTTTCTTTTCAGCACGTTCTATCATAGATTGTACTGTACTGCATGTAATGTTAAGATACCTAGCAATCTCTCTATACGTTAAACAATATCCCCTAGACATTAAATAAACTTCCTTCTCCCGCTCTGTTAACAATGATAAAGCATCTTCTAACCTAATCTTATCCCATTCACCAATTGCATGTTCTTGTTGATGATTATCCCACTCATATAAGTTATCATCCATGCTACGAAAATATCTTTGCATCAGTAACGGATCGCATGCTCTTTCCCTTTGATATGCCGCTAACCTTTCAACCCCTCTAGGATTTCCCGGTCTTCTCGCCTTTTTCATCCATTCTAAGGAATAAGAAATGTCACTTATCATATCAGTTAGAATCTTTACATCTTCCTCTTTAGCATCTTTTTGGGCTTCTCTTAATTGCTTTAAAGCCGTATTATATTGGTTAATCAAATCCTGCATAACCAATCCCCTCCTTATAAACAAAAAAGAACACCGTATATAGACTGTACTTCTCTACATAACAGTGTTCTTTTATTACTTTCATATTTAATTTCTACGCTTCTCTCACTAAACAAGTGACTTACTACTTATATAGTCAGAGAAACGGAAAACCGTTCCTCATAGACACAAATCTGTAAGTGTAGCTAATTGCTTCTAATTAGTTTGGTAAAGTTCAAGAGAGAAATAAAGTGTTGAGGTGCCCCACGCCTCTTTGAACCGAGGAAAGTATGGTTAGCAATTGGACATTCGGAAGGAACATCCTCGGCTCAAAGAGAGGTGTAACCCTCTCCCTCGTTGGTCGGACCCTTACTTACGTTTATTCGTGAGTAAACTATAATTAATTGCCCTAGCCCGAGAAATTTAGATAAATCAAGAAACAACATACAGTACCATTTCCGTGGCAGTTCTTATGACACCTTTAATGATACAGGAAATTTATAAATGTTATTATCAAATTTTTATCAAATTTTTATTGAATATTTATTGAATATTTATATTCTTGCTTACTAAAATTAATACACACTTTCTACCATTTTTTAGTTTGATATAAAAAAAGCATCTATTAGATGCTTTTTTATGTAAATTTAAATTTTAAATACTTTTAAAAAATACTATGATGACAGAAACAATCGGAATTAAAATTCCACTAAAAGTAAAGTATAGCCCTAAATTAAAATATCTTAATTTAACATGTGTAATTTGAGATAATGTTACTATTTGTGTAGCCAAATCAATATTTTTTTCATTTGATGTTAAATTATATTTCCCTGCAACTGTATCTAAATAAGCTTGAGGATTAAAATCCTTAATTACTTCATAAAACATCAAATTCCCATTAGCCTGAGATCCATTAACAACATTATTTTGTATTTTTGAAGATGTATTGAATTGTGGTAAAAATGAAACAAGATTAATAATAATACTTATTAAAATAATTGCACACCCCATAATCAAGGCTGTTTTAATAAATGAATCACTTGCCTTATCCACAACCTTATCAAAAATACCAAATACAATCACTCCATTAAAAGTTAATAATGCAGCATTTTTTGTTTCGGCAAATTTCAACCATTCTCTGATATCTTCATATATGCTTTTTAAAATTTCTATACACCTCACAACTACAATAATATTTTCTGATTTAATTCAGGAAAATGTTCTTTTGCTGCTTCACAAGCCGCTTTTACACTTTTGTCAAAATCATCTACATATTCACTAAGGTTAATCCCTGCTAAATTTTCAGGATTAAACCATTTCACTTGATCATGACCATTATTTTTGATATGTCGATCATTAGTTCGAGCAATAAATATAATACCTGATATTCTCCTCGATGGGTTAGGAATATCAAATGTACGTACAGGCCTCAACTCATTCCCAAAATTAATTTCTATTTCAAAGTCTTGTTTATAACTCTCAACAAGAGCTGTTTCAAAATCTTTAAACACATTTAATTGCCCGCAACCAAACTCCCACTTGCCAGCCGCCGTACGTTTTGTTTGTGGACGTTTACCCAATAAAATATGTCCATCATTATTAAAACAAACTGCTACACAATGAACTTCGGATATCCTCTGAACAGGTACTAACGGGGTAATTGTATGCTCATCATTTAATGGTCTTGTATCTTCTATTATTTCTATGAATTTTTGTACTTCCTCATCTTTTCCTAAATCCTTAAAAATTCTATCTATGTATTTTATTTTTGATTCAGGATTCTCATTTTGCGATAACATGTCGATCAATAATGGTGACTTATTAATAATGTCATCATAATCGAAAGTCTCATCTATTTTATTCCACTTATCATAAAAATAAACTATTGGGTAAAGCCTATCATTCCAAATACCTTTTAACTTTTGATAGTTTACTATCCTAAAAGCCTCATCAACATTATATTTTTGCTCACTTTCAGCCTTAGCTTCAAGATCTCGTCTTAATGATAAGATATATACTAATTCCGGACTTACTACAATCTTCCGTTTATGTGCATATCTTGAAAGGCGAAATCCCCTATCTATATCTGGTCCTAAAAAATCTTTTGCTCCTTCTCCTCTTACTCCATCTACAAGGAATACTATATTTTTTGAAGATCCACCTATATTCTCTTCCTTAGTTTTATCTTCGACTTGCGCGAGCCAAATAGTTGATTTACAGTCAAGATTCTTTTTAGTTATTGGAAACTTCCTATTCAACTCTTGATTTAATGCTTTAATTACATCTAAAGCATATTTAGGCGCGTTATAAAGCTCCCTTAGGTCTGTTACCCTTTTATAAAATAAAACCTCATCACCAATATGTTTCCAAACTTTTATACCTTCGTGTAATAGTGTCAATTTTTCCTTAATCATTAAATAAAAATCTTCTACAACAGGCGGCCAATCATCTGAAAACTTAGCTTTAAAACTAGTAGAATTAACAAGGTCAAATGAATAAAAAATATATATTCCAGATAAATTTGCCTCTGTACCCATAATTTTTTGAACAGCCGTCAGTTTTCCTGTAACTGCAGAAACATCTATTTGCACAACTTAATCCTCCCAACTAAATAAACCTAACCATCTTCCTCTCGTTTTTACTGCTGGAACAGATACATTAAAATATTCAGCAATTGGCTCTAAATAGTATTTACCATGTCGGAAATTTTCATTTGCAAATTTAATAAACTGCTTTTCTGGCATTAAAAACGCTCCAGCAAATTCATTTGCCTCATTTTCTTCTGTGCCATATCCATACCGATAATAAACCGAATCTTTGTATTCCTGACTTTTATCCCACTCTTTTTGATCAATTAAATACTTCATATGAATAAACAAATGACCAAGTTCGTGAGCGATAGAAAACCTTCTTCTTTTTTCACACGCTTCTCTTTGTAGAGTAATTCTAAATTTCTTTTTATTCTCCGAAGATAATCTTTCGATTTTAGCTTCCATTCCATCTTCTAAACTATCAACATATCGAAGTTCTCCACCTAATGCTCCTGGAATCTCTTCAATTTCAACTGGTATCTCTAAATTGAGTATATCATGCAAGTTATAAGCAAGCTCATTAATCGCTTCTCGTCTAGACATAACATCACATCTCCCCTCTATTTTAGTATATCATACACAACGTACACTTGTTCACCTCCTTTTCTAATTTTAAATTATGTTATTATAATATATTTTAATCACCTTATTTTCCTGTTTACACCCATATAATAAACCGATATTTATTTTCAAAGTATTTATCAGAATAACATTACCTTTAAGTTATATTTTCCCCTGAACATCCCTTAAGTTGTTCAATAGCTATCTTCTCTGCATGCTCCTCACTATCTATCAAAGAGAACCCTTGATCAATAGAACTCCAAAACTCATATCCACAATCCTCCATCCACCTATAAACTTCTGTTGTATACAAATTATCTTTTCTTTTTATAATTTGTACTTTATATTGTTTACTTGGTGAAAAATACTCTCTCACAACTTGTTCCATTATTTCATTCTCTCCTTAAAAGTATTCCTACTGTTAATTTACAAAAAAAAGAAGTCATCTATTTATACGGATAAATGACTCAATTTGGTTGATTATAAGGTTAAAAATTCTCACATAATGCCTATATATATCTATACATAAAAACAAACTATCTCGTACCTCTTTATTTAACTTTCTACTTCCATGTCAAAATTTTATTAAAAAAAGTAGATACATAGGTTTCCTTTGTTATATCCATAAAAAAGATTTTCGCCGGCCCCTCTGGATTAAAATGTCTTCTAGCGGTCTCCAACCCTCGAACCATTACATATAAGGCTCCATAAAAGGTAGTGTAAGTAGCCACTTTGATTCCCATAATAGTCGCTGGCTTTTGTAAAAACTCTTCTATAAAGATTAATCCTGTCGTTACTAAAATTATTAAACCAAGGCTATACTCGAATAATCCATATAGAAATACTGTACTCTTATTTTGTTTTAATCTATAAAAAACATGAGAAACTTTTAAGAAAATACACATAAAAACCCCCAATATAATACAGCTGATAAAGGTTTTAAAATTAATTGTTCCACCAACATTTTCTGCTATAAAGTAAAAACTCCATTTCACTCCCAGCAAATAAAATAAAGCAGTAAAAATATATAGTGCATATGCTGCACCTACAGGTAATATAAATCTAAATATATTTATCTTCGAGTTCTTTTTTTTAATGTCCTCTTTATTTCGGGACTCCTTACAAACTTTTCCTTTTAACTCTTCTATAATAATATTTTTAACCAAAGGTTTTATCTCACTTTTTATTTCAACTTTAATTTCTTCTCTGAGTTCCTCTATAGCCTCCTCCAAAATATTTTCTATGATTTTTTTATTCATCAGAAACTTTATCTCCCTCTTTGAATTTTTTCACCAGTGGCTTATTTCACTTAAAAGATTATCTCACAAAAAACCTAAAATCAATATATAAAAATAAAACATCATTTGGATTTTCATATTATTCTTCAACTTCAATTTCCAACTTATAAGCCAACTCACACAAAGCCTTATTCCTCTTCCTATAATAATCCGGCTGAGACATATTCAATAGCCTACACATCTTTATCCAACTAGGCTTCTCTTTCCCTAGATAAGCTAACTCAATAAGTTGCTTATCCCATGCATCCAGCTTCTCTACACCTTTTCTTATTTCTTGGATATAGTTGATTCGTTCTAAAAGCGTTTTACTCATGCCGATCACCTTACCATTTTGTACACGTTCAATATCCCTTTCATCTATACTTGATAAAAATAAATGATACTTTTTCAAAGCTTGAAGCACATTCTTTTTCGTCTGCTCTTTGTTAAGAACAGGTAGGGCAATATCCAACATACTCTCACTCCTTCACTATTTTCAAAAATGTATCCAACGGCATAACTACCAACCACGGTTTTCTATCCGCTTTTATTGCTAATGCATCTGGCTGTTCACGTTCATCCTCTAACCAGTTATATAACGTCTTGAATCCCTCTTTCCTCGCTTTTACTTCCCATTCAAGACCTAAACCCTTCACATCGTTTGAATACCCGTCCATCGCACCAGAGAGCGGTACACGAGTACCACCTATCAAACTAGCAAATTCTCTTTCACGTCTCATACCTTTATCTCTTTGACTTTTCCCCATTTATAAATCTCCATTTCTTTAAAAAGATTATTTTGTTAATTTCCAATATGCAATATTGCATATTCTGTACTTTCAATTTTCATACATGCAATAATTTATTTATAAAAATACAAAGTTCTGTTAAGGGTGATTTTATATGAACAAGTTCAGAAAGAAGATAATTAAATCTTTACAAACATTTTGGGGATGCTTAGCATTCGGTGGATTAATGTTTGCTATCTTCTTAATTATGGATCTAACAGATACACCTTTAAATACATTAGGCTGGAGAGACTGGCTAGGTTCTGCAGTAGGTGCAGCCATTGTAGCTGTTGGAATATTTAGTTTAAATAAATTGGATTTAAAATAAATATTCCGTCAATACTATAGATACACCAGTCTCCAATTCCCCTGGAGATGAGCAGTTAGCTTTTGCTAGCTGCTCTTTTATTTGTAATCTTTCTAGACTTCTGTTACTTTCCACTTCCGAAAAACTCGTCTACCCACTTTTCAACTTTTACAACTTCTTGCCTTAATTGCTCTGCCAACTCTGCGATTTCAGCTTGAGCACCTTTCCCTTTTCGACGCTTATTGTAGAAATCTAAAAGCCCCCGTAAATTGACTGTTAATACTAGATTAGTTGTAGCTGCGTTTGGAAGTACGCTACGAGCATCCTCAGCAGGAATTCCTAATGTTCTAAGCAGATCATAATCACTTTGTAGTTTGCACATCATCTCATTGTAAGCTTTAACTACTTGTTCTCCTTTTGCTTTAACCGTTTCAGGCACTACAAAATCAAATCCACCTATCTTATCATCGCTTCCCATGCGTACATATCTTTGAGATTGGACTGAGTAACTGAATCCTACACGGTGACGGGTTAACTGTGTAAGTAATGCCCTACTAACTCCTTCTACTGCGAAGGTATATGTTAAATGCTCCAGTGTTGAAGTATGTCCAGAACCTACAATATGTCTAATGAGCCGATCTACTTCTTTTCCACCTTTCCCATCAGTTGCTTTTCCTTTGAAGTACTTCTCTCCCTCTAAAGTTGCAATCCTACTAGGTCTATTTGGCGAGTAGCACGTACGGATTGCTGATAAAGCTATCACTTGCCCATGGGTAGGATCAAAACCTTCCTCTCCAATACCAGATACAAGTGATAAATAATTAACAAATTCCTCAGATAATTGCGTATGTGCTAGTAGCTTTACATCCATATTTGAATTCTCCATTTCTTAATGAATTTGTAACCTTGTTAGACAAGTTTTCATATGCTGTAATTAGTCCTTTCTTATAAATTAAGCTCGTCACTTGAATTATAAAAATGGGTTTACATCCTATAACCTTTTCAGGAATCATCCATATTTTATTTCTGAAAAAGTGCTTTTGTTTTACTGAAAGGTGGTTGCGGAAACAACCGCCTTTTTATTTATGACACAATGAAATGTTTATAGAAAATACACACAACTAAATCTACATAATTTCATATGATAGATTGCATCATTTCTTTTTAGAGTGGATAGTCGTTACAGAAGGGCACTTTTCAACGTGCTCTTCTATTTACATACCAAATAGCGTTTTTTTAAATTACTCTGATTCAATTCCCTCATGGTATAATCTGTATAATTCATTTTTCGGGAAAGGATAACAAAATGAGAGAATACTTTGGTTTTATTTCAATGTTTTTAACTTCAATCGTGTTTTTTGCTTCATTATCTGGGCATACAAACAATTACTTAATTTATTTAATACCTATCTCAATTGTTTTAGCTATTCTTGCCCCAAAAGGAGATACAGCGAAAAAAATTACTTTTGCTATGTTAATTATTTTAGGTATTTTAATTACTTGCGCATTAATTATTGGTGCTATTATTGGCGCTGGAATGGCTGAATCGCAACTACAACATTTGAAATAATTCTTTTTCTCTCAAATAACTATTTTGTTTAAATTTACCTAAATTCACATTGAATTTTCTTAACATTCGAATTAACGACTGTATAATATAATTAAACTATTTGTATGAGAGGTGATTATTATGAACTGGAAACAAAAATACAATCCAAAATATCTCTTTTACCGCATGTATAGCTATATTTATAAAGCCCTTGATGATATATCATGGTCCTTAAAATAATTTAGATTGTTATGAGTACACATTTTCTGTGTGCTCTTTTCACATTTCTATAAAATAACGCTTTTGTTTAATTTATATTTTAAAAATTTATTTTCATAAGACCTGCCCTTATATGCTATACTCATTCTTAAATAATTTTATAAGGAATGTTAAAAATGAATGATAGATCCTCAAGACAATGGAAAATGCAACAAAAATTAAAGAAATTGAAAACAAAAAACAAAACCGATACAAATCCTTTGTTTACTGAATGTCTTGAATCCTTAGGAGACAAAACCCTAATTTTCTCTCAGGAGAAAAGCCAGCAGATTGCTAATAATTTAATTAATTTATTTCCTATAACCGTCTCTGGAAAAATAGATTGGGAACAGATAGACAATCAATTAATAGCCTCAAATAAAGAACAACTAATTTCCCTGATTAGAGCAAATCAACTAGATTTTGATGAACAGATTTTTATATTATGGGATAACTATGAAATTCCTGTAGTAAGTACAAATCTTGATAAAGTATTCCAATCACTCATTGACATTGATGCAGTTAGTTTTTATTACTGGCTATTAGATAAGGAATATAAATTCGTAATTGAAATAAAAGATGAAGAAATGATTAGAGTTGGTTTTCGCTAATACTCTAATCATCTTTCCTCATTCTGTTGTTCTATAAAATTCAAATTTCATTAATATCCGTTATCCTGTCTCTCAAAGTTTTCCGCATTCTTTTCCTTATATGAATCAATAACATCCTCATAGGTAAATCCATACAAATAACAAATACGAAAGAAGATACCAAACGCTCGTCTTAAATGTCCCATCGTTGTAGTTAAATCTCTGTACTGACACCATGCTCTTTTTGCGGTTAACACATCTTGCATGTACCATTCAAACAGCATATTTACATTACTTGTATCTTTTCTCATAATCGATTGCATACTGAACGATGGAATGAGTTCATGTCTCCATGTACACTTATCTAATTCAATTACAATGTTCATGAGAAAGTGGAGACCATCAATTAACTCTTCTAATAGTCCATTCTTAGGAACTCCAAATCCTGTACTCCACATCTTAAACGCTCGAGTTTCATTCCATGCTTCACCAATTTCCACCAGTAATGCACGAAATAACATATCCATTTTGTCATTTCCTTTATATCCAATTCGTTTATCCAGTTCTTTTTGCATTTCGAATAGTTCTGTAATATCAAAGTTTTGTTTCTTCTCTTCAGATGTAATTGTGTGTAACTGAATCATTATAAGTTCACTCCAAGTTTGTATTTTAGTAAGAATATAGTCACACTGATTAAAAGCCAGCTGACTAAAATGATCGCCATTTCCTTTTTAAAGCTCACTCTTCTCCCTCCAACAATTCCACTAACTCCTCAAACGAGCATTCGAATAAATCTCGAAGCCCGTCCTTGGATTTATAAATACCTCTATCAATCAGTTGATCTATGATGTGTTGATGCAAAATTACCCCACCATGTCCTCGACACAAAATTGTAATTCCATACTTTTCACTGGAAAGTATTTTACTGGAGTATTTTTTTCATTAATTGCTACACAACCTAAAACACCCTCAAATTTGTTATCCTCAGTCTGAACAACTACTTTATATAGGACATCTTCACGTTCACAAATGTCACCTAATTTAAACTCGTCCATTTTACGATCTTTCTTATAGAACACCATGAAACGCTCAAATTCTTCTAACTCTTCATCTGTTGCCTTTCGGAATGTACGTCCCTGATATCTTTTGAAAGAACATCCATTTTCATAGAAACGATATTCTCCTACTTTTAACCCCATGATTAAGTAATACTTAGTTTGAGTCTCTTCTTTTAAAATTCCGTACCATTTCCCATTTGAGCTTTCCATTACAAACATTTCACCGTACTCTAAATTCAATGGCTTTTCATAATCTACAAACTCGTTTTCAAAAAAGAAGTTCATACCGATGGCAGATGGTACAATACGCTGACTACTAATTCCCAAAACTTCATGCTTCCCTTTTTTTAATGTGTGTGCAAAATAATCATTTTTTTCTTTAATCCAATTTGTTTTCATTCTTTCAATCGCTTCAAATCCTGTATATGTTTTCATTCTTTCCCCTTCGCTTTCTTTAACATTTCTTCAATCCGTTTCCCCGTTGTGTTTTTATAGTCCTCACATGACCATTCAGCGTTATTTGTCGGAGATGGTGTAAATACCATCCCCCAACTACTAACGCTTGAAATATGGACATTAGGACGAATTACAGTAATAGTCATATCAGTTCGTCTCCCCTTTAAAAAGGTAACTTTCTTTTCCGCTTATCTCTTGTATACTTAAACTCAATATGTCTGTATGTATTGAACATACGTGACGTAATACGTTCGTCGTAAGCTTTCATCACAGCTTCACCTGTTAGGTTTGTTGTAATGATCGTTTTCTTTCCCTGTCTTCCATCAAAGACTTTAAACAGTACACGATTCACAAATGCAGTCGCCTTCGGATCAGCAGCATCCATATCACCTAACTCAGCACCCAAATCATCAATGACTAATAAATCTGCACTAATTAGTAAATTAACAATGCTATGTTCAGATTCCTCAGATTGCCCATTGAACGTAGAACGTATATAGTCAAATAGTTCTGATACAGAAACATAAAGAACCGTTCCTGCGCTATTCTCATTCATTTCATGAGCAATTGAATAAGCAAGATGACTTTTACCAGCACCCACTTTTCCTACTAGAATTAAATTAAACCTCACATCATCCAAGTAATCTTCAAGTGCTCGTTTTGCTAAGGTGTAATTCTTTTCATCCTCTTCACAATCAGATTTAAAAGTTGAGAATCTAGCAAGTTTAATTGTTTCATCTTTAATCAAGCTCTTATCGTAAAACATACTTTTACGTTTTCTCTGTTCCTTCTCATCTCGAAATACATTCATTTCGGCTTCTAGCTTTTGATTCTCTTCTGCCAACTTACATACCGGGCAAACTACTTCACCATTTATCTTCATGTATCTAACAGTACGTTTACGTTCTTTTTTACAAACCTCACATGTATCAGAAAGGAAGATCATCTTCTTCGAAAGGGTCTTTGCTATATCTGTTACCTTTACTAGAGCCATGTTTTCCTTCCACCTTTCCTTGTTGTAAATAGCCTTCAAACTTTGTACCAAATAATGTTTCTGGTCTTAGATACTTTGCTTGTTCCGTTCTTAGCCATTCTTTAGCTTTTGTATCAATCACAGTTTTAAAGTTATCCACAGTGAATCCTTCTACTAATCTAGTTTTAATTAATGACTGTGTTTTCTTAGATGTTGAACGATAACTACTACCACACACGTCGTTGAGATAGTTTACTATCTCGACTATATATTCTTTTGCTGTAGTCTCTGTTGTTACTCTCTGTGTATTCTCTGGTATTGGTCGGTTCAAATTGACCTCTTCCATCAGGTCAACTTGACCTGCTCGTGGGGTCAAATTGACCTCATCGTCGGTCGATTCTAACTGACGAAGAAATGTATAATCTATTGAGTACCATTTCGTTTTATCAAACTTTTTCTTGTTATAGTTGCCGATAACCAATACATTGATATTTTCAAGATTTTTAATGGTTCTTTTGATGGTTGATTCTCCCCAAAAAGGAAACTGTTCTTGCCATTTTGGAATGCTATTATAAATCCACGGTCTTCCATCATAAAAATGTTTGGAACGCTTTAACCAATAGTGTATCTGTTGTAAAAATATAGCTTCATTCAATCCAATTTTCGTTGCCAACCCCGGAAGAACAAGTAATGGTTCTTCATGAATTAATAAATTGCTCATCCCTTCACCTTCCTCATAACAACTTCATAATAGAATCCACGGTCACGATCCATCACAAGGCAACCTTTAAACAGATGAGGATTTTCATCATTTCTATGTTTAACTGTTTCTAACACCTTTCGAATAGGAAATAAGTAATCAAACCCTTCATTCTCTAAGCGACGACAGCGCTTAAGTAATTCAGATAACCTTTTATCACGTAAATACCGAGTACCTAAACTCCTATTCAAAGCTATTGGCATTGAACCATCTCTTACTATCGTTTTCATTTCAGTCACCCACCTATTGTGCTTGCTGTTGCTTTTCTTTCGCTTCGTTTAACCACGATGTTATTGTTTTTTGTAACTGAGATGCTTGTTGCACTGTCATTCCTTTGAAAGATTGAATTCCTAATGACTGTTTTACAGTATTTTTTGTTTCTTCAAATGGCATGTTATACACTTCTGATAACTCTCTAATTTGCACATGAATTGCTTTTATTCTTTGTTCATTTGCGACCTCTGTCTGTCGAGCTTGCTCCTGTTGCGGAACGTTATCTAGTTGCTTAGCTGCTTGTTTTGGTTCATCATCTTGTGGAATATCCTCACCCGAGTAGATATATAAACCCAAACCATGTAGTGCTATGGCTTTTGCTAGACACCTTTGAATCGAGGTGTTTATTTGGAATGACGTAGGTTTTGCGATTGGCTTATTATAGTTATCCAATACAGGATGAATTTGCGAACGTGTGATGTTATTTACCGTTACTTCAACTTCTACAAAATACCCAACTTCTGTTTTCATATAAGGTAATCCATCAAATCTAACAACTTGCCATGTAGCATCAGGATGTTTTTTCAAGAGTTGGTCTACAGCCCATGACCAACTCAGATAACTAAAACGGCCTTTCTTCTCTACATGCTTACTAACGTCAATAGATGCTAATTCTGCAAAGTAATTTTTAATCTCATTCATCGGATTCTCACACTCTCACCTTGTTTTAATGAAATACCATCCCACTTCATGCCATTCTTAATCGCTAGTAATAATGCTTTTTTATCTATCTTCGGATTCTGCGGAATCATGTATTCTGGTGGAATAATTGCATCCTCTGCAATATCTAAACTTGCTGGATTCTTTTGAATACCTACTGTTATCAATGCACCTTTAATACGTTTTTTATCCACAGCAACCATCTGATGATATAAATAATCCTTAATATTTTTACAGCTGTTCTCAAAAGACTTACGACGTTCAGCCAAGCGATTTTCTTCTCCCTTAATCACTTCAACTTGCGCTTCTATATTACGAATCAATAACGCTGCACCTTGTACTTTATCTTCAATTGCTTCACTGATTGATTGAAGTGTATCGTTAATTACCTCTGGATCTACCCCGTCTTCAATCATTTGCTGTAATTGATTGAAGTTACTTGTTAATTCGTACAGTTTCATAGTTTTATAGCCTCCTAAAACGGCATACTGCCATATGGTTTATTAGTTAATATGGTAATCACATAATCTATATCTAACTTTCTACAGGTATCTGCTTCTTGTGCGGATATAAGTTTCAAGCTACTTACAGCCTTTTCAACCTTCTTTTGTAATAATTGATTTTCTATTGTCTCTTCCACGTAATCACCCCATGTGATATACTGACTTTGGATTTGTTTTTCAATGGAACCCACTGCAATGGGTTTCTTTTTATTTATATAAGACCTTTTGAATAACATCCTCTTTAATTCCAATCTCTCGCATACGCTCTACAACGTGCTGAACTCTATCATTTTCTTTCTTTTTAAATATCAATTCCTTTAATTGCTTATCACACTCTTTTGCCTTTTCTCCACATGCCTCATACTCTTTACAAGCCTCATAGAATTCTTTCGTTTTACCCTCTACATTTTTCTTACTTGCAATACGAGTTAACAAAAATTGATTCTTTATGTAGTTCTCCTTCTTATTACGTAAAGATTTCGCTAACTCCGTATCCTCTGGTAACACTAAATTTTCAATTCCCACTAGATTCACCAGCCTTTTTAAAAAGAGCATTTAGACATACAAACCTATTCTCTATTAATCGACGCTGCTTTTTATTTGGCAATTTATAATGTGCTAGTAGTCTAAGATAATCAGATACTTTTACATTGTTGTAATCAATTGTAAACATCATTAATCCATCCTTTCCTCTGCCCATTCCACTAAAAATGCTTGTACTTGTTTTGCTGGGAAATACCATTTCTTACCCACTTTGAATTTTGGGAAGCGTGGATCAAAGAAAAACTGATCCTGAATTGTATTCCACGACATACATACACGTTTTTTAAGCTCCTTAGTATCCCAAAAGGCTAACTCAGCATCGTACTCTTTAACCTTCTTTTGAATTTCTTCCACACATAATTCCTTCACAACATTTTCATCTATTTGAACATTAAACATGATTGTTCCCTCCTTATTTTTAAACCATTGGTCTCCAGCCGTTTATAAAGTTTAAAGCTTCCTCAAAATCCTTCTTCAAAATGTCACGGTAACTATTTACATTGAATGCATCTTTCAAATTACGTCCTAGTAATCCAAATAGCTTACGAGTTGAATCATGAACTTCCCTATCTATATGTTCGTTCTCCCATAAAAAATAGATTCGTTTGGCTTTCGTTTTTTCAATTACTCTTTGTTGTCCGTAATCTACAGTTAATTGCTTTTCAACTACTTGCTCTAACGAAGAAACTCTTTTATTTAAGTTACTAGTTCCTGCTGCTATCAACTCGATTTGTCCAAATGTATCCCCAGGAATTTGCATTCTTTTTTCGATGTGTTCTTTCATTCTTTTAAACTCTCGTAAAAACTCTACTTTCATTTTCATTGCCTCTGGAGTCACATAGGACATTGCTACAATTGCAAATGCATCTTCTGTTAATAAATATTTTTTATACCATTGTTTGTTTTGAGGATGTTGATACTGGGTCTGCCCAAAGTTGAGCGCCCCCCACTCTGCTTCATTTGCTTCTGCCAATTTTTCTAATTGCACCTCAATATCACGATTTACATTCTTGTGTTCTTTTCCAAACATTTCAGCAACAGTTAAGCTATCTGTTACAACCTCTCCATTGTTTTCAAAAACTAGTACATTATTTTGTTGTTTGTCACTCACTAACGCTAATTTCCCCATTATGAAACCTCCTTTTTATTTTTCTCAGACCAACACGCCACTAAAAAGAACTTAAAGTTCGATTTGTTACTAAAAAAAATATCATCGATATTCATATCAAAAAACTTTGCAATCTTCTTAGCTGTTTCCATTGAAGGCGTTCTTTCTTTTTGATCAATCATTCGAATATATCGTTCAGTAACTCCACAATGACTTGCAATTTCTTTATATAAGTTTTTTTGTGGGTAGTTTAATTTGTTTTTCATTTAGTCACCTCCAAAAAGAACTATATGTTCTAAATACAGATTACAGAACTTTTTGTTCTATGTCAATGCAAAAAAGAACAATTTGTGCTAAACTTTTTCTAAAGTGAACAATTAGTTCAATTAGAGAGGTGAACAATATGATAGGTCTTAGAATAAAATCTTTACGAAAAAAAGAAAATTTAACACAAAAACAGCTCGCTGAAAAAATCGGAGTATCCCAAAGGATGATAGGCTACTATGAATCAGAAGAAAGATTCCCTCCACATGATGTCCTAAGTAAATTAGCTGATTGTTTTTCAGTTTCTGCTGACTATCTACTAGGACGAGCTGTTACAGACCAACCCAAAGAGCAATTAACACAAAAAGATGATAAAGACATAGCAAAAAGAATGGAAGAAATAAAAAGAGATCTTCAGGGGGAAGACGGATTAATGTTCTCTGGTGAGCCTATGAGTGAAGAAGCTGTGGAATCTTTATTAGATGCAATGGAGTACATCGTGAAACAAACTAAAGTAATCAATAAAAAATACGTTCCTAAGAAATATCGTAGTACTGACGATAACTGATGCGAGCTTAGGAGGGAAAACATTGAAATTCGTCATAAGAGATCTAGTCCAACAACTTTGCACAAAATACAACACGAATAACCCCTATGAGCTTGCAGATTACTTAAAAATAAATGTACTAACTTGGGATTTACACGAAGAAATAAACGGATTTTATAAATATGAAAAAAGAAATCGTTTCATTGTTATTAATAATCATTTGTCTCCATCCATGCAAAGAACTGTTTGTGCACATGAATTAGGACATGCAATCCTACACACTCATGCAAACACACCTTTTCTTCGTAAGAATACATTCTTTTCAGTTGATAAATTAGAGATAGAAGCAAATACGTTTGCTGCGCTTTTGTTAATTGATAAAAAGACCATTCAACCTGGTGATACAAAAGCATGTATAGCATACAAAAATGACATTCCAGTTGAACTGTTAGAATTTTATAAGCCTTACTAAAGGAGGTAAGATATTTTGATTATTGATTTAAACGCCGAACGAGAAAAACGAAAGAAATCCACCATCAAACAAGTAGAATTTAAAAAGGTCCCTATCGTTGAGAAAATCCATATTGTTGATGGTGAAATAAAATATGAAGTTTCAGGTTATAAAGAGACTCCTGTGAAGTGGTTGGATGAGTAATCTAGCCACTTTACAATTATAAGGAAAGAGGGAATGTTATAATGGCTAGCTTCAGAAAATTCGGAGATGTTTGGGAATTCCGAGTGAGATTTAAAGACCCTTATACTCAAAAATATAAAGAGAAATCAAAACGTGGATTCAAGACGAAAAAAGAAGCACAACTTGCGGCTGCTGAAGAAGAAAAGAAATTATTAAACGGTTTAGAAGTTGAGATTACTCCTACTTCTTTAAAACATTACCTTAGAGACTGGTTAAAATTATTTAAGCAAGACAATGTAAGAAAAAACACCTTTATCTTGCATGAACGTAACATCGAAAAGCATATCATCCCCTACTTTCAAAACATGAACATAAAAGAACTCAAACCAATGATGTATCAAAAATTTATTAATTCCTTAACTGATCAGGGTTACAGTAAACGAACTGTTCAAATTATCCACGGAACAATGAACAATGCTATGAAAAAGGCTGTTAGCTTAAAAAAAATCGAGAACAACCCTTGTGAAGAAGTCGTTATTTCAAATAAGAACAATAAAGAAAGAGAAGGGCTAAAATATATGCGAAGTGAGGACATTCCCCTTTTCTTAAAGACTTCTTATCAATACAACTATATTTATTACATCTTTTTCAAGGCACTTCTGAATACTGGTATGCGTAAAGGTGAAGCTGCTGCTTTACAATGGAAAGACATAAATTTAAAAGAACATACTATTACTATTTCTAAAACATTGGATTTTACAGCTAAAACAAAAGAAGAATTATTCGGGGATACAAAAACATTTACTTCTAAACGTACTATCATGATTCCTAAATCATTAGTTGATGAACTGCTGGCACATAAAAAGTGGCAAAATGCTAATAAGCTTGTTTTACAAGATGCGTATGAACATGAATTAGATTTAGTCTTTTCACGAGTAGATGGAAAGTTCTTACCGAAGTCAACATTGTTCAATGCATTCTCACGCATACTTAAGAAAGCAAATTTACCTAGATTAGAAATACATTCATTACGACACACCCACGCGGTTCTTTTATTAGAGTCTGGTGCCAGTATGAAATACATTCAAGATCGACTAGGTCATAAGAGTATAGAAATTACTTCTAACGTTTATTCTCATATTAGCGACAAAATTAATAAGGATTCTATTTCGGGGTTTGAAGCTTATATGAATAATGTATTGGGGTAACTTTGGTTTTTTTGTGGGTGTTTTGTGGGTGAATTACTCTTCTTTCAAATAAAAGTGTTTTACCCACAAAATAAAAAAACCCTCAACACATTGTGTGTCAAGGGTTTGAGCCTCTTAGTATAGAGACATATATTGATCGCGTTCCCATTGGTGAACTTGTGTGCGGAAGATATCCCACTCAATTTCCTTCGCTTCGATGAAGTGCTCAAGTAAATGGTCACCTAGTGCACCACATACCACTTCATTTGATTGTAACGTAACTAAAGCTTGCGCTAATGTTGCCGGTAAATCAACGATACCTGCTTCTTCGCGCTCTTCTTTTGTCATTACGTAGATGTTACGATCTACTGCAGCTGGTGGAGTTAATTTGTTTTTAATTCCATCAAGACCTGCTGCTAATAATGTTGCCATTACTAAATACGGGTTTGCAGCTGGGTCAACACTACGTACTTCTACACGTGTGCTAATACCACGAGATGCAGGGATACGTACTAATGGACTACGGTTTTGTGCAGACCATGCTACGTAACAAGGAGCTTCGTATCCAGGTACTAAACGCTTGTAAGAGTTTACAGTTGGGTTTGCTACCGCTGTAAATGCTGGTGCGTGTTTTAAAATACCTGCGATGAAGTGACGAGCGTCATCACTTAATTGTAAGTCACCGTTTTGATCATAGAATACGTTCTCACCATTTTTGAATAGTGATAAGTTACAGTGCATACCTGAACCGTTCACACCGTATAATGGTTTTGGCATAAATGTTGCGTGTAAACCGTGTTTACGAGCAATTGTTTTTACAACAAGTTTGAATGTTTGAATGTCATCACATGAACGAATTGCATTTGCATATTTGAAGTCAATTTCGTGCTGCCCTGGAGCAACCTCATGGTGAGACGCTTCAATTTCAAAGCCCATTTCTTCAAGTTCAAGAACGATATCACGACGACAGTTTTCCCCTAGATCCATCGGCGCAAGGTCGAAGTATCCACCGTTATCGTTTAATTCTAATGTTGGATTTCCTTTTTCATCTACTTTGAATAGGAAGAATTCTGGCTCTGGTCCAAGATTGAAATCTGAGAATCCTAAAGCTTCCATTTCTTTTAATACACGTTTTAAATTGTTACGTGGATCCCCTTCAAATGGAGTGCCATCTGCATTGTAAATATCACAGATTAATCGAGCTACTTTACCTTTTTCAGCTGTCCAAGGGAAAATCACCCAAGTATCTAAGTCTGGATATAAGTACATATCAGATTCTTCAATACGTACGAAACCTTCAATAGAAGATCCATCAAACATCATTTTGTTATCAAGAGCTTTTGTTAATTGGCTCACTGGAATTTCTACGTTTTTAATTACCCCTAAAAGGTCCGTAAATTGTAAACGGATATACTTTACATTCTCTTCTTTCGCCAAACGGAAAATATCTTCTTTTGTGTACCTAGCCATTATAAATTCCTCCTTAGTCCCTCTAAACACCTTCAGAATCAGTTCTCTTTAGTGAAAAAACCTTGAAATATCACCTTGTCGCAATGAAGTTCGATTAAATCTACCTGTATGTTGTAGTTCATCTCGAAGTATTTTGCGAAGCTCAGTTTTTGAAATTTCTTTCGTTTCTTCTTTTACTTTCACTGCTTCTGTTTGATTTTCTTTCATTAGTAACACTTGTTTAATACCAGCCATATTCAAGCCTTGATCTAATAAATCTTTAATCTCTAACAACTTATCTACATCGTTAAATGAGAATAATCTACGATTCCCCTTTGTACGGGTTGGAGAAACAAGATTATGCTCTTCATAGTAGCGAATTTGACGTGCAGACAATTGTGTTAAATCCATAACAATACCAATAGGAAACAGCGGGGCAGAACGTCTATCTTCTTTCATTGTTTCAGTTCCTCCTTCGCCTTAACTGCTTCTCATTTTATACCATGTTATGTTTAGTGTCAATAGATGTTAGCTTTTCTTACATGATTTTTTAAAAAAATTTTTCATTCTTTTTTCTAATGAAATAAATCATTACTTTCACGCAAAAGAAGCTGTCGAAATCGACAGCTTCCCTTTAAGAAATTGTTAATAATTCTTTTTCAATTAATGCATCAATTGCAGAACAAATCGCAATCTTCACATGTGAATAAGTTAGCCCACCTTGTACGTAAGCAACATAAGGCGGACGAATTGGACCATCAGCCGACAATTCAATACTTGCACCTTGAATAAACGTTCCCGCAGCCATAATTACATCATCTTCATACCCCGGCATATAGTTGGCATATGGAGTGAAGTGAGAGTTAATCGGAGATGCATATTGAATTGCTTGGCAGAATGCAATCATGCGATCTTTGTCATCAAATTGAACAGATTGAATTAAATCCGTTCTTGGTGCATTCCACGCTGGTGATGTATTCATTCCTAACTTTTCTAAAAATGCAGCTGTAAAAATCGCACCTTTTAGCGCTTGTCCTGCTACATGCGGCGCTAAGAAGAAACCTTGATACATTTCTTGCAGACTGTATAAAGATGCCCCTGCTTCCGCACCGATTCCTGGAGATGTTAAACGATATGCACACGCTTCAACATACTGTTCTTTACCAACAATGTAACCACCAGTTTTAACAATTCCCCCACCCGGGTTTTTAATAAGCGAACCTGCCATTAAATCTGCACCAACATGACATGGCTCTTGCTCTTCAATAAACTCGCCATAACAGTTATCTACAAACACAACAACATCAGGTTTAATTTCTTTAACAAACGCTATCATTTCTTTAATTTGAGAAATAGTAAACGACGGACGAGTAGCATAACCTTTTGAGCGCTGAATACCGATCATTTTCGTATTACTATGAATGGCAGCCGCAACAGCTCCAAAATCAACAAGCCCCTCTTCAGTAAGCGGAACTGCATTATAACCAATATTATATTCTTTGAATGACCCTACACCTTTTCCGCGCACACCAACAATTTCCTCTAACGTATCATACGGCTTACCCGTGATGTACAATAACTCATCTCCTGGACGTAAAATACCAAATAGCGCTGTTGAAATTGCGTGAGTACCTGAAATAATTTGCGGACGAACAAGACCAGCTTCCGCTCCAAATACATCTGCATACACTTTTTCTAACGTATCACGGCCAATATCATCATAACCGTAACCTGTCGTCGGAATAAAATGTGAATCGCTAATTTTGTTTTTACGAAAACTTTCTAATACACGAAACTGATTGCTTTCAATTACTTCATCCGCACGTTTATGTACTTCTGTAATTTGGCTCTCTACTTCTTTTACGATTGGAGCAATTTTTTCTCCATTTTTCAAACGATCAAACATTTTTATTTTCTCCTTCTTCCACTAAAAATCTCTTTAATTGTACATTAAGCGATGAATGAGCAAAAATATACCCCGCGCAATCATATACAAATTTCTCTTCCAAAAACTCCATTTTCGTTAATAGTGTCTCTGTCTTTAATAGAGTTAATAACTTACCTTCACTCGGAGGTATTTCCACTTGATAACGATTCATTTCTTCCTTCATTTTCTTTTCTATCGCTTCTTTTATATGTAATAGATCCTTTTCTTCAAAAGCACTAGTCATTAAAAAATCACTTTTCGGAAACGGAATAAAGTTTTGATGTAATTCATCTTTTTTATTATATAGCGTAATGATAGGAATATGATTAATTTCGAGTTCTGACAATAATTGTTTTACTGTTTTCTCATGCCCTATATAATTAGGGTCTGCAGAATCCACAACATGTAAAATAACATCCGCTTCACCAGCTTCTTCTAATGTCGAACGGAATGCAGCAATTAATGACGTAGGTAAATCTTGTATAAAACCAACCGTATCAGTTAGTAATACTGTATAACCAGAAGGTAACGGCATCTTCCTTGTCGTCGGGTCTAGCGTTGCAAACAACAAGTTTTCTTCAAACGTATCAGCTTCCGTTAATCTATTAAACAACGTAGATTTTCCCGCATTCGTATATCCTATTAATGAAACCTGAAATACTTTATTATCTTTTCTTCTTTCACGATATCTTTTTCGATGTTCCACAACAACTGCAAGTTGCTTCTTTATTTCATCAACGCGCGATCGAATATGACGACGATCAGTCTCAAGTTTCGTCTCACCCGGTCCTCTCGTTCCAATACCACCACCAAGACGTGATAAAGACAATCCTTGTCCCATAAGACGCGGCATTGTATATTGCAATTGGGCTAATTCTACTTGAAGCTTCCCTTCTCTCGACTTCGCACGTTGCGCAAAAATATCTAATATGAGTTGCGTTCGATCAATTACCCTCGCATCTAATACTGCGGATAAATTCCGAATTTGACTCGGCGTTAATTCGTTATTAAAAACGATAACATCCGGTTCTAATTCTTCAGTTAACATCGTAAGCTCTTCTAATTTACCTTTACCTATATAAGTCGCCGGATGAAACTTCGGTCGTTTTTGCGTTGTAGACACTAACAATTCTGCTTGCGCAGTCTTCGCTAATGATGCAAGTTCTTTCATGGAATGCATAAATTTTTCATCATCATCTTGCGGCAATTGACAGCCCACTAATATGACTTTTTCTTTTTCTTCCATCAAATATGTTCACTCATCCTTTTCGAAATTTAAACCTTCTAATATAATAGCAGAGGAAGCACATTTCATCTAGTTAGCGGGGGAGAAAATTCATGGCATGGGAGATTTTTAGCATCATAGGCACAATTGCTTTCGCATTAAGCGGAGCCATTGTTGCAATGGAAGAGGATTATGATATTTTCGGGGTGTATATTTTAGGAATGGCAACCGCATTTGGGGGAGGTGCCCTTCGTAATTTATTAATCGGCTATCCGATTGTCGCGTTTTGGCAACAAGACATGTTATTCCAAATCGCACTTTTATCAATGACGATTATTTTTCTTTTTCCAAATAAATTAATTAAACACTGGAAAAAGTGGGAAAACATTACTGATGCTATCGGCTTATCAGCATTTGCCGTACAAGGGGCATTATACGCTCAAAAATTAAATTTACCAATTAGCGCTACAATCGTAGCAGCCGTTTTAACCGGCATTGGAGGCGGTATTATCCGCGATCTTTTAGCCCGTAGAAAACCTCTCGTTCTTCGAGCTGATGTATATGCTTTTTGGACGATTCTGGCAGGTTTCTTAATCGGCGCTCAAATTATTGTTAGCGATTGGGCTCTATACACCTTATTCATTTTAATTGTTTGCTTCCGCATGGTTTCTATTCATTACAAATGGCATTTACCGCATAGACGCATCGACACAAACGAACGTTCAATGCATAAATAGCAATCCAACCTCTTTACAAATCGTAAAGAGGTTTTTCTTTTCTAACGAGTTTTTCCTCACATAATGTTTATACTAATTCTCAAAGCGAGGTGAACACAAATGACAAACCATGTGAATAAAGGGGCTCAAAAAAGCTCAGTAGGTCAAATTGGACATGATCCTAATTCTGCACACGAAAAAAGCGCTAAAATGGAACGTTTCCATAAATCTTATCAAGAAAAAGCAAAAAAATAATAAAGCACTTATATAAAAAACAGACGCACAGTTTACGTACTGTGCGTCTCCTCTTCAAGCATCAAATCACTACTTGATATTCCAATCAAATCATATTTATCATACGCATCCTCTTGTAACAACCGCATAGCTTGTGTACGAATTGATTTTTCAACAATATTCCGGACGTATCGCCCATTACTAAAGGATGTAATTTGCGATGAGTACTTTACAGCATGTAAATGATCTCTAAATTTCCATTCAGCCTCTTTCGATAACTGATATTCACGTTCTTCATACATCCTCTTCCCTATTTCTAACAGCTGATTTACTGAGTAATCCGCAAACTCAATTATAAACGGAAAACGAGATTGTAGTCCTGGATTCAATGAAAGAAAGTGATTCATCTCTCTGGAATATCCAGCTAAAATCAATACAAAACCGTGTTGTTTATCTTCCATATGTTTTACGAGCGTATCAATTGCTTCTTTTCCAAAATCTTTTTCTCCCCCTCGGGCTAATGAATACGCCTCATCAATAAACAAAATTCCTCCCATTGCTTTTTTTATTAAATCTCTTGTTTTTTGAGCTGTATGACCGATGTACTCTCCTACAAGATCCGCACGTTCAGCTTCAACTAGGTGCCCTTTTGATAGAATATTCATCTCAAATAATAATTTCCCTATCATTCTAGCAACAGTTGTCTTCCCTGTACCTGGATTCCCTTTAAATAACATATGAAGTACTTGTTTCTCAGACTTCAATCCTATTTCTTGTCTTTTTTTATTCACATAAATCCAAGCATATATTTCTTTTATTATCTTTTTTATATCATCCATCCCAACGAGTTTTCCCATCTCTTCTTCAATTCTTTGCAACATCTCGTGTTTCGTAGTAGTTTCACTCGAAATTACTGTTTTATTTTCTGCAGCCGGTAAAGAAATTTTCTTTCGATGATTTAACACAATGTTAATTTGATTATTATTTTTCTTTCGCATCGATTGTTCCATACAATCACCTCATTTTATCCACTCACCAAATATTATTATTCTTGTCTCCCTTGCAAATGACTATTTTCAGAAAAGTTTGCTATAATAAAAGAAATAATGAAGGTGGTGGGACTATGGAGACAACGGAATTCCATGATACAATACAAGCCTTTTCTATTTTTTTATTGAATAAAGGCCGAAAACCTTCAACCATTAAACGTTATGTTTATGACATTGAAGATTTCGGACATTGGTTAGAAAAAAACAAAAAGCTCCCTTCCAGTAATATATGGGCTACACTTTGTACAAAAGACTACGAAGATTACTTTTCCGACTTAAAAAAGAATCGACATTACTCAGAAAAAACGATGCACCGCGTATTTATTGTATTAAATAGAATGCATCATTTTCTAAACATTCCTAACCCATTAAAGAACATGGAAATTTCTATTCAACCAGACCGCACACTCCGCAATGAAGATTTCATTTCATCTGATGAAGAAAAAAGATTAAAACATATAGTCACTTCATTGGAAGGACTTTCAGAAAAGCAACGTCCTGTACGCCCTTTATTGATGGATCGTAATACCGCTATTTTGAATTTATTAATTGACTATGGATTATCCTTACAAGAACTTACAGCATTAACTATGCATCATGTCCACTTTGAAACTAACACTTTATCTATACCTGCAACCGCAGGTGTAGAAAGAACAATTACATTAACCAGCAAAGACAAAAAACAACTATATACTTATTACAAAAGCATCCCTGAACCCGTTCGTCCAAAATACCATAGTAATGACCCATTATTTGTCGCATTCGATTTTAATCGCGGAACATACAGGTGGGTATACGAAAATGACGCACCAAAAGGATTAACAGAAATCGCAATCCAAAAAATGATTCGCCTTGAAGTATCTAGAGCAAATTTACGCAAAGGAATCTCAGGACAACACTTTCGTAACACCTATATTTTAAACTTAATAAAAAAAGATACTCCGGAATCAGAAATTATAAAGCTAGCTGGGTTCAAATCAAAGATTTCACTAAAACGATATTATCAATACGCAGAAAATAGAAAAAACGCCTTATCATAAGGCGTTTTTTCTATTTTTTCTTCAAACAAACGATTTTACTATGACCATTTAACTAATTTTTGCATCTACTATGATGAGTTTCGTTCATATCCTCATTAGAAAGGAGAGATTTAATGTCTCATTATAACGACAGTCAGAACAAATTCTCCAAACCATGCTTTCCAAGTAGCGCTGGACGAATCCCCAACACCCCATCAATCCCAGTTACTAAGGCACAACTTAGAACATTTCGCGCAATCATTATCGACTTAACAAAAATAATCCCAAAACTTTTCGCAAATCCATCTCCCCAAAACATTGAAGATCTAATTGATACATTGAACCTACTAAGTAAATTTATTTGTTCACTAGATGCTACTTCCTCCCTGAAAGCACAAGGGTTAGCAATTATTAAAAACTTAATAACTATATTAAAAAATCCAACCTTCGTAGCAAGCGCTGTATTTATCGAGCTTCAAAATCTAATTAATTATTTACTATCCATTACAAAACTATTCCGAATTGACCCTTGCACACTTCAAGAGCTCCTTAAATTAATTGCAGCATTGCAAACCGCCCTAGTTAATTCTGCTTCATTCATTCACGGACCTACTGGACCTACCGGGCCAACAGGCGCTACCGGACCTCGAGGTAACACTGGCGCTACTGGGGCCACTGGGCCTCGAGGTAACACTGGCGCTACTGGACCTACCGGACCTCAAGGTAACACAGGCGCTACCGGCGCTACCGGACCTCGAGGTAACACAGGCGCTACTGGCGCCACTGGACCTCGAGGTAACACAGGCGCTACCGGCGCTACCGGACCTCGAGGTAACACAGGCGCTACTGGCGCCACTGGACCTCAAGGCGTTCAAGGTAACACTGGCGCTACTGGCCCTACCGGACCTCAAGGTAACACAGGCGCTACCGGCGCTACCGGACCTCGAGGTAACACTGGCGCTACTGGCCCTACCGGACCTCAAGGTAACACAGGCGCTACTGGCGCCACTGGACCTCGAGGTAACACTGGCGCTACTGGCCCTACCGGACCTCAAGGTAACACTGGCGCTACTGGCGCCACTGGACCTCGAGGTAACACTGGCGCTACTGGCCCTACCGGACCTCAAGGTAACACAGGCGCTACTGGCCCTACCGGACCTCAAGGTAACACAGGCGCTACTGGCCCTACCGGACCTCAAGGTAACACAGGTGCGACTGGCGCTACCGGACCTCAAGGTAATACAGGGGCTACTGGCGCTACCGGACCTCAAGGTAATACAGGGGCTACCGGCGCGACTGGTGCCACTGGACCTCAAGGTGTTCAAGGTAACACCGACTGGTGCCACTGGACCTCAAGGTGTTCAAGGTAACACAGGTGCCACTGGTGCTACCGGCGCCACTGGACCTCAAGGCGTTCAAGGTAACACAGGTGCCACTGGTGCTACCGGCGCTACCGGACCTCAAGGTAACACAGGCGCTACTGGCCCTACCGGACCTCAAGGCGTTCAAGGTAACACAGGTGCCACTGGTGCTACCGGCGCTACCGGCGCTACCGGACCTCAAGGTAACACGGGGGCTACCGGCGCCACTGGACCAACGGGGGCTACTGGTATAGGAGTTACCGGACCTACTGGACCTTCCGGTGGGCCTCCTGGACCTACTGGACCTCAGGGCGTTCAAGGACCAACAGGTGCCACTGGCGCTACTGGTATAGGTGTTACCGGACCTACCGGGCCTAGCTTCCCTGTAGCAACAATTGTTGTAACAAACAACATTCAACAAACAGTACTACAATTTAATAACTTTATTTTCAGTACTGCAATTAACGTAAACAATATTATCTTTAATGGCACAGATACAGTTACAGTTATCAACGGTGGTATTTATGTAATTAGCGTATCCATTTCTACAACTGCGCCAGGATGCGCTCCACTTGGAGTAGGAATTTCAATTAATGGAGCAGTTGCAACTGATAACTTCTCTTCAAATTTAATAGGCGACTCACTATCATTTACTACAATCGAAACATTAGCAGCTGGTTCAAGAATTTCTGTCCAATCTACTCTTAACGAGATTACGATCCCTGCGACAGGAAATACTAACATCCGCCTTACTGTATTTAGAATCGCTTAATTTTCACGATTTATTATTTATGGCAAATAAAAAAAGAGCGAGAAACTCGCTCTTTTTTTGTTATGTACAATAATTCATTACTACTCTAATTCAATTGAAACATTTTTTTGTGGTACGAATGTAGAAATTGCATGTTTATAAATAAGCTGTTGCTTACCTTCTGTTTCCAGTAGGACTGTAAAATTATCAAATCCTTTAATTAATCCACGAAGCTGGAAACCATTTAATAAGTACAGCGTAACAAACGTATTCTCTTTACGGAGTTGATTTAAAAACTGATCTTGAATATTGATTGATTGCTTCATGTCGAATCCTCCTCTTTTTCTCTACTTACTATTATTCGACTTTAGTTGTAGCTTTCCTTCTATGTATCGTAAAATTTCTGACGTTTTTTCACCGTCTGTAACATCAAACCATGTGACATCCATCTTATTACGGAACCACGTTAATTGACGTTTTGCATAACGACGTGAATTCGTCTTTAATTGTGATACCGCTTCTTCTAAAGATACACGACCCTCAAAATAATCATATATCTCTTTATAACCAATCGCTTGAATAGATTGACAATCTCTTATCCCTCTATTATATAATCCTTCTACTTCTTCTAATAAACCTTGGTCCATCATTATATCAACTCGTAAGTTAATGCGATCGTATAGCATTTCTCGATCCATTGTCAAGCCAATTAAGGAAACATCGTATAATAACTCGTTTTCTTGTTTTTCAAGTTGATCACTCATTTTTTCACCCGTCGTGTGGAAAATTTCTAACGCTCTAATGACACGGCGTACATTATTTGTATGAATACGCTCAGCGCTTTCTGGGTCTACTTCTTGTAATTTCTTATGTACATATTCCACACCACGTTCTAATGCTAACTTTTCCATTTGTTCTCGGTATATAGCATCACCAGCATCATCCGTAAACTGATAATCGAATAAAACAGATTGTATATACAGACCAGTTCCACCAACGATAATTGGCAATTTACCACGCTCTGTAATCTCTCGAATATGCTTACGAACACGTTCTTGAAATTCGGCAACTGAAAATGATTCTTCTGGATTTTTTATATCGACCATATAATGTGGAATTCCGTCCATCTCTTCTTTCGTCACCTTTGCGGTTCCAATATCCATCGTACGATAAATCTGCATGGAATCTCCACTTATAATTTCACCATTTAACGCTTTGGCAAGGTCAATACTTAACTTCGTCTTCCCAACAGCAGTTGGTCCAATGATGACAGCAACTTTTTCACGTTGCACTTCTCCCATATCATTCAACTCTCTTTATGTAATGTACTCCATCTATTGATTATATCCAATCTTACCAATTTTAACGGCATGATTGCAAGTTCTTTCATTACGGTACATGAAATTATAAATAAAAAAAGAACATAGTTTGTCCAATTCCGCATATACATGATTAAAAATACCTTCGAGAGGATGAGTTAACTATGAAACAATCCACTATCAATTTTTCATCTTTGACAAAAGACCTCATTTTAGCCACTGCTACAAAAGAACAAAATTGTTCACAAGAAGAATTATACTTCGCCTTAAATTGTTTACTACGTTCTTTTCATTCTACTCTTCAAGAAACAACATTATATCCAGAAAATAAAGATACCGAGTATATACAAAACCAATTTTGCAGTGCCTATAAAATTATTACAGGTAAAACGATTTATCCTTTTCAATAATCCATAAAAGGCGGTTGCTTACATACTTTCAAGCAATCGCCTTTTATATTAATACACATACACTACTCTATAACTTTCACTTTAACTGATTTGCGCCCCCAGCTATTAGCAGTACCATCTGAACCAACTAGAACATCAATACGATTTCCTTTAATCGCACCACCAGTATCTCCAGCAATCGCTTCTCCGTATCCTTCTACCCATACTTTTGATCCAAGTGGAATTACTTTAGGGTCAACAGCAATTACTTTCATATTTGGATTCGCTGTTAAATCATGCCCCATTGCAGTTAATACACGACCACCATACGAACCATTCTCACTCGGATCTGCTGTATACGCTGTCGCCTCTACTGTTATTTCACGTCCACCAGCAGGTGCACTTGTTTCATTAGATTTTGCAACTTGTTTCGTAGTTGACTGCTGTTTTGCCACTGATTTACTTGATTCTACATTCTTAACAGACTCTTTGTTCTTAACTACTTTATTATTTTTAACCGGCGTATTTACTTTTGCCGGTACTTCTTCTTGCGTTACAACTTCTTTCTTCTCAATTACAGGTGCCGTCCCTGTTAAAAATGGCACGTGAACATATCCTGTTTTTCCATTGTAGTCAAATTGTAGCCATTCATTTTGAACTTGATTTGTCGTTTCAATTACATCGTCTTTATTCAATTTACCAAGAATTTCAGAGTCAGTATTCGCTCCAGCACGAACATTTAACACGCCTGCCGTTACATAATATGTACTTTTTGTAAATTCAGCACTTACAAACGCTTCTTGACCATTTAATTTAATTTTTGTCCATCCGTTTTCTGTATTTATAACATCTAATTTATTTCCACTTAACATTTTACCTACAAGCTTTGACTCTATATTTGGGTTTTCTCTAACATTTAATACATCTGTTGTTACAATCGTTTCCGCTTTCGCAGAACCTGCAAAAATCCCAAGACCAAAAACTGCCGCCGTTGCTATACCTAATAATTTTTTCATGAATAGCCTCCATTTGCTTTGTTTTCGTATTTTCATTATAGCAACGGATTTTTAAGATTTTTAGAAAACACACAATTACAAACCATTCGTAATATACGATTAATGAGCTGTAACATAAATTTCCATATTAATGAATTACATTTCCAATAGAATTCCCAATAGTTTTCATATATTTTCCACATACAAGCACCAGAATTTTTTTCCAGAAAAAATTACAGTATTACTTTTTTGTTACAAAAAAATCATATTTCATTACATCTTTTACCAAAATTCATCATTCTCCAACTATTAACCTTCTTTTTTGTAATAAAGTGAAACTTTAATCAGCCCTCACCAATCGAACTTTAATGGGCAGCCCGACCCCCACCTAACTTCTTTGCTTTCGCTGCATTTTGAGGCGGGGGTCTTACTGCCCATTAAAGTCGGATAAAAGGGAGCAGCTAATAAAAGCTACTCCCTTTACACGTATTATTTAACTTTCTTTTTCCAAATCCCCATCATAAGAGCAGAAACAACTGCCCCTATCAATATCGAGAAAATATATAACACTGGTTTATTTACTAATGCGATAACAAACAATCCACCATGCGGTGCCGGTAATGTAATTTGGAATAACATAGATAATGCACCTGCAATACTTGAACCGACAACACAACTGACAATTACTCGAACCGGATCTGCTGCCGCAAATGGAATCGCACCTTCTGTAATAAACGACGCCCCCATAATATAATTTGTTAAACCAGATTTACGTTCTGCTTCAGTAAACTTTGATTTAAAGACGGTAGTTGCGAATGCAATCGCTAATGGCGGTACCATACCACCAGCCATAACTGCTGAGTGCACGCCAAAATTCTGTGCTTCTATTGCAGCAATACCAAATGTAAATGCAGCTTTATTAATTGGACCACCCATATCAATTGCCATCATACCACCTAATATAAGACCTAGTAATATAGCATTTGTACCGTTCAAACCATTTAACCATCCTGTTAACATTTCATTCAATGCTACTACAGGCGGAATTACTACTTTTTGCATAACAACTCCCGTAATCAACAATCCAAAGACCGGATATAACAATACAGGTTTAATTCCTTCTAATTGTACTGGTAGTCCTGAAAATAATCTTTTCAACCCTAAAACAACATACCCAGCTAAGAAACCAGCTATTAATCCACCTAAAAATCCAGCATTCGCATGTGCTGCTAAAAATCCACCGACAACACCAGGCATAAAACCAGGACGATCAGCAATAGAACTCGCAATAAATCCAGCTAAAATTGGTACGAGGAATAAAAACGCCCCTGTTCCCCCTCCACCAATAGACATTAACAACTCAGCCAATGGTCCTTCTGCTTTTATACCACCAACCCAAAATGCTAATGCAATTAAAATCCCTCCACCAACAACGAATGGAAGCATATTACTTACACCGCTCATTAAATGCTTATAAATCCCTAATCCTTTTTCTTTCTCTGCACTTTCTGTCTTTCCATCTTCTTTTATTCCTTTAAAGATTGGTGCATCTTGTTTTACAGCACGATTAAGAAGTTTTTCCGTTTTTCTAATCCCGTCAGCGACTGGCACTTGAATGACATGTTTACCAGCAAAACGATTCATTTCTACTTGTTTATCTGCCGCAACAATTATAGCTGTTGCGCGTTCAATATCCTCTTTCGTTAAACCGTTTTTTATACCTGTTGATCCATTCGTTTCAACTTTAATTGCAATTCCTAGCTCTGCTGCTTTCGCTTTCAAGCTATCCGCAGCCATATATGTGTGAGCGATTCCAGTTGGACAAGCTGTAACAGCTAATACGTACGGTTCATTCCCTTCTGGTTGTGCAACTTCTACCTCTTCTTCTTCTTTTTCATTTTCTTTTTCATCAAATAGACGAAGAAGTTCCTCTTCATCCTTTGCTTCTAACAATTGCTTACGAAATCCTTCATCCATTAATAGTGTAGATAGGCGTGATAACGTTTCTAAATGCGTATTATTCGCCCCTTCACTCGCAGCAATCATAAAGAATAAATGCGCAGGCTGTCCGTCAAGCGATTCAAAGTTGATACCGCTTACACTTCTACCAAAACAAATCGCTGGTTGCTTAACAGCTTTTGTTTTCGCATGAGGTATAGCAATCCCTTCACCAATGCCGGTTGTACTTTGTGACTCCCGCTTTAAAATAGCTTCTTTAAATTCAGCTTTACTATTTAAACGATTTGCCCCGTTTAATTTCTCAACTAATTCATCTATGACAGCTTCTTTATTTGAAGCTGTCAAATTCATAATAACTGTATCCCTTTTTAATAGTTCTGTAATTTTCATATGTTGCTTCCCCCTATCGCTTAGTTACAATTACTTGCGACAATAATTCTTCTACTTTTTCCTTTTCACATAAATCAGCTGAAAATGCTGTTGCACTCCCTGTAGCAACGCCATATTGAAATGCCTTTTCAATATCATTTGTCTGTTCATATTTACCTACAAATCCCGCAACAAGAGAATCTCCAGCCCCAACCGAATTAATTACAACACCTTTTGGAACCGTTGCTTCATATATACCTTCTGCTGTAAACAATAAAGCTCCATCACCGGCCATTGATACGATAACGTGCTCTACACCTTGTTCAATTAATTTTCTTCCATACGGTAAAATATCTTCTGCTGTTGAAATTTCTACTCCAAATAACTCACCAAGTTCATGATGATTTGGTTTTATTAAAAATGGTTTATTTTTAACTACATGTTGCAGCGCACTACCACTTGCATCTACTACTACACGAATACCTTTTTCCGCTCCGAACACTGCAATTGATTCATAAAAAGTAGTGGGGATAGACGCCGGTACACTTCCAGCTAATACAATACAATCTCCTTGCTTCATACTTTCAATTTGTTTCATTAATTGTTCAAATTGTTCATTTGTCACACTAGGCCCTTGCCCATTTAATTCTGTTTCTTCTTGCCCTTTTATTTTCACATTGATTCGAGAATCTCCATCTACTTGGACGAAGTTTGTTGTTACACCTTCCGCCTGTAATACATCTTTAATAAATCCACCGGTAAATCCACCAGTAAATCCAAGCGCTACATTTTCAACACCTAAACGATGAAGAACGCGAGAAACATTAATTCCTTTTCCTCCAGGAAACTTCATATCTTTCTCCGCTCGATTTACCGCGCCTAAATCTAAAGAATTAACTTGTACTACATAATCAATAGATGGATTTAAAGTTACTGTATAGATCATTGTTTATCAGCCTCAATTACATTGGTTTGTCTTTTATATTTTTCTAAATCAATTTCTAAATGGTTTGTAATAATATTTGCCTCTTCAACATTGGCAATTTTCGCAAACGCAACTTCTGAAAACTTACTTTCATCAATTAAGAAATATCCTTCATTTGCTAATGTTAATGCCATTTGCTTTAAAAGTGCCTCTTCCGGATCTGGTGTTGTAAAACCAAGCTGTTCATGTACACCATTCGCCCCTAAAAAACATTTATCAAAACGATACTTCTGCATACTTTCCTGCGCCATTGCACCGATTAAAGCTTTCGTCCTACTCTTCATCATTCCGCCTAGTAAATATGCACGAATATTATTTTCAACTAGAGCTTCAATATGCATAAGTCCATTCGTAACGACTGTAACATCTTTATTTATTAAAAATGGAATCATTTCAAATGTTGTACTTCCTGCATCTAAATAAATGCAATCACCTTGTTCAACTATGTTAGACGCATATTTTGCAATTTGTTGTTTTATTTGAATGTTTTTGGATGATTTTTCAACCATCGTTGGCTCTTGTCCTTTTCCTGTTAAAACAGCAGCACCACCGTGAACTCTTTTTAATAATCTTTGCTTTTCCAATTGTGCTAAATCACGACGAATTGTTGATTCAGAGCTTTCTGTTCTTTCCACTAATTGTTGTAATTTAACAACCTTCTGCTCTTTTACAAGTTGCAATATCATTTGATGACGTTCAGGAGTTAACATTTCATTCACCTCTTCTTTGATTACAGTATAATGAAAACGATCACAAAAATCAACCATAAACATTCATAAGTAATCAAAAACATTCAAAAACAGTTATAAATAACAGAAAAGAAACCCATTTGATATAACAATCAAATGGGTTTCTTTTCTCGATTCACTTATAAGGAAGATTTATATATGCTTAAAACATCGTCTTTATTTAATTTTTTAAAGTTACCAAATTCACCATAAGCCATCGCTTTATCCGCCATTACATCAATTTCATTTTCACCAATAGCGTAATCAGATAACTTTACTGGTGCCTCAATTGAAGTCCAAAATTGACGTAACGCCTCAATTCCTTCTAGCGCAATTTCTCGATCAGTCTTTCCATCTGTTTCTACATCGAATACACGAATAGCGAACTGTTTAAAACGACTTACATTTTCATCTACGACATGCTTCATCCAGTTCGGGAATAGAATCGCAAGGCCACCCCCGTGTGGTATGTCATGAACCGCAGAAACTGCATGCTCAATATTATGAGTTGCCCAGTCTCCTTTTACCCCCATCGCTAAAATGCCATTTAACGCCATAGTACCGCAATATAAGATCGTTTCTCTATGCTCATAATTTTCTAAATCACTTAAAAGCTTAGGAGCTGTCTCAATTACTGTTTTTAAAACAGATTCACAATAACGATCTTGTAATTCTGTATTTGTTCCATGATGGAAATATTGCTCTAATACATGTGACATAATATCTACCATACCGTAAATTGTTTGATCCCTTGGCACAGACGCAGTATGGACCGGATCTAAAATTGAAAACTGCGGGAAAGTAACTGGGCTACCCCAGCCATATTTTTCATTCGTTTCCCAATTTGTAATGACAGAACCAGCATTCATTTCAGATCCTGTTGCCGCAAGCGTAAGCACCGTACCAAATGGTAATGCCTCATTAGCAAATGCTTTTTTCGTTACAATATCCCATACATCTCCATCGTACTTACTACCAGCAGCAATTGCCTTCGTACAGTCAATTACACTTCCTCCACCAACTGCTAAAATAAATTCAACACCATTCTCTTTACAAATTTGAATTCTTTTCTTTACAGTCGACACACGAGGATTTGGTTCAACGCCTGTCAATTCAAATACTTCTGCATTTATATCTTTTAAAATAGAAATTACATTATCATAAATACCGTTTCTTTTAATACTGCCTCCCCCGTATACGAGAAGAACTTTTTTACCGAACTGTGGAATTTCAGTTTTTAACTGTTCTAATTGATCTTTACCGAAAATAAGTTTCGTTGGATTACGAAATACAAAATTTTGCATATCCCTTTACCATCCCTTCTATATGAAAAGCAACTATACTTTTGTATACCATATTTTTTTCATTTTACAAAAATATTTGCCTAACGAAAAAATCCCAGCCTATAGGCTGGGGTTTTTTATTAATAATAAGGTGAGATCATTAAGTAAACAATAACACCAGATAAACTTACATATAACCAGATCGGCATCGTCCAACGTACAATTTTACGATGACGTGTTAATTGATTTGTAAAACCGAATACAAGTGCAAACAATGCAAGTGGTACAATAATTGCTGCTAGGATAATATGTGTAATTAAAATGATGAAATACACATATTTAATGAATCCTTCTCCACCAAAATGTGTTGCCGGCGCTAAGTAATGATACGATAAATAAGAAACACAAAATAGCAATGTCGTCGTAAATGCTGCTAGGATAAAACCACGGTGCATTTTCACATTCTTCTTAATAATAGAGTATAGAGCTGCTAATAAGAATACGAACGTAAAGCTATTAAAAATTGCATTTAACATTGGTAAAATCGTTACATCAAAATGTACTTCTCCTTCATAGCCAACAGGTCCAAAGAACAAAAATAAAATAATCGCATTTACAATTACAGAAAGCGTTATCACAATAGGAGCATAGCTTTTCTGATTTGTTGATTGATCCACCAAAATGGTCACTCCCTCTTCCTTCAAATATGTATACGTAACCTCACTATTTTAACATACTATTCACAGTGTAAATGTGACAATAGTTTGACACAGCAAGACAAAACAAAGAAAAAATCCTTCTTAATAAAACTTCTTAAGAAGGATTTTATCGCTTTATTATTCAAATAGCAATGCGATTAGTTTTTATTAAAAAATGTATCGCTATATGCTTGAAAAATTTCAGACACTTGATATCCCATTAAAGAAATTGCTGTTAATGAAAAGAAACCAATCATAAGAAATCGAAACCACATATAAATCTCCTCCTTGTATTTAGCTTAAAAAACATTCGCTATATTACAAGTTGAATGGCACTCTTCATCGTCACTTTCCTTTTTCTTTACAATTGCTGTAATAAATCGAATCATAAAGAAAAATACAAAAGGAAATTGTTCGTAATTTACCTTGGCATAGTTTAGCAACGGCTCGCGTTGCATATCGAACGGGGATGAGAAGGAATAGAACATACCTTGCTCTTCCATATATACAATTACAATTTTCATACAAAATACGATTCCTAGAAACGAAACAATATCTTGCCATTCTGTCGTATATAACAGGTTATACAGCTCTAATACGTAATCTTCCATCGTCATCCCCCCTTCCTTTTTTACCATTCTGCTCGCCTTCGTATAAAAAGTCAAGAAAAAAGTTTATATTCACTATGACAATAGTAATTACTTGTTTCTATGATTCTTTTATAGCAATGATTGGGTGTGACTCTATTCTAAAACAAGAAATTAGAATCGAACAGATTCCTCATTCTTACTTGTAGTATTCGATACTGTACTATTTTTATTTCTATTAAAAATAAAATAAGAAATTATGATAAGAACAGTAACAAGCATCGTCAAAAGTGCTTGTGAACGTAAAGATTCAATTGCAAGCATCGCAACTAAAACTGCTATAATAGCGGCAATTGTAACATACGTTACATACGGGAAAAACCACATTTTCACTTTCAAATTTTGTTGTTCTACTTTCCCCATTTTTTTACGAATCTTTAAATGCGAAACAGCTATAACGAGATAAACGAGTAACGCAATTCCGCCAGATGCATTGACTAAAAATAAAAAGACTTTATCTGGAGATATGTAACTAAAAACAACTCCAATATAAGCGAAGAACGTTCCGAATAAAACGGCCCGAACTGGAACACCACTACTATTCAATTTCAAAAATGCCTTTGGAGCATCTCCTCTTTCTGCCATTGAAAAAAGCATTCTTGAGTTCGTATATAAACCAGAATTCAAACAAGAAAGTACAGCTGTTAAAACGATAAAATTCATAATTTGTGCTGCCGCTGGTATCCCTATATGTTCCAGTACCGCTACAAACGGACTTTTTAGTATGTTCGCTGAATTCCATGGAAGAAGTGTAACAACTACAGCAATCGATCCAATGAAAAATACGAGAATACGCCAAATCACACTATTTGTTGCTGTTTTTACTGCTTTTACAGGTTCAGCAGATTCTCCAGCAGCTACTGCAACAATCTCAGATCCCATAAATGAAAATATAACGACAGTAATTCCAAGTAGCACCGAACTTATACCGTTTGGCATAAATCCTCCTTGTCCTACTAAATTTGAAGTGCCAGGTGCTTCCGTTCCTGGTACAAATCCTAAAATAACAGCTAGTCCAAGACAAAGGAACAAAACGATACTTATTACTTTAATAAAAGAAAACCAATATTCAAACTCTCCAAATGATTTCACCGAAAAAACATTCGTCAATGTTAATAAAATCGTTAATATTAGGCTTAATAACCAAAGTGGGATTTCTGGAATCCAGTATTGAATAATACCAGCACCTGCTGTGGCTTCTATTGCAATAACAATTACCCAGAAAAACCAATATAGCCACCCAATTGTATAACCGGCCCATGGACCAATTGCTTCTCTTGCATATGTTGCAAATGACCCACTTGTCGGGTTAATAGCTGCCATTTCCCCAAGCATTCTCATAACGAAAATAACAAGAAGTCCTGCTAATGCATATGAAACGATAGAACCTGGTCCGGCTGAATGTACAACCGCCCCACTTCCAACAAACAAACCAGCTCCTATTACGCCACCAATTGAAATCATTGTAATATGGCGTATTTTGAGGTCTTTCTTAAGATTTTTATCCAACTCTTGTACATCCCCTTCCAAACGTAAATTTGAAATTTACCCCGCATTAACGGGCAGTAAAACCTCCACCTCAAAATTTAGCGGAAGCAAAGAAGTTAGGCGGGAATCTACTGCCCGTAAATGCCCGATTGGTTCAACTAATAATCAGCGGGGATGCCCCCACTGATTAAAGTTTCACTTTATGTAAGAGTATTATGCGAAAAACCTTGTCCTATACTTTAAAATATATCAAAATATTCTGAATTTAACAATCATAATGCAAACTCCTACATAAGTTATTTCATTAAGTTCAATAATTTCCCATATACAATTGTTGAGAAAATTATAGTCACCTTACAAAAGAATGAATTTTCAGATATCATTAAATAAACAAGATTATACATCTAGACAACTTTTTTGTATAGGAGTGTTGATATGTTAAACAAGTTCAAATTCATTTGTTGTACGTTAGTAATTTTTTTACTGTTACCACTAGCCCCCTTTCAAGCACAAGCAGCAAACAATTTAGGATCAAAACTACTCGTTGGATACTGGCATAACTTTGATAACGGTACTGGCATTATTAAATTAAGAGACGTTTCACCAAAATGGGATGTAATTAATGTATCTTTCGGGGAAACTGGTGGTGATCGTTCTACTGTTGAATTTTCTCCTGTGTATGGTACAGATGCAGAATTCAAATCAGATATTTCTTATTTAAAAAGTAAAGGAAAGAAAGTAGTTCTTTCTATAGGTGGACAAAATGGAGTCGTTTTACTTCCTGACAATGCTGCTAAGCAACGTTTCATTAATTCCATACAGTCTCTAATCGATAAATACGGTTTTGATGGAATAGATATTGACCTTGAATCAGGAATTTACTTAAACGGAAATGACACTAATTTCAAAAACCCAACGACTCCTCAAATCGTAAACCTTATTTCGGCTATTCGAACAATCTCAGATCATTACGGTCCCGACTTTCTATTAAGCATGGCTCCTGAAACAGCTTATGTTCAAGGCGGTTATAGCGCATATGGAAGCATCTGGGGTGCATATTTACCGATTATTTACGGAGTAAAAGACAAACTAACATACATTCACGTTCAACACTACAACGCTGGTAGCGGGATTGGAATGGACGGTAATAACTACAATCAAGGTACTGCAGACTACGAGGTCGCTATGGCTGATATGCTCTTACATGGTTTTCCTGTAGGTGGTAATACAAATAACTTTTTCCCAGCTCTTCGTTCGGATCAAGTCATGATTGGACTTCCTGCAGCACCAGCGGCCGCTCCAAGTGGGGGATATATTTCTCCAACTGAAATGAAAAAAGCTTTAGATTATATCATTAAAGGAATTCCTTTTGGAGGAAAGTATAAGCTTTCAAATCAGAGTGGCTACCCTGCATTCCGCGGCCTAATGTCTTGGTCTATTAATTGGGATTCAAAAAACAACTTTGAATTCTCTAATAACTATAGAACATATTTTGATGCTATCCCCTTGCAAAAATAATAAAAAACAACAATAGGTTTTATATGACCTATTGTTGTTTTTTATTTACCACCAATTAACATCGCTCGTTCATCAAAATCAAATTGATAATGATGATGTGAAATTAAATACATTAGTTACTATTTTGCTTCAATACAAATACTGAAAGTTCAGGTACACTCCAAAATCTAACAGGCATTCGGGTTGTCCCAATACCACGATTTACATATAAATATAACGGCTTATTCTTCCCCTCTACTTCATACATACCTTCAACATGACTCTCAGCTAGTTTTGTCGTAATGAATGGACCGATAAAAGGAATTTGAACTTGTCCTCCGTGACTATGGCCTGATATTTGAAAATCAACTGGGTAACGTGCTACTTTGTCTACAACATCCGGCTCATGTACTAATAACATATTGAAATCTTGTTGCCTTACTTGTTTTAAAGTCGCGTCTATCTTTGGCTTTCCTAATAAAAAATCATCCAAACCTGATATTGTAATATACTTGCCGTTTTCCGCTTTAATTTTCTGCACTTCATTGACTAACACCACGAAACCAGCTTCCTCCATATATTTTTTATAAAATAAACTACCTCCCCCGCCTCTATCATGATTTCCAAACACTGCATATTTCCCTAAGGGCGCATGTATTTTTTGTAAAATCCCTTTCGCTTCTTCTCTTTCGGCTTTGTACGATCCAAACTTATCTATTAAATCCCCTGTGAAAAGGACTACATCTGGACTTAATGCATTCATCTTCTCCACCAAATTTTCTAATTGTTTCAGTGTGAATTCTGGTCCTAAATGTACATCTGAGAACTGCAATATTTTTTTATTATGAAACTCTTTAGGAATTGTAGAAGCCTCTATTTCATTCCACGTAACTGTTACTAGTTTTCGTTCTATTTCTGTCGCATAGAAATACAAACTTATAGAAATCATTACTATACTTACGAAACTGATTATAGATATCTTGACGATTGATTTTTTTTGTTCTTCTTTTACGTGATGCGTATTCATGTTCTCACCTCTAGAAGTACTTTAAAGCCTTATTGTTACATGAATGTGACAAAGCGAAAAACGTTAGTTATATCCAATTCCATCCCTGCACACTTTGACAAATTTATACAGAAGTCATAACATATTTTTATAATACATAGATTCTTAAAAATGTTCCATTTATTTTTTATTATTTTATTAAGGAGAGATTATTCATGTCTGTATTTACACCAGAAGAAATTACGGAACTTGCTGCTAATTCCGGAAGAAAAAAAGCTCATTTATCATTACTCCCTATGCTAATTCTCGGATTTTTTGGCGGTGCTTTCATAGCATTAGGGTATTTACTCGATATTCATGTTATTGGAACAATGCCAAAGTCTTGGGGATCATTTACTAGCTTTCTAGGTGCCGCTGTATTCCCTATCGGTCTTATTCTCGTTATTCTTGCAGGCGGTGAACTAGTAACTGGTAACATGATGACAGTTTCCATGGCCTGGCTTCAAAAGAAAATTACTTTATTTTATTTCATACGAAATTTAATTATTGTTACATTGAGCAACTTCATAGGTGCTGTATTCGTTGCTTATTTTTTCGGTCATATCGTCGGATTAACAGAGGGAGCTTTTTTAGCGAAAACGGTTTCTATTGCGCAAGCTAAACTACAAGATACACCACTACAAGCCTTCATTTCTGCAATCGGATGTAATTGGCTCGTTTGTTTAGCTGTTTGGCTCAGTATGGGAAGTAAAGAATTTATCGGAAAGATTATCGGCATTTGGTTCCCAGTTATGACTTTTGTTGCGATTGGATTTCAACACGTTGTAGCCAATATGTTTGTCATCCCAGCTGTAATTTTTGCAGGTCATTTAACTTGGTTTGAATATTTTCCAAACTTCATTTTTGTTTTCTTCGGAAACTTAGTAGGAGGTATGTTATTTGTAGCGTTACCTTATTTCATATCTTATAATAAGAAACTACCTTCTACTAAAGAACAAACGGAATTAAAGAAAAAATCTGTATCCGCTTAAATTGAACGACTATACAGCAATCCTGAAAAATATTACAAATTCCATTTTTTTTACGAATATATGTGCGTACACTTGTTCTCGAATGTTTTATACGTTATAATAACAACTTAAATAGCATTATTTACATATGAGGTGAAAAACATGAACAAAACAGAATTAATCAAAAACGTAGCACAAAATGCTGAGATTTCTCAAAAAGAAGCTACTGTAGTTGTACAAACTGTAGTAGAATCAATCACTAACACTTTAGCTGCTGGTGAAAAAGTACAACTTATCGGATTCGGTACATTCGAAGTTCGCGAAAGAGCTGCTCGTACAGGCCGTAATCCACAAACTGGTGAAGAAATGCAAATCGCAGCTTCTAAAGTACCTGCTTTCAAAGCTGGTAAAGAACTAAAAGAAGCTGTAAAATAATGAAAAATAGCCTTCTCGTTTACGAGAAGGCTATTTTTTTCATTATATAATTAATAAAAATCTGACCATTATGCTGTTTCTTTTGTTCCTTGATGCAAATAAAACCTTTACTTTCAAAGAAAGGTTTTGCTGTAATACTCGCTTCTGTATAGATCTCCCTATGCCCTAGGTTTGCTGCTTCTCTTTCTAACTTCTGTAATATGTAGGAAGCTATCCTTTTGCCTTGATAATCTTTATGTGTAAATAAACGATCTACGTAATGATCCTCATTATAATCTCCAAATCCAACTATCACACCGTTATGATCCGCTACATAACTAATGTTCTTCTCTAAAGACTGTAACCAGCTTTCTCTATCTAGTCGCTCTGGTGCCCATGCCTGTAGCTGTAATACGTTATAATCTTTAGCATTAATTGTATGAACTGTTTCATAGAACAACTGTAATACTTGTTCTAAATCTTCTTTATGGAATGTTCTAATGATCGTATCTTTTAACATATATGAACCTCCTTACTACACTATCATTTAATTTTTCTACCATCTAGTATTCAATATTTCTGCTTTATTATATCTTTTTTCTTTCTATATAAACAAAAACAATACTTATTTCAAAGTATTGTTTTTTGTATAAACGCCTATGCAATTACTCTATAGATTTAAATTTTTATTATTTTAACTTCACTCTTTGCAATCGTAATGCATTTAATACGACCGATACAGAACTAAATGCCATAGCCGCTCCTGCAACCCAAGGTGCCAAGAAGCCGAACGCTGCAATCGGGATTCCTAAGCCGTTATAAGCTAGTGCCCAGAATAAGTTTTGCTTAATATTTCTTATCGTCATCTTACTCATAAAGATTGCATCCGCAATACTATTTAAATCACCACGGATTAACGTAATATCTGCCGCTTCCATCGCTACATCCGTTCCTGTTCCAATTGCCATACCGATATCGGCCGTTGCAAGAGCAGGAGCATCATTTATTCCATCCCCAACCATTGCTACTTTCTTACCTTGTGCTTGCAGTTTTTTCACTTCTTCTGCTTTTCCTTCTGGTAATACTTCTGCAATTACGTGATCAATACCAACTTGCCCCGCAATTGCCTGAGCAGTTTGTGTATTATCTCCTGTAATCATAACAACGTCTAGACCCATTTTCTTAAGTCTTGAGATAGCTGCTTTTGAAGTATCCTTTACAGTATCTGCAACGGCAACTATTCCAGCATACTCCTTATCTATTGCTATTAACATTGCTGTTTTTCCTTCTCGTTCTAGCGCTTCCATCGATTTAGAAACTTCTTCAATATTAATATTGAATTTCTTCATTAATCGGCGTGTACCAATTAATAATTGTTTCCCTTCTACAACTGATTCGATGCCGAATCCCGGAATTGCTTCAAATGTTTCTGAACTTGGGATATCAATTTTCTTTTCTTTAATTCCTTCTACAATCGCTTCTGCAAGTGGATGTTCAGAATTTTTTTCTGCTGCACCTACTAAGCGTAGTATTTCTTCTTCGTGGAATCCATCTGCTACAATTACATCTGTTAACACCGGTTTCCCATTTGTCACAGTACCTGTTTTATCTAGAATAACTGTATCTAATCGATGCGTTGCTTCTAAATGCTCCCCACCTTTAAATAAAATACCATACTCAGCTGATCTTCCTGATCCCGCCATAATAGATGTAGGCGTTGCAAGACCTAATGCACATGGACAAGCGATAACAAGTACTGCTATCATTTTCTCAAGTGCTCCGCCAAAATCGCCTGGTGTAACAAATATCATCCACACTGCAAATGTGATAATCGCGATTCCAACTACAACTGGTACAAAAATACCAGAAATTTGATCAGCTACCCTTTGAATAGGAGCTTTTGAACCTTGTGCCTCTTCTACTACTTTAATAATTTGAGCTAATGCAGTATCTCTTCCTACCTTAGTTGCTTTCACTTTTAAAAATCCATTTTTATTCATTGTAGAACCGATTACTATATCCCCAATTTTTTTGTCAACTGGAATACTTTCACCTGTTAACATCGATTCATCTATGGCTGACTTTCCTTCTATAATCTCACCATCTACCGGAATTTTTTCACCAGGTTTTACATAAACAATATCACCAGCTACTACTTCTTCGATTAAAATTTTCATTTCTGTTCCATCTCGCACAACTGTAGCTGTCTTTGCTTGTAAACCCATCAACTTTTTAATTGCTTCTGATGAACGTCCCTTTGCTTTTGCTTCAAATAATTTACCTAAAATAATTAGTGTAATAAGTACCGCGCTCGTTTCAAAATATAAATCTGTCATATGTTCCGAAGAACCGATAGATTGAATGCTTAAATATACACTATAGAAATAGGCGGCGGACGTTCCAAGTGCCACAAGAACATCCATGTTAGCACTTTTATTACGTAACGCTTTATAAGCCCCAACATAAAACTGTCCACCAATGATAAATTGAACTGGCGTTGCAAGAGCTAGCTGCACCCAAGGGTTCATAAGCATATCAGGTAAATAAATAAACGATGTAAATGAGAAGTGACTTACCATTGCCCACAGTAACGGGAATGATAAAATAAACGAAATGATAAACTTCCTCTTTTGTCGCTCAATTTCTTGTAAGCGATGATCAGTTGATCCATCTTGCTCATCTGATTTCACTTCTAATTTATATCCTAATTTCGTAATTGCACTCTTCATTTCATTTACATTAATCTCATCAGGATTAAAATCTACTGTAGCCGATTCCAAAGCGAAATTTACTGTCGCCTCGTTCACACCTTCTAACTTATTTAAACGTTTTTCTACTCTATTGGCACATGCTGCGCATGTCATTCCTGAAACAGTAAATTCAGCTTTATCACTTACAATTCCATATCCTAATGATTCAACTTTTTCTTTAAACTGTTGCGGATTTGTTTTTTGGGGATCATACATTATTTTGGTTTTTTCAAGTGCAAAATTTACATTTGCATCATGAACACCTTCTACTTTTTTTAGACCTTTTTCAATTCTATTTGCACATGCTGCACATGTCATTCCTGATATTTGAAGATTGGCCTCTTTTTGTTCATTCATGTCTCTCACCTCTATATACCCTTATGAGGTATAATTATTAGCAAAATAAATCGTACTTCCTATAAAGTACGATTTATTTCCATATCTAAAAATAATTATTGAACATCGTATCCTTGATCTTCAATTACAGCAACGATATCTTTTAATGTTACAGCAGACGAGTCGATAGTAACTTCAACAGTTCCTTCTGCTAATTGAACTTTTACTTGCTCAACACCGTTTAGTTCTTTCACACTACTTTCGATAGCATTTACACAATGTCCACAAGACATACCTTCAACTTGTAATGTTAACTGTTCCATTTAAAATCCTCCTCTTATTTCTTCATTGTTTGTTAACCACACCCTCATCTTACCATACCCCCCTAAGGTAATCAACGGTTTTGTGTCATGATTTTTCAATTATTTTCTAAAAGTTTATTTTACATACACTTTTTCACATCAATACCCCGAAACCTTATATGAAAGTAAACAAAAAACAAGCCAGTTACGTACTAGCTTGTTTTTATGCTTTTGAAAAACGTTCAAATACTGTCATTAATTCTTCGATTGCTTCGTCACCATTACCATCTTTAATTGCACCTGAAACACAATGACTTGTATGGTTTTTTAATACACCCATTCCTACTTTTTTCATCGCTGCATTAATCGCTGAAATTTGCACTAAAATATCCACGCAATACCGATCATTTTCAATCATATTTTGAATACCCCGAACTTGCCCTTCAATTCTCTTCAATCTATTTATAATTTGCTCTTTTTCTTTTTCTGATCTATGTGTTACTGCTTCATGCTCTTTATGCCCCATATTATCACCTTCTTAAAGTTTCTCTTCATCCAATAAAACAATTGCTTTTACGAGTATACCAATTATAGCATTAAATATCTATGCATGATACCCCATATGAGTATATTTCCACTTTATGATTATTCTTAACAAATTGTTAGCTTCTCAGTCTCAATTTTCATTATACCCTTTCCTTTTTTCAAAAAACAATAATAAGCGGGGATTTTCCATCCCCGCTTATTATTCATTTCCAAATATAAAAGTCTCAATCTTCACACGTGTAAATTGAGACTTTTTCTTCCTATATATAATTATTGCTTATCACATACTTTTGTATCATTCACTACTGAAGTTCCTTCAACAGTTACCGTATGAAAACAGTCATTTACACGAACTGTCACAACATTATCTTGCCGATCAATGATATGATATTCATTAAAATTTTTATTCAGAGCACTACGAATTTGTTCTCCTTCATAAATTGGGATGCCATGCGATAAAACCCAAATAAGTCCAGCGATAGCAAGAATAGTTTTCATACGATCTACCTCCTTGAGAATATAGTGAACTTTTCATCCATACTTTTTCAGCTCTACGAATCATGATTGGAATGAACCAAGCTTTTTGGAAATAAGTTCATTTCGTCTATTTTATGTTTATGCTAATTGTGAACGAATTGTGACAACTTTTTGTCTCTTCAGACGAAAAGTTGAAACAAAACTTTCAAAAAGGACAATTCTACTTGAACAACACAAAAGGCTATGGAGGATTTCCCCATAGCCTTGCGTTTGCATTTTATTAGATGATCACTTTATTAACTAACCTAAAAATGTGGATTCACTCCAATCATTAGCCTTTTAATCACTGGATACATGACTAATAAATCTCAACCCTTTACTTAAAGAAGTCGGCACAACAGATGCATGATTCTCTCCTTCTGCTTCATAAAACATAAATCTAAACTGATCGTGTTTTACTTGGAGAAGGCGCTCTGACAATTCATTTGCACCTACAACCATATGCTCTCGTTCAAGTGAACCAACTGTAAGAAATACTCCTGTTTTAACCTTTGCATTGTTTAATTCATTTATAAGATACTCTTCTTTTTCAAGCACAGATTGGTTATTCCACCAAATTGACGGACTACTTATAAAATAATTTTGAAAAGCATTTAGCTTTGTAAATAATATATGTAAAGCAAATAGTCCACCTAAAGAATGCCCAAATAGTGTTTGCTTTCCTTTATCAATTTCAAAATTCTTTTCAATTTGCGGCTTTAATTCTTCTTCAATAAAAGTAAAGAAATGATGTGCTCCTCCTGTTTTAGGCCACGGTTTACCATCTGGCTTTAAAGGTGCATCATTTGAAATTACGCTAGGCGTAAAATCATAGCATCTTTCTTCACCTGAAAATGCCCCTTCAATTGGATAGCCAATACCTACTATAATGGCTGGTGAAACACCTGTTTTTTCTGCTCTAACTGATTGTATTTTAACTGCTTCATGGAATGTTTGAAAAAAGGCATTTCCATCTAATACGTATATAACAGGATACCCTGACTTGGGTGCTGGCTGCCTCGGCTTTGAAATATAAATTTGATATTCATTACATTCTAATTTTGAATACATGTTCCACTGTTCTGTATTAGATGTTTTAATCTGCTGTTTTTCAATAGTAGTATTCACCCTATATCCCCCCTTTTAACTTGTTACATATATTTCTACTTTTTCTTCTTGAGATACAACGCTATCATAACCGAAGCAAACAGGAGCCCCGTTATACGGATCGATCATGACACGCGCATCAATATGAAATACTTCTTTTAATACTTCATTTGTAATAATCTCTTCTGGACTACCAGTTGTAACAATTTCCCCTTCCTTCATTGCAATAATCTCATCTGAAAACCTTGCTGCATGGTTAATATCATGTAGTACCATTACGACCGTACAATTATGTTCTTTATTTAACTTCTCCACAATTTGTAATACATCTAATTGATGAGACATATCAAGGTATGTAGTTGGTTCATCTAGTAGTAACACTTCTGTCTCTTGTGCTAAAGCCATCGCCAGCCATACCTTTTGCCTTTGACCACCAGATAGATTTGCTATTTGTCTCGTTCGAAATGCAGATGTTTTCGTTATATCTAAAGCCCAATCAATCATCTCTTTATCTTTTGAATTTAACTTATTTACGTTATTCCGATGTGGATAGCGTCCATAAGAAATTAATTCTTCTACTTTAAGCTCTCCTGGCGCAATTGGAGTTTGCGGAAGTAAAGCTAACTGCTTCGCAATTTCTTTCGTTGGAATTGTATTTAGATCTTGCCCTTGCAAATAGACTTTACCGCTCTTTTGCTTTAAAATTCTTCCCATTGTTTTTAACAATGTTGATTTACCGCACCCGTTTGGCCCTATAATTGTCGTTACTTTTCCTTCTTGTATTTCCACATTTAAATCGCGAAACACTGTAAGCTTTTCATAACTCGTTTCTAAATTTTTTGCACTTAAAATACTCACTTTTATTCCTCCCCTTACGCTTTCGCCTTATAAAGTAAATATAAGAAATACGGTACACCGACAATAGAAATAACGATTCCCACTGGTAACTCTACAGGTGTGAAAACTGTTTTTGCAATAAAGTCTGAAGCAATTACAAGAAACATTCCGATTACTCCGCACGTAGGAATGATATGCTTATGTTGAATACCGACAAGTCTTTTCGCTATATGCGGTGCCATTAATCCAATAAAACCAATACTCCCTGAAACAGCAACACATGCGCTCACAAGTCCGATACTACTTAATAGTAAAATTGATTTCTCTCTTTCTAGCGAAACACCTAAACTTGTAATACTCGTTTCTTCCAACTGAAATAAATCTAATAAATAAGCTTTCTTTTGTATGAGAGGAATTAATATGATAAGCCACGGCAACATGGCAATAATGTACTTCCAATTTGCACTATATATACTTCCAGACACCCATACTGCAGCCATTTCAAAATCCGTTGACTTCATTTTGAGTGATAAATACATAGAAAATGCCCCAAATCCTGATCCAATTGCAATCCCTGTTAATAAAAGACGTTGCGAATCTAACTTACCGTTTTTCCAAGAAAACAGATAAATGATGATAGCTGCACCTAATCCACCTACTAAACCAAACATTGGCATCATCATAATAGAAACCCAGTCCGTGCTCTTTAATTGGCCTTGAAAGAAAAACATAAAGATGACGATCGCTGTTCCTGCTCCCGCATTTACTCCTAAAATACCTGGGTCTGCCAGTCCGTTTCTTGTAATCCCTTGAATTACAGCACCTGCAACGCCTAGGCCTAATCCTACTAATCCAGCAATTACGATGCGCGGAAGACGAAACTCAAAAATAACTAAATCATGGTCCGGTACTGGATCTATTCTAAGGAGTGTTTTACATACATCTGTAATCGTAATGTCAAACGTACCATTCGTTAAACTAATATAAATAGCACATAGTATTAAAAATATAAGTATCCCCATCGTCATTCCGAAACGTTGATTTGAGCTTTTAAGCATGTCTCTCTCCTCCTCTTGTACGGATTAAATACAGGAAGAAAGGAATTCCAATTAAGGAGGTAACGACTCCAATCGGTGTTTCAAATGGATAGTTTACAAATCTACTTAAAACGTCACATAACGCTAGAAAAACGCCACCAATAACGCCTGCACATGGCAAAATCCACTTATAATCTACCCCAATTATAAAGCGAGTAATGTGCGGAATAATTAAACCTACAAAACCAACTTTCCCCACTAAAGCAACTGCCGTTCCTGTTAAGAAAATAACTGATAAAATTGCCATCGCTTTAACTAGTTTTGTACGTTGCCCTAGATTAATAGAAACTTCTTCGCCTAAAGAGAGAATCGTAATAGAATTTGATATGAACAGTGCTAAAATTATTCCAATTATCCCAAACGGCATCGTAATTTTAATGATATTAGGATCAACTTGATCTAATTTTGCATTAAACCAAAAACTAACATTTTGAGAAATTTGGAAATACGAAGCCATTGCAGCCGATACACTGCTTAAAAATGTTCCAATAACTGTTCCGATAATTGCCAACCTAACTGGTGATAAGCCATTTTGAAGGAGTGAACCAAAACCAAATACGATACCAGCTCCTAGTGCAGAACCAATCATTGAACATATCACCATACCAATGGATGACATTCCTGGGAGAAAAATCATACAAAGTGTAATAACAAAGGCTGCTCCATCCGTCACACCCATAATAGAAGGGGATGCAAGATAGTTTCTTGTCATCCCCTGCATAAGTGCTCCTGATATGGCTAGAAATGCTCCGACTAAAAGAGCTGCAACTACCCTTGGTAAACGTGAAGTAATAATAATATTATGATTTACATCACTTGAATCAAAATGAAATAATGCGTTCCACACCGTTTCAGCATCAATACTTTTCGCCCCATACAAAATAGAAAGTATAACTGTAAATAAGATGAGTATGGGTGCTATACATAATATAGTTACTGGTACTGCATTTGTTTTCTGCATATCATTCAACGCACCTTACTTATTGTATTATTTAGATAAATTTTTCACTGCTTCTTTTAAGAATGCTGTTTTACTCCAAGCAGTACCACCTTGTGCCATTGGATCCACAACGTTTACAAATACTTTCTTTTCTTTCGCAGCATTCATACTTTGCCAAATTGGATTACTTTCAATTTCTTCTAGCACTTTCGGGTTTTTATTTTCAGTTGTTTCATATTGTAAGAAAATATAATCTGGGTTAAGTTCAGCAAGTTTTTCAAATGAAATCTTCTCTTGTGCTTTTACAGTTTTTAATTGTTCTGGAGCAGTTAGTCCAAGATCTTTATAAATTACAGGGTTGAAGTATACTCCTTCTGGATATAGGAATAATTCGTTTGCTCTTAGTCTAATAACAAGTACTTTTTTGTCTTTTAACTTATCTCCTAGTTTTGCTTTTGCTTTTTCAGCGTCCGTATTGTAATCTTTAATAATTTTTTCCGCTTTATCTTTTTTGCCAGTTAATTCTCCCATTAACTTTAAGTTATCTTCCCAATTTGTTGAAACATGTGATACCGGGAATGTAGGAGCTACTTTCGTAAATTTTTCAGCTGTTTCTGCTGGGAATTTCGTACTTGATGTAATAACATCTGGCTTTAATTGAAGTAATGTTTCGAAATTTGGTTCCATTTTCTCACCAACAGATTTTGCACCCTCTAAATCTTTCTCAAGATACTTCGGTAATTTACCACCAACAGTAATAGCACCTACTGGCTTAATACCAAGTACCGCCGCATCTTCCATTGACTCTAAACTAGCTGTCGCAATTTTATCTACTTTTGCCGGCACTGTATATTCTTTACCTAAATATGTAATTTTTCTTTTTTCGTCCTTTTTCGTCTCACTAGCTTTTGGCTGTTGCGTTTTTTCTCCTGATGTTTTATCTGCACTATTACATGCTGCTAGTCCTACACTTAAAACTGTAACCATCCCTAATGTAAATAACTTCTTATTCATCTTTATATATCTCCTCTCGAATTTTCAAAACTATATTCTCAATAAAATTTAACTATATGAAAATTGTCTTACATATATATTTCATTAGATTAATAATTCTATCCAGAACTCATTCTCGTTCACTTCCCCTAAGCTATAATTCTATTACACCTCACCCATTGATAATCCTTTTCATTGATAATGATTATCGTTACTAATTATATATTTAATATGCAATTATTTCAAGAAAGATTTGAAAAATTTTAACAAACTGAATTAAAAAAGAAGTATCCGCCTACTGTCAGGTGGATACTTCTTTTTTTAGAAATTTATATGTAATTCAACTGGGCAATGGTCTGATCCCATTACTTCACTATTAATTTTCGCCTCTGTTATTTGGTCTTTCATTCTTTCAGAAACAACAAAATAATCTAAACGCCATCCAATATTTTTTGCTCTCGCTCCCATTCGATACGACCACCACGAATATGCGCCTTCTTGATTAGGATATAGATAACGATACGTATCAATAAATCCTTCTTCTAAAATACATGTAAACTTCTCTCTTTCTTCATCAGAAAACCCAGGATTTTTACGATTACTTTTTGGATTTTTCAAATCAATTTCTTTATGAGCAACGTTTAAGTCTCCACAAAAAATAACTGGTTTTTTCTCATCTAATCGTTTAATATACACCCGGAAATCATCTTCCCATTTCATTCTGTAATCTAATCTTTCTAATCCACGTTTTGAATTTGGTGTATATAATGTAATGATGTAAAAATCTTCGAATTCTAAAGTAATAACACGTCCTTCTTGATCATGCTCTTCAATGCCTAAACCATAAGTAACAGAAAGTGGTTCTTTTTTCGAAAAAATAGCCGTCCCTGAATATCCTTTTTTTACAGCATAATTCCAATATGTATAATATTCTTCTAGATTTAAATCAATTTGCCCATCTTGTAATTTAATCTCTTGTAAACAAAATATATCAGCATTGGATTCCTCGAGATATTCTAAAAATCCACCTTTTGCGATAACTGCTCGCAAACCATTTACATTCCACGAAATTAACTTCACTTATAGTCCTCCTCTTGATGTTTCTTTCCAAATTTCATGCTATCACAAAATAGAAAAACAATCATATTTTCACCTTTGTAATCTTGCTCTTACATTTATGAATACATACATACGCACTTTATTCAGGTTATACTAATTTCAGAGGTGATGTTCTTTGCACAATGAAGGAGTTACGTTAACAAATGAACATTGGCAAGCAATTATCCATAATGACTCTTCCTATGATAGCAAATTCTTTTATGCTGTGAAATCAACTGGAATCTTTTGCAGGCCATCATGCAAATCAAGAATACCGAATAAAAACAATGTACGAATTTTTCATCATGCAGAGCAAGCGTTAAATGAAAACTTTCGCCCGTGCAAGCGTTGTAAACCAAATGGGCTCAATTTACCTAATGAAGAGTGGGTAGAACAAATAAAAGTTTATATCGAAAAACACTTTGATGAATTATTAACTCTCGACATACTTGCGGAAATGTGCCATGGTAGCCCCTTTCATTTACAACGCACTTTCAAAAAAATGACAGGAATAAGTCCAATAGAATATATACAGCATTTCAGAATTGTTAAAGCGGCAGAACACCTTTTACAAACCAATCACTCCATTAAAGAAATTAGTACTGCCGTCGGGATAGAAAACCCAGAGTATTTCGCAACTTTATTTAAAAAGAAAACCGGATTTACGCCTACTGAATATCGAAAAAAGAATGAAATGAAAGAGGGATACAATAATGAATTCCTATAAAAATAAGTTTATATATTGGATGCTACTTACACATAAACATTTTCAGTTTCATATTGCTGCAACTGAAAATGGATTATGTTTCATTGGGTCTCAAAATGAAAACTTTGAAGAACTAAATATATGGGCTAGAAAAAAATTGCCCCAACATATTTTGACCTGTAATCCCAATTATCTACAAACATATACGAAAGAAATTATCGAGTATTTAGAAATCCAGCGAGAAGCTTTTACATTCCCTATCGATGCTTACGGAACTGAATTTCAATTATCTGTTTGGAATGCGGTACGTGAAATTCCTTATGGGGAGACATACTCTTATTCAAAAATTGCCGAAACAATACAAAAACCTACTGCTGTACGTGCCGTTGCTACCGCTATTGCTGCCAATCCTCTTCTTATTACAATTCCTTGCCATCGTGTTATTGGAAAGAATGGTAAACTAACCGGCTTTAGAGGCGGATTAGAAATGAAGAAAGCGTTGCTTACATTAGAAAAGTCGCAGGTAGAATGCATATGACAGCAAACTATACTAGCGCATTAATTTTAGCAGTTCCAACAGAATTTAGTTTCCAAGAAAATTTACGCTATTTATCGCGTTCTAACAATGAATGTATGTTCCACATTGAAGATAACAAAATTTATAAAGTTATCCCTGTTCACGATGTAAATCCTTTAGTTGAAATTAGTATGAATATAGATGGAAATATTCAAATACGTTTTTTAGAAGAATTATATACATCTGAAGAATCGATACACGAAGCTATAGCTAACTATGTGAACGAGTGGTTTGATTTAACTACTGATTTAACTCCCTTTTATACATTGGCTAAACATGATGTACTCCTTCAAAGACCAATTGAACAATATAATGGCCTTCGCACCTTAGGTATTCCAGACTTATTTGAAGCACTTTCCTGGGGAATTATCGGTCAACAAATTAACCTCACATATGCTTATACGCTAAAAAGAAGATTAGTCGAGACATTTGGAAGTTATGTAGAATGGAACGATAGAAAACATTGGATATTCCCTTCTCCTGAAACGATTGCCAATTTACACGTAGAAGATCTCAAAAATTTAAAAATGACGACTCGAAAGTGTGAATATTTAATCGGTATTGCAAAGCTTATTACAGAAGGAAAACTATCAAAAGAATCTTTACTACAAACACAAGATGTAAAGATTGCTGAAAAACAATTAACTGCTATACATGGTGTAGGTCCGTGGACTGCCCACTATGTTTTAATGCGCTGTTTACGATTCCCTTCTGCTTTTCCAATTGACGATGTTGGTTTGCACAATGCAATTAAATATATAACAGGTTCCGAAAGTAAACCAACTAAACAGGAAATAAAAGATTTTGCGGCAAATTGGATCAACTGGGAGTCTTACGCAACTTTTTATTTGTGGCGAGTATTATACTAAAAAACCAAGTAGCGCATCCGCACTACTTGGTTCTTTTTTAAGCTTGTTCTTCGAATCGTCTTGCGATTTCCACAATAACTTGAACAGCTTTTTCCATAACATCTACCGAAACATACTCAAATTTACCGTGATAGTTTTCACCACCTGTGAAAATGTTTGGGGTTGGTAATCCCATATACGATAGTTGTGATCCATCTGTTCCACCGCGAATCGGATGAATATTTGGTTCGATATTTAAACTTTTCATTGCCTCATATGCAATATCAACAATTTCTCTCACTGGTTCGATTTTTTCAAGCATGTTATAGTATTGATCATTCATTTCTAAAACGACTGCATCTTGTCCATACTTCTCTTGCATTTGCTTCACAATATTTTCAACGTTATGTTTACGCGCTTCAAAATTTTCACGATCAAAATCTCGAATAATATAATACGCTTTACTTTGCTCAACATCACCATGTAAAGAAAGTAAATGATAGAATCCTTCATACCCCTCTGTATATTCTGGTGCCTCTTCTACTGGTAAATAGCTATTAAACTCCATCGCAAGTTTAGTTGCGTTACGCATTTTATTTTTCGCTGTTCCAGGATGTGTATTCGTTCCGTTAAACGTTAACTTAGCGCCTGCAGCATTAAAGCTTTCATACTCTAAACCACCTAATGGACCTCCATCCATCGTATAAGCACATGATGCACCAAACGCTTCTACATCAAAATGCGCTGGCCCACGACCAATTTCTTCATCCGGCGTAAATGCTACTCTTATTTTCCCATGTTTAATTTGCGGATTATGTATTAAATAGTTCATTGCAACCATAATTTCAGTCAGACCAGCTTTATCATCTGCTCCTAGAAGTGTCGTACCATCAGTTGTAATAATGGTATGTCCTTTATATGATGGTAATTCTGGAAACTGTTCTGGCGTTAACACAACATTTAACTCTTCATTTAACGTAATCGCATTGCCATCAAAATTTTCATGAATTTGTGGTTTTACGTTTTTCCCTGTAAAGTCTGTTGCCGTATCTAAATGTGCTAAAAAGCCGATGACTGGAACATCCTTATCCGTATTAGCAGGAAGTGTTGCCATTACATAACCGTTATCATCCATCGTCACTTCTGTTAACCCAATTTCTTTTAGCTCTTCCACTAATAACTTACCAAATTCAATTTGTCCAGGTGTTGTTGGCACTGTATGACTTTCTTCATTTGATTGCGTATCAATTTTTACATATCTCGTAAATCTTTCAATAAGTTCTTGTTTCAAACTCGTTCACTCCCTTTTATATTTCTTTCTCTATTATAATCCTTGAGACGAAATATTTTAACTTTTTTGACTGTGAATACATATATTTCATTTGTATTTTAGCTATTTTAAATACCGGTTGAAAAGTCGTAATATTTGTACATTAAAACTCTTACATGTAATATACATAATTATACAATATGGGAGGTTTTAAAGATGAGGCTAACTCTCTTTCGCTATTTTCTTTTTTTCTTAGGATTAATTTTTTTCGGCCTTGGAAATGCTCTTGCAGTAAAAGTTAAATTTCTCGGTTTACATCCTTGGGAAGTTTTAAACATGGCTCTCTACCAAAGGTTTGGATGGACTATTGGTACGTGGAGTGTCATATGTGGATTATGTCTCGTTCTCATTTCTTTACTAGTAGATCGAAAATATATAAATATAGGCACATTTTTAAATGCACTACTTATCGGTCCGATTATGGACTTTTTCTTACAATCAAATATTCTTCCAAACGCTAGTGATTATTTATGGTTAAACTTACTCATTCTATTTTCTGGTATCACCATTACAGGTATCGGGGGAGGGATGTATGTTGCGGCTGGAATCGGCGCTGGACCTCGTGATGGATTCATGCTTACTATTTCCGACAAAACCGGTCTATCTATTAGCCGTGCTAGAATCATAGTAGAATGTATTGTACTAGTTATTGGATTTATGCTAGGGGGTCCTGTTTTTATCGTAACTTTTCTGTATACATTTATTCAAAGTCCAATCTTTCAGCAATCATTTAAGGTATTTCAAACACTTCTACATACTCTACATAACAAAAAAAAAATTAGTGAACATATTTAAAGTACAGTTTAATACAAGTAAATTCACCCTATTTACGATTCTCACCGCAAATAGGGTGTTTCTTTTTTATTCCATAATTTAAGAAGATATACTAATCATTCACAATAAAAGTATATACATCGTCATAAATACAGCCATTTACTTTAATCACATACTTCCCTGGTTTACTAAAACGAATTGTGTATTTGTTTAGCTGAATTGCTTCTTTATCTCCAGAAAGAACATCAATGCTTCTGCCACTTAATACATATAATTCATTTAGATTCATCGATACATCAATTGCATTGAAATTCTCCTCTTTCACTTGCTGTACTTCCGCAGCGCTTACACTTGGTTCTAAAAACAGTAGTCCACTTAATCCAATCGTCCCCGCTAAAGCAACTCCCGCAAACTTTTTAATTTGTTTCATTACAATGACCTCCTTATAGATTTTGCGTAAAGGTGATGTCCCCCCTTACACCACAAAGCCTATATGTAATGAAATAAAAAGTAAACGAGGACAGTAAGACAAAATTCTACATCTTTTTCTCCTATTGAATATAAATTCAACGTTTGGAGTTTTGTCACATTTAAAATTGTTTACTTAAACCAACTTTCAATTATATTATTCAGAAACTGAATAATTACTTATTGATTTAACATTCTAAAAATAGTTGATAAAAATACTTTCTATTCAAATAAGAAGATTTTGCTATAAAAGTAACTTTTACAATAAAGCCCATACAACCAATTTTATTCTGCTTTCCATAATCTCTCTACATTCATTAATTGTTCCTCTTTAAACTCCATCTTATATATATCTGGTTTTGACGTATTCATTAAAAATTCAAACCCGTATTGCTTATCAAAATAATTCATCATGAGTGTCATGACAAGGCCATGTGTACCAATTACAATTTTTTGTCCTTGAAAATCCATTAAGATTTCTTTTAATACTTTCACTACCCTTCTTTGGCAATCCGCATATGACTCTCCTTCCGTTCGTGCAAAATCCGCTTCAGAGAACATCTTCTTTACAAGTGGATACACCTCTTTATCTGATATAACTTGATCGCCACTGGAAAACATACACTCTTTAAGATTTTCATATATTAATATTTCTTTTTCATAGAAATCGGCTGTTTTTTCTATCGTTAATACAGCTCTCTTATATGGACTTGAAATGAAAGTATCGATTCCCTCTGTTTTTAATATATTTGTTACTCTATGAGCGTCTAAACTTCCCTTTTCAGTTAAACCACGTGTTCTTTCACCCTCTTCTAATTTTGGTGATTCACCATGTCTAACCATATAGATATATGTACTCATACTTCCTCCTTGAAAATATTAATTCATTCATCTTTTATAAACTTTGCTGATTTGTCCGTTTAATCCATTCTCCTACTAAACTCTCGAATAATTCAGGTTGTTCAATTTGTAAATTATGCCCTGCCATATCTAACACGGCTAATGTCGCTCTTGGATAATCATCAATAATTTCTATAATATCTTGATAACCTACCGATATATCTTGTCTTCCAGCTAGTAAAAGAACGGGTTTCTCATATTTCATATGATGAAAATTCATAGTAAGAGAGTAATTCTTTTGCAACCTTTCAATAAACTCATAATTAGCAACATCTAACCCTGGTCTAATTTCTTCTTGAAATCGCTTATATGTATATTCGTTTGCTACTACTGCTAACTCACAAAATGCCTCTCTTTCCGTAGAAGTGAGCTTATTTAAAAAGTCCTCATCTTGTAAAATTACCTGTTTATCTGGAAGAGTCCTTTTTTCTGGATCCGCTACTACAACAGGGCAGACTAATAGTAATCCATTAACTCTTTCAAACAGCTTTGTGAGTATACCTCTAGCTAAATATCCCCCATAAGATTCTCCTACTAATAAAAAGTTTTTCGTCGGAATGATTTCTTCAATACATGCAATTAACAGTTCTAACATATGATCTGAACTATTTATCCAATCTGGAGCATTCGATTTCCCCATGCCAGGTAAATCAATATATATTCTTTGGTAACCTTTATATTTTTCGAATACTGATTCCATGCACCTCTGCATTAACCTATGATCAGGTGCACAGCCATGTATAATAATGACAGGTTTTCCTTCGCCAATGATTTCATAATATATTTCTGCATCCTTAATCCGGCATATCATAAAAAAGTCCCCCTAGTGTTCTATTCATCTTTACAGACACCCCTCTCAAACCCATAGGAGTACACGTTCTTATTTTATTACTTTCCAGAATATAATTTCAAATTTTATTTTTCAGATTTCATACAAAAAAACCTTCCATGAGTGTCCCCCTCAAAAGAAAGCCCTTTTACGTATTTCCTCCTACTTGAACTTCAAGCATAATTACACATTATTCTTCTAATTTCATCAACACAATTCTCCAGCCATCTGGATCCTCTATCGTTATCCCCTTGTCTTTCCAGTATGGATTTTCAGGTTCCAACTCATCATATCCCAATGTATACAGCCTTTTACTTACCTTTTTCATTTCACTATCTTCACTCATATAAAATACAAGTAAATTATCTTTGGTCGGAGCTGGACAAGGACTCCCGTCAAAATGTCTTGTAAATTCTAAATGATACTCTTCATCTGGGAGTCCAAACATGACCCCATCATAGCCTTCATGATCATAGAATTCACCTATACGTTTTAAGCCCAATCCTTTTTCATAGAATTCTATCACCTTTTCAAACTGATCAGTTGGACGTGCTATTCGAAACTTCACCCAATTCTTCATACTTTTCCTCCCATACTAAATGTTTTATATATGCTTACGTACTATTGTATATACGTAACATCTTTTTGAAATCCCTCATTCGTATGAGAATAGATACATACAAAAGTTTAGTTTATACTTTATAACATTCAATTTTATATAAAATTGAATGTTATACCCTTATGCAATTATACATATTCACTTGCGAACCACTAAAAAACCTTTAAAATTCAAAGGATGACTAAATATACAATTTCTATTTAAAATCTTGATGTAATACATACTATCAAACGCCATGTTTTTTTAATTTTAAGAAGTATTAAACTCTTCATCACTTTCCTTATACGCATGATTTTTATAAGGAAATCTGATACAATTCTTAAATAATATTATTATGTATAGATATTACGAATATAGTACATAATTAAAGAAGGTGATTTTATTGAAATTAAATAAAAATTTACAACTATGTATATTAATTGCGACATTAATATGCTATTCAATCTATTTTATGTTTTTCTATCTGTTCCCTACTCATTTTTCAAATTCAGATGTACGCTTCGCTTCACTTATTGTTGAAGCTATTACATTTGTATCACTCATTTACTCTATATATTCTAAAAAAGTCAGTTCAAATCCGTTTTGGATATGTATCACAATAGCAATTGGTAGTTTTTTATTAGGAAAAATAGTATATACATATCAAGATAGCTTCTTCGAAATTCCAATACATCGTTTTACAATTTCTGATGTATTTTACATGTTTTTTCTACTCTTTTGTCTTATCGCTTTCTGCTATAAAATCTTAAAAGAATGCGATAAATGGGAAAAAGCGTTCTTTATTTGTGATATATGCATAGTACTTACTTCCATATTCACATTGGAGTGGTATTTATTTAATCAACCAAATTTAAATATATTCTCTCTTTCACTAGGAGATGTTTTCCTTTCATTTCTATATCCAATTGCAGATTTATTATTTCTTCTACTAGGTGTTAGTCTCTTTTTCCGTCCAACAATTTTTAATTCCAAACGGAAAATTTATATCTTTATTTTTGTATTAATAAGTTCTGCAACTTTTAACTATATTTATTTTTACCTAAATAATCATTTATCAACTGAAACGATAACATTATTACGTCTTTTATATAGAATACCTGTATTGCTTATTGCAATAGCTGGATCTATTTCAGAAGATCATAATAGCCATAAAAATTATTTCATTGTTAACCCTATAATAGGAAAGAAGGCTTTAGTTGTATTTCCTTATCTTGCCGTTGCAATACTAATCGGGTTTACGTTAAAAGAACAAACAGCATCTTCCACTCTCATTACGGGAAATTGTATTACTTTTATTTTCGTACTCATTCGTCATTCTATTGTACGTATGCAAAACAATTCCCTAACCAAACGTTTACAAGTATTTAATGCCCAATTAGAAGAAAAAGTTACATTACGGACTTCAGATTTAGTTCATAAATCAGAGGCTCTATCTCAAAAGCAACAAAAATTCAAATCATTATATGAATATCACCCTGATCCTATTTTTACAATTGATTTAAATGGTGTATTCTTAAATGTAAATAAAGCTGGAAGTATACTACTTGGAGCACCAACGAACGAGTTACTTGGTGAAACATGTTTTTCAATTATTTTAGATGAAGATAAACATAAACTAGCATCTGCATTAGAAAAAGTGAAACAACAAGAATCGGCATCCTTACAACTTAGTTCTCAATATAAAGATGGCTTTACTTATTTTTTATACGTTACTATCGTCCCTATTATGATAGACGGACAAATTTCAGGAAGCTATATTATGGTGAAAGATATTACTGCATTAAAAAAACAGCAAGAAGAAATAAAATATTTAGCATTCCATGATACTGTAACGAAAATTGGGAACCGTGCCTTTTTCCATAAGAAATTAAAAAGAATTATAAAAAATGCTAAAACGACAGAAAGCGAGTTTGCATTATTATATTTGGACTTAGATCGCTTTAAAGTAATTAACGACACACTTGGACATTCTTCAGGGGATTACATATTAGAAGAAGTAGCAAAGCGATTCCAATCATGTCTTCCATCACATATTCATCTATCAAGAATCGGCGGTGATGAATTTACAATCTTAATTGAAAACTATACTGACGAAGATTCCTTATTCGAGTTATGTAATCAATTATTTGAAAGTATGGAAAAACCCTTTGTCATACATGAGCATACATTAACTTTATCACTTAGTATCGGCATCGCTATTTATCCACATTCCGGAATCGATATCACCACACTATTAAAAAACGCTAATGTTGCAATGTATGATGCGAAGGCAAAAGAGCTTAACTCCGTCTCTATTTATGACGATGTAATCGCTAGAAAGATTGAAAGACGATTACGATTAGAAAAAGATTTACCAAACGCAATACAAAATGAAGAATTGTTCCTTTTGTATCAACCTCAAGTTGATAGTGAATCTAATAAAATTATTGGTGCAGAAGCTTTAATTAGGTGGAATCATCCTGAATTAGGTATTATTTCTCCATACGAATTTATTCCGATTGCAGAAGAAACACTACAAATTATTCCAATAGGAAAGTGGACATTGAAGCAAGCCTGTGAGCAAATGAAACGTTGGCACGCACTCGGATATTCACATTTAAAAATAGGTGTAAACTTATCTGCTAAAGAATTTGAACAAGAAGATTTTGTAAAATCTATTTCTGCAACATTAGCAAATACAGGCTTACCAGCAAGTTCTCTCGATCTTGAATTAACAGAGCGAATTGCAATGATGGATGAGCGAGAAACATTAATAAAACTACGTACACTAAAAAGTTTAGGGATTCATATTTCAATCGATGACTTTGGTACAGGCTATTCTTCGCTAGCTTACTTACCTTTATATCCAATCGATACGTTAAAAATCCCACGAGAATTTATTACAATGTCTGAAACATGTGACGATGGAATGGAAATTATTAAAACAATCATCACATTAGCAAATACATTAGGAATGTCAGTTATCGCGGAAGGTGTAGAAACGAAAGAACACGTGAGTTTCCTTCAAAAAAATAATTGTCAATTTATTCAAGGCTACTACTACAGCAAGCCTATTCATGCTGATTCATTTTCTACTCTTCTCAAAAAAGGTGTTCATTCTCTGTAGCGTAAATACATACACGAAAAGGAAAGGAGAGACGGACTCTTCTTTCCTTTTTTGTACTTTGCAACTTTTCATTTCCTCCACATATCATTTATGTAAGTAGTTACTAATATATTTATGATAACAGACTTGAATTGGAGGGAATTACATGCACCACGACAATCCAAATCATAAACTTTACAAAAACATTCCTCTATCCCTCTTCTCAATAAAAAACGAGCTAAAACAAAAATGCATCAACGTAAATAACTTCCTTTCTCCCCTTTCGAACGAAGAAGAAGTATTCATACACACAATTAAAGAAAGAACAAAATTATTGAATCAAAATAATGTTACAAGAACTCGTGCTTACTATCAATTTTACAAAAGATATCCTGAAATACATTGGGCATTGCTTGGACATATGGTATCGCGGAACGGCGGTTGGAACATGACAGATTTAAAGGGGGATTTATATACGAAATTGTTATCTGAGAAAGATCAATTTACTTTCTTTTCTTTTTTAGAACGGGGTAATTGGCTTATCTTTCAAGATGTGTATCCACAATTTTTATTATATGAACAGAGTGTTAAAAAAAACAAAAATCTTTTTCATCTCCTCCCTCACCTCAATGTGTCAACATTCATGGAAACGATGTGGAACTTTTTTTGGAAAACTGGAAACAAACAAATATTAACGATTGCGACTATTATTAATGAACAAAACTACTTAGAAAAAAGAGTGATTCAAAATAAATACTTCAAAAAAAATGTACTAAATAGTATTGGATTTAAACTTTTTGATTTCTTTCAATTTAATCATATTCTCTTCCCTTTCTCTGAAGAAAATACTGGACAAAAAACATTATTAATTGGTGATACAATGAAACATTTCACTTCCTTACACGAACGAATTTTGCTCGGAAAACGATTATATACATTATTGTTTCATGATGAACACGTTTTAGCTCGTATACTACAATGGGCTGACACTCATCCACATACTGGATCCCGAAAAGATTATTGGCCACATTTATTTTCAAGTGTGAATGAATCCTTTTCAAGAGAGTTTTATAAACGAAGAATAAAGAAATGCCAATTAAAAAGTGATGCCCACCGTATATATAGCCCTGCACTTATGTATGCATGGAAAAATATGAAACATGAAGAAACAGAACATGCAGATTGGTTTAACGACTGGCAAGTCATACATTATTTAACCGATAAGGAGGAAAGGATACATGGACAAATTACAGAAGACTACTGTAAAACACTCGAAAAAATTGAGTTGGCAATTCTTGCAAAGAAAAACGTCCTCCTTCGAGAAGAAGAATAACCTTTTTGCATTAGTTATTACAATCTTATTCTCTTCTATTATCGGAACTTTCTTAGATGCTTTCTTTGTTGCGAAACAAATGTATTCCTTTCCGGTTAGACCTTTCTCATCCATATTTTCAATTAACATTGGCTTTACTTTATTTGTACTACCAATTTTAACAACGATTTTCATACAAATTTCAAAAACATTATCTACAGTTTCTAGAATTCTATTTATTATTTCAATAGGTATTTGTGCTAGCATTTTTGAACAGATTTCTGAAAGATTCGGTTTCTTTATTCATAGTTTGGATTGGAATCATACATATTCTTTATTTGGCTATATGATTTTCTTTTCTTTTATCTGGAAAGTATATCATTTCATACAAAAATAAAGAGACCGTTATAGATCTCTTCTTAAGCATAATCTTCAGTTATTGCTAATGATGTAGGATTTTGAAGGCGTTTTGAACGCAAACGATAGGCAACGATTTTCTTTTTATATTGCTTGATTACATCAACATGTTCCTCATGGCTATACAGAGAAAATCGAATCTCTTTATTCCCTTTCTTCGTGTTAATAACGATTGGTGTTCCTTCCCCGTGCGGCGGAAAATAATGTTTATCTAAAAATAAAGCTTCGTTAAATTCATGAATAACTTGTAGTTTCGTTTCCCCCTCTATATTTTTTCCGTCTATCAATATAGTGGTATTCTCTTCCTCAAGTTTTTGATGCAATTCAAATCTACTAATAATTGATTCTACAACAGAAGTCGGCATACTAGAAACTAGTACTTTAATCGCACCAAAAATAAATAATGTAACTATAAACCATGTTGTCATTTTCATCATCTCCATTACATTTTAAAATATAAATTTCGTTCCATACGGTATGATTATACTAATAAGTATTCCGGTTACAATCATCGTCACCGAACCAATCGTCGCTTCTTTCTCGCCTTCCTTCACGAGACGACTCACACCGATCATATGTGATGCGCACCCCATCCCCACTCCTTTTCCAATCGCACTTGTTATTCGGAAAAACTTCAGTACTGTCGGTCCGATAATAGCACCTGTTATTCCTGCAACTACTACGAAACTAGAAGTCATAGATGGAATACCACCAATTTGATCCGCTAATGAAATGGAAATAGGCATCGTCGCTAATTGCGGCAGTGTCGTTAATATGAGTTCCTTATCTATATTTAACATCTCACCAATCACTACATTCATACTCGTTAAAGCCACTATACCTACCGCTACACCGATAAGTATCGACAAAAAGTTTTTCATAAGTATTTTTCGCTCTTTAAATAAAGGTATCGCTAATGCTACAATTGCAGGACTCAATAAACTAGAAAGAATATCTCCACCATTTTCCCTATACTCATGATGGGAAATATCAAAAGTCAGAAATAAACAAATCATAATTGCCGTAACTGTTAACACCGGTAACATAAATGGAAACGTAAATTTTTTATATAACTTTGTCGCCAATACATAAATTACTATTGTAATAATAATGAAGACCATTTGGATCGTGCACCTTGTCGATTTTATTTTTTTGATGTTACTAATAATTGACTTATATAACCTGAAACAACTAAAGTTACTGTCGTGCTTGCAACTACTAAAAGGAATATAACACTCCCCTTACTGAAAAGAAAAGACCCATATTCCATCAGCCCTGTTGTCGAAGGAATTAGAAATAACGGTAAAAATACGATTAATTTTCCCGCCCCTTCCTCAAACCACTTTAATGGTAAAATACGAGTATAGAGGAGTAGAAACAGCATTAACATCCCAATTAAACTCCCTGGCATTGATAGATGGAATTCTCCCTGAATCCACGTACCAACTAAACTAAATACATAGAGCACACCTACTTGAAGTAAAAGTGTCACATACTTCATTTCTTTCCCTCATTTCAATATTACGCATCACCATTATGAAATCTCATTTAGCGTTTCCGCGAATCTCGTAATTCCCAGTTGTATTTGTTCGATATCTACTCTCCCAAAAGTAAAACGAATATATTCACTTTTAGTACCTAAAACACTTCCCGGAACAAACGCTACACCATTTCGTATAGATTCGCCTAATAAATGATATTCATCAAACGTTCCTTGCACTTTGCACCATAAATGTATTCCACCCTCTGGAACAAAAAATTCAACCTGATCCCCTAATATTTCTTTAAGCTTTCTAATTAACGCATCTCTTCTTTCTTTCAATTGTCCACGAAGCATTGTAATATGTGCATGAAAATCTTCTGATTCTAAAAATTGATTTGCCACCCACTGTGTAAATACGCTATGGCCAAAATCAACTTGCTGCTTCGCATCCGCTAAACGCTCTATTACACGCGTAGGGCCAATTACCCAGCCAATCCGTAATCCTGATGCCACAATTTTTGATAGTGAACTTATATAAAGAACATTCCCGTTTTGATCCATTGATTTTAATGTTGGATTCACTTCACCATTAAATGAAGTTAAACTATACGGATCATCTTCTACAATCGGTATGCCAAATTCAGAAGACAGTTCTAAAATCTTTTTACGTCTTGCCAATGAAAGCACGGTTCCAGTTGGATTTTGATAATCCGGATTTAAAAATACCATACGAATACGATGCTTTTTATGCAAATCAATTAAGTCATCTGGATTCATTCCATGCTGATCAACAGGTAAATGGAATATTTTTAAGCCAGCTGATTTAAATATCGGCAGTGAAAAACAATACGAAGGGTCCTCAATTGCAATCGCATCACCAGGTTTTAATAAGCATTGAACGATAAGATTAAGTGCCTGTTGTGCTCCAGATGTAATAAGGATAGAATTCGAATCTGCTTCAATTTGTTTATATTGCTGAACATGTGCCGCAATTGTTTTTCTCAACATTTCATTTCCAAGTGGATGATCATAACCGCGGTTTTCCATAAATGTTTTCTCCGACAAAATCGTTCGAAATCTATCACTCGGAATTAATTCTGGTGACAATTCACCACTCGCTAAATTAATTAAGTCATTTTTTTGTGTTTCCGTTCGAATTTGTTGAACAAGTGGTACATTAGGTAAGAATGACCCGTCCTCGACGTACCTACCCCAGTTTGGTATTCGTTTATGTGAAACACCCCATATGTCTGTATTCACCCTCGTTCCGCTTCCTTTTTGCCGTTCTACTACTCCAAGTGATTTTAATTCTTCATATGCAGCTACTATCGTACTCCTATTCACCTGTAATTCTTTTGCTAACATACGCTCAGAAGGTAACTTACTGTCAGAAGGAAACTCACCTGAAGAAATACCCCTTTCAATATAATCCGCTATTTGTTTATATACAGGCGTCTTATCTGCACGATTTGGTTTCCATTCCATATAGTTGCCTCCTTTCAAAACGAACTATCCTCAATTTATTACTAACAGTATTCACCGTAAAAATAGTATTAATTAGTCACATTTTCTCATCCAAAAATGGATATATTAAAATAGCTCCGTCTCTAATTACTCGATAGCTTCTGAAATTCCAGCTTCATGCTCTCGTTGCAGTTCTGTTACAAACTATCAAATTATTACCGCATACCATGTTACCCCTAGCAGTAGAACAAAAAGAAGGACAATATAGATTGCAGATAAATTTTTCACATTTCTCTTTGTGGACTTGCCGTAATTCTCCTCTACATTTCGTGCAACTAGCACGGTCCCAAACAGTGATACAATTACAATAATAACGACTAGTGAAATCGCAAAGCTCATTGTATTTTCACCTCTCTAAGGCCAGTCTATTTTTATTAAGAACTTCCTCTTTAAAACGTTGATAACATACTACCTTTCTTCTCTTATCATAATAGATGTTTGCAAAAAACGGACCAACCACTTTTATATTTTTTCGCTCATCCACTTTAAAAATAAAAAGCAACTGAACACTTATGATCAGTTGCTTTTTCGTAAAGTTAATGATATTCATTTTTCACTTAAAATTGACCCAATTTAAAAGTTTGGCCTTTTCATAATGAAACATCGATTGAGATAACTCGAAAATTGTTCCATTTCCAAGATACACTGTATTTTCAATAAGAAGCGACGTATTTTATCGCTTCTTACTCTCATCATCTTTATTCTTTTATAAGTGACTTATTCGCTCTTATAACTTCTTGATACAGCAGTGGTGACCACTTTTCATTTATATAGTCTTGAATAATCCAGCCTACTCTTGTAGGGTTATTTTGTTTTATATAGTTTGCAATTTCAGGATTTATATAAGAGGCATAGTAATATGGACTATTCCATGCTGTACCACCAGAAGACAAGCTTGTAAAATTAATATATAGATGATTTAAATCCTCACTATCGTTCATCGTTTCATTTATCGTATCTTTAATAGATTTTACTTTCTCATCATAACTCACTTTATATTTATCTTGTACTGTTACATGTACATTTTGATTTACAGTTGTGGTAAACGTCTCATTATCTGGCCAATAGAAATTATTATATCCTCCAGATTCATTACTACCACCATATCTTTTTAGTAGTACAATTTTCCCACGAGCATCTCCCAATTTTATATTTCCTTCTGTTTTTAAAAAGATAGGATCCACAAAATAACTTTTTTCAAACGTATTACTAAAGGAACTTTCTGCTCCTTTCATATCCTCATACTCTTTTTTTAAAGACATAATAATCGTTTCACTTGGGTTATCTTTTAAAAATTGTTTCGCTTCGTTTATGAATTCATGCAGTGTTACATAAAGATATAATGGCCCATGATGAAGGACTATCGTATTATCATCTGTTAAACGTCCTCTTATATCAAAAATACGAGCTCCATGATCCATTTGGTAACGAAAATCATATTCTTGCGTCATTCCCCATACTTGCTTTATTGGATTTTGTAATTTGAACGTCCCGCTATCATGTGTTCCTGGAATTGAAATTCGTGCTAATGGGATATTATCAGGTATAGGTTGCATCCACTTTGACCAATTTTCAAACTCATTAACAGAGCTTGCTGCAACTACTTGCTTATCATGTAAAGCAAATACAAAGGTGATAAATATCGTACTACATATGAATAATTTCAAAATAAATTTCTTACTGCTCATTATTATTCCTCCTTTTTCTGTTTTATATCAAACTTATTGAATATAATATAATCTGGTGAGTAAAAAATAAATAACATTTCATAAATATGAAATATTACATAGAAGTAAAGTTAAAAAATCATTCACATATCCTAAATTAGAAAAATTTAAAGGAACTTCACCTGAAGTTCCTTTCGTTTACTTTATATTCTATTCAATACATATGAACCATCTTTATTCTCATACTTATAGACGTATAAATAATATTTACCTGGCTTTGCATTATAAGTACCTTTAACTACATTTCCTTCATTTTCACCATATGCTACATAGTTATTTAAATCTAATTCATGATGAAGCACCCATGTCATCCCAATGTTTTGTTCATTTAATAGAGAAATAGTAATATTTTCTGGCGAGTCAATTTGGAAAGTAAATACATCTACTCTATCACTATTATATAGTGTCCCTTTCATCGGTGTATGAAAGTTAACTTTATTTGCCTGTATACGTTCATTATTTGGTTCATTTTCTGTTACTTGTAACTCATTTCCACCGTTTGGTTTTCTTTGTCCATACCCTAAGTTTACTAGTATAGACTTCAAATCTGGTAAAACACCAATTCTATCTGAATATGGATCTTTAGATTTTGTTCCTGTATTCTGGTTGCTTAATATTGCTCTTAGTTCACTCGGTCTATATGGTTGTCCTAAGTTTTCTTTAGCAATGCTTTGTACTAAAGTCGCTGCTCCGGCAATAATAGGTGAAGCACTTGACGTGCCACTAAAGCTAGATGTATAAAGATTTACAGCACTTCGACTTTGCTCAGCTGTAGTTGTATCTACGTTTTCTCCCCAACCATACACATCAATACGGCTTCCATAATTCGAAAACCACATACGTTCATGAGGGAAAGATGAAGAGCCCGCTCCTACCATAATTGCACCTGAATCTTTAAAATCTTTACTATTACGATTTAAAATTTGTTTACCATTTCTATCTTTAAATTGATCTAAATCATTCCAACCATTCGCTCCAGCTTCTATAATGACAACACCTTTATCTGTACCAGCACGAATTGCATCAAAAATATCTGGTTGTACCTCAACAGGTAAATATTTATCACCATACCCATCAAAGGAAGCTTGTGCCTCTAATAATAAAACATCCCCAGCTTCTAACTGATTTATAGCACTTAATATTGCATCAGCTGTATTATACTGTCCGTTATCTCTTATTTGAGAAATCACCTTTGCTTTCGCTTTTGGCGCAATCCCAATATTCCCAACTTCATTGTCCTCAGAGGATACAATTCCTAGTACAGACGTCCCATGACCGACATGTTGATCTATATTTCTTCCAGACATTAATTCAATATTTTGATGTACTAAATCCTCATGATTTAATAACCATCCATATTCCATATCAACAAAGGTTACATCACTTCCATTACCGCCTCGGACTCCCCAGGCGAAAGGTGCATTAATACCAGATGGTGCTGCTTCAAGATAACCTTGTTTTTCATATCTAGGATTGTTATTAGGATTAAAAGATACACTTAATGGCTGTACTTCCGGTGGTGTTATTTTTTCTTGTTTCTTTATATACACATCTTCTATTAAAGAAGATGTCTTTAACTTATCTACTTGTTCTTCCTCTTGCCCAGCATGTTGAGTTTGAAGAATATAGTAGTTTAATAAACTTGTAGATACATTATTAGGTGCTTTCACTTCAAGGTTTTGTATTTGTTCCGGGCTTACAGATGTGAATAAACGAGTAAATGTTACATCTGGGTATTCTGCCAAAAGATCTTCTATTACTTTATCGTTCGTTTGAGATTGTATTTGTTTTTCAATACCATCTTCATATGGAAATTTCAAATCCGCTTTAAATTTTACAATGATTTGCTTATCTGTTTCTTGTTCTATTCCTAATTTACTCTGCTGTTCTATAGAATCAGCATGTACACTATTGACAGTGCCTCCTATTCCTAAAAGTGTTGTAATAATTACAGTTGACGTACACATTTTTTGAAATATTTTCATTACATCAATCCTCCTATTAATAATAATTAATCATTATATTAATCTATAATGATTTTATTTATATAACATATTCCCTTTCTACTAAATAGATTATAGTAATCAGCAATATGAACTTCAATGTATTTTCATATGCAATATTTCATATTCGGACTCTACACTAAATAAATAAGAAACTTATAATGATTATTTATTTTATATGTGCTAATATACTTACATTAAAATATTATATATAGACATTTTGAACTACATTTCTTAACCGTTTTACCTTATTTTTCCTAGGAGGATTTACAATGAAATTATTAAAAATAAAACATATAATCCCTTTATCTGCAGCTGCAATTACATTCGTATGTAATCAAAGTACAGCTGAAGCTTCTACCATTCACACAGTAAAAAAGAATGATACATTTTGGAGCATTAGTAAACAATACGGCGTTTCAATACAATCCATTAAACAGGCTAATAATAAAGGAAACGATCAAACTTTCATTGGCGAACAGTTACATATCCCGGGTTCCGTCAACTCAAATGAAATCACTGTTCGCCAAAACGCCAAGCCTGCGAACATTTCTGGACAAATTATTTATCAGGTACAACCGGGAGATTCATTAGAAACGATAGCAAAGCGTTACAATGTTACCGTTCAATCTATAAAACAAATGAACAACACAATCGAAAACAAGCTTTATACAGGACAACATTTAAAAATCAACTCAAGTATTTCAGAAAAAGAAAAAGACTTAATGGCACGCTTAGTTACCGCTGAAGCAGGTGGCGAATCGTATAAAGGAAAAGTAGCAGTAGCGAAAGTTATACTAAACCGTGTAAACGCAAAAGGTTTTCCAAATACAATAACAGGCGTTATTTATGAACCTATTAAATACGGATATGCATTTACTCCTGTTACAGATGGAAGAATTAATCAGCCTGCAAGCGCAGAAGCAAAAATGGCTGTAGAAGAGGCTATCTCCACAAATGGAATACATTCTGATTGGCTTTATTTCTATAACCCGAAAACATCAACAGACAAGTGGATTACGACACGTCAAACAATAGCAGTAATTGGTAACCACGTCTTCGCTAAATAACATTTAAAATCATTAACAGACCTCTTCACTTAAAAGGTCTGTTTTTTTGTATGTAAGAATTTATTTATCATGTGATATAGTGGTCTTTGAAAACTAATTCTTCTTGTAAATAAAGACACTTGTATTTACTTCATCACTCTAAGAAATTAAAAAAGCATCAAGTTCAAAAACTCCCCTTTATTAATAAAATTTATTTCTTACCTTCATAAAATTGTTATACACTAGAAAAATAAAAAACAAACTATTCGTTAGCAGGTGAAAGAATATGTATGATGTTACAATTATCGGTGCTGGAGTAAGTAGCATTTTTATGGCTTATTCACTAGTTAAAAGTAACAAAAAAGTTTTAATTCTTGATAAAGGTAAAGCGCTAGGAGCTCGCCATTGTCCTTTAGACGAAGGAAAAGCGTGTAATTGTACTACATGTGATAAATATTTCGGATTTGCTGGTTTAGGAAAATCTGAAGGGAAATTTAATTATACAAACGGATTTGGTGGAGAACTTGAGCAAAAAGTTGGTAAAGAGGGCTTTATACAACTTATGGCTGAAGTAGATGAAATTCTATGTCAGTTCGGAGGAAATTCAGTTTCAAAATATTCTACAGAAAATCCAAATCTCAATAAGAGAGCTGAATCGTGTGGTTTACAAATGCTAACAACAGAAGTACGGCATCTTGGTACTACCCTTTCAAATGAAATTTTTCAGCAACTCTACGAATTTTTACTTACGAAAATAAATATACAATTTCATATAGATGTACAACATATTATGAAACAGAAAGATCATTTTACTATAGATACAAATGAAGGAACATTTCAATCTAGGCAACTAGTATTTGCAACTGGGCGTTCCGGAGCAGATTGGTTAAAGGAGATGTGCACTTCTCTACATATTTCTCAGGAACAAACTCGTGTAGATTTAGGTATTAGAGTAGAGATGAAAGAACACCAATTACGTTCTATATTAAAAGATACATTTGAGACTAAACTTTCTTATGAGCATGAGGATTTCACAGCGACTACGTACTGTATGAATCCAAAAGGACGCATTATTAGAAAGTACGAAGAAGGTTTAGTTATGCCTGACGGTCAAAATTTTCGAGAGAAAGGAACTGGCACACCTAACTTAAATTTCACTTTATTCATCCCGCGCTATTTTCCAACTCTCAAAGAAGCAAATATATATGCAAGTTCAATTATTAAAAACATTAACCAAGGACGAGATCGGATTGTTATACAGCGCTTAGAGGACTTACTAAATAAACAGCCTACAATAGCGAACGACATGAAATATAACCGTATACAACCTACGCTACAAGGAGATTATGGAGATTTGAATACAGAAATTCCTCCGTTATATATTGAAGGACTTAAAGAATTTTTATTACGATTAGAACAATTCATCCAAGAACCGATCGATACAGATACTTTATTATATGGAATTGACGGAAAGTTTTATGCCCCTACGATAAAACTCAATAATCATTTTGAAACGAGTATACATGGTCTATTTTTAGTTGGGGATTGTTCAGGCGTCACTCATTCATTATCTCAAGCTGCTGCAAGTGGGTTGTATGTTGGAAAATATTTATCTCACATTTAATTTCCTTCATTCAGATTGCAATTAAATATTTTAACTTCCATGGTAATAACTTACTATTTCCCCACAAAAAATCAGGGTTTTATGAGATACATATTTAACATAGCCATTGACATTCAATTCTAACAAATTGAATGTCAACAGTTTTAAAATCCTCTATTCATTTCCATTTTCATTTGTTCGATATTTTGTAACATCATCATAGTGTTTAATATGTTAGGATGTCTATAAGTATTTTTTACTACAACTATGACTTTTTCTGCTCTATTCTAAAAAATAGATTTACGCTTTAAAATTCCTCATTGTACGTATGTGAATACTTTATATTATTACCTTTAGAAACCATTAACTAAATGGTTCAGCATACTATAATAGTTATAAAAACATAATATATAACACAAGTTAAATAAATTGCAAAAAAAAGGAGTAAAAATGAAAAATAAAATCAATTTACAAATGCAAAATATAAGCTTTGTTTTAATAATTGCTTTAGCAGTATGGTTAAAAACATATCTTATTACAAGGTTCAGTTTTGATTTAAAAATTGAATCTTCTACACAAGAGCTTATTTTGTTTATTAGTCCACTCGCTACATCATTAGCTTTTGTCGGATTAGCATTATTTGCAACCGGTGAAAAAAGAAATTATATCGCGCTATGTATCAACTTCGTATTAACAATCGTACTCGTTGGAAATGTAATGTTCTATGATTTTTATAGCGATTTCGTTACGTTACCAGTACTTGGACAAACATCAAACTTCGGACAATTAGGCGGCAGTATTATAGAAATATTGAACTACAGAATTATACTCGCATTCGTAGACATTATTTTCTTCTTTATTTTGTTAAAGAAGAAGTCATTAGTCTTCCAAACAGGACGTGTAACTCATCCGGCACGCTTGTTATATTTTCTTTTAACGATTGGTGTATTTTTTGCTAATCTACATCTTGCAGAAAAAGAGCGACCTGAACTATTAACAAGATCATTTGATCGAGTTATGCTTGTTAAAAATTTAGGACTATACACGCATCAAGTTTATGATTTAACACTGCAAGTAAAAGCAGGATCACAAAAGGCACTTGCTGATAGTAGCAAATTACAAGAAACTGAAAACTACGTGAAGGCAAACCAAAGTGAGCCGAACCCTAATATGTTTGGTGTAGCGAAAGGAAAAAACGTAATTGTTGTCACTCTTGAATCCCTGCAAACCTTTTTAATAGGAGCAACAGTTAACGGACAAGAAGTTACACCATTTTTGAATGAATTCATAAATGAAAGCTATTACTTTGATAACTTTTTCCACCAAACTGGGCAAGGAAAAACATCCGATTCTGAATTTCTAATCGATACGTCATTGTATCCATTAAATCGTGGAGCTGTATTCTTCACACACGGTAACAACGATTATACGGCGACTCCAGAAATTCTACGTCAGCAAGGTTATTTCACTTCTGTATTCCATGCGAATAACGCCACATTTTGGAATCGTAACATCATGTACTCTGCTCTCGGTTATGATCGTTACTATAATGAACTTGATTACAAAATTACGCCCGAAACAAATTTAAATTGGGGCTTAAAAGATATCGAATACTTTGATCAATCAGTAGATATATTAAAAACTGTTGATCAACCATTTTACGCTCGTTTTCTTACTTTAACGAACCATTATCCATTTACGTATGATGAAGATACACAATTCATTGAACCATATAACTCTGGTAATGGCGTATTTGATCGTTATATCGTAACAGCACGTTACTTAGACGAATCAATAAAAAAATTTATTGAGCGTTTAAAAGCCGAGGGAATGTATGATGATTCTATTATTGTTTTATATGGTGATCATTATGGCATTTCTGAAAAACATAATCGCGCAATGGCACAGTTTTTAGAAAAAGATCAAATAACAGAATTTGATACTTTAAATTTACAACGTACACCTTTATATATTCATGTCCCTGGACAAACAGAAGGTCAAACGATTTCAAAGCCTACGGGACAAATCGATATGAAACCGACTATTCTCAATTTATTAGGAATTGATACTACGAACGATATTCGTTTTGGTCATGATATGTTTTCAGATGAATATACCGGTTTTGTTGTTTTACGTGATGGTAGCTTCATTACAGACAAGTATGCATACAAAAACAATATTTTCTATGACCGCATAACAGGTGAAATTGTAGATTTACCAAAAAAAGAAGCACAAGCACTCATTAACCGTGCACAAAATGAATTACGAATGTCTGACAAAATTATTGAAGGAGATTTACTACGTTTCTCAGAAAGTAATAAAATTAAAACTGGCGAAGTACAAACTAAAATTAAAGAAACTGAAAAATAATGTGAATATGAAAAGGGAGCAACTCATTACAGTTGCTCCCTTTTCATCTCTTATAACACATGATGCTATTTCAAATGAAAAACCTCATATCTTTTACTTTTATTCTGCACTTGTTTCTAAAGTTACATCTGTATAAGTATGATCATCACCTATATGTAAAATTACTTCACATTGACGTAATCTCAATTCAAAGAGCATGATAGAATCATGATAAACTTCAGGATTTGATTTCATTTTATGTAACATCTCTTGTTTTTCTTGTATTTCTAATTGCATATTTTCTACAGCTTGTTTCAAGGAGTTAAATGGATTCCTAAAGAATATATGAATATCTCGCTCTTGTGTGTTTTCAAACAGCTCAAATTGCAAGAAAAATTTCTTCCTAATAGAATCCGTTACCTCGGTATAATCTTCATTTTCTACATACTGTTTGTATTTGTTATATAGCATAGTTTTGTTTTTCGGAAGAACTCCAAATAATTTACCGGCACTTTTCAGTAAAAATTGGGCTGGCGTAAATCGACGTAAAATATTTACTTCATCCATTTGTATTCTAGCCGTCATTCTGTCAGTATCTCTGCGCCAGTCATCAAGCACTTTAAAATCACATTCTAACTGTATTCGATTTTCTCCAAATAAAGAATTAAGTCCTTCACTAAGTTCTTCTAAGTACGACTGACTTTGAATGAGCTCATTATGAGAAGTTGCAATCCAATTTTGCATAGAAAGAGCAAGATTAGGTAATACAGTTTGTTCTAAATATTTATGCACTCTTTCATTCATTGCTTTATTTAGTTCCATATCCATGTGACCGAAATCGCTTTCTTCACTCATTAAATCAGAACAACTCTGTAATATCTTCGGAATATTTCCAGTAAGATCATTCGTAATTTCAGTTTTCATTGTACGATATGATTGTGTAATGAAATGAATTTTTTCCCTCTCAAATGCAGTAAGGTTATTCATGCTACCATTTAGTTTCACTAGCATATCTTCATTCCACTTAATCGCATCCACGAGATTGTTTTCTTTTTCAACGCGTTTAGCTAAAAGATATGTAATTGTTTTTCGGATGAAGAACAATAGCTTTTCAGTACGTTCTGCATCAATATTTTTATAATTAAAGTTAAAATGAATAAACTCAGTTAACTCATTCAATTGTTGATTACTGGTATATAACGAAGAGTAAGGGAGAATCCTCGCATGCGGGAAATATGTGTTTATTCTCGCTGCCGTATCATGTAATACTCTTTTTACTTCTGCTTCACTATAAATGTTATCGATTTTATTTAATAAGAAATGAACTTGTAAATTTGGTGTATGTTCTTGAATGCTTAATAAAATATCACGCTCTTTATCAGTAAAAGGTGAATCCGCATTCAATACAAACAATAATTCATCTACGGAATTTAGATATTCAAATACTTCATCCCTAGTGTCGTTATTCCTATTAAAGCCGGGTGTAACTACAAATGTAATTTTATTTTCACTTAAAAATCTGCATGGTAATTTAAATTCAACACATGCTCTATCTCTATACGTTTGATGGTGTTGAGACATCATATTATGATAATCAGAGATATCTTCCGTTGTTGTAATTGCAGCATCTGTTATGGCGTTAATTTCTGTATGAGCATCATTTTTTAAAACTACTACATTTGAAATTGATTTTTCTAATATATTTTCTCCTAATATAGAGTTGATAAATGTAGTTTTTCCGTTCCCTGAAGTTCCTGTTACTAAAATACGATTTGTTCTTAAATCTGCAAGTTCGTCAACTAACCATCTAAATCGTTGACCTATTTCTATATTGTTCTTTTGTGCCCACTGTGTAATAGATTCAAAAAGATGTAGGCTGTACTCTAAACCATTCACATGATTCATAGAATATGACAGTAGCTTCTCCGCATGTTGTATATCGCCTGAATCTATTTTAGATGGAAAAATCTCATCCCATGCCAATACAGCTGCTGATGGAAATACAGCATAAGACGGATTAACTACTTTTAACCAATTTGTTAAAAGACTTGGAATGATATCGTGTAATTGTTTAAGCATATATTGCCCTTGAATTAATGCAAAGTATGTTTCTTCGTAAAGAGAAGAAATTTTGTCCCATATATCGGACGACTCTATTTCAATATGTAAGAAAAATTCATTTATTGTGTTAAGCCACAATAAGTAATTTTGTTCATTTTTATAACTGTTCCAAAGTGATGAAACCATTTGCGTAAATTGTACTTGATCTACATGATTTAATGTAACTAATGCATCATAAAAATAATCTGGTGAAATATGTTTAGTAAATCCTTTATCGATATATCCTTTTAACACCTCAAACCACGGATAAGATTCTGTTCGAATTAACTCATTCACAGCAAGCTCTACTGCACTATCAAAATCTTGCTGCTCCTCATAAAAGGAACGGGCAATTTTTGTGACATTCAGATAATCAGGATTTAAAGAAACCGCTTCTTTAATAACAGCGAAAGCGGAATCAAAATTATTTTGCTCTATGTAAAGAGAAAGTAATTGCAGCCTAATTTCTGTCATCAATATTATATTATCAGTAGCAATGGAAGTATAAACATTTTCAGCAACTGCTAATTGATTCAGTTCGAAATAAGCATCCGCAATATTTTTTTGTGCCCATGGTGCTAATTCATTACTAACCTTCTCCCATTTAAAAATAGCTGCTTCAAAATCTTGATGCTGATAATAAAATTCACCTTGCGCAAAACGAATATAAGACCCATCAGAAATTTCATTTTTTTCTTCATTTACATAAGCTTCTCCAAGTACGTCAAGAGGTGATTTTGTTACATTCTCCATTAGAAATGTTTCATAATACATCTTTTTTATTAATTGTTTTTCTATTCTCATCTTTTCCCCCACTATATCTTGAAAATACATTTTTAAGATATGTCAATACTTTTTTGTATGTATGCTTTTTATCTTAACAAAGAATATCTTTTGGAAAATTTCATTTTCCTTTCATTTTTAAAGTAAGATTGAATTTTTATGAGAAAAGTTTCAGTTTTTTTTCAATTCCCTTTCAGTTATGAAACAGCATTAAATGTTCCTAATAACCTAATAACACTATAACCCACCGCATTATATTATCAGGAAAAACCTATATAAACCATATTATAAAAACAATTTATAACGAATATATATACATGATTCACTTCACCTATACATAAAAGAGTTCGTCATATAGTGCTTGTTTGATAGACAGATATACTAGGTCTCTTCAGAATTCCACATACACCATGATAATTTAAACAACAACAATAGTGAGTAGCTATTCATACAATATCTTTCTCGAATTGTTTTGCCTTAGAACACTTCAGTAGTTTCGTAATTAAATTCCATTAACCTATATAAATAACTAGTCCAAAAAAAATCTATATGCATATCATGTTATAGTAAAGAATTCAGGAAATCCTAAAAGGAGGCATTTTCATGTTTGAAGATAAATCTAAAATAAACTACCCATATGAATTTACTGAAACTACAACAATCCCGCTAAAAAACCCTATCAATAAAAATTTCAAAAACGGCTCTGGTACACATACTTTCCCAATTAAGAAGCATTATAAAGAGCAGGTGCTATATACGGAAAAAATTAATAATAATAAAAATAAATAAGCGTATAGGCTCTTATAACAATTAATTAAATAAGAATCTATATTAGACCTTGCATAGTTATAGGTAATATATAAGTCTTTCTTATACAACTCATGTACTTTTAAAAAGTGCTGATATACAGCGCTTTTTTATACATAGATAATGGAAGAACAAAAAAGGTATGGATATTTTCCACACCTTTTTTGTTCTTCACTATTTCTAAATAAAGCCTACCAGCAAAACTTTACTTGTTGGAGTCATCGGAGCAAGGAGTAGATTTATGATAAATCACAAAGTTAAAGAAGCACCCATGAATTATATAGGCCATTATTGCTCTATTATATATATTTAAAAATTTACCAAACGTTGTTTCAAAGCTACTTAGTTTTCATAAAATATTTTTTGTGTCCGTTGGAACGGATAGGCTTTAATCTCATCTGTATCTAAATTTTCATGAAATAAATGAATAGCTATAATTTGTCTACAATCGTAAGTATGATAATAATATGTTCCGGACTCCATACACATTACGCTTGTATATATGGTATTATCTAATGCACCTTCTTCTGTTATGACTCCACCTTTAGGAACCTCGCAATTTGATAAGATATGAAAAAGGGCTGATACTCCCTCTTCTTCGCTATCTATACCTTGAATGTTTTGTTTGCCATATGCTGCCCGCACAAACCTCGATGGCGGGGTGAAATCCCCTGGAAGTCCCATTGAGCCTGAGCCCTGGCCAAAAGCACTTAATCGTACATTACTCCACTCTGTTGGCGCGAATGGCTGCGATTTAAGGCCAATATATTGTCTTAAATTTTGCAAATGCCAATTAAACTCCGGACTATTCGTCATCACTCCTATTGGGTTGTCATACATTTTTAATCCTTCATTTGTCGGCTCCAGTACAATACAATCTCCCCATTTATCCGCTAAAATCCAATGTAGCGGTGGCGTAAGTCCTAAATCCGGTAATGGTATATCCAAAAAGATAAGGCTATCTACAGATTCCTTTAACTCTTTGACAGAATTGAATTGTGTCAGACTCCAAGTTACAAAATCAAATGGAGCTAAATTCGTTTTATTGTCATCTATGCTTTGACTATACGTAGCGAATCCTGGAAAATAGAGTGTTGCACATGTCATACCTGCTTCATTTACTCCGTCCGCCATAATGATCCTTCCTTGATGATTAATTCCCATTCCGACCGTAGCATGTTTCGTATTAATGATTTCACCAGTTATATTATTCCACTGGTAATGTCGAGGGATGATTATTACTTCTTGATTCATATCTAATGTGAAGTCCATCGTTCTTGCAAAAAGATGCTGACCGTTTTTTGTCTTTAATGTCAAACTAGTACACATAAAGAACACCCCATTTTATGGTTTTATCTACACTTTACATAATTCCGATAAGTCTGTAAATTAAAAAAACTCTTCCCTTACAAAAAATTGAGAAAGCACATATAAAGTATACATACGTTGAGGTTATCTCTAGTTTATAAATTTTTAAAATATAGTTGCAAAAGAATTATATGAAAAAGGAGCGAATTGTTACTATCGCTCCTTTTTATTTCTTTCTATATTTTATTAAAATAACCAGAGACCATTTTCTCTATGAACAGTATCCCTACATAACCCTCTTAAACATCTTCTCCAATTCATAAGTAGAATGATGCACAAGAATCGGTCTTCCGTGCGGGCATGTGTATGGGTTTGTTGTTGTACGAAGTTCTTCCAGTAAAGCGAATATTTGATCGTTCGTTAAATATTGATTCGCTTTAATGGACGCCTTACAGCTCATCATGATGGCTGCTTCTTCACGTAGTTTTTTTATATCAACTTTTTTTAGTTTAACGACTTGTTCCATCATTTCGTCGATAATTTCTGTTTCTTGTCCTTTCGGGAACCAAGTTGGATGAGAGCGGACGATAAAGGATTGATGGCCGAATTGCTCCAAAAATAGTCCAACTTTTTTTAGTTCTTCTAGTTGCTCTTCGACACGTAAAAATTCGGTAAGAGATAAATCGATACGGTATGGTACGAGTAGTTCTTGTACTTCTTGTGCTACTCGTCCTACTTTATCACGGAAGTATTCATAATTAATACGTTCCTGCGCGGCATGCTGATCAATCATATATAAGCCTTTATCATTTTGAGCGAAAATATATGTTCCGTGCATTTGTCCAATTGGATAAAGCGGCGGTAAATCATTACCGTTCATTTCAATTTCTTCTATTTCTTGAACTTCTTCTTCCAATTCCTCTAATTCAAAGTCTTCATCGTTACTGTTCCACGATTTCTCTTCTCGAATCGGTTCTTCTATTATCGGTTTTGTAGATGGTTGCCAATTTTGTTCTTCTCTTACGAGCGATTGTGGTGGTTGCCATTCTTGCTTCGGCGGTTGCCACAGTTGTGCTGGCTGCTTCACTTCCAGTGGTTCTTCTCGTTTTTCATCCATGCCCGTCGGTAAATTGATATCCGGCATGGATGGTTCTTTCGGCTTCGCATGCTCAAACTGGAACTGTTCTTGCACACTTTCATCTTTTTCTTTTTTCTTCGTTGTTACACCCGCATCTGGAATGAGCTGTATTTTTTTGAATGCTGCTTGCAATGTTTCTTCGATAAGCTTTAGCAATTCTTGTTCTTTACTAAAACGAACTTCTAATTTCGCAGGATGTACGTTAACGTCAACTAGCATTGGATCCATTTCAATCGATAAGAAGCCGATTGGATATCGTCCGACTGGCAATAATGTATGGTATCCTTGCTGAATAGCTTTCATTAATACGAAATTTCGAACGTAACGACCATTTACAATCGTTGACATATAATTTCGAGATGCTCTCGTTACTTCTGGTAATGTTACATAGCCTTTAATTGTGAAATCTAAAGATTCCGCTTCAATTGGAACAAGCTTCTTTGCAACTTGAATGCTGTAAATCGATGCAAGTACTTGTCTTACATCACCATTTCCTGATGTATGAAGCAATTTCTTTTCATTATGAAATAGCTTTAATGATACTTCTGGATGTGACATTGCAATACGATACACGATATCTGTAATATTACCAAGCTCTGTATGAATGGTTTTCATATATTTAAGACGCGCTGGTGTATTAAAGAATAAGTTTTGTACTGTAATATCTGTTCCTTTTCGGCTCGCTGTTTTCTCCTGCTTTATAATGTCTCCACCTTTAATAATAAGGTGCGTACCAGGTGCATCACCTGTGCTAGTGATTAATTCTAATTCACTAACTGAGGCAATACTCGGCAATGCCTCACCGCGGAAACCGAGTGTTCTTATGCGAAACAGATCGTTTTCATCTTTAATTTTGCTCGTCGCATGTCGTTCAAAAGCGACGATACAATCTTCTTCTGCAATACCATCACCGTTATCAATGATACGGATTTTCGATAACCCCGCTTCTTCTAAGTGGATTTCAATAGATGTACTATTCGCATCGATAGAATTTTCCACAAGTTCTTTTACGACTGAGGCAGGGCGCTCTACTACTTCCCCTGCCGCAATTAAGTTTGAGAGTTGGTCATCGAGTTTGCGAATTTTCCCCATCTACTTACTCATCCTTTCTTTAACTTTTTCTGTAAGCGATACAGTTCATTCATCGCTTCTAAAGGTGTCATATCAAGTAAATCAATTTTTTTAATTTGCGTAAGTACTGCCGTTTCTTTTGCATCTAGAACTGGCTTGTCTTGTTTTTTCGGGGACTGTTCTCCACCAAAGAATGATAGTTGTGATTCTTCTTCAGTCTCTACCTTCGTCTCTTGTATTTCTACTGGTTCTTCTTTTACAACTACAGGCTCTGGAGTAACTTCTTGTACTTTCACTTCTGTACGCTTTGGAATAATAATTTCTTCCTGTCCTTCTAGTTGTGCTAACACTTCTTTCGCACGAGCAATTAAGCTATCTGGAAGCTCCGCAAGTTGCGCAACATGAATCCCGTAACTTTTATCTGCTGCCCCATCTTGAATTTTATGAAGGAATACTACTTTTCCGTTCTCTTCAATAGCTGAAACGTGTACATTTTTCAGTTGATCTAAACTTTCTTCTAACACTGTCAATTCATGATAATGCGTAGAGAATAACGTTTTCGCCCCAATTTGGTCATGAATATGTTCAATGATTGCTTGTGCAAGTGCCATACCATCATACGTAGATGTACCGCGTCCAATTTCATCAAATAAAATTAAACTTCTTTCTGATGCGTTTGCAATTGCATTTTTCGCTTCTAACATTTCGACCATAAATGTACTTTGACCTGAAATTAAATCATCCGCTGCGCCAATTCTCGTAAAGATTTGGTCAAATACAGGTAATACTGCTTCTGTTGCTGGTACGAAACAACCAATTTGCGACATAACCGTTACTAGTGCTAATTGTCTCATATACGTACTTTTACCAGACATGTTCGGTCCTGTAATTAAAAATACATCCATATTCTCTGGCATAATACAATCATTCGGTACATACAATTTCCCGTTCAATACTTTTTCAACGACAGGATGACGACCATCTTTAATGAAAATTTCACGCTTCGTTGTTAGTACAGGTTTTACAAACTGTTCCTCTTCACTCACTGTCGCAAAACTTTGCAGTACGTCTAATTCACTAATCACTTTCGCTAAATGCTGTAATTTCGGAATAAATACTTTTACTTCTTCACGAAGCGCTGTAAATAAATCGTATTCTAGTTGTACAATTTTTTCTTCAGCTTCTAAGATTAATGTTTCTTTTTCTTTTAGTTCATCTGTAATGAAACGTTCCGCATTAGCAAGCGTTTGTTTACGCTCGTAGCGGCCTTCTGGTAATGCTCCAAGGTTCGCTTTCGTTACTTCAATGTAGTAACCGAAAATACGGTTGTATCCGATTTTTAACGATTTAATTCCTGTAATATCACGTTCTCGTTTTTCAAGTTCAGCAATCCACGTTTTTCCGTTTTTACTCACGTAACGATATTGATCGAGCTTGTCATTATAACCATCTTTAATAATATCTCCATCTTTAATAGAAAGCGGTGGATTTTCTTGAATACTTCTTCCTAGTAATTCTGTTAAGCTCTCACATGGATCTGCACCTTGAATTAATCTCGCTGCATACGCGTTATCTAACAAACTAATCGCTTCTAAAATAGCTGGTACTTGCAGTAAAGATCGTCTTAACTGTAATAAGTCCCTTGCATTAACATTACCAAATGCAACTTTCCCTGCTAAACGTTCTAAATCATATACTTCTTTTAACTTTTCTTTTAAATCTTCACGCAAGAAGTAATCATTTACAAACGTTTCAACCATTTCTAAACGCTCTTCAATTCGTTCTTTCTGTATAAGTGGACGTTCCATCCACTGTTTTAACATACGACCACCCATAGCCGTTTTCGTCTTATCTAATAGCCATAATAATGATCCTGTTTTTTCTTTCGTTCGAAGTGTTTCTGTCAGCTCTAAATTTCGCTTTGAATGCACATCAATTTTCATAAATTGATTCGTATAATAAATTTCCACTGGCTGTAAATGATCTAATGAACGTTTTTGCGTTCTTATCACATAGTTAAATAAGCGTCCAACTGCTTTAATTAACTTTGCTTGTGAAACGTTTTTCACAAGATGTTCTAGCCCTTCAGGAATTGCCGTTGCATCTTCATATGAAATCGTCATTTTTAACGTTTCCGTTAACTTGTTTAGTTCATCTTTAGAAAAGGAAGAATCTACAACAATTTCTTTCGAACCAGTTGCATACACTTCTAATAAAATATCTTCTACTGAACCAGTCAATAACGTTACTGTATTTTGTCCAGTCGTTAAATCGTTACAAGCTAACGCATATGATCCATCTTCAAAATGTGTTAATGCGGCTAAGAAGTTATTTTCTTTCTCATCAATCGTACGCCCTTCCATCATCGTTCCTGGCGTAATTAATTGTACGACTTCACGGCGCACTACACCTTTAGCTGTTTTTGGATCTTCTACTTGCTCACAAACCGCTACTTTATATCCTTTTTCAACAAGTTGTTCAATATAGTTTTTAGCCGCATGATACGGTACACCGCACATCGGTATACGTTCACTACTACCACCGTCTCGGCTCGTTAATGTAATTTCTAGTTCGTGGGCTGCTTTAACTGCATCCTCAAAGAACATTTCATAAAAATCACCTAAGCGGAAAAATAAAAAGGCATCTTGATAGTCTGCCTTAACTTTTAAATATTGCTGTATCATAGGGGTATATTGCGTCATACTTCTCCTCCATAATTCTTACATAATAATCTATATTCATATATGTCACATTTCACGGACATCCATATCTCCTATTTCAGGAGTCTTTCTTCATTATAGCACATTTCATTAGGAATCATGTTCATTCAAGCACCACTTATGTAAAGTAAAAAGCTAGGAAGAACTTCTCCCTAGCTTTCTATTACTCTTCTTCTGCGTCAACGATAAAGTTCGGATCTAACTCTTCAAACTCATCATCATCGATTTGGAAATCTTCGTCTGATTCTACACAACCTTCAGGGTTTACACTTACACAAATTTTCGTTTCGCCAACTACTTCTGTTACAAATTCACGTTCTACCGTTACAACAATTTTATTACCATTTGGTGATACAAGAGCTTCTAAACAATTTGGTGGCTGAATAACACGAGCAATAATTTCTAAATCATCACCAGAAAAGTTTTTATCACGATATCCAATGCTTACTTCATCTGTGTAGTTTACACGTTCTGTTACAACTTCTGTCTTTGTATTGCCATCGAATGAATACCAAGTGTTCACATCATAGAAACCTTCAATTTCCACATGTTTTCCATTCTTTCTTGCTTCGTACGAGTGGTTAATTACCCAGCACCCTAAAATACTTGTTGGCTCATTATTCGATTCACATGTATGCGTTGACTTTGTATACTTACGTCCTTTTCCAACCACTGCTTTTGTAATAATCTCTCTAAATTCGGACATTCGTAACCCTCCTCAATCACTATTCACTTAATCATATGCGTGACAATAGCGGAATGTGTCATTCTTTTTTTGAGAAGAACTTACGTTTAATTCACTAAAAAAAGAGATGTCATTTCGACATCTCTTTAACAACCACAATTTCCTTTTTTACTTTCTACCGCTGCGCCCGTTTCACCCTTCAATACATCGCCATTAGTTGAAATTAATATTTCATCTGTTACGTTGTTAGAAATCGTACTTGCAACTAGCTGTAGTAAGTCATTTACATATGTTTGTGAAGATTTAAATTCTTGTACAACTGGGATACTATCTAGCTTATCTTGCAGGGCATCAATTTCAGCTTCTACTTTTTTCAAAGCTTCCCATTTCCCGTAATGCTGCAAGTTTACTGCTTGTTTTTGCAGTGCTTTAATTTCATCAATTGCGCGCTTCACATTTTCATTTTTATGAATTTGTGCCTCTGCTTTCTTAAAGAAATCAACTTCTTCTGTTTCAGAAATCATTTTGGCTAATTCTTTCGCTTGCTCAACAATTTCATCTTTTGAATATACTTTCATCTATTATTCCACCTCAATCGGCTCTTCAACTAATTCTCCGTTAAGAGACCAAGTTTTCGCATCCGTTACTTTTACTTTCACAAGCTGACCAATTAAAGACTTTGGAGCAACGAAATTTACAAGTTTATTCGTACGAGTATAACCTGCAAGTACTTCTGGATTATTTTTACTTTCTCCATCAACTAACACTTCTACAATTTGACCTTTATAACGATCATTCTTTTCAATTGCCAATTTATTTACTAATGCATTTAAGCGTTGAAGACGTTCTTTCTTTACTTCCATCGGTACATTGTCTTTCATTTTTGCAGCTGGTGTACCTTCACGCGGAGAATAAATAAAGGTAAAGGCAGTATCAAACCCTACTTCACGATATAACGACATCGTTTCTTCAAATTGCTCATCTGTTTCATTCGGGAAACCGACGATAATATCAGTTGTTAATACCGCGTTTGGAATTGCTTCTTTAATTTTTCTTACAAGCTCTAAATAATGCTCACGTGAATATTTACGCGCCATAATTTTTAACATTTCTGTGCTTCCAGATTGAACTGGTAAGTGAATATGTTCTACTAAGTTGCCGCCTTTTCCAAGCACTTCAATTAAGTGATCATCGAAATCGCGTGGATGGCTCGTTGTAAAACGAATACGGGCAATATCAACTTTACGGAGTTCGTCCATTAAATCGCCAAGACCGTATTCTATATCTTCAAAGTCTTTACCATATGCATTTACGTTCTGTCCAAGTAACGTAATTTCTTTATAACCATTCGCAGCTAAATGACGAATCTCTTGGATAATGTCTTCTGGACGTCTGCTTCGCTCTTTTCCGCGTGTATACGGTACGATACAATATGTACAGAACTTATCACAGCCATACATAATATTTACCCAAGCTTTAATATCACCACGGCGTACTTTCGGAAGGTTTTCAATTACGTCTCCTTCTTTGGACCAAACTTCAACTACCGTCTCCTTCGAGAACATTGCATCTTTTAGAATGTACGGTAATCTATGAATATTATGCGTTCCAAACACCATATCTACATGTTGATTTTTTTGCATAATTTTATTTACAACAGATTCCTCTTGAGACATACAACCACATACACCAATTAAAAGGTCCGGATTTCTTCGTTTTAGTGACTTTAAATGACCTAGTTCACCGAACACTTTATTTTCAGCATTTTCACGAATAGCACAAGTATTTAATAATACTACATCTGCGTCTTCAGTTGAAAAGGTTGGTTCATATCCAAGTGCAGTGAAAATACCCGCCATTACTTCTGTATCATGCTCATTCATTTGACAACCATATGTACGAATATAAAACTTTCTTCCTGTACCAAAATTGCGAAATTCGTCAGGTAAGCCAAAATCCCGTTCAATTTTAACTTCTTCTTTCCCTCGCTTTTTCGCGTCTTTTAAGGAAGGTGGTTGGTATACACTTTCAAAGTATTTGCTATAATCTTTCTCTTCTTTTTTCGTAGAGGAATTCACTTGTTGACTTGCTAATCGTTGTTGCTCGTTCATCGGTAATCTCCTTTCACCCTTAACTATACACACTCTATAGTCCATTTTAATGCGCTTAGACCCACCTCAAAAATGGTTAGATAGCTTGAGAGATACTTGTCCTTTGAAACTTGAGTAATCAATCTAATCATCTATAAGAATGAAGTCTTCCCCACACAAATAGACATTCCCTTTTTGTATTTCTTTTGTCCTACTCAAAAGCATATTGCTTTATCCCTATACACATTACCATAGTATGAAGTGTTTCGCCAATTTTTACAAAGAAGAAGGCTTATCCTATTATTACATTTCCTAGTTAATGAACATGCAATTTTCATACAACGATTTATATATTATTTTACCATTCTGAATTTTCTAAGTAAATAAGACTACCTTATATTTTTACTCATTAAAAAAGGCTGCCAAATGGCAACCTCCTCTTCTTACATTACATAAATTCAGCAACAAGCTCATCAAACATTTTCTGATCCATATTTAAATCAGATTGCACTAAAGGCTTCTCACTATAGCCTTTTACTAGTTCTTGGTATGAAGGTTGCGCTGTATTTTGATAAATTAACCCTGTTACTAATCCGTTGTTTTCCATTAATGTTTGCATAGCCATCATGCGATTAGACGGATCATATCCCTCTACTGTACTTAGTTTTGTTAAATTCTCTTTAAACCAATCGTAAGTATTTACTTTATTGTAAGTAACACATGGGCTGAACACGTTAATTAATGAAAATCCTTTATGGTTAATACCAGCTTCAATAATTTGTGTTAATTCTTTTAAATCACTTGAAAAGCTTTGCGCCACAAATGTTGCACCAGCTGTTAAAGCCATTTCCATAACATTTAGTGACGGTTCAATTGAACCTTGTGGTGTACTTTTCGTTTTAAATCCAGCTTCACTACGTGGTGAAGTTTGCCCTTTTGTTAATCCGTAAATTTGGTTATCCATTACGATATACGTAATGTCAATGTTACGACGAATAGAATGGATCGTATGTCCCATACCAATCGCAAATCCATCACCGTCACCACCTGATGCGATAACTGTTAAATCACGGTTTGCCATTTTCACACCTTGCGCAATTGGAAGGGCGCGACCATGAATACTATGCACACCATATGAATTAATATATCCTGAAATACGACCTGAACAGCCGATACCAGAAATAACAGCAAGTTCATCCGGATTTAGGCCAACGTTAGCTGCCGCACGTTGAATTGCAGCTTGCACTGAGAAGTCTCCGCAACCTGGGCACCAGTTTGGTTTTACACTGTTACGAAAGTCCTTAAATGTTGCCATTTAATACAACCCCTTTTTTGCATTCGTTGTAAATCTCTTTCGGCAAGAATGGGTTTCCATCATATTTTAAAAGACTAGAAATTTTCTCACCGCTACCAAGATTCATTTTCATAATGTTAGCAAGTTGACCTGTTGCATTGTTTTCTACCACTACAACACGCTTCGCATTTTTCACAAGTGGATCGATTTCAGCTGTTGGGAACGGATGAATTAAACGCACATGAGCATGGTTTACTTTCATACCCTCTTGTTCTAAGCGCTCCATTGCTTCTTCGATCGCACCACGAGTTGAGTTAAATCCAACAAGCAATACATCTGCTTCTTCATGCTTAACATTTTTATACACAGGGGTATTAAACTTCAAGTTCTCCATTTTACGGAAACGTTTGTCCATTTGATCTTTACGGTTTAATGCTGATTCAGATGGTTTACCAGTTTCATCATGTTCTACACCTGTAACATGGTGAACGCCATTTTTCATACCAGGTAAAACACGTGGTGAAACGCCATCTTCTGTTACTTCATAACGCTTGAAGTATGCTTTATTTTCACGTTCTGGTAATTCCGCTTCTAAATCGAGCTTACCACGACGAATTTCCACTTTATCTAACTTAAGTGGTTCTACCGTTTGTTTCCCTAAAGAAAGCTGTAAATCTGTTAAGAAAATAACAGGTACTTGATACTCTTCAGATAAGTTAAACGCTTCTACAATATCATAGAAAGCTTCTTCTACTGTACTTGGCGCCATTACGATTTTTGGAATTTCACCGTGCGTACCGTAAATCATCGCCATTAAATCAGACTGCTCTTGTTTCGTAGGTAACCCTGTACTTGGACCACCACGTTGTGTATCAACAATGACTAACGGCGTTTCTGTAATACCCGCTAAACCGATCGCTTCCATCATTAAAGATAGACCCGGACCAGCAGATGCAGTTAATGTACGAACACCAGCATAGTTTGCACCGATTGCCATTGTACAAGCTGCGATTTCATCCTCAGTTTGGATTACTGTTCCGCCGACTTTTGGCAATTTTTTAATTAAGTATTCCATAATTTCAGATGCAGGTGTAATTGGATATGCAGACATAAAGCGAGCACCACCAGCTACTGCACCAAATGCAATTGCATCATTCCCAATCATAAACATGCGCTTCTGACCATCAGCTTTTTCAAGCTGCATCATGTTTACTTTCTCACCTAGTAACTCTTTCATATATTGAGAGCCGCGCTTAATTGCGTCCATATTCTTTTGAACAACTTGCTCTCCTTTACGACCAAAGATCTCTTCAACAACATCTAAATAAGCTGTTTCATCTAATCCTAATACCGCACTTGATGCTCCAACAGCAACCATGTTTTTCATTAATGATGTGCCTAATTCTGAAGCAATATCTGTAAACGGTATCACATATAGATTTACATCTGTATTGTCAGGTATTGTCGGATTAAATTTCGCATCTGCAACTACAATCCCACCCGGACGTAGTTCGTGGAAGTTAAAATCAATTGTTTCTTGATCAAAAGCAATTAAAATATCTAAATCATCTGAGATCGCGCGTACTTCTGTTGTACTTACACGAATTTTATTATTTGTATGGCCGCCTTTAATACGTGATGAGAAGTGGCGGTAACCGTATAGGTAATATCCTAATCGGTTTAATGCAATACAGAAGATTTCTCCTGTACTTTCAATTCCTTCACCTTGTTGGCCTCCAACTTTCCATGAAAGTTGACTAATCATCTCCTACACCCCTTTTGGCTGCATTCATTGTAGTGTATTTTTTTACAGTAATAGTTTAGCATTTTTTATGCAAATAAACTACAATGGACGCAAATTATGCCTCTTCTGATTTCCCTGAATCTTTAGTATAAAGCTATTTTGTTTTTCATTCTAGTATTAGGTCTTAAAAAAAGCAATAATATCAAATGAATTAATTCTAATTTTTCTGGATTTTTAAAACAAAAATCTTAAAAGCCAATATGTTCAACAAAATTACCATATAAAAATCGCTCTACAGTAGATGCAGCATAGTGTTTACAAAGCTCATTCATTACATTTTCATAATCTCGATACGCTGATACATTTACAACTGTTTCTACTATCCCATCAAAATCTGAACCAAACCCTATATTGTTCTCTCCACCTAATGAACAAATATATTCGATATGTCTTACTATATCTGCTACATTCGCTTGTTTTTCATTTGTTAGAAACTGCGGTACAAAAGTGACGCCGATCATGCCATTTCGCTTTATAAGAGCTTTAAGTTGTTCATCGTTTAAATTACGTGGGTGCTGGCAAAGTTTCATACAATTTGAGTGGGAAGCAATAGGATTTTTTGCAATTTCTATAACATCCCAAAAACTTCTTTCATTCAAATGAGACACATCAGTCCATACATGTAACGCATTCAGTTCTTGTACAACATGTTTACCAGAAGTCGTTAAACCTGCCCCACGTGTCTCTAGCGCACCATCAGCTAATAAATTGGCATAATTCCATGTTAATCCAAAAGAACGTACTCCTAGGCGATACAACAACCGTAATTTCATTGCATCTTTCCCAAGTGCTTCGCATCCCTCTAGTGTTAATATCGCTCCAATCTCGTCCTGTTTTAACATGTTAATATCATCTTTTGTTTGAATAAACTTCACACCTGGTAGGGATAAAATTTCATTATAAAAAATATCTACCATTTGTAATGCTACTTCAAATCGGTTTTCATATGCCACTGTTTCTGGCACATATATAGCAAAACATTGTATACTTCCTTTTCTGTTCTTTAACTGTTCAAATGTAATATGTAATTGCGAATCATGTTTAAAATCCTTTCTCCCTTGTGCACTCCATAACTGAAGAAGCACATCACAATGAGCATCAAAAATTTTCATTTTCATTCCTCCATTATAAAAACAACCTGTTTGCATACTGCAAACAGGTTGTTTAAACTTAACGAGGTTCTACAATTAATTTTATTGCTGTACGTTCTTCCCCATCAATCATGATATCCGTAAACGCTGGGATACAAATCAGGTCCAAACCACTAGGCGCTACAAATCCTCTTGCAATTGCTACTGCCTTTACCGCTTGGTTCAATGCACCTGCACCAATGGCTTGAATTTCTGCTGTTCCGCGTTCGCGAATAACACCTGCAAGTGCACCAGCTACAGAATTAGGGACCGACGTTGCTTTAACTTTTAATATTTCCATTCCGCGTTTCCTCCTCGTTTCTTTAAAAAGTATTAGCAATTATTTCACTTTAACTTATATTCACGAGGAATGGCGCGTATTCCTGCTAAATTTTCGTAATTTTTCTAAAAAATTAAAATATAATAACTTATCTAAATTTTAACGAAAATTTACTCGAAAAATGGTTGATCGTCATTAATTAAAATACGTTCAATTTTCTTTGCTTTTCCTGTATTTGGATCCACATCAATTAACACTGCACTTAATTGCGTTCTACCATTTGTTACTTCAAATCGTACCGGTAAGTTTGTTAAAAACTTCTTCAATACTGCTTCTCTGTCCATACCTAATATTCCATCATACGGCCCTGTCATCCCAACATCTGTAATGTATGCCGTTCCGCTTGGTAAAATACGATTATCTGCTGTAGGAACATGCGTATGCGTACCTACTACCGCTGTAGCACGACCATCTACATACCAACCTAACGCTTGTTTTTCACTTGTAGTTTCCGCATGGAAATCAACAAAGATAATATTCGTACGTTTTTTCGCAATGTTAATTAATTCATCCACTTTACGGAATGGACAATCAATTGGAGGAAGGAATGTACGTCCTTGTAAGTTAATAACTGCAACTTCTGTTCCATTACAGTTCACAAAAATAAGCCCTTTTCCTGGAGTTCCTTCTGGGAAGTTAGCTGGTCTTGCAAGATATTTTGCATCATCGATGAATTCAAATACTTCACGATTATCCCAAGCGTGATTTCCAAGTGTAACCGCTTGTGCTCCGCACTCTAAAAAGTTACGGTATATTTTTTCTGTAATTCCACGGCCACCTGCTGCGTTTTCTCCATTAATGATTGTTACTGTAGGTGTATATTTTTTCTTTAATGCCGGTACGTATTGTTGAATCATACCTCTACCAGGAGATCCTACTACATCCCCAACAAATAATATTCTCATATGTCTTACCCTTTCTATGTACTGCATTTTTTATTGCTATAGCATTAAGTAAATTCCTTATAATATGTTTATTATAAGTTTGTTTTACTTTTATGCTATATAACTAACTGTCTTTATTTTATCCAATTCCAACACAAAAAAATAAAGTGGTGTTTCACCACTTTATTTTGCGTATTCCACTGCACGTGTTTCACGAATAACAGTTACTTTAATATGTCCTGGGTAATCCAGTTCATTTTCAATACGTTTTCGGATATCACGAGCTAAACGATGAGCTTCTAAATCATCGATTGTATCTGGTTTTACCAAAATACGAACTTCACGTCCTGCTTGAATTGCAAATGATTTTTCAACGCCTTCATAAGACTCTGAAATCTCTTCTAACTTTTCAAGACGACGAATATAGTTTTCAAGTGTTTCACTACGAGCTCCCGGTCTTGCAGCTGATAAAGCATCTGCTGCTGCAACTAAAACTGCAATGATAGAAGTTGGTTCTGTGTCACCATGGTGTGATGCGATACTGTTTATAACTACAGGATGCTCTTTATATTTCGTTGCGAGTTCAACACCAATTTCAACGTGGCTACCCTCTACTTCATGATCAATCGCTTTCCCGATATCATGTAATAGACCAGCACGTCTTGCTAGTTTTTCATCCTCGCCAAGCTCTGCTGCCATAAGTCCAGTTAAATATGCAACTTCCATAGAGTGTTTTAAGACGTTTTGACCATAACTTGTACGGTATTTTAAACGACCTAAAATTTTAATTAAATCTGGGTGTAATCCGTGAACACCCACTTCAAACGTTGTTTGCTCTCCGACTTCGCGAATATACTCGTCCACTTCACGTCTTGATTTTTCGACCATCTCTTCAATACGCGCTGGGTGAATACGTCCGTCCTGTACTAGTTTATCAAGAGCGATACGAGCTGTTTCACGACGAATTGGGTCGAATCCAGAAAGGATTACCGCCTCTGGTGTATCATCGATAATTAAGTCAATACCCGTTAACGTTTCTAACGTACGAATATTACGACCTTCACGCCCGATAATACGTCCCTTCATTTCGTCATTTGGAAGATTTACAACCGAAACGGTTGTTTCAGCAACATGATCAGCTGCACATCTTTGCATTGCAAGAGATAAAATCTCTTTTGCTTTCTTATCCGCTTCTTCTTTCGCACGAACTTCACTTTCTTTTACCATTACGGCAATTTCATGAGAAACTTCACTTTCTACTTTACCAAGAATAATTGCTTTCGCTTGTTCGCGTGTCAGATTGGAAATGCGCTCTAATTCTGTTTGTTGCTTTTGAACTAACTCTCCCACTTTGCTTTCCAACTCTTCAATCTGTTGTTGTCTCGCTACAAGAGAATCCTCTTTCTTTTCTAACTGTAGCTCGCGTTTATCGAGCGTTTCGTCTTTACGATCAAGGTTCTCTTCTTTTTGCATTAAACGATTTTCTTGTTTTTGTAATTCGCTTCTACGGTCACGAATTTCTAATTCAGCTTCTGTACGAAGTGTATGAATTTCATCCTTTGCTTCTAAAAGCGCTTCTTTCTTAAGTGCTTCAGCCTCACGATTCGCTTCATCTATAATACGTTTCGCTTCATTAGCTGCACCATTAATCTTCGCTTCAGCAATAGACTTTCGAACAAAAAAGCCAACAACTGCACCGACTGTTGCAAGCAAAATGGAGATGAGTATCCAAACTGCAGTACTACTCATGATTTCACCTCCCCTTGCTATGAATGAAAAAAGACTGTCGGCATGTACATTGAATACCAACATACAGCAAAGACCGTCGTCCCGCTTTTTTAAGGGACTTTCTTCATTTCACAATTAAAATGTCATATTATTATTTCGGCAAGATTTAAGTCTTACTCCGAATATTACTTCTCTTCTTGAGAAGAGTGTTTCGTATATAAGAAAAAATATACATTCTCATTGTATCTATCGCAATTTTCATTGTCAAGCGTTGTCTACTTTTACTTTCTTTACCTTCAGTCCTAATTTATATATGAATGTAAAAAGCAGACAGCATATTATCCTGGAAAACCTTAGTAAATTCCAGTTTATTTATGTAAAACGTGCATATATCCCTCTTTATACATAATCTTTTAGGTAGATTAAATATTTTATCTCCAACGATATAGAACGCTTTCATAATGATACAAAAATAAAAGACACGAAGCCGTGTCTTTTATTTTTAATCAAGAAGACTTGGATCTTCCATACCTTCAGCACCTGAATCTTCGCTAATTCCGTGATGCTCACGAATAAAGAAGGCAATTTCTTCTCTTAAATCCGTATTTTCTTTTAAGAACTGCTTCGAATTTTCACGACCTTGTCCTAAGCGTTCTTCATTATAAGAGTACCAAGCACCGCTCTTTTGAACGATATCAAGTTCAGAAGCCATATCCAAGATTTCACCTTCTCTTGAAATACCTTCTCCGTACATAATATCAACTTCCGCAACACGGAATGGTGGTGCCACTTTATTTTTAACTACTTTTACTTTTGTTTTATTACCAACAATGTCGTTACCTTGTTTTAATTGCTCCGCACGACGCACTTCAAGACGAACAGTTGAATAGAATTTCAATGCACGACCACCTGGAGTTGTTTCTGGGTTTCCGAACATAACCCCAACTTTTTCACGAATTTGGTTAATAAAGATTGCGATTGTTTTTGATTTATTGATTGCACCTGAAAGTTTACGAAGTGCTTGAGACATTAAACGAGCTTGTAAACCTACGTGTGAGTCACCCATGTCTCCTTCAATCTCAGCTTTCGGTACAAGAGCTGCTACAGAGTCAATTACGATAATATCAACCGCACCACTTCGTACAAGTGCTTCCGCGATTTCTAAACCTTGCTCCCCTGTATCAGGTTGTGATAATAGTAATTCATCGATGTTAACACCTAATTTTTGTGCATATACAGGATCCATTGCATGCTCCGCATCAATGAATGCTGCTTGTCCACCTTGACGCTGTACCTCTGCAATTGCATGTAATGAAACTGTTGTTTTACCTGAACTCTCAGGTCCATAAATCTCGATAATACGGCCGCGTGGGTATCCGCCTACCCCTAATGCCACATCAAGTGCTAAAGAACCACTAGAAACTGTAGAAACTCTACGCTCCGCTTGTTCTCCTAATTTCATAATTGAACCTTTACCGAATTGCTTCTCTATTTGTTTTAACGCCATATCTAATGCCGCTTGACGATCACTCATTCAAAATTCCTCCTTAACTGAATTGCTAATCTTATTATACCTATTTTCAATTCAATTTGCCAACAAAAATCGAACATTTATTCGATTTTTTTATTTTCCATTAAATAAAACCGCATTTAGCCATTAAAAAAAGCTAAAAGAGACTTATATCTCTTCTAGCTTTTTATACAAATGATAAAATCCATATTTTGCTGAGCGTTCCCTAATTTGTTGACGACTTCCGCTTAAATTTAGAGGAAAGACTACAGTTGGTTCATCTTTCATCGCCAATCCAACAAATACTGTTCCCGGCTCTTTATGTTCTGAAGCATCTGGCCCTGCTACCCCAGTGAAACTAATTCCGATATCCGCTTTTAATAATTCTTTAACATTTTCCGCAAGATAACGAGCACATTCTTTACTAACTGCACCGTCAGTAGACAACACTTCCTCAGGTACATGTAAAACATGTTGCTTCACATCATTATGATAACAAATGACACCGCCTTTAAATACGGAAGACACACCAGCACTTTCTGTTACTTGATTACCGAAGAGACCACCTGTTAAACTTTCTGCACATGCTAAAGTTAATCCTTTTTTCTTCAATAACTCTATCGCCTTATAGTGCAGAAACTCTTGGTCATACCCGTAGAAAAATTCTCCTACTCTTTCTAAAATCAAATCTTCCATATGCTGAATGAGTTTCTCCGCTTCATGAGCATTTTGATGCTTCGCAGTTAAACGTAATGTCACTTCTCCATCACTCGCAAGCGGGGCGATTGTCGGGTTCGTTTGTCCATCAATTAAATCTTGAACTTTCACCTCTAATTGAGATTCCCCAATTCCAAAGAAGCGAAGCACGCGAGAATAAATGTTTTCTCCTGTTGTAAAGTTACGTAAAAAAGGCTCTACATAACTTACATACATTGGCCTCATTTCTTTCGGCGGTCCTGGTAATAAGATATAAACTTTTCCGTTCTTATTTAAACCCATACCAGGTGCCATACCGTGATCATTTGCAAATACAGTTGCTCCATTTAAAACGAGTGCCTGCTTTTTATTATTTTCAGTGAACTCACGACCTGTACGCTTAAAATAATCGCTTATTAATGCTAATGCATTTTCGTCATATACAAGCTCTTCCCCTAAGCTAGACGCAATTGTTTCCTTCGTCAAATCATCTTTTGTCGGGCCTAATCCACCTGTAAAAATAAGCATATCCGCACGTTCTTCTGCAACTTCAATCGCCTGCTGTAATCGTTTGTTATTATCTCCAACTACAGTATGGTAGTACACATTAATGCCAATTGAAGCTAACTTTTCAGATAAAAACTGGGCGTTTGTATTTGCAATTTGTCCAAGTAATAATTCCGTTCCAACCGCAATAATTTCAGCATTCATCCCAATTCCCCCATAAACTTCTATTTTGAGTTTACAAAAGCAGCTCTATTTTTCCAGAAATAATCCCATCCTGAAATAACAGTAAAAATTAATGCAATCCATATAAAGATATCAGCAACCGGAATATGGATTAAATTTAAAGGTACATCGTGTAATAAGTATGCCGCAATCGCGATAATTTGTGTCCATGTCTTAATTTTCCCTAGCTGATTTGCCGCAACTACTTCCCCTGTTCCAGCAAGTACAAGACGTAAACCAGTTACCGCAAACTCACGGCTTATAATAACAATAACGATCCAAGCAGGTACATATTGCATCTCAACTAACGTGATAAGTGCCGCTGAAACAAGTAATTTATCCGCTAACGGGTCAAGGAACTTCCCTAAATTCGTTACAAGATTATACTTTCTTGCGTAATGTCCATCAATCCAATCTGTAGCCGAAGCAACAATAAAGATAAGCGCTCCTACTAAATGTTGAATTGGTAAATCAACATCACCAATTGTGTATGAACCCCAATCAAAGGGTGCTAACATAATTACCATAAAAATTGGAATTAAGCAGATTCTAGATATTGTAATTTTATTTGGTAAATTCACAGCTATTCCTCCATCATATCAAAAACATTTGTTCATTGAAAAAAGTCATCGAAGCGATGACTGTTATTGTGCAGGTTGCTCTACCCCTTGGTTTTTTATCACCAATCTTTGGTGAAGTTCTTTTTCTGGATCCAATGGGTAAGCGACCACTTGGCCATTCAGTTTAACTTCAACATTCGTTGCATTTCCAATATTAAGTCGCACTTCTTTTGCTGTTGATAAATCTCGTTTTTCTGTTTGACCATTTTGTACTGTAGTGTTTAAAATTTCATTACCCGCATCATCTTTAACATCTACATAACTCGCACCTTTACCCGATATTTCCAGTTCTAATGTTTTATTATTATGAATTTCCAAAGTAGATACTTTACCAGTCGTCCCAACCACTTTTACTTCTTGTTGTCCAGTTGGCTGTGCTGGTTGTTCCTCTTTCTTCGGTTCTTCTTTCTTTGGTTCCTCTTTTTTTGGCTCTTCCGCTTTCACTTCATCTTTCTTCGTATCTAACGGAGAGTTTTCCGCTTTTTTAACTTCAATTTTCTCACTTTGAGCATTCGGAACTTTCTCATCACTTTTTCCAGTTAACGCTTGGAAAACAAACCAAATTACCACTCCAACTGCGATTACTAACAGCGCAACTAAGATTTTTGGCATATGATCTGCAATTGGCCATGATGAAGATTTTTGCATTGTTTCTTGCGTTTTTTGTCCTGTTGATACTTGTGGAACGTCACGTTTTTCAGATTGTGGTATCGTACTCTGATATTCTACAAGCAGTTCCTCTCCATTTAATCCAACCGCATCTGCGTATTGTTTAATGAATGCACGCGCATAAAAAGCTCCTGGCAATACATCATAATTGCCTTCCTCAATCGCTACTAAATGGCGTTTTTGAATTTTTGTAATCTCATGCAGCTGATCAATAGACAAGCTTTTCGTTCCTCTTGCTTCTTTCAGCTTTTGTCCTAATTCTGTCACTACTAACACCTCAATATTTCTTTAAAAGTCAAACATAGAGAAATTATTTTGCGTACCTTGCTCAATTTCATCTACTAAATTATATTGAATTTCTTCATCATAATCGTTACGCAACTCGATAATATAATCAAAATCATCCAATGTGTATTCTGACTGGCTCACAAATACGTCAGGATGTTCCACAACTTTCGTTGCAGGCAATCTCATAATTTCACGAACAAGCTGCCAATGCCTTTCGTTAGCACGCTTTGTTGACACGATTCCATCTAAGATGAAAATATTGTCGTCGCTATACTCATCTTCAATCAATTGACTACGAACAGTTTGCTTAATAAGAGTAGACGATACAAATAACCATCTTTTATTTGCACAAACACTTGCGGCAACAATGGATTCTGTTTTCCCGACACGAGGCATTCCTCGTATACCAATTAGTTTATGACCTTCTTTTTTCATTATTTCAGCCATAAAATCTACAAGTAACCCTAATTCATCACGCACAAACCGAAATGTCTTCTTATCATCTGCATCTCGTTGTATGTACCTACCATGTCTAACCGCTAGCTTATCTCTTAGCTTTGGCGGACGATATTTCGTTACCGTTATGTTATCCATCGTATTTAAAATTGATTCCAGTCTAGAGATTTGCTCTTGATTATCACACATAAGGAGTAATCCACGCCTTGCGTTATCTACACCATTAATTGTGACAATATTAATGCCGAGCATACCGATTAACGAAGAAACGTCACCAAGCAAGCCAGGTCGGTTTTTATGTATTTCATATTCAAAATACCATTCAATCATCCAAGATCACTCCCCTTGCTTACTTTACACCTACGTACTATATTATATGATTTCACCTTAATAGGGAAGCTAAATGTATAATCTATCCCTTTCAATTATTATACAAAAAAAATAGAGAGGAGATTCTCCTCTCTATTTTTTACTTATGTTGTACAAACTTTACCATTAAGTTTGCGATTGTATGTTGCTCTTGTTCGTCAGCAACTTTCCAAAGCTCAGCTAATAGTTTCTCTTGATCGTTGCGTGCTTCTACTTCATTCGCTAAATAGTCACCAACACGAAACGCCATATCTGATACAGCACCACCATCAAGACCTTTTCCTTGCGCTTGCTCTAAACGTTCTCCTAAAAAGCTCTTCCATTGATCAAAATTATCTAAAACTGACATGTGTAAGCACCTCACTACTTAGTAATAGAATCATGCTTAATTTGTACAGTTTTTCATTTTTTATGTAAGAAATTTTTAGCAATGCCAACCGCCGTTCACTCCGATAATTTGTCCCGTTATATAAGATGCACCTGGTGATACGAGAAATGACACAGTTTTTGCTACTTCTTCCGGTAATCCTATTCGTCCTAACGGAATCTCTTCCGCAATTTCATTCTTATCCTCTTCTGAAAACACGTTTAACATTTCCGTTTCAATTGCACCTGGCGCCACCGCGTTCACTCTTATTCCACTTAATGAAACTTCTTTTGCTAAAGCTTTCACATAGGAATTTTGCGCACCTTTTACCATCGAGTAAAGCACTTCACATGATGCACCAATTTGTCCCCATATAGACGAAACAAGTACAATATTACCGCTTCTCCGTTGAATCATAGATGGGAGTGCCATTGATAATAATTTATAGATACTCTTCACTTGAAGTTCTACCATATCATTCAATTCATCGTTCGTTACATCTGTTACGAGTCCAAATATACTCTTCCCAGCTGCATATACGATAACATCAAGAGGATGTTCAATTTGGTTCCACAATTGCTCTGCCCCATCAGTAGAAGCTAAATTCGCTTGAACAGGAATTACTTCATCCCATTCTCTCTGTAACTCATTCACTTTCTCTTCACTGTTATTATAATGAACATATACTGTATATCCATCTTGAATTAATTGTTTTGAAGTAGCAGAGCCAATCCCTCCACTTCCTCCAGTTACTAATGCATACTTTTTCATACAATTCCTCTCTTATCCCAAAAAAATCTTTTCCCTACAAATAAATAATACCCTCATCTTACAATTTATCAATGATAAGATAAGGGTATTATTGTGAAACCTTTTATTTTTTCGGTAAAACTTGACAAACGCTCATTTTTTCTTCTGATAATAATAATTTTGCTACTTCTTGTAAATCTTGAACCGTTAAACTTTCTAATACAGTCAATGCATCAAACAGACTCGATTCGTTAAACGCATATCGTGTAAATTGATTTGCAATATATTCTGGTGAATTCAAGGAGCGTAAAAAGCCACCTATTTTCTTTTTCTTTACTCGTTCTAATGCCGCCTCATCTAATTGATCATAATTTGTGTTTAATAAAATACCTTTTAAACGCTCTTCCAGCTCATCAGGTTGCTTCGTATCGCCGCCAACCATTGCAAAACCGAAGTTATTCTCTTCCGTATAATCATACGAGAACGAATCATCAATGAGTCCTTCATTATATAAAGATTCGTAATGAACAGAACTTTTCCCAAATAAATAATCTAAAAGTAACGTAAGCGCAATTTCTTGTTTTAAAAGGGCTTCCCCTTTTTCTTTTAAGTTTGTCGCTTTAATACCAACTAAACATTTCGGTGTTTGTACAGGCATTGAAATAATTTTCTTCTTTTCATTTACCTCATCTGGTTCTTCTTCGAATGAACGTATTATTTCTGGTTGGTTTTTATAATCTTTTTTCGCTTGATTTTCACGTATTAAATCCATCGTTTTCTCTGGATCAATGGCCCCTACAACAAACATTAACATATTGCTTGGATGATAAAACGTTTCATAACATTCATATAGTAAGTCTTTCGTAATTTTACTAATAGACTCAATTGTACCTGCAATATCAATTTTAATCGGGTGCTTTACAAACAAACTATCAATTAATCCAAAATATAAGCGCCAATCTGGATTATCTTGATACATTTGAATTTCCTGCCCAATAATACCCTTCTCTTTTTCAACAGTTTTTTCAGAGAAGTAAGGCTCTTGTACGAAATTTAACAATGTATTTAAATTTTTTTCTACATTTGATGTACATGAAAAAAGGTAAGCTGTTCTTGTGAATGATGTGAAAGCATTTGCTGATGCCCCTTGTTTACTAAACAATTGGAACGCATCGTGATCTTCTTTTTCAAATAATTTATGCTCAAGAAAATGAGCAATCCCATCCGGCACACGAATCATTTCTTCTTTACCTAGTGGTACGAATGTATTATCCACAGAACCATATTTTGTCGTAAACGTTGCAAATGTTTTATTAAATCCTTGCTTCGGTAAAATATATACATCTAATCCATTAGGAAGTTTTTCATAATAGAGTGTCTCTTTTAATTGCTCATAAACAATTTTCTCCATTTATTCTCCCTCCGTTCCGTGTAAAAAGTAAATTGTATCTAGTTCAATATTTTTAGCAACTTTCACAATCTCTTCTTTCGTCACACTTTCAATGCCTGTAAGCCATTCTTCAACCGGACGCGTACGGTCTGAAATAATACCATGATACAGCATTTCCACAAATCCGCGCGGTGTATCAATTGCTTCTAATATTTGATTTTGAATGACACTTTTCGTTTGATGCATCTCTTCTTCAGAAAAATCACCATTTTGCATTGCAAGCATTTGCTCTTTAATAATCTCAACAGCTTTTTCATAATTTTTCGCTTCGATCCCTGACATGACAAATAATAAGCCTTTATGACTTTCAAAGCGGGATGCTGCATAGTACGCTAAACTATTTTTTTCACGAACATTAACGAATAACTTCGAATGAGAAAATCCTCCAAACAATCCATTGAACAATTGCAGTGCAAAATAATCTTCATCTTTATACGTAATAAACGTACGATAACCGATGTGTAATTTACTTTGTTTTAATTCTTGTTTTTCCACAACTTCTTTTTCTTCATTATTTCTCTTATGAAGAAGTACATTTCTTTCCCTCACAGGGCGTGCTGAAATAGAGAAATACTTACTTACAAGATCAACTGCGTTTTCTGAAATAATGTATAGATCCATTTCATCTTCCGCTAACACTTTTTGATAATATTGATACAAACTTTCATTGGTAATAGAAGAAACACTCTCTTTTTTCCCATTTGCACTTAAACGATACGGTTCTACTTTGCACATTTCTTCAATTAAACGCTCGTTTGCATAACGCATTTTATCATCATAAGTCGCTTCAATTCGTTGCAAGAGCGCTCTCTTTTCACTTTCTACGATAGAAGGTAGAAAACCATTCCCCTCTGTCGCTGGATGTAAAACGATATCCGATAACATAGAAAGCGCTTTTTCAAATAACGGTGGTGCATCATGTAAATATACTTCATTTGCAATGTCTACATAAATAGAGATGATATGGTCTTCTCCTTTTTTACTTACATCTACTGCCAAAGAAGATCCGTATAATTCTTCTAAATATTGACGAAGACGAATTACAGAAGGAAGCTTTTCTGTCGCACTTTGCAATACATATGGCAATAAGGCACGCTCTGTCACCGTCTCCTCATTTAAAGGTGCTTTCAAACGAAATACAAATGTATTTGTTTTATATTTATCAGTTGGAATAATATGTACTCGTAAACCACCTAACTCATGTAACTGTTGTTCCATTAGTTTCATTTATAGCCCTCCTTTACGTATATAGGAATATTCCTCTTCAATATACAGTTTTTAGAAATGAAAAATCAACTTTTCTTCCTCACTATACTTACATTAGGCCCTTTCTAAAAACTGTAATATGTAAGGAACATAGTGAAATTCCGTATTAAATATAGTCTATGTAAAAAAGCCCGCACTAATGTGCGAGCTTTTTTATACTTATCGTTTTCCTTTTTCATAAGGAGTTCCTAATGCTTTCGGAGCTTCAGAACGACCTACAAAACCAACAAGTGCTAATATTGTGAATACATACGGTAATATCGTTAAGAATACACTTGGAATTTCTTTTAGTACTGGAATTGTACCACCTGTTATTCCTAATGATTGAGCAAATCCGAAGAACAGAGCCGCTCCAAGAGCACCGAGTGGATTCCATTTACCGAAAATCATTGCTGCTAACGCCAAGAAACCTTGTCCAGTAATTGTAGCACCTGAGAAGTTACCAGAAATCGACATAGCAAAGACCGCTCCACCAACTCCTGCAAACATTCCAGATATAGCAACTGCAATATAACGCATTTTATATACGTTAATCCCCATCGTATCCGCTGCCATTGGATGTTCACCAACCGCACGAAGACGAAGACCGAACGGCGTTTTATAAATGATATACCAAACGACAAACGCTAAAATAATAGCAATATATGATGTTAACGGTACATTAGAGAAAAAGATTTTTCCGATTACCGGAATATCCGAAAGACCCGGAACATCAATTTTTTCAATGCGGTATTGAATGAAATCTGTTTGTCCTTTGCCAAAGATTTTCTTAATCGCAAATACTGTTAAACCAAGTGCTAAGAAGTTAATCGCTACTCCACTCACTACTTGATCCGCACGGAATGTAATAGATGCTACTGCGTGAAGAAGTGCAAATAAGCCACTACCAATCGCTGCAAATAATAGCGCAATCCAAGGAGTCATCGATCCCCACGTATCACCCATTAATAACGTTGTAACAATACCAATAAATGCACCAAATAACATTAAACCTTCTAACGCTATATTTACAACTCCAGAACGTTCACTGAACACTCCACCTAACGCCGTAAAAATAAGTGGTGCTGCCGTATATAACGTACCCGTCACAAGAATGGCTAAAATATCTAAAAAGCTCATTTATTTCCCCTCCTTGCTCATGCGTGTAAGTGCCCAGCGTAAAACATAACTGCACGCTACAAAGAAAATAATACATGCAATAATAACGTTGATTAACTCCGAAGGTACATCTGCTTCAAAATTCATTTGTGGTGCTGCACTTTTCAAACCACCAAACAGTAAAGCTGCTAATAATATACCAAAAGGATTATTTCCGCCTAAAAGTGCTACCGCAATCCCATCAAATCCAATACCAGTAAAAGAAGACATTGCTGTCATACTTTGGAATGTCCCTAATCCTTCCATAGCTCCACCAATTCCTGCAAAAGCACCAGCAATTGTCATTGATAATACAACATTACGCGATACTTTCATTCCTGCGTATTGAGAGGCATTTTGGTTAAAACCAACCGATTTTAATTCATACCCTAACGTTGTTCTATCTAATAAGAACCACATTACAATGGCAATGATAATAGCTACAACAATTCCCCAGTGTAAACGAGATCCATCTGTCAATGAAGATAACCAATCAGAAGCTAACGAAGCACTTGCTTGTACATCATAAGACTTTTCATTACCTTCATGGATAAAACGTTTAATAAGATCATACGTAACATAAAGTGCAATGTAGTTCATCATAATTGTCACAATTACTTCATTTACTTTAAGTTTTCCTTTTAAATATCCAGGTATAAAACCCCATAAACCGCCGGCGATCGCTGCCACTAAAATAGATAACGGAATATGCAAAATTGCTGGTAACGACACTGCATATCCAAACCAAACAGCAGCAAGCCACCCAACTAATAACTGTCCTTCCACACCAATATTGAAAAGACCTGTACGAAACGCAAATGCTACTGAAAGACCAGCTAATACAAGCGGAATCATTGTACGCAACGTCTCACCGATAGCTTGTGGATTACCAACCATCCCTTCCCAAAGCGCGGCATATCCAACAATTGGATCATATCCACTAACTAACATTACAATGGCACCAACAAGTAAACCGAAAACTACGGATAACACAGGTACTAAAATATTAATTGTTCGTTCTGTTAAAAATTTTTTAGCCATTTGTGTTCACCTTCTCTTTCCCTGTCCCGCCGGCCATTAATAATCCAAGCTGTTGTTCATTTGTTTCTTTCGCATCGACAATCGCTACAATTTTCCCTTCATATATAACAGCCACTCGATCGCTTACATTTAAAATTTCATCCAGCTCTAAAGATAAAAGCAATACTGCCTTACCATTATCTCTCTGCTCAATTAATTTTTTATGAATAAATTCAATCGCACCTACATCTAAACCACGTGTCGGCTGTGCTGCAATTAATAAATCTGGATTACGATCTACCTCACGTGCAATAATTGCCTTTTGTTGGTTTCCACCAGATAGAGCGCGAGCTAACGTGTGTTCACTAGGTGTACGTACATCAAACTGTTCAATAAGTGCTTTTGCTTTTTCTGTAATTTTACTAAAATTCAAAATCCCTTTCTTTGAAAATGGATTTTTATAGTATGTTTGTAAAACAATATTGTCCCGAACAGAAAAATCGAGAACAAGTCCGTGTTTATGACGGTCTTCAGGAATATGACCAATCCCCTCTTCTGTTATTCTTCGAACAGGCCAATTCGTTATTTCTTTTCCTTTAATTGCAATAGAACCTGACTCAACTTTTCGTAAACCAGTAATCGCCTCTATTAATTCGCTTTGACCATTTCCATCAATCCCTGCAATCCCAACGATTTCTCCTGCACGAACAGTTAAGTCAAGGCCTTTTACAGCAGGTAACTTGCGCGTATCATGAACAATTAGGTTTGCAATAGATAGTACTTCTTCCATTGGTTTAGCTTCTATTTTTTCTGTTTTAAAATTCACTTGACGTCCGACCATTAACTCTGCAAGTTTATGCTCATCCGTTTCCGCTACATCAACAGTACCAATCCCCTTACCTTTACGAATAATTGTACAACGATCGCAAACTTCCATAATTTCTTTCAACTTATGTGTAATAAGGATGATAGATTTCCCCTCTTGCACAAGCTTTTTCATAATTTGAATCAACTCATGTATTTCTTGAGGAGTTAACACCGCGGTTGGCTCATCAAATATTAAAATCTCAGCACCACGATAAAGAGTCTTTAATATTTCAACCCTTTGCTGCATCCCAACAGAAATATCTTCAATTTTCGCATGTGGATCAACGGCTAAACCATACTGTTCAGATAATTGCTTAATTTCTTTTGCAGCTTCTTCAACAGCAATTTTCCCGTTTTTCTTCGGCTCATTTCCAAGAATAATATTCTCTGTAACTGTAAAATTATGAACAAGCATAAAATGCTGATGGACCATCCCAATACCAAGGTCATTTGCGATATTCGGATTTGTAATTTTTACAGGTTTTCCTTTAATTTTAATTTCACCTTGTTCTGGTTGGTACAAACCAAATAGTACATTCATCAATGTGGATTTCCCTGCACCATTTTCTCCAAGTAAAGCATGTATTTCTCCCTGTTTTACTTGCAGCGTAATATCGTCATTCGCTACAATGCCTGGGAATACTTTTGTAATATTGTTCATCTCAATTACGTATTCCATTTTGTTCCTCCTTTTAGCAGGGAACACTCCCTAATTACACTCTATTAAAAGTATTTTTATATATGCAAAGGTTAGTTCTACGAACTAACCTTTGCTATTTCTCTATTATTATTTCTTTAGAGAAGCTTCATATGTTTTATATTCTTCGTCAGTTGCAGGGACTTTAATTTCACCGTCAGTGATTTTCTTCTCAAACTCTTCTACTTTTGTTAAGATTTCTGGATTTACTTTTTTCACATTGTCAGTAGTTTTCGCAATACCAACACCGTCATCTTTTAATCCGAATTCTTCTACTTTACCGCCTTTTAATTTACCATCTTTCGCTTCTTGTGCTACTTTTGCTACTGCAATATCAACACGTTTTACCATTGATGTTAAAGTTACGTTTTCAGGCATACCTTCTTGATTTTGGTCACGGTCAACACCGATTACCCAAACGTTTTCACCTTTTTTCTTACGGTTTTTCGCTTCTGTGAATACACCGTTACCAGTTGCACCTGAAGCATGATAAATTACGTCAACTCCACCACCGTACATTGCTGAAGCTAATACAGAGCCTTTTTCTGGTTTATCAAATGCATCAGCATATTGTGATACGATTTCAATATTTGGATTTACTGCTTTTGCACCAGCTTTAAAACCTGATTCAAATTTTGTAATTAATGGGCTTTTTACACCACCAACAAACCCAACTTTATTTGATTTTGTCGTCATCGCTGCTACAGCACCAACTAGGAATGAACCTTCATGGTCTTTAAATGTAATACTTGTTACGTTTGGCTTCTCTACAACTGTATCTACAATCGCAAATTGCTCTTTTGGATATTGTTCAGCTACCTTTGTAATTGATTTTTCCATTAAGTAACCAATACCAAATGTTGTGTTATAATGATCTTTCGCAAATTTCGTTAAATTCGGGATATAATCCGCATCTTTACTAGATTGAAGATAACGATATCCTTCATTTTTCTTTAAGTCGTTGTCTTTACCGAACTTCGTTAAACCTTCCCAAGCTGATTGGTTAAATGATTTGTCATCAACGCCCCCAACATCTGTAACCATACCAACCTTAAACTCTTTTTTGTCGCTACTCGCTTTATCTGAGTTACCACATGCACCTAAAACCGCACTTGCTGCTAATGTTAATGATAATAAAAGACCTGTTTTTTTCTTCATACTAGAAACCCCTCCTGAAATGATTTGTCTATTTTTTTATACACTGCTGTCCCTAACTTCTTGCTGTCACCTCCCTAAAAAGGAACTCACCTACATACGTTTTCTTAATACGTGGAAGCTAAACTTATCAGCTCTAAAGTAATTGATAGAATATAAGATTGGCTCATCATTTTGATCATAGTGCATTTGTTTTAACACTAGCAGTGCCGTTTCCGGTTCACATTCCAAAATCGGTGAAATTTTTGGATGATAGCCAATCGGCTCAATATGAGCAACTGCGTATGTGATACGTTTGTGCGTATTGTTATGTATCACTGTAAGCAATGATTCTTCGTTGTATCCTGATAAATCTGGCAATATCTCTTTTGCAAGTTTATCGATACAATATACAACAGGTTCCCCATCTGCTGTACGCACACGCTCAATCATCACTGCATTAAAACCATCTTCACTATTAAACTTCTCTTTTTCTTCTTCTGTTAAACTTGTTGTAGATGATGATAAAAAGATAGTTCCTGGTGTTTTCCCCACACTAGAAATCATATCTGTAATACTAGAAAGTTGTTCAATCCCAGAAGAAAATAACGGCTTTGCATTTACAAATGTTCCTACACCATGTCTGCGAATGACAACATTTTCTTCTTCTAAAATACGCAGCGCTTCCCTTAAAGTCGCTCTACTTACGCCAAGTTCTTTCGCTAAATCAAACTCTGATGGTAACTTTTGTCTTTCTTTGTAAGCCCCATCTTTAATTTTTTCTTTGATGTGATCAATCACCCGTAAATATAGGTGACGGCTATCGGATTTTACTGACATAAGACTCCCCCGCATTTCAATTATTCGACCTCTGATGTAAGACTTCTTTTCTCTTTTTTCAACTTACAACATAATAAAAATTGCTAAATACTAAAAACAGGCATAATTGTCGAATAAATATTAATAATTTTTTAAGATGAAATTTTCACTCTTTACTGCATAAAAAAAACTTTGCACCATAAACCTTCCTCATTTCGAGAAAAAGTTCGGCACAAAGATCTCTTACATCCTTTGTTACACACTTTTCCCCTCATAGTCTAGCAATTCATGGTTGCCAGGTAGAAACTTATGGACCTTATCTCCAAGATTATATGAGGCAGTGATTCTTTTCGAAGTAATCTTACCACTTGCTCCCATACGTGTCAACAAAATTTAACAATTTTCTACATTAAATATCGAACGTTCACAAAAAACCACACCAAAGTATTCGTATTCTAAAGAATCGCCTTAAATGTAAGCCCTTTCTTTATTGCTGAATATAGTATATAACAAAACCAGCATATAAAAAAGCCTAATTGTAAAAACAATTAGGCTTTTTTTATGAACTTTTTTCTTGTACATCATTAATGAGCACTTCACGTGGTTTACTACCTTCATACGGACCTACTACACCATTCATTTCCATTGCATCAATTAAACGGGCAGCACGTGTATAACCAACTCTAAACCTACGTTGCAACATAGAAACCGATGCTGTTTGCATTTCCACTACGAGCTGAACTGCTTCATCATATAATTCATCTTCTACTTCCTGCTTCGTATCAGGAACATCTTGCGGAATCATATCTTCTTGATATTGCGCTTTTTGTTGACCAATAACATATTCTACAACTCTCTCAACTTCATCATCTGATAAAAACGCACCTTGTACACGTACAGGCTTCGATGCACCAATTGGTATAAATAGCATATCTCCACGACCTAGCAGTTTCTCTGCACCACCGCCGTCAAGAATTGTACGAGAATCTGTTTGAGAAGATACAGCGAATGCAATACGTGATGGAATATTTGCTTTAATAACTCCCGTAATGACATCAACTGACGGACGCTGCGTTGCAATAATTAAATGAATACCGGCAGCACGAGCCATTTGCGCTAGACGCATAATCGCATCCTCTACATCCGATGAAGCAACCATCATTAAATCTGCTAACTCGTCCACAATTACGACAATATAAGGTAATTCGGGTTGTTTCGCTTCTGATTGATTATTATGCTCTTTTATATAGTCATTATATCCTTCAATATTTCGCGTGCCACTATGAGCAAATAATTCATAACGGCGCTCCATTTCACTCACAACTTTTTTCAATGCTTGCGATGCCTTTTTCGGATCCGTTACAACTGGTGTTAACAAATGAGGCACACCGTTATATACATTTAACTCTACCATTTTCGGATCAATCATCATTAATTTTACTTCATGTGGTTTTGCACGCATTAAAATACTAACAATAATACCGTTAATACATACACTTTTCCCGCTACCTGTCGCACCTGCCACTAGTAAATGGGGCATTTTATTTAAACGGGCTAATACAGCTTCACCTGTAATATCTCGTCCAAGACCTATTAACAACTTCTCTTCCGGATGATTGTTAGCTTTAGAATCAAGAACTTCTCTAAGCGTTACCATAGAGACTTCTGAGTTCGGAACTTCAATTCCTACAGCTGATTTCCCGGGAATAGGTGCTTCAATACGAATGTCTTTCGCCGCTAACGCAAGTGCTAAATCATCACTTAAACCGACGATTTTGCTTACCTTTACTCCCATATCAGGATACACTTCATATTTTGTAACTGCAGGACCTCTATGTACTTTTGTTACTTTCGCTTTCACTCCAAAACTTTGGAAAGTACGTTCTAATTTACGAGCATTCTCATAAATTTCCGCATTTTCATTTGTAACTTGCTTATTCTTTGGAAATTTCAATATATCAAGCGCAGGAAGCTTGTAATCTTTATTTTCTACATTTGAAAATTGCATAGGAGGTGCTTGTGTTTCCCCCTCTAGCGATTCAACGATTTTTTCTCCACGCTTTTTCTTCGGCTCTTCAACTGGTGGAGCCTCTTCAATAAACGGTGAAGTGATTAACTCTTCTTGCTCTACTTCAATTCGTTTATCCTCTTCTTCATTTACAGGATAATTCTCAGTGAAATTTGAAATAATCGGAGGATCAATTGAGATGTCTTCCATCGGCTCAATAATTTCTTCTTGTTCTGCAGCACGTTTGCTCCTTGTGCTTCTTGTTGTTTTTTTCTTTTCTGTTTGTTCAGCCGTTCTTTTAGCTCTCCAATCTTTATAGTCCCCTTGCATCACTTGAAATTGACTTCTAAGAATTCTACCAACTGGAGCTAACACTTCTCCAATATGCTTATTTGTTATACAAAGTATACCGAGAATAACTAAAATAATACCAATAATATAAGCTCCTACTTCATCAAATAAGAAGTAACAAGTCGCGAACATAAGTGCACCAAACATGCCACCACCTAAATGAACGCTATCTGGCCCTTTTTTCATTTCAAGAAAGAAATTATCTTTCGTACTTACAATAACAGAAGTATTTTGCACTGCTCCATCTTTCGTAAGAAGGTTAAATAATGTAATATGACTAAACATTAATATCGCCAATACTATTAAATAAAAACCGATTAACCGTTTATTTAAAAGGTTCGGCCATCCACGTTTTATAACGAATGAAACTGATAAAGCTATTACACCTAACACACCAATTATGTACCACTCACCAAAGAAGAAGCGAAAAAATAACACAAACGATTTTCCTACAACGCCTAGCTGTAAAATCGTAATGATTGAAAGTGCAAAAAGAGTTAAACCGACGATTTCATAATACAAAGTTGGCTTTATCGTACGTCTTGCCTTTGCCTTCGTCCCTCTTTGCTTTTGTTTTGCCATTTCTTCACCTCGTGTTCTACATATAAGTAAAACTCCCTAAAAACTCTGCTTATATGTTTGTTTTCTCTATTTTTTCAGGTCTTTATATCTTCTATTTTTACACTTCTTGTAAAATGTTAAATAAACAGAAGAAAGCAGCCCTCTCATGGCTGCTCAACCGTCTTGTTTTTTATATTATACCATAGCTTCTAAACAAAATCCTTCTTTTTGCTAAAAGGTTATTTTCTGTCCCGGCTCAAACTCTAAGTAGTGAAACGGATCCGTACTTAACACGCGTACAATAGAATAACACCCATGTTCTTCTTCTGCAACCATTAATTCAACACCATTTATGTTTACGACTTTTTGACTTTCACATTGCGAATAATCGGCTGGATACACGAGTTGCTCTGGCATAATTGTATATAAAATCATTGTAACATTGCCCCTTCTGCATGATCATCCGCGCGACCATCTATCAATTCGTTTAATTTTCGAATCGCATTTCCGATACCACCGACATCATCTATAAGACCATACTTCACTGCATCTCCACCAATTACATTCGTACCAATATCTCGCGTTAAATTTCCTTTCGCAAACATAAGCTCTTTAAAACGATCTTCCGTTACTTTCGAATGCTTCGTCACAAAGCGAATGACTCTTTCTTGCATTTTATCTAAATACTCAAATGTTTGCGGCACACCTATAACAAGACCTGTTAGACGAATCGGATGAATTGTCATCGTCGCAGTTTCTGCAATAAATGAATAATCCGTAGAGACAGCAATTGGTACACCGATAGAATGCCCTCCGCCCAGAACAAGTGATACCGTTGGTTTTGAAAGCGAAGCTACCATCTCAGAAATTGCTAGTCCAGCTTCAACGTCACCTCCGACCGTGTTTAATATTAAAAGTAAACCTTCAATTTTCGGATTTTGTTCTATCGCAACAATTTGCGGAATAATATGCTCATATTTTGTTGTTTTATTTTGCGGTGGCAACTGAACATGACCTTCCACCTGTCCAATAATTGTTAAACAATGAATACGTGATTCATTCATTTGTGGTACATTCGTTTGTCCAAGCTGTTGAATTTTTTCCACTATTGAAGCTTCTTTTCCGGTTTCTTTCGGTTCAGCCTCTTTCTCTTCATTTGTATAACGATCACGTTCTGTCATATCGCATCCCCTTTCACTCGTATATAACTAGTATTTCTTAAGTTATAAATTTCATTCGATAGAGTTAAAAAAGAAAAAAGATCACCCGTAAAGGTGATCTTTTTTATACTTCCATAATAATCGGTAAAATCATAGGTTTTCTCTTCGTCTCTTCGTACAAGAACTGCCCTAATAATTCACGAATATTTTGTTTTAACATAGACCATTCAATTGAATATTCTTTAATTGATTGCTCAACAATCATACGTACAATCTCTGTAGAGCGATCAATTAACGCTTCTGATTCACGTACATACACAAAACCACGTGAAATGATTTCTGGACCAGATATAATTTTCTTTTCATCTTTACCCAGTGTTACAACAACTACTAATATTCCATCTTGAGATAACATTTTTCTATCTCGAAGAACGATATTACCAACGTCACCTACACCTAATCCGTCAATTAACACATTGCCAGCTTGCACTTTGCCAACTAAGTTCGCTTCATCATCACCAAAAGCAATTACATCGCCTTTTTCTACGATAAAGATATTTTCTCTTGCAATACCTACATCTTCAGCTAAGTATGCATGTGCTTTTTGCATACGGAACTCACCATGTACGGGTACAAAATATTTCGGTTTCATTAAATTTAACATTAATTTTAATTCTTCTTGACTACCGTGACCTGAAACGTGAACTTTTCTTTCACCGTAATAAACAACTTCAGCTCCCGCTCTAAATAACAAGTCAATAATTTTTGATACAGATATTTCATTACCCGGAATTGGAGAAGCCGCAATAATAACCGTATCACCTTTACGAATTGAAATTTGTTTATGAGCTTGCTTCGCCATTCTAGAAAGGGCTGCCATCGGTTCCCCTTGGCTACCTGTCGTTAAAATAGCTACCTTTTTCTCTGGGAAATTGTCTACTTCTTGTAGTGAAATAACCATACCTTCCGGAACATCTAAATAACCAAGACGTCTTGCGATATCTACCACTTTCACCATACTACGTCCTACAACCGCTACTTTTCGTCCTGTTTCAGCAGCTGCATCAAATACTTGTTGAATACGATGTACATTCGATGCAAATGAAGCAACGATAATACGTCCTTCTGCGCCGTAGAACACTTTAGAAATTTCTACACCAACTTCTTTTTCAGAACCTGTATAGCCTGGACGCTCAGCATTTGTACTATCAGATAATAAGCATAGAACGCCTTCATTTCCGATTTGAGCCATTTTCCCAAGGTCTGCTCCACTATTTCCAATTGGAGTTTGATCGAATTTAAAGTCTCCCGTATATACGATCGCACCTTTTGATGTATGGAAACAAACACCAACAGAATCCGGAATACTATGTGTCGTTCCAAAGAATGACACCGTTGTAGTATTAAACTCTACTGTTGAATTTGAATCGATTGTTTTTAAGTCTACACGACCTAACATACCCGCTTCGCCAAGTTTTTCTTGTATAAGTCCTACCGTTAATTTCGTTGCATACACTGGAATTGATAATTTACGAAGTACGTAAACAATACCACCAATATGATCTTCATGACCGTGAGTAATAAATAAACCTTTTACTCGCTCTTGGTTTTCTACTAAATATGTAATATCAGGAATAACGATATCAATTCCAAACATTTCATCTCCCGGGAACATTAACCCTGCATCTACAATAAAGATTTCAGAATCAATTTCAACACAGTACATGTTTTTCCCGATTTCACCTACTCCACCAAGAGCAAATACTTTAACAGACTCATTCTCTTTTCTCTTCATGTTGTTGCCTGGTTTAAAAATCTTTCAAACACTGATTTCACTAAAATTGCAGAGACACCAGGGGAAACTCTACAACCACCATATATTCACCGTCCAAGACGAATGTCCTTACCGTTATGCGATATCATGTCCTTGTTTATTTTTTAAACCAGGTTTCACCTCTCTTTCATTATATAAATCAAATATCTTATTCGATATGATATGAAAATGTAATCAAATTATAATTTTTACCAATTTTGCTAAGCATACCCGTACTAAGCTACTTAGCCATATTATACCTGATACAAGAAATAGAACACAAGTTAAATCGTGCGAAAGAAAAAGTAAAAGAACGGAATTATAACAAAAGTATCAAATGAAGTTCTTCGATTTTATACTACCTATTATTTTGAAGAAATAGCCATACATACGTTAAATTCATTTCATAATATGGCGTTTCAAGACCTAATTTTCTAAAATTGAACAAAAATACTTATAAAATGGAGTTTTTTTATGAATTACGTCACATTTAAGGGGATTTCTCCGAAAAACAGAAGCGGTGGTTTATTACGTTTGTACAAATGTTGACTCTATAATCACTTTCGTTTTTGATTCATTTTAAGAGAGACGATTATTTTCTTATACATGTTGTAATTCATAATGAAGAAACGGTTAATGATCTAATAAGAACACATATAGGTGAGAAAAGAGAAGAAAAGACTTTCATCCTATAAAAAATGACCTAGTTCTACACTAGGTCATTTTTTATTAACGAGGGATAGATTGCATAACAGATTGTAACGTTACTCTTTCTTCTTCTGTTAACGGAAGAAGTGGTAAACGTACAGAACCTACGTCTAATCCAACCATTTGTAATGCTGTTTTTACTGGTGTTGGGCTTGGCGCCATAAATAATGAATCCGTTACTCTTACAAGTAATTGATGTAATTTTTGCGCCTTCTTAAATTCACCTGCTTGGAATGCTGCAATCATTTCTTGCATTTCATTTCCGATAACATGAGATGCTACAGAAACGATACCTTTCGCTCCAACTGCCATAGCTGGTAACGTTAAACCGTCATCACCGCTGTATACTGCGAAGTCGTCCGCTGTTTTTTCAATGATTTCTGTCATTGTTAACACATCGCCGCCTGCATCTTTAATCGCAACAATGTTTTCTATTTCTGATAAACGAACAACTGTATCAACGGAGATTTGTACAATAGATCGTCCCGGAACGTTATATAGCATAACCGGAAGCGGCGTGCTTTCAGCAATTGCTTTAAAGTGCTGATACATTCCTTCTTGACTCGGTTTGTTATAATACGGCGCTACTAGCATTACTGCATCAACACCAACCTCTGTTGCTTTTTTCGTTAAGTCAATAGAAGCATGCGTATTATTGCTACCTGTTCCAGCGATTACGGGCACCCTTTTATCGACAACAGATACGACATGGCGATATAACGCTACTTTTTCTTCTGAAGTTAATGTAGGAGATTCTCCTGTCGTTCCTCCTACCACGATTGCTGTTGTACCGTTATCAATTAAAAAATTTACCAATTTCGTTGTCTTTGCAAAATCGATATTGCCGTTTATATCAAACGGTGTTACCATCGCGGTTGCAATTGTCCCAAAATCTATCATGGTCTCACTCCTTATTGTTCCAGTTGCTTTTCTTTTGAAAGCTCAAACGCACTATGTAATGCATTTACAGCCTCCACTAAATCAGTTTCTTTTACAAGAACCCAAATTGTCGTATGGCTATCTGCTGATTGCAGAATTTGAATACCTTTTTCAGCTAAAGCTGTAACGATTTTCGCAGTAACCCCTGGGTATCCTGCCATTCCAGCTCCTACAATAGATACTTTCGCACAATGCTCTGTCACAATTGGCTCATATCCAAGGTTCTGTAATAATTCAACTGCACGATTTGATACATTATCACTCACCGTATAAGCTACCCCAGTAGGTGAAATGTTAATTAAATCGACACTGATTCCTTCATTCGCCATTTCTTTAAACACATGCTGCTGCAAATCATATGCTGTTTCTTTTGCAAGCACTTTAATTTGCGTCACATTTGGCACATGAGCGATACCTGTAACAGGACGTTCTTCTACATCTCGGCCTTTTGTAGCACCGTCCGATGCTGAAATAAGCGTACCTTCACTATCAGAATACGTAGAACGTACACGAAGTGGCACTTTCGCATGCATCGCAATCTCAACTGCACGTGGATGAACGACTTTTGCACCTTGGTAAGCCATGTTACAAATTTCATTGTACGTTACAGTTTGAAGATGACGTGCATCTTTTACAATGCGAGGATCCGCAGTCATCACACCTTCTACATCTGTGAAGATATCGATGTATTCAGCATGAAGCGCAACACCTAATGCAGAAGCTGACGTATCGCTACCTCCGCGTCCAAGTGTTGTCGTATCACCTTTTTTCGTTTGCCCTTGGAATCCTGTAACGACGATTACATCTACATTTTCTAGCTCTTCATGTATACGATCGCAATTCATTTCAATAATCTTAGCATTTGTAAAATCATCATTTGTTACAAACCCAGCTTGTGCACCATTTAATGCAGCTGCTTTTATACCATTCTCATTTAACATATTAGAGAAGACGATTGCTGAGATTAATTCTCCGCATGATAATAATAAATCTTGCTCACGATTAGAAATGTGAGATTCCTCTTGATTTACAAGACTTAACAGCGTATCAGTTGCATATGGTTCACCTTTACGACCCATAGCAGATACGACAGTTACTACTTTATAACCCGCATCTAGCGATTTTTTTATATGATGAAGCGCATGCTTACGTCCATTTTCATCACGTACAGATGTGCCACCAAATTTTTGAACAATAATTTTCATATTTTGCACCTTCTCTTAGCCGTTTACACTAATTGTAATTTTACTAAGCGCTCTGCAATTTGAACAGAATTCCATGCGGCGCCTTTTAATAAGTTATCAGATACGACCCAAAGATGGAATCCTTTATCGTTATTTAAATCTTTACGAATTCTTCCAACGAATACTTCGTTTTTACCTACTGCAGTAGCTGGCATTGGATATAATTGCTCTTCTGGGTTATCTTGCAGAACGATACCTTCCGCATTTGCAAGTAAGTTCTTTAATTCTTCTACTGTTACGCCTTCTTTTTCTACTTCAATGTAAACAGACTCAGAGTGACCTGATACAACTGGTAAACGTACACATGTTGCCGCTACTTCTAGCTCTGGCATATGCATAATTTTTTTCGTTTCATTAATCATTTTCATTTCTTCAAACGTAAATCCATTATCTTGGAACTTATCAATCTGTGGAATTGCGTTGAAAGCAATTTGGAAATGTTTCTTATCACCTGATACAGGTAAAACATTCGCCTTTACTTCTTCACCATTTAAGATTGCTTGTGATTGTTCATGAAGTTCTTCAATCGCTGCCGCACCAGCACCTGATACAGCTTGATATGTGGAAACGATTACTCGTTTTAAACCATATTGCTGACGAACTGGCTCAAGAGCTACTACCATTTGAATTGTAGAACAGTTTGGATTTGCAATAATACCATTATGTTCTTTTAAGTCGTTTTCATTTACTTCAGGTACAACAAGTGGCACGTTTTCTGTCATACGGAATGCACTTGTATTATCAACAACAATCGCACCGCGCTTTGCTGCTTCTGGCGCTAATTGTTTTGATACAGATCCACCAGCACTAAATAGTGCGATATCTACTCCTTCAAAACTTTCAGGAGTTGCCTCTTGAACTGTAAATTCTTCGCCTTTAAATACAAGTTTCTTACCTGCAGATCGTTTAGATGAAAGTAACGTTAACTTCCCGATTGGAAATTCTCGTTTCTCTAAAGTATTTAACATTTGTTCACCAACTGCGCCGGTTGCTCCAACTACAGCGACATGAAAAGTTTTTTGCTTTTCCATCACTATGCCCCTTTCTAGATACCAATCCTTCTATAACTTAGAATGAGAAGGAGTATACAATACCCCTTCTAATCTTAATAACGTTAATTTTATCATATTCTACAGTAAGAATGATGGTTTCATCGAAAATTGTCCGTTTTTTTTCGTTTTTTAATTCATATATCTGAATTTTTCTACGACAACCGGTTGCAATTGCTTCCCTTGCAGCGCTTCTAATACTGTATCTTCCAGTAACTCCATGCGAGCTACCATTGAATTTGGTTTTTTCTCTGGTGCATCTTGACCGAATGGGACGAAGTAGATGTTTTTTGTTGCCATTAGGCGCATGAGGTTGACGCCATTAAGCCCTAAAGCATCATTCGTCGAAACAGCCAACACAACTGGCTTGCCATTTCTTAGCGTCGCTTTCGCTGCCATTAATACCGGAGAGTCTGTCATTGCATTTGCAAATTTACTCATAGAATTGCCAGTTAGCGGTGCAATTACCATACAATCTAGCGGAATTTTAGGTCCTAGTGGTTCTGCGCCAACGATTGAATTAATCGCTTTAAAACCTGTTACTTCTTCAATCTTTTTAATCCATTCTGCCCCTTCGCCAAATCTCGTATTTGTTGATTGAACAGTGTAAGAAACAACTGGACGCACTTCAGCTCCCTCAGCAATTAACTTTTCTAAATGAGGCATTACTTCTTCGTACGTACAATGTGAACCCGTAAAACCAAACCCTATTCTTTTCCCTTTTAAATTCATTCCCCATTCTCCTTTCTTGCGATTACATCTTCTGCTAATAGCTGAGAAAGAACGTTCGCTAAAATTTGTCCTGCTGTTTTTGGAGCAACAATACCTGGTAATCCAGGTGCTAACAGCGCTTTGACTCCTCTTTTTTCCGCATATCTAAAGTCGGTACCGCCTGGTTTAGAAGCTAAATCAATTACTAACGTATGAGCCGGCATTTTTGAAATGACATTTGCTGTCACAACGAGATGCGGAATTGTATTAATGACAATATCGATATTCCCTACTTCTTTCTCAATGTTCTGCATATGAAAAGGAGAAAACATCATTTCTGTAATACGTGCAATATGTTCCGATCGTCTTGCTCCAACTTTGACATGGGCTCCTAATGATTGAAATGCTCTGGCAACGCTCATCCCTGTTCTACCAAATCCTAAAACCATTACATTAGAACCATGAATTGTATAGTCGGTATGTTGAATTACCATCATTAATGTACCTTCTACAGTTGGAATAGAATTGTAGATTGCCACATCATCACGATCAAATAATTTAATTAGTTTACGGTTTGTAGTAGATACGAGATTTTCCAAGTAAGGCGTACCAATACCTGAATATATAGTAAAATGTTCTGGTGTATTTTCAATTTGTTCTTTCGTTATAGAAACTTTTTCGTTTGAAAAAATAGTATCTACTTCTCCCTTGGGATTTGTACCTGCAACTGGCAAAATAATTGCATCTACAGAAGTGAAATCTAAATTTTGTATACTTTCTTTTGCTGCCCCTGTGAAGCCATGGTCTAACTGATCAAACCCTATCAATGAAAGTTTCGCATCCAATTCAACGAGCTTGCGAATTACTTCTAGCTGTCTTGCATCTCCTCCTATGACAGCAATATGCATCTCAGTCAACATTCCCTAATTCACCTTCTTTTTCTGTCATTTATAAGAAAAGTGCCTACTTTTTCTTTTTCCTCCACATCATATGTAATGTACGAGTTTTAGGTGATTGAAAAACAAAAAGCACCTATCATGTATCCCGCTATTTGTATGCAGGAAGGCTCCCTCCTCGAATTCAGTATAGGAGAAGACATTATGTTGGATTTTGCTTTAAGTAAAACGAACAAAAAAAGATGACCAAAATGGCCATCTTTCACTTCGAATTTGAACGATCTGTAATATCACAAAGAATCATATCATGCCCCACTTTTTTAATTTGCCTCCATGCTACTCTTATTTCTTGTGGTTCCTTTTTGAAACCTCCCCATTTCCCAGCAGGTATAATAAGAGCCTGTATTTGTCCATCCTTTTCATCAATCTCTAAATCGACATACCCTAAAACCCCCATTTTTTCTGCTCTTTCTAAATTTACAATCTCTTTCCCACTTAATTCACTTAATCGCATACACTCTCCCCCTAACGAAATTATGAATGTAAGTTATCTATAATTAGTACCTATTCTGTATATCTAAAAAAAATAACCGTATCTCGTTTAAACGAGATACGGTTATTTTTACATACTTCATATAAAGCAATTATAGTTTTATTCCTTTTGGAAGTTTTCCATCTGGACTAATTAATGCAGCAGAGAATTCATCTGTAAACATGTTACGAATTAACTCATCAACATTTTCTTTCGTTACAGTGTTTACACTTTCAATAATCTCATCAAGTGAACGATGCTTACGAAGTAGCAATTCATTTTTACCATTACGGCTCATACGGCTATTCGTACTTTCTAAACTTAACATTAAGTTTCCTTTTAATTGTTCTTTACTATTCATAAGCTCTTTTTCTGTAATACCTGTATTTTTCAATGTTTCTAATGTTTCTTGCATTGTTTCATACAGTGTATCTAATTGTTGGCTACCTGTTCCACCGTACAGTGTTAACATACCTGTATCTTCATAAGAAGAATGGTAAGAAAATACTGAGTAAGCTAACCCGCGTTGCTCACGTACTTCTTGGAATAAACGGCTACTCATACTACCGCCTAAAACGTTATTTAATACAATTAAGTTATAAATATCTTCGTGTCCCATTTGTAAGCCTTTATATCCTAGACATAAATGAGCTTGTTCTGTTTCCTTTTTACGTGCTACCTTATTAAAATGGAAAATTGGGCTATGTACTTGTTCACGGTTTGTCGTTCCTTCATAACTACCGAAATATTGCTCTACCGTTTGTAAAAAGGCTTCATCAATATTTCCTGCAATTGATACAACTACATTTTCAGGTGTGTAATGATCCTTAATATATTGGCGTAGCGTATCACCTGTAAACGTATTAAGCGTTTCTTCTGTTCCTAAAATAGGATATCCAAGCGGATGCGTTTCATATGTTGCTTTCGTTAACATATCATGCACAATATCATCTGGAGCATCTTCGTACATTTTAATTTCTTCACATACGACATTCTTCTCTTTTTTCAGTTCTTCTTCATCAAATGTTGAATTAAAGAACATATCTGCTAATACATCTAAAGCATATTTAGCATGCTCATCTAGTACTTTTGCATAGTAACAAGTGTATTCTTTTGAAGTAAAAGCATTCACTTGCCCACCAATGCTATCAAATGATTCTGCAATTTCGCGTGCACTACGTGTTTCTGTCCCTTTAAAGAACATATGCTCTAAAAAGTGAGAAATCCCGTTATTTTTTTCATTTTCATTTCTTGATCCTGCATGGATCCAAATACCAATCGCAACCGATCTTACAGTTGGTATATTCTCCATAACTATTCTTACACCATTTTTACAAGTATATTTTTTAATCAAAAACTTTCCTCCTACTGCCAGTTTCTCTAAATAAGTGCTATTATTTAATGATAACAAGTTTAAGGATGAATGTCATGCAAATGTATTTAATCTACACGTTTTTCATCTAGTAATTCTGTTATATTCCCTACTTTATATCCTTGTTCCTTCAATTTCGTAATCATTGTATCTAATGCTTCTGTTGTGGACGAAGTAGGATGCATTAATACGATAGCACCTGGATGTATTTTTCTCATGACTCTCTGCAGTAGTACATCTGGCTCAGGTCGCTTCCAATCAATTGTATCGACAGTCCACATAATCGTTCCCATTTGAAAATCATCTGCAATTTTCACGACTTCATCCCGAAAACTTCCACTCGGCGGTGCAAACCATCTTACCTTTTGATTCGTAGCTGCTTCGATCATTCGATTTGTTTTTTGTAACTGATCTCTTATTTCATCAGACGATAACGTTTTCATATTAGGGTGTGTGTAAGAATGATTTCCGACTTCTTGCTTTGCATCGACAATCATTTTTGCAAATCGTAAATTTTCTTTCACCCAACGTCCTTCTAAAAAGAAAGTCGCCTTTACATCATGTTTTTTCAATATTTCTAATATACGAGGCAAATATTCATTTCCCCATGCCACATTTATTGTTAATCCTACCATCTTTTTATTGGGATGCCCTCTGTAAATTGGTGCTGGTGATAAATCTTCTAAGTGGACACTCGGCGATACTTCCTTAAATTCAAGATGTTTTTGATCAAATTTCTTTAACTTCTTCATATTGTTATAGGATGCTTCCATATCAACTTGTCTTCCATTATATCCTGGTGTTGCTTTCCATATCTTATCAATCATCGCATTTTGCGGTGCAATCTCATATTGTTTTGCATGCTTTTGAATTTCTTCATATAAGTTATCCTGTGCAAAAACGGAATAAGAGCCTACACTGATATATAAAAAGAATATACATATGTATGCCAGTATACGAGCTTTCATATAAACCCTCCCATTAACTATATAAAAACCATTTTTCTTCTTATCTTTGTTAATTTGAGCGTTATAATGAAAACTATACCTATGCTGACATAAAAATATATGTAAATCATATTTTTACATAACAAAAAAAGCCAGTTAAACTGGCTTTTACTTATTGCTGCTCTTGTTTGTTTTCTTCTTTAGCAGCTTCTTTTTCTTGCTCTTCTTTTAGCAATACTTTTCTAGATAAATTCACGCGACCTTGCTTATCAATCTCGATAACTTTAACTGTAATTACATCACCGATTTTCACAACATCTTCTACTTTACCTACACGCTCAAGTGCAAGTTCAGAAATGTGAACTAATCCATCTTTACCGCTGAATAATTCAACGAAAGCACCGAATTTCTCAACACGTTTCACTTTTCCTTCGTAGATTTCACCTACTTGTACTTCGCGAACGATATCCTCGATAATTTTCTTAGCTTTGTCGTTCATTTCTTGATTTATCGAAGAAATGAATACTGTACCATCTTGTTCGATGTCAATTTTAACGCCAGTTTCTTCAATAATTTTATTGATTTGTTTACCGCTTGGTCCGATAACGTCACGGATTTTATCTGGGTTAATTGTCATTGTAATAATCTTTGGAGCGTACGCTGATAATTCAGTGCGTGGCTCTGCAATAACAGATAACATATGATTTAGAATGTGCACACGACCAACTTTTGCTTGTTGTAATGCCTCTTCTAAAATTTCACGAGATAGACCATCGATTTTAATGTCCATTTGTAATGCAGTTACACCATGTGCTGTACCTGCTACTTTAAAGTCCATATCACCTAAATGATCTTCCATACCTTGAATATCAGATAAAATTGTGTAATGCTCACCAGTTTTAACTAGCCCCATTGCAATACCTGCAACTGGAGCCTTTAGTGGAACACCAGCATCCATCATTGCTAAAGTACTACCACAAATACTTGCTTGTGAAGTAGAACCATTTGATTCTAATACTTCAGATACAAGACGTACTGTGTATGGGAAATCTTTTTCAGACGGAATTACAGGCTCAAGAGCACGCTCTCCTAGTGCACCGTGACCAATTTCACGACGACCTGGTCCACGCATTGGTCTTGTTTCACCAACACTAAATGATGGGAAATTGTAATGGTGCATAAAGCGTTTTGATTCTTCTACACCAAGGCCATCTAAAATTTGCACATCGCCTAATGCACCTAATGTACAAATACTTAATGCTTGTGTTTGTCCACGTGTGAATAAACCAGAACCGTGTGTACGAGATAAAATGCCAACCTCTGATGCTAATGGACGGATTTCGTCACCTTTACGGCCATCTGGGCGGATTTTCTCAACTGTAATAAGACGACGTACTTCTTCTTTTACAATTTTATATAAAATCTCATTTACTTGTCCTAATGTATCAGCGTCAACTTCCTGCGCTTCGTAATGCTCAATTACACGCTTTTTCACTTCGTTAATTGCATCTTCACGTGCATGTTTCTCATGTACTTGAATTGCAGAATGCATATCCTTTTCAGCCATTTCACGTACAGCTTGGTTAAGATCAGCGTCAACTTCATAAAGTTTCACTTCTGATTTCTCTTTACCTACAGCTTGTACAATCTCTTCTTGGAATGCAATTAGACGTTTAATTTCGTCATGTCCAAACATAATTGCTTCTAACATTGTTTCTTCAGGCACTTGATCTGCTCCTGCTTCAACCATGTTAATTGCATCTTTCGTACCAGCTACAACAAGGTGAATATCACTTTGTTCTTGCTGTTCTACTGTTGGGTTGATAACGAATTCGCCGTTAATACGACCAACTGTTGCACCAGCGATTGGACCTTCAAATGGAATGTCTGAAATCGATAACGCTAATGAAGAACCAAGCATAGCTGCCATTTCAGAAGAACAATCTTGATCAACACTCATTACGATGCTGACAACTTGTACTTCGTTACGGAAACCATCAGCAAAAAGTGGACGAATTGGACGGTCGATTAAACGACTTGCCAAAATTGCTTTTTCACTTGGACGACCTTCACGTTTAATGAAACCGCCAGGAATTTTTCCGACTGCATATAAACGCTCTTCATAGTTTACTGTAAGTGGGAAGAAATCTACATTTTTTGCTTCTTTTGATGCAGTTGCTGTAGATAGAACCGCTGTATCGCCATATCTTACTAATACTGCTCCGTTCGCTTGCTTTGCAAGCTGACCTGTTTCAACTGTTAGCTGGCGACCAGCTAAATCTATCGAGAAGACTTGCTTTTCTTGACTCATTTAAGTACCCCTCTCAATTTAAAGTATTCAATTCTTCTATGTAAATGGATAGTATATCACAATATTCTACCTCTAGTATTACCGAAAATGAAGTAAGCTATAAAGAGTAGAAGATATATTTTTACCTAACAAAAAAGCGGGAATATTCCCGCTTCTTTGACTATCGACGTAAGCCAAGCTTTGTGATTAATTCACGGTAACGTGTGATATCGCTATTACGAAGGTAAGTTAGTAAGTTACGACGTTTACCAACCATCTTTAATAGACCACGACGTGAATGATGATCTTTCTTGTGAGTACGTAAGTGCTCGTTTAGAGTGTTAATTTGCTCCGTTAGGACAGCAATTTGAACCTCTGGAGAACCAGTATCAGTCTCATGAGTTCTAAATTGTGCAATGATTTCATTTTTACGCTCTTGTGTTAAAGCCATCCTATTTCACCTCCTATTAATTAAACCCCCGATTACCTAGCAAGCGTCGGTGAGTCGCAATGCCAAGCAATGGTTGTCATAAAGTACATAACATAGAATACTACTTTTCATTTGAAAAAGCAAGTATATTCTTTTCGTTCGCAAAATATTCTTGTGCTGTTTTCTTATCTTTTGCGATTTGTTCAACTAACTCATCGATGCCATTGAATTTCTTCTCTTCTCTTATACGCATATGCCACTCTACTGTAACATTTTGATCATATATGTCTTTGTTAAATTCAAATAAGTGCACTTCAATGGATAGTTGGCGCTCATCTTCTTTAAAAGTTGGTTTATATCCAATATTACATACACCATCGTACCATTCATCGTGAACTTGTAATCTCACTGCATAAACACCTACAGGTGGTAATAGATACTCATCACTTAAACCTACATTAGCTGTTGGGAAACCAATTTGACGTCCACGTTTATCACCGTGTACAACCGTTCCCGCTACTGTATATGCTCTACCTAAAATAGATGGAATTTGCTCCATTTCGCCATTTCGAATTAACTTTCGTAATGCTGTAGAACTTACTTTCTCTTCTTGAAATTCAACTTTTTCAATCACAGTCTGTGTAAACTCCCCTCTTGCATGAAATGGTAAAGTCTCCATCTTTCCTTTTCCTAAACGTCCATATGAATAATCAAATCCTGCTACTACATGCTTTACATTTAAACCAATAATATAATCATCTACAAATTGTTGTGGCAATAAGCCTGCAAATGATTCATCAAATTTAACAACATATAATATATCGATACCTAAACTCTCGACTATTTTTTCTTTATCACACATTGGTGTAATATACTCGGCATGCGCTTCTTTTTTACCTAAAACAACAGATGGATGCGGATAAAATGTCATCACTGCACTTTTATATCCTCGTTCATCCGCTATTTGTTTCGCAGTTCGAATCACACATTGATGTCCTAAATGAATGCCATCAAAAAATCCTAATGCCATTACAGTAGGTGGTAATTCTAATTTATTTTGTTCATGTGGATGAGTTAAATGAATAAGTTTCACGCTTGAATTCACCTTTTTCTGTAATAATCCTTCCAATAATTCATTATAGCTTTAGTTCTTGATTATTCACAAGTACTTTCATCGGCTTTAGCATACCAGGGTGTTTTGGATGGTGCTCATAAATTGCAAGGCAACGATCGTTTTTATCAAACACTGTTATAAATGGCGCCGTTATTTGCAATTCATTTTTTAAGAACATACCATTTTTTATTTTTTCTGCTTGCTTTTCATCTACAACCATTTTCGGGAACTTACTTAATGCTTCATCAATTGAAATGAAGATAGACTCTACTGTTCCATTTTGCACGTTTTCTTCAATTTCTTCAAATGATATGCAATCTTCTAATAAAAATTCACCAGAAGCCGTTCTTACAAGGTGAGACATATGTGATGGAAAACCAAGTTTTTCACCAATCATTACCGCTAATGTTCTTACATATGTTCCTTTACTACAAGTTACACGGAAACGGAATGAAATATTTTCTCCTTCAAACACTTCACGGTCATCTAATAATACAAATTCATGAATTGTAATTGTACGAACTGGACGTTCAACCTCTTGTCCTGCTCTTGCATATTCATATAATTTTTTCCCGTTAACTTTTACAGCCGAAAACATCGGAGGCATTTGCTCAATCGTACCTGTTAATGCCGCAAGAACCTCTTCCACTTCTTTACGAGTAATAACACGATCTACATGTTTCGTTTCCACAACTTCACCAGAAGCATCTTCAGTTGTTGTTGAAAATCCTAATGTCACTTCGCCTTCATATGTTTTCGTTTCACTTGTTAAAAATTGTGCAATCTTTGTTGCTCGTCCAACACAAATAGGCAATACTCCTGTTACATCCGGATCTAATGTTCCCGTATGACCAATTCGTTTTTCACGCAATATCTTTCTTAATTTAAATACACAATCGTGTGATGTCATGCCTTTTGGCTTATGTAATAATACTACACCTTCCATATATGTTCACCTCATCGTAATTCTTTCATAATCATTACCTAAAACTTATTTTACATTGAAAAAATGGATAGACAAATGTCTATCCATTATTCTTCACGTTTACCTTCTTTATTAATTTCATGTAAAAGTGTATCAATTCGATGACCATATCCGATAGATTCATCAAATTCAAAGGAAATTTCAGGCGTTTTACGAAGACGAATACGTTGGCCAATTTCTGAACGAATGAAGCCTTTTGCCTTCGCTAAACCTTTTAGTGTACTTTCTTTCTGTTCTTCATCACCTAAAACAGAAATATACACTGTAGCAATTTGTAAATCTCCACTCACTTGTACATCTGTTACAGTAACAAATCCGACACGTGGATCTTTAATTTTACGACTGATGATGTCGCCTAATTCTTTTTTCATTTGCTCGCCTACACGGTTTGCACGTAATTTCATAACTCTTCACCTCATTCAATACCATTCCAATTGTGTTATCGTACGTTCAATTTCAGGAAATGAATCGATGTACTCAAGTACACGATTCATTTCTTTTTCACAAATAACACGATTAGAGGATACAGAAACAATTGCAATTTCCGTACGTTGCCATACATCTTGATGCCCCACTTCTGAAACAGCTACGTTATAACGCTGCTTCACTCGAGTTAGCACCCGTTGCAAAATTGCTCGTTTCTCTTTTAAAGAATGCACATCGTAAATCATACACTCGAATGAGAGTGAAGCGATTATCATCGCTTCACTTCTTCCATAATGTATGCTTCAATAATGTCCCCTTCTTTAAGATCATTATATCGCTCAATTGTAATACCACACTCATAGTTTTGTGCAACTTCTTTTACGTCGTCTTTGAAACGTTTTAACGTATCAAGTTGTCCTTCGAAAATTACTACGCCATCACGGATAATACGCACGCCACTATCACGTGTAATTTTACCGTCTGTTACGTAGCAACCTGCGATTGTTCCAACTTTTGTTACTTTAAACGTTTGACGTACTTCTGCTTGACCGATTACTTTTTCTTCGAATTCTGGATCTAACATACCTTGCATCGCTGCTTCGATCTCTTCGATTACTTTATAAATAATGCGGTGTAAACGAATATCAACGTTCTCTAATTCAGCTGTACGCTTCGCATTCACATCTGGGCGTACGTTAAATCCAATTACAATTGCATTAGATGCAGAAGCTAAAATGATATCAGATTCTGTAATCGCACCTACACCTGTATGGATAATTTTAACTTTAACACCTTCAACATCAATTTTACGTAGTGATGCTGCCATTGCTTCTACAGAACCTTGTACGTCTGCTTTCACAATTAAGTTAATTTCTTTTACATCGCCCTCTTGGATTTGTTGGAATAAATCTTCAAGGCTTAATTTAGATTTTTCACCACGTTGAGCAAGTAACGCTTCTTGTGCACGTGATTCACCGATTTGACGAGCTTTCTTCTCATCAGCGAATGCCATGAAACGATCTCCCGCTTGTGGTACTTCGTTTAAACCTGTAATTTCAACAGGAGTTGATGGACCAGCAACTTTTACACGACGACCAATATCACTTACCATTGCACGAACACGTCCGAATGAAGTACCAACAACGATTGGGTCTCCAACTCGAAGCGTACCGTTTTGAACAAGTAATGTCGCGATAGTTCCTTTACCTTTATCAAGCTGTGCTTCAATTACAGTACCAGTTGCATAGCGGTTTGGATTTGCTTTATATTCTTCTACTTCACTTACAAGAAGAATCATTTCTAGTAAGTTGTCAATTCCTTCGCCTTGAATCGCTGAGATTGGTACGAAGATTGTATCTCCACCCCATGCTTCTGGAACTAATTCATATTCTGTTAGTTCTTGCATTACGCGATCAGGATTCGCAGCTGGTTTATCCATTTTATTCACAGCAACGATAATTGGTACTCCTGCTGCTTTCGCATGGTTAATTGCTTCAACTGTTTGTGGCATAACACCGTCATCAGCTGCAACAACAAGGATTGTAATATCCGTTACTTGTGCACCACGAGCACGCATCGTTGTAAACGCCGCGTGACCAGGTGTATCTAAGAATGTAATCTTCTTGTCATTTACTTCAACTTGGTATGCACCAATATGCTGAGTAATTCCACCTGCTTCGCCAGCAGTTACTTTAGAGTTACGGATAGAGTCAAGTAATGTTGTTTTACCATGGTCAACGTGTCCCATGATTGTAACTACAGCTGGACGCTCTTTTAAGTTCTCTTCATCATCTTGCTCATCGATAAATGTTTCAAACTCAGTCTCGCTGACAATTACTTCTTCTTCTACTTCAATACCGTAGTCGTTAGCAATTAACTCAATTGTGTCTTTGTCTAAGTCTTGGTTAATTGTTGCCATAATTCCAAGCATGAAGAGCTTCTTAATAATTTCAGATGGCTCTTTGCTTAATTTCTTAGCAAGATCACCTACTGTAAGGCTTCCAGAGAAAGTAATTTTATCTGGTGTTTCTACAGTTTGTGTTTGTTGTCTTCCAGCAAAGTTCTCTTGACGCTTGTCTTCGTTTCCTTTGCCTTTTTTCTTTTTCTTATTGCTGTTCTTTTTACTACGAACAACTTTTTCTTCTACTTCAAACTCATCTGCAACAGAAGGTTTTTCAGCTTGATACTCATTATCTAATTTGTTTACTACTTCATCGTCTAACATTGTCATATGATTCGAAACCTCGATATTCATTTCTTTTAGTTTTGTCATAAGATCTTTACTTGAGATATTATGTTTTTTCGCATATTCATGCACTCGAATTTTACTCATACCTTCACCCCCGGTAATTTGTATCGAGCATGCTACGCAGCTTTTTCGCAAAGCCCTCATCTAACACAGCTACAACGACTCGCTCATCTCTCCCAATCGCATGCCCTAATTGTTGTCGATTTTCGACCTTTCTCATTGGTACGTTGTAGTACGTCGTTTTATCTGTGATACGCTTTGTAGTATTTACTGACGCATCTTCAGATAGCAACACAAGTTTTGCTTTGCCACTTCGTACTTCCTTTAAAACGAGTTCTTCACCCGAAATAATTTTTCGAGCCCGGTTTGCTAGTCCTAAAAACGATTTCCAATCGGACACTTATTTCGACTCCTTCTCAACAAGCTCAAGAAGCTCTTCATAAAGAGAACTGTCGATTTTCGCTTTTAGATGATGTTCCAAAACATTTTTCTTTTGAGCTTGAAGAATGCTCTCTTTATCTTTTGATAAATAAGCACCTCGTCCTGATTTCTTTCCAGTTAAATCAATAGACACTTCTCCCTCTTTGGAACGAACAATGCGAACGAGCTCTCGTTTTGATTTCATTTCTTGCGTTGCAACACATTTTCGTAACGGAACTTTTCGATTGCTCATACTCATCACCTCTATTCGATTTCGTCTTCAACTGAATCGAATCCGAATGCGACTACGCTATCTTCTTCTGTTACAATACCAAGTTGTTTCGCATCAGACTCACTCTTAATATCAATTTTCCAACCTGTTAATTTAGCTGCAAGACGTGCATTTTGTCCACGTTTACCGATAGCTAATGACAGTTGGTGGTCTGGAACAACAACAGTTGTTGCTTTCTCTTCTTCGTCTACAAGTACTTTAACAACTTGTGATGGGCTTAAAGCATTGGCAACATATTCTACTGGATCATTTGACCAGCGAACGATGTCAATCTTTTCACCTTTTAGTTCGTCTACAATGCGTTGTACACGTTGTCCTTTCGGTCCTACACAAGAACCTACTGGATCAACATCAATGTTCTCTGCATGTACAGAGATTTTAGAACGATCTCCTGCTTCACGTGCTACAGAACGAATTTCAACCGTTCCATCATAAATTTCAGGAACTTCCATTTCGAATAAACGTTTTAAAAGACCAGGATGTGTACGTGATACGTAAATTTGTGGTCCTTTTGTTGTTTTTTCTACTTTTGTAATGAATACGCGAATACGATCATGTGGTTTGTACTGTTCGTTCGGCATTTGCTCACTTACAGGTAATAAAGCTTCTACTTTCCCTAAGCTTACATAGATGAAACGAGCATCTTGACGTTGTACGATACCAACCATGATATCTTCTTCACGATCACTAAACTCAGAGTAAATAACACCACGCTCTGCTTCACGCACTCGTTGTGTTACAACTTGTTTTGCAGTTTGTGCTGCAATACGACCGAAATCTTTTGGTGTTACTTCAATTTCTAGTACGTCACCATCTTGATAGTTTGGATTAATTTGTCTTGCTTCTTCAACAGAAATTTCAAGACGTGGATCAAACACATTATCAACAACGTCTTTACGTGCTAAAACTTGGATTGTTCCCACTTGTGGGTTAAAGCTCACACGAACGTTTTGTGCTTGGTTAAAATTGCGTTTATAAGCAGAGATTAACGCTGCTTCAATCGCATCAATAATAATATCTTTGCTAATTCCTTTTTCTGACTCTAATACGAGCAAGGCATCTAACAACTCAGTGCTCATGAAGATCCCCCTTCTAACTAAAACGTAACAGCAAGTCGCGCATTTGCAACTTTGTCCATTGGAATTTGGATTTCTTTTTTACGTGTTTTAATTGTTAATAATAGTGTAATTGTAGTACCATCGTAGGAAAGCATTTTTCCTTCAAACATCTTTTCACCATCAATCGGCTCATATGTTTTAATTGCCACTTGTTTTCCTACCGCTTGCTGGAAGTCTTTCTCTTTCTTTAATGGGCGTTCTGCTCCAGGAGATGACACATCCAAAAAGTAAAGATGAGGAATTGGATCCTCTTTATCTAAAGCTTCGCTTAAACGTTCACTCACCGCACCGCATTCTTCAATGTCGACTCCCTTTTCAGAATCGATGAATACGCGTAAGAACCAGTCTTGTCCTTCTTTCACATACTCTACATCTACAAGTTCAAGATTTAACTCTTCAACGATTGGCTGCGCAAATGCTTCTACAACTTCTGTGACTTTCTTATCCATAAACAGCCTCCTTCCTGCCGCCATGTACCATTTACAAGAAAAGACCCCGCCCATAGAACGGTCTATCTTATTCTTTCTCGTTAGCTAACAAAAGCCCCTGCCGTTAAGCAGGGAATATCTGTCTTAGTATTACCAAATTTAAGAAGTAAAACTTGTAACAAAATATGTATATACGACAGAAATTTCTTACCTCTCCACATCAATAAAATGTAGATAGTAACACGAAAGAGTGGGTTTCCCCACTCTTTTTTTCACACAATATACATGACATGGTTATCTCGGTTAATAGTATACCATAGCAAATGTTGATTTGCAAAGACTTTTCCTACCTATTAGAACAGTGATAACTGGTTTTGGTCCGGCAAATCACCTAAACAACCTTGACTATCTAAGTACTCAATAATTGTTTTCGAAACCTTACTACGCTGCTGCAAGTCTTCTTTTGATAAGAAGTCTCCATTCTTGCGAGCTTCCACAATACTTAAAGCGGCGTTCGTACCAAGACCAGGTACCGCATTAAATGGAGGAATTAATGAGTCTCCATCAATAATAAAGTCTGTTGCATGTGAACGATACAAATCAACCTTTTGGAATGAGTATCCACGTTCACACATTTCAAGTGTCATTTCTAATACTGTTAATAAACTCTTCTCTTTCGGCGCTGCATCTAAACCTTTTTGCGCAATTTCATCAATTCTTGCACGTATAGATGCTGAACCTTTCGCCATCGCTTCTACGTCAAAGTCATCTGCACGAACCGTAAAGTATGCCGCATAGAATAGAAGCGCGAAATGTACTTTAAAGTACGCAATACGCACAGCCATAAGTACATATGCAGCCGCATGGGCTTTAGGGAACATGTACTTAATCTTCTTACATGAATCAATATACCAACCTGGTACATTATTACTTTTCATGTCCTCTTCCCATTCTTCTGGTACACCTTTACCTTTACGTACTGACTCCATGATTTTGAAAGCTAATGATGGGTCTAAACCTTGATAGATTAAATATACCATGATGTCATCACGACAACCGATAACTTCACTCAGCGTACATGTACCGTTATAAATTAACTCGTTTGCATTACCTAGCCATACGTCCGTACCATGTGATAATCCAGAAATTTGGACTAACTCTGAGAATGTCGTAGGTTTCGTCTCTTCTAACATCTGTCTTACGAATTTCGTACCAAACTCTGGTATACCAAGTGTACCTGTTTTACAGTTAATTTGTTCTTCCGTTACACCTAACGATTCTGGCCCTGAGAAAATTTTCATTACTTCTGGATCGTCCGTTGGAATTGTTTTCGGATCAATACCACTTAAATCTTGTAACATACGAATAACTGTCGGATCATCGTGCCCTAGTATATCAAGTTTCAATAAATTATCATGAATAGAGTGGAAGTCAAAGTGTGTTGTTCTCCACTCAGCCCCTATTGAATCTGCTGGATACTGTATTGGTGAGAAATCAAAAATGTCCATGTAATCTGGCACAACGATAATACCACCTGGATGCTGTCCTGTTGTACGTTTTACACCGGTACATCCTGCTACTAAGCGGTCAATTTCTGCATTTCGAATCGTTAAGTTATGATCATTTGCATAACCTTTTACATATCCATAAGCAGTTTTTTCCGCAACTGTACCAATCGTTCCCGCACGATATACATAATCTTCACCGAACAGTACTTTCGTATAGTTATGGGCACGTGGTTGGTATTCCCCAGAGAAGTTCAAATCGATATCGGGTACCTTATCTCCTTTAAATCCAAGGAACGTTTCGAACGGAATGTCATGTCCATCTTTTACATATGGAATATTACAAGTTGGACATTCTTTATCCGGTAAGTCGAAACCAGACCCTACAGAACCATCATTAAAGAATTCTGATTGCTTACACTTCGGACATACATAGTGTGGTGGTAAAGGGTTTACTTCTGTAATTTCCATCATCGTTGCAACGAATGATGAACCTACCGACCCACGCGAACCTACTAGATATCCGTCTACTAACGATTTTTTCACCAGCTTATGTGAAATTAAATAAATTACGGCGAATCCATGTCCAATAATACTTTTTAATTCTTTTTCTAAACGCGCTTCTACAATTTCAGGTAACTCTTCACCATAAATGCTACGCGCCATTTTATAACTCATATCACGTGTTTCATCATCTGCACCTTCAATTTTCGGTGTATATAGATCATCTTTTACTGGATGAACATCGCCAATTAATGATGCAATCTTTTGTGTATTCGTTACGACAATTTCTTTCGCTACGTCTTCACCTAAGAATGAGAAACACTCTAACATTTCATCTGTTGTACGGAAATGTACAGGTGGTAATGAATGTCGGTTTAACGGATTTGCTCCACCTTGTGAACTAACTAAAATTTTACGATACATTGCATCTTCTGGATTTAAATAATGTACGTTTCCGGTAGCAACAACTGGTTTATCTAACGTCTCACCTAGTTTTACTAAGTTCGAAATAATTGTTTTTAATTGCCCTTCATCTCGAACGAGTTCACGCTCTACCAAATGACGTAGCACTTCTGGTGGCATTACTTCAATGTAATCATAGAACTGTGCAATTTCTTCTACCTCTTCAGGAGCTTTTTGCATCATCGCCTCAAATACTTCACCTTTATCACAAGCCGTTCCTACTAAAATTCCTTCACGATATTTTTTTAATAGTGATCTCGGTACACGTGGTACACGGTAAAAATAATTCAGGTGAGAATATGAAACAAGTTTATATAAATTTTTTAATCCAACATCTGATGTAGCAAGTAATGTCATATGACTTGGACGCCCGCGCTTATACGCATCTCCTTGTCCCATGCTATCATTTAATTGGTCATGATATTCAAACCCTTTTTCAATCACATCTTTTAACATTTTTACTAGTAAGTATCCCGTTGCTTCTGTATCATAAATCGCACGGTGATGCTGAGTTAATTCAATGTCCATCTTTTTACACAACGTATTTAATCGATGATTTTTCATTTCCGGGAATAGGAATCGTGCAAGTTCTAACGTATCAATTACTGGGTTATTCGTTTTTTCTAACCCCGCCTTTTTAAAACCTACGTTAATGAAGCCCATATCGAAACTTGCGTTATGAGCAACAAGTGTATGGTCGCCCATCCATTCTTCAAACTTTTTAAATACTTCGTCTACTTCTGGTGCGTCGGTTAACATATCATCTGTAATACCTGTTAATTCAATGATCGTTGCCGATAATGGTTGATGCGGATTTGCAAAAGATTCAAAGCGGTCAATTATTTCGCCACCTTTTACTTTTACAGCAGCTAACTCAATAACTGTATCGTATACAGCTGATAAACCTGTCGTCTCAACGTCAAAAACAACATACGTTTCCTCTGCAAGTAAACGATGCGCTTCGTTATACGCTATTGGTACACCGTCATTAACTAAATTCGCTTCTACACCGTATATAACTTTAACTCCAGCCTTTTTCCCCGCAGAATATGCTTCCGGGAACGACTGAGCCACAGCATGGTCTGTAATCGCAATCGCCTCATGTCCCCATTTACCTGCTTGGGCAACAAGTCTAGAAACAGGAGTAACAGCATCCATTTGACTCATTGGCGTGTGAAGATGCAGCTCTACACGTTTTTCGCCTTCTGGGGCTTTATCTTTACGAGACGGTCCTGTTATTTCATTAATATCATTTGCAATCATTACTAAATCTCGAACAAATGTATCATTTTGAACAGAACCACGAGCCTTCACCCACATTCCCTTTTTCAAGGATTGTAGCATTGGAATATCTTCTTTATCACGTGAGAACATTTTGATCATAATCGAATCTGTATAATCCGTTATTTTTAAAGTTAATAACGTACGCCCACTACGAAGCTCTTTCGTTTCCACATGGAAGACATATCCTTGAACTGTTTTTCTTCTTTCTTCATCTTGAATTTCTCGCATCGGTGTAATCTCTTCATCTGGCTTAATAAGATACCCGAGTGTGATCGGCCCTTCATGCACAACGCTGCTTTCTTCAGCTTGCTTCTTCGCCATTTCTTCCATAGCTTGTATAACACGCTCGCGGTCTTCTTGCTGCGTTTGCTCACGAAACTTTTGCATTTCTTCTGTATTTTGCTGTATATGTGTGTCTAACTGGAAACGCGGGAATCCAAAAGCCTCGTATTGATCCCCTACTGGCTTCGCAACGTTTTTCTTTAAAGCCGTAGATTCCAGCTCATTATTCACATTTATAAGTAACTTCACTCCATTGACCTGCGGAAGCTGCTTCTTTAAATAAGCAAACATAGGTGAAAATGTAATTCGTTCCGTACAAAGTGGCCAATACGCCCTCACTTCTTCTTCAGTAAATTGTTTGTTCTCTGTTTCTAATGCAAATGTTGTTCTTGCAATATGAGAAAATGATTGCTTAAGCTTTGTTTCTAGCAATTCATATAATTCTGTAGGCAAAATACGTGGCACTTGTAAATCAAAATGCCAACTTTTATTCGCTTTATCAATAACTAACTTTTCAATGCCGCCGCCTTGTAAATATTGATTTATAAGGTCTTCTGGTATTTGCAACTGCTGGAGCAAAATTTGAAATCGCTCTTGTTGTTCATTTGTTAAAGACATAAGCACTCTCCTTCCATTTGCTATTATAAATTGAAACGTACTACAAAGAAAGATTTCTCCCTTCTTCTTTTACAAAATACGTTTACAAAGAAAGAGAAGGTACCTCATTATGAGGTACCTCTTCTTATTTTAAAATATTAGCAATATATGTTTGAAGCTCTTCTACTTTCACTTCTTCAGACTCACCTGTAGCACGTACTTTCACTTCTACAATACCTTCGTCTGCTTTTTTACCAACTGTCACGCGAACTGGAAGGCCGAATAAATCAGCATCAGCAAATTTAACGCCTGCACGTTCTGCACGATCATCTAGTAATACTTCATATCCTTGCTCTTGTAATGAGTTATAGATGTTTTCACCCATTTCACGTTGTGCATCAGATTTCATATTTACTGGAATTACATGCACATGGAACGGTGCAACAGCTTTTGGCCAAACTAAACCGTTCTCATCATTAAACTGCTCTGCAATTGCTGCCACTGTACGAGACACACCAATGCCGTAACAACCCATAATAAGTGGTTGTGTTTTTCCGTTTTCATCTAGGAATGTTGCATTCATTGCTTCACTATAACGAGTTCCTAATTTGAATACATGACCAACTTCAATTCCGCGTGCGAAAAGAATCGTTCCGTTTCCGTCTGGAGATTGGTCTCCTTCTTGAATGAATCGTAAATCCGTATATTGACTTACTTTAAAGTCACGTTCTGGATTTACATTTACATAATGGAACCCTTCTTCGTTCGCTCCTGAACATCCGTTGACAATTGCTGCTACAGCGTGATCAGCGATAATTTCGATATCACCTGTTACACCAATCGGACCTAATGAACCAACTTCACAATTTAATAATTCTTTTACTTCTTCATGAGAGGCAAGCTCAACAACTGAAGCACCGTATACATTTTTCACTTTTACATCGTTTACTTCATGATCACCACGAACAAGTACAACTACTAATTTCTCATCTACTTTAAATACCATAGACTTAATGCACTTTTCAGCTTCGATGTTTAAGAAGGCAGATACTTCTTCAATTGCTTTTTGGTCTGGTGTTGCTACTTTTTCAAGCGCTTTTTCTGCTTCGTCACTCTTCGTATACGTAGCTACAACAGGAGCCATTTCGATGTTCGCTGCATAATCAGATGTATCAGAGTATGCAATTGTATCTTCACCAACATCAGATAATACCATAAATTCATGTGTATCTTTTCCACCCATTGCTCCTGAATCAGCAATAACCGCACGGAAATTCAAGCCACAACGAGCGAAAATGTTAGAGTATGCTTTGTATAAGCGATCGTACACTTCATCTAAGCTCTCTTGTGTAGCATGGAAAGAGTATGCATCTTTCATTAGAAACTCTCTTCCACGTAATAAACCGAAACGAGGTCTTTGTTCATCACGGAATTTTGTTTGAATTTGATATAATGTTAACGGTAATTTTTTATATGATTTCACTTCATCACGTACAAGATCCGTAATTACTTCTTCATGTGTCGCTCCTAATGCAAATTCACGAGCGTTACGATCTTTCATACGCATTAATTCAGATCCGTAAGAATACCAACGACCTGACTCTTGCCATAATTCTGCAGCTTGCATCGCTGGCATTAATAATTCTACAGCACCTGCGCGCTCCATTTCTTCTCGAACGATTCGTTCTACTTTGTGTAGCACTTTTAATCCAAATGGTAAAAAGCTATAAATACCAGAAGCATTTTGACGCATAAAACCTGCACGAAGTAATAACTGATGACTCTTAATTTCAGCATCAGCTGGAACTTCACGTAATGTAGGACTAAATACCATACTTTGTTTCATTTATTCGCACCTCTTCATTTTACTCTTATACGCAGGAAAACCCCTCACCTCGAGTTAGGTGAGGGATTTTATTCTACGAGCTCTATTTCATTATAAGTTTCACTTTATTTTACAAGAAAAACTTACGAATGTCATTCCAAGTTACTACTAACATAAGTAACATTAATAATGCAAAACCAATAAAGTGAACCATTCCTTCTTTTTGACGGTCAATTGGTTTCCCACGCAATGCTTCAATTAAGAAGAAGAACAAACGTCCACCGTCTAAAGCAGGAACCGGTAGTAAATTAAATAAACCAAGGTTAATACTTAAAACGGCTGCTAAACTTAATACACGCGTAAATCCATAATCTACAACTTGATCTGTTAGATTATAAATTCCTACTGGACCTGACAACTCATTAATAGAGAATTGGCCCGTTACTAATTTCACAAGAGACTCAAAAATTAGTTTCGTCCATTGGTATGTTTGTTCAAAACCTGATTTAATAGAACCTATCACTGTTTTCTCTACAGGAGAATAAACACCGATTCTACCAACTTCTTCTTTACCTTCTTTATCAAGCGTTGGCGTTACTTTCACATTAAACTGTTCACTATCACGCTTTACTTGTAACGTAATTTCTTTATTCGGATTTTCACGTACAATGGTAACAACATCTTTCCATGTACTTGTGTTTTTCCCATCAATAGCTTGAATTGTATCATTTTCTTTTAATCCAGCTTGCTCTGCTGCACTATTCTCCATCACTTTTCCGACCATTGGTTTGTCAACAGGAACACCTTGTACAAATCCAAGAATCACAAAAATAACAAATGCTAAAATGAAGTTCATTGCAGGACCTGCAAAGATCGTTAAAGCACGTTGACCTAATTTCTTAGAGCCAAACTGTCTATTATACGGAGCAATTTGAATTTCTTCACCGGCAGTAATAATACGAGCCTTCTCATTCACTCGGAATGTTTGAAGCTCTTCCTCGTACTCTTCATAACCCGAAATTGTTAAATTATGCTCTAAATCAGCTTGTTCGACTTCAATAACTCGAACATTTGGATACTTTTCATATCCATCAAAAACTAATTTTACAACTTCGTCTTTTTCGTTTAATACAAGGCCAACCTTTTTCCCAGGCTTTAACTCGACTGTATCTGCATCCTCGCCAGCCATTCTTACATAGCCACCAAGGGGCAGTAATCGAATCGTATACACCGTTTCATTCTTTTCAAATGAGAATATTTTCGGACCAAAACCAATCGCAAACTCACGGCATAAAATACCTGCTCTTTTTGCGAAATATAGATGCCCTAGCTCATGGAAAAATACGAGTGCACCGAAAATTAATATAAAGGCAATCGCTGTATTCAATTCCATACCACCTTTGCTAAATTTGTTCCATCACAAACCGTCTTGTGGTTGCATCAATTTCCAGAATTTCCTCTAAGCTCGGACGTGCAATGACATTGTGATGGTTCATTGCTTTTTCAATGAGGTCTTCCACTGTTAAGAAACCAATTCGCTTTTGTAAAAAAGCTTCAACAGCTACTTCATTCGCTGCATTCATTACAGCTGGCATACTTCCACCTGTTTTTCCAGCTTCATACGCAAAGCGCAAGCAACGGAAACGTTCTTGGTTCATTTTCTCAAAATGTAATGTACCCATTTCCCATAAATTTAACTGCTTTGTGTCTGAAAGAGGTAATCGATCAGGATATGTAAGTGCGTATTGAATTGGTACTCGCATATCAGGTGAGCCAAGCTGTGCCATCACACTACGATCTTCAAATTCAACCATAGAATGAATAATACTTTCTTTATGTAAAACAACATCGATTTGCTCGTAAGGGATACCAAAAAGCCAATGTGCTTCAATTACTTCTAGCCCCTTATTCATCATTGTAGCAGAATCAATTGTAATTTTCGAACCCATTGACCAGTTTGGATGTCGAAGCGCATCTTCTACGGTCACATGATGCAATGCATCTCTCGTTTTATCACGGAAACTTCCACCAGAAGCCGTTATAATTAGTCGAGAAATTCTTTTTTCATTTTCACCATTCAAGCATTGAAAAATAGCTGAATGTTCACTGTCTACTGGAAGTAACGAAACATTATGTTTTCGCGCTGCTTCCATTACAAGATGCCCTGCAGTTACTAACGTTTCTTTGTTTGCAATTCCAATTGTTTTTTTCGCCTCAATTGCACGAAGTGTTGGTAACAACCCTACGCTACCTACAACAGCATTTACTACGATCTCCGCATCTGGATGTAATGCTACTTCTAAAAGTCCTTCACTACCATATACAATTTTTGTATTACCAGAGACAGCTTGTAATTTTAAAACATCTTCCTCTCTTTGCACAGAGACAATTTGCGGAGAAAATTCTTGAATGACCTTTACTGCGTAGTCAATATTTTTCCCTACAGAAAAAGCAACGAGACGGAATTGGTCTGGGTGCGAGCGTAATACATCTAAAGTTTGTGTACCAATTGATCCGCTTGCACCTAATAAACTAATGTTTTTCATGACTCCAACCCCTCGTTCATTTATTAATTGTATTGTAATAAGAAGTAGAGAATTGGTAAAACGAATAACCAACTATCTGTTCGATCTAATATACCACCATGTCCAGGTAAAATTGTACCTGAATCTTTTACGCCATAATGACGTTTAAATGCAGATTGTACTAAATCACCAATTTGTCCAAAAATAGAAATGATAATTGTCAGCACAATTAAAATTACTACATTCGATTCCACTGGGAAAAACATGTTGTAAACAAGCGCTACAATAATTCCACAAACGATGCCGCCTAATGAACCTTCAATCGTTTTATTTGGACTAATTTCTGGCCATAACTTTCTTTTTCCTAATGCTTTTCCTACGAAATATGCGCCTGAATCAGTAGCCCATATAACAAATAATGCGCAAAACACATATTTAATTCCTAAAATTCTCGTTTCATTCAAATATAAGAATCCCATTGCAACATATGTTGTTGCCATTAGTAAAAACGAAGCATTGTCAAAAGTAAATGTATTCTTAGAAAGGACTGTATATGATAAAAGTAATAAAACAATCACAAATGTGATTTCTAATTTACCTAATCCAATCCAAGTAAACAGTTCTGATGCACTACTTGGAATTAAAATAATCCATAATAATACTGCAGCTAAAACTGTTGGCACTGAAATAAGCGTAAGCTTATTCATACGAATTAATTCATATAAACCTATAGAAGCAAGTGCATACACTAAAACCGTAAAAGGCACGCCACCGTAAATTACGATGGGAATGAATAGCGCGGCAGCAACCACTCCAGTAATAATTCTCTGTTTCACTACCAAACCCTCTCTTTCTACACGCCTCCGAATCTGCGCCCTCTATGTTGAAAGTCTGTAATCGCATTTAGCAAATGTTCCTCGGTAAAATCTGGCCAATACACATCTGTAAACCAAAATTCCGAATATGCAATTTGCCATAACATGAAATTACTAATACGTAGCTCTCCGCTCGTACGGATTAACAACTCTGGGTCAGGTAAAGAACTCGTCATTAAGTAGGAAGAAAGCATTTCTTCGCTTACATCTTCAACACGAACTTTTCCTTCCTCATGATCTTTCATCATATGTTGCACAGCAGAAACGATTTCATCTCGACTTCCATAGTTTAACGCGAAATTCAGAATTAATCCCGTATTCTCTTTCGTCTCTTCCATGGCCTTCTCCATCGCTCTGCGTGTATGCGTAGGAAGACGATCTTGTTGCCCTATTACTCGGACTTGTACGTTCTCTTCAATCAATTCTGGTAAAAATGTACCTAAAAATTCTTCTGGAAGCTTCATTAAATAATCAACTTCCTTTTTTGGTCTTTTCCAGTTCTCAGTTGAAAAAGCATAAAGAGTTAATACTTTCACATTAAGTTTGCTTGCAAATTTTGTGATTTTCTTTACAACTTGCATGCCTTCATGATGTCCCGCAATACGAGGCATCGCTCTCCTCTTTGCCCATCTTCCATTACCATCCATAATGATGGCAATATGCTCTGGGATGTATCCTTTTTTCACTTCTTCAACGAGATGATCAAACGATGTGTCCTTTTTACCTTTAAAAAAAGGAAAGTTTTTAAACATCATTCATACCCTCCAGCAAGCAGACGTATGCCTAAAAGTGTAAAAAGACCCCCTTAAGAAGAGGGTCATATTTGCGAAAGTATCGCTATTACACTTCCATGATTTCTTTTTCTTTGTTTTTTGCGATTTCGTCAACTTTTGCAATATATTTATCTGTTTCTTTTTGGATATCTTCAGTATATCCTCTTAAATCATCTTCTGTAATCTCGCCAGCTTTTTCAAGCTTCTTAAGATCATCGTTACCGTCACGACGTACGTTACGAACAGCAACTTTCGCTTCTTCAGCATATTTTTTCACAACTTTTACAAGATCACGACGACGCTCTTCTGTTAATGCAGGGAACGCAATGCGAATTACAGTTCCGTCATTAGAAGGGTTTAAGCCTAAATCTGCTTTTAAAATTGCTTTTTCGATATCGCCAATAGAAGTTTTGTCATACGGTTGAATTACAAGTAAACGTGCTTCTGGAACTGTAATGTTCGCTAATTGCACAACCGGTGTTGGTGCACCATAGTAATCAACTTGTACTTTATCTAATACAGACGCGCTTGCACGGCCAGCGCGAACTGTTGCTAATTCACGAGAATAAGCAGCAACTGCTTTTTCCATTTTTTCATTTGAAGACTTTAATACTTGTTGTCCCATATTTATTTCCCCCTTACAACTGTTCCGATATTTTCGCCTAAAACGGCACGTTTAATATTACCTTTTTCCATAACTGAGAATACAATTAACGGAATATCGTTATCCATACATAGAGAAGAAGCTGTAGAATCCATTACACCTAAACCTTCTTTTAATACATCTAAGTAAGTAAGCGTTTCGTATTTCGTAGCTGTTGGGTCAATAGATGGGTCCGCATTGTATACGCCATCTACATTGTTTTTCGCCATTAAAATTACGTCTGCTTCAATTTCTGCCGCACGTAATGCTGCTGTTGTATCTGTAGAGAAGTATGGATTACCTGTACCTGCTGCAAAAATAACAACACGTTTCTTCTCTAAGTGACGAACTGCTTTACGACGAATGTAAGGCTCTGCCACTTGACGCATTTCAATTGAAGTTTGTACGCGAGTTTGAATTCCGATATTCTCCAAGCTATCTTGAAGAGCTAATGAATTCATAACTGTCGCTAACATGCCCATGTAATCTGCTCCTGCACGATCCATGCCCATCTCACTTCCAATTTTCCCACGCCAAATGTTACCGCCACCAACAACAACAGCAACCTCTACATCAAGTTCTGCAATTTCTTTCACTTGTTCCGCAACTGATTTAATAACAGCTGGGTTAATTCCAAATCCTTGCTCGCCAGCTAAAGCTTCTCCACTCAGCTTTAAAACGACACGATTATATTTCGGTTTACTCATAATGAACCTCCAATTGCTTACATCTTTATTTTAAAAAAGGGAACACAATGTGTTCCCTAATCTGTATTAGTTACTACCTTTTACTTGGTTCATTACTTCTTCAGCAAAGTTGTCTTCGCGTTTTTCGATACCTTCACCAACAGCGTAGCGAACGAATCCTTTTAATGTTCCGCCTTTAGACTCAACGAACTGACGAACTTTCATATCAGGGTTTTTAACGAATGCTTGGTCAAGTAAGCAAATTTCTTCGAAGAATTTGCCAAGACGACCTTCAACCATTTTTGCAACGATTTTTTCAGGCTTGCCTTCGTTTAATGCTTGTTGTGTTAATACTTGACGCTCATGCTCAACTTCTTCAGCTGTTACAGCATCGCGGTCGATGTATTTAGGGTTAACTGCAGCGATGTGCATTGCAACATCTTTAGCAGCCGCTTCATCAGTAGAACCTTCAAGAACTGTTAATACACCAATGCGTCCACCCATGTGTAGGTAAGCGCCGAATGCATCTGCATCAGTTTTTGATACGATTTCGAAACGACGAAGTGTTAGTTTTTCACCAATTTTAGCGATTGCTTCGTTGATGTGCTCCTCAACTTTTTTACCGTTTTCCATTGTTTGAGCCATAGCTTCTTCAACGTTAGCTGGTTTGTTAGCTAATAAGTGAGCAGCTAATTCTTTAATTAATGTTTGGAAACCTTCGTTTTTCGCAACGAAATCAGTTTCAGAGTTTAATTCTAAAATTAAACCGTCGTTACCGTTTGTTTCGATGAAAGTTAAACCTTCAGCAGCGATGCGGTCTGCTTTTTTAGCAGCTTTCGCGATACCTTTTTCACGTAAGAAGTCAATTGCCTTCTCCATGTCGCCGTTAGTTTCTGTTAAAGCTTTTTTGCAGTCCATCATACCTGCGCCAGTTTTTTCACGTAATTCTTTTACCATTTGTGCAGTGATTGCCATACTTTTCATCCTCCTAAAATATGTATTTATACCTTTTATAAAGGTGTTTATACCTTAAAAAAGGTGATAAAAGGCCGAACCCCTTATCACCTTTCCAACTTTGTTACGCAGTAACAGTTTCTTCACCTTGTTTTGCTTCAAGGATCGCGTCTGCCATTTTAGATGTAAGAAGTTTTACAGCACGAATTGCATCATCGTTTGCTGGGATAACGTGATCGATTTCGTCTGGATCACAGTTTGTATCAACGATACCGATGATTGGAATGTGTAATTTGCGTGCTTCAGCAACTGCAATACGCTCTTTACGAGGGTCTACTACGAATAATGCACTTGGAAGACCTTTCATATCTTTAATACCGCCTAAGAATTTCTCAAGACGCTCTAACTCTTTTTTAAGTTGAACAACTTCTTTCTTAGGTAGTACTTCGAAAGTACCATCTTCTTGCATTCTTTCGATGTCTTTAAGACGCTTGATACGCTTTTGGATTGTTTGGAAGTTAGTTAAAGTTCCACCTAACCAACGTTGGTTAACGAAGTACATACCAGCACGAGTTGCTTCTTCTTTAATAGCTTCTTGTGCTTGTTTTTTAGTACCTACGAATAAGATGTCTCCGCCTTCAGCAGCGATGTCACGCATAACTTTGAAAGCTTCCTCAACTTTTTTCACAGTTTTTTGTAAGTCGATGATGTAGATACCGTTACGCTCTGTGAAAATGTAACGCTTCATTTTTGGGTTCCAACGACGAGTTTGATGTCCGAAATGAACACCAGCTTCAAGCAATTGCTTCATAGAAATTACTGACATAATATAGTTCCTCCTAAATGGTTTTTGATATCCTCCGTTTACTTCATCTCTAAGCGAAACTACAAACGTAGCACCAACACTTAAATCAGTAAACGTGTGTACTTTGTACTGACACCACTGCTTACTATATCATACTGAAATATTACAATCAAGTCGAAAATGCGAACAATGTAAAACTTTCTTTGTTCATACTCGAATTCTAGTATTACCAACCTGCATTTCTTTTAAGCAAAAAAGTGAAATGCAATTTATAGTTTTTCAAAAAATGCGATTATGCCGCTATTTACTAACAGCATCAATCTTTTATACACAAAAAACTCTCCTCAAAAATGAGGAGAGTTTTATAAATTAGTTTGTTTTTAATTTAGCAAGTTCATGTAAGAATTTGTCGTTTAATACTTTAATGTATGTTCCTTTCATACCTAAAGAACGCGACTCAATTACACCAGCACTTTCTAATTTACGAAGTGCATTTACGATTACTGAACGAGTGATTCCTACGCGGTCAGCAATTTTACTTGCAACAAGTAAACCTTCTGTTCCGTTTAATTCTTCGAAGATGTGCTCGATTGCTTCTAACTCACTGTAAGATAATGAGCTGATCGCCATTTGAACAACAGCTTTGCTACGTGCTTCTTCTTCAATTTCTTCTGCTTTTTCACGTAAAATTTCCATACCTACAACAGTTGAGCTGTACTCAGCAAGAATTAAATCATCATCTAAGAACTCTTGACCAAGACGAGCTAAAACTAATGTACCTAGACGCTCACCGCCACCAACGATCGGTACGATTGTAGTTAAACCTTGACCAAATAATTCTTTATTTTCTACTGGGAATGCTGTGTAAGCACTGTTTACATCTAAGTTTGAAGATGTTTCTGTAATGTTGAATAAGCTTTGTGTATACTCTTCTGGGAATTGACGCTCTGCAAGCATTTGTTTCATACGCTCATTCTCGATTTGTTGGTGAATTGCATAACCTAGTAATTTACCACGACGGCTTACTACGAATACATTCGCTTCGATTACTTCACACATTGTGTCAGACATTTCTCTAAAGTTTACAGGCTTTCCTGCTGCGCTCTGTAATAACGCATTTAATTTTCTTGTTTTTGCTAATAATTCCATTTCAAAAGTTCCTCCTACATGTTACTCACATATTTTTTCATCACTTGGAAACTAGGGCGAGTCACCTGATGACACTATTACAAAATAAACTGGCTCACATCTTTATTTTTAGCAATCGTTGCTAATTTCTCCTCAACGTATTGAGGTGTTATCGTTATTTTCTCTAACGTAATTTCAGATGCTTCAAACGATAAATCTTCAAGGAGCTTCTCCATAATCGTATGAAGTCTTCTTGCTCCAATATTATCTGTATCCTGATTAACTTGATAAGCAATCTCAGCAATCTTACGAATAGCTTCGTCTGAAAATTCAATTTCTATACCTTCAGTCGCTAATAAAGCCATATATTGTTTAATTAACGCATTGTCAGGCTCGATTAATATTTTAACAAAATCATCAGTTGATAATTTTGTTAATTCTACTCGAATCGGAAATCTCCCTTGCAATTCCGGAATTAAATCTGACGGTTTAGACATATGAAACGCTCCAGCTGCAACGAATAAAATATAATCCGTTTTTACTGATCCGTATTTTGTCGCAACATTTGATCCTTCTACAATTGGTAAAATGTCACGTTGCACACCTTCACGTGATACATCTACACTATTCGACTGCTTACCAGCAATTTTGTCAATTTCATCGATAAAAATAATCCCGAGCTGTTCAGCACGATAAACAGCCTCTTGTGTAACTTCATCCATATCAATTAAGCGCTGTGCTTCCTCATTTGTCAAGACTTTTCTTGCTTCTTTTACAGAAAGTTTACGTTTTTTTGTTTTTTTCGGCATAAAACTTCCTAATGCATCTTGGAAATTCATTCCCATTTGTTCCATGCCAGTTCCTTGCAACATATCAAACATGGAAGACTGTTGTTCAGTCACTTCAATTGATACAATTTCATCTTCAAGAAGTCCTGCAGCAAGCTTTCTTTCTACATCTTGACGTTTCTTTTCGATTTCAACATCTTCCTGTGAATCTGTTGTTTGATTCGAATTTTGAGCGCCACCAAATAGCATTTCTAATGGGTTTTTAAATCCAGATTGCTTCTCCGGACTCGGTACTAAAATTTCAACAAGACGTTGGTTCGCTTGTTCTTCTGCTTTGTCTTGTACTTTAACTACCATTTCTTCTTTCACAATACGAACTGACGTTTCCACAAGGTCACGTACCATCGATTCTACATCTCTACCTACATATCCAACTTCTGTAAATTTCGTAGCTTCAACCTTAATAAAAGGTGCTCCAACGAGTTTCGCCATTCGTCGTGCTACCTCTGTTTTACCAACACCTGTTGGACCAATCATTAAAATATTTTTAGGTGCAATTTCATCACGTAGATTTTCAGCTAATTTACTTCGGCGGTATCGATTTCTTAAAGCTACAGCAACCGCTTTCTTCGCATCTTTTTGACCGATAATGTATTGATCTAATTTTTCCACAATTTGACGCGGAGTAAAATGTAAATGCATATAAAATGCCTCCCTTACGATTCTACAATTCTTCCACAATTATGTTGTGGTTTGTATAAACACAAATATCGCCAGCAATTTCTAAACTCGCTTTCGCAATTTGCTTCGCTGTTAAATGTTCACTTGCATATTGTTTTAAAGCACGACCTGCTGAGAGCGCATAATTCCCGCCAGATCCAATTGCTAAAATACCATCATCCGGTTCAATCACTTCTCCCGTACCTGAAACAAGGAGCATAGTTGTTTTATCCATGACAATGAGCATCGCTTCTAGCTGACGTAACATTTTGTCACCGCGCCATTGCTTCGCCATCTCAACAGCAGCACGCTGCAAGTTTCCATTATACTCTTCTAATTTCCCTTCAAACATTTCAAAAAGAGTAAATGCATCAGCAACCGAACCCGCAAAACCAGCTAAAACTTTCCCTTGAAAAAGTTTACGAACCTTACGAGCTGTATGTTTCATTACAACAGCATTTCCCATTGTCACCTGGCCATCTCCAGCCATTGCACATTCTCCATTATGATGAACTGCAAATATCGTTGTAGCATGGAAATTTCCCATAGAAAAAACTCCTTTATATGTTTTTATAGCTTTAAAAGCAATTTATGCCCGTGGGTGATGCTTCATGTAGACAGAACGCAATCTTTCTTTAGAGACATGCGTATAAATTTGTGTCGTAGACAAATTTTCATGACCGAGTAGCTCCTGTACAGTACGTAAATCTGCCCCTTCATCTAACATATGTGTAGCAAATGTATGCCTTAACATATGAGGACTTATCCGCATTGTCAGTGAAGCTTTCTTAATGAGTTCATTTAATACATAGCGTACTCCTCGACTTGTCAGCGGCGTGCCTTTCGCATTTAAAAATACCATATGAGATTGTTCTTCAGTTTTCTTGGCTAACTGTTTTCTCCCGTTCTCTATATAAGTAATTAAAGCATCTTGTGCATAGCTCCCGAACGGAATATACCTTTGTTTTTTTCCTTTTCCCGTTACTAAAATTGTTCCCACCGCGAAGTCAATATCGGTAAGTTGTAAATTGACACATTCACTCACACGGATCCCAGTCGCATACATCAACTCTAATAAAGCTTGATTCCTTTGACCTAGCGGCGTTTCTGTGTCGGAAACTTCAAATAATTCCTCTAATTCTTCAGCATATAAAAACTTTGGGATTGACAATTCTTTTTTGGGGAGTGACGCAAGTGCAAACGGATTATCTTTCAGATAACCTTCACGCATCAAAAAACGATATAAACTTCTTAAGCTTGATACTTTTCTTGCGACAGATTTACGGGCTAACTTTTCATCGTGCAACGTCGTTAAGTACAAACGAACATCCGCGTATGTAATATCTAAAAAAGAGGATATGCCTTCTTGCTCCATAAATTGCACAAAATGTTCTAAATCATTTTGATAACTTGCAATTGTATATTTTGAATAATTTCTTTCAATTTGTAAATATCCAACGAATAATTGTAACAATTTCTTCACATTCACACAATTCACCTCAATAAAGGCTACTAAATCGTATCACAACTTAGTAGCCTTTGCAAGAAATTTAACTAAATATTTACAAAATTTCGAATCGTTTCTAAAGCGCGTGTTGCATAGGCTTCATTACGTTCTGCTTTCTTCTTAATTTTCTTCTCTAACGGTGCAAACAGACCGAAGTTTGCATTCATCGGTTGGAAATTTTTCGCATTTGTCGCAGTAATATAATTCGCCATACTTCCCATTGCAGTTACAGGCGGTAATACAACCGGCTCTTCACCTTTCACAAGTCGAGCAGCGTTGATACCTGCTAGCAATCCTGAAGCTGCCGATTCAACATATCCCTCCACTCCAGTCATTTGACCAGCGAAGAATAAATCATCACGTTGTTTATATTGGTATGTTGGACGAAGCAAGTTAGGTGAATTAATAAACGTATTACGATGCATTACACCATAACGGACAATCTCTGCGTTTTCCAGTCCTGGAATCAACTGTAACACTTCTTTTTGCGGTCCCCATTTTAAATGCGTTTGGAAACCTACAATATTGTATAACGTTCCCGCTGCATCATCTTGGCGTAACTGAACAACAGCATATGGCGTTTTCCCTGTTTTCGGATCTTCTAATCCAACAGGTTTCATCGGTCCAAATACTAGTGTTTGTCTTCCTCTACTTGCCATAACTTCTACTGGCATACAACCTTCAAAGAAAATTTCTTTTTCAAATTCTTTTAAAGGTACTGTTTCAGCAGCGATTAAAGCCTCGTAAAAACGGTCAAATTCCTCTTCCGTCATTGGACAGTTTAAATATGCCGCTTCACCTTTATCGTAACGAGATTTTAAATATACTTTATTCATATCAATGCTGTCTTTCTCAACAATCGGTGCTGCAGCATCATAGAAATAAAAGTAGTCTTCACCCGTTAACTCTTTTAATTGCGCAGAAAGATCAGGCGACGTAAGTGGACCTGTCGCGATCACTGTAGGACCTTCTGGAATTTCAGTAATTTCTTCATTCACCACAGTTACGTTCGGATGGTTTTTCACATATTCCGTTACTTTTGCCGCAAATTCATGACGATCTACCGCTAAAGCCCCTCCTGCTGGTACTGAGCACTCATCAGCTGCACGAATAATAACAGAATCCATTAAACGCATTTCTTCTTTAATAACACCAACAGCATTTGTTAATGTGTTTGCGCGAAGCGAGTTACTACATACTAATTCTGCAAATTTATCTGTGTGATGAGCTGGCGTTTGCCTTACCGGTCTCATTTCGTATAATCTTACTTGGACACCACGTTTTGCAATTTGGTAAGCTGCTTCACTTCCTGCAAGACCTGCGCCAATGACGTTTACTACTTGTGTTGTCATATATTTATCACCTTTCCTTTTCTTCCCGAAAAAAATGTGAGCAGTTACGCTCACATTTGTTGTTCTTCTTCATAATCACACGAAATACATTGTACTTGTACGCCTTTTTTCAACTTCTTCTCTACTAGCATACCTTCACACTTCGGACATTTACGGCCAATCGGCTTATCCCAAGATACAAAGTCACACTCTGGATACGTACCGCACCCATAGAAAAGACGTTTCTTTTTATTACTACGACGTTCAATAATTTGACCTTTATCACATTTCGGACAAGTAACACCGATTTCTTTCACAATCGGTTTTGTATTACGACAATCTGGGAAATTCGAGCAAGCCATAAATTTCCCGTATTTACCCATTTTAAAGACCATTGGGTGATTACATAATTCACAATCTTCCCCAGCTGGTTCATCTTTAATTTCCACTTCGCGCATTTCTTTTTCCGCTTTTTCTAAACGCGGTTCAAATCCTACGTAGAAATCATCAACAATTTTTACCCAATTTGCATTTCCTTCTTCTACTTCATCGAGGCTTTGCTCCATGTTAGCAGTAAATTCAATGTTAATAATTTCTGGGAAAAACTCTAAAATAAGTTCAATTACTATTTCACCTAGTTCAGTTGGAACGAAGCGTTTATTATCCAAACCTACATATCCACGTTTTTGAATTGTTTCAAGTGTCGGTACGTAAGTCGACGGTCTTCCAATTCCAAGCTCTTCAAGTGTTCTTACTAAACGAGCCTCTGTATAGCGCGGCGGAGGTTGTGTAAAGTGTTGCTTCGGTTCTAAATCCTTCGAAAATACGGTTTCCCCTACTTCTAAAGGTGGCAACATCTTATCCTTTTCTTCAGCCCCATCATCTTTCGACTCTACATACACTTTCATAAATCCTGGAAACTTTACAACCGATCCACTTGCACGGAACTGAACATTATTATTAATGAGTCTCGCTGTCACAGTATCCATTATAGCAGACGCCATTTGACTTGCAACAAATCGCTCCCAAATCAATTTATACAATCGAAGTTGATCCCGACTTAAGAAACTCTTTAGTTCCTCTGGCTTTCTCATTACCGAAGTAGGACGAATTGCCTCATGCGCATCTTGTGCGTTTGACTTCTTCGTTTCTTTCTTCTTTTCTGTTCCTATGTATTCCGTACCAAACGCCTCAGTAATATACGTACGTGCCTCTGTTTGAGCTGTTTCTGAGATACGTGTTGAATCAGTTCTCATATACGTAATAAGACCTACAGTTCCTTGTTTTCCAAGATCGATTCCTTCATACAATTGCTGCGCAAGCATCATCGTTTTCTTTGCTCGCATGTTTAACTTACGCGCTGCCTCTTGTTGCAAGGAAGATGTTGTAAATGGTAATGCAGGATTACGTTTTCGCTCTTTTCGCGTTACATTTTCAACTGAGAACGCATTATCTTTCAGCCGTTCAATTATTTCATTCACTTGTGTTTCATTCGTTAATTGAACTTTTTCACCATCTACACCGTAAAAGCTTGCTTCAAATGTGTCTTTCCCTTTCACAAATTCTGTCTTAATTGTCCAGAATTCTTCAGGCTCGAAACTTTGAATTTCTCTTTCACGTTCGATTATTAAACGAACTGCTACAGATTGTACGCGTCCTGCACTTAATCCTTTTTTTACTTTCTTCCATAATAAAGGACTAATATTGTAACCAACAAGACGATCTAGTATACGTCTTGCTTGTTGTGCATCTACTAAATCCATGTTAATCGCACGAGGATGTTTGAATGATTCCTTTATTGCATCTTTTGTAATCTCATTAAACACAACTCGGCAATCTGATTCAACGTCCACATTTAACGTATTAGCTAAATGCCAAGCAATAGCTTCCCCTTCACGGTCTGGATCGGCCGCGAGATAGACTTTCTTTGCTTTTTTTGCTGCTGATTTTAAGTCTTTTAAGACGGGACCTTTACCACGAATGGTAATATACTTCGGGGTGAAGTTGTTCTTTACTTCTATCCCCATTTGGCTTTTAGGTAAATCGCGAACGTGTCCCATAGACGCGACAACTTTGTATTTTTTCCCTAAATATTTCTCAATGGTCTTCGCCTTAGAAGGCGACTCCACGATTACGAGGTAATCTGACATGCTAGTGCCTCCTTAAGAGGTGGATTCAAGTCTTCATTAATCTTATTGATTTCTCTTGTTTTTGTCAATCAAGAATGAATATACCATACAGTGCCTATCTACCATTTGTCAATAATTGTTTAATAAAAACATAAAAATATAAGGTTAATTTAAAATCTCTTCCAGTATATCTTCTGCATTTCTTACTAGTTTCGCTCCTTGTTGAATGAGATGATTTGTTCCTGATGCACTATCTATAAATATAGGTCCAGGAAGTGCAAATACCTCTCTATTTTGCTCTAGAGCAAGGTCTGCGGTAATAAGTGTTCCACTTCTCGATTTCGCTTCTACAACTAAAACCCCTTTACTTATACCACTAATAATCCGATTCCTTTTTGGAAAATACCATTTTTTCGGTGCATAGTGCGGAGGATACTCTGTTAATAACAATATATATTCATTCCACACTTCATATAAATATTGATTCTCTTTTGGATATATATACGATAATCCATGTCCTAGTATCGCAATTGTCGGGCAATGCCGTCTTACTGTAATTTCATGAGACATCGTATCTATCCCTCTTGCAAATCCACTGACAATAAGCCATTCCTTTTCTAATAATGGATGTAAAATAAATTTCAAACTTTCATATCCATATAAAGTCGGTTCTCTCGTTCCAACAACCGCTAATTTGTTCGCTTTATTGAGGAAATCCTTCTCTCCTTTTCCATATAACACAAAGGGAGGATCTTGTATTTCACGTAATAATTTTGGATACTCTTCATCCCATATTGTCATATAAAAGAATCGATTTTTCTCTAAATAAGATATATATTGTGGGAGATTTGAACTTTGAAGAAAATTTACTAATTCTGAAGATTTTTTTGAGGATATTCCAGTGTAACATTCAATTTGTTTTGCATTAAAATTGTATATTTCCTTTAATTCTGGATCGACATATAATAGCCTCTCTATCGCCTTCCAATGGTCTGCTAACAAGTAATGTAGATGTAATAATCGTTCTCTTTTCATCTCAATTCTCCTTACCCATAATTTTTATTATGTAAACAAGAATTTGGTAAAAAGACACCTTCAAGCAAGAAGGTGCCTTTCAACAGATTAGTAGTTTTTACAAGTCTCAAATAGACCTTTTTCTTTTAAGACAGAGATTAGCGTTTCACCCATAACTGCTGGAGTTTCCGCTACTTTAATACCACAAGCTTCCATCGTTTTAATCTTTTCTGCAGCAGTTCCTTTGCCGCCAGAAATGATTGCGCCAGCATGACCCATACGCTTGCCAGCAGGCGCTGTTTGGCCGCCAATGAAGCCTACAACAGGTTTTGTCATATTAGCTTTCACCCATTCAGCTGCCTCTTCTTCCGCTGTACCACCGATTTCACCAATCATAATTACAGCATGTGTTTCTTCATCTTCATTAAATGCTTTTAACGCATCAATAAAGTCTGTACCGTTAACAGGGTCTCCGCCGATACCTACAGCCGTAGATTGACCAATACCTTCTTGTGTTAACTGATGTACAGCCTCATACGTTAATGTACCAGAGCGAGATACGATACCTACATGACCTTTTTTATGAATGTATCCTGGCATAATACCGATTTTACATTCATCCGGCGTGATAACACCTGGGCAGTTCGGTCCAAGTAAACGTGTATGTTTACCAGCCATATATCTCTTTACATTTACCATATCTAATACAGGAATTCCTTCAGTAATACATACTACTAAATCAATTTCTGCATCAACTGCTTCCATAATTGCATCAGCCGCAAAAGCGGGTGGAACGTATACAACTGAAGCGTTTGCGCCTGTTGCTTTCACTGCATCTTCTACAGTATCAAATACTGGTACACCTTCAATATCAGTGCCACCTTTACCTGGCGTTACACCACCGACAATTTTCGTACCGTATTCAATCATTTGTTTTGTGTGGAATAACCCTTGAGAACCTGTAATACCTTGAACAATAACTTTTGTATCTTTATTAACTAATACGCTCATTTTTCTCCCCCGCTTTCTATTAGCCCACTAGTGAAACAATTTTTTGTGCACCGTCTGCCATAGATTCTGCTGCAACAATATTTAAGCCAGACTCATTTAAAATTTTCTTACCTAACTCTACGTTTGTACCTTCAAGACGTACAACTAAAGGCAATTCAAGACCTACTTGTTTCGTTGCTTCAATAACACCTTCTGCAATAACATCACACTTCATAATGCCACCAAAAATGTTAACGAAGATACCTTTTACATTTTTGTCAGAAAGGATAATTTTGAATGCTTCTGTAACTTTTTCAGCTGTCGCACCGCCACCAACATCTAAGAAGTTAGCTGGATCGCCATGGTAATGTTTAATGATATCCATAGTAGCCATCGCTAAACCTGCACCATTAACCATACAACCGATATTTCCATCTAAAGGAATGTAGTTTAAGTCATATTTAGAAGCTTCGATTTCTTTTGCATCTTCTTCATCAAGGTCACGAAGTTCTAAAATGTCTTTATGGCGATATAAAGCATTAGAATCAAAGTTTAGTTTCGCATCTAATGCCATAACTTTACCGTCACCTGTTGTAACAAGTGGGTTAATCTCCGCGATAGAGCAATCTTTTTCGATAAACGCACGGTATAAGCCCATCATAAACTTCACAGCTTGTCCTACAAGCTCTTTTGGAATATTGATGTTAAATGCAATTCGGCGTGCTTGGAAGCCTTGTAAGCCTACTGCTGGATCAATATATTCTTTAAAGATTTTTTCAGGTGTTTTTTCTGCTACTTCTTCAATTTCTGTTCCGCCTTCTTCAGATGCCATTAAAACAACTTGAGAAGTTGCACGGTCTAAAACAAGACCTACATAATATTCTTTTTTAATATCGCAACCTTCTTCGATAAGTAAGCGTTTTACTTCCTTACCTTCAGGACCTGTTTGATGTGTCACAAGTGTAGTTCCTAAAATGCTCTCTGCATATGTACGAACTTCATCTAAATTTTTTGCAACTTTTACTCCGCCAGCTTTGCCGCGTCCACCAGCGTGAATTTGTGCTTTCACTACACATACATCCGTTCCTAATTCTTTCGCCGCTTCTACAGCTTCTTCTACTGTAAATGCAACCTTCCCGTTCGGAACGCTAACCCCATAGCTTCTAAGGACTGCCTTACCTTGGTACTCATGGATATTCATGGTCCCATCCTCCCCTGTTTTCCTGTTTTACTCGAAAAGTTTTTTAATGTTTAAAAAACATTACATTGCCATTGTATAAGATGATTGGCACGCTGTCTACAATAAAGTGTCAGAAAACTGAAATCGCTTTATTCTTTTTGGGAAATAGTAATGTTTATATGTCAAAATAAAAAATAAGCTGCGTTTTCGCAGCTTATTTTTGAATCATATCTTTAATTGGCGCAAACGATTTTCGATGTTCTTCTAATATGCCATGCGCTTCAATCGCTTCTAAATGTTGTTTTGTGCCATATCCCATATGTTGTTCAAATCCATATGCAGGATACTTTTCTCCAAGCTCTTTCATCATACGATCTCTCGTTACTTTCGCAATAATGGATGCAGCTGAAATAGAAATACTTTTTGCATCACCTTTAATAATAGATGTTTGCGGAATTGGTGTAGGGAGTTTCATCGCATCAATTAATAAATATTGTGGTGTACAAGATAAATTCGCAACAGCATCTAACATCGCTTGTTTCGTCGCTTGATAAATATTTATTTCATCAATAACTTGCGGTGATACAATTCCAACTCCAATTGCAATTGCTTGCGCTTTAATTTCATCATAAAAACGTTCTCGCTTCGCCTCACTCAGCTTTTTCGAATCGTTTAATCCTGGAATATAAAAGCCTTCCGGAAGAACAACAGCTGCCGTCACAACAGGCCCAGCTAGCGGTCCACGACCTACTTCATCTATACCTGCGATATATGTGAGACCTTTTTCACGTAACGCATTTTCATACTTAGACATTTCCAAAAATTTTTCTTTTTCCTTTTGTGCTAACTCTTTTTGTTTATACCACTTCGAGATGAGTTTTTGTACCCCTTTACGTTCATCTTTTATTAATATCTGAAAGCGGTCGTCCTCTTCACTCCTAATTTCTTGTAGTAAATGTTCCGCCTCTTGAATAGTCACTTTTTGCATTCATGCCACTCCTTTTATATACAAAAAAAGAAAAGACGTACAAACGCACGTCTTATACTTCTTCTACTTTTTCTGCATCTTCTGTCTGCTCCGCAAACTCTTCTGGTGTTTCAAACGTCATTTTTCCAAGTTTGCCACCACGAAGCTCACGAAGTACAAGTTCAGATGTTTTATCATAATCAATCATTCCGCCGCCCATTAAACAGCCTCTATTTTTTCCAATCGCATCAAATAACTCCACGATGTCTTCTGGAATGTCATTTAAATTATAGCGCTCTTTTAATCGCTCTGGGTAATGTTTCTCCATAAAACGTAGCGCATAAACAGCTACGTCTTGTAGATTTAAAATAGAATCTTTAATTGCACCAGTCGTAGCTAGACGTAACCCAACTAATTGGTCTTCAAATTTAGGCCATAAAATACCTGGCGTATCTAACAGCTCCATTTCTTTCCCAACCTTAATCCATTGCTGAGCTGTTGTCACACCAGGACGATCCCCTGTTTTAGCAATATTTTTCTTCGCTAACTTATTAATCAACGTAGATTTACCAACATTCGGTATCCCTACAATTAATGCACGAATCGCTCTCGGTCTAATACCTTTTGCAACCATTTTATCAAATTTCTCTTTCACTAACACTTTACAAGCCGCTGCAATTTCCTTCATGCCTTGTCCAGCCTGTGCGTTAATTGAAATTGCCATATGACCTTTTTCTTTAAAATATGCGATCCATTGCTTTGTTAAACGATCGTCTGCCATATCCGCTTTATTTAAAACAACAAGCCTCGGTTTATGTGTAATAATCTCATCGATCATCGGATTTCGAGAAGATAAAGGTAATCGAGCATCTACAAGCTCAATTACAACATCAATTAACTTTAATTTTTCTGTTACTTGGCGTCTAGCCTTTGCCATATGTCCTGGGAACCATTGAATTACCATGTTGCCACCTTCTTTTTCTTTTATTTCACAATACGAGCATCTTTTAACGGCCAATATAGTATATTTGCCTTTCCAATCACTTGGTCCATTGAAATTGTACCAATGGAACGGCTATCTTTACTAAAACGACGATTATCGCCTAAAACAAATAATTGACCTTCTGGAACAGTTTTCTTCCCTGTCATCTCTTCAAGAGTGAAATCATATGTAAGCGGTCCGTCAGCAATTTGTTTTTTCTGCTTGTCTAAATACGGCTCCTCATAAGCCTTTCCGTTAACATATAGTTTATCATTACGATACTCTATTTCATCGCCTGGTAGGCCGATAATACGCTTAATATAATCTTTATCTTCCGTTGCTCGGAATACAATAATATCAAATCGTTTCGGATCTCCTATGTGATAACCAATTTTATTAACTATCATTCGATCGCGATCATGTAATGTGGACGCCATCGATACTCCATCTACGAGAATTGGCGCAAAGAAAAACTGTCTAATAACACCTGCTAATACAACAGCTATCAAAATTGCCTTGATCCATTCCCAAAGTGAACTCTTTTCTTTCTTCATGCTTTTCCCCTCCACGATTATGTAAGCTGATCGTATTATATCAAAATTTTATATAGATTGGAAAAAGGGAGCTTGTGCATTTACAAGCTCCCATACATGTCTTATCGAATTTCTTTAATACGTGCTTTTTTACCGCGAAGGTTACGTAAGTAGTATAACTTAGCACGACGTACTTTACCACGGCGAAGTACTTCGATTTTCGCGATTCTTGGCGTGTGAACTGGGAATGTACGTTCTACACCTACACCGTAAGAAATCTTACGAACTGTGAATGTTTCACTGATTCCGCCACCACGACGTTTAATTACAACACCTTCGAAAAGCTGAATTCTTTCACGAGTTCCCTCAACTACTTTTACGTGTACACGTAAAGTGTCTCCAGGACGGAATGAAGGAAGGTCAGTTTTTAATTGGCCTTTTGTAATTTCTGCGATTAATTGTTGCATATTAAATTCTCTCCTTTAAACAGATGCTCTTATAAAGTCTAAATAAATTACAGCGGAACATCGTTAATACGGCCACTGATTTCAGTAGCACAAGTGTTATAATAGCATATTGCTAGGGCTGTTGCAATAGAAAATATATCAAGCCCTTATTTGCCTTCTTTAATCTGTTCTAGCCATTTCTTTTCTTGCTTAGACAATTCTCGTTCTTCTAGTAAATCCGGTCTACGCGTGTACGTACGACGCAACGATTCTTTATGTCGCCATTCATCAATATTTTTATGATTTCCCGACATTAATACATCTGGCACTTTCATACCACGAAAATCAGCTGGACGTGTATAATGAGGGTGCTCTAATAAACCTGTACTAAACGAATCCTCGACTTGTGAAGCATGGTTTCCTAGTACTCCTGGCAGGAGACGTACGACACTATCAGTTATAACCATAGAGGCTAACTCTCCACCCGTTAATACGTAGTCACCGATAGAAATCTCATCTGTTACGAGATGTTCACGAATTCGTTCGTCATATCCTTCATAATGCCCACATACAAAGATTAAATGTTCTTCCTCTGCAAGCTCTTCCGCTTTCTTCTGAGTAAACCTTTCACCTTGCGGACACATTAAGACAACTCGCGGCTTACGCTCTGTCTCTTTCGTTAAATCTTCTACAGCATCAAAAATAGGCTGAGGAGTTAATACCATCCCAGCGCCGCCACCATACGGATAATCATCCACACTATTATGCTTACTCGTTGTATAATCGCGGAAATTGACAACACGAAGCTCTACCGCTTCTTTTTCTTGTGCTTTCTTTAAAATTGAAGATCCAAACACACCTGTAAACATATCTGGAAACAAAGTTAAAATGTCAATTTTCATTATAGTAGCCCTTCCATTACATGAATGGTTACTAATTTATTTTCAATGTTAACTTGAAGTACAACATCATCAATATAAGGAATTAACAGATCTTGACCTTTTGGGCGTTTAATTACCCAAACATCATTTGCACCAGGAGATAAAACTTCTTTTATTGTCCCTAACGCTTCTCCTTCTTCCGTTACAACGTTGCAACCAATAATTTCATGATAGTAGTATTCACCTTCAGCTAGTTCGCCTAATTGATCTTCAGGCACTTTTAAAAGAGAACCTTTAAACTGTTCTACTTCATTTACATTCCCGTATCCTTCAAATGTCAATAAGTCAAATGTTTTATGTTGACGATGAGAAGTAATCTTTACTGGGAAAGGCTCTCCACCTTTTTCATTCGATATGTATAACGTATTCCCTACTTTATATCGCTCTTCTGGAAAATCAGTACGAGAAACCACGCGAATTTCTCCTTTTACGCCATGAGTATTTACAATTTTCCCTACGTTAAACCATTTTGTCATAAACAGTATGTCACCCCTGGTTTCTATATAAATTAAGCATCCCCATTTCACATATGGAACATGCAACTTCTCTTTAAATGTTAAAAAAGGGAGAGGAAATAACTCCTCGCCCTTTTTACGTTTATTGAATTTCCAGTGTTACTTTTTCACTATTGTGATGTCCCACTGAATACAAGAGCATTCGAATTGCTTTCGCAACTTTCCCTTGCTTTCCAATGACTTTTCCAACATCCTCAGGATGTACAGTTAATCGATACTTTATCTCTCCGTTGTAAAGTTCCTGTGTAACTTTTACATCTTCAGGATGATCGACAAGAGGCTTGACAATCGTCTCGACTAACTTCTTCATAGTCATTGCCTCAATTACTTACCTTGTTTAGATAAGTGGAATTTCTCCATGATACCTTGGTTAGAGAATAAGTTACGAACTGTATCAGATGGTTTAGCACCATTTCCTAACCATTTTAATGCTGCTTCTTCGTTGATCTTAACTTCAGCTGGTTGAGCAACCGGATTGTAAGTACCGATTTCCTCAATGAAACGTCCGTCACGAGGAGAACGAGAATCTGCAACAACTACACGATAGAAAGGAGTTTTTTTAGCTCCCATACGTTTTAAACGAATTTTAACTGCCATTTATAAAGCACCTCCGAATTTATTTCACACAGATAATTATATTAGCAAAAAGACTATTGCTTTGTAAAGTATTTTTTCTTAACAGAGCCATCTTTTTTCCTTACATGAATGGAAACTTCAATCCACCTAGTCCTTTTTTCTTACCTTTTTGCATCCCAGTCATCGTTTTCATCATCTTTTTCATATCATCAAATTGCTTGATTAAACGATTGATTTCTTGTACCGTTGTACCGCTACCTTTGGCAATGCGTTTTTTGCGACTAGCATTGATTATTTCCGGTTGTTCTCGCTCTAATTTAGTCATAGAACGAATAATCGCCTCAATATGCCCAATTTGTTTTTCATCAACTTGTGCATTTTTCAGCCCTTTAATTTTATTTGCACCAGGAAGCATTCCTAACAATTCATCAAGCGGTCCAAGTTGACGCACTTGTCCAAGTTGTTCTAGGAAATCGTCAAGTGTAAACGAAAGCGTACGCATTTTTTGCTCAAGTTCTTTTGCTTTCTCTTCATCAACTGTAGCTTGCGCTTTTTCAATTAATGTTAAGACGTCTCCCATCCCTAAAATACGGGATGCCATACGTTCTGGATGGAACGCTTCAAGTGCATCTAGTTTTTCACCCATACCAGCAAATTTAATTGGCGTATTCGTAACAGCTTTAATAGACAATGCCGCACCACCGCGCGTATCACCATCCAGCTTCGTTAATACAACCCCTGTTAAACCTAACTGTTCATGGAAACTTTGTGCAACATTAACCGCGTCTTGTCCTGTCATCGCATCGACAACAAGGAAAATTTCATCCGGTTTCGCAACTTCTTTCACTTTCGCTAATTCATCCATTAGTTCTTCATCAATATGCAGGCGACCTGCTGTATCAATTAAAACATAATCATGATGTTCTTCTTTCGCTTTTGCAATCGCTTGTTTCGCAATTTCAACAGGACTTACTTGATCTCCTAAAGAGAATACAGGCATGTCCAATTGCTTCCCTAATGTTTCAAGCTGTTTAATCGCTGCAGGACGGTAAATATCTGCCGCAACAAGCATCGGTTTACGATTATGCTTTTTACGAAGCAAATTCGCAAGCTTACCTGTCGTCGTTGTTTTACCTGCACCTTGCAGACCAACCATCATAATAACAGTCGGTGGCTTATTAGCAACAGCAATTTTGCTTTGCTCTCCGCCCATAAGTTCTGTAAGTTCTTCCTGTACAACTTTAATTACTTGTTGTCCAGGTGTCAAACTTTTCATTACATCTTGTCCGACAGCACGTTCAGATACACGCTTTACAAAATCTTTTACTACTTTAAAGTTAACGTCCGCTTCTAAAAGAGCTAGACGAACTTCTCTCATCATTTCTTTCACATCGGCTTCAGAAACTTTTCCTTTGCCGCGGATTTTTTGCATCGTCTGTTGAAGTCGGTCGGCTAATCCTTCAAATGCCATATTGCCGCCCTCCTAATCTAATTTTTCGATAGCTTCAACAACTTGTTTCATTTCTTCATTCACATGCTCTTCTTCGCTGATTAGCTGTTTTAGCTTTGCAACAAGTCGCTGTCGCTCTTGAAACTTTTGAAGTAATACTAATTTTTCTTCATATTCTTCAAGCATCGCTTCAGTCCGTTTAATGTTATCATACACGGCTTGGCGACTTACATCAAATTCTTCCGCAATTTCACCAAGAGATAAATCATCTAGATAATAAAGCGACATATAACTTCTTTGTTTTTGCGTTAACAACGATTGATAAAAATCAAATAAATAGTTCATTCTCGTTGTTTTTTCGAGCATGTTGGATCATCCTTTGTTAAGTGATTTCCCTTTACATGAATTAGTTTACATGGAGTACAAAAGAGTGTCAAGTTTTTTTCTTAACATCGCATATTTTTATAGAAAAAGAAGCGGAAAATACCGCTTCTTTCACTTATACTTCTTCTGTTTCTACTAAGTTCGCAAATAAACCATACACATATTGTTCTGGATCGAACTGTTGCAGATCATCCATTTGCTCTCCTAATCCAACGAATTTCACCGGTACATCCATTTCGTTACGAATTGCTAATACAATGCCACCTTTAGCAGTTCCATCTAATTTCGTTAAAACAATACCAGTCACATTCGTTGCTTCACGGAATGTTTTCGCTTGACTTAAACCGTTTTGTCCTGTTGTTGCATCAATAACAAGTAATACTTCATGAGGAGCTCCTGGTACTTCACGCTCAATTACACGCTTTACCTTCTCTAACTCTTTCATTAAGTTTACTTTATTTTGTAAACGTCCTGCTGTATCACATAGTAATACATCTACTTTACGTGCTTTTGCAGCTTGTACAGCGTCATACATAACCGCTGCTGGATCAGACCCTGATCCTTGTTTAATCACTTCTACCCCAACGCGATCGCCCCATACTTCTAATTGTTCAATCGCTCCAGCACGGAATGTATCTCCTGCTGCTAATAAGACAGACTTGCCTTCTGATTTAAATCTATGAGCCATCTTACCAATTGTTGTCGTTTTACCTACACCATTCACACCAACAAATAAAACAACTGTCAAGCCATCCTTTTGCACATTAATTTCATTAGTAAAATCGCTGTCACCTTTATAAATTTCTATTAATTTTTCCGAAATAACAGCTTGTACTTCTTTTGGATCTTGAATATTACGGCGTTGCACTTCTTCTTTCAGCTGGTCGATTAATTCCATCACTGTCGAAACGCCAACATCTGCACCGATTAAAATTTCTTCTAATTCTTCGAAGAAATCTTCATCTACTTTACGGTAACGAAAGACTAAATCATTTACTTTATCTGCAAACGAATTTCTCGTTTTTTCTAATCCTTGTTTAAACTTCTCTGTTACCGTATCTGTTTGTTTTGAAATTTTTTCTTTTAGTTTTTTAAAAAAGCTCATACTGTCCCATCCTTCCTATTTGCTTGCAACTAGTTCTTCTCCATCATCTAAACGAACCGAAACAAGTTTAGATACCCCTGACTCTTGCATTGTTACACCGTACAATACGTCAGACTCTTCCATTGTACCTTTTCTATGTGTAATTACAATAAACTGTGTCTCATCACTAAATTTCTTTAAATACTGAGCAAAACGGGCAACGTTTGCCTCATCTAGAGCAGCCTCTACCTCATCTAATACACAGAATGGGACTGGGCGCACTTTTAAAATACCAAATAGCAGCGCAATTGCCGTTAAAGCACGCTCTCCACCTGAAAGTAAACCTAAGTTTTGCAGTTTCTTCCCTGGCGGTTGCGCTACAATATCAATACCAGTATTTAATAAGTCCTCTGGATTTGTCATAACTAAATCCGCTCTACCGCCTCCAAATAATTCAGAGAACACCGATTGAAACTCCATTCGAATTCCTTCAAACGTAGTAGAAAAGCGTTTTTTCATTTCTTCATCCATTTCAGTAATAAGTTGGTGCAATGTCGTTTTTGCTTCTTCTAGATCATCTTTTTGCTCTAGTAAGAATGTATGACGCTCTGCCACACGCTCATACTCATCAATTGCTCCTAAGTTTACTGTGCCTAACTCTTCAATGGAGAGTTTAATTAGTTTCACCTTTTTACGTGCATCCTCAGCAGGCATCACCATTGTATACTTCAGTTTTGCCGCTTCAAATGAAATCGTATATGTTTCACGTAAATGTTGTAATCTATTTTCTAACTCTACATCAAGTCGGTTTATTTTTACCTCTTGATCTTTTAACATCTCAAGAATGTATTTATGTTTACCTGTTGTTTCTTTCAGGTTACGCTCTAACTGTTCTACTCTCTCTTGTAACGATATACGTTGCTCACGACGAGAGCGAATTAACTCTGAAGTTTGATTACGATCATATGCTTTCTTCTCAATCATATTCGTAATTTGTTCTTCACCACTTGAATTCGATGTCATTTCTTGTTTTAAGAATGCTAAATCCTCTTTCGTTTTGACAAGTGTTGCATCGGTTTCTTCTTTTTCCTTCGTCAATCGTTCTACTTTTTCTTTTTGATTAGATAAGCGTTGTTGCTTTTCAGCTGCTAACACTTTTAACTCAGTCATTTCTTTTTGAACTTTTTCTTTCGAAGAATGTTGCTCACTTTTTTGTTTTGTTAAAGCTGTGATTTTGCTATCTAATTCCGTAATCTCTGCCTGAAGAGTCGCCAAAATCTTTTCTAACTCTTCTTTACGGCCTTGCATTTTCACTTGGTCTTGCAAGAATCCTTCAATCTCTAAATCGTAAATAGATAAACGATCATTAATACGATGTTCTTCTAATTCTAAGCGATTAATTTCTTCTCTTAATTTCTGTTCATCTACACGCTCTGCTTCTACACTTTGCCTTAGTTCGCGTATTTGCACTTCTTTTTCTTGAATCTCTTGCTTTACTGCTTTAACAAAGTTTTCTAACTTCGTCGTTTTTTCTTCCATATCAGTTAACTTGCTCGTCCACTCTTCTAATTCACGTTGACGTCCTAATAAAGAAGATTTCGCTTGTTTTACCGCTCCACCTGTCATAGAACCGCCAGGGTTTACTACATCACCTTCGATTGTTACAATGCGATAACGGTATTGTAGTTGTTTCGCCAACTCATTCGCTCCGCGTAAATCTTTCGCAACAATAACAGTACCTAATAAATTTGAAACTACATTTTCATATTTATTGTTATATTGCACAAGTTCTGCCGCCACACCTACAAACGATGGATGCTGATTTACAATACGTAATTGCTCAAATGATAACGATCTACCTTTAATAACAGCTTGCGGTAAAAACGTTGCTCGTCCATGTTTATTCTGTTTTAAAAACGCAATTGCATTACGAGCATGTTCTTCTTTTTGTACAACTATATGCTGCATCGCTGCACCTAGAGCGATTTCCATTGCAATTTCATATTCTTTCGGTACCGTTAGCAGTTCTGCAACAGCACCCTCAATACCTTGCAACCTATTTTCTCTAGCTTTTAATACTTCACGTACCCCTTGATAGAAACCAGAGTAGTCCTCTTGCATCTCTTCTAGCATTTCTTTGCGAGATCGTGCCTGTTGTACAAATTGATACGCTTGATACAGTTTTGTTTCGTTTTCACTATACTGCGCCTTGCATTTCCCAAGTGCCGCTTCTGTCTTTTGTATATTAGAAAGAATTCCAGCTACTTTTTCTTTTACTTGTTCATAACTTTCCACAAGTTTTGTCTTTTTCGCTGTAATTTCCATACGCATTTCTACATATTTCGCATTTTCTTCATCAAGGCGTTCATTTTTTGAGTTTTGTTGTTTAGATTGTTCTTCAATCATAGATAACTCATTACGATGACTAGCTTGTTGATTTAAAAGTTCAATATAGTCACCTTTTAAATTCTCAATTTGTTCCTCTAAATTGTCAGCAAACGTTGCAAGTAATTGCTCATTATCATGCAATTTCGTCTCTAACTCTTTTACATGATTTACAAATTGCATCAATACTTCTGTACTCGATTCAATTTCACCATCATAACTTGTAGCTTTCTCTGTTAATTCAACAATTAACTGTTCGAGTTGTGCACAATGCGTCGTTGCATTTTGCTTTCTCTCTTTTAATAGCTCACGCTGTCCTTCTAACTTTTCTAGCTCTTTACTAGAAAGTAAAAGTACTTCTTGCAGGGAATCTACAGACTCATCTACTGCTTGTAATTGACCTCGTAATTCCTCTAGCTCTTCTTCACCTTTTTGTAAATGCGTTGACATTTTAGCTTCTTCGTTTTTATTATGCCCAAACTGATTTCGAAGCGCTTCCCATTTCTCATGCAATTCTTCAATTTCATGTACAATAAGTGCCGCTTCTACTTTCTCTAATTCTTCTTTTTTCTCGAGATAATCTTTCGCAATAGAAGCTTGTCTTTCTAAAGGTTCTACTTGACTACTTAATTCGTGAATTATATCTTGTACACGATTTAAGTTTTCTTGTGTGTCTGCTAATTTTCCTTCAGCTTTCTTTTTACGAAGTTTGTATTTCAGCACTCCTGCTGCTTCTTCAAATACACCACGACGTTCTTCTGATTTACTACTTAAAATCTCTTCAACTTTCCCCTGACTAATAATCGAAAACGCTTCTCTTCCCATACCAGAGTCCATAAATAAGTCGATAATATCTTTCAATCTACATGATTGTTTATTAATATAAAAATCACTATCACCAGAACGAGATACACGACGCGTTACACACACCTCATTATATTCAATCGGTAAACGTTGATCCTCATTATTTAAAGTTATCGTTACTTCAGCAACATTAACTGCTCTTCTCGTATCACTGCCTGCAAAAATAATATCTTCCATCTTTGCACCACGTAATGATTTTGCCGATTGTTCACCAAGTACCCAGCGAATGGCATCCGTAATATTACTTTTCCCGCTTCCATTAGGTCCTACTACAGACGTTACACCTGGGACGAAATCAACAGATACACGCTCAGCAAAAGACTTAAATCCTGCTATTTCTAATCTTTTTAAAAACACGAAAGGCCTTCCTCCTATTCTCCGTTGCTATAAATGTTGTTTATACAAAAACAAACTATTATACGGATTTTATTTCCTTACATTTACAAACGAAAGGAAAGTTTCATTCTATGCACAAGGAATCCCCCTCATTCAAAGGGGGATTCCTTATAGTTGTTCTTTTAACTTTTTCAACGCTTCTGCAGCAGCTTGTTGCTCTGCTTCTTTTTTCGACTTGCCACTACCAAGTCCTAAAGCCACGTTATTTAACGTAACACGTGACACAAATTCTCGATTGTGGGCCGGTCCTTTTTCTTGCAAAATTTGATACTCAATATTGCCACTACCATCACGCTGAATCAACTCTTGTAATTGACTCTTATAATCCATCACATGAGAAAAAGCACCCTCATTAATTTTAGGGTATACAATTTCTTTTAAGAAGCCCCATACTGTTTCTAGCCCTTGATCAAGATAAAGGGCACCAATAAACGCTTCAAAGACATCCGCTAATAAAGCTGGTCGTTCACGTCCGCCTGTCATTTCCTCACCTTTTCCTAATAAAACAAGGCTACCAAATGACAACTCGTTTGCAAAACGAACAAGAGATGGTTCACATACAATAGCTGCACGTAGTTTTGTTAACTCTCCTTCGCTCATTGTCGGATATTTTTGAAACAGATACTGCGATACAGTAAGTTCCAATACTGCATCTCCAAGGAATTCGAGACGCTCATTGTCTTCATGCGGTTTTTTTCGATGCTCATTCACATACGATGAATGCGTAAATGCTTGAATCAATAATTTTTCATCTGTAAACGTAATACCTATCTTTTCTTGAAATACTTTAAACGCTTCACGATATTTTGTTTCGTATTTTTTTTCTCTATATTTACGGTACGGCATAGGTCCCTCCAGATATAAGCCGAGAAGCCCCGCTAAAAAACGGGACTTCATTCAAGCATTATAGATGACTCTCTATGTAAGTCACAGCATCGCCAACAGTAGCAATCTTTTCAGCATCTTCATCAGAAATTTCCATTTCGAATTCGTCTTCTAATTGCATTACAAGTTCTACTACATCTAGGGAGTCTGCTCCTAAATCTTCCTTGAAGCTTGCAGCTGGTACTACTTCTGTTTCTTCTACTCCTAAACGATCAACGATGATTTTTGTTACACGCTCTAAAACATCTGCCATTCCATTCACCTCCCCTCAAATATTATATTAAATATTGTCCAAAAAAACTAGCTGAAATCGATTCTTTTATTACATTACCATACCGCCATCAACATTTAACGTTTGACCTGTAATATATTTGCTTTGATCAGAAGCAAAAAACGTTACAGCATTCGCGATATCTTGCGCCTCACCAAACTGAGCTGCAGGAATTAATTTTAACATTTCAGCTTTTATATTTTCATCTAATACGTCTGTCATATCTGTCGCAATAAATCCAGGAGCAATTGCATTTACAGTAATATTACGGCTCGCTAACTCTTTTGCTGATGTTTTTGTTAATCCAATTACACCCGCTTTAGCAGCAACATAGTTTGCTTGTCCTGGGTTTCCCGTTACTCCGACAACAGAAGCGATATTTACAATACGTCCATGACGTTGACGCATCATATATCGAGATACTGCCTTTGTACATAAGAATACACCTTTTAGGTTTGTATTAATAACTGTATCCCATTCTTCTTCTTTCATACGCATTAATAAATTATCTTTTGTTACCCCTGCATTATTCACAAGAATATCAACTTGTCCAAATGCATCTACAGTTTGTTTCACCATAGTTGTAACGTCTTCAGCATTTGCAACATCTGCTCTTACTGCAATTGCATCCGAACCTAATTTCTTTATTTCATCAACTACTTCATTTGCCTTTTGCTCGTTACCAGCATAATTTACTACAACATTTGCCCCTTGTTTTGCTAAATCAATCGCAATTGCACGACCAATTCCACGTGAAGCACCCGTTACTAATGCTACTTTCCCTTTTAACATCAGTTTTCTCCTCTCAAATTCGAAATGGTATCTTGTAATGTCTCTTCATCGTATATCGCGTATGCTTTCACTGATGAATCAATTGACTTCATAAGTCCAGCAAGTACTTTCCCAGGTCCAATCTCAATAAATGTATCTACCCCTTGACTCACCATATATTCAATGGATGGGTACCATAAGACAGGCGAATAGAGCTGTTCGATCAGCTTTTCTTGAATATGCGCACCACTTGTAATAACGTCTGCTGTTACATTTGCGATTACCGGAATATTCGTATCTTGAATTGTAATTTCATTTAAGACACTTTGGAATTTCTCCGCCGCTGGCTTCATAAGCGCAGAGTGGAACGGTCCACTTACTTTAAGCGGAATTGCTCTCTTCGCACCATTTTCTTTCGCTCTTTGAGAAGCAATCTCGACTCCTTGCTTTGTTCCAGAAATCACAATTTGCTTCGTACTATTCATATTAGCAATTTGTACTGCATATCCTTCACTTGTTACTTCTTCTGTAACTTGTTTCAGCATATGTGGGTCAGCACCTAAAATAGCCGCCATTGCACCTTCTCCGCCAGGAACAGCTTCTTCCATATATTCCCCACGTTTCCTTACAGCATATACTGCATCCTCAAAAGTTAATGCACCTGCTGCTACAAGAGCGCTATACTCACCTAAACTATGCCCTGCGACAAAGTCTGGTGTAACATCATACTCTTTTAAAGCTGTCAAAATAGCAAAACTCGTTGTTAATAAAGCAGGTTGCGCATTTGTTGTTAACGTAAGCTTTTCCTGCGGCCCTTCAAAAATCACTTCTGAAAGTGAGTCTTGCAACACCTCATCTGCTTTTGCAAATACATTTGCAACCTCTTTATTATTCTCTGCTAACTGTTTACCCATTCCAACTGCCTGTGAACCTTGGCCCGGAAAAAGAAATGCTAGTTTTCCCATTTCAAATCCTCCTCTTATTGGAGTGGCTCTTTCTCCATTACGCTTGAAATAGTAGGAATCACTTCTTTCGCTACCATTTCTCTCGTCTGACGAATCGCACTAAATATCGATTGGTCATTGGAAGAACCGTGAGCCTTAATGACAGGAGCCTTCAATCCAAATAATGCCGCTCCTCCATACTCCGAATAATCCATTTTATCTTTTAATACCATAAGTTTTGGCTTTAATACCGCTGCTGCTAATTTGCTCGTAAACGAACTCATTAACTGTTCTTTTAACATAGAGAATAATGCAAGTGCTGTTCCTTCTAATGATTTCAGTGCTACATTCCCTGTAAAACCATCACATACAACAACATCTGCTACACCTTGCAATAAATCTCTTGATTCAACGTTCCCAACGAAATTAATTGGGGCATCTTTAAGCATTGCAAAGACTTGTTTTGAAAGCTCGTTACCTTTACCATCTTCTGTTCCAACGTTCAAAAGTCCAACGCGAGGATTTTTAATTCCTCTTACTTTCTCAGCATATACAGATCCCATTACTGCATATTGATATAAATGAATTGGTTTTGCATCAACGTTCGCTCCAACATCTAACATAACAAAACCTTCTCCATCAACAGTTGGCATTGTAGGGGATAAAGCTGGACGCTCAATTCCTTCCATACGACCTACAACAAACAATCCAGCCGCCATTAAAGCTCCTGTACTACCGGCTGATATACAAGCATCCGCTACACCGTCTTTCACTTGCTGCGCCGCAAGTACCATTGAAGCTTGTTTTTTTCGACGAACCGCTCTTACTGGTTCATCTGTCGATTCGATTTTTTCATCTGTATGAAGTATAGTAATTCGTTCTTCACTCGTTAAGTATTGACGAATTTCCTCTTCTTTCCCCACTAACGTAATATGTAAATCAGAATATTCCTTAATAGCTTTCATTGCTCCTAGTACGACAGCCTTTGGAGCATGATCGCCGCCCATTGCATCTATTGCGATTTTCATAAGTTGTTACCTTCCTCACTATAATTACTAGATCGATACATTTCAAAAGTGCCTGTGAAAACAAGTTCTTCTCCAACAAAGCTACGCACTTTGACAACCGTCCGCCCTTTATCATTCTCTACATCTTCCACGCGCGCTTTTGCAACAACACGCTCTCCTAATTTTACAGGACGAATGTATCGAATGGTAGACTTTGCAGTTAAAGCTAATTCTTCATCAATAACTGCAACAGCTAGTGAGTTTGCTTGTGCAAACAAATGATGCCCACGGGCAATTTGATTCCTTTTAAATACGTGTTCTACCTTCACTTCAAAGATAGAAATCGCATGTCTATCTAATTCTATATCAATAATTTCTCCGACAACCTCTTCTAATGGTAAAGATTTCACATCTTCTTCATGTTGCTTTGTAGCTACATGTTTAATTCTTTCTCTTAATTCAGGAATAGACAATTCCATACGATCAAGACGTACGGTTTGTATGCTCACTTGAAATTTTTCTGCTAAATCTTCATCCGTAATAAAAGGATTCGTTTCTATCGTTTGTTGTAATAATTCTTGTCTTTCTTTTTTACTTCTTCTTTTTTTCATACCGCACCATCCATTTTTATGACTAGGTACTAACAGTAGTATATAATCATTAAAAGTAGAATGCAACAAAAACTTTTGTTGCCTCCCTTTAATCGAGCTTCTCTCCCTGGAACACACCTGTCCCGTCAAGATACGTACGCAATGACGCATATTGATCATTATGCCAAAAAGCTTCTGAATCTACTAGTAACGCCGCATCTTGTCTAGCTGTTTCTAACGCCCGATAATCATGTACCATATCAGCAACCTTGAATTCTGGTAAACCACTTTGCTTACTCCCAAAGAAATCTCCAGGACCTCTTAACTCTAAATCTTTTTCCGACAATACAAATCCATCATTCGTTTCGGTCATAATACGCATTCGTTCTTTTCCCGTTTCCGATTTTGGATCCGCGATTAATAAACAATACGATTGTTCACTACCACGCCCAACACGTCCTCTTAGCTGATGAAGCTGTGATAAACCGAAACGCTCTGCATCATAAATAACCATTACAGTCGCATTCGGTACGTTCACACCTACTTCAACAACTGTTGTCGACACAAGAATTTGCACTTTATTTTCACTAAATTGCCCCATTATCTCTTCTTTTTCTTGAGATGATAATCTTCCATGCATTAATCCGACTTGACATTTCCCCTGATAATGATGAGTCAGCATACTATGTAAGTCAATTGCATTTTGTACATCAAGTTTCTCAGATTCTTCAATAAGGGGACAAATAACATATGCTTGTCTTCCTTTTTTTATCTCTTTCTCTACAAAACCGAGAACACGATCTAACATGTCATGTTTTGCCCAGTATGTTTCAATTACCTTTCTACCAGCTGGCATCTCATCGATTATAGAAACGTCCATCTCTCCAAATGCAGTAATTGCTAACGTACGTGGAATTGGTGTTGCTGTCATAAATAGTACATCTGGACTTTCACCTTTCTCACGTAAAACTCGTCGCTGCGCTACACCAAATCGATGTTGTTCATCAGTAATCACGAGACCTAACCTATGAAAAATAACTTCATCTTGAATTAAAGCATGCGTTCCAACAAGGATATCTATTTCTCCTTGTTCTAATTTTGCCAAAATCTCTCGGCGTCTCACGCCTTTAACTGAACTTGTTAACAATTCAACCTTCATACCAAAGTGCGAGAACGTCTCTGCAAGCGATTGATAATGTTGTTCTGCTAAAATTTCTGTTGGAACCATTAAAGCACCTTGATAATGCGCTAATTTCGCTGCATAAAGACCAATTGCAGCAACCACCGTTTTACCAGAACCTACATCACCTTGCAACAGACGATTCATTCGATAAGGAGATGTCATATCTTTCATAATTTCATCTACAACTCGGCTTTGCGCACCAGTTAACGGAAACGGAAGTGCATCAATAAACTCTTGCAATTCTTCTGAAGGAATTTCTTTTTTCGTCCCTTTCGAATTTTCCCTCTCCATTTTTCGTAACGTTTGCATTTTTAACTGAAATAAGAAAAACTCCTCATATACAAAACGGCGACGCGCTTGCTTCAAGTCTTCCTGCCCCGCTGGAAAGTGCAAAGCCCGAAGCGCTTCATAACGTGGCAGTAATTTATACCGACTTAGCAATCCATCTGGTAACACTTCAACTATAGAGTCTCCATACTCCTTTAACGCTTGTGCAATAAAACGGCGCATCTGTTTTACTGTAAGTTTCCCTTTCACTGAGTACACAGGCTCCACTTCTTGTTGACGTACAACCGGTCCAAAATGAAGTTCTGATACCGCAATCGTTTGACGATGCTGGTCCCATTTACCAGTAATCGTTACCGTTTCATCTAAATTTAACTTCTGCTTATAGTACGGCCTATTAAAACATACAGCTGTAATTAAATAACGACCTACGAGGACACGAACCGTAAGACGCGACTTCTTCTTCCCATAATATTGCAGTAAAGGAGCACTATGAACTTTCCCCTCAACTGTTACACGTTCATCATGCTTTACTTCTGCAAGATCTTTCATCGCATAGTCTTCATAACGGTACGGAAAATGTTCTAATAGATGAGAAACTGTATAAATTCCCATCTCGTGTAGTAATTCAGATGTTTCTCCTCCGATTCCCTTTACATCCGTAACAGGAACTTGTACAACTTCATTCAAGATTCTCACGCTCCGTCACATTATTTTTTGATTCATTATCCATTAACATGATTGACATCTGTAATCGCTCTCTTTCACCCTATATATTCTATCATAGGCATTCTAAGAGAAACTACTCAAATCCCTCATAAGTAACACGAAAGAAAAGAGCCTCACTTTTAGCAGCAAGGCTCTTTTTTATCTTCAATATGCTAGCCTTTTGAATAAAAACTAGTAATAAACTTCATATTACTACTTCTTATCCATTAGCAAGTAAGTAATCCATTTATTTTCAAAACGAATTTTTTCTTATTCTACAGAGAAGATGAAAGAATACACCGGTTGGTTTCCAGTATGTACTTCTACTTCTGCATCTTCAAAATTCTCTTCTACAAACTCAACTAATTCAGCTACCTCTTCGTCAGTTGCATCTTCACCTTGTAGAATCGTTACGATTTCAGAATCTTCATCAATTAGTGCTTCTAGTAATTGCTTCGCAGCCCCTACTTTTTCAGCATTTGTTGATACGATTTTTCCATCTGCGATACACATGAAATCATCTTTTTGAATTGCCACACCATCAATTTCCGTATCACGTACAGCATACGTAATTTGACCTGTTTTCACATGAGATAAAGCTTCTTTCATGTTTTCTTCATTTTCTTCTAGCGTTCCAACTGGATTAAATGCTAACATTGCAGCCATACCTTGAGGAACTGTTTTTGAACGAACTACAATCACTTCTTGATCCACAACTGACGCTGCTTGTTCTGCTGCCATTACGATATTCCCGTTGTTCGGTAAAATAATGATTTTTTCAGCGTTTGCTTCTTCAATCGCTTTCACGATGTCCTCAGTACTCGGATTCATCGTTTGGCCACCTTCGATAACTTTCGTCGCGCCAATGCTTTCAAATAAAGTTTTAATACCAGATCCCATAGCTACAGTTACGATACCATATGGTTGTTTCTCTTTAGGCTGGCTAGTTGGCTCAGGCATCATAGCAGGCTCATCTAATAAAGCAGTATGCTGTTCGCGCATATTCTCTACTTTAATCTTGATTAAACTACCGTAACGTTGTCCGTAGTTCATAGCGTCTCCAGGATGCTCTGCATGAATATGAACTTTTACAATTTCATCATCAGATACAACTAGTAATGAATCACCATACACACTAATATCTTCACGGAATTTTTGTTCAGAGAAATTATGTTCTTTCACTTTATCAGCTTCTAATTTCACCATGAACTCCGTACAATATCCATACTTAATATCTTCTGTACTCAATTGGCTTTGTACACTACGGTGATGTTCTGCGCGCACCATTTCATTCATAGATGGTTGGGCAGGTGCATCAGAAGAAATCGTTTCTCCTTTTAAGTCAGCTAAAAACCCTTCGTATACTACTACAAGACCTTTACCACCGCTATCTACAACGCCAACTTGTTTTAATACAGGTAATAAATCTGGCGTACGATTTAACGATGCATTTGCTTCTTTCACAACGTCTTCCATAAACAAAACAAAGTCGCGCTGTTTTTTCGCAACTGTTACTGCATATTTACCCGTTTCTCTTGCAACCGTTAAAATCGTTCCTTCAATCGGTTTCATAACCGCTTTGTAAGCCGCCTCTACTCCAGCTTCTAAAGCTGCAGCAAAATCAACTGTTGTTAATTCTTCTTTTTGTTCAATGGATTTTGAGAAACCACGGAACAACTGAGATAAAATAACTCCAGAGTTACCACGAGCTCCCATTAATAATCCTTTGGCTAAACTTACACCGACTTTACCAGCATGTTGTGAAGGATTTGCTTTCACTTCACGTGCGCCTGAAGTCATAGATAAGTTCATGTTTGTACCGGTATCGCCATCTGGAACTGGAAATACGTTTAATGCATCAACAAGCTGAACATTATTTGTTAAATTATTCGCTCCTTGAATGATCATTTGTGATAAACGTTTTCCATCAATTTTTTGAATTGACACAGATTTTCCTCCTTAATGCACATTACAAGTTTATTACTTTAACTCCTTGTACGTAGATGTTTACAGAATCTACTGCTAGTCCTACAGTTTGATCTAATGTATATTTCACTTTCGTCTGCACGTTATGTGCTACTTCTGAAATTTTCGTACCATAGCTCACAATAATATACATATCAATATGTACTTCATCTTCATCTTTACGAACAATAACACCTCTAGTGAAATTTTCTTTTCGTAAAATGTCTGTTAATCCATCTTTTAACTGATTTTTTGATGCCATACCTACGATACCGTAGCAATCTACCGCGGCACCTCCAGCAATTGTTGCAATTACATCTGTACTAATATCAATTTGACCGTACTTCGTTTTAATTTCAATTGACATCTCGTTTTCCCCCTTCATAAATGGTGAAAGTGAGTTAGACTACTTTAGTTACTATCATATAATCTTTTTAAAGAAAATTCCATCGTTCTTTCTTTTTCACTCTCATATTTTATGTTGAAAACTACACTTTTTTATGATGAGCAAAATAGTCCATTGTTATTATACAACATGTATCACTATAATATGTCAAGCAATTTTTCTTGATTTCAACTTTTCTTCATTGACATATAGTGTCAAGTAATTTTTCTTGATTTCTTTTTTCTACAGTGTTGCATTCTCTTTTTAGTTGTGTTAAATTATAGTAGTGTTTTTAGCATCGCATAAAAGACTAACATTGAAAAATTACGTATGGTAAGGTATCAAGGGAGGGAAATATAAATGGCTCGTGTTTGTGCTATTACTGGAAGAAAAGCTCGTTCTGGTAACTCTCGTTCTCACGCAATGAACGCTACAAAACGTAAGTGGGGCGCTAACCTTCAAAAAGTTCGCGTACGCATCGACGGAAAAGTTCAACGTGTTTACGTTTCTGCTAGAGCATTAAAATCTGGCAAAATCGAACGTGTTTAATAATAAAAAAAAGAGCCGCTAGGCTCTTTTTTTACTATACCAATGGAAAAAGCACCGGTAATAGGTGCTTTTTTTAATCTTTTTTGAAGGTATTTAACATGGCACGAACAATTCCACCAAGAAATTTAGGTAACTTAATTGTATAAAATCTCATGGTTTCCCTCCTAATCCCCATTACTCCACTTGTTCACTATATGATGTAAGGAGCAAAATTGTTTCTTTAATCAGTGCTTCTTATCACCATTAATATGCCAGAAGTAAATGAAAAAGTACCTTTTTCCTCAACGAGTTCATTACTAATACAAAGTGTTGATCCCCACTCTATTTTTTTATTCGTTAGAGGATATTTAAAACCAAGTAATGTAATCCCTTCCACTATTTCAGTAACAGGCACAAAAGATATATAAGGGAAATTTTTATTTTCTTCAATTATATGTGTACCCTCTCTTTTTACACTTATTTCATTTTGATTATCTACAATACACATTTCTATTCCTACTTCTAATCCTTTTAAAAGCATCTGTATATTCGCTAAACCGTGATCAAGTCTTCCGCCAGTAGCACCAAAAATACGAATGAGTGCCGGATTTTGTTCTAACGCCCAGTTAATCGCAATTTCTAAATCTGTTTGATCTTTTTCACGAGGAACAATATGTAAATCATTTGTTTGTTGCCCCATCCACGCTAATTCTTCTTCCGTAACCGAGTCATAATCTCCAAACGCAACAGCAGGAGTAATACCTCTTTTTAATAAACGATATACTCCTCTATCAACTGCCGCCCACACTACTTTCTCATTTTCATATGGAGAAAAATCTGCACAATATTCCGCAGGTCCTCCCGCTAAAATATGAATAATCATGTTTCCTTCCCCTTCTATTGTAAAAAGGCAATCTGCCATTCGGTAGATTGCCTTTTTACATATTTTTTCTCTATCCTTTATAAATAGTGAAAACTTACTATACTAGAAGATTCACTGGGATAAAGACTCGTTCATTCATTATCCACGAATGACACGAATTGCTTCACCTCGGTCTTTTTGATTGTATACTGCTGACCCAGCTACAAGTACATTTGCTCCTGCTTCCACACAAAGTCTTGCTGTTTCAGCGTTTACACCACCATCAACTTCAATTTCTACTTCTAGATTGCGCTCTTTAACCATTTCTGCAACTTGTTTAATTTTCGGTAATACAGAATGGATAAATTTCTGTCCACCAAATCCAGGGTTTACTGTCATAAGTAATACCATATCAATATCTTCTAATACATGCTCAATCACTGAAACTGGCGTATGCGGATTTAATACAACTCCTGCTTTAATGCCATGAGATTTAATTAACTGAATTGTACGATGTAAATGAGGACACGCCTCTACATGAACAGTAATAATATCCGCTCCCGCTTTTGCGAAAGTCGGGATATAGTTATCAGGATTTTCAATCATTAAATGTACATCTAACGGTAACGATGTGATTGGACGGATTGCTTCTACAATTAATGGTCCAATCGTAATATTTGGTACGAAATGTCCATCCATTACATCGACGTGAATGTAATCCGCTCCGCCTTTTTCTACATCTTTAATCTCTTCCCCTAATTTTGAAAAATCTGCTGATAAGATCGATGGTGCAATTTTAATCATAACTAATACCTCGGCTTTCTCTCTCTAATTTCTTCTACAAATTGTTTGTAATTCTTATAACGATATTCTGTAATCTTCCCCTCTTCAACCGCAGCCTTCACAGCACATTTCGGTTCAGAAAGATGTGTACACCCTCTAAATTTACAGTATTGGCTCGCTTCTTTCAACTCTGGAAAACAATATGTAAGATCTTCTACCTCTATATCTATGAAATCGAGTGAACTAAAACCAGGTGTATCTGCAACTAGTCCGCTTCCAATCGCAATTAATTCTACGTGTCTTGTCGTATGTTTCCCGCGTCCTAAATGTGAGGAAATATCATTCGTTTTCAGTTCTAATTCTGGACGTAAGACGTTAAGCATAGAAGATTTTCCAACACCAGATTGCCCCGCAACAACGGAAACACAACCTTCTAAGAACGGTTTTAAAATATCAATACTTTCCGATGTATTTATAGAAGTAAATAATACATCATATCCCATCTCACGATAGTCATTTGCATAAGATTCAACAGTCTCTCTCATTTTTTCATCCACTAAATCCATCTTACTAATGCAAATAATCGGCTTAATGTTATGATATTCAATCAGCACTAAAAATCGATCTAACAGTCCCGGATTAAAATCTGGTTCTACTGCTGAAAAAACAAGAATTGCTTGATCAACATTAGCAATAGGAGGCCTGACAAGTTCATTTTTTCGATCAAATACTTCAAGCACGTATCCTTCACTTGGATTATCAGCCTGAAAAACAACTTGGTCTCCTACCAGTGGTGTAATTTTATTTTTTCTAAACACACCACGCCCGCGACATTGTGTAATCCCTTCTTCATGCTGCACATAATAAAATCCACTTAGAGCTTTTACAATTTTTCCTTCTGGCATATAATTCTCCTTTATTCTGTATAAAGTGAAGCTGTAATTCATATTGAATGGATTATCATTCTTTAAATAAAGATTTCAAAACCGGTCATATATACACATTAATATATTTAATCTACCATCAAATTTAAAATATTATTTATAACAGTATCACTTTTATATCTTTTTGAATCATATATTTTTGCCTGTTATACAGTCCACTATATGTAGACAGCATAACAGGCAGAAGTAATACATTCCATTCTCTCTAAAAAGAAAATGGAATTCATTATTATTGAGTTGGATATGGTACTTCTTTGTCAATAATCGTTACACCATCTCGTACAATTTTATAATGTCCTTTTGTACCTTCTTGAATTACAAATTCTAATGAAATAGTTGCCGACTCTGAAATTGTTCTAGTTTCAATTGGTCTATCCATTTTTTGTTGCATATCTTCTTTATAAATTTCTATCGTTTGCGGTTTTTTCTCACCTATTATAGAAGACTCATACGGAATAGAAATATTATCTACTTTCACTGTTTTCGTTACTTTCGGCTTAGGACCTTCTGAGATGACAATCGTCACTTTATCTCCTTCTTTTAACGGCGTTCCTGGTTTTGGAGATTGCGAAATTACAAGTCCTTTATCAACAGTATCAGAATACTCTCGTTTTATATCTGGAGTTAGTTTCCTCTCATTCAAATAACCATTGACACTATTTTCAGTCCATCCTGAAAAGTCACCTGGTCTAATTTGATAAGGACCCTTACTTACCCAAATTTTCAAGTCTTGTTCCGCCTCTACTACCATTTGATCCGGCGTCGGAATTTGCTCAACGATTTCACCTTTTGGTCTATCATTTTCAATATAATTTATTGTAACTTGTTTATATTTTTCTTCTAATTCAGACCTTATGCTCTCAAAATCTTTTCCTGTGAGATCACTCATCTTATTTTTCTTTTTCCCACCCGATTGATAGATAGTAATTTTAGAGTTCTCTTTCACGACTCTTCCGGCCGCAGGGTCTGTTTTTAGAACACCACCGACCTCTACATCATCTGTATATACAATATTAGGTTCCGTAACCTCAAAACCCTTTTCAACTAATGTATTTACTGCAGTCGTATATTTCATACCAGACACATCAGGGACTTTTACATCTTTTGGAATAAAGAATCCTGGAATAACAGTAAGGGCTAACGTTATTCCGATCGCTAAAAGTAAAAATGTTGTAATTAAAATTTTGAGCCATTTATTACTTCGTTTTTTCTTCTTACTTAATTCTACTTCTTCTTTTCTGTTCTGTTCATCCACTTTACTTCCTTTTAAAACAATTGTTTCATCGGTTATATTTTCGAATAATTGTTCTTGTTGAATAATCGGAATCGCTTTCGTCGCTTCCATATCTTCCGGTATGTAAAATGGCTGCTCATTTATCCTCTCTGGATATAGCGCAGTTTCAATATCTCGTTTCATCGCATTGGCAGATTGATATCGATGAAACGGATCTTTCGCAGTTGCCTTTAATATAATATTTTCGACACTTTGCGGAATATGTTCATTCCATCTTCTCGGAGATGGAATTTCACTTTGTAAATGTTTTAAAGCTATAGCAACAGCAGATTCACCAGAAAACGGTTGTCTTCCTGTTAACAACTCAAACATAACAATCCCTAGGGAATAAATATCTGATTGTTTATTTGCTATCCCGCCGCGTGCTTGTTCTGGTGATAAATAATGCACCGAACCGAGTACTGAATTTGTATGTGTAATTGTTGTTGCACTTGTAGCTGTCGCAATTCCAAAATCTGTTACTTTTATTACTCCATCAGCTCGAATTAAAATATTGTGCGGTTTAATATCGCGGTGCACAATTTCAAAATGATGGGCGTGTGCCATGGCGGATGTTAACTGCTCCATAATATCAAGAGCTTCTCCTATCGGTAACATCCCTCGCTCAATTATGTATTGCTTCAATGTTTGTCCTGGTACATACTCCATTACAAGATAATATATACCATCTTCTTCTCCGACATCATACATATTCACAATATTTGGATGCGACAACGTTGTAACAGACTGCGCTTCTCGATGGAAACGTTTAATAAACTCTTCGTTATTTGAATAGTCGAGTCTTAATATTTTCACCGCTACATCTCGGCCTAGTATATCATCATGAGCTAAATACACATTGGCCATTCCACCGCCACCAATCATTTTCAGTAGCTTATAACGGTCATTTAAGCGTTTTCCAATCAGCACGTTGCACTTCACCTACTTTCGTTTGTCGAACCCGCATAATCAATCAGAACAAGGGTGATATTATCTTCCCCGCCACGATCATTCGCCAATTGAATGAGACGCTGTCCCTTAGTTTCTAGCTGTTCATTTAACTGTAAAACTTGTTGCATATCAGCAATAGAAACTTTGTTAGATAGTCCATCAGAGCAAAGAAGTAACTGATCATCTTCCTCTAGCACTAATGTTTTCACATCTAATCCGACTTTCTCTTCTGTTCCTAATGCCCTTAACAAAACATTCTTTTTCGGGTGATATTCTGCGTCTTCTTTTGAAATTTCACCATGTCTCACAAGTTCATTGACAAGTGAGTGATCTTCCGTTACAAGCGAGATTTCCCCCTCTGATACCATATAACAACGACTATCTCCTATATGACCTATCGTCACAAAATTTGGTGTACAAATCGCTATTATAAGTGTTGTTCCCATACCGTTACATTCTACATGTTGCTTAGAGTATTCATATATACGCTCATTAATAATCCCCACACTAGTATGTAACCACTCTTCTACTTTTTTTGGCTCGTTCATATTATGCGTTTGCTTCCAATAATCATGGAATAATTGAATGGTCATCGAGCTAGCTACATCACCAGCTCGATGACCTCCCATTCCATCTGCTACTACCGCTAAAATATTTCCATCTAAATTGTGAAAAACTCCTGCACTATCTTCATTATGTTGACGAACTTTTCCTTTATCTGATAGAAACACGGCTTTCATCTCGTCACCTCGTCTCTTCTTTGCGCTCCTTCGCACGCAACTGACCGCAGGCTGCATCAATATCATGACCTTGTTCACGGCGAATCGTTACATTTACTCCACGATCTTTTAACGTTTTTTCAAATAAGAAAATTTGTTCACGTGGCGTACGTACATAATCACGTTCAGGTACGTAGTTTACCGGAATTAAGTTCACATGACATTTTACACCTTTCAAGAGCGCAGCAAGCTCTTCAGCGTGCTCAACTTGGTCATTTTCGCCTCCAAATAGTCCATATTCAAAAGTAATACGACGCCCTGTTCTATTTACATAGTATTTTATAGCCTCCATCAAATCTGGTAGCTTATAAGCACGGTTAATCGGCATTAATTTTGAACGTAATTCTGAGTTTGGAGCATGCAGTGAAATCGCAAAATTAATTTGTAAGTCTTCTTCAGCGAACTTATAAATTTTTGGGATGATTCCACTTGTCGAAACTGTCATATGTCTCGCACCAATATGCAGTCCTTTTTCATGGTTAATGATACGTAAGAATCCCATTAAATTATCATAGTTATCAAATGGTTCTCCAATTCCCATAACGACAAGAGAACTTACACGTTCTTCTGATTCATCAAGTGCACGTTGCACTTCTACTACTTGTGCTACAATTTCTCCAGCTTCTAAGTTTCGCTTTAAACCGCCAAGCGTTGAAGCACAGAACGTACACCCAATACGACAACCTACTTGTGTTGTTACACAAATGGAATTTCCATATTCATGTCGCATTAATACCGTTTCAATAGAATATCCATCATATAATTGGAATAAGAATTTAATTGTTCCATCCGAAGACGTTTGTTTTACTAACGTATTTAAAGTAGTAATATCAAAGGAATTCGACAATTTTTCACGCAATCCTTTAGAAAGGTTTGACATATCCTCATAATTTTTTACACGTTTTTTATATAACCAATCAAAAATTTGTCCAGCACGGAACTTTGGTTCTCCTTGCTCCTTTAACCAATCTTGCATTTCATGAAGTTGTAAAGAGTAAATTGATGGTTTTTTCGTTTCTAAATTTTTCTTTTGTTTTCTCACAGTCGTTTCCACGATGCTACACCTTCTTCCTTAAACAAGCAATATAAAAGCCATCTGTTGCAAAATAATGCGGTAAAATTTGTACTTGACCTTCATCAATATACGGACTTAGCTTTTCTGGCATACGCTCTTTTATCGTAGTATCCCACTCGAACTCAGGATGCTCTTGTAAAAATCGTTCTATTACTTGTTCATTTTCTATTTTCTCAATTGTACACGTACTATAAACAAGGCGACCACCTTGTTTTAATAACGGTGCGATTTTTTCTAGTATTGCAAGTTGAATCGTCGATAATCTTTCACTATCGCCTTTATCTTTACCTAACTTAATATCAGGCTTACGTCTAATCACACCAAATCCAGAACATGGGGCATCTACTAATATTTTATCAAACGTTTCATTTGCAAAGTGTTCTTGCACTTTTCTAGCATCTAATGCCTTTGTTTCGACATTTCCTAGACCAAGTCGCTCTGCTTGTTGTTTAATTAAACGTACTTTGTGTGCATGTAAATCAAGGGACATGACTTGACCAGTTCCTTTTAATCGCTCTGCAATATGCGTTGTTTTTCCACCTGGAGCAGCACAACTATCAAGAACTACATCTCCCTCATCTGGTTCTAAGGCACGTGCTACCAGCATAGAACTTTCATCTTGAATAGAAAGAAAACCTTTTTTAAACGCATCTGTGTGCGCTACATTTCCTTTTTCAATTTGAATTGCATCATCTGATAAATCGCCACGCTTCGCTTCTATACCTTCACTAGCCAATAATGTAATTGCTTCTTCTACTGTTATTTTATCAACATTTACACGCGCTGTTGGTACAGGCGGTAACATGTTCACTTCACACATTTTCTCAGCAATTTCTAAACCATATTCTGAAGCCCATTCTTGGACAAGCCAAACTGGATGACTTGTTGCAATTGCCAAGCGTTCTACTGGATCTTTGATTTCATCTACAGAAGGTACACCTTCTCTTTGAATCGAACGTAATACACCGTTCACCATACCAGCAATTCCTTTATGCCCGCGACGCTTTGCAATCTCAACCGCTTCATGAATAGCCGCTCTTTCGGGCACTCGGTCTAAATAAATCATTTGATATAAAGATAAGCGAAGCAATACTCTTACCCACGCTTCAACCTTCTTTTTTAAAAAAGGCTGTAAATAATAATCTAATGTGTCACGACGTTGGATTGTTCCATATACAATTTCAGTTAATAAACCAATATCTTTTCTATCAATTGTACTTTTTTCAATTAGATTATTTAAAAGTAAGTTACTGTATGCACCACTTTTTTCTACTTGAATTAAACCATCAAGAGCTAATTCACGAACATTTTGTCTCATGCATTTTCTCCTAACTTCGTTCCAATTTCAGGTTTTGTGCCACGTAAAAATTGCGCACAACTCATACGCTTTTTACCAGAAGGTTGCAATTCTGTAACTTTAACACCCGTTTCATTACCAGTTGCTACAACAAAACCATCTTCTTCGATCGCAACAATCGTACCTGCTTCAGCTGATTTCGTTACAGGTACTTTTTCTCCCCACCATACTTTAACAACTTGTCCCGCTAAAGTTGTATAAGCAACTGGCCATGGATTCAATCCGCGAATGTGATTGTATACTTCTTCACCTGTTTTTGTCCAATCAATTTTCTCTTGCTCACGTTTTATATTATATGCAAACGTTACTTCTTCCTCGTTTTGTTTAATTGGTTCTAACTTACCTTGAATTAGTAAAGGTACTGTTTTAGATAGAAGATGTGCCCCTGCTTCACTTAACTTATCAAATAACGAGCCTGTCGTTTCACGCTCTTCAATTTCCACTTCTACTTGTGTTAAGATATCACCAGCATCCAATTTTTCTACCATATACATAATTGTAATACCTGTTTTTTCTTTCCCTTCCATAATTGCATAATGGATTGGTGCACCGCCACGAAGTTCAGGAAGTAAAGAAGCGTGGACGTTAATACATCCATACTTCGGTGCTTCTAAAATTTCATTTGGTACAATTTGACCGAACGCAGCTGTTACAATTAAATCTGGCTCTAATGCCAATACTTTTTCATATTCGTCTTTTTCACGAATTCTTAACGGCTGTAACACCGGAATACCATGCTTTTCTGCTTCCACTTTAACAGGTGTAGGTGTTAATACTTTTTTTCTACCTACCGGACGATCTGGTTGCGTCACAACACCTATTACATCATAGCCATCTTCAATAAGACGACGAAGCACCGGCACTGAAAAGTCCGGTGTTCCCATAAATACTACTTTTATCATTTAAAAACCGCTCCTTTTAATACCTATTCTAATTCGTTTTCCTCATAATATCTTGTCACTTTCGATGTAAATAACACACCGTGTAAATGATCGATTTCATGTTGAATTGCACGCGCTAAAAACCCTTCTGCTTCTAGTAAAAACACTTTACCTCTGCGATTTTGCGCACGCACTTTAATATAATCCGCACGTTCCACTTCACCATAAAGTCCCGGGAAGCTTAAACAGCCTTCGGGACCTACTTGTTCACCACGTTTTTCTAGTATCGATGGATTAATTAACTCGATTTTCCCAGTATCATCACCGATATCAACTACCGCCACTTGCAAGCTTACCCCTACTTGAGGCGCAGCTAAACCGACTCCGTCCGCAATTAACATTGTTTCATGCATATCTTTCAACAATTTCACTAACTTTTTATCAAAGTTAATTACTCTTTCACACGGTGTTTCTAACACTTCATTTGGATGCTTTACTATTTCTAAAACTGCCATATTTCCCTCCGCTACATTAACATTGTTGGATTAAAATCAATTGAGATTTGTAGCTCTTTTTGCATTTCTGCTTGATAATGTTCATTTACCATTTTGAGCACGTTCTTTAAGTTTGGTTCCCGTTTGTATTTTATCATGCATTGATAACGATATCTATCTTTTATCCTTGGAATTGCTGAAGCAACCGGTCCTAACACCATTGTTTGCTGCGAACAGTGCGACCGTAAATGACCGACAATTTTTTCCGTCACTTGTACCGCCTTTAATAATTCCGGATGAGATACCGTCACAAGTACAACATAGTAATAAGGTGGATATTGTCTCGTTCGTCTCATTTGCATTTCTTGGTCAAAAAACACATCATATTGTTGGTTCTTTGCTAACTCTATACTGTAATGTTCTGGCGTATACGTTTGAATGATAACTTCCCCTGGCAATTCATGTCGGCCTGCTCGCCCACTTACTTGCGTCAATAACTGATAAGTCTTTTCACTCGCCCGAAAATCAGGTAAATGAAGCATCGTATCAGCAGTTAAAACCCCAACAAGCGTTACTTTTGGAAAATCTAACCCTTTTGCAATCATTTGTGTTCCAAGTAATATATCTGCTTTTTCTTCCCCGAACGCCTTTAATAATTTCTCATGCATCCCTTTACGACTCGTCGTATCTACATCCATTCGAATGACTCGTGCCTCTGGAAATAGTTTGGTAATTTCCTCTTCTACCTTTTGCGTACCTGTACCAAAGAAACGAATGTATGTACTTTGACAAGCAGGACACGCAGTCGGCATATTTTCTTCGTAACTGCAATAATGGCATTTTAAACGATGGTTCATTTTATGATATGTCAGCGAGATATCACAATGCGGACATTGTACAACGTACCCGCAATCACGGCACATAACAAATGTAGAATGCCCCCTTCTATTTAAAAAGAGCACCATTTGTTCTTTCTTTTCTAACCGATCTGCTATTTTTTCATGCAGCGCCTTTGAAAACATGGAGCGATTCCCGTCACGAAGTTCTTCACGCATATCAACAATCTCTACTGTCGGTAAAGCTTGTTCGTTCATACGTTTTTCCATCGTCAGTAATTCATACACCCCTTTTTTCGCTCTTGCAAACGATTCAAGCGTCGGTGTTGCACTACCAAGAACGATAGGACATTTATGATATTGTCCCCTCCACACAGCTACATCCCTTGCATGATACCTCGGATTATCTTCTTGCTTATAGCTCGATTCATGTTCCTCATCAATAATAATAATCCCTAAATTTTCAAAAGGAGCAAATACAGCTGAGCGTGCACCAACTACGACTTTCACTTCTTTTCTTAAAATCTTACGCCATTCATCATATTTTTCTCCAACAGACAGCGCACTATGAAGAACTGCAACTTGTGAGCCAAATCTACCTTTAAAACGATCTACCATCTGAGGCGTTAGTGCAATTTCAGGAACAAGTACAATAGCTTCTTTTCCTTTCTCGAGCACCGCTGCTATAGATTGTAAATATACTTCTGTTTTTCCGCTTCCTGTAACACCATATAGTAAAAATGGATTGTAAGTTTCATTTGTAATTGATGATAAAATCGGTGTAATAACTTGCTTTTGTTCCTCAGTAAGTGGGAATGGTTTCGTTTGTTCAAAATCGTCATCGTCATACGGATTTCGGTACACCTCCACATACTTTTCTGAGAGTAGCCCCTTTTTAACAAGTGCTTTAATTGGAGCATCTGTTATTTGCAACTCTTCTGTTATTACTTTCAACGGCATACTTTTATAATTTTCCACAAAATAATAGAGTACATCTTGTTGTTTTTTACTTTTCAGTTCAAATGCTGCTAATTCCAATTTATCTTCTGGCAACTCCGGTTGAACGATTCTTTGTTTCTTCTTTTGTACTTTATCTTTTACGTGATAAACGACTTCAATCGTGCCATGTTTAATTTCTTGTTGAATCGTGCGGTATAGATGTGGCTGCGTCTCAATCGCTTCCCAATCTATCGCTTCTTTGTCCTGAAATAAAAACAGTAGTTCAGGTGCTACTTCTTCTTGTTTACGAAGCTGTAGACGTTTTTTATATGTTGCTTTTATCGCCGTTGGAAGCATAACTTGAAAAGCTGAAATCATATAACATAACGTTTCACTTGTAAGCCAATACCCAAGCTTTAACAACTCTTCATTTAAAACCGGTGTTACATCTAAAATTTCATGGATTGTCTTTAACTTCTTATTTTCTACTTCAACAGAATCTTTAATCCCAATAATAAAACCTTGCAATTTCCTTGGGCCAAACGGAACTACTACACGCATGCCTGTCTGGACAATATCTTCCCATTTTTTAGGGATAATATAATCAAATGGTCGATCTGTCTGACGTGCAGGTACATCAACAATTACACTTGCAAATTTCATAGACGATCATCTTCTAACATCATTTCAATTTGCTTTAATATTTCATGAGCAACCTCTTTCTTCGTTAAAAGTGGCAACTCTATAACTTCTCCATCTTTTCTATACATTGTTACAATGTTCGTATCTGTACCAAATCCAGCTCCTTGCGCCTTTACGTCGTTTGCAACAATCATATTCGCATTTTTCTCACGTAATTTTTTCGTTGCATATTCCTCTACGTTTGTCGTTTCAGCCGCAAAACCGATAAGTAACTGTTTGTCCTTCATCTCACCTAATGTTTTTAAAATATCTACTGTTCTCTCAAGTTCAATTACAGCATCGCCATTTTTCTTTTTCATTTTATTATCATGAACATATTTCGGGCGATAATCTGCAACTGCTGCTGTTTTAATAACAACATCTACGTCTTGATAATGTTGAATAACTGCCTCTAACATATCTTGTGCCGATTCCACTTGCACTGTAGTTACATGTAATGGTGGATGTAATGCTGTCGGTCCCGAAACGAGTATGACGTCAGCACCTAAGTTCGCTGCTACTTCCGCAATCGCATATCCCATTTTTCCAGAAGAAAAATTAGTCATAAAACGAACTGGATCAATCTTTTCACGCGTTGGACCAGCAGTTATTAATATTCTTTTTCCATGTAATGGTTTTTGTTCTGAAAAAGCCTCTTCTAACCGTGCGATAATCGCTTCAGGTTCTTCTAATCTTCCTTTCGCTACATAACCACACGCTAAAAAACCTTCTCCGGGCTCAATAAATGTATATCCTAACGTTTTTAACGTCATCATATTTTTTTGAACAATTTTATTTTCATACATATGCACATTCATAGCAGGTGCAATCCACACTGGGGCTGTAGTAGCTAGCAAAGTAGTTGTAATCATATCATCTGCAATACCGTTAGCTAACTTTCCAATACAATTGGCTGTAGCAGGTGCAACAAGTACAACATCTGCCCAATCTGCTAAATCGATATGAGCAATAACAGCTGAGTCTTTCTCATCGAATGTATCCGTATATACATCATGGCGAGAAAGCGCTTGGAATGTAAGAGGTGTAACAAATTTCATTGCCGACTCACTCATCATTACTTTTACAATAGCACCAGCTTGTGTCAATTTACTCGTTAACGCAGCCGCTTTAAAGACCGCAATGCCTCCTGTTACACATAAAAGTATCTTTTTCCCTTTTAGCATATGGCTCGTCCTCTTTCTTTTTCAAACTTATAATACTGAAACAAGATTATCAGCTCATCAGTATCAATATTTCTTCCCTACCGTAAAAAAATAACAACCTACTTGTAAATAGGTTGTTACCGTTACATAGAAAATTATAAAGTCTATGTTTTAAATTGTCGAAGACAAAGTCTTATTCAGTTACTTTATCTTCACTTGGTACGTAGCTTAACGCTTCAATATCGATTTCTTCTAATGCTTTACCTACACATTTATGAGAAACTGGTTTTTCTACAACACAGTTATTAGCAAGTTGCATTTCGCGCGCACGTTTTGCAGCCACTGTTACAAGTGTATATTTAGAATCGATTTTTGTTAGTAATGAATCAATTGATGGATTTAACATAATTATAGACCCTCCGTCATTTCTTTATAATATTTTGCTACTCTTTCGCGGCGGCAATGTTCGCCAACCACAATTGCTTTAATTCTTTCACAAGCTAGTTCAACTTGGTCGTTTTCTACAACGTAGTCGTAAGCGTCCATCATATCAATTTCTTCTTTCGCTACCGTTAAACGATTTTCAATAACATCTTCAGTTTCTGTACCACGACCGACAATTCGGTTCTTTAGTTCAGATAAACTTGGAGGTGCTAAGAAAATAAATACACCTTCTGGGAAAGCTTTCTTAACTTGAATTGCTCCTTGCACTTCAATTTCTAAGAATACATCTTTTCCTTCTTGTAATGTTTTTTCAACGTAGTCAATTGGTGTTCCGTAATAATTACCTACGAACTCAGCCCACTCAAGTAATTTTTCATTACGAATCATTTCCTCAAATTCTTCTCTCTCTTTAAAGAAATAATCCACACCATCCACTTCACCTTCACGTGGCTTACGTGTCGTTACTGAAATGGAGTACTGAAAACGTGTATCCTCATGACTAAACAGCTCTTTTCGAACCGTTCCTTTACCAACCCCAGAAGGTCCTGAAAGAACGATGAGCAATCCTCTTCTACTTCTCATAAATATGTAAAACCTACCCTTCCTCACTTAACTCTTCTTTATTATTCAAACGATGTGCAATCGTCTCCGGCTGAATTGGACTTAATACAACATGCCCATCATCCATAACAATAACCGCCCTTGTTTTTCTCCCATACGTAGCATCAAGCAAAGCATTATGTTCGCGTGCTTCCTGTACTGTTCGTTTAATAGGAGCTGACTCCGGACTTACAATAGCAATAATTCGATGAGCAGATACAATATTTCCGTATCCAATATTTAAAAACCGCATGGCCATAGTTTGCGCCTCCTAGTAAGTCTATCCGATTTCTCCACCACGTATAACTTTATATATTTTTTGAAAGCTACTCAATATTTTGTACTTGTTCACGAATTTTTTCAAGGTTATTTTTCATTTCTACAACATATTTTGAAATTGTTAAGTCATTTGCCTTAGAACCAATCGTATTAATTTCTCTATGCATCTCTTGCACGATGAAATCCATTTTCCTTCCAACAGGCTCTTCAATCTGCAGTGTTTCATGGAATTGTTCTAAATGACTTTGCAAACGAACTAACTCTTCGTGAATATCACAACGCTCAGCAAAGATTGCAACTTCAGTTAGCAATCTTTGTTCATCTAAATCTTGATTATGTAATTCCTTTAAGCGATTTTCTAATCGTTCACGATATTTTTGTGTAACAATTGGTGCATGCGGAATAATAGCATTTACACAATTGTGAATCTCTTGTAAGCGATACGCTATATCTTTATGTAATCGTTCTCCTTCGCCATCTCTCATCGTTTTTAACATATGAGCAGCTTGGCGAACAGCCTCATATAAACTGTTCTCAAATTGTTCATTTACGTTTTCTACCTCTTCAATCGCTGTTACTTCTGGCATTGCCATTAATTGCTCGAGTGTAATAGAATCTTGTAATTGAAATTTCCCTTTTATATCTTTCATAATCGATTGGTACTGCTCAAGAAGCGACCAATTCACACTTAATTTTCTTTCAACAAGCCCTTCACCCGCTATACTAATAGACACTTCAATACGTCCACGGCGAACTTGCTGTGCAATTATTTTACGAATTTTGTCTTCAAATACCATCATTTGCTTCGGTAGTCGAATACTCATCTCTAGAAAACGGTGGTTCACCGATTTCATTTCTACTGTAATTTGAAAAGTATCACTCTCTACTTTCGACCTTCCAAATCCTGTCATACTACAAATCATTTTTTATCACATCCAAGCCATGAAATAACTCAATGAAAAAGGTAATAGAGACAAGGCTCTACTACCTTCTGTAAATTATATCACATTTTCATATCATTGACTATTTCAAGTTTAATCCCTTCTTATATAATATTGACTTTTCCTTCTTCCCCTTTTTCCCTGTTAATAAAGAGCCTACTAATAAAAAGGTCGGAATTGACGATAAACCTCCAATTAGCAACCAATCTCTCGCTTGTATTGGCATCGTGCTAAAAATCGGTTGTAACGGTGGATAATATATAACGACTAGCATGAGTAGTAATGAAATGATAACCGCTCCTACTAAATACACATTTCCAAACGGATTGCGGTGGAAAACAGAATGCTCACTTCGGCAATCAAATACATGAATCAGCTGAGCAAGTACCAACGTTGCAAACGCTACAGTTTGTGCATATTTCAGTTCATTTGGATGTTGATTATACGCAATAATAAATGCTACTAGCGTCACTGCCCCAATTAGAAAGCCACGACTTATAATTTTCCAGGCAAGCCCTCTAGCAAATACCCCTTCTTTCGGATGACGCGGCGTTCTCTTCATCACGTCTCCCTCGGCCTTATCCAAACCTAATGCCATCGCCGGTAAACCGTCAGTAACTAAATTCACCCATAAAATTTGAATTGGAACCATCGGCAGCGGTAATGCAAGTAACATGGCAAATAACATGACCAAAATTTCTCCAACGTTCGATGCTAATAAATAACGAATAAACTTACGTATGTTCTCGTATATATTTCTACCTTCTTTAATTGCTGATTTTATCGTAGCGAAATTATCGTCCAGCAATACGAGAGAAGAAGCTTCTTTTGCAACATCTGTCCCTGTAATTCCCATCGCTATCCCAATATCCGCAGTTTTTATAGCCGGAGCATCGTTTACTCCATCACCTGTCATCGCGACTATATGTCCTTTATTTTGCAACGCCTTAACAATTTTCAATTTATGTTCTGGTGATACACGAGCAAATACATACGTATCTTCTACAACATTTTCTAATTCTTCTACATCCATAGTTGCAAGTTCTACCCCTTCAACAACGCGTCCACCTGGTGGCAAAATGCTTAATTGTTCTGCAATCGCCATTGCAGTCACTTTATGATCACCTGTAATCATCACTGTTCGAATACCAGCTTCTCTGCACTCTTTTACTGCCTGCTCTACTTCTGGTCTTGGCGGATCAATCATTCCTTGTATGCCAACTAACATAAAATCTTTTTCAACGTCTCTTTCATGTTCAATTGAGTCTGTTACTTTTAAAGGCTTAAAAGCAACTGCAATGGTTCGAAGTGCTTGACTACCTAAGCTATGAATAGCCGCCTGTACTTCTTTTCTATACAACTCACTTAATGGTTGCTGCTTATCCCCCCATAAAATCGTTTGACTCATTTGCAGAAGGACATCTGGTGCTCCCTTCGTAACGACAAACTTTTTACCCTCTCGATCTCGTACAATAACACTCATCATTTTTCGAGTTGAATCAAACGGAAATTCACGAATAATTTCAAATTTCCCTTTCAGCGCCTCACGCGTTATCCCCGCTTTCATTGCTGCAGCTACAAGCGCTCCCTCAGTTGGATCTCCATCTAATACATACGCCTTTTTCTTTTGAATAATATTTGCGTTATTGCATAACGAACCAAATGTAAGTAGTTGATAAAGTGATTTCATCTTAGCTGGATTAATTTCTTTTTCACCTTTCATAAACGAGCCATTAGGTTCATACCCTTGGCCTGTCACTTTCCACAACTCTCCACCTGACCACATATGTGTTACCATCATCTTGTTTTGCGTCATCGTTCCTGTTTTATCAGAGCATATAACAGAAGCGCAACCTAACGTTTCTACTGCTGGTAACTTTCTTACAATCGCTCTCTTTTTTATCATACGCTGTACACCAAGCGATAAGGCTACTGTAACAATTGCTGGCAATCCTTCTGGAATTGCAGCAACAGCTAGCGACACACCCGCTAAAAACATATGATACACTTCATTCCCTTGATACACACCGGCTAACACGACAAGCGCTGTCAAAACAAGAGCGACAATAATTAATATTTTTCCGAGTTGCTCTAATCTTCTTTGCAGTGGTGTTTCCATCTGCTCTGCATTTTGTAACATATTTGCAATTTGTCCCATCGCTGTATTCATACCCGTTGCTACAACGACTCCTGTTCCAGACCCTCGTGTAATCATCGTACCCATAAAAGCCATATTTTTTTGATCACCAATTGAAACATCTTGCCCTTGCAATGCTTCTACTTTCTTCTGCACGGGTACTGACTCTCCTGTCAAAGCCGATTCTTCAATATATAAACTCGACGCCTCAACAAGACGTACATCAGCTCCAACACGATCGCCACTAGAAAATTTAATAATATCACCTAAAACGAGTGCTTTAGACGGTGCCTTTACCCACTTTCCATTTCGCAGTACAGTTACTTGCGGGGCGGCTAGCTCTTTTAAAGCTTCCAATGACTTTTCAGCCTTTCTTTCTTGAAAAAAGCCGAGAATACCATTGATAATAACAATTGCCACAATCGCAATAGAATCAATGTATTCCCCTAAAAAGGCCGAAACGATTGTTGCACCAAACAAAACAAGCACCATAAAATCTTTAAATTGCGCCAAAAATACCATTAGTGCAGAAGGCCTTTTCGCTTCATCTAGTTCATTTGTACCAAATTTTTTTATTCGCCCTTCTGCTTCTTTCTCTGTAAGTCCAACCTTCACATTCGTATTCGTTCTTTCTTCCACTTCATGTGCACGCATTCCATACCAGTTCATCCTGCTATCGACCTCCTGATTCCAGACATACTCTATTGAAAGCTTATTCAGCCTCGTCCAAAAAAATGCTATAATTAACTTTTAGTTAGAAAGGAGTGTTCAATTATGGCATTCGATGGATTATTTACAAGAGCGATTACACATGAAATTGCAAATTCTCTTTACACGGGAAGAATTTCAAAAATATATCAACCTTCAAAATACGAGATTTTATTACATATTCGAGCAAACGGAAAAAATCAAAAACTGATTCTTTCCGCTCATCCGACATATGCACGTTTACACTTAACAAATCAAAGTTACGATTCACCTGCACTTCCACCAATGTTCTGCATGCTTCTTCGTAAGCATTTAGAAGGTGGATTCATTGAAAAAATTGAACAAATTGATTTAGAGCGTATTATTCAAATTACCGTTCGTAGCAGAAATGAAATTGGTGATGAATCGCTAAAAACATTAGTAATTGAAATTATGGGACGACATAGTAACATCATTTTAGTAGACACAAAAACAAACAATATTTTAGATAGCTTAAAACACGTTTCTTTAGCAGTAAACCGACATCGAACTGTATACGCTGGGGCTGAATATATTGCACCACCAGCACAACATAAAATTAACCCACTTCAGATCGAAACAAATGATGAATTTATTAGACCGCTAGACTTTCTATCTGGAAACATGGATAAACAGCTAGTCGGAACCTTTACCGGAATATCGCCATTATTCGCAAAAGAAGTCGTGAAAAAAGCAGGTATGGTAAATGAAAAAGCATTAGCTGACGCATTTTTCTCCATACAAAAACCATTATTAACTCATACATATTCACCAACAATGACTACTTCAAATGGGAAAGAATTTTTCTACCTTTTCCCTCTTGCACATTTGCAAGGGGAAAACAAGACGTTCTCATCTGTTAGTGAATTGCTAGACCGTTTCTTTTTCGGAAAAGCAGAGCGCGACCGTGTAAAACAGCAAGCTCATGATTTAGAGCGCTTTATGCAAAACGAAAAAAATAAAAATGAGAAAAAACTCATTAAACTAGAAAAAACATTACAAGATGCTGGAAAAGCAGATAAATATCAACTATTTGGAGAACTACTTACAGCCAATATGTACGCTTTGAAAAAAGGCGATAAAGATATTGAAGTCGTGAACTATTATGATGAAAATGGCGGAACTGTAAAGATCGCATTAGATCCTTTAAAAACGCCATCTGAAAATGCACAACGCTATTTCCAAAAGTACCAAAAAGCGAAAAATTCAGTTGTTGTTGTAGAAGAACAAATCGAAAAAACAAAGGAAGAAATTCTTTATTTCGATAGCTTACTTCAACAAATGGAAGCTGCTTCTTCAAAAGATATTGAAGAAATTCGTGAGGAATTAGCTGAAGAAGGTTATATGCGCAATCGTAAAACGAAAAACGGAAAGAAAAAGCCTACTAAACCAGTATTAGATAAATATTTGGCTACTGATGGTACAGAAATTTTCGTCGGTAAAAACAATAAACAAAATGATTATTTAACAACGAAATTTGCCCGCCGTGATGAAATTTGGTTACATACGAAAGACATACCTGGTTCTCACGTTGTCATTCGTTCTTTAGAACCTGCTGAAGAAACTTTACTAGAAGCCGCCAAAATTGCTGCTTATTACAGTAAAGCAAAAGAGTCTAGTTCTGTACCTGTTGATTTCACCAAAATACGCCATGTGAAAAAACCGAGTGGTGCAAAACTTGGTTTTGTTACGTACGACAATCAGCAAACTGTTTATGTAACACCAGATGCTGATACTGTAATGAAATTAAAAGCTTAAATAAAAAAATGCGCTGCTTGTATGCAGCGCATTTTTTATATGTTTTCAATTTCTTTGCTATATCCATTCAATATTGTCAAAAAAATTGACAGTATCATTTCACATTTGTATAAATTTTTTTACAGTATGTAAATAAAGTACAAATGTAACTCCAATCATTGCTTTTCCCATCCCCCTTGCTATTTATTAAAGCAATCTGGATTTTATGAACAAACCGTCTCCCACAAATTGCGGGCTATATTTTATCTCCCCTAAAATATATGTTGTCCCTACTACCCTTTCTTCAAATCTACATTTTGGCACGCTATTTGCTTTATTCAATACTATGAATAGGAGGAATTAACATGACTTTAAAAATCAATAAAATCCAAAATCAACTACAGAACTACGAAATTGACGGGTTACTTATTACAAAAAAAGAAAACCGCCAATATGCAACAGGCTTTACAGGTAGTGCTGGCGTCGTCTTAATCTCTGCCGATCAAGCTGTTTTTATAACAGATTTCCGCTATGTAGATCAAGCAAAGTCACAAATACAAGATGCTGAAATTATTATGCATAAAGGAATTTTAGAGGAAGAAGTTGCAAATCAAGTATCGAAATTAAACATTCAAAAACTTGGAATCGAAGAAAACAACATGACATTGCAACAATATAAAAACTTGCAAAAATACGTACAGGCGGAAATGATTCAAGTATGCGAAATTATCGAAAATATTCGTATCATTAAAGACACGTCTGAAATAGAAACAATGAAAATTGCAGCTAATATCGCGGACGAGGCATTTCATCACATCCTTACGTTTCTAAAACCGGGAATAAGTGAACATGATGTACGAGATGAGTTAGAATTTTTCATGCGAAAAAAAGGTGCTGCCTCTTCATCATTTCAAATTATTGTAGCTTCTGGCGTTCGTTCTTCTCTTCCACATGGAGTTGCATCAAATAAAATAATTGAACGAGGCGACATCGTGACATTAGATTTCGGTGCACTTTATGACGGATACTGTTCCGATATAACACGTACTGTAGCAATCGGGGAACCATCAGAAGAATTTAAAAAGATATACAATATTGTACGAGAAGCATTAAAACGCGGAACTGAAGCGATTAAACCTGGAGAAACTGCAAAACGTATCGATGATATAACGAGAAACTACATTACTGAGCATGGATACGGTCAATATTTTGGACATTCTACTGGTCATGGTCTTGGATTAGAAATTCATGAACCACTTCGCCTATCCCAAGAAAGTAAAGCTACTTTAGAAGAAGGTATGGTCGTTACAGTTGAACCAGGTATTTACATACCAAACTGGGGCGGTTGTAGAATTGAAGATGATATCGTCATTACAAAAGATGGATATGAAGTTATTACAAAATCAAATAGAGAACTAATTGTAATCCCTTGTTAATATTTCGAAATTTTCAACCTGTTTTTTCTCTACACATAGAATTCCTTCTCTGGAGTATTCCGTTTAAAGAGGGGAATTGTAAATGAGAAAATGCCACCGAATAAGATGGCATTTTCTTTTATTCATTAACGAATAACTTTTCGTTTACTGTTTTAGTGACTACCGCTACCAACATTAAAATGCAAATTAAATATAGCAATTTCGCAAAAAATAGCCACCCTTGAAACATTACAATCCCATCTATTATCTCATTTCCCGTCAGTAACAAAAACGAAATCATACTAATAATAATGACAAACTCGATGCTGAAAACAATTTTCTTTTTTCGGCTGTATGCTTTCCACTCGTCCCAGCGATACATAGGAGCAAAAACCAATCCCCCTATACATAATATAACTGGCACCCATGCACTGTTAAGAAATTGTCCTGAAATAACTGATAATAGCAAACAAACGAGCACACCATAATACCCTATTTTCTCTCTCATTCATACTCCCCCATTCTACTTCTCCCTTAATATGTAACTTGCTATACTTATAACAATTCTTAGAAAAATAACAACTATAATTACAAGATAAAGACCTTTTGCAGAAGACATCCATTCTTGAAAATTAGACATTTTCTCCATTTGTTTCTGACCCTCTATTAAAATACCCCCTGCGAACAATGAGCAAACAACGATGATACCTATCATAATTCCGATACTTTTCTTACTATATTGTTTCATACCATCCCAGTTATATAAAAGTATAAATACAAACCCGAAAACAGGTATAATACCGATCCATTCATTGTTTGTAAATAGCTTTAAAATGATTAATAGAATACAAGATATGATAAATCCCCAAAATCCAATTTTTTTGTGCATAAGCCCTCCTTTAATTCCATTTTTAGGATTAATTGTATTGTAACATCCATTTTTTATTCTTACCATTACATGAAATTTCACCTTTTTTCTGTTTCTTATACTCACATACTTTCACTACTTTCATACAATAAACTACACGATTGCCTAAGGATGTGAATGTTATGGGAGTTGAATTAACGCTATTACACGCTCTCTATATTATTTGTTTACTCACTATTATTACCTTTTTTATTCTCCGAAAAGATACGACAATTATTTGTATCGTTTTTATCTTTTTATTAGCATTAACTGCTACAAGTTCTATCCCTCTTGCTATTAGCGGTATTTTTCAAAGTTTTATTTACGCCATTACTGAGCTATTACCAACTATATTAATCATTTCCATTATCGTATCCATGAGCAATTTACTCGTTCATACCGGCATAAATGATACGATGATTTCACCATTTACAAAGATGATTCGTACCCCTACCCTCGCCTACTGGATTATCGGCCTTTTAATGATGACAATTTCTTTCTTCTTTTGGCCTTCTCCAGCTGTCGCCTTAATGGGAGCTATTTTATTACCGGTTGCTGTACGCGTCGGTCTCCCGCCAATTGGAGTGGCAATTGCTATGAACTTATTCGGTCATGGGATTGCTTTATCCGGCGACTTCGTTATACAAGGCGCACCAAAATTAACCGCAGACGCTGCTGGTCTCCCTGTTTCCAGCGTCGTATCTGCAAGTGTTCCACTCGTTATCGTTATGGGCGTTGTGACAACTTCCGCCGCTTTTTTCTTCTTACGAAAAGAGTTCCATACAGGCTTATCTATACAAAAATCTATTCCATCAACTGCGTCTTCTAAAACGCTCACTTCATTATCTCCTCGTATAAAAAAATGGCTCGCTATTTGTATTCCGATCGTATATATCATTGATATCCTTTGCATGATTCAATTTAAACTACAAGGAAGTGACGCAACTGCACTTATCGGTGGAACAACTGTTATTATGATTATCATCATTTCTCTCATCGCCTACAAAGGTAATGGATTAAATAAGACGACCGATTATTTTATAGAAGGGCTCCAATTTGGCTTTAAAATTTTCGGACCAGTTATTCCTATCGCTGCACTCTTTTATTTAGGAGATAGTGGCTTTGTGAAAATTATCGGGGACTATTTACCGAAAGGTTCACACGGAATCATTAACGACTTAGGGATCGCCTTATCTCAAACTGTTCCTTTAAATCAATATGTATCGGCAGGGACATTAACTATCGTTGGTGTCATTACCGGCTTAGATGGTTCAGGCTTTTCAGGGATATCGCTTGCTGGTTCCATTGCCAATCTTTTCGGAACAGCACTTGGACATGGAACAGCTACATTAACAGCACTCGGGCAAATTGCAGCTATTTGGACCGGGGGCGGGACGTTAATTCCTTGGGCACTTATTCCTGCCGCTGCTATTTGTAAAGTGGATCCATTTGAACTCGCGCGTCGAAACTTTTTACCAGTTTTGATTGGCTTAATTGTCACCACGATCGTTGCGATGTTTATTCTATAGCGTAAGCAAGTTTTCTCCTGCTTACGTTTTTTGCTTGTAAAATTCATCATGAATTATCAGTTTTCAAGAGGGATTCGTTATTACTTAGCGAAATTATATTAGGAGAGTAATTATTTCAAAACGTTTACGAGAAACAGATTACTGCAATTAGAAAAGGGGACATACCTATGAATGAATTGATTTTCGTCTTATTAATTTGTCCGTTATTTATCTTTATCCTTTCTGTTGTTGGAACCCGCAAGACGAAAACGTATTACGTCATGCCGATTGTAACGTTTGCTAGTTTTTTAATAATAGGTGTTATCGCCTTTACTCCGAAGTTTTTCTTTTGGGTTGGCATGTATAGCATCTTCTCATTTATTGTTTCTTATATGACTCTATTGTTTGTGAGAGGTTATGAAGTTGTGGAAAACGCTAAATAGTTCTTAACAAGGAGATTATACTATGATTTTCTTTGATATTGATGGAACTTTACTTAATTACGACAATGCTGAGGAAAATGGCATCTCACATTTCTTCCAAAAGTATAATGATATTTTTTTAGGAAACGAATTAGAGGCCATGAAGCTATGGCATGAATTATCCGATAAATATTTCAACAAATTTTTATCCAAGGAATTATCTTTTCAAGAACAACAAGGGATGCGAATGTATCATTTATTTAAAACATATGGAGTAAACGTATCACCCGAAGAATCTCAGCATAGATTCAATCAATATATAGAACTATATAAGAAAAACTGGACCCTGTTTGAAGATGTACTCCATACATTACAAACCTTACAGCAAAGAGGACACTCATTAGGTATCATTAGTAATGGTGACTATGAACAACAAATCGAAAAATTAACTGCTCTAAACATTCTACAATATTTCAAATATATTTTTACTTCTAGTGAACTCGGGATATCAAAACCAGACCCTGAAATATTTCACAAAGCCGTATTACAATTGAATCTTGAAATGAAAGATTGCTATTATATTGGCGATCGATTAGAGACTGATGCAATTAGTAGTACAGCAGCTGGAATGCAAGGGATATGGTTAAATCGGGATAACTCGCAACCCAAGTACAATATTCCTACTATATGCTCTTTACATGAAGTTTTAACAGTGATATAAAAAGACGACCGCGTTCCCCCGCAGTCGTCTTTTTTCGTGTTACGCTGTGATCCAAGCTTCGTTAGCTGGATCTTTACGCCACTCTTGTAATTTTTTCGTTTCAGCTTGTCCGATCATACCTTTTTCTGCTGCAACTTCAGTTAATGCACTGTAGTCGCTTAAAGAATATGATGCTACGTTAGCTGCTTCTAATTTTTCTTTTCCTGCTTCAAGCTCGTATGTGAAGATTGATACGATTCCTAATACTTCACAGCCAGCTTCGCGAAGTGCTTCAACACATGTAATAGCACTACCGCCAGTTGAAATTAAGTCTTCTACGACTACTACTTTTTGACCTTTTTCAGCTTTTCCTTCGATTTGGTTCCCTTTACCGTGACCTTTTGCTTTACTACGTACGTAGCACATTGGTAAATCCATACGATCGCTTACCCATGCAGCGTGCGCAATACCAGCAGTTGCTGTTCCTGCAATAACTTCTACAGTTGGGAAGTGCTCTTTAATTAACTCTTCTAATCCAGCTGCAATTGCTTGACGTACTTTTGGATAAGATAAAGTTAAACGGTTATCACAATAAATTGGTGATTTCATACCTGAAGACCATGTGAATGGATCATTCGGTTGTAAAAATACTGCTCCAATTTCTAATAAATGCGATGCGATTTCTTTTTTCATACTGTTACACCTTCCCACTGTTGTTTTACTGTTTTATACGCTTCAAGCGGATTTTCTGCTTTTGTAATACTACGTCCAACTACGATGTAGCTTGAGCCAAGTTCCCTCGCACGTTTCGGTGTTGCTACGCGCACCTGGTCATTTACATCATCGCTTGCAAGACGAATCCCCGGTGTTACTGTTACAAATTCATCTCCGCATACTTCACGTAATTTTGGAACTTCAAGCGTTGAGCAAACAACGCCATCAAGTCCACTTTCTTTCGTTAATTTTGCATAATGAGCAACCGCTTCTTCTAACGTTTTCGCAATGCCAATCTCTTTTTTCATCATAGCTTCCGAAGTGCTTGTTAGTTGTGTAACTGCAATACAAATCGGTCTCTCTCTTCCTTCTTGCTTACCTTCCTCTAATCCCTCAATCGCAGCTTTCATCATGCTGCTTCCCCCAGCAGCATGAACATTTACCATATCTACATCTAGACTAGCTAGGCTACGCATAGCGCTTTTTACTGTATTCGGAATATCATGAAGTTTTAAATCTAGAAAGATCTTATGTCCTTTTTCTTTTAAGTACGTAATAATTGCAGGGCCTTCTTTATAAAATAACTCCATACCAACTTTGACAAATAACTCTTCCCCTTCAAAGTGGCGCAAGAATTGTTCTACATCTTGTTTCCCTGGAAAATCTAGTGCAACGATTAACGACTGTGACATGTTTGCTTCCAGCTCCTTCCTTGACATTCCGAAATGTGATCAAATCCTAATTCATCTAGTAATGCTGGTAACTCTTCAATAATTGTCGGACATACGAACGGATCGATAAAGTTCGCTGTACCTACTGCAACTGCGCTTGCGCCAGCGTAGAAGAATTCAATTACATCTTCCGCTGTTTCAATACCGCCCATTCCGATAATTGGAATGTTAACCGCTTGACTTACTTCATGTACCATACGAATTGCTACTGGCTTAATCGCAGGACCTGATAATCCGCCTGTACGGTTTGCTAAAATTGGTTTAGCTGTTTTTAAATCTAGACGCATACCAAGCAATGTATTAATCATCGTTAAACCATCTGCACCTGCATTTTCAATCGCTTTTGCAATTTCCACAATGTTTGCCACGTTCGGTGACAACTTCACGTATACAGGTACTTCAGAAACCTCTTTTACCCGCTTCGTTAAATCAGCAGCAATTTCAGGATTTGTACCAAAGGCGATACCACCTGTTTTTACGTTTGGACAAGAAATATTTAATTCTAGTGCATGGACATTAGGCGCTTTAGAAATTTCCTTTGCAACCGCTACGTAATCCTCAGCTTGTGAACCTGCAACGTTTGCAATGATTGGAAGGTCAAATTGTTCTAACCATGGTAATTCAGAATTCATTACTTTTTCTAATCCTGGGTTTTGAAGTCCGATTGCATTTAACATGCCTCCCGGTGTTTCAGCAACACGAGGCGTAGGATTTCCATAGCGTGGTTGTTCTGTCGTCGCTTTAATCATGATTGATCCTAGTACACTTAAATCGTAAAACTGTGCATATTCACGACCAAACCCAAAGCATCCAGATGCTGGTATAATTGGATTTTTTAATGATAATCCCGGTAATTCAACTTGCAATCTGTTCATAGTACAACCTCCCCGATTGGAAATACTGGTCCGTCGCTACACACCTTCTTGTAAGAATGTCCACTTGGATCTTCTTGTAAGTGGCATACACATGCGAAACAAGCTCCAATACCACAGCCCATACGTTCTTCTAATGAAATATAGGCTTTTTTCTCTTTGTAACGTCCTTCTAATGCACGAAGCATCGCTAACGGACCACATGAATAAAGAATATCAAAGTCAATTCCGTAATGATCAATTACATCTGTGACAAATCCTTTTGTACCGTGTGTACCGTCTACTGTCGCAACGTACGTATCACCAAGTTCTGCAAATTTTTCTTCATAGAAAACTACATCTTTCGTTTGAAAACCTAAGATGTGAATCACACGTACACCTTTTGCAACGAGGCGCTGTGATAATTCATAAAGTGGTGGTACACCAATTCCCCCGCCTACTAGTAAAGCTGTTTGACCAGCTTCTGCTTCTTCTACAGGAAAACCGTGTCCTAATGGTCCTAATACATCTACCATTTCACCTTGTTTTCTAGTTGCTAATGTTTTTGTCCCTTGTCCTTCCGCACGATATAGCATTGTAAATTCGTTCTTCTCTTGATCTACATTACAAATACTAATTGGGCGGCGCAGAAGGGGTGCAATGCCCTCTGCCACCTTAATGTGTACAAACTGCCCTGGTTCGTTCATTTGCTGTACTAAAGTTCCTTGAAGCACTAATTCGTAAATGTTTTTTGCGATTTCTTTTTGATTAACGACGATCATATTTTGCTTTTGCATCATGCATGTACCACCTCGTGACGCTTTGTTTGCGTAATTTCTTTCATTGAATGAGCTGAGAATGTCATAGATTCTAATACTCGTAAGATTGCTCTCGTTGTATCAAGTGATGTTAAGCAAGCCACACCATTTTCTACTGATTCACGGCGAATGCGGAAACCATCACGCGCTGGTTGTTTGCCTTTTGTTAATGTATTGATTACAAACTGTGCTTTTCCTTGACGGATAATATCAAGTAAGTTGTATTCTTCAGAATCAATTTTATTAACAACTTGCACTGGAATGTTTTGCTCTGCTAACGATTGTGCTGTTCCAGCTGTTGCTAATAAGTTATAGCCGATTTCGTGGAAACGTTTTGCAATTTCCATTGCTTCTTCTTTATCTTTATCCGCTACAGTAATGATTACTGATCCGTGCGTTGGGATGTTAATTCCTGAAGCAACTAACCCTTTGTATAATGCTTTTTCAAGCGTTAAATCTTTACCCATTACTTCCCCTGTTGATTTCATTTCAGGTCCTAATGTTGTATCAACTGAGCGTAGTTTCGCGAATGAGAATACCGGAGCTTTTACATATACTTCTTTCTCTTCTGGGTGATAGCCCGTTCCGTATCCTTGCTCTACTAGGTCTTGCCCTAAAATAACTTTCGTTGCAACGTTTGCCATTGGTACACCTGTAATTTTACTTAAGAATGGTACTGTACGGCTCGCACGTGGATTTACTTCAATTACGTACACTTGATCTTTGAATACTACAAACTGGATATTTAGTAATCCAACAATGTTTAATCCTTTTCCAAGTGCAATAGTATGTTCAATGATTTGTTCTTTTAATTTTTCAGATAAGCTTTGTGGTGGATATACTCCAATTGAGTCACCAGAGTGAACTCCAGCGCGTTCAATATGTTCCATAATACCTGGAATGAATACATTCTCACCGTCTGAAATTGCATCTACTTCAATTTCTTTACCGACCATGTAACGGTCGATTAATACTGGGTGATCTGCGTGAACTTTAACTGCATTTTTCATGTAGTGCAGTAGTTCTTCTTGACGATATACGATTTCCATCGCACGTCCACCTAGTACGTAAGATGGTCTTACTAATACTGGGTAACCAATTTCTTCTGCGATTGCTACCGCTTGTTCTACAGTCGTTGCTGTTTTACCAACTGGTTGTGGGATACCAAGTTTTGTTAAAGCAGCTTCGAATTTATCACGATCTTCTGCACGGTCTAAGTCTTCAAGTGATGTTCCTAAAATCTTCACACCATGTTCTTCTAATTTTGCCGCTAAGTTAATTGCCGTTTGTCCACCGAACTGAACGATAACACCTTCTGGTTTTTCTAAATCGATGATGTGCATTACATCTTCAATCGTTAATGGTTCAAAGTATAATTTGTCAGAAATACTGAAGTCTGTTGAAACAGTTTCTGGGTTATTGTTAATGATAATTGCTTCATATCCAGCTTCTTTAATTGCCCATACTGAGTGAACTGTTGCATAGTCAAACTCAACACCTTGACCAATGCGGATTGGACCAGATCCTAGAACTACTACACTCTTACGATCTGTTACAATTGATTCGTTCTCATCAGCGTATGTGCTGTAGTAATACGGTGTTGCAGATTCAAACTCTGCCGCACAAGTATCTACCATTTTGAATACTGGCGTCATATTATTTTCTTTACGCATATCGTAAATTTCGCGCTCCGTTTTGTTCCAAGCTGCTGCGATGTAGTGATCGCTGAAGCCCATTTCTTTTGCAGTTTGTAGTACTTCCATATTTCCTACATTCGCTTTTACTTCGCGTTCCATATTTACGATGTTTTCAACTTTTTGTAAGAAGAAGAAGTCCATTTCACACCATTCGTTAATCTCTTCTTTCGTTACACCTTGACGAATTGCTTCTGCTACGATAAACAGTCGCTCATCATCTGCTTTAATAATGCGTTTTTTCATTGTTTCTTTATCAAGTTCTTTTAAGTGGTCTAATTCTAAGTGATAAATGCCAAGCTCTAAAGAACGAACCGCTTTTAATAATGATTCTTCTAAGTTACGTCCGATTGACATAACCTCACCAGTTGCTTTCATTTGCGTTCCAAGTGTTCTGTTCGCTGATTCAAACTTATCAAATGGCCAGCGTGGAATTTTTGAAACAACATAGTCTAATGCTGGCTCGAAGCAAGCGTAAGTTTTTTGTGTTACCGGGTTTACGATTTCATCTAATGTTAAGCCGACTGCAATTTTCGCTGCTAATTTCGCAATTGGATATCCAGTTGCTTTAGATGCCAATGCAGATGAACGACTTACACGTGGGTTTACTTCGATTACATAGTATTGGAAGCTATATGGATCTAGTGCAAGCTGAACGTTACATCCACCTTCAATTCCTAGTGCACGAATAATTCGTAATGAAGTATTACGTAACATTTGGTATTCACGGTCGCTTAGCGTTTGGCTCGGTGCTACAACGATAGAATCACCTGTATGAACACCAACTGGATCGATGTTTTCCATGTTACATACTACAATCGCGTTATCATTTGAATCACGCATTACTTCATATTCAATTTCTTTACAACCAGCAATACTTTTCTCTAATAAACATTGTGTTACTGGGCTATGTTTTAAACCACTTGTTACGATTTCAATTAACTCTTCTTCGTTATGGCAAATTCCGCCGCCCGTTCCGCCTAATGTGAATGCTGGACGAACGATTACTGGATAACCAATTTCGTTTACAAAGCCATATGCTTCATCAAGGTTATGAATAATTTCACTTGGTGGTGTTGGTTCATTTAAATCTTGCATTAATGTACGGAATAAATCACGATCTTCCGCTTGCTCGATTGCTGATAATTTTGTTCCTAAAATTTCAACTCCGCATTCTTCAAGTACGCCTGATTTTGCAAGTTCAACAGCCATGTTTAAACCTGTTTGACCGCCTAATGTTGGTAAGATTGCATCTGGACGTTCTTTACGAATGATTCGGCTTACAAATTCTAATGTTAAAGGCTCAATGTATACTTTATCTGCTGTTGCAGTATCTGTCATAATTGTCGCTGGGTTAGAGTTAACAAGGATTACTTTGTAACCTTCCTCTTTAAGAGATTGACAAGCTTGTGTTCCAGAGTAGTCAAACTCCGCTGCTTGCCCAATTACAATTGGTCCTGATCCGATTACTAAAATTGTGTTAATGTCTAGGCGTTTTGGCATAACTCTTCCCCTTCTTTCTTGAAGTTTTCAATCATTGTTAAGAAATCTTCGAATAAATCATTTGCATCTTCTGGTCCTGCTGAAGCTTCTGGATGGTATTGAACTGTAAATGCTGGGAACTTCTTATGACGAAGACCTTCTACTGTTCCATCATTTAAAGCAACATGTGTAATTTCAAGTTCTGTATTTTCAACTGATTCTTCTTCTACTGCGTAACCATGGTTTTGAGATGTAATTGCTACTTTTCCAGTTGCAAGATTTTTTACTGGATGGTTTAAACCACGGTGACCGAATTTTAACTTACTTGTATTCGCACCAGATGCTAAAGCGAATAGTTGGTGTCCTAGGCAAATTCCGAATAAAGGAACTTTACCGATAATGTCTTTTAACATTTCGATTGCTTCTGGTACATCTTTTGGATCCCCAGGTCCGTTACTTAACATAATTCCATCTGGGCTAAGGCGTAAAATTTCTTCAGCTGTCGTGTTGTAAGGAACTACAATTACATCACAATCACGTTTATTTAATTCTCTTAAAATACCATGTTTCATACCGAAGTCTACTAATACAACACGATGTCCGCGGCCTGGGCTTGGGTATGGATCTTTCGTTGATACGCGTTTTACATGGTCTGTAAATACTGTCGCTTTTAATTGGCTTACGATGTATTCTACATCTGCATCCATGTTACAAAGGCGTCCGCGTAATGTACCGTATTGACGAATTTTTCTCGTTAATTTTCTCGTATCAATTCCTGCTAATCCTGGAATGTTTCTTTCTTTTAAATAGTCATTTAACGAAATTTCATTACGGAAGTTTGATGGGTGATCACAAATTTCGTTTACGATTAAACCATTTACAGATGGGTGAATCGATTCAAAATCGTCACGGTTGATGCCGTAGTTTCCGATTAATGGGTACGTGAATGTTACAATTTGACCGCAATATGATGGATCAGATAATGTTTCTTGATATCCAGTCATTCCTGTTGTAAATACAACCTCACCTGACTTTTCGATTTCTCCTCCGAAACCTGTTCCAATTAATACTGTTCCATCTTCTAAGATAAGTTGTCTTTTCATACTAATGCACTCTCCTTTTGCCATGCGATCTTACCACCAACGATTGTCATTACCGGCCATCCTTGGCATTTCCAACCTGCGAATGGTGTGTTTTTTCCTTTTGATAAGAATGTTGTTGGATCAATCTCTTCTTCTTGTTCTAAATCAATGATTGTAATATCAGCTGTTCTACCTTCTTTCAGGCGACCTGCTTCTAAGCCGAATGTATCAGCTGGCTTTTCTGTTAAGAATTGAATTAACTGTTCTAGTGTAATAATTCCTTTTTTCACAAGGTTTGTGTATAGAAGTGGGAATGCTGTTTCAAAACCAGTAATTCCGAACGGTGCTCTTTCAATTCCTTGCGCTTTCTCTTCCGCTGTATGCGGTGCATGATCAGTTGCAATCATATCGATTGTTCCATCTAATAAACCTTCAATTAATGCTGCATGATCTTCTTTAGCGCGAAGCGGTGGGTTCATTTTAAAGTTAGGATCAGCTGATGGGATATCATCTTCACATAACACTAAGTGATGGGGTGTTACTTCTGCTGTTACTTTAATTCCAGCGCGTTTCGCATCACGTATAACACGTACAGATCCTTTCGTACTTACATGACATACGTGATAGTGACAATCTGCCGCTTCAGCAAGCAGTATATCCCTTGCAATATGTACAGATTCACATACTGATGGGATACCGTTTAATCCGTGTTTCTCAGAAAACTTCCCTTCATGTACACAACCTTTATTAATAAGAGTATTCTCTTCACAGTGCGCAACTACTGCCATATTTAATTTCGCTGCACGTTTCATAGCAGCTAACATCATGCTAGCATCTTGTACACCTACACCGTCATCAGTGAAAGCAAATGCTCCAAGTTCTTTTAACGTTTCGAAATCTGTCATTTCAGAACCCGCTTGACGTACTGTAATTGCTCCATATGGTAGTACGTTAACATGCGCTTTTTCTTTAATACGATTTTGTAAGTCTTCCATATGTTCTCTGCAATCTGGTACTGGGCGTGTATTTGGCATTGCGCAAATTGTTGTGAATCCACCTTTTGCCGCTGCTAGCGTACCTGTTTCAATTGTTTCTTTATGTTCACCACCTGGTTCACGAAGGTGTACGTGTACATCTACTAATCCAGGTGCGATTAACTTTCCGTTCACATCGATTACTTCAGCATTATCTGCCGTAATATTTTCTGCTACCTTAGCGATTTTACCGTCTTGTACGAGAAGATCCGTTGCTACGATTTTTCCTTCTTCATTCATATAACGACCATTTTTAAACAAATAATTCATGTTTCATTCCTCCTAATACATTTGGTAAGGCGCGTTTTAGTACAGCCATTCTTACGTAAACTCCATTTTCCATTTGTTTAAATATGCGTGAACGCTCACACTCAACAAGTTCACTTGCAATTTCAACATCTCGGTTTACAGGAGCTGGATGCATAATAATGCTTCCTTCTTTCATACGCTTTTCTCTTTCCACTGTTAATCCGTGTTTCTCATGATACTCTTTCATAATGTCTGTTTCATAGTGATCATGACGCTCATGTTGTACACGAAGTAACATCATTACATCCACTTCCGGAACAAGTTCATCTAATGGTTTGTATGTTCCAAATGTGTTGTCTTCATCTTTCCACTCTTCTGGACTTGCAAAGTAAATTGTTGCACCTAGCTTCGTTAATGCTTCTGCATTAGAACGCGCTACTCGGCTATGACGAACATCTCCTACTATTGCAATCTTCAAACCTTCAAATTTTCCAAACTCTTGTTTAATTGTAAGAAGGTCGAGTAGGCACTGCGTTGGGTGGTTTCCACATCCATCTCCAGCGTTTAAGATCGGGATATTCACCTGATCTTTTAGTTCATCGAAGTAGCGATCTTGCTCATGGCGGATGACCACTGCTTTTGTTCCGATTGATTCTAGTGTTCTTATCGTATCGTATAAAGTTTCTCCTTTTTGTACGCTAGATGCATCAGCTGAAAAGTTTAAAACATCAAGTCCTAATCTCTTCTCAGCAACTTCAAAGCTAAATCTCGTTCTCGTACTATTCTCAAAGAACAAGTTTGCAACAAAAGTTTGCTCTGTCGTTTTGCTCTCTTTTCCATTCGCAAAATCTTCTGCGTCTTTTAGGATTTCTGAAATTTCTAATTCCGATAATTCACTCATCGTTAACAAATGGCTCATCGTCATCCCTCATCTTTCTGATTTTTATGTTACCACTTTTGTATTTTTATAACAACATTTGCATAAAAATACCCTAATCGTGTGAGACTAGGGTGCAAGAAAGAAGCCACCCTTTCCGGTCTCACAGGACTGAATTAAAAGGTTATTATTATGAAGCAATCTGCTTAGATTGTTTTATTTGTTTCGTTTCTGGTAGTAGTAGATTTAACAGTACACCTACAATTGCTGCTAGTGCCATTCCTTCTACTTGGAATGATTCTCCTACGTGAAGTACCGCTCCACCAATACCGATTACTAGTATTACTGATGCAATCATTAAGTTTCGTTTGTCACTTAAATCTGTTTTATCGTCTACCATCATGCGTAATCCGCTTGATGCGATTACACCGAATAGTAAGATTGATACACCACCCATAACTGGTGTTGGGATCGAATGAATCAGTGCAGAAATCTTACCGATAAATCCGAACATGATTGCGAATACCGCTGAACCGATGAATAAGTATACACTGTACGCTCTTGTAATTGCTAGCACACCGATGTTTTCACCATACGTTGTATTCGGTGGTCCACCGATTAGTGATGCGATTAATGTGGCTACTCCATCACCGAAGATTGAACGGTGTAAACCTGGTTTTTTAATTAAATCTCTTTTAATAACATTTCCTAATACAATTTGATGTCCGATATGTTCTGAAATTGTTACTAGTGCAACTGGTACCATCAAGAGTACAATCTTCCATGAAAACTCTGGTGTGTATGTTACAAATGGTACTGTGAAATCTGGTACAACAAACCATTTTGCCTCAGCTACCGGCTTTAAGTCTACTAGCCCTTGGAAGTAAGCGAAAATATATCCGCCGATAATGCCAAGTAACACTGGTATTATACTGAAAAATCCTCTTCCGAATATTGAGCATATGATTGTAATTGCTAATGTTACTAATGCTACTGAAAAGTGTGTAAAGCTATATTTGCCATCCGCACCATTCATCGCCATGTTAACTGCTGTATGTGCTAAAGCTAGCCCGATTACCATTACTACTGGACCAACTACGATTGGTGGTAGTAATTTCATAATCCACTCTGATCCTGATTTCTTAATTCCGAGTGAGATTAAGATGTATACAAGTCCTGCTAGCAAACCACCAAGCATTGCTGCTCCGGGTCCCCCTGCCGTTTTCGCTGTTATAATCGGTGCGATAAAGGCGAATGATGATCCAAGATAGGCAGGTACTTGACCTTTCGTTATAAGAAGAAACGCTAACGTTCCTAATCCACTTGATATTAATGCTACTGACGGATTCAATCCTGTTAAAAACGGAACAAGCACTGTTGATCCAAACATTGCGAACAAATGTTGTATACTTAAAAATAACCATTTTCCCGGTTTCGGTACTTCATTAACGTCTAACACTGGCTTTTGTTCCATTGTTACATCCTCCTTCAGTTTAAATCTTTGCAATAAAAAAACTCTTTGTGCCTGTGCACAAAGAGTCCTACACTTTCGTATGCCAAATTTGACATATGAAAGCCAAGACCCTTTGGCAGCCTCACAGGACTACATTTAAAAGGGCTTTACTTATCGTATATGCTTACTCGATCTTGTTGATCTGTCTCTTGCAAATCAACTTCGATACGCTCTTCACTTGATGTTGGAATGTTCTTTCCTACATAATCAGCGCGAATTGGTAGTTCACGATGACCTCTATCAACAAGAACCGCTAGTTGGATTTGTGATGGTCTACCTAAATCCATAAGAGCATCCATTGCTGCTCGAACAGTTCTGCCTGTATATAATACATCATCCACAAGGATAACTTTTTTCTTCGTAATATCTACAGGGATATCAGAACCTTTTACAAGTGGTTCTTTATTTTTCGATTGTAGTGTTAAATCATCTCGATATAACGTAATGTCTAACTCTCCAACTTCCATTTCTTTTCCTTCAATTTGACCAATTCGTTCTGCCAAACGTTGTGCAATAAAAATTCCACGAGTTTTAATTCCGACAAGAACACAATTATCGACACCTTTATTTCGTTCCACGATTTCATGACTAATTCGTGTTAAAGCGCGGCGAATCATTTGGTCATCTAAAACGACAGCTTTCTCTTGCATGCTCTACACCTCCAAGCTTTTTTCTTGCGTGAGAGTAATGGTATAAAAAAAGTCCTCTCAGCGTGTGCGAGAGGACTTTTGAAAAAGGGTACAGCATACCCTATGTATTTCAAACCGTTACCTTCTCAACCTCACGGGGCTGTGTTAAAGGATCATTATTTAACTGTTGTCAGTATCTCAGTTTTCTTATGATTTGTCAATACTATTTTCGTAAAATATTTAATGCGTCTTCAAACACTTCTGGAATCGGTGCCTCAAACTGAATATATTCACCAGTACGAGGATGGTCAAATCCTAAAATACCTGCGTGAAGTGCTTGTCCATTCATGTCTAATGTTTTCTTTGGTCCATACTTTGGATCTCCTGCAAGTGGATAGCCAATATATTTCATATGAACACGAATTTGGTGTGTACGCCCTGTTTCTAAGCGACATTCTACAAGTGTGAAATCTTTGAATCGCTCTAACACTTGGAAATGCGTAACAGCATGCTTACCATTTTCATCAACCGTCATACTTTGACGTTCTTTCTTATCACGAGCAATCGGAGCATCAATCGTTCCTTTATCATGCGGAATAACACCGTGTACAATCGCTTTGTAACGTCTCGTTACTGTTTTTGCTACAAGTTGATTTACAAGTGATTCGTGTGCCATATCATTTTTAGCAACCATTAATAAGCCTGATGTATCTTTATCAATACGATGCACGATACCTGGGCGCATTACACCGTTAATGCCCGATAAGTCTGTACAATGGTGCATAAGACCGTTCACAAGCGTACCACTTGTATGACCAGGCGCTGGATGTACAACCATACCACGTGGCTTATTAACAACTAATACATCTGCGTCTTCATAATAAATTTCTAAGTTCATATCTTCTGGCTGAATATCTAACTCTTCTGGCTCAGGAATCGTCACTGTAATTTCATCATTTTCTTTAACTTTATAATTCCCTTTTACAGCTTTTCCATTAACTGTCACAACGTCATCTTTAATCCATTGCTGTACTTGTGTACGTGACCATTCATTATTTATTCCTGCAACGAATTTATCAATTCGCTCATTTTTTTGTTCTTCTGCAACTGTTACTTGTACTACTTCACTCATTCAATTACTCCTTCGTTTTCTTGCCTTCTAATAATGTTTGAATAATAATTAATACAACACCAATACATAATGCCGAATCAGCGATATTGAATACTGGATAGTTGTACGAGAAAATATACACGTGAATGAAATCCACTACTTCTTGTCTAAATACACGATCAATAAAATTACCAATTGCTCCGCCTAAAATTAGACCTAATGAAATTCCTAGAAGCTTGTCTGTTTTTGCATATTTTTTCATATAAAATACGATAAATGCTACAAAAACGACTGTAATAATGTAGAAAAACCACATTTTATTTTCTAAAATGCCCCAGGCAGCTCCTCTATTTCGATGTGATGTTATGTATAATACATTATCGATAATCGGAATGCTCGTACCCAATTCCATGTTCTTTACAATTAGCCATTTCGATATTTGATCGATGGCAATGACAAATAACGCTATTACATAATATATCATTTTCATTTCCCCCACAAAGACAGTGTACCTCAAAATTTTAGCATAGCTGCAACCTTTTCACAATGAACCTTTATAGAAGAATAAAATAAATTAAAAAAAGGTAATATAATATCGTTGTGCCCATTCATACATTTACTTTTTCATAGAAAAATTCATGAATGGTACGTGCAGTCGGCATCGTTTTCATTTGTTTTACCGACATTACTCTCCCTGTGTCTTCACAAATACCATACATATCTATTTCCATTTTAAATAATGCACGTTCTACATCTTTTAAATCCTCTTTTATATCATGTAATAATAGTTTTTTCTTTATCTCTTCCTTAATTTCATACCCAAGCTCTTCGCTAAACTCTGTATTATATTTGTACATAACCTCTTTAGCTAGCCTCTCTTGTAACTCTTTTCGCATCAATTGCAATTCTTCTTTGATTTCCATATACATTTCATTCACGTGTACATTCCTCCCAGTTGCAATGTACGATTAGTGTGTCCGAAATTTATATGCTTACCTCTCACACATTTTTCCTTCATAGGAAAGAGAGTGAAAGTTATTTCGATATACTGTTAACCAAAAAAATGACTGCACTTTACGTGCAGTCACCCCTTATTATTTTACATAATTTTCTTTAACAACCGTTGCACAACGCTCACATAATGTTTCATGTTCAGCATCTTTACCAATTGTTTCTGAAACTACCCAACAACGTTCACATGTTTCACCAGTTGCTTGAGCAACAACAACCGCTGTATGTTCATACTTCGGTGCATCTGCTGGCGCTTCTTCCATCATGCCACCAAGTTTGTACTCAGAAACGATGAATAATTGCTTTAAGTCTTCGTTAATAGACTCTAACATAGCTTTCATTTCTGCAGTTGGATATAGCGTAATGCTTGCATTTAATGACTTACCGATTACCTTTTCATTACGAGCTACTTCTAACGCTTTTAATACGTCATCACGCAATGTCATAAATGCATCCCATTTTGTTTTCAATGCTTCTGCACCATCTAATTGTACAGCTTCTGGCATATCAGTTAATTGTACACTTTCTTCTGTTACACCCGGAATGTATGGCCATACTTCATCAGCTGTATGCGGTAAGATTGGTGTTACAAGTTTCGTCAATGCAACAAGAACATCATATAATACAGTTTGAATTGCACGACGATCTTCATGGTTTGCACCTTCAATATATAAAATGTCTTTTGCAAAGTCTAAGTAGAATGAACTTAAATCAATTGTACAGAAGTTATGAATTGCATGATATACAGCAGCGAAGTCGTACGTCTCATATGCTTCTTTTACTTTTGTAATTAAGTCATTTAATTTCACCAACATATAACGATCTACTTCACGAAGTTCAGCTACAGCTACTGTATTTTCACTTGGCTTAAAGTCGTCTAAGTTTCCTAATAAGAAACGGAATGTGTTACGGATTTTACGATACACTTCTGCTACTTGTTTTAAAATATCATCCGAAATACGTACATCAGATTGATAGTCAACAGAAGATACCCATAATCGTAAAATATCTCCGCCTAATTGATCCATAATTTTCTTCGGTACGACGATGTTTCCAATCGACTTACTCATTTTACGTCCTTCACCATCTAATACGAAACCATGACTTAGTACGCCTTTATATGGCGCTTTTCCTGTTACAGCAACTGCTGTCGATAATGAAGAGTTAAACCAACCACGATATTGGTCAGATCCTTCTAAATATAAATCTGCTGGACGTTGTAAGTCATCGCGCTCTTCTAATACCGCTTGGTGAGAAGAACCTGAGTCGAACCATACATCCATGATGTCTGTTTCTTTACGGAATTCACCATTTGGGCTACCTGGATGTGTAAATCCTTCTGGTAATAGATCTTTCGCTTCACGCTCAAACCATACGTTAGAACCGTGTTCACGGAATAAATCAGCTACATGGTTAATTGTTTCATCCGTAATAATTGGATCACCATTCTCAGCATAGAATACAGGAATTGGCACACCCCATGCACGTTGACGAGAAATACACCAGTCACCACGGTCACGAACCATGTTATGAAGACGCGTTTCGCCCCATGCTGGTACCCATTTTGTTTCCGCAACAGCTTCTAATAGCTCTTTACGGAATGCTTCAATAGATGCAAACCACTGTGCTGTTGCACGGAAAATAATAGGTTTTTTCGTTCTCCAATCATGTGGATATGAATGCGTAATGAATGTTAGCTTCAGTAATGCGCCTACTTCTTCTAATTTTTCTGTAATTGGCTTGTTAGCTTTATCATAGAATAAGCCTTCAAATCCAGGTGCTTCCTCTGTTAATACACCTTTATCATCAACTGGGCAAAGTACTTCTAAGCCATACTTTTTACCAACAATAAAGTCATCTTCCCCGTGTCCTGGTGCTGTATGAACACAACCTGTACCTGCATCTGTTGTTACGTGATCTCCTAGCATAACTAATGAATCACGATTGTAGAATGGATGCTTTGCAACTGTATACTCAAGTTCGCTACCTTTTACCGTTTTCACAACTTCAGCGTTTTCCCACTCTAACGTTTTTGCAACTGTCTCAAATAGTTCAGAAGCAATAATATATTTTTCATCATTTACTTTCACGATGCTGTATTCAAGTTCTGGGTGAACAGAAATACCTAAGTTTGCTGGCAACGTCCAAGGTGTTGTTGTCCAGATAATGAATTTCTCATCACCTTCTAATACGTTCTTTCCGTCTTTTACAGGGAATGCTACGTAAATAGATGCTGATTTTTTATCTTGGTATTCAATTTCAGCTTCTGCTAAAGCTGATTCACTCGTTGGTGACCAGTAAACTGGTTTTTGTCCTTTATAGATATAACCTTTTTTCGCCATATCACCAAACACTTTAATTTGTTGTGCTTCATAAGCTGGCTCTAAAGTAATGTATGGGTTATCCCAATCAGCACGTACACCTAAACGCTTAAATTGCTCACGCTGACGTTCTACTTGTTCATATGCATACTCTGCACATAACTTACGGAACTCAGCAACTGTCATTTCTTTACGCTTTACACCTTTATTTGTTAAAGCTTGTTCAATTGGTAAACCGTGTGTATCCCAACCTGGGACATATGGTGCACAGAAACCAGTCATTGATTTATAACGAACGATAAAGTCTTTTAATACTTTATTTAATGCATGTCCCATATGAATGTCACCATTCGCATATGGAGGTCCATCATGCAGTACAAATAAAGGACGACCTTTCGTATGTTCTTGTACCTTTTCATAAATATTCATTTCCGCCCACTTTTCTTGCATTGCAGGCTCACGTTTTGGTAAATTCCCACGCATTGGGAACTCTGTTTTTGGCATTAGTAATGTATTTTTGTACTCCATGCTCAATTCCTCCTTACATGTATAAAAGAAAGACCTAAAAAACGGAATAAAAAAGAGACTTTCTCATCCCAAAAAGGGACGAGAAAGTCTCCCGCGGTACCACCCTAGTAGATCCTATACGTATGTATACAATCCTCTTTATATTCTTAACGCGAATATACGCCTACGCTTACTCTATTTGTTCAGCGCGGAACTCCAGGGTGATATTCCCATTATCTCCTTATCCTGAGCTTACACCATCCTCAGTTCGCTATATAAGGTATGAAAAAGGTACTTATCCCTATCTTCGTTTTTCTTAATAAATATGTTGTTTAAAATTATATGTAATAATGAGAAAAACGTCAAGCTTACACTGTTTCTTCTTTTTTCAACAGCTCGTCTACTTCGTCTTCTAACTCAATTAGTTTATCCCAATCATCGTTGTTTAACATTTCAAGCTGTGTTTCTAATAACATACGGAAACGAGTGCGGAATACTTTCGCTTGTTTCTTTAGCTCTTCAATATCAAAAGCAACTTTTCTTGATTTTACTAAAGCTTCGTTAATAATACGGTCTGCATTCTTTTCAGCTTCACGTACAATTAATTTTGCCTCTTTTTGCGCATTACGTTTTACTTCTTCCGCTGCTTCTTGTGCAACAACGATAGATTTGTTTAACGTATCTTCAATATTAGAGAAATGATCTAATTTCCCTTCTAATTGCGCAACTTGTTCTTCTAAAGCTTTTTTCTCACGAATGACTAATTCATAATCTTTGATAATTTGATCAAGAAACTCATTTACTTGATCCTCATCATAGCCACGGAATCCGCGACCAAATTCTTTGTTATGAATATCTAATGGTGTTAACGGCACAACGCCACCTCCAAGTAGTTATCTAAATTTCCTCTTTCAATTATATCTTTTCTTCGACAAAATAGGAGGATTTCCTTCTAAAAAACCAATCATTTTAGTATACCATACAAAATTCTCCATTTGTCGCGCTTTGTTCTACCTTCTACAGAAAACAATTTACTGCGTCCATATCCTCTCACTGAAAAAACATCTCCTGGATAACATTCATAAGAGGTTTGCTCCACTGTTTTCCAATTCACTTTTACTAAACCATTTTTTATGAAAGGTTGTACTTTTTGCCTAGATATATGTAACATTTCAGCTAACATAACATCTAAACGAAGTGAAGAAACTGTTCCGGATTTCTCCCCCCACGTTTCTTGTATCTGTAGAATTTTTTCCCCTTGCACTGGTAATAAGGAGACTTTCACTTTTCCTATAGATTGTAAGTTCATCTCAATATAAGATACAACTTCTTTCGCGACTACAATTTGGGCACGATCTTCTTGAAGCAAAATATCACCACATTTTTCTCTCGTTAAACCGAGAGACATAAATGTACCTAATATTTGCCTATGCTCTAGCGTATAAAACTTGGAAGGATAGTCAATTTCCAATACTTCTACTTGAAATTCCTCTTCATTTACTACTAGATAGTCCGGATAAATGAGTGCTCTTTTGCGCTCTGCTTGAGACGTTGCACCATCAAACTGTACAGCAACATCTCCTTGCCCTATTACCATCGTGACAATTTGTTGTTGTCTTGGATCAAGAAAGTCTGTTAACTTCACTTGATGGTACTCCGCTGCTCGCTTCCACTCTAACACTTTATCCACAAAGACCACTTCATCAGGTCTAAAATGCTCGTAGATGCTCATGTATTTAACCTCTTACTATAAGAAATAGCCGAATAAAGTTACTAAACCACTTGTAGCAAGTCTCAACGCAAAAATCGCAACAAGTGGTGAGATGTCAATCATACCAAGCGGCGGAATAAATCTGCGAAATGGTTCTAAATACGGTTCACAAATACGGGCAAGAAAATCTCCGAAAGTTGATTCCTTTGCACCTGGGAACCATGATAGGAGAATGTAAATAATAAGTGCCCACGAGTAAATCTCGATAGCAGTAACTAAAAGCCTTAAAACTGTTTCCATGGCGTATTACCACCTCTTTATATTTGTGTCTTCTTCTTCACCGAATAACTCTGAAATTGCCCCAACTATATCTACATTTTCAGGCGTACACATAAATGTTTTCGGTCCTATTTTTTGAATGTCCCCGCCTATAGCGTATACAGTACCACTTAAAAAGTCAACGATACGTACAGCTTGATCCGTAGACATTCGTTGTAAATTAATCACAACAGCTCGTCTACCTTTTAAATGGTCCGCAATTCCTTGCGCTTCCGAATATGTGCGTGGTTCTAATAAAACAACTTTTGAAGATTGCTTCGCTGTTTCAATACTCACAACATTTTGTTTCGTTTGCGCTTTTGGAAACGTAACATCTTGTTGTTCTGGCGGATCTTGCTGCTTCTTCATGTCTGTTTGCTCCTTTTCATAACTATATTGAGCTGCTTCTTTTTCTTCAGGTGTATCAAAAAAGAAGTATTTTACTTTTGACCAACTCATAATAAGATTCTCCTTCCTTTTACGCTTTTCCTACTAAAATCGTCCCCAAACGAATGTATGTAGCACCTTCTTCAATTGCAATGGTGTAATCATTAGACATTCCCATTGATAATTCTTTACATGGCGCATGTAATAATTCTAACTCCTGTACTTCTGTTTGTAGCATACGTAATGTCTTAAAACAGCGTCTGATTTCTTCCTCTTCTTCTGTAAATGGAGCCATTGTCATTAGTCCAACCACTTCAATCTTATCCAATTCTTGCAAACTTTGAATAAAAGAAACGGTTTCTTCTATTGCCAATCCTTGCTTTGATTCTTCAGATGATGTTTTCACTTGAATAAAACATTTCACTTTCTTATCCGCACGTTTTTGAATTTCTTTTGCAAGTGAAAGACGATCTAATGAATGTAAATAATCGATTTCATTAATGATTTCTTTTACTTTTCTCGTTTGTAATGAGCCAATAAAATGCCAATTCACTTTTGAACCGAAATGTTCGTACTTCTGTAAGAAACCTTCATTTCTATTTTCACCTAAATCGATAATTCCTGCTTCAATTACTTCGTTTGTTTTTTCAATTCCTACCGTTTTTGTAACCGCAACGAGTTTAATATCTTGCAACGAACGTCCTGCTCGTGCGCAAGATTGTTTAATTGATTCGTTTACAGTTGTTAAATTTGTTTGTACTGTCACTTGCTTTCTTCCTCCTTAAAACCTATGAAACTCAACATTCTTCCCGTCTTACCTTGATCACGACGATGAGAGAAAAAGAGTTGTTCTTCACAGCTTGTACAAAGAGATGACATTACAATATTCTCTTCTTTTATACCTACTTGTAAACATAATATACGATTAATTTCTTTTAAATTAATTGCATACTGTCCGTCAGTAATTTTTTTATAAGGGACAGAACCGTTTACTACTTGCTCTGCTGCTGTTAACACTCGATCATCAACAACGTAACAACAAGATCCAATTGCTGGTCCAATCGCAACATGAATTTCATCACTTGAAATCCCTTCTGCATTCCATTTTTGAATCATTTCTTTTGCAATCTCTTTTACAGTCCCTTTCCATCCAGCATGCGCAAGTCCTATCATACCATGTGATGGTGCATAAAAATAGAGTGGAACACAATCCGCGTAACAAGATGTTAGAAGAACATCATTATTAGTCGTATAAATGCCATCTGTTTTTGAAATGCCGTCTTCATATGAATAAACGCCACTTCCTTTTTCCTGTTCTCCCACTTTTTCAACATGATGATCATGAACTTGTTCAGAGCAAATCCAGTTTTCTAATGGTTTTTGTAACTTATTTGCTAAAATGCGTCTATTTTCATGAACGTTCTCCGCAATATCATTCACATGTAATCCTAAATTCATCGCATGAAAGGAGTCCGTACTTACCCCACCATCTTTTGTCGTAAATCCAGCAGTAATGTTCCCAAGTTCTTTCCACGCTTGTAAATACAGTATACCGTCCACATATTTAAATGGCTCTCTCATAATAGCGGCTCCTTTTAATTAAAATAACATAAAAAAGCATGGTACTTCCTGTCTATTTTACCATACTTTTATTTTTTCATAATCCTAACAGAAAAAAAAGAGGAATTTGTAATATTCTTTATGAAATTGTCGGTGTTTGTATTGATTCTGTTACAGAATTAACAGAACTTACTCTAACAAGTATGACATCTTCCCCAATTTTCACAATTTCTTTCCAAGGAATTACAATTTCTATATCTTTCCCAAAAATCCCTAACATACGTGTCTGTTTGGAAATAATAATAGACTCGATTTTTCCTGTGTTCATATCGATTTCGATATCTCCAATATTACCCAGCCTTTTTCCGTCTGAAACATTTATTATATCTTTCATCTGTAATTCCGAAATTCGTATCACTTTCATCCTCTCCCTTATATATGACGACTCGAAAAAAAATTGTTTCTCAAATGAACAGGAAGCACCCTCTTGCCAACCTCATATTATTTTCATTATATGAACACAGCTCCCCTACTATGAGCGCAAACAAACTATATGACATATAAAAAGGTCTCACCATAAATGGTGAAACCTTATCCTTGAATCGTCTTATTCATTTGTTTAATAGCTGATTTCTCTAAACGTGACACTTGCGCTTGAGAAATACCAATTTCTTCTGCAACTTCCATTTGTGTTTTTCCTTGGAAGAAACGTTTTCGAATAATCATTTTCTCACGATCATTTAAACGCTTCATTCCTTCTTTTAGAGCTAACTCTTCAACCCACTGCTCGTCCTTTTGTTTTTCATCACTTAACTGATCCATAACAAAGATAGGATCTCCCCCATCGTTATAAATCGGCTCAAATAATGAAACTGGATCTTGAATCGCATCTAAAGCAAAAACAATTTCTTCATGAGTCACTTCAAGCACTTTTGCAATATCCATTGCTGTCGGTTCTTTTGAATTTTCTGCAATCAATTTTTCTCTTACTTGTAACGCTTTATACGCAATATCTCGTAAGGAGCGAGATACGCGAATCGGATTGTTATCACGCAAATATCTGCGTATTTCCCCAATAATCATCGGCACAGCATACGTTGAAAATTTTACATTTTGGCCTAAATCAAAGTTATCAATGGATTTCATAAGTCCGATACAACCAACTTGAAATAAATCGTCAACATATTCTCCTCTGTTATTAAATCTTTGGATGACGCTCAGTACAAGACGTAAGTTTCCATTCACTAATTTCTCTCTTGCGCTTATCTCTCCACTTTGCATTTCACGAAATAATTTACGCATTTCATCATTTTTTAGTACGGGAAGTTTAGCTGTATCAACACCGCAAATTTCTACTTTGTTTCTCGTCAAAGTGTTCCCTCCTATCGGGAGTTGCTGTACAGTGTAAAGTATTTCCTTTGAAGGGGATTTTATGCATGCGGTTTTCTCTTCATTTTTTATTTTAGTTGTCCTTCCTTATACAACTAAATAGAATAAGACCAGCCTAGATAACGGCTGGTCTTATTCTTTACACCATTTTATTAAATTCTTTTCGTAATCTTTTTATGATTCTTTTTTCTAAACGCGAAATGTATGACTGTGAAATCCCAAGCATATCCGCTACATCTTTTTGCGTCTTTTCCTCTCCTCCAGCAAGCCCAAACCGAAGTTCCATAATTTGTTTTTCACGATCATTTAATTGATGCAATGCTTTCATTAGAAGATGACGATCCACAGTCGCTTCTAAATCTTTCGTAATAATATCATCGTCTGTACCTAATACATCTGATAATAAAAGTTCATTTCCATCCCAATCGATGTTAAGCGGTTCATCAAAAGAAACTTCTGAACGATTTTTATTATTCCTGCGCAAATGCATTAAAATTTCATTTTCGATACAACGTGAGGCATATGTTGCTAATTTTATTTTCTTTTCTGGATTAAATGTATTCACCGCTTTAATAAGACCGATTGTTCCAATGCTAATCAAATCTTCAATATTAATCCCTGTATTTTCAAATTTTCTCGCTATATATACGACTAGCCGTAAGTTGCGTTCAATCAGTAACGATCTTGCCGCCTGATCTCCTTTTGGCAATTTATTTAAAAGAACTTCCTCTTCTTCTTTCGTTAACGGCGGTGGTAACGCTTCACTTCCACCAATGTAATAAATTTCATCGGTCTTAATTCCTAATTTCAGCAATACTTTATACCAAAGGTATACTAAATAAAATTTTAATTTCATCATATTATCCCGCCTCCCATTATTAAGCGATTACCATTTTTTGAGAAATCAACATTTTCGGATGCACAATACATTGATACTCTCCATTGGTTGACAACTGTTGTGTATTTAACCCAATCAATACTTTGTTCACAACAATAGAACTTCCTTCATGATAAATTTGTACACTGTCTGGCTTAATTGCCCATAAAAATTGACTTTCTACTCCCACTGCTCGGAAAGGAATTAAGCGTAATTTTGTCGCCCACCCAGAATCATTTTCTGGTATTTGAGGAATTTCTGTTTTGGAATAAATTTGTTCTGTTAACCAAGCTGGCAAACAATGTTCTAACGATGAAATATGCATAATCATAACAGGTGTTTTCGTTAACGGGTCATAAAGTTGATTTCCACTATCAATTAAGCCTGCAAGTTCTAGCTCCTCTTCAGCTAATTGAATTTTCAATTTCACAATTTGATCATAGTGTATTTTTGTAACCTCTACGCTTTCAATACGCTTTTTAGAAAAATAATAAATGACTGGAAAACCAAAAATAACAAACAACCAGCTAATTGGGTCACCGTAAGAAATTGATTGAGATTGAACCAACCCATTTACCATTTCATTCGTTTGCAAAAAGAAATGAGTGCCCATTAACCCTCCGCCAACCATAAAGGTTACAAAATAAAAAGTAAAAACAGTTTGTGCATAATTTCTAAATGTTGTAAACCCAAATGCTGTATACACAATAAGTAACGAGTACAGTAGTTTCATAATTGGATGTGTCATCACAGAAGCAAAAGGAGTAAAGGCAAAAATAACAATGGTTGAACCTATCAATGCCCCTAACACAAGCCTCCATCTTTTGATCTTCTTTTTTAACACGGTAGCTGTTAATAAAAGTAAAAGAAAATCAATGCAGGCGTTTAACAACCAAACAACGTCGGCGTAAACAACCAAACAATTCACCTCTTTTTTTAAGTTGAGACTAGTATAATGCATATCCAATAGGAAAGTGTGTCAATTTGCGGAGGTGTTTTTTTGTTATTTTGTGCTTTCTAGACATAATCTGTCGGTAAAAAATAAAAGTATATGCTTCATAGAATACTATACTTTTTTATTTACATATAAAGTGAAACTTTAATCAGTGGGTGTTTTCTTCACCCTACTGATTATTAGTTGAACCAATCGGGCTTTTACGGGCAGCCCGACCCCCACCTAACTTCTTTGCTTTCGCTGAATTTTGAGGTGAGGTCTTATTACTCGTTAATGCGGGATAAAGTAAGATTTCAATCGACCCTCATCAATCGGACTGCACAAAAATTAGCGGAATCAAGTGAAATATATAACAAAAAAAGACCTGCTTAGCAGATCTTTTCCCTGTATAAAACAAAAAAGGAGCATAAATGCTCCTTTTCTTTTATCGTCTACGACGATTACGTAAGAATGCTGGAATATCGATATCATCTGAATCTGAATGACGCTCATGTACAACCGGCTCTTCACGCTTCATTTCACGTTTTACTTCACGTTGTTTTGGTGGTTGAGCTACTGGCTGTTGCTGTTGTTGCGTGTGATTCACATTCGGACGGATAATTGGTTTTGGTGGTTGAGTTGCAATTGTATCATCAAAACCAGTTGCAATTACAGTTACAACGATATCATCTTTTAATCCTTCATTAATAACCGAACCGAAGATCATATTTACTTCTGGATCTGAAGCTGAAGCTACAATGTCTGCCGCTTCTTGTACTTCATATAAGCTTAAGTTAGCTCCACCCGTAATGTTCATGATAACACCTTGAGCTCCATCAATAGATGTTTCTAATAATGGACTAGAAATCGCTTTTTTCGCAGCTTCAGCAGCACGATTTTCTCCATTACCAGAACCAATACCCATTAAAGCAGAACCTCTATTAGACATAATTGTCTTTACGTCTGCGAAGTCTAAGTTAATTAAACCTGGTGTTGCAATTAAATCTGAAATACCTTGAACACCTTGACGTAATACGTTATCTGCTTCACGGAATGCCTCTAACATTGGCGTGTTTTTATCAACAATCTCTAATAAGCGATCGTTTGGAATTACAATAAGTGTATCTACATTTTCTTTAAATGCCGCAATACCAGATGCCGCTTGTGTTGCACGCTTACGTCCTTCAAATGTAAATGGACGTGTTACAACACCAACTGTTAATGCACCTAATTCTTTTGCCACTTGAGCAACAACTGGAGCTGCACCAGTTCCAGTTCCGCCGCCCATACCAGCAGTTACGAATACCATATCAGCACCACGAAGTGCTTCTTGGATCTGTTCTTTACTTTCTTCTGCAGCTTTTTTCCCTACTTCAGGGTTTGCACCTGCACCAAGTCCACGTGTTAATTTTCCACCAATTTGCATTTTCGTTTCAGCTTTTGATAGATTTAATGCTTGTGCATCAGTATTAACAGCGATAAAGTCTACACCTTGTACACCGTGTTCAATCATACGGTTTACAGCATTGTTTCCGCCACCGCCGACACCGATAACTTTTATATTCGCTAATTGATCTTGAGTAGTATCAAACTCTAACATGTCGAAATCCCCCTAGAACCTCATTTTTCGTGTCCAATTTTAATCCCATAAATAACGGAATACACGTTTTACTTTTGACATCATACGGTCATCATTTTGATTATTATTGTTTTGATTACGCGTTTTTTGTTTCGCAGGTTGCTGTTGTACCGGCGTTGGAGCTGGTGCTGGTACTGGTTCAAAATGCTCTTGTTTTTCCTGTACATTTTTCCCACGCAACTTAGCTTTTTGATAAGAATGTTTAATTAATCCTACTCCACTTGTATATTGGGGCTCACGCACGCCAATATAATCAGGAGTTGCTATACGAACATTTTCATGTAAAATATCATATGCAAGATCAAGAACACCTGGCATAGAAGCAATTCCACCAGTTAGTACATAACCAGAAGCTACTTGCTTTACTCCTAACTTACGCACTTCATCTTGAACAAACATTAAAATTTCCTCTACACGAGCCTCTATTATATCCGATAATTCCAACTGAGAATATTGTTCTGTTTGATCGCTTCCCATAATAGGAACCGTAAACATCTCTTCTTCAGACGCTGTATCATAAAAAGCATGTCCATATTTCAACTTAATTTGATCTGCATTTTCTGTTGAAGTTTTCAACCCAATCGCAATATCCTTCGTTATATGGTCTCCACCTAATGGTAATACGCTCGTTGCTTGTAACTCTCCATCTTTAAAAATAGATAAAGTTGTAGATCCTCCCCCCATATCAACAAGGGCTACTCCTCTATTTTTTTCATCTGAAGATATAGCAACTGTTGCAGCCGCTAAAGGTTGAAGACAAATATCAACAATTTCAAGACCTGCTTTTTCTACACAACGAAGTAGGTTATGTAGTAAAGTTCTTGAGCCTGTAATAAGTGTACCTTCCATTTCTAATCTTACACCGATCATCCCGCGCGGATCGTTAATCTCGTCAAGACCGTCTACAATGAACTGTCGAGGTACCACATCAATAAACTCACGTTCTGGAGCAATTGACACAACTTGTGCTGCATCTAGAACGCGTAAGACATCTTCATTCCCGATTTCACGATCTTCATTTGAAACAGCGACTACTCCGTGACAAGGAAGTAGCTGTACCTGGTTTGCATTGACACCTACTACAACTTGCTCAATGTGGATTCCCACCATGCGCTCAGCTTGTTCAATTGCTTTTTTAATTGATCGAACAGTCTCGTCTATATCAACTATCGATCCCTTCTTTAAACCATTTGATTTTACATTTCCAACACCAATAATGTTTAAGCTGTCATTAACCATTTCACCAATGATGACTTTAACATTGGATGTACCGATGTCAAGACTAACATATATTTCATTGCTGTTCATTCTTTGGCACCTCCTTCTTTATTTATACCATACAACTCAATATATGGAACAACAATCGCAACTTTACTATTTATAAGAAAAATATTCAACGTCTTTATACGTTTCCCTTTTTTAACCCTATATTTTTCTTATTTTTATTTAACATTCATTTAAGAATATCGCAGTAAACTGTGAATAACTGCTTATCTTGAAATAATTCTATTTCAAGTGTAAAGATTACCGCCAAGTATAAGTCTACACTAAGATGTACTCATAGAAAAGTGAAACTTGTACCAATCCTAGTATGAATCTAAGAATTTTTACATATTTTTCATCAAATGAACCATTCTTGTAAATTCCTATGCACCAAGCAGAACGTTCGTTTCGTTTTTTCTACAATAACGTAGTAAAAACTATCATTCTATTCTTTTTTTTCTTCTGCTCCTAATTCTTTCGTATACGCCCCTACTTCTAAGTCAATTAATACCTTTTTACCTGGCTCAATTGTTTTTAAGATAAGTGGATAAGCTTCCATACGTTTTGCGAAATTTTGAATCGTAGTGCTCACTTCATACCCTTCATTCATATATAAAGTAAGGTGGTCTTCATTCGCATTCGTCGGTGAATAACGAATTTCAGAAATAGACCTTAAAATAGTTGGTGTTAATTTTTCAAGCTCAGCAATTAACTCCTTCATTTTCTCCTCTTTAAAAGGTTCAAAAATTGGCGCTGCAACAGGAAGTTTTCCGTTCGGGAGTACATCAAGTGTTTTCCCGTTCTCTAATAACGGTTGTAATTTCCCATCTTTGTTTATATAACCAATCGTTAAATATTCTTCAATATGAACGTCAATTTTATTTGGAAAACGTTTCTTTACATTTACTGCTTTAATTTCTTTTCGTTTCGTTAAGTTTTCTTCTGCTTTATGTGCTGTCACTCGGAAATAACTTGTATCATATGTCACACCTGATTCCTTCATCACTTGTTCATCTGTCATGTAATGATTTCCAAACACGCTTATTTTTTTTATATTGCTAAGCGGAGACCGAAAATAAATTAAAAAGAGCACTAATAAAAATAAAATTGATATGTATAAAATCAACCGATGATTAACATTTTTCTTGTTTTTTTTCTGTTGATTTTTTAACTTTGGTACACGATCCTGTAGTTTAATCACTTTACTATTTTTCATGTACGATCCCCCTACGTAACATAAAGAACGGCATGTTCCTCATGCCGTTCTTATCTTCTTATTATAACATAAATGATAATGAGCGGAACGAATAACCGTTATCTTCCAATGATTTCTACTTCTGTATGCATTTCTACGCTAAATTTATCCTTGATTGTTTGTTTTACTAATGCTATTAAAGATAATACATCTTGCGCGCTAGCTCCACCAGTATTAATAATGAAGTTCCCATGCATTTCAGAAATTTGAGCTCCACCTATTTGATAACCACGAAGCCCCGCCTTCTCTATTAAATCTCCTGCAAAGTATGGAATTGGATTCCGAAACACACTTCCTGCACAAGGGTGATTCCATGGCTGTGTTTCACGGCGGTAATCTTTATTCTTTTGCATGACACTTACAATTCCCTCACGCTCTCCTATCTGTAATTGAAACTCAGCTTCCAAAACAATACCAGGACGTTTCGTTTGCAATACAGATGTACGATAGGAAAACTCCATTTCTTCATGCGTTAACCAGTCGATTGTTCCATCTTCAAACAAAATAAGAGCTTTTGAGAATATGTTTGATATATCCGATTTATGTGCTCCTGCATTCATATACACTGCACCGCCAACACTTCCTGGAATACCACTTGCGAACTCCAGACCAGCTAACCCTTGACGACTAAGTAAAGTTGATAATTTAATCAGGGGATACCCACCACCAACTCTTACTCTATGTTTTTCGACTTCTAAGTGGTCTAATCCTTCTCCTAAACGAATAACGACACCTTCTATACCTAGATCAGATACAAGAAGGTTTGAACCACGACCAATTACAGTCCACTTTGTTTTATATTTCTTTACTAACTGCAACGTTTTTTCAATACCGGCAACATGCTTTGGCACAATTAAAATATCAGCTGGTCCACCTATTTTCATAGTTGTATAACGTGCTAACGGTTCATCCACTAACACACGACCAACATTTGCTTCTATAAGCTCATTTACTAATTGCTCCATAAACAATCTCCCCCATACTAAGCATCCTTATTACAGTAGTATGCAGGGCGTTCAACTAACGTTATTTTTTTACAAGCTTATTCATTACTTCATACAACTTATTTGCTGCATCTGGAATACCTAATTGCCCAGCAGCAAGCTTCATATTTTGTAATGTTTGTGCATCTAATAAAATCTCGTCAATATCACGAATAAGTGTTTCAGCTGTTAAATCTTTTTCAAGCAACATTTTTGCTGCTCCTTTATCGACAACAGAACGTGCATTTTTTTCCTGATGGTTATTTGTTACATAAGGACTCGGAATTAACACACTTGGCTTACCTAACGCTGTTAATTCTGCAAGTGTTGTTGCTCCAGCCCTTGAGACAACCAGGTCTACACCTGTAAGTACTTCTGGCATATTATGAATGAAAGGTTTAATAATAACATTATTCGGATTCCCTTTTTGCTTCACTGCATCCATCACTTTGTCGTAATGAACTTCACCTGTTACATACAATATTTCGTAACTTTTATTTCCAAACTGTTCAATTGCCTCTACGAAAGCATCGTTAATTGGTCTAGCCCCACGGCTGCCACCAAAAATAAGCACGGATTTTTTAGGAAGAGATAAACCTACTGAACGTTTTCCTTTCATTCCATTTTGATCCATTACTTCTGACGCTCGTGGGTTTCCTGTCATGACCACTTTTGACTGCGGAAAATGTTCTGCAGCCGCTTCAAAACAAACTGCAACTTTATCAACATAGCGGCTTAAAAATTTATTCGTTACACCAGGTACACTATTTTGTTCATGTACAATAGTTGGAATACCTAATTTTGCCGCAGCATATACAACAGGTCCACATACATATCCACCTGTTCCAATTACAATATCTGGATTAAAACGACGAATATATCGTTTACTATCTTGTACACCTTTTAGGAAACGCATCACCGTTTTCACGTTATCTAACGATATTTTACGCTTAAATCCACTTATAACTATAGATTGAAACGGTATACCTGCTTTGGGCACGATTGTGCTCTCTAATCCATTCTCCGTACCAATATATAAAAACCTTGCTTCCGGATTTAATTTTTTTATTTCTCTTATTAAAGCAAGAGCCGGATAAATATGACCTCCAGTGCCCCCACCACTTACTAATACACGCACTACTAACTCCTCCGCTTCTCTTTTTCTTATTACAGTCGTATTTATTTCTATATACATATTGTTTCTTCGTACACATACGAAAAACCCTGTCTTATAAAACAGGGTTTAGTAGCGAGAATGGCGACTTATATTTAATAATACACCTACTGCCATTAACATTAATGTCAAACTTGATCCACCATAACTTAAAAACGGCAAAGTAATACCCGTAACAGGCATCAATCCTGTTACAACACCAACATTAATCATTACTTGAATCGCAATCATCGCCACAATACCTACTGCTAAAAACGTACCATATAAATCTGGCGCTCCTAAAGCTATACGAATTCCACGCCATAATAATAGACTAAATAATAATAACACAAATGAACCACCAATAAAACCTAATTCCTCGGATAAGATTGCAAATATAAAGTCTGTTTGCGGTTCAGGTAAATAAAGAAACTTTTGTCTACTTTGTCCAAGTCCAAGCCCGAATAATCCACCTGGTCCAATTGCGAGTAACGATTGAATAATTTGAAATCCACTTCCAAGCGGATCTGACCACGGGTCTAAATATGATGTAATACGTTTCATCCGATACGGTGCTGATGCAATTAGCCCTACAAATCCTGCTACACCAAGCAAACCAAACATTGCAAAGTGAAAGACCCTTGCTCCTGAGATAAATATCATAATGATACATGTCCCAACCATTACCGTTCCTGTACCAAGGTCCGGCTGTAACATAATCATTCCGAAAGCAAGAAATACAAAACCTAGAGCTGGTAGTAAACCACGTTTAAAAGAGGTAATTAATTTCTGTCGTTCCGCTAAAAATTTCGCTAAGAAAATGATCATCGCAAATTTCATAAATTCGGACGGTTGAATGGAAAATGCCCCGATTCCAATCCAACTTCGCGCTCCTCCTCGAACAAGACCTACTCCAGGAATAAGAACGAGAATAAGAAGAATGAAGCACACTAGCAAAATTACTTTTGAATACGTACGCCACACCCAATAATCAATTTTCATAATAAAAAACATAGCCACTACACCAAGACCTGCGAATAGCAATTGCCTTTTTGCAAAAAAGAATGAGTCCCCCATTTTATAAGAGGCCCAAACCGCACTCGCACTATAAACCATAATCATTCCGATTGTTAACAACGCAAGTGTAACGATGATGAGAATAAAATCAGGCGTTTTCTTCATTACCCATAAACACCACCTCTTTAGGCAGAAACTTTTGCCCTATGTAACAAAACATCAGTAGGTGTTAGCCTACTGATGTTTTGATTTACTTTATATAAGTTTATGCACAGCTTGTATAAAAATGTCTCCTCTTTCTTCAAATGTTTTAAATTGATCCCAGCTTGCACATGCTGGAGAAAGAAGAATTACATCGCCATCTGTAGAATGAGCATAAGCTTTCACTACAGCTTCATCTAAAGTATCGACACTTTCAATCGTATCTAATCCCGCTTTTTGTGCAGCTCTTACTAATTTTGGAGCTGTTTGTCCAAATGTTACAATCGCTTTAACATTTTTGAAATACGGAATTAAATCATCGAATTCATTTCCACGATCCAGCCCACCTGCTAATAACACAGTCGGTTGTGTAAACGCAGATAAAGCTTTCTCTGTCGCTAACATATTCGTTGCTTTTGAGTCATTATAAAACTTACGGTTGTTTATAGTTGTTACATATTCTAAACGATGTTTTACACCTGTAAAACGTTTTAGCACCGCCGTAATCGCTTCATTAGAAACACCCAATAATTTTGCGATACTCATCGCTGCTAAAATATTTTCTAAATTATGTTGACCAGGTAAAACGATATCGCCTACTTCAACAACTTTTTCACCTTTAAAATAAAGAGCGTTATCTTTTATACACGCACCATCTTCAATTTCTTTCGTTGTTGAGAAGAGTACTTTTTGACCCTTACTATAAGCAGATAAAGCCATCACATCTGCATCATCTGCATTTATTACACTATAATCATTTTCTGTTTGGTTTTTAAAAATATTTGCTTTTGCTAAACCATATTCTTTCTTCGTCCCATGATAATCTAAGTGGGCCTCAAATAAATTTAAAAACGCAGCAATTTTAGGTTGGAACAATTCTACTCCCATCAGTTGGAACGATGAAAGCTCTGTAACTACAACTTCATTTTCTTTTGCATCCTGTGCTACTTCACACGCTACAGTTCCAATGTTCCCTGCAATTATAGGATGCTTTTGTCCTTCTTTTAGCATTTCAAATGTAAGCATTGTCGTCGTCGTTTTACCGTTAGACCCCGTAATCCCAACAAATGGTGCTTCTGAAATACGATATGCTAATTCAACTTCCGTAACAATTGGAATTTGCTTTTCTTTCGCAGCAACTAATATTGGATTAGAATACGGGATTCCTGGATTTTTTACTACAAGAGCAATATTTCTCTCTAATAATTCTAAAGGATGACCACCGCATACAACATCCATTCCTTTTGCTTGTAATTCTGCAGCAAGTACATTCTCTGCCAAAGGCTTTCCGTCATTTACAATAACATTTGCCCCTAACTTTTGTAACAATGTAGCTGCTGCATAACCACTTTTTGCAATGCCTAATACAAGAATATTCTTATTTTGAAATTCAGTTACAGTTTTCAATTACATCCACACCCCGATATAAATTCCTAACACAGCTAATAAAAATCCTACAGACCAAAACGTCACAACAACACGCCATTCTGACCAACCACATAATTCATAATGATGGTGTAATGGGCTCATTTTAAAGACACGTTTTCCTGTTGTTTTAAACGAAATAACCTGAATAATAACCGATAAAGTTTCCATTACGAATACTCCGCCAATGATTACAAGTAGCAATTCTTGTTTTAATAAAATTGCTACAGCTGCAATGGCTCCACCTAAAGCTAATGAACCTGTATCTCCCATAAACACTTTTGCTGGATTCGCATTGAATACTAAAAATCCAAGTACAGCTCCTACAACTGCCATACAGAATATTGCTACTCCAAATTGCTCTTGTGCCACAGCAATAATACTAAATGCTCCAAATGCAATAGCAGCTGTTCCTGATAATAAACCATCTAAACCGTCAGTTAAGTTAACTGCATTTGATCCACCAATAAGCATAAATAGTACAAGTACAAAATACGCCCAACCTAATTCAAACTTAACATCCGTTCCCGGAATCATGATGTATGTGTGGAACGCTTGCCCTTTTCCAATTAAAAAGAACGCAATAGCAATAACAAGCTGACCTACTAATTTTTGTTTTGATGTTAAACCAAGATTTCTCTTCTTCACTACCTTTATGTAGTCATCTAAAAATCCAATCAATCCGTAACCAAATGTCACTAATAGTAATAACGATACCTCTGCACCTAAATGATTAAACTTAATCGCCATAATAAGTGAAGTTACCATCATAGATACGTATATGACGATACCACCCATTGTCGGTGTCCCTGATTTTTTTTGATGTGATTTTGGTCCCTCATCACGAATACTCTGTCCGAACTTTAATTTTCTTAAAAATGGAATAAACAATGGCGAAAGGGCAACAGAAATTAAGAATGCTACCCCAGCCGTTACTAATAAACCTTGCTCAAGCACATGTAGTCCTCCTCTCACGTTGTTACTCTTCGTTGTTTAAACGCTCTGTAATTGCTTCTTTAGCGATTTCACGATCGTCAAAATGATGAACATCTTTACCAATAATTTGATATGTTTCATGACCCTTACCAGCAATAATGATAATATCTTCAGCTTTTGCGTTAGCAATTGCATGGTATATCGCTTCTTTTCTATCAATAATTACTTCGTAATTTTTTCCATTTGCACCATGTACCATATCATCTAAAATAGCTCCTGGCTCTTCACTTCTTGGATTATCTGAAGTGTAAATTGCGTGAGTTGCATATCGTGTTGCAACACTTGCCATGATTGGTCTCTTCGTTCTATCTCTATCACCGCCACAACCGACGATGCAATATACGTCACCTTTTGCAAACTGTTTTGCTGTTTTCAATACATTTTCTAAGCTATCTGGCGTATGTGCATAATCAACAATAACTGTATAATTTTGTCCACCATCAACGACTTCAAAACGTCCTGGAACTCCAGCTAGTTCCTTTATTACATCGATGATTGTTTCTAAACTTACACCGGAAACAAGTCCTGCCGCTGTCGCAGCTAGTACGTTATATACATTAAATTTCCCAATTAATTTCATCGTAACATCTACACTCTCATACGGTGTTACAAGCGTAAATGTAGTTCCACCACTTGTCATAACGATATCTTTGGCCATAACATCACTTGTTGTATCAATTCCATACGTTACAACAGTTGCTGCAGTACTTCTCATATATTCCGCTGTTACAGCATCATCGTTATTCAATACCGCGTATTTTTCACGATTATGATTATAACTATTGCCAAGTTGCGCAAATAGCAACCCTTTTGCATGTTTATATTCTTCCATCGTTTTATGATAGTCTAAATGATCTTGTGTTAAATTTGTAAACACCGCTACATCATAATCACATCCATGTACACGGCCAAGATCTAAAGCATGTGACGAAACTTCCATTACTGTGCTATCCACACCGTGTTCAACCATTTTTGCAAACGTCTGTTGAAGTGTTAGTGCATCTGGTGTTGTATTTTTCACCTCAAATGTTTCATCACCGATTTTCATATTAATCGTTCCAATTAGCCCCGTTTTATGACCATGTGCGCGCATAATCTCATCCATAATATGCGATGTTGTTGTCTTTCCATTTGTACCTGTAATACCGATTAAATGTAACTTGTGTGTTGGTTGACCATAAAAATAATCAGCTAAAACCGCTAACGAACGAAAAGTATTTTTCACAAGTACAACTGGAACGTCAACATCAATTGGTCTTTCCGCAACAATAGCAGCCGCTCCTTGTGCCGCTGCTTGCTTAGCAAAATCATGGCTATCAACCGTATATCCTTTCATACATACAAATAAGCTTCCTTCTTTCACTTTACGTGAATCAGCTTCTATAGATGTGATTTCTGGATTTTCTTTTGGAACAACTGGAAAATCATGCAAACATGATACAAGTGTATGCAACTTCATTTCACTAAACCCTCTCTACATTGTGTATTTATCTCTTTTATTAATAAGCAACACGTTACCTCCTAATTATGTAAAATAGGAGGTAAGTGCTACTCTGTCTAATAAATAGACCTATTTATAACCGAGACTCTTGCGGTCTCAAATTAAGTAACTCTTCTATAAAGAACTCACTTCCACCAATTGTACCATAAAACGTACTAGGTTACCTTTAATTCCCGAAGTAAATTCTAATTTTTGAGCCTTCTTTCACTTTAGCTCCTGCTTCTGGGGACTGCTTAATGACTTTCTCTCCGTCTCCACTTATATCAAGCTTCAAATCGACGAGTTGCGTCTGTAAGTCTTTCTTTTTCATACCAATTAAATTCGGAACTTCCACAGTTGGTGTATCGCCCCATTTATATTCTCTCTCAACTTGTTCTTTTCTCGGTTTCACTCCCATAACAGGAAGTGCATCCCGAAGAATATTCCCAACAATTGGAGCTGCTACTACTCCACCAAATTGCGTTACACCTTTCGGATTATCAACAGCAACATAGACAACAATTTCTGGATCATCTGCTGGAGCAAAACCGATAAAAGATACAATATAATTATTCTCTAAATATTTACCATCTTTCACTTTTTGAGCCGTACCTGTTTTCCCACCTACACGATACCCATCAATAAAAGCACCTTTACCAGATCCCTTTGCTACAACATTCTCTAATGCATACCGAACTTTTTCTGAAGTTTCCTTGGAAATAACTTTTCTTTTTTCCACAGGTGTCTTTTTACTTACAACTTGATTGTTTTTCGGATCAATAAATTCTTTAGCTATATACGGTTGATACAATGTTCCACCGTTTACAGCTGCTGCTACCGCCGCCACTTGTTGAATTGGCGTAACAGAAACACCTTGACCGAATGAAGTTGTTGCTTGCTCGACTGGACCGACTTTGTCTAAATTAAATAAAATCCCACTACCTTCACCTTGCAGGTCAATTCCGGTTTTTTGTCCAAAACCAAAATTACGAATGTATTTAAACAATCGGTCTTTACCAAGACGATCACCCAGCTCGATAAATCCTGGGTTACAAGAGTTTTGAACTACTTCTAAAAACGTTTGGCTACCATGGCCTCCTGCTTTCCAGCATTTCAATCTTGCTCCACCAACTTCAGCTGCTCCATCATCATAAAACGTATCTTTCTCTAAGTCTACTAAATTTTCATTCAAAGCTGCGGCTAACGTAATGATTTTAAATGTTGAACCAGGTTCATACGTACTCCATACTGGTAAATTTCTATTGTACACTTCTGGAGAAACACTTTGAAAATCTGCCGGATCAAAACTCGGCCGACTCGACATACCTAAAATTTCACCATTTTTCGGATTCATCGCAATCGCAATCATACCATCTGGATTATATGTCGACTCTGCGATATTCATTTCTCTTTCCATAATTCTATTAATACGTGCATCAATTGTTAATCCTAAATTCAAACCAGCTTCTGGTTTTTTGAAATCATCACCAACATTAGGCATCCTTTGCCCTTTTGCATCTGCAAAAAAGCGCACATGACCTTCATCACCATTCAGTTCTTTATCATAATATTTTTCTAGTCCCATAAGACCTTGGTTATCACTACCTGCAAACCCTAATACGTGTGATAAAAAGTTGCCAAATGGATAGTACCGGATAGAGTCCTCTGCGATATAAACACCTTTCAAACTTAATCCTCTTACCTCTTTCGCCTTATCATGTGATATTTTCCTTCCGCCTTTATCTAACCTTACAATAGATTCTTTTTTTGTAATCCTCTTATAAATCTCATCTTTTTCCACACCTAATACTGCAGCTAACTTCTCTGCAGTCTCTGCTGGTTTTTCAATTTGCCTCGGTACAACAAAGACAGTTGGAGCACTTTTATTCGTGGCAAGTTCCACACCATTTCGGTCTAAAATTTTCCCACGTTCAGGTTCAAAAGTAATATTACGACTCCATGAATCTTTCGCACGATCCGTTAACATATTCCCAAGAAAAAATTGCACATATCCAAGACGAATATCGATGATAGTGAAAATAAGTATACCTGATATGAGTATAAAAATAAGTCGTTTTCTAACTGTTACATTTGATACACGCATATTGGAACAAGCCTCCCTTACGCCTAGCTTGTTCCAATATATGCTTGTACTTATTTAATTAGAACTTCTTCTCTTTTACCATTACGGCTTTTCTGCTTCTTGTTGTGGTTCAAGTGGCGGTACAAGTGTTACACCTAACTCTGTACCAGGTTGCAACAACGTTCCTTCTGGTACACTTTGTTCGGTTACGTATCCTGTACCAGTAGGTTTTAGGTTAAGCTTTAATGTTTTTGCTAAATTCATAACATCACGAAGTGCCCAGCCTTGTATATTTGGCATTGTAGGTTTATCTCCCACTAAGAAGACTCGGTCACCCTTCAATGTTTGTTCAGTCGCTTTCGGTACTTGTTGCTGCACTTTCCCTTCACCTAATACGATTGGACGAAGTTTGGCTTTATCAATGGCTTTTTTCGCTTCTTCCATCGTTTTTCCCGTTACATCTGGAACAGCAGTTTGCTGCTCTTTCACATATTTCTTCGGATCTTTCACTTCATTAGGCTTAATCTTTAAATACTCTAAACTATTCTTCGTTACATATTTAAAAATATCAGCTAAAGGTTGTGCGCCGCTCTCATCATCTTTCAATTTGGGCTGTTTAACAGCTAGATACACAACAAGTTGCGGATCGTCCATAGGTGCCATCCCTAAGAATGAGAATATATAATTCTCTCTTCCCGTCATATAGCCTCCTTTTCCATCCGGAATTTGCGCTGTTCCTGTTTTACCACCAACTGAATAGCCATCGACTTTATAAGCAGTTCCTGTTCCTTTCGGCGATGTAACAACGCGTTCTAATAACTGTCTTACTTGCGCTGCTGTCTCTTTTGTAACAGGTTTGCCCACTTCTTCTGGCTTATGTTCTAATTTTACTTCCCCTGTTATCGGATCTACAATTTTATCAATTGTATAAGGTTTCATCATTTTTCCATCGTTCGCAATAGCAGTTGCAGCTTGTACAAGCTGAATTGGTGTTACAGTAGAGCCTTGTCCAAAAGCTGTTGTTACTTGCTGTATTTGCTGATCGAATAAAATGGTATTTGAACCTTCACCAGGTAAATCAATATTCGTTTTTTCATCTAATCCGAAAGCATGGATATACTTTCTGAAACGGTCTGGACCAAGTTTTTGATCACCTAAAATAGCAAACGCTACGTTGGAAGAGCGCTCTACCCCTTCATCAAATGTGATAGATCCCCATCCAGCGCCGCCATTATGATCTTTTATTTTGCGGTTCCCGACTTGATATGTACCAGACTGGTAATAATCTTGTCCCTTATACACGCCTTCATTAATAGCTGCTGCTAGCGTGAAAATTTTCATTGTTGATCCAGGTTCAAATGCATTTGCAATCGCATCATTGAAGAAATATTTAATTTGACGATCATTTGGATCATAACTAGGTTTAGTAGACATCGCTAATATTTTCCCTGTTTTTGGATCCGCAACAATTCCTATTAAGCTTTCTGGATCATAATGTTTACTCGCTTCTTTCATTGCGTCTTCTAAATAACTTTGAATACGCTGGTCAAGCGTTAAATATACATTTTCTCCATTTTTAGGTACCTTTACATTCACTTTCCCGCCATCAAGAGATACACCTCTACGATCGCCTGTATAAGCTACTTCTCCGTTAGAAGCACTTAAATATTTATCTAAGCTTTGTTCTAAACCAAAATAACCTACTGAGGTTCCTTTATCATTTGGTTTTGCATGTCCTATGACGTAAGATGCAAAATCACCGTTTGGATACACTCTTGCATTTTCAGTAATAAATGATATACCTGGCAATTTCAATGCTTCTATTTGTTCCTTCTGTTCCTTCGTCAAATCTTTACCTAGCGTTCCAAATTCAACCTGACTTTTATCCTTTTTATTTAACGTATCTAAAATCTTCTTTTCATCTTTTCCGAGTACGCCCGCAATTTTCTTGGCGGTATCCTCTTTATTCTCAACCGGCTTCGCACCTTTTAGTTCCGCTACAAGTTTATAAGAGTTTGCATCTTGCGCTAACACATGACCGTTTTGATCATAAATCGTCCCGCGATTTGCTTCGAGAACTCCTGTTTTACTATGTTTTTGCTGAGCGAGTTTATCCAAATCCTGATTATGCACTGTTCCTGTCGCTTGTATGTAAAAAAATCGGGCTAATAACAGCAAAAAGAGCAGGAGGAATAAAATCATAAAATACCCTGCTCCCTTATTGGTATGAAATTTAGTCATATTTCTCTTCATTTTTCCTTCACACCTATTGCCTTATTTGAGGCCTTTCACATTATTCGCATTAATTTCTAGCCCGTGTTTTTTTGCAACTTCAGCGATTCGTTCATAACGACTTAACTTCTCTACTTCAGCCTGTAACTCTTGATTTTCTTTTTGCTGCTGTACAATTTTTTGTTCTATTGTCGCAGCTTCTACATTAACTTGATAAAGGCCTGCTTTATTTCCAATAAACGCTACACAGGCATACAATAAAAAGCCAATAAACGCTACATACAACAGTTTTTCGATTCTTGTAATCTTCGCTTTAGCTTTTGGCTGAACCATCTGCTGTGGGGGCGTTTGAATCTGAACCTCTTCTTGCGCTTGTTGCTTGTACTTTACAGCTAAGTTACTCATACCTCTCTCCCCTTTTTATCGTTTTTCAGCGATTCTCAATTTCGCAGAACGCGCTCGATTATTTTCTTCTAACTCTATATCAGAAGGTAAAATCGGTTTTCTTGTAATAAGCTTTAATTTCGGCTTAAATTCATCAGGAATAATTGGTAATCCTGGCGGCAATTGTGGCGTTGTACTATTTCGCTTAAACGTCGTTTTGCAAATACGGTCTTCTAAAGAATGGAATGTTATAACACTAACTCTTCCGCCCGGCTTGACCATCTCAATTGCAGATTCCAACGCTTCTTCAAATACTTTCAATTCATCATTTACCGCAATACGGATTGCCTGGAACACTCGCTTCGCAGGATGTCCACCCGTTCTACGAGCAGGAGCTGGAATACCCTCTTTAATTAGCTCTACTAATTCCCCTGTCGTTTCAATAGCTTTATTCTCACGATACGCTTCAATTTTTCTTGCTATTTGTTTTGAAAATTTCTCTTCGCCATACTGGAAGAAAATTCTTACAAGTTGTTCATATGACCAGCTATTTACAACATCATAAGCTGTTAATGGGGCATCTTGATCCATTCGCATATCTAACGGTGCATCATGATGGTAACTAAAGCCACGCTCTGGTGTATCTAATTGCGGGGATGAAACACCTAAATCAAATAAAATACCGTCTACTTCTGTTATACCTAATTCCTGTAGTTTTTCAGATAGGTAACGGAAATTACTCTTTACTGTTATGAACTGTTCACCGTATGAAGAGAATTTTTCTTTCGCATTTTGAATTGCTATCTCATCTTGATCAAACGCGATTAATCTTCCGCCTTCAGTTAATTGGGATAATAAATAAGAACTATGTCCTCCTCCCCCCAGTGTACAATCTACATATGTACCACCTGGCTTTATATCTAAGCCATCTACTGTTTCCTTCAAAAGCACTGTTACGTGATTAAACATTGTTGCACCTACTCTTTTTCCAATTAATTATGTTGAATGTATCTCCTCCTCTAAACGCATATTTTACGACTAGAGAACGAAATACTATGAAAGAACGACTCATTTAACTTGCCTACAAAGGCAGCATACTATACAAATCGCTATTTTCTTTTATTATATACTAAATTTTATCATCTTTTGCGGGAATTTAAATAAAAAACTGTCGAAAAAGATAATAATACGTTTACATTTTGTGCTATTTTGTCATATATTTAAGTATCCTGCATAATTACGATATTAACCTCTTTGAAATTAATAATTCAGAAAAATTTCACTTCACAGTAAATTCAACGGGATAAAAATAAAATCCTGCTCCTAAGAGCAAGATTCTATAGTTTTATAACGTGATGTTTTCCATTCCAAGAAAACGGTTTTTCCATTACACGATCAACGAAATCCAAACCGAACTGATTTAAGTAGTAACATACATTCCACACACGCTCTTGCGGCGCTCCCAATGGACGGATTGCAAATTGTATACGACGGAATTTATTTAGTTCCACTTCATGTTTTTTCTCAACATTTCTTTTCAACATTCTTTCCAACAATTCAATTTGTTCATTAATTTTGAACTCATTTTTCCCTGCAAACGAACTTAATCCAGGATCTATTTTCTTCACAAATTGTTGTAATGACTTATGAATATCAATTATTTCTTTTTTCGCCTCTACAAATCGTTCATCTATCGGTTCCTCTATTTGATTAGATAGCCAGTTTTCACGCAACTTATCTACGTTATTTAAAAACGGGTCACTCTCTTGCAATTGTAAATCGTGTAAATCTGTCGCTATATCCCTCTCAATATAAGTGATTGTAATACGAGGAACGACAGGCGGCATTCGGAAACCGATAGTATGGAAGACTTGTTGTAATTCACTCCAGTAAGCTAATTCCCCTGGACCTCCAATAAACGCCAGCGTAGGAAATAGATACTCTTGCATAAGAGGGCGCGTTACAACATTATTACTAAAGCGCTCTGGGCTTCTTTCCATCTCTTCAATCAATTCCTCATATGAAAAGGAATACGTCCCATCCTTCCCAACAAACTTCCCTTGATTGTCTTCAAGCAACACTCGCTCATTATCAATTTCCATGAATATATGTACTGCATTAGACTTTGTTTCAATAATTGGCTTATATCCTAATTCTTTAATTACTTCCTGTTGGTTATGAAGCCCCTCTTGCACTTCTTTATACTTACTTACAATTTGTTTAAAAAACGGCACTTCTAATTTTCTTAATTCAGGATGATGCGAATCGACAAGAATTAAACCAGAATTCACGAACATTTTCATAATAAGGTGACCAAAGAAATCTACATACGTATTCGATTCCCTTAAAGAATCATCAATAAATTGCAGTACATCCTTTGTAAAATTCGTTTCAGGGTATGTTTTAAAAATTTCTTCAATCCACTTTCTACAGTCTTCCAAAGAAAGCTCAGACTCTGAAGCACTCGCCTTTTTCGGATTACGATCATGAAAAATGGTCTTTTTTATTTTTTTATTCTTCGTTACAAAAGTATGATTAATTTCATCCATATCATGGTCTTCACCAGCAATCCAGAAAACAGGAACAACTTTAACACCTAAACTTTCTTCCTTTTCCTTCGCAAGCTGTAAAACTGAAATAATTTTATGAATTGTATAAAGTGGTCCAGTTAATAACCCAGCTTGTTGTCCAGCTATAACAACATATGTATCTTCATCTCCAAGCGCTTTTACATTTTGAATTGTAGCTTCTCCCGCTTGTAATTTTGTATTATATTCTAATAAATGCGCTACTAAATCTTGGCGGAAAAACTCCCTCTCACGCAAATCTTGTACACGCTGTTTAAAAGCATCTTCTGTTAACATATAATCAAAACACGACTGTATCTCTTTTTTACCGTTCATATAGTCCGCTACAACACCTTGTTGCGGAACAGAGATTTCTTTTATCTCCATATAATTCTTCCTTTCGTATCCTGTTCTCTCACCAATCCACATTGTAGTCAATGTTTCACGTAAAAGCAAAGAATTACACTTATACTTTTACTTCTAACCCTTTTATTGCATCGAACAAAAATTGAAGTGTCGGAACGGATCGTTGCTGTTTCTTAGCTTCTTCTAATACATATCCAACAATCGCACCAATCTCTGTTTGTCTATTCGCCCTTACATCTGCCAGCATAGATGATGTATTATGAGCCGTTCTTTCACATACATGACGTACCATTTCCCATACCATTTCTTTTTCTTCTTTAACGAGAAAAACGACTTCCTGAAATACTTGCTCCATCATCTGATAAAAAAACGGGTTCGTAATCAATTCTCCGTTCTTGACCTGTAATAATGCCGTCAATGGATTGATACATACATTCACTACTAATTTTTTGTGCATAACATCCTTCCAATCATCTTCTATTCGAATTGGAAAATGCGGAAAAGGAAAGCAATTACATATTTTTTCAAAATGTATAGACCGACCGCGCACGATTCCAAACTTCGTTACACCTATCCCTGTATGATAAACGGTATGCCTTTCTTCCTTTTTTGCACCGTGCTCCACAATTCCAACTGCAATATTGTCATTATCTATTTTCTGCATAACATGAAGGTGCGACATTCCATTTTGCAAAAAGACTAATGAGGATTTCCCTCGCACAAAAGGTAGTATGTCAGTTATATGATATTGCTTAACAGCAATAAATATATAATCTAGCTGCTGGTCTAGCATACTATTTATTGGTAATACTGGCGGGAATACCGTTTCACGTTTCCCCTCCCTAATACAAGTTACACCCGTTATATTTAATTCGTCAGCCTGCTTAGCTGTCCTTGTAAACAACGTAACATCTTGATTACTTTTTTGTAAATAAAATGTATACAATAGACCAATAGCTCCTGGTCCCACAACTCCGATTTTCATTTTCACGTAAGGAACTCATCTGAACACGATACACAAGTCCCTTTTTCCCCTCCCTTTTTATTCCTCAAACACTCGATTCGATTCGTGCGGAATCATAATTAACTAAAGATGAACAAATGCCACTTCTTCTTCCAATATGTATAGACTACTTATTACTATGCTTCTACTCTTAGTTTAGCAAATCCTCAAAAAATAATAAAAGAAATACACTATCATCTTCATAAAAATAAAAAAATGAGTTATAATATTATTATAAATATTTTCACTTTTCTGCATTCAATGAGACAAAAAGGATGTGATGTTATGGGATTCCCAAAAGTTGAGCGCTTGCTCATCAATTATAAAACATTAGACGAGTTTAAAAAATTTAAAGGCTGCGGAGCTCAAGAACTATCCATGTTAGAAGAATTACAAGCAAACATTATTGAAAACAATAGTGAATCTCCATTTTACGGTATTTATTATGGTGGATCACTCATTGCACGTATGAGTCTATACATGAAAAGGAACGGCGGGGAACCATTCGAAATTACAGGTACTTACCTAGAACTTTATAAACTTGAAGTATTACCAACTTTCCAAAAACAAGGGTTTGGAGAAATGCTTGTAAATTATGCAAAGGGACTGCAGTTCCCAATTAAAACGATTGCACGTATCCATTCAGCTGGTTTTTGGGATAAATTAAATTTCCAACCTGTGTCAGTACCTGATGGTGATTTTTACGTTTGGCATCCAGAAACAAATTTGAATACGGTTACAAATGAAGAGTCTGCATAAGAAATAAAAAAAACAGCTACATAGCAGCTGTTTTTTTATTTCTTTACCTTCTCTAATTTCCCATTCGAACGAGCGCTGTTTCTTTCCGCCACCATTACACTTCTTTTTTGATCGATATAATCAAGCAATGTTCTATATTCTTCCTCATATACTGATAATCGCTCTAACAGGCTCTCTTTCTCTGTTTGTAACGATTCAATTTGCTGTTGCAACACCACTAAAGAGTTTTCATCTTTATAATTTTGCAAGAAATCAATAACATCATTTAATGTAATTGACGTAGGTTCTAACACCTTCGTCTCTTTCACTTCATAATTTTCCACTTTACGCAGTTGCTTCGCTTCTTCAATACGTTCTTTGTATTGCTTTCTAACGTAAGAATTCCATCTAAAGCCACATGCTGCTGGTGTACGAGATAAATGTCTTCCTACTTCTTTAAAGGCAGATAATTGCGTTCCACCTTCTCGAATATGCCGGAGTACTACTTCTGCCAGAAGCAAATCTTCATCATCAGTCCAAGCATCTTGTCTTGTTGTCGCCATCTCTCTAGTCCTCCCTATGCATTTTTTATTAAACATATGCAGTTACTAGAAAAGATAGAATACAACAAATGAAGAATAAGACAAAAAAAATAAACGTAGAAGATATCTTCTACGTTTATTTTTCCGCAATTACTTGCTGATTACTTCTTTACCTTTGTAAGTACCGCATGCTTTACATACACGGTGAGCTAATTTCGCTTCACCACAGCTTGGGCACTCTACCATACCAGGTACTGATAATTTGAAATGCGTACGACGCTTTCTTTTTACTGTTTTAGAAGTTCTTCTAAAAGGTACAGCCATTCTTCCCACCTCCTTAAAAGAAATAGTTATTTTCATATGAAGGCCTGAACCAGTCTTCCGATTATTTGTCAAAAAACTTTGCAAGTCCTGCCAATCTTGGATCAACAGGCTTTTCTTTGTCTTCTTCCGAAATCACTTGCCAGTCTTGACCTTGCGTCGGTGCTCCACCAGAAACATCATCACTGAAAATTTGCATTGGAATCTCCAAAAGTATATTTTCCTTGATTACGGGCAGTAAGTCAAGTACTTCTCCTTCTAAACAATGAATTTCAGCTTCGGTTTCAAATTCTTCTTGTGAAGTTTGGAACACCTCAGTTGTTTTAATGTCAAATGGTAATGTCACATCTACTAAAGAGCGAGAACATGGTAAAACCATGCTTCCAGTTATATGTAGATGGAACGTAAACTTACCGGAGCCAAAATCAACTCTTCCTGTTACGTGAACAGGATTAATTTCACGAATATCTTTCTCGACCTCTTTTAGCTCACTTACATCTACCATCTCATCCAATGTCAATCCTTTATTTCTCAATTTATTCAATTGATGGATGGACCATTTCATATCATATCACCTCAAGGCAACAAACAAAATTATAGCTAGCCATTTTATATTTGTCAATGTTTTTTCTTTACACTATAATGAAGTCATCATAGTAAATAATATATAGAGTATCACGTTTTCCAAAAAGATGCTACATCGAAAGGAGAGATTAACATAAAAGCCAGTGGTATTGTCGTTGAATATAACCCTTATCATAACGGTCATGATTATCATGTGCAACAAACAAAAAAGTTAACACACTCTGATATTACAATCGCTGTTATGAGTGGCCCTTTTTTACAACGTGGTGAGCCGGCACTCGTATCCAAATGGTATCGTACCAAAATGGCCTTAGCATGCGGTGTAGACCTCGTTGTAGAGCTTCCTTATGCCTTTTCAACGCAAAAGGCCGAAACCTTTGCAAATGGCGCTATTTCTATTTTAAACGCCCTACACGTTTCTGAAATTTGTTTCGGCAGTGAAGATGGACAAATCGAAAATTTTTATAACACCATCTCTGTGCAGAAAAATGAAGAAGAGACTTTTAATCGTCTTGTAAAGCAATTCATGAACGCAGGTAATAGTTACGCAAAAGCTACATCTGAAGCTTTCCTACACATTTTATCTTCTGAAAAAAATATAGACATGTCACAACCAAATAACATTTTAGGCTTCCAATACATAAAAGCCATTCTAATGCAAAATAGTTCTATGCAAGCACAAACGATAAAAAGATTCGCATCTCATTATCATGATAAAACCTTTAACGACCAACATATTGCAAGCGCAACAAGTATTCGCAAACAACTTTTTAGCGAAAATAGTTCCTTTACAGAAATTGAGCCTTTCATCCCAAAAGAGACTGCTTCTCTTTTAGCGAGTTATAAACAAAACTACGGGACATTACATAATTGGGAACAATACTTTTCATTTTTCAAATACAAACTTATGACAATGTCTCCAGAATACTTACGACATATATATGAAATCGAGGAAGGTTTAGAGCACCGTATTTTATCAAAAATACAAACCAGTTCCTCCTTCCATTCATTCATGGAAGCACTAAAAACGAAACGTTATACGTGGACTAGATTACAAAGAGCTTGTACACATATTTTAACAAATACAACAAAAGAAGAAATACATTGCGCAAATATAGAGCAACATGCACCGTACATTCGTCTATTAGGCATGTCACAAAAAGGACAAACGTACCTTTCAAAAAACAAGAAAAAAATAGAGCTTCCAATCCTTACGCATACAAAAACATTTGACCATCCTACTTTACACATAGAGCGAAAAGCCAATTCTGTATATTTCTCCATCATACAAGAACCATTACGAACACAACTACTAAAACAAGATGCAACACATCACCCAATTCGTTACGATGAAACAACTGCAAAATTCCTATAAAAAAATCTCTCTTTTCAGAGAGATTTTTTTATTTTTTTCCCATTTTCTCCAAATACATTAATGCATCATCCAACGTATCAACTGGCACAACTTTCATTTTCGTTTTAATATCTTTCGCAGCCTCAAGTGCATCTTTATAATTCGATTTCTCCGCACCTTTTTCATTTGGTGCAAAAAACACTTCAGCGCCAGCATCACTTGCAGCAACCACTTTTTGCTGAATACCACCAATCGGGCCAATTTCTCCCTTTTCATTAATCGTACCTGTTCCAGCTATTTCATGCCCTTTCGTTAAATCCTCGTCCACCAGCTGATTATATATTTCTAATGTAAACATTAGACCTGCCGATGGTCCACCTATTTCATGAGAGTCAATTTTCACTTTCGGATCTACCACTAATTCTCTTTCCGTAACGATAGAAACACCTATACCAACACGCCCATTTCCATTCGGAATAGTCTTTACACTTAAATTTTCCTTTAACTGTTTCCCATCTCTCTTATATTCAATATTTACTGTATCTCCTTCCTTTTTCCCTGTCATATATTCAATAAATTGTTCCGTCTTTTCAAATGTTTTTCCGTCGACAGCAATGATGACATCACCAAGTTTAAGCTTCCCTTCTGAAGGCATCCCTTTCGCTACACCAGCCACCAACACACCTTTGTTTTCAAAAGAAACAGTACGATTTGCACGTTTATAAGCATTATAAATCGCTGCATTTTGCGAATCTTTCATCGCATAATTTTGGCGAAATTGATATTCTTCATCACTTTCACCTTTTTGCAATATTTCTTCCGCTTTTGAAATATGTGTATATTTATTAAACTGTGCCGCTATTAAATTCACTACATTTGCCGGTCCCATTGAAACCGTAACAAGCATAAAATCACCAGATTCTTTCGTTCCCCCCTCAACTTGAACGTAAGGCTCTAATTTAGCAGCCATTCCTGGTTTCGTTACATAATATGGCAGGCGTACATAAACAAGTAACATTGCCAATATAACCCCTATTAAAATTGCATATACAAACCGAAAACGCTTAAACATTATGTTTCTCCTTCCACTGCTCAATTAATAAATGAATATTTGCAACATGCTTTTCCGCTTCTACCTCTCCAACTCGAATAATGTCTTCAATGTTTGTAAAAGCACGGGAACTAAATTGCTCTACAGCCGGGCGCATCATTAAGTCAGATGCAATTTGCCGATTTATCACAAGCTCATGTTGCATAATTTCAATACTCTGCATAATTACATCATAAATAGACGTAACCTCTCCATTTACTTTAATCGGGGATACATCAACAGCAATGACAATATCGGCACCTAACTCTTTCACAACCGATACTGGGATGCGATCAATTACTCCACCATCTACCAATAATCGTCCATCTATTTTCTCTGGCACAAACACTCCAGGTACAGAAATACTAGCTCTCACCGCCTCTGCAACTGGACCACTTGTAAAAACTACTTTTTCCCCCTTTAAGATATCAGTAGCCACAACAGCCGTCGGGATATCTAATTCTTCTAAATTTTTATTATATGTAAACATTTTAATCATATCTTTGACACGTTTTCCAGAAATAAATCCCATTTTCGGAACCGTAAAATCTAAATAATATTTCCTCTTAAAAACATTTGCCAGTTTATACAGTCTTTCAACGTTTGAACTAGCCGCATAAAATGTACCTACTAAAGCCCCCATACTACTTCCTGCAATCATATGAATCGGTATATCATTTTCCCTTAAAACCTTTATAACACCAATATGAGCAAAACCTTTTGCGCCCCCAGATCCAAGAGCTAAGCCAATTTTCGGTTCTTTCACTTTTCTCACCCTTTAATTTTTTTCGTTCCTTTTTCATACTTATGGTCTAAATTCACTACGTATCCACGTATACTGAAATGAACGTTTTTTGGGACAAAGGGGGATTTACTTACATGTATGAAAAATGGAAAACGACTTTCCTTACCATATCAACACTTTTTTTAACCTTTTCTCTTGTACTCCACCCCCAAGCTGCTTTACAAGCTTCCATTCGAGGGTTAAATATATGGTGGGAAGTTGTATTCCCTTCACTTTTACCGTTTTTCATCATTGCCGAACTTCTCATTAGTATTGGTGTTGTAAAATTTATAGGCGTTATATTAGAACCACTTATGCGACCACTTTTCCGCGTTCCAGGAATAGGCGGATTTGTTTGGGCAATGGGAATGGCTTCAGGCTTTCCCGCAGGCGCCAAATTAAGCGCTAGACTGCGCAAAAGCAATCAGCTAACACAAATTGAAGCAGAGCGCCTCGTATCTTTTACAAACTCATCCAATCCACTTTTTATTTTTGGCGCTGTTTCTATCGGTTTTTTCAATAATCCGAAATTAGGAATCGTATTAGCTGCTGCACATTATTTAAGTAATTTTGCTGTCGGGTTACTGATGCGTTTTTACGGCAATAACAACAGTTCCACGCATGATAAACATGTTACAAAAAAACGCCCTTTTCAAAACCCTTTTTCAATTCTACACGAGACACGTATGCAAGAAAAAAGACCAATAGGAAAATTACTTGGGGACGCTATCGTTTCTTCTATTCAAACGCTACTTATGATTGGTGGATTTATTATTTTATTCTCTGTTTTAAATAAAATGATTACTGTATTTCATATTACAGCAGCCCTTTCTTTTATTATGCAACATATTTTATCATTCTTCCAACTAACTACTGAATTTAGTATCCCAATATTATCTGGCATGTTTGAAATGACACTTGGAAGCCAAATGATTAGTCAAATAACTGAAACACCCCTCCTGCAGCAAGCTATGGTAACAAGCTTTATTTTAGCATTTAGCGGCCTTTCTATTCAGGCACAAGTCGCTAGCATATTAGCTGAAACAGACATTAGATTTAAGCCCTATTTTTTCGCACGAATTATCCAAAGTATTCTTGCTCCTATTTTTACTTTTATATTTTGGAAACCATTTTATGAAAAAGTAAGCTCTTTTTCACCTATGCAAAAAGATATCCCTGTCTTTTTATCGAATCATTCTTCTATTCTGCATGAAATTTGGACATCTTTTATACACTACGGACCGATATTTACATTATTTTGTTTATATGTATATGTCATCTTATTATTTTTTCGGAGCAACAAAGAAAAACCCCGTTCACTTTAACGGGGTTTGAAACTTTTCTTTTAAAGCACGTTCTACAACAGGAGGTACAAGATCTACTACACTTCCTCCATATCTCGCAACTTCTTTCACAATGCTCGAGCTTAAAAATGAGTATTGATTGTTTGTCATAATAAAAAAGGTTTCAATGTTTTCATCTAATTTTCGATTCATAGAAGTAATTTGCATCTCATATTCAAAATCAGAAACTGCTCGTAACCCACGTAAAATCGCGTTCGCATTACGCATTTTCGCATACTCAACTAGTAGTCCACTATGTGAATCTACTTTAACATTAGGAATATCCTTTGTTGCTTCTCGAATTAAATCTAAACGCTCTTCCACTGAAAAGAACGGTTTTTTTGACGAGTTGTTTAAAACTACTACGTATACCTCGTCAAATACTTTTGCTCCCCTTTTAATAATATCCAGATGCCCAAGGGTAATTGGATCAAAACTTCCCGAAGAAATAGCTATACTTGTCATTCCGTCCCCTCACCTTCATACTTATAAATCGATATCGCTGTAATACCATAATTCTCAGCTCGCACTTTTACAAGTCTTCCTATAGACTCGGGTAAAACTACATCATTACCATGCTCCGCCATAATTAAACCATCGTTATGTAGCAATCCATGTTGATCCATTACACTAATTAAAGATATAATTTTTTGATCTTTATATGGAGGATCAATTAATATAAGATCAAATGATATTTCACGTTTTATAAGTGCTTTTATCGCACGTTCTGCATCATTCCGATATACTTCAGCTTGTTCCTGTATTCTACAACTTTCTAAATTTTGATGGATTACCTTTATCGCTTTATTGTCTCGATCAACAAAAATTGCTTTATCAATCCCTCTACTTATAGCTTCGATTCCAAGACCACCGCTACCACCAAATAAATCAAGAGCGACACCCCCATCAAAATAAGGGCCTATCATATTAAAAATGGATTCTTTTACTTTATCAGTCGTTGGACGTGTTGTATTACCTGGCACCGCTTTAAGCGGGTGTCCTTTACATTTTCCTGAAACTACTCTCATCTGTTGTCACTACCTTTATTTCAATCTATCGAGCAATTATAGAAAGCCCTTCTCCATTCGGTAACCGCTACCAAACTTTACGATTCCATTCATCTTCCAACGAAGACTAGAAGAACTTAGCTTAAAATAACCGCTCTGCATTTTTATGTATTCATCTCACCATTCGCTAACACGAACTATTCGTTTCACTTTATCTTTTTTATCCTATCATAAAATAAAAAAAAGAAAAATAAAAAGCCCAACATAAAATTTAATTTCATTATGTATATCTTCATTTAGATTGGACATAAATAACTATAACAACATCACCTTCGATGTTGTTGCCAACCGCGGAGAAGACTTACGTTTCCCCATAAGTTCTTCCTCCGGTTTCTCCTCTCCCTTTGCCTTCTTACTAGTATATGCTAGTATAAGAAGGGCCCTGCTTTGCAGGGTTTTTTTTCTTTGTCTACTTTTCATTTAAAAAGTGAGATGGTACAGTAAAAGAAAGAGGAGGAAAAGATATGATTCAACGCTTTATAGAACTCGGAGAGGGCTACTCTGATTTATATGAATTACTTGAAATTGCCAAAGCAAATCAAGAACGTATAACACATATGTTACAATTTGAAACAATTAAAAATGAAAAAAAAGTGTGCTCACTTGTTGTAATATTAAAACCAACTACTACTGGTGATTTCCAACCATTATACATATGTCGTGAAGGCATTCCTGTACTTGAAAATAAAAAAAGTAAACGCGTCATTTTATTTGAAGAAACAGCAGAACAACTTGGAAAAAAAGTGACTACCTTTACAGTAAAACCATCCACAACTTTCCCAGAAAAAGAACTGTTTTTCAATCATTTAATTGGTATTTTACGAATGAATAATTTTATTCCTCCAATGAAATAATGTGTTATTTCAAATGAAAAATCCCCTGCTAAAATTAGCAGGGGATTTTTTCTATTAGCTATAATCGTATTCTTTTGCCCGATCAGGACGCGAATTTTCAAATTCCGTTTTTAAATACGGGCGGTACGACTGTTCTATCTTTTTCACAAAAGGAAGTTTGTTCAACTTTTGCATCATATGCTCAATTTGTTCCATATCACAATATACTACTGCATATTTTAAACGTTTTGATATGTAATGTATGTTACCATATTTTCTTAAAATCTTGGCATGTTTCAATGAATGTAAATAAACAATCATACTTTGTCGTTGCCCGAACATAATCTTCTCCATCTTCTCCTTTTAAAAACTTATATTTTATGAAAACCAATCAGAAATTTATGACATTACAGGACAAACTCTGTATACATTTTCTTCTATCTTCTAAAAAACGGGGTGATTTACCCCGTTTTTTTACAACCGCAACCTCCGCCGGTACCACAACCTCCACCACAGCCACCAGCATCAAAAAATGGATTTCCTGTTGGAACTTTGATGGAAGAGGACACCTCAGAACCGATTGCTACACTCACTTCATCTAACAACTTTTGTAAAGCCGTTTCTACTCGTTTAAAAGCTGCAATCTTATCATGTAAGTCTACAGAACGCTTCAATTCCCTCATTTTCGTTGAAACGAAAGTATAGTCAGGATGATATTTACCGAAACGTTGCACTTCCTCATATCGTTCTTTCATCGCTGTAAATTGCTGAATTAACGTCTGAACTTCCATATCTTCATGCAAGTCTTTATAACATTTACGGTAATCTTCTGCTATATCTGAACAGATGATCGCTTTTGCAAGCTGCTCTGCCTTATCTAATATTAATACGCTTTCTAGCGTCGCTACAATCATGAGAGACACCTCCGAGTATTTATCATACCACATTTAGAATAGAACTACTAATTGAAGTGTCTCACTAAACAGAAAGATATCATTCTAACTATTTTTTAATAATTTCAGTACACATTTATACATTAATATGTTCCGCAATGTTGTATTTAAGAACATCCCACTTCCCACTATTTTCATTCACATAACTAATACATGCGTTTTTTAACGGTGTCTTAAACGAAATATCTTCCGGAGCAATTGCATGTAAAATTGCTTTTATCGCATGTGAATGGGCTACAATAATAATACGTTTGCCAGAATGAGTTTCTGCAACGTCTTTTACCGCAGCAAAACAACGAGCTACAATTTCTTCATCTTGCTCCATACCTTCTACTTTACCTTCTGCAATTAATTCCCTAACAGTCGCAACCGGCTTCCCAGAAGCTTCACCAAAATTACGTTCAACAAATCGCTCATCTAATAAAATTGATTGTAATCCAGTTGCCCCTGCAATTTCCTTAGCTGTTTCTTGCGCTCTAATTAATGGGCTACTTATAATTATATCCCATGCCTCCGCTTGCAAAGCAGCTGCACTTTGACTTGCTTGCTTCTTCCCCACCTCATTAAGCGGAATATCTTCACGTCCCTGAATAATCTCTTGAAAATTCCAATCAGTTTGTCCATGTCGTACTAAACAAATTTCCGTCATGCTCATGCTGCAACTCCTTTTTAAATAATCCGCTTCTATTGTATCAAAAGTTCTGCATGACGGACATAGTTTTCCCTTCCAATTATGTTGCATTTTGCTGCTTCATATACTGAAACATATCAATCATAATGGAAGCAACTGCCAATTGATTTTGAAATTTCTCAACTTTATCTGGTATCGTTTTTTTGAAATGTTGCATAGCTGCTAACTCAAATGCCTCTTTTTCTTCAGGGTTTCGCGTTAGTTTTCTATACCAGTACGGTTGCTCCCTAATATAGCGAGATAAATCCTCATCAGCCTTTATAAACTCCATAATTTCTGCTCTCATCCGCTTTCCTCCTAATCCTTCTGAAAGAAAAATGGATTATTTTCGGAAGTACTCTCTTCTTGCTGCGTGCGTTTTCCTTGAAATTGTTGAAAAACTTGTTGCACACTACCAATAGCACTCGTCACATTGGCTAAATGATGTTGCATTTGTTCCACGTCTAACTTTTTAAAAAAAGTAAGCATTTGTCCCATCACATCAGCAGTTTTTTCCTCTTCAGTTCGAGTATCCTTTTCTTTTCCTTTTTTCTTTTCTTTTACCGAAGAAAAAGCAGGCGCTCCATCCGGTCTAAAAGTTGCCCATATTGGATCTTCTTCACCAAGTAAGTACCATTCCTCATAAAACTGTTGCCAAGTTTTATGACCACTTCTAACTTCATGAACCATTTTAGGGTGATGGTTTACAAACTCTTTAAACTGTTGAACCGATGGATGTAACGGTCCTTTTGTTGTCGGCATAATCCTCACCTCTTCATGTATATCTACTATATAATAAGAAAAAAAAGGCGCATGGTTCGCCTATTTTTAGACGATTCATGCACTTTTTTATCCTACTATTTGCATAGGGGAAGATTCCCATCCACAATTTACAGTTTCATTTTATTTCCGAATAAAATTTTGTGTGTAAAACTTATCGTATACGCCAACACCTAATCCTGTAAATTGTTCATTCAATAAATTCTTTCGATGTCCCTCACTATTTAACCAACCTTGCAATGCCGCAACTCCATCACTATGTTGCGCCGCTATGTTCTCACCGGCAAGTTGAAATCCTACTTTCCCGCGTTGTAAACGATCTCCTAACGTACCTAACGTAGGTGAATCGTGTGAAAAGTAATTATTATCCTTCATATCTTTACTATGACCGATTGCCACTTCTGCCGTTTGTTGGTCCCACGCTAACAACGGTAAATTATGACGACTTCGAATAATATTTGTTAAATCAAAAATTTGTTGCATATTCCCATTCTCTATTTGTTTCATTTTATCTGGAGTTAATGGTTGTTCTGCCAGTAATTCACCTGAATAAACGAGCTGATACGGTCTTTGACGTAATAACGTTTCGTCATCCATATAACGAACACCGACAAGCTCATGCGTAAAATGATCAAAATATAATTGTGCCCAGCCATCTTCTACTGGTATTAATGGTTGCTCCATCACTTCAGTATCAGATAACTCAAATTGATAACTACTCTTCCCTCTTTTTAATGAAATCTCATGCGAGAGTGGATTCTTTTTATACACATCTTCATACTTTTCATTTATATAATAAGGTGGCACCTTAACTTGCTCACCAGCAACATACGCCGTTACAACTTTACGCTCAGCAACCCCAAATTGAACATACTGAGATAAATCTTGATTGTATACCCACCATTCATATCCGTAAGCAGATGGCTCTATTCGAGAAGGTTCGCCCCATTTTGCTAATAAAATTTCAGAGTCCCCACCAATCATATTTAAAACCGTATCGGCAGAGTCTTCATTTACTTGTTTTTTCTTTTTCACAATTTTATTTTCTTGCTTTGATTGGGATGGGGTTAATATATATTGTGAAACGAGTAATTTCCCGTATAAATCAACAGCTAAAATTAAAATTGTAATCATTACGATACGCAATAATTTCTTCAATCGATATACCTCCTGCACAAAACATAAAATTGAGATATACACAAATCCTTTTCTTTCCTTTTTTTGTGTGTACCGTACTCTTTTCACTATATCATATTTTCGCAAAAAAAGTCTGGATTATCCCTTTTCTCTCAATATGAATTGCATTTTCTTATTATTCATACTATTATAAAAATAATGATGTAACATTAAAAAAGGAGGTATTTTATGCAATTTACAAATACAAAATTTAATGGGGCAGTCGTTGATTTAACACTATTAACAGAGATTATGGAAAAGAACCATTTTGTACTTGCTGGACAGTGGGATTATGAACGAGTTACATACGATTATAAATTCGAAATATTAAACGATGTTTATTATTTACGTGTACAAGGTTTAGCTGTTGAAGGTGACATTGGTAGTAGACACGCTGAAATAAAGCTACTTCCTCCCTTATTAGGTAAACACTATTATCCTCACGGCGTTGAATATGGTGATGGTGAAATTTTCCCAACGAATGTACTTCAAAAAAGCGAACAACTCCTACAAAATGTCGAAAAAGAGTTAAAAGAATTCCAAATCATTGAGTAAATAGAACAAGCGCATCAATATGATGCGCTTGTTCTATTTATCTTCCTTAAGAATGAATCGTCTTTTTGACTGGATACCCATAAATAGTTCCATCCTTTACTTTAATCTCATCTTCCCAAGGAACCTTATATTTACCTTCAGCTAAATCTTTTACAAACGTATATGGGTTTTCTTTCACCCCACCAGGAGTCGCTACATATCCCCTTGAACCTAAATTATATATATTATTTTCGAGACCCCATCCTAATCTAGCTTGATCTGCTAGCTCTGGATATACTTCAGCAGTAACAATCTCCCAAGGATTTCGGTGTCCTTGCACTAAAGTAGTCCCATCAAAATTACATACTTGTCCTTCACCAAAATAATAAAATACACCATCATAACCGGCTAAGTTCACCGACAATGTATACATTAAATTTTGCCATGCATTCGAACGATTAGTTAACATCCATTGTTCACTAACTTGTGTGCTATATCCAGAAATACGAATCAAGACATTTGCACCTTTATAAGCTGCTTCACGAGCTACTTCAGGAAACATACCATCATGACAAATACAAACAGCTAATTTACTTCCTCCAGGTCCATCACAAACAGGTAAACTTAAATCTCCAGCCTTCCAAGGTTCAACTGGCACCCAAGGATTTAGCTTACGATACTTCAAAATCATTTCACCTTGTGGATCAATAATTATTGCTGTATTATACGGTTCTCCACCATCAGGATTTCTTTCCATTATAGAAAAAACACCATATACTTCAGACTCTTTACATGCCTCAGCAAACAAGTCTGTTTCTGGCCCAGGGACTGTACATAAAAACTCTTCTGTAGTCCATTTTTTTGTATTAAGCCCTTGCGTACTGTATTCTGGAAATACTATCAATTCCAATCCAGGATACCCTGCTTTAGTTGAATGAATTGTTTTTATGATCTGTTTAATTTGTTTATCAATGTCTGCACGTGACTCTACTACCGGTACCGGATATTGTATTAATGCTGTTAAAAAACCACTAATTGGCTTTACCATACTTCCACTACTACCCATTTAAATTCCCCCTTAAAATAGTCCTTGTTTTATTAAAGATAACAATATAAATTTGTAACTCTCTAAAAAACTTGTACTACACATGGAATTATTATGCATTAAAGCTAGTAGTAAATCTTATATCCACTTTTAGTACATGCCTACACTAACTTAACATAAATAATTAGAAAATTCAATCTATTAAAGTTTAGTAAAACTAAAAAAGTGTATGGAAACCCATACACTTTTTACTTCGTTTGTAAATACGGCGGCAATTGTTGTAACTGCTCTTTATCCTTTTCACGCTCTCGACGCGCCCATCGAAAGAACACATAACCAATAATTGTACCGTACACTATTTCCTGGACAATTTTCATAATGATGCCGCCTGTTTGTTGGTCTTGTAAAACTGGCATCCAGTGTAAAAATTCTGGTCCAGTTATATTTAAATCAGATAAAGTTCCCGCTGGTACACATAGTTCCATCGCCTTCATCCAAGCAGCTGGATCCGTATACGTTGCAAACAACGGTGCCGTCGCAAAAATGATTAACGCACAAGCTGGCGTTAATAATATACCATTAGCAAACATATAACCAAGTTTCTTTATATCACTCAACGTTTGATATTCTGGTAATGGATTTAGCATCGGCCACCACATCATGATTGCCGTAAAGAATAATATAGCGAGACAAATAGGATGAGCAATTTGACTTTGTTTTACTGCATCAAAAACAACTGGTAAATGATAAAAAGAAAACAGGCCATTAAATACAAACAATGCGATAAGTGGCTTAGTAAATATCTTCAATATAATTTGAACGAACTTAAAAGAAGTAATATAACGATATAACCAAACTGGTATACCAAGCAACAATAACGGCGGAACGGCAATATACATGACTGCCATTTCAAACATATGTGCACTAAATATAATATGACCAATTAAATCAATAGGCCCTCCCTTTACAAAATACAAAAGTACAATCCCGGTCGTAAAATAAAAAACTTGCTTCTTACTTACCTTCGTCGCATGTTCAAATCGCATTCTATATGGCCCAATAATTAAAAAATATCCAATGAGGATCGAAAGCATAAATAATAAAAAGATTGGACTCCATAGCGCTTGAAAACCAAATATCCACAAGTTACTCATTGTCACACCTACCTTCTTAAGGTTATCCTTTCACATAATATGAAGAGGGAGCTGTGACAACACAAGCTCCCTCTTCACTTTTCAAATCCACACAATTGTCATAAAAGCTAAAATTGTAATTAACCCGATTAACAGACCAGAATAAAGAAAGAAACTCGCTGCTTCATGTCCTTTATGACTCATATGCATAAAATAGTACAATTGAAAAATTACTTGTACCACCGCTAATAGTAAAATAAATGGTACTGAGAAAGTCGGACTAAAAGTTTTCGGATATGCTACTGCTACAAATGCAACTAATGTTAAAAATATCATTAATGCAAATGTAATAACTTGATGCTTCATTTCCTCCGCACTTTTTCTCTTCCGATAAACGAGATCAACTTTAGGATTATTCGTTTGCTTTATCGCCATTGTTTATCCCACCATTCCCATTAAATATACTACAGTGAAAATAAACACCCAAACTACGTCAATAAAGTGCCAATAAATTGATGCAACATAAAACTTCGGTGCATTGTATAAATTTAGACCTCTCTTCGCATTTCTAAAGATTAATGTTAAAATCCAACACAATCCAAACAATACGTGGAGTCCATGTGTACCAACAAGAGCATAAAACGCAGAACCAAATGCACTACTTCTCATAGTATGCTTAAATTCATGTGTATAATGGTAAAACTCATAGATCTCAAACCCTAAAAACCCTAATCCTAGCAGCACTGTTACTAGTAGCCAAAGTTGCATTTTCTTAAAATTAAAGTTTTTCATATGATACATCGCATATACGCTCGTTAAGCTACTCGTTAATAAAAGCATCGTCATAATGAAAACGAGTGGCATTTGGAACATCTCTTGAGATGTTGGTCCGCCATTTGTAGAATTCTTTAACGCTAAATATGTGCCAAATAAGGAAGCGAACAATACTGTTTCGCCTCCAAGAAATAACCAAAAACCGACAAACTTATTTTTCCCCTCAAGGGTTGCTTTTTCAGGCTCTGCTGGAAATGTTTCATTCGTTAATTTTTCATCTACATGCATTACGCCTTGCCCCCCTTATCTTCTAAATCTTCTTTATGAATATGATATCCATGATCATCAATTACTGAACGTAGGAACATTGTACCAAACGTAATAATTAAACCGATAATTGCTACTAATAACCAAAACTTATCTTTTCCACCCTGCATATACATTGCACCGAATGCTGCTATAAACAATCCTAAAGAAATGATAAATGGTGAAAATGATGGATTTGGCATATGAATATCACCAACTGGTTCCGCCGCTGTCATCTCTTTATTCCCTTCACGTTTTTCAATCCAAAACGGATCTAACCCGCGAACAAATGGTAATTGTTTAAAGTTATATTCTGGTGTAGGTGCTGGCATTGTCCATTCTAATGTACGTCCATCCCACGGATCACGACCAGCCTTCTCTTTTGATACTGTTGTTTTAATTACATTGAATAGAAGAACAATCGTTCCAAGAGCCATAAATACCGCTCCAATAGAACTAATCATATTGCCCATTTCCAACCCTTGACCTTCAAGATATGTGTAGTAACGACGTGGCATACCAATTAATCCTAGGAAATGCTGAATGAAGAACGTTAAATGGAAACCGATAAAGAATAACCAAAATGTTATCTTTCCTAACGTTTCATTCAATACTTTATTAAACATCAGCGGCCAATAATAATGGGCTCCTGCAAGTAAACCAAATACAACACCGCCGACAATTACGTAATGAAAGTGAGCTACTACGAAATAGTTATCATGAAATTGATAATCAGCTGGTGCAGATGCTAGCATAACACCTGTAACTCCTCCCATTACGAATGATGGAATGAAGGCTACTGCCCACATCATCGGTGTCGTAAAACGAATACTTCCGCCCCACATTGTAAAGAGCCAGTTGAATATTTTAATACCAGTCGGAACCGCAATCGCCATTGTTGCAACTGAGAAAATAGCATTTGCAACTGGACCAAGCCCAACAGTAAACATATGATGCGCCCATACCATAAATCCTAAAAATCCAATTAATACTGTCGCAAACACCATCGACGAATAACCAAATAATCGTTTTTTCGAAAACGTCGCGAATATTTCTGAGAATATTCCGAAAGCTGGGAGTATAAGAATGTATACTTCTGGATGACCGAAAATCCAGAATAAGTGCTCCCATATAATTGTATTCCCACCCAGTGCTGGATTAAAGAAACTTGTTCCAAATAAGCGATCTAACATTAAAAGTCCTAATCCTACAGTTAACGGCGGAAAAGCAAATAATATTAATGAAGATGTTACAAATGTCGTCCATGTAAACATCGGCATACGCATATACGTCATCCCTGGCGCACGCATATTAATAATGGTTACAAGGAAGTTAATGCCTCCAATTAATGTACCTATACCGGAGATTTGCAAGCCAAGCACATAAAAATCAACACCATGGCCTTTAGAGGCTAAAGCTAAAGATGCATAAGATGTCCATCCTGCATCAGGTGCTCCACCTAAAAACCAACTTAAATTCAAAAATACTCCACCAAAGAAAAATAACCAAAATCCGAGTGAATTCAAAAACGGGAACGCTACATCACGTGCACCAATTTGAAGTGGTACAGCGGCGTTCATAAATGCAAACACGAGTGGCATAGCTGCGAGGAAAATCATTGTTGTACCGTGCATCGTTAATACTTGATTATAAGCATCCCCAACAAGAAAAGCGTTGTTAGGAATCGCTAATTGAAGGCGAATAAATAGAGCTTCTATTCCGCCTATTATAAAAAACAATCCACCTGCAATTAAATAGAGAATGGCAATCTTTTTATGGTCTACTGTCGTTAAATAATCCCATATGACAGCACCCATCCCCTGTTTTTTTGCTACAGAACTCACGTTTTCAACCTCCCCTTCGCGAATAATCCCTCTTTACTTTTCAACTTTTAACGTTTGTAAGTATGCATTTAATGCATCAATTTGATCGTCTGTTAAGTTGCCATATTTGCCAGTCATTTTGTTTCCTGGCTTCATATTTTCAGGATCTTTCAGCCATTTTTTTAAGTTTTCTTCATTGTTTTCGGCAATACCGGCAACCATATCGCGATCCGCAAAATTTGCTAAGTTTGGTGCGATACGAGCGGAAGGTGGTCTACTATCATTAGATCCAACTGCGTGACAACCAATACAGCTTTTATTAAATATTTCTTGGCCTTCTTGCGCCTTTGTTGAAGCTACTTCTTTCTTCCCATCAATTTTCTTCATATCAGCAAGCCACTTTTTGTACTCGCTTTCATCTAAAGCTTTCACTTTGAATTGCATTAAAGAATGTGATGGGCCGCAAAATTCTGTACAAAAACCATTATAAGTGCCCGATTTATCTGCCTTTAACCACATTTTGTTCACATTATCTGTATTTGTATCCATTTTCCCAGCTAAAGATGGAACCCAAAACGAATGTTTAATATCGGCACCCTTCAAATTCAAATACACTTTCTTACCTGTGGGGATGACTAAATCTTGAGAAGTTACTATCTTTTCTGATTTATAAGAAAATTCCCACCAATAAAGATTCGCTGTTACATCAACAACGATAGTATCTTTATCAATATTCTTTTTCTCCATCGCACTTACATCAGCAAGTTTGAATGTATATGTAACCGTCGGAACAGCTAAGATTAGCAAAAGAATAATCGGAATAACTGTCCATATAATTTCTAGTTTGTGATTCCCTTCAACTTGCTCCGGAATATACTCTTCCTGACCTTTCTTTTGTCGGAAACGCACAATTACATATAAGAAAATAATAGTAACTACTAGTACTACTCCTACCATGATCGCACTTGCTAGTAAGAGCAGATCATATTGCATTTTTGCTACTTCTCCTTGCGGAATTAAAGTAGATTGAAAGGCTTTACCGCATCCCCCTAACAGTAAAGCCAGCAGTGAAACGAACGAAAGCAGTCGCCACTGTTTCTTCATACAAACAACCCCCACTTTCCTTGTGAATTAGATTGTACTTTATAGTTAAGTAAAGTAAATCTCAACGTAAAGAAATCCAATTATGTCGTTGTCTTAGAAGAATGTAACTACAATCATTGATACAAATAAGATTGTTAAATAATTTAGGGAATAAACAAACATTTGCACAGACCATTTGATGTCATCTTTCTTACGGAAGCCATAAAATCCTAAAACGATCCATCCGATGTTAAGCAGTGTTGCAATTACCATAAATGTTATCCCTAGTCCACTCATATAAAATGGTAGTGGTAACAAACATACTGTCCAAATCATAATTTGGCGTTTCGTAATTTCAAATCCATGAACTACAGGAAGCATTGGAATTCCTGCATTTCGATATTCATCAACACGTTTCATTGCTAATGCAAGGAAATGTGGGATTTGCCAAATAAACATAATTAAAAATAACATCCAAGCAATTGGATGGCCTAAAGATGGATCGATTGCTGCCCATCCAATTAAAGGTGGAACTGCACCAGATATACTACCTACAACAGTATTTAGTGTATACTTTCTCTTTGTCCATAAACTATATAGAACAACATATGTGAAAGCACCAATAAATCCCATTAAGACTGCCATTGGTGTTGTTAATAATAAAAATACAAAACCAAGAAGTAATATAACTAGTCCAAATGTAAGTGCAAATCCTGGTTTATACTTTCCAGTAACCGTTGGACGGGTCTTTGTTCTTTCCATTAATGGATCGATGTCTCGATCAATGTAGTTGTTTAAACAACATACCCCTGCCATAACTAATCCAGAACCAACGATTGTAAAGAATAACTTATCCAGATTGTCCATCACACTTAATCCATTAAAGTGTAATGCCAACCAAAATCCTGTAAATACAGTAAGTGTATTTGAGTTTACAATCCCCATTTTAACGAGCGCTTTTAAATCTTGTAACCGAGTTGTTTCCGGTACGCTTGTAACAGCAGACTCATCATGCAGCTCACTTGTTGCATGGTTCATCACTTTAACCCCCTCTTAAAACTTTCATCTTTCTTTTTGCGCCTATTTCAAATTGAAATATTTCGCTTCTATATAGCAATATTATTACAGTAGAAACATTGTTAACCCATTCTACTACTAATCTACGCCCATACTCCAATATATTAAATCATATTTCCCGAACATTTTGTGAAGAAAACATGAACTTTTTGTGTCGAACATAAAAAACTTAATTGTTTCTTATCCATATCATAACATGATGTTACCTTCTATAATAAACTTTTTTGTCATATTTCACACGTATTCTCCCCATTTCTTTTCAAAATAGCCTATTTTTCACCTAAAAATTTCCTTATAAACCTTATTTCCACACCCGTTTTCTCTTCCCTGTCTTCCCCCTCCATTTCTTTGCTATTTTATTATTTTTTATATATCATAGGAACTAGCGCGTTTTATTCTATACATAATGGAATGAAAATATTTCGCAATAACTTCATAGCAGAAAGATGGTGAAAGAGATTGCAACGCTTTATTAAATGGTTAGCAGTCATTACGAGTCTTGATTTATTAATAGTTTTATTAGGAGGCGCCTTAGTTACAAAAACAGGCTCTGGCCAAGGGTGCGGTAAATCATGGCCACTTTGTAACGGCGAATTTGTTCCATCTAATTTATCAATGGAAACTATTATTGAACTAAGTCATCGCCTTACATCAGGATCAGCAGGAATTCTTGTCACTCTCCTTTGTATTTTGTCCTGGAAATATTATAAACATGTGCGCGAAACAAAAACGTTAGCAATTTTATCCTTCGTATTTTTAGTTGCACAAGCATTAATGGGAGCCGCAGCGGTTGTTTGGGGGCAAATGCCAGCTGTACTTGCTATCCATTTCGGTATTTCCTTAATTTCATTTGCTTCTGTCATTTTATTAACGTGTCTTATCTTTGAAATTGACCAAAAATTTGATGCACGTTCACTTATTATGGACAAAAAAATGAAATTTCATATTTATGGTGTAACAATTTACAGTTATATTGTCGTCTACACAGGAGCTTTAGTACGTCACGAACGAGCTAGCTTAGCCTGTCCAGACTTTCCTTTATGTAGCAAAAATAGACCTATGCCAACTCAATTACATGAATGGGTTCAAATGGGACATAGAGTTGCAGCGATGTTAATTTTCGCTTGGATACTATACGCGATGATTCTCGCTATCCGCCATTACAAACAGCAGCCTGTCGTATACTGGGGATGGATCATCTCATTTATCCTTGTTACACTTCAAGCTATCGTAGGAATTTTAGTCGTATTTACAAATGCTAGTTTATCAATGGCATTATTGCATTCACTATTCATTTCTTGCTTGTTTGCTGTACTATGCTATTTAGTTATGTTAGGTACAAGAAGTAAAGTGAATGCAAAAGAAGCTGCATCAACTTCTAAACAAACAAAATAAATGAAAATACCTTGCCGAATTGGCAAGGTATTTTTTCGTAATAAAAAAGAGCTGTGTTTCCACAACTCTTTTTATTTTAGTGATCTAATTCAATGAGTAAGTCGCCCGTTTGAATTGCATCTCCATCGTTAACATATACTTTTTTCACTTTACCATTGAACGGCGCTTGAACTGTCGTTTCCATTTTCATCGCTTCTGTAATTGCCATAGAATCGCCTTTTTTCACTTCATCGCCTTCTTTTACAACTACTTTAATAACCGTTCCTGGCATTGTTGCGTTAATGTGGTTTGGATTTTCACGGTTTCCTTTCACACGTTGTGCAACTGTTGCTTTCACACTTTCGTCTTTCACAACAATCTCACGTGGTTGACCGTTAAACTCCAAGTAAAGAACACGATTTCCATCTGGCTGAGGCTCTCCAATTGATACTAGTTTAACCATCAATGTTTTACCTTGTTCAATTTCCACATCGATTTCTTCACCAAGTCTCATACCATAGAAGAATGTCGGTGTATCAAGCACAGATACATTTCCATAAATCTCAGCAACTTTTTCGTAATCCATAAATACTTTTGGATATAATGCATATGCAACTACATCAAACATCGTCACTTCGCGTCCAAGTTTATGGAATAGCTCTTCTTTTAACGCGTCGAAATCTACTGGTTCTAATAATTCACCTGGTCTTACTGTTAATGGTTCTTTCCCTTTTAAAATAATTTCTTGTAACTTTTTCGGGAAACCACCATATGGTTGTCCTAAATCTCCAGAGAACATTTCAACAACAGATCCTGGGAAGTCCATAGAATGTCCACGCTCTAAAACATCTTGTTCTGTTAAGTGATTTTGAACCATGAATAATGCCATATCACCGACAACTTTAGATGATGGTGTTACTTTAACAATATCACCAAACATGTCATTCACACGGCGGTACATTACTTTTACTTCATCAAAACGATCGCCTAAGCCAACCGCTTTCGCTTGTTGTTGTAAATTACTATACTGTCCGCCTGGCATTTCGTGCATATATACCTCTGTATGAGGAGCATTCATACCGCTTTCAAACGGTGCGTAGTATTTACGTACATCTTCCCAATAATGAGATAGTTTTTCTAATGAATCTATATTAACATCTGGCTGTCTTTCGTTTCCGCCTAACGCATAGTATAGCGTGTTCGCACTTGGTTGTGACGTTTGACCAGCCATAGAACTTACTGCTACATCGACAATGTCAACACCTGCTTCAATTGCTTTCGTATACGTTAATATACCATTCCCACTCGTATCGTGTGTGTGCAGGTGAATCGGAATCGATACCGTCTCTTTTAATGCTGAAACTAAATCATATGCTGCATTTGGTTTTAGTAAGCCCGCCATATCTTTAATACCTAAAATGTGAGCTCCTGATGCTTCTAATTCTTTTGCTAAATTTTTATAGTAATTTAAATCATATTTACTACGTAACGGATCATGAATATCCCCTGTGTAACACATAGTTGCTTCTGCAATTTTACCAGTATCTCGTACAGCATCAATCGCAACTCTCATACCTTCTACCCAGTTTAAGCTATCAAAAATACGGAACACATCAATTCCAGCTTGAGCAGAACACTCCACAAACTTTTGAATTAAATTATCCGGATAGTTTTTGTAGCCAACTGCGTTTGAAGAACGAAGTAACATTTGGAATAAAACGTTTGGCATTTTTTCACGAAGATCTAGTAATCGTTCCCATGGATCTTCCTTTAAGAAACGATATGCAACATCAAACGTTGCACCGCCCCACATTTCCGCTGAGAATAAGTTCGGTAACATTCTCGCTGTCGGCTCTGCAATTTGATGTAAATCTTTTGTACGAATACGCGTCGCGAGCAATGACTGATGCGCATCACGGAATGTTGTATCTGTTAAAAGTACACGGTTTTGATCTTGTACCCACTTTACTAATCCGTCTGCTCCACGCTCATCCAAAATTTGTTTCGTTCCATTTTGGATCGGCTCTGAATGTAATACATTCGGTATACGAGCATCTGGGAAAATTGGTTTCTCTTTTTTCCCTACTCCCGGGAAGCCATTTACTGTTACTGTCCCAATGTAATTTAACATTTTTGTTCCGCGGTCTTTACGTTTCGGGAACAAGAATAGTTCAGGTGACGCATCAATAAATGAAGTGTCATATTCCCCTGATAAGAAGTTTTTATGTTTTACTACATTCTCTAGGAATGGAATATTTGTTTTAATACCACGAATACGGAATTCTTTTAAGTTACGTTCCATTTTTGCAGCAGCTTGTTCAAAAGTAAGCGCCCATGTTGTAACTTTTACAAGTAAAGAATCATAGTACGGTGTAATAACAGCACCTTGGAAACTATTACCTGTATCAAGACGAACCCCAAAGCCACCACCTGATCGATATGCCATAATTTTTCCTGTATCCGGCATGAAATTATTTAGTGGATCCTCAGTCGTTACACGAGATTGTATTGCAAATCCATGTACAACAACCTCCTCTTGCTTTGGAACACCCACAAATTTGCTATGTAATGCATGTCCATCCGCTATTAAAATTTGTGATTGAACGATATCGACTCCTGTAATCATTTCTGTAATTGTATGTTCTACTTGAACACGCGGATTTACTTCAATGAAATAGAAATTATCATCTTTTACAAGGAATTCAACTGTTCCTGCGTTTAAATAATTTACATTTTTCGTTAATTTCACAGCAGCATCACAAATACGCTGACGCAAATCATCTGAAAGCGACACACTAGGTGCAATTTCTACTACTTTTTGATGACGACGTTGTACAGAACAGTCTCGCTCGTATAAATGAACAACATTGCCTTCTTCATCTGCTAAAATTTGAACTTCTATATGTTTAGGTTTTTCAACGAATTTTTCTACGTATACTTCATCATTACCAAAGGCTGCTTTCGCTTCTGACTTCGCTCGATTATACGATTCTCTTAATTCTTCACTAGTACGTACAATACGCATACCACGACCGCCACCGCCAAGGGAAGCTTTAATAATAATCGGGTAATCATACTTTTCAGCAAATTCTTCAACTTCTTCTATTGAATCTACTGGACCATCACTACCAGGAATAACTGGAATTTGTGCTAGCTGCGCTTGTGTTCTTGCTTTCACTTTATCTCCAAACATATCTAAATGCTCACTTTTTGGGCCGATAAAGATAATCCCTTCTTCTTCACAACGTTTTGCGAATTGAATATTTTCTGACAAGAAACCATATCCAGGGTGGATTGCATCTACATGATTACTTTTCGCAATCTCAATAATGCCCTCAATATCTAGATAAGCATCAATTGGCTTTTTTCCTTCCCCAACTAAATAGGATTCATCGGCTTTATAACGATGATAAGAACCACTATCCTCTTTAGAATAGATTGCAACTGTTTTTAACCCCAGTTCCGAACAAGCTCGAAACACACGAATTGCAATCTCTCCACGGTTAGCTACCAATACTTTTTGAATACGTTGCAGCTTTGTCATGATTTTCCCCCTCTACTTTCCTACCACTCTAGAGATAAAATATATACACACCATAAAGAGCGTGAAGTTCTTCACTTTCTACATTATATTATACTTAGAAAGCTTCACTTTATTTTTATCCATCATACCTTATTTTTTAACAAATGATAAGTTTTCTGAGCAATTTGTCTCACAAAAATAGTATAGCATACCTCTTCCTTTTCTAACAACTTAATTGTATATCACTTTTATCTAAATGTGATATACCCTTTGCCGAAAAGAGAAATTAATACATCACATTTAAAACTACTTAAAAATAAAAAACACATCATGCTCTAAAGCACAATGTGTTTTATTTTACAACTACAAGATGTGGTCCACCTTGTTCTCTTTCTTTAACTGTCTCGTTCTGTTGTTTCTCTTGTCGTTTTACATGACTAGCAATATTGAGTAATATCCCCATCGCGAGTAGATTAGCTAATAAGGAACTCCCGCCATAACTAACAAACGGTAAAGGAACTCCTGTAAGTGGTATTAACCCAGACATACCACCAACATTAACAAATGTTTGGACTCCAAACAAACTTGCAATTCCGATAGCTATTAAACTTCCAAATGGATCTTTACACTTTTGTGCAACTCTAAACGCCCGAATAATTATAAGTAATAAACAGATTAAAATAATAGCCACACCTATAAAACCAAGTTCTTCAGATATAATTGCCATTATAAAATCCGTTTGTGGTTCTGGTAAGTAACCATACTTTTGTACACTATTTCCTAATCCTCTACCATTTAGCCCTCCCGAAGCAATTCCAATAAACGAATTTATTAATTGAAATCCATCCTTTTGTGGATCGCTAAATGGATCAAGAAAAACGGAAAACCGCGCTTTTTGGTACTGACTTAATTTATAACTCCCAAGGAAATACAACGCCGGAGCCCATACTATAGACGTTAACAAGAATCTCTTTATCCACAAATTAACATTAACTCCTGAACAAAGAAACATAATTCCTACTGTTCCCGCAATTAACATATCGGTACCTAAGTCATTTTGCTTTAAAATTAAAAACATGATTAAACCAACACCCAAAAGTACTGGTCCTGATCCTTTAAAAACAGACGTATTCGTTTCTTGCCTTTTCGCAAAGAAATGGGCCAATACGAGAATAACTGTTATCTTAACAAATTCCGCAGGCTGTATTCCAAATATCCATCCATTTGCACCATTTACTGCTTTAGCAAAGAAGGCAGCTGCTGCTAATAACGCTACACTAATTCCATAACTTCCCAATAAAAAGATTCGTTTTCTCCACACTTTATATGGAATAATAGCAAGAATTATTAATACTATTGTCCCAGCGGCTAAAGTAATTAATTGTCTTTTAAAAAAGAAATTTGCTGGTTTATCAAATCTCGAAATCGCAACAATGGAACTCGAACTATATACCATTATAACTCCCAGCACACATAAGATAACAAGAGGAAGTAACAATGAATAATCCATTGATTTCCATACTCTTTTCATTTCATTTCCTCTTTCTGTTTCAATTTAATTATTGTTGTATTCCATATGTATATTGATTCTTCCTGCTTTATTATACAAATAAAAAGCTCAAACTTTTTCAGTTTGAGCCCCCTTATTTGAACCCGTTATTGTTGTTTGTTTGTAAATGCTTCATGAAGTGCAGATAACTCACGTTCAAGCTCTCCTAACATTGCCTTCCCTTGTTCTTCTGCAATAAGACCAAGGCGAACTGCAAAATCGACTTCGCGGGATAGTCCAAACATTTGTGTGTCTAACACTTCTTCATATAATGGACATTGCGGCATTGTAAGATGGTCCATTTGCACCTTAATAAGTCTTAAAATCTTCTCCGCATCCGCTTGTAGAAGGGCTAGTGCCTTTTCCTGATGATTTGATACTGTCTCAGACGCCAAATTGATTCCCTCCGTTTCCGTCCTACTCTCTCCTATCTATTAATATTAGCGATAGTTTTAATAAATTGCAATAGAAACATTTTTTGTGACAATAGTGCCTAATACTATTATACTGAAAAGTGGGAGTATAACACAAATGGGGGAACAACAATGAGCGAAATTTTATTTATTAATGGAAAAGTTCGTTTTCCAATCACTATCGATCCAACCGTTTGGATCTTTGATGATCGAAAAGTAGATTTGACAACTTACTTTGATGAAACGAGAGAAAACACTTCAGAACTAGAAGCTTACTTAAAAAACACTTCAGAACATTGGGATCGCGAAATCCGTGATGGTGCTGCTTTCCCACCGATACAACAAAGTGTAAAGAAATATAAAAAAGAACAGCTAATTACTGGAACGTTCGGTATACCATTTCAACCTTTTCTTGCTAACGCCGAAATTTCAGATGATGCTACGCAAGTCGAGATTGAAACAGTAGATGATACGATAACGCTTCCATTAGAAACAGTCAAACATGCTATTCTTGGTTTTTCGAAAGAAGGAAAACCATTAAAAGAAGACGGACCTGTTCATTTATATTACAATGATGGATCTAATAGACAAAATCCAATCCGTAACATCCGCAAATTTACAATTATTTAAAGAAAAGGAGTGAGCTTCAGCTCACTCCTTTTTATAATAAATCTGCTGCTAGTTGAGCTAAATTAGATCGCTCCCCTTTTACAAATTTCACATGACCACTAATACGTTGCTCTTTAAATTTCTCTACAACATATGTTAAACCGTTATTATACTCATCCAAATACGGATGATCAATTTGCTGAGGATCTCCCATTAATACGATTTTACTTTTTTCTCCTACCCTCGTTAGTATCGTTTTCACTTCATGCTTCGTTAAATTTTGTGCTTCGTCAATTATAATGAATTGATCTGGAATACTTCTCCCGCGTATATACGTAAGAGCTTCTACTTCTATCGAACCCATTCCAGCTAAAATAGCATCTAACTCTCCTGGTTTTTTCGTATTAAATAAATACTCTAGATTATCAAAAATCGGTTGCATCCACGGCCTTAACTTTTCTTCTTTTTCTCCCGGTAAATAACCGATATCTTTCCCAACTGGAACAATCGGCCGTGCAACGAGTAGTTTTTTGTATAACCCTAAATCTTCCGTTTGCATGAGCCCCGAAGCTAAAGCTAGTAATGTCTTTCCTGTACCAGCTTTCCCCGTTAACGTGACTAGCGGAATATCTTCACGAAGTAACAATTCTAATCCCATAATTTGCTGCACATTTCGTGGTCGTATTCCCCATACTTGTTCATTGTGAAAAATAAGTTTCTTTACCTTCTTACCTAAATGATCCACAATACCTAGTGCTGAACTAGATCCACCTAATGCATCTTTCATTACTACAAACTGATTTGGATAAAAAGGATGATTTGCAATTTCGGATAAAGGCAATTCGCCTTTTTCATAAAAATAATCCAATTGTTCTTTTGATATATATCCTTCTAAAAATCCTGAATATATATTTTCCACTTCAATGACCCGATCACTTAAATAATCTTCCGCCTTTAAACCTATTGCATCTGCTTTTACCCTTACGAGCACGTCTTTACTTACTAAAATAACAGACTTCCCGTCCTCTTTTTCTTGTTCTTCTAAAGATAGGTTTTTTGCTACAGCTAAAATTCGATTATCATTTGTTTTTTCTACAAAAATATCTTGTAGTTGGACAAACGAACGATGATTTAATTCAATACGAAATGTACCGCCGTTTTCTAGCGGAATACTTTCATGCAGTTTTCCTATTTCACGAAATTTGTCTATTAACTTAGATACATAACGAGCGTTTCGTCCTACTTCATCCATATAACGTTTTTTCGAATCAACCTCTTCTAATACAACTGCTGGAATCACTACTTCATTGGTTTCAAATGAAAAAATAGATAAAGGATCCTGCAAAAGTACATTCGTATCTAACACATAAATTTTATCCAACCTGTTACCCCCTGACTCCACTTTTAAATTTGTAGAACAAGGGTTTCATCCATAAAATATGGACGAACCATTGTTATAATTATATGTACCGTATAAACGAGGTAGAATCGAAATGTATAGCCATTAAACCTTTTATTTATTTTTTATTCATTTCTATTCAATATATTACTTTTAATTATAATTATTAACATAAAATCACAATAAGTGATTACAAAAGTTAATAACTGACTTTCTTATTTATCACATTTATAATTCTTTCATTCCTGCTAACACTTGGTTATCGAGCTTTTTAGCTGCACGAAGATCATACGTTTTTTCATATGTTGGCTCAATTGCAAGTTTTGCACCATAAAACATAACATCACGTACTTCTTGTACATTTACTTCTATTACAGTTAATTTTAGAGGAATGCCTTCCATTCTATCAGTCAAAATTTCACCTGCACCACTTATGGAAAATACGGATTCATTCGCCATTATAGTCAATACCACTCCCGTACTATGTCTTATATTTTCCACAATACGTGAACGTTGATCTACTGCAAATCGAATACTAGTTTTACTCACTGCATACACCCAAGAAATAGCACTTACGTTAGGAACTTGTTTTTCAAAATCTGTTGTTGCTACCATAACAATACACTCTTTACGTAACGTTTGTACTAAATCATCTGTTAATGTGGGCTCTACTACATTCGCCATATTTCCACCTCCAAATATACTTCATATATCCTTATCATAACCTATTTTTCGAATTGCGAAAATATTATTTTTTCCCGCTATTATTCAAAAACATTACACTTCCATGATATACTTATACTGATAGAATTCGTATTGAGGTGACGAAATGAGAGTCAAATGTATGATTTGTGATAAAAAAGATATGTTAGATGATGAAAATCCTATGGCAAAAAAACTGCGTAATCGCCCTATTCATACATATATGTGCATGGAATGTTCGGAACGAATTGCTGAACGTACGATGGAACGTCATGCAAGTGGTAATTTCCGATTATATCGTGATAAAAAAGTCGAAGACGATTGGTAAAATATAAATAAGTCCTTTATCAATATGATAAAGGACTTATTTATATTTTTCAGGTTCGCGATTCATTTGATCCAAAAAACAATCAATAACTTCTAATGGAAACCTTACAGATTTTCTTTCTCCATTTATTTCATATGTAACTAAATACATTTCCTCGTCCTTCTTAACTTCCACATTTCTCAATTTATGTTCTTCATATATCATATTTCGAAATAACAAATACGTTTCTTTTGCAGCACTATCATCCGGACGTGCTTCAGCAACTGTTTTAATTGTTAACCAATTATATAACGCATCTTGTACTGAACGCATAAAACTTCCCCCCTCATCCCGCTTTTTGTTGTCTCGCTTGACGTAATCGCAACCTATAAATTCCAAGTACAATTGCCGCTACAACAAGCCCCTCTCCAACAGGTAAAAAAACTGCAAAGAAAGTTAACACTGTACACCCAATCGCTAACGATATATATATCACTATATTTTTTATTATAGATAGTTTTCTTGCAAAACCTAAATTATACACAAGTGCACTTAATATAATAATGACGCCATACAGTAACCACATCCCTAGTTCTGGATTTTCATCAACTTTACATAACTTCGCAAAAAACGACATTCTTTCTAACACCATTTATCCCCCTTCCTCATAAATCAAACCATTTTTCTTTATGTACTTAATACAAGAGTAACCTGTGAAAAAAATACTGTCCACAAAAAGAGTAAATATTCTAAAAAAATAAACATAAAAAAACAGCTACCTTAATTAAAGGTAGCTGTTTTACTATTTTACGCTTCTACAGATTTCTTTTTCTTAGCAGCTCTTTCACGTTCGCTCTTATCAAGAATCTTTTTACGTAAACGAATTGATTCTGGAGTTACTTCACAGAACTCGTCATCGTTTAAGTACTCTAATGATTCTTCTAAAGTCATTAAGCGTGGTTTTTTCATTGTTGAAGTTTGATCTTTCGTCGCAGAACGAATGTTAGTTTGTTGTTTCATTTTCACAACGTTAACTGTTAAGTCATTCTCACGAGTGTGTTCTCCGACAATCATACCAGCATATACTTCTGTACCTGGTTCAACGAAGATTACACCACGGTCTTCAACTTGCATAATACCGTATTGTGATGCTTTTCCTGTTTCAAGTGAAACTAGAACACCTTGACGACGTCCACCAACTTGTCCAGCGTGTACTGGTTGGTAGCAATCGAATGTATGGTTTAAAATACCGTAACCACGAGTTAATGTTAAGAATTCTGTTGTGTAACCAATTAAACCACGTGCTGGAACCATGAAAGTAAGGCGAACTTGACCGTTTCCGTTATTCACCATATCTAACATTTCACCTTTACGTGCACCCATAGATTCCATAATAGAACCAGTATATTCTTCAGGTACATCGATTTGTACACGCTCTACAGGCTCACATCTTACGCCATCAACTTCTTTAATAATTACTTCTGGCTTAGATACTTGTAGTTCATAACCTTCACGACGCATGTTTTCAATTAAGATAGATAAATGTAGTTCCCCACGTCCAGATACGATCCATGCATCAGGAGACTCTGTATTATCTACACGTAAACTTACATCTGTTTCTAATTGTGAACGAAGACGCTCTTCAATTTTACGAGATGTAATGTATTTACCTTCACGACCTGCAAATGGACTGTTATTTACAAGGAACGTCATTTGTAGTGTTGGCTCATCAATACGTAATAATGGTAACGCATCTTGATGTTCAACTGGACATACTGTTTCACCAACGTTAATGTCTTCCATACCAGAAACAGCTACTAAGTCTCCAGCTTTTGCTTCTTCAATTTCTTGACGTTTTAATCCCATGTAACCAAATAATTTTGTTACGCGGAATTGTTTTACGCTTCCGTCTACTTTCATTAAAGCAACTTGTTGTCCAACCTTCATTGTACCGCGGAATACGCGTCCAACTCCAATACGTCCAACATAGTCGTTGTAATCAAGAAGTGCTACTTGGAATTGAAGTGGCTCTTCGCTATTATCAATTGGTGCAGGAATATGTTCAATAATTGTATCAAATAATGATTTCATATTCTCTTCTTGATTTGCTGGGTTTGAATCTAAGCTTGCTGTTCCGTTCATTGCTGATGCAAATACAACTGGGAACTCTAATTGATCTTCGTTTGCACCAAGTTCGATGAATAAGTCGATTACTTCATCAACTACTTCATCAGGGCGAGCGAAGTCACGATCAATTTTATTTACAACTACGATTGGAGTTAAGTTTTGCTCAAGAGCTTTCTTTAAAACAAATCGTGTTTGTGGCATACAACCTTCATATGCATCAACAACAAGTAAAACACCATCAACCATTTTCATAATACGTTCTACTTCTCCACCGAAGTCAGCGTGACCTGGTGTATCTAAAATGTTAATTCTTTTATCTTCATAGTGAATCGCAGTATTTTTCGCTAAAATTGTAATACCGCGCTCTCTTTCTAGATCATTTGAATCCATTGCGCGCTCTTCAACGTGTTCGTTCGCACGGAAAGTCCCCGCTTGACGTAACAATTGGTCAACAAGTGTTGTTTTACCATGGTCAACGTGGGCAATAATTGCTATATTACGTAAATCTTGTCGTTTTTTCAACATGTCCAACTCCTAATGTCTTTTTAATCCTTCTCTATTATAAGAGCGAAGGGGATACAATAGCAATTAAAATAAAAGCAAGAATGAAAATATAGTTGTATTCTTACTTTTGTGAAAGTAAAATGAGATTGGAGGGTGAAGAAATGGAACACATTCAATATCGCTTTTTATTAACGGCAATTATCGGTGTTATTTTCTTAATTGGTATCGGCATTATGATTGCTGAAAATAGTCCAATCGGTATTATTATTTGCATTATCGGCACATTTGTTACAGTTGGATACGGTTTTGTAACAAAAAGAAAAATGCGTAAATCGCAATAACGTCAAAAAGTAAGAAGCCTATATATAGCCTCTTACTTTTTTTGTTACTTGGATATAAAGTGAAACTTTAATCAGTGGGGGTTTTCTTCATCCCCCCTGATTATCAGCCCTCACCAATCGGGCTTTTCTGGGTAGCCCGACCCCCACCTCACTTCTTTACTTTCGTTGAATTTTGAGGTGGGGGTCTTACTGCCCATTAAAGCGGGATAAACGATAACACTTCTTCATACACCCCTGGCTTCGCAACTAATACGCTACTCTTCTCTACGATAGAAAGTGGCGCTCCGGAGAATGTTGTTACCTTGCCTCCAACTTCCTCTACAATTATCTGTCCCCCACCAAAGTCCCATGGTGATAATCTAGGCGTTACATATGCATCGATTCTTCCAGTTGCAACGTATACCATCTCTAAAGCTGCACAGCCATATGATCTCGTGCCTCTTGCTTTCTTAACAAGTGCCATCATACTTTCCATATTAAGCAATGGATTGTCGGTAAGCCATATCGCATTTAAAGCTACAATACCTTGCTCTACAGTACCTTTTTCTAATAAAGGTATTGGTACTTCATTGCAAAATGCTCCAGCCCCTTTTAACGCATGATATAATTCATCATGAACTGGATCATAAATAAGTCCAATCTTTCCGATACCGTTCTCATAAATTCCAATTGAAATTGCAAAATTTCTTTTTTGGTGAACAAAGTTCATCGTGCCGTCAATTGGATCAATTAACCAAACAACCCCGTCAGAAGAAGTTACCTCGTCTCCATAGCCCTCTTCACCTAAAATATGATGATGTGGGAATGTTTCTTTAATTTTCCCAATTAAAAACTGTTCTATTTCTCGGTCCATATTTGTTACTAAATCAGCTGCATTTGATTTTGTTTCTATAATAAGTGCTTTTTTCATTGATGCCATTAAACGCTCTCCCGCATCCCGAATCCACTGTTTGGCGTGTGCATCGATGTCTTTCCATACTTCTTGCATGTTTAAACACTCCGATCTATACTGTTCACAGAAAAAACGAACCCTTTATAAGGTTCGCACCAACTAATTTTTTATACATATACTATTATTACGCTTCTAAACGAATCATTTCAAGTCTTAACACTTCTAACTTTTGTACACACTCTTCTTTTTTCTGTTTATCATTTTCCATCATCGCATCATATAAAGTCGCTAATTCATAATCTAGCTCCAAACGTAGCACCGGTATTCTCTTTTCAGCATCTGTTCTCTTTAACGCATTAATCACCTGTCTCATATTATTTGCCTCCTCCCAATATTCGTCTGCCCTCGGACTAGAATTGATTAAATTTTCTGATTTTTTGTTTTATACTATACTATGTTGGATAAATCATCTATGCAACAAAATTATATTTTTTTATTTAAATTTTTTTGTGCTGTTTTTTTTATGAATAGTACAAGCTATGCTAAAATAAAAGCAAAATAGGAGTTGGAGGAACAATCATGACACTACAAACATTCAAATCAACTGATTTTGAGGTCTTTACAGTTGATGGTCTCGAAGAACGAATGAGTGCAATTAAAACGAACATTCATCCTAAGCTAGAAGCTTTAGGGGAACAGTTTGCAGCGTATTTATCCAAACAAACTGATGAGAACTTTTTTTATCATGTAGCAAAACACGCACGTCGCAAAGTCAATCCACCAAACGATACTTGGGTTGCTTTTTCAACAAATAAACGCGGATATAAAATGCTACCACATTTCCAAATTGGATTATGGGGTACTCATGCCTTCATATACTTTGGTTTAATCTATGAGTGTCCACAAAAAGTGGAGACGGCTCACGCCTTCTTAGAACATATAAATGATTTAAAAACAAATATTCCAAATGACTTCGTTTGGTCCATTGACCATACTAAACCAGGTGTAAAATTACATAAAACACTTGAAACAAATGATTTACAAAAGATGATTGAACGTCTAGCTACTGTGAAAAAAGCAGAATTATTAGTTGGTATTCATATATCACCAGAGGAGTTTTCAGCAATGACCAACGAACAATTCCTTGCTAAGATTGAATCTACGATGCAATCACTCCTTCCTTTATATGCACTTTGTAATAGATAGTAGAAAACGGACAATTTATATTGTCCGTTTTTAGTTGTTATCACATTATATCACTTCAGTTTTTATTTTTCAAAATTTTTTTACATTTTAACAAGCTTTTTTTCTTCAATTTCTTTAGCCTTTTGAATCGCACGGTATATAGAATATCCACTTACTTCTTGAAACTCTTTATCAATTTTCTTTTCTTCTGCTTTCGATGGAACAATCTCTTTAAAACGACGATATAAACCCATTAATTCTTCTCTTACAATTCCTTTTTCATATGCTTTCTCAATCGCTTCATAAAACTTCACAATTGTAACCATTTCCTCATTGGACCAATCATAATCTAACGGATATTGATATTCCATTTCGCACCTCATTTATCATTTCTTCTTATTTCAATACGCTATCTTAAAGTGATTTTTTCTACTTCACTATAGCCACTTTGCATTATACACTATTTATTCATTTTAATGGAATTGCCTTCCACTAGAAGTTAGTAGTAAGCAACTATTTAACATACTCACCGTAAAAATATTTTTTGCTATACATCTATAATTATTGGTGATATAATGCTTTTGTTTTATAGAAAATAAAGTGAAGCTCCCATCTCAAAAAAGCTTTTGTGAATGGCAGAAAAACAAGTCTCATTCTAAAAAAGAACGTAACTTTTTTAGAACAAGATTATATAAAACAAACTCTAATAAATATTAAAAAAAGAAGGGGTGTATAGATTGTCCCAATACGAAACACCATTGTTTACCGCTTTAGTTGAGCACAGTAAGCGAAATCCAATTCAATTCCATATTCCAGGGCATAAAAAAGGACAGGGCATGGATCCTGAATTTCGCGAATTTATTGGGCATAATGCATTAGCAATTGATTTAATTAATATTGCGCCGCTCGATGATTTACATCATCCAAAAGGTATGATTAAAGAAGCACAAGATTTAGCAGCCGCTGCATTTGGTGCGGATCATACTTTCTTTTCTATTCAAGGTACAAGTGGCGCAATTATGACAATGGTGATGAGCGTTTGCGGTCCTGGTGACAAAATACTAGTACCACGAAACGTGCATAAATCAGTAATGTCAGCTATTATTTTCTCAGGTGCAAAACCTATTTTCATGCATCCTGAAATTGATCCAAAACTTGGTATTTCACATGGAATCACAATTCAATCTGTCAAAAAGGCACTTGAAGAGCACTCAGATGCGAAAGGCCTACTTGTTATTAACCCAACATACTTTGGCTTTGCTGCGGACTTAGAACAGATTGTACAATTAGCACATTCTTACGATATCCCTGTACTCGTTGATGAGGCTCATGGTGTTCATATTCATTTTCACGATGAACTGCCGATGTCAGCGATGCAAGCCGGTGCAGATATGGCAGCAACAAGTGTTCACAAATTAGGTGGATCTTTAACGCAAAGTTCTATTCTTAATGTAAAAGAAGGTCTTGTGAACGTAAAACATGTTCAATCTATTATTAGCATGCTTACGACTACATCAACGTCTTACATCTTGTTAGCCTCCCTAGATGTTGCTAGAAAACGTCTTGCTACAGAAGGAACGGCACTCATAGAACAAACAATACAATTAGCGGAACAAGTTCGTGATGCTATAAATGATATTGAACATCTTTACTGTCCAGGGAAAGAAATGCTAGGTACGGATGCTACTTTTAACTATGATCCTACAAAGATAATTGTATCTGTAAAAGATTTAGGTATTACAGGCCATCAGGCTGAAGTATGGCTTAGAGAGCAATATAACATTGAAGTAGAGCTCTCAGATTTATACAACATACTATGTCTTGTCACTTTTGGGGATACAGAAAGTGAGACAAATACACTTATTGCAGCATTACAAGATTTATCAGCAACATTTAAAAATAAAGCTGATAAAGGTGTTCAAGTGCAAGTAGAAATTCCAGAAATACCTGTTTTAGCACTTTCTCCTCGAGATGCTTTTTATTCGGAAACAGAAGTCATCCCATTTGAAAATGCAGCAGGTCGTATTATAGCTGATTTCGTTATGGTTTATCCGCCAGGGATTCCAATCTTTACTCCGGGGGAAATTATTACACAAGATAACTTAGAGTATATTCGTAAAAACTTAGAAGCAGGTTTACCTGTACAAGGTCCTGAAGATATGACATTACAAACATTACGCGTGATTAAAGAGTACAAGCCTATCAGTTGATAGGCTTTTCTTTCACCCTTTTGGCCTTTTCTCATACGATATTATGTAATGTAACGTATAGGTGGGGATACTATTATGATTGTAATAGGCCGTTCTATTGTACATCCTTATATCACAAATGAATATGAGCCATTTGCAAATGAGAAACAACAAATTTTATCTATAATGGCAGGAAATCAAGAAATCTATTCCTTCCGAACATCTGGTGAACTCAGCTTTGATCTAAATTTGCGTGTTAATATTATTACTTCTGCATTAGAACTTTTTCAAAGTGGTTTTCAGTTTCGCACATTTCAACAATCTTTTTGTAACCCTCAGTATTGGAAAAGAACATCTCTTGGAGGATTCGAGCTCCTTCCAAACATACCCCCTTCCATTGCCATACAAGATATTTTCAAAAACGGAAAACTATATGGAACTGAATGTGCCACCGCTATGATCATTATTTTTTACAAAGCTTTACTAGCATTATATGAGGAAGAAACCTTCAACCGTCTCTTTGCAAACCTTTTACTTTATACGTGGGACTACGATCAAGATTTAAAGCTCATAACAAAGACGGGTGGCGATCTTGTCCCAGGTGATCTCGTTTACTTTAAAAATCCACAAGTGAACCCAGCTACAATCGAGTGGCAAGGAGAAAATACAATCTATCTAGGAAATTTCTTTTTTTATGGGCATGGCGTAGGTGTAAAAACAAAAGAAGAAATTATATACGCGTTAAATGAGCGACGAGTCCCTTACGCTTTTATTTCCGCTTTCTTAACCGATACTATTACCCGTATTGATAGCCGTCTTATGAGCTACCACGCTTCTCCTAGCACACCACAGACATCCATAGGATTTATTCCGATTAGAGATGATGCCATTGTTGCAACAGTTGGCAACACAACTACAGTTTATTAAAAAAAGCACCTACATATGTAGGCGCTTTTTTTATTTAAGCTTTTGTATGTTCTTTATGGTTACAGTCGCAATGAGATCCACATTTCCCGTATAGTACTGTTGATTTTTCATCTTCAAAATGTCCGATTGTTCCTTCACATACTTGGCATACGATTGTTCCCATTTTTCATTTCCCCCTGAGTTTTAATAGTAATCTATTTATTTATCATTAAGCTTTCGCATTATCTCTACTAGCACAGTCACAATTTGTTCCGCATTTTCCGTAAAGCACTGTCGTTTTTTCATCTTCAAAATGTCCGATTGTTCCTTCACATACTTGGCATACGATTGTTCCCATTTTTCATTTCCCCCTAAGTTTATGGTCCTAAAAACTTTCAGCTGTCCATTTCCTATCAATTATTGGGCTTTTGTATGCTCTGTGTGATCACATCCGCAAGATCCACATTTCCCGTAAAGTACCGTTACTTTCTCATCCTCGAAGTGTGCAATTGTACCTTCACAATCTTGACATACGATTGTTCCCATTTTTCATTTCCCCCTAAGTTTATAATCCCAAAAACTTTTTTGTAACCGCTTAACTTTCTGTCTTTATTTTAATATGTTATACTTTTTACGTCAATAGGTTTTTAGTATAACACATTAAATATTTTAATTTTAAATTAGTATGCGATATTCAAACAAAAAAACAGCCATATTTATACGTACGACTGTTTTACATTATTTATTCTTCGTATTCCGCATGCAAAGATGTAGATGGAACTAGAAATGAGAAGAACTGAGCTAACTCAGCTGCTTCCTCTTCTGAACCTAATTTGAACACTTCCTGCAAATGTTGAACATTCTCTACATCATCTCGTCCAAGTAAAGTAGACCTTCCTGTTTGCATACAAACAATAAGTGGCTTTCCAAAAAACATATTTGTATAAATAACACCAAAATCATAACGAGTATCATGTGTCATAAACCCCAAAAATCGTACCTTCACACTTTCATGCTCATCATACAATTTTTCAAACATCGGTTTCCACCTTTCTATATCACCTTTCATTAGTATATTAAACAAAAAAAGGAATACTCCTTTTAATTGTCAAAAAATTCAGTAGGATGTAGAATGGTAGTATTCTACTAAGTTAGGGGGAACTTATATGCAACATGCCTTTATTACGCTTGTACCTAAATCCAATCAACAATCTGTTTCAATAGATGATATAAAACAACTTTTTCATTATTATAAAACAGTTACTTCCAAAACTGGTGTTCAAATTAATTACGCTTATACAAATACCGCTTTTCCGTATGAAATTTTAGATACATCAGCAACAACATTCAAACTACAATCTACTCACGATCGATATGACTCCATTTATGTTGGTGTCGGTATAGAAAAGGAACAAACTTATATTCAAGTTTCTTTACCACCTAATGCAACATTTGGTGATAAAGGAAAAGCAAATGAATTTTGCCGTTTTCTAGCGAAGAAATTAGAAGGAGAGTTACAATTATTTAATGGAAGAACAATGTATTTCTATACACGTTAATTTAAAAAAATAGAAAATATAATTAAGAAAAGTATGCAATTTGAACACGTAAGAAATAATGCCTGCTTTCTAATTTGCAATACAAAATATGCGATCACATATGCTAAATAAAGAAATACAAAAAATAGAATGACTTTATAATGCAACTTATCACCATTTGACAATGATAATACAACGGAAAAACCACTCCATAATAAAAAATGATAAAATATAACATGTAATATTCTCATGGAACCTTCTCCTTTGACATGCTCTATTTTATTAATATATGGTATTAAGTTTGAATCAATTACATATTACACGAAAGCATATATATGGCTTTTGGATTATAAGTTTTAACGATTCAATTAAATTATTATATATTCATTCGACAAGTACGTATAAAGACCTTGCAAGCCATTTTTATTATAAAGTAAAAAATAGCCCATCTCTTTAAATAAGAGATGGGCTATTTTCATTACTTAAATTATTTTACAATGTGAATTGGCATTCCAAGAGCAACTTCAGCTGCTTCCATTGTGATTTCACCTAATGTTGGGTGAGCGTGGATTGTTTGAGCGATATCTTCTGCTGTCATTCCAGCTTCGATAGCTAAACCAATCTCAGAAATAATATCAGAAGCGCCTGCACCTGCAACTTGAGCACCTACAAGAAGACCATCTTCTTTACGTGTTACAAGTTGTAAGAAACCGTCAGTGCTGTTTAATGATAATGCACGACCGTTAGCAGCGAATGGGAACTTAGATACAGTTACAGTCATTCCAGCTTCTTCAGCTTGTTTCTTAGTGTAACCAACAGATGCTAATTCTGGATCAGTGAAGCATACTGCAGGAATTCCGATGTAATCGATAGCTGACGCATGGCCACTAATTGCTTCTACAGCTACTTTACCTTCGTAAGAAGCCTTGTGAGCTAATGGTGGTCCAGGAACGATATCACCGATTGCATAGATATTTGGTACGTTTGTACGACATTGCTCATCGATTTCGATGATGCCGCGGTCAGTCATTTTAACTCCAACTTGCTCAAGACCGATTTCTTGAGTGTTTGGACGACGACCTACAGTTACTAATACGTAATCTGCTTCTACAGTTTGGATTTCACCTTTAACTTCGAAGCTAACTTTTACGCCAGTTTCTGTTTCTTCAACGCCTTTAGCCATAGCTTTTGTATGGATTGTTACGTTACCTTTTTTCTGTAGAGCACGTTTAACAACAGAGCTCATAGCTTTTTCGAAACCAGCTAAGATTTCGTCGCCAGCTTCTACTACAGTAACTTCTGTACCGAAGTTAGCATATGCAGTACCTAATTCCATACCGATGTAACCGCCGCCGATTACAACAAGTTTTTTAGGAATTTCAGGTAAGCTTAAAGCGCCTGTAGAGTTGATAACACGTTTAGAGTATTTGAATCCTGGAATTTCGATTGGTGTAGAACCAGTTGCAAGAACAGCATTTTTAAACGTATAAGTTTGAGCTGCATCTTCAGTCATTACGCGTAATGTGTTAGCGTCTACGAAGTAAGCTTCACCGCGAATGATTTCAACTTTGTTACCTTTAAGAAGGCCTTCAACACCGCCAGTTAATTTCTTAACTACGCCGTTTTTCCATTCTTGAACTTTTGTAAAGTCAACTTTTACGTTCTCTGCAGTGATACCCATGTCATCAGAATGCATTGCATTCTCATAACGATGACCTGCATTGATTAACGCTTTTGAAGGAATACATCCAACGTTTAAGCATACGCCACCAAGGTTAGCTTTTTCAATGATTGCTACCTTTTGACCTAATTGTGCTGCACGAATTGCCGCAACGTATCCACCAGGACCTGCACCAACAACGACTGTATCTAATTCAATTGGGAAATCTCCTACTACCATTGTTATTACGCCTCCATTACTAATAATTGTGGGTCATTCAATAGACGTTTAATTTGGTTTAATGCTTTTTGAGCAGTTGCGCCGTCAATTAAACGATGGTCAAAGCTTAGAGATAATGCTAATACTGGAGCTGCAACGATCTCACCATTTTTCACAACTGGTTTCTCAGCGATACGGCCGATACCAAGGATTGCTACTTCTGGGTGGTTGATAACTGGAGTGAACCATTGTCCACCTGCAGAACCAATGTTTGTAATTGTGCAAGAAGCGCCTTTCATTTCAGCAGGAGCTAAACGACCTTCACGTGCTTTACCAGCAAGATCATTGATCTCGTTAGAAATTGTGAAGATAGACTTGCGATCTGTATCTTTAACAACTGGTACTAATAGACCTTTGTCTGTATCAGCTGCGATACCGATGTTGAAGTAATGTTTATGAACTACTTCTTGAGAAGCATCATCTAAAGAAGTGTTTAACATTGGATATTCACGTAATGCAGATGTTAAAGCTTTAACAACGTATGGAAGGTAAGTTAATTTAATACCTTTGTCAGCTGCAACAGCTTTGAACTTCTTACGGTGAGCAACAAGTTCAGTTACATCTACTTCATCCATTAATGTTACGTGAGGAGCTGTATGTTTAGAGTTAACCATTGCTTTCGCAATTGCTTTACGGATACCACTCATTTTCTCACGAGTTTCTGGATATTCACCAGCTGGAATTGGTTGTGCTTTTGGTGCTTCTTCTTTCGCTGCTGCTGGAGTAGCTTCTACTGCTGCTGGAGCCTCAGTTGCTGCTACTGCTTGTCCACCATTTGCAAATGCATCGATGTCAGCTTTTACGATACGACCGTTCTTACCAGAACCAGCTACTTTATGAATGTCTACGCCGTTTTCACGAGCATATTTACGAACAGATGGCATAGCGATTACGCGCTCATTTACTACTTCTGCAGTTGCTGCTGGAGTAGCTTCAGCTTTAGGAGCTTCTTCTTTTGCTTCTTCAGCTTTAGGAGCTTCGTCATGATCGTCGCCTTTAAATTTAAGGTTTTCGTATCCAGGAGCATCAAATTTAATTAATGTATCTCCAACTACTGCAACCGTACCTTCTTCTACAAGTACTTCAAGTACTTTACCTTTAACAGGAGAAGGAATTTCTACTACTGCTTTATCATTTTGTACTTCAAGAAGTACGTCGTCTTCGTTTACTTCGTCGCCTGGTTTAATAAACCATTTTACGATTTCACCTTCGTGGATACCTTCACCGATATCTGGTAGTTTAAATTCAAATGCCACGGAATTCAGCCCCCTGATTCATTTCTTTATTATGGAATATGGCAAAAGAAATCAGCATGTGCTGATTTCTTTTGCACATGAATAAGTAAAAATTAGAAGTTCATTACTTTGTTAACAGCTTCAACAATATCTTTGTGGTTTGGTAACCATACGCTCTCAGCTTGAGAGAATGGGAATACTGTATCAGCAGCTGCAACACGTACAACTGGAGCTTCTAAGTTTAAGATTGCACGGTCGTTAATTTCCGCTACAACGTTAGCTGCAATACCAGCTTGTTTTTGAGCTTCTTGAACTACAACTACGCGGCCTGTTTTTTCAACAGAAGCGATGATTGTTTCGATATCTAATGGTTGAACTGTACGTAAGTCAACAACCTCTAAAGAGATACCTTCTTTTTCAAGTTCTTCAGCAGCTTTTAATGCAGCGTGAACCATAGCACCGTAAGCGATAACAGATACATCTGTACCTTCACGTTTGATATCAGCTTTGCCTAAATCAATTGTGTATTCGCCTTCTGGTACATCTTGACGGAATGAACGGTACAATTTCATATGCTCTAAGTAGATAACTGGATCGTTGTCACGAATCGCAGAGATTAAAAGACCTTTTGCATCGTATGGAGTAGATGGAATAACAACTTTTAGACCAGGTTGTTGAGCCACTAAACCTTCTAAGCTATCAGCATGTAGTTCAGGAGTATGAACACCACCACCGAATGGAGAACGAACTGTTACTGGAGCAGTCCAACGTCCACCAGAACGGTAACGCATACGAGCTAATTGACCAGAAATTGAATCCATTACTTCATAAACGAAACCGAAGAATTGGATTTCTGGAACTGGACGGAATCCTTCAAGTGCAAGTCCAACTGCAAGTCCACCAATACCAGACTCTGCAAGTGGAGTATCCATTACACGGTCTTCACCGAATTCAGCTTGTAAACCTTCAGTAGCACGGAATACACCGCCGTTTACACCAACGTCTTCACCAAACACAAGTACGTTAGGGTCATTTTTCATTTCAACGCGTAAAGCATCAGTGATTGCTTGAATCATTGTCATTTGAGCCATGGCTTACTTCGACTCCTTTTCTTTGTAAATTTCATATTGTTCAGCTAAGTTGTAAGGCATTTTTTCGTACATGATTTCCATTAAATCAGTAACTTTTTGTTTTGGAGCTTGGTCAGCCTTAGCAATTGCTTGTTTGATATCTTCTTTTGCTTCTTCGATTACTTTCTCTTCAACTTCTTGAGACCATAGGCCTTTGTTTTCTAAGAATGCACGGAAGCGTACGATTGGATCTTTTTGTTCCCATTCGTTCTCGATATCTTTTGTACGGTAACGAGTTGGGTCATCACCAGCCATTGTATGTGGACCGTAACGGAATGTTAAAGTCTCGATTAAAGTAGGACCTTCGCCATTTACTGCACGCTCACGAGCGAAAGCAGTTGCTGCGTATACAGCTAATGGATCCATACCGTCTACTTGGATTCCGTAAATACCTGCTGCTACTGCTTTTTGTGCTACAGTTTTAGCTGCAGATTGCTTTTCTACTGGAGTAGAGATTGCATAACGGTTGTTTTGTACAACGAAGATTGCTGGAGCTTTGAATGCACCCGCAAAGTTCATACCTTCGTAGAAGTCACCTTGTGAAGCACCACCGTCACCAGTGTAAGTAATTGCAACAGATTTTTTACCACGTAATTTCATACCTAACGCAACACCAGCAGTTTGGATGATTTGCGCACCGATGATGATTTGTGGAGCAAGTGCATTTACGTTCTCAGGCATTTGGTTACCCATGAAATGTCCACGAGAGAATAAGAATGCTTGGTATAATGGTAAACCGTGCCATACTAATTGTGGCACATCACGATATCCTGGTAAGATGAAATCTTCTGCTTCAAGTGCGAAATGACTTGCTAATTGAGAAGCCTCTTGTCCAGCTGTTGGTGCGTAGAAACCTAAACGTCCTTGACGGTTTAAAGAAATAGAACGTTGATCTAGTACGCGAGTATACACCATACGGCGCATTAATTCTTTTAATTGATCATCAGATAATTCAGGCATAGCTGCTTCATTCACAACTTCGCCTTTTTCATTTAAAATTTGTAATGTTTCAAATTGAGCTGCGATAGCTTTCATTTGCTCATCAACATTAAATAGGGTCTTTTTTGTTTTAGTACCCATTCCGTTCACCTCTTCCTCTCTTGAACCATATTCTGAAACGCTTTCACTATCTATTCGCTAGATGGAAACCGCAACAATGTAAACCAACAAATTTATTTGTCGGTTGAGAATAATTTTGTGTACCTAACAATCTGTACTAATGTTTTTTCAGAAACATATTAATACAATCTTGATCACGTTTTTTAGTTTACAACTATTCTAATTACGATGTCAATTACTTTGAATACGTTTTTTTATAAATAATCTGCAGGTTTCTCCTACACAAACGTGTTTTTATTTTTCACATCTGTATTAGTAAGCATTAACCTACTGTTATATTATTCCCTTTTTAACTTGTTTTTTCTCTTAGAATAATATGTAAACGATTTAATTCCCTTTAGTTTTTCTCTCTTCTTAGCAAAAATATACAAACTCTTCTTCCTTTTATAGGTAATTACCCATACATTTCTACTCTTCCCTCCATACATTATAGTAACCGCAGTATTAGCGGGAAATGATAAAGGAGGTCATCTCATGTACGGATATTCATATTGCTATCCAACTTGTTCATATCCTTCCTACGGTTATGGCGGTTCTTGTGGTGGGTCTGGACGCGGCTTCGCCTTAATCGTTGTGTTGTTTATTCTTTTAATTATCGTTGGTGCTGCTTGCATTCGCTAATGTAAAATGAAACAACTATGGAAAGAAAGAGACGGCTCTGCCGTCTCTTTCTTTTTATTCCTACATAACCGATCTATAGTAAAATGCTTTCCAAATCGCTTCTCCTTACTTGCCGATGACTTTTTCCATCTCCTTTGGTAGACTAAAGGGGAAAGGAGAGATTACATATGCTTACAATGAAAGATGTAATTCGCGAAGGAGATCCTATTTTGCGAAACGTTGCAGAAGAGGTAGTACTACCAGCAAGCGAAGAAGATACAAATACCCTTAAAGAAATGATTGAATTTGTAATAAATAGCCAAGATCCTGAAATGGCTGAAAAATATAGTTTACGCCCTGGAATCGGATTAGCGGCTCCGCAAATCGGTATTTCAAAGAAAATGATTGCGGTTCATGTAACAGATACGGACGGTACGTTATATAGTCATGCATTATTCAATCCAAAAATCATTAGCCATTCTGTTGAACGTACATATTTACAAAGTGGTGAAGGCTGTCTATCAGTAGACCGTGAAGTACCTGGTTATGTCCCTCGTTATACAAGAATTACAGTGAAAGCAACTTCTATCAACGGCGAAGAAGTAAAATTACGTTTAAAAGGGTTACCAGCAATTGTATTTCAACATGAAATTGACCATTTAAATGGTGTTATGTTCTATGACCACATTAATAAAGAAAATCCATTTGCCGCTCCTGACGATTCAAAACCTCTGGAGCGATAGTAAAAAAAGGCGGAATATACTCTTCCGCCTTTTTACTATATGAAATAGATTCCATATTCACTTATAGCAACCCAGCCCATTTTAAACCGTGATATATACCGTCTTCACTAACATCCTTTGTCACATGATTCGCAAGTTTTTTCAAGTCTTCATGACCATTCCCCATCACAATACCTGTCCCAACCGCCTCAATCATTTCTAAATCATTTAAGCCATCCCCAAATGCATACACTTGTTCACGGTTAAATCCTAATTTTTCAATGAATTTCTCAATCCCTTTTGCCTTAGAACCACCATTTGGAATAATATCCATTGAATACGCATGCCAGCGAATAAAATGAAAGTCTGGATACTGATTTATAAACTTTTCTTCTTCATTTACTTCACAGAAAAGAAGTGTTTGATAAATATTACGCTTCTCATAAAAATCAGGTTCATATGCCGGATGCTCAAAATGTAAACTGCCAAACCCTTCTTTCACATAATCATGATATTCCACTGATGCTCTCATTTCTTGATGATCAAGATATACAAGCGGATATCCTTCTTGTTTTGCAAACTGAGTAAACTTATGTAGAGCAGCTGGATGTAATGGGTTATTAAATACTACCTCATCTTCAAATACAACGTACTGTCCATTAAAGCTAACATAATTGTGGATATTCAGTTCCTTACGAATATCTTCAAACATAAATGGTGCACGTCCTGTCGCAATTGCTACATGCACGCCTTTTTCTTGTAACTGTCTTACTGCATCTCGTGTAGATTGCGGAATCTTCTTATCATGATCTAATAATGTTCCATCAATATCAAAAAAGACAATTTTATCATTCATTTGTCAAAATCCTTTCTGTTACTCTATATTCCTATTTTGATTATCGCTTTTCAAATGCTAAAAAAAAGTATAACATATTAAACATCTGTGAAGAAAGCGTTCACTTTCTGACCTTATTTATGAAACCTGCATATATATATTAGTAAAAAATGTGGATACTTGTTCGTATGAATTTTCTTTTCTATTCTTTCTCATACTATATCTATAACTAACGGCTACTAATCGTTACTATAGAATAGCTTTCTCTGTATGAGAAAAGACAAGATTCAACATTCACTTTTGTCCTCTTTCTTATATCAGAGACGGCGTTTTCACTAGTAATATGCATGTTTAAAATAAGGAAAGGAAGGAGTAATCATGCTGAAGAAGCTGAAGAAAAAGCTGAAGCGTTATTTAAAAGATCTAGTCCGTAAAAAGACGATCGCTTAAATTGTGCCCATTTCGGGCTTTTTCTTCATTCTCATTCGAAAAAACATGAAAATCGTGACTGTTTGCTTTATAATAAGTAACAGATAATGCAAAACATAGACAAGGAGAGGTTTTCCAAATGATTTTTAAAGTATTTTATCAAGAAAAAATGACTGAGGTTCCAGTACGTGAAAATACAAAAGTTTTATATTTAGAGGCTACGTCTGAGAAGGATGTTCGTACAAAATTAAATAAGTTCGCATATAATATCGAATTCGTTCAGTCTGTGACTGGCAATCATCTTGAATATGAAAAAGAAAACGCTGATTTAACATTAGCGGAAATCGTATAGTCATATGAAATTTCTAAAGAATGATCAAGCAGCCGTTTTTGCTTTAGGTGGACTTGGTGAAATCGGTAAAAATACATATGCTGTTCAATTTCAAGATGAAATTATTATAATTGACGCTGGAATTAAGTTTCCAGAAGACGAACTCCTCGGAATCGATTATGTAATACCAGATTACACTTATTTTGTGCGAAACGAAGATAAAATTAAAGGATTATTCATTACACATGGTCACGAAGATCATATCGGTGGAATTCCTTACTTATTACGTCAAGTGAACATTCCGATTTATGGCGGAAAATTAGCAATTGCACTAATCAAAAACAAATTAGAAGAGCACGGATTACTTCGTAAAGCAAAGCTTTATGAAATTCAAGAAGATGATGTTATTAAATTTAAAAAGACATCTGTTTCCTTCTTCCGTACAACTCACAGTATCCCAGATTCATACGGAGTTGTTGTGAAAACACCTCAAGGACAAGTGGTTCATACTGGAGATTTCAAATTTGACTTCACACCGGTTGGTGAACCAGCGGACTTAACAAAAATGGCTGAAATCGGAAAAGACGGTGTACTTTGTCTCTTATCTGACAGTACAAACAGTGAAGTTCCAAACTTTACAATGTCTGAGCGCCGTGTTGGTGATAGTATTCAAGATATTTTCCGCAAAGTAGAAGGTCGTATTATCTTTGCAACCTTTGCATCAAATATCCATCGCTTGCAACAAGTCGTTGAAGCGGCTGTTGAAAACAATCGTAAAGTGGCTGTATTTGGCCGAAGTATGGAGGCAGCAATTGAAATTGGACAAAACCTCGGTTATATTCGCTGTCCGAAAGATACATTTATAGATGCATCTCAATTAAATCGTCTACCGGCTAATAAAGTTGTTATTTTATGTACAGGTAGTCAAGGAGAGCCAATGGCAGCACTTTCACGTATTGCTAATGGTACCCATCGTCAAATTCAAATCATTCCTGGCGACACAGTTGTTTTCTCTTCTTCACCAATCCCTGGTAATACAATTAGTGTAAGCCGTACAATTAATATGTTGTACCGTGCTGGTGCTGATGTAATCCACGGAAAACTGTCAAACATTCATACGAGTGGACACGGTGGACAAGAAGAACAAAAACTAATGCTTCGTCTAATTAAACCGAAGTATTTCATGCCAATTCATGGTGAATATCGTATGCAACGTATGCATATGAAATTAGCAAATGATTGTGGTATTCCAGAAGAAAACTGTTTCATTATGGATAATGGTGATGTTCTTGCCTTACGTTCAGATGAAGCAAGTGTAGCTGGTAAAATACCATCTGGATCTGTCTATATTGACGGAAATGGTATTGGAGATATCGGTAATATCGTATTACGCGATCGTCGTATCCTTTCTGAAGAAGGACTTGTTATTGTCGTTGTAAGCATTGATATGAAAGAATTTAAAGTTGCAGCAGGGCCTGATATTATCTCACGTGGTTTTGTTTATATGCGTGAAAGTAGTGATTTAATTAATGATGCTCAAACATTAATTACAACTCATTTAGAAAAAGTAATGGAACGTAAAACAACACAATGGTCTGAAATTAAAAATGAAATTACAGATACATTAGCACCATTCCTATATGAGAAAACGAAACGTCGTCCAATGATTTTACCAATCATTATGGAGATATAAGAAAAAGGACAATACCTTTATGGTATTGTCCTTTTCTCTTATCTTAAAAAGTGCTTGAAACGATCTACTTCATCGTCATGACCAATTACAATTAATATATCTCCCGCTTGAATGTTTTCCGTAGCTCGAGGGGATACAATAACTTCTTTACCACGTTTAATCGCTACAATATTCAATCCAAACTTCGCACGAATATCTAATTCGATTAAAGAATGACCATCAATTTTTTTATTTGCAATAATCTCTACAATACTATGCTCGTCTGAAAGCTCAAGATAGTCTAATACATTACTTGATGCAATATTATTAGCAATCCTTTTTCCCATATCGCGCTCTGGGTGCACAATGTGATCTGCTCCTATTTTACTTAATACTTTTTCATGATAATCATTTTGAGCTTTTACAGTAATATTTTTTACACCTAACTCTTTCAGAATTAACGTTGTTAAAATACTTGAATTTAAATTGTCTCCAATCGCAACGACTACATGATCAAAATTACGAATACCAAGACTTTTTAATACCATCTCATCTGTTGAATCTGCAATTACAGCATGTGAAGCTATATTTGCAAACTCATTAATTTTATCCTCATCTGAGTCAATTGCCATTACTTCCATACCTAATTGAGCAAGTTCCCGACAAATACTTCCACCAAAACGCCCAAGCCCAATGACAGCAAATTCTTTCTCTTTTTCACCCACAGAAATTCCTCCAATAACATCGAATACTATGTATTTTTATTGTAACATACTTTAGATTTGCTACAAAAACCTGTATATCATTCTTTATTTTTGTTTTTGCATATAAAAATACTGTTGTAAATAAAATGCGATACCGAAAATTAACATACCAAATACAAATATGTTTCCGAATGAACTAAATGTTTCAAAAACGAATAATAACGTTTCTTGTCCGAAAAAAGCAAATAATAGTTGTGTAAATGCGAATAGCAATGCCAATATGTAATGATGTTGATGGAATAAGTAATGCGTTGTACCTAAAAAAGCGATAAACGAAAGAATGAAAATCCACCAATTTTCTAAAAACAGTTGCCAATTAGTAAATTGATACCCATTTACTAATATCGCAATAATTGCTATAACCGCCATCGTTGGCACACTCCATAACAATGCACGCCCTCTAAAGAAATGAGTGCCTTTTATATCTCCCTTTTCATTTGCAATGTATGTTAGCACAACAGTACTTATATACAAAACAGAGAGAATTGTTAAAACAATTATGAGCCAAAAATGCAACTGATAATATTCATGTTCTATATTCGTCACGATAGCAGCTAACATACACGGTATTAGCATTCCCGTCCAACCATCTACTTTTCTCTCATTCCAAAATACCGTATTACCAATACGAATTCCTAATAGCATAAAAATAATGATACCTAGTACAAATAATGTAGTCTTATTTCCTACTAAGCTCGTTGAAAAAGCAATTAATCCAATAAATAAAAAAAGAACAAACCCATTCATAATTTCTAGTACAGGTGATAAATACCTTTTCACCCAGTTGTATGTCTCTTCATATTCATTATTATTCGCTAAACGGTAGGCATAAAAACTTATCCCAAAATAAACCGCTGCAATAATAACATATGTATATAAAACAAAACATAAAATCGCACTGCTAATCTGCACGTAATTCCCCACCCTTTTTTCTACGTTTCACCTTGATTTTACACACTCTCCACACGAATTGTAAACATATATAAGCTAGTTAACTAATCATCTTCTCAATAAGCGATAATGAATAATGAGCAGCGGCTCAAAACCACTGCTCATTATTTTATCCATTTGTATGCCGATGTGTATCCAAAACAAATATAAAAGATGTTTTCACCTTGGAACTAACGAATACCCACTTTAAATTGTTACCAAGTTGGCGAGCAAATTTACTTTCTAGTTCCCTTCCACTTTACATATTGATCTAAAAATACGATAGCTTTCTCAATAGCCTCTTCATCTGGCTTTAATTTTGCATGATGTAAACCATATTCTGAATTTACCCCAAGCCAAAACATAAATCCAGGAATCTCTTGAAGCATATAACCAAAATCTTCACCTGTCATTGCCTCGGTACATGTAATTACTTTCATATCAGTTTGTTCACTTACAAATTGCATAAACTCTCTCGTTAATGCTTCATGGTTATATACTTGATGATACATCGCTCCGTAGTCAATAACCGCTTTACATTGGAAGGAAGCTTCTATACCTGCAACAATTGCCTCAATCCTACTTTTAACACGACTCATTGATTCCACTGATAACGTTCGAATCGTTCCTTCTAACCGAGACTTTTCTGCTATGATATTTTGAACTGTACCGCCTGTTATTTTTCCGATTGTAATTACTGCACTATCAAGCGGGTTTACATTACGACTAATAACGGACTGAAGCTGTGTAACAAGGTGACTAGCTGCGACAATCATATCATTTGCAGTATGAGGATAAGCTGCATGTCCACCTTTCCCCTTTAAATCAACATATAACTCTGATGTATTTGCAAATAATAGCCCCTCTTTTGTAGCAATTGTTCCTACAGGGTATTCAGGTGCAATATGAAGGCCGAGAATAATATTCGGCTTCCATTCTTTTAACTCTTCACTCTCTAACATAGGAAGGGCCCCTCCAGGCCCTTCTTCAGCTGGTTGGAATAGAAATACAAGGTCATCATCTATTCTTTCTGTTACAGCTGCTGTTAGGAGGCCTAAACCGATTGTCGTATGTAAGTCATGTCCACATGCATGCATCATTCCTTCATGAACAGAAGCGAACTCATATCCAGTTTCCTCTGTAATTGGTAAACCGTCTATATCTGCGCGATAACCTATAACTTTTTCTGGATTTCTTCCCTTTACTTTAACAATGACACCTGTTCTCCATACTTTCACTTCCACATGTTCATTCGAAAGCGTTCCTATGTAATCTAAAATATACTGTTGTGTTTTCCACTCTTTAAATCCAATTTCCGGTATTTTGTGTAAGTCTCTACGAATTTGAACAAATTTGCTTACTACCATTTTTGCACCTCTATCTATAAAAAGCGTAAGAGCCTGTTTATGCTCTTACGCTTTTTTGTTTTTATTTCTCTGGGTTTAATTGACGAAGCTCTTGTTTAATTTCAGTTTTTGCTTTTGTCTTCTCATCAATCTCTTTAATTACACGTGCTGGAGTACCTGCTACAACTGTATATGGAGGTACATCTTCTGTCACAACAGCTCCTGCTGCTACAACTGCACCTTTACCTACTGTAACTCCCTCTAACACAACTACGTTAGCACCAATAACAACATCGTCTTCAACGATAACTGGTTTTGCTGAAGGTGGCTCAATAACACCTGCAAGTACTGCGCCTGCACCTACGTGACAGTTCTTACCAACAGTTGCACGTCCACCAAGTACCGCGTTCATGTCGATCATAGACCCTTCACCAATTACAGCACCGATATTAATTGTTGCATTCATCATAATAACAGCGTTGTCGCCGATTTCAACGTGGTCACGAATAATCGCACCTGGCTCAATACGAGCTTTAATACCTTTTAAATCAAGCATTGGAATTGCAGAATTACGACGGTCATTTTCAACAACGTAATCAACAATGTACTTGCTATTTTCATCTAGAATTGTCTTAATTTCAGACCATTCTCCAAATAATACACCAGACTTTTTATTTACAAATGCTTGTACCGTTTCAGGGAATGTTACTTCTTTTAAATCCCCTTTTATGTATACCTTTACAGGAGTTTTCTTTTCACTTTTTTGAATAAACGAAATAATTTCGTTAGCGTCCATCATTTTCATTCTTGTTGCCTCCTAAATCCATTTATAATGTTACTCTACCAAACGATAGAGCGAGTAGCAAGATAATAATCCTATTTTTCCATTTGAATTTCTTCTATAATTTCTAAAAATGCTTGTACTTGCTTCAATTGTCTAGCTGATTCACTCGTCAATAACCATGTTTCTCTCGTTAATTGGACAGGTGTTTTATACATATTTTCCTGTACTTCTTTTAAAACAGTAGAAGGTAAAAGAGCATAACCTATACCATTTAAAACGAGTTGTTTGCAAGTCTCAATTTGATCAACGACAATTGTTCTCTTAGGTGGATTAGAAAATAAACCATACCACCAATTTTGTATTTGTCCATAATAAGTCGAATCACTTTTAAATTGAATAAATGGTCTATTTGTTTCTTTTAACATCGAAATATCTTTTATTTCTTTATCCACTAAATAAAGTTCATCTTCAAATAATTGTTGCTTCTGGCCTTTATATTCTTGTGTTCCTCTCAATATAGCAACATGAACGTCTCCTTCATAAAATTGCTTTTGCACTTCACTACTCCAGCCAGTAAACAGCGATATTTTCACAGAAGGATATTTATGTACAAACCTCTTCAAAACAGGAGGAAGCCAATATTGACCAATAACTGATGCGACAGCTATTTTTAACGTCCCATGAGTTTCTGTTCTAAAAACAGCTAGCTCACTTTTAATATCCTCTTCCCTTTGTAGCATTTCTTTTGCGTAATTTGCGACTTTTTCCCCTTCAGGTGTAATTGTCAATCCTTTTTGCGAGCGAATAAAAAACTTCATTCCCCATTGTTTCTCCATAGATTGTAATCGTTGACTAAGCGCAGGTTGTGAAACAAATAAACGTTCCGCCGCTTTTCTCATATTTGATTCCTGTGCTAACACAACCATCATTTGAAAATCATCAATTTGCAACTTTCTCCCTCTTTCCTTAGCTTCCATACACCTTATCTCAATAAGCTTTTCATCCTTAATTTAACTACATACGCTTATATTTTTTATCTTTTTAAATATAATACATACACAACTGATATGCACGAAAAAAAAGTGACTTCTTCGGTTCTATGAAGTCACTTTTCTCACATTATCGATTATGTTGCCTTACTTTTTTATTCAACAATTTTAAAATCGCTCGACGCGTTAAAATCCCCTCAAAATACCCATCTTCATTAACAGCGCAAATAAATGGGTGATCAATAGTCATTTCTAATGCTTTTGCAAATGAATCTTCTAACTTAAGAACCGGAATATCTTTCTTCATTACTTGCTCTACTTTCATTTCGTCAAGTCTTTCAAACTCAATGCGTTCTAGCCCTAACATACCGTCTAAAATCATAGCAGTACTAATTAACCCATGCAATTTGTACATCGGGTCCAAAACAGGTATCGCCGAATATCCAGATTTCACAAGTACGAGTAAAGCATGCTCTAAACCATTCCCTATTTGGACGTGTGCTACTTTTTCTGATGAAATCATTAAATCTTTTACAAAAATTTGTTGAAACTCGTCTTTTGGAATACTAATCATATTACATCCCCCATTTTCCCTTTTTCCTGCTTATAATTACCGGCTCTATTCACATTTTATGACAGCGTTTTCACATTATTATTTTGTCCTTACATTCTTTCAGTAAAAAACAAAATTACACAGCTATTTTAGCATATAACACAAAAAAAAGACTACCATTCCGGTAGCGCTTAATACCCTTTATTTTTTAATCTGTAAAATAACCTTGTGATTTTTTTATATTGCATCACGTCAGTCTTTTTTAAACCATTCTCAATATCTGTAAGTTCCACAGCTAAAATTTCACTCGCATAATTTTGCTGAAATAAAATATCTAGTAACAAACTTTCCTCTTCTTCCGTTAAAACAAATTCCCTTTTCATATACCCCTCTCCTTATACTCGCATCGTTACCATTATTATATAAAATTTTCAGCCTATTTAATAGATGTAATATTCAGTTTTTAGTGGAGGGAATATATAAATTGTTTTTATTTCGTATATCGATTTGCATAACTAAACGCCGCATAAGCATCTGGCTTAATTTTTGCAGTTAATCCCATCGCTTGAATTTTCGCTGTCATATCTAGAATAAACTCTTTTGTTAAACCATCATTTCCGATATCTAAGTGAATCTCCATTATAAAACCAGCCCCATCTTGAGCATATGGATGCAATAAATCCCATATGGTTTGTATATGATTTGGAGTAAATAGGCATGCAATTTCTTGACTAAACTGCGTCTCTAAATATATTTTCTCGCGTAAAGTTGCTGGCTTATCTTTTACTGATTGATGGTGTAAACATCCCCAGGCTCCTTTTCCAACGCGATGAATATGAATTGCCGTAATAAACCTCGTATCCTTTTGATGTGCTTGTGAGTCTGTCCCAATGGATAAACGATATAAATTTCGCGGATCCTTTTCAATGAAATTACAAATACGGGTAAAGACCATATCAAAATTTAAATGTCTCTCTGAAACATTATAAAATTTATGTTCACCGGCCACATAGTCACGTCCTTTCAATTAGACAGACTTTTCGTATTCTCATTGTATGGGACAAAAACAAAAATTATAACTCCCTACCCTTTATTCGTTTCAATATTCCGAATTACATATTGGCAAACTTGGCACGTATAAATTACGTTTTGATTCGATTGAGCCGTTAGTACATGAATAATCTCAGCAGAATTGTGACAATTAGGACAAATCACAACTGGTAAACGTTCCATATAACACACCTCCTCACTATTTTCATCCTGCTATTTACAATTGGTGATGGATAATAAACAGTATAGGCCGAAGAAACCCTACTAATTACACTTTCACTTTATTACCATTGTAGGAAAAATGAAAAATCCTTATACATATATACTAAAAGTAATAGAACTAAAAAAGGTGTTGCCCTATGGCAACACCTTTTTTATATGTATCAAGAAATGATATCGTAAATCTCAATTGCAACCATGTCGATATTATCGAATTGATACACTTGAGGTTTTTCACCTTGTTGATACACTTCTAACTCATACATTTCACTTTTATCGAAAAATTTCACGCTACATTTGCGCTCACCGTTCACTTCAAAATAGCGTTGTGCTACTTCACCGCTTTCAGCTTGTTCTTGTAGACTAACAAGTCGAGTTAAAATTCCTTGGAGTAGAGACATGAAATCTCTCCTTTCTCTGATCTTCCTACCAATAGGTTTTACAGCTATACTCATTCTATCCGTCATAGCAGAAAAAATGTTCCACACTCTAGGATAAAGGTTATTGGCCAGAAACTCAACTAAAAATTTGTCGAAATACGAAGGAAAAAACAGAAAGAACATCTTTTCCCTTCTTTATTGCGATTTTTATACTGGAAGAATATAATAAAAAACAGTAAAAAGGAGGAATTGCAATGAAAAAAATTGAGGTTTACACACAACCTGATTGTCCGCCATGTGTTATTGTGAAAGAATTTTTAAAGCATAATAACGTTGTATACGAAGAATTTGACGTAAAAAAAGACGCCGCTGCTCGCAATCGTCTTTTATATGACTATGATTCTTATTCAACTCCGACGGTTGTAATTGATGGAGAAGTTGTTGCTGGTTTTCAAATTGAAAAATTACAACAACTTCTTAATATAGAATAGGAATAGGTAAAAACCTATTCCTATTTTTATCCCGCTATATTTTGGAAGTATGCATCTGAGTGTGGCAAGTTCATATTAAACGGAATATGCCCCTGATTAAAGTTTCACTTTATAATTGTTGTAACCTTTTTATTTCAGTTAAAAGTTCTTGGCTTTCATGATATCCAGCCAATTTCCATTTCCCTTGATCTCTTTGCAATGTTACAATTTGATATTGTCCACTTTTCGCCCGCTCATAAACATATAAAATTTTATGCTCTTCATCATATGACATTTTCGTTTCTGAATTAAAAGAAAATGGCGCTTCTTTTGCTGGAAGTAAATATTCACCACTTTGTTTATCACTTCTACTATTTTCATCTGTAAATACTTGAAGGAAATTCTCTGTAAAATATGGTGATAACGTTTCTATCATCTTATTCATCGGCAAGCGCTTCCCACGAATTGAAAATTGGCTTTCATAGCCTTTTTGTATCGTTACAAACACTTCTTTCCGATCGACTTTCACTTCCTCTTTTCCTAAAACAGTTGTAACACTATAACCAACTAGAAAGGCAACGCATACAAATAGAACTAACCATATTCCATATTTCCTCATTTTTTCACCTTCCTTTTAAGAAAACTTGTCTTTGTAGTATTCATTGTAACAATGATTATGCAAAGAAAGGGCTGGTTTCGTTCGTAAAATCTTTACAACGATAGACAGCATTTTCAGCACCATTTTCACTATTACCAATTTATGATAAAAACAAACAAAAAATGCACGAATCTCTTCGTGCATTAAAATAAAACATCTTCTTCATATAAATATTCATAGGATAAATCTATAAATAAAAAGTTTTCATCATCAATCGGGAAAGAGAATGTTCGTACCATCTCACCGGTTTCAATATCAGCATATAAATCTGAAAGTCTTGCCTTATTCTCAAAACGCATTTTCATAATATTCTCTAGAAAATACGGGCGCCAACTCCAGTTTTTCATGTAATACTCAGGCATCACAATCCATTCCCCATCTTTTTTCATAACGTTTCCTGATTGTTGGAAACCATCTTCGTTACAAATAAATATACGAAAACTACATTGTGATACACTTTGGCTAAATTGTAATAACCAATCATTTATATCTTCATTCTTTTTCTGTTTCGCTAAAACATCGCCAATTCGATCACGTAACATTTCTGTTAAATTATAAATCTTTTGTAGTTTTTTCTTCTCATGTTGAATAAATTGATGACACTCATTACCAAGTCGTTCTTTCAAAACGTTCGTTTCAATAAAATCAGGTAAGCATTCTTTCAAATAGTTCCCTTGATAGTACCTACCACCGTTTTTCCATGCATATTGTAATTGATAAAAAGCATCTATTTCTTCATATAACAATGTCGCACCAATTCTTCTAGCAAGTAATGATAAAGAATATAAAATATCTTGATAAGATTGTAAAAGTGCAGTTTGCCTTAAATTTGTTAAATCTACTTTTAAAATATCAGGTGCTAACACGCTAATACGTTCTAAATTACTTGTACCTGTTCCGACTTTATTAATCGAAATTTGAATACCATATGTACGATAATACATAAGCAAATGATTAAATTGCTCTATATCTTCTTTACATTCATGTTCTGTAATCTCTAAAACAATGTTTTTCAAATTTAAACCTTGTTTTTCATACATCAATAAAAGTTGAAGCAAACTTTCATCATCATCGTTCATTAATACGTTAGCATTCCGATGTATAAATAATAATAGTTTTTGATCACTTTCTAAATAACGATTTAAAGCTTTTTCTACTATAATGTTATCCGCTTCTAGTTGAAACTCACTTGGAATAGAGTCATCATGAAAGAAAGAAGCTAAACTTTGGATGCCCTCTTCTGTTTGAATACGCCCTACTACTTCATATCCAATTACAGTATGTTCATCAGCACTAAAAATTGCTTGATAATAAGGAAGGACTTTATCCAAGTTACTCATTACATCTAATGCATCTATCAACGTGCTTCCCTCCCTTTACTTTTCAAAAATTATAACATGATATTTACGGAAAAATAATAAAAAATCCCTTCAGTTTTCCTGAAGGGATTAGAGGGGTAAAATGCTAAGGGGAATTAGCAATTCTACTATGAAGAAAAAAGAGGTCTTAAATATAACGTATATATGACCTCTTGTAAACACTTTTCTTTCATATGTCACAATTCCGTCACATTTAACCGTGAAAAAATGAATGAAACATTCATTTTTTTATCCCTTTTAAAATGGATATTGATGTAAATGTTGTCCTCCATCCATTGTCATACAAGTTCCATTTATGTACGCAGCTTCATCTGAACATAAATAATAAGCTAGCCCTGCAATTTCTTCTGGCGTACCAAGTCTTCCAAGCGGAACACTTTGTATCGTACGCTTAGCCATTTCTTCTGAAATCCATAATTTATCAGCACCGCCCGTACGTTCAATTGGTCCTGGCGCAATAGCATTAACTCGGATTCCATATTTACGTCCCCACTCAACAGCGAGTGTCTTCGTCATTGCTAATACTCCAGCCTTCGCTGCAGCCGAATGAATAACTCCCGGACCTGCATCCCACGCATATGTTGCTACCATGTTAATGATATTTCCTTTTATACCTTTTTCAATCCAATATTTTCCGACAGCCTGACTACAGTAAAATGTACCGTTTAACACAATATTAATAACCGAATTCCAGCCGTTCACGGATAAATCTTCTGCTGGACAAATAAAGTTTCCAGCTGCATTATTTATTAAAATATCAATTCGTCCAAACTTCTCATCAATCTGTTCAATCATTTTCTGAATATCATCCGTATTTCTTACATCCATTTGTACCGGTAATATTTGTCCTGGAAATTGTTCAATTTCCAATTTTGTTTCCTCTAGTTTTTCCTTTGTACGTCCTGTAATAACAACTCGTGCCCCTTCTTTTGCAAAGCGAGTCGCCATTCCTTTTCCCATTCCGCTCGATCCACCTGTTATAATAACTACTTTTTCTTCCATATATATCCCCTCCCAAAAATGAATACACATTCATTTTATCATTTTATTTAATAGAAATCTTTATATTTTTAAACTTTTCTGATATTTTAACGTAAAGAGGTTTCTTTTTATTCGTTTTTTCGTTTTCTATACTACTTTTACATGATTTAAAATATATTAAAAAAAAACGAAAGGAGATTTGAGTAACCTGTAAATGTAACGAACACATATAATATAAACCAATTAGGTATTCTCATATTTTTATGAAGAAAATTACGAGAAGAGATTTTCTAAAAACTGGAATGCGTACGTGTCTATATTCAATTATAACGACTAGCGTCGGATACTATTACGCTAAATATATTGAGCCTCATCTACTCTCTTTTACAGAACATACATTGAAATCACAACTCATACCAAAAAGTTTTCATGGTATGAAGATTCTTCAATTTAGTGATTTACATCTCGGATACTATTTCTCTCTCCAACATTTATCTCAAATCGTTTCTAAAATTAATGCTGTAAAACCCGACATTGTTCTCTTTACTGGTGATCTCATTGATAATTATCAAACATATACTGACACTCCTTTCGTTGCATCCATTTTAAAAAATATACAAGCACCCTTCGGTAAATTTTCTATTTATGGTAACCATGATCACGGCGGATATGGAACGGAATACTACGAACACATCATGCGTGAATCTGGATTTGAACTGTTACTAAACAGTGAAAAGAGAATCCGTCTACTGGATAATAGTGAAATTTCAATTTTCGGTCTTGATGATATACTATTAGGCAAACCAAAAATAAAGGAGACACTACAGCGCGCTCGGAAAAACATTTATAACATTGTTCTTGTTCACGAACCAGATATTGCACCGCAAATTGCTACATATCCAGTTAACTTACAACTTTCTGGTCATAGCCATGGCGGACAAGTACAAATCCCTTTTTTAGGCGCTATTATTACCCCAGCACTTGCTAAAAACTATGTAGAAGGTTTCTATACGATCCAAGATTTAGCTCTCTATGTCAATCGAGGCCTCGGCAGAACACGTGTCCCATTCCGATTTATGGCAAAACCTGAAATAACAATTTTTACGCTCCAACATTCGTAATCATTCGCCTATTTTCTTACATATCCTTTCTTGTACGCGCTCATCCATGTTTCATTTACCATATGATAAAAGTGAGTCCAATAAAGGAGGTTTGTTCATGTATCCATATTATCAACCAATCCCAGTCCGTTCAGCACCTATTGGTCCAGTAGGCGACTCACGCTTCTTTCCGTTTTTTGGCGTCCCATTTCTAGCTGGTATTGCTGGTGGACTGCTTGGCGGAGCATTAGCTTTCGGTCCTAGACCGTATTACCCACCATATCCACCACCTTTCCCACCGCCGACACCTTATCCTTGTTATGGTGGACCTTGTCAACAACCATTCTATTATTAATGTACCGCAACAATTCTACTAATGTTATTTCCTTTCTTAACCGATTCATGATCCATTAACATGCTTATAATAAAAAGTATTCTCTCTACGCATCCTTTATAATAAGTAGAGAACAAAGTAAAAAACCTCTTAAAAAAGAGGTTTTTTACTTTGTTCTCATTATTCAGCATCTGTATTTTGATACGCCATCTTAAATAACTTCACTTGGCTATCAATTTCTTCTGTACTACTATTAATAACATAGTAATAGTCACCAGATTTATTCTGTTCACGTGTTTTCACATTATCAGCTAAAGTAAGCTGTAAAATCGCCTTAATTCGTGCCTTCATTTCAATATCTAATATCGGGAAAGAGATTTCTACACGTTTCTCCATATTTCGTGTCATCCAGTCAGCTGAAGATAAATATATTTTCTCTTCTCCATTATGATGGAAATAATAAATACGGCTATGTTCTAAATATCTCCCCACAACACTAACTACCCGAATATTTTCACTTACATTTGGAATGCCAGGTCGTAGGCAGCATGTTCCTCGAACGATGAGTTCTACCTTTACTCCAGCTTGTGATGCTTCATACATTTTTTTAATAAGTGGTTTATCAGTTAATGAATTCATTTTAGCAATGATATATCCATTTCCATATTGCCTATGATAACGAATTTCTTCATCTATTAACTCCATAAATTGCTCTCTTATATCAAATGGCGCAACCGATAAATGATGAAAATGTGGCTTTGTTGTATAACCACTCAAATAATTAAAGAAATTTGTTGCATCGACCCCAAAGTCTTTCCGTGATGTAATATAGCCAAAATCAGTATATAGCTTTGCGGTTGCATCATTGTAATTTCCGGTTCCAAGATGTACGAACCTTTCAATTTTTCCGTTTTTTCTTCTTACAACTAGCGTAATTTTACTATGTGTTTTCAAATGACTTACACCGTAAATAACATGACAACCCGCCTGTTCTAATTCTTTAGCCCAATGCACATTATTTTCTTCATCAAACCTTGCCTTTAATTCAACCAACACCGTCACTTGTTTCCCTTTTTCAGCCGCTACCTTTAGCGCCTGAATAATTGGAGAATCACCACTTACTCGATATAATGTTTGTTTGATCGCAAGTACATTCGGGTCGTCTGCCGCATCACGAACAAAATCAACTACTGGCTGAAACGATTCAAAAGGATGATGTAATAAAATATCATGTTCGATCGCCTTTTCAAATACATCTTCCTCATCACCTAAGTCTTGAGGAGGTTGCGGAATAAGAGCCGGATATACAAGATGTTCATATAAAGGCGCTAGTTTTTTATATAAAGAAAATAGACATGTTAAATCTAACGGTCCATCCATTATATACACATCTTCATCTTTTACTTCCAACACCTCATATAATAACGCTAATACTCTTTCATCAATGTGTTCTTTGCCGACTTCTAAACGTACAGCAGCTCCCCACTTACGCTTTTTTAATTCTTTTTCAATTACTTTTAATAAATCTCTCGCACCTTCTTCATGAATCGTTAAATCCGCATTGCGTGTAATACGGAAACGAGTAACAGATGATACTTTATATCCAGTGAATAATTTATGAGTAAAACCACTAATTACATCTTCTAATAAAATAAATTTATGCTTTTGCCCTTCACTCGGTAAAAATATGAAACGTTCAAGTAATGAAGGAACTTGTACAATTCCTAACTTCGTACGGTTTTCTTCCTCCACTTGTTTCTCATCATATAACAGAGTAGCTAAATTCAAACTTTTATTTAATAACATAGGAAATGGACGATACGCATCGATAGCTACAGGTGTTAAGACCGGGAAAATTTGCTCATCAAAATACTCTTCTATAAATTCTCTTTGTTCTTTCGTCAAATCATGGAATGTTAAACGCTCAATCCCCTCTAGCTCCAACGCTGGCAACACATAATTTTTAAACGTATCATATTGTACAGTCATTAATTCATGGGCCTTTATCGCAATTTTATTTAATTGCTTTTTTGGTGTTAAGCCAGCCTTATTTTCTGGTTGGTTAAACCCAGCGCTCACTTGATCCTTCAATCCTGCTACACGTACCATAAAGAATTCATCTAAATTGGAGCTAAAAATGCTAATAAACTTTAATCTTTCTAAGAGCGGATTCATTTCATCCTGTGCTTCTTGTAGTACACGTTCATTAAATGCTAACCAACTTAGTTCTCTATTGTTGTAATAAGCTGTATCATTTAAATTGACTATATTCCCCTTCAACATTTCCATCCTCTTCACACTTCCCTTGAAACTTTTTTACTATAATTTAGTTACTTTCATTTTAACAAATTACAATATTCCAAAGTGTTAATTTTTTGTAAAGACATCCGTACAACTTATTGTTTTGATTCAAAGAATAAGTTAATATTCGTTTTCAATACTCTTTCCAGCTGCTTTTTTTGTTTTTCAGCTTGCACTTTTTCCGCTAATGCCGATTGTTCACATACAATTTTAAATGTTAATCCTTCTTTACTTTCTGTTATAGATATCGATTCAACAAGCGATCTTTGTCTTATATTTAGAGCTGCTGAAAATTGTAAAACAGCCCCTAATAGGCGGATTTTTTTTTGTTCGTTTTTATCAAACCATCCTTCAAACGGAGACAGATGTTGTTTGAATAACATTTTTGATTTATAAGACGCAATAAGCGCTAATCTAACTCGCTCTTTATGCATCATACCATCAATTGTTTTATTTGCTAATAAATAAAACGTATGTAAGCGGCTCGCTTCTTCGTCTATATATTTGCCTATATTAAATACTTTCGCTGCTTGATGAAATACTTCCCAGTCTTTTATTGACATAGAAATCAGCTCTGTTTCTTCAAGCTGTTGACAAATTAATCTTCCATGTTTAATAAGCTGCATTACAAATTCCATGTCCATTTCATATTCATGTGATAATAAATACAAACTTTCTTCGACCACGTTCGGATAATATGAAATCCCCAAATCTTTTGTCAACTCTTCATAGAAAACACCTTCTCTTAATCCTTTTCTACTTAATACAAATGCTGGCGCCTCTATAACATTAACAAGCGTATGAAATACTTCGACTGCTGGAACAATTGTATCCGCTCGATCTTTTGCCAATCCTTCCAATTTTTGAAGTTCTATGAACGACAATCCTTCCAATTCTTCTTTCACATTTTTAATATCTTCTTTTTTCATCTTGTATAAATGTACTCCTGCTATAGGATAACAAATTAAATTTTGATGAATTTTCACTAAGTTCCTCGCACTACCACCAATTGCAATAAGGGGCAATTTCTTATCAATTAACCATGGTAATGTTCGAAATTGATATTCTAGGTACGTTTGAAGCTTTTCCATCTCTTCTTCAGTAGGTATATCCTCTTTAATAAATTGTTGCTTTAAAGAAAGTGCCCCAAAGGGAAAGCTATGATACTCTAAAATCTCTCTATTTCGAAAGTATGTAACTTCCGTACTTCCTCCACCAATATCTACTGTAATCCCTTCCGAGAACGAAGTTGAATTCATAACCGCTAAATAGCCGTAACGTGCTTCTTCATATTCTGATAATACTCTAAGAGTAAAGTCTGTTTGTCCTTCAACAAGTTTTTTAATTTCCTCTTGATTCTCAGCCTGCCTAATTGTTGCTGTTGCAACACAAAGTACATGGCGCAACTGATGGAATCGTGTACTTTCTTGAAATTGAAATAATGTTTGTAACAATACCTCTATTCCTTCTTCAATCAACATACCATCGACTAAGTAATTCCTTAACCTTGCAACCACTTTCGTATTTTCAATCTCTTTATAAAAACCTCCGTTTTGCTTTTCATAAATAACTAAACGCATTGTATTAGATCCAATATCTATAATGGCATATTGCTGTTTTAATATTTCTTTCAAACTTCTCACTCTTTCATTATCAAATTTCTAAAACACATTCTATTACTATTATACAAAATAGTTGTTTTTTGTAACAATATTGCTTTAATATTGAAAATATATACAATCACTTTTTGCATATAATAAAAATCGCTTTTACTTATGGTATAATAATGAAAAATTGAAAGGAGATTCAATATGAAACCTTCACAACCACAATCTCAATTACAAAACCAACATTCTATTAATCGACTAGCTCAATCTGTTTTCGTTGTGAATCGTCATGCTAAAGCTGCAACTAATCCGAAGTATTTATACTGGTTAAAAAAGACAGCTTTAGAACGCTTAATTACTGAAAAAAAAGCTATTAAAGAAGGATTACATTTCTCTAGAAATCCACGTTTTAGCCAACAACAATCTGATGTTCTTATACGTTTAGGTGATTACTTTTTCCATATTCCTCCTACAAAAGAAGATTTTCGAATCCTACCACATCTCGGTCATCTTGAATCCTCCTATCGAAATCCGAAAACAACCTTATCTTTAACAGTAGCAAAAAAAACACTTCAAGATTATATTGGTCCTGAAGCGCTAAAACAAGAAAAAAAATTAAGTGAACCTGTCCCATGGTATAGTCGTACCTATACAAAAAAATAAAACAGTTTGGCCAATTGTAGGCCAAACTGTTTTATTTTTTCTCTTCTTTAATTTTAATATTTGCTTGTTTATAAAAAGCTATTTTTTCTGTATTATAAGATTTCGTAAATTCATTAAACTTGTCTTTTTCTGATTCAATATCTTTATAAGACTGATTTACTACTTTTACTTTTTCACTAATATCTTTTAATTTTGTCCCTTTATCTTGTAGCATTGTATATAATTCTTTTTCTTGTTTTAACGATTTATTATAGCTATCATACATTTTGTTAAATGAATCATGTCGTTTCTCATATGTGCTTTTCACTTTATCCGCTTGATCTTTCAATTTCTTATCTTCAATTTTCTTCACATATTTATCTGCCGATTTCACTTCTTCTTGTGCCTTATTTAAAGATTCTTTTTCTTTTTTAAGCACTTTTTCTCGTTCATCTGTATTTTTCACTGCTTGGTTTAGTTTTTCCTTAACAGTTTGATTATTATCTTTTCCTTCTTGAACAATCTGGTTATATAATTCTTGTCCCTGTTTCTCTAAAGTTTCAAGTTTTTTTGCATCTTCAAACATTGTTTTTTCTTGCTTTGCAGCATTTTCAAATGCAACATATAATTCCTCTTCTGGTTTCGGCCCGAAACAACCCGCTAGTAAAGTCATTGATAATGCAGTTACAATTGCTAATTTACTATATTTCAACATCTTTTTCCTCCTACTTATATACGATCATCGTGTAAAAAGCTATGAAATTATATATCCTTCTATAAACTCCACACTCGCACCTTTTTCACGAAAATCATTCATATTGTTTATAATGCTTGTACAAATTGTATTACTTGAAATTACATTTTCCGTTTTTGGACTAGATAGCAGTTCCATATCCATCTTTTACTTGGCACTTTTTAAAACCTATTAATATTATGTATTACATAAAAGTACAACGGAATTCATCACAACCATAATAATTTGAAGAACAACAGTAATCATTCACCTGATAAAAGATGTTCGTTGTTCTCTCACGTCTATCATTCCCTTTCCCGCTTTCTATCAAATAATCTCTTTGTTCATTTTACACAGTATAAATGCTATCTTGCAACTATTCCCTAAAAAGGAAAAGTGTAGAGTATGCTTTCCTCTACACTTTTAAAGTGAAACACATTGTGCAAAATGCATTGACACATCCATCATAATTATATGCCTATTTCATATATTTTTAAAGACTTTTATTACAAAAAAAGTTCTTTTTGTAATAAAAGTCAAAAAAATGTTACAATCAAAAACTTCTTCATATCATATTTCTTTACATCAAAGTTTTACTTATTTTCTTACGAATTTCTATGCTGGTACAATTGATTTTGTGCCTTTCTTAACAATTCTTCAAACGTTTTTCCTTCTATTGGATAACTAGCAGCCCCAAATAATAGAGTCATACTTAACAAGCCATTTTCTATTTCACTTTCAATATTTTTCATTAATCGGTTTGTTATTGTCGATTTTTCATGTCCGTTATCGATCGCCACAATAACATACTTATTTTCATCCCACTTCGTAACGACATCGCCTTTACGAATTGTCTTTACAATCGTACTCTCCAATTTTTGTACTAACACCTCCAATTTTTTTTCTTGCACTGTTTCTTTTAATCCTTTCCATTCTTTCACAGAAAGAATGTACACTGTAATATTATGAGAATCCCGTTCTGATAAAGCAGCTACTTTCTCAAAAAAATCAACTACAAAATCATTACTTGCCATTCCCCCTACTTCCGTATCCATACGCCCACTCGCTCTTTTATCATACCAATGTCCAAAATAATAGCTGAGTATCATTTGCAATATATAAATAATAAAGACGGTATAAAATGATCGCGAATCCAGTTTTGTAATTACATCCTGAAGCGCAATCCATTCTGTAACTGCCACTGTATTCCCAAGTAATAATCCACTAATTTTCCCTTTATGTTTCATACTTCTCCTCCCTTCTATACCAATATATGTTTCTATAACAATTATGTTTTTCTACAAAATAAAAAATGTACATATTGAGTGTATATTTCCGCTTAAGCTTGTCTACCATTTCTATTCTATTTCATATATATACCATACATTATTTTAGAAATATGGTGACCTACATGCTACAAAAGAAGAATCTATCAGATATTATACGTTTACTATCAGGTTTTCTGTTGTAGCTAAAATTATTATTTAATTCTTTCGGAGTAAACTTCATTACATACAATCAAATTGACGCTATTGTAAATTTTGTTCCCTTTCTTTTCATTCCATCTTTAGTTATACAAATATGGAATGAAAAGAAAGGAATCGAACAAAAAAGGGACTCAAAAAGGAAAACCTGCACTAAAAAAGGAACCTTTCATACAGGTTCCTTTTTATCATTGTCGCACCACAACTTCATTTGTTTGCAGCGGACCATATGATACTCCGTTATATTGAAATGTATATGTAGCCTGAAATAGTGTGTTTTTGAGTTCTTTATCTTTATTTGCTTTTATTTTACAAATTAATTCTACCTTCTCATTTGGTAATAAATTATCGATTCTCCACCTTACAAGCTGGAACAGAAACTCGCTCATTCCCTTATCCGCCTTTAATGAATTTGGAATATATGCAAAATAATCTCGAATCATATGACTTACTACAACTCGTGAAATCATTTTCATTCCTTTATTTTCAACTTCAATTCGAATAATAAGTATGTCGTTTACATCATAGGTCAGTTCATATGAAAATTTTTCTTTATACATACTACGGATTTGTAATGTAACTGCTACGTTAGGACATTCGTTTTCCTTTTTTGAGCCATCAATCCATAATACCGGTTGTAGCGGTATTGAACGCCTTCCTTGATCCGGAATTCGTTTCCATATTTTCATAATAATATTCACCCCATTTCAGATGCATCATATCCATACGACCTTATTCTGCCTCTCTACACAATATTAATAAAGCTCGTTACAAACTATATATAGTTATTACTCTTCCTTTTATCCTATTCGACAAAGTAAAGAAAAAACCATTTTTCATCTGTTAACAGCAGGTATTCTTACTGAAATATTTTTTTACAATTTCCTTCATTGACTTTTTACCAATACTAAGTATTACTCACTCTTTCGCTGTCCATACAACAGAATATTTTGACGGAAGAAAAAGTTTGCCTTTTAGTCAAATTTGACTATAATATTCTTTATGGCTTTGTCAGTGCACTTGTGTAAATTGATTTTTAAAAATATATTTATAATTTTTATACGCTGCACTCAAAACTTAATATAGTTTACTTATTATTAAAGGAGGGTTATCTTTGGAATCACAATTATCAAAAAAAGACTCCAGCAAGACAAAATTTGTTGTTGCGGGTTTACTACTTGGTATTTTAATGGCGGCAATGGATAATACAATCGTTGCAACAGCAATGGCAACAATCGTTGGAGACCTAGGAGGATTTGACAAGTTCGTTTGGGTCACGTCTGCATATATGGTTGCAACAATGGCAGGAATGCCTATCTTCGGAAAACTTTCTGATATGTACGGACGGAAACGCTTTTATATTGGTGGCCTTATTCTTTTCTTGTTCGGTTCTGCACTTTGCGGAACAGCATCTAGTATTGAGCAACTAAGTATTTATAGAGCAATTCAAGGAATTGGTGGCGGCGCTCTTATGCCTATCGCCTTCACTATTATGTACGACATATTCCCACCAGAAAAGCGCGGAAAAATGACAGGGCTATTCGGTGCTGTTTTCGGGACATCTAGTGTATTCGGCCCTTTATTAGGTGCTTATATTACAGACTATATAAGTTGGCACTGGGTCTTCTATATTAATATTCCATTAGGACTTATCTCCTTCTTCTTCATTACGAAATATTACAGTGAATCTCTAGAATTTAGAAAACAAAAAATTGATTGGGCTGGCGCTATTACACTTGTTGTTAGTATCGTTTGCTTAATGTTCGCCTTAGAACTTGGTGGTAAAGAATACGCATGGAATTCCACTGTGATTATCGGCTTATTTACAACAGTTGTTATTATGCTTATTATTTTCTTCTTCGTAGAACGAAAAGCAACCGAACCTATCATTTCTTTCCATCTATTTAAAAAACCTTTATTCGCAGCTAGCCAAGGTGTTGCCTTTTTCTATGGTGCCGCTTTTATCATCTGTACAGTTTATATCCCAATCTTCGTTCAAGGTGTTCTCGGCGGTTCAGCCTCAAATGCTGGATTAATTTTAACACCTATGATGGTTGGCTCTGTAATTGGAAGTCAAACAGGTGGACAGTTAGCTTCTCGAACAAGTTATCGTAACATTATGATGGCATCTGGCTTTTTCTTCGTTCTTGGTATTTATTTACTAAGCACTTTAACAATGGACACACCACGCCTACTCGTAACACTATTTATGGTTCTCGCTGGACTTGGTGTTGGTTTCTCTTTCTCAGTTTTAAGTATGTCTTCGATTCACAAATTAGAAATGAGAGACCGTGGTTCTGCTACATCAACAAACTCATTTTTCCGTTCACTCGGTATGACTCTTGGTGTAACGATTTTCGGTACAATTCAAAATCACATTTTTACAGATAAACTAAACACTCTCTTCCCTCCTGAACTAGCAAAATTAGCTCCAAAGGGTGGAGACACAAGTTTCTTATTATCACCAGGTGCTACCGATAAAATACCAGCTGAAATATTAACTGGTATTAAAGAAGCTCTAGCTACATCTATTGCCAGTACATTCTTCTGGGCACTGATTCCAGCTGTACTAAGTATTATTTGCATTTTACTTATGGGAAATGAGCGTCTTTTTACAGGACCAAAAACGAAACAAAAACAAAAGCAAGTAAGCTAATATATAGAAAAGAAACGGCATATCCCTTTATGAAAACGGATATGCCGTTTATAATATGTATAAAGTTTTTATATATAGGAGTTGAGACAGCATGAGCATGAAATTAGTCATTCTCGGCTTGCTACTCGAAGGAGATAAACATCCATATGAAGTGCAACACATCATGAAAGAACGACAAATGGACTGTTACATTAAATATGCAAAAGGATCACTTTACTATGCCTTCGAGCAATTAGAAAAACAAGGGGCAATTCGTGTTACAACTATTGTTCGAGATACAAATAGACCAGATAAAACAATTTTTCATATAACAGATGAAGGTAAACGGTTATTTCACACGTTACTATTAAAACAATTCGAGGCAAAAAATCAAATATATAAACCAATTTATTCGGCACTCTCTTTCGCGCATTTTGGTGATGATCAAGAGTTAATTCCCATTTTAGAAAAAAAGAAAAATGATACCGTTCAATATTTACATAACATGCAAACTATTTATGACTGTAGCAAAGGAAAAATCCCACGCGCACAACTATATATTTTGCAAAGCGTTATTGAACATATTACAGTTGAATTGCAATGGTTAAACACCCTTCTTGCAGATGCTGTTGTCGGGCGACTTTCAGAAATTGATATAGATGAAGGTTTAACTTATAAAGACGAAACTGTAAAAAGACAATAAAGTTATTTTATTTCAAAGTCTAAAACAAGTATAAACCCCTTCTAATTTAGGATGGGGTTATACTTGTTTAATTTTCTATATAAGATGAACAGATTATTTAATAACATAACTGGCATCTTATCTATGTACAGGTACTCTTTTCTTTGTAAATTTAATCGCACTCCCTTTCAATCCCCCTCATTTTTCTTACCTTTAAAAAAGTTAGAAAAATAAAAAAAATCAAAATAAAAAACTTTAGAATTTTCTTATTTCAAAACAGTAGACAAAATTCTAAAAATTGTGTTAGAATTTGTTTCAATATCATATCGCTTGTTAAATTCCTTTCAAAAGGAAAATGGGTACACGAACAGTTTGTTTCGTGTTTAAAAGGGAAGCTTGGTGAAACTCCAACACGGTCCCGCCACTGTAAATGCTGAGATTTCTTTTTGATGCCACTGTGAAAACGGGAAGGTGAAAGAAATCATATGAAGCATAAGTCAGGAGACCTGCCTGTTTTAACAACACTGATAGATTCACGGATGATGATGAGGTGTTAAAACAAAAAGGAAGGCTTATTTTCTATGCCTTTATGCTTTTTGTTATAGGTATTTCCTAGTAAACGGAAATGCTTACTTTCAATTAGGGAGGAATTTGAAATGGCAATTCAAACAAGTAACTTAGGTTATCCACGTATCGGACTACAACGAGAGTGGAAAAAAACATTGGAAGCTTTTTGGTCTAATAAAATCGATGAAGAACAATTTTTAACAACAATGAAAGAAATTCGTCTTCAACACGTTAAAGCACAGCAAGAAAAAGGAATTGAACTTATTCCAATTGGAGACTTTACATATTACGATCACGTTTTGGATACTGCTTATATGCTAGGATTTATCCCATCACGTTTTTCTGAGTTTACATCTTACCTTGATGTATATTTCGCAATGGCGCGTGGCTCTGAAGATCACGTAGCTTCCGAAATGACAAAATGGTTTAACACAAACTATCATTATATCGTTCCAGAATATGAAGAGGGATTACAAATCTCTTTAAAAGATAATCGTCCACTTCGCTTATACGAAGAGGCAAAACAAGAATTAGGAGTAGATGGAAAACCTGTTATTTTAGGACCATATACTTTCTTGAAATTAGCTAAAGGCTATACACAAGAACAATTCGCGACTATTTTAAAACAATTAGTTGCACCATACGTACAATTGCTTTCAGAACTACATGTAGCTGGTGCACAAATCATTCAAGTTGATGAACCGATTTTCGCTTCTTTAACGAAAGAAGAAATCCAACAAGCAAAAGAAATTTATGAAGCTATTCGTAAAGAAGTTCCAAATGCGAATCTTCTTTTACAAACATATTTTGATAGTGTAGAAGAAAACTATGAAGAAATTATTACATTCCCAGTATCAAGTATTGGATTAGATTTCATTCATGGTAAAGAAGGTAATCTACGTGCTATTTCAAAATATGGATTCCCAGCTGATAAAACTTTAGCTGTTGGTTGTATAGATGGCCGTAACATTTGGAGAGCCGATCTTGATGAAGTTCTTACGTTATTTACAACGTTACAAAAACAAGTCCAAACGAAAGATTTCATCGTTCAGCCTTCTTGTAGCTTATTGCATACGCCAATCGATAAAACAGAAGAAACTCACTTATCGACTGAGCTATTTGATGCGTTGGCATTTGCAAATCAAAAATTAGAAGAGTTAGTTCTTATTCATTCCGCTCTAACTCAAGGTACAGAAAGCATTCGTAATGAGCTGGAAACATATCGAAATGTACATCATACAATTCGTTCATCTGCTGCACGTAACCGAGAAGATGTCAAAGCAGCACGAACAGCACTAAAAGAAGAAGATTTTTCACGACCTCTTCCATTTGAAAAACGATATGAATTGCAACAAGTTGCCCTGAAGTTACCGTTGTTACCAACAACAACTATCGGTAGCTTCCCGCAAACAACTGAAGTTCGCCAAACGCGAAAAGAATGGCGTAACGGTGTTATTTCAAATGAACAATACGAACAATTTATTGAAAAAGAGACAGAAAAATGGATTCGTTACCAAGAAGAAATTGGTCTTGATGTTCTTGTACATGGTGAATTTGAAAGAACTGACATGGTCGAATATTTTGGTGAACGCCTTGCTGGTTTCTCATTCACTAAAAACGGTTGGGTGCAATCATACGGTTCCCGCTGTGTAAAACCACCCGTTATTTATGGTGATGTAGCCTTTATTAACGGAATGACTATTAAGGAAACTGTTTATGCACAAAGCTTAACAGAGAAAGTTGTAAAAGGAATGTTAACTGGACCGGTTACGATTTTAAATTGGTCCTTCGTTCGAAATGACATTCCAAGAAAAGAAGTTTCATATCAAATTGCATTAGCTCTTCGTCATGAAATTGAACTACTTGAATCTTCCGGAATTCGAGTAATTCAAGTCGATGAGCCAGCACTTCGTGAAGGAATGCCACTAAAAGAAAAAGATTGGGACGCTTATATTACATGGGCAGTACAATCCTTCCTTTTAGCCACTTCATCTGTAGCAAATGAAACACAAATTCATACTCATATGTGTTACAGTAACTTCGAAGATATCGTTGATGCGATTCGCGCATTAGATGCAGATGTGATTTCTATCGAAACATCAAGAAGTCACGGTGAATTTATTGATACATTAAAACATACAACATATGAAAAAGGCATCGGTCTAGGTGTATATGATATTCATAGCCCACGTGTACCAAGTAAAGATGAAATGTATAAAATCGTAGAACAATCTTTAAAAGTATGCGATCCTAAATATTTCTGGATTAATCCTGATTGTGGTTTAAAAACGAGAAGAACAGAAGAAGTTATTCCAGCTTTAGAGCACATGGTGCAAGCGGCAAAAGACGCTCGTTCCTTGCTAAAAACAAACGCATAATAAAAATGGGGTATCCTTTTTGAGGATACCCCATTTTTTATTCTTTACTTTCAAAAAAGAATTCATATTGTATTTTATATAATTCATCATCCGTTGGTTCTTCAAGAGGTGTTGCTTGTAATACAACCGTATACTCACCATTTGGAATAGGGATTTGAAATTTATTTGAAAGAATACTTGTTACAACGATACATTCATTTTCAACTGTAAAAGGAACTGTAACCGTTCTAATCACTTCTTCTTTCTCAATATGTTTCCCTGGGGTCACTTTTACTTCACAAGTATAATCAGAGAGTGCTTCAAAAATAACAGTTCCGTCCGCCTTCGCATAACCTCTCTCAAAATCCTCATCCGTCCAGTCAACGTAAGGCTGATCACCGTCATAGTTCATCAACATTAATTGCGAATACGAAATTGTTAACTCCATCGTTCCCTTCTCCTTCATTATGAAATATGCAACTACTACTTTACGTCAAATTTCACACGCGTACCATCTGGGTATTTATCTAACTTATTCCCTACCCAAGAGCCTGCTCCGCGGTTATCGGCTGGACTTATATATTCAATATGTGCTCCTTTTCCACCTTCTTTACACATCGCCATTGGCCATTCATCACGATCATACCCTTTTTTTGATGGGTATGGAGCTAACGATAATTTTCTTCTATCCGCAGCGCCACCACGGTCGATTGTACAAACTTCTGAATGTCCTTCTTTTATAGCATCCGTAATATGTTTCCCTGTCTCTGGATATCGATCTTTCGGAAATTCTAGAACTTGATCATACGCATTTGTTTTTTTAATACTTGTTTCCTCTGGAACAAGCACTTCATACACCGCTACTAGAATAGAAAGAATTGCAATAATTGAAATGATAATACCTTTTAATTGTTTCATGTATACCTCCGTGATTCTACCTGTTTCTTTTCCTCAATTATTATAACAAACTTCTCCTGTATATGTTTTCAGACATTATTTTAGCTCTTCTTCGCCATTCCGCCAAAAACTCTCATTTTTCTTCATCTTTTCACTAATGCTGTAGAAAACTAATAACCTTCCGACATTCTTTTTCAAAGGAAGTCCTCATAAAAGATTGAAATGATATATACGATACTTTTTGGGGAGGAAATATCATGGAAGCTACCTATAAAACGAAAGATGTGACGAATAAAACAGGCATCCCAAAACATATAGTCCGCAAATATAGTCAACTGTTAGAGGAACATGGTTATATGATTTCCAAAACAGCTGATGCTCGTATTTATAAACTTGATGATTTAAAACTATTGAAATCTATACACGAAAGAGTTGCTACATTGCAAGAGGACCTTTCAGAAACGATACCAATTATTTTAAAAGAAAAAGAAGCCCCACCTGTACCAGTTATACAAGATAAGCCAGAGATACAACCGAAAGAAAAAGAAGATGGGCGTAACTTTGAGGAGTTCATGTTAAAACTTGAAATGCTTGCTCAGTTAAACGAAGCAATTATTCATCAAAATTCTACTCTTATTACCCAAAATCGTTTAAAAGATGAAAAGCTAGATGAATTGATGCAACAAGTTTATGTAAAAGAAGGCTCTCAAGAAAAAATGCTACAAGAGTTAGTGGATCATGCCGCTCAAACAGATGCCCTGCAAAAAGAAAAGATGGACTTATTAATGAATCATATGTATAAACGAGAATCTAAACAAGAAGAAAAAATGAATAAACTCGTAAACCAAATTTATAATAAAGATAGCAACCGTGATGCACAACTTATGCAAGTAATTCGCGAAATTCAAGAAACAAAAAGATTAGTCGCCGCTTCAAAAGAACAAAGCTTTTTCCAATCATTTAGAAGTTTATTTAGCCGAACAAAACAAGAAAAAACAACTGAATAACATAATATATTTTTTCTAATATAAAATAAAAAGTTACCTTCTATCGGTAACTTTTATTCCTTATTTCTTACAGCTGGCAATATAATAATCGCTTCCGTTCCTTTCCCACTTTCGCTTTTATATTCCAGCGTACCATTATGCGCTTGTAAAATACTAAATGTTACCATTAGCCCTAATCCTGTCCCTTTTTCTTTTAAAGAATAATACGGTTGTCCGAGCCTTGCTAATTGTTCTTTCGTCATCCCAACACCACTATCTTTAACTCTTATTACAATCGTTTCATCTTTTTGCATAGCCGTTACTTTTAAATATCCTTTATTTCCTTGAATTGCTTCAATACCATTTTTAACAACATTCATAATAGCTTGTTTCAATTTCGTTTTATCACCGATCGTATAAAGACTTTCAGAAATCTCAACTTGCAAATATACACCTTGCATCGCTGCAAATGATGACATAAGAGTTGTCATCTCTATTAATTGAGCGGATAAGCAAATATGTTCTTTTTTCTCAATTTGTGGTCTTGCTAAATTTAAATAATCTGAAATAATTTGTTCTGCCCGGTCCAATTCAGCTAATACGAGACGCATATAATCCTTATTCTTCACATCTTCCGTACTTTCTAGCAATTGAATAAAACCACGAACAACAGTGAGCGGATTTCGAACCTCATGTGCAACACTTGCTGCTAACTCACTTACAATATTAAGTTTCTCTGACTTTTGCATCTCTGTACGTAGTATTGCATTTTCATTTAAATATTCTGTTAAGTACACCTGAAATACCATTGTCATAACCATAATAAGCGAAGCAAATATATATCCGCTATATAAGTGCGAAACATATGGTGTAAACCCCGTTTCTAACAGAACGTTAATCATGCCAATCACTAAAGAAACAAGTACGTACAATGATGAAATTATAAATGCTAAAATTAACTTCTTATCCCTTGAAAATAGAGACCATTTCTTTGATAAAAATAATGGAACTATCAATAGGAATATTACTTCTATGACTGGAAGAAGGTTTATGCCCTTTAGTGCCCATTCATAGGCAACATAAATAACGGCCGGGATTAAACCAACAATCCCACCATATAGAAAACCACTAACAATCGGGATTGGGTGAAAGTTATACCCACAAACGTCCCCAAAACAAATAGAGTATGTCATAGAGAGAACGAGTGTAATGCTAGATAAAAACATAATAAAGTAGCGGTTCGGCTTCGGAGGCATTTCTTGATAACGATTTAAACGAATCGCTTCGTATAAAAATAGTGGCAAAATAATGATGGCAATTTGGATCATTAAATCACGGATAAGCTCCATAGCCTCTCATCCCCTATATGTATTTTGATATGATTATATCATTTTACAGGTTTATTTGTTTTAAAATTTTGATTTTTCTTAACATATTTGTTAATTCTTTGTTAACAACGCATAATAATTGTTACAGATTTTCGAAATGAATGTAAACCCTGTACCAAATTTCTGCCCGACAGTATACAATGAATACGGATTACAAAGAAAATAAAAAATACTTCATGAGATGGACAACTATAGCAAAATACAGCATATAATCCATACTATCTATGTTTACAAATAAGTGATCATTATTTTAGTAGGAGGAAGATAAATATGGCGGGTACTACGCTTGTTTTAAAAGAAGAAAATTTGGTTGTTCTAGAAAATGTTGAAAAATCAGTATATGAAGAGTTACAGCATAAAACAGGAGAAGAAAATTGCACATGCGCTGTGAATGAATCAGTTGTTCACCTTGGCAAAGTATCCTCTGTACTTTGGAATGAAGATGAAATAGATTGGGAGTACGGATATTAAAAAGTCGCTTACAGCGGCTTTTTTTCTATTATCCCTCTCTTTCTACGTAACATATACGCAAGCGAAATCATAGAAAATATGTTAAAATGAACTTAATTTTCAAACGGAAGAAAGGGAGATACAATGGAACAATTCATTAACCCTAGAGTGAAGGACATCCAAATTTCTGGAATCCGTCAATTCTCTAACATGATTCAAAACTATGATAATCTTATCTCTTTAACAATTGGACAACCTGATTTTCCTACACCTTCTCTCGTAAAAGAAGCGGCAAAACGGGCTATTACAGAAAATTATACAAGCTATACACATAACGCTGGTTTACTAGAATTACGCAAGGCAGCTTGTAACTTTGTAAAAGATAACTACGATTTACATTATTCACCTGAAAACGAAACCATCGTTACAATCGGTGCTAGTGAAGCAATTGATGTTGCATTTCGAACGATTCTAGAGCCAGGAACAGAAGTCATCTTACCTGCTCCCATTTATCCAGGATACGAACCTATTATTCGATTATGCGGTGCAACGCCTGTATTTATAGATGTTCGTGAAACTGGCTTCCGTTTAACAGCCGATGCACTAAAAAATGCCATTACAGAAAAAACAAGATGCGTCGTACTTCCATATCCTTCTAATCCAACTGGTGTAACTTTATCAAAAGAAGAACTACAGGATATTGTAAATGTTTTAAAAGATAAAAATATTTTCGTCCTTTCTGATGAAATTTATAGCGAACTTGTATATGAACAAACACATACATCGATCGCTCATTTCCCAGAAATGCGCGAAAAGACTATCGTCATTAACGGTTTATCAAAATCGCATTCTATGACTGGCTGGCGTATCGGTCTATTATTCGCACCAGACTATTTAGCTGGGCATATATTAAAAGTTCATCAATACAACGTAACGTGCGCTACTTCAATCGCTCAATATGCTGCAATTGAAGCATTAACAGCTGCTAAAGATGCACCAAAAATGATGCGTCATCAATACAAAAAACGCCGTGATTACGTATATAATAGACTCATTCAAATGGGCTTAACAGTTGAAAAGCCAACCGGTGCATTTTACTTATTCCCATATGTTGGCCATTTAACATCTTCATCATTTGATTTTGCACTTGATCTTGTGAAAGAAGCTGGACTTGCCGTCGTTCCCGGAACAGCATTCTCTGAATATGGGGAAGGCTACCTTCGCTTGTCCTATGCGTATAGTATTGAAACTTTAAAAGAAGGCTGTGACCGTTTAGAAGCCTTTCTACAAAAAAAAGCTAAGAGTTAAACTCTTAGCTTTTTTTATGCATAATGATCACAAGTTTGACGCTTCAGTAATTTATGCGGAATAATGATACACTTTGCAGTAGACTCTGCATTCTCTACTTTATCAACTAAAGCTTTTGCAGCTTCATATCCTAGCTGATATATATTCACATCAACTGTTGAAAGTGGCGGACTCGAAATTTCTGATAATAAAGCATTATTAAAACTTACAATTGAAACATCCTTCGGTACAACAAATCCTTTTTTAGAAAGTGCACTTAGCACACCAAGTCCAATTAGATCATCCGTTGCCATAATTGCTGTCGGTGGTTGCTTCAATCCCATTAATTCCTCCACGGCTTGTTGACCACTTTCTCTTGAAAAATCAAAATGTAAAATATACTCTTTTGGTAATACAATGTCTGCTAATTTTAAAGCATCACTCATACCAGCCAAACGATCCCTCGTTACAAGTAAATCTGATCCACCGCCGATGAACGCGATTTGTTTATGACCTAATGAAATTAAATATTCTGCCACTTCTCTTGCAGCTGTATAATTGTCATTATCTACATATGTAATTTCATCTTTTCGATCATATGGTTTCCCAATTAAAACAAACGGGAAATTTTGTTTATGTAAATATTGAATAATCCGATCATTCTCTCTTGAATATAAAAGAATAATACCACCAATTTGGCGCCCTTGCACCATCTTTACAACACCATTAAAAATTTCATCTTCCGTTTCACCTGTCGACATATAAAGTGCATACCCTTCCACATGTGCAAATGAACTAATCCCTCTTATAACTTCTGGGAAAAACGGATTTTGAAAAGCTTTACTTGCAGAACTTGGCATAACAAGGCCAAGTGTTTTTGTTGTTTGGTTAGCTAGGTTTCTTGCGTTTAAATTAGGATGATACCCTAGTTCACTCATTACTTTCCGAACACGACGCTTTGTTTTTTCACTTATACTTGGATTATCAGCAATTACACGAGAAACGGTAGATGGTGCTACATTCGCCTTCTTCGCCACATCTTTAATTGTAACTGTCATAAAAATCCCCCTCCTTTCACTTCTCTGCCATTTTATATATTTTCATCTTGCACCCGTTGCAAGTAATAGGAGAAGTCATAAACTTTCATTGATTCTATCTTGTAAAACCTATCATATTCTCCCTCTCCATGTATTGTAAGGGATAGAGCTCTTTTTTCCTATACTATAATATACTATTTATTTCACTTCTTTTCATATGGGATGTCAAATCTCTTTTCATCTCCCTATAAACTTATTTATAGGGAGATGAAAAGAAAAATGGGACATAATGTCCCATTTTTCATCCTTTCGTACCTCCAGCAGTTAAACCAGAGATAAAGTATTTTTGTAGTGATAGGAATAAAATTGAAATTGGGATTGCAATCAATACTGAACCCGCTGCGAACGTTGTAAATTCATTTCCAAATTTCTTCGCCACCATTTCATATAATCCAACTGCTAACGTATAATTTTCTGGTGTGCGCAAAATAATACTCGCTAAAATGAAATCTGTAAATGGACCGATGAAAGTGAATAACGCTACAACCGCTACGATTGGTTTTGCAAGTGGCATAATGATTTGCCAAAAAATACGGAAATGTCCTGCTCCATCCATACGAGCTGACTCATCCAATTCTTTCGGGATCGTATCAAAATACCCTTTCATAAGCCATGTATTCATTGGAATTGCCCCGCCTACATAAATTAAAATTAATGCAAGGTGCGTATCAATTAATCCTGTTAACTGCGCTAATACGTATAAAGCGATTAACGCTGCAAAGTTTGGAATCATTTGCAAAATTAAAAATGTTAGTAAACCATTTTTTCTTCCAACAAAACGGTATCTCGAAAATGCATAAGCAGTAAAACTAATTGCTAACACTGAGAAAACCATCGTTAAAACACTTACTTTTAATGTGTTTTTATACCATAGTAAATAATTACTATTCTCTAAGTCTAATAACTTACGATAATGATCTAGCGTTGCATTTTGCGGAATAATACTTGATCCAGATAAACTATCACCCGGATTAAACGATGAGCCAATAATCCATAATAATGGATAGAAAATGATGGCACACATTACGAAAATAACGAGATAACTTAATGAGAGACGTAACATCTTTTGTCTTTTAATATTCATTTACATCATATCCTCTTCTTGGAATGATTTTGTTCTCTTAAATTGCCATAACGCAACTGTAATAACGATTAACGATAAGATCATTGTAAGAGCTGCTGCTTTTCCGTACTGCGCGGAAGTCATCGTTAACTTATAAATCCATGAAATTAAAATATCTGTTCCACCTGCGTCTTGTCCAGCTACAGCAGGACCTCCGCCGTTAAATAGATAGATGATACTAAAGTTATTAAAGTTAAACGTATATTGCGTAATTAATATTGGTGCTGTTGCATATAGAACAAGTGGCAATGTAATTTTACGAAACTGTTGCCAAGCTGTAGCCCCATCTACTGTAGCCGCTTCGTATAATTCTCCTGGAATCGATTGCAGTATACCTGTTGTCATTGCAAAGACGAACGGGAATCCAAGCCACGTTTGAATCATAATTAAAGCAATCTTCGCCCAAAATGGATCTGTCATCCAAGCAATCTTTTCAATTCCGAATAAAGCTAGTACTTGATTGTTAATTGCTCCAAATGTTTCATTAAACATACCAGAGAAAACAAGAATAGATACGAATGCTGGGACCGCCCACGGTAAAATGAAGATTGTTCGAATAATCGCCTTCCCTTTAATACCAGGCTGATTTACGATAATTGCTAAGAAAATACCAAGCGCAACTTGTAATGTCGTTGCAACGAATGTCCAAATGACAGTCCAAGAAAATACACTTAAAAATGTCTCTCTCCACATCGGTAATGTAAAGATATCAATAAAGTTTTTAAACCCTACCCAATCTACTAATTTAGCTGGAGGAGAATGATATAAATCATAGTTCGTAAATCCAATTAAAATTACGAAAATGATTGGAAAGACAACGACAAAGATAAGTAATAGAAACCCTGGTGAAACCATTAAATATGGAAAACCTTGATCTAGTAAATTACGGTATTGCTCTTTTACAGAGTTTAAAGGTGTTCCTATATCCCGTTTCTTCCCGTTTTGGTATGCATCATATAAATTAAATGCATATATTCCAAGTCCAAACACGATGACGATGAGTGCCAAGATTCCCTCTACTAATAGAAAGACAGAATGGTCACGTGGAACTTCTGTACCAAGCGTTACAATTCCCCATAATCCCATATTTAATAAATCAGCAAAGGCTACAATAAATGAACCTGTTAAGACTAGAAAAATAAGACCTTTTACAAATTGCTTGTTATACATTTGGCCCACGCCTGGAATGATAGATAACATGGTTGCCATTTTCCTATGTTTTGAACCGTTTAAACCGTTTGCTGGTTCCATAGATGTTTGCATGTTCCTTCCCCCTTTTTTCTGGGAGAGAATTCGTGCCCCTTATATGAGAGGCACGAATTTCACCTTATTTTTTCTTACTATGATTTGCCTCAATATTACCTTTAATTTGCTTCACTGCATTGTCAAGTGCTGCTTTTGGTGCCTCTTTTTCCGTAACAACTAATTGAAGTGCATCTCCAGCTGGTTTCCATACTTCTTGCATTTCTGGAATGTTCGGCATTGGAATTCCATTTTCAGATTGTGTTGCAACTGCTTTTGCAGCTTCGTTGTCTTTAATGATTGGATCTTCCATTACTGCTTTTACTGGAGGAATTTCTTTCGTTTTCTCAAATCGAATTTTTGCGTTCTCTTCATTTGTTACCCATTCAGTGAACTTTGTAGCTAAATCATTTTGTTTAGAGAAACTTGTTACATGCCATCCTTTAACACCAACAAATGTTTTCATTGGTTGACCGTTTGGTAATTTTGGCATTGGAGCAACGCCATAATCAATTCCGTTCTTTTCCATTGCTTGGAACGCCCATGGACCGTTCATGATAGATGCTGCTTTTCCTTCGTTAAATAGTCCATCAGCAGCAGGTCCACCAGATTCACCGATAATACCTTTCGGGAATAACTTTTCTTTGTACCATTTTTGAAGATATTCAGCACCTTGTACTGCTCCGCTATTATTTAATCCAACATCACTTGCATTTGGCTTTCCATCTTTTTCACCAAACACATAACCACCCATACCTGCCATGAATGCATTAGCAAAGTAGAAGTTATCTCCTAGCGTTAAGAACCCGTATTTGCCATCTTTCGTAAATTCTTTTGAGAAGTTAAACAGCTCGTCCATCGTTTCTGGTGCTTTTGGCATTAATTTTTTATTGTAAATAAAGATTGGTGTCTCAATTGCTTTTGGTAAACCGTATAATTTTCCGTTATATGTCTGTGCTTCTATTGATGAATCAGTAAATTTACTCTTTACAGCATCGTCAGCTTTCACTTCAGAAAGTAAACCTTCTGTTACTGCATTTCCGATTTGATCATGTGGCAATGTTACAACATCTGGTCCCGTCCCCGCTGGTCCATCAAGGCGTAACTTCTTCACTTGATCTGTCATTTGCATTTCAACAACTTTTACTTTTACTTTATATTTTTCCTCAAAGCTTTTCACTGCTGGTTCTAAACCAACACCTTTTTTATCATCTTCCCAAACGAGTAGATCATAATCTTTCTTTGCTTTACTTTCTTCTTTTTTCCCTGAATCTTTCGGTCCACATGCAGATAACATACCAATTGATAATGCTGAAACCGTTAATAATGATAATGCTTTCTTCATCCCAAAAACCTCCCTGAATTGTATATGTACCCTACTAATTGAAAACGTTTGCATTGAATGGTTTAATAGAAGCGCAAACAATATCTCAATCTATGAAAACGTTTGCGCTATTTGTCTATCATTATACATTCTTTTATTCATTTTGCAAATATTAATTTTAAAAATATTATTACTATACTCTTTGTACATTGACTTTATACGAAATGAATACTACTCTTATAAGCAATATTAAAGCTATGCAAAAGGCAATCGTTTGCAACATATGCTTTATTATGATACTTAAGGGAACAATATGCATAGAGATAGTAAAGGGGGATTTTTTATATGCTTAAAGACGCCATCTATCATAGGCCAAAAGATAATTACGCATACGCTTACGATGAAAAAACGATTCATATCCGAATACGTACGAAAAAAGACGATGTTCAAAGCACCAATCTTATTTATGGTGATCCTTATGAATGGACAGACGGGAAGTGGATTTCTTTAAGTGCACCGATGAAAAAAACTGGTTCTACTGCATTATTTGATTATTGGTCCATTTCCATCGAGCCGAAATTTAAGCGCTTACGTTATGGCTTTGAATTAAAAGCAGAGACAGAAACGCTTATTTATGCAGAACGCGGATTTTTTTCCAGCATTCCAAATGATGACGTTGGTAACTTTTTTTGTTTTCCATTTATTCATGCAAATGATGTATTCAAAGCACCTTCCTGGATTAAAGATACTGTTTGGTATCAAATTTTCCCAGAACGGTTCGCTAATGGAGATCATACGTTGAATCCAGAAAACACCCTTCCTTGGGGAAGCGCTGAACCAACTCCAACTAATTTTTTCGGCGGAGATTTTGCTGGTATTATGCAAAAACTCGATTACCTTGTTAAGCTTGGAATTTCGGGAATATATTTCACACCTATTTTCAAAGCACATTCAAACCATAAATATGACACAATTGACTACATGGAAATCGATCCGCAATTTGGCACAAAAGAAACATTCAAAGAACTCGTTGAGGCATGTCATACACATGGTATAAAAGTAATGCTCGATGCCGTATTCAATCACAGTGGATACTTTTTCGATAAATTTCAAGACGTACTAGAAAATGGTGAACAGTCAGCATATAAAGAATGGTTTCATATTCATGAGTTCCCTATTAGAACTGAGCCACTTCCGAATTATGATACTTTCGCGTTTACACCGTATATGCCAAAATTAAACACTGCACACCCGGATGTAAAAGAATACTTACTTGAAGTAGGGCGTTATTGGGTAAAAGAATTCAATATAGACGGGTGGCGCCTTGATGTAGCAAATGAAGTCGATCATAGCTTTTGGAGAGAATTCCGAAGCGAGATAAAAGCATTAAATCCTGAAGTATATATTTTAGGAGAAATTTGGCACGATGCACTTCCATGGTTACAAGGAGATCAATTTGATGCTGTAATGAGCTATCCTGTCACAAATGCTCTACTATCTTACTTTGCCAACGATTCCATTAAAGCAAATGAATTTATGAAACAAATTACAGAATCTCTCCATTCCTACTCTATGAATGTAAATGAAGCAGCATTTCATTTATTAGACAGTCATGATACACCAAGAATATTGACAACATGTAACGGAGATAAAAATAAGTTACAGTTACTTTATGTATTCCATCTTTCTTTCATCGGCTCTCCTTGTATTTATTATGGAGACGAGATTGGCATGGACGGTGGTATGGATCCAGCTTGTCGCAAATGTATGATTTGGGATACGAAAGAACAAGATCATCTATTACTTACACATGTACAAACATTAATTTCATTACGAAAGCAATATAAAGCATTTGGAGGACATGGTACTTTCCAATTTATCGAAGCAAATGATGAACATAATTATATTTCTTATACGAAAACATACGAAGATGAAACGATCTTTTTCGTTTTAAATCCGACTAATAGTGACATTACAGCTTCACTCCCTCTCCATGTTACTGGAAAGAAAATCATTAACATTTATACAAACGAAGAATTTTCAGCGGAAGCAAGTGTATTACAAATTACACTTCCTCCATATGGATTCTCCATATTAAAATGGTAGTAAAAAAATCCTTATACCAAAACGGTATAAGGATTTTTCTTATTTCAATTTGAATACTATTGCTTCATACGGACGTAATGGTATGTTTTCTATAGGTCCATTCTCTACGTCGTAATTGTGTATGAGTAACTCTACTTCACTATAACTAACGTCCTCAGGCAATTCAAATATACATTCTTCCGCAGTAAAGTTTGCAATAACAAGAAGTTTTTCATCTCCATATGTTCTTACGTATGCAAAAATAGATGGATTATTCTCCAATATTAAATCATATGATCCATACACAACTATTTCATTATTTTTGCGTAACTCAATTAATTTTTTATAATAATAAAAAATTGAATCTTTATTTTGGATCGCTTGTTTCACATTAATTTCTTTGTAATTAGGGTTTACCGTAATCCAAGGTTCACCTGTTGTAAATCCAGCGTGATTCTGATCATCCCACTGCATCGGAGTTCTAGCATTATCACGACCCTTTATATAAATAGATTCCATTACTTTTTCTATATCTTCACCACGGTCTATCACTTTTTCTTTATACATATTTAACGTTTCAATATCTCGATATTCATCAATCGACTCAAATCGGACGTTTGTCATTCCAATTTCTTCTCCTTGATAAATATACGGTGTTCCTTTCATCATATGAAGCACCGTCGCTAACATTTTCGCAGATTCAATGCGATACATTCCATCATTACCAAAACGAGATACAACGCGAGGCTGATCATGGTTATTCCAATACAGACTATTCCAGCCTGTATGTTCTAATGCTTTTTGCCACTTCGTTAAATTCTCTTTTAAAGTAAAGAGTGAACATGGTTTTACATCCCATTTTCCGCCTTCTCCTGAGTCTAAATCCATATGTTCAAATTGGAATACCATCTGCAGTTCTTTTCGTTCTTCCCCGGTATACAATTTCGCTTCTTCTGTCGTTACACCAGGCATTTCACCAACCGTCATAATATCATAATGAGACAATACTTCTTCATTCATTTCATGTAAATATTTATGAATGTTTGGACCGTTCATAAAATGCTTATGACCTGAAACATACCCCTCTTCTTCTGTTTCAACAGCTGGTAATCCCTCTTCTTTAGAAATAAAATTAATAACATCCATACGGAAGCCATCAATTCCTTTTTCTAACCAAAACTTCATCATTTCATAAACATCTTGCCTTACCTTTTCATTATCCCAATTTAAATCTGGCTGTTTTTTAGAAAACAAATGTAAATAATATTCATCTGTCATTTCATCATACTGCCATGCTGATCCACTAAACGCTGCTCCCCAGTTATTCGGCTCTTTTCCTTCTTTTCCAGGGCGCCATATATAGTAATCTCTATATTTATTATCTTTTGATTTACGTGATTCAATAAACCAATTATGTTCATCAGAAGTATGATTAACAACTAAGTCCATCATAAGTTTCATATTACGTTCATGCATTTCATGTAATAGCTCATCCCAATCTTCCATTGTTCCGAACTCATTCATAATTTTACAATAATCACTTATATCATAACCATTATCATCATTTGGAGATTCATAGACTGGTGATAACCAAATTACATCAATCCCTAATTCTTTTAAGTAATCTAACTTTGAAATAATACCGCGAAGATCCCCGATACCATCACCGTTGCTATCCATAAAGCTACGAGGATAAATTTGATATACTACACTTTCTTTCCACCACTGTTTTTCCATTATGCTACCCCATTTCATTCATAATTCGATTTTCTCTTTTCAAGGCGCAAACGTTTTCATTAATGAATGATAACAGATTCTATCTTAATTTAAAATAGCGCTTACAACTTTTATTCTTATTTTTCTAAGAAAACATACGAAATTTACTAATATTCTTCTAATTTATGAAAACGTTTTATTTTTTTGTTTATTTTTTGAATCTATTCGTTTATAATGAACTCAAAGAAAACGTTTGCATAATTATTTCTAGGGGGAAATACCATGGCAGAACTGAAATTAGAAAACATTTATAAAATATATGATAATAACGTAACAGCTGTAACAGACTTCAATTTACACATTCAAGATAAAGAATTTATCGTATTTGTCGGTCCTTCTGGATGCGGAAAATCTACAACATTACGAATGGTGGCTGGACTTGAAGACATTTCAAAAGGAGAGTTTTCAATTGATGGTAAGCTAATGAATGATGTCCCTCCAAAAGATCGCGATATCGCAATGGTCTTCCAAAACTATGCTCTATATCCACATATGAGTGTATATGATAATATGGCATTTGGATTAAAACTTAGAAAAATACCAAAAGATGAAATTGATCGTCGTGTGAAAGATGCAGCAAAAATTTTAGGACTGGAACAATATTTAGATAGAAAACCGAAAGCTTTATCCGGTGGACAACGTCAACGTGTTGCGTTAGGGAGAGCAATCGTTCGAGACGCGAAAGTGTTCTTAATGGACGAGCCTTTATCTAACTTGGACGCTAAATTACGTGTTGCAATGCGCTCAGAAATTTCTAAGTTACACCACCGCCTTGGAACGACAACAATTTATGTAACACATGATCAAACTGAAGCGATGACAATGGCTTCTCGTCTTGTTGTTATGAAAGACGGAAAAATTCAACAAATTGGTACTCCAAAAGAAGTATATGAAACACCTGAAAATATTTTTGTTGGTGGATTTATCGGCTCTCCAGCGATGAATTTCTTCCGTGGTAAATTAACTGAAACCGATTTCGTTATAGACAATGCTGTAAAAATTAAAGTAACTGAGGGAAAAATGAAGATATTACGTGAACAAGGCTATGTAAATAAGGATATTGTTTTAGGTATTCGTCCTGAGGACATTCATGATGAACTATTATTTTTAGAAGCTTCACAATCTACTGCCTTCACAACAAAAATTGAAGTTGCTGAGTTATTAGGTGCTGAATCTATTTTATATATGAAACTTGGAAATCAAGATTTTGCAGCACGTGTTGATGCAAGACATACATTTTCACCTGGTGACCAAATTAAACTAGCATTTGATATGAATAAAGCGCATTTCTTTGATAGTCAAACCGAACAACGCATTCGTTAAAAAATAATTTTCATACAAAAAAACCGTCCACATATATTGAGGGCGGTTTTCACTATTATACGAGGGCTTCTACTGTATGAAATGATTGTCCTTTCGTGCCAATAATACCGAAAATCGGTAAGTCACTCAGCACCACTTCTTCTTGCTGTTTCATAAAAGATGACGTTAATTGTTTTATCTCTATCCATACGTCATTAATACAAAGTACATTGGAATCGTTCTCTTGTTGGCGTGAAAATATAGAATCTATTTTATATAAACCAGCATTTTGAAAAAGCATATCAATGCGACTGAATGCATTCAAAGTAATGCTGATTACGCGCTGCCAATCTCCTTGTTTTTCCATATCATAGGATACAAAAAGTGCTTCTCCGCCTAGATTCGTAATTTCCTCCACTGTTGCTTGTCCACTTTCTTGATCGATATCCGTCACAATTACTTTTGCGCCTTGTTTAGCCAACAAAAGAGCTGTATTACGTCCAATACCGATGCCACCGCCAGTTACGATGGCAACTTTTCCTGCAAGCTTCATTTTCATTACCCCTTCTATAAGTCTTACCGTCATTCAGTATACCCCTTTATGAGATTAGTCTGCAAGCAAGAAAAGTTGCTTATTCATTTGTAAGCGATTACTTTTTTACTTCTTCTTTTTTCTTACTATTACGCTGATCGAACACTAAACCGATGAAAATTAAAATCCCCCAAAAGATTACGCTACCTCCAGTCATTTCAATTTCCTCCTTATTATATAAACATATTATTTTAATCATTATAACATTTTCTTAATTTTCAATCTATTGAACCCAAAAATGATATAGATTAACTTTTTCCTTGTTATATATCCATTAAAATATATTTGTATAACAAAAAAGAGACCTTTTTATATAAAAAGGTCTCTTTTTTGTTATACAAGACTTATCACTTTCGTTTTTGTAATTAAATCCTGAAAACCACAATTATCTTTGCGGAATAACATCATATATACGTTACACAACACCGGAATTCCAAGTAGTAATATGTTCGGTAATAACAATACAAAAAATCGAATCGTTAATGTTTGTAATGTTAACTTTTCACTCTTCAATGAAATTAATTTTATTCTCGTTACCTTTTTACCAAGTGTTACACCGTTCCAAATAAAGGGTAGCAAAATAAAATATATCGCCATTAATATAAAAACTACTGCAAGATCATATCTATAATCGCCAAAACTAATATTAAAGCGATTAAAAATAGCACTATAATTTCCAGTCATAACAGCTACTACTGCACCATACATAACCGAGATTAAAAACATGTCAATTAGGGAGGCACCTATGCGATTCATTACAAGCGCTGGACGATGCATCTTTAACTTCATTTTTATGTCGACTCCTTCATATCCTTCTTTACCCGTCTCATCGTACCACTTCTAAAAAACATTGTAAACTAGCGTTTCTCTTACTTTTCTTGTACAATGTGTTACAACAGCATTGTAAAGGAGGTTCCCATATTGAAAAAATGGATAATCCTATTCGTCGCATTCCTATTAGCCGGTTGTTCTGGAAATACAAATCATATAACATACACGATTAACGATGAATACGAGCTCATACGTACTTCTGGAAATGCATTTGAACTTTTCCCCACGCAAGATGCTGTATACGCCACACAATACATTCCTGCAAAAATTACAGACATAGCCTGGGATGATAAATACATTATTGCAAAACAAACTGAGGAAAAGTCAGATCCGAATAATCCTGACGGGGCAATTGCAAATAAAAAAAGCGAGCATTATTGGATTATTGACGTAAAGCATAATAAACGTTTTGGCCCCTATAATGAAAAGCAATTTGATGAACAAAAAGATGCGTTTAAAATTAAGGTGCCTTTTCAAAGTGTAGATTCATACATAGAAGAACGGAAAAAACAGTCAGCATAATAGTTTGAGCGCTGACTGTTTTTTCTTACATATATTTAAAAACAACTTACTCAGAAAGTGAGATGTTAAAAGTTTGTGGCTCTTTTACAACATCTTGCGTTTCTGTATCTGCTGCGATTACATTATCTGTTGTAAATTTAATATCCTTTACCTTTTCTTTTCCATCATCAAGTATTAGGCCGATAATACCATCTCTTGTTTCACCAGGCTTATAGTCTTCCCTTGATACATTTTTTGTACCAACGAGCGTATCTTCATCATATAAAAAGTTTTGCGTTGCTACTTTAAAATGTTGTTTATCATTAATCGCAACATCATTCATAGAGAAAAATTGTATATTTTTATTCCCGCTATTTTCCACCTTATATGTAATTTCAACGTAACGAATCGTATCACTAATCTCTGTACCACTTAGCGATGCATATAACTCCGCATCTTCTTGACTGACTTTATCTCCTAATCTACGCTTTACTTCTTCAGGAGTTAATGCCGTATATACTTTTAATGTATTTTTTGCGTCTTTACTCATCTGCGATAAAGAGATTACTTTCACATCTTGTACGTGAATTTTCATTGGTGCTACTTCAAATGTTTGATTTACTGAATGAATCTGTTCTAACTTAAAAGTACCCCAGCCAGTTTCTTTCACTTTTTGTCCTACTTTTTTCAGCTCACGCCCACCATATTCTTTTGTTTCAGGAATAGATTCTTTCTTCTTCGGTTCAACTTTCTTTTCTTCTTGATGGAAGCAACCACTTAACATAAGAAGAAAACTACATAAAACAAAAATACTTTTCCATGCTTTCATCATATAATTTCTCCTAACACTATCATTCATTAATATTAATTAGTCCTTTGCTTTGTAAACTATGGAAACAATGAGAAGTCCACAAAACGAACTTGTTAGTCCAGATACTATTATACCTCCTATTTGGAAAATATGAAAATAGGGATCTACGAACGTGTGAACGACAAATATAAGAACTGCCACAATGATTGCCGAAATCCAATACTTCCTTTTTTCTGAAGCTATCATCATATCTTTTCCTGTTTCATCTTTATACTTCCATAGTACGTACAATAGTAATAATAAACCGACACATGTACTCCCATGCTGCATATATTTATACACTGGAATACTATATAATTCTCTTTGTAAAAATGGTATTTTCATAACGAAGTAGCCTGTATGATGAGTAAATGCATCCCAAACGACATGCGTGAGCATACCAAATAAAGCGGAATAGCAAAATACAAAGAAATCTTTCCATGTATGAAGCCCCCACCTCTCATCTACCGCATAAATATAGTAGCCAGCAAATGGTTTAGGTAAATGCGTTATAAACGGCTTTTTTAAAATGTAATGATACATATATGCGAGCAGAAATACAAGTGGTAAATTTAAATATAAGAACCCAAGCCATGTATGGCCAATAATACCATACGGTCTAAAGTGTAAAAAATATTCAAAATCAGGCGCCATACTCCCTAATATAAGAGCCGTTACTGAAATAGATTTGGACTGTTTTTTCATAAAAGGAAGAACTGCTGCTGGATGTGCAAATGTAAACGGCATGTTTTGGCTCCTTTTTAGAATTACAATAGATTACATACTATCATAACGATATGAATAATATCCATGCAATATTTATTTTCACATTGGAATATGATAGTTTAAATGATATAATCCACATGAAATATTCAGAAAATAAGGAGGGGTTCACGTGTCATTAACACTTGTCTTTTTTCTTGTTCTGTTTACCTTGTTTTTAAGTACATACATTGGATTTTTTCTATGGAATCATTTAAAAATTATAAAATACACGCCCACTTTCGTTGGCTTTATGAGCGTTCTTTTCATTTTTATATGGAAGAGGATAACTTTCGGTTGGGAAGGTCTCGGTTTTGGCGCACTTCAGTATACAATTTTCGCTACAAGCTGTCTTAAACTTGTATTTGCTGCCTTTTTAGAATCAAAATCTGTTATGAATTGAGGTTTCTATATTGATTGACGTACCCTTTTTAAAAAATGTCACATTAAAAAAAGAAAATATCCCTAGTTTTTCCGTATATCCTTACTGTCTACCCGCTATCCGAACATTACAATCACTAGCTTTCCACCCAAATGTAACATTCATTATTGGAGAAAACGGGACGGGTAAATCAACATTACTCGAAGCGATTGCAATTGCTTTAGGATTTAATGCAGAAGGTGGAACGAAAAACTTCCACTTTAGCACAAACAATTCACATTCATCTTTACATGAATACCTTCGAATTTCCAAAAGTTTCAATACACCAAACGACGGTTTCTTTCTTCGCGCTGAATCGTTTTATAACGTTGCTTCTTATATTGATGAAATGGATGCCGATTCATACGCACGTGGAAATCCAATTATTGACTCATATGGTGGTACCTCACTACACGAACAATCACATGGTGAGTCATTCTTCTCCTTATTTATGAATCGTTTTTCAGGACAAGGTTTATACATTTTAGATGAGCCCGAGGCCGCCCTATCACCAATGAGACAACTTTCTATGCTCATTCGAATGCACGAACTAGCGGAACAAGGTTCACAATTTGTTATCGCGACGCATTCTCCTATTTTAATGGCTTATCCTGAATCCACTATATACTCTTTAACACAAGAAGGGATTCACGAATCCACATTAGAAGAAACTGAGCATTACCAAACGACGAAACTTTTCTTTGAAAATCGCGATCGATTATTTCATCATTTATTTGATTCTTAAAAAAAAGAAGCAGCGATTGCTGCTTCTTTTTTATAGTGCTTCTATAAATAATGCTACCCCAATACCGCCGCCGACGCATAGAGAGGCAATTCCTTTTTCTAACCCACGTCTTTTCAATTCATGAATTAAACTTACAGTAATACGAGCTCCTGTGCAACCAATTGGATGTCCAAGTCCTACACCACTACCGTTTACATTCACTTTTTCACGATCTAAACCTAATTCTTTCTCTACAGCTAAGTATTGCGCAGCGAAAGCTTCATTAATTTCCAGTAAATCTGCATCTTCTAATGACCAATCTACTTTTTCTAATCCTTTACGAATTGCTGGTGCTGGTCCAATACCCATAATTTTCGGATCCACTCCAGCTACTGAATACCCAACAATTCTAGCTAACGGTTGTAAGCCTTTTTCTTTCGCTTTTTCTTCGCTCATTAATACTAGAACCGCACTTCCGTCATTCAGGCCAGATGCATTCCCTGCAGTTACTGATCCGCCTTTACGGAAAGCTGGTTTTAATCCAGCTAATTTTTCTGCTGTAATATCAGCACGTGGATGTTCATCCTTCGAAAATACTACTTCTTTTCTACGTTCTTTTATCGTAATAGGAACAATTTGATCGTCAAAGTATCCAGACTGGATTGCCTTCAGTGCCAATGTATGACTGCGAAGCGCAACTTCATCTTGTTCCTCTCTTGTAATTTCATATTGTTCAACTAAATTTTCCGCTGTTTCCCCCATCATAATATGATGAATCGGATCTTCTAACACTTCCCACACCGTATCACGAATTTCTCCGTGTTGTAGGCGTTGTCCCCAGCGGTGTTGTTTCAATGCATAAGGGCTTGAACTCATTGCTTCTACTCCACCTGCAACGACAACTTCACTTACACCTAATTGAATTTGCATTGCAGCCGACATAATTGCTTGCATACCTGAAGAACATTGGCGTTGGATTGTATAGCCCGTAACTGTGTCAGGAAATCCTGCCGCTAATGCAGCTGTTCTCGCCGTATTTGCTTCATCAGTTCTTTGAATACAATGGCCTAAAATCACTTCATCAACTTCGTGTGGTTCTACCCCGCCCCGTTTTACAGCTTCCTGAAGTACAGGAACAGCTAATTCTACTGGCGTTACATTTTTTAGCGCTCCCCCAAAAGTTCCAATTGGCGAACGAACTGCAGCTGTAATAACAACATTATGCATTTTGCACTTGCCCCTCTCTTATGTACCCTAGTCAGTTTTTAGGTGAAATTCCATAAGATGTATGTCTACACTTATCATACTATAAACATACTAAAAAATCAAAATATTTAATATAATAAAAATAGAAGGAATTAACCCTCTATTCTGTTAATGCGTATAGGAATTTTTGTAAAATCTTCTCTGTTGTTTTATTCAAATTCGGTAACTTATCTACCGGAAAATATTGAAGCTGTAATCCTTCATGGTCAAGCCTTAATTCTCCACTCACATGATGCCCCTGATACAGATGTATGACATTAAAAATTTCATCTCCATTTGGATATTGGAAGTACACTTCTTTTCCCGAAAGAACCCCGATAAATTGCATAATTTTCGCATTTAGTCCCGTCTCTTCAAACAGTTCTCTGCGAGCAGTTTCTTCTGTCGTTTCTCCTAGCTCCATCGCCCCGCCAGGTACACCCCAATCATATGTATCTGAACGATATTGAAGCAATACTTCTTGATTATCATTTAAGATAATAATTGCTGATCCTACTAGAATAAGCGGCCTTGTACCAACGACTTTGCGTAACTCTTCAATATACCCCAATATGTAAACTCTCCTTTCCTCACCCTTCCTTATCATAACAAAATTTTTCTCCTTTTGTTGATATAATTTTAAAGAAAAAAAGGAAGCTTTCGCCTCCTTTTTTCACCTTTATTTCTTAAAACTTTCATATTTTACAGCTTCAAAAGCTTCTTCAATTTCATCATTACGATAATGGACATATGTAAAACGCCCTAGTTCTACTAATCTTGCTATTTCTTGTAACGCTTTCTGTTGCTCATATGTTCCCTCAAGCTTAATATGTACATAAAATTTCATTAATGGATGTTCATATAAAGGTTCTCCCACCTCTACATATACATCTTCCACCCCTTGAACAACTCTTACATAACTTGCAAATTGATAAAGAGCTTCTCTGTCTGAAACGATTTTTAATGTATACATATATTCTCCCCCTTTTCTTTACTATATCAAAAAGATGATCACACTACGTTATAGAACTATGAAATTTTTTCGACTTGTCATCTATATATTCAATAAAGAAGGCGTTTATCCATACATGACATCTTTTCCCCACATATATTATAGGAAGAACTTTTTCAGTTGAGGTGTTCCTTATGGATCCATACGTCAATATATGTATTTGCATTACTCCAGGCGCCGATATTTCTGATGACCGTATCGCAAAGGATTTAGCGGTTGCAGAGTCAATTTGGCACCCGATTACATTTCAAATTCAAGAAGTAATTATTTTAAATGAAATTTTCCGTTTTTCTGACCGTGAAATTAGTTATAAAAATTCTATTCAAAGTCAGGAAAAATTAGCATCCTTTTTCCAAACTTGTGTAAATGAAGCTCCTGCTTGCGACCTTTACATTTGTTATATTGGCAGTGATTATTTCAAAGAAACAGCAGTAATTGCCTGCGCTTACTCTTTAGCAAAACAGCAACAACTTACAGGGTATATCGTTTTAACAAACTCGGCTGCTCCTATGAAAAATATATATACGCTCGCTCACGAAATCGGTCATATTTTATTTACAAGACGTGTTCACGGAAAACTTACTCACGCAGATCCTCATTCTCCAATTGGCTCGGAGCATCATCCTTCCCCAACAAATCTTATGTACCCGATAGTCCCGCGCCCTGAAAATGTTCCTATTCATTCTCTATTAACGAACGAACAAAAAGCACTCTCTTTACAAAGCTCTTTATTGCAAAGAAAAAAACAGTAACAATTTTGTTACTGTTTAAAATAATATATTCCAATCAACAAACCAAATTCCGGCTGCAACGGATGCAAATATACAACTAAACATAAATACAATTACTCTAAAAATCTCTATATGATATTTCTTTGGAAATAATTTTTGGCATATCCAGAGCAGCCCTTTACCTATTAAACCGAAGGATAAAACATAACCTGAAAATTGCTAAACCTAAAAATACAATAGACAATATACCTTAAAATATACTTTGCATATTTGTTCTCCTCTTAATAAAAATTAGCATTCAACTAGTTTACACTTTTTCTCTCTTCAATTTTTAAAGACCATCTCATTAATCCATATAAACTTCCGTACAGAAGTAAAGGCTCTAACATTCCCAAATACGGGTTTTGCTTCCCTAATTCTTTAAATACAAACATAATAAATAGCGGGAAAATAACAGCTAATATCCCAATCCAGCCAAGTATGTACGCTTCCCCAATTAACAGTACTAACAAGATAACTCCAGCTAGTATATAACTTTGTATAGTCGTTAATTGTAATACAGGCGTCCCATACCATTTATTCATAAACATTAATAATACTAGTAATAAAATTGGTAGCAATGCTGCTACATAAATAATGCTAAATTCTTTTACTTTGCTCTTAAATGATGACATTTTAAAAGCAAATATAATTCCTACAATCGTAATCATTAATACAATTGGGTATCCAATTAATTGTACATTCGTTAATGTGAATTCATGATTTGGGCTTTCAAATAAAATATTTGTAAGTAACCAATATCCCCCTATTCCAATTATCATTCCTAAAATAGTCTTTATACTCCCGCCTTTATCCTTTTCCATCTCCTTCGCTAATTCTTCCGCATACTCTTTTGGCGAATCACCAAATATATCACTTACCGTTTTTCCTTCTTTCTCACCTTCAATTAAATGAATCTCTGCATCTTCTAAAAAAGCATCCACATCTTCTTCTTTCATTCCTTTCGTTATTAAATACACTTTCGTATCAATTAAAAACTTTTCTCCTTCTTTCGAAATCTTCATGATAATCCCTCCCTTATTAAACCGTCTCTCTTCTATTCGTCTTCATCATAATTTCAAGGAAAATTAAAATAAACAAACTTCCGTATAAACATATAATTTGAAATAACATTGGAACAAGGTCTTCTGATGTAAATGTTTTAAACAGTAACATAATCGAAAGTGGAATAATTAAATATAAGTTTTTAAACCATCCATCAAAATATATATTGATCGCTACTGTAATGATGAAAACACCACCAGCTAATATATAACTTTGCAACTCGGTGAATGTAAATATTTTTGTAGGATATATCACATCTAATACCGTAACAACCCCCATTAAAAACATTGGCGCGATCATAACTAAAAACCACATAGAAAACCACGTTTTTGTAAAACTTGTTACAAAGGTCATTTTGCGCAGTAAAAAATTAGGACCTATAACAACTAAAATCAATGACAAACTATACCCCACGCACTGAATAAGTGACATCTGTAATAATCCGTTATTCACTATTAGGATAGAAGCAATAATCCAAAACGATACGATATTCATTACTGTAAAACCAATTTGCTTCCACGTTTCTTGTCTATCTCTTTCCATCACTTTTACAAGTTCATTTGCATATTCTTTCGGTGAGCTTCCGAAAATTTCTTCTACGCTTTTCCCATCAATCTCACCTTCTATTAAATGAAGTTCTGCGTCTTCAATAAAGCTTTCCATATCGGTTTCTTTCACACTCTTTGCAGTCAAAAACAATCTCATATCTAATAAAAATTTTCGTGCTTCATTTGATAGCATTATTTTCTTCTCCCCTTCCCTTCAAGTAGACGTTCCACACTACTTTGCATCGCTTCCCAGCGATCCATAAATTCATTCAGTGCATCTTCGCCATTTTCTGTTAACGTGTAATACTTCCGTTTTGGACCAGATGAGGATTCCTTCATTACACTTGTTATAAATCCTTCCTTTTGCATTCTTATTAATAACGGATAAATACTTCCTTCACTCGCCATTGTAAAGCCATACTTTGCTAGCTTCTCACTCATTTCATAACCGTATATTTCACCTTCAGAAATAATAGCAAGTAAGCATCCTTCTAAAATTCCTTTTAGCATTTGACTTGTCGACATAATTCAAATCCTCCCACTATCTTGTTTTACAAGATAGATAAGCATTAGTATCTTGCTTTACAAAATAGTATAGCAGAGACTATTTTGCAAAACAAGATAGCTAACAATATTTTCCCAAATCTTTGCAGGATTTTTATTATCCACTATCTAAATAGAGCAATATGAGAACTTTATTACGAAGGGATGTTTTTCATCATGGTTACAAATCGAGTTGTTTTTTTAACAGGTGCTGCAAGTGGTATTGGTTATGAAATGGGAAACGCTTTTGCAAAAGAAGGTGCAAAAGTTGTTATTACCGATCGTCTTGAAGAACGTGCAAAAGAAGCTGCCAGCCAACTACAAAAAGAAGGCTATCAGGTTATCGGTTTAAAATGTGATGTTACATCTGAAGAAGAAATAGAAGCATCCATTTCCCAAACTGTTAATCATTTCGGTTCATTAGACATATTAATTAATAACGCAGGAATGCAGCACGTTTCACCAATTGAAGATTTTCCAACCGAAAAGTTTGAACTACTTATTAAAATTATGCAAATCGCTCCTTTTATCGCAATTAAGCATGCCTTTCCGATTATGAAAAAACAAAAATATGGTCGTATTATTAATGTTGCTTCGATTAACGGACTTGTTGGATTCGCCGGAAAATCTGCCTATAATAGCGCGAAACATGGCGTAATTGGATTAACAAAAGTTGCCGCTTTAGAAGGGGCTACTCACGGAATTACTGTAAATGCCCTTTGTCCTGGTTATGTCGATACACCTCTCGTACGTAACCAACTACAAGACTTAGCTACTACACGAAATGTACCACTTAAAAATGTTTTAGAGGATGTCATTTATCCACTCGTACCACAAAAGCGCTTATTACAAGTACAAGAAATTGCTGATTATGTGATGTTTTTGGCGAGCGAAAAAACTAAAGGAATAACTGGACAAGCCGTTGTTATCGATGGCGGTTATACTGCTCAATAAAAATAAAGTTTGCTCACGAAGAGCAAACTTTATTTTTTATCTCGAGGATCATTATACTGTAGTAATTGCCGCGGCAACTTTTCTATTGCAACAATGACCCCATCTAATTTACTTTCAATCCGATGGAGCAAATATAATGTTACAACAATTGGAAACCCTACATTGCCTATCATCTTGATCCACTCTTCCATCTTTTTCGCCTCCTTTCATTATATAAATAAGAGAAAAGAAAACATTTAGGCATAAAAAAACAAGCTATTATTGTATTAGCTTGTTTTTTCAAACAGTGATGCAATTTCTCGCTTATAATCTCCACGTATAATACCTTTCTCTGTAATAATACCTGTAATTAATTCATTCGACGTTACGTCAAATGCAGGGTTAAAAACATCAGTTCCAATTGGTGCCACTTGTTTCCCAAAAATTTTCGTAACTTCTGTTTCGTCTCTTTCTTCAATAACAATTTCAGCCCCTGTTTGTTTCGTAATATCAAATGTAGATAACGGAGCTGCAACGTAGAACGGGATACCGAAGTACTTTGCTAATATAGCTAAATTCATTGTTCCGATTTTATTTGCTGTATCTCCATTTGCGACAATTCGGTCCGCTCCTACAATAATTGCGTTGATTTCTTTCGTTTGAATAGCATGAGCTGCCGTATTATCTGTAATAAGTGTTACATCAATATTTGCCTGTTTTAATTCCCAGGTCGTTAAGCGCCCGCCTTGTAAAACTGGTCTCGTTTCACATGCATATGCATGTAAATGTACACCTTTTTCTTTCCCAATATAAAACGGTGCTAATGCAGTACCATATCTAGCAGTTGCGATACTGCCAGCGTTACAAATTGTTAAAACGTTATCACCATCTTGAAAACATGTTAATGCATGTTCTCCAATACTCCTGCATACTGCTTCATCCTCTTGCTGAATAAGAAGCGCTTCTTCTTCTAATATTTTTTGCGCTTCTTTTATTGTAGTAATTTCTCGAATGGATTCTCTCATACGATCGATTGCCCAAAATAAATTGACTGCTGTCGGGCGTGATGTTCCTAAATAATTACAATCTCTATTAAACTTCTTTTGAAATTCTTCAATATGTACAGTATCATATTTTTTTGATGCAAGCGCCAAGCCAAATGCAGCTACAATCCCAATTGCCGGTGCTCCTCGTACTTCTAGCATGACAATACTTTTCCATACCTCTTCAATCGTCGTTAATGTTTTGTATTCTGTGCTATGCGGTAACTTTGTTTGATTTAATACTGCAATAGCATTCCCTTTCCAACTGACAGACCTCGGAATTGTAACAATTGTACTCATGCTTTTACCCCTCCAGAAACTGTCTGTTGGAATAATGATCGGAACAGTTGAATATCAGCGTTTTTAGATTCATATTTTATTAGTTCTTTACCTAAGGATAACGCTTGTTTCTTAGCTTGAATTCTTGTTTCTTTATTTGTTATTTCATCTAAATCAGCTACATGCGCTAGGCCAATTGTTCTACGGATAAGCTCACATCCAGCAAATCCAACAGCATCAGTAAAGATATTTTGCAAAATAATTGGTAACCATTGTTTTTCTTTCGTATATGCTTCTACACCTTCTCCAATCCATAACTTCGTAAAAGTTTCTACAAAATAACTCCATGTCTTCTCTATATGGAAAAATACTACACTTCTCTGTTCTTCTTCTCTAGATAAAGCATTTAATAATAAATTTGCAATAAATTGACCGATGTCAAACCCAAATGGGCCATATGTCGCAAATTCTGGATCAATCACTTTCGTTTCAGAAGGTGATGAAAAAATACTACCTGTATGTAAATCACCATGAATAAGAGTTTCTTTTCTTGTTAAGAACTTATATTTATATTGCCCTACTTTTAGTTTTAAAGTTTTATCACTCCAAAGTTCATCAACAGCCAATTGTAACTCCGGCTCATAATCATTCGTATCGTAATGTCCAAACGGATCTGTAAACACTAAATCTTCTGTAATTTTGCAGAGGTCTGGATTTACAAATGTACCTTCTAGTACCCTTTTCTCTTCTGACTGTAAACCAAAATCTGAAGTGTAAAATAAAACATTTGCTAGAAAACGACCGATATGCTGGGATAAAAGTGGATATTCTTCTCCGTCTATTAATCCTTTTCTTGTAATTGTTAGTCTTGATAAGTCTTCTATTACCGTTATCGCTAACTCTTCATCATGACTGTACACTACTGGAACATAATCCGGTACATACTTCGCAAAAATTTTCAGTGCCTTACTTTCAATTGTCGCTCTTTTTATAGATAACGGCCAGCTTTCACCAACTACTTTCGCATACGGTAGTGCCTGTTTTATTATAATAGACTTCTCTCCATCATCTAATTTGAACACGTAATTTAAATTTCCATCTCCAATTTCATGACAAACTACATTTTCTTTCTTTTCAAAATAACCGTGTTCTTTCGCATATTGTATAGCTGTTGTTTCAGTTAATGCATAATATCCCATCGTCTTCTCCCCCTTTTTTATATTCAGAGGTTTTTCTGACGTAGAAAAACCTCTTTCCACTAAGAAAGAGGTTTGAAGTTTATCTTCTCCCCTCTTATCTGCCAGAAAGTTTTACTTTCTGCTGGAATTAGCACCGTGCCTTTTGGCGTCATAAACGCCCCATTTCACAATGGTATTACGGTCGGTTGCTGGGCTTCATCGGGCCAAATCCCTCCACCTGCTCTTGATAAGAGTTGTATAATTTTTTAGAATTTTTAACTTTATGTTGAAGACTATACCAAGAATAAAAATCACTTGTCAACATTTTATTTGTATAATTCTGGACGTCGATCTGCAAAAACTGGAATTCCTTTGCGTACTTCTTTAATTTTCTCGAATGTAAGCTCTCCAAATAGAATTGATTCTTCTTCATTCGCTTCTACAACAACTTCGCCCCAAGGATCGACAATTAAAGAATGGCCGGCAAACTCATTATTTGGATCCTTCCCTGCCCTATTACATGCTACAACATAACACTGATTTTCAACTGCTCTTGCTTGTAATAATAAACGCCAATGCGCTAAACGAACGAATGGCCATTCAGCTACAACAAATAAAACTTTTGCACCTTTAGCAGTATGAACGCGCATCCACTCTGGAAAACGAATATCATAGCAAATGGTGCCGGCGCACTCTACATCATCTAACTTAAATTCACCAGTACTATTTCCAGCGATTAAATATTTATGTTCATCCATAAGCTGAAATAAATGCACTTTACTATATTCATTGACTAGTTCTCCTTTATTCGTTACAACATACATTGTATTTGTAACACCTTGCTCCGTTTGCTTTGCTATAGAACCACCAACAATATGTACACCATATTGTTTCGACCATTCTATCAACTTTTCTTTCGTTTCCAATCCATCCCTATCTGCAATTTCAGAGAGTCTCGTTAAATCATAACCTGTTGTCCATAGTTCTGGTAAGACGATAACATCTGGTCTTTCTTTCATCGCTTCGTTTATTTTATGTTTAGCATTCTCAATATTTTTTTCTACATCTCCAAAAACAATATCCATTTGAATACATGCGACTTTCATTTTGTCAGCCCCATCCTTAATTTTTTTCTTTACAAAATACTGGAAAGATTATATCATTTGTCACTAGAATTGTAACAACTTTCAAAAGAGGTGGAAAGCATGAAATTATTTCAACCTTCTGAGATCGTAACATCATTGCCTACACAATTTTTCGCTTCACTTGTTGCAAAAGTTAACAAAGTCGTTGCAGCAGGGCACGATGTTATTAATCTAGGACAGGGTAATCCAGATCAACCAACACCACAGCATATCGTAAAAGCTTTACAAGATGCTGCTGCAAAAGCGATTCATCATAAATATCCGCCATTTCGCGGACATGAAAGTTTAAAAGAAGCTGTAGCAACATTCTATCAACGCGAATACGGCGTAAAATTAAATCCAAAAACGGAAGTTGCTATTTTATTCGGCGGAAAGGCTGGGTTAGTAGAATTACCAGTTTGTTTTACAAACCCTGGTGATACGATTCTCGTTCCAGATCCAGGTTATCCAGATTATTTATCAGGAGTTGCTTTAGCAAAAGCTCAGTTTGAAACAATGCCACTTATTGCAGAAAATAACTTTTTACCAGATTATACGAAAATTGATGACTCTATTGCCGAGCGTGCAAAATTAATGTTTTTAAACTATCCAAATAATCCTACAGGTGCTACTGCATCAAAAGATTTTTTTGATGCAACGATTCATTTTGCTAATAAACACAATATATTAGTTGTTCATGATTTCGCTTACGGTGCTATAGGGTTCGACGGTCAAAAGCCTGTTAGTTTCTTACAAGCAGACGGCGCCAAAGATACGGGAATTGAAATTTATACATTATCAAAAACTTTCAATATGGCTGGATGGCGTATTGCCTTTGCAGTAGGGAATGAAAGTGTGATTGAAACAATTAACTTATTACAAGATCATATGTATGTTAGTATTTTTGGTGCAGTTCAAGATGCTGCCCGCGAAGCATTATTAAGTTCACAGTCTTGCGTAGGAAACCTCGTAAATAGTTATGAATCTCGAAGAAACGCTCTTATTTCTGCTTGTCACTCGATTGGTTGGAATGTAGACATTCCAACCGGATCATTCTTTGCATGGCTTCCTGTTCCAAAAGGATATACATCTGAGCAATTTTCTGATATTTTACTAGAAAAAGCACACGTTGCAGTTGCTCCTGGTGTTGGATTTGGTGAGCATGGCGAAGGATACGTCCGTGTTGGTCTCTTGCATACAGAAGATAGATTACGAGAAGCCATTAATCGAATTGATAAATTAAATTTTTTCAAAAAGTAATTGACAACATGAAAAATATCTGACAAAATTCAGTTATCTTAAAAATTTAAACTTTTCTAAATACTTCTTATCAAGAGCAGGTGGAGGGACGAGCCCGACGAAACCCGGCAACCGATCTACAATTGTAGACACGGTGCTAATTCTCGCAGCATTACGCTGACAGATAAGGAGCTGGTTGTAAAAAAACCTCTCCTTAGCTGAGAGGTTTTTTTATTTAACTAGGAGGTTATAACAATGAGCGGAATTATAGCGACGTATTTAATCCATGATGATTCACATAACTTAGAAAAAAAAGCTGAGCAAATTGCACTCGGTTTAACAATTGGCTCTTGGACTCATTTGCCACACTTATTGCAAGAACAATTAAAGCAGCATAAAGGCAGCGTCATTCATGTTGAGGAATTAGCTGAACATGAACATACCAATTCGTATTTACGTAAAAAAGTAAAACGCGGAACTATTAAAATCGAATATCCGTTATTAAATTTCAGTCCGGATTTACCAGCAATTTTAACGACTACATTTGGAAAGCTCTCACTTGATGGCGAAGTAAAATTAATTGACTTAACTTTTTCAGACGAATTAAAAAAACAGTTTCCTGGTCCAAAATTTGGGATAGATGGTATTCGAAATCTTTTACAAGTACATGATCGTCCCCTTTTAATGAGTATTTTTAAAGGAATGATTGGACGAAATATTGGGTATTTAAAAACGCAATTACGCGATCAAGCAATTGGTAGTGTAGATATCGTAAAAGATGATGAAATATTATTCGAAAATGCATTAACACCACTTACGAAACGCATCGTATCTGGAAAAGAAGTTTTACAATCCGTATATGAAACATACGGGCATAAAACGTTATATGCCGTAAATTTAACAGGACGAACTTTTGATTTAAAAGAAAATGCGAAACGTGCAGTGCAAGCTGGAGCTGATATTCTATTATTTAACGTATTCTCTTACGGACTAGATGTACTACAATCACTTGCAGAAGATGATGAAATCCCGGTTCCTATTATGGCACACCCTGCTGTAAGTGGTGCTTATTCCGCATCCAAGTTATATGGAGTTTCATCTCCATTATTACTCGGGAAACTACTCCGTTATGCTGGGGCTGACTTTTCATTATTCCCATCTCCATACGGAAGTGTTGCGCTAGAAAAAGAGGAAGCTCTTGCTATCTCAAAATATTTAACTGAAGACGATGCATTTTTCAAAAAGAGCTTTTCTGTTCCGTCTGCTGGTATTCACCCTGGTTTCGTTCCCTTTATTGTACGAGATTTCGGTAAAGATGTTGTTATTAATGCTGGTGGCGGAATACATGGACATCCAAATGGGGCGCAGGGCGGCGGTAAAGCTTTCCGTGCTGCAATTGATGCTACTTTGCAAAATAAACCACTCCATGAAGTAGATGACATAAATTTGCATAGCGCACTACAAATATGGGGAAATCCCTCTCATGAGGTGAAATTATGAGTATTCAAGTATTTTGTGATTTCGATGGCACGATTACAAATAATGATAACATTATGTCCATTATGGAAAAATTTGCACCACCAGAAGCTGAAGAAGTAAAGAATAGAATTTTATCACAAGAGCTATCTATTCAAGAAGGTGTTTCTCAATTATTTCAATTCATACCTACTAATCTGCACGATGAGATTATTCAATTTTTAATAGAGACTGCTGAAATCCGTAGTGGTTTTCATGAGTTTATACAATTCGTAAAGGAAAATACCATTTCTTTTTACGTAATATCAGGTGGAATGGATTTCTTCGTCTATCCACTCTTACAAGGAATCATTCCAAAAGAGCAAATTTATTGTAATGAAACAGACTTTTCAGCAGAGTTTATTACAGTTAAATGGCCTCATTCTTGTGATGATCATTGTCAAAATCATTGCGGATTATGTAAATCATCATTAATCCGTAAATTAAGTGATACAAATGACTTTCATATTGTAATTGGAGATTCTATTACTGATTTACAAGCCGCGAAACAAGCTGATAAAGTGTTCGCTCGCGATTTTCTTATTACAATGTGTGAAGAAAATCATATTGCTTATACACCGTTTGAAACATTTCAAGATGTGCAAGCTGAATTAAAACATTTGTTGGAGGTGAAATTATGAAACAACTTTTTCGTCAATGGTATGACTTAAGCGAGATAAAAAAAGAATTAACAACACGCAATTGGTTTCCAGCAACGAGTGGTAATATTTCTATAAAGGTTAGTCATGAACCACTGACTTTTCTCATTACAGCAAGTGGTAAAGATAAAACAAAAACGACTCCAGATGATTTTCTATTAGTAGATCATCTAGGGATTCCCGTATTAGAAACTGAATTACGTCCTTCAGCAGAAACAATCTTGCATACACATATTTATAACCATACGAATGCTGGGTGCGTCCTTCATGTTCATACAACCGATAACAATGTTATCACAAATTTATATAGTGATGCAGTCACACTTCAAAATCAAGAAATTATTAAAGCTCTCGATATTTGGGAAGAAGGTGCAACAATAAACATTCCTATTATCGAAAACCATGCCCATATCCCAACGCTTGGAGAAAACTTCCGAAAGCATATACAAGGAGATTCGGGAGCAGTATTGATCCGTAACCATGGTATTACCGTATGGGGTCGAGATAGCTTTGATGCTAAGAAAAGATTAGAAGCTTATGAGTTTTTATTCCAATTTCATATAAAACTATTATCAATTCAAGGAGGCGTTTCTAATGGCGCAAATTCGTATTCATGAAGTAAATACTCGTATTGAAAATGAAGTGGAAGTATGTAAATTTCTACAAGAGGAAGGCGTTTTATATGAGAAATGGAACATCTCTAAGCTTCCTACTCATTTAAATGAAAGTTATTCTTTAACAGATGAAAACAAGGCTGAAATATTAGCTGTGTTTTCAAAAGAAATTGCTGATGTTTCATCACGCCGAGGTTATAAAGCACACGATGTAATTTCACTTTCAAATAGCACACCTAACCTTGACGAACTATTAATTAATTTCCAAAAAGAACACCATCATACTGATGATGAAGTTCGCTTTATTGTTAGTGGTCATGGCATCTTCGCCATTGAAGGAAAAGATGGGACATTTTTTGACGTTGAACTTGAGCCAGGCGATCTCATATCTGTTCCTGAAAATGCAAGACATTATTTTACCTTGCAAGATGATCGTCAAGTTGTAGCTATTCGTATTTTTGTTACAACTGAAGGCTGGGTTCCAATCTATTAAGGTAGTTAGTTGAATAAAAGGCCTTGGACCCCCTTTTCCAACCTTTTATTCACTCTACATATATACATCCTCCTATGGAGCAGGCTTATTTCAAAAAATGAAATAAGCCTGATTTTTTATCGTTCTAATCGTATTATTCCTTCCGTTCAGTACAATCTCTCCCTTCAATTTTTCAAGTGTATTTATTAATACTTTTTGAACATTTATTGAACTTTTTTCGAACTTTTTCTGAAAATTCTGTTTTATATATGATATACTACAATTAACTAAGAAGGAAAAGAAAATCGCAAACAGAGGGGGAGAATCATGAGTTTACTTATCGCACTTATACTAGGAGTTATGTGTGGAGCACTTCCTGTTATTTTAGGAGCCATTATGGAAGAGTTAGAAGTTGGTGTTTTAGGTTTTGTTGCATCTTGTGTAAGCGCTTTACTTTTTGGTTTGTTCGGTGCTATTCCTGTTTCAATTCTCTGTGCATTTTATATAGTACGCCATGCTCGTGCAAAACAATTCGGTCCTAATCACATCGCGCAAGTTATTCCATTCCCAATCGAACGATGCCGCCGGGCTTCTAGCTTATAATTACAAAATTAAAAATAAATAAAAGTCCTCAAATGAGGACTTTTATTTATTTTCTTCTAGAAATTGAAACAATTCTTGTAGATGCAAAGCGTCTTCACTATAGCTAACAGATACATGATATATACCGTCAATCTCCGCTTCCATGTAAAGGTCAACTCCATCTCGATCATATTTCAATGCCAAATAAAATTCCATTTCTTCTAGCATCTTTTTTGAAGTTCGAATAACGTAATGCCCTTTCTCATCTCTTCCATATTCGAAATTCGGTTCAAAATCATATTTTTGTTTAAAAGCTTCTTTTTGTTTTTCATTAATTTGTATACATGTTGCTCTTTGTACAGTATCAATTATCTCATCAAATTTTTGAAGATCCATCTCATTTACCCCCTTACGTATTTTTTGTATAACACTTGTGTTCCGCTATTCTCTTCCCCATCTTTTATTAGCTCTTCATACAATTCCTTCGCCAAACTTAAACCTGGTACTGGTAATTGTAATTTTTCAGCCTCATCTAACGCAATCTTCATATCTTTCATAAAATGCTTTACATAAAACCCTGGTTCAAAATCTCCCTTTAGCATTCGAGGAGCCAAATTACTTAATGACCAGCTACCTGCAGCACCCGTTGAAATGCTCTCTAACACTTTATCTGGATCCAGTCCAGCTTTATTCGCGTAAGCAACAGCTTCACATACACCAATCATGTTGGAAGCGATCGCAATTTGATTGCACATTTTTGTATGTTGTCCACTCCCAGCTGCTCCTTGCAACTGAATATTTGTTCCTAACTTTTCAAATAACGGTAAACATCTATCATATATTTCTTTTTCTCCACCAACCATAATCGCGAGTCTTGCTTCTTTCGCACCAACATCTCCACCAGATACAGGCGCATCTAACGTATATATATTCTTACTTTTACCAGTTTCATTAATACGTTTTGCCAATGTTGGTGTAGATGTCGTGAAATCAATTGCTATCGTGCCTTCATTTGCATTCTCTAAAATTCCATCTATCCCAAAGTACACTTCTTCTACATCATGTGGATACCCAACCATAGTCATTACAACATCAACTTGCTTTACTAACTCTTTCGGTGTATCACACCAATTTGCACCATCTTGCACTAAAGAGTCTGTTTTCGATTTTGTTCTATTATATACATATACTGTATGACCGTCTTGCATGAAATGACGCACCATACTTTTTCCCATTACACCAATACCAATGAAACCAATTGATACATTTTTATGTTTCATTTTCTCATCCCCTTTGTTCTAATAAATCACTTACCATCTTTCGGAAATCTTTATTAAAGTCATCATCCATACTATTTTTCACATTTGAAAATAAAATAACAAAAGTGCCTTTTTCTTTATTAAAATTATTGAAAGTGTTCCAACCAGATAGTACACCATGATTATGAAAATAATCCGGATATATGTAAAAACTAAATGCATATTTTCGTTCTTTTGAAGGTGAAAACATCGCTTGTATACTTTGTTCAGAAAGAAGTTTTCCATTTATAATTGCTTCGTCTAATTTCTTCATATCTCCAACTGTCGTATACATCTCACCACAACCATATAGCCAATCCATGCCTAACTTCTGCGCCGGTACAAGCTCTTGATTTTTTTTCACATAACCCTTTGTAAAATTTTTATCTCCAGGTACCATATTTCCCATACCAGATTCATGCATATCTGCTTTTACAAATATATTTTCTTTTATGTAATCTCCTAAAGGTTTTTTCGATATATGTTCTATTATATAGGCAAGCACCATATAATTATAATCTGTATATCTCCAACCTGTTCCTGCAGGAAATTCTAAATTTTGACGTCCAATCCAATTAATTAACGGTAAACGGGAAGCAGCATTAACATTGCCTTTTGCGTGTTCAGGTAAACCAGAGGTATGCGTTAATAAATGATATAACGTAATATTTTTATTCTCCGGAAATGAAGGAATATATTTATTCACATTATCTTGAATATTTAGCTTCCCTTGATCCTGCAGTTGTAAAATAGATGTAGCCACAACTGTTTTCGTAATAGAACCAATACGATATTTTGTGTGAGGCGTATTTTCTATTTTATTTTGAACATCAGCATACCCATATCCTTTATTCAATATAACATGCTCTTTATCTGTTACCAAAACTGTTCCATTGAATTGCTTTCCGACTAAATATTGATCTAATTTTTGAGATATGCTAGCATAATCAATTTGCTTTTCTTTTTTTTCTTCTTCTATATTCTCTTGCACTTCTGATTCAACAGCAGGATTCACCTTAGTTATTAATTCTTTACTTTCCTTTATATTAGGATTATAGAGAAAATAGTATACTCCTCCACAAACTACAGCACATATTGAAACTATCATCATTATTTTTTTCATCATATTGTTCCTCCATAATTCCTTCGTTCAAAATCCCTCCTACACTCTATTATCAAGTAATAAAAAAAAATCGCAACAATTTGTTGCGAAAAATCACTTTTTTTCTTTTCTATATACACACACTTGATTTTTCCCATTTTTTTTCGCTTCATATAATGCAATATCCGCTCGTTGCATTAATTCTTCTCTTGTAATCCCTTTTTCATATAATGCAACTCCAAAGCTCGCTGTTAATTTCGAAATTCCTGAGAATTGCTTTGTTTCAATGAAAAATCGTAATGACTCCGCAACTTGAAATGCTTCTTTTTCTACTGTATTCGTTACTAAAATAATAAATTCTTCTCCTCCCCACCTAGCAAATACATGTTGCTGCTCCACTTTAGATTTCATGAGCTCTGCAAGCTCAATTAATGCTAAGTCACCAAAATCATGGCCATATGTGTCATTTACTGCTTTAAAATTATCTATATCAAACAAAATAAGTGCTATGTTTTCATTATTACGCATCGCATTATCCCATTCTGCCTCGAGTATTTTTTGGAATTTCAAACGATTATAAATCTCTGTTAACGAATCTATCATAGCAAGTCTTTCTTGTTCTTGATAGATTTCATCTAATTCGGTAATCTCTGTACACTTCACAATAAATCTTGATAAATCTTCTGGCAATGGTGTCGCACGCAATAAAAAAGTTGACACTTCCCCTTCATAGTTGGACATCTTAATTCTTCTATCATATGATAATGTATCATCTAACCATGTTATATCATGAGTTGTTGAATAGTATCCATTTTCTCTAATAAGATGTTCAGCAAATACTAAATGTTGCTCACGATAAGCAAACAAATTTTCATATCCGAAAAACTCTAAAAAATTTGTATTACAATCAACAATCTCATCGTCTTCTACTATAAACAATAGATCATTTCGAAAATCAAACATCGTTTGAAGTAGTTCTTGTTGCAAACTTACTTGCCGCACTAAAGAAAGCTGATATAAACTTTTATTCACTTCCTCTAACACCATTTGCGGAGTCACAGGGGCTATCACAATATTACGTATTCCTAACGTAAGCACCTCTGCAAACTCACTTGTTATTTGTTGATCCCAAATGACAATAAATGTACTCTGCGTGTTATACATATTCTTTATATATTTTATTTGAGAAAAATCTGTTACATACATAATTATAATATGTGGTTTAGTCCTCTGAAATAATACTTCTCCTTCTTCAAAACTATTTGCTATAAACATACATTTTGGATGGATATTTTCTATCGTTTGTTGATGTGTGCATCCATTTTCTATATAAAGGACATTTAACTGAAGATCTTGTAATACATTTTGGAAAACCGTATTCTCTAATAAAAAATGTAGTATGTTCATCACTAGTCTTCACTCACTTCATATATCTTGTTCTACTGAATTCCTCACAAACATTTTATAAAAACCGTTCTCTAAAAATTTTAATGAGTGAGGGATACATGTTAACAAGCTAATTGAGAATGTTCTCTTCGTTTTTCACTCTATAAATTCCTTTTTTAGTGTATGATTATAGGAATTGTATCGTTTGTATGAATGCCCTAGCTTCCGCTTTAAAACTTGACAATTAAAATAAAGATATTATATTCTTAAATTCGACAACTTACAAAATGTAAGTAGAATATATTACATTTGTTTTTTTCATAATTTGATATGTAATTTGGAGGATATATAATGACAAACGAAAACTTTTTTAATGTTCTATATGAACGCACATCTACACGTGCATTCAACCCAGAGAAAGAAATTTCATCTACAGAGTTACACGAGATTTTAAAGGGAGCTGCTCAAGCACCTTCTGCTTGGAACTTACAGCACTGGAAATTCCTCGTATTCCAAGGTGAAGATGTACAGAAACGATTACATCCAATTGCTTATAACCAACAACAAATTCTTGATGCTTCTGCTGTAGTCGCTATTTTAGGTGATTTAGAAGCTTATAAAAATGTTGAACAAGTTTATGGTCCAATTGTAGAACAAGGATTTATGAAAGAAGAAGCAAAAGAGCGCTTAGCTAAAAATATTGAGTCTGCATATGCCCGTGAGCAATTCCCAAGAGATGCAGCCTTTTCAAATGCATCTTTAGCAGCAATGCAACTTATGCTTGCAGCTAAAGCAACTGGCTGGGATACTTGTGCGATTGGTGGTTTTAACCCACAAGCACTTGCAGAAGAATTCAATGTTTCATCTCGCTACGTACCAATTATGCTTATTACAATTGGTGAATCAACTTTAAAAGGTCACCCTGCACCACGAATGAGCGTAGAACAAGTGAGTGAATGGGCAAAATAATAAAGTGAAACTTGAATCAGTGGGGGGTTTTGTGCATCCCCCACCTAACTTCTTTGCTTCCGCTGAATTTTGAGGTGGGGGTCTTACTGCCCGCAAATAGCGGAATAAAATGAAGCTTTAATCAATATGAGGGTCTTATTTCCCTTTCATACGAATAAAAAAGAAACGAAGGTAATTTCATTACCTTCGTTTCTTTTTTATTCTGTCACACATCCGTAATACTAGAACGTATGATTCGACATCCGGACATAAAAAACAGTAAATTTCATGCTATTCGTATACACATAAATGACGTTTCGTGTCGAATTTTGTTAAAGTATCGAAATATAACCGTGTGTTTTTGTTACAATTATGATACAATGATAACAAATAGATAACAAGAGAGGGATTTTCATTGAGTTCATACGGAAGCTTTATTGCACTTTTATGTTACATAGTAACTGTACTGCTTCTATATTTTATTGGCGATGCTGCAAATATTTCAGTTTTACAATTTCCAAAAGAAGAAGCATTCCAATTAGAATCAGAAAAACATACTGCACGATCCATTGTACCGCTACTGTTAGCTCTTCCTGTATATATCATCGTTTTATATAAAAGCAAAAAAGTGTAAAGGCTACCTATTTCATTCATTTCGGTGGTCTTTGCACTTTTTTGTGATATCTATCCTATTTTAAACATCATTCCGTAATAAACACCCAGCTAGTCTTTTAAAATGAGAAATTCCCCTAGAAAAAATTCCACTCTCTGTCCAGTCACTCACTACCGAACTTACATAGATTATAAGTGTGAAGGGGGTGATGAGGATTATGTTTGGATCATTTGGATGCTGTGATAACTTTAGAGACTGTCATCATCATGAAAGAGAGTGCAGACATCATGAGAAAGAGAAAGAGAGAGAAGTAGTTAGACCACAACAACCAGCTGTATGTAACGTACTTGCTAACATTTCAGTTGGAACAGAGCTTTCTCTTTTAAGCATTAGAGGTAATGGCACTTTCAACAATGTAATTTTTGAAGGTTTCGCTAACGGTGTTGCTCTTTTCTCTGCTTTAGCTCGTAATAACAAAGACAACAAAGATAACAATAAAGACGATAAGAACAATCAAAACCGTAATACTTTTACTGGTATTTTACGTGTATGCCCAACTGATATCGTTGCTATCGCTATCTAATTCTGTTCCTTATCCTCTATAGTAAAAAAATAAGATTTACTTTTCTCATAGAAAAAACCTGAGACCGATTTCAAATCGACTCAGGTTTTTTTATTGATTATATGCTTTTAACTAGTTCAACAACTTCTTCAGCAGTTGACATCATTAATGCTTTTTCTGCTAATGTTTCCATTTCTGCTTTTGACAACTTGCTTAGTTGTGTTCTTGCAGGAAGAATAGATGTTGCACTCATACTGAACTCATCTAAACCTAATCCTAATAATAATGGGATAGCAAGTGAATCGCCCGCCATCTCACCACACATACCAGCCCATTTGCCTTCTTTATGAGCAGCATCGATAACCATTTTTACAAGACGTAAAATAGATGGGTTATATGGTTGGTATAAGTAAGATACTTGTTCGTTCATACGGTCTGCAGCCATTGTGTATTGAATTAAGTCGTTTGTTCCGATAGAGAAGAAATCAACTTCTTTTGCGAATTGATCTGCTAATACGGCTGAAGCTGGAATTTCAACCATCATACCAACTTCAATAGAATCAGAAACAGTTGTACCCGCTTCTACAAGTTTCGCTTTTTCTTCTAATAAGATTGCTTTCGCTTGACGGAACTCATCAAGAGTTGCAATCATTGGGAACATAATTTTTAAGTTACCGTATACGCTAGCACGAAGTAATGCACGAAGTTGTGTACGGAACACATCTTGCTCATCAAGACATAAGCGAATTGCACGGTATCCTAAGAATGGGTTCATTTCTTTTGGTAAATGTAAGTATGGAAGCTCTTTATCTCCACCGATGTCAAGTGTACGAACAACAACAGGTTGACCTTCTTTTACACCTTCAAGAACTGCTTTATACGCTTCGAACTGCTCTTCTTCTGTTGGAAGATTGTCACGGCCCATGTATAAGAATTCTGTACGGTATAAACCAACGCCTTCTCCGCCATTATCGATAATACCTTGTACATCATTTGGTGTTCCGATATTTGCAACAAGCTCAACGTGATGTCCATCACTTGTTACAGTAGCTTGGTCTTTTAATTTTGCCCATTCAGCTTTTTGCTCTTCAAATTTCGCTTTCTTTTCTTCAAACGAGCGAAGAGTTTCTTCTGATGGATTAACAATTACTTCTCCATCTAAACCATCGATGATTACGATATCGCCGTTTTGGATTTTCTCCATAACAACTTTCGTACCAACAACAGCTGGAATTTCCATAGAACGAGCCATAATTGCAGAGTGAGATGTACGTCCACCGATATCAGTTGTAAAACCTTTTGCATACTTACGGTTTAACTGAGCTGTATCAGATGGTGTTAAATCTTCAGCAATAATGATTACTTCTTCAGAAATTGTACCAGGATTTGAGAAGTTAATGCCTAGTAAATGTGCAAGAACACGTTTTGTTACGTCACGAATGTCCGCAGCACGTTCTTTCATATATTCGTTATCCATGTTTTCAAACATAGAAATAAACATTGATGCAACTTCATCCATTGCAAATTCAGCATTTACTTTTTCACTATTTACTTTATCTTTTACTGGGTTTACTAGTTCTGGATCATTTAACACTAATAAATGTGCTTCAAAGATCGCAGCTTTGTCAGCACCTAGCTCAGCAAAAGCGTGGTCCTTAATAGCTTCTAATTCAGTTTTTGCTTTCTCAAGCGCAGCTTCTAAGCGTGCAATTTCTGCAGCTTCGTTTGTAATTGATTTCTTTTCGATGTTAAATTCAGGATTTTCAAGTCTGAAAGCCTTTGCAATAGCAATCCCACTTGATGCAGCGATCCCTTGAATGTTAAGAGTCATTATTCTCCTAATCCTTCGTTTTTCATAGTTTCTTCGATAGCTGCTAGTGCTTGAGCTGCATCATCACCATTTGCAGTGATTTTAATTTCCGCGCCTTGTTGAATACCTAAAGACATAACGCCCATGATTGATTTTAAGTTAACGTTCTTTCCGTTATACTCTAAGTTAATGTCAGAACCAAATTTGCTTGCAGTGTTTACAAGTAGAGTTGCTGGACGAGCATGAATTCCTGAGTCGCTAGTTACTTTAAAGATTTTTTCCATGATAATTTATCTCCTTTAAATTACAGTATTTTTTAGTTGTATAGACGTGAGTACTACATCATCTATTGTATATAATAGGCGATGTCCGGTCAACCACATCGCCTATTATAATTATAAACATTTTGCGTCAAATTCCTACTGAATGTCAATAATAGCGTTTTCGCCCTTCTTAACATTTCCATCTTTTTTCAATTCGACTTGTTGCCCTTGTTGTAAATTCGTAAATACAATTGGTGTAATGATAGATGGTGCATTTTCTTTTACAAATGCAAGATCTACTTTTAATAATGGTTGTCCTTGTTTCACTTTGTCACCTTGTGCTACAAGTGCTTCAAAACCTTCACCATTTAATTTTACAGTATCAATACCGAAGTGGATTAAAATTTCTTTTCCACCTTCAGATTGAATACCAATTGCATGCTTTGTAGGGAATACGTTGACAATTTCACCGTTAACTGGAGAAACTACTGTTCCTTCTGTTGGCTCAATCGCAAATCCGTCTCCCATCATTTTTCCTGAGAATACTTGATCAGGCACTTCTGTAATTGGTAGAATTTTCCCTTCAATTGGTGAAACGATTGTTTCATTTTCATCAACTTTTTGAGGAGCTTCTTCTACTTTTACAGGCTCTTCTTTTTCAACATGAGGTGTACGACCTGACATAATATCATGAATTTGTGATTTTAGTGTATCAGATTTCGGTCCGAAAATAGCTTGAATGTTATTTCCAACTTCAAGTACACCAGCTGCTCCAAGCTCTTTTAAGCGATCTTTGTTTACATTCTTTTGTTCGTTAACTTGAACACGTAAACGAGTAATACAAGCGTCTAAAGAAGCAATGTTTTCTTTACCACCAAGTGCTACTAATACTTCACGAGGAAGTTCACCAGCTTCTGCTTTTCCTGCACCTTCATTCGCATTTGTAACTTCACGACCAGGTGTTTTTAAATCCCATTTACGGATTGCAAATCGGAATCCGAAGTAGTAAATAACTGCTAGTACAAGACCAACAATAATTACCCACCACCATGCCGTACGGCCTGGTAGTACACCGAATAATAGGAAGTCAATTAAACCACCAGAGAATGTCATACCAATTTTAACACCTAAAATTTGCATTGTCATAAATGATAGACCAGCGAATACTGCGTGAATTCCGAATAATACTGGTGCTACGAATAAGAATGAAAATTCAAGTGGCTCTGTAATACCTGTTAAGAAAGATGTTAATGCAGCAGAACCTAAAATACCAGCTGCTAATTTTTTGTTTTCTGGACGTGCTTCATGGTACATTGCTAAAGCTGCTGCTGGAAGACCGAACATCATGAACGGATACTTACCAGTTGTAAATGTACCTGCTGTTAATTCTACACCGTCTTTTAACTGTGCCATAAAGATTTTTTGGTCACCACGAATTAATTCGCCAGCCGCATTTGTATACTGACCGAATTCGAACCAGAACGGTGAATAGAAAATGTGATGTAATCCAAATGGAATTAATGAGCGTTCAATTAAACCGAAAATAAATGCTGCTAGCGTTCTATTTGCATCAATCATTTGATGTGAGAACGTATTTAAGCCACCTTGAATGTATGGCCAAACGAAGCACATGATAATACCTACTATTAAAGAGAATGTTGCAGTTGCGATCGGTACGAAACGCTTACCTGCAAAGAAACCTAAGTATGATGGTAATTCAATGTTGAAGTATTTATTGTAACAATATGCCGCTACTATCCCGACGATAATACCACCAAACACTCCAGTTTGTAGCGTTGGAATTCCTAATACGTTTGCATACGCTGGATCTGCAAATCCAATTTTTACTGGGTCTGCTCCAGAACTTGTTACTTTCACTAGCTTATCTACTTCTAAGAACACACTCATCGTTTTGTTCATAATTAAGTAGCCGACGAATGCTGCTAAACCAGCTACTCCGTCTCCACCAGCTAAACCTATTGCTACCCCAACTGCGAATAGTAATGCAAGGTTAGCGAAAATAATATCACCAGATTGTTCCATAATTTTTGCTACCATTACGAACCAATCTGCTTTTAAAGCAGGAATAACATTTGTTAACTGTGGATTTTGAAATGCATTACCAAATCCAAGTAAAATACCTGCTGCCGGTAAAATCGCTACTGGAAGCATAAGCGCTTTTCCGACTTTTTGAAGAACACCAAAGATCTTCTTAAACATGGAAACCCTTCCTCTCTTATCTATATTGATACCTTCCGACAAACGCCAAAAAGGCATGAGGAAAAAAAGATAGAACGATAGCTATACAAAGGGTAGTATATCCCTTTCTCTAGCTTACATTCCTTACTTTTCTCCACTCATGCCTGATCGAATCAGTAACACGTGTCAAAAATAGGTTTACGTATAAGTTCACTATAATTAAGGCAAACGTTTTCGTTTTATACCTTAATGTGTTTGTCGAAATTTGTATAACTTTGCAATAGTTATTATACATAACTATTGTAAGCGATTCAATGATTTTTTTTAACGTTTTCATTTTAGACAAAAATATAGGGCTTTTTACACATGCTCTGCCTTCACTAAGCGCTGCAGGTGCATCGTTAAATATATACTCTCTGCTTCATAAACAGGAAGTTGCAGCTCTTTTTGCATGACCTTAACTAGCTTCCAAGCTAAATTATAACAGACAGGATATTCCGCCTTTAATAAATCAGCAAAACTTTGTGATTCCTCTACTTTCTCCCCTTTTTTCACCCGTTCAATAGCATACTGCAAATGACGAATAAGGCGTAAATAGTGAATACTTTCTTGGTCTAATGTAATTTGTAAGTTTGTCTCAATTAAAGATACAAGCTGTGCAATGAGACGAGAGTTTTGATTAACTGAAGATAAATCTGAATTTGTAAGTGAACTGTAAATATGGAGTGCAATAAACCCAATTTCTCCTTCTGGCAATGTAATTTGCAAACGAGAATTTAAAAGGTTTACAACACCTTCAGCAATTTCATACTCTTCTGGATAGAGCATTTTCGTTTCAACTAAAAAAGGATTATCAATTGTAAGTCCTTGTTTTAAACGCTTAATTGCAAAAGAAATATGATCTGTTAAAGCGATATGAATATGTTCATTCAATGGCGATTTTGCTTTTTCTTGAATATAGAACATAATATCATTCATTAATTCAATTAATTTTTCACTCACATGTGGAACGAGCAGTTTGTATTGTTCACGATCACGTTCATTTTTTAGAACAAACATTTTTTCAATTTGTTCTTGCTCCAATACATCTTTCGCTTTTTTCCCAAATCCAATTCCTTTACCAATCACTACTACTTCCTCATGTTCAGGATGGCTAGCAATGATGACATTATTATTTAAAACTTTTTTAATTTCTAGATAATTACTCATATAACACCACCCTCGTACTTAAATAGCCTGCTTTTATGTTACAGAACATTCTTCTTTGTCGTCAATGTAAAACATCTACCATTTCATAAAAATTCATTTTTTAGACATGTTTATATATGATGCGTATAATGTAAGAGCAACTGTACATAGAAAGGAGATAGCAACATGATTAAAATGTTTGTAAGTGATATCGACGGTACAATGATGCAACACGGAGGTTTAATTGACGAACAGGATATTGTAGCACTTCGTAGTCTTGCTGAACAAAATGTGATTCTTTGTTTCGCTTCTGGCCGACTTGATAATGAAATTGCAGACTTAATGAAAGCTGTAAATACAAATTTCCACCGCATTAGTGTTAATGGTGTTTTTGTATATACAAATGAAAATAAGCAGCTATTATCTGCAACTTTTGATTCCAGCATTCTTCCTGAGTTGTTACACATGACGAATGAAGATCCTTATTTCCGTTATGTTAGTGATGAACATAATTACTACATTGAAGAAAAAACACCGTTTATTCATGAACTTGAGCAACAAGTAACGATGACTTCTGTCGAAGAACCAAATTTATTACAGAAAATAGATGATACAATTTTCCCGAATAAAATTTCTGTCGGTGGAACAAAGGAGAGCTTACAACTCCTTCAGAAAAAAATTGATGAAAAATTTCATGGAAAAGTTAGTACGTTCATTTCAGCAGAACAATGCTTAGATGTAATGCCACCTAATATTAGTAAAGGTTCTGCTATTTCTGTTTTATTAAAAGAGTTTCAATTACAACCAGAGGAAGTTGCTTGCATAGGGGATTCTTATAATGATATTCCAATGTTTGCTTTAACTCCTCACAGTTTTGCTATGGCTCAAGCAGATGACGCAGTAAAAGAACACGCTCACTATGTAGTAAATACAGTTAAAGATGCTGTTAACCACGTAATTGCTCATAATAAAAATACGACTCACTCCTTGTAAGGATGAGTCGTATTTTTTCTTTACATGTTAAACAATTTGACATTTACTGTACTTCACAAACTGAAATATATTATTTGTTACGTGCGATGTTTGTAATAAACTTATAACGATCTCCACGATAAATACATTTCACATACTCTAACGGTACTTCACCTTCTGAATATGACCATTGACGCATGACAAGCACTGGCGCCTTTTTAGGAATATGCAGATGTTCCGCTTCATTATCCGTTGCAATTGAAGCTTCAATTGATTGAGTAGCGCTAACAAGTTTGAAGCCCAGTTTTTTCTCTAAATGTTCATATAAAGATTGTTGCAATATTTCTTCGTTAATATCTTTTACAAGAGCTGGCGACAAATATGTCGTCTCAAAAGCAATCGGTTCATCATCAGCTAAGCGAATACGCCTCACTTCATAAACCGACTCTCCCTCCTGTATTCTCAGCCGGTCCGCTATTTTCGCAGTAGCTGGAACTAGGCGGAAACTTAATAATTGACTACTTGGGTTCATCCCACGAGAAATCATATCTTCTGTGAATCCTGTCATTCCTTGCAATTTTTGTTCCACTTTCGGAAGTTGGACAAACGTACCGATTCCACGTTTCCGATATAAATAACCTTGTTCCACTAAATTATTAATCGCCTGTCTGATTGTCATACGACTCACTTCGAACTTATCGCAAAGTTCATTCTCAGATGGGATTTTATCTCCCGGCTTCCATTCGCCGTCCTCAATTAGCTGTTTCACCCACTCTTGAATCTGATAATAGATCGGAAATGGTGAATACTTGTCGATGTTCATCAGCAATCGCCTCACTGCATAAAGATAGAGCTTCTTGATCAGCGATTACGGTTACATTCGGATGACGTTGTAAAACTGTAGCAGGACACGCTTCACTATATGCACCTTGCAATAATTCTTTAACCGCTTCTGCCTTTTTAGAACCCATAGCAACAAGTAGAATTTGTTTCGCTTTCATAATGCTCCCAATTCCCATTGTAATTGCATGAGTTGGCACATCTTCTTCTTTTTCGAAGAAGCGAAGGTTTGCTTGGCGTGTAGATTCTGTTAATTCAACAATATTTGTTGGAGAATTAAACGGTGTTCCTGGTTCGTTAAATCCGATGTGACCGTTTTCACCGATTCCAAGAATCTGTAGGTCAACTGGGTTAGCAGCTAGAATGCCCTCGTAACGTTTGCACTCTTCCTCTAAATCACTTGCCATCCCGTTTGGTACATAAGTTTGTTTAAATGGAAGATGATCAAACAACTGTTCTTGCATGAAATAGTGATAGCTGTTTTTATCTTCATGTGGTAAATTTACGTACTCATCTAAGTTTACAGTGGTTACACGGCTTGTATCAAGTTTATTTTTTCGCATTTCTGCATAAATACCTAATGGAGAGCTTCCTGTAGCCATTCCTAATGTTGGATTTTCTTTTGTTTTTACAACTTCTTCAATTAATTTATAACCTGCTTCTGCTAGTTCTTCTGGAGTTTTTACAACAAGAATATTCATTTCATTACTTCCCTTCCTTCATATGAATTCCTAAACGAACCGTATCATATACATGTAAATCTTCATTCATCACAACAAAGTCTGCATCTTTTCCTACCGCTAATGCACCTTTATTATTTAATCCAAACTCTTCTGCTTGGTTCACTGATGTCATTAGTACTGCTTCTTCGATTGAACAACCTGTAAATTCAATTACATTTCGGAAAGCTTGATCCATCTTTAGAATACTACCAGCTAACGTTCCATCTTCTAATCGAGCACTACCATCTTTTACATGTACTGGCTGTCCGCCAAGCTCATATAATCCATCTTCAAGACCTTTTGCACGCATTGCGTCAGTAATAACACTTACTTTTTTCGGTCCTTTTAATTTATATGCTAATTTCACCATATCAGGGTGAATGTGAATACCATCTGTAATTACTTCAACCATTACATCTGGATTTAATAACACATGACCAACAACTCCTGGTTCACGGTGATGTAATCCACGCATTTGATTGTATAAATGCGTTGCATGTGTAATGTTTCTATTTTTTAGTTGCGCATCAATTGCATCGGTATGTCCCATTGTGCCAACAACACCAGTTTCAGCAAGATACTGCTCAAACTCTAACGCACCTTCTTCTTCAGGTGCATATGTTACTAATTTAATTAAATTCCCGCTTGCTTCCTGCCATTGTTTAAATTGTTCAATATTCGCAGGAACAATATGTTCAAGTGGTTGTGCACCTGCACGTTTCTTTGAAACATACGGTCCTTCTAAGTGAATATATTCGAAATGTGCTCCTTTTTCTTTCGCTTCCTTTGCAGCATGTAGTGCTGCTTCGATTGCTTCTGGAGCTTGTGTCATTGTTGTTGGGAAGTAAGTTGTAACTCCTTCTTTTAACATTTCTTTACCTAGAGTTACTAACCCATCGCTATTTGCATCCATCGCATCAATATCGTATCCACCATGAATATGAACATCAATCATACCTGGAATCACAATTTTTCCTGCCGCATCTAAAACCGCTTCATTTTCTTGTGATACATATTGAGCCATCAAACCAATTTCTTTAATTGTTTCTGCGTAACGAATAAATCCGTTTTCCACTACTTCTTGACCTGTATAAATTTTGGCATTGATGACAACTTGCGTTTTCATTTTCATCGATCCTTTCCCATGAAATACCTACTTGTTATTATTACCTTATTCGCCTAATCCCATCTTAATATATGCACGAGTAGTTGTCTATACATTCTAATGAAATTTCCTCTTTGTTTAACAAAAAGGAAGCTTAGTACGTCTCTCACAATTATAATATATGTTATTCATTTTTTCCAAAAAGGAACAATATCATCTATCGCATGAATCACTTAAGTAACGGCATTAATCCGCTAGACCCAATTGTAATATGTTCGCCGTCTGTTTCCATTTCTACTGTACGCTTATTTGTTCCATACATCATTATACCACGCTGTTTTAATCGTCTCACTACACTTTGATGAGGATGTCCATACGGATTTCTGCTACCATAAGAAAGAATCGCGAACTGTGGTTCTACCTTCTTTATAAATCTTTCACTTGTTGAAGTATATGAGCCATGATGTCCCACCTTTAACACATCTGCATGTACATCAAATCGCTTTAATATTTCAGTTTCCGTCCGCACATCAGCATCACCCATTAGTAAAAAATCTGCCTTACCATACCGAATCTTTAATACAATTGAAGATTCATTATTTTCATCTTTAGACTTCCCGTTGTTTAACACTTGTATGGAAACATGCGGATCTAGCGGTATGTATTGGCCCTCTTTTACTGAAATGAAAGGGATTCCCCTTTTCTTTATATGATTTCGATACGTATGATAAGTAAGAGAACTATATGTTTTTCCACTATCTAATATAAGTGATACCGGCATTTGCTCTACAATCGGAATGAGTCCTCCAATGTGATCCATATCCGGATGAGTACTGACGATAGCATCTAAATGGTTAATTCCTTTTTCAATTAGTTTTTGGATGATAACCTCACCAGCTTCATAAGGTCCTCCATCAATTAACATCGTTTGTCCATTTGGCAATATAATAAGTGTTGCATCACCTTGTCCAACTTTTAAGAAACTCACTTTCATTTTACCAAAATGTTGCCGCTGCATATGTAAAGGAGACGCGGTATGAATAGACATCATATACCTTTTGGCAGATGCACTATTTAAAGAAAAGCATAACAAAACAGAAACTAATAATAAAACACTTCGTATACCTCTCATAACTCGTCTCCTTTTTTCAATTAGTATGGCACGGTATATAATTGATATACAAAAAAAGCTTAGCAAAATGCTAAGCTTTTATTTCGATATCTCTTGTAAAGAACCGAAGAATAAATCCGCTTCATTCATTTGTTCGTTTTCTTCAGAAAGCGGAGGTAAATCATCTAATGTTTTTAATCCAAACGTGTCTAAAAATTCTTTCGTCGTTCCATATAAAATAGGACGCCCAGGTCCTTCTGCTCTTCCCATTTCTTTTATAAGTAGGTGTGATACTAACGTTTGTAACGCCTTATCGGTTTTTACCCCTCTAATCTCTTCCATTTCAGTTCTTGTAATGGGTTGACGATATGCAACAATCGCTAACGTTTCTAGCGCGGCCTGAGAGAGTGAAGCAGCTGTTGGGATATCTATTAGTTTTTGATAGTACGACGCATGTTCTTTCTTTGTAGCAAAACGATATACTTTTGCATACTGTACAATTTGCAAACCTCGGTGTGCACCTTCACATTCTTTTTGCATTTCTTCTAAAATATCGATTACTTCGTTTCCTTCAATTTCAAGGACTTTTGCTATTTGTTCAGGATAAATCCCTTCATCACCAGAAACAAATAAAAGCCCTTCAATGATTGATTTCTGTTCTGTTCTATCCATCTTACGAGCTCCTTCCTCCTATTTTCTCCATAAAAATACACAGCAAAAAACCGAATCACAATCAATGCGTTCGGTTCAATATTTTTTCTCTTGTTCCAAACGATACATTCAAACCTAGCATGAGATATACTATTTCTATCCCATTTTCCATACTAACTCTATGCAGATTTAGTATAGCTTGATACGAAAATTTCATCAAAATTATGTTCTTGTTCAATTACGATTTGTTGATTTTTCATAAGCTCAAGAACCGCTAAAAATGTTACAACCATTATTTCCCTTTCATCATCAACAAACAAATCATAAAAACTTTGACGACCACCTTGTATTTCTAACTGCTTTAAAATATCCGTCATACGCTGTTCAATTGGTATTTCTTGACGAGTAATACGTGTTGTCACAGGTTTCTTTGCTTTTTTACGGCGCATTAATTTTTGAAATGCCGCTAGCATATCATATAACGTAACATCAAGAGGCAAGCTTGTCTCCTCTTCTTGTTGCAATGATGTAAAATCAATTGGCGGACGTGTATATAGCTGTGCTCTTTCTTGTTCTCTTTCTTTTAGTTCAGTAGCAACTTGCTTATATTTCTTATATTCAATTAACCTCTCCATCAATTCTTGACGAGGATCATCTATAAAGTCATCACCGTTATCAAGTACATCTTCTTCATGTTTCGGCAACAACATTTTACTTTTAATTTGTAATAACGTTGCAGCCATTACTAAATACTCACTTGCAACATCTAATTGTAGTTCTTTCATCGTATGAACATAAGATAAATATTGCTCTGTAATTTCCGCTACAGGAATATTATATATATCAATTTCATAACGATGTATTAAATGTAACAATAAATCTAAAGGCCCTTCAAAAGCCTCTACTTTAAAATTATACTGCACAAAGCATCCCACCACATTTTTTCTATAACAACATAAGTATAGAGCATACTCATGTTCTATCCAACCTTTTTAAGAAATTTAATTAAAAATAGACCTATGCCTATGGCATCATGCCCACCACTTCATATGATAACAGTGTAGTAAGAACAATGTAGGAGGTCAAAAAACTATGGGTCACGTTGATTGTGGTTTTAGCGGTGGGTTCGCATTACTTGTTGTATTGTTTATTTTACTAATTATTGTAGGGGCAGCTTGCTTCTGCTAATATGAACAATAAACGACTAGGGAGAAATTCCCTAGTCGTTTATTGTTCATATTTCTATGATAAACTTATACTTATAACCGTTAGATAGGGGCGAAGAAAATGTATCCTACGGAATACATACAGTTTTTAATTCATTTTCACGGAGATTATGATTATTTTGAATGTCACGAAATACTGGAAGAGTATTGGAAAACAAAACCGAGAGGAAATCGGGATAATTATTTAGTCGGCCTCATTCAAATTGCAGTTTCTTTATACCATCACAGACGCTCTAACTGGAATGGCGCAGAGAAGATGATGAAAAGCGCCATAACGATTTTAGAAAAAAACAGTGCACATTTACTTCGTTTAGGAATAAATGAGGTACAACTTCTGTTCTTACTCAAAGATAAATTGCAATCTATCCAGAAAGAAGAAGGTTTTACACCGTTATTTTTACCATTGTCGGATACAACATTAGAAAAGTACTGCATAGAATTATGTCAGAAACAAAACCTTCCTTGGAAAGACGTGAATGCTACTTCTAATGAATTTATAATACATAAGCACACATTACGTGATCGAACAGAAGTCATCGCTGAACGAAACGAACAATTACAAAAAAGAAAGCAGAGATAATAAACTACTTATCTCTGCTTTCACGAATGTATATTTTGTTCAAGCCCTTTACACTTTTTGCAAAAACTTGCTGTTTGCTCATTTCCGCAAATTGTAAAATCAAGAAATTTACTCTTTAACTCTTGAACCATCTTCGTCCCAATACCCATATGACGGTGAGATGGGTTCACACTCAAATGCTGAATTTCCAAAACTTGATTCTCTTTTTTTACAATCCCCATTATCCCAACAAAATCTTCGTTTTGTTTCCACAAATACAATTGCCAATCATCCTTTGCTTCATAATCTTTCATAGTCAATTGTAATGTTTTCACATCTTTTTCAGTTGGCATAAATGAAAGAAGCCCCATTGCAATCTTTTCATAACTTTTTTTAAAACGAATTAACATAACCCTTATCCCTTCTTACAAAAGTTACAAACTATTAAATCCCCTCAATCACTCTTTTCATATCACATTCATTTTACAATATTTTCAACAGAGTGAGAAGAGCTTAAAACAACTTGATAATCATACAAAGCGAAAAGAAGAAAGTCAAATATACATTTCATTACTATTTTTGTTAAGTAGATAAAAGAAGAAACGCTGTTATATGAAAATGAAAAGAAACATCCACCGCTCATTATCACTTCACTATTCATCACCTTAGAGCAGATGAATTCTAGCAAAATGAATGTAACAAAAAATCTTTATTGAAACGTGTAATCTAATGTATTCTATGTAATTTGTTAATATTTTGTTCTCATAAGCGACTTATTTTCACTACAGTCACATTACTACTTGTATCATGTACCTTAAACGAAATACCCATTCCTATTAAAAATAAAAAAGAGAGCAATAGCTCTCTTTTCTCATTCACTTATTCTTCCCAAACTTTAACTTCTTTCATTACATCACCTTGACGCATGTTTAATACTGTTTCAATACCGCTTGTTGCTTTACCAAATACAGTATGTACACCATCTAAGTGTGGCTGTGGCTCATGAACGATAAAGAATTGACTACCGCCTGTGTTACGGCCAGCATGAGCCATAGAAAGTGATCCTACAAGGTGTCTATGAGGATTTCCATCAGTTTCACATGGGATAGAGTAACCTGGGCCACCCGCACCTGTTCCTGTTGGATCTCCACCTTGGCTTACGAAGCCAGGAATAACACGGTGGAATGTCACACCATCATAAAATCCTTGCTCTGCTAGTTTTTTAAAGTTTTCTACTGTTTTTGGTGCCTCTTCTGGGAAAAATTCTAAATCGATTTTTTCACCATTTTCCATTAATATGTATCCTAAAGTTTTCATACGTATATGTCTCCTTTCAACTATCTCAGCACTATATTACCACATTCATGACTAGAAACAAAAAGAATCCGACAATCTACATACTTCTTTTTTGAAATGTGGAAAAAGCTAGGTGACAAATAAGAAATATATACTATAATAACTGTGTTGCCCGAAAATTTTAGAAAGAGAAAGGGAGCGATTTTTCGTGAAAACGAAATTACTAGCTCTGCTATTAGCTGTAGCAGTATTTATTATGCCAACAGCTTCGTTTGCAGACATCATCGAAGGAGAATCAATTGTTACACTAGGAGAAAACTTGTCTGAACAACAAAAACAAGATCTGTTAAAAGAAATGAAAGCACCAAAAGATGCTACAATTATTACTGTGTCTAATGCGGAAGAACATAAATTTCTAGAAGGGATTGTTCCAAAAGCGCAAATTGGTACGAGAGCAATTTCCTCTTCTATGATCACATACACAAAGCCAGGTTCTGGTCTCATTGTACGTTCAAAAAACATTAATTCAATAACAGATGCAATGTACACAAACGCACTTATTACAGCAGGTGTGAAAGATGCAGAAATTCAAATTACTGCACCATTTAAAGTTTCTGGAACTGCTGCTTTAACTGGCTTAATGAAAGCCTATGAAACGACATCAAACAAAGCAATTCCTGAGGAAGTAAAAAAAGTAGCCAATGAAGAAATGGTGCAAACATCCCAGCTCGGCGATAAAATTGGTGAAGAAAAAGCTGTTCAACTTGTTGCGAAAATTAAAGAAGAAATTGCCAAAGAACAGCCAAAAACAACTGAAGATTTACGTTCATTAATTAAAAAAATTGCAGATCAACTTGGTATTACATTAACGGATGAACAGTTAGATAACTTAGTTGCGCTATTTGATAAAATGAAAAATCTTAATATCGATTGGAATCAAGTTGGCAGTCAGTTAAATAAAGCAAAAGAACACGTTTCTGCCTTTTTAGGATCTGAAGAAGGGCAAAGTTTCCTAGATAAAGTGAAAGATTTCTTCTCAAGTATCATTGATTTTGTTAAATCTTTATTCAAGTAAAAAGAAGCTCGTCAGTGACGAGCTTCTTTTCTTATACAAGTAACGGCAATTTCATAATAGCTTCTTCAACCGAACGAACTATATGATTTGCCTTCTCCTTCACATATGGATGAGCATGATGCAGAGTGAATGAATGTGGGGTTACTTCAAACATAGAAATATCATTGAAAGAATCTCCAATGCATGCAACTTCATTTGCTTCAATTTGCAAATGTTCCATTAGTCGTCTTAAAGCACTCCCTTTGCTTACTCCCCTGGGCATAATGTCAACATAGCGTGTACCAGACATAAAAACTTCCGCTTCGTTTTGAAAGGTATCTCGTAATTCTTGATCTAATGCTTCAATTGTCTCTTCTTCCCCAAAAACAAACAATTTCGCAGGATGTACAGTTTTACCAAATTCCTCTTCTAATGCTTCTATTTCAGCGATATGCACACCCATATACGTTTCAAAATTATGGTGATGTTCATTTTTTCTTTTTGTATACCGTTGCTCATTTGCACAAACAATATCTGCTAGTCCCTTTTTATGGATATATCGATATATTTCCTGGGCAATCCCATCTTCAAAACTTGATTCATGAAATATTTTCCCATCCGGTAGTAACATCGTCGCTCCATTTAAACTCGTTGTGTAATACGGGAATGCAAACCTATTTACGACTTCATCAATTCGATGAGTAAAGCGGCCTGAGGCAAAACAAATATTTGTCCCTTTTTCAGCTAACCAACAAATTGCACGTTCATCTTCTTTTTGCATATCATTCACATTGTAAACGAGCGTGTCATCTAAATCACTTACAAATAATTTAATCATGTCCTCTTCCCCTTCCATACACAATATCTACTCTAAGTGTACACAAAAAATGTTTGATTTTTGTTAAAAAACAATAAATTTTTGCTAAAAAAATAAACGGGTGTGTAATCCCGTTTATTTTTGTCTTTTTACATTTTGAGGTCTTACAATACTTGGTCGTACTTTTAAACTAGACATCGTCGGACGGAGTAGAATTTTTGTTAATGCGCCCCAATCAAATGGTAAAAACGGCCATAAATAAGGTGTTTGCAAACTTTTTATAGACGTTAAAAATAAAATCAATATCGTCATACCAATTACAAAGCCCATTTCATGGAAGAGACCTGTTAAAATAATAACAAATAATTTTCCAACCTTATTCCCTAGCCCTAACTCATAACTCGGTGTCGCATATGCACCAATCATAGAAACTGCTACATATAAAATAACTTCTGGTACAAACAAACCTACATCGATTGCTATTTGACCAATTAATATAGCGGAAATTAATCCTGCTGCAGACGATAACGGCGTTGGAGTATGAATGGCAGCCATCCTTAAAAACTCAAGCCCGACCTCTGCCATTAATACTTGTAATAAAATTGGTAAATGTGTCATCTTAGTCGGTCCAATAAAAGCAAGATTTTCTGGTAAAAGAGTTGGATCAAATACAAACACTAACCAAAATGGTAGTAAAAACAAGGAGAATAAAACACCTAAAAAGCGTACCCAGCGTAAAAATGTCCCAACAGCTGGATTTTGTCTAAACTCTTCTGCATGCTGTAAATGATGGAAATATGTTGTTGGCGTAATCATAGCACTCGGTGATGTATCAACTAGTACTAGCACATGCCCTTCCAATAGATGGTTTGCCGCTACATCCGGTCTTTCTGTATATCGAATAAGCGGGAATGGATTATAGCTTTGCTTTACAACAAATTCTTCCACTGTTTTATCCGCCATCGTAATGCCATCAACATCAATGTTATTTAATTCTTGTTTTATAATCTTTACTAAATCTTGATTTGCAACATCTTGTACATATGTAATACAAATATCCGTTTGCGATCTATCCCCTACTCGAACAATTTCGTTTCGAAGACGTGGATCTCGAATTCTCCTACGAATTAACGCTGTATTTACAACGATATTTTCAACAAATCCATCTCTCGCACCGCGTACTACTTTTTCGGTATCCGGCTCTGTCGGTGTTCGCCCTGGATAGCTACGAACATCTATCGCGAATGCTTCTGTTTCACCCTCTACAAATATAATAATAAGCCCTGATAACGCTTGAACCATTACTTCATCCATCGTTTTCACTTTACTTACTTGCTGATGAATTAAACGATTCTCTAAAAGCTTTACTGTATCTTCTTCAACATCCCTTATTTCATTTGTATCCACAGCTTCTTCTAAAATAGGAATGATATAATTTGTATCACAAAGTCCATTTACGAATAACACAGCAATTTCTTTATTCAAAATTTGAAATTTACGAATACCAACATCAAATGTAACGCCTAATCCAACCGTTTGTTTTAAATAATTTTCATTGTCACTTATGAAAGTTGAAATAGGGATATCTATTTTTTTAGGCTTCGTCATAAAACCCACTCCTTTCCAAAATTAACTGAATTGCTTTTTTCGTAATTGGTGAGCCTCTCTCCCATTCATCGTTTCCACACATCTTACCAATATCACCAATTCCAACAATGACAGGAACATTCAAATCATCTAGACAATAAATTGTATCTCCGCTAATTCTGCCAATTTCACCATCTGGGAGTCCAAACTTATCAACGCCATATTCCGTTAAATTCCCGTTTCGATCCACGCTTACATCTACACGTGCCCATTCCCAATGATGTGTATTAGACGCTACAGCCAAAATCCCAAGCACATCAATTTGTTTATGCGTGGCTACATATTTTAAAGCTTTTTCACCAGATCCTTCTCCAATAAATCCACTGTCATCAAACATGACAAATACAGGGTCATATGGCGTTTGCATAATAAGCTCAACAACTTTTTTCCCTGTCAATTTGGTTGGATTACTTTGTGATGCTGAAATACACCTTCCCCCAAATTCCTTCGTTAAAAGCTCAATTGTTCGCTTTGCATATTCATCTCCATCTGTGACCAAAACAACCCTTCGTCTCATTTGATTTATCCTTTCGGTTTACATATAAGTGCTATAAAAAATGAAAATAATATCGCTGCAGAAATACCTGCAGACGTTAAACTAAACATACCCATACCAATCCCTATATATCCGTGTTTCTCTGCGGCATGCATTGCCCCGTGTAATAGGGAATGTCCAAAACTTGTAATAGGAACTGTTGCCCCAGCACCCGCAAACTTTATAAGCTTATCGTACAATCCAAATCCATCTAAAACTGCTCCTATCACTACAAAAGTAGCCATTAAATGAGCCGGTGTTAACTTTGCAAAATCTAACAATACTTGTCCAACTAGACAAATAGCGCCTCCTACAAGAAATGCATATATAAAATCCACAATTCACTCTCCCTTCACTCTCTCAAATACGACACCATGTGCAATTGTTGGGATTGTTTCTTTCTGCTGCATCATCATCGGGCTTAATAAAGCACCAGTAGCAACGACAAAAATTCGTTGTAAATTCCCTTTTTGCATCTCGCTTAATAAATGACCATATGTGACAACAGCTGAACAAGCACAACCACTACCACCAGCAAATACTTCTTCTTGACCCGAATCATAAATCATTAATCCGCAATCATTATATATATGCTCAATATCATAACCTTCTTCCAGTAACAGTTGTTTCGCGATTGGTGTCCCAATAGCTGATAAATCACCGGTAACAATCAAATCGTAATCGGCTGCACTTCTCTTCAAATCTTCAAAATGTTGCTGAATTGTATGAGCTGCAGCAGGTGCCATCGCCGATCCCATATCTAAAGGATTGGCAATTCCTAAATCTTGCACTTTTCCAATCGTAGCTGACGTAATTTTAATGGCACTTTTTTCTTTACTAATTAATATGGATCCCGCACCTGTAACAGTGGAATTTGCTGTCCCTGGTTTTTGTCCCCCATACTCTGTTGGATAACGAAACTGTCTTTCTGCTGTTGCATTATGACTACTTACCGTCGCTAAAACACGATTTGCGAATCCACCGTCTATAAAGGCTGATCCGACCGCTAAAGTCTCCATCGAGGTCGCACAAGCACTAAACATGCCTAAAAAGGGAATTCCCCACTTACGCGCAACGTAATTTGCTGTTACTGTTTGGTTTAATAAGTCACCCGCTAAAAAGAAATCAATTTGTGATGTTTCTACATTTGCTTTTTGCATGACTTGTTGAATAGAATCTGACATTAATCTTCGTTCCGCAAGCTCCCAGTTTTCCTCTCCGCAATGTAAATCATCATATGAAATATCAAATTCCTTTCCAAGAGGGCCTTCAGCTTCTTTTGGACCGACGGCAGTACCGGTTGCATTCACATAAATATCATTTTGAAATACCCACGTTTGTTTTCCTGTCAACCTCATACTAGCCCCTCCTTTAGGACATCAAAATTTGAAATGTATATCTTATTAACCCAATAATGTATGCCCCAACAACCCCAAAAACGATTACACTTCCCGCTAGCTTAAACATGTTTGTAGCAACCCCAAGCACAATTCCTTCACTCTTATGCTCTAGCGCAGCACTTGCCATAGAATTCGCAAATCCCGTAACAGGTACGGCCGACCCTGCTCCAGCAAATTGCCCGATTTTATCATATACACCACAACCTGTTAAAATCGCCGATAATAGTACAAGAGTTGCGACTGTTGGATTCCCTGCCTCTTGTTCACTAAAATGAAAATAATGTATATAAAATTTCATCAATACTTCTCCGATTGTACAAATGAGTCCACCTACAAAAAATGCCTTAACACAATTTATAAAATAATTTGGTTTCGGATGGTATTCCTTCACTTTATTTACGTAATCGTCCTTTAGTTTTCGCCCTGTCATTTATATATTGCCTCCTACTTTACGAAATAAATCCAGTGAAACAACGAGCCTATTACTTTTCCAAGTACAAGAGCAACGAGTAAAACAACTATTTTCCCCTCTACCCCTACTCGTTTCGCTAAAATAGGTAAAACATTTAACACTTCTGTTAATGCGGCAGCGAGCATTCCAATGAATGTGCCACAAAATACTCCTAATATAACAAGCCAATATTGCGATGTTTGAAATGTAATATTTTTCAAACTACACCAAGCTCCTGTTAACGTACCTGCAATAACTGCCCACTCAAAATATTGAATGTGCTTTCCACTTCTCGTTAATTGAGCTAGACGAGGGATTATACCAAGTACAGCTAAAAATGCGACATATCCGCTACCTACTGCAATTCCTCCTGCTAAAGCAATTAAAATAACGAATCCAGACTCAATCATCGGTAAGTTGTTTCATATTATCCTTGTTTTCATGAACAATTACATATTGGTCAAGTGACTGCTGGTATTGGAACATCTCCACTTCTAACGGACTCGGTTCTTCATTAATACGCTTTTGAAATACATGATTAAAAAATAAAACCATACCTAACCCAAGACCTAATGAATAAGGAATTTGAAATAGAAGTGGTTGCGCCTTAAATTCTCCCGTAATCATGTAATATAATCGTTGGTGCACTTGTTGCATACTTACATCTTCATGGAAATAAATGATCGCAAGGGCCGCTCCAATGAAAAGTAACAACCATACAAGTCCGAAGAAAATCGGATGTACTTTCTTTTTTTCATATATAATTTCAACAAGAGTTTGTCCAGAACCGAGTAAATTAATTTGTATATGGGCCACCTTTCGCCTAATAATCTCAATAATTTTCATAACATCAATTACAACATGCGTCTTATCATGCGCTGTTATTTTGTAAACTACCTCATCCTGTAACGACTGAACTACCAGAGCATCTCCGGCAAGTTGAGCAACATCACCGAGCTTTACTTCATACGTAGGAGAAACTTTTAATCGATTACGCATTTTAATATAAATTGTTTGTTCCAATTTCCATTCACCTCTTCACTCTTCCTCGTAGTTGTAGTATGGTTATTGAATTTTTTTCTAATACAATTTTTTCATAAAAAAACATCTGTACCAATTCGGTACAGATGTTTTTTAGTTTATGCCTTTTTCTTAAATAAATTTGCAATACTTAATGCGAGCCCTCCCCAAATGACTACTATTCCAATAACCATCATCATAATCGCTGATCCACTCATTATGAAACACCCCGATCTTTCCATTCTTTTTCAAGCTTAGCAGAATCTGAATGTATTTGTGTATTCCATTTCTTTAAACTAATAATTAACGCAACGATAAGGAACGCTGCTGCAATTGACCAACCATACGTAACGACAAACTCTGTTGGGTAATCTCCATAGTTCTTTTTAATATTTTGGAGTGTACCATCAATTAACATGTACCCTAACATAAGCGGAGTAATAACGAGTAAACTCACCCTCCAAAACGTCCCTAACTTAATATCAGATACGAAGTTTGCATGGTTTTGATAAACCGGTAAACGACGTAAAATGAGTCCTATCGTAACTACTTCTGCTAGCGCAATTGTAATTAATCCGAAGTTATTAGCGAAGTAATCCACAACATCTAGGAACATAAGACCGCCACGTGTCGCAAAAACGAGAGAAACGAGTACGAGAAGCGTCCCCATAATTCCAATTGTTTTTTGGCGGCTTAAACTAAACTTTTCAGATACGGCAGCAAAACATACTTCCGCAAGCGAAATGAGGGATGTAATCCCAGCAACCGTTAATGATAAGAAAAATAATACGCCAAATAAAGGTGACATTGGTAATTCATTAATAATTTGCGGGAATACTACAAACGCAAGCCCTACACCAGCACTTGCTACTTTATCAACCGGTACTCCCATATTGTTTGCCATAAATCCAAGAGCTGCAAAAACCCCAATCCCTGCTAATAATTCAAATCCTGAGTTGGCAAAGCCCGTAATAAAGGCATTATTTGTTGTATCTGAGTTTTTCGGTAAATAACTAGAGTACGTAATCATAATTCCAAATGCTAAAGATAAACTAAAGAAAATTTGACCGTAAGCAGCAAGCCATACTTTCCCATCAAAAATACGACTCCAATCCGGTTTAAAGAATGCATCTAACCCTTGCATCGCACCTTCCATCGTCACTGCACGAACTACGATAATAAGGAACATAACAACTAATAAAGGGATGAAAATACGGTTAACAACTTCGATTCCTTTTTTAACTCCTTTGAATGCAACACCAAGCACAATAATCCAAACGAGAGCTAACGGAATTAACACTTCTGGTACAAGTCCCCCAAATTGTCCTGGCTTATCTGCAACCTGTAAATACTCTTTAAATAAAAATGATTGCGTGTCTTTCCCCCATGCTCCAGTAATTGCAAAGTACGTATATGAAATAGACCAAGCAATAATTACTGCATAATATGTTGAAACGATAAATGTTACGCACATTTGCCACCATCCGATGAATTCAGCACGCGGATGAATACGGAAGAACGTAAGTGGCGCGGAACCACGGTGACGATGCCCAAGAGCAAATTCAAACGCTAATAATGAAATACCAGTCGTTAATAATGCGAATAAGTACGGTAAAAAGAATGCGCCTCCCCCATTTTCATACGCTGTATAAGGAAAACGCCATATGTTTCCTAATCCAACGGCAGAGCCGACCGCTGCGAAAATAAATCCGGCCCTCGTTCCCCATTGTTGCCTCGTTTCCATATTTCCTTCCCCCTTTGTGACAAGTTCATAATTGGATTATATTTTAAATTTACTAAATTATCAATAAATTCTGTTAATTTTTACGAAAGTTTACAATCTCCTCCTATTAAAGGCATAAAAAAAGATCGAATAGCTATTCATCTATTCGATCTTTCATCTGTTTTAATATTTTCTTTTCAAGTCTTGAAACTTGTACTTGCGAAATGCCTATTCGCTCCGCTACTTCCGATTGGGTTTGGTCTTTATAGTAGCGTAGATATACGATTAAACGTTCTCGCTCATCTAATTCTCTAATTGCCTCTTTTAAAGCAATTTTATCAAACCATTTCGTTTCAGATTGATCTGCAATTTGATCTAAAATAGTAATTGGATCCCCGTCGTTCTCATACACCGTTTCATGTATAGATGAAGGGGCACGACTCGCTTCTTGCGCCAGAACCACTTCCTCTGGTGTTAGTTCTAACGCTTCGGCTACTTCATTAATCGTTGGGGCCCTTCCGAATTCTTTCGAAAGCTCGTCTCTCATCTTTCGAATTTTATTTCCTGTTTCTTTTAAAGATCTACTTACTTTCACTGATCCATCATCACGTAAAAATCGTTGTATTTCTCCAATAATCATGGGAACTGCATATGTTGAAAATTTCACGTCGAAAGATAAATCAAATTTATCTACCGATTTTAAGAGCCCAATACATCCAATTTGAAATAAATCGTCTGGTTCGTATCCTCGATTAAGAAAACGCTGCACAACCGACCATACGAGACGCATATTACTTTGAACGATTGTATCTCTCGCTTGTTGATCTCCATCTTGACTTTGTTGAATTAACGCTTTTAGCTCGTGGTCCTTTAACTGAGGTTTCTTCTTCTCATTTTTGACCTCTATGTCCATAGGCTATTCTCCTTAATTGCATAGAGCGTTACTATTTGATAAGTATTTTGTCAAATGGATTGTTGTCCCGAAAGATTCGTTTGAAATAACTTCTACTTCATCCATAAAATTTTCCATGATAGTAAATCCCATTCCGGAACGCTCTAATTCAGGTTTAGTTGTAAAAAGGGGTTGTCTCGCTTCATCTAAATTAAAGATGCCAATCCCTTCATCTCGAATCGTGAGTTTCACCATTGCTTCTTCCAAAATTACAGAAATATAAACAACACCTTCTGCATTTCCTTCATACCCATGAATAATTGCATTCGTAACCGCTTCTGACACAACTGTTTTAATCTCTGTAAGTTCTTCCATCGTAGGATCTAGTTGCGCAATGAAAGCAGCTACTGTAACGCGAGCGAACGATTCATTTTGACTTAACGCTGAAAATTGAAGGTTCATTTCATTTCTCATTTATGCCACCCCCAACGTCGCGAGCGCATGCGCTTCACTTTCTTCTAAGCGAACAATTTTAAATAAGCCCGACATTTCAAATAAACGCTTAACAGGCGGTGAAATTGCACAAACAACCATTTCTCCACCTAATCCCTTTACATGCTTATATCGGCCTAATATAACACCTAAACCAGAACTATCCATAAACGATAAGTTCTCTAGGCTCAAAACAATATGATGAACACCATGTGTCTCAATCATATCTGTTACTTTCGTTCGCAACTCTTCGGCAGTATGATGATCTAATTCACCCGCTAGCCTCACACATAGGACGTCACGTTTTACTTCTAATTGCATGGAAAGACTCACACGATTTCCTCCTTATGCTCAAACTTTACTGATTTACATACATAAAGATTTTCGTGATACAACATAAGAATCCTTCCTACTGACAAAAGAAGAACTATTTCGCCATAAAGTGAAACCATTCAGCAATTATTTACTTACATACGAATAGAAAAGCGGCAAAATGTTTGCCGCTATTTTGATGTTGAAAACATCCCAAAACTTCTTTTAAATAACTCCCACCAGCTCGCTGCAGCAACATCTTCTTTTGCTACAATTGTTTGTTTTAATAAAACATCTTTATCTTTCTTAATAACAAGTGTACCAAGTGCATCGCCCTTTTTAATCGGCGCTTTCACTTTCTTTTCAGCAATTACTTCTTGCTTTACCTTGTCCATATTTTCGCCCTTCTTCATAAGAAGAGATACATTGTCGGAGGCTACTAAATCTACTTTTTCTTTTTTCCCTTTTCCTACTTGGACAGTCTTAATCTTTTCGCCTCGTGTATACAATTTCTTTGTCATATATTGACCAAATGCGTAGTCAAGAAGCTTCGTTACTTGATTGTTCCGTTCTTTCGATGTAGGCGCTCCCATAACAACTGAAATAACACGCATCCCATTCTTTTCAGCCGATGCTGTTAAACAATATTTTGCTTCTGTCGTAAAGCCCGTTTTTACACCATCTACTCCAGGATAAAAACGTACTAACTTATTCGTATTCACGAGCCAAAACTTCTTATCCGTATCTTCACGTAAATAGTCTTCATATTTTCCTGTGTATTTACGAATAAGTGGATATTTCATCAACTCTTTCGCCATTATAGCCATATCATTTGCTGTAGAATAATGGTCTTTAGCCGGCAGACCTGTCGGATTTTGAAAATGAGTATTTTTCAGTCCTAAATCTTTCGCTTTTTTGTTCATCATATTTACAAACCCTTCTTCTGAACCAGCGATATGCTCCGCTACTGCAACAGATGCATCATTTCCAGATGCAATAGCAATACCCTTTAGCATTTCATTTACGGTCATCTCTTCTCCAGGCTCTAAAAAGATTTGTGATCCACCCATTGAAGCTGCATGCTCACTTGCTCTAACTTTATCGGTCAGTTTTAATTTTCCTTTTTCAACTTGTTCCATAATTAATAGCATTGTCATAATCTTCGTCATACTAGCAGGTGGTAACTTCTCATTTGGATTTTTATCAAACAAAACTTTACCTGTATCTTGTTCAATTACAATTGCTGATGACGCTTGTTCCGCTAACTTCGGCGTTGTTTCTTCTGTTTTCTCCTGCTTCGTCTTCTCAGATTGTGCGAAACTAACTGAAGTACCAGAAAGCAATAACATGAAACAAACAAGTATTCCAAAAACTCGCTTCATGACTAACCCTCCATTCTATATCAAACCTATTTTTTCCAATTTACTGTTTTTTAATACCATATTTTTCTAACATTTTCAGTTGACAAACACATTCATCACCTTTATTGTATTAAGTGTATTACACACAGTAGTACACTTAATACAAGTCAGAAAGGAGACATTGCTCTTGCATATTCAACTTGATCCAAGAAGCAACACTCCGATATGGGAACAAATTGTTCAAAATATAAAAGAACTCGTATTAAAGAACATGTTAGCTCCAAGTGACAAACTACCTTCTGTACGCGAACTCGCTTCTTTACTCGTTATCAATCCAAATACAGTGAGTAAAGCGTATCAAGAGTTAGAGCGACAAGGGATTATTGAAACATTACGAGGAAAAGGAACATTTGTATCCCAATCGATTACCCCAACATTAGACGAAAGGAAAATCGCTATGGTTGAAAAGCAATTTCATCAATTACTATTAGAAGCCTCTTATCTTGGTGTTACGAAAGATAAAATTCATGATTGGATAGATTCATACTATAAAGAGATTGGAGGAAATGCGGATGCTGAAAGTGACAAGCTTGAAAAAGACAATTGATAATCAAACAATTTTAGACGATGTTTCTTTCACATTACATAGAGGAAGTATCATCGGGTTACTAGGAAGAAACGGTGCGGGGAAAACAACTTTATTACGAACGATGGTCGGTATTTTAGACCCTGATGCAGGGACTGTTACATATGAAGATACAAACATTCATCAGTGTCCTGAAATAAAGCAAAAAATCGTATATGTTCCGGATTCTACTAACATACTGAACGGCTATACGGTAAAAGAAATTGTAAAGTTTTATAAAGCCGTTTATACAGCATTTGATGAACAGTATTTCTATGAACTGTTAGAACACTTTAACTTACCAAACAAACGAATTCGTAGTTACTCAAAAGGAATGAAAGCACTGCTTGCGATCATTTTAGCCGTTTCTACAAAGGCCGAATATATCATTTTAGATGAACCGACAAATGGGCTTGATCCTATCGTGAAACGGCAGATCCTCCAATTTCTCGTTGGAGAAGTTGCAGATAAAGAGATTACCATTTTTATCTCAACTCACCATTTAGATGAAGTGGAACAAATTGCAGATACAATCATTATATTAAAAGGCCATACTATCTCGTCTATTACATCACTAGACGATGCCAAATCACGATTTGCTAAAATACAAGTTGCTTACGAACGATCACTACCTCAAAAACTAGAAAACTTAAGCAATATTAAAATATTAAATCAAACAGGAAAAGTATATACAATCTTAATTGAGGGATATGTAGCTACAACACTGGAGAAGTTTTATAAAGAACAACCTATACTCATTGAAGAATTAACAATGTCACTTGAAGATGTCTTCGTTACGACACTGGAGGAGGATGGGTATGTTTCATAAAGCGTTGTGGATGTGGAATTGGAAGCGTGGGAAATATGCTGTGTTACTATTCTTCTTTAGTTCGCTTTACTTATTATCTTTTGGATACTATAGAAGTGCGCAGAGACAACTTGATGCGTATTACGAATTACAAGAAAAGGGGAAACAGTATTATTATTTTTATACCTTTTCGCAAGGGGAAGGTAATAGTTTTTGGTTAACTGTTCTTATCATTGCTTTAGCCTGCTTATTGATAGGGTGGGAACGTAGTAACCAATCTAATACGCTACTTATGACAATGCCATTTAAAAGAAAAGATGTTTTCTTATCTAAATGGGCTTTTGGTTCCTTTTGTATTGTAAGCTCGTTACTTATAAATTGGATTCTTATGTATGTTATTTATAGAACAACCATTCATTTTGATTATCAATCATTTAGTCCATTTCATCGATACTTTCTTTATGCAATTGTTTCTTATGTTGCAGTATATACAGCTGCACTTTGCATCGGTACTTTTACTGGAAGCATTGTTTCTCAGGTCATTTTTTGCATTCCATGGCTACTAATGGGGCTTACATTTATCCCACTAGTTTACACTTTTACGATAAATCATTTAGAATATACCGATTCTAAAAATTATAAGCTACATGAACAACTTTATGAAATCAATAAAAAAACAAATATAGTTGCACCAATATATAACTTCACGATTTATTACCATTATAATCCTGAATCACGTAAAAAAGAAAATGACTCAACTACTTTAAGAGATCCAGCATCTCATACGTATTATTCAACAAAATCAATGTTAGTCCCTATTTTTTATACAATAGTTTACTTACTACTTGGAACATATTTATATAGACGATCGCCAAATGAAAACAGTCAAAAGATATTTATTTTCCAAAAACATTTAAAAATATGGATATGGGGGACAACCATTTACTTTGCATTACTAGGTGGCTATAAAATCAATCAATTTTTTTTCTTACCTAACTACTATATCAGTTTGTTTCTCGCTGGAATCATTACTTATGTTGTATTATCACGCCTAACAAATTATAAAGTTTTTTAAAGGAGAGATCCTATGTTTCAAAAAGCACTATGGCTAAGAACATATCAACAAAGTAAATATGTTGTATGGTTATTTTGGCTCGTCAGCTTCTATACTTTGTCATATAAATACTATATGACTTCTATTCAACAGCAATATTTTCTAAATATGAACAAAAAATGGAAAGCTATATATCATTACAGTTTTGATTTAACACTTCTAGATTCTATCATGCTGTTAGGTAGTTTGCTAATCGTTCTAGCTTGTACGTTAATTGGATGGGAAAGACAAAATAACGCTAGCGACTTGTTATGGTCTATGCCCTTCAAACGTTCACATCTTTATATAACAAAATGGTTATTTGGAATCTGTAATATCGCCGCCGTTGTCGTTTTAAACTGGGGACTATTTGCTATTATGAAAAAGTTGACTTTTCATAATAAATATCAAGTATTCTCCCCCTTTCATAGTTACTTTATATACATGTTAATTGTATTAATTGCTATTTATACACTTGCCTTATGTATAGGAACAATCGCTGGAAATGTTATATCGCAAGGAGTTCTCACTGCCGCTCTATTCATGTTTCCATTATTACTTCCAGCACTTATTTCAGGCGTCATTGCTGTTCACTCGAATGCCGACTTTCATGAGAACAATGGCATTATACATGATGTTATGGAAAACATACGTATTTCTAGTCCAGCAGAAGATTTTAATATTTACTTTAATTATGATCCACAAAGCGCTTATACTGATCAAAATGGAGTACGTCATACCGAACCAAACTTTACAAAAATTCCCCCGACAAAAACATTGCTTGGCCCTATCGCACATATCATTATTTTATTACCACTCGGTATATATTTATATGCCCGTTCAGTCAATGAGCGAAATGGTAACTACTTATTATATCCAAAACTACAAAAAGTAGTTTTAGCTTGTGCGATTTTCTTTGGTGGGATCGTTGGAGGTTTAATACTAAGTCGAGCGCACTCATTGTCCAGCTTTTACATCGGATTTTTAGTGACTAGTTTCATTACGTATTTCTTCCTACCTAAAATATTAAAATGGAAAGTCTCTTGGAATTTCAAATGAAATAACCTCCTCTTGATGAGGAGGTTATTTTACATTCTCTCTTCTTTTCCCATATTCTTTTTCTTGCTTCGTTCCAAACCCATCACCATTTGCCACGATTTGATCGGTTGGAGCAACTATGCTTTCAGCAATTCTCCATTCTCCCCCTTGTTGAATAAACACTTGCATAAAATAATTCATTCCATTTAATTGGTACGGGTTCTCTTTTTTCACTTCATAACGGGCCGCCACATAATACACCTGCACATTTTCAGCCTCAAACTTAGAAATATATTGTGATAATCTAGGGATGTACTGCGATGCTTTCTGAAGTGGAAGTTGTTTTACTTTTACAAGAGAAGACTTTGTTACATTGCTTATCGTATCTTCATGCCGAATGTTATCACTGTGATGAAATAAAATAGCATTTTGCATAGAGCGAATCCATAGTTTTGAATATAAAACAGGTTGCTTATTTGAAATATGTTGTAATTCTTTCTGAACGACTTGGAGAGGTGTTGCGGCGTCTGCGAATTGATGAAAGCAGAAAAAACTTCCAATCATAATGAAAAGCGTACAAACACGTTTCATAATTTTTCACTCCGATTCTTTTTAATTAAAGTATCGGAGTTTCAAAATATTTTTATTCAAAAGAAAAAGGATAGGAATGCTTTCGCTTCCTATCCTCATTTATTATAATACGCGGCCAAATAGCTCTAATACCATTTCTATTTCTTGGTCGCTCCAACCTTTAAATCTCTCTTTATAATATTCTTTTCGTACAGCTTCTAGTTTTTCAGTTACTTCTCTTCCGTGCTCTGTAATTTCTAAGTACACAATACGACGATCTGAATTAGAACGTTTTCTTTCTACTAATCCTTTTCGTACGAGACGATCTGTAACAGCTGTAATATGACTGGAGGTTACGTTTACTTCACTCGCAATTTGCGAAGCCATCTGTGGACTGTTTAAAAATAACGCGCGTAATACAGAAAATTCATTATATGGCATATGTTCTGCAAAACGTGTATTAATATCATTTTGTAATAAACGTATCATCTTTCGAAATGATCCGGATAACTCTAAAATCAGTGTTTCTCTTTTTTCGTTCACTAGCCTCGTCCCTTTTTTATCATATTTACACATATTATAATCTATAAATACCTATGTTGTATATGCTTTCTTCCCTCAACATTCTCATTTATGTAACTTTTTTCATATAAATTTCTTTTTTGTTCACACATATACATATAAAAAGGATGGTGATGGAAAATGCAGGGTGGAATGAATCCTTATTTACACAATGTACGTACAGCTAATACTGGTAAAGAAGCGACTATTACTGTACAAGGTGAAGGTGTTGTCAAAGCGAAACCCAATGTTGTTATACTAACACTTGGCATTCGAACTGATAGTAAAAATGTGAAACAAGCGCAAGAAGAAAATGCAGTGCAATCAAAACAATTGCTGGATGCACTTAAACAACTTGGTATTGCTGATAAAGATATAGAAACGATTTCTTATACGATTACTCCTCAATACGAGTATGTAAATGATAAAGCGTTACTACAAGGATACCGCGTGGAACATTTGTATGAAATTACCGTTTTAAATGTACAAAAAGCAGGGGAAGTATATGATATAGCCGTTTCAAATGGAGCAAACGTAGCAAAAGGATTACGTTTTAGAATATCTCACCCAAATAAATATTATGAGCAAGCTCTCATTCAAGCTCTGCAACAAGCGGTAGAAAAAGCTCGTGCTATTGCGAGTACATACAATTTAAACATTAATCCTGTTCCACTCTCATTCGTTGAAGAATCTGCTCAATTACCACGAGAAGTTGCATCCTATGCTGCTTTACATGCACAAGCAGCTCCTCCCATTCAATCGGGAGAATTAGAGATCATTTCGACAATACGAGCGATTTTTACGTATTTATAAATAATTTCATTTATAAGTAAACGTTATCATTTTCCTTGTTGTAAAAACATGATGTTCTGATATAATAAAGGACGGTGAGCTCTTACAAAAGAGATATCACGGGTGGGAGAGGGATATGAAAAAGAAGGTTTAACATGAAAGGAATACTTGAAAGAACATTTAAATTAGGTTTACACGAAACATCACCAAAACAAGAAGTTTTAGCTGGAGTTACGTCATTTTTTACGATCGTATATATTATGATTGTAAATGCATCCATTTTATCCGATGCTGGCATTCCTCTTGAAGCTGGAATTTTAGCAACTGTTTTCAGTTCATTTGTCGGATGTCTGCTCATGGCATTTTGGGCAAATGCACCTGCTATTCTTGTCCCTGGTATGGGTGTAAATGCATTCTTCACGTACACTGCTGTGCATACGCTCGGATTAACTTGGCAGGAAGCATTAGCAGCTGTCTTCATCTCTGGTATTATTTTTGCAATTGCTGCGTTTACACCAATCGCTCGCGTGCTTTCAGTATCGATTCCAAAGTCACTAAAGGAAGCTATCACTGTCGGCATCGGATTATTTTTAGCATTTATCGGATTGCAAAAAGGTGGTTTAGTCGTTTCGAATCCAAATACTGCTGTTGCAATGGGTAAATTAAGTAACCCTGTCGTTCTTGCGACCGTGCTTACTCTTATCGTTGCACTCGTATTATTTATTCGTAACGTACGTGGAAACTTTTTATGGACGATTGCAATAGGAACTGGTATTGCATGGCTATTTGGCCTTGTTGATACAAGTCAAATCGGAAATAGTTCATTCTCATTCGCTAATTACGGCGATGTGTTTGGGGCTATGTCATTTGGCAAACTTTCTTCCTTACCATTTTGGATTGCAACATTCTCCTTAAGCATGGTGCTTATTTTTGAGAACATGGGACTTCTGCACGGTTTATTAGAAGATGACCGTAAATTCCCACGTGCTTACCAAGCCAATGCAATTTCAGCAATGACATGTGGTCTATTTGGCACAAGCCCTACCGTATCAACAGTAGAGAGTGCCGCAGGTATTACTGCAGGTGGAAAGACAGGTCTGACGTCTATCGTTACAGGGTTGTTATTCTTCGCGTCACTGTTTGCACTTCCGTTTGTCAAACTAATTCCTGATAGTGCCATTGCACCAATCTTAATTATTATTGGCGGCCTGATGATTACAAGCATTCAGCAAATTCCTTTGAACGATTTTTCAGAAGGATTTCCAGCGTTCTTAATTATCGTCATGATCCCGCTCACATATAGTATCGCTGATGGCATTGCGTTCGGATTTATTGCTTATCCTATCTTAAAAGTTGCTCTTGGAAAGCGTAAAGAAGTCGCACCGTCTATGTATATCATTACATGCTTATTCTTAGCCATGTTCGTATTACATGCTATCGGTTAAGTAAAAACACCGAGGAATTTCCCCTCGGTGTTTTTTATTTAAACCATCCTTTTTTATAAAACCAAGCCATCATGCCGCCGCCAATTAGCGCCATAATAAGTAAACAAATAAAATAACTATATTGTCCACCAAGCTCTGGCATATGCGTAAAGTTCATTCCGTATACTCCCGCAATAAATGTTAATGGCATGAAAATAGTCGAGAACACAGTTAATGTTTTCATAATGTTATTCATATGATGTGAGTTTAATGAAAAATAACTATCTCGAATATCTGCCGTTAATTCTCGGCTTGCCTCAATCATTTCTGTCAATTTAAGCAAATGGTCATGTATATCTTTAAAGTAAATTTCATGATCACTTATACCGTAAAAACGAGTCGAATTTAAAATACGATACAATAAATCACGCATCGGAATGATTGTACGCCTTAGCTTCGATAAATCTGCACGTATATCAAATACTTCTTCTAGTACACTACCTGCTGTCTCACCCGTTAAATTATCATCAATTGCATTTAGGTGATCCTCAATGTAATATACAGGCGCAAAATAGTCATCTACAATTTGGTCGATAATTGTATGTGCTACGTGCAGGGGACTATTTTTAATACGCTTCTTTTCTCCAAGTGTTTTCCATACTCTTTCAATTGCATTATTATGAGAAAAATGGAAAGAAACAATATAACGATCACTAATAAATAAGTCGATCTCGTGCGGTTCTAGTCCATCCTCACCAAATGCATGAAGAACTAAAAAGTTATATCCATCATAAAAATCAACTTTTGGCCTCTGTACATATTCTATACAGTCTTCAATTGCAAGGGGATGGAACTTAAAATGATCTTGCAAAATGTATGTATACTCTTCTTTCGTTGGCTTATATAAATCTAGCCAATACCATACAATATGGTCTTTCTTTGTTTCTTCTAGCGAAACATCATATAATACTTCATCTGTTTTTGTTATTGCACAAATTCTAATCATATTTTCACCCATTATTATTATAAACAAAAAATAGTAAAAAAAGCCAAGGAGAAATACTCCCTGGCGCTTCTTTATTATTCAGTAACGATGCCGTGCACTAATGTTGGTGCATCTACATGCTCTTTAGAGATCTTCATGTTCTCATAAATTTTTGCTTTTACGTCTTCTACATTTTCACGGTTTGCGTAAATGGTAACAAGAGATTCACCTTTTTTCACGCTGTCCCCTACTTTTTTACGAAGCATTAAGCCAACTGCTAAATCAATTTCAGATTCCTTCGTCGCACGTCCTGCTCCTAAAAGCATTGCTGCTGTTCCAATTTCATCTGCAACGATTTCTGATACATAACCGTCTTCCTTCGCTTCCACTTCAACTTTAAACTGTGCTTGTGGTAATTTAGAAGGATCATCAACAACAGATGCATCTCCGCCTTGCGCTGATAAGAACGTTTTAAATGATTCTAGCGCTTTACCGTTGTTCATTACTTCAATTAATTTCTCACGTGCATCTTCTAAAGATGAAGCTTGTCCAGCAAGGTATACCATTTGACTTCCAAGTGTTAAACATAACTCTTCTAAATCTTTCGGTCCTTTACCTTGTAATGTATCAATTGCTTCTTGTACTTCAAGTGCGTTACCAATCGCCTCACCAAGTGGTTGACTCATATCCGAAATAACAGCCATTGTATTACGACCAACGTTATTCCCAATGCGTACCATTGCTTCTGCTAAACGTTTTGCATCTTCATCTGTTTTCATAAATGCACCTGCTCCAGTTTTTACATCAAGAACAATTGCATCTGCACCAGCAGCAATTTTTTTACTCATAATTGAGCTTGCAATAAGCGGAATTGAGTTTACTGTTGCCGTTACATCACGAAGTGCATACAATTTTTTATCCGCAGGTGTTAAGTTTCCACTTTGACCAATAACTGCGATTTTGTTTTCATTTACAAGACGCATGAATTCATCATTTTCGATTTCAACATGGAATCCTGGAACTGCTTCTAATTTATCAATTGTACCACCAGTATGTCCTAGACCACGTCCAGACATTTTTGCAACCGGTACACCTAAAGCGGCTACTAATGGACCTAATACAAGTGTTGTTGTATCACCAACACCACCTGTGGAGTGCTTATCTACTTTTACTCCTTCAATAGCTGATAAGTCGATTGTATCACCGCTATTTACCATTGCCATCGTTAAATCAGCACGTTCTTGATCGTTCATATCTTGGAAGAAAATTGCCATTGCAAGTGAGCTTACTTGATAATCAGGAATATCACCATTTGTATATCCTTCAACAATAAAGTTAATTTCTTCTGTCGTTAATGCATGTCCGTCACGTTTTTTTGCAATTAGGTCCACCATTCTCATTGTGAGGTCACCCCTTCATTTGTTTTACGATTGCTTTTACTAATGCTAAGAAGTTAGCTTTAACACGTTCTGTCGTTTCGATTACTTCATCGTGGTGAAGTGGCTGATCTAAAATACCAGCTGCCATATTTGAAATACAAGAAATACCAAGTACTTTCATACCAGCGTGACGCGCTACAATTACTTCAGGTACTGTTGACATACCAACTGCATCTCCACCAAGTGTACGAAGCATACGAATTTCAGCAGGTGTTTCATATACAGGACCTGTCATTCCAACGTATACACCTTCTTGTACTTTAATATTTAAGTCTGCTGCAACTTGTTTTGCCATTTCGCGAAGCTCTACTGTATATGATGTAGACATATCAGGGAAACGTACACCCATTTCAGAATCATTTGGTCCGATTAATGGATTTGTACCCATGAAGTTAATGTGATCTGAAATTAACATAAGATCGCCTGGTTCGAATGATGTATTTACACCACCAGCTGCATTTGTTACAACAACTGTTTCTACACCTAGTTCTTTCATAACACGAACTGGGAATGTTACTTTTTGCATATCGTATCCTTCATAGAAGTGGAAACGTCCTTGCATTGCTACTACTGTTACACCTTGAAGTGTACCGAATACTAGTTGACCTGCATGGCCTTCTACAGTTGAAACTGGGAATTCAGGGATTTCACTGTAAGGTACTGTTACTGCGTTCTCAATTTCATCTGCTAATACACCTAGTCCAGATCCAAGGATTAGTCCTACTTGTGGTGTCTCTTGAAATTTCTCTTTTAAGTATGAAGCTGATTTTGTAATAAGTTCACGATTCATTTGTTTATCCCCCTATTTCTTTAGCTCGTTTAAGAAGCTTGTTCCGTATTCTGGCATTTTCACACCGAAGTTTTCTGCTACAGTTGCACCAATATCAGCAAATGTTTGGCGAAGTGGTAATTCTTGTCCGCCTTCTTTCATGCTTGGGCTATATGCTAATAACGGTACATATTCACGTGTATGATCAGTACCATGATGAACTGGGTCATTACCGTGGTCTGCTGTAATTAATAATAGATCATCTTCTTTTAGTTTTTCGAATACTTCTGGAAGACGTGCATCATATTCTTGCAGAGCTTCTCCGTATCCTTGTGGGTCACGACGGTGACCAAATAGCGCATCAAAGTCAACTAAGTTTAAGAAGCTAAGACCTGTAAAGTCCATATTTAATGTATCTACAAGCTTATCCATTCCATCCATGTTAGACTTCGTACGAAGTGATTCAGTTACCCCTTCACCATCATAGATGTCAGAGATTTTACCGATAGCAATCACATCATAATCACTATCTTTTAATTCATTCATTACTGTACGGCCGAATGGTTTTAATGCATAGTCATGACGGTTCGGTGTACGTGTAAAGTTTCCAGGCTCACCAACGAATGGACGAGCGATAACGCGGCCTACCATGTACTTCTCATCTAACGTTAATTCACGTGCAATTTTACAAATTTTATATAACTCATCAAGCGGCACTACTTCTTCGTGTGCTGCGATTTGTAATACGCTATCGGCAGAAGTGTAAACAATTAAAGAGCCTGTTTCCATTTGTTCTTGACCAAGTTCATCAAGAATTTCAGTTCCAGAAGCTGGTTTATTACCGATAATTTTACGGCCTGTTTTTTCTTCTAATTCATCAAGTAATTCTTTTGGGAATCCTTCTGGGAACACTTGGAATGGTGTATCAATGTAAAGACCCATAATTTCCCAGTGACCTGTCATTGTATCTTTACCAGTAGATTTCTCTTGCATTTTTGTATAATATCCAAGTGGTTTTTCTACTTTAGAGATGCCTTTCATTTCACGAATGTTACCAAGACCTAATTTCACCATGTTAGGCATTTGTAACCCATTCATATGCTCAGCAATGTGACCAATTGTGTCAGATCCTAAATCACCAAATTGTTCAGCATCTGGTGCTTCACCGATTCCAACAGAGTCCATTACGACTAGGAATATACGTTTATATTTATTCATAACTGCGACCTCCTATAAGTTCAGTTCTACTTCTTGTAGTATGTTCAAAACGCTATAAAGTGAAACTGTTCTCCATAAGAATTATCTTTCGTTCTCATTATCAAACAGTACTTCTTTAAATCATTCTCTAACCTATTTCGTTTACCTTGAAACGACTCAAAAACATTTCTAGTTTTTTCTAAGTCAGATGTCAGACATCTGATACTGATATCATAACATGTTTACGCTTTCTTTTTAATACATTTTCGTAGAATTTCTCATTTTCTTCACACTTCTATTGTAATCCATTATGCACAGAAGTGCTAATCATTTTATGATTTATTTCTTCATATAAAGTGAAATTTTAATCAATGGCGGTTTTGTTCTTTCCCACTGATCATTTGTAGGATAAAAATAAAAAAAGTAGCTCTAAAGAGCTACCTTTTTTATTTTACTTCTACCGTTTCTTCTTTATGTTCATGCAATTCGCCTTTTTTAACATGAACTTTCACTTTGTAAGAACCCTTTTCTTTGAAAGTATGTTTCGTTTCATACTCCCCTTTATTTCCTTCTTTTGCTGGAATGAATTCGTGTTTTTCAACACCATCTTTCCAAATCTCAAGTTGTACTTCAGCACCAGTTAATGCTTCTTCCTTTTGTTTTAAATGAACTTTCATTGTTGATTCAGCATTTGCTTTTATGTCACCAGCCATAAGGTGAATCATTGTATCGCTTTTATGATCGCCATGTCCTGCACCGTGATCACTATTTTCTTTTTTTGCATCTTCTACTTTCGCATTTCCTACAGCCACTTTTACTTCTGGCATAACATGCATTTCACGTGCATTTGTGTGAGCAATAATGTGGTATACTCCATCCGTTTCGAACGTTTTCTCTACAGCATAAACACCTTTTCCTTTATGCTTACCTTCTAGCATCTCGTGCTTTTCGTCGCCAGCTTTCCAAATTTCAAACTTTACATCATCAGCATCTGTTACCTTTTCTTTTCCTTGTGTAACAAGTGCTTGTACTTCTGTTTTTTCACCAGGTTTAATTTCTTTCGGATTTGTTTGAACTGCTACTTTTACAGCTTCTAGTTTCTGTTCTTTTTTCGGTTCTTCTTTGTTTGTATTACAGCCAGCCAATGCTAGCATCGCGATAAATAAAGTCATAATAAGTTTTTTCATCATCATTTCCTCCTTCATACTTTATTTAGTATAGAGGAAAAACATTGTAATATTCTAGTCTTCTGCTGAAAACAATGTACGAAATGTTTGTGAAGTTTCTGTGAAGTGCTATAACCTTTTGAATCTATGAAAAAAGAGCATAGTATCTATGCTCTCGGATGAAACTGTTTATATACATCTTTTAATCTAGTTTTTGAAACATGCGTATAAATTTGTGTCGTTGAAATATCTGCATGTCCAAGCATTTCTTGCACAGCACGTAAGTCTGCTCCATTTTCTAATAAATGCGTAGCAAAAGAATGACGCAACGTATGAGGTGTAAGCTCTTTTTCAATATTTGCTTCTTTTGCTAATCGTTTTAAAATTTTCCAAAATCCTTGTCTTGATAATCGATTTCCATGATGGTTTAAAAAGAGTGCATCTACTACTTTTTTCCCCATCAATTCTCTTCTTCCCTTTTCAATATACTTTTGAATCGCTTCCGTCGCTAAACTTCCTAGTGGAATAATTCTTTCTTTATTCCCTTTCCCTATGCATCGAACAAATCCCATCGTTAAATGCACATCTTCTAAATTTAATGCAATTAATTCTGAAACACGAAGTCCTGTTGCATACAATAACTCTAGCATCGCTTTATCACGAACCCCAAAAGCGCTCGTCATTTTTGGTGTCTGAAGTAACGCCTCTACTTCATCAACTGACAATACTTTCGGTAATTTCCGTTCACCTTGCGGCGTTTCAATATGTACGGATGGATCGTGCTCTACTGCTCGTTCACGAAGTAAAAATTGGTGAAACGAACGAATCGATGCAATATGACGTGCTAATGTTTTCGAAGATTTTCCGTTTTCTTTTAAGTGCTGCAGAAAATTAACAATGTGCAAGCGTGTCACTTCGTGAAAGCTTTTCGCTTGTTCTACATTTTGCAAATACTTTACATAACTTTTCAAATCACGTTCATAAGATACTACCGTATTTTTCGCTAGCCCTTTTTCGACAACCATATAATGAATAAAATCTTTTAATTGATCTTCCAATCTACACTACTCCCCATTTTCATAGAAAAACATCATTCTATTTACGAAAGCATCCTTTGCCGGCTCTTCATTCCCTGATACTTTTTCTACAGTCTCTTCTTTTGGCTTTTCATAACGATGATAGCTTTCATATTCTTCATTTATCCATAGTATAGCGAAATAAAACAAAATCGTACAACTTGTAAATAATAAAAATACTTTTATCCCATCAAAAGTTAATTTTAAAGCTCGGCGCATTGTAAATTCCTCCAAAATATAAGTTATTACAACATATGCCAAGCTTTCACCAATTTATACCTTATTCAAATAAAAAACCTCTTCCTAGTTAAATAGGAAAAGGTTATTTTTCATCCGTTTCATTTTCTTGACAATTTTTACAAATCCCATGGAATGTTAAACGATGATCCTTCACCTTAAAGCTCCAGTCATGTTCTACTTTCCTTTCCACTTCACCAAGTAAATCTTCTTGTATTTCTTGTACAGCACCACATTGTGTACAAATCAAATGATGGTGGAAACGCTGCGCACCTTCTTGGCGTAAGTCATAGCGTGAAACACCGTCTCCGAAGTTAATCTTATCGACAACTTTTAACTCAGATAATAGTTCTAAAGTTCGATAGACGGTTGCTAATCCGATCTCTGGCGACTTTTCTTTTACAAGGAGGTAAACATCTTCTGCGCTTAAATGATCTTCTTCATTTTCTAGCAGCACACGAACTGTTGCTTCACGTTGCGGTGTTAACTTGTAGCTCGCTGCATGTAATTGCTTCTTAATTCGTTCAATTCTTTCTTCCATTCGGTACTACTCCCTCCTCGCCACTCTTACACCATTATATCAGAAGAAGGGCTTCTGTCAAAAGAAAAACAATAAAAACAAATTGATAATTATTCTCATAAAGTATTTATTGTTTATTAATAGCTTCAACGACTTCTTTCATTAAAACTGGTGATGCATAAGCCTCTACACTAGAAGCAAGAGCTAGCACCGCTCCAATTACAAGAAAGAAGCATGTATAACGAATTAATAATGGTAATAGTGGCTGAGTTATTTTCCGTATAAATTGATGCCTAATCATGCGTAAAGAAAAACTTGCGGCAATGGTTGTCATAACGAGAAATACTGGGATGATAATGAGATTTTGTGGCAATACAGAAACAAATGCTAATAATAATCCATTCCATCCATGCTGACTTACTAAAAAACCTACTGTAAATCCGACAACTACTCCTTTTACAAATAATAAAATAAAAATAAGTGGCAATCCAATAATTGAAATCCCTAAAATCCAAATAAATCCAATGTATTTTAATTGTGAAAAGTAACTTTCTCGAAACATTTCGCCTGCAATAGCAAATTCTCCTTTAGAAACTTGTCCAAAAAAACGTTGCAAATAAAATGATAAATCTTGTTTTTGATTTAATTGTAAACTATTTACAAGAATCGCTCCAAATATTACTCCCATCAATAACAAAACAGCGTTAAATATATATAATGAAGAGTTTTCCTGTATGTGAGACATTACACGGTCTTGCCAAGTTTTTCTCCACATTTTTCTTCCCTCCGTTCACACTCTTACTAAAAATGTATGAAAGAAAGAAAAAAGTATGACGAATTAACATTGAAATTCCGCTCTACTTTGCTAAACTAAAAAGTAGAGAATAGGAGGGATTTCTCTTGAAACCATTATTATTAGATTTTCCAACATTATTTCAAACTGAACGCTTACAAGTTCGTAAGCCATTTCCAGGTGATGGTGCAGAAGTGTATGAAGCAATCCAAGCTTCTCTAGAAGACTTAGTACCGTGGATGCCAATTAACGCTGAAACAGAAGAAAGTGCTGAAGAAATCGTTCGTAACGCTCACGGACAGTTTTTACTTCGTGAAACACTTGATTTTCACTTATACGATAAAGTATCAGGTACGTTCATCGGAGCTATAACGCTCAAGCCTGAAAACTGGGATATTCCAAAGTTTTCACTTCACTTCTGGCTACATAGCGCTTATACAAAACAAGGCTATATGACCGAAGCTGTGAAAGGTGCCATTCAATTTGCCTTTGATAAGCTAAGCGCTCGAAGAATTGAAATTCGTATTGATGCAACAAATACAAATGCATGTAACTTAGCAGAACGTTTAGAATTTATTCTAGAAGGTACAATGGAAAATGATTTCATAGCACCAGATGGTAGCTTACGTGATGCACGCGTATATGCAAAAATTAATTAAAAAACACTCGCCTTTGGCGAGTGTTTATTTTTGTAGTTGTAAATATTGTACTGCAAACATCGTCTTCGCATCATGAATACGAAGGTTTTTCATAAGAGTAATCGCTTCTTCTAATGATACTTCCATCAATTCCACAAATTCATCTTCATCTAACGCAGCTTTATTTTCTTTTTTCGTCAAACCTGTCGCTTTATATACATATAAAATTTCATCTGCAAATCCTGGAGATGTATAGAAAGAAGTAATAAGCTCCATATTTTCACATACATAACCTGTTTCCTCTTCTAATTCACGAACTGCTGTCACCTCAGGTTTTTCACCTGGTTCTAACTTGCCGGCCGGAATTTCTATAATCGCCTTTTCAAGCGCTTTACGATACTGCTCAACAAGCACAATTTTCCCCTCATCAGTAATAGCAATAATAGCAACTGCACCAGGGTGATTTACAATTTCACGTTTACTTATTGCTCCATTTGGTAATACTACATCATCAACACGAACTTTTATAACTCTACCATCAAAAATCGGCTCAGTTTTTACTGTTCTCTCTGCAAGATTACTCATACTACTTCATCTCCCTGTTCTATTTCCTATTCTTTCCTCATACATTTTACCACATTGAAAGGAGCGTGATAGAAATGAAAGTTTATATTTTACCAAATCGCGTCACTTTAGTCGGAAAAGCATGGCAAATTCGCCATAAGCTAAAACAATACAGCAAAGAGTATACAACTGTACAAGAGTGGATTACAGCAACTAAAAAGTAAACGTTTGTCAACCTCTTTTCCCTTTCGTACAATAAAGGTAAGGAGGTTGAACTATGAAAAAACGTCAATTAGGAAACTCAGATTTATTTGTGACAGAAATGGGACTTGGCTGTATGTCCCTCGGTACATCTGAAACAGAAGCCCTGCGTATTATCGATGAAGCAATCGATTTAGGAATCAATTTTTTTGATACAGCAGATTTATATGATTATGGATTAAACGAAGAATTTGTTGGAAAAGCCTTAAAAGGAAAACGAGACCAAATTGTTCTTACAACGAAGGTTGGAAATCGATGGACAGAAGAAAAAAACGGCTGGTCTTGGGATCCTTCTAAAAATTACATAAAGGCTGAAGTGAAAGAAAGTTTACGTAGACTTCAAACTGATTATATTGATCTTTATCAACTTCACGGCGGGACGATTGAAGATCCTATAGATGAAGTAATTGAAGCCTTTGAAGAATTAAAAAAAGAAGGCATCATTCGCCATTACGGTATTTCTTCTATACGTCCAAATGTCATCCGTGAATATGCACAGCGTTCAAATATCGTTAGTGTTCTAATGGAATATAGCCTTTTGAATCGTCGTCCTGAAGAATGGTTCCCACTTCTTAATGAACATCAAATTAGCGTCATTGCTCGCGGACCACTTGCGAAAGGAATTTTAACTGACAATAATGCAAGAAAAATAGAAAGAGTAAAAGAAAAAGATTATCTTTCTTATTCTTACGATGAATTATATGCGACGCTTGCGAATGTAAAAGAAATAATTGGAGAAAACTCCTTAACTGGAACAGCTATTCAATATTGCTTACATAACGAAACTGTTGCAGCTGTTATACCTGGTGCAAGCTCTATTGGGCAATTACGAGAAAATGTACAAGCTAGTAAACAAACACAGTTAACAACAGCAAAATATACACAACTTCAGCAAATTGCGAAATGTGATACGTACGCATTACACCGTTAAAAAGACGCTACCATACTGGTAGCGTCTTTTTATAACGTATCATATTTATCAGGATTCGTTCCTACATGTAAATTACGATTTAACGTATTAATTTGAGTCATTTCTTCTTCCGTTAGTGAAAAATCAAAGATAGAAAAGTTCTCCTGAATGCGAGATGGTGTAACAGATTTAGGAATCGTCACAACCCCGCTTTGAATATCCCATCTTAATATAACTTGCGCAGGTGTTTTTTCATATTTCGTAGCAATAGCCTGAATAATCGGGTGCTCAAATACTTCCCCGCCCCGCATTAATGGACTCCAAGCTTCCATTTGAATTTGCTCACCTTGACAGAAATTACGCAATTCAAATTGTGTTAACATCGGATGAAGTTCCACTTGATTTACCATCGGTTTTACTTTGCAATTTGGTAATAGCAGTTCTAAATGATGTTTATGGAAATTAGAAACGCCAATCGCGCGCACTTTACCTTCTTCATACAGTTTTTCTAACGCTCTGTACGTATCAACATACTTCCCTCTTATTGGCCAATGTATTAAATACAAATCTACATAGTCCATTTGTAATTTTTTTAAGCTTTTCTCAAACGCCTCAAGTGTTTCCTCGTATCCTTGATCGTCATTCCAAACTTTTGTTGTAATAAAGATGTCTTCTCTCGGAATCCCTGATTCACGAACCGCTTCTCCGACACCGCTTTCATTTTCATATACAGTTGCTGTATCAATCGAACGGTATCCAACTTCTAACGCTGTTTTTACTGCTTGTTTTACTTCGTCGCCTTCTTTCGCTTTATAAACGCCTAAACCAATCATCGGCATTTTTACGCCATTATGAAGTGTAGTTGTTGGAATGTGCACAGTCGTCTCCCTTTCATTATTACATTTTTTTATAAGCCACCACTTTATTTGAACAAGATTCAACAAAAAAGTCAAAACATATGTACAGTTTACATAATAAATTTATACACATTCAAAAATAATGCGAACTCATTCATTCACATTATTTTCTATCCATTTCTTCGCTTTTTTATCAACATTACGTACGAACTCAGTTTTCCCTTCCGAATATAACGCACCATCATATGTATACTTTTCAGCTAATTCTTTCTTTAAAGTTGCATATGCCTCAGCTTCTTCACAATGAGCCATCATATAATCACGAAATGCTAAATGCCTTACTATCTCAGGATTTCCTTTTTCAAACACGTGTAAGTGATACGAGCGTTTTTCCTCCGTTCCATGAATGAAATAGCGGCGGCTTGAAATACCATTCTCCCCTTTTGCTATGTAACCAAGCTTTTCAAAATATTCATTCCAATGATCTACTCTGTCGATACTCTCTACTTCCATAATCATATCTATAATCGGTTTAGCTGCCAGTCCCGGCACTGACGTACTTCCAATATGATGCATTTTCACCGTTTCTGGCATCGCTGCTTTTAATCTTTCAGCCTCTATTTGAAATTTTTCACCCCAATGATTTTCATGCGGAACAACTACAATTTTTCTCATTCTAACTCCCCTTTTCTTACAAGCTCGTCAAAAAAATGATCAGCGTTATTTCACTGATCATTTTCGTTATTATTTAAAGTCTTTCCAAGTAAGGTTACTTTCACTTAACAGTTCTTCAAATGATTTATTCTTTTCACGTTCTTTTTGTTCTTGACGCTTTCTTTCCAATTCTGCTGCCTCTTTTTTCTCTTCTCTCACTTGCAATTCTTTCTTCTTATTTTTTAATTGCTGCATGAGTGAATCGTTTAATTGATCACCTAATGTAAGAGATTCTTTCTTTGGTTGATTCACTTGCGATTGTCTTTGCATTTGTCTTTGTTTCTTTTTCTTCATGTTGCTCACCTTTTACTTTTTTCTCCATTATAGTAGATACACCATGAAATCGACAACAAAAAAGGAGCGTTACTCTATTATTCACTTTTGTAAATATGTTAATTTTTCGAAAAAACTAAATTTTTATATAGATATAATCCTATGAATCTATTAAAATTATGTCGTATGATGTCAGATTATAAAAAAAGGAGAATTATATTATGTGGAAGAAAATTATTCCTACTGTTGCCGTTTTAAGTACCATTACTTTTTCAAGCGTATTTGCCGCTCCCCCATCTCAGACTCCAGCTGAACAAAACCGCTACATAGACGTACAAATGCTTGGTATTAATGATTTCCATGGACAACTAGATACTATTAAAAAAATTAATAACAAAGAAGCTGGTGGTGCTGATTACTTAGCTACTTATTTAAAAGAACGTAAAAAGCAAAATCCTAATACACTTCTCGTACATGCTGGCGATATTGTCGGAGCTAGTCCACCAGTTTCAGCGTTGTTACAGGACGAACCAACGATTGAATTTTTAAATGACTTAAAGTTTGATGTTGGTACAATTGGAAATCACGAATTTGATGAAGGTATCGATGAAATGAATCGCCTCATTTACGGTGGATATCACGAAAAAACAGGCAATTTCAAAGGAGCTAACTTCCCTTATGTCGCTGCAAACTTCTATAATAAATCCACTGGCCGCTTATTTTTACCGCCATTTACTGTAAAAATGGTAAACGGTGTGCCTATAGGATTCATTGGCGTCGTTACAACTGATACACCAAATGTCGTGATGCCTACTATGCTTAAAAATGTAGAAATCACTGACGAGGTAGAGGCAATTAATAAATCAGCGCAACAATTAAAACGTCTTGGTGTTAAATCCATTGTTGTCCTTGCTCATGTCGGTGGAACAACTGATGAGTCTGGTGTTACAAATGGAGACCTTACTCGAATTGCAAATGAAACAGATCCGGAAGTTGATGTTATTTTCGGTGGGCATAGTCACACGTATGTAAATGGTACTGTAAATAATAAACTAATCGTCCAAGCGAACTCTTACGGAACAGCTTTCTCAGACGTAGATGTAACAATTGATCGTAAAACAAAAGATATTGTAAAGAAAAAAGCTGAAGTTGTTACAACTTACCATGAAGGTGTAGAACCTGATAAACAAGTAAAGAAAAAATTAGATCAATATAAAGAAAAAATCGCACCACTTGTAAATGAAGTTGTCGGAAAATCTACAGCACCTATCGACCGTAAACAAAATGATGCTGGTGAGTCCACTCTTGGAAATTTAGTTGCCGATGCCCAGCGCCAAACGATGCAAACTCAAATCGCACTTATGAATCCGGGTGGCATTCGTAATGACTTAGATGCTGGAGATATTACATGGGGCGAATTATACGGCATTCAGCCTTTTGGAAACCAATTAATTAAAGTAGATTTAACAGGCCAAGATATTCGTGACATTTTAAATCAACAATGGCAAAAAGGTACGACGAGAATGCTTCAAATTTCAGGTATTCAATATACGTGGAATGCAAATAAACCAAACGGTGAAAAAGTTACAAATATACGTTTAACAAACGGAGAAGAATTATCTCCATCTAAAACGTATAGCGTAGTTGCGAATGCTTTCTTAGCTTCTGGCGGTGATGGATTTGTATCATTTAAAAATGGCAAAAATGCAGAAACTGGTCCAAACGACTTTGAAGCGCTAGTCGATTACGTAAAACAATTAAAAGAACCTATTCAGCCAATTATCGATGGTAGAATTCAAAAAACAAATTAAGTACACTCTTAATAAACTATCTTAATTTTTCATCGTAAAAGATACACATAAACCTTTTATCCATCATATATGTGAAACCTAAAAAGGATACTCGTTCTTACAATGAACATAGTATCCTTTTCTTTAATTATCAATATGTGATGTGTTGTTAAAATCATATTGCTGTAAAAATTGTTGTAACGCCTCTTCTACAAGTTTAGATTTTTGAATTCCTTTCGATTCTGATATAACGTCTAGTTTTGCTAATATTTCTTTATTGATAGAAAAGGTACGTTTCTTTTTTTCTGTACTTATATTCATCATGGGCGCAATTACTTCTTCTTTCTTTCTTAATAACTCATAAATACTTTGTAATTGTTCATAAATTAATAGTTGATAATCTGTTTTCGCATATTGAAGGGCTGTCGCTTCTTGGAGTTGTAAGTGACGCGGTTCTTCTCCATCTCCTACAAAAATACGCTTTTTCTGTTCTCCATCATATTCGTATCCAATCAATCTTAATTTCTTCGATAATGTATACGGGCTTATTTCAAGACGTTTTGCTATAATAGCGATGGATTCACGCCTATTTAAACAATCGATAATTTCTCCAATCGTCACAATTTCCCTCCTCCCGTGTTGAAATGACACTAGTATGGTATGTTACAATGATTTTCTAACAGTATATGCAAAACGAATAGCCTGTGCGATTCATACGATTTTAGAAAAGGAGGTTTTCAATATGCTTTTTCGTAGCAATACCCCGCAGTTCTATAATGAAAATAAAAAACTCATGCCTAATAGTATCGCTACGATGGAAAGCGTTATGATTAACAACCGAAAACAAACTCTCCTTATGCGCGGGCAAAACGTAGAGCAACCTATTTTATTATGCTGTCACGGTGGACCAGGCATGGCACAAATCGGATTTATTCGTCATTTTCAAAAAGAATTGGAGAAACACTTCATCGTAATTAATTGGGATCAGCGCGGGGCAGGTAAATCCTTTTCAATGAAAGATTTCGGAGCAAATTTTACAATCGAACAATTCATTTCCGATGCAAAAGAAGTGATTCAATATGTACTTAAAAAGTTCAGTAAACAGAAACTATTTCTCGCTGGTCATTCTTGGGGAAGTATTATCGGGCTTAACATAGCACACCATTATCCACAATATATCGAAGCTTATATCGGTATTGGGCAAATTGTACATATGAAACAAAACGAAGAATTACTATATCAGCATTTAATTCGTTCTGCAAAAAAACATAATCATAAAAAAGCATTAGCGTCCCTTTTAAAATTAGGAAAACCGCCATTTTTAGATACGAGACGCCTTATTATTCAAAGAAAATGGCTTGGCACATTCGGAGGAGCAATCCAAAACGGATCTTCCTTTTCGTTCATACGAAAAGGCTTCTTTTCCCCTGAATATACGCTATTAGATTGGTTCAAGTTTCTCGCAGGGAATTTAAAATCTGGCGTTTTATGGGAAGAAATGTTGAAAATCGATTTCTTTTCTTCTATTACGAGTTTATCTATTCCAGTTTATTTTTGTTCTGGTCGCTATGATTATCAAACTCCTTATGCACTCGTTCAGGAATATTGTGATGTAATAGAAGCACCGATAAAAAAGATGATTTGGTTCCCAAATTCAGCACATTCTCCCGATTTAGAAGAACCAGAATTATTCGCTCGTTCTTTACAATCCATTAAACAAGAGCTAGCTTTTCACCATTAGTAACAAAAGGCTCTTTTACATTTCATAAAAAACAATTTATAATAATATGTCGCAACTATGTATAAATCTAGCAAGGTGCTTCATATTTACTTACCTTAACACAATAAAATTTTGGGGAGATTACATTTATTATGAATGCTGTACTCGTTGCAGTAGCAGTTATGCTATTGCTTAGTTTGTTACGTGTCCAGGTCATTGTCGCCATCATTGTTGGAGCTTTAACAGGCGGAATTATCGGCGGACTCGGTATTTCAGAAACGATTAATACTTTTACAACTGGTCTTGGAAATAGTGCTCCAATCGCTTTAAGTTATGCAATGCTTGGCGGTTTCGCTATTTCTCTTTCCAAAACAGGACTTCCAGATGCCATGATTCAAACTGCATTAAAATGGATTGGCAATGAACAAGACACGAAAAAACAAGTTTATTCTAAAATACTTATTCTATTCATCATTTTAACGATGGCTTGTTTCTCACAAAATGTGATTCCTGTTCATATCGCTTTCATCCCCATCTTAATTCCAGCACTTTTAAAAGTATTAAATGAGCTGAAAGTGGATCGCAGACTTGTTACATGTATTATTACATTCGGATTGATTACTCCTTATATGTGGATTCCAGCAGGGTTCGGAAAAATTTATCATGACGTATTACAAACAAATGCTGCGCAAAGCGGTCTTACATTTGATGTCGCGCTTATTCCAAAAGCAATGACAATTCCAGCAATCGGTATGATTATCGGATTATGTGTAGCGGTGTTCATTACGTACCGAAAACCTCGTACGTATGAAACAGAACAAATTCATACTACCGCAAATGAAATCGTTCCCTATACAAAACGTAGCATTACTTTCGGATTATTATCTATCATAGCCACATTAACTGTTCAATTAGCAACAGAATCAATGATTTTCGGTGCTTTAGCTGGGATTATCGTCTTATCAGTAAGTGGTAGTCTACCTCTTAAAGAAGCAGATGCGATATTAACAAGCGGAATGCGCATGATGTCCTTTATTGGTTTTGTTATGATTGCGGCCGCTGGATTTGGAGCTGTGCTTCGAAAAACAGGACATGTTGAATCCCTTGTGCAAACGAGTGCACATATAATTGGAAATAACAAACCACTCGCTGCATTTCTTATGCTTGTAATTGGACTTCTCGTTACGATGGGAATTGGTTCATCCTTTTCAACCATCCCTATTTTAACAACAATTTTTGTACCCCTTTGCATGCAGCTTGGATTTAGTCCAATGGCCACCATTGCAATTATCGGTACAGCCGGAGCGCTAGGAGATGCAGGATCTCCAGCATCAGATAGTACACTTGGACCAACATCCGGTTTAAACGCTGATGGTCAACACCATCATATATGGGATACATGTGTACCAACTTTTTTACATTACAATATACCGTTACTAATATTCGGCTTTATTGCCGCCATTACATTATAAAAGGTGCGTTTTTTACAACGCACCTTTTATTTTTCCAATTAATTTTTGAAAAGCTATTTCCCCATTTTCTTGGACATCACTTTCCATTATCGATAGTGATGGACCTATCCATCCGTACTCTATATACCCGTTAGGCCCAACAATTTGTAATTTATCTAGTATATTGATATTCAATAATTTCGCTGCTCGGATTAACTCAATAGCAATTTTATCATTTGAGATTACAATTCCATCTATATACGGGTGATTTTGTAATAATGTCATGAACTGCTTATTCGTATACCCTTGTACACTTTCTTCTCGATAAGAGATTCCTTCCTCCCAAACAGCGTCTAAAAATCCTGACACATGGTCTTCTTCTTCCTCACTTTCATCTCCCTCACCGATATAAGCAAGAAAGTGACACCCTTTCTCTTTCAATACAGAAACAGCTCTTTGTCCACCTTCATAATAATCTGTAAGAGATTGTTTTTCATCAATCACTATAAACGGAAGTGGGATTTCCCCTAGATTTTTAAAAACTGCTTTCGTCAAAATAACACCTGCAACGTTGTTTTGCTTTAACATATGTATATATTTATCTTTATTCTCTATATTACAAACAATTATTTGATATCCTTCTTTATATGCTAGTTCTTCAATACAATGTAGCAAAGTGATGTTTGATGGTTCATATAGATTATCTACAAGTAATGCAATTATCGTTGAATTCTCTTTAAATAGTGGCTTTGCTGCACTATTTGGCCTATAACGTAATTCCTCAATTGCTTCCTTTACTTGTTTTACTGTGTCCTCATGAACGTATCCTTTTTCATTTATAACTCGTGAAACGGTTGCGACTGAAACACCTGCCAATTTTGCAACATCACGTATAGTTGCCACATCGTCACCCCTTAATATGGTAATAGATTACAATTTTACGGTAACCTAAATTACAATATTCGTCAAGGTTAATGACTTATATTTCTGAAAATTGTTACATCATTACACTAAACTATATTCTAATTGAATTTCATGTAAAATCGGGATAGTATCATACCCAATGCGCGGAATTTCTTTCTTTATTTTTCGTGCCTCTTCAACTGCATTTACATATAAATTCGTCATCAAAAAATTACGTTTTTGGTAAAAACGTAACGCATTCAAATTATCATTTGTTGTTATAAGCCAAACCTGCCTGCACTGTTCTTCTTCTGCAACTTGTAATACACAATCCACAAGTTTTGTCCCTATTCCTTTTCTTTCTTCAAAGCTATCTAACGATACAATTTCGCACATATTTCCGATCAATTCATACGTTATAATTCCGATTATTCTGTCTTCTGAGAACGCAACAAATCCTGGCAACTCTTCTAACTGATGCCCCTTACCACGTGAAACCATCAATGAACTCCCCCAGTTCTCACGCATGAACATTCGGATTGTTTCTTTCATAGCTGGCGTAATTTTTTGTATATGCATCATTTCCTATTTCTCCCCTTTTCTATCCTTGTGATACAATATAAGTGTATCACATGTAACGGTATTTGGAGGATGAGGTAAAGTATGAAACGTTTTTTTGCAGCATTGTTTACTATACTAGGTGCGATAACTGCCCTTGGGATTTTCTTTACAAATAAGGTGATGTACTTAAAGAAAAAAACAGAGGAAGAAATACTCGAAAGAGAAACGAAAAAACATTTTCGTATAGAGGATTTTGATGCTCTTCATAAAGAAGAAATTCATATTCCTTCGCAATTCGGATATGATCTTCACGGATATTACATTCCTGCTGGTCATTCCAATAAGTTTATGATTTTCTGTCACGGCGTAACTGTAAATAAAATGAACTCTGTAAAATATGCAAGGTTATTTTTAAACAGAGGATATAATGTCGTTATTTATGATCATCGTCGGCATGGTAAAACTGGCGGAAAAACAACAAGCTATGGATACTATGAAAAGCATGATTTAAAATCTGTAGTTGACTGGCTAAAAGGTCGTTTTGGAACAAATATAACACTCGGTATTCATGGTGAATCGATGGGCGCTGCAACACTTCTTCAGTACGCAGGACTTGTAGAAGATGGTGCTGACTTCTATATTGCAGATTGTCCTTTCTCTGATTTCTACGGACAATTACAACACCGTTTAAAGGTTGAATTCCATTTACCGAAATGGCCTTTATTACCTTTAGCAAATGCTTTCTTAAAAGTGCGTGACGGTTATACAATTCGTGAAGTTTCACCAATCGATTGTATAAAAAACATTAATAATCCCGTCCTCTTTATTCATAGTAAAGATGATGATTATATTTTAGCTGATATGACGAAAGCACTCTATGAAGCAAAAGAAAACAATAAACAGCTTTATATTGCAGAACACGGCGCACACGCTTGCTCTTATAACGAAAATAAAGAAGAGTATGAAGCAGCCGTCGATCAATTTTTAAACACATATGTGAAAGAAACAAAAAACAGGCTTGCATAAGCCTGTTTTTTTATTGCGCTAAAACGTCTGTAACTTGTTCCATATTTTCAGAAATCCACTTTATTGCATCATCTAACATTGGAAATTCTGTCGTTTGAAATGTTACCTCATCTTGCAGTAACCAAACATCCTTTGACTCTTGTCCTACACCAGCAATGGACCAGTGTAACAAACTATATGGATGATTATCATTCAAAAATGATGCCCACGTGCGCTCATTTGCAATGTTTCGTAATGTATGTAATTGTTTATCCATCTCTCGTCACCTTACTCTAGTCAGTTATGAAAACTATTATAACACTCTCTTCTTTCTCAAACAAAGTGCTCTTTTTATATTGTCAAGCACTTCCCTTGATTATATGATGAAATTAAGCGTTTGGGAAGGAGGGATAGCGTTGGCTAAAGTACAAATTAAAGTAAATGATAATGGCTCTTTTCGCGTTACAGGGGACGTGGAATTAGTTGATTCACAAGGGAATGTATTCCCAGCAAAACCGGCATTTTCTTTATGCCGTTGTGGTTTATCAAAAAATATGCCTTATTGCGATGCTTCGCATAAAGGAAAATTCGAATCTGTTGTTAGAGCACCAGAGGCAGAATAATTTCACATGTGACATGCACATTTTTTTGTGCATGTTTTTTCTTTTGATCAACTCCATTACATCCCTTCTCCTTACAACATTTCTAATACTTCTGTCCTCATGCCAGCATACATATATTTTCACACAATTCTTCACATTCGAACATTTTTCACTAGCCTTTTTTCTTTTTTGTGCTATAATTTGAGCAAACAACATCCTTCGGGGTCGGGTGAAATTCCCAACCGGCGGTGATGAAGTGCAAACTTCTAAGTCCGTGACCCGTTTTCAACTCGAAAACGGTGGATCTAGTGGAACTCTAGGGCCGACAGTATAGTCTGGATGGGAGAAGGATATGTTTTCTAGTAATTTTATATAGCGAATACACTTTTATTTCAGTATGCATATTTTTAAGTTTCATTTTGAATCTTTATATATGTTTTATTTTGTATACTTATGTTTCTATACTGGAATAAAAAGATACGACTAGCGTTTGAAAATTCGATATTTTGCTAGGTTTTTTCCTTATGCCAAAATATCAATCATCGCTAGGTTTCTTTCCTATACTTTCGTATTCGAACTATATTTCTAGAAATCACGTCTCCCAAACCCCAAGGATATAAAATCCTTGGGGGTTTTTTGATTTTTTCAGGAGAGGTGAAGAGAATGACAGATCAAGAATATATGAGGATTGCCCTACAGTTAGCAGAAGGAACATCCGGACAAACAAGTCCAAATCCTATGGTTGGTGCTGTTGTTGTAAAAGATGGAAACATCGTCGGCATGGGAGCTCATTTGCGTGCTGGCGAAGAACACGCAGAAGTTTATGCTCTTCATATGGCTGGTGAAAAAGCAAAAGGAGCTACCGTTTATGTAACACTTGAACCGTGTAGCCATTTTGGAAAAACACCACCTTGCTGTGAATTGCTCATCAAAAAAGGAGTCAAACGGGTTGTAATTGCTACTCTTGATTGTAATCCGCTCGTTTCTGGAAATGGAAAAAGGAGATTAGAAGAAGCTGGCATCGAAGTAACGACTGGTGTTCTTGAAGCAGAAGCAATTTTATTAAATCGCTACTTTTTTCACTACATGAAAACGAAACGTCCATTTGTAACAATAAAAACAGCAATGAGCTTAGATGGAAAAACAGCAACTGTAACTGGTGAAAGTAAATGGATTACAGGTGAAGAAGCACGGGCTGATGTTCATCAATATCGTCATACACACGATGCAATTCTTGTTGGAGTGAATACAGTTATATCTGATAATCCGCATTTAACAACAAGAATTCCTAACGGAGGGCAAAATCCTATACGCATTATTTTAGATACCCATTTACGAACGCCACTATCTTCTCATGTCATAACAGATGGTTTAGCATCGACATGGATTTTTGTCGGTAATGGTGTAGATAAAAAGAAAATAGCTTCTTATGAATCTGAAAATATAGCTATATTCCAAATGAAAACGAAACAGATTGAAATACAAGATGTTTTACACCTACTCGGCGAAAAACAAATTCTTTCTCTTTTCGTCGAAGGTGGTCAAACAGTTCATGCAAGTTTCTTACAAACAAAGTATTTCAATGAAATTATAACTTATATAAGTCCAAAATTAATTGGTGGAAATGATGCCCCTACTTTATTTGGCGGTAATGGTTTTTCAACATTACAAGATGCACTTTCCTTGGAAATTCAAGAGATGAAACAAATTGGCGATGATATAAAAATTGTTGCGCATACCCGAAGTGAGGTGACGGAATGTTTACAGGAATTGTAGAAGAATTAGGAACGATTGCAAACATGCAACAAAGCGGCGAAGCGATGAAGTTAACGATTCATGCCAATAAAATTTTATCAGATGTTCACTTAGGTGATAGCATCGCGGTGAACGGTATTTGCTTAACTGTAACGAGTTTCACAACAACTTCATTCACAGTGGATGCAATGCCCGAAACGATGCAATCAACATCACTCCGCATGCTTAAACCGCAATGCAAAGTAAATTTAGAACGTGCAATGTCGGCAAATGGACGATTCGGTGGACATTTCGTTTCAGGACATATCGATGGCATCGGAACGATATTAAACAAAAAACAACACTATAATGCCGTCTATTACAAAATAGCTATTTCTGATGAATTGCTGCGCTATTGTTTGCATAAAGGGTCCGTTGCTGTTGATGGAACGAGTTTAACAATATTTGATATAGACGAATCTTCCATTACCATTTCACTCATCCCGCACACAGTAAGCGAATCTGTTATTGGGGAAAAGAACGCCGGTGACATCGTAAACATTGAGTGCGACATGATTGGTAAATATATCGAACGCTTTATTTCTAAACCAGTAAAACGAACAGGTTCAATGACCGAAAGCTTTTTACAAGAAAACGGATTTCTATAAGGGGGAAGCATGATGTTTCATCGTATTGAAGAAGCTCTAGAAGATTTAAAACAAGGAAAAGTCGTAATCGTATGTGATGATGAAAACCGTGAAAATGAAGGCGACTTTATCGCTTTAGCAGAGTATATTACGCCAGAAACAATTAACTTTATGATTACACATGGGCGCGGTCTCGTTTGTGTACCAATTACAGAAGGATACGCAGAACGTTTACAATTAGAACCAATGGTAGCTCATAATACAGATTCGCATCATACTGCATTTACAGTGAGCATTGATCATGTTTCTACAACAACTGGGATTAGCGCGCACGAACGTGCAACTACGATACAAGAATTATTAAATCCTGCATCAAAAGGTGCTGATTTCAGCCGTCCTGGACATATCTTTCCATTAATTGCGAAAGAAGGCGGTGTTCTGCGTCGTGCTGGTCATACAGAAGCTGCTGTCGATTTAGCACAGCTTTGCGGAGCAGAACCAGCTGGCGTCATTTGTGAAATTATTAATGAGGACGGTACGATGGCACGCGTACCTGATTTACTACAGTGCGCAAAACAATTTGATATAAAAATGATTACAATAGAAGATTTAATTGCTTATCGCCGCCACCATGAAACATTAGTGACGCGAGAAGTGGAAATTACATTACCTACAGATTTCGGTACTTTCCATGCGATTGGCTATTCTAATTCCTTAGATTCGAAAGAGCATATTGCACTCGTAAAAGGTGATATTTCAACAGGAGAGCCTGTGCTTGTACGCGTTCATTCAGAGTGCTTAACAGGAGATGTATTTGGCTCGTGCCGCTGCGATTGCGGACCACAACTCCATGCCGCCCTTGCTCAAATTGAGCGTGAAGGAAAGGGCGTTCTTCTTTATATGAGACAAGAAGGACGAGGCATTGGGCTTCTTAATAAGCTTCGCGCTTATAAGTTACAAGAAGAAGGCTTCGATACTGTAGAAGCAAACGAAAAGCTTGGCTTCCCTGCTGATCTTCGTGATTACGGTATCGGTGCTCAAATATTAAAAGATTTAGGTTTACAACATTTACGATTATTAACGAATAACCCGCGAAAAATTGCTGGCTTACAAGGTTACGATTTAGAAGTAATCGAGCGTGTACCGTTGCAAATGCCAGCAAAAGAAGAGAATAAAACATATTTACAAACGAAAGTAAACAAATTAGGACATCTACTAAACTTATAATTAAGGGAGAGATTTATTATGGTATTCGAAGGTCATTTAGTTGGTACAGGATTAAAAGTTGGAGTTGTTGTTGGACGTTTTAATGAATTTATTACAAGTAAGTTACTTGGCGGCGCTTTAGACGGATTAAAGCGTCACGGTGTAGAAGAAGCTGATATCGATGTTGCTTGGGTTCCTGGTGCATTTGAAATTCCTTTAATTGCTAAAAAGATGGCGAATAGCGGGAAATATGATGCTGTTATTACGTTAGGCACTGTCATTCGTGGTGCTACAACACATTACGATTACGTTTGTAATGAAGTAGCAAAAGGTGTTGCATCTTTATCACTACAAACAGACATCCCTGTTATTTTCGGTGTATTAACGACTGAAACGATCGAGCAAGCGATTGAACGTGCAGGCACGAAAGCTGGTAATAAAGGCTATGAATCCGCCGTTGCTGCGATTGAAATGGCTCACTTATCAAAACAATGGGCATAAAAAAAAGAGGCTGCGGCCTCTTTTTTATTTCTTCACTTTTCTCCGTACATCTTTTATTAATTCATCCATTGTCTTTCCTTCTGTTTGTATACGAAGCGTTTGTGCTGTTTTCCATACATTCTCTCTTTTCTTCGCTTCTTCTATAATAGTAATTTCTTTTCGTACTTCCTTTAAATCTTTCCCTTCTGTTTTCAATCCAAAATGTTCAGCTTTCGTTCGAAAATGTTGTTCAATTCGTTGTTGCATCTCTTTTTGTTCAGGATTTTCGGCGGCCTTAACTGGATCAGCACTTATTGCTTTTAGTAAAATGAGACAAGTCATAATCGCTAATATATATTTGTGCATGTAAAATCCTCCAACCCAATATAAATTACATATTTACTATGTACAATTGGGGCTTGGAAAATTCGTCCACCAAAATTCTTTTTCCACTCAAAAGCCAATAGTATCAAGCGTTTACAATTATTTATTACATTTTATTTACAAAAAAAGCAAACTCTTTTACAAGTTTGCTTTTTTCTATTTTATAATGCACATTCCTCAATCTCAAATCCTAAATCTTCAATCATACCCCAGTCTGCAGTCGGTTCTTGTCCAGCTGTCGTTAAGTAGTCTCCAACAAAAATAGAGTTTGCTGCAAATAAACCGATTGGCTGTACAGAACGTAAATTAATTTCACGCCCTCCTGAAATGCGAATTTCCTTCGTTGGGTTTACAAACCGCATCATCGCCAGCACTTTTAAACATTCTACCGGTGTTAACTCCTTTTGTCCTTCAAGCGGCGTACCCTTTACAGCAACAAGGAAATTACATGGAATGGAATCTGCATCTATACGTTGTAATTCGAATGCAATTTCAGCGCGCTCTTCTATTGTCTCTCCCATTCCAAAGATTGCCCCAGAACATGGTGAAATACCCGCTTGTTTCGCTTTTTGAACTGTATCAACACGATCATCATACGTATGAGTGGAGCAAATGCTTTCGTAATTATTCGCATGTGTATTTAAGTTGTGGTTATAACGATGTACACCCGCTTCCGCTAAACGTCCTGCTTGATCTTCGTTTAAGAAACCTAAACAACAACAAATCTTTAAATCTGTCGTTTCACGAATCTCTTTAACTGCTCCAATTACGTGATTCACCTCTTTATCAGTCGGACGACGACCAGATGCCACAATACAATATGTACCCGCTTTACGGCGAATTGCTTCGTGTGCTCCTTCTACAATCTTTTCCTGCGTTAGCCATGCATATTTATCAATCGGTGCTTCTGAAATAATAGACTGTGAACAATATCCGCAATCTTCAGGGCATAATCCAGACTTCGTATTAATAATCATATTTAATTTTACTTTCTTACCAAAGTGATGATGGCGAATGATATACGCAGCATTCATAATTTCTAAAATCTCTGTATCGTCAGCCTCTAATATCGCTATTGCATCTTCTTTCGTAATCACTTTCTCTTCTAATACGTCGTATGCAAGTTTTTTCCAATCCCTTTTTGTTTGTACTTGTTTCATTTCATCTCTTCCCCTCTTTTGTTATATGCACAAATAAAGCATGATACGTTGCCATTATCCCTTCATTTCCCGTGAAGTCTCTTTCGTATATGCGAAGCATCGCACGAAAGAGTGAGGGACTTTGACAATATGATTCTTCATTACTATTGGTCGCTCCTACTTTACGAATAGACTGTAGAAACTCCCTAACTTCTGTAAATCTCTCTATGTAACATGTTTCAGAAACATGTACATCCCCTGTTTCTATCTCACATATATGGTGCAACTGATTTTTCGAATAAAATCGTTGCCCAATCGATGTTTCATTTTGTATATTTTTTTCTTCTTTCGCCCGCTGGAACGAAGCATGCAATTCTTGAAATGTTTCCTGTCCAAACGTTGAAAAGAGTAATATCCCCTCTATAGATAAATGACGAAATAAATTTGTTATCACTTGTTTTAAATCATTTAGCCATTGAAATGTAGCATTTGAAATAATGACATCATACGTTTCTTCTAGTCGTAATCTTTCAATATCCTCACAATAAAATGTTACATTGTTTACATTTTGTCTAGTTTTCGCAACTGCAATCATACTTTCAGCAAAATCAATAGCTGTAATTTGTGCTTTCGGAAATAAGTTTGATAATTGCTCTGTAACATATCCTGTCCCGCATCCAAGTTCTAAAATACGTATCGATGAATTTGCACTATATCGCCGATTCAATGTAGAAAGTAATGAATGCGCCATCTTTTTTTGTACATTTGCAAATTGATCGTAGGATACAGCTGCCACGTTAAATCGTTTTTGTAGTAACGTTTTGTTGATCATGTCGTATCCCCTCTACAAATTGAATTATCTCATTTGCGCAATATTCGAAATTCGTTACGCATAATGCATGTCCAGCCTTATTTACTACCTTGAGCATAGCAGTCTCATTCCTAGCCATATTACGTGCTGCAGACAATGGACATATTACATCCTGCTCTCCATGAATAAGCAGTATAGGTACTTTCATTTCTTTCAGTTCTTCTCTCATATCTGTTTCTATTAAATAATCTAAACCTAATTGTAAAGAATGAATAGAATCACCTTTAAAGTGTTTTATCATATCTTCAAACCTTTTATTCTCTTTCAACTCATCTTTCGTAAACATATTTTCATAAAACCGCTTGAGCGTATCTTCTTTCTTTCTCGCCACATTCTTTTTCAGCCGCTCTACATGCAAAGCATTCCATCCATTACTATAGTCACTTGCATTTGTAAATTTAGCAGTGCCACCAATTAGTACGATACCCTTTGCCTTAATTTTTTTATAAGCTTGAATTGCCGCTAACGCTCCTAGTGACCATCCAACTAAAATTACTTTGTCATCCTGTGCTACATCTATAATCCGATCCGCAAACTCACTTTGTTCTTTCACATTACGCCAATCAATGCATTGAACAGGATATTTTTTAAAATGCGGAAGTACTAAATCCCAAATATTTTCTTCCATTCCCCACCCAGGGATAAAAATAATCTTCAGCTCTTTCATACAAAAAGCTCCTCTTCTTTCGCAATGTGGATAATTCGGTCAATAGCCCATTTTAAATCAGCTATTGTATGTTGAGATGTAACTGCAAAGCGAATTCGAGAACTATTGATTGGTACAGTTGGCGGACGAATTGCAATAGCTGCAATACCTGCCTCTTGTAACCTTTTGCTAAACCGTAAAGCTGTTTCATTTGAACCGACTACGATCGGTACAATGTGAGTTGAGCTATTTCCAATATCAAAACCAGCTTCTCGTAAATGGTTTCTGAAATATGCTCCATTCTCTATAAGTCTCTCTCTTCTTTCATTATCTTCTTTTACAATTTCAATTGCTTTTTGTACCGCTCCTAATGTTCCTGGCGGTAATGCAGTAGTAAAAATAAAACTTCTCATCATATTGTGTAAATACTCTATATAAATTGCATCGCCTGTCAAATACGCACCATAACACCCTAAAGCCTTACTAAACGTCCCCATATGTATATCTATTTTTTGAGCAAGATCTTCTTCTATATGAGATAATCCAGCTCCGCCATTTCCATATATTCCACTGGCATGTGCTTCATCAACTATAAGAATTGCCCCGTATTTCTCTTTCAGCTCTACTAACTCCCTTACATACGCAGTATCACCATCCATACTAAAAACAGTATCTGTTACGATTAATTTCCGCTTTTCAGGTGACGCTGTTTTCAACAACTTCTCTAAATGATCCAAATCATTATGACGATACCTTTTATGCTCTGCCCCACTTAATATAATTCCATCAACAATGCTTGCGTGATTTAATTTGTCACTAAACACAATATCGTGACGACTCACTAATGAAGAGATCACTCCAATATTTGCGGTATATCCACTATTCACAACTAAGGCTTTTTCAGTGCCTTTCCAATCGCATATACTTCTCTCAATCTCTTCATACAGTGAATAGTTTCCTACCACGAGCCTTGATGCTGTCGCCCCAGTTCCATATTTTCTTGTACATGCGATAGCAGCTTCTTTTAACCTTTCATCTCCAGCTAACCCTAAATAATTATTTGACGCTAAATTTAGCATCCTTTTCTCATCTCGAATAAGCCATGTCTCTTCTGCTTGTTCTGTTACATGCAAATTACGATACTGCCCTCGCTCATGTAATTGTTGCAATTTAGATTGAAGATGTGTGCGCCACGTTTGATTCATTTCGGATAAGCTCCTCTAATTTTGAAATCATTATATATTCTTTAGCAGATTCCAAGACTTCTTCTTTTGTAAACTCACCTGCAAAGAATGGTAATAAACCTAAAACCGGTACCCCACTTAGCTCTTCAATCATTTCTTTATTTTCTTGCACTCTTTCCATTTCGCATTCTTTGCAGCCAGATAAAATGACACCTGCTACTGTTAAACCATATGCCTTTGCATAAGCGATCGTTAAAACTGTATGATTTACTGTTCCTAATGTAGGGCGTGCTACTACAATAAGTGGAAGTTGTAATTCTTTTGCGAAATCAATTACTAAAGCGTCCTCTGTATATGGAACAGCTAATCCACCTGCTCCTTCTACAAGTAGACTATGAAACTCTTTTAATCGTTCATTATAGTGGTGAATAATATCTTTTAACGTTACTGTCCTTCCAGCTCTTTTCATGGCAAGTCTCGGGGCAAGCGGCTCTTCAATAGAGTAAGGGCAAATTTCATCTTCTTTTGTCGGTACACCTGATAATGCTTTTAGCCTTGCTGCATCTCCCTCTGGATTTGATGCAACATATCCACTTTGCAACGGTTTATATACCCCGATGTTATATCCCAGTTCTCTAAATACACCCGCTAATGCACCGGCGACTACAGTTTTCCCCACTTCAGTATCCGTTGCTGTTATAAAAAAACCGCTCATTATTCTCCCTCCGTAACATCCGAGATTGCTTTATATAAAATACGTAACATATCATTAATCTCATCAATTGTAGAAGCAAGAGGGGGCATAAATACAATCGTATTACCCAGCGGGCGCAAAATCATACCCAGCTCTCTTGAGCGTTTACATACTTGAACACCGACTCTCTCTGTCCATTCAAACGCTTCTTTCGTTTCCTTATTCTTCACAAGTTCAATTCCAACCATTAACCCGCATTGACGAATATCCCCTACATGTTTATATGCAAAGAGGTCTTCTAATTGCGTCGCCACATATTCTGTTTTACGTGCCACCTCTTCTATTAAATTTGTTTTCTCGTATAGTTCTAGATTCGCAATTGCTACCGCACACCCTAACGGATTCCCTGTATAACTATGTCCGTGGAAAAATGTTTTTTGTTCTTCATAGCCTCCTAAAAAGGCATTATAAATTTCATCTGTCGTTACAGTAATTGCAACTGGTAAATATCCGCCTGTTAAACCTTTTCCGGCTGTCAAAATATCCGGCGTTACATTTTCATGTTCACATGCAAACATTTTTCCAGTACGCCCAAATCCAGTCGCTACCTCGTCTGTGATAAATAATACATTGTATTTTGTACATAAATCGCGCAGTCCTTTTAAGTATCCTTTTGGCATTGTAATCATCCCGCCAGCACCTTGCATTAGCGGTTCCACAATGATGGCAGCTATTTCTTCATGGTTTTCTTTTAACAATTCTTCCATTTCTTCTAAATGCTTCTTCACAATTTCTTCCTTATCGTCTCCATAAGGAGAACGATATGTATATGGATATGGCATTTTAATTGCTTCAAATAAAAGTGAACTATACACTTGGTGAAACAAGTCTATTGCTCCCACTGAAACAGCTCCAATTGTGTCACCATGATACGCTTCTTTTAATGTAACAAATCTTTGTTTCTTCGGTTTTCCTTTATGCTGCCAATATTGAAAGGCCATCTTAATTGCAATTTCAACGGCGCTAGAACCGGAGTCTGAATAAAACACTTTCTTCAAACCTTCTGGTACAACTTCAATTATTTTTTCGGCTAATAAAATAGATGGAACGTTAGCAAGCCCTAGCATAGTAGAATGGGAAATTTTATTTAATTGTTTACGAATTGCCTCATCTAGTTCCGGTACTTGATGTCCATGAACATTTAACCAAATAGACGAAACACCGTCCCAATATTCGTTTCCATTTACATCGTATAGCTTTCTTCCCTCTCCCCGTTCAATAATGACAGGATCTTCTTCTAAATAATCCTTCATTTGTGTAAACGGATGCCATACATAGGCTTTATTTTTTTCCGATAACTCTTCATATGTATAAGATGGTTTGTCAGTCGTACTCTTACTAAAAGTCACAATTTTCACCCCTAATGTTAACTGGTTTATAAATATAGTTAACATTAAAACCAAATGACTGTCAATTATTTTCAAACTAATCAGTTCTTAAAAAAGAACAACTTATCATACGATAAGTTGCTCTACTTTCCATGTTGTATCTTTCCGATTTCTAAAATAATCTCTTCATCCTTTTTTCCTTCTGTATCAATTCCAAGTTGCTTCGCATGCTCAATTAATAAATCATGACGCTGCTCAAATCTAGCCTTATTTACTTCTTTCGTAATTTCTTCTTTTGTTTTTCCATCACTAGAAACCCCTAGTTTCGTAGCTGCTTTCTCCATCGACTTCTTCTCTTCAGCTTCTTTCGCTTTTTTCACTTCTAACTGCTGTATTTGCTTTTGCTTCGCCTGCTCTGATTCAGCTGCAAAAGCTGTGTAAATTCCAGCACTTCCGCCAATGACTAGTAAAGTGGTAAAAAGAATTATTTTTTTCTTCACTCTTCCCTCCCCTTTCAAATTCATTATAACGCACATTTTCCCAGGATTAAAATCGTTCTCCTTTATTTCCCTAAAAAATTATTGAATATTTTTATTGACATGTGAGACGAATATATGATAAAAATTTAACTAACATCATATGAATCGGCATTGATAGGATTTAGTAGTATTTCGATTTCTGATTTCAGAGAGCTGGTGGTCGGTGCGAACCAGTACAGAGCGAATTATGAATTACCCCCTGGAGCTTCTTTTACGAAACGTAAGGAGTAGTGAAAGACGGTTATAGACCGTTATATCTAAAGAGTGGTGAAACGACACTGTTTCACAATTTAGGGTGGTACCGCGAATTTTTCGTCCCTGCATATATTGCAGGGGCGTTTTTATTTTATTAGCGCATACCATACGACCCTTTATTTTGTGATACATTCATTTCACAAGCTAGGGTGGTACCGCGATTTCTTCGTCCCTGCATAATTATATGCAGGGACGTTTTTTTATCCAATCATTTCCGTATCATATTAAAGAAACAACAATTACCAGTAATTTGTCACAAAATTCTAAAATTTAGAAGGAAATAAACAATATTGGCGAATTTTATATAAAAAAGAGCTATTTTAGATTACTTAGGAGGGGAAAACAATGGTTTCAAAAATTGAATCTGTTCTTTTAACAGTATTTATCTTTTTCTGCATTGGCTTTAGTGTTATCAAATTAGAAGTTTCACCACACATCCCAATTTTATTTGGTATCATTCTTTTATTAGCATTTGGATTTATGAAAAAAATTGATTGGTCTACTATGGAAAAAGGAATGATAAGTAGTATTTCAGCCGGTATTCCATCTATTTTTATATTCTTACTTGTAGGTGTATTAATTAGTGTTTGGATCGCTGCTGGAACAATTCCAACTTTAATGGTATACGGCTTCCAGCTTGTATCTCCAAAAATTTTCATTCCAACTGTTTTTGTTGTTTGTGCAATTGTTGGCACAAGTATCGGTAGTGCCTTTACAACTGCCGCAACTGTAGGACTTGCCTTTATGGGCATGGGTAGTGCGCTCGGATACGATCCTGCTCTAATCGCTGGTGCAATTATTTCTGGTGCATTCTTTGGAGATAAAATGTCTCCTTTATCTGATACAACAAACTTAGCGCCAGCTGTAACGGGTGTAGATTTATTTGAGCATATTCGTAACATGCTTTGGACAACAGTTCCAGCTTTCATTATTGCTTTTATCGCATTTTTCATTTTAGGAAGCGGTACTAGTGGAGACGTTGACTTCACAAACTTTATTAGCACATTAGAGAAAAATGCAACGATTTCTATCGTTACACTTATTCCAATATTATTACTGTTCCTATTCGCATTTAAAAAAGTTCCAGCAGTTCCAACATTACTTGCTGGAATTATAGTAGGGATCATTATCCTCTTTATATTTAAACCTAGTACTTCTTTAACTGATTTAATGAAAATTATGCAAGACGGTTACGTTTCTAAAACTGGTATGAAAGATATTGATAGCTTATTATCTCGCGGTGGCCTGCAAAGTATGATGATGTCAATCGCTCTTATTTTCCTAGCTCTTTGTATGGGAGGATTATTACAAGGAATGGGTATTATTACGCAGCTAATGAATATCATTTCTAGCTTCGTAAAAACTAGCACACGCTTAATTATTTCTACTGCTTCAACTGCAATCGGTGTGAACTTCTTACTTGGTGAGCAGTACTTATCTATCGTTTTAACAGGACAAGCATTCGCTAATAAATATGATGAAGTCGGTTTAGAACGTCGTAATTTATCACGAGTATTAGAAGATGCAGGTACAGTTATTAACCCACTCGTACCATGGGGAGTAAGTGGCGTATTCTTATCGAACGTCCTTGGTGTTCCGACATTTGATTACGTTCCATTCGCAATCTTCTGCTTAGCTTGTCCAGTCGTAACAATTATTGTTGGTTTCACTGGATTTGGCCTTTCATGGAAGAAAGAAAAAGCAGTAACACTTTCATAATATATTAAAAAGGATTACCTGAATCGGTAATCCTTTTTATATTTCTCCACTATCTATTTGCTTTTTTTCTTCTAAATAAAAGAAGGAATCCCGCTCCAATAAATGCCAATCCAGCTCCAATTGTAGAAGCAACACTTGTACCTGTTTTCGGTAAATCACGTTCTTCTTTCTTTTCACTTACAGTTGTTGTTTCTTTTGCATTTTGATTATCCGTTGTAGTTTGTCCAGATCCTGCATTATTACCTTCATCTGTTGGTGGTGTCGTTGGATTTCCTCCATTATTTCCTTCACCTGTTGGTGGTGTCGTTGGATTTCCTCCATTATTTCCTTCACCTGTTGGTGGTGTCGTTGGATTTCCTCCATTATTTCCTCCACCTGTTGGCGGTGGTGTTGGATTCTCTCCACCAGTTTCCTTATCATCATCGTTCTTCTTCGTTATATCAATTGCATATTTAGCAAATTCATTCTCAGATGGTCCAACATATGATATGTTCCCATCTTTCTTTATATATTTTTGTGCATTTGGTGAAGAATCAAATGTTGTATGTAATTTATCTGCAACAATCGGTTTAAATGTCCAATTTTTATCTGCTGCTGGATCAATAACTGGTGTTTCTTGCATATACTTCACAATGATTTGACGTGTTTCATCTTGTGATTGGTATACAACTTCCCCTTTACTTACACCCGGGAACGTTTGGCTACTTCCGCGATAGTTATTTGTAGCGACGATGAACTCTTGATTGTCAGCTACTGGCTTCCCTTCATATGTCATATTTATAATACGATTCGTATTTGCATTTACAACTTTTCCATCTTTATCGTATTTTGCTGGTTGTGTTACATCAATTTCGTATTTTAAGCCATCTAAAATATCGAAGTTATATGTAGGATAGCCTATATTTACTAATGGTTGTTCTTCTGTTTTCTTTGGATCGATTTGATTAAACTGACCTGCAGACATTTCAAGCCATTCTTTCACTTGTGCCCCATTTACTTTTACAGCATATAACGTATTTGGATATACATATAAATCTGCAACGTTTTTAATTGCTAACGTTCCAGCTGGAATATCCGTATAATATGTAGCACCGTTTCGGCCACCTGCTTTAAATGGTGCGCCTGCAGATAAAACTGGAATTCCTTTATATTTGCTATACTGTCCATTTTCAGCAAATAACTTTTCTACATACCATTTTTGTGCATTTGTTACAAGTTGTACAGAAGGATCATCTTGTACTAATGAGAAATAACTATTGATTGGCGCTGTCGTTTTTCCTACAGCTGTATTCACATAATCAATTGTCGCTTGGTGATCATCTTTAATTTCATTAACTAATTTTTCATCAGATTTTACTAATGGGTTCCCTTTACTATCAGCAATCGGACGAAGTTGCGGCTTCGATTGCTCTTTTTGTACTTCCCATTTTCCGTTTACCTTTTTCAATTGCATATCAATAATACCTAAGTTACTTCCAAAGACACCAGGCATTACAACTGGAACACCATTAAATACGTCCTTCACTTCAGTATGTGAGTGTCCCATTAACACTGCATCTACACCAGGAACTTCTGTTAAATAATACGATGCGTTTTCCATGCCAACGTTGTATCCACTCTTATCAACACCGGAATGTGCTAGTGCAACGATAACATCTGCACCTTCTGCTTTCATTTTTGGCACCATTTTCTTCGCTGTTTCAACTATATCTTTCGCTTTCACTTTTCCTTCTAAATTTGCTTTATCCCAGTTCATAACTTGAGGTGGAACAAATCCCATTACGCCAATTTTCACTTTTTGTTTTTGACCTGATTCATCTTCTACTTCTTTTTCAAAAACATGATATGGTTTAAAGTAATTTTGATCATTCTCTTCATTATTATCTTTATCATCTTTATAAACGTTCGAGTTAATAACCGGGAATTCTGTTTTACTAATTACTTTGTTTAAATAATCTAAACCGTAGTTAAATTCATGATTCCCAAGAGAGATGACGTCATACTTCATTAAATTCATTAAACGATATAATGGGTGTGTATAACTAGGATCCACAGGCTTCTTCGGATCATTTATTTTATTCGCTACATAATCTCCAAGCGGTGTCCCTTGTAATGCATCTCCATCATCAAATAGGACAGAGTTCTTCGCTTCTTCACGTGCTTTATTCACAAGTGTTGCAGTTTGCACGAGACCTACTTTATTATCGGTTTTCGTTTGATAATAATCGTAATTCATTAAGTTAACGTGAATATCTGATGTTTCTAGAATTCGTAAGTTAACCGTACTCTCCCCAGTTTGCTCATCCGCATGAGCTGTTGCTGGCAATACTTGCGGCGCTATAACGCCAATAGCAAGAGTTGCTCCAGCTAGCATTTTTTTTGACTTTTTCACAAAAAATCCCCCTTATACAATTACCAAAAATAATGAAATGAATCCGTCTCTAATCACATACCTTTTTTCTTCTATTGGAGATAAGATTTTCATTTCATCCTGCGCTAATGAGTAGTCCTCTTAAACGCTCGATTGGTGAGATTTTACTCATCGGGAAATAAAGCCCTACTAATTAAAATTTCACCTTATCTGACATTATCATATATAATGTACTTTCATATCGTCAATATTTTTTGACATACTTCTACAAATTTTCTGTAAAGTTATTGTAAACTTTTCATAAACATATAATATGCCCTTACATTGTTAATACTGCTGAATATGATACAATTACCAATTACAAGGAGGATGAATTTATGAAAAAAGTCATCTTAACAATTGTTTGTCTCCTCCTTCTAATCATTTCTTATTCTTATTTTGAAAAGAACGATGAGACAAAACAAAATGAACCCGAAGAAAAAACAGAAAAAACATCTACTCCAAGTTGGATTGATAAGCAAACAAACGATTCCTTTTATCATCTCGTACTAGGTGATTCGCTCGCCAAAGGATATGGATCGACACAAGGCGGATTTGCTGAATTAGCCTCTAAACAAATAGAAGCACAAATTCATAAACCAATTACTGTAGAAAACCTTGGGATAAACGGTCTTACAACAGATCGTCTCGCTAAAAAAGTTCAATCAGAGGATGTAAAACAAAAAATTAGAGCAGCCAATATTATTACAATTAATATTGGGGGAAATAATTTGTTTCGCTTAAATCGTGATGTCGGTGTTATAGACGGTATTAAAATGTTAAATAAAGAAAAAGCTCATTTTGAAGCGGATGTAAAAAATATTGTAAAGACAGTCCGAGATCAAAATCCGGATGCTTTACTCATTCTTTCTGAACTCTATAACCCGTTACAACTCGATGACTCCATCGCAAGTTATGCAGATATGTTTTTAGATGGCTGGAATGAATCTGTTTATTCCATTGCAAAAGCAAATCAACCATCTATCGTTTTACCAATTCGCAAATTAATATCGAATGATAAGAAAGAATTACTCTTTGACCAAGTACACCCAAATGATAAAGGCTATTCGATTATTGCTGATTCCTTTACAAAAAAAGTGTTGGCCTACAAATATTAAAATTCACATGAAACAATTCTATTTTTATAACATGTCTTTTTTGTTACAATGAGAGTGGAAGGGGGGCCTTTATATGGAATCACGCGAGTGGGAACGTATTGTTGATCATCTTCTTTCGCTAGTGCCTCTTTTTTATCGCAAATTTATGCTCCCTGGAGAATTTTCTTCTCAAAGACATATGCCGCCATCACATACACAAGTATTACTGCTTCTGCATGAAAATGGTACATTAGCAGTTTCCGAAATCGGCAAGCGGCTAGCGATTTCAAGGCCTAACATGACACCTCTTTTAAACAAACTGATTCAAGAGGAACTAATAGAGCGTCATTATAGCGAAAAAGATCGACGGGTCATTTTAATTTCCCTAACAACTGAAGGGAAATTGTTAGTAAATCAGTATCAACAATTCATTTTAGACAAATTAAAAGAAAATTTCCAAACATTATCTGAGGAAGAACGTGAAAAGCTCATTCACTCTCTTCAAACCATTCAAAATTTAATTTTGAAAACAAACGCATAAAGCTGCTTCTAAATAGAAGCAGCTTTATGATTCGTAATAATTACCATAGTATACATTTGAATATGGCCATGTCGTTAAATATGGTTTGTGTTCTTGCATAGGCTGTTGTTGTGGTATTTGTGGTATTTGCTGAAATTGTTGCTGTGGGTACCCTCCAAATTGCTGCCTCATATCATTTACTGGATAATAATTTGTATATGGGTATACTCGAGGTACATAGTAATAATACATCCATTCTCTCCCCCTTTTTCTTAAACATATTCAAAGGAGAAAATGAATGTGCCATTCTTTATATTTGCATGAGTGGTTCTCTCACTTTTTTCTTTCTATTCTTCAAACGTAACTTACGGTTCTTTTCATACAAATAATGCACAACAAAATATGAAATTACCCCAAACACAACCCCTAAAATCGTCATTCCAATTAATACATACACTTCACTTTGTAATAACCCCTTTAATATCGTAAAAATGTGACTCGAAAACAAGTCCGATATCGTAAAGGGTTCATGATGTATTTTTTTTACATGAAATGGATAAATCATTTTTCCTAACGCATAAGCAAATGGAAATAAAAATACCGGTAAAAATGATATTTTCCCGATAATATTGCCAATCACCGCAGCAGGAAAAGATCCCTTTGCTAACCTGACGATTGGATAAAATATTAAATAGACGAGCGATGCCGTATATATAACCAACATCTCTAAACCAAAACCAATCGCAAACCCTAACGATACTTTCTTTGCGCCTTCTGGCGACCGAAGCAACTTATAATATTGAAACTTTAACATTCTCCACATCCGCTGAAAAAACGAATATGTTTTCTTAGTTGTTTTCACCCTCATCATCTCTTTAACTATATTTTTTTATCTAGTATGTCCTTACATGATATGAAAAACAAATTTAGTTTACTCTTTTTATTATAAATGATATAAAGACGGTTAACCAAATATACATACGACATTTCAATATAAAAAAGCACACCTCCAGTTATTTATATCTAACAACTGGAGGTGTACATCATTTAGAAAAGCTCTTCTACATTTTTAAATAAACTTACTAATAATGCTTTTTGCGCATGCAGTCGATTACCGGCTTGCTCAAATACGATAGACTGTGGTCCATCTATAATTTCGCCTGTTACTTCTTCTTCACGATGGGCAGGTAAACAGTGTAAGAAACGATACGTTTGCTTCGCATGCTTAACAAGTTCGTTATTGATTTGGTATGGCTGAAATAAAGTATATTTCTCTTCTTCGCCCTCTTGCCCCATGCTCATCCAAACGTCAGTATAAATGAAATCTGCTTCATTCACCGCTAGTTCAGGGTTATGCAAAATTTCAATTTTCGCTCCTGTTTCTTCAGCAATCGTTAACGCTTTTTTTACAATTTCCTCATTTGGTTCATACCCTACAGGCGTTGCAACAGTCATATGCATTCCGACTTTTGCACTCGCTAGCAACAATGAATGACATACATTATTTCCGTCACCTACGTAAGCCAATTTTATTCCTTTAAATGTATTTGTTTCTTCATATATCGTCATGAGGTCTGCCAATGCTTGACAAGGATGATGATCATCCGTTAAACCGTTAATAACAGGAATACTCGATTCTTTTGCAAGCTCTTCTACATCCGCGTGTGAGAATGTACGTATCATAATCCCGTCAATATACTGTGATAATACTTTCGCAGTATCTGAAACGGTTTCTCCTCTTCCCATTTGCATCTCTTTTCCACTTAAAAACATACCATGTCCCCCGAGTTGTACCATTCCCGCTTCAAAAGATACACGAGTACGAGTTGAATGCTTATCAAAAATAAGCCCTAATATTTTGCCTTGTAATAAAGGCTCTTGCTTATTCTTTTTTAAATATATAGCGAACTCAATTAAAGAAATAATTTCTTCTTTCGTTAATTCTTCTAGTGTTAAAAGATCTTTCGTATTTAATTTCGGTACTTGTACAGTTGACATGAAACTTCCCCCTTATATGATTGATACGTTTTTTGTACAAACTACTTTTTTTATTATATATACTGCCTGTTCTAACTCTTCATTCGTGACAATGAGTGGCGGTAATAGTCTTATAACATTAGGGCCTGCTTGTAATACGAGAAGTCCCTCTTTTTCTAGTTGTTCTATAAAACTTGCAACTTCATGCGTACATTCAATTCCAACCATAAGCCCCTTATCACGTATATTTTGAATACATTCGACATGTCGTAATTCCTCTTGCAACTTCTGTAATACGTACTCGCCCTTTTCCTTTACTTCTTTTAAAAACGATGGTTTCTTAGTTATTTGCAATACTTCTTTCGCCGCAGCCATTGCAATATAATTTCCACCAAACGTTGAACCATGTGACCCTGCAGGAAACGATATTCCAAGTTCTTTCCGGCCAATCATTGCTCCAACTGGAATGCCATTTCCAAGCGCCTTAGCGGTAGTAACGATATGAGGTGTTATTCCCATTTGTTCGTAAGCAAATAATGTCCCTGTTCTTCCTATCCCCGTTTGTACTTCGTCTATAATAAATAAGGAACCGAACTTATTACATAATGTTTCAATCTCTTTCAAAAAAGATAGATCAGCAGGTATTACTCCTCCCTCTCCTTGAACAACTTCTACCATTACCGCCGCAACTTCTTCATTCATTACTTCCTCTAATACTTTAATATCGTTAAAAGGGATATGTAAAAAAGATGGAAGTAATGGACCAAATCCTTCTTTTACCTTATCTTGGCCCGTTGCACTCATCGTTCCAAATGTTCTACCGTGAAAAGACTGCTGGCATGTTACGACGAGAGATTTTCCAGTATGCTTACGTGCTAACTTTAAAGCCGCTTCATTTGCCTCTGCCCCACTATTACAGAAAAACACATAATCTAATGCTCTATTTTCTGTTAATAATGACGCAACTTCTTCTTGTAAGCTGTTTGTAAACAGGTTAGATATATGCCATATATCATCAAGTTGCTCTTGTACACCTTTGAGAACAGTAGGGTGACAATGTCCTAAATTACATACGCCAATTCCTGATGTAAAATCTAAATACTCCTTACCTTTATTATCAATAACTTTCGTTCCAGTTCCCTTTACAAACTCAATAGTTCTTCTGCCATACGTTTGAAAAAGATGACTCGTCATGCAATACTCACGCCTTTCGTTACCGTCGTTCCAATACACTCTCCCGTAACCTCAGTAAAATCTTTTGTACCATTCACAATACTTATCTTTTGCACTCCCATTTTTAATGATGCTAGTGCCGCCTGTACTTTCGGAATCATCCCACCTGTAATAACACCTGTTTCTATAAAAGTTGCAATTTCAGATTCATCCGTTTCCTTTACCAAATTCCCTTCATGTAATATTCCATCTACATCCGTAATAAAAACAAGCTCTTTTGCCCCTAACGCGGCCGCAATCCCAGCTGCAGCATTGTCCGCATTTATGTTATAAATTTCATTACCATTTACCCCGATTGGAGCAATAACAGGAATATACCCCATATTTATTAATCCTTTTAATAAGGCTGTTTCTACATAACTTACTTCTCCCACATATCCTATCTCCTCGCTGACAGGTTGAACTTGAAGTAAATTGCCGTCACACCCTGAACAACCTACAGCAAGTAAATTATGCTTTTGTAAATTCATTACGAGTTTTTTATTCGTACTTCCGCATAGCACCATTTGAACAACATCCATAACTTCTTTTGGTGTTACGCGTAATCCATCTCTTTTTTCTACGTTGATGTTACAATCTTTTAATTTGGCATCAATTTCTGGCCCACCACCATGGACAATCACTACTTTATACTTCTGTTGCAATTTCTTTATACATTCAAAAAACACACCATGTAATTGATTCAACATACTACCGCCGCATTTCACTACAATATAATCGCTCATCTTCTCTCTCCTTATGTACGATAACAAGCGTTTATTTTCACATATTCATAGCTTAAGTCACAGCCCCAAGCTGATCCTGTCTCTTCACCTAAGTGTAAGTACACATTAATCACTATTTCATCTTCTTGTAATCTCTCTTTCATTTCTTCTTCAGAAAATATTTGAGGCTCACTATTTTTTAATACCGATATAGATTGAAGAGTGATGTCAATTGTGTTCGGATTAATAGCTACTTCACTTTGTCCAATACTGCTAATAATTCGCCCCCAGTTTGGGTCTTCACCATATATTGCTGTTTTCACAAGACTCGAACCGACTATTTGCTTTGCAATTTTTTTTGCCTCTTCATTCGTTTGAGCTCCTAGCACATTTACTTCTATTAACTTCGTAGCGCCTTCACCATCTTGCGCAATTTTTTTTGCTAAATCTTCACATACCTTCTGTAAAGCAAATACGAAAGTTTCCCAATCTGTATGTTCCATATTTATCGGCCTTGTTTCTGATAATCCACTTGCCATAACGATGACCATATCATTCGTAGAAGTATCTCCATCTACCGTAATTTGATTGAATGTATGATTCGTGATTTGTGATAATGCTGTTTGTAATACGTCATGCTCTATATGAGCGTCTGTCGTAATAAAACTTAGCATCGTTGCCATATTTGGATGAATCATCCCTGAACCTTTCGCAACACCAGCAATCAGCACTTTCTTCCCATCAATCATCATCTCATAGCAAGTTTCTTTCGTTATAAGATCCGTCGTTAAGATTGCTTCAGAAAAAGAATGGGCTTCCCTTTCTTCCTTCGCCGGGATAAGAGTTGCAATTCCCTTTCGGATTATCTCCATCGGCAGCGGAACACCAATTACACCTGTTGAAGCTACTGCAACGTAATTTTCTTTCACTCCAAAATGTTCCGCCCCTAATGCACGCATCTCGTATGTATCTTGTAATCCTTTCATTCCTGTACAAGCATTTGCATTTCCACTATTGACGATAATAGCTTGTAATTTCCCCTCAGTCGCTATACTATCCTTCGTTACTTGCAAGGGTGCTGCTTGTATTTGATTCGTTGTATACACAGCGGCACATGATGCTGGTACATCACAAACGATGGCACCTAAATCCTTTTTCTCCTTTTTCAAACCATTTGCAGTACCAATTGCCGAAAAGCCTTTCGGCGTTACAATTGAACCATTTTCTAATTTTGTAATAGACGCTACTTTAATCATCATGTCCCCCTTATAGATAAAGCGGCATATGTTGTAAACCTGTTGTCTCTTCTAGTCCCGCTATTATATTTGCATTTTGAATCGCTTGCCCAGCCGCACCTTTCATCATATTGTCTATAACAGAAACGACTGTCACTCTTCCTGTTCTTTCATCGTAAGCTATCCCCATATCACAATAATTTGAGCCCCTCACTTCTTTCGGACTTGGAAACTCTCCTTGCGTACGAATTCGAATGAAAGGCTCTTGTTCATACGTTTCTTCATATAATTTTTGAAGTTGTTCTATTTCCATTTCTCGTTTTACTTTCGCATAAAGTGTAACCATAATTCCCCGTGATATCGGTATTAAATGTGTACTAAACGTGATTGGCTTCGTTTCCCTATTCCACTCCGCAAGCATTTGCTCAATCTCAGGAACGTGTTGATGCTCATTTACTTTATAAATACGCAAGTTATCGTATAACTCAGGAAAGTGAGTCATTGTTGTTGGCGTTTTGCCTGCTCCAGATACTCCTGATTTCGCATCAATAATAATGGAATTTTCTTCAATTATGTCGCTACGAACTAATGGCAATGTCGCTAATAATGCAGCTGTAGCAAAGCATCCCGGATTTGCAATTAAATTTGCCTTTTGAACCTCGGACCTTTTCCATTCACTTAGCCCATATACAGCTTTACTAAGAACTCCTTCTTTTGCAGCTGTCCTTTTATACCACTGTTCATATATGAAAGGATCTTTCATACGAAAGTCTCCAGATAAGTCAATTACTTTTAAACCTACTGCTAATAATTTTGGAGTTAGCTCCGCTGATACTCCTGCCGGGGTTGCCAAAAACACAATTTCTGCTTCTTTCACTATTTCCCCCGCATCAATTTCTTGTAACGTATGAACAAGAACATTTTGAAAATGCGGATATACATTTGTTATACACTCGCCAACTTGGGAAAAAGAATGAAGAGATGCTATCGAAAAATATGGATGTTGCTCTAATAACCGAATTAACTCAATACCTCCATACCCAGTTGCTCCAATAATCGCGACTTTCATATGCTCCTCCTCATATCGATTCTTTAAATTAAGTATGATTATAATATTGTATATTTATAGAGTCAATTAAATATTTATAAATTTTACAAACTTAAAAAACTTAATTTTACTAGAAAAATAATATACACCACTGAATTTTTATACAAAAATAGTGCATAGTAGTTTTTTTGTTTCACTTCAAGTACAATAAAACAATACATACGTACATACAGGCGGGGAAAACATGAATGAAAAATTAATTGAGAAAATGATTATAAAAAGTTTTCAGCAATATCAATGTAATCCTATGTCAAATGAGGATCAGGAAATGCTTATTAAACATATTCAAACGATCATTCATTCAAATACTAAAATTGATGTATACGAGGCAGTTGAGGATATCGTTTACGATTATGTGACTGGAAAATAAAGTGAAACTTTAATCAGTGGGGGTTTTCTTCATCCCCCACTGATTATTAGTTGAACCAATCGGACTTTTATGGGCAGTTGATCCCCCACCTAACTTCTTTGCTTTCGCTGAATTTTGAGGGGGGGTCTTACTGCCCATTAAAGCGGGGTAAAAAAATAGGAGATTTCCATATGGAAATCTCCTATTTTTTACTTAATGATTTACCTGCAACACGCTCAAATAAACCTGGGAATAAAGCATAAAGTTTCGGACCAATGCCCATCCATTTCGGTAAGTTTACTTCACGCTTTTTCGTTTGCATCGATTTTACAATTTGCTCTGCTACATATGTTGGTTTTAACATGTATCGTCCCATATTTTTCACATATGTACCGGATTGATCAGCTATTTCAAAAAAGTTTGTATCTATCGGACCTGGATTAATCGCTGTTACGAAAACATTCGTACTAGACAACTCCATGCGTAAACTATTCGTAAATCCTAATACTGCATGTTTCGTCGCTGCATATGCACTCGATTTCGGCGTTGCAATTTTCCCAGCAAGTGAAGCAATATTAATAATATGTCCTTCGTTTCTTTTCACCATATAAGGTAGTACCGCTTTCGTACAAGCTACTAATCCAAATACATTTACTTGGAACATATCTTTCACTTCATCCATTGACGCATCTTCAAACGTTTTAAAAATACCAAATCCCGCATTGTTTACTAATATATCAATACGTCCTACCTCTTGTAATACTTTTGAAAAAACAGATTTTACCCCCGTCTCTTCACTTACATCTAATACATAATAATAGCAAGGCGTATTATAAGTTTCTTTAATTTTGTCTACTAATGCTTTTAATTTCTCTTCTGTTCTAGCCATTAATACTGGAGTCGCCCCTTGCTCTGCAACCTGCATTGCAACTTGCTCTCCAATTCCACTAGAAGCACCTGTAATGACGATTACTTTATTTTGTAAACGTCCCGTCATTGCTGTCACCTACTTTGCATAATAAATCAATTGTTGCGAAGATTCATCAATCATCACTTGTTGATTATATGCTAAAAAGTCTAATTGTCCAACCGTTTCTGAAATAGTAAGTGGTAATTGTTCCTTATACAATACCGGAAATAGTTTTACACATACTTCAAATGCTGTCATTGGTTTTTCCTTTAATAACTCAAGCACTTTAAATGCACGTGTTTCTTGCTTTTGTAATCTCGTTTCAATAAGTTGCTTCACATTGAGAACATCTTCTCCATGTCCTGATAAAATGCGCGAAATATTCATTTCACTTAAACGCTTTAACGTTTGATTATATTGTAACAATGGGCGCGCCCTTTCTGTTTGTCCTTCATATGGTGGTTCTAATATTGGATTCGAAGAAATATGACTAATGAGAGCATCCCCTCCAATTAGTATTCCATCAGATTCTCTATATAATGAAATATGAGTGGAAGCATGACCTGGTGTTTCAATTACTGTAAACCCAGGCATTGAATCAATACGATCTCCCTCTCTCACAGTATGCGTTAACGATCTATTACAAGAATATTTCAGTGTCCTTGTCGTCAATAACGCCTCGTCTTTCAAAAATGCTGCTGGAACACCAAATTGTAAAGCCGTCTCTCTAAAAAACTCATGATATCGCTTTAAAAATTCTGGATTTTGCGTGATCCACGGCTCATTCCAAGGGTGTCCAATAATGTTCGTCTTCTCAGAAAATATATTTAAAAGCCCACAATGATCCGCATGATGATGCGTAATAACTACTGTTTTAATATCTTCTATCGTATATCCTAATGTACCTAATTGACTTTCTAACGCATTTCTTGCCTCTTCTGTATTCGTCCCTGTATCAATTAATGTTAATGTCTCCCCCTCAACTAAAAACACATTCACAGTTTCAACTGCAAATGGCACAGGAATCTCCATTCGATGAATCGCCGTCATGCTTAGCCCCCCTGTCTCTTTCCGGTTCAAAAATGAATACTTCTTCAGTTTACAACTTCTATATATATTTGTCATTATTTTCAGACAAAAAGAGGTGTTTCCTATTTAAAAACGAATGTATGTACATTTATAAGAATTTCTAACCAAATTTAAAGGAGGAACATCATGTCTATTCAAAACATTTCCTTTCTCGGTGCAGGCTCTATTGCTGAAGCGATTATTGGTGGCTTATTACATGCAAATGTTGTGAAAGGCGAACAAATTACTGTAAGTAATCGTTCTAACGAGGCAAGGTTACAGGAGCTACATAACAAATATGGTGTCAAAGGTACACATAATAAAAAAGAACTACTTACTAATACAAATATTCTGTTTCTAGCAATGAAGCCAAAAGATGTCGCAGAAGCGCTTACCCCTTTTAAAGAAGACATACATAATAACCTGCTTATTATTTCGTTATTAGCAGGTGTTTCTACTCACTCGATTAGAGACCTACTTGAAAAAGACATTCCGATTATTCGTGCCATGCCCAATACATCTGCAGCTATTTTAAAATCAGCTACTGCTATCTCACCTTCAAAACATGCAACAAAAGAACATATTCAAACTGCCATAGCTTTATTTGAAACGATTGGTCTCGTCTCTGTTGTAGAGGAAGAAGATATGCATGCTGTCACTGCATTATCTGGAAGTGGGCCTGCTTATATTTATTACGTAGTAGAAGCGATGGAAGAAGCTGCAAAAAAAATCGGTTTAAAAGAAGATGTTGCAAAGTCACTTATTCTCCAAACGATGATTGGTGCTGCCGAAATGCTAAAAGCAAGTGAAAAACACCCGTCTATTTTGCGAAAGGAAATTACCTCTCCTGGTGGAACGACCGAAGCGGGCATTGAAGTATTACAAGAACACCAATTTCAACAAGCGCTTATTTCTTGTATTACACAGGCAGCGCAACGATCACATAATCTTGGGAAAACGTTAGAACAATTAACAAAAGGAAACTAAAAAATGGAGCTCAATCTTACTTGAGCTCCATTTTTTATAAACATATATTTTTAGTTATTCGTCTTCCCAAAAATCTCTTCTTGCAGACGGCGACCAGTCGGTGTTGCTGCAAGTCCACCTTCAGCTGTTTCACGAAGTGCTACTGGCATCGTTTGTCCGATTCTAAACATCGCCTCAATTACTTCATCACATGGAATAGTACTCGTTACACCAGCTAATGCTAAATCAGCTGAAATCATCGCATTTGCAGCTCCTGCTGCATTACGTTTTACGCAAGGTACTTCTACAAGTCCTGCAACAGGATCGCATACTAAACCAAGCATGTTCTTTAATGAAATTGCCATCGCTGTAGCTGCTTGCTCTTGTGTTCCACCAGCCATTTCAACTGCAGCTGCAGCTGCCATTCCACTTGCTGAACCAACTTCAGCTTGGCATCCTCCCGCTGCACCAGAAATACAAGCGTTATTCGCAACAACCATACCGAAAGCTCCCGCTGTAAATAAGAATTCAATCATTTCTTCACGTGTAGGCTGCAATTTTTCTCTTAGTGCAAATAGTACACCTGGCACTGTTCCAGCAGAACCTGCTGTTGGTGTTGCACAAATAATTCCCATCGCCGCGTTTACTTCATTTGTTGCAACAGCTTTACTCACTGCGTCCAAAATCGTATCTCCAGATAAGCCTTTTCCGCTCTTCATATACGCCTGAACTTTTACAGCATCTCCACCAGTTAAACCAGTTGGTGATTTCACTCCGCGAATACCACGTTCTACTGCTTGCTCCATCACGACTAAGTTCTTTTCCATACCAGCAATTACTTCTTCACGTGAAATACTTCTTGTTTCCATTTCACATTGAATCATAATTTCTGCGATTTTTACATTTTGTTCTTTAGCTTGCGCCACTAGTTCCGCTGCGTTCCGAAACATGGTGTGTCCCCCCTGCAATTATTCCATAATAGTTACTTGACAAATATTTTGTTGCGCTTTTATTTCTTCAATCACTTCATCTGCTAATATTTCATCTGTTTCGATGACCATAAGCGCTCTTCTTCCTTTTTCTTTACGAGAAACACTCATTGTACTAATGTTAATCTCGTGTTTCGCAAGGATTGAAGCTACTGCTGCAATAGCACCGAAGCGATCGTTATTTACAATAAGTAGTGCTGGACTCGTGCCTGATAATTGAAGATCGAATCCGTTTAATTCTACAACTTCAATTTTACCGCCACCAATTGAGCAAGCAACAACTTCAATTTCTTCCTCACCTTTATACAAACGAATTCTCGCTGTATTTGGATGCGGTGCATTAGCATCTTCTTCAATAAATTCTACTTCGATTTTGCGCTCTTTTGCTATGTCTAGCGCCTCTGGAATACGTAAGTCATCTGTTTCAAACCCTAATATCCCACCGATTAGTGCTACATCCGTACCATGCCCACGATACGTCTTTGCAAATGATCCATATAATGAAATGCTTACTCTTTCTGGTTCATGACGAAACAGCTGGCGAGCAACTTGCCCCATTCTTGCTGCGCCTGCTGTATGTGAACTTGATGGACCAATCATAACTGGACCGATAATATCAAATACTGAGCGATACTTCATCATAACTCCCCCTAAACCTCTATGAAAAAATTTTTTACTATTCTATTAAGCTACCGAATTGGTTGCTTTTCCAGTTGTACTACGAATTTGTTCCGCTATACGAATTGGATCGTTTTTGAATAACAATGAAACAATCTATCCTGAAATAATACTAGTTGTCATATGAAATAAGAAACTTAGCATTACCTTCATTTAAAAATAATATAAGCTAATCCACAATAAAGTCTGGTAGCAATCCAAAGTTTAACACAGAACCACTTACAAGGATAGCATAAACAAGTGAAACTATAATCAGTGGGAGTTTTGTCCATTCCCAATAATTATTAGCCCACAACAATCGTGCTTTTACGAGCAGGTATCTCTCGCCTAAATTCCTCGCATTCGCGAATTTTGAGGTAGAGTCTTACTGCCCATTAAATTGGGATAAATTATAATCTGCCCTCATTATAACTTGTTTTTAATAAAACGCTTACTTTTAATGAATTTTAAAAGTTCTGAATAAAATTCCGTTTTTGCTATTTGTATCATTCGTATGTCGTCTGACTTATATAACAGTTTTTCTAAATAATCGATACTATGTATTTTTATCCTATATCTTCACATCATTAAAAATTTCTGTTTCATCTAATATAAGCATAAAATGATAACAGTTTTATTTTATTTTTTTTAGAAAAAAAAATGGCAACCTCTCGTCGCCATTTTTTCATATCATTATTATCTTTCTACTGGAAATGATTTTAAATCCGTTGCTATTTCTGTATTAGAAAATAGCTCTCTTGCCTCTTTCAATAATTCCTTATACGTATCCCCTTGATAACGAGAACTAATATGAGTCAATATTAATCGTTTTGCATTTGCCTGAAGTGCAATACTCGCAGCTTGCTTAGATGTGGAATGAAAATAATCATACGCTTGTTGTTCATCTTCTGCCGCAAAAGTTGCTTCATGAACTAGTACGTCAGCGTCTTGTGCCAGCTCTCTACTCGCTTCACAAAATCTTGTATCACCTAAAATGGTAATAATTCTTCCTTTTTGAGGTGGGCCGATAAAATCTTGTCCGTTTAGTATCGTACCATTTTCCAATTCAACCACTTCTCCATCTTTTAAACGCTTAAAGAGTGGACCTGGTTTCACACCCATCTCCAGCAATTTATCGACTAAAAGGGCGCCTTGTATATCTTTCTCTATAATACGATACCCAAAACATTCAATACCGTGTGACAATCTTTTCGTTTCCACATGAAATTCATTATCTTCAAACACAGTACCTTCTTCTGTTATCTCAACAATTTCAAGTGGGTATTTTACATGTGTCGTACTTACTGATAATGCTACTTCAATAAATTGTTTAATTCCTTTTGGTCCATACACTGTTAAAGGGGTAGTCCCTCCTTGAAACGAACGGCTTCCTAATAAACCAGGCAATCCAAAAATATGATCACCATGTAAATGCGTAATAAATATTTTTTCAATGCGGCGTGGACGTACTGATGTATGTAATATTTGATGTTGCGTCGCCTCGCCACAATCAAATAACCAAGTTTGTCCTCGTTCTTCTAACAATTGCAAAGCAATTGCTGAAACGTTCCTTCCTTTCGAAGGAACACCTGCACCAGTTCCTAAAAATACAAATTCCACTTTCTTTCCTCCAGCTCTTTATATAATCTACCTTTCATCTTACGGAATGTTATTTCAAATGGCAAATCGAATTTACACAACCAATCATCTAGACAACTATATATCACGAACGTTATACTCAAAAAATTTAGATATTGTTCGTGTTTTATGTTAAAATGATTATATTACATTTTAAGGGAGCGTTTTATTATGAAAGAAGCATTTCGTTTACAAACTGATTTTTCATCTTCATTTGATCGCTGGGTAAGTTCTTTCGTGTCTGATCACCCAGCACAATTAGAATGGACGACTTTGAAAGAGTTAATCCATGAATATACAACAACACATACAAATGATTCGTTACCAACATATATTTCTTCAGCTTTAACATATTATGCACAACGCGTTTCAACTGCAAACAGTTCAGAGATTGTTATTTTTGAAAATGCTACAATCTCATAATCTATAACAAAAAGCACTGTGATCAGTGCTTTTTGTTTATGTTCATTACAATATTTATTTTCCAACCTTATTTCAAAAAAACTCCGCTTATTTCCTACTATATAGCCATCATAAACCTATTTGATTTTTCAAAAAAAAGATATTGACACTATAAATTTACAGTGCTAACATTCAAATTGTAATTGAATATGGTCTCTGTTAGGTGAGGCTCCTGTATAGAGAAACGCTGCTGCCCAAAAATGTCGAGAGACGCCAATGGGTCAACAGGAAAGGTCGGAATGAAGGCCTTTTTTAACGTAGCTGGTTTCAGTACCTATGCTATACAGTGCTAAAACTCAACGAGGGAGAGGTGCGTATATTTTGTCATACACAAAACTGTTTTGATCTATATTTACTAACAGTCTTTGTTGTGGACTCTTTTAACTGCGAATTCAGACCTTTACTCGTTTTGAGTAAAGGTCTTTTTACGTATTATGCACCTTACTATGAAACAAACATAGCATATTCAGAAACTACTAAATTGTACGGAGGTGAGGAACAGTTGGCAATTGATGATTCGGCCCAGATACCCATATGTTTTACGTTAATATTTCATCATGGAGGTAGGAAAGAAACTGTTCCTCCTAATTTTAAATAGTCGAGTAACAGCTTGTTTCCTCCTCCATGAAAAAGGAGGAACTACCGATGTTAAATTTACAAAGACAAGAAACGACACATTCATACGATCAAGATTGTATGAAAACAAATAACAAATTATTAGTGGAAGCCGCAACGCAGGATACAAACAAAGCGTTACAACTTTTAGAAACAACAGAAAATGGACTCTCTAAAGAAGAAGCGTCTCGTAGACTTTCTTTATATGGCCTTAATGAAGTAGCTCATAATAAAACATCACCGTGGTACATTCAATTTCTGCTGGCATTTAAAAATCCATTTATTTTTGTTTTATTAGCTCTCGGCGCACTTTCTTTTTTCACAGATGACATACAAGGAACTATTGTCGTATCTGTAATGGTAATGCTAAGTGCAACGATTCGCTTTTTACAAGAATTTCGTTCTCAAAAAGCTGCGGATCAGTTAAAGGCTATGGTTCGAACAACGGCGAGTGTCTTTAGAATAGATAGATTTGTACACGAAACAAAAAATGTAAAGATTTTAAAGCAAACTGATACAACGGAAATTCCAATTGAGGAACTTGTACCTGGCGATATTATCTCACTTTCAGCCGGAGACATTGTTCCAGCTGATGTGCGTATTTTATCGGCTAAAGATTTATTTGTAAATCAGTCTTCTTTAACGGGGGAAGCACTACCTGTAGAAAAGTACGAAAACTGCTATCATACAGAAAATAAACATCTATTACCGAAAAGCACGAAAAAAAATTACAATCCACTCGATATGGAAAATCTTTGCTTCATGGGGACAAATATTGTAAGTGGTAGCGCAAAAGCTGTTGTCGTCTCCACAAGTACTGATACGTATTTCGGCTCTTTAGCAAAAAAAGTAATCGGTAAACGCGTAGAAACAAGCTTTGATAAAGGCGTAAACAAAGTAAGCTGGCTCTTAATTACATTCATGCTTATTATGGCACCTATCGTTCTTCTCATTAACGGATTCACAAAAGGGGATTGGCAAGAAGCTTTCTTCTTCGCTATTGCAATCGCAGTTGGTCTAACACCTGAAATGTTACCAATGATTGTGACTGCTAATTTAGCTAAAGGTGCCGTTAACATGTCTAAACAGAAAGTAATTGTAAAACAGCTGAATTCTATTCAAAACTTAGGTGCTATGAACATTCTTTGTACCGATAAAACAGGAACTTTAACAGAAGATAAAGTTGTACTTGTTCGGCACTTAGATCCTAATGGTAATACATGTAATCGTGTACTACAATTTGCCTATTTAAATAGCTTCTATCAAACAGGATTGAAAAATTTAATAGATAAAGCCGTTATAAAACATACAGAAGAAAATCAAAAATTTGATCCATCCGTTTTTCAAAAACTAGATGAAATTCCATTTGATTTTGCTCGCCGGCGTATGTCTGTCATCGTGAAAGATATTTCAGGTGAACATACAATGGTTTGTAAAGGGGCAGTAGAAGAAATTTTATCTATTTGTAACTACACTGAAGTAGATGGCAAAGTTGTTTCTCTTACCGATGACATGCGCGTAAATGTAAAACAACTAAGTGAGACATTAAATAGTGAAGGTATGCGTGTTATTGCTGTAGCTTATAAAAAAGATAGACCAATACATGATACAGAGTACGCGGTACAAGATGAAAATGATATGATTCTCGCTGGATATATTGGCTTTTTAGATCCACCGAAACCATCTGCCGCTACTGCCATTCAAGCATTACAGAAGCATGGAGTACAAGTGAAAATTTTAACTGGCGATAACGAAATCGTGACAAGAAAAGTTTGCAAAGAAGTTGGATTAAATATCGGTGAGCCTGTCCTTGGTTACGAAATCGATTCTTTACCTGATAAAGCATTAGCAAAATTAGCCGAAGAAACAACTGTATTCGCTAAACTAAATCCAATGCAAAAATCTCGCATTATACGAGTATTACAAGGAAACGGACACACTGTAGGTTATATGGGAGATGGCATTAACGATGCCGTAGCGTTACGTGAAGCTGATGTTGGCATATCTGTTGATACTGCTACCGATATTGCAAAAGAGTCTTCCGACATTATTTTACTTGAAAAAAGTTTAACGATATTAGAAGCAGGTATTTTAGAAGGACGCACTACATTCGGAAATATTTTAAAGTATATTAAAATGACAGCTAGCTCTAACTTTGGAAATGTATTTAGTGTGTTGGTAGCAAGTGCTTTCATTCCCTTCTTGCCGATGCTTGCCATTCACCTTTTAATTCAAAACTTGCTTTATGATATTTCACAACTTTCTATTCCATGGGACAAAATGGATAAAGAATTTTTAGAAAAACCAAGAAAATGGGATACTGCCAACTTACGAAACTTCATTATTTGCATCGGTCCCATTAGTTCCATATTTGATATCATCACATATGTAGTCATGTGGAACGTCTTCGGCGCAAATACAGCTAGCGAACAATCATTATTCCAATCTGGTTGGTTTGTCGTTGGATTACTAACACAAACTTTAATTGTTCACATGATACGAACACAGAAGATTCCGTTTATTCAAAGTACTGCATCAGTACCGGTTCTTTCATTAACCGCTTGTATTATGGCAATCGGAATTTACATTCCATTCTCGCCACTTGGAGCAGCCGTTGGATTACAAGCATTACCACTTAGCTATTTCCCTTGGTTAGTAGGAATACTATTAGGCTATGCTTTCTTAACACAGTTCCTAAAAAAAATTTATATTAAAAAGTTTCATAGCTGGTTATAAAAATGAGAATGAGCGGGTGCTTCCCGCTCATTCTCAAAAACATAACTTGGACTTATATGTATGGAGGTGACCATGATGGTATGGTATGACATTGTACTAAGATTATTTATTGCAATTATTGTAGGTGCTTGCATCGGAATGGAACGACAATGGAGACATAGGATGGCTGGGCTACGGACAAATGCTCTCGTATCACTTGGTGCCTGTATATTTGTTTTATTATCCGTCATGATTGATCACGATGCTAGCCCTTCACGTATTGCCGCTCAAGTCGTCAGTGGGATTGGTTTTTTAGGAGGCGGCGTTATTATCCGCGATGGTTTTAGTATTAGGGGGCTTAATACTGCGGCTACCCTATGGTGCGCTGCTGCTGTTGGTACTCTTACAGGCGCTGGTTTTCTCATTGCAGCTATATTAGGTGCAGCTGGCGTTTTACTAGCAAATATACTACTTCGCCCAATCGCTCTCTTTATGAATCAGAAATCAAAAGAAGAATCACCTGAACAAACGAACTACTTCCTTTCTCTTACTTGTTCAGAAGAACATGAAGCCCATATTCGTTTTTTACTTATGCACATGGTAAGTTCTGAAGGCATCGGTTTAAAAGAATTGTATAGTGAAGACGTAGATTCTAAGCAAAAAGTGTGTATACAAGCTACATTACATTGCAATACAAATGCAGCAGTCTTAATTGAAAAAATAGTGAGTAGAATGCTATTAGAAGCTGGCGTTACTGCAGCTGGGTGGAAAACTTCATTAGATTTAGAAGCAAGTTAAAAATGAAAGGTGTCATGATATTTACATCTTCATGGCACCTTCTACATAAACTTATTTTCTAATTTTTGCTGAAAAGACTTTTCTTGTTTACGTAATAATTGACTACCTCGTTGTAAAATCGGCATTCCATACTTATCATTAATTTGATCAATGACAGCAAGTAGCGGCTCTTCTTTCGCATCTTCTTCAAATGAAAACAAATCTAATTGCTTCACCGATTCAGTCTTCCACTCTATTTCAGTAGCTGTAACACCTAATAAACGAACGGAATCACCGTCCCAATGTTGCTTCCATAAACGAGATGCTGCTTGAAAAATATCTCGTTCTTCCCAAATGGCATTTTTCAATTGCTTACTCCTTGTTACTGTCCGCCTATCATGATATTTAATCATAATCTGAATATTATAGCTGACAAGAGTTCGCTTTTGTAATCTTTTACTCACTGATTTCGATAGCCTTTCTAACATATCAAGTAATTCTTTCTCTTCCTCCATATCCTTTGAAAAAGTCATCGAATTACCAACGCTTTTATGTTGTCCCATTTGACTCGGATCAACTTCTCTATCATCCACACCTTTTGCCCGCTTTTGTAAATCAACACCATGCTTTCCAATTTTAGCACGAATGATATGTTCGTTCCCTTTCGCTAACTGCTCAATTGTTTGTATATGAATATCATTTAATTTCTCAGCTGTTTTTTCTCCAATCCCATGCATCGCTCCAACCGGAAGTGGCCAAATCATTTCTGGAATATCTCGTTTTCGGAGCACGGTAATACCGAGAGGCTTTTTCATATCAGAAGCTGTTTTTGCTAGGAAAAGGTTTGGAGCAATTCCGATGCTACACGGCAACTGTAACTCTGTTAATAACGCTTGCTGAATCATCTTTGCTATTTCAAGAGGTGAACCGAGTGCGTAACAATCTGTAATATCTAAATATCCCTCATCTATTGATACTGGTTGTATTTTTTCCGTAAAACGGGAAAGGATTTGAAACATTTGAAATGAAGCTTCACGATATAATGTAAAATTAGGGCGCCTTACAACTAATTGTGGACATAACCTTTTCGCTTCCCAAAGTGGCATCGTTGTACGTATTCCATATTCTCTCGCCTCATAACTACATGTGATGATAATTCCTTTTCTTTCTTTTTCATTTCCAGCAACCGCTAACGGCTTCCCCTGTAATGATGGGTCATGAGCAATTTCAACAGATGCAAAAAAACAATTCATATCTACATGTAAAATAACACGGCCCTTTTTCGGATACATTTCTCGCATAGTACTCACTCCCTCCAAAGAACATTTGTTCCTTCATTATACCAAATTCATGTACAATATAATAATTACTTATTCTTTTTATCCTTATTTTTGCTATACTTAATATAGATATGGATATTTTTGTAAAAGGAGTGATCTATTATGAAATCAAACAGTAACCTCAATTATACATTTCTCATTATTATATTAATCATCTTAATTAATTATTTATTACTCCCTATTTTTGATATTAACGTAGCAGGGATTCTTCCAAGTCTACTAGGCATTATAACAAAGGACATACTGCCATGGATTTTCTTGTATTGGCTGATCCGCCTTGTAAAAGCAATCGAATCAAAATAAAAAGCGTGTAAATCAGTTGTGATTTACACGCTTTTTCTATTATATTACTTCGCTACTTCTTCAATAATTGCAACAACTAATTCTGCTGTTTTCGCTAATTCTTCAACAGGAATCTTTTCATTTGTTGTATGAATTTCTTCATAACCAACTGCTAAGTTAACTGTTGGAATACCGTGTCCTGCAATTACGTTTGCATCACTTCCGCCACCACTTTGGTGAAGAGAAGGTGTACGACCAATTTTTTCAGCTGCACGTTTTGCAACTTCTACAACGTGATCGCCATCAGCAAATTTAAATCCTGGATACATAACGTTTACTTCAACGTCTGCATGACCGCCCATTTCTTTTGCAGTTGTTTCAAATGCTTCTTTCATTTTCGCAACTTGCGCTTCCATTTTTTCATTGATTAAAGAACGCGCTTCTGCAAAGATTTGTACGTGATCGCAAACGATATTCGTTTGTGTACCACCTTCAAAACGTCCAATATTTGCAGTTGTTTCAGAATCAATACGGCCAAGTGGCATTTTCGCAATTGCTTTCGCTGCGATAGTAATTGCAGATACACCTTTTTCTGGTGCTACACCAGCATGAGCTGTTTTCCCGCGAATAATCGCATTCACTTTCGCTTGTGTTGGAGCTGCAACAACGATTTCACCAACTTTTCCATCGCTATCTAATGCGTAACCGTATTTCGCAGTAATGCGCTCACGATCTAATGCTTTTGCACCAACAAGACCAGATTCTTCTCCAACTGTAATAATAAATTCAATTGTACCATGAGGGATATTTTTCTCTTTTAAAACACGGATTGCTTCGAACATGGATGCTAATCCTGCTTTATCATCTGCACCTAAAATCGTAGTACCATCTGATACGATATATCCATCTTTAATAGAAGGCTTAATTCCATTACCAGGAACTACTGTATCCATATGAGAAGTAAAGTAAATTGTATCAACACCATCTTTTGTTGCTGGTAATGTACAAATTAAGTTACCTGCACCATGCCCAGTAACAGCCATTGTGTCATCTTCAAATACTTCTACACCTAAATCTGTAAATTTCTTTGTTAATACTTTGCAAATTTCTGCTTCAAATTTCGTTTCAGAATCTACTTGTACTAACTCCATAAATTCATTTACTAAACGTTCTTGATTAATCATAAGACTGCGCCTCCTGCACTACCATTATGTATGTAACACTATTAATTATAACAGAATTTCGCAAAAGTTTCGAAATACAAGACAAAAAACAGACGGTTTATATGTCTAGATAACCATCTGCTTTCTATTACTCATTTAACAATACCCAGCGCATATGATCTTCCCACACTCCATTAACCATTAACATCTTCCTAGACACGCCCTCATACTGAAAACCTATCTTCGTCACGACTTGTATAGATGCTAAATTTCGTGGCATAATCGGTGCTTCTATACGATGTAATTGAAATTCCTCAAAAGCAACTTGAATCGCTTTTCTAAGCGCTTCTGTCGTATAACCTTTGTTTAACTCTTCCTTATCTAATTTATAACTGAGTACACAAGATTGGTAAATTCCACGAACGATTAAATTAAATGAAATACATCCAATTATTTTCGTATCATCACCCTTTTTAAAAATCCATAATCTAATGATTTTACCTTCTGCGAACTCTTTTCTATCCTTTTGTAACTTTTTCTTTTGATAATCTAACGTAAAAAAATCCTCTGGTCTATACTCTTCCCAGGCTTTTAAAAATTCACGATTTCTGTCGTAATATTGAAGAACTTTTTCAGCATACGACTCATCAATTTCCCTTAAATGTAAACGATTTGTTTCATATATTTTCATCATCGTATCTCCATTCTTCAGCTTGCATAACAAAAAACTTATACCCTATCATTCTTATATATTCTCTACGTACATACAAATTTCCTGTTATACTTTACACGCACTTCTCGAATTTTGTCATTTCTCTCCCCCTTGTCCACAATATCATTTCTCGTTACAATGATATTGTACTGATTTGCAAGGAGGTTTAACGATGCATAAAAAAGCTCAAAAAGTTATGATTTATGTAATGCTAATTTCTATGCTTGTAACAACATTACTTGCTGGCGCAAGTATGTTTTGGTAAAAAGGACGATCTGTTCGTCCTTTTTTTACTTTTTACACATAACAAAATAAACCATCTCGAAATCGAGATGGTTTATTTTATGTAAAGCACAATCGCTACAATACTAAAGGAAAATGACATTACAAGTGCTAGCACAAAACTTGTATATTGTTTCTGCTGAAATGCCCCAATAACAAAAGTAAGATTAAGTAATGCCATACATACAATCGCTACAAGATAAGAACATATATTAAAAGTTGCCAATATGAATGTAATAATAAATAGAAATCCCATAAAAAACTGCATATACGAAAGTTTTGGATTCAAGTACATATGAGCAACTCCTTTATCTAATTTAATCTTTCTATACTCTCATTAACGCATGGTTATGTACACATGTCAAGACAACTTATTACAATAGAAAAAACCAACTTTTTCGTTGGCTTTTTCATATGCAATGGCTCCTTTTTCTTTTGCCAATTGCTGAAATGACTTTTTCGATTTTACAATCCACACTTTCGTTCCAATTGGAATACGATCAAATAAATACTCCACATCATTTTTCTTCATTCTTATACACCCTTGTGAAATATACTTTCCAATTGAACTCGGTTGGTTTGTTCCATGTATTCCATATTTACTCCCATCAGTTCCTCGTGCATTAAATCCCATCCACCTAGATCCAAGTGGATTTTTCGGTGATCCCCCTGGAATATCTTTTGCAATATAATACGGATCCTTTGCTTTCATTACAATATCAAAAGTTCCCTCTGGGGTTAATTCATTTGTTTTTCCTGTCGCGACTGGAAAAACCTTTTGAATCTTCCCATCGTCAATATAAGCTAGTTTATTCGTCGCTTTATTTACAATAATAAAAGGATCACCGGCACGTGGATTATCACCAAGGGGCCAAATAGGCGATAAAGAAAGACATAATAGGAGAGAGAGAAGATACGGCATAAATAATTCCTACCTTCTATATAAGTTCTTTTATATTATCCTTTCCCTTAAAACGACTTTTAATGAGTAAATATTGTTCCATTTCGTATACAAGTTGAACAAGTTTCGCACGTATCTCAAATTCTTCACGTGTAGCCGGCAATGGCATCGCTCTAAATAATTCTCTCATTTCTTGAAGCTGTCTTAAAGAAATAACCCCGGTACTCTGAGGGCTAATAGCATTACTAATGTTTTCAACCACATCCGCAATCATGTCAGCTTGTTCATATGTCCACGATAAAGAAGCTGCTAACGGAATCATTCGCTCTAAAATTTCGAATTGTTGCATGCGCATATTAAAATAACGATAGTAATAGTCATCTTCTCGCATAAATGCATTCTCAAGTTTCTTAAACGATAAATCTCTAGCTTCATTTAGCATCTGTTCAGTCTCAATAAGTTCTGCCCCGCTCCAACTACTTTCTCGATTTCGTAAATACACAACCATTTCAAACAAAATCGTTTTAAAATTACTTTCTATTTTACCTTGATACTCTTTTAGCTTACTTTCACTACTTGGCATATACATATTCACTAAGAGAGCCACGCTAATCCCTACCGTTAATATCGCAATTTCATTTCCAACAATAAGCCATGTAATTTGTTTCAATGAATATAGATGCATCACAATAACTGAACTCGTGACAATACCTTCTTGAATTTTAAGCATAACTGCCGTCGGAATAAATGTAAGTAATAATACGCTAATTGCTAGTGGTGTATATCCAATTGTTTCAAAAATACAAAATGCGAACACCATTGATAATACACAAGCTAAAAAACGATGTAACGATACTTGAAGAGATTTACGTTTCGTATTTTGTACACATAATATAACTAAAATACCCGCTGAACTATAAAATTCTAATCCTAATAACTGAGCAATAAAAACGGCTGCGCCTGTCCCTATCGCTGTTTTTACTGTACGGTATCCAATTTTGAACATAGCATTGCTCCTATATGTATAAACGTATTTACAGTTAGTATAAAAAAAGGATGACACAATGTCATCCTTTTCTACTTATTATTCACGTATCCTTTACATATTACAATATTTTTTGTAAAAATTGTTGTGCACGCTCACTTTTCGGTGCTGCAAAAAATTCTGCTGGCGCACTATCTTCTACAAGTTTTCCACCATCTAAAAAGAGAACACGATCTGCTACTTCTTTTGCAAATCCCATTTCATGTGTAACAATTGCCATTGTCATTCCTGTCGTAACTAATGATTTCATAACTTCTAGCACTTCTTTTACCATCTCTGGATCTAATGCGGATGTTGGTTCATCAAATAACATTACTTCTGGTTCCATCGCTAGCGCTCTCGCAATTGCTACACGTTGCTTTTGTCCTCCCGAAAGACGATTTGGATACGTATCTTTTTTATCTAATAAACCGACCTTTTCTAAAAGTTTCTCGGCTTTCTTTTCAGCTTCTTGTTTCTGTACCCCTTTTACATTGATAGGAGCATACGTAATATTTTCTAATACAGTCATATGAGGAAATAAGTGAAAATGCTGAAATACCATTCCGACATTTTCACGAACGTGCATAATATTCGTTTTCGGATTCGTTACTTCTTCCGTTCCAATCCAAATGTGACCATTTGTCGGTGCTTCTAACACATTCATACAGCGTAAAAATGTCGATTTCCCTGATCCAGACGGTCCAATAATTGCTACTACTTCCCCTTTTCCAATCGTTGTTGTAATTCCTTTTAATACTTCGTTTTTTCCAAATGATTTATGAAGGTTTTCAATTTTAATCACTTTTCTTCATTCTCCCTTCAATTGCCTTCCCGACTAATGTAAGAATAATGACTAGCATATAATAAATGAATCCAACAAAAAGTAATGGTTCAAGATATTTAAATGTCTCCCCGCCTACGATGTAAGCACGACGCATTAAATCCGTCGCTCCTATTACTGTTACTACAGCCGATTCTTTCGTAAGTGTCGCAAACTCGTTCACAAGCGCTGGTAATATATTTTTTAATGCTTGAGGGAAAATAATATTTCGCATCATTTTCCCGTAAGGAATCCCTAAAGCCATCGCTGCTTCTGTTTGTCCTTTATCAACCGCTTGAATGCCGGCGCGAATTACCTCTGACATATATGCACCTGAATTTAAGCTAAATGCTAATACAGCTGCTACGAATGCCGGTATTTCATAGCCAATTATTTGCGGGACACCGAAATAAATAATCATTAATTGCAATACAAGTGGTGTACCACGGAAAATTGATGTATAAAAATCTGCCACTATATTTAATGCTCGTATTCTAGCAATTTTGCAAAGCGCTAATAACGTTCCTAAAATAAACCCAACTAACGCTGATACTGCTACAATTTTTAAAGTAACTTCTAGGCCTTTTAATATATATGGTATCGAAGGCGTAATTGCCGAAAAATCTAAGTTCATTCTTTTCATTCCCCTCACAGAAAAGTGAAAGGCAGCTTATTTTTCGCTACCAAACCATTTCTTCACTAATTTATCCATTTCTCCATTTTCTTGCATTTTTTTAATTACTTTATTAAATTCAGCTGTTTTGTCACTGTTTTTCGGAAGGGCAATTGCTGCTCCAACTTCTTCTGGCGCTTCTTTAATTTCAATTCCTTGTAAATCTTTCATTTTCTCTAAATAATTTTTAGCAACTGTGTCTTCTATAATTGCAGCGTCAAAACGACCAGCTTTAATTTCTTGTACGATTTCTGGTATACGGTCACGTCCCTCAACTTTGAAATCTACTTGTTTTTTAAATTCTGCTGCTTTCTCTTCTTGAATAGACCCTGTTTGTACTCCTACTTTTTTCCCTTTTAAATCCTCTACAGATTGAATGTTAGAGTCCTTTTTAGAAATGACCATGTTTTTCGCAACAAAATAAATATCTGTGAAATCAACATTATTTTTACGCTCTGCAGTTGGCGTCATACCCGCCATTACGAAATCAACTTTTCCTGAGCTAAGAGATGCTAATAAACCACCAAAATCCATATCTTTCACTTTCACTTCATAACCAAGTTCTTTTCCGATATATTTAGCGACATCGACATCAAAGCCGATAATTTCATCACTTTTTGAAGCTTCTACGTATTCATATGGTTTATAATCTGCTGAAGTCCCCATAACCAGTACTTTTTTATTTTTTCCAGTAGCCTTTTCTTCCCCATTACTACAAGCACTGAACATACTTATAATTAAAATAAGTGCAAACGATATTGATAATAACTTCTTCATCTTTCTTCCCCCTAATAATGTATATTTAAAAGCTTAATAGAATATTTATTCGATGTTTGTATTGTATCAGCACTTTTATTTTTATGCAATATATAAAATAAAAATAAAAAAAATCATTAAAATAGCTGTTAGTTATGCATAAAATAATGCATAAAAAAAAAAAAAAAAAAAAAAAAAAAAAAAAAAAAAAAAAAAAAAAAAAAAAAAAAACTTTTTAAATTATAAAAAAAAAAAAAAATATAAACAATAACATAATGTAATAATTTTTATTCAGTTTTGTATTTTTTCAGCCTTTTTTTTTTAAAGCAAAAAAAAAAAAAAAAAAAAAAAAAAACAATAAAAAAAAAAATAAAAAAAAAAAAAAAAAAAAAAAAAAAAAAAAAAAAAAAAAAAAAAAAAAAAAAAAAAAAACAAAGTAATGTATATCCTATCGTTTTGAATCATAAATAAAAAAGGCGCTACACCCACTTAATTGTGAGCGTAGCGCCTTTTCAATTATTTATAGTTCTTCGCAATTCTCTTCGAAATACGATTGTAGTTTTGCAATAACTTGCATCGGTTCATGACCTTCAATTTCATGACGCTCTACCATCGTTACAATTTTTCCATCTTTTAATAAAGCAAATGACGGAGAAGATGGTGGATACCCTTCGAAATATTCACGAGCTCTTGCTGTCGCTTCTTTATCTTGACCTGCAAACACCGTTACAAGATGGTTAGGTCGTTTATCATAATGTACGGAATGCGCAGCAGCAGGACGAGCAATACCGCCTGCACAACCACATACAGAGTTTACCATTACAAGTGTTGTTCCATTTCTTTTAAACGCTTCTTCTACTGCTTCTGGCGTCGTTAATTCTGTATATCCAGCAGAGACAATCTCTTCACGAGCTTGGCGGACAACATCATTCATAAAAAAGTTAAAATTAATCAATCTTTTCCCTCCTCTAAAACTACCTATTTGTATCTTACCAGTTAATGTTTATGAAATACAAGTAAGTTTACTTGTATTTGGGTATAGAAAAGGTGTTAGAACCGTGTTCTAACACCTTTTTGTCACTTTTTCCATAATCTTCATATATTCACTAATCATTTTTTTATGCGACCCAACAATATAGTCAGGTAGTTCTGTTAGTGGGAAGAATTTAAGCTGAACCGCTTCTTCTTTGTTCATAACAAAATCTCCATCGTATTCGTCCGTATAATAAGCAGTCGTTACAGATTGAAATTCATCACCGTTTGCTAATTTTGTAAAATAGTTCGCTCCAGAAAACACATTGATTAATCGTAGGTTCTTCACCTTTATTCCTGTTTCTTCGTATACTTCACGAAAAGCAGTTTCTTCTGGGGATTCACTAAGCTCCATTAATCCGCCAGGCAGCCCCCATTTTCCGTAAGGCTCTGTTCTTTGTTGTAATAATACGTATCTATTTTCATTTATAACGAGTACAACAGCACCAACTAAAATTAAAGGGCGATGACCAACTATTTTCCGTAATTCTTCTACATATCCCATCGTTTCCCTCCTTTTTCGTTGTCCACACTATTGTATCATATGTATGAAACGACAAAATGCGTATATTTTTCATTTTTTTAACAAAATATTTATTTTATGTGCTTCATCTACTGTAGCTAACAAAATGGATTCAACTTCTGCGTTTTTCTCTAGAAATTCTCTCGCCCATTCTTCTGTTTTCCCTAATAAAGCAAGAACATCTTGCTGAATCCTCCCATCCTTTACTAATACAAAAGAAACTGGAGATTTTTTTCCCGCCACTTTCAGGTCAAACCGCGAAACTCCCTCATATTCTGGATACCGAAATATAGAAACGACACCGTTCGCTTCCCATAATGCTAATTTGATCGTTTGAATATCGCTCACATTTCGCATACGAAGTTCTGAAAATAAATATTCCACCGTAATTCTCGCTTTTTTCAAATTGCTAAAATCAATGGAACCATTGTGTATAAGAATGATAGGTGCTGGCTCTAAAAAGCGTCTCCATCTATCCCATTTCAACATTAAAACTGAACTTATAATATGAAGTACAACGAGTATAAACGTTGTAATCATCGAGCCCATTAATCCTACTTTTTCATCAGACAATGCGTTAGAAATATTTCCGCCAAGCAATAACACTAATACAACATCTAAAAAGCGAAGTTGTGCGATGGACCTTTGTCCCATTGCTTTCGCAACTAATATTAAAAATATGTATGCTATGATAGCCCGAATAACCCATTCACTATTAGAAAGATGCCGTGCTCCCTCAAAAATATGCATATGCATCACTTTGCACTCCTTACATCCCAAACTGCTAGTCTGTTTTAGTTTGCAACGTTTATGAGTATATATGTAAAAAAGCTGGTTCGTTTAAAAACGAACCAGCTTTTTTTACTTAACGGAAAACATATACTTTTTATACGTTTTTCGTACCGATAATATGAGACCCATCATAATCATATTCGAGAACAAGGAACTTCCCCCATACGATAAGAAAGGTAATGCAATCCCTTTTACAGGCATTAATCCAACGATCATACCGATGTTTTGGAATATTTGAACCGTTAATATCCCAATCGATCCAGCACATAATAATGTACCGAATAAATTATCAGCAGAATAACCGATAATAATTGTTCTATATAGTAGTAATAGGAACAAGAATACAACTAACGCTGCTACGATAAATCCACCTTCTTCGGCAATTGTAGCGAAAATAAAGTCTGTATGCTTCTCAGGGATATAAACGTTCCCTTCGCCAAACCCTTTCCCTTCCATACCGCCACTACCTACAGCTAAAATTGATTGCTGTGTTTGATAACCTTGATCTGTATGTTCAAATGGATCTAACCAACCTAAAATACGTGATTGTTGGTGCGGTTTTAGTAGCGTAACTAACTTATTAAAGAAGAAATCCTCATACCTTACGTAAATAAATATTAACGTAGATAGTATGGTGACTGGAATAACTGTACATAACGCTATCAATTTCTTCTGAATACCTGACATAAATAAAATACATGCAATTGCAGCAGCATATAAGAACACCATCCCTGTATCCGGTTGGCTATATACAACAGCAATAGGCGGGAGGGATACTAGTACAATTTTACCTACTAATTTTAAGTCCGTTTGGAATGTCCTTGCCATATACTGTGCATTATGTTTCACTGCTATACTTGCTACTACGAGAAGCAATGAAATTTTGAAAAACTCAGATGGTTGAATTTGTCCAACTAACGGAAATACAAACCATCTTTTTGCACCTAATTTTTCAGGTGTGAAAGTGGAAACCGGTAGTATTTTCAAAAGAATAAGTGAAGCAAATCCAACGATATAAAGTGGCCAAGACAATTTTTGCAATTGATCTAAGTCAATGCTTGCAACAAGCAATAACAATACAACCCCAATTATGTAGTTCAAACCCTGTTTCATCGCAAAGTTTGCCTCTCCATATTGGCCAGTTTGCTGACTGCTATATATAGCAGCTATACTCGTAACACATAATGCTAACAAAATTAATATTAATTTTACATCTAAACTTTTTAGAAACTCGGTACTTCTTTTCATGACATCCTCCTGAAACATTGTTACAGCAAAATAAAAAACCAGGAGTCAACATTCTTCATGTTTTGACGACTGATTACACATTATCTATAAAACACTTATATAGAATAACTCTCTTTTTCATACAATACAATATATTATACTACAGTTTCATCAGTAAGATTTGCCAAAAAAATTATTCTTTTCTTATTTTATATCCATATACCATATATCAGCAATGTATTTTCATAAATTCCTAATACATAATCGTTCATTGTAAGATTACTGGGAAAGGTATTATACATATAGTAGGATGTAGATGAAGAAATAGGATGATAAAAAGCTCGCATAAGCGAGCTTTTCATTAATATACAGACGTATTATTTTCTGACGTATTTTCTAAAATTTCTTTTACACGTCCTAAGAACTTACCACAAATTAAGCCATCTAGTACACGGTGATCAAGTGATAGACATAAGTTAACCATGTCACGAGCACCAAACATGCCATTATCCATAATTACTGGGCGTTTTACAATTGATTCAACTTGTAAAATAGCCGCTTGTGGGTAATTAATAATCCCCATAGATTGAACAGAACCGAATGATCCTGTGTTATTAATTGTAAATGTTCCGCCTTGCATTTCGTCCGCTTTTAACGATTTCGTACGTACTTTTCCTGCAAGTTCTGTAATTTCACGAGCGATGCCTTTAATTGTCTTCTCGTCCGCATGTTTAATTACTGGTACAAATAGTTCGTCCTCTGTTGCAACAGCGATAGAAAGGTTAATATCTTTCTTCTGAACGATTTTATCGCCAGCCCACATTGAATTAATTTGAGGGTATTCTTTTAACGCTTGTGCTACTGCTTTTACGAAGAAAGCAAAGAACGTTAAGTTAAAGCCTTCACGCTTTTTGAAATCACCTTTAATTGAATTACGGTATGACACAAGGTTTGTCACATCTACTTCAATCATCATCCAAGCGTGTGGCGCTTCGTGTTTACTACGTAACATGTTCGCTGCGATTGCTTTACGCACACCTGTTACTGGAATTTCGATATCGCCAGGCACTGTTGGTACAGAAACTGGTTTTGTAGCTTCTACTTTTTGCGCTACTGGCGCTACTTTTGGTGCTTCTGGACGCGCTTCTACTACTGCCGCTACCGCTTCCTCTTTCTTCGCCGCACCTGCTTGCGGAATATTTCCAGATTCCACTAGCTTTAAAATATCTTTACGAGTGATACGGCCGTTTGCTCCTGTACCTTCTACTAGATCTAAATCAACGTTATGCTCGCCCGCAAGTTTTAACACAGCTGGTGAAAAACGAGGTTTTCCATCAGTTGGTTGTTTTGCTTTCGGTGCTTTTTCAGGCGTAGCTACTTCTGCCTTTGGTTCTTCTTTTGTTTTTTCCTCAACTGCTGTTGCTGCTACTTCATCTGCGCCTTCTACTTGAATCACACAAACTACTTCACCTACAGCTAACGTATCACCTTCACCAGCGATTAACTCTTTCACAATACCAGTGAAAGAAGATGGTACTTCAGCATTTACTTTATCAGTCATTACTTCTGCAAGCGGATCATATTTGTTTACGTGATCGCCAACATTCACGAGCCATTTACTAATTGTACCCTCTGTAACGCTCTCCCCGAGCTGAGGCATTGTAATATTTTCTACAGCCATGTATAGTCCCCCCGATTAAAATTCCGCAAGTTCACGCATTGCTTTTTCAACTTTATCTGGATTTACCATAAAGAATTTTTCCATTGTTGGTGCATATGGCATTGCTGGAACGTCTGGACCTGCAAGACGTGCGATTGGTGCATCTAAATCAAACAGACAGTTTTCAGCAATAATTGCTGCCACTTCACTCATAATACTTCCTTCTTTATTGTCTTCTGTTACAAGAAGAACTTTACCTGTTTTAGAAGCTGCTTCAATGATTGCTTCTTTATCTAATGGATATACAGTACGTAAATCAAGAATGTGTGCAGAGATGCCATCTTGTGCTAACTTTTCAGCCGCTTGAAGAGCAAAATGAACACATAGTCCGTATGTGATAACAGTAATATCATCACCTTCACGTTTTACATCTGCTTTTCCGATTGGTAATACGTAATCATCTTCTGGCACTTCACCTTTAATTAAGCGATATGCACGTTTATGCTCAAAGAATAATACTGGATCTTCATCACGAATTGCAGCTTTTAGTAAACCTTTTGCATCATATGGTGTAGAAGGGATAACAATTTTTAAACCAGGTTGGTTTGCAAACATTGCTTCTACAGATTGTGAATGATACAACGCGCCGTGAACACCGCCGCCAAATGGCGCACGAACTGTAATTGGACAAGTCCAATCATTATTAGAACGGTAACGAATTTTTGCTGCCTCAGAAACAATTTGGTTTACTGCTGGCATGATGAAATCCGCAAACTGCATTTCAGCGATTGGACGCATTCCATACATTGCTGCACCAATTGCGACCCCAGCGATTGCAGATTCTGCAAGTGGTGTATCTAGCGCACGATCTTCACCAAATTGATCATATAATCCGTGTGTCGCTTTAAATACGCCACCTTTTTTACCAACATCTTCACCTAAAACGAATACTTTCTCATCGCGTTCCATTTCCTCGCGCATTGCTAATGTAATAGCATCAATATAAGACATTACAGCCATGAAACGTTCCCCCCTATTCTGCGTATACGTGCTTCAATGCATCTTCAGGTGCTGCATACGGAGCATTTTCTGCATATTCTGTTGCTTCATTTACGATATGCATAATTTCGTCTAACATTTGTTTTTCAGATTCCTCAGTCAACACGCCAACCTCTTTTAAATAAGCAGCAAATGTTATAATTGAATCATTTTTCTTCGCTTCTTCTACTTCTTCTTTATCACGATAAACACGATCATCGTCATCACTTGAATGTGCTGTTAAACGATATGATACTGTTTCAATTAAAGTTGGGCCTTCACCGCGTCGGCCACGGTCTGCTGCTTCTTTTACAGCTTTATATACTGCAAGCGGATCGTTTCCGTCTACTGTATATCCAGGCATACCGTATCCAATTGCACGATCTGATACATTTTTACAAGCTAATTGTTTTTCAACTGGAATAGAGATTGCGTATTTATTATTTTCACACATGAAAATAACAGGTAACTTGTGTACGCCAGCAAAGTTTGCACCTTCATGGAAATCACCTTGGTTAGAAGAACCTTCACCGAATGTAACAAACGTTACTAAATCTTTCTTTTCCATTTTTCCAGCTAATGCAATACCAACTGCATGTGGTACTTGCGTTGTTACTGGAGATGAACCTGTCACAATACGATTTTTCTTTTGGCCGAAGTGACCAGGCATTTGACGACCACCAGAGTTTGGATCTCCAGCTTTCGCGAAACCAGATAGCATCAGTTCTTTCGCTGTCATACCAAACGCTAATACAACACCCATATCACGGTAGTATGGTAATGCATAATCTTTCTCTCTATCAAGAGCGAATGCTGCTCCAACTTGTGCTGCCTCTTGTCCTTGACAAGAAATTACGAATGGAATTTTACCCGCACGGTTTAATAACCACATACGTTCGTCGATTTTACGTGCAAGTAACATCGTACGGAACATTTCTAATACTTGCTCATCACTTAAGCCAAGCTCTTCATGGCGCTTTTCTTTTACTTCTGCCATTTTTCATAACCTCCTAAATCCACATTTTTATGCGTGTAATGCTTTTCCATCTACAGCTAACGCTGCTTCACCAATCGCCTCAGATAATGATGGATGCGGATGAATTGTATGTGCTACTTCCCAAGGTGTTGCATCAAGTACTCTTGCAAGACCAGCTTCAGAAATCATATCTGTTACATGTGGTCCAATCATATGAACACCGAGAATGTCATTTGTTTCTTCATCAACTACAAGTTTTACGAAACCATCTGATTCGCCGTATACAAGCGCTTTTCCGATTGCACGGAATGAGAACTTACCTACTTTTAACTTATAGCCTTTTTCTTTTGCTTCTTGTTCTGTTAAACCGACAGAAGCAACTTCCGGACTGCTATATACGCATTTTGATACCATAGAATAATCAATTGGTGTAACTTCTTTACCAGCAATATGTTCTACTGCAGCAATTCCTTCATGAGAAGCAACGTGAGCAAGCTGTAAGCCACCGATTACATCACCGATTGCGTAAATATGAGTTTCTTTCGTTTGATAAAACTCATTTGTTTGAATGTATCCTTTTTCCACAACGATATCCGTATTCTCTAAACCAATATTTTGCGTATTGGCTTGTCGTCCTACAGATACAAGCATTTTTTCTGCTTTAAATTCTTTATTCTCACCGTTATGTTCAGCTTGAATTGTTACTCCATTATCTTTTACCAATGTTTCTGGTAATACTTTTGCACCAGTTACCACTTTAATACCTTTTTTCTTGAATAGACGTTGCATTTCTTTTGAAACGTCTTGATCTTCTAGTGGTAGAATCGTTTTCGCATACTCTAATACTGTAACTTCTACACCGAAGTCAGCAAGCATAGATGCCCACTCAATACCGATTACACCGCCACCAACGATAATAATTGAACTAGGAAGCGTTTCCATTTTTAGGGCATGATCGGAAGACATTACGTACTCTCCGTCTAATTCTAAACCTGGTAATGAATTTGGACGAGAACCTGTTGCAATAAGTACATTTTTTGGAATTAACATTTCATTCTCTTCTCCACTTGCAAGTTCAACTGAAATTGTCCCTGGCATCGGAGAGAAAATAGATGGACCAAGAATACGGCCAATACCTTCAAACACATCAATTTTACCTTGTTTCATTAAATGTTGAACGCCTTTATGAAGTTGCGTTACAATCTTCTCTTTACGCTCTTGTACTTTTGCAAAGTTTAGTTCTACATTACTTGCAATAACCCCGAACTCTTCACTTTTCTTAGCAGTTGCATATACTTCCGCACTACGTAAAAGAGCTTTACTAGGAATACATCCTTTGTGTAAACAAGTACCACCAAGATTTTCTTTTTCGACTAGTGCAGTTTTTAACCCTAGTTGTGATGCACGAATTGCAGCAACATATCCACCAGTACCGCCGCCAACGATGACTAAATCATATTCTTTTGCCATTATCTCAACCCCTAGCTACCGTTTCTTTTTCACGTACAACATATTCTTTTGGAGCTTCTTCTTCACGTAATACACGAAGTGCTCCTTCTGCTAATGCTTCTAACTCATCTTCGCCTGGATGTACGATAACATCTGCAATCCAGTCCACTCGCTCTTTTATTTCATCGACAAGAATTTTACTGTAAGCAAGTCCGCCAGTTAATACGATTGCATCGATTTTCCCGTGAAGTACTGCGCTAGCCCCGCCAATCTCTTTTGCAACTTGATACGCCATTGCCTTATAAATAAGAGTTGCTTCAGGATCACCTTTTTCAACCATTTGCTCTACTTTAATCGCATCATTTGTACCGATTAAACTTACAAGTCCACCTTGTCCGACAAGTTTTTTAATCATTTCATCTCGGTAATACTCACCAGAGAAACACATTTCTACTAGTTGTCCTACTGGTACTGTACCAGCGCGCTCTGGACTAAATGGGCCTTCTCCGTTTAAACCGTTATTCACATCGATTACTCTTCCTTTTTTATGAGCACCAACTGTAATACCGCCACCCATATGTGTAACTAATAAATTTAAATCTTCGTATTTGTGATTTAACTGTTGAGCTACTTTACGAGCAACTGCTTTTTGATTTAATGCATGGAAAATACTTTTACGTTCCATACCAGCAATACCACTTATACGAGCAACCGGCTCCATTTCATCTACAACGACAGGGTCTACAATGAATGCGGGAATATTTAATCCAGAAGCAATTTCATATGCTAAAATGCCCCCAAGGTTTGAAGCGTGATGACCGCTAAACCCATTTTTTAAATCTTCTAACATCGCATCGTTTACTGTGTATGTTCCGCCCTCGATTGGACGAAGTAATCCCCCGCGTCCACAAACTGCGTTTAACTTTGAAATGTTAATACCGTGAGAATGTAGAACTTCTAAGATCGTTTCTTTACGAAACTCATATTGGTCAATAATTCGCTTATATTTTCCAATCTGTTCTTCGTCATGACGAATCGTTTCTTCTAAAACGGGTCTTTCATTATCAAAAACACCGATTTTTGTGGATGTACTACCCGGATTAATAACAAGAATTCGATTTAAAGACACTGTTGCTACCTCCACTAATAAATTCAAAAGGAGGTGGAAACCTCATAAGAGGTCACCACACCTTTTGTAAAAGTAATATATGAATGATTAGCGACGGCTAATAATGTCGTGACCGTTGCGTAAGTATGTGCTACGAGAGTTTTTCAAGCTTGCAATGCGCTCTTCAGCTAGACGATCAGCTGCTACATAAGTTGCAATGCCATCGCGTTTTGAAATTTCGATTACTTTTGCAATTGTGTCATAAATTGACTCAACGCGTTTTAATGCACGTTCTCTATTGTATCCATATAACTCGTCTGCTACGTTAATTACGCCACCTGCATTAATTACATAATCTGGTGCGTATACGATACCCATTTCATGAATGATGTCGCCGTGACGATCTTCTTTTAATTGGTTATTCGCAGAACCAGCGATTACTTTTGCTTTAAGTTGTGGGATAGTTTCGTCATTAACTGTTGCGCCTAATGCACATGGTGCGTAAATATCACATTCAACACCGTAAATTTCATTTGGCTCAACTGCTGTTGCACCGAATTCTTCTACTGCACGTTGTACAGCTTCTTTATTAATATCTGTCACGATTAGTTTTGCTCCTTCAGCGTGTAAATGTTTGCATAGGTGATATGCTACGTTACCAACACCTTGAACAGCAATTACTTTTCCTTCTAAATTATCAGTACCGAAAGCTTCTTTCGCAGCAGCTTTCATACCACGATACACACCGTATGCAGTTACTGGAGATGGGTTACCAGAAGAACCGAATGATGGTGAAATACCTGTTACAAAGTCAGTTTCTTCGTGGATAATATCCATATCATCTACTGTTGTACCAACATCTTCAGCTGTAATGTAACGTCCGTTTAACCCTTGAATGTAACGTCCTAATGCACGGAACATTGCTTCGCTCTTATCTTTACGTGGATCACCGATAATTACTGTTTTCGCACCACCTAAGTTTAAACCAGCTGCTGCGTTTTTGTATGTCATCCCTTTTGCAAGACGCAATGCATCTTCAATCGCCGCTTCTTCAGAATCATATGTCCACATTCTTGTTCCACCAAGAGCTGGTCCAAGTGTTGTATCATGAATTGCAATGATTGCTTTTAAACCAGATTCTTTATCTTGACAAAATACTACTTGCTCATAATCATATTTTTCTAAGTATTCGAAGATTTCTAATGTCATTGTCGTTTCCCCCTAATTGTTTTACCCTATTTGGTTTATTTTGAAGCAGTCGCAACTGCCAATGCTAATGAATATACTTTTGTTTCTGCTGAATCAGCACGAGATGTTAAAACAATCGGTGCTTTTGCGCCAGCAATCATTGCTCCTACTTTTGCATCTGCAAAGTATACGAGTGATTTATATAGCACATTTCCAGCTTCAATCGTTGGGACGAGTAAAATGTCTGCCTTACCTGCTACATCACTTACTATGCCTTTATGTTCTGCTGCAATTTGTGATACTGCATTATCTAAAGCAAGTGGTCCATCAACGACACAATTTTTAATTTGTCCGCGGCGATTCATTTGAGTTAACATCGCTGCATCAATTGTCGCTTGCATCGCAGGATTCACAACCTCTACTGCTGTAATTGGTGCTACCTTTGGCAAATCCATTCCTATTGCCCGGGCAACTTCTACAGTATTCTGTATAATAGCAGCTTTCTGTGTTACATCAGGTGCAATGTTCATCGCTGCATCTGTAACAAAAATGAGACGATCGTAATTTGGAACTTCAAATGCTGCAACGTGTGAAAGTACGCTACCTTTACGAAGTCCCCACTCTTTATTTAATACAGCTTTCAAAATATTTGCTGTTGGGATGTTTCCCTTCATGAGCACATCTGCTTCGCCATTTCTTACAGCTTTCACAGAAAGTTCTGCAGCCTCAGCACTTGACTGTGCTGCAATCACTTCAATATGTTCTGAAGTTTGTAAATTATGTTCTTGTAACATCCCCATTATTTTTTCTTGGTTTCCATATAGACGAAATTGAGCTAGCTGTAATGCAATTGCTTTCGCTACAGCTTCAATTACTTCATGATCTTCAGCTACTGCTACAGCCACAGTTTTTTTAGGCTGGCCTGCCGCTTGATCAATTAAGTGTTCTAACTTCATATTTTGTAATCAACCCTTTCCGTCGTCCCTCGTCTTTTTATTAAGCAAATACCGTGCCAACTTTTTAAAGTGGTCTTACCAATAATGAAAACGCATTCAAAACACAGTAAAATCAATGCTTTGAAAAATAACAAAAGATTCTGTCTTATTTTGTCGCTTTTTGTATACCATGCAATAAATTGCACAGTACGCAATTTATTGCATGCTATTTTTTGCACACTCATACTTTTCTAGCTTGTAATATAAATTTCGAACCGAAATTCCTAACGCTCTTGCCGTTTGTGTTTTATTTCCACCAAATCTCTCTAAATATTCATGAATGATATTCCCTTCAAACTCCGTCACTAAATGTTCAAGTGGCTTTTCTTCTAACTCAGGTAATAAATGAGCTTGCTTTGACTCCACCTGCTCTTCGTTATGTAATGGGGGTAAATGTTGTACATCAATATAAGTCTCGTTATAATTCATAAAGATAATAGCTCTCCCCAAAATATTTTCAAGTTCCCTCACATTCCCTGGCCATTCATATGATTGTAAATATGAAATAGCAGAATTAGTGAGCCCCTCTATATTTCTGCCATAATCTTGGTTGATTTTTTGAATTAATCTGTCTGCGATTGCCGGTATATCCCCTTTACGCTGACGAAGAGATGGAATTTGAATTGGAATTTTATTTAATCGATAATATAAATCCTCCCTGAACTCTCCTTCTAAAATGGCTTTTTCTAAATTCACGTGCGTCGCTGCAATCACTCTGACATTAATAGGGATTGCTTTCGTTCCACCAACTTTTACAATCTCTTTTTCTTGCAAAACGCGAAGGAGTTTCGCTTGCGTATTGGCAGATAGTTCGCCTATTTCATCTAAAAAGATACTGCCGTTATTCGCTTCCTCAAAGAATCCACGTTTTCCGCCTCTTTTCGCGCCAGAAAATGCACCTTCCTCATAACCAAATAATTCACTTTCTAACAACGTCTCTGAAATAGCCGCACAGTTTACACGAACGAACTTATTATATTTTCGATTACTTCCATTATGGATAGCATGTGCAAACAATTCTTTACCTGTCCCTGACTCCCCGCGTAGCAATACTGTTGCTGGTGTATTCGCCCCCAGTTTTGCCTGCTCAATAGCAGCCGTTGTTTCATCTGAATTTCCGACAATGTCATCAAATGAATATTTCGCTTCTAACGTTCGAATAATTTGCCTTGCTCGATTCAATTCATTTGTTAACTTTTGAATTTCTGATACGTCACGAATTACACCAACGCTTCCTTTTAATATTCCATCTACAATGACCGGTGCTACGTTTACAATTACATCTCGCTTTTTTTGGCCAATCTTCATATGTATTCCTCGTACCGCCCTGCGCGTTCGAAGTACTTTCATATGCATACTTTCACCTTCTACAATATCAGTTGTAGCTGGCTTTCCAATAATGTCCTCTTCTGTTAAACCTGTTAATTTCGTATATGCAGGGTTAATTACTAAACCTCGACCTTTTTCATCCACGACCGAAATGGCTTCCTCAGACGAGTTAATAATCGCCTCAAGTAACGTTTGAATCTCCTTTAAATCTGTAACTTCTTCCGCAAGATCTACAACCTCTGTTATATCTTTAAAAATCGCAAATGCCCCTTGCACTTCTCCTCCCTCTTTTAATATTGGAATACGGGTTGTAATAATTTTCTTTCCATTCTCAAGCGTCAGTTCATAATTTACTTCTATTTGTTTCGTACGTATAATACGAAGCAACTTACTAGTCGGAATAACTTCTAAAATATATTTGCCTACCGCATCTTCTTTTTTATACCCGATAATACGCTCTGCACTTTTATTAAATAGGCGAACTTGTCCTTCTTGATCAATCACTATCATACCATCATGCGTAGAGTTTAAAATTAAATCACCTTGCTGTGTTTGTTCTTCTAACTTTCCAATTAAATCTTCCTTCTCATGTGCTAATCTCGTAACAATCTTTGCAATATCACCTGGTATAAGAAGAGTATCTTTATGCTTTTTCTTTAATAACTCTTTATGTAAATCATCATCACCTGTCATATCAAACATTACATCAATGTGCATAGAAAGAAACGGCGTTACACTCTCTCCAATGGTAACCCCGTATTCCTTAGCCATTTGCAATCCTTTTGCTACCGGATTTATATCAATAATCCCTATAATTTGAAATATATTCGAACTTTGCAACAGATTCAGCAATGTACTGCCACCTTCACCTGCACCAACAATTAAAACTTTTTGTTTCATATATTACACTTCCTCTCGAAGTATCTCTGCAAAATTTTTCACACCCTTATCTTACTCGTTCAGCCCCCTCTTGACAAACCCCCTTTTCATATAACATCATTAAAATAAACAAAATAATCTGAAAAGGAGAGTTTATATGCAGCGTTACCTTGCTCTATTATTAGCACTCATCCCTATTTCATTAGCTGTGTTTGGCATCAAATTAATGAGAGATACTGTATTCGGGATTCTATTTCCTCCACTCTCCATACTTTGGTTACAATTTTTAATTGGTGCTCTTTGCTTCGGACTAGGGTTTTATATTTTTGGTGGCTTCGTCTTACACCGAGACCGTAAACGAAATAAAGTACAAGCGCGCTTTAGAAGATAGGAAATTCCTACTACTTATCAATAAAAAAACGAGACCGTTACACGCGGTCTCATTTTTTTATTGGCAATAACGTTCTTGCCGTTTCAGGATAATCCGTAATAATCGCCGATATATTCATATTAAAATATTTACGCATAAGTGTTTCTTCATTAATTGTATAGGGCCGAACTTCTACATCACTTTCCATCGTTAATTCAGCAATGGCATCTTGAAGATAACGATAATTCGGATGCACTGCTGTAGCGCCCATTTTTTTCGCATATGCCCACGGGCTATGCAAGCCTTCACGATATAAAATCGCTGTTTGAATATCAGGAGCCATCATATGACACCTTTTCATGCTGTAGTGATTAAATGAAGAAAATATAACACGATCTTCTAGATTAAATTTCCGTACAAGCGTTATAACTTCTTCCTCTAAACCTCTGTATGGAATTTTATTGTTTTTAAGTTCAATATTAAGTAGCAACTTTGTTTTTTCAATCCATTCTAACACCTCTTCTAAAAGAGGTATTTTACAAAATCCTACTTTATCACCAAATTTATAGCTCGCATCTAATTTACATAAATCCTCATATACATAATTTCGGACCGCACCTTTTCCATTCGTTGTCCGGTCCACTGTTTCATCATGAATGACAACAACCTTTCCGTCTTTCGTTAATTGAACATCAAGCTCAATTCCATCTGCCTTAAAAGATTCAGCTGCTTCAAATGAAATCATCGTATTTTCTGGGTACGTTCCCGCTGCACCACGATGTGCAAATATAAGAGTCATCCTCACTCCCCCAATCTTTATGCTATACTATACGAAAAAGGAGGTACTTCTATGAGACCATTACAAATTTCTCCAGACACTGCAGTCCGCCTATCAAAAGCATTAGGTGTTCCACTTGAACAACTTATGCATATGCCGCAGCACATTTTAATTCAAAAGTTAGTTGAATTAGAAAAACAAAATAAAGACGAAGAATAATACAGTCCTGTTTCACAGGACTTTTTATTATTTTCTATTATATCATGGATGACTTGCTTGCTAAAATCCCTCATTGGATATACCGTGATTCAATTTAACCCTCGCTTCAAACATGTATATTAAATTAAAGTAAATAAAAAGACCAATGAATTCTAACATTCATTGGCCATGAAATAAAAAGTTCATTGGTTTTACATTTAATATCAAGCATCAATTTCAAGAATGATTAAGCTTTACTAAAACTTATATCTCTTACTATTTTTACTCTCAGCTAGCCTTATGTTCAAGTCTCAGCTTATCCGCAACCATTGCGATAAACTCTGAGTTCGTAGGTTTTGCTTTTGACATAGATACTGTATAACCGAATAAGGACGAAATAGAATCGATATTCCCACGACTCCATGCTACTTCAATTGCGTGACGGATTGCACGCTCGACACGGCTTGCTGTTGTATTATATTTCTTCGCGATATCTGGATACAATACTTTCGTAATAGATCCAAGTAATTCGATGTCATTGTACACCATAGAAATTGCTTCCCTTAAGTACATGTACCCTTTAATATGAGCAGGCACACCAATTTCATGAATGATACTCGTAATGCTTGCATCTAAGTTTTTCGGTTTTCCATCTACTGTTGTTGCTGATCGGAAAGATGGCAGTGGACGTTTAATAGTAGCGTTCGCTTTACCGCTCACTTGACGAATATGACTCGTTAAATTCTCCATATCAAATGGTTTTAATATGAAATATGACGCACCTAAGTCAACTGCTTTTTTCGTCACATCTTCTTGCCCAAACGCTGTCAACATAATTACGCTAGGCTGTCTTAACCTTTCAATATGGCGCATTTTCTCTAGTACAGCTAACCCATCTAAATGTGGCATAATAATATCTAATACAAGTACATCCGGCTGCTTATCTTTTAATAAATTTAAACACTCTTGACCATTATAAGCAGTACCGATTACTTCCATATCCTCTTGAGCAGCTACATAACTCTCTAGCATTGATACTAATTCTTTATTATCATCCACAAGACATACTTTAATTTTCTCCACAGCTTTTCCTCCCTTACCGAATCGATTCTCCGACATGTGTATCCTTCTAGGCTACATGAATTGTTCGACAATTGTGTGAAAATTCCCTTTTAAAGTTTGTTACTTTCCGATAAAATCACAAAAAAATATGTTTATCGTTCATTTATTCCTTTTCGCAACACATTCCATCATAGAAAAACAACGAAACGTTCAACCCTTTCCTTTTATTTTACAACAAAAAACACCTCTTGCGGAGCTTTTACAAAATTTCAACGAATTTTTCAATAGAAAAACGAGCTAATTATTAATTAGCTCGCTTTTCTTTCTTGATCATAAATGTTAATTCCAGCCTCATGTAACATCCATTCAATATGAACACCATATCCTGATGTTGGATCATTTACAAATACATGTGTAACAGCGCCAATTACCTTTCCATTTTGTACAATTGGACTTCCGCTCATCCCCTGTACGATACCACCTGTTTTCGCTAATAAACGTTTATCTGTTACTTTTATTACCATGCCCTTTGTTGCCGGAAACTTTTGCGGTACTGTACTCACAACTTCGATATCAAACGCTTCCACTTTATCTTGATCAATAACTGTTAATATTTTTGCTGGTCCTTCTTTTACTTGATGAGATAGTGCAATAGGCATTGCTTTATCCATTACGCCATTTGTCATATTTGTATTCAATTTGCCAAAAATACCAAATGGACTATTTATTGTAATATTGCCAATCACTTCACGATCAGGTGAGAACCTCGCTAATTTCTCCCCTGGATTCCCATGACTACCTCTTTCAATTGATGTAACTGTCGAACGCATAATTTGTCCATCTTCGACTTGAATCGGCTTTTTCGTATCATTATCAGAAATGACATGGCCAAGTGCCCCATATTTCATAGAATCAGGATGAACAAATGTCATTGTTCCGATTCCAGCTGCCGAATCACGAATATATAAACCAATGCGATAAGACGATTCTCCACTGTCTTTTTGTGGTGTTAACTTAGTGCGGATATGCTTTCCATCCCTTAACAAAACGAGATTTAGCGGTTCGCCTGTTTCCCCACTATTATGAATAAATGGTGCTACATCACTCATTCTTTCAATTGTTTTACCATTAATTTCAGTAATCATATCTCCAATTTGCACACCGGCTGTTTCACCAGGAGATACTTTCCCTTTTTCAGTTTGAATTAAATGATGGCCTACAACAAGTACCCCTTTTGTGTTTAACTTTACACCAATTGATTGTCCACCTGGAATAACTTTGAAATCTTTTAATACTCTCACATTTACTTTTTTCACTGGAAAACCAGCAAGCTGAAACACCATATCTGCTTCACCATTTTGATGAGAATTTACCATAAGTCCTTGTTTTTGTTCATTTGAACTTACTGTAAACACATGACGATCTGTAGATGAAGCTTTAAACACTGGTAATGAAGCTATTTCTGATTGTTGTCCTTCAAAAACAACAAGTTGCTTCGGAGATGAAATAAACGTCCGAAGCGGCTTAAAACACCCAATAAAAACTAAAGAAACAAGGAGAAAAATACCTATTATTTTGCGAAATCTTTCTAATTTCAATTTGTTCACTCTCCTCGCTCCTACCCCACATTCAGCCTTTTGGCTTCACTTTTTAATCTCTCCTTGCAATGCTTTATTTATAACCGGAAGAATTAAGAAATCATCATTTGAGAAAAAAAGCTATCCATTACTGGATAGCCTCTGCTGTCTGTTTAAAATGATGCGCTTGCGTAAGTAATTCTTTCGCATGTTCTGTCGTTAAATCTGTAATTTCCACACCAGAAATCATTCGAGCTATTTCTGTTACTTTATCCTCCATAGTTAAAACGGTAACTGACGTAATCGTTCGATCATTTGCTACTTGTTTTCGAATAAATAAATGAGAATCCGCCATTGAAGCTACTTGAGGTAAGTGCGTAATACAAAGTACTTGTGAGTTTACTGATACTCGATAAATTTTTTCCGCAATAGCCTGTGCGACCCGGCCACTTACACCAGTATCCACCTCATCAAAAATTACAGATGCAACACCTTGATGCTTAGAAAAAATACTTTTTAAAGCTAAAATAATACGAGATAACTCTCCGCCGGAAGCAACCTTTGAAAGTGGTTTTAGCGGCTCACCTGGATTTGTTGAAATATAAAATTCCACATGGTCATAGCCATCCGCCGTAAGTCTTACTGGTGCTCCCTCCACAAGAGGCTCTTCAGCATTTCCTTCTCTCTTCATAATTCTCACTTCAAATTTTGTTTTTTCCATATATAATTCTTTTAATTCCTGATGAATGGCATTTGTAAGATGCTCTGCAAGTTCATGACGCATATTACTTAACAACGTTGCTTCTTTCAGAATAACACTTTCTAATTCTTTCAACTGTTTCTTCGTCGTTTCAATATGAACGTCTTTATTTTCAATCGTAAAAATTTCTTGTTCAATTTTATCAGCATACGCTAAAATCTCTTCTACAGTATTTCCATATTTTCTCTTTAGCATACGAATTTCATTTAAACGCGTTTCAATTTCGTCTAAGCGATTCGGATCATATTCCATCATATCGAGCTTTTCTCTTAGTTGATACGCAACTTCTTCTAATAAATAATAACTATTGGCAATGGAATCATGATTTTCTTGATACACTTCATCTAAATGTGTAATACTCTCCATTTGTCCCATTGCGCTTCGTACATTATCTAGCCCTTGTCCATCAGCACTTAACGAGCGATACGCGTCACCTAATGCTTTATAAATCTTTTCGAAATTAGAAATTTGCAATCGTTCTTCAGTTAAGTCATTTTCTTCATCCATCTTTAAATCCGCTTTACGGATTTCTTCATGCTGGAATTGAATTAAATCTAAACGATGTGCCATTTGTTGTTCATTTTCACTTAACGATTTCAACTGTTTTTTTAATTTCTCATAGTCAGCATATACGTTTTGGTATATATCTAATTGTTTAACGATACGCTCTCCATCAAAATGATCGAGCATAAATAGATGACGTTCTTCATTCATTAAGTCTTGCGTTTCGTGTTGCCCATGGATATCAACAAGTGTTTTTCCAATTTCTTTTAATACACTAAGGGTAACTAGTTTTCCATTTACACGACATACACTTTTTCCGTTTGCAGCGATATCACGCTTCAAAATAATCATGCCGTCTTCTATTTCTATATCCAACTCTTCTGCTTTTTCAATACATGGATGCTTATCATCTTCCACATAAAATAGTCCCTCTATCTCAGCTTTTTCTGTTCCGTATCGAACAAATTCTGCTGAACCACGGCCACCTACAAGTAAACTAATCGCATCAATAATAATCGATTTTCCGGCCCCTGTTTCACCACTTAAAACCGTTAATCCTTTTTGAAAAGAAATATTTAATGCCTCAATAATAGCAAAGTTTCTAATCGATAATTCCGATAACAATGCCCCATTCACCTCGTTATAAACTAATCCCCTATGAAGGGCTTTTCTCAGTTCTTTATTCAAATAGTCATACTATATGTTTGTATGTATAAATTACTTTTCTAACCGCTCCATTGTACCAAACATTTGTTTTACGGGTCAATCCACCTATTTCCTAATTTTATTCAAAGAAAATATTATATTACAATTAAGAATTCACGTTTTTAACCAATAAAAATATCCTGTTCACTTTCCACTTTACAGAGGAAAGCAAACAAGATTTTTTTGTTACAGCATATTTAAGAAACGATCAGAGACAACACCTGTGTCTTCAGGTGTACGGCAAATAATTAAGCAAGTATCATCACCACAAATGGTTCCGATGATCTCATCCCACTCTAAATGATCAATAAGTGCTCCAAGTGAATGAGCGTTACCAGGCAATGTTTTTAGCACAAGCATATGTCCTGCCGTGTCTAATTTTACAAATGAATCCACTAGATTGCGTTTTAATTTTTGTAACGGGTTAAATCGTTGATCTGCTGGCAAGCTATATTTATAGCGCCCATCATGTAATGGCACTTTCACTAAGTGCAATTCTTTAATATCGCGCGATACTGTTGCTTGCGTTACATTAAATCCCTCATTACGTAGAATATCAACTAATTCATCTTGTGTTTCAATTTCTTTGTTCGCAATAATTTCCCTGATTTTAATATGGCGCTGACCTTTATTCATACATTTGCACCTCACACTATCTCTTACCATAGTTTAAACATTGGTATACTTCACTTATTTATGTTAACTTATAATTCGTTACTTGTACACAATTGTTTTTACAATCATTATACAATTACAACAAAAAGAGGAACAACATATGTTATTCCCCTTTCCCTTTTTGTTTTAGGACATCATGTGCCTCTGTAACTACTTGCTCAACAGAAACTGGAGAATGATTTTCGCCATTCTCACGTTCACCATGCCATTTCAGATGAATTAAAAATTCAATATTACCATCCCCGCCCGTAATTGGTGAGAATGTTAAACCTTCTACGTCGTATCCTTCTTTTATAGCAAAGTCGACAATCATTTCTACGACAGCCTCATGTACTTTTCGATCACGAACGATACCCTTTTTACCAACTTGCTCTCTTCCAGCTTCAAACTGCGGTTTAATTAACGCTGCTACATCCCCATTCGGCATAAGCATTGTTTTTAAAACTGGCAATATAAGCTTTAATGATATAAATGAAACATCAATACTAGCAAATTGCGGTAAACCACGTTCTAAGTCTGCTGGTGTTACGTAACGGAAGTTTGTTCGTTCCATTACGACAACACGCTCATCTTGACGTAATTTCCACGCAAGTTGATTGTACCCTACGTCTAATGCATAAGATAATTTCGCTCCATTTTGAAGCGCACAATCGGTAAAGCCACCAGTTGATGAACCAATATCTATCATAACTTTATCTTGTAAATCAAGATGAAATGTCTCTAATGCCTTTTCAAGTTTATAACCACCACGGCTTACATACGGCATAACTTGCCCCTTCACCATAATCTCTGTATCTTGTGGGATTTTCTCTCCTGGCTTATCCAATCTCATCTCATTCGCATATACAAGGCCGGCCATAATGGCGCGTTTTGCTTTCTCACGTGTTTCTATAAGCCCTCGCTCTACTAATAGTACATCTACTCTTTCTTTTTTCGCACTCATTTGTTACGCCCTTTTTTGTTTTGATGGAATCATTGTATGAATACGGTCTACAACAGCATCTGTCGTTAAACCGATTTCTTCTAATAATTTTGTTACACTACCGTGCTCTATGAATCGATCTGGAATACCCATTCGTTCAACTAACGCACTATGGTACCCGTTCTCAGACGCAAATTCAACTACTCCTGTTCCAAAACCACCAATTAAGCAAGCTTCTTCAATCGTTAAAATTGGTATGTTTTTTCCTAAGAGATCATGTAAATATGCTTCATCCATTGGTTTAATGAAGCGAGCGTTCACTACTTTTACTGAAACTCCAGCCTTTTCAAGACGCTCAGCCGCTTCCATTGCCATTGGTATTGTCGTACCAAATGTTAAAATAGCTGCTTGTGTACCTTCTTTTAACGTTTCCCATGAACCGATTGGAATCGCCTTTAATTCTTCATCCATATGAACGCCTAGTCCATTACCTCGTGCATAACGTAATGCGATTGGTCCATCTTCATATTGCATCGCCGTGTATACTAAATGTTGCCCTTCATTTTCATCTTTCGGCATCATAAGTACCATATTCGGCAAGTGACGTAAGAATGAAATATCAAATACACCTTGATGCGTTTCACCATCTGCTCCTACTAAACCAGAGCGATCGATTCCGATGAAAACATTTAAATTTTGGCGGCATATATCATGAACAACTTGGTCATATGCTCTTTGCAAAAATGTTGAATAAATCGCTAAGAATGGTTTCATACCTTGCGTTGCCATACCCGCTGCCATTGTTGTAGCATGCTGTTCTGCAATACCTACATCAATCATACGATCTGGGAATTCTTTTTGGAACTTCTCAAGTTTTGATCCAACAGGCATTGCAGGTGTAATTGCAACGATACGCTCATCCGTTCTCGCTAACTTAAGTACTGTTTCACTAACAACAGCACTCCATGCTGGTGCAACCTCTTTCGGTTTAACGAAGTCACCTGATTCAATTTTATAAGGTCCTGTTCCATGCCAAGTGCCAATAACATCACTCTCAGCTGGTTTGTAACCTTTTCCTTTTTTCGTAATAACATGAACAAGCACCGGGCCTTTTGTTTTCTTTGCATATTGCAACGTTTCGAATAACTTTTCATAATCATGTCCATCGACTGGACCTAAATATGTAAAGCCTAACTCTTCGAAAAAGACACCGGATACTAGTAAATATTTAAGACTATCTTTTATTTTCTCTGCTGTCGCAGCAACTTTCCCACCGACAGCTGGGATTTTCTTCAAAATATACTCTAGCTCGTCTTTTACCCAATGGTATTTTCCTGCGGTACGTAGACGTCCAAGCACATTATGAAGCGCACCAACGTTTGGCGCAATTGACATTTCATTATCATTCAAAATAACAATCATATCTGTTTTTTCATGTCCAATATGGTTCAATGCCTCTAAAGCCATTCCGCCCGTTAAAGCACCATCACCAATGATTGGTATAACATATTCTTTCGTTTTCTTTAAATCACGTGCTAGAGCCATTCCCATTGCAGCAGATAATGATGTCGAGCTATGGCCAGTTTCCCATACATCGTGCTCACTCTCACAACGTTTTGGGAAACCACATAGACCTTGATATTGCCTTAATGTGCCGAATTCTTTTGCACGCCCAGTTAAAATTTTATGTACATAGGATTGATGTCCTACGTCCCATAAAAATTTATCTTTCGGACTATCAAATAATTTATGCAGAGCAATTGTGAGTTCTACTACACCTAAATTAGGCGCAATATGTCCACCTGTTTGAGAGAGCTCTTCAATTAAAAACTTACGAATATCCTCACTCAATCCCTCTAGTTCACTGATAGACATATCTTTCAAAAAACTAGGGTTTTGAATTTGCGTTAGATCCACATGGATCACTCACTTTCATTTCATAATCTGTCAACATGTCAAATATTATAAAAAACATTTACACAAAACAAGAAATTCTCTTTTTTTTATTTTTCACCTTGTCCTGCTATTAACCAGTCTATTGCGCCCTAATCTTATTATAAACTATATTTCTTTAGGCGATGAAAAAAATAGCCGCTAACACGAAGTGATAACGGCAATGTAATCTACATATATTTTTGCCAATAACAAGAAAAGAAAAACCTTTTCCTACATTTATATCATAAAATGATGAATGACTCAACAAATGAAAACGCTGTTATATTAGTTATTACGTTTTGCAATCAAATCGCAAATAGATAGTAAATATTCATCTTGTAATTGCAAGGAACTAATAGCATCTTTTGCTTTTGCAATCGTTTCTTCTAAAATATCCTTCGCTCTATCTACAGTAAATAACGTCGTATATGTGCTCTTTTCGTTGGAAACATCACTACCAATCGGTTTTCCAATCTCTTCTTCGGTTCCTTCCACATCTAAAATATCATCTCGAATTTGGAAAGCTAGGCCGATATATTTTGCAAACTCAAGTAATTTTTCTTCCTGTTCTTCTGTGGCATTAGAAAGTATCGACCCTGCTAGTACAGCGAATTCAAGTAGTTTCCCAGTCTTATGCTTATGAATATATTCTAGCTCATCGATCGTAAGCTGTTTCCCTTCCGCTTCCATGTCTGCTACTTGTCCGCCAACCATTCCCTCTGGTCCTGCCGCCTTTGCAAGCTCAAGTACAAGTCTTACTTTTTTCTCAGCTGAGATTTCCTTTTGTTCATATGCCATAATAACTTGAAAAGCATATGTCAACAAACCATCTCCTGCTAAAACCGCCATCGCTTCACCAAATACTTTATGATTTGTGGGCTTCCCTCTTCTTAAATCATCATCATCCATACAAGGTAAATCATCATGAACTAATGAGTATGTATGTATCATTTCAAGAGCACAAGCTGCACCTACACCAAGATTTTTTTCTTTACCAAACGCTTGTAATGTTGCAAATAAAAGTAACGGGCGGAGACGCTTTCCACCCGCTTCCAAAGAATATGCCATCGCTTCACGAAGTACATTTGGACATTGTAATTCATTTGCATAGCTTACAAGCTTCTCTTCTACGAAAGTTTTACTTTCTTTCAAAAAAGTATCAAAAGCAATTGTCACTATGCTTCATCTCCTAAAGCAGTAAACGGTTCAAGCTTTCCATCTTCCCCAAGAATAACTGCCATTTGTTCTTGTACGTTCTTCAACTTCTCATCACAAAGCTTAGATAATTCCATACCCTCTTTAAAATAAGAAATTGCTTCTTCTAAAGGTACGTCACCTTGCTCTAACTTAGAAACGAGGTGCTCAAGTTGCGAAATTGCCTCTTCAAAGCTTAATTTATTTTCCATTATTCAATTCACGCTCCTCTATTCCTGATACGCTACAATCTAGTATTCCATCTTGTAATTGAACTGAAACAGCATCTCCAAGGCTAACATCTTTCACACTTTTTAACACTTGCTTCTCTTCATCATATACAAGCCCGTACCCTCTCATCATTACTTTAAGCGGACTTAGCGCTTCAAGTTTTTGAGCAGCTCTTACAAAGGCAAATTCTTTCGTTTGGAGTAACGTTTGCATTTCACGTTGCAATTGCTTTTGCAACGTTTCAACTGCTACCTTCGTTTGCATAATTTTTTGAGATGGGTGGTGCTTCTCTAAATAAAATGAAAGCTGTTTTAACTGATTTACCTTTTTATCAATATAGCGCTCTTTCGCTAACACAAGCTGTTCTAACGCTCTATCCAATTGCTCTTCTTTTTGCTCATATACTTGTCTTGGATAACGGAACGCATAAGATTTTTGCAATACTTGTAGTTTTTCTTCTTTTTTATGTACTAACTCTCTCATTGCTCTTTGCAACCTTAGAGTTCTTTGTAATACCTTTTCTTGTAACTCGATAATATTAGGCGCTGCCAGCTCAGCCGCTGCAGTTGGTGTTGGTGCTCTTAAATCGGCAACAAAATCCGCAATTGTAAAGTCTGTTTCATGGCCTACTGCTGAAATAATAGGGATCTCACTCTTGAAAATAGCTCTTGCAACCATCTCTTCATTAAACGCCCACAATTCCTCAATAGAGCCTCCACCGCGCCCAACGATTAGGACATCTATCCCTTCCATTTCATTCGCTGTACGAATCGCTTGTACAATTGAGGGAGCTGCTGACTCCCCCTGTACAAGTACTGGAAACACAATAACATTTCCAATTGGATAACGACGTTTAATCGTTGTTATAATATCACGAATCGCTGCCCCTGTTGGTGACGTAATCACACCTATTGTTTTCGCGTAAGGAGGGATTGTTTTTTTGTAAACTTGAGAAAACAATCCTTCTTCCTCTAAACGAACCTTTAATTGTTCGTAAGCTAAATGCAAGTTTCCGACTCCGTCAGGCTGCATGTCTTGAATATAAATTTGATAAGAACCACTCGCCTCGTAAACAGAGATTTTCCCTTTCACGAGTACCTTCATCCCATTTTCAGGTCTGAATTTAATATTACGATTATGACCCGCAAACATAACCGCTGCGATTCTTGCATTTTCATCTTTCAATGTAAAATACATGTGGCCACGGCTATGATTTTTAAAGTTGGAAATTTCACCTTTTAACCAAACAGACTGCAAATGCGGATCATATTCTATTTTTGTTTTTATATAGCGTGTTAACGCTGTAACGGTTAAATATTGTTTCTCCATTTCTCTCTCCTCATAGCCGACTCAAATTATTTACAAACGACACCTGCACGCTTAGCCGATTCAACAGTATTATGAAGAAGCATTGTGATTGTCATTGGACCAACACCCTTTGGCACAGGTGTAATGTAACCTGCAACATCTAACACGTTGTCAAAGTCAACATCACCACAAAGTTTTCCTGTTTCTAAACGGTTTACACCAACGTCGATTACAACTGCTCCTTCTTTCATATAATCAGCTGTTACCATTTTAGGTCGTCCTACTGCTACGATTAAAATATCAGCTAATTTCGTTAACTCTTTCATATTTTGCGTCTTAGAATGACAGTATGTGACAGTTGCATTTTCATTTAAGAACAATTGTCCCACTGGCTTGCCGACAATATTACTTCTTCCAATTACTACAACATGTTTTCCTGAGATATCAAGATTTGTTTCTTTTACTAACTCTACAATACCATGCGGTGTACATGGAAGGAATGTATCTTGTCCCGTCATCATACGTCCTACGCTGATTGGGTGAAATCCATCTACATCTTTTTCTGGTGAAATTCTTTCAATGATAGCTTTTTCTTCAATATGTTTTGGTAAAGGTAATTGCACTAATATGCCATTAATGCGGTCATCGCCATTTAAGCGATCGATTTCAGCAAGCAAACGCTCCTCCGTAATTGTTTCAGGAAGTTCAATTAGCTCTGAATAGATTCCTACTTGTTCACAGCCCTTTTCTTTTCCTTTTACATAAGAACGAGATGCTGGATCTTCTCCAACTAGAATAACTGCTAATCCTGGTACAATCCCTTGCTCTTTCAACTTCACAACTTCTTCTGTTAATTGTGCTCGTTTTTTCTCCGCAACTTCATTTCCTTTGATGATTACTGCTACCATTTTAAGATTCCCCCTTAAAGAAATTACAGTGTATCTTTTATATTAGATAAAACGCCGTTAATAAAACGACGAGATTCCTCATCCCCAAATGTTTTAGCAATTTCAATTGCCTCGTTAATTGTTACGTTGTGTGGAATTTCTTCCATATATTTCATTTCACACACAGCTACACGTAAAATACTGCGATCAACAATACTAATACGCTCAAGCTTCCATTTTTTTAAGTTTTGACGAATCGCTTCATCAATTACTTCTTTATTTTCTACAAAACCTACTACAAGTGATTCTAGAAACTCATTTGTTTCTTCACCTTCATCTAGCGTGTTTTCCACCGCTACTTTCGGTTCTAATTCACCTGTAATATCCATTTGATATAATGCTTGCATAGCTCTTTCTCTAGCCGTCCTACGTTTCATTGTAACTCTCCTTTATGCTTCAAGTCTTTCCTTATGCTTTGTTATATTATTATAATTTATAAGCCGTCAATTCACTTACTCTTACAGTTTTCATTGATTTTCCAACCTTATAATACAATGATAATAACACAATTTATCGTTTCACACACGGGTTACAAGGCTGAAAAATAATAAAAAGATTAACTTCAAGTTCCATATCTTATCACAATGTACGTTTTTTGGTAAAACGAAACATTTTCTTTTTTATTTCTCATTTTTTGAAATAGTATAATAATTAGAGGGTTGTAATTTGTGAAGAAACGAAACGATAAAAAAGATGCCTATGTTACTAGGCACCTTTTTCATTCTTACACTGGTTCGATTTCTGTTTTTTGTGTTTCGAATGTTACGCCAACGATGTGAACATTCACTTCTTTTGGCTCAAGCCCTGTCATTGTAAAGAGTGCTTGGCGGATGTTGTCTTGAATCTTTTGTGCAACAACTGGAATTGCTACGCCAAAATACATCACAACATAAAGGTCAACGATAATATCTTCGTTTGCTAATTCAACCTTTACACCTTTACCATGATTTTTCTTACCTAACTTCTCAACAACATCTGTAGCAAAATTACCACGCATTGCCGCTACGCCTTCTACCTCAGCAGCTGCAATACCTGCGATTACTTCAATTACTTCTGGTGCAATTTCTACTTTACCAAGAGTTGTATCTTGACCCATATCTAACATATGTTCAGCCATGAAAAAAACCTCCTTTAATGTATCACTGCGTCACAAGTTCATGCTCTTCCAAAAATTTCGTATTAAACTCACCTTTTACAAAATCAGGATGATCTAACAATTGCAAATGGAACGGGATTGTTGTATGTACGCCTTCAACGACAAACTCACTGAGTGCACGCTTCATTTTTGCAATTGCCTCTTCACGTGTTTTTCCGTGAACAATTAATTTAGCAACCATCGAATCATAGAAAGGTGGGATTGAATATCCCGGATATACAGCTGAATCGACGCGAATACCAAATCCGCCTGGTGGTAAGTACATTTCTACTTTACCTGGAGATGGCATAAATTTTTTGGCAGGGTTTTCCGCATTAATTCGGCATTCAATTGCCCAACCATTAAATTGTACTTCTTCTTGCTGTAACGATAACTTTTCTCCAGAAGCAACAAGAATTTGTTCTTTAATTAAGTCCACCCCTGTTACCATTTCAGTAACTGGATGCTCAACTTGGATTCTCGTATTCATCTCCATGAAATAAAAGCTTTTCGTTTTATATTCATAAATAAACTCAACCGTACCAGCACCTGTATAATCAACCGCTACCGCCGCTTTAACTGCCGCCTCACCCATCTGCTTACGCACATTTTCATCAAGTGCTGGTGATGGACTTTCTTCTAGTAGTTTTTGCAAGCGGCGCTGAATTGTACAATCACGCTCTCCTAAATGAATGGCATTTCCGTGTGTATCTGCCATTATTTGAATCTCAACATGGCGGAAATCTTCAACGTACTTTTCTAAGTATACACCAGGGTTCCCAAAAGCGGTACTAGCTTCTTGCTGTGTAATTTGAATTCCTTTTACAAGCTCTTCTTCATGGCGCGCAACACGAATACCTTTTCCGCCGCCACCTGCAGTCGCTTTAATAATAACAGGATATCCAATTTGATTCGCAAGTTCGATCGCTTCTTCGGTATTTTTAATAATTCCTTGTGAACCTGGTACAATCGGAACCCCTGCTTCTTTCATTGTATCACGAGCAACGTCTTTTGTGCCCATCTTTGAAATAGCTTCTGGACTTGGACCGATAAAAATTAAGTTACATTCACGGCATAGCTCTGCAAAATCTGCATTCTCTGCTAAAAATCCGTATCCTGGATGGATCGCATCGCAGCCTGTTAACTTCGCAACACTAATAATGTTCGTCAAATTTAAATAGCTTTCTTTCGAAATCGTTGGTCCTACACAGTACGCCTCATCAGCAATTTGTACGTGAAGTGACTCTTTATCTGCTTCTGAATAAATTGCGACTGTTTCAATATCCATTTCTTTACAAGCACGAATAATTCGTACAGCAATTTCCCCACGATTGGCTATTAATACTTTTTTTATCATCACAAAGACTCCCTTATTACGCTTTTACAAGAAATAGCGGTTGTCCATACTCAACAAGCTGTCCGTTATTAACAAGAATCTCAACAATTTCTCCATCTACATCTGCATCGATTTCGTTAAATAACTTCATAGCCTCGACAATACATACGATAGAATCTTTCGATACTCTATCCCCTACACTTACATATGGAGGCGTATCAGGAGAAGAAGAAGAATAGAATGTACCTACCATTGGTGATGTAATTTTATGTAGGTTTTCATTCTGAACAGCTTTTTTCTCTTCTTGTTTTGGCACTTCCACTTGCGCTGCCGCTACTGTTGTTTCAACTTCAACAGGTGCTACTGGTTGCACGGCTTGTTTTGCTACAGGTGCTTGCACCGCAACAACTTCATTACCACGCTTTTTCATTTTGATTGTCGTACCATCTTTTTTGTATTCAAATTCATCAATATTAGAGCTATCAATTAATTTAATTAATTCACGAACTTCTTGAATTTTAAACATGTAAAATCCACTCCCATACTCTTGTTTGTCCCGTTTTTACAGATTTCTCGTCACTAAAAACTAGATTGACTGTAAAAATACGATGTACTCTATTAGAAAATGTATTTCATTTACTAATAGAAATAGTTACTATTTCCATCTTACGATAAATTTTTTAAACATTCCAATTTATATTTCTTTATAATAAATCGAAATTCCTGTACAAATGTTATCCCAACAAAAATTTAATACCTAGTAATAATACCAAGTTTCACATGAAATTGGCAAGACCACTTCCTAAAAAACATCCACTACTTATTCAAAACTGTACATAGTAAACACCCCACTCCCGCTCTACTCTTCGCCACATCTACAGTCAATAACGTATTTTTACCAAATATTATTTTTTTGTTTACACGTCGTTCATCATTCCTTCATATAAGAATAGTATGTTCAAAGTGTAGAAAATATATTGTATCGAGGTGTGGACATATGATATGGCTCATTCTCTTCTTACCTGCCGTAATGGTCTGGGCATTCGTTCTCTTCATCCACGTCAAATCCGGAAAAAGTAATCATCGCTACCATGAACCACTAATCTTTTACTCACAACGTATTTCTCCGTTCCGAGTTGAACATAATAAAAACAATTACAAAGACGAAACAGAAAAAAGCTATCGAAAATGATAGCTTTTTTCTGTTATTATTTTCACTCCACTGATTAAAGTTCTACTTTATCTAACTATTTTCAAACAATCCGATTCTTAAAAACTAATAATCCGCGAGGGATTTCCCCGCGGATTATTAGTTTTTATTTTGTTGGTGGATCAAATTTCACACCTACATCTTTTGATCCGCCTTCACTTCTTACAAGTTGTATAATCTTATTCGCTTCTTTTTGTGAATGCTTTGCTGCTTTTACAGTTACTTTAATGTCAGTTCCATCAGCTCTTACAAGAGCATCTTTATATCCACCTTGAGATTTAATTACTGTCTCAAGTAATTCTTGTTTCGTTTCCATTGTCGTAATTGCATCAAAATTATCTTTTGCTTTACTCTTTTCTGTTGCTGAAGATTTTGCTGAATTCATCACTTCTTGTAATCTTGCTTTTTGTTCACTTCGCTGATCTTCCATTTGCATACGTAATGCTGTAAAATTTTCATCACTTGATTGAACTGTTACGTTAGCTTCTTTTTTACTTGTTTCTTTTGTAGCACTCTCTTTTTTATCTGTTTCTTTGTTTGTTTCTTTATTTGATGTTTCCTTGTTTGTATTTTCTTTTTTAGGCGTTTCTTTAGGCGCTTCGTTTGTTACTGCTTTATCAGTACCTTGTTTTTCTTGTCCAATCTTTTCACCTGTTGCCGGCGATGCTGTATTCATTTTGTCTGGAGTTGTTACGTAATACACAGATAGTACAACAACTAAACTTAACATCGTTAATAGCCAAACCGTTTGTTTTTTTAACACTTTATTTCCTCCCTATCAATTTTTCGGTGAAACTGAAACGCGATGGGCTGGCACATCTAGCAGCCGTATTACAGCTTCTTTTACCATCGCTTTAACTTGTATATTATCCACTCCCTTTGCTACGACAAGAACACCTCGCACTTTCGGTTTCTCTGTTCGTAAAACAACGGGAGTTTCTTTATCCCCTTCACGTATAATGACTGTCTTTTCATCAAGAGACTCGTCTTCTACTTCCCTCTTGCCGCCTGTTTTATCTGTTTCACCTGTTGTTTGTGAACGTTTCACTGTATTTTTTTCTAATATTTTTTCCTCTGATGAATCTAAATTCACATTAATCGTTACATCTTTTACTCCTGCTATTTCTTCTAAGGCTGCTTTTAATTCTTGTTCATACGCTTTTTCATATTTTTCTACATTTGACATATTATCATTATTTTTTTGTCCAAAAGTTGGTACATCTTTTTCTTGGTTTTGCGTTTTTTGTTCTTTAAATACAGGTACTTCTTCTTTTTTACTTGAAAAAAAACTACTAGAAAACATAAGCAACATTCCAAGTATGAGTAGGACAAGTAAGAACTTAGGTGTTACCTTTTTTCCCTTCTCATTACTTTCTTTTTCATCTCCATTCAATAAGTTTCGAAAAAATGAGAACTTCGAATTTTTATCTTTATTGTCCATTTACTCTACCTGTCCTCCCTTCCATTTGAACTTGGATTTGTTTATTCTCTAGTTGCCACCTGCTTGAAAAGAAGTCTTTCATTTCTACATTCGTTTCCTCTACTTTTTTCGATGGTTCTTTCGTGTTAATTTCAACTGGTTTTACTGTTTCGATTGCATCATTTTTACTACGTTCCTTTTCTTTTAACGTCACAACAACAGATTGAATATCTTTCGCTGACTTTACTTCCGCTGTGCTTTCCGCCGCGACTATTTGTATTTCAGAGACTGACATACCATACTGTTTCTCAAACTCTTTTCCTACTTCTTTTTTCATTTTGGTAGCCATCTCTTCTAAACTATATGCACGTGTTAGAGCTTGTATTTCTTTTTTCTTCGAATCTATTGAATTTTTTACAGATCCTTCTGCTACGTACTTCTCTTCATTAAAATTTGCGATTACTTCATTTACATCTGTTTGCAATAGTTTAAAAAGCGGCGTTAAAATTAAAACAACTAATAATAGACTTACAACGAATTTAACGTACTTTTGCAAATTAGAATTTGGAAGAATAAGATGAAGCATTGTAGCTAAGAGTAAAAAAACGATAATATTTCGAATCCACTCTGTAACAAATTGCATACCCTTCACCTCCTACCGCATCATAAGTGTAATGTTCCCCGCAGCAATAATAATTGTGATACTTAAAAAGAACATAAACGATACGATAGCTAAGCAAGCAAATACATAAATAATGCTCCGTCCAATGATATCTAAACATTGAATAATTGCTCCGCCGCCAACTGGTTGCAATACTGCTGCTGCGAACTTATAAATAAATGCGATGCAAAAAATTTGAATCGCTGGAAAAGCGACAATTAAGCATAGAATGACGAGCCCGATAATTCCGACTGTGTTTTTTAATAATCCCGACGCACTAATAACTGTATCCGCTGCCTCGGTAAACATCCTTCCTACCACGGGAATAAAGTTCCCTGTTACAAATTTAGCTGTTTTCACAGCGATTCCATCAGCAACAGCTGTCGCTGTTCCTTGTACAGATAATACACCTAAAAAAATCGTTAAAAAGATACCGATAATCCCGACGCTAACGTTTTGGAGAAGCTTGGACAATTTCGTAACTTTATATTGGTCACTCATCGTACTTACAATACTTAATATCGTTGCAAGTAATAAAAGTGGTAGAACGATATAATTCATCAGAAGCCCACTCGTATTCATTAAGAAGATGATAATCGGATGAAAAAACGATACGGATACAACACCACCGCCTGTCGCTATGAGTGCAAGCAAGATAGGCAATAACGCTAATATGAAATCTACCATTGTTTGTATCGTTTCTCTTGCATATGTCATGACGACATAAAAGCTATTTAAAGCGAAAATAATCAGTACCATATATACAACTGCATCAGCAATTTTACTTACACTACTCTTTGAAAATGCCGATTGCAGTGATTGCAATAATGCACTAAAAATTGTGAGCATAATGAGCGTTCCAAGTAGTTTCCCATTTGCAACAAGCTCGTGAAATAAGTACTTTAATAAACCTAACATCCACTCTTTTATAGAAATTTCTTTTTCTCCCTTTACAAACTCCATAAAGCTACCTTTTTGACTCTCTGGTAAGTAACCTCCATATTTTGTAACAAGCCCGTCCCAAAATTGCTTCACATCTTCAATTCCGAGCTTATCCAATTGTTGATCAACGACGTTTGTTTCTACAGGAGAAGCTTGTACAACAACCGGTAAAGAAAAGAAAAGGAAGCAAGCAAATAGCAGCTTAGCTCCAAACCCCCTCAACATTCACTCCCCCTTATCCCGTCGGTAAAAATCCGAGAATAGTTTCAATTACAACTGTCAAAATAGGGATCGCCATAACGAGAATTAAAATCTTTCCAGCCAATTCAATTTTCGAAGCGATTGCCCCCTGCCCTGCATCCTTTGTAATTTGCGCTCCAAACTCAGCAATATAAGCAATCCCAATAATTTTTAGCAACGTTTCTACATATACGTTGCTAACTTTCGCTTCACTCGCTACTCTCTCAATCATTTGTAAAATAGCGTGAATTTGATCGATTAAAAGAAGGAACATTACGCTACCTACGAACACAATAAATAATGACGTAATGCTGGATTTATGCTGATTCAATACAGCTGCTAAAAACGTAGCAACGAGGCCTAATCCGACAATTTGTATAATTTCGATTCGAACCGCCCCCTTTACTGGAAGAGAAAGACACTTTTAATCTTGTCGAATAGCGTATTAATTAAAAATGCGACATGAAATAAAATAACGACAAAACCGACAAGGATAACCCAATTTGCAATATCCTCACGCTTTAATTCTTTTAGTACAGTATGAATGAAAGCTAAAACAATGCCGATTCCGGCGATTTGAAATATTAATCCAACATCAATGGACATCGTCTTTCTCCCTCCTATAGCAGTAAAATTACGATAAGTAGCCCCGCTAGTACTCCTAAGCTCTTAATCATCTTTTCATATTGCAGTTGTAATGCTTTCGCTTCTTCTTCTTCTCTCTCTAAATGTGTAATACATAAGCGAATATGTTTTTGCTGTGATTCACGATCATGTTGTCCAAGCGTTTCACCAAATTGCTGCAAAATCTCATACTCCGTTTGTTGAAATGCTGTTAGCTTCCAATTTTCTTTCAAACTATCTATCCAAGCTTCTCTTACTGTTTGTTCTCCGCTTTCTAGCCTGCTAGCGAAACTTTGAAATATCCAATTTAACGGCTTCGGCATTTGTTTTACTAATCGCTCAGCGGCTTCAGACAAAGGTGTATGCCCATACATAATTTCTGCCTCTAATGATTGAAGTGCCGCTTTTAATAATCTAAGTTGCCTTGGCCTCTCACTGTATCTTTTAGCGTATGAAAACCCGAAGAAGGTGCTGACCACAACGATTAACACTGCACCAAATATTTTTACCATACGCCCTCAGCCTTTCTATGAGGTAATACCGATTTTCCATTCTTATCTTTCACTTGCATAACTGTTCCTGGCCCTCTTGCTTTTGACAATTCCACAAACCTATCAAAAATGCCGAGCTCTAGCACTGCCTTTAATGATGGGCGTTTCACAACATCATCATAAGAAAATCCATGTGCACTTATAAAAAGCTGAACTCCTGCATGTACTGCCTCCATAATTGCTTCACTATCTTCTTTACGACCAATTTCATCCACAATTAATATATCCGGGCTCATAGAACGAATCATCATCATCATTCCTTCAGCTTTTGGACATGCGTCTAACACATCTACTCGTGTGCCAAAGTCATATTGTGGGATACCTTTCACGCAGCCAGCAATTTCTGACCGTTCATCAACGATCCCCACTTTACACGAAGGTATTTTCGAAGCACTTACACCTTGACTCATGCAACGTGCTACATCTCTTAAAAGTGTTGTTTTCCCCGTTTGTGGCGGGCCAATTACCATCGTGTTTAACCATCGTGATTCATACAAATAGGGCAAAAGCGGTTCAGCAATTCCTATTTTTTGACGAGCAATACGAATATTAAAAGAAGAGACATCTCGAATCATTTTCACTGTGCTTTTTTCTGTAATGACTTTTCCTGCTAAGCCAATTCTATGCCCACCTCGAAGTGTTACATACCCACGCTTTAATTCTTCTTCCATCGTATAAATTGAGAAGTGACTTAACTTATTCAATAGGTAAAGAGCATCCTCTGCTGTAACGATATAGTCATAAAAAAACACTTCACCATGAGCAATACACTCTAGCGGTCTTCCAATTCGAACACGGATTTCCTCTAGAGCATCGTACTGCTTACAATTTCCCACTAACTGCTTCATCGTTTTTGGTAAAACTTCTAATACTTCTTTCATCAGCTTCGCCCCACTATACTCGACTTACTTATTTCAACAACGCGATAAAAATGCAGCCAATTCCAAGCGCTAGAAAAAAGAGTTTCAAGAAAGAGATCTCACTTGCCACACTCGCTATGCCTATTGTCATTGTTAAAATTAATACGGTCGGTCCAACAAACGCCAACATACCATTTATAAACAATGCTTTCTTCGCATCATTCACATAAAGCATAAGCAAAGCGGCGAATATTTCCGCGCTACCTGAAAACAACCGAAGCAGCCCCATTACAAGCACAGATGTTTCCATTGCCGCTAGCCACTGTTTCATTCTCCCACCTTCTCCCATAACGGTTACTAGTGCGTGTGCTAAAAAAGAATATATTTGTACAACCATATGCAGAGGTTGTCTATTTCAGAATTAAAAACATAATTTTTATCTACCGTCTTCCTTTAATCTGAATATTCTTATTTCTGATTTTTTATTATGGTATATTTAATTTAAAAGGGGAATAGACGATGCAGCAAGTTACTTTAGTACCACTAGATTTACGCTATGCAAATGCGATTTTCAAGCTATCAAGTGATCCACATATAAAAAACGCATTAGGAATAAAAGTAGAAACAATCGAAGACACGAAAGCATTTCTTCTTTTCACAATAGAAGAAGAACGCCAAAAGAGATCTTTATCAAGAATAGTTGTAAATGAAGAAAATGAAATAATTGGTCTCACCACACTTAAACATATTAATTATGAAAAGAAACAATCTCACATTGGTAGTTGGCTCGGCTATCCGTACTGGGGAAAAGGATATAATCAGGCTGCAAAAAAAGAAATCTTGAAAATCGCCTTTTTAGACTTACAACTTTCCTACGTATTTGCTGGTGCTAAAACGAATAATATTCGCTCTATAAAAGCACAAGAAAAACTACCTTATATTTCATTGCATGTGGAAAACAAGTTTCCAGACGAACACGCTGCACTAGAGAAAGAAGTAAGGTCACCTTGCTCTCTGCACGTCGTGTCACGCGAAAAATTTTTAAACTGGTTGGAATTACAAAATGAGGAGGAAAAATATGAAGGCATTGAAAATTAGTGTAACCGTTGTAGTAGAATTAGCTCTTATTTATCTTTTTTCATTATTGGTCGGCTGGTCATTTATGGAGGCCTTTTTCCTTGGTAGTTTAGCGATATTCGGGGCAATTTGGCTCATTGCTTTAAATATAAATCAAAATAACAACATCGATCACACTATATATAAAACAGGTACGGTAAAACCTTTTCAAATGACATGGGGTCCTTACACAACAGGTGCTGCTAGTCTTACAGCTTTCAGTTTTATAATAACCACTATTTATTATCTGCCCTATTTCCTATAAATAAAAAAGCACTCGTGATTATCACGAGTGCTTTTCTACTATGCACGAGAAACGTATTTACCTTCACCAGTGTTGATGATAAGTGTTTCGCCTTCGTTAATGAAGATTGGTACTTGTACAACAAGGCCAGTTTCTAATGTAGCTGGTTTTGTTACGTTAGAAGCAGTATCACCTTTAATACCTGGCTCTGTTTCTGTAACTTGTAATTCAACTGTGTTTGGAAGTTCAACACCAAGTACTTCGCCTTGGTAAGTCATAATAGATACTTCCATGTTTTCTTTTAGGAATTTAAGCTCGCGCTCGATTTGTTTTTCACCAAGTTCGATTTGCTCATAAGTTCCGTTATCCATAAATACGTGAGCCTCACCGCTTGCGTATAAATATTGCATACGACGGTTTTCGATGTGTGCTTTTTCTACTTTCTCACCTGCACGGAATGTTTTCTCTTGAACAGAACCTGTGCGAAGGTTACGTAGTTTAGAACGAACGAATGCAGCACCTTTACCTGGCTTTACGTGTTGGAAATCAAGTACTTGCCAAAGGCCATTATCCACTGCAATTGTTAAACCTGTACGAAAATCGTTTACTGAAATCATGTAAAAAAATCCTCCTGTATGTTACAAAATAATAAGTTCTTTTGGTGATTTCGTAATTACTTCATTACCTTCACTTGTTACAATGATATCATCTTCAATACGTACGCCGCCAATACCTGGAATATAAATACCTGGTTCTACTGTTACAGCCATACCTGATTCAAGTACTGTATCAGAACGGAATGCTAAACCTGGTGCTTCATGGATTTCAAGACCGATTCCATGACCAGTAGAATGTCCGAAGTATTCACCGTATCCTTTTTCCGTTATGTAATCGCGCGTTAACGCATCCGCTTCACGACCAGTTAAACCAGCTTTAATACCGTTCACACCACGTAATTGTGCTTCTAAAACGATATTATAAATTTCTTTCAATTTATCAGATGGTTCACCAACTGCTATCGTACGAGTAATATCAGAGCAATATCCTTTGTAATAAGCGCCGAAGTCTAATGTAACGAAATCTCCTGTTTCTATCACTTTTTCAGATGCCACGCCGTGCGGTAATGCCGAACGAAGACCTGAAGCAACGATAATATCAAACGAAGAAGATGTTGCTCCTTGTTTTCTCATGAAAAATTCAAGTTCATTTGACACTTCAATTTCAGATACTCCCGGGCGAATGAATGATAGAATATGTTCAAAGGCAGCATCTGCAATCTGTGCAGCTTCCTTTAATATCTTAATCTCTGAATCAGTCTTTATCAAGCGTAACTTTTCTACAAGCCCAGAAGTTGGGATAAATTCAGCATCGATTGCTTCTTTATGCGCTGAATAAGAACTATATGTAAGAATATCTTGCTCAAAGCCAAGCTTTTGAATTCCTAATTCTTTCACTTGCTTTGCAACTTCATCAATGATTAGTCCTGCATGCTGTACAATCTCGTATCCAACCGCTTGTTTAGTAGCTTGCTCTACGTAACGGAAATCTGTAATAAATTGAGCGCGGTTTTTCGAAATGAGTACAACACCAGCTGTTCCTGTGAAGTTAGCCATATATCTACGACTATGTTCATTTGTTAACAAAATACCGTCAATACCAGCCTCATCAAATGCACTTCTTAATCTTTCGATTTTCTCCATTACTTTATGCCTCCCTCAATTTCTCCATTAATGCAAATAACGCTAACTTATAGCCATAAAAACCAAATCCAACAATTTGTCCCGCACAAACAGCTGCCGTCACAGATTCGTGACGGAACGACTCACGCTGGTGAATGTTAGAAATATGTACTTCAATAACAGGAATCGAAATGCTCGCAATTGCATCTCGAATCGCATAGCTATAATGCGTAAATGCTCCAGGATTTAAAATGATTCCTTCATATATATCTTCTGCCTCATGAATACGATCGATAATCGCACCTTCATGATTCGATTGGAAACATTCTAACTCCACTCCCATTGCTTCTGCTTCTTGCTTCATATCTGCTTCAAGTGTCGCTAGCGTGCCCTTTCCATATACATTTACCTCCCTGACACCGAGGCGATTTAGGTTAGGACCGTTTACGAGGAGTACCTTTTTCATATGCTTAAAACTCCTTAATATTAAATATCTATATAACATTTTAACATAGGAGTTACTTATTTGAATAGTTTGTCTTCTCTTCCCCTTCTCGCTCAACTTTATTCGTATTTACTGCGTAGGAAACAGAGTATGCTATAAACACACCATACAATATAAAGATGCATATTGTCGTCACAATTGTTTCTTTCGGTAAATGGAGTGCACTTTTAATAGCAGGAGCTATTAACCCCACTCCGAAAAATAGTAACGCCCACCAAAATAGACCATAAATCATCCCTGGAAGAATTCCTTCAAACTTTGCCAAAAACGCTTTATACAAAAAGGCAATTAAAATCGAAAGTAGTGCCATACAAACAATTCCTGACACATTGCCCCATACCCCTTCTTTCCAGCTTCCAAAGGCAAATGGTAATAATAAATAGTTCGGTCCCGCTTCTGTAAATGAAAATATATGAAGGAAATACCATATCCCTCCCCAAAACAATCCACCAAATAAACCAATTTGTACAAAATTCCTTGTTCCTAATTGTTCTTGACTCACATCGACACCTCCACTCAATAGTATGCCCGAAACTATTTTGAACCATGTTTAAATACTGCGAAATTTGTCTATAAAAAGAATAAGAAATGTCCGACTCTCGTAACATTTTTCCTTGTCATATACTTGTATTTGTCGATAAAATAAAGGAAACTCGGTGATTGTCTTATTTCAAAATGACAGAACCCAGTATGACAATTGCCTCTTTTTCCACATAAGAGAGAAACAAATACAGGTTGGTGTTAATAACATGGCAGAAGAGTCAAAACAAATATATGGCGGGCAAGCAGTCATAGAAGGAGTTATGTTTGGCGGTAGAGAATATACTGTTACAGCGGTTCGTCGTAAAGATAAATCGATTGAATTTTATCGATTACCACGCGTTCGTAATAAAGCATTATCTATCCTGAAAAAAATTCCATTTTTACGAGGGATTGCCGCTATTGTGGATGCAAGCGCGAACGGAGCAAAACATTTAAACTTTGCTTCAGAACGATTTGATGTTCACCCAGAAGAAGACGAACAAATTGCAAATAAAAAAGAAGAACAATCGAAGTTAACGATGGTATTAGGAGTTGCAGCAGTTGGCGTTTTATCTTTCATATTCGGTAAAGTCATTTTTACAGCAGTTCCTGCATTACTAGCTGAATTAACGAGACCGATTTTCCCATCTCATACAGGGCAAATCATTGTCGAAAGTGTCATTAAGCTCATGCTATTATTGAGCTATATATACTTTATTTCTTTAACGCCACTCATTAAGCGGGTATTTCAATACCATGGTGCGGAGCATAAAGTAATTAATGCCTATGAGAATAATCTTTCATTGACTGTAGAAAATGTTCAAAAACAAACTCGCCTTCATTATCGTTGTGGCAGTAGCTTCATTATATTTACAGTCATTATTGGAATGTTTGTTTATTTCCTTGTCCCTACAGATCCACTTTGGGCCAGAGTGGTAAACCGAATTTTATTAATTCCAGTCGTTCTCGGCATTTCTTTTGAAGTGTTACAATTTACGAATCGATTACGCGATATTCCAGTATTACGCATACTTGGATATCCCGGATTATGGCTACAACTATTAACAACGAAAGAACCAACAGATGATCAAGTGGAAGTAGCCATTGCATCGTTTGAAGAATTATTACGTTTAGAAAACAAACAATAATTATTTAAAAATGGTGTTCAACTCCTTTCCTCATCGTTAATATACTAATTTTAATATATGTTTTTAGGAGGTGTTCCTTATGAACGGTCGTTCGTTTACTTTCGCTATATTTGTGCTTATTATCGGATTAGCAATATTCGGCCTTGTTTCATCTGTCATTACAGATCCAATGGGAGTGTTAAGAAATATTGGTATCATGTTGGCTGTCGTTGGTATCTTTTATTTACTCTACAAAATGTTTACAAACTCTAGCGGTTCAGCAAATTCGCAAAGCTCATATAAGCGTGCTGCAAAACAATCGAGCCGCAAACATGGGAAACAAAATGTAGCACCCCTAAGCAATTCTTTCTTTAAATCAAACGCTTCTAATGACAAAGGGAAAAAAGGTACTCCTTCCACTTTGAAGCGAAAAAGAAAACAATCTCATTTAACTGTCATTGAAGGTAAAAAAAACAAAAAGAAAGACCGTGCTTCCTTTTAGGAAATACGGTCTTTCTTTATATTTTGCAGTACTTCTTTCAAACTTTTATCTTTCATACTTTCAATTCGAAGGTGATGATTTGCAAATGGTAAATTACGTGTCACATCATTAGGTACAACGACGCACGTTAACCCTGCTGCAATCGCTGCTTTCAATCCGTTTAACGAGTCTTCAAATACAACCGCTTCAGACGGATTAATCCCTAAATCTTCTATCGCAATTCGATAAAGTGCTGGATCTGGTTTTACCTTTTCAACATCTTCTCTCGTTTTAATGATTTCAAAATAATCTCGAATTTGTAGCTCTTCCAAAAAAGGAATCACCCATTCTCTAGATGAACTAGAAGCTAACGCGATTTTTAATCCCATTTCTTTCGCTTCTTGTAAGTATTCTTTTACCCCGTCACGAGCTTCTGGTATTTTCATTTTCTCTTTATGTAAAGCTTTCACTTTTTCTTTTAATGCATGCTTGTTAAACTTCTCTTTTAATTGGTCATTTAAATATGCATACAATACATCATCTGTCGTTCCAATACACTTTGCAAATTCTTCTAAAGGTAACTCCCCACCGTACTCACGAACGGCGTCTCTGAAAGAGTGAAACCATATTGTTTCTGTGTCCACAATTAATCCATCAAAATCAAAAATAATTGCTTTCATAATTCTCCCATCCTTTTCGATTGAAATAAAAAAGGAAACGACTTACGTTCCCCTTAATTACTTTTCTCTTCATTTGCTTTTTGAACGCCACGAAGTGTTTCCACTCGAATCTCATCTTGTTCAAAGTATTGTACTAAATCACCAATGCGGTCAATTGCTTCCCAGCTTAAATGATGTTCAATTCCTTCTACATCATTGTAAATCTTACTTTCATCCACACCGATAATACGCATAAATTGTTCTAACAATTCATGACGATATACGAGACGTTCTCCAATTTTTTTACCTTTTGATGTTAATACAAGCCCTCTATATTTTTCATAAATTAGATATTCATCTTTGTCTAATTTTTGCACCATTTTTGTTACAGAGGATGGATGTACACTAAGCGCTTCAGCAATATCAGATACGCGGGCATAACCCTTTTCATCAATCAACAAATAAATTTGTTCAATATAATCTTCCATACTAGGGGTAGGCATCGGTTTCCTCCATCCAATTTCATTTTGCTCATTCCGTACGAAGCAATCAATAAAATGATACACCAGAAAGAATAACGTGACAAGTTGAAAACAAGCCTAAATATATAAAACAAAAAAGAATCTGTATTTGCATACAGACTCCTCCTAAGTAAAGTATTGTATTTCTGCATCAGGAAAAAACTCATATATATAACCTCTTATCGTTTCTTCCAATACTTCCGCATCATCTTTTTTATATACATATTTCCCGATGCCATATCGTCCCCATTTATATTTACGCTTCTCTTCATCCATTTCAAGCTTCGTACTCGGATAACGCTCCTGAATGACCTTTTTTGCTGGTTTTGTAAAGCGATGTTGAATTAATTCAAATGTTAAATTCGGTATGTACAAATCTTGTAGTGCATTGTACAGTCGCTCAAATAGTTCACGATATCCTTCTTCCCATCCTTCATGCATATAAAGCGGCGCAACTATAAATCCAAGTGGATAACCCGCGCCTGCCACTTTACGAGCAGCTTCAATTCTTTCTTCAAATGGTGATGTCCCTGGCTCAAAATTTTTAATTACATACCGTGAATTAATACTAAACCTAAAACGAGTTTTCCCGTTATGTTTTGCATCTAATAAATGATCAACGTGCGAATATTTCGTAACGAAACGTAAACGCCCATATTCACTTTCTCCAATAAACTCTATCGTCCGCTTTAATGCATGTGTTAAATGATCAATTCCAACGATATCTGATGTACAAGCAGCTTCGAATTTTGTTATTTCAGGTGCTCTTTCATCCATATATTGCTTTGCTTTCTCAAATATTTCTTCAAGATTCACATACACGCGAACGTAAGGCTTACTCCCAAGTGTCGTTTGTAAATAACAATAATGACAATGTCCCATACATCCTGTTGCAAGCGGAATCGCATATTCAGCTGACGGTTTTGACGTATCAAACTTTAATGTCTTCCTCACCCCAACGACAAGCGTTGATTTTGCATTACGATACTTTTGCAAATCATTTTCACCCGGCAAATTTCTAATTTGATTATGGGATGTCGTTTCACGAATCTCTAGTCCCATCTTCGTAAACTTCTCATACAGCTCTTTTCCAAGTGGGTATTCAAGTGCCTTCGGTTCAAAATAAACAAGTTTTGGCATAAACGGTTTCATATGCTTCCCTCCTCTCGTTATTATGGGAAACGTTTAAAAATTAACACGCATTAAAGTTTTCCACTTCAGTAACTTGCGTTGCAAGTTACTGAATGTTATAATTCGGATAACAGCTACCTTGCACAGCAAGTTACCTGAGTAAAAGGTGGTGAAATCATGCACAGCCAAATGTTAAAAGGTGTGCTCGAAGGTTGCATCCTATACATCATTTCACAAGAAGAAGTGTACGGATATGAACTGAGTACAAAATTAAATAAACACGGATTTACATTCGTAAGTGAAGGAAGCATATATCCGTTATTGTTACGTATGCAAAAAGAGAAATTGATTGAAGGAACATTAAGAGCCTCCTCACTTGGCCCAAAGAGAAAATATTATCACGTAACGGATAAAGGGTTAGAACAGCTTGAAGAATTTAAACAAAGCTGGGGAATGGTTTCAACAACGGTGAACAATTTATTACAGGGGAGTGATGGGGATGAATGCACAAGACATGATTAAATTGAACAACAAAAAACGCGAACTTCTAACACCTGAAAATGAAGTTGCTTATAGCGATATGTTAGTTTATCTAACGTGCCAGAGCAACAAGTAGAAGAACTATTACTAGAAATATTAGATCATCTCATCGAAGCACAAACAGAAAATAAAAATGCTTATGACATTTTTGGTGATGACTTACAATCTTATTGTGATGAACTCATATCGGCTTTGCCGGTTCAAACAATGTTAGAAAAAACTTCTTTAATCGGCTTTGTTATTAGCTTACTTCTCGCTATACAGTTTGGAATGGACACCATTGCTTCTCTTTTCATTTTCTTTTTTGAAAAGAACACCGAAATAATAAGTCCACCTTTTAGTATCCTTGGAACTACTTTGTCTGTTTCAATAATTATACTAGGTATACTATTTATTTTATATTTATTAAAGCGGTACTCCTTTGATCAGAAAATGAATTGGAAAAGAAGAATTCTATTTGGGTTCGCATTTGCTATCCCGTTTTGTTCCGCTATATTCTTAAATATTTATTTTAAAAAACAACCTTATCTCATTTATCATCTAACCTTTTGGCAAAATGCTTTAATTGCTATATTATTTTTCATTTTATATAAATTGCTATACAAAAAATCAAATTTTTAGCAGCCCTTCAAAAGGCTGTTTTTCTTCTGTCTAATTTTACAAATCGAAAAATTTCATAAAGAAAATAAGAAAAATGCAAAATAATTAAAGTTAATTGTTGACGTGATGCTTTTATTATCGGTATCATAAATCTTCGTGAGCAATTATTTTTCGTTATACGATTTTTTTATTATTACTGAATTTTTGAGAGGAGAAATTAGATGTCAGTTAAGAAGAAAACGCAAGTACGCACCGGCAAAATGGTACGTGAACTAATGTTAGCAGACGAAGATGTAAATGCTTCGCTAATTATGGTATATAGTGAAAACGGTGTAAACGCAGAAATTAAAATCGAGGGCTTAACGCCGAAATGTAACGAAGAATTATTTTTGAGCGGAAACGTGGATTGGAACAAGAGTGTTATTTATAAAATTGTTGATTTCACTGGAAACGCTGAAGTTGGTAAAGTTACATTAACAGCGATGAACAAAAATAATGTTTCTCTAGAAATAGAACGCGTTATGTGGAGTAAAGAAAATAAAGAGGCAGCTGAACAAGAAGAAACAGTTGTAGAAGCTACTCCGAAAAAAGAAGTAGTTGTAGAAGCTCCTAAAGCAGTTACACCTGCTCCCAAGCCTATTACACGTGTAGAAACACCTGTTACAGCACCAACACCGAAGCCTACTCCGGCACCGACACCGAAGCCAGTAAGTGTAGAAGCAGCTGTGGAATTATCTACTCCAGCACCTGTGAAACGAGAAGTACCAACTCCAGTTACAAAGCAAGAGACAGCACCGGTCGCGCCTGCAAAACCGAAACAACCTGCTTTGACTGAAACAAATTCAAAACTACAAGAAAATTATGTGAAACTCGTGAAAAAGACAATTGAAGTTTGTCAAGATTACGAGCTTGGCATCGACATAGATGATTCTATTGAAGGGTTAAAAGAAGAACTACAAAGCCAAGGTATTAGCGTTACATTTGACAAAGAAATTATGGACGTTGTAAATCGCCTTCGTTCTTTACAAGATAAAGGAATCAAAGTAGAAAAAGTACTTAATTTACTATAAAAAAATAAGAGGCGGCAATTGCCACCTCTTATTTTTTATAATTCCATTCTTTACTTTCATACTTTTCTTTCGCTAATGTTTGCACTTCATGTAATTGTTCTTCTGTTAATTCATACGGAACAAGCTCTACATCTAATCCTTTTTCAAACCCAACCTCAAACGCTTTAGTTAACTGCTCGATTGTAAACGTACGGTCTGTTAATTCGTTAATTGCTACCGCTTTAGATGAGAACATACTCTTCATACGTTCTTTCACACGTTCATTCGGGAATAAAAACAGATCATATAACTCATCTAAATCTATTTCTAATGGAATCGACCCGTGCTGTAAAATAACACCTTTTTGACGTGTTTGCGCACTACCAGCGATTTTTCTTCCTTCTACTACAATTTCATACCAAGACGGCGCATCAAAACATACGCCTGAGCGTGGATTTTTTAAATTTTCACGATCTGCTTCTGTTTTTGGAACTGCATAATACGCTTCTAACCCTAATGCTTTAAAACCATCTAATAAACCTTGCGAAATAACACGATACGCTTCTGTAACTGTTTTTGGCATATTCGGATGATCTTCAGACACAATAACACTGTACGTTAATTCTTTATCATGTAGTACACCCCTACCACCTGTTTGACGACGAACGAATCCATATTTCTTTTCGTTAACTACATCCATATTAATATCTTTTTCAACACGCTGGAAATACCCGACTGTTAATGTTGGTACTTCCCATTCGTAAAAACGAATGGTTGGTGGCATTTTCTTTTCACTTTGCCAATTTAATAAACATTCATCTAACGCCATATTAAATGCCGGTGAACATTGACCAGAGTTAATATAACACCATTTTTCTTTTCCCATCCTGCACCTCATATAACCAATTATTTTTCACATTCTCTAGTCTACCAAATTCGACAAAATTTGTGAAAGAATACGAAATTTCTTCTTATATACAAATGAATCTGTTGCATAAATACATACGGGCATTATAATATTGAAAGTAGGATAAGAAAAAAGGGAGCGATAGAATCGTGTCAACAACTTGGATTATTTTATTAGCCGTAATCGTAGCGTTCATCGGTTACACTGTATGGATGTATTTCTATCAGAAAAAATTAATTACAACACTTTCAGAAGAAGAGTTTCGCGCTGGCTACCGTAAAGCACAGCTTATCGATATTCGCGAAGCAGACGAATATACTGCAGGGCATATTTTAGGCGCACGTAACATTCCGTTATCACAAATTCGCCTTCGTCATAAAGAACTTCGTAAAGATCAACCAGTTTACTTATACTGTCAAAGTGGATTCCGTACTGGCCGTGCAGCTCAATACTTAAAGAAACAAGGCTACAAAGATTTCTACCAATTACAAGGTGGATTTAAAACGTGGACTGGAAAAATTAAAAAGAAATAATAACATACAAAAACTAGCTGAATGATTCAGCTAGTTTTTTCATTCCATATTATTTGCAATGTATAATAAATTTTTCTTAATCACATCTTTATCATTTTCTTGTGCATTACGATACAGGAGCTGATATTCAAGTCCTTTCTCTTTCCATATAAGCGCAGCAAATTCGTCTCCTCGCTCGGAGTCATCCTTATTTTTAAAATAAGCGAATGCTCCATTATTCAATTTCATTTGTTCTTGAAATCGTTTCTCTTCCACAAGATCTGGAAAACTATAAGGAAAGTTCGCAACATTTAACTCAATATACTCATTTCTACTTGGATCCTGCTGTTTATATTTGATCATTAAGACAGCGTTCTTTTTTCCAATCGTTCTGACTTCTCCCTTCACATCACTCGTAATGTCATACGGTAAAAACGCCGGCACTTTAAATTTCACTGGAAAATATTTCGAAAGCTCCTTCAGCGGAATTGGATCCGTAACACGATCCATAGCTCCCCCTGTTGTTCCCACAAATTGTTTTTCTTCTTGCATCGTTTGCTGAAACGAACATGAACTTAGCACTAGACTAGAAAACACGAAACAAATGATTCCTTTTTTCAATTTGTTTCCGCCCTTTCATACCGCTATCTTTATGAACCAAGTGTTTATATGCTATTCATATTCGCCTCATTAACAAACTCCCCCTCTGAAAACTTTCCATGTTATTCCCACACATTTTGACAAAACTTCTTTTATAGACGCAAAAAAGACCCCCTATCATTCTCACGCTCAAATAAAAAGGTTACGCGAATAACAGAAGTCCTATTTATAACATAGTTTGTGAAAAGCTTTTCAGGTCAAGATTTTTTCATTCTTATTATTTTCCCTTTATAATAAGGAGAGAGGTGATACATATGGCCAATATAAAACAAATTGCAAAAACCGCTGGTGTATCCATATCAACTGTTTCTCGCGTCCTGAATAATCACCCTTACGTAAAAGAAGAAAAACGTAAACGTGTTCTAGACGCTGTTGAAGAATTGAACTATGCCAAAAATATAAATGCTATTCACTTAATAAAGGGAAAAACATATACGATCGGTGTTATGCTCCCTTTCATTAACCTTCCATACTTCAGTACCATTATTGAAGGAATCGGCAACGAAGCGTTAGCAGCTGGATATCACATTAATTTATGTCAAACGAATTACGATAGTATCGAAGAAATTCGTGTTCTTGAAATGATGAAAATGAAACAATTCGACGGGATGATTATTTGCTCTCGAACGAGTTCATGGGAACAAATTGAACCTTTCGCAAAATTTGCTCCTATTATTTCATGCGAAAAAATGAAGCACCCCCTTATTTCATCTGTCTACGTAGATCATTATGAAGGCTTCCGTCTTGGCACCACCTATTTACTCAATAAAGGCCATGAAAAAATCGGGATTTGTTTAGCAAGAAAAACAAGTGTAAATTCCATGGAACGTGAAAAAGCGTTTGCTGATACACTTCGTAACGAAGGTAAAACGTCACATCCCGAATGGATTTTTCACCAATGCTATACAATGCAAGACGGTGCAAAAATACTCCATCGTATTTTAAACATGAAAAATCGTCCAACCGCTATTTTTACAGCGAACGATCAAGTTGCAGCTGGTTTATTAACAGAGGCTCGAAAGCAAGGTCTTCGAGTACCCGAAGACCTCGCTATCCTCGGATTTGATAATCATGAAATTTCAAAGGCGTTAGAAATTTCAACAATTGAACATCCCGGTCTCGAAATGGGCTCACATGCGTTTTCTTTATTCCATAAACAAATCCAAAGTGAGCAAATTATCGGGAACGCAAAAGAGCTTTCATTCCATTTAATTGAGCGAGATACTGTCTAAAAAGAGCGTTACCTATAGCGCTCTTTTTCAGTTCTTCACCTATTGACTTTATATTTTTACTCGCATATAATGAACCTAACGAACGGTAGGTAGGGGATGAAAATGACAGCAAACCGCATTAAAGCTGTAGCACTTTCTCATTTCGCACGCTACGGCTACGAAGGAACTTCATTAGCAAATATTGCTCAAGAAGTCGGGATTAAAAAACCATCAATTTACGCACACTTTAAAGGAAAAGAAGAGCTATATTTTATATGCTTAGAATCCGCTCTTCAAAAAGATTTACAGAGCTTCACAGGCGATATCGAAAAGTTTTCAAATTCGTCTACTGAAGAATTGCTCTTACAGTTACTAAAGGGCTATGCAAAACGATTTGGTGAAAGTGAAGAATCAATGTTTTGGTTACGAACTTCTTATTTTCCACCTGATGCATTTCGCGAACAAATTATTAATAAAGCAAATGTACACATTGAAAACGTCGGAAAACTTTTATTCCCTGTATTTAAAAGAGCAAGCGAACAAGATGAGTTGCATAACATTGAAGTAAAAGACGCCTTAGAGGCTTTTCTATGCTTACTTGACGGTCTTATGGTTGAACTACTATACGCAGGTTTAAATCGTTTTGAGACACGTTTAGACGCTTCTTGGAAAGTATTTTGGCGTGGACTTTCAAACTGACGGATTGCTCCTTTGCAATGCGTCGTTTTTAAGCCCTTTACCTAACGACTGGTAGGAAGGAGAAATGACATATGGCATGGATTTATGTAATCTTAGCTGGTATTATTGAAATCTTTTGGGTAATTGGATTAAAACACGCGGAGGCTCCACTTGAATGGGCTGGTGTTGCGTTATTAATTACAATTAGTTTCGTCTTATTATTTAGAGCTTATAAAGATTTACCTGTTGGTACTGTATACGCAGTCTTCACTGGAATTGGAGCTGGCGGAATCGTTCTTACAGAAATTTTCGTTTTCGGAGAGCCATTCTCTATCGTAAAAGTATTATTAATTGGTTTAATCTTCTTTGGCGTAATTGGTTTAAAACGAGTAACAGAAGAAAAAGAAGCGAAGGAGGCCGCATAAAATGGCTTGGGTATTTTTAATTCTAGCTGGTATTTGTGAAATTATTGGTGTACTCTTTATGAAAGTAGCCACTGAAAAGAAAGGCTGGGCACCAAAAGTTATTTTAATCGCTAACTTCGGCGTAAGCTTCTTCTTCTTATCCCTTGCGATGAACACATTACCGATGGGAACTGCTTACGCGATTTGGACTGGAATCGGAACTGCCGGAAGTGCACTTCTAGGTATTCTTATTTTCCGCGAATCAGCGGATTGGCGCCGTCTTGCCTTCTTAAGCTGCATTCTATGCGGCGCTGTTGGCTTAAAACTATTAAGCTAACGTGAGGTGAATGTCATGTGGAAAGAAAAAGGGAAGCAACTGTTAGCATGGATCACACTTAGTATCGTCATTCTATTACAAATCAGTTTTCATATAATAGAATGGTTGTTTCATAAAGTAGTATCCATTCTCACATTCCTTCCTAACATGACACTTGAAATGATATCAATCGTTTGGTCCATCATTGCCTCCATTGCAATCTTCATTATATGGAGTATCGCCAAGCTATGGAATACGTTATTTAAAAAGGACAGTTCTTCTGAAAAAGAGTAACTGTCCTTTTTTATATTCATTCAGACTTTCTGTAGAAGTTTGATGTGATAAGACAAAGAAGACCAACTATGACAATACTTATACCAATCCCTTTATGCAAATTAGGAAATGGTGATGGGATATCTGAGTAAAAATTTGCTAATATGAGACCAATTGAAAATAAAAATACCCCTATTCTATATAACCATTTTCTTTTGTTCATCATTCTTCCCTCCTAACATTTTTCATACACTCCTTTCTTTTGGACATACTACCTAAAAAAGGAGTGAATAATATGCAAAATTCTATACATAAGCAGATCCTATTTTTATTTTTCCTCTTTCTCATTCTCGTTATCGTTTTCAGCTTTATATTACATACTCCGAAAGATGTTGTACCGAGTAACCTCTCTGTTTATAAACTTTTACTTTCCTATTGTCGTTATTGAAGAAGGTGCCTTTTATAGGGCACCTTTTAAAATTCTCTCTTCTCATACAATTTCACTGAAACGAAGATAGATATTATAAACATGCATATTGAACTAATGAATAACACGCTGTTATATAGTTGAATTTGTTCTAGGTTGATTCCAAAGAAAATAGAAGAAACGGCCATAGGTGCTATTAGTATAAAAATCGCAATAAAAATAGTTTTTTTATAGGCCAACCAAAACGATATCGGTAAAACAAAGCTTAAATACACTAAAATAAAGCTAATACTAGCAACCATTGTCGTTTCAATAAATTCAAATAGGTTAACCCCATTCTTCATTCCCATCGTAAAACAACCGACCATTACACTTATAAAAAGAATAATAATTGCTACTATATATTTTGCAAATACAATATGTTTTTTCAATATTGGTAAACTATTTACTATAACTTCACTCTCATTTTTACTATCTGCTTCAAATGTTTTTACTGTTGCCCCAATTGTAATAATTACCGACATAATTATGAACAGATTTTCCGTATCTGTTAAGGCCATATAAAAGAAAACAGGATACAATATGTACCAAATTAAAAATTTCCATTGAATGATGAAATCTTTTAAAATTAGTTGTTTCAACGCTATTTTCCTCCTCTCACAGATCACGTTCATTGTACAAATGAATTGAGAAAAACATGGACATAACATATAAAAGAAGCAATCCTGCTATAAAACAAATATTTACGACTAAACTCGTGTTCCAAGCATTTTCTACATCTAACCAAACGTTACTTACAATCAATCCACTCAAATATCCCAATGCAAGTCCGGCGAACGGAGCAATTTGTTTGGCACTGCTATATCCTACTGAGAATTCAATCGGAAGTACAATTATGCTACAAACAAACCCACCTGTTATACCTCCGAGAATTTCTCCCCACAGCATAAATCCAGTCATATGCTCATTTTGCAACTGTATGAAACCAACCACTAGTGAGAAACATCCACCTAGAGCAACTAAAATACTTACAAATATGTATTTCCCTATGACAAGATCTTTACGGTCAAACGGTAAACTATTTACTATCAGTTCACTTTTATTTTTCCCCTCATAACTCATTGACAGTATCATGCCAAGAGCAGGTACAAACATACTAAATGTCATCAAAAAACTATCACTACTAAAATCAACAATGAGCAGGAACAAAAAACATATAAGATAAACAAACCCTAACTTTCTTTGCATCATCATATCTTTTAAAACTAATTGCTTAATCATGTATTGCACCTCCTAATATGAAAATGTCCCTTCTATAACTCTGCCTGCTGAAACATTTTCATTGAGAGGAACATTGATATGAATATACTCACTAATACTCCAATACCAAGAACACCCATTGCTTGTGTAGCCTCTTGAGAGTGAAGTACTTTTAACATAATTGTTTTATCACCAAAAATATTGCACATAAGACCAATCATACCTATTAAAGGAAACAGCATAATCAAATTCAAGACTGTAATAACTTTATATCCCCCAATGTAATTAGTCGGTATCGTTACTACACAATAAATCAAAGTTGCTACTATCGCTGAAAACACTGCATATCCAGGCATGACTATATCCCTGTCCAATAAAATATTTCCTAATATTACGACTATAAAAGTTACACTTAAACCAGCCATAATAAATAATGTGCTTGAAATATATTTAGCTATAATTATCTCTTTTCTCGTTATAGGTAAACTCACTAATACTTTTTCCGCTTTACTTTTCTCGTCATAATAAAAAGAAATATATATAATCGTACTACATGTTATAAATAATCCTATTGCAATCCCCATTGGTTCGACGGAATTCTTAAAGATAGATAAAATAGGGATTAAAAAATAGAAAGGAAACATCTTCTTCTGTAAAAAAAACTCCTTCAAAATCAACTGTTGCATATGAATTCTCCTCTCTATAAATCACGCGTTTCATAAATTTTAATTGTAAGAAGCATAGAAACGATATAGACACTAGCTAATATAATTCCTCCAATTATAAATACACCAATATGCAGCGGATTCATAATCCACTCAATGAATGAAGGTGCTGTTTCATTCAGCCCATCACTAATAAACATCCAAAAAATTACACCTACTCCCATTGATGCTGCTGATACTATACTTCTTACTATCTTCGATTTTGTACCGTAATAACTAGGGAAAAGTATCACAACAAAAAACAAGGCGTAAATAGCTCCATTTATTACTTCATACCATGGAATTTCAATGTATAGATTAGGATGATAGGCACCAATATCACCAATGACCACAATACCTCTTATAAGAAAAACAACTAACATCGTAGAAAGCATGCCACCTACAATAAATATTGCACAGGAAATATATCTAGCAATGACGATATCCTTTCGACTTACCGGTAAACTATTTATAACAATGTCACTTTTATTCCTTTCATCCATAAAGATTAACGTCATAACCGAGGAAAGTGTTATAAATAGACAACTCATCGGAAATAACCCTTCACCATTTGGATCTAACATAAATAACAAAAGTGGCATAACAAAATTCACTAACCACGTTACCCGAAAAAAGAACAAATCTTTATATACGAGCTGACGCATAGGCATCTCTTCCTTTCGCGGTGTAAACGATAATATCGTCTAATGTAGGCTTTTCTAGTACAACCTCATTTCCAAACCAATCTATAATTGCTTGTTTATCCTTCGCTAAACCTTCAAAACCAAACTTATTTTTTCGTAATCCAACAAATAGTTCTTTTCCTTCTCGGTCTAATAAATCATTACTTCCTTTTACGATTACGTAGTTCTCCATTAAGTCTTCTTTTTCACCAGTAAATATAATTTCTCCATCGTTGATAAACGTAATATAATCTGCGATGCGCTCTAAGTCTGTTGTAATGTGCGTTGAGAATAAAACAGATACTTCATCTTCCATTACAATTTCTTGCAGCATATCAAGTAATTCACTTCTAACAACTGGATCTAATCCTGCTGTTGGTTCATCCATGATGATAAACTCTGCGTGGTGCGAGAGCGCGATGGCAATCGCAAATTTCATTTTCATCCCTTTTGATAGTTCTTTAATTTTTTTATACTTTGGAACTTGCAATCTATGCATATACGATTGATACAGCTCTTCGTCCCACTTTTTATATAACGGTGCAATAATACGTTTCATTTGCTCACACGTTAAATCTTCGTAATAATGATTTTCATCATATACAAAGCCGATATTTTGTTTTATTTCCTTTTCAGCTTTCTTATTGTCCTTGCTAAAAATTTTTATATCTCCACTATCTTTTCTAATTAAATTCATAATCATTTTAATCGTCGTACTTTTCCCGGCTCCGTTCGGTCCGACAAATCCCATAATATATCCGCGTGGTAATGTAAAACTTATATTTTTCACTGCAAAATCTTTATAACTTTTACAAACATTTTTTAGCTCTAACACCCTTTATTCCCCCTCATATAAACACGCTATCATCTGCTGTAAATCTTCAAGTGAAAGCTGCAACGCTTTACTTTCATTCACAATCTCTTCCGCTTTACTTTCCAATAGGCGAAGCCGCTGTTCTTTTAATAGTTCATTATTTTTACGTGAAACATAAGTCCCCTTCCCAGCAACGGTTTCTATATATCCTTCTTTTTCAAGCTCCTCGTACGCACGCTTCGTTGTAATTACACTAATTTGTAATTCCTTCGCTAAGCTACGAATAGACGGTAATTGGTCTCCACCCTTTAAACCACCATTTAAAATAAGCTGGCTTAATTGTTTTCTTATTTGTACATAAATAGGGTCTTGGGAAGAATTCGAAATAATAATATTCATGTTTTCCTCCAGTGTGTATATACTGTACATACCTTATATATACAGTATATACACACCATCCTATTTTTGGCAAGAAAAAAAGACCAACATTTTCCTGTTGGTCTTTCGTATATGTATCACTTTTCAAAGCGATCTAACATCTCATCTCTCATTCCGAAACTCACTACCGCAATTCCTACATACATAAACAGAAGGAACGCCGGATGAACTGTGTTGTACCAAGTGCTATCAACAATTAAATAAATCGTTAATGCCACAACAAGAACAAACGCTAAGATAAACATATAAAAGTGTCTTGTACTACCCATGATAAACTCCTCTCTTCTCACTTCACCATTCAACAGTATATTTTATCGAATAATTCGATATGACTCAAGGTTAACTTTCTGTTATGTAATCAAGTTCCACCTTTACAATGTCCTCACATGCTATTGAAATGATCGTTCCTTGCTTATCAATTGCCGTCACTTCTCTATTATCCATTACACGATGCGCTACTCTTTCTAGCACTTTTCCTTGGTCCCGGTAACAAAATTCTTTTACATCTTTAATTGTTTCTCCATTTTCTAAATGGTATACCATTCTATAACATCGATAGCCCACACTTTCACCCCCGTCTTGCTCGTTTTTTCACATATACATAAAAATGAGTAATTTTTGCCTCATCACATCTTCTTAATTTCAATAAAATTCTAACAAAAATAAATACTTTTATCAAACCGACTTTTTCAACAAAACTACCTATAAAACTACACCTTTACACCATTAGGGAACAAAAAATATAATTTTTTAACATTTCTTTCACTATTTCTGCACAAATTCTCCATACAAAAAAAAGAACCCGCCGCAGCGAGTTCTTTTTTTATTATTCTAATTAAACTTGTACAGGAGCTGGCTTTTCATAACGTAAAACTGGTTTACGTGCAGCCATCGTTTCGTCTAAACGTTTAATGACTGTTGTATGAGGTGCTTCTTGTACAACTTCTGGATTTTCTTCTACTTCTTTAGCAATTTGAATCATCTTATCAATGAAACCGTCTAAAGTTTCTTTTGATTCTGTTTCTGTCGGCTCAATCATAATACATTCTTCCACATTTAATGGGAAGTAAATTGTTGGTGGATGGTAACCGAAATCAAGCAGGCGTTTTGCGATATCTAATGTACGTACACCAAGTTTCTTTTGACGACGACCTGATAATACAAACTCATGCTTACAATGTCTATCGAACGGAAGATCATAGAATGGTGCTAATCTTCTCATCATATAGTTCGCATTTAATACCGCATACTCCGTTACTGCACGTAGTCCATCTGGACCCATAGAACGAATGTATGTGTATGCACGAACGTTAATTCCGAAGTTACCGTAGAATGGTTTTACACGCCCAATTGCTTCTGGACGATCATAGTTAAAGCGATAGCCATCTTCCGTTTTCTCTAAAATTGGTTTTGGTAAGTACGGAATTAAATCAGCTTTCACACCTACTGGACCAGAACCTGGGCCACCGCCGCCGTGAGGACCTGTAAATGTTTTATGAAGGTTTAAATGCACAACGTCAAATCCCATATCTCCTGGGCGCGCTTGGCTTAATACCGCATTTAAGTTTGCACCATCATAGTATAATTTACCGCCTGCGTTATGGACGATTTCTGCCATTTCTAAAATATTTTCTTCGAATAAACCTAATGTATTAGGGTTTGTTAACATAAGTGCTGCTGTTTCTTCATTTACAACACGTTTTAAGTCTTCTAAGTCAACAAGACCATGTTCATTTGATTTTACCGTAATTGTTTCAAAACCAGCTACAGTTGCAGATGCTGGATTCGTTCCGTGAGCAGAGTCAGGAACAATTACTTTCGTACGGTTAAAGTCACCATTTGCTTCATGGTATGCACGAATTAACATTAAGCCTGTCCATTCTCCGTGTGCACCAGCTGCTGGTTGTAATGTAACAGTATCCATACCTGTAATTTCAATTAAATGCTCTTGTAAATCGTACATTAATTCCATTGCACCTTGTACCGTCTTTTCGTCTTGCAACGGATGAATATTTGCAAATCCTGCGAAACGAGCTACACTCTCATTAATTTTCGGATTATATTTCATCGTACAAGATCCAAGTGGATAGAAGCCAGAATCAACACCGTGGTTACGGTTTGAAAGTGCTGTATAGTGGCGCATAATATCAAGTTCAGATACTTCTGGTAGCTCTGCATCTTCTACTCGAATATAATCGCTCTCAAACACATCTTCTAGTTTCACTTCTTCTACATCTAATTTTGGTAAGCTATATCCTATGCGTCCTTCTTTACTCACTTCAAAGATAAGTGCTTGGTCTTGGTTCTTCATTGGATAGCCCCCATTTCGTTTACAAGTGTGTCAATTTCCTCTTTTGTACGAAGCTCAGTTACTGCTACAAGCATATGGTTCTCATGCTCTTTATAATCACGGCCTAGATCGTAACCGCCGATAATATTCTTTTGTAATAATGCATCGTTTACTTCTTTCACTGGGCGCTTGCAATCTACAACAAACTCATTGAAGAATGGTCCAGCAAATGTAACTGTGAAGCCTTTGGCTTCAAATTGACGTTTTGCGTATTGCGCTTTAGAAATGTTTTGACGCGCCATTTCTTTCACACCTTGTTTACCAAGTGCTGTCATTGCAACAGAAGCTGCTAATGCATTTAACGCTTGGTTTGAACAAATGTTAGACGTCGCTTTATCACGACGAATATGCTGTTCACGTGCTTGTAACGTTAATACAAATCCACGTTTACCATCTGAATCTACAGTTTGTCCAACAAGACGTCCTGGAATTTTACGCATAAATGCTTTCGTTGTTGCAAAGTAACCACAGTGCGGTCCACCAAACTGCGTTGGAATACCGAATGGTTGTGCATCACCGATTACAATATCAGCACCAAATTTCCCTGGTGGTGTTAATGCGCCTAATGATAATGGATTTGAAGAAACGATAAATAATGATTTTTGTTGATGAACGATTTTTTCAATATCAGCTAATTTTTCAACTTGTCCAAAGAAGTTTGGATATTGAACGATTACACAAGCAACTGTATCATCTACTTCACTTTGTAATACGTCTAAATCTGTTATACCATCTTTATGATTAATTTCAACAACTTCAAGATGTTGACCTTTTGCATACGTTTCAAGTACTGCTCTTGATTCTGGGTGCACTGCACTAGATACAAGAATTTTCTTTTTACGAGTATGGCCAGCCGCTAGCATTGCCGCTTCAGCTAAAGCTGTACCTCCGTCGTACATAGAAGAGTTTGCTACATCCATTCCTGTTAATTCACAAATCATTGTTTGGAATTCAAAGATCGCTTGTAATTCCCCTTGTGAAATTTCTGGTTGGTATGGCGTGTAAGCTGTATAAAATTCTGAGCGAGAGATAACATGATCTACAATTACTGGAGCGTAATGATCGTATACGCCTGCTCCTAAGAAAGAAGCGTATTCTTTTAAGTTCGCATTTTTACTAGCCATTTGAGATAACTCTTTTAAAAGCTCTGGCTCTGATTTTGCTTCTTTAATTTTTAAATCCCCTTTAAAACGAACACTCTCTGGAATATCAGAGAATAACTCATCGATCGTTTGAACGCCGATCGTTTGTAACATTTCTTTTTTGTCTTCTTCTGTCATTGGAAGATAACGATGCAACATGAAATCTACCCCTCTCCCCGTTACTTTGAACGTTTATAAAATGGTGTTGGAACAACTACTGCTTTGACGCGTTTATTACGAATTTCAATTTCTACTTCTGTATCAACTGCTGCGTATTTTACATCAATTAGTGCTAAACCAATGCTTTTCTTTAACGTTGGAGATTGTGTACCACTCGTTACTTCCCCAATTTTTTCTTCTCCAATAAATACAGGGTAATGCGTACGAGGAATTCCACGTTCAATTACTTCGATGCCGACTAATTTGCGAGGTGCACCGTTTTCTTTTTGCTCTTTTAACGTTGCTTTTCCAAAGAAGTCTGCTTCTTTATTTGGTTTTACCGCAAAGCCAATTCCAGCTTCAATCGGTGTAATATCTTTTGATAATTCTTGACCATAAAGTGGTAATGTTGCTTCGAAGCGAAGTGTATCACGAGCACCTAAACCACATGGTTTTAAGCCCTCTTCTGCTCCAACTTCAAGAAGTTTCTCCCAAAGTTTTGCAGCATCTTCACTCTTACAGTAAATTTCAAATCCATCTTCACCTGTATAACCTGTACGAGATACAAGTGCTGGAATTCCATCTACAAGAATATCGTTTTTAAATTTAAAGAACTTAATTTCTTTCAAATCTTCTGACACAACTTTTTGTAAAATGCCTTCTGCTTTTGGTCCTTGAATTGCAAGCTGTGCAACTTCACTAGAAACATTGACTACTGTCGCATCGCCAATTACATGGCTCGCTAACCATTCGTAATCTTTCTCGATATTTGATGCGTTGATAACTAATAAATAGTCTTCTTCACCACGTTTGTAGATTAATAAATCATCTACTGTACCACCATTTTCGTAGCACATTGCTGTATATTGTGCGCCCCCTACCTTTAAGGTAGAAACGTCATTTGTAACAACACGTTGTAAAAATGCTAAACTATCTACACCTTTTACCTCAACTTCTCCCATATGAGACACATCGAACAAACCTGCCGCTGTACGTACAGCTTCATGTTCTTCTTTAATGCTTGAAAATTGAACTGGTAACTCCCAACCACCGAAGTCGATTGTTTTCCCACCATACTTCGCGTATACATCAAATAACGGTGTACGTTGTAATGTAATCATGCTCTCTCCCCCTTATGCTCTGACAAATCAATAAAAGTTGTTTCCCTTATCTAAACATTTTCACTCTGAAAAGATAGGATATACGGAATCTCATTATATTTTTTTATGAAAGCGTAAATAAAAAATCACTTTCTTGGATAAAATACGAAAGATTCCACACATTTCACACCATTATCCTAACATTATTCGCTATATTTCATCAATATTCTAGCATAAAAAATAATTTAGAATTTTTTATGCTTAATCTTATTACATACAGTTTTTAAGATTTAGTCCTTTATCTTTACTTATTGTTTACCTTTCAGTAAGTGTAATAGTGCCTTATTACAAGGCTTATATATTAAAGATTTTTTCATAATTACTTTAGTTTATAAAAGGTGGGAGAGTCGTAATGAATGTCGATATTTCCATAGATCGAACGTGGCAAAACAATTTTTTAAATAGAATTGACGAAGATGGTCCTTGGACAAACTGGGATTTATATCATTTAGCTTATGAAACAGAAAAATCGTTACTTGTCCCTACTTTTGATGGATTACAAGCACCGAAACATTTATCTCATTTCACACCACTTCCTCATCAATTAGAAGTCGCTCAAAATGTTATTGAACAAATGAATGGTAAAGCGATTCTAGCAGATGAAGTAGGACTTGGAAAAACAATTGAAGCTGGACTTATTTTAAAAGAATATATGGTCCGCGGTCTTGTGAAAAAAGTACTTATACTCGTCCCAGCCTCTCTCGTATCACAATGGGCATACGAATTAAATACAAAGTTTTTCATTCCAGCAGTAGCCCAAAAGAAAAGCTACTCGTGGGAACAAGCCGATGTGATTGTATCATCAATTGATACTGCAAAACGTTCACCACATCGTGATATCGTTTTGAACTTAGAATATGACCTTATTATTATCGATGAAGCACATAAACTTAAAAATAATAAAACAAAAAACTATGAATTTGCACAGCGATTAAAAAAGAAATTTTGTTTATTATTAACCGCTACTCCTGTCCAAAATAAGATTGATGAAATTTTCAACCTCGTTTCTTTATTAAAACCAGGACACTTAGGCAATCAATCCAATTTTGAAGAATATTATGCTTCAAAAAATCGTTCAGCCGAATCTGATGAAGATTTAAAAGCTCTTATTAACAAAGTAATGGTCCGAAATCGGCGTCATAATACCGGGATAGATTGGCCAAAGAGACATGTACGTACGATTTTTGTCGAGTTTAATGAAGAAGAGCAAGCTTTGTATAACAATATTGAAAATTGGCGAGGACAAGACGCCTTCACATCGGCTTTCTCATCGTTAACTTTAAAACGGGAAGCGTGTAGTAGTCGTGAGGCCGTTTACTATTCATTAAAAAAACATGTAGAAAAACGACAGAAGGAAAATGAACATTACGTAAAAGATCCGCATATCGATGTGCTAATGGAGAAAATTAATCATATTCCTTTTAACTCAAAAGCAAATAAAGCGCTAGAGCTTATAAAAGAAATTGATGATAAAGTCGTCATCTTCACAGAATATCGAGCGTCACAAATGTACTTACAATGGTTTTTACAACAACACGGTATTTCTTCCGTCCCATTCCGCGGCGGATTTAAACGCGGGAAGAAAGATTGGATGAAGGAACTTTTCCAAAATCATGCGCAAGTGCTAATCGCAACGGAAGCTGGTGGTGAAGGAATTAACTTACAGTTTTGTAGCCATATGATCAATTATGATTTGCCATGGAACCCAATGCGTCTTGAACAAAGAATCGGACGTATTCACCGTCTTGGTCAAAAGAATGATGTTCATATTTATAACTTAGCTACAAAGCACACTGTTGAAGAACATATTTTGAAACTGTTATATGAAAAAATTAATTTATTTGAGCGTGTGATCGGTGAACTTGATGAAATTTTAACGAGAATTAATATGAAAAACATCGATGCACACATTCAAGAAATATTTACGCAGTCAAAAAGCGAAGGAGAAATCCGAATTAAGATGGAAAACTTAACATCTATTATCGACTTTGCGAAACGAAATGAAGCTGAGGTGCAAGGCTATGCAGCAACATGAAATTCATAATTACTTATACAATTTTTTTGAGGCGAATAACTGTGAAATTTTAGAACGTTCTCCTCATCTATTGGATGTGCAATTAACAATTGAGATGGATAAATTATTAATGAACCGTCCTTTTTATTGGCACTATCTTGAAAAAACAGGAGGCGTACCGAATCCGATGCGCCTTACTCTTATTACAAATCCAGAAAATGAAGAAGACGATGGCGAGCTTATTCACTATGGTTCACCACGCCTTCATCAAATTTTCCAAACAACAAAAGAATTAGGCTCTTACATACGTTTATATGAAGAAGTACGGCATAGCGGAGCAACGCATACACCGCTCCATCCGTGGCTCGGTGTAAATATAAAAGTTTCCTATCAATGTGATCGAAAAAAAGATATTCTTCACTCGATTGGCATTCATCTTATTTCTGGCACAATGATTGCAAACTTTCATGAAACATTAACTAAAATTAAACTTACACCGAAAATACCTGATTTTTGTTTTACGCTCTCGCCTATTATTAAACCGCAAAGTGGTTTACAACGTATAGAGGATGCTTTAAAAAATATTATTGCAGAAGATGACCATACGTGGGCGAAAGAAGCAAGAGTGCGCTGGAATCACGATTTGGACCTTTTAAATCGTTTTTATGAAGAAAGTGATGAACTTCCTGAAAGCTATGAAATTGAAAAACAAGCACTGCAAGAACAATATGAACCCCGCATTACAGTGCAAATTATTAACGGTGGACTCTTTTATGTTACCGCGAATCATTTTCTAACTTAAAAAGCCCCTTCATTTTTTTGAAGGAGCTTTTTTGAATTATCCTCTATCGCCATTACGCTCTTGTTGTTTTTGCTTTGCCATACGTTTTTGATACGCACGATCCTTTGCACTCACATGATTTGCATCAGTTGGAAGATTTTCTTTTGAACGGCCAATTCCATTACTCATCTTTTCCACTCCTTCTTATGTCTTTCAAAATACACCCTTATTTTCAGCTAGAGATACAATCCTTATACAAAAAATAAGAGCAGCCATTGGCTCCTCTTACTCGCTCACGTATTTTTGAAACATATCATGGATGCCTTTATTTACTAGGTTCGAGATCTGCTCGTCAGATTTATTCGGATAACGATCACGCAATCTGATAGATGCCTTCACCATTAAATTTTCTAATACAGAACGGCCGCCTTCTCCATAAATAATTTCAGCATATTCAACAAGCCTTCCATCCTCTACTGTTGCTGGATTATGATTGAAGAAAAATTTACTCATTGTCTCCACCTCTCTCTTTTGATAACGTTTACATTTATATAAATTATTTATGTTATTTATTTCACAATATTGTATGCATGTATATTTAATTAGTTTCATTATAAAGCAACATATCGATAGTAAATATGTGATTTTCCGTCCATTTTGTGAACAAACTAAAAATGAAAGCGTTTCCTTTATTATATACTAAAAAAACTTACTACGCTAGGGGTATTTTTTCAATCTACTACTTCCTCAAAAAGTGATATATTTTTCCTTTTCCTATTAAACCTTATACAATTTTCAGAAATTATATTATAAAATATATGTATGACTTAAGGAGGATTTGTATGAATCAAAATAAAAAAGCTATATTAGATCTTGTCTTTTATCTCGTAATCCCATTCCTCATTTGGAAATTTGCAAAACCTTATATCGATCCTTATTACGCGATGTTACTTTCCTCTGTTCCAGGGATTATTTATACACTGTATACCTTTAAAAAAGAAAGACAGTTTAACGTAACAGGGTTCTTTATTTTAATTACACTCATTTCTAATACAACGGTAGATCTATTATCCGGATCAGCTGAACGAATGTTGTGGAACGATGCGTATTATCACATCGTACTCGGCATTATCGTCATATGTACAATTTTTATAAAAAAACCACTTATGTTATATTTCGCAGCAGATATTGCTGCACTGCAAGGCCATGACCGTGATAAAAGTCGTGAACTGTATCGTGATAGTCGTATCTATCCAGCATTGCAATATTTAACGCTATTTTTCGGTCTACAATTCATATTAAAAAGCTTCTTAAAGATTTATTTCATCTCTGTTTTCGGTGTAGATGGCTACGGTGAAATGAGAGCGATAATGACGGCTGTTGGATGGGGCATTTCCATTTGTATCGGAATAGGGTTCGTATGGGTGAACAATAAAATACATGCCGTTACAGAAGAAAAGGAATCTGTGCAGTAAATAAAAAATCCCCTAGTAGTATGATGCTACTAGGGGATTTTCACTTTGCTACACATATTACGAAATCGTTAACTTGATTTTTTTCTTTTATTTTTTACGTTTCGATAAAACAAAGCAGCACTAAGCGGCATAACACCAAACCACTTATTCATAAATGGCTCCTTTTCAGCACGGCGTTGTTCTTTCTTTTGTTTACGATCTTCTTTTGGAGCATCCATATACGACACAAACTGCTGCGTCACAAAGCGAACATAATCATTAGTAGACATATTATCATCACCTCTACTTGATTAGTATGTCCACTTTTTTATCCATTAATCTTTTCTTTTAATTCATTCATAATTTGCTTTACAGACTTATTCGTCGTATCGATATGAATATGAGCCTCTTCATAATAAGCTCGGCGCGATTCGAATTTCATTACAAATGCATCTATATCTTTCTTCTGAAATAGTGGACGTGTCGTATCTTCACGAAGCCTCTCTGCAATTATGTGTGGATCACAATATAAATACACGACAGTGCCATTTTCCTTCATCCACTTTCGGTTTTCCTCTCGCTCAATGATTCCGCCGCCAGTTGTAATGATTACATTTTCAACAGGTAGTGCACGTAACATCTCACTTTCATATTCCCGAAAAGCCATTTCACCTTCTTCAGCAAAAATATCACGAATCTCCTTCTCTTGCTTCTCTTCAATTTTTTGATCTGTATCTATAACATCCATATGAAGTTCTTTACTTAATGCTTTTCCAATTGTTGTTTTCCCAGCTCCCATATAGCCGGTTATGTATATAGATTTCATGTTCGTTCCTCTCAATCATCCGTTATTATTTGTTATTATAACGAAAGATTACACTATTTAATAAAAAAACGTCTTGTTCCCATTATGCAATGAAGAACAAAACGTCACATACATGCTTTTACTTATAAGTACCTCTTCTCACCCACTGCGTTGCAATCCATTTCTCACCTTTCGTTACAGGTGCCCCTCCGTGTAACGTAAGCTCATTTAATGATTGGTCTTGATAAAAATACTCAAAGTATACTGCCATTCCCTTTCTAGGATGCACAGAAAGATTTAATTTCGGAAAGAATGTTTCTCCGCCTTCTTCTACATCATTTAAATACATGACAAGCGTACTAATACGATTATTAGCGGCTGATCTACTATGTTCCGCAAAATAATCATAGTGTGCTTTATATTGTTGATCCACTTCATAATTTAAAATGTGTAATCCTTCTCCATGCGAAACAGGAACATTCATGATAGATGAAATTCGTTTTTCAATCTTCGCAGTAAGTTCATTATCATCTAAAAATGCACCACTACTCGTTCGAATATCATTTACATCACGTGATGAACCAACTTTAGAACGTGCTAATTTATTTTTAGACAATTCGATTAATTCGTCACACTCTTCATCACTTAATACATTTCCTAACACGACAATAAGAGGTTCTTCAAATTTTGAAATAATTTGTATTTCCCTATCTTCTGTCATAATTGCATTTCCTTTATGATCAAAAATAGTTTGCTCCTTATTTTCACCTATTTGATTGTTGTTTGTCATTTCCCTATTCTCCCTAAAAATAATGATTGGATAGCATGAATATATCATATTCTTTCTACCTTTCTCTTTTTTGAGAAAATTTAAACTTTTAATTGTTTTATTTATCCATTCCCTTTTAAAAAACAGCCAATTTTCAAATGATAAATCATGGTTTTTTATCCATATATTTCACATACTATCCTTCTATCCAATCGAATATTTTCTCATCCTTTTTTCTATACCGAAAGCTTACTTTATAGAATACTTCTTGTTTGATTTTGCACTGTAACGAAACGAGAATAACGTCGTTTTCAAATACGTAATTTCCACTCGCTTCGCCCTTTTCATATGAAAAGAAAAAAGTATCTTCCTTTTCTTTTTGCAGTAAGTCTTTTTTTATATTTGTAATAGATTGATTTAGTATTTCCTCCAGTACAAACTTTTGCTCTATTTCAATATAAAATCTTTTATCTATAAGCAACATATTCGTTTCGTATATAAAGAACGAAGTTAATAATATAAGAAAAATGATTGTTCCTGGCATCGTAAATCCATCTTGTTTTATCATACATGTATTCCCATTTCGCTATACCTTATAGCTACACCTTCATATATTTTCCCGCTCCTATCTTTCACATTGATAAAGAGCAAATGAGGTGTTACTTCATACGAAACCATTTCAACATTTTGTAATATAACTTCTCTTCCGCGCATGTTCACTTTTCTTATAAGGTGATTATTCAATTTTTCATACGTCACTTCATCTCCAGTGCGAAGACGGAAGCGCAACATACTCTCTCTATTTTCAGGAACTATTTTTTCCACAAATGATACTTCACGAAACTCTAACTGTACTTGTCCTACAAATAGATACAACCGTTTTCTTTGCTTTTATACCATTGTAAATACCCTATTAAATCAGCGTTCTTTCTTATTTCCTTTTCTTAATGTTTTCTATCTTTTTCTATAAAGCGGGGCAAAGGTGGGGCATTACTAAAAAATGGGGCAAAAGAGCTGGATTTATATTCAGCTCTTTTTTATTAAATTGAAGAACAAAAAATAAAACTATATCAAATCACACTTTTAAAATATTGTATAAGTTGGTATGATTTACTTAATTTAAGGGGGATTATTATATGAAGGTTTTCCAATCGATATTTAGAGGATTTCGTTTGATCGCTAGGATTGTTAATCCAATACTAAAGGCTTTATCTAAAAGTAAATTTTAATTACATAAAAATAAAAAAGAGCCAAATCATAAAGGATAGGCTTTTTTTGCACCTTCAAAAAGAACGTACGTTTGTGTATAATAAGGCTAAATAGCATGAATCGGGGGATTATTATGGATAATACAAATTGGGGAACACCGAAACTGAAAGGGCGTGGCATGGTAAAATGGAGACCATTTGCTTCACTTCCAGAACAGTACATAGGAATTAATGAGATGCTTAACGATTTAAATAAAGTTTCCAAACCAATCGTTAGCGAAGATATGCGTGAACAGATTGAACGAGGACTTCTTTATTCGATGCAAAATAAACAGGAAATATTAATTTCATATTACCGTGACGGAATAGTTCATCACATGTACATAAATGTATCGCATATTGATCCGATGACAAAAACTGTGTATTGTACGGATGCATTTGGACTCGAAACGGAATTTAAATTTGATGAATTGGTAAGTATTAATTAAAACAAACGTCAGTTCCTATGATAAGAACGTAAAAACGGGATAGTATTCACTAATATATTCCAATATGATAAAAGAGTAAGGAGAGATGAATATGGAAAAAGATATAGTAAGGAGAAACCAAGCTGGAGCTATTATTTATGATAATATCAATGACTTTCAGTATTTGAACATACCTATGATTCTTAAAGAAGAGGATGCAACAGTATATGAAGTTCTTAGTGTTGGTACTGCTGGAAAGGACGACGTTGCAGCGGTTTCGATGGATAGGATTACAATGTCAAGGACCGTTATATCGGTAGCGACGATTAAAAATAATGACGGTAGTGTTCAAGCATATCGTTTGCCAATGGAACTAGAAGAATGGGTTCAGCATTGTATGAATGCAGCACTAGAAGGGTACAAACTATACCCGTGCAAAGTAGCATTTGGAATCATTGATAATAAGTATTACGTTGAATTCAAATAAAAAAAGCCGCCCAACTGATGTGCACCCCAATTGTTAGACACAATTAACAATTGGAGGTGTATTTTGAATGAGTCCAGTACAATACCGGACTCAAATCCAATCAGTCGCTTAACTTCTTTGTCTAACTTTTTGGGGTCAGTTCAAACAGGACGGCTCTTGTTTTTTTACTTCACATACACATAGGCTTCACTTGCTGTGATATAGTATGTTTTACCTTTGCTATTGTGTACTTTGTATTGCGGGGATCCATTGACGTTTATTTTCGCATCAATTGTAAATCCTAATCCTGCATCTACAGAACCAGCCACATCTTTATCCTGCCAAGATGGAGTATCATAGAATCGTAGGTTATTAACTTTAGAAACAACGCGCTTACCTACGATAGAAGAATCTACTGTGCTTTTCTTACTAAACTTCACATAAGATGGATCGTTCTTAATCCATTGTTCACCGCCAAGGTTTAACCAGCCATCTTTTTCGCCCCATACAATGTAAGCTTCTGGCTTGTTTAACTGGCGAATCTTAGAATAGCTTGTACCAGGTCCTTTACGTAAGTTCACATTGTAACCTTCAATATAAGCAATACCATCTGTTACAGCCGTTGGAACTTCTGCTGGTTTAGATGGCTTATCAGGAACAGAAACATCCACACTAGAATTATTGTATGCTCGTTGTACATCAGCTCGGAATTGAGCTTCTGACACGCCATGAGATTTTAAGTAATCAAGTGGGTCTTCATGATCTGTACCACCAAGATATTTCGTCACATCGTAGTGAGTCCACAGTCCTTTTTCTACTGATATTCCACGGTCACGAAGGATTTTAGCCAATAACTTAACGTACTTATCATAGCTTCGTTTGAATTTCTCATAATCTCTTGTTTCGCATAATTCTACGTGAACAAATCGTTTATTTGCTCCTGGTCCTGCGCCATAGGCAATGTATTTCGTATCAGCAATTTGGATTGTTTCATTCCAATCAACTGCATAATGCACGAATGCTGAACGCCACGTACGAGACTCATACTTTTGAATATTAATAGCTGGCGCTTCAGGAGTTGCTGTAGAATGTGCTACAACGCCCTCATAAGCACCTACACCATTACGGTATGGTTGTTTCGGTAAATCAGGAATAATCAGTGTTCTATCAGCAAAAGCACTTGTTGCAACGGATAAAGCAAAAATAACAGCAAAGAGTACAGAAGAAATATGTTTTAATGTTTTTTTCATTTTATATCAGCATCCTTTTTCATAATTTTTGTGTGGTCAAATAATCCACTTGCTGATAGACCAATGATGATTCCTTGAAATACATTTGTTTTGATATCTCCGTCCAAAAATAAAACGCCTAGCACAATGCCAAGCGTTAAATTCAATAACGGAATATATTTTGTTTGTAATCCAATTGTTTTTACGATTTGTGAAAGACCAACTACAATTCCAATCATTACAGCTAAACTAACCATTACATACCACCTCCTTTCATTAAGAAAGTGAGAATACCGCCGACAATTCCACCGACAATAAGTCGCAAAATCCATGTGGTATTGGCGCTGATTTTATCTAACTGTTTGTTGATATTGATAATGTCTTTCTCGTTACCGGTTGTTCGCATTTCCAAGCTTTTAATTTCTAAACGAATGTCCTTGATATCTTGCTTGATTTCTTGAACATCGCTTCTTACTTCTTGTAATCCTTCCACTTTGACCACTCCTTTTTAGGCAATAAAAAAAGACCAGCTTATGGCTGCTCTGGTTTCTTATCAATTAAATTTTGAACTAACAATTGTTCTAACACTTCAATTCTACGGTTCATTTGTTTATTCTCTTCTTTTAGCTCTTCAATTTCAGCATCTTTAGCAAGTTTCTCTTCTTGAAATGCTTTTATTTGAATTGCTAAAGAAGAATATATTTCAGCTGCATTTTTTTCTTTTGTAACAAAACACCCAGGAGTATTTTTATCATCTGCAATCCACCCATAGTGAGTTTCTATATCGTTTGTTGTAAGAATTGGATTCCCTTCAACACGATTCATACGCTTCTCATATAAGTCTTCTATATCTGTTTTCAAGTTATATTGTTGAATTTTGAGCGCCATAATTTTTTCTATTGCATCAAACTGTACATCGCGAATATTTGTTTTGTACTCGCGTTTCGATGCTGTTTGAAATGAAGATGCTGTAACAGCATTAAAAGCGTTTCCTGTTCCATCTTTAACTTGAAGTGTTTTGTATCCATCAACGTTACCATTACGCAAAGTTACTGTTTGGAAGCGAAGATCAGTTTCAGCGTTGGGCGTTGCAACTATATCAAGCATATTTTTACCCTTTAAGTTGAAAACAATAGAAGACTGACAGTCCATCCATACAGATTTGGCCCCGCCTTTTAATGTGACTCCGTCTGTTGCTTCTGCCCAGAACGAACCACCTTTCGCATAATGTCCTATACCTTTACCAGAGTTAATAGTTACATTCCCATTCATTCCGGCACTAAGATTCAAATCACCTGATCTTTTGAAAGCAACTGAGCTTACAAAATAAGGGTCTCCGTTAGAATCTTTTCCGTTTATTATTCCTAAAAATCCTTGTGTTGACTGTTTACTTAGGACAACCGAACCGTCTTGAAAACTAGAATCTCCGCCCAATACAACTGTTGGTTGAATTTGACCTGCGCGATCATTATAGTACCCAAGGTAAACCCTACATAAAGCCGACTCCATTAAACGGATAAATTGCTTTTGAATATGAACGTAGTTCGAACTATTGTCTGTTCGTATTGTAGTCCCTTTAAGTTCCTGCGCTTCTAGATACTTTGCTATAGTTGTTCCATCTAACTCTATTTTACCCGCTTGAATTTTAATAGTTTCTGCTGTTTGATTGATAGCTGAAATGATATCGCCTTTTTTCACAGTACTAAGGATATTGGTCTCAGTAATGTGAATACGTCCTTCTAAATCTCTTACATAGGAATCCTTAGCAAATTGTCCATCTGCTTGTATCCTCGTATATACTTCTGTCCTTTTCGCTGCGGCATTGATACCCTGTTCATTAATAGTGAAACGGTTATCAATCATAGTCATTTTCTGATTAAATTGCTCAGTTGCAAGTTTATTAGCTAATTCATCTAATAAAACTTCTTTATTTTGATCAACAGTCTGCTTCAACTCAGGTATCTTAAACCCAGCAACATAGTCCTCTACTTGTTTTAGCTCGACTTTTGCATTGATTGCGGTTGCCTGTTGTTCAAGTTTCGTATTAGCTTCAGTAAGCTTCTTCCCTTGATCTGATACTACATTATTTAAATTACTAACTGTGGAAGATAATCCACTTGCTGTTTGTTCCACTGTAGACATACGCTTTTCAAATCCAACTTGGCTGTTTTGAACATTTGTTACAGTGGTTTTTACGCCATCCACACTTTTTTCAATCTCGGTTGTTTTTTTGGTGAATTCATCGGTTGTCACTTGATCTTCTGCCGCTGGTTTATAGTCTGTTGCTTTATTTCCAATTTCAATTTGCCATTCTTTTAATTCAATCATGCCTTTAACATTACGTAATAGCGTTTGCGGAGAGAAAACTTCAATTGCTTTATCTTTAAGATTGTGAGTAGCAGAATATGTTTTCCATTCTTGGTTTGCGTTAACATTACTTTCACAACGCACACTAGGCCATAGTTGTTCACCATCTTTATACTTTACCCACACTTCTGCCCCAGCCCATGGATTCGGCGTTCCCTTTTCATATCCAATAGTTCTAGCTTTAAAACTAATAGTAAACTGTTGCCCTTGTAGCATCGATAAACCATCCGGCACAATTTTAAATGTCTTATTTACTATATTAGACACTGTTGTTCCTGTGTCAGATTTAAGTGTACCACCTGTACTTAACAGAATGTTACGTCCACCAATCTTCATATCATCAAACTTTTTCTCTACGCTAGTCAACTTTTCGGTGATTTTCCCTGCTTGTTCTTTAATTTCAGTTGTTGTTTGCTTTAGTTCACCTGTTGTTTGTTGCACGTCAGAAATAGTCTTTTTTGTGCCTTCCACAGTTTGCTCTACTGCATTTAATTTATTGCTAATATCATTATCTTTTTTCGTTAACGATTCAATAGAAGTTTTAAATCCATCTGCGGTTTGCTCTGATTTTGTTACACGTTCAGTAAGCTTTCCTTGTTCGTTTTGAACATTGGAAACAGTAGTATTAATCCCCTTAATAGTAGTCTCAATTTCTACTGTCTTTTTAGTGAAATCGGTCGTTGTCACTTGGTCTTCTGGCGCTGGTATCCATGCAGTTGATATTGTGCCAATTTCTAATTTAAGCTTTTCAATTAATACATCCCCTGTGAAATCACGTGCTAAAGCGTAAACTGAAATCTCTTTAATAGGTTTATCCATTACTACAGCACTCGCTGTGAATCTTTCCTGGTTATACTGTTTACCTAGTGTTAGGCGGTTTTCTATGCGACAACTCAGATAATGAAATGTATTATCTGTAAAAGTAATCTTCACTTCGAAACCAGCCCATTTATTTGTTGTACCCCATGCGGTAACTTTGCCTGTAAATAGGAAGCTCATAGCAATATTCTTACCCTGCATTAAAGTAATTGCATCATTGGCTACACCGAAATAAGTATACGGCTTATTTTCTCCAGTCTTCACTGAGTGCGATTTAGTAGCCGTTTCTAACAATAGATTTCGGACACCAATTTCTGTATTGTCAACTTGTGTTTTAAGCTCAGAAAGCGTCTGCTTCGTTCCATCTGCCGTTGACTTAATCTCATTCGTTTTCGTCTCAAGTTGTGACAAGCCATCATTCGTTTTCTTTAACTCTGATTTCTCAGCTTTCTGTGTAAGAGCTTCATTTGTTTGACTAATAGATGTGTTAATATTTTGGAACTTCTGTACGTTCCCTTGCTTATCAGTTTCATAGGTTTGTTTACCTATAAAACCATCTTTAATTTCATCTTTTGTATATACACCAGATTTATCAGCCTTATCTTTTAATTCGTTGTCAATCCATTCTTGGTCAACTTTGTTTTCTATTTCCTTTGATACATCAGCAATTTGTCCAGCTATTTCTTGTGCTTCACGTTCCACAGCTTGAACCTTTTGATTTAATTCTGTTTTTGCGGACTCAATATCTTTATTGACCTGTTCAAGTGTCTCTTTCTTGACCGATTCCACATCAGGAACTACCGGGTCCCAAATACCATCTTTCCAGAGCTTTAAAATGCCCGGCTTACCATTAGAAATATCTAACCACAATGTTTTTCTATCTTTAAGCCCTGTTGTTGGTGGATACTTAGATTCAATGATTTCAACGGTATTATTTTTAATATTCTCCTGCACTTTTTCAGCCAGTGTTTTTGCTGCTTCTGACTCCTTCTTTGCATTACTAGCCGTTTCATTGGCTTCTTTCACTAATTTATCTAGCTGATCTATCATTTCTTGTTTATTGCCTAGCGAACTAAGGATACGATTGTAAATCTTTCTTAATTCCTCATTCGGATCAATAATTTCATGATAATCCCCAAATACATATTTATCTTGCAATGGATTTTTATATGATTCATCACCAGCAATCGCCCTTGCTTCTAGATACAATTTAGGTGTAAATCCTGTATCTTTTATTCGGATTGTATCTCCATCATTAATTAACTCATGATTAAGTCCGAATACACGACCGATTGATTGTGCTTCAACTTCATAAAAAACAGAAGAATTCACACGTTTTTTTAACTCTGTATTCATAAGAGTCATTAAACGTTTTGCATCCATGTCTTCGTTTTCTGTCTCGGGACTATAGAATCCAAATTTATGTTGCCCTTTCTCATTCCACCTTTGAAATGCATCGCTGTCCACAAGATAAGGGACACCACCATTTATTTCTGCAATAGTAACAAACTCTCCACCTTCTTTTTTTACAAAACCTAGTAAGGCTGTACAAATGTTTTGAGAGTTTTCAATCCTTTTAATCCCCAACAAATCTTTACCAAGGGTTATTTCTTTTCCTGTTTCTCGACCACGCTTCTTTACCATATCTACATAACGCCCGACGATTTGAGAGCCTACAACTTCAGCACGGTATTGTATTTCTAGTTCGAATAATGATGCTATCTTTTTTAGAAAGCTTAATGGATCAATAAATTCATCAATAGTCATAGAACGGAAACCAGCATATTCTAAATTTCCTTTTTTCCACTTCGTACCTGCAAGAGCTATATCCATCATTTCTATTACTGTCTTACCTTCTAATTTTTGCGGAGGGATAATTCCAGCTTTAGCAAGTTGAATCCATTCACCAGATGCATAAGCGATTACTGACCTATCATCAGAATTCTTTTCAATTTCAGTAATTACATAAGGAACGATACGACCATCTCGCACTTCTTTTAACACTAGGTTTTGCTGCATAAGTGTGGATGAATGCCTTGTATTATCAAATACATGAAACTCTAATGTATCGATGTTATTCTTGATTTCCCAATGTCTTTTATCATCCCAATAATCTATAGGCTGAATAGATGCTACAATTTGTTCTGTTTTAAAATCAACAACATGCAATTCACCACTTGGCGTTTTCATCTATATCTCTCCCTGTAACTGATTGTAGCTGCAACATCTGGTGGCATAATATCAATACGATTATCTCCACGTATGATTTTAGGAAACTCGCTGAATATATCTTTAATATTGATAGCGTCTTTCCCATTAATCGTAACAAGACTTCTTTCTGTATCAATTATCACTTTGTCTCCTGCATCGAAAATATAAGGCTTTGTATTAGAAGGAACTTTATTTATTTTCCAAATCTTTAAATCATCTATTTGTATTACATCAACAGGTTGGTTGTTATCCCACTTACATACCGCAATCATAACTTGTGCAATTTTTCGGTTAGTCATCGGATTTCCCGTTTCATCGATCCAACGCTCAACAATTGAAGCATCATCGATTTCTGTCCCATCTCTGAAACGAGCTACATAAACAGTCCACTCTTTACCTCGTCTCGCAATACGTAACCTACCGTAAAATTGATTAAATGTATTAGGGTGCGCTCCACTTGTGTCTACTAGTTTTCGTATACTATTGGGTGTTCCGGCATTTCCAATTCGCATGTAAGCTTTTGTGATTTCAGCATCCCAATATAAATCGCTCATGTTGATTCGTGCGACAATATTACTTGCATCATCCAAAAGCAATACCTCGACACGCCCCATTTCCCCAATACTTTTAGATTTCAAACGCATCCATGCTTCCATTTCGAAATCTTGAATAGGGCCGCCTGGAATGTTTTTCTTAGCTATTGCTCCGTGGAATCCTTTCTCTTGTCCGTAATCTTCACAATATAATGCGTAACCATCCCTTGATTTAAAACTACCTGTACCTTTCATTTCTTCAACTTGTCCCGTAACAGGTGTCCACCCTATAGGTGAAGCCATTTCATCCCATAACACACGCTCACGCTCTTGTACCGTTGTTTCCTCCACAGTAAGGGGATAACCAATACGGAAATAGTTTCGTTCTGAAGGATATTTACCAAACCATACATCTAAAAAGGTGCTTGGTTTTTTTACAGTCATTTCAATTAATGCTGGAGCTTCTACGCTTCCTTTATTCGTGAAATAAGAAGTAATCTCAGTAGACCAACTTTGTTTGAAAGTGTGAGTCTGTACTTTCCCTAATTTATAAGGCATCGGACAAATAAATTTAATTGTACCAATTCCAAGTGTTGCAAATTCATCTGGATCAAAGCTATCATCTACAACAGCTAAATATGTTCTATTTGGTTCTACATCGAAAGTAAGCTCTGTTGGTTGATCAGTAATTAACCAATCTGCAATTTCTTCTTTTATGATTTCTAAATCAGATCCATCAGGAACGATAATTCCTACAGGAATAGATAAAACACGCATTTCCGTTTGTGTGTTTAATAGCCTTGCACCTGGATAACCAGGAACACTTAAAAAATTCCTTTTTAATGGCGCCCAAGTTGGTCTTTTCCATCCTTTTGCAATTTGAATAAAATCTTTTCGCTCGTTATTAAATGTAAAAGAACTCATGTTGACACCTCATTTCTTTATAAAACAAAAGAAACCCAAACCTAAAAGGCTGAGTTTCTTTGTTCTTCTCTTTCTTGATATTCTTTCGTATATCGATAAGTACCGCGCGCCACATCTCTTCCCTCTAAGATAACAGGAACTTCCACAACTAAATCACCACCAAGCATTGGAATTACTCCGCCGCCAGACGATTCAGACGAATAATTAACTACTTGATTCGATACGCTACTTGCCATAGCTTGTCTGCTATTAGACATATTTCCATATACACCACTCATAACAGTTTTCAAGCCTGATAATTGATTCATAGAACTAGCCATCATACGACTCATATCACCCATTAATTGATTCATAGTTCCAGTAATACCAAGTGATTTTTCTTTTGATGATAAAGGTGTAACCGTAATGGAATTACCTTTCTTAGTAAATAATTCTGGTCCGGCTTCTCCAGTAATAAATGAACCATCACCTACAGGCTTTCCGCCCTTAGCAAGCATCGGTACATATGGAATCGTAGGAGCGCTCACACCAGGGATTCTATTCAATAATTGTGCTGGTGTATTAAATGCATAAATGAATTTATTTATCATATAAATAAGTCCGTTAATAGCCGCTTTTATACCACTTTTAATTCCACTCCACACAGCCAGTATAGCTGATTGCATACCTTGGAACGCGCCAATAACAGCCCTTGTTACCCAGTTTACAGGTGTCATAATTGCATCTGTCAATCCACTCCATATTGATGCTGCTGTATATCTAATCCCATCCCAAATACTCGCAAGAGTAGATTTAATACCATTCCATACACTGACGCTTGCACTACTAATCATATTCCAAACTGTTGAAATAGCCTCTTTAATGTTATTAAAAATAGACCTCGCTATAGAAACGATTGAATTCCATAAACTAGATAAGTAGTTTGTTACAGCGTTCCATACCGCACTTGTAGTAGAACTAATCGTGTTCCATGTATTTATAATCCATCCTTTTATCGAATTAAAAATTGGTACCACGAATGCAACTATTCCATTCCAGCATGATTGCAAGAAACTCTTAATTGCATTCCATACATTTACTGTTGTTGTACTGATTGTATTCCACACCGCAATAATCCAAGACTTGATTTGCTCAAAAATCGGCATAACAAATGCTACAAGTCCATTCCAACAGGAAACTAAGAAATTCTTAATCGTTTCCCATACAAAACTTGTAGTAGAACTAATGGTATTCCAACATTCAGAAATAAAATTCTTTATACCTTCAAATATTGGTGTAGCAAAGTATAAAATAGCTGTCCAAATCGCTTGTAAGTATTGAGTAATGAAATTCCATACAGTTTGAATCACTGTAGAAATACCATTCCAAATCATAGAGAAGAAATCAGCAATCCCTTGTAAAATAGGAGTTAAAAAGGCAACTAAACCATTCCATGTCTCTTGGAAGAAGGTTGAAATAGAAGTCCATACTTCGGTGAAGAAAGTTGCTATTCCTTGTAAAACAGAAGTAAGGTATTCCACAATTCCATTCCAAATTTCCATACAGAAATTAAAAATAGAAGTCCAAATACCAATGTATGCTTCTAAAATGGCGGTTCCCCAAGTTACAACAAACTCAACTATTCCATTCCATAAGCCTATTAAAAACTCCTTAATTGAGTTCCAAACTTCCGACGTAGTTTCACTAATACTATTCCATGTTTCGCTTGCCCATTGTACTATGCTATCCCATATTCCTACTAAGAACTCTCCAATTGCATTCCAAGCATCAATGGTCCATTGCCTTATAGAATCCCAATTTTTATAAATAACTACCCCTAAAGCGACAACAGCCGCTACTATTATTGGAATAAGAGCAATCCATCCTGTCATTGCCCACCCTATACTCGTTATGACAGCAACAATTGGCGCTAACGCCATAAACGCTCCTGAAATCACACCAATTGCTACTGCTATAGCTGCTAATGTAGCCGCTAACTTTGGATTATTAGAAATCCAATCCGCAATTTTAGCAACAACATCAGCTATAACTCCGAGAACAGGTTTGAGAGCCATTTGTAAATCTTGCATCGCTTTTTGAAACTTAACTGCTGGATTTGCATCCATTTTCTTAATGGAATCATTCAATTTATCTTGTTGCTTCCCAAAATCAATTGTTTTATCTTTTGCACCTAGTAAAGTGTTAATGATATTTTGTCCTTGATCTTCATACATCGTACCAAAAAATTTAACACCTAGTTCATTACGTTTTGTTTCGTCATCGACCTCTGATAAAGCCTGCGCAATTTCAGTCATAGCTGCGGAACCTTCTTTACCACCGTTAGCTACAGCTTTCCCCCACTTTTCAACTTGTTCTGCTGAAATTTTTGTACCCTCAAGAGCTTCTGTCATAGCTTTATCGACACCTTGACCGAATTCAGCTGCTTTAATACGCCCTTCTTTCAGGCCATCTAAGAGATTATCAATCATTTAGATTCAACGTGATTCGCAACGTCACGCCCGTTCTCTTATGAACTGCTATACGTCACCGCATAGATTAGACTATATCTTCAACTACTTGAGTTGCTCCCCATTTCGAGTGTCATATGCTTACACCCTACGTCTTTCGACTAGTCGTTGCACGTTCCTTAATTAAAAGGCTTCGCTCAGTATTGTCTCATTTGAGAGTTTCACTGAATTAAAGGAGTTTTTCATTGTATGTCGCCATACAAGGGAACTATAATCTAATTCCAGGTTCCTGTTTCAACCCCAGCTTCCATAATCGCTTGTACTTCTTCAGCGTTATATCCTGCACGTGTCAGTTGCCCACCATATTCAGCGATAATATCTAATTGTTCTGGTGGGAATCCTATTCTAAGTAAAGCATCAGCCATACTAAGAGCGCCATCTTGCGAAATCCCTAATTCATTTCCAATTTCATTCGTTTCTTGGATTAACTCAGTAAAATCTATCCCTTCATAAGATTGAGCAATTGTCGCTGCGCCTTTTACGATTGCTGCATTCGCTTCATCACTTACGTCTTTATTTAAAGCCCATTGTCTTCGTACACCTGCAAGAGATTCCTCAGCATCTAATCCATAAGCCGAAATACCTCTTACAGCTTCTTCAACTGATTTTTTCGATGACTCTGGAACATCAAAAGCGATATCAATCTTTGTTTGTAGCTTTGACATATCCATCGATTTTTCAATAGCGGCTGCAATTCCGCCACCTGCCGCCATTCCACCAATGACATTTTCTAATCCTATTTTTAAGCCCTCAAATTTCTTCTCTGTTCTACCAGCCTCTTGCTGTAAGTCTCTTAACTCATTTCGTACTTGTTGAATAGAATTACCAGAATCTACAGATCGTAGCGCTCGCTGTAATTTTTCAATGTCACCTTCTGCTCCTAACGCCTCACGACCAATAAGACCAATCGCTTGGTCTAATTGTCTACTTGTTGCTGTTCCGCTTTTAATTGCATTCACAAGACGATTCCCTAATGCTCCTGCAAAATCATCAACACTTTTCCCAGTTGCGCTAAACAATGTTTCTAATTGCCTTGTGGAACTCGCTACATTATCTTGCTCAGCCTTCATATTTCCAAGCTTATTTTTCAGACCATTAAGAGACCCTTCTGTAAATTCAATTTCACGCCTAAAAGCGCGATATTGTTCTTCAGAAATTTTACCGTTTTGAAATTGGGCTTGTACCTGCTGTTCTGCTGCCTTTAATTTATCTAATTTCTGCGTTGTATTTTCTATTTGTTGTGTGAGTAACTGTTGTTTTTGAGAAAGTGCCTCAATATTCCCAGGGTCAAACTTTAGTAACCGTTCAACATCTTTCAACTCTTTTGTTAAATCATTACTACGTTTATTTACGTCTTTTAAAGCATTTTGAAGACCTGTGGTTTCGCCACCAATTTCAATCGTAATACCTTTAATTCTTCCTGCCATTTTCTCACCCCTTTCTTAGAATGAATCGAAGTCTTTTTGATTTGCTTTTCTAACTTTTTCTTTGTCTGGATTCTCCATTTCAGCGAATTCAGCAATATAGTCAAAACAATCACCAATTGTCATATCTTCTAAATCCCAACTCGTTAGTTTCGCTTTATAACAAAGAGCAAGGAACGTATCAGTGGTTAATTCTTCATCACTGAACGTCCCTTGCTCTCCATTACTTTTCTTTATTTTTTTTTTGCACCCATCGTACTTTGAATCATGTCCATAATTTCTGGAAGAATCTCAGAGATAGGGAACTCATCAAAACCATCTAACCATGTAATTGGATCAGCAATTTCTGGATTTGCTGCTTTCGCATATAGCCAAACTAGATCATAAACAACCTCAAAATCTACTTTACTTAAATCTGCATTCGATAAATCAATAGTAGCGCCAGCTTGAGGATTTGAAGGAGCAATAACTCCTAATTTAAGCATATCTGCAAACAAATCACGTCTAAATTGTGCTTTATACTTTTTAACTGTTGCCGCCGTACTTTTTAATCTGACTTGTTTTCCGTCTATTGTAATTGTCTTTTCCATTTACTATTACGCTCCTTTTGGTAATGCTGGTACTTTTGTATAAACTTTTTTGTACCAATTATCATAAATTTCTTGTTTTGATTTAGTTGTAGTTTTCGTTTTAACCATACGTTTTCCATTAATATCAATAGGGCTTGATACAAATTTAAGCTCATTTGTATTTGGCTCTGCTGAATTAGTTTTCGTTTTAGATGCAAGTGTTGGACGACTCGCTGCACAGTTAAACATAACGTGTCGTGTCGCTCGTACATCTCCGTCAAATTCAAATAACAACGCAAATGGTTTTCCTTTCGCGTCAGCTAATTCGTTTAACACACCATCTTCTTCGTCTAATTCCTCTCCTAATGCATCGATTGCAAATTGTTCTGGAATAGTCGCAATAGATAGCGTCCCATCATAACCTTGGTTATTACTAGCTGCATAGTAAAGCATGTCATCAGCGTAAAATTCAATTAAATCCCCTCGTGGATCAAACGTTAATTCAACTGCACCTGGTAATCGAATCGGTGTACTAAAGGTAACTACACCATCTTTAATATCATAAAGTGCATAGTGGACGTTTTTCAGACCAAAGGCTACTTTGTTTTCATTCATTTATATCAACCTCGTTTCGTATATTTTTTGATACATTTTTTCAGATTCAATAAAAGTCCCATACGAGTCATAAGGAATCTCATAATCGTCTAGGACTTTTTCAAGTTTTGCTTCTGCACCTAAGTCTTTTTTAGTTGTGTAAAGTTCAATATTCGCATCGTCTATCTTGTGATAAACCTTGTTATCAGCCATTAAATTTGATGATCCGTCCACAAGGATACAAATATAAGGTGGCGCTGGCACTGGTTTACCCGGCGTTGCTATGAAATGCGAATAAGCCACAGGATAACCTGTAGCCTCAAGGATTTTTATTAATTCACCTAATGTCATTATTCAAGCGCCCTTTCAATCCGTCTTGGTAATTCATTAATTACATACTCTTCAACTGGACGAATATGCACTTGAGCCGGAACACGTCCACCACCAGCCTTTGCATGACCATTTTCCAAAAGATGCGTGAGTTGTCCTTTTGTATTATGGACAACAACACTATTACCCTCTTTCTTCTTACGCCACCCTTTACGATAAGCACCTGTTTTTTTAGGACCACTTTGACTTAATTTACTTACAGCTTGATCAGCTACTTCTTCTTGTGCTGTCAGTAATTCTTCTTCCACAACATTTGCATATCTTTGTAATTCTCTAGCAAGTTCGCTCGCAAAATCGTTCATATTAAACATGCTCCTTTGCGATAATAGTCAATGTTTGATACATTTCATCATCATTCATTGGCGGTTCGATAATATCAAAGATACGACCTTTCATATTAATTCGCATTAATTCTGTAATACCTGTTGTATAAGGAATTACAAACCGATAAATTCGTGTGGACTGTGAAGCTGAAGCTTCAATATACTCCGAACCTTTTACCGTTTTTATCATTGCCCACGCTTTTTTTACTTCTTGCCAATTACCTGTTTCAACTTCTTGATTCAAATCATCTTTTATTACTTCAGGTTGTTCAATGATAATTCGATTTCTACAATCACCTGTATTCAGTGGTTTCTTGTACTGAAAAGGACGCATATTAATCACCGTCCAACTTAATTTCTTCTAATGCTTTATCGATTCCTAAACTATTAATTTGACTTAAAAAATTCTTGTCAAAATACTCTAATGCATCGTTATAAACATAACGAGAGCGTTCAAAGACTAATTCCTTGAACTCCTCGTCATTATTTATATCATAACTTCCACAAATCCTAAGTAATGCCTTATTAGATGTAGAAAGGATGCGCTTTAGGTTATCATCTTCATCATCACCCAAGTGCATCCTATCTTTAAATTCTTGTAATATTTCAGTTGAAATCACTGTATCCATTCACATCATTCCTTATTTAGTTTCTGGAGTTGTAGGTGGTGTGAAAGAAATGTTCAAGTCATATACAAGAGCTGCTTTATTATCTTTTGGTTTACCATTAGCAAACTGTTTGATTGTATAAAGCGTAGCATCTTCGAAAGCTAACGTTTGATCAAATTCTTTTAATTTATATCCTCCTGCAATTGCAGCAATATATTGTCCTTTTACAAAGAATAATGCTTTACCAACAGGGACTTCCTCACACTCAACAGGTTTAATGTTATAAGGCAATGCCATTACCCATTGACCTGTTGATGTCTGGATTGTATTACGTGCTTGTACACCAATCGCATCAATCGGGTTAACTACCATTACAATTTTATTTAATACTTTTCTAGATTTTCCTTTTGCATCAACAGATAAAGCTTTTACTACTTCATAAAGTTCACCTGCTACAATTTCCCCTTTATCAGACGGAGCAAATGTTAATTTACCAGAAGATTTTTTATCAGTAACAGCGCCTGTTTCTGGATTTACATCTTTCATTAAACCAACAGGTTGGTGTGCTACAGATCCGCCACCATTAATAAAACCAAATTCTAGACCGACGGAATATGTTTCTACTAAAACAGTTCGAACATAACGTTCAATCCATTCCGGTCCAAGCTCCTTCATATCATTCGGAATTGCTGCAAATGCTGTTAATTTAAGTTGGCCAATTTTTTCTTGCTTGAAGATGGCATCAATTTGCCCACGGATTTCACCAAATAATTCGCCCCATACATACGCCTTCGTTGCATCAGAATAAATAAACTTCGTAACTGCTCCTAAATCTTGCAAACCAATTTCAGCTAATAAGGGATGTTCTGTAACTAAATCTTCAAACACACGCTCTTGAGTCGTTACAGGAAGGATTGATCCATCTGTAAATCCACCTTCTTTAACAACTGCATTAAAGAATTTTGTTTCTGCTGAAGTTAAAACATTTTGACCACGTTGCTGCAAAATCGAACGATCAAGCATGTCGTTATTTACTTGTTCACGAACTGTATTTGCTACATCTGTTTGTAGTGCATCAAAGAAACCTTCAAATGCTGCTGTTTGTTCTTGTTCTGTACTTTCCGCGTTAGTTAAAGTGTCCGTCAATTTTGCTTTTGCCTTATTAAATGCTTCAGATTTATTAAATTTAATAACCATTATGTGTTTCCCCCAATTTTTATAATTTTAAAAGGAGACCTTTAATCCCACTGTTTTTTACAGGTTTAGGATTAGGCTCCTTTGGTTGTTCTTCTATATTGTTTTGTAAATCATTCAGGATTTCATTTTTTAACCCTGATAATGCAGCGTTTAAATCTTCTTTTGTAATCCCGCCAGTTTTACCTTTATTAAATGTTCCATTTCTAAAACCATCGATAACTTTCTGCGGAAGCATGGCAGCAGTAGCAGTTGAAGCTGTCATTTTAACTGGATTGTCCATAAACATGATTTCATCCACAAAATTATTTTCTAATGCTTGTTGTGGGCCCATCCAAGTTTCTTCAGCCATCATATTAAGTAGTTCTTCTTCTGATTTACCACTCTTAATGACATAGGCATTTACAATTGCTCGATCTGTTGTCTTTAACATTTCAGCCGCTTTTGACATATCACGATGATCTCCACCATTCCACATAGAAGCATTATGAATCATGATTTGTGCTGTTGGTGAAATGCGAACCTTATCTCCAGCCATCGCGATTACAGATGCTGCACTTGCTGCTAAGCCGACGATTTGAACTTCAACTTGGCCAGGATAATTTTTTAATGCCGTATAAATTTCTGATCCTTCGTGTACATAACCGCCTGGGCTATTAATTGATACGATGATATCTTCTCCATTAGCATTAGTAAGTTCTTTTGCGATTCTTCCTGGACTTGTCGCATCCATTTCAAACCATTCATAAATCCAAGCTTCATCACTTGAAATGATTGGACCTTTAACCTCAATTTTCACTGTCATTTTCTTTCTCACCTCCTTCGGATTGAGTTAACCTTGTATAGTTTTTCGTAATATGATGTGTGTTTAAGTTAGGATCATCAGAAACTTCATATCCTACTTCTAATCGAATTTCATTCCCTGTAAATGCACTTGAAGAAATGAGTTTATCGATACTTGTCGCAAGATCAAATATACTTTGATAAGAAACGGCCTTAATTTCAATCTTTTGGCCTGAAAGGTACTCTTCTTGTTCAAAAAATTTAACATTTGCTTCATCTGAAATCTTTTTTAATAATGGTTTCACTGTGAAAAGCATGTAATTTTTCGTTTGCTTTTCTACATCAGCCATTTCCCCATATAACAAAGCAGTCGGAATACCAAAAGCCATTGCTACTTGATTTAAGAAGCCATTCGTTACTTTATTGATTTCCTCCACACTCTGACCAGAATTCCCCCCAGCTGAGGTTTCAGCATACTTAAAACCTGGTTGTTGCGGAATAATAGCAACGTCTTTTTCTCCAATCGCTTTATACATGTTATCAATGAACTCTTGCAGCTTTGATTGGTGTTCTTTGCTCTTTGCAGCAAGCATGTCCATATCAACTGTTCCGCGAATTTGATTTTTACGCTTTTGAGAACTTAATATTCTACCAAATAAATCACCATAATCAGCAAACAAACCATCAATAAGAGGTGATAACTTGTCATTCCGATATCTTAAATGAATGACTTCACTTTGTTTAAAACTTCTTTTAAACTGATAATCTTTTACTGTGACATTTGTAAAAGTATCTTCAAACACAGCATATTCGTTATGTTCAAAGTCATCAGCAATAAGTAGATCACCATCATCAGCTTGTATAATTAGAGATTCATTATCATAAATAAGTTTGTAAATGAACCTTTCCCAAAAGGTACTTGCGGTCATATTCTTATTAGGTCTAACATTTAATCGGTAGTAAAGCTCATTTTTTTCAAATTCTTCACGGTTTTTCACTCTAAATTCTGACTGGCTGATTGTTCTACCTAAAAATGATATACAGGTATCAATTGCTAGTCGTTTCATGTGTACTCTATTTGCTTTCTCAATAAACATTTCCACATCAAACATAAATCCTACTTCACTATTTCTTTTGAATACCGCATCCAGCCATCCAATGATTCTCACCCCCTTTATTAGAATTTAATACCATCTAGCATAAAGTCGAATTCATCCACGAGAATGTTATCCGCTTGCCATAGTGCATGAATAAAAGCTTGGAATCCATCCGTTTTGCGCTTAAATTCATCTTTTTTCAAATATTCTTTGTTGCCGTCTTTTTTGATGTGGACGTAGACGTTGTTGGTGTACCAACGCATTAATGGATTATCTCCAAAAATAATACGATTGTTTGCAAATAACGTTTCGACCCTTGGAGCTAATAAAGAATGAATAGCTTTTGGATTACGAATGTATAACAATGTGAATCCTTCAGCTTCAAGTGCCGTTTTAACAAGATCAAGACGGAAAGTATCGGCTACAATCGTATTAACACCGTATAACTCACGCATTTCTACAAACCAATCTACAATGTGAGAAATATTAATTACAGGTTCATCCACAATAGTTAACAAACCCTTTTCAGCCCATTCATAAATTGGTGCTTTTAATTTCACCTTATCTAAGAATCCTTTTCTTACAAATGAATGACTTTTCCAAATATAATCCTCACCATGTTTAAATAGTAAACCGACCGCCGCGAAGTCTTTGATGCTGGCGAAATCCAGTCCACCCACAGCTACTTTGTGTTTTAAATCTGGAACTTCTCTGAGTGTTTCTCCATCCTCTTCAAAACCAGTACGCATGATTTCTTCCCATGAAGCTACAGACTTTGTTAGGTCTGTTTCGGGATAGTTCATACGTTTTGTTATGAACTCTTCACGGTTTGAAGGATTATTTTCTAATTGTTTATATTGGGTTAATACCTTTTTAAATAATTGTTTAGCATAAGAACTTCTTGGCTCACTAAACATCGGATTCGCTTTTTCCCACAAATCAGGATTATCAATTTCTTCTGGATTATCAATCTTGCAAATGAAAGGAAACAACGGATCTTCTAAATCTTTTCCCTTTAGAATATTCATCGCTCGCTCTTTCGTCTTATCCAGAAATCCGTCGCGAACAAATCCATCTGTACCAATAAAAAATTCTCTAGCATTTGGCACTTTTCCAAGTCCGCTAGAGAATACATTTACTACATCAAAATTTTCATATCGATGAATTTCATCGTAAATAACACAACCGTCACGAAGTCCATCCTTAGAACCAGCATTAGATGTATGATATTGCATAATACTTTGGGTATCATTACTAAGTATTTCAACCTTAGTACGATAAAACATATCTTCTAATATTTCTTCCCCTTTAATAGCATCATAGACCTCACGGAAAGACACTTTTGCTTGCTTCTCATTGTTGGCCACAATTGAAACATTGTATCGATCTATTCCATGCAGCGGACTAATAAAGAAATGACATAACGATGAAATTAAACCATTTTTACCGCCACCACGAGCCATCATAATTAAAAATTGCTCATAAAAAACAGAATCGTCTTCTTTATAAAAAAGAAAAACAAATGCTGTTAGGAATTTTTGAAACGGCTGCAATTCAAAATACCATTTCTCAGTAAATTTTATATAGTCCTCATGCATTTCATTATCGAAATACAAATCATCACGTACGAAGATGTATTTCTCCAGGTACTCAATTAGCATTATGCGCTCTTTATTTAGCTTAATTTTCCCTGTTCGATACATCTCAATATATTCGATAACATACTGATTTTGAATCATGTCAAATCTTTCGCAGAGCGCTTAGGTTTTAAAGGTGTTTTCTGTTCTTCGGCCGACGCTTCCAAGCCAAGTGCATCCAAAATCTTTATCATTCGATCATTGGTTTTATGTAAATCATTAATAGAAGGATTGGATTTCGGACCGTGCATGCCAGATACTTTTATTCCTGTTTCTTCAATATCATCAACAAGAATACACTTTAAATCCCACAACGATAAATAGTCTTGAATTAAGTCAGTATAATGATTACCTATAATCTTTTTTTCTTTCAATTGATTTGTTAAGTCCTTTTCAATCCTTTTTCTCATTGTTTCACGCTTTACTCTAGCCACAATATCCCTCCCTTCTAATTTACATCGTTTTCCAATTTGATATAACGCGCGAATTTGCTTATAAATTTAGAAAATCGACCCCCTCCTCCGGTGCCCCTTAGAGCATTTTTTGACGAAATTTTTTAAGGGGGGGTGTTATAGTTGATTCTTTTTTACCACTTTTCATCATGTTCCCATTTATTCTGTTTCTTTTCGAATACTCTACCGTGTTCTTTATTATGGCAATCCACACAGACTGTTTCTAGATTATCCATTTCTAATGCAAGTTCTGGATGATGTTCTAGTTCTTTTATATGATGGACAACAAGCTGTATCTTCTTACGCTTGGCACTCTCACTGTATTCATTTGTATCTGTTTGAACCCGACCGTTTCGTTTACATTCCTGACACTCATAGTTGTCACGCTTCTTTACTTGTTCACGTATACTCTTCCACTCACCACTGTCATAGAACTTACGCTTTTGTTGTTTGGTTTTGTATTGCTTCACTGTTCTTCATCTTCTAATATCTTATGAATGAATTTGCTTACAACACTTTCACTAGCTTCCCTCATTTGATTTAGTGTTGAGTTATTGACTATGTTATCTAATTCATTCTCTATTTGTTTAAATATATCATTACCTTTATCACGTTCTCCCTGACTTAAACCTTGAATGAATGCACTAAGAGCAATCGCTACCTCTAGTTTAGTTAGTTCCATTTACCTTAACTCCTTACTATTAATGAATTCATCCATTGCCTTACCAAGCAAACTAATCATCGCTTCTCTCTTTTGCTTTGGTGTTGTGTTATCTTCTAACTCATTAAAGATTGGAATTGCACTTTCTAATTTCTGTTTATCGATACGCTCATTTACAAGATCCTGTCCTAACATGGCAATGAATGTTCCAATTGCAACCGCTTGTTCTTGTTTAGTTAGTTTCATTCTTCGTCATCCTTTTCAATTAAATGTTCAAGACCTTTTAATGCTTCTTCACCATTCACATATATCGTTATATTTTTTAAAATAGAAATTACATCATCTAATGATTGGATTTTATTCGGATCAATCTTATATTGCTTTATAGGTTTTAATACTAATGTTTTAGATTCCATCCTTCATCCTCCTCCAAAATAAAAAGAGCAGCAAATTAGCTACTCTACTTCTTCCACATACCAAATATTACGCAAATACTTTCCTCCACTCGGTATGACCTCGTTCTTTTGTACTACCTTTCTAATTAGATACTTCTTGTTTAATGTTTCTAGTGCATCGATAACTTGGTACAGTTCATCTAAGGATGTAATTTGCTTTTTATATTTGCTCATTTCTTCTTGCTCCTTCTCATCCTTTATAGATTTCAATTGTGCCATTTCCTTTTCAACCATCTTATCAATGGGATCATGAACTACAATTAAAGTAGGTTTGAATTGTTCGTGATTAGTACCTTTGCATAATTGAATGATTTGTTGAAAAAGAACCTTAACATCATATACAAACATCTTAAATATCCTAAACATACGAACCACCACCTCTTAATCCAAAATAAAAAGCACCCGAATGGATGCCTTTCTTACAAATATTCATTTATGTCTCAATTATGGTACGTGAAGTTTTATTCTTTTTCCAGTTACCTAATGTTTTTTGCGCTCATCTGCCCCTAAGTTATTAAGGAACTGGAAGAAGAGCAAAAGCTCTTCTCCGTTTACACAACAGATTTTGACTTTGGCATTGAAAACAAGAAACAACATCTCATTCAATCCTCAACCATCACCCATAGCCTAACGATCCATTTGAATTATAAAGGAACGTGAAAAATGTTTTCCGCCACTTCTCACAATACAAATATATCACGTTGATTTCAAAACAAACGGCACATTTCCTGCCAAAAAGCGGTCACGACTCTGCCACTTAATTTACATCTCTCCATTTTATATTTGAAGCGGTAGTCTTAACTATTTTTTCGTTTTTCCACAACTTCTTAATAACATAAATACTTTGAAGGATTTCTACTACCTCTCCATTTTTTGATGTCATTTTATTTTCATATATCATTTTTTCATTCGCTAATGTTGTGTACTCTACTTGCAGAATTAACGTAGGATAAATCATAGTATTATGAGATTTCATTGGAATATATATTTCTTCGTCATTATTCAGTACATAAAGCTCTAAGTCCATATACTTTTCTTTTTCAGTGGAGTTTTGTTTTATTCCTTGTATTCTTAATCCAAAGCAGGGATTTGGGCTTATATTTTTTATCTTCAAAAAGTTAGGTCGCAATTTAATTTCATCAGTTATTCCACTTTCTTCAACCTTAATTTTTGCTAGCTGCTCTTCTAACTCATCAGTAACAACTATTTTCGATCCTTTTTTAAAAACCCCATCATTTAGATTAGCTGCCACTCTTAAAACTTCAACGTATGCCCTTACCCCTACCTTTTTACTCTTGTTGGTAACATATGTATTAACTCCTAATGCTATAATTGCTCCAATAAAACCCCACATTGGTCCAATTTTAGTAATATAATTTAATATTTCTTCTCCCATATAAATAGCACTCTCCCTAAAATTAATACAATTTAATATACAACATCGTAATTTTATCATATAAACCCTTTACTTAGTTACCCATATCTTATATTGTGTGTAACTGACCCCTTCGCCGAATCCCTTGGTATCATTGACTTAATTAAACTTTACCTTTTGAGTTACACAGTACAAAATTTATGAGTAACTGTATAGATTTAAAAAGAAAAAGCAATGCTTAGATTTTAAATCTAGTCATTGCTTTATCCATTGCATCTTGGTTTACCCCTATATAACGTAATGTGACCTTCTCTGACGAATGATTGAATATCTCCATAAGTAATGCTATGTTTTTTGTTTGCATGTACATATGATACCCGTACGTCTTTCTAAGCGTATGTGTTCCTATTTCATCTAATCCAAACTCTGCGGCTGCTCCGCTTAATATCTTATATGCCATACTACGACCAATTGGGCGATTCCTACCTTGTCTACTTTGCAATAAGTACTCATTATCTTCTCTTTCTTCAATAAACCATTTAAGCTCTCTTTTCAGTGCTGCAGTAATTTGTATTCGTTTCTGTTTCCCTGTCTTCTTTTCTCTCATAGATATATGACTACCTTTGACATCTCCTACCTTCAATTTCAAAATGTCCGAGATTCTTAAGCCTGTATTGATTCCCATAATGAAGAGAATGTAATTACGTAAGCTCTTCTCCTTAAAATAATCTTTTAGCTGCTGTATTTGCTCTGGATCACGTATTGGTTGAACAAAATTCATTATTCATTACCTCCCGTTTCTTCTGTCTCGTAAATTTCTAATCCAAGTGCAAAAGCAAGTTTATAAAACGCTTTAGACTTCCAACGTCGATAAGTGCGCTCTGACATCCCTATTTCGTTGTAAACCATGTAATCACATACGTCCTCTTCTTCTAAATAACGTTTATAAATAATATCCCTTTGAATAGTTCCTGCGCGTCCGTTTCCTAATCGAGTTAAAAATTGATCAATACGTAATGACATTCTCTCAAGCCATTCTTCTCGTTTACTTTGTTGAATATTTGCTATAGCAACATCTTCTAACGGTTTTCCGACTGTATGTGTAGGACCATGCTCACGAATTTCATAAGAAGGAGTGACTTTCATTTCTTTACGCATCATCCCAAATTGTCTATGTATACGTACGCTTTCCAACACACCTTCTAATTCCTCTTGTGTTGCTACTCTATCGATTTTTGGTAAGAAAGATAATTGTTTAGTCATGTAAGACCACTCCTTTTTATTTTTAAATTACTTTTGTCTTAACGCTCCACGTCTGCGTTCATAACGCGGTCCACGAATCCCCATTAAATCCTCTATATCACGCGTACTTAACTTCTCTTTTTTTCTTTTCTTATTTTTCTTCTTTCCTTGTTTTGATTGCTTTTTCCACTCACGTAATTGATCTCTTAGCACCTTCATTTCCCCATCTCCCTTTTCAAAATAAAAAGGACACCTATTCCTAAAACAGCTGTAATTGCTGCTTTAATGAATTGGTGTCCTCTAGTTTTCTAGCCGGACTATATTTATTTGCTTTTAGCCTTCTTGCTTCCCTTATAAAATCCATAACGATGATCGACCTCTGAAATAAAAATTACAAGTACCATAATGATTCCCGCTTGTATGAAGCTTTTTGAATTACTAAAGGTCACGAACATAATGATTAAGTAAAGAGCCCAATACATTCCGAAAAACTGTTTACTATTCATTTTCTATTCCTCCAGTATTGCTATTTTATAATTCCAGCTTGTACAAAGATGTTTCTCCAAGCTTTATTAACTTGATGCTTCTCCACTTCTTTTGTGCGACGAGCAATTGCTTTTCTAATTTTTCTTTTCTTTAAAGCTTTCATTCTCCCAACCTCGCTTTCTATTATTAGTCATTCCACTTAAAATGAATGTAATGTTCGTAGTAAGATCCACCTAAAAGGCTCTTCCTTTCTTCTTTCTTAAATTCAACTTTCACACCGTCCATCAATTCTTGTAACTTTTCTATAAAAATTTTCGAAAGCATCATATGTTTATCTGGATTATCATAACGAATTTGATACTTATAACCTGAATATCCCTTTCCAGCACTTTCGATTATTGCCGATTCCATTTCCCCTGCAAATTCCAATACTTTTTCATCTATTGTTTTTTCTTGGATTTCTTTCAAATTCTCCACTAATGACATTTTCATTCTCCTTTTCTACAAGAGGATTATTTTGTTGAGTTTTCAATTTCTAAATTTATAACTTCCGCATCATCTAACATAAGTAATAAACTTTCAACGACATGCTTTGATTCTGGATTGTTATACGTAAGGTAATTACCATCTACCTCTACAATTGTCATTACTCCCGAGTGAGTTAATTTTATATCCTTCATTTCTCTTCCTCCCTTGAATAAAACTCAATATTCCGTCAATACTGTAGACAACCCATTTCTATTACCTGAGCAGTTAGCTTTTGCTAGCTGCTCTTTTATTTTCACGAACTAATGAGACAAAGTTTCGAATCGTTACTTTACTGTATTTATATCTTCTACAAATCCGTTCTTCAATTTCTCTTATCCATTCAATACCGTTATATGTTTCAACTATATTCACGTGGGCATTTCCCCACTCCCAATGCCCACCTTCGTTACGAATAAACATATAAGAAACCCAATAGTCATATTCAGTCGTTCTCTCCATATCCATTCCCCTTTTCTACAAAATGAAATTTTTATACTAATCTTTCTCATAACCCATTCGTTCACCGATAAATCTTGCTATATTAACCGTTAAGCCGTTACCAGCCTGTGCATATAATTGATTTGATGATGTTACTTCTTTTGCTCGATCAAAGTATTCGTCAGGAATGCCTTGCAATCGCCACGATTCTCTTTCAGTAAGCCAATATAGTTTTCCATCACGCAGCGTACATTGTTCCCTGGATCTAAGTAATGTTTGTGCTACGCCGTGCCCTATGCGACCCCTTCTCGTTTTGGATGTCGGTACTGCTATATTAATAGCATCACCTACATGACCAATATCGTATCCTTTTATCGTGGCTTGTCTAACTTTTACATGTTCGTCAGTTACTTCTAATATGCAATCTTTATATTTCTCTGTATCAACTAAATATTCGCTTGATACGTTGTCCTCTAAGATATCCTGCAATGAATATTCTTTTCCTTCTTTGAGGGATTCCAACCTCTGTTGAGGTGATAACATCCCACTCCGCATCATACCCGACTCCATCCATTTCAGTGAGAATACGGGCAAAGTCCCATCCTTTATTGACTGATAATATGTTATCAACGTTTTCAAAGAGCAGGTAGGCAGGTTTCTTATGTTCAGGTACTTCTTTGATGAGCCGGATAACTTCTGTAAATAGTCCTGATCGTTCTCCTGCAAGTCCTTTTTGTTTTCCATTTTTGGAAATATCGGTACAAGGAAACCCTGCTGTCCAAATATCAGCCCTCGGAATAGTAGTTCCTTTTGCATTTCTGATATCATGTTCCGTCCACTCTCCTTCTGTATCATGCATTGCTTCATATGTTTTCCTTGCAGGTTTGTTCCATTCGCAGAAACCAATACAGGTATGCCCTGCTTGTTCTAATCCGATTCTCATCATCCCCACACCTGCGAATAAATCTATAAAAGTAAGACTCATATCACCACCTCGCTTTCTATTAAAATGAAGTTTTTGTTCAAATTTATATTGCCATTGCACGTTTAAATTTATTGTCTTCTACTGCTACACACATTTCTGGTAAATTCGCCCTTACTAATTGTTCTGCAAATGGTGGTGGTACTGCATTTCCACATCTCGCTACCTGGTCCTTTTTTGAATATCGGTTCCCTTTATAATCTGTATCAATCACATAGTTCTCTGGAAAACCTTGAGCTGCAAATAACTCATGTGGCTGTAACATCCTCATTCCAATATCAACAATCCTATAATCCTGTCCTTTTACAGTTACAATCCCAAACCTGTCTTTTGTAGTAACTGTATGTAAAGGCTGATCTATTTGCTGTCCCGTATCTGAACCATAATACTTAGTTAAAAATGTAGTTACTATACTAGCTTTATTTACAGCTGTAACTGTATTTAATGGTTTTTCTAAAATATGACCAGTTGAAGTGCCAAAGTGTTGCGCTACAAATGCGGTTGTAACATCCTCATTTCTGTCTCCAATTTGAGCAACTGTAGGACTAACTAAGCAATGTTCTGCTTTAGTTGTGATAGTTGTTAACGGTTTATCTAATGAATATTGCAACCTATCTCCACCAAATCCTGTATGCCCTATTCTCACAATGAAAGGACTTGGATTTTCAACTACAAATCTCTGAATCCCTCGAGCTATTCTTCGTAGTGTATTATCAGAAAGCGGCTTTTTACGACTGAAAATTGAAGGACACTCTATTGACCAATCTATTACTTCAGCCGCTGTTCTCCATGGTTTTAATTTCCCTTTCCGCACATCTTCACTTTTTGGATCGCCATGAGTTTGCTTTGGCCATACAATCGGATGACCGTCACATCTTGCTATTAAAAAGAATCTTTTTCTTATTGTAGGTGCTCCGTAATCACATGCTCTCAACTCTTTAAATTGGACCTCGTATCCCAATGCTTCTAAAGATTTTACAAATGATTTAAAAGTAAGCCCTTTTTTATCTTCATCAGGATAACCGTTTTTTAAAGGCCCCCATGTTTTAAATTCCTCTACGTTTTCCAACATAATAACTCTTGGTCTAACAGCGATTGCCCACTTAACAGCAATCCATGCTAGTCCTCTTATTTTCTTTTCTACAGGTTTACCACCTTTAGCCTTACTAAAGTGTTTACAGTCTGGGGAGAACCAGGCAAGTCCTACTTTTCTCCCCTTAACAGCTTCTACCGGATTAACCTCCCAAACACTCTCACAATAATGTTCTGTATCTGGATGATTTGCTTTATGCATCGCAATGGCAGCCGGATCATGATTGATAGCTATATCTACCGAAAGACCTGTAGCGAGTTCAATTCCAGTGCTTGCTCCGCCACCCCCAGCGAAGTTGTCGACTATGATTTCGCGAAATAAATCCAACTGCATTCCTCTTTCCCCCTCGTTTTCTAATAAAATAGCGTTTTGGTTTTGGTTTAGTTTTCTTCTTTAATTTCCTTAGTTAATTTAACCGTTCCAATTTCTTCTTCAGGTTCAATTGCATATCCACGTTTTCCTAAGAATTTAACTATTTCTGTCATGTCTTCCCAAGCTGGTGTACCTTGACCGAATTTAATAGTTACTGTATTCATTTTTCATTCCTCCATTTTTTTATTCAAATAACGATTTTGTTTAAATTTCATGTAATTCGCCAAGATAGGCTGTGACATATCGAATGTGCGCTTCTCTGCTTCTTCTCCCGCTCCAAGTTTCCATCCCTGTAATTTGTATGCTTGGAAATCTCTCTTCTAAAAGTTGTACCAGTAATTGCTTGTTTATATCATTGTCAGCAAGATGTACTTCTCTATCTTCCTCCGTAAAAATAAATCCTTTATTGCGCAGTTGTTGTATTTTGTCTTCATCTTCTTCCTTATCCGATACAGGTGTACTACTCAATAATCTTGAAAGCCTATCTAATTGAAATCCAAACTTTATATCTAATCCGCCCCATTTGCTAAAACTCATTTCCGAAATGTAATTGAATCCAAGTTCATCCCACCACTCATCAACTTTGCGAGTTAAACCTGCTAATTGCTCTTTTAATCCATCAATTGGCTTCATTTCTGCCATCTGTTGTTCCAATTCGTGAATACGCATATTGGCATTACGAATATCTGCGTGACGATCTGCTCTTTCCTTAGCAAGATTAGATTCATAGTTTGTTGCTTTTGCTACATCCGAAATGTGGGACTCTGATAGTGAAATTAATATCCCTTTCATTTCTTCAGTTAAATTATCTTTTGATAACCATTCATGCATTTGTTGTGCTGCAAAGAACAAGTCCTTTAATCCTTTTAAAGCAACTGCCTTTTGATCTGCATTTAAAACAACTAATTTCTCTTGGTTTTCCATCTCTCATTCTCCTTTTCGATTAAAATAACGCTTTTGTTTAATGAAAATCAATTAACTATAATTTGAAAAATCGGAAACATTTACTCAATGATTTCTCTGAATACTCATGCTATTATTTATGTGCTGATGTTCACCATCCCAAGAACTCAGTAATTTCATCCACAGGCTCCACTCTCACCCTTTTGAGAGTGGAGCCTTTATTTATAAGGTCTATCCTCAATATTTATTTTAATAAAATTCAAATTTTGTCTTAATATCCGTTATCCTGGCGCTGATGGTTCACTTCATTCTTTTTGTAATAACCTTGCTCAATCTCTTCAAATGTGAATCCTAATTTCTTACCTAACCCTAAGAACGAGTACAATAATTCCTCATAAAGCTCAATGTCTTGAGTTGCACGAAATTCCGATACAGCTTCATATACATTGTTAAATTGATTGACTAAAGTACTTGCGGTATAGACGTTTGCATTATGTTCTAATGACTTAAAACTATATTCATTAGGATTAAATTCGATACCATTCCCTAATGAAGCTATAAAATGAAATCCATCTACATACTCCATTAAAATGACTTCTTTTTCACTAGGACCTTTATTGCTCCAATGCTTAAAACATCTTGTTTCATTTGCAAGTTCTCCAATTTCAACCTGTAAAGCAAGAATCATATTGTAAAATAAATTTTGCCCTTCTAATCCGTGTTCCTTGATGATTCTTGTATCTAACACCTTTTGCATTCCGAATATTTTAGTTAAGTTCATTTTGATTTCCCCTTCCTATTTAGCAAATTCCTAATCCTATCGGACGATTTTCAATTAAATACTTATCAGCCTGATCTATTACAAGGAGCGCAACTTCCGCTTGGTGTCTCCTTAATGCTTCTGCCATCTCTGGTAAACTCATACCTTGATTCCACATTTCACGAAAACGAATTACATCTCTTTCATCCCAAATGAAGTTAGCTTCTTCTAAAGCGATGTAAATTTTCAACCTCGATTCCTTCATCGCCTCATGATTTCTTGCTACACTCATAAGCGAACCTACTTTCTAAAAATGATTATTTTATCTTTTCAGTAAACTTAGTATCCACACGATCAACTTTACCGTTGACCCAAACCGCGACTTGCTCACCAAATCCACTCATTGGTGGATTTACTGCTGTTACATTTCCATCCTTCACTATTAAAAGCTTGTTGCTGCTAACATCAATTTCTATTTTTTTCATATGTCCCTCTCCTCTTTACTACCGCATGTACTCGACAACATCAGGTTTAAAACCACTTCCTAAGTAAATCCTTACCGGGATAATTTCTTTTTTATCTCTTGCTGCCTTACATAACTCTTCCGCTGTATCCCAACTAAAGACTTTATCTACAGCTCTTTGAAATCTCCAAATTGCCATTACATATTGTTCAAAGATGTCATAGCGATCATCTTGTTTAGTTGTGCGTGGTAGTTCATCCGTACCCTTTGCATTTCTCGGAACTTGGACACGTACATCTGCATATGTAACGCGTCCAGCTCCTTTTTTTACATTTGCTTTCATTACATCAAACTCGCAAATCGCTGGCTCTACATCGAAAATATTCAATTGCTTAGGCATGTACCTTCACACTCTTTTCAAGAATGTCCAGCAATTCAGTTGCCCCTTCCTTGCTCAAAAACATTCGTCCGTCCAGCAATTCCATGTTTGATTCAGAAACTTCACCTGTTACAAAGCATGACTTTTCTTGTTTTCTTAAAACAATGTTTTCACCCTCGACATGAAAGCCTAGTGCCGTTCCTTCAATAATCCCCAAATTTCTGCGTAACTCTATTGGAATTACCACTCGCCCTAGCTCATCCACTTTTCTTGCAACACCTGTATTTTTCATAGCTTTCTCCCCCTTGTTAACTAGCTTTTTGCTGTTTATTTCTTTCTAATTCTTGTTTCATTGATTCAAATTTTATTAACCATGCTTGCCAACGCTTATCGTTTTCTTCTTGCTGTTGTTTTGCTACCTCACAATTACAACCGTTCGTTTCAATTACACCTGGATAAGTTTCTTTACGAATAATTCCTGTATTACGGCATAATACACACATCGTTATTCCTCCTTATTTTTAATAGATTTACTTATCAGAAAGGTAAAGATTTCTTACGTCTATCAGGTGTGTTTTTAAAGGTCATGGCTGATTTGCAACCAAGTATCCTAGATGTGATTCGTTGGTCATAACAATATGTGATTGCTGCACCTACTAAATTTGTAGCAATTCCATTAGACTTTCCTTGTCTACCATCAAAAATTGTCATATAAGTATCGTTCATATATTTTGTTGCTCTTTGGAGATCGGTAATATTCCCTTCGCCTTTTTTATTGTGAAATTCTAGTGCTTTCAAATTGATATCTCTGTAATCGCCTAAAGTTGAACCGAAATCATCAAATATCACTACATCCGCGTCAATTATCTTTTGTAAGTAATCATCCTCAGATAACTCAGAATCTCTTTTGAATGTAGCTTTTAATTTTTTGAATAAAACACTCTCACTTATAAACAATACGGTTTGCGTTCCGTTCTCATTAATTTCTTCAGCTATGGCATGCATTAAATGACTTTTTCCTCTTCCTGCATCTCCAGAAGCTACTAATGTATATTTCATATCACTTATAAAGTTATGGGCATGTTTTACGGCTTGAGCTTTATTTCTCTCTTCTTCCTCACATTCAGGTATAAAATTTTCAAATGTTGCATTCATAATTGTTGGGTCACTGATTAAACTATGATTATGAAAATAAGCTTTTCTTCTCCGTTCCTCTTCGCCTTTGTAATACTTGTTGCATTCTGCATACAATCTATCGTGATCTTTTTGTAAATAACACTTAGGACAAACTTCCTCACCTTGAAATATCATTGTTCGTTGTTTAATTCCTTTTTCTTCACAAACTTCACATAGATTAGAAGTCAAATTCAGTTTCGTTGTAGTAAATTGCTCCGTTGCTTGCAATTGGATCATTATTTTTCACTCCTTTTTTAGAATTCATTTGAATAGTTAGTTGATCAAACTTTTCACGTAGCTTTTTAGGAGATAAAATGTTACCTTGCCAGAATGGATCAGCTTGGCACCAATCAATAACATCTTTAATCTCTTTTAATTCACGGTTATCCTTTTCACGCATCAATCTAAAATCATTTGCCCAAGAATCAAAGTTCGGTTCTTTTTGTTTAGGGTTATTTCCCTTAATTTTCTCAAACAAATACTTAGCCCCGTTGGTGTCGCAAGTTTCAAACTTGTGACGAGAAGGTTTTTCTTTCTTCTTTTTATCTTTTTCTTTATCTATATCTAATTCTTTATCTTCTTCTATATCTGTTGCGTGACTTCGCGTGATTGTCTCGTGACCGTCACGTGACATCTCTAATTTAAGTTTTTCTCTCTGTTTTTGTTTGCGTAATCGATTTTGTTCACGGATTTTTTCTAATCCATCAACGTTTTGGTGTTTTTCCCAATTCGAAATACAAATGTACTGATCCTCTGTTATCTCAATCATTCCAAATTGCTGAAATGTTTGAAGCGCCAACCTTACTGTCGCAATTGGTCTATTGAATAGAGTTGCAAGCATTTCATCTGAATAAGGAATGTTTTTACTAAGAAAAATGTACCCACTCGCATTTGTTTTCCCGGCTTGCGCTAATAATCTAATCCATATAATCAATAAGGTATCAGCTTCAGGCATGCTCTCAATTAAACGTATTTTTTCATCCTCAAACATACTTGTTGAAAGCTTTATCCATTTAACTTCTGCCATTATATTTACCTCCTCGTACAAACTGCCACATATGCTTGTCCACTTTGGATAATGCGTTGTATTTCATAATGTGGATACCCAACCTTAAAGTACTTTTCAATCATTCGTTTTAATTCATCTTTGCTTTTTGCCAAATCCCAAAACTTATTAGGTAATAGCACTTGATATTCGATTAAATCCATGTACTATTTCCCTACTTTCCGTGATATACTTATAACAACTTATTTTTACTAAAGGACCCATTGCCGTGGGTCTTTTTATTTTGTTTTACATCACTCCAGGCCCATCTTCTTATCGGTTCGTAAGTAATGTAAAGTAGCAATACACTAAATGCTATAAACACTGCGAATGCTACTAATGATGTTGTATCTTCCACTAAATCACCTCCTTATTGTTCAGATATCCATTGCAACAAGAATTCTTTTACTTGTTGAGCTGGGAAATACCATTTACCTCCTACTTTGTGTTTCGGAAATCTAGGATCAAAAAAGAATGTTTTTTGAATGGTATTCCATCCCATACAAGTTCTTCGTTTCAATTCATTAGCATCCCAATATACTAACTCCGCATCGATTTCTTTAACTACTTCTTCAACTTTTGCAAGATAAAGATTTCTTACTTCTTTTTCATCGACTTGAACACTAATCATTTTCATATCTCCCTTTCTATAAAATTTTATCTATTAAGAAATATAATCATTTAATGCCCTAGGTCTTTCTGGGGGATACCATCCTGCGATAAATTTCATAGCATTTTGATAATATTTCCTTGGAATTTTATCGTATTTAGCTACACCAAAATGTCTTTTCAACGCGCCATATATCCCCTGATACGATGCGTTATCATATCCTTCTTTTTTCAGTTCAAAAACACGTTGTTTTACTTTTCGTTGTACAGCTCCTTTATGTTGCTCAGTAAGCCATAATTCGTTATCTACTAGAAGTTTCATTTTGTTCATTTCTTCTTCTGTATGATCTTGTCGTGATTTTATTTGTTTTAGTTCAGTCATACTGTAGATAATTGCATCCTCAACACTTTTAGGTTGTTGCTGTAACTTTTGAATGTGTTCTTTCATTCGCTTGAATTCTTGTAAGAACTTAATTTTCATTTTCATTGCTTCTGGTGTTATGTAACTCATTGCAACAATCGCGAATGCATCTTCTGTAAGATTGAACTTTGGATACCATTGTTTATTTTGATAATGCTGGTATTGGGTAGGCTCAAAGTTGAGCTGCCCCCACTCCGTTTCGTTTGCTTCTATCAATTTTTCTAGCTGAACCTCGATATCTCGAATTACATTTTTATGTTCTTTTCCAAACATTTGAGCCATCGTTAAACTGTCTGTAACCACTTGATTTCTTTCCATAAAAACGAACTCACTTACTGGATGATACGCAACTTGTAATTGATTCATTTTCTTCTTCCTCCACTTCTTCAGTTGTCATTTTGACAACTTTTTGAGTAAAAAAAAGTTCATCTATTGATACTCCAAGCGCATTCGCTAAGGTAGGTATCTTTTCTGCATCTAATCTTCTCTTGCCATTTTCTATGAAAGAAATAGCTGAAGCGTGGCTGAAATCAAGCTTCTTAGCTAATTTTTCTTGAGTAATATTCTTTTGTTTGCGAATATCCCGGACTCTACTTCCAAAAGTCATATCCGCTTCACCTCCTGTCGTTGTCGTTTTGACAACTTCTTGATTTCATTATAGGTTGTCATTTCGCAAATGTAAACCCTATTTTGTCATTTTGTTAAATATTTTTTTACAGATAGTGAAAAGTTGTCAAAAAGTATATATACTGTAATTAAGCAAAAGTTTTGCAACACACGAGAAGGCAGTGTAACACACCTTAAATTAAGGCAATGCACATTAGTAATGGGATATTATTTATAAAGGGGAATAATAAAATTATGAACTTAAACGAAAGATTGAAAGCGTGTCGTGAAAAGAAAGGTTATACGCAGACTTTCATCTCAGAAAAATTAGACGTGAATAAAGCAACTTTATCTAGTTATGAATCAGGAAGACGTAAACCTGATTATGAGACATTAACCAAATTAGCAGACATATACGAGGTTTCTATTGATTATTTATTAGGAAGATCGATGCATCAAAAATTAACAGTTAAAGAAACAGAAGAAATACACAAAGAAACTAATGAATGGATGAAACTGATTAACCAACTTTCCGAGGACAACAAAGAGTTATTTAAATCAACAATACAAAACTTTATATCTAAAAATAAAACTCCGTGAGACTAATAATTGTCTACGGAGTTTTATTTCGTTCTTTTTCCTGTTCAGCAAGTTCTTTTAATAAATCGCGTAAATGATTTACATTTACCCCTTCAGCTTTTTCTATTAATAAAACTTGCGTTATCATTTCTTTCATTTGCCTTTCCCCCTGCATCCTCTTTTAGTTATACACATCGTGGAAAGCTTTCGACCATTCGGTCATTTACTTTCCATCCCTTATAAAGCACGAATGACGCTATCTCTATGATAGCGTCATTCTTTATTTTCAGCCGCCTCCAGCACCAGGATCGACCATCATTCTATATTCAATTGGAGTTTGAGATTGTTGTGTTACCTCTTTATCATTTTTGGTTGGCATGAAGCCAATAGAAGCAATAATTGCTGCTGTTATTGCTATTTTGATAGCCTTTAACTTCAAATAAAATCACTCCTTTTCATACCACAATTATATCATTTTAAGCACTCTCTTGGTAGTCTGGAATAGAAAAAATCCCCTAATCTTTCAAAATCTTCTATTGATTCTTTGAAATAATTTTCTTCCCCAGTAGCTAGGCCTTTGTAATATTTTTGTATAGGACTTAGTTTTTTATTTTCTTTTTCTAATTCGTCTAACAATAATAAGGATTTCTCCTCACGACCGGTTACAGCATATAAAAATGCTTCTTCAGCCTTATCTGTAGGTCTTATTTTTTCTAAATCCATTCTCCAATAAATCTTTAGGAAATTAAGAGTATTCTCTATTGCTTTTTTTCTTACTATACTTTTACGATTTGACGGAGAATCCAACGTTGATATCCCTTGTTCAAAATAATACTTAGCAATATTGTAATCCTCTAAAATATAAGTTTCACCTAAAATACAGTATGCTAAAGCTTTCATGCACTCATATTTATTCAAAGGATCATTTACAATTTCACAGCAATATTTTCTTGCTTGTTCTAAATCATTTGCGTGATGGTTACTTGTAGCTAACATCTCTTTAGCCCTTAATGTAAAAGATGTTTTCAAAGTTCCTTTTTTGATTTCATCAATATATGGCATCAATTGCTTGGTGTATTTTAAAACCATTTTGTGATCGTTAAAATCTAGATGCGAGTATATTAACGCGAAATCAGAAATTATTTTCAATTCATTAGTCGATATTTTTCGTGAATTTCGAAAATCATCTACCGCCCGAAAGAATTCGTGTTTATTTATAAATCCTTCATTACGTAACGCTAACAACTGATATACTTCTGCCACCTTTTTATTCAATCTCGCATTTTTATTCGTTTCTGTATTATTTTGGATCTTAGAAATTAATTTTTTTTGTAGTTCAAATTCTCCATACATATTTAATACTTCAAGTCCTAATCTTTCGTTATTGGGAGATAAGTCATTAAACGACTTCAATAATGACTCTCTTCGAAAATTAATATTCTTAGGTTCATATAATCGTAATGTTTCAACATAGTGCATGAAATCAAATTTAGTACCTTGAGAAAAATAGCTATTAACTGTCGTATGACTAACATTAAATAGCGCCGCTAATTTACGGTTGGTGTAACCGTTTGACTTTAAATCTTCATGCATCTTTTCCAATAACAGTTTCATTTTGCTCCTCCTTGCCGGAACAAAAAGACACGTTAAACCCATTTTTAACTTTTAAAGGAAAACGCGTCACTACATTCAAATGATGTGTTATAATTTATGTAAGACTTGCAGTAAGTGTTTTCCCTAGCCGGATTAGGGAAAGCGGTGTAAGAGTGCGCTAACACTACTTATACACGCTGTGAGTCTTTTTTACGTCCGTTTATTTTATTATTATCATAATATCACATTTTTTCCAAAATTCAGTCGTGTTGTTATCAGATAATTATTGAGAAAGTTGAAAAAGCGTTATATATCAACGTATCTCAAATTAAATAAAAATAAATATGCAATTATGCATTTAACGTATGAAGACCTCATATGCATATTTTACCACAAAACCGAACTTTTGTTCTATTTTATTTTAAGTTTTAAATAGTTTTTCTATCACGATAACATAAATGACAATAAATCTATCATTTATAGTATATCAATATGTCTATAATTATACTTGTACTATGAAGACATTTAGTGAAACTTTAAAAACGTTAAGAAAAAGTCGTTCGTTAAGGCAAGAAGATTTAGCTCATGAACTAAACCTTAGTAGAAGCCAAATAAACAATTACGAAAATGGTTTTTCTGAGCCTGATCTCACTACATTATTTCGCCTCGCTTCCTATTTCAATGTAACACTAGATGTGCTTACAGGTCGCACTGATAATTCGGATGATGAAATGTTACATAATACTTTGATTGGCGTTCAGAAAACATATGGGGTGTTATCTGAAAATCAAAGAAAAAACTTCTGCAAACAACTAGATTATTATGTACGTTTCCTTGGTGAGAATAATGAAATACTATGATTTGATTTCATAATAAAAGAAATCATTTCCAATTTCAAATTGTAAAAATTTCTTCTTTTTACAATTTGAGTAAGAGAGCTATTTAGCTCTCTTTTATATTTGTTCATTCGACACAATATAACAATTTACTAATATTATATTTGCTATGCTATCTTCAGAAATCTTACATTTTATATACTTGGAGGACTAAAAATGAAAATATCTAATAAAATATTTATTTTAGTTAGTATAGGAATACTAGCTATACTTTTTATTAGGGGGATCTATAATAGTATTGAATTTGGAGACTCTGAATATAGAACAGCATATGCTCTAGGTCAAGTGGTCGGTGGAACGATAGCTTGGTTCGGTATAATTGCACTTTTTACATCAATAGTATTATTAATTATTTGGTTAATTAATAAAAAGAGAAAAAAACCAATTTTCATGAGGTCCGCTATAACTTGGGGAATAGTGATTGTTTCATTTGTAATACTATTTGTTGTTATTTTTGTCTCAATGAACATTGAAAATAAAGCAAATGATACAAAATCAAAAAATAGTGAAGTAACAAAATACTGATTTTATCTACAAAAAAAAGACACTTAAAAAGTGTCTTTTTTGTTATACCCCAGTGCCAGGTCCAAATAACTTTTGTTTACCCATTCCACCACCTGGTCCATATAATGATGACCATCCTCCTGGATCAGTTATTTCGTGACCACCTGGTTCTCCAGCAAAACTCTTCATCTTTCCATCCACCTTTCTTATTATGAATATATAAGCATTTTAGCACGCATGTTCTACATATGTAAGTTTTCTTTTACAGTAATTAGGTTATCGTGATATTATTCTAATTAAGTTTGACAGTGACATATCCCACATCAATTGCTATGTCACGATATAAGGAGGATTTTATATGGCGACTTTCAGAAAGCGGGGCAAAAAATGGGAATATCGAATCCGATATGTCGATAAAACTACCGGAAAGAAAAGAGAAATCAGTAAAGGTGGTTTTGATTCAAAAAAAGAAGCTACCTTTCATGCTAATGAAAGAGAGCGTCAATTGTTCCACGGAATGGCTGCTGACAGCAAAAAAACTCTATTAAGTGAATATCTAATTGAGTGGCTAGAGACTTATAAAAAAGGAAAAGTGGGGCAAAGCACTTATATTCTCCATAAAAACAATATTAACAATCACATAATCCCGTATTTTAAAAACATCAAATTAGCGGATATGAATAAAATTGAATACCAAAAATTTATTAATCACCTTATAAACAAAGGTTATTCCAAACGAACAGTAGAAATTGTTAATTCAACAATGTCAAATGCGATAAAACGCGCTATTGATTTAGAAATGGTTTACAAGGATTTCACAAACAGGATTCTAATTGCTGCAGATCGTTTCAACCAACATTCTATAAAAGAAAACTATCTAACAAAAGAACAAGTATCGAAATTACTAAATACAACTCACAAAGACAAAATGATATATTATGTATTATTTTATACTTTAGTAGAAACTGGTATGCGTAAAGGCGAAGCGACAGCATTAGAGTGGGACACAAATATTGATTTAGATAACAAAATGATTCACATCGATAGAACTATAAATTATCACGCTTATACTCCTGCAGGACAGAAGAATAGTAAAGACCTAATAGGTAAAACAAAAACTTATGATTCTGTGCGTTCAATTACTATATCAGATAGACTTGTCTCTGTACTAAAAACATTTAAAACTTATCAAAATGAGTGCAAGCTAAAACTCGGTGCTAGGTATGATAAGACTTTTGATTTTGTATTTACAACTACAGGTAAACCAATACCAAAATCAACATTGAAAAATGTTTTAGATCGTATTCTAAAAAATGCAGAATTACCTCAAATCAGTGTTCATGGATTAAGACATACTCATGCTGTTCTTCTTTTAGAAGCTGGAGTAGAAATGAAATATATCCAAGAAAGATTGGGGCATAAAAATATCGAAATTACTTCTAATATTTATTCTCATGTCACACCTAAAATAATAGAAAATGAACAAAGTAAATACGAAGCTTATGTGGGGCAAGAATTTATTTTTTAGAAAAAGCGGGGCAAAAGCGGGGCAAATCAGTTTTTATAAAAAGTTCCTCCCTTCCTAACTAACTGAAAACAAACCCGCAAAACCCTTATGTATCAACATATTTCATGATTAACTAAATTATAATTAAGACAAGGAAAATAATTAATTGCATCTGTCCTACAAACACATCCCATTCCCAATTATTTAACCCTTTTGATTGCTTGTTTTCTATTCCAATAAAGTTTAAACGTGGTAAGAGTAAAAAGAACAGTGATAACAGAAAAAAACATACGATCATTTCAATTAATGTAAATCCAACTTCTAATTCATTTTTTCTCCCGCATAAAAGCATTGTTCCATCATTTTTCCTTTCACATCTTTCCACATCGTACAAACTTCATTTCCTCCCCAATATGTGTAATATACATTTCCGTTTATGACTTTTTCTTTCTGTTGTTTTGCCTCATTCTCATACATATATAAAGCTGCTTCTTTTTTTAATAATACAAATGCCTTATAATGAATTTGTATGTTTTTTCGTTCTTGCATAATCAATACTGTCTGAGGAAGTAGTAAAGATACCATCATCATTACTATACTTAATACTACAAGCATTTCAGCCATCACTGACCCTTTTTGACATTTCACGATACGTAAATCTCCCTCTTCCAAGCTGGAATACAATCTCATATTTATAACTTTGATACGAAAGTAAAATCGTGCCACCTCTATTAATATTTCCACTCGGATTATATGTCATCGGATTTGGAAAAGTATTCAAATCCAATTGTATATCGCTATCATATTCTCTTTTAATGATAGAAAGATCCGTACTCGATTCCCCTATATAATACATATGTCTATCTTTATGCCATCGTAATGTATAGTGTTTTTGACGGTTTATGGCTAATTGTTGCATATACAAAATATCATTTGAAAACTGTCTTAAAAATTGTTCAATTTTTTGTTTTTCATATAAGGAGTATACGTTAAAATACGTGACCATACTTAGTACAGAAATTGCAAATAAAACGAGTAGCATTTCTAAAAGGGTAAAACCTTTTTGCTTCACAGTTTCCCACTTGTTACTGTGCCATCATTGGAAATATGAATAGCTTCACCATTCGGACACTCATCCTTTGTAATATATTTCCCATCAATTAGCTCTTTTAGCGAGGGAATTTTATTATGTTGTAGTTGATATACTTGTATTTGCGCTTCTATAGATTTCACATAGGCTTTACATCCTTTTCCTTCGACGGATGAACGCTGCGTAACTACATTCGGAATAATTAATAGTAATAATACAGTGATGACGACCATAACTAATAACATTTCTAAAAGGGTAAACCCTTCCTCATTCTGCATGTAAATGCCTCCTATATAGAATTCATCATTTGAAACATTGGCATAATCATCGCTAAATACATAAGAACGACTATTGCTCCAATACACGTAAATAAAATTGGTTGAATAATCACTAACATACGTTTAATTTTTTGCTCCATCTTTTCCATAATCAGATCACTATAATCACCTAATTCAATCGCCAAATTACCGTTTGCTTGGCCATGTGTAATAATATAAGAAAGTTCTTCCTCATAATATCCGCTTTTAGCAATAATAGATTGCAACGGTTCTCCCGCAATTAATTGGTGTTTAATTCGGCCCGCTTCATACTGAAAGAACGGATGATATTTTTGCTCCATCATTATTGTTAGAGCCTCAAGTACTGATAGTCCTCCGTGTAATAAGCCGCTCAATTGAGTAGCGAAATAATGCGAATGCTTTAAAATAAGAAATGTTTTTATGAGGGGAATACGAAGCATAATTTTTATCTGCTTCATATGCGGGAGTTTCCGAAAGTACAATATATATACACTACAACCCACCATAACAATAAAAATAGTGCTAAAAATAAGGTAGGGGAGTAGCTTAATTGTACTTAATATTTGTTCTGTGAATAACGGTGCTGTAGAACCAAATGAACTATATACCATGTCAACCTGTGGTAATAAAATGCGGTTAAAAATCAAAATCATGATTATTAAAAAGAACGCCAAAAACATAGGATACTGCATTATTTTCATCATATCTTTCCTATACTTATCCTTTTTATAAAGAAGTGCACTCCCTTGTTGCAACGCAAAAGAAATATCACCATGTTGCTCGGCATAAAATAAATAGCTTAACATCTCCTGATGAAACTTTAATTGATGAAAAGAATCGTGTAGACTTTTTCCATTTTTTAATCCATCAATCATGCGCTGCAATTGTACTTTCTTTTCTAAAGGTAATTGAAACCGTAAAAATTCTAATGCCTGCAAAAGAGAATATCCTTTTTCTAATAGTTCTCCTAATCGTTTCAGTAATATTACTTGATCACTTAAACTCCATATTTTCTTAAACATAAACATCCTCTTCTAAAAATCCTAAAGCGTACCCTTTTCGCAGCGAAGACTCTAATGTCTCATGCTTGTACGTGACACATTCCCCGTTTGCTTCTTTAATCGCTTGTTTTAATTCATACCCATATAACAACTCATAAATACTCGCTTGCCTTACTTGCCTCATTGATTTACATACAGTTGAGCACTTTCTTTTGCAAAACGGACACTTCAATTCAACAAGTCGCTGTGCAGCTATAGCCAATAAAGATTGTTCAATCTCTTGCCTTGTTATGCCAAAGTCCATAAACCGAAGTATTGCTCCTTTCGCATCATTCGTATGCAGTGTCGTCATTACTAAATGGCCAGTCAAACTTGCTCTTATAGCGATTTTTGCTGTTTCTTCATCACGAATTTCACCGACTAAAATAATATCTGGATCATGACGTAAAATAGCCTTCAGTCCCGCCTCATATGTTATACCTGCTTTTTCATTTATTTGAATTTGTAATACATCGTCATTTCTTTTTTCAACTGGATCTTCCAGCGTAACGATGCGACGTGTTTTCTTTTTTCTAATTACTTCTAATAATGCATACATTGTTGTTGTCTTTCCTGAACCAGTCGGTCCCGTAAAGACGAGTAATCCATGAGAATAATGTAAAAAAGAAAGTAGTTTCTTCGCTGTACTTGGAAATAACGAAAGATGAGATAACGGCTGAATAGATGCTTGTAAATGAAGACGAATAACGAGACTTTCTTGATATACGGTTGGAAGCGTGGAAAGGCGTAAATACACTTCTTGTCCATCTATTTGTAAATACAGTGAACCGTTTTGTGGTTTCCGCCTCTCTCCTATATCCATGGATGCTAAAAATTTAAAGTGTGAAACAAGTTTTTCTCCAAATTCCTTTTCAATGTATTGTTTCGTCATTAAATCTTTTCCTATACGCAGTTGAACCGCTACATCCTTCTTCCGGGGCACAATATGTAAATCCGAAGCTTGTACCCTACACGCCTCTTTCAAAATCATATTCGCAAAGCTTTCAATTCCATTCATCATTTTTCCCTCCCCACTATGTATATAGCATGAAGAAATCCATCTGAAAAATCGGTATTTTTGCATTTTCACTAGATGAAAAAGGAAAAATATGTTTGTGAAATTATGAACAATTTCCGAATTATTGTCTAAAATTACCTATACCCATGTTTATCTGTATTATAATGTTATTATCTTGGATAAAGTGATAAAGGTGGAGATCCTCATGGAACAAGCTTTAAAAATTACAGGTGTTTTAGCTGACCCAACTCGTTATTACATTTATAAATATATTTCTCAAAAACATAGTTACGTAACTGTACAGGAAATTGCAGATGAGTTTGACATTCATCCAAACGTAGCGCGTTTACATTTATCTAAATTAGAAGATGTTCATATGCTGAAATCTGAAACGAAGAAAACTGGAAAAGGCGGACGACCAAGCAGATTATATGTATTATCTGAAGATGTTATCCAATTACAATTCCCATTCCGTGACTATCAATTGTTAGCAAGAATCGCGTTTAATTCTTTACTTAGCCTTGGTGCTGCTGGTGAAAAAGCGCTCTACGAAACAGGGAAACAATTCGGGGCCGAATTAATGCAACAACATATGCAGCGTTTAAATGTGAGTGAAGATGCCTTAACAGTTGAACAAAAAATTCAAATTGCAAAAGAAGCCTTTTCGACAGCTGGCTTATCACCTGCATTTGAATTAAGTGCAGATGGAACGAAAATTTTCTATGATGTACACAATTGTCCATTTAAAGAAGTTGCTGTCCATCACCCAACTGAAATTTGTAATATGCACGGAGATATGATGAAAGGGATTTTTGAAATCCTATTCCCTAACACGGAATTAACACGAAACGATAGTTTACTAGATGGATGTAAATCTTGTAATTATAAACTAACAATTTAATCTCTCATATAAAAAGAAGCCAATTATAATTGGCTTCTTTTTATATGAACGAATATTTACAATAGTAAGAAAAATAAACTATAATGAAGTGAGGTTTACTTTTTTTAGAAAAGGAGGGAGATGGCATGGAGCGCATGTTTCGCGTTCTCGGCTTTTGGACTGGAATTTTCTCGGTTATGTTTTATGTAGGGGATATGCACTCGACCGCACTACTATTTTTAGGACAAACAGGATTCTTCGTACTTTTAAGCTATTTAAATTTAACAGAGCGTATGTATATATACGTATTTGGGGCATATTTAACTGTTTTCTTCATAGGATTTACATACTACACGACGTTTTTACTTGTCCCTGGGGCTGGACATTAAAAGATGGCATTTTGCCATCTTTTTTTAATTCCGCAATCTCCTAGTTGACTTATAGGTTTTATTACCTTATATTCTATATAACAGATTGGAATTAGGGGGAATCAACATGAATACACTGCTTGTCGGAATTAACGTTGCAGTCATGCTCATTTTAGTTGGCGTATTATATTATATGCAACGTAAGCATGTATCTTTTAATAAACGCGTATTTACCGCTTTAGGAGTCGGAATTATCTTTGGTCTTATATTACAATTTATTTATGAGCCAACTTCTAAAGTAATTATTGAATCAAATACTTGGTTTGGCTTAATCGGTAACGGTTATGTGAAATTACTTCAAATGATCGTTATGCCACTTATTTTAGTATCTATTATTTCAGCATTTACAAAATTACAGTTAACGAAAAACCTTGGTAAAATTAGTGGTCTTATTATCGGAATTTTAATTCTTACTACAGGAATTGCTGCAGCTGTCGGTATCGCTGCAAGTGCAGGATTTGATGTATCTGCAACAGGCCTACAACAAGGTGATGCAGAATCTGCTCGTCTGAAGCTAGTTGAAGAAAGATTTACTTCTATTGAAAAAACAACAATTCCAGATAAATTATTAGAACTATTGCCTACAAATCCATTTCTTGATTTAACAGGCGCTCGTCCAACATCAACAATTTCTGTTGTAATATTTGCAGCCTTTATCGGCATCGCCTTTATAGGTGTAAAACGAAAATATCCAGAACAAGCAGAGCTATTTAAGAAAATGCTTGATGCTGTATATGCAATTGTAATGCGTATGGTAACATTAATTTTACGTCTTACTCCATACGGCGTATTAGCTCTTATGGCAAAAACAGTTGCTGGTAGCGATATAAATGCTATTTTAAAACTTGGTAACTTCGTGTTAGCGTCTTACGTGGCACTTATCGTAATGTTCGTTATCCACTTATTATTAATTGCTCTATCTGGTTTAAATCCAATTCAATATTTGAAAAAGGTGTTCCCTGTATTAACATTTGCATTCACATCTCGCTCTAGTGCTGGCGCAATGCCATTAAATATTGAAGCGCAAAAAGAAAAACTTGGTATTTCTGAAGGAATCGCTAACTTCGCAGCATCATTCGGAGTATCTATCGGTCAAAACGGTTGCGCAGGTATTTATCCAGCAATGCTTGCAATGATGGTCGCTCCAACTGTAGGAATCGATCCATTACAACCACAATTTATTTTAACTTTAATCGCTGTCGTTGCGATTAGCTCATTCGGTGTTGCCGGTGTTGGTGGCGGTGCAACATTCGCAGCATTAATCGTACTATCTACAATGAACTTACCAATCGGTATTGTTGCTCTTGTTATCTCAGTTGAACCATTAATCGATATGGGGCGTACAGCTCTTAACGTAAGTGGTTCTATGACAGCAGGTCTTATTTCTAGTAAATGGCTTGGTGAATTAGATCAAGATACGTACAACCAAGATGATACAAAAACTGGTGAAATTGCTTCATAATAAAAAGGACGCTAACAGTTTTGTTAGCGTCCTTTTTTAGTTCTTTTCATCTTCCTCTTTATCTTTTATACATAAGGCATAACATATTGTTTCAAACACTATGTATAGATATAAAGAAATTACACCGTTTTTCATTTTTTTAATAACTATTAATTATAAACTAAAGACTAACTATTATTCCTCATCTGCAAACTGTAAAAACTCCTCCAACCGCTCCTTTAACTCCTCCTCTATCTCACAATAAGATTCATCAACAAGTTCACCACTTAACTTACTTCCCCAATACCTTATTTGAAGCGGTACTCCTAAAAAATAACTACAACATTCCCAGATAGGAACTGTATAAAATTCAATCATCTTTCCTTCTTCATCTAATACAGCTATCGAAATGGATGAAGAATATCCTGTTTCAAAAGGATGTTCTTTATCTCTGATGAGTTCTATAAATAATTCCATGTTTTTTTCTATGTACAAATGTGAATAATCTTTAAAAAGTTTAAATGATATTCTCTCTATTTCATTCTCCATGCATTGAATCTTCTCTTTTAACTCCAATGTAAAATCTCTTTCTGTATACTTCATCTCCGTCTCCTTACACATAGAAAAAGAGAATACAATAACATATTCTCTTTCCTCACATATATTTCATTATCTCACAGCCCGTCCTTTTCACAAATAACCATTTTGTTCGCACCATTTATGAAATTGTCCTACGTCTACTCCAACTAACACGATATCCTTTAGCTCTACTTCAATGATTTGTTCTCCAATTACAATAGCAAACTGCGATTCTAATTTTGTCTCGTTTTTCTTTACAATTCCAATTCGGTTCCGATGCGGTCCATCTTTTATATATGCTTTTTGTCCTACAATATCAAAGTTCAAGATCTTCACCTCTTTTACTGCGCTCAAATTGGAAATACGATCTCCACCTCTGAAAATTTCCTTTCATTGCACTATTTCTCTATATATATGACGAAACAATAAAAGAGTCCTTCCTTCTTTACAATTATTTTTTCTTTGTTTCATTTTTGTGATTGAAACGTAAAGTTTATAATAAAATACACTTGGAAGCGCTTTCTATGTAATTTTTTATGTTATAATGTATAAGTAGAACTTCGTAAAGAGGGTTAAAAAAATGAATACAAAAATGATTAAAAAAGTAATTGAAGCATTAAAAGTATATGGCTTTCAGAATGTATCATTCTGTGACAAAACGAAGCAATTTTTATTTCATAACGAAACCGATATTATGAGCGGCTATGCAGAAATAACGTATAGTAGTCAATTTGAAAAATTCAACGTACAAATTCATCCTATTGAAACGCATCACCAAGGAGAGTTACAAGAGGTTGAAAGACATATACAAGCCTGTATAAGAAAAGTGGAATATTTAAACGCACTTCTTAGCGGACAAACAAAACTAGATGATAAAATTATTATAATGTAAAAAAGAACGTGATAGCCTCACGTTCTTTTTTTACATTATACGTTCATCTTTTCCTTCAGCTGTAATCCCGTAATGGACTCTAATACATCCATTGCTTCTCCAAATGTCATATCAAAAATTGTCTTGTCCTCTATGTATGGAAATTGTCTGAAACGCTTTTCTAACGTTTTCACGGCGTCTGACGTAAAGTGTGCACTATCAATGCCAAATTCTGTTTCAAGAAGAACGATCCAATCTAACACATGAAAACCTAATCCATTTACAAATGAAATAAGTTTTTCTTCTGGCTGTGAAGATAAGAATACGTGTCGTTCCATCTCACTAAAAAGTTCTTCTCCTAAAATATGAGCTAATTCATCATCATGTTCGCGATCAATGATTTCTTCATAACCATAATCATCAACAAGCTCTTCTACTTCTTCACTATCTGCAAAAAGTAATTGGTTAAGCTGCGCATCTTTCTTGAATTCACTATTTTGTACGACTTCTAAAAAACTCGTTTCCCATCCATTTTCTAATTTCATATTATGTACTCCTTTATATACATTTCTTATCATCACTGTACCCAAAAGATCACTTTTATAACCTTGTAGACAGTTACTATTATTTCACATGATTCATAACATAAGATGCAAATTCTGCTGCATCTCCTCCAAAAATATTTATTTCTGGCAAATGATAGAACGTTGTTTGGAGCAGGTTTCCTTCATGATATACATATATATTTTTCTCTAGCGCAATCGCCATTCCAAACTCTGTGTGGCTACCGTTTCCACCATCTAATATAAGTAAAAATACATCCGCTTCTTTAATAGCATTCTTTTCTGCCTGACCAATTTCTCTTAATTGATCTTGATTCACCGCTCTTTCATTTCTTGTCCAATCATATGTATGGTGCCATCCTGCATGTTTCAGTTCATTTGCTATAGAACGTACAAGGTGTTTATTTTGGAATCCTGAGGCGATATAAAAATTCATTTATATACACTCCCTCATTATATAAGGGGAAACTCCATTTTAGCGTTATTTGCTATAAACATAATAAAGAATAACTTCAAAAAAAATCCCCATCTTTAAAACTTATTTGCGTTTAAATGATGGGATGCCTCATGGTCTTCTTTTATTTTTTGTTTTTTATAACTTTCATCAGCTAACATTTCTAGTTCAGCTGTTATTTCTGATTTTTCAAGCTCTCTTTCTTGCGAAAACTTCCTTGAAATATAAACAATAACACTACCAACGTACAACACAAAGCATATAATAAGTGCAGTATTTTCATAGAGACTTAGCTCCAACACAGTCACTCCTAATCCATTCGTATTTTCACGCTTCATTAATCGGAATTTCCCTACTAACCATTTGTTACCCCGCATTAACGGGCAGTACGACCCCCCACCTCAAAATTCAGCGAACACAAAGAAGTTAGGTGGGGGATTAACTGCCCGTAAAAGCCCGATTGGTTCAACTAATAATCAGTGGGGGTGAACCTCCCACTGATTAAAGTTTCACTTTATTGTAACATAAAAACACCGTTTCTTGGAATCTTTCACCCTATTAAAAGAGGCATGATTGTTTCATCATGCCTCTGAAATATGTTGAATGATTGTTTGAATTGCTTCTTTTCCATTATATTTTTTTAGAGCTGTTTTATACATTTCATTATTTTGATTTAATTCTTCGACATGCTTTATAAGAGATTTCACAGTCACATCTTCTTCATACAATACGGAAGCATATCCTTGTCTCTCAAAAGACTCCGCATTTAGTATTTGATCTCCACGACTTGCAAATTTCGATAGTGGAATTAAGACCATCGGCTTTTGCAATGTTAAAAACTCAAAAATGGCATTAGAGCCCGCACGTGAAATAACAAAATCTGTTATCGCTAATATATCTGGCAATTCTCCGTGTACATACTCAAATTGTCTATATCCTTCTTTATTTTGTAAACTATCATCAAGATTACCTTTTCCGCAAAGGTGAACAATTTGATATTTTTTCAGAAGTTCTGGTAACGCTTCTCGAACCGTTTCATTAATTTTTTTTGCGCCCAAACTTCCTCCCATGATTGTAATAACTGGCTTTTTACGTGAAAAGCCTAAAAATGCTAAACCTTTTTCACGATTTCCCTTTAGTACTTCTTCACGTACAGGAGAACCTGTATAGATTACTTTTTCTTTCGGTAAATGTTTCGCAGCTTCTTCAAATGTAACAAATATTTTCGAAGCGAAACGGAGCGCAATTTTGTTTGCTAGTCCTGGCGTCATATCAGATTCATGTAATAAAACTGGTACCCTGTTTAACCATCCTCCAATTACGACTGGTACAGATACGAAACCACCTTTTGAAAAAATCACATCCGGTTTTAGTTTTCGAATTCTTACATATGCATCCATAACACCGATACGATAAACTTAACTAAATCTATACAATTCAATCAAATTTACACGAGTTAGTGCTTCATCGTGTTCTCGCAGCCCCAAAGGGACGAGGGGTATAACACTCCACACGAGGCAGTATCGTTACCTCCTATTATCAAGCATTTATTTTACCCATCTTGATAAATTTATCGCAGCATTTACATCCCTATCGTGATGGCTATTGCATGAAGCACAACACCACTCACGTATTTTTAAACTCCACTGTCCTTCTGGTTGAACTGAATGGTCGTATTTAACTCCGCAACATGAGCAAATCTTGCTTGAAGCGAACCATTTATCAGCTTTTACATACGCAATGCCATACTTCTCGCACTTGTATGATAAACATTGAAAGAAGAAGTGTAATTTTTGAAATGAAAATGCTTTCGATAGTTTTTTGTTTTTTAACAGGTTTGAGATAGATAAGTCTTCCACAACCATTCTCATTGGTTTGGTTTTCACCAATTTAGCTGTTGCTTGATGGATATGGTTATTTCGGATATTCATAATTTTCCTAGATAACCGCAGGTTCTCGATTTTTGCTTTTTCATATCCAGCAGATTGAATTTTTACACCTTTTTTAAATCTCCTAGACATATCTCTTTGCGCTGACTTTTTCCTTTTCAAAAGTTTTTTAACCTTGGCGTCTTTGTTTATATTTCGTTCTTTCGTACCATTAGAAGCTACAAACAGCTCTTTTAAACCAACATCCACACCGATTGACTCATTGGTTAGTTCTTGTGATTCAAAATCTTCTTGGAACCCCATACTAATCCACCAGTGACGACCATCAAATGTAACTCTTGGATTGGATGGTTTTTTATTTCTTGGTAGTTGTTGGCTTGTTTTCACTTCTCCAATAGACTGAATATGAACGACTTTCTTTCCTATAATCAGCCTTTCATAATTGGCATAAAATCCTTGGATTACATCTTTTTTAGATTTATAAGAAGTGTGATAACCATTTTTGTACTTTTTGAACGAATTTTTTCTCGCCGTATCAAAATCTTTTGAAGCCTGTTTAGGAACTTGTGCATTAATGTCTTGTAACCACTCATATCTCTTTCGCTTCTTGATCTTTGTAAATCGTTTCTGTAAAGCTAACTGTGAAACAGATTTTCCAAATAGCTTATAGTATCTATCACTCATTCTTTTACAATAGTTATAAGCGAATATTTAATTAACTTTCGTTATAATTGGTTAAATAAATCGTAACAGTTAGTTACCCTTCATCACAAGAAATGGATCTTTTATATTTTTCAAATCAAAATAACGGCGTAGCTTTCCGCTCGCAATACTATAGTACGGAATGCCTTCCTTTTCTATAATTGTTTTCTCAATTCCTTGATGAGAACCAATATAAGAAATATCCCAATTTTGTTCTTGTAAATGCGGAATGATGGCTAAATTAGGTGTTACATGCCCTGCCGAACCGCCACCTGTAAAGACTATTTTCTTCATACGTCTCCCCCTTCTACACTATAATACACTAAAATATCTTGCCTCAGGGTGAGAAAATACCATAGCCGTTACAGATGCTTCTGGCTCCATCATAAATCCTTCCGTTAATGAAATGCCTATTTCTTCTGGATGAATAAGTCGAAATAATTTTTCTTGATCCGCGAGTTCTGGACATGCTGGATAACCGAAGGACACGCGTATCCCTCTATATTTTGTACGGAAACGTTCTTCCATTGTCAGTTCTGGTGAATCTGGAATACCCCAACGATCACGAATAAGCATATGTGTCTTTTCAGCAAGTCCTTCTGCTAGTTCGAGCGCTAACGATTGAATGGCATGACTGCGTAAATAATCACCTTTCGCTTTCCACTCTTCAGCAATGTCACGAACACCTTCTCCAACCGTAACAGATAGGAAAGCAACGTAGTCCATCTCATCTCCAACTGGGCGTAAATAATCACCTAAAGTACGATATGGTGCTTTTCCTTGTCTTGGGAATGTGAAACGCTCTATAACACGCGCATGATCTTCTGGATCATATATTACAATATTTTTTCCGTCGCTTTGCGCTGGGAAAAATTGATACACTGCTTTCGGCTTTAACCAAGATTGTCCTTCCTGCAATAATTCGTCTATTAAATCATTTAATTCATGTGCTCTTTTATCTCCCTCTTGCAAAAGCTTCTTCACACTTCCTTTTAATCCAAGGTGATGTCCAAGTAGCATTTGTCTATTTAAAAATGGAGCGAGATGAAGGGCGGGAATATCGCGTAATACAATTCGTTTTGTTGAATCAGGCACGATAACCTCAGCCTTCGGTAATGGCTCAATTACTGCTGGAATTTCTACTTTCTTCTCTTCTTTTGTTACGATATGAAGATGACGTTCTTTTTTATCTTGTTTCATCTTCTCACGCTCTTCTTCTTTTTGAAGCTTATTAATAATATCAAGACCAGTCATTGCATCACTCGCATAACATACGAGCCCTTTATAGGATGGCGAAATACGATTATCTGTAAACTTTCTCGTTAACGCTGCCCCGCCTACAACGATTGGAATATCAATATCCGCTGCTTTTAAATCTTCAGCAGTCGTTACCATTTGTTGCGCTGATTTTACTAGTAAACCAGAAAGCCCAATAATATCCGGCTTCTTTTCTTGTACTTCTTGCACAATTCGATCGGAGCGAACATTGATTCCTAAATTAATAATCTCATATCCATTATTCGCTAAAATAATTTCAACAAGATTTTTCCCAATATCATGTACGTCACCTTTAACAGTTGCTAATAATACTTTCCCTTTTTTCGCACTATCGCTAGATTCCATATGCGGCTCTAAATAACTTACAGCAGCTTTCATACTTTCAGCACTTTGCAATACTTCAGCAACGATAAGCTCATTATTATTAAATAATCTTCCTACCTCATCCATTCCTGTCATAAGCGGACCATTAATAATATCAAGAGGTTTCCTTCCTTCTGTAAGTGCGAGACTTAAATCTTCGTGTAAACCTTGTTTCGTACCTTCCACAATATAATTTGCTAGTCGTTCATCAAGAGTCAACGTTTCTTGCACAACGACATCTTTCTTTTTGGCGACTCGGTAAAAGTTTGTAAATTCTTCTAACGTCTCTTTCGTCGTTTCAAATAATAATGCATCTGCAAGGCGTTTTTCTTCATCAGGAATTGACGCATAGCGCTCTAATTTTTCCGTATTTACAATCGCGTAATCTAACCCTGCTTTCGTTGCATGATATAAAAAGACGGAATTTAACACTTCGCGGCCAGCTGGTGGTAAACCAAATGATATGTTACTTACACCTAAAATCGTTAAACACTCTGGTAATGCTTCTTTAATAAGGCGAATCCCTTCTATCGTCGCAGCCGCCGAGCCAATATACTCTTCATCACCTGTCCCTACAGGAAATACAAGTGCATCAAAAATAATATCTGACGGGCGTATACCATATTTCGTCGTCAATAACTCATAACTTCTTTTCGCAATTTCTAGTTTTCTTTCCGCACTTACTGCCATTCCATCTTCATCGATTGTTCCAACTACAATTGCAGCACCATATTTCCGAAGAAGCGGTGTCACTTTTTTAAATCGCTCTTCTCCATCTTCTAAATTAATTGAATTAATAACAGCTTTTCCTTGAATATAAGTAAGAGCTCGCTCCATCACATGTTCATCTGTTGAGTCAATCATAATCGGTACTTTTAACACTTTCGTAACTTCTGCCAAGAAGTTTTCCATATCTTCTATTTCATCGCGGTCCGGGTCTGCCATACAAATATCAATAATATGAGCATTTTTCTTCACTTGCGCTCTAGCGATTTCAGCAGCCTCTTCAAATTTCCCTTCTGCTACTAATCGTTTAAATTTACGTGATCCAATAACATTTGTTCTTTCACCAACAAATAACGGTCTCATAGAGTCATCATATTGCAGTGCCTCTAATCCACTAACCCCATGTCCCACTCTCTCTTGCTGTTCACGAGGTTTAAGAGACGTTAATGCGGATTTCATTGCTTTTATATGTTCTGGTGTTGTACCACAACAACCACCGATAATATTAACCCATCCTTCTTCAGCAAATCGCTTCACCTTTTCGGCGAGAGAAGATGGAGATTCATGATAATGTCCATCTTCATCAGGAAGACCTGCATTTGGATAACAAGAAATGTAACATTCCGATAAATCAGATAGAGAACGAATATGGTCTCTCATAAACTCCGGGCCAGTCGCACAGTTTAATCCAACAGATAATGGCTTCATATGTTCTACCGATAAGTAAAAAGCCTCAATTGTTTGCCCAGCTAAGGTCGTTCCCATTGGTTCAATCGTTCCCGAAATCATGATAGGTACAATTGTATTTAGTTCATCAAAAGCCGCTTGAATTCCAATATAAGCAGCCTTCACGTTACGCATATCTTGACTCGTCTCAACGAGTAATACATCCACTCCTCCTTTCAACAATCCTCTTGCCTGCCGGGTATAAGCTTCAATTAATTCTTCAAACGTCACACCACCAGTAACACTAATCGCTTTCGTTGTCGGTCCCATTGCTCCCGCAACATATACTTCCTTCCCGCTTTCTTCGACTGCTTGCTTCGCTAAACGCGCTGCCTTCTCATTTAGCTCCTCGTCTAAATGAGATAACTCATAATCACTTAGTACAATATTTGTCGCCCCAAATGTATTTGTTTCAATAATATCCGCTCCAGCTTCAATATAAGCTTTATGAATCTTTAAAATAACATCTGGTCTTGTTTCTACTAAATACTCATTACAACCTTCGTACTCCTCTCCTCCGAAATCTTCCGCAGTTAAGTCCTCTTGCTGGATCATCGTTCCCATTGCACCATCTAATATTAAGATGTTATTTTGTAATTTTTCTTCTATACATTTCATCAATTAATACCTTCTTTCACTTCTTGCTTTTCTCTCACATATTTAACAAGATGTTCTGTAATTTCATATTTTAGAAATGGTGTAATAAGATAAATGCCGTTAAAATATTTCATCGCCGCATCAATTAGTTCTTGTGAAATGCGAACTCCTTCCTCAATTGCTGCCTCTTTCGTTTCATGCCCATCCATTCTCTCCCTTACTACGTCAGGCAGCGTAATGCCTGGCACCTCAAAATGAAGGAAATCTGCATTCCGTTTACTTATTAATGGCATAATCCCAATAAAAATAGGCTGTTCCAAATGCTTTGTCGCCTCATACACTTCTTCAATTAACGCGATATCGTAAATTGGCTGCGTTAAGAAGTATTCCGCTCCAGCATCTATTTTCCGTTCCATTCGCTTAACCGCTGCTTTTAAATGTCTTACATGCGGGTTAAATGCACCGCCCACAGAAAACCTTGTTGCCGGTCCAATGGATTTCCCTAAAATAGAGCGCCCATCATTCATTTCTTTAATCATTTTAATGAGCTCAATAGAGGATAAATCATATACAGAAGTGGCACCTGGAAAATCACCAACACGCGCTGGATCTCCAGTTAAAGCTAACACTTCTTCCATACCTAATGCTGATAGACCTAGTAAGTGAGATTGTAGTCCGATGACGTTATGGTCTCTACATGTTAAGTGCGTCAATACCGGAATATCATGCTTCGTTAATAATGCTCCCATTGCCATATTCGAGATACGAGGCGATGCTAATGAATTATCTGCTAGTGTAATAGCATCTGCTCCAGCTCTTTTCAATGCTCTTGCGCCTTCAAAAAATCGCTGCGTATCTAACGTTTTTGGTGGATCTAATTCCACTACGACTGTCGTTTGTTTTTTTGCTTTCTCTGCTAAAGTGACATGAGCTTTTGAACGTTTCTCATGTGTATGAACTACTTTTGGTCTTTGAACCGTATCCTTTTCTATTACAGGCGTAACATTTAGAGTAGCACGTTTCATACTTTCAATATGTTCTGGAGTCGTGCCACAGCAACCACCCAATAACCGAATACCTTGCTCAATAAATTTCGGTGTCATCGCTTCGAAATAAGCTGGACTTCCCTCATATACGTAGCGTCCCTCCACATAATTTGGGAGACCTGCATTTGGATATGCTGACAAGTAACCATTTTTCGGAATCGATATCATTTTAAAAGCTTCCGTCATATGAAGTGGCCCTAGTTGGCAGTTCAATCCAACAACATTTGCACCGTAATCTAAAAGCTGTTTTAATATTTCATTTACATCATTTCCATTTTGAGTCGTACCCGCCTCATGTAACGCCAATTGCGCTACAATTGGAATATTCGTTTCTTTTCGTAACACCTGAACAGCATGAAGTAATTCAAACTCATCATAAAAAGTCTCTAATAGCAGTCCATCAACCTGTTCTTCTAATAATGCACTTGCCTGTTCCAGTAACATAAATTCTCGCTCCATATCAGTTGTCGTAACCGCCCCGATATGTTTCATACCACCAATTGTGCCTAAAATTGCATTTCTGTCTGTAACAGATGCTTTCGCCAGTTTTACTGCCGCTCTATTAATTTTAGTAACTTGATTTTCTAATCCATACATACGTAATTTCGCTTCATTTGCTCCGTACGTATTTGTTTGAATCACATCTGCCCCAGCCGCTACATATTGCTTATGAATCGATATAATTAAATCTGGATCAGATATATTCAATTCTTCAAAACTACTTTGCAAACCATGTGAATGTAATAACGTCCCAACCGCACCATCACCTATTACAATTCCTTTTGATAATAAATCTAGCAATTTCACAAATCTCCCTCATTTCTATCAATATAAAAACCCCCTCTTCACTTTGAAGAGGGGGACATAATCGATCCTCCTCTTATTATGCAAAACATTCGTTTTGCAGGTATTAGCACCGTTTCAAACATTTCGTTTGAAGGTTGCCGGGTTTCACAGGGCCTTTCCCTCCACCGCTCTCAATAAGAGTTTGTCTTTATTATTTTATTTATGTAGCTAAAAGGAAATGCGTTCCCCTTTTAACAATGTTTGTTAATTTTTTTATAAATTTAGCACGCACAAATACAAAAGTCAATGACACTTGCGGAAAAATAAAAATCATTTAAAATAAAGTTGCAATTCAATTATCTTTTGTTGTAAAGTTAAAACCATAATAAAATTTCATACGAACATTCTTATCTAGAGAGGTAGAGGGACTGGCCCTATGACGCCTCAGCAACCATTAACATTTGTTAATAAGGTGCTAATTCCAGCAAATTGTGAAAGATTTGACAGATGAGAAGAAGACTCTATTCAAACCGAAAGCCTTCTTCTTAGAAGGCTTTTTTTATTTTATATTCAATTAATGGTTCAATTTAAAAAGGAGGAATTTTCACATGTCAACTATCGAAACAAAACTAGCGCAAATCGGAAACCGGAGTGAAACTACAACAGGAACTGTTAATCCACCTGTTTATTTTTCAACTGCTTATCGTCACGAAGGAATTGGTAAATCTACTGGATTTGATTATTCACGAACTGGAAATCCAACGCGCGGCCTATTAGAACAGGCAATCGCAGACTTAGAATGCGGCGAACAAGGTTATGCCTGTAGTTCAGGGATGGCAGCCGTTCTTCTTGTTCTTTCCCTATTCCGCTCTGGGGACGAACTTATTGTTTCCGAAGATTTATACGGTGGCACTTATCGATTATTTTCTGAGCACGAAAAAAAGTGGAATGTTCGATGTAGATACGTAAATACACAATCTATTAAACAAATTGAGCAAGCCATCACAACGAAAACGAAGGCTATTTTCATAGAAACTCCAACTAATCCATTAATGCAAGTTACCGATATTGCCGCTGTCGCAACTGTAGCGAAAAGACACGGACTACTTCTTATTGTAGACAACACATTCTACACGCCTTATATACAACAGCCATTAACAGAAGGTGCCGATATCGTACTTCATAGCGCAACGAAATATTTAGGTGGTCATAACGATGTACTAAGCGGACTTGTCGTTGCAAAAGGAAAGGAACTTTGTGAGGAAATCGCTCATTATCACAATGCCTCTGGTGCGGTCTTAAGTCCATTTGACTCATGGCTATTGATTCGTGGTATGAAAACGCTAGCGCTTCGCATGAGACAACATGAAGAAAATGCAAAAGCAGTTGTTGCTTATTTAAATGATGAGGACGGGGTGACAGATGTATTTTATCCTGGAAGAGGCGGCATGATCTCATTTCGTCTGAAAGATGAAACATGGATTAATCCATTCTTACAATCTTTATCCTTAATTACATTTGCTGAAAGTCTCGGTGGTGTTGAAAGTTTAATGACATATCCAGCAACGCAAACACACGCTGATATTCCAGAAGAAATTAGAACAGCAAACGGTGTATGTAATCGTCTTCTTCGATTTTCCGTTGGCATTGAAAATAGTAACGATTTAATTCAAGACTTACAGCAAGCCGTTAAACTTGTAAAAGAAGGTGTAAGAATATGAATTATTCTATAGATACACTCTTACTGCACAACCAATATAAACATGACTCGCAAACAGGAGCTGTTAACGTTCCTATCTATAACACATCAACATTTCACCAATTTGATGTAGATACGTTCGGGAAATATGACTATAGCAGGTCAGGCAATCCAACTCGTGAAGCTCTTGAAGACATCATTGCTTTATTAGAAGGCGGAACAAAAGGATTTGCCTTCGCATCAGGAATTGCAGCGATTTCTACTGCATTCCTCCTCCTTTCACAAGGTGATCACGTACTCATTTCAGAAGACGTATACGGAGGGACTTATCGAATGATAACTGAAGTTCTCTCCCGTTACGGTGTTTCACATACATTTGTTGATATGACCAATTTAGAAGAAATAAAGCAAAACATTAAGCCAAATACAAAACTCTTTTATGTAGAAACACCTTCCAATCCACTTTTAAAAGTGACAGATATTCGTGCTGTTTCTAAACTTGCAAAATCTATTGGCGCCCTTACTTTTGTTGATAATACATTTTTGACACCACTATTCCAGAAACCACTTGACCTTGGCGCTGATGTCATTCTTCATAGTGCCACAAAATTCATTGCCGGTCATAGTGATGTTACTGCCGGATTAGCAGTTGTAAAAGATGCCGATCTCGCTCAAAAACTTGGCTTTTTACAAAATTCATTCGGCGCTATTCTAGGCCCGCAAGATTGTTCTCTCGTACTTCGCGGTCTAAAAACATTGCATGTACGTCTTGAGCATTCAGCTGCTAATGCCAATAAAATTGCACACTATTTACAAGAGCACGCTAAAGTTCAAAATGTCTATTATCCAGGATTACACACACATCTTGGATTTAACATTCAACAATCTCAAGCTACATCAGCAGGAGCTGTCCTATCTTTCACTTTACAATCAGAAGACGCACTTCGCCAATTTTTATCAAAAGTAAAATTACCTGTCTTTGCGGTTAGTTTAGGGGCTGTCGAATCGATCCTTTCCTACCCAGCTAAAATGTCACATGCAGCACTATCGCAAGAAGCCCGTGATGAAAGAGGTATTTCAAATTCATTACTTCGGCTATCCGTCGGTCTTGAAAATGTTGACGATTTAATATCCGATTTTGAAAATGCCCTTTCTTATGTAGAAGAGCCTGTAAATGCATAGAGAGCAGAGAAGATATGAAATTAAGTTATCATATCTTCTTTTTTACGCTGATAAGTATATTTTTCACCCCTTCGTATAATTCATAAAAAAATGACAGATCACTATCTATTTTCAAGTAATGAATTAATTGATATATTAAGAAGTAAAAAAGGGGCAAAAATAATGGATACATGTGCAGATGTTTTAATCGTTATCGATTTACAAAATGGAGTATGTTATAGTGAGGGGCATTTATTTAATTTACAAAATTTACTTACAAAAGTAAATAAAAGAATTTCTTCATATAGAAAATCAAATAAACCAATTCTTTTCGTTCAACATTGTGATGATGATTTAGTACCTGAAAAAGAACTTTGGGCTATTCATTCAGATTTAGATGTTCAAAAACAAGATTTTTTTGTAAGAAAAACACATGCCAATTCTTTTTATAACACAAACTTGAAAGAGATTTTAGATCAATTATCTGTACATCGTATTGAATTTTGTGGTGCTCAAACAGAGTACTGTATGGATACCACGATTAAATTTGCCCATGGACTAGGGTACGAAAACTTCATGGTCCAGAAAGCAACCTCTACGTTAAATAATCCATTTATGTCCGCAAAAGAGACAATTGATTTTTATGAAAATATATGGAACCACAGATTTTTAAAATTGATGAAAGATGAAATCTAGAATACATAACTAACGTCTTGGTAATTCTAAGATTTATCAGCTATATTCAAACATTTCATTTTCACCATAAAGAAGCTGACTACATTCGGCTTCTTTTCTTTTAACCTGTTTTATATTCTATATATAACATTATAATTCCTTTGTCATATTATTTTAAAAATTTTGTATATTCATTTGAAAGAATAAGAAAATCATGATAAAATTGTGTTACAAATATATCTATATCTTTCAATTTTTAAAACGCATCGAAATTTTCACCCAAAAATGTCATTTTACAAAACCGTGCTAAATTATCTACTTTATTTACATCAGGGTCTCTTTTCTTACAATTTCTTTACTTTAGGAATGTTTTTCTGCAACAACTGTTTTCTTTTCTTTAATTTTTTGGTATGTATAGTATGGTATAACAGCTCACACGGAGGTGGAAAAGAACATGTTAGAAACCTTTCAAAAAGAAATAGAACTATATGAAAGCAATGCAGAATTATTGAAAGTACTTGCTCATCCTGTTCGCTTATGTATTGTAAAAGGATTAATTGAACGTGGTCCAAGCAACGTTTCTACAATGTACACTGGCTTAAACATGCCACAATCTACAATTTCACAGCATTTAGCAAAGTTAAAAAGTGCTAAAATCGTTTCAAGTGAAAGAAAAGGATTAGAAATTTATTACAAAGTAGAAAACGAAACAATTATTCAACTCGTTCGCGTATTATTGGGTTAGGGACTCATAGACAGAGAAAAAGGACGTATTTTATATTTTTTATCTCATATCTTTAATATAAATATATATCATGAGAGGAAATATATGATGCTACATAAGTCGTATTAAAAAACAAGACACAGAACTATGCTGTGTCTTGTTTTTTTATATTTTCAAATACCGATCCAAGTGTAACTGTTGCATATGTTTCGTATGTATAACAACATCACATGCACTCCCTAATCCTCCGCTCAAAATCATAGAATGAACTGCACGATTTTGTTTTTGAATTTCAGAAAAAGGATCCCTATCTTGATGATTCGTAAGCAGCTCTAGTATTCCTGCCGCTAACAAAAACTCAGATTGTTTCTTATGCCATACCATATCCATACCTTGCAGGCTAAACATTTCTTTCAGTTCGTCCCAATGAATATGAGTAGTAAGATCCATTTCACCTGGATACGCTAAAGGATTACGAATTAACTTATGCTCGTAATATCCTCGTAAACTACCTTCTTGATGTGCAGGATGCATCCATTCTTCTTTTGTATATCCATAATCAACTGTAATACATAAACCTCGTTGAAACCATTTCGCAATTTCTTTTATATATTCTTCCATCGCAATCGGCACTTCAAAACGCTGACCTTCAGCAAGATGAATATTATATTTCAATAAGTATCGACCAATTCTTTTATGTAACGGCCTACATACTTCTGCAAGTTTCCCTTCCTCTGTGTACGTAACACGTACTTCATACAATATTCCATTTCTCTTCTCAATTACTTCAACAGGAAATGCATCAAATAACTCATTCGAAAAAAGAATCCCCTCGAACGATTCTCCCATTTCACTATGCGACGTATAATATGACACATTAGAAAACGAACAAAGAGTTTTTTGCTGCAATTTTCTATGAAAAGGGCTCATTTCAATTATCGAATAGTTTAAATCAATAAAGGTTTCCGGTGATAATTGCTTCCATTCTTGTAAAACATCATAGGCAAACCTTCCTGTCCCCCCACCAATCTCACAAATATGTGGAGCAACTTCACCATTTTCAACAAGACGAATAAAAAACTTAGCAAAGGTTTTTGCAAACACAGAGGATACGTTGCTACTTGTAAAAAAATCCCCTTGTCTTCCTATTTTTTCACGTTCTTTCATATAATATCCATGTTCCTCTGCGTATAATGCGAGGTTCATATATGTACTGTATGAAATTGAATAATCCTTTTCTTTTTCCATCCATTCTTTTAAAATGAGCTCCATCTCCATACTAGCTCCTTACTGTAAAAATGGATTATTTTCTTTTTCAAAACCAATGCTTGTTTCTGGACCATGTCCACATAACACCGCTGTTTCATCAGGTAATACAAATAATTTCTCTTCAATACTTCCAATCAATTCTGCAAAACTTCCACCAGGTAAGTCTGTTCTTCCAATACTCATTTGGAACAATACATCTCCAGAAAATACAGCATTCGCCTCTTTACAGTAATAAGAAATACTGCCTGGAGAATGTCCTGGTGTCTCAAAAATTTCAAAGTTAAATGAACCAATTGCTAATGCACCTTCTGCATCAATAATATGATCTGCTGGTTTTGCTGTAATGCTGCGATTCATCATAAAGATTTGAGAACCATTTACAGTTGCATCTCCTAACCAATCTGCTTCTTCTTTATGTACGTACACAGGAATATGAAAAGCGTCTCTTACCGCATCAACAGCACCAATATGATCAAAGTGAGCATGTGTTAATAAAACAGCCAGTGGCTTTAATTGTTCTTCTTGTAAATATGTAACGAGCTTCTCTCCTTCGTGACCAGGATCAAAGATAATACACTCATTTTGCTCATTCGTTAAAATATAAGCATTTGTTTGTAATGGGCCTAACGGCATTTGTATCCATTTCATATGAAAATCTCCTCCAATTATTAAACTTACTTTCAATGATACAACATTTTTTTCTCTTAGGAAAAGAAAGGATGCTATCTCGACAATCATTTTTAAAACATGTACAATATAAAAGAGTAAATATTCCAAAAACTCATATTAAGGAATGGGTAGACAGAGGAGGATATTGTATGGGCCTTGTTATTATTTTTACGCTTGTCACTCTGTTAGCTGTATTTGCTACGCTTAGAACACTTCGCGAAAAGAATTTTCTCGCGGGCGGCTTTGCAATTGCAACTGTACTCGTTTTCGGATGGTTTACAATCATGACTGTTCTATATAACGGGTACCCACCAGCAGCTTAATTCATTTACATGCTCGTCTTCATCAAGATTTCGCACAAAAAGAGGAAGGGTTTCCCCTTCCTCTTTTCATACTTCACAACTTATATCATCTTCGCTTCGTATTTGTGCTTTTTTACAAGCCAAGCTCCTCCGATAACACCTGCATCATTACCAAGTGTTGCAATAGCTAACTTCGTGCTCTTTACAGCACGTGAGAAAGCATATTGCTCAAAATAGCGTTGAATTGGTTCTAATAGTGCATCTCCAGCTTTAGAAACGCCTCCGCCAATAACGATTTTCTCTGGGTTCAACGTGCTAGAAAGGTTCGCTACAGCTAATCCTAAATAAGAAGCTACCTTTTCTACTACTTCGCCTGCTAGTTCATCACCTTGTCCATGTGCTTCAAATACGTCTTTTGATGTGATACGTCCTTCTTCTGCTAACATAGAACGTAGAATACTTTCTTTATCAGTCTCTTGTATTTTTTGCATAGCAACACGCACAATACCTGTTGCAGATGCTACAGTTTCTAGGCAGCCAGACTTCCCGCAATTACATGGGAAAGCATTTTCTGTAACGACTGTAATGTGTCCGATTTCACCAGCAGCACCGCTTACACCGTGTACAATCTCACCATTGGCAATTACACCACCACCAACACCAGTGCCAAGTGTCATACAAATTAAATCTTTTGCTCCTTCACCAGCACCTTTCCACATTTCACCAAGCGCTGCTAAGTTCGCATCATTATCAATAACAACAGGTAATCCTGTTTCTACTTCTAATAAATCTTTTAACGGATAGTTTTTCCATCCTAAGTTAACCGCTTCATAAATCATTCCAGACGCCACGTGTACAGGACCAGGAGCTCCCATACCAATACCGATTAACTTACTTTTTAATTCGCCTAACTCTTCTAACTTTTTATCAATAGCTTTCGCTACATCAAGTGTAATATGTTTTCCTTGCTCATTTGTATTCGTAGGGATTTCCCACTTATGTAAAATTTCACCGTATACATTAATAAATGCTAATTTAATCGTTGTACCACCAAGGTCAACACCAACTAACCATTTCTCTTCCATGTTGCTTACCTACCTTTATCTAATTCTTATTTAGCTCTTTTTGAATTTCTTGCTTCAATAAAAATAAAGCTGTTTGATAGTCTTGTGGATCAATTAGCTGTGATTGATTTAATTCACGCAATTCATCTTGCATTAATTGTAAATCTGCAATTCGATCTCCCGTATAAATAATCGTACCAAATTTCTTTAGCAATTGCTGAATATCATATATAGATACCATTTCATCACCCTCTATGCTCACTTACTATACAAAATTATAATAAGAAAACGTTCACATATTTTATTATAATCAAGAAGAAAAAGTCTCGTCAATTTTTATTTGTCTATACAAGCCCATTTTTAACCATTGTTCCTTTTTCTGTAATAATTTTTTCTATATTTTGATCAAACGGCTCTATTGGAATATGGTCCACCATTTGAAAACTATAAGCTAATGATAGCGTTTTCCCTTTATAATGCATGAGATAACGATCATAATAGCCACCACCATATCCAATCCGTTCTCCTCGCTCTGTATAAGCTACACCTGGTACAATTTGAAGGTCAATTTCATCTGCATTCACTTCTTCCGTAAGCGCTGGAATTGGCTCACGTAAATTCATATACACTGTTTCTAACTGATCAAAATTGCTAATTTGCCTAAAGGACATCGTTCTTGTTTCTTTATTGCACTTCGGAACAACAACTTTCTTTCCTTCTTCCCAAGCTTTTTCGATAATAGAATATGTATTCACTTCATTTTCCATTGAGAGAGTGATTCCAATTGTTTTAGCTTCAGCCCACTCTTTTTGCGCATACAACGAAAATGCTATTTGCTCTGATAAATTTGTATACCGTTCTCTTGATAAAGAATTCATGTGCTCTATTATTTGTTTACGTAAACGTAGTTTCTCTTCTCTCACACATTTCCCCCCTCACAGTGATACTTTGCTCTACGATGATAGTGTATCACTTTTAAGAGAGGAATCGAATAAAAAAAGAAACAGTAGGAAAATATTCCTACTGCTTACTTTGTTTCACGGTGTAACGTAGACTTCTTGTCACGCTTGCAATACTTTTTAAGCTCGATACGCTCAGCGTTGTTACGTTTGTTTTTCTTTGAGATATAGTTACGATCTCCGCATTCTGTACATGCTAGAGTAATATTCACACGCATTCTTATTTCCCTCCAGTACTAATAACTTAAATCAGACTATACTATAATACCACTTTTAAAATAAAAATTCTACACCTTTTGATATTGTCTAATTTTTTCTATAAGATTTTTCATGTTTTCCCTTGCTATTACTGGGTTTCTAGCATGCGAATACACTAAAAATTTCGGTTGTTTTGTGTCAGAAACGATATAAGACCACTCTTTTTCGGTATATTTGAACTGCACTCCTTCAAATATACCTTCTTCCTTTCTTTCGATATCAGCTAATAATTTCCTCATTACTTTCCCTTTTTCATTCCACGAACATACAACTTCATCACAAAGTAAATAGAGCGGCGGCGATTGCTCTACTATGCTGAGAAAGGTTTTTCCCTGCAATGCTATTAACTCAAATAATTTTCCAATTCGATATAAAATATCTCGCTTCCATCTCGCTTGAAACGATTTTTTTTCATCCTGCGTATAAAACAAAAGGTAACATTCTCCTAATTTCAAAGACATTGGGTAAATATTTCCTGCCGACTCCAGTAATAAATCTGGTATATCTACCTCTTCAAAATTTGTTCCTTGGTAAATATTACTATGATTATCATATAACTCAAAATAATTTCCTTGCTCTGAAAACATAAGCGCCATATTTGCTTTACTTGATTTCATCAAAGCTTTCACATGATCCTTTTGTTCGCCCGCATAAATCCACGTAACTGTGCATCCGAGCCTTTGCAAAAAGAGCATAAGCAAATGTTGTAACATATCATTTCTCTTATTAATAAGAAGATGGAACTTCTGTTTTTTTATTTTCTCAGTATCAATACGCTCTAATACAGCCTCTATATAATCATGTAAAGAAACGTGTACTAGCTTATTCCGCCCCATTTCCTTCTCACATACGTAATAAAACGACTCAGACATATACACTTGTTCTATCGCTTTTTGCTGCTTATACGTTAACTGTGCCCCATCCTTACCATACAACTTTATAACAACCTCTTTTTCCTTTTCCGCTTGAATGAAAACCCCGCCCGCACATTGCAAATCTTGAATGCTGTACTGAAAAAGTGATTCGTTCATTTCTTTGCATTCCATCGTATGAATCCCAATACCATGAATCGCATGAAGAAAAAGATTTTTATAAGAAGTCATTTCTATATGTTCTTGACTCCCGATTAATACACTTTCCCCTTTGGCAAAAAGAGAGCCGTACGCCATCGCAACCTTTACAATAAATTGAGGCGTAATCTCCACATTACCTCTTCCTACAATGCGGCTTTTTTGCAACCATCCTGCACTCTTCTCACTTTCTTGAACACCAGCCGATCCGACTACCGAATGACTGTCAATTGCCTTATATGGCCATAGCTTTCCCTTTTGCTTAATTACCGTACTTTTCCCTATATGGCAATGGTCCGCTACAATGCTTTTTTGAAACAGTGTAACGTCATCTTCTACCATTGTATGTTCTCCTATTGTCGTTTCTAATAACTCACAATATTCCCCAATATGCGCATTTGCAAAAATAATACTTTTTTGAAGATGAGAATAACTTGAAACAACACTATTTTTCCCAATAATAGAGTACGGCTCAATTACAGCACCAGCACCAATTTTTGCTCCCCCTCCAATAAAAGAAGGGCCGTGAATTTTCGTTCCTTTTCCAATCGTTACCCCTTCTCCCATCCATACCATCGGTAATACTTCCGTATATGGAATAGGTACTTGCAATTTTTTCGTTAACAAATCAAATTGGGCTTGTCGATATTGATCAAATGTACCGATATCTAACCAGTAACCTTCTGACAAATATGCAAATAATACATTCTTATCTGCTAATAAGGGAAACACATCTTGACTGAAATCAAAAAATTCTCGGGGCGGTATGTAAGAAAAAATTTCTGGCTCCATAATATATATACCTGTATTTACAATATTAGAGACCACTTCATTCCAACTCGGTTTTTCTATGTATCGTGTAACCTCTTGTTCTTTGTTCATTACAACTAAACCGAATGAGAGTGGATTTTCTACTTCCTTTACAAACATAGTTACCATTCTTTTCTTTTGTTCATGAAACGTAATTCCTTCTGATAATTGAAAATCAGTTAACGCATCCCCACTTATGACAACAAACGTTTCATCCAAAAATTTTTCCGCTTGTTTAATACTCCCTGCAGTTCCAAGCGGTGGAGAGTCTTCAAAGTAGTACAAATTGACGCCCCATTTGCTACCGTCACCAAAATATTGCTTAATGGCCGTACTCATATACTGAACAGTAATTGCAATCTCACGTATACCATGCTGACGTAATAATTCAATATTGTATTCTAAAACTGGCTTTTCTAATAATGGCAACATCGGCTTTGGAGTATTACATGTTAATGGTCTAAGGCGTCGTCCTTTTCCTCCAGCTAAAATAACCCCCTTCATATACTTCAGCCTCCACTTATATAATGTTCAGTAACTTCATATACGATATGTATATTATCTACCCAGCATTAACTAGCAGTATAAAATAAAGTGAAACTTTAATCAGTGGGGGTTTTCTTCATCCCCTACTGATTACTAGCCTTGACCAATCGGGCCGACAGGCAGTAAACTTCCCCTTATATACATTCACCTTTCAACAACTGAAGAAAGCGCTTACTATTAAATTTGTAAAATATTACTTAATAAGCGAATAACATATACGCCCTATTTTTTCCATTATATTATGATACATCTTATCATCATAAACTAAAGGAAACAACGAGCTTTTTTTGTCATGTTTTGACTAAAAAAAGCAGGTGATGTTTCACCTGCTTTTTTCTTTATTCATTTAATAAGTAATGCTTTCCTTTTACTAAATAAAAAACATTTTCAGCAATATTTGTAATATGGTCTGCTACACGTTCAATATATCTCGCTACAAAGGATAACTGTGTAATTTGTGTAATTGCTTCTGGTTGTTCTGGAACTGAAGATATAAATTCACGAATCGCTTTCCCATATATTTCATCAACAGAATCATCCATTTCGGCAATTTGCTTTGCAAAAGTTAAATTTTCTTGCTCATATGCATCTAACGCTAACTGTAACATCTTATTTGCAATCGCAAACATCTCATCAAGATTGTGCAAACTAACCGACACGTCTTTTTCCCCGAGACGAATGGTTGATTTCGCAATATTAACAGCATGATCTGCAATACGTTCTAAATCTGTCGCTGTTTTAATTGAAATGAAAATCCTTCTTAAATCACTTGCTACAGGTTGCTGCTTCGTAATAAGCATAAGCGCAAGATCATTTATCTCCTCTTCTAAATGATCCATACGATAATCACCATCTATTACCTCTAACGCTTTCTCTACATCCTTTTTATGAAGGCCTTCCATAGCAAGCAATAAAGCTTCTCTCGCTAGTTCACCAAGCTCAATCACCTTTTGCTGTAACGTTTTTAAATCACATTGAAATTGTTCTCGTACCATTGTTTCTTCCCCCTCAATATTATGTGCCAATATATATAACTCTCCTACCTAGCCTACTTATAATAAGCCTTAAGATAGGAGAAGTATTACTTCTCTAATTTAAATGAGGTAAAAATAAGAAATACCCTCTGTTAAGAGGGTATTTGCTCTTAGCCTTGCTAGCGACATCAACCGAATCGGCCTGTAATATAATCTTCTGTACGCTTATCTGAAGGTGTCGTAAATAATTTATTTGTATCTGTATACTCCACAACTTCTCCACTTAAGAAGAAAGCAGTTTTATCTGAAATACGCGCAGCTTGTTGCATGTTATGCGTTACGATAACGATACTAAAGTCTTTCTTTAACTCTTGAATTAATTCTTCTACTTTTAATGTTGAAATGGGATCTAGTGCCGATGTTGGCTCATCCATTAAAATAACGTCTGGTTCAATCGCTAAACAACGTGCGATACATAGACGCTGTTGCTGTCCACCAGATAAACCGTATGCATTATCATGCAAACGATCTTTTAACTCATCCCAAATCGCTGCTCCACGTAAACTTTTTTCAACGATTTCATCTAGCGTTTTCTTGTCGCTAATACCATGAATTTTCGGCCCGTATGCTACATTTTCATAAATAGATTTTGGAAATGGATTTGGTTTTTGGAACACCATTCCTACATGTGTTCGTAATTCTTCAACTGGGTATGATTTATCAAATATATTGCGCTCTCTATATTCAATTACGCCTGTAGTTCGCACGATTGGTACTAACTCTACCATACGATTTAATGTTTTTAAGTACGTTGATTTACCACAACCACTTGGCCCGATAATTGCCGTAACTTCATTCTCATGAATGCTTAAGTTAATATCTTTTAAGGCATGGTCTTCTCCGTACCATAAATTTAAGTTTTTCGTATCAAATACTACTTTCTTTGGCGCAGTCTCAATTTTCTCCTCGTTTTTCACCTGTACATTTACTACTGTTGCTACCATTTGAATTCCCCTTTCATCCATTTCCAACTTATTTTCGATTTCGTAACCATAGGACAAATATATTGATCAAGAGCAATAAACCTAACAAAACAATCATCCCAGCAGCTGCTACATACTGAAATTCTTCTTGAGGTCTACTCATCCAATTAAAAATTTGAATTGGTAAAACTGTAAATCTATCAAACATACTAAACGGAACATAATTTGCAAATGCAAGTGCCCCAATAACTAATAACGGTGCCGCTTCTCCAATCGCTCTTGATATCGCTAACGTACAACCCGTTATAATTCCTGGGAAAGCATATGGCAATACAATTCGATACATCGTTTGCCACTTCGTAGCACCTAATCCGTAAGAAGCTTCTAATAATGAGCTTGGTACTGATCGTATCGCTTCTTGACTTGCTACAACAACTGTAGGTAAGACGAGTAAACTCATCGTCAGTGCCGCCGCAATGATACTCTCACCTAAATGAAGAGCATATACAAAAATAGTTAAGCCGAGTAATCCAAATACAACGGAAGGTACTCCTGCTAACGTTTGATTATTAATTTCTATTACCTTTTTAAATATAGATTCTTTCGCATATTGTTCTAAATAAAGAGCAGTTCCGACTCCAAATATAAAGGAGACTGGTATAACAATACTCATAAACAATATTGTTCCTGACAATGCCGCAGCGATCCCAGCTTCTTTCGGATTACGCGAAGCGAAGTTTGTAAAGAACTCTAACGAAAGATAACTTATACCTTTTTCAAAAATTTGAAAAAGCAAAATAAGCAGTATTACTATTGAAAACAAAATAGCTATATAAAATAACGTTTTGTAAACTCGATCTTTTAAAAAACGTGATGCCATATTTTCTTGTATTTTTTTATGATTCAACATTCGCATATTATGTCACCCTCCTAAAACGGCGCATAATAAACTGAGAAATGATGTTCATGATAAAAGTAAATAAGAATAACGTTGCGCCTACAGCGTACATGCTGTAATAAGTAATTGTTCCATGCGGAGCATCACCTAAACTCACTTGCACAATATAAGCCGTTAACGTTTGAATAGAGTGTGTCGGATCGAGCGATACGTTCGGCGTGGATCCCGCTGCAATTACAACGATCATCGTTTCACCGATTGCTCTGGAAGCAGCTAATATAATCGCTGCCATAATCCCTGTAAAAGCCGAAGGAAACACGACTTGTTTTACCATCTCAAACCGAGTTGATCCAAGTGCTAACGAAGCTTCTTTCGTTCCTTTCGCTACAGCTCTCATTGCGTCTTCAGAGAGAGAGGCAATTGTAGGTATCATCATAACGCCAATCACAACACCTGGACTAATCGCATTAAAAAACTGTAAATCAGGTATAATCCGTTGTAAAAGCGGTGTAACAACTGTTAATGCAAAAAAGCCATATACAATTGTCGGGATACCTGCTAATAGTTCTAACATCGGTTTTAATACTTTTCTTACACTGTTTGAAGCATATTCGCTTAAAAATACGGCACACGCTAAACCGATAGGAATTGCTACGCACATAGCGATTGCTGTTACAAGTACCGTTCCACATATAAGTGGTAATATACCGAATTTAGGATCTTCAAAAAAAGGTAACCATTCTTTCTCTGTCAAAAAGGAGAGCAATGATACTTTTTGAAAAAACATTATTGTTTCATTAGAAAGCGTAAAAATAATTCCAAGTGTCGTCGCAATAGACACGCTAGCAATTATTTTTAGTAATAATGGAACGATTCGATTGATTCGCTGCGTTTTTTTTCTTTGTTTTGTATTTCTTTCAATCAAATGTTGTACAGAAAATGTAATTTGACTTTTGTCATTATAAGCCAAAGATGAAAACCCCTTTCCACCCTGACATTACCTTTTTATTTCTGTTAACATCCGCAGCTGTTCATTGTATTTTTCTTTTGGTAATTTTACATATCCTACCTCTTCAGCGAGATTACCAACATGCTGAATCATAAACTCAATATAATTTGCTACATTCATTTTATTTCGGATAGATGCATGATTCACATAAACAAATAGCGACCTAGATAACGGCTTATACTCACCTGATTGAATGGTATCTTTCGTCGGAAGTACACCATTTACTTTTATTGCTCTCACCTTATCTCGATTGGCCATATAATAAGCATATCCTACAAAAGCAATGGCATTTTTATCATTCATTACCCCTTGCATAATAACTTGATCATCTTCAGACAAAGAGACTTTTTTTACAATGCGACTTTTTTGTAAGATGACATTTTGAAAATAATCATACGTACCAGAGTCTACACCTGGCGCATAAAACTTTACCTGTTCACGTGGCCATGATGAATGAATTTGTGACCATCGCTTTTCACTTTCATCTTCACTCCATAATAGACGTAACTCGTCTACCGTCATATTGTCTACCCAAGTATTTTGACGATTCACAACGATTGTAAGACCATCGTAGGCAACTTCAAACGGTGTAAACTGAATGGAGTTTTTCTTCATTTCATTTTCTTCCACTTGTTTCATTACTCTCGAAGCATTATTTATATCTACTTCTCCTTTACTGAAACGATTAAATCCTCCTCCTGTTCCAGAAACACTGATGGAAATTTTCACGTTCGGATGCACCTTTGTATATTCCTCCGCTACTGCTTCTATAATAGGAAAAACCGTTGAGGATCCATCAACTCTCACTTCTCCCATTTCATTCACAGCAAATGCAGTAGACGTGCCAACATAAAAGAAACATATCGACAGTATGAAAACTTTAATCGATGCACTTATCCATTTCACGTGTTCTTCCTCCTAGAAGTAACCGGAAATAACAGGATTACAGATATAAGAATACTGCTAAACTATTAATTCGGTTTTAATTGTTTGTAAAAGTTTTGTAAAGTTCCACAAGAATCAACATTAGGTAAATTATTAATCCGTAACCACTGTTCATCTTCACTGAGGATTGGTCCATAAAATCGCTCCCATAGTGAATGCATACGTATCATTTGTGAGATCCCTTAAAATTCCGATATGATCTGCTTGTCCACTTTATTAAAACGTATGCATGAACCATAAAAAAAAGCACACTATCTTTTCAGATAGTGTGCTTTTTTAAAACTTTTTTATTCATCATCTTGCTCTTTATTTTTCTTTTTATTATCTATTTCTTCCTTTGTAGCTTCACCATTTTCTATTTTTTTTAAATCAAAGTACGCGTCCATAATGTCACGACTAATATATCCGTTAATACCTGATTTATCATCTACCCAAGGTACAACAACAGAAAATGCTACTTCAGGGTCTTCAAGTGGCGCATAACCTACTAATGTTAAGTTATATGTTTCTTTACGCTCACCGTTTGCTTTTCTACCAATCTCTTTATCTCCGCCATACACAGTTTGAGCTGTACCTGTTTTACCAGCAGCTTTATATGATGCGCCTGTAAAGTATTTCGCAGCTGTACCACCAGACTCATTAAATACTTGTCTAAATCCTTCCTGAACACGTTTAATTTGTGATTCAGGCATATCAATACGGTTTAGTACTTTCGGTTCCATTGAATGAACGACTTTTCCAACTTCACCTTGTTTCGCTTCTGGTTGACGAATTTCTTTTACAACTTGCGGCTGCATACGGTAACCACCATTTGCAATTGTTGAAACATACTGTGCTAATTGAAGTGGTGTATAAGTGTCATACTGCCCAATTGATAAATCTAATAAGAAACCTGGCTGATTTCCTCTACCTGTTTGACCCGCAGATTCATTTGGTAAATCGATACCTGTTTTTACACCAAGTCCAAACTGCCCGAAATAATATCGCATCGTATCAAATGCTTTTTGTGGTATATCTAACGTACCACCTTTCACATATTGAACACCTGCGATATTCATCGCTGTTTTAAACATATATACGTTAGAAGACATTTTTAATGCTGTTAAATCATTAATGTATCCCATCGTCTTCCACGAAGATTTTTGTGGCGTTCCCTTTAATCTGATTGGTTCATCAAGTTGAACTGAACCTGGTTGAATGGCACCTGTCTGATACCCAGTAAGTACTGTCGCACCTTTTACAGTTGATCCCATCGGATAAGAACTTGTCATCGTTCCTAATGCGAAATCTTGCACTTTCGTTTCGCCATTTTCTTCTACTAACTGTTTCCCTGCCATAGATAAAACTTCACCATTTTTGGGATTCATCATTACAACGAATGCACGATCTAAAAGAGGTTGTCCCCCTTTATATCTCAATAAATTTTTCGTGATAATTTCTTCTACACGCTTTTGTAATTCCATATCAATTGTTAAATTCAGATTGTTACCACTTTGCCCTTTTGATACATTAATCGTTTCTAAAATATTACCGTTTTTATCCGTAATATTTCTCACTTCCGCTTTATTACCGTGCAAACTATCTTCATATTGCTGCTCAAGATAACTTTTTCCTACGCGGTCATTTCGGTTATAATCACGAACAAGATAGTAATCTAGTCTTTCTCTCGGTAAACCTTCATCAGACGTTGACACCCCGCCAAGTACACTTCGGAATAGATCATCATAAACGTATTTTCTATCCCAATCAACATTCGTATCTACACCCGGTAATGCTGCTAGATTTTCACTAATAATCGCATATTCTTGTTCTGTAGCATCCTTTTTAATGACTTGTGGCGTCATCGCATATCCGCCGTCCATTTTGCTTTTAATCGCTAGTACTTCTAAATCTTTTGCGGATAATTGATTCACTTCTTCTTCCGTCACGCGATTTCGTTGACGCTCATCTAATTCTTTATCGTCAATTTTTTTATCTTTAAACTCTTGACGATCTTTTTTCGTAATTTTTTCTTGCGCTTCTTCTTTATGAATAGCAAGCCAATAATCTTTTTTATCGCGATCTGTTAATTTATCTGTCGGTACTTCAATCAAATCTGCTAATTTTTTCGCTGTTTCTAAGCGAGCCTCTGCAGTTGATCCTTTCATTTTTGTAAATGTAATCGTACGTACAGCTGCATTATCTACTACAGGTCGCCCATAACGGTCAAATATTTTCCCACGTGGTACAGGATTACTTATCGTCGAGTTTTCTTTCCTCTCCACTTCATTCTTATATTCCTCACCGCGAACAATTTGTACATAACCAAGCCTTACAATAACCGCGGAGAACATTAAAAACACGCAGAAAAACAGCACGTTTAACCGAAAAGGAACGTGAGTCTTTTTCTTTTGTTGTTTCTGTTTCTTGCCCATACAAACCCCCTCTACCAACAGCTATGTAATTTGAAAGGGACACCTTCATACAGGTGTCCTCACTGCTGTCTTACATCTTTTTCTATTCTAGCATAAAACAAACGATAAGTTAACCTTCTGGTTCTGTTTGATTCTGCGTGGTTCCTTGTGCTACAACACTTGTGTTCCCTGCATTTCCTTCATCATATTTGACATTTTTAACTGCAAAATAAATAAGAAAATGTCCAGCACCTAAAATACATAGTAAGAAAGGTAAACTCTTTTCAGGCGGAAAGAATAATACAGCACATAAAAAACTTAAAACTGAACAAATTCTCCCAGCATTTAACCATAATTCTCGGACAACAACATACTCTACACGCCACTCTCTCGCATTTTTCGCTCTACCAATTACATCATATGTCATCGATCCATATGGAACGAGTAAAATAGGGTATGCAATCGCAATGCATGCTGCATAAATAAGTAATTTTGTGTATGTAACATTGAATATAACTAAAAATACGACAGCATATAAAATAATGCCTCCAAGTAAAATTGCTTTTTTTCGCCACTCTTTCTTTAACATACGAGCAACTAAATAGTAACATACAAATGATACAGCAGAATTTACTAAGCTATATTTCCCTAATGCAAGCTCACTATCAGTTGCTAAGTACACGTATACTGAAATAACAAAAATGAATGTTCCCTCTCTCAATCCTTGGAAAAAATGAGCACGTGTAATTCTCCCCCAATTTTTATCAATCCGTCGCTCTTTCAAAACTTGTGTAACCTCATAACGCCCTTCACATTCTCTCTTAGATACAAAAAAGCTTAAAACGACAGCAATTGCAAATAACAGTAACGAGAGGAAGAATATGACCGTATAACCACTCCACTTCTCCATACGTGAAATTGTGTATCCAGCTGCTATCGGTCCAATCATGCCAGAGAAGGATGTAAGAAGCCCAAGAAACCCGTTAAAGAAATCTCTTGTTTCTGGTTCTGTAATCTCAAATGTTAATAAGTTAAACGCGAGCCAGTAAAAACCATATCCGACTCCTAAAAGAGCCCCCATTAATAAAATATAGTGAGAAGCGCTTTTTCCCGCTACTAAAACAACGATAAAAAAAATTGCTAACGTGCCTACGCCTATTCGTAACAAGATCGAGCGATCAATACGCTTCGCTAATTTCCCACCTATAAGAAATGTGAGGGGCTGCAATACAACGCTGGCCAAATTATACAAGCCGAGATTCACATAATTTTGTGTTTGTTTCCATAAATAAATGTTAACAAACGTATTCGATAAAGAAATTGCGAGCGTGTATAAACCTCCAATAAGGAGTAATAACACTAAATCCCGATTCACTTCAACGTCACCAATTATATGTTTCCACTTCATACACAACTCTCCTTTACTTCATGTTCTAGTCTTCCAAAGACAAGCCCAATTATGTAAAAGGAAAGCATAGAAAAAAGCTAGGAGCATTCTCCTAGCTTTTTCTATCGTTATTACAATTATTTTGCTTCTTGGTAACGTTTTTCAGCAGCGTTCCAATCTACAACGTTCCAGAATGCACCGATGTAGTCTGGACGACGGTTTTGATAATTTAAGTAGTAAGCATGTTCCCAAACATCTAAACCGATAACTGGAGTTTTACCTTCAGTTAGAGGAGAATCTTGGTTTGGCGTGCTTGTTACTTCTAACTCACCATTATTTACTACTAACCAAGCCCAACCAGAACCGAAGCGAGTTGCGCCAGCTTTTGCGAATTCTTCTTTGAATGCATCGAAGCTACCGAATTTCGCTTCAATTGCAGTTGCAAGTTCGCCTACTGGTTGTCCGCCGCCGTTTGGAGATAAGATCGTCCAGAAGAATGTGTGGTTAGCATGTCCGCCACCATTGTTACGTACTGCTGTACGGATTGCTTCTGGTACTTCGTTTAAGTTTGCAACTAATTCTTCTACGCTTTTGTCAGCTAATTCTGCATGACCTTCTAAAGCAGCGTTTAAGTTTGTGATGTACGTGTTATGGTGTTTTGTATGATGGATGTTCATTGTTTCTTTGTCAAAGTGAGGCTCTAAAGCATCATACGCATAAGGTAAATTTGGTAATTCGTGTTTTGCCATTGTTATATTCCTCCCAGTTTATGTATTGCCACTTAAGTGACATACAACTACATTCTACCCTAATTGCCATAGGGTGCAAACAAATAAATCACATTGTCTTGCTATCATTAAAGTAGCAAAATTCCCACTTCTTTTCAATTAAAATGCTCATATATTTCATAAAAAAAGCCCCCTTCTACAAGGAAGCTTCCTACTGACATAATAAACACGTGAAATGGATATGGACCCTGTAGGACTCGAACCTACGACCGGACGGTTATGAGCCGTCTGCTCTAACCAGCTGAGCTAAGGGTCCACAATTATGTATGTAACAATACATCAAATAAAGGAATTCCTATCAGATATATCCTTTAAGAAATGTAAGATAAATTTACCATATAGAAAAGAAAAGTGTCAATTGTATTTTTCTCATTTAAAAGAAGAAAATTAATAAAAAGAAATTTAGTTATCTCTACTATATGTAAATATAATATATCTTGAGATTCCCTAGATTCCTACGTTACAATGATTTTATACATACATAAAGGAAGTGAATCTATGTCCATATTTACCCAATTAGTCAAAAGCGTATATTCGCCTAAAGATATGGCGCTATTCCGTTTTCAAAAAATCGGAAAAACCATTTTGTATATTATGCTACTTTGTCTAATCACTACTATTCCAAGAACATTCTTTTACGGTAGCTTTATCCAAGATAGTGTTACTATGGTAAATCAAGCAATTGAAAAAGATTTACCTGATTTTAAAATCGAAAATGGTGAACTAAAAGCTGATATTGAACAACCTATTCAAAAAGAAGAGGGAGATGCTCTTTTCGTATTTGATCCAAATACAACAGATATCGAAAAGTATCAAAATAAAACTGGTTTATTTATTTTAAAAGATAAAGTAGTTTCTATAGGAAATGGCCAGACGCAAACATACTCCTACAATGATTTATTAGGGACATCTCTTGAGAAAAAAGATTTGCAAGATTTCATTTCTGTATTCGATAGTATTTATCCAATTTTACTAGCTGTTATCGGAGTCTTAGTATATCTATTCCAATTGTTCATTACTTTCTTAGGAATTACTTTACTTGCGTTTATCGGTTCTGCTATGAGTGGTCAACGTAAATTATCTTATAAGCAAGTATGGACGTTAACTGCCTACAGCTACACAATTCCAACAATCTTCTTTATGATTATGGATTTATTCAAAATCGTTGTACCTGGCTCAACATTCATTTATATCGCAGTTGTTTTAATTGTTCTATACTTAACAATTAAAGAAGTTCCAAAACCGAACGAAAAAAATGCCTAAATAGGCATTTTTTTTTTGGACAAGCATATATTCCTAGCAAAGGAGTGAAGAATATGAAGAGATTAGGTATATTCTTATTCGTGCTTGTTCTTGGTTATATATTTTATTACGATATAAAAATCGGCACTTTACCGATGTTAAGTTCATATAAAAAGACAAATGCGGCCGAAACGATAAAACAAGAAAGTACAAATACAAAACAAAAGAAAGAAAACAAGGCGGAAAAAGAAACAGATGTCACTTATAAAACAATTGAAGTCAAAACAGGTGATACGGTTCTTTCCATTACAGAAGCAATTAATAAGAAGAAAATTCCTTCTATCGAAAAAGTAATTGATGATTTTAAACAATTAAATAAAAATACAACTGCTACAAAAATACAACTTGGAAAGTCTTATAAATTCCCGTTATATCAATAAGCAATCACTTAATCCTTGTCAATTACATAAAGGCGCTGATACAATAGTAAAAGTGAAACCGAGCACTTCGGTTTCTATAGCCCTGTATCACGTATACTATCATTGATATAAGGGACTAAATAAGAAACTTCTTTTATAAGGAGAGCGATCTATTCGTGAATGAAATGACTCATCGTACAAAAACACGTCCAGTTAAAGTCGGTAATTTAACAATTGGCGGTAATAATGAATTAATTATACAAAGTATGACAACAACAAAAACACATGATGTTGAAGCAACAGTTGCTGAAATTAAACGTTTAGAAGAAGCTGGTTGTCAAGTCGTGCGTGTTGCTGTTCCAGACGAACGCGCAGCAAATGCTATTGCTGATATTAAAAAACAAATCAACATTCCGCTTGTTGCTGATATTCATTTTGATTATCGCCTTGCTTTAAAAGCAATTGAAGGCGGCATTGATAAAGTACGTATCAATCCAGGTAACATTGGTCGTCGCCATAAAGTAGAAGCTGTTGTAAATGCAGCAAAAGAACGTGGTATTCCAATCCGTATCGGTGTAAACGCAGGTTCATTAGAGCGTCACATTTTAGAAAAGTACGGATACCCAACTGCAGATGGTATGGTTGAGAGCGCCCTACATCACATTAAAATTTTAGAGGACTTAGATTTCCATGATATTATCGTATCTATGAAAGCCTCTGATGTTAACTTGGCAATTGAAGCATACGAAAAAGCTGCACGTGCTTTTGATTATCCACTACATTTAGGTATCACAGAATCTGGAACGTTATTTGCAGGAACTGTAAAAAGTGCCGCTGGTCTTGGAGCAATCTTAAGTAAAGGCATCGGAAATACACTACGTATTTCATTAAGTGCTGACCCAGTTGAAGAAGTAAAAGTTGCGCGTGAACTATTAAAGTCATTCGGCCTTGCATCTAATGCAGCAACACTTATTTCTTGTCCAACTTGCGGTCGTATTGAAATTGATTTAATTAGTATCGCTAATGAAGTGGAAGAGTACATTTCTACACTACAAGTACCAATTAAGGTTGCAGTACTTGGCTGCGCTGTAAATGGTCCTGGTGAAGCTCGTGAAGCTGATATCGGTATTGCCGGCGCGCGCGGAGAAGGACTATTATTCCGCAAAGGGCAAGTCGTTCGTAAAGTACCAGAAGAAATAATGGTAGAAGAACTGAAAAAAGAAATCGACGTAATTGCTGCTGAAATGGCTGCTGAACGAGAAAAAGAAAAAGAAACACAAGAACAATAAAAAGAAGGTTGCCCACAACATTTGTGAGCAACCTTCTTTTCTACGTAAAAAAGCTCGTCAGTTATAGAACTGACGAGCTTTTACTTTGCACATTTTGGACAACGGCCGTATATTTCAAACTTATGACCAGTTACTTCATAACCGTTAAAATCTTTATTCATAAAATCCATCGGACAAGAAGTAATCTCTTTCGTCCCTCCGCAATCTAAACAAATAAAATGATGATGATGTTCCATAATAGAACATGTAAAACGAAAATGTTTTTCACCGTTTAATTCCGTTTGTTCTAAAACACCGATTTCAGCAAACACCGTTAAGTTACGATAAATCGTGTCAAAGCTAAGACCTGGATAATCATCCTTCATATGCTCTAGAACGTCCTTCGCCGTTAAATAACGATTGTGAGCTGCAAATAACCTGAGCATTTCTTCCCTTTTCCCAGTATGTTTGTATCCTTTATCTTTCATTAGGCGTAAAGCTTCTGTTAGATTCATATCTATCCCTACTTTATGCAGTTTTTTTCTTTTTCCATAAAATCGCACCAATTAAAATAAGAACCGCTATCATAACAATTGTACCACCTGGTGCTAAATCAAGTTGATACGAAGCAAACATTCCACCAATTACTGCAATTTCACCAAATAAAATGGAGAAGAAAATTGTTTGTTTAAATCCATTCGCAATACGAATACTTGCTGCAACTGGTAACGTCATTAATGATGATACGAGAAGAACCCCCACTACACGCATTGATACCGCAATGACAAGCGCAACCAATATAATGAAAATAAAGTGAATCCACTTTGCACTCAAACCGGTTGATACAGCGTATTCCTCATCGAAAGATAGTAAAAACAGCTCTTTGTATAATAAAGTAATCGTTACAATAACAACAATTGCTACAATGCCAATGATTATTAAATCCGTACTTGTTACAGCACTTACACTCCCAAATAAATAACTAAATAAATCTGTGTTAAATCCATTTGCAAGTGATATAAAAATAACGCCAATTCCCATTCCTGCTGAAAGAATAATCGGAATCGCTAATTCTTGATAATGTTTATATACAGTACGTAGTTTTTCAATAAGTAACGCTCCACCCATAGAAAAAATCATACCCATATATAAAGGATTTAAAAATCCCCCTGTGAAAATTGTTTTTTCTAGTAATAAACTTGCAGCAATACCCGATAATGTCACGTGACTTAACGCATCTGCAATAAGCGACATACGACGAATGACAACAAATACACCGATAAGTGGCGCAACAAGTCCTATTAAAATCCCTGCATATAAAGAGTTACGTAAAAAGTCATATTGTAAAAAATCTTGTATCATTATATCCTCCCGTGATGCTCATGCTCGTGTTCTAAACGATGAACATGATGTCCATATAAGACGGACATTTCTGCATCTTCTAACTCTCGGAACTTCTCTACATTTCCATGGAAATGTAAATGTTGGTTTAAGCATGCAACATGTGTTACTTTCTCGGTAACAGCTCCCATATCATGCGTAACGAGAATTAATGTGATTCCTAACCTCTTGTTTAAATCCTCTAATATCTCATAAAAACTTTCTACATTCTTCACATCGATTCCAACAGTAGGCTCGTCCAAAATAAGTAATTCAGGATCACTAACGAGCGCACGAGCAATAAATACACGCTGTTGTTGTCCACCAGAAAGTTCTCCGATATTGCGCCCTTGAAACTCACTCATTCCTACATCAGCAATCGCTTTTTCTACCTTTTCCTTATCGCTTTTCGTCAAAAAGCGAAATAGCCCTTTTTTCGAAACGAGTCCCATTGACACAACTTCAAACACAGTTGCCGGAAAACCAGAATTAAAGCTATTTGCCTTTTGCGACACATAACCAACTTTGTTCCATTCTTTAAACTTCTTACTATCAACACCAAACAAACGAATACTTCCCTGTTTTGGCTTTAAAACGCCTAATAAACATTTTAGCAACGTTGATTTCCCAGAACCATTTGGTCCAACTAAACCTAAAAAAGCTCCCTTCGGAACTTGCAAATTTATATCTTCTAACACATTTCGATCTTCATATCGAAATGATAATCCTTCTATTTCTAATATATTGTTCATAGCATCTCACCTATTTTAATTCAGAATGATTCCGATTTATATCTATTTGAATTATAGTACAGCTTATTATAGTTGTAAACCAATCTGCCTAAAATATATCTACTTTTTCAAGAAACCTTACTATTATAACAAAAAGCAGAGAAAAATTCTCTGCTTTCAAAAGATATTATAATTAATTTTTTAGTGAATAGCTGATTTAAACTTACCACCATTTGTCTCTTGTGTACTCATAATCGTAACAAACGCATTCGCATCAATTTCATACACAATTGATTTTAACTTTGTCACTTCTAGACGTGTTACCACTGCATAAATAACTTCTTTTTCTTTATCCGTGTAACCGCCTTTCGCTACAAGCTTCGTAGTTCCACGACCAAGACGATGCAAAATCGCATTTGATACTTCCTCATATTGATCTGATACAATTAAAACAGCTTTCGTTTCATCTAAACCTTGAATGACTGTATCAATTGTTTTGAATGCAATGTAGTACGTCATCACAGAATACATCGCTTGTTCAACACCAAATACAAATGCTGCCCATGCAAAAATGAATAAGTTCACAAACATTACAAATTCGCCTACGGAGAAAGGTAATTTCTTCGTTAATAAAATACCCATAATTTCTGTTCCGTCCATTGATCCACCATGACGAATAACGAGCCCTACACCAAGACCTAAAATAAGACCACCAAACACTGTAGCTAAAATTGGCTCTGTTGTAAATGGCGGAACAGCATGTAAAGTTGATTCAATAAACGCTAGAGCTACAATACCGAACGCCGAAGATAACATGAACGTTTTTCCAATTTGCTTATAACCCGAATACATAAATGGGATATTGAGAATAACGACCAAAGTAGAGAAACTTAACCACCAAATATTAGGAGTAAGATAATCTAATATAAGAGAAATACCAATAATTCCACCGTCAATAATTTTATTTGGCATTAAAAACAATTCAATCGCTACCGCTGCGCATGCTGCCCCAAAAATAATCATAACTAAACGATACATAAGATGGATAACACTTTCTTTTCGATGTTGCTTTTGCTCCATAAGTCCTCCCTATACTCTTTTTCTATAGTTTTGTCCTTATATTATAACATACGCTTCTTTTTCTCATGAAAAAAGAAACTCTATACGAATATGTACAAGCTACGTACTCATATATTTCGATAGAAGAACGTGTGAAGGAGGATAACTCGATGAACCTCATTAAACAACTTGTAAATAAAAAATTAAATCATATTTCTACAAAGGAATTATTGAAATATAGTAAAGAATATGACGTTCCAATTACGACTGCACAAGCTGATCAAATTGTTGGACTTATGAAAGGAAAGAATATTAACATTTACGATAATGACGAACGACTAGCGCTCTTAAAACAAATAGCTCAAGTAACCTCGCCCGCTACTGCTCAACAAGTAAATACTTTATTTCAGCAACTACTAAAATAAGGAGGGGATATTCCCCTCCTTATTGCGCTTTAATTTTTTCAAGAAGTCCTTCATCAAAAGTACCATTTTTCAGCATTTCGATTTCTAATTTATATGGCGGCTTCTTGTCCTTTTTATCTTCACCTACATATGGCGTTTCAAGAATTTTTGGTACGTGCATCAATTGCGGATGATGCACAATATGATGCAATGCTTTATAACCGATATGTCCGAAACCGATATTTTCATGACGGTCCTTTCCTGCGCCGCGTACATTTTTACTATCATTAATATGAAGTACTTGTAAACGATCGATACCAACAATCTTATCAAATTCGTTTAATACACCGTCAAAGTCATTTACTATGTCATATCCTGCATCGTGCGTATGGCATGTATCAAAGCATACTGATAGTTTTTCATTATATGTTACACCATCAATAATTTTTGCAATTTCTTCAAAGCTACGGCCGCATTCTGTTCCTTTTCCTGCCATCGTTTCTAACGCAATGTTCACCGTCTGGTCTGGCGTTAATACTTCATTCAGTCCTTTAATAATTTGTTGAATACCAGCGTCTGCCCCTGCACCAACGTGCGCACCTGGGTGAAGAACGATTTGTTTTGCCACACCTAATGCTGATGTTCTCTCAATTTCCATACGAAGGAAATCTACACCTAATTGGAATGTTTCTGGCTTCGTCGTATTTCCAACATTAATAATATATGGCGCATGTACGATAATCTCTTCGATACCGTTTTGTTCCATATGTTTTCTTCCTGCTTCTATGTTCAATTCTTCAATTGGTTTTCTTCTTGTATTTTGCGGTGCACCTGTATAAATCATAAACGTCGTTGCACCGTATGAAACAGCCTCTTCACTTGCTGCTAATAACATTTTCTTACCACTCATAGAAACATGAGATCCAATCTTTAACATACAATCACCTCTTCAATATACAATAGATATAATGATAGCATAATTTGTAGAAATATGTAGTGAATTGTTTTTTCCATTCTCCACTGATTATTATCCCCGTAAATAGCGGGATAAAAAAAGATAAGGGAAATCCCTTATCTTTTTTTATTGCTATATTTTCTCTTCACTTTGTCACGTTCTGTTGCAAGTTTACGTTTATAGTTTGGTTTTACTTTTTTCGGCTTTTTAACAACTTTCGTTGCCATAACATCAAGTTCATCATTTGGTTTTTTACGGCTCTTACGACGACGACGTTCACCTAAATCCGCCCACTCATCTCCGCGTAAATCTACATGTTTAAACTCGATATGACGCTGTTTTTCTAAACTATCTAACGCTTCTTCGTTTGCTGGATCATAAATCGTCACTGCAATACCTGAATGGCCTGCACGTGCTGTTCTTCCCACTCGGTGAACGAAGAAATCTAAATCTGATGGAAGTTCGTAGTTAATAACATGACTAATTCCTTCAATATCAATACCACGCGCTGCTAAATCAGTTGCAACAATATATTGGAATTCAAGGTCACGAATTTGTTTCATCATTTTTTTACGATCACGAGGTGATAAATCTCCGTGAATTCGTCCAACTTTTAAGCCGCGTTCCGTTAATCCGTCAGCAACCTGATCTGCCATTTTCTTCGTATTCGTGAAAACAACTGCTAAATACGGTTTAAATTGTAGTAACATTCTTTTCACTAAATCGATTTTGTTACGATGTTTAGAAGGCACTAAATAATGCTCAATATTTCCAGCCGCAACTTGTTTTGGATTGATATGAATATGCTCTGGATTCTCCATGTATTTCTTCAGAAACGGTTTTAGTTTTTGAGGAATTGTTGCAGAGAAAACTAACATTTGCAAGTTTTTAGGCATGCGTGCTGCAATCTTGTCTACATCATGAATGAATCCCATATCAAGCATTAAGTCTGCTTCATCGACAATAATCGTATTTGCTTTATGAACAAACAGTGCTTGTTCTTCTACTAAGTCTTTAATACGTCCTGGCGTTCCAACTACAATATGAGGTTGTTTTTTCAACTTCTCAATTGATCGTTGTTTATCAGTTCCACCAATTAAACAACGTGCTGTAATCATTTGATCTTCCGTACAGAACTTTGTTAATTTCACGATTTCTTCGTAAATTTGTTGTGCTAACTCACGAGTAGGCGCTGTAATAACAAGTTGTACTTCTTCACGACCTGGGTTAATTCTGTTCAATGTAGGAAGTAAGTATGCATGTGTTTTCCCAGAACCTGTTTGGGATTGTCCAATTACACTTACACCTTTTTTCACGACCGGGAAAATTTTCTGCTGAATTCCTGTCGGCTCTGTAAAGCGTAGTTCACGAACTGCATCTATTAAAAATGGTTTAAAATCATACTGTGTAAAAGTTTGTTGTGTCATAAGTTACACCTTCTTTCTAAATTTCTACTGCGCGCACAAATCAGTCAAGTCTACATTATATCGAAATCTACAAGTAAAATCCATCTTTAGTTTAGGTTTTTACTTCAAAAACTAACCTTCTTCCCTCTTATTGCATATTGTATGTGTATATACCTAACTGAAGAAAGGAGGATTTCTCACATGTTTCCAAAATCCCCCATGAGACAAATGTATCCGAATCCAGGGCAGCAACCTTATACACCATACCCAATTCCACAACTACCACCGATGGCACAAAAAAAGAAAGGATTTCTTGCTAAACTCTTTAAAAAACACGATCCAACCGAACCTTACATGCAAATGGTTCCGCCTTATCGACAAATGGAAGGACCGCCAATGATGCACCAGCAACCGCCACCTCAATATCGACAGCAATATCAGCAACAATACCAACAACAATACCCGCAGCAATATCAACAGCAATATCAACCATACATGCAGCAGCATCCCGAGCAAATGGTCCCTCCTCAAATGTATGAATCAAACGAAACGCGCGGCGGCGCAACAACTCCAACCGCATCAAGTAGTGGCATCGGTAGTTTTTTTTCGAATTTAATTTCGAATCCAACTACTATGATAAATAATATCGAAAAAGTATCACAAGTCGTTCAATCTGTAAGCCCTGTCGTGGAACAGTACGGTCCCATTATGCGTAACCTACCAAGCATTGTTAAGATCCTCACCTCTGGAAAAAGTACGGAAGAAAATCCAACCGAAGATCAAACTGAAGACGTAACAGAAAAGGTTGAGGTAGCAACTCCACATCCTCCACCCAAAAAAAGAAAAAGAAAAAAAATGGTGATTGAGCCAGTCATAGAAAAAGAAGTACGAGAGGAGCCTGTTCAAAAAATAGCAACAAAACCAAAACTATATGTGTAACAATCCTTTGTTTTCTATCCACTCCTCCTTTATAATGTAAAAGACTATGCACAAAAGTATCCCTTGTTTAGAAGGAGAGGATTACTCATATGAAAATTGTTAAAATTTCCCCTCGTGGTTATTGCTACGGTGTTGTGGACGCGATGGTTATTGCACGTAACGCCGCATTAGATACATCATTACCAAGACCTATTTATATTTTAGGTATGATTGTTCACAACAAACATGTAACAGATGCATTCGAAGAAGATGGCATCATCACATTAGATGGTCCAAGTCGATTAGACATTTTAGATAAAATCGATTCTGGTACTGTTATTTTCACTGCACACGGTGTTTCTCCAGAAGTTAAACAACGTGCAAAAGAAAAAGGTTTAACAACAATCGATGCCACTTGCCCAGATGTTACAAAAACACATGACCTTATTGAAGCAAAGAAGGCTGAAGGTTACCATGTCATTTATATCGGCAAAAAAAATCATCCAGAACCAGAAGGCGCAGTTGGTATCGCACCTGATATCGTTCATCTTATCGAAAAAGCCGATGATTTAAAAACATTAGAAATTCCAACGGATAAAATTTTAGTTACAAATCAAACAACGATGAGTCAATGGGATGTTCAACATTTAATGGAGGACATTCAGAAGAAATTCCCAACGGCAGAATTCCATAAGGAAATTTGTTTAGCAACTCAAGTTCGCCAAGAAGCGGTTGCTAAGCAAGCTGATGTTGCAGACTTAACAATTGTTGTCGGTGATCCGAAAAGTAATAACTCAAACCGTTTAGCACAAGTATCACAAGAAATTGCTGGTACGAAAGCATACCGCGTTGCAGATGTAAGTGAAATCAAATTAGAATGGCTACAAGGTGTAGAAAACGTAGCTGTTACAGCAGGTGCTTCTACTCCAACTCCAATTACAAAAGAGGTTATCGCTTTCTTAGAGCAATATGACCCAATGAATCCTGCTACATGGGAAAGAGTTCGAAAAGTACCGTTACAAAAAATATTACCTCGTGTAAAAGTGAAAAAAGAACAATAATAAAAACCGTTGCCTTCATGAGCAACGGTTTTTATTTTTCTTATACAAATGTAAATGGATCTGTATGTAATTGCGAAGCATGAATATGTACATTCAGTTTTTTTGCATCTGCTTTTTCTTGTAATTGCTTTTGTACGCCTTGCTTCATTACTTTTTCAACGTTATGTCCTGGGTCGACGATATTTAAATCGAGCATCATCGCATCATGAGCCACATGATAATACATGTCACCCGTTACATATACATCTGCTCCTTTAAATTTAGCTTGATTGATGTATTTGTTACCATCACCACCAAGTACAGCTACTTTGCGCACTCTATCATTTAATTTTCCAACAACTCGCGCACCCTTTACATCTAATGATTTCTTTACATGTTCTGCAAACTGTCCAAGTGTCATTTCTTCTTGTAAATATCCTATTTTTCCAAGCCCTAATGTTTCACCTTTGTTATCAAGCGGATACACATCATATGCTACTTCTTCATATGGATGTGCCGTTACCATTGCTTTAATTACTTTTCGCTGTAATGAAGCTGGAATAATCGTTTCGATTCGCACTTCTTCTACGCGTTCTAACTGCCCAGTTTCCCCGATATAAGGATTTGTTCCCTCTTGAGGCATAAACATACCTGTACCCTCACTGCTAAACGTACAGTGGCTATAATTGCCGATATGACCAGCACCTGCATCTCCTAATGCTTTTCTTACTTCTTCTGCATGAGTTTCAGGCACAAACACAACAATTTTTTTCATTTCTTCTGCATATGTCGGTGCCAAAACTTCTGTATTTTGCAATCCTAACGCCTCAGCAAGTAAATCATTTACCCCACCCTTAGCAACATCCACATTTGTATGTGCTGCATAGATTGCAATATCATTTTTCATACACTTTTCAATAATTTTCCCATATGCCTTATCTGTATGAATCGCTTTTAGCGGGTTAAAAATTAAAGGGTGATGCGCAATAATGACATTCGCTCCTAATTGAATTGCTTCATCCACAACTTCTTCCGTTACATCTAACGCAATTAATACGTGTTGCACAGGTTTATTAAGCGCTCCAATTTGCAGCCCAATCTTATCTCCTTCCATCGCCAAATGCTTCGGATACATACTTTCAAATAAAGAAATAATTTCATGGCCATTTGGAATTTTACTCATGATAAAACCTCCCCTATCATTTTCATTTTCGCTTCAACTTCCGCACGCTTCGCTTTTGTTTCTTCAGAATCAACCGCACGTTCTAACTGCTTTAAAATATTTTGGAAGTTTTTCAATTCTCCTTCCCACTTTTCAACGAAAGCTTCACTTTTTTCTTTCATTAAAAATGGTCCCATAAATAATTCAGCCTGTTTATTTTCAGAGTAAGGAACCGTAATATTTCCTCGCTCCCCTACTAAAATCTCATAAATTTTCCCATCCTCTTTTACGATTTTTTCATGGATAAGCTCCCATCCATTCTCAATAAACCATTCACGAATGTGATGCGCTGCAATGTTCGGCTGCAAAATTAAACGTGTTACACCTTCTAATTTTTCTTTACCACTTTCTAAAATATCACGAATTAACGCTCCGCCCATTCCAGCAACCGTAATTACATCTACTTCTCCTGGCGCGATAACAGCTAATCCATTCCCTTTACGCACATCTACTTTATCTTGTAAGCCACTTTCAGCTACAGTTGCTTGTGCAGAGCGAAATGGTCCATCTACAACCTCTCCAGCAACTGCTTTAGTAGCAATATTATTTATAATTGTATAGCACGGTAAATACGCATGATCCGATCCAATATCAGCAACTGTAGATCCTACTGGTATTTCACGCACAACTTCTTCTAATCGTTTTGAAAGCTTTACTTCATTCATGTATTTCCATTACTCCTTCTCTTGTCAGTCTGTCTCCATGATAATGAATTTATAGTAGTTGTTGCAAGCCCATAACAACAATTCACATCTCTATCATTCATCGTATTTGAGAAAATATAGAAAAACAAGCCCTTTGCATAAGCAAAAGGCTTGTCATACGGAACTTTATTTTTTCTTTGATAACCAATCAGCTACTTTAGCGGCCTGATCAGCTGGAACTATATTGGCAGGCATATTGCCTTTTCCTTTCGAAAGAATTTCTTTAATTTCATCCTTTGAAAGTTTCCCACCAACCTTTTGTAAATTAGGTCCTACCGCCCCTTGTAACTGATCACCGTGGCAGCTCGTACAGCTTTGTTTCACAATATCCTCTGGCTTGGATGCTGTTTGTGCTGGTTTCCCGCCATTTTTTGCATCAGCTAACTCTTTAGATTTATTTAGCCCCTGAAATGAAAATACAAACATAACGATAATACCCAATGCTGCAATAAGAGCGAACGGAATCAGCGGATTACGTTTCATATCTCTTCTCCCCCCTCTATACCCCTAAATAGTTAGATGATTCAGTCATTTCCATTGTACTTGAAAACGCTCTATCAGAAAAGAGTAAACTGCTAATCGTTAAAAATATTCCATAAATTCAGTTTATTGTTTTTTATTGTTATATCGCTTATTATTTCGATAATTACTAACGTTTCTCATCATATTTTTCACTTTTCTACATATATTTTTGTATAGAATAAACAAAATTAATCGAAAAATCGAAAAATGAGCATTTGCAAATCAAAAGACAATTCTGTAAAATAAATTACAAGAAATTGTAATCGTTGCTGACAGCTAAAGTTTAACAAAAATTAACAAAATAAAAAAGTTTACTTCACAAAGGTGAAGTAAACTTAAAGGTAGCCTATTCTAAGAAATCCTTAAGGCGCTTACTGCGGCTTGGATGTCTCAATTTACGTAATGCTTTTGCTTCAATTTGACGGATACGTTCTCTCGTTACGCCGAATACTTTCCCAACTTCTTCAAGCGTACGAGTTCGTCCATCATCCAAACCAAAACGAAGACGTAGAACATTTTCTTCACGATCTGTTAGTGTATCTAACACATCTTCTAATTGTTCTTTTAGCAATTCATACGCTGCATGGTCCGCAGGTGATGTTGCTTCTTGGTCTTCAATGAAATCACCTAAATGGGAGTCATCTTCTTCACCAATCGGTGTTTCAAGAGAAACTGGCTCCTGTGCAATTTTTAAGATTTCACGTACTTTTTCTGGAGCAAGATCCATTTCTTCACCAATCTCTTCAGGAGATGGTTCACGTCCTAAATCTTGTAATAATTGACGTTGTACACGAATTAACTTATTAATCGTTTCAACCATATGAACTGGAATACGAATTGTTCTTGCTTGGTCTGCAATCGCACGTGTAATTGCTTGGCGAATCCACCAAGTTGCATACGTACTAAATTTGAAACCTTTACGATAATCGAACTTTTCAACCGCTTTAATTAGACCCATATTCCCTTCTTGGATTAAGTCTAAGAAAAGCATACCACGGCCCACGTAGCGCTTTGCAATACTTACTACAAGACGTAAGTTTGCTTCTGCAAGACGACGTTTCGCTTCTTCATCGCCTTCTTCAATACGCGTTGCAAGTCGAATTTCTTCTTCTGCAGATAGTAAATCTACACGACCAATTTCTTTTAAATACATACGAACAGGATCGTTGATTTTAACCCCTGGTGGTACGCTTAAATCATTGAGGTCGAATTCTTCTTCCGATTTTGCTATTTGGCGATTATTAGGGCCTTCGTCGTTGTCATTGTCGCCAACTAAGTCAATCCCTTGTTCACCTAAATATTCATAGTATTCATCCATTTGATCGGATTCAATTTCAAATCCATTCATGCGTTCTGCAATCTCTTCATATGTAAGAACGCCACGTTTTTTTCCGAGCTCAGTGAGTTGTTCTTTCACTTGCTCAAGGGTCATTTCAGTTTCAATTTGTTTAGAACGAGCTGGTTTGTCAGCCATCTGTTCCCCTCCTTACGCGAGATACAAACATTCATTATACTAAAAATTTATCAAAAAAGCTATTTTCTCGCTTTTTGATTTTGTAAATATGCTACATAATATTTAGCAGCCTCTACAGGATCTGTCTTTTCCATTTGTTTTATCTTGAAGATGATTTCCATCTTTTCAAGTTTTTCTTGATGACGTCTAAGCGTCTCCAAATGGCCTTGTAACACTTCTTCTGTGTATTCTGGATTAATAAATTCATCCGTCGAAATATCAGTAATAATATTTTTCAACTTTTCATCAGAGAGCCAACTTAAAAATGTTCCGACTGAAGGTTCATTTCCCTTTTCATAATATGCGTATAGTTCATATAAAATCCCTTTATGTTCTTCTGTATGAAAATCTTCTATGTGGGATTCCATACGAACGGCCACTTCTGGACTTTGCAACATATGGTAAATAATTTCTCTTTCAGCCCTTTCAAAACCTGTTAACTTCGGTTTTGTTTGAACAATTTGAGACGGCTTAGAAACCTGCTTTACTTGTTTTTGTTGTACCTTTTGTTCTTTGCGATATTGGTGCAATTGATTCAAAAGTGTTTCCATTGAATACGAAAATTCTTGCGATAATGACTTCAAATATGATTCTGCCTGCATCGCATCCTGTAACAACGATAACTCTTTTAAAACACTTTTCACATACTCTTCTTTGCCCGACTCATCTTGCAAATTTTTCCCTAAACGCAAATGATTTATTTTAAAACCAACAAAACTTATACTTGATTTCACAAGATTTTCAAAAGCAGTTGTCCCATATTGTTGCACATATTCATCAGGATCAAGCTTATCTGGCAAGGATGTAACTTTCACTTGGCAACCAACTTGCAACAATAATTGCCCTGCTTTCATCGTCGCTTCTCGCCCTGCTTTATCACCATCATAGCAAAGAACAACAGTTTCAACGTTACGTCGCAGAAGTTTTGCTTGTTCTTCAGTTAAAGCTGTTCCCATTGTCGCAACAGCTTCTTCCACACCACTTTTTACCGCAGCTAGTACGTCGGCATACCCTTCAAAAAGGACCACTTGCCCACGTTTTCTAATAAACGGCCTTGCTTGATGGAAGTTATACAACAATTTACTTTTGTGAAAAATTGGTGTTTCTGGGCTATTTAAATATTTCGGAGTGTCATCTCCTAACGCCCTTCCACTAAACGCTATCACTTTACCTTGTAACGTATAGATTGGAAACATAACTCTTCCACGGAAGCGATCATAATGACTACCATCCTTCTCGCTTCTTATGAGAAGACCAGCTTGTTCCATACTAGACAACGATAAACCTCTTTTTTGTAAAATTTTCGTTGCTGCATCCCAAGCAGGTGACGCATAACCAATTTCAAACTTCTCAATCATCTCTTTTGTAATACCACGTTTTAACAAATACGAAAGTGCTTCATTTCCTTCTTCTGTATTTACTAATAAATGATGATAATACTTTTTTAAAAGTTCATGAGCCTGTTGCATGATGACAGTGTCATCAGATATGTCTTCTTGTTGTCCTTGCCCTGATGTATACTCTGCAACCGCAATTCCATTTCTTTCACCTAGCTTTTGAACAGCTTCGGTAAAAGCCAGTCCTTCCATTTTCATTAGAAAGGAAAATACATTTCCACCTTCTCCACATCCGAAGCAATGAAAAATTTGCTTATCAGATGAAACAGAGAATGAAGGAGAATTCTCACCATGAAACGGACAAAGGCCGAAATAGTTACGTCCCTGTTTTCTAAGTTGAACGTATTCACCAATCACTTCGACAATATCGGATGACGTCCGAATTTGTTCAACAACTTCTTCAGGAATTCTGTTCCCCATAACTCCATCTCCGTGTCGTATTTTGTATTCGATATAAATTGAAAAATTCCTTTATAATTCGACAATATTTTTTCTAAACTTATTAGAAAATGTTGTCGATCACGTTATCAAGCGATTTTGCAGACTCTTTTCTGCGTAACTTCGCAGATACGTACCTATTATATAAAATTGTATCCATTTGCTCATCTATTACAAATGTACCTCATGGGGACAATACATATGCACTTTTTCACAAGAAGACTAGCAAGCACCATATCCTATGTGATCACGAGATCTGTTTTTTTTTGCATGTTGATACATATAAAGAAATCAACTTTTGCTTATTCAGCATCTACATAGATCCAAATTCCCTCGCTACTTCCTTAAACGATGAGCATACGATGTGACAAACAACATTTTGACATGAAATTTCGTTCCAACTCGCACAATTGTCAGCCTTCACAGTATATGCATCTGCATCAACTCATACCATATTGATGTTTTGCATATTTCTGTATTCTACATCCCTTCTGCGAATCCTTCCATAATGTGCGTTTTCTTGTATAGATTTTGTCGATTTAACGTAATTACATGTCTTTTCTTAAATCCTATCCCTAGTTTATTCTGAAAAATTAAAGTCTAAACGTAAAATATAGGTTTTTATCACAATTTTTTATTATAATATATTTTCTTCAACTACGCTACATATCCCTTTATTTTTTCATCTTCTATTTCAGGATAGCAGCCCCCTATCTTTAGCATAATAAAAAGACAGAAGAATATAAGTATAACCACTTCGCTATCATCTATTACGAAATCAGCAGGCACTGTGTTTCTCACGAGCGAAAAAAGCACATTCACCTTTGGTAAATGTGCTAAAACATTTTTTGGTTTTGCACTGCATTCACAATAATGTTAGCTGTTTCTTCAATCGCTTTGTTCGATACATCAATTACTTGACAATTTATTTTACTAACTACATTCTCAAAGTGATCAATCTCTTCTTTAATACGATTAATATTGGCATATGTTGCTCCGTCACTTAGTCCAAGTGATTTCAATCGCTCTTTTCGAATATGATTTAACTTCTCTGGCGTAATTTTCAAACCGAAGCATTTTTCTTTAGCCACTTGATATAATTCTTCAGGCGGATCTACTTCTGGTACGAGTGGTACGTTGGCAACTTTCAAACGTTTGTTATGAGCTAAATATTGAGAAAGTGGTGTTTTTGATGTGCGCGAAATCCCAATTAACACGATATCTGCTTTTAAAATACCACGTGCATCTCTACCATCATCATACTTCACCGCAAACTCAATCGCTTCAATCTTTTTAAAGTATTCTTCATCTAATCTACGAACAACACCAGGCTCATATCTAGGCACTTGCCCTGTAATTTCTTCAATTTGATCGATTAGAGGGCCAATAATATCATATGCCTCTACACCTTCTTTTGCAGCCTCTGTCACTAAATATTGGCGCATGTCAGGCTTTACTAACGTAAAACAAATAAGTGCTTGATTGCTCTTAGCAATCGAAATCACTTCTTTTAATGTCCCTGTATCTTCTACATACGGCACACGTCTAATATCAGGAGCAAATGGGAATTGACCCATTGCTGCTCGAACAACCAAATCAGCCGTTTCTCCTACAGAGTCAGATACGACATATACGATTTTATTATCCATTACATTACCTCACTTTAAACAAATTACACTTATTCGTTATTTACTAAGTTTACAAACGCACGTGTAATATTTGTTTTTGTAATTCGTCCAACCACTTCTAAACCTTGTTTCGTATCTTTTACAACTGGCATCGCATCAATCTGTCTTTCTATTAATTCCATCGCAATATCATATAAAGAATCTTCTCTACGACACATCGCGATGTTTGGCATCCTTGTCATGATAATATTAACCGGAAGTGAGGTTAAATCCTGCTTCCCTAAGCTAGCTCGTAATAAATCTTTACGAGATACAACGCCTACTAATAGAGTCGATTGATCTACAACGAATAATGTACCTACATCCTCTAAAAACATAGTACAAATCGCATCGTATACTGATACATTTTTATCAATTACAACCGGTCTAGATTGATAATCTTGTACTTTAATTTTCTTAACAGCTTCAGATAATAACTGCCCCCCAGTTTTACCCGTATAAAAATAACCTACGCGTGGACGTGCTTCTAAATAACCAGCCATCGTTAAAATTGCTAAGTCTGGTCTTAGCGTTGCACGTGTTAATCCCAATTGCGCAGCAATTGACTCCCCTGTAATAGGACCGTGATCTTTTACAATCTGAATGATATGTTCTTGCCGTTTATTCAGCTCTATGATAATCACCACCTTTAATGCACAACGAAAAAAGTTATACTATCTCTTAAATATTATATACTAAATATGCTATTCGAAAAAGAAAGGATGTAAAAAGGACCGTATACGGCCCCAAATTATATTTGAAACTTATCAAGTTGTTCTAAAAAACGTCTTGATTTCAAATAAATCCCGCAATATTCATCATAATATGTATTCAATACTAAACGCATTTGTTTTTTTGTGCTATCCTTCACTGATACATTGCCCAGTCTATGTAAATCGAAGTGGTAGAAAAGACGCAATAATTTATGAACGGCTTCCCCCACTGGTATACGATACTGATCTTGCTCAGCATGACGTGAGCACAGAAAACCGCCCTCCCTAACAGAGAAGGCGACAAAATCTGTTTCTTGATGACAAATCGCACATGTATCAAAGTACGGGCGCATCCCTAATACCGGAAGCATTTTCGTTTGATAAATTAATGATAATACTTCTGGATCAACACCCTCACACATATAATGCAACGTTTGATATAACATTTCAAATAAATATGGATTATGTTTTTTATCTTCTGTTGCTTTATCAGTTAACTCAACAATAAATGATGCATAAGCAGTTAAAAATATATCCTCGCGAATTTCTTTCATAGTTGAAATAATCTCGCCTTGTTGCAAAGTTCCAAGTCCAGATCCCATTTGAATAAGAAAATGACCATGTGTCATAAGTTGCGAAACAGATGCTAACCGGCTTTTCGGTTTTTTCGCTCCTCTTGCCATTGCACTTACCTTACCCAATTCTCTTGAGAATATTGTAACAATCTTGTTCGTTTCTCCGTAATCTGTCGTACGGATAACGATGCCCTCAACTTTTTGAAACATGTTCGTCACCATCCAAGGTTTGAACAAAACGGGTCAAGAAATTGGAGAGTCTAGATGCGCTAGCTCCTCTTCATGTTGATCCATCTCATCGTTTACGTCTTTTTCCATTTCTTTCAAAAGCAAATACGTCTCAATGCTTCCTGTTTTGGAGAAAAACTTCCAGGTAAAATCTAGCATAAGAATCCACCTTTCTCAATAAGCGTAGCCTATAAACCAATTTCCTTTGTTGTTATTAAATTGACCCATTTTGTCCATTTTCATGTGAGAAAAATTTTTCCTAATTTATCAAAACTCATAAAAACCAATAATCAGCGGATGAACAAAACATCCGCTGATTACAGCTTTACTCTATTTTAATACTCGTCTTCGCGGAAACCAAGGTCACGAAGCTGAGACATTTTATTACGCCAATCTTTTTGCACTTTTACCCATACTTCTAAAAATACTTTAGAACCAAGTAATGCTTCAATATCAAAACGAGCTCGCTTACCGACTTCTTTTAACATCTTCCCTTGTTTTCCGATAATAATCCCTTTTTGCGACGGACGTTCAACAACAATCGTTGCATTAATATAAACTGCCCCGCCCTCGCGTTTTTGAATTGCATCGATAACAACAGCCACAGAATGCGGCACTTCTTCACGTGTTAAATGTAGTACTTTCTCACGAATAAGCTCTGCAATAATAAATCTCTCCGGATGATCCGTTACTTGATTATCTGGATAGTATTGTGGTCCTTCCGGTAAATACTTTTTAATTGTACCAATTAGAGCCTCTACGTTATTACCGTCTAATGCAGAAATTGGTACGATTTCTGCAAAGTCATGTAATTTGCGATATTGATCAATTAGCTCTAATAATTGTTCTGGGTGAACTTGGTCAATTTTATTAATAACTAAAAATACTGGTTGTTTCGTTTCTTTTAACTTCTCGATGATGAATTCTTCACCACGACCAAAACCTTCGACAGCATTAACCATAAACAGAACGATATCAACTTCTTTTAATGTCGTTTGCGCCATCTTCACCATGAAGTCGCCTAGTTTATGTTTCGGTTTATGTATTCCTGGTGTATCAATGAAAATTACTTGTGAATCATTTTCTGTATATACGCCTTGAATTTTATTACGAGTTGTTTGTGGCTTGTCACTCATAATAGCAATTTTTTGACCAATAATACGATTTAAAAATGTAGATTTCCCAACATTCGGTCTGCCAATAATAGAGACAAAACCTGATTTATAACCTTTTCTATTCATGTAAATCCTCCGCTAAAAATGCTCCTGGTAACAATTCTCCGACTGTTGTCTCTTGAACGTCACCATGTAAATTTGATAGGTATACTTTCGTATCCTGTTTACATAATTCTACCATAACTTGTCGACATGCTCCACAAGGAGGTACTGGACGCTTCGTATCCGCCACAATCGCGATAGCTACAAACTCTTTATCTCCTTCAGAAACCGCCTTAAATAAAGCTGTTCTTTCTGCACAGTTACATAAGCCATATGACGCATTCTCAACATTACATCCACGATATACTTTTCCATCCTGTGTTAATAATGCTGCACCTACTTGAAATTTAGAATATGGTACGTACGCTTGTTTACGCGCTTCGATTGCTTCTTGAATTAATTGTTTACTATTCATATTCCCGCATCCTTCCTGTTCACAGCTGTGAATAGATACACTCTCTTATTAAAGGCCTTTACGGCACCTTCAAAGCTTAATAAAAGCTTTGGAATGCAACTATACCACATACGGTAAAAAGATAATAGCACCAATTATAACGGCTATTATCGCAAACAACAAAACCGCTCCTGCTGCGACATCCTTTGCGACTTTCGCAAACGGATGTATATCAGCAGTCGCTAAATCTACTGTTTTTTCCACAGCCGTATTTACCATCTCTAAGCTCATTACAATTCCTATTACAATAAGTAATATCATCCACTCTACTTTCGTAATATGGAAATAAAAGCCGCAGCATATAACAATGACTGCGGCTACATAATGAATTTTCATATTTCGTTCATGACGAAGACAAAAGAATACACCTGCTATAGCATATCCAAAACTATCTATAAGTTTTCCTTTTTTCATCGTCCTAATCCAAATGCTTCTAAAATTTCTTTTTGTCTTCCAAACATTTCTTTTTCATCCTCTTCTGTCATGTGGTCATAACCAAGCAAATGTAAAAAGCCATGTAACGCTAAAAAGCCAAGTTCACGATCAAAAGAATGTCCATACTCTTCAGCTTGTTCTTTCGCTCTCGGAATAGAAATAATAAGGTCACCTAACATACGCGGCATTTCTGCGCCCACAATTTCCATTTCCCCTTCTCCCATTTCTTCCATGGCAAAGGAAATGACATCAGTAGGCTGATCTTTATCTCGGTAATCACGATTAATCTCGCGAATGCGTTCATTATCTACAAATGTCACTGATAACTCCGCACCATCCTCTATTTTTTCCATTTGAGCTGCTTTTCCTAATATCTCACGAATTAAATTCACATATTCTTCTTTCACTTCTTCTGTTTCATCAATGAAATCAATTAATAAACTCATTCTTTCTCCTTTTCTTCCGGTGGTTCCGGATATGTAATACGCGAATGGAAAATACCATTTAACGTTTCACATAACGTTTTTCCAACGATTTGTAGTTCCTTAAATGTCAAATCACATTCACTAAATTGCCCATCTTGCAGGCGATCTTTAATAATACTTTGTACTAAATTATTAATTTGCTCTGGCGTTGGATGATTCATAGAACGTACCGCCGCCTCAACACTATCCGCAATACCAACGATTGCCGATTCTTTAGAAGTTGCTTTTGATCCCGGATAACGGAACATCTCTTCTGTATATTTTTCTTTATCTTCTTTAATCGCCTTATAATAAAAATATTTAAGGAGCGTTGTACCATGGTGTTGTCCAGCAATATCAATAATTTCTTGCGGAATATGGTATTCTTCGAGCATCTTTACTCCATCTGTTACATGAGCAATGATAATATCTTTACTCGTCACAGGATCTAATTTATCATGTGGATTCTCAATTCCCATCTGGTTTTCAATAAAGAATTGCGGTTGTACTGTCTTTCCTACATCATGATAATACGCCCCTACACGCGCTAATACACCATTTGCTCCAACTGCTTCACAAGCTGCCTCAGAGAGATTCGCTACCATTACACTGTGATGATATGTTCCTGGCGCTTCTAATAAAATTCTACGCAAAAGCGGATGATTCGGACTTGATAGTTCCATAAGCTTCATACTTGATACAATTCCAAGTCCACTTTCTAAATATGGTAATATCCCCATAGCCAAAACGGATGAGATAATTCCTGAAAGGGAAGCCATTAATAATTGCGTACCAATTTCAAGAGGTGAAAAATTCCCATTACGTAATAATAATAACGCCGCCAAGACGACTACATTTAAGATAGATACGAGTATACCAGCTTGTAAAATCATCGTACGACGATTTTTTTCTCTTAAGAAAATACTCACTGATAATGAACTTAATAACACATAAATACCCACACTATAATTCAGTGTACTTGTTACTCCTTCATTAAACATAATACTTCCGCACACAGAAAAAATCATACTTGTTAAAAATACAAATCGATCGCCAATCATTAGTTTTACAAGTATCGTCCCCATCGCAACTGGGACAACATACGCAATTCCTGCATATTCAAGCTTTTGAAACAAACTAATAATTTTCATTAAAACAATCGTGATAGACAAAATTGTAATATATGCTAAAATGTACGGTTTGTCTTCTCTTTTCCGCTGTAAAAATACTTCAAACTGTTTATGCATAAAGTATAGTAACACACCAATGAGCACCGCTAATCCAACATAAGGCTGAAAACTATTACCTTTCTCTAATAAACCGACTAATTTCAACTGATTATACATATCACTTGAAATTGTTTCACCTTCTCTAACAATAACTTGTCCTTGAAGAATATAAACAGGTGGAACTAAATCTTCTTCTGCTTTCTTCTTCTCTTTCGTTACAGCCGGATCATAGAAATAGTTTGCTGTAATCGCATATGATCCTAGCGCATTCACAGCTTCTTTCAATCCGCTATTCACATTCAGGCTTTTCATTTCATTAACAAATCGCTCTTTCGCTGCCATTTCTTCGGACATTTTAATATTTCCACCCATGATAACGCTAACAGACGTTAAAGCCGCATTCTTTGCTAATTCTAATTGATCCGGTTCTGCATTAATAAAGTATAATAAATTCTCATCCGATAATTCCTTCGTTAAATTAGATGGCAACTTCTTCTTCAACTTTTCTAATTTATTCGCATCGGTCATCTTTTTTTGCTCTTCAGGTCCAGCAGCTTTCATCTCCTGAATTACTTCATTCACCTTAGCAAAAACATCATTTACAATATCTACTCTATTTTGTTTATATTCACTTCTATATGTATATTGATCCCCGACTTTTTGAGCGGCCTCTTGTTTTTTTCTTTCCGTTATAACCTTATCTTCAATTTTAATAGGAGAATGAATTGTTTTTTTCGCAATAGAATACATATCAACATCTAATTGCTCTGGTTTCACATTATTCATAAGTGCAAAAAACAGCACTGCTCCTAATAAAACGTAAGAAATCCAACTTAGTTTTTTCGAATGTTGTAAATTACGAAACCACTTAGAAATTTCTTGAGATCTTAACATGATTTCAATACCTTCTCCTCTCTAGAAATAAAGTGAAACTATTTATAGCTTTCATTTCTTCTAGCCAACGATACTTTTAGGTAACATTTTTATACACCAGTACCTATAGTTTATTTCTCTTATCTTTTATGATAGTAAAAAATATGCCGTTCGCCAACCTTAATACAAAAAGAAATGATCCTGACAAATAGGATCATTCCATTTTATCATATGCCTCAATAATACGTTGTACCAGTGGATGCCTTACAACGTCCGTTTGTTCTAACGTAATGAATGAAAGACCTGATACACCAGATAAAATGTTAGAGGCTAGCGTAAGCCCTGATTTTACCCCTTTTGGTAAGTCTACTTGTGAGGGATCCCCCGTAATAACCATTTTAGAACTAAAACCTAATCTTGTTAAAAACATTTTTATTTGTGCACCCGTTGTATTTTGCGCTTCATCTAAAATAACAAATGAATCATCGAGCGTACGTCCTCTCATATAAGCAAGAGGCGCGATTTCAATTACACCTCTCTCCATCATACGCTGCGTATATTCTTGTCCAAGAATATCGTGCAGAGCATCATACAATGGACGTAAGTACGGATCTACCTTCTCTTTCAAATCACCTGGTAAAAACCCTAAACTTTCTCCAGCTTCTACAGCCGGTCTCGTTAAAATGATTTTCTTTACATACCCTTGCTTTAAAGCTCTTACAGCCATTACTACAGCTAAGTATGTTTTCCCAGTCCCGGCAGGTCCTATTCCAAATACAATATCATTTTTCTTCATTGCATGAATATATCTTCTTTGTCCCATCGTTTTTACACGAATGGATTTACCTTTTGCCGTTTTAAAGATTTCTTCTTCATATAACTCTTCAAATTGAGCAATTTTTCCTTGTTGTGCGAGCTGAATTGCATACGCAACATCTCTTTCTGTAATTGACACACCTTTTCGAATAACAACAAGTAATTGCTGTAAGATTTTTTCTACGAGTGTCACATTTTCAACTGCTCCAGATACATGAACAGTTTCACCTCTAGTTACAATCGATACATTCAGTTCCCGTTCAATTACTTTCAAATGAGCATCATTAACTCCAAAAAGAGCGATTGCTTCGTTAGTATTTTCCAATTGTTGGTTTATTTCTACTAATTGTTCTGCCATTACTCAGTCTCCTTGAATATCGGATTCGGATATCGGTTGTGGCTCTGCAATATTTTCAATCACAGTATAATGCAAAGTGACTTTTAGTTGATCCGCCTCAACCTCTTTACTCAAAATCTTATCACTTACAATCATAGCATGTTCATCCAATTTTTTCTTTAGTTCTTTTTCAGCCATTTCTTTCGCTACTTTCATTGCCTGTTTTTCTGTATATTCTCGGTTCGCCTCTTCCTCTTCCCGCACTATATCTTTTTCATATGCAATCGGCAGTGTAAAACCAAATAATTTCACATCATTTTTTACACTTTCCGTACGGGAGCGCTTATACTTATCATGCTGAAATCCCCATATTTTTATTTTCGTACTCCCAAATGTAAGATAATGCTCATTATACGTATTACCAGTATATACTTGAAATTGCGTCTTGAGTGGTACATTCACCTCAGATGTGTACCACGTTTCTCCATATACAATACCTTTCGCCGAAACAATCGTTGGACTCTCCTCATTACCGTATATCCCTGATACGAGAAGCTGCCCTTTTTCTACATGATCATTTTTTAAAACGACTGGTTTTCCAACTTCAACAAATGTTTTTGTAACAATCGCTTCTTTTTTTGCCACTAAATTTTGCGGCCTTTGTTCCTTTTCTTTTTTCGGCTCATTTTTTTCAACAATTTTAAAATGGTACGTCGTTCCCCTTACTTCTAGTCCTGCCCAAGTAATCGCATTAATATTGTCCGTCAAATGACGTTGTACATCTTCTACACTAGGCATTTGGAATTGTAATTTTCCTTTTTTAATACCCATTTTGTCCAATTCTTTCATCAATATATATTCTGTTTCAGGTTTCGCTCCTGTAATTTCAATTTTCCAAACCATATTCGATAATGCAATCATACCAAAAAAGAAAATTAAAAACCCAATTAAGAATCCACTATTTTTAATTAGGCGCTTATTCCAAAAAGGAAAACCGTAACGCCCAATAAAATATAGTTTACACTCATTTTTTCTATAAATTGGCTTTATTTTTTTCACATCTCGTAATAGCATACAAAAGACTAACGTTTCATCAGCGATTTTCTTAACGTCCCAAACTAATAATTTTCTACGCACACATTCGTTAACGAACCGTTCCGCTCCTCTACCTTCAATTCGTACCTTTACATATCCAAGCCACTTTATAAACCATTTATTTTTCATCTACTACCTTCACTACCTTTCCAAAAGTAGACACACTACTTTTCACTTTAATTAGCAAAATAGCTCGTACGAAAATGAAATAAAGAGTTTTATTTTCCATAAATAGCGGGATAAACTACATAGTAGGGGCAAATCATTAGAACAAAGAAGAAAAACTTCACATACGGAAGTTTCCCTTACTTCTCTTTCTGTTCGTCTTCTAAAAACGTCACTTGCTCAATTATCCCTTCAAGCAAAAGTTCTTCCGGAAGGATTGTTTTAATAACAAAGGACTGCCCCTTAATTAATAACTGACCATGCTTTAACAACAATCTTACTTCTTTATCTGAAAACACTAATAAACCTCGATGATTTTCTATATAGATATGCACTTGCCCAACAAGCGTGATCCGAGGTAGATCCATTAGCACATCCACTGGCAGGTCTATTTGCTTCGTTAACCAATTCTTCATTTGTTCTAATTTTTTCATCCCAAAAGACCCCCTCTCATCCCATATGTATGAAAAAAGAGCTTGTAATATCACGTCCAAACTGAAAAAAAGCATAAAAAAACGTCTCATACGAAATGAGACGTTTTTTTATGCTAATAGCTGGATAACCAGCTTATTCACAAGCGATCCATCTGTTTTACCTTTTACTTTCGGCATAACAGCAGTCATCACCTTACCCATATCTGCTTTAGAAGTCGCACCAACTTCAGAAATAACTTGCTTGATTATATCAACTAGCTCTTCTTCCGTTAATTGCTCCGGCAAATATGCGCTTAAAATCTGAATTTCACTTTGCAGTTTATTAACAAGGTCTTCACGACCAGCTTTTTTAAATTCAAGGAGGGAGTCCTTATGCTGTTTTACTTCACGAGCTAAAACTGTTAGTTCCTCTTCTTCAGTAAGAGTATGCTGTAGTTTAATACCTTCATTTTGTAAAGCAGCCTTAACCATACGAATGACGGTTAATTTTTCTTTTTGTTTATTCTTCATCGCTTGTTTCATATCATCGTTTAAACGACCGAGAAGACTCATAACTTACACCCTCTCTTAGAATTTACGCTTTCTTGCCGCTTCAGATTTCTTCTTACGTTTTACACTTGGTTTTTCATAAAACTCGCGCTTTCTTGCTTCAGCAAGTGTACCAGTTTTAGAAACCGATCTTTTAAAACGGCGAAGTGCATCCTCCAAAGACTCGTTTTTACGAACGACTGTTTTTGACATTCTCTTTCCCTCCCTCCGAAACATCACACTTACATACTAACTTCAGCATGCAAAAAGAAACACTTCTTCAGCATGTCTTTTACGATTATAATACATTTTATCACTTCAGGTCAACTATTTGGCAGAATAAAAGAAGAATAGATGCTCTTCCTTTTTCAAAAACTATACAGATAGCTGCTATCCTTTCCCCTGAAGGCAACTATATTTTTGTCATTACACTTTTTTTCATGCAGGAACGTACGAAACAACTACTCATTTCGTACATTTTCAGTACTTAACTTCTCCACTAAAAAAGAAAGCATGCAAATCGTTTCCGTTTGCATGCTTTTTTATCCCGATTGGCGCGGGCTAATAATCAGCGGGAAATGAATCCCACGCTGATTAAAGCTTCACTTTATGCGCTTGCTGATTCCTTTTTCACATCATCTTCAAGGACACGAACAAATTGCGCTTCGTTATATGGATAACCAGCTTTTGTGATTTTTACTTTCACTAGTTTACCGATTAATTCTTCTGATCCTTCAAATACAATTTTCAAGTAGTTATCTGTATAACCTACATATAGGCCTTCACGGTCACCCTCTTTAAATTGTTCTTCTGGAATAATTTCAAGTACTTCTCCTTCAAACTGTGATGCATACTCTTTCGCTAATTGATTAGATAGTTCAATTAAACGGTGAACACGATCATTCTTCACATCTTCAGGAACTTGATCTTCCATACGCGCTGCAGGTGTTCCTGTACGTTTTGAGTACGGGAATACGTGTAACTCAGAGAAGCGATTCTCTTTAATGAAATTGTATGTTTCCATGAATTCTTCTTCTGTTTCACCTGGGAAACCAACGATTACGTCTGATGTAATCGCAAGACCTGGTAACGCTTCTTTCAAACGATCTAAGCGCTCTTGGAAAAATTCCATCGTATACTTACGACGCATACGCTTTAATACAGTATTAGATCCAGATTGCAACGGAATGTGTAAGTGACGTACAACTACTTCAGACTTATCTAACACTTCAATTACTTCATCTGAAATCTGACTCGCTTCAATAGAAGAAATACGAAGACGTTTTAATCCATCTACTTCCACTTCCATATCACGAAGTAATCCAGCTAAGTTATAATCTTTAATATCTTCACCGTACCCACCTGTATGAATACCTGTTAATACGATTTCTTTATAGCCTGCATCTACTAATTGCTGCGCTTGTTTAATAACTTCTTTCCCATCGCGAGAGCGCATTAAACCACGCGCCCAAGGAATAATACAGAATGTACAGAAGTTATTACAACCTTCTTGTATTTTTAAAGATGCGCGTGTACGGTCCGTGAAGTAAGGTACATCAAGTTCTTCATATACACGTGTTTTCATAATGTTACGCACAGCATTAATTGGCTGACGCTCTTTACGGAATTCTTCGATGTATCCTAACATCTTTTCACGATCTTGTGTACCAACTACAATATCTACACCTGGAATCGCCATAATTTCCGCTGGAGATGTTTGTGCATAACATCCTGTTACACAAATAACCGCATCTGGGTTTTGACGAACAGCACGTCTAATAACTTGACGACTTTTCTTATCCCCCGTATTCGTTACTGTACATGTATTAATAACATATACATCAGCTTTCTTTTCATATTCAGTTCTTTCATATCCACCTTGTTTAAACAATTGCCAAATGGCTTCTGTTTCATAGTGGTTTACTTTACAACCTAACGTATGGAACGCAACAGTTGACATTGATCATCACCCCATCAATTCAAAATGATACGAAGCAGCACTTAACGCGTATAACGGCGCCGTTTCTGTTCTTAAAATTCTTGGTCCTAAACTACATGGTACAAATTTATGTTCACGAAGCGCTGTAATCTCTTCCTCAGCCAAACCGCCTTCTGGGCCAAATACAATCAATAACTTTTGACCTGGTTTCATCATCGTTAAAGCTTTCGCAAAATTAGATTTCTCCCCTTGTTTCGCTTCCTCTTCGTAAGCAACAAGGCAAACATCATACTCACCACTCATTGACAGCAATTGTTTAAACGATGCTGGGGCGTGTACTTCTGGAATTTCACTTCTATGTGATTGTTCCGCAGCTTCTTTCACAATTTTTCTTAAACGCTCAACTTTTTTATCAGCTTTTTTTGCATCCCATTTTACGATAGAGCGAGATGCTTGAAATGGTAAGAATGCAGCTGCCCCAAGCTCAGTTCCTTTTTGAAAAATTAACTCTAGCTTGTCTCCTTTCGGCAGTCCACTTGCAATCGTCACGAAAACAGGAAGTTCACTTGACGCCTCTACCCATTCTACAATAGCCGTATTAATAAATTCACTGGTAATTTCATCAATTGAACATACGGCTGTTTTTCCGTTTACACAGCAATAAATGTGATCTCCAGCTGACATACGCATTACTCTTGCGATATGATGGACGTCATCACCTACAATGCGAATACTTGTCTCATTTACATATTTCTCTTCTACAAAATAACGTTGCATATAATCACCTTAGTAGAGTTTCGTTCCTTTCGTAAGCCAATACTTACGAAAAGAACGAAACGTTATCATTTTTCATATAACAAACGGCAAGTCCCTCACCTTATAGTGAGAGACTCCCCTTTTCATTATAGACTAAAATCTATATTACGCATTTCGTGCAATAATTGCTACCCAATCTTCCATTCGTAACACTTCTTCAATTGTAAATCCAGCTTTTTCTAGCGCTTCAGAAATTACTTTTTCCTTCGCAGCAATAATGCCCGATGTAATAAATAATCCGCCTGACTTCACAACTCTCGCTGCATCTTCAGGGAATAATAAAATAATTTCTGCTAATAAGTTAGCTACGATTAAATCAACAGGACCTTCAATACCTTCTAAAAGACTATTTTGTCCAACAGATACAATATCATCTGTTTTATTTAAACGCACATTCATTTCTGCACTTTCAACCGCAACCGGATCTAAATCATATGCTTGAACAGAAGACGCACCTAATTTTGCTGCTGCAATACTCAGTACACCAGAACCTGTTCCTACATCAATGATAGTATCACCTTGCTGTACTGTTTTTTCTAAAGCACGGATACACATCGTTGTTGTCGGATGAGTTCCCGTTCCAAATGCCATACCCGGATCTAATTCAATAATTTTTTCTTCCGGAGAAGATGGTGTATATTCTTCCCAAGTCGGCACAATTGTGAATGTATCAGAAATTTGTACTGGATGGTAATATTTTTTCCAAGCAGTAGCCCAATCTTCTTCATTGACTTCGTTAACGGTAATATTTCCAGTACCAATTTCGATGTCGTAAGATGGAAGCACATCAATAGATGATTTTACACCTGCAATCGTTTCATGTAAAGAATCCGTTTGCGGGAAATATGCTTTTATTAATACACCTTCCGCCGGATACTCATCTGGGTTCAATGCATAAATTTCACCATATTGTTGCTCGCGCTCTTTCGTCAACTCTGCTGGATCCTCAATTGCAACTCCACTAGCACCAGCCTCATGTAAAATATGAGAGACAGCTTCTACTGCTTCTTCTGTTGTATGAATACTAATTTCTGACCATTTCACAATTTACCAACTCCATTTTTTATTTCCATTATTCCCCTTTGAAAGCACGTTTAAGCTTTCCGAATAAACTATCATCCTGCTCTTCTTGTCCCGCAAATTCACGCAATAAATCTTTTTGATGTGAAGTTAATTTCGTCGGTACAACAACACGAACGACTACATATTGATCTCCTTGACCATATCCACGTACGTTCGGAGCACCTTTCCCTTTTAAGCGGAATTCTGTTCCTGTTTGTGTTCCTGCTGGAATTTTCAGCTTCACTTTACCATGAACAGTAGGAACTTCCACTTCAGCACCAAGTGCCATTTGCGCGAATGTTAATGGCATTTCGCAAATAATGTGATCTCCTTCACGTTCAAAGAATTCATGATCTCTTACATGAACAACAACATATAAATCTCCTGCCGGTCCGCCATTTACGCCCGCTTCACCTTTTCCAGATACACGGATTTGTTGACCATTATCGATACCCGCTGGAATTTTAACGTTGATTTTTTTACGTTTACGTACTTTACCAGAACCGTGGCATGTCGTACATTTTTCTTTAATCATTTGACCAGTTCCTGAACAATGACCACAAGCTTGACGGTTTACGATACGACCAAATGGTGTATTTTGTTCTACACTTACTTGCCCTGATCCTGAGCAATGTTTACATGTTTCTTTTGAAGTTCCTGGTTTTGCCCCGCTACCTTTACAAGTATCACATGGATCTTCTACCGGAATCTCGACATTTAATTCTTTACCAAAAATCGCTTCTTCAAAATCTAAAGTGACTTGATATTGTAAGTCAGCACCTTGGCGCGGAGCATTTGGATCACGACGTCTGCCGCCACCGCCGCCAAAGAATGAACTAAAGATATCTTCAAAACCGAAGCCACCGCCGAAGTCTCCTCCTCCGCCAAAGCCACCGAAACCTTGATTTGCACCAGCATGACCAAATTGATCATATTGCGCACGCTTTTGGTCGTCGCTTAATACTTCGTATGCTTCTTGTACTTCTTTAAACTTTTCAATTGCATTTTCTTCTTTACTTACGTCTGGATGGTATTTTTTAGCCAAACGACGATACGCTTTTTTTATTTCATCTTTTGAAGCACCCTTGCTAAGTCCAAGGACCTCATAATAATCTCGTTTACTCATAAATTTACAACCCCCGAATCTTTCACATAAACGTAATTTTAACACCGAAAGAAAGTGCTTTGCAACAAAGTTTCCTCACTTACAGTATGCAAAGTAAAAAACTTAAGACCCTCACACATTCCTTCTCATTCGTGAAAAAAGCCAAAGCCAAGGCACGCTTGACTTTGACTTTTTGTCATCTTACTTATTTATTATTACTTATCTTCTTTTACTTCTTCAAACTCAGCGTCTACTACATTGTCTTTCTTCGCGCCAGCATCTTGTGCTCCTTGTGCACCTTCCGCTTGCCCTGCAGCTGCTTGAGCTTGCTCGTATAATTTAACAGTTAATTGTTGTACGATTTCTTGTAAAGCATCTTTTTTCGCACGGATTTCCTCAAGCTCGTTCTTCTCAATCGCAGCTTGTAATGCTTCTTTCGCTTCTGTTGCTTTTGCAACTTCAGCCGCATCCACTTTACCTTCTAAATCTTTTACAACTTTATCAGTTTGGAATACAAGTTGGTCAGCTTCGTTACGAAGTTCAACTTCTTCCTTACGTTTTTGGTCAGCGTCAGCATTTGCTTCTGCTTCTTGTACCATACGTTCTACCTCTTCATCAGAAAGACCTGAAGAAGATTGGATTGTAATAGCTTGCTCTTTGCTTGTTCCTAAATCTTTCGCACGTACGTTAACAATACCGTTCGCATCAATATCGAATGTTACTTCGATTTGTGGAATACCACGTGGTGCTGGTGGAAGGTCTGTTAATTGGAAACGACCTAATGTTTTGTTGTCAGCTGACATTGGACGCTCACCTTGTAATACGTGAATATCTACTGCTGGTTGGTTATCAGCAGCTGTTGAGAATACTTGTGACTTACTTGTTGGAATTGTAGTGTTACGCTCAATTAATTTCGTGAATACGCCACCCATAGTTTCAATACCTAAAGAAAGTGGAGTTACGTCTAATAATAGTACGCCTTCTACATCACCAGTAAGTACGCCACCTTGAACTGCAGCACCTAATGCTACAACTTCATCCGGGTTTACACCTTTATATGGTTCTTTACCAGTTTCACGTTTAATAGCTTCTTGTACAGCTGGGATACGAGTAGATCCACCAACAAGGATAACTTTATCTAATTCACTTGGAGCAAAACCAGCGTCTTTTAATGCACGGCGAGTTGGCTCTAATGTTCTTTCAACAAGACCTGCTGAAAGCTCTTCGAATTTCGCTCTTGTTAATGTTAATTCTAAGTGTAATGGACCAGCAGCTCCAGCACTAATGAATGGTAATGAAATTTGTGTTTGTGTTACACCAGAAAGATCTTTTTTCGCTTTTTCAGCTGCATCTTTCAGACGTTGAAGTGCCATTTTATCTTGGCTTAAATCAATGTTATTTTCTTTTTTGAACTCAGCTACTAAGTGGTCAATAATAACTTGGTCAAAGTCATCTCCACCAAGACGGTTGTCACCAGCAGTTGAAATAACTTCGAATGTTCCGTCTGCTAACTCAAGGATAGATACGTCAAATGTACCGCCACCTAAGTCATATACTAAGATTTTTTGCTCTTCATCTTGTTTCTCTAAACCGTAAGCAAGCGCTGCTGCTGTTGGTTCGTTAATGATACGCTCAACTTCTAAACCAGCGATACGACCAGCATCTTTCGTTGCTTGACGTTCTGCATCGTTGAAGTATGCAGGTACTGTAATAACAGCTTTCGTTACTGTTTCACCTAAGTATGCTTCAGCAGAAGCTTTTAGGTTTTGTAAAATGATTGCAGAAATTTCTTGAGGTGTATAATCTTTACCTTCAACTTCTACTTTGTAGTCTGTACCCATATGACGTTTAACAGACATGATTGTATTTGGGTTTGTAATTGCTTGACGCTTTGCAACTTCCCCAACTTGACGCTCTTCATTTTTGAAAGCTACAACAGAAGGTGTTGTACGGTTTCCTTCTGGATTTGGGATAACCTTTGGCTCTCCACCTTCCATAACAGCTACACAAGAGTTTGTTGTACCTAAGTCAATACCGATAATTTTACTCATGGCGAATCCTCCTACTTTTATGTAAATTATTGATTTACTTTTACCATTGATGGGCGAATCACACGGTCTTTTAGTTTATAACCTTTTTGGAATTCTTCAACTACCGCATTTGATTCAAATTCACTGTCTTCCACTTGCATAATAGCTTGGTGTTCATTAGGATCAAACTGTTTACCAACAGCTTCAATCACTTCAACACCTTCTTTATTCAACGCTTCTAGCAATTGACGATGCACCATTTCCATACCTTGTAACAAGGATTTCGTTTGCTCATCAGTTGCTTCCACTTGCATCGCTCTTTCAAAATTATCAAGAGCTGGCAAAATATCTGAAACTAGACTTTGTGCTCTATATTTTTCAGCAGCCTGTTTATCCATTTGGACACGGCGCTTATAATTTTCAAAATCAGCTTGTAGACGTAATGTGCGACCTTCCGTTTCCGTTAGTTTCACTTGTAACTCATCTACTTTTTCTTGTAAAAGAGCAGCCTCACTTTTTTCTTCTACAGTTTCTGCACTGTTTTCTGGCGTGACAGCTTCTTCAACTTGCGCTTCTTTTACTTCTTCTACCACTTGTTCGTTACGCTCTTCCACAATATTCACCTCCTTAAAAGGTATTAGGTACTATGTTAAACACAATTACCTAAGCATTATATATTACACACAGCAATGAAAAGTTCATCACTTGAGCGAATGTATTACTCTCATTTACTTTTTAAGTCCATCTGTAAATTGTCTCGTAAATAACTGTAATAAACTAATTACCCGAGAGTATTGCATTCTTGTCGGACCTAAAATAGCAATTGTTCCAAGCTGTTCTTCTCCAATCGAATATGTTGCAGAAATCAAACTACAATCTTCCATGGCTGTCGCAGAGTTTTCCCTACCAATTTTCACTTGAATACCTACTTGTTTATGACGCAAAATATCATAAAACTCAGCTTCGTTATCAATCATTGTCAGCAAGGATCTTACTTTGTGAATGTCATGGAACTCTGGTTGCGAAAGCATATTTGCTTTTCCTCCAAAGTATATCTTTTCCGATAAAGGAACTTGAAATGTACCATCTAACATTTTTATTGCACTATCGTAATTATGAACATACCCGCGCAATACCGTAACAATCTCCTTAAAGATTTTATTATGGAGTTCCGACATTGGTACGCCCGATAGCTTTTCATTTAAAATATTAACCATTTTTTCTAAATCTGATAAATCAACAGATTCCGGAACGGTAATCGTTTTGCTTTGTACATGCCCTGTATCCGTTACAATAATAGCGACTGCAGTTTGACGATCAAGCGGAACAATTTGTACGTTTTTAAGTTTATTTGTGCTTAACTTCGGTCCAAGAACAATGGCCGTATAATTTGTAAGCTCTGATAAAATTTGAGCCGATTGTTGTGCAATCTTTTCAGCTTCAAAAATTCTTTCAGCAAATAAATCTTTAATTTGTACAATTTCATCTTTCGGTAAGTTTTGCGGCGCTAAAAGATGGTCTACATAAAATCGGTATCCTTTTTCAGAAGGGACACGTCCAGAAGAACTATGCGTTTTCTCAATAAATCCTAGTTCCTCTAAATCAGCCATTTCATTTCGTATAGTAGCTGAACTAAATGTAATTTCATCTTTTTTAGCCAACGTCCTTGACCCAACAGGTTGCGCTGATCCAATAAAGTCATCAATAATTGTTTGTAAAATTAAGAGCTGACGTTCCGTAAGCATCTCATCATCACCTCTGTTAGCACTCTTTGTCTTCGAGTGCTAAATCTATTAATAACTTACCAAAATTGACATTCAATTGTCAACGGAAACGTCACGAAATAATGAAACTTTTTCACGTTAATGGAACATTTAATTAGTCAATCAAAAATGATTGGAATACTTCATTCCCTAATAATTTTCCTTTTCGCGTTAAACGAACATATCCATCGCTCTCTTCAAGCAATCCTTGTTCTTGGTTGTTTTGTAACTGCTTCGCGAAAACTTGATCCATTTCCATATTAAATTTCTTTTGAAACGCTATTTTAGATACACCTTTTGTTTTTCGGAGTCCTAAGAACAACTCTTCTTCCATTTTTTCTTTCTCCGTCACCACATGAACATCTAAATACGGAAATCCGGTTTCATCGATCTTATTGAAATATTGCTTGAGCGGCCCTACATTTTGGATACGTTCTCCATTTACATAACTATGCGCTCCAGCTCCAAATCCATAATACTCTTCATTATTCCAGTATGTGAGATTATGTCTACTTTCATTATTACCTTTTGAAAAATTACTAATTTCATACTGGGTATAGCCATGTTTCTCCATTTCATCCATTACCATTTCGTACATTTTCGCTTCATGGTCTTCACCTGGAAGTCTTAATTTCCCTTTATTCATTAAGTTATAAAACACAGTTTTCGGTTCCACAATTAATGAATATGCAGAGAAATGTTGTACACCAAGCGTAAAAGCAATATGTAACGTTTCTTTTACATCTTCTATCGTCTGTCCTGGCAAAGCATAAATAATATCTACATTTATATTTTTGAAGCCCACTTCCTGCGCTTCTCTAATTGCTACAAACGCATCTTCTCTCGTATGCTTGCGTCCAATTTTCTCAAGTAATTCATCTCGAAATGTTTGCACACCAAAACTAATTCGGTTCACTCCACCTTCTAGCAATACATTTAATTTCTCTTTCGGCAAATCACCTGGATTCGCTTCAAATGTTAATTCACAATTCGGGGCAAACGGACGTAAACGACGATTTATAATATCTAATAATTTCTTTGTCTGTTCCATATTTAATGCTGTTGGAGTTCCCCCGCCAACAAAAATCGTTTTCATACTATCAAACGGTACCTTTTGAACTGTATTGATTATTTCTTTCTCTAAATACTCTAAATATTGATCGACCGGCTGGCGTTCAATAAACACTTTATTAAAATCACAATAGTGACAAATATGCTGACAAAACGGAATATGAATATATGCAGCTTGCACCAAAAATAACTCCTACCTTTCTAAAAAGAAAACCTCCGCGCTCGGGAGGCTTCTTTTACTTCTCTAACGTATTACGAATTTGTTCCATTCGCATTTTTCCCCAATCATACATCATTTCAACGATTGGTAAAAGCGACATGCCTAATTCCGTCATATAATATTCCACTCGCGGAGGAATTTCTGGGTATACTGTTCGATCAACAATCCCATCTTCCATTAACTCTTTTAATTGGTTTGACAAAACTTTATGAGAAATGCTCGGAAATAATCGCTGTAATTCACTAAAACGATGAGGCCCTTCCACACCAAGATGCCACAATATTACAACTTTCCACTTTCCACTAATAATAGAAAGCGTCAATTCCTTTTCACAATTAAAATTGCCATTTTGTATTTTTTCTTGAATATCTTTTCGAATATTTTCGGACATTAACAAACTCCTAACTCTATATGAACTAAAAAGCTCTCTCACTATTGTAAATGAGAGCTACTCAGATGTCTAAAAAGTAATTATACATAAAAAAGAAGCCGCATAAACGACTTCTTTTTTTATTCCAAATATTAGTTGTCATCCATTTTCAGTACAGCCATGAATGCTTCTTGCGGTACTTCTACAGAACCAACAGACTTCATACGTTTTTTACCTTCTTTTTGCTTATCAAGAAGTTTACGCTTACGAGAAATGTCACCACCGTAACATTTCGCAAGTACGTTTTTACGCATCGCCTTAATTGTAGAACGCGCTACAACTTTGTTTCCGATCGTCGCTTGAATTGGCACTTCGAACTGCTGTCTTGGAATTAATTCTTTTAATTTTTCTACGATTACTTTACCACGGTCATACGCTGAATCACGGTGTACGATAAATGATAGAGCATCGACTTGCTCAGAATTTAAAAGAATATCCATTTTCACAAGTTTAGATGGTTTGTAACCAATTAACTCATAATCAAATGATGCATATCCTTTCGTATTTGATTTCAACTGATCGAAGAAGTCATATACGATTTCTGATAATGGAATTTCATATGTCAATGTAACACGCGTTTCATCTAAATATTGCATATCAATAAACGTTCCGCGTTTACCTTGGCAAATTTCCATTACAGCTCCAACATAGTCATTCGGAACCATAATTGCTGCTTTAACAAATGGCTCTTCAACACGATCAATTGTCTGTGGATCCGGCATATTAGACGGGTTATCGACAATCATGTCTTCACCGTTCGTTAAGAATACTTTATAAATAACGCTTGGCGCTGTTGTAATTAAATCAATTTTAAATTCACGTTCAATACGCTCTTGGATAATTTCCATATGAAGAAGTCCTAAGAATCCACAACGGAAACCAAATCCTAGCGCTTGTGATGTTTCTGGTTCAAACTCAAGTGCAGAATCGTTTAACTCTAATTTTTCTAACGCATCACGTAAGTCATTGTAACGTGCAGAATCAATTGGATATAAACCACAGAATACCATCGGGTTTAATTTACGATAACCTGCTAACGGCTCAGCTGCCGGACGTTTCGCGTGTGTAATCGTATCACCAACGCGTGTATCACCAACATTTTTAATCGATGCTGCTAAGAAACCTACATCACCTACTGTTAACTCGTCACGTTGCGTAGTTTTCGGTGTAAATACACCTACTTCTGTTACTTCAAATTCTTTTCCAGTTGCCATCATGCGTACTTTATCTCCAACTTTTACCGTTCCATTTACAACACGGATATACGCAATTACACCGCGGTATGGATCATATAAAGAGTCAAAGATCATACATTGTAACGGTTCTTCTGAATCACCTGTTGGTGCTGGCACTTTTTCAACGATTTGTTCTAAAATCTCTTCGATACCAATCCCAGCTTTTGCCGAAGCAAGTACAGCTTCTGATGCATCTAATCCAATTACATCTTCTACCTCTTGGCGTACACGCTCTGGGTCTGCACTTGGTAAGTCAATTTTATTAATAACCGGTAAAATTTCTAAATTGTTATCAAGCGCTAAGTATACGTTCGCTAACGTTTGCGCTTCAATACCTTGCGCTGCATCTACTACAAGAATCGCACCTTCACAAGCCGCTAAACTACGAGATACTTCGTACGTAAAGTCGACGTGTCCTGGTGTATCAATTAAGTGAAGAATATATTCTTCGCCGTCTTTTGCTTTATAGTTTAATTGTACTGCGTTTAATTTAATTGTAATACCACGCTCACGCTCTAAATCCATAGAGTCAAGCAACTGAGCTTTCATTTCACGTTGTGTTAACGCGTTTGTTTTCTCTAAAATACGGTCTGCTAACGTTGACTTTCCGTGGTCAATATGAGCAATGATAGAGAAATTACGAATTTTGGACTGTCTTTTTGCTCTTTCTTCTTTGTTCATCTATGTTCTCAACTCCTAATAGTCTCGCCAATATACACTAGCACTGATTATATCAATAGAGCAGCAAAGATTCAATGAAAACTCGTGCTGCTTACAATACAAATCATTCTATTTATATCTTATGCGAACAAACCATAAGAGACAAACCTTTTTCAAATTAAAAAACGGCTGTCTTACAAACCTGTAAAACAACCGTCCTCCGTTTGACTCTTAACTAAAAATCCCTTTTACTTTCCCAACAACTATATCTGTTCCAAACTTTGTTATTTCGTAGGCAACGCTTGCTATCGCCATACCCATTCCTTCTACAATATTAAAACTTTTTAAGCTTTCTAATTGTTTTTGTTTTTCAGTAGCGGAAAACGAACCTTCCAAAGTTTCTGATTCAGCAGCCTCACCTTTTGTTCCTGTCATATGAGCGATTTGTTCATACGACATTTGCTGATAACCTTTCATACTTTTCAATCCATGATTTGCAAGTGCCACCCCTGCTATTACCATAAGTAAGCATATAGCCACACTACATATACATAAAAGCCAAAAGCGGCTTACATGATTATCCTCACTTCCCATCAATGTGTATATGCTCCTGTATTATCTTGGTCAATTTGATGATGCAGCGCTGCATTTAAACCACTTGCTATTACATTTGCCATATCCTCTATGAAGGCATCCACTTCTTTTGGGGTCACCATTAAATTATGACCAAGAGGAGATAACACTTCATAAATTAATTTTCTCTTCTCTTCATCTTCCAGTGTACCTACAGCACCTAAAAACATATTCCGGCTCTTTTCATCCGGCATATCCTCTTCTGTTAATTTTTTCTTTTCTCCAAATGTAAAACCAGCCGGTAACAAAGATCGGGAAGGTTTGTTTCCTTCTTTCATCTCCCGTCCAAAATGTTTCAAAATAAAATCAATTGTATCGCTTGTAATCGAAACGGCATCCACCACAGTCGGAACACCAATTGCGATAACAGGAATACCTAATGTTTCTTTACTGAGTTCCTTACGTTTATTCCCAACACCCGATCCAGGATGAATTCCTGTATCAGAAATTTGTATCGTACTATTTACCCTTTCAATAGAACGAGCAGCTAATGCATCAATTGCAATGACAAAGTCTGGCTTTGTCTTCTCAATGATTCCATAAATAACATCGCTAGTTTCAATTCCTGTAATCCCCATTACCCCCGGCCGAATTGCACTAACAGGCCTAAACCCTTCTTCTACACTTTCAGGCTGCAATTGAAACAAATGTCTCGTTACCAATACATTTTCTACAACTATCGGTCCAAGCGCATCCGGCGTTACATTCCAATTTCCAAGACCAACAATTAAACAACTCGCTTCTTTCGTAACGCCAACCTCTTCTAAGAAATAAGAAAATTCTTTTGCAAAAATACGCTCTACTTTTTGTTGCAACTCCGTATCTTGTTGACGTATACCTTGCACTTCAAGCGTTAAATAATTTCCAGGTTTTTTACCCATCGATTCAGAGGCAGCTTCATCAATTGTAACTTTTGTAATGGTAATACCTTCTTCTTCCCTCTCTTTTACAATAACGCCTTGTATCCCTTTTTGCTCTTCTTGACGCTCTTGCAGCATTTGATGCGCCTCTACAGCAAGGTCCGTTCTAACACTATATTTACTTAAATCTAATGGTTCTTTCATCGTATCTCCTCCGTCATTCATAGTAAATATCGTTAGATTTCCCAAAGTTATATAAGGTCATTCTTTCCTTTACGTGAAATTTCATAGATATACTATTGCAATTCTCTTCACCGTTTGATAGAATATCACTTGTTCTATGTTAAGAATCGAGTCATTCGATTGCACCAGGGAGGTGAAAAGTATGGCAAACATCAAATCTGCTATCAAACGCGCTAAACTTAGCGAAGAGCGTCGTGCACATAACGCTTCTATCAAGTCTGACATGCGTTCTGCTGTTAAAACTGTAGAAGCTTTAGTTACTAATAACGATCTTGAAAATGCTAAAGAAGCTTTCAAAACTGCTTCTAAAAAACTTGACAAAGCAGCTCGTAAAGGTCTTATCCACCAAAACGCTGCAGCTCGTCAAAAATCTCGCTTAGCGAAACAAGTAAACGCGTAAGGCGTTTAAAAAACGATCCATTCGGATCGTTTTTTTATATACAAAAAAGTTCACGTTCTTAGCACGTGAACTTTTTTGTTTTATCACATATGATTTAACCGCATTAAGAAAAACTCAAGCACAAGTTTCTTATCCATTTTTCCCGTTTTCATACTATAATCAGCTTCCGCTAATTCTATTATCACTTTTTTTAATTCTTCAAAAGAGAAAAACTTCGTTTGATTCATCGCTAATTTTACACGATATGGATGCACACCAATATGGGACGCAATTTGATTTTGGCCGTAACCACGCTGCTGTAACTCTTTCACTTGATGCAGTAAACGGAATTGACTTACTAGTAACGCAAGCAATTTAATAGGTTCCTCCTGCTGCGTAAATAATCCATCCAAAATTTGCATCGCACCTGCGATATCTTTTTTTACTACTTTTTCTGTCAAAGCAAACACATTTTGTTCAACTGATTTTGGCACAAGCTCTGCAACAAGTTTCGGTGTAATGTCTCCGCCCATACCGACATATAACGTTAACTTGTCCATTTCCTTCGCCAACATCGTTACATTACTTCCCACAAGCTCTAACAACAAACTAACAGCTGCATGATCAATATGCACATGCACTTCATCTGCCTGAGCAACAATCCACTTCTGAACATCCTGCACTTGCATTGCATTCGCTTCTACTACATCCGCTGTTTTCTTTAATAGTTTTGTAATTTTTTTTCGTTCATCCAGCTTTTCGTAAGGCGCAACAAAAACAAGAATAGAAAAGGGAGAAGGTTCCCCGATATATTCTTCTAAAATTTTTATATTTTGTTCTAACTTTTCTTTTTGTGAAGTTAAAAAGAGTGGTGATTTTATTAATAGCACTTTACGTTCTCCGAAAAAAGGAAGTGTACGTGCATCCTCTACTACATCTTCTAAATATGCTTCTTCTAAATCATATGTCACAACATTAAACTCGCGATCTTCCTCTTCAAGCGCTTCTGTTGTAATAAGCTTTATCGTTTCATTTATAAAAAACACTTCTGTTCCATACAGTAAATATAACGGAGCAAACTGCTTCTTTTTAATCTTTTTATGTATATCACTCATACTTTTTCCTACTCCCTAACTTGGCAATATATATTTATACTAATGCCCTAGCTTTTGTTTTACAAGTACAAAGGAACAGGCAATATAACCCGTCCCTTTATTTATATTAAACGCCACGCAATAAGCCCCGGGTTTCTTATTGGTGTGCGGTAATCACCTTCCCTTTATTATTCGCAATAAAAATTCGAGTATAAGTGCCAACTGTTAACATGCTTGGAAACAAAAACTCACGTTACTTCATGATCTAAAAGTAGTAAAAACGCTATATCTCTCTTCATATGGAAATTGTAGATTTTTTTCTGACAATATTTTATACTAAAGTGGAATGTTGGGGAGGGATTCTAAATGAATGATTTTGAACAAAACGTTCAAAGTAAACGCAATGACGCTATTGATTCAGGGGTAGGATTTATCGTCTCATTTGGTTTTTTCGCAACACTTTTCATCATTGCAACTGTTATTAAATTTATCGGTTCTTAAAGACTGCTGCTTACTGGCAGTCTTTTTTATCTATTATGTGTTTCATCATATGTGATTTTGCTGCGAAAGGTTCCGTTTTCCCCTTTAAAAACATAGGAGATAGCCCCTTGCTTATCCGTACGCCATATTTCAATCCCCCTCTTCTCAAAACGCTCTATAACATCCTTATGAGGGTGCCCATACCTATTACGCTCACCGACAGAAATAATCGCTATATTAGGCTGTATGACGCTCAGAAAAGGTGTTGTAGATGACGTATTACTCCCATGATGAGCAACCTTTAAAACATCCGCTCGCAACTCTGGATACGTAGCTACTAAAAACTTCTCTCCTTCTTCTTCTAAATCACCTGTAAACAACCACGTTAGTCCTCCTAATTTTGCCAACAGTACAATTGAAGCGTTATTTTCACTGCTCTCCTTTCCTGTTGGCGCTAATACGAAAAATTCCGCTCCATTTATGCTCCAACTTTCTCCTTCTCTCACTTCTCTTATTTTCACTTCCTTTTCTAAAGCCTGTTTCTTTACTATTTTTTCTAATTCCGCATCTTGTTCCTTTCGGCCAAATACAACTTCTTTTACGGTTATATTTGATAATAACTGTTGCGCAGCACCTATATGGTCCGCATCTCCATGCGTTATAATTAATTTATCGATCTTTTTAATACCTTCCTTTTGTAAATAAGGGATCAAAATATCATTTCCGACAGAAAATTCATGCTTTTTCCTTTGCCATTCTTCCTTGTTCGGACGAATTGTTCCACCAGTATCAATAAGGTAAATCTCTTGATCATACAGGAGGCGAATTAATATTGCATCTCCCTGTCCAACATCGAGAAAGGTAACACTCCCACTTTCTCGAAAATACGGATATACATAATGACATGTACTAATAAAAAGAAATACACCCGCAGATATAAACAGAATTCCCTTCGCCATTCGCCTTTCCCAAACCATCAATATACTAATAATACTCACGCAATATAAGGCTACAAGAAGGATAGGTGTTTGTCCGAAATTCAGACGGGTAAATGGTAATTTTTCACAATAACTTAAAAAATCATTAGAAAGATTCAAACCTATTGATAGTACATTCGCAAGCCTTTTTGCAAGAAACGGGATGATCGGTATACATATCAAAATAACAATACTACACGGCAATACAACGAGAGATAAAAACGGAACGTATAGGATATTTAGAAAAATACTATATGGAGAAAAATAACCGAAGTGATATAACAAAATCGGAGTACTAACGAGCTGTGAAATGAAAGAAATATAAATAGAATTTCGAATTACTCCATTGCCACTCTCTAGTAAAAGCGGGGCAGATAAAAGTAAAGCAAAACTACCGACGAAAGAAAACTGAAAGCCAATATTAAACACGAGATACGGATCAAATATAAGCATACATATAGCTGTTATACTTAGAGCATCTAAGCTAGATAAACGAATAGAACACATAAAAGCAATTAACATGAAAACTCCTGTTATAGAAGCTCTTATAACAGATGGTGACGCTCCTGCTAAAATCATATATAGAGGAATACAGAAGATAAGACATACTGTTGCTACCTCCCTTGTCACACCGCTTCTTAGCAAAATAAAATACACGATTACCATTAATAATACGATATGCGATCCTGAAATCGCCAACAAATGCACGAGACCGAATTGTTGATATTGCTCTTCAACTTCAAATGTCATTTGTTGTCTATCACCAAATACTAATGCATTCATAAAAGCGCCTGATTGCTCTGGAAACATTTCTGTAACTTCTGAGATTGCTTGTTGCCTCAAAAGAAGAATCCATTGCACGAGTGACAACGATGTTTTATGGCATTCAGAAATATATGTAGCGTCCAATATGAAATGAATATTTTGCTTATATAAATAATCATGATAATTAAACCCATGGAAATTCCGAGCTATTTGCGGTTCTTTCCTCTCACCTTCGAATACACATGATACTCCTGCATGTAATTGTCGCATTTGTTTCTTTTCCGAGGCTGATTTCATTTTGTAACTTAACTGCACTATATTTTTATTCTGATCTTCAACTTGAAATGAGAGGCGATCGCCGTTAATAAGAGGTGTAGTATGTATCACTCCTCTTGTAGCTTCGTAGGACTCTCCCAGAGGCTTGTTTTGCCCTTGAACATACGCGGTGTACATAGCGCCACTAAAACACGCTATCATACAATATAAGAAGGTTTTACGCGAAGTACGATATAAACAAAAGAAAACATATATAACGAGACAACAAGTCAGCAATACAACTGAAGAGGAGAAGGCAATTGCAATCCCTATTATAAATGAGATTGCAACATAGCCCCATTGTCCTTGCAACTCATACTCACTCCTTATAGCATCATTTTTGCTTTCGTGAATACACGCTGTAATTCTTCCATTGATAAGTTCTCTTTTTCTAAAGATGCAAATAGTTCTTTTAACTCCATATGACGTTTTTGATCCTCTAATGCTGCAATATCATATTCTAGCGGAACGTGTTTCACCGTTACATTCGCTTTTTCAAATAACTCTACGGCATACGGATGATTTTTATAATCCTGTGCATAATAAACTGCTGTAATACCACTTTGAATAATCGCCTTACAACATTGTAAACAAGGAAAATGCGTAACATAAATTTCAGCTTCCTCCGTTTTCACGCCAAATTTTGCACACTGTAATAAAGCATTCATTTCTGCATGAATTGTACGAACACAATGATTATCAATAACGTAGCATCCATCATCTATACAATGTACACCACCTTTAATTGAACCATTATATCCACCAGCAATAATTCGTTTATCACGAACGATTGTCGCTCCTACTGCAAGCCTTGTACATGTACTACGCAAAGATAACAAATGGCTTTGCGTCATAAAATATTGATCCCATGAAATTCGTTCCATATTCTTCACCTACTTTTTTGTCTACTTGTAGTGTAGCGAATGAAGAAAAACTTCGTCAATCTTTTACGGAATAATAATTTGATCTTTTATTTTCTCCAAAGACTTCACACCAATCCCATCAATCTCTAACAAATCTTCTATTTTTTGAAACGGACCATGTTCCTCTCGATATTTCAAAATACTTTCTGCTTTCCGAGAACCAATACCTGTAATTTTTTCAAGTTGTTCTTTAGAAGCTGTATTTATTTGAACTTTTCCCTCTCCCTTTGAAACAGCAGCTACTTCTTGCACTTGTTCGTTTTTATTCGGTACGTAAAGAATCATTTGGTCTTGTACCATTTGTGCTAAATTTACTTTCATCCTATCTGCCTCAGGCAAAAAACCTCCTGCTTTTTCAATAGCATCCTTGACCCGGTCCCCTTCTTTCATTTCATACACCCCCTCTTTAACAACAGCCCCTTTCATATCAATTACAATTATTTTTTTCTGCTGCTTTGTATCGGATATTTTCGGTTTATTTTTCTTCTCTATATCTTTCTCTTGAGCATCCGTTGCAATAACTGATCGCTCTGTATGCTCATTCGTTTTCCAGAAAATAAGAAAAAGCACAGTTCCAATAATAGCAACTAATCCTAACCATTTCTTTGGAAAATCCCACATCATTTTTCACCTCTAATCATAAATTTATAACATCATTCATATTGTTTAGGAGAACGCTGTTACGAAGGAGGGATGAAACATTGAACATAGGAATTATAGGGACAGGAAACATGGGGAATATACTAATCGATGCATTTTTAGAAACCCGTGCTGTCAAACCTTCGTGCCTTACGATCATTAATCGAACGCCCGCCAAAGCATATCATATAAAGGAAAAACACCCTTCTGTTCATATAGCCAAAACTATTGATGAGGTAATCGAACGATCACATCTTATTTTTATTTGCGTAAAGCCGATAGATATATACCCGATCTTGCAAAAATACGCTAAACATTTTTCTGATGAAAAGTGCTTAGTTTCTATCACAAGTCCAATATCTCCATCACAATTAGAGACACTTGTACCTTGCCATGTTGCCCGTATTATTCCGAGCATTACAAACCGCGCCCTGTCCGGCGCATCACTATTTACATTTGGAAGTAACTGCTCTGAAGAATGGCAACAAAAACTATTTCGCTTATTCAAAAACATTTCTACTCCCCTTGTAATAGAAGAAGATATAACGCGCGTTTCATCTGATATAGCAAGCTGCGGCCCTGCATTCTTTAGTTATTTATTACAATGTTTCATTAACGCTGCTGTAGATAAAACAAATATTACACATGAAGAAGCCACTACTTTAGTAAGTGAAATGGTCGTTGGAATGGGGAAACTACTCGACAAAGGGATTTTCACTTTGCCTACTTTACAAGAAAAAGTATGTGTGAAAGGCGGCGTTACAGGAGAAGGTATTCGGGTTTTAGAAGAACATGTTGGAGATATGTTTCATAAATTAATCGAGCGGACACACGAGAAATTTGATGAAGATTTAAAATGCGTTGATCAGCAATTCAATAAACACACATAATAAATACGTCATCGTCATTCCAAATCCTTTTTATAAATACTTAATTTTTCACATTACATTTTCACTTAAACTAGTACTTTCACAATTCACGTATATCATCTTCTTATTATCCTAGAACTAAAATTACAGCTTCTTCATAAAACAAAAGCAACCTTCCCGGTTGCTTTTGTTTTATCCGTTTTTCTTCGCCATGAAGAAAATACGCTCTGTTTGTTCTGTAACTTCAAGTCGCTCAAAGTCACCAGTTACACGAAGCACTGTAAAACCAGCTTCTTCAAGCCATTTCGTTAACTCTTCAACCGGATATGCACGTTGTACGTGACATTCATCAAAACGATGGTACACATCTTCTTCTGGGTCTTGAACAAAGAATGTTAAATCATGTTCTACACTGTTTGAATCTTCACCAGGGAAGCAATTCCAAATAAGAGATATTTCTTCTCCATTCACTGTGTATGTTTCATTTTGAAATACATGATGTATTTTATATAAAGAATGTACATCAAATAAAAACAAACCATCTTGACGTAAATGATGAAACACTCTTCGGAATGTTTCTTGCACTCCATCTTCTTGCAATACATAGTTTAATGAATCACAAAAGATCGTTACACAGTCAAACTCACCGGGAACATCAAGCTCTCGCATGTCTTGTTGGTAAAAAGGAATAAAATATCCTGCCTCGCCTAGTTTTTGCTGTGCGACTGCTAACATTTCTTCCGAAAGATCGACACCGATTACATCGTAACCCTTTTGTACAAGCGGAAGCGTTACGTTACCAGTACCGCATGCTACATCAAGAATCTTCGCCTCTTTCACATCCGCTTGCTGTAAGCTTTCCTCTGTGAATTCCACCCATTTATCATAAGGGACATCATTCATTAGTTCATCGTACAGCAACGCAAATTGCTCGTAGTTCATTGGCCTAACTCTTCTGTAATATCTTCACGTGGCACATCGCCCCATAGACGCTCTAAATTATAGTGATTACGCTCATCTTTATGGAATACATGAGCAACTACATCTCCAAGGTCAACTAATACCCAGCGAGCTTCGTCAAAACCTTCCATACGTTGTACGTCGATTTGGAACTCGTGTGCTTTCGCTTTAATTTCACGTGCAATTGCTTGCACTTGCTTATCTGAGTTACCGTGACAAATAATGAAATAATCTGCAATTGGTGAAATACCTTGCATATTTAGGACAACCATATCTTCTGCTCTCTTATCATCAGCCGCTTTTGCTGCTAATACTAATAAATCTTTATCTTTCATTTACTCATTTCCTCCTTGATAACTGCATTGTATGTTTGGAATGTTAATGGATAAATCGTTTGATCTTTTTCCATTAAAAATTGAATTGTTCTCTTTAACGCAAATAATAAAGCTTGATCTATATCCGTATATGCGAGTTTACGAGCTTCCTCCACCCCCGGAAACTTTCGCCCAGGCTCAATGTAATCAGCTACATAAATTACTTTATCTAACATCGTCATTTTCTCATGACCACTTGTATGATATGTAATAGCTTGCAGGATTTCAGGATCCGTAATGCCTACTTCTTTTTCTACTAAGTATGCCCCAACAGGTGCATGCCATAACTCTTTGTTATAACAAAGTAAATCTTTCGGCAAACCTTCACTTTTAATGATCTCTTCCATCTCTGAAATCGCTCTACACTTCGCATAATCATGGAATATAGCTGCAACTTCAGCCTTTTTTTCATCCACACCGTATAACTTAGCAAGTTCAATTGCTGTTTCCATTACACCAATTGTGTGTATATAACGTTTTTCATGCATTTGTTGTTTGACAATATGAAGTGCTTTCTCACGATTCATACAACCCATTCCTCTCGATATATACCTGTACTTTTTCAGGAAGTAAATATTTACACGTTTTCTTCTCTTTATATCTCTCACGTAATAAAGATGAAGAAACTGCAAACTCCGGAATTTCCACAGTGGTGATAGGATAAGGTGTATGCAATGTATACCCAGGTCTTGCAACCCCAACAAACGTTACAAGATCAAGTAACGCTTCAATGTTATACCACTTCGGTAAATACTCAACCATATCTCCACCAATAATAAAGTGAAACTGCACATCCGGATGCTTCTTCGTCAATTGTAGCATAGTGTCATACGTATAAGATGGGCCATTCCTGCTTAGCTCTTCTAAACAAATAGAAAAATGTTCCTCTGCCTCAGTCGCAAGCTCTAACATTTGTAAACGACTTTCTACACTTGTAATATTTCGCCCTTGTTTATGCGGCGGAATTTGGTTCGGTAAGAACCATACTTCTTCTAAATTCAAAGCGTGAAATACTTCATTTGCAATGAGCAAATGTCCATAATGTGGCGGATCAAATGTACCGCCAATGATGCCAATTTTCCTCAAAAGAAACGCCCCTTCCTTTTACGTACAGCAACTCTCTTCTGTTAGGAATGAAGAGAGTTGCTATTAATAAAAGTTCAATTGGTTTCGCTCTCTACATCATTACGCATCAACGATAAAAATAGCGCATGCTAATCTTTTTATCGAGGAAGCTTAATTTGTTTATTTTCTCTTGACTCTTTGTATAAAACGATTGTGCTTCCAATTACTTGAACGATTTCAGCACGTGCACCTTTTGCAAGTTCTTCTGCAACTTCACGGCGATCGAATTCACAGTTTTGTAGCACACTTACTTTAAATAGCTCACGAGCTTCTAAAGTATCTGCGATTTGTTTAATCATATTTTCATTTACTCCGCCTTTTCCCACTTGAAAAATCGGTGTTAAATGATGTGCCTGTGCACGTAAAAATCTTTTTTGTTTTCCTGTTAACATATATGTTAGCCTCCAAGCTTTCTTATAACTAATTGTTTCATTCGTTCGATATTTGGCGTGTACCCTGTCCACATTTCAAATGCAAGCGCTCCTTGATAAACAAACATATCAATACCATTTTGAATCAGTGCACCTTGCTCTTTCGCCTCACATAAAATTTTCGTTTCAAATGGGTTATAAATTATATCTGATACAATCGTTCCCTTTTTCAACGAAGAAATTTGTAACGGCGTATGTTCGACGCGTGGATGCATACCTATTGTTGTCGTCTGAATGATAATATCATAATTCTCTTGTTCTTCTGTTGCTTTCTCTAGCGATAGAGCAACAGAATGAACAGTAGCCGTACATGCAGCAATAAGTTCTTTCGCCTTATCTACTGTACGATTCGCTACATCAATCTCTTTCACACCTACATCAGCAAGTGAAAAATAAATAGCTCGACTAGCACCACCTGCGCCAAGCAATAAAATACGTTTCTCTTGAAGTGGTTCACTACTAATTGACTGTAGCGCTCGGACAAAACCAATTCCATCTGTATTGTGGCCAATCAATTTTCCATCCTTATGAACCACCGTATTTACTGCACCAATTTGTTTTGCTAGCGGGTCAATCTCATCCAAATAATCCATAATCGCAACTTTGTGCGGAGTTGTTACATTAAATCCTGAAATACCTAACGCTTTTAAACCTCTTACTGCTTCCCCTAGCACTTCCTCTTTAACAAGAAAGGCATGATAATGGGCATCCATATTCAAGTGTTCAAATGCATCGTTATGCATAACGGGTGATAATGAATGTCCAATTGGATTTCCGATTACACCATATAATTGTTTCATAAATCCCTCTCCATATTAAATTAAAGATTTACGCAATGAAACACTTACTCCTTTTGGTACGTGTGCAACAATTTTTGCTCCCGGTTCGTTCACAGTAACCCATCCTAATCCAGAGAATACAACATCCGTTTTTGGTTCACGAATATTAAACTCGTATTTCACTAGCTCTGGCATATTTTCTAATTCTTCTGGTGTTGGCGGGCTTAGTAAATCCCCTGCATGATTTTTATACAATTCATCTGCTTTCTCAAGCTTTGTACGATGGATTGTTAAACGATTTGAGAAGTGACAAGTAAATGCGCGACGACCGCCACTTACGTAATCAAAACGTGCCAGTCCGCTAAAGAACAATGTTTGTTCTTCATTTAATTGGAATACCATTGGCTTAATTTCTTTTGTTGGTGTAATAAGCTTTAAGCTTTGTTTTCCAACATAATGAGCCATTTGATGGTGGTTAATAATACCTGGCGTATCATATAAAGAAGATTCTTCGTCTAACGGGATATCAATTAAATCAAGCGTTGTTCCTGGGAAATGAGATGTTGTAATTACATTTTCAGTCTCATCACTAAATTCTTTAATCATACGATTAATGAATGTTGATTTCCCTACATTTGTACATCCAACAACGTAAACATCTTTTCCGCCGCGGTAATACTCAATCGCATCTGCCAGCTCAGCAATCCCTTGTCCCTTTGCTGCACTAATTAAAAAGACATCTTCTGGCTTTAATCCTAGCTGCTTTGCACTATAGCGCATCCAATGCTTTACTTTATCATGTTTTACTGACTTAGGAATTAAATCAGCTTTATTCCCAACAAGTAATACTTTATTATTTCCCACGAAACGATGTAAGCCAGGTAACCAGCTACCATTAAAATCAAAAATATCTACAATCTTAACTACTAACGCATCTGATTTTCCAATACCGTTTAGAATACGTAGGAAATCATCATCTGTTAATGATACATCTTGAATTTCGTTATAATGTTTCAATCGAAAACAACGTTGACAAATGACTTGTTCTTTTTCTAAAGATGAGGCAGGAGCATATCCCACTTCATTTTTATCTTCTGTTTGAATTTCTACACCGCAACCAATACATTTAATTGTTTCAGTCAAACTTTATTCCTCCCAGTTAATTAAACCTTTTTTCTTCATGTTTCTCATAATTCTTCGTTCAATTTTTCGATTAAAGCGCGTTACTAATCCGTCCGTTTGTGCTACTGGTACAACTAAAATTGTATGAAGTCCAACTCGGTTTCCACCTAGCACATCCGTTAGTAATTGATCTCCAATTACTACAACTTCATCTGGCTGCAACTGCATCTCTTGTATCGCACGCTTAAACGCACGGACAAATGGCTTACGCGCACTATGAATAAATGGAATGCCTAATGGATCAGCAAAGTCTTTCACTCGTTGCTCATTATTATTTGAAACGACCGTTACTTGAATGCCTTGCTCTTTCATTTTCAAAAACCATTCTTCAAGTTGTGGCGTTGCATTTGGACGATCCCATTCAATTAAAGTGTTATCTAAATCAGTAATAACACCTTTAATTCCACGTTTTTTCAAATCTTCTGGTTGAACATGATATACATTTTTCACATATTCATTTGGTAAAAATAGTTTCAATTTCTTTCACCTCTTTGAGGAGTTTTCATAAAAATTTTTCGACAACATATTTCGATATATGGCCTGTGGATAAAATTGTACACATTTTCCACATTAATTTTTCGGTCAATTTGGAATTTACTAACAATCTATACACATTTTATCCACCTAGGTTTGTGGATAACCACTCGTTTGTGACTGTCATATTTTTTTGGTACATTAAATGCAACAACGAATCAATCCTTATATTATTAGGAGGTGACTCACCTTGAAAACAAAACATATGGAACAGTTATCTACTGAGTTACTCACTGAGTCTTATTATAAAGCAAAAGAACTAAAATTAAATCCCGACTTCATTTTACTTATAAAACAAGAAATTATTAGACGCTCATTAGAGGACAAGCTTGTCAAATCGTCTTGATTACATATAAAGTGAAATTTCAAGTAACTAACTTGTAAAAAGAGCCATCCTGCGATGGCTCTCGAATAAACAAGTACTCCCATCTAGGGAATTTCATCATTACGCATCTTTGTCCATAAATCTTGCTTACAGTTATGAAATCTTTTTTACTTATGAGCCAATCGAGTAGCAATCTTTTCACCAAGGCGAAGCTCTTGTCCACTCTTCAATTCTTGCACTACTTCTATCATATCTTTTTCAAACAATAACACAACTGTTGAACCGAATGTAAAGTATGCCATTTCTTCACCTTTTTGAACAATGTTTCTTTCATGCAGCAGCTCAATACTATTTACAAACATAGCTCCTACTTTTACAAGCGCCATATGTTCACCGTTACTATTCACTTCTGTAACAGAACGATAATTTTTTGACAATGGTTCTTTCCCGTATTCCATACCAGCTGCATTTACCGGATATGATTTTCTACCGAGTACAAATCTTTCGGTCACAGAACCAGAAAGCGGACTATGAATACGATGATAATGACTTGGGCTTAAATAAATAACCATGTATGTACCACCTGCATATCGCTGTGCACGTTCTTCATTACCTAGCATATCCACAATCGAATAACGCTTGCCTTTAATATCAAATGTTTTTGTGTCCTCAATAGGACCGTGATCAGCAAAAACACCATCAACAGGACTAACGATACTTGATGCATCTGTATCAATACTACGCTTTCCTTCTTTTAGCTTACGCGTAAATAATTCATGCAACGTTCTATATTCCTTCAAACCCTTTTCCATCTCATCTTGATTAATTTGAAACACTTTCGCATACGATGGAATAATGATAGAGCTTAAACGAGATTGTGCAAATTTACGTAATATATAAGAAGTAAAACGACCATTTGTAAGTTCTATCATAAGTCGATATAATGTACGTCGCAAATTGCGGAACCTCCTAATCAGTCTATAACTTTAGCTTCCCCTTCTTTACCTTCTATATCATATGTAAAATTGGTTCTTATTCCCACATAACATATAGAACTGTTTCAGTATACATGCGGAAAACTAAGTATGGTATTATTCTTAAATTGTTTAGCACCTTCTAATATTACAGATAGAATCCGTCATTTTCAACAGTGAACATGGATTTCTTCTGAACACAACTCTTTTTCTTTCCTTATTTACAAAAAGAAAAGCAGCCCATTTTAAAACATGGCTGCTTGCAATGTACATTATTCTTTTGCTTTTTTCTCTTTCTCTGCTCTTACAAATTCATGGAACATTTTCATTAAAGCCCGCTTTTCAATTCTTGATACGTAGCTTCTGGAAATGCCAAGCGCTTTTGCAATCTCTCGTTGCGTTTTCTCCTTATCAAGCCCTAGTCCAAAACGCTTCACGATTACTTCTTTCTCTCGTTCGTCTAAAATATCGATATACTCTTTAATTTTTTCTAACTCCATACTAAGCTGGATCATATCAATTACATCTTCAGACTCTGATTTTAATATATCAATAAGCGATATTTCATTCCCCTCTTTATCTTGCCCGATCGGATCATGAAGTGAAACGTCCTTTTTTGTTTTCTTTAATACACGTAAATGCATCAAAATTTCATTTTCAATACAGCGTGCTGCATACGTCGCAAGTTTTGTTCCTTTTCCTGCCGAATAACTCTCGATTGCTTTAATGAGCCCGATTGTACCAATTGAAATTAAATCTTCTGCATCTTCCCCTGTGTTTTCAAATTTTTTAACGATATGAGCTACAAGCCGTAAATTATGTTCAATTAACAGATTCCTCGCTTGAGCATCACCTTGCTCCATTAACTCTAAGTACTTTCTCTCATCGTCTGATGATAACGGCTGCGGAAACGCATTGTTCTTCACATAAGAAACAAAAACAAACACTTCTCGAACCATATATCCAATTGCGGCGAATAGACTCAAACCTTTCACCTCCGCCAAAATAGTGGTCTTTACTAAGTGTATGTGGGCGTAAGGTTGTTTGTGTCTGTACAGTTTATTTATAAAACTCAACACTTCCAACATTTAAAATATTTTATTGTTATATTATAATTATATAAAATTGTTGTTTATATATGAATATGCTATTAAAGGGGACACTATTCATGCTTACATTAGACCGATTATTAAATGTAACAATTTATTTAGGGGTATTTTTACTTTTCATTTCGTTCATTACTTTTGTTATTAAGAGAGGACCTGATTTATTATTTTTTCAATTTGGAATTTCTTTATTTTTAGGAGCTCAAATTATAATTGGAATGATTTTTTTTCATAACTATGGTTTCTCCTTTCACTCAAAACTAGAACTACTTATCTTTATTTTCTATGTAATTGGATTTATTACATGTATACTACTGTTCTTTCACTTTCCAAATTCCTATCGAATTTTTTTATTAATCTGTAGTTTTTTATTTTTAACTGTATCCAATTATTACTTTAAAGAAATAATGAATTTTAGCAAAAAAATTCCAAAGCAACATAAAACTTTTTTAAGTACACAAGAAGAAGACTCTTTCCCAAAAGAAGTCCATAAATTTTCAGAGGATTACAACAACATAATAAGGAATGATTTTTATGAAATACCGATGATTCCCACTGAATTACAGATTACAAGCAAAAAAGATTCTTCCCATAGTACATCTTTCTTAGTTGAACTTAATAATATGGAGGATGAAATTACTGATGACTCTGTACAATTAACTCCATCAGACCGTTTTTATATACTGTTAAATACACAAAAAACAAAAATATCAAAAATAGTATATGAAGGGCGAGATTTTTTCACATTAACAGTCACACTAAAGGCTCTTAATTTACAGCAGGAACCAGAAATTCATAATATGTTTTTAGAAATAGATAAACGTAGAGCAATGAATCTTCTTGATTTCGAAATTAAAGCCCATTCTAAAGAATGGAAAGTAACATTTAAAAGTGATAGTTCTTCTTCCAGTCTCCCTATCACATTTACTTTTGAAAAACGAACAGGCAAATTATAAAAATAAAAAGAGTTATTTTCTTTGAAAAATAACTCTTTTTATTTTACTTGCTCAAAATTTTCTCCCCCGTATGCGCATCAATATAACGAATTTCCCGACTACAACCGAAGGATTCTTTATGATTTTCATCCGTTGTTTGTTTATACAGCAATTGATATACCGTTTCCTCTACATCATGATCTATAGACCATTCTAATTTAACTCGAATACCCCCTCTGTATATTTCTAATGCTTTTTCTTTTGTTACTTTTGGTGTTGTTTCGTATGTGAGTAATTCTTTTATACGATTGCTAGGCTCTCCAGAGTAGTGCATCACTGCACCATTTTCTGTATTAATGTTAATCATAATATATTTTCCCTCTACTTGAATGTCATTTACATATATTGAAAAGGAAAATCTCTCAATTCCATCTTCCACTTCTTCACGTTCTTCCCAAAGACGTAAATATTGTGTGATATCTGGAATAACTTGTTCCAAAAATCGAAGTGCTTTTTGTAAACATTCCTCTCTAGACAGTATTTGCTTTACTTCTTTATCGTCTGTCAGTTTTATAAAACCAGTTAATTCATTGGTAGATTTATCAATCATAATGCAAACAAAATTATTATATTTTAACATCGATAAATGCTTCTTAAAAAATTCATTCATTAAATATGGATTTTTTTCTTCTTTTTGTTTTTGTAATTCCTCTTTCGGAACAAATTTCATCCTTATTTCATCAGCATCTTCCGTCTCAGCTACTTTTGTAAAACTTTCTTTATGCCAGTCAAGCAAATCGAATATAACATCTTGCCGGCTATCTTTTTTCGTTATTTCAACAGCTACAGTTGGAGGCAATTTATAATGATCTGGTCCAAACAAGTCTTTACCTGTACTTGCATCAATAAACGCATGACTTGGATCTGGTTCATATACAAGACGGTACCCTTTTACTTCTTCTCCATTTTCATACTCACATGAAGAGTGTGTTAAATCTACAAATACTAGTCTCATATCTTGTCTAGCTTTCAAACTTTCTAAGACGACGTTCTCCTCAACAATGTCACTTGGCCATAACGGTTTTTTCTCTATAGCTTTTTGTCCATTATAATGAAAATGCATCACATCACCTAAAGGATGCACTAGCATAACACACCCCGTATTCGGCAATGGACAGCTATTCACTTCCTGCATATAATTTACTTCTTTCCAACCGCGCCCATCATCCTTAACAGTTACATATGTATAAAATTCAGATTCTTCTTTTGTATATTTTTTTAAGAATGTATTTGCAATCTCTCTTGCTTTATTCTCGTTTATCGCTTCCTTACTGCTCGAAACAGCTTTTTCATCCTCTATCCTAAAGTCAATTAAATTATCAGTATGTCTATTCAACGTAATCTGTATTGTTCTCTCCCCATCCCCTTTATGTTCCCACCATAATAGGTGATATGGGTCATCCACACCTTCTTGATCATCTACAACAAGCCTATAATCATCTGGAATGTCAATAATATGAGCCACTTGCTCTTTTCTTTCTTTATCTTTTTGATTCATCATACCGCTCCCTTTATTACAATTTAAGGTAATTATAACAAACAAAACCAAATAAATATAAACAAAAAAGAATAGAGATATCTCTATTCTTCTACTTCGTTTCACGATGTAACGTTACTCGCTTTAATCGTGGACAATATTTTTTTAGTTCGATGCGCTCTGGATTGTTTCGTTTATTTTTTTTAGAAATATAATTACGATCACCGCACTCCGTACAAGCTAATGTAATATTTACACGCATATGCAATTCTCCTTTCTTTTAAAGATCGCAAACTAAAACGTAATGATTACGATTTAAATATTATATAACTTCATTTTATTTGTCAATTGCAAAATAAAAAGGTTCTAAATAGAACCTTTTTATTTTTAGTACTTTATACTTTTTATTAAAATGTCTCATATGTAACAAACTCACTAATCGGTTTTCGATATCCTCGTGGTCGAGTTTTAGTAGTATCACTTTTTCCTATCGTAATCATTAAAACAGGTACTACATGCTCTGGCATATTCAATTCACTTTGTACTGCTTTTTCATCAAAACCGATCATTGGACACGTATCATATCCATAATATTTAGCTGCGTACATAAAAGTCATCGCACTTAACGAAGCATTTCTAATCGCTTCTTCTTCCATGAAGCGTTCTCCTTTTCCTTCATATAACCCTTTCGTTTGCCTAATTGTATCTTCATACTCACATTCATCAATCATCTTTAAAACCTTCATACCGAAATAAATATTTTCGACATTTTGGTATGCTCTCTTGTCACCACAAACAAGTATTACCGCAGATGCACTCGATACTTTATATTGCCTAAAAGCTAACTCTTTTAATCTTTCTTTGCGCTCTTGATCACGAATTACAACATAATGTGTATGTTGCAAATTGTAACAAGATGGAGAAAGCTTTGTTAGCTCAAATATTTTTTTAAAATCCTCATCTGGGATTTCTATTCCTTGTACAAATTTCATTGCAGAACGTCTAGCAATTGCTAATTCTTCAAAATTCACCGTATAGCCCCCTAATAACCATAAATTCAAATATACATTAATTTATACAATTGAATAAATCAAATGAAAACACTTTAAATTATGGATAATAATGATGATTTACAAAAAAAAGACAAAAAGCTGAAACAATTAGTTCATACGAAATTCACACGAATCTATTACTATAGGAATTGTACATAGTGAACTTATTAACAATTACGTTTATTTATATAGAATTTCACTTGAAAGGAGTTGAAAGTATGAAAACTAAATATCGTTTTATGATCTCATCATTTGCTGCTTGCGCCTACATGATTTGGTGTTTAGTATAATAACAACCTCACTTGTAAATAGGAAAAGGTGTGTATATAAATGGAATATAATCAATCAACAGTTAACTACTGGAAAGCTTTTGTACTACCATATACATTTGCTTTAGAAGAGTTAAAAACTAAATTTGAAATTATGAACCGGGAAGCCCAATTTTTAGAGGATTACAACCCGTTTGAACATATAAAAACAAGATTAAAACAACCTGAAAGTATTATTAAAAAACTTGAACGTAAAAATTTATTACCGACAGTTGAAAATGCGCAAACGCATTTACAAGACATCATCGGCATTCGTATTACATGTTGCTTCGTAGAAGATATCTATCATTTGAAAGAAGTCATTCAAAAGCGTGAAGATATGGAAATCATAGAGGTAAAAGATTATATCGCTAATCCAAAGGGAAACGGCTATAAAAGTTTACACATGATTATTAAATATCCTTTATCACTGAATTCTGGTACAAAAGAAGTGTTTGCAGAAATTCAGTTACGTACGCTGGCAATGGACTTTTGGGCAAGTTTAGAACATAAACTTTATTATAAATATGAAGGGAAAATACCTGAGTATTTAAAAGATGAACTACATGATGCCGCAATGAAAGCTGAAGATCTTGATAATAAAATGGCAACCATTCGCCAAGATATTGATGATATCGAAGCATGCTCAAATCAAATTATGTTACCACTATAAAGTGAAACTTTAATCAGTGGGGGTGTTCATCCCCCACTGATTATTAGCCCACACCAATCGGACGTTAACGGACAGCCCGACCCCCACCTAACTTCTTTGCTCCAACTGAATTTTGAGGTGTGAGTTTTACTGTCCGTTAACGCGGGATAAAAAAGGTTCTCGCCAATGAGAACCTTTTTGTGCTATTTACGGAAAGTTTCACTTTATTTCTTCTCTATCGTGCGAACCTCTTCAATTTTCCAGCCATCCTCTTCTTTTCCAAGTGCATACTGTACTTTCTTCTGAAGAGTGACCTCTCCATCTGTTTCCTTTTCTTTTGTTTCAACAACAACATACCCTGCTTTACTAGCTTTTATTTCTATATGTTCCAATTCAATTTTCTTATTTCCTTTTTGAAAAGCTGCTTCTTTTTGCGTTTTTAAGTCTTCAGCACTAGGCATCTTCTTTGAAAACAACTCCATATGTTCAGCAAGATTTTTTTCATTTGTCGTCCGTACAAATTTCTCCATAACATCTTGAATCGATTTCTCTTCTTCTTTCGTTATTTGTACCTTTTCCTCAGCTTTTGTAGTAGTAGATTTTTGTTCCATCTGATTCTCTTTGAACTGACATCCAACTAGCAATAATACACCTATTAGAAGAGATCCTATCCCTCTGAAAAAAGCTCTCATCTTCCCATCTCCTAAAAAGAAAAGTGAGGCATTTCGCCTCACTTTCATTTATAATTAGCGTCTTCCTTTATTCGGATCGCCACCGCCAACAATATCAAAGACACGTTTAGCGATATTTGTATTCTCTTGAACGCCAGAGAACAAGTATTTACCAGGGCCAAATGCATATACGTTTACATCTTCTCCTGTATGTCCGCCTGTTGTCCATCCTGTAACCGAACGCTTATTGAAAATATCTTCAATTGCATTATCAATCTTTGTTACATCTTTTGAAGGAGCAATATCATTTACCGCTTTAATTTCTTCTGGTGTTAATTGTAAATCAATATATTTTTTCAATGTTTCTTCTACATTTGCACCTTTTGCAATCTCATTTGCCATGAAGTCTGGTGTGCGTTTCGCAGCTTTAATTGGCTCTACTTTAAAGTTATACTCGCCATTTGCACCTAAAGATAATCCGCCAGTAGCATGGTCTGCCGTTGCAACAACTAACGTATTTTTATCTTTTTTGGCAAACTCAATCGCTGCTTTAAATGCTTTTTCAAAGTCTTCCATTTCACTCATTGCGCCAACGATATCATTATCGTGTCCAGCCCAGTCAATTTGACTTCCTTCAACCATTAAGAAGAAACCCTTTTTATTTTTGTTCAAACGCTCAATTGCTGCATTTGTCATTTCTTCTAATGAAGGTGTTTTATCAGTACGGTCAATCATTTTATCTAAACCGCCTGGCGCAAATAAACCTAGAATTTGATCATTTTTATCATTTAACAATTGATTACGATCTGTTACATAGCTATAACCAGATTTCTTAAACTCTTCTGTAAGATTACGATCTTTTCTAACAAAGTTATTTACACCACCGCCAAGCATAACGTCTACTTTATGCTTCCCTTTAATTTTCTCATCAAAATAATCATTTGCAATTGCGTCCATATTTTTACGACTAATGTCATGCGCACCGAAAGCAGCTGGTGTTGCATGTGTAATTTCAGAAGTAGCAACGAGTCCCGTTGATTTCCCTTGCTCTTTCGCTTGTTCAAGAACAGTTTTCACTTCTGCTTTATCGTTATCAACTGCAATTGCCGCATTATATGTTTTAATTCCTGCTGACATAGCTGTTGCTGCAGATGCAGAGTCAGTGATATTTTCATGTTCATCTTCCGGGTATGTTTTTTGTGTTCCTACAAGATGTTTATCAAACTCTGTAGATTCCATCTCAAAAGTTTTTGGATTATCTTTCATATAACGATGAGCCGTCATATATGAAGGGCCCATACCATCCCCAATTAATACAATGACATTTTTAATCTTTGCATTGCTTCCGCTCTCATCTGCACTCACTTCACTAGAACGTGTAAAATTCCATGTTGCCACCGAAGTAACTGCTAACGACGCCACAACTGCAAATGGCCATGCTTTTTTCACAAACTTTTTCACTGTCTTGTCCCCCTAATTAGGTTATTCATTTCCCACTATCAAATTTAATAGAAGACTGTTAAGAGAAAATTAGTTATATGTAAATTTTTTGTTAACTTATGTAAATATCAGTTATAATTTGTATAACTTTGTCTGTTCATATCAATCATCTTCCCCTTTACAATCAAAATATAAACAAGTTGGATTTCCTTTAACGTAAATCTCTTATTTAACATTTTCAATCTATTTGTATGAAAATTAATAGAAATGTGGTGAACATGTATGAAAATAATAAGGCTAGATGAAACTTTTATTTTTGATTTACTCGACCTGTGCAAATCTATTGGGTGGTTACAAAATAAAGCATTTATGAAAAAACAATTCGAAATGTACCTTTCTCTCGGTACACTTGTCGGTTATATGCATGAAAATAAACTGATTGCAGCTGGAGGCGTATTTCCTTTTAAAGATAGGTTTTCTACTATTGGTATGTTAATCGTCCATCCTAATTTTCAAGGCCGAGGCATCGGGCGTATTTTGCTTAATCACTGTTTAGAACACACTCATACAAAACAACCTATTGCACTTATTGCAACAAAAGCTGGCGAGCCTCTTTATACATCATGCGGATTTCAAACAATAACGACGATTCATCGTTTTGAAAAACAAACTACTAAGACACATATCACTCATACAAAACAAATAAAAGAAAAAGATCTTATATCGCTTATTTCCCTCGATCAAATTACAACTGGCGCCGATCGTTCTTTACTTTATTCATTACTATTACCAAGAACGAGCCACTCTTTTAAAATTGAGAGACATAACTGTATAGAAGCTTTTTCCTTATGCATACAAAAAGATAGTATATTATGTATCAATCCACTTATCGCCAAAAGAGAAGAAGATGCTATTCAATTACTACAAAACATATGTGAATGTTGGAATGGCACAGTAAGAATTGATGTCCCACATTCACAATTTTCATTTCGCAAATTTCTTCAAATAGAAAATTTCCAAGAAACGCTCCTTTCACCTCTTATGATAAAAAATGGTAGCGAACTTCCTGGAAATCGTAATATGCTATTTGCTATGATAGATACAGCGTTATGTTAGAAAGGGGACACCTCATTGAAGCGATTTAGCTATTTTATGGTAGGTTGTCTTACTCTTACACTATTAGTAGGATGTAGTGCAGCAGAAAAGCCAGTAGAACAAGTAAAACAAGTTAAAAATACACTTACAGCAAAACTAGCTACCGAGGAAAAAATGGTAGAAATAGATGGTCAAACCATTTACTTCAAAAAGATTGGTAATGAAAAACCACCTTTACTTATGATCCATGGATTTGGAGGATCATCAGATGGTTTTCAAAAGATTTACTCAGACTTAGCAAAAGATCATACAATTATTTCTGTAGATGCTTTAGGATTCGGGCGCTCATCTAAGCCGATGGATTTTTATTATTCTTTCCCAACTCATGCAAATTTGTACTATAAATTAATGAAAAAACTAGGTTACGATTCGTTTGCAATATTGGGCCACTCAATGGGCGGAGAAATTTCTCTTAATTTAACATATTTATATCCAGAATCCGTTACCCACCTTATTTTAACTGATGCTACGGGCGGTCCTCATACACTCGTTAATAAACAAGGATCACCAAGACCACAGTTGTCGACGGATTTAAATACCGTTTCTGCCATTGCAGATTATGATGAGAGCAAAGTGAAATTTAAACGTAATGATGAAGAGCATTACAATAAAATGAAATTATGGCCTAGACGTCTTCAAATCAACGCAAATGAAATAAAACAACCGACCTTAATTATATGGGGAAGAAATGATAGTAGCGTTTCGTGGAAAGAAGGAGAAACGTATCATCAATTCTTAAAAAATAGTACTTTCCATATTATCGAAAAGGGTTATCATGCACCGTTTCGTCAAGAGCCACAAGAATTTGTAGGTTATGTAAAAGAATTCTTTAAAAACAATCCGATACAAGCTGAAAAATAACATAAACGGGTATCTCATTTTGAGATACCCGTTCTCATATATTAAGCAGCTTGCTTTTGGCGTTTTTGAGTTTTTGATCCTAATACTTTTGGGATAACGAAGCCGTCAATTCCAAATTTACCAGCATTCATACCAGAAACCAGAACGAACATCGATAAGATAACCATTTCAGGATTCACTCCAATTGACCCACTAAACATATAGGAAAAGTTCATTACAAGGCCGAAAAAGACCGCCGTTTTTGTTAAACAGCCAACAATTAAACCAATTCCTACTAAAACTTCTCCCCATGTTACAAGTGTATTAAATAGATCAACGTTTGGAATTGCAAAATCTTGTAAAAATGATGCCCACCAAGATTGAACAGCTGGTTGTGCTCCTTTAGATTTTTCAATTGCACCTTGTAAATAACCCGTTGCATCGAATCCTTTTCCTTGTAGTTTACCGATTCCAGCCATTAACCATGTGTAACCAAGATATACTCGGATTACTGCTAGCACAAAAGAAACTGCTTTGTTTTCTCTTAAAAATTGAATAACCATATCTTCCTCCTAAAGTTGTAATTAAGTTAGTTACAGTAAATATAATAACATCAGTTACTTATTTTACAAACGTTAATTATGAATAATTCGTGACATACGTATAAAATATTACAAGCTAACGTTTATATAGTAACTTTTATTACCTGTAAAAACTTGAACATATCATACCATAAGTGATAATCATTTTCATTGAAAAAAATGTAAAAAAAGTGTGAGTTAAATGTGAAACACATTCATTCGAATATAGAATAAATGTGTTTCACACTACTTATAGAATCGAAATGTACGTGTCTCCTCATCAATTAAACTCGCTTCTTGAAAAGCATCTTCTAACGTTTTTTCATGGTTAATAAGCCCGTAAAATAAGCGTATTGTAAACATAAGTGCTGCATTCCCATCTACATAATCTATTGATCCAATGTACGATTTTACTCCACTACGTAAAAAAGATTCTGCTAGTTTTTTCTCCCCTAACGTACACCCACTATTTACAATATGTGTATTATGCAATTTTGCATATTTATAAATTTCTGCTGAACCAAAGTATCCCTGCGGTTCATCTTGTTCATATATACCTTCACCTAACTCTTCCATGACAAACTTTCCTTCCTCACCATGAAAGCAAAAGACAACATAATTAATATCGTCATATAAACCCTTTCCAGACAGAATCTCGATGAATTCTTTCGGTCTACCAATCCAGTATGTTATAACTTTCGCCCCAAAATATTCAAGTGATGCTCGGATTGATTGCGCCTCTAAATCAGAATTAAAGCCAACTACTAGTGCAACATTCAACATACACCCTCCATCCTTTAATTAGATTTCATCAATTACACTTTCAAGGGATACATCCATTTCATATATACCCGTTTCTTGCAAAAAATCCGATCTAGTTAAAACGACATTCTGTAAATATTGCCTATATGCTGTAATTGTTCCGTCGTGAGATACAATGCAAATTCTTTCAGCGCCTAGCTCACAACACCAAAGAAGAAATTCATCTACGATTTGCTGAAAACGATTCTCTGAAATAGTATTTATACCTTCCATCCATAGCTGTTTATTTGTACTTTTCTCTATCGAAAAATGTGGAAATAAATTTGTTATTACCCCCTGATCTACTATGTGGTCACATTGTAATGTTTTTGCTCCTTCTCGATAAGGAAAAATACGCGGGGATACATATGGATGGACGATTTTTTGACAAGCTCCCCTCTCACTCCATATCGCCGCCGTTTGTAAAGTTCTGAGTGTAGGGCTAGCGATTAATATATCCGTTTCTTGCAAGGGTACATTGCATTGAAGTAATTTAGCCTGATTCCTTCCCTCATCTGTTAATGATGGATTCAACATTTGTAAACTTGCCGGCAAATCTTTTGTATGTTCTCCTTCACCGTGCCGAACAAAGACGAGTTTCATGCCCATCCTCCTCTCAATATGAAATCCTCTTACATATTTCTTCCCTATTTGATCCTTCATTCCTGCTATATACAAAACCGATATGTAAAAAATATTTGACACAACAAATTGGAAAACATTACAATTATATGTGTAAAACACTTTTTACAAGAGAGAGGAGAAGCATACATATGAAATGGATAACCATCTTAATTGGCATGATTATATGGGGATATATAAACGGATTTTTTAGCAGTGATAAAACTGCTAATCCTTGGATTACAGATGATGAACGTGAAACAAAAATTAAACAGAAAGCAATTATTGCAAGCTGGTCCGGTGTTTTTATGTTTTGTACCATTAACCTCTTAAACAAATGGTTAGGTGTAGAAACAAACAATACATCACCTTACTTACCATCTTCTATCGCAACTATCTTAAAAGAAAATATAGAGTTACAAATTTTATTTATGCTATTTATTACGTATGGCATCTTTTACATATACTACCGAAGAAAATTAAGCGCTTAACTTTTTATCTCATGATTGTCCTCCTAAATGGTTATAGTAATTAGGACGAAATGAAAGGAGCGATAGAAAAATGAGTAACTCGAATGAATTTTTAGATACACTGCATGAAAAACAAGCAAAAGATGAACAAAATAGAAAGCGTCAAGGGAACGGAAACCCAGCGAAAAAGAAGCCAAATAAAACACATAAATAACAATAAAAAATCTGCCTAAAATTATCTTTTAGGCAGGTTTTTTATTCTCCTTTCACCGAGATAACATGTTCCCAATTCCATTTCTCGTAATACCACTCTGGTACATCTATATTTTCAATCCACTTCATTTCATGCTTTCCATCTTTATGAGCAAGCCATACATCCGCTTTCTTACGGTCTGAACGTATCCATATTAATTGATTACTCTTATTCATGAAGAGCGGATGATAATCTCCTTGCCTATGAGGTGGCTTTGTGATTCGATGTTGTTCGTCGCTTGTACTATCGATCTCATATAAAGATGGTAGTGGTCTTTTTTCTGGTGGAGTTTCTATCCCCGCCTCTTTTGCTCGTGAAACGATAATTACGTTATCGTTCTTCCATGTAAAATCCCAATCGACATATCCTTTCGGTGTAAATGTGTTCTGCTGAAGTGCTGGCAATTCTTTTACTTTTAAATGTTTATTCTCTAACGCAACTCTCCCGCTTCCTTCAATATAGGCCAATATATTGTTGGCTGGCGCCCATTTGAACCATTGTGTGTTTAATAACATTTGATCTACCTTTTCAAAACGACTACCATCTGCGCGAACTAAGCAAAGCGTATTACTATCAGCTGACCATGAAGCTGTCGGTACTGCTAAAAATGAAATCCACTTTTGATCTGGTGACCACTTAAAGCCACTTGCAACTAGCGCTAGGAAATCATCATGTTCATTTGGTAATGCATACAAATGCTTCATTTTATGAGGGTTCATATGGGCATCTTTTTGCACTTCATATAGCTGAGCCCCTGTCCATCCTGTTGGAAGTAAGTGTGCTTCAGAGGATACAAAAAACTTCTTTCCATCAGGATACCATGCATAATCACCTACACCAGCTGAGACATTTTCAAAATCAGTATTCTTATTTTGGACGTCAAATGTATTTAGTGTATTCGCAAATACAAATGCAATTACATTCTCTTTCGGTGACCATTGATAATTTGATGCTTCAGATTGCAATGGTCTAACTTTCTTTCCATCTTCCAGTCGGTACAATTCCAATGTATTTTGCTTCTTTCCTTTAGCATAGGCAATCCACTCTCCATCATGTGACCACTTCGGCCCTGTTATGTACTCTCCTTTTGTAAGTTGTTTTTCTTTCCCACCAACCTTTATCCAAAGGTCATGATGACGAATAAAAGCTATTTTCTCTTCATTATTTTCCGCGCTAACAATAGTGATTGAACATAAAAACATAAGTAACACTGCACTACCACTTACTATGAACCGTTTCATAACACCCCTCCATTTCCCTCATAGCATTCCTCAATGTCCACCTACAATATGTAAAAAATACCCATTCGACATAATCAGAAAAAATTTCCCAAAAAATTTTAAATTCATAGAGGATTGGTATGAATTATGTCGAAAATATAGTTTAGCTAACATCCGATTATGTAATTCGAGATACATTTGTAAGATAACTTTTCTGAATATTGTCACTTTTTATCGAGGGGAGTTTCAATGAAAAAAACTACATCTACACTATTAAGTATGGCGCTCGTCTTTTCCAGTTTTGGAGCTTTAAGCGCACATGCTGAATCACTGCAAAAAGAGAAGCAATTTAGTCCACAACTAAAAACAACGATTGAACAGTGGGGAGAAAACAAAATTGCACAAAATGTTGAAACAAAAACATCAAAAGAAATTTCTGTCATTGTAGAATTGCAACATGCTCCACTCGCTTCACAAAGTAACATTCAGCATGCTCCAGATTTACAAAATAATCATGCACAGTCTTATCATGCCCAGCTTAAAAAAGCACAAGAAGATACGACTAAGAAAATAAAAGAAAAAGCACCTAGTGCAAAAATTAAAGAGGTGTATAATACGTTATTTTCCGGATTCTCTATTTCAGTTCCTGGAGATCAAATTACCGCTCTTGCTTCTTTACCCGAAGTAAAAGCAGTCTATCCGAACTTAACATATAAATTACATGAAACATCAAAAAGCGCTACTAATGAAGAAGCGTGGAATTTAAAAGACCCATCTGGTAAACCGCTTGATGGAAAAGGTATGAAAGTAGCAATTATCGACTCTGGTGTAGACTATACACATCCCGACTTAAAAGCAAATTATATCGGTGGATATGACACAGTTGATGAAGATAACGATCCAATGGATGGTAACGTACATGGTACTCATGTAGCTGGAATTATTGCTGGTAACGGAAAAATTAAAGGTGGTGCTCCAAATGCTTCTATTCTAGCCTATCGTGTAATGAATGATAGTGGCACTGGTACAACAGAAGATATTATTCAAGGGATTGAGCGCGCTATTCAAGATGGTGCTGATGTGTTAAATCTATCACTCGGTCAAGATTTAAATGTCCCTGATCAACCTGTAACAATGACGTTAGAACGTGCAGCAAAACTTGGTGTTACTGCAGTCGTTTCAAATGGAAATGATGGACCAAAGCCTTGGTCTGTTGATGCACCTGGAAATGCAAGCAGCGTTATATCAGTTGGAGCATCTACTGTTTCTATCCCGTTTCCAACGTTCCAAGTAGCTGGTTCCAGCAAAACATATCAAGGGTTACCGTTATCAAAGTCCGATTTCCCAATAGGAAATGATTCCCCTCTTGTATACGTTAGCTATGGTAATCCAAGTGATTATGCAAAACAAGATGTGAAAGGGAAATTTGCACTTGTTTTACAAGGTACTTCTAGTACGTTAGTAAAAGCAGAACAAGCGAAACAAGCTGGTGCAGTTGGTGTACTATTAATTTCTAATGAAAAAGAAATCAATATTATGCCTGAATACTTTGCACGAGAAAATCTAGCTCTTCCAGTTATGCAATTATCAAATGCAAATGGCGGAGAGTTGAAAAACTTAATTACAAAGCGCAAGAAAAATATAAAAATTGGACAGCCAGTTCCAACTGAATTAATTGGTAACTTTAGTTCTAGAGGACCATCACAAGGTAGTTGGCTTATAAAACCAGATATCGTTGCACCAGGAGTACAAATTACGAGTACTGTACCTAGAGGTGGCTATGAGTCTCACAACGGAACCAGTATGGCTGCACCTCAAGTAGCTGGAGCGGTTGCCCTCTTGCGTCAAATGCATCCTGATTGGACGACAGAGCAATTAAAAGCATCGCTTGCCAATACCGCAAAAACTTTAAAAGATGTGAATGAAAATACATATCCTGTTATGGCACAAGGATCTGGTTTAATTAACATTCCGAAAGCAGCTCAAACAGATGCGTTAGTGAAACCAAACAACGTAAGTTTCGGTCTTATTAAACCGAATAGCGGCAAAGTAAAACTAACACAAAATATTACGTTACAAAATCTTTCTAGCAAAAAGAAAAACTTTTCAACTCGTGTTGAATTATTAGATACAAAAACAAAAATCCAGACTTCTTTCCCTTCTTCAATTAGTTTAAAAGCAAATAGTAACATCGAAAAACCTTTTACTATTACTGTAGATAGTTCCTTACCACAAGGAGTATATACAGGAAATTTGTATGTAAAAGAACAAGGGAAAACGGAAGAAATGCGTATTCCATTTACATTTAGCATCGATCCAAAAGAATACAAGTGTATTGACGGCCTTGAAATCATTAATTCTACTTTCAGTCCAAATAATGACAAAATACTAGATGACAACCTAATCAATTACTATTTAGTTACACCAGTTGAGGACATAGCGTTTCATGCTAATTTAATTACGAAAGACCGTGTGACATATCAAGGCATGGTATATCAAGGTAAAAACGAAACACCTGGCTATAAATCTTTCAAATGGAATGGTACAAGAGCAGACGGATCTCAGTTGCCTGATGGCTTATACCAAATCGAAGCTGTTGCTTCTAACTCTGGTGGAGAAACAAAGCAAACAGGAGCTGTATTTATCGATCGAACAGCACCTAAGTTAACTTATGAAATTGATCAAGAAAATCTTATTATTAGAGGAAACGTTGATGATATTCTACTAGATTGGATGACAGAATCTGGTTGGATTGCACCTGGTATTCCAGTGAGAATACAATATGAGATTAACGGAAATGGTGTATGGGAGAGTGCATTCTTAAATACGTGGGAGAAAAACTACGGAATCTATTTTGATCGTAATCAATTACAACAAGGAAAAAATACAATTCATATCGTTGCAACAGATGCAGCTGGAAATACATCTAATTTAAATGTTGATTTAGATGTGAAATAAAGTGAAACTTTAATCAGTGGGGGTTTCTTCATCCCCCACTGATTATCAGCCCTCACCAATCGGGCTTTTATGGGCAGCCCGACCCCCACCTAACTTCTTTGCTTTCGCTGAATTTTGAGGTGAGGGTCTTACTGCCCATTAAAGCGGGATAAAAAATTATTGTTGACAATTTTTTTAATATAGTTTTATAATACAAAACATAGTTTAGTTGAACGAATTATATATCGGCTTTGAAGGAATACCAGTAGCGACTTATATCCCTGTCTCAGAGAACTGATGGTTGGTGCAAATCAGTACATATACAAGCGTGAATTACAATTCTGGAGCTTCTTTCCCGTAATGCTTTTTATGCATGAAGAGAAAGACGGATCTTTCCGTTATCTTAAAGTGAGTGGTAAACAATTACTTGTTTACAAATAGGGTGGTACCGCGATTTTTATCGTCCCTATCGGATTTCCCGATAGGGACTTTTTTGCGTCCATCCTTTTACATAACTTCATAATATACGCGTTGAAAGAATCGCAGTAGTATCTTATATCCCTGTTACAGAGAGCTAATGGTCGGTGGAAATTAGCACATATATAAGTATGAATTACAATTCTGGAGCTTCTTTTTCGTAGTGCTTATAGGCATGAAGGAAAAGACGGAGTTTTTCCGTTATCATTAATTGAGATGTAAGTATAATTTCACTTACAAATAGGGTGGTACCGCGATTCTTTCGCCCCTATCGGATTTTCCGATGGGGGCTTTTTCTATTTCTCACAGAAACAAATGTTAAATAATTCCGAATCTTATGATAAAATTTTATAAGCGCTTACAATTTTGAAAGGGGGTGATACAAGCTATACGAAACCGATACTTAATTTTATTTAAAAAAAGGAGGATGTCTAAATGACAAAGAAAACAGAAATTCCATCGCATTTAAAACCATTCGTATCCACACAGCACTACGATCAATACACACCGGTGAATCACGCTGTGTGGCGTTACATTATGAGACAAAATCATAGTTTCTTAAAAGACGTTGCTCATCCAGCCTATGTGAACGGATTACAATCATCTGGTATTAATATAGATGCAATTCCAAAGGTAGAAGAAATGAATGAGTGTTTGGCACCAAGCGGCTGGGGTGCTGTAACGATTGACGGCCTTATTCCTGGCGTAGCCTTCTTCGATTTTCAAGGACACGGATTATTACCAATTGCAACAGATATTCGCAAAGTAGAAAATATCGAGTATACACCAGCTCCAGATATTGTACACGAAGCAGCAGGACACGCACCTATTTTACTTGATCCTACATATGCAAAATATGTGAAACGATTTGGACAAATTGGTGCAAAAGCTTTCTCTACAAAAGAAGAACATGATGCATTCGAAGCTGTTCGTACATTAACAATTGTAAAAGAAAGCCCTACTTCTACTCCAGATGAAGTTACAGCTGCTGAAAATAATGTACTTGAAAAACAAAAGTTAGTTTCTGGCTTATCAGAAGCAGAACAAATTTCACGTCTTTTCTGGTGGACAGTGGAATACGGATTAATCGGAAATATAGATGCTCCAAAAATATATGGTGCTGGTCTCCTTTCTTCTGTTGGCGAAAGCAAACATTGCTTAACAGACGCTGTAGAAAAGGTTCCATTCTCTATCGAGGCATGTACAAGTACAACTTATGACGTAACAAAAATGCAACCACAACTATTTGTTTGTGAATCATTTGAAGAATTAACAGAAGCACTTGAGAAATTCTCTGAAACGATGGCCTTTAAAACAGGTGGTAAAGAAGGATTAGAAAAAGCAATTCGCTCTGAAAATCATGCAACTGCTGAGTTAAATAGCGGGTTACAAATTACAGGTACATTTACCGAGACAATTGAAAACGATGCAGGTGAATTAATTTACATGCGAACGAGTTCGCCAACAGCATTAGCAATTCACAATAAACAGCTAGCGAATCATTCTACGTCTGTACACAGTGACGGGTTTGGAACACCAATTGGATTACTCACTGAAAATATTGCATTAGAAAATTGTACAGATGAACAATTACAATCATTAGGAATTACAATTGGAAATAAAGCAGCCTTTACTTTTGCAAGTGGTATTCATGTAAAAGGAACAGTAACAGATATTGTAAAAAACGATAAAAAAATTGCCCTTATTTCCTTTATCAATTGCACAGTTACTTATAACGACCGCGTTTTATTTGATGCTTCATGGGGCGCATTTGATATGGCTGTTGGTTCAACAATTACTTCGGTATTCCCAGGTGCCGCAGATGCTGCAGCATTTTTCCCAATGGATGAAGAAATTCAAGAAATTCCTGCTCCACTTGTACTGAATGAACTTGAACGTATGTATCAAACAGTTCGTGATATCCGAAATGAAGGTATTTTACACGACGCACATATCGAGCAATTAGTGGCAATTCAAGAGGTCTTAAACAAATTTTATGCGAAAGAATGGTTACTTCGCCTTGAAATATTAGAATTGCTTTTAGAACATAACAAAGGGCACGAAACATCAGCAGCATTATTACAACAACTTTCTACTTTCACAACTGATGAAGCTGTAACACGTCTTATTAACAATGGTCTTACGCTACTTCCAGTAAAGGATGTGAAAAATGATGCTACGATTAACTGAAGAGGAAGTTCAAGAAGAATTATTGAGGTTAGATAAATGGGTAGTAAAAGATGAAAAATGGATTGAAAGAAAATATATGTTTTCCGACTACTTAAAAGGAGTCGAATTTGTCTCTGAAGCCGCCAAACTATCAGAAGAACATAATCACCACCCATTTATCCTTATCCAGTATAAAGCAGTCATTATTACTTTGTCATCTTGGAATGCAAAAGGTTTAACGAAACTCGATTTTGAGCTTGCGAAGCAATTTGATGAACTATTTATCCAAAATGAAAAAGCTATTATAAGAAAGTAAAAAAAGAGAAGCCTTTTTTAGGCTTCTCCTTTAATTTTGAAATGGATACAATGTCCAAATGGATCCTCTACTTGTAATATTCCATCTTTGTACGTAGCAATCTTGCCAATATTTTTTAAACTTTCACATACTTGCTCTTTTTGTTTTTCATTTGCTAATACAATTGTGAAATATTTCAAGCCAACAGAATTTGGCATTTGCGGTAGTATCCCTTCACCTTGCCACGTATTTAAACCGATATGGTGATGGTAGCCACCTGCCGATACAAAGAGCGCCCCATTACGGGCTGGGATCGTTACTTCAAAGCCAAGACCATCCACATAGAAACGTTTCGCTTCTTCCAAATCAGCTACATGGAAATGAATATGTCCCATCACAGTACCAGCTGGAAACCCACTCCATGTACTTCCTTGTTGCAATAATTCTTCACCAGCTAACGGGTTACTAACAAATGGTAGCTCTCCATTCTCATCACGCCAAACTTCTTTTTGACGATCATGATAAATTTCAATCCCGTTTCCATCTGGATCAGCTAAATAAAGGGCCTCACTAAAGTAATGGTCAGCTCCGCCGTGCAGTGGATAAACCATTTCTACAAGATGACGAAGGATATTCGCTAAATCCTGTCTGCTCGGTAATAAAATTGCGTAATGATATAAACCCGTTCTCCCTCTTTGCTTTGGTAAGGCTTCCTTCTTTTCTTCAATGATAAGGAGTGGTTCGTTATTTTCATTCCCAAATGTAACGACCATTTCATCTTCTTTTAGTACTTTCATACTTAGTACTTCTGTATAAAACTCTAGTGATTTCTTTATATTTGATACATATAAATGAACAACATCAAGTGTTGTATCGGGATGAAGTTGAAAACTCATCTTGTTAGCCTCCCATGTAAATTAGTTCTTCTTTGACATTTTCTCTTTTAAGAAATTATCTACAAAACCATCCGCTTTCGCAACAAATAAGTACGCACCCATTGCTAACAATGCAAGCTCTAATTCGAAGCCAGGATTTTTTCCATCTCCTAATAAACCAGCTGACCATTTTACTTTTACAATTGCTCCAACCATAACTAGTGCAAATAATAATCCAATATATCTTACACCTAAACCTAGAATTAATAATAGACCGCCAACTAATTCAACTGTTGCTACACCGTATGCAAGTCCTCCTGGTAAACCAATGCTTGTGAACCACCCTGCAATATTGTCAATCCCCGATTGGAATTTTGTTAAACCGTGCATAAAGAACGTTATCCCTAACACGATACGAATAATTAAGTTACCAATATGTTGATTCATTTCTTTCTCTCCTTTATAGTTTCCTTATACGAAACTTTTATTTACATTACAAAACATACACTAATTTTTTTTATTCGTCAATTCATTTTCACTGGGAAAATATATATTTTTTTTGCTATGATACAAATAGTTGTTTATAAAAAGGAGCTTGATTTTATGAATATTGGTTCTGCAATACGTGAAATCCGTCAGCGTAGAGGCATAACAATCGCACAAATTTGTGAGGGAACAGGTCTTTCTAAAGGGTTTATGAGTCAGGTTGAAAATAATAAAACATCACCATCTATCTCAACTTTAGAAACGATCTCCAATTTTTTAAACGTTCCTCTTCCCTATTTATTGTTAGAACAAAAAGATCGATTGAAAGTTGTGAAAAAGGTAGAGCGTAAATATAGTGTATACGGAAAAGATGAACAAAGAATTGAACATGTTGCAGAGCAAGGTGGCCTTCGCTTAAATCTCGTAGAAATCCCTGCTGGGTTTCCGAAAGAAAACACACCAAATGCCCATGAAGGGGAAGAATGTCACCTTGTATTACGCGGAAAACTAGAAGTTCAACATGGAGAAGATATTGCAATTGTAGAAGAAGGGGATTCTTTCTCCTGGAATGCATGTGTTCCTCATATCGTTCGTAATATAGGAGAAGAAACTGCATTATTACTCATCTCTAGTCATGCAGAAAATCGAAAACGTGTTTATTAAATAAAAAAGAAGCCTGTAAATCAGGCTTCTTTTTTATCCCCTTATAACTCCATAGCTTGTCCCAACTAGTACAGTCTTTTCGTGTTGATTGCGATAAACTGACTCAATTGAAACCTTTTTGTATCCTTCCATCTGTTCAATATTTGTTAAAGTTAATTCACAAGTGATCGTATCTCCTGTAAAAACTGGTCTAATAAACTCACTTACTAATTCTCTTGCTATGTAATGTAATTCTTCGCCTACTTTCGTTCCAATACTAGCAGTCAATAAACCATGAACCATTAAACGTCCATTTTCATCATATTCCATATGATGCCTACCTTTATCTCCTGTAATATTTGCAAATTCAAAAACTTCTTCCTCAGTAAATCTTCTTTCATATTTAAATACATCCCCAACTTTTATACTCATTTTTATCCCCCTAATAATAAACAGAATTTTCTTTCATTTTATCATAAAATGAGTCTCAATTCATTTTCTATTATAAAAAGAATGAAAAATACTTATAGCTGTACTATTTTTTGCTTTTCGCTCCTTTACCGATGCCCATCTCTTTTTGCAGCTTGGTATCCATAGTACGCACATGTTCCATTTCTCGATAACTCTCTCACCTCAAAACCACAACTTCTATAAAAATCAAAATTACTCGCAGAAGTATGCGCAAACCAGTCACCATGTGGCAATTTTTGCAAACAAAGAGCGACAAGTTTCTTACCTAATCCCTTCCCTCTATATTCACATTTCACAACTAAATTTACTATGTTCGCGACCATGATTCCATCCGAAATGACTCTAACCATCGCAATCATCTCTTCTTCATCCCAAATTGTGAATGCCCATGTTGAATTTTCAAATGCTATCGTGAATTTTTCAATTTGCCAAGAAGGGATATTATCATTGCTCCAACCGGCATCTTCGAATAAAGTCTTAATTGCATATGCAGGTACACCATTCGTTCCCTCACGAATAATAAGTCCATTATGATAAATGTACATGTAATCCCCCCTTTATTTTTATATACCATTCTTCAAAAGATGCCATTCACCTTTTTTCATCCAACGCGCTTAATGGAATAAACGAGAACATCCATCCCATGAAATGAAGTTGTTTTCTCATAACTAAGTCCTGTTTTTCTAGCAACAAAGATGGAGGCGGGGTGATCCGGATTAATAAGAGAAATTAATTTATTCATTCGTAACGCTTGGAAGCCATAATCTCGAAATGCCGCCGCTGCTTCTTTCGCATACCCTTTTCCCCAATACTGAGGTAGTAACCAATACCCAATTTCAATTTCCTCTTTTCCATCTATTTGCTGCTTTACTAATCCTGCATGACCAATTCGTATTCCCGTTTCCTTTTCAATCAATACAAATAAACCGAGACCGTTTTTATAGCTAGGAATCACCCACTCTTCCAAACTTTTTTTACACTGCATATATGTTTTTAACGTCCCATTTCCAATATAGCGCATTACCTTCTCATTTCCCCATAATGAAGCGTAGAACTGTAAATCATCCATTGTATATTTGCGAATTTGTAAACGATCTGTATGAAACATCTCTGCACTCCTTCCCACGAATTTGTACTTACCTACACGATCATGTTTTGGATATATACTAAATGTTACTATCTATTATAAAGGAACTAAATAAGAAATACAGAATATTCAATCTCTAAAGAATTTAAAAAAGGCAGTAGACAAATATTGTCTACTGCATCCATATCATAACTAGCATAAAGAAAACTACAATTGAGGGGGGGGTAGGATTTTCAAATACACTAGGTACTTATCCCGTTCTAACGGGCGGTAAACTTTCCAATTATATGAAAGTGAAAAGTTTACCGCACATAAGAACTTTGGCGGTCATTAAGAAAGCACCGTTAAGTAGTCAAATACACACTGTGCTTTTTCTCCGCCCATTCGTGCATGTTGAAGAAGAGAAATACCATGGGGGCCAGATGCACGTAATGCTTCTGGTTGTGCTACTAAAATAGCTTGTACAACTTCTAATTCTCCAAGCATAGCGGCCGCGAAAATATCCATTCGAGCACCCTTTTCTAGTAAATAGAGAACAATATCTTTACGACCTACATGCGCCGCTGCTCCTAACGCACTTTCCCAATCTGAGCCGCCCCAATTGTAAGAGGCATGAAGTAAACTTGGCGATTCAGCTAACAGTTCTTGTACTTTTTCTAAATCTCCGTGAGCTGCCATAACAAATTCCCTTACTAACTCAGTGGTAATACATTCTTCTGTTCGCATCTTGCTCCTCCTTTTTTAGAAATTCGTTTTGGTGTAAAAAATGGCTTGTCGCTTTCTTGAAAAATATCTACATCTATGCCAAATACATGCTGAAACATTTCATGACATAACACTTCTTCTGGTATACCGTCATACTGAAGCTGCCCTCGCTTTAATACGAGTAAACGATCACTATATTGAGCCGCTTGGTTAATATCATGTAAAACCATTACAATTGTCATGCCAAATTCCTCATTTAATCGTTTCACAAGTTCCATTACTTCCAACTGATGAACGATATCTAAAAAAGTTGTTGGCTCATCCAATAATAAGACGTTCGTACGTTGTGCTAGCGTCATTGCAATCCAAGCACGTTGTCTTTCTCCTCCCGATAAAGATTGTAAAAGACGATATTCATACCCTTCAAGATTTGTAACAGACAATGCCCAATCAACAATTTCTTCATCCTCTTTATTTAAACGATCTCTCCATGATTTATGAGGGCCTCTTCCAAATTCAATTAATTCTCTCACTGTTAAATCTAATTGATGATCATGCATTTGTGGTAACATCGCTAATTGCTTCGCTACATCAGCACTTTTCATCGTATGAATACTTTTTCCATCTAAAACGATATCTCCTTCGCTTTGTTTAAGTAGTCTTGCCATTAAACGAAGCAAAGTAGATTTCCCCGATCCATTCGGTCCAATTAAACTAACGACCTCTCCAGCTTTAATATGTACATTCATATTTTGCATTTGAAATCTTTCAGAATGTGCGTAAAACACTTTATTAACGGAAATCACGCTGTTTTCCCCCTCTATGAATTAAATATAAGAAGAACGGACCACCTAAGAAGGATAGTAAAATACCGACAGGTAATTCAATTGGATCGAACCAACTTCGAGCTATCGCATCTGCGAAAACAAGTAATATACCTCCGCCAAGGCATGATAATGGCAGTAAATATTTATAGTCATTTCCAACCAATAAACGTAACATATGTGGTACGACAAGGCCGACAAATCCAATAAGACCAGAAACACTAACTGCTATTCCAGCTAATAATGTGCTTACTACTATTAAATAAAAACGGCTTCTCTCCACGTTATGACCTAATAATTTCGCCATTTCATCCCCAAGCATTAATACTCGAATATGCTTAATACCAAAGAAAGCCAATACAATAGCGAATATTGCATAATAAATAATCATGTTTAAATGTGCCCAACTCACGCCACCAATGCCACCCGCTAACCACGGTAATACGGATTGTACTTTGTCACTATGTAATAACATTAATGCTGACGTCGCTGCACCAATTAATGCATTAATTGACACACCTACTAAGACAATTCTTGAAGGTGGTGCCCCTTTTTGCCATGATAAAGCATAAATGATCATCGCCGTTATGAAAGCTCCTAAAAACGCACCGAGTGGTAAAAACGCCATATGCTGAGGGAATAAAATCATAATTACAATTGCGACAAGGCCTGCTCCAGATGACACCCCGATGATACCAGGGTCTGCAAGAGGATTTCTCATCACCCCTTGCAGCAGTGCGCCAGATGCAGCTAAACATGTTCCTACTATAAATCCAACGAGCACTCTTGGTATACGAAGGTCCCATACAATTCGATGAACTGTCGAACCTTCATCTTGTATCCCTGTTACAATATCTCGTAAGGAAAAGGATAAGCTTCCTGCGAAAAGGCCGTAAAAAAGACCTAAAATCGTTAATAGCACTAAACTAACTGCTATGATCCATCTTTTTTTCGCAAAAGGATGTTCCTTTTCCCTTACTACTTCACTACTTTCCATACTTATCATTTCCTTACATCTTGTATACTTTTATACATAAAGTCCATCGCTTCTGTAACTTTTGTTCCAGGATTTGATCCAAATAAGTCTGGTGGCAAAATAACTACGCGATTTTGTTTTACTGCATCTAAATTTTTCCACGCTTCATTTTTCATCATTTCGCCTTCAAATGCTTTTTTAACGCTATTTGGATCTCCATGTGTAATTAAATAAATCACATCAGGATTCGCCTCAATAATGCGTTCTACACTTAGCTGTGCATATTGCGGATATTCCTTCATTTCTGGAAAATCAGCTGCAATATTTTTCCCACCTGTTTTTTCTAAAATATCACCTGATAAAGAGGTTGGTAATGCTGCTAAATAAGTACCAGGTGCTCCATACACTAGCAATGCTTTCACATCACTCTTTTTCTCATATGTCTTCATTTGATTCGTAATTTTTTGGTTAAGTTCTTTCGCTTTATCTTCTTTCTTCATTATCGTTCCGTATAGTTCAATATTCTTTTGAATATCTTGTACAGAATTCGCAGAAGAAATCATTACTTTCGTTCCTTGCCCTTCAACCGTTGGAACATTCTTTTGGAACCCATTATTAGCAATAAGTACATCGGGCTTTAAGCTAGCAATTTGCTCAAAATTCGGCTGATGTGCATTCCCGATTACTTGTACTTTCTTTATATCCTCTGGAAGAGTTATTTTTGCATCCGGACGACCCACTATTTTTCCGCCTAAAGCATGAATAATATTCATGTCTCCCATACTTAATGTTGCAAAACTCTCTGGCACTTTATCGAATGTTACCTTTCTTCCTGACAGGTCGGTAACTTCTATTTTCTCTTTTCCTTTTTCTGTTTTTGTTGCCGCTGCTTTTTCGTCTCCTTCTGCACTGCAACCTATTAATAAGAAAAAAACAGATAAAATCGCTGTAAATAGCGTAATAGATTTTTTCATTCTTCCACCTCTAATTGATAATGATAATCATTAACTACTATTCTACTTTAATTGATAAAGATTATCATTGTCAATATAAAACGCATACATTTTCTAGAAAAAAAAAAAAAAACCAAAAAGCGTTACAAAAAAGATTCCTTCTTTTTGTAACGCACTATTTACCAATATTATTCACATTCGTTTCTCTCTAACTCGTCTCGCATCACTTTCACACGCTGAAAGAAAAAGAAAGATAAACTTAAAAATATAACGATGCTCCCCATCATAACAAAAAATTGTATCGTTTCTTTTGCTCCAGTCGGAATCAATAAACCAACCATTAACAATGTACTTACAGCGAGAAGAAGTTGTCCGAACCGAGTATAATCTTCTATTTTCCCTTGTAATTCCTTCATTATATTCTCACTCCTCCATTTCACTGTATCATATTCTATTACACTGAAAGACAAGTAAATACAGCCATTCTGGGAGATGTTTTCCAAAAGAAAAAGAGCCGCTTTATTGCGACTCTTTTATAACCATTACTCACCTTTATATGCTTTCATATAAATTTCTTTCAGCTCTGAAATGAGAGGTAATTTGGGATTAGCTGTTGTACATTGATCTTCAAAAGCTCTTTCTGCTAATAATCCAACAACCTCTTCAAATTGGTCTTTAGCAACTCCTTGTCCTGCAATACTCATATTTATATTTAAACTTTTTCCGAGCTCAATAATTGCTTTGACAAGTGATTCCACACCTTCTGCAGTCGAACTTGCTGGAAGCCCGAGCATTCTCGCAATATGTGCATAGCGTTCATCGGCTACAAAGTGCTCATATTTTGGGAACAATGCGTGTTTTCTTGGCTTAATAGCATTATAGCGAACTACGTGCGGCATAAGAATTGCATTCGCACGCCCATGTGGAATATGAAATTCTGGTCCAATTTTATGTGCTAAGCTGTGATTAATACCTAGAAAAGCATTTGCAAATGCCATTCCTGCGATTGCAGAAGCATTGTGCATTTTTTCTCGTGCTTCTTCATCATTTCCATCTTTAAATGCTCTTGGTAAATATTTAAATACGAGATCAATGGCCTTTAATGCTAATCCATCTGTATAGTCATTTGCTAAAACAGACACATACGCCTCGATTGCATGCGTTAATACGTCCATGCCAGTGTCTGCTGTTACATGTGGTGGTACGGTCATTACAAATTGTGGATCAACAATTGCTACATCTGGCGTTAATTCATAATCCGCGAGTGGATACTTTATATTATTTTTCTTATCTGTAATAACCGCAAATGGCGTCACTTCTGATCCTGTTCCAGATGTTGTTGGAATGGCAACAAACTGCGCCTTACTTCCTAATTCCGGATATTTACATGTACGTTTTCTTATATCTAAAAACTTCTGTTTAATTCCATAGAATGTTGTTTCTGGGTGCTCATAGAAAAGCCACATCCCTTTTGCTGCATCCATCGCTGAACCACCACCAAGTGCGATAATTACATCCGGCTGAAAACTTCTCATCATTTCCGCACCTTTAAACACAGTTTCATCTGATGGATCTGGCTCAACCTCAAAGAAAACTTCAACTTTCACACCATTTGCATGTTTACGTAAATAATGCGAGACCGTATCTACATATCCGTGCTCAACCATTCCTGGATCCGTTACAATAAATGCACGTGAAATGTTAGGCATATTTGCTAAATATGCTGTCGCATGTTTTTCAAAATAAATTTTTGGTGGTAATTTGAACCACTGCATATTCTTTTTTCTATTTGCCAACCTTTTTATATTTAATAAATGCGTCGCTGTTACGTTTTGAGAAACCGAGTTTTTCCCGTAGGAACCGCAACCAAGCGTAAGTGATGGAATAAATCCATTATATATGTCACCGATTCCACCTTGTGATGAAGGGGCATTTACAATAAGGCGGCAAGCTTTCATACGTAATCCAAATTGCTTTTGCACTTCTTTATTTACAGAATGGATAACTGCTGAATGTCCTAAACCACCGAGGTTTAACATTTCTTCACAATATGTAAATCCTTCTTCTAATGAATTTGCTTTTACACAAGCTAATACTGGACTTAACTTCTCACGAGATAGTGGATATGCGGCTCCGATGCCTTGTATTTCAGCTACAAGCATTTTTGTATTTTTAGGTACAGTAATTCCAACTAATTCGGCAATATACTGTGCTGATTTTCCTACAATATCACTATTTACTGCACATGTATTTTCATTAATAACAAGCTTTTCTAATTTACTTCTCTCTTCCTCGGTTACAAAATAACAATCATTTTCAATCATTTCTGTTTTCACATCATCATAAATTTCCTTGTCTACAATAATTGCTTGTTCTGATGCACAAATCATACCATTATCAAATGTTTTAGATAAAATCAAATCATTAACCGCTCGTTTTATATGCGCTGATTTCTCTATATAACATGGTACATTACCAGGACCTACACCTAGCGCTGGTTTTCCAGTAGAATAAGCTGATTTCACCATACCAGCCCCTCCCGTTGCCAAAACAAGCGCAACACCTTCATGGTTCATTAATTGTTTCGTTGCTTCGACAGAAGGTTTTTCAATCCACTGAATACAATGTTTTGGTGCCCCCGCCTTCACCGCTGCATCGTATACTGTTTTCGCAGCTGCAATAGAACAGTTTTGTGCGGAAGGATGAAATGCGAAAATAATTGGATTTCTCGTTTTTATCGCGATTAATGCTTTAAACATTGTTGTCGACGTTGGATTCGTTACTGGCGTTACCCCAGCTACTACACCAACAGGTTCAGCAATTTCTATCATCTCTTCGTGAGGATCCTCGTGAATAATCCCTACTGTTTTATCTTTCTTTATGCTATGCCAAATATATTCAGTAGCAAAAATATTTTTAATGCATTTATCTTCGTATACACCACGACCTGTTTCTTCAACAGCCAACTTCGCAAGTGGCATATGTTGATCAACACCTGCTAATGCCATTTCATGAACAATGTTGTCAATTTGCTCTTGTGTAAAACTTTCTAATGCTTGTAAAGCCTTCCGACCGTTATTCACTAACGTATCTATCATCTCTTTTACTTCCTGCATTTCATTTACAACTTTCTCTTTGACTACCATGTAAATTCCTCCTATTCTGCTATCGTGGACTAAATAAGACCCTACAGGTCATAATTAGTCCCGATTAGTGCAAAAAAATAGAATTGCTTTCCTACATGAACCTCATTGTTTGTGAAATATTTCACAAGATTGTTCGTGAGTAACACTTCATGAATTCAATATACATGAAATCATTTCATTTGTGTATGTCTATTTTGTGAAATATTTCACAAAATAATGTAGTAAAAATGCACTGCCTATACTAGCAGTGCATTTTTACTACGCTAACGCTTGTGCTAAATCTTCAATTAAATCTTCTCCGTCTTCAATACCGACAGAAATTCGAATTAATGTATCTGTAATTCCTAATTCTTTGCGACGATCTGCTGGGATTGATGCATGTGTCATTTGAGAGGGGATAGAAATTAAACTTTCTACTGCTCCTAAACTTTCAGCCAGTGTAAAGTATTGTAATTTCTCAAGTACTTTATTTAATGTTTCTTCGCTATCTACATCAAATGAGATAATAGCACCAAATCCATTTGCTTGTTCTGTTGCCAGTTCATGGTTTTGATGTGACTCAAGGCCTGGGTAATATACTTTATTTACTTTTGGGTGGTTATTTAAAAACTCAGCAATTGCACGTGAATTCGTTTCATGCTCTTCCATTCGAATTCCTAATGTTTTTAAACCACGAAGTAGTAAGAAACTATCTTGCGGGCCAAGAATGCCGCCTGTTGAGTTTTGTACAAAGTGAAGGTCTTCTGCTAATTGCTGGCTATTTACAACTACTAGACCTGCAACTACGTCACTATGACCTCCTAAATATTTCGTTGCACTATGAAGTACAATGTCTGCTCCTAAAGAAATTGGCGACTGCCAATATGGCGTCATGAATGTGTTATCAATAATTGTTAATAAATCTTTCTCTTTAGCAAGAGTAGATATTTTTTTAATATCAGTAATTTTTAGTAATGGATTCGTTGGTGTTTCTACATAAATCGCTTTTGTATTTGGACGAATCGCTTCTGCAACTTCCTCTAAGTTTGTTGTATCTACAAATGTATGCTCAATACCGAAGCGGTTTAATACTTTCGTAATCACGCGGTACGTTCCACCATACACATCATCTGTTAAAATAACGTGGTCACCTTTTGAGAATAGCATAATTGTAGCTGTAATGGCAGCCATTCCTGAACCAAATGCAAAACCAGCATGACCGTTTTCTAATACAGCGATCATTTCTTCTAAAGCTGCACGTGTTGGGTTGCCTGTACGTGAATATTCATATCCTTGATGCTTACCAACTGCCTCTTGTTTGTACGTACTCGTTTGATAAATCGGTACATTTACAGATCCAGTTGAAGGTTCTCCTATGCGAATACCATGAATTAACTTTGTCTTTGCTCTCATTTTTTATTCCCATCCTTTGTATATGTCTTTACTTAAATAGCGCTCACTACTATCAGGAAAAATCGTTACAATATTTGTACCTGGCGCCGCTTTCTCTGCTTCAAGTAAGCTTGCATGAAATGCTGCTCCTGAAGAGCTTCCAACGAGAAGACCTTCTTTTTGCGCTAATTCTTTCACTCGTAAAAATGCATTTCGATCAGAAATTGTATGAATTTCATCAAAATAAGATGTTTTCAAAAATGGCGGGATGAATTCAAGGCCAATCCCTTCTGTTTCATGTGAGCCAGCTTTACCACCATTTAAAATAGATCCTTCTGGTTCCACAATAACCGTTTTTATATCTACATTTTTTTCTTTCAAATAAGATGCAGTCCCCATGAATGTACCACCAGTTCCTGCTCCTGCAACAAATATGTTAATCTCTCCATTAAGTGCCGACCAAAGTTCAGGACCTAGTGTTTTGAAATAAGCACGAGGGTTTGCTTCATTCGCAAACTGACTTGGAGAGTATGAATTCGGTATGTCATTTACTAACTCTTTCGCTTTTGCTATTGCGCCTGTCATTCCTTGCTCAGTCGGTGTATGCACGACCGTTGCACCTAGTGCTTTCATTAATTCTTGTTTTTCAATACTAAATTTCTCTGGTACACAAACAATAACGCGCAAATCATGTTGTAACGCTGCAAGTGCCAGTCCAATACCAGTATTTCCAGCAGTCGGTTCAATAATTGTTCCGCCCTGGGTAACAAGCCCTTTTTCGAGCGCATCTTCGATTAATTCTCTTCCTAAACGATCCTTAACGCTTCCACCTGGGTTATAAAATTCAAGCTTCGCAAATAAACGGACCCCTTCTGGAAGTGAAAAACGAGTAATCTCTACAATTGGTGTATGACCAATTAGCTCATGAACTCCACGATATACATTCATCGTGTTCTCCCCCTTATTTGCCAATAAAGAAAAGGCAACTGTATGTATTTTCTTTATATGAGACAGTTGCCTTTTTGTTACATTACTTTAACTCTTCTAGTACTTTTACGATAAAGTTTGTAGAATGAAGAGCTGCTTGATCTAAAAATTGATCAAATGAAACATTTGATTCTTTACCAGCAATATCAGAAAGTGCACGAATGATAACAAACGGAACTTCATATTGGTGGCATACTTGTGCAACAGCTGCTGCTTCCATTTCTACTGCATAAAGGTTTTCAAATTTATCACGAATTGCTGCAACTCGGTTCGGATCACTCATAAATGAATCGCCTGTTGCAATCATACCTTTTACAACTTGAATATTTTCTTCTGCCTGCATACATTTTTCAGCTAATGCAACTAATGCTTCATCAGCTTTAAATCCAGGCGGCATTCCTGGTATTTGCCCATACTCATAGTTAAATGCTGTTACATCTACGTCATGGTGACGAACTTCTGTTGAAATAACGACATCCCCAACATTTAGAGAATGATGGAATCCACCAGCTGAACCAGTATTAATTACTTTTTCAGGCTTATATCTTTCTAATAAAATTGTCGTTGACATCGCTGCATTTACTTTACCAATACCAGACTTTAACAAGATTACTTCATGTCCTGCTAATTGTCCTTTCGTAAATTCACAACCCGCAACCGTTTCTGTTTCTGCTTGTTCTAATTTATCACGTAAAATACGTACTTCTTCTTCCATTGCTCCAATTACAGCAATTCTCAATCTAATCCCTCTTTCTATTGCTTAGTTGCCTCCATCACCCACACGAAATGATTTAATCTCGTAAACGTTACATGGAAGCCATTGTTTTCAAAAATAGTCTGCATAACTGGAATACGTGTATAGTATTCCGTTTGCAAATCGTTTGCTAACTGATGAAAACCTCTTTGTTTTGCTGCTTCAACAGTTTTATCATATGCATCTTGATCTGCAAATATCGTATCAGCAAACACTATTTTACCACCTTTGTTTAGCAATTGACTATACTTCGCAATCGCTACATTTTTTTCATCATCTGTTAAATGATGAAATGCATAGGTGCTTACTATGGTATCAATTGAATTTGGGACTTCAAACGAAAGAAAATCACCCTCTGTAATAGAAAACTCTTTTGGCAATTTCTCTTTTGCAATCATGCGCATTTCACGTGACGGTTCTATACCGTAAACTGTGCGGCCAGCAAGTAATAATTTATTTGTTAAATTACCAGTACCAACACCAAATTCTAATACGTTACCAAATGACTTGTTAACTACATCCTCTAGAATGTCCTCATAATGGGCGAAAACTTCTTTATATTGTATATCTTCGCCTTGTACAAATGAGTCGTACGTATGAGCCCACTCATCAAATAAACCATTAAATTCTGTACCCATAAAAATTCCCCTTTTTCTTATCGGTTTTATCAGTATGATATTCCCTCTTTCTAAAAATGTCAATTGAAATGTACATGGTATTTCCTTCTTTTCTTTGTTACACTATAGTTGATTACATAGGAGAGGGGCCGTCTTCATGTCATTTACCTTTGAAATGTTAGAAGATAAAGTAGAATTTTTTGAAGCGGGAGACTTAGCTTCTTTAGAACGAAAAATCAGTGAACAAATCGATAATAATAAAGCACTTATGCTTGAAGTTCATCACATCTCGCATCAAATGGTTATGGATCCTGAAAGTAAAAGACCATATTATAGCGCGGTTGTTCATTTTAAATTAAAGAAATTACGCTAACTAAAAAAAGAGAAGCTCCTAAGGAGCTTCTCTTTTTTTAGTTTAGGGTTTGAACAAGTACTGGTTTCCAGCCCTCATTGTCTACCCAATCAATATTTACATAATATCTTTTACCTGTTTGTTTATCCTGTACGTTTCCGTAAGCTTTATTCTTACCGTTATTTCCGATTCGATGAATAATTAATTGCTCTACTGGAACATCAATTGCAGCTGAAATCGCTTGATTCATCTCATTCCAATCTGCTGTACCTTTTTTAAACGTCATCGCAGGTGTTGCACCTTGCTCTGTGCCTACTGGCTTCCAAGAAGGTTTCGTATAAGCGTCAGTTGCCTTTGACTGTGTTTTTTCAGCTGGTATTTTCTCGTTAGCTTTCGCTTCTTCTTCAGCTTTTTTCTGTTCTTCTTCAGCCTTTAGCTTCTCTTCTTCTTTCTTCTTAGCCTCTGTTTTCTCTTGTTCATTCTTCTTCGTCTCTTCTTTGCCTTTAGCTTTCTCAGACTTATTCTCTTTCGTTGTTTGCTGAGCTACCTTTTTATCGCTAGAAGACGCTTGCTCTTTCGTGTCAGGAACAAACAATTGGTATGCTACAATAGCTACTGCTACTAGTACAATAGCAATTGCAATATTTAAAACACCGTTTTGACGACGTTTTTGTTGTTTCTGTTGGAATCTAGATCCTCCTGCCATTCTTCAAACCTCCATGCAGTTTTTCATACTTGCTATTGTAACATTAAATCTAGAAAGGTTGAACATTTACAATAATATTTTCATGAAATGAAAACATTTTACTGTGAATTGCAAGATTACTTTTCATTCTCAAATCTATAGATTGATTCTACGATAGATTTGAAAATAGGTGTAACTTTATTTACATCGCTATTCGTTTCTATATCCACGACAACTAAAGCATACCTTGGATTTTCATATGGAAAATAACCTGCAAACCATCGATTCTCTTTCGTTCCTTTTCCTGTTTGTGCTGTCCCAGATTTTCCAGCGACACTTAGTGGTAACGACTTGAATGCTGATCCTGTGCCTTTCTCCGTTGTTACAACGCTCCTTAATAACTGTTGTAATGTTTTCACTGTTTCATATGAAAGCTGTTTTCCACCTAATGTATGGTCTTCAAATGTATAAAAATTCGTTCCATTTTTATACATTATTTTTTCAACAGCTTTCACTTCCATCTTTTCTCCCCCTCTAGCAATCGTCGCCATCATATTTGCAATCGCTAGAGGTGACATACGTACATCTTTCTGTCCAATTGCTGTTTGCGCTACCGCTTTTTTACTATTCTTATTTCCTTCACTCCCCCAAATCGTAACACTCTTCTCCTCTGGCATTTGCTCAAAATGAGTTGTATGAAATACAGAACCTCTCCATCCAACCTTCTCAGCGCCTCCTAAAGCCGCTACATAAGTTTCTAACACCATCGTATCCTTTTGTATTAACTCATTGCCTAACTCTGAAAATGTCCTGTTACAGCTTCTAGCAAAGCTCTCTTTAAAACTAAGTGTCCCCATCTTAACTTGTGGGTGATCTTCACCATATAAATCTTTATTACAATTAAATACGCGATTAAAAACATTTTCATTTTGATCAATCGCTGCCGCCGCAATTATTGTTTTAAAAACAGAACCGGGAAAATGTGGTGTTAACATTTGATTTTCAAGTGTAGTTTTATATAAACTCTCATCTTTCACCTGTAAAGATGGTTTGCTAACCATTGCTAAAATTTCATTTTTCTTTACATCAAGTAGCACTACTCCTCCCTTCTTAATTTCACTTGCTTCAACTACTTCTTCTGCTTTTTTCTGTAACTCGTTATGTAAAGTAGTTTGAATCGTCACTGGATAAAACGGATTTCCAGGCGATGTATATTTCGCTTGTTTTCCAAAAATCGGTTCTCCTTGCCGGTCCACTTGATACAATACTTTTGCCTCTCCATCGGTCAAAAGAAATTCATCAAAAGATTGCTGCAATCCTGAAATGCCAATCGATGTTTGTTTTGAAATTTTTCTTACTTCTCCGTATCGTTTTTGAAATTCTCGTTCATTCTCACCCACATCACCAATTAAATGATTCATCACGCTAGTTTGCCGCAGACGAACTTCAGCTGCTACAATGCCTAATACATTTAATTGATTCACCTTCTCCATCTGCTCTCGTTCCAAGCGAAGTGGTTCATTTCCTCTTTGCAGGATAAATGCACTTTTCTTATGTTTCATTTGACTTTCAATCTCTTGTCTCGACATACCAATGATATGCGAAATTTTCTCCAACATGTCATTTTTTAATTGTAGAAATGGAAAAACAATTAAAACAGGATACTTTTTCTCACCTATCTCCTTACCATTACGATCTATAAAATGGCCGCGTCCATCATCTACCGTAATGGATTGCGTCCGTTGTGTAACACTTTTTTCAATTAAATTAATCTTATGATCCGTAAATGATTCCGTATCTATAATTTGTATTTGAATTAAACGACAAAGTAACATAAACATGACACATATAAAACAAATTAAAACAATTGTAATTCTCTGTTTTATTTTCATAAAAAAACACCTCGTCTACTATAGTTTGGACGGAGTGTTTCATTTTTTATACAAATAAAGTGAAACTTTAATCAGTGAGGGTTTTGTTCATCCCCCACTGATTATCAGCCCGACCCACACCTAACTTCTTTGCTTCCACTGAAGTTTGAGGTGAGGGTCTTACTGCCCGTTAATGCGGGATAAAATTCTACAGAAAAAAGATTCTCCCGATAGGAGAATCTTTTTTTATTTTACAGAGATAATCTCTACTTGCATTTCTCCACCTGGAGTTTGGATTGCTACCTTTTCGCCAATTTGCTTACCTAATAAGCTTTTTGCGATTGGAGAATCGTTAGAAATTCTTCCTTCAAATGGATCTGCTTCTGCGCTACCTACGATTGTGTAAGCTTCTTCATCTCCATCTGGTAGTTCTTTAAATGTTACTGTTTTACCTAATGTAACAACTGTAGATTCTTCACCGTTATCTGTAATGATAACTGCGTTACGAATCATGTTTTCTAATTGTGTAATACGTCCTTCTACGAACGCTTGCTCATCTTTCGCTGCATCATACTCAGAGTTCTCAGAAAGATCTCCGAAGCTACGTGCAATCTTAATGCGCTCTACAACCTCTTTACGTTTTACCGTTTTTAAATCCTCAAGTTCGTTCTCTAGCTTTTGCTTACCCTCTTGCGTCATAGGGTATGTTTTTTCTGTTGCCATATTTTCCACTCCTTTTATATACCAATCCCCCGAAAAAAAGAGGAGTTCCATATGAAAACTCCCCCGCTTATATGTAGAGCGGAGGTTTCTAGCACGCCTGTACTAGCGGAGTTGTCACATACAACCCCGTATTCCCAATTCTTCTTTATATAAAGAAGATATGTATGGAAAGTTGATATAAATATGCCCTCACCTATATATAGATGAGGTTGCATGTTTCATTGTATTCGATAGGAAGGGAAAAAATCCCTTCCTATCGTATATCTTTTACTATGCTATTACAAATTTACTTTTTGTTCAAGAATTGTTGCAATTTTTGTAACCATAATATCAATTGCAACATGGTTTTGTCCACCTTCAGGGATAATAATATCCGCAAATTTCTTAGAAGGCTCAATAAATTGATTGTGCATTGGACGTACAACATTTACGTATTGATCAATAACTGAATCCATCGTACGACCACGTTCTTTAATATCACGCTGCATGCGGCGTAAAATACGAAGGTCAGCATCTGTATCAACGAATAACTTAATGTCCATTAACTCACAAAGACGCGGGTCTTCTAAAATAAGAATTCCTTCTAAAATGATTACATCTTTCGGCTCAACTGGAATAATTTCATCTGAACGCGTATGCAATGTATAGTCATATACAGGTTTATCTACTTGTTTATATGCAAGCAACTGCTGCAAATGTTCAATTAACAAATCATTATCAAACGCTAATGGATGATCATAATTTGTTTTTAAACGCTCTTCCATTGGTAAATGGCTTTGATCTTTGTAATAATAATCTTGCTCTAAGATTAAAATGGAATGACCTTTAAAATGGTCAAAAATCGCTTTCGTTACACTTGTCTTACCTGACCCTGAACCACCAGCAATTCCAATTACAACAGGCTTATTCGTCCCCATTCGACTATCACTCTTTCTTATTGAAGTATGCTTTTGCGCATCATATTATTCACATACACTGGTTGATCCACTTTGAATTTCACGATTTGCAACGGATGTCTCGCTGCATCTAATTCGTTTCCATCCTCATCCCAAATTTTCTCCACCGTTTGCGTAAAGTTTTCTATTTCTGGCCCAAAGAACTCCACTTCATGTCCTGGTTTGAAATGATTACGTTGCTCAATCGTTACGATGCCCGTTTCTTCATTATAATCTAACACTAAACCAGCGAAATCATACGTTGTTTTCTTACTATGATTTCCAAACATTTGCTCTTGATGTCCTGGAACCCCTTCAAAGAATGCAGGAGCTGTATCACGATTTGCACATTTATCAAGCTCATCTAACCATTCTTGTTTAAACTCAAAGTTATCCGGATCCGCACAATATGCATCAATTACTTTACGGTATACTGTCGCTACAGTCGCTACGTAATGGATTGATTTCATACGTCCTTCAACTTTTAAGCTATCAATTCCAATTTCAATCATTTTCGGAATTGATAAAATTAAATTTAAGTCTTTTGGACTCATTGCAAAGTGAGCATCTTCTTCTTGGAATAGAGGAAGCTCTTTTGCATCTTTATGTTGTGATACTGTTTGAACTAAATCATAGTCCCAGCGACAAGATTGACAACAACCACCACGGTTAGAGTCACGCGCTGTCATATGGTTACTTAGCGTACATCTTCCTGAATATGCGATACACATTGCACCATGGACGAATGCTTCAATTTCAATATCCACTTTTTCCTTAATCTCTTTCATTTCTTCATAGCTTGCTTCACGAGCTAATACAAGACGATGTAAACCTTCTTCTTTCCAATACTGTGCTGCTTTCCAGTTGGATAGTGATTGCTGTGTGCTTAAATGCACCTCAACAGAAGGCGCTACACGTTTACAAGTCTCAATGATAAGCGGATCAGCAACGATAATTCCCGTTACGCCAGCTTTTTCAATCCCTTTTAAATATTCCTCTAGCCCGTCCATATTTTCATTATGTGCAAAGATATTTGTTGTTACATATATTTTTGCTCCATATTTCTTTGCAAATTCCACACCTTCTGCCATTTCTTCCAGTGTAAAGTTACCTGCATTCGAACGAAGACCAAATTCTTGTCCACCTAAATATACAGCATCTGCCCCGTAATGGATAGCTACTTTTAATTTTTCTAAGTTACCCGCAGGGATTAACAGTTCAGGTTTCTTCACAATAACGCGTTTGCCATCGATCACTCGTGAAATTTCTTGTACAGTCATTTCCTACACCCTCCTCGTTTAGTAAACCGTCTCTTTAAAGAAGAATCCTGTATCTAACGGACGATTCACCGGTTGCATTTCTTCTATCTCTTTATATAAGTCGTCTTTCACGTCATAATACGCATCACGATCTTCTACACATAAATCAATTGCTTTACGGTATTTCTTCGTTACCTCAATAATGTATGCAGAGCTTTTTAGTACACCATCAACTTTTAAGCTATCAATTTCAGCATCAATCAGCTCTTCTAACTCATCGATGAAACAAATATCATTTGGACTCATAATGTGAGTACCATTTTCATCTTCATAAATTGGATATTTATTGTTACGCTCTGGGTCATATAAGAACATATTCTCTTCATATTTTTTCTTTTCGATGTCAAGATGACGTCCTTGATACTCAAAGTAGTTTCCTACTAACGAACGCTTCGATTGGAACATACAAGTCATACCGTGAATTTGCACTTCAAGTTCCACTTCAGCATTTTCTTTTAATTCAACAATTTCATCTAAGCTAAGCTCGCGAGCTAATACAGCACGTTTTGCTCCTCTTTGTCCCCAGTAGTTACAAGTAAACCAGTTTGTTGCTGTTGTTTCTGTATTCCAGTGCAATTGCATATTTGGCGCTACTTCACGAACCGCCATTAATACTGCTGGATCTCCGAAAACAATTGCATCTACATGTACTTCGTTTAAAAATGCAACATAATCTGTTAATTCTTCTACTTTATCGTTGTGGAACATAGCGTTCATTGCTACGTATACTTTTACACCATTTTCATGTGCAATTTTCACAGCTTGTTTCACATCTTCACGTGAAAATTCCCCTGCTAAACGTAAACCAAATTTTTGTTCACCGATCATTACCGCATCTGCTCCTGCTTTCGCAAGAGGTTCGATATCCGCCACCGCTTTTGGCGTTACTAACAATTCTGGTTTCTTCATACCTTGGTCACCCTCTCTTTTTACTAACAGCTACTCCATCACCAATTGGGAAAATCGTTGTATCATATCCTTCATGGTTCATAAGCCATTCATTGTACGTCTTAATACGACGGATTAAACCACGTGTACGTCTGTTTTCAATTTTCTCTTTTGTCGTTACAAGGCCATGGTACATCACATTATCTGAAATAATTACGCCACCAGGATTTAATAACGGTTCATATAAGTCAAAAAAGCGACGATATTGTCCTTTTGCTGCATCAATAAAAATAACGTCAAATGTTCCATGTTCTTCTACTTGCTCGCCTGTTTCTAACGCATCACCGTAAATAACGGAAATACGCTCTTTAACTGGTGAACGTTCTATATATTCAAGTGCTTTTTCATATCGCTCTCGATTGCGCTCAACTGTCACAATGCGAGAATTTGGAATAGCTTGCATCATACGAATACTAGAATAGCCAATTGCTGTACCTAGCTCTAAAATGCTCTTCGGTCCAATTAAACGTAAAAATTGCAACATAAATTCCATTCCAAGTCGATCCATAATTGGCACATGATTTTCTTTCGCATAGTCTTCCATTTCAAGAATTAATTTATCTTTCGGATCAATAAATGATAATAGGTACTCGTTAACTGCATCCTCCATAATGGTCCTCCTTATTTACATGGAGAAGTGCCTCTATGACGTCTTTTCACACATAGAATGCAATAAAAATACAAGCCAGCTTCACCCTTAGCTTGTACGTCCCGTTTTGATATTAAAAACGATTCTTCTGCCAGTTTTTAACCCGATATATTTTACCACAAAAAAGAGGGATGTGCGACCTTTTTCGCTACCCCTCCCCATTTCACTGTTTTTTCGTAATATATTTTTGCTTTAGTGCATTATGCTCTTCCAATGTTTTCGCATAGTACACTTCACCAGTTGGTGCAGCTAAGAAATAATAATAATCTGTTTGCGCAGGCTCTAACGCTGCTTCCACTGAATGTTTACCAGAGTTTGCAATCGGGCCCACCGGCAATCCTTTCACAACATACGTATTGTACGGTGAGTTTATCTTTAAATCTTCGTATAATACACGTTGTTTATGCTTTCCAAGTGCATATAATACCGTTGGATCCGTTTGTAGAGGCATACCTTTTGCTAAACGATTATAAAAGACACTAGAGATCTTTTGACGATCTGTAAAGCCTGTTGCCTCTTCTTCAATAAGTGAAGACAATGTTAAAAGCTGATGAACATCCCAGTTTTTCGCTTTCATTTTTGCCTCATTTTGAACAATGATTGCATTCGTTTTTTCCAGCATTGGAATGACAATTTCTTCTAACGTCGTATCTTTTTTATAGAAAGAGTACGTCGCAGGATATAAATAACCTTCTAATGGATATTTAATATTGCTATCAAAGATTTTATCGGTTAACAACTTTGGATACTTCTGCTGCATTTTTTGAATAAATGCTTTATCGTTTAATTGACGCACAACATCATCTTTATTCCACTTTAACTCTGTCGCAATTGACTCTGCAATTTCGGTTACTTGTGCTCCTTCTTTTATCGTCACTTTATAAAGAGCTGGACGATGTACATTACCAGATGACATTTGCTCAATAACATCTTTTGCACTCATTGAAGGATTTAATAAATATGTACCCGCTTGTAAATTTTTAGATTTAGCCTTTGTATAAAAACTAAAAACTGTACCATTTTTCACAGCACCTTTTTCTTCTAAAATCTCACCAATTTTACTAGTAGATGATCCTTTCGGAATTTCTACTTCAATCTCTTTTTTATTCCCGCTATCAACTGGTCCTAATGCGGATGAAATATACGCATAGACTGAACCACAAACTAAAAGCAGTGCAATTATCGAGAATAAAACAATGCGTCTACGCTTCTTTTTCACTTGATTCTCTACCAAAACTCTTCCTCCTTATTCAATTGTAGGCCATATGTACATCTTTCTATACAACACGATGAAAAATCACAATACATTTACCTATCATTTTTGACAGATACTTTATTTTCTACAATCCGTCTCATTATACTACAAAGGATTGCGCAGTTTCGACAAAAAATCTTTCATTTTACATATAAAAAAGGCGGACGATATACCGTCCACCTTTTCAGTACTTATTATTCAGCTTCTTGCTCATCAGCTAGAGTGTTAAACATTTCTTGTACCATTTCCCACTCTTCTTCAGATTCGATTGGAAGTAAAGTTCCGCCCTCTTCTTCATTTTGCTCATAAGCCATTGCATCATAAATTTGGTCTCCATCTTCGTCTACTTCACCGATTGGAGAGAAGACTACGTATGATTTTTTGCCAAATTTTTCAGCGTCAAAAGTGAAAATAATTTCACATAAATGTTCGTTACCTTTTTCATCTACAATTGTAATTTGATTTTCTTCCATTTTGGTCACCTCTTATTTACTATCTAAAAATCCTTGTAAGATTACGACTGCAGCCATCTTATCAATTACTTGCTTTCGCTTCTTACGGCTTACATCGGCTGAAATGAGTAGACGTTCCGCTGCCATCGTTGACAAACGCTCGTCCCACATTACAACGTCTAATTGTAACAGCTCTCGTAGGTTTTCTGCAAATTGTTGGCATGCTTCACCACGCGGGCCAATTGTACCATTCATATTTTTAGGTAAACCTACTACTATCTTGTCCACATCATACTGTTTTACTAACTCAGAAATGCGGTCAAAACCAAATTGACCTCGTTCTTCATTAATCTTGATGGTTTCAAGCCCTTGTGCTGTCCAGCCCATTTCGTCACTAATTGCAACTCCGACTGTTTTTGTACCTACATCTAAACCTAATATCCGCATAAATTACTCCTCACGATGATGTTTCAAGTAAGACTTCACAAGCTCTTCAATTAATTCATCACGTTCAAGCTTGCGAATGATGCTTCGCGCATCTTTATGGCGAGGTATGTATGCTGGGTCTCCACTTAATAAGTAACCGACGATTTGGTTAATCGGATTATAGCCTTTTTCTTGAAGTGCATCATACACAGTTAAAAGTACATCATTTACATGGACACTCTGTTTTTCATCTTGAATGCTAAACTTCATTGTTTTATCAAAACCGTCCATTTCAAGCACCTCACTTATATAGTAAGTATAGGGAGAAGAACTTCTCCTCTCCCTACCATTGTACACTACTATCTCTTTATTTTGAAACAGATTTAACGTACTCTTGTACAAATGCTAAAGCTTCCTCAACTTGCGCTGGGTTTTTACCGCCCGCTTGTGCCATATCAGGACGGCCACCACCGCCACCGCCACAACGAGAAGCTACTTCTTTCACAAGTTTACCAGCATGGTATCCTTGGCTAATTAAATCTTTCGTTACGCCAGCTAAGATGTTTACTTTATCATCATTTACAGACGCTAATACGACAACTGCAGATTGTAATTTATTTTTTAGGTCATCCATCATCGTACGTAAGTTGTTCATATCTGCAACATTTACTTTTGCCGCTAATACGTTCACGCCATCAACTGTCATTACTGAATCAGTTAAGTTTCCAGCTTCAATATTGCTTAATTTCGCTGCAAGAGATTCATTTTCTTTTTGCAGTTGTTTCACTTCAGCAAATAGACCATCAACTCTTGTTAAAATATCTTTCGGATTTGTTTTCATTTTTCCTGCTGCTTCTTTTAATAAACCTACTTGATCGTTCATTAATTCATAAGCAGACTTACCAGTTACTGCTTCAATACGACGAGTTCCTGCACCGATACCAGACTCAGCAACGATTTTGAAAATACCGATAGAAGCTGTGTTATCAACGTGACAACCACCGCAAAGCTCTAAGCTATAGTCGCCAACTTGTACAACGCGTACAACATCACCGTATTTTTCACCGAATAATGCCATTGCGCCCATTTCTTTCGCTTCTTCGATTGCTTTTTGAGAAATCTCAACATCAATACTTTCCCAAATTTTCTCGTTTACGATACGCTCAATTTTTTCTAATTCGTCAGCTTGTACTTGACCAAAGTGAGAGAAGTCAAAGCGTAAACGTTCAGAAGTTACAAGAGAACCCGCTTGGTTAACGTGCGTTCCAAGTACGTCTTTTAACGCTTGGTGTAGTAAGTGAGTTGCTGTATGGTTCTTCACAACGCTACTACGGTTTTTCGTATCGATAATAGCTTTTACAGCCGCATCTTTCGTTAATGTACCTTCTTCAACTACAACTTTGTGCAAGTTTTGGCCGTTTGGTGCTTTTTGTACGTCTTTTACAAGAACTTTCACGCCGTCAGCAAGAAGGTAACCACGGTCTGCAATTTGTCCGCCGCTCTCAGCATAGAATGGTGTTACATCAAGCATTAATTGTCCTTCTTCACCTGCTTGCAAGCTGTCTGCGTATTCACCGTTTTTCACAAGTGCAACAACGTTACTTTCTGTTGCAACCGTACCGTAACCAACGAACTCGCTCGCTACTTTCACTTCTCCAAGGACACCGCCTTGAACTTGCATAGAATCAACGTCTTGACGAGCAGCACGTGCGCGCTCACGTTGTTTTTCCATTTCATTTTCAAAGCCTTCATGATCAACTGTCATACCAGCTTCTTCTGCATATTCTTCTGTTAATTCAATTGGGAAACCGTATGTGTCATATAGACGGAACGCATCTACTCCAGAAATAACAGTTGTTTTTTCTTCTTTCGCTTTTGCAATAACTTCAGCTAAAATTGCTTCACCATCATGAAGTGTTTCGTGGAAACGCTCTTCTTCATTTTTCACAACTTTTGCGATGAAATCTTTCTTTTCAAGTACTTCTGGATAGAAGTCTTTCATTACTTCTCCAACAACCGGTACTAATTCAAACATGAACGGACGGTTGATGTTTAATTTCTTAGAGTAACGAACAGCACGGCGTAATAAACGACGTAACACATAACCACGGCCTTCATTAGATGGAAGAGCACCGTCACCAACAGCGAATGTTACTGTACGGATATGGTCAGCAATTACTTTAAACGCCATATCTTTTTCTAAGTCACCATTACGATATTTCTCACCAGAGATTGTTTCTGTTGCACCAATCATTGGCATGAATAAGTCTGTGTCAAAGTTTGTAGGCACATCTTGAACGATAGATGTCATACGCTCTAGACCCATCCCTGTATCGATGTTTTTCTTAGGAAGTGGTGTATATGAACCATCTGGATTATGGTTAAATTGAGAGAATACAAGGTTCCATACTTCTAAGTAACGCTCGTTTTCTCCACCTGGATATAATTCCGGGTCACTAAAGTCATTACCGTAAGCTTCTCCGCGGTCATAGAAAATTTCTGTATTCGGTCCACTTGGTCCTTCACCGATATCCCAGAAGTTTTCTTCTAAGCGGATGATGCGCTCTTTTGGAACACCCATTTTCTCATTCCAAATTGTGAATGCTTCTTCATCTTCTGGATGGATTGTAACGGATAGTAATTCTTTATCGAATCCAATCCATTTATCGCTCGTTAAGAATTCCCAAGCCCAAGTAATTGCTTCTTCTTTGAAGTAATCACCGATTGAGAAGTTCCCTAACATTTCAAAGAATGTATGGTGACGAGCTGTTTTCCCTACGTTTTCAATATCGTTTGTACGAATTGATTTTTGAGCATTTGTAATACGTGGATTTTGCGGGATTACACGTCCATCAAAATATTTTTTTAATGTTGCTACACCACTGTTAATCCATAGAAGAGATGGATCTTCATGTGGAACTAGTGATGCACTAGGTTCTACTGCATGTCCTTTTTCTTGGAAAAAGTCTAAAAACATTTGACGAATTTGTGCGCCTGTTAGTTGTTTCATTGTATTTTCCTCCTTAAATATAAAAAACTCCCGCCCCTATAAAAGGGACGAGAGTTAACTCGCGATACCACCCTAATTATGAATTGATTACTATAACAATCAATTCATCACCTCATGGTGCCGTAACGTGGCAAGACGGCAGTGATTAGCTGCTCTCAGGATTAGCTTTCTGTTACCCTTCATTTAAAGCTTCTTTCAGCCATATGGAAGCTTCTCTCTATAAATGGACTGTAACGTACTTGTTCCGTCATTGATTTAATGTATTATATGACTAAATATAATAGAATTCTCTTAAGTTTGTCAATGTAGATAATCATTTATATTATATCAATTACTTATTAATCATAGCTATTCTATTATTCATTCTTAACTGCCTTTTCATATATTATGCATGTATGAATAAATTGTACTACCTCTACATACTTTTCTGAATATTTAATTTTTGTTATAATTAAATTATTAATAATAAAGGAGCGCTTATAATGACAACCTTATTGAACAAAGCTAAAAATATGTTAACGACTGATGAAACAATATTGTTTTACGTAGCCTGTTCACTAGATATATTTATTTATCGTTCCGTCGCAAGGCCAGGCCTGTTAATTTTAACGAACAAACGCCTCTTCTTTTATGGACCAGATGTAAGTAAGAACCCATTATTTGAAGAGTACTCTTTCGCAAAAATTTCTAATCTAAAAGAACAAAAACGCCTTTTCAGCAATCAAATTATATTTATGTACGATAATGAATGGAAAAAAATAAAACATATTCAAACAAATGATGTAAGCCCTCTCGTTCAAAAAATAAACGAGCAGCTCTCTAAATAATGATAGCCCTCTACTTTTATAAGTAGAGGGCCTTCCTATTACACATCTTCTTTTTTCCAAAGAGGCCTTACATGAACGATCACTGTACGAATGACCGCTAAAATAGGAACTGATATTAATAATCCTACAATTCCTGCCACTTCTCCCCCAACTAATAATGCAAGCATAATAATAACAGGATGCATGCGAAGCGACTTACCAACGATATAAGGGGATAAAATGTTACTTTCTACGAATTGCAAAATAGCAATTGTAATCCCCGCTTTAATGAGTAAACTTGTTGATACCGTTGCTGCAATCATCAACGCTGGAATCGCCCCTAAAATAGGGCCAAAGTATGGGATTATATCTGTTATCCCGATGATGATGCCAAGTAATAATGGATATTTCATACCGATAAACCAAAAAGAAAGAACCGATACTCCTCCTAATACTAAACAAACGAATAACTGTCCGCGAATATAACTTCCGAGTGACTTATCAATTTCTTTCGCCAACATTTGCCCCGTACTCCGCCACTTACTCGGGACTAGTTTCCAAAAGATATGATAAAACTCGCCGTAATCTTTTAATATGTAAAATACAATGAACGGAATTAAGAAAATAATGAGTAACGAATCTAGTACACCACGAGCTGTGCTCATCACTTTATTTAAAAGCGCTTGTATCTTCGTCTCTACTCCGACAAAAATTTGTTTCACCTTTTCATGAATAAATGACGGGAAATTCGCTGTTTGTTCTGTAACACCATCCATCCAAGAATCATACATTTTTGTAAACTGCGGGAATTGTTCATTGATTTCTTGTAATTGCTTAATCACAACCGGCGTTCCTTTATAAATTCCATAACCAATCCCGCCAAAGAAAAGGATGTAAATGAGCAAAATAGCGAGTGTGCGCGGCATCCCTTCCTTATGAATTTTTTCGATTAAAGGATGCAATAAATACGCAATAAAACACGCAATAAGAAACGGTGTAATGGCCACTTTACATACAAAAATTATCGGTGCCCATAGCGGCTTAATTTTTAAAAAGACGAGCAGACAAAGAAATACAAGTAACAATAATCCTAAACGATATATCCAAATGATTTTAAGATTCTTCACACGAAAAACCTCCTCCACCTTTATTTTGAAAATAAATAGGGTAGGTTATGTGCAAAAGTTTTAAAATCTTTTCGTGCAGACCATACTGTTTTGTAAAGACGTACATATACATAACATAACAAGGACAACCATCCCTGAGAATGCAGCGTGAAACAATATAATCAGGAGGGCTCATAATGGTTTTATTTATGCTCGTATTATCAGCACTTTTTATGATTCTTGAATGGGTTTGTATCGGATTTGGTATTTGGAAAGGTTTCTTTATTCGTTCCTCACGAAAAGAAAGAGCGAAGCAATTATTTCATTACGGCATGCTTGGCGTTGGATGTTACGGTCTATCTTATCTCTTCTCTGAAATTGGACTTTTATATTTGCATACAAGTGCATAAAAAAACTCCCTTATGATGAAGGGAGTTTTTTACGCTTATAAATAAGATTTAATCATCTTACGTGCTTTTTTCATATTACGTTTTGAAAATACATCTTGTTTGCGAGCATATTGATATGCTGCCGCTCCAACACCTAATGCGATTAATGAATTGCGTAGATTCAAAGTAAATCCCCCTTTTCGTTATCCGATCGTTCTTTCATTCTCATCAAATAAATCATCAAGAGAGCTTAATGAACCATCTTCTTCTACTTGATGCGTATGGATTTTCCCCTTTGAAACCGATAATTCGATATAACAATTCCAGCAATAAAATTGGTTGACACCTATTTTTCCAATGTCTTTCCCTTTGCAATTTGGACAAATGAACATATGGCTTTCATCTCCTTACAGTCTCCCAGATTCTATTCGCCATTATGTCCAAACCGCATTCATTTATACATTACTGGAGCCTTTCAACGTTATACGTTTGAAAGTTTCACTATATAATTTCACCTTGTTACATGAAATCATACGGTGAAATGTTTTCCACGTCCATTTCTTCGCCATTAACTGTTACCATCTGTACTTCTCCTTGTGATTCCTGCAAGCGATTAGCTAAAGTCGTTTGACGCATTGCATCATCAAGGCGATTTACACCAGACTGGAAAGCGGCTTCCTCCCCGCAAATAATAAGGAACTTCTTACTTCTTGTAATACCAGTATAAATTAAATTACGACGTAACATACGATTATAACTTTTTACTATCGGCATAATCACAATCGGAAACTCACTGCCTTGTGATTTATGAATCGAACAGCAATAGGCATGTGTAATTTGATTTAAATCCGGCTTTGTATATGTTACCTCAATTCCATCAAATGAAACGATGATCATATCTTGTTGCTCAACGTTTTCTTTCGCATAAAACACCGAAACAATTTCTCCGATATCACCATTAAACACTTGGCTCTCAGGCTGATTCACGAGTTGCAGTACTTTATCTCCTCTTCGGTATACAACATCACCGTAAGCAATTTCTTTACTCTTTTCCCTTTTCGGGTTAAACACTTCTTGCAACGCTTCGTTTAATACATTAATACCGGCCGGTCCACGATACATCGGGGCCAATACTTGTACATCTCTTGCGCTAAATCCTTTTGTCTTAGCATTTTCACAAACCTTTTTAACAACCTCAACAATTTGAGCTCCTGTACAGCCGATAAATGAACGATCTTTTTGATTTTGCGCTAAATCTGGCGGGAGTGTTCCATTTTTTATCGCATGGGCAAGTTGAATAACTGATGAGCCTTCCGCCTGACGATAAATTTCAGTAAGCTTTACTGTTGGAACTGCACCTGCATTCAATAAATCTTTCAGCACTTGTCCAGGTCCTACAGATGGCAATTGATCTTCATCTCCTACAACGATAACTTGAATGTTCGTGGGCAATGACTTAAATAGCTGATTTGCAAGCCAAATATCAACCATTGAGAATTCATCAATAATGAGCAATTTCCCTTGTACCGGATCCGTTTCATTACGCTGGAAAGACCCTTCTGGCGTCCAGCCAAGTAAACGGTGAATTGTACAAGCTGGAAGACCTGTTGATTCACTCATTCGCTTCGCTGCTCTTCCTGTTGGGGCCGTTAATAATATCGGAAATGGATTATCATCACTGTATTCATTCGGATTTAACGATAACCCGTGAAGTGAAGCATACATCTCAACAATTCCTTTAATAACTGTTGTTTTCCCTGTTCCTGGTCCACCTGTTAATAACATCATCGGTTTATGAAGTGCCGTTTGAATCGCTTCTTGCTGAAACGGTGCATATTGTACGTTCAGTTGTTCTTCAATTTCACCTAATGTTTTTAACACTTCTGCTTCTGGAAATGAAGGTGTTTCTTCTTGATTCATAAGCCTGCGAATAGACTTTACAACACCTTTTTCAGAGTAGAACAGCGTCGCTAAATACACTCGCTCTTCTTCTATGATGACTTTCCCTTCACTTTGCATCATTTCAATACAGCCTACAACGTCTTCCTCAGCCACTTTTCCTTCTTGATTGTTTAAAAGTGACATCGTTTCTCTTACAAGTTGATCTTTCCTCATATAAACGTGACCAAGTTGCAGTGAAACATTCTCTAACGTGTAAAAACATCCTGCGCGTACACGGTCGTCGTGATTACCCGATATCCCTAACGCACGCCCTATATCATCCGCTCTTCCAAAACCAATCCCGTCCACTTCTTCGATAAGTTGGTACGGGTTATTACGAATCACTTCTAATGTCATCTCTTTATATTGCTGGTAAATCTTAATAGAAAGTTTCGTTCCAAAACCGTAGCCATTTAAAAAGCTCATTACTTTCTCTAATCCTTGATGTTCAACAATTGTCTCATATATTTCCTGAGCCTTTTGTTTATTAACAACACCATTTAATGCCTCAGGGTCATCCATAATTTTAGAAATAGCATGTTCTCCGAGATGATCTACAATTTTTTCAGCTGTACGCTTTCCTATTCCTTTAAATAAATCACTCGCTAAATATTGCACCATACCGGCTTTTGTTTGTGGCAATTCTTTCTTAAATGTTTCAACCATATATTGTTTTCCATACTTCGGATGGTCTTTAAAATGACCTGTCAATGTAAACACTTCATCTTCGTGCATGCGGGGAAAATGACCGTTTATCATTACTTTCTTTTCGTCGTACGTTTCATTCGTTTCAATGACTTTCATACTGACAACGGAATAGAGGTTTTCTTCGTTGTGGAAAATGGTATGAAGAACTTGCGCTTTTATAAACTTTTTCTCTTCCTCAAACAAATCCATTGCATGTTGATTTCCCATCTTTCCTCTCCTTTCCGAATTCTTTTCACTTTAATGAGCAGTACATCCCCCACCTCTTTAGATGAGGGATAACTACCCATTAAACTATATTTTCATCTTATTCAGCTTCTTGCTCTAATAAACGAACACCATTACCAGCTAAAAAGTGATCCGGCTGAATGTCAGTTGCTTTCTTAAATAAAGCAAGAGCCTTCTCGTTATTTTCTTCAAATACGTACGCAACACCTAAATTATAATACGCATCCGCATGCTCTTCATCCATTTCTAATACCTTTTCAAAGTAAGGTTTCGCCTCTTGAATATGTTCTAGTCGCGCAAAGCAAAGTCCGCACTGGAACACAGCTTCTACATCGTTTTCATCTAATTCTGTTGCTCTTTGTAAAAACGGCAGTGCAAGACGATCATTTCCAAGTTGCACATGTGTAATACCTAGCATAAATGTTACATCAGCTGATTGTAATCCAGCTTGCATCGCTTGTTCAAATACAGCTTTCGCCTCTGCGAATTGCTCTTGACCGTAATATACATTTCCTAATCCGTAATAAGCAGCCGCAGATTTATCATCTAGCTCTAATGCACGTTTATAAAATAAAACTGCTCTCTCACTGTCACCTAGTACATCTAATAAGTTCGCAAAATTAACGTATCCAAGCGCATCTTTCGGATTTTCTTCGATTGCTTCTGTGAAATTTTTAGCAGCTTCTTCCCAGTTTCCTTCTTGCATATATTGAATACCTGTTTCAAGTTTGTTTGACATGTCCTTCACCTCTACAACAAATTATAACAAAGAATGTATTTTCTAAGCGAACGAAAATTCGCCTTATGTAAAAGAAACCTCTAACCGCGAATCGGTAGAGGCTTCTCGTTTTATCCTAAATAATCCAATTTCTTACCGCTACGGTACACTTCATCAATTGTAGCACCGCCTAAGCACTCATCTCCATCATAGAAAACAACTGCTTGTCCTGGTGTAATTGCACGAATTGGCTCGTCACAAAGAATACGAACTGTATTTTCATCAACGATTTGAACCGTTACTTTATTGTCTTCTTGACGATAACGGAATTTCGCTGTGCACTTAAATTCTTTTTCTTTCGCTTCATTACTTACCCAGCCAACATTCGTAGCAATAACTTCATCACCATATAGAAGTTCGTTATGGAATCCTTGATCAACATATAAAATATTTTCTTTCAAGTTTTTCCCAACAGCAAACCACGGATCACCGTTACCACCAATACCAAGCCCATGACGTTGTCCAATTGTATAGTACATTAAACCGTCATGCTTCCCTTTTACTTCACCAGATAATGTTTGCATCACACCTGGTTGTGCTGGTAAATAGTTACTTAAGAAATCTTTAAAGTTACGCTCACCAATAAAGCAAATACCAGTACTATCTTTCTTCGCCGCTGTCGCTAAACCAGCTTCTTTCGCCATTTCACGAATTTGTGGTTTCTTCAGTTCACCAAGCGGGAACATTGTTTTTGATAATTGCTCTTGGCTTAATTGATTTAAGAAATACGTTTGGTCTTTATTATCATCAACGCCGCGAAGCATTTTATATTCGCTGTCCATATAAGCAACGCGTGCATAATGGCCTGTCGCTACATAATCAGCACCAAGGGCAATTGCATGCTCTAAAAATGCTTTAAATTTAATTTCTTTATTACACATTACATCTGGGTTTGGTGTACGACCAGCTCGGTATTCATCTAAGAAGTACGTAAATACTTTATCCCAGTATTGTTTTTCAAAGTTTACTGCATAATACGGAATACCAATTTGGTTACATACTTCGATTACATCATTGTAATCTTCTGTTGCTGTGCAGACACCATTCTCATCTGTATCATCCCAGTTTTTCATAAAAATTCCGATTACATCATAACCTTGCTCTTTTAATAAAAGAGCCGCTACAGATGAATCGACGCCACCGGACATCCCAATGACAACGCGTGTTTCGTGAGGTAGTTTGTTCATCATGTCACCTCCCATGCTAATTTTGTGTTAATCGCTTCACGATTTTCACTGTTTCGTACGCCGCTTTCTCAACTTGCTCTTTCGTATTTCCAAGTCCGAAACTAAAGCGTACGGATGAACGTATTTGATCGGAGTCTTTTCCGAACATCGCCACTAATACATGTGATGGATCAATCGAACCAGCTGTACAAGCCGAACCACTTGATACTGCAATGCCAGCTAAGTCTAAGTTCACAAGAAACGGTTCAATGTTCATTCCTGTAAAACTAATATTAAGCACATGTGGTAAGCGATATTCTAAGTTTCCGTTTACCTCGAAAATAATTTCTTCATTTTTGAAGACAGATACCATTATATCTTTAAACTCTTCATATTGGGCATTTTTTTGCTCACGAGTTTTTTCAGCTAGCAAAATTGCATGTTGCAAACCAACGATACTCGGCACATTTTCAGTACCAGCACGGCGTTTTCTTTCTTGCTCCCCGCCTATTAATAACGGTTCAAATTTCACATTTGCACCAGCGTATAAGAACCCGACACCTTTTGGTCCGTTAATTTTATGGGCTGAAATTGATAATAAATCAATACCAAACTCTTTCACATTAATTTCTACTAAACCGTAAGCTTGTACCGCATCTGTATGGAAATAAGCTTGATGCTCTTTTAGCAGCTTACCTATGTCCGCAATTGGTTGCATCGTCCCAACTTCATTATTCCCAAACATAACGGATACGAGAATTGTCTCTTCTGTTAATGCCTTTTGTATGTCAGAAACTTGAACGCGTCCTGTTTCATCAACAGGTAAATATGTCACTTCAAATCCTTCACGCTCTAACAATTCACACGTATGCAAAATTGCGTGATGTTCAATTTGTGTCGTTATAATGTGGTTACCTTTATGACGGTTTGCACGCGCTACACCGATAAGCGCTAAATTATCAGCTTCCGTACCACCGCTCGTAAATATAATTTCACTCGGATTCGCATGAATGCTACGTGCACATGCGCGTCTCGCCTCATCTACTGCATGGCGCGTTTGACGTCCATAAAAGTGAATACTAGACGGGTTTCCGAATGTTTCTGTCATATATGGAATCATCTTTTCGACCACTTCTGGGTGAGTCGGAGATGTCGCAGCATGATCTAAGTAAATGCGTTCCATTAAATCTCCTTCTTTCCAAATCGTTTCACAAGGAATTAAATGTAAAACATATAGCCCCCGTGATTTTCTTCCTCATAACGTACTAAATCTTCTAACGTTGTACTATCTAACACTTCTTGCACCGCATCACGAACACGCATCCATAATTGGCGTTGTGCTGGTTCTTCTTCTTCTATCATTTCTACAACGCTAATCGGACCCTCTAATACACGGATTACATCCCCAGCTGTAATGTTAGCTGGTTGATCAGATAATACATATCCGCCATATGCCCCGCGCGTACTCTTTACTAGACGAGCATTACGAAGTGGTGAAATTAACTGCTCTAAGTAATGTTCCGATAAGTCATGTGCCTGCGCAATTGATTTTAATGAAATCGGACCTTCACCAAACTTTTTTGCAAGATCGATCATAATTGTTAAGCCGTAGCGGCCTTTCGTTGAAATCTTCATCTATTTTGCACCTCTTTTCAAATTTTCACTTCTATTGGTTATATCTTATTTATAAAAGAACACAATTTAAAATCCTATGAAATTATAGCATAATATAGTATTATAAGAAATTTCAACTTGTGTATCAAAATGATAACATAAAATCACATTGAAAAACTCGGAAATTATTACAATTGAAAGAAAAATGAAAATATTCATATTCATTTTTCCCACAAAACATCATCCTATTTCAAATTCCACTAAAAAAAATGATACGATAGAAAGAGATTATACATTAAGGGAGACGGTAAAAATGAAACAACCACTCGCACATCGAATGCGCCCTACAAATATTCAAGAAATTATCGGACAACAACATTTAGTTGGTGAAGGAAAAATTTTATGGCGAATGGTCCAAGCAAATCATTTTCAATCTATGATTTTATATGGCCCTCCAGGCACTGGAAAAACATCCATCGCGAGCGCAATTGCAGGAAGTACCGGAACCCCTTTTCGCCTATTAAACGCTGTTACTCACAATAAAAAAGATATGGAAGTTGTCGTACAAGAGGCAAAGATGCATCGACACCTCGTTTTAATTTTAGATGAAGTACATCGTCTAGATAAAGCAAAACAGGATTTTCTATTACCTCATTTAGAAAGCGGGCTTCTTACTTTGATCGGTGCAACGACGAGTAATCCGTTCCATGCTATTAATTCTGCTATTCGAAGTCGTTGTCAAATCTTCGAATTACACGCATTAACAGAAGACGATCTTTTAATTGGCTTAAAACGAGCACTTGAAGATAAAGAAAAAGGTCTTGGAGAATATGATGTAACGGTTACGCCTGAGGCATTACATCACTTCGCAAACGCATCAGGCGGAGATATGCGTTCCGCTTATAATGCGCTTGAACTAGCTGTTTTATCTAGCTTTACAACTGATGACAAAGCTGCGGAAATTACGCTAGAAATCGCTGAAGAATGCTTACAAAAAAAGAGCTTCGTTCATGACAAGGGCGGAGATGCTCATTATGACGTATTATCGGCATTTCAAAAATCGGTGCGCGGAAGCGATGTAAATGCAGCACTTCACTATTTAGCACGCCTTATTGAAGCTGGTGACCTGCAAAGCATCGGTAGACGTCTTCTTATTATGGCATATGAAGATATTGGACTTGCTAGCCCACAAGCTGGACCACGTACGCTAGCAGCTATAGAATCAGCTGAACGCGTTGGATTCCCAGAGGCACGCATACCACTTGCAAATGCCGTTATTGAGCTTTGCCTATCACCAAAATCAAACTCAGCTTATAAAGCACTTGATGCTGCATTACACGATTTACGTAACGGGCAAACAGGCGACATCCCAAGTCATTTAAAAGATAGTCATTACAAAGGTGCCGAATCACTTGGAAGGGGCATTGGATACTTATATCCACACGACCATCCAAATGGCTGGGTACAACAACAATACTTACCTGATAAAATAAAAAACAAACAATATTATAAACCGAAAACGACAGGGAAATTTGAGCAAGCACTTTCTACTGTATATGAAAGATTACAAAGTTCGAATAAAACGAAAAATAAAGGGTAACATAAGCGAAAACGTCACCATTATGGAGGCTTCGCTTATGAAAACACGTCAAGATGCATGGACAAAAGAAGACGATCTCCTTTTAGCCGAAACTGTTTTACGACATATTCGCAGCGGCAGTACACAAATAAAAGCATTCGATGAAGTTGGCGATACATTGAACCGCACTTCAGCAGCTTGCGGATTTAGATGGAATGCTGAAGTAAGGCCGAATTACGAAGATGCGGTGCAACTTGCAAAAAAACAACGGAAAGAATTAAAGCGCTCTGAAGCTAAAATAGAAAAAGATCAGTTCACGAAAACGAAACAACTCGTAATCGACGCTGAGTTTTCAGAAGATATTGTACCAAGTAAACAAGAACTTACAATGCAAAATGTCATCTCGTTTTTGCAAAACTTGGAGCACAATAATCCTTCACTCGCAAAGTTACAAACTGAAAATGAAGTATTACAAACTCAGCTCACTTCCTTGCAAAAAACGAATGATGAGCTCGAAACTAAATTAGCTGTACTCACAAAAAAACAACAAGCAATCGAAGAAGATTATGCAATGCTCGTTAGAATTATGGATCGTGCTCGAAAACTCGTTTCAGTTGAAGAACAAGAAGAGCAGATTGCGCCCATTTTTAAGACAGATCAAAATGGAAATTTAGATATTATTTATTCTGCAGAGAATTAAAAAGGATGTCACCTAGCCTAATTTTCCGGCTAAGTGACATCCTTTTTTTGTTTCTTCGGTGGATAGCATATTGTTAAATGAAATTATATCGACGATTTTTCGAATATATCTATCGTAACTTACAATATATCAACGATTTTTTAATTATATTGACTATTCGACAAGGAATATCGATTTACCGACAAAAATTGACGAAGTATCCCTCCCTTTCATACAAGGAAACCCCTGAAAAAAATTGGATATTTTTTACTTAAATGTTACTATAAACATATATGTTTGAAGGGAGATGGTTACTATTTCATTAATAGTCTTCAAAATAACACTCGGTGTTCTCGTCCTAACTTTAGCTCTTTTCACCATTAACAGTTTAAAAAAGACGTCCGCCTATACATCAGATAAATATGATCATTACTTACTAGCCTTACTTACATTTGAACTAGTAGTAATACAAATATCCCTATTTCTTTAATACTTATAAAAAAAAGCATATATCCGAAATGGATATATGCTTTCACTTTATTCTTGTCCTACACGCTTCACTTCTACGTTTTTAATACGTTCACGTACAACGTGACTTGCCATAATTAAGCCTGCCACAGATGGTACGAATGCATTTGATGAAGGTGGTAATTTCGCTTTACGAATTTTTGCATTTTCGTCTGGTACGATTTCTTTACGTACTTCTTCACGAATTACGATTGGGTTTTCGTCAGAGAAGACAACTTTTACACCTTTTTTAATACCCTCTTTACGAAGCTTCGTACGAATGACTTTCGCAATTGGATCTGTATGTGTTTTAGAGATGTCCGCAATACGGAAACGAGTTGGGTCCATTTTATTTGCTGCACCCATACTTGAGATAATTTTAATTTTACGACGTAAACATTGTTTAATTAAATGAATTTTGAACGTAATTGTATCAGATGCATCCACTACGAAGTCTAAACCGTGCTTAAAGAACTCTTCATATGTTTCATCTGTATAAAACATTTCTAATCCAATTACTTCACACTCTGGGTTAATGTCTGCGATACGCTCTTTCATTAATTCTACTTTTGAACGTCCTACAGTAGATACTAAAGCGTGAATTTGACGGTTTACGTTTGTAATATCTACAACGTCTTTATCAACTAATACGAGACGTCCTACGCCAGAACGTGCTAACGCTTCAGCTGCAAAAGAACCTACGCCGCCAATTCCTAAAATACCGACTGTACTATTTTTTAATATTTCAAGTCCTTCTTTACCGAAGGCTAATTCATTACGTGAAAATTGATGTAACATTCAGCTCTACACTCCTATTACAAAAATGGTCTACCATGTATTCTAGCGTTTTTCCGACTATTTGTATAGAAAAAGTTATAGAATTCCTAAAAATACATATTTCGAAAATGAAAACATAGTGTAAACCGGACTTTTTCAACTTCCTTTCAATACAAGTTTAAAAAGGAGGATTTAGAGAACCGAGCAGATCGAGGCGCTGAAGCCAGGAGGAGCGCAGTGTAGAACTACTACTCGAGCACCGGACTGGCGATGCAACGATGAGATGCGACAGTTATCTAAACCGGACTTTTTCAACTTCCTCTCAAAAAAAGTCTAGATGGTATTAGTATAACCATCTAGACTTTATTCTTACTTCTCTTCTTTCAAGCTTAATTTTAAGTTTAACTCTTCAAGCTGTGCTTCTGCAACTGGGCTTGGAGCTTCTGTTAATAAGCAGCTTGCGCTTGCTGTTTTCGGGAATGCAATTGTATCACGAAGGTTTGTACGACCTGCAAGTAACATAACAAGACGGTCTAAACCTAATGCGATACCACCGTGTGGTGGAGTACCGTATTCGAATGCTTCTAATAAGAATCCGAATTGCTCTTGTGCTTCTTCTTGTGAGAATCCAAGTGCTTTGAACATTTTTTCTTGTACGTCACGCTCGTAAATACGAAGTGATCCACCACCAAGCTCATAACCGTTTAATACAAGGTCATATGCTTGTGCACGTGCTTTTTCTGGTGCTGTTTCTAATAGTTCAACATCTTCACGGAATGGCATTGTGAATGGGTGGTGAGCTGCGAAATAACGATCTGCATCTTCATCGTACTCAAGAAGTGGCCAATCCGTTACCCATAGGAAGTTAAATTTACTTTCGTCAATTAACTCAAGCTCTTTACCTAGACGTAAACGAAGTGCACCTAAGCTATCTGCAACAACGCTCTTCTTATCTGCTACGAATAATAATAAGTCGCCAGCAGTAGCTTCTAATGTAGTCATTAACACGTTTGCATCTTCTTCACCAAAGAATTTCGCGATTGGTCCTTTTAAGCCGTCTTCTTCGACTTTAAGCCAAGCTAAACCTTTTGCACCGTATACTTTTACAAATTCAGTTAATGCATCAATGTCTTTACGAGAGTATTTGCTCGCAGCACCTTTTGCATTAATTGCTTTTACTTGTCCGCCGTTTTCTACAGCACTTGTAAACACTTTAAAGCCACAACCTGCTGCAAACTCAGATAAGTCTGTTAGTTCCATTTCAAAGCGTGTATCTGGCTTATCAGAACCGTAGCGAGCCATTGCATCAGCATATTTCATACGAGGGAATGGTGCACTCACTTCTACACCTTTTGCATCCTTCATAACTTTCGTCATCATGCGCTCCATCATATCTAAAATTTCATCTTGTGTTAAGAATGAAGCTTCGATATCGATTTGCGTGAATTCTGGTTGACGGTCTGCACGTAAATCTTCGTCACGGAAACAACGTGCTACTTGATAGTAACGCTCAAATCCGCCGACCATAAGAAGCTGTTTAAATAACTGTGGAGACTGTGGTAATGCATAGAATTCACCGTCATGTACACGACTTGGTACTAAATAGTCACGAGCTCCTTCTGGTGTGCTCTTCGTTAAAATTGGTGTTTCCACTTCTAAGAACTCTTCTGTGTCTAAGAAGTTACGAATTGTTTTTGTTACGTCATGACGCATTTTGAATGTGTTAAACATTACCGGGCGACGTAAGTCTAAATAACGATATTTTAAACGCACATCTTCTGATGCATCTGTATCATCAGCAATAATAATTGGCGTTGTTTTTGCTGCATTTAATACGTTTACTTTCGTTGCTTGTACTTCAATACGACCAGTTGCCATATTGTCATTAATTGCGCCTTCACCACGCTCAACAACTGTACCTTCCACGTGTAGTACGTATTCGCTACGAATTGTTTCTGCTACTTCTAGCGCTTCTTTTGATGTTTCTGGGTTAAATACAACTTGTACGATACCTGTACGGTCACGTAAGTCGATAAAGATTAATCCACCTAAATCACGGCGTTTTTGTACCCAACCTTTTAATTGAACTGTTTGTCCAACTGCTTCTACTGTTACTTTTCCACATGCATGCGTTCTTTCAGCCACTGTAAGTTCCCCCTATATTAATTTCTCTGCTACGTATGAAGCAAATACATCTAATGCTACTTCTTCTTGTTCGCCTGTTGCCATATCTTTTAAGTTAATGATGCCTTTATCTAGCTCATCTTCCCCTAATACAGCTACAAATTTCGCTTTTAGACGATCTGCTGATTTAAATTGTGCTTTCATTTTGCGGTCTAAATAATCTTTTTCAACTGATAATCCAGCTTTACGAAGATCAAACGCAACTTTTGCAGCATGGTCTTTCGCTTTTTCACCAAGCGCTACAACGTAACAATCAATGCTATGTTCAATTGGTAATTCAATGTTTTCAGCTTTTAGCGCCATAATTAAACGTTCAATACTCATCGCAAAACCGATACCTGGCATTTCTGGTCCACCGATTTCTTGTACAAGTCCGTTGTAACGTCCACCACCGCTTAATGTAGTAATAGCACCGAAACCTTCTGCTTCACTCATAATTTCAAAAACAGTGTGTTGGTAGTAGTCTAAACCACGTACTAAGTTCGGATCTTTTTCAAATGGAACATCCATCATCGTTAATAGCTCTTGAACTTTGTCATAGTATACTGCTGAATCTTCATTTAAGTATTCTGTAATAGATGGTGCCGTTCCCATTAATTCATGGTTACGGTCCTTCTTACAATCTAAAATACGAAGAGGGTTCTTTTCTAAACGAGACTGACAATCAGAACAGAACTCACCGATACGTGGCTCGAAGTGTGCAATTAACGCATCACGGTGCGCTTGACGGCTCGCCGCATCACCTAAGCTGTTTAATACAACTTTAATATTTTTTAAGCCCATGCCGCGGTAAAACTCTACAGCAAGTGCAATTACTTCTGCATCAATTGCAGGATCGTTACTACCGATTGCTTCAATACCAAATTGTACGAATTGACGATAGCGGCCTGCTTGCGGTCTTTCGTAACGGAACATTTGACCGATATAATATAATTTCGTTGGTTGTGTTGCGTCACCGAACATTTTATTTTCAACGTAAGAACGTACAACAGGTGCAGTACCTTCTGGACGTAATGTTAAACTACGCTCTCCACGATCTTGGAATGAGTACATTTCTTTTTGTACGATATCTGTCGTATCACCAACACCACGTAAAAATAGCTCAGTGTGTTCAAAAATTGGTGTACGAATTTCTTTGTAATTGTAACGACGGCAAATTTCGCGTGCTTGCCCTTCTATATACTGCCATAACTCAACAGTGCCTGGAAGAATATCTTGCGTTCCGCGTGGGATTTGAATAGACATATTCAGTTCCTCCTCAAATTGTTTTAATCTTAATAAAAATAAAAAAACTCCCGCCTCTACTGTTTGAACAGTAGGGACGAGAGTATTATACCCGTGGTGCCACCCTAATTGAAGCACGTATGCTTCCACTTTTTTAATAACGCTTAAATGTGCGTTCATCTCTACTAAGCGTATACGCCGTTCAAGTTGAAACCTCTAGAGTGTCATTCAATCAGTCATCATGTAGAAATGTTTTCAGCCTAAGACATTTCTTCTCTTTCCATGTGTGTCTCATTTACTCTTCTCTATCAACGGTTATATTCATATGTAAATATAAAATTACTATACGTTTGTTCAGTAGGATTGTCAAGTGCTCTAAGAGCGTTCAATCTGCTTCTTTAGACGCTTTACATCTTGAAGAGAAATGCCAAACTCAGAAGCAAGCTCCATTGAAGTATTGTTTTGCTCTTTCGAAATAAAATCATGAAAATTTACGTTAAACAGTTGATTTGCACCATTTGTAACAGAATGCCCTTTTTCATTCATACGCATACGTATATCCCTCACATTCAATATGGATGTTTTACTTTTTATTGTTCCATATTGAAGAGAGAGTTATACATAACTGAAGCAGCTATTAATTCAAAAATAAGAATCCAAATAGCGGAATAAATGAACAAAACATACAACAATGTATAAAAAAGAGAGGATGATATCACCCTCTCTTCTTAAACAACACTATTTACTTTCCACAATGAGGGTCACCGGACCATCATTGATTAAAGAAACATCCATCATCGCTCCGAACTTCCCTGTTTCTACATGCAATCCTTGCTTACGAACTTCTTCATTAAAGAAATCATATAAACGCTCTGCATAGTCAGGTTTGGCAGCATCCATAAAGTTTGGACGTCTGCCTTTGCGACAATCTCCATATAATGTGAATTGCGAAATTGATAGAACTTGTCCTTCTACATCGAGTACAGAATGGTTCATCTTTCCGCTCTCATCTTCAAAAATACGTAAGTTCGCAATTTTTTCTGCGATGTAAGTTGCATCTTTTTCTGTATCTTCATGCGTAATGCCAACTAGTAATGTTAAACCGAACGGAATTTGTCCTACGATCTCACCGTCTACTGTGACAGACGCTTCTTTTGATCGTTGTAAAACAACTCTCATCTTTTCTACACTCCCTATTAATGCATCATGCGTCGTACTGCATAAATTTCTGGAACACGTTTAATGCGTTCTACTACTTTTTTCAGGTGTTGTAAGTTACGAATAGAGATTGACATATTAATTGTCGCCATCTTATTACGGTCACTTCTACCCGAAACGGCCGAAATGTACGTTTTCGTCTCTGTAACAGCTTGTAATACTTCGTTTAATAAACCACGGCGATCGTAACCTGAAATTTCAATATCAACGTTATACTCAATTTCTTTTTCAGGACTACCTTCCCACTCTACTTCTAATAAACGTTCTATAGCTTCTTCTGTATGAACATTTACACAATCACGGCGGTGAATTGATACGCCTCGGCCTTTCGTAATATATCCAACGATATCATCACCAGGTACTGGGTTACAGCATTTTGATAAGCGAATTAATAAATTATCCGCACCGCTTACTTTAACGCCAGAATCCCATTTTCGAATTTTCATCGGTTTACGAACTTCTTTAACTTCAACAATCTCTTCTTCTTCACGTTGCTTACGGAACTTGTCCGTTAATCGCGTAACAATTTGTGATGCAGTGATGCCATTATATCCAACTGCAGCAAACATATCTTCTTCATTTGCAAAGTTGAATTTTTCAGCAACACGTTTTAAATTGTCAGGAGCTAACACTTCTTTCATCTCATACTCTAGGCTACGTACTTCTTTCTCAACAAGTTCACGGCCTTTCTCAATATTTTCATCTCTACGTTGCTTCTTAAAGAATTGACGTATTTTGTTTTTTGCATGAGATGTTTGAGCTAGTTTCACCCAATCTTGACTTGGTCCATACGAATGTTTCGATGTTAAAATCTCAATAATGTCACCTGTTTTTAATTTATAATCAAGTGTCACCATTTTCCCGTTTACTTTTGCACCAATTGTTTTATTCCCAATCTCTGAATGCACGCGATATGCAAAGTCAATCGGAACAGATCCAAGTGGTAGTTCCATTACATCGCCTTTCGGTGTAAAGACGAATACCATGTCAGAGAATAAATCAATTTTTAACGACTCCATAAACTCTTCTGCATTAGAAGCTTCATTTTGCCATTCTAATATTTGACGGAACCATGTAAGTTTCTTCTCTAATGTGCCTGTTGTTTCTGCTGTTTTTCCTTCTTTATACGCCCAGTGTGCCGCGATCCCGAATTCTGCAATTTCATGCATTTCTTTCGTACGAATTTGCACTTCAAGTGGATCACCTTTCGGCCCAATTACAGTCGTATGAAGAGATTGATATAGATTTGCTTTCGGCATTGCAATATAATCTTTAAAACGACCTGGCATCGGCTTCCAGCACGTATGAATAATTCCAAGTACTGCATAACAATCTTTAATACTATTTACAACGACACGTACAGCTAATAAATCGTAAATTTCATTGAACTGTTTATTTTGCAGTGCCATTTTACGATAAATACTATAAATATGTTTTGGTCTTCCAGAAATTTCAGGTTGAATTGCAACTTCGTCTAATTTCTCACGAATACCAGTCATTACTTCGTCTAAATACTCTTCACGTTCTGCACGTTTACGCTTCATTAAATTTACAATACGATAATATTGCTGTGGATTTAAATAGCGAAGTGACGTATCCTCTAGCTCCCATTTAATAGTACTAATTCCGAGTCTATGTGCTAAAGGTGCAAAGATTTCTAACGTTTCATTTGCAATGCGACGCTGCTTCTCTTGAGGCAAATGTTTCAATGTACGCATGTTATGAAGACGATCAGCTAGTTTAATTAAAATAACTCGAATATCTTGAGCCATTGCAATAAACATTTTGCGATGGTTTTCTGCTTGTTGCTGCTCATGAGATTTATATTTAATCTTTCCGAGCTTTGTCACACCATCGACAAGCATAGCAATTTCTTTATTAAATTCCCGTTCAATATCTTCTAAAGTAATCTCTGTATCTTCTACTACATCATGTAAGAAACCTGCTGATACTGTAGCTGGATCCATGTGTAAATCAACTAAAATACCTGCAACTTGAATTGGATGAATAATGTACGGTTCACCCGATTTTCTATATTGTTCGCTATGCGCATCGCGTGCATATTCATAGGCACGTGCTACTAGCTCAATATCTTCATCCACTAAATATTGACTTGCTTTCTCGAGTACCTGTTCAGCTGTTAGTACCTGCTCATTTGCCATCGAATCACCTTTTATTGAAAATTGACTTTATCTTAATTAAATAGAATAAATTATATTCTATCATTATAACCCAATGATTGTGAATTGTGAAAAGGAAAAGATTTTACTGACATTTCACCATAATTTTTTGTTCAATTATACAAAAGTACCCGCTCCTCTCCAAGAGATTCACGGGTACTTTTTATCACCGTAGTTTTACTATATAGTGATTAGTATTTTTCTAATACTAATACATCGTAACCATCTAACATTTTACGACCATCTAAGTAAGTAAGTTCTACTAAGAATGCAATTCCTGCTACAACTCCGCCTAGCTCTTCAACTAACTTAATTGTCGCTTCAATTGTTCCACCTGTAGCTAATAAGTCATCTGTAATTAATACGCGTTGACCTGGTTTAATTGCATCTTTATGGATTGTTAAAACGTCTTTACCATATTCTTTACCGTAGTCAACAGTAATTACTTCACGTGGTAATTTTCCTAATTTACGAACTGGCGCAAATCCTACTTCTAATGCATAAGAAACTGGGCAACCGATAATAAAGCCACGTGCTTCTGGTCCTACTACAAGGTCGATGTCTCTCTCTTTTGCATACTCAACGATTGCATCTGTTGCTGCTTTGTATGCTTTACCGTCGTTCATTAACGGTGTAATGTCTTTAAACACGATACCTTCTTTCGGATAATCCGGTACAATTGCGATATGTTGCTTGAAATCCATATTTCTGAATCCTCCTCAGATCTAAAAGGTTTGTAAATACAAATCCTTTACCCTAACTGTTCTACTTCTTTATGATTACGAATCGTTTCAAACCATGTATATAGTTGCTGATATGTGCTATAAACCAATTCTTTTTCTAATTGTAAGTGGTTCATTTTCTCACGATATGTGTTCGATTCAATTAAATCACGCTTTTGTTTTTTGTCTGCCATAAAAATGACGCCATCTTTTATTGTAACAAATTCTAACTCAAAAAACACCTGTGTCATGAAATTTACTGTATCTTTTGACCAACCTTTATGCTGACATAGTTGCGCTCCATATTGTCTTAAAGAAAATGGTGATTTTTGGCTCAAGAACGAATAGTACCATTTAAAGTGTTCTCTCGTTGGAACAGTACTAAATAAATGATTATTCTCTTGATAAAATAGTGTATAAATTCGCGACGGGAACCCCACTTTAAATAGCTCTCGTAATTCATCTGTTCCTTTCGGTAAATCAAGGAACACGATGTATTGATCATCTAATTCTGTTACTTCTGATGCATGCATCATATACTCTTTATAGTCTTCTAAAGAAAATTTATTCAATACCTCTTCAGAAAAATACACCATCGTTATTTTTTCTTTCTGAAGCTCTGCTATATTTGCTTCTACGTTACGCATACTACGCCAATCAAATAATTGCCATGCCTCTACCGCAATATCTTGTACCATTAATTGCGGCTTCTTGAAATTATTCCATTCATTAATAGACGCTTCCCCGATTACAGATACTTTTGCAACTGGAGAAATTTCTTTCGCATACGCACCAAATCCAAATCCAATTGTATCCAGTGTTGCTTGTCCATCACGAAGAGCCATTTTTAAATGTGAACCGTCTGATCCGATTGCACGAATACTTTCTAACTCCGCATCTTTCACTGCAATACGTGGCTTTGGATTTCCAACACCAAATGGTGCTAACTTTTGCATATCTTCAATTGCTGCAAGTGTTACGTCCTCCACTTTACAAAATGCATCGACAGCTGTAATTGGAATAAAATCTTCTTCTGTTAAAATTACCTCTGCTTGCTCATTTAAACGGCGGCGTAATTCATCTACATCATTCATATGTAGCGTCATTCCCGCTGCCATCGGATGTCCTCCGAAGTGTGGCAATAACTCTCTACAATCTGACAAGTTTGCAAACAAATCAAATCCTGCAATACTACGCGCTGAACCTTTTGCTGTTTCTTTCACAGGATCAATGCATAATACAATCGTTGGACGATAAAAACGTTCAACTAATTTAGAAGCGACAATTCCAATTACACCTGGATTCCATCCTTCTTTTGCAAGCACTAATACTTTATTGTCTTCAGGCGGGAAATTCGTTTCCACTTCAGCGATAGCTTCTTCTGTAATTTGCTTTACAATATCTTTTCGCAGTTTGTTCAGCTCATCAATTTCTTCAGCCAGCTCTTTCGCTTCTTCGGGATCCTCTGATAATAAAAGATGTACAGCCGGCGTAGCATCCTCTAAACGTCCAACTGCATTAATACGCGGTGCGATTGAGAAGCCAATACTCTCTTCTGTAATTTCACTTTGTGAAACGTTAGCAACTTTAAATAGCGCCTTTAGTCCAATATTTTTCGTCATGCGCATATGTTTTAAACCGCGCTTCACTAGCAATCTATTCTCTCCATGAAGTGATACTAAATCAGCCACTGTACCAATTACTGCAATTTCTAATAAATGTTCTGGTACACGGCCGAGTAGTGCATGCGCAACTTTAAACGCAACACCAACGCCCGCTAAATAGTGAAACGGATACACACCGCCATCTAATTTCGGGTGAATAATCGCAAGTGCTTCTGGCAATTCTGGTGGCGGCTCATGGTGATCTGTAATAATTAGATCTATCCCAAGTTCCTTCGCTACTTTCGCTTCATGTACAGCTGCGATACCAGTATCGACAGTAATAATGAGTGAGAATCCTGCGCTATGTGCCCAACGAAATGCGTCTTCGTTTGGTCCATATCCTTCTGTAAAACGGTTTGGAATATAAAATTCTACATCTGCACCTAATTCTTGCAAGGCAAGATATAACACAGTCGTACTACTTACTCCGTCCGCATCGTAGTCACCAAATATTAATATTTGCTCTCCATTTTGAATCGCCTTATTTACACGTTCTACCGTTCTATCCATTCCTTCTAATAAAAATGGATCATGAAATTCTTGATTTTCTGTATTTAAAAAATCTAAAATCTTATCTTCTGTATCTAGTCCTCTACCGAGGAATAACGAAACGACAAGTGGTGATAATTGTAATTTACTTGCTAATTCACTCACTCGCTCGCCATTATATTCTTTTTCTTTCCAACGCGTCTTCGGTTGTAACACGAAATCACCCCTTAACCTGTTCATTATACAAGACAGATTAAGGGGTGACAATATAATGCAAACTACGATGCAATATCTATATACTAAAATGTTAATAATGTTTAATTTGGAGAATACGGATTTATATGTACAAACACATTTTGTACGTTATCTTGTTTCATAAGCGTTTCTTTCACATGCTTTCCAATGCGATGCCCTTCTTCTACAGTAATGTATGGATCTACAGAAACTTTAATATCAACAATAACGTAATGACCATGTTCCCTGGCGTATAAAGAACCAATTTTTTTCACACCATCTATTTGAAGTACTGCTTCTCTAAGCGGAATAACATCTTCCTCATGAAGAACATGATCAAGCGTTGCATGAATTGCTTCTGCCCCAATACTCCATGCCATTTTTGCAACAAGAAGTGAAACAAATAATCCTGCAATTGGATCGGCATACACAAGCCAATCTAACCCGAACTTACCACCAATAATCGCTGCACAAATACCGATTAAAGCTGCAATTGAAGAAAATACATCTGAACGGTGCTCATATGCATTTGCAATAATTGCATCACTATTTACCTTTTTCCCTAATCGAAACTTATATTGAAACATTCCTTCTTTCACAACAATCGAAAGAACGACAGCAAAAATCGTAATCCCTTTCGGTGGTTCTAGTTCCTGCGAAAAAGCTTTTATGGACGAAATCGCTATCTCGATTCCCACAATAAATAATAATACTGCAACAATAATCGCTGAAATCGATTCCGCTTTACCATGACCATACGGATGATCTTCATCGGGCGGCTGCTTTGCTGCTCGTAACCCAAACAGTACAGCTAGTGAACCAATTACATCTGATGCAGAATGCACCGCATCTGCTAATAGCGCTTTACTGTTTCCAATATAACCAATTACCGCCTTTACAATCGCTAATATAATATTACCAACGATCCCGACAATAGCACCAAACTCGGCCTGTTTAAAACGTTCATCTTTTTCCATAATTAAAATCCCTTCTTTTCTTAACCTATCTTTTTATCCCACTTTAATGGGCAGTAAGACCCCCACCTCAAAATTCAGCGAAAGCAAAGAAGTAAAGTGGGGGATCAACTGCCCATAAAAGTCCGATTGGTGAAGGCTAATAATCAGTGGGGGATGAAGAAAACTCCCACTGATTAAAGTTTCACTTTATTGTAACAAAAACAGCGATACCATCACCACTTTCTTCCATTTTATCATTTCAAAGTAACTATCTTATTGTATCCACAAACGAAAAAAGAGATGCCTCATAAAGAGACATCATCTTTTTTATACTTGCGGTTCAGATTCTACTTTCTCAACCTTTTTCTTGTTTTTGCCCTTTTTCAAACGACGGTTTTCAAGCATTAACCAAATTTGAGAAGCAACGAAAACAGAAGAATACGTACCTACAACTAATCCAACAAGTAACGCAAACGAGAAGTTACGTAGTGACTCACTACCGAAGATAAGCAGTGCAATTACTGGGAATAACACTGTTAATACAGTATTAATCGAACGACCAAGCGTTTGACGAATACTCGCATTCACAATTTCTTCTAAGTCTTTTATATCGCGTACTCGTTTTTTCTGTTTGTATAATTCACGGTTTCTATCGAATGTAACGATCGAGTCATTAATAGAATAACCGATGATTGTTAATACCGCAGCGATAAACGTTAAGTCTACCTCTAATTGGAAAATACTAAATATAACAATCATAACGAATGCATCATGTAATAATGCAAGTACTGCAGATAATGCATACGTAAATCGGAATCGAATGCTTACGTATAAAATGATAACCGCAGAAGCGATTAATACTGCGATAAATGCATTTCGTGCAATTTCTTTACCGATTGTCGGCGAAACTGTACTTACGTTTGGATCTGTACCATATTTATCGTGGAAGAATGTTTTTGTTTTCGCAATTTCATCTTTTGATAGAACACCTAATGTACGAACTGCGAATCCTTTATTGTCATCTCCAGTCGGTACAATGTTTTCTTCTTTCACATCAATGTTCAATTCTTTAAAATCTTTATAAACATCAGATACAGTAACTGCTTGTTTTGATTGCAAGTCGATACGTGTACCACTCGCAAAATCAATACCAAGATTCAATTTGAAAATTGGTAAAATAATTGCACCTGCAATTACAACTACAATCGAGAAAACAAGGAATTTATGACCGATATTTACGAAGTTAATACGATCAAATCTTGTCGGTGGGTGTACTACACCTTTTGTTAATGGAATAATATCCTTTTGTTTCACACCAAAGTATCCTGGTTTTTTATCGAAGTAACGGCTCTTTACAAGTAAACTTAGTAAGAAACGAGTACCGAATACGTTCGTAATGAAACCGACTAAAATACTTACGATTAAACTTGTTGCGAACCCTTTTACAGAACTATTACCATAAACGAATAATACACCAGCTGCCGCAAGAGTCGTAACGTTTGCATCTAAAATTGTTGCTAATGAACGATGGTTACCAGCACGGAATGCTGACATCATTGACTTACCAATTTTCAGCTCTTCTTTCAGTCTCTCGTACGTAATAATATTCGCATCAACCGCGATACCTACCCCGAGCACTAACGCCGCAATACCTGGCAACGTAAGAACTGCATGCATCCAGTTAAACACAAGTAATGTGACAAAAATGTATAGACCTAACATAATAACCGCTACAAGTCCTGGTAATCGGTAGAATACAAGCATAAATAAGAAAATAAGAGCGATACCAATCGCACTAGCGAAAATCGTTTGCTCTAACGCTTGTTGACCAAATTTCGCTCCAACAGATGTTGAATACATTTCTTTTAAATCAACAGGAAGTGCACCTGCATTTAATAAAGATGAAAGTTGTTTCGCGCTTTCAACTGTAAAGTTTCCACCTACGATAGATACTTCAGCTTGGTTAAACACTTGGTTTACTGTTGCTGCTGATAAGAACTTTGGATTCGGTTTTGCAGATTCTGCTTTGTACGAATCTTTTCCTTCTTCAAAATCAAGCCAAATTACCATTAAATTCGTTGGTGGTGGCATTTTTGAAATTTTTTCAGTTACTTCGCGGAATTTTTCAGCACTCTTTAATGTAAGACCTACGCTCGCACGGCCTTGCTCATCAAATGTTTGCTTCGCTCCGCCGCCTTTTAAATCCGTTCCATCCATAAGAAGATTGTCATCTACATCACGGAATGTTAATTTCGCTTGTGTTGACAACATCTCACGTGCTTTTTGCTGATCTTGTACACCAGCAAGCTGTACACGAATTCGGTCCTGCCCTTCAATTTGAATGTTCGGTTCACTTACACCAAGTACATTGACACGATTTTCAAGAGCACCTACTGTACTTACAAGTGCCTCTCGGTCAATTTTATCACCTTTTTTGGCTGGTTTTACTTCATAAAGAATTTCAAAACCACCGCGAAGGTCTAGTCCTAGACTAATTCCTTTTGCTATGTCTTTTCCTGCCGCACCAATTACTCCACCGATTAATAAAACGATGAGGAAAAAGGCGGCAATTCTCGTACCACGCTTTGCCATATGTACCCTCTTTCCGCTACTAACACTTCAAATAAATCTTTTACGATTCACTTTCACACGTGTGCATACGCCAGTTAGTAGACTTCCTTTCTATAATTTTGCTAGCTCATCACTAGCTGTGCCGGTAAGTTTTCACATTACCTACACTTTCATTATTTGTTTTCTCTCTTCACTACCTCCTTTATATATGATCTTAGACATAATTATTTCCTCATTATCAATACCTATCATTATACTGCAAAAGGAAGAACAAACCAATTGCAGTCGGTTATTTATTTTCATATTCATCAAATGACCAAAGTGGCGCTTGATATGCTTCAACAGTTAAATACGTCATATATTCATTAGCTGTTACTGTTAATACGTCATTAACTAATTCATACAATCTAACGTCACTGTCTATCTTCTTCCACTTTTTCATTTTAAGAAACTTCCAAATGTCATCATCTGTTACTCGGTCGTAGCCGAACATTTGGAACTCTTCTACTTTACTTTCTAAAACGACTTGTAACTGTCCGCGGTATGATTCTACCAAAGCCTCTCTATCTAACATATATAACATCTCCTTCTTATTTCAGCACGAAAAGTCGCTTTTAATCCCGCTCTATTGGACAGCAATAACTACTTTCAAGAGCACTCTCTTAAATGCTTGTCATTCTTGTCTCGTACGTGCATATAAATTATTGTAAATCATTCCACTGATTTTGAGAAGGTAGGAGAAGACCATGACGAGACAAAGCTTTTTAAAAGGCGCATTTATTTTAATGATAGCCGGCTTTATTACCAAAATTCTAGGATTTATTAATCGTATTGTAATGGCACGTATTTTAGGAGAAGAAGGCGTTGGCCTTTATATGATGGCCGTCCCTACATTTATTCTAGCAATTACATTAACACAAATCGGTCTTCCTGTCGCAATCGCAAAATTTGTAGCAGAAGCAGAAGCTGTGAATGATAAACAAAAAGTAAAAAAAATATTAACCGTATCATTAGCTGTTACATCCGTTATTAGTATCATTTTAACAATTGGAATTATGCTCCTCACACCTATTTTAGCAAAAACATTATTAACTGATGAACGGACGTATTATCCATTAATGGCTATTTTACCTGTCGTTCCTGTTATTGCTGTTTCTTCTGTTTTACGCGGCTATTTCCAAGGGAAACAAAATATGAAACCTAGCGCTTACGCCCAAGTTATAGAACAAATTGTCCGCATTACAATTATCGCTATATGTATTCAATTATTTTTACCTTACGGCGTAGAATATGCTGCAGCCGGCGCTATGTTATCAGCCGTTCTCGGTGAAGTGGCATCGTTATTATTTTTACTCACTTTATTCCAGCGCGAAAAACATTTATCTATACGCTCTGGATTTTTCACTACTGTAAGGGAAAGCAAGGGGACATTCTATTCTCTTATGGATATTGCACTTCCAACTACAGGAAGTCGTTTAATCGGTTCCGTTTCCTATTTCTTTGAACCTATCGTCGTTATGCAAAGCTTAGCGATTGCCGGCGTTGCTGCCTCCGTCGCAACCCAGCAATACGGTATATTAAACGGGTATGCATTCCCGCTCCTTTCACTGCCAGCCTTTATTACATACGCTCTTTCTACAGCACTCGTTCCATCTATTAGCGAGGCAATGGCAAAAAGACAACATAAATTAGTAGAACACCGCTTACAACAAGCTCTTCGGATTTCACTCATTACTGGCGGATGGTCGGTCGTTATATTATACGTATTTGCTTCTCCTGTTTTAACCCTTATGTATGGATCGGATAGTGCAACAGCGTTCATCCAGCTTCTTGCACCTTGCTTTTTATTTCATTATTTTCAAAGTCCACTTACCTCTGTTTTACAAGCTTTAAACTTAGCACGTGCGGCCATGATGAATACGTTTATTGGTGCAATCGTGAAATTAATTGTTATTTTTGTACTAGCTTCAAGGCCAGAGTTTCAAATGATGGGGGTTGCCCTTGCAATTGCAGCAAATATCGTAACAGTAACATTTCTTCATTATGCTACTGTTTTAAAGAAAATTACATTTACCATTTACGCAAAAGACTATATTTTTGGCGGACTTGCCATCGGTATCGCAGGCTCCTTCGGTTTTTACCTTCATAAGTATATAGTTTTCTCTCATTCACTTGGCATACAAACACTATGGGAAATCACTTTAACAACACTCGTTTATATTGTACTCCTCTTCATTTTCAAGCTCATTCGAAAAGAAGAGCTAAGTCGTCTCCCTATCATTCGAAAACTTTCATTTTTGAAGTAAACGGGCTTACTATTTCGTATAGTAAGCCTCTAGTTTTCTTTCAAATCAACAAAAAATTGTCCATTTTGAAAACTACAGTATAAAATTTTTGTTACATCGTTATAGCCTAAGTTTTTTAATTTTTCAACGAGCCACTCATCTGTATGTTCAATCATTTGCAAATGATTAGATTGAATTTCTCCATCGATAATAAGGGGAAGCGTAAACTGCAATGCATCCTGCCCGCCTTTTTGTTTTTGAAAGACAGATAACTTCCCAGATGGTTCTAAAATAGCATATTCTACATCCCTTATATCTCCAACTCCCTGCTCCCTTAATTGCATCATTAAATCATCTATATTATAACGTTGCTTTCTCATCTTCTTTTCATCAATCTTTCCCGCATTTACAAGAATGGCCGGCTCACCTTCTATTAAATGCCGAAATCGTTGATACTTTAACGAAATAACTGACAAAATAATTTGTATACACATAAGAAAGGTCATCGGAACTAATTGGTGCCAAAGTGATTTATCGGTATTTTCAATTGCGACTACTGCCATTTCACCAAGCATAATGAATACGACTAAATCTAATACACTTAGCTCTCCAATTTCACGTTTACCCATAAGACGAAAAATAATTAAGATGATGATATACAACAGCATCGTCCGGCCAATGATTGATACCCATTCCATTTCTACATCTCCTTTTTACGTATAGACTCCCCTATAAAAAAGAAAATAGTCTAACTTAGGCAAAAGGAAAATATGCTTGTATTAAAAAGGGGGAATGTATAAATGGATGGAACGAAAAAATTATCAACTGCAATCGGCTTCGGTATCGTTATCCTATTAATTCTCGCAACAGTTACTAGCATGATTATGGCTCTTTTATTAAAATTTACAGATATGAATGAAGGAACATTAGCTGTCACTATTTTTATACTAGCACTTTTATCTATGCTTATATCCGGGTTTACTGCCGGCAAAAAAGCACAAGGGAAAGGTTGGCTAGTAGGCTTCACAACAGGACTTACATTCGCCATACTTGTTTTTCTAGTTAACTATTTAGGCTTCTCTCAAACTTTATCGAGCTCACAGTTACTTTATCAATTAGCATTAATGGGCGCGAGTACACTCGGTGGCATTTTCGGTGTAAATATGTCCAAACAAAATAACTAAAAAAGGCCCTGCACATTTCATGCAGGGCCTTCCTCATTAGTTTTTCACAACTTCACGAATCGCATTACGATCGAAAGTTAAATGTGAACCGCCAGATTTAATAACGATTTTCGTCTCATCTACTGATTCGATTGTACCGTGTAAACCACCGATTGTTACGATAGCATCACCTTTTGCTAACTCACTTTGCATTTGAGCAACTGCTTTTTGACGTTTTTGTTGCGGGCGAATTAATAAGAAATAGAAAATCGCAAACATCGCAACGATCATAACGATATTCATCATACCTGGATTCATCTTTTGTTCCTCCTTTTAAATTATGTATTAGAAGTTTTTAGCATTCGGTTTATTAAAGCCATACTGTTCAAAGAACTCTTCGCGGAAATCGCCAAGACGGTCTTCACGAATAGCTTGTCTCACCTGCTCCATTAAGTTTAACAGAAAATGAAGGTTGTGATAAGACGTTAAACGAATTCCGAACGTTTCATCACACTTCATTAAGTGACGAATGTACGCACGAGAGTAATTTTTACATGTATAGCAATCACAGTTTGGATCAAGCGGACCGAAGTCTCTTGCGAATTTCGCATTTTTGACAACTAGACGGCCTTCACTTGTCATACATGTACCATTTCGAGCGATACGAGTTGGAAGTACGCAGTCAAACATATCAATACCACGAATTGCACCATCGATTAATGAGTCAGGAGAACCTACTCCCATTAAGTAACGTGGCTTATTATCTGGAAGAAGTGGTGTTGTAAACTCAAGTACACGGTTCATAATATCTTTCGGCTCACCTACAGATAAACCACCTACCGCGTAACCAGGGAAGTCCATTGAAACAAGGTCTTTTGCACTTTGGCGGCGAAGCTCTTCAAACTCCCCACCCTGTACAATACCGAATAAACCTTGATCTTGTGGACGTTCATGTGCTTTTAAGCAACGCTCTGCCCAACGACTTGTACGCTCTACAGACTTCTTCATGTATTCGAAAGTAGCTGGGAATGGTGGACACTCATCAAACGCCATCATAATATCTGAACCTAATGCATTTTGAATTTCCATCGCTTTTTCTGGTGATAAGAATAATTTATCTCCATTTAAGTGGTTACGGAAGTGAACGCCTTCCTCTTCAATGCGACGGAAGTCACTTAAACTGAATACTTGGAAACCACCAGAGTCCGTTAAGATTGCACGATCCCAGTTCATAAATTTATGCAAACCGCCTGCTTCACGAATGATTTCGTGACCCGGACGTAGCCATAAATGATACGTATTACTTAAAATAATGCCAGAATCCATTGCTTTTAATTCTTCTGGTGACATTGTCTTAACTGTTGCAAGCGTACCAACTGGCATAAATGTTGGTGTATCAAATGAACCGTGCGGCGTATGTACACGTCCTAAACGGGCACCCGTTTGTTTACAAGTTTTAATAAATTCATAACGAATTGCTGTCATAATTTACTCCTTTTATTTGTTTCCCATTTTAGCGTGAGAGGCAACGAACATTGCATCACCAAAGCTAAAGAAACGATATTTTTCTTTTACTGCTTCATTATAAGCATGAAGTACATTATCTCTGTTTGCAAATGCACTTACAAGCATAATTAATGTTGATTTCGGTAAATGGAAGTTTGTAATTAAACCATCAATTGCTTTAAATTCGTAACCTGGGTACATAAAAATGTCTGTCCAGCCAGAAGCAGCACAAAGCTTGCCATCATGATCTGTCGCAATTGTCTCTAACGTACGAGTTGATGTCGTACCTACCGTAATAATACGTCCACCATTCTCTTTTACACGGTTTAATAATGCCGCCGTCTCTTCAGACATATGGTAATATTCTGCGTGCATATGGTGTTCTTCAATCGTATCAGCAGAAACTGGTCTAAATGTTCCAAGCCCTACGTGAAGTGTGATGAAAGCTAACTCAACGCCTTTTTGTTTTAACTTCTCCAGTAACTCTTCTGTAAAGTGAAGTCCTGCTGTCGGCGCTGCTGCTGAACCGATTTCTTTCGCATATACTGTTTGATAGCGATCGCGATCTTCTAGCGTCTCTTTAATATATGGAGGAAGTGGCATTTCTCCAAGTTCATCTAAAATTTCATAGAAGATGCCGTCATATGAAAATTCAAGCTGACGTCCACCTTGATCTGCAGTTCCTGTGCAAGTTGCTTTTAATTTCCCTTCGCCAAAAGAGATAACAGTTCCTTCTTTTACACGTTTCGCTGGCTTAACAAGCGTCTCCCACTTATCGCCTTCTTCTTGTTTTAAAAGAAGTACTTCAATGTGTGCGCCTGTATCTTCTTTCACACCATGCAGACGAGCAGGCATTACTTTCGTTTCATTTAAAACTAAGCAATCCCCCTCATGTAAGTAAGAAAGAATGTCTGTAAAATGTTTATGCTCAATATCACCTGTTTCGCGGTCTAACACCATTAATCTTGATGTTTCACGCTCTTCTAATGGGACCTGTGCAATAAGTTCTTCTGGTAAATGAAAATCAAACAGATTAATATCCATAACTATATCCACCTATTTCTTATTTGAATCGATTTATTATATACATAATAAAAGATAATACAATACTTAACACAATACATGTAATGATAGGAAAATAAAAGGTAACGTTTCCTTTTTTCACAAAAATATCGCCTGGAAGTCTTCCAATGAACTTCCAAGCTAAGCCAACAACGATAAGTAAGATACCTGCTGTAATAAGCAATTTTGGCATCTCCGTCATACTTTTGGCATCTCCATTCCGAAATGCTCATATGCAAGTGGCGTTACAATTCGACCCCTTGGCGTTCGTTGTAAAAAGCCAATTTGTAATAAATACGGCTCATACACATCTTCAATCGTATGAGATTCTTCTCCAATCGTTGCCGAAACCGTTTCTAATCCAACTGGACCACCACGGAACTTCTCAATAATACCAAGCAATAATTTATGGTCAATATGATCTAGACCTAATTTATCTACTTGCAGTAGCTCTAATGCCATTTGTGTAATTTCCATCGTAACCGTTCCATTACCACGAACTTGTGCGAAATCTCGTACACGTCGTAATAAACGATTCGCAATACGAGGTGTACCACGAGCACGTCTTGCAATTTCTAGTGCGGCTAACGAGTCAATTTCAACTTCGAATACTTCTGCTGTACGTTCAACAATCTCAGAAAGCTGATCTACTGTGTAATATTCTAATCTTGAAAGCACACCGAAACGGTCACGAAGCGGCGCTGATAATGCACCTGCACGCGTCGTTGCTCCAACTAATGTAAATGGCGGTAAATCTAATCGTACAGACCGTGCTGAAGGCCCTTTTCCAATTACGATATCAAGGCAAAAGTCTTCCATCGCAGGATACAATACTTCTTCAATTGATCTATGCAAACGATGAATTTCATCAATAAATAATACATCCCCTGGCTGAAGTGCTGTTAAGACAGCCGCTAAATCACCTGGTCTTTCAATTGCCGGTCCTGAAGTTGTTCTAACATTTACGCCCATTTCATTGGCAATAATATTCGCAAGCGTCGTTTTACCAAGACCTGGTGGTCCATATAAAAGCACGTGATCCAACGTTTCTTCACGCATTTTCGCCGCTTCAATAAACACCTCTAAATTATGTTTCGCTTTATCTTGGCCAATATACTGACGGAGTGTCTGTGGCCGTAATGAATATTCTAAATCCGCATCTTCATATGCAGACTCCCCTGAAAGGAGACGTTCGTCCATTATACTCACCTCTTACCATTTAGTAAAAGACTAAGTGCCTTTTTAATATACTGATCCGTCGTTAATGATTCTTTTAATAACTCTGGTACAACGCGAGAAACTTCTCGTTCCGCGTACCCAAGTGCGCGCAGAGCTTCCAGCGCCTCATCAAGCTCAGCTGACGAACCTTTCTTCTCATCAAAACGTTCTTCGTCTGAGAATAAATCAACAAATGCATCTGGTACAACGTCTGCTAGTTTTCCTTTTAAATCTAAAATCATTTGGCGCGCTGTTTTCTTTCCTACGCCCGGGAACTTCACTAAAAACTTCTCGTCTTCATGTTCAATCGCTTGAACGACCTGTCCTGTTTGACCAGAAGCTAATATTGCAAGAGCGCCTTTTGGCCCAATACCAGACACACCTAACAACTTTGTAAATAATAAACGCTCTTCACGTGTTTTAAACCCGTAAAGCGCCATAATATCTTCTCTCACATAATGATATGTATAGACACGGATTTCTTGCTTACTTCTTTGAAATACATACGGATTCGGTGTGAAAATTTGATAACCAATTCCATTATGGTCAATTACGACATATTCCGGCCCTACATACTCCACGTAACCTGTAACATATTCAAACAAAATACAATCTCTCCCTCTTAAATCATGTATTCCATTTTAACATATTTAATGATAGAAAAGCGAGACTGCCCCAACAAATGTTCTCTATTAGAAACTTCTGTTATTTTCCTACGAAAGCTTTCAATCCAATCGGAAAAGATATGCTAATTGATGAAATTGTAAAACAAATTTTAGATAAAAATAAATAAGAAAGAAAGCAGCTCACCATGAGCTGCTTTCTTTCCTATTCTGCACTGCGTATTGTTTCATTTTTTCAATTGTCTTCACAAAACCTTCTTTTGATTTAATCCGAATACCACGCTTCAATTTCGCGCGCTCATAACTCTCAAGCTTTTTCATATCAATTTGGAAGAAGGAATGAATCGCATTATCACTTTTCGGTACACCTTTAAAAATTTGTAATATCCCTTCCTCCGAAACACCAAAATAACCACTCGTCTTTAATAACGGAGAAATATCGTCAACTTTCTTTTGTAGTACGATTTGTACATCATCACGATCAACGAGCTGCCACTCTTTATACTGCTGTAAAAACTTTTCTAAATCCGCCACTTTTTCTGTAAAGATTTCCTCACTTACTTCGCCATCAACATACATACGCTCTAATAAAATTGTAACTTCTGGTTCTTTCTCTGTTACTTCTGGTACTGGCCCTTCCGCCTTTACATTCGTTTCATAAACGAAACAAAACATCATAACGAAAGCTTGCATCGCAATCAGTATCCATTTCATTTCCGTTCACCTCTTTTAGGCAAGATCAAACTTTCATTAGTAGCTTTTCCGAAAATGGGGGTTTTATCCCTAATTCATAGATTACTCTCATTAAGACTTATAGAGTCCAATGATTTCTGCCTATTTCGAAACATATTGATTACTTGAAAGCTTTTTTATATCTTTATTTGATTGTACCGTCGCTATATAGACTCCAATTAATACGATTGCCATTCCAACTATTTGTTGCCACGCAACAGCTGCTCCATATAGGATAACTGATATGCAAGTAGCTACAATAGGAGTTAGATTTAAATACATACTCGCTTTGCTTGCACCTAGCTCTTCTACTCCTTTATTAAACACGATATATCCAATTAACGTCCCGCATATGACCATATACAACATTTCTATCCATCCCTGTAAAGAAAACGTCCCAACCTTTCCCCATCCATCTTCATATAGAGAAAGGCCTGCTAAAAACACAGTACCCAATACCGTCATACTCATTGTAGTTAACAAAGGGGAGACACCACTCATAACTTTTTTTCCTGTTAAGCTATATAACACCCCGCAGATTAAAGCAGCTATAAATAAAAGATCGCCCTTATTAAATGACAAAGACATAAGTGTATTCATTGAACCACTCGTAATAACAACTATTACACCGATAAGAGACAACATTAAACTTATTCCGACTTTTATACTCCAAGACTCTTTAAAAAATAATATTGCTCCTAATGTTACAAAAACGGGCATTGTAGCAATAATAAGCGAGCCATTCAAAGTAGAAGTATAGTTAAGTCCCATAAAGAAAAAAACATTGTAGCCAAAAATACCTGTTAATGATACAAATAACAGCCCTTTCCAATTCTTTAATAACAAACTTGTATTCCACTCAGATTTCATAAAAACTATGCCCATTAAAATACAACCCGCTAAACCAAAACGAATTGTTGCCGCTGTAATCGGTGGAATTTCAGTAATAACATGCTCTGCTGTTGCAAAAGACCCACCCCAAAATAAAGGAACAAGTAACATAATGACATACATACGATTTATTTCTTTCATTCTTATTACCCCTTTCAACTAAATAAGTTTAAAAGTTTAAACTTATTTACTTGTTAGTTAAAAAAAATTAATAATTCGATTCTATTGCTTGAAGTAAATCCTTCACCTGTTTTAAAAATTCCCCGGCTATTATAGAATAAAAAATTTCTTTTCCATGTCGATCCGCTACAATTAATTCTGCTTGCCTTAAAATTTTCAAATGATGCGAAACAGCTGGTCTAGAAATCCCCATTTTATCTGTTATTTGTGTTACATTCATCTGTTTGTTTTCTAATAACAACATAATAATTTGTTGACGATTCTCATCTCCTAATGCCTGAAATATAGATGTTACAACCTGAAATTTCTCTAATACAACTTCTGTATTTCTACATTCAAAATTCTCCATATCCTATTCATCCCAACCTTATATATAACATGTAATATATTACCATTAAATAGTAACTCTTTCATGCACAATTGTAAATAACTTTATTTTCAGACTCTTTTTTCGATAAAAAAGGAAGATTGGACTCCTCCACTCTTCCCATTACATTCATATAAAATGAAAGACGCCTGCAAAGCAGGCGTCTTGATGCGTTTACGGCGAGAGACCAGGCGACCACATTCGCGTGTTTAGCACTTAAGCATATCTCTCGTCTTACGTAAATTAGCTCATCGCTTTGCTAATATAACATTAATAAATTATAAGTGCAACATGTTTATAAAAATATTTTATTTCCTCTTTCATCCAAACAAATTATATGTAAATTATAAATTGATAAATGCAATATATATGTTACAATTTATGTAACAGCGAAATCATCATAAACAGGAGATGGATATTGTGAAAAAAATAAAAGATGAACGTCTCATTCTGCAAACATTAAAAAATATACGTATTGCCTTTCTTTTTCAATCACTTGGTATAATTGGAATTTTAGGCTATATCGGATTCACTGAAGGACTAGATCAAATTACGAAATCTCCATTATGGCTATTATTTATTCTTACAACTATCGTACTTAGTTATTTACAATTAAGCGTTTCAATCGATGTAGAAGAAAGCGAAAAGAACATAAAATTAACTCCTTACTATAAACTTGTCTTACGCTCCCTTATCGTTGGGGTTATTATGACTATTATTTATATTATTTTCAGTCCAGAAAGACCTCTCTTTGAAGCTATTTTAACAGGCAGTATTCTCTTCATATGCTTTTTAGTATCTTACTCCGTTAGTTATTTTATAAAAAAGCGTCGTTTACAGGACAAAGATGAATAAAGAGGAAGGGCTACCCTTCCTCTTTTATTTTGCTATCGCACTGTACCAGTTAAACCGTAACGAATGTCTCGGAACATATTTCCTATGTCACGATTAAAATCGTTTGTCACTGTACCGTTACGTAAGCGTGTACTCATTGCATCGACACGAGTAAACATGTCATTTCTTACAGAAACATATACGTTTCTGTTTCCAACTTCATTTGCAACCGCTTGACGAATTTCGTTCGCCATCGCCGTTTCATTTGTTACTGTGTTACGTGGTTTTACCGCAATCGCTACATCGTTGCCATATACAACTGTAGACACGCGGTCTACGTTATTCATACGTTTCACACGATTTGTAATTCTTTCTGCAGTTTTACCATCATTGTTAATGTATGAATTGTTCATTGTAATATTACGTGTTGGATGCGGATTAGCAATTTGACCGTTGTAATTTACATCACGGTAATAGTTGTATCCTGTATCGTTACGACCATTTCTATATGTTACATAGTCTGTATAACGATCGTTACGCGTCACATTATCATGATACTGATGTGTATCATTATAAGATGTACGCTCGTAATTGTAGTTACGTCCATCCATTGCATTGTTTTTTGGTGTACCACATGCAGCTAATGCACTAGTAACTAACAAAGAAGCAGCAATCACTTTTACTTTCGTATTCAATACAAAAACCCCCTCTGTTAGAATGAACTTCTCTTCTGAAAAGCTCCCTCTTATGATGAGTAACAGAGAAGGTTTTTACACTGTTAATATTTCACTGGGAATTTTCTAACATTCGTTGTGGTTCTTCTGTTTTGAGAACAACTCTACATACAAAAAAGGTGGGAATAACCCCACCTTTTTTAAACTTCTTCTTCATCCTCTTCTTCTGAAACTGGCTCCCCAAATACATTCGGCGGATCTGGTTGATAATACATCGTTCCTGGCTGTGGTGCATATGCTGATTGAGTTGGTTGATAATATAAAGGATTCGCGTATTGTGGACCTCCAGGTTGCGGACTATATAGCCTACTCTCTCCTCCGCATCCACAATCCTCCTCTCCTTGCACGAGCGGCGGCATATTATTATCTATCATCATATTTGGATTTGGCATAGACGTATATTGCGGTCCAAACGGTGCTCCTTGCTGATACGGCATTTGATATGGATTTTGTTGTTGATAATACGGATTCGGCGGCATCATAGGCTGTTGATACGGCATTTGATATGGCATCACATTCGGTGGTTGATTGTTATCCATGATTGGCATCATATTCGGCATTTGGTTATTATCCATGATCGGCATCATGTTCGGCATTTGGTTGTTATCCATGATCGGCATCATATTTGGCATTTGGTTGTTATCCATGATCGGCATCATATTTGGCATTTGGTTGTTATCCATGATCGGCATTATGTTTGGTATTGGGTTATTATCCATGATTGGCATTATATTGGGTGGTTGATTGTTATCCATAATTGGCATGATGTTTGGCGGTTGATTGTTATCCATAATTGGCATGATGTTTGGCGGTTGATTGTTATCCATAATTGGCATGATGTTTGGTGGTTGATTGTTATCCATGATTGGCATGATGTTTGGTGGTTGATTATTATCCATGATTGGCATGATGTTTGGTGGCTGATTATTATCCAACATTGGCATGATGTTTGGCACTTGAATATTTGGCGGTATTACTTGCGGAATAACTACATTTTCTTTCGATACATTTGGTGACACTATATTTCCTACATTTTCTTTCTTCACTTGCGGCGATACTATATTTCCTACATTTTCTTTCTTCACTTGCGGTGACACTATGTTTCCTATATTTTCTTTCTTTACTTGCGGTGATACTATATTTCCTACATTTTCTTTCTTTACTTGTGGTGATACTATATTTCCTACATTTTCTTTCTTCACTTGCGGTGATACGATATTCCCTACATTTTCTTTCTTTACTTGCGGTGATACGATATTCCCTATATTTTCTTTCTTTACTTGCGGTGATACTATATTCCCTATATTTTCTTTCTTTACTTGCGGTGACACGATATTCCCTATATTTTCTTTCTTTACTTGCGGTGACACGATATTATCCTTTTTCTTTTGCGGAGAAATGATGTTATTAGGTTTCATCTTAGTAATTTGAGGGGCAATTAATTCGCTTCCTTTTTTAATTACATCTGAAATTTTATATTCTTTTTTCGCTTTTATTGGTGGTTGCGGTGGCTGTGGTAGCACATTTACCGAAAACTTTGTATTTTCTTTTTCCGCTGGTTTTTGTTTTTCTATAACAGGTGGCTTTTGAATAACAGACGGTTTTTCAACTGGTTTTTCTTTTTGAATTGGCTGTTCTTTTTGCACCTCTTTTTGCGGCTTCACTTGTATTTCCTTCTGTGGTTTTACCTGTACTTCTTTTTGTGGCTTCACTTGCATTTCCTTCTGCGGTTTTACTTGCACTTCTTTTTGTGTTTGTTGCATAGCAGGCTGCTGCGTAATTGGTGCTGATTGATACGTAACTTCTTCCTCGTCTTCTATTCCAAGCGGCGTTGGCGTTGCTGCAAATTCTTTTTGTTGCACTTCTTTTACGTATTGTTTTGGAGGTGCTGAACCTGCTCCAGCATGCTGTTTTACGTGTACACTGTTTGATGGTACTTTAATTTTCATACCTGGCATAATTAAATCTGGATTGCTAAGTTGTGTATTTGTTTTTTTCAGCGTATCAAAATCCACTCCGTACTTTTTCGCAATTTTCCAAAGGGTATCCCCTTTTTGCACGATATGAATTTTCAAATTTTCCCCCTCCTGTATAACTTATCTATAAGTAACAAATCTCATGAAGTAACTCTTCCTACATAACGTTAACTTCTTTTCACTTTCATCACTTCTTCGATTTTCAATATCATTTGAAGTGGCATAAGCATAAAAAAATCACAATGATTTCTTCAAAACAATGTATGCCCATTTCGTTCTCGTTATGATTATATGTACGAAAAAAAGCAACGGGAATCCGCTGCTTTACACACGCTCTAACATACGATTTAATGCAAGAACTGCCTCTTCAGTCACTTGTTTATCTACGCTAATAACGTTAATTTCTTCCCCTTTTTCTATCGTTTCAAGTGCCCATAATAAGTGCGGCAAATCAATTCGGTTCATCGTTAAACACGGACACATAAATGGATTAAGTGAAACAATTTCTTTATCTGGATGTTGTTGAATAATTCGGTTCACTAAATTCATTTCTGTACCAATCGCCCATTTACTTCCGGGTGGAGCCGATTCAATCCTATCAATAATGTATTTCGTTGAACCTGCATAATCCGAAGCAGCTACAACTTCATAGCAACATTCCGGATGTACAATAATATTCATATCCGGATGATTTTTTCGGACATTCTCTATATTTTTCACTGTAAAGTTTTGATGAACTGAACAATGTCCTTTCCATAAAATCACCTGAATTTCTTCTATATCTCCATCGTACTCTAATGAATCAGTATGCGGATCCCATACTGCCATTTTATCTAACGGGATACCTAAGTCGTACGCTGTATTTCTTCCTAAATGTTGATCTGGTAAAAAGACGAGACGCTCTTTTTGTGTAAACGCCCAAGATACCATTTGTTTAGCATTAGAAGAAGTTACTGTTGCTCCGCCATTACGACCGCAAAACGCTTTAATTGCAGCCGTAGAGTTTACATACGTTAACGGAATCATCGTATCTCCAAATAATTTTGTGAGCTCTTTCCACGCTCTTTCTGTTTGTTCGATATCTGCCATATCTGCCATCGAACACCCTGCACGCATATCTGGCAAAATAACGATTTGATCATCTGTCGTTAACATATCTGCTGTTTCTGCCATAAAGTGTACACCGCAAAATACAATATATTTCGCCTCTTTATTGCTCGCTGCAACTTGCGCAAGCTGAAGTGAATCTCCTGCTGCATCAGAAAATTGTACCACTTCATCTTTTTGGTAATGATGGCCTGGAATAAATAGTGTTTCCCCCATTTTTTCTTTAATTTCACGAACCCGCTTTTCCATCTCTGCTGTTGACATCGTGTAATAACGCTCTGGTAACATCGTTTCAATCGGTTGTACTTTTTCTAAAATACTCATATTCCTTTCTCCCCCTCTAAGCCACTTTCCTTACGCCTCAATATTGAAACTAATATCAAGTGCTTTCACTGAATGTGTTAACGCTCCAAGTGAAATATAATCTACCCCTGTTTTTCCGTATTTCGATAAATCTTCAATGGTAATGCCTCCTGATGCTTCCGTAACGATGGCACTTGGTACAATCTTTGAAAACTCCCGAATCTCATCTGGCGTACGGTTATCAAACATAATAATATCCGCACCAGCAGCTACAGCTTCTCTCACTTGCTCCTCCGTTTCTGTTTCCACTTCTACTTTTACCATATGTCCTAATTTCTCTTTCACCGATGTAACAGCTTTCGTAATAGAACCAGCAAAAGCAATATGATTGTCTTTGATCATGACACCGTCATATAAGCCGAAACGGTGATTAAATCCGCCTCCGCATACAACTGCATACTTATCAAACATACGTAGCCCTGGCATCGTTTTTCGCGTATCACAAATGCGTGTATGGCTGCTATCTAAAGCACGAACAGCTTTATGTGTCATTGTCGCTATCCCGCTCATACGCTGGATAACGTTTAATATAACGCGCTCAGCCGTTAATAACGATGCGATTGGTCCTTGGACAGTTGCAATTATTTCGCCGTTTTCTACAAAATCTCCATCTTTTTTATGAAGCTCCACTTCAATTCTCTCATCAATTAATTTAAAACCTTCTTCAATGACTAAACGTCCCGCAAAGACCCCTGTATCCTTCGCAAGAAACGTTCCTTTTGAAAGTAAATTATCTGGAAAAATAAGCTGAGATGTTACATCTCTTTCTCCTATATCTTCTAGAAAAAATCGATTTAATGCTTCTTTAACCTTTATCGTATTCATAAAGCCCCTCTTCCTCTCATTACACAAGTTGTAGTTTTCTTTTCACTCGAATAATCTCTTTTTTTACGCTATTTCTATGTGGATAATCACTTCGATAATGGCCACCAATGCTTTCTTCTCTTTGCAAAGCTGATACGACGATAAGCTCACAAACTGTTAACATATTCATAATCGTTATCTCTTCATTTGTAAGAGCATCATGTTGCAATATCATATTTCGAACACCGTACTTACTAAGCCATCTCTTTGCATAAGATAAACTTTGTTCTGTTCGCACAATCCCAACGTATTTCATCATACATTCTTGTATTTCTTCTTTCGCCGGCAAATGATTCAGAACGATAAACTTCTTTTCCTTCTCAGCAAAGTTGTTCAATCTATCTTTTGTCGCTTTCGTTAAAAGATGCTGTCCTATTCTTTTTCCAAATACAAGACCTTCTAATAATGAATTACTCGCTAATCTATTGGCTCCATGAACACCGTTACAAGCTACTTCACCAACCGCATATAAATGTGGAATGGACGTCTCTCCATCACAGTTTGTTTTCACGCCACCCATATGAAAATGAGCACCGGGTACGACCGGAATGCACTTTTCATTTATATGAACACCATTCTTTTTACATAATGATGATACAGTCGGAAAACGTTCTTCGAAATTTTGGATGGACTCGATATTCAAATACACTTTTTCACCCGCTAAAAGCTGTTCATGAATCGCTCTTGCCACTACATCACGCGGTGCGAGATCATGATCTGGGTGTATACCCATCATAAAACGCTGTCCTTTTCCGTTTATAAGGACAGCTCCTTCACCACGGACAGCTTCAGAAACAAGGCCACAGCATCGCCCACCCGCATATAACATCGTTGGATGAAATTGTACAAATTCTAAATCTACTAGCTCTCCACCCGCACGGTACACCATCGCAAGTCCATCACCCGTAATTGTTTTGTCATTAGAAGTAAAGGCGTATAAACCACCAACCCCGCCTGAGGCTAGCACAGTATAATCTGCATCATAACGCTTCAGTTCCCCTTCACTATCTCGCGTTAAAACTCCAACACATTTTTCGTTTTCTATAATAAAATCAAGCACCATTTCCTGTTCCACTACCGTAACGTACGGAGCTACTTCTTGAATGAAATGCTCTAATAAATTCTTTCCTGTTGCATCGCCACCTGCATGTAAAATACGACGCTTTCGATGTGCACCTTCTTTTCCAAGATGGGGACCCGTTTCATCTCCATCAAATTTCATTCCATTTTCAATGAGATGATTCATTTCTTTTGGTCCTTCTTCAACTAAATAACGAACCGCATCTTCATTGTTATAATGACATCCTGCTACTAACGTATCTTCAAAATGATCATTCGGATTGTCATATGTAGCTACCGCTGCGGCAATTCCACCTTGCGCTAAATATGTATTATTATTACGATTCGTTTCCTTTGTGATAATAATCACATTCTTTTCGTGACAAATCTCTTTTGCAACACGAAGTGCCGCAACGCCACTTCCAATAATTAAGACATCTGCACTTGGCATAATTGTTGCCTCCTACTTTACACTTTTCAACTGTCTTGACACCTATATTTACATAGTTTTAAAATAATGACAAGAGTTTTTTTATAATTCTTATTTTCACTACCATTTAAAAAATAAAAGAAATGTAACTCTTACTAGAGAGAGGAACTTACATGATGATATATCTTGATTATGCAGCTACTACACCTATGAGCGCGGAAGCATTACAAACATATATGAAAGCAGCATCGCAATACTTCGGAAATGAACAAAGTTTACACGATATTGGAGGAACGGCCTCTTCTTTATTACAAGTTTGTAGAAAAACATTTGCTGAAATAATTGGCGGAAAGGAACAGGGGGTATTCTTCACGAGCGGTGGGTCAGAATCGAACTACCTTGCGATTCAGTCCCTTCTCAATGCCCAAAATAAGAAGCATATTATTACGACACCTATGGAACATGCATCCATTCGAAGTTATTTTCAATCCTTACAATCAAAAGGGTATACAATTACTGAAATTCCTGTTGATAAAAATGGACTCATTCGTTTAATAGATTTAGAAGCAGCTATTACAGAAGATACCATTCTAGCAAGTATACAGCACGGAAACTCTGAAATCGGAACCGTTCAAAATATCGCAGAGATCGGGGCACTTTTAAAAAAATATAACGTTTTATTTCATTCAGATTGTGTACAAACATTTGGTAAACTTCCTATCCATGTTTTTGAGATGGGGATTGATAGTCTTTCTGTTTCAGCACATAAAATATACGGACCAAAAGGGGTCGGCGCTTGCTATATAAATCCGCAAGTGCGCTGGACACAAATATTTCCGGGAACTTCTCATGAAAAAGGATTTCGTCCCGGTACAGTAAACGTTCCTGGCATCGCATCTTTTTTAACAGCAGCTGAGAATATATTAAAAAATCAACAAGAAGAAAGTTTACGTTTTAAAGAGTTACGATCCTACTTTTTAGAGCGATTACAAGCACTTCCTCTAGAAATTGAAGTAGAAGGTCATTCTACTTCTTGTTTACCACATATTATTGGGGTTACAATAAAAGGAATAGAAGGTCAATATACAATGCTAGAATGTAATCGCCGCGGTATTGCCATTTCTACCGGAAGTGCTTGCCAAGTCGGTAAACAAGAACCTTCGAAAACAATGCTTGCAATTGGAAAAACGTATGAAGAGGCAAAACAATATGTCCGCTTCTCTTTCGGACAACAAACAACGAAAGATCAAATTGATACTACTATTCATGCACTACACACAATTGGAAATCAATTTTATAGAGGTGTTAAATCATAATGAAACAAAATGAACAAAAAAAGATTTTAGGTGAAGAAAGACGACAGCTTATCCTTCAGTGGCTTCTCGCTGCAAATGAACCGTTATCTGGGAATGAGCTATCGAAAAAAACGAATGTAAGTAGACAAGTTATCGTGCAAGATATTTCCTTGCTTAAAGCACGAAACGAACCGATCATTGCGACTGCTCAAGGCTATTTATATTTAAAACCACAAGAGAAACAACAAGCTTTCGAACGCGTAATTGTATGCCAACATAAACCAGCAGAAGTACGTCAAGAACTTACAATGCTTGTTGACCACGGCGTTACAATTAAAGATGTAAAAGTTGAGCATCCTGTATACGGTGACTTAACAGCATCTATTATGGTAAGTAATCGCTTTGATGTAGAGCAATATTTACAAAAAATCGAAAACACAAATGCTTCCTATCTATCGCAATTAACAGACGGTATTCACTTACATACTATTGAGGCAGATTCAAAAGAAAAATTAGATGCTGCTTGCGAGGCACTAGATAAAGCTGGTTTTCTCGTTTATTAATGTAAAGCACAGAGTTTTTATAATTCTCTGTGCTTTTTTAATGCTATAATATTATAATCAATCGTAAAGGGGCTAACATATGGGAATTGAACTCGTTCACTTTAGCATTGGCAAACCGAAACAAATGAAATATAGCGAAGATAAAGCAATGATTACCGGTATATGTAAAGAACTTACCGAAGAAGCTTTCCTATCAAAAGATGGCTTCCTTGGTGATGATGTAGCAGATTTAAAACACCATGGTGGACCTGATCGTGCAGTTTGTGTGTACCCACACGAGCATTACGCACTATGGGAAGAGGAATTCCAAACAACGCTTCCAGCTTCCACATTTGGGGAAAACATTACCGTGACAAATATGTTAGAGCGTGATGTATGCATCGGAGATACATATCAACTAGGTGAAGCAATCATTCAGGTCACACAAGCAAGAGTACCTTGTAGTACGATTTCAAAACGCCTCGGCATTCCTGGCATACTACCGCGCATTGTAGCAACTGGATTTACTGGCTACCTATGCCGCGTTCTTCAGAAAGGTACTGTACGTAAAGATTCAAAAATCAAATTACTAGAACGTCAACCGGGTAATGTTTCTGTCTTGTTCTCTAACGAAATTTATTTTCATAATAGAAAAGATAGAGATGGCATCGAAAAGATTCTTGCTGTTCCAGAACTAGCTGACGTTTGGCGTGGTCAATTAGAAGAGCGTCTTGCGAAGTTAAAATAAAGAATCCCACCATCTATAGGTGGGATTTTATTAATCTATCACACGGTATAACCTAACTCCTCCTTATAGCCAATAAGAAGAATAACTCCCCAGCACCGTAACAGAAAAACCAAGTGCTTCAAGTTCCATCGTTACGCCTGGCAATAATACGTCATCGTATGCTTTATCAACATCGATTAAGAAAAAGTAATTTCCAAGTCCAGTTTTCATCGGGCGCGATTCGATTTTAGATAAGTTTAATTTTCTCCATGCGAAAGCTGATAACACTTGATATAGTGCCCCTGCATAATCAGCAGGTAACGTTATCATAAGCGTCGTTTTCTCTCCGCGGTTTTCTCCATTATTTGAGAGTATTGCTTTCTTTTTCTTATGAAGCACTAGGAAACGTGTATGATTATTTTTATGTGTATGAATACTTCGTCTTACAATCGTTAATCCGTATTTTTCTGCAGCTGCTTCATTTGCAATGGCAGCAATTTTTTCTTCAGGATGTTCTTTCACATATTGCGCAGCAGCACTTGTTGATGTCATATCTCGAGCAGTTATCCCTTTTAATTCTTCATTTAAAAACTTATGACATTGGGCAATAGCGTGTGGGTGAGAATGCACTGCATATACTTCTTCCCACACTTCTGCATACTGCGGATGTACAAGTAAATGTTGCTGAATGGGTACTGTAATTTCTCCTACAATAGAAAGCGGCTGCTCATGCACGAGATAATCAACTGTTATATTCACTGAACCTTCTATAGCGTTTTCTAGTGGTACCACTGCATAATCTACATTTCCATTTGCAGCTGCATCCATACAGTCTGGAATCGTTCGATACGGTACATGCTCTGCTTCCGGAAAAAAACGACTCACCGCCATATTTGTAAATGTTGCTTCTGGTCCTAAATATCCTACTCGAATCATCGTCTTTTCCCCTCTTTTTCGTTTTCTTACTGTTATACCATACTTTTTTATATTCTTCTATGTAAATTTCGAATATTAAAAAAAGACTAGCATTTGCTAGTCTAAATGTTTCCTATATTCTCTTTGAGCAAAAAAGAAATAAACGATGCATGCAACAATATAAAATAGAATAAACAAGCCTACTTTTCGTAATGAACCATCCATAAAGATTGTATTATGAAATGTATATAACGCAACCGCACTATGCATACTCCCGACTATAATAGGCGCAAAAAATAGCATACACAATTGCCAGCGAGAAATCTTCCACACTTCTTCTTTCGTCATTCCAAGCTTAGATAGCGCTTCGTACTGCTTTCTATCTGATGAAATATTATGAAACCATTTAAAATATACGATACTACATGAAGTAAGAAAGAATAATATACTAATGAATGAGCCTACAAATAGAGTAATATCGCCGAACTCTTTCATATTCACATATAACTCCATATTACTTCGAAATGCGTTATTATCATCTTGTTTTATATGTTTCCGTAAAGCTTCATTTAATTTTTTCGTATTTTCGATATTTGGTAATGTGTATCCTCTATACATCATTTTTTCAGAATCCGGAACCTTATTTGCTATTCTGTCAAAATCTTCATCATTCATGACGAAAAACAGACCGTTAATGTGCGCAAGATGATAGTTAAATTGCACCCCTTCTTTCTGACCGTTAAATACGAATGGATACGTTTGATTCATTACTTGTAATTGAATCTCTTTTTGATTATATATATTCGAACGATTGTATTTATTATAAAAAACAAGTGTAACAGTTCCTTTTTTAGGATGATACGTTTTCTGTTTTTGTTTTCTTGCCTCCTGATTGTATTCACTTTCTTTAATGAGCGGCGCTACTTCTGCTTCTCCCTTGTTGGACTGAAAAGATGCATACACTCCAACAAAACTCATAAATTGAAAATCATCATATCCATATTGATGCAGTAATTGTTCAACCGTACCTTCCTCAAAGACTTCATGGGTAGAAACACCTTTTTCTATGTATGAAAATGAGTGTGCGCCCCCATCTCGCCACATATCTTGCATGCTAGAAAAATATAAGAACACCGTACCTGTTGCTGTAACTACAAATGTCGTTGCCATAGAAAGCATAAAGAAAAAGCGACCATTTTCCTTCATTCGATGTGACAATTGATTCACTATAAATAAATACGGATATGTATACATAATCTTTTTATTTCGTTTAATCATTTCCAACAATTGGATTGCACCGTGTGTAAAAGAAAAGTACGTTCCGAAAAAAACAAGTATAGACACAGGGAAAAAATATAATCCTATCGTTTCCATTGTCACTTGTAGCGCTAACGCATATCCTGTCCCTAAACAAATAAAGCCGAATATACAAAGCCATATTGATGTTTTCTTCTCTTTTTTATCCGTTCGAAATTCTTTTAATAACCGAATGATTTTTATGTTCCATATACGTAAAGCACTTATAAAAGATAACAGAATAAAAACAACCATATATGTAATAAACGTTACCACAATCGCTTTCACGTCAAATATGACAGGGAGTTCTTTCGGAAGACGCATTAGCATGCTAAACACCATAAAAAAGAGTTTCAAAAAGATCATGCCAATCCCAATACCGAAAATATTAGCAAATACCCCGATCAACATTTGCTCGGTCATAATTACACCAATTACGTTAGATTTCGTTGCTCCCATTAACATATATAATCCTAATTCTTTTTTACGTGCCTCTATGAAAATAGAAGTGGAGTACAAAATAAATATGACGAAAAAAGAAATGATAATAACATTACATATAACAAGTCCCCAGCGTACGTTTTGATACCACAGTGTCTCTTGCATATACGGATGTACAATAACAGACATGTATGCAAAAGACGCAAATATTGCAAAGCAACTACTTAAGAAAAACACTTTATAATTACGCCAATTTCCTTTTATATTTTGCAGCGCTAGTTGCCGAATGTTCATCTATCGTCCCCCTATAACTTACTACATAGGCAAAAAGCTAGAGGTTTCTCTAGCTTTGCACGTGTTTCAAATATCCTCTTTGCGCGATTATAAAATAAATCGCAGAAGCTACAATGTATGCTCCAATTACAATCGCACCTGATTTCCATAAATCGAGATAAAGCATTTTCCCTAGCGTATGAAGAGCAAATCCACTATGAATAGCGCCGATTACAATTGGGATAAAGAAGATAACACCCATTTGTCGAATTGCAATTTTACGAATTTCTTTATCTGTCATACCGATTCTCTTTAACGATTTAAATTGAATACGATCTTGTTCTTTATCGTTAAACCATTTAAAGTATGTCATACTACAAGCAAAGAAGAAGAATAGTACAGCTACGAAGAAACCAATAAACATTGTAATTGCCCCTGATTCCCTTATATTTTTATAAGCGAACACTGAGTTATGCAATTCCTCTTGCTTATCTGGTGCAATTTCCTTTTTCAAATCTAACACAAGATCTTCTGTACTTTTCCAGTCTTCTATATAATAACCGTAATATTTTGTCTTTTCTTCATCTGGTACGAGCTTTGCGTATTCCTCAAAATCTTGATCATTTACAATGAGATATTCACTATCATTAAAAACAGAAAATGAAGTTGGCTGATTTAATTGAACAGACTGCGTTTGTCCGTTCATTTTAAATTCATACGGTTTCGCAAGATCTACCTTCATCATATCGTTCGCCATATCCGTTATGACCATCGTTGCACTACCAGGTGCATTATGAACTTCTCTAACTTGCTCTCTTTTTTGTTTACGTACTTCAGCGTTATATTCTTTTTCTGAAACAATCGCCATTGGCATCTCATGTTCACTGTTAAACATCGTGATTTTTTGAGTTCCAGGAAGTTTTACGTACGTTACTTCTCGCGCTTCTTCAAATCCGTGTTTTTTTATTAATTCTTTTGCTTTTCCTTCTTTGATGACATTATGCGTATGTATTCCCTTTTCCTCATACGAAATAGCATGCGGGGTACTAGTTACTGCCTTATAGCTCATATCTTCAAAGAATACATACAGTGTACCGACTGCTGAAGATACAACCGCCGTAATGATAGAAATTACAAATAGAAAACGAGCATTATCTTTCATTTTATAAATAAGATTGCTAAGTACGAACATATTTGGATATGTATAAAAAGATTTTTTTCGTTTTTGTAACGCCTTTAATACGACTGTACTACCTTGTGTAAACAGCAAATAAGTTCCGCCTATCGTCAGCCCTACAATCGGTAAAAACAGAATGATAAAATTCATAAATGTTACTTGGAAGCTAAGTACATATGCAACAATAATACATCCTATACCAACTATGCATAACCATGTAAATGCAAAAGGCTCTACTTTTTGCTTTCTTGCTTCTCTTAATAAATCAATAATTTGCAAGCGTCCTACTGTCCAAACGCTAAACAATGATAAGATTAAAAATAAAATAAAGTATACACCTGCTGTAATCAAAACCGCTTTACTATTCCATACGAGTGGAAGTGTTTTATCTATTTTCAATATTACGCTTAATGCTTGGAAGAATAATTTGGAACAAAGCATACCAAGTCCAATACCTACTACAATTGCAATACTACCTAACATAAGCTGTTCTAATATAATCATTCGGCCAAGCTGAGATTTTGTTCCGCCTATTAATGTTAATAGACCAAACTCTTTTTTCCTTGCTCGTAAAAATGTTGAATTTGCATATAAAATAAAGAGTGCTGAGAAGATGACTACAATATAATTCATCGATTCTAACCCTTTTGAAATCATCTCCCTCATACTAATATTACCGCCTACAACATCTGGATGATAAATGAAGGAAGCATACATGAAAAATACGACTATCGATAAACAACTACTTATAAGAAACGCTTTATAATTACGCCAATTTCCTTTTACATTATTAAGCGCGAGCTGGCGAAAGTTCATGATATTCTCCTCCTAGCATCGCAAGTACGTCCAGAATTTCTTGGAAAAAGGCTTGTTTCGTTCTTCCCTTATGTATTTCTGAGAAAATCTCTCCATCACGTATGAAAAGAATACGTTCGCAATAACTCGCCGCTACTGGATCATGCGTTACCATTGCAATTGTTACTTTCTTTTGTTCATGTAAGTCTTGCAACGCGCTCATTAATGATTTTGCCGACTTAGAATCTAAGTTTCCAGTTGGCTCATCTGCTAAAATTAACGTCGGTTCATGAATGATCGCTCTCGCAGCTGCTGCACGTTGTTGTTGGCCACCTGATACTTCATATACCTTTTTATTTAAAATGCCCTCGATATTTAAAAACTTTGCAATCTCAAGCACTTTTGCATCGATTTCATTTACAGATTTCTTCGCCATTACAAGTGGTAAAATGATATTTTCTTTAATCGATAACGTATCAAGTAAGTTAAAATCTTGGAAAATGAATCCTAAATGTGTACGGCGAAACTCCGCTAATTTTGCAGCACGCATTTGATTAATTTCTTCCCCATTTACAAGCACATGACCTGAAGTTTGCTTATCAATTGTTGCTAATAAATTTAAAAGCGTTGTTTTCCCGCTCCCTGAAGGACCCATAATCCCTACAAATTCGCCTTCTTCTATTTTAAAATTTATATCATTTAAAGCAGTCGTTGCTACTGAACCTTTTGATTGGTATACCTTCGTTAATCCTTTTACTTCAAGAACACTCATTTCTAATCCCCCTATGTGTTTTCTTCTTACATTTACTATAAGAAAAATAAGAAAAAGAAACGAGTGATTTCCCTTACAAAACGTTTTGTTACCTTACAGTTTTGTCATTTTTCTCATTAATGTATGATATTCTTCATCTTTTGCAAATTGGAACGTGAATGTTGTCCCTTCCCCTTCAGCCGATTGCACATACATACCGTGATGTAAATTATCACAAATTTCCTTCGTAATATATAAACCCATTCCAGTCGCTTCTCTCGTTTTACGGCCATTTACCCCTGTAAAGAATGGATCAAATATACGCTTTACATCTTGCTCTGGAATACCGATTCCATTGTCCTTAATATGTAATAACACCTTTTGATCTTTCTCTTCAATTTGAAATTGAATTTCCTTTTTTTCTGCTTCCGAAATTTTTGTATACTTAATTGCATTTACAACAATTTGCCCTATAGCAATACTGAGCCATTTTCTATCAGAGGCAACCATACAAGTATCTTCCTCAAACATCACTTTCGGAAATACAGACGATTGAATGAAGGACTTTCTATTTTCATTAATAATACCTCTAATGATATCTATCACATTTACTACTTCTACTTTATAATCTTTCGCAAACTGTTCTAACCTTGCCATATGTAACGCTAAATCTAAACCATTTAGTATGCGATTATTTTCTTCACGGATACTTTCAACTGTTGCTCTTGCTTCACGATGCTCTTTACCAAACTTCTGTAATAGCAACTCAATAACAGATACCGGTGTTTTCATTTGATGAATCCATTGGTTCATAAATATCATTTGCTGTTGTTCTTTTGCATGTTGTTTATGAACTTCATTCATATATTGCTGTCTTAATAGCGTAAACGATTCAACGACCATCTCTTGCTCTGCCGTATAAGAAGTATCAATAAGTAAGGAATCATGTAATGTATTTCCGCTAGTAACATATTTTTCGATCCTCTTGAAAAATACACTCCGTTTTCGGTAATCGTAAATAAGGTATACAGTAAACACAACTGTCCCTAATAACAGTCCGTATAACCACGTATTCCAATCAATAGATCGCTTTTCTAAAAGACTTTGCAACTGCAAAACGAGCCCAAATAAACAAAGGCTAACAATGTAAGAAAGAATTAAAGAAAAACGATCCATAAGGTAATTTTTAACCTTCATGCCCTTCGCCCCACTCTGTAAGAAGCGCATAACCATATCCACGTTTCGTTACAATTGCATTTTTAATGCCTAACTCCTCTAGTTTCTTCCTTACACGTTTCACATTCACAGTTAATGTATTATCATCAACAAAAGCTACCTCATCCCAGAGGGCTTCTAACAATTCTTCGCGTGTTACGTATTGATTTGCTTGTTTCATTAAACATTCTAATAAGTAAAATTCATTTTTTGTCAGTTCTGTTTGTTGCCCTTGCCACTCAACAACGTGCTGAGATGGGAATAACAACAGTCCATTTACACCTAAACAATCGCTTTCTGCCGCAGAAGCATACTCACCATATCCACGACGAAGTGCACTTTTCACTTTAGCCATTACAATGTCTAAATGGAATGGCTTCGTAATGTAATCATCTCCGCCATTTTCAATTGCCATTACTTGATCCATTTCCCCCGTTCTTGCAGAAACAAAAATAATTGGTGCATTCGATATAGTGCGGATTTGACGACACCAATAGAATCCATCAAAATACGGTAAATTAATATCAAGTAACACGAGATGTGGATTTACTTTTACAAACTCATCTTTTATATGTCGTAAATCACTCGCTCGAAATGATTGATAGCCATACCTTTCTAAATGCTCTTCTAATATTCCTGCGATTTTTTCATCGTCTTCTACAATTAATATTTTATACATGTTCGTTTTCTCCCCATAAAAAATTCTTATAAAACCACTCCTTTTCTATTATAAATTGAAAATTTAATTAGTGGGGATTTTTTCCTGTATGAATCAGACTTTTACAATATAAAAAAAGACTGCCATATTTCGGCAGTCTTAGTCGATAAACTCAAATTCATATTCAAGAATTTTTACAATATCTCCGTCTTTTGCGCCACGTGCACGAAGGGCTTCATCAATACCCATTCCGCGCATTTGGCGAGCGAAACGACGTACAGATTCATCACGTGAGAAGTCTGTCATCTTGAATGTTTTCTCAATATCATAACCAGAGATAACAAACGTGCCATCACTTTCACGTGTAATTTCAAATTTAACACCTTCAGTATCAAATTTGTACATTACACTTGTATCAGACTCATCCGCAACTTCATGTATTGGGAATTCTGGTGTTGTTTCTATTAAGTTCGCTACTTCAAACAGTAAGTCACGAACACCTTGTTTCGTTACAGCTGAGATTGGGAAGATTTTTACTTCGTCTCCCACTTTCTCTTTAAATGCTTGTAAGTTTTCTTCTGCATCTGGCATATCCATTTTGTTTGCAACAACAACTTGTGGACGCTCCGTTAAGCGAAGATTGTATTCTTTTAATTCATTATTAATCGTTACGTAATCTTCATATGGATCACGGCCTTCTAAACCAGACATATCAATAACATGCACGATTACACGTGTACGCTCAATATGACGTAAGAATTGGTGTCCAAGTCCGACGCCAGCATGTGCGCCTTCAATTAGTCCAGGAAGGTCAGCCATAACGAAGCTGCGGTTATCACCAGTCTCAACAACACCAAGGTTTGGAACGATTGTTGTGAAGTGATACTCTGCAATTTTCGGACGTGCTGATGATACGACAGATAATAATGTAGATTTACCTACACTTGGGAATCCAACAAGTCCAACGTCTGCTAGTACTTTCAGTTCTAGAATGACATCACGCTCTTGACCTGGCTCCCCGTTCTCAGCGATTTCTGGCGCTGGATTCGTAGCTGTTGCGAAACGTGAGTTACCACGACCACCGCGGCCACCTTTTGCAATTACAGCCGTTTGCCCATGCGTTACTAAATCGGCAAGAATTTGACCAGTTTTTTCATCTTTTACTACTGTTCCTGGTGGAACCTTTACAAGTAAATCTTCAGATTTACGTCCGTGCTGCCCTTTACTCATTCCGTGCTGACCACGATCAGCTTTGAAATGACGTTGGTAGCGGAAGTCCATTAATGTACGTAAGCCTTCCTCAACAACAAAAACAACATCTGCACCTTTACCACCGTCGCCACCTGCTGGGCCACCTTTTGGTACATACTTCTCACGACGATACGCAACCATTCCGTTACCACCGTCGCCGCCTTTTACATATATCTTGACCTGATCTACAAACATTATTTCACCACACTTTTTTCAATTGGTTGTAATATAACTGAGACTTCTTCGTCTCTTACTGTATAAGAAATGGAATACCATTTATTGTTTTGGTTCGCAAGCCAATTCTGTAGTTCTTCTACACTCGTTAGCTTACCACGAAAATCAAAAAAGAAACGAGCATTCTCCGCGTCACATTCAATTGTGATACAAACATAATTTTCAACATATACGTCTAAACTATGCTGAAGCATTGAGAAAAATTGATTCGTCCATGTACATACAGTCTCATCTAAGTGAGATAAGTTATGTAAATTCCCTAATACTTCGTACTCCAATAAGCACGGCTGCTGTTTCCAATTATATGTTAAAATCCACTCTGAAAATAAAGGCATAGATAGCCCTATCAGATTGGATTCTTGTCTCGCTTCTTGGACAAAACGATCGATGAGACTATGAATTTCTTCCACTTTTCCAAGGGAAAGGTTTCCTTTCACCATCTGCATACGATTGAGCCAATCATGTCTTGAATGGCGCAATGCATCTATAATTGTCCATTTTTTATTCATTTAGATACCCCTTAATATAGAAAAACTCTAACCTGCACTCAGGTTAGAGTTTTCCGTGAGTTCTTATGCTTCTTGAGCAACAGGATATACGCTCACTTGTTTGCGGTCACGGCCAAGACGCTCAAAGCGTACTACGCCGTCAACTTTCGCGTATAAAGTGTCATCGCCACCACGACCAACGTTAACACCTGGATAAATTTTTGTACCGCGTTGACGGTAAAGAATTGAACCACCTGTAACCGTTTGACCATCTGCGCGTTTAGCACCAAGACGTTTTGACTGAGAGTCACGACCGTTCTTTGTACTACCTACACCTTTCTTAGATGCGAAAAACTGAAGATCTAATCTTAACATACGTTACACCTCCTGCACTTTTTCTATTAAACGGATATACTTTCCGTAATCAAGTTCGATCGTCTTAAGCGAAACAACCAATCCTTCTAAAAGTATTTGTGCTTTTTCTGCTGCATGAACGTCTAAATCATTAGGCAATTCATACGTTAAGAATCCGCCATCACTTCCGAGTTCAATAGTTGCCTGCACATTACAAAGTTCTTCCACTGCATTTATAGAACCAAACACAACCGCTGTAGTTCCAGCACAGACAAGATCTTGTCCATGTGGCGCATAATCGGCATGTCCAGTCATTTTAAATGATTGGATACGTCCTAATTTCGTGCGACTTATCGTAATTTTAATCATGTTAACCAGAATTAAGCGTTGATAGCTTCAACAACTAGCTTAGTGTAAGGTTGACGATGACCTTGTTTCTTACGATTGTTCTTTTTCGCTTTGTATTTGAAAACGATGATTTTCTTAGCGCGACCTTGTTTTTCTACTTTCGCAGTAACTGTTGCACCTTCTACAACTGGGCTACCAACTTTAACGTTTTCGCCACCAACGAAAAGAACTTTGTCAAAAGTAACAGTTTCACCAGCTTCAACATCTAATTTTTCAATGTAGATTGCTTGACCAGCTTCAACTTTAATTTGTTTTCCACCTGTTTCGATAATTGCGTACATACTTGCACCTCCTCTTAATTACTAAGACTCGCCAAAAACGAGGTAGACATAAAATGCCTTTAGGGAACCTGTCTTGTGCGGTTGTAGCATATAGCCGTTTAGGTGCTATAAACTATAACATAAAGATGTTATCATGAATCATAGACGGTTGTCAATGAAAGTTCTACTAACTATTTTTTCCGCTCTACAATTTCTTTTTTACTTCCAAAACGGATAATTGCATACTTTTCGATCATATCATCTTTGAAATAAATTTCAAATGGAATATTTTTTTGTAATTCTTTTTGTAAAAATTGTTTTTGCAGTCCTTTAGGTGCAGAGATTAATACTGCCTCATCTTCTATATTACCATATGTGATTAGTTCTCTCTCTAGCTCATACGCAATCGTTTCATATGACATCACATACCCTGTCGCTTTGCACGGTGCACACTCTTCAAGTAATACGTCGCGTAAAGAATGTTTCTTACGTTTACGTGTCATCTCTAAAATCCCTAACTCTGTAAATCCGAGTACTCTTGTATATGTGCGATCATTTTGCATAGCAGCCATGAGACATTCTCTTATCTTTTCTTTATCTTCTCTTCTTTTCATATTAATAAAATCAATTAATATCATACCACCGATATCACGCAATCTTAATTGACGTGCGATCTCTTCAGCTGCCACTTCATTTGTACGAAGGACTGTATCTTGTAAATTTTGTTTTCCAGTAAACTTACCCGTATTCACATCAATTACAGTCATCGTCTCCATTTGTTCCACAATTAAATAAGCACCATTTGGGAGCCAAACAATTTTTTGAAGTGCTTTCTCAATCTCACGCTCTATGCCAAAATGGTTAAACATTGAAGATTTTTCATTATAAAAAGATACTTTTTCTTTACCGACTTTTTCTTCTAATTCTTTTACTATACTTCTTGTATCTACAACTACTTTTTCAATCGTTTCAATTGGATTCTCTTGAAATACACGATCTAAAAAGGTTGCCGGTCGATGGACTAGTAACGGTGCCTTTCCTTGGCCCTCTTTTCTTTTTAACTCTTCATATAACTGCTGTAATCTTTGCATTTCAGCTTGTATTTCTTCAATTTCTCCTTTTTCAGAAGCTGAGCGGAAAATATAACCTCCTGTCCCTTCTACTTCAATTTGGAGTAATTGTTGCCTTCTTTTATTGTTTTTTATTTTCCGAGAAACCGCACGCATTTCATCATATGGCATATAAACGACATATTTTCCGGTAAATTCTATATTTGCTGTCAATTTTGGCCCTTTCGTATCAATTGCCTCTTTTACAACTTGTACAAGTACCGCTTGTCCTTCATGTATATGATAAGAAGATGGTACATCATCGTACGAAAGATACGCATGTTTTTCTAAACCTATATTTACAAAAGCTGCATTCATTCCAGCAATCGTTCTTACGATACGTCCAACATAAATATGCCCAACAATCTCTTGTTCTTCATTTCGTTTCCATAAAAACTCAACAATTTTCTTCTTCTCTTCAATTGCAACGCGTTTTTCCGATCCAGCGTAGTTCATATATAACGTTTTCAAAATACTTTCCTCACTTTATAATCTTCTTTGCTTTTACAATAATAAAAGGTTAGTGCTAACGTCAACACTAACCGATTAATTCTTCAACAGATGAAGTTGTTCGTTTTTCAGTAAAATACGCATAAAGCAATTCATTTTCATCCAATGTGTAATGTTCTTTATATTTTCCGCGAACGATAATAGAATGCTTATAGCCTCTACGAAATTTTGTGAATATCTTATATAAATGATCTTCTGATTGCACCTCAATTGGTGCAATCTTTTCAATTCCTCTTTTGTTCCCATAATAACGTTCTAATAAAAAACGCATAAAGGCATACCGTCTTTGCTTCCATTCTTGATATAACGACACCGCTAAAAATATGAGTAGTACCCACATCATAATATTGTTACTATTCCAAAGTAACTGCCATCCTAGTATGACACTAAAAAAAACACATGATAATTTCATCATCTTTTCATGTGCTTGTAAATAAGGAAAACGATATGATAGTACGTTAAACAATACTTTTCCACCATCAAGAGGCCAAATAGGTAGTAAATTAAATGCTAAAATAATTATATTATTCCACATAAAGAAATAATATAATTCCGCATGAAGCCAACCAGCTTCAAACAACATATAGCCTACCGCCATCATCCAAATATGTTGAATTGGTCCTGCAATTACGACAACTAGTTCCTCTTTCAATGATTTATTCCCATGTTCCTCAAGCTCAGCCACACCACCAAACGGCAAAAGTTGAATCTTCTTAATACGCCAATTATAGTGTGCCGCTGCAAAAGCATGCCCAAGTTCATGGATGAGAACGATACAAAATAACAGTAGTAACTCTTTAAAACGTGCCGTGAAAATACCAATGACAATAATAACCCAAAACAACGGATGCACTGAAATCTTTGTTAAAACATCTCTATATTTAATCAAATGAAATCACCTGAATCGGATCAATAAATTTTTCGTCCTTTTTTATTGCGAAATAAAACTTACCATTTTTATTATTCGCATCATTATTCACCGTTCCAATTTTTTGTTTCTTTGAAACGTAATCATATAATTTCACTGACATATCATTTAAGTTTGCATACCATGACTCCGTACCATCTGCATGCTGAATTTGAACTGTATTACCAAGTTCCTCTTTCTTGCCTGCAAAAATAACTAGCCCTTCATTCACTGACTCAACAGTTGCATTTGTAGCTGTTTGTACAAATACACCTTGGCCATTTTTTTGAAACCCTTGCATCACCTTTCCTGAAGCAGGAATGGCATAATCTTTTTGCTGAATCGTTTCTTCTTTTTTCTCATTAGGCGAATAGAACACGAGCGGTTTTCCAAACTGTTTTTCGTACCATTTCGCTACAGTAGCAAACTGAAATTCTTCTTTCATCACTTTTTCTGTAACAGCTTTAGCACCGTCGAAAGAAACTGGTGCATTCTTATATAAAATAGCGACAGAAAGAACTAATATTGCTGATAACAATACTTTGAAGAAAAACACTTCTTTTCGAAATAAAGGATGAATTTCCTTTTCTCCATCTTCAATAAATACTGTTTCACTATCAAAATTCCCTCCAGCAAAATACTGCTCTTCCTCCATCCTTTCTTGCTCTGCCTTCCTCTTCGCAATCCGTTTTTTAATTTCTTCTACACGTCTATTCTTCATACTGTCTCCTTTCTTTCGTTAAGCTAATGTACATAGAAACAGTTGTATACAGTTTGTACATATGTATGAGCTAGGTATGGAAGATATTCGTGTGAAGAAAAAAGAAAGCACTCCGCAAATATGCGAAGTGCTTTTAACGGATTCCAAAGAAGTTTTTCACCTTTGTAAATACCGATACCTTTTCTTGTTCAAATGCTTGTAATGGGACATTCTCACCCAACAAACGTCTTGCAATATTACGATAAGCTAACGCTGCTTTTCCGCTCGGTTGCAACGCTACAGGCTCACCTGTATTTGTAGCACGAATAACTTCATCATCATCTTCGACAACACCAAGAAGCTCGATTGACAATGTACGTACGATTTCATCAACATCTAACATATCCTGTTCATGAAGCATATGACTACGCACACGATTAATAACAAGTTTCGGTGGTTCAATATCCTCTTTTTCTAAAAGCCCAATAATACGATCCGCATCACGCATTGAGGATACTTCTGGTGTCGTAACAACGATTGCTTTATCCGCACCAGCTACCGCATTTTTAAATCCCTGCTCAATCCCCGCAGGACAATCAATTAATATGTAATCATAATCTTGACGTAATACTTGTATTAATTCATCCATTTGTTCAGGTGTTACCGCTGATTTATCACTCGTTTGTGCTGCAGGTAATAAATAAAGATCATCAAAACGTTTATCTTTAATAAGAGCCTGAGGTAAACGGCAACGCCCTTCAACGACATCAACAAGATCAAATACAATACGATTTTCCAGCCCCATTACTACGTCTAAGTTTCGAAGACCGATATCTGTGTCAATTAAGCACACTTTCTTTCCAGATAACGCTAAGGCTGTACCAATGTTCGCAGACGTTGTAGTTTTACCTACACCGCCTTTTCCAGATGTAATTACTATTGCCTCTCCCACAGCTATACAATTCCCCTTTCTAACTTTGTTAAATTAGGTCTAAGATGAGTGAGAAGTTGCAGTCGATCGACAACAATGTGATTGTTCTCATTAATATACGCACATTCTGCCGCCTCCGCTCCGTCTTCTTTCTCTTCCGGAGCCCGCATTGCCACATCACTAATTCGAAGTTGCATCGGGTTCATAACAGATGCAGCGATTACAGCATCCGAATCCCCATAATACCCAGCATGCGCAATTCCTCTTAATGATCCTACGACAAAAATATTCCCCCCAGCGATAACCGTTCCGCCTGGATTAACATCACCAATTAACAATAAATTTCCTTTTACATGTAAAACTTGTCCAGAGCGAACAATTTTGGAAATAGGGACAATTTCTGTTTCTTCTTTCCAAGCTATTGCTTCCTCTTTCGTTATAACATCACTTTCAATCGAATCCACAACGAGATTCTTTTTATTACGAATTAACGTACGAATCTCTTCTTGTTGGACTTCTGTTAAATAACGATTTCCCACGTTCACATGCACTTCAATTAAAGAGCGTCCATCACCATCATAGTAATGAGTAGAAAGCTTTTCATCCAATTCCTTCAGTAATTCAGAGAATGAACAACAATCATCTAAATGAAGCGTTATCCCGTCTTTTGTCCCTTTTATTGTTACATTTTGTTGCTTTTTTTCTTCCACTAAAGTTCACCCCACCGATTCAATTCGACATAAAATTAGAAAATCCTTTTTTCTTTTTCTTCCATCGCTTTTGAAAGACGCACTAAATATCGTCTCAGTGGGAAACAAACTATCAATAAGAAAATTGCATTTAGCAATAAAGTAGACAGGAGACGATCTGTGAAAAAGACATACGCCGACATATGAGTACGTCCTAACAAAGTTAAAAATCCATACACATAATACTCTAATGCTGCAATGCTAGCTAGTACGATAGAGACAACAATAAATAAATTCAATTGTAGTACCTTCATCACACTATAAACTAAATAAGCTAAAATCGGATACGCAAAAATATATATACCGACAAGTTCCGTGTATACGGTATCAAATAAGAAACCAAATAATAGTCCGTAATAAATCCCTTGGACCGGACTGTAGTACACAGTAACAAAACATAATACTATAATAAAGAAATGAGGTGCTGCTATACTGTCTTTCCAAAAAACTGCTGTTGGAACAATAGTAGCAAACATATTTTCAAATAAAAAAACAAAAAGGAGCAAAAGAGGAAGAGCTGCTCTTTTTAAAATCTTCATCATCTCTTCTCCCCCTCCTATTCTAATGGCGCTGAAGGCGTTTCACGTTTCGCAACCATAATATGCTCTACGTCATTTAAATCAGCGGCAGGTTTTACATAAGCTGTTTTTGTTAAACCGTATGGATCCGGCTGAACATCAACGATTTTTCCAATTACAAGACCTTTCGGGAAAATATCACCAAGTCCAGATGTTACAACTAATTGATCTGCTTTTACGTCTGCATCAGAGCCAATCTTTGTGAAAAGAAGTAAGTGCTTTTCTTTGTCATAACCTTCAATCAATCCAAAGATTTTCTCATCACCTTGTACGATAGCAGAAACACGATTTGTTCGGCTCATAGAGCTTAATAACTCTACTGATGATGTAAACTGAGATACACTTTTCACTCGTCCAACTAAACCTTGTGGAGTTAATACAGCCATATCTTTTTTAATTCCTTGCTGTGCTCCTTTGTCAATACCAACTAAATCGTACCATTTATCTGGATTACGCGAAACAACAGTAGCTGGAATTTCAGTATATTGGCTATTTAACTCTTTTTTACCCGTTAACTCTTGTAACTTCTTGTTATCATCTTCTAATTGTTTTACTTTCCCTGATAGACCTGCATAATTGTCTAATTTTGCTTTTAATTCTTTATTCTCTTCATACGTGCGCTTTACATCCTCTACATTTTCGAAGAATCCAGCTACGTATTTCGCTGGCTTTTGGAATACACGTTCTACCACACCGACAGTGTCTTTAACAAACTGCTCTGGCCATGTTAAACTGTTCCGTTCTTTCAATGAGATTCCAATCAATGCCACGAGAAGAATAATACTAACTAACAAAACAATTAATCTTTTGTTTAAGAAAAACTGTGGCACGTTCACACCCTCTTAATTTCATTGATTTTTATTTTGCAATATTATCGAGCAGCAGTTTTGAAAAGATCGATATTGTCTAATGCTTTACCCGTTCCAATTGCTACGCAATCTAATGGATCTTCTGCAACAAGAACTGGCATATTTGTTTCTTCACTAATTACTTTATCTAAATTACGTAGTAATGCTCCGCCACCTGTTAATACGATACCACGGTCCATAATATCTGCCGCTAATTCAGGTGGAGTTTTCTCCAACGTATTTTTAACAGATTCTACAATTGCATCTACTGTATCTTTTAATGCATCTGCAATTTCTTCTGGTTGAATTAGCACTGTTTTTGGCAAACCACTTACTAAATCTCGACCGCGAATTTCCATAGGCTCAATACCTTCTGGCTCGCCTGCAGAACCGATCTCTAATTTTAATGCTTCAGCTGTTCTTTCACCGATCATTAAGTTGTAGCTTTTCTTAATGTACTGAATGATTGAATCATCCATATCATCACCAGCAACACGAACTGATTGACTTGTTACAATACCGCCTAAAGAAATGATTGCAACTTCTGTTGTACCGCCACCGATATCAACAACCATACTACCAGTTGGTTCCCAAACAGGTAAGTTTGCACCAATTGCTGCTGCAAATGGTTCTTCGATAGGATAAGCATCACGAGCACCAGCTTGACGAGTCGCATCGATTACTGCACGTCTTTCTACAGCTGTAATACCAGATGGTACACATACCATTACATAAGGCTTACGTGAGAAGAATCCATTTGATTTTTGAGCTTGTTGAATGTAATATTTCATCATTGTTGCTGTTGTTTCGTAATCAGCAATTACACCGTCTTTCATCGGGCGAAGTGCCACAACGTTTCCTGGTGTACGACCAATCATTTGTTTTGCATCGCTACCTACAGCAACGATTTGTTTCGTATCAGTTTGTAACGCTACTACTGAAGGTTCACGTAAAACTACACCTTTTCCTTTTACATATACAAGCGTGTTCGCAGTTCCTAAGTCTATTCCAAGATCGCGAGTAAAGCCACCAAATCCAAACATATTATTTATCTTCCTTTCTTGTTTTCACGGACTCATTTTTTCTTACTTTATATTATAAAAACAGTACGTTTTTTATATCTTTATCCTTTTTGTAGATAATTTTCTACAAAAAACTCATAAATCACATTATAAAACAAAATAAGTAAAAAGCATAGTCTTAAATATGACCTTTTTCCTTTAAACTCACGAATTTATGGTCACCTATTATAATATGATCGAGCACTTCAATTCCGATAATCCGGCCGCATTCTACTAAGCGTTTTGTTACTTCAATATCTTCTCGGCTCGGCGCGGGGTCTCCTGAGGGATGGTTATGAAGACATATGATAGAGGCTGCTGCACGGCGAAACGCTTCTTTAAAAACTTCCCTTGGATGTAAAATTGATGAGTTTAAACTTCCAATGAAAATCGTTTGCCTATGTATAACTTGATTCTTTGTGTTCAAATATAGACATACAAAATGCTCCTGCTGCAGGAAGCGCATTTCTTCCATCATATATCTGGCGCAATCTTCCGGGCTTCGAATGCTGTATTTATTTTGATATTCTAACCGCACCATTCTTCTACCGAGTTCAAAAGCAGCTATAAGCTGCGTTGCCTTTGCAACCCCGACACCATGTATACTGACAAGCTCTTCTAACGTTGCATCTTTCAACATACGTAAACCATCAAAGTGATATAAAATTTTATCTGATAACTTCAAAACTGTTTCTTCTTTAGAACCTGTTCTGAGTAACACTGCAAGAAGCTCCCGATTGGATAAACTTCCAGCTCCCTCTAACAATAAACGCTCCCGTGGCTGTTCTTCTTTGACAACATCACGAATACCGTTCATTTCTCCACCCCTTTATTTGTTCTCTCAAAGAAAATCCCATGCAGTTTTACGCATGGGTTACATCAATATTAAATTGTTTTAATTCCCGAACAAGACGTGAAATTGGTAACCCAACTACACTATAGTAGTCCCCTTGAATATGTTGAACAAAAATAGATCCTTTACCTTGAATCCCATAACTTCCTGCTTTATCCAAAGGCTCTTTTGATGCAATGTATGCGTCAATTTCCTCTTCTGTTAATTCCCAAAACGTAACTTCTGTACGCTCGTAAAAAGTGACTGTTTTGTCCTTTGCTATAATTGCAACACCAGTATACACTTCATGTGTTTTCCCTGATAATAATTGCAACATTTCTTTCGCCTCAGCCTCATTAGATGGCTTTCCAAGAATACGCGACTCATATGTAACAATTGTGTCTGCACCTAACACAATATGATCACTGTTATTTTCTGCTACCGCAGATGCTTTTTGCAGGGCAAGGGACATAACAATATCAGAAGGCGATGAATACGCACCAATCGTTTCTTCTACTTCACTTACAATAATTTCAAATGGCACACCCGCTAACTCAAGTAATTCCTTCCTGCGAGGTGATCCTGAAGCTAAAATAATTTTTTTCATATTTTCTCCTTCCTTTCTCACATGAAGCAGAATCATTTATATCAATCGTATCAAAGGAATAGTTTGTCCACAAATAAAAGAAATATTATTTTCTCTAAACAAAATAATACTTCCTTACTAAAACACGATTATATTCCTGTCATAGAGAAAGCACTTTACTCTAAATTCAAAAGAAAAGAAAGAAGCATCTACACTTCTTCCTTCGTCATTTCATTATCCTATTATTTCACCTTTTGTGAAACAATTTTTTCGTATGAAAGTATACCATCAATGATAACTTGATTTAATTTCGCTAAAGATTCCTTATCACCTTTTCCGTCCTTCACTGTTTGCACAGCTACTGACGTGTACATATACAATTTCTTTGCTTCTTCCTGCTTCATACTTTTCCCTTCTTTTTCAATCGCTTTCCACTCTTTTTCGATTGCACTTATATCTTTTGCATTACCTTTTTCACTAGCTTGTACGCTAGAAGCATATTTTGCTAAATGAGTATATAATGGCTGTACTTTTGTTAAAAACGCCCCAACTTCTTTATCATCTTTCAGTAACGCTTTATCTGTTATATCCCAGTCCTTTTTCAATACGGAGACATTATCATTTTTATACTGCGTCATTAATTGGTTTATGCCTTGTTCATCGCCAGCAATACCAACAACTAATGCATACTTATCACCGCTCGGTTTTAAGGCTGCTACACCTCCATTACCTTTCCACTCTTCAAGAGCGGCCTGTCCCTTTTCTTCAGAAGAATAGATTCCTCCTTGAACAAAAAATAATTTCATTGGATCTAATGACGTTCCTGTCTGTGCTTTTGTTTTTTCCTCTTTTGGTGCTGGTGTGTGTTCTGCCGTTCCACCAACCTTTGATTCTTCCTTTCGCATCTGCTTCGAAGCTGTTACTTCGCTTCCTCCTGTGGCACCTTGTCCTTTCAGTAACTGTAGCATCCCCATCCCAAACGTCGTACCAATAATAATTGCAGTTGCAACGATTGCAATTAACGTATTACTCCACTTCTTTCGATTTTTTTCCGTAGACGCTACTTTCGATTTTTGAAACGGAACAACGTTTTTTGGCCTTTCACTTTCTACTACCATCCAGTCAAATTCATCTTTCTTCTTCTCCTCATACTTCGCTTCTGTTCCATTCACTTTCACTGAGATCGTTCGTGATTGCTTGTCCATACACTCACACCTCACCTCTTATCGTTGTCCGCATCATATCATATTCATTTCACAAAAAAACGAGATATTTGTCAGAGGAATTCGCCAAATAACCCTATATATTTATCTTATATGTATGCATTTGACTTCATTTGTAGAACAAAAAAACTAGATAGCAAAGACTATCTAGTTTTTTTCGCGAATATATTTTCGAACTTCCGAAATGAAATAAAGAGAACCTGTTATGATAAAAACATCATTTTCTCCAAGCATTTCAACCTTCGTATCAATTGCCTCTTTCCAATTTTCAAAAACTAATTTTGACTCTTTCTTTGAATACGATGCAAGCTCGCCTGCTAAAATAGCACGATCAAAGGCGAATGTTGTAAAAATAATTTCATCGGCGATGGTTTCTAATTGACCTACCATATTGTGCAATTGTTTATCACCAAGGGCAGTAAATAAAACTATTACATTTTTAGCTTTGTAATGTGATTCTACCGTTTTCACAAGACTTTCAATACCTTCTGGGTTATGAGCACCATCTATAATAATATCCGGATTACTTTGCAGTTTTTCAAAGCGCCCCACCCAATACGCTTCCTGTAATCCAGTTCTTATTTCTTCTTCCTCAATTAAAAATGATAAGTATGTTTTTACATACATGACTGCCATAAGTGCAAGTGCTGCGTTTCCTACTTGATGGCTGCCTTTCATTGAAATTCGCACATCTTCAAAAGAGGCGAAAGGGCAAGTGAAATCGAACTGTTCTCCATCTTCGCTAGACTGTTTATGTAACGATGTAAAATGGTTGCCCATCTCGTATAAATTTGCATGATTTTCCTTTGCAACTTTTTGAATGACTTGCAGCGCTTCCTCATCTTGCACACCAGTAATAACCGGAACACCAGACTTAATAATCCCCGCCTTTTCATATGCAATTTCTCCTAGTGTATTACCTAAAATATGCATATGATCGTGACCGATATTCGTAATAATCGTGAGAACTGGATGAATCACATTCGTAGAATCAAAGCGCCCTCCAAGCCCTGTTTCAAATAAAACAACATCACAGAAATTAACTTTACCGAAATAACAAATTGCCATAACAGTAATAATTTCAAACTCAGTCGCTTCCCCTAAATCCGTCTCATCTAGTTTTTCAACGACTGGCTTTACCATCTTTACAAGTTCAGTAATCTCTTCATCTGCAATTGGTGTTCCATTCACACTAATACGCTCGTTAAATGTTTCAATATAAGGGGAGGTAAATGTTCCTACCTTATATTTTGCATTTTCTAACATGTAACGCATATATGTTAACGTTGAACCTTTTCCATTTGTACCAGCAAGGTGAACACATTTTATGTGACGCTCTGGATTTCCGAGCTCTTCTAGCATCCATCTCATTCTTTCTAATCCTGGTTTAATACCAAATTTCAATCGACTATGAATCCAGCCTATCGCTTCTTCGTATGTATGTATCACGTATGCTTTCCCCTTTCAAAAGACAACCTTCATCATTCTATTATACGCAAAGAAAAGAGACTCACCAATATAGTGAGTCTCTAAAAAACATTTTTATTTCTCAAGATCCGCTAAACGTTGGCGAACTGCTTCGCGTTTTTCTAGGTAATCTTGCTCTTTCGCACGCTCTCCTTCAATAACTGCCGCAGGAGCTTTCGCTACGAAACCTTGGTTTGAAAGTTTCTTCTGTACACGTTCTACTTCTTTATCGAACTTCTCAAGTTCTTTCTCAAGACGCGCTCTCTCTTCATCAAGATTGATAAGATCAGCTAACGGTAAGAATAACTCTGCACCTGTTACGATTGCAGTCATCGCTTTTTCTGGTGCTTGTAAATCCGTTTGAATTGTTAACTCGCTTGGGTTACAGAAACGCTCAATGTAAGAGCTATTTTTCGTAAGCTGAGCAAGTACAGCCTCATCTTTTGCTTTAATTTGCATTTGAACTTTTTTGCTCATTGGCGTATTAACTTCTGCACGGATGTTACGAACAGAACGAATGATATCAACTAGAAGGTGCATTTCTGCTGCAGCTTCTGCATCTTGTAAATCTTCGCGTACTGTTGGCCACGCTGCTACTGTAATAGATTCGCCTTCGTGCGGTAAATGTTGCCAAATCTTCTCTGTTACGAATGGCATGAATGGGTGTAATAGACGCATTGTTTGATCTAATACGTAAGCTAAAATAGAACGAGTTGTTTTCTTAGCTGCTTCATCTTCACCGTATAGAGGAAGTTTCGCCATTTCAATGTACCAGTCACAGAAATCATCCCAGATGAAGTTGTATAATGAGCGACCAGCTTCACCGAACTCATATTTATCCATGTTACGTGTTACGCTTTCGATTGTTTCATTTAAGCGAGTTAAAATCCACTTATCTGCAACTGATTTTTCACCAGTTAAATCGATTTCTTCATATTTCATGTCATCCATGTTCATTAATACGAAACGTGATGCATTCCAAACTTTATTAATGAAGTTCCAAGTAGATTCTACTTTCTCCATGCTGAAGCGTAAATCTTGACCTGGTGCACTTCCTGTTGATAAGAAGAAACGCATTGCATCTGCACCGTACTTCTCGATAACTTCCATTGGGTCAATACCGTTACCAAGAGATTTACTCATTTTACGTCCTTGCTCATCACGAACTAAACCGTGAATTAATACATCTTTAAATGGACGCTCGCCTGTAAACTCTAACCCTTGGAAAATCATACGAGATACCCAGAAGAAGATGATGTCATAACCAGTTACTAGTGCATCAGTTGAATAGTAACGTTTGAAGTCCGCTGCATCTTCATTTGGCCAACCAAGTGTTGAGAATGGCCATAACGCTGAACTGAACCATGTATCAAGTACGTCGTTATCTTGATTCCAATTTTCAATATCTGCTGGCGCTTCTGTACCTACGTATACTTCACCAGTTTCTTTATGATACCAAGCTGGAATGCGGTGTCCCCACCATAATTGACGAGAAATACACCAGTCGTGAATGTTTTCCATCCAACGTAAATATGTGTTTTCGAAACGATCTGGTACGAACGTTACTTTCTCTTCTTCTTTTTGTTGAAGCGCTACTGCCTTCTCAGCAAGTGGAGCCATTTTTACGAACCATTGTGTTGATAAGTAAGGCTCAACAACTGCACCACTACGCTCACTATGGCCTACTGAATGCATATGAGGCTCGATTTCTACTAATACGCCCGCTTCTTGTAAATCTTTCACTAACGCTTTACGACACTCGAAACGATCCATACCGTTATACTTACCAGCTTTTTCGTTCATCGATCCATCTTCGTTCATTACTAAGATACGCGGTAAGTCATGACGGTTACCTACTTCAAAGTCATTCGGGTCATGAGCTGGCGTAATTTTTACAACGCCTGTTCCGAAATCTTTTTCTACGTACTCATCAGCAATAATCGGAATCTCACGGCCTACGATTGGAAGTGTAACTGTTTTTCCGATTAAATGCTTGTAACGATCGTCTTCTGGATGAACCGCTACCGCTGTATCACCAAGCATCGTTTCTGGACGAGTTGTTGCAAGACGAATGTGACCAGAACCATCTGTTAACGGATAGTTCATATGGTAGAATGCACCTTGAACTTCTTTATGAATTACTTCGATATCAGAAAGAGCTGTGCGTGTTGCCGGGTCCCAGTTAATAATATATTCACCGCGGTAAATTAAGCCTTTTTCGTATAATTGAACGAATACTTTATTAACCGCATCAGATAAACCTTCGTCTAATGTGAAACGTTCGCGAGAATAGTCTAGTCCTAAACCAACTTTCCCCCATTGTTGACGAATGTGAGAAGCGTATTCTTCTTTCCATTCCCATGCTTTTTCAAGGAATTTCTCACGGCCAAGATCGTAACGTGAAATACCTTCTTCACGAAGTTTCCCTTCTACTTTCGCTTGTGTTGCGATACCCGCATGGTCCATTCCTGGAAGCCACAATACATCGTAACCTTGCATACGCTTCGTACGAGTTAAAATATCTTGAAGAGTTGTATCCCAAGCATGACCTAGGTGTAACTTACCAGTTACGTTCGGAGGTGGAATTACAATTGTATACGGTTGTTTCTTCTCGTCTCCTGTTGCTTCAAAATATTTGCCTTCTAGCCACCACTGATAAAGGCCTTCTTCAACGGACATATGATCATATTTAGTTGGTAAATTCTTTTCCGTGTTTGACATTATTTTCCCTCCTTAAAATAAAAAATGCCCCTCATCCAAAAAAAGGACGAGGGACATCGCGGTACCACCTTTATTTACAAACAAATTCAGGAATTTGCTTATACTCTTAATTTGATAACGGACAAATCCGTCTTTTCCTAATGAGAACTATTCCGTTCAGAAAAGATGCTCCAGGGCTACCTTCTAACATAACTATCTAGAGAATCTCCCAGCTAATGATTCTCCTCTCTGAAGACGTTTCTTGTTATACTCTTCCCCTTCAAGGCATTTATATGATTGTTAATTATTATATACAATAGTGTAAAAAACGAAACCTTATTCGTCAAGATAAATTTAAGACTACAGCTTTTTGAGTAAAAAAAGAAGATAAGTAGCAGCCTCTACTTATCTTCTTATCCGTTCCCTTGCTGGGCAGCTTGTAATTGCGAAAGGAAATATTCTATATTACTAACGAGCCAATGCGCTTGTTGCAAACTCTTTACTCCGAGAAGTTCATTTTCCTCATTACGCCGCTCTCTTCTTTTCTTATAAGACTGGATTTGCCGAATAAATTGCGATGGATACGTCATATACGCAAACATGAGTAGTTGCTCTTCTTTCGTAAAAGGGAAATTTTTTTGATACATTTGATACCATTCAAACCGATCACTTCGCGCAATTGGATATGTGTTTAACGACCGAGAATAAAACCCTACAATATCTTGCACAGGTGTTGCAAACTTCGATTTTTCTAAACTAATAAAATAGCCATTCCGTTCATAATCAAATAAAAAATGATTAAGCGATACGTTACCATGTACAAAAGTAATACGTGTTTTTTCTTTTTCTTTCATCGCATCGTTCCACTCATTTAATTGCTTCGTTGCAAACTCACGCGCCCTCATTACGTGATGATAGTACGTACAATATTGCAATTCAAACGGAGACATATACCACTTCGCTTCAGATTCTACAAGAAACTCTTCTAACATCTCTCCATCATTTTCCCAGCGATCGGATATATTTGTATAATGTTTTTCTAAATCCTCTTCTGTATACGTTTCTTCTTTTACTGTTTTTTGGTGCAACGTTCCGAGAGTCTGAAACATTTTATGGTATTGATCATTATCCTCGCCGTTCCCTTCCGCACGCTCTAACCAAGGCATTAAATAATAATTATACGTACCATCACTTAAAATATAATTTCCGTCCGTCGCATGGTATATAGGTACATAATTTGAAAAACCTTTCTCCTTCAAATATTGAATATGATGCAAAAAGTTATTCCGCTCTAACTTCCTGCCTTCTATTTTCTTGAGCGCATATGGACCTTGATTCGTATAAATTTTCGTCACACTTCCGTGCTCTTCCATATGCTGCGTATCCAATTTATATTGCCTTACAATGGGTTCATAGCGATTTCGTAATTCCATATCCATACGAATAACCCTTTCTATTCAAAACATAGCCTTTAGAAAAATAAGTGAGTGAAAACACTCACTTATTTCGCTTTTGCTCTTGAAACAGGAATATAAATAATTTGTCCTGTAGTTAAATATATATCTTCTGTTTGATTGACACGGTATAAGTTTTGTACAGATGTTTCATAGCGTTCTGCAACAGATTCGATCGTATCTCCTTCTTGCACAAAATACATTCTTAACTTTGTAAATTCTTCTTCCGGTTCTTTCGTAAATAATTTCGTTAAATAAAGCGCATTTTCATCCCGCTGTGAATACGTTTCCTCTTCTTGTACTTCTTGTTTTTTCGCTTTTTCTTTCTTGAAGTCTTTTCTTCCGAACAATTCAAATTGCGGCGTTGTTTCTTTCTCCTCTTCACGCTCTACAAATTCATGTTCTTCTATTTCCTCTTCTTCTACTTCCTGCTCTTTTCTTTCTTCTAGTTGGAACGGTTCAAATGCGTAATCTTCCCACTCATCTGATTCCTTATAGGCTGGCTCTTCGACTTGTGGCGTTGGTCTAGTTTCATGCTCTTGCGCAGAATCATCCTCTAACTCAGCATACGCCGTTTCTTCCTCTTCATCCTCAATTCTTTCTTCATCACATAAACCTGTAATAGATATATCCGCTAATAATTGTAAGCAACCATTTTCCTTTAGTTCATAATCAAATTCCTCGATAGATACATATAGTTCTTCAATTACTTTCACACGGTTTCTTGGGATTGATATTTCAAGCGGGAAGGAATGAACAAGTTCATTAACCCCATCTTCTCTTGTTTCTACATAATCAATGGACTTCGCTGGCGATAGATCTCTTAATGAATAAGCTGAATCATCTTTTCGTGCAACATACTCTCCCGTTAAATCTAATTGCCCTCTCACAATTACCTCATGATCAAGCTCTTCTATCTCAACGTCTGGATCTAACGAAATTGACAAAAGTTCTTCGACTTCCTGTCCTTTTTGGAACCAAACAGATTCTTTTAATGAAAAACGTAATGAATGATCTGTTGCCACTTCTTTTCCCCCTCCCAAACTATATGTCATTACAGATTTATGTACGGAAAGCTGACTTTATGAATAAAAAAAATCGCTCCCCTTTTGAAGAGCGATTTTCTTTATTCAATTAAGCTTTTAATTTTGACATTGCAATTTCAGCCGCTGCAATTGTCGCCTCAATATCTGCATCACTATGTGCTGTCGATAAGAATAAACCTTCAAATTGGGATGGCGGTAAAAATACACCTTGTTCTACCATTTCACGATAGTAAGCAGCAAAGAACTCTAAGTTTGAAGATTTTGCTGCATCGTAATTAATAACTGGTTCATCTGTAAAGAAGATACCAATCATAGAACCCGCACGATTGATATGATGCGGAATGCCATGTTTTTCAGCCGCTTTACGTAAGCCAGCTTCTAACATTTCAGCTTTACGCTCAAATTCTACATACGATTCTGGCGTTAACTGTACTAACGTTTCATAACCTGCTGCCATTGCTAGTGGGTTACCTGATAAAGTACCTGCTTGATAAATTGGTCCGCTCGGTGCAACTTGGCGCATAATTTCTGCTTTACCACCGTATGCTCCTACCGGTAATCCACCACCGATTACTTTACCTAAACAAGTTAAATCAGGTGTTACACCGTAATAACCTTGTCCACAATTATAAGCAACACGGAATCCTGTCATTACTTCATCAAAAATAAGCAATGCACCATTTTGCTCTGTTACTTCACGAAGACCTTCTAAAAATCCTGGCTGCGGAGGAACAACACCCATATTCCCTGCTACTGGTTCTACAATGACACAAGCAATATCATCACCGAATTGTTCGAAAGCGTATTTCACACTTTCTAAATCGTTATACGCTACTGTAATCGTATTTTTCGCTACACCTTCTGGTACACCAGGGCTATCTGGTAAACCTAGCGTCGCTACACCAGAACCCGCTTTAATTAATAACGAGTCACCATGACCGTGATAACAACCGATAAATTTCAAAATTTTGTTACGCCCTGTATAACCACGAGCTAAACGTAGCGCACTCATTGTCGCTTCTGTTCCAGAGTTAACCATACGCACAATCTCAATTGATGGAACACGCTCAATAACAAGTTTCGCTAATTTATTTTCAATTTCCGTTGGGGCACCGAAGCTCGTACCTCTTTCAGCAACAGCTTTTAAAGCCTCAACAACACGATCATTTGCATGACCATGAATTAAAGGCCCCCATGATAATACGTAATCGATGTATTCATTTCCATCGATATCATATACTTTAGAGCCTTTTCCACGCTCCATAAACAAAGGATTCATACCGACAGACTTAAAGGCACGAACTGGGCTATTTACGCCACCAGGCATTAAATCTTGAGCCTCTTCAAACGCTGCAATCGACTTATCAAACTTTTTCATTATTTAGCGCCTCCTTCTTGTAACCATCTTGCTGCATCTTTCGCATGATACGTAATAATTAAATCTGCTCCTGCGCGTTTCATACTAATTAATTTTTCAAGTACAACTTCTTTTTCATTAATCCAACCATTTTGCGCTGCTGCTTTAATCATTGAATATTCACCGCTTACGTTATAAGCAACGACTGGTAAGTTAAAGTTATTTTTCACATCACGAACGATATCTAAGTAAGAAAGAGCTGGCTTTACAATTAAGAAATCTGCCCCTTCCATTACATCTGATTCAGCTTCACGGAATGCTTCCATACGGTTCGCTGGGTCCATTTGATATGTTTTACGATCACCAAATTGCGGTGCACCGTGCGCAGCATCACGGAATGGTCCGTAAAATGCTGATGAATATTTCACAGCGTACGACATAACTGGTACATGTCCAAAACCATTTTCATCTAATGCGTGGCGAATTGCTGTTACGAATCCGTCCATCATGTTTGATGGCGCAATAATGTCCGCTCCTGCTTTCGCTTGACTTACAGCTGTTTTTGCAAGAACTGCAAGAGACTCGTCATTTAAAATAATACCATCTTCAATTACACCGCAATGACCATGGCTTGTGAATTGACATAAACATGTATCCGCAACTACTACTAGATCAGGGAATTCACCTTTAATTTGCTGAATCGCACGTTGCACAATTCCATGATCACAATATGCTGATGATCCAACTTCATCTTTTTCAGCAGGTAAACCAAATACAATAACAGAACGAATACCTAAATCAACAACTTCTTGCATTTCAGCTTGCAATAAATCTAAAGATATTTGATATACGCCTGGCATAGAAGGCACTTCATTACGAACATTTTCTCCTTCTAATACAAAAATAGGGTAAATAAAATCTTCCGTATGTAAAAACGTTTCACGCACAAGCGCACGCATGCCTCCGCTTTGTCTTAAGCGACGATGACGATTAAATTGTAAAGAGTTCATAGATTTCTATCCCCATTCTTTTATTTTATAGATTCACAAACACATTGTAGTAATGCTTCTACAGTGTACTCTTTCGGCATAATAATATGCGGAAAATAAAGGCTCGCCTCTTTTTCCGTAATAGGCCCTATACAAGCAATTGTACATTTTTTTGTCCATTCTCTCCAGTTTGTCCCCTCAAGTAAACGAACAAAACTCGTAACAGTTGAAGGGCTCGTAAATGTAATAATGTCCACTTTTCCTGCTTCTAACGCTTCTATAAGCTCTTGCTTTTTCTCTACATTTTCTTTCGTACCATACACGATAAGCTCATCTAGAGAAACACCCATTTCACGAAGCGCAACTGGAATTACGTCTCTTGCTAAATTCCCTTTCAGAAATAAAATGCATTCGTTTCCACTTAATCTTTTTCCAAACTCTTCTGCAAATACTTCTGCAACAAATGAAGTTGGAACAAAATCCACTCGATAGCCTCGCTTTTCTAACTCTAACTTTGTTTTCACACCTACTGCAGCAATTTTAGTCGTTACAGGTAGCTTCTGTCTCAAACGATCTAGAAAAAAAGCTACCCCATTTTTACTCGTAAAAATAACCCAGTCATACGAATGTAACTGCCCTGCTATATGTTGAATTTGCCTATGAGACATACCTTCCATACGCAAAAGCGGAATTTCCAATGGAATTCCGCTCTTTTCTTTCACCGCTACACTCATTTGTTTTGCTTGATGCTGGGCACGTGTAACCAATACCGTTTTGCCAGCGAGAGCGTTCATACTTATTGTTGCCCCTTATTTGCAGCAAGAATAAGTTCTTTTGCGCCTTGTTTTATTAAACGGTCCGCAGCCTCTAATCCTACTTTCTCTGGATCAGTTCCTACTACTGTCTCTTTCAATAAAACAGAACCGTCCATAGACCCGACAAGAGCTGTTAATTCGATTGCATCGTTTTCTGCAATGGTTGCATATCCTGCGATCGGCACTTGGCATCCACCTTCAAGTTTATGAAGAAATACGCGTTCTGCTGCCACTGCTTTTTCTGTTACTGCATCATTCATATGCGCTAGCAACTGCAGTAAATCTTTATCATCCTCACGACACTCAATCGCTAATGCACCTTGTCCTACAGCAGGTACACATAACGTCTCATCTAAATGTTCTGTAATAACTTCATTATCCCAGCCCATTCTTTGTAATCCTGCTGTCGCTAAAATAATTGCATCATAATCTTCTTCTTTTAATTTGCGTAAACGTGTATCGATATTTCCGCGAATCCACTTCACTTGTAAGTCTGGTCTCGCAGCGAGTAGCTGTGCACTACGTCTTAAACTACTCGTACCTAAAATAGCGCCTTCTGCTAACTCTTTAAACGACGCTCCGTTTTTTGAGATAAAAGCATCACGAGGGTCAACACGCTTTGGTGTACAACCGATCATTAATCCTTCTGGAAGTACGGCCGGCATATCTTTCATACTATGTACAGCCATATCAATTTCTTTCGTAAGTAGCGCATGTTCAATCTCTTTCACAAACAAGCCTTTGCCACCTACTTTTGAAAGAGTAACATCTAAAATAACATCGCCTTTTGTGACGATTTCTTTCACTTCAAATTCATATGGTAAACCTAGCGCTTTTAACTGATCAATAAACCAGTTTGTTTGCGTTAATGCTAATTTACTCTTTCGTGACCCTACAATAATTTTGCGCATAATTTTCTCTCCTCATTATAAATACCAAAAGTGGAAGTTGGATAAACTGCTTAATAGAAAAATATTAATTAGCATTACGAGAAATGCCCCGATGTTCCACTGCACAATTTTCTTCCCTTGTAACACATCTGCCGCTCGTAAATATAGGCCAGCACAATATACAAATAGAACGACAAAAGACCCAATTACTTTCGTATCATACCAATGGAAATTGTCCAATTTTGTATATCCCCATATGCATCCTAATAAAATAGCTAGTAAGAAAAATGGAACAGAAAATAAATTTAATCCGTAAGACATCGATTCTAGCTTCGGTAAATTCCCTAACCTTCTTAATCTCGCATTCCATTTTTTCTTTTTTAATAGGCGATATTGCAATAAATACATAATAGAAAAAATGAACGATACAGTAAAAGTTGCATAAGAAATAATAGCCATACCGACATGTACGTATACGAGCTCCGAAACTAATTGCTCTGCAAGTACCGGCGACATCTTTCCAAGCGGCGTAAAAATAGAAAAAGCGCTTACGCCAAATGCAACAACATTTGTAAAAAAGACTAAAAAATCGATTCTCATAAATCGATTAATGACTAACGACATCGTAATCAATAGCCAAACATAAAAATAAATCCCTGATAATAAAGTTAAAAGAGGGTTCGTTTCTGAATCTGTAGCTCTAAGCAACATAAAAATAGAATGCAGAACCCATACAATCGAAAGTAACCAAAAAGCAAATCGGTTCGCCTTTCGGTTACTTTGGAAATAATCTATAAAATATAAACTAATGCTACAAGCATATAAAATAATTGCAATATGATAAATAATACTGTTATTTAAAAAACTCATCCGATCATCCTTCCAAATTATAAAGATGGAACGGATGGTGTCCACGCTCTTTTATGTTCTACTTCTTCCGCACGACTCTCTACGTCTTCCATTTCTAAATCGAAAATCTTTGCAAATAACGCTAATTTTTCGTCTGCTCCCTCTTCAGCAGCTATTTCTTTCGCTACTAAAATTGGGTCTTTTAATAATTGATTAATAATACTTTTCGTATGCTTACTAATTACTTTTCTCTCACGATCACTAAGATTTGGTATTTTTCGTTCCAGACTTTCCATCGTTTCACTTTGAATAGCCAGTGCTTTATCACGAAGAGCTGATATTAACGGAACGACACCAAGTGTACTTAACCACGTTTTAAATAAAACAATTTCCTCTTCAATCATAAATTGAATTTTCTCTGCTTCTTTCAAACGCTCAGCACGGTTCGCTTCTACTACTCCTTGCAAATCATCAATGTCATACAAGAAAGAACCTTCTAGCTCATCGATTGCTGGATCAATATCACGCGGCACTGCAATATCAACCATAAATAATGGGCGACCAGAGCGCATTTTCTCTACCTTTGTCATCATCTCTTTCGTAATGACATAATCCGATGCACCAGTTGAACTAATTAAAATATCAGCTTCTAATAATGCACACTGTAATTCACTTAAAGGTTTTGCATGTCCCATATATTTCTCAGCCATTATTTCTGCTTTTGAAAGCGTTCTATTCATGACTGTTACTTTACGAGCACCACTTCCATATAAGTTTTGCAGTGCAAGTTCACCCATTTTACCCGCACCAAGAATAAGCACGTGACAATCTGTTAACTCGCCGAATATTTTTTTCCCTAGCTCCACAGCAGCATAACTAACAGACATCGCACTTTCACCAATTGTCGTTTCTGAGTGAGCACGTTTCGCTAATGTAATGACTTGCTTAAACAATTCATTAAAAATTGTCCCTGTTGCTTTTACTTGCTGTGCTTCTAAAAAGCTATCTTTTATTTGACCTAAAATTTGCGTCTCTCCAACTACCATAGAATCTAAACCGCACGTTACGCGGAATAAATGATCTATTGCACCATCTTGTTCAAAAATAGTTAAATATGGTGCGACTTCTTCTATTTCAAGCTGAAACCAATCAGCTAAAAACTTCTTAATATAATACCGTCCCGTGTGTAATTGATCGACAACAGCATAAATCTCAGTGCGATTACAAGTTGATACAATGACATTCTCTAACACGCTCTTTTGATTTTGTAATGTCGTCATTGCTCGCTCTAGCTCTGCTGCCTGAAATGTGAGTTTCTCACGAAATTCTACAGGGGCTGTTCGATAATTTACACTAACAACAAGAATATGCACGCAGCATGTCCCCCTTCACCCGTTTTATCACTTTATCTACTATCATAATACAACTTTCCTCTTATGAATCTGACAATCGTGTGAACAACCGATTATTTTTTTATTTATTCTCCGTATGTAAGAAAGGAGATTCAGTAAAACGAATAAAAATTTTCTACTTTATAATGATTATAAATTAATAACTCTATTTGTACGTTACCAAAAAAAGCCCTCATAATCAAGTGATGGAAACTATTCCATATGAATTATAACATCATCTTTCCTATCTTCTTTCATCATGAAGGAAAATATGTATGATTGTTCCAAATTGTAGCACGAACTTTCTCAATACAATGTATTTGACATTGTATTTCTTTTTCGTTATATTGGTTTTGCAAAATTAAATTGTGCACAACTTAATAAGAAAGGAGTTATGTATGTTAGATAATTCTTTACATCTAGATAACCAACTTTGTTTTTCTATTTACGCCTGTTCTAGAGAGGTTACACGCTTTTACCGACCGTATTTAGAAGAAATGGGCATTACGTATCCACAGTACATTACTTTACTCGTACTATGGGAGCAAGATGGACTTACAGTAAAAGAAATTGGAGAACGTCTATTTTTAGATTCCGGTACGTTAACACCTATGTTAAAACGAATGGAATCATTAAACCTTGTAAAACGCGTTCGTTCCAAAGAAGATGAGCGAAAAGTGTGTATTGAATTAACAGAACAAGGAAAAGATTTACAAGATAAGGCTTGTTCATTGCCGACAACGATGGCAACAAATTTAGGAATTACAGAACAAGAATATCGTTCTTTATTAATTCAATTAAATAAACTAATTGAAACAATGAAAACAATTAATGATAGAAAAGGGGAATAAACATGGATAAATTATATACTGCTTCAGTAACTGCTACAGGTGGAAGAAATGGAAAAGTAGTATCAGATGATGGCATATTAAATCTTGATGTAAAAATGCCGAAAGCACTAGGTGGTGCAGGCGGAGAGGCAACAAATCCAGAACAACTATTTGCTGCTGGTTATGCCGCTTGTTTCGATAGTGCATTACAACTTGTTATTCGTACAAAACGTGTGAAAGTAGAAAGTACAGAAGTAACTGCTCACGTTTCTATCGGAAAAGATACAGATGGTGGTTTCGGCCTATCTGCTGTACTTGATGTACATGTCGCTGGCGTTTCACATAGCGAAGCACAAGAACTTGTAGAAGCCGCTCACGGTGTATGTCCTTACTCTAAAGCAACACGAGGAAATATTGAAGTTACATTAAACGTACGCTAAAAGTGTATAAAGAAAAAAAACGCGCGACATTCGTCACGCGTTTTTTGTTTTTGTCATTTTATGAATTGCTTTCCACGCTTCTTCTTTTCCAAGTCCTGTTTCAGAAGAGAATAGAACAATTTCATCGCCAATTTCAACAGCAAGTGTTTCTTTTACAACTTTTAAATGTTTTTGCCATTTCCCTTTCGGAATTTTATCAGCTTTCGTCGCAATAATAATGGTTGGAATTTCATAATGCTTTAAGAAATCATACATCATCACGTCATCGCTTGTTGGTTTGTGACGTAGATCAACTACTAATACCGCTGCGTCTAATTGCTCACGTGTTGTAAAGTACGTTTCAATCATCTTGCCCCATGCTGCGCGCTCTGATTTAGATACTTTCGCATATCCATAACCTGGAACGTCAACAAAATGCATCATCTCATTGATTAAGAAAAAGTTCAACGTTTGCGTTTTTCCTGGCTTAGAAGAAATACGTACTAACTTTTTACGATTTAAAATTTTATTAATAAAGGAAGACTTCCCGACATTTGAACGACCTGCTAATGCAATTTCTGGTAAATCACTGTCTGGATATTGTTCTGGTTTCACAGCACTAATTACAATATCTGCTTTTGTTACTTTCATTGTTTCACTCCTACTAATGCGTGCTCCAATACTTCATCTAAATGAGATGCAAGCACAAACGTAAGATTTTCTTTTACGCTTTCTGGAATATCATCTAAATCTTTCTCATTTTCCGCTGGTAAAATAATTTTAGTTAAACCTGCGCGGTGAGCACTTAATGTTTTTTCTTTTAAACCACCAATTGGTAATACACGGCCACGAAGTGTAATTTCACCTGTCATACCCACTTCTTTACTTACAGGAATACCTGTTAGTGCAGAAATAAGTGCCGTTGCCATCGTAATACCTGCTGACGGTCCATCCTTTGGAACTGCTCCTTCTGGAACATGAATATGAATATCATTTTTCTCATGGAAATTCGGGTCAATTTGAAGTTCTTCTGCACGAGAACGAATATAACTAAACGCTGCTTGTGCGGATTCTTTCATAACATCCCCAAGTTTCCCTGTTAAAATTAATTTCCCTTTACCTGGCGCTACAGAAACTTCAATTGCAAGCGTATCCCCACCTGCTGCTGTATACGCTAAACCTGTCGCCATACCAACTTGGTCTGTTTTCTCGGCTTGCCCATAACGGAATATGTGCTTACCAAGTAAATCAACAACATTTTTCTCTGTTACTACAATACGCTTGCGTTCTGCTGTAACGATAATTTTTGCTGCTTTACGACAAACTTTTGCAATTTGGCGCTCTAGCGTACGAACACCAGCCTCACGTGTATAATAGCGAATCATTTCAAGAAGCGCTTCATCACGTACTTGTAAATTACCTTTTCGTAAGCCATGCTCTTTTAATTGTTTCGGCAATAAATGTTCGCGAGCAATGTGAACTTTTTCAAGTTCTGTATAGCCAGCAATCGAAATAATTTCCATACGATCAAGCAATGGGCCTGGAATACTTGAAAGTGTATTTGCAGTTGCTACAAACATAACCTTGGATAAATCATATGGTTCTTCAATGTAATGATCACTGAAGTTATGGTTTTGCTCTGGATCTAACACTTCAAGTAATGCTGCTGATGGATCTCCACGGAAATCGTTAGACATTTTATCAATCTCATCTAATAAGAAGACTGGATTAACTGATTTCGCCTTTTTCATACCTTGAATAATGCGCCCTGGCATTGCTCCAACATACGTACGGCGGTGACCACGAATTTCAGATTCATCACGTACACCACCAAGGGATACACGGACAAAATTACGATTTAATGATGTTGCAATGGAACGCGCTAACGAAGTTTTTCCGACCCCAGGAGGTCCTACTAAACAAAGGATAGGTCCTTTTAATGAATTTGTTAACTTCTGTACCGCTAAATATTCAAGTACGCGCTCTTTCACTTTCTCAAGACCGTAATGATCTTTGTTTAAAATCTCTTCCGAATGAGCAAGATCAATCATATCTTCTGTTGCTTCTGTCCACGGAAGTGCTAATAACCAATCGATATAATTTCGAATTACACCGCTCTCCGCAGAACTTGCTGGTAACTTTTCATAACGATCTAATTCTTTCAGTGCAGCCTTCATTGTTTCTTCAGGCATTCCTGACTGTTCAATTTTCTCACGAAGTTCTTCAACTTCCCCGCCCTTGCCTTCTTTATCGCCAAGTTCAGTTTGAATCGCCTTCATTTGCTCACGTAAGAAATATTCTTTTTGCGTGCGCTCCATTGAACGTTTCACTTTTTGTCCAATTTTCTTTTCTAAACTAAGTAATTCTTGTTCATCTTGAATAATTGAAATAAGTGTATGTAATCGTTCTTTCACAGATATGATTTCTAAAATCTCTTGTTTCTGCTTCGTTTTAATTGGCAAGTGAGAAGCAATTAAATCCGCTAATCTTCCTGGCTCTTCTACATCAGCTACTGTTGCAAATGTTTCATTTGAAACTTTTTTCGAAACTTTAATATATTGCTCGAAATGCTCCAGTAATGTACGCATAAGAGCTTTCTCTTCTAAATCAGCTTCCACTTCTTCCGTTATCGTTTTAATAGAAACCTGCACTACATTTTCTTCTTCGATAAACTCTACTACTTCTGCTCTATGTAAACCTTCTACAAGGACACGAAGCGTACCGTTAGGCAATTTTAACATTTGCTTCACTTTCGCCACTGTACCTACACTATATATGTCATCTTCTTTCGGATCATCGATATTCATTTCTTTTTGCATTGCTAAAAAGATAATATTTTCATCCATTGCCGCCTGCTCTAGTGCTTGTATCGATTTATCACGTCCTACATCAAGATGCAGAACCATCGTTGGATATACGAGAACGCCTCTTAATGGTAGGAGGGGCACGATTCTTTCATTCGTATTCATACTAGACATAGCACCTCCATAATAAATTAAACTCCTGTTCAACTATTTTATATTACAATACATCTAGATGCAATTGCAGAGATTCTCTGCAACTGTAAATCCCTCTTTTTTCTCCCTTATAAAAAGAAAAAAGACTCCGCTTAAGCATACAAACTTAAACGAAGTCTGGCAAATACTATTATCGTTCATTCTCACATTGATTGTGCATCTGTTTCGTCTATCGTAGTATGTACATCAAGCTCTCGATGTATATTTTCCTGTATAAACGTTAGCTCAAATACTTCCTTCAACTTCCGAACAGGAATAATTTCAATCCCTTTTATTGTATACAAAAATGGTTGCATGTTTTCAGCAGGAATGATAACTTTCTTAGCTCCTGCCTTTTTCGCAGCTTTTATTTTTGCGTACACACCACCGATAGGTTTCACTTCCCCGTGTATACTTATCTCACCAGTCATCGCTACTTCATTATTCACATACGTATGATGCACTGCTGAATACACGCCTGTTGCCATAGCAATTCCCGCCGAAGGCCCATCAATCGGGATACCGCCTGGAAAATTAATATGTATATCGTACCCTTCTGGCAACACATCTAGAGATCGAAGTACGGTTAATACATTATCTACAGAACCTTTCGCCATACTTTTACGCCGAATTGATTTCGTTTGACTACCAATACTTTCTTCTTCAACAATTCCGGTAACATTTACCGATCCTTTATCGTTCGCCTTGATTGCCGTTACTTCAATTTCTAATAATGCGCCTGTATTTGGTCCGTATACAGCAAGTCCATTTACAAGACCGATTCTCGGAATAGGATAAATATGTTTTTCATACTTCGGTGTGAGCTGACTAGAGTGCACAACCCACTCTATATCTTCATCTTTAATGAAAGGACGTTCTTCATTTATTGCCATTCCAGCAGAAATTTGTACAAGATTAATCGCTTCTCGTCCATTTCTCGCATACATCCCGATCATTTCAATACCATTTTCACCGATTTGCATTTCCACTTTGTCAGCCGCATTCTTCGCTACTTTTTGAATTTCTTCTGTTTCTAACTCACGGAAGAACACTTCTAAACAGCGCGACCGAATAGCAGGAGGAATCTCCTCTGGCGAACGTGTCGTCGCCCCAACTAAGCGAAAATCGGCTGGTAAACCTTTTTGAAAAATGTCATGTATATACGTTGGAATCATCGTATTCTCTTCACTGTAGTATGCACTTTCTAAAAATACTTTTCGATCTTCTAGCACCTTTAACATTTTGTTCATTTGAATCGGATGTAGTTCACCAATCTCATCAATAAACAAAATACCACCGTGCGCATCTGTTACCGCACCTTTTTTCGGTTGCGGAATACCTGCTTGCCCCATCGCACCAGCACCTTGGTAAATTGGATCATGCACCGAACCGATTAAAGGATCTGCAATACCACGTTCATCAAATCGAGCTGTCGTCGCATCCAGTTCAATAAATGTTGCATTTGTACGAAATGGAGATTTTGGATTCCGTTTCGCTTCTTCTAATACAAGACGTGCTGCCGCTGTCTTTCCGACACCTGGCGGACCATATATAATCACATGTTGCGGGTTCGGACCACAAAGAGCCGCTTTTAACGACTTAATCCCGTCCTCTTGCCCTACAATATCTAAAAAGGATGTAGGACGCACCTTTTCCGCAAGCGGCTCTGTTAAAGAAATCTCGCGCATTTTACGAAGCTGTTCTAATTCTTTTTTTGATTCTCGATCAATTGAAACTTTTTGTGTTCGCTGATTTCGAAGTAAATGCCAAAAATACAATCCGACAATTACACCAAAAACAAGTTGAACAAGTAAAAATATATTTGTCCAGCTCATCATTTATTTCCTCCCGCAATGTTTTATCTCTTAGTATTTCCGCGGAGGAACATAGCTAAACATAAAGAAAAACAGCAATTATAAAAATTGCTGTTTCTCCTTCGCATTATGCAGATGTTTTTGTATCAAGTACAGTACCGTCTTGTAACACCAATTTTGGCGGTGCATTATCAGCTACTGTTTCTTTTGTAAGAACACACTTCTCGATATCTTTACGAGATGGAAGTTCGAACATTACATCCAGCATTAAGCCTTCAATAATAGAACGAAGTCCGCGAGCACCTGTTTTACGTTCAATTGCTTTTTTCGCAATTTCAATTAGTGCGCCTTCTTCAAACTCTAACTCAACATCGTCAAGCTCCAATAGTTTTTGGAATTGCTTAACAAGTGCATTTTTCGGTTTCGTTAAAATATCAACAAGAGCATCTTCATCAAGCGGCTCTAGGTTTGCAATAACTGGAAGACGACCGATAAACTCTGGAATTAAACCAAATCTTAAAAGGTCCTCTGGTAATACGTGAGATAAAACATGCTTCTCATTTACATCAGCATTTTTCTTCTCAGAACCAAATCCAATTACTTTTTCACCAAGACGGCGTTTAATAATTGGCTCGATGCCATCAAACGCTCCACCACAGATGAATAAGATATTCGTTGTATCAATTTGAATAAACTCTTGGTGCGGATGCTTACGACCACCTTGAGGTGGAACGCTTGCTACAGTACCTTCTAAAATTTTCAGAAGTGCCTGCTGCACACCTTCACCAGATACATCACGTGTAATTGATGGATTTTCGGACTTACGTGCCACTTTATCAATCTCATCAATATAAATGATTCCTTTTTCCGCTTTCTCTACATCATAATCAGCTGCTTGGATTAATTTTAGTAAGATGTTTTCTACATCTTCCCCAACGTATCCAGCTTCAGTTAAAGATGTCGCGTCCGCGATTGCAAATGGAACATTTAAAATACGCGCTAACGTTTGTGCCAGTAATGTTTTACCACTACCTGTTGGCCCGATAAGTGCGATATTACTCTTCGCTAATTCTACATCATCAATTTTGCTGTTAGAATTAATGCGTTTGTAATGGTTATATACCGCTACCGCTAGTGCTTTTTTCGCGTTATCTTGTCCGATGACATACTCATCTAAGATTTCACGAATTTCTACCGGTTTCGGTACATCTTTGAATTCTACTTCTTCGTCTTTCGCAAGCTCCTCTTGTACAATTTCAGTACAAAGCTCGATACACTCGTCACAAATGTAAACACCTGGACCTGCAACTAATTTTCGAACTTGCGTTTGTGTTTTACCACAGAAAGAACATTTTAATTGCCCTTTTTCATCATTAAATTTAAACATATTTTCACACCCCTTACAAAGTGCTAACCTCTTGCCTTCGTATGTACACGATAAATGTATCGTATGTAAATACATATTATGTCACTACGTGGCGAGAAATACAAATAATATGACTAGTTATGTACAAATAAAAAGTTTTTAAAACTTTTGAAATATGTATATTCGACTCATTAAGGAAGTTTTCCTTCTTCATCGAAAAGTTTTATAAATATATTTCTATATTTATAAAACAAGGCACGATTAAAATCGCGCCTTGTTATTTTATTATGCAGCGTTTTCTACTAAGAAGTCTACAGCTTTACGAACTTTAAGATCTTCAGCTAAAGCGTCTACGCTTCCAAGAGCTTGCTTGATAGCGTCTACTGGCATACCGTACATTTCAGCCATTTTTTCAACTTCTGCAGTTACTTCTTCTTCAGTAACTTCGATGTTTTCAGCTTCAATGATAGCTTCAAGAACAAGGTTGATTCTTACGCGTTTTTGAGCGTCTTCTTTCATTTGCTCTTTTAACTTGTCAGCATCAGTACCTGTGAATTGGTAGTAAAGCTCAAGGTTCATACCTTGTTGGCTTAAACGTTGCTCGAATTCACGAACCATACGATCTAACTCAGTGTCGATCATAGCTTCTGGAATGTCGATTTCAGCGTTAGCAGCAGCTAATTCTACTACTTCGTCACGTACTTTGTGCTCAGCTTCGTGCTTTTTGCCTTCTTCTAAGTTTGTGCGAAGTTTTGCTTTTAATTCATCAAGAGTTGCAACCGCTTCGTCAGCTTCTTTAGCGAACTCGTCGTTTAACTCAGGAAGTTCTTTTGTTTTGATTTCGTGAACTGTTACTTTGAATGTTGCTGGTTTGCCAGCTAATTCAGCAGCATGGTACTCTTCTGGGAATGATACTTCAACGTCTTTAGACTCACCAGATTTAAGACCAATTACTTGCTCTTCGAAACCTGGGATGAATGTACCAGAACCGATTGCTAGAGAATAGTTTTCGCCTTTTCCGCCTTCAAATGCTTCGCCATCAACGAAACCTTCGAAGTCGATTACAGCTGTATCACCGTTTTCAACAGTTCCTTCTTCTTTAACAACTAGCTCAGCTTGACGCTCTTGTAAAGATTTTAATTCGTTCTCTACATCTTCGTCAGTTACAGTTGTTTCAACTTTTTCTACTGCTAAACCTTTGTACTCACCTAATTTAACTTCAGGTTTCACTGTAACTTTTGCAGTGAAGATAAGGTTAGCATTTTTTTCGAACTTCTCGATGTCGATTTCAGGATGAGCAACTGGGAAGATACCAGCTTCATCGATCGCTTCACCGTATGCTTTTGGTAAGATGATATCTAAAGCATCTTGGTATAAAGATTCGATACCAAAGCGTTGTTCGAATAACGGACGAGGCATTTTCCCTTTACGGAAACCTGGTACGTTGATTGTTTTTACTACTTTTTTGAACGCAGCGTCGATAGAGTTGTTTACTTCTTTAGCATCAACTTCGATTGTTAAAACGCCTACGTTACCTTCTAATTTTTCCCATTTTGCAGCCATTTATTCTTTCCCTCCAACTATAATAATGTATGCACATACCTCTATAGATTAAGATCTTCATTATCTCTTTTTTGAAATAACAAAAGTACAAATAATCCTCTAGCAAAAGCTTTCAGATATAATGTTCCAATCTACTAATTGCCTAAAAGACAACTACGGTATATTTTGTTCGAGAATAATATGAAACATATTAAGTAAGAGAATTACACTTCTCTTCTCTTACAAACAGGCAGATTTCTGCCTTTTGCAACCCTTACATTATAACATAGAATATGCTCGTTTCAAGAACCGAACGATTCTTTTTCATAATTATACGGGCAAATATCCTTCTCTTTCAACACGTAATAACCATTGATAGGCAATATGAAACTCTTCTAATTCAATATTATACGCTGTCATAAGCTCTTCTTCATTAATAGTCAATCCGAAACGCTTTCTACCAATTCTCTCTAAAACAGCAGCCCAAATCTCCACTTTATCCATTAATAGAGCGAATGGGAAAACGCTAATTTGCAACTCTTTCCAATATGTAACCATCGCATCAAATATATCAGGATAATTTTGTTCTAATCGACTTGATAATGTATGTATAATGTTATCGGATTGCTCCTCATTATGACCTGTAAATGCTGGAATTACCTTGATCGTATTTCCAAACTTTTCTACCTCTATCTCTTCTTCTATTTGATTTTCTATCATTTTATATAAAATAGAAGTTTTCAAATAAGGGTGCTGTTTTTCGTCTACTAAAAATTTCTTTAAAACAGGTAATGCAAGATCTAAGTCTTTTAACGAAAGTTGCTGAATCGCTCTTAGCTTTTGCCCAAAGTTTTCTCCAAACATTTCATTAGTAAATTCATCTAATTCAAAATTCGAATCGACTAGTGACGTATCTACTTCATTTAACATACCTTCTGCAAATAAAGCGAGCTGTGCTAATTTTTCCTTTTGTTCCGGCATTATATCTTTCGTTTGCAAAACTTTTTCAACGGTTTCAATTACGCCTTCATAATCATTTGTTTGAACTAAAATTGTCACATACGTTTCAAGAATATCACCAAATAATACAGCTCCTGTTTCCAGTAACTGTTCACACTTCTCTTTTGCTTCTTCCATATGCTTTAATTCTAACAAACAAATAACCGAAGCTAGTTCCGTTTGTTCCGTTTCTGCATTATACTGACGTAATATTTCAAAGCAGCGCAATGCATCTTCGAATTTCCGCTCTTTCAGTGCTAAAAAACCTTCATCAATATAGCGCTCTGATAGCTGCGGAAACAATACGACCGTATTTTCTTTTTTATCCATACGTCCGCCTCTTTTTCTAGATTTTAATTATCTTTAAAGTAAATATATCAAATGAGTAATGAGAACACAACATCTCAAAACCCTTTGTTTGAAATATAAAAATATTTAATTTTTATATTTCAATATAAAAAAATCCTTACTTAAAATGTAAAATGTACAAATAAAAACCCTCAGCGACGAAAGCAGAGGATTTATCATTAATGGAAAGCTTTTATAATAGTGGGGTATATAACAAGGGTAATAATTTGGAGAACAATAATTGCCATAACAATCATGCTACAATAGAAGATTGGTTTACTTCGCTTCATTAAAAACATAATGATGAGCATCGTACAAGCAAACAAACTTAAGAAGAACAAACTCGTCGTCGAACTAAGTATACCACTTGGGACAAAGAACAATAACACTACACTACAAGTACCTATAATTCCAAATAACCATTCCATTCATTCACTCATTCCCTTTCCCTCTCATGGTAGTTTCCTCTACGCAATTAAATGTTTTACAACATCAACTACATACGTTAATTTCTCATATGCTACAAATCCAAAAGCAACTGTTAAACCCGTTACGATTAATCCCTTCATTATTTCTTCCTCCTCGTTTTATCGTTGTTACCTTCATTATAGAGGATTAACAATCTGTTACCATCGAACTACCTTACAGTTACCTTACAGAATTGTAAGATTTCAAACGCACAAGTAAATTTAGCAGAGCAGTTTAAAGAAATGAACGAGATTGTCTTTAACTGGCTTGTTGATACGAAGAAACAATATAATGTGAAAGATTATGGTTTTGTATTTGAGAAATTTATTAATAACTAATTTAAAATAAACAAAAAAACCTTGTTATCAAAAAATAACAAGGTTTTTTAGCGTCCCAGGAGGGGTTCGAACTCTCAGTCCGCTCATTTCCGTACTATTTTATATATTTTGATCGCAGTCTTAATATATCTTCTCCTTCACGAATGCCTGCTGATCCCTTCCTCACATTTTTTACGACAGTCCAGTTCGGGTTAGTTTCATCACCGATGTTCTGTACTGTAAAGTTGCCATCACCATATTTCCGGTGACCTTCTGCCAATTTCTCCGTTAAATCATTCTCATTTGATCTCGCCATCTTTGCGCCATCTCCCTTTTTTATACAACCTTCTAACCAATCACAGGTCTAGTCAATTGGAGATTATCGTTTTCCGCTTCTATTCATTGTAACACACTAACAGGGATAAGTTTCGATAACGGTTGCTCAATCGTACTAGGGCGGGTAAAAAGTTTTATAATATTGTAAGTGAACAGTTAGGAGAATACGATGTACGACGCGTTATAGAAGGTGTTGATCCCGACACTGGCGAAAAACTTTCGTGGCGGGAACGCACTGGCGCTGGCGTCATGGTTTTTGCGGGTCTTACTCCGCTAGGTAAAGGAATAAAAGTAGTTAAAGGTGCCAAAAAGGTAGCTGATGCCATAGATACTGCGAAAAAGATAGACAAGAGCGCGGAAGCAGTAAAAGCCCAAAGACAGGGACAAATAGGAATAAATCAAGCAACTGGGAAAGCATTTGAAAAAGAAGTAGATACAGTAGTAGAACAAATAACTTTAAAGACTAATAAAACAGGGACAAAGACAAGGCTTGATTTTCTAGGGGCGAATAATGATTTAGAAGATATAAGAATAGTTGAAGCAAAGGGTTCGCCAACTGCTCCCCTTACTAAAAAACAAAAAATTGCGATTCCCGAAATTGAAGAACACGGCGCAACAGTTGTAGGTAAAGGAAAACCACCATTTGTAGGCGGCACGGAAATACCTCCAACTAAAGTTGAAATTAGAAGAAAACAATAGATAAGAGGTGTTTTTATGTCTTTATATGAATTAGAAAAAGTTGACTTTATGGGCTACAATCAAGAAGAAAAAATAGCCTATTTAGTCATTGCTGATGAATTAGACTGGACTGATGAAGAAAAACATATTGAGTTACTGCAAGAAAAAATCAATTTGTATTTGGGCTTTATAGAAAGTGACGAGGTTTACGAAAGGTATCCTGAAGTAAAAGGGTATGGTTTTGTTATTAAGATATTCGGGAAATATCTTTTTACTGAATGGGGCAAAGAATTTTTAGAAAAGGTTGATGAAGTTCTCGTTGAAGCTGGATACGGTTTTCAATACGTGCATAAACCATTTGATGAGCCTGAACAAACAAATAATATAACTGACTAGCAAAGGGCGTTTTTAAGGGCTCTTTTTAATGCACTTTAATCTGTTAATCTGTTAATCTGTTGCATATACTCATTATCATATATCCAGTTATAATATTTTCACACCTTTTGCACATACATCAATTTGTAGACAAACAAAAAACCTTGTTATCAAAAGATAACAAGGTTTTTTTAGCGTCCCAGGAGAGATTCGAACTCCCGACCGTACGCTTAGAAGGCGTATGCTCTATCCGGCTGAGCTACTGGGACATGGAGCGGGTGAAGAGAATCGAACTCTCGACCAGAGCTTGGAAGGCTCTTGTTTTACCACTAAACTACACCCGCATATGTTATTTTATTTTCACTCGTTAGCGCCGTTGCCCTATCGACAATATTTATTATATGTATAACCATACATAAAGTCAACACCTTTTTTAAAAGAGGATAATTTTTCTTATCCTCTTTTAAAAACTGCTTGTTCAACTAGCTGCCCGTCTAGTGTTTCAAAACGAACTTCCATTTGATTTTCATCCATTTCTAATAAAGCAAATGTCTTTTCTACACGCTGACGCGGTAATAAAATACTGCCTGGATTAATAAATAATACGCCGTCGATCAATTCCGCACCTAATACATGAGAGTGTCCGAAGCATGCAACTTGCGCCCCTACCTCTTCTGCACGGTACGCTAATGTTTGTAACGTCATTTTCACGTTATGACGATGTCCGTGCACAACTACGAAACGAATACCATCTACATCAGTTACAATTTCGTCTTGAAAGTTAGCATAATCACAATTCCCTTTTACAACACGGAAACCTTGCAACTCTTCATGAGCAGGCGTTAGCTCTGAATCACCGCAATGAATCATGATATCTACTTTCCCTTCATACTTCTCTTTTAACTGCTGTAATTCCTTCACAGAGCTATGACTATCGCTTACGATTAAAGCTTTCATCAATCTCTCTCCCTTATTCTCCTAAAAACCATTCAGGGATTTTTTCTTCTAGCTTACGTAGAGCACGTCCGCGGTGACTAATAGCATTTTTCTCATCTGAACTTAGTTCCGCCATCGCTTTTTTATATTCTTCCACATAAAAGATTGGATCATATCCAAAGCCGTTTTCCCCGCGGCGTTGTTCTAAAATGAATCCTTCACATGTCCCGTTTACAATGACAGGCTTTTTATCCCCTTCAGGGAAAGCCACTGCTAATGCACAGTAGAAACGAGCTTTACGCTTTTCAAACGCTACTTCATTTAATTCTTGTAAAACTTTATCAATATTCGCTTGATCATCTTTCGGCTCTCCAGCAAAACGAGCTGAATACACGCCTGGTTTCCCATTTAAAGCATCTACAATAAGACCTGAATCATCCGCAATTACGATCGCATTCAACTGTCTACTCAAACTATCCGCTTTTAAAATCGCATTTTCTTCAAATGTTTCACCAGTTTCTTCGACTTCTTCAATATGAGGGAAATCGTGTAATGATTTTACTTCTAAATCAAATCGCTCAAATAACTCAGCAAATTCACGTACTTTCCCCATATTTTTTGTCGCTACAACAACTTGTTTCATATTTTCCACCTCTACTCTATATGAGATACGATGTCACCTAACGCTTCTTTTTGCATATCAATCAGTTGGAAAATGCCTTGTTCTGCAGCATCAAGTAATTCATTTAACTGCGCTCTGCTAAACGTCGCTTCTTCTCCAGTTCCTTGCACTTCAACGAACTGACCTTTTCCAGTCATAATTACGTTCATATCAACGTCTGCTTTAGAATCTTCTGCATAGTTCAAATCTAAAACAACACCTTGCTCTTCAACAATCCCTACTGACGTTGCTGCTAAATAATCTTTCACTGGAATTTTAGATACTTTTTCTGCTTGTAATAACTTCTCAAACGCTAATACCATCGCTACGTATGCACCTGTAATAGAAGCAGTTCGCGTTCCACCATCCGCTTGAATAACATCACAATCAATCCAAACCGTTCTCTCACCAAGCGCTTCTAAGTCAACTACCGCACGTAATGCTCGTCCAATTAAGCGCTGGATTTCCATTGTACGTCCTGTTACTTTACCTTTACTTGACTCCCTAATTGTACGTTGTTCTGTCGCACGTGGAATCATCGCATATTCAGCTGTTACCCAGCCCTTTCCTTCTCCACGTATAAATGGCGGGACGCGCTCTTCAATTGTCGCTGAGCAAATTACCTTTGTATCCCCAACCTCAATTAACACTGATCCTTCTGGATGTTTTAAATAATTCGTATGAATATGTATATGGCGTAATTCTGTTTTTTCTCTACCATCTACTCGCATAAAAATAACCTCCTCATAACTACTTGTTAGTATAGCCAAATTTAAATGTATGATATGTATACAATAAAAGAAGAGGAACCCAAAAAGCAATTCCTCTTTCTTACTTAAGTATATCAAATTATTGACGATTAAAAACTACCTGTATTCACGTTTTCTGGACGATCTACAGGTTTTATTAACTTTCCGCCCTTTTCATCTATAAGATTCGCTTTACCATTTACTTCAATAGAAACGCTTTTCACGCCTTTCTTTTCTGTTAAAGATAACACTAATGACTTCAATACGTAATTTGAAATCATATTTTTATCTGGGTTTATAAATATATTTTCATTAAAGTTTAATGTAAGATTTCCATCTTGTAATTTCGGATTCGTAATCAGCTTAACTCCTGGATTGAAATCGTTCAGAAGAGATTGATGAATCGGCCCTTTTACAAGTTCATCTACAATTGCTGCATAATCATTTTCTTTTCCTTCTACAACGCGGCGTGTTACTGGTACGTAGTATTGCTGTTTATTATTATTTTGCGCCATAAAATAAAGGATAACTGGTTTTGTATTCGTTACATCCGCTACTTGTTCATCATCGAAGTTGATACCGTTCGCACGGCTCACACCTTCCCCAAGCGGCGTACCACCAACAGGCATCTTCGCTAATTTTTCTCCATTTATTTGGAACTGCACTTGTTTTATTTCTTTAAATTGCGTCAACGTCCATGCAATAGATTCAACGATTTGACGTTCTTCCTCTTTCGCATAGTTTTTCATTTCTTTAGAGAAATCAATGACTGCCGTCCCATCTTTTTTCAAGTTAAGGGTCATCGATGTATTCGCTGGAATGACTGCACGGAACCCATTCGGTAATAAATTCGTTACCGGTCCATCTTTCACAAGGTACTCTAATGTTTGCTGAATAACCTCATTTGCTTTCGGAGTAGGTATAGCTAACGTTTGCGGTACGACATAGCCATTTTTATCAACAAGGTATAGTTCTCTATTCACCGTTTGTACTTGCTTATCTTTTTTAGATACTTCTTTCTTTCCACCCTCTGTATACGTAACTTGTTTTGGTGGATCAATTTGTTCCGTTGCTTTCTCCTGATTTATAAAGCCACACCCTGTTAGTAAAACAGCGCTCACAGTAGCACCAACAACCCATTTAAAAGTGGATTTAGGCATGCCATTCCCCCCTAAAATCTAAGTTTGTACTATTATGTATACGAGCTGTTTCATGTTTTAGAACAAGCTGCGCTTCCTATAAACAAAAAAACTCCTGATTTCTCAGGAGTTCACTTATATGAATTCTATTATTATTCTTTTTCTAAATAAATATGTTTCACATTTTCAATCGGTTGACCGAACCATTTTGATGCAATTTCTTTAAATAGGCCTATTTTTCCTGTTGTTAAGAAGAGATGATCACTTTGTTCCTCTCCCTCATTCAACATTTTACTATGGTATAAAATGGTACTTACTTCACGCGCCGTTTCATCACCAGAACTAATGAGTTGCACTTTATCTCCCATTACTTGTTTAATAACAGGACCTAAAATCGGATAATGTGTACAACCTAAAATAAGCGTATCAATATCAGTGTTTTTCAGCGGTTGCAACGTTTCTCTTACAACTTCATACGCCATTTCACTTTCGAAATTGCCGCTCTCTACAAGCTCAACAAAAGGCGGACACGCTAAACTTTCTACCATAACACGATTATTAATAGACTTTAACGCTTCTTCGTATGCACCACTTTTCACCGTTCCAATCGTTCCAATAATCCCAACATGATACGTGTTTGTCATTTTTAAAGCTGTACGTGATCCTGGGTGAATAACTCCTACCACTGGAATTGGTAATTGTTTCTGCATTTCTTCTAATACAACTGCAGTTGCTGTATTACATGCAATAACTAACATCTTGATATTTAAATCTAGTAAATGCTCCGTCATTTCCCACGTAAATTGACGCACTTCTTCTCGAGAACGTGGACCATAAGGGCAACGTGCTGTATCCCCTAAATATATAATACGCTCTTTCGGCAACTGACGAATTAATTCCTTCGCTACTGTTAAACCGCCAACTCCTGAATCGATAACACCGATTGCTCTATTCAACTTCATCACCCGTTTTCTCATTCATCATCTTATTTTATCATTATATTTTACACACTTTAAGTTCGCGCACTTAAACTGCTTCTATATGAAATTTTTCATTTGTACCTGTATAGACTAGGACCTTTTTTATTTTGCTCCTTTTTTTCGTAATTTGCAAGACAGAAAAATAACCGACCTTCTATATGAAAGTCGGTTTCTTCTATATAAAGTACATATTTAATGCTCCATCTTTTTTTGGAAAGAAGACATTCCTATTAATAAGAAGAAATGAGCAGAAATGAACAGAACGATTAAAATAAAATTCAAACGATAACTATTTGTAGATTCCATAATTTTGCTCGCTACAACTGGTCCAAATGCCATACCGAAAAAGTTAATTAAATTATATAAGCCAAGACCGACTCCAACTTTAGCTGCATGTAATGTTTTTGGTATAAATGTGTTCAATGATACTTGAATGGCAGAATAACTCATAAACGTCAAAATAATCGCCAATACAATAACGACTATACTTCCATTCGGAATAAACCCTAAAATTAAAAAGCCAACAATCATAATGACAGACGCTACATAAATCATATTCACATTTCCAAACGAAGGGACAATCTTTCCAGTAATAAAACTAGACACAATACCAAAGAGTGATGCAACAAATAATACAATTCCGATAACAAACGGAGACAATCCGTGCTCCCTTCCTAACAGCAATGGCAACAATAATAAATTAGCACATAACGCCACATTCATTATAAATCCGATTGCTATTAAACGAAGAAATGCTTTGTTCGAAAATAACTCAATATCAATAAATGGATGCTCCGCGTTCTTCATGCGAACCGCAAACAAAAATAAGAAAGCTACCGATAACACAAATAACCAACTATTCATATTGACACCTAACAAAACAGTCGTAATGAACGCAAATAATAATACCGCTCCAATGTAATCAAAATGAAACGCTTCATCCGTATGCCGCGATTCTTCTGGCATAAATTTCATAAGCAAGACAATCCCCACTACTGAAATAACCATAAATAAAAATAAATATGGCCATCCTAGTGTATTTGTAATAGCCCCGCCAACTAAAGGACCAATACCAACCGCTAATGCAATAGAAGAACTAATCATCGCTAAAGCACCAGGCTTCTTAGCAGGAACGACTAATTTTGCTACCGCAATCATACTAAGCGCGATAAACGCCGCGCCCCCACTCGCCTGCACTAATCTTGCAAAAATGACAATCGCATAAGATTGATTTACAAATCCAATAATGGACCCAGCTACAAATATGATGATTGAAATAATCAATAGTTTTTTTACACTATAACGATCAGCAAGCTTCCCATATATCATTGAACCAATACCCACAACTAAGGAATAACCTACTACAACCCAACTTACTTTTGATTGACTAATAGATAAATCATGAGCAATATCCTCTAACGCAACATTAAATAAAACCGCATTCATCGGTCCTAATAAAACGATAAAACATAATGTGAAAACAAACCATTTTGAATGGTTACTTATATCTTTCCCCATGTGTAACACCTCTCCTGATTGTAATAACTAAAAATGAAAATAAAGTTGTTTAGCACTTCCATCACTGCTAAACAACTTCATCAAATGTATCGCGCGACAAATTGAATTCGAAACGAAACATGTCCATTGTTCGCTATTCATGGAACTATCATAGTTTCAGCATTACAGTTTGTCAACGAAAAATACACAAAGTAAACTAATTTAGTGTTTTTAGTTTACTTTGTTCAAAAATTGTTATACACTAATTTCAAATCCGATATAAGGAGGACTGACATGGTTATTCAGATTTGCAATTTCTAACTTAATAAAATAATGAACTTATATATAGAAGAAACATTATAGGAGGATTATGATGAAGAAAAAAATGTTAGTTGTATTAACGAGCGTTGAAAAATATCCAAGTTTAAATCGAGCTACTGGCCTTTGGCTTGGTGAAGCTGTCCATTTCGTTAAAAAAGTTGAAGAAGCTGGTTACGAAGTAGATTATGTTAGCCCACAAGGTGGTTATACACCGATTGATCCGCATAGTTTAGCAATGGCGGAGAGCGTCGATTGGGAATGGTATCAAAAGAAAGAATTTATGAATCGTCTCGGTTCTACCATGAAACCGAGTGAAGTGAATCCGGAAGACTATGCTGTTATTTATTACGCAGGTGGTCACGGTGTGATTTGGGACTTCCCTGAAAATAAAGAACTCCAAATGATTAGCCGTAGCATTTATGAAAATGGCGGAATTGTTTCCTCTGTTTGCCACGGAGCTGCTGGTTTATTTCATATCACATTAAGTAATGGGGAACGTTTAATTAGTGGTAAAAAAGTAACAGGATTCTCAAATGAAGAGGAAAAACTAGTTGAATTGGATCAATTCGTTCCATTTTTAACAGAAGATGAACTTATTAAAAATGGAGGACTTTACGAAAAAGCCACGCAGCCTTGGGAAGCTTACGCTGTAGAAGATAATCGTGTTATCACTGGTCAAAACCCAGCTTCAGGTGGTCCAGTAGCCGAATTAGTATTACAACACATAAACAAATAACATGTAATAAAAAAGCAGATTTTCCATTCATATAGGAAAATCTGCTTTTTTACGAAATCATTTGCAAAATAGCCATAACTTCTTTTTCAATTTCAGAATCATCAATCGCGTCTATATACTCCGGTTTAAACAGTTGATACTTCTTTAGTTGATAAAAATCAAGTATCGCTTTCTTTAACGTAATATCGTACTGAATACAAAAAGAATGATCTATAATACGTCTTAACATCACATCATCTTGCACCATAAATAATTGTGCGTTCATTTTATTAAAGTAGCCTTGTTCCATACCAGCTTCAAAAAACATTTGCAAATTATGATTACGATTTTGTTGTGCAGCGACTAACTGATCAGATAAGTGCGGATATGCCTCTTTCAAATCTTGTAAAAAGACATCAGAAATGTATGTCACACATTTTAAAGAGTGAATAAACGTCTTTTGGAAACGTTCTGCAAAAGACATACTTTCATCTTGATTATCCGCATCCCCTTCAAGAAGGTAGTTCATAAAATCTTCTACCACAGCTTCAATAATCTCATCTTTTGAAGAAAAACGTTTATATAAAGTAGCTTTACTAATATCCATATACTTCGCAATTTCATCTATTTTCAATTGACTAAAACTCGTTTTTCTAATAACGGGCTTTATTTTATTAATATAAGTATTTGCACACGCAACTTTTCTCATTAAAAGAGCCTCCCCTTTTGTCCATACAAAATAGTATAGCAAATTCACGATTAATTATAAATGAAGTCATTATACTCGATACATCTTTTTAGTTTAAGTGGTTTTCAATTTACACTATAGAAAAAATGCCCGCTACCTTTATGAGTAACGAGCACTTTTTCTATACTTTATTTACAGCTCTTCTTATAGCTTTCCCTATTTCCATACTAGACTGCGGATTTTGCCCTGTAATTAAACGCCCATCTACTACGACGTGCGGCGTAAAATTTGGAGCCACATAAAACAAAGCCCCTTCTTCTTTCAATTTACTTTCTAACAAAAACGGCACTCGCTTTTCTAAATGTACAGCTTTTTCCTCATCATTTGTATAACCTGTTATATGCTTACCCGCACTAAAAAACGAGCCGTCCTTATTTTTCACACCGACTAAAGAACTTACTCCGTGACAAACAGCCGCTACAATCCGGTTGTTGTTGTACATATTCTCAATCAAATTTGCAGCATATGGATTACCTGGAAAATCTACAATCGCCCCGTGCCCACCACCAAATAAAACCGCATCATAATCCGAAAAATGAACCGTTGAGATCGGCTTCGTATTTCGCAATAAAGAAGCGACATGTTTAAATTCACGAGGTATCCCGTTCGGAATAGAAACTCTATCAATCGGCACTCTACCGCCCTGTATCGACACAATATCAACATCGAACTTAGCTTTTTCAAACAAATTATAAGGAGCTGCGAGCTCTTCCAGCCACAAACCAGTCGGGTGTCCATTCATATCATGAGCGCTTGTTGAAACTAACAATACCCTTTTCAACATATCCCCTCCTTACTACCTATTTATGTATGGAGTGTTCTTATCATTCATATAGCAAGCGAAAAAAACGAGAACAACTAGCTGACATTTTTTATAAAAGTCTGCTTATTGTTCTCGTTTGAATTCTTTCATAAGATGTTCACAACCTGATAACTTTATCTCCAGCGCCACGCAATCGTGTTATCCTCCATATGAATAGCAGGTATATCAATCCCTAAATACCGCTGAGCATCCTCATCAAAAATAGCCCAATTTTCTTCATATAAAAATTCAGGGTCTATGCTTTCAAAATCAAATATACTATCTTCGTCTACCATCTCACGAAAATATTTTTGGAACGGTTTACTATTCTCGAATAAACGAATTGTTCCATACATCCATGGCATGTCTCCAAAAACATCTTTAATTTCACCTATCTCCATATCCTTAAAATACAACTTCATATGTGCACCTTCTTATCCATGAATGACACGGATACCTCATCATATTTTAAAATAATTATTTTTAACATTTCTTTCTTAAACATATCTTCCCTCTCAAAGTCCGAGATACCTTTTTTAAGTTCAAAATACAAACAAAAAAATAGCCGACTCTTCATATAAAAGTCGGCTGCTTTCTTATAGTTCGAGCTCTCCCATGCGAAGAAGCTCAACAACTGCTTGTGAACGTCCTTTAACCCCTAGCTTTTGCATTGCGTTTGAGATGTGGTTACGAACTGTCTTTTCACTTATAAAAAGTTCACCTGCAATTTCTTTCGTTGTTTTATCTTGAACCAGTAATTCAAATACTTCTCTCTCTCTCTTTGTGAGTAAAGGTTTAGATTGATACGCTTTTTCCTTCAACTGGTATAACCCTCCTTGCTTAAGCCAGAGCTGTGTATGTGTAAGTTGGGTGTTTATTTAGTCAAGATATTGTATGAACGAAATGTGCGGGTGGTGAATGAAAATGGGCTTTATTTCACATGTTATTTTAGACTTTTATACAGTGCGTACACTCTTTGTATCCACTTACTTTTCGGTACGCCATATTTGTTCTAGCAATATACTTACAACAGTACCTACAAATAAACCATTTCCGAATATATACTGCATAACAGACGGCAAGGTTTGGAGTGCTCCAGACGGTAAAAACATAACACCGCTTCCAAATAATACAGCAACGCCTAAAATTGTTACATTCCTTTCATTAAGCTCCACTTGTTTTATATTATTGAATCCAATTCCAATTAGCTGTACGAATGAAGCCATTAAAACCGCAGATGCGACGGCCGATGGTAAAGATGCTAAATAACGAATTATACTCGGAAACAGCGACATTACGACTAGTAATATACATGCTAGTAAGAATGATCGTATATATTTTTGTTTCGTTAAACGTATAAATCCTGCCGTTGCTGGTAACGGCACGACACCTACAGTTGAAAATACAGAAGAAATGATATGCGAAATACCTCCAACCCATGTTCCATCCTTCAACTGTTTCTGTTCAATAGTCCCTTTTTGAATAGTAGCTTGATTAATTGCTATAATAGCTGCCACTGTATTTGAAACTAAAATACATACCATAACGAAACTCGATACAGCCATACCTGTATTCCATTTTGGAAGTCCCCAAGCAAATATTTGCGGAAGTTGCACAAAATGAGTTACTTGAGCTGGAATCGTCACTTTTCCTGCAATGAGAAAGAGAATCCATCCACTAATTAATCCTATTAAAACCGCATAACTTTTGACAAAACCTTTTCCAAAATTAGATAGTATAATAACGAAAAGAAATATGCTAAACGCAATTACCGCTGTAAATCCATCGATTTGAGAAACAGTAGCAGTAATCCCTAGCATTCCTTTTAAAAATACACCGCTTAATTGTAAACATAATAAAAGTAAAAACGTCCCTGTCACAAGCGGCGTAAACAAAAATAAAATACGTCCAATAAAACCAGTTACACCTAACCCTATTAAAATAACACCAGAAATTATCATTCCTAATTCTAAAATTTGCAATGTACTATGTAATTGATCTTGTCCGACCGTTGCGTAAGCAAGTACGGTAAATACTCCAACCCAAGATCCAGCTGGCCCATCCGCAATTGGCAGTCTATGCCCAATCCACCCTTGTAAAAAAGATGATATACCAACTACAAAAAATGTACGCTGCATTAAATAAAATATTTCTTCCGTCGTAAGATGAAATAATCCGCCAACGACAATTGGTAATGCGATTGAATTCGCTAATAAAAAGATAAACCATTGCAAAGTTCCCATAATATGATTTTGGTTATGTTGATTGTCCAAATTTTTCATCCCTTCTAGCTTCCTAAAAAAAATATATTGTAAGAATAAAAAAGAAGAGTTCTCTACTCACCATTAGAACCCTCCTCAAAACATTTAAACGATTCTTTTACACAAGATTATTTAATTTAACCTCACTTAAACTTCCAACAACAATATTTCCTTTATGCACGACTAAATGCTTCTCTGTTTGACGCGCTACTGCTTCAGCGACGCATGTTGCATTCGTCAAAACAAAACTCGCTTCATCTCCTACATTCGGCCAAGCTCGCTTCCCTTCACTGTTTAACGTTTCTTTTCCCCCCGTAATAAAGCGAAGTGCTTTTCCTAACGATTTTTCATCACTCCATCCAAAACGTTCCGCTAATCGATTTGCCTTTTGCAACATATCACCTGTTCCAAACGGTGACCAATGATCTGTAATACTATCATTTCCTAACGAAACTTTCACACCTTTTTTATCTAATAACGGAATTGGGATTACTTGTTTCCCAATTGGTACTGTTGAAGTAATATCAATATGTAAAGCTGCTAGTCTTTCCGCCACTTCTTCAATCTCTTTATCTGTAACACCACCAAGTCCAAGCGCATGACTAATCGTTACGCGACCTTGCCATCCCGCTTCCTCTGTTAAACTTGCCAATCTCTTCATCGTAAACGTCCCAAGATTATTCGCATCATGCAGATGAATATCAACGTCCGCATTAAATTCTACTGCGATATCCATAATGGTATGTAATGATTTTTCAATATCATTATCCACTGTAGCTGGATCCACTCCACCGACTAGATGCGCACCCATACGCATCGCATCTTTCACAAGTTGCACAGAATTACTGCGCAATAATCCATGTTGCGGAAAAGCAACAATTCTACCAGAAGCCTGTTTTTTATATGTTTCCAACGCCGCTAACGTCGCCTCCAAATTACCAAGTCCAATAATCGGATCAACATTACAATGCGTTCTTATATTCGTTGCACCATTTTGAAGCAATAACGCTAGCATATTTTCCGCCCTATCTTGAGCTGTTGCTAATTGCTTCGGCAAAATTTCCTCTTCTTCATGAAAACGTGTAAAAATACTTTCTGCTGGCATACAAGCTTTCCAAGGACCACTATAATATGTTTTATCAATATGAATATGCATTTCTTCGAAAGCAGGCAAAATTAATAAACGATTGGCATCAAAAATTGATACCCCTTCCTCTTGAATAGTCCCTGTTATCATTTTTTTAATTCTTCCATCTTCAATGCGTAAACTACATAACTCTGTTTCTGTTTGAGAAATTCTATCCTCTTCATATGTATACCCTGATTCAAGCATTACATTAGTCAGCCAATATACCGTCATCTCTATTCCTCCCACCCTTTATTGAAACTTACCTCATGATATAATTTTAATATCTGCTGAAAATTAAGACAATTAATACGACTGTTTCCTAAAAAAAATGTAATACAACCTCATAGTCTTCTCATAAATTTCCATATAGAATAGAAGTATATAGCTTGTCATAAAAAGGAGTGGATTGGAAGATGTCAAAAAGGTTATGTAAATCCGAAACTGATAAAATGCTATTTGGTATATGCGGTGGTTTAGGAGAATATTTTGATATTAGCTCTACTCTCATTCGCATACTTTGGGTCATTGCTGTTTTATGTTTTGGGACGGGGTTTTTAGTTTACTTTATTTGTTTATTACTTATGCCACGCTCTTACTAATAACCTTCTTTCATATATTTGTGCATAGCGTATACAAAATCCCCTATAGATTTTCTATAGGGGATTTTTTTTCATGAAGAATATTTCATCGTTAAATGTAATACGGCTACTTCATCTTCTTCATTCTTATAACTATGTTTCTTATTCGCTTCAAATTGAATCGAGTCGAACTCATTTAATTCGTATACATCGCTTTCTACTTGAATCGACACTTTCCCTTTCATTACCGTCACAAGCTCAATAGCACCTTCATGATGCGCTTCTGGTTCATATATACTATTCGATCGTAAACAAGCACGGTGCATTTCCATCCCCGTTTCTTTCGTATAACGGAACATTGTTTCTAAATGCCATGCTTGTCCTACATCTACTGCAAATCCTTCTCCGCAGCGCGCAACAGCTACAGGCTCTCCAACAACCATCAATCTTGATAAAGGAATCGATAATCCTTTCGTTATTTTCCAAATGACGGCTAACGTCGGATTCGTTTCGCCCCTTTCAATCTTTCCTAACGTTAATTTACTAACTCCTGTTTTTTGAGCTAATTCTTCTAAACTTAATTTTTGCTCATTTCGAATTTGCCTTAATAACTGACCTACTTGCTGAATGACTTCTTTCGTTTGCATATCTTCATGTTCTTTCATATATAAAACCACCTTAAAATATAAAATAGTTTACTTTTATTATTATAAAGTATATTATACTATACATAATCATCGGATTTCGAAAGGAGTGCTATACTTCATGCGCGCAATTTTATTAGGCCTTTTATCATCAGCCTTTTTTTCCGCAACCTTTATTATTAATCGGGCGATGAATGTATCTGGAACGAGCTGGGCTTGGACAGCTTCCTTCCGCTTTTTATTCGCTCTCCCTATTTTATTCCTTATCGTTTTATTTCGCAAAAACTTAAGAGGGTTATGGGAAGAATTAAAGAAACATCCCTTGGCTTGGATCGGGTGGGGGTCTGTTGCCGGTATTGGTTTCTATTCTTTATTAAGTTTTGCAGCTGTCTTTTCTCCCGCTTGGCTCGTTGCTGGAACTTGGCAAGTTACTATATTAGCAGGTTTACTACTCTCACCATTATTTTTCGTTAAAATAGATACAAAATCAGGTACGAAATTTGTACGCGGAAAAATTCCACTTCGTAGTTTATATGTCGCATTATTTATTTTACTTGGTGTAATTTTTATGCAAGCAACTGCAGCAGGTCACATTACAATGACTCAGTTTATTTCAGGGTTTTTACCTGTCGTGTTAGCTGCTTTCTTATATCCGTTCGGTAACCGAAAAATGATGGAACTTGTTGGCGGGCGCCTTGATACATTCCAACGTGTATTAGGAATGGCAATAGGCAGTCTTCCTATAACAATTTTACTTGGTATATACGGATTTTCTACTACAGGTATTCCAACATCAAGCCAAATGCTACAAGGATTTTTGTTAGCATTATGTTCTGGCGTTATAGCGACAATGACATTTTTCTTTGCTACTGACTTAGCCAAAGATAATCTCGCTCTGCTTGGAGCTGTTGAAGCAACGCAAGCTGGAACGATGGTTTTTACCGTACTTGGCGAAATTATTTTCTTGAATGGTTCACTTCCTGGTGGTCTTTCCCTACTTGGAATGATTATTATTATGTTGGGAATGGTTGCAAATAGCATTTTAAATCGATCTGTTCCAGTCGTTAAACAGAGAAAAACAGCATAAAAAAGAGTGTGGTTCTATAAACAAAGAACCACACTCTTTTTTTATTGTCCCCCTATTCCCCCTTATCAGAATAGTATTTCATTAGCTGTTTATACTAAAACCTATGTTATAATACGTTTCATGCGCAATATTAGGAGGTAAATTATGTTAAAAAAAGCAATCGCTGAATTTATTGGTACATTTGTACTTGTATTATTCGGAACTGGAGTAGCTGTCATTGGCGGCGGAATTGAAGGAATTGGAACCCTAGGAATCGCTATGGCTTTCGGTCTATCTATTGTGGCTATGGCATATAGCATCGGAACAATTTCTGGATGTCACATTAACCCAGCAGTATCAGTAGCTATGTTCATCAACAAAAGAATGAACGCTATGGAACTTTGTTATTATGTATTAGCTCAAATTTTAGGTGGTTTATTAGGAACTGCAACGTTAGTAACAATTTTAAAATCTGCTAAAGCACCTTTAGATAATTTAGGACAAAACGGTTTTGGAACTCTTGGTTTATCTGGAGCATTTCTAGTTGAATTTATTTTAACTTTCGTATTCATTTTAGTGATCGTTGCTGTAACAGGTAAAAAAGGAAGTTCTTCTCTAGCAGGATTAGTAATTGGTTTCACATTAGTTTTAGTTCACTTATTAGGTATTCCGTTAACTGGAACTTCTGTTAACCCAGCTCGTAGTATCGCACCAGCTTTATTCGCTGGCGGAGAAGCACTTTCTCAACTATGGGTATTCATCATCGCACCAATTCTTGGTGGTATCGTAGCAGCTATCGTAGGTAAATTCATTTTAAATACTGAAAAATAAAATTTTCAATATTTCTGAATAAAAAAAGGCGAGCCCTCATTATGAGGATGCTCGCTTTTTTACTCTTTCATTTTAGACTTTAAATTTGTAACTAATTGATCTACTGTTACATTTGCAAGTACATTTTCCATCGCTTCTTGCGCTTGCATTAAAATAATTTCTAATACTGATTGAATATTAGCTCCTACTGGACATTCAATGTTGGGATTTTCATGGAAGGAAAATAGCTGTCCTTCTTCTACAACTTCCACTGCTTTATATACATCAAGTAATGTAATTTCTTCTAAATCACGAGCAAGTGTCGTACCACCTTTACCAGCTTGTACATCAACAAGTCCTGCTCTCTTCAACATTCCTGTAATGCGACGAATCACAACTGGATTTGTATTCACACTACCGGCAATCCATTCAGAGGTACAGCGAGAGTTTCGATCTATCGCAAGTAATGTCAGCATGTGAACACCTACTGTAAAACGACTACTAATCCCCATCTGCACACCCTCCTTTTTATTCATTCTATTAAAAGACAACTCTTATTATTATATACTATTTTTAATTTATACATAAAGAAAAAGCATGATTTCAATAGAAAACCATGCTTTTCTCTCGTTATTGACGCTTTATGAATTTTGCTAAATCTTTAAATTTCACTTTGTCTGAGTAATTCATTACACCGTTTACGTAAATGCGGCTTGCAAGCATATTGACGATAGCAATAGTCACCAATAAAATGACTAAAGTCACAATAATCTCTACAGTTCCTGCTTCACCCGCTACAAGCCTTGAAAATGTAACCATAGGTGTAAAGAATGGAATATACGAACTAACTACAGCTAATGTACTATTAGGATCAAATAGTGATTTAATACTAATGAAAAATGCTGCTATACCTAACATTGTAATTGGGAACGAAAGAGATTGCACATCCTCAATTTTTGATACAACAGCACCAACCGCTGCATATAACATTGCATATAGTAAATAGCCTGTAACAAAATATACAACAAACATACTAATTACTACAGCATCCAACTTGGAAAAGTCTAGTGCAAGTCCTACTAAAGATGCATTTTCTAGGTCTACCCAACCTAATAAATACGGTACAAGAAAACCAAGAAAAGCAGTAATAAGTAATAGTAAAGCACTAGAAACAATTGCTAAAATTTTAGCATGTAGCATTGTTAATGGTTTTACTTTCGGAAGCATTAACTCCATAACACGGGATGATTTTTCAGATGCTATCGTCGTCCCAATTGCAGTTCCAAACACAATAATAAACATATATAAAGCAAACGAGAAAACATAGCCAATACCAAAGGAAGATGCATGATCTTTTACCGCCTCTTGTTTTAACGGAATTTCCATCTGTAACTGTTTTGCTACTTCGGCAGATACGTTATTTTTTTCAATCATTACCGCTGTATACTGTTCCTTCAAATAACTTGCCATAAGTGTAGCCGTTGATTGACTCGGAAAACCACTATACATATACGTCACTTCTGGGATACCATTCTTTTCTGTAATACGGAATAAACCGTCTAAATCCCCATCTTCTACTTGCTTACGTAGTTCATTAAACTTATCCTTATTTTCTACCGTTACTTTAGCAGACGGAAGTAACTTTGTTATATCACTTTCTTGCACTTTATACGTATCGCTTTCTGTTACTACAGCAAATTTATCCTTTCCTTTATCGTTATCAGCTGTGAAATGATTAAATGCGAAAAGCCCAAACACAACTAAAAACAAAATCGCACTCGTAATTAATGATTTTTTAGATAAAAATGCTTCCCTAAAATAAAATGAAAATACGTGAGAAAATTTACGCATCGTTATTTCGCCCTCTCTACAAAGATTTCGTTTAACGTTGGCTCTAACATTTTAAATTGTCGTAAAGTAATACCTTGTTCTTGCAATTGTTGTAAAATGTTTAGAGCTTCTGCGTCATCTTGCACTTTCACATAAAGAAGGCCTTGTTGTTTTTCATACGATACATGAATAGCTTTTAATCCCTTTTCATTCTCTTCTGTATCTTCAATCGTTAAATTACGGAAACCATATTCTTTTTTAATATCACTTAATTGACCTTTTACGACCGCTTCACCTTTTTTCAAAATACATACATGTTGGCAAAAAGCCTCCACTTGTTCCATACGATGACTAGATAAAATAATTGTCTTTCCGCTCTGTACTTGTTCTTCAATAATGCTAGCTAACATTCCCGCATTCACTGGATCCAGTCCGCTAAATGGCTCATCTAAAATGAGAAGTTCAGGGTTATGAAGAAGAGCAGCAATTAATTGAATTTTTTGCTGGTTCCCTTTTGAAAGCTCTCCTGCCGTTTTAAATTTATATTCCGGTATCGCTAATCGATCTAACCAGTGATCAATAGCAAGATCTACTTCTTTTTTCGTCATGCCTTCTAATCTGCCAAAATATCGCAGCTGGTCTACTACTCTACTTTTTGTATATAAGCCTCTTTCTTCTGGTAAGTACCCTATCGTTACTCCACTAGTCCCAAATGGTTTTCCATCCCATGTAATAGAGCCTTCATTAGGCGTTAATAATCCGAGAAGCATTTTGATTGTCGTTGTTTTTCCTGCACCATTTCGTCCAAGTAATCCTAACACTTCACCTTTTGGTAACGAAATTTGCAAGCCGTTAACTGCTTTTGATTCCCCAAATTGTTTCGTTAAGTTTTGAATTTGTAAACTCAAAGTATAAAGCCTCCCCTTTACTATCATTCATACTCTCTTTCAAAGACTATGTTTATACAAGATAAAATATAGCACTACACTTCATCCTCTTAATATGTAACATCTCCTTAATCCATCATTTGTTCTATTTAGTTAAAATTGTAAATATTATCGTGCGATTTGTCAATTATTATTGTCATTTCGACAATTAAACTTGTCAAAATAATTCCCACTATTTTTTCTCATCTTTCTAATATAGGACATACTACTATATATACAAAAGACAATATGCAAATGTTCATACAAAAAATATTATTTTTCGATATATAATATTAACTGATTTTCTAACATCAAGGAGGATACATATGAAGATGAAGAGGGGCATTACCACTTTATTATCTGTAGCGGTTCTATCTACATCGCTTGTAGCATGTTCAGGAACACAAGAGAAAACAGTGGCGAAAGAAGAGAAAGTAAAATTAACAGACCAGCAATTAATGGCTGATTTATGGTATCAAACAGCCGGTGAAACGAAAGCACTGTACTACCAAGGATACAATATCGGTCAATTGAAGCTTGATGCAGCTCTTGCAAAAGGGACAGAAAAAAAACCTGCTATCGTACTTGATTTAGATGAAACTGTTTTAGACAACAGTCCTCATCAAGCAATGAGCGTAAAAACGGGCAAAGGCTATCCATATAAATGGGATGACTGGATTAATAAGGCTGAAGCCGAAGCCCTTCCAGGTGCAATTGATTTCTTAAAATATACAGAGTCTAAAGGTGTAGATATTTACTACATCTCAAATCGTAAAACGAACCAATTAGATGCAACAATTAAAAACCTTGAGCGTGTAGGCGCTCCTCAAGCAACGAAAGAACATATATTACTACAAGACCCGAAAGAAAAAGGAAAAGAAAAACGCCGTGAACTCGTTTCTCAAACACATGATATCGTTTTATTCTTCGGTGATAACTTATCTGACTTCACTGGTTTTGATGGAAAGTCTGTAAAGGACCGAAACCAAGCAGTTTCAGATTCAAAAGCACAATTTGGGGAGAAATTTATTATTTTCCCAAATCCAATGTATGGCGATTGGGAAGGTGCTTTATATGATTATGATTTCAAAAAATCAGATGCAGAAAAAGGTAAAATCCGCCATGACAACTTAAAATCATTTGATGCAAAGTAAAGAGGATGGCATTCGCCATCCTCTTTACTTTGCATTCTCTGTTAAAGGCAAGATAAACACTTCCACACGTCTATTCTTTGCCTTTCCTTCTTGTGTATCGTTTGGAGCAATTGAACGGTATTCTCCGTAACCAATCGCACTAAATTTTTCTGGTTGTAATTCTTTATTTTGCAGTAATACTTGCATAAAATTAACTGCCCGCTGCGTACTTAATTCCCAATTCGATGCAAACTGTGCATTGGCAATTGGGACATTATCCGTATGACCGGATACTGTAATTTCACGGGGTGATGCTGAAACAAGTAAGCTAGACATCTCTTTTGCAATCCCTAAAGATTCTAATTTCACATCTGCTTTCCCGGAATCAAACAACACATTCTCTAATATTGTCACCATTAATCCCTTTTCAGTTAATTTAGTTTGAAAAGAAGAGGATAATTGTTTCTCATTAATATATTGATCAATCTTTTTTTGTAATGCTTTCAATTCATCCATTTCTTTTTTTTCTTTGGCTCTAGCTTCTTCTTGTTTTTTTGTTTGTTCTGCCTCAAGGCTACTCGCTGATAATTCCTTTTCATCATTTGGCTTCTGATCACTTAAAAATTCTTTGTTGCCTGTTCCACCGGCTAATTCACTTCGAAAAGCAACAGCCATCTGTTTAAACTTCGCAGCATCTATACTACTCATTGCGAATAAAACGATGAACAATGCAAATAACAACGTTAACATATCAGAATATGGAATTAACCAAGTTTCGTCGATATGCTCATCGTGTTTTTTCTTTTTGCCTCTTCTATTTTTCTTACTCCGCATTGTTTTCTGCTCCTTTTTCTAGCTTTTTACGCTCAGTTGCAGAAAGTGAACCTAAAATGCGGTTCTTCATAATAAACGGATATGTACCTTCTTGTAACATTAATAAACAATCAATGATTAAACGCTTTTTCTCGATTTCAGCTGCAGATTTTTGTTTTAACTTATTTGCAAATGGATGCCATAATACATAACCTGAGAAAATACCAAAAATCGTTGCAATAAACGCACCTGAAATAGCATGTCCTAACTTTTCAATATCAGTTAAATTGCCAAGTGCAGCTACAAGACCGATAACAGCACCTAAAACCCCTAATGTTGGTGCATACGTACCAGCTTGAGAAAAAATTGCCGCTCCTTTTGCATGCCTTTCTTCAATTGCTTCCAATTCGGCTTCTAGAATCTGTTCTAAATCTTCTGCAGATACGCCATCAATCACAAATTTCATACCACGCAAAAGAAATTCATCTTGAATTTTGTCTAATTGCTGCTCTAAAGACAAAATACCGTATTTTCTACTTTCTGATGTCCAATGAACAAACAATTCTAGCAACTGTTCATAACTCAAATCCTTTTTATTTGAACCAAAAAGAACTTTAAATAATTTTGGAACCCTTTTTAGTTGATTCATCGGAAATGCGATACATACTGCAGCAAATGTACCGATAAAAATAATTAATGCTGCGGCAGGATTTAATAAGGCATTTACGTCAGCGCCCTTGACGACCATCCCTACTACCACTGCTACAAATCCTAAAATAAGTCCAATAATTGTTGCAAAATCCATTCCCATTCACTCCTAGTCTATACAAGAAGTTCTTTATTCTCGATAATCGCTACATCTTCTTATGTATATATATTACATAAAAAATTCATTTCATGAAAGATAAGAAATGAATTAAATGAAAAAATACTACAATTTCACACATTTTCTGACATTTTCTTTGCATTTCTATTACGTTACGACTCTTATATTTCTTTTTCAACAAACTAGACTTATAATAAAAACAATACACATTTTATTAAGAAAGGACTGTGATTACAAGGCATCATGAAAAAGATAATTATTATTTCTGCCACTACTATTGTAATCGGTATCACTTCTTTCGCTTACTTTAGTTCTAAATCACCACTACAAAATAATGCGAAAGCTGTCGAAAGTCAACAGCATAGTAACCACCAAAAAGAAGAGATTCCTGCTTTTCCAAAAGCTGATCATAATGCAAAGAAGCTAGACAATGATTTTTCCGTTGTAACAAATCCAGAGTCTAATCTTGTATTAGTTAATAAACATCGAAAACTACCAGACGGATACACACCTGAAGACTTAACGAGACCAAACGTACCATTTACTAGTCCAAAAGATAAAGAAAAAACATTACTGCGCAAAGATGCTGCAGATGCGCTTGAAAGTATGTTTGAAGCGGCAAAGAAAGAAGGACTTGAACTTACAGCCGTATCTGGTTATCGTTCATACAAACGCCAAAAATCATTACATGATACATACGTTAGACGTCAAGGAAAAGCTGAGGCGGATTCAGTAAGTGCCATTCCCGGTACGAGTGAACATCAAACTGGTTTAGCAATGGATATTAGTTCAAAATCTGCTAAATTCCAATTAGAGCCTATTTTTGGAGAGACAAACGAAGGTAAATGGGTTGCAAAACATGCTCATGAATTTGGCTTTGTCATTCGTTATTTAGAAGATAAAACGGAAACAACAGAATATTCATATGAACCGTGGCACTTGCGCTACGTTGGAAATCCATACGCTACATACATATATAAACATCATTTAACATTAGAAGAGGCGATGGAAGATAAAAAATAAGAGAGCAATTGCTCTCTTATTGTTCTTTCACTCTATCATTGTATTAATTTTTTCTTCCACTCTTCAGGCCACGGTTCGCCTCTTCCCGTTTTTTTCGACGCTTGGACCATCATACCACGACCAACTAAGCAAACTTCTCCTTCTGCATTCTTCACCATATAATGCAAATCTAATGAAGAATTCCCAACTGATCCCGCTTTTACATACACCTTCAACTGTTCATCAAAATATATTTGCTTAATAAAATTACATTGTAAATCCGCAACAACAATCATCGTTTCTGAAGATTCATGCGTCCATTCTTGCATAAATCCAAGTTCTTTAAACAATGCGATACGCGCTTCTTCAAAATAGGTAAAGGCAACGACATTATTTACATGTCCAAACATATCTACTTCACCAAAACGAACCTTTACAGGATTGTAAAACGAAAAACCACTTTCCCATTGCTCAAAGTCTTCAATATAAGAAATCCTCTTCATTGTTCCCTCTCCTTTTTATCTCGAAATAAACGGAATAAACAGAAAAATAAAGTTATAAATATTGCCTCTTCGATATGAAGAGGCAATATTTATTAATAGTTATTGTCGCTACCAAAGAAATCTTTGAACGATTGAATTGTTGTATCACGGTTTAACGCCGCAATTGAAGTTGTTAATGGAATACCCTTTGGACATGATTGCACACAGTTTTGAGAGTTACCACAGTTTGCAAGTCCTCCATCACCCATAATCGCACGTAAGCGATCTGCTTTATGCATTTCACCCGTTGGATGTGAGTTGAATAGACGAGCTTGTGATAACGGAGCTGGTCCAATAAAGTCCGATTTACTATTTACGTTTGGACATGATTCTAAGCAAACACCACATGTCATACATTTTGAAAGCTCATAAGCCCACTGACGTTTCTTCTCAGGCATTCTTGGCCCTGGTCCTAAGTCATACGTACCATCAATTGGAATCCAAGCTTTAACACGTTTTAGAGCATTAAACATGCGACTACGGTCAACTTGTAAGTCACGTACAACCGGGAATGTCTTCATCGGCTTTAAGCGAATTGGTTGTTCTAATTGATCGATAAGCGCTGTACATGATTGACGTGGTTTTCCGTTAATCACCATCGAACATGCACCACATACTTCCTCTAAACAGTTCATATCCCATGCAATCGGCGTCGTTTGATTTCCTTTTGAATCAACAGGGTTACGACGAATTTCCATAAGCGCCGAAATAATATTCATATTCGGACGATACGGAATTTCAAACTCTTGGTCAAACGCTTGCGCATCTGGTCCGTCTTGTCTTGTAATGATGAGGCGGATTGTTTTCTCAGACATGTTGTTTATCCCCCTTCTCTTCACCCTTAGCAGCTACATCGTGTTTTGAAGAATAATCACGTTTACGTGGTTTAATTAATGAAATATCCACATCTTCGTAATGGAATGCCGGCGCATTTCCTTCTCCTTCAAATTTTGCCATCGTAGTTTTTAAGAAGTTTGCATCATCACGATTTGGGAATTCAGGTTTGTAATGCGCCCCACGGCTCTCATTACGGTTATATGCGCCAATTGTAATAACACGCGCTAATTCAAACATATTTGCAAGTTGGCGTGTAAATGAAGCACCTTGGTTACTCCATCTCGCTGTATCGTTAATGTTAATACGTTTGTAACGCGCCATTAATTCTTCAATTTTTGCATCTGTTTCTAATAATTTTTTATTTTCACGAACTACTGTAACGTTATCTGTCATCCATTCTCCAAGCTCTTTATGAAGAACATACGCATTTTCGTTACCATCGAGCGTTAAAATATTGTTAAATTTCTCTGTTTCGATTAATTCATTTTGTTCATACACAGTAGATGAAACAGCATCTGATGATTTAGAAAGACCTTTCATATATTCAATTGCATTTGGTCCTGCTACCATACCACCGTAAATTGCTGATAATAGTGAGTTCGCACCAAGACGGTTACCACCGTGCATAGAATAATCACACTCACCTGCTGCAAATAAACCTGGAATGCTTGTCATCTGCTTATAATCAACCCATAGCCCGCCCATTGAATAGTGAACAGCTGGGAAGATTTTCATTGGTAGTTTACGAGGATCGTCACCTGTAAATTTCTCATAGATTTCAATAATTCCACCAAGTTTAATATCTAGTTCTTTCGGATCTTTATGAGAAAGATCTAAGTACACCATGTTTTCACCGTTAATACCTAGTTTTTGCTCTACGCAAACATCAAAGATTTCACGCGTTGCGATATCACGAGGTACAAGGTTTCCGTAAGCCGGATATTTTTCTTCTAAGAAGTACCATGGTTTACCATCTTTATATGTCCAAACACGCCCACCTTCACCACGTGCAGATTCACTCATCAGACGTAATTTATCGTCTCCAGGAATTGCTGTTGGGTGAATTTGAATGAACTCACCGTTTGCATAATATGCGCCTTGTTGATATACAGCAGAAGCAGCTGTACCTGTATTGATAATGGAGTTTGTTGATTTTCCGAAGATGATACCAGGGCCCCCTGTTGCCATAATCACGGCATCAGCTCGGAAACTTCTAATCTCCATAGTTTGTAAGTCTTGTGCAACGATTCCTCGGCACACACCTTCATCATCAACAACAGCTCGTAAGAAATCCCAACCTTCATATTTCGTTACAAGTCCTGCTACTTCGTGACGACGTACTTGCTCATCTAATGCGTATAGTAATTGCTGTCCAGTTGTTGCACCAGCAAATGCTGTACGGTGATGTTGCGTTCCACCAAAACGACGGAAATCAAGAAGTCCTTCTTCCGTACGGTTGAACATAACACCCATACGGTCCATTAAATGAATGATACCAGGTGCTGCTTCACACATTGCTTTAACTGGTGGTTGGTTCGCTAAGAAGTCCCCACCATAAATTGTATCGTCAAAGTGGATCCATGGAGAATCCCCTTCACCTTTCGTATTTACGGCACCGTTAATTCCACCTTGGGCACATACAGAATGCGAACGTTTTACTGGTACTAAAGAGAACAGTTCAACATTTACTCCTGCTTCCGCCGCTTTAATCGTTGCCATTAAGCCAGCCAAGCCACCGCCGACTACTATAAGTTTCCCTTTCATGCTCTCCCACTCCTTACTGGTTTGCTAGCTGTGGATCGATGAACGCTAATAATGCACTCACACCTACATAAGATAGACCTAAGAAAATAGCTAATGTTACATAAGTAGAGATTCTTTGTGAACGTGGAGATACTGTAATTCCCCAGCTGATGCAGAATGTCCATAGTCCATTTGCAAAGTGGAAAATTGTTGAAACAACACCAACTAAGTAGAATGCAAACATAGCTGGATTGTTTAAAATATCTGCCATCATATCATAGTTTACCTCTTTACCTAACATTGCTTGAATACGAGTTTCCCAGACGTGCCAAGAAATGAAAATCAGTGTAACGATACCTGAAATTCTTTGGAAGACGAACATCCAGTTACGGAAATAACCGTAAGAAACCGCATTGTTCTTAGCTGTAAATGCAATATATAAGCCATATATAGCATGGTACAGTATTGGTAAAAAGATAATGAAAATTTCTAGCGCATACCGGAATGGAAGGAGCTCCATAAAGCCTGCAGCTTTGTTAAAAGCCTCTGCTCCTCGTGTTGCAAAGTTGTTTACAATTAAATGTTGCGTCAAAAAGACACCAACCGGGATGACCCCCATTAATGAGTGCCACTTACGAAACGTATACTCGCGGCCTTTCATGTCCCCATTACCCCCCTTGAATGATTGACTGCTGTTTTCAGATTAGTTTATGGCAATAATGTTTTTTCACTATTGGCATAAGAAAAACTGAAAAAATTATTCGAAATATTTCAGCATAATTTGATACCAAGTTCATTTTACTCCTATTTTTGTCGAAGCGTCAAGAAAACGTATACATAATTTGCATATAATTTGCCAATTCTTTTTTTCTTCTTATATATTCAGATTTTCTCAAAGAAAAATCTGTTTTTATAAATGAGAAATGTTATATAATAATCCCTATAGAAAGAGGGGAATATTGTGAGTAAAAATACAATCGATACAACATCTTTAGAAGATGTTTCATTGAACGCCTTCGCTTACGAATTGCTACGTGAAGAATTACTACCTGATTTAATCGGTAACGATCTAGATGGTATTTTATACTGGTCCGGTAGAAACCTTGCAAGAAAATATCCACTAGAAACAATTGAAGAAGTCATTCAGTTCTTTGAAAAAGCTGGCTGGGGCACTTTAAGCATTATTGAACATAAGCGTCGTGAAATGCAGTTCCAACTTAAAGGCACACTCATCGCTGAACGTCAAAAACAAAAAAGACATTCTTCTTATCAATTAGAAGCTGGGTTCATCGCTGAACAAATTCAAAAGCAACGAAACGTCGTTGCTGAGTCCTACGAAGAAAAGAAAAAACGTTCAGACTCTATTACATTTCTTGTAAAATGGGATATAAAAGATCTCATTGAAGTGTAGCACTACCCACAGTCAACTAGACATATCAGTTTAGTTGACTTTTTGCATTTTCATTCATTTGAATTTATTTTAAATCTTCAGAAATTATACCAAAAAATAGAAGACGTTGTAAACTACAACGTCTTCTTATCCGCTAAATACGTATAAATCGTCTCTGCGACATTTTTCGGCATACCTGCTTCGACAAATTCTGTTACAGAAGCCTCTTTCATCTTTTTTAGCGATCCGAAATGTTTTAACAATATCTTTTTTCGTTTATCTCCAATTCCAGGAATATCATCTAATGCCGATTGAATGACTGATTTCCCGTGTAATTGACGATGGAATGTAATTGCAAATCGATGCACTTCATCTTGAATGCGCTGCAATAAATAAAATTCTTGGCTATTTCTCTCAAGCATCACAGGTTCAGGTGGATCCCCAATAATTAAATGGGATGTTTTATGTTTGTCATCTTTTACAAGACCTGCCATCGGAATATATAAACCGAGCTCATTTTCTAGAATATCACTTGCAGCCGCCAGATGGCCTTTTCCGCCATCAATAATGATTAAATCTGGTAAAGGTAAGTTCTCTTTCAGTGCCCTTGTATAACGACGTCTCACAACTTCCCTCATAGACTCATAATCATCTGGCCCTTGAACCGTTTTAATTTTATATTTCCTGTATTCTTTCTTAGCTGGTTTCCCATCAATAAAAGCAATCATTGCAGAAACAGGATTTGTACCTTGAATATTTGAGTTATCAAACGCTTCAATACGATAAGGCGTTTCAATTCCAAGCTGCTTCCCTAAATTCTCTACCGCTTTAATCGTTCGCTCTTCATCACGTTCAATTAAATAGAATTTCTCTTCCAGGGCAATTTTCGCATTTTTATTTGCCAGTTCTACAAGATCTTTTTTCTTACCGCGTTTCGGCTGTGTCGCTTCTACTTCTAAAAAGCGCTCTACTAATTCCGAATCGATACTTCCTGGAACGACGATTTCCTTCGGTTTAAAATGACTACTGTTTTCATAAAATTGACCGATAAACGTTAAAAATCCCTCTTCTGGTTCGTCGTAGATTGGAAACATAGAAACATCACGTTCGATTAGCTTTCCTTTTCGAACGAAGAAAACTTGAACACACATCCACCCTTTATCAACTGCATACCCAAACACATCACGATCCACTAAATCACTCATAATCATCTTTTGTTTTTCCATAATCGCATCAATATGAGCGATTTGATCACGTAACTCTTTTGCACGTTCAAACTCTAGTTTCTCTGAGGCTTCATACATTTTTGTTTCTAATTCTGAACGAACTTCTTTATGCCCACCATTTAAAAACTTAATAATTTCATCTACAATTTCTTTGTTTTGTTCTTCCGTCACTTCTTTCACACAAGGTGCTAAACATTGACCCATATGATAATATAAACAAACTTTATCGGGCATATTTGAGCACTTACGAAGCGGATACATACGATCTAGCAGTTTTTTCGTTTCATGAGCTGATTGTGCATTCGGATAAGGGCCAAAATACTTTCCCTTATCCTTTTTTACATTTCGCGTAATAAGTAATCGTGGTTGTTTCTCAGCTGTAATTTTAATAAAAGGATATGTTTTATCATCTTTTAATTGAATGTTATATTTTGGATCATGCTTTTTTATTAAGTTCAACTCTAAAATGAGAGCCTCTAGATTTGAGGAGGTTACAATATATTCAAAATCTACAATTTCTCCTACTAGCCGAAGTGTTTTCCCGTCATGCGAACCAGTAAAGTACGAGCGCACACGATTTTTAAGCACTTTTGCCTTTCCAACATATATAACCGTTCCTTGCTTATCTTTCATTAAATAACAACCAGGTTGATCTGGTAAAATAGCCAATTTTTCTTTTAAATGTTCGTGCACTCGTTACCCTCCATTTCTACATGCTTAGCATTTTTATCTTCATATGAAAACATACTATGCCAAAACACCCAACATACGTTCTTTTATTGTAACGGAAAGGCGTAAAAAAGGAAAATAAAAAAAGCTACCAAATGGTAGCCCTTTTATTTTAGAAGTGTTTAGAAACTAATTCTACTAACGCTTCTTTCGGTTTGTAACCTAACGCTTGATCAACTACTTTACCGTCTTTTAATACGAAAAGAGCTGGAATGCTCATTACTTCGAATTGACGAGCAGTTTCTTGATTTTCATCCACGTCTACTTTTACTACTTTTACTTTTTCGCCTAGTTCTGCATCAATTTCCTCTAATACAGGAGCAATCATTTTACAAGGTCCACACCAAGGTGCCCAGAAATCTAATAATACAACACCTTCGCTAGTTTCAGCTGCGAAGCTTTGGTCATTTGCGTTTACAATTGCCATTTTATTTCCTCCTTCAAGTATATTCTACCAAGAGTATATCATTAACTTATATACGTGGCGAATAATATGTATCGTTATGTATTGTAACAAAAAAGTGTTCCTTTATACTATATAAAAATACGGATTACATACTAAAAAGATGAGAGACAGGGGATCTCTCACCTTTTTCTATATATAGGGGTACTTCACTTGGAACTCAAGGGTACTCAAATCATGAATGTACTTTTAACTTTTTAAACTCTTCTGTTAAAAGAGGTACGACTTCAAATAGATCGCCAACAATACCGTAGTCAGCTACTTTGAAGATACTTGCTTCTGGGTCTTTATTGATCGCAACGATTATTTTTGAGTTAGACATACCAGCTAAATGCTGAATCGCACCAGAAATACCACATGCAATGTATAAGTCTGGCGTAACAACTTTACCAGTTTGACCAATTTGTAATGAGTAATCGCAATACTCAGCGTCACAAGCACCACGAGATGCTCCAACAGCGCCGCCTAATACGCCAGCTAACTCTTTTAATGGCTTGAATCCTTCTTCACTCTTCACACCGCGTCCGCCAGCGATAATAACTTTTGCTTCAGAAAGATCAACGCCCTCTGCCGTCTTACGGACGACATCTTGAATGATTGTACGTAAGTCTTTCACATCTACTGTAATAGAAGACACGTCACCACTGCGAGACTCATCTTTTTCAAGCGTTGCGATGTTATTTGGACGCACTGTCGCAAATAAGATGCCGTCTGTTACAATCTTCTTCTCAAACGCTTTACCAGAGTAAATCGGGCGAGTGAAGATAACATTTCCACCTTCAACTTCTAAAGCAGTTACGTCAGAAACTAGACCAGCTTCAAGCTTCGCTGCTAATTTTGGTGATAAATCTTTACCAAGTGCTGTATGTCCAAATACAATACCTTCTGGATTTTCTTCAGCATATACAGCTAAAAATGCTTGTGCATACCCATCAGATGTATATGATTTTAATTTATCATTTTCAACTGTCACAACGCGATCTGCACCGTAATGAATCAATTCATTTGCAAAAGAGGCAACGCTGTCTCCAACTAGAAGACCTACTACTTCACCGCCTTCTGCAATTGTTTTTGCTGCTGCTACCGCTTCAAATGAAACGTTACGTAGCGATCCATCACGAACTTCACCCATTACTAATACTTTACGAGCCATAGATTTTCCCTCCTGCATATATAATTTCGTATTTTATTAGATTACTTTCGCTTCTGTATGGAGCAACGATACAAGTTCTTTTACTTGGTCTTGCAGCTCGCCTTGTAACACTTTTCCTGCATCTTTCTTAGGAGGCAAATAGATTTCAATTGTTTTTGTCTTTGCTTCCACATCATCTTCTTCTAAATCTAAATCATCTAATTCTAATTCTTCTAGTGGCTTTTTCTTCGCTTTCATAATACCTGGAAGCGATGGATAACGTGGTTCATTTAAACCTTGCTGTGCTGTTACTAAAACTGGCAATGAAGTTTCAATCACTTCTGTATCGCCTTCAACATCACGCTCAATCTTCACGTTTTTACCGTCAATTGCAAGTTTTGTAATTGTCGTTACATACGGAATATTTAACGCTTCAGCTACACGCGGACCAACTTGTCCAGATGCACCATCAATTGCAACGTTTCCGCCTAAAATTAAATCTGCATCTTTATCTTTTAAATATTCAGCAAGCACTTTTGCTGTCGTAAACTGGTCACCATTCTCTACATCATCTTCAATATTAATTAATACCGCTTTATCACAGCCCATCGCTAACGCCGTACGAAGTTCTTTCTCACTATCTTCGCCACCGACTGTTACAACAGTAACTTCTCCGCCTTGTGCGTCTCTTACTTGAATTGCTTCTTCAATTGCATATTCATCGTAAGGGTTGATGATGAATTCCGCTTCGCCATCGTAAATTGCACCGTTTTTAATTACGATTTTTTCTTCTGTATCAAATGTTCGTTTCATGAGTACGTAGATGTTCATTCCATTTACCCCCTTGTTTTTCAGAAAGATTCTATCAATTCTAATTTTCTGTTAATTTATATTAAAAAAATAATTGAACTACCTGCCGCTAAATGAAGGCTTACGTTTTTCTAAAAACGCTGCTACACCTTCTCTTCCATCTTCACTCGTAAATACTTCACCAAAGATTTGAGCTTCGCGTTGTACACCTTCATAATAATGAGACGATTTCGTTGTTTGCAATAACTCTAGTACAGCACGAGTCGTCGCTGGGCTTTTTCCAGCAATCTGTTTTGCAACTTTAAGCGTATCATCTAAAAATGTTTCTTCAGCAAAAACTCCGTTAACTAGTCCCCATTTTAATGCTTCTGCACCAGTAATCGGTGTACTTGTTAACATCATTTCACAAGCTTTCGCTTTCCCAACATAACGCGGTAATCGCTGTGTACCTGCAAATCCAGGAATTAATCCAAGTGTTAATTCAGGTAAACCAAGTTTTGCACTTTCAGTTGCAAAGCGCATGTGGCAAGACATAGCAAACTCAAGGCCGCCGCCAAGTGCCGCTCCATGAATTGCCGCGATAACTGGTTTTGAACATTTTTCAACGCGCTCAAACGTAACTTGTCCAAGCTGCGCTAATTCAGTCGCTTGTTTCGCTTCAGTAACAGATGTAAATTCTTTAATATCTGCTCCCGCCGAGAAGAAGCGCCCTTCACCGTGAATAACAACAACACGAATGTTATCATCCTTCTCCACTTGATCAATTAATTCAGTAACGTCATGCATAACTTGTGAAGACATCGCGTTAGCTGGCGCATGATTTAACGTAGCCACCGCGATATGATCTTCAACTCTTACAGATAGGAATTTCAACATGATCCCTCCCATTATTGACGATAACCACAAGCTGCAATAAGTAGCCCGTGTACCGTTTTTGAAAGTGCGACCAGATCATACTTATGATCGCTCATTACCCAATTGGTCACAACTTCATCTACTGTTCCAAAGATCATTTGTCTTGCCACGCGAACATTTAAATCCGCTTGGAATTCACCTTGCTTTATACCTGTCTCTAAAATCTCATCCATAACTTGTAAGTAGCCTTTTAATACTTCATTTATTTTTAGGCGTAATTCTTGATTGGACTGTCTTAGCTCTAATTGCGTAACGATAGCAAGAGGATCATTTTGTGACAACAGCAAGAAGTGCGTTTCTACCAACATGAATAACTTCGATACAGCGCTTTCAATTCCTGCTGTTTTTTGACGAATTGTTTCGACAAATTCTCCCATCTTCTCTTGGAATAAGGATATTAATATATCTTCTTTATTTTTAAAATATAAATAAATCGTGCCATCCGCTACCCCAGCTTGCTTTGCTATTTTAGAAACTTGAGCTTGGTGGTACCCATTCTCCGCAATCACAATGACTGCCGCATCAATAATTTGATTGTATTTCGGTCTATTTTTCTTCACTTTACTGTCCCCTTCAAGAAGATGACTGAATGAATAGTCATTCATATTCTTATAATACTGACTATTTAGAAAAGTGTCAATCCTATTTTTTCAAAAAGAAAGGGCCTTAGCCCGTTTGCTCATCCTCATTCTTTCTTTTCTCTTCATCAATTAGGACACGGCGTAAAATTTTTCCAACTGTCGTTTTCGGCAGTTCATCTCTAAACTCATATACTTTCGGCACTTTATAGGCCGCTAAATATTTACGAGCAAACTGATTTAATTCTTCCTCAGAACACTCCGTACCTTCTTTTAACACAACAAACGCTTTAACTGTCTCTCCTCGGTATGGATCGGGAACTCCAATCGTCACTACTTCTTGCACTTTTTCATGCTCATATAATACTTCTTCTACTTCACGAGGATACACATTAAATCCACTCGCAACAATCATATCTTTCTTACGATCTTTCACATAGAAAAAGCCATCTTCATCCATGTAGCCAACGTCCCCTGTATGGAGCCATCCATCTTGCAGTACAGCTGCTGTTTCTTCTGGCTTATTCCAATACCCTTTCATAATTTGAGGACCTTTTACTACAATTTCACCGATTTCTCCCGATGGCAATGCCTCACCAGTTTCAAGCGACATAATCATTGCTTCTGTATCTGGCCACGGAACTCCAATACTACCTGGCACTCGCTTTTCCCATAAAAAATTACTATGTGTAACTGGAGATGATTCTGTTAAACCATATCCCTCTACTAGTTTGCCCCCTGTAACTGTTTCGAACTTTTCCTGTACTTCTACTGGCAGTGGTGCTGATCCACTAATACAAGCACGAATAGAAGATATATCGTATTCTTTTAAAAGCGGGCTATTTAAAAGAGCGATATAAATAGTTGGTGCCCCTGGAAATAATGTCACTTTATGCTTCTTAATCGCTTCAAAAACCATTTTCATATCAAATTTTGGAATAAGAACCATTTTGTATCCTTGCATAATACTTAAATTCATGACAGCCGTCATGCCGTACACGTGGAAAAATGGAAGAACCCCAAGAACGACTTCTTCTCCTTCTTTGCAATTATATAACCATTGAACTCCCATCAAAGTGTTAGAAACGAGGTTTTTATGCGTTAACATAACGCCTTTCGGAAATCCGGTTGTTCCTCCTGTGTACTGTAAAAGCGCTAGATCATTTTCAGGATCACAAGGCACTTCAACATCCGTATTCACTTCTTTTTCTACTGAATTCCAAAGATGAATCGTTTCACTCTCTGATACTTTCACAACTAAATTCGACTGTTTTTTCTGCACAAATGGATACAATAGATTTTTAGGGAAGGGTAAAAAGTCCGCAATACGCGTTACGATAATATGCTCAATTTTTGTAGCCGATTGAACATTCGTCACTCTTGGAAATACTAAATCGAGGCAAAGAATTACTTTTGCTCCCGAATCATGAAGCTGATATTCTAATTCTCTTTCTGTATATAGTGGATTTGTTTGTACTACGATACCTCCTGCAAGTAATGTACCGTAATAACCAATTACAGCTTGCGGACAATTCGGCAACATAATAGCCACTCGATCACCCTTTTCCACACCGAGCTTTTGAAGATAATTTGCAAACCTCTTCACCTTATCATGGAAGTCCGAAAACGTAATATCCTTCCCCAAAAAGTGAAGCGCTTTCTTTTCTGGATAGCGAGAAGCCATCTGTTCTACATATTTATGAAGCGGCTGAATATCATAAGAAATCGTACTTGGAATTTCCTCTGGGTAACTTTTCAACCATGGTTTTTCCACCTTCATTCCCCCTTCAAATACATAAAAAATAAATGAATGTTCATTCATGAGGTTGTTTTCATTATATTATAGTCACCATAACGTTACAATCATAATATTCTGACTTTTGTATAACTATGCTTTACTTCATTAACTTCTTATTATATGTATAAACTCTCCTAATCTAAAAAAGTAAGAGAGTTATTATTTAGCTTAATCTTATTATCGTTAACACAGCTCCTGGTGTAGTTGTTGATAGTGTTGCAACAGCTAATAAACCAAATAGTTGCAAACTAATAGCATCTCCTGCTGCAAGAGTTGTAATAATTGTTGCACTAAATGATGTGGTTGCTACCGCAGGAGCATTGATCGTCCCAGCAAGTGCCCCTCCATTAATTGTAATCCGTGAACTGACTAATAATGAAGCCGTTATATTAATTGTATATGAAATATAATAATTCCCAGCATTTGCAACCGTAAATACTGTGTTCCCACCAGAAACAGTAATTCCTGGACCGATGTTTTGATTATTTGGAAGCGGGACATTCGTTCCACCAAGAACTACCGATATCGCTGTTCCCGACGTATTATTTGCAAATGCATACGTCGCCGTGATACTTGTACCTGTAGCTCCGGTTGCCCCCGTTGGACCTGTTGGACCTGTTGATCCCGTTGATCCTGTCGCTCCGGTTGGACCTGTTGGACCTGTTGATCCTGTCGCTCCCGTTGGACCCGTTGATCCCGTTATTCCTGTCGCCCCGGTTGGACCTGTTGATCCTGTTATTCCTGTCGCCCCGGTTGGACCTGTTGATCCTGTTATTCCTGTCGCCCCGGTTGGACCTGTTGATCCTGTCGCTCCCGTTGGACCCGTTGATCCCGTTATTCCTGTCGCCCCGGTTGGACCTGTTGATCCCGTTATTCCTGTCACTCCGGTTGGGCCTGTTGCTCCTGTTATTCGACCCGTTGATCCCGTTATTCCTGTCGCTCCCGTTGGACCCGTTGATCCCGTTATTCCTGTCGCCCCGGTTGGACCGGTTGCTCCTGTTATTCCTGTCGCTCCCGTTGGACCCGTTGATCCCGTTATTCCTGTCGCCCCGGTTGGACCTGTTGCTCCTGTTATTCCTGTCGCTCCCGTTGGACCGGTTGATCCCGTTGATCCCGTTATTCCTGTCACTCCGGTTGGGCCTGTTGCTCCTGTTATTCCTGTCGCCCCAGTTGGACCTGTTGCTCCTGTTGCTCCCGTCGGACCAGTTGCTCCGGTTGCTCCGGTTGCTCCCGTCGGACCGGTTGGGCCTAGCTTAGGTACTGTCCCATCGCAACTAAAACAACACGAATCAACATGTACACCATTTTGATTATTACACTCACAATACCCATTTATATTATTGTGCCATGAAGACATGTTGATCCCTTCCTTCAAATTCAATCTTTTAAGTATAAGCAACAAATAAAAAACACCTATCAAATAACCCAGAATAACTTTACTCCGTACATTCTAATAATTATTACATGCGATTCTTACCCCTTTTGCTTGTACTTTTGCCTTCTTACTCAAACGAAATTCTTTTTCTTAATAAAACAGCTTGATGTTCTCGTACTTGGAGCACCTTATTTCTTATAGTTGATGAGGAAGAGTGGGAAGAAAGTCAATAAAAAAAGAGGCTTCTTGTTAGGAGGCCACTGAAAAAGTGGTTACTTTGAAAAATAACACGTATTTTATCAATATATTGAAATGAAAAAGGATCCCTCAACTGTAATATAGTAGGTTATCGGATCCTTTTTCTTATGAAGTGGCGTTTTTCAGTGCCCTCCTTGTTAGAAGTCTTCTTTTTTATTCGTTCTTATAGGCCAAAAGGAAACTATCTTTTTTTCACGAATGTAATCTATGAACATAACTAGGAGGGATAACAATGTACCAAACTATTGAAGGATTCTTGCAATCATGGACATACGAGACTGAGTCTACTCAAAAAATGCTCGATGTACTAACAGATGAATCTTTGTCACAAGAAATCGCACCTGGGCACTGGACGTTAGGAAGAGTCGCTTGGCATATCGTGACGGCAATTCCTGTTATACTATCTGGCACAGGGCTAAAGTTTGAAGGAGAAACGAAAGATTATCCTGTTCCAACCTCTGCAAAAACAATTGCAGATGAATACCGTAAAGTAAACGCGGCTTTTGTTGAAACACTTCAAAATGAATGGACCGATAAAGACTTAACTACTATTAATGACTTCTTTGGCCGCCCTATGCCAAATTCTATATTTTTAATGACACTTATCAATCATCAAAATCACCATCGCGGACAAATGACAGTTTTAATGCGCCAGGCTGGCTTAACAGTTCCTGGCGTATATGGTCCTGCAAAAGAAGAATGGGCTGCAGCTGGAATGGAAGCACCTAAAATGTAACTACAGAAAAAGACAAGGTGTTTACACATCTTGTCTTTTTCTGTAACTTGTTTCATGTGAAACTATTTTTTCTAAATGGTTGTTTTATGGAAAAGATAGGTTAAAATGAATAGATACTATGAAGAGGAGTAACCAAATTGAATACAAAGAATAAAAAAATAGCTCTGGGAACTATTTTATTAACTTCTATTATTGGAGTTATTAGTGTATCTCTTTATTTCACCTATTATGGTACCCCTTGGGGAAAACAAGCAGCAATTACGGAATCAAAAGAGTATATTACAAAATATTTTAATCTAGATGCAGAAGTCAAAAACACTTCTTACGACGCTAAAATGAATAGCTATGCAATCGCCTTTGAAACAAATAAAGACGGAGAGTTTACTATCGAATATAAAAGTCCTAATAACTTTAATATTTCTCCAGGAGTACAAGCGTATTTAAGTAAACACTCCAAATTTAAAGAGTAGTAACGAAGCATACATATACAAAAAAGAGTTGGTGTAACGCCAATTCTTTTTTTATTTATTTTTTTCAGACTGTTACATCTTCCCTCTCTATATTTTTAATGCCGTAATATGCAATCACCACTCCAATTGCTGCGAGTGCTAGTTGAAGGGGAAGAAAAGTTGCCGTAGAAAACGCCGGGTTGCTATTCATTGCAATTGATACAACGATAAGGGATGAAACAATTGTAGTTGGCACTGAACGTTTACGCATTCCGAAATATAGAGGGATTAAACTTATTCCCGCAGTTGCAATGGCTAAAGGAACCAGTTTTATTCCTTCTTGCACCAATTGATCTACTGTGAATGAATTAGGAAGAATTGAAAAATAACTATCTATCCCAAAGAAAATTCCTACTACTAAAATGTTAGATACAATAACTGTTATAAATGTTAATGTTGCTGTAATAACCAACTTACTAATCATCATTTTCTTCCGATTAATAGGATAAGAAAACATAAGTAGTATTGTTTTGTTTTTATATTCACCAATTATTAACCTTGCGATTAACACACTACCAAAAATAATAAATGTTGCTCTTACTAATGTACTAGCCATTAACAAAACCATCTGTGGATCTCTTATTTCTGGATCGCCTTCTATTTGAGAAACGATGCTCGTAAAGATCAGTAATACCAGTATAGCGATATTTGCAATACTCGCTCCCCTTACATACCATCCAAGCTTAAACTTCTTCATTTCTAGCTTCATAAGACGTAGCATACTAGTCCTCCTTTCATTTAAATTTTAATCGATATAAATTACCCCTGTTTTACTTAAAATCTCCACTTTGTTTTTTGCATCACCGATGGTTCCTGCTTTTATCTTTTCTGTATTTTTATCTTTCTTAAGTCCTTTTAAATCTATCATTACGTCAGACGAATTACTTTTAGCCGTAAGTTTCAATGAAGCTGGAACACCTTTATATCTTACGCCAATATCTCCTGACTTTGTTTCTATAAATAATGATTTTCCTTCTGTCATATCTTTTAGTAGGACTTCCCCAGACGTTGAAGTGATAATCATATTTTCGTTTTTTACATTTTTCACATAATTATCGCCAGTAGTAGACGTTATATTTACTTCTTGTAATGAGCTATCTTTTAACATTAAATCTCCACTTTCGGATGTGAATTCACCCTTCTCTGCCGATAGTCCTGTAATCATTTCATCTCCTGATTTGCCTTTCGTCACGATATTTTTTACTACTATATCGCTTATTTTCACATCTCCTGATTTATTATTTAATACAATTTTATCTATTTCTTTCTTCGGAATAGCTATACATATACTATTTTTCTTCCTAAACGTGAAACCATTAAAAAATCTGGTCGCCTTTTGTTTTTGCTTAATCACAATTTTATTTTCGTCATTTTCTATTTTGACGGGATCTATCTCTTTATCTACTTGTTCACCTTGAGCGGAAATTACTATTTTATTAGCGTCTGTACTTTTAAATTCAATATCCCAGTTTTCATTGTCTACTTCTATTTCTTTTATATGATTTATCTCAAAAGACTTTTCTTTCTTAAAATCTTTCCCCTGAAATACCTTAAAACCCAAAACCGCACTAGCAATTGTAATGAATAATATTGCAATTACTATTATTTTTTTCACCATTTATACCCCAGTTCATTTTTGTTTTAGGCTCGCTTCACGCCACATCGATCTTGTCGATTTTACGAAATGATAGATAACTAATGAAAATTCCTAATAAACAGAGCACGATTGGAATAGCTATAAAATCAAACATACTTACTTGACCGTTTCCAGCACCAACGTTACCACTAATCAGCATACCAATTATTACTGCCGAAGTTATCGTTGTCGGTGTCGATTTCTTTCTCATTCCAAAAAACAAAGGAATTAAGCTTATACCAGATATCATAAATGCACTTATAACAGTAGTTGGAACGGTAGCTATTATTTCGCCTATCGTAGCAGGTGTTTCAATCAGTCCCATCATTGGACTCACAAAATATACGAGCAAACTAATAATGAAAGTAGCGATAATCGTGCTCACAAAACAAAAACAAAAAACAATTGTTAATTTCGCACTCATTAACATTTTCCTTTGCAGCGGATACATAAATGATAGTTGCATCGTTTTATTCTTATACTCATCAATTACTAAACGTGATAAAATGACCGAACTAAAAATAATGAATGTTATTCTAATAAAAATATTTGCTAAAGCCATGTTCTGTGTGAAGTCAGAGAATAGCATGTCTTCCTCGGCTTTCATTCCCCATGCCATAAGGCTCACTACAGCGAAAATTGCTATAATACAAATTGCTACACTTTTAAAGTAACTAGATAATTGATGTTTCTTCCATTCGAGCTTCATTAATTTAAACATATAAACCACGCCTCCATTCTTTATATAACTTTCTCTACACTGCTAACATTCTAATTCCAGCCGTAACTACGCTTAACATTCCAATCACTAGTAAAATTAACAACCATTTCCGATCAGGTTTTCTATAATATAAAATCGCACTTATGAACATTACGATCAATCCACTTACTAGATTCACTAACAATCCATTAAGCATGAATGCCTTCTCCATCCATTACATTTAAGAAATATTCCTCTAAGGAACTATGTTTCTTATTCATACTTTCAATTTCCACATCGTTCATAATAAGCGCTTTTGAAATGGCTTGCTGAGACACTGCTGTATCATACACACGAATCATATTTCCGCTCATTATTTTATAATTTTTTATGCCGAGTTTATCTTCTAAAATATAAGCTGCACGCTTCACATCAGGAACAGTAATTTCAATGTACTCTGTTTGTTTTCCATTGATACTCTTCATTGAAACTTCTTTTATTAGTTTTCCATTTTGAATTACACCAATTGTATCCGCCATTAGTTCCATCTCACCTAAAATATGACTAGAAACTAATAATGTAATGCCATATTCTTTGCAAAGCATTTTAAATAAGTCTCTTAATTCTTTAATACCAATTGGATCTAAACCGTTAATTGGCTCATCTAAAATAAGTAGTTCTGGCTTTGTCATGATCGCCCTTGCAATACCAAGTCGTTGCTTCATACCTAATGAAAAATCTTTTACTTTTTTATTATCTATCCCTTGCAGCTTCACTAAATGTAAAGCATGGTCAATTGCGTTTTTATCGTAATAGCCCATATATTCACAATGTAATTCTAAATTTTCTTTCGCCGTTAATTTATCATAAAAGATTGGATATTCGATAATTGTCCCCATGCGCTTTAATACTTCATAAGATGTATCCGTTAACTTCTCACCGAAAATTTCAATATCACCGCTCGTCGGTTTTATTAAATTTGTAATCATTTTCATAATCGTTGTTTTACCAGCACCGTTTGGTCCTAAGAAACCGTATATCTCTCCTTTTTTCACATGCATGTTAACGCTAGAAATAACTTCTTTCCCTTTAAACACTTTCGTTAACTGATTCGTTTTTAATATATATGTCATGTCGTTTTCTCCTTTCGTACTACTTTATACTTCTATAATAGACAACAGAAATCTCTTTTTTCTTACCCGTTCCTTACAAATTCCTTACGCTGAAAAAAAGCTTGTAGAATCTACTTCTCTACAAGCTAAAACTGCATCTTTGTTAATACAATTGTAAAAATTGTTTTTTCATACGGCTTACTAAAAAGATGTATTTCTCCGTCCATCGCTTCTACAAGCCTTTTCGTAATCGTTAAACCTAGACCGCTTCCTTGGTACAATCTATTTCTGGAATCTTCAAGTGTGTACATACGCTCAAACACTTTATCAATATGAGATTCATCAATTCCTTTTCCTGTATCCCATACGTCTATATACACATTCGTTTCATCATCTCTTAACGTCATACCGAGTGTCTTTCCATCATCTCCATATGTAATTGCATTTGATATTAAATTATTCAATACTCTACCTAATACTTCTACATTTCCAAGTGCATATATATTTTTTTCTGGTATATTAATATGAACATGAAAACCTTTCGTCGTCACTAAATCATAAAAAGATAAAATTTTCTCACGGCAAACTTCATTCATATTTACTTTTGTCATCTCGATTGCCTTGTCACCAGATTCTAGTTTTGCTAAATCAAAAAACTTATGAATCAATTCCATTACTTCTAGTGTTTTCACATGCACCTTTTCAAGTAATATTTGTTGTTCTTCTTTATTTATCGTTTTATCCTTATTTAACATTTCTGTATATCCAAGAATAACTGTTAATGGTGTTTTCAAGTCATGTGAAATATTTGAAAGCATTTTTCTCATCGAAATTTCTACTTTCGCATGATCTGCATTCGTTTTCTGTTTCGCATCTAACAATTGATTAATTGCCACTAACAACTTTTGCAATTCTAGATCATCTGTCATAACGAGTAACTTCTCGCCTGTTTTTTCATTAACAATACTTTCTAATTTTTCATATGTGTATCGCAAATTTTTGCTACTATTTTTCCTCATTTTATATTGTATATAAATGACACATAACAATATAAAAATAATACCTATTAATAAATTGACCATATTACATCACTTCCAGCTTATAACCGATACCCCATAACGTTTTAATGTATTCTGGATTAGATGGATCACTTTCGATTTTCTCACGCAATCTTCTCATATGGACATTAATAACGTTATCGTCACCGTAATACTCTTCGTTCCAAACTAGCGTATATATTTGTGCTTTTGTAAATACACGATTTTGATTCTTTACAAACAGTTTTAAAATCTCAAATTCTTTTAAAGTAAGCTTGAGAGGCTTCCCGTTTTTTTCCACAGTAAAATTAATTGGATCGATTGTTAAATCACCAATTTGAATCATCTTTTCTGTTGTTTCTGTAGCTGAATATTTCGTAGACCGCCGAATACCTGCTTTTACACGGGCAGCTAATTCAATCATAGAAAACGGCTTACAAATGTAATCATCTGCTCCTAGTCCTAATCCAACAGCTTTATCAACATCTGTATCTTTTGCCGACATCATTAAAATCGGTACTGCACTCTTCTCGCGAATAATGCGCACAACTTCTAATCCGTCTAACTTCGGCATCATAATGTCGAGGATGATCAAATCAAATGAACCTTTTAAATATGTGTTCACGCCTTCCTCTCCATCAGACGCGATTGTAACTTGAAAGCCCTCTTTTATTAAATACTTTTCCACCATCTCTTGAATTGAAATATCATCTTCCACTAATAAAATATGATGTGACATATGTCTATCCCCTTTTTTACAAACATTAACATTTTAATTGTATCGTAACTACTACAGACTGGAAACAATTATATGAATTTTCAAACCAACTTCCCTTCCTTCCATAACAATGATATGATGAAATTTACTACGATAGTTCATAATTAACTTTATATAAAGGAGACTTATCATGTCAGAAAACAAAAAAGTAAGCTTAGCTGATTTAATGCGTGAACAACTTGCAAAGAAAAAGCAAGGTAACGGTAATGGTCAAAATACAAAAAACCAAAGCCAAGAAACAAAAAAACTACAAAACCAACAAACGAAGAAAACAAACAACCAACGTAGACGTACAGGTGTATAAATGAACGGACAAAAACGTTCTAATATCGTACCCGGCCTTGAAGTTGATATTGTATTAAAACAAGATCAACGCACAGGCAAATTAACACGTGGCATTGTAAAAGATATTTTAACAAACTCCCCTTCTCATCCGCATGGCATTAAAGTGCGCTTACAAGACGGGCAAGTCGGCAGAGTACAAAATATCGTTCAATAAAAAAAGGAGCTCAACTAAACTCGAGCTCCTTTTTTTATTACCCTTTAATTTTCTCAATGAAAACTACTTTTAAATAGTCTCCTTCTTTAAATTGATCAATGGTACGGAAATCTTCTGGTAAAGAATGTTCTTCTAATATTTTATATTTGCCATTCATTTCTTTAAATGCTGTATCGATAAAGCCTTTAAACTTTTTCATATCGAATGCGCTACAATTTGTAGAAGCAACGATAATTCCGTTATTTTCTGTAATGGCAATTGTTTCTTTTAATAAGTTTTTATAATCTTTCGCTGCACTAAATGTATATTTTTTTGAACGCGCAAAGCTTGGAGGATCTAATACAACCATATCAAATTTCATCTTTTTCTTCGCTGCATATTTGAAGTACAGAAATACATCTTCTACAATAATATCTTGCGCTTCATAATCAATTTCATTTACACTAAACTGCTCAATCGTTTTACTTAAGCTACGATTTGCAAGGTCGACACTCGTCGTTTTGCTCGCTCCACCAAGCGCTGCAAATACAGAAAAGGCACCTGTATAAGAGAACATATTTAACACTGTTCTTCCCTTTGCATATTTATCACGAATTTGTTTTCGCACGTTACGCTGATCTAAAAATACCCCAACCATCGCTCCGTCATTTAAATAAACAGCGAAGTTCACACCATTCTCTTTTACGATAAGCGGGAACTCACCGCGCTCTCCTGCTACGAAATCATCGCCTTCAATATATTTCCCTTTCGTATCAAAACGCTTCTTCTCATAAATACCTTTAAAGTTTGCTACTTTTTGAAGAGCTGCTATAATCTCATCTCTGAAAGTATAAATCCCTTCACTATACCAGCTCACTACATAATAGCCGTCATAATAATCGATGATTAAGCCTCCAAGCCCATCACCTTCACCGTTTAGGGCGCGGAATGCTGTCGTATCACTTGATTTGTAAAATTGCTTTCGTTTATGTAAGGCAGATTTAATTTTACTTTCAAAGAAAGATTGATTAATTTGTTCACTCTCTTTTCTCGTTAAAATCCAGCCGTATCCTTTATTTTGTTTTCCATAATAACCTTTTCCGACAAAGTGGTTTTTCTCATCTACCACTTTGATGATTGTTCCTTCTTCCTGAACATCATTTAAATTTTGAATCGCATCTTTTAAAATAAGCGGGTATCCACTTTTAATTTCTTTTATAAATTTCGGTTTTATTTTTACAGTTACTTCTGATCGCATATAAAAACTTCCTTTCCATTTGCATGCTTTCTCTATAGGAAGCATTTGAAAAACGAGGCTGAAAAAACAGCCTCGTTTCACTATACCATATTATTGCTTTGCTAGTACAACTCACTCATTCTCTCGCTTAACCGCCACCTATTTACTACATTTTGAAATGGAAATCTTACTGTCCAACATAATAGAAAAAATACTTATATATTTCATATTTACCATTGACAATGATAATGATTTTCATTATCATTTAATGTATATGAGTTCTCGAAAATAAAGGCTACAACTTATAGGAGGAATAAATATGATTATTGTTACAAATACAGCTAAAATTACAAAGGGAAATGGACATAAATTAATTGATCGTTTTAATAAAGTAGGTCAAGTCGAAACAATGCCAGGATTTTTAGGATTAGAAGTTCTTCTAACGCAAAATACAGTTGATTATGACGAGGTAACCATTAGCACACGCTGGAATGCAAAAGAAGATTTCCAAGGTTGGACGAAGAGCTCAGCATTTAAAGATGCTCACTCACATCAAGGTGGAATGCCCGATTATATTCTCGACAATAAAATCTCTTACTATGATGTAAAAGTTGTACGTATGCCGATGGCTGCAGCACAGTAAACATATTTCTTTTTTAAAGTATAGAATATGAGAAACGTAACCACTTCTTATATTCTATACTTTTTTTACTGTCTTTTTACTAGTTTCGCATGTACGACTAATCTTCCTGCTTCTGGATCAAGTGCATAGTCACATGTAGAAAGTGTTATAATTTCATCATTAGCCGTCAATTTCGTATCCGTTTTGTAAAGGGATTTATGTTGAATTTGCTTTAAGAACGCTGTATACGCTGCATCGCTTTCAAAATCCGTTTCAATGTAATAAAAGTCCGTCGTTGTCGTATATACTGAAAAAACTTCAACGTCGTATCCTTCAAATAATGTATCGTAATACAATTTACGATGGGACATGAAGAAATCTTCATCCAACATCTTTTTTAAACTTCCAAACATAGAACCGTCCTTCATACGATGACCATATAAAATAGTATTTCGGTTTTGAGATTTCACATCATTACGATAATCCATAAAAATACTTCCCGCTCTCATATCCTCGCCTTTGTAATTACGAAATAAATAGTAATCATTATCCTTCGCTTGAACGATTGGATAATTGATTTGTGTATCATCCATCGTAATCCATCCCACTATTTCTGGGTTAATTTTTTGGAGAGCTTGAAACTGTTTACGTACTTCCCCATCTTCTGATTTTTCTTCCATTGGACTTCTCTTATAAATATGTTGCGCTTCAGCCATTACTTTACGATTTTCATAATAATCCATGAAAATCCCACCCAATTCATACAATGAATAGAAAAAGATTCCTAAAAATACAATTGTAAGTATTCGTTGAAAAAAAGAATTCTTTTTCCGTTCTTTCTTACTATTCAAATTATCACCTCAAAACGGATTATGCCCAGCCTTTAAATTCCCATAGGTACCATGTATAACCCTGTATCTTCGTCTTGTTTTACAACGACATCTACACCATATATTGCTTTAACCATTTCTTCTGTTATTACCTCATTAGGATTACCTTTCGTAACAATTTCCCCATCTTTCATAACGATAATATGATCACTATAACGAATGGCTTGATTAATATCATGTAGTACCATCACAATCGTTAATCCATACACTTCATTTAACTCTTTCACTAACTCTAATATTTCTAGCTGATAATAAATATCTAAATATGTTGTCGGTTCATCTAAGAAAAGCATTGGGGTACTTTGAGCTAATGTCATCGCGATCCAAACTCGCTGTCTCTCTCCGCCCGATAAAGCATGAATTGGCTTTTCACGCTTACTTTGCAAATTCGTACATGTTAGTGCACGCTCAATTGCTTCTCTATCTTCATCAGTTTGCGAAGAAAAAACATTTTTATATGGCATACGTCCAAAGCTTATTAGTTTTTCCACTGTAATATCTGCTGGCGCCTCATTTTGTTGATGGACAACAGCTAACTTTCTAGCAAACTCTTTCGGTTTATACTCACTAATCGCTTTTCCATCAAGTATTACTTCCCCACTATTAGGAGCATGATTTCTAGACATAACACCAAGTAATGTTGATTTCCCGCACCCATTCGGACCAATGATTGTTGTAATTTTCCCAATTTCTATTTCACTACTAACAGACTTTAAACGATTTGTTACATTATCGTATGAAAAGGTTACATTTTTAATTTCCATGAACTTTATCACTCTTTCTAAGCAAGAATATTAAGAATGGCCCACCAATGACCGCCATAATGGTTGCTGCTGGAATTTCATTAGGTGGCACAATTAACCTTCCAATCGTATCCGCCGTCAAAATTAATAACGCTCCTGCAAGTGCAGAAAATGGAATCAACACTTTATGGTCTGAACCAACTAGTTGTCTTGAAATATGCGGAACAAGTAATCCTACGAAAGCAATAACACCTGCAATCGCTGTTGATACGGCCGCTAAAAGTACTGCAATAGCAGAGATAATAAGACGAACTCTCGTCACGTGCAAGCCTAAGTTTTTCGCAGTCTTATCTTGTAGTGATAATAAGTTACACCAAGCTCCTACGAACAGAGCAAGAATAAGACCAATTGTTCCATACGTAACCATTATTTCTACATCGCCCCACGTCTTCATCGTTATATTAGAAGTCGTCGTTTGCTTAATACTCTTTATGAAATATCCGCAAATCGTAATGAACGATTCATTTAATCCAGTGAACATCGCATTAATAGCTATACCAACTAAAATAATGCGAAGTGGACTTAACCCTGACTTCCATGAAAAGGCATAAACGAGATAACATGCAAACGCACCACCTAAAAAGGCGAATACGGGTGTCCAGAAAAAGAATTGCGGGAACAACGTAATAATAACGAGTGTCATAAAACTAGCTCCTGAAGATATACCGATTACCCCAGCATCAGCGAGTGGATTTTTCATAACAGCTTGAAAAAGTACACCTGAAACAGCGAGAGCCGCTCCAGTGAACAACGCAATAATAATACGCGGGAAACGTAAATCTTTAATGACTTCAACATCTTCATTTCCACCTGTAAATATCCCTTGTACAAGTTCAACAATACCTACTTCTAAACTCCCTTTCATTGCTGACAATGATGTCATAACAATAAGCAATGCAGTAACAATGAGGAAACTCCAAGTTTTTTTATTCATTCCACTCTTCCTTTATATTAAAATGCATCACGGATACATCATTTTTTTCAATTCATCTAACGCTTCAATTGCTGCTAAATTTCCTGTCGTTCCAAATAAACGCTCTTCTAAATCGTAAACACGATTATTTTTAACTGCTGCAAAATGCTTCCAAATGTCATTCGTTTTAAATTCTTTATCAAACATTTTTACAACTTCATCAGGCATACCATGAGCTGCTCGTAAAATAATATCTGGATCATCTTTCTTTAAATACTCTGTATTAGAAGCTAAATATTCTACTTTTTCACCTTGCACAATATTTTTACCACCTAGTTGTTTCACTAAATCTCCAATATAAGAATGCTCTGTTGCTACTAAATAACTTCCAGGCACACCTAATAAAATAAGTACTGTCGGTCCTTTCTTTCCTTTTACTTCTTTTTGAATGCTAGCGACTTTTTTATCTAACTTAGTTACAACTTCTTCAGCCTGCTTTTCGCGTCCATATTTCTTACCTAAATCGCTAATGGAATTTTGCATATTTTTCAGGCTTGTTAAATCTAAAAAGTTTGCTTTCATGCCCACACCATCAAAAACCGGTTTTAATTCATATTCAAGTGTTGTCACAGATAACACTTCTGACGGCTTTAATGATTTTACCTTTTCCATATCTGGACTCATTGGATTCCCAATTTCAGGTAAACCTTTATATCGCTTCGGTAAAGTTTTAGAACTTGTTGGCACACCAACTAAATCTACTTCTAACGCATCCATAATTTCAGTAACAGCAACTGTCGTTGCAACAATTCGCTCTTTACTTTCACTCTTTACCTGCTTCGCTGTTTCTTTTTTAGGTGATGAGCACCCAGCTATACTCACTAATAAAATGATAGCCATTAGTACACTTGCAATTTTCTTCACTCTCAATCACCACTCCTTTCCAAACAATATGAAACAAGTCTTGATGCACGCGAACATGCATCAAGACTCCAAAAATTACAATCTACCTGCTCTATATTTACGAACTAGTAAAGCAAGTGACCCAAGCAGTAGCACCATGTATAAACCTAGTTGTGCTGTATCTGCCGTTTTTGAGTTTTTTTCTTTTTTCGCATCATTATTTGTAGCTTCATTTTTCTTCTTACCATCTGCATTTCGGTTAAAATCAGGCGTAGCAATTGTTTTTACATTATCTACTTTCGGCGTAATTACCGGATTTTTCGGTTCATTCTTCGGCTCTTCTTTTACCGTTCCTACAGCACCAATCTTCGTCGTATCAAATTGAATTTGTACGTCGTAGAAGTGATGGTAGTTCATTGAATCGATATCTACTTTTACCTTTGCATTTAATTTTGCAAATAAATCATTAGCTTCAAATTCTACGACTCTTGTATTTGCGGCCTTATCTTTACTTACTACTTTTGCATCTGCAAATTCACCATTCTTTTCTGTTTGGAATTTCGTAATCCATTCACTATTTTTTAGTGTCATTGCAATATACTTCTTACCATCTTTCACCGTTAACCTTGCTGGACTTACAACATATTGATTCATCATTGAAATTTCTTCAGTCTTATCTTTTAACACTTTAAAAGCAATATCGTACTGACCATCCTTTAAATTTTTCGGATCAACTGTTGGATTTTCATTTAGATTATTCGTTCCATCTTGGTTATTGCTTCCACCTTGATTATTCGTTCCATCTTGGTTGTTACTTCCACTTTGATTATTCGTTCCATCTTGGTTGTTACTTCCATCTTGATTGTCATTTCCACCCTGGTTACCTAAAGATTTAATACTTCCTTTATCAAATGCAAATTGAATATCATAGAAATGGTGATAATTCATTGAATCAATATCCACTTTCACTTTTGCATTTAACTTTTTCGATAAATCAGCTACTTCCACTTCTACTACTCTTGTATCTTGCTCTTTATTTGTACCTAATACTTTCGCATCGACGAACGCACCATTCTTTTCAAACTCAAACTTCGTAATCCATGAGCTATTTGTTAATGAAAAGGATACATACTTCTTCCCATCTTTCACTTTTAACACACCTGGATTTTTTGTATATGTGTTCATCATTGAAATTTCTTCAGTCTTATCCTTTAACACTTTAAAACCGATACTGTATTCACCGTCTTTAAGAGCATTGGGATCAATTGTTTTGTTATCGTCATGGTTGTTGTTTCCACCTTGGTTGTCGGTTCCACCTTGGTTGTCGTTTCCGCCTTGGTTGCCGTTTCCACCTTGGTTATTGTTTCCGCCTTGGCTGTCGTTTCCGCCTTGGTTGTCGTTTTCGCCTTGGTTGTCGTTTCCGCCTTGGTTGTTGTTTCCGCCTTGGTTGTCGTTTCCGCCTTGGTTGTCGTTTTCGCCTTGGTTGTCGTTTCCGCCTTGGTTGTCGTTTCCGCCTTGGTTGTCTAACGGTTTCATGCTATCTTTATCAAATGCAAATTGAATATTGTAGAAATGGTGATAATTCATTGAATCGATATCTACTTTCACTTTTGCATTTAACTTTTTAGATAAGTCGTTTACTTCTACTTCCACTACGCGTGTATCAGCTTTTTTATCTTCACTTAATACACTTGCATCAATAAACGCACCATTTTTCTCAAATTCAAACTTTGTAATCCATGCACTATTCGTTAATGTAAACGATACATATTTTTTACCGTTTTTTACCTTTAACACACCTGGACTCTTTGTATACGTGTTCATCATTGAAATTTCTTCTGTTTGATCTTTTAAAGCTTTGAAATTGATGCTGTATTCACCGTCTTTAATTGTTTCAGCATCTGGTTTTTTATTTTCATCTGGTTTTTCTACTTCTGGTTTTTCTACTTCCGGTTGTTTCTCTTCATTTTTAATTTGTTCAAGTTTATCTTGTTCAAATAAAAGCTGTACCTCATGCGTTTGTTTATAATTTCTTGATGCCACTTCAATAAATATTTTTGCATTTAACTTTTTAGATAAATTGTCTACTTCGAATTCTACTACTCTTGTATTTTTCTCTTTATCTTCACTTACTATTTTTGCATCAACAAATGAACCATCTTTTTCCGTTTGGAAATTTTTAATTGATGCGTTGTCTGTTAGCTTTACAACCGCTTTTTTCTTACCATCTTTTACTTTTAATACTCCTGGATTTACCATGTAAGTATTCATTCTAGATTCTTCATCTGTCTTATCTTTTAACACTTTAAATGGAATACTGTACTCTCCATCTGCAATTGTGTTAGAATTTGGTTGTTGATCTGGGTCAGGCTTTTGGTCGGGCTTCTGACTTGGATCAGGTTTTTCATTTGGATCTGGCTTATTAGCTGGGTCCTCTTTTTCATTTGGTTGTTCCACGTGAATCGGTGTAATACTATTTTGATCAAATGCAATACGCACATCATAGTCATGATGATAATTTAAAAAGTCTATGTCTACTTTTACTTTTGCTTTTAATACCTTCTCTACATCTTCCACATCAAATTCTACTACTCTTGTATCTTTTGTTTTATCTTCACTAATTACATTTGTCTCAACAAGCTGACCTGCTTTTTCTGTTTCAAACTTCGTAATCCATGAACTATGTTCTAACGTAAAGGATACCTTCTTCTTCCCATCCTTCACTTTTAAAGTTCCTGGACTTACAGAGTATTGATTCATCATAGATTCTTCATCTGATGTATCCTTAAGAACTTTGAAACCGATTGAATATTCACCGTCAGCTAGTTGGCTTGCTGCTTGAACTGCAAGAGGTTGTAATGTTGATACGAATGTAAATATCATTAAGAACATCGCAACAACAATTTTAAAATATCTATTCAATGGAATACCGCTCCTTTATTTAGTTTTGACGTACTTTACGAATTAAGAAAACTCCTGAAATAAGGATTAACGCTGCAAATAATCCGATGCGTGCTTCATCACCTGTTTTTGGGTTAGCTGGTTTTTCAGTTTTACCACTTTCATTTGTTCCTTTGTTCGCCTCTTTATTTGCTTCTTTACTCTCTTCTTTTTTCACCTCTTCTTTTACTTTTGTATCTGTTTTTGTTTGATTGTTATTCTTTATTACAGCAGTTGCTTTATTTTCTCCACCTACTGCTTTTACATTTGCATCAAATGCAAAGCGAATCGTGTAGTTATGGTCATAATTTACGTTTGGTACAACAACATGAATTTTTACAGCTGCCGGCTTAGATAAGTCATCTACCTTAAACTCTACTGTTCTTTTATCTGCCGATTCATCTTTACTAACAACTTTTGCATCAACAAAATTCCCGTTCTCAGGTGCTTTAAATTCTGTAATCCAAGCACTATGATTCATCGGGATTTGCACTCTCATCTCACCATTTTTCACAACTAGCTTAGCTGGTTTTTCAAAATAGTCATTTGCCATTGAAGCTGAATCATTTTCCGCTTTTTGAATGACATAGTTAATATCATAAGTACCGTCAGCTAGTTGTGCTGAAACTTTCCCATATGGCATGACAAGAAAAGCTAGCATGCATACGAACGTTATAATAAAAGCGGGTAATACAGAAATCTTTCTCATTTGGCTTACTTCCTCCTTGTTTATCCATCATCCATACTTTTTGAAAATGATAATTATTCTCAATTTATAAGAAAAAAAATAATAATCCTCTACCATTATTTACTTGTAATTTATTTATGTAATGTAGATATCATTGATTATCATTCTCAATACATGTTAAAAATAATATCCCTCCCTATTCCTTATAAAGAGCGATTCACATTTTAACATAAGTTCCTATTTATCCTGTTGATTATCATTCTCAATAAAACTCAAAAAAAATAAAACTCCCCATTCTCCTACTCTATCACCTCTATCTACAAAAATGATATCGTTATAGAAAACCTTATCCCTTTCACTCCTCGCTTTCCTTCCAATATTTCCACAACTAAGTCAATCTTAGCCTACTCATAATTTTTTTGTCAACTATATTACGTATAAAATTTTAAATATCTAAATTTCTCTATATACGGCTTTTCCTACAAAAAAAGAGGCTTTCTTTCATAGAAAGCCTCTTTTCTCTATTTTTCTACAGCAACTTCTTCTTTTTGAAACAAAGAAATTACATATCCAACTACAATCCCTACTAAAGCAGGAACGAACCAACCAATCCCTACACTATATAATGGAATTTTATTTAAAATTGGTGTTAATGCTGCAATCTCAAGATTTGCATTGTGTAACCCATCAAAGAAACTAATCATGAATGCTCCTACAATACCACCTACATACATGACTAAAGGAAGTCGAATATAGTTTTCAACAAGTGATAATACAATAAGTACGATTCCAATTGGATAAATTGCAATTAAAATCGGTAATGCTAATGCATTTAACTGCGTTAACCCAAGATTCGCTACCATAAATGCTAATACGCAGAAAATGAAAACAACCTTTTGATAAGAAAGTTTTGGTAATAAAGAAGAGAAATATTCTCCGCAAGCTGCAACAATACCTACAGAAGTTGTTAAACATGCCGCTGTAATTGCAATCCCTAATAATAAAGTTCCGTAACTACCGAATAAATGATTTACAACGTTTGTTAAAATAATTCCTCCGTTTGCTCCCATTCCAAGAGAGACGCTAGAAGCTCCAAGATAAGCAAGCGCCAAGTAAACTAATAGTAAACCAAGTGCCGCAATAAATCCTGCAAAAATTGTTACTTTTGCAATGCTATTTTTATTTGTAATGCCTTTTTCTTTTAACGCATGAATTACAACGTTTCCGAATACAAGTGCTGCAAGTCCATCTAAAGTTAAATATCCGTCAATAAAACCTTTAAAAAGCGGAGCACTATATGCTTCTGTTGGTGCACCAAATTCACCCATTGGTGTAATAAGTGCTTTCACTACAATAATTGCAATAACAGCTAATAAAATTGGAGTTAATACTTTACCGATGCGACCCACTAATTTTGAGGGGTTTAAAGCTAAATAGAAAGTTACAGCAAAGAAAATAAATGTAAAGATAACAAGTGGATACGATTGACCAGCTATCTCACTTGGTAAAAATGGTGCAACACTCATTTCATAAGCAACAGTTCCTGTACGCGGCACACTTACGAATACGCCTAAACATAAATAAATTGCAGTAATAAAAACTAGTGCGAATATAGGGTGTACACGCCCTGCTAGCTCATTAATATCTCCCTTTAAAGCTATAACGATAACTCCTAATAAAGGCAATCCAACGCCTGTTACGACAAAACCAAACAGCGCGATCCATACATCTGTTCCAGCGCCTTGTCCTAATGCTGGTGGAAAAATCATATTACCCGCACCGAAAAATAGTGCAAATAACATTAAACTTATTGCAAGCATCTCAGAAAACTTTAAAGATGGTTTCATTTCTACTAACCTCCTAAATAATTATAAATTAACAAAATATTCTGAATTAAAATCCGTCACATATCCTCTTCCAAGCATACTTCCCCGTAAAAGAACGCAAAAAACACCCGTCCCTAACAAAGGGACGAGTGTTGAAATCGTGGTTCCACCCTTATTCTAATAAAATGAATTTATAACAAAATAAGCTCATTTTATAGCTCGTGTAAATTGATAACGGTTTTATCCGCCAAGAATTACAATGCATCATGCAGTTCACTCTTGAAGTTTAGAGGTGGTAAGTCTGTCTTTTCGTATTAGGAAGCTCACAGCCTAAGGCCTCCCTCTCTGAGAATCGTAAAAAACAACTCATGTCCTCATCATTACTTTTATAAAATATCTTGTCGAAACTTGTTGTTTTTTATTATATGGGCTATTTTTTAAAAAATCAATAGTTTTATTTTTTCTGACAAAAAAATATAGGGAGAAAATTTTTCCTCCCTATAGCTGCCCTATTAATATTTCTAATTCCCCATCTGTAATGTTTCGCCACTTTCCCACTTCAAGATCGTCTAGCTCTATATTCATAATGCGTTCTCTCTTTAACTTTGTTACAGTAAACCCGAAAGCTCGGCTCATTCTACGAATTTGCCTGTTCATTCCTTGCGTTAAAACGATACGAAATGTTGATTGATCGACTCTTGTCACTTTGCACGGCTTCGTCATTCCATCTTTAATCTTTACACCGCTGGACATTTCATCAATAAACCAATCTGTAAAAGGTTTATCGACTGTGACAACATATTCTTTCTCATGCTCATGATCACCGTGTAAGATTTGATTTGCAATCGCACCGTCATTCGTTAATAAAATAAGGCCTTCTGACGCTTTATCTAATCGTCCAACAGGAAAGATACGCTCAGGGTAATTAATATAATCAATAATATTATCCTCAATATGATCAGCTGCTGTACAAGTAATACCAACTGGCTTATGAAAGACGATATACACCTTTTCTCTCTCTTCTTTTGCAATAACCTGCCCATCAATCGTTACAACATCACCATCGCCCACGAGTGCACCGTGCGTACATATTTCACCGTTAATCGCCACGCGTCCAGCTTTAATAAGGCGATCTGTTTCGCGTCTTGAGCAGGATTTTGCTTCGTTTATGTATTGGTTGATTTTCATGTTTTATTCCCTTTTCACATATATTAAAAGCGTCAATCTATGGCAATATCATTATGCCACGATTGACGCTCGTTTACTTCGCAAAAACAACTAAATAAATAACCCCAATCACCAAAAATATTCCGCAACAAGCTAACAATACTTTTGCAAGTTTGTCCATAAACATATAATGGTTTCCCCTTTGTTTCGTTGTTTTCTATTTTAATTCGACAACTGTTACGCCTAGGCCTCCCTCGCCCATGTCACCGTAACGGAATGTTTTCACACCGCGATGCTTCTTCAAGTAATCTTGAACACCTTGACGAAGTGCTCCTGTTCCTTTACCGTGAATGATTGATACGCGAGGATAGCTTGCAAGCTGGGCATCGTCTAAGTATTTCTCAACGCGCGCCATTGCATTTTCAAATCGTTCACCACGAAGGTCAAGTTCTAATGAAACGTGATAATCTCTACCTTTTACTGTTGCCACTGCTTTTTTCTCTGTTTGTTTCGGTGTGTTAATGTATTCCATGTTAGATTCTTTTACTTTCATCTTCAGAATACCGATTTGTACACTCCACTCTGTATCGCTTACTTTTTCAAGTAATTGACCTTTTTGCCCGAACGTTAATACTTTTACTTCATCACCTGCGCGTAACTGTTGTTTCGGCGCAGTATTTTTCACGTTTACTTTTTGTTTCTTCACAAGCTCTGGTGCTGCGCCTTCTAGACGGCTCTTCGCTTCAATAAGCTCGTGATCTTTCACGTTTGCAAGCTGTGCTTTACGCAATTGACGAAGTTCTTGAATAATGCCTTCTGCTTCTTTCTTTGCAGCTTCGACCTTTTCTTCTCCTTCTTTTTGCGCTTTTAACAATCGTTCATCACGATCTTCGTTAAATTCAATGATTTGACGTTGTAATTCGCGATGCAATTTTTCAGATTGCTTGCGAAGTGCTTCTGCTTCGTTCCAGTCACGCTCTGCGTTCTTTTGACTTTCTTCTAACTTCGCAATCATATTTTCAATTTTGTTTGTATCTGTACTAATGTGGTTTCGCGCTTGTTCAATCACGCGATCAGATAACCCAAGACGTTTCGAAATTTCGAAGGCATTACTACGTCCTGGTACACCAATTAATAATTTATACGTTGGGCTTAACGTGTTCACATCAAACTCAACGCTCGCATTAATAACTTGCTCACGGTTATATCCGTATGCTTTTAATTCTGGGTAATGCGTCGTTGCAACAACGCGAGCGCCACGATTACATACTTCATCTAAAATCGAAATTGCTAGTGCAGCCCCTTCTTGCGGGTCTGTTCCGGCACCTAATTCATCGAATAAAACTAAGCTTTCAAAATCAGCTTTTTCTAAAATATCAACAATGTTCACCATATGTGAGGAGAACGTACTTAAACTTTGTTCAATCGATTGCTCATCACCGATATCAGCAAAGATATTTTTGAATACACAAATCTCTGACTCATCCATTACTGGAATGTGAAGGCCAGATTGCGCCATTAATACACAAATACCAACTGTTTTCAGCGTAACTGTTTTACCACCTGTATTCGGTCCTGTAATAACAATTGTCGTGAAATCTTTCCCTAACATAATGTTATTTGGCACGATAATTTCTGGATCGATAAGCGGATGACGTGCTTGTCTTAAATCCATGTAACGCTCGTTGTTTACGATTGGTTTCGTTGCTTTAATACGCTTCGCATAGAAAGCTTTCGCAAAGATGAAATCAAGATTTGCAACTACCTCTACGTTTGATAAAACGATATCCGCTTCTACTGCCACTTCTTCTGTTAACATCAATAAGATGCGTTCGATTTCTTGTTTTTCTTTCACACGTGCTTCTTGAAGCGAGTTATTTAATTCTACAATGACTTGAGGTTCAATAAATAACGTTTGCCCAGAAGCTGATTGATCGTGGACAATACCGCCATATACGCCGCGATATTCTTGTTTCACTGGGATTACGTAACGTTCGTTACGAATCGTTACAATTGAGTCAGACAGCATCTTTTGCGCGTTTGAAGAACGCGTCATATTTTCTAACTTTTCACGAATACGGCTTTCCGCAGTACGAATTTGAGTACGAATACCACGCAGTTTATCACTTGCGCTATCGACTACTTCACCGCCATCACCGATACAATTTGTGATTTTCTTTTCTAAATCATATAAAGATACAATTTGAGCGACATGAGTTTCTAAAATGGGAAGCTCGACGCCATTATCAACCATATCTTCAATGAAACGTTTCATGTTGCGACTACCATACATCGTATTGGCAATATCAAGTAGTTCATTTGGACTTAACATACTTCCAATCTTTGCGCGCTTCACATTTGAGCGAATATCCGTAATGCCACCTAATGGTGCACTACCTTTTAAACGAATGACTTTCGCTGCTTCATCCGTTGTATCTTGCATTTCTACAATTTCTTCAAAATCAGTGCTTGGCACTAAATGCTTCACTTTGTCACGACCAAGTGAAGATGCTGTATGTTCAAGTAATTGTTCTTTTACTTTATTGTATTCTAATACACGCAACGTTCTTTCTAACATGTTGCAGGTCCCCCTTGTGTTACTTATTACGTTTAATATAGTCTAATAAACGTTCAATATCCCACGTGTTAATCACGTTATCTTTTTGAATCCAACCTTTACGCGCTGCCGCTACACCTGTTTCCATATCTTCTAACATTTCAAGTGTATGAGCATCCGTATTAATCGCTACTTTTACACCAGCATCTTGTGCTTGTTTTAATAATTTCGCGCTTAAATCTAGACGGTTTGGATTCGCATTTAATTCTAAAACTGTATTTGTTTCTTTTGCGAGTTCGATTAATAAGTCTGTATCTACATCATAACCTTCACGGCGTCCAAGAAGACGTCCTGTCGGATGAGCAATCATTGTGACATGCTTATTCTCTAGCGCAGCACGAAGACGTTTCATGATTGTTTCACGGTCTTGTGAGAAGCTAGAGTGAATTGCTCCAATTACATAATCTAATTCTGCTAATACTTCATCATCAAAATCAAGCGAGGCATCTGGTAAAATATCCATTTCAATTCCGCGTAAAATTGTAATGTCTGGATACTTTTCGTTCATACGCTCAATTTCTTTCGCTTGCTCACGAAGGCGCTCTTTCGTTAAACCGTTCGCTACTTTCAAATATTGTGAGTGATCAGTAATTGCCATAAACTTATATCCACGAGCACGGCACGCTTGTACCATCTCTTCAATTGAAAAAGCGCCGTCACTCCATGTTGTATGCATATGTAAATCACCTTGTATATCAGAGAATTGAATTAAGTTTGGATACTCTTTAATTAATTCAATTTCTTTTCCATCTTCACGCACTTCTGGCGGAATAAATGGAAGACCGAAATGAGCAAAGAATTCTTCTTCCGTCTCAAATGTTTTCACTTCACCTGTTTCCAAGTTCTCTACACCGTACTCACTAATTTTCTCGCCTTTATCTTTTGCGATTTGACGCATTTTTACGTTATGGTCTTTTGATCCTGTGAAATGGTGAAGAGTTGTAATAAACTCTTCTGGTTTTACTAGACGGAAATCAATCGAAATATCATATTCATATTGAAGACGGACAGAAACTTTCGTATCTCCGCTCGCGATTACTTCAATCATATTATCAAATTGTAGTAAATGCTCACGTACTGCAGCTGGCTCTGTCGTTGCAATAATGAAGTCTAAATCCTTCACTGTTTCACGAACGCGGCGCAAACTACCAGCACGCGAGAAGCGAATTACTTCAGCAATATTCGACAATTTCTCCTCTATTTCCCCGGCAATAGGCAATACCATCGCGATTGGTAAACGCTCCGGACGAGATCCTACTTGATCGATTGCTTCTAATATTTTCTCTTCTGTCTTCTTACCGAAACCTGCTAAAGCTTGTACTTTATTTTCCTCACAAACCGCTTTTAGCGATTCCATATCAACAACACCAAGTTCTTTATATAACTTAGCTACCTTTTTACCACCAAGGCCTGGCAATTTTAATAACGGTAATAAACTACTTGGCACTTCTTGTTCAAGCTCTTGTAATACTTCAGATGTTCCCGATTCTATATATTCTTGAATAACTGCCGCTGTTCCTTTTCCAATGCCCGGAATCTTCGTGAAATCTTCAATCTCAGAAAGACTACGATCGTCACTTTCTAATGCTGCTGCCGCTTTACGAAATGCAGATATTTTAAATGGATTCGCGCCCTTTAGTTCCATAAAAAGCCCGATTGTCTCTAATAATTTAATCACTTGTTTTTTATTTACTTTCATCATTGTCCCGCCTTTCTTTCATAGAAAAAAACTTCTCTTTCCGAAAAAAGAGAAGTTATACTCTGCTACCTGTCTGCCATAGTTCCTTCACCTTTTCAGATAGAATCGGTGTATCGTCTACAATTATTTTGCTAATTGATGATTGTTGTAATGGTGTTTGTAATTGTTCAATCGGAAGAATGTTTCCAATGATAATTAAGACAAACAAAATAATATATACTTCTAAAAATCCGAGGATCGCCCCCGCAAACGCATTTACTTGCTTTAAAACCGGTATTTCTGCAAACATATTTAACAAATTACCAAGTAATGAAAGTGCAATTTTTGTGATAATAAACAATATGATAAACGCAAGCGCTTGATAAAATACTGTCTCAATATTATTTGCATCAATCCATTCTGGAACAGATACGTTTTTATCAAATGGATACGGAATAAATTTCGCAAGTGCTGGCGCTAAATCTTTACAGTACCAGTATGCAACAAGGTATGCGATAATAAAGCTTGTTAACTTTACAAGTTGCAGAATAAACCCTCTGCGTAAGCCGAGGAAAAATCCCATAACAAGCAGTAAAATGATAATAATATCAATCATGTTATTCCATTCCTTTTTTTGTCATACTTTCTTTCAATTTCTCATGTTCTTCTTTTAATTTTATGTAATCGTGTATGACGTTTACCGCCGTCAATACCGCTAGTCTACTCGTGTCAAGCGAAGGATTCTTGGCATTGAGTTCGCGCATTTTATCATCCACAATCGCTGCTACCATGCGGATATGACTTGTACTTTCATCGCCAACAACTGAATATTGCTGACCATAGATTTCTACATTAATTCGACTTTTCTTTCCCTTTTGTTGTGACAACTCACCGGCCTCCAATCACGTACAGAATCCTAAAGTTTATCATACCATGAACCTTCATAATATGGAAACAGAAAGAACAATCCGATATGATAAAAATAACAATATAAAAAAAGGGGTGACTCTTATGTCAAATTCTATCGTAATTCAAACAAATTCTACAGTAATTGAAGACATGAAACAACAATATAAACATTCGCTTAGCCCGAAAATTCCACAAGGGGGAATCTTCATGGCAAAGGTGCCATCTTGCACAATTACAGCGTATAAATCTGGAAAAGTAATGTTCCAAGGTGGACGTGCTGAAGCAGAAGCTTCTCGTTGGCAAACTGTCTCTCACGCGCCGAAAACAGCTGTAAAAAAATCTGTCGATTCACACCGTTATGCACCGCCCGCTTCCATCGGTACAATGTCTATCGTAGGATCAGATGAGGTTGGTACTGGTGATTTCTTCGGACCGATGACAGTAGTTGCTGTATATGTGGATGCAAAGCAAATTCCACTACTAAAAGAACTTGGTGTAAAAGACTCTAAAAACTTAAATGACGATCAAATTACTGCCATTGCGAAACAACTTCTACACGTTGTTCCTTATAGCTCTCTTGTCCTTCATAATGAAAAATATAACGAGCTATTTGATAAAGGAAACAACCAAGGTAAGTTAAAAGCTTTACTACATAATAAAGCTATTACAAACTTATTAACTAAAATTGCACCTACAAAACCTGAAGGCGTCTTAATCGACCAATTCACACAACCTGATACATACTACAAATATTTAGCAAAACAAAAGCAGGTACAGCGTGAAAATGTTTATTTCGCTACGAAAGGTGAAAGCGTCCATTTAGCAGTAGCCGCTGCTTCTATTTTAGCTCGCTACTCATTCGTCAAACAATTTAACGAACTAAGCAAAAAAGCTGGTATGCCGCTTCCAAAAGGTGCTGGTAAACAAGTTGATATCGCCGCTGCTAAATTAATTCAAAAGCTTGGTAAAGAACGATTACCTGAGTTTGTGAAACTGCATTTTGCTAATACAGAGAAGGCGTTTCGCTTACTAAAATAGTATCGACAAAAACAGGAGCCTACAAACTCCTGTTTTTTGTTTCACCCTACTATTATCCTTATAGTTTTGTTATAATTATAATATACAGATTATTCTAACATAGGAGGAAATCCCCATTGCTTCTTATACAAATGATTCTAAATATTTTACTAGGTAATCCACACGAAAGACAGTTTGAAATTAGGGAAAACATTCAGCTACTAAGTGAACAACGAGCGTTCAACGATTTAATAGAGCGCTATGGCCGATCTTTCTTATTAAACTTTCGGATTCGAAGATTTATCGGAAAACACGATGCTCGCTCGTTAATACATAATCCAGCAAAACTCCAACACTTCTGTGAGGAACTTGAATGTATGATTAGAAAAAGGAGGTTTTTCAGCTGAACGCTGTAAAAGTTAAAAAGGTACTATATGCTTTCGTACACATCGTAGGTCCTCTTTCTTACCTCACTATTTCTACCATTTGGGGAGCTTTTTTCACTACTAAATCTACATTTGAAAATATATCTGATAATCTTGGTGTGATGGCTATCTATTACGTATTTATGAGCTTACTGTGGTTTTTCTATTTAGATCGCTTAGACAAAGATGTAGATACTATTACAAAAGAGATTCATGATAAAAAGATGTAATACATACAAAAAAGGAGAGCCGCCAAGACTCTCCTTTTTTATGTTAGCTTCGTTTCTGCTTCTTATTAGATGAAGGTACTTTATGAGAACCTGTTTCATGTGTCGTCGTTCCTTGTCCTTCTACTTCTGGAGAACCTAGGCCCGATCTTGAATGATCTTTTTTCACTTTTTTACTCATTTATATTCACCCCTTCGCGTTAATTTTTGCTACGGGAGAATAAACTATGCAAAATAAAAAGCGAGAGGAAATCCTCTCGCTTTTTTCATATTTTAGAATTCAGAAGAACCTGGAGTTCTTGGGAATGGAATTACGTCACGGATGTTCGCCATGCCAGTGATGTACATTAGGAAGCGCTCGAAACCTAGACCGAATCCAGCGTGTTTTGTACCGCCGTATTTTCTAAGTTCTAAGTACCACCAGTAGTCCTCTTCGTTCATACCTAATTCTTTAATTCTGTCTACTAAAACATCCATTCTTTCTTCACGTTGACTTCCACCGATTAATTCGCCGATGCCAGGAACTAGAAGGTCAGTAGCAGCTACTGTTTTACCGTCGTCATTTAAGCGCATGTAGAATGCTTTAATGTCTTTCGGATAGTCAGTTACGAATACAGGGCGTTTGAAGATTTCTTCTGATAAGTATCTTTCGTGCTCTGTTTGTAAGTCAATACCCCATTCTACTGGGTATTTGAAGTCAGCACCTGATTCTTGAAGTACTTTAATTGCTTCTGTATAAGTGATGCGACCGAAGTCAGAGTTAATTACGTTGTTCATACGCTCTAGAACTGTTTTATCAACGAAGCTGTTGAAGAATTCCATTTCTTCTGGTGCATGCTCTAATACGTATTTCATTGCATATTTCAGCATATCTTCTGTAAGGTTCATTACGTCACCTAGTTCAGCGAATGCAATCTCAGGCTCAACCATCCAGAATTCAGCAGCGTGGCGAGTTGTGTTTGAGTTTTCTGCACGGAATGTAGGTCCGAATGTGTATACATCACGGAATGCTAATGCATAAGCTTCAGCGTTCAGCTGTCCACTTACTGTTAAGTTTGTTTCTTTGCCGAAGAAGTCTTTTGTTTCATCAACTTGTCCGTCTTCGCCTTTTGGTACGTTGTTTAAATCTTGCGTTGTTACGCGGAACATTTCGCCTGCACCTTCTGTATCACTACCAGTGATGATTGGCGTGTGAACATGTACGAATCCACGCTCTTGGAAGAATTGGTGAATTGCAAATGCTGCGATAGAACGTACGCGGAACGTTGCAGAAAATGCGTTTGTTCTTGGACGTAAGTGCGCAATTGTACGTAAGTATTCAAACGTGTGACGCTTCTTTTGAAGTGGATAATCAGAATCTGATAAGCCCTCAATATCAATTTTTTCTGCTTTAATTTCAAATGGTTGCTTCGCTCCAGGCGTTGCAATTACTTTACCTTCTACTTTAACTGAAGAGCTAAGTGGAAGTTTTGCAATTTCTTTGAAGTTATCTAATTCTGTATCGAAAACGATTTGAACGCTTTTGAAGAAGCTACCGTCGTTTAATTCGATGAAACCAAACGCTTTTGAATCACGTAAGTTACGAATCCACCCTGATACTTGTACTGTTTGACCTGCGTATTTATCTGTATCTCTATACAGACTTTTTACTAATGTGTTTTCCATAGTGAAATTCTCCTTTGCTGATATATTTAAATACAAAAAAACCTTTCATCCATAAAGGGACGAAAGGTTAAACTTCGCGGTACCACCCAATTTGTCATAAAGACCAACTTTAACTCGTATGTAATACATACTTCCCGGTTTGTAACAGGCCGGATTCCCGTCTAAGTCTACTCTTGAATACAAGATTCAATTTCGGTTAGCAACTCCAAGGTGTTCTTCACATATACCGCCTCATCAGGCTCTCACCGTCCCTGACTCGCTTTGGATTATAGTATATACTACTTTTCCTTATCATCGTCTTTCATTTTGTTAAACTAAAATTAATGTACTACATTCGAGAGAAAGATGCAAGATGTCGGAAAATATATCAGTATTTTTCTTTTTTCAACAACATATATTTAAACGATTTCCATGAGAGATTAATTCTCTACCGTATTATTCTAATTTACTTTTAATAATTCTTTCATCTTCATTTCTGTATCTTCCTCTGTACGTGGCTGATAAATTGTAAGCTTTAATTCAGGTGCATCATAAACCTGGAGTGTAACATGATCCATAACTAACGTTCCTACGGCAGGATGTAAAAGTACTTTCCGACCAATAGGTGTTCCTTGCACTTCATGATTTGACCACCACATACGAAATTCACTACTTCTTTCCGTAAGTTCCTCAATCACATTTTTAAACCACTCGTCCCCAATAAATTGTGTATATGTAGCGCGGAACTGTGCAATTAAACGCTGTGCATGATTTTCCCAGTTTTCAAATAGTTTACGGTATTCTTTTGATGTAAAACAACGCCACACCGCATTTCGATTTCTCTCATCCATTTCACCAAAATCACCAAATACAACGCTGGCAGCCTTATTCCAATGAACAATGTTAAGTTTTTCATCAATTACATAAGCAGGACAAAATTGTAATTGATCTAGTAATCCCTCTAAAACCCCATTTATATGTCCAGCAATCGGCTTCCTTATTTGAGAAGGTAGTGAAAGATTTGCCAATAAAATCAAATGGTTTCTTTCTTCTCCCTCCAACCGAAATACACGAGAAATTGACTCTATAACTTCTTGAGAAACTTGGATATCACGCCCTTGTTCTAACCATGTATACCATGTCAATCCAATTCCCGCTAATTGTGCAACTTCTTCTCGTCTTAATCCTTTTGTTTTTCTTCGCTGACCAATTGGTAAATTAAATTGCTCAGGAGTCAACCTAGCGCGGCGGCTTTTCAAAAAATCTGCTAGTTCCTTCCTTCTATCTGCATCGCTTAACATATAATATTCCCCTTTATTAGTGGTAGTTTTTATACCAGTATAAATACACTCCTATTTTCATTATAAACCTACCTTTATCTTAATAAGTAAAGGAGGTGAATTTTATGATAATAAAAAATATAGAAACACATTCTTTTGAACTAACACAGCGATTTGTTTTATTTATGGCGGTAATATGTGGTTTTACAGTAGCAAACGTATATATAAATCAAACCCTTTTAGTAAGCATAGCCCATACTTTTCATGTTTCAGAAACTAGAATCGGTATTGTTGCTACCGTAACCCAAGTCGGATATGCATTAGGAAATCTCTTTATAGTTCCTTTAGGGGATATACTTGAGAGAAAAAAATTAATTTTAATTTTATTGTCTCTCATTTGTATTAACTTAGCTTTAGCCGCTTTCTCAACAGATATGACTTGGCTAATTGTAGCTAATTTTATTCTTGGATTTGTTACAATCATCCCCCAGATTGTAATCCCTTTCGTCTCTCAATACGCCACTGATCAAAATAGAGGTCAAATTTTAGGAAATGTATCTATCGGTCTAGTTTGTGGCATTTTAGGAGCTCGATTAATTAGTGGATTCATTGATATTCACTTCGGATGGCGAACTGTTTATGGGATTTTTTTCATAAGTACTTTCATTCTTATATTATTAGTGAAAATGTATTTCCCTAAAGGAGATAAGACTCATCACATGCAATATAAAAAGCTTCTCTTTTCTTTCATTCCACTCTTGTTGCAAGAGAAAATGTTACGAAAGGCTTGTTTAAGTCAAGGGATGGTATTTGGAGCTTTCAGTGTTTTTTGGACTACACTTATTTTCTTATTAACCACACATCCTTATCATTACGGAAGCTCTACTGTTGGATTAATCGGTTTAGTAGGAATAGTAGGAGCATTTGCAACACCTATTATCGGGCGCATTATAGATAAAAAAGGAGCCATATTTGCGAACGCTTTATGTACGTCTATTTCATTTTTTTCTTTTTTACTATTTTTGTTTTCAGGGTACTGGTTACCAGGACTCATTGTAGGGGCTCTTTTACTTACAGCTGGCACTCAAGCAAATCAAGTAGCTTGTCAAGCACACCTTTTCCAATTACATCCTGAGAAACGAAGTAGTTTGAACGGCATATACATGGTGGCAACATTTCTCGGTGGGTCTATAGGCTCTTACTTCGGACTGCTCGTCTGGAGCAAATGGCAGTGGACCGGAGTATGTATTCTTGGAATTTCCATGATAAGTATTACACTAATCTCATTTATAAAGGTGCCTCACTATACTAGAAAGGAAGATGTATGTAATGAAAAATCCTAGTGTGAATTATGAAAAAGGAATGAAAATTTTAGCAAAAATCGCTCCTGAACATTACCAAAAGATCGTAAATAACCTTGCAGATTCTGTTGCACCTGATTTAGGAACATTAGCTGTCGAGTTTAACTACGGTCAAATTTTTGCCAGACCAGGTCTCGACTTGAAATCCCGATTACTTGCGACCGTTGCTGGATTAACAGCTTTAGGCAATGCTGAACAACTGAAATTTTATATAAACGGAGCTTTAAACGTCGGATGGACAGAAGAAGAAATCATTGAAGTAATGATGCAGATGATTATATATGCCGGATTTCCTGTAGCATTAAATACCATTTTAACGGTTGCTACCGAAGTATTTACAGAACGAAAAACAGATACAATGTAATAAAAAATAAAAAGGTTGAGTCCCCTTCAATGGGTACTCAACCTTTTTATTTAAAAATTACTTACGTAACTCCGCACCAAATTTCTCTTCTACCGCTGTTAATACACGGTTATGTGCTTCTGTTACTTCTTCGTCTGTTAACGTACGTTCTGCATCGAAGTAAGTCATAGAGAATGCAAGTGATTTCTTGCCTTCTTCCATTTTTTCACCTTCGTATAAGTCAAATAGTGTTACGTCTTTCAGAAGTTCTCCACCAGCTTCAGCAATAACTTGCTTCATTTCGCCAGCTTTTGTTTCTTTCGTTACGACAACAGCCATGTCACGTGTCATAGATGGGAAACGTGGAATTGCTGCGTAGTAAGTTTCTTCTGCGTCTGCACCAAATACTTTTACAAGAGATAGTTCGAATACGAATGTATTTTTCACATCTAATTGTTTTTCTGCTTCTGGGTGCAATTGACCGATGAAACCAATTACTTCGCCATCTAATACGATGTCAGCTGTACGACCTGGGTGCATACCTTCACGTTTTGCTGGTGCATATGTGATTTGGTTTGAAACACCAAGTACGTCGAATAGTCCTTCTAGTACACCTTTCACAACGAAGAAGTCTACTACTTTTTTCTCACCTTGCCATGCATGGTGAAGAGCAAGACCTGTCATAACACCCGCAAGATGTTGTTCTTCTTTCGGAAGTTCTCCTTCTTCTGTCGGTAAGAAGATAGAACCTACTTCGTATAAAGCAACGCTATCGTTTTTACGAGCGACATTGTATGAAACTGCTTCTAACAATTGTGGCACTAAGCTTAAACGAAGTTGGCTGCGTTCTTCACTCATTGGAAGTGCAAGAGCTACAGGCGCTTTTTCGTTTGGCTCCACCATATATTGTTTCGCTTTGTCAGCGCTTGTTAATGAATACGTGATTGCTTCATATAAACCAGCACCTTCTAAGAAGCGACGTACTTTACGACGTTTCGTTTGTGCTGCTGTTAATTTACCACGAGTCATTGTTCCAGAAGGTAATGTAACTGGAATGTGGTCATAACCGTATAGACGGCCCACTTCTTCTACTAAGTCTTCTGAAATTGTAATATCAGGACGACGTGCTGGTACATTCACGTGGAATGTTCCTTCTACTTCTGTGAATGGGAATTTTAAGTTTGTAAACATTGTACCCATTTCACTTGCAGAAATATTCGTACCTAATACACGGTTTACTTTTTCAGCAGTAACAGATACTGTACGCTCTTGTACTTGTAAGTTATCAGCTTCTACTACACCTTCAAGTGCTTCTCCGCCAGCGTATTTCGCCATTAAAGCAGCTGCGTGTTGAATTGCTTCAAATGTACGTGTTGGGTCGATTCCTTTTTCGAAACGTGCACTTGATTCACTACGAAGACCTAAGTCTTTTGATGTACGACGCACTGTTTGACCTACAAAGTATGCAGACTCAATTAAAACGTTTACTGTCTCATTTGTAACTTCAGAATCCGCTCCGCCCATTACACCAGCAACAGCTAAAGCTTTTGTGCCGTTTGTAATGACAAGGTGGTGGCTTTGTAATGTACGTTCTTGATCATCTAACGTTTCAATTTTTTCGCCTTCTTTTGCAAGACGAACAACGATTTCTTTTGAACCTAATTTATCGTAATCGAATGCATGTAACGGTTGACCGTATTCCATTAGAATGTAGTTTGTAATATCAACTACGTTGCTAATTGGACGAATGCCAGCTGCCATAAGTCGAGTTTGCATCCACATTGGTGATGGACCAATTTTTACGTTCTTCACCATTTTTGCAATGTATAATGGATTTTCTTCTTTCGCTTCTACACTTACAGAAATGTAATCAGCAGTTTTTTCTGCTGTTTCTTGTAAGTCGATAGCTGGAAGTTTTACTTCACGGCCGTAAATAGCAGCTACTTCATATGCAACACCTAACATGTTTAAGCAATCTGCACGGTTTGGTGTTAAACCAAGCTCAAGTACTTCATCATGTAAGTTTAAAATTTCAAGTGCATCTGCACCAACTTCAGCGTCACTTGGGAAGATGAAGATACCATCTGCATATTCTTTTGAAACTAACTTTCCATCAATGCCAAGCTCTTGAAGAGCACAAACCATACCGTGAGAAGCTTCACCACGTAGTTTTGCTTTTTTGATTTTGAAATTACCAGGAAGTACAGCGCCAACTTTTGCAACTGGTACTTTTAAACCTTTTGCAATGTTAGCAGCACCACAAATAATTTGAACTGGCTCTTCTTCACCAATATCGATTAAGCATTTGCTTAACTTATCAGCTTCTGGGTGTTTTTCACATTCTAATACGTGACCAACTACAACACCTTTTACACCTTTATTTAATACTTCAACACCTTCTACTTCAATACCACTTTTCGTGATTTTGTCTGCTAGTTCTTGTGCCGTTACATCTTTAATATCTACATACTCTTGTAACCAACGATATGATACGAACATACTTATCCTCTCCTTCCCTTACGCTCGTTTGAATTGTTGTAAGAAACGTACATCATTTGTATAGAAATGACGAATGTCATCTACGCCGTATTTCAACATTGCGATACGCTCTGCGCCCATACCGAATGCGAAACCTTGATATTCTTTTGAATCATAACCAGCCATTTCAAGTACGTTCGGGTGAACCATACCTGCGCCTAAAATTTCAATCCAACCAGTTCCTTTACAAGTGCCGCAACCTTTGCCATGACACATCATACAAGAAATATCCATCTCTACAGATGGCTCTGTGAATGGGAAGAAACTTGGACGAAGACGGATTTCACGATCTTCACCGAACATCTTTTTCACGAATACTTGCAGTGTACCTTTTAAGTCACTCATACGAATATTTTTATCAATTACAAGACCTTCAATTTGCATGAACTGGTGTGAATGCGTCGCATCATCGTCATCACGGCGATACACTTTACCAGGACAAATAATTTTAATTGGGCCTTTTTCTTTATTATTTTCCATCGTACGTGCTTGCACAGAAGATGTATGTGTACGTAGTAACGTTTCTTCTGTAATGTAGAATGTATCTTGCATATCACGTGCTGGGTGATCTTTCGGTAAGTTTAATGCTTCGAAGTTGTAGTAGTCTTTTTCTACTTCTGTTCCTTCCGCTACTTCATAACCCATACCGATGAATACATCTTCAATTTGTTCAACAACAGCTGTTAACGGATGGTGACAACCTGTTTCAACAGGACGACCTGGCAATGTAACATCAATTGTTTCAGTTGCTAATTTCGCTTCAATTACTGCTTTTTCTAAGTTGCTGATTTTGTCGTCTAGACGCGTTTGAATCGCTTCACGTACTTCATTTACTAGTGCTCCCATACGTGGACGCTCTTCTGCTGATAATTTTCCCATGCCGCGTAATACTTCTGTAATTGGGCCTTTTTTTCCTAAATACGCTACGCGTACGTCGTTTAAGCCTTTTAGCTCTTTCGCTTCTTCAATAAGCTCTAACGCTTTTTGCTTTAGCTCTTTTAAACGTGCTTCCATTTGGAACCCTCCTAATTTTAAAAATAAAAAAACCTCGCTCCCAAAAAGGGACGAGGTAAATTCGCGGTACCACCCTAAATTGACAGAACATGTCTGCCCACTCATTAGTTATAACGATCAATTCTGACCGGAACGCCTTTACATATACATGGTCCTGGCGTCAACTCCAGAGGTGAATTCACTTCCGTCTACCATAAGAATGCTTTCAGTCTACGGCATTCTCTCCCTATATGGCGATTTTGTAAGCTACTCTTCTCTATCAACGTTTTTCGTTATTTAACTTTTAATATAATGTACTTCAACTTATTATAAGAAGTTTTTTATTTGTTCGCAACCGGGCTTTGCAAATAATACGTTAAAATCCCTGCTGCAACTGCAACATTTAATGATTCTGCCCCGCCGTAAATCGGAATATACAAGTTTTGATCCGTTTTTGCAAGAATTTCTTGGCGTACGCCGTTTCCTTCATTTCCTACAATTAATGCAAAGCTACCAGCTGGTGTTACTTCCCCGTACGGAACTCCATTTTCAAGAGCTGTTCCATATACAGGAACGTTATTTTCTTTTAGTTTGTCTACCCATTCTTCTAAGTTTCCTTTTACAATTGGTAAGTGGAAAATAGAACCTTGTGTAGAGCGGAGTACTTTACTATTATATGCATCAACACAACCTTCTCCAAGCACAACGGCATGAATACCAGCTGCATCAGCTGTACGAATAATTGTCCCTAAGTTACCTGGGTCTTGCAGGCCATCTAATAAAAGAAACTTCCCATCAGTAAGAGCTACTTCACTCTCGTGTTTCTCACAAACAGCAAATACACCTTGCGTCGTTTCTGTTTCACGAAGTACTTTTACGATTGCTTCCGGTACGATATACATTTCTACATCATTAACTGTCCAATCTTTCGGAAGGTCTGTCTGATCTGAAACGATAAGTTCTGTTACAACTCCTGCTTTTAAAGCTTCCTCCACTAAATGGAATCCTTCTACAAAAAATAAACCTTTTTTATCGCGCTCTTTCTTCGTCTGCAGCTTTTTCCACTGCTTCACACGCGGATTTTGTACTGAATCAATGTTTTTCATAATATGTATTTCCCTCTCTTCTTGTCTTATCATTATAGCCTATTTTTCATACATATTTACATAAAAAAGAACAAAAACTAACGTCAGTTTCAATTCTGAAGAAGAGGTGAAAACAATGAGTTTTAATTTACGCGGTGCTGTATTAGCAAATGTATCTGGTAATACACAAGATCAATTACAAGAAACAATTGTCGATGCAATTCAAAGCGGTGAAGAAAAAATGCTTCCAGGTCTTGGTGTTTTATTTGAAGTCATTTGGAAAAACGCCGATGAAAATGAAAAGCACGAAATGTTAGAAACACTAGAGCAAGGATTAAAAAAATAAGCAATTTGAAAATCACCTTTGCATAAGCTAAGGTGATTTTTTTGCGAAAAAATTTTTCTTCTCCTAAACATTTCTACTTTACTAACGAACTATGATGGAGTACAATGTTCAAAATACATTTAAACCGATCGATTTTTCTTCATATACACCATAAGATAAAGTGAAACTTTAATTAGTGGGGAGGGGTATTCATCCCCACTAATTATTAGTTGAACCAATCGGGCTTTTACGGGCAGTTGATTCCTCACCTAACTTCCTCGTATTCGCTGAATTTTGAATTAGGAATCTTACTGCCCGTTAAAGCGGGATAAAAGGAGTGAATGTTTTATGCACCGTATTACGCTTGAACAAGTTTTTAAACACCATATTACACAAAAATACGTAAATCGTTCTGGAATGGTCCACGCGATCGCTGTCGCTTACCATGCGTTTCACCTAGCCAAAAAGCATCACGCCTCAGTCGATGCTGCCACAAAAGCTGGCTTCCTTCATGATATCGGACATCATACGTGGTACACAGGCGGCGAATGGGACTATGATTTATATAAAAAGAATGATATACACGCAATTAAAGGAGCAGAAAGAGCTCATAAATTGCTTATTAGATTAGGAGAGCACCCTAAACTAGCAAAAGAAATTTCTATCGCAATTCTTCTTCATACAGATTCTTTCTTAGTACAGCAAGAAATTGAACGAACGTCTCTTCAAAATATTATTAAATGGGCAGACGAAGCAGATGAAGAACCAGGCGGAGCGCATCATTATCGAACAATTTCTTATGAAAAAGCACTTAAAGCAATTCAGCAATTAGATCGATTGGTAGAGCGTGAATTGCAAATAGAGCAAGCAAAATTGAATAACAAGACAGAACATAGTTATCAATGAGAAAGAGGCATCACTACAGGGTGATACCTCTTTTATTATTTTATGGAAAATACACCTTTATATGTAATATTTAAATATTACATCCGAAAATAAGATACTTTATAGTTAAATATATAAATATAAAGGGGTGGTTTAAACATATGCAACCTACTACACAACTTCCGCACGAACAAAAACAATCCATGGCATGGGGACAATTTATCCCCTCTACTCTATTTGCATTTTGGGGCACTGGTTTTATAACTGCATTCCTTATACTCCCACTAATAATGTATAAAAGTATATTTGCAGATAAAACACAAATCGCCTTATACGAATCTATTATAGATACGACAGGTACTGCACTACAACTGATTATTCTATTGTTTTTTATATTTAAATACGAGCCTGCCAAAAGATTATTATTACCATCATTTGACTTTAGTGTATTAAAAAAATGTCGTACATACGCATACTTGTTCATTATCTTTTCATTAAGTATCCTTTTCAATTTATTCGTATTACAACACATATTTCCAGATGCATCAAAAGAACAATCGTCTGCGTTAAACTTACATATTTTAAGCCAATATCAAATATTGTTACTTATCGGGTCCGCAATACTTACACCCATTTTTGAAGAACTCATTTTCAGAGGTTTTATGCTTCGCTTCTTCTCAGAACGGTTCCCATTCTGGATTGCTGCAATTTTGACAAGTTTATTTTTCGGAGCCGCCCATACATACTCACTCGGGATAATGGTGAGTGCGTTCTTCGCAGGGCTAATGATGGCTTTTTTATACAGGAAAACAAATTCCATCATTCCAACCATACTATTTCATATTATAAATAATATAGTAGCACTTTTAAGTTAAAGAGAGATATCATCACGATTTCTCTTTTTACTCTTTTATAACAACTTCAAATTCCTCTTTCTTCAACATTTTTCAATAATTCGGATCGTTATTTCTCATTTATTTATTAATAATATCCAAAATAAAAAGCAGGGAAATTAATTCCCTGCTTTTCTATTTGGTTTATTGCCTGATGGTAAGAAGAATGATAACACCCAAGCAATCCCTGCGAGTATCGTTGCAATTAAGAAGGCATCGTTAATACCGTTAATTGCAGATAGCTTTGAAATTTGTCCATATAATAGCTGTGTACTCATCGCATCTCCTGCTTGCGCTGATCCAGCTAAGGCCGCTAAGCTTTGCCCCATGCCATGTACTTTATCAACTAAAATTGGATTTGAAGTTGTTAACATGTTGCCGTAATCTGCTACGTGAGCAGTTGTTTGTTGCGTCATAAGTGTGATTAAAATCGCTGTTCCGATTGAACCAGCTACTTGTCTTGATGTATTTTGCGTTGCTGTACCGTGAGAAATTAATTTCATCGGCAGTGCATTCATACCAGCTGTCATAATTGGCATCATAATGAATGACATACCAATTGAACGTATAATATAGTCCGTCATAATAACGCTATATGGCGTATCCATTGATAACTTTGTAAATTCATATGTGGCAAACGTTGTAATAGCTAATCCAACAATCGCTAACGGACGAATTCCATATTTATCAAATAGTTTACCTGCAATAGGTCCCATGATTCCCATAATTAATGAACCTGGAAGTAATAATAAACCTGATTCAATTGGCGTGAAGCCACGAATGTTTTGCAGATATACTGGAAGCAATAACATACCTCCGAATAATGCCATCGTAACGATTGCATTAATTACTAAAGTAAAAGTAAATACTGGATATTTAAATACTTGTAAATCAAGCATTTTATTGTCTGTTGTTAACTCTCTCCAAATAAATAATGCTAAACCAATTACACCGATAATAAGTGAAATAACAACTTCGGCACTAGTCCAACTATTATTTCCAGCTTCACTAAATCCGTACAATAAGCTTCCTAGTCCAATACTTGAACTAACCACACCAAATACATCTAATTTCGTTTTAGATACTGGCTGAGCTAGTGTAAAGAATTTTAAAGATAGGAAGGTAATAATTAAACCGATAATAAACATCGCATAGAACATTAAGTTCCAGCTGTAGTTTTCAATTACCCAACCTGTTACAGTTGGTCCGATAGCTGGAGCTAAAATCATCGCTACACCTAGTAATCCCATCGCTGCTCCGCGCTTATGAGGCGGGAATAATGTCATGAAGATATTCATACCAACCGGCATTAAAATACCTGCACCGACCGCTTGAATAATACGACCTGTCATCATCATTGTAAAGTTTCCTGATGTAGCACAAATGATAGATCCTACAGTAAAGAATAACATTGCTGCTACGAATAATTTACGATACGTAAATCGTGAAACTAAAAAGGCACTAATCGGTACTAAAATACCATTTACAAGCATGAATCCTGTAATTAACCATTGTGCTGTTGAAGTTGATACGTTAAATTCATTCATTAACGGTGGCAATGCAACGTTAATAATTGTTTGGTTTAAAATAGAAACGAACATACCGAGAATTAATACTGTTACAACTGCTTTTACATTTACATTCTCTATAGGCATAGACGTTTGTTTTTTCGGCATTTCTTTTTCTTGTTTTACTTCTTCTTGCTTGCTTGTTTCTAACTCAACCACATTAGAAATTTCTACTTCTTGCTTTTGTTCATTTTCTTTCTCTTCTGTTTCTACCTTACTTACTTCTATTTTACTTACGGCTGGGACTTGTTCTTCTCCCACGTTCGTTTTTTTCTTTCGTAAAAGACGATTTACAAGGAAGAAGACGATTATACAAAATAGTGCATATCCTACAATTGCAATTGAGGACATCTCATCTCCCCCTTACTTATGAATACGAACTGACACATTCATTCCAGGAACAATATTTACTGATTTACTATGATCTAAAGAAATTTTAACTGGTACAACTTGCTTTACTTTCGTATAGTTCGCCGTTGCGTTACTTGATGGTAACATTGAGAATGTGTTCGCTGTTGTTAAGCCAACTTGTTCTACTTTACCTGTTAATGTTGTATCTGGGTATGCATCTACATACACATCTACTGTTTGACCTTTTTGAACATCATCAATTACTGTTTCTTCAATATTTGCTGTTACCCATAAATTGTTCATATCAAATGCATAAGCAATTGGGCTACCCGCTCCAACGAAAGCATTTGTCGTTGCGTTTGATTGTACAACTGTTGCATTTTGCGGAATTGTTACATCCACTGTTTGTTCCCCATTTGCTGCCGCTACAGTAACAGCACCTAATTTGTCGTTCTCATTGTAGTTCTTACCTACTTCAGCTTTCCAGTCCGTTAATTTACCTGCTACTGGTGAAGCGATCGGAATTACCTTTCCATCAATTTTTGCATTGTCTGTTTTTAAGTAATTTTCCGTTTGGTTGTAATAGTAGTAACCGCCAATACCGCCACCAACTAGTACAATTAATGTGATAATGTTGATAATTACCATTCTTCGAAACTGATTCATTGCATTCCTCTCCTTATATCGCATATAATTTTTTTCTAAACTATTTATGTCCTTATTGTTTAGATTGTTTAATTGTTAATTATATTAACCTTTTAACAAAAAAATCACACCATCTGCAGCGTAAATCGAAATTTATCTACCTGCGAGCGGTGCTGATTTCTGAAGGACTATCGTTTATAATTATAAATAATTATTTTAAATCTACAACCGACAATTTACATATGAAATGTCGTTTAAACAACAATATAATACCAATATGTTGTTTAAGTATAGAAAATTAAACGAGGGGAAGTAAAAATGTCTATTAAAAATACAAATGATCCACGTGTAAAACGGACGAGACAACTCATACAGGATGCTTTTGTCGCTTTAGTAGGCGAAAAAGGGTTTGAAAATGTAACTGTTCAACATATTGCAGAACGTGCTCCTGTAAATCGTGCTACGTTTTATAGCCATTATCACGATAAATATGACTTATTAGACAAAAGCATTGAAGAAATGTTAGAGAAGTTAACAGAAGTCATTAAACCGAAAAATAGAAATAAAGAAGATTTTCAACTTACATTTGATTCACCACATCCAAGTTTTTTGGCCTTGTTCGAACATATTGCAGAAAATGCGAACTTCTATAACGTTATGCTTGGTGATAAAGCTGCCGGAAATTATACGTATAAAATGATGAAAGCAATTCAAACACATTTAACATTAAGCCTCTCTATTTCACAACCTAACGATGAAAAACTAATGGTTCCACGTGATATCCTTATTAGTTACGTTACTGGCGCTCACCTTGGAATGATTATGTCATGGCTAAAAAAAGGAATGATATATACCCCACATTTTATGGCTATGCAATTAACTCGTTTAATCATTTTAGGGGCTCATACCGCAGCTGGATTAGAACGGCCTTTTTAAAACATAAAAAAGCGAAGGAGAGGCTCCTTCGCTTTTTCTATTAATTAAATGTAATGTTATGTACTGCCTCTTTATCAAGACGTTTAATAACTTCTACAATTAACTTCACTGCATTTTCATAGTCATCACGGTGTAACATTGCCGCATGAGAATGAATGTAACGCGTTGCAATCGTAATGGCCATAGACGGAATACCATTTACAGCAATATGAATTGCACCTGCATCCGTTCCGCCGCCCGCTACTGAATCATATTGGTATGGAATTTCCAATTCGTCAGCAACATCAACTACAAAGTCACGTAAACCTGTATGACCAATAACAGAAGCATCATATAAAATAATCTGTGGTCCATCACCCATTTTACTTTGCGCTTCTTTTGACGTTACACCAGGTGTGTCACCAGCGATACCAACATCGACTGCGAACGCGATATCTGGTTTAATATAGTTTGCAGATGTTTTTGCACCACGAAGACCGACTTCTTCTTGTACAGTCCCGACGCCATATACAACGTTTGGATGCTTTTCATCTTTTAATTGTTTTAACACGTCAATTGCAATTGCACAACCAATTCGATTATCCCATGCTTTCGCAAGTAACATTTTTTCATTCTTCATCACTTGGAATTCAAAATAAGGTACAACTTGATCTCCTGGTCGTACGCCCCACTCCATTGCTTCTTCTTGGCTAGAAGCACCAATATCAATGAACATGTCTTTAATGTCAACTGGCTTTTTACGCGCTTCTGGAGGTAAGATATGAGGTGGTTTTGAACCGATAACACCTGTTACATCTCCTTTACGCGTTACAATTGTTACGCGCTGTGCAAGCATAACTTGTGACCACCAACCACCAACTGTTTGGAAACGAAGGAAACCTTTGTCATCAATTTGCGTAATCATAAAGCCAACTTCATCTAAATGACCTGCAACCATAATTTTCGGGCCGTTTTCTTCCCCTACTTTTTTCGCAACTAAACTTCCTAAATTATCAGTAGAAAGTTCGTCCGCAAACGGCTCAATATATTTCTTCATTACTTCACGTGGTTCACGCTCGTTACCCGCAATACCACGTGCATCTGTTAATTCTTTTAGCATTGTCAATGTCTCGTCTAATTTTGTCATTGCCAACACCCTCCTTTTTCTTCAGTCACTTCATTATACAAAAGGAAATTGAAATATTCAAAAATTAACTTAGTATCCTTGTGTTTGACGCTGATGATTTACTTCATTTTTATCTAAATATGCCTTTTCAATCTCTTCTTGTTCAAACTCAAGTGCTTGTCCAAGTCGAAGGTAGCTTGTAAATAATTCAATATAGTTCGTAATAGATGGTTGATCTGTAAAACGAATTACCTTCGCATATGTGTCTAAGAAAATTTCTACTTGTGTTTTATTCGTCTGTGCACACTTATAGAATAGGAAGTTTTTATCAATACCTAAATCAATTCCGATTGATAAAATAAAATGCAAACCATCGACGTATTCTTCTAATATTACTTCACGTTCTGATGCTGGTTTGTTGCTCCAATATTTAAAACAACGTGTTTCATTTGCAAGTTCTCCAATTTCTACAAGAAGAGCTAACATTTTTTCTTTTAACAACTTTTTCGGTTGTAAGTCATGTTCTTTCGCAATACGGTCATCTAATTCTTTTTGTAATTTAAATAGTTGTAGTAAGTCCACTCTATTGTCCTCCTCCAACATCGCATTTTACGCAACAATGTTGTTTCATTTCAAAGTTCATTATTATTTTTCGTTTCTTATTAATAAGTAAGCCATTTACCTCTTTACAAAATAGCTTGTCCTTAATTTACAAATACGTTTCAATCATCACGATTAGATTGTTCACTCCGATTGGTGATAGATATTCATTATCTGTGTATTGTCCACTAATGAAAATGTTATTTTATCTGATGAAAGTTCCATATCATCTTTCCATTATAGCAGTGTCGTTTCACCTAGGAAAGATACTCTTCTTTCCAAAGGGGCATAATAAAAAAAAGCCAGAAGGATTCTCCTGACTTCATATGTATATTCTTCTATATTGCTATAGCTTTTATATGGGTTTTGTCATATCGATAACGACATCGCGCTCTTTGTATACAAACAAAAAACCTTAGAAGAAAATTCTTCTAAGGTTTCAACTAATTAATTAGTTAATGTTGTTTTTTGCAACTGTTGCTAATTCAGCGAAAGCTTTTTCGTCATGAACAGCTAAGTCAGCAAGCATCTTGCGGTTAACTTCGATGCCAGCATTTTTAAGACCGTGCATTAAGCGGCTGTAAGAAAGACCATTCATACGAGCTGCTGCATTGATACGTGTAATCCATAATTTACGGAAGTCACGTTTCTTTTGACGGCGGTCACGGAATGCATACATTAGAGATTTCATAACCTGTTGGTTAGCAACCTTGAATAATGTATTTTTTGAACCGTAGTAACCTTTTGCTAATTTAATTACTTTTTTACGACGTTGACGAGTAACTGTACCACCTTTTACTCTTGGCATAATATTACCTCCTAATTGTTCTATATATCAGCCGAACTTATTTTAAGTTGTCAAGCATTTGACGAATGCGTTTGAAGTCACCAGCGCTTACTACACCAGCTTTACGTAGTTTACGTTTAGCTTTTGTAGATTTGTTAGCGAATAAATGGCTTGTGTAAGCGTGAGAACGTTTCAGTTTACCTGATCCAGTCTTTTTGAAACGCTTTGCAGCGCCGCGATGAGTTTTTTGTTTAGGCATAGGTATTTCCTCCTCTATCTATTACTTATCGTTTTTCGGTGCTAAAACTAAGAACATACTGCGTCCTTCCATTTTAGGCTTAGATTCGATTGTACTAACTTCAGCACAAGCTTCTGAGAAGCGATCTAAAACACGTTGACCGATTTCTTTATGAGTAATGGCACGTCCTTTAAAGCGAATTGACGCTTTAACCTTGTCGCCTTTCTCTAAAAACTTGATAGCATTACGAAGTTTTGTGTTAAAGTCGTGTTCATCAATTGTTGGACTTAAACGAACTTCTTTCATGCTAATTACTTTTTGATTTTTGCGCTGTTCTTTTTCTTTCTTCTGTTGCTCAAAGCGGAATTTACCGTAGTCCATAATGCGGCATACTGGCGGTTTCGCATTTGGAGCAACTAATACTAAATCAAGATTAAGATTTGCAGCTAAGTCTAAAGCGTCATTACGAGACTTGATTCCAAGTTGATCGCCATTTGCGCCAACTAAACGTACTTCACGTGCACGAATTTGCTCGTTAATCATCATATCCTTGCTAATAGTAAGCCACCTCCAAGGTTTTCTCAGAACATAGTTTGTAGTCATAGAACCCGACAAAAAAAGTGCGGGCATACGACACCCACACTTGTAAAATCTTAAGTAAGAAATACATTTACCTGTAAACTGCGAATGCGTCCATCAGGTGAGAAGCGGGTGCTTCTACTTGTTCCACAAAACAATATTCTATTATCCTTGATGAGTTTATCATAGGACATGACGTCTGTCAAGAAGACGCGATGTGTTTTACTAACAACAAGAAATATTGTAACAAACAACTAACATACTTGCAATACTTTTTTACGATAAGTGTTACATGGTTTTTTTTTCTAATTTCCCTTACTCATATTACATAGAAAAGCCGCGGTATACCGCGGCTTTTTCTTATCGTTTTCCTTCTACTTTAATCATATCAACAAAAGCATCTAATGCGATTGTTTCTGATTTTTGTTCACCGTATTTACGTACGTTTACGCCGTTTTCAGTTACTTCATTGTCACCTACTACAAGCATGTACGGAATTTTTTGCATTTGTGCTTCACGGATTTTGTAACCAATTTTCTCTTCACGAGTATCTAATTCAACACGGATACCAGCACGGCGTAATTCATCTTGTACTTTCTTCGCATAGTCTAAATGTACTTGCGGAGAAACTGGAATTACTTGTACTTGAACTGGAGCTAACCAAGTTGGGAATGCACCTTTGTATTCTTCAATTAAGAAGGCTACGAAACGTTCCATAGTAGATACAACACCACGGTGAATTACAACTGGACGATGTTGTTTACCGTCTTCACCAACGTAAGATAGTTCAAAGCGTTCTGGAAGTAAGAAGTCTAATTGTACAGTTGAAAGTGTTTCGTCTTTTCCAAGAGCAGTACGAACTTGAACGTCAAGTTTCGGACCGTAGAATGCCGCTTCACCTTCAGCTTCGTAGTAATCAAGACCCATTTCATCCATAGCTTCTTTTAACATACCTTGTGCTTTTTCCCACATCTCATCATCAGCATAGTACTTTTTAGTATCTGCTGGGTCGCGATAAGATAGACGGAATGAGTAGTTCTCTAACCCGAAATCTTTGTACACTTCTAGAGTTAGGTTTACAACACGTTTTAACTCTTCTTTAATTTGATCTGGGCGTACGAAAATGTGCGCATCGTTTAAAGTCATTCCGCGTACACGCTGTAATCCAGATAACGCACCTGACATTTCATAGCGGTGCATTGTTCCAAGTTCCGCAATACGGATTGGTAATTCACGGTAGCTGTGAATATCGTTTTTATAAACCATCATGTGGTGAGGGCAGTTCATTGGACGAAGAACTAACTCTTCATTATCCATTTCCATTGATGGGAACATACCATCACGGTAGTGGTTCCAGTGACCAGAAGTTTCATAAAGCTCTCTGCTTCCTAGTACTGGAGTGTATACGTGATCATAGCCTAAGCTTGCTTCTTTATCAACGATGTAACGCTCGATAATACGGCGGATTGTTGCACCCTTTGGTAACCAAAGTGGTAAACCTTGTCCTACTTTTTGGCTATTAGTAAATAGTTTTAATTCTTTACCTAATTTACGGTGATCGCGCTCTTTCGCTTCTTCAAGCATACGTAAGTGCTCATCTAATTCTGCTTTCTTAACAAATGCAGTACCGTAAATACGTTGTAGCATTTTATTATTGCTATCGCCGCGCCAGTAAGCACCCGCAACGCTTAATAATTTAAATACTTTAATTTTCCCTGTAGATGGAAGGTGAACACCACGGCAAAGGTCGAAGAATTCGCCTTGCTCATAGATTGAAATAACTGCATCTTCTGGAAGATCGTTAATTAAATCTAATTTTAACTCATCGCCGATTTCTTCAAAGCGACGAATTGCTTCTGCACGTGGCACTTCATGACGAACGATTTCTAAGTTCTCGTTCACAATTTTTTGCATTTCTTTTTCGATTTTCTTGAAGTCTTCAACTGTAATTGCTTCTTCCATATCAATATCGTAGTAGAAGCCATTTTCAATTACTGGACCAATACCAAGCTCAACTTTAACATCTTTATATAAACGTTTTAACGCTTGTGCTAAAAGGTGAGCTGTTGAGTGGCGTAAAATATATAAGCCATCTTCAGAATCTAATGTAATGATAGAAACTGCACCATCTTCTTCGATTGGTGTAACAAGATCGATCATCTCATCATTTAATTTTCCAGCCACAGCTTTTTTCTTTAAGCCTGGGCTAATAGAAGCTGCGATTTCTTCAGTTGTTACGCCTTTTGGAAACTCCTTCACAGCTCCATCAGGGAAAGTAATTTTAACTACATCTGCCATCACTGGTCACTCCTCTTTTTCTCAAAATAAAAAACACTCATCCCGTAAAAAGGGACGAGTGTTGAATTCGTGGTTCCACCCTTGTTCCAATTAACATAATTGTTAATTGCTCAAGTTCAACATAACGGTGTTGTCCGTTAGCAATTACTAGAAAAACCGTTCACTGCTAAAGTTTAGAGGTGGTAAGTAATAATCCCGTACTAGGAAGCTCACACCCTAAGGCTTCCCTCTCTGAAAATCGTAGAAAACTACTCATGTCCTCATCATGACATTTCAATATATTTCATTTATGTAGGTAATTATATGCTCAAAAACTTAGAAAATCAAGGGCGTTACCTTTATTTTTTAAATTTTTCACATTGCGCTCAAACTCATGTAATCCATGTAATTGTACCCGTTCTTGAAATACATTTCGCAAAGTAATAATCATATTATGATCTTGTTCTTTCGTATATAAATAAATTTTTTTCGGCGAAATAGAAAGAAGTGGTGCAATTACTTTCGTATCAATATATACATCCTTTTGTTTTAATAAGTCTTCATCTATATATTGAACCAATTTCTCTTGTTTTAAACGTCTACCTTTATCATCATAGAAAATAAAACTTTCATCAAAAATAAGATGGACACATGACAAACGTGATTTCCGGCTACGAACTTGTTGCCGGAGTGTCTCAATAAACATTTGATATTCTTGTTCTAACTTATACTCATCAATCGCCACTTCAGCAAGCTTAGCTACCATTTCCCTATATGTACGAAGACGAAAACGAACATATGATGAAAACGAGAATGAAAGTGGATCACAAAGCCAGTTATTTAAAGAGGATTTAATATATGATTCAAATGTGTGACGTGTTAATTCACGAGCAATTCCTTTTCTTCTTCCTTTTAAAATCTCTTGTGCCATATGCAATATCTGATGACACTCTTCCTCTTCTTCATAAAAAAACTTCTCTTTTAAGATTGTATATATCCACTCATTTTGTTTCACATTCACAATGAAATATACCATTACTGGCAATAAAATCTTTTCAATATAATTTGATTCACATACTGGTATGTGAATCACCACTTTTTGTTCCTGTAAATACACACTCGTTTCCTTATATAACAGTTCCGCTCTTTTCAGTAGTTGTCTATATACATGCATAGCATCATTTTTTTCTTCGAAGCAAATTTCAATCACTTTTGTCCCCCCTTTTATCCCTGCTCTAAAGGACTGTATCTATACGTTACAAATCCTATAAGAGTCCGTCCCGCGTGAAAGTTCACTCTTAGTAGAATTACATTTCCTATCGTTAGAAAATCCACTCGATATGGCTTGCTAATTTTATATATATTAAGGGAGGGAGAAAAAAATGATACAAGCTACTAGGAATTTTCAATAAGAACTTTTCATTTTATCATTCGACTACTTTAAAAAGCGTTTAACTACGAAAAAAAGAGCAAGCTTCTCAGCTTACTCTTTACTTATGACGACGGTTTTTCCCGCCAATTGGAATTGGTTTCGCTAAATATTTAATTCGCTCCATAATACGAGCTGCTTTCATTTCTTCCGCTTCACCGCGCTGCGTATATGTTAAATGATGTTCTAGCTGTTTAAAATCAAAGTTAGACGTAAAGAACGTCGGTAAGTTTTCTAACATACGGAATTGCAAAATTGCACCGAGTACATCATCACGCACAAAGCTTGACATCGCTTCTGCTCCAATATCATCTAACATTAAAACTTGTACGCGTTTCACTGCATCAATCTTTTCCCCAATTGAATTATCTTGAATCGAACTTTTAATTTCACGTAGAAATTCAGGGAAGTATACAAGCATCGAACTTATTTTCTTTCGAGCAAGCTCATTCGCAATTGCTCCTAACAAATACGTTTTCCCTACACCAAATTTACCGTACAAATATAAACCTTGTACTTTTTTACCAGGTTCATATGTACTTAAAAACTCATTAGCTGCACCAATTGCATCAATACGCGCATCTAAATCTGAAGGGTCTAAGTTTTCCATCGTTGCTTGTAAAATATCAGTTGGCATATATACACTTTGAACGAGCTTTTCATATTTCTTCCTCTCGTCATATGCTACTTTTCTAACGCAACGATCATATTGAATATCAATCATCTTCCCTTGGATAACGAGCTTTGGCTCATATCCTTGCAGCATGTTTTTACACGAACCTAGATCCGGACAATCCGCGCAACCTACACTTTGTCCAATATATTCGTATAATTTCACAAGACTGCGTTCAATCATAGACGTTGTTACTTCCCCTTTATGTTCGTCTATAAATTCTTTCACACGCGGATGTGCCATTACTTCCGCCTTTAATACTTCATATCTATTTTTAAAATTTTCATTTTCCATTAACTTTGCAAATGAATTTTGAATATGCTCCATTTTCTCACCTCAAAGAGCGTTCATTCTCTTCTATTAATCACGCTTATATTTTTTTAACACTTCTTCTAATCGTTTTCGTTCGTCCTCTAACGTACTTGCACCTTTTTCAGCACTTACATCTTTTTTCACAGTTTCTTTCTCTTGTTCTTTCGGCTCTTCTTTCAGCCAATCTGGTACCATTTCTTTTCGTACTGTTTTCTTGGATGTACGACCTTTCTTCTTCGTCTCAGCCCATTCTTGATATTGACGATTTTCTTCTTTCGCTAATGCCATCGCTTCAGCAACTGTACCGACCTTTTTACGTGCCCAATGTCCAGCAATCTTCTCCACATACGTTTTCGCAAGTTTCATATCTGAGCGTAGCATAACGTAATAAATAAGTACATTCACAACACCTGGTGTTAACTTTTGATTCATCATTACATCTTCAACAATTTGCAAGTCAGCCTTCGTTGCCTCTGCACCGCCAGAGATTTCTTTCAATAGTTGCTTTGGTGAGATTTCCTCTAACTGTTTGATTAACATCTCTTCTTGGGATGTAGGCTCTTTTTCTTTCATCATACGTGCAGCGTGAGGCTGTACTCTTTCACTTAATACAGGTAACGCTTGACCGTTTTCGAACTGATACCAATCACGTGCTCCTTTTCTAAGCCTTTCAATATCAATTGTCTGCATCTCTGTCACCGCACCAAGAACGATATTTTGCATCGATAACACATCTACATCATACACGTAAGCAAGTGTAATGACACATTCTCGCACTTGATCTGTAATCGCCTTTTTAGGAACAAGAGCGGACAAGCCGTCTACAAATAAGGAGAAATCAAAGAAATCATTCCAAACTTTTGGAGCATCTCCCTTTTCATTACTTGGCATAGCTGTCGCTTTTGGAATACGAAGATCTTCTTGCGCATGCTCAAGCTGTCCTGGATTAAACGAACCAAATACATCATTAAAAGAACGTGTAACATTTTCATACGATACAAAATCAAATTCTTCTTCTAAGAAATATTGTTTTACTTGATTATATTTTGTCCGACTCAGTCGATTGTATAAAAAGATACTTAAAACAATATCATCAAAAAACTGCTTCGGGGATAAAGGTGGTTGCAGCTCATATATAAACATTCGAATATCTTTTTCTTTCTTAATATATACTTTCAAAAGCCCAATTGCCTCTAACTTTACTCGTTCCTCATACACTTCGGGAAGTTGCATTTGCATGGTCACCATAAGGGAATGATGCGTATTCTCTTTTCCAAACACACGATCTTGCTCTAACTCTCCCCATAGCGTCATGTACAAGCTAAAAGCTCTACTACCTATTAACGGCTGATATAACATCGTTAACACTTTTCGGTCGTAATTATGCAGTAACCCTTTCGCACTTACTTTATAACGATCAATCGGCAATAGCTCCATCCATGACTGTTTTTCCATTCTTGCTTTTCCTTTCTCTCATCCAATCTTCACTATATAATTTATTAGCGAAAAAGAGCTATTAGCTTTCGCTTCTAGCTCTCTTATCTCATTATTTACGGTATGTAAAGAGAATACAATGCAGATTCTACTCTCTTTCTTTTTGCAGTATATCTTTTAATTCTTCAATAAATACATTTAAATCTTTAAATTGGCGATATACAGAAGCAAAACGCACGTAGGCAACATCATCGATATCACGTAGTTCTTCCATAACAATTTCACCAATCATATCACTCTTCACTTCTGATATACCTAAATTACGAAGTTCACGTTCCACACTTTGAGTTACTTCTTCTAATTGTCTTAAAGATACTGGTCTTTTTTCGCACGCTTTAATTAAGCCACGTAAAATCTTTTCTTTATTAAACTCTTCTCGTGTTCCTTCTTTTTTTACAACGATAAGAGGTGACTCTTCCACTCTTTCAAATGTCGTAAAGCGGCTTAAACAGCTTTCACACTCTCTCCTTCTTCGAATAGAGCGCCCCTCGTCTACCGGACGCGAATCTAACACTCTTGTACCATTATGAGAACAGGATGGACAACGCAATATATTCACTCCTTTACACTATATTCTTTATTTTTCTCTACTTACTTCATCTGACAATATATATACATTATTATATAACTCATTCTAACTCTCTTACCACTTTAAGTTTAAACACATTATGTTATCATCTCGGTTCCAAAAATAAGATGGTAGATAGAGCATTAACTTATTCGTAAGAGCTCCATTTATTCAACTAACGAGCACATCATATTTTTCCTTTTTTATAAACTAAAAAAGAGGTGCATTATACACCTCTTTACATTTTAAATCAATTATGTTCTTTTTTAAAGAGCTTTTGTTTCTCTCTGCTTAATTTCGAAGCTACCAGTGCCTCGAGGAAGCTCGATGCTCTCACGCGTTTTCGCGTTTAAACCTTCTGCAATATATTCTGCAGCAACATTTGGATCAATACGATCCCCACAAGTATAAACATCAATACTTGCGTAACCGTGCTCCGGAAAGCTATGAATTGTTAAATGTGATTCCGAGATAATTACTACTCCACTTACACCTTGTGGTGCAAATTTATGGAAAGCAACCTCACGCACTTCAGCACCAGCTCTTAGTGCTGCATCCACAAATAATTGTTCAATATACGGCATGTCATTAAGCTTGTCGAAATCGCAATCCCAAAGTTCAGCGATCACGTGACGACCCATCGTATCCATAGTATCCATTCTACAGTTCCCCCTTGTAAATTTATTCTAACTGTTCGAATTGAAAACTAATTTGCAATTTGGCTTGCTCCACTACCACGGGGGAAAGTTAGTCCAGAGAGGTCCTAACCCTTTAAGTAGTGACTACGTACCTCAGCTCTTAAGTTTACGAGTGTTAGTATACTTTGTTTATTTTCATTTTGCAACAACAGTTTTTTCGATTTTCTGTCATATTTTCCTCTTTACTTTTCCCTAAAAAAAATAAATGATTCACGAATACAGTAACCCCAACGTTTCGTGGTATGTCCACTTCTAAAAATATACTTATATAATTTTTTTCCTTTTCAGAAAAAAATAAAAAAAAGAGGGCAAATATTCACTTGCCCTCTCCTTATTCAATTAAATATGCTGCATATTTTCTTGTTTCGCTAATTCATCCACAACTAACGTTACAAGATCTACAACACGACGAGAGTAGCCCCACTCGTTATCATACCAAGCAAGTACTTTCACTTTACGATCACCCATTACCATTGTAGATAAACCATCAATAATAGCTGAGTGTGTATTTGTATTAAAGTCAATAGATACCAAAGGCTCTTCGCTGAATTCTACAATGCCTTTTAACGCACCGTTTGCAACAGTTTTGAATGCGTCGTTAATAGCTTCAACTGTTACATCGCGTTTTACATCTACTACTAAGTCAACAAGAGACACGTTTGGTGTTGGTACACGAAGTGCCATACCATGAAGTTTTCCATTTAAATGTGGAAGAACTTTTGCTAGCGCTTTCGCAGCACCTGTCGTTGTCGGAATAATTGATTGTCCGCAAGCACGTGCTCTTCTTAAATCTTTATGTGGGTTATCAATATTTTTTTGGTCATTTGTATAAGCGTGAACTGTCGTCATTAAACCGTTTTCAATTCCAAACTGCTCATCTAACACCTTCACAACAGGTGCTAAACAGTTTGTTGTACAAGATGCATTTGAAATAACAGTATGCTTTGTAATATCTAATTGGTCTTCGTTCACACCTACTACAATTGTTACATCTTCATTTTTACCAGGCGCCGTTAAAATAACTTTTTTCGCTCCAGCTTCAACGTGAAGAATTGCTTTTTCTTTTGAATTGAATTTACCAGTTGCTTCAATTACAACTTCAACACCTAAATCTGTCCAAGGCAATTCCTTTGGATCGCGATTGTTTAAAAGGCGAATCATTTTCCCATCAACTAATAAGTGATCTTCAAATGCTTCTACTGTTCCGTCAAACTTGCCGTGAACTGTATCATATTTAATTAAATGTGCTAACGTTTCAGATGGATAGCTTGCATTGATTGCTACAATTTCGAATGCGCTTTCTTTTATTGCCTGACGAAATACCATTCTCCCAATACGTCCAAATCCATTAATTGCCACACGAGTCATAATATGTTATCCCCCTTGAATGCGTTATACTATTTATCTCCAATCCCAATAATAGTATAACACAAAAAGGGGATATGTCACTAAGCATTTTCATTAATTTCACAATTTTTTAATCAATAATGTTCCAATTCTTTAAAATCACCTGTAATTGTGTTTTCGTTCCCATAATTTTGCCATCATTATTTATCACTTCATCTGCATTTTTCACTTTTTCTTCTAACGGCATTTGAGATTGAATACGAGCTGTTGCTTCTTCTTCCGAAAAATTATTTCGCTTCATTAAACGTTCTAATTGCGTATGCGGCTTAACTGCTACAACTAAAACGCGGTCAACGAGACTTGTTAATTTACTTTCAAATAAGAGAGGAATATCTAACACAACCGCTTGCGCACCTTCTTTTATGTACATTTCCTTTTGCCTATTCATTTCCTCACGCACTGCAGGATGAACAATTTTGTTTAACTGCAATCGTTTCTCTTCATTATAGAAAACGACACTTCCTAATTTCGGCCGATCCAGTTTTCCATCTTCTTGTAATACTTCCGTTCCAAATACTTCTACAATTTTGTTATATGCTGGCTTTCCTCGTTCTACAACTTCTCGCGCAATAATATCTGCATCAATAACTGGTATATTTAGCTCGCGAAACATTTGAGATACTGTACTTTTTCCGCTTGCAATACCTCCCGTTAATCCAATTACTACTGTCATCATAACCCTCCTCATAATAAAAGGCGCGAAACTAATGTTCCACGCCCGTACTTACATTTTCCAAATTCCAATAATAATGAGTAATACTCCAGGCAGGAATGTAAATTTTTGCAGCCATTTCATATTTGATAAAACCGTTCCAAGTTTCATTCCAATAAATAAAAATAAAGAACTCATCACTGCAACTAATATCGCCATCATAGCGGGTGTATACCCTAATAAAGATGCACCTATTCCAGCACCGAATGAATCTACAGAAAGAGCGATACCAAGAAGCAATGCTTCTCCTGCAGAAATGGTGCCTGATTTATCGAAATCTGCTACAGTCGGTTTCCGTAAAATTTGAATGACTAACCCAAGCGAGGCAATCTCTAACTTCCATACCTTCTCCTCTTGCTTCGGTTCTTCTTTTTTCTCACTTCGAAAAAATTGGTATAATACCCAAATTCCTATTCCAATAAGAACAAGCCCACCGATACGCGTTGCGATAACAGGTGAAAATACTTTCGCGATCATATGTCCAATTCCCATTGAAACAAGCATAACAGCCGCTGAACACATTCCGATAATTACAATTGATCTTAGTGGAATTCTTACGCTTCTTAAACCATAGGTTAGCCCTACACTACAGCTATCTAAGCTTAATGTAAAAGCTAATAAAATAAGAGATAAATAAAGGTACATCGGTAAGCTCCTCCCTTATACATAGCTCTGCTGTATGTATATGACAAATGCCTATCCGATGTTATCTCTTTTCTATATTCTTGGCTGACAAATTGGGCAGTAATGCGTTCCTCTTCCGCCAACAACTGTTTTTTCTAATATCGTACCGCAAGTCACACACGGTTCTCCTTTTTTTCCATATACATTTAGAAGTTCTTGGAATGAGCCAATTTGCCCTTGTGAGTTGATATACGTTCGAATTGTACTTCCGCCACGCTTCACTGCTTCGCCTAACGTTGTAACAGTCGCCTCATAAATTCGCTCAATTTCTTCTGCTGTTAAAGACGACGCTTCTCGTTCTGGATGAATTTGAGAACGGAATAAAACTTCATCTACATATATATTTCCAAGTCCTACTAAAAGACGCTGGTCTAATAATACAACTTTTATTTTACGATTTGTCTTTTGCAATCTCTCTTGTAAATACTGTGGTGTCAATTCAGCATCAAATGGCTCCGGACCTAAGTCAGCAAGAGGCATTTGATTCAACTCTTCACCTTTCTTAAAGAGATGCATCGTACCAAACTTTCTCACATCTTTATAATGTAATTCAGTTCCATCTGTAAACAAGAAACGGACGTGCGTATGCTTATCAATTGGTTCACCCTCTTGATGCAGTAAAAACTTTCCTTCCATACGCAAATGTGAAACAATGACATAATTCGTTACATATAAAAGCAAAAACTTTCCTCTTCGCTTTATATTTTCAATCGTCTCGCCTTTTAGCACTTCTTTAAAGATTTCTGCATCATCTGGACGTTTTACTATTTTGGGATAGGTAACAATGACATCTTCAATTGTTTTTCCTGTTACAAGATTTTCAAGTGTCCGTCTGACGTTTTCAACCTCTGGTAATTCAGGCATTTCATCACTTCCTTATTTTGCGTCGTACCAAGTTGGACCGTAAGAATAATCAACTTTCAGCGGAACTGCAAGTTCAATTGCATGCTCCATTACTTCTGGTACAAGCTTCTCTAATTTTTCAATTTCTTCTTTTGGTGCTTCAAATATTAATTCATCGTGTACTTGCAATAGAAGACGCGCTTGTAATCCTTCTTCTTCTAAACGATCTGCCATAATAATCATCGCTTTTTTAATAATATCTGCTGCAGTACCTTGAATTGGTGTATTCATAGCTGTACGCTCAGCAAAGCTACGCAAGTTGAAATTACGACTCGTAATTTCCGGAATGTAACGGCGTCGATTTAATAATGTAGCCACATATCCTTTTTGTTTCGCATCTTTTACGATGTCATCCATGTATTCTTGTACACCAGGGAAACTTTCTAAATACTTTTCAATAAATTCCGCTGCTGCTTTTCTTGTAATTCCTAAGTTTTGTGAAAGACCATAATCACTAATACCATACACAATTCCGAAGTTAACAGCTTTCGCTTGTCGTCTCATATTTGAAGTTACTTCATCTTTTTCAACACCAAATACATCCATAGCTGTTTTCGTATGAATATCCATATCATGTTGAAACGCGTCGACTAGCCCTTTATCATTTGCAATATGAGCTAATACACGAAGTTCAATTTGTGAATAATCTGCCGCGTACATAATCCATCCTTCTTCTGATGGAACGAATGCCTGACGAATCTTTCTTCCTTCTTCTAATCGAATCGGGATATTTTGCAAGTTCGGATCCGTTGAACTTAATCGACCTGTTTGCGTTAATACTTGATTGAAACGAGTATGGATTTTAGATGAATCTTCATGTACAACTTTTAATAATCCTTCAATATAAGTTGAATTTAGTTTCCCTAATTGACGGTAATGTAAAATGTTTGGAATAATTTCATGGTGATCCATCAGCTTGTCTAGTACATCAGCTGACGTAGAATAACCTGTTTTCGTCTTCTTAATAACTGGTAAGTTTAAATTCTCAAACAGAATAACGCCAAGCTGCTTCGGTGAATTAATATTAAATTCTGTTCCCGCCAGCTTATAAATTTCCTGTTCCATTTCCTTTAATCTACCTGCAAGTTCTTCTCCCATATTACGAAGACGCTCTGTATCAACTTTTACACCTTTTACTTCCATATCAGCTAATACACGTGCAAGTGGTAATTCTAACTCTGTAAACAGTTCATATTGCTCATTCTTTTCTAACTCTTCAATGAATGTTTGCTTCACATCATATAATACATGCACTTTACGAGCTACATGCTCCGCTACTATCTCTAGCTCTGGAACAGCACGCTTCGCACCTTTTCCGTAAACTTCTTCATCAGATTTCACAGCATGCGTTTCTTTCATTTTCGCTACAGTACGGAAATCTTTATCTGTATCGGCCGGGTCAAGTAAGTAAGCAGCAATTAATAGATCAAAGTCAATCCCTTGCATATCTATACCGTTCCATTTCAGTGCAACGATCGCACGCTTCGCATCAAATGTATGCTTTCTCATTTCTCCATCTGCAAGCCACTCTTTAAATGCATCTGACTTAAGAGCAATGTCTGTCTGAATAAAGTAACATCCATTTTCATTTTGAATACCGAAACCTTGAATGTCTGCTTTATGATAATTATCTTCTTGTACTTCAACGATAAGCGCACTATCTTGCTGAAGCATTTCTTCAGTAACTTCTTCCACAATATCAAATGTAATATCATCTAATTCAACTGGAGCTGTTTCTTCTGGCGTAACGCCTAATTTATTTAAAAGAGATGTGAATCCTAAATTCTCGAACATTGGAATGACATCACTTGCTTCATACCCTTTATACTCCATATCATCCACATGCACAGTAATCGGTGCGTCTGTAATAATGGTTGCAAGATCTTTACTCATAAGAGCTTGGTCTTTATTTGCTTCCAGCTTTTCTTTTAATTTCTTCCCGCTTACTTGATCTATATTTTCATACACTTCTTCAACCGTTCCAAACTGCGTTAACAATTTAATCGCAGTTTTTTCACCAACTCCTGGTACACCTGGAATATTATCTGATTGGTCTCCCATTAAACCTTTCATATCGATAATTTGCTTTGGTGATAAGCTGTATTTCTCAAATAAAGCTTCTTTTGTATATTCATCTACTTCCGTAATCCCTTTTCGAGGAATACATACAAGCGTGTTATCAGAAACAAGTTGAAGTAAATCTTTATCTCCTGAAATAACTTTTACACTAGCCCCTTGTTCACTCGCTTCTTTCGCTAGCGTTCCCATAATATCATCCGCTTCATAATTTTCTAATTCATAACGCGGTACGTTGAATGCATCAAGCATCTCACGAATAAACGGGAATTGCTCTGATAACTCAGGTGGAGTCTTTTGACGTCCTCCTTTATACTCACTATATGTTTTATGACGGAATGTCGTTTTCCCCGCATCAAATGCTACTAACATATGCGTCGGTTTTTCTTCCTCTAATATTCTCATTAACATCATTGTAAAACCGTAAATTGCGTTCGTATGTATACCCTTGTCGTTATTTAAAAGCGGTAGTGCAAAGAAAGCACGATACGCGATATTATTACCATCTACTAATACGACCTTTTTTTCCAAATCAGAAACCTCCCCATACAAATTTGAAATGATTTTTTTCACAGAAAAAAACCGTTTCTTTCCTCCCTCTATATTAACATGACTAATAGAGAGAAGAAAAATAACGGTTATTTTCTTTCATATATAAAACAGACTTATATTGGCATAAAGGGAAGTGACGAGAACAGCTTAACTATTCTCGTCCAAAATTACTCCTTGGATGAAGGGGTTTTCATGTATTATATTAACAGAGCTTTATTAATATTTAATTAAGCCATTGTTAATATATTGTAAACATTCTTCATCCTATTTTTCAGTTGCTGATTTTGGCAAAACAACTGTAAATGTTGTCCCTTCCCCAACTTCACTATCCACTGTAATCGTACCATGATGCGCCTCAACTAAATGCTTTACAATCGATAACCCAAGGCCTGTACCACCAGTATTTCTACTTCTCGCTTTATCCACTCGGTAAAAGCGTTCAAAAATACGTGGAATTTCATCTTTACTAATACCAATTCCAGTATCTGATACTTTTATATAAGCATTATATTTATCTTCTGCTAATTCTACAGAAACAACGCCTCCAGCCGGTGTATATACAATTGCGTTATTCATTAAATTAATAAAGATTTGCTGCAAACGACTTGGATCTCCAATGACAGAGACACGTTTTAGCGTATTTACTTGTAAAGAGATTTCTTTTTCTCCCGCTTTATTATCAAGCACCATATGAATATCTTCAAGAAGCCCCTTCATATCAACGGTCCCCATACTCAATTTAAATCCTTGTTGCTCAATCTTTGATAAATCTAATAAATCTTCAATTAATCCTTGCATACGTTCACTTTCTTTTAAAATAATATGCAAGAAATGCTCGCAGAATTTTTTATTATCCATAGCACCGTCTAAAAGTGTTTCTGAAAAACCTTTAATAGAAGTAATCGGCGTTTTTAGTTCATGAGAAACATTCGCTAAAAAGTCTTTTCTCATTTGTTCTAACTTTTTCAGTTCAGTAATGTCATGGAATACAAGGACAATCCCTTTCCATTCATGGTTCGTCCCGATAATCGGTGCTCCATATACCTCGAAATGCTTTCGTTCAATCCCAAGAGGCAATAACATTTGTTTGCGCACTTTCACTTCTGTCATAAAGATTTCTTCCACCAGCTCTATAATTTCCGGATGATGAAACGACTCATAATATAAACGATCTAAATATTCTTCATCTGTGACGTGGAAAGTTTCCTTATAAGAGCGGTTTACAAGGTTTATATATCCTCGGCTATCAATTAAAATCATTCCGCTTCCCATATTTTCAATTAACGTATGTAGACGATCTTGCTGCATTTCTTGCTCAAGTGTCATCTCTTGTAAATTACGAGCTAAAATATTAATCGCTTTACTTAACATTCCCGTTTCATCCGAATGACTTTCATAAGCGCGTGCTTTATAATTACCCTTCGCTAATTCGATGGCAACTTTCGTAACCGATTCAATTGGCCTAATATATTGCCCTGTAATTTTCATACCTAAAAATACAACTACGAGACAAGCAATGACAAATCCAATAATTAATAATCCCCACGTTTTTTGATGAACGTCTTTCAAAGGCTCAATTGTGCTTTTCACCAAAATGTATCCTTGTTTCCCTGCTACATCTTGCACGAACACCGCATGATAAAATTCGTTATTCTGATCTGTTTCTTTCGTAATGACTTTATTTCTTTGTTTCGTTGTTTCAGAAGTAAGTTCTTTCACTATCCCTTGGCTAAACGCAGATTGTTCGCCCCCGCTATATTGAACCTTCTTTTTTTCATCTACAAATGCAATAGAAGCCTGTATTTTTTCTTCTAACTTCTCAAATACATATGGATTTTTTAAAACATCATCAAAACCTTGTTCTTCTGCTAATACCGCAACATACTCTGTCTCTTTTACCATTCTCTCTTTCGCATGATCTATATAATAGTTTTCAAAAACAGTTTCCAGCAATAAACCGAGTCCAACTAAAATAAATACAATAAGAGAAACAAATGTAAAAAGAAGCCTGGAACGAAATTTATTCATCCCCTTTTGGCTCCTCTAATTTATACCCTAAACCACGTATCGTTTTAATGTACGTCGGTTTTTTCGTATTTTGTTCAATTTTATCGCGTAAATGGCTAATATGAACGTCAACAATTCGTGTATCACCAGCGAAATCATAATTCCATACAGCACTTAATAATTGATCACGCGTCAACACGCGGCTCTTATTTTTCGCAAGATAAACAAGTAGTTCAAATTCTTTTGGTGTTAATTCAAGCTTTCTTCCTTGGAAATAAGCCTCATAAAACTCTGGTAAAATTTTAAGTTCAGCAATCGTGATGCTCTCTTCATCTGACGATTCTGTAACTTGCTCTTCTTGTTGTAATTTCGTACGGCGTAAAATTGCCTTCACACGCGCGACAACTTCCCTTGGACTAAATGGCTTCGTCATATAATCATCAGCCCCAAGTTCAAGACCTAGCACCTTATCAAATTCATCATCTTTTGCTGTTAACATTAAAATCGGCGTCATAACGCGCTGCAATCGTAATTCTTTACACACTTCCATACCATCCATTTTTGGAAGCATTAAATCTAATATAATTAAATCTGGACGTTCTGTTGTCGCTTTTTGAAGCGCCATTTCTCCATCCATCGCTGTTATCACTTCAAAACCAGCTTGTTGTAAATTAAATTCGATTAAAGTTAAGATAAACTCCTCATCATCAACTACTAAAATACGATTGTTCATTCTTTTCCTCCAAGTTATAGACTTGAAACCTTCTTCATCCTAGTATTTTCCCCGTTATTCTCATCATACTAGAAAACAAGGTCCCTCTCAATATAATTGTCTATACATGGAGCTCATTTGTACTAACACTTCGAAAATAAAAGCAATTAAAACTTCATCCCCTCTCCGCTCTCCAAACTCGATAGATGAATCTACCTTTTTCAAAATGTTTTTCCGTACAAACCGTAAACTCCCTCTCCTGGGCTAAGAAAAAAGAAAGAGCATACGCTATTTTATAATCTAGCGTTTCATACCCATCAAATACTCTTCCATGCATTTCATTCACAATTGAATCCGCCCACACTTCAGCCTCTCTCATCGTTTCAAAGATAACGTCTTCTCTTTTCCATCTCACCTTAAAAATCACTCCTTTCATTGACTTACATTAACAATTTATATATTATAAATTAAAATATATAAATATAAATAATATGGAGGTCTATTATGCGACTAGTACTACCTATTCTATCTTTAATAGTAACGTGTCTTCTTACATTCAACGCCCCAAGCTGGGATACGATTAAAACAGGTTGTTCAGATTTCGCTCAAGGATTTACTGAAGGATTCTTAAATTAAAAATAGCGCTAGCTCCCTTATAAAAGGTATGCTAGCGCTATTCATATTTTCATGTTTTAAAAATTATCTAATGCTTTTTCCATAATGGAAACAGATTTATAAGGTGGGGTTACTGTTAATGAGCCTTTCACAACAGTATCTCCTTTTTCATCATGAGCAGATACAAGCATATCAATTGTATGTTCCTCCTCAGAAACAGCCACAACTTCAAAGTGGATTTGTAACGTTTCATAATGGTGAACATGTTTCACGAATGTAAGGTCCTTTCTCGTAATATGACTTCCTGGACCTGGTAAATATTTCGTAACCGCCGTTGTAATCATTCCCGCTAGCATAATGCTTGGTACAATCGGCTTTTCATACGGAGTTTGGGATGCGTAATCATGCTGAATATATAATGGATTGGCATCATTCGTTAACCCTAAGTACAATAACAAATCTTTATCCTCAATTTTTTCAGTGATAGATAATTTCTCTCCTACTGTAATTTCATCCATTTTACGACCAATTTGAACTTTTTTCTTTAACATGTTACAACCCCCTCCGATTTTTTCACCTTATTATCCTACTAAAAGCGATACCTGATCCGAAATTTACTATGATGAGGGCAATGTATAGTGTAAATCTACAGTTTCATTATAGGATATTACAAATGATAGCGTTTTCATATTATTTCAAAAAAATAATTCGGTAAATAGTAGAAAAAGATTCGGAATCCCGAATCTTTTTCACTACTATTCAATGATTAAACAAGAACTTTCATTACGTTACGTACAGATTCTACAGAGCGATCTAACGCTTCTTTTTCATCTGCAAGAAGTTCTAATTCAATAATTTTTTCAATTCCGTTACCACCTAGAATTACTGGTACCCCTAAGTAAAGGTCACTATAACCATACTCCCCTTCAAGGTACGCAATAGCTGGTAATACACGGCGTTGATCTTTTAAGATTGCTTCTGTCATTTCAACTAAAGAAGCTGCTGGTGCGTAATATGCACTACCGTTTCCTAATAAGCCTACAATCTCACCGCCACCTTTACGTGTACGTTCTACAATTGCTTCTAAACGCTCTTTCGGAATTAACGTTTCTAACGGAATACCGCCTGCATAAGAATAACGCACAAGAGGTACCATGTCGTCACCGTGTCCGCCAAGAACAAATCCTGTAATGTCTTTTACAGAAAGATTTAATTCTTGTGCGATGAATGTACGGAAACGAGCTGTATCTAATACACCCGATTGGCCGATTACACGCTCTTTCGGGAATCCTGCTTCTTTAAATACAGAATATGTCATTGCATCAACTGGATTTGTTAAAACAACAATAATTGCATTTGGTGAATGTTTTGCAATGTCGCGCGTAATACTTTTCATAATTTTAGAGTTTGTTGCTACTAAGTCATCACGGCTCATACCAGGCTTACGTGCAATACCTGCTGTAATAACGACAACGTCAGAATCAGCAGTATCTGCGTAATTAGATGTTCCAATAATGTTAGCATCAAAACCTTGTACTGGGCTCGCTTCTAACATATCTAACGCTTTCCCTTTTGTTGGATTTTCCAGTTGTGGAATGTCCACTAATACAACATCTGCAAGTTCTTTTTGTGCTAATAAGAATGCCGTTGTTGCTCCTGTAAATCCTGCACCGATGACTGAAACCTTCTTGCGTTTGATTGTCATAATTTACCCCCCGCTTTAATTATGCGTTTTTGATTATCGCTACATCCATGTTTTTAATAAGTTCATTAGCGAACTCAGAACATTTCACTTCTGTTGCACCTTCCATTAAGCGTGCAAAATCATAAGTTACTACTTTTGAAGCAATTGTTTTCTCAACAGAAGCAGTTACTAATTTCGCAGCTTCGTTCCATCCTAAGTGTTCTAATAATAATACACCTGAAAGAAGAACAGAAGATGGGTTTACTTTATCTAAACCTGCATATTTTGGAGCTGTACCGTGTGTAGCTTCAAAGATAGCATGTCCAGTCACATAGTTAATGTTTGCACCAGGTGCAATACCAATTCCACCTACTTGTGCAGCAAGTGCATCAGAGATATAGTCACCATTTAAGTTCATTGTTGCAACAACATCGAACTCACGTGGGCGAGTTAAAATTTGTTGTAAGAAGATGTCTGCAATAGAATCTTTTACGATGATTTTTCCAGCCACTTCAGCGTCTGCCATCGCTTTATTCGCTGCATCTTTACCATCTTTTTCAACGATACGATCGTATTCAGCCCAAGTAAATACTTTGTCGCCGAATTCTTGTTCCGCTACTTCGTAACCCCAGTTTTTGAAAGCACCTTCTGTAAATTTCATAATGTTTCCTTTATGAACTAATGTAACAGAAGAACGTTTTTCATTAATTGCATATTGAATTGCAGCACGAACAAGACGCTTTGTCCCTTCTTCTGAAATTGGCTTAATACCAATACCAGATGTTTCTGGGAAGCGGATTTTATTAACACCCATTGCTTCTTTTAAGAAAGCAAGAACTTTTTCTGCTTCTGGAGATCCTTGTGCATATTCAATTCCAGCATAAATGTCTTCTGTATTTTCACGGAAAATAACCATATCAGTATCTTCCGGACGTTTTACAGGTGAAGGAACACCTTCAAAATAACGAACTGGACGTAGACATACATATAAATCTAATTCTTGACGAAGTGCTACGTTTAGAGAACGAATACCACCGCCAACTGGAGTTGTAAGTGGACCTTTAATCGCGATTAAATATTCACGAATTAAGTTTAAAGTTTCTTCTGGTAACCACTCGCCTGTTTGGTTGAATGCTTTTTCCCCTGCAAGCACTTCTTTCCAAACGATTTTCTTCTCACCATCATAAGCTTTTTCAACTGCTGCTTCTAGTACACGAGATGCAGCTGCCCAAATATCAGGACCAATTCCATCTCCTTCAATAAATGGAATAATCGGATTGTTTGGTACATTCATAACACCATTAGTTACAGTAATTTTTTCACCTGTCGTCAATGTGATAACCCCCATGTTTGAAATTTCATATGTATGAAACTGAGGGAATAACCCCTCAGTTCAAACCGTTAGTCAAATTAAAATATTCTAATCATTACATCTTTCCGAAAAAATCAGACTTTTGAAAGCGTATTTTCACTATCAAAATAGTGTTATTCGCTTATCGTTGTGCAATTGGAACATACACTTGATGTGTTGGTCCATTATAATCAGCACGCGGACGGATTAAACGGTTATTTTCATATTGTTCTAGAATATGAGCTAACCAGCCTGACATACGGCTAATTGCAAAAATAGGTGTAAATAAGTCATGATCAATTCCTAAACAATGGTATACAGAAGCTGAATAGAAATCAACATTTGGTGGAAGACCTTTTTCTTTTGTTACAATGTCTTCAATTTTGATAGACATATTATACCATTTCTCTTCTCCTAAAAGCACGCATAATCTCTTAGACATTTCGCGTAAATGTTTTGCACGTGGATCACCATGCTCATATACACGGTGGCCAAAGCCCATAATTTTCACTTTATTTTGAAGAGCATTATGAATATATGATTCTACATTTTCTTCTTCGCCAATTTCAGTTAACATCTTCATTACATTTTCATTTGCCCCGCCGTGAAGAGGACCTTTTAACGCACCGATTGCTGCTGTAATACCAGAATATACATCTGAAAGTGTAGCTACACAAACGCGTGCAGTAAATGTAGAAGCGTTTAACTCATGATCTGCGTGAAGTACAAGCGCCTTATCAAAAGCTTCAATTTCAACTTCATTTGGCTCGCGATCATTTAACATGTACAAGAAGTTTGCAGCTAATGATAAATCATTTCTAGGCTCAACAACATCTAAGCCTTTACGGATTCTTGCGTAAGCAGCAACTAAAGTTCCAACTTGAGCCTGTAATTTAACCGCTTTCAAATAATTGGACTTTTCATCCATAATTTCAGCACTCTCATCGTATAATGATAGCATGGAAATTGCAGTTCGTAAAACAGACATCGGATGTGCGATTTTTAAATCTACTTGTTTCAAATATGCTAAAATCTCACCTGGAACTTTATAGTATTCCGATACAATCTCCTTAAATTCCGCTAGTTCTTGCTCGTTAGGAAGCTTGCGATGCCATAATAAGTACACTACTTCTTCAAATGTAGCATTCTCAGCTAAATCATCAATATTATACCCAACATAAGTTAATGTATCATCAATAATAGAGCTCACAGATGATGTTGTTGCTACTACCCCTTCTAAACCTCGAATAACAGTCATGACATTCTCTCCTTTTCCTGAAAATTCTCCCAACCTTGCTCCTTATATCTATTTGCTCCCCTTTTGAATTATGAACGCCCGTTCACTCTTTAGGCAAGCAAAATGCACGATCATGCAAATTTGTTGCGATGTTCCCCTCTTATTGTCCATTGTTTACATGGAAAGCATGAGCGTGAATGTCTCCCCGAATCCTCACGCTCAAAACAACAAGTTAGTGAGGAAAATGAATTCCGAAGAGTTTTATGATAAAAACAACATAAAGCAATATCATTATAAAATTGTTTTATGTTGTTTTTATTTTATCTGGTGTAAAGTCTCTGCTGTTATGTAACTTTTCAAAGTTTCTAATCCTATTATAAACAATTATCTGACTTTTGTGAACAGAAAGAATTCAAAAATTTTATATTACTATAAAATTCTTCATTTAAACATCTGTATAATACTCATAACTGCATAGGCAATTCCAGCCCCAATTAATGGACCTACAGCGACCCCATTAAATAAAGCAACTGCTATAATTGTCCCGAAAACGAGTGCAGTTGTAATATGAGGATCTGTCGTTAATAATTGTACGCCACCTTTTGCTAACAGAGCAACTGCTACCCCTGAAGCTAAAGCAATCCATGCATAATACGATTTCGCTGCTTCCCCAAGTTGTTTAAAACCTATTTCCCCCGTTGCAATCGGTACGAGTACTGCTATTGTAATAACCGTAACACCGAGGTTAATCCCTTTCGTTTGTAGATAAGGGAAGACTTTATCTCCTAGAAACGTAAATTTCAATAAAAATAACACACCAATAGCTACAGTAAGCGATTGGTTTTTCGCAATAAGTCCTATAATAAGTAGTATGAATAAAAATAACGTTGACTGACTAATCATGTTTGCACTTCCTTTCTGAAAATAATGAACTCATTTCCAAACAAAAATACCTTTAAACCTATCGTTATACATGCTATATCGATGCCTATCCAACATGAATCACTTCATTTTTTATGCATTTTAAAATGAAAAACTGAGACTTTCACCATCCAAATGTAAGCATGTATACATTTAAAAAAACGGGCGTCTCTCCTTTCTTTTCTAATTAGAAACAGGTAAAATAAAAAGAAGAGAAAATGAAGTTTTTACCATATAGTAGAAGCATCAACACCAAGCTTTCACAGTCACTCACATACTGAAAAAGCAGGAAAAATCCATCATTCCACTATAACATAAAGTGAAACTTTAATCAGTGGGGCACACTCGTTATAAGTTGAACGAATTAGGATAATCCAAATTGGAATGGGAGGTATACATCTTTGAATCGAAACTTACTATATATGATATTGCGATTCATATTTGTCATTGTAGCTACGGTAGCCGGGTTCTATGCATTACTATATATGTCAGGACTTATCTATCCTTTTATTATCGCTTTCGCATTTGCTTATTTGATTAATCCTGTCGTCAATTTCCTTAATCAAAAACTACAATTTCCTCGGGCACTCGCAGTACTCGTTAGCTTAATTCTCGTATTTGGAGCTATCGTCGGACTCGTTACATACCTTGTAACAGAAGCAATATCTGCTACAACATACTTACTACAACTTGTTACAGTAAAATTTCCGGATATCGTTGCATTCGCTCAGCAGTTTGCACTTAATCATATTATGCCTCTCTATGATGATTTAATTTCTAAATTTAATCATCTTGGGGAACCACAGCGCTATACGATTACACAAAACATTCAAAACTTAGGAACTGAAGCAACGACGCAAATGAAAGAACTTTTAACCGCTATTATAAGCGGGTTAACAAATTTTATTAGTGCACTACCAACTACTTTAACTGTACTTGTTTTCGTTTTATTAGCCACTTTCTTCATTAGTTACGATTGGCATCGTCTTGCTCAGAAAGTAAGAAAGTTTTTGCCCAACCGTGTTCATGGCTATGGAAAAACTATTTTTGTGGATTTAAGAAAAGCTTTATTCGGTTTTGTTAAAGCACAACTTACACTCGTATCTATGACAACTGTTATTGTATTAATCGGACTTTTAATATTACGCGTACCATACGCCATTACTATCGCGATTATTACAGGAGTTGTAGATTTACTCCCGTATTTAGGAACAGGAGCTGTCTTCGTTCCTTGGGTTATATACGTATTTTTCACTGGCGACACCGCTTTCGCCATCGGTCTTCTCATTTTATACATCGTCGTGATTGTCCAAAGACAAATTATGGAGCCAAAGGTACTTTCATCTAATATCGGCCTTGATCCATTAGCAACACTGATTGCTCTATTTGTCGGCTTTAAGCTCTTTGGCTTCTTAGGATTAATCATCGGTCCAGTCACCTTAGTACTACTTAATACATTGCACAAAGCTCGTGTATTCCATGATTTGTGGAAATATATTAAAGGCTCACCTTCAAAATAATAGTTTCTAATTCATACACAACAAAAACTTACATGTAATCAGTGGGAATTTCCCACTGATTATTCCTTGTACTTATTTTTCATACTCATTACACACAACAAGAGAATTACCCTAAAAACAGGATAATTCTCTTGTTTTTTGCATAAAAACCGCATATTTCGTGGTGTTTTTACATATTTATTCTATTTGTTTCATAATTATTACTTACATTTATTACTTTTTATGTAAATGAATAAATATACAAAATGGCCCAGAATGAGACTTAAACTGACCATTTTCCTACCCTTATTTAACTTTTTCATTCTTTTTATATACAAAAAAACAATCTTAAGTTCAGATTCCCACTTTAAACACACTCATTAAGAGCTAATAACTCCCCGAATCACATATCCAATCGAAAAAGTACACAACAAATACAATAAAGTGAAACTTTAATCTATAAGGATCCTATCCCCATCAATTATTAACCGTCACATTCGCCGCATGTCAAAACACATCTTTCATTAACTGAACTTTACTCCCCCTCTCATCCTGTTGCAGATAAAGTGAAACTTTAATCAGTGGGGTTTTCTTCATCCCCACTGATTATCAGCCCTCACCCATCGGACTTTAATGGGCAGCCCGACCCCAACCTAACTTCTTTGCTTTCACTGAATTTTGAGGCGGGGGTCTTACTACCCATTAAAGCGGGATAAAAAAATAGTGCTTAGATCGCTAAATCTAAGCACTATTTCTGCACAATAATAGTTGAGTTTTTTCTAAACTTCCATTCCATCCACTTCATAATAAACGGCTTCAATAAAGCCCTCGTCATAGGGACAACAAAGATGAAACCTATTATATCCGTTACATATCCAGGAAGCACTAAAAGAATACCCCCTACAAAGATAAAAATACCATCCAGTACTGCTGCCCCTGGCATTTCTCCTCTATTCAACTTAGATTGAATCTCTCCAAGCACTTTAAACCCTTGTCTTTTCGCCAAATATACACCTACAACACCTGTAAATACGATCATAGCGAACGTAGACCATAAACCTATTACATGACTCGACCCAATTAAGACTGTAATCTCAATAGCCGGTATTAAAATAAACAAGAACAGTAACCACTTCATAGTTCTACACCCCTCTCATATACCATCACTTTTAACGTCCTCAAAACGCTCATATACACTACATGAAATCCGAATATGCTTTCCTATCAAATTTCATAATAAACAGCTTTCAAAAGCAATTTCAGACACCTCAAGCTAGTTCTATCTCATTTTTTGTGTAAAAAAAAGAGAAGGACTCCGATCCTTCTCTCCGTATTACTTATAGCACTTCCGCATGTCCATTATAAACAATTCCGCGTGCTGCATCAACTGTTACTTCTTGGCCATTTTTTAAAGTTGTTGTTACGCCGTTTACACCAACGATAACAGGAATACCGATTGATACACCTACAACAGCCGCATGGCTTGTTAGACCGCCTTCTTCTACAACTAGAGCAGCAGCTTTTTCGATTGCAGGAATCATATCTTTATCAGTGCTTGTTGTAACAAGGATATCACCTTCGTTTACGTTCGCTACAGCTTCAGCAGCTGTTTTCGCTACAACTACTTTACCTTTTGCAGCTTTACGACCGATTCCTTGCCCTTTAGCAACTTCTTCACCAACAACGTGGATTTTCATTAAGTTTGTTGTACCAGTTTCAGCAACCGGAACACCAGCAGTGATTACTACAGTGTCTCCAAGTCCGATTAGACCTGCATCCATACCTGTTTGAATCGCTGTATCTAACATTTCGTCAGTAGAAGCTGCGCGCTTCTCAGCCATAAATGCTTGTACACCCCAAACAAGTGCAAGACGACGTCCTACTTGCTCGTCAGATGTTACAGCTACGATTGGAGATTTTGGACGGTATTTAGAGATCATTTTCGCAGTATATCCACTTTCTGTTGGAGCTACGATTGCAGCTACATCAAGAGCAAGTGCTGTATGCGCAACAGATTGGCTAATTGCATCTGTAATTGTTGGAGTGAACTCTTTAATACGTTTTTTGAACATATCTTCATATTGTAATGATTTTTCAACACGTACTGCAATGTTAGCCATCATTGTTACTGCTTCTACTGGGTATTGTCCAGCAGCTGTTTCACCTGAAAGCATGATTGCATCTGTACCATCGAAGATTGCGTTAGCTACGTCACTTGCTTCCGCACGAGTTGGACGTGGGTTACGTTGCATAGAATCTAACATTTGTGTTGCAGTAATAACTGGTTTACCTAACACGTTACATTTTTTAATTAGACGTTTTTGTACTAACGGTACTTCTTCTGGTGGAATTTCTACACCCATGTCACCACGAGCTACCATTAAACCGTCAGAAACTTCTAAGATTGAATCGATGTTGTCGATACCCTCTTGGTTTTCGATTTTTGGTACGATTTGGATGTACTGAGCGTTATGCTCTTCTAATAATTCACGGATTTCTAATACGTCAGCTGCTTTACGTACGAATGAAGCTGCGATGAAATCAACTTTTTGCTCGATACCGAAGATGATATCTTTTACGTCTTTTTCAGTGATACCAGGAAGCTTAATACTTACGTTTGGTACGTTAACACCTTTTTTATTTTTTACAGTTCCGCTGTTAAGAACTTTTGTACGGATGTTTCCGTCAGCTTTGTCGATTACTTCTAGCTCGATAAGACCGTCATCGATTAGAATGCGAGAACCTGGGTCTACATCGTCATAAAGACCAGCGTAAGATACAGAGAACTTCTCTGCAGTACCTAATACTTGCTCAGTAGAAAGAACTACTTCTGCACCTGTTACAAGCTCAGCTTGTCCGTCTACGAAGTCGTGAGTACGAATTTCTGGACCTTTTGTATCAAGTAAGATACCAACTGTTTTACCAGTTTTCTTTGAAGCTTCACGAATGTTTTTAATACGAGCGCCGTGCTCTTCATGGCTACCATGAGAGAAGTTTAAACGAGCAACGTTCATACCTGCTTCGATTAATTGCTCTAATTTTTCAATACTTTCACTAGCAGGACCTATAGTACATACAATTTTAGTTTTACGCATATTGCACCTCCGAAAATTATGAAACCGTTCCCAAATATCCGACATTAAGTCGATTAGATGGATAATTCTTTAGATAATTGATACATATCTTTATCGATTGTATGCTTTTGAGCTAACGCTTCGATAATATCATGATCAACAAGTTTGTTATCTTGAATACCTACACAACGTCCACCTTTACCAGCAATTAATAATTCAACTGCTCTTGCGCCAAGACGGCTTGCTAATACACGGTCTTGTGCACTTGGTGATCCACCACGTTGTACGTGACCTAATACAGTTACGCGAGTATCAAAGTTTGTTGCTTCTTCAATGTGCTTACCGATGTCAATTGCACTTCCAACACCTTCAGCTACAACGATAATACTGTGTTTTTTACCACGTTCACTACCGCGCTTCAGACGAGCGATAACATCTTCCATGTCATACTCTTCTTCTGGAATTAAGATTGTTTCCGCACCATCAGCTAAACCAGCCCATAATGCGATATCACCAGCGTGACGTCCCATTACTTCGATAACATATGTACGTTCATGAGATGTAGCTGTGTCACGAATTTTATCAATTGCATCAATAACAGTGTTTAAAGCTGTATCGAAACCAATTGTGAAGTCTGTTCCAGGGATATCATTGTCAATTGTACCTGGTACACCAACACATGGGAATCCTTGTTCAGTTAATTTTTTAGCGCCTTGGTAAGAACCATCTCCACCAATAACAACAAGTCCTTCGATACCGTGTTTCTTTAATTGCTCGATACCTTTTAGTCGTACTTCTGGGTCTTTAAACTCAGGACATCTTGCTGTATATAATTTCGTACCACCGCGGTGGATAATATCGCCAACAGAACCTAGTTCTAATTTTTCAATGTGACCAGAAATTAATCCAGCGTATCCATGGTAAATACCATATACTTCAATATCATGGAAAATCGCTTTACGAACAACTGCACGAATGGCAGCATTCATACCAGGTGAATCTCCACCACTTGTTAATACACCAATACGTTTCATTTGTACTCACCTCATAAAGATTATTTGCCTTATAATAAAATAACACGAAAAAATATAAAAATACAATGGAGAAGATGTGTCTTTTCATAATAAAAACGTGCATTCGCGAAGTGGAACGCACGCTTTTCTTATTTTATCCAAATGGAAGCGTTTGAAAACGAAACTTGCCCAATTTTCATATATTTTTCATAACGTTTTTCGATTAATTCATCTTTCGAAATTCCGTTTAATTGTTCAAAAGTTTTTCTGATTATTAAGTCTATATTTTCTGACTGTTTCAAAATATTACGGTGTGCTCCACCTTTTGTCTCTGGAATAATTTCGTCAATTACACCTAATTCTTTCAAATCTGCTGCTGTAATTCTCATCGCCTCTGCAGCTTCCTTTGCTTTTCCTGCATCTTTCCAAAGAATTGCGGCTGCACCCTCTGGCGTAATAACAGAATAAGTGGAATTTTCTAGCATATGAATGTAATCTCCTACTCCAAGACCTAGCGCACCACCACTACCACCTTCGCCGATAACGATACAAATAACAGGTACCGTTAAGCCTGCCATTTCAAATAAATTGCGGGCGATAGCTTCACTTTGACCCCGTTCTTCAGCAGCTTTACCAGGATAGGCTCCTTTCGTATCAATAAAACAAATAATTGGACGATTGAACTTTTCCGCCTGCTTCATTAAACGTAATGCTTTTCGATATCCTTCTGGGTGAGGCATCCCAAAATTACGGCGAATATTTTCTTTCGTATCTTTTCCGCGTTGATGCCCGATTACAGTTACAGGCATCCCTTTATACTTCGCAATGCCGCCGACAATCGCTGCATCATCGCCAAATAGACGATCTCCATGACATTCAAAAAAATCAGTAAATAAGTGCTCAATATAATCGAGCGTTGTCGGTCGTTCTGCATGACGAGCAATTTGAACACGGTCCCATACTTTCATATTTCCGTATATATCTTCCTCTAAATTTTCTAGCTTGTCTTCCAAAATACGAATCTCCTCACTGAAGTCCATCTGGCTGTTTTTCGTATAGTCTTTCAGTTCACGAATCTTATTTCTTAGCTCAACAACTGGTTTCTCAAATTCTAGCTCTGCCATACAGCCATTTCCCCTCCTTGATGAACTTCTAAAATCTTACGAAGCGATTCTCTCATATCATCACGATGTACCACCGCATCTAATTGACCATGTTCTAGTAAGAATTCTGCTGTTTGGAAATCTTCCGGTAGTTTCTCACGCACGGTTTGTTCAATTACACGTCTACCAGCAAATCCGATTAGCGCCCCTGGTTCTGCAAGATTATAATCACCAAGTGAAGCGAAACTCGCTGAAACCCCGCCCGTCGTTGGGTGAGTCATAACAGAAATAAATAATCCTCCTGCATTACTATGCTTTTTCAAAGCTACGCTTGTTTTTGCCATTTGCATTAAACTTAATATCCCTTCTTGCATACGGGCACCACCCGAAGCAGTAAAGATAATAAATGGAACTTGTAAGTCGTACGCCTTTTCAACCGCACGGGCAATTTTTTCTCCTACAACAGAGCCCATGCTCCCCATTCGAAAACGAGAATCCATTACTGCAACAACAACAAGCATGTCATCAATTGTTCCTTCACCAGTTACAACCGCTTCGTTCAATTCAGTCTTCTTACGATCGCTCTCTAGTTTCTCTTCATAATCTGGAAACTCGAGTGGATTTAATGAAACCATTTCTTTGTCATACTCACGGAATGACCCTTCGTCCAATATACTATCAAGACGTTCCCATGCATTCATAGGATGATGATACCCACAATTCACACATACTTTTAAATTTTTTAGAAGCTCTTTCGTATACATGATTTTTTTACATTTCGGACATTTTGTCATAACGCCGTCTGGTACATCTTTTCGTACTTGTTCTGAAGGTATTGCAGCGTACTTTTTCTTTTTCACGAATAAATCTCTTAGCACAATTTGACCCCCTTCGTTGAGAGCTAAGGTTAGCGTAAGAAGAAAATTGGGCTAACACCAAAGTTTGATGTTAGCCTTATCTTCTCAATCTGTCTAATAACCTCACTCTTTACGTTTAACTTTAACCGCTACGCGATAGAATGTTTGTCATAACGTGTCATGGTCATTTCGACAAATTTTATACATTACGAGTGAAACTGTATATTCTCTACTAATTCATCGTAAATTTTTAGTGCATCATTTTCTTGTTTTCCTTCCAAAATAGCGTAAAGCTTTCTATACATATCGATAGAATCTCCTGAAACTTTACAAGAAAGAGTTGATACGTAATCATTTACGATCATCCAAATGCGATATAGTAAATAATTATCGACTTGTTCAATAAGTGTTTTAAAGAACGTTTGGTGAAGCATTGGAATTGAGTTTTCATTTCCTTCAAGCACTTGATGTAATTTACTTAGCACTTTAGAAAACGTTTCTTTCGGTAAATTACATACAATTCGAATCATATCTTTCTCAAGCAATCGTTTTGTTTGTAATAAATCACGAATTGTTTTCTCATCTTGCAGCAAGAACGGAGCAATCAATTGTACAAGACCGTTATCGTAAAAGTTTCGAATAAACGTCCCTTCACCACGTCTCGTTTCAATTAATCCTACAAGTTCTAAAGCTCGCAACGCTTCTCTTACAGAGGAACGTCCTACGTTTAAACGTGAACTTAACTCACGCTCAGACGGCAAACGATCCCCTGCTACCAATCCATCCTCTTCCATAATGGAACGGATTTTTTTTACAATTTCGAGATATACTTTTGTATTTGATGATGTCAATGGAAATTCCTCGCTTATTCTTTACCAATCAGCGCTAATTGTTTTGTTTTCTCAGCAACTTCATTTGGATCTACTTGACGGCGAGCTACTCCTGTCTCCATTGCAGCTTTCGCAACGTAAGCTGCTACTTGAGGCGCTACACGCGCGTCAAACGGTGCTGGAATGATATAGTCTGCATTTAACTCATCTTCTGCTACAAGCTCAGCAATAGCCTGTACAGCTGCCATCTTCATTTCTTCATTAATTTGTGTCGCATGTACGTCAAGTGCACCGCGGAAAATACCAGGGAACGCTAGTACATTATTTACTTGGTTTGCGAAGTCAGAACGACCCGTTCCAACAACAGCTGCGCCCGCTGCTTTTGCCAATTCTGGCATAATTTCTGGAACTGGATTCGCCATTGCAAAAATAATCGCATCGTCATTCATTGTACGAACCATCTCTTCTGTTAATGCACCTTCTGCAGATACACCAATGAATACGTCCGCACCTTGTACAACATCAGCTAAAGAACCTTCGATACGATTCTTATTTGTATATTTTGCCACTTCATCCTTCACCGGATTCATACCTGTAGGACGACCTTCATAGATCGCGCCTTTACGGTCACACATAATAATGTCGCGTACGCCATAGCGATATAAAAGTTTAATAATTGCAATACCTGCTGCACCTGCGCCATTTGCGACAACTTTAATGTCAGACATTTTCTTTCCAACTAATTTTAGCGCGTTCACAAGACCTGCTACTGTTACGATAGCTGTTCCGTGTTGATCATCATGGAAGATAGGAATATTTGTTTCTTTTTTCAAACGTTCTTCAATAATGAAGCAGTTTGGTGCTGCGATATCCTCTAAGTTAACGCCGCCAAAAGTTGGCTCCATTAATTTTACAGTTTCAACAATTTTATCTACATCGTTTGTATTTAAGGCAATTGGGAATGCATCTACACCAGCAAAACTCTTGAATAATACAGCTTTACCTTCCATTACTGGAAGAGATGCTTCAGGTCCGATGTTACCAAGACCAAGTACAGCCGTTCCATCAGTCACAACTGCTACCATATTTCCCTTCATCGTATATTCATATACCTTACTTTTATCGTCATAAATTTCTTTACAAGGTTCTGCAACCCCTGGAGAATATGCAAGACTTAAATCTTTTGCATTTTCTACTTTTACTTTTGATACAGTTTCTAATTTTCCTTGATGCACTTTATGCATGTGAAGTGCTTCTTCACGAAGTGTTGACAAACTATCCACTCTCCTCAAATTATTCTTGCTGATATCAACTTCTCCAAGTGGTCTGACCACGAACACTACTACTATAATAATCGAAGTGTAGGGAAATTGTCCATTATATTTTCACAACCACATTTTCTTCCCCGACAATTTCACGAAGTGCTCCTAAACATTCTTCACTTGGATGAATCGATAAACTTCGAGATAATTGTACCATTTTATGTTCCTTTTCATAATAAATTAGTACTTTCGCAAAACCCGAATAGTCAAACAATATTTTAGTAACCTGATTTAAAAGCTTTTTCTCATATTGAGACGGCAATTTCACGTAAACAGACGCATCTTTTTTTCCCTCATACACATCCATTTCTTCTAACGGATATAGTCCATTTACAATCCATTGCAGCTTATGATTTCTAAGCTCAATCGTGCCGTCAACTAACACAATTGCTCCTTCTTGTAACTTATCTGAGAAATGTATATACGTTTCGGGGAAAAGAACTGCTTCCATTTCATCATTTTGATCACAAAATGTAATAAATGCCATCTTTTGCAACTTTTTCGTACGAATCACTCTCACGCTTGTTATGTACACGATAGCTCTTTGTACTTTTTTCTTATGTCGCATCGCCTGAGCAAGAGATGGAATTTCTAATTCTTTCGCTAACTTCACATACTGCGCTGTCGGATAGCTTGATAAATAAAAACCTAGTACTTCCTTCTCTTTATTTAACTGTTCAATAAAAGAGAGCTCTTCTCCTTGTACGTATTTTGATTTTGGAACAGCATCTCCTAAATCACGTGCAAGATTGGCATACTCTAAAGCTCCTTTAAGACTTTTCCATAAATTCGTTCTCGAAACACCAAAATCGTCAAAACATCCAGACCAGACGAACGCCTCTAAATTTCGCTCTGTTACAAACTTTGATGGCATGCGCAGACAAAATTCAAATAAATCTTCAAACATTTTTTTCTCTCGTTCTTCGATTAATGCTGTCACTGTAGCCATTCCGATGTTTCGAATGGAAAGTAAGCTGTAACGTATCGCATTTCCTTCTATTTGGAAATTATAACCACTTCTCTGAAGAGACGGCGGCAAAACATGAAAACCTTTTCGCTTCGTTTCTCGTATATACTGCACAATCTTATCTTCATTTCCAATTGCACTCGATAATAGTGCCGTCATAAATTCCAACGTATAATTCGCTTTTAAATAGGCAAGTTGATATCCAATCATACTGTAGGCTACAGCGTGACTTCGGTTAAAACCGTAATTTGCGAATCTTACAATTAAATCGTAAATTTTCTCTGCAGATGTCTCATCATAACCATTTTGTAAACACCCTTGCACAAAATGCCTACGTTCCTGATCTAAAATATCACGATTTTTTTTACTCACTGCACGGCGTAATAAATCTGCTTCTCCGAGCGAAAAGCCCGCCAACTTCGACGCAATTTGCATAATTTGTTCTTGGTATACAATTACACCATATGTTCTTTCTAAAATCGGTTTTAAGTCCGGATGTAAATATTCAATTTTTCTTTTTCCATGCTTTGATTCAATAAAGGTTGGAATTTGTTCCATCGGTCCTGGTCTATATAACGAGTTAACAGCGACAATATCTTCAAATTCATTCGGCTTTAACCCGCGAAGTACATTTCGCATACCACCTGATTCAAGCTGGAATACACCTGTTGTATCCCCTCTACCTAACAATTGGAATGTCTTTTCATCTTGAAGTGGTAAATTTCTTATATCGATTTCTTTCCCTGTTTTTTGCACAATAAACTTTATAATATTTTCAAGTAACGTTAAATTACGTAATCCTAAAAAGTCCATCTTGAGCAACCCAAGTTCTTCTAATGCATCAGCTGGGTATTGCGTAACATACACATCGTTATGCCCTTCTTGAATTGCAACACTTCCGGTTAATGGCTCTTGGCTCATAATAACGCCAGCTGCATGAATAGACGTATGACGCGGTAAGCCTTCTACACGTTTTGCAATTTCAAACACACGCTCATGCAAAAGGTTTCCTTGTATAAACTCACGGAGTGACTGAGATTCCTCATATGCATCTTTTAACGTTATACCAAGCTTTGATGGGATAAGTTTTGAGAATATGTCGATATCTCGCGGCGGAAGCCCCATTACACGCGCAATATCTCTAATTGCCGCTTTCGCTGCCAGCGTCCCGAACGTTACAATTTGAGCAACACGAAGCTGACCATATTTATCTTTCACATATCGAATCATCTCATCACGTCTTATATCGGGAAAATCGATATCAATATCTGGAAGTGTGACACGTTCGGGGTTTAAAAACCTTTCAAATAATAGATCGTATTCAATTGGATCAATATCTGTAATTTCTAATACGTAAGAAACGAGTGAGCCAGCCGCTGATCCACGACCTGGTCCTGTTAAAATATGATTTTCATGCGCGTACTTCATAAAATCCCAGACAATGAGGAAATAATCACTAAACCCCATGCTAGAAATCACGTTTAATTCATGATTCAAACGCTTTATATGTACTTCTTTCGGCGTACCATAACGTTTCTGCAATCCTTCTTCACAAACGCGGCGTAAATACATATCATTCGTTTCGTTAGATGGAACAGGGAATTTCGGTAATTGATTTACATGAAACGGTATTTCTACTCTGCAACGTTCTGCAATTTCTACTGTGTTATAAATCGCTTCTTCTACGTGAGAAAATAGTGCTTCCATTTCATCTGATGATTTTAAATAATATTGATCTGTTTTCAGCTTCGGCCTATCTGGATCCGTCATTTTCGTTCCACTTTCAACAGATAATAAGCATTCATGAACGAGTGCGTCACTTTGATTGATGTAGCGTACATCGTTTGTTGCAACGACCGGGACATTTATCCTACTCATAAATGCAGGTAATTTCTCTTGCAGAAGCAGTTCATCTTGAATCGCATGATGCTGTAAACTCATATAAAAATTGCCGAACATATTTTGATACATACGAGCTACTTCTTCAGCTTGACTCTCTTTGTCTTCTAATAATAATTGTTCAATTTCCCCATCTTTACCTGGTGAAATAGCAATTAATCCTTTCGCATAATGTGCAAGCCATTTCTTAGGAATACCTTCTTTTGACTTCGTCATAATGCTACTAGAAATTTTCAATAAATTTTGATAACCTATTTCATTTTCAGCAAGTAAGACAAGCGGATAAGACTTTTCTTCTTCTTCACTAAAAATAGAAGCTGTTAAACCGATAATAGGATGTATACCATGTTTCTTACATGCTTTATAAAACGGAATAACGCCATACATAACATTTTCATCCGTAATAGCTAGCGATGAATAACCGAGCTCTTTCGCCCTAACTACAAGCTCATCAATTTTACAAGCACTTTTTAATAAACTAAAAACGGTTTGACATTGTAAATGCACAAACTTCACTGTTGTACCCTCTCTTTACCTATTTGACTACTTTTATTATAGGTGAAGAGGAAAGAGGAAATCAAAACATACTTCTTATACTTTGTCCATATATATGAAGAAGAAAGGGGAATGACGATGGATGTAAGAGAACACACTTTTTTCTCTCTGCTTATTATTAGTTATTTTATTGCCTTTGGGGTTATACTTGGTGGTTCATTAATTGGTGGATTTGGTGCATTTCTTATCGGAAAACCAACTCTAACTTACATTAATCAATTCGCCCAAAATTTAAGAATTTGGGCACTCGTTGCAGCGATTGGCGGAACATTTGATACTTTTTATAGTTTTGAAAGAAGTTTCTTTGGCGGGGATATGAAAGATATCGTAAAACAAATTCTCCTTATTTTTTTCGCAACAGGTGGTATGCAAACCGGTCTTATTATTATTAAATGGCTAACGCAGGAACATGTATGAGAGTACCAAGTGCCAATACAGCAAAAAGATGGTATTTAGTTTTAGCTGGCGCTGCTGTTGGAGGCGTGTTGAGCTGGTTTATTTTTTTGTACATATACGGTGTTTTTCAAGAAGAACAAGCTAGTAAAATAGCAGAACAAAGAGAAATTATAGAAAAACAAGAAGCAAAGCTCCACGTCCTTCTCGAAGACCAAGAAAAATTGAATACTGAAAATAAACGGCTCTTAACCATTCAAGAGATTAAAATAAAACTTATAAATCGAGAAAAATACGATTTAGACAATCTTACACTCGAAAATATGACTACATCTATCCATAATGACCTCCAGCATCTTTTAACGAAAAACATACAAAGTATCGCAAAAAATAAAGACCTACTCAAAAAAGTAATCGAAAACAAGACGTACAAACATTACGATCGGCTATACCGTTTTAAAGTCGATACAATATCTTTTGATACCGTGCTTGAAATTAGCATTACGATAGAGAAAGAAAAATAAAGAAGGAGGGCTTAGCGCCACTCCTTCTTTTCGTTCTAACATATAATTTCTTATTTACAAATCTCACGTAAATCAGCAAATAGACGATCCGCTTCTTCCCAAGAAGATGCTTTTGCACCAGAAGCCATCGGATGTCCTCCACCGTTATATTGCATTGCTAATTTATTTATAACTGGTCCTTTTGAACGAAGGCGAACACGAATCACATCGTCTTCCTCTAAAAATAGAACCCATGCCTTTAATCCATCAATATTACCAAGTGCTCCAACAACGCCGGATGCCTCAGAAGGAAGTACATCAAACTTTTCTAATACTTCTTTTGTTAATTTAATGTAAGCTGCTCCTTCTTCTACCATCGTAAAGTTTTGTAAAATATAACCGTTTAAACGAGCGATTTTTTCTTTTGTTTTATACATTTCATTGTATAAATCTGTGAATTTCACATCCATATCAACAAGCTCACTTACGTAACGAAGTGTTTTCGCTGTTGTATTCGGGAATAAGAAACGACCTGTATCCCCAACAATACCTGCTAAAATAAGACGAGCTGCTTCTTTTGTTATTTGTAATCCTTTATCTTTTCCATAATTATAAAACTCATAAATCATTTCGCTTGTAGAACTCGCTGTCGTATCTACCCACGTAATGTCTCCGTATGGATCTTCATTTGGATGATGATCAATTTTGATTAACATCTGCCCTTTTGTATAGCGTTGATCGTCAACACGTTCTTGGTTTGCTGTATCACAAACGATAACAAGCGCATTTTCGTATACACTATCTTCAATATCATCCATTACTCGTAAATATGCTAATGACGGTTCATTGTACCCAACCGTATAAATATTTTTCTCTGGAAACGATTCTTGTAGAATTGTACTAAGACCGCCCTGTGAACCTAACGCATCTGGATCCGGACGCACATGACGATGAATAATAATTGTATCAAACTCTTTAATTGCTCCTAAAATTTGCTCATGCATATGTATAATCTCCTTTTTATTCAACTTCTTCACTTTAACGTGCAGTAAAAGCCCAATGGCTGGGGCTAATTATTAGCGCGTGGAAACATCCCCACACTAATGAAAGTCTCACTTTATCCTCCATTATAACGGAAAGTATTTCATACATGCGAACAATTGCTTTATAATAAAAGTTAGAAAGTTTAGATATTTCTTTTTTCTCCACTATTATTTTTCATAAAGCGATGGGAGTGTGCATGATGCCAGTATTAGTCTTCTGTATTATTGTCTCATTTATGTTGTACCTCTTCTACAAAACAAAATACTTTCGTACAAACCGCCCAATGGAGAAAGGTTGGCTCTCAGGAAAATCAGCAATGGCACTCGGTTCATTCGTCTTATTCTTCGGGATAAACCAATTCTTTTTGGAACTTTCAACTGCTCGTATTATCGTTGGTGTTTTATTTGTTCTATTTGGTAGTGCAAGTGTATGTAATGGATTTCGCCAATATAAACATTTCTTACCATTAGCAGTTGAAGAAGCCGAAGTCTATGAAACAACGTAAAAAAGCATCAACATTGTGATGCTTTTTTACGTCCTCTAACTTTTAAAATCATATATGCAACAAACGCAGAAGGAATATTGAATGGATTGCCTTGTACATGGAGATGTAATTGTTCTTCCCCAAAAGACATTTTTTCATATAGCTCTCGCTGAGATAATCCTGTTTTTTTCTTTTTTTCATGTAAACCTTGTAAATATAAATATTGAATCGGTATCATCACAAGGAAGTAAAATAGTGCAATACTACCAAAAAAGAGTACTGTTGATGACATAATGCATACCACCTTCCAGAAATCCATTTTCTTACAATTAAATTATAACATAGTCTAGAATCTAAATGAATTAATATTCTGTTTTTTTATCATACAATTGTCTTACCGCCTAATTCCTCTTCCGCATATTGAATATATCGGCGAATAAAAGCGCCAGGATTTTTTCTAATAGGTTCAATATCAAGTCTTAATGGAATTTTTCCAGCCATATAAAACAATCTTGAAGCAGTCCCAAGGCGAATGGTTGCTTCTGAAATATTTTCTCCATAGCCCATCATGAAATTACCCCATATCTTTTCTAACTGTCCCGAAGCAATTAAATGCAATCTAGGAACACCAATATCAAACTCTTTATACCCCAATCCGCATTCATCAAAATCGAGTAAATACCAATCCTCTTTATCTACAAGAACATTACCAAAATGCATATCACCATGAACGAATTGTTTTTCTCCTAGTTGAGTTGAATTTGTGAGTTCTAGCATTCTTTCTGCAATTCTCATGCACTTATTTTTATCCTCATAAGATAAAAACGAAGTATTTAATAAACATTGTAAAGGCTCGTGAATAATCTTTTGCTCGCTATATATAGGTCTTTCATAACCTTTCCAACCTTGTGGTACTTCCTTAAGTAAGTTATTTGCATTTTCATGAAACTTTCGCATTAATGATCCAAGTTTTTCATAATCTTTATCCTTCGGTTCTAAAATCTCGCTTCCGTTTATAAAACTAAAGACAACAAAATACTGGATACTCCTCTCATCTTTCCTAACAGATGTAATCCAATCCCCACTTTTATTTACAACTACTTCTGGTATTAACATTTGTTTTTGCAACGCTATTAACCAATGTATTTCAGCCTCTATTTGCTCAGCTGTATAACGTCCTTCTCTATACTGCCTAACTACAAGTTTATTTTTGTCCGATTCAAATATATATGTTTGATTTTCTCCCCCATGCAATAATGAAACTTCCGTAAAACTATTTAAATTATATTGCTTACATAACTGCTCTTTAATGTGAAAATCCATTCTTCTCCCCCTAGTTCGTATAGTGAAGTATAATAATAATTAATAGCTTATCTTATCGACTAATCACCAATTTTCTATCCGTACCGATACATATCCTGCTATTTTTTTACTTCTCTCCCAAAACTCTCACCGAACTTAAGTAATAGCTTCAAAATCCAATAAAACAAAATAAAGTTAAAGAAAAAGCCTAATGGATTAAACCAACATTCCCATCCACCATAATAAACAAACGTTTCAGCTGGTACACCAAAATAAAGAAAATCCGGCTTATTTTCTCCTGATATGGGAATAAAAGCACCTATACTAGTAAGAGTCAAACTTACAAAATACAACCTCTTTTTAAGACCATTCATTCTTCTATGCGTTAACACATGAATAATGATGAAACATACGACCACTAAAAAGAAAAGTATTCCACCCATTCGCTTCCTCCTTATCGCTATTCCACTTCCACATCTTCAAATTTTTTAGTATTTTTATTATAACTATGAAATGATACGCTATTTATTTTTTGTTTCTATCCTTTTAACAAAAAAAGATGGAACAAACCAAAACGATTTGTTCCATCTTTTTATTTATCGATCAATTGCACCATAAGTAATGCTTTCCCAACAACATTACCTTCATGATGTACTTCTACATCAACCTTACCAAATTTACGTCCTATTTCTAATACTTTCGGATGAACGGATACAACATTGTCAATTTGAACTGGTTTTACGAAATAAATTGTTAAGTTCTCAACAATTAAATCACTCTTCTTTTGCGCACGAATAACGCGATTCGTTGCTTCCGTCACAATCGTTGCGAATACACCGTAAGATAGCGTTCCGATTGAATTCGTCATTTGCGGTGTCACTGAAAATTGATATAGATGCTCATTTTTCGCTTCTTTCGGCGTCATGAATTGATTCGTTACAATATCATCGATTGTTTCGCCGACTTGCGGTTGACGCTGAATCATTTGCAATGCCTGCAGTACATCTTGACGGCTAATAATACCTTGCAACTTATTTCCTTCATCAACAACTGGAAGTAACTCAATACCTTCCCACACCATCATACGCGCCGCAGCTGCAACAGATATTTTTCCATTTACCGTAATTGGATGCTTTGTCATCACTTTATCAATTGGTGTTTCTTTCGCTACACCGATCATATCTTTTGAAGTTACAATACCTAATACCTTTTTATTTTCATCAACAATCGGATATCTTCCGTGCATCGTCTCTTCGTTATACGCATGCCATTGCTGCACTGTATCATCTGGCTTTAAATATAACGTTTCTTCAATTGGCGTTAAAATATCTTCAACGAGTACAATTTCTTTCTTAATCAGCTGATCGTAAATCGCACGGTTAATTAACGTTGCAACTGTAAATGTATCGTAACTACTTGAAATAATCGGCAGTTTTAATTCATCTGCTAATTTCTTCACATGATCTTCCGTATCAAATCCGCCCGTAATTAACACCGCAGCTCCGGTTTCTAACGCTAATTGATGTGCGTTCGTACGATTACCGACAATAAGTAAGTTTCCAGCTTCTGTATAGCGCATCATCGCTTCTAATTTCATTGCTCCGATTACGAATTTATTTAACGTTTTATGTAGTCCTTCTCTGCCTCCAAGTACTTGACCATCGACAATGTTAACGACTTCTGCATATGTCAGCTTTTCAATATTTTCTTTCTTCTTTTGTTCAATTCGAATTGTTCCGACACGTTCAATCGTACTAACATATCCTTTATTTTCTGCATCTTTAATTGCACGATAAGCTGTACCTTCACTTACACTCAAATCTTTTGCAATTTGCCTTACAGAAATTTTATGCCCTACTGGCAGGCTATTAATATGTTCTAAAATTTGGTTATGCTTGGTAGCCAAATGGTTTCACCATACTTTCTTTTCCCTAAATTCTTCATGTGTTGTATTTTCAGTATACTATATTTTCAAAACTGTTACACTCTCTCTTTGTATATCTGTACTATTTTTTTTATAACAAAATACGCCTTACATTACATCACTGCTTCCATTACAACAATGTAATGGTATTGTCATCTCGTTCAATAGTTTGTCCAGCCACTTCCATATACAATGAAGACAAGAAATGAAACAAAGGAGCGGATACATGATGAAAAAATTATTAGAAGTTGTAGGTGCTGTATTTTTAACTTTCGTAGACGGGAAAAAAGTTGCAATGAAATTGAATGAAACACCTGAACAGCCACTTCCAAAAAGAGAAGAATCATCAAAACAAATACAACCTTTAAAAGCTGTTCTACACACGTAAAAAACCCTTCACTTGTCTTTTCAAATGAAGGGTTTCTTTTTCTATAGTGTAATACTTTCTCCAGCTTCTAATACTTTCCCTGTACAATTTTGTAGCTTTTCTACAAATTGATATGGATCTTGTTCAATAACTGGGAACGTATTGTAATGCATCGGTACAACAGTTTTCGCCTGAACCCATTTTGCTGCTAAAACAGCATCTTCTGGTCCCATTGTGAAATTATCACCAATTGGTAAAAATGCTACATCAATGTTATTTAGTTCCCCAATTAATTTCATATCAGAGAATAGAGCAGTATCCCCTGCATGATACACAGTTTTTTCTTCTGCTGTAAATAAAATGCCCGCTGGCATACCTGTATATGTAATCGTCTTATTATCTTCATCAATATAACTAGAGCCGTGGAATGCTTGTGTAAACTTCACTTTTCCGAAGTCAAATTCATGTGAACCACCAATATGCATCGGATGTGTTTTTACACCTTGCCAACTTAAAAATGTCGCTAGTTCAAATGGCGCCACTACAACTGCATTATTTTTCTTCGCGAGCTCTACTGTATCTCCAACATGATCACCATGTCCGTGCGATAAAAGAATCGCATCTACTTTTACATCTTCAGCCTTTAAATCTGTTTTCGGATTTCCCGTTAAAAATGGATCAATTACAATCACTTTTCCATTCGTTTCAATCTTTACAACTGAATGCCCATGATAAGATACTTTCATTATTACATTCCTCCCCTATTCACATTCTCACATTTTATTCTACATGATTTTTCAATTCCCTGTCTTTTCTAACATCTATTTACTTGTCATAACGCTTTCTTCCGAGTTAAAGTTATATTTGTAATTAAATATCTCGGGGGTGCCAATCGATGAATGCTAGATTAGAAAATTTAATGCAATGGCTAAAAGAAAAAAACGTAGAAGCTGCGTTCTTAACTTCTACACCAAACGTCTTCTACATGACAAACTTCCACTGTGAACCACACGAAAGACTTCTTGGTATGTTTGTATTCCAAGAAAAAGAACCTATTTTAATTTGCCCTAAAATGGAAGAAGGCCAAGCACGTAACGCTGGCTGGGCACATGAAATTATCGGATTTACTGATACTGACAGACCATGGGATATGATTGCAAAAGCAATTAAAGACCGCGGCATCAATGCAAACGCAGTTGCAATTGAAAAAGAACATTTAAACGTAGAGCGCTACGAAGAATTAACAAAACTATTCCCAAATGCAGCTTTCAAATCAGCTGAGGAAAAAGTTCGTGAACTTCGTTTAATTAAAGACGAAAAAGAACTTTCTATTTTACGCGAAGCAGCTAAAATGGCAGACTATGCTGTTGAAGTTGGTGTAAATGCAATTAAAGAAGATCGTAGCGAACTAGAAGTATTAGCAATTATTGAACACGAATTAAAAACAAAAGGCATACATAAAATGTCATTTGATACGATGGTATTAGCTGGTGCAAACTCTGCTCTTCCACACGGTATTCCAGGTGCAAACAAAATGAAACGCGGCAATTTCGTACTATTTGATTTAGGCGTTATCATTGATGGCTATTGCTCTGACATTACACGTACAGTAGCATTCGGCGAGATTTCTGAAGAACAAACTCGTATTTACAACACTGTACTTGCTGGACAACTACAAGCAGTTGAAGCATGTAAACCAGGTGTTACACTTGGCGCAATTGACAACGCTGCTCGTTCTGTTATCGCAGATGCAGGTTACGGCGACTTCTTCCCGCACCGCCTTGGTCACGGACTTGGAATTAGCGTACATGAATATCCAGATGTAAAAGCTGGCAACGAATCTCCATTAAAAGAAGGTATGGTCTTCACAATCGAGCCAGGTATTTACGTACCAAACGTAGGTGGCGTTCGTATTGAAGATGATATTTACATCACAAAAGACGGATCAGAAATTTTAACGAAATTCCCGAAAGAATTACAATTTGTGAAATAATAAAAAGGCAGCTTAATTGCTGCCTTTTTATTTCTCTACTATTTCGAATTTCTCTACTATCATTTTCGCTGGATAACTCTCAAGCGTTTGAGAAGACCATACTTTTATTTTACACCCTGTTTTTAATTGATTATATGCGCTTTTATCCTTAAAACTTAAAACCGTATGTGATAGATGTTCTTCATTCATTTGTTGTTCTATATAATTTTGTAACTCTACTTTTGTTTCAAACGTTTTATCATCGGCCAAAAACACTGTGTCATTTCTTAATATGATATACCCCTCTTTAGGTACATCTTTTACCGCTACTTGCTCTACTGATTTTGTAGTACACGCTACTAATATGATTAGAACTACACCTAAAAACATGAACATAGAAAATTTCATATGCCTATCCATTCGCAACTCCTCACTCTACGCTATTTCGGCTTTAAAACCATCTTCTCCTCATACTTATCATCCCATTTAATCACAATCTCTATCGGTTCATCTTTAGATAAAGTGAAACTTTAATCAGTGGGGGTTTTGTTCATCCCCCACTGATTATTAGTTGAACCAATCGGACTTTTACGGACAGTTGATCCCCCACCTAACTTCTTTGCTTCCGCTGAATTTTGAGGTGGGGGTCTTACTGCCCGTTAAAGCGGGATAAAGGCGCGCAACTTACACAAGAAGACTTCATTTCAACCTTTGCTCCTTTATGATTTTCTGACGTTTGTGTCATTGTGCTAAAGGCTCCATTAATAGCAATCTCTAAATTCTTAAATTCTGTATTCCCATCTCCACCCTTATATTGAAACGTAAACACTCCATCTTCACTGTCATCCTTAATATGGCCTTTATATTGTCCCTTCCAACTTTTGCTCTCGCTAGAAAAAGTAACATACGAAATCGAGCAGCTTCCTAAAAAGAAAATACTAATAAAAAAGAATAATGCTCTCTTCATCATGCCCCTCCATTCAAATGCACTTATTTATTGTCTATTTCGTCCTCTTATTATACTATTAAAATACAGAATTTTCTAAAATAGGAGGTTTATATGTTACAACAACAGTTAGAAGAAATTCGTAATAATAATTACATACTGGATAACACAATTAACATTGATTCTTTAAGTTCCAATATGCTTGAACACATCGGTGTTACCGATAGCTATTTAAGGGACAAACTTATTTACTCTACTTTTTATCATCTCATCAAAAAGGAATACCTTTCACACACGCAATTACAGAAACTACTATTAGAAAGCACCGGTGAAAAATATTTATTGTATAAGATTTATTCAAATGACGAAGATGCAGTATTTACCCGAGCATTTACAACATTATTAATTGCGCTCATTATTGACGCTGATACAAATCATAATTTCTTATCACAGAATGATATTTTAAATGTAAAAGATCAATTAATTCTATATATGAACAACGAGCATGATTTCCGCGGATATGTGCAAGACCACGGCTGGGCACATAGTATCGCTCATGCTTCCGATACATTTGAGGCGCTTGTGAATAGTCCTAAACTGGAAACTTTACATTACGAAGAAATATTACAAACTTTATTAAACAAAGTTTGTGTTCATTCCATCTATTACAAATATGAAGAAGATGAACGTATCGTTTATCCGATTGTAGCAATGCTGCAAAATGACCTAAAGGAAGAAGTACTCATATTAGCCCTTCATGATTTAGTCGCTCAATTACAAGTAAAAAAATCCACGCTACATATTGAATCATACGAATTTCTATACGGAAATATAAAATCTTTCTTACGTAGCTTATTTTTCAGATTACGTACACTGTCTATATGTAAAGAAACTGAATATGAAATTGAAAAATTGCTACAAGAGCTTCCAAAATATTATTAAAAAAAGAAGGCCACTTAAAAAGTGCCTTCTTCTATTTCACTAATATTTAATTGAAATTTCACGATCCAAACTGAGAAAAGGTGGACAAGAAGCGCAAACGCCATACATGCTCCGCTTAAAAAAGTTAGTATAGGATGCGAATACACGTGCCCTAATCCATAAGATATCGCCACGAAAAACATTGTTATGTAAATATAAATTGCTCCATGTATTTGCCTCATATGAACCTCCTTTTCATATATTATAACATAAATTTTCTGATTATTCACATTAATAGGATGTAATTAATATTTCTCAACTGTTACACCTCTAACAGCAGCCTTAATATATGGTGCTCCTTGTAAACTTTGTAAATCCTCTGTTTTGCCTGTTACGACTACACCGTATATTGGTAGGTCCTTTGGTTTGGTGTTTTTTATCTCTTTATAATATTGTTCAAAATAATCACTTGGTATACCTTCACTATTTTTTGCTAAATACTTCATTTGGTATAGAAACTCTTTTGAGTTTATTGTTAAATCGTTTTTCACATCTTCTTTTACTTTTGCATAACTTCCTTCAAATCCAAAAACATTTTTAGCCATTTCCGCATTTAATATCGCGCCATTTTTAGGATCTTTTAACCCTACATAAGAATCACTTTTCTTTTCATTATATGTATCTACCCAAAACCAAACTGGCTGTACACTTTTCGGAAGCATTTCAGTAATTTGTTCAGCTGTATACGATTTATCAAAAGATAAGGCTACTTCTGCAACTTTATTTTGCAAATCGCCAATATTTTTCAGGTCATTCACATAATTTTTATAAGTAACGAAAGGTAAATAAAACCTCATTTCCCTTTGCATTGTCTGCACATTATAATCTGGTATCATAACAGCCTCTTCACCTCTTTTTTCCTCATCCAAACTAACAAGCTCACCATTGTAGTGCTTCATACTATAATCCCATATACCAGATTCGTATATATCATTTACCCATTTCACTGGTTGACCAGCTATATTTTTATAAGAGTTATATATTACTGTACTTCCTGTCATACCAAGACTTAAATACATGCTTCCGCTGAAACGTATATTAGGCCCTTGAACCATATGTAGTGCATTCATTTCTCTTTCCATTTTTCTAAACGTTTGCTGTGAGAAGTAAGATGCACCCAAAAACAAAGTTACTATAACAATAATGCACGCACAAATAGAAATAAGCCAATTTCTCCAAAACTGCTTCCTCTTCGCTCTCTTCATCAAAGCTTTCATCTGTTTATCATCCATATTCAAATCAAAGTCCTTCCGACTCATCATTTCTCCTCCTATACAATTTTTTAAATTGATTTCTTGCACGGTACAAACTTGTTTTCACTGTTTCTTCTTTCATACTTAATAAAATAGCAATTTCCTTATAAGATAGTTCATACTCATATTTCAACAGTAAAATATGACGATAATCCTCCGTCATCGTCTCCAATATTTCTTGTACCTCGCCTTGTAGTTCACTTGTTAAAAGCACTTCATCTAATGACTTTTGACCAATAAGAACGACAGATTCAATCGCAATGGGATTTAGTCTTTTTTCTTTCCGGTATAAATCTCGGTGTTGATTGATTGCGACTCTAAATAGCCACGGTGTTAAATGCTCTAACGGTATTTCCTCCATAAGCAATAAAGCTTTATACAACGTATCTTGTACAATATCTTCTGCTTCTTTTCTATTTGCTCCAATCTTAATTAAGTATCCAAACACAGCTTTTGACTTCTCTATTAATAACGATTCAAATGTATCATGGCTCATCTAGCTCTCCTTTCTATATACTCAACGTTTGAGAGCGTAAAATGTATACAGCTTTTCTTAAAAAAATTTTAATAATAAAAAGCACATCCATTTTGATGTGCTTCTCTCAAAAATACTATTCTATTATTTCATCGCATCCTTCACAACATCTTGAATCATAACGACTTCTGTTTTCATATCAACAGAAGGTGCTTCTTCATCAATACACTCATACCAAAACGCTAAGTGCTTTTTATCAATTTCATGATGAGAATTTTCGACAAGGGCCCCGCCTTCTCCTTGCACAGAATACCAATATAAGTACTCTTCTCCATCTCTTATTTCCCGGAAAATTGTCTCAACGTACATCTTTTCGTCATTTAATGTCAAAAGTACTTCTTTCATATTGTCATTAAGAAGCTGCATCCATTCATCTACACGATGACTTTTACCAGGCTTTACTTTAAATCTCGTTAATTCTACATTCATTTTTATTCCCCCGTTTTCTTACGTACAAATAAACTATATTCTACTGGATTATGAAAACTTAATTTGTTAGCTAATTTTCGCGAAGAAATATTGTCTACATAACAATCCCAGCACGGTGTAATATCATTTTGCATGCAATGTTCAATGAACCGTGTTGCAACAGATTGTGCTAATCCTTTCCCTTGATATGCTTCTTGCGTCACAATATCAATTTCAGCAAATCCATTCCCGTTAAATATTGAAACACATTCCGCTACAATCATTCCCTCTTGTACTATACAAAATCCAAAACCACCGTTTAAAAACGTTTCTTTTGATCCCCAGTATTCTTTGTAGTACTCCTCTGTAAACTCACTGCTTCGTTCTATATCTCTTCTATCAATACGCTTCACTTCATATGTATTTTTGTTACAATCTCGTTTTCTCTCTTCAAAGGTTACGCTTTGAAATTTCATTCGCGGAATGTTCCGAAGTACATGACTAAAACGCTCTTCTATCATCATTTCCCACTCGTCACTCGAAGTGAACAATGTAAATCTCTTCTCTGTTTTTTCAATAGACGTTTTTATATACGAAAATAAATCTTCGTTATAATTTTGATCATCAGTATCACCAAATAAATAATAAATACCATTAGCTGTACGAATTAGTCCTGCTGTTAACTTCTCGTTTACAAAAATCTCACCATCTATCACTTGATCACATACCGCATAAGCAAAAGTCGTTGTTCTTGTATTGCCTTCTAAAATCGGAAGAATTTTTCTATACTCGGCTACAGCTAATCGTTTCATAATTGCTCCACTTTAATCGTATCCGCCTCTATATTTTCAAAACAAAGATTTACCGTTCTCTTTAATGCTCTCGTTCTATGAATCGTGCATGCTGGAATTAAAATAGAATCATTTGGCTTTAATACCGCTGTTTCTCCATCTTCAAAATCGATAAGTAATTCTCCCTCTAGTACAATAAATAATTCATCCGAATTAGAATGATAGTGCCAATCATATTCACCAGTAAATACAGCGATTCGTAAGCAATGATTATTCACGTTTGAAACAACGAAGTTTCTATGTTGATCTTGAATGTCCTTTGTTAATTCTATTAAGTTCACAGTTTCCATCTTTCGTCTCATCCTTTCATTAGTCGTTCTTCTGAAAAACTAGCTTAGTCTCCACCACCTCCGCAATCTCCTCCACCATCACTTGAGCTGCTACAATCGTTGCTACTGTAGTCACCGAATCCACTTGATGAGCTTGCATAATAAGACGAATTTCTTTTCTTTTTTTGTACTTTTTTTCCACCATTCTTATTAGTTGATAGTAATGTTCCAAACACTAAAACATGTACTAAAATAGCTAACATTAAAAAAATAATAAGTACAAATACATGTAAAGATAAATTTGAAACTGGTAACTTAATTAAGTTAATAAAAATAATACCCATGACAATAAAATACATAACATTCGCCGCATCTATTAAACCACTTGCAATTTTAGACCTAGGCTTCTTTTTCGTAACTACTAACTCATGTTTACTCCTTATCACTCCTCTTTGTTTTTTATGCTTCCTTCGCTTACTTTTTCTGCCCAATCTAATCCCTCCCTTCAAAAGTTTATATAATTCTAAATTATCACAATCACTAAATATTTATAGTAATATACAACAATTTTTTACAATTTTTTTATAAAAAAAGACCCTCCTCATAAAGGAAGGTCTCAAATGTATTTCTATTATGATAAAGCAGGAGCTTTCTCAAGAAGCTCTTTCGCATCAGCGTATTGTAAGCCGTGCGCTTCTGCAACCGCTTCGAATGTTACATATCCATCTAATGTATTAATACCTTTTAATAATGCAGTGTTGCCTAAGCAAGCATCTTTATAGCCTTTGTTCGCAATTTGTACTGCATATGGTACTGTTACGTTTGTTAATGCAAGAGTTGATGTACGTGGAACCGCACCTGGCATATTAGCAACTGCATAATGAACAACGCCATGTTTTTCGTAAGTTGGGTTGTCGTGAGTTGTAATACGGTCAGTTGTTTCGAAAATACCACCTTGGTCAATCGCGATATCTACAACGACAGAACCTGGTTCCATTGATTGAATCATTTCTTCTGTTACAAGTTTTGGCGCTTTTGCCCCTGGAATTAATACTGCACCAATAACAAGATCAGATTCTTTTACAGCTTCTGCAATGTTGTATGGATTAGACATTAATGTTTTTACTTGGTTACCGAAAATATCATCTAATTGACGAAGACGTTCTGCACTTAAGTCAATGATTGTTACATCTGCACCTAAACCTACTGCAATCTTAGCTGCGTTTGTACCAGCTTGACCACCGCCGATAATTGTTACTTTGCCGCGTTTTACCCCTGGAACGCCTGCAAGTAAAATACCTTTACCACCTTTGTTTTTCTCAAGGAATTGTGCACCGATTTGTGCAGACATACGACCTGCTACTTCACTCATAGGTGCAAGTAATGGTAGTGAACGATTGTCTAATTGTACTGTTTCGTATGCAATTGATACAACTTTGTTATCAATTAATGCTTTCGTTAATTCTGGTTCTGGAGCTAAGTGTAAGTATGTGAATAAAATTAAACCTTCACGGAAATAGCCGTATTCACTTGCTACTGGCTCTTTTACCTTCATAACCATATCTTGATTCCATGCTTCTTCAGCAGTTTCTACAAGTTTCGCACCAGCTTGTACGTATTCTTCATCTGTAAAGCCAGATCCTAAACCTGCTCCTTTTTGAACAAAAACTTCGTGACCATTTTGTACTAAATGTACTGCTCCCGCTGGCGTCATTGCCACGCGGTTTTCATTGTTTTTAATTTCTGTTGGAATACCGATACGCATGATTAGTTCCCCCTTGAGTTATGAAATGACCCCTGAATCATTTTTTAAAGCGCTTTCTACGCTCTTATATTTTAACATAATATCTCAATATTTGACAAAAAATAATACAAGTTTTCCGATAGATTTAATCTTACATGAAAGGACAGTATTATCCGCACCTCTTTGCATAAAGGATAAACTGTCCAATTATTCGAAACTTCTCTTTATTTTTCTCTATCGATGTCTATGAATAACATCAACTGCACCAGTCACTTCAATAATTGTACCGGTAATCATATCGGAATCGTCCTCACATAAAAACGCAATCGTTCTTGCAATATCTTCACCTGTTCCAGATCTACCAACTGGTGTGTTATGTTCTTTCAACTGACGTGCTTCTTGAATCGTCGCTTCTTTCATTTCACCAATAATATCACCAGGACATACCATGTTTGCAGTAATACCATATTCAGCTTCTTCGTAAGCAACTGTTTTCGTTAATGAAACAAGTCCTACTTTCGCTGCGGCAAAAGCTGAACGATAAATCCATCCCGGTGCGCTATCCGCCCCTTGAAATCCGTAATTAATAATACGGCCAAAGTTCTGTTTTCTCATAACCGGAACGACAAGTTTCAACAAATGAAATACCGCTGTTAAATTACCCTGAATCATTTCATTCCATTCATCTTCTTCATAATCGACTAACTTTTTTCGTTCAAATACATATGGACCAGCATTATTAATTAAGAAATCAATTTTGCCAAAACGGCTTATCGCTTCTTCTACTATTTTATGTAAATCTTCCTTTTTCGTGACATCCGCTTGCACGAATTGTAGACGCTCTTCCATATTTTTATATGTTTCTTTCATCTTTTCCATAGCCGTGATATCGCTATGATACGTTACTGTTACTGAATATCCTTTAGCCAATAACTTTTCTGTTACTTGCTTTCCTAAACCTTTCGTACCGGCTGTAATGAGCGCATGTCTCACAAAACTGCCTCCTTTTAAATTGCTATAGTTCATATGTAACAAGTTCTCGCACCAATTACAACTAAAATGAATCAAAACAGAGTTTTCGAAATTCTGTAACGTTTCCGATAAGCACATTACCAAAATTTGTTTTATAATAAAGTTGTAAACGGTAATAAAAATGATTGGGAGGAATTTACTATGAATAATACATATACAAATATTTTAATCGCGGTGGATGGTTCTAAAGAAGCAGAAAAAGCCTTTAAAAAAGCAATTCAAGTCGCAAAACGCAACAATGCAACATTAACTATTGCTCATATCGTTGATGTAAAAGCATACTCAGCAGTAGAAGCTTATAGCCGTGCAATTGCTGAACGTGCAAATCTATTTGCAGAAGACTTATTAGAAGACTACAAAAAAACTGCGCTTGAAGCTGGCCTTGAAAAAATTGAAACTGTATTAGAATTTGGTAATCCTAAATCAAAAATTTCAAAAGAAATCGCTCCAAATCATAAAGTAGATTTAATTATGTGTGGTGCAACTGGTTTAAATGCTGTTGAACGTTTCCTAATTGGTAGCGTCTCTGAACATATTATTCGCTATGCGAAATGCGATGTCCTTGTTGTTCGTGGTGATGAGGAGCAAGGTGAGCTTTAATTTATAAATAAACCACCAAGTCCAGATGGGCTTGGTGGTTTTCATTTCACATATTTTACTAGAAATACTAGACAAGCTATAACAACAACGGTAATTGCCAACACATAAGGCGGAAGAAATTTTAAGGACCACAATGCCATCATAATCGTAGCTACTGTTAAATAAGATTGTCTTGCATCTTCTGTCATTTTTTTACGGAGAAAGAAAACATACAAATAGCCAATTGGCGGCGTAATAAAGCAAAGAACATATATGATTTTAGATTTCAAATACCATTTTTGTTCCCCGAGTTTCTTTATATCTTCTTCTATTCTCTTATGCTCTTGTTCTCTCGCTTCTTCTACAAGCGGATATTCCTCTTCTCCTCGCTTTTCTTTCATATAAGGAAGAAAGTGCATGAAAAAATAGTATGCAAATACGAACGCTCCAAAGCCAATATTTAATCTTTCTAATGGAACATGCTCACTAAAAAAAGCGGCAGCAATCACTAAAGAAAAACAATACGTCGTTATCCAAAATGAACGTTTTCTCTTTTTCCGTTCCATTTCTTTTTTATCTTGTTGTACATGTTTTCTTTTCGAAAGCCATATCGAAATACAGCAATCTACTACAAATAGAATACAGATAAATATCCCAACGTGTACTGTCTCTACATCCTCAAATGAAAAGATATTTGGGAATGCAACGTGTAATACAATTAAGGTGTACAAAATTAAACCTATAAAATAAATACGTCTCATTTTCCATTCCTTTCTTTTTTTCCTAACATTACGTTAACATACATTTTTTAGAAATAGACGGACAAAATATATATGTTTAAAAAAGGAGGATGCTATATGGATGATTCTGAACGCATTATTTTAGACGTGAGCGGCAAAGAAATTGAAATGCTAGATACGATTCGCACTCATTTTAAAGAGAAACACGGCGTGGAACTAAGTAACGGTGCATTACTGCGAGATTTAATGGATATTGAGTATATTCGAATTACGGAAGATCGACATAAGTATGATTAATCGATACATTGTAGGCCTAGAGCAAATTGCCCTAGGCTTACTTACATCCACACGAAAAATGCTATAATTAGGAAAAATGTGAAGGGTGTCAAAATATGAAATCTGAAAATATCTCAAAACATTTTCATACACTACATGTACAAAGGAGCGAGTTCCTTCCTCATCTCCATTCACTATCTCAAGAACAACTATGGTATCGCCCACAGAATGGAAAATGGTCTATTGGGGAGCATTTTTATCACTTATATTTAATTACAAAAATGCTCAAAGTAGCGATTAAATTCTCATTCACCCTTATCCCTTATGCAAAGCTAAGAAAAAATGCCCCATTTGCAACTGACATACATGACATTTATGCCGAATATAAAGAAAAGCATGGCAAAGGAATGAAAGCACCTTGGATTTTAATCCCTTCAAAAAAAGTCTATCAATCTATGAATGTAACTCAATTAGAAGAATTACTTACACGTGAAACAAATGAAATAAAAAAGCTCGTTCAAAATATAGAAGAAAATATTGCAGGACATATCGTATTTTTAGATCCAATTGCTCACTACCCTAATTTGATTCAATCTATTCAACTATTAGCGATACATGAAAAACATCATTTTATGATTATGAAAAATAATTATGAAATGATAAATACTCCTGTAAAAATCTAAATACAAAAAGGTAAGGTGCTTTCTATAAAAAGCACCTTACCTTCTATCTCATACATCATTTAATTCCTACAATCTCTCCAACTAACCCCTTCGCCTTCTCCAAAGCTTTTTCAATTTGCTCAAACCCAGTCCCGCCAGCACTGTTACGACGTTTTACAGCTGCATATGGTGAAAGAACTTCATACAAATCTTCTTCGAATAACGAACTCATTTCTTTATATGTTTCAAGCGGGACATCTAATAAATAAATTCCTTTTTGTGTGCAATGTAGCACTAACTTCCCAACAATTTCATGAGCTTGACGGAATGGTAGTCCTTTGTTTGCTAAGTAGTCAGCAATTTCTGTTGCGTTAGAGAAATCTTGTGTTACAGCTTGCCCCATTTTTTCTTTATTTACAGTCATCGTCTCTAACATGCCCGCCATAATATGAAGGCAGCCTTCTACTGTTTTTACTGTATCAAACATTCCTTCTTTATCTTCTTGCAAATCTTTATTGTAAGCTAGTGGTAATCCTTTCATTACTGTAAGTAAACTAAATAAATTACCGTACACTCTGCCTGTTTTACCACGAATAAGTTCTGCCATATCCGGGTTTTTCTTTTGCGGCATAATGCTGCTTCCCGTTGCATATTGATCGCTCATTTCAATAAATTGAAACTCTTGGCTACTCCATAAAATAAGTTCTTCGCAAAAGCGTGATAAGTGCATCATAAGCATAGAGGAGTTACTTAGGAACTCCAGTATGAAATCACGATCGCTTACTGCATCTAAACTATTTTCATAGATTCCATGAAATCCAAGAAGCTCCGCACTATATTCTCGGTCAATCGGGAATGTTGTCCCAGCTAACGCTCCTGCTCCTAATGGCGAAATGTTAATACGCTTTAACGAATCTTCATAACGATTCACATCACGCTCTAACATCCAAAAATAAGCGAGAATATGATGAGCAAATGAAATTGGCTGGGCACGCTGCAAATGTGTATAGCCAGGCATAATTGTCTCAATGTTATTTTCTGCTTGATGAACAAGAACCGTCTGCAATTGTTTTGTAGCTTTCATAATATGTTTTACTTTTTCTTTTAAATATAAGTGCATATCTGTCGCTACTTGATCGTTACGACTTCGGCCAGTATGAAGTTTTCCGCCTACTTCACCGATTTTTTCAATTAACATCTTTTCGATATTCAAATGAATGTCTTCCGCTTCAACGGAAAAATGCAGTTTATTTTGTTTCGCTTCTTCTAATACATATTGAAGACCTATCTTTATTTTCTCTGCTTCTTCTTTCGTAACGATGCCCTGCTTTGCTAGCATCGTGACGTGCGCAATACTTCCTTTTATATCTTGATTTACTAATTGTTGATCGAAGGAGATGGATGCTCCGAACTCTTCAACCCATGCTTCCGCTTCTTCTGTAAAACGTCCGCCCCAAAGTTTGCTCACGCTTCCACCTTCTTTTGATTCACTTGGCTGTATACTTTCGTCGGTAAACCGAATAATGAAATGAATCCAACTGCTGCATCATGATTAAATTCATCCTGAGCAGTATATGTTGCTAATTTTTCATCGTATAAAGAGTACTCAGATTTACGCCCTTCTACAATTGCATGACCTTTAAATAATTTCACACGCACCATGCCTGTTACATTTTTTTGCGTTTCTTGTAAGAAAGCATGAAGCGCTTGTTTTAAAGGCGAGAACCATAAACCGTTATAAATAAGTTCTGTTATTTTTTGCTCAATCATCGGTTTAAAGTGTGCTACTTCTTTTACGAGTGTTAAATCTTCCAGTTCCTTGTGCGCCGTAATTAATGTCATCGCTGCTGGGCATTCATATACTTCACGCGATTTAATACCGACAAGGCGATTTTCTACGTGATCGATACGTCCAACGCCATGTTTTCCAGCAAGTGCATTTAACGTTTTAATTAGTTCTGAGAGTGGGTATGCAGTACCATTTAAAGTCGTCGGTACGCCTGCTTCAAAACCGATTTCTACAAACTCTGGTTTATTCGGTGTATCTTCTAATGCTAATGTCATCTCATATGCATCTTCTGGCGGCGCTGCCCATGGATCTTCTAAAATACCACATTCGTTGCTGCGTCCCCATAAGTTTTGATCGATTGAAAACGGGCTATCTAAATGAATCGGAATTGGTACATTGTTTTCTTTTGCATAGGCAATTTCTTCTTCACGTGACCATTTCCATTCACGTACAGGCGCAATCACTTCTAAGTAAGGATTTAATGCTTGAATAGAAACTTCAAAACGAACTTGATCATTCCCTTTCCCTGTACATCCGTGTGCCACTGCAGTCGCGCCTTCTTGTTCCGCAATTTCTACTAATTTCTTCGCGATAAGTGGACGAGATAATGCAGAAACAAGAGGATATTTCCCTTCATATAGCGTGTGTGCTTGCATCGCCATCAATGCATATTCATTTGCAAATTCTTCTTGAACATCAATCATATATGATTTAATTGCACCTACTGAAAGTGCCTTTTCTTTCACAAATGCTAAGTCTTTACCTTCCCCTAAGTCTAAACAAAGCGCGATAATATCATAATTCTTCTCTTGTAACCATTTAATTGCAACGGAAGTATCAAGACCTCCGGAATATGCTAATACAACTTTTTTCTTCTCCATTTTACATCCCCCTAAAGAATAAATATTCATTTTCTTTTATAATAATTCACACTTTAACACCTTTTACAAAATGTATCAAGAGTCATTTTCAAATTTTTTCAAACAATTTCGTCGAACTTCTTTCTGTTTTTTTGTACAATATAAGCAGGAAAACGGGGGTGAACTTATGGAAAAGTATTTCTTATACGATGAACATCTCGGAATTGAAATTCCGCATTTACAAGAAGACTGGGAAGATATCCCCGAAAAAATGCAACATGCGATTTTATTAAAGTGGGAACAAGTTCGCGGAAAGATTCCTGATCGTATAAAAGAACTCGAACATTATATTAATGCAAAACAGCATCATTTAAATAACGAAGAAGACTTCGAAATTTCTTGCGAACTGAATTCAGAAATTGCCGATCTCGCTTCCATCATTAATGACCTTTGGCTTTGGTATCGACTCACTCAAAATGTATCTGAGGGGAAAGCACACCAATAAAAAAAGCATGCCCCTCAATTACTTTGGGTCATGCTTTTTTGTCGTAACACGATTTACAATATACCTCTTGTGCTGTCTTCGCCAAACACACATCAAATGGGCCAACTAATATACTTCTTTCTTTCGGTAACTTGACAAAAGCAACTAGCTCTTCTTCATATTGAATCTTTTTCTGACATGAAACGCATATTAATTCTTTTCTTTTAAACATGTCTTTTAGCATATTTTCACTCTCCTCTTCATCTATCTATATTAATATACTCTCATAATAGTTAAAACTTGTAAAAACATGACACATTATAAAGTAAATGATTCATATACTATGTACAAAAGGAGGCCTTACACTTATGCGCGCGCTTTCGTTATTATCGCTTTAACTTTTTTAAGTGTGATTAGCTGGGATGCGTTTTTTAAAGATAGAAGTGATGATAAGAATACAACTGAATAAAAACTCTTCTTTTCTTACTTATTGGACAAACTAAAAAACTGTCCAATTCTCCAAAATAACTTAGGCTTTTCTACAAAAATATTTAAACATAACAATTTTTGTAGATTTCCTCCGTTTATTGTCGGTTTCCATCCGCATACATTTTTTGAAAGTATGATATAATAATATAAATCTTGAAGGAAGGGATTTTGATATCATGATCGCTCGAAGGAGCATGTGGCATCGTATTGACGAATCATACACGTAGCGTATTTTCCAGCTCAGATACTTTAGTCTAGCGAAAAAAATACGAGAGTGGGGAAATTATGATTGCCCGAAGGATAATTTGGCAAAAAAAAGACTCTTCTTACACATAGCGTTTTGTTTAGGACTTAATTGTTACTAGCTAAACAAAACAAAGAAGAGCAGGATTGCTAAATGAAGAATCCTACTCCACGTTTTGTTTAGTCGTTTTAAGACTTAAACTAAAACGAAGGTAGGGAGAATTGATGGACGAGAGGATTATTCGTTATTTCTTCAGCGACATATAGCGTAGTTAGTTTTTTCGTAAACTAACTGAAAGCTACATGTGAGCTCGTAGTTAGTTTACAACACAAAAAGGACTACTAACTACGGAAAGAAGGAATAACGATGAGGAACATCCAAAGTCGACAAATTATTAAAGAAATTTTTATGGTTTTAATCGGTTCATTTATTTTAGCAGCAGCGCTATATCACATTCACTTCCAAAACCACTTAACAGAAGGTGGCTTTGTAGGTATTGCACTATTCATCCAAAATTTTTATGATATTTCACCATCTATTTCAACTGTAATTATGGATATCCCAATTATTTTACTGTGTGCTTCATTGTTAGGTAGAAAAATGGTTGGCTATTCATTCTTAGGTTCAATTTCATTCGGAGTATTTTATTCTCTTATGGAAAATTATTCTCCATTTACGGTCGATTTATCAAACAATTTATTTATAGCTGCAGTAGTTGGCGGTGCGTTAGCTGGTATTGGACTCGGTTTTATATTGCGATTTGGCGGTGCAACCGGTGGAGACGATATTTTAACAATTGTATTAAGTAAAAAAACACGTTTTACAATTGGGCAAATTTTCTTCGTCTTTGACGCGATTGTTCTTGCGCTTTCATTATATTATTTAAATTGGACAGAAATTGCTTTTACTATTCTTTCGATTGCCGTACAGGCAAAAACATTGGATTTAATTTATTATCCAAAAACAGAAAAAGCAGAAGAAAAGCAGACAGTATCTATTCCAATGTCCAAAAAGCATGCAACAAATTAAAAAAGCGAAAGGCTTCGGCCTCTCGCTTTTTTTATGCTCTTTTTTCCTTTTCCACTATGTGGCGCACTTGATAAAATCTATTTGCAAATTCAGTAACGTTTCTTGTTAAACGATAATTCACTGTAGACCCGATTGCCATTCCAATTACCGGAATACCTTGGAATAATTTACGACGAAGAGCATAAATCGAAAATGTTTTCAAAATTTGTTTTAGCACAACTTCAGTAGAAGCTGGTTGTAACACCGCTTCGTCTCCTTCGTAGAAGAACGAATCTTCTTGCTCTAACTCTTGCAGTAAATTGTACCATGCGTATTGCTGAAGTCTTCCTGGTAGTAATGACGCATGAAAGACCTTTAACGCAAGCATCATTTCATACGGCTTGTTCACATCATGCCCAAATGACGTTGCAATAAGTTGGACAGCCTTCACATTTAACGCAATCATAACCGGGAAATCGGCCGTTAATAATAATAAACCCCCAGCCCCCGTCGCTCCGCCTTGTACGAATGAATATAGGCGATGGCGTGCTGTTTGCTGCTCTGCTATGTATGTTAATTGATCAATAGATAATGCTTTTAAATCCTCTAGTTGCTCAATCGATTCATCAAATAATCTCGATGTCCCTAAAATACGATTACGCGCATCTAACTGTGATTGTGAACTTTGAATCAATGCATGCAAATGAAAGAGCCACCCATCTGCTTTCGTAAAGAAATCTTTTCGTTTTTTCTCAGGTAGTTTCGCAATTGTAGTATGTACCCATTTATCAAACAGTTTTTGAAAATCAGTCGCTTCTTGCTCAACTAATTGCGATTCCCATTCTTTTATATTGTCTAAAATGGCTTGTTCTCGCTTCGATCGCATCGTAACAACCACCTCGTTCGATTTTTTTCTATTGTAACATATTTCTGCTTATTCTTTGCAAATATGCTTGTCTATCTTTATTCACATACCATTTTTGAGTAGCATAAAATATTAACAAAAAGGATGAGATAAATCACATGAATCTATCCGATATAAAAAAAGAATATCATGCAGTATTCAGTTTAGGACAAAACTGCTGGCCTGCTTGGGCGTTATATCAATTCAAATTATCACCATTTTTTGGTGTTATCGATTTTATGCTAAGCCCTTCATTAGAAAAAGTGAATGTATTATTACAAAATCGATTTGACCGTTTTTTACAGTTCGAAAATTTATCCTTCATCTCATTTTGGGATGATGATGCGAAATTAAGACTAAGGGACAACCTCTATGAAATCGACTCCTGTCATGACTTTAAAACAGATGTAAACACACCAACTTCTTGGCCTTCTTATTCAGAAATCAAGCTAAATTATGAGCATCGAATTAATCGTTTTCTAAATACAATTGAAACGGCAGAATCCATATTATTTATTCGAACTGGAGGGACATACGAAGAAGCACGTTCCTTGGAACACATTTTATCTCAAATAGTCAAACATAATTTTTCTGTCCTATTACTCATTCCTGCAGATGTACCAACTGTTGTAGAAGAAGATTGGGGATTACAAAATATTTGCGTTATAAACTGCCCTATTATGGATGTATTTCAGTACAATGAAGAATTTTGGAATGACTTATTTAATGGCATCGTAATTCGACCACATTCTTAAATACACGACACTTTTATTACGAAATACATTATAATCATCCTTATACAAAATAAAGTGAAACTTTAATCAGTGGGGGTTTTGTTCATCCCCCACTGATTATTAGTTGAACCAATCGGACTTTTACGGACAGTTGATCCCCCACCTAACTTCTTTGCTTCCGCTGAATTTTGAGGTGGGGGTCTTACTGCCCGTTAAAGCGGGATAAATAAGGAGTGATCCTATATGTATCCACGTGCAAAAGCTTTCGGTCTTGCTATACATCACGAGAGGCTTCTCGTACAAGAATATCATACAGGCGATGAAACATATTACCGGCCTCTTGGCGGTTCAATTGAACTTGGTGAAAAATCAGCACATACCGTTATTCGTGAATATAAAGAAGAACTTCATACAGAAGTGGAAATCACCGCTTATTTAGGTTGCTTAGAAAACATCTTTCATCTTGATGGAGAAATTGCTCATGAAATCATTCAACTATATTCTTTACGCTTATTAGACACAGCACTATATGAAATGGAAAAAGTGAATATACAAGATGAGCAAACCGTATCGTATGCGAAATGGATTCCCCTGACAGCATTCATTCAGAGGAAGAAAGTACTCTATCCAGATGGGATTTTGAACTATCTCCAATAGAAAAAAGACGAAATCCTATAGGATCTCGTCTTTCTTTTCATATAGTATATTAACCAATATCTCCAAGACGTAGTACGTCACGAGCGATCATAACTTCTTCGTCAGTTGGAATTACAATAATTTTTACTGGAGAGTGTGGGAAGTTGATGAATGCTTCCTCACCGAATACGTTATTGCGTTTTGCATCGAAGTATACGCCCATGTACTCAAGGCCTTCTAATACGCGCTCACGAATAATCGCACTGTTTTCACCTACACCAGCTGTGAAGATGATTGCGTCTACACCTTTCATACGAGCAGTGTAAGAACCGATGTATTTGTGGATACGGCTTACGAATACATCAAGTGCTACTTTCGCACGGTGGTCGCCTTCTTCTTCTTTCGCAATGATGTCACGTAGGTCACTAGAGAAACCAGTAAGACCTAACATACCACTCTTCTTGTTTAATACGTTAACCACTTCTTCTACTGTTTGACCTGTTTTTTCCATGATGTATGGAATTAACGCAGGGTCAAGGTTACCAGAACGTGTACCCATTGTTACACCAGCAAGTGGAGTGAAGCCCATAGAAGTATCGATAGATTTACCGCCTTCTACTGCTGCGATACTTGCACCGTTACCTAAGTGACAAGAAAGTAAGCTTAAGCTTTCAAGTGGACGACCTAATAGTTCAGCCGCACGCTCAGTTACATATTTATGAGAAGTTCCGTGGAAACCGTATTTACGGATACCGAATTTTTCATAGTACTCATATGGTAAGCTGTATAGGAATGCAGATTCCGGCATTGTTTGGTGGAATGCTGTATCGAATACTGCTACTGCTGGTACGTTTGGTAATACTTCTTGGAATGCTTTAATACCAACAACGTTTGCTGGGTTGTGAAGTGGTGCTAAATCGCTTAATTCTTCGATATCAGCTAATACTTCATCAGTAATTAGAACAGAGTCAGCAAATTTTTCGCCGCCGTGAACAACACGGTGACCGATACCGCCAATCTCATCTAGAGATTTAACGATTCCGTTTTCAGTTAATTTTTTAAGAAGCATATTAACTGCTACTGCGTGATCTGGAATGTTTGTAATTTCTTTTTGTTTTTCGCCATCTACAGTAATAGTGAAGATACTATCTTCTAAACCGATACGTTCTACTAAACCTTTTGTTAATACTGTTTCACTTGGCATTTCAAATAATTGGAATTTTAAGGAAGAGCTTCCTGCGTTAATCGCGATGATTTTTGACATCTAGTCTTTCGCCCCTTTTTCTCTTGGTAGTTGTGTGGATGTTTCCACAAACCGCTCGATTTTATCTGATCAAATTTACTAAATATGAAAACGTTTCATCATTAGCAAATTTTATACTCACGATTTTAATTTAAACATCGTACGACATATATTTCAAGTGAAAAAATTGTAACACCAAGAAAAAAAATATATTACAGATTTCAAAAAAATTCAGTTAAATCTTGTATATATTTAAAAATATGACATATCATATAAAACTGTACTACATGAATTACTAACCCTGTTACATATACCTAGCCTTATTTATGCGTTGCAAACCAAGTATTTAATTGGTCCATAATGTCCTCCATCGCCTTCATGTTGGAGAATTTAGGTAACTCCACTAATAACGCCTGTTTTGGCATCGTTACACTAGGCCCTTTCTTTTGGAGAACAAATATACTTTTTGCATTTTTCTCGTTTTTAAACATGGAAACAGGTAGCTGTAATAACCCCTGAATAAAGCATGTTTCTTTAATAAATGCATGCAATTTCGGTGCTTGATCACTTTCAAAAATGAAGTTCGGTACTAGGAAGAATAAGTATCCGCCTTCTTTCGTATGCTTCACACTTTGTTCAATAAATAGGTGGTGGGCATATGACATTCCTTCATCTGCTTTTAACTTATATTCACTTGCACCGATTTCATTTGGATAGTAACCAACCGGTAAGTCTGAAACGACTGCATCAACTGGATCGATATAAAGCGGTGCTAGGCCATCTTGATGGAAGAATTCGATTGCATGCTTTTGTAAATTCGCATTTACTAAAGCAAGTTTAATTAGCACTTCGTCCACTTCTACACCAAACCCACTCATTGTTAGTCCTTCTTTGGCGCTGTTAAACACTGTAGTCATTAAGTTTCCTGTTCCAATTGCAGGGTCTAACACAGTAATTTCATTTTGACCTTGCATAAATTGATGGAATAAGTAGCTCATGAACATACCAACTGCATCAGGCGTCATTTCGTGATTCGCTTGTACGCCTTCTTTCATTCCTTTTAAGATGGCTAACTGAAATGCTTTACGAATTTCTTCACCTTTATATGTTTCTTCATTAAACGTACTATATTCACGATTCAGCCTTTCAATTGCTGATTCTGATAATTCCTCTTGTAAAATCGCTCCTTCAAACAAGTTATCACCTGTTTCTACAAGCGCCTCTAAATATGTTACATCTAATTCTTTACGTAAAACTACCGCAGAAGAATCAAAAATAGAAAATAATGTTTCTACTGTCTGACTCACGTACATTCCTCCTTCTCTCTTTTACACATAACTTATATCATACCATAATCTGATTTTTTCCCAAAAGAAAAAGCGACCTCTTTTTAAGAGCTCCCTTTTTAGTAATGTATGATGTAACGTCTTCTCTCGTATATCGATTCCATATAGCAATATATAAGAGAAGACGACCTCTTACAAAGAGGTCATCTTCCTTCACATTATTTTGCAGCTTTTGCTGCTTCTAATGCTGCTTCATAGTTTGGATGGCTTGTACCTTCGCTTACGTATTCTACGTAAACTACTTTGTCATTGCTATCTACTACGAATACTGCACGAGCAAGTAAACGAAGTTCTTTCATTACTAAGCCGTAAGCTTCACCGAATGAAAGGTCGCGATGGTCAGAAAGTGTTACAACATTTTCTAAACCGTTTGCTGCACACCAGCGTTTTTGAGCGAATGGTAAGTCAACACTAATTGTTAATACTTTCGCGTTTTCAATACCTGCTGCATCTTGGTTAAAACGACGTGTTTGTGCATCACACACACCTGTGTCGATTGAAGGTACAACACTAATTAATTTCACTTCGCCTTTGTATGTTTCTAAACTTACTGGAGATAAGTCATTTGCTAACACTTGGAAGTTTGGCGCTTGATCGCCAACTTTAACTTCTGTTCCAACTAAAGTCATTGGGTTACCTTTAAAAGTTACGTTTGCCACTTGAAAATCCTCCCTTATTTAAACAAAATATGTACAATGTAAATGATAGTTTGTCCCTATCGATAATGCAAATAAAATCGCTTTATTTACAAAAAAATTAAAGAAGCTAATCCATTGATTAGCTTCTTTATTCGTTAAATTTGAAATTCCGGATCGTCTTCTTTTCGTTTATCCATCATTTCTTTCACTTTATCAACAGCTTGTGGCGCTAATTCAATTATTTTATCGATGACATGTGTTTGCTTATCTAAATGTAACACTTTTACGCCTTCTCCATTTATAACGAGAAAAGCAACAGGATTAATAGAAACTCCTCCACCGCTTCCCCCGCCAAATGGATGACGGCCTGAATGTTCTACTTTACCAAATTCACTTCCACCAGCAGCAAATCCAAAGCTAACTTTTGAAACGGTAAGAATTACACTTCCATCTGCCGCTTTAATTGGATCGCCCACAATTGTATTTACATCAGTCATTTGTTTTAAATGCTGCATTGCGGTTGTCATTAAACCTTGAATTGGATGGTCCACTTTATATCCCCCCTATGCTTGCACAGATTTTTCATTCACACCAGATCTTTGTCTTCTCATAAACGTGAGTAATTTTATTCCTGTTTTTATAGCACGGAATATACGAAAGGATGCTGTTAATTCACATCTTGACGCAAACCCTTTCCCTTGAAAAACAGGAGTAATTTCAAATTCTGGTACGTCGACAATATGCATATATTGTCCTACAACTCCAGCAGCCATTCCTTTTGTTCCCCACGCATATCCGGTAACAATTCCAGTACTAGCCGCATCACCTGCACCGATTTGCGTGTGCCATCTCCAACCATTGATTTTCACTCGTTTGAGAAAATCTTTAACGATAGTATGAACTTCTTGAAGCTTTTTTATCAGTTCCCCAATGCTATCAAGTTGTGCCATAATTTTATTATCAAGTCCGCCATCCTCTTCAGCTTTTTCGATTTTTTGCCCTGTTTTCTTCTGTTGCTTCTCAATTCTTTCCAACACATCAAATGTATAGCGAATCATCCATATTTTCACTTGAAACAAACATTGCTTTTCCATTTCTGAATATAAAAATGTCACTTTAAGCTTTATTTTCGACAATAGTATAAGCAAAATAAAAAGGAGAAGAATTATTATTCCAATTACGAACCACTTCATACGTATCATCCTTTCACTCCGTATCCATTATCGACAACTTTATTCATCATTAAACAGAGTTTTATAAGATTGAATATAAAAATTTTTCTAAAAATAAAAAGGTATTTTGACAATTTATATCGAAATATATTATTTGAACATATCATCAGGGAACGGACTCTAATGATATGTAGCACGAAGCATAGAAAATTTAACTGCAGTGGAGGGATACATAATGGCAGATCGTCGCAATTTATTTTTCTTTTATGGTGATGACAAAGCAAAGCTCGTTGAAAAAATGAAACCAATCTATCGTATTTTAGAAGAGAATGGATTTACCATATTAGATCATCCAAAAAATGCAAACGCTATCGTCAGTGTTGGAGATGATGCAACTTTCTTACAAGCCGTTCGTAAAACTGGTTTTAGGGATGATTGTTTATACGCAGGGATTTCTACGAAAGATGAAATTTCATTCTACTGCGATTTCCATATTGATCACGTCGATACAGCCCTTCAAGAAATTACAAAAAATGAAATTGAAGTGCGAAAATATCCAACAATTCAGGTAGACGTAGATGACAGTACATCTTTCCATTGTTTAAATGAGTTCTCATTACGCTCTAGCATTATTAAAACATTCGTTGTAGATGTTCACGTTGATAATTTATATTTCGAAACATTTAGAGGTGACGGTTTAGTTGTCTCTACTCCAACAGGAAGTACAGCTTACAATAAATCGTTACGTGGTGCAGTTGTTGACCCGCTTATCCCTTGCTTCCAAGTAAGTGAATTAGCATCTTTAAATAACAACACATACCGTACACTTGGTTCACCGTTCATTTTAAATCACGAACGTACATTAACTTTAAAACTAAGACCTGATGGTAACGATTATCCTGTTATCGGTATGGATAATGAAGCGCTTAGCATTAAACAAGTGGAAAAAGCTGTTGTACGCTTAAGCGATAAACAAATTAAAACAGTTAAATTAAAAAACAACTCTTTCTGGGAAAAAGTACAGAGAACGTTTTTATAGTATAAAAATAACCGTAGAATTATAAGGTCCCATAATTCTACGGTTATTTATTTACCACCGATTGGCGCGGACAACAATTTTTCGCTATCCGGCCGTTATTCTTGTCAGTTTTTGTCGGCAAGTCGATATATTTGAATAATCGCTGATATATTTCGAGTTACGGTCGATATATTTCGAAAATCGCTGATATATTTTTACTCATCTTTTCTATAGACGACTTTGCCATCTATTACGGTCATCTCTACTTGTACTTCTTTTATTTCTTCTGCCTCTATTTCAAAAATATTGCGGTCTAATATCGTAAAGTCCGCTTCATATCCTTTTGTAATTTGCCCTTGCTTCGCTTCTTTTCCGATTGCATAGGCACTTCCTGTTGTAAATAAAGAGACAGCCTCATATGCCGTTAACCTTTCCTCTGGCATATAGCACACACCGTCAATAAAACTTCTACGTGTAACAGCGCTATATATACCTAGAAACGGATTTACTTGCTCAATTGGAGCATCAGATCCACCGTTACAATGTAATCCTGCTTCCAGTAACATCTTCCAAGCGTACGCATAACGAAGACGATGCTCGCCTAATTTTTCAATGACTGATGGAAAATCCGATGAAACAAAGACTGGCTGTATATCAATAATGGCTTGTAAGCTTTTCATTCTTTCAATTAACTCTTCACGAGCTAGCTGACAATGAATAATGCGGTCACGTAATCCTTCTGCTGGCGGATACAATTCAAGCGCATCAATCACATACTCAAGCGACAAATCACCAATTGTATGAATGGCAACTGGCATATGTAAGTCTCGTGCTTTTTTCACTAACTCTGCAAGCTCTTCACGGGAGAAAATGGCAACTCCATTTGTTTCCTTCGCATCTTCATACGGTTCACTTAATAAAGCTGTTCTTCCGCCAAAAGAACCGTCAGAAAAAATTTTCATCGCACCAAATTCAATATAATGCTCATTTTCATATTCCTTTCGTTCCTGTGCTACTTCATGGTGAACGAGTAAATGTGCTTTAAATGGCATTTCCTTTATGACATGAGCAAACGCATTGTGCGTTTTTCTAAAACCACCGTAATAATTTAAATCTTCCGTATGCCCACCAACGAGGCCATATTGCCAGCAATCTTTAATCGCTGTTTGCAAAGCGCTTTGTAAATAAGCTTCATCAATTTCAGGCTGCACATGTTTAATTAACTCTTGTCCTTGTTCATATAAAAGCCCTGTTAACATATTTGATGAATCACGGCCAATTTTCCCGCCTTTTGGATCTTCTGTCGCTTCTGTTATATTTGCTTCTTGCAGTATGTATGAATTCACCCATGTAACGTGACGGCAAACTCTCTTTAATAAAATGGGATGTTCTTTCGAAATTTCATCTAAATCTTTCAAATGAACATCTTTCGTATCTGTAAAGTTATTCTCATTCCAACCTTCTCCAATAATCCAAGAACCTTTTGGTGCTTCTTCTACGCGCTTCCGAACGAGAGTCAGCACTTCGCTATACGATGTACAATTTGATAAATCTAGACGAAGTAATCTCTCCCCGTGACCAATAAGATGCATATGGCTATCAACGAGGCCTGGAATCATTGTTTTGCCTTTTAAATCATGCAATGTAACCGCAGCATATCGGTTTTCTAACTCTTCTTTACTTCCAACATCAACGATTATACCGTTTTCAACGTAAACAGCGTCCAATTTTTCATTTTCTTCTCTCATTGTATAAATGGTGCCGCCATACCATATTTCTCCCATATATCCCATCTCCTTTGTTTTCATTGTATAAAAAAAAGCACCATTTCAAAACATGGTGCTTTTCTAAACATTACTTTTGTTCAGTAGTAGACGTTGTAATTTGCCATTCAATATTAAATTTATCTTTTACTTGTCCGTATGCTGGGCTCCAGAACGTTTCTTGAAGTGGCATAATAACTTCGCCACCTTCTTGTAACTTGTTGAATACTTCTTTCGCTTTTTCTGCATTACTAATTTGAATTGCGATTGTTACTTGAGATCCAATTGCATGTCCTTTACCTGGGAATGTATCAGAAATCATAAGATCCGTATTACCAACTTTTAAAGTAGCGTGTAAAACGCGCTCTTTTGCTTCAGCTGGAATCGGGTATTCTGGATTTTCAGGCATATCACCAAACGTTTGCATGACTTCTACTTTTGCATCTAACGCCTCTTTATAAAACTGTACAGCTTCTTGCCCACTACCATCTAAAACTAAGTACGGATTAATACCTAAAATCATACGGACACCTCATTTTTTTAATTTATAAAATCGAACTTACGTTCGTTTTTTATAATATCATATGCTTAATACTTCATTCAACTATTTATTTCACTATTTTCAAAATTATTTTGATGGAATCTCCATCTCTTGTTTCCTAAGCTCAATACGGCGAATTTTTCCAGAAATCGTTTTTGGTAGTTCATCTACAAATTCAATTTTGCGAGGGTATTTATATGGTGCAGTAAGCTCTTTGACGTGTTGTTGGAGTGTTGGAATTAATGTTTCTTCGTTCTTTTCTATATTCTCTCTTAATACGATAAATGCCTTCACGACACTCCCGCGAATTTCATCAGGACTTGCGACAACCGCACATTCTCTTACGTAAGGATGTTTTACAAGTGCATCCTCTACTTCAAACGGCCCGATTGTATAACCAGAGCTAATAATGATATCATCACCGCGCCCTTCAAACCAGAAATAGCCGTCTTCATCTTTTTTCGCTTTATCACCTGTAATATAATAATCACCGCGGAATTGCATCGCTGTACGCTCATCGTCTTTGTAATATTGTTTAAAGAGGGCGGGCGTTTCAATGTGAACTGCAATATCACCAACCTCGCCTACTTTAACTGGAACACCTTCCTCATTTACGATATCAACGTGGTTACCTGGCGTTGGTTTTCCCATTGATCCTGGTCTAATATCCATCCCTTTCATTACACCAACAAGCAATGTATTTTCCGTTTGCCCATAGCCGTCTCTTACTGTAATATGAAAGTGCTTTTGGAACGTTTTAATGACTTCTCTATTTAACGGCTCACCTGCGGATACAGCGCTATGTAACGCCTCTAAATTGTACTGTCTTAAATCTTCTACCTTTGCCATTAATCTATACTCAGTCGGTGTACAACAGAGCACATTCACCTTATTATCGTCTAATAAATTTAAATACGTTTTTGGTTCAAACTTACCGTGATATACAAATCCTGTTGCCCCTGATCCTAGCGTTGCTAAAAACGGGCTCCAAATCCACTTTTGCCAGCCTGGACTAGCCGTTGCCCACACCACATCATTCTCTTCAATTCCGAGCCAATTTGGAGCGCTCGTACGTAAATGAGCGTATGCCCACGCATGTGTATGAACAACACCTTTTGGATTTCCTGTCGTTCCTGACGTGTAAGATAAAAAGACCATATCTTCTTTATCTGTCTTCGCCATTTCTAACATGTCACTCTCTGTTTCTAACGCTGTTTTTAAATTCATCCATCCATCTACTGACTGCTCGCTCAGAACGAATTTTTGAAGAGATTCCATCGCTTCTATATCATCAAACTGTCCAATGTACGGCTCATAACTTACGATTGCTTTTACTTCCCCGTGTCCAATGCGGTATTCAATATCCTTTTTGCGCAACATTTCCGAACTCGGAATTACGACAAATCCTGCTTTAATCGCAGCAATATACGTCATGTACGCCTCAATTAAACGCGGCATCATAATGAGGAGCTTGTCCCCTTTTTGCAGACCACTCTTTATAAAAGCGTTTCCAATTTTATTTGCGCCTTTCATTAACTCAGCGTATGTAACTTCTCTTCGATTCCCTTTATCATCTTGCCAAATTAAAGCAAGCTTCTCTTTATCACCTGTATATTTCTCTATTTCAGAAACTAAATTATAAGACGGTGGTGCCAACAATTCCTCTCTCTTCATAAACATCCTCCTTTTTCTTTATGCCTCCCTTATATAATAAAGAATTTTCTGTCAATTTTGAACCCTCATCTTTTGACAAATTTTTTAGTTCTGTCGAATTGATAAATGAAATTATATGGATTATTTTTTAAATATATCAACGAAAAATTGAATATATTGACGTTTCGACAAAGGGTATCGCCTTACCGACAAATAGCGACACAACACAAAAAAGAAAGAGCGGGAGAACCCGCTCTTTCTAAGCCATCATATGGGATTATTTTTGGTAACCGCCTAATTGTTGCTCAGCTAGTGAAACTAGACGTTTAGTGATTTCGCCACCAACAGAACCGTTAGCGCGAGCTGTTGCATCAGCTCCAAGTTGAACACCAAACTCTTGAGCGATTTCGTATTTCATTTGGTCTAATGCTGATTCAGCACCAGGAACCGCTAATTTATTTGTGCTACGTGCCATGTTATATCACCTCCTTGTGAGTATAGAGTGTGATAAATAACATGACTTCATACACGTTTCAGATATGGTAATTTATGGTTTTAGAAAAGTTCTTCGAATTTTTCTTCTTCCGCCACTACTTCTACCGTTTGTAATACCATTGTTTCTTTGTTCGCTACAGCTTCATCGATTAATGGTGTGAAATCGTATTTCGCTTCAAAACGATTCGCTTTTTCACGCTTCGGCTTCGTCGCTGGGCTTGCTGGTGTAAATACTGTACAGCAATCTTCGTACGGACGAATTGAAATTTCATATGTGCCGATTTCTTCAGCGATTTTAATAATCTCTAATTTATCCATCGTAATAAGTGGACGAATAACTGGATAGTTTGTTACTTCGTTAATCGTATGCATACTATCTAATGTCTGACTTGCTACTTGTCCAAGACTTTCACCAGTCGTGATTGCTAGCGCGTTACGCTCCTCTGCGATACGCTCTGTAATACGCATCATCATACGGCGCATAACTGTCATTGAATAGCTAGATGGGATTTCTTTATTAATCGTTTTTTGCACTTCTGTAAATGGAACAAGGTGAAGTGTTACACGTTTACAGTATTTCGTTAACTCTTGTGCTAAATCGATTACTTTTTGTTTCGCGCGCTCACTTGTGAAAGGTGGGCTATGGAAGTGAACTGCTTCCACAGATACGCCGCGTTTCATCGTTAAGTATGCTGCTACTGGGCTATCAATACCGCCAGAAAGAAGTACCATTACTTTTCCGCCAACACCAACTGGTAAACCGCCAGCTCCCATACGCTCATCGCACATAATGTAGCTATAACCACTGCGAATTTCTACACGTACATTTACATCTGGATTATGAACATCTACAGTAATATCTTCTGTATTTTCTAGAATGTGTCCACCAATCTCAGGTAATAATTCCATCGTTCTCATTGGGAAATGCTTATAAGAACGGTGTACAGTAATTTTAAATGTTTTCACATCGCCTTTTACTTGTAAGAAAGCTGCTAATGCACCTTTTTTAATATCTTCTAATTCCGATGGTACTTTCATCGCTAAGTTAAACTTATGAATACCAAATACATCTTTCAATCTTTCAGATACCGCTTCATGATCTTCGCCATTTAATTGGATGTACATACGGTCATGTGTTGCATCAATTTTAATATTTGGGAATTTTTTCAGTTTGAACTTCACGTTATCTTTTAATGTGCTTACAAATTTAGAACGGTTCTTACCTTTAGTCGTCATCTCTCCATAACGAACTAAAATATATTCATATGTCATCATATTCCTTTACCTCATCACTTCATATAATTTTGGCATCGTCTCTTTCACAATACCTTCAAATTGCTTAACTTCTTCCATCGTATTTTCTGGTGCCAAACTAATACGAATAGCACTTGCAGCAGCGGCATGTGGTACTCCCATTGACACTAACACTCTGCTCACTTCATTTGCTTTTGAAGAACAAGCAGATTTCGTTGATACATATACACCGTGTTCTTCTAAAGCATGAACGACCACTTCTGGTTTTAAACCTACAAATGATACATTTAAAATGTGCGGTGCTGCATATGCAAGCGACGTATTAATCGCTACATCTTCCATCTCTTTAAAGAAACGAACAAGCTCTGCTTGTAAACTTTGCAAATGAGCTACCTTTTCTTTCACTTGTTCCATTGTCATGCGAAGTGCTTTCACCATCGCTACAATGCCAGGTAAGTTCTCTGTGCCAGAGCGATACTTCAGCTCTTGTTGACCACCTGATAAAATTGGATCTAACCTTACGCCATCACGTACATAAAGAAGACCCGTTCCTTTTACACTGTGGAATTTATGTCCAGATATTGAGCAAAGATCAATATGAGAAGCGTATAAATTAAGCGGTACTTTTCCTATCCCTTGTACATGGTCCACATGGAATCTTATTTTCGGATAATTCGATAATAACGTTCCAATTTCAGCAACAGGCTGAATTGCTCCAGTCTCGTTGTTCACGTGAATAATTGACACAAGAATCGTATCTTCACGAAGTGCCCGTTTTACATCCTCTACCGATACAACACCATGCTCATTAACCGGTAAATATGTTACATCAAAACCGAGATCTTCTAATTGTTTATATGCTTCAAACACAGACGCGTGTTCAATATTTGTTGTAATGATATGTTTACCGCGCGAACGATTCCTCATCGCTATCCCTTTAATCGCAAGGTTATTCCCTTCCGTTCCACCTGATGTGAAAATAATCTCAGAAGGTTTAACGTGAAGAAGCTGCGCTGCAATTGTTCTTGATTGTGTTAATAGACGCTCTGCCTCTCCTCCAAGCGAATGAATAGAAGAAGGATTCCCAAAATATTTCCCTGCAACCTTTACGTACGATTGAAGAGCTTCTGGATATGGCTTTGTCGTCGCACTATTATCAAAATAGATCATCGTTCTTCCCCTTTCAGCGCTGTCACATCATATAATCATATCACAAATACGTGTCATTACGCCAAGACTACTAAAAGGTTCCGTTATATTTTAAAACGAATAACCTTACTGTATTCCGCTATTCATTATAGCAACATCGCCTGAAAAATTACACAAAAAAACAAACCCTTATGAAAGGGTTTGTTCATTGTCTACATATTCAGCTATTTTTTGAACAACGCCAGGCTCAAGTTGCTCTAGTACAGACGCCGCTTGTTCTAAAGCTGCATCGTATTGATATTCACGGAATAATTTCTCCGCATAATTTAAGCTCTCTGCAAGGTTCTCATCATGACTGCGGTAACGATTACCGTATTGAATTAATTTTTCAACTAAATACGCTTGTCCAATTAACTCTTCTGTCATTTCAGCAACACCATTAACAGTTGTGTAAGCTTCTTCTAAACTGCTATTTACAGCATTCATATTTAACGGCTTCACTTCTAATTGCTCATATACAGCTTGCATTGCCATTTGTCCTCTTTTTAAATCTTCCATAATACTCTCTGGAAGACCTGGCAAATTCGACTTTTGCATAAAGCGTTTCGTTTCGAAAATAGTATTTCGCATTTCTTGTAACTTCTCACGTGCTTCAAATTCTTCTTTACGCATCGTTTGCAGCATTTCTTTATATTCTGCATGAAGTACTTTTAATGTTTCACATTGCTCATAAACCTCTTCTAGTTCCTCACGAATAATAGAGAAGGCAATATCTTGTTCCGCAACTCGTAATTGCAGCATTTCAAAACGTTTCATTAAAATGTGCATTTGCTTTTCAATTACTTTTTGAGACTCAATGTCCTTATCTTGTAACTGATAACTTTGTTTCACAAGTTGTGTTTCTGCTTTTGTTTCAATCGTTTCAGTTCGAATTTCTTCTAAGTCTTCATAAACAGAAAGTGTTTTTTGCTCCACATAATGTCTCGCATGCACTTCTTGTTCCAGTTGATCATAGAAGCCATCTAAACGCGTTTTTAAGTTTTCTACTTTTTCAGCCGCTTCCGTTATGTGAAGCTCTTGTATATCCATTAAACATGTTTGTAGTTGTTTCGTCATATCGCGAACTTCTTTAGGGACTTCCAAATAATCTAATACATAACCTTGTCTTACCATATCATTATGTCCGTGTAATAAATCTTCCAGCTGAACTGGTAACGTCGCTTGACACTCTACCAATAAATCTGGAATTTGGTGAATAATGATTTCTAAATCTGCTAAACCTTCTTCCAAACTAATAACAATTTCTCTCGCTTTTAAATAGTCGCCATTGTTTGTTGCTTCTTCAAAGGTTTTAAATTTCTCAGATTCAGCGTCTAGCATCTCTTCGATTTTCTGCTCTGCTGCTCCATACATATGTCTATGAGCAAGAACACTCTTCTTCATACTACGATATGTATCACGTAACCCTTCAATTTCTGAGCTATTTTTTTCATGGCTTTCTAACAATTGCTGTAATTCATTTAAAATGTCTGTAATACGATTATCAGCGTCATCTAAACCACTTATGGATTCATTCATCGCATGCTTTGCTTTTCGGAAGGAGAATTGCGAGGCGAATTTTCGCGCTTGCGCTAAATCTTTGTCAGCTTTCGGAATGGTTGTTGATACAATTTCATCCCATTCTTCACGCCATTTACCAAACAGTTCTTCTGTTTGACCCGTCATATTTAAATCTTTCACCCGTTTTAGTTCATCTGCCACAGGTTTATCTTTTATCTCTTGTTTCCACTGCTCAAGTGCTTCGATATCTTTATATGAACGATTTCTTATCACAAGCTCTATCATGAGCAGCACTAGAATAGAGCTTACTACAATGATAACGATCGTCAGGATAGAATCCATGCAAAAAAGCCTCCTAGTTATATCTCTTTTTTTGTCCGTTCCGTTTATGAAATGGAAGGCATTATGTATAAAAAGGGAATTCCCCTATATTTAACAACTAACAATGTACTAATCATACCATGTAATGGTTTGTTTTTGACCTAGTTTTTTTTAAAATTTCATGTTTCTTTCAATGCAATTGTAATCTTTCTCAATATTCCGTTTGGATTACCTCTCATCATCAAATGAATGAACTAAATGGCCTTCTTCCATATGAGATGCGAAATAAATTTTGCGCACAAGTGGCGGTTCAATAGAAATCGCCTGCACATTTCCTTGCCTTACCGCTTGCTCTACTGCTATTTCTGGAAGTAACGTAATGCCAAGTCCAGCACTGACCATCGCAAGCATCGGTTCTGCATAAGAAGTTTCAAATGCAATGATCGGTTTCGTCCCTATCCCTTGAAACATATTCGTAATCATTTTTCTTACATCGCAGATTTCTGGGTATACGATTAACTTTTCATTTTGCAAATCTTCCATTCGGATTACTGTTTTCTCTTTATAAAGATGATCATTTGAAACGACACAAACAATTTTTTCTTCTCGGATTTCTTTTATACACGTAGCACTTTCTACTGCTGAATCGATGAACATCGCTTCAATCTTCCGTTCTTTAAAGAGTCCCATCAGTACTTTCGTATGCTCAATTTTCCATTCTACTTCGAACCCGTCACCTAATATATCTTTACACTTTGATATGTAATGTGCTGCTAAACTTGGCAATATGCCTATAGAAATGTTCCGCTTCTCTTGAAATTTCTTCATCTCAGCTTTCACTTCATGTATGTGTTCCAAAATCGGTAACATTCTTTTTATAAATAGCTCTCCAGCACTTGTTAATTCCACTCCTTGCGCGGAACGCTTCAGTAAAGTAACTTCTAAATCGGCTTCTAATCTTTGAATTTGTTTACTAAGCGCCGGCTGCGAAATATGTAAAATCTTACTCGCCTTTGATAAACTTCGCGTATTCTTTACTTCAATAAACGATCGTACTGCCTCCAAATCCATCGTACACACCTCTAACAAAAAGTTATAACTGTCATAAAGAATCGATATTTCCTTCTATAAACAATTACTCTTTATACTTATTTCATCAACTTACTATAACGAAATGTAAAGGGGAAAGATACTCTTGAACAAAAAACAAATGCTACTCGGATCCCTCCTATGCTTACTTGCCGTAACGGCTTGGGGATTTATGTTTCCTGTCATGGCAAACGCCTTACAATTTATCGATCCGTTCTTCTTCACAACGATTCGCTATGGATCAGCAGCTATTATTTTTCTTATTTTGCTATTCACTACTGAAGGAAAAAATTCACTCCGCTTAGAAAAAAGAACACTTTCGTTATTCTTTTACGGAACGGTCGGCTTCGCTGGATATGGTTTTCTCGTTTTTTACGGCCAACAACTTGCCGGACCTTCTGGAGCCATCCATGCCGCGATGATTCAGTCTCTTATGCCACTCATCGCTTTATTATTACAGTGGATAACGAAAAACAAACGCCCACAAAACTACACATTCCTTTGTATGTTCGTTGCACTTATCGGTGTTATGCTTGTCATTTCAAAAGGAAATATTCACTTATTATTTGGAGCTGCCAGTCACCTCACAACAAATATACTTATGCTGTGCGGCGTTACTTGCTGGGTCATTTATACAAACGGTGGTGCTAGTTTTCAATCTTGGTCACCACTGAGGTACACGACGTTAACTTGTTTATTTGGCTCAATTTCACTCATTGTTATCGTCACTTTCTTTACTTACACAAACGTCATTACTGTACCGTCACTACGTACAATTATGAACGTTCGTTTTGAACTCTTGTATATGTCGATTATTGCAGGTGTTATCGCTGTATTTTGCTGGAACACAGGAAATCGCTATATTTCATCTATTAACGGCATATTATTTATGAATTTAGTTCCTGTACTTGCACTTATCGGTTCCATCTTTCGAGGTTATACAGTCGACAAAATTGAAATTGCCGGAGCTTCATTAACAATTATCGCGCTATTATGCAACAATGTATGGCAAAGAAAAGAAAGCACAAAAATCCCCACCTCAGTTCGTTAGGTGGGGATTTTTCACATATGAACAGCTCTTGGCCATTCCTGATACATATTCGTTATACATAATGTTTGTTCCATCCATTGTTCAATTTCTTTCGTGTACATTTCTAAGAAAAATGTCTCAGACGGAAAAGAATGCAGTACTTCTGATATATATTGCGGATATAAAAACGGCATATTCATCATGCCTTTTAATTGCGTCATAAACATTGTAAAAGATACCTTCTTAAACTCTCGTTTCATTTGTCCTTGCTTTATGATTTGCTCTATATAATATCTTTCTTTAGAAAAGTAAATGGTCATCACTTCTCGAATTAATGTCGTATCAAGCGACAGCTCTCGGTAAAAGAAACGTGTCAGCTCCCTATTATCAAATTGATATCGTAAAATCCCGCGCACCATTTGCACCATCACATCTTTAGCCGACAAATACTCTCTCTGTTCAAAGGACGTTTCAATCACATGAATATACCCTTCTAAAAAATCCGTAATAAGCTGCTCTAATAGGCCTTGCTTTCCAGCAAAATAATATGAAATATTCGCTACATTCACATCCGCTCGCTTTGCAATGTCTCGCACCGACGTTCCATCATAACCTTTCGTGTTAAACAACGATATTGCCGCATCAATTACTTTTTGTTTCGTCTGTTTCATGCGCTCACTTCCTCTCACTGAACAGCTATAGTGTAAATTTCTTGACTTTTAAGACAAATTCCTTTAATTTTCTATCGACAAAGTCATGTGAAATACATCGTATTTTGCTAATATTTTACACATCTCGATAAAAAAGGAGCTGTTTCCATGTTTACTAAAGAAAGTTATGCAGGATCTCGCGTGCAGCAATATGAGACAGTAATTAAACAACTGGATGCATTATTAACTGGCGAATCAAACGTAGTCGCAAACTTATCAAATGCGTCCGCATTATTAAACCAATTTTTGGATCGTGTGAATTGGGTTGGCTTTTACGTAACAGAAGGAAATCAGCTTGTTCTTGGACCATTCCAAGGAATGCCTGCTTGCGTGCGCATTCCATTTGGACGAGGCGTTTGCGGCGTTGCAGCTGAAACGAAAACAACGCAGCTTGTAGCAGACGTTCACCAATTCCCAGGACATATCGCTTGCGATAGTGCTTCGAATTCAGAAATCGTCGTACCGATTATTAAGGATGGGAATGTCATTGGTGTACTTGATATTGATAGTCCTGAAAAAAATCGTTTCGACGAAGTAGATCAGCGCTATTTAGAAAAGTTTGTGGAAACACTCCTAAAACATATGTAACAAAAAAAGAGCTAGTTATCGATTAAGTACATTACGTACAAAACCGATAGCTAGCTCTTTTTTTATTGATTACTAACCGTAGATATTTTCTTTAACGCTTGCTCTAAATCAGAAACGATATCCTCCCACGATTCTAAACCGACAGATAAACGTATTAAATTATCATAAATGCCCATTTCTTGTCTTAAATCAGCTGGAATCGCAGCGTGCGTCATTGTTGCCGGGTGCTGAATTAACGTTTCCGTATCTCCTAAACTTACCGCAATTGTAATAAAGTGAAGGTCATTAATAAACGCCTGCGTCTCTTCTTTCCCGCCTTTAATTGAAAAAGATATAACGCCGCCCCCACGTTTCATTTGGCGAGATGCTAACTCCCCTTCTGGATACCAAACATCTTCTACCGCATCATGATTTTTTAGGAACGATACAATTTTTTCTGCATTATCACAATGGCGATCCATTCTTACCGCTAACGTCTTTAATCCGCGTAACAATAACCATGCATCAAACGGCGCCATAATACCGCCGATATCTTTTCGCATCGGGCGAATTTTTTCAGCTAACGCTTTCGTTTTACAAATTGTTACACCCGCTACCACATCACCGTGACCACCAATATATTTTGTCGCACTATGAACAACGGCGTCACAGCCAAGTTCAAGCGGTCTTTGTAAATAAGGTGAACAAAACGTATTATCAACAATTACAAGTAAACCATTTCTCTTCGCAACCTGAATCACTTGTTTTAAATCAATTAATTTCATTGTCGGATTAATCGGCGTTTCAACGAAAATAAGCTTTGTATTTGGACGAATTTTATTTTCAATATCAGCCTCTGTCTCCATATCACAAAACGAATGCGTAATCATAAATTTTTCTTCTAACACTTCTAAAAAGCCGTACGTGCATCCATATAATCCATTTGAACAAATAATATGATCTCCAGCTTTTAAAAAACCAATTAACGTTGCGGAAATAGCTGCCATACCGGATCCGAAAGCAAGCGCTTCTTCTCCTCCTTCTAACACCGCCATACGTTCTTCAAATAATTTCACAGTTGGATTTCCAAGTCTTGAGTAAATATAAGATGGATCCACTCCCGCAAAACTCGCTTCTCCTTGCTGCGCAGTTTCAAATGTAAATGTAGACGTTTGAAATAAAGGCGGTGTCAAACTTCCTTTATGTTCCTCTGATGTATAACCGTGATGAATTAACGCTGTCTCCATATGCTTCTTTTTCATAAAAACATCCCCTTTTATGTTTTTATTGCCGCATATTCATCAACAAAAATTTGATGAACGTTTTTACTACATTTTATGTAAGCGTTTTATTTGTGTTTCTATCTCTTCTTTTATATCGTTTTAAATTCCTTCTTGTTCATTTCCAAAATTTATATGCATAAAACAAAAACGTACTCGCTTGACGAAACTCTGGGTAAAAGATATAATAGCGTTTGTGTAAAATAAAAAGGCAGCCTTGTAATGTGAGTTTATCGTTTGTATTTTGTTCCTCTACGGAGGTGTATCTCGTAACTCCCTGCTGCTGGAGCGAAGGTACATGAAAACAAAATGCCCGTAAATATCGATTACGTCTGTTTTTATTTTACGTAAATAAAAACATTTTAAAGGAGGAGTCAACTATGGCTCGTTATACAGGTCCAGCTTGGAAACTGTCTCGTCGTCTTGGAATCTCTCTAAGCGGCACAGGAAAAGAATTAGAAAAACGCCCTTACGCACCAGGTCCTCACGGTCCTAACCAACGTAAGAAACTTTCAGAATACGGTTTACAATTACAAGAGAAACAAAAACTTCGTCACATGTACGGCATGACTGAGCGTCAATTCCGTCGCACATTTGACCAAGCAGGTAAAATGCCTGGTAAGCACGGCGAAAACTTCATGATCCTTCTTGAAGCTCGTCTTGACAACTTAGTTTACCGTATGGGCTTAGCTCGCACTCGTCGTGCAGCTCGCCAATTAGTAAACCACGGTCACATCATGGTTGATGGCGCTCGCGTAGATATCCCATCTTACCGTGTAAAACCTGGTCAAACTATCAGCGTTCGCGAAAAATCTAACAACCTTGTTGTTGTTAAAGAAGCGATCGAAGTTAACAACTTCGTACCAGAATACTTAACTTTCGATGCTGACAAATTAGAAGCTACTTACACTCGTCACGCTGAGCGTGCTGAGTTACCAGCTGAAATCAACGAAGCATTAATCGTAGAGTTCTACTCTCGTTAATGACAAAAAGCCAATCCTGTGGATTGGCTTTTTTCGTTTATATATAAAATAAAATTATTTATTTTCCTCTTTCTGAACATATACATAAGCATCTTTCTGCTCTTTATGTACATCCACCTTCGAATTCTCTGCAAGCTGACCCGCATTTAGCAAAGAAAAAATAATGAGCGCTTCTAGTGACATTTCGTTTTACCACTCCTTTCTAGTTGTTATACATTTATCATACCGCTTACATGTGATTTCCGTATGAACTCGAAAAGGAGATTACAACAAAATGGTTACAGACATATGAATGCACGCTATAATAACCATTAAATAGGAGGTGGATTCTTTTGACAATAAACCAAATGGTTCAGTTAGGCAGTGCATGTATGCTATTTATTACTTCGGCACTTATGAGTTGGTATCAGGGAAGTAATTTGATAGATTATCCTGATGAATGGAAATATAGCGCTAAGTTTACAAATTACTTCAAAGGCACCGTTTCAAATTACGAAGATATTTATCAAATCGACTTCTTTATATATGCAGCAAAATTTTATCCAACAGCATTTATCGTTATGCTTATTAGTTTACTTTATATGCTCATATTAATTCTTTATATTCTATTTAAAAGAAAAGATCCGGCAATTTAAATCCATACATAAAAAACCCGAATCATAAACTTTTCAGCCTACAATTCGGGGTACTATTTGTTTATATTCGTTTCTAATTAGTAACGAATTAAGAAATATTTCTTTTTACCGCGGCGAATGATTGTGAATTTACCTTCGATGCGGTCGTTTTCTGTTACAACGTAGTCTAATGCTTGTGTACGCTCACCGTTTACGTAGATTGCGCCGTTCGTTACATCTTCACGTGCTTGACGTTTTGATGGAGAGATTTTGCTTTCTACAAGTAAGTCGATTAATACTGTATCTTCTGCAGTACGTTCTACAGATGGTACGTCTTTGAATCCTTGCTCGATTTCACTTGCAGTCAGTTCTGCTACAGAACCGCTGAATAATGCAGCTGAAATTTTAATCGCTTGCTCTAATGCTTCTTCGCCGTGAACAAGTTTTGTCATTTCTGCACCCAATGCTTTTTGTGCTGCACGTTTTTCTGGTGCTTCAGCTACTTGCTTTTCAAGCTCAAGAATTTCTTCATGAGATAAGAATGTGAAGTATTTTAAGTATTTAACAACGTCGCGGTCATCTGTGTTAATCCAGAATTGGTAGAACTCGTAAGGAGTTGTTTTCTCTGGGTCTAACCAAATTGCGCCGCCTTCTGTTTTACCAAACTTCGTACCGTCAGATTTCGTAACAAGTGGAATTGTTAAACCGAATGCTTTTGCATCTTCTTCTGATTTACGGATTAATTCAAGACCAGCTGTAATGTTACCCCATTGGTCACTACCACCGATTTGTAGGCGGCAATTATGGTGTTGGTATAAGTTTAAGAAGTCGTATGATTGTAAAATCATATAACTAAACTCAGTAAATGAAATACCAGTTTCTAAACGAGATGCTACTGTATCTTTTGCTAACATATAGTTTAAACCGAAGTTTTTACCGATATCGCGTAAGAATGAAATGACATCTAAGTTACCAAGCCAGTCATAGTTGTTAGCCATTGTTGCCGGGTTGTCCACGTTTTCGAACTCTAAGAAGTTTGAAAGTTGGTTTTTGATACTTTCTGTGTAGTAAGCAACTGTATCTTTCGTATTTAATGTACGTTCTGCTTTTTTACCACTTGGGTCACCGATCATACCAGTACCACCGCCAACAAGTGCGATTGGTTGGTGACCAGCTAATTGGAAACGACGTAACATTAATACTGGTAACATATGACCGATGTGTAAGCTATCCGCTGTTGGGTCGAAACCACAGTATAATTTAACGCTTTCTTTTTCTAATAATTGCTCAAGGCCCTCAGCGTCAGTTTGCTGATTAATTAGACCGCGAAATTCAAGATCTTGTAAAATACCCATATCCTACATACTCTCCTTTAAGTTCATTACTGGCGTGAAGGTTAAAAACATAAAAAAATCGCCCCTTCAAATAAGGGACGATTTTGATTATCGCGTTACCACCCTAGTTGCAGACCAAAAAAAGCCTACCACCTTATTTACATAACGGCTTAGCACCGTCTCTTCCCTTTTGAATACAATTCAATCGAAAAAAGATGCTCTAGGGGCGTAATTCGCGATCATCTATGTGCTGATTTTCACCGGCCATCAGCTCTCTAAAACAGGGAAATGATCACTACTTCTCCCTTTCCACGCTCAATTATTCATATACTTTTCTTTATACCATCATTTATATAGGCGTGTCAAATAGAGGTCAGGTTTCTCTCCTTGCCAATCCTTTACAGCGTCATAAAGAGTATCGTAATCAGAGAAAGAATTGGAACCCCAACTAATAACGATACATGAAACACAATTGATAAATCATTCCCAAGCGTAGCCTCCACAGGATCTTTCGCCGGGGAACCAAGAAACCCGATTAATCGATCGAATCGACTTACCGTTTTTGGAAAATCCGGTATTTCTACATGGTCACCATCTAAATGTTGCTTTAACTTATATTCATTCTTAAAGGGATTTTCGCTCAATTTCATCCACCTCCAGCAATTGTTTCAATTTCTTTATCCCGTTATGAAGTCTCGACTTCACCGTTCCCACCGGAATATCTAATACCTCTGCAATTTCTTTTTGCTGCATGTCATGATAATAAGAAAGGATTAGGACTGCTCTTTGCTCTTCTGGAACTTTCAAAATTGCTTCTCTTACTGTGAGCCGATCTTCGTGAGAAAATTCTTTTTCCTGAATCGGCACTAAAAACGGCAAAAGCGTACGCCACTTTTTTCTCCTATTTAATTTATTAATCATAAGACGATAACCGATTTGAAATAAATACGTTTTTATTTTACCTTTTTCAGGTTCATACATATGTTTCTTACGCTCTAGCGTCAAAAACGTATCTTGGACAAGATCGATACTCAATTGTTCATCTCGGTTAAATCGATATAAAAATGTGTATAGCGCTGGTTTGATTAAAACGTATAGTTTTTCCCCAGCCTGCTTATCTCCACTTTGATACGCAAGCATAAGTTCCTCCTCAATCCCAATCTGCGCCATGATTTTTGATCTCCTTTATTCCTTTTAACGTTAATGAAATACGGGAAATTAAATAGCAACTTGCGACAATAATCCATACTTGTGATTGATTCGTAAAAAATTGAACGTACGGATTTTGAATTGTCTCGCCGGTTGAAACTAAAATATTTAATGCTTGCACACATATACATGCATACACTGCAAGACAAGCCGAAATTGTATCAAATACATTCCAGCGAAAATACACCTTTGTTTTTGTAAAATCAATTTTATATCCATTTTTCCGTACGATATGTTTTCTATCAAACGGAATAATGATGGAAAACATAACAATCATCATAACCCCAGCTGTAATCATCGACACTTTAAATCCGATTGGCATCGGTAATATTAGACCACAAGAAAACACAACTATAGTTCCAATGAATGCAAAAGTAAGAAGTAATTTATTAGACATAAAAAAGCCTCCCTCATCTATTCTTTCATAAATGTATACAGACGAGGAAGGTGCTTCGTTCAAATATTATTTTATTTTTTTTACTATAATCTTTTATGCAAACCAATCCTTTTTATATAATACATAATGATTTTCTAAAAACATTTTATTGTATTTAGGGAATAAGCACTCCACTTGTTTCTCCAATTTAAATCCTATTTGCTCCATAGATTTGCATGAATTGATATTTTTATCCCAAGCCTGCGCACGGATCTCATCCACAGCTAAAGTTAAAAATAAGTAATTATATATTAAATTCCTTGCTTCTCGATTGACACCTGTACGCCAAAACTTACGTGCAATCCGCTGAGCCTCTGCCCTCACAATTAACTTTTTATTTTCATCCACCGTTGGCACAGAGATCCAATATGTCCCTACCATTTCCTTTGAGTGTTTCATTATAATTGACCAAGCTATAATATCTTTCAAATTTTTATAAGTATGTAACAGCTCTTTCATTTCATTACTATCTTTCGGGATCGTATTCGCTGTCCAACGATGCATATCAGGATCTTTCATTACCTCATACCACTCAGTGTGATCCTTTTCCGGTTCTACAGAGCGTAAGTATACTATGTCTCCTTCTAAATTTGGTATCTTCATCTACGTTAACTCCTTTATTATTTACAAAAAGAAAGGCCTGAACATTATTTCGTTCAGACCTTTCTCTCTTAATCTTCCATCGTTGATAAGTCACCTGTTGGTAAGTTTAACTCCCACGCTTTTAATACGCGGCGCATAATTTTACCGCTTCTCGTTTTCGGTAATTTATCTCTAAATTCAATTTGTCTTGGCGCTGCATGAGCTGCTAGACCTTTCTTTACAAATTGACGAATTTCTTCTTTTAATTCTTCAGATGGTTCGTATCCTGCTCGAAGTGCGATAAATGCTTTAATGATTTCGCCGCGCACCGGATCAGGAATACCAATTACACCAGCTTCTGCAACAGCAGCATGCTCGATTAATTTGCTTTCTACTTCAAATGGTCCAACGCGCTCACCTGATGTCATAATTACATCGTCAATACGTCCTTGGAACCAGAAGTATCCATCTTCATCCATGTATGCAGAGTCACCTGATACGTACCAATCACCCGGCATGAAGTAAGACTCATATTTTTGCTTGTTATTCCAAATTCCGCGCATCATAGCTGGCCAGCCTTTGCCAATTGCTAAGTTACCCATTGTGTATGGAGGTACTTCATTTCCTTCATTATCAACAATCGCTGCTTTTACACCTGGAATTGGTTTCCCCATTGAACCTGGACGGATTTCCATACAAGGGTAGTTACAAATAACTTGTCCACCTGTTTCTGTCATCCACCACGTATCATGAATACGAAGTCCAAATGCGTTCATACCCCAGCGAATTACTTCTGGATTTAACGGTTCACCAACACTTAACACGTGGCGTACTTGTGATAAATCATATTTTTTAATTGCATCTTGTCCAGCACCCATTAACATACGGAAAGCTGTTGGTGCGCTATACCAAACTGTTACACCGTAATCTTGCAGCGCTTCATACCAAGCTTCTGGACTAAAGCGTCCGCCTAAAATAACATTTGATGCTCCAACTAACCACGGTGCGAAAATACCGTAAGCAGTTCCCGTTACCCAGCCTGGGTCAGCTGTGCACCAATATACATCATCTTCTTTTAAATCTAATACCCATTTCGCCGTTTGATAGTGCTGAACCATTGCGTTTTGCGCATGAAGCACACCTTTTGGCTTACCAGTAGAACCAGACGTGTAATGTAGAATTAAACCGTCTTCACGGCCTAACCATTCAATATGTAATTCTTTTGAAGCTTGTTCAAATAAAGGGTTGAACGCTACCGTCTTACCGCCTTCTTCTACATTATCTCCAACAAGGAAAACTGTTTTTAAAGCTGGTAAATCATTTAATGGTACACGCTCTAACAATTCAGGTGTAGTAATTAACACCTTCGCTTCGCTATCTTCTAAACGATCGCGAACTGCACCTTCCATAAATGCTTCAAATAACGGACCAACAATTGCCCCTAATTTCACTGCACCGAGAAGTGCGAAATATAACTCTGGGGAACGCGGCATAAAAATAAAAACGCGATCGCCTTTTTCTACATCGCCATAATTTTTCAGGACGTTTCCTGCTTTATTAGAAAAATCCTTCATTTCCTTAAATGTATACTTCTCTTTTCGCGATCCATCTTGATAATAAAGGGCTACTTTATTCTTTCGATCGGATTTCGCATGCTTATCAATTGCCTCATACGCCATATTTACTCGGCCTGTTTCATTCCAAGTAAAGTTTTTATTAACCTCTTCCCAGTTAAAATTTGCGTATGCCTCATCATAATTCGGCAAATTATTTTCTCCTTTAATGACAGGAAGCGTTTCTACTTTCATACTTTACATCCCCCTCCTATGTATTCTATTATCTATTATAATAACATTATTTAAAATTTTCAGTATATTTGTTGATTTTTAGACAAATTTTTAATGACAAATTTCGATTCACATCGCATATATTATAAAGTACGATATGAATAGATTCACAAACCCTCAAGGTGGTGAGCAATACATTGATTCATAAAAAAATATATAATGCTAGAAACTTAAAAACAGCGAAAGGCACTTTAATTATTGAAGGGCCTGTCTCTACACATAACTTAGAAATGTATGAGTTTCATCCAGACTTAATTGCGTTTCGTCCTGCCGAGCAGCAATATAAAGCAATTGTCGAAATTTCTAAATTGCCAGAAGCTCGTCTCATTATTGCTAGACATGACCAAACGATTGTTGGATATGTTACATACTTGTATCCTGATCCACTTGAACGATGGTCAGAAGGAAAAATGGAAAACTTAATTGAACTCGGGGCGATTGAAGTTGTCCCTGCCTTCCGTGGTTGCGCTGTCGGAAAGAACTTATTAGAAGTTTCAATGATGGACGATTATATGGAAGATTACATTATATTGACGACTGAATATTATTGGCACTGGGATTTAAAACAAACAGGCTTAAATGTTTGGGAGTACCGAAAAGTAATGGAAAAGATGATGAATGCTGGCGGGTTACAATGGATGGCTACAGATGATCCTGAAATTTGTTCACATCCTGCTAACTGTTTAATGGTCCGCATCGGTAAACGCGTTGATACGGATTCTATTCAAGCATTTGATCGTCTACGTTTTCACAATCGTTTTATGTATTAATAAAGGGGGCAACTGGAATGATTGTAGAAGAAATTATGAATCAAGATGTAGTGACGCTACATCCAAACGATACAATCGAAACAGCAATCCGAACGATACGTACGAAAGGCATTCGGCACATTCCAATTGTCGATCAAAATAATCATGTCGTAGGCATTATTTCTGATCGGGATGTAAGAGATGCAAGTCCGTCTATTTTAGATGAACAAGTTTCACTCGATATGCTGAAGCAACCGCTTGAACTGATTATGAAACATCCTGTTATGACTTGCCATCCTCTCGATTTCGTTGAGGAAATTGCTACTTTATTTTTTGAAAATAAAATTGGCTGTCTTCCTGTTACAAAGGCTGGAAAGTTAGTTGGAATCATTTCTGAATCTACAGTACTGCACACGTTAGTGAAATTAACAGGAGCACATCAACCAAGTTCACAAATCGAAATTCAAGTAAAAAACGAACCTGGTATTCTCGGAAAAGTAGTTGCTATTTTTAGTGATTTACAAATAAATATCGTGAGCGTTCTCGTCTACCCAGCAAAAGATGAGAATGATAAAGTACTCGTTTTCCGCATTCAAACGATGAATCCGCTAAAAGTGATTGATACACTTGAAGCAGAAGGCTACCGCGTATTATGGCCGAACATTATGGGGATGCAAGCATGAGTAGCGCGTTTATTTATTCGGATGACTTTCGGGGCTATTCATTTAGCCCTGATCATCCTTTTAACCAACTGCGCGTCACACTTACGTATGACTTATTACAAAAGGGTGGTTTCATCTCTCCTTCCCAAATCATCGCACCACGAATGGCTACAGATGAAGAGATCGCCTACGTTCATACAGAGGAGTACATAAATGCGGTAAAACGTGCTGGAGAAGGTAAGTTAGAAAAATCAATTGCGATGACATATGGACTCGGAACAGAAGATACACCTATGTTTCCAAATATGCACGAAGCTAGCGCATTACTCGTTGGCGGTACATTAACAGCTGTCGATGCTGTTCTTTCCGGGAAAGTAAAACACGCGCTTAATTTAGGAGGCGGTTTACATCACGGCTTCCGCGGCAAAGCATCTGGCTTTTGTATTTATAACGATAGTTCTATCGCAATGAAATATATTCAAAAGAAATACGGTTTACGCGTATTATATATTGATACAGATGCTCATCACGGTGATGGTGTACAATGGTCTTTTTACGACGATCCTAACGTATGCACCATTTCACTACATGAAACTGGTCGATATTTATTCCCTGGAACTGGCGCTGTAAATGAACGCGGACAAGGGAATGGCTATAGTTATTCTTTTAACGTTCCACTCGATGCTTTTACAGAAGACGAATCGTTTTTAGATTCCTATCGAACTGTCGTAAAAGAAGTGGCCGCATACTTTAAACCGGATATTATTTTAACGCAAAATGGCGCTGACGCACATTACTACGATCCACTTACACACCTTTGCGCAACGATGAATATTTACCGTGAAATACCGAAGCTCGCTCGCGAAATCGCTAATGAATATTGCGAAGGTCGCTGGATTGCTGTCGGCGGTGGTGGCTATGACCACTGGCGCGTCGTCCCAAGAGCTTGGGCACTCATTTGGCTCGAAATGAACAACATCCAAAACATCTCAGGTTATCTCCCTCCAGAATGGATTGACGCTTGGAAAGGACAAGCAGAAACAGAACTTCCCCTCACATGGGAAGATCCAGACAACATGTATAAACCTATCCCCCGTAAACCAGAAATTGAAGAAAAGAATGCATTAACTGTAGCGAAATCTCTTGAAATTATTCGGAATAATATGACAAAATCTTTGTACTAAACGAAAAGGAGGCTCGTTTTTGAATAGCCTCCTTTTATTTGTATAATTACTACCCATGTCGTTTTTTGTTGGTAAATCGATATTCTGTGTCGAATCGCCGATATAGTTCGAGTTGTGGTCGATATATTCGAAAAATCGCTGATATATTTTAAGTTACTAATAAAAAAGGTCGTGATATTATGTGGACACAACAAATGATCCACACGAAACGTGGCACATTCGAACTTTTTACTAAAGGCAGTGGCGAACCGCTTTGCATTACACATCACTATTCACAATTTAATGAAACTGGTGATTACTTTGCGGATGTTTTCATTTCTACGCATCGTGTATTTCTCATTAATTTACGAGATGCTGGTAACTCGGCAAAAGCCAATTCAGAAAAAGAATTACGTATGATTGAAACGGCTCACGACTTAGAAGCAATACGAGAAGCATTACAACTTCCAATATGGCATTTCGCCGGCCATTCAACAGGTGGTATGCTTGGGATTTTATATGCAATTACCTATCCAAACTCCTTACAATCATTAGTCGTGGTGGGAGCCGCGGCAAGCAACTACACCGAAACACCCTTTTGCATTTATCATCCGGAACATCCTCAGTTTCATTATATGCAACAGCTCATTGAAAACTTAAAAAGCCCTCACCTTACAAGTGAAGAACGGAAAGAACTATCTACTAAACGAACAAAATTATCTTTATATAAACCGGAAAACTACAACTCTTATTTTGATAAGCCAATCAAAAAAACAATGTCTGCTAACCGAATGAATGCTTTTTCTCACGAATATCCAGCATTTAATTTACGAGATCATTTACCTTCTATGAAAACAAAGACGCTTATTATATGCGGACGACACGATGTGCAGTGCCCGATTCAGTATTCTATCGAGATGCATGAGGGCATACGCAATTCTATTTTTGTGATATTTGAAGAGAGTAATCATTATCCTTTTTTAGAAGAAGCTGCTCAATTTATTTCTACTACTCAAAAATTTTATAAATCGTTACACTAGTATCGTTATTATTAAAGAAAGCTCGCAGCCTCTATAAGACTATGAGCTTTCTTTTCAGACGAAATATTTCGTACTATATAAAAATAAAAGATAAAAGGAAAAGAGCACCAAACCTACATCAAGCAACACTGACTTTTTATCTCCTTCTTTCAAACCTATCGTAATATTAAAAATGCTTCTAACTATCCAACCTAACACCAAAAATAACCAGCCGAAATGATCATTCGTATAATCGTCATCATAAAACATTTGTATTGCACCAATAATTAATAAAATAATTATAATATTAGTTCCAATCCTTAAGACCTTGTTTGATTTATTATCCTTTAATTCAGCCCCCAAAATGTTGCACTCCCCTTCAAACCATCGTGCGTATTAGCAGAGATGTTTTTATCCCTCTTTATATTTTAACACAAATTACCTTATATATCCTTTTACTTACAGTTACAAATGTGAACAACCGTAATCATGTTCCCTCCATTGCAACATGCTCATAACTTTAAAGAGATAGAAAAGATTTTGCTAAAAGGATATAAGTAAAAAGCTAATTTTTGCCTTCCTCCCCCGCTCTATGCTACATTTAACCCGTTATATCAATATGAATAGGGTGGGAATACATATGAACAAACCGAAAATTGGGATGATTGGACTTGGAAGTATCGCACAAAAAGCCTATCTTCCAACACTTACAAAAGAAACAGATTGGAATTTTGTAGGGGCTTTTACACCTAATGCAGAGAAAAGGAAACAAGTTTGCCAGCAATACCGCATACAAGACTTCCATTCTATTGAAACGTTAACTTCAGAATGCGATGCCATCTTCGTTCATAGTTCAACTGCATCGCATTATGAAATCGTTTCTGAACTTCTGAAAAAAGGAATCGATGTTTATGTTGATAAGCCGCTAGCTGCTACAGTGGAACAAGCTGAGAAACTAGTCGAGTTAAGCGAAAAGTATAACCGAAAGTTAATGGTTGGATTTAATCGCCGCTTCGTTCCTATGTATGTTGCGGCAAAAGAGCAAGCTCATCATATTTCATGGATCCGAATTGAAAAGCACCGCACAAATAAAGTCGGGCCATATACGTACGACTTTACGATGTTAGATGATTACTTACATATTGTAGATACTGCTCGCTGGTTAGCTAACGATGAGCTTAACGTCGTTCATAATATGATGCAAATCAATGAAAAGAATGAACTTCTTTACGGACATCATACATATACAACTGCAAATGGAATGTTACTTTCTACCGCAATGCACCGCCATGCCGGTACAAATTTAGAACAAATTGAACTTGTCACAACAGGAAAAATCATTCGCGTAAAAAACATGAACACATTTGAAGTTGAGCAAGAAAATGCAGTTTCTCAAATTGGTTCCCCATCATGGGATACGACGTTAAAACAACGTGGTTTTGAAGATGCTGTTCATCATTTTATTGCATGTGTACAAGGAGATACAAAGCCTGTTGTAGATGGATTAGAAGGATTAAAAACGCAGCAACTGCTGCAATCCCTACTGGACGCTACAAGTAAAAATTAAAACGGATACATTTTTCAGAATTTACTTTCATTCCCATTTCCCCTTTATTTCTCACGCAAATTTCTATAGAATATGTTGATAGGAATTATAAATTTCATAATGAATCGTGGAAAGGATGGGATTAACACATGTGGAACGAGTTTAAAAAGTTCGCTTTCAAAGGGAATGTCGTTGATTTAGCTGTCGGGGTTGTAATCGGTGCTGCATTCGGTAAAATCGTTAGTTCTTTAGTAAAAGATATTATTACACCATTACTTGGTATGGTATTAGGTGGCGTTGACTTTACAAGTTTACACTTTGGATACGGTAAATCTGCTGTTATGTATGGTAACTTCATCCAAACAATTTTTGATTTCTTAATTATTGCAGCTTCTATCTTTATGTTTGTTAAAGTGTTCAACAAACTAACATCTAAAAAAGAAGAAGAAAAAGAGGAAGAAATTCCAGAACCAACAAAAGAAGAAGTTCTTCTTAGCGAAATTCGCGACTTATTAAAACAACAAAACTCTTCTAAAGATAGAGCATAATTGAACGGATAAAAAGGCATGCCCCTTAGGGACATGCCTTTTCTATATGCTATAACGTTTCCGAATTCATATGAATAAATAAAATAATACCAGCAACCATAAGTACCATAATACTACTTGCAAATAGTGTAATACCGATAAACATTAAACTTGTGCTCATTTCCGCCGATACACTTTCAATAAAAATAGAAATTACATACGTGATAAGGGCAATTCCCGCAAGAATACTTCCTGGAACAAATCGCTTTAAACCATTTTGTTTTAACGTCATATATGCAAAAATAGCAGTCATACAAAGCGTAATTATCCAAAGAACGATCATCTCTTTTCCCCCCTCACAAGCCTTTTCTTTCTATTATACATGACATTGCCCTATAATAGTTATTTTTACACTTATGTGACATATAACAAGGAATACCCCCAACTGTAGCGAAAGCATTACAACATACACTTACACAATGAGGAGTGGTTCATTTGGAATATACTACTGTAGGGGATTTAGAGTTAGTCGAACGATTCGATTATGTTATGATTGACTTAGACAAAGACGAAACGATGATAGAGGGAAATACAATTCAGTACGATACTTTGCACATAGAAGCATTATTACAAGGGTTAAAATGTGTTGCACAAACATGTATTGATCGCAATTTAAGCAACCAAGAGGAACTGTTCGCATTTCTAGAAGAAAATTAGCCCCAATTAAAAATGGTTATTTTTTCTATTTATTGATATAATTACCATATATAAATATTCTTTATAAGGGAGTGTTCATAATGATTTGGATTTCACTAATCGTATTAGCCTATTTCATCATTCTCGTCCCAATACAGTATAACTACATTAAAATACTCAAAGAAAAACAGAAGAAAATGAATGTGTCACAAAACGAATTATATGACAACATGTCTTATGAAGAATCTCAAATACATTACCATTATCAAAGTAACGTATTTACAATACCTGCTTCGCTTGTTGCAAGTATTATTTATAAAGTGAAACATGCAGCATAATATGTACGCTGTAAAATTATTGTTTGAATCTGTTCATTCTGGTGAGCCTAATCCTCCGAAAATTGATGAGGATTATGAAAAGGATTGCGATACACTTTTTGAAGAAAGTATTATTCTTGTTAAAGCAAGCAGTTTGGAAGAAGCTCATGCACTAGGTGAACAAATCGCTATACAGTCTGAGCATACGTACGATAATATGTACGGTGAGCAAGTAACGTGGACGTTTCGAAAACTATTGCATGTGTTTGAATTAGACGAGACACCATTTGAAACTGGAAAAGAATTATACGCAAGATTTTTACACGTTAAGAAAAATGAAACGGTGAATACCGTAGTAAAAGCATGCTATCCTGAATATGAATAAAAGCTCACAGCAATCGCTGTGAGCTTTTTTATCCTTACTTCGTTGAATCTCTAAATTGGATACGGTGAGGTAAGATAACAGTGTGATCTTCCACTTTTTCTTTGTTCATATACTTTGTTAATAGACGCATTGCTACTGCACCGATATCATACATCGGTTGTACAACTGTTGAAAGTTGTGGACGAACCATTAATGCAAGGCGTGTATTATCGAAACCAAGTACTTCTACATCAGTTGGTACATTTAATCCAGCGTCTTGTGCTGCGTGAATTACACCTAGTGCCATTTCGTCAGAAGATACGAAGATCGCTGTTGGCTTTTCATCAAGGCCCCAAAGCTTTTCAAATGCTTCGATACCTGAATCATATGTGTAATCTCCATCGATTACAAGATTTTCATCATATGAAATACCTGCTTCTTCTAAAGCTTTTTTATAACCTTGTAACTTCTTCGCGCTTCCCGCTTTATCAATGAAAGGACCAGAGACGAAACCGATACGCTTATGTCCTTGTTCAATAAAGTGCTTCATTGCGTCATAAGCTGCTTGTGTATAATCAATATTTACTGATGGCGTTTCATTTTGCTCATCAAATGACGCTGCTAATACGATTGGTACTGGAGACTTTTTGAATTCTTCAATGTGAATGTCTGTAATATCTTCACCCATGAAAACAATTCCGTCCACTTGTTTTCCAAGCATCGTATTTAATAAATGGAACTCTTTCTCTTTGTTTTGGTCAGAGTTACTTAAAATGATGTTATATTTGTACATTGTTGCGATATCTTCAATTCCACGAGCAAGTTCTGCATAAAACGTATTTGAGATATCAGGAATAATAACACCTACTGTAGTTGTCTTCTTACTTGCTAGTCCACGTGCTACCGCATTTGGGCGGTATCCTAAACGATCAATTGCTTCTAATACTTTCTTTCTTGTTGTAGGCTTTACATTTGGGTTACCGTTCACAACGCGTGATACGGTAGCCATTGAAACGTTCGCTTCGCGCGCTACATCATATATTGTTACGTTCATCTCATCGCACACTCCTTCTATTTTTGTTATCTATTTTTATGTATCGGTTACTTGAATGAAAAAAAGACATCAACTCTATTTGCAGATGCCACCAATCGTCCCGAGTTCTTCCTTTTACTAATGATACGATAAAAACGCAGACTCATACAATATTTTCCCGCAAAAGTTTCGAAAAAATTCGCTTCTTTTCTCGTATTTTCGTATTTTTTATGAAAAAAAGGGCATTTTTTGTAAAAATATAGATGTTTCATAAGTAGAAACCTTATTTCAAGCAGTACAATAGTAAATGAAATTTATATTGGTGATTTTTCGAATATATCGACCGCAACTCAAAATATATTAGCGATTTCCCAAATATATCAACCACGACTCCAATTATATTAGCGATTTTTTTCATATATCGACTTACCAACAAAAACCGACAATGATAGGCATTTGATGCACTGGACCTAGAAGTACTCCACAATTGGCCATAGAAGATCACATCTCCCTGTAGAATGCGTTACATCGACAATGCAAGGGGGAAATAGGTTTATTTTTTTAAAATCAGTACAGCGGAAATATGAAGCATATTACGCGTTGCTCCGTCCCATCGTACACTTTTATTTCCAATAAAAAAAGACAGTTTAAACACTGTCTTTTTTTATAAGAAGGAAACAAACGGTTTATCGCTGTTTTTCTCTTTTATAACAATTGCCTCGATTTTATTCTCAGACTTTATCTGCAATTGTACTTTTGCATCTTTCGGTAATTGTTCTAACATACTTTGAGCAGCCAGTTGGGTAAGGCCCATTAATTCTGTTTTACCGTTATATTTAATAACAATATCCATATTTAATGTATCCATTTGATCTTTCTTATAAGAAACTTTAGCATTTACTGGGATAAAGTCTCCAGGAGAAAAACCTTTCATTGCCTCAGCAAATTTATTTATTTTTGCATTATCTTCTCCATGTGCTTGTGTAAATTCATCAGAAGGATATGAATACGCTCTTTCTTCAATCGTATTCCAATTTCCAAGGTTCGTATCATTCTTTTGAACGGTAGCACTAGCAATATACGTACCATTTTTTAAAGAACTTGTACTTTCTTGCTTAAAGATAGCAAACGTAATTGGGGATTTATTATACTTGTCATTTTTATGAATAGCTTCAATAAGTTGCTTGGCAACTTCAGTCCCTTTAGACATTGCTTCTTCATTGGATACACTTGAAGACATAGCTAACCCAATTACAACGCCAGATAAACTTAATTCATTTGAATTCTGTTTCCCGAAATAGTCTTGTTCTATAATATTTGTCAAAACTGGTGCTTCTACTTTCGCGACTAGCTCATCAATTAACTTCTCAGGAATATACTGATTCAATTGAAGCACATGATTTTCTGTATCAAATTGCTCTTTTGCAATATTCATTAAACCATTTTCATACTCTGCTAAATCTAATTTAGAATTTGTTTTTACATTAGCTGTATTTATAACCTTTTGTTCTTTTAAAGGAATTACAGTTCTATAATAATCTTTAGAAACAGCAGTTCTCGGAATCATGCTTTTTTCTTTCGTATCTTTCTGTATAACTTCATCCTTCTTACTAATCGTATCATTACTACAAGCTCCTAGTAATAAACTTACGACTGCGAAGGATAATGCCATTTTCTTCATTACTTAAAACCTACTTTCAACAATCTAGTTATTTAGTTTGAACTATTAACAGTTTACCATTAAATATATTTCAACAAAAACAAAAAAAAGAAGCAAGCACCTTTCGCTTGCTTCTTTTTACTTAATATTCTCTTCTAAAGCATCTTTTTTAATGTTCCAATGAGACGTATTCCATACTACCATCCCATCTTTTATGTATAACACTTGCGGAGATTCATGTTTCATGCTGTACTGTTCTGCAACACGATTCGAAACATCTCTCGCATCTTGTACGTATAAGTAATACGCTGGTACCGCTCTTTCTTCACTACAATAAGCTTGAAATTCTGTATAGGCACCATGACTAATCGGGCATGTCGTACTATGTTTAAAAAGAACATAAGGCTCGTTTTTTTCTACTAGTACTTCAAGCTCTTCAATTGTTTCAAGTTTTGTCATATTCATTACGATTCACCTCTCATACGAAGTCTAGAGCGCTTCTCTTTCTTTTCAGCTTTTTTCTCAAGTCTTTCTAATTTACGCTCTTCTTTTTCAATTTTTTTCTCTTGTCTTGTCGCACGATAATGATTGTATACTTCAATTGCCGCGCTACTCCACTGTACAACTTGCGCTACTTTATCTGCATTATTTTCAATTTCGTCCGTAACAGACTCTGATACATTACGAAGTTTCGTATTTAAGGAATGGATTGTCGTTCCAATTCCATCTACACCCGATACTACTTTATTTAATGATTGTGACTTCTGTTGGATGTCATCAGCTAACGCATTTGTTTTATGTAATAATTGCTCCGTCTCTACGCTAATTCCTTGCATTTGCTTTTCTAAACCTTCTAACGTGCTTGCAACGTTTTCTAACGTCTTCTGAACCGATAACAACGTTCTGCATACATACACTACTAATACAGCGAAAGCAACCGCGATAATAGCTGCACTTACATATAAAAGAACTTGCATTTCATCACTTCCTTTATCTTTTTCATACTTTCCCCTATTATACAATCATTTTCCGTTTCGTTCTAATCCCTATCTTTCCATTAGAATTTTCATACTTATTCGTTAACTTTAACATAAATGATTCAACAAATTCCACTAAGTAGGTTACAATAGGAGAGGATACATAATTAGTAGGGAGGCTTTACATATGAAAGATCCACGCATTGAAAAGTTAGCATACAATTTAATTAACTACTCTATCCGCTTACAAAAAGGCGAAAAAGTATTAATTGAAAACTTTGGCTTACAAAAAGAACTTGTAACTGCACTTGTTAAAGAAGCATATGCAGCTGGTGGTTTCCCATTCGTTTCTTTAAAAGATCATCAAGTAGATCGCTCTTTATTAATGGGTGCTACTGAAGAACATTTTGAACAAATCGCTGCATATGAAGCAAGCGTAATGAAAGATATGGACGCTTATATCGGTCTTCGCTCTGGCGATAACATTAACGAACAAGCTGACGTGCCAAGTGAAAGAATGCAAATTCACGGTCAAACAGTTGGTAAAAAAGTTCATAGAGACATCCGCGTTCCAAAAACACGCTGGGTTGTTCTTCGCTACCCAAATGCTTCTATGGCGCAGCTTGCTAAAATGAGCACAGAAGCTTTCGAAGACTTCTACTTCGAAGTTTGTAACTTAGACTACGGTAAAATGGATAAGGCGATGGATAGCCTTGTTACATTAATGAATAAAACAGATAAAGTGCGCCTAACTGGACCTGGAACTGACTTAACATTCTCTATTAAAGACATTCCAGCAATTAAATGCTCAGGTCATTTAAACATTCCAGACGGTGAAGTATACTCTGCACCAGTTCGTGATTCTGTTAACGGTACAGTTTCTTACAACACGCCATCTCCTTACAACGGTTATACATTTGAAAATGTACAACTTAAGTTCGAGAACGGCCAAATCGTTGAAGCAACTGCAAACGATACAGAACGCATTAACAAAATCTTTGATACAGACGAAGGCGCACGCTACGTTGGTGAGTTCGCAATTGGCGTAAACCCATACATCTTACATCCAATGGGAGACATCCTATTCGATGAAAAAATCGATGGCAGCTTCCACTTCACTCCTGGACAAGCTTATGACGATGCATGGAACGGCAACAACTCGAACATTCACTGGGATTTAGTATGTATCCAACGTCCTGAATACGGCGGCGGCGAAATTTACTTCGACGACGTACTAATCCGTAAAGACGGACGCTTCGTTGTACCTGAATTAGAAGCTTTAAACCCAGAGAACTTAAAATAATGAAAAACGCTCGGGATTTTTTTCGAGCGTTTTTTTAATACTTTAATAACTCTTTCGCCACATCTTCTGGCACTTTAAAACTCATTTTCTTATTTTTCATTTCAACTTCAACATACGGGACATCTTTATATACTATCATCGTACCAATTTCATGTAATTCCTTTTTATCTTTACTCGACTCCGATAATTTTGTTGTACCTTCTTGATACATTTTAAATGTTTTCCCTTGCGGAGTATCTAAAGGAGCTGACTGCATTTCCCACTTATCCATTTTCATGACTTCAAACAGCTTTTCAATTTCTTTCTTATCGGTAATTACTTTCTTTTCAATTGAATCAGTAAGTGATTCAATTTCAACTTTTTGTGCCTTTTCTAAGTTTAGATCCGTCTTTTCCTTCTTCGTACTACATCCTATTAAAAGAAAGGATGCGGTTAGCAGAAATACAAATAACATAAGGACTTTTTTCATTTCTAATTCTCCTAACTATATAGAGCTACTTTTCTCGCTTTTCGTTTGCTGAAAATGAAAATAATATAAAAGCGCCACTGCGATAGTACCTATTAATATTGGTACATATAAAGGCAGATCCCATTTCATATATACTCTAGTGCAACCAATAAGCACAAATAAGATTTCTAAGCAAAACAAAGGTTTTACATATTTCATTTCTTCCCTACCATTTCTATTTTCACATGTGGATTCTCTTTCTCGATAAGCGCCAAGAATTCAGTCATATGTTGCGGCATCGCAACCATATGTACTTTGTATGCATTGGTCGTAATTTCAAGAGATTTCCCAACTTGACGAATGATTCTTATCTCTTTCAATACGATATCGTCATTTAAAATACCGTACTTTAATACACCATTTTCTACTTTATGCTTTTTAATAAACACTTCCCAAACGAGTGGTACATTAACAAGGAAGCATAAACCCATCCCAATTAACGCTGTCATCCACTGCTCTTTATTAACGATAATCATGACGAGTGGATATACAAACATAAAAGCTAACGTGAGACAAACGAAAATGACTACTGACTTACTTCTTTGAATCGGAAAGTTCATACACGCACCCACCCAACCTAGATTATACCACTTTTTCCATTTTAATCCATAAAAAGGCCATTTCTACATGACCTTCTTAAACAATATATCTATAAAATTTCTTATCCACCTGCAACACTGGAAAACTTTTTGGCAACTCATCTATACTCACACTTTGAAAACCATTCTTTTCATAAAAGCGATGTGCTGCTAAAAATTTAACTGTCGTTCCTAAGTAAATGTCTTTCAGCTTTTTATTCTCAGCCCACGAAATTGCCGTTTGGAGCAACTTATGTGATGCGCCCCACTCTTTTCCGCGAAACTCTTTTTTTACGAACATTTTTCTTAGTGCTACTTGATCGTTCCCAATATCTAATAAGGCCACTGTTCCAACTACTTTACTATCATAAGTTGCTACCCAAAAGTTGCCATGATTCCTTTGATAAAATGTTTCTATTTCAAGCAGGTCCGGCTGCTCTTCTTTCGTAATGGGGACATTGTACTCTTTTTGCTGAATATGAACGATAAGATCTACTACTTCATCTTGAAACGTACTTTCATACGGAATAATGCGTATCTTCTCGTTCATCGAATCTCCTTCCATTCTGAAGCTAGTAAACTATATACTGCGACATCATGAAAATGATCATATAACCATTCTTCATCTCTTAAAACACCATCTAACTTAAACCCTAAACGTTCTGGAATAGCGCGACTTTTCACATTTTCAACACCGCATCTAATTTCCATTTTATTTAATTTTAAATTCTCAAATGCATAGTGAAGTACAGCCTTCACGCTACGCGTCATAATACCTTTCCCGCCAGCATCTTCTGCCAGATAGTAACCGAGACTTGCCGCTTTCTTCCCCCAGCTCACTGGATGAATACCTACCATCCCAACGAGCTTTCCTTTATAACGTATGCCACTTTCAAAACCGTCTCCCTCTGCAAACTTCTTTAACCACATCGGACAAATCTCATTATAAGCATCAGCAGATTTCGTCCCATCTACCCAAGGAAGCCATCTTCTTAAATGATTGCGGTTTTGATTTATTAATTGATATAGTTCCTCTTTATGATGCTTTTCTAATAACTGTAATTCGATTTCGTCGTCTACTCGGAGTGTGAACATTTTTTTAGCTCCTCTTTTTATTTTTCTTATTATTCTAACATTTCTAAATAAAAAATGTTAAATATTCACACTTTCTTTTGATTTTATTTGTATAAAACCTGATGAACACAATACTCCCATAATAACTAATATCATCCCTATACATTGTGCGGGTGCTATATTTACTCCTTCTACAAAAGAAATAATCATTGTAACAACAGGGACTAGATTAAAAAATAAAGATGTCCTTGCTGCACCAATTTGAGCAATTCCATTATTCCACCATAAGTAACCGAGCACACTCATTCCGATTGCCATAAAGAGAATCGCTCCCCAAGCTAATAGGGGAATTTCAAAAACTGGTACCATATTTTTTTGCGTAGAAGATATGATAATAAAGGTAAGGGCACCAATAGTCATCGTATATGTTGTAGTTTGTATTGGGCTACCAGTTTTAATAAACCTTCTGCCTAGTACACCGTATAACGCCCAGCAAATATTTCCTAATAAAATATAAAAATCCCCTTTTGAAAATGATAAATTTTGTAGTGCGGTAAACGAGCCTTGTGTAAGCACAAAAACAACACCAAGTAGTGCAAGTAGCATTCCAATACCTTGGCGCTTTACTATTTTCTCCCGTAAAATGACACTTGCTAACAGCGTCGTAACAAGCGGGTTTGTCGCCATAATAAGTGCACCATTCATAGCTTCTGTATGTTTCATTCCTAAAAAGAAAAAGAAGTTAAAACCGAATACACCAACAATACCTAACAAAAAGTAATAGACCCTGTTCTGCCTCCATACCTCCACCTCAAAATCTTTTCGTATTTTTAACAGACATAACATCACAAATGCAGCAATCCCAAAACGCCATGCCGCTATATGAATCGCTTCGAAATACTGCACTGCATATTTCGAAGCATTAAATGTTCCTCCAGTAAATATTGCAAATCCTAATAACTGCGCATATACTTTATTTTTCATTGCCGGCCTCCGAGTCTTTTCCTTCTAGAAAACCGTAATAAATTTCTAACTTCTCTTCTGTTAGCTGGACAACTTTTCGCAATTGTTCTTGCTGTTCTTTTAACCTTTCTAAATGAGTTGTTAAAATTGAAATTCTCTTTTTCACTTTCGCTGGTACTTCCTCCTTCCTCTGCCTAATTTCTTCTATAATGCATCCATCACTTGCAAACTCAGCCATCTCTTCTAATGACATTCCAGTTTGTTTTAGCGAATATAAAAATTTTAATAGGTGCACATCACCTTCTGTATATTGACGAATCCCGCTATTTCGCGTTGGTGGTGGTAATAACCCTAATTTCTCATAGTAACGCAAAGTATGAATACCCATCCCAGTTAACTCTGCTACTTCACCGATTTTATACATGTTCTCTCCCCCTTGTTTTTACATATTCATCTTACAACCTAGAGTTAACTCTAGGTCAATACGTAAATAAAAATACAACTATATATGATTGATATATAGATACGTATCATATATAGTTAAAGTATGGAAAAAAATGATAATTTTATAATTCAATTACGTAAAGGTGTTTTTGATCTCGCTATTTTGTCTTTAATAAGTAAACAACCTATGTACGGATACGAAATTACAAGTGCATTACAAGATATCCCTGTATTTCATATCCCAAACGGCTCGATTTATCCTATATTAAATCGAATTACGAAAAACAACTGGGCTGCTTCCTATTGGGAAGAGTCCGGCGATGGTCCAAAAAGAAAATACTATCGCATTACAGACGAAGGGAGAGAAATTTTACATAATCGCTTACATGATTACGAGGCAGTTTATCATGCTCTAATGTTACTAGCTAAAGGAGAGGATAAAAAATGAACAAAGAACAATTCTTTGCAAATGAACTCATTGCTTCTTTCTTACATGACCTCCACAAAGGTTTAATGAACTTACCTACATCAGCACGAGAACAACATATGTTAGAAATTGAATCCGATTTATACGAAAATGCATTAAGTAAAGAAAGTGAAGGGATACCATTAGGAGTTATTCCTTCACAAGTGATTGAAGAATTTCTTCCTCCAAAAGAATTAGCAAAGGTAATTGCAGCAGAATATACAGACGTTATTCAAGATGTACAGCAATCTACGAATACATTTATTAAATACTTTACAGGTTTTTCAATTGCTCCACTTGGCGCTCTATCAATACCGATTGTACTTGGTTTTATCAATATTTCAGCCTGCTTGCCATTTTTACTAGCCTTTATCGCCAGCAACATTTGGTTTATTTGTAGAAAAAATCATTGGAATATAAAGCAATTACAATTTTTAAAAACAGTGATTTCCTTTAGTACTAGCGCTTTGATTGCACTTCCATTTGCATTTTTCGCGATTCGAATTATGATTACAAAACAATTCGATATGTTTTCATTCTATTATTTAATTGGATATGTACTTTTTAGTTCAATTTATATCGTTTTGTTAAAACAACTCTACAAAAAGAATAAACAATACCAACCTATCAATGCTTTTTAAATGTATCGAACACAACAAAAAAGACGCACAGCTAAGGCTATGCGTCTTTTCTATTACTTCTCTGCAACTTGAACTTCTTTTACGTAAGCTGCTTCGAATTTTTGGATGTCTCCTGCGCCCATGAAAATGAGAACGCCGTTTTTATGTTTCTTTAATACATCCGTTGTTGTATCTGTAATTAATTCTGCACCGTCAATACGCTTTTGCAGATCTTCGATTGTTAATTCACCTTTGTTTTCGCGCGCTGATCCGAAAATATCACATAAGTATACTTGATCAGCTTTGCTTAAGCTTTCAGCGAACTCATCTAAGAACTTTTCTGTACGTGAGAATGTGTGTGGCTGGAATACAGCGACAATTTCACGCTCTGGATGTTTTTGACGAGCTGCTTCAATCGTTGCATTAATTTCTGTCGGATGGTGTGCATAGTCATCGATAATAACTTGCTCTCCCATCGGCTTCTCATTAAAGCGACGTTTTACGCCTTCAAAAGTTGTTAACTGATGCTTAACTGCTTCTACATCAACGTTTTCATAATGGCAAAGCGCGATTACTGCTAATGCATTTAATACGCTGTGATTGCCGTATCCTGTAATTTTGAACGTGTCATAGTACGTATTACGAACGAATACATCGAAAATAGTACCATCTGTTCTCTTTTGAATGTTACGTGCTTGGAAATCATTATCTTCTCCAAATCCATAGAAAATAACAGGTACTTTCGCTTGAATTTTTTGAAGTTCTTCATCATCTCCACATGCAATAATGCCTTTTTTCACTTGCAATGCCATCTCTTGGAATGCACTGAATACATCATTGATATCTGTGAAATAATCTGGATGATCAAAATCAATGTTTGTCATAATCGCATAGTCTGGATTGTAAGACAAGAAATGACGACGATACTCACAAGCTTCAAATACAAAATACTTACTATTTTCTACCCCATGCCCTGTTCCATCTCCAATAAGGTAAGATGTAGGGTGTGCACCTTGCATTACATGGGCTAACAAACCAGTTGTTGATGTTTTTCCATGTGCACCAGTTACAGCAACACTTGTGTATTGGTTCATAAGGTCACCTAAGAAGTGATGGTAACGATGTACTGGGATGTTTAATTCTTTTGCTGCTACGATTTCTTCATGCGTATCAGGGAATGCATTTCCTGCAATAATCACTTGTCCTTCTTTTACATTACTTTTATCAAAAGGAAGAATCGAGATACTACGCTTTTCCAACGCTGTTTGTGTAAAGAAACGCTTTTCATAATCAGACCCTTGAACAGTATGCTTCATGTCATGAAGAATTTGCGCTAATGAACTCATTCCTGTTCCTTTAATTCCTACAAAATGGTAAACTGTCATCTTAAAGAACCTCCAACATTTCGAACTAATACAACGGCCTATCTATAAGACAGTATATGAATCTTTTCTTATTTTGGTAATCATCATACATTTTTGATGTAGTGAAGTTATTCTTCCCTTCACTTATCAGGATAAACTCGTACGTACTTCTTTTTTATGTCCATAACAAATCCATTATAGCAAAAAAGAAGCCGCTATACTATGATAACAGAAAAACTGATAGGGTCAATCACCTATCAGTTTTTCTGTCTTTTACATATCTTCTCTTTTTTCTAATTGAACACGTTCTAGACGTGGGTTTGGACGATATTTACGACCAGCTTTCGCTTCTGGTTTTCCATTTAATTCTACGTTATCACCAGTAAAGCCAATATTCATTTTTAATAAGCTACTTCCTACTCCGTATATATCAACAGGTACGTTTTGAGCTTCAAATTCACGAATACGCTTCTCATCAAATCCACCAGTTACAACGATGTCTACATGCTGGAATCCTTCTTCATCAAGTGCTTTACGAAGCGCGAATACAAGCGATGGGTTTACACCACGTGGATCGAATGTTCCAAGTACTTCTGGGTGGCGAATGAAGTATTGATCAATCATCGTGCGGGACGTATCTACACGTACACCTTTTAATGTTGATCCAAATTCACGCGCTACGCGAAGTGCATCTGTAATGACATCATTGTTGTAATCAATTAATACAACTAATTCATCTTCTGGAAATTTCTTATGATATGCTTTTGCCGCTTCCACAACATCACCATTAAACATTTGAATTAATGCGTGAGGCATCGTCCCCATACCACTTTTGCCCCACCATTCATTCATCGCATGCGTCGCTTGTGCGCTCATACCTCCGATGTATGCTGCATAACCGTCACCAGCTTGTTGTGTATAATGATCATCACGATCTCCCATGAAAATAACTGGTTTTTCTTTATCTACGCTACGCGCAGCTTGGACAACGTTATATACGTTTGTCGCAACCGATGTACGACGAGCTAAAATCCCATCAATGACACCTTCTAAAAATCCGAAATTTTCATAAGGACCATGAATTGTTAACACTGTTTCAAATGGACTAATTTTATCGCCATCTTTTAAAGAGTTAATCTCAAGTTCCTCAGGATTTTTAGCGAATGTTTGTAGCAATGCAATGACTTCATCTGTTCCGCAAAGAACTGCATTTTCCTTTTGGAAAAATTGCATCGTTACAACACTTTTCGGGCGAAATTCTTCGATGATTTCTCTAGTCTTTAAAAAGTAAACGGCAGAGAACCAACCTTCTCCAACCCGTTCGTCAAATTTAAATGTTTTATTTGTTAGTCTATTTATTTCACCTTTTAATTTTAATTCAATTTCTTTCATGTCGCTTTACTCCCTACTTTACTATCCAACATTTTCTCTTAGTATACAGCAAAACCGTTTACTATACATTTGTTTCCTGCATAGCGGCAAATTCATCCTCAGAAATAAGGACGTCTCTTGGCTTCGTTCCTCTACCTTCAGAAATAATTCCTTGCGATTCCATCTCTTCAATGAGACGTGCCGCGCGATTATAACCGATGCGGAATTTTCGCTGTACAGAAGATGTGGACGCTCCCCCTTGTTCTACAACAAATTGACATGCATCAAGGAACAATTCGTCTTCCGACTCAGCTTGTTCTGTTTTCGCTAATAAATCCTCTTGCTTAAATAAGTAATTCGGCTTCATTTGCTTTTTCACATGATCAACTGTTTTTTCAATCTCATCATCCGATACATATACACCTTGTACACGAACTGGCTTAGATGTACCGTTCCCTAAGAATAACATATCACCACGGCCAAGTAATTTCTCCGCGCCCCCAATATCGATAATCGTACGCGAATCAACTTGAGACGATACTGTAAACGCAATACGCGTTGGAATGTTTGACTTAATTAAACCTGTAATAACATCTACAGATGGACGCTGCGTCGCTACTAATAAATGAATACCACAAGCACGTGCTTTTTGCGCAATACGACAAATCGCTTCCTCAACATCACCAGGTGCTACCATCATTAAATCGGCTAACTCGTCAATGACAATAACGATATAAGGTAATGTCTCTCCTGGAATTTCTCGCTCACTTACAATCGTATTGTAGCGAGTTAAATCACGAGCACCTGCGTGTGCAAACAATTCATAACGGCGCTCCATTTCCTCAACTGCCCATTTTAATGCAGCTGTCGCTGCTTTTACATCCGTAATAACAGGCGCTACAAGATGCGGAACAGAATTGTATGGTGCAAGCTCTACCATCTTCGGATCGATTAACATTAACTTCACTTCATGTGGTTTCGCTTTATATAAAATGCTCGTTAAAATGGCGTTAATACACACACTTTTACCAGAACCTGTTGCACCCGCAATAAGTCCGTGTGGCATTTTTCGAATATCCGTTACAATTGGATCACCTGAAATATCAAGTCCAAGCGCAACCGTAAGCGGTGATTCGCTCTTTGTAAACACAGGACTTCTTAAAATTTCACGAAGAAATACTGGCTTACTTTCTTTATTTGGAACTTCGATTCCAATCGCACTCTTTCCTGGAATCGGCGCTTCAATACGAATATCTTTCGCCGCTAAACTTAGCTTAATATCATCACTTAAGTTTGTAATTTTATTTACTTTCACACCTGGATCTGGCTGTACTTCAAAACGAGTTACTGCTGGACCTTGCGATACATTAATAACATGTGCGCCAACGTGGAAATTATTAAACGTTGTATCTAATAATTCTTTCTGTTCTTCCAACCATTCCGTATTATCTAACGCTGCTTGCTGCGGAATCGATAGCAATGTTAATGGTGGAATCGTATACGTCGGTGGTGTTTGCAATACATTTCGCACATCGTTCTCTCTTTGATTTACAACATATGCTTTCTCTTCTACTTCCGTACTTGAAATTGGCTTTTGTACTTGCTCCGCCACTACTTGTTGTACTTGTTGTACTGGTTGCACTTCTTTCACTTGTGGTTCTACCACTACTTGCTGCATTGGTTTTTCTTCCACTTGTGGTTCCACTACTACTTGTTGCATTGGTCTTTCTTCCACTTGTGGTTCCACTACTACTTGTTGCATTGGTCTTTCTTCCACTTGTGGTTCTACCACTACTTGCTGCATTGGTTTTTCTTCTACTTGATGTACAGACTTATTCTCTACTCGTTCACTCATAGAAGGTTGCATTGCATTCGTTCTAGCCGCATGTCTTTCCATTAATCGCGTTCTGTCTTGTTTCAACATAACAACATTAAATGGTACGTGACGCTTTTTCTCACGTTTTGGTTCTTCTTTTTGTACAACTGGTTGTTCTTCTACAATCGGTGCTTCTTCTACAACTGGTTGTTCCTCTGCGACCGGTGGTTCTTCTACAACTGATTGTTCTTCTACAACCGGTGGTTCTTCTACAACTGATTGTTCTTCTACAACCGGTGGTTCTTCTACAACCAGTGGTTCTCCTACAACTCGTTGTTCTTCTACAACTGGTTGTTCTTCTGCGACCGGTGCTTCCTCTACAACTGATTGTTCTTCTGCGACCGGTGCTTCCTCTACAACTGATTGTTCTTCTGTAATTAAAACATCCGCAAAGCTTTGAACATCTTTTTTCGTTTGTTCATCAGCTTCAGCAACATGTATGAATTCATTCTTTTGTTCAATTGCTTCATTTAACACCATTTCTTGCTGCGTTTCCTCAATTACTACAGGTTCCGCTTCTTCTGGTGCTTCTGTTTCTGCAATTACTTCCACTTCTTCTGTTTCTTCTGCTTCCGCAATTACTTCCACTTCTTCTAACTCTTCCGCTTCCGCAATTACTTCCACTTCTTCTAACTCTTCCGCTTCCGCAATTACTTCTACTTCTTCTGACTCTTCCGCTTCTGCAATTACTTCTACTTCTTCTGACTCTTCTGTTTCTGCAATTACTTCTACTTCTTCTGACTCTTCCGTTTCCGCAATTACTTCCACTTCTTCTAACTCTTCCGCTTCCGCAATTACTTCCACTTCTTCTGACTCTTCTGCTTCCGCAATTACTTCCACTTCTTCTGACTCTTCTGTTTCTGCAATTACTTCTACTTCTTCTGACTCTTCTGTTTCTGCAATTACTTCTACTTCTTCTGACTCTTCTGTTTCTGCAATTACTTCTACTTCTTCTGACTCTTCCGTTTCCGCAATTACTTCCACTTCTTCTAACTCTTCCGCTTCCGCAATTACTTCCACTAATTACTTCTACTTCTTCTGACTCTTCCGTTTCCGCAATTACTTCCACTTCTTCTAACTCTTCCGCTTCCGCAATTACTTCCACTTCTTCTGACTCTTCTGCTTCCGCAATTACTTCCACTTCTTCTGACTCTTCTGTTTCTGCAATTACTTCTACTTCTTCTGACTCTTCTGTTTCTGCAATTACTTCTACTTCTTCTGACTCTTCTGTTTCTGCAATTACTTCTACTTCTTCTGACTCTTCTGTTTCTGCAATTACTTCCACTTCTTCTGGTATTTCTACACTAATTGTTTCTTCAATCTTTTCTTCTGCTTTAACAATCACTGATTCTTCTGGTGCTTGTTTTTCTACTTCAATAGTAGGCTGTTCTATTTCTGTATTACGTTTAATTTCTTCTGATAATATTGTATCCTCGTGCTCTACTTTAGAATCTACTGATTCCGCTTGTAGAGTGTTTTGGGCCACTACATCACTTTCTTGCTTCGTATCTTCCATACGCTCAGCAATTGTTTCATGAAGTAATTTAGCCGCTGGAACTTCCTGCGGTGCACTGATTTCTTGAACCACTTCTTTTTCTTCTACTATAGGCTCTTGGCGTTCGATTTCATAACCGTTTTTCTCTAACCATTGATCGACAACTGACTTTTCTTCCTTTTTACTCTGTTGATCTTGCTGATCAACTCCTTCATGACTGGAAGAAGTCGGTGCTTGTCCTTCTGAGAAATCAGATAGTGTATATCCTTTTTTCTCTAACCATGCATCAACGACTGATTTGCCCTCTACAGATATTTCAAGGTCTTCTCTTTCCTTTACTTTCTCCTGCTTTTCTTCCTTTTTCTCTACTGAAGGACGGTTATATCCGTAAATTGGCGAAATCATTTCTGTTGGACGAAATGGTCTACGGTTACTTTCTTGCGCTGGTGTAGATGCTTTCTTTACGACAGGCTCTCGCTCCGGTTCATATTGTATTTCCGGCTCTTCATATGTAGAAACTACCTTCTCCACATACTGTCGTCTGCTTCTTTCCACTTTGATTCCTCTTTGAATAGGCTGATTCTCATATGTTACAGCTTGAACAGGTGGTTCTTCAAAATGCCCTGTTTCTATAACATCCTCTTCATCGAACCCATTATCCGGTACTAATGGAAAACGGCATTTACCTGCATTCCTACTTGCCATTTGCGCTTCTCTTGCTTCAGTGTAGTGGTTTACACGAGGAATTTTCGGCTGACTTTCAACTTGCTTTGGTACTTCTTTATTCATCGCTGTTTGTTCTTCCTCTTTGTTAAACAGCTTTTTCATCCAATCTAACATGCTTACCACTCTTTCTACTAAATAGTAACATCCTTTATTGTATCAGCATTCGGCAAAAAGTGCAGGTAAAATTAAGCATGTCATATTTATCCATAATATTCTAATTTACGAGTGTTTTCATATGGAAAAACGCAGCCTTACATGTAAGACTGCGTTTAAGCTTTACTCTTCCGATACTCATCTACACTATCCGTTACACTTTGCAATAAAGAATTTACATACTGCGGGTCAGATAATTTTTTATCTTCTTGATGGTTTGACATAAACCCAAGTTCTAATAGTACGCCAGGTACTTTGGCCCAATTAAATCCAGAAAGATCATCCCTGAATTTAATTCCATTTACTTTCACTTGATGATTCTCTCTCATTTTATTTACTATCGTTTGAGAGATTTGAAGACTTTCAGCATAAATTTCTTTCGTATACGGACTTTCTTTTGCTGGCGTTAATACAGCAAATCCACTTTGATTCGGATTTTCAGAACCATCTGCATGAAGACGTAAAAACAAATTCGCTTTATGATCATTCGCAAATGTCGCGCGTTCTTTATTACTCATATCCACATCTTGTGACGTTCTCGTCATTAATACTTGTATTCCCTTTGCCTCTAACTTTTCTTTTAATACGAAAGCCATTTCTAATACAAGAACAGCCTCTCTTTTTTTCGTAACAACACCTGTTGTACCATCTGTCACTTTATATTTTTGCGTCGTTGCTCCTGGTCCAATCGGTTCTAAATTTAAATTCGCTTTTTGCTGATGCCCTGGATCAATAACAACAAGAAACTTTCCTTGTTTTTCATTACTCTCTACTTTTTGTTCATTATTTTGCACTGGTTGCTCTGCTGGTTGCACTGACGTAGCTTCCTCTTTCTTTTCCTCGACCGGCGCTTCCTCCTGCTTTTGCTCCACTTGCTCATTCGTTTGAACTGCTTGCGGTTCTTCTTTCTTTTCTTGTTCTTCTTGCTGCTTTTCTACCGGTGCGTCTACCTTTTTATTTTCGCTTGTTTCTTTTATAGAAGATGTTGTTTCTTTTTTCGGCCCTTCTTGCGAACAACCTCCCATATATATTCCAATGAATGCAATCATGCTCATTATTTTTATATACTTCATGTTTTTCTCCCATCACTTTGCACCGGTCTCAAAGTCTTTTATAATTGTTTTATAATCTCATCCATATTTCCAATATGAACGGGTTGCCACGCTTCTGTACCACGCTCTGCAGTATAAACTAAATACGCATCATCAGACACATTTACGAAAACTGGATCGCCCATATCTGTTTCATATCCGATAACAATCCATTCTTCTTTCCATTTTCCATTCTCTTCACTTATTAATGAATTTTTATGTTTATCATATCGATAACCGATTTGTCCTTGTTCTAATTCATTTTCACTAAACAAATAGATTTCATAAGAACCTAACTCAATATCTTGCTGTTTTGAAGTTTCAATTCGTTTCAGAAGTTCTGCGATTTTTAGTTGTTGTTTCATACGTCTATCCCCTTCTGTTTTTCTAAATTTTAACTAGATTGTTTATAAAATACAATATAGATTCAAAGAAAAAAGGTGACATCCTTATAATATGAACGATTTTTTGAATATATCTGTCATAACTCTAAATATATCAACGATTCGACACGGAATATGGACTTACCAACAAAAAATGCCAAAACAAAAAGAGAGGTCATCCAAAAGGACAACCTCTCTTTTCTTATATCAATTAAAATTTGAACTCTTGTCCAACTTCAAAGCTATCTTCTAATACAAGAATCCCTTTTTCTTGTGGAGCATCTGGAAGCTCTAATTCACGTGCTGAACAAATCATTCCAGCAGAAGGAACTCCGCGAAGCTCAGCTGGCTTGATTAACATACCGCTTGGCATTACAGCGCCGATTTTTGCAACGACAACTTTTTGTCCTGCATCAACGTTTGGTGCACCACATACGATTTGTAATGTTTCTGTACCGATTTCTACTTTACAGATGTTTAACTTATCAGCATTTGGATGCTTTTCTTTTTCAGCTACATAGCCTACAACAAATTTTGGAGAAAGATCTGCTTCTACTGTTTCTTCAAAGCCGTTCTTCGCTAAAATTTCGTTGATTTTTTCTACAAGTTCTTTCGTTAATGTAAGGTTACCTGTTTCTTTTACTTCTAAGTAAGAAGATGCATTAAAGATGTTGAATCCTGCTGTTTCGTTGCTTTCACGGTCATATACGCGTGCAACATCTCCTTTGCGATCAAAAGTACGGTTCTCTAAAGTAATATCTTGTAAGGCAACAATTAGAGTGTCACCAATTCCTTCAAGGTTGTAAAAAACGTTCACTTCGTTCATCCTTTCTCTTTTCCATCTGTCTTCTTCCGATTCTTCGCTAAAATAAAGATTGGTTCAAAGTCCCCATCTTCATATACGAATGAAAGTGATGTAATCGGAACATGCCCTTCGGCAAAAAATTTCATTGTCATTTGTGCAATAATATCATAACCGATTTCGTTGACGATATCAGCAATAATTAATACATCTTGGTGAGGAACAGCAACAACCATGTCACCAGAAATCTTTTCACGCATCGATTGTAGTAACGATTCGTTTAAAATACGAGTCGCATCATACCCATCATTTGTGTTTAAAAAGTAGAATGTATTCCCTGCTACTGTGTCTTGTTTAAACTCATAACCTAATGAGCGAGCGTTGAATAATGCCATTTCACGCACTTGTTGCTCTGTAAGTTCTAATTTTTGTAATAGACGTTCATCAATTAATCGATACGTTTTATTCGAATCTAACGCGTAGTAAATACGTGTTTCCGCCGTATGATCCGTCATAATAAACGGATTTCCTTCTTCTGCTTGTTTCGGGAAAGAAGTAGAGCGAATAACAGGTAAAATTTTCGCTGCGCTATTTTCTTCTTTATGCATCGCAATTAACGCTTCTTGTACGTAATAGGCAACCTCTTCAATCGCTTTTTCTTTATTCACTTCCCATTTCGCCACAACTCCCGGAAGCGATACGTTAATACCTTTTTTCGAGTCTTTCTGTTCTATACGTAGAACCTCTTTCTCGCTATCATACTGAAAGTCCCATTCCGGGCGAGATAATTTCTTCATTAACTCGTCTTTCATCTTTTTACTTGTCATCTTCATCTCTTTTTCCTCCCTTCCAAAAAAATAACCTCCCCCGCGAAGGTAGAGGTTGTTTTACAATTCAATTGGCAAATTGCCTTATTTTAAACCTTCAATGAACTCTTCGATTTGTTCTTGTGTTTTACGATCTTTGTTTACATAGCGACCTGTTTCTTCACCTTTATTGTACGCTACAAAGCTCGGAATGCCAAATACGTCTAATTTTACGCATAGATCAATAAACTCGTCACGATCTACATAGTAAAATGAGAAATCACTATATTTCTCTTCTACTTCTGGCATAAATGGATCTACAAAGCGGCAGTCTGGACACCATTCTGCTGAGAACATAAAGACTACATTCTCTTCATTTTTTAACTCTTGGAATTGCTCCATGCTTTCTAATGATTTCATCTATATTTCCTCCTCTAACGAGTGCATTTTTCATGTTATAATCTTTCTTTTATACTACCATACATCGCGCACGGTGCAAGGTTTATGCTTGCTTTTCATCATACTTATATTGCCCAACAAGTAACTTAACAACATGTACAAATAATTCCGTACGGTCCACATAATCATCCGTAAAAATACCGATAGCACCTTCGTGACTACGAATATCTTTTCTTTGTACAAACTCTTCCATCACTTCACTTAACTCCTTGCCCTCTTCAAGAGGTGCTAAAAAATCATCTGGTAACGTAATACGTGCCCCGCCGGCAACGAATGTTTTACCATCACTTGTTGCTAGCGCGCCCCAGTTACACATAAATAAACCGTGCTCTGTTTTCATTACGCCGCCTTCTAGTCCAATACCAATTTGAGCTTCCCCTTCCTCTAGCGCTCGCTTCGCTCTATTGATCGCTCCTTGCATCGTCTCTTCATCTGAAAATGGTTGTGCTGCTACTCCTGAAGGAACAGAAAGAGATGTAATTGTAGCATCTTTCCAAACCTTCTCCACAGCTCCAACCTTCGTTTTATTCTTCGATCCAACTACTACTTTCATTTCATTCACCTCTATAAAAATTTATCATTTTCCCTTAATCAAATTGTTCTTTATACACGGAAGCACGGCCACCACACATCGCTTGTTTGTCTCTTCACTCTGAAAAAGAAGAGTTTTTCTCACAACATCGCGGACCTCGAACCCAAAAGCAACCTTACTCTCACTTCCTACCCGGGGTTTTAATCCCCCGTACGAGAATCAATTAAGCACTGACCGCTACCATACATCGCTCGAGCATCTATTCAATCTAAAAAAAGAAGGGTTTTTCGCCCTTCTTCTCTACGCGTTATTCTTAATTGTTTCTAACGTCGTTTTATCCGTTGCTCTTACAAGCTTCGTAATTAGCTCTTTTGCTGCCGCATAATCATCAACATGTAAAATAGAAGCATGTGTATGAATGTAACGTGCGCAAACACCAATTACTGCTGATGGGATACCTGAGTTACTTGTATGTACACGGCCCGCATCTGTACCACCTTGTGAAATAAAGTATTGGTACGGAATATTGTGTGTTTCTGCTGTATCTAAAATGAATTCGCGCATTCCTCTATGTGTTACCATCGTACGGTCGTAAATACGAAGAAGAGCACCTTTTCCTAATTGACCGAACTGTGTTTTGTCACCAGATGCATCGTTAGCTGGACTTGCATCAAGCGCATAGAAAATGTCTGGTTGAATCATATTTGCAGCAGTTTGTGCACCGCGAAGACCAACTTCTTCTTGTACAGTCGCACCAGAGTATAATGTGTTTGGTAATGTTTCGTCTTTTAATTCTTTTAGTAATTCGATTGCAAGACCACATCCGTAACGGTTGTCCCAAGCTTTCGCCATAATTTTCTTTTCGTTTGCCATCGGCGTAAACGGGCAGATTGGCACGATTTGTTGTCCTGGTTTTACACCAATCTCAATCGCATCTTCATAGCTATCTGCACCTATATCAATTAACATATTTTTTATATCCATCGGTTTTGCACGTTGCGCGTCACTTAATAAATGAGGAGGGATAGAACCAACAACCCCAATAACAGGGCCATTCTTCGTCATAACTTGAACGCGCTGAGCTAATAGTACTTGGCTCCACCAGCCGCCTAATGGTTGAAAACGAAGCATTCCGTTTTTCGTAATTTGCGTAATCATGAAACCTACTTCATCCATATGACCTGCTACAAGAACACGCGGGCCAGTTTCGTCCCCTTTTTTCAGACCAAATACGCTACCTAAACCGTCTTGTACAATTTCATCCGCATATTTGCTTAATTCTTGCTTCATAAAACGGCGTACATCATGTTCGAAACCTGATGCACCTTGTAATTCTGTTAACGTACGAAATAATTGTAATGTCTCTTTATTCACGAAGTCCCCTTCTTTCAAACCTTAGTAGAATACCTCTTTTATTGTAACGAAATTTTCGAAATGTTTCTAGTTTCTTCTTTTTTAGCTGTATTTGCTTTATAATTATTATTGGTACACTATTTTTATTTTATAGAATTGAGGTGAATATATGAGCTGGAAAGGTTTAGTAGCAGGTCTTGGCGTTGGATTTGCAGCTGGTTATCTCGTTGCAAACAAAGTCCAAGAACAATCCCATATTTCTTCAGAAAAAGCATTGAAAATGGTGAAACAAGCATTAAGTCATAAAGGTGAAATTACTGGCTCTTGGGTACATATGGTTCCAGAGACATTTGAAAAATATGATGTCGCATACGAAGTGTATCGCGGCGGTCTTACAACGATGTTAAATGATATACAAGAACGATTTGAATTTTTAGTTGATGCTAAAACAGGTACTGTTTTAGAGGTTATAGCAGCATAAAAAGGAGGGTTCCCATTAGGTGAACCTCTTATTTTTTAATTGTGGATAGTAATTGAAATTATATCGGCGATTTTCCGAATATATCGACTGCAACTCCAAATATATCAGCGATTTTTTTAATATATCGACCGTAACTCAAATTATATCGGCGATTTTTCAAATATATCGACTTACCGACAAAAAACGACAACAAAAAGGAGATTGCTCCCCCCTTTTTTATGCTTCTATACCCGTTTTCCGTTCTATTTTTTCTACAATATGACCTTCCTCATTCCACTTTACTGCACGATAATACGCGTCATGATAAAAAGTGAACCAAGCATCGTTTTCAGCGCCATACTTCATCCACTTTCGCTTATTTTCAATCGATGTCATCGGATAATCATCATAAGCCATTACCCATAATACATTTTGATGGGCGTGCGTCGGCAATAGGTCTGCTAAATGCAGCATTGTTTCTCCTTTGCTTTCTAAAGCAATAACTGCATGTCCATCACTATGACCGCCTGTATGCGCCATTTTTATTTCATCTGTAATTTCTATTTCTTGCTGAAACGTAATAACTCGGTCTACAATCGGCTCCCAATTTTCCTTCCAATATGTATTACGGGATCTAATATTTGGGTTCCTCATTTCATTCCACTCTGTTTCACTTACGTAAACTTTCGCGTTCGGAAACGCTGGTACAAGGCGATCACCTTCCCATTTCGTTAAACCAGATGCATGATCAAAATGAAGGTGCGTCATTAAAACGTATTGGATATCCTCAGGTTTTAATCCTAGTTTTTCTAGTGACTCATAAACCGATGATTCTTCTGTTACACCTTGATTTCGCTTCATCTTCTCATTCAATTTACCGTTTCCTATTCCAGAATCAATAAGCATATTTCCGTCTTTCGTTTGCAAAAGTAACGGATCTGTTCGTAAATAAATATGATTTGTATCATTATGTTTATATTTACGTGACCAAAGTACTTTCGGTACAACGCCAAACATTGCTCCTCCATCTAAATGTGTGTTCCCGCCTTTTAACCATGTCACTTTTATATCTCCAATTTGTAACTGTTCCATTACACATCCCCCTTTTAAATTAATATTAACATAAAATTCCGATTATTTTAGATGCAAAAAGCCTATGCATTACTGCATAGGCTCTGTACGATATTTTGCTTCTACTCGGTAAATACGATGACCTTTACTAGAGAATTTCTCTTCGTACTCAGTCATAATGTTACCTTCAAAGTCGCTGTTATGAAGATCTAAGCTTAAGTAAGTTAGTAACATACCGTACTCAGCCATACTCATAAGAGAATATTCAAATAAACCTTGGTTATCTGTTTTGAAATGAATTTCTCCGCCTTCTACTAACACTTCTTCATAATTGCGTAAAAACGTTTTATACGTTAAACGACGCTTCGTATGACGTTTCTTTGGCCATGGATCTGAGAAGTTTAAATAAACGCGATCAATCTCACCTTTTGCAAAGAAAACTGTTAAATCTTCAGCATCTTTATTAATTAACTTTAAGTTCGGTAATTCTTCTTCAATTAATTTATCCAGTGCATCTACAACAACACTTGTGAATTTTTCAATTCCAATATAATTAATATGAGGATTCGCTTTTGCCATATCATACATAAAGCGACCACGACCTGTACCTACTTCAATATGAATGGGTTGTTCATTTCCAAATACTTCTTTCCAATTACCAGCGCGCTCCTCTGGGTTTCCGATTACGATATGTGAATACTCATTAATTCGATCCATTGCATATGGTTTATGTCTTAAACGCATAGATGTTTCCCTCTCTTTACATAGCTATTTTAAAGGAATAATTCCTTCTTTCTGTTTTTAATCAATCTACCAAACAAAAAACCAAGTACGTACGAGCACTCGGTCCGTTTCTTTCAAGTATAAGATGTACCATTTTGATAAAAACTACATACAGCATTAAACATTCCATGACGAAACAGCTTTTTCTCTTACTTTTCTAAGAAGAGAAAAACAATCGAAAGGATGATCCGTTCATGCCAATTAATCAACAACATCAATTAGAAGTGCTGAAAGATATTTTAGTTAATCACCAAAGTGATTGTTGCGGGACAGTTTCTGAATGCGAGCAATTAGAGCGTCTCATTCAATCGTTACTCGCAAACGATAATATAAGTAGTGACGCTAAAGCAATGCTAAACGATGTATATTCTTATAGTCAATCGGGTAAATCTTCCTCTAATTTGGACAACCACATTTCCAATAATCAAGAACAACTTACTCAGTGGATTGCTGGAATGGACAATTTTTCTTAAGTATTACTCTGAAGCAAGTAGTTGCTGTAAATATTGATGCCAATATTCAGCTTCTGCTTGCTGCTTTTTTGTTGTATGCCATTGAATAGACAAAATCGTTTGCGCTATCACATACCATCTCATACGTTTAAGCAGCGATTCATCCATTTCAATATCATAGTAACCGAGCCACTCACTCCATTCTTGGCGCGGAATGTACCAATATAATAACATACCGAGGTCTAGAGCTGGGTCAGCAATTACAGCTCCATCCCAATCAATTAAAAACAACTCATCTTCATCCGACAATAGCCAATTGTTATGGTTTACATCACAATGGCATACAACGAATTCATTGTATTCAATATCTTTTAATGAATCCATTAAATATTGAAGACCTTGCTGAATTATTTCCTCATCCCTTATATCTCCTCTTAAAACGAGTTGCAGCTGTTGTAATAACTCTTGTGCGTGAAGTGGCTGCTTTCCAAGTCTTTGAATCATCTGCACGAGTGCTTTAGAGGAGTGTATTTTTTTCAAAAGTTTCGCAACACGTTCTAGTTTCATATCCTCTGGCTCTAGCTTCTGTCCCGGAAGCCATTTTTGAGCAGAAATTACATCACCGTTCGTTACCCTTCTTGTCCAAAGTAATTTTGGAACAATTCCTTCTGCTGACAATACCGCTAAAAAGGGCGATGTATTCCGCTTTAAAAATAACTTCTGTTGTCCGTTTTGCGCAATATATGCATCGCCCGTTACTCCACCAGCCGGTACAAGACTCCACTCTTTTCCTAATAATTGTTCCAACCATTCCATATTCATTACCCGTTAACAAATCCTTATCTTTTATAGTTATGAAAAGAAAAACCGCAACATTTCTACACATGTTGTGGATTCATATATTTTACTGTAAATGAAAAGAAAACTTGGCATAAGCCAAAAATTCTCTATTTTATTTTACAAAACCAGCCATAGAATGACAACTTATCAAAATCGTCACCTTTGTCAATTCTACATTTATTACATTCTCATCGTCAAGTAGCGATTTGTCACATTATCGTCAATATATACGTGCTAATCGGAGCGAGCTTAAGTTCCTTTCCTCTAAATGAAGAAATTGGCTCTATTTTCGCTAGCTTTTCGTTTACTAACACATGCCACGTTTCTTCTTTCGGAAGTTGCACCGTTTTTGCTTCTAAACTGCTATTAAATAAAACGACAATCTCTTTCCACGGTCCAAACGACTCTACGTGCTCTAAATGATATGCAAGTACTTCTGGAGATGTTTGCAAAAAGGTCATGTGCTTTTTTATTAGGTCTGCATTTTGTAATCGGAATGCTCCGTACTCTTTACGAATCGCAATTAAACCTTTTATATAGTTAACGGTATCTATCTCTTTCTCTTTTCGATCCCAATCTAATTGATTAATTTCATCATTTGCATTATAACTATTTTCATTCCCTTGCTTCGTACGATAAAACTCTTGCCCAGCATGTAAGAAAGGGATGCCTTGCGACAGAATCACCATTCCAGTTGCTAGCACGTGACGTTTTTTCAAAATCTCTTCCGACTCTTCATTACTGCGCATTAGTTTATCCCACATCGTCATATTATCATGGCATTCTACATAGTTAATGCTTTGCACAGGCTCTAGAAATAAGCCTGTTTCTTTCATACTCAAAAGGCTTCCTGATGCAATATACTGCAAATGATTACAGTCTACATACCCACCAAATGCAAAACCACGTTTATTTATATGAAAGGTACTCCCTTTTATCCCATCACGAAATTGATCATTAAATTGCGCAATATGCGGCATTTTCTTTGCATTATTTAACGTTGCCTTTTCCTCTGGAGGAAGTGGTGTTTGTAGATCCCATCCTTCTCCTAATAGCAGTGCATCTCGCTTTATGTTTCGCACTTCTTTTTCTATTATATTGATTGTATCAACATCTAAAATTCCCATTAAATCGAACCGGAATCCATCAACATTGTACTCCGTAAGCCAATATAAAATAGACTCTACAATGAATTTCCTCATCATTTTCCGTTCAGATGCTATGTCATTTCCGACTCCCGTCCCATTAGAAGGCATACCATTTTCACCATGACGAAAATAATATCCTGGGACAAGCTTTTCAAATGATGAGAGCTCTCTTTCATAGACATGATTATATACAACATCTATAATCACCCTAATGCCATGCTCATGAAATGTTTCAATCAGCTGTTTACACTCTACGATCCTGTTATACGGATCAGATGGGTCTGTAGCATAAAATCCCGTTGGCGCATTGTAATATAATGGATTGTAACCCCAATTATATGCAGAGGAAGGGTTTGCCTCATCTACACCACCGAAACAATATAAAGGTAATAGTTCAACATGTGTAACACCTAAATCTTTTATATGAGACAAACCTGTTAACGTCCCATTTCGCCCTGTCGTTCCTTCTTCCATTAGTCCCTTATATGTTCCTTTTTTACTCACTCCACTGCCCGGATGAATAGTAGCATCACGAATATGCAGTTCATACAATATGGCATCTGTCATTGCTTGTAATGGTGGTAATTGCCCTCGCTTTGTTACATTCGTCTTTTCCAAATCAATAACAACGCCGTACTTCCCATTTACAGTCACTGATTTTGCATAAGGATCCACAGCTTCGTTCCATATTAAATTTATACAAACAAGAAATGTATACTTTTCCCCTGCTAAATCGCCGTGCAATGTATGAGCCCAAACTCCATTTTCTTCTCTGTACATTTCGTAATCTGTATATTCTTTATCACTTTTATAAATTCTTACTTTCGCAAGCCTCGCAGTTGGAGCCCATACTTTAAATGTAGTTGCTTCCTTTTGGTGCACTGCCCCTAAATCTGTACCTTCGTAATAATACTTTTCATCGAAAATCGCTGTTCTTATGACAGCACCTATTTGTAAATCTGTTTCTTCATTCCGTTCATCTCGTACTGTATAATACTTCCCCACATCTAGCGGCTCTTCTATAAAGCACTCATACTTCGTTGCATCCGGAAGCGCAATCGTATGAGCAATCGGTAGATCTTTCACGTTACTTCCTTCTTGCAAACGAAATGTCCGACTTGTTCCATACGCATGTGGGAGCAAAATTGTAATTTTATTCATTTCATCTAAATAGGCATCAAATGGACGTTTTACTTTCAACATAAAAAAATCACCATCATTCTTAAAGTTAAAATGAAACGAGCTGCAAATGATAAGGCTTTTCTTATCAGCGAAGCCCTATACAGTAACACATTGTTCTTTATAGTATATTCACCTGTATAAAAAACGTTTTCATACATTCTATTTTTGTAATTTTATTTCAGTAATTGCTTTATATTTCGGTGTCTCCTTCACGTGAGATTCGTATAAAGTAATCGTATCCGCTTGAAATGATATTTCAGGCACTTCCTTTATATGTTCTAAATCAAACTTTTCTTCTCCTACCCATTTACGTGCAACAGTAATATGCGGATGATACGGGCGCGTTTCTAAAGAAAATCCATTCTCTTCACACATAACGTGTACTTGCTTTTGCAATTGAAACAAATCTTGATTTTCGCTTACCTTTGCCCAAAAAATACGCGGCCTGTCTTCCATACCAAACGTTGAAAATCCTTGTAATGTGAACGATAGTTCTTTCATTTCTATAAGTGTTTGTAATCCATTCTTTATTCCTTCTAATTGTTCTTCTGTCGCACTACCTAAAAACGAAAGGGTAATATGATAGTCTTCTTTATGTACCCATGAACGAAATGGTAATTCCTCTTGCATTTCCTCTTTATAGTTAGACAGCACTTCTTTTATATGATTTGGTAACGTAATTGCGACAAAATAATGCAGTTCCATGTACATCTTCTCCTTCTTTCTATTGTTGCTTTTCTTTCTTATCTCATTCCATTAAAAAGAATCCAACTTCCCTACAAGTCTAACCAAGTTCAGGTCGCGTTAATAGATGAAATGATATCGACATTTCGACAAGGAACATCTGCTTACCAACAAACGGCACGTAATAGAAAACCGTCCCAAAGTATGTATCGGGACGGTCTTTTATTATTTATATATCCATTACTTCGCTAATTCATAAATTGCTTGCGCGTAAATTGCTGTTGCCTTTAATAAGTCTTCAATTTCAATATATTCATCTTTTTGATGTGCGAGTTCTTCTTTTCCAGGGAACAATGGGCCAAATGCAACACCAGCTTTTAATGAACGAGCGTAAGTACCACCGCCAATTGCTAATAGTTCTGCTTTTTCACCTGTTTGTTCTTCGTATACACGCTGCAACGTACGAATTAACTCGTGATCTTTATCAACGTGATGCGGGCGAGAGTTCGAATAATCCGCCACTTCAAATCCATGAGTACCCACATATCCTTTTAACTTTGCAATCATTTCTTCAAAGTTAGTCGTAACTGGGTAACGTACGTTTAACCCTAAATTACCACCATTCTCTTTCGCATAAGCAAGACGACCCACATTCACTGTTAATGGACCACTAACCTCATCTTTATAAGCGATAGTAGCCTTTTCACCATAAATATCACCAATAAATGTTTCTGCTACAAATGTTGCAAATGAAGCTCCTTTTCCATCAAGAGCGACTTTCGTTAAGAAGTTTGCCAGTAATAAACCTGCATTCTCACCCTTCTCCGGAGTAGATCCGTGAGCTGAAATCCCTTTAATTTGCAATGTCACTGTATTACCTTCTACAATTGCTTCACCTATTTTTTTAGCAGTTTGTAAATACTCTTCATATGCTACTGTAAGTGAATTTACATCTTCTCCTGTAACAACCGCTTCTGCAAAATCAGGAACCATATTTAAACGGCGACCTGACTCAAATGAAACAAGTTCATATATACCTTTCTTTTCTTCACTACCATTTTGCACAACTTGTATATCAGAAATCCCTTTTTCTGCATTAATAATTGGAAAGTCCGCGTCTGGCGCAAAACCAATTGTTGGCATTTCTTCGTTTTTAAAGTAGTGATCTACACATTTCCAATTGCTTTCCTCATCTGTTCCTAAAATCATGCGAACGCGTTTTGAAAGGGGTAAACCTAATTCTTTCACAATTTTCATCGCATAATAAGCTGCCATCGTTGGGCCTTTATCGTCAATTGCACCACGTGCAAAAATCTTTCCATCACGAATATCTGCACTATATGCAGGAGTTGTCCAGCCATCTCCTTCTGGTACAACATCAACATGACAAAGAATACCTACTAATTCTTCTCCTTGTCCCATTTCAAGATGACCTGCATACCCTTCTAAATTTTTAGAAGTAAAACCTTCCGTTTCTCCTTTATGTAACATGAAAGATAAAGCTTTTTCTACACCTTCACCGAATGGTGCGCCCTCTTTCGCCGATTCTTCTTCCCATACACTTTTAATTTGTAAAAATTGTTGCGTATCACGAATTAAATCATCTTTTCGTTTTGCAACTTCTTCTGTCCAATTAATTGCTGACATCACGCATCCATCCTTCACTATATTGTTTCTTTCATCATAACAAACCGAAATCTCTTATGCCATATACGAAAACCAAATACCGAACAATTGTAATATTTCAGATATTTCTTATTAGTTTTTCTTTTGTTTTTCTAAAAAAATTTGCAGGAATTTGGCGCTTTACGTAGAATTTTATGTGTTAGTTGACTGACCATATATACAATGTCAACTACCAATATTTTTCTATATGAATATTTGTTAAATTTCTGTAAAATTTAAGTAGATTAAAGCATGAATTTTATCATGTAGAGTACAATGGTAGTAACGACCTTCTTTCCTGAATGGGGTCAAAAAAACTAGTAGAGGAGTGGTTTTCTCTTGAAACCTACAACTACTCGTATGCTAACACGCATTAAATCAATTTATATGTACATCAATGAAAACGGAACGGTAACGACGAAAGACCTTGTAGATGAGTTCGGGATCACACCGCGAACGATACAACGTGATCTAAATGTGTTGCAGTTTAATGAACTCGTGTATAGCCCTTGCCGCGGTAAGTGGACAACAACAGGAAAGAAAGTGAGAATGACCTCATAACGAAAAATAATTGTATGTAAATAAATACATACCCCTTTCTAACTCATTAGAAAGGGGTCTTTTCTGCGCCTAAAAATAGCACTATTTCTCAGTATCTACTTGATATGTTTTTAACATCTCTACTTCTTCATCTGTTAGCTCTCGGTATTGTCCGAGTTCTAGCTCTTCATCTAACACTAACGGCCCCATCTCTGTTCTCTTTAGGTAGACTACTTTTTTCCCTACCGCTTCAAACATACGCTTCACTTGATGGAACTTTCCTTCTGTAATGACAAGCTCGATTTCAGAAATATCATCGCTTTTTAATATTGTAAGTGCACCTGGCTTTGTTTCATAGCCATCATCTAAAATAACACCTTTAGCAAACTCTTTTACATCCTCTTCTGTTACTACTCCTGCAACGTGTGCATAATATTTTTTCGGCACATGCTTTTTCGGAGATAACAATTGATGTGATAACTTTCCATCATTTGTTATTAATAAGAAACCTTCTGTATCAATATCAAGTCTTCCCACTGGGAACGGATTAAAAATCGCATCTTCTAACTCTAATAAATCTATTACCGTTTCATGATTATCATCTTCTGTCGCTGAAATAACGCCTTGTGGTTTATGCATCATTAAGTAAACAAACTCTTTATATTCCACAACTTCACCGTGAATCATAACTTCTTGTTCTTCTACATTTACATGAACCTTTGCATCTTTCACTGATATGCCATCAATTTTTACAACGCCGTCTTTTAATAATTTCTTTACTTCTTTTCTACTTCCATATCCCATATTTGCTAATAATTTATCTAATCTCACGTTCTTCACCTTCTTTATTTATCATAGAAAAGGGGACGTAATTACGCCCCTTTTGATTTCAACTTTATTTTGAATCTATTGCCAAGTTTACGCTGGATTTTCTCTAACGCTTCTCCGCCGAATACTCTTTCAAGTACTCCTGTGCGAATTGCTAACAATCCGTAAACAAGACCACCAATACCTGCACAAATCACTACTGTAATAAGAGCACCCACTCGGCCATCAGGCGAAATCATGAAGGATAGAATCCATTGTGATAATTTCACAGTAACGACCATTACAAGTGTTAATATTGCAATTTGGAACGTTCTCTTATATACAACACCGAATGAATAGTGTGCGTATTTTTTAATTTGTTGATTTGTGTACCAAACAGAAGCTAGGAAACCAACAGCTGTTGCTAGAATCGCCCCTACTGTACCGAAATAACGAATAAAGATTACGTTACATACAAATTTCAAAATAACACCCATTATAAGTGCGATAATCGCATGCTTTTGTTGGTTAATACCTTGCAGAATTGCCGCTGTTACTGTAAATAAAGCAAATAACAACGCAACCGGTGCATACCACATTAATACTTGTCCACCTAATGGATCTGCATCGTAAAATGCAGTATAAATCGGATAGGCAAGTGATGAAATACCGACAACCGCTGGCAATGTTAAGAACATATTTGCCTGGAATGTTTGTGTAATTTGTAACTTTAAATAACGGTATTGCTTTTCAGTAAATGATTTTGTAATCGCTGGTACGAGCGTTAAACTAAACGCTGTCGCAAGTGATACAGGAATCATAATTAATTTATGCGTCCACATTGTGAAAATACCGAGCGCTCGCTCTGCAATATCTCCTTGACCAATCGCCTGCATAATTGAGTTAAATGTCAATGTATCAATTTGTTGATATAAAGGAATTGTTAACCCAATTACAACGTAAGGAATCGCATATGCAAATAATTCTTTAAATAATTGAACAGTACTCACTGTCGATTCTGGTACAGTTTGTTCAATTAAATATTGATCCAAATGTTTTTTACGTTTTAACCAGTACCAAATGAGTACACCGAGCGCTCCAACTGCTGAAACGAAGGCAGCAAATGTCGCTACCCCAACTGCTGTTGCAACTGTACCGCCAAGTACTTTAATAACGATAAAACTACCCGCTAATAAAAAGACGATACGAATAATTTGTTCAATAATTTGCGAAACAGTAGTTGGTCCCATCGATTGGTGACCTTGGAAATAACCACGAATTAAACTCGCTGCCGGTACAACAATAAGCGCAAAACTTACAAGACGAATAATCGTCGTAACTTCTCCTATATTACTGTGTACACTTTGTTTACCAAGCATTGCTTCTGCAAACAACGGCGCCGTCATGTACAGTACTAGGAATGAAAGAACTCCTGTTACTATCATCATAACCATTCCCGAGCGGAACATTCTCCGGCTCGTTTTATAATCGCCAAGCGCATTATATTTGGAAACGAATTTTGAAACAGCAAGCGGCACCCCTGCCGTTGCAATACTTAAAAAGATCGTATATGGAATATATCCATATGTATAGAGCGTTCCGCCTTCTGTCCCTACTAATGCATGAAACGGAAAGACGTAAATCATGCCTAAGAACTTCACTAAAAATGTCCCTAACGTAACGATGAGCGTTCCGCGCAGAAATTTCGAATCGGACATACAAAAATCCTCCTACATCTACATAAAGTGAAACTTTAATAAATTGAACTATTCGAGCATTCGAGAACTATTAGACTTCCCCTAACGCTTAAGGTTTTAGTCCTATAGCCCACAAATAGCAGGATAGTGCTGAACTCTAACTTTTGTATTGTACCACAATTCTCTCCTTAAGCAGTACTTCACTCTATTTTTCTTTTAAGGGAAAACATGCTATTCTTTTAGGCAGGAAATGTAGAAAATGAGGTCGATATATTATGCATTATGATGTTATTGTCATCGGCGGCGGGCCTTCTGGTCTAATGGCTGCAATCGGTGCTGCAGAAGAAGGCGCAAGCGTCTTACTTCTTGATAAAGGAAATAAACTAGGGCGTAAACTTGCGATTTCTGGTGGCGGCCGCTGTAACGTAACGAACCGTCTACCACTTGATGAGATCGTTAAACATATACCAGGAAATGGCCGCTTCTTATACAGCGCTTTTTCTATTTTTAATAATGAAGATATTATTACATTCTTCGAAAATCTCGGTGTAAAACTGAAAGAAGAGGATCATGGTCGCATGTTCCCTGTTTCAAATAAAGCGCAATCGGTAGTAGACGCACTTTTAACACGATTAAAAGATTTAGGTGTAAAGATGCGTACGAATACACCTGTTGAAACGATTGAATATGAAAACGGTCAAACGAAAGCTGTTGTACTGCAAACAGGCGAAGTGTTAGAAACAAACCACGTCGTTATCGCTGTCGGCGGAAAATCAGTTCCGCAAACTGGTTCTACCGGAGACGGATATGCTTGGGCAGAAAAAGCTGGTCATACAATTACAGAATTATTCCCAACAGAAGTACCAATCCTTTCAAACGAACCATTTATTCGAGACCGTTCACTGCAAGGACTCGCTTTACGAGACGTAAACTTAAGCGTATTAAACCCGAAAGGAAAAGCTATCATTTCTCACAAAATGGACATGCTCTTCACTCATTTCGGCTTATCTGGTCCTGCTGCCCTTCGCTGTAGTCAATTCGTTGTAAAAGCACTGAAAAAGTTCAAAACGAATACAGTTCAAATGAGTATTGATGCATTACCAGAAGAAAATAGCGAGCAACTATTCCAGCGCATGCTGAAACAAATGAAAGAAGATCCGAAAAAAGGAATTAAAAACGTGTTAAAAGGTTATGTTCCTGAACGTTACTTCCTATTCTTATTAGAAAAAAATGAAATTGATGGCAGCGAGCAAGCTGGACAAGTTTCTCATGAGAAGATTCGTGCACTTGTGAAAGACTTTAAAGAATTTACTGTGAATGTAAATGGTACGCAGTCAATTGAAAAAGCATTCGTTACTGGCGGCGGTGTATCCGTTAAAGAAATTAATCCGAAAGAAATGTCTTCTAAATTCACGAACGGCTTATATTTCTGCGGAGAAGTTCTTGATATTCACGGTTATACTGGTGGTTATAACATTACATCTGCCCTTGTTACTGGTAGAATTGCTGGAACAACAGCTGGAGAAAACGCGAAAATGCAATATTAAAAAAAGAAACAGGGATTCCTGTTTCTTTTTTTATAGGTACATGAAATTATATCGGCGATTTTTCAAATATATCTACTTACCGATAAAGGACGACAAATATCCCCTCCCCTTAACTTCCCATTGCTTTTTTGTTGCTTTATTTACCTTAGTACCTTTATATTTTATATTGTTGAATATTTGAAAAAGGGTAAGGGGAAAACATATGAGAAAAAAAGTCATGATGTCTTTAATGCTAATGACGTTTCTTTCTGCGGTAGAAGGAACGATTGTTAGTACAGCAATCCCTCGTATAACGAGTGATTTATCCGGCGTTGAACTTGTAAGCTGGGTTTACGCAATTTACATGCTTGCCACAGCGGTTTCAACTCCAATATATGGAAAGCTCGCTGATTTATTCGGCCGTAAAAAAGTTTTACTCATTGGAGCTACAATCTTTTTAATCGGTTCTGCACTTTGCGGTGTCGTTACATCGATGGAACAATTAATCTTCTTCCGTGCACTTCAAGGTATCGGTGCTGGTGCTGTTATGCCGATCACAATGACGATTATTGGAGACTTATATAGCGAAGCGAAAGACCGCGCGAAAGCACAAGGCTGGATGAGTGCCGTTTGGGGTGTATCTGGTGTTATCGGACCGTTAGTAGGTGGATTTTTAGTTGATTCTCTTTCTTGGCGTTATATTTTCTTCTTAAACGTTCCATTTGGAATTATCGCCTGCTTAATGATTGCCATTTACTACAAAGAATCAATTAAACCTGCTAAACACCATATCGACTATCTTGGTGCAACAGTATTCTCACTAAGTACAATCGCTCTACTATATGCATTATTAACAGGTAGCAGTAAGCAAAACTGGGGAGATATAACAATTATCGGCCTATTAATCTTTGCAGCTGTTTCATTCATTATTTTCTTATTCATCGAGAAAAAATCTCCGGAGCCATTAATTCCGCTATCACTTTTCTCTAACCGTACATTATCTACGATAAACATATTAACGCTTATTGCCGGCGCTATGATTATTAGTATTACAATGTACCTTCCAATTTGGAGCCAAGGTGTATTAGGAAAAAATGCGACAGAAGCTGGACTTATTTTAATGCCAATCCCTGTTATGTGGACATTTGGCGCTATTTTCTCTGGTAACTTAGTAGGAAAATTAAAAACGAAACAAATCATTTTACTCGGGGCTAGCATTTTATCAGTCGCTACGTTCTTATTATTCACACTATCAACAAATTCACCATCGTTCCTTATTTATGTAGCAGTCGGATTATTCGGCTTAGGAATGGGGCTTGTGACACCGATTTACATGGTAACAATTCAAGCAGCCGTACCAGCTCATACACGCGGAACAGCTGTTGGTGTAAACACATTTATAAATACATTTAGTCAAACGTTAGGTGCTGCAATATTCGGTACAATCTTCAATACGATGATTCACGCACGTGGTATTAAAAATCTTGATCTTGTATCTGGCGGACATGGAGGTACTACAACAAACGTAGTAACTGAATCGCAATCCGCATTAGCATCAAGTGTACACGTCATTTATATGAGCACTTTCGTATTAGCAGTATGTACATTCATTATCGCTTGGCTTTTATTAAAGCCAGCTACACAAACAAGTGAGCAATAATAAAGAGGATGACCATTTCGGTCATCCTCTTTTTACTCTTCATTCTCCACAATATGTTTCAACATGGACAATTTATTATCCCAAAAACGTTCATAATACGAGAGCCACTGTTGTAATTCCTCTAATGGTTCTGGATGCAAGCGATATATCTTCTCTCTTCCGCTTTTTCTTCCGCTTACTAAATTCGCTTCTGAAAGAATATGAAGGTGCTTTACAACCGCAGTACGACTCATCGGAAAATGATCCGTTATTTTGGAAATCGGTAACTCTTTATCACTTAATAACCGTATTACTTCTCGGCGGGTTGGATCAGCAATTGCTTGAAACACATCATATTTCGCTGCTGATGAGGCCACTTAGCCTTCGACAACCTTTTTCAGTTTTTCATTTACAATCGCTACCCAGCCTCCGCTCATTCTATCGCGAATAATAGAGCTCTTCGCATTCGCTTTCGGAAGAATTTCATCAGGTTGTTTCCAGCCGCCGTGAATTAACGTAAATTCTGTTTTATTATCTCCTAGGTCTTTCAGATGAAATGAAACAACCCAGCCATCTGTATCCCATGAGAAAGATAGATGATTTGGCTCATCGATTTCTAATACTTTACATGGTGATGGTCCAAATGGTGATTGCACATGAAATTCATGTCCTACCTCTAATACGAAATCATTTGGCATAAACCATGAGGCAATCCCTTCTGCAGTTGATACTACATTCCACACCTTTTGAATAGACGCGTTAAAAACGATCGTTTGTTTAATGTCAGTTAATGTATTTTGTTGTTCCATTTTCATTCTCCTTTATTCAGCAATCAAATATAACACCTTTTAGTTACACTTCGATGATATAACACCTTTTAGTTTCATGTCAACACTAACTCTTTTTTACTGTTGAGAAATTCTCAACATTTTTTCAACAGGACAAACACCCTCTGAGCATTCCCTCATAATATACTCACAAAGGCAACAAAAAATAAAAACTTCTCTCAACATGAAACTCCATCATTCATCTTGGAAGAAGCGCCTTACGTATATCATGCGTATTTCGTCTCTCCTCCTTCCCTCAGGGACACTACGCGAGATATGAAAAATCAGAAGGAATATGCCCACCATTTGAGTAGGTAGTTATTTCTCTTCTCCTCAACATTTCCTTAGGAGCGAAATGACTACCGACTCACTTTTTCAAACAAAAATAAAAAGGGGATGAAAGCTATGTTCTATTGCATTAACTGCTCTGACATTCACCATGAAAAACATCCGAATGATAAAGTATTCAAAAACGGTTTTTATATTGATCCATTTTTAGGTGATCGTTATCACCTTGGTATGTGTAAAGATGCCCAAAATCATCAGACAGGGGAGCCTCTTTTAACGACGAAGAAATTAGGCACAACCCAATCTATTATGAACGTATTACCGACACATGTTGTCCCAACATAAAACATAAAAAAGAGCTGGGTGAGCCAGCTCTTTTTTATGTTTTATAAACGATCATTGCTGAAAAACAATAAATTTGGTTTTCGTCATCATTAATAGAAACACCTACTTGGTACTTAATATCTACAAAGTTACTATCATCAATTTTTTTCAAAAAAACATTTACAGCGTCTTCTAAGTCTTTTTCGTGACTTTCATCAAACACTTTCACACGAATCATGTTAACACCATCCTAGATCGCAGCCCTCCGCCGCTTGATTATTGCCACGGTGCGTATCTATGATGCGATAAAACTTTCCGTCTTCATATATATATCCGTCTTCTAACACATATTCTTTACCTTCAGTATAGACATAAAACTTACCTATCATAAATTTACTCGTATATAATTCCAAATAATCTGGCCTAAATTTGGCTACAACTTTATTTGTAATATCAATTTTTATTGTGCGCCCCACCTTCTCTCCCTCCTTTGCAAAGAACGGATTTAGGTATATTGTATTAGCGATTTTACATTTTATGCTTAAAAATAAGTGGATATGCCCCCCTTTCTCCGCCTGTACTATTTTTCTAACAAAATCATCAATAAGTAAAAGCAAAAAAATATATATAAAAGGAGCTTTTACTTATTGACTCAAATATAATTATTATGGTATTATATAAAATTTGACATTTTCATCCCCTTATGCTATCATTAAAGATGGTTACCACATATGGAGGTGGATGATTTGTTTCAAATTGGTGATAAAATCGTTTATCCAATGAACGGCGCAGGAGTCATCGAAGCCATTGAAGAGAAAGAAATATTAGGAACAACACGTCAATATTGTGTGATACGTATCATTAGTAAAGATATGCAAGTAATGCTTCCGATGGATCAATTACAAAAATCAGGTATTCGTTATATCGTAGATAAAGGTACGTTAGATGATATACTTCTTGAATTTCAAAACGGGGAATCAGATACATCACTTTCCTGGAAACAAAGATATACAATGAATATGGAAAAAATGAAAAACGGCAATCTGCAAGATAGTGCAGAAGTTGTTCGGGATTTACTTCGCCGCAATAAAGAGAGAGCTTTAAATGCGAGCGAAAAACAAATGCTAGATAACGCTCGAAAAATGATGATTAGTGAAGTTGCACTCGTACAAAATGTTTCTGAACATCAAGCAACAGAATATCTTCAAGACACAATTAATCACTAAATTTAAAATAGCTGGTCGCTATTTTTTTTTTGTAAAAAAAGGACGAAGAGTTTTATCTCTTCGTCCTTTTATATTACCCACGCCCAGCTTGAAACGATGGATATAACGTCATTCCACCATCTGCAAATAGCGTAATTCCAGTTACATAACTCGCCTCTGAAGAAGCGAGCCACGTTGCGACTGCTGCAATTTCTTCTGGTTTTCCAATGTACCCCATCGGTATCATACTTTCTACATCAGCACGTTTTTTAGGATCAGCAAACTTTTCTGCATTGATCGGCGTATTAATTGCACCTGGTCCTATATTATTTACTCGAATACCTTTTGGCGCATATTCCATCGCTAACGTTTCTGTCATCAGTTTAATACCACCCTTACTTGCTGCATAGTGCACAAATAAGGGCCACGGGATTTTCTCATGAACACTAGACATATTAATGACAGATCCTTTAATATCATGTTCTACAAAATATTTAATCGCTTCACGGCTTCCTAAAAAAGCACCTGTTAAATTTGTGTTAATTACCCTATTCCAGTCTTCAAGTGGCATTTCATGCGATGGTACCGCATTTTCTATCCCGGCATTATTAATCATAACGTCAAGCGTACCAAACTCTTTTACAGCAGATTGAATGAGATTCACCACATCTGATTCAACCGTTACATCACCTTTTACAGCAATCGCCTCTCCGCCTACCTTTTTAATTTCTTCTAACACATCATTCGCTTCTGATTCTCGTGAACGATAGTTAATCACTACTTTCGCTTTCTCCCTTGCAAACCTTACCCCCATCGCTCTTCCAAGACCAGTTGCTGATCCTGTAATAACGACAACTTTTCCTTCTAAATCACTATACATTTCCATACCTCCTTTAACTTTTCGCTATACCTAACATAATTCCGGCTGCGATAATAAAAACAATACCGACAACAATCCCTGTTAATTGGCGTTTCGTTTTTCTTTCACCTAATATAAGAATCCCGCCAAGCGTCGAAATAATAATTCCCATTTGCGATAGCGAGAAACTTGTTGCCACTCCGACACGCGGTTGCGAAATGAATAAAAACATATTTCCAGCTGCCCAAATTAATCCTGGAATAATATTTCGTATTGCATATTTATTAAATGGATGATGTTTAAACGTAAGCAAAATCCCTCCTAACACCATACCAACTGCTTGTGGCAACAAAGCTGACCAACCATCTACTTTAAATAGTCTAATCACTACTACGTAAACTAAATAACCGACTGTTGAAATCAATAAAATGATAATGCCCTTTTTAAAATTGCCCGCTTGCTCTGCACTCTTTTCTTCTTCACTTTGAAGCGATGTTAAAATAACACCGATAATAATACAAACGAGAGCTAATACACCAAGGACGACTGATATTGTCGTGGACCACTCATGAAATACGATGACTCCAAATAAAGTCGTCGCAACTAATTGAAGTCCTGTTGAAATCGGCATCGTCCTCGAAACGCCCATTAAATCAATACTTTTTAATTGATTCGCCTGACCAAGCGCCCAAAATAAACCTGACACAATACCAACTCCGATAACAGTAGGAGTCAATACTGGTTTCATAAAAATATAAACAACAATTGAGAAAATAAGTGCGCCAAGCGTTGTACCGAGCGTTTGGCTATAAGGCCCTCCGCCCAGTTTCACGTTAAATAGCACAATACTTCCCCAAAATATAGCTGGTAAAATCGCTAAAAATATATCCATCGCTCATTACCTTTCTTTACTAAATGTCATAGGTTATCACTCTGAATCAGTAGAGTGAGCTTTTATTTTTTCTTTTTGACGTTCACAAACCTTTTCTGCAATAGCACCAGAAACATTCTTTTCCCGTTCCACTTTCTTTATCTTTACGTGATCTAAATGATCCTCCAAAGTAAGTGTAACTTTATCATTCGGCGGATTATGCGCACCTTGGAACGTAAGAAATTGTAGCGTAATTTCAAATCTAGGAACGAACTCACCGTTTTTGCCGAGACGCTTTATATTTATAACTGAAGCACATTCATATTGATCTTCTGTCACTTGCCTAATAACTGAATAGTACCTATTCGATAATGCACTCTCTAAAAGTTGTTCTCTTGATTCTTTCGCGAAAGAATCACTTGGAGAAGAGAAAAAGGCCACACATAGCATTGCCATCACTGCACATATTTTTTTCATAGTTCCCTCCTTGTTCTATACATTAGTGTTCTCAAAACTGCCATAAAAAAACGACTTTCCCTATGTAGGAAAGTCGTTTTAATAAATCCAATATTAACCACCGCTCACTGGTGGGATAAGTGCAACAACATCACCAGATTGAATCATATCATCTTCATTTGCATACTCTTCATTAATCGCAACCATAATTGGTGCCGATACTGGCAAATTATATTCAGTTGCAACAATATCTTTTAACTCTGCAACCGTAATATTTTCTTTCTCCATTTGTAATTCACTTCTTCCTGCTTCTTCTTGCAAGTTCGCAAATAACAATACTCGAATCATACTTATAGCTCCTTCCCAGGCTCTCCCTCGGGATATGGCGTTTTTTCTAATTGATCGCCAATCCAAGAGTCTCCATCTTCCCAAAACTCCTTTTTCCAAATCGGAACAATTTGTTTTATGCGCTCCATAATATATTCATTTGCTTCATAAGCCGCTTTACGATGCGGCGTTGAAACAGCCACAACAACCGCGATATCAGAAATTTGCAGTGTACCAATGCGATGTGTAATCGCAACGTGTGTACCTGGCCATTTCTCTTTCACTTCTAATCCGATTTTCTCTAGCATCTTTTCTGCCATCGTTTTATAAGCGACATATTCTAAGTATAATGTACGACGCCCTTTCGTAAACTCTCTAACCGTTCCAATAAATGTTGTAACAGCACCACATTCGCGGCGAATTACTCTCTTCGCTACCTCTTCAACCAAAATTTCTGTATCAATTACTTCATAATACGTATTTGTCATTTCGCACTCCTTACCGTTTGTAAAAACCAGTCTATGCACAATTCTTCTTCTGTTATATGAAATACTTTATATTCTTCTCGTAAGTTTACAGGAGCATCATACCACGTAATAACTGCTATTATATTCTCTACGTTATGTAAAAGTTCAACGTCTTCCGCAGAACGAAGTAACACTACTTTCGGATAGCTCTCTTTTTTATAGCCCTCAATTACAATTGTATCTACTTCGAAAAACTCATATAAGCGAATAATTTCTTGCAAAGACCAGTTTTCTCTTAATGACGAAAGCGAAAGGAATCCAGCGCCTTCTACACTACTAACAACAGCACCAGCCTTTCGGTGCCTTTCACTATCCTTTTGCGCTACTTCTGGAAAACCTCCGTGCCCGTGATGTTTAATGGTAGCAACTTTCATTTTCCGTTCAGCTAACGTATGCACTATTTTCTCAACAAGTGTTGTTTTCCCGCTATTTTGATATCCTACTATTTGTAAGATTGAAGGGGCTTTGCCCATGGCCAATCACATCCCTCAGCGTGCTCTAACAATAATACAGACACTTTCATCCCTGCCTCGAAGCCTCTCGTTCCTCCAGGTAACACAATAAAAGCATTCGCATCTGCAAGTGAAGATACCGCACTCGATTTATCTAAACCGACCGGCATCGCTTGTAATGCCCCGTCCACGATTGTCACTTTTGCTCTTACAAAACGAGTAAACGGATTCGGCTTTGGAAAATCTTTTTGTAAAATAGCATCTGCTCTATATACGTGAGGTTCTTTCGCATACAAATATGTTTTTATAACCGGATGCACAAATAACTCAAATCCTACGTAACAAGCTGACGGATTTCCTGATAAACCGAAAAGTAACTTTCCATCAACTTCAGCTACGGTCGTTACACTTCCTGGTCTCATCGCTATTTTATTAAAGAGTACATTCGCTTGTAATCTTTCATAAATAGCTGGCAAGTAGTCATAATCTCCTACCGACACACCGCCTGTCGTAATTAAAATATCAACTTCATCCATCGCTGATTGAACAGCTGTAAAACATGCATCTAACTCGTCGGCAAGTTGGCCATAATACCGAACTTTACCTCCGGCTTTCATAATTTGAGCAGCAATCATATAAGAGTTACTATTTCTAATTTTCCCCGGCTGTAACGACTCATGTACTTCTAACAATTCACTTCCTGTCGTCACAATACCAACAACAGGCTGTTTTACAACTTTCACAGTACTATATCCAAACGTCGCTAATAAGGCCGCAACACCTGGATTGATTGCAACACCTTTCTGAACGAGAACTTGATTTTGCTTTATATCTTCTCCTTTAAATGACACATTGTCACCACTATGAAACGGACGCTTTAACTTCATATATGTTTTTCCGTTCTTCTCAAAATCTTCCGTCAGCTCTAGCATTACGACTGCATTACAATCCGCTGGAATAGCTGCTCCTGTCATAATACGAACCGCCTGAAAAGATCCTACTGCATCTAGAAAAACAGACCCCGCCCCAATTTCTCCTATTACTTCAAACTGAATTGCATTCTCTTGATTCGCTTCTTTCGTATCTTCCGCTCGAATTGCGAAACCATCGTAAGGAGAACGATCAAAATGAGGAACGTCATGATCAGAGATAACATCCTCCCCAAGAATTCTCCCGTAACTTTCCGTAATAGAAACCTCTTCTACTTCACCAATTTTCGCATATTCCATTACTCTCTCTACTGCCTCAGCAACTTGAATCGGAATTCGTTTTTCTACCATCGTTTCTCACCCCATATTTGCAATTTTTTTTATCTCGATTAAACTTTATATATTAAATAGAAATTACTTCAAGGAGGAATTCCATGTCTTCATTCACACACTTTAATGACCAAGGACGCGCGAAAATGGTTGATATAAGCGACAAAAAAGCAACCGTTCGAACAGCAATTGCGTGCTCTAGCATTGTCGTTACAAAAGAAATTTACGATAAAATCTCTCATAATGAAATCGGGAAAGGTGACGTATTAGCAGTTGCACAAATCGCTGGTATTATGGCTGCAAAACGCACTTCTGATATTATCCCAATGTGCCATCCTTTATTATTAAAAGGTGTTGACGTTTCTTTCGATTGGAAACAATCCGAAGAACAATATCGATTACTTATTGAAGTAAAAGTCAAAACAGAAGGTAGCACCGGTGTTGAAATGGAAGCTTTAACAGCTGCTTCCGCTACCGCTCTTACCGTGTACGATATGTGTAAAGCTGTTGATAAAGGTATGATTATTGGCGAAACGTACTTACTTGAAAAAACAGGTGGAAAAAGTGGAGGTTATACGAGAAAGTCTTAATCTTCTCCCTATTGAACCTAAAGGGTTTCCCTTTAGGTTCAACCTATATATCTTGCATATAAACGTTTTGCTACATTTATATCATTCGTCCCATGAATAAACGCTCTACCATCTGTAAATAAAACAAAACGAAATTCCTCTACTAGAAACGATACTAAATACGGAGTCGCTTTTACATCCACACTTCTTTGTAAGCGCTTTTTAATTTCTTCTAAATTAAATTCATTCCGCACACCTGGACGGATTTGTACTGTATTTCGTCCACACAAAACTTCTGTTTTCGTTTGTGCTTCAAATGTTAAACTCGGATATGTACGTAATCTTCCGCAAGATAAACACGTTTCTTTTTTCTGTCTATTCACTTTAAATGCCATCTGTTGATTATTCCAAAGATCAAACGATAACATCGTTTCGCGAAGCGCCCCATAGTCTTCTACTAATATTTTCAGCGCTTCCGTTATTTGATGCGCAACTACTAATTGTACTGCCGGCTGTATAATACCAGCCGTATCACATGTTGCTCCGCTCGCCGGATGCTCCATTAAACAGCGGAAACACGGTGTTTTTCCTGGTAAAATTGTATACGTTACTCCGTAGCTTCCGACACAGCCACCATATATCCACGGAATATTATATTTTTGTGAAATATCATTAATAAGAAGACGCGTTTCAAAATTATCTGTCGCATCTAATATTAAATCTACACCATTCACTAGCTCTTCCATTTCCTGCACTGTTACATCCGTCACAACCGGATTTATTTCCACCTCAGAATTAATCGCTTTTAAATGCTCTGCGGCTGCTACCGCCTTCGGTTTATACTGCGTTGCATCTTCTTCTGTATATAATTGTTGCCTTTGTAAATTACTCCACTCTACATAATCACGGTCTGCAATTGTTATTTTTCCAACACCTGCTCTAACAATCACTTCTGCATTTGCTGCACCAAGAGCTCCCGCACCAATAATAAGAACATGCTTCTCTCTAATTTTTCTCTGTCCTTCTTCTCCAACACCAGAAAATAATATTTGCCTTGAATATCGCTCCTGCATACGATAGCCCCCTTTCTTATCCTCCTATATAAGACATTTCAATTTTCGGACGATTTTTTGCACTTTCTTCTGTCCGTTCATCCGAATACCTATCTTTTCTATTCATCCATACATCTTGTATAACGCTTACTAACTCCTCATCTGAAAGATTCCCTCTAAGAAGTTCCCTTAGATCGAGTCCTTCTGTCGCAAATAAGCAAGTATAAAACTTTCCATCTGCTGAAATTCTCGCTCTCGTACAAGAGGAACAAAAGGACTCAGAAACAGAAGTAATAAAACCGACTTCAATATTTGTTCCGACGTAACGATATCGCTTCGCAACTTCACCAAAATAATGCGCTTCAGCTGGCTCAAGCGGATACACGCGATGAATCATCTCAATTAACTCTCGCTTCGTAACGACTTGATCAAAGTTCCATCCATTTGTACTACCAACATCCATAAACTCAATAAACCTAAGCGAGATTCCTTGCTCTTTAAAATACGCAGCCATCGGAAGTACTTGATGATCATTCATTCCTTTTTTCACAACCATGTTTACCTTTACATCAAGCCCGGCCTCTTTTGCAGCTATAATTCCCTTTATAACCGGTTTCGTATTAATATTCCGGCCATTAATAGCCTTAAATACATCATCATCTATTGCATCCAAACTAACATTTACTCTATGTAATCCAGCTTCTTTTAATACTTTTGCTTGCTTTGTTAAATGAATTGCATTGGTCGTTAACCCTATATCTAACAGCCCGTCAATTTTCACGAGACGTGCAATAAGTTTTGGTAAATCTTTACGAAGTAGTGGCTCGCCACCAGTAAGTCTAATTTTTCGTACACCGATGCTAACAAATAGTTTTGCCAAACGCTCAATTTCATCAAACGTCAGTAAAAACTCATCTTTCAAAAAAGCATAATCTGGCCCAAACACTTCCGCTGGCATACAATATGTACATCTAAAATTGCAACGATCAATGACAGATATACGCAAATCTTGAAGTGGGCGTCCAAAAAAATCTGTAACCATCTCCTGCATCGCCACCCTCCCTTTCTGCCAAATTTCTTTCTTTTCATTCTATTATAATATATTTTCGAACTGCGATGTTTTTGCTCATGTGAATAAAGTAAAACTTTCCTAATCAATGAGACTACATACAAACAAGGAGATAAAAAACCTTGAAGCATAAAAGCCCCAAGGTTTTCTTCTTATTAACTCAATCTAATAATCGTTAGAGTAGCTCCTGGCGTTGCCGTAGATAATGTAGCCACTGCAACTACTCCAAATAATTGCAAGCTAACAGCGGCTCCAGCAGGCAAGTTAGCAATTATTGTTGCACTAAAGGAACCAGTAGCCACTGTCGGGGCGTTTATCGTTCCCGCAAGCGGACTGCCATTTACAGTTATACGAGAACTTACAACTAATCCTGCCGTTAAATTAATTGTATAAGCTATATAATAGTTTCCTGCATTCGCAACTGTAAATACAGTATTTCCACCACTAACGGTTATTCCTGGGCCAATATTTTGATTGTTCGGTAATGGTACGTTCGTACCACCTAATAAAACGGAAATAGCGGTTCCTGATGTATTATTCGCAAATGCATATGTTGCAGTTGTACTAACTCCAGTCGCCCCGGTCGCTCCAGTGGCTCCAGCTCCGGTTGGACCTGTATCTCCAGTTGGACCTTGTGAACCGGTTGCTCCTGTTGCCCCCGTTGGGCCTTGAATTCCTTGCGGCCCTTGAATTCCTTGGGGACCTGTCGCTCCGGTTGCTCCCGTTGCTCCCGTTGGACCTTGAATTCCTTGCGGGCCCTGAATTCCTTGTGGGCCTTGGATTCCTTGGGGACCCGTCGCTCCGGTTGCTCCGGTTGCTCCCGTTGGACCTTGAATTCCTTGCGGCCCTTGAATTCCTTGGGGACCTGTCGCTCCGGTTGCTCCGGTTGCTCCCGTTGGACCTTGAATTCCTTGCGGCCCTTGAATTCCTTGGGGGCCTTGTGGGCCGGTCGGACCTATGTCACCTTGCGGACCTTGGATTCCCTGTGGACCTTGTGCTCCTGTTGCCCCTGTCGCTCCTTGGATTCCTTGAGGACCTTGTGGACCTTGAATTCCTTGGGGGCCGGTTGGACCTATGTCGCCTTGTGGGCCTTGAATTCCTTGTGAACCTTGTGCCCCCGTTGCCCCTGTTACTCCTTGGATTCCTTGGGGACCTTGAATTCCCTGTGGACCGGTTGGACCTATGTCGCCTTGAACACCTTGGATTCCTTGCGGACCCTGTAAACCCGTCACTCCGGTTGCTCCTGTCGCTCCTGTCACTCCAGTTGAGCCTGTCGCCCCGGTATCTCCTGTTACTCCTGTCGCACCTGTTGCTCCTGTTGCTCCTGTCGGGCCAGGTGGTCCACCTGATGGACCTGTCACTCCCGCCGGACCTGATGGCCCCGTTGGGCCGGTCGGTCCTGCTGGTCCTCCTGACGGGCCAGTCACCCCTGTTGGACCGGTTACTCCTGTTGGACCGGTAGTTCCTTCTCCCGTCGCTCCGGTTGCCCCCGTATCTCCTGTTGCTCCCGTCGGACCTTGTATCCCTTGAATTCCTTGTGGGCCTTGCACTCCTTGCGCACCTGTTGCTCCTTGAATCCCTTGAATTCCCTGCACTCCTTGGGGCCCCATCGGACCGGTTGGACCAATCGCTCCTTGTACTCCTTGCACTCCTTGGGGCCCCTCTGGACCCGTTGCTCCTATTTCCCCTTGTATCCCTTGAATTCCAGTTGCTCCTTGTGCTCCAGTGGCTCCCGTTATCCCTTGCACACCTTGTATTCCCTGAATCCCTTGTGGACCTTGCGGGCCTGTTGCTCCTTGCACTCCTTGAATTCCTTGTATCCCCTGAGGACCCTCTGGACCCGTTGCTCCAACTGGCCCTTGAACACCTTGTATTCCTTGCGGACCCTGCAGTCCCTCTGGGCCTTCTGGACCGGTTGGGCCTATTTCTCCTTGTATCCCTTGGATTCCAGTTGGGCCTTGTGGCCCAATCGGACCTATGTCACCTTGCGGACCTTGGATTCCCTGCGGGCCTTGTGCTCCTGTTCCCCCTGTCGCTCCTTGTAGGCCTTGAGAACCTTGTGGGCCTTGAATTCCTTGTGGGCCGGTTGGACCTATGTCGCCTTGTAGGCCTTGAATCCCTTGCGGACCTTGATCTCCAGTGGCCCCCGTTACTCCTTGAATTCCTTGCGGACCTTGAACACCTTGTGGCCCCGTTGGACCTATCTCTCCTTGCACCCCTTGGATTCCTTGCGGACCCTGTAAACCCGTCACTCCTGTTGCTCCCGTTTCTCCCGTCGCTCCTGTCACTCCAGTTGAGCCTGTCGCCCCAGTATCTCCTGTTGCTCCTGTCGCCCCGGTTGCTCCTGTCGGGCCAGGTGGTCCACCAGATGGTCCTGTTACTCCCGCCGGACCTGATGGCCCCGTTGGGCCGGTCGGTCCTGCTGGTCCTCCAGATGGGCCTGTTACCCCTGTTGGACCGGTTACTCCTGTTGGGCCTGTAGTGCCTTCCCCTGTCGCCCCAGTTGCTCCCGTATCTCCTGTTGCTCCCGTCGGACCTTGGATCCCTTGAATTCCTTGGGGGCCTTGCACTCCTTGTGCGCCCGTCGCTCCTTGAATTCCTTGTACTCCTTGCACTCCTTGTGGCCCCATCGGACCGGTTGGACCAATCACCCCTTGAGCACCTTGCACTCCTTGGGGACCCTCTGGACCTGTTGCTCCTATTTCCCCTTGTATCCCTTGAATTCCAGTTGCTCCTTGTACTCCAGTTGCTCCCGTTATCCCTTGCACACCTTGTATTCCCTGAATTCCTTGGGGACCTTGTGGGCCTGTTGCTCCTTGCACTCCTTGAATTCCTTGTATCCCCTGTGGACCCTCTGGACCCGTTGCTCCAACTGGCCCTGGCACACCTTGAATTCCTTGCGGGCCCTGAAGTCCCTCTGGGCCTTCTGGACCTGTTGGTCCTATATCACCCATCGGACCTTGTATCCCTTGAACTCCCTGTGGGCCTGTTGCTCCTGATGGCCCTGGTACTCCTTGTATTCCTTGTGGACCTTGATCTCCTGTGGCCCCTGTTGCCCCTTGTGGCCCTATAACCCCCTGTATACCTTGTGGACCTTGATCTCCTGTTGCTCCCGTTACCCCTTGAATACCTTGAACTCCTTGAATTCCTTGTTCACCAGTTACTCCCGTCGGACCAGGAATACCTTGAATCCCCTGCGGACCTTCTGGACCTGTTGGCCCAATTGGCCCTTGAATCCCTTGTATTCCTTGCAAGCCCTGTGCTCCCGTGCTTCCAGTCGGACCTGTACTTCCCGTCGCTCCTGTTACCCCTGTACTTCCTGTAGCCCCAGTATTTCCCGTTGCTCCCGTTGCTCCTGTACTTCCACTCGGTCCACCGCCCGGACCTGTCGCACCAGTTGGCCCCGTCGGACCAGGAGGTCCTCCTGACGGGCCAGTGATCCCTGTCGGACCTGTTACTCCAGTCGGACCTGTTATCCCCTGACCAGTCGCTCCGGTTGCCCCTGTATTTCCACTCGGTCCTTGTGGACCTTGTATCCCTTGCGCTCCTTGTATTCCTTGTGGACCAGTTGCTCCTGGTAACCCTTGGACTCCTTGAATTCCTTGTGGACCCTCAGGTCCCGTCGCTCCAATTGGTCCCTGTAATCCCTGTATCCCTTGTATACCTTGTGCCCCAGTCGCTCCCGTTGGCCCAATCGGACCTTGTAACCCTTGCACCCCCCCCGGTCCCGTCGCTCCAGTTTCTCCTTGTGGTCCTCTCAATCCTTGTGACCCCTGCTGTCCTTCTGGTCCCGTTGCACCTATTGACCCAACGGGTCCTTGAATTCCTTGTACTCCTTGAGGTCCTGTCGGACCCATCTCTCCCATTGGACCTTGTAATCCCCTTGGCCCTTGAGGTCCTGTCGGGCCTTGTGGACCGGTTGGACCAGTAATCCCAATACCAGTAAATCCCGTTGGAACAGGAGGAAAGGTAGGTCCAATAAGATTTGGTGAGATTCTGAAATTAGAGTTTAATGAATTTTGTTTATCGCGCTCTTTCATACTTTCACCACCTACACACCATCTTTTTTACATTACAAACCTCTTCTTAATATGTATTTACAAAAATAATCTCAAAGACTATTTTTATTTTAAATAATAAAAACTCCCTTAATTCCTTAAGGGAGTCCAGCAACTGAATCCATATTATCTGTATTAGGGACAGCTTGTGCTATACCCGATGCATTTACACTTTGCCCCATATTTGTTCCTGTTACAGTACCAGCAGGGGTGCCTCTTGTATATGTTGTCGTCACCGAATCACCCGGCTGTAAACAAAGCTTCGTCTCCGTCCCTATTACTGTAACAACGTCAATCCAAGTGCATCCCATTGAACCACTATACGATTTCGAAGCAGTAAATGACGTATCACTCAAATTATCACCTGTAAATATATTCCCAGTGTTATTCACAATAACAAACTCTTTTATATGTGCTGGCATACTAACACGCTACCTTTCCTTTACTAACCTAATGTACGTGTACTCGTTGCTAATGGTGGAAGAAATACTGATGTTCGAATCACCGCTGGTGGCTGCCTTTTCCCATTTAAAAAAATAGCCGCACTCGACCCTCCAGCACCAGCATAAGCTTTTGATACAGCAAAAGGCGCGATATTATAACAGTCGCCGACATTAACGGCTCCTGTATTGTTAATAATTTTTACTTTACGCATATTAATCCCCATTTACCTATCCCCCCTTTTGTACACTGTATGCAAAAGAAAAAAACTTGAAACAGACTCGTTTCAAGTTTTTAACTATTTACTATTTTGTTTCACCTTCATATTGGAGCATACCGCCAACCATATTTACCGTTTTAAATCCTTGCTCATTTAAATAATGGCATACATTTTCACTGCGCATTCCCGAACGACAAATAAAGATATATTCATTCTCTTTATCAAAGAAATCTACTTTATTTGGGATATCGCCCATTTTAATATGTACAGCTTCTGGAATTTTTCCTGCCGCTACTTCTTCATCTTCCCTTACGTCTACTAAAAATAACGTTTCTCCGTTTTCTAAACGTTCTTGCACTTCTTCTGTAGTAATTGTTTTAACTTCTGTCATATGTTGTTCCTCCTTATATACAATAAAACCTTTAGTTTCCTCTTTAAATAATCATTCCTCATCAATTTTAGCATGCGGAAGAAAGAACGCAAAGAATGGAAAATTTATTTCTCAATTTTCTCGCAAAACTTATTCTTTACAAACATAACCCTTGCATTGTATCCTCAATATACTTGTTTTATGAAAGGAGCCAATGAAAATGACACTTTTCCTTTTCATTATGGGCATCATTTTCTTAATCGCTGCAATTATTGCACTTAGTATGAAAAATAATAGAAAGATAAAATCACCACAAGAAATGTCATTCTTATTTCTATTACTTAGTATCGCATTCTTCGGTATAGCAATTGCCACATATATTTTCCGCCTACAAATCATGTAATAAAAGGTGCCTACTACATACATTGCACCTTTTTCACATCATTTATTTTCTACACAAAACTAGACACTTTCCGATTTAAAAATTCATAAACTTTCTTTTCAAACAAATGAATATCAAACACTCCCGCCATATGCCCATTTATACTTTCTATCTCATACACTTCTGCATACTTCCCTTGTTTTTGCAACATGTCTACCATTTTATAATTATAACGTGACGACTGAAGCAAATCTTGTTTACACGGAATCATAAGTACATTTGCTTCTATATTAGATAGTGCCTCTTCTAAAGACGAAAATCCATGCGCAATATCATGTAATAAAACTGCTTTCGCAGTGTACATCCATGAATTTGCATCTACTAAAGCTATACTTCTATTTGTCATTTTGTTAATTTCTTTCTCAAATGATGTTAATGTAGAAAATGTTTCATAAGGTTCTTTCTCTATACTATTACGAGGAAATGTCGTTTCATAAAAATGCTCATCAAACGCGTTCATAAACATCATTCTATTTGCTAACTGAAGCCCCTGCATTGGCTGCTCTTCTCCATATTTTCCGCCCTTCCAACTCGGATCCAGCTGGATAGCTTCAATTGCGTTTTGCGCTACATTTACCGACGTAATAATTGGATTTTGCGGGTTCGTAATAACACCAATCATCCGCTCTACCATATGAGGATAATGAACAGCCCATTGCTGCGCAATCATCCCGCCAGCTGACGGTCCCATTACAGCATGTAGCCTTGCGATTCCCATATCTTTTATTAACTCATATTGCATACGAGCTACATCAAGAAATGTAAAAACCGGAAAGTCCATCGCATATTCATCTCCAGTTTTCAGATTAATCGATTTCGGTCCCGTTGTAATGACATAAGGGTTCTTCACCTGCACATTACAAAGGTTATCAGTACATATAACAAAGTATTTATTTGTATCAATTGCTTTTCCCGGTCCAATTAAACCATCCCACCAACCAGACTCCTCATCATGCACCATGTATTTTCCTGCCGCATGACTTGTTGCACTAAAATAATGACAAACCAAAATCGCATTTGACCTTTCTCTATTTAAAGTACCATACGTCTCATACCCCATTTGAACAGGAATTGTCCTACCATTTTCAAATGTAAACTCCTTTAAAATAAATTTCTCCTTTTTTACAATTTGCACAGACTCGCCCTCTTCTCATCATAGTATGTACTGCTTACTAAAGGATTTTTTCTATGCAAACCAATCTCCTCCTTCTTTTCATAAATAAATGAATAATATACAAAATTAACCACAAAATAGCACTATATTACACAATCAAAGAGGGCATACATATGATTTGGAATTGGCTACGTAAGAAAAAAAAATCAAATACAACAGAGAAAAACGAAACAGATAACTCGGAGCAACATGCTAACAATCAAGAGGATGATAACAAAAAACTGACTAGAGGTATGAAGCATAATAAAGATAACAATGGCGAGCAAAAAAAAGAGGAACACAAGGGATCTTCCCACGATAAGCAGCAAAACCACTCGGATCAGGATCAACAGCAACATTCTAAGCAAGACAAATCCGAGCAAAATCAACAACAACACTCTAAACAAGACGACTCGGATCAGGATCAACAACACTCGAAGCAAGACAAATCAGAGCAGGATCAACAACACTCGAAGCAAGACAAATCCAAGCAAGGACAACAGCAACACTCTAAACAAGACGACTCGGATCAGGATCAACAACACTCGAAGCAAGACAAATCAGAGCAGGATCAACAACACTCGAAGCAAGACAAATCCAAGCAAGGACAACAGCAACACTCTAAACAAGACACAAATCAGAGCAAGGACAACAGCAAAACTCTAAACAAAACAGCTCGGAGCAAGGGCAACAGCAACACTCTAAGCAAGACAACTCGGAGCAGAATCAACAACAACACTCTAAACAAAACAACTCAGATCAAGGGCAACAGCAGCAAAACTCTAAAGGTAATAGTATTTATGATTTTACGAAACCAGAAAAAGACCGTATCCATTCTCTACAAAATTTAATAGAGAAGCTGAAAAAGTCTAGTGATTTTGTGAATTATCATACATCCGACGACGAAACGATGCCTTATTGGATTTCTTACTATCGTCCTTCGCTTGATGGAGAGAAATTACAAAAATATTTAATGCCCACTCTTTTAGAACGACCTAATGCATCACTAGAAGAGCTGAAGGAACATATTCCGATGAGCGGCATTACAATTACGAACGATTTACAAAAAATTGAAGACATGGTTTTAAAAGGGCATGCGATTGTTCAAGTAAATCAACAAGATCAAAAATGTATGCTCGCAAATATTGCAATTGATAATTATCGTGCGCCAACTCCTCCTTTAAACGAATCGACTGTTATTGGTCCGCAAGAAGGTTTTGTAGAGGATATTGATACAAACATAAATTTAGTACGAAAACGTCTTCCTGTTTTAGATTTACAAACAAAAGAGATGATTATCGGTGAGTTTTCCAAAACAAAAGTTGTCATGATGTATTTAGACAACCTCGCTGAAAAAGATAATGTTGATTTTCTAGAGGAGTCTTTACGTGCTCTTGAATATGATCAAATTAATGATAGCGCTTATATACAAGAATTGATGGGAGAAAAATCGATTTTCCCTCTCTATATCAATACAGAACGCACTGATAGAGTTACAAAAGCACTAATCGATGGTAAAATCGCTATTTTTGTGGACGGTTCTCCAAGTGTTTTACTAACACCTGTATCCTATTTCGATTTTTTTATTTCACCAGAAGACTACAACGTCTCCTGGATGTACGCTACATTTTCAAGGATTTTAAGATTAATTGCCGTTCTATTTTCAATTTGTGCTACACCGTTATACGTTGCAGTTTTAAATTATCATTATGAACTCATTCCAAGTGATTTACTTGAAACTTTAATTTTATCAAGAGCACAAGTACCATTCCCGCCTTTAATTGAAGCACTCTTTTTAGAACTTGCAATCGACTTACTGAGGGAAGCTGGCGCGAGGTTACCGATGAAAGTTGGTCAAACGCTCGGTATTGTAGGCGGTATCGTAATCGGGCAAGCATCTGTACAAGCTGGTTTAACGAGTAATATTTTATTAATTATCGTTGCCTTATCAGCACTCGCTTCCTTTATTACACCTATTTATAAAATGGGTAATGCGGTTCGATTACTACGCTTCCCATTTCTCATATTTGCAGAAATAGGAGGACTTTTCGGGATTTCTCTTGGATTTATCTTCTTATTTACGCATCTATTTAGACTTACTTCTTTACGCAAGCCATACGCTTTGTTCTACCCAACAAGACAACAATCTGTTAAAGATTCTTGGATTCGTTTCCCTTTAACAATGATTGATACAAGAGATGTACAAGCAAGACCACAACATGTAAAAAAAGCAGCGAAAGGAATTTCAACAAAACATAGATCGGACTTTGATGATTAAGAAATGAGGTGCATTCGATGAGTAAAGTTCAAGAAAAATATCAAATATCTCCTATCTTCGTTTTCTTCTTAATTCACGGTGCACAGTTCGGTGCTGGCGTTCTCGGCTTCGCTCGAATCATCGCAAAGGCCGCTGGATACGACGGATGGATGGGCGTTCTAATCACAGGACTCTGTATCCATCTCCTTATATGGATGATGTATTTTTTATTAAAAGAAACAAATGGAAATTTAATTGATTTACAAAGGCAAACGTTTGGAAAGTGGATAGGGAATGTCTTTAATATCATCTTTGCAGCTTATTTTTTAATCGTCAGTATTTCGGTTATTCGAACGTATGTCGAAATTATTCAAGTATGGATGTTTCCTACCGCTTCCACCTTTATGTTAACACTCTTTTTGTGCTTAGTTAGCTATTACATTATCTCTTCTGGATTTCGTGTAATTACCGGTATTTGCGTCATCTCTGTTGGTGGTACATTAGGATATTTATTTCTAAGCTTATTCGTTTTGAAATATTCACATTGGGATAATTTACTACCTATATTCACACATTCTTTTTCAGACATTTTAAAATCCGCTCAACTGTCAATCTACAGTATGACCGGTTTTGAGATTTACCTCATGGTATATCCATTTGTGAAAAAGCCTATGCAATCTCATAAATACGCTCAGCTTGGAGCACTATTTTCAAATCTTCTATATTTATTTAGCACCCTTTTAGCCTTTGCATTTTTTAGTGAAAAACAATTGTTAAAAACGATATGGGCACAACTTTCTATGACCCAAGTCATTCAATTACCATTTATAGAAAGACTCGAATATATTGCAATTTCAGGCTATGCACTCGTTATTATTTCAAGTTTTATCCTCCCTTTATGGGCGTCAATGAGAGCAACTCACGAAATATTCCGTGTAAAACAAAGGGGTGTTTTAATCGCTTTTATCTTTATCACTCTCATTGTTTCACAACTTTTAACAAACAGACAAGATATTAATAACTTTATTAGTAATGTATCAAAGGTTAGTTTTTGGCTCATTTATGTATACATCCCAATCCTATTTATTATTGTGTGGGTGAAAAGAAAATGGAAAAAATCAAAAGCACAAGCAAATTAATACTTATTTCTTGTATAACATTATTCAGTCTAACTGGATGTTTACAAAAAAATATTATCGACGATGTACAGCTGATTCAAGGAACAGTTTTTGATGCAGCAAAAGATAATAAAGTAAAAGTAACATTCGTTTGTCCGGTTCAAAAAAAGGGAAATAAAGTTCAAGTTTTTGAAGGAACTGCAAATGCGGTAAAACAAGTAAAAGCAAACACATCTTTAGAGTCTTCTCAACCTTTTGCTAGCGGGCAAATGCGTGTCGCTCTATATACGATCAGACTTGCAAAAAAAGGAATGTCTACTTCATTCGATACATTACTTCGAGATGTAAACATAGGGAACGCTTTATATGTTGGTTTATTAGAGGGGAATGGTACTGAACTTTTAAAAGGCAAATATTCGACTTCATACAACGTTGCAATTTATATAAAAAAGTTGCTAGAACATAATATGGAGACCGGTCCTTTACCAACTGATAATCTCCATGTAGGAGCATTCCGTTATTATCAAGAAGGGCAAGACTACTATATTCCCATTCTAAAGAAGCATGGTGATAAAATAAAAATTACCGGAATTGGCCTTTTTAAAAAGGATAAATATATCGGTAAAATTGCGGAAAAAGATATGTTCATATTTAAAGGACTATTAGAGAAACATAAATTAGATTCACATGAATTTAAAACAGATTCTGCGTATGTAATGATTAATAATATTCGTTCTGTTCCAACTTACGATATAAAAATTAAAAACGGGAAGCCTTCTTTTTTCATTCACGTTCATCTTGATGCACGTATTCAAGAACTATCAAAGCAAATTAACTTAGAAAATAACAAGAACACAAAAAACATTGAAAAAAATGTTCAAAAACAATTAGATAAACAAGCTGCTAAGTTAATTAAGCAACTTAAGTCTTTAGGCGTCGATCCTCTCGGGCTAGGTGCTAAATATAAGCAACATTATCGCCCATTCAAATTAGAAGAGTGGAGACAAATGTACAAAGATGTTCCAGTTACTATAAAATACACCGTAAATATTACAAATTCTGGTGTAATTGAATGAGAAATGATTGAACTCCTCTCTCCAGCATGATACAACGGAAAGAGGAGTTTTTATTTTAGATAGAGAGAGAAGATATTTATGGGGGAGCTTATGTCTAAAAAATTAGTAAAGCCTATTTTAAATGGTATTTTATTTCTCGGCGTCTTTTTATTTGCTCATACATATTTAAAAAATGTTTCCTTCACACGTTATTTACTTGTCGTTATCCCTATGTTACTCGTTGGTATATTTGGCATCGATCTTATTTTATCCATTTTAATTAAGAAAGAAGAATAACAGGCGAGCATCTTATTTTCTATAAGATGTTCTTTTCATTTCATAATCACCTTATGTTACAATGGGATTCGGCACAAAGCGAGAAAGGATGAAACAACATGACAAACGAAAAAGGTTTAGATAAAGGGTACGAACTTGTTGCGAAAATGCACGAAGTATTCGGACATCCTGTGACAAATACTCCAACAAAATTAGCAGAAGAGCGCGCAAAAATCCGTGCGAGTTTTATGCAAGAAGAGCTAGAAGAATTTCTAGAAGCAACGACTGTTGAAGATCAATACGATGCACTGATTGACCTTATTTACTTTGCATTCGGCACGTTTGCCGAAATGGGCGTACGTCCTGATAAAGGATTCGAAATTGTAAATAATGCAAACATGGCAAAACTATTCCCTGATGGGAAACCAAGATTCCGCGAAGGCGACGGCAAAATTCTAAAACCTGAAGGCTGGCAAGCACCAGAGCCACAACTTCGTGCTGAAATCGAACGTCAACGCCAAGAAGCTGAAAAAAACTGCTAGGATTTCCTAGCAGTTTTTTATTATGTCTTTTTTCTTTTGGCTCATTAATGACCCACGTGTCCAGCATGCCCTGCTGCTCCACCAATGCTAGCTGCTCCTGCCGCTGCCCCTCCTGCCCCCATTCCACCTGTCCAAGGAGAAGATTGTTGTTGTTGATACTGTTGATACTGTTGGTGTTGTTGGTGTTGTTGACCTTGATGACCATGTTGGCCATGATGACCGTGCTGACCGTGCTGACCTTGATGGTGATGCTGGCCATGGTGACCGTGCTGACCTTGATGGTGATGCTGACTATGGTGACCGTGCTGGTGGCCTTGATGTGTTTGATAAAGAACAGCTTGCGGATGAATGTGGTGTTGACCGTGGTGATGTACTTGTTGTTGGTGATGATGTACATGGTGGCCGTGTTGGCCTTGGTGATGGTGATGACCTTGATGACCGTGCTGACCTTGGTGATGGTGATGACCTTGATGACCGTGCTGACCTTGGTGATGGTGATGACCTTGATGACCGTGCTGACCTTGGTGATGATGATGTACATGGTGGCCGTGTTGGCCTTGGTGATGGTGATGTACATGATGACCATGAACAGCTTGCGGATAACCACCTACTCCGCCTGCCACAACACCTACTCCCGGTACCGGAAATCCTGTTTGTACTCCTCCAACGAAAGATGGGAATGTAGTTGGTACCCCTACTGGAATTCCTGTCTGTACGCCAGCTACCGATGTTGGAAATCCTCCTGTTACTGTAGGCATTCCAGCCCCTGATGTCGAAAAGCCTCCCATTAATGTAGGCATTCCAGTTTGCATACCAGCTACCGATGTCGGAAAACCTCCTGCTGCTCCGCCCATCCAGCTCGGAATACTACCGTATCCTTGTTGGCCAGCTCCTCCCATTAACATCATTTGTTCATAACTATCCGAACCACCTCCGAAAAAACCATGTGGTGCATTATTGTCCATCCCTTTCATTCCTTTCACCTCTTCTACTCAATTTAGCCTACCTTTTCTATCATATTTCCTATAGAAAAATAGGTGTTTGTCTGTATGGGAATTCCGCTCTTTTATTTGTACGTAATGGAATAATTGAAAACTTACACTAAGGTGATCCAGAGATTATTTTCTACACAAAAAAGCTCAGAGTATACATACTCTGAGCTTTTATTTAGAATGAATTAGTTTGCAACAACATTAACAAGTTTTCCAGGAACTACAATTACTTTACGAACTGTTTTACCTTCAATTTGGTCCTTAATTGCTTCAAGTGCAAGTTGTTCCATTTCTTCTTTTGATGCGTCTTTACTCATTGTTAGTTTTGCGCGAACTTTACCCATAACTTGAACAACGATTTCAACTTCATCTTCTACAAGTTTAGACTCATCAAATGTTGGCCAGCTTGCATATGTGATTGTTTCATTGTATCCAAGTTTGCTCCATAGCTCTTCCCCAATGTGAGGTGCAACTGGTGCAATCATTTTTACGAATCCTTCTACATATTCTTTCGGAAGTGTTTCAGCTTTGTATGCATCGTTGATGAATACCATCATTTGAGAAATCGCTGTGTTAAAGCGAAGCTCTGCATAGTCTTCTGTTACTTTCTTCACTGTTTGATGGTAAGCTTTTTCAAGCTCTTTATTTGGTGCATCAGTAATTTTCTCACTTAATTCACCGTTATCTTGAACGAATAGACGCCATACGCGGTCTAGGAAACGACGAGCTCCGTCAAGACCATTTTCAGACCAAGCAATTGAAGCATCTAATGGTCCCATGAACATTTCGTATAGACGAAGTGTATCTGCCCCGTGGCTTGCTACGATATCATCAGGGTTTACAACGTTACCTTTTGATTTACTCATTTTCTCGTTGTTTTCACCTAGAATCATACCTTGGTTGAATAATTGTTGGAACGGCTCTTTCGTTGGAACTACACCAATATCGTATAATACTTTATGCCAGAAACGAGCATATAGTAAGTGAAGTACAGCGTGTTCTGCTCCGCCGATATAAATATCAACTGGAAGCCATTGTTTTACTTTTTCAGGATCTACAAGTGCTTCGCTATTGTTTGGATCGATGTAACGTAGGTAGTACCAGCAGCTACCAGCCCATTGTGGCATTGTGTTTGTTTCACGACGACCTTTTTTACCAGTTTCAGGATCAACAACATTTACCCACTCGTCAATGTTAGCAAGTGGTGATTCACCTGTACCTGAAGGACGGATGTTTTCTGTTTTCGGAAGAACTAATGGTAATTCTTCTTCTTTCACAGCTGTCATTGTGCCATCTTCCCAGTGGATTACTGGAATTGGCTCGCCCCAGTAACGTTGACGGCTGAATAACCAGTCACGTAGACGGTACGTTACTTTTTGATTTCCTGCGCTCGTTACTTCAAGCCATTCAATCATTTTTGCGATTGCTTCTTCTTTATTTAAACCATCAAGGAATGCTGAGTTTACGTGTGCACCATCACCTGTGTATGCTTCTTTCGTAATGTCTCCGCCTTTTACAACTTCCTTCATTGGAAGATTGAACGTTGATGCGAATTCATAGTCACGCTCATCATGAGCTGGAACTGCCATTACAGCACCTGTTCCGTAAGTTGCAAGAACGTAATCAGCGATCCAGATTGGTAACTTCTCACCATTTACTGGGTTAACTGCGTAAGCACCAGTGAATACACCAGTTTTCTCTTTCGCAAGTTCTGTACGCTCTAAATCACTCTTCATTTTTACAGAATTAATGTAAGCTTCTACAGCTTCTTTTTGTTCAGCAGTTGTAATATCAGCAACAAGTGCATGTTCCGGAGCAAGTACGCAGTAGCTTGCACCGAATAATGTATCAGGACGCGTTGTGAAAACTGTGAACTTCTCGTCTGTACCATCGATGTTGAAGTGTACTTCGGCACCTTCAGAACGACCAATCCAGTTACGTTGCATATCTTTTAAGCTTTCTGGCCAATCAAGCTCATCTAGATCTTCTAATAGACGATCTCCGTAAGCTGTAATTTTTAACATCCACTGTCTCATCGGACGACGCTCAACTGGATGTCCACCGCGCTCACTCTTACCGTCAATGATTTCTTCGTTTGCAAGTACTGTACCAAGTGCTGGGCACCAGTTTACAGGTACTTCATCAACGTAAGCTAAGCCTTTTTCAAATAGTTTTAGGAAGATCCATTGTGTCCACTTGTAGTAGTTTGGATCTGTTGTATTTACTTCACGGTCCCAATCGTAAGAGAAACCTAATGATTTAATTTGGTTACGGAATGTATTAATATTATGCTCTGTAAATTCAGCTGGGCTGTTTCCAGTATCAAGTGCATATTGCTCTGCTGGAAGACCGAATGCATCCCATCCCATTGGATGAAGAACGTTATATCCTTGCATACGCTTCATACGAGATAAAATATCTGTCGCTGTATAACCTTCCGGATGTCCTACGTGTAAGCCTGCACCTGATGGATATGGGAACATATCTAGTGCATAAAATTTTGGTTTTTCTGTCTCATCTGGCGTACGGAATGTTTTATTCTCTTCCCAGTACCCTTGCCACTTCTTCTCAATTTCTTGATGATTAAAGCTCATGAGATACCCTCCTTGAAATTCTATTTATTTTCACCGCCCAAAATACAAAAAACCTCTCATCCCTAGAAAGGGACGAGAGGTTATAGATTCCCGCGGTACCACCCTAAATTAATGTAAAAATATACATTCGCTTAGATCCGTAACGTGGATTAACGGCAATTGCTACTATTAGTTTCACAACTGCAACTCAAAGGCGAGTTCATAACGAAACGTGGATTGACTTGCACCGACCGTCAACTCTCTAAACCAGCTTCTATTACTACTACTCCTTCTCACTGTTATTACAAATATGAGTTAAGTGAACTACCCTTCGCTTAGTATCTCTAAAGAGCTTACTTAAAGCGGGGCTTCTCGGTTAATCGTTACTTTTAATAACTAACGAATTCGTCTTAAGACAGCCGAGCTATCTCCCTTGTTCTAAAGGTTGTTTTATTTAAATATATTCTAAAACATGTGAACATGTTCCGTCAAACTAAACTGCAATTTTTTCTTCAACTGTTTCTTCTACTTTTACTCGTTTATCATACATACTCGTTGCGATAAGCGCTACTACAAGCATTACCATGATTGCTATAAACAATACTTCCATATTATATAAATCAACAATTGCTCCGCCAACGACTGGCCCGAACATTTTCCCTACAGTCGCTGCACTATTTACAACACCTTGATAAAACCCTAACTTATCTTTTGGCGCAAGTATATTTGCAATCGTTGGAACTGCTGGCCATACGAATAACTCACCAATTGTTAGTGTTACCATCGCAACAAGGAACATCGTAAATTGCTGCGCTTGACTTAATACAATGAATGACGCCGCAAAAATGATGATTCCGATTATAATTTGTTGTTTTAAAGAACGTTTCATCCAGCGAATTAGCATACTAACTAGTGGCTGTGCACAAACGATCATCGCTCCGTTTATCGTCCATAATAAACTATAGTGACGAAGGCTAATGTTTAATTCTTGCATATGTGTTGCGATCGCCCCTTGCCACTGTACGTATGTAACCCAGCATAAAGCATATGCTACACATACGATAAGAAGTGCTTTGAATCCAGGTGTAAGCGACCAACCTTTTTTCATTTCGGTTTCTTTTTGCACTCCTGGCTCTTTTTTGTCTTCCATACCACGGAATCCAATAAAAGCAATCAGAAAGAAAACAAAGTATAAAATAAAGTTTGCTAAGAAAATATAGTCAAAACGATACGATGCAACTAATCCACCACATGCTGTTCCGATTGCAATCCCAACATTTTGTCCAACATACATCGCATTAAATGCTCGTCTTCCGCCCTCTGGCCAAACCGTACCAACCATCGCGTACATCGATGGGAAGACCATTCCAGAACCAAAACCGATTAACGCTAGCCACACAACGTATAAAGGCCAACCGTGGAAGAACACAAGACCTAAAATCGATACGAGTGTAATCACAATTCCTACTAAAGTTGATTTATAACCGCCCCATTTATCAAATAAAACACCGCCGAGCAAGTTTCCGATTACACCAGTAAGCGAGTTGATCATTAATACCATTCCGGCCACAGATAAAGATTTTCCTAGGTGATCATGCAAATAAATTGTATTAAAAGGCCATAAAAAAGAAGCACCCGTGACATTAATAATCATCCCAGCTACTAATAGCCATACTTTCCTTGGCATAGTCTCCCCTCCTATTCTATTTTTTTCGTTCATATATATAACAGTAAAATTGTAGTCGTTTTTAAATAGGAAGGCAACTGATTAATAGTTGATGAAATTCAGATAATGGTTTGTCGGTAAATGAAATTATATGATTGCTGTTTGAAAATATATCGGCGATTCTCGAAATATATCAGCGACTATTAAGATATATTGACTTACCGACAAAAAACGACAGCAGTAACAATAAAAAAAAGAGGAGATTACATGAAGTTCATGCAGCCTCCCCTTATTTATACTATCCAACTTCCTTTTCTCGCTTTGCACGTTCTTTCGCACTCCATTTAAACACCTTATCTAATAGAGAGTATATTCTCCCAGACTCTTTCGTTAATAACGGTCCTAACGATGCCAATATTAAAACATATAAAGCAGAGAACGGTTTAATCGCTGCCATTAAGCCACCGGCAATGCCGATATTCGCTACAATAATAGAAAATTCCCCGCGTGATACGAGTGTTAAACCTATATTCGTAGAAGCCTTATGGGATAACCCGGCTTTACGTCCTGCAATCATTCCAGCAGTAAAATTGCAGATTAGAGTAATGAAAACTGCTCCTAATGCCAACCAGACTGCTCCTCCAAGCGAAAACGGGTCTATGCTTAAACCGAAGCTGAAAAAGAATATGGCTCCAAAGAAATCACGGAATGGGACGACGAGCTTCTCAATTCGATCGCTATGCTCTGTTTCAGAAAAGACGAGTCCTAACAATAACGCTCCAATTGCCTCAGCGACATGAATCGTTTCGGAAAATCCTGCTACGAAGAATAAAATAGCGAATATTACGATAATAAAAATTTCATTTGAGGAAATATCTAATATTTTATTTAAGAACGGCGTAGCTTTTCTAGCGATTACAAAGAATAGTAGCATATACCCTACTGCGATTAACACCGATGTAAGAGCACCTACAAATGATGTGGCACCACCGAGTACTAACCCTGAAACGACTGATAAATATACAGCTAAAAAAATATCATCAAACATGATGATTCCTAATATTAATTCAGTCTCTTTATTACCAGATCTTCTTAAATCAACAATTACTTTTGCAACAATTGCACTCGATGAAATTGTAATGATTCCAGCAATAATTAACGTCTCTAATAGGGGGAAGCCCATCACATAGCCATAAAGCAAACCTAATATGAAATTAAGTGATATGTGGACAGTCCCCCCAAAAGCAATTGATTTTCCTGATTTAATTAATTTTTTTATTGAGAATTCTAAGCCTAAATAGAATAGGAGGAATATGACGCCAACACGGCCGAGGAAGGAAATAACTTCTCCGCTTTCAATAAACCTTAAATCGATAAGTCCTAAATCGGGGGCATGAGGCCCCACTAACATACCGAGTATAATGAGAAACGGAATAATCGAGAACTTTAACTTCGCAGCGAGGATAGCTGCAAAAGCTACTAATACTAACGCAGTTCCAACTTCAAAGATTAAAGTATCCATCGATTATGAATCACCTCCTGATGAAAGCAATTCATTAATAATTCTTTTCACTTCATGTCTTTCACCCGATAACACGAGCATATCGCCAGCTTCAATAATAGAGTCTGGACCTGGATTAAAGAATTTCTTCATATTCTTTTTTAAAATAGCAATAATCGTTACGTTATATGTTTTTCTGACATGTAAGCTACCAATTGTTTTTTGTACGACTGGTGCATGATTTTCCACCTTAAACCATTCAATTGATAATCCTTCAAAAGCCATCTCAATCGTGTCTAACGCTTGTGGTCTATATACCATTCCGCCTAATATAGCCGCAATTTGTCTCGCTTCAGAATCACGAAGAGAAATGCTTGAAATACTCTCATCATGATCCGCATCAAAATGATACATTTCTCTTCGGCCATCATCATGAATTACAATAACCAGCTTTTCATTGCCTTTTGTAATTACTTCAAACTTACATCCAATGCCCGGTAGTTCACTCTCTCTAATATTCATAATTCCCGCCTCCTAAAGTTTTTTAGTTACGGCTTTTACAAATCTACATCAATCTCTGTTTTAAATTCTTCATCTTTTGAGATTCCCAAATACTTTAATGTCTCTGAAGGTGTCGCGTGATGGAAATGCTTTTGCAATAGCGCAATTGCTATTCCCCTTTTATACGCGTGAAATCCAAATGTTTTTCTCATTGAGTTCGTTCCAATCTTTCCAACAATCCCAACCGCTTCAGCAGCATTATGAATTACACGATACGCTTGTTGACGCGTAATTGAATTTTTCGTTTTATTCGATTGAAATACGTAGTTTTCTCTTTTCACATCAATAGATTGTACATACTCTAAAAGTGCTTCTTTTACTTTTGTATTTAAATAAATATCTTGTTTAAACTTTTCATCTTTCACAGGAAGAGAATAAAACTCTTTAACAGTTCCATCTTCATGTAATACCTCTTCAAATTTCATACTAAGTAGCTCAGTAATCTTTAATCCTGTGTTAATTCCAATAACAAATAAAAGATAATCTCGCTGTGAGTGCTCTTTTAAATACTTTTTCATAGCCTCAATTTGGCTTATATCTTTTAATGCCTCTACAACTTCCATACATGTATTCTCCTCATCTTATGAACGGTAATTTTCTCATCATGTTGTCCATTTTACCTTATCACGCTATGAGATTTCCATGTATTATCCATTATTTTTACAATATACTTTTAGGTTTGGAAATTTATAATTGTGCAAATACAGTAGGGGTAGGAATAATAGGGGGATACAAGTTCAGCCTCTTTCTCCAGATCGGATTCCTCCTTTCATTTTCCAGCTGCTTCTACTTCTATATTATGTTACTTACTTATATTATATTATATATTTCAGTAACATTAAAGTGTTTTTTTCTGAAAATAATAAAAACCGAGCAGTTTCGCTCGGTTTTTTACTAATCTTCTTTCGGAAGAACAATTCCTTTATACAATTGAACGGTAATGACGTAATAAATCGTGTAAATAACTACGAAAATTACGATTGGTACCCAAATACGGAAGTACGGATCGATTAAAATAAATCCGAAAATATTCATACCGACTAATACGTGAGCAATACCTACAATTGCTGGGAATAAGAATACTAAGAATAACTCTTTATAAATCGATTTCGTTAATAATTCACGGCGCACACCGATTTTACGAAGCATTTGATAACGCGTAATATCTTTTGATGCACCTGAAAGAATTTTAAACATGAGACAACTTGCCATCATTGCTAAGAAAGCAATTCCAAGGAAGAATCCCATAAATACTGTTCCGCTCGCAAAGCCGTAGAACATGTCATACATTTGATGTTTACTATTCATTTGTTCAGCTTTTACATTTTTATATTTATCTAGTTGCAACTCGTCAATTTTTTTCCATTCTTTTTCATATGTTAAGAAATCATCTACTTTTCCGATAAATGCTATACCTTCTTTACCATTTATCTCATCGTACATTTTTTGATTTACAATTTTAATTGCATGATCCTGATGTACATAGAATGGTTGGATTGTTCTGAAAGCCTCGTCCCATTCTTGTGGAAGTTCTTTCGCATTCGCATCTTTTTCATTCATTTCTCTAGCAACTGCACCTACTGGTAGTTCCTCTGAGACTTTTTTCGTTTTCACGCCATCCTTCATCGACTTCATATTTTCCATATCTCTTATTACAGGACGATTTTTCTCTAAATCCTCTTTTACATAGTAAACGTATTTATCATCGATTTTGTAACGATATTCATTTTTCTCTTTAAATGTAATACCATTTAAAATTTTCTTTTCTTCAGCCGTTGGATTATGAACTACTGAATCATAAATTTCAAATCCATCAACCATTTTTATAACGTTATTTTTAAACGCCATACCGCCTGAAATTGCACCAGCTCCGAGCGCAACTAACATTGCTACCGTCGCAAGCACCTTCGTTAAACTATTAATACGGAAATTTAATTGCGCAAATGTAAAAGCGTTAAGTCCTTTTTCACTACGCTTTTTATTACTTTTTAACTTTTTAATAATAACCGGGAGAAGTGATCCAAATAGCATGTAAGTACCAGCTGTTGTGGTAATTAATGCAATAATGATTCCCATTTCTCTTAGTTTTTCCATGTAAATCATTGATGCATAGCCCATTCCTAACAAAATAACCGCAAGGAAGGCAACTAAACCTGTCATTTTTCCTTTTACTGCAACACGTTCTGTTTGTGCGTCTGCATGTACAAGTTGCAGTACAGAAATACGTGATAACTTAATACTGTTCATAATTGCTGATAATACAAATAGTGCAAAGAAGAAGATGCAAGTAACAGTCATTGATGGTAAATAAAATGCTTTATATCCTTTACCAGTAAATTCTAATTGATTCATTAACAACTGTCCGATACCCTCTGCAAGTCCTACACCAACTATAAGACCAATCGCAAGAGACGCAGCACCTAATACGATTGTTTCGATAAACATAAGTAATGTAACTTTATGCTTTTTTGCTCCTAACATCATATACATACCAAACTCTTTTTGACGAAGAGATAATAAGAAAGAGTTCGCATATAAAATATAGAAGAACGTTATAATGGCTAGTAAAAATGAACCTGCTTGGAATACAAATCCAATTTGGCCAATAGTAGAATTTTCTTTAAGGAAAGCTTCGTTTAACGCTAATGTTTGGAACATATAAAAAATTGAAATGGACATGACAAGACCAACAAGTAAGACAATATAGTCCTTCAGCTTACTTTTTAATCCTGACATAGAAAGCTTAAATAACATGCCTGAACCTCCTTCCTTATGCTTTTTGTGTACCTAAATCTGCAAGTACATCTAAAATTTCTTTATAGAACTCTTCACGCGTACCGCCACGGTGAATTTCTTTATATAGCTCACCATCTTGAATGAATAAAATACGTTGACAGTAACTTGCACTATACGGATCATGTGTAACCATCATAATAGATACACCTTGCTCTTGATTTAAGTTTGTCATCGCATCAAGTAAGCTCGCTGCATTTTTAGAATCAAGCGCTCCTGTTGGCTCGTCCCCTAAAATAATTGCTGGCTCATGCACTAAAGCACGTGCTGCTGCTGAACGTTGTTTCTGTCCACCAGATACTTCAGATGGATATTTTTGAAGTATTGCCGAAATGCCTAACATATCAGCTACCTTTTCTACTTTCGGTCCAATATTACGTGATGAGACACCTTGCAGAGATAATGGAAGTGCGATGTTTTCATAAATAGATAAGTTCTCTAATAAGTTAAAGTCTTGGAAGATGAATCCTAACTTTTGTGAACGGAAATCTGACAGCTCACCTTGCTTCATTTTTGTAATATCCGTTCCTGCGATTTCAACAACGCCGCCTGTTGCTTTATCTAGCGTTGAAATTACATTTAATAATGTTGTTTTACCCGAACCAGATGGTCCCATAATCCCAACAAACTCACCCTCTTGAATTGAGAATGATACACCTTTTAATGCATGTGATTGGTTCTCACCTTTTTTACCGTACACTTTTTGAACGTTTTTCACGTCTACAACTGGTTTCGTCATATATATCCTCCTACGCTTGTTTTTCCATTACCTATTTTGCGCCTTTTGGAGATGAACTGCTATTTGTTAACATTACAATTACCTTACACTTTTGTAATATAAAAAAGGTTTGCTTGTAAGCTTGGCTTTTACTACTAGTGACATATTGAATCGGTAAATGAAATTATATTGGCGATTTTTCAAATATATCGACCGTAACTCCAAATATATCGGCGATTTTCAAAATATATCGACTTATCGACAAAAGCTGACAATAAAAATGAGCTGTTCCACAAAAGGAACAGCTCACTTCTCACTTTATCCCACTTTAATGGGCAGTAAGACCCCCACTGATTAAAGTTTCACTTTATTTCTTTAAAGGCGTTACCGTCCAGTACGTAATAACACGCCAAATCCATTCTAATGGACCCATTTTAAAGATTTTCATCCAAATCACACTAAACACAATTTGAATTGCATAAATTGCAATGCATACGTATAACGTCTGCATGTAAGTTAAATTTCCTGCAAAATTAAATACACTTCCTGCGATTAAAATCATTGCAGTTTGACCGATATAATTTGTTAAAGCCATACGTCCATAATATTTCAGTGGCGCTAACAATGTTTGAACTGGTTTTAATTGAAGTAATAAAATTAATGCTCCAACATAGAAAGCTGAAATAATTGGTCCAACAGTAATACCTATTTTTAAAAATTGGCTTGCAGCATCCATTGTTCCATCTTCAGTTTCCATTATCCCATTTATAAATGGTTCAGCAGGAACGTGCCCATATTGATACCATACAGCTATGACACTTAAAACAAACATAATACCTGTAAAAATAGCGACTTTCTTTATATTTTGCGCAAGATTTTCAAATACACGATATTGTCCTGCAGCAAGCCCTAATAAAATTAGACCTAGCGGTAAAAATTCTTTCGCTCCCATTATACTGAAGGTAATTGTCAAAATAAGCCCTAGTACTAGGTTCACTTCTTTTTTCGCTTTATAAAACGGTAAAACGATTAATCCGCAAATTGCATATAACGCTAATGCCTCTCCGGGTTGAAACATTTGATGAATCAAACCGAAAATGAATAGTGCAACTAAGCGGCGTAAAAATAAAACATATCCATTTTTGCCCTTTGCAATTGCTCTAGAGATAAAGATATAGAATCCCACTCCAAATAAGAATGAGAAGATTGAGAAAAAACGACCTTCTACAAACAAGTATAAAAACCTTTGATAGCTAGCATCCACTGTATTAGGATCTGGAATTTTAATGTTAAGTAGTGCAAGAATATTTACTAAAATAATCCCCAGTAATGCGAAGCCACGAATATAATCTAACTCATCAATTCGTTTGTTTGTAATATTGTTCCCCATAAAGCAACTCCTTGTCCAAAATTCAATCCTCCCTTACTCTACTGGAAAAGTAAGCTTACAACTATCGACAAACCTTACAGAAATCTTACATTATTGTCATATAGCAAAATAAAACCAGGTCATATTGCGACCTGGTCTACTCTGATTGCTTCGATTTTTGAGGTTGTCCTTTTTTACTGTTACGCTGTTTTACTTGCACAACTGGATCAAGTTCATTTGAAAACTCAGCGTTATGTCCATTTTGCGTTTTTTGCTCTGGATTATTTTGATCTGAACGTTTCGCCATTACATTCACTCCTTATTAGTGCGGTGTAATAATCATTTGATGTTGCAATTGGCGAATTGCCATACGTGCTCTATTTAACTGCTCACGTTGCTCATCATTCGCATGTTGTTGCATCGTTTGTAAATCGTTATATGCTTGTTCCAATTGCAACTGCGCATCTGAATACTCCATCGTATTGTAATGCTCTTGTCTCATACCTTGGTCTAATTGTTCTTTCGCATATTCCAACGCTTGTTCCGCTTGTGTAATATACGATTCAAGTGATTGACGCTCTGCCATAATTGTCCCTCCTTGCTTCAATTCCCCTTTAGTGTGTCCCTTCCATATGAACCTTATGAGTATGTTATAATGGATTTTGTTTCATTTTGACTCGGCTTAGGAGGGAAAGTAATGAAGGTTCAAAACCCTTTTCCATATACAAACGACAATAAACGTTATCATACATGGAATTACCATTTACGAAATGAATTTGGTGAAAAAATCTTTAAAGTATCATTAGATGCTGGCTTCGATTGTCCGAACCGTGACGGTACAGTTGCTTATGGCGGTTGTACATTTTGCAGTGCTGCTGGATCTGGTGACTTCGCTGGTGATCGCCGCGATGATGTTATAACGCAATATCATGAAATGAAAGAAAAAATGCGCTCAAAGTGGAAAGACGGAAAATGTATCGCTTATTTCCAGGCGTACACAAATACACATGCACCACTTGACGTGTTAAAAGAAAAATTCGAACCGCTTCTAGCTGAAAAAGACGTTGTCGGTCTTTCTATCGCAACTCGTCCAGATTGTTTACCGGACGATGTCGTTGCATATTTAGCGGACTTAAATAAACGTACGTATCTTTGGGTTGAACTCGGACTACAAACTGTTCATGAACGTACTGCAAACCTTATTAATCGCGCTCACGATTATCCGTCTTATGTGGAAGGCGTAAATAAATTACGTAAGCACGGCATTCGAGTTTGTTCTCATATTATTAACGGTCTTCCTCTGGAAGATTACGACATGATGATGGAAACAGCTCGTGAAGTAGCGAAGCTTGATGTACAAGGAATTAAAATTCATTTACTTCATTTATTAAAAGGAACGCCAATGGTGAAGCAATATGAAAAAGGACAACTAGAATTCCTTTCTCTTGAAGATTACGTAAGTCTCGTTGTTGACCAGCTTGAAATGATTCCAGAAGACATAATTGTGCACCGTATCACAGGTGACGGTCCACCGGATTTAATGATTGGTCCAATGTGGAGCTTAAATAAATGGGAAGTATTAAATTCCATCGATGCAGAATTTGTACGCCGCGGAAGCTGGCAAGGAAAATATGCAAATGAGGAGAAACAAAAATGAAATTAGAACGTGTATTACCGTTTGCTCGCACTCTCTTGCAAACGGCAGTAAAAGAAGGCGATTACGCTGTAGATGCAACTTTAGGAAACGGTCATGACACTTGCTTCCTAGCTGAAATCGTTGGCGATAACGGAAAAGTATTTGGATTTGATATTCAAAAAGAGGCAATTGAAAGCTCTACAACTCGTCTAAAAGAAAAAGAACTTTTCGAACGTACTGTTTTAGTTCACGATAGTCACGATACACTTCTATCCGTACTACCAGAAGATGCAAAAGGAAAAGTAACAGGCGCTATCTTCAACTTAGGTTACCTTCCAGGCGGGGACAAGCATATCGTTACAAAACCGAACTCAACAATTTCAGCAATCGAACAATTATTAGAAATAATGGCACCTGAAGGTATCATCGTCCTTGTTATTTACCACGGACATCCAGAAGGACAAGTAGAACGCGACGCTGTTCTCAAATTTGCCGAAGAACTAGACCAAAAACAAGCTCACGTACTGCGATATGGCTTCATTAACCAGCAAAATAACCCGCCATTTATTGTGGCGATTGAGAAACGATAAAGTGAAACTTTAATCAGTGGGGGGAATCCCCCACTGATTATTAGTTGAACCAATCGGGCATTTATGGGCAGTTTATCTCCCACCTAACTTCTTTGCTCCACCCGAATTTTAAGATGGGAGTTTTACTGCCCGTTAATGCGGGGTAATATATCAACGATTTCTCGGATATATCGATTGTTCGACAAAACATAACAAAAAAAGACGTGCACTCATTGCACGTCTTTTTGTTATTCTCCTATATAATGGATATATACACTATTTGAAGAAAGAAGGATAGAAGTTTGTTAGTAGAACTAAGAGGAATTCAAAAGAAGTATGGTAAATCACTTATACTAGACAACATTGATTTATCCATTCCAGAAGGAGAAGCACTCGCTATTATTGGCGGGAACGGGACTGGAAAAAGTACTCTGCTCAAAATAATTGCAGGATTTATTTTACCTACAGCAGGGACACTTCAAAGAAAAGAACATATACAAATCGGCTATGTACCTGAACATTTTCCTGAAGGAATTCGTTTTACATTAGAGGATTATCTATATCATCTCGGCCACATTCACGGTTTATCAACAAAATATGTAAAAGATAAAATTCCGATGCTCCTTGAGTCTTTCCATTTACATCATGCAAGGCATTCCGTTGTACGAAACTTTTCAAAAGGCATGAGACAAAAAACAGGTATTATGCAAGCATTACTTACGGACGTCCATTTATTAATTTTAGACGAACCGCTTTCTGGGCTCGATCCTAACTCTCAGCAAGAATTAGAACATATTTTACTCTCATTAAAACAACAAGGCATATCTATACTCTTCACATGTCACGAAAAACAACTATTAGAAAACTTCGCCGATAGAATTGTGACGTTAGCAAATCATACAATTGTGGAAAATATCCCTGTACAAAAAGGGGCAGAACAAGTCTATATTGAAGCAATCGTTCACGAAACATTTTCAGCGATAGAACTACAAAAACAATCCGGTTTTATACACGTTGCACACAATTCAAATCAAAACCTTATTCAATTGCACATCGAAAAAGAATATACAAATGACATACTTCAGTTTTTATTACATAAAAAAGCATCTATCACACTGCTACAACCTAACTTTTAAATCGAAAGAAGGTTTATTATGTTTGCTCTTATTCGTTATCACTTTCTCGACTATACAAAATCGTATAAGTACGTCCCTCCTATTACGATGTACTTCATGAGCTTACTTTTTGTATATGCATATAAACCGACTCCTATTGTACCGACATATTTAGAAACAGCACTCGCACTTTATTTATTATCCGCCTGGATTACAATCACAATTTTTCATACCGAAGATCCTGTACAAGAGCAAATCACTATTTCACATACAAATAATATTTCCGCATTATACGTTGGTAAATATATTACGGCTCTTCTCATTTGTACTGTATTATCTTTTATATCCGTAATCTATCCCATTATTTTGCAAATGTTTAATGAGAAAATGACAGTTTCTTTATTTCTAGTCGGATTTCTCTCTCACATGTCTTTCTCTATACTAGGAATTTCAATCGCAACATTATTTACTAGAAATACGATTCAAAAAGCAGGCACTGCTTGGCTTAGCCTTACATTTATATTGCTTATAACGATTGCATCTATCCGGTTTAAAAAAGAGTTACTATGGTTTTTACCACCTGTCGAAAGCTTTCTAATGCTTGGACAATACAAATATAATATACTGACTCACACGCTATGGCTCACAGCTTGGGCTATCGTATATTCATTTTTATTATTTACCTTATTTCTGTTTATCGTTCGCAAAAAACGTTTTTAATTACATATTAAAGGAGACGAAACAATGATCGGAATACTAGCAGGAATGGGACCAAAATCAACTGGTCCATTCGTCGATACAGTTGTAGCAAAGTGCCAAACAATATACGGAGCAAAGCATGATATGGACTTTCCTAATATGATGATTTATTCGTGCCCAACACCATTTTATATGGATCGCCCTATTGATCACGAAGCGATGAAAAAAGCGATTATTGAAGGGGCACAAAAACTCGAAAGTACTGGCGTAGAATTTATCGCTATGCCGTGTAATACAGCGCATCTTTATTTTGAAGAATTACAGCAATCTCTTTCTATCCCGATTTTAAATATAGTCGATGAAACGTTACAAGCAATTCCTAAAAACGTAAAAAGAGTCGCTCTTCTCGCAACAGAAGCAACTGTTCAAGCTGGTATTTACCAAGATGGGATTGCAAAGCGTAATATAGAATACATTCATCATGAAAAATGGCAAGAAATGATTAGTCAAATCATTTCTTGTATTAAATCTGGAGAGGTTGAAGAAGCTCGCGAATTGTGGAATGCGCTCGTTTTACAATTGAGAGATGAAGTAGATACTGCCATTATCGCATGTACCGATTTGAATGTTGTGGCGAGTGAGGATTTTGTTGATTCCTCTCAATGTCTTGCGAAAGCGATTGTTAAGATGTATTTAGAAAATATACGGGGGGCCAAATGAATATACCTTTTGAAATGGGATACACGTTTGATGAAAACCTTAGAGAAAAACCTTTATCCCTTGCTGAAATGAAGCAAGGGATTGTATTTTTGAAAGAGGATTTACATGAAGGACCATTATATGGGAAAAACTGCGGATTAATCGGTGTTTATGAACGAATCACTGGCAACCTTTCTGACAGTAAGTATTACTTACAGAAGGCCATTGAATATTACACACAAACAGACAACATCCAAGGGCTTTTTATTAACAAACTTCGTCTCGCACATACATATCATTGGGAAAGAAATTTTTCTGCTGCAAATACAATCTTTGCCAAACTTCTACAAACACTACCAGACTTACCCGCTTATGAAGATTTTTTCTACCAACATTATGGAAAAAGCAAATTAGATGAGGGTGACTTCCAAACCGCCCTTACTTATTTTCAAAAGGCACTTCAAATTAGGCTACAAAAAGGAAATGAAGAGCTAATTCATTCAACTAAGCTTTGCATTGCGTATTGTATGTCTCACCCATAAAAATCCCCAAAACTTTTAACTTTCTTCACAATTCTTTCAAAGTAATCACACTTAATCTCGCTATATTAAATAAGTAGTTATTCATATAGGGAAGGTTAGGGGAACTGAAAGTATGAAAGTAAATCGTTCGCTTCATTACATTTTTTGGCGTTGGCATTTTTATGCTGGGCTTTTTATTACGCCGCTTCTTATTACGTTATCACTAAGCGGAATTGGGTATTTATTTCGGGAGGAAGTTGAAGATTTCATCTATAAAGATTTATATTTTGGGAAGAGTGCTCAAACAGAATCTATCTCAATGGCTGATTCTATTTCCTTAACAGAGAAAAAATATCCACATTATAGTGTGGCGAAAATTAGTGAGTTTAATGGGGATTATAATACGAGACTTACGATTGCAAATGAGTATACTGGACAACAAAAGTATGTGTATTTAGATAGCAATAATCAAATTGTTGGGGATCAAAATGCAAGTGAAACATTTGCGAATATAATGCGTGAATTACATAGTTCTCTTTTAGTTGGTGGCACTGTCGTTAACTATATTGTAGAACTTGCGGCATGTTGGACAATCTTCTTAATTGTGACTGGGTTGTATATGAGTATTCGCCAGTTCAAAAACACACCGGCATCCAATAAGCGAGAAAAAGCAAAAAGACGTCATTCTTTTATCGGTATTATATTTACAATTCCTCTCGTTCTGCTAGTCGCATCTGGATTGCCGTGGTCAGGATTTATGGGCAACCAAATTTATAAAATCGCAGCGTCGAATGAATCAATCGGATATCCAAAGTTGTATCTGGCACCGCCTGAATCAAAGGTAAAAGAATTGCCGTGGGCAACTAGAAAAGAAGCTCCTCCTGAATCGAATTCGAATGAACCGAAAGCAATTTCTGTCGATGAATTACAAAAAGGAATTGAAATAAAGAAGCCATATGTTCTTTCACTACCAGCTGATCCGAAAGGTGTATTCACCGTTTCGAAATCAAGCGGTTCTGGTATTACAGGTATGCATGTTGCACCAAATGAGGAAATAACAGCTTACTTTGATCAATATAGCGGGGAACTCATTTCAAAAACGGACTATCGTGATTATGGCTTATTTGCACAATGGTTCACTTACGGTATCCCGCTTCATGAAGGTCATTTATTCGGATGGCCAAATAAAATATTATGCTTACTAACGACATTATCTTTATTACTTCTCATTTATTACGGAATAAAAATGTGGTTAGCAAGAAAGCCGAAAGGAAAATTAGCAGCACCGCCAAAGCAAAGAGATAAGAAAAGCATAGCCGTTTTCTTTATCATGATGGTTATACTAGGCGCTATCATGCCTTTATTCGGACTATCTGTTTTAGCTATTTTTGTGATTGAACTTCTTATATATGTATTTTCAAAAATACGATCATAATAAAAAGCATTTGTACTCTCGTGTACAAATGCTTTTTTATTTACTATTTTCTTTTTTTCTACCACTTATTAAAAAGACAATATCTACTATAATAATCAATGCAATAATAACTTGGGCTACGTAATCCATCATTGTAGGACCACCGGCTTTATTCATCATCATATACGTTCCTGTTACAAATGAAATGGAAAGTAGCACGAGTAATATAACCTCAATATGGTCATATAGCTTTTGAAACAATCTCTTCATTTCCGCCACCACCTTTACCATATTATAACAAAAAAAACCACTCTACATGAGTGGTTTTCTTCATCACTGCGCCGTTTTCTTTCGGTACATCTTCCCGTTCCAATAGAAGAATCGTGAAGTGAGACCACCGTATTTTACAATGCGCCGTGCCATTTTGTGCATATTCTTTTGTGCTGATACTTTTTGGTCTGATAAATAAATACCAAGTAACCCTCGGCTTATGAGACGATGAAACTTTGCATGAGGCAAATCACCAATGCTCTTCTCTGCTTCTTCTACAAAGTGTTTCATACGATCTAATATAACTTGCTCGTTTTCGTAATAACTACAGAAATTTAAATCTCCGCCTATACGGTCTTCTTCTTGATCAATGAAATAATCAAGTAAAATATGAAGTCCTTGTACGTAAGGGAAGTACCCTTGTCTAATTTTCGCAATATCTTCATCATGTAATTCATCATGAAAGGCATATGCCACAAGGCAGAAGATTCCAAGTGTAGAACCAGCACATGCTGAAAATTCAAACCAACTCATCTCTGGTAAGTTTTCTTTATGCGCTTCAAACCACGTTTGTAATCGTGGTTCTCTTTCTTCTAATTTCACATGTTTATGAATTTGCAAATCACAATAATAACAAGCAAGTTCATGAAGAATAGGAGCAATTTTGTCATAGTGCTTCGTTTTCTTTAAAACATCTTGGCATGTTTCAACAAGTTCATCTAAATAACCACCATCATCTTGATCATCACGATAACGATAATAATTACCGCCACCTTCTACTTCAGGTGATAATGCCATTAACATCGATTCATGCAGTGCGGCAAAATCATTTGGATCAAGTGATGTACTGCGATCACATAAATTATCTAAGTAGTCACTAATCGTTTGATATGCGACGATAAAACGAATACATTCCTCTCGGTGTTCATTTGCTAATAGCGCTAAAATGCCACCGCCTTCGCAATGAAACGTTTTATGCTCAATACTTGCGATTGCCTGACTATGAAGCTCATCATTCGGAATATGGTAGGCACGCTCTTTCCACATCGCTAGCTCATGGTGTACAACCGGAAACACATCACGGTATACTTTCGCCATGAGCGTTATGGGATTACTCGGTACGTTCACTTCTTCCTTCATCTCCTCTATTCAATGTACAAATAATTTACTTATTTGTTTCTATTATGTTATTGATGCGTATTTCAGTAAATGACTGAATATAATTCAAAATTTCATCACGCTCATACTCATTTAATAACTCATGATAACAATTCGGCCATTCTTTAAAAGCCTTATCACTTATTTTAACATTATCAAACCAAGTACGGACACGTATTTTATCTACAAGTTTATCCTCACATGCTTGCATTAGCAAGAGCGGAACATCTGGAAAATCATCTATTTTCTTATGGGCAATTTCAATAGACTTAATCAATTCACTATACCAACGTACTGATACTTTGCGCAAGAACAATGAATCATTCTCCATTGCATCTCTCACTTCATGATTACGAGTTGACATTTCCACTGTAAGATTCGTTGCGAATTGCAATTTTGGTGCGATAATATTTAATATTTTTGAGGCAGCTTGCAGCGGTGCAGAAGGTTCAGCTAATACGCCTAAACATGGCGAACTTAAAATAATGCCATCTACATCTTCTCTCTTCGTTTCTTGCATCATACGAATGACGATAAGACCACCCATACTATGACCAAATAAAAAGATAGGCAACCTATACTTTCTTGCCTCTTTCACCCATAATTTAACTTCCTCTATGTATTCATCAAATGAATCAATATGTCCTCTATTTCTTGAAGTCGTTCCATGTGACGGAAGGTCTCCCATCACGACGTGGTAGCCGTTATAATTCCACATTTCCGCCACGGCTTCATAACGTCCGTGATATTCCATCGCTCCGTGCACAATAACGATTACAGCCTTTGCTTCCTCCGCTTCGTAATTCCACATACGAACCTCCTCCATTTCACTCTTTTTCATAATTTGATACACTGAAACTAGTCTCTAGGAAAGGAAGGCTTTACATGATATATCCTTATAAAGAAAAAAATCCGAAAATTGCGAGTAGTGCTTTTATCGCTGACTACGTTACCATTACAGGTGATGTTTCCGTTGGCGAGGAATCAAGTATTTGGTTTAATACAGTTATACGCGGCGATGTTTCACCAACAATCATCGGAGACCGGGTAAATGTACAAGATCAATGTACACTTCATCAAAGTCCACAGTATCCTCTTATTTTAGAAGATGACGTTACAGTTGGGCATCAAGTTATTTTACATAGCTGTCATATTAAAAAAGATGCTTTAATTGGAATGGGATCTATTATATTAGATGGCGCTGAAATTGGCGAAGGAGCCTTTATCGGTGCTGGAAGCCTCGTTTCACAAGGAAAGAAAATCCCGCCAAACACGTTAGCTTTCGGTCGTCCAGCGAAAGTCGTTCGTGAATTAACAGAGGAAGACCGTAAAGACATGGAGCGAATTCGCACGCAATATGTTGAAAAAGGTCAATATTATAAATCACTACAAAAATAATTTTACCGCTGCCATAACACTGGCAGCTTTTTTTATATAAAATCTAACTTTTTCTTTACAAAACATTATTACTCCCTCAACAAAATCTTATTAAAATAAAAGCTAATATCTCCATATATATGTAAACGAGGGAGGAGAATTTTCATGAAGGTCAGTGGACTGTATAAAATAGAATGTTACATTTTCAAAGGAATTAACCAATACTTTGATCAAAAAACGTTAAATGTCTTTTTCAGCAATATTACTCATATCGGCGGCGCGACTTTCTCCATCGCACTCACACTATTCTTTTTAATTTTCGCAGATGGAACTTTGCACCAAGTTGCAATTGCAACTGCTATTTCGTTAGCAATTAGCCATATTCCTGTGCAAATATTAAAAAGATGGTATCCGCGAAAACGTCCTTATTTAACAATTCAGGATGCAAAATATCCAGTCCATCCATTACAAGACCACTCTTTCCCGTCTGGTCACACAACAGCCGTTTTCTCTGTCTTTATTCCATTTATTTGCTATAATCCAAGCTTACTTGTCTTTCTATTACCGTTAGCATTATGCGTTGGTATTTCGCGCATTTATTTAGGGCTTCACTATCCGTCTGATGTATTCGTCGGTATGTGCCTCGGCACTTGCTCTGGCATCATCTCTTTTTATCAATTCATCCCACTTTTCACATAAAGGAGTGATATGATGAGAGTCGCCATTTTTACCGATACTTTTACGCCACAAGTGAACGGGGTTGCGAAAACGTTAGCGCGGTTAACACGATATTTTCAGAGAGAAAAAATCGCCTATTCTGTTTTCGCTCCTCAGCATACAGCTGAAGATAATTTCGTAGCGAATGTGAATAAGATGAGAAGTATCCCGTTAACAATATTATATCCAGAATGTCGTTTTTCTTTTCCTACTCCGCGCATTAAACGAGAACTTCTTGCCTTTAAACCTGACATGATTCACATTGCCACACCTTTCAACATGGGACTTTGTGGACTGTATTACGCAAAAAAGTTAAACATCCCAGTTGTCGGTTCTTATCATACTGATTTCGATGCTTATTTACGCTATTACAAAATTGAATTTCTCTCCAATATGCTTTGGAACTATTTAAAATGGTTTCATAGTCATATGCAAAAAAATTTCGTTCCCTCCCCTGAAACATTACATCAATTAAAACATAAAGGCTTTCAAGCTCTCTCTATATGGGGACGTGGTGTAGATTGCACACTCTTTCATCCATCTTACAATACAGACCTATTCCGAAAAAAATATAATATTACAGCGAAGTATGTCCTTTCCTATGTTGGACGGATTGCTCCTGAAAAAGATATTGATACGTTGCAAAATCTTATCGTTAAATCAACGCATACTCGAAACGATATTCATTGGCTTATAGCAGGAGACGGTCCTCTAGCAACAAATTTGCGTGAAACTGTTCCGCAAACAAATGTCACGTTTACTGGCTATTTACAAGGCGTAGATTTAGCTGAAGCATATGCTTGTTCTAACTTGATGGTATTTCCATCAGCTACTGAAACATTCGGAAATGTTGTACTTGAATCGCTTGCATGCGGTACACCTGTCATCGGTGCAAATAGTGGCGGGGTTAAAAATATTATTACAGATGGAAAAACGGGAGTTCTTTGTCCGCCCAAAAATGAGGACGCATTTCTATCATCCATTTATTCTTTATTACAAAATGAAGAAAAACTGGAGCAGATGGGAATAGCAGCTTCATCTTATGCGAAATCAAAGAGCTGGGATGAGATCTTTCGTGGCTTGCTTAACCAATATGAAGAAGTCCTTCAGCATAACGAATCAGAGTTGCTTGCTTAAATAAAAAAACTCCCTTCAAAAAGAAGGGGGTTTTTTACATATTTGCAAAATTAACTTAATTTAATAATACACAAGGTTAAATATCCTTTTATCCCTATATTCATTATAACAAAAATAAACATAACTAAATAGACTTGTAATAAAAACCCATAAAAATCAATATATGGTTATACATTATTTTAACTGTATAGTGATTTTAAGAAATTCCCCTTAAAATCAACTTACTCACATACCTTTATACAGTAATTGTTCCCCAATTTCTGTATACCAAAAAACCTTTCATTCATTTGAAAGGTCTTTTTGAGCCTGCACATATTCTTCTTTCGTATTCACATTTATAAACCAATCCGCATTCGCTTGTACATCTTCACCAGCAATATATTTCACATTACATTGTGATAAAAGCTGGCCCATACTTCTTTTTTCTTTCTGAAGCAAAGCATAAATCTTTTCTTTCACGCGGTTATGATACGCTGCAAGTAACGGTTGTTTCCTTCCATTAATAATAGGTACAACCGCATCGTATTCATTGCTCGTTTGCTCTAGCAAAATGGTAAACCATTCTTGCGAAACATTTGGCGCATCGCATGGCATAATAGCGTACCAATCTGCTTCTATATATTCCATTCCTGATACAATTCCAGCAAGTGGCCCGTCCCCTTTATAATGCGGAATATCTTCGATAACAGGCACTTGTACGAATTTCTCTACTCTCTCTTTTATATGAGAATGACTAATGACTACAACTTCTTGGAGCGCACTTGTCATCACTTTCAAAATATGCTCAATAAAAGTACTCCCTTGCCAGCTTGCTAATGCTTTCGGCTCACCGAATCTACTCGACATACCACCCGCTAATACAATTCCAGCCCACTTACTCATTGGCGATGCAACTCAAATGTAATATGACCTAGTTCTGGTAAAATTAATTTATTCATCGCAAGGTGAACCGCTCCGCTCGATCCTGGCATCGAGAAAACTACTTTGCGCCCAATTGTGCCACCAATCGCTCTGCTTAACATTGCGCTGCTTCCGATATCTTCTAAATAACTAATCATGCGGAACAACTCACCAAATCCAACAATTTCTTTATGTAATAACGCTGATACTGCTTCAATCGTCACATCGCGTTTCGTAATACCAGTTCCGCCATTTGTTAATACAACGTCTACATCTTCCCTATGATAACCAGCTAATACTGCCTGCTGAATACTTTCTTTATCATCTTTTACAATTTCATAAGAAGTCACTTTATGTCCTGCTTCTTTTAGCAATGCATGTAATAGTTGTCCGCTCTTATCTGTCTCTTCTGTACGTGTATCGGAAATCGTCACGATCTTACAACGTACTTCTTTTGGCGCTTGTTTTTTATGTTCGGTTACGCTCATTTTTTCATCTTTCCTTTCTTAAAGACTTTTCTTCATTTTATCATACATATCTTTACACAATTATGTATGAAGCCAACAACGGGCCATGATACAATATAAGTATACTAACCCACAAAAAGGAAAATGAAAACATCCTTTCTTATCCCCCTAGACTTCACATCGTTAGCTAACCTTTAACTTTTTGGTATTTTCTACAGATTAAAATTCAGTTTTTAAAATTGCACTACCAAATAAATCGGAGGTCTACATATTATGGAACTATACAAAAAATTAACAACAACATTCATCCTCTTATTCGTCGCTTCCATCACTGTTGGCTTTTCTCTAAAAGGCGCAATTCCATACGCTACATCAGTAAGTATTATATGCGCAACACTATTTTTACTAAGCAGTGCTTTTTGCGCAGGCAAAGCACGTCAAATGAAAGGGTAATTACATATGTTCAAGAAGAAACCAATCCTTTGTAAATCATGCGGGAAAGAAATACAAACGTATGAAAAAGCGTGGATTCATATGCCATTTCCGTCAAGTGGTATGACTAATATAAGAAAGTATATTGAACTAGAAGGACACATTTATTGTAGCTCGTGTATTGAAATAATGAACAAAAACTAGTAAATACAAAAGGTGGGCTTATATTGTTTGAATCAAACCGTATCCAGTTACGAAAGTTTTCCGAAGATGATATTCTAACGTATTATAAATGGCATAATGATATAGACGTTATGAGTTCAACTACACTTAACCTTGATAAATATTCCTTACAAGATACAGAAAAACTTTGCCAGCAATTTATTCATTCTCCAAACTCTAAGAGCTATATCATTGAAGAAAAAGCTACGAACCTTCCAATTGGTATTACGTCTTTAATTCATATTGATTCGTATAATCGAAACGCTGAATGCATTATTGATATTGGTAAAAAGGATTACTGGGGGCAAGGTTATGGGAAGGAAGCTTTCACCTTATTATTGAATTATGCATTTTTAGAATTAAATTTACATCGCCTTTCTTTACGAGTATTTTCTTTTAACGATAGAGCAATTAAATTATATAAATCACTCGGTTTTCAACATGAAGGAACTTGTAAAGAAGCTATATTCCGCAACGGCACTTGGCATGACATTGAACTCTTCGCTTTATTCCAACGTAATTATAAATAAAAAAAGCTTTGCGCTCACCGCGCAAAGCTTTTTTTCATATATTATAGACCAGCTTGCTCTTTTAAAGCTGCAGCTTTGTCTGTACGTTCCCATGATAGATCTACATCAGTACGTCCGAAGTGACCGTAAGCTGCTGTTTGTTTGTAAATTGGGCGACGTAAGTCTAGCATTTTAATAATACCAGCTGGGCGAAGATCGAAGTTGTTACGAACTAGTTCTACTAGTACGTCTTCAGATACTTTACCAGTGCCGAATGTATCAACTGAAATTGATACTGGTTGTGCTACACCGATTGCGTATGCAAGTTGTACTTCTGCTTTTTCAGCAAGACCAGCTGCTACGATGTTTTTCGCAACATAACGAGCTGCATATGCTGCAGAACGGTCAACTTTTGTTGCATCTTTACCAGAGAATGCACCGCCACCGTGGCGAGCGTATCCACCGTAAGTATCAACGATGATTTTACGTCCTGTTAAACCAGCATCACCTTGTGGTCCACCAATTACGAAGCGGCCAGTTGGGTTAATGAAGAATTTTGTTTCTCCATCCATTAATTCTGCTGGTACTACAGCTTTAATTACGTGCTCTTTTAAGTCGCGATCGATTTCTTCCCATGTAACATCTGGGTGATGTTGTGTAGAAATTACGATAGTATCAACACGTACCGGTTTACCATTTTCATCATACTCAACTGTAACTTGCGTTTTTCCATCCGGACGTAGGTATGATAATGTATCATCTTTACGTACTTCAGTTAAACGGCGAGCTAATTTGTGAGCAAGCGAGATTGGAAGTGGCATTAACTCTTGTGTTTCATTACATGCGAAACCAAACATTAAACCTTGGTCTCCTGCACCAATTGCCTCAATCTCAGCGTCAGTCATTTGACCTTCGCGTGCTTCTAGCGCTTGGTCAACACCCATAGCGATGTCAGCAGATTGCTCATCGATAGATGTTAAAACTGCACAAGTTTCTGCATCGAATCCGTATTTTGCGCGTGTGTAACCAATGCCTTGAATTGTTTCACGAACGATTTTTGGAATATCTACGTAAGTAGAAGTCGTAATTTCCCCCGCTACCAATACTAAACCAGTTGTTACAGTTGTTTCACAAGCTACACGTGCATTTGCGTCTTTTGATAAGATCGCATCTAAAATTGAATCAGAAATTTGGTCACAAATCTTATCTGGATGTCCTTCAGTTACAGACTCAGATGTGAACAGATGACGTTTTTTTGTCATGTGGTAAACCTCCCTACAGTAATTGTATATATTGTACGGAACTCATCCTTAATTTGCCACAGATTGCGACATACATTTATTCTCCCACACAAGCATACAGAAAAACCTTTCCTACATAATAGAGAGGAAAGGTTTAATTTGCTACTTGCATACTGCTTTTTGCCCTTCGCTCTTATCGTTCGAGACCTGTAGCCTCGCACAGGTTTTAGCACCTATTCACTTGTGTTTACCAATACAAGTGAGGTTGCTGGGCTTCATCGGGCCTGTCCCTCCGCCAGCTCGGGATAAGAGAGTATCCGTCCCAACCTATACTAAAGAAATGATATTCATTTGTCAATTAATATTCACATTTTCCTGAAAGTTTTTCTCAGTGCGCCTGAAATGAAATATTAATAAGGAAATAATTCATTCACACAAACAAAAAGAAATAAATAGTATACATTATTTATATAATTGTGTTATACTCTTGTTGGGGATTACGAGAAATATTTCATTAAATGAAAAGGATGGTATATAAATATGAGTACTGTGAATGTCCAAATTGGTTTACACGAATTATTGAACGGAAGCAATGCACAGATTCAACTAAGTGTTCCGCAATTAGTGGAAAAAGTATTAATGCGAAATGAAGGGAAATTAACTTCGACTGGTGCCGTTTCTGCTTCAACTGGAAAATATACAGGACGTTCTCCTAAAGATAAATTTATTGTGAAAGAAGCATCGGTTGCTGACAAAATTGCTTGGGGAGCAGTGAACCAACCGATTTCTGAAGAACATTTTAATAAATTATATACGAAAGTTTTAGAATACTTAAAAGAGAAAGAAGAGTTATTCGTCTTCAAAGGATTTGCAGGCGCTGACCGCAATTACCGCCTACCAATTCAAGTTATTAATGAATATGCATGGCACAATTTATTTGTACATCAATTATTCATTCGTCCAACTGAAGAAGAATTAACAACTCATGAATCAGAGTTTACAATTGTTTCTGCACCGAATTTCAAAGCTGATCCAGCTGTTGACGGTACAAACTCTGAAGCATTCATTATGGTTTCATTCGAAAAACGTATCGTACTAATTGGTGGTACAGAATACGCTGGAGAAATGAAAAAATCAATCTTCTCTATTATGAACTTCTTATTACCTGAACAAGATATCCTTTCTATGCATTGCTCTGCAAACGTAGGTGAAGAAGGCGACGTAGCACTATTCTTCGGTTTATCTGGAACAGGTAAAACAACATTATCTGCTGATCCAAACCGTAAATTAATCGGTGATGATGAGCACGGTTGGTCTGATAACGGTGTATTCAATATTGAAGGCGGTTGCTACGCAAAATGTGTAAACCTTTCTCACGAGAAAGAACCACAAATTTTCGATGCAATCACATTTGGATCTGTTTTAGAAAACGTTATCATTAATGACCAAACGCGTATCGCAGACTATAACGATACTACTTTAACAGAAAATACTCGTGCTGCATACCCTATGCATGCGATCGACAATATCGTACTGCCAAGTGTTGCAGGACACCCAAATACAATCATCTTCTTAACTGCTGATGCATCAGGCGTATTGCCTCCAATCAGTAAGTTATCAAAAGAACAAGCTATGTACCATTTCTTAAGTGGTTATACTAGTAAACTAGCAGGAACAGAGCGCGGCGTTACATCTCCGCAAGCAACATTCTCAACTTGCTTCGGTTCACCATTCTTACCACTTGATGCATCTCGCTATGCTGAAATGCTTGGTGAAAAGATCGAGAAACACGATGCGAAAGTATTCTTAGTAAACACTGGCTGGACTGGTGGCGAATACGGCGTTGGTAAACGTATGAACTTAGGTTACACTCGCGCAATGATTCAATCGGCATTAAGCGGTGAACTTGCGAAAACTGAAACAGCTAAACATGACATCTTCGGTCTTGAAGTTCCACTTCACGTACCAGGTGTACCTGACGAAGTGTTAATGCCTGAACAAACTTGGGCTGATAAAGCTGCTTACAAAGCAAAAGCAATCGAACTTGCAAATGAATTCAAAGCTAACTTCAAAAAGTTCGACAGCGTATCTGAAGACATTATTAACTTAGGCGGCCCAATCGCTTAAGTGCAAACTTTCTGTTGGAATCACCCTTTACTCATATGAATAAGTGTCGTGTAACCGTAAAGTTTCGCGTACTCACCGACAAAACCCAATGCGGCTTAACGGTTACACACACTTACATAAAAAAGAAGCTTACGTTTTTGCGTAAGCTTCTTTCTTTATCTTATATAAAGTGAAACGTTAATCTCTCATCTGTGACTTAGTTCGTTAATTTACAGAATTTTCTCTTTATAGTTATTTACTTTTAGTTTTCTATGATACAATTTACATATATAGGAAGGGGTGAAACCTATGAAAAACTTTTCTCGTACAGGAAAAATTTTATTCAGTTATGGAGCGATCCAAATGTTTTGGGGACTTGTAATGCTTAACGTTCATTTATTTGAGCATACAAGTGAAACGATAAAATATATTATTCTAATTATCGGAATAGTTTTTTGTATTATATCCAACTTTTTTAAAGAACCTAAAAGTCATACTCATACTTGATTTCATGTTAACTTATTGGAAGCAGATACCTACATTTTATTCAAAGTTTCACTTCCTGTTGTACTCCCCCTCGCAGAATCCCCTATCCCAGAATAACCTCATTTCCACACAGACAAATCACGGCTTCTAACATATAAATTATATCCCTACTCGCTACATCCTTCTGGTTTTACTCCGCGTGGGGCTAAAACAGTCCCTAACCGCTTCTATCCCCCGCTGGATCCTCTATTCCATCTAAAAAGAGGCTTTTTATCTTTTTATCTCTTCGTTAATTCTTTCTCATCTTTCATACTATAGTATCCTAAATTCACAACGATTAAGAAATAACCACCCATAATCCCTACTGCAAATGCCCACATAACCATGTGGTGCTCAATTTCGTACATAATAATAGCACCTAAAATAGCAGCGGCAAAACGATTAAACATACCGAGCGTCGGTGCTTTCGTTTTCTTTACAATACTATCTCCAAGCTTCTCAATTCTTCTCCCTAAAAGCCAAACGCAATACATACTTACAATAAGCCCAATTCCAGCGCCTAAAAAATGTGCTGAAAAAGGTGTTAGCATCCATCCTATTAACAAAATACCTAGTATATAATACGATTGAATTTTAAATGACCTTAATGACATACTAATCATGCTGTACCTCTCTTCATTCGTTCTTATTTATCCAACAAAAAATTTCTTTTAAATGCATATTCCTTAAATTCATTTCACTCAAATTAAAAACAACATAAACAGTATGTTTATGTTGTTTAAATGTTTTTAGAAAATAATATTATACAAGATTTCAAACATCATATTCTCATATTTTGTGACGGTTTTTCAAACTTTTTTCGTCCATTTATGAAAAAAATGATATCAATCTATGAACATACGGATATGATGTAATAAGTACACAAATAAAGGGGGCGTCTAATGATTTATTTTTTAATGGCTCTCATCCACCTTATTATCCCTGCACTTATTGGACTTTCATTGTATTGGTACACGAAAAATCATAGCATTTTTTACGCTGTCCTCGGTGTTCTTCTCCCAGGTATTATTCTTATTACACTCTTCCGTATTCCATTTTTAAACTTAATTCCACTTATTACTGCTATCTTATTTCTCATCTTCTTACCAAAAATAAAAAAATAGGAAAGCAGATCATAGGTGATCTGTTTTCCTATTTTGATATAGGTTCCCCCGCAGTAGAATGCACTTTTACTTTCTCCGATTTCACAAACCATAAACCGAAGAAAATAATAATTCCACCAATTATTTGTTGAAATGATACATATTCATTTGCCCATACAGCTGCAAATAAAACAGCTACAAGCGGCGTTATATACATATATACCATCGTATGTGACGCCCCAATTTTTTGAACTCCAACATACCACATTACTAAACCAAACACTGTTACAAAGAAAATAGAATATAGTAAAGCGAATAGTGTCATTCCGTGTGTAATGTGAAATGGCATTATAAATACGTGTGGTCCACTTAACAATAAGAGCGGAATCGCACCAACTAATGCTGACCATGCGGTAACACGTAGTGCTGAATATTTTTGAATTAATGGACCAGCTAAAACAGGATAAAGCCCCCAGCATATTGATGTAATGAGTCCAATCCCATTTCCATAAAAAGAACTAGCAAGTGAATGCCCTGCTACTAAAACTAATGCTGCCCCACCAAAAGCAATCATAGAACCGATTAACTTTCGAGAAGAAAATTTTTCTTGTTTCAAGAAAATCGCAAATAACGTTGTAAAAATAGGTGAAATAGAAATGAGTAAAGAGGCATTTGTAGCGGATGTATATTTGACAGTTTCCATAAATAATGTTTGATACAGTATAATACCTACAACGCTAACGATGATTAATCTAGGTATATCCTTTCGCTCCATATAAACCGACTTTTCAATAAAAAATGTAAGGAGTAACATAAGCGGTGCCGCCGATATCATCCGAAGTGCAGTAAACTCAATTGCTGTAAATTCTAAAAGTCCATATTTCGCAATCGTAAAATTAATCCCCCAAATAATAACGACTGCTAAAATTAATAATTCAATTCCCCATCTTCTCATGCGTATCCCCTCCGCAAATACGATTATACAGAAAATTCAATCACATGTACATTTCATTATGTGAAAAAATCTTTGTATTATATGCAACGTTTTGGTACATGAAATTATATCGGTGATTTTTCGAATATATCAGCGCAACTCGAATTATATCAACGATTTTTTAAATATAGCGACTTATACAATAGAAAAGGTGGTTCCAAAATACATTTTGGAACCACCTTTCTTTACTACACTGGAACGTGTAACTTCATGTTTGGATTATAAAATTGGCTCGGACTCTTCAGCTGAAAAGTTCCTCCACCTTCATGCCAATCAACTGTTAACTTGTCGTCCATAAATACAAGTTTTGTACGATCAGCGATAAAGTTCATTGTGCTGGATTCGATATCCACATCGCGCTCATCTTTTTCTGCTACAGCTACTAAATCGATAATTCCGCTCATTACACAACCGCAACCTTCATTATCGTAAAATAACTTTATATATTTCGCTTCATTTGGAATCGTATCCATAATCTTTTTATATGCTGCTTCTGTTACAGTAACGTACATACGTTAATCTTCATCCTCTCTTCTCGTATCCTTCATATATTGTACCACTATTTTTCTTGAAAAATATATACAGAAAATTAAGACTAATATACAATGTATGTGATAAAGGAGGTTGTATTACTCATGCTCAAATTACTACGATACCCCATCTTTTTAGGTCTACTCGGTAGCTTTTTTATTTCTAGCGGAATGGTATTACAACATATACTTCCCTATTCTCCTTCTATTGGTTGGATTCTAGGCTTTATTTGTTTCCTATCCGCTTCCTATTTTGCTATGAAAAACAACTAATAGAACAAGAACCAGTTCAAGGAGGATAATACAACATGCGAGCTTTAAAAGACATAGAACAATCACTCAATCATTTATTCCAAATCGAAAAATATGGAAAAGATAGTGCCTTTAGCCGATTTATCCCAGCTGTATATGATCCTATCCAATTTCCGTGGCAACAATTTTTCGAAACCAATTTTGTAGAGCTATTTAACGGTCTTATGATACGAGGAGCCGAAAATGTAAATAAAGTATTTTTAGCTGTTTTTCCTACAGATGACGTTCTTGAAACATTCATTTCACAATCTACATCTGGTGATTTACTTTTTATGCACCACCCACTTGTAATGGAATGCGGTGATCCGCTTGGAAAATCAGGGCGTGGCTTTATTCCAATACCTGAAAAATATTTACAAGCGATAAAAGAAAAACAACTTTCTATATATACATGTCACGGACCAATGGATGTTCATCAAACGCATGGAACGAGCATTTCAATTGCAAAGTCCTTACATGCTCATGTAGTTGAAGGTTTTGCATATGAAGGTCCAGAACAAGAGCCAGTTGGCCTTATTTGTGAAATAGATGAAACATCCACAGAAGCACTCCAAAAGCGTCTAAAAAATATCTTCCATATTCCTTATACAGACTTCGAAGGTAACCAACATGATTCCCTCAAAAAGATTGCAATTATCGCGGGATGTGGAGATGTCGTATCTCTCATGAAAGAAGCAGAAGCAAAAGGCGCTGAAGCATATATTACTGGAGAAATCCATTGCCATATCGACAATGATTACGGCAGGCATAAATACTCACTCATTATGGATTACGTAAAAGAAACGAATATGTCACTCATCGGAGTGTCACACTCTGCCTCTGAATATTTAGTGAAAGAGACAGTGATGTATGATTGGTTTACAGAAAATTTTGATGTGGATGTTACTTTGGTTCCACAAGAGAAATGGTGGGTATAAATTTTTAAAGAGATAGCTAATTTAGCTATCTCTTTTTACTAAACTTAAAATTTCATGAGGCGTTTGAAAAATATAATCAGCCTCTTCGAATCCTTTCTTTGCCTTCGCTCCCCACAGTGCTAAACCAAACTTTGCTCCCGCTTGTTTTGCGCATTGTAAGTCATATACTGAGTCACCTATGTATATCGCTTCTTGTGCATCTATATTCAATCTTTTTAGGCATGTCACAAGTGGCTCTGGATGTGGTTTATGTTTCATTGTATCTTCCACACAAATAGAGTTTTCAAAATAAGTAATGGATATTTTATAACTACTTATTATTCTGTATTTATTGAAAAAAATTCGATATACAATACACAATCATCCTATTTTTGGAATCTAGATTTACAATACAATCGACCACACAAAAATATAGAATCCGTAATATACATATAGTAGTTCTATTTTAAAAACTAGATTTTCAAAATATAGAAAGGAGAACATACATGTACCCACGTAATTGTTTTAGTTGCGATGGTAGACGCAATAGTGGTTCTAACGGGAACACGGGACCTTCTGGGGCTACCGGCAGTACTGGGCCTTCCGGAGCTACTGGGCCTACTGGCAGTACTGGACCTTCCGGGGCTACTGGGCCTACTGGCAGTACTGGACCTTCCGGGGCTACTGGGCCTACTGGCAGTACTGGACCTTCCGGGGCTACTGGGCCTACTGGTAATACTGGACCTTCCGGAGCTGGTTTACAAAGTACTACCGCATTTAGCCTCCGGAAACACTGGATCTACCGGCATCACTGGGCCTACCGGAAATACTGGATCTACCGGCATCACTGGATCTACCGGCATCACTGGGCCTACCGGAAATACTGGATCTACCGGAAACACCGGACCTTCTGGGAACACTGGACCTTCTGGGAACACTGGACCTTCTGGGAACACTGGACCTTCTGGCAGCACTGGGCCTACCGGAAACACTGGATCTACCGGCATCACTGGGCCTACCGGAAATACTGGATCTACCGGCATCACTGGATCTACCGGCATCACTGGGCCTACCGGAAATACTGGATCTACCGGAAACACCGGACCTTCCGGAAACACTGGGCCTTCTGGGAACACTGGACCTTCTGGCAGCACTGGGCCTACCGGAAACACTGGATCTACCGGCATCACTGGGCCTACCGGAAACGCCGGACCTTCTGGAAACACTGGGCCTTCCGGAAACACTGGGCCTACCGGAAACGCCGGACCTTCTGGAAACACTGGGCCTTCCGGAAACACTGGGCCTTCCGGAAACACTGGGCCTACCGGAAACACTGGATTTACTGGCAACACCGGACCCACTGGCAGCACTGGACCCACTGGCAATACTGGACCTTCTGGCAGTACCGGGCCTACTGGCACTGCAGGTAGTGCATCAGCGAAAAGTATTGTGTTCCAAGGAAAGAATGGTGGGTTTCAGCGTATAGCGGGTTCTCCAGGAATTGACTCTAATGTTATTCCATATGTCACTGCTGGAGACGGTAGTATAGTTGGCTTTGCTGCATCTATAAATGTAAATAACTTACCTGCTGCTGTTTATACGATTGATATTTGCAGAAATATCCCTACAAACCTCACTGCTCCTACCTCTAGTTACATCCTATCTACTATCACCTTCACTACTACTGACAAAATTACAGGAACTATAACATTTTCGATTAAGCCTACGGATACTGGCTCTGGACAAATTCAAGTGTATAATCCTACCCCAGCGGTAGGTCCCGCTACTGTAACTTGGACTAGTACTACAACAGGAAACCCAGTTTCGAGAGGGGATGCGATATCACTTTATATTAATCCTGGCATTACTGAAAGTGCAGTATATTCTGTTTTTCTAATCACTAATATTTAGTTCTCTCTTAAAAGTAATTTATTTAACAAAAAAAGGCCCCAATAATTGAGGCCAACAAATAGAAATACAAATGAATTAAAACAAATAACAGACAAGCTCATTATATACTATCATTTTATGAATATCCATATTTTGTAATTTATATTATATATACTGTACTAATAATGCAAACACTTTCGAATCTCTATTCACAAAAAAGGGAAATCACTTTCACGTAAGTAATTTCCCTTTTTAAAATATTTTTTATTGTATCGGCAACATAACCTTCACCGTCGTTCCAACCCCAACTTCACTTTCAAAACTCATTTTACCGTTGTGATCTTTAATAATTTTTTCTGTAACTACTAAGCCTAAACCTGTTCCCGTTTCTTTCGTTGTGTAAAAGGCTTCATTTAGCTTCGGAATTTTGTCTTTTGGAATACCGCAACCTTCATCCTTAACTTGAACAATGATTGCATCTTCTACAGTCACTTTAATCGTAATCGTTCCGCCAACTGACATTGCTTCAATCGCATTTTTAATTAAATTAAAAAATACTTGTTTTAATCGTTTTTCATCGCATGTAATCGATGGTATGTCTTTACTATAAATACCTTGTATGTGCACACCTTGATTTAAAGCAGGCTTCCCCATAACTCGAATAACATAAGCGATAATTTCTTCTATATTATGAACTTCTGATTCTATTGATTTAGATTTCTCAAATCCACTAAGTTCTGTAGCGATTGTATGAATTCGTTCTACTTCTTGTTTCATAATATCACTATATATTTTATCCTCTGGATATTTAATCGCTTGCTTATTCACAAATTTATCTAAATTGGCTAAAGGTCTTTTAATTTTGTAACCAATAACTGTAGCCATTTTCCCAACAGTTGCTAGCTTTTCTGTTTGTTGTATTTCTTTATTCATCATCTCAAGCGTACGAACGTAAGATTGGAACCTTAAAAACATAATCCAACATATGATAGTAAATACGCTATATAATGCCATCGGAATTAAAACGATTGATGAATGAATAATGATTCCTATAAGAGCATATTTTCCAACAAGTATGCTCGGAACTAACCAAAAATATCTTTTATTCACAAAGAGTGGGGCAAATAAAATAAAAAATCCTTCTACTATATTCCCACCATCAAACTCAGTATCACTACCGTAGTAAATCATAAAATTATGTATAAAATCTAATAGATTATATCCAATTAGAATAATATACTTTACTGCAAATGGATTTTTCCATTTCATAAAGTATATTCCAGTACAAAATAGAACCACCATCAGAAAATAAAGCCATAAACCTAAACCATCTTCAAATTGTCCTACTCCTTCTTGCTCTCCTCCTATTAAAGGTACAATAAATTCGTAGGCAAGATCGTATACAAAAAATATAATGAAAAATAAACTTAAATATATTTTCAGCGCCTTCATTTCTTCATTTTTAAATATATCGTCTTTATTCATATGGTAACCCCTAGCTTTTCTCCCACTTGTATTTCATTATTTCCAAACTTTTTTGGAAGAATAATATCTATTCTCGTTCCCTTATCTCTTTCACTTGAAATATGTAACGTACCAAGGTGTTCGTTGACAATTCGATCTGCTACCGTAAGTCCCAAACCAATTTTATCTTGTTTTGTTGTATAAAAAGCTTCTGTAACACGAGCCAAATTTTCTTTCTTAATACCGTAACCATTATCGATTACACTTAATATTACATAATCTTGTCCTTTATTTTCTAATCGTAACTCTAATGTGCCACCTTGCTCCATTGCCTCCAGAGCATTTTTTATGACATATAGAAAGACTCCTCTTATTTTCCGCTCATCACATTCAACTTCTATTATCTTTTCTTCGATATTAGAAATAAGCGGAACACTAGATTCATTCATTTTTTCTCGAAGAATTGCTACTGCTTGTAATGCAATTTCACCTATATTATGTTTTTTATAAATAGAGGGTTTACATGTAGCAACTTCCATCAATTCACTTATCATATTATTCATATTTTCTATTTCAAAAATCATCTGTTTATAAATAGGGTCCTCTTCATGCTTCTCTCGTTGTAATTGCGTAAACCCTTTTAATGAAGCAAGTGGATTTTTAATTTCATGTCCCACTGTCGCTGCCATCTTTCCGATTACTGCTAATTTTTGTGATTCACTAGCAATCTTAATACTTTCCTTTACCGCTGAAAGGTATTGTATAAATCGATTTAAAATGATGTATGCCGCTATTAATATGAGTGTATACATAATGAGGTACATAAATCCTTTTACTTCCTTTAATACAAATAAGTAAATTACATATTTCCCTACAATAGTCGAAAGTACAAACACAAAATATTTTTTATTTAAAAATATAGGTACAAAGAAGATGAAAATAATTTCTATTATATTTACCCCATCAAATGCCGCCTTATTATAAAGCATATACGAAAGTATGTTAGCAATTTCTATTCCTATGTATGCAAATACACATGCATATTTAACAAAATTCACTTTCTCTTTTTTTATTAAATATACATTCACACCGAGTATTGCAGTTCCGCAAATAATTTGCCATAGTATGCTATGTCCCTTGTCCGTTAGTGATTTATCTTCTAATACGATTGCATAGAGAATTTGATATGAAACAACAATGACGTATAGCACCCACAAAAAGATTTTGGCATTCCTTTCTTCTTCTTTATATGATAGAAAACTTTCTTTCACTTCAACACCCCTTCAACATAATATCGCGAAGAATACCATTTATTATAATAAATGATTTTCTTATACAAACAAAGATAAATCGAACATTTGAGGAAAATCATCCCAACATTTTGATATTTTCAGACGATATGTAATCATAAAAATTATAAACAACAATACGTATATTATGTGGGAGAGATTTTATATAAATGGTAAAAAATGAAGGAAAGCTTGGTGTCTTAATAGAACGAAATCCTACGCTCCTGGCGTATGAATAGGAGGCTCATTCATGTTTGTTACCGTCGAGAAAGATGTGCATATTTTTGTGCAAGATGTTAATCCCAGTCCTGGTAGCAAAACTGTGTTCTTCGTCCATGGTTGGCCTTTAAATCATCAAATGTACCAATATCAGCTCAACGTGTTACCACAGCACGGTTTCCGCTGCATCGCTATAGATATACGCGGAAATGGGCAGTCTGATAAACCATGGACTGGTTACACATACGATCGTTTAGCAGACGATATCGCCATCGTTTTAGAAGCACTTCAAGTCGAAAATGCTACATTAGTCGGTTTCTCAGTAGGCGGTGCCCTTTCTATTCGGTACATGTCTCGCTATAATGGTCAGCGTATTTCTAAACTTGTATTAGTCGATGCCGTTTCCCCCTCTTTCGTTAAAAATCAAGAATCTCCCTATGGTGTCCCAAAAGAACAAGCAGATACTCTCATTAATCAAATGTATGCCAATCTCCCTAAATTTTTAAATGATGTATCTTTATCATTTTTTAATAGAAACTTAGGATCTGCTACGTTAGAATGGTTTTCTTATCTCGGTATGCAGTCTGCTTCCTATGCCCTCATCAAAATATTGCAAGCAGCTACAAATGAAGATGTAACAAAAGATTTAAGTAAAATTAACGTGCCAACAAAAATATTCCACGGTATTCACGATCAACTTATCCCATACAAAAGCGCTGAACTTACACAAAAACGGATTAAAAATTCTCAGTTACATCCTCTCACCAACAGTGGTCACGGCTCCCCAATCGATCAAGCGGATGAACTAAACGAAGAACTTATAAAGTTTTTGCATTCATAAAAACCTATGCCAAATCGTATCGATAGGAACGTAGTTTTCAAAAACGTTAAAATTCACACATTTCTCACAAATCAACTAATACAACGATTACATTTTCATTTATACTAAATGTACAAGTAATACTCCCTAAACCCAGCTTGTCTGGTTACCCCGTTAAATACTATAAAAAAGAACTTGTATCTTTATACAAGTTCTTTTTGTTTCTTTTATTTAAAAAGGATATCTTTACTATATTGATTTCCGACGAGTAAATCATATTGGAGCATTTTATATTGCTCTAACATTTCTTTTTGTTTCTTTGTTAAATCATTGATTACTTCTCCATTTTTATCAACTTTTAATTCATCTCTAAGCACCGGTATTTCCTTGTAAAATTCGGATAAAAATTGATAAAATAAGGATTTATTTAATCCTGCATAATCAAAAATAAGATTAGAAAAATAAATTGGACTTACTACACCTAAATTATCATTTGGCATATCAAAGTTTGCGTACATTAATAGCGGCGTTTGCGCCATCGCTAAACGTTCATTCGGTGTTTTTTCATTCGTTATATACCCATTTTCTTTATAAAAAGATTTATTTGTTCCTAATGATGGAAGATGATCTCCAAAAAATACTAATAATGTAGGTCTATCTAAATTATCTAGTTGTTCTATTAAATATTGAAGGGCCTCATCTGAACGTCTTAACCCTTCTGCATACGTCTCTAATTCTCCCTTTGATTCTTCATTTTCTAGCCCGCTAATTTCTATTAGGTTTTCACCAAATCGTCCCTCTGTAAATGGAAAATGATTTTGCATCGTAACTGCATGAATAAATGTAGGTTGTTTTTGTTTCTCTAACTCAGCAATTATCTCTTTACTCATCGCTAAATCACTAATATAATCTCCATCAATATCTACATTTTCCATCGTATCCTCTGCATTAAACTTATCAAACCCTAACACTCTGTATACGTCATCGCGTTTGAAAAATGAGCGACCAAATGAATGAATTGCACTTGTGTAATAACCTTCTTTTTTCAACGCCGTAGGAATTGATGGAATTTCTTTTTTATTTATAACGACCTGTTGATATGGTATAGAACCTGGCTTTAACAAACTCATTGAATAACTCGTTAACGCTTCAAATTCGACATTCGCCGTATTACCTCCAAATGTAGGAGAAATAGTTTGTCCACCAGGAAAATTTTCTATATAATGATGCAAATTTGGTACAGGATCTTCACTAAAAGAAAGATTTGTTACTTTCGTCGGATCCCAAAACGATTCACTCATTACAAAAATAATATTCGGTTTCTCTTTTTTCTTTTGATTCCCTATATTTCCACTATATTGTTGTTTTATATCGTTTGCTATTTGAAGCATATTTTCTTTAGAATAATTTTTTGGTTTTTCCATAACTGTTGTATCTAAATTGCTAATAAACCCAAGTACAAAACCATTTGAAGCATAGTTCTCATTTTGATCCCACAAAACAAAATCTACACCTGATTTTTGAAATACTTTATTCATAAATGTGTTCGCAAAATTACCGTACGCATATAGAACAAAAATAGATCCTACTACTAATAAGGCTCTTATTCCTAGATGAATCTTTACATTTTGAATATACCGTCTCATATATATCCCTGCTACAATACAAGCCACGATACTTAAGATAATGACAAAAATATAACCCCAGCTAAAATAGTCCATCACCATCGGTATAACAGATTGCATATGCATAATTTGTGTGAAATCAGAAGGATACAGCGGATCACCTCTAAAAATAAGCTTTAAATAATTCACAATGCCTAAAATGACTAACGTACAGCTCGTTAAAATCATACTTAGAAAAACCTTGCCTATTAAATTATAAACAAGAATGTATATTGCATAAATTGCTACAAAACTTAATATAAACTGCATGTTATAAAAGTAAATCCAATTCATTGCCTCTATGAAACTCATATTAACTTGCATGACAATATAAAATAACGCTACTGTATGAGCTAGTAAAAATAATATAAAATGCACTCGTAGGGATGCCCTAAGTATAGACATCTCTTTTTTATTAAAATGTGAAATATAAAATGTTATGCCCCATATGAAAATCATCATAACAATTAAAACAAGATTTTGATTTAAATGAGCTTTCATTATGTCTAAATTAAAAACCTTTAAAATCATAAACAGCATAGTTATTACTAATAAAGTCACCATACTACTTATAATACTAGAAATTAATATATTTCTTTTTGGAAGATCAAAAAGTGTAGAACCATACTTCAATTCATTCCCTCGTTTCTATGTCTTAATTTCCCCCGCATCGAAAGAACTATTTCTATTAAAATAACATATATGACATATTTCGTCTGCATACTTGCTTCTATCATAAATGTATTGTCTTAATATTCCCTTAATCACCAGTTAAATTGTAGCATACAAATTACTCATTCTTGAAAAACTTAATTTCAGCATTCCACTTTATGATATAATAACTATGTTTTGGAAATCCTTAATACTATTAACGATTTCACATGAAAATACGAAAGAATTAATAAAAAAGGAGTTGCTCATTTTTGCTTACTAAGTTTAAGAGTTTGCCTAAAGCGGTATATGCAATTTTGGCGCTTTCTTTCCTGTTGCACGTTTTTTGTTTAGTAAAACAGCCAGGATTAGATGGAGAGTTAGTCAAAGTAACATATGGTGCAAATGATGCCTTTAACTATTCGTTAACAGCTGAACAACTATTAAAACATGGTGTATTTGGTTATGTGTATTTAGAACCTAGTGAAGTTCCAGGGAAAAATGCATATATTACACCAGGTCAGCCATTACTATTAGCTGGCGCTATGATTATTTCTGATATTACATCAATTCCTTACTATTACGTAGCAACTGTTATTAACATGATCATGAACCTTTGCACAGTGCTATTAGTATTCTTAATAGGAAAAGAATTGTTCGAAAAAAACATTTATGGAATTGTTGCAAGTATTTTATATGCTATTTATCCAAGTAACTATACATACTTCCGTACATTGCTAACAGAAGTTCCATCCATATTCTTATTGGCGTTATGTGTATATGTATTTGTTCTCGCATGGAAATACAATAAAGTGAAATTCCATATATGGTTTGGAATTGTCGTTTCAATTTTACTTATGTTCCGTCCAAATCCAGCTCCAATGATGCTCATTCCTGTTCTTGTTGTGTTATTTACATATGGATTTAAAGACTCCATTCGAATCGGATTGTTATGGTTTATCGGACCTTTCTTTATTATTGGTGCATGGGTTGTTCGTAACTATTTAGCACTCAACCAATTTATTTTATTCTCAACCCAAGGTGCTGATCCACTAATTGCCGGTGCTGATCCATTTAATAAAATTGGATATGAAAATATAGTAAACGAAATGAGAGCCAAAGGCTTAGATGACAAAGGGGCATACGCAAAAGAATTAATCAAGAACGGCTTTAAGACGGACTTCACTTATTGGTTCTCTTGGTTCACTGTCGGTAAAACAATTGAATTATTCAAAACAGCTCCTGCTGTAGATCAATACCGTATTCACAACTTTATGCAACTATGTCATAGAGTGTTTATTATCGGTACATTCTTGAGCAGCTTCTGCTTCATGCTAAATTCATTTAAACATAAACGCGTTATGATGCTAGTAGCAAGTTCTATTATTTACATTATCTTCTCAAACTTATTCTTAGCAATTAATCGCTATGGATTTTTCATTAATCCCCTTATGTGCTTAATTCTTGCATACGGATTAATTCACATTGTGCAGAAGCTTCCATTCTTCCGCACTAACCAAGCATAATAAGAAAGAGGTCGTCCAACAATGGACGACCTCTTTCTTATTACCCCACACTTTGCACACAGCCAATTTGTCCATTCTGTAATCACACTTTAATTCCGTATGTATGTGTTTCTGTATTTGTCAAAATATCTTTCACAACACTACTCACTATTTTACTTATAACTGCAAGTTTTTTACGACTATTACTATAACGAAAAGAACCCGCCCCCACCTAACTTCTTTGCTTTCGCTGCATTTTGAGGTGGGGGGCGGGCTGCCCGTTAAAGTGGGATAAAGTGAAACTTTAATCAGTGGGGGTTTTCTTCATCCCCCACTGATTATTAGTTGAACCAATCGGACTTTTATGGGCAGTTGATCCCCCACCTAACTTCTTTGTTTTCGCTGCATTTTGAGGTGGGGGGGCTTACTGCCCATTAAAGCGGGATAAAAGAGAAAATCATTAGCATGTGTATTATATAAAAGGAAACAGCCATATTTTCCATACGATACATACGAGTACAATAACTACAAAATCAAAAAGATCTAATCTCGGTCCTTTTTTCATATTCATCTCTAGCCACAAATGAAGCCATTTTATTTTTGTGTATTTTTGGATGTTTTTCTTTGCAAATCGGTAAATGAGCACTTGCATAATAAAAAATCCGACTACAAAAATAAACAAGAAAATGAGAAAATCGACCACAAAATTCCTCCTTATTTTTGCAGCGATTTTTCTACGATATGATTTTTCAAAACCCACTCTTCAAATTGGGCACTTCCCAATTCCCAGCTAAGATCACGAGCATGTACAGAAAAAACGTAATAGCCAGCGTATTCGTCCATAAATCTCCCCGTCTCGATCCCATCTTTCTGAAGACCATATGCTCCAAAATTAAAATACACATCCCACACGTCTTCATTCTTCCGCTTATAAGCAATCGATTCCATATCACATTCTGTTCCGAAATAATCAAGATGTAAATGTACGCTATCATCATATTCGTACTCCATTTTATCACCCCTTATATTTGTACTTCTTTATCCCCAAAAAAATTCCTGCTATCTACACTCACATATGGGCACTTACCTACATATCATGCTTGTAGAGTGACTTCTAGGAGGTGTTATATAGTGAAAAAATTAATAGCTGTTTTTTGTATCATGTTACTAGCTGTCTTCACATTTATTGCTTGCAGTAGTAAAAAAGAAGATACGAAAAAACAAACTCAAAACGTTCGCGTCGGCGAAGTTACCCATTCTCTCTTCTATGCCCCGTTATATGTCGGGATTGAAAAAGGATTTTTTAAAGAGGAAGGATTAAATATTGACCTTCAAACGACAGCTGGCGGAGATAAAACGATGACCGCCTTATTATCTGGCGGGATTGATATTGCTCTCGTCGGTTCTGAAACGTCCATTTACGTTCATCAACAAGGCGCAAAAGACCCTGTCATTAACTTCGCACAACTTACACAAACAGATGGAACATTTTTAGTTTCGCGTAAAAAATTAGACTCTTTTAATTGGAATGACGTAAAAGGTGTTACATTTTTAGGACAGCGTAAAGGCGGCATGCCACAAATGGTTGGAGAATACGTTTTAAAGAAAAATGGCATTGATCCTCACAAAGATACAAACTTAATTCAAAACATCGAATTTGCTAACATTGCAAATGCCTACGCATCTGGTACGGGAGAATTTGTCCAGCTCTTTGAACCGACTGCAAGTATATTCGAAAAAGAAGGAAAAGGTTATATCGTCGCTTCGTTCGGAAATGAATCTGGTACTGTTCCGTATACATCGTTCATGGCAAAGGAAAGTTTCTTAAAGAAAGATAAAGCTGCTGCTGAAAAATTCACACGGGCGCTCTATAAAGCGCAACAATGGGTTGATACTCATAGTCCAGAAGAGATTGCTGATGCCGTTTCTCCGTTATTTAAAGACACTTCAAAAGACATTACAGTAAAAGTAATTGAACGGTATAAAAAGCAACATTCTTATGCGACAAATCCGCTATTAGATGCTGAAGAATGGAAACAGCTCCAAACGATTATGAAAGACGCTGGCGAATTACAAAAAGAAGTTCCACATGAAGCGCTCGTCAATACAAAAATTGCCGAGAGCGTTATTAAGAAATAGAGGCGAAGTGTATGAGCTTTTTACAAATACGTAACGTTTCTCACTGCTTTTTCGCAAAAGAGAATGCCAAATTAATTCTCGAAGATATGAGTTTACAAGCGGAAGAAGGCGAATTCATTTCGATACTCGGTCCAAGTGGTTGCGGCAAAACGACACTCCTCTCCATTATTGCCGGGCTACTTGATCCAATTGAGGGTATCGTCTTTTTAGATGGCGAGCCCATTACAACGAAAACTTCATCTATGGGGTATATGTTGCAGCAAGACTACTTGTTTCCTTGGAAGACAATTGAAGAAAATATTATGCTTGGACTTCATATCCGAAACATTTACGATGAACAGACGAAAGAACATACTTTACAGCTTTTAAAGCAAGTCGGTCTACATGATGTAGAGCAGCAATATCCTCGTGAACTATCCGGTGGTATGCGTCAACGTGCCGCCCTCGTTCGAACGTTAGCGACCGACCCAAAAATTTTATTGCTAGATGAACCTTTTTCGGCGCTCGATTATCAAACGAAATTGAAACTAGAAGATCTCGTTTTCAGCTTACTACACAAATATAAGAAAACTTCACTACTCGTGACACATGATATTGAAGAAGCCATTGCGATGAGTGATCGTATTTATTTACTGCAAGCGAATCCTGGAAAAATTGCAAAAACATTTATCGTCCCAGAAAGCATACGTTCCCTATCACCGTTAGAATCACGCCACCACCATGACTTCCCATCCCTCTTCCAAAATATATGGAAGGAGCTGGAGCGTCTTGGATAATATAAAACAACTACATGAACGGTTTCGGAAGAAAGAACGCAGGCGCGCATGGTTAGCACGCTCTTTGCAGCTTTTACTACTCATTCTTTTCTTTGCACTATGGGAAATCGCTAGCAAAAAAGAATGGATTGATCCTTTACTCTTTAGCTCTCCTTCAAGCATTTGGGAGCTCTTCCTTAGTAAATGGATGGATGGTTCGCTTTGGGTTCACATATGGACGACATTACTTGAAACGGGAGTAGGCTTCATTCTTGGAACAGTGCTCGGAGCTATTATCGCTACTTTCCTTTGGTGGCTACCACTTCTCGCCCGCGTACTCGATCCATATCTCGTCGTCCTAAACGCCATGCCAAAAGTAGCACTTGGTCCGATTATCATTGTAATCTTCGGTCCAAATATTTCTTCGTCGATTGCAATGGGAGTAATCATTTCCATCATCATTACCATTCTCGTTATTTACAGCGCATTTCAAGAAGTCGATTCTAACTATATAAAAGTGATGGACACATTTGGTGCAAATAAATGGCAATGTTATAAACAAGTCGTTCTCCCTGCATCTTTCCCAGCTATTATTTCAACGTTAAAAGTGAACGTTGGATTATCGTGGGTCGGTGTTATATTCGGCGAACTTCTCGTCTCTAAACAAGGCCTTGGCTACTTAATTAGCTATGGATTCCAAGTATTTAATTTCACACTTGTCTTACTGAGCGTACTACTCACGTGCGTCCTCGCAACACTTATGTATGTGTTTGTTGAGGCATTTGAAAAACTTCTAATTGGAAAACGAAAAAAAGCTGACTTAGGGCAATAGACTATAGTCAGCTTCTTTCTTTTACTTTTTATCACACATCTTTGTTTCATTTTTAACGTTTCCATCCGCAACCGTAACTGTATGGAAACAATCTTTCACACGTACTGTAACGACATTATCTTTTCGATCTATCACATGATAATCATTAAACTTTTTATCCAATGCACTACGAATTTGCTCCCCTTCAAAAATCGGAAAACCGTGAGACATTACCCAAATGAGACCAGCGACAGCAAGAATCGTTTTCATACGTTTCATTACCTCCTCGAGAGTAAACTTATATTCCCTATAACACGCGCATTATAATTGTGTCTAAATTGTGACATTTTTATACTAATTCTATTTTATAATGATAGTTCCTTCTTCTTTTTTGGTAAAAATACAGAATTTTCAATTTTATAAACATAAAAAACGTAAAGAACTAAAATTCTTTACGTTTTGTTAGCTAACATATATAACTCTCATTAGTTTCCACTGTATTGTTCTATCGTTTTCGAAACATCATATAATCCCGACAACACTTCCGCTCTCATTTTTACAAGCTCAGGGAATTGATAGAAAAAGGCGATTTTTTTATACTTTAACTCCGATCCTTCTTTCACCTTTTTTGAATCTTGTAAAATAAATGCTGTAAACGTATCTGCAATATCTTCCGCTACATTTGTCGTTCCATACTGTGATACAAACTCATCATGTTTTTCTTTAAAAAATGCAATTTGCGTTTCTTCATTTTCTTCTACTTTCTTTTCTGCCCACTCCTGCTCAATAGGCTTCCAGAAAGAATTATAAAATTGATTAATATAAGAGGTTTTCTTTGCACATCCCTCTTGTAAGAAAAGATTTCCACATTTATTTCGGTACATTGAAATATCTTTATCCTCTTCAAAATCCTTTACATAGTTTTCATCTACTGGTATTTGCTTATGCCCGAGCGTCAATACGTGAGCCGTCTCATGAATTAATGTTTTCATCACTTCATCGATATTCACCGCAGAATCAAGTGTATCTAAGCTAAGAGTCCATTCTTTCGGATTCTCTATACTAGGCATAACGTGAGCAACAACACCGTCATAACCATCCGTTATTAGATCAAATTCTGTTATATTCCCGCGATATTTTGCTGGAATGAGCGTGCGATACATATCCCATAAATCTTCATGATACCCTCTATCTTGACGTTGTTGTAGCACCTCTTCTTTCGCTTCTTTATCATCAGCAAATACTTTATTTAAACGTTTCCGTTCTATTTTTTCAAAATAAGGATCTACAATTTCATCACCATCAATATAATAAGAAGCTAAAAAGAAGTAATTTTCATCATCATCTTCTTTTTTCTGCTCTGCCTTTTTCATATCTGCACTTTCATGCTCTTCTATTTCATAATCTTCTACTGCTTCAAGCTCAGATAATCCATCTATTTTTTCATATGCTTTTTGAAGTTTCTTATCTCCTATTTCCACACATTCTTCGTCTGTTTTACACACTTCTTTTTCTTTCACACTCTTCATAGAACTTTCGCATCCTGCTAGTAAGCCGATTGCAACGATAACCCCTACTAACTTGCCATACAGTCTCTTCATACATTCCTCCATCAATACATTCTACAAACATATAATAATCATTTTTTAACAAATATGCGATAATGAATTATAAAAACTGTAAGGAGGTTTCCAGAAAGTTTATCAGCGATTTTTGAAATATATCGACTTACCGACAAAAATTTACAAACAAAAAAAGAAACCGGCTACTTTACTTCGTAAAACAGCCGATTTCTTCTATATGTTTCATCGTACGCGCCAATACATCGTCGCGCATTATAAAGCTAAATTTTCTATCCGTTTTAATGTTTTCAGGAATGTCTGTTAATAAAACAGATCCTTTCGTTTCTTCGTAATGCGTATGTTCTTCTACCGCACTAATTGTTGCAAAATAAATGTTTTTAATGATTATTTTGTCTTTTCCAGATACTTTATATTGTCCTAAGTAAGTTAAATCAGAAACTATGCCGCCGGTTTCTTCATGAACCTCTCGAACTGCCGCTTCTTCCGGTGTTTCCCCTAGTTCTACTTTTCCACCTGGAAATTCAAGACCGCGACGTAAATGATGCGTTAATAACCATTGATCCCCGTACCGGCATACAACCCAAACATGCTTTGGCTCAGGAGAAAATGGGTAACGTTCAAACGATAATTGTACAGTGTTGTGGTAATAATCTTTAAATTTGTACATGCCATTACTCCCCTATTGATGGTTACAAGTTTTTCCTACCACAAATTGTAGCATATTCTCGCTTTTCTGCATAATATTATCCAATTATAATCCATTGATTATTCCCATTTGCGCGACTAATTCTTTCGTCTCATGATTTCCTAAATCGTAAATCATTTTATATGCTTTTTGTAGTTGTTCATCATATCGGTCATTATTAGAATCGTGATGATACTCAACAAATGGAACGTGGGAGCGTACAAATGACCCTAAATCCTCTACATATGCTTGATCGAAGTACTCTCTTAACTCCGTAATTTCCTCATCATTTGCGGAAATCTCAAAATTATACGTATCCGCTGTCTTCACTTGTGAAATTTGACCGTTTCCTATTGATATATAATATGTTTTTTTCTGCTCCATGTAACACCCTTCTTTCATCCTTTTTATTTCTATTGTTTTCATCAATTACAAAATTATGTAAAATAAAGAAAAGGAGGGATTCCATGTTTAAAATATTAATTATCGGTATTATCATCGTCCTAGTCATATTAGTACTCTCCGTCATGACGATTAATAAAGGCTACGCTTATAAACATTCCGTCGATAAACCAGAAGATAACCCGTATACAAAAAATAGCAAGAAGAATTCATAATACGCTTCGTATACTACTACTTATTTTAGCCCACATCATATTCAGTATTCGTTTACTAGCAGGTCAACATAACTTTCTATCACTTTCACAATTTCTATTAGGAACTTTCATACTCCTCATTACCTTTGAACAAATAAAGAAAAAAGATTCAGGAACCGAATTTATTTAGATTTTCCTTATCATTAGCTATATAAAATAACAGGGGGGATATATATGCTAAAAGGATTACAGATTACTTTTGCACTCATTGCATTATGTATAGTAATCTACGGATATTTTACTGGTAATAGAGAAATGATGCCTTATATGTTCATTTTCTTAGGATTAATGGCTTTCACTATAGGACTAGGAGAAATAAAACAAGACAGAAAATCTAGTGGTATACTTGCTTTTCTCGCTGGATCTGGCGCTTTATTTCTTAGCTTCTCAGAAATATTCCGGTAAATAATCTATTTAAGGGGGGAATTACATGCTAACTGGTTTACGGATTGTTTTAGGACTTTTCACGCTTCTCATACTCTCTCTTTGCACTTATATCCAGATTACCGATCGTTTCTCACTTCTCCCATACGTACAATTTATTCTCAGTTGTTTCTTTATTCTTGTCGGAATTAACGAAATTATATCCGGACGAAAATCCATGAGCATTCCGTTTTTTTTCGTCTCTATTCTTACGCTCTTCGTTCTCATATCAAACTAACTTCGCTACGTATAGAATAAAATCTTGAGCAATTTAGCATTTACAAACACGTAATAAAATAGAGGATGATTTTTTAAAAAGGGGAGATTTATATGCTAAAAACATTACGAATTATATCCACCCTTATCGTCATCGCTCTCGCTCTATTTGAAATGTTTACTAACGCACTTATTATAATGCCCTATACCCTCATCGCTTTATCCATTATGACCTTCATCATGAGCGCAGAAGAAAAACAGAAACAAAAGAAAGTATATAGTACACTCGCCTTCTTTTCTAGCGTATTCATTTTAATCGTTGCTATTATAATTTTTGTCTCTCAATAACTATCTTTCTACTAGGAGGTTCAAATGCATATAAGAAAATTACAGCTAACCATCGTTTTTACTACTTTGATCTTATGTTTATACAGCACATTTACAATGAACTTTCAAATCCTTTCACCTATCATTTTGTTCCTTTTTAGTTTATATGGCATTTTAGTAGGCATTGAGACAATTCAAAAACAACAAAAGCAAATTGGAGTCATTAGCATCGGTTTAAGCATGTTTACAATTATTTTTGTTATTCCATTTATACTGTTCTACTAAAGGAGGATTATGTTTAAAAACACTCGAATTATACTCGCAACAATTGCCCTCATCCTCGCTATATTTAGCCTCTTTGCAAATATCTCTATACTTTTGTCATTCGTATTTATCCTTTTAAGTATTATGTTTCTCCTTTTTGGAATCGATGAAATAAAAGAGCAGCAAAAAGCAAAAACATTTGTTTATTTTCTCGGTTCTGCTTTTGTTTTATATGTTGGAGTGTCTAGTTTATTTTTATAAAAAAGAAGAATATGGTGACTCTTAACAAAATAAAAAAACTGCCCTTTCACAGGCAGTTTTTCTTTATCCAAATACTTTCTCAAGTTCCTCTTTATCTTGGCTTAACCAGAAGTTCATTAAGCGTTTTGCTCCTTCTAAATCGTGAAGCTTCGCTTGACCACATTGCGTTTCATTTGCAGCTGGAATTTCTGTAATTTGAACCGCATCTTTTAATGTTAGTTCTAATAAATCAATAATTTCTCGAACTGTCGGTGTTCCGCTTACTACAAGGTAGTATCCTGTTTGGCAGCCCATTGGTGAAATATCGATAATATCGAAATGTGGATAACGATCAATATATTTACGTAAATTAAATGCTAATAAATGTTCTAACGTATGAATAACATCTGGTTTCATTGCTTGTTTATTCGGTTGGCAAAAACGAATATCAAATTTATTTACAATACCGTCACTACCTACATTGTGAACTCCGCAATGTCTTACATAAGGTGCCTTTACAATCGTATGATCTAATTCAAAGCTTTCTACTGATGGCATACAACATCTCTCCCGCTTTTAATTTAATTCCGTTATATCCAATATGATATAACGGAAATGCACATTAGTAAAGTATTATGTACAGTCGTGCTATAATACTTTAAGAATATGCTGAAAAGGAGATCGTTATGAAACAGATTTTTATTGGGATTATACGCTTTTATCAAAAGTTCATTTCTCCGATGACACCACCAACTTGCCGCTTTTATCCAACTTGTTCTCATTACGGATTAGAGGCGTTTCAAAAGCATGGCGCATTCAAAGGCTTTTGGCTTACTTGTAAGCGTATATTAAAATGTCACCCTTTCCATCCAGGAGGATTTGATCCTGTCCCAGATAAAAAGGATGACAAAGTACATTCTTAATTTTCGTAACCATTCACAACTAAATCTAATTTTCCTGTATCAGGATCGATAACAAGACCGTGAACAGGTACTTCTTCCGGAAGTAATGGGTGGTTGCGAAGTACTGATACGCTATGTTCTACACTTTCTTCCACACTAGAGAAACCGCGCAAGAATTGTTCTAAATCGATTCCAGAATAACGAAGCATATCTAATTTCTCTTCTGTTATACCGCGTTCTTTCATTTTCTCAATCGTACTGCTTGCTTGAATTTTTGCCATACCACAATCATGGTGACCAACTACACATACTTCATCAGCGCCAAGTTCATATACAGCGACTAAAATACTACGCATAATACTTCCAAATGGATGTGAAATAACAGCGCCTGCTACTTTAATAATTTTCACATCGCCGTTACGCATATTCATCGCTTTCGGCAATAGTTCAACAAGTCTTGTATCCATACAAGAAATAATTACCATCTTTTTGTTTGGAAATTTCCCCGCTACAAACTCTTCATACTTTTTCTCTTCAACAAATTTCTCATTGTATTGCAAAATCTCTTCTAATGACTTCATAGTAAGGAACCCTCTTTTCTCTCGTTTACACTACATAAATAGTGTACCAAAATATGAAAAACACAAAAAGGATATCGCTTTATAGTAAAAATAAGATATTTTCAGATAATCGACATAATTCTTTCAAAATATACACACAGCTTTGTAACAAGTTTCACATACTTTAAACGCATTTTCACTATAAACTGATTGTAGATAATGTAAAAAAGGAGTGAATATTTATTATGTCCGACGTTCTGTTACTGAGTCGTTTTCAATTTGCAATTACTGTTTTTTATCATTTTTTATTTGTGCCTTTGACAATCGGACTTGTGATTTTAGTAGCGTGTATGGAGACTCAATACGCCCGCACATTGAATCCAACATACCGCAAAATGGCAAATTTCTGGGGTAAATTATTTACAATTAACTTCGTAATGGGGATTATAACCGGGATTACGATGGAATTCCAATTTGGAACAAACTGGTCTGAGTACTCAAAATATATGGGAGATATTTTCGGATCCCCTCTCGCAATCGAAGCACTCGTTGCCTTCTTCTTAGAATCTACTTTCATGGGAATATGGTTATTCGGTAAAGACAAAATTTCACCAAAGTTCCGTGCCTTCTGTATGTGGATGGTCGCACTTGGAACAAATATTTCCGCACTTTGGATTATTACAGCAAACGGCTTTATGCAAAACCCTGTTGGCTACGTCGTACGTAACGGCCGCGCTGAATTAAATGATTTCTGGGCACTCGTTACGAATCCATACGCTTGGAATATGTTTTTCCATACTGTAGTTGGTTGTTATATTGTTGGTGCTTTCTTCGTTATGGCAATTAGTGCCTATCACTTATTACGTAAAAATGAAGTTGAATTCTTCAAAAAATCATTTAAGTTTGGCTTAATGTTAGGCTTATTCGCCGCAACAATTACACCGTTTATGGGACATCAATCTGGTGTATCAGCAGCTAAATATCAACCTGCTAAAGGTGCTGCGATGGAAGCTGTTTGGGAAACTGGAAAAGGACAAGGCTTCTCAATTGTGCAAATTCCTGATGTAAAAAACGAGAAGAACTTTGAATTCCTAACGATTCCAAAGTTAGGAAGCTTCTTCTATACAAATTCATTTGATGGCGAAATTGTTGGTTTAAAAGATATTCCGAAAGAAGATCGTCCAAATGTTAACCTCGTGTACTATAGCTTCCGCTTAATGGTTGCACTTGGCATGTTCTTTATGGCATTAACTTGGTACGGTTTCTATTTAAATCGAAAAGGAAAACTAGAAAACTCAAAACGTTACTTAAAAATTACAATATGGTCTGTTTTACTACCATATATCGCAATTAATGCTGGTTGGATTGTTGCCGAAGTAGGTCGTCAACCATGGACAGTATATAAACTAATGCGTACCGCAGAATCTGTATCACCTATATCTGTCCCACAAATTTGGTTCTCATTAATTAGTTTAATCTTGTTCTACACTTTACTTTTAATCGCAGACGTATACTTAATGCTGAAGTTCGCAAAAAAAGGACCAGCAGCATTAGAGGAACCTGCTACTGAGGGAGGTGCAGCTCATGTCTCATGATATGCTTGCGATTATCTGGTTTGGTTTATGGGGCGTGATTTGGACAGTTTACTTTATTCTTGATGGATATGCACTTGGTAACGGAATGATTTTTCCTTTCGTTACGAAAGACCGACAAGAACGAAATCAATTACAAGAAGCAATTGGCCCGTTCTGGGGCGGTAATGAAGTGTGGTTAATTACAGCTGGTGGCGCAACATTTGCTGCCTTCCCAGTCACATATGCAAATATGTTTAGTTATTTATATACACCGTTATTCTTAGTATTACTTGCACTATTTGCTCGTGCTGCTGGACTTGAATTCATGCATAAAGATGATTCACCAATTTGGCAAAAAACTTGTAAATGGGCATTTGCAATTGGTAGTTTCTTAATTGCTTTCCTATTCGGTGTTACATTTGCTAATCTTTATTACGGACTACAAATCGGAAAAAATGGCTATGAAGGAAATTTACTTAGTTTACTAAATCATTACGGCATTTTAGGAGGTCTGTTCTTTACAGCTATATTCGTCGTATCTGGTGCACTTTGGGTTATGATTAAAACAACTGGTGAAGTATCTGACCGTGCTTATAAAATCGCTAGACCATTTTCAATGGCAGCTGCTATCATTTTAGCTATTTTCTATGTAGCAACTGCAAATCGTACAAATTTATTCCAAAACTTCACGGAATATCCTGTACTATTCATTCTTCCAGTACTTGCAATGTTAATGAGTGTACTCGCACTTATTATGGTGTACAAACACAAAATTGGTCTTGCATTCACATTCGTTTGCTTAACAATCGCAATGTTTATGACAACTGGCTTTGCGGGTATGTTCCCAAGAATGTTACCATCTCGTATTAATGATGCTTATAGTACAACGTTATACAACGCGGCTGGTAGTCAATTAAACTTAAAAATTATGTTCTTCGTTGCAATGGTTATGGTACCAATTGTTATTGGATATCAACTTTGGAGTTACAGTATCTTTAAAAATAAAATCCATAAAGACTCTGCTAAAGGGTATCACTAAAATGAAAAAAGACACTTCGTTTGAAGTGTCTTTTTTATACGTATGATTTTCGATAAGATGTTATACTTCTAATCTAACAACTATAATACAGAAGAATCATTAACAGCTCACAAATAAATTGTAGCACAGCATAAACATGTTACTTTATGCAATTTTGCATATAAAAATTATAACGTAGATTGGATTACTTGATCATATACATCGCTATCTACTACATCGGCTGTACTAACCCCGCTAAACGTTTGTACTTTTATTCCTGTATTCGATGATCCCGATCCATTATAAGCTTTCGTTTTTTCAATCGGCTGCACGTTATATTTATCTCCTAAATTAATCGTTCCATTGCAGTTTTCAATAATAACTCCTTCCACAACTGACGGCATTTTGTCACCTACTTTCATTTCCTTACTTTCATTTTATGAAAAGTGCCTAAAAAAATAGCATGTTTCCATAAGAAAAAGCACTCAGACTGAGTGCTTTTTCTTATTTACCTTTTTTCTTTTTCTCACAAGCAATTCCATCTCCATCACGGTCTAAATGCTTACCGTAATATGGACTATCTCTTGTAATGTCATAATATCCCGCATCGTTTGCTTCTTTACAGTTAGCAAAACGTTTTGGATCTGGCTTTACTTCTGGTTTCGGTTCTGGTTTTACTTCTGGTTTCGGCTGTGGTTGTTTTGCTCCTGGTCTTTCTTCAAGTGGTAACGTTGCATTATATAAGAACTGAACATATTGCTCACGACTTACATGCATTCTAGGTGCGAATGTACCGTCACCAGTTCCAGCTGTAATATAATTTGATTTAATTGCAGTAATCGCAGGATTCGCCCATCCATTTCTATCTACATCCGTGAAATTATGATCCCCTCTAATTTGCAATTGGAATCCTCTTGTCAAAATTTGTGCCATTTCTTCACGAGTTAACGCATCTTTCGGTCTGAATTTCCCTGTGTTATCTCCAACGAATACGCCCATCTCTGTTAAAGCAAGAATCTCTTTTTTAAACATAGTTGAACGATCCGTAACATCTTTATATGGATTGTTATACTGTTCTTTTACTGTCGGTTTTAAGTGACGGAACATAAGAGCTGCAACTTGCTCACGCGTTACATCATCACCAAATCCAAAAAGTCCATTTCCGTATCCAGCAACAACGTTTTTATTTGCTAAATCCATAATTGCTTTATAAGACCAATGATTGTTTGGAACATCTTTAAAACCTGCGTTTGCCTCCGCTGTTCCAATTGAAGTAAATGCTGTAGTTGCAACAAGTGCACTTGTTAAAATTAATTTCTTAAATCTCATACTTAAGTCTCCTTCTCTTTCCATAATAACCTTTTAACAATATAACAAATTATTCAAATGTATTTTGTCATATTCTGTCGAACACAAAAAAGAATCCTGCAGGATTCTTTTTTGCTAAGCATGAATGGCAATTTTGGAGACAGTTGACTTTTTCAAAAATTTATTAGGGGTAATATTTTGAAAAAGAAAGCCTTTCATATGTAGGTTAACACTACTGGAATATATAGTAAATTGATAATGTTTATACGGAAGATTGCTAATGTTTAGTATAGATACTTTCCACTATATCAACAGTGAAAAGTATCTACATGAAACAACAAAAAGGCGCCTTCAAAGAAGACGCCTTTCATAAACAGACACTATAAAACAGAATTATGTATTGTTATACGATTGTTAGATACAAAAAGTAGAGGGAAATGTTTGTATTAAATTCTATTTTATAAAGTATGTCTACCACTTATATTTTAATCCTCTTCACTTGAAAATAAATATAATATGCATAATTACATACAAAAAAGAAAAGACACTCCATAGAGTGCCTCTTCAACCATTTTACTTTTAATATATCGCTTTACATACATTGTAACATATGTATCCATATATTTTATTGAGAAAATTCAAAATCCTTTTTCTTTCATTTTCAATTATAAAATCATGTAATATAAAAGGTATGTCAAATTCTTATACAAGTTGAGGTGTACTATATTTATGTCTTTCGGAATCATTCCTCTTATATTGTTTATTATTTTTCTTATCTCCTATTTAAAAGATCCACGAAAAATAGTAAATGGGTTTTTATTTAATGCCTTTTTCTGTTCATTTCTATTATTTTGCGCTATAGCCTCATATGAGTCTGGTAGTAATTCTTTACATTTTATCGTTATTATTCCGATGTTAGCGCTCATTGTAATGATACCTTTTGCTATAGTCGCTTTAATGTTTGGGCTATTTCTTAATGCAAAAATTTTAATGCAACGTGAAGGAAGACGCTTCACAAACTCTTTAACTTTAATTGCTGCTTTAGGGATTTTATTCTTTATAATGCTCCCTATTATAAATCCAGCAAGCTTATTCTCAGAGCATTTTCAATTTATTTTTGCTGCTATCTCTCTTATAACTATGTATTTCTTTGTGCATTTATCTAACTTCTTAAGCGCGTATTTTTTATACCAATTCAACAGACCAAGACGTAATCAAGATTTCATTATCGTTCTTGGTAGTGGCTTAATTAATGATAAAGTACCACCTTTACTTGCAAGTCGTATTCATAAAGCAATCGACTTTTACTGCAAACAAGCCGCTGTAAATACGCCACCAACAATTATTTTCTCTGGTGGACAAGGTCCAGATGAAGGTCTTCCAGAGGCAGAAGCGATGCAAAAGTACGCTGTTGAAAAAGGAATTCCGCTTGAACATACAGTGCAAGAAAATCGCTCTGTAAACACATATCAAAATATGTTATTCTCTAAAGAAATTATGGATTCTTTAAAGCCTGAAGGTAAGTATAATAGTATCTTTACAACGAACAACTTCCACCTATTCCGCGCTGGTATATATGCAAGACAAGCAGGTCTTAATAGCCAAGGAATTGGATCAAAAACAGCCTTTTATTATTGGCCTAATGCAATGATTCGTGAGTATGTTGCAATCGTTGTGATGGGACGTAAGCGCCATATGAAAATATGTGGAACTATTTTAGGTTTTGCTTTATTCCTAACAGTCCTTAGTTTTATTGTTTCTTAATAGCATCCCATCCTTTGAAAGGATGGGATTTCTTATACTCATTTCAAAAATATTTTAAAGTTAATATGGTCATAATATTCCCTGCATACATCCATTAAAGGAGAAATTTTTCAAATTAAATGTTAAAATGGAATGTAGGTGTGAATTACGTAACAAATAAGAAACTAGTTTGAAACGAGGAAATTATATGGAGAAAATTATCAAAAACAAGCCCAATAAGCTAAAAATTGCTTCTAAAGCTTTGATGATTATTATTGGGGCATTTATCACAGCGTACGGATTAGAAGCAGTATTAATTCCAAATAACGTATCAGACGGTGGTGTAACTGGTTTAAGTATCGTTAGTTCAAGATTGTTTGGATTGCCATTAGGAGCTCTAATCGCAGTTATTAACATTCCTTTCGTTTGGTTAGGATATAAGCAAATCGGTAAAAGCTTTGCGATTTATTCTATTATCGGGATTGCTTCATTAGCAATAGGTACCGTTGTCATGCACGGAATACCAGCTATTATTGAGGGCGATACATTATTAGTTACAGTTGTTGGTGGTATTATCATCGGTTTTGGTATGGGACTAGCATTACGTAACGGCGGGGCATTAGATGGAATCGATATGCTAGCTGTATTGCTTTCTCGTAAGTTACCATTTGGAACGAGTGACCTTATTTTATTCTTAAACATGTTCGTATTTATTTTCGTATCAACTGTATTCGGTCTTCAAGGAGCTATCCTTTCGGCAATTGCTTATTTTATTGCTTCGAAAGTGATTCATATCGTTGAAGTTGGTTTAAGTGGTTCGAAAGCATTTAAAATTATTACAAAAGAGCCTGAATTAATGGTAGAAACCATTCGCGATCGTTTAGGCCGAAGTGCAACATATAACGAAGTATACGGTGGTTATTCAAGAGAGAAATTCAAAGAAATTTCTTGTGTAATTAACCGTTTAGAAGAAAGTAAAATGAAAGAACTTATTAACGAAATCGATCCACACGCCTTTATTACAGTTTATGACGTAGCAGAAGTAAAAGGCGGTAACTTTAAGAAACGTGATATTCATTAATCTTTATGAAAAAAGAGGGTGTGCCAATATGCTGGCACACCCTCTTTTTTATCGTTGTCAGTTTTTGTCGGTTAGTCGATATATTTCAATAATCGCTGATATATTTTTACTCCCCCCCATCTTCCCCCGCTCTTAATCCATGCCACGTATTTTTGAAAGGCTGGCACTTCTTGTTGGAAACGAAGCGGAACATACAGAAAAAGAGTACATGTACATAGTATCCATAGAATACCTACTACAAAGTGAAATTTCATCGTTGTGCTAATGAATAAACTTAAGAATAAGACGAGGAACATAATTACACTAAATCTTTTATACATAGTCATAATAATCTCCTCCTTATAACTTCATTGTACCAGCTACAAGGAATTAATTTCCATAAAAAAAAGACCGAAAAGCAAATTTCACTTTCCGGTCTCTACACTATCTTCTCTTCGTAATCTTTCCTGAACCACCGACCCTCGTTTTCGGAGGAGAGGTATTCCTTGGTGGCGTTTTAATAGATGATTTCGGCTTCACATCTGATCCGCTCGAACCACCTGGTGTTTTCGTTATTTTCCCTTTGCTTCCAGTAGAAGGCGGAGGCGTGCTACTTCCTTTTTTCGTAATACTTCCTGTATCTCCTACAGAAGATTTCGAATCTACATTATCGCCACGCTTAATGATAGACCCTTTCCCTTCCTTCGTAATTGGAGGCGGGGTTTTCTTTTCTTCTTTCGTAGGCGGTCTCTCTGGAATAACTGGTTTATGATTTTGTCTGTCATTATATCCGCGATAATCACCGTACGATGATTTTCGTGAACCGAATATATCATTTAATATACTACCCATAATATATCCTTGCAGGAAGGACGGTTGGTAATTTTGACGGACAAACTCTTTATTACTTATTTCAATTAACGTATCAGATGGCTTCTCTTTATCCCTTTGCAGATTATAAATCTTATCAGAATAAACGAGGAACATTTGATTTTCGTCTTCTTTAGATGCTTGCTTCGGTTCTCTTTCATTAATGAGTTCCTTCGCGACTTCAGGAACTGACCGATTGGCGGCCCTATACACGTAAGATTCTTGTTTACCTTCTTTTGCGACAGATTCAAGTGGATAACGGTCTTGAATCGACTTTGTCTGTCCGCCTTGACAACCTGATAAGGCATATCCAGCAACAACAAGTAATGTAACGATAGCAAGTATAGGGATCACGAACGATTTAATCATGGTAAACAATCGGTTTGACATGATTACGCCCCCTTACGTTGCTCTTATAATTTGTACATCAGCAGGAATAATTGCTTCTCCCTCATACATCATTGTGCGACCATTTTGCCATTCGATACGTAATAATTTTCGATTATCTGATTGGAATTCCCATACATACTGTTCTTCTGAAGCTGAGAATGGTGTTTTCCCCATCACAACAACACGTCCGTTATATTGCTCTTCCATATGGTACTCTGTATCATCCATCTCAATTGTCGTCGGAATTTCATCAATCGAATCTAAACGACCATCAATTGGTGTATATAATTTGTAATACGTATTTTCACGGTCTTCAATTTTTAAATAACGAATATCTTTCCCGTCTTGCAGCGTTAAAACAATTTCTTTACGAGAATGCATACTCGTTTTCCCAATTAATTCATACATGACTAATGAAACTTCAACCATATCGCCAGGAGCTAACGTTAACAAACTTTTCTCTGGTTTCGGTGGTTCTGGGCTTTTCATTATATTTTTAATTCGTTTAAATAAACTCATAATCTATCCCTCCTTCTCTCTTTATAAACAAGCACCTAAAATAAGTGCACCAACTATATGTAATGATCCGGCCAACATCGCGTGAGCAACACTGCCTTCTTTCGTACCTTCTTCTAAATCTAAGCCAGCCATTTTCTTTAAAACAAATTCGATAAACATTTCTACTACTAATAAAATAACGAAAGAAACTGCTGATGCAAGTAATGCTTGCCATAAGTCATTTGCTTTCGTTATCGATTGAGATAAAATGTACCCTTGCGCGAATAATTTCATAACGAAACGAGTTGTTACAGCTGTATTCCCATTTTTTATTTCTTTTAAATCATTGTATTTTGTAAAAATTGAATCAACCCACATAATTGCAAATAAAAGTACTGCACTCGCTCCAGTCCATACAAGCATGGCTAATACATTTGTCCATGTCATTGCAAAACCTCCTCTAAAAAATAATAGAAAACCGACATGAATTTGTTTAGACATGTCGGTTCATTTGTCTCTATTCTATATTATTTCTCATACTGCTTCATAATACGAGCTAATTCATCGTCAACAGCAGAATTTTTGTTTAAGCTTGCGAATTCGTCATCTAATGATTTTCCTTTTTTGTATACTTCACCGCTTGCTTCTGCTTCAGCCTCTAATTGAAGAGCTTTCTCTTCCATACGGCTTAAACCAGCTTTTGCTGAGTTTGAATCAAATCCAGACATCGCCTGATTAATATTCTTTTGTGCTTTCGCCGCATTTACACGTGCCACAAGTGTTTCACGTTTATTTTTCAGCTCTGTTAATTGCTTACGCATTTCTTCTAGCTTCAGGCGAAGATTATCAGCAGCAGCTTTGTTTTGCTCATAGCTTGCTTTATACTCATTCATCTTTTGCTCTGCGTTTTGTTTTTCTTCTAGTGCACGACGCGCAAGGTCAAGATTGCTTGCTTGAACAGCCATATGAGCTTGCTCTTCACGTTTTTTCACAAGTGCTTCTTGCTCTTCAAATAATATTTTGAATTTCTTCTCAAGTGCAATTTGAGCTGCTACACTTTTCTCAGCTTCTTGTACATCCGCTTGCATATCGCGTAAATATTGATCCGTCATCTTAACTGGATCTTCCGCTTTTTCAATTATTGAATACACATTCGACATTGTTAAATCTCTTAATCGTTTAAATACAGACATTCAAATTCCTCCTATGATATACCTCATATTTCAAATTCACTACTTGGAAAACTGAAAAATCTCCCTTTACAGTAAAGAATATTCATTTTTACAGCCTATGTGTTCATTATAACAAAACTAATATGTCCTTACATGTTATTTCCAAAATACAGCCAATATAATATGACATTACCTACAAAACATTGTATTCCTAATATATTCTCATTAATTCTCTTCAAAATTGACTCATTTTTATGTACTTTCACTAAATTACATTATTGTAATGTTACTGTAAGCTAACTCGATAGTTACGTCTCCCTATTTCTTATACACTAATACCAGAAGCGACAAACAAGCTTCTCATCATTTCAAAACTAATACAAAAATTGTATTTACTATAAAACATATAAAAGGAGAAATCATCATGAAAAAATTAGTAGGAATCGGGTTAGCAGCAGCAATTTCATTTGGAGCATTATCAGGTTGTTCTTTATTAGGAGAGAAAGCGAACGGTTTTGTACTTTATGGATCAGAAGAACAAGTTCAGCAAATTACAGATAAAAACAAAAAAGAAGTGAAAGAAAAAGACTTCTATAAAATGAAAATGACAACATTAGAAGGTAAAAAAGTTCTTGTCATGGATAAGAAAACTGGTGAAGAACTGGTGAAGAAAGAATTACTTAACAAAGTGGATGCAAAAGACGACACGAAGCCACTTGATAAATTACCAGCTATAACAGCAGAACAAGGTGTATTATTCGCAAAAGAGAAAGTAGAAAATGCTGCACTTGATGGGGCAAAATTAAAATATGAAGGCAACACAATTATCGGAAGTGGCCGTGCATATACAGATATGTATGCGATTGTTGATGACGCAACTTACAGCAATGTAAAAGGTGAAGAAAAATCTGTAGGTGTATTAAAATTTGATAAGGATCCAAGTAAAGAATTCCCTGGAAAGAATGGTGTAGAATCATCACAACTTGTAAAAATTAAAAAGTAAAACAAAAAAGCTTCGTGAAATTGAAGTGCACCCCAATTGTTAGACACATAATTAACAATTGGAGGTGCATTTTTTATAGCTAAATTTTCTTCAAAAGATAAAATACAAGCAATAAAACGATATCTAGAAGGTACTGAAGATGTTTTTTTACTTACTAACTATATGACTGTCGTTGACATTGATCCGCTGAATAAATCTATAATTTGTACGGATGCATTTTATAATAATATGACTTTGAAGTTTATTGATATTATTGATGCAAAATAAAAAACCGCTCACAATCGTGGCTCTAATTGTTACTTTACATACACATAAGCTTTATTTACAATTAAGCAGGTTTCATTTCACATCAATATTATTATACTAATCTAAAGTTTCCGTATTTACATTTTTTTCTTTTTATCTCATAATTTTAATTGGGGAAAGGGAGGAAATAAATGGTTCAAATCAAAGTGACACCTGAAATGCTAGAAGAAGTTGCTAATCGTGCAAATAATACCAGAATCGCATTAGAATCTATACACAATAATCTATGTAATGAAATAGATCATTTATGTTTTCAATGGATTGGTGCCTCTAACCAACAGTTCATTCAAATGTTCAATGATGCAAGACCAAAAGCTTTTACATCTATCAATTCGATTATAAAAGTGGAAGAGGATTTGAAACGAATTGCCGAAAAATTCCGTACCGCAGATGCTTCATATGATGGAAATCTTGAAGAAGGAGCAATGTGTGGTAAGTTAAATAGTGAGAAAAATGATGGATCTTTACGTGACAAGGTTTGGCATGGTCTCAAGGAAACTTATGAGGATTTTAGTAAAGTAAAAAATTCCGATGAGTCTTTATATGATAAATTTAAATATGGTATCGATGCAGCATATAAAGATGTGAATAAAATAAAAGACACTTAGGTGTCCCCTATCACTTAAAAAAAGGAATGGGCGACGCTATAGGTGATGAATTATTAGGACTTGCAGATGCAGTTATCCATCCAATTGACACATTTAATAACACGATTGAAGCCGTTTCTCATCCAGTCGAGACATTCAATACGATAAAACAAACAATTTCTGATTCTTGGAATCGTGATGTTACCAATGGTGACTCGTATAGTGGTGCAGAATGGTATGGAAGCGCGGCTGGTCATACTATATTGGCTGTTGGACAACTATTCGTAGGAACAAAAGGCGTGGATAAAATTGCAATGTTGAATCCTGGCACAAAATTAGCTGAGATTTCACGAACTGCTAATCAAAGCTTGCAAGACGCTGCATCCTTATTCAATCGTAATCGCAATGAGTTTGCTTTAACTGGTGGAAATAATATACGCTCTGTATTTGATACACCTGATTTTAGAGCAGCTGAGGAAAAGCTATCGACCCATCAGTTTGCTAGGGGGGAAGGAACTTCCAGTGGGAACACGCCATATAAATTTGACTCATCACTTATGGAGCATGTTTTTCATGGTGAAGTAAGACAAAAATGGTGGGGATTAAAAGCTGTTGGTTATCATCACGAGAATATGATGGGGGGAGAGATAATTCGCGTTACTAGGCCACCAAATCCTGCAGGAGTATATGTTGCAGAGGTAAAGATTGATGGTATTGTAAAACAAGCTAAATCTTCATTTTTCCCTAAGGATTGGAATAGAGTCCAGGTAGTTGATTCTATTAAAGAAGCATATACCAATCGTGTTCAAATCGCTCCAAATAAATACGTAGGGCAAACTTCTTCTGGATTTAAAGTTGAGATGATTATTGAAAATGGAGAAATTACCACCGCTTATCCAAAATATACGAGAAGATAGTGAGGTTGTATTAATGAATTATTCACATGAATTTTGGCGTGACCCATTTGGTGGACTAAGAATTCGTTTACCAAAAGAAATTGCTATTGTATCTGACTTTATAGAAAACCTAGATGAAGATGAAGCGGATGAATACATAGAAGTTTTAGACCATGTCGTAGAGGGAAAGTACCCTAGTTATGAACTAGAATACAATGCTGCTGCTGTATTTATTGAACCTAAATATACAAGCGCGATTAATTATTACATTAGCCCACCAAATAATCAATGTAAATTAGAAACTTCAGAATTTAGGAGATTACTTTTGCTTTGGAGAAATAAAGTGATGACAGAAGGCCGAGATATTGAAGTAGATTAAAAAGACTGCCTGTAATGAAGTGCACCCCAATTGTTAGACACATAATTAACAATTGGAGGTGCATTTTTTATGGCTAAATTTTCTTCAAAAGATAAAATACAAGCAATAAAACGATATTTATATTCATTACTACAATCACAAAAGAATTAAAACAAAACTAAAAGGATTGTCCCCTGTGCAATACAGAGTTCAATCCTTAGTAGCTGCTTAATATATTTGTCTAACTTTTTGGGTTCAATTCAAATTCGCAAAGCTTTTTTCTATTTATGAGCAATTTGCTCCATATCCGGACTACATGTTTGTGACTGACATGACTTATTTAAAGAACATGCGGCGCATTTTCCCTTTTTACTTCTCTTTACAAAATTAACTAACGTGTATGCTGCATAACCAAAAATGATAGCTCCAATTATAATATTGACCATCATCACAATACATCTCCTTCTAGAATCCGAGTAAGGATCCAACTTGGTATATAATGAACGTTAATACATAAGCAACAACGAGTGGATACACGACAGAGAAAATCGTCCACTTCGCTGATCCTGTTTCACGTTTAATAACGGCTACTGTCGCTAAACACGGAACATATAATAAAATAAAGAACATAAATGCATAAGCTGATAATGCTGTATAATGTGCTCCCATTACGTTTCCAAGCACATCTTCTTTCACCGCATAAATAATTGCCATTGTAGAAACGACAACTTCCTTCGCTAAAAATCCTGTTAAAAGGGATGCTGCAGCTTGCCACGTTCCAAAGCCAAGCGGTGCAAATAGTGGTGCGATAAATCCACCAATCATTGCTAAGAAACTGTCTCCCATATCAACACCAAATCCTGATGGACCTGCATAATTTAATAGCCAAATGACAACAGAACCACCGAAGATAAATGTACCTGCTTTACGAACAAATCCTTTCCCTTTCTCCCATGTGCTCAGCCATAATGTTTTTGCTTGTGGCACGCGATAAGGAGGTAGTTCAATGACGAAAATAGACTTTTCCGCTTTTAAAATGGTAAGAGACATAATTTTTGTAACTAATAACGCAAGGACAATCCCTGCAACATATAAAGAAAACACAACAGTCGCCTGACTATGCGGGAAGAATACGCCCGCAAATAACGCATATACAGGTAAACGTGCCGAACAAGACATAAATGGCGTTACAAGAACTGTAAGTAAACGTTCTTTTTCTTGTTCAATCGTTCTCGCTGCCATAATACCTGGAACATTACATCCGAAACCGATAATCATTGGAATGAACGCTTTTCCATTCAAGCCGAAGAATTCCATAATTCTATCCATAACAACTGCAATTCGCGCCATATACCCTGAGTCTTCTAATAATGAAATGAAAAAGAATAATGCAAAGATTTGTGGAACGAATACTAATACGGCACCAACACCGGCAATAATACCTTCTGTAACGAGTGCTTGAATAAAATCAGAAGCTCCAACACTTGTAAGTCCAGCTGTCACCCAATCCGTAAGCTTTCCACCAAAAAACTCATCTAACATATCAGATAATGGTGTACCAATCCACGTAAACGTAACCTGAAAAATAAAAAACATAACTGCTAAAAAGATTGGAAGTCCTAAAATTTTATGTGTAATTAATCTATCAATTTTTTCTGAAAAAGGAATTTTCCCTTCTTTCTCATGCTTCATAACATTTGTTTTTAACTTTTCAATATACGCTTCACGAGTTTTGTAAATGTGCTCTTCCAACGTACAATCAAGTTTTCCTTCTAAGCGAGATCGAATGGCTACAAGTTCCTTATAAATTGGTAATGCTTTCATTTCTTTTTCTACTACTTCGTTATTACTTAAAAATTGAAGAGCTAACCATCTTGGATGCTCATAATTCGCTTTCTCTAAAAGAGAAATTACCTCTTCGATTCCTTCATCCATTTGTACACCATATGAAATAAGGAATGGCTTTTTCTCTTTTTTGTCATTTTCTTTAAGAGTCGCAAGTAGTTCTTCACAGCCTTTTCCACTTCTTGCAACGACAGGAACGACTGTTACACCTAATTGTTCTGATAATCGTTTTACATCAATTACAATTCCTCTTTGCTTCGCCACATCAATCATATTTAAACCAATTGAAACTGGCTTACCAAATTCAAGTAATTGCAACGTTAAATGCATATTTCGTTCAAACTGCGAGGAATCCACAATATTTAACATATGCTGAAATTCTTCTGTTAGTAGAAAGTTTGTTACAACACCTTCATCACGTGAAACTGGATTCAAGTCATAAACGCCTGGTAAATCAATTAATGTTCCTTGCTTATCTTTTAATTTACCAACCTTCTTTTCTACTGTTACACCACTCCAGTTTCCTACATACTCATAAGAACCAGTAAGTGCATTAAATAACGATGTCTTCCCTGTATTCGGGTTCCCTAGCAAAGCAACCTTATTCACGCTAATTCCACCTTTATCATTTTCGCGTCACAATGACGAATACTAATTAACTGTCCACGACACTCCAATGTACAAGGACCTTTGAACATCGCTTTTTGTTTCATACGAAGTTCGCTTCCTTCAGAAAGACCGAAAGCAGCTAGTCTTCTCTTTAATAGTTGATCTAAAGAATGAACGCTTTTTACTAACACTTTCTCACCAATTTTAATATCTACTAAACTCATAAACTTCCCCCTCAGAAGAGAATGATAATTATTTTCAAAAAAATTATATCATACTCTATTTCACTTGGACTATAACTTTTTACTTCATATTTATTAACATTTTGCTACAATTCTATTTCAATTATTGTCATACTGTATTCATTTGCCATTCTCATCCATTTCGCTTACAATAAACAGTAGCAAATAAAGAATCTCGTTATCACAGGGGGAGCCATGTCGCTGAGAGGGAACACTTCGTTCCGACCCTTCGAACCTGTTAGTTAATGCTAACGCAGGGATTGTGCAAACGTCCGAAATACATACCTCATTTTTATTTACGTATTTCGTATCCTCCTATGATATCTATTCTTTTTTGTACAACTTGGATTTAGGGGGAGACAACATGCGTAACACCAATTTACAAGCGATGATCGAATCTGCTATTCTTGCAGCCTTCGCCCTGGTCATCGATATTTTACCATTATCAATTAAACTTCCAACAGGCGGTTCCATTTCATTTGCTATGATTCCTATTTTTATTATTGCATACCGCTGGGGCTTTAAATCAGCTTTCTTAGGTGGTTTAGTTTGGGGACTATTACAAATTGTCGTGGGAGATGCTTACATTTTAACACCTATTCAAGCATTCATTGAGTACTTCATTGCCTTTGCTTTTATCGGATTTGCTGGCTTATTCTATCGTCCAATTCAAAAAGCACTTTTAACGTCTAATGAAAATAACTTAGAACAATCAAATTTAGGTAGCCGTAAAGACAAACCTTCTTCAAAACAAAACGAAGGAAAAAAAGTTCTTGGTTATATTATCCTTGCTACATTTATCGGTAGCTTTGCTCGCTACTTCTGTCACTTTATTGCCGGTATTATTTTCTGGGGGCAATATGCGCCGAAAGGTCAATCAGCTGTGCTTTATTCATTAATCGTAAATGGTAGTACAATGATTGGTTCCTATATTCTATGTACCGTTTTACTTATATTTTTATTCCTTACTTCACCACGCTTATTCAAGAGCATCAATGCTTATCAAATAAATGCAAACAAAAAGGGCGCTTAATAAGCGCTCTTTTTGTTCATATCGTAATATCAATTAAAAAAACAATAAATGCGCAAAGAAAAATAAATACCATTATACTTAGCCAATTGCTATGCACGGTTCATCGACTCCTTACATAACCTCATTTTCTAACCAGATTATATCGCTTAAAAATAAAGATTAAGTAAAGATAATATGAAAATAAATTAAAAAAGCGTAGCATGCATCATCTACGCTTTTTTCAATAAGTAGAAATAAAATAATACACCATCTTCTGTATTCTTTACTCCATATTCAGCATCATGTAGTTCTAAAATATTCTTTGAAATGGCAAGCCCAAGACCTGTTCCACCTTGCGAACGTTGACGAGCTGCATCCACGCGATAAAAACGATCCCAAATTTTATCTAATTGCTCTTCTTCAATGTGAGTACCTTTATTTTCAATACACACTTTTATACGATCCTTCTCATCTATTGTAGAAATAATAATATCTTCTTTATTTGGTGTATAACGTATAGCATTCGTAATGAAGTTCACGATGACTTGTTCAATCCGGCTTTGATTTGCGACTACTTCAAATGGACCTATATTTTTATGAACATGAAGTTCTTTTTTCTCTATTTCTACAGAAAGGTGTTCACATATATCTTCCATTACTGTATCAATATAAAATGGATCCTTTTTCATTTTATATGTACCTGACTCAAATTTAGCTAACTCCAGCATATCCAAAATTAACGTATCCATTTTATCTACTTCTCGTTCCATCGCTTGAAAATAATACTCCTTTTTATGCTCAGCTACTCCATCTTTTAAAATAGAAATACAGCTTTTCATAATACTCAGCGGTGTTTTTAGTTCATGCGAAACACCAGAAATGAATTCTTTCCGCGTCTTTTCTAATTTTCTTTCCTTTTCAATATCTTGTTCTAGCTGTCCAATATGGGAATGGAGTTTATTGGATAATACATTAATATTTTTCGATAAATCACCAATTTCATCTTTTGAAGTAATCGGTATTTTTTCTGTAAAATCTAAATGCGCTATTTTCTTCGTTGTATCATTTATTTTTAATAACGGCTTTGCAATTTGTTTTGAATAATAGAATGACGCTAGAAAAATAAGAACAACTACAAATGCAATGATGTAAATGTAGTAATCTTGCACCATTTGTACAGCTTCATCTACAGGCTGTAAAGAGGCCATCGCATATATATAAGTTACTGATCCATCTTTTTCTTTTGTTGGCTTGATTAATAATTTATATTTAATATCATTTTTTTCATAGTCCATTGTTTGTATTGCATATTGTATGTGCTTGCTCTCTTTTAATAATAAATCCGTTTGAAATTCTTTTATGTTATCTAAGAAGATGCTATTTTTATAAATTGGATTTATAGGACCTGTTACATCAGGAAGCTGAACTTTCGTAACCCGCCCACTTATGTAAGCATCTAATTCTTGAGCAGATTCTTCCTGGACAGCTGGTTTCTTTTCCTTAGCAAGTTGTTCCCCGGCTGCTCTCTTTTTCTCCTCATTTAATTTCCTTTTCTCCTGAAACGCTTTTTCTAACGGTTTATTAGATCCGCTTAAATTTTGCTTGCCTAACGCGAAATAGAATGGAATATAACTATCATCTTTTTTCACGCCAGAAAAATAAATTTCTTGGCCTAAAAACGGATTTGATGATTTATTATCAATCTCTTCTATATTGACGAGATTGTATAAAGGAATTTTGAATGTTTGTTGTCCAAAACTCTTCTGTTGCTTACGATCTATCGTTACTTCAAAATAAAAATCATCTGCATGTTTTAAATTCCCATTCTGGTCTAATGTCGTAATCCACGTATTATTTTCTCTTAAAAAGTCTTGCTCCAGCTTCTGAATTCCTTCTACACTTCCTGCATAGTTCAAATAATTCTTTTCGAAGGAATTTAAATTCAATTTAATATCTTCCACTTTTCTATTCGCATAATATTGTTTAAAAAATATCGTTTGTCCAATAAATATCGTCGCTAAAATTAACATACATAATGCTGTAGTGAGGATAAATAATTTTAGTACAATCCCTTTTCTCATACATTCCCCTCAAATTTATAACCTGTTCGTACTACAGTTGTAATGTACTTTGCTTTCTCTCCTAATTTATTTCTTAAATTACGAATATGGCTATTAACGGTTCGGTCATCACCAGCAAATTCATATCCCCAAATTCTTGAAATTAATTGCTCTCGTGTTAAAACAATCCCTTGATTTTTCATAAAATACGTTAATATTTCAAATTCTGTATGTGTTAAATTAACGTCTATTCTATCTACCGTAACAGTACGCGACGGAAAATGGACATGGATACCATGAATCGATAATGTATCATCTTCATTCTCTAAAAGTTGCTTTGTCACTTTTCTACTCTCTAACAACCTTTTTGCTCTTGCTAATAAAATTGGTGGGCTATATGGCTTCGTCACATAGTCATCTGCCCCAAGTTCAAATCCAAGTAACGTATCATCTTCATCTACACGTGCCGTCAGCATAATGATAGGAACCTCGGATGTTTTACGGATCCTTCGGCAAACGGACCACCCATCAAGTTCTGGCAACATAATATCTAAAATAACTAAATCAACCTCTTCTTCCTCAAATACAACTAAAGCCTCTTTCCCGTCTCTTGCTTCAAACACTACATATTGCTCACTTAAAAAATAGTCTTTTAATATTTCACGTAATATATCTTCATCTTCCACAATTAAAATATTTTTTGCCATAACTTATGTATCCTCCTCCCGCTTTTAGAAATCATAATTTCACTTTGAATAACTAGCAGTTAACTTCGCCTCGATAATATATCTATCTGGCGCATCCCCTATATAATTAAATGGGTAACAAGTTGTCAGTGTTAATATCGGTTCTTCTTTTTTTATAATAACAGTGCGATCATCCGCATGGGTAATCCATATTTTTTGAATTTCATATGTGTACGTTTTATTATCATACTCTAAAATAAGCTTGTCTTTTTCTTTTAACTCTCCTAAATCTGTAAAGACAGTATCCCTATGCCCACTTAGTACAGTATGTCCCCCTCCAGATGGCGTTGTCGTTACATCACTAACGAACATGCCAACCCCTTTCTTCAGCGTTGCATCATCCGCTCCCCAATATATAGAAAACTTCTTCTTTATTCTCGGTATATTTAACAGTGCAACCTTTTCTCCTTCTTTATGTTCTGTTTGAGAAGAAGGCACTTGGGAAGTTACAGGTGTTTCGTAAGAAAGTTGATTATGTTGTATATTTTCAAGGCTCTTTATTTCTTCTTTCGTTAATTGCCCCGCAGAGCTTTTTCCTTTATACCATTCCATAGCGTAATATGATCCCATACATAGTCCTATGGCAATCAATACAATACCGATATAATTGAGTAACTTCATGTTTCATCCCTCCATGCAAAAAATGGTAGGAATAACCTACCATTTTTAATATATGAAATTATTCCATTCTTTATAGGACAATATTTTAATTACGCCTTAACTTTATTGCGACGATTCAAACCAAATAATGTACCGATTGCTACAAGACATGCACTTAGACCCATCATCACTACATTATTTGATGCAGTGTTTGGTAATTTTTCACCTTGTACAGCTGGCTTTGCTACATCTTTTTTTTGCTGTTCCTTAATTGCGGCTTCTTTTTTTGCCATATCACTTTTTAACTGTTCTTGCGCTATCCTCTTTTTCTCTTCTTCACTTTTTTTCTCAGCTTTTATTGCTTCCTCTTTTTTAGCCATATCATTTTTTTCTTGTACTTGCGCCGCTTGCTTTTTCTCTACTTCACTTTTTTGCTGTTCCTTAATTGCTTCTTCTTTTTTAGCCTTATCTTGCTGCAGTTGCGCCTCTTCCTCCTTCGTTACTGTTCCAGTATCCGCGCTTGCTACTGAAGAATATCCTACTGTTAAAAGTGCCATTGCACAGATTGGTAATAGCTTCTTTTTCATTTCATTTCTCTCCTTTTATACGTTTTACATCACTTCGCATCGGATGTATCACTAGAATAAACAAGAGATATAAATATAAGATGCAGATGAAATATATTTCATTTAAAGATTTCATTGTAGAAAAATAAAAAAACATCGCAATGTATACGATGTTTTTTCGGGTGTGTGTCTCAATTATTTACATGTTACTTTCGCGTGATTTAGAAGTAGAACGGGCCGGAGCGATAACTAATTGTCTCGGCTCAGTTTTCTTTAAGTGATTTTTGACGTTACACTTACGACGTTGAACAACCCACGCTTTAATAGGGTTTGTCAAAATAATTTTTTGCTCTTCGTTAGGGGCCTCTTCTTCCAACCTACAACTTTCGCTCCATTTATTCCATTTCATTGTAAATTTAGAAGAAGAATGATCGTCTTCTCGATCAAACAAGTGCAAAAAATCCATCTCGCCCGCTAGCATTACGGTGTTGCTAGTTGCTAAAAAAGAAAAGGTCGTCCAACGTTTCTCCATGCCCTCCTACTCCTTTTTCACATATAGAGTGCCTAAAACTTAATTTACCTAAAATATGCTTGCCTTTTACCTTACACCCATAGTTTATCCAAAACACTACTATGCAACTATCGATTTCCCTTACAACTACCTTACATTTTTGTAAGAAACAAAAAAACCTTCACTATGCATATGTGAAGGTCTCTTATTTCTTATCTATATGATCTTTCATATCATCAAGTCCAGCTTCTTGTAGCTGCGACATCATACCATGAGAAATTGCGCCTAATACTAAAGTCATTCCAATTAGTGAAATCCGAATCGCTGGTATATCAATTATGTATGCTAACAGGCCAAGAACAATTGTTAATAGCAATGCTTTTATAAATGTTGCACTTGTATACTCTTTCTTTTTCATCATAATCACCCTTTATGGAAGCGTTTTCTTAATGTAATCAGTATATCATATCATCTGACTATTTTGTGGAGATTTTTGTAAAAAACTTATATCTTCTTTGACTTTTTTCTTTCTATCCTTTACAGTCGAAATGTTCGCAAGTTTTACACTGTAGGAGGACTCCAATGAATATTGAAATAAAAGACACTTTAATTTCTGAAGAACAATTACAAGAAAAAGTAAAAGAACTAGCACTTCAAATCGAACGTGATTTTGAAGGAGAAGAAATCGTAGTAATCGCTGTATTAAAAGGATCTTTCGTATTCGCTGCTGATTTAATTCGTCACATTAAAAATGATGTAACAATCGACTTTATTTCTGCATCTAGCTACGGAAATCAAACAGAAACAACTGGAAAAGTAAAACTATTAAAAGATATCGATGTAAACATTACTGGCAAAAACGTAATTGTCGTAGAAGACATTATCGATTCTGGTTTAACACTTCACTTCTTAAAAGATCACTTCTTTATGCATAAACCAAAGGCACTCAAATTCTGTACGTTGCTTGATAAACCTGAGCGTCGTAAAGTGGACTTAAAAGCTGAATATGTTGGCTTCCAAATTCCAGACGAATTTATCGTTGGCTACGGTATCGACTGTGCAGAAAAATATCGTAACTTACCATTTATCGCTTCAGTTGTAACGGAATAATATAATAAAATAAACTTTCATCAATTACTGGTGGAAGTTTATTTTCTATCACAATTCGTAAAAGACAAAGGGAGAGAAAAAAATGACAAAGACAAAATTTGAAAAAGTACTCCTCATCGTAAATCCAAAAGCTGGACAAGGCGACTTACATACAAATTTAACGAAAATCGTACCACCTCTTGCCGCAGCTTTTCCTGACTTACATATCCTTCATACGAAAAAGCAAGGTGATGCAACGAAATATTGCCAAGAGTTTGCTAGTAAAGTAGATTTAATTATCGTCTTTGGTGGTGACGGCACTGTATTTGAATGCACAAATGGCTTAGCACCTCTTGAAACTAGACCTACACTTGCAATCATTCCAGGCGGAACTTGCAATGACTTCTCTCGCACACTCGGCGTTCCGCAAAACATTGCAGAAGCAGCAAAGCTGATCACAAAGGAACACGTAAAACCAGTTGACGTCGCAAAAGCAAACGGACAACACTTCTTAAACTTCTGGGGCATTGGACTCGTATCTGAAGTATCAAACAATATTGATGCAGAAGAGAAAGCAAAGCTTGGTAAAATTGGTTACTACTTAAGCACCATTCGAACTGTCAAAAATGCTGAAACATTCCCAGTGAAAATTACGTACGACGGACAAGTATATGAAGATGAAGCTGTCCTTGTTATGGTTGGAAACGGTGAATACCTTGGCGGTATTCCTTCCTTTATTCCGAATGTAAAATGCGATGACGGAACACTTGATATTTTCGTAGTCAAATCAACAGGTATTCAAGCATTTAAAGATTACATCGGAAAGAAACTATTTGAAGACTCAAATGACAATGACATCTTCCACGTAAAAGCGAAATCCATTCATATTGAAACAGAGGAAGAAAAAGAAGTAGATACAGATGGAGAAAGCTCGCTGCATACACCTTGTCATATTGAATTGTTGCCAGGGCACTTTACGATGATTTATAATCCTGCGGTTGTATAATACAAAAAGACGAACTAAAGTTTCAAACTTTAGCTCGTCTTTTTTATGTTTAATCAGTTTTTTTAATCTATTCTCAAACTCTCATTGTTTAATAAATTGATTAACCTAAATATGCTTGTTGTAATGCCTCTAAACCGTCTTTATAAATTCCATGGAATAGATTAATTGCATCTTCATCAGTAACCTCTACAGGAGTGAAGCTACCAGACCATTCAACTAATGATGTGTTAGCATCTTTACCTTCTTTAACACGGATTGTAGATAAATAATTCGTCACAGGGAATGGTGCTTGCATAATTGAATATGTGTAGTAACGTTCTTTCTCATTAAATGCTTCTAAACGCTCTACGATTGCATCGCCATCAGGATTAGCTAAATGACGTACACGTCCACCTTCCGTTACTTTACTGCTAGGGATATATGGTAACCAATCTGGAAGTGCATCAAAACCTCCAATTAATTTCCATACTTGGGCAGGTGAAGCTGGAATTTCAATAGATGTAATAGTATTTGCCATTTTCATTACTCTCCTTTTTATTTAACGTTAATTGGTAGTGGTGCATTAACTGCAACTAATTTTTGTTCACGCATTTCTTCCCAGAACGCTGCTGGAATCACTGTTTTTAATGCAGCTTGGTCTTCTGCAATTCGTTCCGGTTTACTTGCACCAGGAATAACAGCTGCAACTGCTGGGTTAGCCAGTGAAAACTGTAAAGCAGCAGCTTTAATACTGATTCCATGACGATCTGCAAGGTTTTTCATTTTATTAACTTTTGCAATGATTTCTGTTGACGCTTTTTGGTATTCGAAGTGAGCACCTCCAGCAAGTACACCTGAGCTATATGGTCCACCAACAACAATGTCCATATTGTTTTTTACAGCCGCAGGCATCACGCGTTCTAACGCACGCTCGTGGTCTAATAATGAATAGCGACCAGCTAGTAAAGAAACATTTGGTTTTGCTTCTTCTAAATCCAACATAAGTTCAATTGATTCTACTTTATTTACTCCAAGTCCCCAGCCTTTAATTACACCTTCATCACGCAATTGAGTAAGTGCACGGAATGCTCCTGTTCGAGCAATTTCAAATTGTGAAATCCACTCATCTCCATAAAAATCTTGTGCTACATCATGAATATAAACAAAATCTAGACGGTCTGTTTTTAAACGTTTTAAGCTATCCTCAATAGAACGAAGAGTTGCATCCGCACTGTAGTCATTGATGATTTTATTTTTACGGCCAAATTCGAAAAGTCCGCCTTTTTCACCTAAATCACGTGTAGATGGATCTTCCAATTCATCTGAAATAATTCGACCTACTTTTGTACTTAAGAAGTAATCATCACGATTTCTTTTCGATAATGCTTCACCAAGACGAATCTCTGCTAAACCAGATCCATAAAGTGGAGCTGTATCAAAGTAACGAACACCATTATCCCAAGCAGCATCCACTGTTGCGATTGCTTCTTCCTCTGGAATATTACGGTACATATTACCTAGCGGTGCCGTACCAAAACCAAGTGTATCTTTTAATAAATCTTTCATTTAAAATCTCCTCCTAAAATCTATTTAAAAATGATGAATGGATATCAATTAATGTGAAAAGGGATGACCAATCAAAGCACGATAATTATTAAAAATAACGTAGATGCTTTTTAGTTCTACACTACTCATTTCCCTCTCACATATGTAATTATGTCTTATCAGCAACACAATAAAAAGTACGCACTTTAAAGTGTTATAGATACTAATAAGTAACAATTTTATGTTTCAACGTCTGTAGCTCCAAAATAAAATGATTTTATAAAAAAAAACCTATTTTTGCGGAGATAACCGTAGAAATTATGAGTGGAACATAGAAAGTTGTTGTTATTCTTCATTCAAAAAAGGCCACAACGAACTGAAATATGTTCGTTGTGGCCTTTTTATCTTCTTTAAAATATTACATTACATTTCGAACAAAAAGGAGCAGAATTCCCTTTTCTAATTTTCGCATCACATTTTGGGCAATATACATATCGCTCTTCTATCTTTTGTCGTTCTATCATATGTAAGGATACTATTCTCATACTACACATAATTCCAATTAATATAAGACTAACAATGAGTAGCATAACTCACACTCCCCCTCCTATATTTTACCATAAAATAACAAACCCGATTCTCTTATCTAGAACCGGGTTTATACTTACAATCCTAACTTTACCTTTGCACTATTAGGAATTTTATCTACTTCTATTTGTACTTTACCGTGCAAAAACTTCCCTCTTATAATTACACGCCAATACGAACCTTTCGCCTCCTTTATTTACTCATCACTGTATTTCTTTTTTGTCTGTATAAATAAAACACACTCACAATCAATGCGATGCTTCCGCCAAAATACAAACCATACTCTATCGCAACTGCGACAATACTTTCAATATGTTGTCCAAATAAAGAACCTAGCACAAAGTAAACGAGTGTCCAAACAAATCCTGTCGTATAAGAATACAAAGCATACATCTTAAATGACATATTATTCATCCCAACTACATACGGTACGATATGTCTTACAACCGGTATGAAGTAACTTGTAACTAACGCATAATGACCATATTTCTCTACCATTTGTTGAGATTTCAAAAGATATTTCGCCTTTTTCTTTTTCATTAGCTTATGAAGTACTTTTGTACCAAATATTTTCCCTAGTATATAACCTAAAAAAAGCCCCGATACAACGCCTAAATACGTTAATAAAAACGCAGGAATAATACTTAATATCCCTAGTGATGATACAAAACCACCGCTCATTACAATCATTTCGTCTGGAATTGGCATACCGATAATCCCTAACCATAAACAGAAAAACAAAGCCCAATAACCGTATTGTTCAATATAAGATAATAATTCATGTAATTCCATTATGCATACGCTCTCCTTAGCTCTTTTTTACAGCTAAAGACGTACGCTGGTGGGAAATTGAGCCACACTTTCTCTAGCGTAATTTCAGGAAAGAAGTGCTGTATAAATCCTTTTTTTACCAGTGAATATTGAAATGTAATAAATTCACCATTCTCATGTATCGCTTCCATTACATTGTTTAAAATACGCTTTGAAACTTCTTCTGGTAAAGATGTAAAAGGTAATCCCGATAAGACGTAATCCACGCATTCTATATGGAACTCTTCCATATACTTCTTTATATTTTCAGCTGAACCGTGTACAACAATGACGTTCTGCTCATCTTTATATTTTCTCTTTAGCTCTTTGCAAAACACTTCATTAATTTCAATAAGAAGAAATATTGTTTCCTTCTTTTTTCTCTTCATAATCTTCTTCGTAAAAACCCCTGTACCAGGCCCTAACTCTACGATGCATTTCGCTCTATGAAAATCAATTACATCTACCATTTTTCTTGCTAATATTTTTGAACTTGGCGCAATTGCACCAGTATGTTTCGGATGTTTAATAAATTCGTGTAAGAATGTTATGAGTTGCATGTAACCATCTCCCCATTCGTTCAATAGTTTTTAACTTGTTTCTAAGTATAACTATCGTTTCTTAACAAAAATTAAGGAGATTTCTTAAGATTTTATGAAGAATAAAAAACAGCTATCGCCTGTAGCGATAGCTGTCCCTTATTACTTCGCACTCACGATCTTATAATAAGAACGAACTGTTATGAAGTAATACCCAATATAAATGACACCGTATACTCCGATACTAATTAGAAGCGGAATCATAATTTCAAATGGTAGTATGTTCCCTAAACCTTTTAATGCAAACAAGCTGTGCAGGATTCCGATTACTAACGGGATTGCAAAGATAAAGCTTACTTGTTTTGCGATAGCTTTTTTCATTTCTTGTTTTGTGACCCCTATTTTGTGAAGTACAACATAACGCTCACGATCAGCATTTGCTTCTGTTAATTGTTTAAAGTAAATAATAGAACCTGTTGCTAGTAAGAATACAAGACCTAAGAACATTCCAATAAACATCATTAATCCTGTTCCTTCAAGCCCCATATGGAAACCAGTGTAGAAATCTCTAAATGATGGCACCATTTCTGATTCACCAGTTGGCATCACTTTTGTTAATTTTTCTGTTAATACTTTACTATCTTTTTCATCTTTTACATCAATATTTTTTACAACGCGTGTTCCAAATGCTTGTTTCGCTTGCTCATACATTTCATCTGAAACGACAACAACTAATTCACCTAAATTTGTAATCGCAACGTCATTTGCACCTTGGATTTTTAATTGCTTCGTTTCGTCTCCAATTTGGAATACTGCTTTGTTTCCTTTATATTGTGGACTAAACTCATGTCCTTCTATATACGAACTATCATATATAAATGCTTCATCAGCAGCTACATTCACTGTTTCTGCGTCGATTTTTTTAGCAAATTTATTAAATTCTGACTGAGACATAAACTGATATTTCTCTGAAATCCTATAGTTCATGTTAAGAATGAAATCAACTTTGTCTCCTTCAAACTTCCCTTTTACAGGAACTGTCTCAATTTCAAATTGATCTTTGATCGGGTGATCTTTCTTCTCTTCTGCAAAAATTGCATTTACTTTCTTATCAAGCTCTGCATCTTTTTTCTCATAAGAGTAACTGTAAGGTGCAACTGCTTTTGACTGTGTAAATGTGTTGTAATACATCGTAACTGATGTACCAACTGCCGTTAATGTTACCGCGCTTAAAATAGAAATTGTCGCAAGTGACTTTGCATTTCCTTTAATACGATATAGTAGCTGTGACGTCGTTACCATATTCATACCGTTATAAAACGATGATTTATTCGTTCTTGCACGTTTCAATACGAATACTGTAAAGAACATAAATAGTAAGTACGTACCTAATACTGTTGCTAGTAAAATATAAAGTGCAACTGCCATAAAGTCTGCATATTTAACTGCCTTCATGAACATTAATGCTAAGAAATAACCTGAACCGATTAAGACAACTGAAATAAATGCCATAATGACAGATCCTTTTGGCATTGCTTCTCCTTCACGTTCTGCGCGGAAAAGTTCAATTAACTTAAAGCGATAAATTAAACGATATCCTTGAAGTGATGTATACAAAATAATCACAAAGAAAATAAGTGCTGTATCAATAATGGCAGCCATCGGTACTTCAAAATGAACATTTAAATTTAATCCCATCATGCTTACTAGCAGTTCAAGGAATAATTTTGAAAGGACACTACCAATCGCAATACCGATAATTAAAGACATTAATCCCATTAACATATTTTCATAAAAGAGCATTTTACCAATTTGTCTTTTACGAATACCTAATAACGAATATAAGCCAACTTCTTTTTTACGTTTACGTGTAAAGAATCCGTTCGAATATATAATAAACACTGCTACGAAAATGATAAGCATGACACTTGAAACTTGGAACGCTCCACTAATCTTTTTAGAAGCTTCTGCTGCTTTTTCCATTTGTGAATTATATTGCAGTGCTTTAAATGTAAAATAAATAACGATACTAAAAATCATAGATGCAAAATATACAAAGTAGTCTTTAAAGTTCCGCTGTATGTTGCGGAGGGCAATGCTAGATAAGGTCATCAGCCATACCTCCAGAAATAGAAGACATTACGTCAACAATTTTTTGGAAGAACTGTTTACGCGTTGATTCACCACGGTGCAATTCTTTATATAGTTCACCATCTTTAATGAAAATAACTCGTTTACAATAACTTGCTGCAAATGCATCATGCGTTACCATTAAAATTGTAGAGTTATCATATTCATTTAACGACTTCATACTTTCAAGTAAATCTGTTGCTGATTTAGAATCAAGCGCTCCAGTCGGCTCGTCCCCGAAAATCATACTTGGATTTGTAACGATTGCACGTGATGCCGCACATCTTTGCTTCTGTCCACCAGATACTTGATATGGGAACTGACTTAAAATATGATCAATACCGAATTTCTTTGAGATTTCAAGAACACGGCGATCAATCTCACTCGCTTTCACCTTTGATAACGCAAGTGGTAAAGCGATATTCTCTTTCACCGTTAACGTATCTAATAAGTTATAATCTTGGAAAATGAAACCTAAATGATCGCGGCGGAATAACGCTAACTTATCATCATTCATTTTTACAATATCTTTTCCATCGATTAAAATTTCACCGTTCGTCGCATTATCAATTGTAGAAAGAACATTTAGTAAAGTCGTCTTACCAGAACCAGAAGGTCCCATAATTCCAACGAACTCACCTTCTTTTACTTGTAAGTTAATACCTTTTAACGCTGCAAATGTATTACCACCTGTGTCATATACTTTTTCAATATTTTTTGCTTCTAACACTGTTTTCATCTCGACATCCCTCATTTCTTCTATTCTCTATTTTCAACTATATACACTCTCTACTCTTGCCACTATCGATGTTTCTTACACAAACATGACAGTTATGTAAGGCACATAAGTAAAGAAATCAAAAAGTTAACGTAATGAATTAAAGTACTTTGTTACTATAACATTGGGATATCATACCATCCATTCATTCTCCTTACAGGAACATTACAATTTTGTAAGGTACAAAATGTACCCTACAAAGTTGTGCATGAAATGTCGGATGGGGCTATTTCGTTCCTGCTATTCTATATACAGAGGAGGTCATCATATGGATTCACTTAAAAATATGAATGCTGCAATGCGCTATATTGAAGATAATCTTACGAATGAAATTGATTTTAAAGAAGTTGCGAGGCTAGCTCTTTGTTCTGAGTATCACTTTAAAAGAATGTTTTCGTTTTTAGCAGGCATATCACTATCAGAGTATATTCGCTGTAGACGTCTTACTCTCGCTGCCTTTGAACTAAAAAACAGCAATGTAAAAGTCATTGATTTGGCTATAAAATATGGCTACAACTCACCAGATTCATTCGCTCGTGCCTTTCAAAACTTGCACGGTATCACACCTTCAGAAGCCCGAAATAGTAGCCATTCTTTGAAGGCTTATTCACCAATGACCTTCCAATTATCCATTCAAGGAGGAAATGAAATGAACTATCGAATTGAAGAAAAAGAGCCATTTCGAATTATAGGTATTACAAAACGAGTACCAATCGTTTTTAACGGTATAAATGAAGAAATTACTTCTATGTGGAAAAGTTTAAACCCAGAGTCTATTCAAACGTTAAAGTCACTTTCAAATATGGAACCTACTGGAATTATTAGTGCTTCTACTAATTTTTCTGAAGGAAGAATGGAGGAAAAAGGAGAACTTGATCACTATATTGGAGTAGCTAGTGTGGAAGATTGCCCAGAGCAATTCGCACAACTTGAAGTCGCAGCTTCAACGTGGGCTATATTTGAAGCTGTCGGACCATTTCCTGATGCATTACAAAATGTATGGGGACGTATTTATTCTGAATGGTTTCCTTCTTCCAATTATGAACTAGCGGAAGGACCGGAAATATTGTGGAATGAACAGAAAGACATATCTTCTTCAAACTTTAAAAGTGAAATTTGGATACCGGTTTTGAAGAAGTGATAAAAAATAAAGCTGCTTTTCCTTAAAAGGAAAAGCAGCTTTGTCTTACATTTTTAGTTCTTTTTTATAAGCGACATAGGAATATCCCATCGTTAATCCTACTGCACCAATAATAATTCCAACCATTATGAAAGATTTCCACGTTACTGGTACAAAAACACTTAAAATCATAATAATTCCTAATACAACAAACACCTTTCCGCTAAAACGGTGCGTTTTTCTCCATACTTCTTCGTTGCTTAACGTCCACGGTGTTTTTATACCTACAAAGTAATTTGGTTTACATTGTGGTAAATAGTTTCCGATGACTATAAATAAAAGACCAACAAGAATAAGCGGTGTACTATTCATTGGAATGTCATAGCCTAACCCCACTCCAATTACAAGCATATTAACTAAAAATAATAATACTACTACGCTATAGTTTATTATCATATAACCTTTAGAAAACTTATCATAATTCTTTTTCTTAGGATCAATCTTTGGGGTAATTGTTAATAAAACGTAAGTAAAAATCATAATCCCAAGTAGCAACAACATTGCATTAAATTTGGAAGCATAACCATTTACACCTTCCATTCCCCAATGAACTGCCATTGTATCAGGCAAATTCGGCCATGCATATGCCCAAGCTAAACCAGTTATAAGAATCAATATAATTGCGACAAGATGCTTTTTCATTTGCTCTCTTCCCCCTTATTCGTAAACGTAAACACCCAAGTCAACAAATCTTGAAAGACAGTTGTATTTAAAGAGTACATAACGAATTGCCCTTTCTTTTCATCTTGAATAAGTTCAGCATTTTTAAGTGCGTTTAAGTGGTGTGAAATACTTGGTTTTGTCATATTGAAATGTTCAGCAATTTCTCCAGCGGTTAAATCACCTTCTTTTAATAAGTCTAAAATTTTTCGCCTTGTTGGATCTGCTAACGCTTTGAATGCTTGATTCAATGTCTTTCTTCCTTTCACTAATTAGACATTTAGATATTTATCTAAATGTTAAAATGATTTCAGTTAATTGTCAATTATATACGAAGCCCTTTTTACTTTCTCCGCTTTTGACCTATACTGTTTACTAGCTTATCTTTCAACTTAATGAAAAGACTTGAAACACATGATACACTATATCTACAATTGTTTTTTTAGGAGGAATATACATATGTATAAAATTTTAATCGTTGAAGACGATCCAAATATTTCATCATTACTACAATCTCACATTCAAAAATATGGCTATGAAGCTGTTGTTGCAGAGAATTTCGATGATATTATGGAATCGTTTAACGCTGTGAAACCACATCTTGTTTTACTTGATGTAAACTTACCGAAATTCGATGGGTTCTACTGGTGCCGCCAAATCCGTCATGAATCTACTTGTCCAATTATTTTCATTTCAGCTCGTGCTGGTGAGATGGAACAAATTATGGCGATTGAAAGCGGTGCGGATGATTACATTACAAAACCATTCCACTACGACGTTGTAATGGCAAAAATTAAAGGACAATTACGTCGTATTTACGGTGATTATGCACCAAATATTTCTGAACGTATCGTTGAAGTAGAAGGTTTAAAACTATTCCCTGAACGTCCAGAAATTCATTTTGGATCTGAACAAGTTCTTTTAACGAAGAAAGAGGCAATTTTAGCAGAAATGTTATTATCTAAATTCCCTCGTACAGCGAGCCGTGAGGATTTATTAGCTGCGCTTTGGGATGACGAAAGTTTCGTTGAGGAAAATACATTAAACGTAAACATTACGCGTCTTCGTAAAAAGTTTAATGAGCTTGGCATTGAGAACTCTATTGAAACAGTACGTGGACTTGGATATCGCTTTAACGCAACTTGGAGTGAATAAGCATGAAGCTATTTTTACGTGATCATTTTGCATTTTTTCTACTGTACGTATTAAACTTCGGTATCATTTTCGTTCTTTATGATGCAGTAGATGGATTTCAAAATAATAAATTTTACTTCGTCGTTTTAAGTTTATACTTATTTATTTGTTTCCTCGCTTACCGTTACGTCCGCAATCGTAGAATGTACCATAGATTAAGTGAGCAACCAGAAAAAATGGAAGATGCGTTTATTGAAAGAGCGACTGCTCCAATGCCTCACGGTGTCAATGAACTCGTGCGTACGCAGTACCGCCTCTTCCAAAAAGAACTACAATCGTATGAAGTAAAACAACAAGAACATCAATTATTCATTAACCATTGGGTACATCAAATGAAGACACCTGTTTCTGTTATGCAGCTTATGGTGCTAGAAATGGAAGACGAACATTTAATTCCAAAGTTTAAAAAAGAATTAGAGCGTCTAAACCAAGGGCTTGATATGGCTTTATACATGGCTAGGTTAAATAACTTCCATGAAGATTTCCATGTCGAGACGATTTCATTAAAAGATACGGTAACAAAAAATATTAACGGATTAAAAGAACTATTCATTCGTAATGGTGTCTTCCCTGTTTTAGAAGTTCATTCTGATTTAAAAGTTGCTTCTGATGCGAAATGGCTAAAATTTATCATCTATCAGTTAATGACAAATGCTGTTCGTTACTCTGGTGAGCGCGGAAAGAAAGTATTCTTATCCGCTTACCGAAACGGAAAAGATATTATTTTAGAAGTTCGTGATGAAGGTGTTGGTATTCCGCAAGAAGATATTCGAAGAGTATTCGAACCGTTTTACACTGGGAAAAACGGTCGTACATTCGGAGAATCTACTGGTATGGGACTTTATATTGTAAGTAAAATTTGTGATTATTTAGGTCACTCTGTCAAACTAGATTCTGAAGTTGGGAAAGGAACGACGATTAAAATCATCTTCCACAACGCTGCAAATAATCAAGCAGAACATACGGAGAAGGTGACCGAAGCATGATCGTGACATATGCTAGCAAAATGTATGAGAACTTACTCTCATACATTTTTTGCAATAAAACTACATATTTGTCTTCTAGCGGGAGGTACGTATTATGACATTTTGGCAGTTTGCCTTTAAAAATGTAACACGTAATTCCAGAGCTTATTTTGCTTATTTCGTAAGCAGTTCTTTTTCCATTGCTGTTTTCTTTTCGTTTGCTGTTTATTTATTTCATCCTAAATTACAAAATTTCAGTATGATCTCAGAAATTTCAGGATTAATGATTTTTTCAGAAGTTATCATTGTCTTGTTCTCGTTCTTCTTTCTACTTTATTCAATCGGATCGTTTTTAAAAGTTCGGAAAAAGCAATTTGGTGTGTTAACCGTTTTAGGTATATCAAAAAAGCAATTACATCGACTCATTTTCACTGAAAATATGTTAATTGGTATTTTATCTATCTTTTTCGGCATGCAGTTTGGACTTGTCTTTTCGCAATTTTTCTTATTAGTAACAGCGAAAATTACATATCTACCAGGACTATATTTATATTGGCCAACGAATGCTTTTATTTTAACAACAATTGTATTTCTGAGTCTCTTTATCGCCGTATCTTCATTTACACCAATGCTGATTCGTACGAAAAGGGCGGTAAACCTTTTAAAAACGAATAGTAGTGGGAAACAAAAAGAAAGAAAACCATCCATATTCATCTCTCTATTTGGTGCGATTTGTTTATTAGGTGGTTATATTTTAGCTGCAAATCCTAAATATTTCTTCTCAATAAACCCGCAAGTAGGCGTTATATATATGGTTTCAAGTATTTTTGTGATCCCATCACTTGTGACAGTTGGGACATATTTTTTCTTTTCTCAAATTAGTTTCTTACTTATTTATATTTTAAAGAAAAGAAGAAAGTTTTATATGAAACGAATTAATATGCTGTGGATTTCGGATTTAGCAAGCCGCATCCGAACGAATATTAATATGTTGTTTATTGTAGCGATGCTATCTACAATCGCTTTCACAATGATTACGTTCCTATATGGGGTCGGAAAGTTTACAAAGCTAGAGGTTACGCGAAGTTCACCGTTTCCATTCTCTTATTTTTCTTATGAAGCAAATCCTTTTGTGGACAATCATTTAAATTGGCTTGAACAACAATTACAAAAAGAGAATTTCTCTTATAAAAAAATAAAGGCTGATTTATATGAAACACCATTGAAAGAAGATGAAGGTATAACAGCTTATAATGACATATATGCAATAAAACAAAGTGACTATAATAAACTCGCAGCTTCCCTGCGAATGAAACAACTATTCATGAACGAAAATGAAGTATACATCTTAACAGGTAACGCTTATATAACCTTATTCAGCGAATTTGAGCCAAGCTACAATAGAAAGTCTATTACACTTTCTAGCACAAATACGCAATTACAAGTAAAAGGCTATGAACAAGCAGGGGCCATTCCATCTAACTTTTCATACCAAACTTTAATTTTACCTGACTCTGTTGTAAACAACTTACCAAATACAACAAAGCACGTAACAGCGTACAATTATAACGTACAAAATTGGGAAAAGACTTATGAAATTGCTGATGATTTTATGAAAAAAATACAAAGAGATCGACAGGAATTCCAATACGAAGGCCCTCTTATACGCTCCTATGAATCAGCAGGTTCATTATACAGAATCACATCTGGTAGTGCTGCATACTTTCTAATCGGAACATTTTTAGGTGTTATTTTCTTCATTGGAGCCGGTAGCGTTCTTTATTTTAGAATGTATACAGATTTAACGAACGAACAAGAGAAATATATAACGATTTCTAAGATTGGTGTAACAGATAAAGAGATGAAACGATCTGCTACTATTCAGCTTAGCATTTTATTTTTCATTCCATATGTTATGGCATCCATTCATACAATGTTTGCAACAAAAATGCTCCAAGATGTAATTGATCTATCACTATTCAAAGAAATTTCAGCTGTTCTTATTATTTTTGGCGTAGTTGAAATCGTCTTTTTCTTATTCATTCGTTCTTTTTACATGCAAAAGTTATCAGAGTATACGAATGGTTAAATTTTATGAATGTATTTAATAGGGGAAAAGGATATCTCTTATATCCTTTTCGTCTTCATCCTACTAGGAGGTCTAGGTGAATGACATTTTGGCAGTTTGCATTTAAAAACGTCACAAGGAACGCCAGAGCTTATTTCGCCTATTTTGTAAGCAGTGCGTTCTCTATCGCAATTTTTTTCTCATTTGCAGTTTATTTATTTCATCCGAAATTGCATATGACAGACATTAATTATGCTCTGAACATACTAATGACAATTTCAGAGGTTGTCATTGTGTTCTTTTCATTTTTCTTTTTACTATATTCGATCGGTACTTTCTTAAAAGTACGAAAAAAACAGTTCGGGATTTTAACTGTACTTGGTATATCTCAAAAACAACTAAAACGACTTATTTTTTTAGAAAACATGTTAATCGGTATTCTTTCTATATTTTTTGGTATTCAATTAGGACTTGTCTTTTCACAGTTCTTTTTATTAGTTACCGCAAAAATTACGCATGTACCAGGTCTATATTTATATTGGCCTACAGGTGCTATCATTTTAACAATAGTAATCTTTCTCGGTCTCTTTATTCTCGTATCGTCTTTTACACCGATGCTCATTCGTACAAGAAAAGCGGTACGACTTTTAAAAGAAGGAAAACAGCAAAAAGAAAGAAAAGCATCCGTGCTCATCTCTCTATTCGGTGCGACATGCTTAATAACTGGATATGTATTAGCAGCCAATCCACTGTATTTTATGTCGTTAGGTGACATCATTGGGCTTTTATATGCCGTCTCTAGTATATTTGTCATTCCATCGCTTATTTCAGCTGGGACATATTTTTTCTTTTCACAGATTAGCTTCTTGCTCATTCGTATATTAAAGACGCGAAGAAAATTTTATATGAAACGTATTAATATGCTTTGGATTTCTGATTTAGCAGCGCGTATTCGGACAAACATTAACATGCTCTTTATTGTAGCAATGCTATCGACTCTCGCTTTTACAATGATTACCTTCTTATATGGATTCGGGAAGTTTACAAAGTTTGATGAAATTAGGAAAAACCCTTTCCCGTTTACTTATTTATCTCATACTGAAAATACGTTAGCGGATGAACATTTAAACTGGTTAGAACAAAAATTTATTGAAGAGCACTTTACTTATACAAAATTTAAAACAGATATATATGAAGTATCTTCATCTGAAGATAACACGCAGCTCTATTACGCCATTAAACAAAGTGACTATAATGTACTTGCTAAGGCTTTAAATTGGGAAACGCTCACGGTAAATAAGAATGAATCTTATATTCTTATGACAGACTTAGATGATCAAGTTATTGGAACGCTTCATAATAAAGACAAAAAAAATACTCTTACACTTACTCAAAACAATTTACAACTACAAGTGAAAGAATATAAAAGTTATAATCCATTCCCAAATCGCTTAATATACCAATTGCTCATACTATCTGATGAAAATGTAGAAGCATTATCCACCATTTCAAAACAAATGAGTGTATATAGCTTTAAAGTGTACGATTGGGAAAAAGCACATAACATCGGTTCGGCATTTACAACAAAAATTTATAATGAAAGTGAAGCGATCAAAGCAGAGCATCCTCCTTTCCACGCAAGTGAAGCGAGTGATTCTCTATATAAAGCAAAACTAAATGTCGCTTCGTTCTTCTTAATTGGTACTTTCCTAGGAGTTATTTTCTTTATCGGTGCTGGCAGTGTTCTTTACTTCCGAATGTATACAGATTTAACAAATGAGCAAGAAAAGTATGTAACGATTACAAAAATTGGTTTAACAGAAGCCGAAATGAAACGATCTGCTACAATTCAACTTGCTATTTTATTCTTTGTTCCATACATTATGGCATCGATCCATACGATGTTTGCGACAAAGATGCTACAAGAAATTTTACATCTCTCGTTCTTCGCTGAGATTACAGTCGTACTGATGATTTTTGGAACAGTTGAAATTTTATTTTTCCTTTTAATTCGTTCCTTCTATATGCAAAAATTATCACAACACATTAAGTTTTAAAATTAGAAAGGTGATTATTATGGAAGAAGTATTACACATAAAAAATGTCTCAAAAGTGTATGAAGGAAAAGTCCCTCATACTGCTTTAAAAAATATAAATTTACATGTAGATAAAGGTGAATTCGTTGCGATCATGGGACCATCTGGTAGCGGTAAATCTACGTTTTTAAACGTTATCTCTACCATTGATTCTCCGACTGCTGGTGATGTCGTGATTAACGGAAAAAAACCGCACACATTTCGTAGAGAGAAGTTAGCTATTTTCCGCCGCCAAGAGTTAGGATTTGTTTTCCAAAACTTTAACCTACTAGATACACTAACAATCGGTGAAAATATCGTACTACCTTTAACATTAGATAATGTTCCTTTAAAAGAAATGGATGAAAAGCTTGATAACATTTCAAAAAAGCTTGGAATTGATCATATTTTAGACAAGCGTATCTTTGAAGTGTCAGGAGGACAAGCACAGCGTACCGCAGTAGCACGTGCTGTTATTCATCATCCTTCCCTTCTACTTGCCGATGAACCGACAGGAAACTTAGATTCAAAAGCGGCAATTGACGTAATGGAGCTATTTACGAAATTAAACAAAGAAGAAGATGCAACGATTTTAATGGTTACGCACGATCCGTTTGCAGCAAGTTATTGCAACCGCGTCATTTTCATTAAAGATGGCGAACTTTACAATGAACTACACCGCGGGCTATACCGAGAGAAATTTTATCAAGAAATATTAGATGTTCTAGCATTATTAGGAGGAAGACGTGGATGACATTTTGGCAATTCGCATTTAAAAATGTCTCGCGTAATTCGAAAGCATATTTCGCTTATTTTGTAAGTAGTGCGTTCTCTATCATGGTTTTCTTTTCATTTACTGTATACGCGTATCATCCACGCTTACAAATTATAAATAAATTACAGGAACAAGATCCGCTCATGAACTTGGCTGGCATGGCACAGTTTGTTATCGTTTTGTTCTCGTTCTTCTTTCTCTTATATTCTATTGGGACGTTTTTAAATGTACGGAAACAACAATTTGGCGTTTTAACTGTTCTCGGTATATCTCAAAAACAATTAAAACGTCTTTTGTTTACTGAAAATATGATTATTGGAATGCTAGCTATCTTTGCTGGTATTCAAGGCGGTCTTGTGTTCTCTAACTTTTTCTTACTCGTTACTTCTAAATTAACAAATGCAAAAGGTCTCTATTTATATTGGCCAACAGAAGCTATTATCGTAACAACAGTAACTTTTATTATTTTATTTTTCATCGTTTCTACATTTACACCGATGTTCATTCGTACTCGGAAAACAACACGATTAATTAAAAATAATAAAAATAAAAAAGATGAAAAAAGGCCATCTATACTCATTTCATTGTTTGCCTTAATTTGTTTAGGCCTGTGCTATTATATCGCTGGTTATCCGCAAGGCTACGTAACAGAAAAAAACGTACAAAATGGATCTGTATACCTTATCATGTTATCTATTTTACCGCTCGTAATAGTCGGAACATATTTATTCTTTTCACAGACGTTTCTCCTCTTTATCTTTATCTTAAAAAAGCGGAGAAAGTTTTATATGAAACAAATAAACATGTTATGGATTTCAGATTTAGCTAGCCGTACACGTAGTAATATTAATGTGCTCTTTATCGTTTCTATGTTGTCAGCACTTGCATTTACAATTATTACCGGGCTATTTGCTGCTAATAATAATACGAAAGTATCGATATTAGAACGATATCCTTTCCCCTTCACGTATACGTCCAAAGGTGAAAATCAATTGGAACAAAAACACATTGCTACAATTGAAACGGAGCTTACAAAGGCTAATTTTCAATACAATAAGCATAAGTTTACAGTATTACAAGATACTGCTTTAAAAGAAAACATTACTCTTATGAAAATGAGTGACTATAATTCACTTGCGAAACAGTTAAAGAGGCCGGAAATAACCCTTGATTCTACACAAGTTTATATTATTTCTCGTTACTCGCCAGAACTCGTAAATCTTGTATCCAATCCATTTGCAAAACAAAATACAATTACATTGGGATCAAATAAAACGGAATTTCATATTAAAGGATTTATTAATAAAGGGATCTTACCAGCCTTTAAATTTCCGCATGTAATTGTTGTACAAGATTATGTATTTGATAATATGATTCCTCATATTGAAACGACCATAGTGTATAACTACTTCGTTGAGAATTGGGAAAATACAGTTGTTCCGACGAAAAATATGTTAAAACATATTCAGAAGGATACAGATATCTTCTATGAAGCATATAAAGATACAGAACTGGCTCCTTCTCCCCCGTTTGATATTGATACAGCTGCGGTTGATCTAAACTACAGTAAAGGGAATTCAATTGCCGCTTTCTTTATTTGGACATTTCTCGGCTTTATTTTCTTTATCGGAGCAGCTAGTGTTTTATACTTCCGTATGTATAATGACTTAACGAATGAAAAACAAAAATACATTACGATTACAAAGCTTGGATTAACTGAGTCAGAAATGTTTCGCTCCGCAACGATTCAGTTAGGAATTTTATTTTTCGTTCCTTACATCGTTGCTGGTGTTCACACGTTATTTGCGGTTAAGTTTTTACAAAGCATGTTTTCTTTCTCATTACTAAAAGAGACATGTATCGTACTCACCTTTTTCGGGATTATCGAGATTGTTTTCTTCTTCTTAATCCGTTCTCTGTACATTAATAAATTATCACAGCATATCAAAATATGAATAAAATGGCCTTGTGCGTATTGCACAAGGCCATTTTCAATAGTTTTTAATTAGCAGCAATATCCGCCGTAGCCACCATATCCGTAGCCGCCGTAACCGCCATAACCACAACCGCCTCCGCCACCGAAGCAGCTAGCACCGATGATAATTAATAAAATAAACAATACGATTAGAAGCGCAAAACCGCCTCCGCACCCATGTCTGCGGTTACAATCATCATGTCTGTGTTCACACTTTTCGCTCATTACTCTATTCCTCCTTTAGTATCATTCATAACAAGTTCACCTTGCTCTAAATGAGGGGATTCCATTTATATTATGTTTTCAGGGCGAATCGGAAGCTTGGCTTACTTAAAAACGGGCTTGTTTTAGGAATTGGGCTTGATCAATAGGCGAATTACCCTTATCAAGATGTAAGCATAAAGCATTTGACATACTTCTAATTTCTTACTAAAATTTAATTGAACGACCAATCAATTTTTTGATTATACATTCAAATTATAAAAATCAGGAGTTGAATAGCGTGACTGATTCTTTTATTGCAGAGGCTAGACGTGAACAAATTATTCTTGCATGTATTGATACATTAGAAGAAGTTGGATATAACAACTTAAGCTTAACGAAGGTAGCAAAAAAAGCTAAGATTAGCACTGGACTTATTTCTTATCATTTTAACGATAAGCTTTATCTTATGAATCGGACTTTACAATTTTTAGTTGATAAACAACATGAATTTATTAGCAATCGAGTACTATTAGCCCAATCTGAAATAAACAAACTAGAGGCTTTTATTGAAGCACATTTGGCTTATCAAGAAACTCATTACAAAAATAATATTGCCTTAATTGAGATTGTCTTTAATGCAAGAAATGAAGAGAATGTTCCTTATTACAGAATCGAAGACGACGAAGAAGATGATGCTCTTAGAACGATGTTATTAAATATTTTGAAGACTGGTCAACAAAATGGAGTGTTTTCTAACTCTTTCCGAATTGACACATTGGCTTCATTTATTTTAGGAGCAATCGAAGAAAGAATGCTAAAGGCAAATTCATCTATATCTATAGAAAATTACTCGGATGAGCTCATCAAAATGGTGAAGAAACTCACTGTTTAAATGCCCTGATTTTGAAAAAATATAGATTAAGAAAGGATGAACTACAAATGAAAAAGGTATCTGTCATTGGATTAGGTTTTTTAGAAAAATTACTTGCTATAGTAAGTCCAATCCTTTTAGGCATTATTGGATATTTTTCACCTAAATTAATAGAGATTATAAAAAAGATTCCTCTCTTTTCTGATTCAAAAATTATAGAACTTTTAAATTTTATTAACCCCTTCTGGCTTCCTGTTATTCTCATGCTCATTGGTGTTATTGCAGGAGTTTTATTTTCTTTAATTATTTATAGTGAAGCTTTAAAAATGAACATTACTTCGGAAAGCATTCACATGAATAAGGACGATCAAAAGAAGCAAATTACCAGGTCAAATGTAAAAGCCGTTTTTGTAGATAAGCGTCAAGTGGTTATCATTGATCAAGAAGAACGAGAATGGTTACGTGAAACATCTGACATTAATCCAAGCAAAATTAAAGATACTTTCGTAATGCACGGCTTCCCCTGGGTGGAACAAGATCCTTATAAACAAGAGTATAGCTTATGGAAATTAGAGGATGAGCGATTTAATAAAATCATAAATACTATTTTGTATGAAAGACGAAATGCTCTTCGAGAAGGAAACTCGAAAAAAAAGAAGCATTTACGCAAAGATTTGAATGAGCTAGGAGTCTTTGTCAAAGACGATGGAGAAGATCAGTATGTCCGTTCCATTAAGTAATAGAGCGATAGAAAGCACAAAAAAACGAATAAAGCACACAGAGAAATTACATTTTCTCTGTGTGCTCTATTCGTTTAAATCGGCTCTTCTAAATAAACATATTCAATAAAAGCGCAAAACCAAATGCAATAAATGATAACAATGTCTCGAGTACCGTCCACGTTTTAAACGTTTCCTTCACCGTCAAACCTAAATACTCTTTTACAAGCCAGAATCCTGCATCGTTTACGTGAGAAAACATTAACGATCCTGCACCGGTTGCTATAACGAGCAATTCTAAATTCACACCAGACATGTGCTGAATAACTGGTGAAACAATTCCTGCTGCTGTCGTTAATGCTACTGTCGCTGAACCTGTTGCAATTCGAATTAATCCAGCTACCATGAAAGCTAATACAATTGGTGATAACGATATATGTTCTGCCATTTGCGCAATCGCCGTTCCAACGCCGCTTTCAATTAATATTTGTTTAAATCCACCACCAGCACCGATAATTAAAATAATGGAACCGACCGGTAATAAACTTTCGTCTGTTAATTTTTTAATCATCTTTTTATTAATTCCTTGTCTGATTCCAAGTAAATAAAATGCTGCGAAACATGAAATAAGTAAAGCAATTACTGGACTTCCTATAAATACAAAAAATTCAGTCATCTTTTTCGGTAATGAAATATATGGTGCAACGACCGATAAAATCATCAATACAACTGGTAATAAAATAATAAAGAATGAAGCTTTACGACTCGGTAAATCAGTTGAGACAGTCGTAACTCGAATAAGCTCTGGTTCATTTTCAGGTATAACCCTTTTATGTACCCACTTTGCAAATATCGGTCCTGCGATAATGGCTGTTGGTAACGCGATAAGTAATGAATATAAAAGCACCTTTCCTAAGTTCGCGTTATAAATACCGATTGCTGTCATCGCCCCTGGATGTGGTGGCACGAGCCCGTGAACAATAGATAATCCAGCAATAACAGGTAACGCAATTAATAATATATTTTGCTTCGTCGTTTTTCGAATGGAAATCACAAGTGGTAATAAAATGACGATCCCTACTTCAAAAAAGACTGGAATCCCTATAACGAACCCTGCAAATAACATAGCCCAAGGTAATTTTTTTACGCCGAAAAATCGAATAAAGAAATTTGCAACTTGCATGCCTGCCCCTGAATCAGACATCATTTTCCCTAAAATTGTTCCGAGAGCTAAAATACCAACTAAATGCCCTAGTACACTACCAACACCAGTTTCATAGGCAGCCACTATCTTCGTTACATTCAGTCCAGACATAATCGCTAAAAATAAACTCGCAACTGTTAAACTAATAAATGCATGCCATTTCCACCATGATACCCCTAAGATAACAATCGCAATTGCAAGTAACGTGACGATTAATAAGTATATATCCATCTCTCATTCCCCTTACTTTATAAAAAAAGAGGGAACATCCCCTCTTTTTTATACGTCATAATTCACTACATAATGCTGCATTTCTGTATTGTAGTAGCCTTCGCTATATTCAATTACTTCTCCAACTTCATCGTAAGAATAGCGCATGCGTTTTAATAGCGCTGTCCCCTCTTTTTCACCTAACGCTTCGGCAACGAAACTAGGCGCAAGACCAACAGCGAATTCATCTCTGAAGTTTTCTAAATGTATACCTCGGTCTTCTACTAAATCGTAAAGCGATTGCAAATCAAAGTCCGATAAATCTGTACTTGCCATGTGTGCTGAGAAATAGTGCGTATAATGAATGTACGGTGCATCATTTAACGTATATAAACGTTCAATACGAAAACTCTCTTTACCGAATAATCGAAATGGCACTGTTCCTTCTTCATTCTGAACGATTTCTGCTTTTAGCAATTTCTTCTGTACTTTATATCCTTCTTCCACTAAAACTTCAGTAAATTTCTTACCCTTTGACAACTTTGTCGCAGAAGTGTTACGGATGACTTTCGTTCCTTTACCGCTTTTCTTTTCCAAATATCCTTCTTGAGCAAGTTCTTTAATCGCATTACGCACTGTAATTTTGCTCACTTTGAACTCTTCTTCTAACTGTGGTTCGGAAGGAATATTCGTATGAATCGCATATACACCATGCAATATTCGATCACGAATAATGTTTTTTATTTGTAAATATAATGGTCCTTTTTTTCTCGTTACGTTCACCGTTACACCCACTACCTTTCTACATCACCTACTGATGCCGTCATTGCCCGAAGTATATCCTTCTCTGATGACATTGGCGTATCACCGACGATTGTATGTGCAAGCATTCCAGCTGCTGACGCAAATGAAACAGCTTTCTCTGGTGCAAACTCTTCTATCTCGCCATGAATAATCCCGCTCGTATAAGCATCTCCAGCACCTATTCTATCATATACAGAAAACGTAAGTGTTTTTGCAAAAGTGAATGTACCATCTTTACATATAAACCCGCGAAGCGAGTGTGTATTATCGCTATTAATAAAGCGATGTGTGCCAGCAATTGTAGCGATACTATATGTTTCAGCTACTTTTGGAATAAGATCAACAAGCTGCGCCTCTCGCTCCGTCTCTTCTGTTTTCATTCCTAGAACGAACATCGCATCTTTTTCATTCATCATAACGATATCAGCAAGAGCGAGCATTTCTTCATAATTTGGTTTCGCCTGCTCATACCCATCTTCTCCCCAAAGAGATGGACGATAGTTACAATCAAAGACGACAGTTCCTCCGTTTTCTTTTACTGCTCTCGCTAAAGATTTCATATGATGGCGCACCGTATCATTCATTGCAAGTGTAATCCCGCAAAAATGAATGATATCAATTTCCTTCGCGATTTCTTCAAATTGATACATTTCTTCAGACGCCGTATTAAAGCTACTTTCTAATCGATTCGAATATGTAACGCGGCTTGCGCGTGCACCAAATCCATTTTCTAAAAAGTACATACCGACATATTTACCGCCTCTTGAAATGAACGAAGGGCGAATACCTAATTTTTGAATGTGCGATACCGCAGCATCTCCAACCGAATTTTCCGGTAAAGTTGAAATAAGAAATCCTTCATGCCCGAGATGAGAAAGTGCTGCTGCCACGTTCACACCCGTACCAGAAAAGGAATAATTTAATGTGTTAGCTTGCGATAACAATTCATATCCTGGTACTTGCAGGCGCATCATTACTTCACCGAATGCTGCAATTTTCTTACGCATATTGATCAACTAACTTCTTCACGACTGCTAATAATTCACAAACATCTTCTACTTTCGTATTACCAGTTTCTTTATCAATAATAGAAGAGTACACGTGCGGAATCACTTGTTCTACGTTTGCCTCTAGCGCAATACGTACAATTGTTTCAAAGTTTTCTTTATCGATTCCGCCCGTTGGCTCTAATGCGAATCCTTCTTCTGCACAAGCTTTCGCAACTGCGCGATATTCTTCTTCATGAGCTAGCCCTTTCATTGGGAAGTATTTCAATGAATTTCCACCCATATCACGTACAAGTGCGATCGCTGTTTTAATTGGAACGATTGCTTTTTCTTCTCCAGCTGCACTAATTGGACCAGTAGAAATATTTACGTACCCTACTTTTCCTGTTGGCGATACTAAACTATTAATCCAGCTATCTTTTTCACCAAGATTTGCACGTGTCGCTCCAACTGAAGGGAACACTTGGTTAATATGGCTACCAGGATAATGCTTCGCAATTTCAGCTACAACTGTTGCTTGGCGATTATCTCCTGCGCCTAGTCCAATTGATACAGCGTCATCAATTTCTTTTCCGTATGCTTTCATCGCTGTAACAGCTTCTTCTACTGTTGGATAATCTTTTGATAATACACCTACTACTACATAACCTTCTGCTGCTTCAAAAATATCTTTTGCATTTTCGATATTGTTTGCCAATACATTTAATGCTACGCGGCCTTTATAAAAACGTTTTTGAATGTTTGTCATTTTAGTTTCCCCCTACAATTTCTCTCAATTTTTCTTCAATCACATGTATGTCATCACCTTGAAGTGGACGTGGATCGATATCAAAGAATCCTTGTCTTACTCCGTAATCACGTGTATAAATCGCGATTTCCCCTTCGCGTAATGCTGTCACAACGTCTTTTGCTGATTTATTTAATTCTTTTTCATTAATATGAATACGTGCTCTAAAGATTGCTCTTCCTGCTTCATCTTGAACAATCGTTACATTGACGCCGTTTAATTCTTTTAGCGGCATAAGTACTTGTAACAACTCTTTTTCTTGCTCACTCTTATCTTCTTTTACTCCGTACTCATCAAGCGCTTGAAGTAAGCCAAATGTTGTTTCTTTCCCAACTTTCATACTTCTTCCGATGCAATGTAATTGCACTTTCAGCCACTCAATATATTTTCGTTTCCCGCCAACAATACCAGAAGTAGGCCCTTCAATCGCCTTTGAACCGCTATAAATGGCAAGGTCTGCATACTTCACATATTTTTGAATGTCTTCTTCAGCTGCCGCATCGACGATAAGCGGGATGTTATTTCGCTGCGCAACTTCCCATGCTTCTTCAACAGAAATCATATTTTTTTGTACTGCATGATGGGATTTCACATATAGAATCGCTGCTGTATTTTCACCAATTGCATCTTCAATATGCTCTGCTTTCCCTTCATTTGCGTAACCCACTTCAACAAGCTTACCTCCGCCTAAGTAAATCATCGTTTCAACTGGAGCACCGTATTGAACGTTATGACCTTTTAACATAATCACTTCATTTTTCGCGATTACATCTTGATGAAGTCTTTCACTTTTACGGCGATTTCCTTCTGTAACGATACCAGCGATAGAAAGCGCAATTCCGCTCGATGCTGAGTTCACAACGACCGCTGCCTCTGAATCTAGAATTCTCGCAATATGGTCTCCCGCTTTATCTACTAAATCAGCAATTTCCACATAATTTTGTCCACCATGTTTCATCGCATCCATAACTGTATCTGTCGGAGCGGATACACCTAAAATACTCATTCTACCGCTCGCATTAATTACTCTCTTTAATCCGTACTTAGCATTCAATGAATGACCCATTGATTACAACCCCTTTCGTATCAATTCTTCTTTCAGCAATGCGCTGATCCCCTTCTGAATCAATTAACGTAACCTTCTCATCTTTCACCGTAAATAAAGTTAAATTTGCAATATCTCCTTCTTGAATACGGCCAAGCTCTGGTTTCTTAAGCCATTCTGCTGCATGTTTCGTAACCGCATCAATTACTTCTTCTAGCGGATACCCTAAGTAAAGGAATTTCGAAAGAACGTGAGCCATACTATACACTGGACCATGCACACGATTCTTCCGGTAAATATCTGTACTAATTGTATTAAAGGCAATACCGTGACGCTTTGCTGCCTCTGCTACTTTAAAAGAAAAACTAGCATTACCATGCCCAACATCTAAATGCACACCGCGATTCACTGCATCTAGTAACACAGGTAGCGGTTTGCCTTCTTCATCAAATAAATTATTTTCTTTCCCGTTTAAGTAATGTGTAATAACATCATCTTTTTCTAAAAGAGGTACAACTTCCTCAATGCGAGGAGGCGCTGAACCGATATGTACCATAATTGGTAATGATGTTTCACGGGATAAAGAGCGCGCTACATGCAGCGGTTCAATTCCACTATCACAAACAACGCTTTTACTCATTCTCGCCTTTAACCCAACGATTACATCTTTATACTTTTCTACTGCTTCTATTACTTTCTCTTTATCGATCCATTCCATATTGGATAATTCATCAATTCGTTTCAAACCGATGCGAGAAATATTTAAAAAGGCAAATAAATTCGTTTTTGCCTGCTCTCTACTTTTTACTAAATCTTCAATGCGATCAGCTCCGCAGCTACCCGCATCAACAATTGTCGTTACCCCTTGCTTAACGCCAATTTCGTCCACCTCATCGCCATACGGATCAAACTCTGGAAAAGCATGAACGTGCAAATCAATCCAGCCACTCGATACGTAAGTACCTGAGTAATCAAGAACCTTTCCACCTTCGCCAGCACCAGCTTTCGTCACCTGTGCGATTTTATTATTTTCAATTACAATGTCAATCTCTTCCCCGTTCACACGTTTCACATTACGTAGTACGAATCGTTCTGTCATTGTATTTCCACCCTTTTCTATAAGAAGCCATAAGAATACGCTTACATTAAAGTTTCATTTTATATGTTTTTCACACGTTTAGCGTAACACAAAAAAAGGGAGAAGTAAATATAACGTTATAATGTTTAAGAGTAAAATAAAAGATACTCCTCAAAAGGCTGATAGTACAGGAAATTATATCAACGATTTTTCGAATATATCTATCGTAACTTGCAATATATCAACGATTTTTCAATTATATCTACCGTAACTCACAATATATCAACGATTCGACAAGGAATATCGATTTACCGACAAAAAACATCAATCCCTTTCTTATATATACGAAAAGGTTGCTCCAAACCGGAACAACCTCTTTATTTATTCCTGTACCGTCACAATAACCCCATCCATATTATTCCCCGAAATGTCATACTGCTTATTCACCGGAACATCCACTTTCATGTTCCCAGAAACTTTGTAATAAGAAACCTTATATTTCTTACCTTCTACATCAGTTGAAATTTCTTTTTTCTCTTTTAAGAAGTCTAAGTATTCCTCCAATGTAATTTTCTCTTTTTGCATAATCGCACTATGAGGTAAGCCGACATAACGTATATGCCACGGCTCATATTGAATGCCTGTAATGTTACTTTTATTTTTCGGATAACGTAAAACAAAGCCGTGCTTCCATACATTCTCTTCAATCCATTTTCCTTCAGGCGCTTTTTCCATTTTCTTTTGCGTCGATCCAACGTCTAGTGATAACCCTAAATTATGCTCACTGTATCCTGCTGGGAGTGCATAATCCGATCCCATGTCTTTATATAATTTACTTTGCTCTTTAAAATCTCTATACCCGCTATTCATTAAGAAATGTTGTACGCCATCTTTTCCAGCCGCATCGACAACGTTCAAAAACTTTTTTACAACATCCTTTGATAAACGAAGATTTCTATCAAATATTACGTAACCTCTTACTAATTCACTGCTATGATTTACATTTATAATGTCAGACCTAATACTATCTTTTTTTACTGGGTAATCTTTGTTAACTAATAATAGATCCCCTTTATAAATTTCTTCTTTTGTAACCTCTACCTTTTTCATATTTTCATTCTTTACTGCACTATTTTCCCCGCCGATTTTCACATCAATTTCTTTTTGAAATAACGGTGATATATAAACGCCTACACAGATTGTGCATGCGATAAAAAAAGAAATAAATACCCACTTTTTCATTTCTAGTTCCTCCTTAACGTAACTTACGTCTAGAATAGAAAAAACTATTAAAATAAAAAGTGGGATAAAGTTTAAATTTTTATTAAATTGTTACGTTCTCGTCTTTTGGCAATCGCACTTCAAATATTGTTCTAACTACATTACTTTCAGCAGAAATTGTACCGTTATGCTGCTCGATAATATTTTTCGCAATAAATAGCCCAAGGCCTGTCCCGCCACGGTTCTCCGTTCTCGATTTATCACCTGTATAAAACATATCAAAAAGATACGGTAAATTTTCTTCTGGAATGCTATCTCCATAATTTATAACTTGTACGACAACTTCTTCATTATCGATATACCCATTCAGATCAACAAATTGCCCATCATATCCGTATCGAACGGCATTTGTTAACAAGTTTTCAAATACTCTAGCTAACAATTTTCCATCACCGTTAATCGGCAAATGCGGATCAATATTCAATCTAGCTTCTAAATGATGTTTCTCTAACAGCGGATATAATTCCTCATCTAGCTGTATAAGTAGCTCACTTATATCAATAGGCTTTTTATTTAGTTGTAACATGCCATAATTCATACGTGTAATTTCAAATAACTCATCAATTAAACTTTCAAGCCTTTGCGATTTCGTATATGCAATTGTGGAGAAATGTTTAATTTGTTCTTTTGTTAAATTCTCATCTTTAAGAATTAAATCTAAATACCCTAACACGGATGTTAATGGAGTTCTTAAATCATGAGCTAAGTTTACAACGAGCTGATCTTTACTACTTTCAGCAAAGTCTCCTCTTTCCACCGCTTCCTTTAATTTCTCACTCGCTACATTAATTTCGTTTGCAATATATCCAAACTCATCATTTGATGAAACGCGCACTTCATTTGTAAAATCTCCGTTCGCCAAATGATGAATTCCGTTTGAAATCTCATCAAAATATTTTAAATACGGCCTAGTAAGGAAGAAGAAAAACATAATGGACAGAGGGATGAAAATAATTAAAAAGAAATTAACATCCCCAATTTGTCTTATCATGAAACGCACTTCGGCTAAACGATCCTCATAAAGAACTTCTGATTTGTAATAAATCCGTAATCCTTCATAAATGATATACGTTACGCCACCAGCTAATATCATACTTAACGCAAATAGCATAACCATCTTTGAGCGAAAACTTCTCATCTTTTTACCCATTGAAAGTATACCCTACCCCCCACACTGTTTTTATTAACTTATCTTTTCTTTTATCTTCTCCAAGTTTTTTCCGCAATGTACGAATATGTACCATAACTGTATTTCCACTTTCGTAATACCCTTCACCCCATACTTGCTGAAAAATATTTTCCACATTGTATACTTTCTTCGGGTGACTCGCTAATAAATATAAAATATCAAACTCTTTTGGCGTTAATTCAATTTTCTCATCGTACACATCTACCGTTCGGCGCTCAGGATCAATCACAACTCCGCCTATCGCTAAAGCAGATTTATTCTCCGCTACTTTCGGCTGATTTAACGTAAGAAACCTACGTAATTGTGCATTTACACGTGCAACTAATTCAATCGGTGTAAAAGGTTTCGTCATATAATCATCTGCACCTAATATAAGACCTGTCACCTTATCAAAATCAGACGTTTTCGCACTTAAGAAAATAATTGGCATATGGTGCTTCGCGCGAATTTGACGCGTCACCTCATACCCATCCATTTTCGGCATCATAATATCTAAAACCACTAGATCGATTGGCTGCGTTTCAATAATATGAACGGCCTCTTCCCCGTTCGCTGCCTTCACAACATGGTACCCTTCTTTTTCTAAATGTATCTCAATTAAATCAGCAATTTCTGCCTCATCATCCGCTATTAAAATGGAAATGCGCTTCATTTTACTCCCCCTTTTTATACGATCGATTGTAAACTAGTCTATGCAATTTGTACAATGCGAAAAGGTTACCCTTTAGAGTAACCTTTGTAAATAAAATTATATCAGCGATTTTCCAAATATATCGACCGTAACTTGAAATATATCGGCGATTTTTCAATTATATCAATCGTAACTCGAATTATATCGGCGATTATTGAAATATATCGACCAACCGACAATTAACGACGAAATTCGCCCGCTATTTGAAAGACTCAACTTACCGCTCCAAAACAATCCGCTGCTTCGTGATTTCCGCCAGCCTTCCGCGGTCCACTCCGTACTCATCTTCAACGCTTTGCGGTACAATCACTTTCCCGCCCTCAAGCGTCACTTCCGGCGAAATAATATCTCTCTCCCAATGTCTGCTAGAAGCAGATATATCGCCTGGAATCGTAAAGTTCGGCAATGAAGCAAGCGCAACATTTTGCGCTCGTGAAATCCCCATCTCCACCATACCGCCGCACCAAACTGGTATGTTATGCTCCATACAATAATTATGGATCTGAACCGATTCTGTTAATCCGCCCACTCGCCCCGGTTTAATATTAACGACGCGGCAACTCCCAAGCGTAATCGCAACACGCGCGTCTTCTAAACTATGGATGCTTTCGTCTAAGCAAATTGGTGTTTCAATTTTCTTTTGCAGCTGTGCATGATCAAGAAAATCATAATCCGCTAGTGGTTGTTCAATCATCATCAATTGAAATTCATCTAACCGTTTTAATTTTTCTACATCAGCTAACGTGTACGCTGAATTGGCATCAGCCATTAACGGGATATGCGGAAATTCTTTACGAATTTCTTTCAATAACTCATAATCATGCCCCGGTTTTATTTTCACTTTAAAACGCTCGTATCCTTCTTCTGCATACTTCTCGATTTGTTTTAACATAACCGGAATCGTATTGATTCCAATGACAACACCGACTTCAATTTCAGCCTTCGTTCCGCCAAGCACTGTCGCTAACGATTTCTTTTGACGCTTCGCATATAAATCCCAAACAGCCCCTTCAATTCCCGCCTTTGCCATTCGGTTTCTTTTTATATGCTGGAACAAGCTCGGTACCTCATTCGGATGAGAAATTTCAGCCTTTAATAAATCAGGTAATAAAAAGTCTTGCAGTACATGCAGCGCAGTCTTCACCGTTTCTTCCGTATACCACGGTTCAGAAAATGCAACGACTTCGCCAAAACCAATGCACCCGTCCGTATCTTCTAATTCAATGACGATACTTTCACGCTTTTCATACGTTCCGTAGCTTGCAGCAAACGGGATGACGAGTGGCATTTCTGTTATATGAAGTGTCGCTTTTTTTATTTCCACCTACATCTCCTCCGCTAATTGTCTTAGCTCTCGTCTTAACAATTTTTTCGAAGCATTTCGTGGTAATTCCTCTAAGAACCATGCCTTTTTAGGCACTTTATATTTCGCTAATTTCTCCTCGCAAAAATGAAGAATTTCTTCTTCTGTTACCTCTCCACTTTTTACAACAAAAGCAGCGGGTACTTGTCCCCATTTATCATCAGTCATACCGACAACACCAGCTTCCGCTACCGCCGGATGAGAAAGCAACACTTCTTCAATTTGAGCCGGATATATATTCTCTCCGCCAGAAATAATTAAATCACTGCGGCGATCTAATACGTATAAAAATCCTTCTTCATCTAAATAACCGAGGTCACCAGTATGAAGCCATCCGTTTTGAATTGTCTCACGCGTCGCATCTTCACGGTTAAAGTAACCACCTGTTACGTTCGGTCCTTTTACTACGATTTCGCCTTCCGCAAATGGCGGTACTACTACGCCATCTTTTTCAATACGAAGTTGGCACTGAAATAGTGGTTTTCCAGCTGACCCTACTTTCGTTAACATATAATCTGCGGATAACGTACAAATTTGCGAAGACGTTTCTGTCATTCCATACGTTTGATATACAGGAATTCCTTTTTCTACACACGCTTCTAATAGTGGTTTCGGCGCTGGTCCTCCGCCAAGTAACATGCATCGTAAAGAAGGTGGATATGTCTCTGCCCCAAGTCGTTCTAATAAATCAGTTAACATTTTTGATACGACAGAAATAATCGTAACGCCTCTCGTTTGAAGTGCTTTATGAATAAAATCCGCATCATATTTCGGAACGAGTAAAATGCGCATGCCGTACATAATGTTTTTCATTAAAAGAGATAAGCCGCCAACGTGGAACATCGGCATACAAGCTAACCAGCAATCATCATCACGAAGGCCTAAATTAAGCGAAGAACCAACTGCGCTTGCCCAATGATTTCCGTACGTTAAAATAACGCCTTTCGGTTTTCCTGTCGTCCCTGACGTATAAATAATTGTCATCGCCTCTTCTAAAGAAAACTCTTCTTGTATAGGGGCTTCCTCTTTTGGTCCATTCATTATGTCGGCGAATGAATATACAGGAATATCTTTAGCCTCAAAATCTTGATCCGTCACTAAACAAATAACTTCAGCATCATCCATTTGCCAAAGTAGCTCTTCTCTTGAAAGACGCGTATTTAAAAGCACAGCTACTGCACCTACGTACGATAGGGCGTGAATAACTGTAATCATCTCCATACCATTTTTCATCAGAACAGCCACCTTTTGCCCAGGCTTCACTCCAACATGCGTGAGGTGTTCACAAACAGATACTACTTTTTCATGCAGCTGCATAAAAGTAACTTTCTCTTCCTCTATTTCAATTGCAGTGCGATCTGGTGTTAAAAATGCACGTTGCATTAACCAATTTGGCATCGTCTCCATCACTCATTCTCCTTTCATGAAAGAAAGAGACTTGATATGACATCAAGTCTCTTAGTTGTTTTGTTTCCATCTCACACTCTGGACGAGCCGCTTCCGCTTTTGATCTTATCCAGCTGCGCCTCCTAGCCCCTTCCGTCTAAGAACCTTCCGCACGAGAAAGTAAGAAACACTTTCTGTACGAAAGAACCTTAGCCAACGGGGCTAAACAGTCGGCTTCGCTTTTATCACGGGAAACGAGGGAATTGACCGAAGTCCGGACTGCGTTTTTCTTTGAACGCGTCGCGACCTTCTTTTGCTTCGTCAGTTGTATAGTACAATAACGTTGCATCTCCAGCTAGTTGTTGAATACCAGCTAGACCGTCTGTGTCTGCGTTGAATGCAGCTTTTAGGAAACGAAGTGCCATTGGGCTGTTTGCTAAGATTTCTTTTGCCCATTGTACTGTTTCTGCTTCAAGTTCTTCTAATGGTACTACTGTGTTTACTAAGCCCATATCAAGCGCTTCTTGTGCGTTGTATTGACGGCATAGGTACCAAATTTCGCGAGCTTTCTTATGGCCTACCATACGAGCTAAGTAACCAGCTCCGTATCCACCGTCAAAGCTTCCTACTTTAGGACCTGTTTGTCCGAATACAGCGTTGTCTGCAGCGATTGTTAAGTCACATACGATATGAAGTACGTGTCCTCCGCCAATTGCATAACCTGCTACCATTGCGATAACTGGTTTAGGAATTGCGCGAATTAGACGTTGTAAGTCTAATACGTTTAGACGTGGGATTTGGTCGTCACCTACATATCCACCATGACCGCGAACTTTTTGGTCGCCGCCAGAACAGAATGCACGTCCACCTTCACCTGTTAAAATGATAACGCCAACATTCGCATCATCACGAGCTTGTGCAAAAGCGTCGATTAACTCCATTACCGTTTTAGGACGGAATGCGTTATGTACTTCAGGGCGGTTAATCGAAATCTTTGCGATACCATTGTATGTTGAATAAATAATATCTTCGTAATTGCCTTCTTTTACCCATTCAATAGCCATTACAACTACCTCCTTGTATATTTCTGATCTCCTCTATAAGTGCAACTTCATTCTTAACTGAAAAAAGCATCACTGCATAGTTTTTAGAAATCCCTTTACTATTGTATCAAACTTTTCCGGTTGTTCCACATGAATTGCATGGCCAGCACCATCAATTTTGACAAATTTCGCATCAGAGATGCATTTTTCGATGTTTTTTAATATGCGAAAGAACTTTTCATCATGCTCACCGTTCATTAAAAGAACAGGCATTTTTAAATTTTGTACCTCATTCCACCATGAAGGCTGAGCCCCTGTTCCCATGCCGCGCAAGCTATTTGCGAGCCCTCTTGGATTGTTAGCAAGTCGTTCTTCTCGCACTGCTTCTTGTACGTTTTGTGCTAAACGTTTTTGCGTTTCAAACAGCGGAATATTTTCCCACATCGTTACAAAGCTTTCGATGCCTTCTCGCTCAATTTTCTGAGCAAGCCGCTCATCTTTTTCACAGCGTTCTTTTTGCTCATCTTCACTTTCAAGCCCAGCTGTACAATTTTCTAATAAAAGAGAGTGTACATACTCTGGATATAGACATGCCATCGTAATCGCTAATCTACCGCCCATTGAATAACCAAGTATGTGCGCTTTTTCAATATGAAGGTAATCTAGTAGTTCTTTCATTTGCAATGCTACATTTCGAATATCATAATGAGTCACATCTTCAGGACTTTCCGTTTTTCCGTGCCCAACAATGTCTACTAAAATGACTTGAAATTGCTCACTCCAAGAAGGAACGAAGGAACGCCACGTTTCCATGCTTCCCGTAAAACCATGAAGAAGTAGAAGTGGTTCCCCGCTTCCGACTACTTCATATTCATACGATACACCTTGCAGCGTTACGTTCATTTTGATTCACCTTGTAAAGATGTAGTAATTACGTCCTGTGTTTTTGCCCATAATTTGCGGTGTAACGTTAAGTTTTCATCACGGTTCGTACAAATTTCCACAACGTGTAAACCTTCTGTCGTTGTTCCTTTTTGTACTTCTTCTCGGAATTGCTCCCAACCATTTACACGGCTAAATGAACCACCGTACATTTTGACAACATGCTCATAATCAAGACCAATCGGTGTTCCAAATAACGATTCGAAATGTTCCTTTTTCTCATACTGTGGTAAGAATGAGAAAATACCGCCGCCGTCATTATTTACAACGATAATCGTTATATTTAATTCATGTAATTTTGCGGCTAATAATCCGTTTAAATCGTGATAAAATGATAAATCACCGATTACTAATACGAGCGGATCGCAAATAACGCTCGCTCCTAAAGCTGTCGAAATGATTCCATCAATCCCATTTACACCGCGATTAGCCATCACTTGAATATTTTTATCCGATGTGAAAAAGAATGAATCTGTATCACGAATTGGCATACTATTACTCGCAAATAACGTTGCTCCCTCTGGTAATACGCGGACAATATCCGTAATGACTCTTCCTTCAAATGCAGTATCATATGTTTCCATTTCACGAAGCGTTTCCTTCGTTTTTTCGTTTATATGTTGCCACATTCGGGACCAATCATTCTTTTTCATAACTGGCATTTTTTCTATTAGTGCACTGCAAAATGCAATATCACTTGCTTGGACAACTTCTGTGGCAACGAGAGCTGGATCTCTCCATTGTCCTGATTCGTCAACAACGATATGAACAGCTTTCGTTTGTTTTTTGATGAACTGCGTTAATGCTTTCGAAACAGGCATACCACCGAAGCGAATTAAAACGTCCGGCTTCCACGTTTCTTTTAACAGCTCATTTCGTAAAAATGTATCGTAACAGTCGATTACCATCGTTTTATCGTGGTGTCCGCTACGAATGTTAGAAAGTGGATCCGCTAATATTGGATATCCCGTTTTTTCAGCTAATTGTGCGGCAAATGCTGCGAGTTCTGAATGAATATCGTCTCCACAAATAATAAGCCCCTTTTCTATATGTGAAAGGCGCCCTACAAGAGAGTCTACATATTCACTCGGCATCACCGCATTCCCTTGCTGAACTACTCCTGTATATTCCCCGCGTCCTTTATCCCATAAACTTTCTAATGAGAAGTCCGGGATAAGCGGTTCGCGAACTGGAAAATTAAGATGAACAGGTCCTTGCGGTGCTAAAAGCGCGCTTGCTATCATGCGCTGCGTTGTCATGCGAGCATAGTGGTACATCGCTTCACTCGCTTCTGGAAGTGCCATCTCTGTAAATTGCTTCACAAACGTACCGTATAAATTGAATTGATTCATCGCTTGTGGTGCACCGACATCTCTTAATTCATGCGGTCTATCTGCCGTTAAGACGATAAGCGGCACTCGTGAATGAAAAGCTTCACATACAGCTGGATAATAGTTCGCTGCTGCCGTTCCTGACGTACATAATAATGCAACCGGACGTTTTTTCGCTTTTGCGATACCGAGCGCAAAAAATCCTGCAGATCTTTCATCTACATGTAAATATGTGTTCATTCCTTCATGTTGTTCCATTAGTAGAGCAATCGGCGTTGACCGTGAGCCTGGACTAATGACAACATCACATACATTTAGACGCGTCAGTTCATCCACGAACGCGCCTAAATAATATGATAATGCTTCTATATGATTGTTCATTTCATTAATTCCTCCAAAGCACCAAGCATCGGTCTAAACTTCAAACTTGTTTCTTCATATTCAAGTTGTGGTACTGAATCAATTACAATCCCGCAACCGGCGAATAAGGATGCTTTCTCGCCATTTAATAATCCGCAGCGAAGTGCAACCGCAAATTCACCATTTCCTTCATCATCTATCCAGCCAATCGGTGCACCATATAATCCTCTGTCTAACAATTCAACATCACGAATCAGTTTCATCGCTTCCAAACGAGGTGTCCCGCCAAGAGCTGGTGTTGGATGTAATTCTTCTACCATTGTTAAAAGACTCGCATCGCCTTTTGCCTCTACAGGCGTATATAAATGAATTAAGTTTTTCGTTGTTAATAGACCTGGACTTTCCGGAATATTAACGGATTCGCAGTGCTCATTTAATACAGACCTGATCATGTTCACAACATAACCGTGTTCAGCTAAATTCTTTTCATCATGAAGAAGCGCATTACTATTTCGCTTACTTTCTTCTATAGATTGACCATGACCAGTTGAACCAGCAAGACACATTGAAGTAAACTTCTCATCTTCTTTGCGAATTAATCTTTCTGGCGTCGCTCCTAAGAAGCATGCTCCTTTATAATCAAAAGAAAATACGTAACAATCTGGTTGCCCAATGCGAAGTGCTTCTAAAACAAGCGCAGAATCAATATGATGATCCATCTCTACTTTTAGCTCCCTCGCTAATACAACCTTCTGTACGTTCCCCTGCTTCATCTCATCTTGCACTTTCTCAATAGCCTTCATCCAGCCTTTCGGATCTACTTCTACTTTAGAAGTAACTGTTAATTTCGATCCTTCTAGTGCACATTTACTCTCCTCCAAAATTTTCTCTTCTAAAGAAACAATTTCATTATAAAGAGTTTCTGCACAATCTGTTGCTGAAACGAATGTATTCATTGTTAACCATGCTTTTTCATTTTTTACAGTTAATAAAAATGCTGGTAGTGAAAATGTCGTATCATCAAATTCTTTCCATAAATCGGTTTTCTCTTTTTCTTGGTCAAATGAAAATCCACCAAATAAAAGAGGACCTGTTCCAAACTCGTATCTTTCTCTTTGTACAAATGATTTCTCTTTTACTTTATCCCACTCGTCACGAGCAGTTTGAAAGCGTTTGTGAGAAGCAGTTGCTATAGTGAAAACAGAGCCAATTCCAGCAAATATTACATGCTGAGCTGGGTCTGCAAAATAACATCTATTTTCGAATGAAATCCTTTTTCCCGCTGCATAAAACAGAAGCGGATCCATCCAGTCTATTTGTTTTACAAAACTAACCAATATTTTTTCATCAGTTGCATGCTTAATGGCTGCACTCAGAACTTCTTGCAAGCCTTTTTGTTTCGTTTGAATCACAATTGTCTCCCCCCTATGGGCGAAAAATAGTCATAATTACGCTTGATTTTAAGATACACCTCAAACGAAAGGCCTGTCAACGTTTAGCATTTCTGAGAAATTCACCTTCTCTTCCTAGAAAATAAACGTTGACACTAAATGATGCTTTTTCTACACTTAGTTGTGTACAATATGTGACCAAAGGAGGATTCAACATGGAAATGAACGTCGAAACGAATTCCTCTCCTACGGCGCCAAAGCCAAGCAAGCAAACAGGCTGGCGCATTTGGTGGAGTTTACTACGTCCCCATACATTAACAGCAGCTTTCGTTCCTGTTTTCATCGGAACAGCCTATGCAATGCAGGTCGGAGGTATAAATCAAATACATCTCCCTCTTTTCCTTATAATGCTTCTTGCTTGTCTTCTCATTCAGGCAGCAACAAACATGTTTAATGAATACTTTGATTATAAAAGAGGACTTGATCACGAAGGTTCAGTTGGTATCGGCGGCGCTATCGTTCGCGATGGCATTCAGCCAAAAACAGTGCTTAACTTAGCATTTGGATTTTTCGGCATCGCGATACTATTAGGTGTTTATATTTGTATGAATTCTAGCTGGTGGCTTGCTGCAATCGGTCTTGTTTGTATGGCCGTTGCTTACCTTTATACAGGCGGCCCACTTCCAATTGCATATACACCATTTGGAGAGTTAACAGCCGGATTATTTATGGGTGTCATTATTATCGGGATTTCATTCTTTATTCAAACTGGAACTGTAACATCAGAAGTCGTTTTACTATCTATTCCAAGCTCCATTTTAATTGGTGCCATTTTACTAGCGAATAACATCCGTGACTTAGATGGCGATAAAGAAAATGGCCGTAAAACGTTAGCAATTCTCGTTGGACGTGAGCGAGCAGTTGGTGTACTTGCTTCTATGTTCATCGTTTCCTACATTTGGACAATTGCTTTAATTCTCGTGGGCATCGTATCACCATGGATGCTGATCGTATTTTTAAGTGCACCGAAAGCATTTAAAGCGACGACAGGCTTTATCGGCAAAAGCATTCCAATGGAAATGGTACCTGCGATGATAGCAACAGCAAAAACAAATACAATCTTCGGTCTCTTAATGGGAATCGGATTATTACTTGGATATTTCCTTTAAAAGGAGCTGCTAATGCGGCTCCTTTTTCATATACCAATTTCAGCTCATAATTCCTACTCGCAACGCTCATACTATGTAAAGAAACTGAATTGTAGGAAGGTGGACGACTATGTTAACTCCACAACAAATAAATCAATTTAAATCCGTTTTAGAAAAACAAAAGCAAGAACTAGAGCAAACGATACAAACACACGAAAATGAAGATCGTGCATCTGAACGTGAATCTGTTGGGGAATTATCTAGCTATGATAACCATCCGGCTGATATGGCAACAGAGCTATATGAACGTGAAAAAGACTTCGGGCTTATTGAACTTTGGCATAAACAGCTTGAGGACACGAAGCATGCCCTGCAAAAAATAGAAGCGGGTACGTACGGCATTTGCGAAGTGTCTGGCGAAGAAATTCCATTTGAAAGATTAGAAGCGATGCCAACCGCTACAACATGCGTTCAGCACGCAACAAATAAGTTAAATATGAATACACGACCAGTCGAAGAAGAAGTATTGTCTCCTTCTTTCCACAAACATGATGAAGATCATTCTGTTGAATACGATGCAGAAGATGCATGGCAAGATGTTGCCAATTACGGAACATCTGAGACACCATCTGATTTAGAAAGACAAGATTCGAAAAACTATAATGGCATGTACGTAAATAGTGAAGAAAACGTAGGCTACGTAGAGGATTTTGAAAACTTTATCGGTACAGATATGTATGGAAAAAATCCGCAAGTTTTCGCTACGGAAGAACATGAAGAATATGAGCAAATGCTTGATGACTTTGAAGAGCGTACCTTTAAGGGCGAATTGTCTTCAAATGAGTCGAGTTCCAAAGAATAAAAAAAAGCATTCCGAAAATCGGAATGCTTTTTATCGCTAGCTAATTAGTTTTTTGTAACGTTAGCAGCTTGTGGTCCACGGTTACCTTCAACGATTTCGAAAGAAACTTCTTGACCTTCTTCTAAAGTTTTGAATCCGTCACCTTGGATAGCTGAGAAGTGAACGAATACATCGTCTCCACCTTCAACTTCGATGAAACCGAAACCTTTTTCGCTGTTGAACCATTTAACTTTACCTGTTTGCATGTCATGTACCTCCTAAATAAAAATGAAACTATGAATCCACATGAAAAGGTGGATATAAAGGACATGAATGTATAACAAGCTTACAGCCTTTAATTCAACGTGCTTTATTTCCGTACCACATTATGTAGCTCAATAGTGACTTCACTATATCACGCTATATCAAAAACGTCAAATGAGAACACTTTCATTCCACCATTTTTTTATAATTTTAATATAATGTTGAATTTCCATATTCATATTTTATTGGAAAATTAACAAAACTATAGTGTTCTAATTCTAATAATTTCTGTACAATATAATTACTACATATTTATGAGGTGAAAAAAATGCAAGCACATGAAATCGAGTATAAATTATACGGCGATGATATGCAGTTTGTTGAAATTGAGTTAGACCCAGAAGAAAGCGTTATCGCAGAAGCTGGCGCAATGATGATGATGGAAGATTACATTGAAATGGAAACAATCTTCGGTGATGGTTCTGGCCCATCTGGAGGTTTATTCGGAAAATTAATGGGCGCTGGTAAGCGTCTCGTTACAGGCGAAAGCATGTTTATGACTGTATTTACAAATACAGGTCACGGCAAGCGTCACGTATCCTTTGCTGCTCCTTATCCGGGTAAAATTATTCCTGTAGATTTAACAGAATATCAAGGAAAAGTAGTTTGTCAAAAAGATGCATTTCTTTGTGCCGCAAAAGGCGTTTCTATCGGAATCGAGTTTACGAAAAAAATCGGAACTGGTTTCTTCGGCGGTGAAGGTTTCATCATGCAGAAACTCGAAGGTGATGGACTTGCTTTCATGCATGCAGGCGGAACTGTATATAAACGTGAATTAAAACCTGGCGAAAAGCTTCGTATCGATACAGGTTGTCTCGTTGCCATGACAAAAGACATTAACTACGATGTCGAGTTCGTTGGAAAAGTAAAAACAGCTCTATTTGGCGGCGAAGGTTTATTCTTCGCAACGTTAGAAGGTCCTGGAACAGTTTGGATTCAGTCCTTAACACTTAGCCGCTTAGCAGCACGTCTGACAAGCCCAGCAGCACAAAGCACTGGTGAAGGCAGCGTTTTAGGCGGACTTGGTCGTTTATTAGATGGAAAAGAGTAAAAGGTGCCCTTATCGGGCGCTTTTTATTTTGGTGGACTATATAAACCATTTCGAATCATATAATACTCCATTGCTTCATTAAGCCATACCTCTTCTTCTTCCGTATAAGGAGATGGCATCATATTATTATATTGTTCTTCTGCATTCTCTAATTTACCTAGAGAATACATTGTCTCTTCACCAACATACTTAAGAGTCGCCTTCATATGTTCATCAACCAATTTTTGCACTTCTGAATCCTCAATTTGTCTTCCGAATAACCTTTTCACTTCTTTTGCTAAACGCACAAACTCTTTATCAAGTGCTATGCCCTCTTCTTCCGGCTTATTATATAATCCATCAACCAACTCTTTTGATACATATCCTTCAAGCCATAAACGTTGTTCGCTTTCTTTTTGAATGCTGTTAATTAGACTCATTAATATGTCACTATCCAACTCTTCATCTTCCTCAAGGCATACCATTGTTCGTTCAAGCGCCTTTATCGAAACTTCAATTTGTTTTCTTTTTTCTTCAAAGGCTTTTCTTTGTTGCTCCAATGTTTCTTTTAAATTTACATTCAAACTTGGCATTTTCAGCATGACGCTTATTTCTTCTAAACTATATCCTAATCCTTTAAGGCTCACTATTTTCTGTAGCTCTAATATATCTTTTCCTTTGTACACACGGTGACCAGAGCTAACATTCTTTTCAGGTTTAAGTAATCCAATTTCATCGTAATATTGGAGCGTTCGTATCGTTGTACCCGTTCTCCTTGAAAACTCACCAATTGAATAGCCTTCTCTTTTGCTCATCTTACACTCCTCCTAACAGTATGTTTACAAAAATCATACTCCCTCACGTAACTGTAGGTTCAAGCTTTTTTTCTAAAAAGAATGAATCAAGTCCCTCACTGCATATATTGAACTATACCTTTTCTTAAGGAGGCTTCCTTAATGCGTACTCCTTTATCCTTTGATAAAGATACTGCCATACTGTTAGCTTCTTGTTGTGAGTTAACGTATGAACAATATAAACAAAATGGGATTTTTGAAATACCAGATGGTTTTCAATATGTACAAGGCTTTCAAGGAAAAACCATTCAAACGACAGAATGGTTCGGATTCATACTAGAATCTGAGGATACCATTATTGTAGCTTTTCGCGGAACACAAACGGATACAGACTGGATTATCGATTCACTCGTTAACCAAAAACCATACCCATATGCTTTAAATAGTGGAAATGTCCATAACGGCTTTCTTTCCATTTATGAGTCTTGCCGAAATTCTATTATGGATATGCTCGTATCATTACCAGCCCATAAGAAACTTCTTGCAACAGGTCATAGTTTAGGCGGCGCGCTCGCTACACTACATATACTCGATGCGCGTATAAACACTGCCTTCGCACAGTACGGTCTGTATACATTTGCCTCCCCAAAAGTGGGAGATATTGCATTTCGTAATTATTATAAACTCCAAGTAGCTAGTAGCTTTCGTTTCGTCAACTTATTTGATGTCGTTCCACTTCTTCCTCCTCGAAACATAAATTTCAATGACCAAGACTGGGAATATGCACACGTTCATCACAACATGACTTTTACAAAAAACACAAAATCGATTGCAAATAATCATGCCATGACAACATACAAAACATGTCTGACTTCTCATTTTTAACCAGTAAACAATTGGAAATTAAATATCCTTATACTATAATAATATATGAAGTTACTTTTGGATGAGGGGACCTTACATGCTAAAATTTATCTTTGCACTTTTTCTCATTGTAATTTTTACGTTTACAGGTTTCTTTACATTTTCATACTTTGCGACAGGAGAATATGATGGAACAGGTATCATATATACTGTGATCCCATTTCTTTCTTAAGCAAAAAAGAAAACCGAGCTTAATGAGTTTAAGCTCGGTTTATTTATTAGTGTCAATTTTTTTCGGTAAATCGATATCTCTTAAAAACCGCTGATATATTTTCATATTGTCTTTTCCAACGTAGCGACCTCTTTAATACTGCGTAACCGTATTACCAATACCCCAAATCTCATTACTATACTGCAAAATCGTTCGATCGCTCGCAAAATGACCAGATTGTGCAATATTTAAAATCGACATTTCCAACCACTTCGTTCGGTTTTCATAAGCTCTACCAACAGCTTCTTGCTTTTCCGCATATGGGCTAAAATCTCGCAGAACGAAATATTCATCATTTTGAATAACGAGAGAATCGTAAATTGCTTCAAATTCAGCTCCAGACTGTGCAAAGAAACCATTCGTTAACTGGTCTACTACCTTTTTAATGTGCCCATTGTGGTGATAATAATCACTTGCACGATATCCACCATTTTGATAGTAATGAAGAACCTCTTCGGCCGTTAAGCCGAAAATGAAACAGTTATCCTCACCGACTCTATCTTTTATTTCAATATTCGCTCCGTCTAACGTGCCGAGCGTAATCGCACCATTCATCATAAATTTCATATTACCTGTTCCCGATGCTTCTTTACTTGCAGTTGAAATTTGTTCACTTACATCGGCCGCTGGGAATATATCTTCCGCTACAGACACTCGATAGTTTTCTAGAAAGATAACTTTCATATATTGGCTTACGTACGGATCATTATTCACTTTCCTTGCGAGTTCATTTATTAATTTAATAATTTTTTTCGCATAGTAATAGCCAGGTGATGCTTTCGCTCCAAAGATAAAAGTACGCGGATAAAATGTAAAACTAGCATCCTCTTTCAAACGGTTATACAAATATAAAATATGAAGAACATTTAATAATTGTCGCTTGTAAGCATGTAGCCTTTTTACTTGCACATCAAAAATAGAATTAGGATCAATTGTAATCCCCATTGTATTATGAATACGCGCTGCTAAAATCTCTTTACGCTCTTGTTTTACCTCTGCAAATTTCTCTTGGAAACTCGCATCGTATTGAACTAATTGTAGCTCTTGAAGCTTAATCGGTTCTTTCTTCCACTCTGTTCCAATCACCTCTGAAATAAGGTTTGTCAGCTGCGGATTCGCTTTCATTAACCAGCGTCTATGAGCGATTCCATTCGTTTTATTATTAAACTTATCTGGATAAAACTCATAAAACAATCGCATTTCACGCTGCTTTAAAATTTCTGTATGAATTTTTGCTACGCCGTTTACACTATGGCTACCGACAATTGCTAAATGAGCCATTTTCACAAGATCATGCGCAATAATTGCCATCTCTTCAATGCGATGCCATTCATATGGATAACGTTCCCAAAGCTCATGACAGAAACGTTCATTAATCTCTTCAATAATCATATAAATTCTCGGTAATAACGGTTTAAAAATGTGAATTGGCCACTTTTCAAGCGCTTCTGATAACGTCGTATGATTCGTATAAGAAATCGTTTGCGTTGTTATGTGCCAAGCTTCTTCCCATGCTAGTTTTTCTTCATCTAATAAAATACGCATCAGTTCTGGAATCGCCAAAACTGGATGGGTATCATTAATATGAATCGCAATTTTCTCATGTAATTGACGAAGGTCACCATATCTTTCTCTATGCATTCGAACAATATTTTGCAAGCTTGCTGATACGAGGAAATACTGTTGTTTCAAACGAAGTATTTTCCCCTCATCATGGGTATCATCTGGATATAAAAACTCCGATACCGCCTCTGTTTCACGCTTATATTTCAAAATATCTTTGCAATTTTGTGGGAAAGGAACTGGTTCCGCATTCCAAAGTCTAAGTGTATTTACAGTACTCGTCTCATAACCTACTACTGGAACGTCATATGGTACGGCCATAATTACTTCTGCATTTGTATGCCTGAATTCTAAACGTCCATCAATGTAGAGCGGTTCAACATTGCCGAAATAACTTACTTCTACAGCTTGATCATGCCTTCTTACTTCCCATACGTTTTCATGAAGAAGCCACTGTTCTGGAAATTCAACTTGATAACCATCAACAATTTTTTGATCAAATAAGCCGTGTTTATAACGAATGCCACATCCATGACCTGGTAAATCTAAAGATGCAAGTGAATCAAGGAAACAGGCTGCTAATCGTCCAAGTCCACCATTGCCAAGACCTGCATCTGCTTCCACCTCTTCTAATTGTTGCAACGAAATCCCAAGCTCAGAAAGTCCTTGCTCACATACATCCCTGATTCCTAAATTTAATATGTTACTTCCAAGCAAACGTCCAAGTAAAAACTCAATGGATAAGTAATACATTTGCTTTCGCTCTCCAGACCGATAGCTTTCATTCGTTGCAATCCATTGACTATTCATATACTCACGTACCATGTACCCAAGCGTATTGTATTGATCACGAGTTGTAGAGTCTTTGAAACTTTTACCATACATCGTCTCTAACTTTTCTAGAAAAGCTGATTTGAAACTTTCAACATGAGTAAACATTTCTTCACCACCTACATGTTATTCCATGAGACTTTTATACAATTTCTTATAAGCAAGAGCTGATTTCTCCCAGCTATAATCTTCAGTCATCGCTTGTTTTACAAGCTGCTCCCATACCGGTTTATCATGATAAAATCCAATTGCACGACGAACCGTGTGCAACATGTCATGTGCATTAAAACTCGTGAAACTGAAACCATTTCCTTCTCCAGTTTCTTCGTCATAAGAGTGTACCGTATCATTTAATCCGCCTGTTTCCCTTACAATTGGAATCGTACCGTACGCTAATGCGATAAGTTGTCCAAGTCCACACGGTTCAAACAGTGATGGCATTAAGAATAAATCACTTCCCGCATATACTTGATGAGCTAACTCTTCATTAAAGCCAATATACACTTTTACCTTCTCAGGATACTCATATGCCATCCACTCAAAGAATTGTTCATATTCCGAATCACCTGATCCTAAAATAATACATTGTACATCTTCCTCCATTATTTCTCGGAATACAGTACGTACTAAATCAAGACCTTTTTGCTTCGTTAATCTCGTTACCATAGAAATAATTGGTGTATCTTCTTTTTCTGGCAAACCAAAATAACGCTGCAACGCGCGTTTATTTTCATTCTTTTCATATAATGAATCTGCATCGTACTGAGCAGTAATATACGAATCCGTTTCTGGATTATATACGCTCGTATCAATTCCGTTTACAATGCCGCTTAGCTTATCATTATATTTTCGCAGTAATCCATCTAACTTCTCACCGAAAAATTCATATTGAATTTCTTCTTTATATGTCGGGCTAACCGCTGTAATTTGATCAGAAGCGATAATGCCACCCTTCATAAAGTTCACATTTCCATAAAACTCTAACTGCTCACTATGAAAATATTCATCACCAAGTTCTAACAAGTCATACATCACTTCAGGAGGAAATACACCTTGGAACTGCAAGTTATGAATCGTATATACTGTTTTAATATGCTCATATAATGGATTATCTTGATACTTTTCACGCAGCAAGAAATTGACCATAGCTGTATGCCAATCATGGCTATGAAGAACATCCACTTCAAAATCAAGATGCGGGATACACTCTAATACTGCTTTCGAGAAATAAGAAAAACGCTCTCCGTCATCATAATGGCCATACAGAGAATCCCTCTTAAAATAATATTCATTATCTATTAAGTAATACGTAATCCCGTCTTGCTCACCTTTTAAAATTCCGCAATATTGATTTCTCCACCCAAGCGGGACGTTAATTACTTTATGTAACGTACATCCATCCCTTAATTTTTGCGGAATAAGACTATAATTCGGGAGTATAATGCGAACTTCCACACCTAATTTTTTGAGCTCTTTTGGGAGCGCACCTGCTACATCAGCTAATCCTCCCGATTTAACAAATGGTACACATTCTGATACTGCAAATAAAATATTCACTTGTTGTCCCACTGCACGAAAAGTTTATACTACTTCCCTTGCAGCTTCCTCCCTTCGAGTTTTCATTTAAATTAAAACTTTAATCAGTGGAGGAAAACCCCCCACTGATTTCTTAAGAATAACTATTAATCGTACTGTTTTGAATGCTTCCTTTTTCTACAACGTATGGCTCATCGGCGGTTCCTTTTAAAACAACACCGTCACCAATTTTCACGTCTTTATCAATAATAACACCGTCTATTATACAGTTATCTCCAATTTGGCTCTTTTGCATAATAATGCTATTACGAACAATTGAACCTTTTCCAATTTTAACAGAACGGGAGACAACGCTATTTTCTACTTCACCTTCAATAATACTGCCGTTTGCAATCATTGTGTTTTTCACGACTGCACCCTTTAGGTAACGAGTTGGTGGTTCATCTTTTACTTTCGTAAAGATCGGTGCTTCTTTCTTAAATAGTTGCTTCCAAATAGCAGGTTGCAAAATTTCTAAGCTATGTTTATAGTAACTTTCAATCGAATCAATAATAGCTACATATCCTGTATGCTCATACGTAGCAATATGTAGTGATTTTCCGCGCTTTTCTCTCACTACATCGAATAAGCTATATTGTTCCACATCTTTATATGACTCAAATAAATCTAACAATAATTGTTTCTTTAACACGTATGTTTGAAGCGAAACCCCTTCATGGCAAACTTCCGTAATATCAGCTGCCGTATGTATATGTCGCTCTAACACAGCTTGAAAATTTAATGCTGTTACGAGATGGCTATTCGTAATAACAACGTATTCTTCTCTAGCTCTTAGAAAATAATCAATATGTCTTCTAAAATGCGCAAAAGATCCAAATTCATCTTGATCACATTGGCAGTTTGGCGGGAATAAAAACAGTCCGTCTCTTTTTCTATCTAAATCCCACTGTTTTCCTGAACCAACGTGGTCCATTAGCGAACGGTTTTTATGGCTTGTAAAAACTGCCACACTATGAATATTAGAATTCACCATATTTGAAAGCATGAAATCAATGAGTCGATAACGGCCCCCAAACGGTAACGCCGCTAGTGAACGATGCCCTGTTACTTTCTTTAAGGAAGGAAAACTTCCCGTTGCATTAATAATTCCTAACATTTTTTCTCCCATTCATTTCATCCCCCTTTTCTATTTCCCTTCAGCAATGAGTACTACATCGTCAACATTTTTCTCTGGACGAATGATTGTTCCATCTTCAATAACCATTTCCGATCCAACGATTGCTCTTTCAATCACAACATTTTTACCAATCTTCGCTCCAGGCATAACGACAGAATCAATAACCATACTACCTTCTTCCACCGTCACTCCTTGGAATAATACAGAATGCTTCACGTCCCCTTCAATGACGCATCCTTCGTTAATAAGTGATTCTTCTACTTTTGCCTTTTCAGCGATATATTGAGGTGGTTCGTTTGGATTAACAGAATAAATACGCCAATTACGATCATTTAAATTCAGTGATGTTTCATCGCGAAGTAAATCCATATTCGCTTCCCATAAGCTCTTCACCGTTCCAACATCTTTCCAATACCCTTCAAACGGATACGCCATTAACTTCTTCCCTTCATCTAATAAAAGCGGAAGTACATCTTTTCCGAAATCATTACTAGATTCAGGGTTTCTTGCATCCATTTCTAAATACTCTTTCAAAATTGCCCAGTTAAAAATGTAAATTCCCATTGATGCAAGATTACTTCTTGGAAATTGCGGTTTCTCTTCAAATTCAACAATCTCCATCTCTTCGTTCGTATTCATAATACCGAAACGACTCGCCTCATCCCAAGGCACTTCAATAACAGAAATGGAAACGTCCGCTTCTTTCTCAATATGGTAATCTAGCATTTTACTGTAATCCATTTTGTAAATATGGTCGCCTGATAAAATGAGAACATACTCTGGTTCATATTGACTTAAATAGTTTAAGTTTTGATAAATGGCACTTGCCGTACCTGTGTACCACTTCACACCTGAAGACTCCGCATAAGGAGGTAATACTGTGACTCCACCGCTTACTCGGTCTAAATCCCACGCATTGCCGATTCCGATATAATTATGAAGTTCGAGTGGTTGATATTGCGTTAAAATCCCAACCGTTTCAATACCAGAATTTGCGCAGTTACTTAGCGTAAAATCAATAATGCGATATTTACCACCAAATGGAACAGCTGGCTTGGCTAAATTTTTTGTTAATGCACTTAATCGACTACCTTTTCCCCCTGCTAGTAACATTGCTACGCACTTTTGTTTTTGAGCCATCTTGTTTTTTGCTCCCCTTTCTCGTCTTCACTGGTCGTAATATGGATACGCCAAATGGTGGAATTGTAATTTCTACATGTGCTGCTTGATTATGAAACGGTTCTTGAATCGCCTTCAGACGTTTCTTATTTACTTGCCCTGATCCGCCATATTGCTCAGCATCACTGTTTAAAATCTCGTTATAACACTCGAAATCTGGTACACCTACTTTATAGTTTTCATATGTAGCTTTCGTAAAATTACATACGACAACTAACGCATCTTCTTGTTTATCCCCTTGGCGGATAAATGAGAAAATACTTTGCTCATTATTATTAGCATCAATCCACTGAAATCCTTCAGGCGAATGATCAAGCTGCCAAAGTGGTTTAGAGCGCTTATACAATGCTATGAGCTCTTTAAAGTAATCATGCATATAACGATGCATTTCAAAATCATGTAAATTCCAATCTAAATCTTCAAGGTCTTTCCACTCATCAAACTGCCCGAATTCTCCTCCCATGAAAAGTAATTTCTTTCCTGGGTGAGTAAAGAAATATCCATATAATAAACGAAGTTGAGCAAACTTATCCCAGTAGTCTCCTGGCATTTTATTTAATAACGACTTTTTCCCATGAACGACTTCATCATGAGAAAGCGGTAATATGAAATTTTCAGAGTAAGCATATAGTAAAGAGAACGTCATTTTCTCATGAATATATTTTCTGTACTCTGGCGCACACTCCATATATTTCAACACGTCATTCATCCAGCCCATATTCCATTTGTAATTGAATCCAAGCCCACCTTCATACGTTGGAGCTGTTACAAGTGGCCAAGCTGTTGAATCCTCAGCTGTCATAAGAAAATCTTCATCCTCTGCAAATACCGCTTCATTTAACTCCCGTAAAAATGAAACAGCGTGCTCATTACTTTGCTCTTGTCCTTCTTTATTCCAGTAGAGCATGTTCGCAACTGCATCTACCCTGAAACCATCAATATGGAAATATCTCATCCAAAATAACGCATTTGAAATTAAGAAATTACGTACTTCCCTCTTTCCTAAATCAAAGTTAACAGTTCCCCATACTGGATTTTCTTGTACATCTTTATCTTTATATTCATAGGTCGGTGTGCCATCAAACAAATATAAACCGTGAGCATCTTTACAAAAATGCCCCGGCACCCAATCTAAAATGACACCGATTCCATATTTATGACATTCATCGACAAAATGCATCAAATCATGTGGCGTGCCGAATCTACTCGTTGCTGCATAATATCCCGTCCCTTGGTATCCCCAAGAACGATCATATGGATGCTCAACAAGCGGCATAATTTCAATATGTGTAAATTGATGCTCCACCACATAAGGAATGAGTTCTTCTGCCATTTCCCTGTAAGAATACAGCGTTCCATCTTCTTTCTTTTTCCAAGAACCGAAATGCAATTCATAAACTGTCATCGCTTCTTTATAAACCGATTTTTTCTTTTTCTTACGACTCCAGTTTTTATCATTCCATTCGTATCCCTTTATATCAAAAACTACAGATGCCGTATTCGGTCTTACTTCTGCATACACAGCATACGGATCTGCCTTAAAAATGACATCACCAGCCATCGTTTCAATCGCATATTTATATATTTCTTTTTCTTCAATATGCGGTATAAATAGGGACCAAATTCCCTCTTCTGTCACTTGTAGCATCTTATGTTGCTCATAATCCCATTCATTAAAATTTCCAACAACACTCATTGCTTTCGCATGAGGAGCCCATACTGTAAATCGTACACCTCGCATCTCATCTTCCGTCACAATATGTGCACCAAAGATGTTATAACTGTCATAGTACTTTTCTGTATGAAACTCATCTCGTTTCACTTCTTCACAATTTATTACACTCAATATGCTCACCTCACTAAGATGACAGAATTTTTTATACTTTACCAATTCTGCGAAAAACTGAAATATCCTTGTTCATTTATAAAAAATATACGTTTTTTTCTTGAAAATGTTGAATTTTTTTTACATTTCTATATAAAATATCGAATTTTGACGAATATTCATTGAAAACGCTTCATTTTTTACTAGTCTTTCATCTTACTATTTATTTCTCAACCTCTATTTTATTAGATTCATCCTCTTTTTTATCCTATTTCCACTTGAAATCGTAACAAAATAATCTGTCATAAAAAAATGTTTCTCAACATTTTTCGTCACAATTGTATTGAAATGGAAAATTTATACGCATATACTTGTTCTCAATAAAGAACATCGATTTTTCGTAACTATAATTCATAGCGGACTACTATGTTTACTTATTTATCCTTGTTACGAACAGTCGCCATAAAAATTTAATTAGGGGGCTTTCTTATGTCATTAAAACAAAAGGTTGGAATGGGAGTTGTCACAGCTTCGCTTGGCTTATCCCTTACATTCGGCGGTGTATTCGCCTACTTCAGTGATTCTGAAACATCTAGTAACTCATTTCAAGCTGGAACACTAGACCTTTCTATTAATCCAAGTGTAATTGTTGATGTGAAAGATTTAAAACCAGGTGACTTTATTGAAAAAAATTTCACGCTTGAAAATAAAGGATCATTGGATATTGCAAAAGTAGCACTTGAAACATCCTATGAAGTTACAGATGCAAAGAAAAATAATGATGGTGAAGATTTAGGCGATCACATCATCGTCAAATTTTTAGTGAATGATGGAAAGCCGTCTAATCCAAACGATGATCATGAAATTTTGTGGGAAACAAAACTATCAGAATTAAAAACTATGAAACCTGAGGATGTGGCTACTTCTCTAGAACGTCATAACTTAATAGATGGTATTAAATCTGGTGAAACAGATTATTTACACGTTCTCTTCTCCTTTGAAGACAACGACCAAGATCAAAATAAATTCCAGGGCGATTCCTTACAGCTAAACTGGACATTCCATGCAGAGCAAACACCAGGCACAGAGAAGTAATATTTAAAATATAAATTATCGGAGGCTTATACATGAAAAAGAAAAATCGTTTTGTTACCGGAATTGTAACGGCTGGCGTTCTGTTTTCAACTGCCCTTCCGTTCAATGTACTTGCTGAAAATCCAATTAACCAAATTGACTCTTCAAACGCCCAGTCTTTACTATCAAAACTTTCTAAAGAACAGCGTCAGGCATTACAAACGTTAGATGCCAATCCTGGCTTTACGATTTCGCCAGATATTAATACGAGTAGTTCCGAACCAGTAAATATCATTGTAGAATTTCAAACTGCTCCAGTAAAAATTAATAAATTAAAGCAAAAAGAAAAAGGACTACAAGCTGCTCCTGAAAATATAAAAGCACGTATCGATCAAGAACATGAAGAATTCCAAAAAGGACTAAAACGTCTTCATCAATTCAGCCCATCAGTAAAGTCAGGGAATTTCCAGTCTGTACAAATTAAACGTTCTTATAAACATGCTATAAATGGGGTTGCCCTAACATTACCTGCAAATACAGTGGAAGAATTGTTACGAATTGGTGTTGTAAAACGTATTTGGAAAGATTACGAAGTGAAATTAAATTTACCAAAACAAGCAGAGCAAAAAGCACCTCAAAAACTAACAGATAGTATTCCGCAAATTGGGGTCGATAAGTTACATAGCGAAGGCATTACCGGAAAAGGAATTAAAGTTGGTGTATTAGATACAGGCATTGATTACAATCATCCTGACTTAAAAGACGTCTATAAGGGCTATCGTGCAAAACCAGGTGAAGATTCTAGCAGGGTAGACCCAAACTCCGTAAAAGGTTGGGACTTTATTAATAACGATGCGGATCCGATGGAAACAACTTATACAGAGTGGCAACAATCTGGTGCTCCTGAATTTGATGATCGTGGTTCTTCCTTCTACACAGCCCACGGTACTCACGTAGCAGGTATCGTTTCTGCTCAAAAGAAAAACACATCAGATTCCGCAGTAAAAGGTGTTGCACCTGACATTGAACTGTATAACTATCGTGTACTCGGTCCATACGGAAGTGGAGATAGTTCTGGTATTATTGCTGCAATCGATAAATCTATTTCTGACGGTATGAATGTTATTAATTTATCGTTAGGTGACGATAGCAACAACCCGCTTGATCCTACGTCTATCGCTGTCAATAACGCTATGCTTTCCGGTGTTGTTACAGTCGTTGCTGCTGGAAACTCTGGTCCAAACCCAGCGACACTCGGATCACCAGGTGCTTCTCCATTTGCGATTACGGTCGGGGCAAGTGATAGTTCTATTTCCTTGCCGAAACTATCAGGTCATGCTGGACAGGTACAATTCCCTAACTTAATTTTATTTGGCAAAAACTTCACTGATAAAATAGAAGATTTCAAAGGACAATCTTTACCTATTGAATCTGTAGGAATTGGTACACCTGACGAATTTAGTAAAAAAGATGTAAAAGGAAAAATCGCTCTCGTTGCACGCGGTACACTGTCATTTGATGAAAAAATTGCGAATGCAAAACAAGCAGGTGCAAAAGCCGTTATTATTTATAACAATGTGGACGGAGAAATTCCTTTCTACGTTGGCGAAAGTACAAAATACATCCCAGCATTCCGCCTAACGAAAGAAGACGGTGAAAAACTAAAAACTCAAATCGAACAAGGTAATACATCCTTTAGCTTTGACGAACTTAGTTATATTCAAACAGAAGGCGATCATCTTGCAGACTTTAGCTCACGCGGTCCTGTTACATCAAATGATGATATTAAACCAGATATTACAGCCCCTGGTGTTGCTGTACTTTCAACAGTACCTGAATATATTAATGACCCACAAGAGGGCGAAAACTATGACGTTTCCTATGAGCGTATGCAAGGAACATCTATGGCTTCTCCTCATATCGCGGGGGTTGCTGCTCTTATTTTACAAGAACACCCAGAATACTCTCCGTTTGATGTGAAAGCATCTCTTATGAACACAGCTGATGATTTAAAAGAAAAGTATTCCGTATATGAAGTTGGAGCTGGACGAGTAGATGCGTACAACGCCGTTCATACGGAAACAAGTTTTAAAGTGCTAGATACAACAAAAACAGTTGTAAATGATGAAGTAATTGAAGTGCCAGAAGAAACCGGATCCATCGCATTCGGGAAGTTCTATCAAAAAGACGGTGAAGCTCTTGAACAAAAACGAAATATAAAAGTACAAAATCATAATAAACAAGAGAAAAAAGAATTTAAAACAGAAATTTCTTATACACCGGCATCTTCTTCTATTAACGATGCTACCGCAAACGGTGTAAAAGTTTCTGTTCCAGAAACAATTACTCTTGATGCTGGAAAATCAGATGAAATTGAAGCAAAAATTAATGTTCCAGCCGGTGTAAAACAAGGCCGATATGAAGGATATATTCATATTACAAATACGAAAAATAAAGAAGAAACGTATCAAATTCCGTTCTCTATTCGTGTATCAGAACCTGGTATTGAAAATGCCATATTATCAAGAAAAGCAATTTCAACTGATACATCGAAATTTAATCCATACGGTGAATCATATGTACACGGGGCATTCCAATTAAATAGCGAACTTGAAACGTTAGATCTTATCGTGAAAGATTCGAAAACAAATAAAGCGCTCGGTTTCCTTGGGACATTAAACACGAGTGGACTAAAAACGGATAGATATTACTACTTAGATTCATTCTTTAACGGAAAAGTGTATCCTTTCACAAATGATCCTGCAAAACCAATTGGTGATGAGAAAATCAGCTTACCAGAAGGAGACTACACAATTGAGTTTGTTGGCTATGACAAAGCTGGGAAAGCACGTGTGAAAGGTGATTATGTCGTAATTGATAATACACCGCCAGAAGTAAAATTAACTGGATTAAAACCTGGTATTTATGAATTAAATGAAGAAAATTATACAGTAGAAGATGGTAAAAAAGCGTTATGGATTAAAGGAAATGTGTATGATTCGAACGTTGATTACTTAAAAGGAAAAGGGTTAAATATTACGCAAGAAGCGAATGGCGTTATGTATTATGACTATTCTCCATACTTGCATAAGTTTTTACCTATTAATGCAAACGGAGACTTTAAAGTTGGCATTACTCCTGAATCCTTTAAAGTGGAAGGTCCAATGAACACAGGCGTATATATTTTCGATTATGCAACTGCAGCTCTTGATTATCCAAGCGGTGTAAATAACTACTGGTTTATCCCGCAAGGAGCTCAATATGCGAAAACTAGCTATGATAAAAAAGAAGTATATAAAGGTGATGAATTCACTGTGACGCTAAACGCCAAACATGTGAAACAATTTGTTGCTGGGGAATTTAACGTAAAATTCCTAGAGAAGAACTTCAAATTTGCAAATGCGAAATTCAATCCTGCTTTTGAAAAACTCCTTTCTGAAAAAGGTGTAACGGCAAAAGTAAATGAACCGAAACTAGAAGCAGGCTCTGTTACAGTTGGCGGTGCTATCGATAACAAAAACTTCGCTGGATTAGATGGTGATTTCCCGTTCATTGATGTAACGTTCAAAGTAGAAAATGATGAGTTTTATGAAGCAAATGCCCAATTAGAGTCAGCCGTGTTTGTATACTGGAAACCAGGAGAAACAGAGCCAAATAGAATGCGTGTCCTTCAAGATCAATCATTCTCAGTTATGTCCTTAAACTCACTAGTAGAAGGCAATATCAAACCGGGCGCATTCTTAAATGAACGTGGATATTTAGATGAAAAGTTCGATTATACAAAGCTTGGCGTAAAAGTATATGCGACTGATTCTTACCGTCATAAGTTTGAAGGCTCACTAGATAAATACGGATACTTCAAATTAAATGGACTTCCTGTTAATAAACGCGACTACAACTTATATGTAGAAGTACCAGGGCATTTGACAAGCCGACTAACAACGAAATTAGGTACCGAGAAAGATGGTAAGCTAATTGGCCAATATTATTATGCACGCTTTGATGAAAACCTTGCAGGTGATGTAAATGGCGATAAAGTAATTGATATTAAAGATGCAGAAATTATCGCTAGCAACTATGGTAAAAAAGGGCTATCTGTGAAAGACGGCGACCTTAACAAAGATGGTATTGTCGACGAAAAAGATATTCGCTTCGTTGAAAAGAACTTCTTGAAAAAAGGTCCAGATGCATCTAAATCACAAACAGCTGTTGAAAAATCAAAAAGCGGTACACTGACAGATATTTTAAAGAAATTAGGATTAACACCTAAAAAATAATAATAAAGAGCACTCTACTTAAAGTAGAGTGCTCTTTTCTATAAACAACCCTGATCCAGCAAAAGGGGTATATTGGGGATATACAAGGGAAACCGGAAAAGGAATTTATATTAAATTATATGAATTCAGAGGTAGGAAGCGTGTCCCGCCCCTGAATGATTTAGCAATTATTATAGTACTGGTACCATTGTTTCTTTTAATACTTTTACAGAATGAGCGAATTTCGCTTTTTCTTCTTCATTTAACTCAAGCTCTACGATTTCACGTACACCTTCACGGTTAATTACAGCTGGAACACCTACGTAAGCATCTTTCTCACCGTATTGACCTTCAAGGTATGCAGATACAGTTAATACGCTGTTCTCGTTGTTTAAGATTGCTTTAGTTACACGAAGTAGTGACATACCGATTCCGTAGTAAGTTGCACCTTTACGCTCGATGATATGGTAAGCTGCATCACGTACGTTTTCGAAGATTTTATCTAAGTCTTCTTGTTTGTACTGTTCGTTGTTAGCTAAGATTGTTTCTAGTTTTTGTACACCGATAGTAGCGTGACTCCATACTGGAAGTTCAGTGTCACCGTGTTCACCAACGATGTAAGCATGAACGTTACGTGGATCTACATCTAAGTAGTCACCTAACATGTAACGGAAACGAGCAGAGTCTAAAGTAGTACCAGAACCAATTACGCGCTCTTTTGGTAAACCAGATTCTTTCCAAGTTACGTAAGTTAAAATATCAACTGGGTTAGTTGCGATTAAGAAGATTCCATCGAATCCGCTATCCATAATACCGCGAACGATTTGTTTAAAGATCTTTGTATTTTTCTCAACTAAGTCTAAACGAGTTTCACCTGGCTTTTGTGGTAATCCAGCAGTGATGACTACTAAATCTGCATCTTTACAATCTGCATAGCTACCGCTCCAAACTTTTGTTGGTGATGGAGAGAATGGTACCGCATGGCTTAAGTCCATTGCTTCCCCTTCTGCTTTTGCTTCATTAACATCTACTAATACAAATTCTTCAGCTACACCTTGGTTGATCATTGAGTAAGCGTAACTACAACCTACAGCTCCTGTTCCTACTAATACTACACGATTGATACCTTTTTTCATGGTAATTTCCCCTCTCTATTGTTCACATATATTTTTTATGATTGTTTAAGTAATTAATTAAAATACTAATTTAATGTTGTTTAACTTCTTTACACTCATATTGTAGCACGTATTATTGTGAATTACTTCACAAATTATGACCTATTTGTGAACTTTTTCACATAGAGTGTAAAGTTATTAGGATAGGCGTGGAATCCATTTCAATGGAGGCGTTTTCTTTAGATTGTGAAAGGAATTTTCTTATGTTTTTGTCGGTAAGTGAAATTATATCGGCGATTTTTAGAATATATCGACTGTAACTCCAAATATATCAGCGATTTTTGAAATTTATCGACCGTAACTCAAATTATATCGGCGATTTTTGAAATTTATCGACCGTAACTCAAATTATATCGGCGATTTTTGAAATTTATCGACTTACCGACAAAACTCGACAATAATGACAACATAAAAAAGCTGTCTCCGGTAGATCCCCTCCACTTAGAGACAGCTTCTTCTATATATTATTTATTTTCCGCGGTAGCTCTCAGATATATTAGCTGGAGTAAAATTTGTTAGATAGATCATTCCTTCATATCCATGCAGGTCCAAATAAACAACATGATTGTATTTACGGCTCTCTATATTCTTCTATTACATAAAAAAAGCAGACTATCCAAAGTCCACTTTTACACAACAAAAAAGAGATAGCAGATTATGCTATCTCTTTTAGTATGACCCGTACGGGATTCGAACCCGTGTTACCGCCGTGAAAGGGCGGTGTCTTAACCACTTGACCAACGGGCCAGTTCTGGCAGAGAAGAAGGGATTCGAACCCTCGCACCGCGTTCGCGATCTACTCCCTTAGCAGGGGAGCCCCTTGAGCCACTTGGGTACTTCTCTATAAATATGGCTCCGCAGGTAGGACTCGAACCTACGACCGATCGGTTAACAGCCGATAGCTCTACCACTGAGCTACTGCGGAACAATTATGGTGGGCCTAAATGGACTCGAACCATCGACCTCACGCTTATCAGGCGTGCGCTCTAACCAGCTGAGCTATAGGCCCATAATTGAAAAGCGGGTGAAGAGAATCGAACTCTCGACCAGAGCTTGGAAGGCTCTTGTTTTACCACTAAACTACACCCGCATTAAATTGTAAATGGTGAGCCATGAAGGACTCGAACCTTCGACCCTCTGATTAAAAGTCAGATGCTCTACCAACTGAGCTAATGGCTCATTTTGAAAGTGGTGCCGACTAGAGGACTTGAACCCCCAACCTACTGATTACAAGTCAGTTGCTCTACCAATTGAGCTAAGTCGGCTCGTGATTTCAAAATGGTGGCTCGGGACGGAATCGAACCGCCGACACGAGGATTTTCAGTCCTCTGCTCTACCGACTGAGCTACCGAGCCTTTATGTAAAAATGGCGGTCCCGACCGGGGTCGAACCGGCGATCTCCTGCGTGACAGGCAGGCATGTTAACCACTACACCACGGGACCATTTGGTTGCGGGGACAGGATTTGAACCTGCGACCTTCGGGTTATGAGCCCGACGAGCTACCGTGCTGCTCCACCCCGCGATGATAAAATATTTACTTTAGAAAAAATGGAGGAGGTAGAGGGATTCGAACCCCCGCGCGACTCTCGCCGCCTGTCGGTTTTCAAGACCGATCCCTTCAGCCGAACTTGGGTATACCTCCGAGATAGAAACGTCTATGGTGGACCTTGTAGGACTCGAACCTACGACCGGACGGTTATGAGCCGTCTGCTCTAACCAGCTGAGCTAAAGGTCCTTTATGGTAGCGGCGGAGGGGATCGAACCCCCGACCTCACGGGTATGAACCGTACGCTCTAGCCAGCTGAGCTACACCGCCATAAATGATATTAAGATAAGTGGAGCCTAGCGGGATCGAACCGCTGACCTCCTGCGTGCAAGGCAGGCGCTCTCCCAGCTGAGCTAAGGCCCCATGTTTTTGGGTAATATCGGGAAGACAGGATTTGAACCTGCGACCCCCTGGTCCCAAACCAGGTGCTCTACCAAGCTGAGCCACTTCCCGTTAATAAAAGCGCGCCCGAGAGGAGTCGAACCCCTAACCTCTTGATCCGTAGTCAAACGCTCTATCCAATTGAGCTACGGGCGCATATGGTGCCGAGGGCGGGGGTCGAACCCGCACGGTGGTCACCCACCGCAGGATTTTAAGTCCTGTGCGTCTGCCTGTTCCGCCACCCCGGCATGTCATATTGAAAATTGGAGCGGAAGACGGGATTCGAACCCGCGACCCCAACCTTGGCAAGGTTGTATTCTACCACTGAACTACTTCCGCAAGACATGTATGAGTTATTTAATTAAAAGTGCGGGTGAAGGGAGTCGAACCCCCACGCCAAAGGCGCCAGATCCTAAGTCTGGTGCGTCTGCCAATTCCGCCACACCCGCATATTAATTTACTTAAGAAAAATGGGGCGACTGATGGGAATCGAACCCACGAATGCCGGAGCCACAATCCGGTGCGTTAACCACTTCGCCACAACCGCCATGATTTCTGGTGCCGACTAGAGGACTTGAACCCCCAACCTACTGATTACAAGTCAGTTGCTCTACCAATTGAGCTAAGTCGGCTAAATGGTGGAGGATGACGGGATCGAACCGCCGACCCCCTGCTTGTAAGGCAGGTGCTCTCCCAGCTGAGCTAATCCTCCATTTGCCTGGCAACGTCCTACTCTCACAGGGACAAGGTCCCAACTACCATCGGCGCTAGAGAGCTTAACTTCCGTGTTCGGTATGGGAACGGGTGTGACCTCTCTGCCATCATTACCAGACTGTATTCATTTAAGACAAGAATTATTGTAACTCATTTAACTTTGAAAGTCAACAAGTTTTTTATATTCTTTCAAAACTAGATAACATTGCTTCATATTATATGGTTAAGTCCTCGATCTATTAGTATTCGTCAGCTCCACATGTCACCATGCTTCCACCTCGAACCTATCAACCTGATCATCTTTCAGGGATCTTACTAGCTTACGCTATGGGAAATCTGTCCGCCGCTAACTTCATAAGAGCAAGCTCTTAATCCATTCGCTCGACTTGCATGTATTAGGCACGCCGCCAGCGTTCATCCTGAGCCAGGATCAAACTCTCCAATAAAGTTAGTTTGTCTAGCATCTAAAATAAAAATTGACGTTTCACGTTGTTTGTTTCGTTCAGTTTTCAAAGAACTACTTGGTCGCTCATTTGCGACTTCCTTATGTTAACATCTTCGTTTTTCGATGTCAACTAAGTTTTTTAATTTCTTTTTTGTCGTTTTCTGCGTTTCCGCATCAGCGACGGTTATTAATATATCATGGTGAAAAATGAAATGCAACACCTTTTATAAACTTTTTTTAAATTAACTGCATTTCTTTTTTAATATCATATACTTAAACGAAATATCTCTTTCATTTCTAAGAGATTCCTACATATATTCTATATAAAGTCACTCTATCCAAAAACGTTTCTTTCTATAAAAAACGTTTTATTTATATACGATACCATACAAGGAGGAATATATATGGACTATACCGATTTATTAATCAAACTAGGTCTCTCGGCTATTTTAGGGTTCGCCATCGGTTTAGAGCGCGAATTAAAACGTAAACCACTTGGTTTAAAAACATGCTTAGTTATTTCTATCATTAGTTGCCTCCTGACGATTGTTTCTATTAAAGCAGCTTACAATTTACCACATACTGATCATATGAATATGGATCCACTTCGACTTGCCGCTCAAATTGTATCAGGGATTGGTTTTTTAGGTGCTGGTGTTATTTTAAGAAGAGGAAACGATAGTATTGCAGGATTAACGACTGCTGCTATGATCTGGGGCGCATCTGGTATTGGTATTGCTGTTGGAGCTGGATTTTATATCGAAGCGATTTTCGGAATGTGTTTCCTTATGATTAGCGTTGAACTTATACCATTAACAATGAAATTTGTAGGACCTAGATCCTTTCGTCAACGTGATATCGCAGTAAAACTTGTTGTGCGAAATATGGACAATATTCCGGTTGTAATTGAAGAAATAAAAGAAATGGATATAAAAGTGAAGAATATGAAGCTCAAAACATTGGAGAATGGCTCGCACTATTTACATCTTAAATTATGTATCGATCAAAAAAGACATACTGCTGATGTTTACTATGCTCTCCAGCATCTTGAAAGTGTTCAACAAACTGAAGTGGAAAGTATGTAACGTAAAACAAACTCTCTTTTAAATTAGAGAGTTTTTCTTTTTTCTATAATGGTAACAATGAATGTAGTCCTGCAAAGTAAGGAGGAATAAGAGTTTGAAATCCCGTCCAAATTTAGTAGATACATTTCGTGATTCCATTATTTTTCGTTTAATTTGCTTTATTAGTGTACTTACTGCTTTTTCTGGCTTTCTTATACATAGATTAGAACCATCGCACTTTACCACATGGTTTGATGGAATATGGTGGTCAATCGTTACCATTTTCACTGTTGGCTACGGTGACTTTGCCCCGCATACACTAATGGGCAAACTTATCGGTATAGGTATTATTTTATTAGGAACAGGATTTTGTTCTTATTATATGGTATTGTTCGCTACTGAAATGATTAGTAAACAATATATGAAGATTAAAGGAGAAGAAGCTGCAACTTCTAACGGTCATATGATTATCGTCGGCTGGAATGAACGGGCAAAACATGTTGTAAAACAAATGCACGTATTACAACCGAACCTTGATATCGTTTTAATTGATGAAACACTTTCTTTACTTCCAAAACCATTTCATCATTTAGAATTTATAAAGGGGTGCCCCCATCACGATCAAACGTTATTGAAAGCTAATATTACAACAGCTCACACTATATTAATAACAGCTGATAAAGAAAAAAATGAAAGCCTAGCAGATACACAATCCGTTTTAAACATTTTAACTGCAAAAGGACTCAATCCAAACATTCACTGCATCGCCGAACTTCTTACTTCTGAACAAATACAAAATGCAACGAGAGCTGGCGTGTCAGAAATTATAGAAGGAAATAAATTAACGAGCTATGTATTTACCGCTTCTCTTTTATTCCCTTCCATTTCAGGTGTACTATTTTCACTTTACGACGAAATCTCTGATAATAAATTACAACTGATGGAGCTCCCCCCATCCTGCACCGGCCAAACTTTTGCAAATTGTAGCTATACTCTTTTAAAGCAAAACATTCTCTTACTAGGTATAAAGCGCGACGAACAATATATGATTAACCCAGTTCATTCTTTTGTTCTCATTGAAAGCGACATACTCATTGTTATTCATCATTAGTAAAATGACGCTCTAGTTCCTGCATGAGCACTTTCCCAATATTGATATATTTTCTTTTTACATCTCCATCTGGATCTTTCGGCTCAGCAAATTGATCCAATCCACTCGTGCCGGCTGTTAACGTATTTACATGATCATCTAGTTCGTCTTGATATACGTGCGAAAGAATATACGGCGTTTCAAGACGGACTATTACGCCTGGCACATCTAATTCACCATTTACCGCTGTAAATGGCACTCGTAGAAATTGATAGCCATCTTCTTCATCAATTTTATAATCAAAGCATCCTTTATCATAATCCCAATTGCCCCCAATGCTATATCCGAGTGGCTTCATTATTTCTTCTAACTTATATAACGCATATGTACGTCCTTCTAAATTTGATTGAATCGGAATCAAGTCCATCCCTCCTAGACTTTTTTCCTTAGCATACCCACTCTAGTTGGAATATACTGATGGACTTTTCGATGAAATAATAAAAAGCGGCCGGATCCGGCCGCTTTTTATTATTTTAAACGCTCTTCTAATTCTGCTTTTAATTCTTCAAATCCTGGTTTACCAAGTAAAGCAAACATGTTTTTCTTATATGCTTCTACTCCTGGTTGGTCAAATGGATTTACGCCTAATAAGTAGCCGCTCATCGCACATGCTTTTTCGAAGAAGTATACAAGGTAACCGAATGTGTACTCATTTAATGCAGGAATATTTACGATTAAGTTTGGTACTCCGCCATCGCTATGTGCAAGTAATGTACCTTCGTATGCTTTCGTGTTTACGAAGTCTACAGTTTCACCAGCAAGGTAGTTTAATCCATCTAAATCGTTTTCTTCTGATTCGATTGTTAGTTCATGTGTAGGTTTACCTACTTTTAGAACTGTTTCAAATAAGTCACGACGACCTTCTTGAACGTATTGACCTAATGAGTGTAAGTCAGTTGAGAAGTTTGCTGAAGATGGGAAAATACCTTTTTGATCTTTCCCTTCACTTTCACCAAATAACTGTTTCCACCACTCAGCGAAGTATTGAAGTGCTGGCTCATAGTTAACAAGCATTTCAATTGTTTTTCCTTTATTGTATAAAGCGTTACGAACTACTGCATATTGGTAAGCTGGGTTTTCTTCTAGTTCTGATGTACCGAAGTCCTCACGACCAGCAGCTGCACCTTTCATCATCTCTTCAATATTTAAGCCACTTACTGCGATTGGTAATAAACCAACTGGCGTTAATACAGAGAAACGTCCTCCAACATCATCTGGAATAACAAATGTTTCGTAACCTTCATTATCAGCTAATGTTTTTAATGCACCACGCGCTTTATCTGTCGTTGCATAAATACGTTTGCGGGCTTCTTCTTTTCCATATTTTTCTTCTAATAACTTACGGAAAATACGGAATGCTAGTGCCGGCTCTGTTGTTGTACCTGATTTGGAAATAACGTTAATAGAGAAGTCTTTACCTTCTAATACATCCATTAAATCTTTCATGTAAGTGGAGCTAATGTTTTGTCCAACAAATAGCACTTGTGGAGTTTTACGTTGTTCTTTAGAAAGTGTGTTGTAGAAAGAATGGTTTAACATTTCAATTGCTGCACGTGCTCCTAGGTAAGAACCACCGATACCTACAACTAGTAAAATGTCAGAGTCATTTTTAATTTTTTCTGCGCATTTTTGAATGCGAGCAAATTCTTCTTTGTCATATTGAAGCGGAAGGTCTACCCACCCAAGGAAATCGTTCCCAGCTCCAGTTTTTTCGTGGATTGCGTGATGTGTTACTTTCACTGCATCACGTAAATAAGTGATTTCATGTTCACCGATGAAGGATAACGCTTTAGAATAGTCGAACGTTACATGTGTACTCATCTTTTTCCCTCCAATTATGGATATGTATTTCTGTATTCACTTTAGCGAAACTGAAGTTGTAAATCAAGCGATTAGCCAATTGTAAACGTAACCAATATATATTTTTTAGAAAAAGTTCATTTTTTGCATAAAAATTCGCATTTTTCGGTATAGATGTATATACATCCTGTTTCGAACATTTTTTATGTATAAAAACAACATAACTACCCCATTCTATAAAAGAGTTAATTAACTCATCGCTTGCTCATGCTTCACAATTAAGGGGGGCTTTTTCATGAGTACTTTACAACGTATCGCATTAGTCTTTACTGTAATTGGCGCTGTAAACTGGGGATTAATCGGTTTCTTCCAGTTTGACTTAGTGGCAGCCATTTTCGGTGGACAAAACTCCGCTCTTGCACGTATTATTTACGGCATCGTCGGTATTTCTGGGCTGATCAATCTTGGTTTACTCTTTAAACCATCAGAAAATCTTGGTACTCACCCAGAAACGAACGAAATTCGCTAGTCAGTATGTCCTTACTCACCTCCGACATACGAATATGATTGCCTGCAATCATATTTGCAAATATATATCATAAGAAAAAGTAAAAGAGGAACGCTCATATGCGCTCCTCTTTTACTTTGTTAACTCGGACTCTTCAATCCATTCTGTTAGCTTTTCTCGCAGCGTATTAAATCCGTCCTTAGATGGATTCGGTATAAGAATCCGTCCTTGTTTTCTTTTCGCCGCTTTTAACGATAAACTCATTTTTCTGTGTTCTTCATCAATTGAAAGTACTTTTACTTCTACTGTATCGCCGACTTTTAAAAAGTCATGAATATCCTTTACATATCCATTTGTAATTTCAGATATATGCACAAGTCCTTGTGTTTCTGCATCTAACGCTACAAATGCACCGTAATCTTGAATCCCAGTCACTTTCCCTGTTACAACCACTCCTGTTGTATATTGTTCTGACATATGAAACACTCCCATACGTTTACCATTTTCTCTACAATTGTAGATAGCAAAGCAGATGATTTATTGTTAAATATCCGATTAGTTCATACGTACCCTAAGTAAAGCAACTCAGGATACGCACACCTTATATTAGTAAATTATACCACTATGACAGAGCTCATTCAAAATTCATGAAAAAATTTCCTGAAATAAGTATAATTCTCCAATATTAGGATAGAATACTAACACATGGCTTTCTAGTATTCCCCCCCTTTTATGGACAAAACGTATTGTGTTTTGTCCTTTTTTTATTCTCTATAAACCGTTCCATTCTCTTCATTGCTTCCATAAGCTGTTCAAGCGATGTTGCATACGAACAACGAATAAACCCTTCGCTACTTTCGCCAAATACACTTCCAGGTACAACAGCCACTTTTTCTTCTAATAATAACTGTTCTGCAAATTCCGCTGAAGATAGTCCAGTTGAAGAGATTGAAGGAAAGACATAAAACGCTCCGCCCGGCACATGACACGTTAATCCCATGTCATTGAAAGATGTCGTCATAAAATTACGGCGTTTCTTATAACTATCTCTCATCCGAATTACTTCATCATTCCCCGCACGTAACGCTTCAAGTGCTGCGAACTGAGACATCGTCGGGGCACACATCATAGAATATTGGTGAATTTTGAGCATTAATTCTGAAAAATGAACAGGAGCTGCAATCATACCAAGACGCCATCCTGTCATCGCAAATCCTTTTGAAAATCCCGAAATTAAAATCGTATGCTCGCGCATATTTTTAATACTCGCGAAACTTGTATATGCTTCGTCGTATACAAGTTCTGCATAAATTTCATCAGATAATACGATTAAATTGTACTTCTCAACAATCACTGCTATTTCTTCAAGCTCGGACTTGTTTAACATTGCACCTGTTGGGTTATTTGGTGAACAAAGTAAAATTGCCTTTGTCTTCGCTGTAATAGCTGCCTCAATTTGTTCTGGTTGTACTTTAAATTCATTTTCTAAAGTAGTCGCCACAGGAACTGGAACGCCTCCAGCTAATGTCACAAGCGGGGCATAAGAAACGAAACTTGGCTCAATAATGAGTACTTCATCATCAGGATTTATAATGGCGCGCATCGCTACATCTAACGCCTGACTTGCTCCAACTGTAACAATGATTTCATCGTTTGGATCATAAGAAACTGCAAATTGTTTTTTTAGATACTTTGCTATTTCTTGACGGAGCTCCAATAATCCTGCATTTGCTGTATATGACGTATATCCTTGTTCTAAAGAACGGATACATGCTTGCCTCACATTCCAAGGTGTAACGAAATCAGGCTCTCCTACTCCAAGGGAAATAACACCTTTCATATTTGCTGCTAAATCGAAAAACTTTCGAATACCAGATGGTTGTAAAGATTCCGCTGCTCTAGATAGTTCAAATTGCTTCATGGTGTCACCACAATTCGCTTATCATCATCGTTTTTTTCATAAATAATTCCCTCATGTTTATACTTCTTCAAAATGAAATGCGTTGTCGTAGAAACGACAGATTCAATTGTTGCTAATTTCTCAGAAACAAACATCGCCACTTCTCCCATTGTCTTTCCTTCTAATGTAATAGAAAGGTCATATGTCCCTGACATTAAATACACAGATTTCACTTCTGAATAACGATAAATTTGTTCCGCAACCGCATCGAACCCAACGCCGTGCTTTGGCGTAACTTTCACATCGATCATTGCCGTTAAACCTGTATGTTCTTTCACCTTCGTCCAATCGATATGTGTGACATAATCCACAATAATCTTTTCCGCTTCTAATTTTTCAACCATTTTCTTTACTTCTTCTACTTCTATATTTAACAGCTTCGCTAATGTATCTACAGTTAATCGACTACTTTTTTCAAGACAAGCTAATAATTCTAATTCTTTTTCTGTCACCATATAAATCATCCTTCCTTTTCGTTTGTGTCTAAATTATACAAATACACTTTCCAGTTTGAAAAGAAGATTTTTTTAGTGAATTATGTCAAAATAAAGTGAAACTTTAATCAGTGGAAAAATGCGTGATAAAGCGAAAGGGGATGGAACCGTGAAACCAAAAGTTTATATTGCTGAACCAGTTCCAACATTTGTAGAAAACTATTTATCAGAACACTGTGATTATGAAAAATGGGAGCAAAATGAGAAGGTACCTCGTGATGTTCTACTAGAGAAAATACAAGATAAAGATGGTTTATTAAATTTTGGATCTGCTATTAATGAAGAATTATTGGAAGCGGCTCCTAACTTAAAAGTAGTAAGCAACATTTCTGTCGGTTACGATAATTTTGATTTACAAGCGATGGAAAAACGCCATGTAATCGGAACAAATACACCTTACGTACTAGATGATACAGTAGCTGACCTCGTTTTCGCTCTTATGTTATCTGCTGGTCGTCGTGTTTGTGAACTCGACTCCTACGTAAAAAATGGTGAATGGAATGCAGAAATTGGAAAAGAGCACTTTGGGCTAGATGTACACCATAGTACAATCGGCATTATCGGTATGGGACGAATTGGAGAAGCCGTTGCAAAACGAGCGAAATTCGGATTTGATATGAATGTCCTTTATTATAACCGTCGCCGTAAAGAAGAAGCTGAACAAAAATTCGATGCTACATATTGTGATTTACAGACGCTACTCAAACAGTCTGACTTTATCGTTCTTCTTACTCCATTAACAGATGAAACGTATCATCTTATCGGAGAAAAGGAATTTTCATTCATGAAAGAAACAGCTATCTTCATTAATGCTTCTCGCGGGAAAACAGTAGATGAAGAAGCGTTAATCCATGCGTTAACTAAAAAGAAAATCTTTGCAGCAGGCATCGATACGTTTACACAAGAGCCAATTCAAAAAGATAATCCGCTCTTATCATTACAAAATGTTGTGACTTTACCACACATCGGATCTGCAACATTAAAAACTAGGCAGCAAATGGCTATGACCGCCGCTGAAAATTTAGTTGCAGGGTTACAAGGAAAAATACCGCCTAATATTGTTCGCGGATAATATCGAGTAAACGAAAGGCAAGATGACATCGTCATCTTGCCTTTTTTTGTTAACATATTTTTTTCTGCCTTGGAGATGATATGAACAAAAATCAATGGAGTGACAAAAAATGAATCACCAATATACTTGTCCTTATTTCACTTTTTCCACTCGCGGCACTACGATTCATTACGAATTGTATGAACATGATAATAAAACAAAACGTCCGACTTTCGTACTCGTTCACGGTTTTTTATCTTCCTCATTCAGTTATCGCCGTCTTATTCCTTTATTATCGAAAGAAGGAACAGTCATTGCTCTTGATTTACCACCGTTCGGAAAGAGTGATAAGTCTCATCTATTTAAGTACTCTTATCATAATTTAGCAACGATTATAATCGATTTAATTGAACACCTATCTCTCTCAAATATTGTGTTAGTTGGACATTCTATGGGTGGACAAATTTCTCTTTATGTAAACCGTATACGTCCTGAATTAATTTCAAAGACAATTTTACTATGTAGCTCGAGTTATTTAGCACGGGCAAACTTACCTTTAATGTATTCTTCTTATTTACCGTTCTTTCATTTATACGTAAAGAACTGGATTATAAGGCGCGGCATCGTTCATAACTTAATGAATGTCGTTCATGATCATTCATTAATTGACGATGAAATGAAGGAAGGTTACTCCGCTCCTTTTTATGACGACCGTATATTCCCCGCTTTAACTCGTATGATACGAGATCGTGAAGGTGACTTATCTTCAACTGAATTACAAAAAATCGAAACACCTACGCTACTCATTTGGGGTGAAAAAGATCGGGTCGTCCCTGTACATGTAGGTCATCGTCTGCACAAAGATTTACCGAATTCGAAATTTGTTTCTTATGAAAATACAGGACATTTACTACCTGAAGAAAAACCGGAACATGTTTATGAAGAAATTATGGCGTTTTCTGCACAATAATATAAAAAGGCTGTCGGAAATTCCGACAGCCTACAATGAACAACTTCCGCCTTCTTTTATTACAAGTAATTCCACAGCTAACTTCTCACATTTTTCAAGCGCAGGTACTTCTTCAAAAGACATAAAGTATATATGTTGAATCTTCTTTGCGATGTATTTTGCATCATCAAATACACTTGCGACATTCACAACATCGCTCGCTTCTGTTTCATAAAACTCCGGTCCCATTTGAAACGGATCCCAATTCTTCACAACCTCTATCATCTTTTCATATGTACCCATTCGCTTCCCGCCTTTTCACTTTTTAATACTTTTCTTTATCCTATCACATCAGCTATTCTATAAGAAGAGAGAGAACTTTCATAACTTAACGGTTTTACAGAAGAAGGGGGCAAACTTATGCAATTATTTCATAAAGCAGTCAATCGCCGTGGAACCCATAGTACAAAATGGGATACATATAAAAACGAAGAACTCATCCACGCTTGGATTGCTGATATGGATTTTGAAGTACCACAACCAATTCAAGTTGCTTTAAAGAAACGTATCGAGCATCCTATTTTCGGCTATACACTTCCTCCCGAAAATATTGGCGATATTATTTGTAACTGGACAAAAAAACAGTACAACTGGGATATTCAAAAAGAATGGATTGTCTTTAGCGCCGGAATCATTCCAGCTCTTAGTACGAGCATACAGGCCTTCACAAAAGAAAACGAATCCGTTCTCGTACAACCACCTATTTATCCCCCATTTTTCGAAATGGTCACAACAAACAATAGACAATTATGCGTAAGTCCATTACAGAAACAAAATGATACATATGCGATAGACTTTGAGCATTTAGAAAAGCAATTTCAACAAGGAGTCAAACTTATGCTTCTTTGCAGTCCTCATAATCCAATCGGGCGTGTTTGGTCAAAAGAAGAACTCACACAGCTTGGCGCGTTATGTACAAAATATAATGTAATCGTTGTCGCAGATGAAATTCATTCCGATATTATTTACGCAGATCATACACATACACCGTTCGCTTCTTTATCTGAAGAACTAGCAGCGCGCACAATAACTTGTATGGCTCCAAGTAAAACATTTAATATCGCTGGATTACAAGCATCGATTATTATCATTCCAAATGAAAAACTCCGTCAAGCCTTTACATCTATCCAATATAGACAAGGCTTCCACGGATTAAATACTTTTGCCTATACAGCGATGCAAAGTGCTTATACAGAATGTAACGATTGGCTAAATGAAATTCGATTATATATAGAAGATAACGCTAAGTTCGCTTGTGAATATATGAAAAATCATATCCCTACTCTTTCCGTAACGAAGCCAGAAGGTAGCTTTTTATTATGGATTGATTGCTCTCGCCTACATCTTTCTCAAAGTGAGCGCACTAAATTACTTGAGGAAAAAGGAAAAATTATCGTTGAACCTGGTGAGAAATACGGACTAGGCGGCGAAGAACATATTCGAATTAACATCGGCTGTCCAAGATCTGTTTTAGAAGAAATTTTAAATAGACTGCGCCATACGTTTTCATAATAAGAAAGGAGGCTATTTTGAACAGCCTCCTTTGTCATATTTTATCGGTAAGTCAATATATTCTAAAAATCGCTGATATATTTCGAGTTACGGTCGATATATTCCAATAATCGCCGATATATTTCGAGTTACGGTCGATATATTCCAATAATCGCCGATATATTTTTAATTACGTTCCACAAAAAAAGCTACCGCGCACGGTAGCCTTTACTTTTTCTTCATATCCGACGCTTTCTTTACAATGACACCACAAGCAATTCGATCACCTGATTTACCTGTCGGTTGTGTCATGCCATCATCAGCGTTTTCTGTAATAATAATAGACGCTCCATCTTTTCTATGAATCGTCGTTTTCCCTTCTTCCAGCGTTATATGCGGCGCATCGATTTCTGCTTTAATTTTCCCAGAACCGTCTGCAATTACATTCGGTAAATCACCGTTTTCTGCACCCTTCGGATTAAGAAGTCCATGCTTTTTATTATCCGGATTAAAATGATTCCCAGATGATTCAAAACGCGGTGCTTTACACTCACCAATTTCGTGTACATGTATGCCGTGCGGGCCGGGTGCGAAACCTTCTCCTTTAATCGTAATTTTCACTCCGCTTGTTTGCTGCACTACTTTTGCAGTTGCCACTTCATCTCCTGAAGCATTATGTAATTTTACGTCAATTTCTTTCGGCTTTCCTTGGTCACAACCTGCCATCAGAAATAATAAACAACAACTGAAAAAAAGCCGTTTTTTCATTTTATTCCCTCCAAAATACATTCTGCCCTTAGATTGTCCGAGCATAGAGGGAAACATACAAAAATGAGTTACTGTTTCTTTTCAGCTAACAGCTTTTCTTCAACTTTCTGTAATCGATCTGCTTCTCGTTTTGATACACGAATAAACATACGCCACGTGGCAACCGCACCGATAATAAATAGAACACAAACAATCCCTGGAATAATATATTCTGTTTTATCTTCCGGAAAATATAATGGCATCATATAAATCACTCCTTCGTATAGGATTTATCCCGCATTAACGGGCAGTAAGACCCCCACCTCAAAATTCAGCGGAAGCAAAGAAGTTAGGTGGGGGATGAACAACCCCCCACTGATTAAAGTTTCACTTTATAAAACATCAGAATTTTCTGTTATATCATCTTAAATTATAGTGGAACCTATCCACATTCTCAAGGGGGCGCATTCCGAACGCGAATGATTTCTTTGACTCCTTCTCCTACTTTCCTTACTATAAACTTGAGGTGAAAAATATGAGAGAAACATTTGAAATTGGCGAAATCGTTACTGGTATTTATAAAACGGGAAAATACATTGGCGAAGTTACAAATAGCCGCCCTGGCAGTTACGTCGTAAAAGTATTAGCTGTTTTAAAACATCCGGTGCAAGGTGACTTACATAACGTAAAACAAGCTGACGTACCATTTTTCCACGAAAGACGTGCTTTAGCTTTTCGTGAACAGACGAACATCCCAGAGCAAATGGTGAAGAAATATGAAGGTGAAATTCCAGAGTATACAGAGTCACTCAAATTAGCATTAGAAACTCAAATGAATTCATTTTCTGAAGATGATTCACCTTTTGCGGTTCGTAGTCTAGAAACATTAGAGCAGTTAAAAAAAGACTACAAACTTTAAAAAAACAAAACGACCAAATTACATACTGTGCAATTTGGTCGTTACTGTGTACTCACTTTCTTTAACACTTTTGAAAAATCAACGAGCTCCCCTAATGTTGGAGGTGCTGGTTTCACTAAATACTCTTTATCTTTTTCTACTAATTTAAAAATATTATACGTCGTCATCGCATCGTCTAGCGCACAATGATGCTTACCCGTTCCTACTTTTCCATACGCCTCAATTGCTTTCCATAGCCCCGTTTGATTTCGTTCACCAAAAAACTTCTTATACTCAAGTGATAAGTCACGACACTGTCCTAAGAATGGGAAGTCTACTCCCGCCATTTCACAATTATGTTTCAACACTTTCATATCCATATTTCCCCACGTAACAATGGTTGGTTTACATCTCTTTTCATATTCTGCAAGTTTTTCAACGAGTTCTGGAAACGAAATTCCTTTATCTACAGCTTCTTGTTTAATTCCTAAAAATTTCTTACATCGATCTGTTAAAGAAGGAAAAGTTTTCGGCCTAACATGAGCTGAATACGTGTCTTCTACCTTACAGCCAACAACCGAAACGAGTCCTACCTCAATAATCTCCGGGAAAAATCCTTTTGGTTTTTTTCTGTGCTGGGGCATCGTAAACTCAAAATCCAAAAATAAAAATCGTTGTTCATCCATACGATCCCTTCCTTATCATCTTTGTCATTCCTTTCTATTTGACACTCCTACACGAACAAGCTCGAATGCTAATTCCATTTTAAATATTCAGATTGGATGTATCTTATATATATGTCAAATGCCCGCAAATATTTTTAAAAATAAGAAAAAATGACCGATGCAGAAAATATGACAAAATAAACCCTTTCATTTACATCCTCCTTTTTTCTACTTTATAATGACGTTATGTGTGTTTCATCCAGTTAATTTTTTGACACACTAAGAAAAGTGAATGAAAGGAGATGAGAATTTTGCACGAAACAACGCAAGAGCTCGCAAACTGGCAGTATTATTTTGCTATCGCAGTCTTTTTAATTACATATGCCATTATTATTTCTGAAAAAATTAATCGCGCTGTCATCGCACTTCTTGGTGCAGCACTCATGGTAATTATGGGGGTTGTTGATTTACACAATGCCTTTACGAAACATATTGAATGGGGGACGATTACACTACTCATCGGTATGATGATTTTGGTGAACATTACGAGTAAATCGGGTGTCTTCCAATACGTTGCCATTAAAGCAGCAAAAGGAGCGCAAGGAAATCCAATTAAAATTTTAATTTCACTTTCCTTACTTACTGCACTTGGTTCCGCGTTTTTAGATAACGTTACAACTGTACTTCTTGTTGTTCCAGTTACTTTATCTATTACGCGCATACTGCAAGTAAATCCTGTCCCTTATTTACTTTCTGAAATTATTTTTTCAAACATTGGGGGAACAGCAACATTAATTGGTGATCCACCTAACATTATGATTGGTTCTGCCAATAAGCATTTAGATTTCAATGCTTTCTTGCTAAACTTAGCGCCAATCGTAATTATTATTATTGCTGTGACAGCGGCAATACTTTACTTCATGTACCGCAAACAATTAATCGCTGATCCTGTACAAGTTAAAAAATTAATGAGTTTAGATGAAAAACAATACATTAAAGATCCAGTATTAATGAAAAAGTCTTTAACAGTACTTGGACTTACAATTGTAGGTTTCATGACTCATTCCATTTTCCACGTTGATGCAGCTATCATCGCTTTAACTGGTGCTACTGTTCTTATGCTAATCGGTGTGAAAGAACATGAAATTGAAGAGGTATTCGCAAGTGTTGAGTGGGTAACAATCTTCTTCTTCGCAGGACTATTTGTACTCGTTGGAGGACTTATCGATATCGGCCTTATTAAAATGCTAGCTCAAAAAGTAATTGGCATAACGGGCGGAGATATTTCTTACGCATCTATCCTTATTTTATGGGTATCTGGTATCGCCTCTGCAACCATTGATAACATTCCATTCGTCGCAACAATGATCCCACTTATTAACGATATGGCAGTTGGGCTAGGATTATCACCTTCTGATGCACAAATCGACGTATTATGGTGGGCATTAGCATTAGGTGCTTGTCTAGGTGGAAACGGAACATTAATCGGGGCTTCTGCTAACGTAATTGTTGCAGGTATCGCAAGCCGAGAAGGACATAAATTTAGCTACATGGACTTCCTAAAAGTCGGTTTCCCAATTATGATCGTTTCATTAATCATTTCTCATATTTATATTTATGTACGCTACCTTATGTAGTACAAAAAGCGCCCTGCTTTCAGGGCGCTTTTTCTATCTCAAATATTATATATATTACTCATTATACCTCACCGGCTCATTTCGAATAATAAACAAGTGAATCGGCAAGAACACTGAAAATGTGATGACATGAATAATCGTAAATAATATAGAATTCGTTCCATATCTGTCTAAGATAGCGTAGATGAGATAAATGGACAACACAATCAATACAGCTGTTGCTATTAAATATAGAATTGGTACGAAATTAAAAATGAAACATGCGACATATATACCGAATACTTTCCATCCCGCTTCTTCTTTCAAAAAATCTGGTAATTTATCTTTCGCTAAATCTCCCCATATCTTACTATTTAAAAAAGGAATAAAAGCGAGAACACCATCCGTTGCACCATCATTTTTCGCCATCGTATACAGTGCAAAAGCCGTTAACAAATACGCAATAATTGCCCAAATTATAATAACAAGAATAAACGCAAAACTAAGAGCAAAGAAACCTGCTAGTAACCCCTGATCTTCCATCTTATCCTCTCCTCTCTACTCTCAACATATTTCGTTACATTGCAAGTTATGTTTTAAAATTCACCCAAACTCTCTGTATAATAATAGGAGCAAGATAATAAGAGAGGAGAACGGACCTATGCACCCATTTGTACAAGCATTACAAGAGCATTTCACAGCTCATAACAATCCTGAAAAAGCAGAACCGATGGCACGTTACATGAAAAATCACTTCCCGTTTCTCGGTATTCAAACTCCCGAGAGAAGACAATTGTTGAAAGATGTCATTCAAATACATACTCTCCCAGATCCAAAAGACTTCCAGATTATCGTACGTGAGCTTTGGGATTTACCAGAACGAGAATTTCAGGCAGCCGCACTCGATATAATGCAAAAATATAAAAAGCATATAAACGAAACACAGATCCCCTTCTTAGAAGAACTGATTGTAACAAAATCTTGGTGGGACACTGTCGATAGCATCGTCCCTACATTTTTAGGTAATATCTTTTTACAACATCCAGAATTGATTTCTGCCTATATTCCAAAATGGATTGCATCAGATAACATATGGTTACAACGCGCCGCTATTTTATTCCAGCTAAAATATAAACAAAAGATGGATGAAGAACTTCTTTTTTGGGTTATTGGACAACTACATTCTTCAAAAGAATTTTTCATTCAAAAAGCGATCGGATGGGTGCTTCGCGAATATGCAAAAACAAAGCCCGATGTCGTTTGGGAATACGTGCAAAATAACGAGCTTGCCCCGCTTAGTAAGCGCGAAGCAATTAAGCATATTAAACAAAATTACGGAATAAATAACGAAAAAATAGGCGAGACTCTATCATAGATAGACGCGTTCCTCTATTGAGATTTAAAAAAGAACGTGTTAGAATATGTTCATTATTATTAATATAAGTAGCGATGACGGACTTATAAGTACTTGCACAAAAAGCGATTCAGGGATAGTGAAAGCCTGAAGCTGCAAGGAAACGGCAGTCTCGAGCAATACGTGATAAAGTGGATGCACCTTTTGTGTATCAACTAGGGTGGAACCGCGGGCAAACGCTCGTCCCTAGGCAATGAAGCCTTGGGATGAGCGTTTTTTTATGTTTTTCAAAGCATATACTGCTCGTTTCACAAGTCACCTGAGCACGTCATCGCCAATACGTTAACTTTCAAAAGGAGGATTTTCTTATGTATTCAATGGAACAAGTAGTAAACTTAGCGAAACATCGCGGTTTCGTTTTCCCTGGTTCTGAAATTTACGGTGGTCTTGCAAACACTTGGGATTACGGTCCACTTGGAATCGAATTAAAAAATAACGTTAAAAAAGCTTGGTGGAAAAAATTCATTCAAGAATCTCCATACAACGTTGGTTTAGACGCAGCTATTTTAATGAACCCAAAAACTTGGATCGCTTCTGGTCACGTTGGTAACTTCAACGATCCAATGATCGACTGTAAAAAATGTAAAGCGCGTCACCGTGCTGACAAATTAATTGAAGATGCATTAGATGCAAAAGGCATCGAAATGGTTGTTGACGGTCTTACTTTCGACCAAATGGCTGACTTAATGAAAGAACATGAAGTAAAATGTCCTGATTGCGGTAGTGAAGAATTCACTGAAATCCGTCAGTTCAACTTAATGTTCAAAACATTCCAAGGTGTTACAGAGTCTAGCACAAACGAAATCTTCCTTCGTCCTGAAACAGCACAAGGTATTTTCGTAAACTTCAAAAACGTACAACGCTCTATGCGTAAAAAACTTCCATTTGGTATTGGCCAAATCGGTAAGAGCTTCCGTAACGAAATCACGCCTGGTAACTTCACATTCCGTACACGTGAATTCGAACAAATGGAACTTGAATTCTTCTGTAAGCCTGGTGAAGATTTAGAGTGGTTCGCATTCTGGCGTGAAACTTGTAAGAACTGGTTACTTTCACTTGGTATGACTGAAGAAAGCATGCGTCTTCGTGACCACGGTGAAGAGGAGTTATCTCACTACAGTAACGCAACAACTGATATTGAATTTAAATTCCCATTCGGTTGGGGCGAACTATGGGGCGTTGCATCTCGTACAGACTTCGATTTAAAACGTCACATGGAACACTCTAACGAAGACTTTAACTATATCGATCCACAAACGAATGAGCGTTACGTACCGTATTGCATCGAGCCATCTTTAGGTGCTGACCGCGTAACATTAGCATTCTTATGTGATGCATATGAAGAAGAGCAATTAGAAAACGATTCTCGTACAGTTCTTCGTTTCCACCCTGCTTTAGCACCATACAAAGCAGCTATCTTACCATTATCTAAAAAGCTATCTGAAGGTGCTACTGAAGTATTCGCAGAACTAGCTAAAGACTTCATGGTAGACTTTGACGAAACTGGTTCTATCGGTAAACGTTACCGTCGTCAAGACGAAATCGGTACACCATTCTGTATTACTTACGACTTCGACTCAGTTGAAGACAAAGCTGTTACAGTACGTGACCGTGACACAATGGAACAAGTTCGTATGCCAATTAGCGAACTAAAAGGTTTCTTAGAGAAGAAAATCCAGTTCTAATTATAAGAAAAAGAGGCTGCTCTAATGAGCGCCTCTTTTTTTACTTTTCACGTTTTTCTTTAATTGCTACTGTACATCTTGAAATACATAATAAATCGTCATTCTCATCAATGATACGTACATCCCAAACCATCGTTGAGTTTCCTCTATGTATCGGTGTTCCGATCGCTGTTACAATTCCATCTTTCTTTGAGCGAATATGATTTGCATTAATCTCTAAACCGAAACAAATACATTTCTCTTGATCAATTAAATTGTATGAACCGACACTTGCTACTGTTTCCGCCAACGCAACAGAAGCACCACCATGTAAAAATCCAAATGGCTGATGCGTACGCTCATCTACGGGCATTGTAGCAACCACCTTATCTTCTGTCATCTCTAACAACTCAATTCCAAGTGAATCCATTAAAGTTTTTGCCATATCGTTTCCCCCTTCTCTTACTTTAATAAAATGTATAATTTTACCTATTTATTTTCAAACTACTTATAACACTTATATAAGGAGGTTTCACCTAAATGAAACAGAAATTTTGTATATTACTGCTTATGTGCTCCTTGCTGACTATTGTACCAAATTGTGCACTAGCAGCCAAAGCATCCAACCTGACAATCGATGTTCAGACTGTCACGCAAAAAGGTAAGAAACCTTATATAGAATATCAAATTAACAGACCTTCTTTTCATAACTTTTCCGATTCTAAATTTCAAAATAAGCTCAATTTCTATTACAAAAAATCTACTGACAAATTTAAAACCAAATTAGAAAAAGACGCAAAAAAATATTATAAAGAAACAGAAGGGTCAAGTACACCATTTCATCCGTACGTGGCGAATGTAGATTATAAAGTCTCTTTAAATAAACCACCTTTTCTTAGCCTATATTTGAATTACTATCAATATACAGGCGGAGCACATGGTCTGTATACGTGGAAGGCAAACACATTCGATTTAAACGAAAAAAAGTTACTACACTTAGACGATTTATTTCAACAAAAAGATGCATACAAAGAAGTAATTCGTGCTGAGATTGTAAGACAAATTAAACAAAATGAAAGTATTTATTTTCCTGATGCATCTGAAAAAGTCATGAGCACGAAAAAGTTCCACTTCTTTTTAGAACCGGACAATCTCGTCATTTATTTCCCTTTATATGAGATTGCCCCTTATTCAAGTGGAATTCCGCAATTTCGTATTCCGTATACGTTGTTAAGAGACTATTTGAAGCCGTCTTATCAAACTATTTTAATTGACAACAAGTAAATCTTTTCGCTACGATAATGTTAACCTAAAAACAACAGGAGGTTAACATTATGAGAAGATTTCATGTTTTAGATTTAGCATTAGCTGCCATGTTCGTTGCTCTTATGGCCATTGGTGCAAATATTGTATCTTGGGCACCATTCTTACAAATAGCGGGCGTCCCACTATCTATGCAACCATTTTTCGCAATTTTAGCAGGGCTTCTTCTTGGAAGTAGACTTGGCGCATTATCAATGACGGTTTATATGCTTGTTGGAGTAGCAGGTGCGCCAATCTTCGCTAACTTCAAAGCTGGATTTGGAGCACTTTTAGATCCTACTGGTGGTTTTATTATCGCATTTATTATCGTTGCTTACGTATCAGGAAAATTAGTAGAACAAAAGGAACGACCGACATTTCGTACATTTGCAATTGCCTCTTTCACAGGAATCATTTTAACGTATATTATCGGTACTACTTACATGTACGGGGCAGTCAATCTTTTCATGGGTGGTAATATGAGCTATAAAGCTGCTTGGATGATTATGATGTGGTTCGCAGTAAAAGATATTGCATTTACCATTATCGGTGCTATTATCGCACCTCGTATATACTATGCTGTACGTCGTTCCGCTTATCAGCATTCTCATTCGACGATTTCATAATAAAAAAGAGTTATCTTACTATGTTAAGATAACTCTTTTTTATTTTCGACAATATACGACACATATTAGAAATGATTTTTGTTATGCTAATTCAGCAAATCTTATATTTACACATCTAATTAGAACAATGTTTTGGAGGAAAATCAGTGAATTTATCAAAAAATACACTGATTAAAATAAGTGTCGGAGTACTATCTTTATTTTTCATACTAAGTATGAGTATCGGTTACAAATTATACGGAAATAGTGAGTTAGGAATGTCATATACCTTTGGAAACGGCCTAGCATTTTTCTTTTTAATTCTTACTATAGCTAGTTTATGCACGACTTTAATCTTTATTGTTATTGGGGTAATTAAGAAAGTACGAAAATTGCCAGCAAAAAAATCTTTAGTAACATCTATAATATTATTTGTTACATCAATTATATCCATTATCGTTCTACTCTTTACGATAACAAAAGTAACAAATATAGAAGAGGAATACCAAGCTCTTCAAGCCCAAAAGAAAAAAGAAGCTAATTACTTAATTGCCGCAGCATCTTTTTATAATAATATAAACACCTTTAAATATGCAGCATCTTACGTATTATCCGAGTATTCAACTACATGGTCAAGTGCAATAGATAAAAGACAAGACTTCAATAACGCACTAAGTTCTAAGAGAACAGAAATTGACGGAATGATTACAACTGTTGATACGTTTTATAGCACAATGGGAAATGATTTAAAGTTAGTCTCTGAAGCCGCAAAAGAACAGCCTAATAAGTATAAAGAAACCTATGAAGAATATAAAAAAATATACGGGATTATTACAGCGCTTAACGAACAAGCCCAATCTCCAAGTGGCAGCTTAATTTCATTTAATCAAAATGTTAATGCATTGATTCAAGAATACAAAAAAGCAGCTGGAAATATTAATATCGCTATTACTGATGAAATTAAATCCAAAGCTAATGAGCTAAAGCCTACTGATAAAAATTAAAGACACTCTCTCCAGAGTGTCTTTTTTATCAAAAAATCCCCTTTTAGATTAAGCAGTAAATACGTTCTTTTACCGCCCATCCAACAGGGGATTATATCATTATATTAAGACTCTTGATTCGTTTGTTCTTCTAAAATTTTCTTCATCATCGTAACCATGTCATCACGTAATTCTGGGTGTTGCAGTGCCATTTCGATTGTTGTTTGAACAAATCCTAACTTTTCACCTACGTCGTAGCGCTTTCCTTCGAAGTCGTAAGCGAATACACGTTGAATTTCGTTTAAGCTTTGAATCGCATCTGTTAACTGAATTTCGCCACCAGCACCAACTTGTTGCTCTTCTAAGAACATGAAGATTTCAGGTGTTAAAACGTAACGTCCCATAATTGCTAAGTTTGAAGGTGCTGTACCTGCTGCTGGTTTCTCAACGAAATTACGAACTTGGTAACGACGTCCTTCCTGCTCTAACGGATCGATAATTCCGTAACGGTGTGTTTCATCTTCTGGAACCGTTTGTACACCAATAACAGAAGAAAGCGTTTTATCATATTCTTCAATTAATTGACGTAAACATGGTTTTTCAGCTTGAACGATATCATCACCTAATAAAACAGCGAATGGCTCATCACCAATGAATTTACGTGCACACCAAACAGCGTGACCTAATCCTTTTGGTTCTTTTTGACGAATATAGTGAATGTCTACCATTTTTGAAGAAGCCTGTACTTTTTCAAGTAATTCATACTTTTTCTTTTCTAATAAGTTTTGCTCTAACTCAAATGCATTATCAAAATGATCTTCAATAGAACGCTTCGTTTTACCAGTAACGATAATAATATCTTCGATTCCTGATTTTACTGCTTCTTCTACAATGTATTGGATAGTTGGTTTATCAACAATCGGTAACATTTCTTTCGGCATTGCTTTCGTTGCTGGTAAAAAACGTGTCCCTAATCCAGCTGCTGGGATTATCGCTTTTCTTACTTTTTTCATCACAAAATACCCTCTCTCCTGTCGGAATCAATAGCAATCATTTCCTACATAAAACAAAAGGGAGGTTTCGCTCCCTTTTGTTTCCTACTACTTAAAATTACTTTATATTATAAACGATTCATAATATCTTCTTTAATAGTAAGTAACTTTTGTTCACTATTTTGTAAAGAATTATCTTGAACACCGAAGTAGAACTTAATCTTCGGTTCAGTTCCAGATGGACGTAGGCAGAACCAAGAACCATCTTCTAATTGATATTTTAACACATTTGATTTCGGTAAGTGAATCTCTTCTTTATGTCCATCTTGTAAAGATGTAATAATGCTCGCTTTATAGTCTTCAACTGCTACAACTGTTAAGCCCGCTACTTCTTTCGGAGGATTTTCACGGAATGTTGCCATCATTTCTTGGATTTGTTCCGCTCCATCTTTTCCTTTTAGCGTTAACGATACAAGATCTTCACGGAAGAAACCGTACTTCTCAAACACTTCTAATAGACCATCGTATAACGTTTTACCTTGTGATTTGTAGTACGCAGCTACTTCACATGCAAATAGAACAGATTGTACTGCATCTTTATCACGGCAGAATGGACGGATTAAATAACCATAGCTTTCCTCATAACCGAATTGGAATTCGTATTGTCCGCTTTCTTCATACTGTTTAATTTTCTCACCGATAAATTTAAATCCAGTTAACGTATCAACTGTATCTAAACCGTATGCTTTCGCGATTGTACGACCAATTTCAGACGTTACGATTGTTTTTAATACAACACCGTTCTCTGGTAGCGTTCCGTTTTCTTTCTTTTGAGATAATAAGTAATCAAGCATTAATGCACCTGTTTGGTTACCAGTTAATACTTGGAACTCACCATCGTGATTACGAACTGCTACACCAAGGCGGTCTGCGTCAGGATCCGTTGCGATTAACACATCTGCGCCTACCTTCTCACCGTCACGAATTGCATATTCAAATGCTGCATGCTCTTCTGGGTTCGGTGATTTTACTGTAGAGAAGTTTGGATCTGGTAACTCTTGCTCTTTTACAACTGTTACATCTGTAAATCCAACTTCTTCTAAACCACGGCGTACAGAAATATTTGATGTTCCGTGTAGTGGTGTGAAGACGATTTTTAAGTCTTTCCCAACCTTTTGTACCATTTCTTTATTAATAATGACATTGTTCAATTCTGCAGCATATGCATCATCTACTTCTTGTCCAATAATATGTAATAAACCGTCAGCTTTTAATTGCTCCACATTAGCAACCTCAACTGTTAATTCATCCTCTACTGCGTTCACGTAGCTAATTAATTCATCAGCTTCTTTTGGAGGCAACTGCCCACCATCTTCACCGTATACTTTATAACCGTTATATTCAGGCGGATTATGGCTTGCCGTAAGAACGATTCCACTCACTGTATGTAAATGACGAACTGCGAAAGAAAGCACTGGCGTTGGACGTAAGCTTTCAAACACATATGTTGTAATGCCGTGTGCACCTAGTGTAGCAGCAACTTCCATTGCGAACTCAGGTGATTTATGACGAGAATCATACGCTACAACAACACCACGCTTCTTCGCTTCTTCACCTAACTTTTCAATAAACTTCGCTAATCCTTGTGTCGCTTTACGAACTGTATATACGTTCAGACGGTTCGTACCAGCACCAAGTTCACCACGCATACCACCTGTGCCGAATTCTAGATTTTTATAAAAGCTGTCCTCGATTTTTTTCTCATCTTGCTTCATATTTTCTAACTGTTCTTTTAGTTCTGCTTCTAACTCTGCATATGAAAGCCAGCGACTAAATTCCTGTTTCCAGTTCATACTTCTATCTCCTCTCGCTTGTCATACCTTTATTATATGAAAAAAACAACCTGTATCTCAATATTTTTTACAATCTAACAGGATTTTACTAGGAATATTTGTATACACTATGATTAAATACTCCACTAAAGGGAATGAGGATTATGCAAGAATGGGGATTGTCAGAAGAGCTCAAAATACAAACAAAGCAAATGATTGAAATTGCTGAAAAAGAATTATCAATTATGAGGCAAGCAATTGATAAAGAAGATGAATGTATTTTGTGCAAGATGGAAGATATTCATCATATGTTAGCAAATGTACAAACACTGGCAGCTACATACTATATTCAAGCGTATTTATCACCTTATACAGAAAGCTCACAGTTCATTACAACAGCTGTTCAACATTTAAGTGCCAGAAAACATGGTGCCCTTATTGTTGTGGAACGAAACGAGACACTTGAATCTTGTATTCAAACTGGAACAACGTTAAACGCTCATTTAACCGCACCACTGCTCGAATCGATTTTTTATCCAGGTAACCCTCTTCATGACGGAGCCGTTCTCGTTAAAAATAATCATATTGTTTCAGCTGCTAATATTCTTCCATTAACGAAAAGCACAGAAGTTGATCCTGAACTTGGAACACGTCACAGAGCTGCAATTGGCTTATCAGAAAATAGCGATGCACTTATTTTAGTTGTGTCTGAAGAAACGGGCCGCACTTCCTTTGCTTTAAACGGGACTTTATATACGATTTCTTTATAAGACAAATGAACATGTAGAATAAATCCATTTATACAAAAAGAAAAAGCTGTCTCAAACATTCGAGACAGCCTTTTCTTCAACAAATTATTCTTCTCCGAAACGTTCAACAAGTGTTGCAAGTGTACGTACCATTGCACCTGTCGCTCCAGCCGGTCCTAAATCATGCGCTCCTGATGATTCAGATGTTCCAGCGATGTCTAAGTGTACCCAAGGTGTATCTTCAGCGAATTCACCTAGGAATGTACCTGCCATAACCGCATGTCCTTCGCGGCCTGGTGAATTATTTAAATCAGCGAACTTACTATTTCTCACACGTTCTTTATCACGATCAAAAATCGGTAATTGCCAAATTGATTCATCTGTTTCCATAGATGCCTCTAGCACTTGCTCAAATAACTCTTCATTGTTTGTCATTGCGCCTGTCGTATGATTTCCAAGTGCAACAATTACACCGCCTGTTAATGTCGCAACATCAATCAAATAGTTTGCGCCTAATTTTTTCGCATACGTAATACCGTCAGCTAATGCTAAGCGACCTTCTGCATCTGTATTTAATACTTCAATTGTTTTTCCGCTCATAGATGTGATTACATCGTCTGGCTTAAATGCTGTACCACTTACAACGTTATCTGTTGATGGAATAACAGCGATCACATTTTGCTCTGGGCGAAGTTCACCGATAATTTCCATCGCACCTAATACAGCAGCCGCACCGCCCATATCACCTTTCATACCGACCATGCCTTCACGTGGTTTTAAAGAATAACCGCCTGTATCGTATGTGATTCCTTTTCCAACGAATCCAATAACATCTGTCCACTCTTCTTTTCCTTTATAAATAAGAGCGATCATTTTTGGTGGCTCTACACTACCTTGGTTTACTGCAAGTAACGCACCCATACCAAGCTCTTCCATCTCTTCTTTCTCAAGAACTTTATAATCCATATCATACTTCTCAGCTAACTCAACAGCATACTCAGCGAGCTTTGTCGCTGTTAATACGTTTGGCGGCATATTTACAAGTGTACGAGCTGAATTTGTTGCACGTCCATGTACGTAGCCAACTGTTAATGCAGCTTCAATTTCTTGTGTATCTTCCGCTGTAATAGCCGTGAACTTCTCTAGCTCCACACGATCCTTTTTATCTGATTTATACGTTTGTAACTCATATGTACCAAGGCCTTGTACCTCTGCTGCGATATGAGCGACATCAATCGCGTCTAATTTCTCTGTTACGAAAGAATCAAGCAAGACTGCTGCATCTTGTACTTTTGCTGCTTGCAATGTTTTAAATGCCTTACCAAGAGCCGCACGTAATGTTTCTGTCGTATAAGATTTTTTCTTACCCAAACCAACAAAATAATAACGTTTCACATCTGTTTTTCCTAAACTATGTACTTTTGAAATAGCTTTCTTCTTCGTAGAAAGTTCTTTCTCTTCTAATAAAACTTGTAATTGTCCTTCAAACGCTTTGTCCAGCTCTTGTACAAAACTACTCGTTTTCTCTTCTTCAAATAAGGCAACAATCACCGCTTCATGGCTTCCTAATTCTTTTTGTACGTAAAACATGTTCAGACCCCCTAAATTTCTCTACTCTACCTTTATTATAACTTTATTTTCGATAAAATGCGACAATTCTAACTTCTGTTATTTTATACATAATCGCCTTCCTACTTTATAAAATAAAAAAAGTCTAGCGTAATTAACACTAGACTATCTTTGTTTTAAATATTGACCGCGAAACACTTGCATCGTTTCATCTTGATTTAACATCGTTAACTCTTCTTCTGAAAACTTACCATTTCCTAGCTTAACTATATACACATTTACTTTTTTCTTACCCCATTGGCTATAAACATCTTTCACCGTATCATAATACAAATCAAGACGGTTTCCTTTTATTGCACCGCCCTTATCAGCTACTACACCATACCCATAACCTGGTACGAATAAAATTGTTCCAATTGGGAATACGCGTAAGTCCGCTGCGATTGTGGAATATAAATCCCGTTTCGCCTTAACACCTGAATATGTAATACCATACTCCGGATGTCCCGGCCTCTTACCAGTTGACTCAATTCCCGATGTATAACCTGTTGCAGTCATTTCAATTGAACGATATTTAGACCAGTCATTTGCCTGCTCTAAAGCATTTATCACTTCTTTACTCGGAGCAACATTTCTCTTAACTTCTGCTGCATGTACTTCTTTTGCACTCGTTCCCTCATATTTCTTTACAATCTCTAATAAAGAAACTCCTGTGAAAGCATTCCATGTTACGCATAATGCGGATACAAGTAAACAAGTCATCATAATGCGAATACAATATCGTTTTAACATTTTTATATTCCACACTCCTTCATCGTTAATCATTCCCTATACGATGAAAGAATATGCAAAAAAATAATCTCCAATTGCATTGGAGATTAAAACATTTGATATCCGCTTTTCCGAAGTTTCTTAATGACGATTCCTGCTAAAGCAGCACCAACCAATCCAGTAGATAAAATAAACACATCTGCTTGTCCTAAATGCGATACACTTGTCCCAAATGAAGAGAACGTTTCTTTTGGCTTTGAAAAATAATCCCACATACTCGCCTTATTAATAATAAGCATACAAACAATCGGATATACAATAACCATTACCCATGTCGCTCGTAATATCATGTTGAGTAAAAATCCAATTCCAAAAAACAAAATGAAAAATAACATCATTGAAATAAGTAGTACCGGTATACTCACTCTTTCTCCCTCTCCTTCGTATGTGCCGTAAATACGTGATAGGCTGTATAACCAAACTGCTCTCCTGGATTTAATGTTTTGTCCATTTCAAGATGTAATTCTGATTGTCTTTCTAACAAATATGTAATAAGCACAGACGTATTTGGATCGTCCGCAATCGTATCTGGATGTAGAAATGCTACTTCAGACAATTCCTTCTCCTGTACAATAATATTTTCCCCTTCAGGTTCCAAAAGGAAAATAATCATATTATCACTAATCTCATTGCGAATTACGCCCGATCTAACACCAATGATTCCCTTCACATGAGCGACAATACCTGTTTCTTCTAACACTTCGCGTTTCACAGCTTCATCAACGGTCTCACCTTCATTTACAAAACCAGCCGGTAAAGACCATTTCCCCTTTAATCCACTATATTTTTTCTTAACGAATAGCCACCTGCCATCTTTGGTAGCTACTAGGCCACTGACAGCTAACCATACTTTTCCTCGCTTCTCCATGATGCAATACCCTCCTCTACTAGAACGGACAGAATATTCTTTCTTTTTATATATTATACTATATTTTTCAAATGAAAAAAGCAGAAACAGCTCTTAGCCGTTTCTGCTTTTTCTACTATATATTAAAAGAACTTTAATTTACCTTTTTTAAGAACTAATAAAGGTCCACCTAATAAGAATAGGTAACGGTTATCGATAACTTTCTTCATGAAGGAAGCTTTCCAACCTGTTAACTTTTTGCCCATAACAACGCCCATTGCATCGTCATGACCTAAAGAACATACAGATCCTTTATTGTCGAATACGAATTTTTTCATTTCGCCTTTACCACGAACTAACACAGTTAAGTTGTGCGCAATGTTGTAACCTTGTTGAATTGCGATCTGTGCTGTTGGTGGGTATGGACGGTTAATTTCTTCGTTAATGATTAACGCTGCGTCACCAACCATGAATACATCTTCGTATCCTGGAGCGTGCATGTACTCATCAACTTTTACACGTCCGCGCATTGCTTCAAAACCAGACTCTTCCACAATACCGTTACCACGAACACCTGCAGCCCAAACTACTGTTTCAGACTTAATTAATTCAGTGTCATCGCCATTCGCAACGATAATACCTTCTTCAGTTGCTTCTTTAATTGCTGTACCGATGCGGAATTCTACACCTTTTTTCTCAAGCTGTTTTACAGCGTATTCTACTAATGCAGGATCGAAACCTGGAAGTGCTGTTGGAGCAGCTTCTACACAGATGATACGTGCTTTTTCACGTGGTACATTGTACTCTTTGCAAAGTTCAGGAACACGGTTCGCAAGCTCACCCACGTACTCGATACCAGTAAATCCAGCACCACCAACAACGATTGTTACTAACTCATCGCGCTTTTCATCTGCATATTTAGCGAAACTAGCTTCCATATGCTCACGAATTTCACGAGTTGCATTAATGTTAGCGATTGAGAATGCGTGCTCTTTTAATCCTGTAATTCCGAATGTTTCTGATTCGAAACCAAGACCGATTACTAAGTAGTCATACTCTAACTCGCCGTCTTTTAAGATAATGCGTTTTTCAGCAGCTTTAATTTCTACTACTGTATCTTGTACAAAGTTCACTTTATTTGTATCAATAACGTCTTGAATATCTAGACAGATTTTTTCATCTTGTAATGTACCAGCTGCGCTCTCATGTAACCAAGTCGCTTGGTAGTGATAGCTGTTGTTGTTTACTAACGTAATTTCAGCTTCATTTACAGATAATGCTTTTTGCAGACGAACAGTCGTAATCATCCCGCCATAACCTGCACCTAAAACTACGATTTTTGGAGTCTTCACCAAATCACAACCCTTTTCTTTATATAATAGTAATAAAAAATAATACCAAGTACTAAAAACTCTATTTGTCAAGAATGTGGAATTTATCACATTCTATATCATAACAAAACGCAGTCAAAAAATCGTACGAATTTTGTCATAGAAATTTAACATAATACTTCCCTATATTAGTCGGTTTTATTCCAGAATTCAAGCGTCTGGAGAATTATCAATATTTTAAAATAACATAGCGTTTTCAAGGGTTTTTCAGCCTTTTTTTCATGTATTTTCCTTTCGCCATATTTTATACAATTAAAAAAGCATCTATGCGAAAACTTACACACAATTCAGTCGTTTTCAGAAGTATTATGAACTCAAATATGCTATCATTTATTTGAAGGTGTCATCATTTGCAGGATTTTCGTGTACATATGAACAATATATGAAATCAATATCAAAATTCCATCTATAGGGGGAATGAAAGTGGCAGAAAATCAAAAAGTTTACGACATAACAATTATTGGTGGTGGTCCAACAGGACTATTCACAGCATTTTATGGCGGTATGAGACAAGCAAGTGTAAAAATCATTGAAAGCTTACCTCAACTTGGAGGACAATTATCAGCACTCTACCCTGAAAAATACATTTATGATGTAGCTGGATTCCCTAAAGTGCGCGCACAAGAATTAGTTGATAACTTAAAAGAGCAAATGAAGAAATTTGATCCAACCGTTTGTTTAGAAGAAGCTGTTGATACGCTTGAGAAACAAGCTGACGGTATATTTAAACTTGTTACAAATAAGCAAACTCACTATTCTAAATCAGTAATTATTACTGCTGGCAATGGTGCTTTCCAACCACGCCGCTTAGAATTAGAAGGGACAGCAAAGTACGAAAAGAAAAACTTACATTATTTCGTTGATGATATGAATAAATTCGCTGGTAAGCGCGTCGTAGTATTTGGCGGCGGCGATTCAGCTGTTGATTGGACAATGATGTTAGAGCCGATCGCTGACAAAGTTACAATCGTTCATCGCCGTGATAAATTCCGTGCGCATGAACATAGCGTAGAAAGCTTAATGAACTCTCGTGCAGAAGTAAGCACACCGTACGTTCCAGTAGAACTCATTGGTGATGACAAAATTGAACAAGTCGTTCTTCAGCATGTAAAAACGGAAGAAAAAATTATCATCGATGTTGATGATGTAATCGTAAACTATGGCTTCGTTTCCTCTCTTGGTCCAATTAAAAACTGGGGCTTAGATATACAAAAAAACAGCATTCTCGTGAACTCGAAAATGGAAACAAATATTCCTGGCATTTACGCTGCTGGTGACATTTGTACATATGAAGGAAAAGTAAAACTCATTGCTTGCGGCTTCGGTGAAGCACCAACAGCAGTAAACAATGCGAAAGCTTACTTCGATCCAAACGCAAAACTTCAACCGATGCACAGCTCTAGTATGTTTTAATATAGAAATGAAAAGAACTCCTTTTACGTGAAGGAGTTCTTTTTTTATTACGCTACCGTTCCCTTCCAAAATATGTTACAATAAACTAGAACAAATGTTCTATTCAATAAGGGGGATATTTTAAAATGAAAGAACCTATCATCTTAAAAAAAGAAGCTTTCCAAGCAATCGGCGTTTCGCTTACGACGACAAATGAAATAGAGGCATCTACTGACGGAAAAATCTCCGGGCTTTGGAACCGCTACTTCCAAGAACAAATGATGCATCACATCCCAAATCAACAAACGCAAGAAACATTCGCTTTCTACTCCAATTACGAATCAGACGAAACTGGTACATATCAATTTACAATCGGTATGCCCGTTTCTTCATTAGAAGACGTTCCTGAAAATATGACAACTTTAACAATACCTGCCGCTACGTATGCGGTATTTACAACGAGAAAAGGACCGGTTGCTGAAGTCGTTTGCGAGGCTTGGGACTATATTTGGAAATGGTCAAAAGAAAACAAACGTGCTTTCTCAATAGACTTCGAGCTATACGATGAAAAAGCAACAGATCCAAACAACGCACAATTGGATATTTATATTGCATTAGCCTAAACGACAAAAGAGAAGATACCAAATGGTATCTTCTCTTTTGTCGTTAAATAGCCACTGTGCAAATGCAACATTATTGTCTACAATGAGAAAGTGCAGTATAGAAATATTAGAAACTGTATAAAGTGATTGTTAACAAGTTTTTTAGTTTAAATTTGTCACATAGAAAGGAAGCAATATGGAGGAACTACAACAAAATAAATCTGCTTTAGAAGGAAGCGGAAAACCGTTATTAAAAAATACGAATTTCCTTTTTCTTTGGGCAGCTACTCTTTTTTCAAGTTTCGCTTTAGCCTTTTTTACTTTTTCACAAACGTGGTACATAGCAAAAACATTAAACCTTGAGGCATCACTCGGTGTGGTTTTCGTAGCTCTTAGTGTTCCAAGGCTTATTTTTATGATTATCGGCGGCGCTGTAGCTGATAAATTCCCGAAAAAAAACATTATGTTTTATTCTAATATTGTTCGTGCTATTCTTGTCGCAACTATCCTTACATGGTTTATCGTAGGTGATGTAACACTATATACATTTGCTTTATTCGCTTTATTCTTCGGGCTTGCTGATGCTTTTTTCTGGTCAGCTGATGGATCTATCTTGCCTGAACTTGTAGAAAAAAGCCGTTTAACACAAGCAAACTCACTTACACAAATGACAAACCAAGCATCGGTCATCTTAGGCCCTGTACTTGGCGGCATTCTTATCAAATTTACGAACTATGAAACGATTTTCTCAATTACAATTTTATTACTCATTATCGCAGCCATACTCGTTCAAAAAATACAATTTACGATGCCAGAGCAGCAAAATACAGACAAGAGCATGTTCACTTCTATTAAAGAAGGAATTTTATATGTAAAAGAATCGCCATTCCTTTCAACTTTCCTTATTTGTAGCGCCTTTCTAAACTTATTTTTAATCGGTCCGATGCAAGTCGGTTTCCCGCTTTTCATTAAAAATGTTCTGCATGGTGACTCGCTTCAGTTTAGTTACTTAGAAGCATCTGTAGGTGGCGGAATGGCAATAGGCGCTGTCATTGTCGGTTTAAAAAATATTAATCGTAGACGCGGTCTATTTTGCATTATCATGATGCTACTGTCTGGTGTCTTCTTCTTATCCATCAACTTTAGCACTGTACTATGGCAAGCATTATTAGCTGGCATGTTTTACGGTATTACAATCGCAATGGCTATCGTTCCACTGATGGCGATGATTCAATCGACAGTAAAAGAAGAAATGATGGGACGCGTAATGAGTTTGCTTATGCTATCATCAATGGGCTTTATCCCGCTTTCTTATGCATTCACATCCATCGCGCTTGCACTTGGAATTCCAATCGTAACCGTTATGAAAAGTGGTGCAATCGCCGTTATCGTCTTCGTACTATTTGTAGCGATTCGTGTTCCAGTTGTGAGAAAGTTTGATTAACTACTTGGAGTCATGCGTTATACGCATGGCTCCTTTTTAAACGGATCAAATAACGGTATTCCCTTACTTCTTCTCACAGCTGCTCCCCATTCTAATCCAACTTCTAAAAATAAATCCCGCACTGTACTATATAAAAGAGCCTTCACATTTTTACGGATTTCTCCGTATTTATACGCTCTCACAACACTTTTCACGCGCCAAATGAAATTTCCATACACTTCTTCATCAGCTAATATTTGCTCCAGTAAAACACCTTGCTCTAGTAACCCACTCTTTTTATATGCAAGTTCCACCTTACTCCAAAATATATTAATCTTCTTCGGATTACTCGTCATCGGTAGAAGTGCATATATAAAAGGCTTCGGTATATCATGACGGCAATACGTCTCATCAAGTTCGTACGTTCCTTTTCTATTCTCTTTTATTTGTGGAAAGTTTTTAGACAGAATTGTTTCCCCCTCATTTTTTTGCTCATTTTTACTACAGCCAGCTGCACGATCCTCACTTTCACATGCGGACATTTTCATACGGTCATCCATGCGGTCAATTGCAGATGTAAGAAATACATATAAGTTCGCACTATATCCGCCGCGCTTATGTCTTTCTTTTGTTAAAACACGCTTTATAATTCCTAAATCCTCTAACTTTGCAATAGAGCGGCGTATTGTACGAATACTTTTTCCAACATTCGTCGCAATCGTCTCCATTAATGGACAAGCAACTCCCACTGTTTTCAGTTTCTCATTCACCGCATACTTCCCTAAAAAATGAATGATGGTAGTATCCGTTTTATTTAATTGGAATCGATAGCACTTCAAAACTTGTCTTTGATATGTATTAAACTCTTCTTTACTTCGAAATTCACTATATGGTTTCATTAAGTTATATAAGCTTCCCATTTTTATCACCTCATTTATAAGTAAGAGGCAGGAAGGAAATTTGGCGTGCTATTTAATATTTTTTAGTGGAGATGAAAATATGATCGTAATTAGCGCTTGTTTAGGTGGTATTGCTTGTCGGTATGATGGAAATGACAATCTCGTTTCAAAAATAGGGGATTTGCTGCAGCAAGAAGAGACACTCCTCATTTGCCCTGAAGTATTAGGCGGACTACCAACGCCTCGTCCCTCAGCTGAAATTATTGGCGGGAATGGCGATGACGTGTTGGATGGAAAAGCAAAGGTGATGACAAAAGATGGGGAAGATGTCACGGAAGCTTTCGTAAATGGTGCTTATAAAGCATTAGAACAAATGAAAGATTTGCGCCCAGAATATATTATTTTAAAAGAACGCAGTCCCTCTTGTGGTAGTTCTACAATTTATACGGGAGAATTTAACGGGAATAAACAAACTGGTTACGGGGTAACAACTGCTTTATTCAAAAGACATGGATTGAAAGTCATTTCAGAAGAGGATTTTGAGAATATAAAAAGGAATTGACCCTGTTCGTCAATTCCTTTTTCTTTCTTATTTCACGCCTAGTTTTTCTTTCACTTTCGCAGGAAGCTCGTCTTTCTTCACTTCTTCCCAAGCCGTTACACCTTTTTTATCTGAATGGTATAAGCGTAAGAACGCTTCTTTACGAAGGTTTTTCACAGCTGTAAATTCTAATTCTTTCTCTTTACCTTCTTTATCAAATGCAGGTAACTTATACTCAAATGATTTGAATGGCTGACCACCATCAGCTTTTTCATTCTTCTCAATTCCATCAGTCTTAATTTGAACGTAGTACTCATCTTTACCCATACGGTTAATATCACAACCAACTAACAAACTTGCAAATACAACTAAAATACTAAACAGTGCAATGTATCTTTTCATTTCCTTCACCTCATGTGTTTTTCTTATATTGTTATCTTAAAGCACAGAGCTTAAAGAAGAAATTCAAAAACATGACATGAACATTACACTTTTGTAAGATAATGATTATTTCTTCACTTTAGAATCCATACTTATTCCATCAACATTTGGAATAAGTATGGATTCTAAACTTGGATGAGTTGCTACCACTTCGTTAAACTTCTTCATGCACATAAACCAACCTCTAATTATGCAAAAGACAAAAATCATAAGAAAATAGATGAAAAATAATAATTCCTTATTCAACTAACTCATACATTAGTTGAATAACATAAAGCTACTTCAGCAGCCATTTTTTGTACCAACTAGCAGTTTCGTCTTCAATATATGAAAAGGGATTTCTAAATGATGAAGTGAATATGTATTTATTGTTTTCTAACTTTTGAGCGAAAGTTTTTTACATAAGTTTCATTCTGTCCTAATTTAAAGGTTTCGAGAGGAGAAATAATATGAATCCCATTTTGTTAGATGTTCCGTTACAAATAGAAACAGATAGACTCATCCTTCGGGCACCACTTCAAGCTGGTGAAGGGAATGTAGTACATGAAGCTATTAAAGATTCAATTCTTGAATTAAAGCCATGGTTGTCTTTATTCCAGTCAATTCCTACTGTTGAAGAAACGGAAATTCTCCTGAGAAATGCGCATTTAGATTTTTTGAAAAGAGAAAGCTTTCGCTATCTTATCTACCATAAGGAGACGAATGATTTTGTTGGAACGGCTAGCCTTCACCGAATTAATTGGAATGTTTCTAAATGTGAAATTGGGTACTGGGTTAACACGCAATTTAGTGGCAGTGGCTATATGACCGAAACAGTAAGTACGTTAATAAACCTTGGATTTCAGTTATTCAACTTTAGAAGGATCGAAATACGATGTGAATCTCATAACACGAAAAGTCGTGCGATTCCTGAAAAACTAGGCTTTGAGCTTGAAGGGATATTACGTAATGAAGATCTTTCAGCTGACGGCAAGCAACTAACTGATACTTGCATCTATGCAAAGATAAAGTAAAACTTTAATGAGCCATTACCAATTGGACTTTTACGCCAAAAGAAAAGGCCTTTTTAACGATTATTTTATTCCATCGCTAAAAAGGTCTTTTTCTATTCCTGCTAAAAACTTAGCACTCTTCTGGCTTACCAGCATTCGTCGCTGTACGGAAAGATGATCCACATCCGCATGATGCGATTGCGTTTGGATTGTCAATTGTGAATCCGCCGCCAAGCATAGATTGTTTATAATCAATTTTTACTCCTTTAACAATTGGAGCACTCTCTTTATCGATAACAAATTCAACACCGAAAAACTCAAGAACTGTGTCGTCTTCTTTTGGTTCTACTTCAAATCCTAAGCCGTAAGAAAGACCACTACATCCGCCGCCGTGTACAGCAAGGCGCACGTACTTCTCTCCATCTTCAGCATCTTTTAACATATCTTTAATTTGAAAAGCTGCTTGCTCTGTAACTTCAATCATGAAATACACCATCCTTTCTGTTCTCATTCTATTATACATCTTTACGCTTCTATCTTGTACTCATACACTCCGCGGCAAATTACTTCCGCTGGTCCTTTCATTAACACGTTTCCTTCTTCTGTCCATGCAATCATTAAATCGCCGCCAGCTAAATGAACTGTAATTTCCTTACCACGTTCCATCTTTCCATTTAAAATAGAGGCTACAACTGCAGCACACGCCCCTGTTCCGCAAGCTTGTGTTACACCGGATCCACGTTCCCAAACGCGGAAATTCATCTCTTCCTCATTCAAAATCTCGATAAATTCAACATTTACTCGTTCCGGGAACATTTCATGCGTCTCAAGGACTGGACCAAGTGTTGTAAGAGGTGCTTGTTCTACATCATCAACAAAAATAACCGCATGCGGATTTCCCATTGAAACAGCTGTAAATGCATAACGATGATTATTGTATAAGAAGTTTTCACGAATAAATGGTGTTTCCCCTTCACCAAGCATCGGTATTTCTTCACGTGTTAAACGAGGTGCTCCCATATCGATTTTCGCTAATGTAACTTTCCCTTCTTCTACCGTTACTTCCGCCGTTACAATGCCAGCTAACGTTTCAATTGTGAAAACTGTATCTTCTACTAGTTTATGCTCATACGCATATTTCGCTACGCAGCGTAAGCCGTTACCACAGCTCTTTCCTTCTGATCCATCATTATTAAACATGCGCATTTTCACCGGCGCTACGTCAGATGGACAAATTAAAATCATTCCATCTGCTCCAATACCAGTATTAATATTTGAAACCTTTTCCGCCACAAGAGCTAAATCTTCTTCAGGAATTTGTTCTTCAAACATATTTACATATATATAACTGTTGCCAAGACCATGCATTTTTGTAAAAGAAAATTGGCTCATTTGTATTCACTCCAAAAATAATTTGTTATGTTAAGTATAAAATGCACGCTTTTAGAACACAATATGAATGTCCCCCGTTTCTCATATTTGACAACATTTGGCGATGAGCCATTCTTGCACAAATGGTGTAAGAAAAAAAGCCCTTCTAAAAGGGCCTTTTTTTATTTACATACAATATTATCCCCCCATGCGAAAGAAGATTTTATCTAATAGAAAAAGAAAAAGGTGCTGCCGATTGCAACACCTTAAAACATTGGATTTTCATCCAAATACTCATATACATTATTAACAAGCTCTTCTACTGTAGCACCTTGTACAACTTCACCATTTACAAGTGCAAACGGTCCTTCAAAACAAATGCCACAATATCCTAAACAACCATACTCCATTACATCTAAATTCGGATCTTTTTCTAATTTCTCTAAAGCTGCTTGTGAGCCACTCGCAAGGTTACCTACACAAAATTCAATTAATGGTTTAATCAAAATTCTCCCCCCTGTACTACAAAACAAATTACCTTCTGACTTTATCTATAAGAAGAAAACTAAGCTGTCTCTTGTTGTTTTCGTTATACATCCTAAACTATTTAGTTACTTCACTATTTCACTTCAAAGTAGATGGTTTTATTTTATATAACATGCTACTTGCGATGAAATGGTAACTAAATAAGAAAAACAGTTTACTCTACTTTTCTTCTTATTGTACAACAGAGTATTCATTCATGCATTGTTATTTGTTCACAAATTCGATATAATTTGATTGAGTAAAGTCAAAATATTTTATTAATATAAAATTTTATGATTAGGGGATATTTCAACAGAAAAGGGGTAATCCATCATGAAACACCTCGTAATATTAGGTGGCGGCTACGGTGGAATGAGAATTCTGCAGCGGCTACTTCCAAGCAACCAACTTCCAGATGATGTACAAGTGACATTAATCGACAAAGTACCATATCATTGCTTCAAAACTGAATATTATGCATTAGTTGCGGGTACTATTTCAGAAACGCATATTCGTATACCGTTTCCTGAACACCCACGCCTCAATATTCAATACGGCACAGTAACAAATATTGATCTCGAAGAAAAAGCTGTTCATCTCGATGGCGGCGAAGCGATCCAATATGATGATTTAATTATTGGACTTGGCTGTGAGGATAAATACCATAACGTTCCTGGGGCGAAGGAATATACACATAGCCTACAATCGATTGAACAAACACGTAAGACATATGAACAATTAAATAGTCTAGAACCAAATGCAACGGTAGCTGTCGTTGGTGCTGGATTAAGTGGCGTTGAAGTTGCAAGTGAACTTCGCGAAAGCCGTTCTGATTTAAAAATTTACTTATTTGACCGAAAAGATAGAATTCTATTCCCATATCCAGAAAAATTAAGTAGATATGTAGAAGAATGGTTCGTAAAACATAAAGTTACTATCATACGAAACTCTAACATTACAAAAGTAGAGCCAAATATTGTGTACAACCACGATGAACCACTTGAATGTGATGCAATCGTCTGGACAGCTGGTATTCAAGCAAATGAAGTTGTTCGAAACCTTCCAGTTGAACAAGATGGTAGCGGACGGGTTGTTTTAACAAAATATCACAATATTCCAAATAACGAGCACGTATATGTTGTAGGAGATTGTGCAGCACTTCCACACGCACCATCTGCACAACTTGCTGAAGGGCAAGGAGAACAAATTGTCCAAATATTATTGAAACGTTGGAATAATGAACCGCTTCCTGACGAACTACCTGTCATTAAATTAAAAGGTGTTCTCGGCTCTCTTGGTAAGAAGCATGGCTTTGGTTTACTAGCAAACCAGCCATTAATGGGACGTGTACCGAGGTTATTAAAATCCGGTATCCTCTGGATGTACAAATATCATAACGGTTAATACTTTACAGGCTGTCTACTAAGTAGGCAGCCTCTCTTATTCGTTAAAATATAATTATCAGACACATCTTTCTCAATATGAATCATGATTTATTTTTCATTTTCATATTAAAAACTACCAATAAACAGTGTATGCTATTGATAAGTTGTTTTATTTCCTTTAAGGCCGAATTCATTCGGTCTTATTTTTTGTGTTGTAAATACTTTTACAGGAGGCATTCCATTTCACTTATGAACGTAACGAAACTAAACGATCGAATAGAAGCGAAGAAGAAAGAGTTGATTCATCTCGTTGAACAATATGGATTCACTCATCATAAAGTAATTTCTTTCAGCCAAGAATTAGATCGTTTACTTAACTTATTAATAGAAATCAAGACGAAGAAAAAACGTTGCTCTTTATAACCGTTACCTTCTCTTTTTTGATACGATAGAACTAGAATCAGAAAGGAGCCATCTATGTTTATATTAAAAGACGTTACATATAAAGATATACTGCACATTCCTTATTTACAGATTCAAAAAGAAAAAATCACATGTATAATCGGTGAGAGTGGGAGCGGAAAAAGCACACTGCTCCGTATGTTAAATGACTTACAATCTCCAACATCTGGAACAATTGAATATAACGGAAAATTAATTTCTGACTATCCCCCTATTCAATTACGACGTGACGTAGTCATGCTTGGGCAAACGCCACCTATTTTCGATGGAACCATTAAAGACAATCTATTAATGGGACTTCGTCTTTCTGAAAAAAACTTTCCAAATGATGATATTTTGCAAAGCGCATTAAAGATTGTTAGCTTAGAAAAAAATTTAGAAGACAACGCTAATTCATTATCAGGCGGGGAAAAACAACGACTTGCTTTTGCACGTATCGTACTTATGGATCCACCTGTTTATTTATTAGATGAACCAACTTCGGCGCTAGATAGCGATACAGAACGACGCGTTATGAAACAATTTACTACGCTAGCAAGAGAAAAGAACAAAACAGTTATCTTCATCACACACTCGCAACAACTTCCAGAAGAAATTGCAGACGATATTATTGAGATTAGTAAAGCAAACGGTGCAACTAGAAAGGACGTGCTCTCAGTTGAAGGGCGTGATTGAACTCCAAATTTGGCAACTTGCCGCTGCATATATTTTCATTCTTATTTTAATCGGGCTCGTGAAATTAAAAGGGATACCTCGCGAAAAACAAATCGCGCTCGCAACGTTCCGTATGACGATTCAGCTCGTACTTGTTGCCTATGTCCTTACATACGTATTTGAAAATAGTAATCCATTTTATACAATTGCTCTCATTACTTCTATTACTACCTTTGCAATTTTTAATATTTATAAACGAGTCAACATCCCAATGTCAAAAGACTTAAAACGAGTAGCCGCTCTTTCCATGGTCGCCGGATCAATTGGGCCACTTCTACTATTTATCTTTGTTATTATCGGACACGATCCATGGTATGCCCCGCAATATATCGTTCCGATTACCGGAATGTTAGTTGGGAATGCGATGACAGGTGTTTCTCTCGGTGCAAATACATTCTTAAACAATATGAAATCGCAAAGAGGTCAAATCGAGGGGGCACTTATGCTCGGTGCCACACCGAAAGAAGCCGCTGCTCCGCTCATACGCGACGCTTTTGACTCCGCTATTTTACCAACAATCAATTCGATGGTCGGAATGGGAATTATAAGCTTACCGGGCATGATGACTGGTCAAATCTTATCTGGTGTATCACCATTTACAGCCATTCAATATCAAATCGCAATTATACTTGGTATTTCAGGAAGTACCGCTTTTGCTGTCATTATCTTTTTACAGCTTGGCTATAAAACTTTCTTTAATAAGCGGTGTCAGTTGAAGGAGATTGACTATGGCGGACGGTAAATCTTGCTTTTTGCTCGGTAAATGATGCACCTTTCTCGGTGAGTAAAATTATATCGACGATTTTTTGAATATATCGACTGTAACTCAAATTATATCGGCGATTTTTGAAATATATCGATCGTAACTCAAATTATATCGGCGATTTTTGAAATATATCGATCGTAACTTTAATTATATCGGCGATTCGACAAGGAATATCGACTTACCGACAAAAAATGACATAATAAAAAGAGGAGGCTAGTCGCCTCCTCTTTTTACTTACGCCTTCTTAACAAATTGTGATTTTAACTTCATAGCTCCGAAACCGTCGATTTTGCAATCAATATCGTGATCGCCATCCACTAGACGGATGCTCTTTACTTTCGTACCGATCTTCACAACTGAAGAAGTTCCTTTTACTTTTAAATCTTTAATGACAGTAACAGCATCGCCGTCTTGAAGAACGTTTCCGTTCGCATCTTTTACAACTTTTGCACCATCATTATTTTCAGCTTCTGCTTCTTGGCCCCACTCATGAGCACATTCTGGACATACGAAAAGAACGCCATCCTCATACGTATATTCTGAATTACATTTTGGACAATTTGGTAAAGTAGCCATAAATTCATTTCCTCCGTTCATTATTTATACGTAAAAATCAAATTTGATGTTTACATCTCGATAAATAAAATTTGTATAGCATTTCTATATAGTGCCATAGTCTCACGTTATTGACAAGCCTACCTCAAATTCTCATTTTTTATTGTATTTTACAAAATTTCAATCCGTATGGTGTTTCCAAGTAAAAAAGAAGAACCTTCACAAGATTCTCCTTTTCAAAATGAACGAGTTCTCACTAGAGCCCCCAACCATTTTCCTCAATGTAAAATCGATACTCTTCTAGCTCATCTTCACTTAACTTCTTATTATTCTCATATACTTCTTGCCATTCAAAATAGCCTTCACTTAAATATATTAGAATACTTATGAATGATACGTTCAATACACTAAGTTAAGCATTTTACATATTTGATAATAAAAATGTTTCACATGAAACTATCTATATTTTGTATTACCTTGTCCCTACACAATGTGTGTAAAGACACTACAAAAAGACGCCCTTTTCAAAGAGGCTTCTTTTTATAGTTGAAAATTTACTAATAAATAAAATGAATTGTTTAATACATGAATTCCAATTGGAACGAGTAAATTGTTTGTTTTCTTATAGGTGTAGGCTAAACATATCCCTATACCAAAAATATATAAAATACTCCCTACTGTAAGGGGATGCCCTAAAGTAAATATGAAAGCACTTATAACGGCACTACTAAGTGTAGAGAAGCGCTGAGATAATTTCATAAAAAACATACCTCGAAATACAATTTCCTCCCAAATAGGCACAAAAATTGTGAGCACAACTACGTATAGAATGATTTCACTTGAAGTAGGCTCTATCACTATATTAGATTCACCCACACGAAGCCCATTTGATAAAACTAAATTTAACACCGCAAGATATATAAGCAGTACGATTATCGTCATTACTATTGTTACATAATGTTTAAAATGATTGAACTGTATTGATTTTAATAGCTCCAAACAGTAATTTCTTGCTGGTGAATATATTAAAATAATAGTGAGAAATGTTAAAGGCGGAATAAGATGATTTACATACCACGGATATAATGAGAAGTCATATAAAAAGTTCAAATAACCAATTCCATACATTACCCCAAAAATAATTATTATCATACTGATTACTTCTAGCATACTCATTTGTACATTCTTTTCTTTATATGTAACTAATTCCGTGTCCATCATATCCCCTCCAGTATAATTAAACCTTTTTAACCATTATATACCAAATTTTATGTAAAAAAAGACAATACACCACAATGTATTGCCCATTTTCTTCCCTACCATTTCTCTCTACATGTTTTAATTAAATGCAGTAAGTACTTCTTTGTCATATCTGCCCTTCTCCACCTTGAGAGCATTCGCTTTTCTTTTGGATTCTGCCGTATTCTTGCTACTTCTTTTAATAAAAGCTCCCATTCTTCCGCTGGATGTTCTAATAAGTATTGTAGTCCTCTATCTTTTGAAACGATTGTTTTATGATCTAGTGTATATAAAATACGCCCCATCGTAACGACCGCTGATTCTACCCATTCTTCTATAAAGAATAAATATGGCTGCTTCGCCTTTCCACTCCAGTACTGTTCTACGTTGTATTTCATCGTATTTACTACATCATCCCACCTTATTTGAAACGGGAGATCCTCTGCTTCTTTCCCGATAACTGTAATACCTTGATTTTTCAATGTCCACCATGTGACTGCATTAATGTCCCAATGACCTATATTCGCCTTACCATCTGCACAATACACGTACTCATTCATTTCATCATTGTATTTTCCTAAATCAGCTAGTGGAATATACATACCATCCATTCTTTTACCTAACGTACTACCGCCAAGTTTCTTATGAAGTTCTACCAGTTTCTGTTTTTCAGCTTCATTCACAGAATCACTTATTACCGTAACAAAATCAACATCACTCGTTTCTGTATGAAATGCACCGAGTGCGATGGATCCGTAAATATACACCCCGACTATTTTTTCATCTAAAAAAATTTCTTCCAGTCCTCCTATGTACTGCTCCATCAACTGCTCTACTTCTTTTGGTAACGCATGCTTTACTACATTCTCCACATCTATCCCTCCAATAAAAAAAGCCTTTGCAAATTCGCAAAGACTTCCTACTTTATAAATACTTCTCGATTTCTTCGTAAACATCCTTCAAACGAGGATTTCCTTCTCCAACAATTTCTCCGTTTACAAGAACGACCGGATAAAATAAATCTTCCTCCACTACACGCTCTGCGAATGCTTTTTTGTCTTCATCTTCTTGTTCTTCTTGAAAATCAATATACTCGAAATTAAATTTATTTTCTTGTCCTTCATATTTACGACCAATTGCTGCTTGTAACCACTCAAACGTTTCTGTTGAAGATGGCATTCCAACGCAGCTTGCACAAATTACTTTCGTCCCATACACTTGCACATTAACCATTTCTTCTCCCCCCACTTCTTGTTCTAACAGTATATTCAGATGTCTTAGTACATAAGCACATCATTTTACAAACTTATTCCATACCCCTATACTGAAAAAACACGATACAATATTTCGACAATAAAACAAGAAGAGAAAAAATAGATTTTCCCCTCTATCTTGATTATAATAAAACTGATGAAAGGAGTCGATAAAAATGGAAAACCCACATATGCAAGAACAAGTACTAGAAGTATTAGATAAATTACGTCCATTCTTACTTCGCGATGGCGGAGACGTTGAATTAGTAGACATTGAAGAAGGTATCGTAAAATTACGCCTTATGGGTGCATGCGGAAGCTGCCCAAGTTCTACAATCACACTAAAAGCTGGTATCGAACGCGCATTACTTGAAGAAGTACCAGGCGTTATCGAAGTAGAACAAGTATTTTAATTAAAAGCGGAAGCGGCTCGTTCAAAGTCACTTTCTAAAAGGAGACCAAATTTGGTCTCCTTTTTTTATTCAAATAACACTTATCCGTTAACATCATAAAACAAAATTGGAAATCCTTCTCAAAAAATGCGATAATTGATACTATATAGTGAATCGTTCACACATATAAAGTAAAAAACATAGGGGGACGACACATGCCAAAAATGGGGAACACTTTTTTAACAATTCAAGAACTAGAAAAGAAAAAAGAATATTTATTAGGCCTTTCATCCGTTATACCAACATGGAATGCGAGCTATCAATTTTTATTTAAAGAAATCCAGCAAGAATTATTGGGTAAAGTAAATGAAAAACTCGAAAAACATCAATTCGTTTTAAATATATGTGCAGAGCAACAAGTAGGGGCATAATGTATTACATACAATTGTGGTATATAAAAAAGAGACCTCACTCGGTCTCTTTTTTATATTTTTAAGACAGCCAATCTAATTTTCTAATCCCGAGCTTATCAACTGGTAAACGAAGTGAGCCATAAAAGTGCTTCATAAATTGCTCAGAGCGGTTCACATCGTGTAAAATGGCTTCTAAGCGATCTCTATATATGCTTTTTTGTTCTTCATTTCCAGTTTGGTAATATCGTTCGACTGTTTCAAAATAGTGAAGCGGGAACAAGAGCCTTGCAAATAATAGGCGCCAACCAAATGAGGATAGCGAATAATTCCGTTCATAATCTGTAACAAATTGAACAATTGTTTGCTCCCAGTCTTTCTTTTTTTCTATCATCATATAGCGAATCCATTCTGCTATATCTCGAGTTGGGTGATCATACACCCAGTCAAAAGGAAGTTTGAGACGCTTCGTTTGATGCCATAATAAAGGTGTGAATCGTTCTTGGCAAATTGTTGCGGCATCAGTTAGTTGTGGCGTATCATCCATCTCTGTATCAACAACATATTGAATGGCATTTTCTGCAACTCCTAAGTAATACGGGAAGGATTCGATAAACAATTGATCGAATACGTCTGTAGGGTGATTCATCACTTGTGATTGCCAAAACTTTTCTAACTGATCGAGCCTTTTTTCCCATAACGCTTTCCATTCACCAATGCGGCTTAATTGCTCAATTTCTTCTGGAAAGAATGCACCTCGTTTATGGAATATAGAAAGCTCACTTCCTAATGACGTAGCATGTCGTTCTAACGCGCGCATACCTTTTAATAAGCAGTAATTTTGTTCTTCTATCTCACTTACATAGTACCCGTGTATAGTCGGAACGAAAGTCGCTACAGTTATATCCCCTTGCTGGTTCATATAGTCACTGAGCTTTTTCATCTCTACAAGTACTTCTTCCTCCATTTCTCCAATTGGAACAAGTACATAAATTTTGTTGCGAATCCAAAAGCTTTTATAGGGGCCAAGGGGGATTAATTCTTTAACATGCATGTGATAATGCTCATAAATATGATGAATCATCGCAGTCGCCACCTATGGTTTTTCTTTATATATATGAGCTTGTGCTCGCCTTTCATTCCTATGCACATGATAAAGCAACGAAACGTATACAAATACTAAAAAGAAAAAAAGGTGATAAACATGAAAGAATCAAATCAACTACAAGAAAGAGCATTACAACTATTACAAGAACGTGGTGTAACAATTGACGATATTGCTGAACTTGTTCATTTTCTTCAAAAAAAATATCATCCAAATTTAGAGATGTCAGAATGCCGTTATAACGTTGAGCGTGTATTATCAAAACGTGAAGTACAGAATGCACTAATTACTGGTATCGAACTCGATGTTCTTGCTGAAAAAGGAATGTTAAGTGAGCCGTTACAAGATATCGTAAAACGTGATGAAGGCTTATACGGAATTGATGAAGTTATCGCACTTTCTATCGTTAACGTGTACGGCTCTATCGGTTTCACGAACTTTGGATATATCGATAAATTAAAACCTGGTATTTTAGAATACTTAAATGATAAATCAACTGGAAAGGTGCACACATTTCTTGATGATATCGTTGGCGGAATTGCTGCCGCTGCTTCAAGTCGCTTAGCGCACAGAGCTGAGCATTCGGAATAAAGTAAGACTTTAATCAGTGGGGGTTTTATGGGCAGTTGATCCCCCACCTAAATTCTTTGCTTTCGCTGAATTTTGAGGTGGCGGTCTTACTGCCCATTAAAGCGGGATAAAATATGAAAGACCGTCAGTTTCATACTGACGGTCTTTCGTATTCCATGAGCATAAATTCCCTTCCGCGGCTCAAAAAAATAGGACCTTGCTGAAAACCTATTTTTTTATATAGCTTAGTCGCTCTTGTATTAAATGTCGCAACACTAAGTCGCAACGTTTTCGGCTTATATTCTTTCACAACAAACGCTATCCCAGCTTGCAAAAACATTTCGCCCATCCCCTTCCCTGTTAACGCTGGCTTCATGCCAAGTCCGATATCCATTACATCTTCTCCGCCATATAAATGAGCATCTCTTCCACCTGGAACTTGTGCATTTTTTCCAAAACAAAAATAGCCGATGAACTCTCCTTTATCGTCAAAACAACCATAATACGTCCCATCTAATAGCTCTTCTATTACTTCAGCCTCTCCTGAAAAACTATATAGATTATATGGCTCCTCGTACGTCCACGTATTTATCTCATTTGCTTCTTCTACTGTTAACTTATGTATATCCACCTTTCTCTTCCCCCTATTATATTTCTACTAACAATATTCGATACTCATCTTATAATTCATCTTTCTCAATATGTTTTTTTAATTTCTCGCTTTATTTTTATGGAAGATTTTTCTTATTATGTTACGATTAAACAGAATCATTTGAAATAAGGTGGTGACAATTTGAATTATTTTTCTTATCTCTCCTTAGAAGAACGTCAAAATTTTTTCTATAAAGAACCTCTTAGTTTTTCAAAAAATATAGAGAAAGAGCAATTAGCGTACGCATTAGGTGCTACACTATATACTCCTGGCACGAAAGAAACGATCGCGGAAGATATAATTAGAAAAAAACATGTGGAAGCTACCTCGATTATTTTTTGTCTAGAAGACTCTATCAGCGATAAGGAAGTAAAGTTTGCAGAGCAAAATATCGTCTTTCAAATACAGCAAATCGCCAACTTGGTCAGTGCTAACATACTAAATCAAGCAGACATCCCCCTTCTTTTTATTAGAGTTCGACAGCCAAGTCAAATGAGGACAATTGTTACTGAATTAGGTAGTGCGGTTCATTGCTTATGTGGTTTTGTCTTTCCAAAATTCACACCCGTTAATGGAAAGTCTTATATCGATCAGCTTGCCTATATAAACAAGCTATATTCATTATCCCTTTATGGAATGCCGATTTTAGAATCACCAGAAATTATGTATAGAGAAACACGTGTAGAATCATTGTTACAAATAAAAGATCTACTAGATTCCTATCGTGATTACATCTTAAATGTACGCATTGGTGCTACTGATTTTTCAAGCATATTTGGTATTCGGCGTAATAAATACACCCCTATCTATCATATTACTGTTGTTCGTGATTGTATTTCCGACATTATTAATATTTTCTCCAGAGCAACAAATGGATATGTTATTTCAGGATGTGTATGGGAATATTTTTCTAATGATTACAAAGAAGGGCTCATTCAAGAGGTATCGCTTGACCATGCAAATGGATTAATCGGAAAGACAGTCATTCACCCATCTCATATTAAAGTTGTACAAGCAATGCACATTGTTACAATGGAAGATTATTTAGACGCAAGGTCAATTTTACAACATGCAAATACGTATAACGGAGTGCTAAAAAGCAGTTTTGCTAACAAAATGAATGAAGTAAAGCCCCATTATAACTGGGCTCGCAAAACCATTTTAAAATCTAATATTTACGGGGTGCTACATGAAAACAAACAATTCACCGATCTCCTTATTACAAACGCAAAACAACACGTATAACGTTTTGAATAATATAAAGGTTCATGTAGAAGTACGTGATAATCCATATAACTTAGAGTTAGACAATCTTTTTCAAATGGCTGCGAGGATCAATAAAAAGCGGAGTTTTTTATTTGTAAGTACAATTCTTGGAAAGCATCTTCCTATTAAACCTGCAGTCTCTCTAGCAAGTGGATTTGCTCTCGCTGCAAGATATATGGAAATACTACATAATACTTTTCATCCATTTCAAAAAGAAATTTTAAATCTTATTTCATTAGAAATTGATAAAATTCCAGAGGAAGTATTTCGTTATCAATATCCCTTACAAGAAGAAGTGTTATTTATCGGATTCGCTGAAACAGCAACAGCACTTGGCCATTCTATGTTTCAATGCTTTCAAAATGCAAAGTATGTACATACAACTAGGGAATCGATACCCAATCTCGAATCTGTCATTACATTTGAGGAAGAACATTCCCATGCAACCTCACACCGTTGTTATGTAGATAAAAGCTTTTTTCAAAACAACAATCCAATTGTTCTCGTAGATGATGAGATGACAACTGGGAAAACCGCACTAAATATTATCAGGTCTATTCAACAGCAATTTCCACGAGAAGAGTATACCATCGCTTCGTTATTAGACTGGCGTTCTAATACTAATAGAAGACAATTTAAACAACTAGAAGAAGAACTTCAAATAAAAATTCATGTTATTTCTTTATTAGAAGGCCGCATTCACCCAACTGGCCAGCCATTGAATATTACAAAAACAGATACTCATATTGAAAAAACAAAACCTTATTTCAAAAAACATACGATTATTTGTCCGGCATTATCCTATACATCAAATTATATAAAATATACTGGACGCTTTGGCATTTCATCCTATGAACAAAAGCACATTCATTCTTTTGCTCAAGAAGCAGGAAAAATGTTACAAAGAAAAAGAATTGGAAAACGAACACTCTGCCTCGGAACGGGTGAGTTTATGTATATTCCAATGAAAATTGCTGCTGAAATGGGTGAAAATATTTTATATCAATCTACAACACGAAGCCCTATCCACCCTGTTTCAAATGATGTGAACTACGCCATTCATAATCATTTCTCGTATCCAAATCCCGAAGATTCTACTATTACAAATTACTTTTATAATATTTCACCCCATGAATACGATGAAGTATTTGTGTTTATGGAACGTGATGTAGGAGAAGAAGCCTTATCGCCTCTTCTACAGCAGTTACAAACAGTTATTCCTTGTATTCATATCGTCTCATTTTCAAATAGCATAGAAAAGGAAGGTTGATAATTATGGTAAAGGTAAATTCCCATATTAGTAGTTACGATCCAAATGATGCTATTTTTCTATTAAAAGATATTAGCGATTTAATGAAAGAAAGTTCCACAGAAACGAGAGAACAAGCCATTCAAGCTGGCATACATTATTCTGAAATGTTACCAACGGAATATAAACCATCTAAAGCATATATGGATTTATTCTTTTCTTCCCTGCAACATTACAAACACAAACTAGCCATCGCTGTCGGAGTTGTCGCTGAACAAATTATACAGACTAAAGGAACGAATCTCGTCCTCATCTCATTAGCGCGTGCTGGTACACCTATTGGTATTCTTATAAAACGCTACATACGCTATCAATATAACCTTGATGTACCTCACTATTGTATTTCTATTGTTCGTGGACGCGGCATCGATGAAAATGCACTTCACTATATTTTAGAACATCATCCTAAAGAAACAATTCAATTCATTGATGGCTGGACTGGAAAGGGTGCAATAAAAAAGGAATTGGAACAGGCAGTACATACATTTAACGAGAGAAATAATACACACCTTTCTCATTGTATGGCTGTACTTGCTGATCCCGGTTACTGTACTTCAATTTACGGTACACGCGAAGATTTTCTTATCCCTAGTGCTTGCTTAAATGCGACCGTCTCTGGACTAATTAGCCGCACTGTACTAAATGACACCTATATTGGCCCAAATGATTTTCATGGTGTTAAATATTATAAAGAGCTAGAACAAGAAGATTTATCAAATTTCTTTATCGATGAGATAACAGATTTATTCCCTTCTGTTCATTCTCATATAGATAATCAATTACATTATATTGCTTCAACATACACCGATCCATCTTGGCAAGGATTAAAAGATATACAATCTATCCAAACTCACTTTGAAATTGATGATATTAATCTAATTAAACCAGGAGTCGGTGAAACAACTCGCGTATTACTCCGGAGAATACCGTGGAAAATTTTAATACGAAAGCAAGACACTCCTGATTTAAGGCATATTTTACTTCTCGCTAAAGAAAAGAATGTCCCTGTTGAAATATATGAGAATATGACTTATTCATGTTGCGGACTCATTAAGCCTCTTAGGGGGAATACGATATGATTTTCGCCAGTGATCTTGATCAGACACTTATTTATTCCCGTAAATCATTTCGTGCTCATATAGAAGATAATTCAATTCAGCTCATTGAAACTTTAGATGGAAAAGAAATTTCTTTCATAACACATAAAACCATTTCACTACTAATAAAATTGCAACTGCATTCATATTTTATCCCAGTTACAACAAGAACGATTGAACAATTTCAACGTATTACTTTATTCCAAAATGAAATCATTCCTAAATATGCCATTACAAGTAACGGCGGTAATATCCTTCATAACGGTAAGCAAGATGTTACTTGGAACAAAGAAATAAAAAAAAGAATTTCAGTAGAATGTATAGAGAGGAACGATATACTAAAGGAATTTGAACAAATCGCTCATAAAGATTGGGTTATATCACAAAAAACGGCTGATGATTTATTCCACTATTGCATCATTAAACGAGAGAACATTCCTTATGATGAATTATCATCCTTCACTTCCTGGTTAGACAAACAGGGCTGGAATCATTCACTTCAAGGTAGGAAACTATACTTTGTACCAAAACCAATTAACAAATGGGACGCCGTGCAATATATACAAGAAATACTACAAATGGATACTATTATTACAGCTGGGGATTCTTTACTTGATTTATGCATGCTTGAAAAGGCGAACTATGCCTTCGCGCCACTTCATGGTGAATTAGGGGCAACATATAATCATTTACAACCCCATATTGTAAAAACAGATGCAATCGGCATATATGCCGCAGAAGAAATCGTAAGTAAATCACTTCAAATCATTCATAGTTCATTACCTACCTCATAATTAAGATATGCACAATTGCATACGCGCACCTATGAAACAAATGGTACAATGTATTCGAATCGCTGTTGCTACACTTCTTGATCAAAGAAAAGGCGTTAAAACGGATATTAGCGCCTTATCAAACTCAAGCAATTGGCACATTTTGTCATCTTGAAAGACACTCGAAAGAGTGTCTTTTTTTCTATACCTTACAAGGACTTACTCATTTCAAAGCATAAACACATAAAATAATGTAACTCTTTACACACATGAATCCCTTTCTAAAAGTTGCGAAGTAGACTCAAAATAAAAAAGCACTCTTGGCTAGAGTGCTTTTTACTTTCAAACAAGGAGGTTACATAATATGGATAGTACTCTCGTATTTAACTTTGGCATTGGTATTGTCATCATTTTATTTGTTTTCTTTGTTCTTTGTATGAGCGGAGTATAGAAAGGCGATTTTTGGCGTCTTTTTATACATATGTATTATTTGACTTTCACAAAAGAAGTAACCATAATAGTTACATGATTAAAAACTACTCATATATCCACAAATAGGAGGAAGAACAATGAAACATGTAATCGTTTATGCACACCCAAATACAGAAAGCTTCAACCATGCGATTTTAGAAACGGTAAAAAGTGAATTAGAAGAAAAAGATCATGAAGTACGCGTTCGCGATCTATACGAGTTAAACTTTAATCCAGTATTAGGCGCTTCCGATTTCATCTCATTTTCTCAAGGCAACATACCAGACGATATTAAAGAAGAGCAAGAGCATATCTCTTGGGCTGATAGCATTACATTCATTTATCCAGTTTGGTGGGCGGGACTTCCTGCTATTTTAAAAGGATACGTTGACCGTGTGTTTAGCCACGGATTTGCTTATGCTTACGGTGAAAACGGCATTGAAAAATTATTAAGCGGTAAAAAAGGATTATTACTATCTACAATGGGCAATACGAAAGAAGCATACACAGCAGGCGGTATGTTTGACGCAATGAAGAAAACAGCGGATGTTGGTATTTTTGAATTTACAGGCATTGAAACAATTGAGCACACATTCTATACAAGTGTTCCTTCTGTGGATGATAATGTGCGTAAACAATACCTTGAAGAAGTTAAAGATGTTGTGAATCGTGCATTTTAATAAAAAAACTCCGGCTTTAACAACCGGAGTTTTTCATTTCATCATTAATTTCGGAATATACCTTTGAAGAATGCTTTCTAATTCATTCATATCTTCCTGTCTAATAAGTAAATTCACATTATCATTCATTTTTTCTCGCCCACGATATAAAAATATATTTTCTTTTGGATTTTCCCATGTTGATGTTTTATAGCCTTTCAATTCTTCGTATGAATAAAAGTTTAATCCGTCTACTACACCTTTTTCATATATTTGTACACTTTTAATAAGATGGATGGCTATTAAAGTCATAAAACAACTTGCTACAGCATGAATACCTAGCTGAATGAAAAACTGTTCAACTGTATCAATATCGCCACTTACATACCGAGCATATATATACATACATTGTCCAATGAAATACGCTGGTCCAAGTAACGCAATCCAACGTCTTTTCACCCGAGGATACATTGAAATCAGTTTTCCTGCGCTTTTTTTCATTTCATTTATTTTATATATTTTCCATAGAACAAAAAACAAAACACATAATGTAAAAACAAACATAATACATGACATCCAGTACATTCTTATTCTCTCCCCCTTACATCATTACATTTAAATTTTACATTTTATATACTTATAGTACATATGCAATTATGCATAAAAAAACAGGTAACCTCTTCCGGTTACCTGCATTTCATTACATCTTCTCAATCCACTCCGTCAAGTTATGCACAACTTGCGTTGGTTGTACTTCATATTCTGTTAACTTCTCCACAGTTGTGACTCCAGTGTGGACAAGAAGCGTATGCATGCCAGCATTTACTCCCGCTAAAATGTCTGTATCGTAGTTATCCCCAACCATTAATGCTTCATCTTTTCCTATACCAAGCACTTTTAGCGCTTGTTCCATAATGATTGATTCCGGTTTTCCGATAAAGATTGGATCCACACCTGTTGATACTGCTACAACTGATGTTAATGAACCGTTTCCTGGTAATAATCCGCGCTCAGTCGGAATGGCAATGTCTCCATTTGTGGAAATAAACGTTGCGCCGTTACGCACAGCAAGACACGCCTTTGCTAATTTTTCATATGTGATGTCACGATCTAAACCGACAACAACGAAATCAGGATTTTCATCCACAAGTTCAAATCCTTTTTCCACAAGTGCATCATGTAAACCTTCTTCACCAATCATATATACAGTTGCATCTTGTTTACGTTCATAAATGAAGTTCGCTGTCGCCATACTCGTTGTGAATACTTGCTCTGCTTTCGCTGGAATATCAAAACGAACAAGTTTTTCTGCCACTTGTTCTGGTTTACGAGTTGAGTTATTTGTAACGAATAAATACGGAATACCGCGCTCTCCTAATGCTTTTACGAAGTCGCTCGCTTCTTCAATTTGTTCTTCTCCCCGATACATTGTACCGTCTAAGTCAATTAAGTAACCTTTATACATCGATTATGTCTCTCCTTCTATGCTAACGTTCTCACCTTATCATACCACTCTTATATTACCCGCTTTTTACAAAGAAAAAAACGCTTTACCTTAAAGCGCCCCATAACGTTCATTTTTTCTCTTTTATTTGGTAAGAACAACTACAATCGCCCTCGCACATGTTTGCTAGCGTTTTCACATCTGCGTTCGCAAATAAACGATTATACATCTCTTTTTCATCTTCACACACTTGCGGGAATCTCTCTGCAATTTCCTTTAACGGACAGTTTTGTTTTTCAATTACGAAAGAGTTCTCTCCGTCTCTCTTAATTTGAACCATATAACCATTTTTCTCTTGCATAGCTGCTATCTCTTGCACTTTATATGCTAAATTCTTTTGATTACTCACTCGCTTTTGCAATTGTTCTTCCATTCGCTTTGTTCTCTCTTTTAAAACGTAACGAAGTATTTTTTCATCGCCCATTCGCGCTAAATCTTCTAGCATATCAATTGCAAATTGTTTATACTCTTTCGGGAATGTATCTTCTCCCTTTTCGCTTAATCCATACAAATAAGTTGGTCTTCCGACATGTTGCCTTACCATCTTGGAATAGATGAAACCATCTTTCTCAAGATTACTTAAATGTCTTCGAATTGCCATTTCTGTAATCTCTAAAATTTCAGCTAGTTCCGCTACCGTGTGCTCTCCTTTTACTTTCAACAACTGTACAATTTCATCTTTCGTCGTACGTGCTTCCCCCATGCTTCACCCTTCTCCCTCACATACAATATAAGACCCCCAAAAGGCATTCTCTGGGGATCTTATAAGCATAATTATTCTGGTACAAATGCAGATACAGGTCCTAATTCCTTCTCTAAATAACTACGAATATTTGCTGGGTATTTCTCTACCACTGCAATGTGTTTTTGAATCGTCTTATATAATTCATCATGATTCATTTGAATATAATCTTGCGTAAGCATTTTTCGAAGAAGGATAATTTCTTTCATCCCTTGTCCATCTTTTGCACTTATCACTCGCTCGTCCATTAAAATATCGATAATATCTTCATAACTTCCTGGGTCGCGCATAATAAATCCATCAATCATCGCATTCCCTACATCTAATACAGAATCAATAATAAGATGGGCTATGCGTTCTAATGCGTAAAATTCAAACTCGGTTTCATATATCTTTTTCTCTTGAAATGTACTTGTTGCTCGTTCTAAACATACTAGCATTTGTTCTATTTTCTTTCTGTCTACAAAATACATGAATGTCACCTACCTGGAAATTAAAGCATTTACATTTTAATTGTAACGCTTTCTTCTGAAAAAATCGACAATTTTTCGAATTCACCTTTTCTCCGTTATTTGTTATAGTTATATTTGTATGATTTTTGAAATTGGAGGAATGGAATCTTGGAACGTGAACTCGCACTAGAAATTGTCCGTGTAACAGAAGCAGCAGCATTAGCATCCGCACAGTGGATGGGCCGCGGAAAGAAAAACGAAGCAGATGATGCAGCAACTACAGCAATGCGTGATATGTTCGATTCAGTAAACATGGCAGGTACAGTTGTAATTGGTGAAGGAGAACTTGATGAAGCACCGATGTTATATATTGGTGAAGAACTAGGAACAGGTAACGGTCCAGAAGTAGATATCGCCGTTGACCCATTAGAAGGTACAAACATCGTTGCAAAAGGTCTTGCAAATGCAATGGCAGTTATCGCAATCGCAGATAAAGGAAACCTTCTTCATGCTCCTGATATGTACATGGAAAAAATCGCGGTTGGTCCAAAAGCAGCTGGTAAAATTAGCTTAGATGATCCAATTGAAAAAACAATTGAAATTGTAGCAGAAGCTAACAATAAAAAGATTCGCGATCTAACAGTTATCGTTCAAGAACGTGAACGTCATCAAGATATTATCGATCGTGTTCGTGCAAAAGGTGCACGTGTAAAATTATTTGGTGACGGTGATGTTGGTGCGTCAATCGCAACAGCACTACCTGGAACAGGTATCGACTTATTCGTAGGTATCGGCGGAGCTCCAGAAGGCGTTATTTCTGCAGCAGCATTAAAATGTCTTGAAGGTGAAATGCAAGCTCGCTTAGTTCCAATGAACGAAGAAGAAGAAGCTCGTTGTCGTGAAATGGGATTAGAAGATCCTCGTCAACTTCTAATGCTAGAAGACTTAGTATCTGGTGATGATGCAATCTTCTCAGCAACTGGTGTATCTGCTGGTGAGTTATTAGACGGCGTGAAATTCCTAGGCGGAGATTTAGCTGAAACATACTCTATCGTAATGCGTTACAAAACAAGAACAGTACGATTCATTAAAACGCATCACCATTTAGATCATAAGCCACACTTAAACTTAGATATTTAATAAAAGGAGCCATGTGTATGGAAGAACGTTTCTTTCTGTACGACGACACTGTCGCTACAAAAACTCGTTTCGTTAGCTTTATGGGAGAAAATGAGCGTCATGATTTAGCGCTATTATACTCCGATCGTCATTACGGTAAAACAATTGTCCTTGATATGCAGCGTAATAAATTCGCAATCATCGGCGCTGACGATTTAAACGAACCAGGCTACTTAGAGCACGCATTTTCTATGACTGAAGAAATTGCAGAAGAACTACGCTCATTTTTATTTGAACTTATATAATTTATCTTAGGCACCAGCTTTTTAGCTGGTGCTTTTCATCAATAGAGTTTTGAATTTTCAATCTTTTATGTTATAATGAAGAATAAATCTATTTGGATAGAAAGGACGTTATCTACGTATGCCAACATCTACTTTGTAATGGACCAGCAATTGGATAGCATTACTCTCAAAAAAGCACCGTGCTTTTTCAAGGGAGTAGTCTGCCCATTCCCATTACAAAGGAACGTATTGCATCTGTAGTATGATGTTTACGGAGGTTCCTAAGGGAACCTCCTTTTATTTTTGTCTTTTCCTCATGTCTTCATACTACAAGACATCCAAATAGCTGTATTACGTTCCTTTACCACTACTATAAGAGGTGAAGGAAAATGCAGAAAGTACAACTTTCTTGGAGCTTATATGAAAATGAACAAGGTACAATTGAAAAATATTGTAAAAATTGCAGACGCACTACCCTATTTACTGACACAAATATTCGTAGGCATAATGCCAACGGAAAAAACATATACCGCTTTGCCATTTATAAATGTCCGAAAGATCATACGTGGAATCAAAAACTTCGTATTTATAAAGCATTTACTGATCACGTTGAAACAGTCGATATGACGCAGCAGGATCAACCAGAAACAACTACTACCATTTCCATTACACAACATAAAGAAAACGGCATAGCCGAAATCACGATCGTACTAGATATCGTTTTCGGTTCACACCGAATCGATAAAGCCTTATCCACATATATTTCCGACTGGAGCCGTACACGCATTGTGGATAAAATTAAAAATGGGGATATTCAATTGAACGGACAACAAATGAAACCAAACGCAATACTTTCTGAAGGCGATTCTATTTCAATTTGTTTGTGAGCAAGTAAAAAAATCCTCTTACAATCGTAAGAGGATTTTTTTACTTCTTCACTTTTCGTAATACGAAGTGTGCACAACCAAAGTTACAGTACTCGTATAAATACTCCGTTAACGTACTAATTTTCGTATCATATGTCGCACGCTGGTTACTATCATCAAAGAATCCGCGCAATCTAAGTTGCTCATAACCCCAGTCCCCAACGATGTAATCATATTTATTTAAAATTTCTGCATAGCGCTCTTTAAATGCTTCTTCACTAAAACCGTCACGAAAGTTTTTAATTACTTCGTACTGAACATTATTAATGCTCACCGTAGCATGAATCTCTTGCTTTTGCTCCATCATTAACTTCCTCTCTAAGCATTCTTCTTTTTATCGTATCACAAAGCATACCAACCAACAATTTCAAATACAAAAAATTGAAAATTAGTGCATGCTATGGAGAAGGAGGTGATACATCGTGAAAAAACAAATTATACTTTCTCTTCTCACTCTTTCCTTATTTGCAGGCTGCCAATCAACGAATAAAGCCGAAATGGAACGTGAAGAAGGAAGTCGTGTTCTTGTTTCCAATAAAAACGACATGTATCATACGGAAAATACAAATACACGGCTTACAAGAGTCGGCTATTCATCTAAACAAAAGCATGAAGTATCTAACAAACAAGTAGGAGCCATTAACCGTGAGAAAGTCGCTGAAATGATTACAAGTATGACAGTCAAACTTCCTGACGTTACAAACGCTGCTACACTCGTTACCGATGATGAAGTATTTGTTGTATACCGTGCAAACACAACAGATCCAAAACTCGTAGCGGATCAAGTATATAGAGCTGCTTTGTCCATCGTCCCTCGCTATTATAAAGCATATGTATCAACAGACCAAAAGTTGATTTCTCAAATTCAAGGCCTTCAATCTGGTGCCTTAAATGATACAGAATATACACAGAGCCTCGATATGTTAAAACGTGAAATGAGCAAAAATCCTCATTTGAACAATACGGGGGATCAGACTTTGAATGATATGATAAAAAAATAAAGAAGGTGGAGAAAACCTCCATCTTCTTTATTTTTTTACTATTTCTTACGATTTGCGTAAACCTCCATCGCGTCACACATAAACTGAGCTAATCCTTCACCAAACTTATCGATATTTTTCGTAAAGCGCTCATCAGCGACGTACATTTGACCAAGTCCTTTAAAAGCATCTAATGAATATTCACCGAAGTTTTGCAAGTAATTGTACCATACTCCAATTGCTTCTTGTGCCTCTTTAGAATCTGGTGCGCCGTGTCTAAGTGCCGCTAAGTTTCTGTAAATCGTATTAAACTCTTCTTGATTGTCTTTTGACATACCTTTCGCATATTCATTCGCTTTATCTACAGCTGCGTCTCCCCATCTTTCACGCGCTTCTTCTTCGTACGGATTATGGCTGAAATCGAAGCCTTCAAATTTCTCTTTGTTCGTCATTTCAATCTCTCCTTTTGTATGCTGAATTGTCTTATCAATCGTCGCAATCACTTTATCTAACCGAGCACGCTTTTCAAGAAGCATTTTTTTATGAAGCTGCAGTGCCTCTTTCCGGTCAAATGATGGACTCATGATAATGTCTTTAATTTTCTTCAAAGGGAAGCCTAGTTCTTTAAAAAATAAAATTTGCTGCAATGTCTCTAAATTTTCATTGGAATACAGACGATATCCAGACTCTGTCGTCTCGTCTGGGGTTAACAACCCAATTTCATCGTAATGATGCAGTGTGCGCACACTAATTCCAACTAAACTAGCTACTTCTTTTACCTTCATTGTCATGTGTATCTCCCCCTTAATACATACGATAAAGTATGACGCAACGTTAGAGTCAATAAGTAAATTCATTATTTGTTAAAAGTTTCATCTCCACTATATTTCATGCATAATAGATATGTACATATATTAGAAAGCGGTGAAAGTATGGTTTCAAATACTGTAATTGCCAGCATCATATTTCAACTCGTTGTTTCGATTCTGGTCCCAATTATTGTACTCGTTTATTTCCGTAAGAAATACAATATTAATTGGAAAGTAGTCGGCGTTGGTGTTCTTATCTTTATCGGATTTACCCAAATTCTCGAAACACCATTCCACCTATTTATGCGCGGTAATCCAGCAATCGCTCCAATTTTAGAAAATCCATTTGTCTTCGCACTTTATGGGGGACTAACTGCTGGTATTTTTGAAGAATTAGGTCGCTTCGTTGCCTTCTTTTTCTTACTAAAAAAATATCAAGAATATAAAGATGGCTTCGCTTATGGAATTGGTCACGGCGGGATAGAATCTATTTTAGTTGGTGGGTTCTCTGCATTCCAAGCACTTATATTTGCGAATTCAATTAACAATGGTAGCTTCGCTCAAATGGTTGAAAAAATGCCGGAGCTAAGCCGCCTACAGGACATGTTAATTCAGCAACCTGCCTACTTATATTTCCTTGGTAGCTTAGAAAGAATTATGGCTCTCGTGCTGCAAATCGCCTTTACGATGCTTGTTTTATACGCAGTAAAACAGAAGAAGTATATCTTCCTTGTGTACGCTATACTATTCCACGCACTTGTAGACTTCTTCGCGGCACTTTATCAAACGAAAACAATTAACATCTTTGTTGTAGAAGGAATTACCCTTCTCTTCACAATCGGTGCTATCATTCTTATTCGTAAAATGAAAGAGAAATTAATGAGTGTGCCGGAATAAAAAATAACCCGCCAATTGGTGGGTTATTTTTTATATGGATTATCATAGTGATGATAACTTTTGCCACTTTGCAGCTCCTTCTTTGTTTCTGCATCTATAACGATGTACTTGTGTAACTCTTCTACTTCATTTTGAGAAAAGGAAGCGAAAAAATAAACTTGGCGATCAGGGTGAACAAAAGCATCTTGAAGCACCACTTCACCCCGACAACCCACGGCTGTTTTTTGCCGAAAATAAGATTCTTCATCAGGTACTTCTTTAAATGAAATTTTTTTCCGAACACTATACGCTGCATTATTGTATTCTTTATACATTTTCTTATCTAACTGTTCGTAAAACACATCTTCGCTCACAAATGACTTATTTCGATTACTTGGATAATCTATTTTTTGATTGGATTGTGCATATGTTGTGGACATTTGTGTAAGAAAACAAATAATGAATACGGTATATATCATTTTTTTCATCATTGCACCTCAATTTTTTATTATCCACATTACTTTTCCACATGCTTAGATCATTATGTCGTTTCCAATAAAAAGGAATTTTTTCCACATTTGTCGAAGTATATAGCGTCAACTTGAAAGATGGGGATGAATTATGAAGAAATTGATTGTAATACGACATTGTTCAGCAACTGGACAAGAACGTGATGCCGAATTAACGACCGATGGAAAAAAACAAGCAAACACCCTTGCTACATTCCTTTTAGAAAACCAACTACAAATAGATCATATTATTTCAAGCCCATTTGTGCGAGCTATCGATTCTATTCGGCCCTACGCGTTCCAAGCTAGCTTACCTATCCAAGAAGATGAAAGATTAGCTGAACGCATATTAAGCAACGTTCCAATGGACGATTGGATGCAAAAACTAGAATCTACTTTTACAAATATAGATATTGCCTTTTCAGGCGGAGAGTCGACAAAACAAGCAACGGACCGTGCTATATCGCTTATCCAAAACGTTTTAAAATTAAACCATACTACAACACTACTCGTTACACATGGAAACTTACTTACGCTCATTTTAAAGCACTTTGATCATACGATTGGTTTTCATGAATGGCGAGCTTTAACGAATCCTGATATGTACGAAATTACAATTGATGAACAATGTAGCCTAAAACGATTATGGACAGCACCGTCCAAGTAATATCTCTTTCCAACACATTCAGTTGACGCCACGAGAAGAAACTGTACTAATAATAGAAAGGGGTATCACTCCATATGTACGAAGATGTACTTGCTTTACTACATAAAACAAATGTTTCTTATGAAAAATTCGAACACGAACCAGTACTCGATTATGAGACAGACCGGATCGTACGCGAGAGGCTTGGCTTACAAGGTACTCCAAGTAAAAGCTTATTTTTAAAATCAAAATCCGGAAATTATTACGTCTTTTTTACGTTAGAAGGAACTCGGCTCAACCGAGGAGAGATGAAAGAAATAACGGGAGAAAGCTTATCCCTCTGTTCACCTAATGAGCTAAGGGAAGAAACTGGTTGTACGCCAGGATGTGTAGCTCCTTTCGGTTATTCACAACATGTAGCGATTATTGTGGATAGCGCTATTTATATGTACGATAAAATTTTAATTACACCCGGTGTACCTGAATTTACAATTGAATTATCCACAGAGGAATTAAAAAAAATTTTATTAACATGTTCAAACACTGTTTTAGAGTACAAACAAAAAGAGAGCTAATCATTAGCTCTCTTTTTTCATTATTTTGCTTCTGCTGTGTTTTCTTTCGCAGAACGAACTTGCTCGTCCGCATGATAAGAAGAACGCACAAGTGGGCCAGCTTCACAGTGGCTAAAGCCTTTGCTAAGTGCAATTTCTTTTAGCTCTGCAAATTCTGCTGGTGGGTAATATTTAAGAACTGGTAAATGCTTCTTAGATGGTTGTAGGTATTGTCCAAGAGTTAAAATATCCACATTGTTTGCACGTAAGTCATCCATTGCTTCAATTAAATCTTCTCTCGTTTCACCTAAGCCCACCATAATGCTCGATTTAGTTGGAATATCAGGCTGCATTTCTTTTGCTCGACGTAAAAACTCTAATGAACGATCATATTTTGCTCTAGCGCGAACTCGGTCAGATAATCGACGTACTGTTTCAATGTTATGGTTTAAAATATCTGGTTTTGCATCCATTAACATTTTTAAGTTTTCTTCTACTCCACCCATATCAGATGGTAATACTTCGATTGACGTAAATGGATTTTTACGACGTACAGCGCGTACTGTTTCAGCAAAAACAGCTGCTCCACCATCTTTTAAATCATCACGTGCAACCGCTGTTATAACAACGTGCTTTAAGCCCATTTGTACTACAGAATCTGCTACGCGTTCTGGCTCTTGTAAATCAAGCTCAGTTGGTAAGCCTGTTTTAACCGCACAAAAACGACAAGCACGTGTACAAACCGCACCTAAAATCATAAATGTTGCTGTTTTTCTTACAGCCCAGCATTCATGAATATTCGGACATTTTGCTTCCTCACAAACTGTATGAAGATTTTTAGAACGCATCATTTTCTTTAAGCCTGTATAGTTTTCATTCGTGTTTAACTTAATTTTCAACCATTCGGGCTTGCGCTTATATTCTGTTTGTTTTGTCATGGTTATCAACTCCGCACAATATGAAATAGTTTACCGTGTTCGCTTCTTTCAATGTAACATATCTATTCTAACGTATGAAAGCGATTTGCTCAAATGAAGATTCTAAGATTTTTTCCAATCGTTCCCTATAATGAAATACTCCGTATATCCCACACTAAAAAGAGTGATGATGTGAAAGGAGTCTATTTCATGCTTCGAAAAATTTCTCTTTTGCTTTCGATTTGCTTTCTTCTCCACCAAAACATCGCTTACGGTGAAGATAATCAGCAAAGCATATACGAAAAGCGCATGGCACTATATAAAGAAACCGAGCAATCTTCAGGCATTCCGTGGTATTACTTAGCTGCAATGGATCAATACGAAAGAAATATACGGAGCGTAAGAAAAGATATTCCGAAAAAACCAGATGCCATCATTTCCCTTTATTTCAAACCAGAAATATGGGCTGGACCTGTTAATGGTAACGACACTCTCCCCCATACAATTGCTCTATTTGGCGGATTAGGTTTAGATGGTGACAAAGATGGATTTGCAAATGCAAATAACGACCGTGACCTTTTGCATACAGCAGCAACAATTTTAAAGAAACAAGGAACGTCAGAAGAACGTATTAAAATCATGCTCTGGGAATATTATAGACGTGCAAAAACAGTTGATTTAATTACCGAATACGCCCAAATCTATAAACATTATGGACGTATTAATTTAGAAGGAAATGCTTTCCCTCTCCCTATTCGCAGTGACCATAGCTACCGAAGTACTTTCGGCGCTGGAAGAAGTTTTGGAGGAAGAAGAGTTCATGAAGGAACCGATATTTTTGCAGGCTATGGCGTACCAGTAAGATCCACTTGCTATGGCATTATTGAAACAAAAGGCTGGAACCGCCTTGGCGGATGGCGCATCGGTATTCGTGACCTTCATAACAATTATCATTATTACGCTCACTTAGGCGGATTCTCAAAAGAAATACAGCTTGGACAAATTGTCGAGCCTGGAAAAGTAATCGGATTTGTTGGTAGCACCGGTTACGGCCCTCCCGGCACAGCTGGAAAATTTCCACCCCACTTACATTTCGGCATCTATAAAGACAACGGTTATACAGAATGGGCTTTCGATCCATACATGCATTTAAGTCTATGGGAACGAAAAGAACGCGCGAATACAAAACGATAACCGTAGCACATTGCTACGGTTATTTTTTAACTATGGCTAACTACCCGTTTTCTTTTTATCAGGTACAAAAACACTTCCGCTTCCATAATACGTAGGCACTTCCCCTTGAACGATACGCGTCGCAATCGGAACATCTTGTTTTACTTTTATTTCTTTCGTATGAAATGGAATAATCACTTGCAACGTCACTTCCATCTCCATAATAATTTGAATCGCAGTCGTATTGATTCCGTGCGGCTCAATTTTTTGTTTAATATCCGTATTTACATGACCAATCGTTGTGAAATCAATTGGAATGTCGGGTCCTATATTTCCAAGAAGCGCATTATTTGTTACACGACCAAACGGAACTGCCATCGTTGCCCCAGTCTTTTCAGAAATACCTAGCCCCTTCAAATCACCTTGTTCTACTTGCTGTAAATATTTTTCTATGTATGTGGTCGTTGATGTTACAATTTCATTTACTTGTTTTGTATTCAAATTAATTGTGGATACTTTCCCGTTTTTATCATTTTGTACTTTCATTAATGAATCGACATCGAATCCTTCATCGATTCTATCTTTTAGCGCCTTCGTCATAACCGCTGTCGCCATTTTATGTGTCTCTACTTCTCCATATTTCATTAATGTCGGCTGAATGCTGCTATTCACAATCCATAATCCTTGCACGAGTAATATGACAAAAAGAATAAACGACATAAGCAGTATGTGCCGAAAGGAAATAGGTCCCCTTCGAAAACGCGAATTTTTCGAACGAAATATACTCATACAAAACCCTCCTTCTTATATCATTTCTATGCAAGAAGGAGGGACGATATATGCTTATCTCATTTTTAATAATGCTTCTTTTCCGATTGTGCCAGCCGTAATACCTAACGCTTCGGCTTCAATCGTTACTGATTCTAGCGGTGCTTCAAGAAGTTGTTCAATCGTTCTTACACCAACCGCGCGACCAGCAATAATACCTCGATCCCCTAACTTCTCATTTAAAAGACCTACATCTAATGCACCGCACATAATATATCCTTTATCGCTCATTACAGCTAGCAAGTTTGTCTTTGGAAGTTTGACGCTAACCGCAATAAACGTATAATTATCAATTATAATTGGCTCCACGTTAACCATAGTTCACACTCCTCTCTTTCTTATCTGTATGACAAGAGAAAAATGAGTGTTACAAGTTAACTAGCCTATAGTTTGACGGAAGATGTATGAGTTATTAACATGTCTGTTAACACATCTCTAAGTAGTTCTGGCATATAATATTGTTTGTCAGAAAGTGTGGATAGCTCTGGGTATAAGTAGCCGAATGTAAACATATCAATCGTTCCTACTGTATATATACGATCTAATTCCAGCGATTCCCCGTTAATTAATACATCTTCGAGTAAAATTTTATTCCCAGGAATCGTATCTGGAATGACTTCTATACCAGCGTAAATCATTTTCCCCATCACTTTCCCGCGGAATCCGAATCCTTTTACCTCAAGGTTCTCCATATTCGGGCGACGTGCTTTCAAGATCACTTCTCGTAACGTTTTCCCCGGCACTTTCAATAAACATGGATTAATGGGATGTGGACAAATTCTGTGAATATCTCCGCGCGTCACAACGCCTTCTTCTAATCCTTCAAGAAGTACACCAGCGTTCACCATGCCAATCTCTGCACCGCACCACGTTTTTAGCGCATTTGCTAACATGTGCGAAAATGCTGTCTCATGAAACCAATTAACCGGTAATGATTCCTTTAGATGAACGACAGGCTCTTCCATAATATGTTCACTTTCTTCCTGCAGCGCTTCAATTGTGGATAATGGTTTGTTATAAGCACCTAAACGTTCAGTCTTAATCGCTCTACCATCCTTTTTCAACAGCTTCTTCGTCTCTTTATCCACAGTAAGTTGAACGTGCCCAACGTAACGTCCCCACTTCTCACAACAGCATAGTAACGTATGATTCATAAGAACACCACGCTCAAATAAATGATGCGTATGTGCCCCTAAAATAACATCTATATCATACTGCTCCGCCATATGCTCATCCATGCTTTTTCCAAGGTGAGAAAGGACAACCGTTATATGAGCCTCATCTCTCACTTCTTCTAAAATAGACTCTAAATGCTCAATTGGATCTTCAATATGCCAATCTAACATTTGATAAAACTCTGGATACGCAACCGTTAATCCGATAAAAGCAATCGTAATCCCATCTGTCGTTGTATGTAATTTATAAGGCTTTGCCCACTCTGGACGTACCCCTTCTTTTTCAAATAAATTCGCGACAAGCACCTCAAATCCAGCATCATCATATAGACGATTCAAATGCTCCTTCGCTAACGTAATTCCTTCATTGTTTCCGATCGTTACATAATCATATAACGCCTCATTTAAAAGCTTCGTATTGCCAAGCCCATTCGTCGCTTCCGAAATACTATGAAAACGATCCACATGATCGCCGATATCTACAGTCAAAACGGTCTCTCCCGCTCCCTGTCTTCGCTTTTTCTCTCCTTGTACAAACCGAGAAATTTGCGGCCAATTTTCAAAATGACTATGTATATCGTTTGTATGATAAAGGTGGATAATTGTTTCTTTATTTATATTCAGAGAAAAAACCTCCTCTCAGTTCCTTACTGCCATTTACGCTACACGTACGCAATAATCCTGTAAATACTTTTCGTCTTTTCTTGCTATTTTACATTGTACTCGCATTGTGAGAAAAAGCAAAAGATTGCCCTTTTTCATATGAGAAATTTTCTTTTTTTAGTTGTTGGATTCGTTGGTAGAACGGGGGGATTTGTCAGAAAGTTTGTTGAGTGTTTTACAAGGAGTTTGGTGGGGTTCCTTGTGGGGATTTGTCAGTATCTTAGCCTCAACTACTTCCATTCGGCCACTTCATGCATATCATCTAAATATTGAGGGGTATACGCCCGCTCTACTATGTCGTAATTTGTTGATAAATCGATATTCCTTGTCGAATCGTCGATATATTGAAATAATCGCCGATATATTCCGAGTTGTGATCGATATATTTGAAAAATCGCCGATATATTTCAATATATACTAGCAGGGGTATACTCATGTACATATACCTTGTAACACGACATATGTCGTGTTACAATCTCATTATAAGGTGGTGAACCATAAAATGGATAAAGAGATATTAAAAGGAAGTATTGATATTTTACTTCTCTCCATCATTAAACAGCATGATACGTACGGATATGAAATTATTCAAAAGCTAAAAGAAAACAGCAATGATTTATACACAATGAGCCAAGGTACACTCTATCCAGCACTCAAACGTCTGGAGCAAAAGGATTTAATCAATTCCTACTGGGGTGAATCTGAAACGGGTATGAAACGAAAATTTTATCGCATTACTACGAACGGAAAGAAAATTTTAGAAGAAAAACTAACAGCGTGGGATTCAGTTACAGCTCTTATTAAAACTTGTCAGAAAGGAGCTTTAAATTAATGACGATTGAAAAATACATAAAGAGTATCGTTCAAAAAACAAACCTATCCCAATCTGATAGAGACGAACTATACTTCGAAATTTACGATCATCTTACAAGTTTAAAACAAGAATTTCTCGATCAAGGAAAACCTGAAGAAGAAGCTACTGCATTAGCCATTCAAAATTTTGGAGAAGCCTCAACTTTAGGAACCGAAATTGAAAAAGCGATGCAATCTTCTACGCAAAAATATGTACAGTGGATTGGCTGGGTATTGTTTTTACCGTATTCATTTGTTTTATTATTTAAACTATTGATCGGGAGGTCAGCTTTTTACTTTGGTAATCTGAAGTACTTCTTTGAAACAGGTGACTGGCATGCTATACACGGTGGGTTAATAAACTTAGTTCCTTTCAAAAGTACAATCCGCTATTTAACTGAATTTGATTCTTATAATCTAGACATCGTACTTATGAATACATTAGGAAACGTCATCATATTCATCCCATTCGGATTCCTGCTACCTTTATTATTTAAACAAATTAACAATGTAAAAATAGCATCCAAAATTTTTATTAAGTTTATTTTATTAATTGAATCGTTACAACTCCTTACCTTTACTGGTGTTTTCGATATTGATGACATCATACTCAATGTGCTAGGAGCTTTAATTGGGTATGGTTCTTTTGTTGGGATGAATTATATTTGGGAACGTGTTAAATCTGTGGATAAGGTGGATACGATTTAGGTTCGGGGTATACGGCCTGTTCTTCCTGTCGTAATTTGTTGATAAGTCGATATTCCTTGTCGAATCGTCGATATATTGAAATAATCGCCGATATATTCCGAGTTGTGATCGATATATTTGAAAAATCGCTGATATAGTTAGCCAGAAACCCACCTAGGTATCTCGGCTAACCCCACCCCAAACCAAGCTCACACAACATAAAAAAGCGCCCTGCACAGCAGGGCGCTTCTACTTTCTCTATTAACCAATAGAACCTTCCATCTCAAACTTGATTAGGCGGTTCATTTCAACTGCGTATTCCATTGGAAGTTCGCGAGTGAATGGCTCGATGAAGCCCATTACGATCATTTCTGTAGCTTCTTGCTCAGAAATACCGCGGCTCATTAGGTAGAATAATTGTTCTTCTGATACTTTTGATACTTTCGCTTCGTGCTCAAGTGAAACGTAATCGTTTTTGATTTCGTTGTAAGGAATTGTATCAGATGTAGATTGGTTATCCATGATTAACGTGTCACACTCGATGTTAGAGCGAGAGTTTTTCGCTTTTGGTCCGAAGTGTACGATACCACGGTAAGTTACTTTACCACCATGCTTCGCAATCGATTTAGAAACGATTGTTGAAGACGTGTTTGGTGCTAAGTGAATCATTTTTGCACCAGCATCTTGGTGTTGGCCTTTACCAGCAATCGCGATAGATAATGTTAAACCACGAGCGCCTTCGCCTTTTAAGATAACTGCTGGGTATTTCATCGTTAATTTAGATCCGATGTTACCGTCAATCCATTCCATCGTTGCGTTTTCTTCACAAACCGCACGTTTTGTAACTAGGTTGTATACGTTGTTCGCCCAGTTTTGGATTGTTGTATAACGGCAATAAGCATCTTTCTTAATGATGATTTCTACTACCGCACTATGAAGTGAGTTAGTCGTGTAAACAGGTGCTGTACAACCTTCTACGTAGTGTACGTGTGCGCCTTCGTCTACGATGATAAGCGTACGCTCGAATTGTCCCATATTTTCAGAGTTTATACGGAAATACGCTTGAAGTGGTGTATCAACTTTCACACCTTTTGGAACGTAGATGAATGATCCACCAGACCAAACTGCAGAGTTTAATGCAGAGAATTTGTTGTCTGTTGGTGGGATTACTTTTCCGAAATGCTCACGGAAAATATCTTCGTTCTCTTTTAATGCGCTATCTGTATCTTTGAAGACGATTCCTAGAGCTTCTAGGTCTTCTTTCATGTTGTGGTATACAACTTCAGATTCGTACTGTGCAGATACACCAGCTAAATATTTTTGCTCAGCTTCTGGAATACCTAATTTATCAAATGTTGCTTTAATTTCATCAGGTACTTCATCCCAAGACTTCTCAGATTTCTCAGATGGTTTTACGTAGTACGTAATTTCATCGAAATCTAAGTCGTTTAAGTCGCCGCCCCATTGTGGCATTGGCATTTCGTAGAACTTATCCAGTGATTTTAAACGGAAGTCTAACATCCACTGTGGTTCTTCTTTCATACGTGAAATCTCTTCAACGATCTCTTTTGTTAAACCGCGTCCAGCACGGAAAATCGAAACGTCTTTGTCTTTGAAACCATATTTATAATCGCCGATATCTGGCAGTTGCTTCGCCATGTTGGTGTGTCCCTCCTTAGATAACCTCGTTTTTAGGAACCTTTAACATTACTTATCTTCGTTTAAGCCCTTTTCTAACGCTTTCCACGCTAATGTTGCACATTTAATACGTGCAGGGAACTTGCATACGCCTTGTAATGCTTCAATATCTCCTAAATCGATGCTGTCATCGTACTCTTTTCCTAGCATCATGTCAGAGAAAATTTTCGAAAGCTGAAGTGCTTCTTCAATTTTCTTACCTTTTACTGCTTGTGTCATCATTGAAGCTGAAGACATTGAGATTGAACATCCTTCGCCTTCAAACTTCGCCTCTTGCACAATACCTTCTTCTACTTTCATCGTAAGTTGAATACGATCACCGCAAGTTGGATTGTTCAAGTTAACGGTAACACTATCTTCTAATACGCCATGGTTACGAGGATTTTTGTAATGATCCATAATAACTTGACGATATAACGTATCTAAATTATTAAATGACATTTGTGAAATACTCCTTTGTCTTGATTAGCGAGTCAACAAATGTATCAATTTCTTCTTTTGTATTATATAAATAGAAGCTCGCACGTGCTGTTGAAGAAGCTTTTAGCCACTTCATAAGCGGTTGTGCACAGTGATGTCCTGCGCGAACTGCAATGCCTTCTACATCTAATACAGTCGCAACATCGTGAGGATGTACGTCTTCAATATTAAATGTAACAAGACCAGCGCGATGCTTTGGACCATAAATTGTAACGCCATCTACTTCTGATAGTCTTTCTAAAGCGTATTGCGCTAATTCATGCTCATGCTTTTCAATATTATCAAGACCGATTTCTTCTAGGAAATCAATTGCCGCACCAAGTCCGATTGCATTACCGATAATCGGTGTACCTGCTTCAAACTTCCACGGAAGCTCTTTCCAAGTAGATTCTTGTAAATCTACGAAATCAATCATTTCACCACCAAATTCAATTGGCTCCATATTGTTTAGCAATTCTTTTTTACCATATAATACGCCGATACCTGTAGGTCCGCACATCTTATGAGCAGATAATGCGTAGAAATCACAGTTTAAATCTTGTACATCCACTTTCATGTGAGGTGTACTTTGTGCACCGTCAACGACCATAATTGCGCCATTTTCGTGTGCAATTGCTCCGATTTCTTTTACAGGGTTAATCGTTCCAAGTACGTTAGAAACATACATGATAGAAACGATTTTTGTATTCGGTGTAATTGTTTGACGAGCATCTTCTATTGAAATTGTCCCATCTGGTTGAAGCGGAAGATATTTTAAAGTTGCACCAGTTTTCTTCGCAACTTGTTGCCACGGAATGATATTACTATGGTGCTCCATGTAAGAAATAACGATTTCATCGCCCTCTTTTACATTTTCAAGACCATAGCTAGCTGCTACTGTATTTAATGCAGTTGTCGTTCCGCGTGTGAAAATAATCTCTTCCATTGATTTCGCATTGATAAACTTGCGAACTTTCTCACGTGCACCTTCATACGCGTCGGTAGCTTTCGTACCGAGCGTATGAACACCGCGATGCACGTTAGAATTGTATTCTTTATAGTAACGCTCTAACGTTTCAATGACTTGAATTGGTTTTTGAGAAGTTGCTGCACTATCGAAATAAACAAGTTGTTTGCCGTTCACTTTTTGATCAAGAATTGGAAACTGTTTGCGTATTTCATGAATATTCATTAGCGAACTTTCCTTTCAATTACCTCAACAAGCTGTGCTTTTACTCCTTCAATTGGAAGCTCATTAACTACAGGTGCTAAGAATCCATGGATGACTAAACGTTCTGCTTCGCGTTTTGGAATACCACGGCTCATTAAGTAGTATAGTTGAGTTGGATCTACGCGACCTACTGAAGCTGCGTGACCTGCCATTACATCATCTTCGTCAATTAAAAGAATTGGGTTTGCATCACCGCGTGCTTTCTCATCTAACATAAGAACGCGAGAAGATTGTTGTGCATTTGATTTAGATGCACCGTGTTCAATCTTACCAATTCCGTTAAAGATAGATGTTGCACTATCTTTTTGTACACCGTGTTTTAAAATCCAACCTTCAGAGTGTTTACCGAAGTGAACAACTTTAGTTGTAAAGTTTTGCGTTTGGTTACCACGGCCAATTGTTACTGTTTTTGTATCAGCATATGAACCGTCGCCCATTAAGTTTGTAACGTTCTCTGAAATTGTGTTTCCGTCATTCATAAGGCCTAGAGCCCAATCAACACGGCCGTCGCGTCCAACAATACCACGGCGGTTAACGTAAGTTGTTACGTCTTTTGCTAATAGATCAACCGCACCGAATTTCACTTGTGCGCCTTGTTCCACGATTACTTCTGCTACGATATTTGCAATACCTTTAGCATTTTCATTTGCAACGTAGTTTTCTACATAAGTTGCAGTACTGTTCGCATCAGCTACGAATAATACGTGGTTATATACGTTAGCTTCTTCACCGTCTACTAAGAATACAGCTTGAAGTGGAGTTTCAAGAACAACGTTTTTCGGAACATATATGAATGCACCGCCGTTGATTAATGCAGCATGAAGTGCAGTTAGACGATGCTCGTCTACCTTCACGCCGTCTTTCATTAAGTACTTTTGTACTAGTTCAGCATGCTCTGTTGCAGCTGTTACGATGTCTGTAAAAATAACACCTTTTTCTTTTGCTTCGTCTGCTAAAGAAACGAATGCAGTTGTACCAGTACGTTGCACTAATACGCTGTTATTTTCATCGATTAAGTTTTTCACTGCTTCTGGAAGCTCTGTTAAAGAACTTACAGGCTCTTGCTTAGCAGCGTCGCCTTTTCCGATAAAGTCCCATTTGTCAATTTTCGTTTTATCAGGCGTTGGCATTGGAAGTTCAGTTGCTTGTGCAAGAGCTTGTAAGCGGAACTCAGTCAACCAAGCTGCTTCGTTTACTTCGCTTGCGCGTTGACGGATTGTTTCTTGATCGAAAGGTAATGTACCGATTGTCATGTTTATGCTCCTCTCTTACGCTTCTTGCTCTGTTGTTTCGTCTTCAATACCTAATTCTTTTTTAATCCAGTCGTAACCTTCCGCTTCTAGACGTTGTGCAAGCTCAGGGCCACCAGATTTAACGATGCGACCGTTCATCATAACGTGAACGAAGTCTGGAGTGATGTAGTTTAATAAACGTTGGTAATGCGTAATCATTAGGCAACCGAAGTCTTCGCCGCGCATTTCGTTAATACCTTTAGATACAACTTTTAATGCATCGATATCAAGACCTGAGTCAATTTCGTCTAAGATTGCGATTTTTGGCTCAATCATCATTAATTGAAGAATTTCGTTACGTTTTTTCTCACCGCCAGAGAAACCTTCGTTTAAGTAACGTTGTGCCATTTCTGGATCCATTTCTAGGAATTCCATGTTTTTATCTAATGTACGGATAAATTTCATAAGAGAAATTTCATCGCCTTCTTCACGACGTGCGTTAATTGCAGAACGTAAGAAGTCAGCGTTTGTTACTCCGCTAATTTCACTTGGATATTGCATTGCTAGGAATAGACCTGCTTGTGCGCGCTCGTCTACTTCCATTTCTAATACATCTTCACCGTCGATGATGATGCTACCTTCTGTTACTTCATATTTTGGGTGACCCATAATTGCAGAAGATAAAGTTGATTTACCTGTTCCGTTAGGTCCCATAATTGCGTGGATTTCTCCACCTTTTACTTCAAGGTTTACACCTTTTAAAATTTCTTTGCCATCAATTGATACGTGTAAGTCTTTAACCGTTAATGTAGAACCAGCCATCTCAATACCTCCATTAATCCTATATATACATTTTAAAAATTCCTAAAACGTTCATATTCTCATTTTATTCTCATTCTAATTTTATATCAAATAAAATGATATCGCAAACGACGAAAAAAAGTAACAATTTTTTCACAAATGTATATAAGTATTTCCTTCACATCTTTCTATGATACACCTTTCTTCTTATTTATATAAAGAAAAAAGGACTGGTAATTTTCCAGTCCTTTCCTTATATTTATTCACTTACTGGAAGTACCGCACCTTTATATTCTTTATTAATAAAATCTTGAATTTCTTTTGAATGCAGTACTTCTACTAGCTCTTTAATTTCTTTTTTCTTCTCGTCACCTTTACGAACTGCAATAATATTTGCATACGGAGAGTCTGATCCTTCAATGGCAATAGCGTCCTTTGTTGGATTTAATTTCGCATCAATTGCATAGTTTGAATTAATAAATAATGCATCACCCTCATTATTTTCATATAACTTCGGTGAAAGACCAGGCTCTACATCTGTTTTAAACTTTAAGTGTTTCGGGTTTTCTACAACATCTTTCACTGTTGCTTTAACAACATCTACTCCGTCTTTTAATTTAATAACACCACCTTTTTGTAACAATGCTAGCATACGGCCACGCTCCGCTACGTTATTACTCATAATCACTGTCCCGCCATCCGGCAAGTCTTTTAAGCTTTTATATTTCTTAGAATAAATGCCCATTGGCTCTAAATGGATTTTTCCTGCGTTTACAATTTTATATCCCTTTTCTTGAATTTCTTTATTTAAGTACGGAATGTGTTGGAAGTAGTTCGCATCAATTTCCTTATCCGCTAACGCTTTATTCGGCAACACATAATCTTGGAACTTTTTAATTTCTAATTTAATACCCTTTTTCTCTAATATTGGCTGTGCTTTTTCTAAAATAACAGCGTGCGGCACGTTAGAAGCTCCAACAACAAGCTTATTCTCATCTTTTCCCCCGCAAGCAGCTAATGTAAATACAGATAGTGCTGTAACAACTGACAGTAAAATCTTTTTCATATGATGTCCCCTTCTCCCCAATAGTTATGTAGTTATAAAAAGGGCCGGCATACACCAACCCTTTGCAGCAATTATTCTTTTACAGGAACAACCGCTCCTTTATATTCTTTGTTAATAAAGTCTTCAATTTCTTTAGAATGTAATACTTCTACAAGAGCCTTGATCTCTTTCTTATCTTTATCACCTTTACGAACAGCTACTACGTTTGCGTACGGTGAATCATTTCCTTCAATTGCAATTGCATCTTTTTCTGGGTTTAACTTCGCATCAATTGCATAGTTCGAGTTAATTAAAACAGCGTCGCCTTCTTTATTGTTATACACTTGTGGTAATAAACCAGGCTCGATATCTGTTTTGAATTTCAAGTTTTTCGGGTTATCCGCGATATCTTTTGGAGTTGCTTTAACTGGATCTACTCCGTCTTTAATTTTTAAAATACCTTCTTTTTGTAAAATTGCTAAACCACGTCCATGGTCAGCAACTGAATTACTCATAATAATTGTCGCTCCGTCTGGAAGTTCTTTTAAGCTCTTATATTTTTGAGAATATACACCAATCGGTTCTAAATGAATTTTTCCTGCTACTTCAAAATCATATTTTTTATCTTTCATTTCTTTTTCTAAATACGGAATGTGCTGGAAGTAGTTTGCATCTAATTCCTTATCCGCTAACGCTTTATTTGGTAAAACGTAATCTTGGAATTTTTTCACTTTTAATTCAATTCCTTTTTTCTCAAGTAACGGTTTTGCCTTCTCTAAAATTTCAGCGTGCGGTACGTTAGAAGCCCCCACAACAAGTTTCTTTTCATCTTTATCTTTTCCGCCACAAGCAGCTAACCCAAAAATTGAAGTTGAAATCAATGCTGTAAGTAATAATTTTTTCATTTGAAACATCCTCCCGTTTGTTTATTATCGTTTATCTATTCGAGTCGTTACACGATCACCAATCCACTGAATGAAAAATACAACTAGTAATACACAAATTGTCGCAACGATTGTTACATCGTTATTCCCTCGTTGGAATCCTTCTAAGTAAGCAAGTGTTCCAAGTCCACCAGCACCAACAACTCCCGCCATTGCTGTATAGCCCACTAAAGCAATTGTCGTAACCGTAATACCAGATACTAACGCTGGTAACGATTCTGGAATTAACACTTTCAAAATAATTGTGCTTGTTTTTGCTCCCATCGCCTTTGAAGCTTCAATTACCCCTTTATCAATTTCACGAAGTGCAATTTCAACCATTCTTGCATAAAATGGTGCCGCTCCAATAATTAAAGCTGGAAGCGCAGCACTCGCTCCAAGAATTGTTCCAAGCAAAATCTTTGTGAATGGAATTAATAAAATAATTAAAATGATGAACGGTATCGAGCGAAAAATGTTTACGAACGCTCCAATCGCTGTGTTAACCGCTTTGTTTTCCCATAAATTATCTTTCGCTGTCATAAAGAGTAACAATCCTAAAATGAGTCCTAAAACAAATGTGGCAAGAGCTGCGATTGCCGTCATATATAACGTTTCACCAGTTGCTTCTAACATTTGATTCCAATCAACATTTGTGAGTAACTTATCCATGTGCAATCACCTCCAGCTCTACTTGATCTTGATGTATTCCCTCTATTGCTTGCTGAATCGCTGTTTCCTCACCATTTAAATGAACAACTAAACTACCGTAAGAGCCGTTATTCGTTTGTGCGATATTTCCTTGCAAAATGCTAACTTCTATATCACTGCGTTGCATTAATCTTTGAAGTACTGGTCTTTCTACCGCTTCACCGATAAACTGCAAACGAACTACTTTTCCATCTGGATATTTTTCAATTAAACTTTCAATCGTTTCATTTGTATCTTCAGAATCCGTTAACTGCTGTACAAATCGTTTCGTCATGTCTTGCTGTGGATTACGGAACACATCAAGTACTGGACCTGTTTCTACAATTTTCCCTTTCTCCATTACCGCAACACGATTACAAATCTTTCGAATTACGTGCATCTCATGTGTAATAAGTACAATCGTTAAACCGAGACGTTTATTAATATCTAATAATAAATCTAAAATTTGATCTGTCGTTTCTGGATCAAGAGCTGACGTTGCTTCATCACATAAAAGTACTTGTGGGTTGTTAGCTAATGCTCTTGCAATCCCAACACGTTGCTTTTGGCCTCCGCTCAGCTGAGATGGATACGCGTCTCCTCTCCCTTCTAATCCAACAAGATGAATTAGCTCATCAACACGTTTTCTTCTCTTCGCCTTATCAACACCTGCAATTTCAAGTGGGAACTCGATATTTTCACGTACAGTTCGTGACCAAAGTAAGTTGAAGTGTTGAAAAATCATTCCGATTTCTTGCCTTGCCTTACGAAGTTCGCTTCCTGTAATCGCTGAAATCACGCGATTTGCAATTGTAATTTGGCCTGAAGTTGGTTTCTCCAACTGATTGAATAATCGAATTAAAGAACTTTTTCCAGCGCCACTATATCCGATAACACCAAATATTTCACCTTTATCTATTTTTAAATTGGCATTATCTACAGCAGTGACATCACCGCTTTTTGCTTTATATATTTTCTTTACATTCTCTAATAGAATCATGGTGTATCACCCCTTTTTTTAATAAAAAGCGTAAGCGGCTCGCTTAGAACAAGAGGGCGCCCAAATCCCAGACGTAGAGGCGCTTTTTGCCTCATAGGAAGGGATGAAACGACCGACTATTCTAGCCGCTGGAGCTAGATTTTTGGTCGACTCCGCAATTTTTTATGTTTAATGCGTGTAGTCCACCATTATCACTACTTTTATTATTTGAATGTCCTCCACATTCAAACAACAAAAAAACCTTTCCGCTTTAGAGAAGCAGAAAGGTTTATGTGCGTATATAACAACATTATCCCTCTCTCTCATCTCTCAAAGCATTTGCTTTGCAGGAATTGGCACCATTTCAACATAAGTTGACGGTTGCCGGGCTTCACAGGGCACAGTCCCTCCACCTCTCTTGATAAGAGAAATCAGATTACATTTTCGTCTGATTTGTAATTTATGAAATTGTCTATATTTTATGAATTGAATTGTATCAATATCCACACACCATGTCAACAGAAATTTTCGCAAAAAATGAAACTTCAGAATTTTAAGCACCTACTGACATCGGTTTACATATATGAAACATCGATTCAACTAATAGCATCGTTCGATACGTTCCCGAATATTGTACACGTCCATCATTCATTAACATTTGCAATCGTACATTACCATTCACTAATTGTTTTACATCTTCTTCATCTGCACAAACGATTTGCTCCGTTCCTCTTTCTTCTTTCAACAGCTCTATATAATCTCTTGAAATTTGTAACGAACAACTTTCATCTCCAAAGCGGAAATTAACAGTTTTTTCTCCTTGTCTTAAAAGCGGCTCTAAATGATATTGACCATTAGCGTAATTTACAAATGATTGCAGCAAAGAATATAATTCCACTCTAAATCACATCCTTCATATCACTTTCTATTACACATACCATTCCCTCTCACTAAAGAGCAATCCTGTTACTTTCGCTCGACAAATACTGTAACCACCCTGCATCTCGACATATTTCCCGAGAAATATGTCGAGGCGGCAAAAACTTTGCCGCCTACTTTAATTCCGTATATAAATATTCAACCGAATGAAATGCGTATATCTTCTTCATCAGTGTCCCATTTTCAAAAACAAGTAAACACGGTACACTTTCGATTCCATACTCTTTTGCTAAATGCGGAGCATAATTTAAATCCAACATTCCAATTTTCAAATCTTCAATTGTCAGCTCAACAACCGTTAACATCTTTTTTGCTAATTGGCATGTTCCACACATTGGAGTATATACATATAACACTGTTTTTTCTTCATTCTCTATTAGGGCTGTAGCTTCGGCTCCTGTCCAGTCAATCACTTCTATCATTCCTTACCGTAAATATTCTGTATAAACGTCAATGTCAGCTCCCCATAATACATTTGCTAAGTGTGAAGATGGCGCAGTTGCCACTTCTCTGTACGAGCGATCAATATAAATATGCTCTGCTTGCGGAAATTCTTTACGGAATTGTTTCCTTAACTTTTCTCCAGCATCATCAGCATCCACTAGTACATACACATCCTTATCAAAAAACTGATCAATGAGCTCATCCATTTTCGACAAACCAATTGTACCATTTGTACAAACAATTTCCACCGGTTCACGAATAATAGATTCAATCTTTCTTCTATCTGATGTACCTTCTACAATAATGACTTTTTCTACATAAACCATATGTCATCACCCGATCACCATATACTATACAACCTTTAACTTAGTATATAGTATATTCGTTATTTTCATGTTGTTTCCTGTTTATTTTTGCAAAAGAAAAGCGGAAGCGGCTCGTTCAGATTGTGAGGGGGATGGAGCTTCTGACGTAAAGGCGCTTTTTGCCTTGCAGGAAGAAGCGAAGCCACCGAACAATCTAGCCGCTGGAGCTGGATCATAAAGAAAAGCGGAACCGACTCTTAGCCCTGTTGGCTAAGGTTCTTTCGCACAGAAGACGCTTTTTGTCTTCTCGTGCGGAAGGTTCTTAGACATGAAGGGCTAGGAGGTGGAGCTGGACAATGAAAAGCGCAAGCGGCTCTTTCAGGTTGTAAAGTTCCATAAAACCTTACCGAAAAACATTCATTCCTATAATAGCTTATTCATTTACACTCGATTTTAAATGTATTATGTAACACAAAATAAAAAAGGACAGCACAAAGGCTGTCCTTTAGTCGACTATGATTAGTCTTGGTTTGTCATTTCTGCATATTTTTCAGCAGTTAATAACTTCTCAACTTGGCTTGCATCAGAAAGTTCAACTTTAACCATCCATGCACCCTCGTATGGAGATTCGTTAACAAGTTCTGGTTGGTCACTTAATTCTTCGTTTACTGCTACAACTTTACCGCTTACAGGTGCGTATAATTCAGAAACTGTTTTAACAGATTCTACGCTTCCGAATGGCTCGTCAGCTTCGATTGTTGCACCTACTTCTGGAAGTTCAACGAATACGATATCGCCTAGCTCACTTTGTGCAAAGTGAGTAATACCGATAACAACTTCATTACCTTCAGTTTTTACCCATTCGTGTTCTTCAGAGTAACGTAAATTATTTGGAATGCTCATGACTGTACCTCCAGTGAATGTATTAATTATGTAAAAATACCTTATTGGTACTTTTTCCACACACTTTCAAACTGCTCTTCGTTAAAACCAAGTGTTACCTTCGTTCCATCTGTTACAATTGGACGTTTAATCAACATGCCATCAGATGCTAAAAGCTCGTACATTTCGTCTTCACTTGCATCTTTTAGCTTATCTTTCAGACCAAGTTCACGGTAACGCATTCCACTTGTATTAAAGAATTTTTTTAATGGTAATTCACTTTTTTCATGTAAATTACGTAAATCTTCTTTTGATGGTGGATTTTCAACAATATGAATCATCTCATATGCTACATCGTTTGCCTCAAACCATTTCTTTGCTTTTTGACATGTGCCACACTTTGGATATGAATAAAATGTTACTGTCATAAATTCACCTACTTTTTTACTAACCTTTACCTTTATCATATAGAAAACGTTTTATTATTTCAAACGATTATTCGCTAAACTTTTACTTATTTCGTGATAATTTTTAATAATCCTGCAAATTTTTCTTATTTTTCCGCCATTTGTTAAGAAAAAATAAATTTATAAATTTTTTAGATCCTTTCCCAATTCCTTGCCGAACATATATCTTAAACAAACGTTTGATTAACTCACTATTTTTCTTTGTTCACCCTTGAGCTGCAACAATTTCTCCCTACCGAACATATCCCTTAAACAAACGTTTGATTAACCCACTATTTTTCTTTGTTCACCCCTGAGCTCCATCGATTTCTTCCTACCAAACATACATCTTAAACAAACGTTTATTTAACCAGTTCAGCCTAGTCACAAAATCTAGAAATAATTCACATGACAAAGGCGTACAGATAAAAGGAAATAATGATTTTGGCCGTAATAGTGAGAGTATTCCATGATGTTAAAGAAATTACTGCAAAGAAAAAAGACGCATTTAAATAGATGCGTCTTTTGGCGATGTTTCTTTTGTGAAATCATATAAAGCAATTGCGCCTAAAATAACCAATATACTTTCAGGGGCATCTAACAAAATAGTTCTCCAAGTTTCTGATACTATCCATTTAATACCTGCTGATTCAAGATATGCTTGAAAATAACTGATTGTAAAATCAATTACAAATAAACATACAAGTAATGTTAGACCGAATCGAATTAATTTCTTGTTTTTAAACATGTAACACCTCTCAAAATTCATTGGATATTTCTAATTTTAGTTCATTACATATAAAAATCTCTATATTTAATTTTAACATATAAAAATTCCAAATAAATACAATATGCATATTTGCATATTTCGTGTATCTTGAGGAATTACTGTTAATAAAAAAGCCCTACTAGTGTAGGACAAAATGGCTTTAGCAACCCCAACAAATAATCCCATAAATAACGAAATTATTTGAACCACTGTATAGTCAATCCCCGCCCTTGAAATACGGGGAAATCCCTGTTCCTGGCTACTAGCCCTAATGAATAACCCACCGCATAACACTACGACGGATGGATACTATTGAGCTCATAATTAAGAAATTACTACAAAGAAAAGCCATGAATAAACATGACTTTCATAGCATAATCACTTCTATATTCAATACAAATTAAAGTGAATTATATTTCTTTACTTTTAAAGGAATAGATATTACATATAAATCTATAGCATAAGTAATAATCAAAATCCCTTTTCCTTCATCCGCAAATTTTGCTTGCAGAAACTTTTCTGAAACTTTCCTTTTTCCCCATCTCTTTGGAAGATATCCGAATCCTAAGAACATAATAATAGCCCGATACTCATTAACTTAACTACCTTTCTTTTTTCCATGATATTTCAAATTCTCCACCATGTTCTTCTGTTATAATTTTAACTTTATATGTATCATCTTTAGACACTTTAATATTATTTTTACTGTTTCCACTATTAACTTCCAGTATTGTATTATCATTTGAATCTAAAACATAAGCCTTTATGGTTCCTTGTTTAGTTTTGTCATCAAAGGTAAATGTCCAGCTTTCACCTTTTTTTACATCCATATCTTGAGTTGCAAAACCTGTGAAACTTTTATACTTTCCATCTATACTATTTGAACCTCCATGAACCTTACCACCAACAATCGTTCCCTCTCTTGTAAAACAACCACTAAGAACCACCAAACATAGAACAAATAATAATGTATTTTTAATAATTTTCAACATCATTCCCCCTTATCCTCTTATTTACATTTTTTCTTTCATAAAGAAAAATGGACCTATGCCCCCGTAAATAACGTGATGAATCTTGACAATCCCCTTGTTAGAGTACCATATGAAAAATAAAAAGGAGTAATAAGCAATGAATATTGAAATAGTGGATATATCAGACAAATTATTAGATGGCTATAAAGTTTTAGTTCAAGTAGATAGCAATCAATTTATCGCTGAGTGGGATGGCGATAAGCCAGAAAAATACGAAAACTATAATGTAGAAATACATATAGATGATGAATTTATATGGAATACAAATATAGCCTTTTCAGATAAAAATGCAAATGCAATAATTCAGAATAGTAAAGGCTTTAAAGTAATTGCTAAGCTAGATTATAACGTTGAGGATAACTTAGCAACACTACATATCTACGATAGTATAATACTAATTGATTTAGAAGAAATCGAGCAAGATATAGAAAATGAATGGGTAGAAATGCAGTGCACTTCAATTAAGATATTTAATACTAATTTTTAAAAGAAACCCATTACATAACTATGGCATAGTCGTTATGATGTAATGAGATATAGAAAGAGTAAACGAGCATATAAATAAAGGTGTTTATATGCATATGAATATCCTACTGCAATTCCTGCTCAAGCAGACGCCACTAACCAATACCAATTACAAAGGGAGATGTGGAACTAACATTATCACCCCTTAATAAAACGAGCTAATAATGGATGCGCTTCATTAAAAATTTATATTTAAATCCGCAATAGCTGATATAAAATTATAAATCGGTATCATTACATCTCGCATACGTTGTAAAGCTTGCATGAACTTCTCAATCATATTTTTATCTGTGCTTCTGCATAAAAAATAAGAAGCCTCGTTTACAGGCTTCTTTCTCATCTATTCAAATAATCTGCAATGGTTTGAAATACGACGATATACATATTATGAATGCTTTCTTCAGTATTTCCGCCATTAGATAAACCAACTGCCCATTGTTGTCCTTCACCACTTCCGATATTTGCAAACCCTTGCGTGTACATAGCATTTACATCTTTTCGGGCACTGTTATACTCTATCCCTTTTGTAATAAAAATCGAATATGATTTATCTTGTAAACCGATAAAAAACACTGGTTTCTTTAGTGATGAAAATACATTTTTATATTGCTCTGTTGAGGCTTCTTGAAAGTGATCTTTCATTATTAGAAAACCATCTACTTCCTTAGATTTCTTTTCCAGTTCCTCTAACTTCATTTCCTCAAACTTTACATTCCTAAACGTATCTTTCGGTTTTTCTCCAACAACTCCAATTACGAGTGCTCTTCCGTTATATTCTAATTTCTCTCCTTCTTTATCCTTTGCACACCCAGCACTCGCTAGGCATATCAATATAAAAACTAAGAAATACGATAAACGCTTCATTTAGCACCCTCCCCTTCTTTTCAGTCAAGTGACAAAAACGTAAGGTGAATTCAAGAAAATGTAAGCAAAATCGATAGCCCAAATTGCGTTTCTATATTATAATCAATTGAATTTACTTACATTACTAAACATAGGAGATTATCATGAAGAAATTTAAACTTTCATCTTTTCTTCCGTTAAGTTATATACTTCTACTCGTACTCGTAAGTCCCCTTTACGATGTATTAAATAAATCGGCTGTACACGCAGTAGATGTCACAACTGTAGTAGATGATTGGATTCCATTTGTGAAAGCATTTATTATCCCTTATTTACTTTGGTTTCCTTACTTATACGGCGCACTTATTTATTACTGCTTTGCAGATCGAAAGCAATATTATGTCACTTTAAGTAGTGTCATTCTTGGAAAACTTGCTTGTTTTTCTATTTATTATTTTTGGCAGACAACTGTACCACGTCCAACAGTCGTTGGATCAGACGTATTTTCCGAACTAGTCCGCTATATTTATAGTATCGATCAACCGGTAAATTGTTTCCCAAGTATTCACGTTCTTACTACATTTGTCATTATGCTAGCTGCCTTTAAACGTAGAGAACAACATGCATTTGAGTATTACATCCTTACGTTCTTCGGTACGCTTATTATTTTATCAACGCTATTTACGAAGCAACACGCATTTGTAGACGCCATTTCTGGAATGACGCTTGCAAGCATACTATACTTCGGCGTTCAACTTTTATTAGCAAAAGAAACCGTACGTGTTCCAGTAAAACAAAATCAAAAAATGTAAAAAGCAGACTGTGGCTTCTACAGTCTGCTTTTCTCTATATAAAAGGAGATTTTCAAGTTAAGATTGCGGTACAGTCATATCACCAGAGTGAATACGACCTGCTTTTTTAAGAGCAATGTAAAGTATATAAGAAACAGCTACTGGAATGACGATATAAGTGATTACCATCGCTGGGACAACTTCCCATCCTTCGCTGGAAATTAAATTAATTGGTGCGATAAGAGAACTTAATCCAAGGCCTGCAATTTCTTTTCCTGCTTCCAGTTGGAAAATTAATGCGGATACTGGACCAACTATCGCACTGGCGACAACAGTTGGGACGAGAATCATTGGATTTTTAGTGATATTTGGCAACTGTACTTTCGGAGTACAAAGTGCTTGAGCTAATATGCCACCTAAATTATTTTCTTTCGCTGAGATAACAGAGAATCCGATAAACTGAGCAACGCAGCCTGCAAGAGCAGCACCACCTGCAACACCGTCTAAGCTAAGTGCGATCGCTAACGCAGCTGATGAAGCTGGAGAGATAAGTAATAATCCCCAAACGACCGCAATAACGATAGAAGCGATGAACGGGCTACCAGCTGAGCTATCTTTAATAAATGCTCCAACTGTATTTAAAACAGGAGTAATATTATGAGATAACCAAATACCGACTAAACCAGAACCTAATATTGCTGCAAATGGAACGAGCATCATATCTAACGCAGTTTTTCCACTTAAACGTTTACCAATATATACAGCTAAAGTCGCTGTTAATAATGCACCGATTGGCTCACCTGTTTTAATAATTAGACCTGCTTCAGTAATTGAAATGGATCCGGCACCAATTGCTCCAGCTACCATAGCCGAGAAAATTACAAGACCGTTTGCACCGAGCATAAAAGCAATTCCGGCACCAATTGCTGGTGCCATAAGTGATTTTGCAACAACTCCGATTGTAATAAGCAACGGAATATCAACAATTCTTCCTATATTTTCGATCAGTAAACCAATTCCGAGGGATACGAAAATACCTTGTGCAATTCCAGCAGAAGCTTTAAATACACGAGACATTATATATTCCTTCATTTGTTTCACCTTCTCCTATAAGTTAGTAACCAATTGTTTTCATATAATCACGTAAAATGTCGTTTGATTTTGCGAATCGAGATTCTTCATCTTCTGTTAAGTTTAGTTCTACAATTTCTTTTATACCGTCTCTAGTAATAATAGCTGGTACTCCTGTGCAAAGATCATATTCACCATACTCACCATCTAAAATAGCTGATACAGCAATGACACGGTAATCATCGTTAAAGATTGAGCTCGCAATATATGCTAGAGAATTTCCGATTCCGTAATAAGTAGTTCCTTTACGCTTATAAATTTCCCATCCAGCTTTTGCAGTCTTCTCAACGATTTCATCTAAATCTATTTCACCAAATCGTTCTTTTTGTTCTTCTAAGATTTGCAGAATTGGTTTTCCACCAACAGTTACGTGCGACCAAGCAACCATTTGAGAATCACCATGTTCCCCTAATGAATACCCGTGAATACTACGAGGATCTACATGTAACATTTCAGATAAAATTGTTCGTAAGCGAGAAGAATCTAGTGATGTACCAGTACCGATCACACGATTTCTAGGTAATCCAGATAATTTCCACACTTGATATGTAATAATATCAACTGGGTTCGATGCAAGTAAGAAAATACCATCAAATCCACTTTCCATTACGCCGCCAACAACACTTTCCATAATCTTTGCGCTTGCTCCTAAAGTATCTAAGCGACTTTGCCCTGGTTTTGGCGCTGGTCCTGCTGTAATAATAACAATATCCATATCTTTGCAGTCTTCATAGCTTCCTGCATATACTTTTGTTCTTGTATTTGTAAAGTTAATGCAATGTGATAAATCCATCGCTTCCCCAACTGCACGTTCATGATTTATATCAATTAATAATAGCTCTTCGCAAATGCCTTGATTCACAATGGAATATGCACAACTTGATCCAACTAATCCAGTACCGATAATTGCAATTTTTCTTGTATTTCGTTTCATAGCAATCTCTCCTAATTGATCATATAATCTATTTCTTTTGTTCTTTACACTCCTAATTATAGAGATTCCCACGATATAAACCATGGATACTTTGTGAAATATTGAGCAAAGTTTTTGTCCTTTTTGTGAATTGTTATATTCCATTTACGTCATATTTGTTACAACTGGAAAAATATTTATTATGTATTTATTGACATATACAAAAAGAAAACGAGCGAATAGATTCGCTCGTTTTCTTTTTTCTGTTATTCCGCACTTAATTGGCTTTTTAATTGTTGTACAATCATCGGATTTGCAGGTGCTGCCGGTTTGTAATAACTCTTTTGCTTTGCATACTCATACATATTACGTTGACGCATTTCATCTTGATTACGAATTTGAATTAACGTTTGGTGTAACTGTTCATTATCAGACTGAGCGATATAGTTTGCATAACTTGTTAAACTTGCATTTAATCCTGCTAAATAATCATTTACCATATCTTTTTCATTCATCTTTCGCTTCCTCCTATCCTAAGAAAGTCATTAATTGTTGTTTCGTATTTCGTGCATCTTGCGCATCTTTTTGTAGCATTTGTTTCAGTTGTGGATCCGTACACGTCTGTGCATACTGCTCCAACTTGTTAATAATTGTTGCATGTCCACCAATTAAATGACGTAAGTTTTCTACTTCAAGCTCTGTTAAATTTTGCATAGAATACTCCTACCTTTCTTTATTCGTTCACTGTTAGTATTTAGCTATTTTTTGATTGTATACATAAATTAACTTTTTCACGTGCATACAAAATAAAAGATGAATAGCTAAGCCATTCATCTTTTGTACTGGTTATGTATTTATTTTTATAGAGATACAATCATACTTATACTCACAAGTAAGTTCCATACAATATGTAAAATAATACTAGGTATAATAGATTGTGTCTTTTTGTATAACATTGCAAATACCATTCCCATAATCGTTGCCGTAATTAGAAGACCTCCATGAAGAATTCCAAAAATGAAGGAAGAAATAATGATACTAACTAAAAAATTATATCTCTTTTCTAAAAATCGATATAAAATACCTCGAAATAGAATTTCTTCTTTAACCGGTGTAATGATAGCAACACTTAACACATATATAATACTTTGTATGCTATTTTGAAGGCTTAAACTTCCTAATTGTTCCTTTTGTTCTGCTGCACTTTCAAAACTAAATACATGTAACATTAAATATTGTGATACTGCAATGATAATAAAACCAATTAATAGATATAAATATGTCTTCCCACTCTTCAAAACGGATAAATCCCAAATAGATTTAATAAAATAAAGAACCGGTTTATAAGCTAATAAAACGATAGCAACAACAGATGCATCGAATAAGAGCAAATAATATCCTTCTAATTTAGTACTTAATGCTTCTTCTCCATAAATCCCAAAGGCTAAACCAAGGAATAATCCTCCTAGGAGTGAAATCCCTATAATCATTGCTATCATTACAAATAGATTTTTATATGTTATATTCTCTATTTTTCTTTCCGCACTATACGCTTCTAACACTGTTTTACTCACAGTATCCCTCCAGTTATTCTCATTTATATCATTAAAATCCTTTAATTTAAATATAAAGATAATATAACAAATTTTACAAAAAGAATAATATGCAATTTTACATATTATAAAAACTTTATATTTTATAGTTTTAGGAATACAATTGCTATGCAATAATTATTATATGAAATTTCAAAAAACACTTCCTATTCACCATAACCCTCGCATCATATAAAACTTATTAGTTAAAGGAGCAATGAACATGAAAACACATGACTTCCTTACAGAAATCCAGAAGGGCTCTGAGCCTAGTCCATATCAAGATCCAATCTCATTTATTTTCGTTTGCCTTTCCTTAGCCATATACACATTTTTCAAACCTGCTAAATAATATTATTTAATAAGGAAAAACCTACCATTCTTTTGGAATCATATGCACTAAAAAAACCTTAGAATCATTTCTAAGGTTCCCGGCTATTCATATTCAAGACACTATACTGATAAGTAACGAAAGAATTAATAATCCAACTACCAATCCACCAGTTACTTGTGCTATAAATTTCTTTTGTGCGCCCGCACTTGAAACAATATATCGGAAGTATAATATACCACCTACTGCAATAAGAATACATTCCAATATGATACTAATAGCCGGAAATCGCCACAATCCAAAACCGAGCATAGGTAAGTCTCCGTAATTCCCCGGAAGTAACGGCAAATCAGCACGATGCACAAGTAAATCAAGAATCCAATGACTAAAAACTACAGCACCAACAACAAAACCACTCCGCTTGCCCCAAAACCTCATACCTACTATCCCTGCAACAAAAGCAATAAACAGTGCCCCTATTAAAGAGTGTGAATAATCCGCATGAATGATTGCTTCACCATAACCATTACTATAAATAGACTCAATTGTCTCTACTCCTAAAACATAAAGCGGCAAAAAAATGACATCCAACAATTGTGTGCTTAACATGAGAACCCAAAGTGGTAGTTTCGGTGACTTTGTTTTCACTACTGCTGCTAAACCAAAATGCCCTGCAAACATTTCATATCACATCCTTTTGCAATTTTGCCTCCAGTAAATCGCAGCCTACTATACAAAAAGCATGATTAATAACAAATTCATGTTTTCTCGCTTCTTATTCACTCTCTCATTCCATGTAACCCTTTGATAAACGTTTCCAATAATACATGTAAACTTATATCCAAATCTAACGGCAAACCAAATCCACCTTGCTGTTCAATCGACGCAAATCCATGACAAATACTTCTAAATCCACGTGTCGCATGAAGTGCATTCTCTCCTTCTAAGCCGTACTGTTGTAAAACCTGAAGACAAAGCTTTACAATTCCGTCACCTGCTTTCCTTACTTCTTCATCTCGTAAAAAAGTTGCTTCATACAATCCAGGATGTTTTCGGACAAATGCTACATACGCTTCTCCTAAAGCATGAATTGCTTCATCCATCCGTTTACCTTCCGCCGCTTCTTCCAGTCTGTTATACAGCTGTTTGATTCCGTAAATACCAAGATGTTTCCGTACATCTTGTAAACCTTTCACATGATTGTATAGCGAGGGGGAACGTACCCCTAATGTTTGCGCTAATGAAGCTAACGTTACTTCTTGTATTCCATTTGTATCTGCAATTTCTGCTGCTGTTTCTACAATTTTCTGTAATGTAAGTCCGATTCTCGGTGACATCAATTAACCCTCTTTTCTACTTTCTATATTCCGCTTCGCTTCCTTAATAGCAAGCTCTATGACAGCCCCTGGATCGTTTATCATTTTTCCATGTCCTGCCGCAAGCAAGGACGGCTCATATTCTCTTAACTTCTCTGCACTTTGTAATGATATTTCTTTACTCCACGTTGCCATCGCCGGAAACGGAAACCAAAATTTCATTTGTCCTGAAACAGCCATACCTCCTCTTGTTTGGAATGCATCCCCGACAATCAGAGCTTTATTTCTTATATCAAGAAACGACATGGAGCCTGGCGTATGTCCCGGTGTTATAATCGCAAGAAGCGATCCAACTCGGTCGCCATCTTCCAATAAAACATCAGGTACCGTTTTTACCTTTTTAGGTACACCGCCTTTTATCGGTATATTCGGTTCATCCTTTTGTAACGTCGTATCTCCTTCTAACAGCTTTGCGTCTCGCTTAGAAATATAGACTGGAACATGAGGAAGTACTTCCTTTAATGCGTCTAATGCACCGATGTGATCATCATGTGCATGTGTTAATACAATATTCGTAATTGGTTTTCCTATTTTCTCAGCCGCCTGTAAAATTCCTTTTGCGCTATATGGCAAAGCAGCATCAATTAAAGTTAAACCATCTTCTTCCTCCACAAAGTAACAATTTACAGGAAACACTCTTGGCAAAAATGACAATTGATATACCGTTTTTTCATGCATCATTCTCATATTCCCATCTCCCTTTTCACGAAAACTAATGCCATTAGTTTTATTATACTAATGGCATTAGTTTTATGTCACTAAAAATTTCTTTTTTTCAAAAAAAAATAACAGTAGTCGTATAAACGACTACTGTTATTTATAGATATTAAACCGTGTAACGCTCATCTTCTAAAATTTTCGCAGCGATTTCACGTTTCTTCGGAATTACGTTAAGTGGTGTGTGGCGAGTTAATTTACGTAATGATGATAACATCATGCGTAGCATGTCGCCGTTTTCAACTGCGATAAGTGTTTCTTTCGCATCTGCTTCGATTTCGTTAAATGCTTCTTGGCAGAATACTTCAGTGTATAACACTTTTTGTTTATTCTTTTCAAGACCAGTTGTTTTGATTGCTTTTTCTGTACGAAGAACAGCTGATTCCATTGCGTATAGATTGCTTACGATGTCAGCGATATTGACAAGAATTTCTTGCTCTTTATCTAATGCTTTACCGTATTTTTGAGCAGCTAATCCAGCTACCATTAAGCCGATTTTCTTCGCGTTAGTTACTAAATATTTTTGAAGTGCTAATGGCTCATCGCCTACTTCTTCTGGCATCATCATCATTAACTCTTCTTGTAATTTTTGTGCTTTCTGAAGAAGTGGTAATTCACCTTTCATCGCTTTACGTAAGAACGTACCTGGTACGATTAGGCGGTTAATTTCATTCGTTCCTTCGAAAATACGGTTAATACGAGAATCGCGGTACATTCTTTCAATCTCGTACTCTGCCATAAATCCGTAACCACCGTGAATTTGAACACCTTCATCTACTGTATAATCTAGTACTTCAGAACCGAATACTTTATTTAAAGAGCACTCGATTGCATATTCAGCGATAGAAGCTGCTACTGCTTTACCGTCTTTTACTTCTTCTTCAGATAATGTGCTCATGCGGCTTTCGAATAAACCTACTGTACGATATACAGAGCTTTCAGCTGCATATGTTTTTGCTGCCATATTCGCAAGTTTCTCTTGAATTAATGGGAAGCGAGCGATTGGTTGTTTGAACTGTTGACGTTGGTTTGCATATTGTGCTGAAATCTCTACTGCACGTTTCGCAGATCCAACTGTACCAACACCTAATTTATAACGACCAATATTTAAAATGTTGAATGCGATAATATGACCTTTACCGATTTCACCAAGTAAATTTTCTTTCGGTACTAACGCATCTTCTAAAATTAACGTACGAGTTGAAGAACATTTAATACCCATTTTCTTTTCTTCTGGGCTTGTAGATACACCAGCATAGTCTTTCTCCACGATAAATGCTGAGAAGTGCTCTCCATCAATTTTTGCATATACGATAAATACGTCAGCGAATGCAGAGTTTGTAATCCACTGTTTTTCACCATTTAATACGTAATGTGTACCTTCTGCATTTAAACGTGCCGTTGTTTTTGCACCTAATGCGTCAGATCCTGAACCTGGCTCTGTTAATGCGTATGCAGCTAATTTTTCACCAGTTGCAAGTAATGGTAAATACTTTTTCTTTTGCTCTTCGTTACCGAATAACACGATTGGTAAAGATCCGATACCTACGTGAGCACCGTGAGTAATTGCAAAGCCACCAGCGCGAGAGAATTTCTCTGCGATTAACGCTGAGCTTACTTTATCAAGACCAATTCCGCCGTACTCTTCTGGTACGTCAGCGCCTAATAAACCAAGTTCCCCAGCTTCCTTTAAAAGACGAACAGAACGATCAAACTCATGTTGCTCTAAATATTCAAGCTCTGGTAGAACTTCATTTACGATAAAGTCCTCTGTCGTTTTTGCAATCATTTTATGCTCAGATGAAAAATCTTCTGGCGTAAACACTTGATCAATCGTAATCTCATCTACTAAAAAGCTACCGCCTTTAACCGCATTTCCTACTGTTTTTTCCATGAAAATTTCCTCCTTCATATTTTCATAAGCCGCTTCTCTCATTTTGAAAGAAGCTGGCTCTCCCGTTTATTTTTTATAAACCTTTGTTGCTTCCATTCTTTGCATTGGCAGCGTCTCGTTCTAAGCAATCCGCTTCCACTTTTTTTATAATCCAGTTCCAGTGGCTAGAACAGTCGGTCGTTTCACCCCTTCCTGTGAGGCAAAAAGCGCCTCTTCGTCAGGGCTTCCAACGCCCTCCTGTTCTGAACGAGCCACCTGCACTTTTTTTATAGTAATTCAAACACTCCCGCTGCTCCCATTCCGCCGCCGATACACATTGTTACGATACCGAATTGTTCGTTGCGACGTTTCATTTCGTGAATAAGAGATAGTGTTAGTTTTGCTCCTGTACAGCCAAGTGGATGTCCAAGTGCGATTGCACCGCCGTTTACGTTTACTTTTTCTTCATCTAAACCAAGTTCACGAATAACTTGAATGGATTGAGAAGCGAATGCTTCATTTAGTTCGAATAGGCCGATATCTGATAGCTCTAAACCAGCTAATTTTAACGCCTTTGGAATTGCTGCAATCGGGCCGATTCCCATCACTTCTGGTGGTACACCAGCTACTGCAAATGAACGGAATTTCGCAAGTGGTTTCATGCCATCGCTCACTGCTTTTTCACGATCCATTAATAGTACAGATGCTGCACCGTCACTCATTTGTGAAGAGTTACCAGCTGTTACAGAACCGCGAACGTTAAATGCTGGACGTAATTTACCTAAAATGTCTAGCGTCGTTTCTGCTCTTACACCTTCGTCTTGTGCGAAAATGATTGTTTCTTCTTGCAGTTTGTTATTTGATCCAACAGTACGTAACGTTACATCTACAGATACTGTTTCATCAGCAAAGTTTCCTGCAGCTAATGCTTTCGCAGCACGTTGATGACTTCTTACTGCAAATGCATCTTGCTCTTCACGAGAAATTCCATATTTCACAGCAACTTGCTCTGCTGTATGTCCCATACCCATATAATATTCTGGAGCTGCCTCTACAAGGCGACTATTTGGACGAACAACGTGTCCCATCATTGGAACTAAACTCATTGATTCCGCTCCGCCGGATAATACCGCTTCCGAGTGACCAAGCATAATGCGCTCTGCTCCGTAAGCGATACTTTGTAAACCTGAAGAACAGTAACGGTTAATTGTAATAGCTGGAACATCGTAAGAAAGTCCTGCTAATCCGCCGATATTACGAGCCATATTTAAACCTTGCTCTGCTTCTGGCATCGCACAACCGAAAATTAAATCATCGATCGGTCCTTCATAATTCGCACGCTTTAACGTTTCCTTTACTACTAACGCCCCTAGATCGTCAGGACGAACTGTTTTTAATGAACCCCTCTTTGCTTTTCCAATTGGTGTTCTTGCTCCCGCAACAATGACAGCTTCTCTCATGAACGATATCTCCCCTCGTTATTAGTTACGTAATGGCTTTCCTTTTACAAGCATGTGCTGCATTCTTGCTTGTGATTTCATCTCACTTACTAAGCTAATAAATGCTTCACGTTCTACATCTAATAAATACTGCTCATCAACTTCTGTTCCATACGGCACTTTTCCGCCCGCGATGACATATGCAAGTTTCTTCGCAATGTGAAGATCGTACTCTGAAATGTAACCAGATAAATGCATTGCTTCTGCACCAAGTGCAAGAGTTGCATATCCTGTTTCACCAACAACCGGTATCTTTTTACGGATCGGTGCTTTATAACCAGCTTCATATAAAGCAAGTGCTTTCTGTTTCGCATCGTATAGTAAGTGATCACCATTCACACTAATACCGTCTTTATCACCTAAGAAGTTATGAGAAACTGCTTCTTGTCCTGAAGTTGAAACTTTCGCCATTGCGACTGTTTCGAACACTTTATTTGCAACTTTTTGTAGATCAAATTCTACGCCGTTTGCCATTTTATTTAAGTGCTTAATGTATAGCTCTTTATTACCGCCTCCGCCAGGGATTAAGCCAACACCAACTTCTACTAAGCCCATATACGTTTCACTAGAAGCTTGAATGCTCGCTGCTGGTAAGCAAACTTCTGTACCTCCGCCAAGCGTCATACCATATGGTGCTGCTACAACTGGCTTAGAAGAGTATTTAATTTTCGTCATTGCATCTTGGAAGTTTTTCACAACCCACTCAATTTCAAAGTAATTGTCGTCTTGTGCTTCCATTAAGATCATTGCTAAGTTCGCACCAACGCAGAAGTTCTTCGATTGGTTACCGATAACAAGACCTTTATAATTCTTTTCTACTTCATCAACAGCGTAGTTAATCATTTGCGTAATATCCATACCGATTGCATTGCTCTTCGAATGGAATTCTAAACAAAGGATGCCGTCGCCTAAATCGATTAAGCTCGCTCCGCTATTTTTCTTTAATACGCCATTTTTCGCTTTTAATTGCTTAAGAGAAATTGCCTTTTTATTACGTTCGATTAGCTTATATTCGCCATTATCGTAATAGTAGCTATCTCCGTTATCATGTTTGTAGAAAGTAGTGAAACCTTTCTCTAACATTTCTTTCACCCAAGTCGGTACAACTACGCCGTTTTCTTCCATCTTTTGAACGGACTTTTCAACGCCGATTGCATCCCAAACTTCAAACGGTCCTTGCTCCCAGCCGAAGCCCCACTTCATCGCTTGGTCAATTGCAACGATATCGTCAGCAATTTCTTTATGAAGTTTTGCAGAGTATAAAAGAGTTGGTGTGATGATATTCCATAACAACTCTCCTGCGCGATCTTTCGCATATACAAGCGCTTTCAATTTATTCGATAAACCTTTTTCTTGTTTACTTAACTCGATCGATGCAGCTTTTAATTTTTTACGAGCTTCGTACTCCATCGTTTCTGGATTTAATTCTAAAATTTCTTTTCCTTGTTTTAAGAAGAATCCTTGACCTGTTTTGCTTCCGAGCCATTTTTTATCAAGCATGTCATGCATGAAAGCTGGTACTTTAAATACATCGCGCTCTTCTTCTTGTACGTTTTCATATACGTTATTTGCAACGTGTACGAATGTATCTAAACCGACAACATCTAATGTACGGAACGTTGCGCTCTTCGGACGACCAATAAGCGGGCCTGTTACTGAATCAACTTCCCCAATGCTATAGCCGCGTTTTACCATCTCTTGAAGAGTTACTAATAAACCGTACGTACCGATGCGGTTTCCAATAAAGTTTGGTGTGTCTTTTGCGATAACAACGCCTTTTCCAAGAACGTCTTCGCCAAATAGTTTCATGAAGCTTAATACTTGTGGATCTGTTTCTTTCGTCGGTATTACCTCTAGAAGTTTTAAATATCGTGGTGGGTTAAAAAAGTGTGTGCCTAAGAAGTGTTTCTGGAAGTCGTCTGAACGACCTTCTGCCATTTTTTCAACTGAAATGCCTGACGTATTCGAGCTTACGATAGAACCCGGTTTACGAACAGCATCTACTTTTTCAAATAATTTCTTTTTAATATCTAAGTTTTCAACTACTACTTCAATAATCCAATCTACATCAGCTAGACGCTCAAGATCATCTTCTAAGTTACCTGCTTCAATCAGTGCTAAATTTCCTTTCACTGTCAGAGGAGCTGGTTTTTGCTTTAATAGTTTTTGCAGTGCCGTATTACTAAAACGATTTCTCACACTTTTATGTTCTAATGTAAGTCCCTTCGCTTCTTCTTCTTTCGTAAGCGCAGGTGGTACAATATCAAGCAATAATGTCGGAATACCAATATTAGCTAAGTGTGCCGCAATTCCTGAACCCATTACGCCTGACCCTAGAACAGCAGCCTTTTTAATTTGGAACATCCAATTCTCCCCCTATTCTTGAATGAATGCTCATTCAATTTTTCGACATAAGTCGCAATCAATGAGTGAGCCTCTACTAATAAATATATGATACTATTTAAATTTTCGCAATATATTTATTGATAAAATTTTCTGAAATAAAGAAAAACTTTAATCAGTAAGGGTTTCCTTCATCCCCTACTGATTATTAGCCCTCACCAATCGGACTTTTATGGGCAGTTGATCCCCACCTAACTTCTTTGCTTTCGCTGAATTTTGAGATGAGGGTCTTACTGCCCATTAAAGTGGGATAAATATTTTTCTTTTATTTGCCCATGCTATATATGTATTTTCTTCACGAAAATACACTTTCCCTTTTTATAATCTGACGAAACTGGAGGAATATATATGGCAAAACTTAAGAAGAACCCTTCAAAGGCTGGAATTAGCGCAGCAAGTGTGACAGGAAACGCTGGCCCAACTGATCGAGGTGTAGAAAAAGGACGTCAAGGTAATAACCAACAATATAAGAAGCATAATATGGGCGAAAAATAACGCTATATTTTTGGGCAGAGAACGTGGCATAATGGGTAATGGCTGCTTTTTCTGCCCAATTTATTTGTAACAAATGAGGGAATTATAATGAAACGAACAATAGTTATGATTGTAATGATTGCCACACTCTTTACAGGGATGATTTTCTTCTCTTACGCACAAAGACAACAAACTGTAAGAGCCGATCAACCTAGCATCACTGGGCAATACGGAATTACAATCGATGCAGACACAGGTGAGATTTTGTATGGAAAACGAGAAGACGAACGCTCTTATCCGGCTAGTATAGCCAAAATGATGACAACCCTTCTTTTACTAGAGAATGTAAAAGAGGATGAGGAAATTACAGTTACAGAGAACGCAATTAAAACAGAAAGTCAAAGTAAGAAAATTAAACTTCGTGCTGGGGAAAAGTTAAAACGTGATGAGGCATTAAAACTGATGCTTATCATTAGTGCAGACCCAATAGCTGAATCCATCGCAGAACATATCGCAGGATCAAAAAATGAATTTGTAAAAATGATGAATGCTAGAGCGAAGGAACTCGGTACAAAGCATGCGACTTTCAAAAACGCAAGTGGTGCTGATGCACTAGGAAACAAAGTATCACCATATGACATTGCTATAATTACGAAAGAAGCATTAAAGTACCCAGTTGTTTTAGAATATATGAATTCAACGCGTACAACTCTACATACTTCAGAACGCTCTCCAAAGATTGCAAACTATGGACGAGAAGAACTATATGACGATCCATATGCAATTGGAAGTAAAAGCGGTCTATCAGCACTCGGAAAATATACAGTCGTAACAGTGGATGAGAAAGACGGTAAACGTGTCATTAATGTTGTATTATCTTCTACTCGCAAGCAACTGTATCCTGATACAAAGAAAATGGCACATTACGCATTTCAGCAATTAAAATAACCAAGGAGTATTTTCTCCTTGGTTATTTTTTAACCATACCTTTTAATACGAACGCAACGTTTGCTGGACGCTCTGCTAGACGACGCATGAAGTAGCCATACCAGTCGTTTCCATAAGGTACGTAAACACGCATTTTGTAACCTTCTTTTACTAGCTCAAGTTGACGCTCATTACGAATACCATATAACATCTGGAATTCAAATTGATCCCTTGGAATGTTGTGTTCTTCGGCAAGTTTTTTCGTATATTCAATAATCGCTTCGTCATGTGAAGCAATTGCAGTATAATTTCCATTTAATAAGTGCATTTTAATAATCTTTTTATAATTGTCATCTACATCTTTCTTGTCCGGGAACGCCACTTCTTCAGGTTCTTTATAAGCCCCTTTTACAAGACGTAAATTAGGATTATAAGCATTTAAGTCCTCAATATCTTTTTCTGTACGATATAGGTAAGCTTGAATAACAGTACCAATATTATCGTACTCAGACTTTAACTGTTTAAAGATATCAATTGTCTTTCCACAGCGTGTATAATCTTCCATATCAATTGTAACGAACACACCATTTTCTTTTGCAGCTTCTAGAATGCGGCGCATATTGTTCATTACGATTTCATCAGAGATATCTAATCCCATAGAAGTCATCTTTAAAGAAAGTTGCGAATCAAGACCTTCTCTTCCAATTGCACGGATTGCTTCAATCGATTGGTTAGCCATTTCATTTGCTTCCGCTTCATTATCAACGAATTCCCCTAAATAATCGATTGTTACGCAAAGTCCTTGCTTGTTCAATTGTTTAATAGCTGCTGTCGCTAATTCAATTGTCTCCCCTGCGACAAAGCGGCCTGCACCAAAGCGTAAACCGTACTTTTTAGCCAGTTTTGTTAGCGCTTTATTTTTAGATAAGAAAAGAAACGAATTTCGCATTAATTGTTCCATGTAATTCACCCCTATGACTTGATTTATCTGTTTTTTACCCCTCTTCAAAATTATATCATTGTTTAAAATTATTGGATACAAATAATTATTTAGATAATTTATAAAATACTATAAAAACATTTAAAACCCTATATTCTCGCTTATAAATATGACTAAAATATTTTTCGACATTTAGAAAAATGGAGTTTACTAGGCGCAAAATAGGCATGTCGAAAATATTCGACATACCTATAAAACCCTTTATATTCCATGTAAATTATATAAGGATATTAATACAGAAAACTTGAGATTATATTTTCTCCAAGCTTTTTTATTGCTCATTTCTCTTTTCTTCATTCAGCCTTTTAATATCTGTAATTAACTGCACCATCTCTTCTTTTGCATCCGGATATGTTTCATTCCAATGCTTCACTAAAGCCGGCATCGTCTTCGCTATGTAAGAATACAGTGCCCACTTCTGCACCTGTTCTTTTCTCTCTTCATTGCTCTCTCCAAGTAATAGTTCCGTGTATTTCTCTAACAACCCGTCAAATTGTTCATTAAACTTTTCACTCATCTTATCTACCTCCTATATGAAAAAAGCAGCGAAAATCGCTGCTTTTCTTTATAATTTTGATCGAACAGAGTTTAATTTTTTCTCCATTGTGCTTACTTTATCACGACGATCATCAATACGAATTGTTGTTGCAACGCGCTGTGCACCTTTCGTATATGGAACTTCATGCATTTGTTGAATAACTTCTAGAATGACAGGAAGATCTCCTTCAATAACTGTATTCATTGGTGTTAATTGATACTTCACGCGATCTGCATTTTTCTCTAGCACCTTTTGTACTTCTGCTACATACTCACTAACACTTGGATTACCTGTTCCTACTGGAATAATCGATACGTCAACAATTGCCATAGTAGTCTTCCTCCTATACTTGCTTCTTATATATATCCATTGTCTATTTTACCGAAATACGCAGCATTTTACTAATTTGTTATTCCTCTATTTTAAATTGCTCAACCAATCTTTCTAAGTCTCTCATATGCTCCGTCAAGCTTTCCATCGTATGAGCTACCTTTTCTAGATGATTCACTTGTGATTCAGTCGCAGCATTTACCTCTTCCGAAACCGCTGCGCTTTCTTGACTCGTACCGGCAATTGTATGCATTACCGCTGTAATTTCTCCTTGCTCGTGACCGATATTATGTACCTCTTCTACAATTTGTTCCACTGAAGTACTAATCGTATTTACAACTGACATAATTGTGCGGAATTCCGTTTCTGCCTCTGTCGTAACTGTATTTTGTATATCCGCGATATCTTTCAATTTACTTACAACTTCTACAACTCGCCTTACCTCTACTTGTACATCACCAATCATCGTCGCAATTTCTACTGTTGCTTCTTTTGATTGTTCCGCTAATTTTCGAACTTCTTCAGCAACAACAGCAAAACCTTTACCTTGTTCGCCCGCACGTGCCGCCTCGATTGAAGCATTTAAAGCAAGTAAATTCGTTTGATCCGAAATCCCCTTTATAAGCTCTACCACATTTTGAATCGAGCCAACTCTTTGTTCTAACTTTCCGGATGCTTCCTCTGTATGAACAACAATCGAAGATGATTGACCCCTTGTACGAACTAAATTACGCATCGTATTTAGCCCTTGCTTAGATGCCTCTTCCGCTTTGCCAGCCACCCCTTTTATTTCACCAACAGAGTTATTCATTTGTTCCACTGACTGCGCCATATTCTCGAGCTGTTCTGAAACTTCATCTACACTATTAGCAAGAGTGGACGCTCCTCCGCTCACATCATCCATTGCCCCTGACACTTCTCTACTAGCAGCTACAGTTTCATTCGTTAAATAATGTAGATTATTCGTTGATTGCTGCACAGTTGATACACTATTTTTAATTTTACTTACCATTTCATTCATTTGCTCAACCATATGATTAAAATGGTTCGTCAGTTCTCCAACTTCATCCTTACTTGTCACTTTCATTTGCAACGTTAAATCACCTTCTGCTACTTTTTGAACGTGATTCGTTAATAGTTGCAGTGGTCTTGCTAGCCTTCTTGAGAACAAGTATGAAGCTACGATTCCAACTAATAAACTAATACATGCCATTATAATGACTGTATTTCTCGTACTATTTAATAGCCCATCAATCGTTTCTTTCGGATAAACAATCCCAATTTTCCATTTCATCTTATCAAACAGTTGACTATAGGCTACTACATCTTTTCCGCCTAATGTTGTCACCGCAAATTTTGTTTCATCTTTATTCAAACTTTTTAAAAGAGGTTCCTTTGAAACATCTTTTCCTACTTTCTCTGGATATACAATGGCAATATTTTTATCATTTACGATAAACATTTCTCCGCCGTTATTATATTGAATATTGTGGAGTAGCTTTTGAATTGTTCCTAGTGATACATCCATTGCTACTACTCCTAATACAGAACCATCTTGTCCGACAATGGCTTTTGAAACCCCAATGCTTAACTTACCTGTCGCAATTTCATATTGTGGTTGTCCCCAAATAATTGATTTTGTATCGGATTCAGATGCTTTATACCACTGACGACTTGTTGGATCATACCCTTCCGGTACTTTTCCTCCGTCAGCAAGATTTGCACTCAATGTTTTTTTATCTTTTGTCCCAATGTATACATCTAAAATATCAGGATGGTTCTTTTTAAATCTTGAAAACTCTTTTAAAATAAAGCTCTCTTCTTCTACAGTAACTCCATCCTGTAACATGTTTTGAATATCATCATGACTTCCATAATGACCCATATCTTCTTCAATTCGCTGCATAAATGCAGTTAACTGCTCTGTCACAAGATCCATCGTATTTTGAGAATACTGGTCTAAGGAGCGCACTTCCTTCTCTTTCTGTAATTGATACATAGCTGTACCTAATATTACGAACATCATAGAAATAAGTACCGAAAATACTACCGCAATTTTTAAACGTAAACTTCTTAACATCTTCCCCCAAGCATCCCCTTCGTATTGAATTCAATTCTTATTAATCATTATATTAAGTATAATAGATAAAATTAAAAAATTGAAATTAATTCTCACCTTAATACAATTAGAAAACTGACTACCACTTGTGCAAAAACAAATAGTTCATTATCCTTAAAATATAATCTCATTCGTTCGGAGGTAACTATGTTACAAAAATTCGGTTTCTCACAATATGAAAGCCAAGCTTACGAAGTTGTCGTATCAAGCAACGAACCATTAGATGCTACAACGATTGTGAAGCATTCTGGTGTACCAAAAGCCAAAATATATGAAGTGCTTGCACGCCTAATCGATAAAGGAATGGTAATGGATTCTGTTTCGGAGAAGAAAAAGATGTATACAGCATTACCACTCAAGCTAGCAATTGAAAAATTAACGACAGAATTTCAATCCAACATTAAAGAATTAGAGACAACTATATCGAAAAAATCATTTACAGATGACCGTGTATGGAGCTTAAAAATGCAATCGTCTATTCGCGTTCAAAGTAAAGAACTCATCGAAAGTGCAAAAGAATCGATTCGCATTTCAGCTTGGAACGATACTCTTTTAGAATATCTTCCGTTATTAGAAGAAAAGGCAAAACAAGGCGTCAAAACCGAGTCCCTTATAGTTGGAAAAGTAGAAACAGACTTAGAAAACATGCATTTTCTAATCCCAGCCGAAGAGCCTAACGCGCTAGAGCGATACTTACTGCTCATCGTTGACGACCGCGAAATTTTATTTGCTGGCGTAGAACAAGAGTCATGGCAAGCAATGAAAACAATGTCACAACCATTCGTGAAGTTCTTTACAGAATTTTTCTATCATGACGTTGCACTTGCAAAGATTACTCAGAAACACCATGACCTCTTTATGGAAGATGAGGAAATTAAGAGTTTGTTGATGAAGTTGAGATACTAAAAAACGCCTCTATTACAAGGCGTTTTTTTCTACATTTCTTTTCTATTTTTCATCTTTAACACATAAGCTCCTGCAATAATAAAACCAAGTCCTAGAACAAATAAAACCGTAAATTCATTACCGACGCCGCCAGTAGCTGGCAAACGCACTTCATTATGAGTATTAGGTTGTTGCATCGGCTTCACATCAGCGGAAGGTTTCACTTCTCCATTCGGTGTTGGCTTATTTGGCTTAGAAGGAAGCGATGCCTTTTCTTCTTTCTTATTTTTCACAATATGTTTAATAATTTCTCCATCCTCTTTTATTTCAAATCCGAATGTCTCTTCATTTATTACATATCCATTTGGTGCTATTGTTTCTTTATACGTGTACTTTCCGTATGGTAGTTTGAATTTCGCTATACCTTTTTCATCCGTTTTTCCTTTTACTACTTCTTTCCCTTGTTCGTTGTAGATTGTAAACTCTGCATTTGGTAGAGCTTAAACAATCTCATGTTTTTCTGCTTTTCTTCGCAATTATTCTTGACTGAAGGTCTTTAGGGTCTTTATCATGTGGGAACGATTATGGAATACGGCTGGAAGGCAGATTTATCCCCTACTTTGAAAGACTACAAAAAAGTAATCGATCAAAATAGATGGATAAGCGTCTTGTTTTCGCCATGCGGTCACTTATAAGGTATCCGTATGTATAGACCCTGTTCACTCAGCGATTTTCACCGCATACATCCTTTTTCTATGGCTTGTCCTTGTAATATCGTCCCTACACGACAAACTGAATGTACTCCCTAGCACCGTAATGCTAACGATAACCACCCGAACCTTTTAGAGAATCGTCCCTGGGTAAGTTCTCACCCACCCTCACCAGAAGAACAGGATTCCGATGAGGGGTGCTGTTTTTGTAGGCGCATACTCTGTACCCCCTGCACGACCAACAGCTAGCCACGCGCGTAACACGTTCCTCCTATATGTATAGCAGCACGGAATTACGGCTTATCAGTTTTTATTTACGTGGTTTCAGGCAATTCCACGCGAACCAAAACATTTCGCTATACCTTTTTCATCCGTTTTTCCTTTTACTACTTCTTTCCCTTGTTCGTTGTAGATTGTAAACTCTGCATTTGGTAATTTCGTATTCCCATCCGCTACATCTACTTTCGTTATTTCTAACTCACCTTCTACCTTCTTATCTTGAACGATATGTTTAATAATTTCTCCATTCTCTTTTATTTCAAATCCGAATGTCTCTTCATTTATTACATATCCATTTGGCGCTATTGTTTCTTTATACGTGTACTTTCCGTATGGTAGTTTGAATTTCGCTATACCTTTTTCATCCGTTTTTCCTTTTACTACTTCTTTCCCTTGTTCGTTGTAGATTGTAAACTCTGCATTTGGTAATTTCGTATTCCCATCCGCTACATCTACTTTCGTTATTTCTAATTCACCTTCTACCTTCTTATCTTGAACGATATGTTTAATAATTTCTCCATTCTCTTTTATTTCAAATGCGAACGTCTCTTCATTTATTACATATCCATTTGGCGCTATTGTTTCTTTATACGTGTATTTTCCGTATGGTAGTTTGAATTTCGCTACACCTTTTTCATCCGTTTTCCCTTTTACTACTTCTTTCCCTTGTTCGTTGTAGATTGTAAACTCTGCGTTCGGTAACTTCGTATTTCCATCCGCTACATCTATTTTCGTTATTTCTAACTCACCTTTTACATTTTCATTTTTCAACTCTAATACAGCAGTTTCACCAGTTTTCACTTCAATTTTTTTAACGCTTCCGTCTAACACATATCCAGCTGGCGCTTGAATTTCTTTGACGCTATATATACCGATTGGAAGATTACCTAACTCCGCAATCCCCTTATCATTAGTCGTAACATTTTGTTTAAAGTTTTCATTAGAAACTTCAAACACCGCCCCTTTTAATAATTCCTTTTTTTCTCCTAATTTCATAATCTTTAAAGAGCCTACTGATTCCCAATTTACAACTAAATCTGTACTGATTTTCTCACTATTTCTTTGTAACAATACCGTTGTATTTTGAACTTTTTCCGGTCCTTTAAAAGCTATTGCTTGTAAATTTGTTAAAGTAGACTTCACTTTCATTTTAAAATTACCACTACTCGTATCTTTCGGAATTAAGATTTTGAATTTTTCGTTAATTGATAATGTGCTTTTCTCTTCTCCATTTTCATTTACAATTCGAAGCCCTTTAGGAGCATTTTCAGGAAGAATTGTATAAGAGCCAGAAACCGCATTTGTTTGCACTACATAAAATCCTGTTTCTAAATAATCACCTTTTTGTGTAGCAGTTTGTGAATCGACAGGATTAACTTTAAAAAATATATCTTGTGATCCAGTTTCTTTTTTTGAAGCCTCTACTAAACGCTTCATAAGATTATGTACACGTTCATTTTTTGCAACTAAATCTTCTTCCGTTAATTCATTTGCTGCAATCCATACTGCTAATTGTGTAGCATAATGCGCTTCTTCCATTGTCGCTACCCCTAATTCAGATGGGCTTTTTTGAGGATATCCATTTAATAAAACACGATATACGGCATCAGATGTTTTCCCCATCTCAGGCAAATCATCCCCATTGGGCGAACGTAAATCTGGCGTTAAACAATACGCAATACTACCCGAAGCCGTTTTAATTATTTCGGTCTTTATTTCACGCTGTTTCGAATTACTATAGCTCCAATCCATCTTATATGTTTCTCTGTTCATTACTTCTGCCTTTACTTGTGGCATTGCAATTCCTAATAAAATAATAAGAGCACTTAAAAAACTAAACCATTTTCCTGCCATCTTTCGTTTCATTCTCTCCACCACCATATATAAATTTCTACATGAATCAATCTTACTGTTTCATTGTACTTATAGTGAAAAAAAGAGAATAGGTGGTTTTTTTGTAGTATCTTGTCGAATTGTTGAGAAAGTTTCATAGTAATAAGCAACTTTAAAACGGTTTGTTGTCATGCTGCTATTGACAAATAAACATTACATGTTTCCAATTTTCAAACATAATAAAAAAGACACTTTATAAGTGCCTTCATATCTTACGAGAAACAAATTTCAAACGAATACATATTACTTATCTTTTTCCTTTCTCTCCGTCAACAGCTCAATAATTTTCTCATTTTGCTCCACTTGTTTCTCAGAGTTTTGATAGATGAAACGAACCCATCTTAATACAAAAACAACTATCAATATCGGTAGTAGCGCAATTATCATGCCGAATACCGAGAAATTAGACATCATTTTCCATCACCTCGCTATATACACCTTTCTCCATCCACCCACCAAATCCTTCCATTTTTTACAAATAAAAAAGAACCTATCAAACGATAGATTCTTCCTTCGCAAACTGAGTAGAACGTCCTCTCGTAATCGAGAAAATTGCGCAAAGCAACGCTAATATAATAAAGCCGCCGCCTACCCAAGCATTATATATAACAGATGATTTCTCAATAACAACTCCGCCTACTGTTGAACCGAGCGCAATCCCTAAGTGAAGGGCAGAGTTATTTAAACTTTGCTGAATACCAGCTGATTCTGGTGCAATTTCAATCAAATAATTTTGTTGTGCTGGCGAAATAGCCCAGCTCAGCATACTCCAAAGTCCCATCATCATAATGAACAGCGGGAATGAGAATGTCATCATTGGCAATATGAAGATTGCACACGCAAATACGATAATAATTGAGATAATACTTTTCTTCGATCCCCATTTATCAGCAAGCCAGCCTCCGAAGCCGCCCCCAATTACTGCTGCGATTCCGAAGATGAAGTAAAATACACTAATCCAATTCGCTCCCACATGCATAACATCTTTTAAAAATGGTGTTAAATATGCATATAGTGTTAAATGACCCGTTAAAAATAAGAATGATGTTAACTGTGCACTTACGATTTTTTTATCTTTTAACGTAGCAATTTGCTCTCTTATTGATAATACCGATGTTGGTGGTACTTTCGTTAAGAATAATGAAATACAAGCGATTGCCATCACTGTTAAGATTGAAATGAGTACAAATGGTGCACGCCATCCATATGCGTTTCCAAGTACAAGACCAAGTGGTACTCCAAGTACAAGTGATCCACTAATCCCCATGAAAATGATTCCAATTGCACGCGCACGAAAATGCGGTTCTACAACGCTAGAAGCAAGTGTTACTGACAGTGCAATAATAAGCGAACCACTCGCCGCACAAATCACCCTTGAGAACATTAACATCCCGTAATTCACACTACATGCTGAAATAATATTTCCGATTAAGAAAATTGATAATGCCCCAACATACAATGTTTTTCTTTCAAATTTCCCTGTTAATGCTAATAAAACAGGACCTGATAAAGCAAATACTACTGAAAATATTGTGATAAGCTGACCGGCTGCACTAATAGATACTCCTAAATCATCGGCAACTAAATCAAGCGTTCCTCCTATAATTAGCTCAACCGTTCCGACTACGAAGGCCGCGATAGCTAAAATATACACACGAAAATTCAAGTCTTTCCCCACGCTTTCTATTTTGGTTACTACGATTATAGTAACCAAAATAGAAGTTGAACACAAGTACAATTTTTTTACATTAAAAAAGGTAGGCGTATGATACGCCTACCCTTCACTCATGATACTTCATTTTTATTCTTCTTATTTAAATACCAATATACCGGAAGCCCCGTAAAGACAATTCCAATGGATAAGAAACAACTTATCGGATCATTGATAATTGCACTACCAATTACAAAGAACGAACCTAAAATCGCAACGATTGGTACGATTGGGAATAACGGTACACTGTATGCACGCTCTTTATTCTTATTACGTTTTCTTAAAATGAAGACACCAATAAACGTCATTACATAGAAAATATAAATAATGAATACGGAAATCTCAGATAGCTTATTCGGATCACTAATAATCATTAAAATAATTCCTAAAATGATTTCAACAGTAATCGCATTTGCTGGTGTTTTAAATCTTGGACTTTCCTTTGCAATAAACTTAGCAAATGGAAGTTGTCCACGTTCTGCCATCGACATCGGGATACGTGGGAACGTTAAAATCTTTCCATTTAAACAACCGAAAATAGAAACGATAATACCGATACTAATAATTTTTCCGCCATATTCTCCAAGTAGCATTCCTGCAGCTGTCGCTGTTGCATTTTCTCCAAGGTCTACAATTTGCGTTGCTGGTAATACATTCAATAACGCCAAATTAATTAATACATAAGCAGCTGTTACAATTAAAATCCCAACTGTCATTGCTTTCGGTAATAACTTTGTTGGATTCTTCATTTCTCCGCCAATCGAAGCAAGTAAAATCCAGCCGTCATAAGCAAATAACGTTGCTAAAATCGCCATCCCGATACTTTGATTTTCTGATATCGGTACAACTACGTTAAAAATATCGCTATTCCCTTTCCAGAAACCTAACACAACAATTAATACGATTGGAATCATCTTTCCGATTGTCGTAATTGTTTGGACGATACCTCCGTATTTTGTTCCCATACTATTTACAACGCCAAGGAACACAACTGTTCCAATTGCGATTGGTAAATTCCATACTTTATCTAAATAGAAAAAATTAATCATTAAAGAACTAAAGTATAACCCTAATGTTCCAATAATAGCTGGCCCATAAACAATCGTTTGCATCCAGCCTGATAAATATCCCCAAAAACTTCCGTAAATCTCCTCTAAATACGTATACAACCCACCATTTTTCGGGATTTGCGCTCCAATTTCAGCTACTGTCAAACCACTTGCTAACGTCAACAGACCACCAATTATCCAAGCAAGAATCGCCATATTAGAACTCCCCGAGTAATCTAATACGCTGCCTGGTTTCATAAACACACCAGACCCAATAATCGTTCCTACTACGATAGAAAGTGCTACCGTTAAACCAATTTTGTTCTTCTCATCATGATGCATGCTGCGTATCCTCCTTCCAATCCTAGTGTGATGCAAAAATGAAATAAAAAAACACTCCTCCCTAAAAAAGGGACGAGTGTTATATTCGTGGTTCCACCCTTGTTTCAATTCGCAAAGTAACACACTTCACCAATTTCTCAAGTCTAAAATAACGGTTTTTGCCGGCAAGCAATTACTAGATGTTCGTTCACTGCTGCAGTTCAGAGGTGGTAATCTATTTTTCCGTATTAGGAAGCTCACAGCCAAAGGCCTCCCTCTCTGAGAATCGTAAAAAATTGATCGTGTCCTCATCATCACTTCTTGATGTCGAATTTTGTAGTTATTGTTCATTATATTGAATTGTTAGAAAAAATCAATATATTTTTTATATAACATACGAAATATTTCTCTTCTTATATTATAACAGAAGTTACGCCACTTCTCTAATCCCCTAAAAATGGTATACTCCATATAGGAGGTGCATCAATTATGATTGCTGTTTTTTGTATCATCGCTACAGTTCTTTCTGTTCTATTCGCTATCATATATCGACATAATTATCCTGGTTATAGCATTTTAGTGGTAGCTATTATACCAGCTGTTTCCTTCTATGTATTAGGTAAATATCAATATACGGAAGTGTTTATCGGTTTTGCAATCTTCTACTGCGTCTTTGGATACATACTAACAATGAAAAAAATTTCATTGAATCATTAAAAGGGACCGATTTCTGCTGACAGAAATCGGTCCTCGCACGTATCTTCCGGTTGCCCACACGAAAGATACGTAATTCAATTATTTATCTTCTTTGTTCATAAAAAACTTATGATGCGGAAGATCCACATTTAATGCCTCTAATTGTTTCTTTTCATTGTCTAAAATCGCTTTTGCTTTTGTTTTTGTTGCTTCATCTAATCCCGCAAAGATATCTTCATGCTTCTCTTTCTCTGGGAGTTTCACACCTAGTTTTGTTAATTCTTCTTTTGCTTGCTCATGCGTTAATTTCCCGGACTTTTCCTGTTCAAAAATAGACTTTGCTTTTTCCTTTGTTGCTTCATCTAAGTTAGCAAGTATGTCTTTATGCTTACCCTTCTCTGGCATTTTCACGCCTAACTTCGTTAATTCCTCTTTTGCTTGTTCACGTGTTAATTTGCCTGATTTCTCTTGACCTAAAATTGATTTTGCTTTTTCTTTTGTTGCTTCGTCTAAGTTAGCAAACATGTCCCCATGTTTACCCTTTTCCGGGAACTTCACGCCTAATTTTGTTAATTCTTCTTTTGCTTGTTCACGTGTTAATTTCCCGGACTTTTCTTGCTCTAAAATTGATTTTGCTTTTTCTTTTGTTGCTTCGTCTAAGTTAGCAAACATGTCTCCATGTTTACCCTTTTCCGGGAACTTCACGCCTAATTTTGTTAATTCTTCTTTTGCTTGTTCACGTGTTAATTTCCCGGACTTTTCTTGCTCTAAAATTGATTTCGCTTTTTCTTTTGTTGCTTCATCTAATCCCGCAAACATTTCTTTACGTTTTTCTTTCTCTGGAAGCTTTACACCTAGCTCCTCTAACTGTTTCTTTGTATCATCCATAATCGTTTTTACTTTTTGTTTTGTAGCGTCATCTAAATCTTTTTTCGCCGTTTTTGTCGCTTGCTCAGCTGCTGGAGTATTCGTTGCCGCGAATGCCGGGATACCGACTCCTCCAATGATTCCGAATGATAAAGCACCTGCAATCGCTAAATACCCAACTGTTTTCTTCTTCATAGGAAATTTCCTCCTTCATATTTCTAATGTATGTACACTTGCGTATACACTGCCTATAGTAATGTTGGTTTCTTAAAATTTCCTTAACGACTTAACAAAAAAACACCGCTCATGATGAGCGGTGTTTTTCTATGCTTTTTGTAATTGTAATTCTTCACGTTCCATTATTTTTCTTAATACAATTGTTTGTGTCATTGTAAATAAATTACCTGTTATCCAGTACAACACAAGTCCTGATGGTGCTGCGAATCCCATAAATAGAATCATTGCTGGCATCATAATTTGCTGCATCTTTAGCATCTGTACTTGTTCTCCAGCTGTAATATTAGACTGGAAAACCTTCATCTGAATAAATGTCGTTAACGCTGCAATAATCGGTAATATATGATAAGGATCTGCATGTCCTAAGTTCACCCATAAAAACGAAGATGTGCGAATCTCTTCTGTTCGGCTAATCGCATAATACAAAGCAGAGAAAATCGGCATTTGTATAAAGATTGGCCAGCAACCAGCAAGTGGATTCCAACCGCCTGATTTCATTAGTTCTGACATTTCTTTTTGATACTGTTTTTGTTTTTCAAGATTTTTACTTACATCACCATATTTTTTCTTTAGCTTCTGCAATTCAGGTTGCATTTTCTTCATTTTCGCTTGGCTACGATATTGCGAAACAGCTAATGGAATCATTGCTGAACGAATAACGAGCGTCATAATAATGATAGCAATCCCGAAGCTAGCTCCCGGTATATGATGAGCAACAAATTGAATCATAAACGAGATTGGATATACAAAATAATGATCCCAAATTCCCGTACTATGTGCATCAATTGGGGCTGTATTACTGCAACCAGATAAAACAAAAACAAGTAATAATGATAAACTAACGAGCGCAGTTCGGTATGATTTTAACATGTTCATTCCTCCAATGTTTCGTAATTATTTAGCGAAACATTGGTGTATACGGACCGACCTCGTCATTCTCTTCACTCGATTCTTGTCTGCGTACAGAACGAATCATTCCATATTTATAAAAAATCGAAAATAGCGGTACATTTCCTGCACTATCTTCACACGTATCAACTAACGCAAATGCTCTTTGTCTACCGCTTGATGCTTGCTGACGCACAAAGCGAGAAACGTTAGCAAGGAAGAAAACTTCTAATAAACAAAGTGCTGTCGTTACAAACGATATATATAGAATTGCATCCTGCAATAAAAATTCCATCGCTTCACATCCTTAATAAGGTCATTTTAGCACATTCGGCAAACATTCTCTATTTCCTTTTATCGTCAAAAAAAGTATTTTGCATATTTTCTCAAGAAAACAATAATTAAGAAACATTGTATTCGCTTTCTTTAGTATATTCACACACCTCAATGAATAGGCTTGATTTATTAGAAATTTATAAAATTTTTGCATTATAATAAAACTATTGCCAGTTTTTGAAAAAACCTTTATTCTCTTCTTGTAATCAAAAATGAATATGGAGATGAAACATACTATGGGTCAACTAGGAGACGCCGATTACGTTCCCGACACCGCCTTTTTATCCTTCCCAGCAGCTAAAACATTTCACTTAGAATTTATCATACAGTTGGTTGTTATTTTCGTAGCTTCTATTTTGTATGCAATTTCTATGAATATGTTCTTTATCCCGCATAACATGATTAGTGGTGGATTCGCTGGAGTAGGGATGATTATCGGTTATTTAATGCACTACAATATCGGTGCACTTATCTTTTTACTAAACATTCCTCTTCTTATTTTAAGTCACTTTTACTTAGGCAAGAAGACAACCTTTTTAACAGCGTACTTTGTAGCTGTATCATCATTAGCGATGAACATTATCCCTGTACACCAAGTTTCAGACGATATTTTACTATCTTCTGTATTCGGCGGTGTAATCTGCGGAGCAGCTTCAGGAATCATATTCCGATTTGCTTCTTCAACAGGTGGATTTGATGTCGTTGGATTGATTGTAGCGAAATATCGTGATGTTTCAATTGGAGCAATCATATTTGTATTCAACTTAATCTTACTTGTTGTAGCAGGATTTATTTTCGGATGGGATATTACACTTTATACGTTAATTAGTCGATTTGTAGTCAGCAAAGTGATCGATGCTGTGCATACGAAACATATTAAATTAACGATAATGACAATTACAGAAAAAGGCGAGGAAATAAAAAGCGCCCTACTACATCACGGCATACGTGGCGTGACGATGGTAGATGCTGTCGGCGGCTATACAAACCATAAGAAAAAAATGATTTACACTGTCGTGACTCGCTATGAGTTAGGCGAAATGAAACGTATTATCCGTCAAGTGGATAACAAAGCATTTATGAACATTACTGAAACAGTTGAAATTGTCGGCCGTTTCAAACGTATATAAAAAAGGTCAATACATTAAAGGGCATAACATATTAGTCATATATAATATGTTATGCCCTTTGTTATTCAACTAACGCACCCTTTAGCATAATACAATTACTACGTTTATTACTACAAATCGGAGGATAGCATTCCATATACAATACTATCTGTCCACTCACCTTTATTCCAAAAATCTTGTATGAAATGGGCTTCCTTTCTCATGCCTATTCGTTCACACAATTTTTGTGAAGCTGTATTACGTGCATCAAGATTAGCTTGTATACGATGTACATTACATTCATTAAATAATTTAAATACCAAACTACTTACTGCTTCTGTTGCCAACCCTCTCCCAGCTACTTCATTTGAAAAACTATAACCAATCTCAACAGTGTCTTTCATATTTGTGTACCATACAGATAAATCACCAACTACTTTCGTTTTGTATATAACTGCCAAACTTAATATTGAGTCTTTAGTAAGCACATTATTTGCTAGCTTTTTATTAAATCTTTTCTGCATGTCTTCATGAGTCCACTTATTATGTAATAGGAACTTACATGTATCATCACTATTATAAATAGCAAATACATCCTGTAAATCAGTACTTTTAAAAGGTCTAATTATTAATCTTTCTGTTGTGATCTCCAAGTTAGCTCTCCTCCCTTACATTCATGCCATAAAACATTTTTTATAGTATTAAGCCTCCTTCTTAGATCTCACCTTGATTACATATTTCATCAAAATACATTAAAATCCTTCTTCCACTAAACCGCACCGTTAATGGTATTTCCTTGCTTTTTTTATTTTTTACACTTATTACAAAATCAGATAATTCTATTATTATGTCTCTAAATGTGTTATAATGAAAACAGACTCACAAAAAAAGAGTATATAGACTTGGAAGTTTCTCTTATTTTACAAGCAAAAAGAAACGAGCAGTCGGGTATATTTCAGACACCATACACGTAACGGTTTAAACAACCGATCATCTTAGTTACTCTTCAATGATCTTTTTATAAAAAGATACGTACAATTAAAACTCACTTCAATATACTATACCTACCTTTTTGACTTCCAAATCATCTTATTACATAGGGAGATGAACATATGAATCAATATATACGATATACAATAGCTGTCCTGTTTGCTATTATCGGCGGTACAATCTGCTTCTGGACAAACACTCAGCTTGGAGAGAATATCATTTTTAATGGAATCGAAACACTTGTAAGCGCTTCAATTTTAGGGGGATACATTTTCTTCCTCTTTAATCCAGAAGAAAATGCGCAAAAAACAATGTTATTAACAATGATCGGAATCGTTGGCGGATGTATTTCCTACTCAATGACTAACTATACATTACCACTTCAATTAAGCTCAGCTTTCTTCCACGGTCTATGGACTTGGTTCATTGCATTCTGTCTAGCAGATGTATTCAACCTATTACAAGACAACGAAGAAGAAAACGGTCGCCAAATTGAAAGTAACTCGTAAGCTGGAAGATATTCTTCCAGCTTTTTTTATGTTGGTTTGCATACCCCGATTAGTATTTACCGGATTATATCAGCGATTTTTCAAATATATCGACGATTTCTCCACTTATATCAGCGATTTTTTCATTATATCGGCGATTCGACACAGGATATCGACTTACCGACATTCTTCGACACTCAAGACGCTCAACATACCCTATCCCCCAAGCAATTTACTGCCGAACTCTACGATTAAAAAGATAATTAATAGGATCGCGAGTATTTTTAATGCTACATATGCCACTTTAAAAACAGCATAAATGAGTAAGACGATTAAAATAATCGTTAAAATTTCCATCTAGAATTCCTCCAAGCTTTGCTCTTCTTATCTTATTTTACTCGCCCCACACTTTTTATGGAACGGCATAAGACGACATAGAAAAAAGAGGATACCTCACCCATCGTAAGATACCCTCTTCTTTAGCTGCTCAAACCATTCTCTCTCTAATTGTAAATATCCCATTCCACTCTTCTCAGCGCTCTTCAATTCTTTATCAGCTTTCTTCATATAAGTACGGGACGCTTCCACATCGCCCTCTAAATATTTAATAATTCCTTGTGTACGGTAATATCCGTTTAAGTCCATTTTTGTAATAGTCTTTGCATGTTCCTTTGCTTCTTGCAAAGAAAGACTATCCATCTGATAAAGGGCTTTATATAAAAGATACCAACTATGAAAACTACTAACGAAAAACTTATTTTCTTTCGTTACAGGTAGTTGAACAATTGGTTCTATATACGGTATCGCTCTTTCCATTCCCTCTTGATCCGCACGAGCCAAAAAGACGAGCATAAGTCCACTCATTATATTTCTTATACTTTTATCCTCTTTTAATTTTTCCTCACTAAGCTCTATTAATCTCTCATCCCAATCTTTCGGCCTTTTATAACTAAATAATTCACTCGATACTTGAATGTTATATAAATGCTGCTTCGCCTTTTCATCATCTTTAATTAAAATGAGAAATTGCATACCATCACTCAAAAATGTTCCTTTTATCGGTATGATTGTAGCTGCAAAAATCACAAAGTGTAAAACAGAAAAATATAAAAGATATTGATAATAACTCACCATATATATGTAACCGGAAGTAATACCAAATAGTAAACTCGTAATCGGTCCACCTAAAGTGAGCCACGCCCATTTTTTCGAAAGATTCGGTGTCTCTATAGAAGGAGGCACTAACATCGCCACGCCTCCAAAGTACATCCACAATTTATTTTCTCGAACGCGTACTTTCCCCTTCTCTTTTTGAAAAGTAATCGGCCCTACTGTCATAAATTTAAAATTCAAACCACCTATTAAACCAAACACTACATGTCCTAGCTCATGAATGGCTAACACTAATAATGCAATTCCAAATACCGCCCATATATCCAACATTACTTCTAATTTCCCAGTTCGGATTACTCCGTATAAAATGGACAGAATTAGCGCCACTGTCATTGAGCCAGCTGGCCTTCTTAAAATATCCACCTTTTTCTCCCCTTAATAAATCATTTTTCTCTGCATTTCGTACATGAACTTTCCAAGATGCAATATCCAAATAAATGAGATTAAGCCAATTAATACAAAATTGATATCACTAGCCACCGTATATATAACGGCAGCCCACCATACATATGCCAATATTGTATTCGTAAATTCATACGCTTTATATCCAGCCTCATGCACAATGTGCTTTAATCCTTCATCTGCGTTTTTCGTCCACATTTTCATAGATTCCATATATGTTACACCTTGTTCAGGATACAGCTTGTTATAACGATTTTTTGTTATGAGCCCACTAATCACTACAATAGTTAAACAAACAATAGCAGCTACTAAATTCCACACTGCAAATGAAACATTTGTATCCTGCAACAGTGCACGTCTACATGCAATAACTGCATATACAAACCATGCCTGCGTAACTATATCACCTACACGTAAATATATACTTATAATGCCTAATTTTCTGCCTTGTACACTCTCTTCTTCATCACGTGCCTCCGCTAACATACGTGTATTCTTCCAAGTGTAGTACATCATTAAGATTCCAAAAATGGTGCATATACCTATAAATAGATTAGATGATAATTTTCTCGGTTCATGCGAGAGTAAATCTAAAGCTATATACGATGTTAAAAATCCACCCATCATACTTAATGCCATTTTCCCCACAAAATCAAATTGTTTTTTTCGTTTACTCTTCATCATCCTCTTCCCCCTCCACTAACGTGAATATTTCCTCCACCGGTACATTGAAAATGTGTGCAATTTTTAACGACAATACAATTGATGGTGCATAATCCCCGCGCTCAATTAAACTAATCGTTTGCCGCGATGATCCAATCGCTTTCCCTAAATCCCCTTGTGATAAACGATGCTTTGCCCGCAATTCCCTCACTCGATTTTGAAGCTTCATGTCTTCCCTCTTTTTCATTTATTTAATTAGAATTGTAAATAATATCCTTATACTTGTCAATTATAATTGTCATTTTGACGTTAATCATTGACAAGATACTCTATGGAATTTTAAACAGATAAACAAAAACTTATTAAAATAGATTGGGACATCAAATAAAAAAGGCAGTGCGTCTGCACTGCCTTCCTAAATTCTGACATAGAATGGATTCCATATTAACTTGCGTTTTGTAAGAATGCTCGTTTTAACTGTTTGCGGAAACGAACTCCTAACGTAATTGCTACAATTGCAATCACTCCAAAAATGATTTTACCGATGTGACCTTCTAGCGCCCCAAAAATATCATGCAAGTTTCCACCTAACCAGTAACCACCGATTAAGAAGAATGATACCCAAAATAGAGCACCTGAGTAAATTGTAATTGCAAAACGGCGGAATGGTAAGTTAATAATTCCTGCAAAGTATCCTGTAAAGTGACGTACACCAGGAATAAAGAAACCGATAAAAATCAAGAAGTATCCATACTTATCAAACCACATTCTTGTTAAGTCGATTTTTCTTTGTGTTAAAAATACGTATTTCCCATACTTTTGAACAAAGGGCATTCCTAATTTATTTCCTAAAAAGTATTGGATTGTCATTCCTACACTTGTCCCAATGAAGGATAGGATAATTAAAATCGGTAAACTTAAATCACCCTTATGTGCTAAAAATCCCGCATATGCTAACGTTGGCTCTCCCGGAAACGGAAGTGCAATATATTCTAACAGCAAACCAACAAGTACAACATAGTACCCGTATTGCTGAAATAATTCATGAATCCATTCCATGCCATCTCTCCTTTCAATCACGTGCAACTTCTTACTAATATTGTATAAAAAAATTGTCGAAATAACTATCACAATAGCTTACATTTTTATTACATTTTTGTAAGGCTCTCACTAAACTTTTACGTTCATTATGTACTCTCATTTTAAAACAATGTAACAAGTATATACTGTGAAAAATTAGGGCCTTAATATGCATTTTTCATCCATTTTTTAACACTTGAAAATCGTTATATTTTGTTCTTAATAAAAAACCACTACAAACTCATACTAACTTCATATTAGCTTCATATACGTATTGTAAGATTATATCGGAATTTGTTGAAAAATTTAACTAATAAATGACTAAGCATTAATTTGAATAAATATGAATAGCTTTTCGAAATTGAAAAAAGGGTGAATAAGAAATGGAAGCTTATAAAATGCACGATTTTATTAATACAAATGTTGAATCTCACCAAAATGAAACCGTTTTTAATTTACACATATGTGAAACAAGTGAATTTGACGTAAGTTTAACAAAATCTACTACACTATCTTTTATCGTTTCAAAAAAGAACATTAAAATTGTCACGAAAAAATGGATTAATTCAAATCAAGAAAGCATGATTGGCAAAAGCTATATCATTCCAACGAAAGCTTTTCACTACTTCTTACCAATTATTTCTGAAACTGAAGATGAATTAAATATTCAAGTTCAAAGCTTTGGACTACATGGGGAACTTTTATTAAATGAGAGATTACTTATTGATAAAAACAACAAATACAATGCCAAAATTACTACTTTCTTTGAGACATTAGATGAAAATGTAAATAAAGTATTACGAGGATTGCAAATTCATTGTATGTAAGACTACTACAATAGTAAAAAGGAGAACATAATGAAAAAACTATTATTAAGTGCACTATTATCATTAGGATTTTTAACTATTCCATTCACAAATGCCGAGGCAGCTACAACGAAAGATCAACTGATTGTAAACACGCAGTTAAATAAAATGGATTATTATCAAAACGGAAAATTCATAAAAAGTTTTACTGTCGCTACTGGAAAAGCAGCCACTCCTACACCTAAAGGTACTTTTCAAATCGTAAATAAAATTAAAAACCGTCCTTACTATACAGGTAAAATTAAAGGCGGCGACCCACGTAATCCACTTGGTGACCGTTGGCTTGGATTAAATATGGCGGGAACTTACGGAACAACTTATGCGATTCACGGAACTAACAATAATCAAGCAATCGGCAAATGGACAACACTTGGTTGTATTCGTATGTATAATAATGATATACACTGGTTATTTGAGCGTATTCAGCAGCAAGCTACTGTCACTGTAAAATAACTTAAGAACAAGATTTGTGTGTAGCCAAGAATTTTATGTCTTGGCTTATTTTATTTCTTCATTTACAGTAGCAAAACAACTGTATTTACATATATAATAGGAATAGATTGTGTTAGGTAACATCCAAACATTGATAAACATGGATATTAAAATTATACAGTTATAATATTTTATAAATTTTACAATACATACTATAATAGAATTACTGTAATTCTTAAATATTCAGTTTCACTAAACAACTCCCCTTGCTACTTTCATGATTATTTTATGGCGGGGGCTTATTATATGTATAAACAATCTGAGTCATCGAAAAAATGATGAATTCGAATATTGCAGTAAAAAGCGTTATTTAGGAGGTGTTACTATGACGCATATACTGGTGATTGAAGACAACCCAGATATACAAGAACTAATTCGTGAATTTCTAATGGCACAAAACTTTACTGTTGATGTCGTTGGTGCCGGAACAGAAGGTATACTTCTTTTCCAAAAAAATTCATACGATCTTGTCCTCCTTGATGTGATGTTACCAGATATAGATGGCTATAGTATTTGTAAAATTATGCGAGGACAATCTGATGTACCAATCATTATGTTAACAGGCTTACATAATGAAGAAAGTGAAATTAAAGGATTTGAATTAGGTATTGATGACTATATTACGAAACCGTTCCATTACACCGTATTTATTAAACGTGTAGAAGCTGTATTAAGAAGGGCAGCAACGAAGGAAGCCGAAGCTGCGACTATACTACAATTCCATGAATTGATGTTAAATTCTACAGCATACGCCGCTTATGTTCATGGTAATCAAATTGAATTAACAACAAAAGAATTTGAAATTATTTATACTTTACTGCAAAATCGAGGAAAAGTATTATCAAGAAGTGATTTGTTGAATAAGGTATGGGGCTATGAACATTATGGTGATGTAAGAGTTATAGATACACACATTAAAAACTTACGAAAAAAATTAGGAATTCCTTATATTAAAACGGTGAAAGGCATTGGCTACAAAATCGAATCGTAGCAAAGACAACATCACCAAAAATATTTTCATCAAAACCTTATTATTTTGTATTCTTTTATCACTTTGTCTTTATCAAGTTATTTACTTCTTAGCTTCAAACTACGATAAAGAACGTTTTGCGAAAGAAAATGGAACGCATACTACAGAACAAGCGGATTCAGATAAACAAAACGACCAAAGTAAAACGAATCAAAATAAAGCTGTATCACAGGGGGACATGTTTAATTTCCAATCTTCTATTATAGATTATAACTCTCTCTCTACAGCTATCAATCATCTTTTGCAGCCTAGCCAAACTGCAAAAGCAAAAGAACATACTCAAAATATTTCGGGGAAAAATAGCGCTTCTGCTCCATCTACAGAAACGGAAAAGCAAGTCGCTACTAATGATGCCTTACATAAACAAAATGCAGCAAGTAAAGCAAATGATGCACAAGATAATCCAAAATTAACAGATGTACTGCAGCAATTAGCTCCACATATTGGCGCAACAATGCTTGCACTCTCTCTGCTTGGATCTTTAATTTATGCAAAACTAATTGCTAAACCTTTTCAATATATGAGTGATGCTTTAAAAGATATTATGAATCTTGATTTCTCAGATAAAAAACTACTCAACAAAAATAATGATCAAACAGATTTTAATTTACAAGTAGCTGCTTCACAAGTACCAAATATAGTGAAGAATTTACATGCCAGCAATCAAGATTTAAGAAATGAACTCAAAAAGGAGCAACAATTAGAACAATCTCGTAAAGAATTTATGTCTATGGTTTCCCATGAATTAAAAACACCAATCGCAGCCGTTATGGGACAACTAGATGGTATGATTCACGGAATTGGAGCTTATAAAGATAGAGATAAATACTTAAAACGTTCCTATGAAATGATGCAAGACATTAACATATTAACGGAAAAAATGTCGGAATTATCCAAAATACAAAACCCTCAATTTAAACCTGATTTAAAAGTTATCTCATTAACTAATATTATTGAGGATGTTATGAAGAAAGTAGATTATTTCGTATCTGTAAAGCAGTTAAATGTTCAATCTAACATTAAACAAGATGTACAAGTTTTAGCTGATCCTAAATTTATTCAAACTGCCATTTTTAACATTATTTCAAATGCAATTCATTATACAATTGACCATCAGCATGTATATATAAAGCTTTATGAAAAGCCAAACGGTTACGCATTAGAAGTATTAAATACAGGTTCACAAATAGATGAGGATAAACTTGCCCATTTATTTGAGCCATTCTATCGCGCAAACCCTGACAAACACGGCTTAGTACAAGGTAGTGGTCTTGGGTTATACATTGTAAAACAAATACTAGATAAACATCAATTTCCTTATGGTATACAAAACACGCCTCAAGGTGTAAAATGTTCTATTGTATTCCCAAAAGCAATGTAAAAACCTACTACAATTTCATATCCCAAATTCATACTTCGTATGAGTGGCGGAATTTTGTAGAGTATATGACTCTGTTTCGTTCGCCCGTTATCCTTATTTGGATAGCGGGCGTTTTTTATTATGTAAAAGGAGGATTTTCATGGAGAAATTTAAGTATTCATTACTCGTTTTATTCGGAGCTTGTAGCTACGGCGTACTTTCAACTATTTTCAAACTCGGATTCATTGATGGATTTTCAGCCCATCAACTATTAGGAGGTCAATATGTCTTCGGATGGATCGGTCTTCTTCTGCTCGTTCTTTTCGTTTCACGTCATAAAGTAACAAAAAAGCAATTCTTTTCCTTACTAACAGTTGGCACAACGATGAGTATGACCGGTATCTTCTACGCTATTTCTGTAGAAGAACTACCAGCATCTATCGCTGTCGTCCTACTTTTCCAGTTCACATGGATTGGTGTCGTTATTGAAGCAATTGCAAATCGAACATTTCCAAGCCGTGAAAAAGTTATATCTATCATTATTTTATTTACTGGAACATTGTTTGCTGGCGGTGTCTTTGAAGGCCTCGGACAAAACTTTTCCACGAAAGGTATAATCTTTGGTCTATTAGCCGCTGTCTCTTTTTCATTCTATGTTTTCGCAAGCGGACGTGTTGCTACAGAAGTTCCGCCTTATACGAAAAGTTTTCTTATGACAACAAGCGCTACTCTGATCGTATGCCTATTCTTCCCGCCAACCTTTTTAACAGACGGTGCTTTGCAAGCTGGCCTATGGAAATATGCTTTCTTCCTCGGCTTGTTCGGTGTTGTCGTACCTGTCATTTGTTTTTCAATTGGCGTACCGAAAGTAGGAACAGGACTTGGTACAATACTAGGAGCAGCTGAATTACCAACAGCTATTATCGCTTCTATTACACTTGTACATGAAGTCGTAACGTTCATGCAGTGGATTGGAATCATCTTTATACTACTTGGGATTTTCACCCCTCAGCTCCTTACGGCTAGGAAAGAAAAGAAACGTAGTAGCGTGCATAGTGCCTAACAAAAGACCTTTCACTGATTTGAAAGGTCTTTTTCTCTATCTCACTTTAACGCACTAAATAGCTTTTCTATTTCACACTCAATTTGTTTTATATCAATTCGTTCAAATAGTGGCTGTACACTATCAATTCTACTTGGCAACGTATGTTGAGGCTCCCAATTCCGGTTCACAATTGCTAATGTGTTTCTAACTCTTTCACTTGAAAATGGTAAAAACGGTTCAAGGAGATTTGCAAAATTAGCGATGAGATAAACACAGTTATAAATCGTTTCTTCGCATGAAACTGGATCATCCTCCCTTTCTTTCCAAGGCTGCCTCTCATCAAAGTATTTATTTGCAAAACGTACTGCATCAAATATTGATTCTAGCGCCACCTTAAATTTAGTTTGCTCAATCGCCTCTCCTACATGTTTATATAATCCTTCTACTTTATCTTTCAGCTCTATATCAATACTTCCCTTCGGCACGATACCACCATAATATTTTTCAATAAACTTTAATGTCCGGTTCACAAAGTTCCCGTATGCACCTAATAATTCACTATTATGACTGTAAATGAATTCACGCCATGAAAAATCAGTATCACGATTTTCTGGTGCATTTACTGTTAAAAAGTAACGAATAGAATCTGGATTGTAGCGTTCTAATATGTCAGGCACCCATACCGCCCAGTTTTTACTTGTAGATAATTTTCTTTTTTCAACTGTTAAATATTCATTCGAAACGATATGATGAGGAATGGCTCCTTCTCCTATTCCAAGCAATACCGCAGGCCAAATGATGGAATGAAACGGAATATTATCCTTTCCGTGCACATAATATGTTTTCGCTTCTCTATCCCAAAACTCTTGATCATCTTTCCCTGTTTCTTCAGCCCAATGTTTACTCGCTGAATAATAGCCTGTCACAGCTTCAATCCATACGTAAATTTTCTTATCTTCATACCCTTCTACTGGAATTGGTACCCCAATTGGTAAGTCACGTGATACGGCCCTATCTAGTAATCCTTCCTTTACATATCTCTCTGTTAGTTGAATCGCATTGTCGCGCCATGTCCCTGTTTGTTTGGAAATTTCTACAGCCCTTTTAATTTGCTCCTGAAATGTATGCAACGCGAAATAGAAATGCTCTGTTTCCTGTACAGACGGCGTACTACCACATAACTTACATTTCTTTTCTAACAAATCGAGTGGATCTAAAATAGCTGAACACGCATCGCATTGATCTCCTCTTGCTGCTTCATGGCAGTGCGGGCAAATTCCTTCTACATAACGATCCGGTAAAAACTGCGTACACGTTTCACAATATGCTTGTTCCACTGTTTTTTTATAAATGTGGCCTTCTTCTAATAAACGTAAAAAAACTTTTTGAACCGTTTCATGATGGTGCTCACTATCTGTACGTGTGTAGCAATCATACGTAAAACCAAGGCTACGAAAACATCGCTCAAACTCTTCATGATACTTATCAGCAATTTCCTTCGCCGTCACACCTTCTTGTTTTGCCCGAATTGCAATTGGTGTTCCATTACAATCACTTCCCGAAACATACAACACATTCTCACCTTTTGCCCGATAATAACGTGCTAAAATATCTCCAGGTAACAAACTCGCAATATGTCCAAGATGTAACGAACCATTTGCATACGGCCAAGCGCCTCCAATAAAAATACTCATCTTACATTCCTCCTTTAAAATATAAAAAGCCCCGCCCTTATCTAAAAAAAGATAAGGGCGGGGCTGTATAAACAGTCGCGGTACCACCTTATTTCGCCAATTACTCACATAATTAGCCTTAACAAGTACGGAGCTATATGCTCTTATACTGTGGTTTTGATAACGAGTACCAACTCTCGTCGCCGCCTACTATTATCATTTGATAAGTTCAGAACGAAGCTCAAAGGCCATTGTTCAAATGAATATTCTTGCTTCTTCTCAGCTACCGAAGCTCTCTGGAAAGAATGTGTTCATCCTACTTTTCCTTTTCAACGCTTTTACGTATAACAAGTATTGTACGACTTAATCACAGAAAAATCAAACTTTTACCCAAAAAGAAAAGGAAATCCCATCCTCCCGCCGAATACCTATACGTTCACAAAAGGAGTGATACGATTGAATCAAAAACAACTAAGCGCGCGGAATGAAAAAAGCTGGAATGCAGCTGCTTATGAAGCTTGGACGAATCGCCACGGGGCGCCAGCAGATTATGCAAAAAAGCTTATGGAAGATCCCAGGCGCGAGGTAGATCACTATTTACCTTACATACAATCTCCAAAAGGAAAACGTATTATTAATTTACTCGGGTCAAAAGGAAATAAAGCTGTTGCTCTCGCTCTTTTAGGAGCTGACATAACGGTTGTTGATATTTCAACAAGTAATGCAAAATATGCAAATGAACTTGCGGACGCAGCAGGTGTCTCTATTCAGTATGTCGTTTCTGATGTATTACATGTACAGCTATCAGAGTCATTCGATATTGTATTGCTGGAACTTGGTGTACTCCATTACTTTCTCGATTTAAAACCGCTTTTTCAAAAAATTGCTACCTTGCTTAAGCAAGATGGAATGCTTATCCTTCGTGACTATCATCCTGTTTACACAAAATTATTAGGAGTCGACCATCCATCATTTCAGGCCAATGGAAATTATTTTGATGAAGAATTGATTGAAGATGATGTTGCTTATAGCATCCTTCTTACAGAAGCACAGAAAGAATCGCTACCTAAAACAACTATCCGTCGCTGGACGCTAGGAGAAATCATTACAACGCTCGCGGAAGCACATTTTAAAATTGAAAAACTAGTTGAAGAACACGGGTCACATCAAAGATGGGTCTTCCCTCCTACTGCACCGGAAGGAATGGAAGAACGTGTGCCAGGTCTATATACATTAATTGCAACAGCATGCAAAAAAGGATCCCTTCACGGATAGGATCCTTTTTGCATGCTCACGCATATAAGTTGAGGTTGGAGATTACCATAATTCTGTAGAATAGGACACAAGATATTTCAACATTTCGTCTCTGACTTACGTCGTCAAAAAGGGGTATGACCAACATAACGAAGAGTAATGTTATTAGTTGATACTGATAATCGTTATCAACTAATTAGAAGTATACATGATGTTTTTTCAAATTACAATAGCATTTCTAATTTTTATTTATGAATTTTTTGATAGACAAATGTATACATTTTAAGAACATTTACTCATACTGATTTGCTATCTTCCATTATCTGCTATAATTTTCATTGAACAGATTAATAACTTCATAATAATGTTTTTATTAACTCTGTATCAACATTTATAAATCATAATAAATAGTTTTTAAAAGGTAGGGGTAACGATGAAATATGTTAGCATTCGAAAAAAACTACTCTTCACACTCTTAAGTATTTGTTCCTTATTTAGCATTGCTCTTATTGTTATTCTTTCATTCGCTATGAATCAAGCAAATGAAGTCGAAACCTTAAAAAATGATGTATCAAAAAGAGCAACCATTTTAAAAGAACGTGGCGATTGGTTCCAAGCACAAGTTGCGGGCTTACAAGAATATTTACTGTCACATGATCAAAAAGGATTGGATAAATTCAACCGAGAAGGAAAAAAACTAGCCGATACGCGTGAAAAAGTAACTAGTGATAAAAAACTTTCGGAAGGAATGAAAGAAGCCATTTTAATGGGCGGAAAATGGCGAAGCGTCATAGATAATGAAGTCCTCCCTCTCGCTCGCGAAGGAAAATGGGACGAAGCATCCAAAATCGCTTTAGCTCAAACTGATTATGTAAACGACCTTTTAGGTAGATTTACGAAATATGCAAATGAAGAAAATGATAAACGTGACGCATTAATTGCTGACGTAGAATCTTCTTCATCTCTTATTCAATATATTATTTTCTTCTCACTTATTACATGTACAGTAACATCTATTTTATTAGCATGGTGGTTCTCTGGTAAACTCGTTAAACCGATACGACAAATTGATGAGAAATTAAAAGAATTAGCTTCTCAAGATGGCGATTTAACTGCTAGATTACACGTAACGAGTAAAGATGAAATTGGTGATATCGCCAATTCCTTTAATCAAATGCTCGCTAACTTACAACGTATAATAAAACAAGTGCAACAAACATCAACAAGTGTAAAAGAAGCGTCTGAAAATGTGTTTATCGAAACAACTGCTTCTATGGAAAACACTGCAAAAACTGAAGAAACTATGAATGCTCTCGAACACAATATTCGTTCCCAAGTTTCCAGCATCGAAGAAAGTTCAACTGCAATGGACGATATGGCAACGAGTGTTCAGCGTATTGCAGAATCCGCCTCTTCTGTTGCTAGCCTAGCTGTTACAACTTCAGAAAAAGCTGATAGTGGTAATAAAGTCATTGAGAAATCTATTACACAAATGCATACCATTAATGAAGCTGTTAACGCTACATCACAAGTAGTAGAGCGACTCATTACACATACAAATCATATTGATACTGCACTTCAATCCATTTCTAATATCGCGGAACAAACGAATTTACTCGCTTTAAATGCTTCTATTGAAGCAGCCCGTGCTGGTGAACATGGAAAAGGCTTCGCTGTCGTTGCTGATGAAGTACGAAAACTTGCTGAACAATCTCAGCTAGCAGCAACTGATATTAACCATTTACTTCATCAAATTCAAGCAGATACAAAAATAGCATCTGAAATGATGACGCAAGGTCAGTCAGAGGCTTCTGAAGGCATTACAGTCATTCGTACTGCTGGATCTTCATTCTCAGAAATTGTTAACCACATTAACAAAGTTTCTACACAAATGCAAGAAATGTCTGCAACTGCTGAAGAAATGGCCGCAAGTTCTGAAGAAATGAATGCAGCTTTAAATAACATCGCTTCTATTTCAAATGAGGTTGCCGCCGAAACATCACAAACAGCAACTTCAGCTGGTGACCAAGTAAACAAAATGAGTGTCGTTGCAAAAAAAGCATCTGAAATGAAAACGACCGTACAAGAACTTGAAGTTCTCGTTTCTCATTTCAAAACAAACGTTTAAAGCAAAACTTTCATTTATACTTCTATGAGCTCCAAATTATTTAAAAGAGAGATTTACAGTCTCTCTTTTTTCACTTTAAAATATTTCTTTCTATCTCTCATTACGTCTGCTATAATTCCTAAAGGAAAGAAGAAAGCTTTGTTCCAAATGGAGTAAAGCTTTCTTTCGGTTTTTTACATTAATTAATTCTAATACTAAGATTTCACAAAGGAGGCTTTTATCATATGAATTTTATTAGCATTCGAAAAAAACTAATGTTCATGATGGGAACGATTTGCGCTTTATTTGGCATCGCCTTAGCTTTTATTTTATTTTTTGCTATTGATCAATCTCGTCAAGCTGAAGCATTACAAAAAGAGATTTCCCCCCTTGCAACACAATTAAAAGAGCGCGGAGATGCTTATCAAGTACAGCTCTCTGCTTTAAGAGGTTATTTATTACAACATGATCAAGTCGAATTAGACAAGTTTAATGAGATGAGTAAACGTCTGGAGGATTCAAAAGATAAACTTCTTTCTAATCCAAATATTTCTCAATCCGTGAAAGATACAATGGAATCAGGATCAGCTTGGAGAAAATTTATTGAAGAAAAAGTTTTCACTCTTGCAAAAGAACAAAAATGGGAAGAGGCCCTGCAAGTAGCTTATGCAGAAAATGGTACTGTTTATAAAGTAATTGGTGACTTCACAAATTATAGTAATGAACAAGCTAAGTTACGTGATCAATCTATCGAAAAAATCGATCAATCTTCGTTACAAATTGAATATGTTATCTTCTTATCACTTGTTATTTGTATTATCGTAGCTATCACACTTGCATGGTGGTTCTCTGGTAAACTTGTAAAACCAATTCAACAAATTGATAGCAAGCTAAAAGAATTATCATCTCAAGAAGGTGATTTAACAGCCCGCTTACAAGTAAGTAGTAATGATGAAATTGGTACGATTGCAACATCATTTAATAAAATGTTAGAAAACCTACAACATATTATCAATCGTGTTCAAAAAACATCTGTGGAAGTACAAAGCGCTTCTGAAAATATGCTAGAAAAGACGAATATATCACGCGAAGCAACAATAAAAGTTCGAAGCTCGATGTCCAACTTAAATGAAAGTATTCAATCGCAAGCCTCTAGCATGGAAGAAAGCTCGACTGCAATGGACGATATGGCAGTAAGTGTTCAGCGCATTGCTGAATCTGCTTCATCTGTAACTGAACTTGCTGTAGCTACATCTGAACAAGCTAACGACGGAAGTTCGGTTATTCAAAAATCTGTTTCACAAATGACAACGATACACGACGCGGTAAATGCTACGTCAGAAGTGGTCGAACGTCTAATCACTCACACGAAATATATTGATACAGCTGTACAATCTATTTCTAATATCGCAGAGCAAACAAACTTACTTGCTTTAAATGCATCTATCGAAGCAGCTCGTGCTGGCGAACAAGGAAAAGGCTTCGCTGTCGTAGCTGACGAAGTTCGAAAACTTGCTGAACAATCTAAAACAGCTGCAACAGATATTAACCAATTACTACATCAAATTCAACAAGACACTGAAACTGCGAGCTCTATGATGTCACAAGGTCGTTCTGAGGCATTTGAAGGCATTCATGTCATTCGTGAAGCTGGCAATTCTTTCACAACGATTGTGGAACAAGTAAATAAAGTATCTACTCAAATGCAAGACATCTCAGCAACTGCTGAAGAAATGGCGGCAAGCGCTGAAGAAATGAACGCTTCACTGAATAACATCGCTTCTATTTCGACTGAAGTATCTAGTGAAACAGCTGCAACAGCACAATCTGCTGAGCAAAAAGTCATTACGATGAATGAGATGACACAAACTGCTAAACAAATGAAACAAACAGTTGAAGAATTAGATCAACTCGTATCACACTTCAAAACTGAATAGCCTAAAAAAAATATCCCTCTTCCAAAAGGGATATTTTTTTGAGCTCATTCCCTGCATATTATACATATTTCCGTTATAATGAGAATCGATATCATTAAAATGCAGGGGGTGCTACTTATGTCACAAGAAGCATTTGAAAATAAATTATATGCCAATTTAGAAGCTGTTATTGATCCAGAACTAGGTGTTGATATCATTAATCTTGGATTAGTTTATGACGTTACAGCAGATGAAAATAATAATGCTGTCATTACGATGACGATGACTTCTATCGGTTGTCCAATGGCTGGGCAAATTGTATCAGATGTAAAAAAAGTATTATCAACGAACGTACCTGAAATCAATGAAATAGAAGTAAATGTCGTTTGGAATCCACCATGGTCTAAAGAACGCATGTCACGTATGGCGAAAATTGCATTAGGTATTCGCGACTAACTAAGTGGAACTTTAATCAGTCTCGAATAGCAAGATAAAGAAAAGACCTGACATTCTAGTCAGGTCTTTTTCTCTTATTATTTTACGCCTACTGCATCGTAAGCTTTCGTTACAGCTTGTACAGCTTTAGAGTTTTTACCATATAAATCTTCAGCTGACTGAAGAGCAGCTTGACGCATCATCTTAAAGTCAGAGTTTGCAGTTAAATATTTCGTAAGAGCACGGTAATAAATTTTTTCTGTCGCTTCACGGCCTACTCCAGTTACTTTCACGCCGTAATGCTCTCCACCATCAGATACTAAATATGCTGCTTTATTGTTGATACTACTGTTAATATGAACGCCACCATTATCAGCTGTTCCAGTGTAGCGCTTATTGTAATGATCTGGGTAACCTTCACCTGGTTTTAATGGATTTGGAATAGACGCTGGATCTTTCAGAGAACGAAGTGCATCACCAGGTTTTCCAGGTGTATAAATGTCAGCACCTAAATCCCAGCTCTTTTTCTCAACCATGACACCCATAATATCAGATAACGATTCATTTAACGCACCTGACTCATTTTTATAAACAAGATTTGCTGTATGTTCCGTTACAGCATGCGTTAATTCGTGACCGATAACATCTAACCCAGCAGATAATGGAATGAATGTTTTTCCATCGCCATCACCATACATCATTTGCACACCATTCCAAGCTGCGTTATTCCAAGCTGTACCTACGTGAACAGTAGAAATAAGCTTCGCGCCTTTATCATCGAAAGAATTACGATTAAATGTCTTTTTGTAGTAATCATATACTTTTCCTGCATTTACATGCGCATCAACTGCAGCTTTATCTTCGAAGAACTTAGATTTACTTTCAACTTCTTCTCCTGTATATCCAAGCCATTGTGAGAATAAATTAAACCAGTTCTCGTCCATATTTTCTGCATCAAATGTATGGATACCTTGTCCTCGTTTACCATCAAACAAGTTGAATTGTCCTGTTTTCGTATCTTGCGCAATTTCAAATGATTGTCTACCGCCTAATACTCCGTAACCAAATCCTGTAATGTTATCTACAGCATTATATTTCTCAATCACATTTCCATTTGTCGCATCAACAAAATAATGCCAATAACCTGGAGTTGGTTTTGAAATCGATGCTTTAACTAAATATGCAAGATAGTAGTTTCCATCTTTTTCATACACAAATAAATCTTTTTTCACACCGTCATAATTCTTTACTTTACCAACTTCTTTTTCAATATCTGCCTTTGCAATTGTTTCTGCTTGTTCAGCACTAATCTTTGCAAAAGCAGGAATGTTTTTATCATCTAAATTCGGAATAACTTGTCCGAAGAATGCTTTTACATTATTCTCTTTATCAAGTGTAACAGTTTGATCAGAACCGTACACAGGAATGTTATTATGTTTCTCAACTAGCTTCACATGTGTCGTATCAGATTCAGCGTCTTTTTCTTCCCCAACGATATTAAAATGCTTTTCAATATTTCCTGCTAATTTAAACATATCTTTCTTACTCTCTAAGTATTGAAAGACCGTCTCTTTTTTATCTAGTCCTTCCGGCGCTTTCCACTCTTCACCTATGTATGCAGGTGTTTTAAATTCTTGATGATATTGAATTTTTTGTTCTTCCGCTTTCGTTGTCGTTGCCCCAAACGCTCCAAATCCCCCGGCGATAACAGTTAACGCTAATGCTGATGAAATGACTTGCTTTTTCACTATAACATTCCCCATTCCCATAAAGATTTTTGACACTTTTATACAATTCTTATTTTTTCAACCGATACCTTCTCCAAAAATTTGAGAAAGTTTTTTCTGACAATTCCACTCAAAAAAAGAGGACATCTACTCGATGTCCTCTTTTCTATAAACGTTTTATTACTTTTTCAATTCAATTGCTAAATAGTGTGATTGCTCTTTCGCTTCAATATGAATATCTTCTTCAATCGCTTCTGCCGCATCACGCATAACAAGTTTCTCACCATTTATTACACTACTTCCTTCAATTTGTACAAGGTATAATTGACGACCTTCTTTCACAGGAAAATGAATTTCTTTTCCAGCTTCTAACGATAAAGAATATAAATTCGCATCTTGGTGAATTTGAATTGGTGCCTCTCCTTCTAATGGAGATACCATATGGAACCACTCGTTTTCACGCTTGCTCCAATCAAATGTAAACTCACCATAGTTTGGCTTATGATCTGCACGGTCTGGTAAAATCCAAATTTGTAATAAACGCAATGTCTCATTTCCTAAATTATGCTCACTATGAAATACACCTGTGCCAGCACTCATATATTGAACATGCCCTCGCTCAATTGTTCCGCGGTTCCCCATGCTATCTTCATGTGTTAAAGCACCATCTACAACGTACGAAATAATTTCCATATCGCGGTGGGGATGCATATCAAAACCAGTTTGCGGTGCTACTAGATCATCGTTAATTACACGCAATGCTCCAAAGTTCATGTTATCTGGGTTATAGTAATTTGCAAAAGAAAAATGAAAATGTGTATTTAGCCAACCGTGATTTGCTCTTCCCATATTTTTATGATCAACTTTTCTAAACATATCCTTCACCTCATATTATCTCGAATTCAAGATTTATTTTAAAATTTTTCTCACTGTAACTTTTTTAGTAATTGTAGTAATTGATGTTGTTCTTCTACATTTAAATTTTGAAACTGCTCCGCTTGGAATGTTTCTTGAGGCGGGACGATTTCTTCATATAAAGCTCTTCCCTTTCCTGTTAACGAAATATATTTTGTAGTACCTTCTTGTTCACGACGAATCCACTCGAGCTGCTCCATTTTATTTAAAAGCTGCGTAATATTTCCCTTCGTAACAAATAGCTTCTTTCCAAGCTCTTGTTGCGTTAAACGATCATGCCCTCCAACTTGAGCTAGTACATCAAACTGAGCGGCAGATACTTTCCATTCTTTCAAATGCTGATTCGTCTCACGAATACTTTTATTATAAAAACGTGATAAACGAAACCACAGTAGTAAACCTAGTCTATCTTCTGTTTTCATTTCATCACCTCGCTCGTTTCATACCATTAGTTTAGAACTAAACTTTATATAAGTCAATTACTTATTTTTAGTAAGAAACAAAGAAAGCACAGCGCCATTTCTCCACTATGCTTTACATTAACTTTCTATTTTTATATTCATCTAACTTCCTCTCCGCGAACTTTCTCGCATCTTTCTCAATCCATCTATCTTCGTACAATTCACTTCCAATATACAACACTTCGCTCTTATGCTGCATCGCATGACGAAATTCATGCAGTAGTGTTTTAAGCACTTGCTCATACTCTTCCCACATACAAACAAAAATTAATTGTTTTTCTTTATGATAAAAACCACCTACTGGGAATAAGAATTCCTCTTCTTCTTCTCCTAATGATAAAAGCACATGATTCGCATCACACGTATCACAAAAAATAACCGGCGTTTTACATACTTCAATCAGTGAGAACAAATCGTCTCTAAGCCTTTTGACATCCCAAGGAAGCTCCGAATCCAACACATACCAATTCTCCACCTGTTGATATACATTTTGAAACTGGAGTTCCATTTCTCTTTATTCCCCTTTCCAAGCACCCTTTTTCTATATGTATGCCACAATATGGTAAATATTAAACGTATTCTTTCCTCCTTGAAAAAATGCCAATCAAAAAGGAATCTATGTCGACATAGATTCCTTTTCCTTAATCATTTTTTTTAATACAAAGTAACCAATTGCACAAACAATAGCAGCAAGTGCAAAGTATTTCACATATGGTCCAGCTACTTTATTAATACTTTCCCACTCTGTTCCTAATTTAAAACCTAAATATACAAATACAATTGACCATGGGATAACAGCTATTGTAGTTAGCGTAATAAATTTAGCATGTGACATTTTTGCAATTCCCGCTGGTATCGAAATAGCATGACGCACAACAGGAATAAAACGCGCTGTAAAAATAACGCCAGTTCCGTAACGATTAAACCACGCTTCAGCATAATCAATATGTTTCTTCTGAATCAAAATATATTTTCCATATCGCTCAAGAACAGGTCTTCCTCCGTATCGGTCAATCCAATAAATGAATAGTTGTGCGATTACACCACCAATTGTACCAAATGCGACGGCCCCCCAAAATGTAATGCTTCCTGTTGATACTAAATATCCTGCATAAGATAATACGATTTCACTTGGGATAACCTCTAGCATTAATCCAAGCATAATTCCCCAATAACCAAGTCCTTCTAGAAAAACTAAAACGGAATGAATCAACTCTCCTAACATCATGTACCTCTCTTTACTGTTTTCATTGCAAAAATAAAAGTACAAGCAGGAAATATCTTGTACTTTTATTTTTTTAATTTAGTTAGTCTTCGTATCCCACTTAAAGACTTTATTTAAAAATTTATATACATTCTTTGACTCTTTTGTCAGAAGTGGACCTAAGATAGATAATATAAGCACGTATAGTGCTGAGAATGGTTTCAAGACTGACATTAAACCACCAGCGATACCGATATTGGCCATAATGATGGAGAATTCTCCTCTTGAAACGATTGTTAACCCAATATTTGTTGACGCTTTATGAGATAATCCAGCTTGTCTTCCTGCAATCATCCCTGCTACAAAGTTTCCGATGATTGTAAGAAGGACAGCTCCTAACGTTAACCATATCGCCCCGCCTAATGAAAACGGATCAATACTTAATCCGAAACTAAAGAAGAAAATAGCTCCGAAAAAGTCCCTAAATGGAACAACGAGATGTTCAATTCTATCACTATGTTCTGTCTCAGAGAAAACTAATCCTAAAAGAAGTGCTCCAATAGCTTCTGCAACATGAATTGTTTCCGAGAAACCTGCAATAAAGAATAACGAAGCAAATACTACAATAATGAAAATTTCATCTGAACTAATATTGAGCAATTTATTTAATAACGGCGTAGCTTTTCTAGCGACAATAAAGAATAGAAGCATATATCCTAAAGCAATTCCAATTGAAGTAAGGGCACCTAAGAAGGAAGCATGATCCCCTAGAACTAAACCAGAAACAACTGATAAATATACAGCAAGGAATATATCTTCAAACATAATAATTCCTAAAATTAATTCGGTTTCATTATTACCAGTTCTTCTTAAATCCACTAACACTTTAGCAACGATAGCACTAGAAGAAATCGTAATAATACCCGCAATAATTAAGATTTCTAGTAAAGGGAATCCCATTATAAATCCGTATAATAACCCAAGTGAAAAGTTAATTAAAATATAGATCGTTCCGCCAATTGCAATAGAACGTCCAGATTTAATTAGTTTTTTCATCGAAAATTCTAGTCCTAGATAGAACAGAAGGAATAGAACCCCAATCCGTCCAAGGAAGGAAATGACACTTGCACTTTCAATAAACTTGAAATCGATCACACCTATTGTCGGCGCGTGTGGACCTACTAACATCCCAAGAACAATTAAAAACGGAATGACTGAGAATTTAAACTTTCCAGCAATTACTGCCGCAATTGCAACTAATACTAACGCTGTACCAACTTCAAAAATTAACGTATCCATCTAGTCAGTCCCCCTATTCGAAAGTAACTCATTAATAATTTTTTTAATTTCTTCTCTCTCACCAGAAACTACGAGCATATCGCCTTCTTCAATTACCGTTTCTGGCCCTGGATTAAATAGCTTTTTCATATTCTTTTTCATAACAGCTATTATCGTTACGCTATATGTCTTTCTTATTTCCAGATTACCAATTGTTTTTCCAATTGCTGGAGCTGCATTCTCCACTTTGAACCACTCAATCGCTAAACCTTCAAAGACCATCTCAACATTTTCTAATGCTCTAGGCTTATATACCATTCCGCCTAATATTGCTGCAATTTGTCTTGCCTCTGAGTCACGTAATGAAATACTTGAGATGCTTTCTTCATGGTCTGAATCAAAATGATACATTTCTCTACGCCCGTCATCATGAATCACAATCACCATTTTTTCATTACCTTTCGTAACGATTTGAAACTTATAACCAATACCCGGAAGTTCACTTTCTCTAATATTCATATTTAGCTCCTCCAAACCAATTTGTATTTGAATTTTCTGTTTTTCTGTCTTTTATTCATCCAATCCACTTTAGAAACTCTAACCATTCAGGATACCTATGACTTGGAAATCTTTTATTGTAATAATAAGTGGATCCTAAAAAGATACTTAAAGATGTAACGATAAAAAATATATTACTTCTCATTTTCAAACTCTTAAGGCTTACTTTCCATAAAGTTTCTTCTTTCAAATTATCCCCTCTTTCTCGCTTTACATTTAGTTTTTTAAAATGGAAATAATTCTAAAAATAATACTATGTAACATAATCATAACATAAAATAACTTTAAGTAACATAATTTTTTAGAAAAATTGATTCTCGTATATTTTTTGCATATAATTTTCTTATTACGGAAAAAAGGAAGTGTATTATATGGTTGATATCTTTAGCAGATTCCTTGAGGTAACGAATAATATTTTATGGTCATATATTCTTATTGCAATGCTAATCGGCTTCGGTCTTTATTTCTCTTTTAAATTAAAATTTGTCCAAATTACTCATTTCGGTGACATGGTCGGTTTAATTAGTAAAGGATTTAATCGAAAAGAGAAAAAGAAAGATAGCATCTCCCCGTTCCAAGCATTTTGCTTAAGTGCAGCAGCACGTATCGGTATCGGAAATTTAGCTGGTGTAGCATTAGCTATTTCAATGGGTGGACCTGGCGCAGTATTTTGGATGTGGTTTATCGCCATCCTCGGAGCAGCTACTAGTTTCGTAGAATGTACGCTCGCGCAAATTTATAAAGTAAAAGATGGAAGCAGATTCCGTGGTGGACCTGCATATTACATGGAAAAAGGATTAAACAAACGCTGGATGGGCGTTTGGTTCTCACTTCTTATTACAGTTGCATACGGATTAATTTTCAATTCTGTACAAGCAAACACGGTAACTATAGCATTTGAAAATGCTTTTGGACTAGAGCGAACGATCGTAGGAGCTCTATTAGCTTTATTAGTTGCAGTTATTATTTTTGGTGGTATTAAGAGCATTTCACGTATTACAGAAATGATTGTTCCTCCAATGGCAATCATTTATATTGGTGTGGCTATTTTTGTCGTGATTAACAACTTTACTATGTTACCAAGCATTTTTATGGAAATATTTAATGGTGCATTCGGCTTAGACCAAGCCATCGCTGGTGGTATTGGAGCAGCAATTAAGTTCGGAATTCAGCGCGGTTTATTCGCGACAGAAGCCGGTATGGGTAGCTCTCCTAACGCAGCCGCAACATCAGATGTATCTCACCCTGTAAAACAAGGACTTGTTCAAGCATTAGGTGTTTTCGTAGATACATTCTTAGTATGTACATCAACAGCATTTATCGTATTATGTTCTGGACTTTACAAAGGAACAAATTTACAAGGTATTGAACTAACTCAACAAGCATTAAGTTCACAAATCGGACCGTGGGCAAGCACTTTCTTAGCGATTATTATTTTCCTATTCGCTTTCAGTTCTTTACTAGGAAATTACTATTATGGTGAAACAAACATCGCATTCATTAAAGAAAGCAAAACATGGTTAATGATTTATCGCGTGGCAGTTGTCGGAATGGTATTCTTCGGATCAATCGCTGCCCTTCAAACAGTTTGGAGCTTAGCTGATTTATTCATGGGACTAATGGTATTCACAAACTTAATTGCCATCTCATTCCTAAGCAAGTTCGCCTATGCAGCATTAGTAGACTATATGAAGCAAAAGAAACAAGGAAAAGATCCTGTTTTCCTTGCAAGTTCTATCCCTGGCTTACAGAATACAGAGTGCTGGGATGGACAGGATGTAGAAGAAAAACAGAAGGCTGTGTAACAAATAAAAGCAGAAGCGGCTCGTTCAGAACAGGAGCTATATATCAAACAAAATCCCTATTACTTCAACGTAATAGGGATTTTTATTTACCACAGTTCATAAATTGTTCAAATTAATTCCAGCAAAAGGGTTGATTTATACGAATTACTAGATTATAATAATTATAAATTAGTAATTGATATCACATAACAACTCAAAAGGAGATTGATCATAATGAACAAACAAGTAATCGAAGTACTAAACAAACAAGTAGCAGACTGGAGCGTTTTATTCACAAAACTACACAACTTCCATTGGTATGTAAAAGGACCTCAATTCTTCACATTACACGAGAAATTCGAAGAACTTTACACAGAATCAGCTACTCACATCGATGAAATTGCAGAACGTATTTTAGCAATTGGCGGCAAACCAGTAGCAACAATGAAAGAATACTTAGAAATATCTTCTATTCAAGAAGCAGCATACGGAGAAACTGCAGAAGGGATGGTCGAAGCAATCATGAAAGACTACGAAATGATGCTAGTCGAACTGAAAAAAGGCATGGAAATCGCTCAAAACTCTGACGACGAAATGACATCTGACCTACTATTAGGCATCTACACAGAACTAGAAAAACACGCTTGGATGCTACGTGCTTTCTTGAATCAATAATAATTAAAAGCGGAAGCGGCTCGTTCAGAATCGCAGGGCATTGGAGCTCTCGACCTTGAAGCGCTTTTTGCTTCGAGCGAGAGAGCGAAGCCACCGAGCATTCTAGCTGCTGAAGCTGGATAATAATTAAAAGCGGAAGCGGCTCGTTCAGAGTCGCTTTTTTCTATAGATTGGTCGCGCATGCTGGTACATGAAATTTATATCAGCGATTTTTCCAATATATCGGCGATTCCCTCCAATATATCAGCGATTTTTCAATTATATCGACTTATCGACAAATCACGACAATATTAACAAACACCTCTCCCCTACTTTTATCAACATATTACAATCTCATCTATGTTAAAATATAGGAAACACCCTTTAGCATCATAGATTCAAAAGGCTTTTCCAAATTCATCATTTACTACTTAAATGACGGGAGTGGTTCAGTTGAAAGACTACTTAATTAGAGCATTTTTTGCGTTAATAACAGTTGGGATTCTCTTACTTATAGCTAATATTTTCAATATACGTGTCGAGGTTAAGGACTATGCTTTCCTCGTTGTCATAGCAATTGGTGGCGGCTGGGGTGGCTGGTACTTGTATAAAAAACAAAGTAATCAAAATGATAAAGGCATTCCAAAGTAATACGGAATGCCTCTTTTTATTGCCTTCTGTAATAAATAATGAAATTCAGGCCACTAATACAACCAATCGCAATAAACATACAAAACGATTGTGGATCTCCACCTAGATTATACTCATCAACGATGAATCCCGACATAAACAACGTTATCGCGGAAACACCGATACACAATACCGAGATAAACCAAAGCGAAAATTCATTAATCAACTCTTTCTTCTGTCTCAAAACAATTAGCATAACAAGAATAGACGCTGCTAAAATACTTTTAAAAACCGGACGTAAATATACGAACTCCTCCATCTATTTCTCCTTTCCCAAAAACATTACATCTAAAAATTAATATATTTAACTAAATTAAAAACACATGCCATCTTAAATTAAAACGACATGTGTTTCCGTATTTGCTATGATAGTTGCTTCCACTTCGTTCCCAAAACAGGACGCTCATAATTTTGGATTGCATGAATTAGTTTATCTGCCGTCTCAGCTGAAACGATTAACTCTTTATTTGATGGATTCATAAATCCTTCTTCTGCTGCACGTTCAACCATTTGCAGAATTGGTCCGTAGAAGCCTTTTATGTTCAATAAACCAACTGGCTTATTATGTATACCAATTTGTGACCAACATACTACTTCAAATAGCTCTTCAAACGTTCCATACCCGCCTGGAAGCGCAATAAAAGCATCGGCAAGCTCTGCCATTTTCGCTTTACGCTCATGCATTGTCTCTACTTCAATTAATTCTGTTAATCCTGTATGTACAATTTCCCCTCGGAATAGACCGCGCGGCATAACACCTGTTACACGCCCACCTAAACGAAGAACTTCATTTGCTACTTCTCCCATTAATCCAACGCAAGAACCACCGTATACAAGCTCATAGTCGTTCTCAACAAACATTTTCCCTAACGCTATTGCCTGCTCTTTAAATTCTGGTCTCTCCCCTAAGTTGGAACCTGCAAACACACAAATCTTTCTCATCCTTACACCCCGAAACTATATATTGTTATGATACAATTGTCATTGTACAACATATTGAAGGGATGAGGAAGAAATGGATATCGTTGCATTTCAAAGATGGGTTGAGGAATTTTACGAAAAACGAAGCTGGTCACAGTATAATGCCTTTATTCGCTTAAATTTCTTAACCGAGGAAGTTGGGGAAGTTTCACGAGTCGTTCGCGCTATTGAAATCGGCCGCGATCGCCCTGATGAAGATGCGAAAACAGAAAAAGAGCTAAAACAAGAACTAAAAGAAGAACTTGGTGATGTACTATCTAATCTTATTATTCTTTCACAAAAATATGATTTAGATTTGCAAGACATTATGGACGCACACGTCACAAAGCTTTCGAAAAGGTTTGAAACATCCAAATGAGAATATTATCAATTGTGATATAATATTCTTGTCACAATACTAAGGGGGATTTTATGTTATCTAAAAAATTGCACGATGCACTAAACGATCAAATGAACTTTGAGTTTTACTCTGCCCACGCTTATATGGCAATGGCTGCTTACTGTACAGCCGAAAGCTATGATGGATTCGCTAACTTTTTCCTTGTACAAGCTGAAGAAGAACGTTTCCACGCAATGAAGCTTTACAACTATATTAATGACCGCGGTGAGCGCGCTATTATTACTGGATTTGATAACCCGAATAACGAGTATGAATCTGTATTAAACGCTTTTGAAGTGGCACTTGAGCACGAGCGTGAAGTAACGAAGCGTATTTACAACTTATCTGATATCGCTTGGGATGAGCGTGAACACGCAACAATTACATTCTTAAAATGGTTCGTCGATGAGCAAGTAGAAGAAGAAGCCTCATTCGATAGCATCATCCAAAAATTAAAACGTATTACAAGCGATTCAAACGCATTATTTATGTTAGATGCTGAATTAGAGAAACGTACATTTACGCCTCCAGCTGAGTAGTATTTCAATCACCTTAATGAATGGATTAAGGTGATTTTTTTATTTCTTCTCTCAGCTGAATAACCCTCACCACATCTTTCTTATAAAACCTAGAAACCTTTTCAACAAAATCACTATGAGTAAAAGTCCCATCGCCTTCTTCTACTATGCTCAAATATCCATGTATCAATTTCAAAAACGCTCTAGCATCTTCTCCAGTTAATTGATCAATGTTATCTATAATCTCGTCAAACTCCTTTAAAATATCCTGTTCTTCCAACCTAATTCCCCCTCTCTGTATTATTTATCATACCAAAACAAAAAAGTCGTTCATCCCTCTAAGCGAGAGATAAACGACTTCTTTACTATTTATTAAAGCATAACCCCAACGATAACCGCTGATAATATACTTACTAACGTTGCACCGTATACAAGTTTTAATCCGAATGATGATACAACGTTTGCTTGTTTGCCATCGATACTCTTCGTTGCACCTGCGATAATTCCGATTGATGAGAAATTCGCAAATGATACAAGGAAGATGGATAAAATACCTACTGTACGAGCTGATAAATCACCAGCTACTTTACCAAGGTCAAGCATTGCAACGAATTCGTTCGTTACTAATTTCGTTGCCATAATTTGTCCTGCTGTTAGCATCTCTGATGTTGGGATACCCATTACGAATGCTAATGGTGAGAAAATGTATCCTAAAATGCTTTGGAATGTGATTCCGAAAATTGAATCGAACACACCATTAATTGCTGTAATTAATGCTACGAAACCAATTAACATCGCCGCTACTGTTACAGCGATAGAGAAACCAAGCATAATATATTCGCCTAACATTTCAAAGAATGTTTGCTTTTTATCTTCTTGTAATTCTAAAATGTCGTCTTCTTCTTTCACGTCATATGGATTAATAATATGAACGATAATGAATCCACTAAATAAGTTTAATACAAGTGCCGTTACTACATATTTTGGATCAATCATTTTCATATAAGAACCGACAATTGACATCGATACTGTTGACATAGAAGATGCACAAAGTGTGTATAAACGATTTTTCGGTAATTTGCTTAATTGATCTTTTACTGTAATGAATACTTCCCCTTGACCAACAATCGCAGCTGCTACTGCATTATATGATTCTAGTTTTCCTAAACCGTTCACTTTACTTAATAGGAAACCGACTGCACGAATGATAATCGGTAAAATTTTAATATGTTGTAAGATCCCAATTAATACTGCTAAGAAAATGATTGGTAATAATACCGTTAAGAAGAATGGTGCTTGTCCATCATTTGCTAGACCACCAAATACGAAATTAACCCCTGCTTCCGCAAATTTTAAAATAGCGCCAAACCCATCTGCAATCCCTTTTACTAATACAAATCCGACCTTTGTATTTAGTAAGAAATATGCAAGTACCAATTGAATGACAAGCATAAGTGCAATTGGTTTATATTTAATTTTCTTACGATCTGAACTGATAAGGAAACCTAGTACAAATACTACAAGTAAACCGACTAGAAACATTACTATTTTCATATGTGAATCCTCCACTTCTCCCACGAGTTATTGGTCGTATAACGTATAACGAATGACGTCTGACCATTGATGTTAAAAAAATTTAAAACCCCTAAATACTATTCAACTGTTATCTAAAATCAGTAAGCGTTTACATAAATTGCAATTTATTAAAGGTAGCCTCTTCTCTCCTACCATACTTGAAAGTCTGAAATTGATACCACCTACAAATCAAATTGTAAGCGTTATCTAACTGAAAAGCAATATAAATTTAAAAGATTTTTATATGTTAATATATTCCTAATTAATTGGTTTTTCTATGCATATTTACCATAAAAAATAGCCCTAGCTATGAGCTAGGACCATCTTTTTTATAACATAACACCAACGATAATCGCTGATAGAATACTTACTAATGTCGCACCGTACACAAGGCGTAAACCGAATGATGATACAACATTTGATTGATTTTCATCGATACCTTTCGTTGCACCTGCAATAATTCCGATAGATGAGAAGTTCGCAAATGATACAAGGAATACAGAAAGAATACCTACTGTACGAGCTGATAAATCACCAGCTACTTTTCCAAGATCAAGCATCGCAACAAACTCGTTTGATACTAATTTTGTTGCCATAATTTGTCCCGCTGTTACCATCTCTGCTTGCGGGATACCCATTACAAATGCTAATGGTGAGAAAATATATCCTAAAATAGCTTGGAATGTAATACCAAACATGGAATCAAACAAGCTATTGATTGCTGTAATTAATGCTACGAAACCAAGTAACATCGCTGCTACCGTAATCGCGATTGTGAAACCAAGCATAATATATTCGCTTAGCATTTCAAAGAATGATTGTTTTTTCTTATTTTCTAATTTCAGTGTATCTTCTTCTTCTGTAATATCGTACGGGTTAATAATATGAATGATAATGAAACCACTAAATAAATTTAATACAAGTGCTGTTACTACATATTTTGGTTCGATCATTTTCATATAAGAACCGACGATTGACATCGATACTGTCGACATGGAAGATGCACATAATGTATATAAACGATGTTTTGGGATTTTACTTAATTGATCTTTTACTGTAATAAATACTTCCGCTTGCCCAACAATAGCAGCCGCTACTGCGTTATATGATTCTAGTTTTCCTAGACCATTAACTTTACTTAACAAAGTACCAATAGCACGAATAAATATCGGTAAAATTTTAAAGTGCTGCAGAATTCCAATTAAAACGGCAAAGAATACGATTGGTAATAACGCTGTTAAGAAGAATGAAACCTCTCCTTTATTAACAAGGCCACCAAATACAAAAACGATTCCAGCTTCTGCATATCCAAGAAGCGCGCCAAATCCATCTGAAATTCCTTTTACTAAAATATAACCAATTTGCGTATTTAATAAGAAATAAGATAATGCTAGCTGAATAATAAGCATAATTGCGATTGGTTTATACTTAATCTTCTTTCGATCGGAGCTTATAAGAAAACCGAGTACAAATACAACGAGTAATCCTACAAGAAACATAACAAACTTCATTAATAAAATCCTCCATTTAACTCTTCATTAACGTTGAACGTCTGACCACTCAAAACAAGAAATAATCCGAACTTTCCATTTCTCCTCCAAAATCTTCAATCGGATAAGAAAAATCATAAAACCTCTTGTTTCAAAGGCATTTTCCATTCTAACATAAATCACAACTCATATCCGCACTTTTCTTTAAAAAATTACATTTTATTATAAAACACTCATTAATGTTCGTCTTTTACTACCAACAAATATCTGGATAAAACAAAAAAATGAGCATCAAGTTTCACTTGATGCTCACCTCATTATACCGCTTTTTCTTTATCTGCTACTTGCTCTTCCCAGCACTCTGTATTTTTCAGACCTGGAATTGAATTCGCATAGAAGACTGGATCTTTTCCTTGTTTCTTTTGCTTTACGTAATCTGATAACGCTGCAAAAGCATACTTAGAAAGGAATACGATTGCAACTAAGTTAATAACAGCCATAATACCCATGAATAGATCTGCTAAATCCCAAACGATTTGAATTGTTGCTACAGACCCTAACATAACCATACCAAGTACAGCAATGCGGTACGCTGTTAATAACACTTTACTTCCATTTAAGAATTCAATATTCGTTTCACCGTAGTAGTAGTTACCTACTAATGAACTAAATGCAAACAAGAAGATTGCAACTGCTACAAATATAGATGCCCACGGTCCGATATGTTGACTTAATGCTTGTTGCGTTAATTGAATACCATTTAAATCAGCTGCATTATGCACATCTGATAAAAGAATGATAAATGCTGTACAACTACAAATTAATAATGTATCTGTAAATACCCCTAAAGTTTGAATGAAACCTTGTTTAACTGGGTGCGTTACGTTTGCAGTCGCAGCTGCGTTCGGCGCACTACCCATACCTGCTTCATTTGAGAATAATCCGCGTTTTACCCCTAATAAAATCGCAGCACCTAATCCTCCACCTACTACTTCTTTAATTCCGAAAGCATGTAAGAAAATTTCTTTAAATACATACGGAATTGCCGTAATGTTTGTTACAACAACGAATAATGCTACTGCTACATAAATAATCGCCATTACTGGAACAATCATTTCAACCGCGCGTGCAATTCGCTTTACTCCCCCAAAAATAATAACTGCAAGTAAACCAGCCATTACAAGACCTACTAATCTACTATCTGTTTTGAATGCCCCATCAAAAGCAGCTGCTACAGTATTAGATTGTACAGCGTTAAAAATTAATCCGAAACTTACTGTTATTAATACAGAGAAAATAGCTCCAAGCCAGCGCTTATTTAAACCCTTTTCCATATAATACGCTGGACCACCACGGAACGTATTCCCATCTTTCACTTTATAAATTTGCGCTAATGTGCTCTCTACAAATGCAGAAGCACCCCCAATTACCGCAATTAACCACATCCAAAATACTGCTCCTGGTCCACCTGCTGAAATTGCGATAGCTACACCAGCTAAGTTCCCAGTACCTACACGAGAAGCTGTACTCATACAAAAAGCCTGGAACGATGATACACCGCTCTTCTCCTTTTGTGCTTTCCTCGTTTTCGAACTCGCCCCATCCCCAAGCAATCGAATCATTTCACCGAAGTAACGAACTTGGACAAATTTCACACGGAATGAAAAGTAAAGCCCTAACCCAATTAACATCGCAATAATGACATATGACCAAAGGACATTATTTATATCCCCAATTACCTTAGCTAAAAAATCCATAATTGCATTGCCCCCTCTTCCTAACAATAAGAAAATTATATTCTAAAAACTCTTAGTAATCAAGAACTTTATGTTAGGTTTTCTAACATGAGTAAGTCAACTTATTTAACACGCATGTTTTTTTTACGTAAAATTATAACTAGTACGCGCATTTATTCAATACTAAATCACTCACCCTATGCGACCAATCATACCTTTAAGACAGTACGTTCCCTAAAAATAACATGAGAAATGAACAAACAAAAATTATATTAATCATTACCTCTCACTCTTTTCATCATTTACTACAATAAAAAAACGAGCACCGGATTCATCTCGATGCTCGCCTTTTCATTATACTGCTTTTTCTTTATCCGTTACCGCTGACTTATCCCAACACTCTGTGTTCGTTAAACCAGGAATAGAATCTGCACGGAAGACTGGATCTTTTCCTTGTTTTTTTTGCCTTACATAGTCTGCCAATGCAGCATACGCAAATCGTCCAAGAAGTGTAATCGCAATTAAGTTTGTAATTACCATTAGGCCCATAAATAAATCTGCCATATTCCATACAACTTGAAGCGTCGCAACAGAACCGAATAATACCATTCCCACTACCGCAATACGGTAAATTGTTAACCAAGTTTTACTTTGTTTAATAAATTCAATATTTGTTTCACCATAATAGTAGTTTCCTAGAAGTGAACTGAAAGCAAATAAGAAAATAATAATCGCTAAGAAGCTACTTGCCCATGGGCCAATTTGTGAACTTAATGCATTTTGCGTGAGTTCAATACCTTCTAAATTCGTTGCTTTATATGCACCAGAACATAGTACGATAAATGCTGTTGATGTACATACTAAGAATGTATCTACTAATACTCCAATTGTTTGAATAAAACCTTGTTTTGCTGGATGCGTTACATCAGCTGTTGCTGCTGCATTCGGCGCACTACCCATACCTGCTTCGTTCGCAAATAATCCGCGCTGAATACCATATTTCATCGCAGCACCTATACCGCCACCTACAGCTGAATCTAAACCGAATGCACCTTTAAAGATTTCCGTAAACACATCTGGTATTAAATAGAAGTTTTTAATGACAACAAAAATAGCTACCGCAATATAAATAAGCGCCATTGGCGGAACAATCATTTCCGACATACGTGCAATACTTTTTACACCACCAAAAATAATAACCGCAACTAATGCAGCTAATACAATACCAACAATATAACGCTCTAAACCAAATGCATTTTCAAACGCTAATGTTACTGTATTCGCTTGTACTGAGTTGAAAATTAAACCGTAACTAACTGTAATAAGGATAGAGAACCAAATTCCCATCCAACGTTTATTTAAACCTTTTTCCATATAATAAGCAGGACCACCACGGAAGCCACTGCCATCTTTTACTTTATAAATTTGGGCAAGCGTACTTTCTACAAAACTTGAAGACGCTCCGATAATCGCAATGACCCACATCCAAAATACTGCACCAGGTCCTCCCATAGAAATAGCTAACGCTACACCAGCTAAGTTCCCAATTCCAATACGAGCTGCTGAACTCATACAAAATGCTTGGAAAGATGATACACTCCCCTTTTTACGCGTCTTTCCAGTTAATCCATCACTCATTAGTCGAACCATTTCCCCTAAATGAGTAAGTTGTACAAATTTTAATTTAATAGAAAAATAAAGACCTAAACCAATTAACATTGCAATAAGAATATATGACCAAAGAATTGTATTTGTTGATGAAATAAATTGCTCTAAAATATTCATACAATTAACCCCCTCCTTTTCTCCATAAAACGAATTATATTTAAAAAACATTCAAAAATCAACATTTTTCGACAATTTGCAATTTCCAAATATTAGACAGGGTCGCAGTAACAATATCGTTATGACTACCCTCCCTCTAACTGTGCATACTAAAACAAAAAATAAATCTACAAACTACCCCATTGACAAAAACATCAACCTGTAACTATAATGATTACAACAGGTTGTAACAAACCTAATTACAATACATTCATTCACTTTCAGATATACACTTTAACAAAACACTTTGGAGGGATTTATTATGAAAATCGGAATTATCGGAGCAACTGGTAAAGCAGGAAGTCGTATTTTAAAAGAAGCATTGGATCGCGGACACGAAGTAACTGCAATTGTAAGAAACGCTGCAAAAATTACAGAAGACAATGTAAAAGTTTTAGAGAAAGATGTATTCTCTCTTACATCTAACGACCTACAAGCGTTTGACGTAGTTGTAAATGCATTTGGCGCTCCTGCAGGACAAGAACATCTTCACGTAGATGCAGGAAATGTACTAATTGAAGCTATGAAAGGTGCACCTAATACGAAATTACTTGTAGTCGGCGGCGCTGGTAGTTTATTTGTAGACGAAGAGAAAACAACACGTGTATTTGATACACCAGGATTCCCAGGCGAATACCTTGCAACTGCTCAAAACCAAGGTAAAAACTTAGAAATCTTACAACAAACAAATGATATTACTTGGACATTCATCAGCCCTTCTGCACTATTTGCATTAGGAAAACGTACTGGCTCTTATACAGCTGGTAAAGACAACCTTCTTGTTAATGCAAAAGGCGATAGCTACGTAAGTTATGAAGACTTCGCAGTTGCAGCACTTGATGAAATCGAAAATCCAAAACACGTAAACGAACGCTTCACAGTTGTTTCTGAAGCTGAATAATAAAGAAAAGCTCGTAAAACATAGTGTTTTACGAGCTTTTCTTTATTATACTTGTTCTAAACCATTTGGAGTAATCTTGAAGGAAATCTCTTTAAATTTCTTCGCATCTCCTTTTCCAAGTAACTCACCAGTTTTATACCAACTTAAACGATCAGATTCTGCATGATACACTTTTATCGTATCCCCATACTGGAATGGCGTATCGTTTACTTGCTCTGCAAAATTCTTTGAAGTTTCTTGTCCTTCTGCTGTTACATGCTTTTTCTCTTTTCCTTCTCCATCATATAACGTAATTCCCATGTATAACTCGTTTTTAAAGTAGCTATGAATTTGTTCATTTGTATGTGTTACATGTAATTTCTTTTCATCATGATTAAACGTTACAATTGAACGAATACTATTACTGAGTCCCTGATACACTAGACTATCTCCATATGTTACTTCTACCGGGACTTCTGTCACTTTCTTATTGCCAAAACGGTCTTTCGTTTCTACTTTTACTGTTTGTTTACCAATTTTTGATGTATCTAGTTTTCCTACAAAACCAATTACTTCTCGATCTTTTACTTCAACAAAGTTTTTCGCATCTAATGTTTCACTATTTGTTCCGATTACTACTTTTTGCGGTTTTGCTTTTACTTCTTGCAACATATCCATTCTCTCAAAACCTTTTTCTGTCACTTTGAAGAATAGTTCTTTTGCCCCTTTTTTCTCACCTTGACCAGTAAGGGTATTATTTTGATACCATTTCAAACGAACCGGTTCTGCGTGGAATACTTTCACCACATCTCCATACTCGAACTGCATACCATTCACTTGCTTCGCAAAGTTCTCTGATGTTTCTTGTCCCTCTGCTGTTACATGTTTTTTCTCTTTTCCGTCTCGATCGTATAACGTGATCCCCATGTATAGCTCTTTATTAAAATACTCATGAATCTCACTATCCATATCAGTTGCATGGAATTTCTTCTCTTCGTGCTTTAAAGTTACAATTGAAGCAATATCATCGCCATATCCTACATATGCAATACTATCTCCATAAACCACTTCTAACGGTACTTCTGTTACTTGCTTATTTCCAAAACGATCTTTCGTTTCTACTTTTACGTTTTGTTCACCAATTTTTATTGTATTTGGTTTTTCTACAAACCCGATTACTTCTCCATCTTTCACTTGAACAAAATCTTTCGCTTCTAACTTTTCAACATCTGTTCCAACTGTTATCTTTTGTGGGACTGCCGTTACTTCTTGCTGGGCCCCCATTCGCTCAAAGCCCTTTTCTGTTACTTTAAATAATAATTCTTTATCTACCTTCGCCTTACCTTGGCCGATAAAGTCATTATTTTGATACCAATTAAAACGATCTGATTCAGCGTGATATACTTTCACTACATCACCATACTCAAACTCTAACCCATTAATTGATTTCGCGAATTCTTCCGCATTTTCAACACCTTTTACTGTTGCTTTCTTTTTCTCATTTCCATTTTGGTCTAGTAATGAGAATTCAAAATACGTGTCTTCTTTAAAATAATAGTGCACTGGATTTGAATCAGCCATCGCACTAAACTTTTTCTGATCATGTTGCAGTGTTACGATTGATTTAATATTAGTATCATAATTAAGTCCTTTGAATACTAAGCTATCACCATAACCAACATTTGCTATAACGGGAATTAAATTCTTATTACCTTTTTCATCTGTAATTTCTACTTTTACAATTTTTTCTCCAACTTCAGGCTTTCCTTGTGTAATCACACCTGTTGTTTTTACACCTTCTCCTAAATTCTGTACAAGTTCCTTTGCTTTTTTCTCATCATATGTAGTACCGATTACTACATTTTGTATTCTTTCATTATTTGGCTCGCCATATGGAGCTTCATATAACTCAATTTGTTTTTCACGAATTGGATTACTATCTGTAGATAACCAAATTTCTTTTTCTAATTTTGGTAAATTTAATTTTTCAATCTTTTCTCTTGTAGCATCATTTGCAATTAATCCCCATTTATCAAAGAAAGGAATTAAATTTTGTCCTGCCACTTTTGACGTCATATAAATAAACATCTGCTTTTTCTCTTCATCAGATTTAGGCAGTTCTGTACCATGTAACAAACGATACATTTGATGTAAATTCGGATAGAATTGATCCCCATAAGCTAAATGCAACTGCCAAAACATAACTAACTTCTCGAATTCATCCATCTTCTCTTGTGCATCCGGTTTACCTAAATAAGCAAATGCAGCTTCATAGCGCCTCTCTTGCTCTAACCTTGTTTTATGCCCAAATGTAGTTTGAACTGCCAAAGAATAAATATTAACGGTTACTTCTCCAAGTCCATCCCATAACCAAGTGTCTTGTTGATGTTGATGTCCAACTTCATGCCAAGGACCCATCCATCATTAGTTAACTCTTCTAGATTTAGTACTGACTCTAAATTGCCTTTACTATAAGCTGTTCGATAATAAGTCGCATACATATAATCGTCTGTATACCAGTCTTCAACAAAATGAATGGAATGTTTACTTTGATTCGCAACACCCGCACCATCTTTTGATAAACCTGATATCTTATGTTCTATATTAATTATTTCATCGTGTTTCTTTAATAACGCAGCTGGATCTTCTTGCTTCAAATGTTCCGCCACAGTTTCAGGGTGCATAGTTAATAAACTATTTTCTCCCTTCATTTCTATTGCATATGGATTAGGGTTCTCTGCCAACATACGCTTCCAATCTTTTGTCGTATGCTTTCCTAAAATAAATAAAGGATTTGGTGTACCACCTTTTTTCACTTTAGCAACTACTTCTCCTGTGTTGTGATAATTATAAAAGTATAATAGTCCCCCATTTGAAGAAGAAATTTTATTCTCACCAGGATTTAAGTTGAATTGTTTAGGCTCTTCTTTTTCATAAGAATATGTACCAATATAAGCTTTAATCTGTTGAGTCCCTTCTACTTGAATAACTACTTCTTCACCTGGCTTTACATAAATGCCCGTTGGTTCATAAGGAGAAAAACTCATTTGACGCTGATGCAACTCACGCATCCCTTCTACATCACCTTTTGGCAGCAATTGATACACTCGCTCTTCTTCCTGTTTCTCCTTATCTTCAATTGCCATCTCTGCATACACCTTAGGTAATTCAAGTCCATATGGCGTTAACAACGTAGCTAAACAAACACCAGCCACTAATACCCTACTCTTTTTTTCTTTGACATAATCTGTGTCCCCTGTTCCTTTATTTAGAAAAACCATCCTATATATTCATTTAATTAAAAATCCTATTATTTTTATAAAAACATTTAATAAATAGACGAACACCTCGCGCACCTGTATCTCTTACTACCGCATTTCCCTCCATGTATTCGCTTTCTTACATTGTAAAATTTTTATATAATATGTCCTCCTCACTTCTCTCTATTTGTGATGAGTTCTCTTCGTACATAAAAAGAAAATAGTAAAAGATATCATTTAGTATTGTCATCTATACATCTAGAAATAAAAATAGAAATAGAATCTTACATTTTCTTCATATATGACCATCTATAGGTAGTTTTTCCAACTGAATTGTACACGCTTTACACTTTGTCTGATAGACTTTTCAATTAGAATAATGTTACAATTTCGTGAATTTAATCTATTAATCTTAACGTTTGGATTTTATTATATTTTGTTATTTTCAAATATCTTTTACAACATAAAAACAGTGTTTTGTTTAATTAATAATTATTTTAATATAATTTTACATTTCATATATAAAAAGCATTGGCACACGCCAATGCTTTTTCTTTATCTCTTTTGATTCGGTTTATGCGGTTCGTTTGGAGTATGTGGTTTATTATTATCATGACCATTTCCTTTTTTCCAGCTCACTGATAACTCCGGACTTGTTTCTTCTTCACTGCGCTCAAGTAATACAACTGCATTTTGAATTGTCGGTGTACCTTTATGCGCAATGCCTTGTAGTTTCGTTAATTTTCCTATTACTTTAAAGCTAAATCCACCAGCTGGTGTTTGTTTCGGAATTAAAATGCGGAACTTTTCTCCTACATTAAATTCCGTTTTTGCTTCGCCTTTTTCATTTACAAATTTGGCTCCCGCTGGTGCACCTGTTGCTTGCACTTTATACGTTCCACTTTTTGCATTTGTTTCTACTGTATATAAGCCTGTTTCAAAGAAATCATTTTTTAATACTGCTTCTTGTTCTTCTGTAGGAGTTACACTCATCGTAATTTCTTGTAACTCATCACTAGCACTTGCTTTTGCAACGATATCTTTCGTTACCTTTTCTACATTTTTATTGCGGAAATCTAAATCATTAATATCGATTTGCTTTAACGCATTCCATACTGCAAGCTGCGTTGCATAATGTGCTTCTCTCCAATCAGAAACACCTAATTCTTGTGGACTCTTTTGTGGATATCCATTTAATAATACACGGTATACGTTAATATCCACTTTCCCCATTTCCGGTAAATCTTGACCGCTTGGAGATTTCAAATCTACATTTAAGCAAAAAGCAATTTTGCCATCTGCCGTTTTAATAAGCTCTGTTCGGATTGGTTTCTTCTTGGACTTACTATAACTCCAATCCATTTGATACTTTGTATGGTCCATAACTTCTGCGAATGCTTTTTGAAGTGGGAATAACACAAATAAAACACTTAAAAACATAGCTAAAAGTTTGAACGATTGCTTTATATTCATGTTTACAGCCCCTTAATAACAAACTTAATACTAAGTAGTATTTATTTAGAAACTATTTTTATGCACAAAAAAAGAGTGCTTTTACGCACTCTTTTTTCTTACCTTAATCTTAGAAATCGAAGTTATCAGGATCTGGACCAACGCGGTGATTTTGATTTAACGCATCGATTTTTTCCATATCTTCTTTCGTTAATTCAAAGTTAAATACATCAGCATTTGCAATAATGCGGTGTTCTTTCGTTGATTTTGGAATTGTGATTACTCCATTTTGAAGATCCCAACGTAAAATAACTTGAGCTGTTGTTTTACCATGTTTCTCAGCAATTGCTTGTAATGTTTCGTTATCTAATAATTGACCTTGCATAAGTGGTGACCATGCTTCCATTTGAATACCTTGTTCTTTACAGAAAGCTTGTAGTTCTTTTTGTGTTAAACGAGGGTGGTATTCTACTTGGTTAATCATTGGTTTAATTTCTGCATCTTTCATTACATCTTGTAAGTGATGGATTTGGAAGTTACTTACACCAATTGCACGTACGCGCTCTTCTTTATAAAGTGTTTCTAGCGCTCTCCATGTATCTTTATATTTTCCTTCTACAGGCCAGTGAACAAGAAATAGATCTAAATAATCTAGTTCTAATTTTTTTAAGCTCTCTTCATATGCAGCAATTGTTTCTTCATATCCTTGATCTGCGTTCCATACTTTTGAAGTGATGAATAGATCTTCTCTTGAAATACCAGTTGCTTCGATACCTGCACGAATTCCTTCACCTACAGCTTTTTCATTTCCGTAAATTGCAGCTGTATCGATGCTGCGGTATCCTGCTTTAATCGCTGATTTTACAGCTTCTACAAGTTCTGGTCCTTCTTCTACTTTGAATACACCTAAACCGAACCAAGGCATTTCTACACCGTTATTTAATACTGCTTTACTTTGTAAGTTTTTCATTTTATTTTCTCTCCTTTTATTTTACTTGATCTCTTTTTTCTAATGTCATGCTCCACGCTGTTAAAATCACAGCGGCTACTACCATAAGGCCACCTACCCAAGCAGTATGGATTAATCCTAACGAATTCGTTACAAGGCCACCTATATAAGAACCTAAAGCGATTCCTCCGTTAAATGCAGCAATATTAATTGCTGAAGCAACATCCACCGCACTCGGAACAAAGCGCTCTGCCAATATAACTACATATACTTGTAGTCCCGGAACATTCATAAATGCGAATAGTCCCATGAAAATAATTGTGATTAATCCAGCTACTTTAAATGGCGCTGTAAATGTTAAAACAAATAATATAATCGCTTGAATCAAGAACATGTAAAATAGCGCTCGAATCGGATTATGATTCGATAATTTTCCGCCAACCATATTCCCTATCGCAATTGCAATTCCATACACTAATAAAATGATGGTAACCGTACTTGCTTCAAACCCTGTTACTTCTTGTAATAGTGGTGATAAATACGTAAATGTTACGAACGTACCGCCGTATCCAAGTGCAGTAATAATGAAAACAAGTAACAGTCTTCCATTTTTAATTAGTTTGAATTGATCACGAAACGATACAGGTACACCATTTTTTAAATTAGATGGGACGAGTATGCTATTCGCGATAAAAGCAATAATTCCGATTACAACGATCGCCATAAATGACGCTCTCCAGCCAAACTCTTGACCGATAAACGTTCCAATTGGCACACCTGTAATAGTTGCAACTGTTAATCCAGTAAACATAGTAGCAATGGCACTAGCACGTTTATTCTCTGGTACGATTGCTGCCGCGATTGTAGATCCAATTGACATAAACACACCATGTGCAAATGCAGATACAACCCTTGCAATAATTAATATGGTGAAGCTTGTTGCTAATGCCGCAATACCATTACCAATAATGAAGATAACCATAATCCACATTAATAATGTCTTTCTCGACATACTAGCCGTTAACGCTGTTAAAACAGGAGCTCCTACTGCCGCTCCTAACGCATATAGGGAAACAGTTAAACCGGCTGTTGTAACCGAAACATTTAAATCTTTTGAAATAGATGGTAATAAACCGACACTAATAAACTCGGTTGTACCAATTCCAAACGCACTGATTGCTAGTGCTAATAAAGCAAACATACTTCTTCGATTTGTCTGAACTTCCGAAGATGGTACTGTATATGAACTCAATTGAATTCCTCCTTATTACAAGAAATCCAATCATAATAGTGCGATAAAAAGGCCCTTTTATCTTCTAAAAAATATATTTAATCTCTACAAATGCTATTATGAATGGTTTCATTCTTTTTTTGAAGAACGCACTTTAAAGTACTATAGGCACCAAAAAGTAACATAGTCACTTTTCAGTACCGTACTACTCATTTGCCTCTTACATGTGCTATTATGAAACATATTTAACCTGATAAAAAGTACGTACTTTAAAGTGCTATAGGTACTAAAAAGTAACATTTGTATGATTTGGCTTACTTTACTTACAAAAGGAGGGCTTTATATGAAGAAATACAATATTCCTGTAGAGGCGACTTTAGAAGTTATCGGCGGAAAATGGAAGGTTGTTATCCTTTGTCACTTAACGAAAGGTACAAAGAGAACGAGTGAATTAAAGCGTCTTATGCCCGGTATTACACAAAAAATGTTAACGCAGCAATTACGCGAATTAGAAGACGACGGTGTTATTCAAAGAAAGGTATACAATCAAGTACCACCGAAAGTAGAATATTCCCTTACGGACTACGGTTGGTCTTTAGAATCCATTCTTGATTCTCTTTGTACTTGGGGCGAATGCCATCTTGAAAAAGAAGGTAAGACATCGATGCTAATTGCAGAAAGTGAATAATAGGAAAAAGGAAAAAACGAACGTGAATTTGTTCGTTTTTTCCTTTTTTTGTTTATATATATGTACATTTCTAACTGGAACAAAATATTTTATACGCTTTCATACCTTGTCAGTACTACGTTATACGCTCAATATCAAATAATTAGGAATCATTTTTATGTTAACATAGGTGTATATAGTATATAATATAGGATATATATTATATACACTTTCCGGTAACGGAGCTTTTCCATTATGCGGACAAGCCATATATCGGACAGTTCATAAATAATAAGTAAGACGTTATGGTTTTAGATTTATGGTTGCAGCTTACTTGCGGTCATAAATTTAAAGGCATTTTATTGTGTTTTGTGAAACTTTGTATAAAGTTTCGTAACCGTTTACTATCTTACTTATCAAAAATAAGAGTATTGCTATCGTAAAGGAGAATTGGAGATGCCAGAAACTATGACTCAAACAAAGCCAGAACAAGAAACTGTACAAATTTCTGCTAGCCAAGGACAACTTGATGTACTTGATCAGTTGTTAAAACCTGAGGTACAAGAATCATTAACAACACTAGTAGAACAGCTTCCAAAATTAACTGAGCTTGTTAACATTTTAACTAAGTCTTATGACTTCGCTCAAACTGTTGCTACTGATGAAGTATTAAAAAGCGACACTGTTGGTGCAATCACAGAGCTTGTAGAACCTGTAAAAGATACAGTTAAAAGCATGGCTGCTACTGCAATCGAAGCGAAAGATCGTGCTGACGAAAGCAACGAAGTTATCGGCCTGTTCGGTCTATTGAAATTATTAAAAGACCCACAAGCACAAAAAATGTTCCGCTTTGTGAACGCATATCTTCAAATTAGTGCAGAACGTAACAATAAATAAGTTAACTTATAACAACAATTAGTAAAGACGGGGGATATCATACTATGTCAAAACAAATTGTCATCTTAGGCGCTGGTTATGGCGGTCTTCTTGCCGCTTTAAACGTACGTAAATATTACAGCAAATCAGAAGCACAAGTTACAGTGATTAACCAATACCCAACACACCAAATTATCACTGAACTACACCGCCTTGCAGCTGGTAACGTGTCTGAGCAAGCAGTTGCAATGCCACTTACAAAGCTTTTCAAAGGTAAAGATATCGATCTTAAAATCGCAACAGTTGAGTCATTCTCAGTTGATAGCAAAGAAATCAAATTAGCTGGCGGCACTACTTTATCTTACGATGCACTTGTAGTTGCTCTAGGAAGTAAAACTGCTTACTTCGGTATTCCAGGACTAGAAGAAAACAGCATGGTATTAAAATCTGCTGCTGATGCAAACAAAATCTACAAACACGTTGAAGACCGTATTCGTGAATACGCGAAAACGAAAAACGAAGCTGATGCTACAATCGTAATTGGTGGTGGCGGATTAACTGGCGTTGAGCTAGTTGGTGAGCTTGCTGACATTATGCCTAAACTTGCAAAAAGCCACGGCGTAAATCCAAAAGAAGTTAAACTTCTTCTTGTTGAAGCAGGTCCAAAAATCCTTCCAGTATTACCAGACCACTTAATCGAACGTGCAACTACTAGCCTAGAAGCACGCGGCGTTACATTCTTAACTGGTCTTCCTGTAACAAACGTTGCTGGCAATGAAATTGACTTAAAAGACGGTCAAAAACTTGTTGCTAACACATTCGTTTGGACAGGTGGCGTTCAAGGTAACCCACTAATCGGTGAATCAGGTCTTGAAGTAAACCGTGGTCGTGCAACAGTTGATGCATACCTACAATCTACTTCTCACAAAAACGTATTCGTTGCTGGAGACAGCGCTGTTGTCTTCGCTCCAGACGGACGTCCATACCCACCAACTGCACAAATCGCTTGGCAAATGGGTGAGTTAATTGGATACAACTTATACGCTGCACTAGAAGGCAAAGCATTCGAAGAGTTCGCACCTGTAAACTCTGGAACACTTGCTAGTCTAGGACGTAAAGATGCTGTTGCTACAATTGGAGCAAGCAATACTCCACTTAAAGGCTTACCAGCATCATTAATGAAAGAAGCAAGTAACGTTCGTTACTTATCACACATTAAAGGTCTATTCAGCTTAGCTTACTAATCTGAATATAAGCCCGAATCATGCCCTGCATGGTTCGGGCTATTTTTATCCGTAATTTTCTCTAACTTATTTATTCGCCAAAAAAATTATATACCCTTTAAATTTATCTAAATATACTGACTTTTTAACAATAAAAGCTGTCCCGTTTTGGAACAGCTTTTATTGTCATCTTTTGTCGGTAAATCGATATATCGAGAAAATCGCTGATATAAGTCGAGTTACGGTCGATATATTCGAAAAATCACCGATATAATTTTTCCGTCTTGTTCACTATCCTAATTTTACAAGGCTGTAGTTCTTCTTCCCTTTACGAATAATAATAAATCTTCCATCAAATGAATTCTCTACCGTAACATCCGTACCTACATCCGTTACTTTTTCGCCATTCATAGAAATAGCTCCATTATTAATATCTTCACGTGCTTGTCGTCTAGATGGTTCAATACCTAAATCAACTAGCCATTCTACGATATTTTTCGTCTCTTTTGAAGACTGGAATGTTGGCATTTCTTTAAAGCCTTGTTCAATTTCATCGGCTGTTAACGATTTAATATCTCCACTAAATAACGCTGCTGTAATTTTCACAGCTTGCAGGAATGCTTCTTCTCCATGAACGAATTTCGTCATTTCTTCCGCTAATACTTTTTGCGCTTCACGTTTATGAGGCTCTGTTTCTACCTTCACTGCCAATTCATCGATGCGCTCTTTCGTTAAGAACGTAAAGTATTTCAAGTATTTAACGACATCACGGTCATCTGTATTCACCCAGAACTGGTAAAATTCAAATGGTGTTGTTTTTTCAGGATCAAGCCAAACTGCACCACCTGCTGATTTACCAAACTTCGTACCATCTGATTTCAATAGTAACGGAATCGTCAATCCAAATACTTTTGCTTCATGCCCTTCTAACTTACGAATTAAATCTAAACCACTCGTAATATTTCCCCATTGGTCACTACCACCAATTTGCAGTTGAACATCTTCTTTCGTGTATAAATGATGGAAGTCCATCGCTTGCAAGATTTGGTACGTAAATTCTGTGAAAGAAATCCCTGTATCTAAACGACTTGCTACGATATCTTTTGCTAACATGCTATTAATGCTAAAGTTTTTCCCGTAATCACGTAAAAACTCAATAATATTTATTTCATGTGTCCAATCGTAGTTATTTACCATCTTCACTTCACTATTTCCACCAAAATCAAATAGCTTTTTCATTTGCGCTGTTAACGCATCCACATTATGTTGAACTACTTCTAACGTTTGAAGTTGGCGTTCTGATTGACGTCCACTCGGATCACCAATTGTTCCTGTTGCTCCACCAATTAAAATAACTGGATGATGACCGGCTAACTGGAATCTTTTCATCATCATAAACGGAATCAAATGTCCAATATGCATACTATCACCAGTCGGATCAACTCCGCAGTATAGTGAAATCTTTTTCTCTTCTACTAGCTTACGTAAACCTTCTTCGTCAGTCTGTTGATTAATGGCGCCGCGCCATTCTAATTCATCAATAATGTTCATCTTTTGTCATCCCCTTTATTTTTTAAAAACAAAAAATCCCTATGTCTATGACATAGGGACGATGATTCACCGTGTTACCACCCAGTTTGTATAAATAGCATAGCTACTCATACCACTCTTAGCAATAATATCGATTGCCAATCCGCTTAGCATTACCTAAGATACTCCAGAGTGTAATTCGCAAGTTTGTTTGTGCTAGGTTCCAGCATCCCCTAGCTCTCTCGTTAACAGTGACAAACTGCTACTGGGCTCTTTCAACGTATGTTATTTGTTAAATTATTAGCCATTATATTGAATTGTAAACAATTTGTCAACAATACCCAAATGTTATTTTAAAATAATTCGCAGTTTCATACGTATATGTTATTCTTTATCTTCTCCAATAATCCTTACTTCACGCTCTAACTTCACACCAAATTTCTCTTCAACTGTTTTTTGTACGAAGTGAATTAAATCGATGTAATCTTGTGCTGTTCCGTTATCAACATTCACCATAAATCCAGCGTGTTTTAGAGAAACTTCCACTCCGCCAATTCGCTTACCTTGTAGTCCTGATTCTTGAATCAATTTACCAGCAAAGTTATTGGGTGGACGTTTAAATACACTACCACATGAAGGATATTCTAGAGGCTGTTTTGACTCACGTTTAAACGTTAAATCATCCATTTTTGCTTTAATTTCTTCATGTACACCTTCTTCAAGTTCAAATCTCGCTTCAAGAATAATGTAATGGTTGTTCGCAAATACACTCTTACGATATCCAAATTCAAACGCTTCTTTCGTCAAAGTACGTAGCTCTCCATCACCTGTCATTACGACAGCTTCTGTTAATACAAACGAAATTTCACCCCCGTATGCACCTGCATTCATATATAATGCTCCGCCAACTGAACCTGGAATACCACAAGCAAACTCAAGACCCGTTAAGTTATGGTCTAGTGCAATACGTGATACGTCAATAATTGCTGCACCGCACTGTGCTACAATCGTCGTTCCTGTTACAGTAACACCTGTAATATGAATTAAACTTACTGTAATCCCGCGAATTCCACCATCTTTAATAATGACATTCGATCCATTTCCTAAAAACGTAACCGGAATATTATATTCGTTCGCATATTTAATAACTTCTTGAATTTCATCATAATTTGTCGGTGCAACGAACACATCTGCTTTTCCACCAACTTTAATATGCGTATGATTCTTTAACATTTCATCTTGTTTCACATGACCTTCAGGCAATACCGTACTTAAATATTCATAAACCTCTTGCATATTCATTTTACGATTCCTCTATTTCTATATTCTTTTTATCCCGTTATACGGGCCCATAATATCCCCACATACATGAACGAACTTAAAGTGGTGGATACAGTGTACCCAAAATCAATTCGAGACACCTATAAACCTCTTAATTTATAAGAGGTGCCACTCATATTAAAATATATATTGCATAATAAAGCAACCCAAATAGGCTACTAAACTTGACATGTCATCAGAAAGACAACAATTTGTAAAATATATTACTTTTTCAAAACACTACCCTTCAGTATCTTACTATACCACACGAAAATAAAGTGGTATTTTTTTGTAATTTTTACTTTGTTTATGACATATAAGAAGATTGATTGAAGGCGGGAGATAAGACTCTCATGAAGATACTAAGTGAGATACAGGAATCAAAGGGTTTAACGAAGGAATTTCAAGATGAAGTGGCAGTTGCGAAAGAGAAGAAAAAGCCGTGGTAGAAGTTTTGGTAAGGTTTGTATATAAACTACAAAAAGGTAGAAAAGTATACTTTTCTACCTTTTCGATTAGCGGAATAAAGATAAACCAATTTTTAAACAATGCTATTCGTTTTTAACCATTTTTCAAAAATTAATCTAGATTGTTCTTCAGTAGCATCTTTATCCCCTATTGAAAATATTTTCAAGCCGTAACCAACAAATTTTTCACCCAAATTATGTTTACTAGCATATTCATACAAAAAATCCGCGCCAGCTTCATATTCTTCAATAAAAACATCCCATATAGGCTTGTCTATTTTCTTATATGCAATAACTTCTAAATCATATCCATCTTCATAATATCCTATATGCATATGTTGGTATTCTTCATAGTTACACATACTATTAAATAATCTCTCCTTTACCAAATAATATGATGATCATTCAAATTTGGCGGGACATGATAATGTAAATATGGTCCTTTATTTTTTACTGGACCATAATCTAACCTAAATAACACTTTTTTAGTAACTTTAGATCTGACTTGAATAATTCTAGTTTTATATGGACCTTCAAGAATATATTTATTTGGTGCGTCTAATGCTTTTTGTACATAAGGTCTCGCTATTTTCCAACCTTTATCTGCAGCTGTTCTTCCCGCTTTTGAAGTTAAAACCCTTAATGCTCCAATAACAAGAGTTGGTAATATTTCTTGTTTAACTATTAATTCACCTGTAAGAGGATTTTTTTCAATAACATATTCAACTCTTGGTTTACTTAGTTCTCCTTCTAATTGTAAAAATACAGGGTCAGTTATTAAAAAATCATATTCGTTCTCGAATTTTTCAAAATCGAAGTTAGAAACATCGACATTAGATAAATCAATACCACTATCTTCTTCAGGAACATATTCTTCGACAATTGTATCATCATTTAATTCAACAGTTGCATCAACAAATGATGGCAATGCAAAACTAAACATCAAAACGCAAGAAAGTATCCCAGCTATAATTCTCATCTACCATTCCCCTCTCAAATTTTATAATAGTGAGAAATAACTAAAATTTATATTTCCTATCATTTCTTACTATTAAATAGTATAAAATATAAAATTTTCTAACAATAATGAAAGTAAATTGATAAATTTGTTATTATTAATTTGTATAAAATAATCACTTAATAAGATTAAAAATAAATAAACTAAAAATCTCTTCCTCTACAATATAAAGCTAATAAAGCATCGCCCCTAAAGGTACAATACTGTATCTTTTAGGGCGATGTTAGCGCAAACCATTCTTAAGACACACCAATCTATTTTACCCCATTGGAGATGAGATATAGTAACTTTCAAATACTTGTAAGGTTAGATTTAAGCCTTTCACCATATCATTTAGTTGTAAATATAGTGTATTTCTTGGCTCTGTATACTCCTAAATGCTCTCCTATTTCTATAAATAGAAAAATTACTTTATCACAGGGCTCAATCGTAGGGTTTCTCCACCAACTGACTCGACACGCCATAAAAAAGAGCACATCCCACAGAATGTGCTCTTTCCATACTCTTTATATTACTTTTCGTTCTCTTCTTTTTCTTTATCAAACCATAACAGTTCATCGTTATCCACTTCACCATTATAATTGATTAAGATTTCTTCTCCTGCTTTTATATCTTTATAAGCATAGAAGTTAAATGTATGATTCTCAAAGACAATATCATACGTCGCATTCGGTGTATATGAATGATTGAATAACATGCCGTATCCTAAAAGGATTGCCGTATGATTAATCCCATACTCAAATGCGTAGTCAGCAAGTAATGTTTTCTCAATGTGTTCATGCTGTTCATTCGGATAAGAGATAACTGGCGCTGCGTGTATCAACTCACCTTTTTTAATATCACGAGTTGCAAATACACCTCTATTAAATTCTCCATCACTAAGTTCAGAAGTCTTAACTTCGATCATATGCGTCACCTATTTAATTCTTTCTTTGAAGTATTTTAATTCCGCTATTAGCTGAATTTTATCTTCTTAAGCTTGGCAGAAAACGAGCAGAAAAGCAATTAAAATCCGAGCAAGTCTTCGTTTAAATGAAAAAAGGGCACAAACGTTGCGCCCTTTTTAAGTGATATTACTTTTCTAAAATATCTTCTAACAATTTCACTTGCTCGCTAACAGTATGTAATGTCTTCACAGATGTATCATTTCGATGTTTTTCTTCTTCCACACTTGCTAACACTTCTTCTGTAGCCGCAGAAGTTTGCTGGATTACATTAGAAGCATGTGTAACATCCTTTACGATATTCGTCGTTTTAACTTGGAAACTTTCTTGATGACCAACGATTTCCCTCATTACATCATTAATTTCATCAATAAATTTCCCTAAATCCGTTACATTTGTTAAAACACTTACTAACATTTCATTACATTCTTCTTGTACTCTTTCTGATTTCTCTACCTGCACTTCTACCTTACTTGCTTGATTACTAAAATCCTTCAAAATCCCTTGAATTCTTCCCGCAGAACGATTTGATTCCTCAGCAAGCTTTAATACTTCATTCGCTACAATAGCAAATCCTTTTCCATGCTCACCTGCTCTCGCAGCTTCAATATTTGCATTTAAAGCTAGCAAACTCGTCTGACTTGAAATATTCGTTATTACATCTACAATTTCATTAATTTGTTTCGATTGTGTCATTAAATCTCTAAATATAATTCCTGATTGTGAAACAACATCATTTAAACTTCTCATATTCGCTTCAAAACTTCGTAGAGTATGTACACTACCTTTTGAAATTTCTAAGCTTTCATCAACACGAATCGATGCATTTCTTACTTGAGAAATGATTTGTTCAATATTTCCCTCCATATCGTTCAATACTTCTACCGAACGATGCATCATCTCTGATTGTGATTGCGTGCCAACTGCTACCTCTTCAAAAGCGAAATTAATTTCACTCATCGACTCCATCGATGTATTCATATTTTGTCTTAAATAATTGAAATTACGATCTAGTTTCACAACCGTTTCCTCAATAAGCCTTTGCGTTTCTTCTAACTCCTGAGCTTTTCTCATTACTTCTTGCTTTTCATCACTTAAACGAGCCAGTAAGTTAGAACCAATTTTCGTTACGCCCCACATAGCGATCGTTACGATTGCTAACAAGCTTGCGAAGTTTGCAGCTTCAGATGCTGCTGTATAAGCAAAAAATTGCTCCGGCCAATAACTACAAAGAATAAATGTAAGAACAACTGCCACTCCGCCGAGAATTACAACGAGACGTTCACTTAAATAAATAAGTGAAACGGCTAATGTAAAATAGACCATTTGAAATACAGCTGGGCTTTCATTAAAAGCTTGTACCATAATGAAAGACATCATAAGCAACATAAATGTCATGATATATTTATACGTCGTTTCCATGCTTTTTATAAAAGTAAGAAGTGTTCCAAATACAACCACAGAAATACCACAAACCCAAAACGCGATTGCTCTCTCTGTAAAAATATATCCGTAATACCCAATCGCGATGATTCCAAGGAAGAAACTACAAATCGTAATAAACAGCAATAAATGATTTTTCTGTGATTCTTTCTCAAGGTTAGAAAAACAAGTTTTCTTTAACCATTCCATATATAAAGTCCCACTTTCTACACTTAATTACTTCAACTTAAAGACCGCACTCACTGGGTTATGATCACTATTTTCAAACTTTAAATCTTTTCCTTGCACATTTACAATCTCCACATTCGGTGAAACGATAAAGCCATCAATAATCGTGACGAAGTTTTCACCTTCTACATACTTCTTCACATCGTCTCTCACCGTCATAACAGATGAGTCTACAGCCCACTTAAAGCCACCATCAGTAAAGTCCTTTGGTAACTCTACTAACCACTCAGGGCGCTCTTTCACAAACTTTGGATCACTTAATTGAACGTCAGAAAGTAATTGATTCCAATCCCCGCCCATAATTACGTAATCACCATTTTTATAATGCTTGTTCATATATTCTTTTAAATACTCTACTTGCTGTTTTCTAATTTTCCCGCCTTCATCGTACGCAGACAAATGTAAGTTTACAAGTCTAACATTCTTTCCATTATTAACAGGAATTTTATACTCAACAATCGCTCGATCTAAATCGAATAAACGCTTCGGCCAAGGCTCCATTCCAGGAAGCTGGAACCTCTCAGCTGTTTCAACTTTATATTTAGAAAATGTACTTAATCCAGCCTCCGCATATCCCATTGGACTTGTAATTGGGACAGGGACCCATTTTGTATCATAGTTCTTTCCGAACGATGAAGCATAATCAGGTAGTCCGTTTTTCAAAAATTCATGGCCATTTACATCAAAAGATCGCATTGATTTTATATCGACTTCTTGTAATAACGCAAAATCACTATTCTCATTTTGTAAAAACGAAAGTATATTCTTTAGGTTAACTTCCGTTTGTTCTTTGCTACTTGAACCAGATCCTTTTCCTCCATCCATAAAGAAGTCTTGGTCCTTATCTAATCCGGCATATCCAATATTAAATGTTGTAACTTTAAATTCATTTCCTGTCGCTAATACGCGCTCTTTATTATTTTCCACCTTCAAACTTACAACATCAGCAGGCTGTTCTTTAGTAAGTGTCATATACCCTAAAAAACCACCTACAACTCCCAATCCTACTAAAATACATATAAGTACTATTTTTAATAATTTCTTCAAATAAACGCCCCTTTTCTAAAACACACAACTTAATTTTCCTTATTTTCAGTTAACTAAAACTGAATGCCAGACATAAGAAATATTTTATCACACCAAAAACCTTATATCACTATATTTAGTTTATAAGCAGTTCCACTTGCTCTTACATTATCAAAAATACAAAATCCCCTAACTTCTTCACTGGAAATCAAGCGCAATGTTTAGTACACTATATGTAATAATTATAGGCGATGGAGTTCGCCATAAACGCTGCTTAGCTAATGACTCCTACCAGTATCACTACTGGTAGGAGTCTATTTTTTTGAGCAAGCTATTTAAAGAGGTGAGAAAATTGATTTATATTATCGTTGGCATTGCCGGTATATTAGGGGCGCTTTCTCGTTATTATTTAGGTCTTACGATTCATGAATTTTGGCATCATACATTTCCACTAGCTACATTACTCATTAACTTAGTCGGCTGCTTCTTATTAGCATGGCTGACTACGTATATCGCCCAGCGAAACATCTTGCCCTCAGAAATTATCACAGGCATCGGGACTGGATTCATCGGTTCCTTTACGACGTTTTCAACATTTAGTGTAGAAACTATTCAATTGATTAATCATTCTGAGTGGAGCATAGCCTTCTTATATGTATCATGCAGCATACTTGGTGGCCTCATTATGTCTGGACTTGGCTATACATTAGGTGATTTCTTAATTAAGAAACATCTTACGGAAGGTGATCACTTATGATAGAAGCTTTATTAGTAGCAACAGGAGGATTTTTCGGTGCTATTACACGATTTGCAATCAGCAATTGGTTTAAAAAAAGAAATAAAACTTCCTTTCCAATCGCTACATTTCTCATTAATATAACAGGAGCGTTTTTACTCGGATATATAATTGGCAACGGAGTCACTACAGGTTGGCAATTATTATTAGGTACTGGATTTATGGGTGCCTTCACGACGTTTTCAACGTTTAAGCTTGAGTCCATTCAGCTCTTCAATCGTAAAAACCTTAGCATACTATTTCTATATTTAAGTGCTACTTATATCATTGGTATCCTCTTCGCATTCCTTGGAATGCATCTAGGCGGAATATAAAAAAAAGCGACTCTTATCAGTCGCTTTTTTTATAAGAAGTAAGTCCCGCCATATGGAATGGAAAGTAAACTCGCTGGATACACATCATAATGTATACTTTGCATTGGAAGTTGTGAGTATGGCATATACTGTCCTTGCATCATTTGTGCAAAATATGCTTGTTGCTGCATTTGAATCACTTGATTCACAGCATGAATGGTCCCCTGTGCCCCAGCAAGTGTAATAGCTGCTCCCACTTGTCTACCTCTATAAATATAATGGTTCATCATGATTCAACTCACTTATTATTTTTCTTCCATATCGTATGTTTCTATTTCATAGTGAGTGTTTTATCCCGATTAACAGCCCTATCTATTGCTCTTGTTCAGCTTTGAAGTAATAAGTCCAAATAGTAATACACCAATACCACTAAGGAACAATATATAACTTATCGGTACTAAGAAAAAGAAAGGTTCTTCAAGGAATCCATTTGCCCCTACTTTACTGTTTGAAGCATGTATAGCTAAAGTAATAATCGCTAAAATCATGAAAGAAATAGCTACTACGTATTTGTTTTTCATTTCACATTCTCCTCTATTCATATAATTACCCTTAGATTGTTAACATCATATTACCCAAAACAACATTAACATTCAATATTTTTTTATTGTTTTACAATAAAAAAATATTGAATGTTATAAACAAAAAGGTTTGCGAAGCATCTTAAATTACCTCACAAACCTTTTCAAACATCAATATTTACACTTCAAATCTCTTACTTACTACAACATAAATCGCACACAACAGCACAAATATTCCAGCATAAATTAATAAAACTTCTACGCTAAACATATCAGCCAATGGGCCAAATATTATCATTCCTAAAGGAAGCGCGCATGAATTCGCGATTTGTACAACACTAAACATCCGCCCATGCATAGAAGGTTCTACTTTTTCCTGTAATAACACGGTAACTGGTGTATTGAAGCACGGCATTGTTATACCAATTAAAAAATTAAATAGTAAATACATAATAAATATTGGTGCAATCCCTAATCCAATCATAAGCAGTCCATATAACGCACAAGCTAGCGCTGTTGTATGCATACGATTACGAAAGCCACCCCACGCCGCAATTAATGCGCCACCAGCTGCTGCCCCCGCACTAAAAGTCATCTCGCTAGCAGTAAGTCTCCACATTTCTGCACCGAAAGAACGAGTTACCATTAAAGGTGTTAAAAAGGCAGCTGGACTTATTAAGATCATGACAATGATTAATAAAACAAGTAGCCTTTTAATAAATACATTTTCTTTTAAATAAACAAAACCTTCTTTTATACCTTGCAGATTAGATTTTTGCTTACTCCCTACATTCACATGTCCTTCCACTTGAATGATAAACATAATACTAATTCCGATCATAGCTGTCATAACATCAATAAAAAATGTCGCTTCAATGCTAGCAATAGAAAGAATTGCAGCACTTACTGCTGGAGAAAGAAACATAATTAAAGATGTAATACTGCTATTGATCCCATTTACTTTCATAAGAAAATCTTTTGGAACGATTTGTGGGATTAACGCATTCACAGCTGGCGTTTGTACCCCTGTCCCAGCAGAACGAATGAGTAGCACTATAAAAAGTAACCAAATACTTTTATATCCTGTTAAAAAGAAAATCGCCAAAACTAACGTAGCAATTGCTATAATCCCATCCGATAACATAATCATCTTTTTACGGTCGTAACGATCAATCCAAACACCCGCAAATAAAGAAATCGCAATTTGTGGTAAGAAACCACAAACGGTTGAAATGGTCAACATTACCCCTGACGATGTTGTAAGGGTGATATACCATATAATTGCGTACTGCACGAGAGATGAACCGAACAACGAAATCGTTTGAGCAGTCAAAAATAATATAATTTTCGTTTTCCAATTATTTTCACTCATATGCTTCACACTCCCTTAACTAATCCCATCTCTATATTAAAAATACTATCTGCCCAATCAAGATAAAAACTTGCTTCGTGAGATACGAGTATAACGCTCCCCTTAAACTGTACTAACGCCTTTTGCAAAGCTTCCTTCGCTTCTGCATCTAAATGATTTGTCGGCTCATCTAAAATTAAGAAGTTACAAGGTGATAGTAATAATCCACACAGTTTCACCTTCGATTGTTCACCACCACTTAACGTACGAATTTCTTGCGAAACGTGCGTATCTTTCACTCCACACGCAGCTAAATGATGGCGTATTTCCTTCATATTCAGTTTAGGAAACTGTTCTGAAATAATTTGAAGTGGCGTTAAAGAATCATTGCTCCAATGTAAATCTTGCTCATAATATCCAATCTTTATTTGCTCTGAAAAGTGAAACTCTCCAGAAATACTAGCAATATTTCCAACGATTGTTTTTAATAAAGTAGATTTCCCTACTCCATTGAATCCTGTAATAACAAGTTTTTGCCCACCCATTACTGAAAAATTCAACTTTGGTAAGAGAGCGAAGTCGTAACCAACTTCAAGGTTATTTACTTCAAGAACTGTCTGAACTGAAATAGGAAGTTCCTGAAAATGAATAGACGGTTTATGAGTAAAACTTGGTGGCGCAATTCTTTCCATACGCTGCAACTGCTTTCTACGTCCTTGTGCTATTTTTGAATTCACCCCAGCAATATTTCTACGAATATACTCTTCCGTTTTTTCAATTTTCTTTTGCTGTGCATAATATTGGCGAATATAATCTTTTCGCAAATGCTCTTTTTGTCTTACAAAATCTGAGTATTTGCCGTAGTACTTCTTCACCGTTCCGAACTCTACATCACATATACAAGAAGTCACTTTTTCTAGAAAATCAAAATCATGCGACACGACAATAAACGCCCCTTCAAAATTCATCAAATAATTAGCAAGCCACTCCACATGCTCCTTATCGAGAAAATTCGTCGGTTCATCTAGTAATAAAATATTAGGCTCTTCTAATAAGAGCTTCGCTAAAATTACCTTTGCACGCTGACCTCCGCTTAATTCACCAATAACACGATTCATCCTAATCGCATCAATACCTAAACCGGCTGCCACCTTATTTATGACGCTATCTACTGAATAAAAATCACGAGCCTCCAGCTGCTCTTGCATTTCAGCTGCTTTTAGTAGTTGATTCTCATCTCCAGTCATCGCACTTTCTTCATATAACTTGTTCATTCTCTTTTCTATTTCATACAAATCATAAAAGGCTCTCTTTAAATATTGTGAAATGGTATAACCCTCATCAATTTCAGCGTATTGATCAAGATGCCCAATTTGAATATTAGGCTGCCACTTTATGTCTCCCTTATCAGAAATAATTTCCCCCACCAATATTTTCATTAATGTGCTTTTTCCTGCACCATTCTGTCCAACAATTCCCATATGCTCCCCTTTATGCAAATCAAAAGAAGCATTTTCGTATAATACTTTATCTATAAAACTATGTGATAAACTTTCAACTTTAAGTAAACTCATTCTTATTCCTCTTTTCCTGAAATTAAAAAAAGCAGAGGGATAGCGTCATTCGACACTAGCCCTCTGCTTCGTGGTTTTTCCTATACTACTCCAATTTACAGTAAAGACTCATCGGAATAATATACACAAAGGGCCATAGACAAAGCATTGTCTATGGCCCCTTAATCTATTTTATACACCAGCTGAAAAACCATAACGAAATAAGCATAGGCAAACTATACTTTTTTCAAAAAGTTATTCAGCCGATGAATATAGGGGATTTATGCCCCTTGATTAAGCTCCGTACAACGCTTCACCGTATACATTTGTGCGGAGCAAAGTTTTCTAATGAGTTTTACAAATTTTATATAAAGCATGTTCTGCACCTTCCTTAATACTTAAAAGGGATTTTAGCATACGTTTTTACGAAGCGTCAACATTACTTCCGAATCTTTCAACTACTTGTTTTCAAAATATTGCTTCTGAAACATACACATTCTTATCGCATTATGATAGTTACCATCAACGAAAAACTCATCAATAAGCTCACCTTCTACCATAAACCCAACTTTTTTATAAACATGTACTGCTTTTTCATTTTCCTTATCCACAACTAAATAAATCTTATGCATATTTAGTACAGAAAAAGCATAATCCATTGCTAAACGCGTCGCATCCACTGCATAACCATATCCTTGATAATTCGGATCAATAATAATTTGGAATTCTGTTCTACGGTGAATATAATCGATTTCTACTAACTCAACTAATCCAACCATTTCATTGTCTTTCTCAACGATAAATCGGCGTTCGCTTTGATCATGTATATGTTTATCGTATAAATCTTGCAGCTCCACAAATGCCTCATACGGCTCTTCAAACCAATACGACATAATATGCGCATTATTATTCAGTTCGTGTACGAACTTTAAATCTTCTCGTTCTAATGGACGTAACTTCAATTCCTGATTCATTTCTATAACCTCCAAGTAAAAGAAACCTCTTCACTTAATTTCTCAATTTTTTTCAATTTCAAACGCCCTATTTACATTGTAAACTTTCAAGTAACTTAAAGGTCAAGATAAAAAAAAGTAGTGCAAACTTATGTCTGCACTACTACTCTTTTCTCAAATCTCTCATATTTGATATGTATAAAGCGATAACTAAAATAAGAATTGCTCCTGCATATAATAACGTCTCCATCGGTTCCTCATGAGACACAATAATCAATCGAATTAACGCCGTGATTCCAATATAAATAAAATAACGTAACGGAAAATGGTAGTTCGACTTAAAATACTTAATAATTAATGCAATGAACTCGAAGTATAAGAAATAGACGATAATACTTTCAACTAATTTATATGACGTATACTTCTTCGCTGAAAATATGTATTGGATAAAAGTAATCGTCTCATTAATTAAAAAAATAGATAAGACAATGGATAATATAATTAACGCTATATTTAATATCCACTGTAAAACACTTGCGATAAAATGATCAATATTGAATGATTTCATTTTCCCATTAAACTCCCCTTCGTATAAGTACGTATTTATTATAGCAAAATTATACTTACAGAAGTGTTAAATCAAATATGATCGTCCTCTCTCACTATCACTTCACCATTCGGATATTTATGCTTAATATAGTCGCTTCCCCAATCACAAAGTACTTTTAAGCCTTGTTTTAATGATTGTCCCTGTTCTGTAAGGGAATATTCAACTTTCGGCGGTACTTGATTGTATACCTTTCTAGATACGAGCCCATCCTTTTCTAGCTCTTTCAATTGTTCCGTAAGCATTTTTTGTGTAATACCGGTTACCAATCGTTTTAACTCACCCGTTCTTGTCGGTCCGCTTGTTAAATGATATAAAATATGGGATTTCCACTTACCTCCGATCACATCTAAAACGACTTCACTTCTATTGTTATACTCTTTTTTCATACCGAACTCCTTCTGCATTTTTATAGGCACTTTCTCGTGCCTATGTCACGAGATGGTGTCTATATCACGGAAAAGTGCGTACTTTTCATAGTACCTGTACTATACCATAATGATGCATGTAAGCAACTTATAACAGAACAGAAACTTAGTGGAGGTATTTTAAAATGAAAAAAGAAAATCGTACTGCAAATTTTTATGATGTGATTCGTGAGCGTCGTTCCGTTCGCTCCTATGATCCATCCGTTACAATCTCTGATGAAGAAATTAAAGAACTTTTAGAAGAAGCAATGTTAGCACCAAGCAGTTCAAACTTAAACCCATGGCGTTTCATGGTAATTACAGATCAAGATTTAAAAGAGAAGCTTCACCCAATCGCTTTAAATCAACCACAAGTGTTAGAAGCATCTGCTATGATCGTAATTTTAAGCGAAAATCATGCTCATGAATTCGAGCATATCAATAAGGTGAACGAACGTGCGGTAGCTGCTGGATTTATGACAGACGAAATTAAAAACAGACTAAACAACAGCATTCGTGAGTTTTATGCACCTGTCAGTGACCAAGGAAAAAGAGAATGGCAAATGCTTGACGGTGGTTTGCTAGCTATGCAGTTGATGCTTGCTGCAAAAGCGAGAGGATATGATACAGTTCCAATGCTTGGCTATAACGCTGAAGAATTCCGCCAAGCATTTAACGTTCCAGAAAACTTAACTGACGTTTTAATGATTGCATTAGGCAAAGCAAAAGAGCCGGGATTCCCATCAGTTCGATTAACTGTAGATGAAGTAACTTCTTGGAATGGCGAATTTTAATCACCATAATCATCGTACTTTTAGAATGAAAGTACGATGAATCCTATTAATTAAACTATGATCGACTACTTGCAAAAAAAGAAAGGTAGGAAAACAATGCTTGAAGTTTTAAATCGAATTAATGAATTAGCTAAAAAGCAAAAAGAAGAAGGCTTAACAAAAACAGAATTAAATGAGCGTATGAAAATACCAAGATTTTTTGTTACTTAGTGATTCATCTCCTATACTGAGCTACAGGATTTTTTTAAGGTAAAATTATTTATAACTCTCTAAAAAAGCCTTACTACACATACATTGTAGTAAGGCTCTGACTATTTAAGATAAACATTAAACGACTTCATTATCTCTATACAAATAAGGTTTAGCAAATAATGTTACCATCCCCTCCAAGGAAAAGAAACCTTATTTCAACTTTCCTATTGATAAGTTAACACGATAATTCCCGTATTTTAATAGTCGTCCTAGAAAGTTATCTAAGTCTTCATTGGACGCAAAATGTGTTTTTAATAAATAACACCCCTCACCACTTACACGGTGTACCTCAGAAATCCCTTCTTCTCCTTGAAAGAAATTCATAAACTCTTGGTGATTAGCTGTTGTTACGAACAAAGTAACAAATGCAGTCACTACTTGTCCTAACTTGATTCGGTTTATTGCAATTGTATATTGTTCAATAATTCCTAGATCCTCTAATCTCCGAATTCGATTTCCTACAGCCTGCCCTGTCATATGTATTTTCTGACCAAGTTCTTTCCATTGTATTCTCGAGTTTTCTCCTAATAATTTCAGTATCTCAAAATCTGTTTGATCAATGATATAAACCAATCCTTTCACCGTGAAAGTAGAAAGCCCGAAAGTGTTTCGCCAACTTATTCTGCTTATCGATACAATTCACTATACTTAGTTTATCCTCTTACATCACATTATTTATCAGGTATATTCACTTATAACATAGAGGACACATCAAAAAAATAAATCTAGATTTAAAGGAGGTTACAAATATGTTATTACAAGAAATTCTATCGTTCAATGAACAATTTGTAGAAAATAAGGAATACGCTCCTCGTGAAGCGACAAAAATGCCTAAAAAACGTATGGTTGTTGTTTCTTGCATGGATGCTCGTTTAATTGAGCTACTCCCAAAAGCTTTAGATATACACGACGGTGATGCAAAAGTTATCAGAAATGCAGGTGGTAAAATTGCTTCTCCTTTCGATAGTGTTATGCAAAGTGTTGTAGCGTCAGTATACGATTTAAATGCAGATGAAATCTTCCTTATTGGACACCATAGATGTGGTGCGAGCCAAACGAATCCAAAAGGAACACTTCAAAAAATATTAGATCGTGGAGTAGCTTCACCAGAAATTTTATCAGCAATTGAATATGCTGGTGTTGACCTTGAAAAATGGCTATTTGGATTCGATGATATCTGCGATTCGACTCAAGCTAATGTTGATTTAGTAAGAAATCATCCACTTATTCCAAAAGATGTTCCTGTACATGGTTTAGTTATCGATCCTCACACAGGTAAATTAGATTTAGTAGTCGATGGATATAAAAAATTAAATGGTATGAAACATTAATCATTACTTAAATGAAGGGAAGTTATTAAATATGAATAGACAAGAAGCTACGCAAAAAATTATGGAAGCAAAAATCGCAAGAGGTTTAACATGGGAAGAAATCTCAAAAGTAAGTGAAAACTCTGAGACTTGGGTTGTAACAGCATTATTAGGACAAGCTACAATGACACGTCCAGAAGCAGAAAAAATCGGTAAACTATTAGAATTAGATGAAGAAGTAGTTCGAGCATTAACAGTAGTTCCACTTAGAGAGCAAGTAATGCAAATGCCTCCTACTGATCCAATCTTATATCGATTATACGAAATGATGTTACAATACGCACCAACTCTTAGAGAATTAATCTTAGAAAAAGCCGGCGAAGGTGTAATGAGTGCAATTAACTTCAACCTAGGTGTGGATACACAAGAAGATCCACAAGGTGGCGACCCTCGTATCGTCATTACACTTAACGGGAAATTCTTACCATTCCGTACATGGTAAATAATCAAAAAATCCATCTATATAATTAAAATAATTTTATAGATTTACAAAATCCATCCTTTCTAACTGTGTAGAAAGGATGGATTTTAACTATGAAATTCTTTTTGGGCAAAGGAGACTAATATGAATAAAAAATACTTTGATACGAGCTTTAGTATTCTACAGTGGTTTGTGTTTTTATTAGCAAATGCAATTGCACTACCTATAATTATTGGTGGTATATTCCATTTACCAATAGAAGATATCTCAACATTAATGCAGCGAACTTTTTTAGTTGTAGGAGTAAGTTCATTTATACAAGCATGGTTTGGGCATCGCTATCCTATTGCGGATGGACCAGCCGGTTCATGGGTAAGTATATTTGTCATATTGGGACAAGTCGCTATGTATCAAGGACAAAGTGCAAAAGGCGTGTTGCAACTTTTAGAAGGCGGATTAATTATTGCAGGTATATTACTCTTCGTTCTTGGTATAACAGGGCTTGTTCATCGAATCTTATGTTTATTTACCCCTTTAGTTACAGGAACTTTTCTTTTAATCTTAGCACTTCAGCTTAGTGGTGTGTTACTAAAAGGCATGATGGGATTACAAGGATATGCAACTCACCCTGACTATACAACAGCTACTATTGCGCTCTTTGTTTTTGCCCTTATTACTTTCTTATCAATTAAAGGGAAAGGATGGATGAAAAGTTACGCTGTATTACTTGGAATTTCATGCGGTTGGCTTTTGTATGCAGTATTAGGAAAATCATCTCATATACCTTCGCACACAACGCTAGTTAAGTTACCAGAGATATTTGCTTGGGGCACACCTAAATTCGATATTGGAATGACTCTAACTGCAACTTTATTTACATTTCTTTTAGTTGCAAATACAATTGCTGCTATTTCGGCTGTAAAACAAGTGGCTCCGTTATCTAAAGAAACTGAAAAGCAAACACTGAACCGTGGTGTATGGGTAGGAGGTATATCACATATTATCTCGTCGTTGTTCTCTACAATTGGAATTGTACCATTACCTGCATCGGCAGGATTTATCCAACTAACAGGGCAAAGAAAAGTGAAGTCGTTCCTTATAGCCAGTCTTATATTAGCAGGTATTTCTTTTATCCCCTCAATTGTAAGCTTTATATCCTTGCTACCAGGACCTATTGCTAATGCTGCACTTTTAGCAACATTTGTCCAAGTAATAGGCATTTCACTTCAATCCATTTTACGTGAAGAATTAAATCAACGCCGATTAACTATATTAGGAATTTCATTATTAATCAGTTTGGGTATAATGTTTCTTCCAGAAGGTGTATTTAGCGGAGTTCCTTCTTCCTTACAATATGTTTTAAGTAACGGATTACTCGTAGGTACTATGATCGTTATTTTGCTAGAACAGTTTTGGAAAGATTAAAATTTGTGACTAAGTAAAAAAGCGCCCTACTTATAGGGCGCTTTTTTTATACTTAATGACTAATACTAGCTGTTGGGTATAATGTTGTTCCTCCAATTGAAACTTTTATTTCATTTGTTAATGGAACGTTTTGTTCATTAATAATTGTTCTCCACCATTCCCATGCAAGACCTGTACATTCTCTTGCTACAATTTTTATATTTTTTGAGTTCGGTGGAAGAGGGATAACTGTAGAGTAATGAGCCGTTTTGTCTTTTCCGCTACCATCCCATGTTTTATGTGTTAGTACTTCGTTACCCTTTTGGTCAAATGTGAATTCATCCCAAGATACATCAAATTGAGCAACGTAAGCACCGTAATGATCAAGTGTCATTTTAGCACTTGAATATTCTGTAGTTGTCGTCTCAATATAATCTGTATTGTTATGAACAGCAGCAGTTGCATTATCTTTTAAGAAAGTACTTGTATATGAAATTGGGTATGCTGGATTTTTAAGACTTAATTCAGCATTATCTTTAATGATATTTCGGATTTCATTGAAATCTTTAGTAACAACCTTGTTATGCTCTTTCGCATCTCCGCCTAATACTACAGCAGTAAAGGTACTTTCTTCAAAAATATCTTTATACTGTCCACTTGTTTCAACGCTGTTATCCTTAAGTAAGGCTTTAAAAGCAGCTTGTACATCTTTGCTCTTAGATGTTGTTTCTAATTTTACATAAATCGTTCTACCATAAGCTACATTTGAAACCATAACAGGTGGAGCCGAATTACTTACGCCTTTTCGAGTTAACTCATCAAAAGTAACGCTATTATCAAAAAGGTCGGATGGATTGTTAGGTAGTTCAGCACTTACCGTATAAAATATTTGCTTATACGCCGCTACCATCACTTTTTTCTCTCCATTTGCAACCGCATTAAAATCAATGTTTAGACTGTTATCAAGATATTTAGCGTTAACATTAAGAGCGCTTGCGATTTGCGATTTACTATAAACCATGGATTCCGTATACTGCATTCTTGCAGGTAACGTATGTGTTGTAGAATACTTTTCATTCCAAGTAGATACTAAATCGTCTACTGCTCCAGCTACATTACCATATGTCGGATTTTGGACAGTGATTGTATTTTCTTTTCTCATGCCCGGTAAGTCTATACTAATATTCAAAGGCTTTCTCTTAGCCACTAATAAACTCGGTTGATTGTCTGCAAAAGCTTTATTTGCAAGTTGTACAGCTCCTGGATACGTGCGATTCACTACAGAATCAATAATTGAAATATCGACTGGTGACGTTGTAAGTGATTTTTTCTCGCGTTCCACTACTACAAATTTACCATTTGAATTGATACTTTCTTTCGGAACAAAACTTTCTACTTTATCACCATTTACAGCTAAAACCTCTTGATTATTATATTTAAGATTTGCTATACCAGTATCAATGCCACTAGCATTTTTGATTACATCAGTTGCATTACCTACTTGTGTTTCTGCGAAGGAAATAGATGAATAATTAATAGTGCATAGACTAACTAATAAACATGCAAGGAACTTTCTTCTTTTAGTGTTTTTCTTAATATTCAGAAAAATCACCCCGTTCTTTTTTTAGTAAAATATGATAATGATTGATAAATGATAGCTAACTAATAAACTTACATAAATGCTTTTAAAAGTTCTTGAATTAACGGGATTACGCCACCTACAAATTTTAAAACTGCCATTGCGATTTCCATATTATTTCCTCCTTTTTATTGCTACGAAAATGTGATTTATCTTTATGCCCTCATTATAGTGACCCCTTGCACTTTTATCAATACACTCTGATATGCAATATTACATATAAAAAAACAAGCTGGATTCTTTTAAAAAGTTATACAGAGATATTTTTTTCGCTTGGTATATACTTGAAAAGGTGAAGCATTCTTTTGCATTTTATGAGTAATTACATAAAAAAAGCTGCTGCCTATAAAATATAGACAGCAACTTCAACTAGAGTAGCTTGCATAATCTACGCAAGCTACAGTATTTTTTTACATTTTATAACTAATAAACAGCGATCGGCCCATAAGGACCATCAATAATCTCTATTTTTGTTTCAAAAATATCTGTCAAAAGTGTTGGGTCCATAACTTCTTCTACTGTTCCAAAAGCAGCAATTTGTCCATCTTTCATAGCACAAATTTTATCAGAGTATTTAGCTGCAAAATTTATGTCATGCATAACCGTCAAAATTGTTCTTCCAAATTCATTAGCTGCACGTCTTAAATGCTCCATCATTTGAACAGAACGAGCAACATCAAGGTTGTTCAAAGGTTCGTCCAAAAGTACATATTCCGTCTCTTGGCACAATACCATCGCTACATATGCCCTTTGTCTTTGACCACCAGAAAGCTCATCTAAATATCTATTCTCTAAACTAGTTAAATCTAAGAAATCGATATATTTAGAGATGATAGCCTCATCTTCTTTAGTCAATCTTCCCTTTGAATAAGGAAAGCGCCCAAATCCAACTAATTGTCTAACAGTAAGCCTCGTTACAAAATGATTTTCTTGTCGCAATATAGTCAAAACTTTTGCTAAGTCTTTTGATTTGGATTCAGAAACATCCATATTTGCTACCTGGATTTGCCCTTCGTCCATATCTAAAAGTCTACCAATCATCAAAAGTGTCGTTGACTTTCCAGCCCCATTCGGTCCAATTAAAGAAGTAAAGCCCGCTTTTGGTATTTCAATATCCAAAGGTCCTATTTTTACCTTATCAGTATAGAACTTTTTAACATTATCAATTTTTATCATAAAGCCCTCTTCCTTAAAACTATAGTTAAGAATATGATTCCACCGAATAATTCAATAATAACTGAAACTACACCTTGAGCATGGAATACATGATACATTAAAAAGTATGCGCTCGTCATTATTAAAAATCCTATAGCAAAAGCCATCGGAAAAATATATCTATGATCATACGTTGACGCTGCCTGATAACTCAAAGTTGCTACTAAAAATCCGTAGAAAGTAAGTGGCCCAATTAGAGCTGTTGAAATGGACATTAAAATAGCTACTAATACAAGCGTATAAATTACACTAGGTTGATATTTAACTCCAAAAGAAGTAGCAACATCTTTTCCTAGTGATAAAACATTCAAATTCTTAGAATGAGCAAAAATTAATACCGCTACAATTATGATCATAGGAATTACAATAGGAAAATATGCAGGATCTGCATGATTAACAGAACCAAATAATCTTGCTTGTAAAATATCAAATTCTGAAGGCGCAAGTAGTTTTCTCATGAAAGTTGACACAGAATTTAGCCCGGTACCAATAATAATTCCAACTAAAAGCATAAGTTGTAAATTCCCGTATTTACCGGAAAGTAACCATCCATAAAGTATCAAACTCATGAAGACCATAACAACAACTTGGAATAAAAATGATCCAATTCCATTAAAATTTATTAACGCACTAGCACCAAAGAAGAATACTGTACTCGTTTGAATTGCTGAATAAAGTGATTCGAAACCTAAAAGTGAAGGAGTAATAATTTTATTATTCGTAATAGATTGGAAAGCAACTGTCGACAAGCTATGGCAAACCGCAGCAATAATCATTGCAACAATAGCTACTATCCTTCTCTTAACGACTGGGATAAAAGAAGGTGAATCTATAGGAACTGGATTGTTATAAACTAAAAGTCCATATGAAGAAAGAAGACCTAAAGCAATCAATGTTATCAGTAAAATCCAATAACGTCTTGCTTCCTTCTTAGACCGAAAAGCGCTAGCTGATCTACTTTCATTATGAAGGCTAGAATCGATTTCGACATTTTCTTTTTTTCTATATTCTAATGTGATCATCGTAGCCTCCTTGGTTTTCTTTGTCTCAATAAAATAGTAATAAACACGACTGCTCCCACTGTTGCAAGTATTAAAGAAACCGGTAATTCAAAAGGCTGTATAATTGTTCGAGAAATGATGTCACAGGCAGTTATTGATCCCATTCCGATCACACAAACCCAAGGTAAATTACTCCTAAGATCATCACCTCTAAACATTGAAACGATATTTGGCACAATTAATCCTAAGAAAGGTAAGTGTCCAATAACAGCCGCAACAATTCCAACTGCAACAGAGATAAGAGCAGTCCCAAAAAGAACAATTCTATTGTAATTAACTCCAAGACTTGTTGCGACATCTTCTCCTAGTCCAGCTAAAGTCAATCTATTAGCATACATAAAAATAAGAAAAGTAATGATAACAATCAGCCATAAATATTCATATCTTCCCACCTGAATGTTAGCAAATGAACCTACAAACCAAGTTTCAATACTTTGCGTCTTTTGAAAAAGGAGTCCTAAAAAAGTAGACACTGCAGAAATTACTGCTCCAAGCATCAATCCAATAATCGGAACAATTAAAGACGAACGAAGCTTAACTCTTCTTAAAAATAGAAAGAAAATCATAGTTCCTATAAAAGAAAAAATGATTGCACCAGTCATTCTTTGAACTAAAGTCGGGGCAGGAAATAATAAATACACAAAAAGCAGGCCTAAGCCTGACCATTCAATAGTCCCCGTTGTAGTAGGTTCAACAAAGCGATTCTGTGTAATGAGTTGCATTACGAGCCCTGCCATCGCCATCGCAGCTCCAGTAAGCATTAATGCAGCTGTTCTCGGAACACGAGTTATGAAAAACATCTCTGTCCCGTCCTCTTGTCCACGTATATCATAAACTCCAGTAAACAGTGATATAATCCCTAAAATTATAACAACTATAATCGCTATTATAAAAGGTTTTGTCCATAATTTATTGTGATTATAAAACTGGGGTTGAGAAATATTCTCAACCCTAGAAATTATATTTTTTGACACTGTTTCGTACTCCTTTACACTACTTAGTTAAAGTTTTTGCCATATTTCCAAATAACTCTATATAAGTTTGAATTGATTCATTTGTGTAAGTATCTTCTGGTGCATAAATAACTTGTTTTTTAGAAACAGCAGTTGTGTTTTGAAGAGCAGGTGATTTAGAAATAACATCCTTAGCAGGTGTTGACTTAGCTGCATCAGATGTTGCAGCATCACGATCTAATACGAAAATCCAATCAGGATTTGTTTGTGCAATAGCTTCAACAGAAACGTCATCACCTTTATGACCTGCAGTAGAATTTGAAACTTCTAACGCTGGAGTCCAACCGAAAATTTCATACATTGGTCCCCAAACGCGACCAGAATGTGGAGCAGCAAAACCAATATTACCACCAGTAACGATAACACTCATAACTTTATCTTTTCCGTTATAAGCAGATTTTGCTTTTTCAATAGATTTATCAAAATCAGCTACTAATTGTTTAGCTTCTTTATCTTTATTAAAGATTTTTCCTAAAGTAACTGTAGAATCTTTAAGTCCTTTTACTAAGTTTTCGCCAGGCTTAGTAGCTTTCTCAGAGACATCAAAATTAAGATCAATAACTGCTGCATTTGGTACTAATTTTTTGATTTCTTCGTAATGGTCAGCAAATCTTTGACCAACGATTACAAGGTCAGGGTTTGCCGCTGCAATAATTTCAAGATTTGGTTCACGGTGATTTCCAATATTTTGAACTGAATTATCCTTTACATACGCTGAATCTGCAGGCATTACATCCTTCGGAGCAGCCGCTAATTTAATTCCCCAATCAGCTAAAGTTTCAAACGTTCTATTATCTAAAGCAACTACATTCTTTGGATTTACAGGAACTGTAACTTTTCCATGTGCATCAGTGATTTCAACCGTTTTTGGCTTATCACTACTATTATCTTTATTATTAGCCTTCGAAGTTTCTTTACCTGAATCTGAGCAAGCTACTAACATTAATGTAAAAATTGCTAGAATACTTACTAATTTTAAAAGCATAGTTTTTTTCATACGTATACTCCTTATAGTGTAATTTATTTCGAAAATGATGACTTTCATAGATTGAGTTAGATAGTAACTTCTATTCACCTAAATCAATATTGATAATCATTTTCATTTGGATATCCTGTAAATAAGTATAGTCATTAATTATGTGAAAATCTTGTGAATGGTGTGAGTTAATAAAATTAAACATAACTTAGATATGATCTCAACTAATGCGCAACAGATTCATCCCCCACACGTACTAACCAGTAGATTAGCACCTTATAAACTGTGATTTCTACTGTAAAAAAAAAATGACCATTAATAGCTAATTTTTCATATTTTACATAAACTATTTTATCATTCAACCATTGAATAGCCTCTGCCATGTATCGTTTGAATGTATCTGTCTTTCTTCTCACATTTCAACTTTTTTCTTACATACCCAATATATAAGTCTACTACATTTGGATTTACTACTACGTTATATCCCCAAACTTGATTCAAAAGCATTTCGCGGCTCAATATTGTATTTTTATTCTTGATTAAAAATACAAGTAAATCGTACTCGCGTTTCGTAAGCGAGAGATTTTTACCGCCTTTTTTCACAATATTGCTAGATGCATCAACAAGGAGATCTTTAAACTGAACAAAATTCGGCTCATTTTGCTGAGTATAATCACTTCGCCTTAAAATAGCTTGCACCCTTGCTACTAATTCTTCTTTCGCAAATGGTTTTCTTATATAATCATCAGCTCCTGCTTGTAACCCTGCTACGCAATCCTTGCTAGAAATATTGTCGGTCACAATAATAATCGGTGTCATTTTAACAAGTCGTATTTGCCTGCAAATTTCTGGTCCAGATATGCTTAATGAATCCCAATCTAATATGATAATATCCCAATCTTGTTCATATACTATATTTAAACCTTCGTTTTCATTGTGAAGTTTTAAAATGAAATGGCCTTCTTGCTTTAAACCACTTACGATTTTCTTCGCTAAAGACCTTTCATTCTTAATTACTAACACCTGCCTCACCGATGGTTCACCTCTACTTCAATATAACTTGGTTAGATAAAAAATTATCTCCAAAAATAATTTAAGATTTATAAGTATGAAACTCCTAAAAAAAGTCATTATAACAGCTTATTAGGAGAACTCTATATAATCTTACAATAGGTATGGATAGAAATACAAAGTATATGAAGATTTGAATAAATTAAAATTAACATATCTACTTACCAATCGGACATTTACAAGCAGCAGAGCTTCCACCTAACCTCTTTACTTCAGCCAAATTTTGAGATGGGAGTTTTACTGCCCGGCAAATAGCGGGATAAATATTATTTAATCATTACGGGGTTGCTATAGTATCTACCTACTTATCGTCAATAACTATTTCTTCGTTTTCTATTTCAAGGGTACCGCCCATCCCCACCAATTTAAGCATATTATAAAACCTCCAAAACAAAAAAACTGCATTCTTCTTATTTTAAGATTAAATTTAATAGAGTTTAAGATCAATGTCCTATAATGCAATTGTAACAAGTTAACTAACAATGAAAAAACAAAAGAAACACTGAGTGTAAAATAAATTTTCAAAAGGATCATCACTGTATTAATAATCCTTTTCCATTGCTCACTGATACATTGTTAAATCATACTTCCTCCCTTTATTCTCACCAACATACGGGATTTTCAGTAATTGAAGGATGCGTTTCATAATTGAACTTGATTGGATATTTAGAAATTCTTTCAACTTACTATTAGTAGCCTCGGTTTCGATAAGAAGCGCATAATCTTGTAAAGCACACTTATGTGCATCCTTAGATACAGTATTACATTTCGAGCAATACCACCCTTTTTTCACTTTAACCATTGGTATAGAGGTACATTCCTCACACAGTACCCCCTTTAACAATTCTTCTTTTTTCATTTGATATTTTTCAAGAACATTGTGTTGCAATGGGGAATGCTCCATCATCATTCGCTGAATAAGCTCATTTATATTATATATAGTTTTTTTCTTATATTTAATTTCTAGCCACTTTATTTTATGAGGTAAATTAGCACTATGAATGATTTTATTAGAGAGGTTATCATCTGAAGATTTAACAACGGTACGCGGCGTACTAATAACAACGAAGGATTCAATTGGGAATTTAGAAAACCCGTATAACCTTAACCATTTCTGAAGCTGTAATTCCTGTCTTTTTATTTGCAAAATTGGATTTGGAAATCCTTCTGACTTTTCTTCGGATATGCGAATGAGCTGATTAAATGTTGAGTCGAAAAGTAGTGTACCTACTATATTCTTTATTTCTAAAAATAGAAGAAAACGCGAGGAAATGATGATAGTATCAATTTGAAAGTAATGATTTTGATCAAATAAACGAATGTCATGTAAAATGCTATAATCTTGCTCAGGGAGAAAACTTAATGAATAATCAACAGCTCGTTCCCCTTTATAACCTGCCTTATATCTCGCTATATTTTCAGCGATTATATTCCGTTTTGGATGATGAACAGGCAATCTTCTGAGTAGCGCTTCTAATTGACGTAAATAAATCGGCATTCTCCGTTCTTTCACAATCATTTTATCACTCCTCTAGAAATATATCGGCGATTTTTTCATTATATCGACCACAACTTCAATTATATCGGCGATTTTTCCAATATATCGAACGCAACTTCAATTATATCGGCGATTCGACATAGAATATCGACCGCTCGACAAAACACGACATCACCCCACCTCCCAAAACAGCATACCACCCAAAACCCACTACTAGCAAAACATGAAAATCCTATTTTCCTGCAAACAAAAAGAACCATAACCTCGCCAACCTAGCAAAGTTATGGTTCGTATCATACAATGTCACTTTGCCCATAAGTTTGCCGCAGTTGGAATCATAAACTTGCCGAAAACCGCTTATTTTAGAAGATATTTATCTAATTGTCCAAAGAAAATGGAAGCATAACTTTGCCGTGAGTTTTATTAATGTAGATTTTGAATAATGTTTAGTCAAATTGATACTAATAACCTTGATAAACGAGCAAAAAGAAAGAGCGTGTTTTTAAAGAAAATTGATCAAAACACGCTCTTAACTTATTTAATTGAATCATTCTTTTATAAAAAAGTCTGTAATCCTTCTTTCATTAAAGTGCCCTTTAGTTGAGGAAAGGGTGGTTATACGGACTAACTACTTAGCCGTCGTTCCATGAACTCTTTTTATTGTTTCATCCCTTTCATTCTCATTCAAATATTCGAAAAAACCTAAGCGATTCCCCCAGGGGTCTGTAAAGCTACTCCATTTTACGGGAACCTCTTCTCTTGAATATATTTCAAAAGGCTCAATATTTAATTCCTTTATCATTCTATCCCTTTCAGCCTCTATATCCATCACACCTATGCGTATAGGACCGCTACCTTCTGTTGGCGTTCCCTCGGCTACCTGTAACCAACTCCCGGGCACGAGTTCAAACTCAACAAATCCCTCATGAGGTACAAAATCAGGCTCTTTATTCAGTAGTGACTTGTACCATTCCTTTCCCTTTTCAAAGTCTGAAACACGAACTTGCACAGTCGTTTCAATAATCACCATAACCCCTCCATTTTTTTAATATCGACCTTAATCTACTTCAACACAGTTGTATACGTTCCTTCTTTGCTGATATGGAGCAACTTTATTACTACTCAACAGTTCCTTTATCGGTATTTCAGTTCAGATTTTCTTTTCACTATAAAAACATCCCTTTAGATAAACAGATCCAAAGGGACAAAACATCACATCTTTTTTATAAGCACTGTAACTTTATTTAAAAGGCGACTTAAAAAATTTTCAAATCCTGGAAGCATAAGTTTGCCATAAACCAAAAGAACCATAAGCTTGCCGCCTTGGCAAAGTTATGGTTCAAATCACATACAAAATAAAAAAACCACCAAATATGTATTGGTGGAGACGGTGGGAGTCGAACCCACGTCCAAAAATATCGGCACTTAAGCTTCTACGAGTGTAGTCGATATATTAGCATTTCGCGAACTCTTCGGCCTATCGACAGGCTTCCAAGTTGCTAGTCTGGTTGTTCTCTTCCTTTGTCCTCAGACGGCGAACTCCGGCGTAGTCCACTTAGTTTGAGTCCCTTACCCTACCACATGGACGATGGAGGGAGGAACCTTTAGTGCAATTAAGCAGCTAAAGAAAGATTGTTTTGTTTGCCAATTATAGGCTTTGACGTTTTAACGAGGCCGATCCCCTCGACTCGCAACCTAAGCTCGAACTATCCCTGTCGAATCCGTAACGTCCCCATGATAAAAATGGAGCATACGAAGAAAATTTCGTGATAGCTACTAAGAGCTGTTTTTCAATGTGCAACAATCTTACATAAGTTATTATAACATACGCGTGCCGTTTTACAAATGTAAATATCTGTATTACATCTTTTGGCGATCACGGAACGCGCGTGCAATTTCACGTTTAGCTTCTTTCTCTTTTAAATCGTGACGTTTATCGTATTGTTTCTTACCTTTTGCTAAACCAAGTGCCATTTTCGCAAATCCATTTTTCAAATAGATTCTAACTGGAACTAGTGCATATCCTGTCTCTTTTGAAGCACCCGCTAACTTCTCAATTTCTTTTTTATGAAGAAGTAACTTTCTCGTACGAAGCGGATCGTGGTTGAAACGATTTCCTTGCTCGTACGTACTAATATGCATATTATGAACCCATACTTCACCATTATGTACACGTGCAAACGCATCTTTCAAGTTCACGCGTCCAGCGCGAATCGACTTAATTTCTGTTCCTTGAAGGACAAGCCCTGCTTCGTATGTTTCTTCGATGAAATAATCATGAAATGCTTTTTTATTTTGTGCAATAACCTTACCTGAACCTTTTGGCATATAACGTCCCTCCTCTATTTTTACTATTGTAACAAATGTTACTAAAAAGCGAAAGTGGCTCGCTCAGAATCTTTGGACATTGGAACTCCCGACAGAGAAGCGCTTTTTGCTTCGTCCGAGGGAGTGAAATGGCCAACAGATTCTAGCCACTCTGTAGCTGGATTCCAACAAAAAGCGAAAGTGGCTCGTTCAGAATGTGAAGTGGATGGAGCTTCTGACCTTGAGGCGTTCCTTGCCTCTAGCGAAGAAGCGAAGCCGCCGAACATTCTAGCCACTGTAGCTGGATTCCAATAAAAAGCGAAAGTGGCTCGCTCTCAAGCCACTAAGAAAAAAGAAAAAGCCCCGCTTTTCATCAAAGCGAAGCCATCCTTTTCTTACTTACGCTTTTTCTTTTTCTTCTTGAATCCTGGTACGTTTTCGAAGAATGCTTTTTTCTTCTTGCCGTTACCATCTTTTTTCCCTGGCTGGCTTGCGGACGAAGATGCGGATGCAGATCCTCTTCCTTTTCCTGTGCCTTTACCTTTGCCACCACGGTCAAATTTTCTACCTGTGCCACGTTCTCCGCCGCGCTCATTACTGCGTTCGCTACGTCCGCCGCGTTTCTTTCTGCCTGTTCTTGGCTGTTCGATAACGACTGGGCGGTCTTTGAACTTACGACGAGGTGTACCTTTCATGCCAACGATTTCAAAGTCGATTGCACGCTCGTCTTTGTTTACATTAATAACGCGAATTGTAATTTCGTCACCAATGCGGAATACGTTACCTGTACGTTCTCCAATCATTGCGAAATGCTGCTCATCATAACGGTAGTAATCATCCGTTAAGTAGCTAACGTGTACAAGACCTTCAATTGTATTTGGAAGCTCTACGAATAAACCGAAGTTTGTTACAGAGCTAATCATACCGTCATACTCTTCGCCGATTTTATCAACCATATACTCTGCTTTTTTCATTTCGTCTGTTTCACGTTCTGCTTCAACAGCACGGCGTTCCATATTAGAAGAATGATCTGCAATCTCCGGTAACTTTTCACGCCATTTTGCTTGCGTTTCATTGTCAACTTTACCGTTAATAATGTATTCACGAATTAATCTATGAACAATTGTATCTGGGTAACGACGAATTGGTGATGTGAAATGCGTGTAGAACTCAGTTGATAAACCGAAATGTCCTAAGCTATCCGCATCGTAACGTGCTTGCTTCATAGAACGAAGCATTACTGTTGAAATAACTACTTCTTCTGGTTGCCCTTGAACCATTTCGAGAATTTGTTGCAGCGCACGAGGATGTACTTCATTCGCACGTCCTTTTACCGCATATCCGAAGTTCGTTACAAACTCGAAGAAACGCTCTAGCTTATCTTCTTTCGGATCTTCATGGACACGGTACATGAATGGTACGTTCATCCAGTGGAAGTGCTCTGCTACTGTTTCGTTCGCAACAAGCATAAATTCTTCAATTAACTTCTCTGATACAGAACGATCACGCATGACAACGTCTGTCGGTTTTCCTTCTTCATCTACTAATACTTTCGCTTCTTTAAAATCAAAGTCGATTGCACCGCGGCGCATACGTTTTTCACGTAAAATTTGTGCTAATTGCCCCATCTCTTTAAACATCGGTACTAATGGCTCATAACGCTTAATTAACTCTTCGTCCTCATCTTCTAAAATGCTTCTTACGTCAGCATACGTCATACGCTCTGTCGTTTTAATCACACTTTGGAAAATCTCGTGTTTAACAACATCACCTAAGTTGTTGATTTCCATTTCACAAGATAATGTCAGACGGTCTACTTTCGGATTTAATGAACAAATACCGTTAGATAGACGATGTGGAATCATTGGAATTACACGGTCAACAAGATACACACTTGTCGCTCTTTCCGCTGCTTCAACATCAATTGGAGAACCTTCTTGAACGTAATGACTTACATCCGCAATATGAACGCCTAGCTTGTAATTGCCGTTCTCAAGCTTCGTTACTGTAACAGCGTCATCTAAGTCTTTCGCATCTGCACCATCAATCGTTACGATCATTTGATCACGCAGGTCGCGGCGATCTTTTAAATCTTCTTCTGAAATCGTTTCTGGTACACTGTTTGCATGCTCCATCACTTCTTCAGGGAATGCTAAAGGTAAATGATGTTTATGAATGACAGATAAAATATCTACTCCTGGATCATTTTTATGACCTAGAATTTGAATAACTTCACCTTCTGCACTTAAACGATTCTCTGGATAGCTCGTAATTTTCACAACTACTTTATGGCCTTCTACAGCACCCATTGATGCACTTTTCAAGATAAAGATATCACTTGTCCAGCGCTTATTGTCAGGTATAACGAACCCAAAGTTTTTCGATTCTGTATATGTACCAACTAGTTCTTTCGTTCCACGCTCTAAAATGCGTACAATTGAACCTTCTTGACGTGAACCACTTGATTGAGAACTAAGGCGTGCTAACACTGTATCGCCATGAAGTGCACCGTTTAATTCTGTAGGCGGGATGAAAAGATCATCGTCTCCCGTTTTCTTCTCGTCTGGTACAACGAATGCAAAACCACGTGCATGTCCAATTAACTTACCTCTTACTAAATTCATCTTTTCAGGAAGACCGTAACGGTTGCTACGTGTACGAATAACAAGCCCCTTCTCTTCCATCGTTACAAGTGCCTTTACAAAATCTTTAAAGCCCTCAGAACCTTCAATTCCAAATGCCTCTTCTAACTCTTGTATCGTTAGCGGTTTATACGCTTCTTCTCTCATAAATAATAACAACTTATCAATATGTTCTTGTATGATTTCTTCCAAGCAAAAATACCTCCTTTAAAACCTTATATTATTTAGTGTATCCGAAAGATAGGGGATGTATAAAGTGAAACTTCAATACTCCCCTTATGATTTTTACAGTTTTCACAAAAATTCCCTTATGAAAAAAAGAGGCAACTAGATCTTACCAATCTAGTTGCTCCAAGAAGTTATATACATCCTCATGTAGCTCGTCACGCTGTTTATCCAGTGTAATGACATGCGTAGAGTCTTCATACCATTTAATGTCTTTTAACGTAGATTCTACACCGTTATAAATAATGTTAGCACTATCTGTATTAATCATTTCATCATGGCGCGCTTGTACAACAAATGTTGGGGCATAAATCATGTCCACATTGTTACGTACGTCAGCAATTAATTGTTGTAATGCTTTTAATGTATTCATCGGTGTCTTTTGGAATTCCAACATTTCTTGTTCGATTTGCTCTGGTGATTTTTGCTCACGCTTTTTATATTCGCGGGCATATGCCAATATACCTTGGTACATCGTTTCTTCACTCTTAATATACATCGGTGCACACATTGGTACTACACCTAAAACCGGTACTGTATAACCTAATTTTAGAGAAAATACGCCGCCAAGTGACAATCCAACGACAGCAATTTTCTCAAAACCTTTATCTTTTAAAAGCTGATATGCCTCCGTTACATCTTGCCACCAATCTTCAGGACCTGTATGAACAAGCTCTTCTGGCGGTACTCCATGCCCTTTATAAATTGGCGCATGACAAGTGTAGCCTTTCTTTTCTAAGAAACGCCCTAACATACGTACATCAGCTGAGTTTCCTGTGAATCCATGTAGTAATAAAACAGCGCGGTCTCCACCCTCAAATGTAAATGGTTTCGGAGATGCTAATTTCATCATGTACTTCTCCTCTTTCTCTTCTGTAATCTAGTCGTATTCTTTCTATATCTAGTGTACCATATTTATATTTCTATAATCTAATTAGAAACATCTTTCAAATGGCAAAACAAAAAAAGAAGAACCATTAGTACATCTTACTAACGCTTCTTCTTTCAATTCTATAAGTTTAAGTACGTAACACCAATTGTTAATGCGAAGAACAATACAGCTAAAACAATTGTAATACGGTTTAATACCGCTTCAATTCCACGTGCTTTTTGCTTACCAAATAATTGCTCTGCACCGCCTGAAATTGCACCTGAAAGGCCTGAGCTATTACTAGACTGCATAAGTACCATAACAATCATTAAAATCGATACAATAATAAGTAAAACGGATAATAACGTATGCACTTGGCGTACCTCCTACAAAGATTCAGTTATTGTAACTGTAGCATAAATTCTATAGAAAAGCGAGAGCTATAAGGTTGCTCTCGCTTTTCTTCTATTACATGAACATCATTGCAAATAACGGCCCGAGCAAACATGTCAAAATGGCTGTTAATGTCATTGTTACCGATCCAATAACACCTTCATGTTCATTATTTTTCATCGCTCTCATCACACCCATAATATGAGAAGCACATCCAAATCCGATACCTTTACCAACTGAGTTTGTAACGCGGCTCCATTTTAATAAAAGCGGGCCAGTAATCGTTCCGGTAATACCTGCAATAACAACGAAAGCTGCTGTTAATGACGGTACACCACCAACTTGCTCTGAAACACTCATCGCAACTGGCATTGTCACTGATTTTGGTAAAGAAGATAAAATTAAGCTTTTATCTGTTCCCATAAGTGAGGCAATAGCAAAGTCACTTGCAATGGCAACTGTTGTACCTACTAGTACCCCGCCGGCAATTGGTACAACATATTTTTGCAGAACGTGACGTTGTTTATAAAGAGGAATTGCAAATGCTACAACACCAGGTCCGAGCAGCTTCGCAATCCAGCCACCACCACTTTCCATATAATGTTGATACGGTATATCAAGCACGATAAATAAGAAAGCCATTAATCCTGTTGCTACAAGCATTGGAATGGTGAATGGTGTTGGAAATAATTTATAGATTTTTTTAGATAATTGATATAATAGCACCGTAAAAAGAACCCAACCGATTCCGATTAACATTTGGCTCATCGCGACTCTCTTTCCTTTCTATTCGCAAGATATTGTCCTGTATGTCCTGCGACAATAATAATTAAAAATGTACTCGCTACAACTGTAATGAAAAGAGAAATTCCTTTACTCATAAAAAAAGCACCGTAATTCATTAGGCCAAGCGTTGGCGGAATTAATAAAAACGGCATAATAGCAACGAGTGTTTCTGCTCCTAAATCGAACCATTTCACTGGAAGAACTTTTAGGCTAAGTAAAACAAGTAAGAGGAACATTCCAATCAAACTTCCTGGGATCGGAATATTTAACATTTCTTGTACCCAAGTTCCAACCATATAAAAAACGTAAAGAGCAGCAATTTGGACAAGAATCTTTGTAAATTTCATGTTCATCATCCCTCTTGTTTATACGATCTTCTCTTAATATCTTTATCATAGTATAAATTGTAAAAAGCTGCAATTTATCAACTTGACAGCAAAAAACGACTATGTTATACGCTTACAACCTTGATATGACTACATTTCTAAAAGGAAATTAAGTCAAAAACCTTGACCTAATATAAGAAGTTTTTATTTTCTGAATTTTAAATGTTATTATTTCAATAAAATAATCTTTTTATCCTTAAGCTTACATATATATAAAGTGAAACTTTAATCAGTGGTGGGTTCTTTATCTCCCACTGATTATCAGCCCTCACCAATCGGACTTTTATGGGCAGCCCGAACCCACCTAAATTCTTTGCTTTCGCTGAATTTTGAGGTGGGGGTCTTACTGCCCATTAAAGTGGGATAAACAAGATAGGTGGTGAACATATGCCCAAAAAAGTTCTCATTTTTTGTGATCCTGGCATTGATGATACAATGGCTCTCCTCTTAGCGTTCTTTATCGATGAAATAGAAATCATCGGGATTGTTGCTGATTATGGCAATGTTCCAAAAGAGATGGCCGTACAAAATGCTCATTTTTTTAAGAACGAAACAAAAAATAGGAATATCAAGATATTCGGTGGTTCAGAGCGTCCACTTACTGGTGCCCCCCCCTGCTTTTTTACCGATGTACACGGAAAACAAGGGCTCGGGCCAATTATTCCAAAAGGGAATGTAACTAACGGGGAAATGGAGAATTTTTTCGAAGTTATTCCTCTTATTGAACAGTATAAAGATGAATTAATCATTGTAAGTTTAGGAAGACTTACCTCCCTCGCAATTTTATTTATCGTATGTAAACAGTTAATGAAGCAAATTAAATCTTACTACGTAATGGGCGGTGCCTTTTTACACCCGGGTAATGTTACCCCTATTTCTGAAGCAAATTTTTATGGTGATCCTGCTGCCGCTAATATAGTCCTTCAATCCTCACCTAACATGTACATCTATCCATTAAACGTCACCCAATATTCCATCATTACACCAGAAATGGCTGAATATATTGAAGCAAAAGGAAAAGCCCCACTCGTCAAACCTTTATTCGATCATTATTACTACGGCTATTATAAAAATGCTCTACCACATTTAAAGGGTAGCCCCTTCCATGACACAATGCCAATACTCGCTTTACTTGATAACTCTATGTTTACGTATCACAAATCACCTATCGTTGTCATGACCGAATCTTATGCACAAGGGGCAAGCATTGGGGAATTCCGCTCTTTAGAAGAATCTAAACCATTTATTAATCGGCCGATTCATCAAATCGCAATTGATTTTGATTATAACCGCTTCTTTAAACATTTCATGTCACTTATGACGGATGAGCAATTTTAACATAAAAAAACAGACCGCGATTTCTCACGGTCTGTCGTTATGTTCTACAATTATCGTTTGATGTTGTAGAAAGATTTGATACCATCGTAAACAGCGATTTCGCCTAGTTCGTCTTCGATGCGTAATAATTGGTTGTACTTAGCAATACGGTCAGTACGGCTCATAGAACCAGTTTTGATTTGGCCAGCGTTAGTTGCAACTGCGATGTCAGCGATTGTAGCATCTTCAGTTTCACCAGAACGGTGAGATACAACTGCTGTGTAACCAGCACGTTTAGCCATTTCGATAGCTTCGAAAGTCTCAGTTAAAGTACCGATTTGGTTAACTTTAATTAAGATTGAGTTAGAGATACCTTTTTCGATACCTTCAGCAAGTTTTTGAGTGTTAGTTACGAATAAATCGTCACCAACTAATTGTACTTTATCACCGATACGCTCAGTTAATAATTTGTGACCATCCCAGTCGTTTTCGTCTAAACCATCTTCGATAGAGATGATTGGGAAGTCTTTGCAAAGCTCTTCGTAGAAATCAACCATTTCTGCAGAAGTTAAGCCAGTACGGCCTTCGCCTGCAAGGTCATATTTACCAGTTTCTTTGTTGTAGAACTCAGAAGAAGCAACGTCCATTCCTAAGAATACGTTCTCGCCAGCTTTGTAACCAGCTTTTTCGATAGCTTCGATGATTACTTCTAATGCTTCACGGTTAGAACCAAGGTTTGGAGCGAATCCACCTTCGTCACCTACTGCAGTGTTAAGACCTTTGTCATGTAATACAGCTTTAAGTGCATGGAATACTTCAGCACCCATACGGATTGATTCTTTGAATGTTGGAGCACCAACTGGTAAGATCATGAACTCTTGGAAGTCTACGTTGTTATCAGCGTGAGAACCACCGTTGATGATGTTCATCATTGGAGTTGGTAATTGTTTTGCATTGAATCCACCAAGGTAACGGTATAATGGAAGACCTACGAAGTCAGCTGCTGCGTGAGCTACTGCCATAGATACACCAAGGATAGCGTTAGCGCCTAGTTTACCTTTGTTTGGAGTGCCATCTAATTCGATCATAGCACGGTCGATACCAGCTTGGTCAGTTACGTCGAAACCAACGATTTCTGGAGCGATTGCTTCGTTAACGTTGTTTACTGCGTTCATAACACCTTTACCTAGGTAACGAGATTTGTCACCGTCACGTAATTCTACTGCTTCGTGCTCACCAGTAGATGCACCACTTGGTACGATAGCGCGTCCGAAAGCGCCGCTTTCTGTGTAAACTTCTACTTCTACAGTTGGGTTACCACGAGAGTCAAGGACTTCGCGAGCATAAACATCAATAATTGTTGACATAATAAATTCTCTCCTTTTTATATAAGCAAATTATTTAATAATTGTTTTACCTGTCATTTCTTTCGGTTGCTCAACACCAAGAAGTGTAAGCATAGTTGGAGCGATATCACCTAAGATACCATCTTCACGTAATTCTACGTCGTTCTTAGTAACAATGAAAGGAACCGGGTTAGTTGTATGAGCTGTCATTGGCTCTCCTTCAGAAGTTAATTCTTCATCCGCATTACCATGGTCAGCAGTAATAAGTGCTACACCATCTTTTGCAAGAATCGCTTCTACAACTTTTCCTAAACATTCGTCAGTTGCTTCTACTGCTTTAATTGTTGGTTCCATCATCCCAGAATGGCCAACCATATCACAGTTCGCAAAGTTAAGAATGATAACATCGTGTTTATCATTTTCGATTTCATTTACTAAAGCGTCCGTTACTTCGTAAATGCTCATTTCAGGTTTCAAGTCATACGTTGCAACCTTCGGTGAGTTAATTAAGATACGCTCTTCTCCTGGGAATTCAGCCTCACGACCACCGCTAAAGAAGAATGTAACGTGCGGATACTTTTCAGTTTCCGCGATGCGAAGTTGCTTTAATCCCGCTTGCGCAACAACTTCACCTAAAGTGTTATCAAGGTTCATTGGCTTGAATGCCACGTAACCATCTACTGTTTCACTAAAGTGTGTCATACATACGAATTCTGGAATGTGAGGTACTTTTTCACCACGATCGAACTCACGGAAGTCTTCGTTTGTAAATACACGAGCAATTTGAATTGCACGGTCTGGACGGAAGTTATAGAAGATAACTGCATCATCATCATTGATTGTTGCAACTGGCGTGTTATCTTCGTTAACAATTACAGACGGCAATACGAATTCATCGTAGATACCATTTGCATAAGAGTCTTCTACACACTCTTCTGCTGATTTATAAGTAGGGCCTTCACCATTCACCATAGCACGGTAACATTTTTCTACGCGATCCCAACGCTTGTCACGGTCCATGGAGTAATAACGACCAGAGATAGTCGCGAATTGTCCTACTCCTGTTTCTTTAATTACTTCATTTGTTGCATCGATATAGCTTTGTGCTGTTTTTGGTCCAACATCGCGGCCATCTAAGAATGCATGAATGTATACTTTCTCAACGCCTTCTTTAGCTGCTAAGCGAAGAAGAGCAAACATGTGGTTCATGTGACTGTGCACACCACCGTCAGAAAGTAAACCGAATAAATGAAGTGCAGTACCTTTTTCTTTTACGCTTTTAATTGCACTTTGGAACGTTTCGTTCTTGTCGAACTCACCTTCACGGATTGCAACGTTTACGCGTGTTAAGCTTTGATATACAATGCGGCCAGCACCGATATTTAAGTGACCAACCTCAGAGTTACCCATTTGACCTTCTGGAAGACCTACTGCCTCACCACAAGCTGTAAGCGTTGTGTGAGGGAATTTGTTCCAGTAACCATCAAAATTAGGTTTCTTAGCTTGTGCTACAGCATTCCCGTAAGTTTCTTCACGAAGTCCGAAACCGTCAAGAATGATTAAAGCTGTTGGCTTTCTCATTTTACCGCCCCCAGAAGACCTAAGAACGAAGCAGGCTCTAAGCTAGCACCGCCAACTAAAGCGCCGTCGATGTCAGATTGTGCCATGTACTCTTTAATGTTTTCTGGTTTTACGCTACCGCCGTATTGAATACGAACAGCTTCTGCAGCAGCTGGAGAAACAGCTTCTGCAACAACTTTACGGATGTGCGCACATACTTCGTTTGCATCTGCAGAAGAAGAAGATTTACCTGTACCGATAGCCCAGATTGGCTCATAAGCGATAACAGTTGCTTTAACTTGCTCTTCAGTTAAACCTGCAAGTGCTTTTGTCACTTGACCTGCTACTAGATCAAATGTTTTTCCGCTTTCGCGCTCTTCTAAAGTCTCACCACAACATACGATTGGTGTTAAACCATGTTCAAATGCTGCGATAGTCTTTTTGTTTACTGACTCATCTGTTTCAGCAAACATTTCACGACGCTCAGAGTGGCCAAGTACTACGTAGCCTACTTTTAAGTCGCTAAGTGCTACTGGGCTAATTTCGCCAGTGAATGCACCATTTTTTTCGAAGTGCATGTTTTGTGCACCTACTTGTAAATCAGTTCCTTCAGTCGCTGCTACAAGGCGCTCTAAGAATAGAGCTGGAGAGCAAACTACTGCATCAACAGCTGAAGCTGCTGGGATTTGACCTTTAACTTCCTCTACGAAGCTAACTGCTTCAGATAGAGTTTTATTCATTTTCCAGTTACCTGCGATAATTGGTTTACGCATGCTTTGCACCGTCCTTTTTCTTTGGCTGCTACTTATTTGTCGTTAAGACAAACTACACCTGGAAGCTCTTTACCTTCCATGAATTCTAATGACGCACCGCCGCCAGTAGAAATGTGGCTCATTTTATCAGCCATACCGAATTTTTCAACAGCTGCTGCAGAGTCACCACCGCCGATAACAGAGTATGTACCTTCTGCATCTGCTAATGCTTGTCCTACTGCTTTTGTACCTTCTGCGAATGGAGTCATTTCGAATACACCCATTGGTCCATTCCATACAACAAGCTTAGAGTTTTTAATTACATCTGCATAAATTTCACGTGTTTTAGGACCGATGTCCACGCCTTCCCAGTTAGAAGGGATAGAATCGATATTAACGATTTTAGTTGTTGCAGTTTCAGAGAATTCCTCAGTGATTACAACATCAACTGGCATGTAGAAGTTTACGCCTTTTTCTTTTGCAAGTTGCATAAATTCTTTAGCTAGTTCAATCTTGTCGTCTTCACATAGAGATAGACCAATTTCATGACCTAAAGCTTTAACGAATGTGTAAGCAAGTCCGCCACCGATGATTAAGTTATCTACTTTGTCTAATAGATGACGAATTACACCGATTTTATCTTTTACTTTCGCACCACCGATGATAGCTGTGAATGGACGTTCTGGGTTAGAAAGTGCTTTACCTAATACTTCTAACTCTTTTTCCATTAATAGACCAGATACTGCTGGTAGGTAGTCTGCGATTCCTGCTGTAGAAGCATGAGCACGGTGAGCTGCACCGAATGCATCGTTTACGAAGATATCAGCAAGAGCTGCAAATTCTTTCGCAAGTTCTGCATCGTTCTTTTCTTCGCCCGCATAGAAACGTACGTTTTCAAGAACTAATACGTCGCCTTCATTCATTGCTGCAACCATTTCTTGTGCAACTGGTCCGAATGCTTCGTCTGCTTTTTTAACATCTTTACCAAGAAGCTCACCTAAACGTGCTGCTACTGGAGTAAGACGTAATTCTTCTACTGCTTGACCTTTTGGACGGCCTAAGTGGCTTGCTAAAATAACCTTCGCACCTTGCTCTACTAAATATTGAATTGTAGGAAGAGCTGCACGGATACGAGTTTCATCTGTAATTTTGCCTTCTTTCATAGGTACGTTGAAGTCAACGCGGCAAAATACACGCTTACCTTTTAAATCTACGTCACGAATTGATTTTTTGTTCATTGGATTTCCCTCCGACTACTAGTTAGGATTGACAAAACCCACTCAAAAGCTTAACACATTTGCTTTTAAAACGAAAGAAGAGAGAGAGGGAACAAACCCTCTCCCTCGTTTTGTCATTGATAACTTATATAATTAAGAATTAAAGACCTTTTGAAGTCATGTAAGCTGCTAAGTCTACTACGCGGTTAGAGTAACCAGTTTCGTTATCGTACCAAGAAAGTACTTTAACCATGTTACCTTCCATTACCATTGTAGATAATGCATCGATTGTAGAAGAAGCTGTACATCCGTTATAGTCGATAGATACTAATGGCTCTTCGCTGTATCCAAGGATACCTTTTAATTCGCCTTCAGCTGCTGCTTTGAATGCTGCATTTACTTCTTCAACTGTTACTTCTTTGTCAAGTTCAACAACTAGGTCAACTAGAGAAACGTTAGCAGTTGGAACACGTACAGCGCCACCGTTTAATTTACCTTTAAGTTCTGGTAATACTAATGCTACTGCTTTAGCTGCACCAGTAGATGTTGGGATCATGTTTTCAGCTGCTGCACGAGCACGACGTAAATCTTTGTGTGGTAAGTCTAAGATTTGTTGGTCGTTAGTGTAAGAGTGAATTGTTGTCATCATTCCGCGTTTTACGCCGAATTTTTCGTTTAATACTTTAGCGAATGGAGCTAGACAGTTTGTAGTACAAGAAGCGTTAGATACTACATTGTGGTTAGCTGCATCGTATTGTTCGTGGTTAACACCCATAACTACAGTGATATCTTCGTCAGAAGCTGGAGCTGAGATGATAACTTTCTTAACTGATCCACCTAAGTGTTTTTCAGCGTCTGATTTTTTAGTGAAACGGCCAGTAGATTCTACTACTACTTCTACTCCGTAGTCGCTCCATGGTAATTGAGCTGGGTCACGCTCAGCGATAACTTTAATTTCTTTACCGTTAACAACGATGCTGTTTTCGTTAGCAGATACTTCTGCATTTAAAGTTCCGTGAACTGTGTCATATTTTAAAAGGTGAGCTAATGTTTTAGCATCTGTTAAGTCGTTGATTGCTACTACTTCTACCTCAGAGTTGTTAAGAGCTGCGCGGAATACGTTACGTCCGATACGTCCAAATCCATTAATACCAATTTTAGTCATTTGAATTTCCTCCTTGGGGGATTATATTAAAGGGTAATACCCTTTGTTAACTGTTTTGCTGCACCTTCATCTGTAATTAGAATTGAAGTGTGCCCTTGTTTAATTACAGCCTGTATTGCCTTTGCCTTTGAAGAACCTCCAGCGACTGCAACAACGTGAGATACATTTTGTAAATCCTCTAGTTGCATACCAACTGTTCTTACTTTATGAACAACATTTCCTTGTTCATTAAAGTAGTAACCGAAAGCTTCGCCAACTGCTTCGCTTGCCTGAATCTTTAACCAATCTGCTTCCGAAGTATTTCTGCGACGTGCCATTGTTAACGCATCACCTATTCCATGAATGACGATATTGGAAGATCGAATCAACTCAAGAACTTCTTTCACGGAAGGCTCTGTCACAATAGACGCATATGCTTCGCTGCTAACATGATCTGGAACATACAATAAGCGATAATTACTCATCGTATTTTGCGCCATTTTGGCACAAATGGTATTGGCTTCTAACTCGACGCCTTCTCCAATTCCACCACGTGCTGGGACAAATAGCATATGTAAATCTTTGCAATCAAGCTGCATCATGTCCGCAACAGCAGCTAGCGTAGTTCCTCCAGCCACAGCAACGATATTATTCGCTGTCAGACGGTCTTTTATACAAGTCACACAAGCACGGCCCATCTCCAGTTTGACCCAAGGTGATTCATCACTATCACCAGGGACAACGAAAACTTCATCCAAGTCTAATGTTTCCTTAAGTTGCTTTTCTAAAACCTTTAACCCGGAAATTTCTTTCATAAAGTCTTCCAAAGCAAGAACTAAAGCTGTTCCTTCTTCTGTCAATGTCATTCCAGAAGAAGCGACGTGAACTAAGTTTTGTTCTTTCAAAACTTGAACTTCACTTCGCAATACTCGTTCTGTCATACCGAGACTTGCTGATAAGTTTCTTCTTCCAATTGGCTGCATGAGCCTAATGTATTGAAGAATTTGCATTCTCGTTTGCATAACAGGTAGCAGATCAGGTAATAATTTTTTTGTGTTCTGAATCCATGAGCGCATATCTTTTCTCCTCACTACATCGGTTCATTTTCCCTCGTGGTCACTTTACGTCCCGTAGTGACATTTTGTGTCCCACATAGGTTAAAAAAATAATCCCTGCTACGTGTATTATTGTAACAGGAGATAGAAACTTATTCAACTCTTAACTGCATTCTTTATATAGTTTATTATGACACCTTTGTGAATGTTACCATATTCTACTTGTTTTCCGTCTATTTCTACAACCGGAATCATTAGATGATATTTTTCTAAAAGGTCATTATCTTCATATATATTTATTTCCTCAATTTGAAAAGAATATTCACATTGTACTTCCTGTAAAACTTGTTTCGCCTTCACGCAAAGGCCACAATCTTTTTTTGTATACAGTACAACTTTCATCTTCTTCACCTATCCGATTGTTTTTCGTAATGACGACGCTGGAATGTGCATTTGCTCTCTATACTTCGCCACTGTTCTTCGAGAAATAACGATTTCATGCTCTTCTTCTAATAATTTTGAAATCTTTTGATCTGAAAGTGGCTTTTTCTTATTCTCTGCCTCAACAAGCGTTTGAATAAATTGTTTTACGCGCTTTGTAGAAACTGCTTCATCTTCAGTAGTCGAAACGGCATTACTAAAGAACGATTTCATCTCAAATAAACCGTGTGGTGTTTGCACATATTTATTTCGCGTTGCACGACTAATTGTCGATTCATGCACGCTTAACTCTTCTGCTACTTCTTTTAAAGCAAGTGGCTTTAAATACTCCGGACCTTTCCAGAAGAAATCACGTTGTTTTTCCATAATAATGGTCATCACTTGCAGAAGAGTTTGTTTTCTCTGTTTTAAACTACGCATAATCCACTGCACATGTTGATACTTTTCTGATACGTAAGATGCCACTTCACTTTCACTATTATTGAGAAGCGCACTATATTCAGAATGAATTTCAATTCTTGGCATATTTCTCTCATTCATTTGTAAAACGAGACGATCACCATCTTTTTTCACCGCCATATCAGGCACAATATAAAGTGGTTTATCAGAAGAAAACGCAAGACCTGGTTTTGGTTGTAATGACGTTATACAATTTACAGCACTCTGTAATTCCTCATTACTACACTTCAACACTTGAACGAGCTTTCGCCAATCTTTCTTCACGAAATAAGCAAAGTGATCCTCTATAACCTCTTCCGCTAATCCATTCCGCCTTTGTAAGCGCTTCAATTGCAAGGTTAGACATTCCTGAATATTACGCGCCCCTACCCCTGCTGGCTCAAGTGATTGGACAAGCTCTACAGAGCGGTCGACTACATGAATCGGTGCGGAAAGGAGGCTTGCTAACTCTTCGTTCGTTTCTTGTAAATACCCATTTCCATCCATGTTCATAATAATGAAAGAAGCTACTTTTCGCTTTTCTTCCTCTATTTTATAATACTGTATTTGATTTAATAAATGTTGCTGAATCGTTGTAGAATCCACACTGTAGATTTCCATCTGATTCTCGACTTGTTTGCTGGTACTTTTACTGTTGTTAGAGCTCTTTTTCTTCTCCCTCTCAAAACCACCTAACTCAATAAGGGGATTCTCTAACGATTGCTCATACAAAAACTCCGATAATTCTTGTACATTATACTGGAGCATTGTAATCGCTTGCCTTAACTCTTGTGTCATTGCCAAACGTAAGCTTTGTTCTTGTAAAAGACTTGCCTTCAAACTAATCTCCCCCTTGTTTCTATTGTACAATAAGTTTGGTAAAAGGAGAATGCTATCACAGACACCCATTCCAAAATATTATTAATTTATATGTATTAATGAGATTTACAACTTACAACCGAAATTTGAATAATATTGAAAGAAAATAATAGTGCAATAAAATTATTACCACATACTAATAGTAAATCTTATTACTTGATATAACAAGAGGGAATAAAAAAGTCCTAACCTACAAAACGTAAGTTAGGACTTTTTGACGCGCCCAGAGGGATTCGAACCCCCGGCAGACGTGGTACCGGAAACCACCGCTCTATCCGACTGAGCTATGGGCGCATGATTATAAAAAACACTTCATTTTCTTCTCATAATAATAGCAATAAAATCCATCTAAATCAATAAAAATATCCCCATAATCCTTTATACACCTTAGTTATGATTACATCAACAAAGCAACATCCCCTAAAATTTCCAATCATAAATTCACCCCAACTCACAAATTATAACCTTTGAATTGATATTCCAAAGGGGGCTTCATTCAATGACTGTAATTACGAAATTAAAGCAAACTGTTTCTGGATTAAAAAGTGCACAAGCTAGCTTAGAGGGATTCGCTCTTGATACGGATAACCAACAAGCTAAGCAACTTTTCCAAACAGCTGCGCAGCAAACACAAACAATTATCGATTCTTTAAACCCACGTGTTGAAGAAGTCCAACAAGAAGAACCACAATACTCACAGCAATAACGTTTCATGCTGTGAAATAGAAAAAGGGTGATATGCAGTCATCCTTTTTCTATCACATTACATATTGCAATAGAAATGGAATGATGATTATGCGAAAGATTGGACTCATTACCGCGTTATTTATACTTCTATTTAGTTCTTTTACCGGTTGTGATCACAGCCCATTAGATAAAAAGGTAAAAAAAGAAGAAGCAAAACGAACGGAGAAAGAGAAAGGTCCCAAATTAACAAAGACGAGTACGGAATCCTTTAATCAATCTATATCACAGGGAGCGAAGGAAAGAGCTCTCGCTATGGATGAAATTATAAAAAGTACAGCAGTGAATTCCAATTTAGATCTCTACATAGCAGTTAAGCCTGAGCATCATGAACGATTTGGGTTAAAACCTTTACGCAAGAAACTTCAAAAGCAACTAAGTGATGAATATCCCACTTTCGATGTTCGTGTTAGTACCGACAAAAAAATCTTTATGTTACTCGAAAAGCTCGAAAACAGAATCAAGAAAAAAGAAATATCTAAAGATGAAATCAAAAAACAGTTAAAACTTATCGGATCAGAAATGGAATCTAACACTTAACGCTTTCGAATAGAAAAGGAAGGATTTAAATGTCTAGTAAAGATAAAAACTTAACCCCTGTACAACAGGAATATAAAAAATTTGAGCAAGAACGCGAACCGAAGCGTCCTGTCTTAAAAAACTGTATAAAAGCCTTTTTCGTTGGTGGTTTCATTTGCCTAATTGGGCAACTCATTTCTACTTTTTATATTACGTATTTCGATTTCACTGAACGTTCAGCAGGAAACCCAACAGTCGCAACTCTTATTTTCATCTCAATGTTACTAACTGGATTCGGCGTATATGATCGTCTCGGTCAATTTGCAGGTGCTGGGACAGCTGTACCTGTCACTGGATTTGGTAACTCTGTTATCGCCGCATGTATCGAACACCGGACGGAAGGATTTGTCCTTGGCGTTGGCGGTAACATGTTTAAATTAGCTGGTTCTGTTATTTTATTTGGTGTATTTTCGGCTTTCGTCATCGCACTTATTAAAACGATTCTCGTTCAATGGGGAGGGCTATAAATGTTACAAGGACACCGAACGTGGGTATTTGAAAACAAACCAGTTATCATTTCAACTGGAGTCGTTGGCGGACCGTTTGAAGCAAAAGGGAAAATCCCAGAAGACTTCGATATCCTTCATGAAGATTTATGGCTCGGACAAGATTCCTATGAAAAAGCACATAAAATTTTGTTCGAAGAAGCTTGTAGCCGCGCCACTGAAAAAGCAGAACTTCGTAAAGATGATATTCAATTTGTACTCGCAGGTGATTTAATTAATCAAATCACCCCTACAAGCTTTGCTTGCCGTACACTGGGCACTCCTTATCTCGGACTATTCGGCGCTTGTTCTACTTCTATGGAAGGTTTAGCACTTGGGGCGAGTATCGTAAATGCAAAAGGCGCAAAATATTTATTAACGGGGGCATCAAGTCATAACACCGCTGTAGAAAAACAGTTCCGCTACCCTACCGAATATGGTGGACAAAAGCCACCTACTGCGCAGTGGACAGTAACTGGAGCAGGAGCCGCTATTTTAAGCGATACTGGACACGGCCCTAGGGTAACGTCCGCAACAATCGGAAAAGTGGTTGATATGGGATTAACAGATCCGTTTAATATGGGAGGCGCAATGGCTCCAGCTGCCGTTGATACAATTGAGGCCCACTTACGTGAACGTCAAATTGACGCCTCTTACTACGATTTAATCGTAACCGGTGACCTCGGACATGTCGGTCGCGAAATTGCTTATGACTTATTACATAAACACGGAACGAAAGTAACGAGCGAACAGTTTCAAGATTGCGGGCTACTCATTTATAGAGAAGGGCAACCTGTCATAGCTGGGGCTAGTGGACCAGGATGTTCCGCAACAGTCGTGTACGGTCATTTATTAAACCGAATGAAAAGAGGAGAGTTCAAAAAAATACTTGTCGTTGCGACAGGCGCTTTACTATCTCCACTTACATTCCAACAAGAAGAAACGATTCCGTGCATCGCTCACGCCGTTTCAATTGAATTCGGAGGTGCAACGCAATGATTTTTTTCTGGGCTTTCGTCATTGGCGGACTCATATGTGTAATCGGCCAACTTATGTTTGATGTCGGCAAGCTAACACCCGCTCATACAATGGCAACACTCGTTGTTGCTGGAGCTATATTAGATGGATTCAATTTGTATGAACCATTAATCGACTTCGCTGGAGCTGGGGCAACCGTACCTATTACAAGCTTTGGTAATGCCCTCGTTCACGGCGCAATGGAAGAAGCTGCAAAACATGGCATCGTTGGCGTTATTACCGGCATGTTTAAAGTAACAAGCGCCGGTGTATCTGCAGCTATTATTTTTGGATTCATCGGAGCATTGCTATTCAAACCGAAAGGATAAGGTGTTCGTATGACAGTTATCGCTAGCGTCAAAACCTGCCTTGCTAGTGTAAGGGGCGCTCAAGCAAGTTTAAGCTCCCTCTCACTAAATTCACAGGACGCAGAATCAAAACGTGTATTTCATGAATGTATGTTAGAAATGGACAGCATCATCGCTGATTTACAAAATAGAGTTTCAGTATTAGAACGTGAAGAACCTCAATATAAAGGGTTTTAAGTAGACTGGAGGAAATGACTATGTCTCACCTGCCGGAATGGACACTTGTCATTCTTCGCTCTGTATTCATATTAATTATTTTATTCGCTATTACGAAATGGTTAGGGAAAAGACAAATCTCTCAGCTCTCCTTTTTTGAATACATAGCCGGAATGACAATCGGTGACATCGCTGCCCAAGTATCTACAGGGCTCGATTCAAAATTTTTTCACGGCGTCTTTGCGATACTCATTTTCGCTGTGGTACCTTTTTTAACAGGAATCCTCTCTTTAAAGAACAAAACAGCTCGAGATTTTTTTGAAGGAAAGTCTACCGTATTAATAAAAGACGGAAAGATACTCGAAGATAACTTGAAGAAAGAAAAATATACAAGTGACGAATTACTGGAACTTCTCCGTGGAAAAGATGCTTTCAGCGTAGCTGATGTTGAATTTGCTGTACTAGAACCGAGCGGAGAATTAAATGTATTATTAAAGAAAGATCGCCAACCACTCACAGCAAAAGACATCGGTTTAAAAGTGCCGAATGAAAAAGAACCACAAACTGTTATTATGGATGGCAATGTCTTAGATGAACCGCTATCCGCAAGTGGACATAACCGCGCTTGGCTACATGCTGAACTAGAAAAGCTCGGTGTTGTTATCGAAAATGTCTTTCTCGGTCAAGTTGATTCATACGGACAACTGACTATCGACATTTATAATGACAAACTACAAATGCCTTCTCCTCAAAACAAACCTTTATTATTAGCATCATTAAAAAAATGTCATGCTGATCTTGAACTATTTTCCCTAGAAACAAAGTCGAAATCAGCAAGCGAAATGTATAGTAAAAACGCGAAACAAATCGAAAAGATTTTAAATAAAGTAACCTATCTTTTAAAAGAATAGATATCGAAAGAACGCTTCAGTCAAAAGGCGTTCTTTTCTTTTTTTCTACAGTTTTTATAACGTTTAAATTTATGTAATTCGGTTATGATGTTGAAGATACATAAGCAGGGAATTTCAAAAACATAGCGAATATTTCATGGTACAACTACATATTTTTTTGATTTAAAGTGGTTTCGTTTGACCTTTATTGACCATAATTGTATTATAAGACTAAGAAAGCTTTATAAGGAGGAAATAACAGATGAATTTAATTCCTACAGTAATTGAACAAACAAATCGTGGAGAACGCGCTTACGATATTTACTCTCGACTATTAAAAGACCGCATCATTATGCTTGGTAGCGCAATTGATGACAACGTAGCTAACTCAATCGTTTCCCAGCTTTTATTCTTGGAATCTCAAGATCCAGAAAAAGATATTCACATCTACATCAACAGCCCTGGTGGTTCTATCACAGCAGGTATGGCAATTTACGATACAATGCAGTTTATTAAACCGCAAGTATCAACAATCTGTATCGGTATGGCTGCATCTATGGGTGCATTCTTACTTGCAGCAGGTGAAAAAGGAAAACGTTATGCACTTCCAAACAGTGAAGTAATGATTCACCAACCACTTGGTGGAGCACAAGGTCAAGCGACTGAAATCGAAATCGCTGCTAAACGTATCCTATTCTTACGTGAAAAACTAAACCAAATTCTTGCTGACCGCACAGGTCAACCACTTGAAGTATTACAACGCGACACAGACCGCGACAACTTCATGACAGCAGAAAAAGCTTTAGAATACGGTTTAATCGATAAGATTTTTACAAATCGTTAATAGATATTTAAAGCGAAAGCGGCTCGTTTAGCTCTGATTGGCTAAGATTCTTTCGCATAAAAGGCGCTTTTTGCCTTCTTATGCGGAAGGTTCTTAGACACGAAGAGCTAGCCGCTGGAGCTGGATAGATTAAAAGCGGAAGCGCCCTATAACAGGGCGCTTTTTTTATATGCTGTTCTCCGCCCGCATCCCCCACCTAGTATCAACCGAAATATATCAGCGATTTTTCAAATATATCGACCGTAACTCCAATTATATCGGCGATTATTTTAATATATCGACGTTTCGACACAACTTATCGACTTACCGACAATTCTCGACAAGCACGCACATCCCACATACCCCCACCAACAAGCCCCAAACAACAAAAAAAGCTATCGCACATGCGCGATAGCTTTTTATTGTACATATGCAGCTAATGCTTCTAAAGCTTCTTCTGCATCTGAACCTTCTGTTGTAATTGTTATCATGCTACCAGTACCAATTGCTAAGCTCATAATCCCCATTATGCTCTTTGCATTTACTGTCTTCCCATCTTTCTCGATGAAGATATCTGCATGAAAGCGATTGGCCTCTTGTACAAACAACGCAGCCGGACGTGCTTGTAAACCGTTTTTTAATGAAACCTGAACTCTTTTTTGAACCACAGCTCCATTTCCCCTTTAACCTTTTATTTTTTTGCTACCGTTTCTCCCGCGCGTAATTTCTCTGCAATATCATCGATTTTACGCAAACGATGATTAATACCCGATTTACTAATTTTCCCCCCGGATACCATCTCACCTAACTCTTTCAATGTTACATCTTGATAATCTCTTCGTAATTGCGCAATTTCTCGTAGTTTATCCGGCAATATATCAAGGCCAACCGTCTCATCAATATAGCGGATATTTTCAATCTGCCTTAGCGCTGCACCAATTGTTTTATTTAAATTAGCTGTTTCGCAGTTCACTAAACGATTTACAGAATTACGCATATCACGTACAATTCGAATGTCTTCAAATCTTAAAAGTGCATTATGAGCACCTATAATATTTAAAAACTCTGTAATCTTTTCTGCTTCTTTCAAATACGTAATGTACCCTTTTCTTCTTTCCAACGTCTTACTATTTAAATCAAATCCGTTCATCAGTTCACATATAGCATCATTATGTTCCTTATATAACGAAAAGATCTCTAAATGATAAGATGATGTTTCTGGGTTATTTACTGAACCACCTGCTAAAAATGCACCGCGTAAATACGATCGTTTACAACATTTCTTCTCAATTAATTCTTGTGATATATTTCGAATAAATGAAAAGTCATCTCGAACGATATGAAGATCAGCTAATATTTCGCGCGACTTCTCAACAAGCCTTACGATATATACATTGTTTTTCTTCAATCGCATTTTTTTACGAACAAGTAGTTCTACCGTCACGTCATATCCTTTTTTCAAAAGCGTATAAATCCTTCTTGCAATTGCCGCATTTTCCGTTTGAATATCGATTGATAGACGACGATTTGAAAAAGAAAGCGATCCGTTCATTCGAAGTAACGCTGATAATTCTGCTTTCTCACAGCATTCCTTCATCTCCAGATTCGTCAACTCTTTCTTTGTTTCTGATGCAAATGACACAGTCAACACCTCCTTATACGATTATTGTGGAACAAAAATCTTGTCCTATATGAAATGAGGAGCGTTACCTCAAACGAGGCAACGCACATCTACAACAGTGAATATAAAATAGAAGCTAGTTTTAATGTATCGTGTCTTACAACACGGTCATCATACTTCGCTAATTGATCTTGAATCACATTAATATTATTTTCAGTAAAACGCTCTTCATCTACTACAACTGGCGCTGACATTTCTTCCTCATATAACTGACGTAATTCACAAGGAATATCACGGTTATTTACAATTGCAGTATCGATAAATGGTTCACCTAAATGATCATGTAACGCCTGCACATGATCAAACGCAGTATATCCCATCGTTTCACCAGCTTGCGTCATAACATTACACACATATACCTTCTTCGCTTTTGCAGCAAGAACAGCGTCCCCAATTTTGTTAACAACTAAATTCGGCAATATACTCGTATACAAACTTCCTGGACCGAAAACAAGTAAATCAGCTCGTTTAATTTCAGTCAACGTTTCATGTAACGGCTCTACATCTTCTGGAGTTAAAAAGACACGGTTAATCTTCTTTCCGAAATAAGGAATCTTTGATTCACCTGTTACAATTTCTCCATCTTCTAGTTCCGCATGCAGTACTGCACTTTGATTCGCTGCCGGTAATACACGTCCTCTAACATTTAAAACTTTACTCGTTTCTGTAATAGCATGGAAGAAGTCTCCTGTAATCGAGGTCATACCTGCCAATAATAAATTTCCTAACGCATGACCTTTCAGCCCATCTCCCGTTGTGAAACGATGCTGAAATAAAGCTTCCACCAGTGGCTCTACATCTGATAACGCAACAAGTACGTTACGAATGTCACCTGGGGGTGGAATTTCTAGCTCATCACGTAATCTACCTGAACTGCCACCATCATCAGCGATTGTAACAACTGCTGTAATATCAACCGGATATTGTTTTAATCCTCGTAATAAAACAGAAAGTCCCGTTCCGCCTCCCATGATAACAATTTTAGGTTTCCTCTCTTTTTTCATCCCTTAATGACCCTTTCTCTTCTCCACATCACGATGAGATACATGAACGCTATACTCTGGTTTCAAATGTTTCCCAAGGTATTCTGTAAGCGTAACAGAACGATGCTGTCCACCTGTACATCCAATTGCAATTACAAGTTGACTCTTGCCTTCTCTCTTATAATGAGGCAGCATGAAAGTGATAAGATCAGTCAATTTCTCTAAAAACTTATGCGTCTCATTAAATTTCAGCACATACGATGAAACTTCTTCATCTAGTCCTGTTAATGGCTTCATATGTGGAATGTAATATGGATTTGGTAAAAAACGAACATCAAATACTAAATCTGCATCAATTGGAATACCGTACTTAAATCCAAATGACATAACATTTACACGAAATGCTTGCTCAGTTTCAGTTGAAAATAGGTGAACAATTTTTTCACGTAATTCTTTCGGTTTTAAATCAGATGTATCAAGCACAATATTAGCGCGTGCCTTCATATCTGTTAATAGGCTACGCTCTGCTTCAATTCCCTTTAACGGTAAACCAGTTGGTGCAAGTGGATGTGAGCGTCTCGTTTCTTTATAACGAGTTACAAGCGTGCTATCTTTCGCATCTAAGAATAAAATATGAGGAATAATCCATGTACGTTCTGATAAATCATCAAGTGCTTCCCATAAATGTTCGAAAAACTCTCGGCCACGTAAATCAATACCAAGTGCTACTTTATTCATTTTTCCTTTTGAATCCGCCATAAGCTCAATAAACTTCGGCAATAACATCGGTGGTAAATTATCCACACAGAAATATCCTAAATCTTCAAAACTTTGTAAAGCTACTGTCTTTCCAGCTCCAGACATTCCTGTAATAATTACCATTTTTATATCATTATTCTCTGTCATCGTATCCTCTCCTTGACGGTTTAACTCGGATCTAATCGATATGAAAGCAACTCAAAATCTGGGGTATATACAAATGTACCGTAGATTATGCCATTTCCTTTAATTAAATAATCAATAATGTGATAATCTCCTGGTGCCATTGCTAAATCATCAATTTTATCAAATGTATGCCAACCAATGATGCCTTCTTCGCTCTCTAGTTTGTTTTCTCCTGCAAAATCTGTCGCTAAAAAGGAGAACATCATCCATTCAGAAACAACTTTATCACCTTCTTGGATAACAAAGGTGAAGACCCCCTTTAACGCTGGGTTCTTTAAATAAATACCTGTTTCTTCACGATACTCGCGAACAACGGAATCTCTTACAGTCTCACCGCGCTCCATTTTTCCGCCTGGTGCAACCCACCAATTCCGGCGAGGTTTTTGGAGTAAGAGTACTTCATTATCTCTAATTAACACACAGTTTGTCACTCTTTGCATGTTTCTTCACCTCAGCTACTTGCAGCAAATTTCTCACTGCATACTCATTTCATTATACTATCAAAAACAGTTTGCTACAACGAAGGAGCCAGTCCCCTTTCGCTAAGCATACGCTACTCAACAATTTTAAGAAAGCTTTCTATAACAAGCAATGTAAATGCCTGGACTTTCCGTGAATAGCATGAAAAATCCCCTTAACGATTTTTATCGCCAAGGGGACTAAAGCCTTTATTTCTTACCGAAATAAGTAACAATCGCAAATCCTAAAATAAAGGTAATAATTGAACTTATAATTGAAAATCCTCCAGTTGGAATACCAGGGAACACAATTACAATCGAACCGATAACTAGTCCAATAATTGCCGCAAATGTCATACTTTTATATCGATCTAATAAGAAACTAATTCCTTTACTACTTACAACGAACCCTACCATAACGCCAGCACCAATAACTGCGATTAAAGGTAAGTTGAGTGTAGTTAAAGCATTAATTGCTGTCGGATATACACCAATAATTAACAAAATAAATGATCCGCTAATTCCAGGAAGTAACATCGCCATACTAGCCATCCACCCTGCAAAAAATAAGCCAATTGCATTTAAAATTGTTAACGTCGTAATTGGGTCTGCTGTCTTATCTGGTTTAAAGAAAGCTGTAATCGCAACAAGAATTGCTGCAACTATTAATAAAACAATATGCTTACCTTTAAACGACGACTTTGCATCGGCTTCTCTCATTAACATCGGTAATATACTAATAATTAAACCGAGGAAGAAAAATTGAGTCGGTTCATAATGATTTGCAAGTAAATATTTAATAACGTGACTTAACGTTAAAAATGCTGCTGCCACACCAGCTGCAAGGGGAATTAAAAATCCTAAATGTTTTTTCCATTCACGACTAAAGAATCCGCTAATTGCCGCAAGCAATTGTTCATAAATCCCTAACACAACAGCGATTGTACCGCCGCTCACACCAGGAATTAAATCACTAACGCCCATACAAAATCCACGATATATATTACGCCATTCCATACTGAATAAATTCCTCATTTCTTATAGTGATTTTTTCCGTAAAGTCCAGTATATCAATAAGAAAGCTTATAATCCCAATATTTTTTGACAAAACTTTGACATTTTCACACAAAAAAAGAAGAAAGCTCCTATCGGTAGCCTTCTTCTCAAAAGGTATGTTATCCCTTATTTTTCTGATACAGTTTTTAGTTCTTCTAATAATTCTTCTACGTAATGTTGTGCACTTTGTGCTGCAATACTACCATCACCTGTTGCAGTTACAATTTGACGTAGCATTTTTTCGCGAACATCACCTGCTGCGAAAATACCAGGAACTTTCGTTTCCATACGCTCGTTTGTTTCAAGGTAACCATTTCCATTTGTAATACCTAGTTCAACAAATGGTTTTGATAGTGGTAGCATACCGATGTATACGAATACGCCGTCAGTTTTGACTTCTTTCTCTTCTCCACTGTTTACATCTACAAGTGTTACACTTCCTACTTTACCATTTGCTTCGTTAATTTCTTTTATCGTGTGGTTCCAAATGAAGTCTACTTTTTCATTTTGGAAAGCACGATCTTGTAAAATTTTCTGTGCACGAAGCGTGTCACGACGGTGAACGATCGTTACTTTTGATGCGAAACGTGTTAAGAACACACCCTCTTCAACAGCAGAATCTCCGCCGCCAATAACTACAAGTTCTTTACCTTTAAAGAATGCGCCATCACATACCGCACAATATGATACACCGCGGCCGCCAAGTTCTGTTTCACCTGGTACACCAATTTTTTTATACTCTGCACCACTTGCAACGATAATTGCACGTGCTTTATATTCTTTTTTACCAGCAATAATTGTTTTGTATTCTTTACCATCGATGACTTCTTTCACATCACCGTATGCATATTCAGCACCAAATTTCTTCGCATGCTCAAACATTTTATTTGATAAGTCTGGTCCTAAAATGGACTCATAACCTGGGTAGTTTTCTACATCTTCTGTATTTGCCATTTGTCCGCCTGGAATACCACGCTCAAGCATTAATGTGCTTAAATTCGCACGAGATGTATATACTGCAGCTGTCATACCAGCTGGTCCTGCACCAATAATAATGACATCATAAATTTTTTCTTCCGACACACTATTCACTCCTATCCATTCCTACACAATTAAGTTACCCTCATTATACTGTTCGCATCATTTTTTTCCCAATGATTTGCTTATCTATGTGTGCGTACGCTTAACAGCTTGCACATACTTTCGAACAGTCGCTACAGATACATTATACACATCTCCGAGCTCCGACTGTGTCATCTTATTTCCTTGTTCACTGCGTACGATATATTCAACCGCAGCTGACCACCCGTATACATTTGTAAAAACTGCCCCAGATGTATATAAACGTATGAACGTACAAAACCAAAATTGTAAACACTCTTCGATTAATTCATCATCTTTTTTCGTATAATTGTATAAAGCATCCGCGATTCGAGCGCACTGTTCAAATTGCTGTAAATCAGCTGGAATACTCTTATGGCTATTCAGTAAAAAGAAATACTTTGCAAGTTGCGATACGATCGGAACACCATTCTTCGCCTGCGTTACATCAAAGAAGAATCCAACCTTCTCTGGCGTTGATAATTCATTCATTAAATATAAAGCTAGCATTTGTTCCTCTAGCGTCGCACTTTGCTGAAATGATTTTCGTAATTCTTCAAATAACACGTTTTGTCCTTCATCCGCTAAATTCAATGCATTCCACGGTTCTTTTCCCTTTTTATCAGGGTGCAATTCTACAACATGTTGCCACATTTTTTCAGCTACTTGCTGATCTTTTACCATATACGCAGAATATGCAAACCAATAATAAAAACTAACGTCTCCTTCGTATCCTTGACGCTTTAATAATTTGAACCATTTATATGCAGGCTCGAAATGACCAATTGTTGCAAGTGTCGTCCCAAGTTTCAAACGATGTTCAAACGAAATCGGATATACCGAAACTAACTGAGCAGCTAACGCCTCTACTTGTTTATGCTCTCCAATTGAATATAGAAAAATAAGCGTATTACAAAGCGCATGTATATTACCTGGATTTTTCTCTAAAATCATTTCCGTTAACTTCAGTGCCTTATCTACATTACCAGATTGAAAATGCGCAATGGCTAAATTATTATGCCCCGACCAAAATTCCGGATAATCTTTCGTAACAATTTCTAATGTAGCAATTGCTTCTTCCAATTGTCCGTTACGAATATAACGATTGGCTTCTTCCTGCATAACAATTAAATCATCTTCATCCTCAATCTCTTCCGCACCCATCGCTTCTTCTTCCATAATTTCAAGTAATTCTAATGTATCTTCTACGAATTCCTTCTCTTCTGCAACTTCTAAATAGCGATCCGCATACTTCTTCGCCTGCTGAAATAGCCCCATATACGCATAATTATTTGCAATAAAATAATAACACTGTTCAAGTTCTGGATTAGATCTAACAAGCTTAAAGAAGGTTTGATTTGACTCTTGATATTCACCAGCCTCAGATAATACTGTTGCTAATTGACATAAAATAAACGGCTCCTTCTCGCTTTGTGCCGCTCTTCGAAAATATTTAATTGCATCTTGCAATTTTTGTCCTTTGTAAGCCCTCATCCCTTTTTTATAAAAGAAGTCCGCTAATTGATTAAAAGAGATAACTTGTCCGTTCTCCTTATATATTCTTTGATTTTTCCCCATATATCCTCCAGTTTTTTGTTTTCTTCGTTCACACATTCTTCTATCTATAAGTATAAACGATTCCGTAAAAAACAAAACAGTATATTATACTCAATTATTTCCTTTTTATTCATTAAAAAAGAAGAGAAATGTTACATTTTTATCATCGACCTTCTCTAGCATCCATTTCTTCTTTTGTATAAATAACACGCATTGGATTTCCACCTACGAAAGCACCACTCGGTACATCTTTATGAACGAGTGTGCCAGCTGAAACAATTGCGCCATCTCCAATTTTCACACCTGGTAATATAGTCGTATTTGCTCCGATCATCACTTCGTTTCCAATGAAGATCTCTCCAAGTCGATATTCGCGAATTAAATATTCGTGCGCTAAAAGCGTCGTGTTATAGCCAATAATCGTATTTTCTCCCACAGTTATCTTTTCTGGGAACATAATGTCCGGCATTACCATAAGCGCAAACGATGTTTTCTTTCCTACTTTCATCCGCAAAAATGTGCGGTATAACCAATTCTTGACCGATAAAAAAGGTGTATAACGTGCAATTTGGATAATCATAAAGTTTTTCATTACCTTCCAAAAAGACACTGTTTTATACACATTCCATAATGAATTCTCTCCTGAAACAGGATAGCGCGTTGTCCGTCGCACTTCACTCGCTCCTCTACTTATCTTTACGAACGATTCATGTCGGACAAAATCGGCAATAAATCACTCATTTTATCTAGCATAAAGTCTGGCTTGTAAGCCTCTAAATACGCTCTACCTTTCAATGTCCATGAAACCGCAGCTGTTTTCGTACCCGCATTTTGTCCACCAACAATATCATGATGATTATCCCCAACCATCAATGCTTCTTCTGGTTTCGCATCTAATAACTGAAGCGCTTTTTGAAGTGGCTCTGGATGTGGTTTCACATGCTCTACATCATCAATTGTCACAACAACATCAAAAAACTCATCAAGCTTTGATAGCTTTAATCCCATCTCAACGGTTTGTCTCGCTTTCGTTGTAACAATACCAACCTTATAACCTTGTTTCTTCAACTCTTGAACTGTTTCATATACAGTTTCATATTCTTCTACTAATTCATCATGATGATCATGGTTAAATTGACGATAGCTTGTAATTAACTCTTCAACCTTACTTTCATCAATCTTGCTGAAAGTATCATGCAAAGATGGACCGATAAATGGCAATACATCTTCACGCTTATATTGATTTGGATAATATGTATTTAAAGTATGTAAAAAAGAAGAAATAATAAGTTCATTTGTATTAATTAACGTTCCATCTAAATCAAATAACACTGTATTTATTCTCATTGCCTTAGTCCTTTCTCTTTCCTGAATATGAAAGAAGCAGCATCTCATAATAAGATGCTACTTTTCTCTAATTTTCTAAATATCTTTTATCAGCTTGCCCCATTTTTCGTCTCACAATAATGAAAATAATAGAAATAACAACAATTCCAATTGACATTACTTGTGCGATACGAAGTGGTCCTAGCATTAAACTATCTGTACGTAAGCCTTCTACAAAGAAGCGCCCTACTGAATACCAAATTAAATATGTGAAGAATAATTCCCCGCGGCGTAAATTCACTTTTCGTAATGCAAGTAATAGAATTACCCCTGCAAAATTCCATAATGATTCATATAAAAACGTCGGGTGATAGTAAACACCATCAATATACATTTGATTAATAATAAAATCCGGTAAATGAAGGCCTTCTAAAAACTGTCTCGTTACTTCATCACCATGTGCCTCTTGGTTCATAAAGTTTCCCCATCGGCCAATTGCTTGTCCTAGTAAAATACTTGGTGCAGCAATATCCGCCAACTTCCAGAACGAAACTCCGCGGCGTTTCGCAAAAAGAATCCCTGTAATAACAGCCCCGATTAAGCCACCATGAATCGCCAAACCACCTTGACGAATATTAATAATTTGACTCGGGTTTTGCGCGTAATATTCCCATTCAAAAATAACATAGTACATTCTCGCAAATAGAATAGCGATCGGTACTGCAATTAATACAAGGTCAACAAATGTATCTTTTGGAATACCTAGCCTTTCTCCTTCGCGAGTTGCTAGCCAAAGACCTAATAGCACACCTGTACCGATAATAATCCCGTACCAATAAACAGGAAACGGCCCAAGTTGGATCGCTACGCGGTCAAGCTGTGGTACAGAACCTAACAGCATATGTATGACCTCCCTCTCCAATGTTTACTCCTGATTTCCTAACTCAATCGCACTCATTAACCGTTCTGAGAACTGCTGTGCTGCATTGACTCCCATACGTTTTAAACGGAAGTTCATCGCTGCCACTTCAATAATAACAGCTAAGTTTCGACCAGGACGAACTGGAAGTGTAATCTTCGTAAGTTCTGTATCAATAATCTTCATCTTCTCTTCATCAAGACCTAAGCGATCATAATTTTTCTTTTGATCCCAAATTTCAAGGTTAATAACAAGTGTAATACGCTTATAATTTCGCACTGCCCCTGCACCGAATAACGTCATAACGTTAATGATACCTAAGCCACGAATTTCTAATAAATGCTCAATTAAATCTGGTGAGCTTCCTACTAATGTGTCTTCATCTTCTTGGCGAATTTCTACACTATCATCCGCAACAAGACGGTGACCACGCTTCACAAGTTCAAGAGCTGTCTCACTTTTACCAACACCACTTTGACCTGTAATTAAAACACCAACACCATAAATATCTACTAGTACACCATGAACAGCAGTTGTTGGCGCTAACTTACCTTCTAAATAATTTGTTAAACGACTTGATAATCTTGTTGTCGTTTGAGAAGAACGCAATAAAGGCATGCCTGATTCACGTGATGCTTGCAGTAACTCATCTGGTACATCTTGATTACGAGTTATAATAATACATGGCGTCTCTTCAGTACAAAGCGCTTTCATTCTCTCTTGTTTTTGCTCTGATGTTAACGTGTCAAAGAACGTAAGCTCCGTCTTTCCAAGAAGCTGTACGCGATCAGCTGGATAATATGTAAAAAATCCTGCCATTTCAATTCCAGGTCGTGATAAATCACTTGTATCAATCGGACGATGAATTCCTTCTTCACCACTTATTAACTCCAATTGAAATTGTTCAATTAAATCTTTTGTCCTTACTTTCGGCATATGTATAAACCTCCACTCCGCTGCGGGTTCAGTCTCATTTGATGTAAAATTCCATTCTACCGGATATTGTACCATTTTTTTCTGGAAACAAGAAATACGGTTTCTAATAAATAGAAAAAAACATTTCATACACATCATGAAATGTTTTTCTTTTTGTCATTTTCTCTTTTTTTCATATAAAGGTTCCACAATTGCCTTTTCAATAATCATATTAAAAATTGAAATACAAATTGCCGCAACGATCGCTACACCAAACCCTGATATATTAAATGCATCTCCTAATAATGAATCTGCTATTTTTAACGTAATCGCATTAATAACAATTAAGAAGAACCCGAAAGTTACAACCGTAATTGGTAGCGTAATTAAAATTAAGAACGGTTTTACAAACACATTTAAAACAGCCAAAATAATACTCGCAATAATTGCAGTTTGTATATTTGCTACGTAAAACGCATCTGGTGCAATCCCTTTTAAAAGTCCCGATACAGCGATTAACACAACGCTATTTACAAGAAGTGATACAATCCATCTCATTTTCTTACACATCCTTTTGACATATATATTTCATCATACGCTAATAGATAAGAAACGCAAGTATCCTATACACACTTATATCAACTTATTCTACTCTTCATGCTTGTATACCTACTAACACTTCTTTGCGAAATAAGGCCCACACCATCTATGCTCATGCGTTTTCACAAAAGTCCAAGTGAAATCTTTATCTACAATGTAAATATCGCCTTTATACATATCATCTGTTTCACGTAATATATCATCCATACTTAATAAACTTGCATCTTTTATTAGTAGTACATCATCACAGTGTTGATAGAAGATGTAGCACTCCTTTTTCACTTCATTATGAAACGCGTTTTCTGCTTCTTTACCCTTTAAGTATTTCTTTTTCTCTTTTCACATTGTGGTTCTATTAAAATAATTATCGTACTATTCCACCGCTATATTTCAATTCATACACCTTTTCATCACCTATGAGAATGATTTCTTTACCTTGAAAACAATCAAGAGTACCTTCATACTCATTCTTGAAAATATATGTACCTGATTTATAGTAATTTGGACCACGATAGATAGAATTCGTATCAACTGACCTTAATGCTTGGCGAAGGAAGTTATAAATTGGACCCATGATATCCCAATCTGAGTTTGAATTAGTGACACCACCTGAATAGACCATTGACCAAATGGGACGATTCTCAAACTCTACAGTTTCTTGTCCAATAAAAAAAGCTGAACCAAAATAAATATCTCGATAAAAATAATCACCGCTACTGTACTCAAGTTGTTTCGATCCGTTTAATAACGCCTGAACTGATGCGTCATCTCCCTGAGATGCATATGTCTTTCTTTTCGCTTCTACAATAAATTGGGCAAGTGATTTATGATTAATTGACATAATCCCCCTCCATTACAATTCAATTTTGATAACTTATAAATTTCTTAAAACATCTAAAAACTCCATCTTCTCCCCCTATATAATAAAAACCGAGCGTCATTTCAACTCGGTTTTTATTACTAAACTTATTGTGATAACTCTACTTCTTTTATTCTCTCTTTCATTCTTGCTTTATCACGATTTAAAATCTCTTTTAAATACTTACCTGTATACGAGCGCTCTTCTTTCACTACTTGCTCTGGCGTTCCAGAAGCAACGATTTGTCCACCTTTGTCTCCGCCCTCTGGTCCAAGGTCAACGATATAATCAGCTGTTTTAATTACATCTAAATTATGTTCAATTACCAGTACCGTCTCACCGCTCTCAACAAGACGCTGCAATACCTCTAGAAGACGTGCAATATCATGCGCATGTAAACCAGTCGTTGGCTCGTCTAAAATGTATAGTGTACGTCCTGTAGAACGACGGTGTAATTCAGAAGCTAATTTCACACGCTGTGCTTCACCACCAGATAACGTCGTAGCTGGTTGCCCTAATTTCATATAACCAAGACCAACGTCTACAAGCGTTTGAAGTTTACGCTTAATTTTTGGGATATTAGCAAAGAACTCTACTCCATCTTCAATTGTCATCCCTAACACTTCAGAAATGTTTTTATCTTTATATTTCACTTCTAACGTTTCACGATTATAACGTTTACCATGACAAACTTCACAAGGCACGTATACGTCTGGTAAGAAGTGCATTTCAATTTTAATAATTCCATCACCACGGCACGCTTCACAACGTCCGCCTTTCACATTAAAGCTGAAACGCCCTTTTTGATATCCGCGCACTTTCGCTTCATTCGTTTGGGCAAACACATCACGAATATCATCAAACACACCTGTATAAGTCGCTGGGTTAGAACGTGGTGTACGTCCAATTGGCGATTGATCAATATCGATTACTTTATCTAAATGCTCAAGACCTTTAATCTCTTTATGAGTACCTGGCTTCGCTTTCGCTTTATATAACTTTTGCGCTAACGATTTATATAATACTTCATTAATCATCGTACTTTTACCAGAACCAGATACACCCGTTACCGCTACAAACGTACCAAGCGGGAATGACATTTTCGCGTTCTTTAAATTATTCTCTTTTGCACCGACAATTTCCACTTTTCGTCCGTCACCTTTACGTCTTTCAAGTGGAACTGGAATAAACTCTTTACCGCTTAAATACTTCCCTGTTAGCGAATTCTCATCTTGCATCACTTCGGCTGGTGTACCTGCTGATACGACTTGTCCACCGTGAATACCTGCGCCAGGCCCGATATCAAGTAAATAATCAGCTGCCATCATCGTATCTTCATCATGCTCAACAACAATTAACGTATTACCTAAATCACGCATTTCTTGCAATGTACGAATAAGACGGTCGTTATCGCGCTGATGCAAACCGATAGAAGGCTCATCAAGAATGTAAAGTACACCAGTAAGACGAGAACCAATTTGCGTTGCTAAACGAATACGTTGCGCCTCACCACCCGATAAAGTTCCTGCGGCACGACTTAACGTTAAATAATCTAAACCAACGTTCACTAAGAACCCAACGCGCTCCTGAATCTCTCTTAAAATTAAATGAGCAATTTTTTGTTGTTTCTCTGTTAGCTCCACATTTGAGAAGAACTCCTGTACTTCTTGAACAGAATATTTCGTTACATCAGCAATCGTTTTATCACCAACAAAAACAGCCAAACTCTCAGGTTTTAAACGTCCACCTTTACACTTCGGACAAGCTTGTTCTGCCATATATTTTTCCATTTGCTCACGAATGTAATCGGAACTCGTTTCACGATAACGACGTTCAATATTTGGAATAACACCTTCAAATAAAATCTCATTTTCCTTTACTTGACCAAATTCATTTACATAACGGAAATAAACTTTCTCTTCTCCGCTTCCGTACAACACTTTATCAAATAAATCTTTCGGTATATTTTTCACAGGCACATCCATATCAACGCCGTAATGATTACATACAGATTGTAAAAGCTGTGGGTAATATTGTGAGCTTGTCGGCTCCCAAGGCGCAATCGCATGTTCATTTAATGATAAATCCCAGTTCGGAATAACAAGTTCTAAATCTACCTCTAGCTTTGAGCCAAGTCCATCACAAGAAGGACATGCACCGAACGGACTATTGAATGAGAACATACGCGGTTCTAATTCTCCAATTGAAAAACCACAATGTGGACAAGCATGATGTTCACTAAATAACAGTTCCTCTTCTCCCATTACATCGATTAACACGCGGCCCCCGCCAAGCTTTAATGCACTTTCAAGTGAATCAGCAAGACGGCTTGCGATTCCTTCTTTTACAACAATACGGTCAATTACAACTTCAATGGAATGCTTCTTATTTTTATCTAACGCAATATCTTCAGACACATCAAGCATTTCACCATCAACACGTACACGAACATACCCTTGCTTCTTAATATCTTCAAGTACTTTCACATGTGCACCTTTACGTCCAGAAACGATAGGAGCTAAAACTTGTAATTTCGTACGTTCAGGATATTCAAGTACACGGTCTACCATCTGCTCTACTGTTTGTGACGTAATTTCAATGCCATGATTCGGACAAATCGGTGTACCAATTCGCGCAAATAATAGACGTAGATAATCATAAATCTCCGTTACCGTTCCGACAGTTGAACGCGGATTACGACTTGTCGTTTTTTGATCGATTGAAATCGCTGGTGACAATCCTTCAATTGTATCTACATCCGGCTTATCCATTTGTCCTAAAAACTGACGCGCATACGCAGATAACGATTCTACGTATCTGCGCTGCCCTTCTGCATAAATCGTATCAAATGCTAATGATGATTTCCCCGAACCAGACAATCCTGTTACAACGACAAGCTGATTTCTCGGAATGGTTACATCAATATTTTTTAAGTTATGTGCTCTAGCACCTTTTACAACAATAAAATCCTTGCTCTTACTCACTCTTTTCACCCTTCCGCTTTTAATTCTAATAGTAAATCTCTTAATTCAGCTGCACGCTCGAAGTCTAACGCTTTTGCTGCTTCTTTCATTTCTGCTTCCATCTTCGCAATTGTCTTTTCACGCTCTTTTTTCGTCATCTTCTTAGCTGGCGTTGCCTCATATGTTTCCGGCTCTTCAGCAGCTGTCGTTGCACGGATTACATCACGCACACCTTTTTGAATCGTTTTCGGCGTAATACCATGCTCTTCATTGTAAGCCTCTTGTATACTACGACGACGCTGTGTTTCTTCAATCGCAATTCCCATCGATCTCGTTATACGATCTGCGTACATAATAACGCGGCCGTTTTCATTACGTGCTGCACGACCGATTGTTTGAATTAATGAACGTTCTGAACGCAAGAACCCTTCCTTATCAGCATCTAAAATAGCTACAAGGGATACTTCTGGAATATCTAATCCTTCTCGCAATAAGTTAATACCGACAAGAACATCAAACTTACCAAGGCGAAGATCTCGTATAATTTCAATACGTTCTAACGTTTTCACTTCAGAATGCAGGTAATTCACCTTAATTCCTACATCTTTTAAGTAGTCTGTTAAATCCTCTGACATCTTCTTTGTTAAAGTTGTAATTAATACACGTTCATTTTTTGCAATGCGATCTTGAATCTCTCCTAATAAATCGTCAATCTGCCCTTCAATTGGTCGTATATCAATTGGCGGATCTAAAAGCCCTGTTGGACGAATAATTTGTTCTATTACTTCTGGCGACTGCTCTAATTCATACGGTCCTGGCGTTGCTGACACGTAAATAACTTGATTCGTTTTCTCTTCAAACTCATCAAATGTGAGCGGTCTATTATCTAAAGCTGATGGCAGACGGAATCCATGATCCACAAGCACTTGCTTACGCGCTTGGTCCCCGTTATACATCGCTCTTACTTGCGGCACTGATACATGCGACTCATCCATAACGATTAAGAAATCTTTCGGGAAATAGTCTAATAACGTATACGGCGTTGCTCCCGCTGGACGAAGTGTTAAATGACGGGAATAGTTTTCAATACCTGAACAAAAGCCCATCTCGCGCATCATTTCTAAATCATAACGTGTACGCTGTTCTATACGCTGCGCTTCTAACAACTTGCCGTTATCATTTAATTCCTTTAAACGCTCTTCTAATTCTTTTTCGATATTTTCAATAGCGACCTTCATTTTTTCTTCACGTGTAACGAAGTGAGATGCTGGGAAAATTGCTACATGATCACGCTCTGCTAATACTTCCCCTGTTAACGCATTTACTTCGCGAATACGGTCAATTTCATCACCAAAAAACTCAATTCGAATACAATGCTCGTCAAGTGATGCCGGGAAGATTTCAACTACATCTCCGCGCACACGGAATGTACCACGCTTGAAATCAATATCATTACGTCCATACTGCACATCAACAAGTTCACGAAGCAATTGATTGCGATCCTTTTCCATACCAACTCGAAGTGAAACAACTAACTCGCGGTATTCTTCTGGAGAACCTAAACCATATATACACGAAACACTCGCAACAATAATTACATCATCCCGTTCAAATAATGCAGACGTTGCCGAGTGACGCAATTTATCAATTTCATCATTAATCTGTGCGTCTTTTTCAATAAACGTATCTGTTTGCGGCACATACGCTTCTGGTTGATAATAATCGTAATAACTAACAAAATATTCAACCGCATTATTTGGGAAAAAGTCTTTCAACTCACTATATAACTGTCCTGCTAACGTTTTATTATGAGCCATGACAAGTGTTGGCTTTTGCACTTCTTTAATGACATTTGAAATCGTAAATGTCTTACCCGTTCCTGTCGCCCCAAGCAACACTTGCTTTTTCTTTCCACTATTAATTCCCTTTACAAGCTTCTCTATAGCTACCGGCTGATCACCTTGCGGGGAATACGCTGAGACAATTTCAAATTGACGTTCCAAGAAAATCCGACCTCCTCATAAAAATCTGTATTATTATTTTACCACGAATGCCTATAAAAAACCTAAAAAAACGAACAGATATTCGGTAAAGTTTTCGACAATATATATAGAAAAAGGAAGAAGAGTACACCTCCTTCCTTATCAAATCTTCTTCCGCATGAACAAACAGTAAGCACCACACTGATTAAGGTTCCACTTCATTTAAAATCAGCTCTTTTTCCTACTGTCATCCTCTCCTATATAAACTATTGGCATACTAAAAAAGCTACTTTCCCCTAAGAAAGTAGCTTCTTGTTCCCTTTCCCCTTCTTCGGAAAAAGAACATATGAAAATGAAATAGCTGCATCCACTAAAAGTATAATCGCCCAAACTTGGCTAACCCGACTCGCTGCTTTATTTAAAACAATTCCCGTTTCTAACCAATTACGCCATTGTTCAACCGGGGCAAGACCGTACAGAAAGAAAAAGAAAATATGCACAACAACAAACAAACTAAGGTGCAATACCCAATTTTTTATTTCCTGCTTCGCATAAGCCATACCTGTTAATTCTACCTGTTCTTCTATAATAGGCGCCGGTTCATTCCGCCATTTCGCAACTAATTTTTGCGCAAATATATCAAGCTTCTTCAAATCCTTTTTCCCGTAGAAAACTGCATACAATAAAATGATTACAGTAATGATTTGAAAGTTAGAAAACTTTCCTGTTTGATAGTAATCCACTACTGCTAAAGTTAAAATAAATACTTCATTTACGAGTAGTACAATCCCCATAATAAAACTTGCCTTTTTCAAACGGAATCCGTAACGGAATAAAAAGAAACCGATAGCCGATAACCAAAATACAATCTCTGCCCCAATTAAAAAATACCAACGATATTCTGCGAGCATACTCATTTATCCCTCTCCTTTTCATCATAAATACGACAAGCTTCATCCATATATAGTAAAAGTTCTTCTTCGATTGGATACATGCTCATTTTCTGTGAAGCTTCTTTCGATTTTCTAACTTCCCATAACTTATCTAAAAATGCTTCGTCACCATTAGCCATCTCTAAACACTTCTGCATTAATTTCTTCGTTGCTTCTTGTACCTCATCACTAGCGGCTTCTTTACCTTCTTTCATAAAAGTACGTAATTGCTTTAATAAATCTACCCATTCTAAAACATTCGGATCTTCTTCACTCATATTTGGCAAATTCTGAAGCAATTTTTGTTCTTCCTTTGAAAACACTTCATTTTGGAATATTTCACGTATACGAGGAGACTGTTTCGAAAGCTGAATTAATTCAAACATAACTTTCCAATCGAGCTCTCCCTCTACATCTACTGAATAAACAACCGCTTGTAGAACACGCTCCATTCGATTAAATTTCTTTTGTTCTTCCTGTACAAATCGAAGTTGTTTTTCAAGCGAATCCTTTAAGTTAAGCTCACCTTTTACTAACATATTCGCAGACTCTTTTAGTGAAAATCCCATTTCCTTTAAAAATAAAATTTGTTGGAGACGTATTACGTCAGCTTCACTATATAAACGATGGCCCCCTTCTGTTTTCCCGCTCGGCTTTAATAAATCTATTTGATCATAATAACGTAATGTACGTACTGTTACCCCTGTTTCTTTCGTCAATTGTTGTATTGAAATCACTACCATCACCTCTTCCCCTTCATTATAAAAGATGACGTTACGTCACTTTCAAGCCTTTTGTAAAAAAAATACAAAAAGCTGTTTATACTCTTTGTATAAACAGCTTTTACGGAAATAACCCCTTGTGTACAGCACGACCACAACATAAAATAAGCGCGCCAACAACAACGCTCGTTGCGGTTTTATGATAATGAGCTAATAGTAATAAATAATACGATAAACCTACAGTACCAATCATAATACAAATGCTTGGCACTGGATTACGAGAAAAATTTTGCATTCCCCAAAGAAGCGCAAATATAACTGTAGCGACACATAATACCGGTAATCCCATCCCAGTTCCCCTTTTTCTATCTATTCCTTGTTGCAAAAATACTCATCGATGCCATACTTATACACGATCAGCCTCTTTACTATTTCTATATCTCCATTTTGGCCAATAGTTCACAAAGAAATAAACAAACTGCCCTAGTACAAATAACACAAACGGCATACCAGCACTTCCGTCAACAATTAAATTATATAAACTCCATATTGCTAAACTAATCGTGAAAAATAACCCTACATATTTAAACGCTTTATCCGACTGAAATCTCTCAAACTCATCTTGCATTTTTCATTCCTCCTATCACTATGCTCGTTTGCCTACCATAACTCCTATGATGAGACTACCTGCAAATAAGGAACTACAGATCATAAGTATTTCTTGCACTGGTATAACAGCTCTACCTATTGCTTTACTCGCAACAATATAAACAATAAGTAATAGAAACACGAATACAAATGAGACATTCACATACCTTTTTATGTTTTCATTTACTCGCTCATCTATATCCGGAAGTTCTTCTTTTCTGTACTTACGCTTTTTGTAATACGCATACACTAACAAAAATACAATCGCTAAAACGTTACTCACTACGAGTGTTAAAATTGGTATAGCCGGATTCATAATATGAACTAAAATGTCTCCTAAAAACAATCCAAAAGTCGCACCGATCAATAACTTTTTAGTATCGTTCATTTTCTCTCCCCTTACTCTAGCGTAAATATTTCCTCCACCTTCACTCCAAAATATTTGGCGATTTTTAAGGATAACTCTAGACTCGGGTTGTAATGATGGTTTTCAATCGCTACGATTGTCTGCCGCGTCACCTGCATCGCCTTTGCCATTTCAACTTGCGTTATATGATGTTGCTTTCTTAATTCTTTAATTTTATTTTTTACACCCATAGGCTCCACCTTCAAAAGTAAAGATATCTTTACATAAAAAGGTTGATTTTTCATTACATAGAAATATACATTTAAGCAACTTATATCGGAGGAAATCATTATGTTTAAAAGCGCTACTATACAACAGCTGCTACAAGTATTCCGTATACAAGAATCATTTCACTATGAAGTAATACGCTTTTCTAAAGATAAAGACATACTCATCTCATGTTCCACACCTAACCTCAAACTATTAATTCGATTTTACAAAGACCCTTTCACAACACTAGACGGTCTTCAAACACAAGGAGAGCTTTGCCAAGCTTTTATTGAAAATGACATTCCTGTACCCCGCCGGCTCCAAACGAATGATGGACGATACTACTTACCTGCCCACTCATTTGAAATTCCGTTTCCTATCACAATAGAAGAATGGATGCCGGGAAGAGAATTGAGAGACGAAGAAATAAATAAATCGTTACTGCATACCTTGGGACTTTTACTTGGGAAAACACACGTTATTTCTGAAAAACATCATATTCATTTTGAGCACGGCACTTACTGGGGAATGTTTGGAGGGAATACTTCCGATAAACCTGGTATATATGATGATATAGAATTAGAAGCCAATCTTTTAAAAGAGAGTTTAAAGACTACTGAAATTAACCAAGTATTGGTGGATAAAGTGTTTACACTTTTTTATAAGAAACGTGAGGAATTACGAAAGGTATGGAATGACCTACCTAAAGGGGCTGTACAAGGTGACCTCTCCCCAAATAATATTTTATTGAACGATAATAGTACATTTGAATCACTGATTGATTTCAACATTGCTGGAGATGAAGTTTTTATTAATCACCTCGTCGGAGAAGGGATTTTTTTAGCTTACGAACTTATGGGCGATGATAAGGAAGATTGTTTTCAAGAATTTTTATCTGCTTATATGAAAATACGCCCTCTCTCTACTCTAGAAAGAAAAACCTTGCCCCTCATCATCCAAATTGTACGTCCATTTCGCTTTAGACGAACTCAAAAAATAATCCAGCTTATAAATGAAGGACAATTTACTGATGTGGAAAAAGAATTATCTATTATGCTGGATTTACTACAATACAAAAAAGAAGGAGATATCTAAAAGGATACCTCCTTCTTTACTACTACATAAACCCTAACACATATACAAGAACATATCCAAGCACCGATAAGCAAACCGAGCCAATTAGCCCTGCCACGAATGCTTTGCTTCCTAACTTACGGAACGTTTTAAACTCTACATTTAAACCAAGCCCCGCCATCGCCATTGCGATAAGCATATAAGCAAGAACAACAATATATCCCGCAACAACTTCTGGAATAATCCCGAGCGAATGCACCGCACTCATCGCTAAAAATCCGAAAATGAACCACGGAATTGGAAGGTCGCGCCATGATCTTTTTTCCTTGCTTCCCTCACTCTTACCAAACCATAACCCAATTAAAATTGCTACTGGTACAAGCATTGCAACGCGCGTTAGTTTCACGATAACTGCGATGTCTACAGCCGTGCTTCCTCCTGGCGCCGCAGCTGCGATGACATGAGCGATTTCGTGAAGCGTCGCACCTGAGAATACACCGTAACCGTACGGAGATAAACCAAGCACTGGATATAATAACGTATAAATAAGCGTAAATATCGTACCTAAAATTGCGATAATAGCTGCTCCAACTGCTGTTTCGTCATCTTTCGCTTTCACTTGCGGCGCAATTGCCACGACCGCTGCCGCGCCGCAAATTGCTGTTCCACATGCTGTTAAAATCCCAAGTTTCTTTTCTACCTTAAATACTTTCGTTAGTCCATATACAACGAAAATCGTAAATGTAATAACAACCGCCGCGATGACCAATACTTTCGGTCCCGCCTTCGCAATATCAACAAGATTTAATCGCATTCCAAGTAAGATGATCCCGAAGCGAAGTAATTTCTTACTCGCGAAATTCGTCCCTGCAATCGCATCATGAGGAACTCCAATTGCCGCACGCCAAACCATCCCAATTAGAATAGCAATTACTAATTGTCCCATAATATTTAAAAATGGAAGCTCTGCTAAATATTTCGCGGCAATTGCGATTAATAATGTAATCCCAATTCCTTGCGAAAATCCAAAGCCCTTCTTCTTTTGTATAACAAGTGTTTGTTCCACCTTGTACCACCCCAATAATCGTATTGGAACATGCATGTTCTTTCTACTTACATTATAAGAGAGTTTCTATAATAAGTTTAATACCAATACCAAATCTCTATCATCAGAAATACTTATGATAAGATGATAGAAAAAGAAAGGAGCCCACTATATGAACGTAGACATTTTAAAAATTTTTGTTACTGTCGTTGAACAGAAACATTTCTCCCGTGCAGCAGAATTATTAAACCTTTCACAGCCTGGAGTAAGTATGCATATACGCAATTTAGAAAACGAATTTGGCACTACACTTATTCAACGCTCTCCGAAACATGTCCAAGTTACGGAAGCTGGAAATATTCTATACATACATGCAAAGCAAATGCTCTCTCTTTACGAAGATGCTAAGCAAGAAATTAACGAACTACATAACGTTGTAACAGGAACACTTCGCATCGGTGCTAGTTTTACAATTGGCGAATACTTACTTCCAAAAATACTGGCTAACTATGCGAATGAAAATCCACGCGTTGAAGTTCATACCTTTATCTCGAATACAGAAGACGTTTTGCAAAGCCTTCGCTCTAATCAAATTGATATCGGCTTAGTAGAAGGTCAAGTTATATACGCCGACGTTGACGTTGAAACGTTTATGCAAGATGAAATGAAGCTCGTCGTTCCGCCAAATCATCCACTGCTCCGCACAAATGAAATAAATGAAAGGACACTCCAAGACCAAGTATGGGTATTAAGAGAAAGTGGTTCTGGAACACGTGCTTATAGCGATCGCTTTATTCATCAACACCATTTAAAAATGAAACGATTCTTTACATTTAGTAGTATTCAAAGCGTGAAGGAAGCCGTCGCAGCCGGGCTTGGCATTGCTATGCTTTCTGATTGGACTGTACGGAAAGAGCTACTAGCAAAAGAACTATTCCACGTCGAAGTTCCAAATGAACAACTTATCCGTCCGTTCTCCATTGTGCGTGGCAAATATTTCATCCCATCTAAAGCTATTCAAGTGTTTTTAAATCATGTAGATTCTTTTGCGAAAAAACAGAGTTGACCTTCACATTAGTGTGAAGGTTTACAATACATGTAAAAGGAGTGAAACGCATTGCGAATTGGAGAGTTATCAAAAGAAACTGGCGTTAGCGAAAGATCACTAAGACATTACGAAGAAAAGGGATTACTCCCTTCGAAACGCCTCGCAAATGGCTACCGTGATTTTGATGAAAGTGCCATCGAAAAAGTGGAGCTTATCCAAATGTACTTACAAATTGGGTTAAATTTAGAAGAGACGGCAAGGATGCTGCGCTGCCTTGAAATTGAACCGCACTTGTACGACAATCCGTGCAGCAGCATCCTTACGCTTTATGAAGATAAACTTAATGAAGTAACAAAGCAAATCTCATTGCTATCCAATATTCAAACGAATTTGCAAAAACACGTTTCACTCCTAAAACAAACAAAAGAAAAGGAATGATGACATGTTTGTTATACACGGCAGTTCAAGACAAAATGGAAATACGGAATTTTTAACACATATGATGATTGATGGAATTGAAACAGAACAAATTTATTTACGTGATCACACAGTCTATCCTATTACAGATCAGCGTCATGATGCAGAAGGATTCCAATCTGTAGATGATGACTACGAGCAGTTAACGAAACGCATGTTAGAGCACGACACAATTATCTTTGCTACACCATTATATTGGTACGGGATGAGCGGTCATATGAAAAACTTCATCGATCGCTGGTCACAAAGTTTGCGTGATACATCCCTTCATTTCAAAGAAAAAATGAAAGGCAAAAAAATGTACGTTGTTATCGTTGGTGGAGATAATCCGAAACTAAAAGCATTACCGCTTATCTCCCAGTTCCAATACATCTTTGATTTTGTTGGGTCATCATTTGAAGGGTATGTTATTGGGGATGCGAATGGATTGGATGAAATTCAAAATGATGCTGAGGCGCTGGCGAAGGCTCAAATTCATAATAACGAATTCAAAAATCAAAAGCTGAAATAAGTTTGACAAACCCTTTTGTATGCGCATACAATAAAAATAATATTATGAAAGGAAGGTACTTTGACCAATGAAGTTCTAATTCTCTTATTTATTTCATCCATCACAAATAGTGAACAAAAATGATGAAAACTAGCAGAGGATTAGTCTGTCCATTTGTCGATACTTTCTTTCGAAACGATCATGTAAAAAATCGTTTATTTATGTACGATTTTTACATGCAAGGGCGACGTTTATCCTCTCTAGTGAAACTAGGGAGGTTTTTTTATGACTATTTTATTCGCACGTAATATTGAAAAAAGCTTTGGTGATCGCACCCTATTTACGTTACCATCACTGGAAATTCAATCACAGGATCGCATAGGAATTGTCGGAGTCAACGGTGCTGGTAAATCTACGTTATTACAAATATTAAGTAAAGAAATAGAAGCTGACGAAGGTACAGTAACTCATCATAGTTCTATCAGCATCATTCCTCAGCTTAGCGAAGAACTACCAGAAACCGCTTCTTCTCTCGCAAAAGGAAAATGGAGCATTTCAAACGTTACAGATTCAATGAGCGGCGGTGAACGAATGCGTCTAAAGATTGCCCACGCTCTTGAACAGAATGCAGGCATTTTATTCGCTGATGAACCAACAAGCCACTTAGATATGGCCGGTACAGAACAATTAGAAAAGGCACTTTCATCTTATAAAGGGGCACTTGTTTTAATATCACATGATCGTGACTTTTTAGATGCGATATGTACAAAAATCATTGAAATCGAAGACGGTACTATTCAAGAGTATAAAGGTAATTATTCAAACTATCGCAAGCAAAAAGAACGTGAGCGAATACAAAAACAAGCAGAATATGAGCAATATGTACAAGAAAAAAATCGTTTAGAGCAGTCCATTTTACAAAAAAAGCAACGTACTTCTAGCATGACAAAAATCCCAACACGGTTTAGTTCATCTGAATCTAAACTGTATAAATTAAGTGGGGCTCATGGCCAAGAACAGGTTAGTAAAGCAGCGAAAGCATTAGAAACACGTCTCGAAAAACTAGAAAAGAAGGAAAAGCCAAAGGATCTTTCTCAAGCTCAGTTTGACGTGCAATACCATACACCCATTCATAGTAAAGTGGCAGTACAGTTCAATAAAGCCAAAAAGAAAATAGGTGATCGTACACTATTTAAAAATATGAATGGAACTATTGCTCCTGGTGCAAAGCTTGCTATTTTAGGGGCAAACGGAAGTGGCAAAACAACTTTGTTCAACATGCTTCTTGCAAATGAAAGTGGAATGCAGCTCTCGAAGAGTTGTAAAATTGGATACTTCGAACAAACACTATCTATTTTAAAAACAGATAAAACCATTTTAGAAAATGTTCTAGAAGAAACAAACTATACAGATTCGTTCGTTCGCACTATACTTGCAAGGCTTCTATTCCGCCGTGAAGATGTTCATAAACCTGTGCACGTTCTAAGCGGGGGTGAGCGAATGAAGGTTGCACTCGCAAAAGTATTTTTAGGAAACTATAATATGCTTCTGCTCGATGAACCAACAAACTATTTAGACTTAGCAACACAAGAAGAATTAGAAAGCATGTTACAAGAATATCCTGGCACAATACTTTTCATTAGCCATGACCGCGCCTTTATTCGCTCTGTTGCAGACCATATTCTACAAGTAGATGAGAGTGAACCAAGAATCTTCCACGGTAATTACGAGCAATACACAAAAAGAACAACCGAGGATTCTGTAAACGTTACTGAACAAGAATTGTTACGATTACAAACAAAATTAACAGAAATCATTGGCCGAATTTCCATACCAAATCATCATAATGACATTAAATCTCTCGAACAAGAATACGAAACATTATTAGCTCAAATCCGGAAATGTAAAGAAGCACTCTAATATCTTCCCTATATATCGACGGGACCTTCCGCATTTCCCAAGAAATATTGAAACTTCGACATAGAATATAAAAAGCCGTGCACCAGCACGGCTTTTTACTTTATCCCGAATTAACGGGCAGTAAGACTCCCACCTCAAAATTCGGTTAAGGCAAAGAAGGTAGATGGGAGACCAACTGCCCGTAAATGCCCGATTGGTTCAACTAATAATCAGTGGGGAACAAACACCCCACTGATTAAAGTTTCACTTTATATACGAACAGCAGTCCCGCTCACCGCAACCATTAACATCCCTTCGCGAACTACTTCGTAATCCACGTCGATACCAACAATTGCATTCGCATTTTTTTGCCTTGCGAAAGTTTTCATTTCTTCCATTGCGATGTCGCGCGCTTCTTTTAATTTACTTTCATAAGCGCCAGCACGACCGCCGACAACGTCACGAACAGAGGCAAAAAGATCACGAACGATATTCGCGCCCATAATCGCTTCCCCATTGACGATATCGATATACTCAATAATTTCTTTTCCTTGAATTGTAGACGTTGTTGTTACAATCATACTTTATAGCCTCCCATATGAGATTTCCATCTACTTATATGGTGTGCTAATTGGGCAAAAATTATATTTACGAACTAAATTGCGCTTCGTATAATCTGCTATATCCTCCGCCTTGTTCAATTAATTCATCATGTGAACCTTGTTCTGCAATCCCATCTTTATTTACAACGACGATTCGATCTGCATTTTTAATCGTTGCAAGCCTATGAGCGATAACTAATGTTGTACGGCCAACAGATAGTTCAGCAAGTGATTTTTGAATTGCAAGTTCTGTCTCTGTGTCTAGTGCAGAAGTCGCTTCATCAAGTATTAAAATTGGTGGGTTTTTCAAGAACATACGAGCAATCGCTAGACGTTGCTTCTGTCCGCCTGAAAGTTTCACGCCGCGCTCACCGATAACGGTATCTAAACCGTCTGGTTGTGAGTAAATTAAATCTTCTAATTGCGCACGTTTTACTGCCTGCCAAATTTCAGCCTCTGATGCCTTTAAATTTCCGTAAGCAATGTTTTCACGAATCGTTCCTGAGAATAAGAACACATCTTGCTGCACGATTCCAATTTGCTTACGAAGTGAAGATAACGTCATATCTTTCGTATCAATACCGTCAATTTGGATCGACCCAGACGATTGTTCATAAAAACGTGGGAGTAAACTACATAACGTCGTTTTTCCAGCTCCAGATGGCCCAACGAACGCAACTGTTTCACCTGCATGTATTTTCAAACTAATATCATTTAAAATCGGTTCTTTATTTTCATATCCGAATGTAATGTTGTTATATTGAATATCACCATGTACATGCTTCACTTCCATCGCATCTTTAGAGTCCACAATATCTGGCTCTGTTTCAAGAAGCTCTACATATCTTTTAAAACCAGCAATCCCTTTCGGATAACTTTCGATTACCGCATTAATTTTTTCAATTGGGCGGAAGAAAATATTCGTTAATAGAACGAATCCGATAAATCCACCGTACGTTAATTCACCTTGCAGAACAAACCATGTACCGCATATTAAGACGAAGAGCGTTACGAGACGCATGAGCATATAACTAATCGATGAATTTAACGCCATAATTTTATACGCCATTAATTTCGTTGTACGGAAACGAGCGTTGTTCACAGCGAATTGCTCTTTCTCAAACTTTTCATTTCCGAATGCTTGTACAACGCGAATACCACCAACGTTGTTCTCAATACATGCATTAAAATCAGCAACGTCTGAGAATAAACGTCTGAACGTACCTGTCATTTTTTTGTTGAAGTAAAGCGCCAACCATAATAGGAATGGAATAACGAAGAATGTTAATAGCGCTAACTTCCAGTTGATCATCATCATAAATGAAAATGCCCCGACTAAAGTCATAACAGCGATAAATAAATCTTCTGGCCCATGGTGAGCAATTTCCCCAATTTCCATTAAGTCGTTTGTAAGACGTGAAATTAAATGACCTGTTTTATTATTGTCAAAAAATCTGAATGATAGCTTTTGAATATGATCAAATAATTTCTGCCTCATATCTGTTTCAATGTTAACACCAAGCATATGTCCCCAGTATGTAACAACATATTGTAAGCCTGCATTTAACATATACACTGCAAGTAAACCGAAACAAGCCCATAAAATAAGTGTCCAGTTTTGCCCTGGCAATAACTTATCAATAAATTGATTTACGATAAGCGGGAAGCCAAGTTCTAGTAATCCTGCGACGACTGCACAAGAAAAGTCGAGTATAAATAAACCTTTATACGGTTTATAGTAAGAAAAAAATTTACGTAGCATATCTTCCCTCCATTTTCCAAAATTAAAAAGACTCCCTAAATGATAACCATTATCAAATAATTATTCAAGTGATTCGATTATGAAACTAAACTAAGGTTTGCGATAGTTATCGTTTTTTGCCGGAAAGTTCATATATTTGAATAATCGCTGATATATCTCAAGTTGCGCTGATATATTCCGATAATCGCCGATATAAATTTCGTGTACTATAACTACCGCCCAGCTTACAAAAAAAGGCATCACCACAAGGTGATACCTTTTCTTCTATTACATCGCTTCCGAATCCCATTCATGCTCCTGCTGAACAAACACAATACCTAATTCGTGATGTCCACCAGCGTATAATGCCGTTTGAGCAAGACGTAACTCTCCATTTGTATCTAATACTTCTAATTTACAAAATGCTCCTGTCGTCTTCGTTTGAAGCGCATCATAAAATTCCTCAGCACTTCTTGGAATGACTCCATTTACTTTCGTAATCATTTCTCCAGGTAGTAAATTTAGCTCTGCTCCAATTGTATTTGGAATTGTATCTAATACAACGAGTCCATCATTACGTGCAGCGAAGTACGCTGGTCTTGTTTCATCCGCAATTTTCTCTTGCATGGAAATTGTAAAACGTCCAAGCATTGCAACGCCCATTGCAATAATGGCAAGTACGTGCCACCAATAACTTGCGATTCCTAAAACAAGCACAAGTCCTGCTAATCCGTACACACGTCTTCCTGTAAATAATAAAGCTTCTGTCGGCTCATAACTTCTAATCCTTCTCATAAATCCAATTAAAAATGGAACGAGGAATAGAGAATATGTGTGTGAACCGATTGAAACGACAGGCCACCATGAAATAAACTGCGTTACTGCGTCACCTGGTACAAGAATAAAAATAGGAACGATCCATAAACGCTTTGATTCGTGTAAACCAATCTTTAGTCCGCGCTTACCCTTCCTAATCTTCGGCGTCGAATATCCTACTGCATTTTTAGAAATCAACAAGCCCTCTACAACGAGCATGATGCCTAGCAAAATAGCAAGGGATACAATTGTATTCTCTTCACCTTCTCTAAGCTGTAAGAAAGAAACTGGTAGCTTAGAAGATAATAGAACACATACAATCGCGATACTAAACGTATAAGCTGCTGATAAATATCGATACATAGCAGTTAATCCAAATAGTAACGTCCAAAGTAAAATGGCCCATAAGCTCGCCTTAGAAACGACAAGTCCGAGCCCAATCGTAATGATAGATACGATTAATCCGTATTTAACCCCCGCCAATAAAGATGTTCGCAGTTCGAACCAAATATCATAAACTTTAAAAGAAAAATCTTTTCGTTCTCGTAACATACGTAAGTATCCAACGAAGATACTACTTATTAAAAATACATAGACAGCAGGGTGTAAGAAAAAACGTCCAACTGCCCGCATTATTTCAAAAATCCATGCCTCCACGAACCCATTCACCACCATTTATATCATTCTTTCTTTTTATATTATCATAACTGGACAAACGTTTGTTTAACACAAAAAAATACAGGCAGCAAACTGCCTGTATTTCTTATTATCAGCGGGGGATGAAGCCCCCCACTGATTAAAGTTTCACTTTATTTCGCCATTAATTTTAATGCTGACTGTAATTGTAGATCATTTTCTCCAGAACGGATTTTTTCAATAATTTTCGTTTGAATCGCCTCAGCTGTCTTTTTATCGAGCTGTCCTGTCGCTTCCATCTTATTCGCATTTTGGAATGCTTTCAGTGCTGATTCTGTCTCTTTACTAAAGTATCCATCTTCACGTCCTGGTACATATCCTAAACTCTTAAGCATTTCTTGTGCGTGTTTTACTTGTACATCATTTGAATTGTATGAAAGTGTCTTCTCAATTTGAATTGGTGTCGCATGATAATAATCTGGTTGTTTCACTTCTACAGTTGGCTTGATTCCTTTTTTATGAATCCAGTTTCCATCCGGTGTTAACCATTTGAACATCGTTAATTTGATGTTGCTGCCATCTTTAAATGGAACAGCTTGCTGAACAGTCCCTTTACCAAACGTTTTTTCACCAATTAAATCGTATCCTTCTCCCTCTTTTAACGCACCCGCTAAAATCTCTGAAGCAGAAGCACTTCCGTTATCAATTAATACTGAAATTGGATATGGCTTTCTCTCTTTCAGTTCCGTAGAGAATTTCTTCTTCTCACCATTTCGTTGCTCTACTTGCAGCATCGGCTTTTTATCCGTCATAATTTCCCCTAGTATCTCTTCTACACTATTTAAGTAGCCACCAGGATTACCACGCACGTCAATAACTAAGCCTTTTATGTTTTTCTTCTCTAACTCTTTTAACTGATCCTTAAATTCTTTCGCTGTATTTTCAGCAAAAGAAGTGATTTGCATATAACCGATATCTTTTCCGCTCTCTTGTTTCACAGAGCTAAACACTGTGAAGATTGGAATTTTTTCACGCTTAATTTTAAATACAATCGGATCAGCCACTCCTGCACGCTTAATTTCAATCGCAACAGTCGTTCCTTTTTTACCACGAATCTTTAATACCGCTTCTTCACGTGATAAATCTTTCACACTATTTCCATCTACAGATAAAATTTGGTCATTCGGTTTAATTCCAATCTTTTCTGCTGGTGAGCCTTTAATTGGAGATACGATAATAAGCTTACCGTCCGTTTTGTTCACCTCAGCCCCAATCCCTTCTAACTCGGGATCAAGCGATTCACTAAACTGTTTAGCCGTTTCTTTATCCATATACGTGGAATAAGGGTCCTTCAGCGTAGACAACATGCCTTGTATTGCACCTTCGACTAATTTTTCATCTTTCACGTCTTCCACATAACGTGAATCAATTAGTGCATACGCCTCATTAATTTTTGCCAAATTCCCTTGCGCAGTGCTAGCGTTTCCACTCGAAATTGTTTGCGTTACTTCTGCTGGGTTAACCCCAAATAAAGACATACCCGCAAACATTCCGCCAGCACCAATTAAAAATGCAACAACCATTCCAATAATTGCAACTCTACGTTTCAATGCGGAATTCCCCTTTCCAAAACACACAGGTGGTGTAGCAAAAGGCATCACACAGTGTGTGATGCCTTTACCTATTTCTACTATATGATAAGCTTGTACGAATTATGTTTGCAACTTTTTATACTTTTAAGAAGCGACGAATTGACATTACACTTCCCCACATACCGATTAAAGCCCCGATTAACACTAGTAAACCAGCTAATTGGAATACGAATGGGCTGTATGGTAGAAGTTCGAAAATTGTTCCGCCAAGTTTTTCGTTAAACACACCTTGTAACGAATTATACGTAACTAGAATTAAGCCAATTGGAATAATTGATCCTAATACTCCTAGGAATAATCCCTCTAATAAGAACGGCCAACGAATAAACCAGTTTGTTGCACCTACAAGTTTCATAATTTCAATTTCTGTACTACGAGCATAAATTGTAATTTTAATTGTATTAGAGATTAAGAACATCGCTGTGAATAAAAGACCAGCAATTAACACAATACCGATATTACGACCAGTTTTTACAGTATCAAATAATCGTTCAACTTGCCCTTTTCCGTACTGAACATTACTTACAAACTGCATTTTTTCAATCTTTTTCGCAATTGTCGCTGTATCTGTTGGTTCTTTTGCTTTTACAACGAATACGTTTTTAAGTGGGTTATCTTGTTCAAATAACTCAAATGTCTTTCCGCTATCGCCTAAGCTTTTAATTAAACGTTTTAACTCTTCTTCTTTAGAAGAATATTTAATAGAGTCTACTTTTGCAATCTTACTCATATCATCTTCTAATTTCTTTTGATCAGCTTCTTTTGCTGCTGGATCAATGTGTACACGAATCTCTACATCTTGCTCTACTTTCGTCGCAAAATGGTTCATATTCATAATCGCTGTTAAAAAGACACCTACAAGTAATAATGTAACTGTTACTGCACTAACAGAAGCAAACGTCATCCATCCGTTACGTGATAGATTCTTTACACCTTCTCGCAAATGTCGACTAAGGGTCTTAGCCTTCATATCCGTATCCTCCCTCAATCTCATCTCGAACAATTTTTCCGCCTTCAATCGCGATTACACGATGACGGATTGTATTTACGATATCTGCGTTATGTGTCGCCATAACAATCGTTGTACCACGCTCATTAATGCGCGTGAAAATCTTCATAATATCAAGAGCTGTTTCAATATCTAAGTTACCTGTTGGCTCATCGGCAATTACAACCTTTGGTCTATTAACAATTGCTCTCGCAATCGCAACACGTTGCTGCTCCCCGCCTGAAAGTTCGCTTGGAAGTGCGTCTGCACGATCTTCAAGACCTACAAGACCTAACACTTCTGTTACACGCTCACGAATTGCATCTGGCTCTTCTTCAATTACTTCTAAGGCAAACGCAACATTCTCATATACTGTTAATTTAGGTAGTAATTTAAAGTCTTGGAAAATCACGCCTAATTGACGACGGAAATATGGAACGTCTCTTTCTGCTAAAGACTCGATAGTAAGTCCATTTACATTAATAGATCCTGTAGATGGTTTCTCTTCACGATACATCATTTTAATAAATGTAGATTTCCCGGCTCCACTCGGTCCAACTACGTATACAAACTCGCCTTGTTTAATGTTAACTGTGAGACCAGCAATGGCTTTCATACCATTCGGATACTCCTTATAAACATTGGTCATTTTTATCATTATTTATCACCCAATACTTAATGATTTTTTTTCGAAATACTTTTCTGTACATTTGGAAATAAAAGCTAAACCTTTATTCTCTTTTAAACCACTCTTGTTGAAGGTAGTCTACTTATACTCTTTTTCTAAGCAATACTACTCTATGTAATATATTTCAGCAAAATTCTACAAACCTCATTGTAACATCAAACGGTTTCCAATTCGGATACATTTTTGTTACAGTTATGTTACATTCCAAAAAAAGGGAAACGAGTTGATTATATGAATCAACTCGTCCATTTTACCCCTTTTTATTTATGTTCAGCTAACCATTCAGCTACTTTTTTCGCATCTTCACCTTGAATAAGTCCTGGTGACATTGAACCGCGACCTTTTTTAATAATTTCTTCAATATCTGCAGCGTCGTACTTCCCGCCTACTTTTCTTAAATCAGGTCCAGTTGCTCCTGATAAATCTGTTGCGTGACACCCGGCACAACTTCTTTGGAAAATTTGTTCTGCACTGTCTGTACTTGCAGACTGGTTCGAAGACTTACTCTCTTCTTTATTTCCACACGCTCCTAAAGCAAAAACGACTGATGTTCCTAGCGCAATAGCCAACAATTTCTTTTTCACTTCTATCGCTCCCCATTGTTGATATTCTTTTCATTCCTAACACACTCATTTTCATTATAAGCATTATCTTTATATAGAAAAACTAAGGTATATTTCATATTCTTCAAAAATACAGTGGGAACCCTAGTGATATAAAGCTTTTATAAGTTGTTTCAATTCTGTGAACAACTTATAAACTTCTATAAAGGATCCTTTTTGAACGGGAATTTAGAAAAATTCTGTAGAAAGCCTTACTCTATTGCCAATCTGTTTTACTATTTTCTACTTTTTACAAAACAATATACAACATTGTATGCTACATATAATCCCATCAAAAAGAGAAGTTGTCGTTTCCAACTTCTCTTCCTCTGTACTTCATCCATATAAATAAAATAGCACTCTTTATGTCCTCTATATCCTCAACGTGCGCCAACAATTTTGTTGGCTTTTTTTCACTTAGCTTATTAGATGCGAGAACGTAAGTAAGCATCAATAAACGGATCAATTTCTCCATCCATAACGGCTTGCACGTTACCGACTTCTGTATTTGTACGGTGGTCTTTCACAAGAGAATATGGGTGGAATACGTAAGAACGGATTTGGCTACCCCATCCGATTTCTTTTTGTTCTCCGCGAATTTCATCTAACTCCGCTTGTTGCTCTTCTAATTTCTTTTGATATAATTTCGCTTTTAACATTTTCATCGCATGCTCACGGTTTTTAATTTGAGAACGCTCTGACTGACACGTTACAACCGTATTTGTCGGTGTATGCGTAATACGAACTGCTGAATCTGTCGTATTAACGTGCTGTCCACCCGCTCCACTTGCACGATACGTATCAATTTTCAAGTCTTCTGTACGTATTTCAATTTCAACTTCATCATTGAATTCAGGTACAACTTCACAAGATACGAACGATGTATGACGACGGCCTGAAGAATCGAATGGTGAAATACGTACAAGACGATGTACACCTTTCTCAGCTTTTAAGTAACCGTAAGCGTTATGACCTTTAATTAATAAAGTAACGCTCTTAATACCAGCTTCATCACCTGGTAAGTAGTCAACAGTTTCTACTTTAAATCCACGTTTTTCAGCCCAACGTGTGTACATACGTAATAACATAGAACCCCAGTCTTGTGACTCTGTTCCACCTGCACCTGGGTGTAATTCTAAAATGGCGTTATTTTTATCATAAGGATCACTTAATAGTAACTGAAGCTCATACTCATTCATTTCTTGAATTAAGCCTTTTACTTCTGATTCAAGCTCTTCATGTAAATCTTCATCATACTCTTCTTTTAAAAGTTCATGCGTTATTTCTAAATTTTCGAATGTCTCATCTAACTGACGGAAACTCCCAACCATATCTTTTAACGCATTTGCTTCGTTAATGACAGCTTGTGCGCCTTGTTGGTCATCCCAAAATCCTGCGCCCATCATTTTCTCTTCTAATTCTGCAATTTGTTTCTCCTTAGTAGGGAGGTCAAAGAGACCCCCTAAAAGCCGCTAATCTCTTAGCCATTTTCTCTAATTCCTGTCTAATTTCTACTAATTCCATTTCCTTCACCTCTATGTAATTGCTGTTACTTTCGTATGAAAACAAGGGAAACTCTCTCCACTTATGACGGAGAGAGTTTAATCCTTCTTAATTATACATTTTTGATGTAAAAGTTTGCAAAGCAACCTGGGCTACCGTCCTATATTACTTCCCAATACCACAGCAGTTTTTATATTTTTTACCACTACCACATTTACATAAATCGTTGCGGCCCACTTGGTCACCTTTTACAACTGGTTTTTTCTTCACCTCTTCGCCATCGCTAGATGGGTGAACAGCTTCACCTTGAACAACTTCTTGACGCTCTAAGTTTTGTTCAATCTCAGCTTTCATAATGTAACGAGAAATTTCCTCTTCAATAGAAGCAATCATTGATTCGAACATTGCGAATCCTTCCATTTGATATTCACGAAGTGGATCAATTTGACCGTAAGCACGTAAATGAATACCTTCACGAAGGTGATCCATCGCATCGATATGCTCTGTCCATTTCGTATCTACAACACGGAATACAACAACTTTTTCGAACTCACGCATTTGCTCTTCTGGCATAAGCTTTTCTTTGTCATTGTAACGCTCTATTAATTTCGCGATAATTGGCTCGCTCATTTCCTCTGGAGCAAGGCGACGTAATTCTTCTTCTTTCACATCTCCTTCTTGCAGAAGGTTTGTATTTAAGTAGTCAACAAGACCTTTAATGTTCCAATCTTCTTCAATTTCCTCTTGTGTATGAAGTGCAACCGCACGCTCTACTGTAGATTTCATCATACCTTCAATAATACCGCGTAAGTTCTCAGACTCCATTACCTCTTGACGCTGTTTGTAAATAACTTCACGTTGCTGACGAAGCACATCATCGTATTGTAGTAACTGCTTACGTGCATCATAGTTATTTCCTTCTACTCGTTTTTGCGCAGATTCTACTGCACGAGAAACCATTTTACTTTCGATTGGCTGAGAATCATCCATACCAAGGCGATCCATCATCGCTTTCATATTATCAGAACCGAAGCGGCGCATTAGTTCATCTTCCATTGATAAGTAGAACTGCGTAACACCTGGGTCCCCTTGACGACCAGCACGACCACGTAACTGATTATCAATACGACGACTTTCGTGACGCTCTGTACCGATAACTGCTAAACCAATGTTTTTAATATCGTCTCCAAGCTTAATATCCGTACCACGACCCGCCATGTTCGTCGCAATTGTTACAGCACCTTTCATACCAGCTTCTGCAATGATATCCGCTTCACGCGCATGGTTTTTCGCATTTAAGATGTTATGACGTACACCTTTACGCGTTAACATTTTTGAAATAAGCTCTGACGTTTCAATCGCAACTGTACCGACAAGAACAGGTTGCCCTTGTTTATGACGATTTACAATATCCTCAACAACAGCATTAAATTTACCTTCCATTGATTTGAAGATTAAATCTGCACGGTCATCACGAATAATCGGTTTGTTTGTTGGAATTACGATAACGTTCATATTGTAAATGTTACGGAATTCCTCTTCCTCTGTTTTCGCTGTACCAGTCATACCAGATAACTTTTCGTACATACGGAAGTAGTTCTGGAATGTAATTGTCGCAAGCGTCATACTTTCATTTTGAATTTCTACGCCTTCTTTTGCCTCGATAGCTTGGTGTAACCCTTCGCTATAACGACGACCTTTCATAAGACGACCAGTAAATTGGTCTACAATTACGATTTCGCCTTCTTGTACAACATAATCTGTATCACGATGCATAACAACGTGCGCACGAAGTGCCTGATTAATATGGTGAAGAAGCGCTACATGTTTTAAATCAAATAAGTTTTCAATATGGAAAGCTTTCTCCGCTTTCGTAATACCATCTTCTGTTAACATTACATTTTTCGTCTTCACATCAAATGAATAATCTTTTTCATTTTCTAACGTACGAACGAATGCATTTGCAAACATGTACAGCTCTGTTGATTTTTGAGCTTGTCCAGAAATAATAAGTGGCGTACGCGCTTCATCGACTAAAATAGAATCGACTTCATCGATAATAGCAAAGTGAAGTGGGCGTTGAACGCACTGCTCTTTATATAAAACCATGTTGTCACGTAAGTAATCGAATCCAAGTTCATTATTTGTGCTATACGTAATATCAGCAGCATAAGCCTCTTGTTTCTCTTCGCGTGACATACTGTTTAAATTAATTCCTACTGTTAATCCTAGGAACTCATGAAGTTGTCCCATTTCGCTCGCATCACGTTGTGCTAAGTATTCATTGACTGTAACAACGTGAACACCTTTTCCTGTTAAAGCATTTAAATATACAGGTAATGTAGATGTTAACGTTTTACCTTCACCCGTTTTCATCTCAGAGATATTCCCTTCATGTAAGGCAATACCACCCATTAACTGTACACCATACGGACGCATTCCAAGAACACGAGTCGCAGCTTCACGAACAACCGCAAAAGCTTCAGGTAGTAGATCATCTACTGTTTCACCTTTTGTTAGACGTTCTTTAAATTCAAGCGTCTTCCCTTTTAATTGTTCATCAGTTAATGGCTTAATAGATGGCTCTAGTGCATCAATTTGCTCAACTGTCTTCTGCATACGTTTAATTTGGCGTTGATTTACATCAAACACCTTTTTTAAAATACCGATCATAGGAAATACGCTCCTCTTTTTATTAAAATAAAACTTCCGATTGTTTTTTCTTTTTCTCTATTACAATCAGTCGTTATAAAAATCAAATGTATGTTATGCCAATTTTTCTCCTAATTAAAAAAACTAAAATGTATATACCTAATGATAATTGTAACACTTGTCTTATAACTATGACAACAATCGGCCGAATGTCTCGTTCTAAATTAAGAAAACTTTTTTTCAGGAATCTATTTTCAGCAAAAAAAGCGCAGCCATTTCGGCTGCGCTTTTGAATTATTATTTAGTTTCGATTAAACCATATTTCCCATCTTTACGGCCATATACAACATTAGTTTCATTTGTATCAGCATTTGTGAAGACGAAGAAATTATGTCCTAGCATATCCATTTGTAGGATCGCTTCTTCAACGTCCATCGGTTTTAAATCGAATCGTTTTGTACGTACAAGCTCTAGTTCATCCTCTTCTACCTCATCCAGGACAGCTACTGCTTGTGGAAGGATAAAGTTCGTTTTCATAGAACCTTTCTCACGTAACTTACGATTTACTTTTGTTTTATGTTTACGAATTTGTCGCTCAAGTTTATCAACTACTAAATCGATAGCAGCGTACATATCGCTATTAGTTTCTTCTGCACGAAGTAATAAATCAGTAAATGGAATTGTTACCTCGACACGTTGCTTGTCAGAGTATACTTTTAAATTAACTTTAATCTCTGGGAATGTATCAAAATAACGCTCTAACTTACTTAGTTTTTTCTCTACATATTCCTTTAATGCTGGAGTTACTTCAATATTTTCACCACGAATGTTGAATTTCATAGATGAATTCCTCCTTTCAAGCCTATGTACTATAATTTCGACACCGGCTTAAAAACTCCTTCTAACTTTTTTAAAAAAATTAGTGGAATTGCGATTTTTTTATCGTTTTTTGTTGAAATGAAAAGATGCATCGTTTCTATCTTTATTTTATCCTATTAACATCGTGAATAACGAATGTAACTGTGGACAATTCGTTACAGAAAAGAAACAACTTTTTGACAACTCCATTCATAACAAAAACCCCTTGCAAAAAACAAGAGGTTCTACCATATATATAACGTTGCCACAAACGCAGCTTTCTCTTCCCAAAAACAATATACCTACAATTTTACAACATTAGCTGCTTGTGGTCCACGTGCTCCCTCTACAATATCAAACTCAACTTGTTGCCCTTCTTCTAATGACTTATATCCATCTTGTTGAATAGCAGAAAAATGAACAAACACATCATCACCGTCTTCACGCTCAATAAACCCAAATCCCTTTTCTGCATTGAACCATTTTACTCTTCCTTGCATGTTCATTCCATTCCCTTCACTCTAAAAATCAGGGCATTTGCCCCATAATTTCACTATAACGAATGACAACTTACGAAGTCAAAGAAGACTTATCGTCTTTTTATTATCTCTTTCGACAGCTACAGATCAACTTCTACAGAGCGTCAAACTAGAAACTTCGCTTGCTCCTCTATCGTATAAAAGACTTCCAATTTGTCTCACTGTAATTCCTGTCGTGTATACATCATCCACGAGTAAAATGTGTTGACCATGAAACATCTCTTCTCCTTGAAAATAAAAAGGATTCCTTCCTGAAAGCCTTTCTTTACGCGACTTCTTACTTTGCTTTTCTGTTTCCTTCCTTCTTAATGATGAATAAAAATTTTTGACAGGCAAACAAGCTGCTAATAACTCTGCTTGATTAAAACTTCGTTCATATTCCCGTTCCCTACTAAGCGGAACAGCAATAACAGTTGAAACGTCCGTAAAATACTTTTGAAATAACTCCCGAAAAGATTGATAAAAAATACGAACTAACTCCGCATCACCTCGAAACTTAAACTGCGCTAGTATACCTTTCATGTCATCATTGTACACGTACAACGAACGATTTTTAAAAGGACGATATCCTTCCTCATTCCTCCATCTTATACAGTCCATGCAAATGTCATTTTCTTTATATCGAGTAGGTAAGTCATCTAAAGGACGACCACAATCCATGCAAATTCCTCCTATAATATAGGAAAGTTTTTGCTCACATCTATCACATACATATTTTTTATGGGACTTTACAAAGAAGGCGTACCAACTAACTGTTTCCACCATATACTCATCACAAAGTAAACAATGCATTAATCGATCAATCCTTGTTCTTTCGCATTTTTGTTCATACTTTGAATGTGTTTTTTCGCACGTACCATTGACTCTGTCTTACCGTAATGAAAATACACAACCTCGCCATATGGCTCTTCAAAACTACGACCCGCTCGGCCTGCAATTTGTACGAGCGCGCTCTCTGAAAAAATTTCTTCTTCTGCCCCTAGCACCGCCACTTGTAAGTTCTTCACAGTTACTCCTCTTTCTAAAATTGTCGTTGTAACTAATAACGGAATTTCTCCCTTTCTGAACGCTGCTACTTTTTCTTTTCTCATCGAATCTTCTGCATGTACACCATCGATTCTATTATCCAACCCTTTCAATAACAGGCTCATTTCTTCTACATATCGCACATGAGGAACAAATAAAAAAATAGGATACTTTTTATTTAAGTTCATTTTTAACCATTGTAGTAACACGCGAGGAATTTTTTTATGATGAAGGCTTTTCTTCCAATTTCCGCACCAGCTAAATAGAGGAACTGGTAACGGGTGACGATGGTATCGTCCTGACACAATAACACCTTTTTGTTTCCCCTTTCTGAAATTACGCTTCCACTTTTCATCAGGAGTTGCTGTTAAATAAATACGCGCCGCTTTCTCTTTCATCGCTTGCCTCACCGCATACTGTAACATTTGATCCGCATGATACGGGAAGGCATCAATCTCATCTACAATCATCACATGAAACGCTCTATAGTAACGTAACAGTTGGTGAGTCGTTGCAACGACTAACGCTGCATCTTTTTTATGATCTACACTCCCTCCGTATAAAGCAGCTACAGTTATACTTGGAAACACTTCTTGTAATCTCGGCGCTAATTCCAGTACAACGTCCGTCCTTGGCGTTGCGATACAAACTCTTTCTCCTTTTTGAAGCGCCTCTTCTATACCGTAAAATAACATTTCTGTTTTTCCAGCCCCGCACACAGCCCAAATAAAAAAAGATTTTTTCTGCTTAATCGCTTCTATAACCCCTTGCGCCGCCAACTCCTGACCAATCGATAAAGTTCCATTCCACTGTAATGGATTTAGCTCCCTGTCTCCGTTTCTTTCATGGATCCCGCGAACAAGTACAGTACATTCACTAACTCTCCCCATCGTGATACACTTCCGGCAATACGCGCATGCTTTACCGCACCTTTTACATAAAAATGATGCAAATAGTCGCTGCTCTATATTTCCACAGCGCTGACATATATATTTAGAAGCCTTTTTTATTACACCTTGCACACATACGATCTCTCCCTTCTCTTTTAAATTACTTATTTCTCTCCGTAAATCTGAAGAGAGTTCTTCTAATAGCAACTGTTTTCCAGCAAGCATTAACGTCACCTCCAGCACTACTATAAACCTTTCTCATAATCTCGTAAAAACTCAAAAAAGCCGATAACCTACTTATAAAATAGTAAGCTATCGACTTTATACACATGTTTTATTTGATTATAAATCCTAGAATCTACCGTATCCTAAGAAATGTTTTTGGTTGTAGCTACTGCTTAAGCTAGAATAAGCAATCCCTTTGTCACCAGCATGAATCATTTGGCCATTACCAACGTAAATACCGATGTGAGATGGACCTGGTTTATAAGTACCTTGGAAGAATACTAAATCTCCAGGTTGTGGGCTACTTACTTTAGAAACTGAATTCCAGTAACCTGCAACGTCTTGACGACCTACACCGAATACGTAAGAAATGAATCCACTACAGTCAAAACCACCGTTTGATGGAGATGCACTTCCCCAAACATATGGTAAACCTAAGTATTGTTGTGCTTTACCAATTACGCCAGGAGCTGGAGCTGGGCCTGGTGTCGGTTCTGGTTTTTTATCTTCTTTTTTAGGTGCTTCTTTTTTAGGCTCTTCCTTTTTAGGTTCTTCTTTTTGAGCTTGTCCACCGTTGTTTGCTGGCGCTGCTGGCTGAGCAGGTGCCGCTTGTGCTGGTTGAGCTTGCGCATCTTTAGCAGCTTGCTCTGCTTGTTTTTGAGCAGCAGCTTCTTGTGCAGCTTTTTCTTGCGCTTCTTGTTCAGCAATACGTTGTAATTGTAATGCTTGTTTTTCAAGATCTTTCAATTGACTTTCCGTACTTGTCATTGAAGTTACAACTGTATCCATTTTACCGCTTAAATCGTTTACTGCCACTGCTTTTTTCTCTTTTTCAGCGTCAAGTTCTTTCTTAGCAGTTTCAATTTGAGCTTGTGCTTCTTTTAATTCTTTTTGCTTTGTTTTTACCGTTTCAACATCTTTTTTCACGTTCGCTTGATCTTCTTGTTGTGTTTTCATGATATCTTCGTCAGACTCAAGAATTTTAGAAACAGAAGTTAAACGATCAACTAAATCTGCAACGTTTTTAGAGTTTACAAGAACTTCTGTTACAACGTTCGTATTTGGTTGCTCTTGAAGTGCAACTAAACGTTTTCTTAATAACTCTTCACGTTTTGCAATTTTCGTTTGTAATTCTGCAATATCTTTATTTTTCTTTTCGATTAATTGCTCAGTGTCCGCAACTTTTTTTGTTGTTTCATCAAGCTTTGCAGCATTCTCTTGAACAGACTTATCTAAACCTTGAATTGTTTTGTTTAAGTCATTCATTTGTTTTTGTAATGCATCACGTTCTTGTTGTTGTTTATGTAAAGTGTCATTTTGTGTATTAATTTGTGATTTCACGTCAGAAATTTTATCTTCTGCAAATACATTTGGTGTTAGTCCTGAAAACATTAATCCTGCAACTAATGCGCAAGATGCCATTTTTAGCTTTTTCATTTTATTTTTTACACCGCTTTCTTTTTTCTTTTTCCGTATATAACCTATAAAATTTATACCATAATTCGGGATTTTTTTTGCTAATGTTACGCTTTTGTAAAACAAATGTAATATTATATGTAACTCTATCGCAAAATATGCATATTTTTGTATATATGTGTAGAGTTTTAAAATTTTTTTTAAGCAAAGAAAAAAACGCAAGGTTCCCCTTACGTTTTATTAAATATACTAATACGGATGAAATCAAAACGTTATTTCATCCATTTCTCAGCCCAATTTTGGACTTCATCCATAACACTTTCTAACGCTTTTCCCTTGTCCGTTAAGCCGTACTCGATTCGAACTGGTACTTCTGGATAAACATTACGAACTACAATGCCTTCGCTTTCCAATTCCTTTAAACGCTCTGATAACATACGATCGCTCATATTCGGTATAATATCTGCGATTTCTCTAAAACGTTTTGACTCTTCCAGCAAAGATTTAATAATTAAGCCAGTCCATTTCTTACTAAGCAAAGTAAAAGCTGACTCAAACTTTGGACATAAACAAGAATTATGCTCCATATGTTTCACCTCTCTTCTATTATAATATAGTTTCTTGTAAAAAGTAAGTTATAAAACTTTCCTCATTATTTTATTTTACGTACATTTTACCATTTCCAAATATTAACTTGTCAACTTCACGTAAAATATCCGTAAAAAAACCCTCTTCCGAAAGAGAGCTTTTTATATCCTTATTACTTCGTATACCATCCAAGACCTAGTGCACCTTCACCTAAATGCGTTCCAATTACAGCACCGAAATAACCTGTGCGGATTGTAACATGAGGATATTTTGCTTCTAATTCTGCCTTCCATTCATTCGCTTCCTCTTCACGTTGTGCATGAATGATAACTGCTTCCATAGGTACGCCTTTACTTGCTTGCTCATCAAAAATTTCAATGATACGTTTTAACGCTTTTTTACGCGTACGAATCTTTTCAAACGGGATAATGATTTTGTCTCTAAAATATAAAACCGGCTTTACTTGTAACAGACTACCGATGAAAGCTTGCGCACTATTTAATCGGCCTCCACGTTGTAAATGGTGTAAATCATCTACTACAAAATAAGCGTCCATCGTTTTCTTCATTTCATCAAAACGGGCGATAATCTCTTTTGGATCCTTCCCTTCGCTTGCTAGCTTTGCACCTTCACGCACGTAGAATCCTTGTACTTCACAACTAATTTCAGAGTCGTACGTATATACATCAATACCCTCTACCATTTGACCAGCTGTCGTTGACGTTTGATATGTACCACTAATCCCACTTGAAAGATGAATGCTAATAACTGCATCATAATCCTTAGATAATTCTTCATATAGCTCAACAAACTTTCCGATTGCTGGTTGAGAAGTTTTCGGAAGCTCTTCTTGCTCACGTACCTTTACATAAAAATCATCTGCTGAAATTTCAGCTTCTTCTTGATAAGATTCCGTTCCAAACACAACGTTTAATGGAATCATATATATATTGAGTTCATCACGAATATGCTTCGGTATATATGCTGTACTATCAGTAACAATAGCTGTTTTCATTTTCGTACCTGCCTTATAAAAAAGTTTTTATTTCCTAATTTTACACGAAAACTAAAAATGGTGCATCCATACATGAAAATGCGGGTTTGAAATTATACTTATCATCTCGACAAATTACAACAAAAAGGTAAAATACTCATCAAAAATTTCAGCTTATTTATAAAAAATGTTTGAATATAAAAACGCCCGCTTTTAAAATGTAAAGTACTAGTCATTTTGATGGATAGGGGCGTATACAAGTGTTATTACAATATTTAACAATAAAAGACTACGGTGAACACGAAATTGTTATTCAAAAATCAAGATTCATCTGTTATGTTAGTCGTGCTACAACCGAAGAAGAAGCTCAAGAATTCATACAAAAAATCAAAAAACAAAACTGGAATGCAACACATAATTGTTCTGCATATTTAATTGGCGAACAAGATCAAATCCAAAAAGCAAATGATGATGGTGAACCTAGTGGTACAGCTGGCGTACCTATGTTAGAGGTACTAAAAAAACGCGGTTTAAAAGATACCGTCGTTGTCGTTACCCGCTATTTTGGTGGCATCAAACTGGGCGCTGGTGGATTAATTCGCGCATATGGAAAATGTACAAGCGAAGGCATTAATCATGTCGGTGTTGTCGAGCGAAAGCTAATGCGCGTTATGCAGACCGAAATTGATTACACATTACTTGGCAAAATTGAAAATGAATTACGTAATTCAAAATATGCCATTAAAGATATACATTACCTCGAAAATGTCACATTTGATACGTATGTAGAAGAAGATGGAAAACAAGCATTCACGGATTGGATGATTGAATTAACAAATGGGAAATGTACAATTACAGAAGGAGATATGTTGTACTTAGAGCAAGATGTTATCTAAGAATAACTACTGTATCGCCTTTAAAGATTAATGTAGTGAATTACTTACCTACAAATGAACTAAGGAGATTATATATGGAAGAACGTTATTATCATCTCCAAAATAGCAGAATAAAAAAGAAACGAAGAAGAAAGTTTTTCTACTTCCTTATTTTCTTATTTTTATTTGGTAGTGTAGGACTTTATATATTAAATTCCTACTCTTCTCTCATGGGGATGTATAGTGGTTTTACTCGTGAAAAATCGGATTTGAGAACCGAAGATGTAGAAATTACAAAGGAGCCTTTTACACTCCTTATTATGGGTATAGAAGATTATGCAACAGACGGCCAAAACGGTCGTACAGATTCATTAATGTTTGCGACAGTCAATCCGAAAACGCAAAAGATTTCGCTTATGAGTATTCCTCGTGATAGTCGCGTTCCAATTGTCGGAAAGAATAAAGAGGACAAAATTAACGCTGCGCATGCTTACGGCGGAGAAGAAATGGCAATCAAAACTGTCGAAGGTTTCCTAAAAGTACCTGTAGACCATTATGTTAAAATTGATTTCCAAGGCTTTAAAGGTATTGTTGATGCTGTTGGCGGTGTTACTGTTGATGTTCCCTTCGATTTTTGGGAGCGTTCAGACGTAGATTACTACAAAAAAATCCAATTTAAGCAAGGACAACAAGAATTAAATGGTGAAGAGGCACTCGCTTACGTTCGTATGCGAAAGCAAGATCCAAATGGTGACTATGGTCGTGCCGCTAGACAAAGACAATTACTAGCTGCTGTTGCTCAAAAACTAAATTCCACCTCTACCGTATTTAAAATTAAAGATTTAACAGCAGTCGTTGGAAAATATATAAAAACTGACATTCCTATTTCTGATGGCCTTGCTCTTTACAAGAAACTTTCTGGGTTTGATCCTTCTACAATACAAACACTCAAACTTGAAGGAGAAGACAAAAAAATAAGTGGTATTTATTACTTCCTTCCGGATCCAAACGGTGTTGAGGCAGTACGTAACGAAATTAAAAAAGAACTAGGAGAAAAGGTAACCACGCAAGAAAATTCAACAACAAAAACCGAATCCACTCCTTCTTCAAATTCTAACTCTAACGAGAAAGCGAAGAAAGAAACGAATCATAATCAGAACAAAACACCAACTGATCCCCCTCCTTCTACGAATGCTCATGCAGAGTGGATTATGAGAAATCAGCAATAAAACAGCCAAATCGCATGCGATTTGGCTGTTTTTTATTTATTAAAATGTTTTAAGATTGCTTCTACAATACGCTCTGATGCACGGCCATCACCGTACGGATTAGATGCTTTTGACATCTTATCATGAGCTTCTTTGTCTGATAACAACTCATCAGCAAGACTAAAGATTGTCTCTTCGTCTGTTCCCGCTAATTTCAACGTACCTGCTTCAATACCTTCTGGACGCTCTGTTGTATCACGAAGAACAAGAACCGGTACACCTAATGACGGAGCTTCCTCTTGTACACCACCAGAATCAGTTAGCATTAGATAGGAACGAGCTGCAACATTGTGGAAATCAATTACATCTAACGGCTCAATTAAATGAATGCGGCCATGATCGCCTAAAATATCATTTGCAGTTTCACGAACAACAGGGTTCATATGAACAGGATACACAACTTGTACGTCTTCATGCTTATCAACAAGACGCTTTATTGCACGGAACATATTACGCATTGGCTCTCCTAGGTTTTCACGACGGTGAGCTGTCATAAGTACAAGACGATCACTTCCAAGTTTCTCTAGTACAGGATGACTATATGTTTCTTTTACAGTCGTTTTTAGTGCGTCAATCGCTGTATTTCCTGTTATGAAAATGCGTGATTCATCTTTATTTTCTTTCTGTAAGTTCGTTGCTGATTTTGCTGTAGGTGAGAAATGAAGATCTGCCATTACGCCTGTTAATTGACGATTCATCTCTTCTGGGTATGGAGAATATTTATCCCATGTACGAAGTCCTGCCTCGACATGACCTACTGGAATTTGATTATAGAAAGCAGCTAAGCTTGCAATAAACGTTGTCGTCGTATCACCATGTACAAGTACGATATCCGGCTTTGCTTCTTTCATTACTTTATCCAAACCTTCTAAACCACGCGTTGTAATATCGATTAAAGTTTGGCGATCCTTCATAATATTCAAATCGAAATCTGGTGTAATTCCAAAGATACTTAATACTTGGTCTAACATTTGACGATGTTGTGCTGTTACAGTCACAATCGATTCAATTTTCTCTGGATGCTTTTGCAACTCTAATACAAGAGGTGCCATTTTAATTGCTTCTGGACGTGTCCCGAAAATTGTCATTACTTTTAAACGTTCAGTCATTTCATTGCCTCTTTTCTTTCACTAGTTACAAATCCTATTATGACATATAAGAATATACATGAATACATACCTTTTTAACGAATAACGGAAAAATCCCTCTTATAAATACTTTCTCTTCCAACAGAATAATAATCTATTCCTTGTTTCTTGACATCCTCATCAGTATAACAATTTCTTCCATCAAATAAAATAGGTTCTCTCATAAGTTGTACGTACTTTCCTAACGGATACGTTCGGATAGCCTCCCATTCTGTCACGATAAAAGCCGCACTCGCTCCTCTAATCGATTCATCTATACATTCGCTATATTGTATAGTCTCCCCAAAGATATTTTTCATATTTTGAATCGCCTTTGGGTCATATAGTACTATGTTTGCACCTATATTCATTAATTCTTGTATCATAATAAGGGACGGTGCTTCTCTTATATCATCTGTATTCGGTTTAAATGCTGCTCCCAGCACTGCAATCCGCTTCTTGTTCATATTTATTACTTTCTTTGCTTTCTCAATCAATAATAGCTGTTGTTTATTATTCACTTCAATGACGGCTTTTAACAAACGAAAATCATGCGCCACATTCCCTGCAATTTGCACAAGCGCTTTCGTATCTTTCGGAAAACACGATCCCCCGTAACCAATGCCCGCATTTAAAAAAGACGACCCAATTCTCTTATCCATTCCCATTCCTTTTGCAACATCTAATACATTAGCTCCTACCTTCTCACATATATTTGAAATTTCATTGATAAAACTAATTTTTGTCGCTAAAAAGGCATTCGATGCGTATTTAATCATCTCTGCACTTTTTATATCTGTAACATACGTTTGCAAATGTAATTTACTATATAAATTTTCAACTTTTCGCGCCGCTTCCTCGTTATCTGCTCCAATTACAATACGATCTCCCTGAAAAAAATCGTAAATCCCTGAACCCTCCCGTAAAAATTCGGGATTCGATACAATATGTAATTCATGCCTATTTTGTAATGTCTCCTCAATCCATCCCCTCATAGCACCATTCGTCCCTACAGGAACAGTACTTTTTGTAACAACAATAATGTCTTTAGTCGCATATGCTCCAATATCAAAACATGCATTTTGAATATATGTTAAATCTGCTGTACCATCTAATAACGATGGCGTTCCAACTGCAATAAATATAAATTCTGCATCATGAAATGCTTCTTCTTTACTCGTTGTAAAAGTTAAACGATTATTCTCACACGCATCATGTATTAATTCATATAAGCCAGCTTCATAAATAGGCAGATCCCCTTGTTTTATCCGTTCAATTTTCTCATCATTTATATCAAAACATGTAACCGAATGTCCCAATACTGCCAATCCTACTCCTGTAATCAATCCAACGTATCCGGTGCCTATTATCGTAATTTTCATTTCCTTTTCGCACAGGAATATACAATAGAAAATATACGAATACATAGAATTTCCCCTGTGCTTCCCCCTCTCATATCAAAAATGAGAAAACTCTTTTACTTCTTTATTATATGAATTACTTTTTTCATTCTTTTTTAAGTTTTTGTAAAATTAAATATTGTCCATAAAACCAATAGAAATTTTACCGAGATTAAAGCTGTACGTTCAAGCGGGACAAATTCCCACATTTTAACACGGAACTTACTCATTTCTACGTGTAACACTTATAATATTGAAATAAAAGTATTCGCTATTAAAGAAAAAGAGAAAATGTCATATTCCAAAGCCCAATACGATTAACCTTCTCAAATGATTCAACATTCTGTATACAATTGTCATATATTCTATCTGCTTCCATTTACCGTAAAACGAAAAAAAGATTGAATTCTAATCTTTTTGTGATACCATATGTTATGAGCCTGTAAATAAACATCATAATTTTCAGATAAATATATCAAAAAAAATTACGTTATACTATAAAAGGGTGGGGTATTAATGGACTCACAAGTGATTTATGCCATTTTGGCATCTTTCATCACTGTACTCGTCGTTACTCCTTTAGTTATTAAGTTAGCTTTTAAAATAGGAGCAACAGATAAGCCAAACGCGCGTAAAGTGCACCAAAAGATTATGCCTCGTCTTGGCGGGTTAGCAATATTTATTGGTGTGGCTGTTGGATTTGTTGTCGGTGGCTTATACGAACAAAGAATGTTATCGATAACGCTAGGTGCGATTATCATTGTAATCATCGGTATTTTAGATGATATGTACGAGTTATCTGCGAAGGTAAAATTTGGTGGACAACTATTAGTTGCCATTATGATTGTAAAAAGTGGATTATTAGTGCAAGTATTATATATTCCAATCCTCGGGGATACTGAACTTGGATGGCTTGCTTACCCAATTACAGTATTTTGGATTGTAGGTATTACAAATGCCATCAACTTAATTGACGGCTTAGATGGATTATCCGCTGGTATTTCATCTATCGTACTGGCAACGCTAGCATATATGGCCTTCACTAGCCCATGGGGTACTGGAGCTGCTATTATCTTACCACTAGCATTAATTACATTAGCAAGTACAATTGGATTTTTATTCTACAACTTCCATCCAGCAAAAATTTTCATGGGAGATACAGGAGCACTATTTTTAGGATACTGTATTTCTGTTATATCGTTACTTGGATTATACAAAAGTGTAACGTTATTCAGCTTTATCGTTCCAGTTATCATTTTAGGCGTGCCTGTATTTGATACGACATTTGCAATTATCCGTCGTATCGTAAATAAAAAACCTATTTCAGCACCAGATAAGTCGCATTTACATCACCGTTTACTTGCAATGGGCTTCTCTCATCGTAAAACGGTACTAATTATATACGCATTCGGTATTTTCTTTAGTGTAAATGCAATCATTTTCTCTAGTGCGACATTATGGTTATCCATTATTCTTCTTTTCGTTTTAATCTTCTTTACAGAGATTATTGCTGAAGTAATTGGACTTGTACATGAACGTTACAAACCACTTATTTCCTTTTATAAAAAAGTGAAAAAACGCGAAGACTAATTGTAGTATAGCCTTTACTATTATGAAATATTCAAATAGCATCCTCTTTCTTATAAGAGGATGCTATTTTTTATTCGTTATTTTACATTTCCAAAATATAGCTTGTTTGAGAGTTCCACTATTGGAGAAAGATATACATAATAAGAAAAGGATTATATTTTCTTTTTTACATCTTGATGATTGTCAAACTGAGGGTGAATGTTATGATCAAGCGAGTATTTCAATACATTATTTTATTTTTAACGATTACTATGTACGCGTCATCTCATGCAGGAGCAACTACAATTCCCCCTGCTGAACATCATCCAAATACCGAAACTTCCTCTTCTACAAAAAAAATCGCGTACTTAACATTTGATGACGGACCAAACAAATATACTACGCAAATTTTAAACATCTTAAAAGAAAAGAACGGAAAAGCAACTTTCTTTGTTATTGGTGGAAAAGTACCACATTATAAAAAGACAATGCAACGATTAATTAAAGATGGACATTATATCGGACTTCACAGTATGTCCCATGATGTAAAACGCCTTTACACTGGTGATCCATCCGCTTTAATTACAGAAATGGAACAAACACAAAACATTGTCCAACAAGTTACAACATTAAATACACATCTCGTTCGTGTCCCATATGGTAGCATGCCTTACTTAAAAAAGAATTACCGTGATGCACTTGTATCAGCCCAATATAAAATGTGGGATTGGACAATCGATACATACGACTGGAAAAGCTATGATAACCCTTCTGCCATACTAGAAAGGGTACGTAATCAGAGCGATGAACAAGTCGAAGTAATTTTAATGCATGATTCGAGTGTAACCGTACAAATACTGCCACAAGTAATTGATTACTTACAGTCACAAGGATACAAGCTTCTTCCCTATAATCCATCTTCTCATCTCGAAGTAAACTTTTGGAAAGACACAAGATTGTAACAGCTTTAGTGCCTATGTGCTAAAGCTGTTTTATTTTTCTCTTCCCACCCTTCCCATTTTTGTGTAAAATTTTAAATAGTGATGAAGTTTCGAGGTGAATAGAAATGAAACGAATAGATCTCATTTTTAACGCAATACAAAAAGGCAATTATACAGAAGGTGTAACTGCATCAGAACTCGCTACCCTGTTGCAACTAGATCGAGCCAATGTAAGTAGCGACTTAAACAAACTCGTAAAAGATAAACGTTTATTAAAAACAAATACGCGTCCTGTTCGTTTTTATATAGAAACGAACACTTCGTTGGAAACGCATTCAAAAGAAGTAACTTCATTAGATACATTTGCAGTTGAAAATACGAGCCTTAAAATCGCAATCGAAAAAGCGAAAGCTTCTATTCTCTATCCTCCAAACGGTATGCATACTTTACTGCTCGGAGAAACAGGCGTCGGAAAATCCATGTTTGCTTCTTTAATGCACGAATATGCAATTGAAGTTGAACAGCTTCCTAAAAATGCACCATTTATCGTCTTTAACTGTGCCGATTATGCAAATAACCCACAGCTACTACTAGGACAATTATTTGGGATTAAAAAAGGAGCATATACAGGGGCAAGTGATCAAAAAGGGTTAATTGAAAAAGCACATGAAGGGATCCTTTTCTTAGATGAAGTACATCGCCTTCCTCCAGAGGGACAAGAAATGCTTTTCACCTTTATTGACCGCGGGGTATATCGCCGCCTTGGAGAAACAGAAAACGAACGTAAAGCACAAGTATTGATCATTACTGCAACAACAGAAGAACCAAATTCATTTTTATTAAAAACATTTACAAGACGTATACCAATGACTGTCACGCTGCCACCACTTCGTGAGCGTACACATAAAGAACGTTTTGCTTTACTGCAACTATTTTTCACAAATGAAGCAATTCGCTTGCGAAAAGAAATTCACGTTAGTCCGAATGCAATGCGTGCTTTCGTCTTTTACAATTGTCCCAATAACATCGGTCAATTAAAAACGGATGTACAAATTGCCTGTGCGAAAGCCTATTCTGACTTCGTGACAAAGAAACGTGATTCTGTCTATGTTTCAAGTACAGATTTACCTTGGTACATGAAAGAAGGGCTCTTCATTGAAAGAAAAAGCCGTCATCTATACCAAATACCGAATGAAACATTTATATTTACAGGTGATGAAGGTTGGAGTAATCATAAGGCAGAAAATGAAAAACAGTCTTCTATTTACGATTATATTGACTATAAATATGAAGAACTTCAAGCTCGTGGTATTGAAGAGGAAGAATTAGAATTACTAATAGAAAATGATATTCAAAGCTTTTTCGTACAATATTTTAACCAAATGTCAAAAAAGACAAGTCATGAAAATGTTTTTAAAATTGTAGATCGTAATATCGTTTCCGTTTGTGAAAAGATTGCTGAACTTGCTGAAAAACATTTATCCAAGACATTCGACGAAAAAGTATTTCTCGCTTTAAGTTTACATGTACAGACAACTCTACAACGTTTACAAGCTGGAAAACAAATTCATCACCCACAATTAAATCAAATTCGTACGAAATATAAAGAAGCTTTTTCCGTAGCTATGCAATGCATTCAGCTACTGGAAGACGAATTACAAATAACAATGCCTATCGACGAAGCAGGCTTTTTAACAATGTTCTTCGTCGTTGATCCAATTCCTGCCTCACAAACAGAAGTAAAAGTATTAATATTAGCGCACGGCAACGGCATAGCAACAGAAATGGCAAACGTCGCAAACGAACTGCTCGGCATTGACGAAGTAACCGGTATCGATATGCCGTTACATGAATCGCCGAAAGATTTCTTAGAACGTGTGAAAGTGTATATGAAAACACTCCAGAATGTAAATGGGCTTCTCTTACTCGTTGATATGGGATCTCTCGCTTATATTGGGGATATATTAGAAACTGAGTTCAAAATTCCAGTGCGTGTTCTTTCCATGACGAGCACTCCACATGCACTAGAAGCGGCTCGAAAAGCTCAGCTTGGCTACTCGTTAGATGCATTATATGAAACAGTGAAGAACTTAACACCGTTTTACTTAAACGTACAAGAAGAAAAGAAAAAGCCACTATCACCAATGAAATCTGTTATTTTGACAGCTTGTTTAACTGGGGAAGGCAGTGCTTTAGCTATTCAAAAAATGTTGGAGAACTATTTGCGATTTGACAAAGACTTAATTGAAATCATTCCGATTAGTATCGTCCATGAAAAAGATTTAACAAAAATGATTGAGAACATAAAAAAAGAGCGGAATATCATTTGTATCGTTACGAATTTCGATGTGCAGGTGCCATGCTTAACTTATCATTTCCAAGATATTGTAAACTACACAGCGATTCAGCCAATTCAAGAATTAATTACGTATGAAGAAACATATGCAAAAATGGCTGATATTCTTGAACAACAAATGCAGCGTAACGACGGAGCATTACTTATTAAAACAATTCGTTACGCATTGAATACAATTCAAGAATTAATTTCCTTACAGCTAACTCCTGACAGTTTAATGGGTGTTATTCTGCATATGAGCTGTATGGTTGATCGTCTTCAAAAAGGAGAAAGCCTTCTCCCTCATCCAGATAAAGAGAAACGAAGACAAGATGAATACTGGATGTATATGAAAGTAAAAAAAGCATTGCAGCCAATTGAAAATACATTTGAAATACAAATACCTGATGACGAAGTGTTTTATGTTATGGACTTCTTCATTAAAAATCAGCCTGTAAAAAATTAATTGAGGTCGTTTTGTAGTATATCGAACGTAACTCGGATTTTATCAGCGATTTTTCAAACATATCGATTTACCGGCAATAATCGCTAAAATTTGCACCTTATAGCAAAAAAGGCTGTTCCAAAATATGGACAGCCTTTTTTCTACTTCTTTACTTTCCTGATTCTCCCCCTTATTTCACCCTTCTTATGGGACTTCGTATAAACATTTACATATACATTCGCCTGAATGATTTCTTGAAGTAAGCTATCAAACGCTCGCCCTTGTAAAGGCCCTTCAAAATCCTCCACATTAACTACACTGGTCACGACTCCTTCACTTACACTAATACCTTGCTTTAGCGGACCAAACAAATTTAGAACAACTGGACCAATTTGATCCGATTTCCCTAAATGAATTTGGCATGATGTAACTTTTTCGATGTTTTTCAATATGACCCGATATTGTAATTTCTTTAAATCATCACTAAATATAAACTCTGCTACGCCAAAAGCTTCTGTATTTACAGGAGGTATTTCCCTCTTGCCTGTTAACCTCGCAAAGAAATGTGTTGTCATACGGGCATTCTCCTTATATAAATTTCCCAGTACTACTTCTACTACTTTATGGTTTATACATAATCATTTATGACTTTTTCAAGTGTTAATTACGAAGAAAAGATTCACATAATCTTTACATTAGAATCGTTCCTTTTTCTTTACTACCTCTTGTATAATGCACATAGAAAAACATTCTAGGAGGTCGTTTTGGAAAATAACAAATACACTATTCACAAATTATTAGAGATTTTTCTCGTTTCATTTAAATTAGGACTTACTTCATTTGGTGGTCCTGTCGCCCATCTTGGGTATTTCCACCATGAATATGTGCAAAAAAGAAAATGGATAGATGAACGGAGCTACGGAGATTTAGTAGCACTAAGTCAATTCCTTCCTGGTCCTGCTAGCAGTCAAGTTGGTATGGGGGTTGGATTAGTAAGGGGCGGCCTATTAGGAGCTATTATTTCATGGATTGGATTCACACTACCATCTGTACTTGTTTTAGTTTTCTTCGCCTCATTCCTTAATCAATTTGACCTTGGAAGTGCTGGCTGGATTCATGGACTAAAACTTGTAGCAGTCGCTATTGTCGCCCATGCCATATGGGGAATGGCGCAAAAGTTAACACCAGACCGAAATCGTGCGACCATTGCTATTGTAACTGCCGCAATCGCCTTATTATGGCCAAGTAGCTGGACACAAATCATTCTCATTATAATATCTGGCTTTATCGGCTGGTTTTTATATCGCAACCAACCAATTAGCCAATCTCAAAATATAAAAGTACCTATTTCAAAAAAGATAGCAGTTTCTTGCCTCATCTTATTCTTCGGACTATTACTGCTGCTACCAATATTAAGACCGTTCTCTTATTACATCGCTTTATTTGATAGTTTCTATCGCTCTGGCGCACTTGTATTTGGAGGCGGACACGTCGTCCTCCCCCTTCTTGAAGGTGAGTTCGTACAAAACGGAATGATGACGAAAGAACAATTTCTAGCTGGATACGGATTAACACAAGCAATGCCAGGACCACTATTTACATTCGCTTCTTATATAGGAGCAGTGTTAAACGGGACGCTTGGGGCAATACTCGCAACAATTGCGATCTTTCTTCCTGCTTTCTTACTCGTTATTGGTGTATTACCATTTTGGAACAGTGTGAGAAAAATATCTTTCATACAAGGCGCACTACTTGGAGTCAATGCCGCTGTTGTTGGTATTTTAATTGCCGCCTTTTATGATCCTATTTGGACAAGCACAATTATGAACGCTGTAGATTTTGTTTTTGCGTCTCTTCTATTTTGCTTGCTCGCTTTTTGGAAAACACCACCTTGGGTTATCGTTATACTTGGAGCCTTTGGCGGATATGTTCTATCCATTTTGTAAATAAAAAACGACGGCATTATATAGCCGTCGTTTTTTTATTAGAACTTCACAAGTTCTATTCCTTCTGGTAACTCACTCTCTGTTAAAATACGCAATTCTTTCACGCGATCCATTACGTAAGAAGAACGTTTCACAAGCTCTGGGTCAATATAAGCTGGATGAACCATAACTTCTACCGTTTGCTCACCTTGTACTCTTTCTTTTAACTTCACAAAATAATCTTCCGTCACACCATCCGCATAAAAATCACTATAAAACACGTCAGAAAATGGACGCACCGCTCGCTCGTCTTCACAACGACGAATTGGAACATTATATGTAGCAGCTAACCTTTCAAGAACATCGTGCAAGATCGGTAAGCTATGCACGTGATGATGACTATCTAAATGCGTTGGTTGTAATCCGTAAGATAAGAATTTCTCAATTTGAGCAATCCACTCTCTCTCAACTTCCTCTGGATTTACGTTCCCTTCCCATACGACGCTTTGTTTATGAAACAATCCATCGCTACTTACAAGTGATGGTACGTCTCCAAGAAGCGGCTTACCTGCCGTTAATACGAGATGTACGCCTACCCCTAACGTTTTATACTCTTTCGCTAAGCGTACCGCATGCTCTGTTCCTGGCATATTCATCATCATCGTCGTTGAATTTACAAGTCCATTTATATGTCCATCAATAATGCCGTAATTTGTACCTTCTGTAAGACCGAAATCATCTGCATTTACAATTAACTTAATCATCATAATACCTCCTAATAGAATAAAAAAAGCGGGCTAAATAGCGCCGCTTTATTTCTCTACCTTTTTGAAGAACTGTGGAAGATATTCTTTATGTGCTTCCAACATTTCATCTAAAATTTGTTTTGCAACTTTATCTGATGGTACAAGTGGATTAATTGTCATAGCAAGCAGCGCCTTATGATAATCCCCTGTAACAGCAGCTTCAATTGTTGTGCGCTCAAATGATTTAATTTGCTGTACTAAACCGCGAACTGGTACTGGAAGATCTCCAACCGCAATTGGTTTTGGGCCTTCTTTCGTAATAATACAGTTCACTTCAACAGCAGAATCATGTGGTAAGCTTGCAATTGTTCCGTTGTTTCGTGTATTAACAGGCTGGATATCACCTTTATTATTATAAATAGACGTAATTAAACTACATGCTGCGTCACTATAATAAGCGCCGCCACGTTTTTCTAATTGTGGTGGTTTAATATCTAAATTCGGGTCTTTATATAACTCGAATAAATCATCTTCTAATTGTTTTACTACTTCTGCACGTGTACCTTTTTCAACCGAAGCTTCTTTCTCTTCTTCTAGCATTTCACGTGTTTTGTAGTAGTAACGATGGTATGGACATGGAATTGCACGAAGGCCACGAATAAAGTCAGGCTCCCAGTTAAGCGCAGCGATATTTTCCATCGTAATTTGCTTTTCAGGATCTGTTACAAGCTCTAATACACGATCCATTACACTTACGCCATCTAAATATACATCTAGTCCGTATACCATATGGTTTAAACCTGCGAAGTCAACGTGGACACGACTTGCATCTACTTCAAGTAATCTCGCAAGACCCATGCGAATTCCGATTGGAACGTTACATAGACCAACTACTCTTTGAATATTTGTATAACGAAGAACAGCTTCTGTTACCATACCAGCTGGGTTTGCAAAGTTAATTAACCATGCATTCGGACAAAGCTCCTCCATATCCTTACAAATATCTAAAATAACAGGAATCGTTCTCAATGCTTTGAATAAACCACCAGGACCATTCGTTTCCTGACCGATTACATCATACTTTAACGGGATTGCTTCATCTTTTGCACGAGCTTCTAATAAACCTACGCGAAGCTGCGTCGTTACGAAGTCAGCATCTTTTAATGCTTCGCGACGATCAAGCGTTAAATGTACCTCAATTGGCAAACCAGATTTTTTCACCATACGTTTCGCTAAGTTACCAACGATTTCTAACTTTTCTTTTCCTGCCTCAATATCTACTAACCAAATTTCACGAACAGGAAGCTCATCATAACGCTTAATAAACCCTTCAATTAACTCTGGTGTATAACTAGATCCACCGCCGATTGTAGCAATTTTAATTCCAGTCATGCTTTATTCCCCTTTCGCTTCAAGCTTTTTATAAAGATCGATAAACTCTGCTGCTAATTCTTTTACTGTAATCGCATTCATTAAATGATCTTGTGCGTGAATTAAAAGAACACTAATCTCTGTTTTTTCTCCTCTTGCTTCTGATTGTATGAGCTCTGTCTGGAAATGATGCGCCTCATTAATCGCTTCTTTCGCCTTTACCATCGCTTCATCAGCTTCTGCCATTTTCCCCTGTTTGGCAAATTGAAGTGCCTCCATCGCAAAGCTTCGTGCATTACCGCTATTTAAAATTAATTGGAATGGAATTTGTTCTGCTGTAGTCATCATAATTACCGCCCTCTCTATTATCGTTCAACCGATTTACATACCCCTTCAGTTTGAACATGTCTATTAAAGTATTAATTTATGAATGATAGTTTGGTGTTCTTGTAGATGGTTCTCATCTTTTTGAACATGATATAAAGGTAGTTGTTCTCACAGACAATGCTGTCTGTGAGAACAATCTTTATGTTACATAGGTACAGAGTTGTTATTTCCTTGTGCTACTGCTTTTTCCGTACGAACAACTGAACGATCGCATAATACAACGAATGGATAATAGATTACCATTGCAATTACAAAGTTGAATAACTGTAGGAGTGCACCTGAAAGATGTCCACCTGTTACAAGATAACCACTAATAATTGGTGGTGTTGCCCATGGGATCATCACAACTGTTTTTGGTACCCAGCCAATAGATATAGCTGTATAAGAAGTAATTACTAATACAATTGGTGTTATGATAAACGGTAAGAATAAAATTGGATTTAAAATAATTGGTGTACCAAAGATTACTGGTTCGTTAATGTTGAATGCACCAGGACCAATTGATAAACGAGATACACCGCGTAATTGCGCACTTTTCGCTACAATTAATACAACGACTAAGAACGCTAATGTTGCACCAGAACCACCAAGATATACGAAAGTATCAAAGAATGGTTTTGTAACAATGTTTGGAACATCAAATGCAGATGTACCACCTTTGAATAACTGCATGTTTTTCTCTAATGCCGGTAAGTATAATGGCTCAATAATACCACCAACGATATTTGGACCATGTAAACCGAAGAACCAAAGAAGATGAACAAGGAGTACAATGACAATTGCACTTGGTAATGTCCCTGCTAAACTTTGCAGTGGTGATTGAATTGTATTAAAGATAAATTCATGAACACTTGTACCAGCTAATTTCACTGCTAATTGAATACCTGCAACTACTGTTAAGATAACAAATGCTGGAACTATAGCTGCGAAAGACCTTAAAACTGCTGGTGGTACTCCATCGGGCATTTTAAAAGTAATGTTTCTTTGTACAAAGAAGCGGAATACTTCAGTAACAAGGAGTGCCACAATAATTGCTACGAATAACCCTTGTGCACCTGTCCAAGCTAAGTTCAATCCGCCTTCTTTCGGTGTTGTTGGCGTAAGAATAATTAACGCACCAAATGAAATAATACCTGCTGACAAACCATCAACGCCGTAAGATTTTGCTAAGTTATAACTTGTTGTAAATGCTATGATTAGTGCTAGAATCGCGAAAGAGCCAGTCCACATTCCACCGCCAACTTGTTTCCACGTTTCACCAAACAAACCTTTCATGAAATCTTGGAAAGCTTCAGATGGAAAACCATTAATTAGTGATGCCAGTGCACCAACTAAAATAAGTGGCATAACTGCAATAAATCCGTCACGGATCGCAGCTAAGTGACGTTGCGATCCGATTTTACCAGCGACAGGAACAATATATTTCTCCATGAATGCAATAAACTTTTGCATTTTGCTTCCCCCCTAATTATTTTTTAAGTGTTAATGCGTGATCTAAAACTGCCTCTCCATTCATCATGCCGTAGTGCATTGGATTGATAACGTCGATTCCAACGTTTTTCTCATCAGCAAGCGTTTTCATTGAAGAAAGCATGTAACGAACTTGTGGTCCTAGTAATAATACATCTGCTTGATCGATATTCGTTTTTACTGCATCCCCAGATACAGCCCAAATCTTTCCTTCTAGACCGCGAGCTTTTGCAGCCGCTTCCATTTTTGTAACTAGTAAACTTGTAGACATCCCTGCTGAGCAACATAATAAAATATTCATTTGAAAATCCCCCTTGTGTAGTATAAAAAATTAATATTTTATTTATTTTTCTTTACGCTATTTATCAATGCAATTAGCGTGCCAACTTTTTAAAACCACTAAAATCAGCACTTTTTCGACCATTTTCTTTGTGTGTTAACGCTTTCAATTAGTGTGTCGACCAAAAAAACACAGTGTGTTATAAAACAACACGCTTTTAACACATAACTGTATGAAAATAGATTAGTGTTTAGTTGTCTAGTTGTATTTAAAATAAAAAAACACTAAAAAAATTTTTTAGTGTTTTTACCCTCTATTTAATGAAATAAAAAACCTTGCATACGCAAGGTTCATTCAGATATTGACATCTTCCTATATAATTCTACAAACTCACTCGCTAATTCCTTCACTGTAATTGCATTCATTAAATGATCTTGCGCATGTACCATTAGAAGGGTAACCTCAGTCTTTTCACCACCGGCTTCTTTCTGTATGAGATCCGTTTGTACACGGTGCGCCTCTTTTAATTCCTCTAACGCTTCTTGTAATTTCGCTTCTGCTTCTGTAAACTCTCCACGCTTCGCGCAATCAATTGCTTCCATTGAACAACTTCTCGCATTTCCCCCATGCAAGATTAAGTGAAAGGCCTTCGTTTCTACCGTATCCATTTTAGTTCTTTACGCCCCCTTTTCTTCCGCTAATTTTTGTTTATCCCATATTTTTAAGAATGGTAAATATATGACGAACGCTAGTGCAAAATTAACGAGTTGCAAAATCACACCTGAAATTTTGCCACCCGATCCTAAATATCCACTAAATAGAATTGGTGTCGTCCATGTTACAGCAGCACCACTTGGACGAGCTACCAATCCCCACTCCATTGCGAAATAAGAAACAATTGTTAACACAACTGGAACTACTATAAATGGAATAAGTAACAGTGGATTCATGACAATTGGCATACCGAAAGTTACCATTTCATTAATATTAAAAATACCAGGTGCAATTGACAATCGTCCTAAACTTTTTAATTGCTGACTTCGCGCAAACAATAACATTCCGACAACTAAGGCTAGTGTTGCACCAGAACCGCCCATATAAATCCATAAATCAAAAAACTGTGCAGTAATCGTGTTCGGTACATCTTGGCCCGCTTGAAAAGCAATCCGGTTCTGATCCATTAACGATAACCAAATCGGGCTCATTACACCGCCCACAATTGTAGCTCCATGAATTCCACACGCCCAAAGGACATGAACGAGAATAACCGCTATAACTGCTCCCCAAAGACTAGCACCAAGTATACTCAGCGGTTCTTGCAGTAGCTTCCCTACAACATTATGAATGCTTCCGAAAGTTGTGTGTTCAAAAATCAATCTAATGATCCAAACAACTGTCACAACAATAAACCCAGGAATAAGCGCTGCAAATGAACGCGTTACTGCCGGTGGAACTGTCTCAGGCATTTTTATAATCATCTTTTTTTGTACAAGAAATCGGTATATTTCAGTAGATATAATTGCAATAATCATCGCTACAAATAAACCTTGGCTTCCCATTAATGCCGCTGGAATTACTCCATCTACCAGTATACTTTCTTTCGTACCCGGCATGATATATGCAACTTGAAATGGAGTTGCAAGTAAAAATGTCACAAGCGACAATGCCCCGGATGCTAGAGCGTCCACTTTATAATATTCCCCAAGCCTGTAAGCGATTCCAAAAACGGCTATTAAAGCCATTATATTAAAAGTTGCACTAACTGGATACCCTAATGCTACGTTCCAGTTTTTCCCGAACAAACTCGCCATGAATTCACTATACCCGGGGATTGGTAATGTACTAATAATAAGAAAAATTGATCCTATAATTAAGAACGGCATCGTCAATACAAGTCCATCACGAATTGCTAGCAAATGCCTCTGCTCTGCAACCTTTCCTGCTACCGGCATTACATATTTCTCTAAAAACCGTATCATCTATCCCACTCTCCTCATGGTTTCATTGACAAAGCTGCTTGCAAGATAGCTTCTCCATTACAAAGTCCGTAATGGACGGATTGAATGACATCAACAGGTACTCCTTTCCCCTTACATAATTCTTTCATTTTCGGTAATAAATAACGTACTTGCGGTCCAAGTAAAAGTACATCAGCTTCATCTATGTGACTATTTACTTCAGAACCTGATACAGCCCAAATCTTTACCTCTATCCCTTTTGCCTCTGCTGCTTTCTCCATTTTTGTAACAATCAAGCTGGAAGACATTCCCGCTGCACAGCAAAGTAAAATATTCATCCCTTTTCCCTCCCCCTTTTTCCAAACCTAAGTTACGGCGCATCCCTTACCACAACTAGGTTACAAATATATATGTCTAGATTTCCTGCTGTATGCCGAGCTTAAAAACAAAAATTTCTCGGTTTTCACGCTATTCCATCTATCCGTATTCTCCTAGTAAAGAGGGCTCTAACTCGCTATAATAATTCAGTATGATTTTTTATAATTGATAGGAGGATATATTTATGAAGGCATATCGCTTTCCACTTATTTTATTATCTTCTATCCTAATTGGTGGTTTCATTGGTTATTTCATGGGTGCCGATGCAGTTGCTTTAAAGCCGCTTGGTGACATTTTCTTAAACTTAATGTTTACGATTGTTGTACCTCTAGTGTTCTTTAGCATCGCGTCATCTATTGCTAATATGGATGGATTAAAACGTTTCGGTAAAATTATGTCTAGTATGGCTGGGACTTTCTTATTTACAAGTATTTTAGCTGCTATTTTTATGATTATTGTCGTGAAAGTATTCCCGCCAGCACAAGGTGTTGTATTAGAACTAACCCAACCTGACAAAGCTGAAAAAGCAGTTAGTGTTGCAGATCAAATCGTCGGTATTCTAACAGTATCTGACTTCTCGAAGTTACTATCTCGTGAAAATATGTTAGCACTTATTTTCTTCTCTATTTTAATGGGGGTTGCAACTTCAGCAGTTGGTGAAAAAGGAAAACCATTCGCTACATTCTTACAAGCTGGTGCAGAAATTTCAATGAAAGTTGTATCTTTCATTATGTACTACGCTCCAATCGGACTTGCTGCTTACTTCGCAGCATTAGTTGGTGAATTTGGACCACAACTTCTTGGAACTTACTTCCGAGCAGCAATGGTATACTATCCAGCATCTCTTATTTACTTCTTTGTATTCTTTACGTTCTATGCATACCTTGCAGGTCGCAAGCAAGGTGTACAAGTATTTTGGAAGAACATGGTCTCTCCTACAGTTACATCTCTTGCAACTTGTAGTAGTGCCGCAAGTATTCCAGCAAACTTAGAAGCAACGAAGAAAATGGGTATCTCTTCTGACGTTCGTGAAACAGTTGTCCTTCTTGGATCTACACTCCATAAAGACGGCTCTGTTTTAGGCGGCGTATTAAAAATTGCTTTCTTATTCGGTATTTTCAACATGGAATTCGAAGGACCAAAAACATTAGCAATCGCACTTGTTGTTTCTTTATTAGTAGGAACAGTAATGGGCGCTATTCCAGGCGGAGGTATGATTGGTGAAATGTTAATCGTTTCTCTATACGGCTTCCCGCCAGAAGCATTGCCAATTATTGCAGCGATTAGTACTATCATTGATCCTCCTGCAACGATGTTAAACGTAACAGCAGATAACGCTTGTGCCGTAATGACAGCTCGCCTTGTAGAAGGTAAGAACTGGATCAAAAACAAATTTGCTTAATAGATAGAAAGAGGATGCTCCAAACGAGCATCCTCTTTTTTTGTTGTTAATCCATTCCGCCACAAATTTGTTAAAATCTTCACAAATATTCCACATCCATTATCCATTCTCCGTACTATAATCATGTATGGAAAAGGAGTTGGACATGATGACACAAAGCGCACCAGAATTTAAAGTTTTGCAAAGCATTGCATTCCTTGCTGTCGTTTTGCAAAGTTCGTTATTATATACAATGAATCAAGGAAATGTCTTACTTGAGCAATCCCTCATTATGGGCATGCTATTTAACCTTGCAAAATTTTCAGCACCTGCATTCATATTTATCGTCGGCTTCCACTTAATTCGTCACTATACAAAGCAATTAGTATACAAAGAATATATTTCTGAAAAAGCCGCACATTTACTCATTCCTTATCTCTTCTGGTCTATTCTTTACTTATTAACAACAAACGATATGATCACATTACAAGGCGGAATAAAAAGTTTATTACTCGGAACAGCCGCACCCCATCTTTGGTATGTAATTATGATGTTTCAAATTCACCTACTGTTCCCTTTACTGTGCACACTATTTTATTGGTTTCAAAAACGAACAGAAAATAAAAAAGACATATATAAATATATGACCGTCTTTGCTTCTCTATATTTCCTCTTAATGTGGTATTCTTCGCACTACATTTTTAATGGAGAGAAATTGACTAGCTCAACCATTTTACATTATACAGATCGTTCCTTCTTCTTCTATTCGTTCTATTTCGTCATGGGAGGAATCGCGGCTGTAGCACTAAAAACTTGGCGACTATTTGTCATGAAACATATCCCACTAATCACAATATTATTTTTCGTCTTATTTTTATTCATCAATTATGAGTTATTTAGTTTTTACGGAGCAAACTCTATTCATTTAACCGTTTCGACTTATTTAAAACCGTCTATGTTTTTATATATCGTATGCGAAATTATCATACTTTACGTGCTATCTATTACAATCGTACAGCGACGCGGTTTCTTATATAAAGCTTTACGATTTATCGGGAATTACACGTATGGTGCTTATTTAGCTCACTTTTTCTTCTTGCAACTATGTACAAAGTTTCTTTCTTTATTCACACTGCAAGAAAACACAATATTATATAGCTTATTATTATTTACAATAACAGCCACAATCTCGATTTCAGCAATGGTCCTATGCAGTACACTACCATTTCATACATGGATTACAGGACCTTCTCCTACGATGAAATGGGCTAAGATTGTACTTCCGAAAAATCACGAAAAGGTATTCAAACCATATCTTTGATATAATAGAATTCCATAAAAGAAAAGAAAGTAGGACACACCTATGATTAATCAAATTGGGCAAATTATGCTATATGTAAATAATCAAGATGAAGCAGTACAATTTTGGACTGAGACAGTAGGATTCCAAATTATTGCGGAAGAAAATAACGGACAAGGTTTTCGCTGGATTGAAATTGCACCGTCAAAAGAAGCAAGCACAAGCATCGTCCTTCACGATAAAGCGTTAATTGCAAAAATGCAACCTGAATTAAACTTACATACACCTTCACTTATGTTCTTCTCTAACAACTTAGATCAACTGTATAAAGATCTTTCTGAGAAAAACGTTACTGTTGGACAAGTTGTAGATTTACCTACTGGCAGAGCTTTTAACTTCGCTGATAACGAAAACAATTACTTTGCAGTAATGGAACGCAAATAAAAAAGAAGCTATCCGAAAAAACCGGATAGCTTCTTTCATTTTAAGAAACTTGTTCTGCATTCGTTTCCCTATGTTGTATATGGCTCGTAATCCAAGCAATTCCACCAGCAACAACGAGATAGCATAACAATATTAAAATTTGCATTTGTAATTGCGACCAATCTCCTAAAGAAATCACATCTTGCAATCCTCTAAGAGAATGGGACATTGGGAGAAATTGTCCAATCTTGCTAAGAACAGCTATATTTAATTCTCCTGGGAAAGTCCCACCGCTCGTCGCTAATTGCAAGACGAGAAGCGTTACCGCTAAGAACTTTCCAACAAGACCAAACACCGTTACTAACATAAGAATAAACGTCATGAACGTAAAGGAAATAACGATACTTGATAAAACAAAGAGTGGCACACTTGCAACTTCTAATTTCATAACTCCTAGCACAACCACATCCACTAGTAATGCTTGAATAAGTCCAATTACATATACTAATCCTAATTTATTAATAAAATGTACTGTTCCGCTTACTTTCATATTTTGTCTACGGCCAAGCGGTAAAATATTTGATGCCATAATTCCGCCAACATAAAATGCAAGCGATAAGAAATATGGTGCAATACCCGAACCGTAATTAGGCACGTCAGAAACTGTTGACTTCACTAATTGAACCGGCTCTGAGAACATCGTATTGCGTGCATCATCATTGCGAACATCCGCTATCTTCTCTGCGCCCTCTCCCAATTTCGTAGAAAGTTCTTTCGCACCATCGTCAAGTTTAACAAGTCCGTTCGTTAACTGATCAGCACCATGATTCAGCTCTGTTCCGCCATTCGCAAGTTGATTTACACCTTCTTGTAATGATGTAAATCCAGTTCCCCATTTCGTAAATCCACTAGCTAAATTTGTAGCACCATCTGCTATCTTTTTCGTTCCAGCAGTAGCTTCATTTAACTTAACTCCGAATGTATTCATACCTTCTTCAACCTTATGCTGACCATCTGCAAGCTTCTGTGCACCTTGTGTCAATTGTTTCTGACTATGATTTAAAGTGTTTGTTGCTTGAGCTAATCCATTAGAAGTAGCGATAATCTTTTGAAAAGCAGGATCTTGCTGCACTTCTGGATGATTTTTCACGTACTCTTCTAATTGTTGTTTTACACTATTTGCTGCATTGTCCGCTTTCACTTGCCCCTCAGCAAGTTTCTCACTTCCGTTCACCCATTCATTTGTACCAGCACTTAATTCACTAACCCCTGATTGTAACGTTTTTTCACCTTGCGTCAATAACTCCATACCGCTATGAAGTGAGGTTGCTCCTTGACTTAGCTCATTCGCTCCTTCAGTTAAGGCTGATTTACTAGAAGCAAGTTTTTCACTTCCTTCTTTCACTTTTGATGTCCCTTCACTTAAACGATGAATACCATCTGCAAGTTGATTTGCCCCATTTCTTGCATCTGTCGTTCCTTCATGTAACTTCCCAGCACCATTACTTGCATCACTCAACCCTTGTGCTAAGTCCTGAAACTTTGAAAAGACACCTTCTGTATAAGATTTCGTAATACTATTTGAAATTTTTGTTTTCATATTTTCAACAGCTGTCGTTCCAATTTGCGCTGCTACAAAGTTTTTACCCGGATTTACTTTGTACTGCAATTGTGCTGGTTCTGGCTTCTCATCCATAAGTGTACTTACCTTTTTAGAGAAATCGGCTGGAATCGTAACAACCATATAGTACTTATCTTCTTTTAACCCTTCCTCAGCATTTTTTTCTGATACGAAATGAAAAGCCAGTTCCTTATTCTCTTTTAAATTTTTTACAAAATCGTCTCCTGCATGAATTGTTTTCTCATCCATCGCAGCGCCTTTATCTAAATTCACAATCGCAACAGGTAATTTATCTAATCGTCCGTATGGATCCCAATATCCAGCTAAAAAGAATCCTGAATAAATTAAAGGAACGATTAATAAAAAAATTAAAGCGATACGCCCATGTTTATGGTGCCACATCGCTTTCCAATCTTTAAATATAAGTTGAATTCCATTCATGAAACATACTCCTTCTCCTAATTTCACACCATTACAATGGTTTAACAGATTTACTATACACGTCACTTTTCATACTGTATAATACATCTTTAATTATCAATTCATTCCTTTCGATCTATAGATAGGAGAGTCAAAATGGAACTTCTTCAACTAAAATACTTTCAAACAGTCGCACGATTAGAACATATGACAAAAGCGGCTGAGGAATTGCATATCGCACAACCTTCGCTCAGCAAAACAATTGCTAGATTAGAAAAGGACTTAGGCGTTCCGCTATTTGACCGCCAAGGGCGACAAATTACATTAAACTCTTTCGGGAAAGTATTCTTAAAACGAGTAGAGCGCATTTTTCATGAATTAAGTGAAGGCGAACGAGAAATTAAAGATTTAGCTGACTTACAACAAAGCTCTATTACGTTGGCTGTTTCTATTCCAAGAATATTACCCGAACTAATTGGTTCTTTTTTACTAGAACATCCTAACGTTCGATTCCAACAATTTCTCGCATCTACTCCTTCTATGAAACGACAACTAGATAATATAGAAATTGACTTTTGCATTTCTTCTGTGCCAATTGAAGGCGAAGAGATTATTTGGGAACCACTTATTACAGAAGAAATTTTCTTAGTCGTCCCTTCAGGTCATCGTTTATCAGAACGTAAAAGTATCTATCTACATGAAGTAAAAGACGAACCGTTCATTAGTATGAACACTGGCTATGGATTTCGGCACTTAACAGATGAATTTTGTAAAGAAGCTGGCTTCACTCCACATATCGCTTTTGAAGTAGATGAACCAACCGTGATTAGCGACCTTATTAAGCAAGGCCTCGGCATCGCCTTTGTCCCAAGTTTAACTTTATTAAAAAACTCTACTTTAGCATTAAATAAGTTACGTATTATTGAACCAAATTGTGAGCGAACGATTGGGTTAAGCTGGTCAAAAAAACGTTACTTATCAAAAACTGCCCAGCAATTCCGTGAATTCGTGATTGATTACTTCTCCAATATTAGGACGTAAAATAATATCAAAAAATGAAAGGTGCCATCCCCAAGGGTGGCACCTTTTATTTTTCACTCTTCTCTAATTCTATTTCAGCTAAAAGCGGCAAAACATTATCAAAAATATGCGTATTGTTATTTTCACCTGTTACATATCCACCGTAATATCTACTAAATACGTTGTCATTTCGGAATGTGGCCATATGATCATATAATTCCTTTGCAAACTTTGTATCACCTGTTTGTAGTACGTACAAAATCGTTAATCCGTAAGCCGCTGGCGATTCATAATTGACAGTTTGTTTTCCCGTTTCTAAATTGTAACGACCGTATAACTTTCCATCCTCCTGAAATTTCTTCTTTATAAATTCCAAATAAGCATCGGATGAAAGACCACCTAAACTACGATGATATGCAACGTATGATTGATCAATAAGATTCACTTCTTTGTCATACGTAAATGTACCATCTGCTTTATACTCTTTCGGGAATGCCCATCCATGCCTTGGATAATCCGCTAAAAATTGAACGACTTCCTGATATTGCTGAGCAGAAACTTTGCCATACTTTTTCATATAGGAGAACGCGCGCGGATTTATATATGACGTTGTTGCAAAATCATTTTGTTTCCTTGCATCTGCATCATAATAATCAACATAATAATTATCTTTCTTATTATAACGAATTACAGCATCACTCAATTGATCTGCCAAGTTTTTATAGCGCTCTTCCTTGTACATTTCATAAGCGCGATATAACTGTTCTATAATACGAAGGTCATCAATAAGTGCATTTGTAGCTGACTGCATTTCTCCCTTTTCAGAGATTTTCCATAAAACAATTTGGTTCTTATGTACAAAGTTATTTTGAATAACCTTAACTTGTTCATCGAATAACGCTTGATCGTCTTTATCGAGTGTATATTGCAACCATAGTCCTGCTGATTCCGATAAAGCTTCACGGCCTTTCGCTTCACCGGTACCTGCTTTTGTATCTTCTAAACGATATGTAGCAAGCGTCCCATTTTCATTCACCATATGTCTTAAAATAAAATGTTCCGTACGGTTTCCTTGCAAAGCTGACCAAAATACAATTCCACCTAAAGCGATTAAAAGGATAACTCCAATCACTATATATATACGTTTCCGCAAACTTTTCACCTCCCTAGTAAGGCTATCCTTAATTTTACCAGAACATACGTAAATGTAAAAAAGACAATCTGTTAGATTGTCTCCCGTTCCTCTATCCCTCACAAGCCTCTTTAGAAGGTCTATATAGCGATTCCACGAGTCGATCATACTCACTACGCGTAATCTCTTTATTATACAGCTTCAATAATAAATCTCTATGCTCTTTTGAAAATGCCATCTTTTTAATGACTTCAGGATACATCAAACATCCTCTCCATTTCACATAAACTTCTTCATTTCAAAAACAGAACTTATGTTCGCATAAAAGATTATAAAATATTCCTCACTAAAAAACAAACAAAATATTATTAAACATGAACTTCTTTCTATTTAGAATATTCAAACATAATATTATCATATTCACTTTTTAAATACATATATATTTTTGGAAGTTTTTTTGAATAAATCTTCCAATTCAATCAGAAAATAATGGCAAAAAAGAAGAGGAGTTTACATATGGATACGGTAACATTAGCAAGAGCATTTTTCGGTTCTTCACTAGCATTCCACATTATCTTCGCAACACTTGGTGTCGGACTTTCATTAATGATTTTTATAAGTGAAATACTCTATCACTGGAAGAAAGATTCCGACTACGCCATTATGGCGAAAAGATGGACAAAGGCCTTTGCCATCCTTCTTGGTGTAGCAATTCCAACTGGAACAATCGTTGGTGTGCAAATCTCACTGCTTTGGCCTGGTTTTGCCAAAATTGTTGGGCAAGTTATTTCTGTGCCCTTTCAAATTGAGATTTTCGCCTTCTTTTTAGAGGCTTTGTTCATGTCCATTTATGTATATGCAGCTGACAAACTACCTCCATTCATGAGATTAATCTCGCTATTCTTCGTTATGATTGGTGCCACGGCATCCGCCGTGCTTATTACATCGGCAAATACATGGATGAATACACCCGCGGGCTTTTCAATGGGGCCAGATGGATCAGTTTTTAACGTTGATCCGTGGAAAGCTTTCTTTAATCCGAGTTTTGGCACGAGCGCATTCCACGTTGTGATTACAGCCTACGCAACTGGAGCTGCCGTCATTGCCTCTATCGCTGGATTTAAATTATTAAAGAAGAATGTAAGTGAACGTGAAGTGGCATATCATAAAAAAGGACTACTGTTAGGACTCGTCGTGACATTTATTACAGGCGCTACGATGTGGCTTTCGGGACACGAATCGGCAATTGCTTTACATAAGCATTCCCCTGAAAAACTGGCATCTGCTGAAGCTTTATTTGAAACGACATCACATGCACCGTTATCAATTGGCGGCGTTGTAGATCCCAACACACTTGAACTAAACTACGCACTAGAAATTCCGAACATGCTTAGCCTACTAGTAGGACTAGACCCTAGCACTGTCGTAAAAGGACTAAAGGAATTTCCACAAGAAACATGGCCACCATTTTACACGCATACACTGTTCAATTTAATGGTTGGCACTGCTGCCTTTACCTTTGCAGTTGCAGCAATTGCCCTCTTATATTGGTACTTTGTTTACCGAAAAAAAGGAACAGAGCTACCGAAGTGGCTTCTTTGGGGAGCTGCCGCATGTGGACCAATTATGATGCTCGGCATTGAATTTGGGTGGATTTTCAGCTGTAGCGGTCGTCAGCCATGGACCATTTACGGTATGCAACGTACAGTCGACGCTTCTACACGCGCTGATTTTGTCGGTCCTTTATTTATTCTATTCATCATTTTATATATTGGACTCGGTATTTTAACAGTTTTTGTACTACGAACATTCTTTAAGAAACATCCGCTTACAAATGATTTACATCACGAAGGAGGCGATTCTCGTGCATGAGGAAAGTATTGCAATCATCATCTTATGGGCTCTTATTTTCGTATATAGTATATTAGGGTCCATCGATTTTGGAGCAGGTTTTTGGGGCATGGTATACGCAAAACATCCAACGCTCGCTGCCAAGCTTGCCAATCGATACTTATCACCAACCTGGGAAGTAACAAATACATTTCTCGTCTTTGTCGTTGTCGCTTTTCTCGGTTTCTTTCCGAAAGCTGCTTTCACCCTTGCGACAGTCATGTTCGTACCAGTTATGTTAATTTTAGTACTCGTGGCAATTCGCAGTACATTTATGGTATTTGCTTATTCTCTACCTAAGTACCAACACCTTCTTCGTATTATTTCAGGTATTACAGGGCTCTTAATTCCTGCTCTATTAATTACCGTTTTACCTGTTACAGAGGGGGCTTATATTACAATGTCTGAAGGAAAAGAAGTACTCCTTTATGGAAAACTTCTTTCTAGCCCGGTGATCTACTGTTACATGCTCTTCGGACTAACTTCGGAACTATTTCTCTCCTCTCTCTTTCTTGCTGATTTTGCGAGAGAACAACGTTCAGAAGATGCATATAAAATTTATAGAAGAAACGCGATCATCCTTGGCCCTGCAACGCTCGTCACGGCAATTATCGCCCTCGTTGTAATGGATCCGGAAACACACTGGCTGATGCAAGGATTAATCAAGCAATTCCCATGGTTTACAGTTTCTATCGTTTTATTCGTTATTGGGTACTCTTCTCTTTGGTGGACAAACAAAAAGTATGGCGCACTAGGATACCCTCGCATTGCCGTTTTAGCAGTCGTCGCTCAATATGCATTTGCAAGTTACGCTTACGGCGTTGCGCATTTACCATATATTATTTATCCTGATGTAACTGTATTTACGAGCTTTACAACGACAGAAACATTCTATGCATTACTTATTCTATATGCAATTGGGATCGCAATTTTATTACCAGGATTTATTTTCTTCTGGAATTTATTCTTGAAGGATCGAACTTTTTTGAAGGAAAAATAATATTGTGTGGGTCTGTTCCAAAAGATATTTTGGGATGGACCCTTTTGTCATTTTTTTCGGTAAATCGATATATTTTAAAAATCGCTCATATATTTTGATTTGCGATCGATATATTTCAATAATCGCTCATATAAATTTCATATACTACCTTACTGCCCCTTCAATTTATAGACTCCTCTCACAATAGTTATTTCACTAAGAGAGATACTTGTCCCATAACTTGAAAAACACATATTCACTATACTCCGTTATACGTCTAGTTCTTCTTATTTTTTGCTGAATATACTACCAATATAAACTTGAGACAAGCTACTTGTTCAAGGAAAAATAGAAAGGTAGGCAAAATATGAGCATTGAAATATGGATTACTATTATTGTATTCTTCCTAACGATGATTGTTATCTTTTGGCGACCTCGTGGTTTAAATGAGGCGTGGCCGGCAGCAATTGGTGCTGGCATTATCCTGATTACTGGACTTGTATCAAAACCAGACGTCATGGACATTATTAGTAAAATTGGCGGTGCCTCCATAACAATATTAGCGACCATCGTTATGGCGGTTATATTAGAAAGCTTCGGCTTCTTCCACTGGTCCGCAGCGAAACTTGCAAATTTAGCAAAAGGCTCTGGTCGTCGTTTATACTGGTATATTCAATTATTATGTTTTCTTATGACTCTCTTATTTAATAACGATGGTAGTATTTTAATTACAACTCCAATCCTAATTTTATTACTAAGAAACCTTAAATTAAAACCTCACCAACAAATCCCTTATTTATTAAGCGGTGCTTTAATCGCTACTGCATCTAGCGCACCAATTGGTGTAAGTAATATCGTAAATTTAATCGCATTAAACATCGTCCATATGACTCTTTATATGCATACTGCTATGATGTTTGTACCTGCAACATTAGGACTATTGTTTATGTCATGGCTCATGTATACGGTTTTGAAGAAAAAACTTCCAAAAAAATTACCTGTTTCTTCATATGATATCGAAGAAATATTCTTCACGAAAAACTTCCATCCGTTAAAGGGAAAAAATTCTGTTGATACGAAACAAAAACGTACAAAATTCATGCTAAAAGTATTAGGCTTCGTCTTCCTTATGCGCTGTCTTCTGTTCGTTGCATCCTTCTTATCTATTCCAATCGAAATCGTTGCCGTACTCGGTTCACTCGTTCTTCTTATCTGGAGATGGTACTACTTACGAACAAACCCTATCGATATTTTGAAAAAGACACCATGGCACATTTTAATTTTCGCTTTCTCTATGTACGTCATTATTTACGGACTTCACAATGCAGGTTTAACAGCTGCCCTTGTACAATGGCTTGAGCCAGTTGTAAATCAACATCTACTTTATGCTAGCTTTGCAATGGGCGGACTCGTTTCCCTCCTCTCTAACGTCTTCAATAATCACCCTGCACTTATGATTGGTACGATCACATTAACAGAAATGGGACTAGACCCAATCACTTTAAAAACTATCTATCTCGCAAACATTATTGGTAGTGACATCGGTTCACTATTACTACCAATTGGTACGCTAGCTTCCCTTATTTGGATGTATATCCTGAGACAAAACAAAATTAAAGTAAAATGGAAAGACTATTTAAGTGTATCCCTTATCGTTATTCCACTCACAACAGTCGTCACATTATTCCTCTTATTCTACTGGGTACACCTCTTCTTCGCTTTATAAACGACAGAAGCCCACTTTGCTACCGTCTTAGCAAAGCGGGCTTCTTCTATATTTAAGTTAGGTACTACAGTGTGATCAATCAAGTAAAGAGGTGTAACGTGTTATTGGTATAAATGACTACCAGTGTCTTTAAATTCTTTCGCTTTCTCTTTCATTCCTTTTTCAATTGCTTCTGTCGTTTCTAAATCATTTTCTTTTGCGTATTCACGAATATCATGTGAAATTCTCATACTACAAAACTTTGGTCCACACATGGAACAGAAATGAGCCGTTTTCGCACCTTCTGCTGGCAACGTTTCATCATGATACTCCATTGCACGTTCAGGATCTAAAGATAAATTAAATTGATCGCGCCAACGGAATTCAAAGCGAGCTTTTGAAAGTGCATCATCACGCTGATGAGCCGTTTTGTGCCCTTTCGCCAGATCAGCCGCATGCGCAGCGATTTTGTACGTAATAACACCTTCGCGTACATCATCTTTATTCGGTAAACCTAAATGTTCTTTCGGCGTTACATAACAAAGCATCGCTGTTCCAAACCAGCCAATCATCGCAGCTCCAATTGCCGATGTAATATGGTCATACCCTGGTGCGATATCTGTCGTTAACGGCCCAAGTGTATAGAACGGCGCGCCCTGACAAATATCAAGCTCTTTCTCCATGTTCTCTTTAATTAAATGCATCGGTACATGCCCAGGTCCTTCAATCATCACTTGCACATCATGTTTCCAAGCAATCTTCGTTAATTCACCAAGTGTTTCAAGCTCTGAGAATTGCGCTTCGTCATTTGCATCTGCAATCGAACCGGGACGCAATCCATCTCCAAGAGAGAACGAAACATCGTACTGCTTCATAATTTCACAAATCTCTTCAAAATGAGTGTATAGGAAGTTTTCTTTATGATGGAATAAACACCACTGCGCCATAATTGAACCACCACGCGAAACGATACCTGTCGTACGCTTTGCAGTAATTGGAATGTAACGAAGTAATACGCCAGCGTGAATCGTGAAGTAATCAACGCCTTGCTCCGCCTGCTCAATTAACGTATCACGATACACTTCCCACGTTAAATCTTCTGCAATTCCATTTACTTTTTCAAGCGCTTGATAGATTGGTACAGTTCCAACTGGTACAGGCGCGTTACGAATAATCCACTCACGCGTCGTATGAATGTTTTTACCTGTAGATAAATCCATAATCGTATCTGCACCCCAGCGAGTAGCCCACGTCATCTTCTCTACTTCTTCTGCAATAGAAGACGATACAGCAGAGTTACCGATATTTGCATTAACCTTCACGTGGAAATTACGTCCGATAATCATCGGCTCTGCTTCAGGATGGTTAATATTCGCTGGTAAAATAGCACGACCTTCCGCGATTTCCTTGCGAACAAACTCCGGCTCTACTCCTTCACGAATCGCAACGTATTCCATCTCAGACGTAATGATGCCATTACGCGCATAATGCATTTGCGTAACATTTGCACCTTGCTTCGCTCTAAGCGGTTTGCGATCCATCTGCGGGAAAACAGGTGTATGTTTTGAAGCCACCTTCACACCGTCATCCTCTGGTTTCACTTCGCGCCCTTCGTATGCTTCTACATCCCCACGCTCTAGAATCCAAGAGTGGCGCGGCGCCTGCAACCCCTTTTCCAGGTCCACTTTATACTCTGGATCCGTATAAGGACCGCTCGTATCATACACACGAATTGGCGGATTCGGAACGCCGTTTGTATCGCTTTGTTCAATCTCACGCATCGGCACCTTCATACCTTCTCGTGGTCCATCCACATACACTTTCTTACTTCCTGGTAAACTCGATTTCAATTCAATTTGCTCAGCTGAAACAGACTGTTTCATAACCTTTATTGCCCCCCTGTACGTGACAAGGACGAGATATGGCCAGCGTATGCCAAAATAAAAAGAGCCAGGTCCATAAAAAAATAAGGACCTGGCTCATAAAAGACATCATTATGTAAAGCCGTTAACTTCCCTACGCTGGTACGAGCCAGATCAGGTCCAAAGGGTTAAGAAGTTCACGCGCTTCTCTCTCAGCCTACGCATACGTTAGGCACCCCTAGTTTATCACTGATTTAATTTTCAATACTTTCTCATCATACACGATAATCTGAAAAATGCAAAGTTTATTTCTTTTGCTCTTTATGGAATCATCCAAGTTAAATAATAAGCCTGAACATAAGTCATAATCCCCACAATTATTACGAAGAACAAACTATGCTTTACTGTAAACCGGAATAAATCTGATTCTTTCCCAGCAAGTCCAACTGCTGCACAAGCAATGGCAATCGATTGCGGAGAAATCATTTTTCCTGTTACACCGCCCGTTGTATTTGCTGCAACGAGAAGTACTTCAGATACACCGACTTGCTGCGCTGTAATTGCTTGTAAATTTGAGAATAATGCATTCGCTGACGTATCAGACCCTGTTAAGAATACGCCAATCCACCCTAAGAATGGTGAGAAGAACGGGAATAGTCCGCCAGTTCCTGCTAGTGCCAATGCTAGTGTAGAAGATAGCCCAGAATAGTTTGCGATAAATGCAAATCCTAATACAAATCCAATAGATAGAATTGGCATTTTAAGTTCACTTAAAGTTTCTTTAAATGTTACCACTGCATCTTTTACACTCATTTTCAAAATCAGCATGGAAATGAGACAAGCAATTAAAATTGCTGTTCCCGTTGCTGATAATACATCAAACTTCAAAATTGCCTCGTAAGGCGTCGCTTTATTTACAATAGGCTCTGCTTTCATTACTAAATTGTGCAAGCCTGGAATTTCAAACTTAAACACAAGGCTTTCCAATGCGCCGCCTGGAGCAAATAACGATTTAAAGAAACTTTGGCTCCAAATAACTACCATCACAGTTAAAACAATGAATGGAGACCATGCTTTTACGACTTTTCCTACTGTTAGTTTCGGCATAGATGTCGCCGTCGTTGCCGCAGCTACTTCTCTATTTGCTTGCCCCGATTGATAAATTTCTTTCGGTTGCCATACTTTTAAGAACAGCGCTAAACTCACTAAACTTACAAGTGCTGACGTAATATCCGGAAGTTCTGGTCCTAAGAATGTCGCTGTTATGAACTGCGTAATTGCAAATGAGCTACCTGCTACAAGTAAAGCAGGCCATGTTTGTCTTACCCCTTTCAACCCGTCCATTAAAAATACGATAAAGAATGGAACAAATAATGATAAGAACGGTAATTGATGTCCAGCCATTTGTCCAATTTTATGTGGATCAATACCTGTTACTTGTCCAGCAACTGTAATCGGAATACCCATCGCCCCGAACGCTACTGGTGCTGTATTTGCAATTAAACAAAGACCTGCTGCATATAAAGGATTTAACCCAAGACCTGCAAGAAGCGCTGCCGTAATCGCTACTGGTGCACCAAATCCTGCTGCCCCTTCTAAAAATGCTCCGAATGAAAAACCGATTAAAATAACGAGTAAACGATGATCATTCGTAATGGATAATACAGATGCACGAATCACATCGAATTGACCTGTTTTCACAGATATTTTATATAAAAATACCGACATAATGATAATCCAAGCAATTGGCCATAATCCGTATAAAAAACCATATCCAGTCGCTGCCATCGCCATCATGAACGGCATCTTATAAGCGAATAACGCCACTAAAATTGTAAGTACAACTGTAATAAATCCTGCCACGTACCCCTTCATGCGGAAAACTGCTAAAGCTAAGAAAAAAAAGATAATCGGAATAAGTGCGACTGCTGCCGAAATCCAAATGTTTCCGAACGGATCATAAACTTGTGTCCATGTGTTCATTGTTCTCTCCCCCTAAAGAATCCCCTTTTAAATAGAATAACCTCATCAATAGACTATCAGGTCATCATACCTTTCAGCCTAAAATAAAAAAACGTTTAAGAAAACGTTTTCAATAACTTTCATTTATACTGTACCATAACAATTTCCGTTTAAAAAGATTTTTTCGAAAATTTTATTATTTAACATAAAAATCTTACAAAATCGTCACCTTGCTGTAATGTTCATCGATAGAAAGCTTGCCAAAACTATTGCATAATAATAGTATAACAACAGACATTATTCATGAGGTGATATATATGAACGGAAACAAAATATTAGCAGCTTTATCATACTTTAGTGTATTATTTGCCCCTATCTTATTCCCGATTATTGTGTGGACTGTGGGCGATTCTGAAACGAAACCACACGCAAAACGCGCTCTATGGACACACATCATTCCAAGCATCGCTACATTCATTGGCGTAACTATTTTAGGAATTATGGGTCTTGGATCTGATCAACCGGATGTAACATTGGGGATCGGTACAATGATTGTCTTATGTATTTGCGGAATCATTAGCTTATACTACTTCATTTGGAACATCGTAAAAGGTATTAAAGTACTGAAAGCTTAATTTCCTTTTTAAACAAACGTTTGATTAAAAAAGAAAAACCGTCCCAAAATACCTTTTGGGACGGTTTTTTATCTTCTGCGTCTCTTCTTTTTTCTCATCATTTTCTTGCGGCGCGTATTCACTTTATCCGCTATAATGTGAAGCGTGCTTGCCACAACAATTCCCATTACGAACGTTACAATTTCAACCTCATGGTCCTTCGCAATTTCTATTAAATTACCGTCAAGCGCGATTACATTTAATAGGAATAAAAATGGAGAAAACACAATTAACATGTATGCAATACGAATCACATCACCAAGTATAATTGTGTGTGTAAAGAAGGAGCGATGCGGCATTACCTTCTTATACGGATACCAAAATATACGCAGGAATCCCCATTTATTATACGCATTACTATACGTATCTAAATCCGGTGTTAAAAATGTAGTACCTACTAAAAAACCAATTGCAAAAGTTAATAAAAAATCAAAATTTGTTAGTCCATACGAAAAGAGCAGAAACAAAACAACCGGAAGGGATATTAAGTTTATTTTCGTATGCGTTCTTCCTGATGGCATAATGCACTTCCTCGCTTACGTTCGCCCTGTCACCATGTGACAGTTCTCACCTATTGATCTAATTTCTGATCGATAAAGGATGTGTCTATATCCGAACCAAACCATTCTGCCAACTTCACTCGTGCTTTATCTTTTACATCATCATCGACGTATAACGACGCTTGTAATAACGCAGCCATTAACGCCCCTAAATCATCCGTATAACCAATTCCAGCAACGAAATCTGGAATCGCATCAATCGGTGCAATAAAATAAGCAAGTGCCCCAATTACAATAATTTTCACTCGTTTTGGAACATCTGGTTTCTGCAAAACGTAAAACAACAATAAACTTGCATAAATGACCGACTGCCCCGCCTGCTTTGCGACATGTTTTACTTTCTTCCAAAACGCTTCAACTGAAAATTTTTGCTCCATGTAAAAGCCTCCCTATTTTTTAAAAGAAATAAGCTACAATATGTTTTCAGTAAAAGTTCATCAAAATTACACATAATCTATCAATGAACTTTCATTGTAACAAACAAACCTAAAAAGAACAAATGTTCGTTAATTTTTACGTACTTCCCTTCATATAATAGGTTTCTAGATAACCACTTACCCATTGTCATTTCTTATTTCTCAACAAAGAGAATTTTCACTTTCACTTAACATTCTGCTCTACCTTTGTTATATTTTCTAGTTGACGGACATATAAACGAATGTTAAAGTTTTCTCTGGTAGTGACAAATCTCATACAAAAAATGTAAAATGTTATAGTGTTTCTCAGAAATGAATTTTGTTGTATAATACAGAAATGACGTTATGCTTATGAGTAACACAAGAAACTAAAAGGGTATGCATAGTTATAGTCGTATATGGGTGAATATAGAACCTTTAATTATGGCCAAGAAAACTATGTATTTTTTATTTTAGCATTTTTCGCTCCAAAATCGACCAAGCCTGATAGAGAAAGGGTGGAAATGAATGAAAGAAACCTTGAAATCACAATTTCAAAATGTGCGTTTCACTGCATTCGTAGCTTTAGCCTTATGGTTGAAGACATATCTTATTACACGCACAAGCTTTGATTTAAAACTTGAATCTTTCATGCAAGAATTCATTTTATTCCTGAGCCCATTAGCAGCATCATTACTGCTTGTTGGTCTTGCATTATTTGCAAAAGGGAAAAAACGTAACTATATAGCACTTGGAATTAATTTTGTCTTAACAATCGTTCTTGTTGGTAACGTAATGTTCTACGGATTTTACAATGACTTCGTTACTTTACCAGTACTAGGACAAACATCTAACTTCGGAAGTTTAGGTTCTAGTGTAAAAGAATTATTTAACTACAAAATTATCCTTGCATTTGCTGATATTATCGTATTCTTCATTTTATTGAAGAAGATGAAGAATTTTGCACCGACAGAACGTGTAGCACGCCCAATGCGTTCCCTATACTTCGTGTCAACAATTGCTATTTTCTTCGCAAACTTAGGATTGGCAGAAGCTGAGCGTCCAGAACTATTAACACGTTCATTCGACCGCGTTATGCTTGTTAAAAACTTAGGTTTATATGTACACCAAGTGTATGATCTTGGCTTACAAGCAAAATCAAGTTCACAAAAAGCATTTGCTGACGGTAGTAAATTACAGGAAACAGAGAACTACGTAAAAACAACCCAAAGCAAACCAGATCCAAATATGTTTGGTACTGCAAAAGGGAAGAACGTAATCGTTGTATCTCTTGAGTCATTACAAACATTCTTAATTGGTGCAACAGTTAACGGACAAGAAGTTACACCATTCTTAAACCAATTTACGAAAGAAAGTTATTACTTTGATAACTTCTTCCATCAAACTGGGCAAGGAAAAACATCTGATGCTGAATTCTTAGTAGATACTTCAATGTATCCACTAGACCGTGGTGCTGTATTCTTCACACACGGTAACAACGAATATACAGCAACTCCAGAAATTTTACGTCAGCAAGGATACTACACTGCAGTATTCCACGCAAACAACGCAACATTCTGGAACCGTAACATTATGTATCCGGCACTTGGTTATGATCGTTACTACAACGAGCTTGACTACAAGATTACGCCAGAAACAAAATTAAACTGGGGATTAAAAGATATCGAGTACTTTGATCAATCTATCGATATGTTAAAACAAGTGAAGCAACCGTTCTATACTCGCTTCCTTACTTTAACAAACCATTACCCATTCACTTATGATGACAATACAAAATTAATTGATGAATACAATTCTGGTGATGGCGTATTTGACCGTTACATGGTAACAGCTCGCTACTTAGACGAAGCAATGAAACACTTCATTGAGCGTCTAAAAGCAGAAGGTATTTACGACAACTCAGTTATCGTATTCTACGGTGACCACTACGGTATTTCTGAAAACCATAACCGTGCAATGGCACAGTTCTTAGGAAAAGAAGAAATTACTGCATTTGACCATATGAACTTACAAAAAACACCGATGTTTATTCACGTTCCAGGTCAAAAAGAAGGTAAAACAATTTCAAAACCAACTGGTGAAATTGACATTAAACCAACTATTCTAAACTTACTTGGTGTAGACTCTACGAATGACGTTCGATTCGGTCATGACGTATTCTCACCTGATAATAAAGGCTTCGTTGTTCTTCGTGATGGTAGCTTTGTTACAGATAAGTACATGTACACGAACAGTACATTCTACGACCGCGCTACTGGCGAAGTTGTACAACTGCCAAAAGAGGAATCTCAACCACTTATTGATCGTGCCCAAAATGAATTGAACATGTCTGACAAAATCATTGAGGGTGACTTACTTCGCTTCTCTGAAAGCAACAAGATCAAAACTGGTGAAGTAAAGACAGCTATTAAAGAAGAAAAGAAGAGCGCTGAGTAATCTCAGCCTCTTTTTTTATATTCCTCCATACAATTACTTATATTCATTAACTTTAACATTACATAACCTTTACCAAATATTCACATAGAGTTAATGAAGTATCTCTATAATAAAATATGTAAACGAGGTTCTATATATTTCTTATCTCTCATCTGTAATAAGATCCCTTAAAGAAATATGTGAATCGTTTATTTCTACTTTCTTATAATTGTCTTTCAATATGTTTTGTTTCCATACACAAAACATTCAATAAGACGATGTCCCTATGAAAGATAGCTACCCTCCTTGTGCAGCATTCCATAAGAATGTTGCTTTTTTTTATTTAAAAGCAGGATTCTTATTTCTTATTTTCGAATTTGTATATACGAAACGCTGTAAATCACTACCAGTTCTCTACCATTTACAAATACATATACGTCATATGTAAAGAATTACTCACATAAAAATTACTGTAGTGATTTTTATTCCAAATGAATGAAAGCTTCACTTTACTTATGCACTTACGAAAGGATGGGACGAAAATTGGCATATGAAAGATTTGTACTTTGGAATGATGCAGTTATTGATACAACGAAACAAAAAACGTACATAGACCTTGAGGAAAGAGGCTTGCAGTTTGGGGATGGTGTCTACGAGGTTATTCGTCTATATAAAGGGAACTTTCACTTATTAGATCCGCATATCACAAGATTGTATCGCTCCATGGAAGAAATAGAATTAACACTCCCTTTCTCAAAAGCGGAACTGATTACCCTACTTTATAAACTAATCGAAAATAATAATTTCCACGAAGATGGAACGATTTATTTGCAAGTATCTCGTGGTGTACAAGCTCGTACCCATACGTTCTCATATGACGTCCCTCCAACAATCTATGCCTATATTACAAAGAAAGAAAGACCAGCGTTATGGATTGAATATGGTGTACGTGCCATATCAGAACCGGATACACGCTGGCTACGCTGTGATATTAAATCATTAAATTTATTACCGAATATATTAGCTACTACGAAAGCGGAACGAAAAGGTTGTAAAGAGGCCCTTTTCGTACGAAATGGTACTGTAACTGAGGGAAGCCACTCTAACTTCTTTCTAATTAAAAACGGAACTCTTTACACACATCCAGCTAATCACCTTATTTTAAACGGCATTATTCGTCAATATGTCCTTTCTTTAGCGAAAACCCTTCGTATTCCAGTACAAGAAGAGCTTTTCAGCGTTCGTGATGTTTATCAAGCGGATGAATGCTTTTTTACAGGAACAACAATTGAAATTTTGCCGATGACTCATCTTGATGGAACCGCAATCCAAGATGGTCAAGTTGGCCCTATCACTAAAATGCTGCAACGATCATTTTCTCAGAGTTTGTTACAATCCAATATGTCATCTTCTTAAACACGAATAATTTCTATCCTTTCTACATTCAATATATGTATTTAAATGGAAATCAAGGTATAGATTTATGCCTTGATTTTTTCTTGTAATCTTTTTGTCATATTCAGATTCCCGCATAAGTCTTGACAGTAATCGACATGCTCTTTAGAATTTTTAACAGTTGGTAAATATTTCTTCACTACATTACAGACAGAAAGGAATCGACAAATTATGAAAAAATACCTTGCCGGTCTTGCGGCAGTGTCTGTAGCAGGAGGAGCAGCACCTACACTTGATAGTGTTCAAGCTGCCCCTGAACAAAATACACAAAAAGCTGCTACAACTGTCCAAGCTTCTGCATCAAACAGCTCATCTTATACGGTAAACGCTAGCGTATTACATGTTCGTGCAGGCTCAAGTACTTCTCACGACATCATCTCGCGCGTTTATAACGGTCAATCACTAAACGTGATTGGCGAAGAAAATGGTTGGTACAAAATTAACATGAATGGCCAAACAGGCTTTGTTAGTGGCGAATTTGTATCAAAAAATGGTGCAAGCAATTCCACTGTAAGTACAACAGGCGGAAACAATAAAGTTACTGCTGATGTATTACGTGTACGTACTGCTCCTAACACTTCTAGTTCTGTTTCAGGACGTGTATATGCAGGACAAACATTAAACGTAATTGGCCAAGAAAATGGTTGGGTGAAAATCAACCATAATGGACAAGTTGGCTATGTAAGTGGCGAATTCGTATCTGGTGTTTCTGCTAATGCAGGCTCTTCAAACAACAATACGAATAATAACAACCAAGAATCTGTAAAACCAACAAGCGGAAACTATACAGTAAATGTATCTTCCCTTCGTGTTCGTACAGGTCCTAGCACTTCTCACACAACTGTAGGTTCTGTTACAAAAGGACAAGTCGTACAAGTTGTTGGCGAAGTTCAAGATTGGTTCAAAATCAATTATGCAGGCCAAACAGCTTACGTAAGTAAAGACTACGTAACAAAAGGTGGTTCTAGCGATAACGTTACACAAGGAAACAACCAAGATAACAAACAAGAACAAAATAATAATGTAACTGTTCAAACTGGCGGCACTTACGTTGTTAACGCAACATCTCTACGCGTACGTACAGGCCCTGCTACTTACCATAGCGTAATTGGTGGCGTATTAAATGGTACGACATTAAACGTAATTGGCTCTGAAGGTAGCTGGTTTAAAGTTAACTATCAAGGAAAAACAGGCTACGTTAGTAGCGAATTCATGAAATTCGTTAAAGGTGGCACTACTACTCCTGAGCAACCAAAACAACCTGAACAACCTAATCAAGGTGCAATTGGTGACTACTACATTAATGCTTCTGCCTTAAATGTACGTAGTGGTGAAGGTACAAATTATAGAATCATAGGCGCACTTCCACAAGGACAGAAGGTTCAAGTAATCTCTGAAAACTCTGGATGGAGCAAAATTAACTACAACGGCCAAACTGGTTATATCGGCACACGTTACCTTTCTAAAACACCAGTTGGGGGCGCAGTAGATAATAAGCCTAACAACAACCAAAATAACAATCAAAACAACAACAATAATAATAACAATACAAGCAATAATAGCGGTGACAGTTCTTCCGTACTTGCATATGCAAAATCAATGCAAGGTGTACCTTACGTTTGGGGTGGAACTTCTGCTACTGGTGTTGACTGCAGTGGTTACATCTACCACGTATTTAAGAAATTTGGTCATAACATTAGCCGTCAAAGTGTTGCTGGATATTGGGGTAGCCTACCACAAACTTCAAATCCACAACCAGGTGACTTAATTTATTTCCAAAACACTTATAAATCAGGTCCTTCTCATATGGGTATTTACCTTGGGGGCGGATCATTTATCCAAGCTGGAGATAAAGGTGTAGCAATCGCTTCATTAAGTAACTCTTATTGGAAGAGCCATTTCTTAGGATACACGAAAGCACCTTAATTAATAGTTTTAAAGCCTTCTAGATTACTAGAAGGCTCTTTTTAATGTTGTATAACCTATTTCCCTAAAAAAATAATGTATCTATTTTCCTATTTCATACACTATATTCTACAATAATGATCCATAACGTTATCATAATGTATATTTTCACATAAAAAACATAACCTATTTCATGTCTAATCATTTCATATGTGTTTTTTTGAAGAATTTTCTTTTTATTTAAACTTTTCGTTAGACGTTTGACCTCTGATGTCCATTATGATAAGTTACTTAAGATGTTATATTTGCAGAAGTATAGACAACTGTTTTATACATTTTTTTACTATGAGGAAGGAGCATACACTGCATGAATCTTTTATGGGGAATTGGCGGCGTGATTGGAGTATTAGCAATCGCTTTCTTACTATCTTCCAACCGCAAAGCTATTAATTGGCGCACGATTTTAATCGCGCTAGCATTACAAATGTCATTTTCATTTATCGTATTACGATGGGATGCCGGAAAAGCAGGTTTAAAACACGCTGCAGATGGCGTTCAAGGATTAATTAATTTTTCTTACGAGGGAATTAAGTTCGTTGCTGGGGATTTAGTCAACGCAAAAGGCCCTTGGGGATTTGTTTTCTTCATTCAAGCACTACTTCCAATCGTATTTATTAGTTCATTAGTTGCAATCTTATATCATTTCGGTATTATGCAGAAATTTGTCAGTGTCGTTGGTGGCGCATTAAGCAAACTTCTTGGAACTTCTAAAGCAGAAAGTTTAAACTCTGTAACGACTGTATTTTTAGGACAAACTGAAGCTCCAATCTTAATCAAGCCTTACTTAGCACGTTTAACAAATAGTGAATTCTTCGCTATTATGGTAAGCGGTATGACAGCTGTTGCCGGATCAGTTCTTGTCGGCTATGCAGCAATGGGTATTCCGTTAGAACACTTATTAGCAGCAGCAATTATGGCAGCTCCATCAAGTCTATTAATTGCGAAACTAATTATGCCAGAAACAGAACAAGTAGATAATAACGTTGAACTTTCTACAGAGCGTGAAGATGCAAACGTTATTGACGCAGCAGCACGTGGTGCATCAGAAGGTATGCAACTTGTTATTAACGTAGCAGCAATGTTAATGGCTTTCATCGCATTAATTGCTTTATTAAACGGTTTATTAGGATTAATTGGCTCTCTGTTCCATATTAAACTTAGCCTTGATTTAATCTTCGGTTACTTACTATCACCATTTGCAATCTTAATCGGGGTTTCTCCTGGTGAAGCTGTACAAGCAGCAAGCTTTATCGGTCAAAAACTTGCAATCAACGAATTCGTTGCATACGCAAACTTAGGACCACATATGGCAGAGTTCTCTGCAAAAACAAACTTAATTTTAACATTTGCAATCTGTGGATTCGCAAACTTCTCTTCTATCGCAATTCAGTTAGGTGTAACAGGAACATTAGCTCCTACTCGCCGTAAACAAATTGCACAATTAGGGATTAAAGCAGTTATCGCTGGTACACTAGCTAACTTCTTAAATGCAGCAGTTGCAGGTATGATGTTCCTATAAATTTATGCAAACCCTCCTCTTTCTAAAGAGGAGGGTTTTTATTTTATAATATGTTTTATTTATATGCAAAATATCCTATGTCTAAATATAATTACATTATGATACAATGATTAGTGGTTCTTTTTATTTTTTTAAAATAAAAAGAACCACTAATTTATGTTACTCACTTCAAAAGAATTTAGCTAAATGGTCTATTTCTTAATAATTGCGCATACTACAAGTATCCTTGCATGAATTATCTTTAAAGGAGGAAAGTTTTGTGAAAGATAACTTCTATAAGATCCTTTCTATGTGGATTTTACAAATTTTATTTTATTTTACAACTGTACATGTAACGCAATATGAGCATGCTCTCATTTTTACAATTATATATGTAATTGTTAATGTACTATTTCTATTTTTCCCTGATAAAACTGCCTTTGTTTTCTTCATATTAGGAACCATTATTTCTGTTTTCTATTTATTCTACGAAGCATGGCTTTACTTATGGAGTACATCAGAACAATGGGAATACATTATTACTCACTTCCTAATGGCAGCAAATTTCTTCATTGTATATATCTCCACTCATCTATTAAAGAAGGTTATTCATGAAAATAAAGAATTAACCGAACGTGTGAGAACGTTAGAACAGTACATTGGAGAATCGAAATTATTAACAAGACAAGAATTCGAAAGACGACAAGCATTATTAATCAATGCAATGAATCGTCGTAATGAAACAGGCGTTATAATTTATTTTGACTTCACTTCCTTTAGTAAATATACGAAGGAAAGTGTTATGGATCGTGTAGCTTCATTATTAGTTGAAACGGTAAGAGCTGACTTTGACCTTGTTGCTGAGTATGATACCAACACACTAGTCACTTTATTACAAAATACAAATGAAGCTGGTGCCGATATTGTAATGAACCGTCTACAGCCTAAAATGGAAAAATGGCTTGCAGCTGAGGCAATTCAAGACATTAAGATTAAACGAGAACAAATCGCTACAAAAGGACCGACAGTATTATGATGACACTCGTTATACTTCTTTTATTCCTTCTATTTTGCGTACTCGTTTTTTGGATCAGTATCACATTTTCGATTAAGTATGTACTTATTTTTACAGCCTTTCTTTTCTCTGGCTTACTCGTTTACTATTCTTTCTTAACACTCGCAGGTTTAGTTCACCGAAATAGGAAACGAAAAGATCGTACGCTAGAACATTACCCAAGCGTCGATATTTTAATACCAGCTCACAACGAAGGCGTCGTTATTAAGGATACTTTAGAGGCGATGGCAAAGATTGAATATCCAGGCAAACTAACTGTTTATTTATTAAACGATAACTCGCAGGATGAGACACCTGAAATTGGTGACGATTTTGACAAAGCTTATGCTCATATTCGTCACATTCGCGTTCCACCTGGTGAACCAAAAGGAAAATCACGTGTATTAAACTACGGCCTTAGTATTTCAGATGGTGAATACTTCTGTGTTTATGATGCAGATAACCAGCCTGAACCACATGCTTTGCGAATGCTTGTAGAACACGCTGAAACAACCGAGGATGCTGTTGGGGCAGTTGGGCATGTTCGTACTGTAAATGAAAACAGAAACTGGCTAACACGAATGATTTCGTTAGAATTTCAAATCTTCCAGCTCCTTATGCAATCTGGGCGCTGGTTACTATTCCAAACAGGTTCACTAACAGGAACAAACATGCTTCTTCGCCGCGCTGCACTAGAAGAGCTTGGCGGCTATGACCCTTATGCAATTGCAGAAGATGCTGAATTAACATTACGAATTACACAAAAAGGCTATCTCTTACCAATCGTTCCAGAATCGATTACATGGGAACAAGAACCTGAGCATTTAAAAATCCTTATTAAGCAGCGTACACGTTGGCTTCAAGGGAACTTATACATTTTAGAAAAAATGTTTTCTTCATTAAGTTTCTTTAAAGGAAAGCTTCTCGTCCATTCCTTACAACAAGTTTTAGTGTATGTTGTATTTTGGCTATTCTTAATTATTTCAAACGTTTGGTTTGTAATTGGGTTACTCGGGATATTCCAAATTCAATATAGCATTCCGCTACTATTTATGTGGTATGTCGCATATATTACATATGTTTCTCAATTATTTAGTGCCCAGAGTGTGGAACGAACCTTTACACCAACTAATATTTTTATTAGTGTGATCATGTACTTTACGTACGCACAGCTCTTTACGTACTTATTCATTCGTAGTTTAATCTTATACTTACGTGCAAAGAGTAAGAAACAAGTCATTGGCTGGGATAAAACAGTTCGATTCAAAAAAGACAAATAAACAGCACATTAAAAATAAGCACAGAGCGCCGTATGCTCTGTGCTTATTTATTGCCGTATAACTTATATATCAGACAATACCCCTTAGCTGAAAGTAATTTCACGTCCATCCCCCAACGAACGATCGACCTTCATTTATATACGAAAAAGTGATTGCTATTTTTGTAGAACCAATTGTTTCTCTTGCTGCTCTTTGCGCGTTTCAGTCTTAGGTTCCGTGCTTTCTTGGACACTACGATGTGCCACACGTTTCAAACAAATATGCTTCCACTTTCTTTCGTAACGTTTCATTATTCTAGATGTCCCCCTTGAATGCGCTTTAAAACTATTTGAAATCGCTTACAGGAAATAATATAGCACATATATATAAACGTGACAACACATTTCCGACAATTTTTTGTCAAAAATATGAATAGAATCCGCAAGATATCGAACATTGTCGAAACGAATCGATTTTTATTCGTATAAAAGGCATACTACTAATATAGTAAAGTATTTTATTTCCCTTACTTGCAGTTCAAATTCCTTCTATATAAAGTGAAATTTTAATCAGTGAGGTTTTTCTTCATCCCCACCTAACTTCTTTGCTTTCACTGAATTTTGAGGTGGGGGTCTTACTGCCCATTATAAAGCGGGATTAAAAAAAAGAGCTGATACATAATCAACTCTTTTTCCTTCTATTATTTATGACGCTTCATACGCCCTTCTTTTTGTAACTCTTTAAATAATGCTGCCATCATAAAGAAAATAACAAATACGAACGGGAATGCCGCTATGATAGCTGCTGTTTGCAGTGCTTCTAATCCGCCAACATATAATAGAGTAGAAGCTATCGCTGCTAATACGATACCCCAAACCATTTTAATGCGGTTTGGCGGATTTAAACTACCATGCGTCGTTAACATTCCTAGAACGAATGTCGCAGAATCTGCTGATGTAATAAAGAATGTTGCAATAAGTAGAATGCCTAATACTGATAAAGCTGATCCAAAGCTTCCCATCTGATCGAACATAGCAAATAATCCTACTTCTGTTCCCAGCTCTTTAACCTTTTCAAAGATATGTGCGTCACCAAATAGCTCCATATGAATACCAGTTCCACCAAAAACAGAGAACCAAAGTGCACCAATTACGGTCGGTACGAGTAAAACACCAATAACAAACTCACGAATCGTACGTCCTCGTGAAACACGAGCAATAAATGTACCTACGAATGGTGACCATGCAATCCACCATGCCCAATAGAAAATTGTCCATGACTGAATCCATTGGTTTCCGCCTTCATCTAATGGACTTAAACGGAAGCTCATACTCGGTAATTCTTGAATATAAGAACCTATTGTTGAAGTAAAGTAATTCATAATAAAGTTTGTTGGACCCGCAAATAATACAATGATCATAAGTGCAAACGCAAAAATAATATTCGTATTACTTAAATATTTAATTCCTTTATCAAGACCTGTTTGCGCAGATAACATGAAAAGAACAGTTACAATCGCTATAATAACTAACTGTGTCGTTAATGAATTCGGGATAGATGTTAAATAACTAACACCACCGGCAATTTGTTTCGCACCAAGGCCTAATGACGTCGCTACGCCAAACACCGTTGCGAAAACAGCTAACACATCAAATGAATGAGCAATACGACCATGTTCCCCGCCCTTAAATAACGGACCTACTGTCGCACTAATCGTACTCGCTTTTCCTTTTCTAAAAGTAAAGTAAGCAATACACAGCGCTACAAATGCATATAGTCCCCACGGATGTAATCCCCAATGGAAAAATGAGAAGCGTAGTGCAAGGCGCGCACTTTCCTCAGTTGCACCTTCTCCAAACGGAGGTGCATAAAAATGGTTTAATGGTTCGGCAACGCCCCAGAAAACTAGACCGATACCCATACCAGCACTAAATAACATAGCAAACCATGTCATATAACTATAATCAGGTTCGTCATCATCTTTACCTAAACGAATAGAACCGTATTTCGAAACAATTAAAAAGATAGACACAACTAAAATAATAGAAACAGAAATAATATAAAACCATCCAAACTTACTAACTAATGCAGTTTGAATTGCGGTTGTTACATTTCCTAGGCTACCTTTTCCAATAATAGATTCGGGAATAATTCCCCAAATTGTAAATGCAATACATAATGTTAATGATACGATGAATGTTTTTGTTAGTTTCCTCATCAAATCCCCCTTCGTAGGTTTCACTTTTGTAAATAACATAAATTCCGATATGTAAAATCGGATAGAAAACTATAATTTCACGGTGATTTTCTTACTTTCACCTTCACCAATTCGAATTCTTATGGACAGCCTTACCTTCCGTATAACCTTTTCACTCTGCAAGAGCTATAAGATCGAAATACTGCTGTCAAATTGTGTGAGAAAAATGCGGATGGGAATGTATTTTCCCAAAAAAGGATGTGTTACAGATGTAAAAAAGGGCATTTTTCTTCCTTGCAACCCTTTCTTTTTGTAACAATTATGCGGTTTTTTTGCTAGTATATAGCACGTGTTTATAGTTTCACAAACGAAATGTTTATGTTTATATAACTATATTACCCATAAAACGGTAAAATACTCAAGGAATGTAACCGTTTAGTAAACATTATGTAACACTCATGTAATATTTTTATTTACGTCGAAAACAATATGTTGTATTAAATATTTTGAATATAAGTAGAAACCTACTAATCACATAGAATGAAAAACGCTTTCCTATATTTTTTGTTATATTACAGGATGTTAACGACTTATTACGAATGGTTTGTAATTGTGTGTTTTCCCCAAATCCGAAAAAATCTGTTGCTATAATGAGGACACGAAAACAAACGCAATGGAGGCTATCATGAAAAAATTAATTGGTATAGCAACAGCAGCAGTTTTTGGTCTTGGGATTTTCACATCATCTGCTAATGCAGAAACTGTTGTAACAACAGACGTACTAAATGTACGCGAAAACCCTACTACGGAATCAAAAGTTGTCGGTAAATTACTAAACGGTAATAAAATAGATGTTCAAAATACAGAGAACGGATGGTCAAAAATCACTTTAGATGGTAAAGACGCATTCGTAAGTACAGAGTTCACTAAAAGCATCTACTACGTAACAGCTAACGTATTAAACGTACGTACTGAAGCGAACACAAACTCAGAAATTCTTGGGACGCTTAAGAAAGACGATATGATCGAAACAACGAACCAAGTACAAAATGAGTGGTTACAATTCGAATATAACGGAAAAACAGCTTATGTTCACGTTCCTTTCTTAACAGGTACAGCACCAGTTATTGAGAAACAAGAACAACCTGCTCCTGCTAAAGCGCAAGCACCAGCTCAAGCACCTGCAGCTCAAGCAAAACAAGCTGCTAAGCCTGCTGTAAAGGCTGCTGAAACTAACACACCTTCTGGTGGTCGTGAGTTAACAGTTGTAGCTACAGCATATACAGCTCATCCGAGCGAAAACGGTGGCACATATGGCGGCCGTGTATTAACTGCAATGGGTCATGACTTAACAGCGAACCCAAACATGAAAATGATCGCTGTTGACCCGAAAGTAATCCCATTAGGATCTAAAGTATGGGTAGAAGGTTACGGAGAAGCTATCGCTGGCGATACTGGCGGTGCAATTAAAGGTAACCGTATCGACATCCTACTTGGATCAGATAGCGCTGCTCAAAAATGGGGACGCAAAACTGTTAAAGTGAAAATTTTAAAATAACCAATGACTGCTGAAGCCAGTTCTCTTTGTTGAGAGCTGGCTTTTATTTTTTTATCCCACTTTAATGGGCAGTAAGACCCCCACCTCAAAATTCAGCGAAAGCAAAGAAGTTAGGTGGAGATCAACTGCCCATAAAAGTCCGATTGGTGAGGGCTAATAATCAGTGGGGGATAAAGAAAACCCCCACTGATTAAAGTTTCACTTTATAATAGCCATAAGGAGGTTATGTCCATGAATGTACAAGCAAAAGTAGACTGGATCGGTACACCAAAACCATATATATATAAGGATGAAGCAACATACGACGCTACTTCCATTGATTTCTCACTCGCTGACGACGACAATCGATATAAATTAATTGTGCTCAAGTCTGAAGATAATACACATTACAAATTTGTCCAATATGGAATCAAACCCGGCTCACAAAAGCCATTTCCTATCGACATTCCATTCGAACAAAACATGTTACCAATCATAGAGCAAATATTACATGATCCATATGTACAAGCGATATTAAAGGAAACGCGCTTCTAATCGAAAAAAGACTATCTCAATTATGAGATAGTCTTTTGCATTAATGAGTTGGACCAGATACTTCCTCTGATTTCAACGTATTATTCGCTCCAAGAGAATGGTACAATATCTTTCCATTTCCATTCACAGTAACGATATGATCATTATTAAAGCTTTTGAACTTCACAGAGCCATCACCGTAACGAATATGATACTCTTCATATGTCGTTACTTTATATTTCGTAGCACTTTGACGCTCTACATTACGAATTTCCATTGTTAATAAATCTTCTGTAATTCCTTTTTTGTGTAAATACTGTATATAATCACGGTCTTCCTTATACGATTTCCCGCTCTTATCATAATTATTTTCAATTAAGCTAAAATCATTTAATGAAATCGCACGCACATTATCATAAAGATGATTTCGTACAAAGTCACCAACAGCCGAACTTGATGTTTCTTTCGGGAATTTTAAGTAATACGTGCTTTGGTCTCCAATTTTAACACTTTCAGATTTCATCACACCAAAATCAGTAGTTTTCTCTAAATGTACTTCTACCGTTTCATCTGTTGGTACAGGACCAAGTTTATAACTTCCGCGGCTTAACTTCCCACGCTTCGTACCATTCACAAATACAGTTGCATCATTTTCATCAGAAGAAATGGTTACATAATTTCCTTCTAATGATAATTTAACATCCACTTTCGCCTCTTTTTCATCTGCCAAGTCCACTTCTTTTTCTGTTTCTAACTCAGTTAGTTCCGTCTTCGCTTTTGCCTTTACAACGTAAGAACCAGGGAAGTACGGACCAACTTCTTTTGAAGTTTTATCACTTGATAGCTCTATCTCTTTCTTATCATTCACATATATTTCAGCACCTTTCGCAGTTGTGCTTACATTCATATAATAAGATTTCATATTAAGTTTATACTTCGGATATAAGAACCATTCTTTCCCGTCTTCTATAATTTGACCATCTTTAAATGATGCTTTATCACTTGCTAGTTTTTGATCTACTGTCTCTCTTTGTAAATAAGATAGCAGTTCTTTATTATAAGAAGGATTTTCTTTTAAATAACGGATATATCCTTTAATATCGTCAACTTTCACTTTCAAACTCGGATCATCTACTTTTACAAACTCATCAATTGCATTCGCATCTTTCTTTTGGAATGCTTCAATCATAGCATTGACCTGCTTTTCTTTTGAGAACTTGCTTGCTCCAAATTTATACGCACCAAACAATATAGCAAAGATAACAACAAAGCCTATAAGTAACATTATATTTTTCTTACTTTTCACTGGCTTTATTTCTCGTTGTACTTCTGAACGAGAAGAAGCTGCCTGATCAGCAATTACATCTACCTTACTTCCACACTCGGAACAAAAGTTCAAATGATCTGCAACTTGTTTATTACATTTCCCACAAAACTTCAAATGGCTCTCCCCCTTATTTTTTCCCTAACTTCATACCGGCGAATGTTAATGCGTAAGAAAGAAGAAAACTACCTACCATTAAATACAGCGTGCTACTTTGAATAGAGAACAATGGTCCGGAAATCCCAGCAAATTCCTTCATAACTTCTTTACTCCCTGAGGCCTCAATATGAATTTTGGCCAATCCATTTACACAAAGCATCATCACAGTATACACCGCACTAAACACAGCAATAGTTACGTACATACTTTTCATCGGATATTGAGCCAATTTCATTCCAGCTCTAAATAGTAAAATGCATGGTAGTACAATTAATAACCCCCACCAGTGCATGTAGGAATTGAAATCCTCAATTTCTTTTACTCGTTTAAAATTCGCTCCATTAGCTACTTCCAGATCTTTTAATGACGTACCATTTATTGATATTCCTGACGTATAAGATAAATGCAATGGACCTTTTTCCATTGAGTATCTTCTCATTTCTCTATCCATGTCTCCCCATTCAATTGCTGTTGGAGCAAAGTGAGCCATATTCCACATGTATGGTGTTGCTTCTAATAAAATGAATGTTTTATATGTTTTCTCTGGAAAATCAATTGGTCCCACTGACTTTGAACTGCTAAATAAAATTGTAATAAGTATAATACCAAATGTAATAAGCAATCCTTTTAATACAGTTACCACACTATAATAAATAGATGTTGCATATGGAATACTTCGACTCATAGAAGATAATAGACGGTGTGGTCCTGCCTGAATACACATACCAATAAAGGTAAATAATAAACCAAATATAATGCCATACAATAAACTACTAACATGTGAATAACCAATACTGATTGTCATCGTTTTATAGAATTGAGAAATTGTCGTAGAAGAACTTGCGATAAAGCTGACAATACACAAGAAAACCCCATATACAATACCGATAATACTTGATGTTAGTAACTTCTCACGCCAAATAGCAGAAGGGTTGCTTCTCTCTACAAAGAATCCAATTCCACCTAATATAAGTGCTGGAATTGCTAACAAGATGAACAATGGGAAATGAAGGATAAATGACATCGCATATTCCCCGCTCCCACTAACTTCAAGGCCTATTAAATGATACATTAAAATTAATGGTGCTATACCGATGACAGATTGATCAATAGTAGTCATATTCAGCATACCGTTCATCTTTGTAAGCATCGTTCTCACTAGATCGTTAATCGCCGCATCGACAATTAGGCTACCAATCCAACCGGCTATAAACATACATACGATTGCAAGCCCACCACCAAGTAAACCTTTTTTCAAAGTGCTGCCAGGTGGACTTACATGTAATTGTAAACTTTCGTCTGGTAATCTTGTTTTCATTTCTTTTTTCATAATACCTAATAAGGAATCCCCGCATTTCTCACAATACGTAGCAGTCCCTTTACTTTCCACACCACAAGTTCGGCAATACTTTGAGTCTTTCGGTGCTAACGTAACTTCACTTTCTACACTACCTGTACTTGATCCATCATGTGTACAATAATTCGCTACATCCGATTGTTCTAAACCACAAGTTTTACAATACATGTTCCTCACTCCTTACTTTGCTTCATACCACAAACTGGGCAGAATGTAGCCTCTGCTGCAATTCGTTCACCACATGAAGTACATGACCCATTTTCAGCATTTTTTGATTGAAGGAGTAACTCATTTTCTTTCCCGCACTGTCCACAAAATTTATCATTTAATGATAATGGGCCGCCACAGCTACATTGCCCTTTCTGTCCTTGATTCTGTAAATTAGCTATTTGCTTACGCGTGTTATAAATAGCTACATCCAGCTCTTGTACTGGTTCTATAATACTTTTTAACACATCTACTCGAACTTCATCATTTCGGAGTTGCATATATGTCGTTTGACCAAGTTCCAACAAAATTTCAGTTTTCACCTGTAGTTTCTCTTGCGTAATCTTCTTTAATTGCGCAACCTCTTGAGCTACTTGTAATTTCATCTTCCCTTGCTCAATTCCCTCTTGCAATTTGTTCATACCGCTACCAAACTTCGATTGTAAATCTGACAAAACTTAATCCCTCCATAAATATATAGTAATATACAAAATTAACATTTTATATATTACCATGATTTTCAAGTAATGTAATCTAAATTTCATTTTTTCTGTTTTAAGCATTTTTTGTTTATAATGGTAAAGGAAAGAAATATGTGTACGGAGGAATATTATGCTGCAACACTCAATTACGAAAGATGAAATTATGATGATTGCGAATGAGTTCGTTCAAGGACTAGATCCACAGCAAACAGCTGATCAGGAACATGTCGCTACAGCTCGGCACCTATATCGTAGTGGTGTTGTCTACAACGTTGACTTTGATGGCTATACGCTATCAGGAACTGTAGATGCTGAAGGCAGCGTATATAGCGTCCATATCCCGATTCGCAACGTCGCTGAAAGCTATTGCGATTGCTTCGCACCAACGCAATGTGAGCATATGCTCGCTGTGTTACTATCGGCAGCATCTAGTTTCGGGCAAGTAGGAGATGTATTAACTTTATTTAAAAATAATACGAAGCCTTCCCTTCCTCCTATTCGAACTGCAAGACAAGTATTGCAATCATCAGCTTTTGAAGAAACGGATTATAAAAGTTGGCAATCCTATTTTGATAACGAATATGAATCATTTAAAAAAGAACAAGCTCGGCTTACTTATAAACAAATGTATTTTCTTATGAGTATTTTTACGGACTTCTATACGAAACTCGAGCGGAAAGCTCCACGTATCATTGTGATACATGAGTTGTTCAGGTTACATGCAGCACTTTATTGCTTTCAAAAATTATTAGAAGAAATTCAGGAATTTGAAGCAAATAAAACGTATTCTTATCACCAACCAGTTAACGTCGTTCGCCTATTTGTAGATAAAGTGGAATCCATCGTTCGGGACTTACAATCAGAATCGATTCCTTCAGAGTCTAAATCAATTTTGCAAGAAACAGCTCGTCTCGTTCACGAAGTATTCTTCTCCACCGATGCCTATACGCAAGAGAGATTTTTCATTTATCGTCACATATGGAGTGAACTCTTACACAATAACGAGCAACTACAAGAAGAAGAAAAACGAATCGATACGAAAATGAATCCACTTTCCAAAGCATTAGCATCTTCTCATCTACTCTTTTTAAATGACGAAGATCGATTAGCGATGGACTTACTAAAAAAACAGCCTGCTTCTGTTGTAAGTCTATACTTCTATTGGTTAGAAGAGTTATTAAATGCAATGAAATGGGATCGTGCGAAAAACTGGCTTTCCTTTACGTATAAACAAGTGAAGAAAACGATACATGAGCACGAAAATACAATTTTCATAAAAGATATCGTTCGCTTATTCGTCATCATGTATGAAACGTATGCAACCCATACAAATGAACAAGCTGGATTCGAAATGATTTTGCAAGAGCTATTACCATACAGTTTCGCAAACTATGAGCAATACGTACTGGCGAAAAAGCAGTATCGAACATGGGCAGAACTTCAGCTCTTACATGGATTTGAAGCAATTGAAATTTTGAAAGAGCCGCTGAAAGATATTGAAAAGGAGGCACCAGAAGCAGCACTTCCTCTTTATCACCTTGCTGCTACCGAAGCTATTGAAGAGCGAAATCGCAAATCATATAGACGTGCAGTTCGTTACTTAAAGAAATTACGTACATTATATAAACGATTAAAGCGTACCGATGAATGGGATGCTTTCATTATTCACATCGCAAACTTACATTCACGTCTGCGTGCACTACAAGAGGAATTACGGAAAGGAAAATTAATCGATGATCAATCAAACTGAAGTAACAATTAGGCTCCAGCACGTTAGTCACGGTTGGTTCCTTTGGGGAGAGGATGATAGCGGTAATCCATTATCCGTAACAAGTTGGAAACGAAATGCATTTACATGGCACTCCACTTCCTTCTACGGCACGTTTCTAAAAGAAGCAACCTTTGAAGGAAGACAAGGTGTTATGCTAACAAACGCACAAGCATTTGAATACATCGCTAATAAACCAATGAACTCCTTTGCTCGTATTCAAATGAACGGTCCTATTACAGCACTTACGGAAGATGCGAACGAATTGTGGGATGCCTTCACAAGCGGTAGCTTCGTACCTGATATGGAGCGTTGGCCTAAACAACCATCTTGGAAAGTTCAAAATACTCCAATCGAAGATGACACATTGGCATCTCTTTTCTCGGCTGCAGTAAATGAAAGCATATTACAAGATAACCGTTCAAATGACGGATGGGAAGATGCAAAGAGACTTTATGAACATTATGACTTTACGAAAAGACAATTAGACGCAGCACTACATGAAGAAGATTGGCTTCGAAAAATTGGTTACATTGAAGATGACCTTCCCTTTACAATCGGTCTACGGCTACAAGAGCCGCAAGAAGAATTTGAAATGTGGAAGCTTGAAACAATTGTTACACCAAAGCGCGGGGCCCATCGCATATATGTATATGAGGGTATCGATTCTTTGCCAAAACGATGGCACGATTATGAAGAACGTATTCTTGAAACACAAGAAGGCTTCAGTAGACTTGTACCGTGGTTAAAAGATGGTGATACATTCCGAAGTGAACTCTTTGAAACAGAAGCATGGAACTTCTTAACAGAAGCAAGTAACGAATTACTCGCTGCAGGTATTACGATTTTATTACCATCATGGTGGCAAAATTTAAAAGCGACAAAACCAAAATTACGTGTGCAGCTGAAGCAAAATGCGACGCAAACGCAATCTTTCTTCGGCATGAATACACTCGTCAATTTTGACTGGCGCATTTCAACGAACGGCATTGATTTATCAGAAAGCGAATTTTTCGAACTCGTTGAACAAAATAAACGGTTATTCAATATAAATGGTCAATGGATGAGACTAGATCCAGCCTTTATTGAAGAAGTACGAAAGCTCATGAACCGTGCTGATAAGTATGGGCTCGAAATGAAAGATGTTCTTCAGCAACATTTATCAAACACTGCTGAAACAGAAATTGTAGAAGAGGATAGTCCGTTTACCGATATTGAAATTGAACTAGATGGATATTATGAAGACTTATTCCAAAAACTATTGCATATTGGAGATATTCCAAAAGTAGATGTCCCTTCATCACTAAACGCCACACTCCGTCCATATCAACAACATGGCATTGAGTGGTTATTATATTTAAGAAAACTTGGATTCGGCGCATTGTTAGCTGACGACATGGGACTTGGAAAGAGTATTCAAACGATTACTTACTTACTATATATAAAAGAAAACAATCTCCAAACAGGTCCTGCTTTAATCGTGGCTCCGACATCTGTTCTTGGAAATTGGCAAAAAGAATTTGAGCGTTTCGCACCGAATTTACGTGTTCAGTTACATTATGGAAGTAACCGAGCTAAAGGGGAATCCTTTAAAGATTTCCTTCAATCAGCAGATGTTGTATTAACATCTTATGCATTAGCTCAGCTTGATGAGGAAGAACTTAGTACGTTATGCTGGGATGCTGTTATTTTGGATGAAGCACAAAATATTAAAAACCCACATACGAAACAGTCTAAAGCAGTACGAAACTTACAAGCAAATCACAAAATCGCATTAACTGGGACACCGATGGAAAACCGCCTTGCCGAGCTTTGGTCTATTTTCGACTTCATTAATCATGGATATCTTGGCAGCTTAGGACAATTCCAGCGCCGCTTCGTCTCACCAATTGAAAAGGACCGTGACGAAGGAAAAATCCAACAAGTTCAACGTTTTATCTCACCGTTTTTACTGCGTCGTACGAAGAAAGATCAAACAGTCGCATTAAACTTACCAGATAAACAAGAACAGAAAGCTTACTGTCCACTAACTGGTGAACAAGCTTCCTTATATGAACAACTTGTTCAAGATACATTGCAAAATGTAGAAGGATTAAGCGGAATTGAACGACGCGGATTTATATTACTCATGCTGAACAAACTTAAACAAATTTGTAATCATCCCGCTCTTTATTTAAAAGAAACGGAACCGAAAGACATCATCGAGCGTTCCATGAAAACGAGCACGCTCATGGAACTCATTGAAAATATAAAAGATCAAAATGAAAGTTGTTTAATCTTCACGCAATACATCGGTATGGGGAACATGCTAAAAGATGTGTTAGAAGAACATTTCGGTCAGCGCGTCCTCTTCTTAAACGGTAGTGTACCGAAGAAAGAACGTGACAAAATGATCGAACAGTTCCAAAACGGAACGTATGACATCTTCATCTTATCGTTAAAAGCAGGTGGTACAGGGTTAAACTTAACAGCTGCTAACCATGTCATTCACTACGATCGTTGGTGGAATCCAGCGGTAGAAAACCAAGCAACAGACCGCGCATATCGCATTGGTCAAAAGCGTTTCGTTCACGTTCATAAACTGATTACAACGGGGACACTTGAAGAGAAAATCGATGAAATGTTAGAAAGAAAACAATCATTAAACAACGCCGTCATTACAAGCGATAGTTGGATGACAGAACTATCTACAGATGAACTAAAAGAATTACTTGGTGTATAAAGTGAAACTTTAATCAGTGGGGGTTTTCTTCATCCCACACTGATTATCAGCCCTCACCAATCGGACTTTTATGGGCAGCCCGCCCCCCCACCTAACTTCTTTGCTCTCGCTGCATTTTGAGGTGGGGGTCTTACTGCCCATTAAAGCGGGATAAACAAAAGGAGCTAATCTTTTCGAGATTAGCTCCTTTTTCTATTCCAAAACCAATTACTTATTATAATACCTGTTAATCCACCGCACGTATCCAGTAATGAATCTTGCCACATCGGTGTACGATCGCCCGTAAACCATTGATGAATTTCATCAAATGTTGCGTATCCCGCAACGAAAAGGAGAGCGTATATAAAACACCTTTTTCTCGAATAACCTGATCGATGAAAAGCGTAATACGTCAATGAACCGAGCATAAAGAACACCATAAAATGAGCACCTTTACGAAGGAAAAACTCAATAAATCCACCTACACCTTTATTTGCAATACTAACAGGTGTACCACCGCCGTAATCGATAGATACCCATGAAAAATGCTCTTTCACAAACTCCACATTTACATATTGTTCAATATCCGAACGCATATCCTGCTTTTTATATGGTTGTGCCGAGGAATAGAAAATCAGCCCCATCCATAGTAAAACAGGAATCCAAAATAACCATTTACGATTCATTCTTCCGAAACCCCTCTCTTATTCTTTTAAGAGTACCAAAAAAAAGAATAAATTTCACGCCAAAACATGACATTTGCATCCTATTTATATAGTGAAAGGGGGTGATAAACATGGCAGTCGAAACAATCGTAATGGATTTAACTTTACGTCTCGTCTTAAACAATGGATTAGATAAGAATGGAAAAACAGTTTTTAAGAACAAACAATTTAAGCGCGTAAAAACAAACGCAAACTTAGAGCAAGTACAAAACGTAGCACGTGCTCTTGCTTCTTTACAAGCATCACCACTTCACGCTGTACAACTTGTTAGCACATCAGATCTTTCTAACCTTTAAGGTGGAAATATAATCAGTGGGGATGCCCCCCACTGATTACAAGATAAATAAAAAGGAGGAATCAACGTATGCAAGTACTAGAATTAATTTTCGCGAAAGAAGATGGAAAAACAGTTGTCTTTTCTATCGAGAAGCCGATCACACCTATTGATGCACAAGTCGTAAATCAAGTAATGGATACGATCCTTGCCTCATCTGTATTTTCATCAATTAATGAAAATACCCGAAAAAAAGGAGCTCGTCTCGTAGAAAGAAATGTATCTGAAGTTCCTATTACCTTATAGACAAAAAGACGAATCTGCATCATTTTGCAGATTCGTCTTTTTTCTTCGGCATTTCAATTGGAATAAAGATTTTTGAAAAACCGACGCATACATATTTATAGTGTTCTCCGCCGATATCAAATTCCGTCTTATATGTTGAGAAGAATATATAATCATCTCGCTTCGTATAATGATCGATTAACAATCCAACTTGCGGCTCAACATATTTTTTCGCCAACTTCTTACCAGCCGATGCTAAATCACCAAGGAGCCCCTCTTCATTTTCCTTTTGAACTTCGTCTAGCTTCTTACTTACATCATTACGTTTCATAAACTGCTTCGCTGCCCAATCCGTATATTCACCTTTACTCGGATTACTATTTGCTAAATATACTAGAAGAACAACAACTAGAGCCATAATAATATACCTTTTCTTCATACTATCTCACCGCCTACTCTTTTCTATTTTCATATATATGTACAAGCGATGCAAATTAGAAAGACTATCATCTATTGATTGTAAACGAATAGCTAAAATTTACAATATGAAATAAAAGATTAACAATTAATTTACTTAATTCGTATATAATTATATTGAGAATTATTATCATTTATAAAGGGGGAATTAAATTTATGAATGACGAAAATGATATTATTATTTCTAATTCTACAATGATGTTAGAACCATACAAGCACCCTTACTATCAGACAAAGATTATAGAAAGTAGCGGGAACCATCTTTACTCCTGTCAAACTGCTCTCCAACTTATCAAGCAATCTTGTCTAACCAATGTTCACTCTACTTATCAAGGTAGACGGAAAGCAGTTCAAACAAACTTTCATTTCAAACAAAATGTCCCGATTCCAATTAATCATCGAGAATATATTTGTGCTTTCCCAACAGAGTCTCCTTCTTCTCCAAACTGTATATGGCTGTTTTATAACCATATAGATGACATAGAGTTTTTCAAAAAAAGTAAAAAAGCTACCATTCATTTTTCAAATGGCACGACTACAACCATACATATCAGTCCCCATAAGTTAAAACAACAATTATTAAAAGCCGGATATGTATTATCACGTATGAACATGCAAGATTCACTACAATTTAAAAAACTCTTACTACATTTACTACCTTAACAGAATAAGTAGAATGGAAAGCAATATCCCTTGCCTTCCATTCTTATGATAATGTTTATCCTCTTAAACTATCTCGCATTTTCTCAAGTGCTCGCCGATACACCCACCTCACTTGATAATAGGTCATCTCTGTCTCTAAAGCGATTTCCCCCATCGTCTTTCCTACAAAAAAACGCTCAAAAACGATATACTTCTCCTTCTCATCTAATACACTCATAAAATCCTTCACTTTCATTTCAATATCTTCAAAACGAAAGATATCCTCATACTCTCCTACACATACACACTTTTCTTGCACTGCAAACTCTTTCTTCAATCTTTCTAATATATAACCACGCACCGTTACAACTGCATATGCAGGAAAACTCCCTTTCTCTGCATCAAACTTTTCATACGCATGCCAAAGACCGATTAACCCACATTGATAATATTCTTCATAATCTTGATAGATCCCTAACTTCTTTATTTGATTTACAATCAATCCTTCATACAACAAAACTGCCTCTTTAAAAGTCGCTGGCTTCACACAGTACCCACTTCTAAAAGGTATACCTCTTTGTTATTCCGCCGGTACCTCCACAATATAAAAATAAAGAGGGAAATTCACTGTGAGTAATTTTAAATACTATCGCTGAAATTTGAAATTACAATGGGTAGAATTTCAAATTTTGTTGGTGGTATTTGAAGTAAGGTTAAAAATAAAAAAGGTGACCCCCTTAAAGAGTCACCCCTTAATTCAATCATATTATTATACAGGTAAACCAGGTAAGAACTTTGCAATCAATACAACAATCGCAGCTAGGAATCCCGCTTTAATAATGAATAAAACAATAATTGGGATAGCTGCTTTCACTTTACTTAATCCTGCTGTAACTTGTAATCCTAACCAAATTAAAACTAAATTCCATAAATAGAAAAATTCAATTGTATTACCAATTCCATATGCAAGTGAACCTTGATCGAATAGTGGTCCTAAACTTGTATACGCAGTTGGTCCAGCACCTAAAATTAAAGCTATAACACCATTAATAAGTCCACCAATAACAACAACAATATCCGCATATACAATAAGCATTACTATTTTTTTATAAGAAGTATCATTCCCATAGAACATCATAAACACCTTATAAATAGCTGCAACAACTAATGTTGCAATCATAACACCTACTATTCCCCATATCGTACCAGAAATTACATCTGATGTAAGCGAACCCTGCTTTGCAAATTCGCCTCCCAATTTCTTTTGCATTTCAATCATCTCAGGTGATGTATACGTAATATACGAATTTAAACCACCCACAAGTCCTTGTAATAGCGCCACTATGAAGAACATACCCCAAACTTTCTCAGTCGTCTTCATTCTCTCAAACTGTAAACCAGGAGAAGTAATCATTCCGAACAATGATGGCTTCTCACCGCCAGCTTTTTGCGTATTCACATTAGCTTCCATTATAACGCCTCCTTCTATGTATATAACCCGTTCTAACGGGCGGTTCACTTCCTCATATAGAGGCTACGAACCGCCCACTAGAACGGTAATGTGTAGTTCTACTACACGATTAATTACTCATAACGAAGTGCTTCAATTGGATCTAATTTCGCAGCTTTATTCGCTGGAATTAATCCAAAGATAATACCGAGTGTCATAGAGAACAGTACGCCTCCGACGACAACTTCCCATGAAACAAGAGGTGGCCATTTTGCGAATGTGGAAACGATATATGCTCCGCCATATCCAAGACCAATTCCGATTAAGCCGCCTAGAAGTGTTAACATAACCGCTTCAATTAAAAACTGTAATAAAATTTTACTACGCGTTGCCCCAAGTGCTTTACGTATCCCAATTTCGCGCGTACGCTCCGTTACAGATACTAGCATAATGTTCATAACACCGATACCGCCAACGACTAATGAAATACCTGCAATACCGCCGATGATCATCGTCATAATGCCAGTTACTTTAGAAACATTTTCTTGGAATTCTTTTAAATTCACCAGTTCATATTTACCTGGAATTTCACTTGGCTTACGACTATTTAATACATCAACAGCCTGTTTCCCAGCTGCTTCTAAATCGTCTACATTTTTAGCTTGAATTGCGATGTTTTGAATCTCATCTGTTCCGTATAAAACAGGCCATAACGTAAGAGGGATTAGCGCTTCTTCCATTTCAAATCCCATAAACTCATTATCAGATGTATACACACCAACAATTTGCATTGGCTGCCCCTTCATCTCAATAATTTGTCCAACTGGGTTTACGTCCTTAAATAACGTTTCTTCTGTTTTTGTGCTAATCATCACAACGTTATTTGCATGAGTAATATCTGATTCACTTAAAGTACGTCCCTTTACGACCTTTACTTTATTAACTGCAAAATATTCATTATCAAGACCAATAACATTCAGATTTGCCTTTTTATCATTTACATCAAGCACCTCTGAATTCCGGTTTGTCGTAATAACATGTGAAACATCTTTCACTTGTTTTACTTCCAAAATATCCTCTTCCGTTAACTTTGGCATTTCAAATCCACCCATAGCAAACTCATCATTAATATCTGGTTGAAATTGAATTGGCATAAGATTATTACCACCAGAACCTGCGAATTTCGACTTCAGCATTGCTTCCCCGCCTTGCCCAATCGCAACGACAGTAATAATGGAACCAACACCGATAATAATACCGAGCATCGTAAGAGCTGAACGCAGTTTATGAGCTAAAATAGAAGACAGGGCAATTTTTATACTATCTAGTAAACTCATACCGCACACCTTCTATCTTCTGTAATTTTCCCGTCTCTCAGTACAATACGGCGGGAAGAATACGCCGCTACTTCCTCTTCATGCGTAACCATAACAATCGTTGTACCTTCTGCATTAAGCTTCGTGAAAATATCCATAACTTGCTCACCAGACTTCGTATCAAGCGCACCCGTCGGCTCATCGGCCATAATGAACGTTGGATTATTTGCAATCGCTCTTGCAATTGCGACACGCTGCTTCTGTCCACCTGACAATTCGTTCGGTAAATGATGCACGCGGTCCGCTAATCCAACTTTACCTAATGCCTCTAAAGCACGCTTACGACGCTCTGCCTTCTTCACGCCGCCATATACGAGCGGAAGCTCAACATTTTCGACTGCTGAAAGACGCGGAAGCAGATTAAAGTGCTGAAACACAAAACCGATATATTCATTACGAATTAAAGCAAGCTTTGACTCGTCTGCTGTTAAGATATTCACATCATTCAACATATATTCGCCTTCTGTTGGACGATCTAAACAGCCGATAATATTCATAAGCGTTGACTTACCAGAACCAGACGGTCCCATAATTGAAACGAACTCCCCGCCTTGAATTGTTAAACTAATATCGTGTAAAATCGGTACCGCAAGTTTCCCTTGATAATACGTTTTAGCAATATGATTTAACGTAATCATTTCTCTTTCACTTCCATTCCGTCATACACATCGTCGGAAGGATTTTTAACCACCTTTTGCCCCACTGTTACGCCTTCAGTAATCTCCGTCCAGTCTCCATCAGTAGAACCTTTTTTCACATTTTGTTTGCGAAGCTTTCCTTTATCCTCAACATAAACAAATGCATCATCATCTTTTTCTACAATGCTCTTAGTAGGAACAGCAACCATCTTCTTATTCTCTAAATTTACTTGCAGAGAAACGTGATAACCTGGAGATAAACCATCTTGACTATCAAGACTTGCTTTATATGTATATTGGGACATATTTTGAGTCGCTTCACCCATACCACCAGCTTGCGCCATCTCTGCACTCGTTGGGAATTCACTTACTTCTGTAATCTTACCTGTCCACTTCTTCTTATTGTTTGCTTTCGCAGTTACAGTAAATGTTTGATCCTTTTGAATTTGCGACTTTTGAAGCTCAGTTAATGTCCCTTGAATTTGGAATGGATCTTTAGAAGCCACTTGTAAAAAGGCTTTCCCTTGACCACCTAACGCTTGAGATGAACTTTGTGCCGCATCTTTATCTAACTTTTGAACAACACCAGCAAAATTACTATAAATCGTAAGCTCTTTTTGCTTTTTACTTAATTCTTCTTTCTGCAACTTCCCTTTTTCTTTCTCAAGATCAGTTGTCTTTTGTGCTATCTCTAACTCACTTACTTGCTCTTCCATCGGATCTGTTACTTCTTTCCCAGCTCCGCTATCTTTCGCTTTCTTAATTTCTTTCTTCAGCGAATCAATCTTCTTTTTCCCTTGATCATAACGCATATCTGCCATCTTCTGATCAAGCTCAGCTTGCTTCATTTGAAGATTAATCTCTTCATTATCATAAGAGAATAACTTCGCACCTTTCTCTACCTCTTGTCCTTCTTTTACCTCAATATCTTTCACTTTTCCTTTGGCCGGATCCGCATAAAAACTTTCAATATTCCCAGGTTTCACTTGACCAGAAATTAACTTCGTATTATTCAGCTTTCGCTCTGTTACCTTCTCGAAACTTACAGCATCAGCCGATGTTGATGCCCCCTTCTTCTTACCTTGCATAACAAAAATATTAACTGCTGCTACAATAACAATTAGTGCAATAACCCCGATAATAATCCATTTCTTCTTCTTGTTTGGAGTACGAACCGTATTTGGTACCATATTCTCTCTCCTTTTTATAACTTAATAGTTTAATATAAAATTGTATAAAACTTTCTGAAAATGAATTACATATTATTACATTCTTTTTACAAAGTTTTACACATCCATTTATATTGTAACAAAAATTCCAATGATTAGAAATATGACATTATGTCTTTTAAGATAGATTTAAGGAAAGATTATAGTAATATAAGAAAAGCTATCCTTTATTAATAAACTCCTCACAAAGATAAATTATTAAAATTATTTTTCTAATTGCATCACTATCATTTTTGTCATATATATTTGACTTTTCATTTATTCAACTATAAAATGTCACATATACATGACATTCTGGTGCACAAGGTCTACAACTATTAACTAGGAGGTTTATATTTGAATAACGTTAAACAATATCGAAAATCTGAAGGTCTATCGCAGCTAGAATTAGCTAAAAGAGTTAAAGTGGCGAGACAGACAATAAACTTAATTGAAAACAATAAATATAATCCCTCTTTAGCCTTATGTATCGAATTAGCAAAAGCACTAAAAACAGATTTAAACAGTTTATTTTGGGAGGGAGATTAAATGATGAAAATTGAATGGAAAGAAAGAGTTTATAATAGTTTTGTTGGAACAATGAGTGAGCGAGATGAATATCAAAAACAAGAAATCAATAAAGAATTATCTGTAGCTGGAATTGGTTTATGGTGGTTAAATATGTTGGTCATGCTTATTATGTTACTTGTTGATACTATGAACCATACAATATCTATAGGAACTATATTAGTTTTTCTATCTAATATGATTTACGCTAATTATTTAGCCTTTAAATTTAAGAAAAAAGGTTTAAGTGATACTGAATGTGCAACAAAAGAAGAATATTTGCAACACAAGAAAAAATTAAGAAAAGCTGGCTTAAAAGCAGGTTTGCTTTGGGGCTTTCAAATGTTTGTTTTTATGAATTATATCCTTCCCTATGTAGGTTCAGAGGAAATCTCTATTTCTTTATTTGATGTTGTACTTTGGAGTTGTGCCGGTGGATTTTTTGGTCTAACTATGTACATATTCGGTTTATGGAACCTAAAAAGATTATATTAAATAACAAAAATCATTTACATATTAAACTTCAATTTTACATACTGTTTGTTTTTCCTAATATAAAAGCTATCCAATCACAATTGGATAGCTTTTCAAACAAAATATTACGCCGCTTTAGGGGCTTTGCTTTCATGTCCACGTTGAACGATGAACAAGAAGATTGTTGATAAAATAGCACCTGTTAATAGTAAGATGAAGCAACCATCCCAGCCAGAACGATCAACAATAACACCGATTGCTGCGTTTGCTACAAGACTTCCACCTACGTAACCGAACAGACCACACATACCAACTGTCGTACCTACTGCAAATTTCGGTACTAATTCCATCGCACTTAAACCGATTAAGAACTGTGGTACATAAATTAAACAACCGATAATAGAAACTGCAATACTTATAACAAGTATGCTAGTTGCTTGCCAGTACACAAACGTACCAATAACAACTCCGACCATACTAAAGATACATAATGGCATACGTTTTCCTTTAAATAATTTATCACTTAAAAGACCAACGATTAATGAACTTGGAATTGCCATACCTTCAAAGATTGTGTACGCTGCGTGTGCTTCATTTTTTGAGAACCCTTTAACTGTCGTTAAATACAGTGGAACCCAGTTAATAACACCGAAGCGAATTAAATACACAAATGCATTTGCAATACATAAGAACCATACAAACTTATTTTTCACTACATACTTCATTAAAATTTCTTTTGGTGACATCTTGTTAGCATTGTCTGCTTTTTCAAGATTTTCATAGTCATTACGATACTCATCAATTGGAGGAAGACCTTCTGATTCCGGTGTATCCTTCGCATTAATCCAAACAAGAACTGCAATTACCATTGCGATAATCGCTGGGAAAATAAACACGCCGCCTTGCCAATGATTTTCACCAAAAATACCTACACCAATTCCGACAAGTGGTGGTACAAGCATTCCACCAACGTTATGTGAAATATTCCAAAGACCTGTTTTCGTACCACGTTCTTTCTTCGAAAACCATTTCGTCATAACGATACTACAAGGAGGTGCTCCCATACCTTGTACAATACCATTCACAACAAGTAATGTAACGATCATCCCAAATGAAGATGCAAAACCGAAACAAATATTTACAAGCCCTGATAAGAATAAACCGACCGCGATAAAGCGCTGGGCGAAAGCTTTATCTGATAAATTCCCCATAAAAAACTTACTAAATCCATAAACAATTGCCATTACTGAACCTAGTAGACCAATTTCAGCTGTACTAAATCCAAATTCTTCTACTAAATATGTGCTTGATAACGTAAAGTTACTACGAACTAAATAATAAGCAGCATATCCAACTGAAATTCCGATTAACACACGAATACGTAGTAATCGATATACACGGTCGATCATATCCGCAGGCAATCTTTCAATTGCAGGTGCTGGCTTGAGCCATTTAAACATATTCTTTCGTCTCCTTTTCTCACTTCTGAGAGAGACGTTGTCTATTCCATATCTCGATTATTCCGCTATTTGATATATGTTGGTTCGTTCTTCTAACCGGCTGTCCTTCTATTTCTTTCTCGTTCTTCGCAAACATCGTTGGCACGCCAAACGAAACCTTTTCTAAAATGTGACCCGCTTCTTCTGATAAACAATAATCAATAAATAAATCCGCAATAATACCATTCGGTGCACGCTTTAGTTTCGAAATCGCATTAACAGATAGCCCTGTTTGCTCAGGTACGATACTTACAACTGGAAAGCCTTGTTTTTGAAGCATTCTTTGATCTCCCATGAAGTTGATGCCTATCATATATTCACCACTCGCAACAAGCTCTACTGGCATGTAACCATTCACCGTTACTTCACCAACTTGCCCTGCAAAGTTCTTAACATATTCTTTCGCTTCCTCTTCACCTACAGTATCAATAAGTGATTGAAAAAACGTATAGGCTGTTCCTGAAACATTTGGATCTGGCATAACAATCTTTCCCTTATATACTGGATTTAATAAATCTTGCCACCTTGATGGATAAGGAAGTCCGAGCGGTGCTATTTCTTCGTTCCACCGCTCTTTATTGATTGCAATCGCCAGCTTCTCTACTTCATAACCGTACCAATAACCGTCTTTATCTTTCACAGTTTTTGAAATACGGTTCGCATGCTGACTCGTAACAGGAATAGATAGATTTTTTTGCTTCATCATTTGATGCGCGTCTACCGTACCACCAATAATAATATCCGCTTTCGGATTTCCAGCTTCCTCTTCTACCCTCCGAAGAAGCTCTTCTGTCGAAAGACGAATAAATTCATACGTACAGCCGCGTTGTTTACAAAATGATGAAAGCAACGCTTCCCCAACTTCCTCACGAGCCGCTACATACGCAACTAGATGACGATCATTCAAAATAGGGAGACCACTTTTATTATATTTAATAGAGGTTGTATCTCGAGAGCAACTAGACATCGCTCCTCCAATTACTAGCAAAAAGAAGAAAAAGGCTATCTTTCTCATGACACATTCTCCTTTACAAATACATTTGCGAGGGAGCTTTTCATATACATGACATTCCCATTATTATCACCGAGATATTGCACAACAAAATACGATGGATACACAGAAATAGTAAGAATGTCTTCACGCTCATTCTTTATACGCTTACCAGTTTTATAAGCGGTAATATAAGCGATCGGTTCATTCTGTGATTGTAATAACTTCTGGATTTCTCCGTAATCTGTAATTTGCTTTGCATACCGAATGGAATCAAGTATGTGCGTAAGGTCGATAGTACGTACCACATTACCTTGGCGCACTATGACATCCTGTGCTGACGCAAAGAAATCATGAATACGCTCTGGTGTGTAATACAGACTTAATAAATACGTTTGAAATGCTGAAATCATAGGATCCGTACCATTCTTTCCGTACATATCAGCCCCATACTGGAACAAGTCACCTACTGCAAAAGTACGTTTCTGTCCATTCAAGTACGTTACTTCTCCAGTAAATACTTGTTCTTGGTCCTTAGCTTCTCTCGGTTCTATTCTAATTCGGTCAAAGAATGAAACAATCGTATGCAAACGAACTTCATCCGTTATAACAATTTCTCCCCACTTTTCATGCCTAACCTTCATTTCAGTAGGCAGGGATTCATTCACTCTTTGTAAAACAGCTTGTTTGTCATTCACGATTGTGATTCGATTATATATTTGCTTCTCCATCACATAAAACAAAATAAGAGAAACAATTATACAAAAGACAAATATAAGAATTTGAAATGATAGCCTTTTCATTTCTGCCTACCTCCAAGATAAAAAAACGTTGTTTCGAAAATACCGCATAATTGTTTCATAAATGTATCATTTAACCGCTTTCAAGTTTTTTATGTCTTCCATCCGTCTCGGAAGCAAAAATGTAATAAATATGGTAGTACCAACCTCTTCACTACTCTCAATCCGCATACTTCCGCCCTGCTTATTCATAATCTCCTGACAAATATACAAACCGTAACCATTCCCGTAACTAGAAGAAAGTACCTTTCCTTCTGGCGATTCATTCCACTCTGCCAGCACCCCTTCATCGATACCAATGCCATCATCATGAACAAACACCTTTGCCTCATGTTCATTTACAATGGCATTCATACGAATTTGCGTAGCGTCGCTATATTTTATCGCATTATCAAGCACATTTAAGAAGATCTGTTTCGTCTTATCGAAATCCGCAACAACATGTACATCTGTTAACTCATTAAGAACTTCAATCTCAAATTTCTGCAAGCGAGGTTTCACAATTGAAACTGCTTCTTCGACCAATTCCTTTATATTCACAACTGTAGGTGATATTTCAAACGTACTCGTCCCGTACTTTGAAGACTTAAGTAATTCCTCTACAAGTGATAATAAACGCTCACTTTCTACAGCTACATAGCGCAAGCTCTCCTGTACATCTTCCTTCGCCTTTAACTTCGGAATTAAATCCACATAGCCAATAATCGCCGTTAGCGGTGTTTTTAGCTCATGCGTAATACGGTCTAAAAAATCTTTCTGCTTCTCTTTTTCTTCCTTCAATTGCTTAATATGTAGTTCAATCCCATCAGCCATCGCATTAAAAGACGCTGAAAGCTGCGCAATTTCCACATATTCATTTAACTCAATCTTACTTTTATAATCACCATTCGCAAGCCGGTGCGCCATTTGTCTTAACTGATCAATCGGCTTATGAAGAGACTTTGCCAAACGAATTGCAAAGAAAATACCTGCAGCTACGAGGCAAAGAGACGTCATTAAAAACGTCCAACCGACATTTGTTAAAACTTCCTTCTCACCCGTTAACTCATTTATAAAACGAACACTACCAATGACATCGTTTCCATAATACACTGGGCTTGAAAACAAAAGAATTGGAGCTGGGTCTCCCTCTTCAAACACATAAGATTTCTTCCCCTTCAAAGAACTCTCAATATCAATATTCCGATGAAGAAGTGCTCCCTTTTGCGTATCTGCCACAACATCCCCATTCTTCCCAATCATCTGTACACGGACATCCATGCGCTTCGCTAAATACGAAGCAATTAAAAGTGAATTCGGACCGAGCGTCTCTACCTCTGCTTCCTTCTCTAAATAATTCATCGTATAAATTTGTGCTTCTACACTTAACTTTTCTAAAGAATTTGCCGCGTTATGATACATATTCTTTTCTAACGTAATATAAACAACTGCGTACAAAAGAACAAAAATCGGAATTAACAGCCCAACGATTCCAAACACCATATTTCTTTTTAAAGACATACCATCACCACTTAACAATCCAGTTTATAGCCAACGCCATAAATTGTCTTAATATATTCCCCGCTATTTCCGAGCTTCTTTCTCAATCTTTGCACCATAATATCAACCGCTCTCGTATTTCCGATATACTCAAATCCCCATACTTTCTCAAGTAACTCATCTCTCATAAAGACACGCTGCGGATTGGAAACAAACAACTGGCATAAATTAAACTCTCGGTACGTTAACTGAATCTCTTCTCCACTCACATGCACTTTTCTTTCCTTAGGACAAATCGTTATCTCTCCCGCCCCGATTACTTCATGGCTTACCGTTACCTCTTTCTTCTTCACGCGCCGCGTCATATTCTTAACCCGAAGAATAAGCTCCGCATAATTAAACGGCTTCGTCACATAATCATCTGCACCAAGCTGCAAGCCAAGTAATTTATCATTCATCTGACTCTTCGCAGTTAACATGAGGACTGGAATATCCCGATCCTTCTCCCGGAACAAACGAAGCAATTCATACCCATCTGTATCTGGAAGCATAACATCCAAAATCAAAACATCCGGTCCTTCATTCCATCTCTCTAAAGCTTCTCTCCCGTCAGCCGCCGTAAGCACTTCATATCCTTCCATCTCAAGCTGCATCCGAATCAAATTACGAATACTCGACTCATCATCCACTACAAGTATTTTCATCATTCTCCTCCTTCCATCCTGTATTATAGTACAGTTTAGTATAGCAAAAATCATACAAAAAAAGAGAGGGTATTGTCGAACATATGTTGAACGACAATACCCTCTCCTTCACTTATTAGTCTTACTTATCATAACCATTAGGTTTCTTCTGATGCCAATTCCAAGCATGCTCAATGATTGTCTTCACATTTACATACTGAGGATCCCAACCTAATTTCTCTTTTGCTTTCTGAGAAGAAGCAACTAAACGTGCTGGATCTCCCGCACGGCGCGGTGCTACTTCAGCTGGAATTTCATGATTTGTAACTTCACGAACTGCATCAACGATTTCTTTTACACTGAAACCATTACCATTTCCTAAGTTATAGAAATCACTCTCTCCGCCGTTCTGCAAGTCTTTAAGACCTAAGAAGTGAGCTGCTACTAAATCTTCAACATGAATATAATCACGGATACAAGTACCATCTGGTGTATGATAGTCATCCCCAAACATCATAATCTTCTCACGTTGACCTAACGCCACTTGCAATACAAGAGGAATTAAATGCGTCTCTGGACGGTGATCTTCCCCAATAATACCATTTGGAGTTGCACCAGCCACGTTAAAGTATCTGAAAATCTTATAACGTAAATTAGAAGCTTGGCTATACCAATGAAGCATCTTCTCGATTGCTAACTTCGTCTCTCCATACGTATTCGTTGGATTTGTCATCGTTTCCTCAGTAATAAGGTCTACATCTACCTCACCATACGTCGCCGCAGTAGAAGAGAAAATAAACTTATCTACCTTAAACTCATCCATTACCTCTAATAAACAAAGTGCACCATACACGTTATTATTATAATATTGCAGAGGCTTCTCCATACTAACTCCAACTAAAGAATCAGCTGCGAAATGCATAACCGCCTCAATATTTTCTTTTGTAAACACATTTCTTAAAAATGCTTTATCACGAAGGTCGCCATTATAAAACTTCGCACCTTCCGTAATTGCATCCTCATGACCCGTTTGTAAGTTATCTACTACTACTACAGATAAACCTTCGTCTACTAACCTTTTCACAGCGTGAGAACCGATGTATCCAGCTCCGCCGCAAATTAGGATTGAACTCATTGTCTTCCTCCTACTATATATTAGGATTTCTTATTCACTCTCTTATTATAAAAGGTATACGATTGCTCGTATACCTTTTGTGTACCTTTATTACTTAGCAACGAAATAGTCCGTTACATATTGTGCCCAAACTTCGTGGCCTTTAGCACTTGGGAAACCAAACTCTTCTGTTAAGTACGGCAGGATAGCCTTCGTTGATGCATCAGGCCATGCTCCCCAATGATCCACATATGTATAACCATTTTGCGTCGCAAATTGCTTTAACGCCTCAATTGCTTTTGGATAATTCTTCGCACCATACACTGGGTTTGATGGCTGAATCATAATTGTAGCACCCTTCGCGCTAGTAGAAAGTGCTTGTACAAACTTCTGTGTACTCGCAACAGAGTTTCCATTACCAGTTTTACCATTGTCAGTAATGAATGGTGGTTCAAATAAAATCACATCTGGATTTTCCTTCGCAATCTCTTTATCACGTTTATTCACAATTAACTCTTCTGTGCTTTCACCCTTATATTCCTTTACCTTCACATTCCATAAACCTTTACCGTAAGCAGTTTCTAAATTAGCTGTTAGCTTAGCTGCCCAAGCACCTTTTTCAGATGAAGAAGCTTCATCACCAACAATAACAAGATTTACTGCCTTTTTATCCTCAGCAGCTTTCTTTAACTTCTCTTTCACTGCATCTGGCAAGTTCTTCGCGTATGCCTCATTAAAAGATGACTTCCCATCTTGTTTCTTCTCTGATTTCTTCGCTCCACTATCTTTCACTTCAGCCTTTGTTTTCGTTACTTCACTCGTCTGTCCCGTTGCATTCGCAATCTTCTTATTCCAGTATAATTTACCACTCACAACCGAAGCGACAAACAATACAAAAATAACTAGGACAAGTACTGCTTTCTTATTCATCGATTCACCTCATCTATTATTCTCACAACATATAATACTAATATAAATTCACGCAAAAATAAACCCAACTCCTACCAAAGGAGTTGGGTTATTCCATAATTACTTAGTCACTTCAAGATGTGATCTTAACTTATTCGTTAGATCTTGTTTCGCTGCATCTGGAACATAATAGTACCAAATACCATCAGCGGCTTTGTGTCCGTCACCTGGGATTTGGATTTCTTCACTATTTTTCAAACAATCTTTATAGTTCTTTTGCATATCAAACATTTGATCTTGCGTTAAGTTTGTCTTCACATTCTTTTGAATTGCTGTTAACACATCACCATAACTTGTTAAAGAAGAGAAAGTTGCGCCTTTCTTAATAACAGCTTGCATCACTTGACGTTGACGCATTTGGCGTCCGAAGTCGCCTCGTGGGTCTGCTTTACGCATACGTGTGAATGCTAAAGCTTCATCACCAGTTAAGTGTATATTTCCCTTGGCGAAATGGTGCTTATCTTGTGTAAATTCTAAATCATTATTTACATCTACACCGCCTACTGCATCTACAATATCTTTAAACCCTTCCATGTTCACTTCAATATAATAGTTAATAGGAATGTTCAAGAAGTTTTCCACTGTTGCTACAGACATGTCTACGCCACCAAATGCATAGGCATGGTTAATTTTATCACTTTTTCCTTTTCCAACGATTTCTGTATATGTATCACGTGGGATACTTACTGTTTTCATTGAATTATTTTTAGGGTTTAATGTGATGACCATTAGAGAATCTGAACGTCCTTTGTCTTCACCGCGTTCATCAGCCCCTAATAATAGGATTGAAACCGGTGCTGATTTACTGATTTTTTCTTCTTGTTTATTACCTTCATCACGCTTTAATGGTTTATGAACTTCATCTAATGCTTTTGACACGGAAGAATATATATTATAAGCATAGACTCCTCCACCTATAATTAGGACTCCTATGATTCCTAATATCCAAAATAGGACTTTCTTTTTCATTTTCCAACCTTCTTCCTTCAATCATTCTTAATAGATTTTCTAGGAATATAATTCTTCAATTAAAGTATCTTATTTCCTTAAACTAGTCAACTTCTAGCATGTATATTCTCTTAACAAGCGATTTGGTCTAATTTTTTAAAAATATAACTTAGAATAAAAAAAGGGTAACATACAAAATACTGCCTCGTTGTTAACTTCTCACTATTCACCTATAAACCCAACTTAGTTTTTAATATATGATAAAAATTACATATATCTTTTAATCTCTACTAAATAAGTCTCGTGTATAAACTTTATCTTCTATATCATATAATTCACTGGTTAATCTATTAGCTACCACTACATCACTTATCTTTTTAAATTCTTCAAAGTTATTAATTACTTTAGAATTATAAAATGTCTCTTCATGAAGAGTTGGTTCATATACAACGACTTCAATCCCTTTTGCTTTAATTCGCTTCATAATTCCTTGAATAGCCGATTGTCTAAAATTATCTGAATCCATTTTCATGGTTAATCTATAAATACCGACAACTTTAGGCTCCCTCTTTATAATCATTTCTGCAATATGATCTTTTCTTGTTCTGTTTGCATCAACAATTGCTGTCATTATATTATTCGGAACATCTGTGTAATTTGCTAATAATTGTTTTGTATCTTTAGGTAAACAATATCCCCCATAACCAAAGGATGGATTATTATAATGATCACCAATTCTAGGATCCAGTCCAACTCCATCAATAATTTGTTTTGTATCTAGTTCTCGTACTTCTGCATATGAATCTAGTTCATTGAAAAAGGCAACCCTCATGGCTAAATATGTATTGGCAAATAATTTAATTGCTTCGGCCTCAGTCGAATTTGTAAATAATACCGGAATATCTCTTTTTATCGCACCTTGAACTAATAATTCAGCAAATTTCTTTGCCCTATCCGATTTTTCCCCTACAATTATACGTGACGGATATAGGTTATCGTATAAAGCTCTACCTTCTCTTAAAAATTCTGGCGAGAAAATAATATTATTCGTTTCAAATTTCTCCTTTATTTTTTCTACATATCCTACTGGAACAGTTGATTTTATTACCATTATAGCTTCTGGATTAATAGATAAAACATTAGCAATTACAGCCTCAACAGTTCTTGTATTAAAATAATTTTTATCTGGATCATAATTTGTCGGCGTTGCAATAATAACATATTCTGCATCCTTAAATGCTCTATAATTATCAGTAGTAGCTATTAAATTCAGTTCTTTTGTTGCTAGAAATTCTTCAATTTCAGCATCTATAATAGGAGATTTTCTATTATTAATCATATCCACTTTTTCTTGAATAATATCAAGTGCTATTACTTCATTATGCTCAGCCAATAAAATTGCATTAGATAAACCAACATATCCTGTTCCAGCTATTGTAATTTTCATTTATTCGAAACACACCCTTACTTCTTAATATCTAGTTTATTCTTTTAAAATCGTATCGTAATTTATCCTAAAACGATAATGTAAAAATATCACTTTACATCTTCTATCCATTTTTCCCTATTTAATACCAAATGTGCAAGTTCTTTGTTTTGAGTATCGTACTTATCCCAATACTTCATTTCTTCTAGAAACTCTATATGATTTTTCTTAAATCTCATTTTAATGACTTTAGCTGGATTACCTACTGCAATAGCGTAAGCTGGGATGTCCTTAGTTACAACTGATCCAGCGCCTATAATTGCACCATTTCCTATTGATACACCTCGCATTATTATTGCATTGGCACCAATCCAAACATCGTTGCCAATTATCGTTTGAATATTTAAATCCTCAAAACTCCCTGGAATATTAAGAATATTATTTTTAGAATATATAAATGGAGATGTGCTAACATTTTTAATAGGGTGATTAGGTAAACCTATCATACAATTATAGCTTATAGAACAAAATTTACCGATATCCGAATTAAACACTATAGAATTATTATTAATATATGAGTATTCGCCGATAGAAACATTCTCGCCGATTATTACACCTTTATTAATTCTAGCCCCCTTAGATATCTTAAGGTTACGATTCACCTGAAAAGAATTAATACTGGCTGATTTGTGTTTATATTTTAAAAATATGAACTTTGCTAATAGCTTCATCTGATTTATCATATATTTCTCCCATGGACACTATATAATAGATAATTATATAAATAGAATAACTTGTATTTATAATTAGGGGCTATTTTTAGTAATAATTTGTAATACGCTTTTGCACCTTTAGAGTTTTTTCTGAACAGTTGTTTATTACCAATAGCAGTCAATCCTCCATGTCTATACTCACAAACCTGTAATGCCTCATTTACAGCTAAAACTTCATATTTGAGTGACATTTGAAGTGTTAGTACGCCCTCTGTAACAAATTTCTCTCCTTTATATTCAGGGAATCTATATTCTTTTAATATATCGTGTTTAAATACCCAAAGTTTATCCCCTTTCATCCTATACTTATAAATTAATTCAATTAAATTAAACGTTGAGTTACTCTTAGGAAAACTACTTCCTATAACCTTATCTTCTGGATCTACACATAAAAAACATATTGCCATTACGTTATTATTTATTTTAGAGTATCTATCAATTTTCTCTAAGGCATAATCCTTTAAAAAATCATCTGAATCTACACAAACCATAAACTCCCCTTTAGATTCTTCAATTGCCTTATTAAAAGCCCGATGCTTACCCCCATTATTTTGTCTAATATACCTAATAGATATGTTACCTTCTTTTATAAAATCATTAACTGTTTCTTTTGTCTTATCAGTTGATCCATCATCAATAATTAACCATTCAAAATCTTGGAATGATTGTTTCTTTAAAGAACCATATAAAACCTCTAACTCATTTTCCCTATTATAGGTTGGAGTAAAAATAGTATATTTCATCTTCTTTCCTCTCTAATCTCAATTTTCAAATCAAAAATTACTATAAATACTACAGATAAAAAATGAATTATAAAAATTCACTTTTATCTATTGAATTTCAATAATTTTACAACAGTTATTAAAATATCCTTAAAAACATAAATTAAGATAACTGTTAAAATTAATATAAAAGGAATTAAGTATACTCCTTTGAAATAATAAAATACAAAAGTAGAAATGATTAAAGTAACTACTCCTCCATAAAGTACAGAAGCTTTAAGTCTAATATTGTACAACTTCTTTAATTTGATTGTAATTATTAATCCATTAATAAAGAATGCTACTGTAAGAGAAATTGTTGCACCTACTAATCCAAAGGTATTAGTTAATAAAAATAAGCAAAATACATTAACTACCGCACTAATTAAAGTAGGCATTAACAATTTACTTGATTCCTTCTCTGCTAAGAATAAAGTACTAGCAAAACTTGCATATGAATTAATTAATACCCCTATAAATGTGATAGGAATAATAGTCAGTGCCTCATGATACTGTTCTGCAATCATGTATGGAAATATAAGTTTAATAATGATTAGCGAGATTGAACCAATATACAAGATAACTTTTAATATATAGTTCAAGCTTTTTCCATAATAACTTTTTTTGTTTTCTTCTTTCCCCATGGAATATGACATTTCATACCATGCTAATTGAAAAGAATTAACAACCAACACCATTATGCTAGATAAACGATTAGTAACCCCATATAATCCATTTTCATACATACCTAACCTATTACTAATTACAAGGCGAATTAGTCCACTTAACAGCCAATATGATATTGTTGTTAGACAAAGTGGTAAAGAAAAAAGCATTAGTTTCTTTATTAAAGAAATTGAAACTGTACTTACTTTAAAATTACTTAATACTTTAACTTTTACTTCTAGTATTATAATTTGAATTAGAGTTCCAACGATATATGAAATATATAGTGACTCAATCCCCATACTATAAATTACAATTAAAATTACATTAATTAAAATACTAATAATACTGTTCAGTAAACCTGTCGCTACTAACAAAGTATTCTTCGAAAAACTTCTAGCTACAAAATTATAATAATATTGAAAGGCAAATAGCACTCCCTGAATAAAGATTAAATATTTGTATTCAATACTATAATTAAGAGAACTAGTCACAACAAAAAAAGTGATACTATATAAAATTGCGCCAAAAATTTGAATCATAATTCCATTTGAAATTACAGCATATTTATCTGCTACCTTTTCATAATCAAAAGTAAAACGAAATATTCCATCCCATACTTGAAAGAATAAAATTGGAATTACTAAATTTATTAAAGAGATAGTTAAATCGTAATAACCAAAAGACTCAGGATTTATTTTGGAGGTATATAGCGGTAATAGAAAAATACCTATTAACTTAGTTAGCGTGTTTCCAATAAAAAATACCCCTGATGTCTTTATAAATTGTTTTAAATAATTCATTTTTGCGATCAGTCCTTATAATTTAACCTTTTAAATTTAAACACGTGTAAATATAATAATTTTTAGTTATTATCCTTAAAAACAATTAATAAAAAGTGCCCTCTTGGTATATAGGACACTTTTGTAAAGTTTATCTATAGTTTTGAAAATTAGAATCCCTATAAACACCTATTAACTCTTACGAGTCGAATAAGCTATGGCAATTAAAAATAGAGCTGGAAATATATTGCTTGCCCAAATTAAATTTGTCTCAAAAAATCCTACTATCAATACACCATAAAAACCTGATATGGCTATTCTGGAAATATTATTATTAACTATTTCATTAGATAAATTTATTATACTCTTACATATTAATAACATCACCATAAAAAACACTGGCATACCATATATAACCAAAATATTAAACATTGAATTATGGATGTTAAGGTTTCCATAAGAAACTATATCATAATTCGAACCTAGTCCTACAATAGGATGTTCTTTAAAACTATAAAATAGTTCAGTCCAAATTGCTTCTCTTCCTGTAAAAAGGGGTTTATCAAAGAACTCTAAACTAATATTAAATCGATTTTCCCACAGATTAATATAAATATATACAAAAACGATAGAACCTAGAGTTAATAAAGTATTTAATATAACTAAAAACTTTTTCTTTCCCCATATTCTAGAAGGAATAAAATAAGCTAATAAAATAAATAATATTAACCCAAGCAGTGCCCCTCTACTATCTGTTACCTGGATAGAATAAAAAGCAACAAAAGTAACTATTGGTACAATTACCTTACCTAATCTTAAAGTACTTAAATAAAAAACTGAATAGATATAAGTTAATAAAACTATATATCCTTTACTATTTGTATTGAATAGTTCTTCCTGTAAAAAACAGTAAAACAAAAAATAAAATAACATTACAATAGAAATTATTTTTAAACTTTTTTCATTTAAATTAAAGAATCTAAATATCGTCAGCATTATTACTAAATTAAATAAAACCATACTGCTTCCTAAATTAGAGTTTGAAAATATCGAATTTAGTAACATTAAAACTAACAAGATTACATTAAAAATAAATACATTTATTTGTTTTGATATTAATAAAGGTAAATGCATAGCCATTAATGCTATATTTGCTAAAAATAAAATAAAGCTAATAGCACTAAACAAATTAAAAAAACTTACCTTATACCAAGTAAGTAAAAAAATCGCGAAAAAAATGAAAGCATATGATGTGGTAACTATATTTAACATCATATGATATCTTCTTTCACTGTCGCTAATCCAACTTCCCTTACTATTTTTCTTTATATCCATAATTTATACCTACTCTAAAATTTTAGTATATCCATTATTCGATTAGCTGCGAAGTTTATAGATGTTTTTTCTCTATCCATCCCCTTAACTAACCGCTTGTTATTAGTACTAACAAGCAACAATTCAATCTTTTTCGAAACTTCAAAGATATCCTGGTTATTACATATAAGATCATCGGGCTCTAATGTTGAAATTATTGACTTAGCTCCCGTTTCTTGTGACATAAGTAAATCACAGCCATTAATAAGAGCTTCTATAGGAGCAAGTCCAAAAGTTTCAAAGCTACTATTCTGTACAAATAACTTTGCCCTTTGATAATAAAATGGCATTTTATCGTGTGGCACCTTTTGATAATATTGAACAAAAGGAAACGAAAGAATTTCTTCAAGATCCTTTCCTTCGTTTCCTATAACAATAAGTTGAAGATTCATTTGATCTTTTTGATTAATTAAATCAATTGCTTTACAAATTGATTTAATATTTTTTAATGGTACCCCTCCCCCAACTGCCATTAAAGTATTTTCTTCTCTTTCTATACTTGTTTTTTTAGCTGCAGTAAGGTTTTCCCAATCGATCCCATTATTGACATAGGTTAGCTTATCTTCATATTGAGGATAATTTTCTTTCATCCAATACATAAAATTTTCGGAAACACAAATAATTATAGGTGCTAATTCTAATACCTTATTTTCGACATCAACATCATTTTGATTATAATTCCCGTTAATTTTTCCTTCTATATTACGACATCCATGCATTAAATACGCAGATTTTATACCTAACAGTTTAGAAATTCTAAATCCTATAATATTTATTTTAGACATTCCAGAAAAGAGAACTGCATCTGCTTTTCTTATTTTAACAACAAGCTCAAAAACCCTACCAATTATTGAACGTTTTTCTAAAAACATAGTACTATTAGGTAAATTTTTCTTTAATGCTTTATTAACATTTGCTGGACCAACATTACCAATAAGATCTCCTACAAATAATAACCTCAAATCACTTCTCTCCCAATTTCCTCTTATATTCTTGATGACCACTGAACATTTCTCTAATTGCTTGAATTACAGTCATATTAGACTTATATTTGTGATAATGTCTAAATGCAAATTGTAATATAAGTACCGCTGCCCACCTTTGTGATAGAGCACTAAATATTGCGCCCCTGTCATAAAAATATTTTTTGTTAAATCCTGTAAACCAAGAAGATTCACCAATATATAAATCGGCAATCTTAATTGGTTCATATTTAATTTTTAATCCCTTTTTTAAACATTCATATAAAAATATATTTTCTTCTCCCATCCTATAAATGGAACCCGCTCCAAATTGCTCATTAAATTGAATGTTTGCTTTTTTAATTTTTTCGACTCTAAATGCAATTTCGACAGAAGATGTTTTTAAGGAACTAAGATATCCTAATCTTTTACTTTGACTTTCATATGTTTTGAATGGTCTGTTAATTCCTTCCACCTGAAATCTAATAATATCATAATCTGGATTTTCATCGAATGTCTTCTGGATTAATTCACTATAATTATCGACATATATTAGGTCATCATCCGCTAACAAAACAATACCGTCATCATGTGAATTGGATATTGCCTTATTACGACTTTTACTTAATCCTACATCCTCGCTACACACATAAGTTAATTTATGGTTCTGTACACATAAAGCTTCTTGTTTTTCATACCCACACTGATTTATTATTACTGCATCCGATGATATATTCATCTTCTCAAACAAATCAACAGGATTTGATCTATTCATTGTAGAGACTAACACCTGAACACACATATTCCCACACCCTAAACTAGATAAATAAAATACTCACTTTATTCCAATAACTTATATCCTACAATTAAAAAATTTATCTATCTTGTACTCTCAGCCTTTTCCCAAAATGGTTTTGCTTTTCCAGTCAATATATTATAGACACCAAACCATTGTGCAATTATCGTTACACAATAATAATAAGTTAATGTTATATACTTATTGTTTGTCTTAGTTATCACTTTTATCAACGCCATGAAATAAAATAGCATTTGACCAATAAATGTAATTAAATAAAACCAAGATTCTGTTACTAATAATGCATTGGATACTAGTACTAAAAGATGTGCAATCCATAGTAAATACCTGCATGTTCTATGTCCAAAATAAAAATAAGAAAACCATTTATACTTAAATATATTCATTATCCTTACATCTGGTAAAATATGCTTTAAAATAATTCGATTCATTCTTACTTTGCGACCAAATTCATCTTCAATGACCTCACCAGCTTTTTCACAAGCAATTGCATCATGATTCGCAATCGCCCTCTTTCCTTGAAGTGCATACAATGGTGGCATTGCACTATCGTGACATTGTATTGGATTAAAGTCATAATAATCATTAGTTCTACATGCATATAAAGCCCCATTACCAGCTGTTATAGTCTGCATTCGCCCTTCAATTTCACGCATTACCATGTCGCTATCCCAATAACTTGCTTCAGCATTACTTACATCACTCGACCCTTGATTAACAATCATTAATCTTCCCGAAACATATGCAATTTCTTCAGACGTAAATGCTGCCATAAGTTCTTTAACAGATTTTTTATCCATCATAGAGTTTGCATCGGTCATAACCAAATACTCTGTTTTCACATTTTTTTGTGCTTCATTTTGTGCATTTGTTTTCCCTTTTCGAGCTTTCACTTCATAAAGTCTTATTTTTCTATCTTTATTTTCTTTAATAAAATCCCTAACAATTTCATTAGTTTTGTCTGTACTATTATCAGAAGCTATTAAGAATTCGATTTTATCTTTAGGATAATCTAACTCTAAAATATTATTAAGTTTATCTAAAATTACTTTTTCCTCATTATGAGCAACTACCATAACCGTTACCGTCGGCTGATGAGAGTAATTCTTTTCAAGCTTTCGATTCTTATATAATTTTCCGATTAATTTTAATGATATAGGGTAACCAACCATCGCCCAAACTATAATAAATCCACTTATATAAAATAGATATTTGTATAAAAATTCCATTCATCTTCTCCCTTAATTGTTCTATCCGTCCACCCTTTTTGCGGGAACCCCTATATACGTCCCCGCTTCAGTTATATCTCTAATTACTACAGCTCCTGCACCAATTTTACATTTGCTAGTAATATTAATGTTATTGATTACTATACTTCCAATAGCTAACCAGGTACCTGATCCAATCCTTACTGTACCAGCTAAATGTGCACCTGGTGATATATGAACATAATCCTCAATTACATTGTCATGATCTATTGTAGAAGCAGTATTAATGATGCAACCTTTTCCAATTTTAGTGCAACAGTTAATTATAGCTCCTGCCATAACTACTGTTCCTGCTTCTAAAGAAACCTGTTTCCCAATAACTGCATGTGGATGAATTAAAACTGGTATACTTGCCCCCTGAGATTCAATTTGTTCTTGAATCTTTTCACGTGTAGTATTATTACCAATGCCAACAAAAACATCATAATCCTTTATGAATTTCGAAACATCTGTGGATTCTCCAATAATTTCTATACCCATTGAAGTTTTTTCATTTTCACTATCATCAAGAAAAGCAACATACTCCCACTTATTCATTCTCAATGCGATATCAGCTATAACCTTTCCATGTCCGCCAGCACCTATTATAAGGAGTTTTGTTTTCATAACTCTATACTTCCTTTTTGATTTCCCTTAAATGGTTCCATCGTTGCAGCAGTTTCTGAATTAATTCCTTCTCTAATAAAAACCTTCTTAATTGTTAAAAGGATAATCTTCCAATCTGTAGTGAAACTTACATTATCTACATAATCTACATCATAATTAAATTTCTCTTCCCAACTAATAGCATTCCGACCGTTAACTTGTGCTAATCCTGACAATCCGGGCCTAACTTCATGGCGGCGCTTTTGGTGTTCATTATATAGTGGTAAATACTGAACTAATAAAGGCCTTGGTCCTATAATTGACATATCACCTTTAAAGATATTAAAAAGCCCAGGTAATTCATCAAGTGATGTCGAACGTAAAAATTTACCGAACGTAGTAAGCCTTACACTATCAGGTAGTAACTCACCGTTTTCATTTTTTTCATCCGTCATTGTTCTAAATTTATACATTTTAAAAATAGTTCCATTTAATCCTGGTCGCTCCTGTTTAAATAATACCGGGCTACCTAACTTTGTTTTCACAAGAAAAGCAACGATAAGGAATACTGGACTAAGCATTATAATAGCAATTAAAGACAGCATAAAATCCATGGGTCTTTTTACAAACCGTCTATAGATGCCAACTTTAGAACCCCTCATTACGCTATCCACAACCCTTTAATAATTTTCACAACTCTATCTAAGTCTTTATCTGTCATTTTTGTATCACTTGGTAGGCAAACACCATTCTCAAAAAGTTTCTCCGACACATCTGTACCAATAAAGTCATACTTCTCAAAGAATGGTTGTAAGTGCATTGGCTTCCAAACTGGTCTAGATTCAATATTTTCCTTTTCAAGAACTTCCATTACATCAATTGGGCGAATCTTACCGTTTAGTGTCATAGAACTTAGCCAATAGTTTGGTTCGTTCCACTCATTACTAGGCATAAATTCAATACCTTCAAGCCCTTCTAATTCTCTCTTATAAAAATCAAATATGTATCTTTTCTTCTGAACCCTTTGATCTAACACTTTAAGCTGTCCCCTACCAATACCAGCAACTACATTACTCATGCGATAGTTAAAACCTAATTCACTATGTTGGTAATGTCTTGCTTGATCTCTACTTTGAGTAGCCCAGAACCTTACCTTTGAAACTCTTTCTTCATTATTAGAAACGAGCATACCACCACCAGAGGTTGTAATAATCTTATTTCCATTAAAAGAGAAAATACCATAATCCCCAAAACTTCCAGTATGCTTCCCTTTATAGTACGTTCCTAAAGATTCTGCAGCATCTTCAATTAAAGTAACATCGTATTTTTTACAAAGTTCAACAATCTTATCCATATCTGCCGAAAGACCATAAAGGTGAACTACTATAACTGCCTTTACATTTGGATACTTTTTAAAAGCCTCTTCTAATGCTTTAGGACACATATTCCAAGTTTCATAATCACTATCTATGAAAACAGGAGTAGCATTTTGATAAATGATTGGATTTGCTGTAGCTGAGAATGTAAGTGTTTGACAAAAAACAACATCACCTTCTCCTACTCCAGCTGCTTTTAATGCCATATGAATTGCAGCTGTTCCAGAAGATAGTGCAGCCGCTGCATTAGATCCTATTTTCATAGCCAATTCTCTTTCAAATCCATTTACATTTTCCCCAAGTGGTGCAATCCAATTTGTATCGAAAGCTTCTTTCACATAATGCATTTCATAACCTTCGTCACTCATATGTGGTGATGAAAGAAATATTCTGTCTCCCATTTTTAAAACTTCCTTCCCTTGCATTAATTTTTAAGATTTACTTTATTATTTGCAATATCTAATAGTCGTTCTCTTATTTCTTCTTTACTAATTCCTTCAAAGTCATTCATAAACTGCCTTAAAATCCCTTGATCAATTAAAACAGCCTTTCCTATATGAATTTTAGGGAAAATTTGTTCTGGATGAATTTCACCTTCATTTAATAACTCTTCGTACATTTTTTCACCTGGTCTTAATCCAGTAAATTCAATTCCAATTTCTTCAATAGAAAAACCTGAAAGGGTAATTAAATTTTTAGCTAAATCCACAATCTTTACTGGGGCCCCCATATCTAGCACGAACAATTCTCCGCCCCTAGCCAGTATACCCGCCTGAATAACTAATCTTGAAGCTTCTGGTATTGTCATAAAGTAACGAATCATATCAGGGTGAGTAACTGTTACAGGTCCACCCTTTTGAATTTGTTTCTTAAACAGAGGAATTACACTTCCCCTACTCCCTAGGACATTACCGAACCTAACCGCAACAAAACGTGTACCAGTACTAACCGATGCCATATGCTGCACAATCATTTCTGCAAATCGTTTTGTAGCTCCCATTACATTTGTTGGATTTACAGCTTTATCTGTAGAAACCATTACAAACGTATTTACTTTAAACGTATCTGCCGCTTCAGCTACATTTTTCGTACCAAAAATATTGTTTTTTACAGCCTCTTCAGGATTACGTTCCATCAAAGGTACATGTTTATGTGCCGCTGCATGATATACGATATATGGCTGATGTTTTTTCATGATTTCAAAGATTTTATGTCTATCTTGAATATCAGCAATTTCTGTCGTAATTTCCACAGAATCTTTATAAGTGACCCTCATTTCCATCTCAATATTATAAATACTGTTCTCACCATGTCCTAAAAGAACAATTTTAGCTGGTTTATATTTCATCACTTGACGACAAATTTCTGAACCAATTGATCCACCGGCGCCTGTTACTAAGATCGTTTTGCCTGTAATCTTTTCTCCAATTCCGGCATCATCCAACTTTATCGGTTCTCTTCCCAACAAATCCTCTACTTGTACATCACGGAATTCATTAACAGAGAGTTTACCATCTAAAAGGTCTTCAAGCATTGGTACAATTTGCGTTTTCGCCTTTGTTTTCCTACACTTCTCAAAAATCTCGTTTATTTGATTTCTATTTAATGAAGGAATTGCGATAATAATATGTTCTATATCATTATCTTCTACGATTTCTTGAATATGATCTGTTGTACCAACAACCGGTACATTATAAATTTCTAATTTTTGTTTATTTTTATCATCATCAACAAACGCAATTGGATATAAGTCTGCTTCTTTATTATGTTGTAATTGACGTACTACCATTGTCCCTGCTGAACCTGCACCAATAATTAGTGTGCGTTTTTTATCAGCAGCTTTTGTAATATACGTATCACGGAACATACGCCATACAAAACGTGAACCACCAATTAATAATAAATGTAACATCCATGCGATTGCTAATATTCGAACATAAATATCATGATTTATAATTTGTTGCACAATTGCTGTTACAATAATAGAAAGTGTAATGGCTTTAAATATTTGCTTTAATTCCCCAATACTTGCATATTCCCATGCCTTGTTATAAAGCTTATAAATAGCAGCAAAAATATGATGACTGCACAATAATGTAATAGAACTAATAATTACTGTCGTAGGAATTTTGCTTAATATATTTGGATGTATGAACCAATAACTTAAATACACGGCAGTTAATACAATAAATGAATCTAATAAAATTAATAATGAGAGCCGTTTTCGATAACTCAATATACATGTTCCCTTCTTTATATAATTCCTATCTTATTGATAATAAAAAGGCCATTCCCTTATGAATGTACCTCTTCCTTTTTTACAAGTTCTTTCATATACTTCATTAACTCTACATTTAATTCTTCATTTTGTAGTGCCATCTCAATTGTCGTCTTAATAAACCCAAACTTCTCCCCAACATCATAACGGATACCTTCAAAATCATAAGCAAACACACGTTGAATTTCATTTAATCTTTGAATTGCATCTGTCAATTGGATTTCCCCACCAGCACCTGTTTGCTGATCCTCAAGGAACATAAAGATTTCTGGTGTTAATACGTAACGACCCATAATCGCTAAATTAGATGGTGCTGTACCTTCTGCTGGCTTTTCAACAAATTGACGCACTTGATAACGACGTTCATTTTTTTCAATTGGATCGATAATACCGTAACGATGTGTTTCATTTTCAGGTACTGTTTGTACACCGATAACTGACGACTGTGTACCGTCATATTGATTCATTAATTGGCGTAAACATGGCGTTTCTGCTTGTACAATATCATCACCAAGTAATACCGCAAATGGTTCATTTCCTATAAATTTACGCGCGCACCATACCGCGTGTCCTAAACCTTTTGGTTCCTTCTGTCTTATGTAATGAATGTTAATCCTTGAAGAGGCTTGTACCTTTTCAAGTACTTCTAATTTTCCTTTTTCAAGCAAAGTTTGTTCTAACTCAAAAGAATGATCAAAATGATCTTCAATGGCACGCTTTCCTTTTCCAGTAACAATAATAATATCTTCAATTCCTGACTCTATCGCTTCTTCTATTATGTATTGAATTGTCGGTTTATCGACGATAGGTAACATTTCTTTCGGCATCGCTTTCGTTGCTGGTAAAAATCTCGTCCCTAGACCAGCAGCTGGAATAATCGCTTTTCTTACTTTTTTCAATTGTATTCCCCCTACATCCTTTTATTCACATGTAACAATAACAAAAACCCTACCTATAGAGTCATTTGTATAACTCCATAGGTAGAGTTTCTATTAGAAATAAATTATGGGCATCTAACCCATCCTCACGTCATACTCCCGACGACAAGCGTCTAAGGTAGGTTCGAAATAAAAATTTCTACCCACAGCACGACCGAGTGTCTCCGTTGATAACGGTTAGGAGACATCACCAATTCTTTATTTAAAAAATACCAAACAATTTTTTACGACGAATTTGTTCTGGATCTTCTTTATAAATCGCTTTCCCGCTAATGATTAAATACGGATTCTCTCTTAAATCATTCATAACAGTTGCACCGAATTCTTTCTCTATTAGTTCATAGCTTTCTGCTAAATGAAATCCTCTTGATGTTGTGTTATGTGCATCTGATGCGATCATATGGGTTAAATTATGTTCCACAAGCTGCAATGAAAATTTTTTGATTTTTTTACCAAACTTACCTAATAAACTACCTGCTGTCACTTGTGTTAATGCACCTTTATTGACAAGGTTATATAACTTATCTGGCCGCTCGATTAACTCGGCATTACGTTCGGGGTGAACGATAATTGGGATCATTCCTTTTACGCGTAGTTCATAAAATAGTTGTTCTGCATAACGAGGCACATGATTAGATGGAAATTCAATGAATATGTATTTGTTTGTTTCATTTAAAGTAACGATTTTACCCGCTTCATAGTCTTCTAGTAAATCACCGTATAACCTGACTTCTTGTCCTGGTAAAACTTTCAGTGGGATTTCATGTTGCTCTAATTCATCATTTAATTGCTTCACTTGATGAATAATAGAAGTACGCTCATTTACATATTTTCCATTTTGATGATGTGGTGTTGCGACAATTGTATGTATTCCTTCTGCCACAGCTTGCTGTGCCATTGCTAAGCTATCAGTTACTGTTTGTGCACCGTCATCGATACCAGATAAAATGTGACAATGTAAATCAATCATTTGTTTTGTCCTCCCTCGCTTATAGTAATCTTTTTTCCCTTGAATATGAGACATCTCATATTCAAGGGAAAAAAGGAGATATGTTCCTCCCATATCTCACTCTTTTCATTAATTTGCACCGTAGTAATAATATAAGCCCTGTTCACGTTCACGATCATTCAGAACAACACCTAACAACTTACCTTTAGCTGATTCTAGTAAACCTTTTGCTTTTACTGCTGTTTCTTTCTCTGTCGATTCACTACGAACGACAAGAATAGAAGCATCACATACATTTGCCATAATTTGCGCATCAGTAACAGCTAAAATCGGTGGTAAATCGAAAATAACTAAATCGTACGTACTGTATGCTTGTGCCAGAAGCTCCTGCATTGATTTTGAGCCTAACAATTCTGCTGGATTTGGTGGAATCGGACCACAAGCTAAAAAGTGCAGATTATCAACTGATGTCGTTTGTACACATTTTTCTAAACGCTCACTATGTGTTAATACGTTCGTTAGCCCAAAAATATTATCTACTTGAAACATTTGATGCATCGCTGGTTTACGCATATCCGCATCGATTAATAATACTTTCTTTCCTTGTTGGGCAAACACGACTGCCATATTCGCTGTCGTCGTTGTTTTCCCTTCACTTGGGTTCGCAGACGTTACCATTAATGAGTGTAAATTCGTATCAACAGCTGCAAATTCAACATTTGTTCGAATATTACGATACTGTTCTGAAATTGGTGATTTCGGTTGTTGATGAGCAATTAATTGACGACGTTGACGATGATTCTTTTTCTTTTTAAATAAATTAAGAGCCAATTGTTTGTCCCCTCACTTTTCTTGATGATGGAGCGTGTGATTTCACGTTCATTGTTTCTTCATCCATACGAGCTACAATACCTAACACTGGTAAACCAAGTAAGTTTTCTACATCTTCTTCTTTTTTTACTGTGTTATCTAAGTATTCTAGTAAGAATGCAAGACCAACTGCAGCCATTAAGCCAACAACAAAGGCAATTGCCACATTTAACATTGGACGTGGTTTAATCGGAGATTGATTTTCTGCAACTTCTGCTTTAGATAGTACTGTTACGTTATCCACGTTCATAATTTTTGCAACTTCACCTTTAAATACATCTGCAGTTGCATTTGCAATATCACGAGCTAATTTTGGATCTTTGTCCTCAGCTGTTACAGAAATGACTTGTGAATCTTTTTCATTCGCAACATTAATCTTTCCCGTTAACGCTTGCGCTGTCATATTTAAATTTAATTTTTCGTTTACTTGTTCTAAGATTACTGGGCTTTTAATAATAACCTTATATGTATTCGTTAATTGAATATTTGTTTGAATCTCACCAGCTTGGAACATTGCACCTTCTTGCTTCTTCTGATTAACAAGAATTTGCGTCGAAGATTGATAGATTGGTGTCATAAAGAAGAAGCTAATGATAGCACTTACAATAGCTGCACCAAAGGCGATTACGAGGATCATTGCTAAACGTTTTTTTAAAATATGAAATAACTCTTTCAAACTAATTGTTTCTTCCATAAGTTCCTCCAACTTTCTAAATTTTACACATAACAAAAATTATAACATATAATCTTACATTTTTTTATTTTAGTAATATCTATGTACGATTGTTATTTAAAAACATATATAATCTTACAAAATAATCTTAAATATGACAACACATTCCATCAATTTGGCAAAAATTCTATTATATCATATTTGTTATATAATACGATAAAAAATTTTATAACAATTCAAAAAAGCTAGCAAAAAAATTACTAGCTTTAAAAAATACTATTTTATACATTATTTTCTAATAATATCCATACTGTTCTTGTTCTTCTCTTTTATCGTTTAATATAACACCAAGTAGTTTTCCAGATGCTTTATCTAATATTTGTTTTGCTTTTATTAGTTTATCTTTTTCTGTTTTTTCACTGCGTGCTACTAATATAACTCCATCACATTTATTAGCGAGTATTTGTGCATCTGTAACGGCCAATACAGGTGGTGTATCAATCAAAACGATATCAAACATGTTATATGCCTCTAGAAGTAATTCGTCCATTTTACGATACCCAAGTAGCTCTGCTGGGTTTGGTGGGATTGGACCCGCTGACATAACATATACGTTCTCTATGTCTGTTTTTTGAATACATTGCACAAATGATGCTTGTCCTGATAATAAATTCGTTAATCCATTTGGATTGTGTGCAGCGAATAAATTTTGCAATGTTGGCTTACGTAAGTCAGCTCCAATTAACAATACTTTTTTACCTTGTTGTCCAAAAACAACTGCTAGATTAGAAATGGTCGTTGTTTTCCCATCACCTGGATCTGCTGAAGTGACAATGATAGAACGAATATGGTTATCTACAGATGTAAATTCAATATTTGTACGGATATTACGGTACTGTTCCGTAATGCGTGATTTAGGCTCTTTATGTGTAATTAATTGTCTTAATGGCTTTCTTTTCTTTCTTCCGAACATGTTATGGTCTCCTTTTTTCAGAATACGACATTTTCCCCTTTTTCTCTTTTATGCTCGATATGCTACGCCAATTTTCCATTTACTTCTACCGTTAAATTTCTCCATTACTTTCCTCTACTCTTCATCATAACGAATCAGAATAATCTTTGTCCTATCCCACACCTTCTATAATGTGACAACGATATCTCTATTTTTATCGCGCTATCATTTATCTTAATTTCAAGATATTTATAGCGCCATTATATACAAATTTCCATTCATTTACAATAAAAATTCTGATTAATCTGCATTTTAATATTTCGAACAAAAAATATATGAATTAAAAAAATTCTTCTGCATGTTGCAGAAGAATTTTTTTAATTCACATCTATTCTTTTTTATCACCAATCGCAAATGTAATTTCAGCTTCACATGCAACTTCACCATCTACTGTTGCGATTGCTTTTCCTTTTCCGATTGGACCACGTACACGCGTCATTTCTACTTCTAGACGAAGTTGATCACCTGGACGTACTTGTTTTTTGAAACGACAATTGTCGATACCTGCGAAGAAAGCAAGTCTTCCGCGGTTTTCTTCTTTCTTTAATACAGCAACTGCTCCAACTTGTGCTAATGCTTCTACAATAAGTACACCGGGCATAACTGCGTAGTCAGGAAAGTGCCCGTTAAAGAATTCTTCGTTTGCGGATACATTTTTAATTCCAACCGCTCTTTTTCCTTCATCTACTTCTAATATTTTATCAACAAGTAAAAATGGATAGCGGTGAGGAATGATTTCTTTAATTTGTTCTATATTTAGCATATAACAATCGCCCCTTTTGTAATATTGGTCTTACCACTTGGACATATTGTTTATTATCCCATTTTGTTTATTGTTTGTCATTATAAAGTGAAACTTTAATATCTTTTCAGCCCTATATATAAAAAAATGCACACACTCTATTCCCTTAAAATAGCTGCATATACTTGCAACTGACACGGAGGTAGAAAAGAGTGTATGCCCAGATTAGGGAAAGGCAATATGTATTAACACATGATTTGCCTTAATGTCGTATTCGACTCATTATATTATAAACGTTTTCAAATAAGGAAATATTAAATTTAACCATATATATGAATATTTTACCTATATTCTTCGTTTTTCTTTATTTTTCTTCTATTTTCTCAAAAAATCGAAATAAAAAAATAAAAATACAAAAAAGAACTAAGGTTTACACCTTAGTTCCTCTCATTTTATCGTAAAGCACGCTTTGGTAATCTATCGATATTCTCTAACATAATGCCTGTACCAACCGCAACGCAGTGCATTGGGTTTTCAGCAATTAATACTGGTACTTTTAGTTCTTCTGCTAGAAGCATGTCGATACCGTGTAGTAAAGCTCCACCGCCTGTTAGAATCACACCGCGGTCGATGATGTCCGCTGATAATTCTGGTGGTGTGCGCTCTAGTACGCCTTTTGCAGCTTGTACAATAACAGCCGCATTTTCTTTTAATGCTTCTGTAATTTCTTCAGAGCATACTGTAATTGTACGTGGTAAACCTGTTACCATGTCACGTCCGCGAATTTCAAGTTCTTCGCTACGTGCACCTGGGAATACTGTACCCACTTTAATTTTAATATCTTCTGAAGTACGTTCTCCAATTAATAGCTTATACTTACGTTTAATGTAGTTTAAGATCTCCATATCAAACTTATCGCCAGCCATTTTGATAGAGGAAGAGGTAACAATATCACCCATAGATAGTACAGCGATATCTGTTGTACCTCCACCAATATCAACAACCATGTTACCGCTTGGTTGGAAGATTTCCATACCAGCACCAACTGCGGCTACTTTTGGTTCTTCTTCTAAAAATACTGTTTTACCACCTGAACGTTCAGCAGCCTCACGAATTGCTTTTTGTTCTACTGATGTGATATTTGTTGGACAACAAATTAAAATGCGAGGTTTTGAAAAGAAGCTCTTTACGTCCAATTTGTTAATGAAATACTTTAACATCGCTTCTGTAATTTCGAAATCTGCGATTACACCATCTTTTAGTGGACGAATGGCTACAATATTACCAGGCGTACGTCCCACCATACTTCTTGCTTCTTCACCTACTGCTAATACTTTACCTGTGTTACGATCAATAGCAACAACAGATGGCTCATTTAATACAATACCCTTACCTTTAACATGGATTAATACGTTAGCCGTACCTAGGTCAATTCCGATATCTCGCGCAAACATTCCCGTTTTTTCCTCCTCGATATTCAAAATCAGGTTACACCCGAATTCTTTTACACCTAATTTCTGATTTTATCATAAATTTAACAGAAACGTAATATTCGCAAAAAGAATTCTTCTGAAAAATATTACCGAATTGAAACGGAATGTTTGCGATCGCATATTTATTGACGTACCGGCTTTTCTACATCTTCTTTTCTATACTTTTGTTTTGTTGCTTCTCCGCCTCTTAAATGACGAATAGACTTATGATAATCAAGAATTTCTTTCACTTCATTTGCGAGCTCTGGATTAATTTCTGGTAGACGTTCCGTTAAATCTTTATGGACTGTACTCTTTGATACCCCAAATTCCTTTGCAATGACACGCACTGTCTTTCTTGTCTCCACGATATACTTACCAATCTTGATAGTTCTCTCTTTGATGTAATCGTGCACACCACTCGCCTCCCTAAATTGGATGTGAGAAGGGTGAAATGAGCCTCGCTGCATACGACTAAGAAGTAAGTGTGAGTGCTGTTTGTAAGCGTTAAACATTCTTGGATTTATAATGAAATGATTCACGATTTCTCACCTCAAACACTCTCTTTGCTTTGGTTTATACCATTGTATTGCCCGCACTACTGATATATGCTACATGTTCACTATTTTTGCGGACTAAGTTAAGAAAAATTACATTTTTTTGTGAGAAATACGTTAACAGTGACTATTTTGGCGAAAAAAAATGACACCTTATATATAAGGCGTCATTCTTCTCGTTCTAACTCTTCTTCTAACAATTGATGGTGGGGAACCTCTTTCTTACCGGCAATGTAATAATATAAAGTAAATAAAACAAACAATAAAATAATAGCAGTCGACAGAACAAACAAAAATGACACAGTATCCCCTCCTTTTTGTAATATATATTCGAGAATCTCGTCATTTTTCCTTGTTATTGCAACTTTTTTCTCGAAATTGAGTATTTTTATATGGAAATAAAAAAATCAGCTCTCCTAGTGAGAACTGATTTTTTCACTTTCTTATTCTTGTGAAGAAGAACTGTTAGATGATTCTGTAGAACCATTTGTTGATTTTTCTTCTTTCTTCGGTTCTTCTTTTTTGTCACTAGTTGAACCACTAGTTGATTTCTCTTCTTTTTGAGACTTGTCTTCTGTTTTACTTTCTGGTTTCGTGCTCGTCGACTTTTCTTCTTTTTGAGATTTGTCATCAGCTTTTTTACCAGAAGCGTTCGTTGCCTTTGCAGCACCTGCATCAGCTTTAATTTCTGCTACTGACTTATTTAAGTAGCGCTCAGGGTTCACAGCCACATTGTCTTTACGTACTTCAAAGTGAACGTGAGAACCTGCTTCTTTATTCATTGCACTTAGACCGGATTTTCCTAATACTTCACCTTGTACAACTCGTGCACCTTTTTCTACTTTTACACTGCCTAAGCTTTGATAAGAAGCTGCTACACCATTTCCACTATCAACTGTTACAACATAACCAAGAAGTGAATCTTTTTCAGCTTTCGTTACTGTGCCACTTAAAGCAGCTGTAACATTGAATTCTTTTCCATTCTTCGCAGCAATGTCAATTCCTTTGTTCGGGGAATATGTGTTGTTATAAAAGACAAGTGCTTTTTCTTGTTCCGCCTCAGTTGCTGCATCTTCATAGAACTTCTTCTGTACAACTACTTCCGCATTAGCAGGAGCTGGCATTTTCACTACTTCTGAAGACTTCGTTACTGGTACTGCTGGATCTTCCGTTTGTGTATACGGCGTTGCTTGATCTTGGTTCGGAGTCTTCTTCGTATTAGCTCCTTGGAACCATAGCGCAACCATTAAAATTACCGCTGCACAAGCAATGTATAGTGCCGGAAATACCCATCTTTTTTGAAATAAATGTACTACCTTTTGCGACTTTTTATTATTTCTTCCTCGCATTCCATCATCACCTCAGCAATCATTTTGAACAATATTCACGCATCCTATACAACGTATAACTAATTACTTTTCGACAAAATCTGTAAAAATATGTATAGGAATTGTAAAATTTCCGAGGAAATGATTGAAAAAAGAAAAAACTGAGCGTTTTGGCTCAGTTTTTAGTCCATTTGTTTCTTTTTGTAAACCACCATACAAAGAATAATGGAAAGGACACACCAAATTATAATATTTATTAAATCACCACTAACAGTTGAAAAACCTTTTCCAGCCAGCATCTTTGGCATTGCATCTGCAAGATGTTTCGTTGGAATAAAATTGATTGCCTTTTTCAAAAAATCACTTTTAATAAATTCTCCTAACATCGGAGCTAGAAGAAAAATAATTAGAACTGGCATACCTATTACCGATGTTGATGCCATTGTTTTAGATATTAATCCAATTGCCGTACCTAGCATAAGGAAGAAAAGTATACTAACAAGTAAAAATAGAACGATTAAAACCATATTTCCCTTTACCACACCTAAAATAGCAAAGTTACTAATACAAATTACAAATGTAATAAGAGCCGTTAATGCACTTTTCCCTAGTAATACTTCTAACGATGATGCTGGTGATAACATCATCACACGTAGCGTATGCTTTTCTTTTTCTTCCGCAATTAAAGACGCTTGAACAAAACTTCCTACCATCGTTAAAGCCATTAAAGTTAACATACTAGCTATTTGATCTTTCGGCCCATCCATCTGTTGATAAACAAAGGAAAATATAATTGGCATTGCTGCCATTAAGAGCATAGATGAATTTGCTTTAATATCTTGTACCTCTTTGCGAAAAATAGCTGAAAATCTTCTCATTGAAAATGTCATTATAATCCCCTCCCAGTAACTTCAATAAAGATATCGCCTAGCGTTGGTTCGTGTGAATGAATGGATAGTAATTCGCCCTTTTTCATCCATTCTGAAATGCGTTTTGCACCTAATTCATCTTTTTGCACCACTTCTTTTTGCTTATCTTTTAATACGACTTGGATTTGGTCTTTTGCATATTGTAAGCGTAGGTTTTCTGGTGTATCAAGTGCTACAATTTCTCCACCGCATAGAAAGGCGATGCGATTACAGAGCGTCTCTGCTTCTTCCATATTGTGCGTCGTTAAGAAAATTGTCGTTCCTTCTTTATTTAAGTCTTTTAAGATTTTATGAATGTTTTGTACGTTAACTGGATCGAGTGCAGATGTTGGTTCGTCTAAGAAGAGGATATCTGGTTTATGAAGGATTGCTCTAGCTAATGTAACGCGCTGCTTCATTCCCTTTGATAGTTTCTTCACTAATGTTTTTTTATCATCTAATAGATTCACTTGCGCTAGTACTTCTTCGATTCGTTCTTTTTTGCAATCGTATAAGTCACAAAATAATAGTAAGTTATCATAAATGCTAAGTCTTTCATATAAGCCACTATTATCTGTTAAAATACCAATTCGTTTGTAATCGATGCTGCTTGGGTCTGTAATATCTTTTCCTAATACTCTTACCGTTCCAACACTATGAAGTAATTGAGAAGTTAAAATTTTTACCGTTGTCGTTTTACCAGATCCACTCGGTCCAAGGAATCCAAAAATTTCTCCTTGCTTCACCTCAATATTTACATTTCGAAGTGCCGTTTTTTCATTGAAACTTTTCATTACATCTTTCATTTCAATTGCTAATGTCATCTCGTCATCCCCTTTGTTTTTTCTTTTATAGATGAAAGTCGCTTTAGCGCTTTTCGTTTATTTGTTTCGCTTTTCTTGACTCAATCATATGAAAAACAAAGAGGTTACGCAGTAAAATACCGGTAAAAGGAGTATTTTTACCGGTGAATGAATCATATTTTGAGCTTATTGGAGCACTTTTTATAGCCCAATCACGCTTTTTAATTCATCCATTCGTCCTTTTGAAAGCGGGATTGAACTTTTTCTTTCATCGTCTAAAATTAAGCTGAAACTGTTACGAGTCCAAGTAATCACTTCTCGCACCCTTTGTAAATTCACAAGGTAAGAGCGATGACATCTAAAGAAACCAAAACCTGTTAATCTCGCTTCTAGTTCACTTAATGTTAATGCGCATACGAAATCACCTTCACGAACGTGAATATGTGTTACTCCGTTTTGCGTTTCAATGAAATGGATTTCCATTGGATCTAATAAAATGATTTTATCGTTTACTTTCGCTGGTATTCTTTCTAACTTCATTTGCGGAATCATTTGAACGACTTTTTCTTCATCGACTTCTTCTGCTTCCTCTTGTTCAATTTCTACTTTTTTCACACCATCATTGTTTAATATGTATACATCTTCTGTTAACGAAAGGGCGTCCGATAGGAAAGATGATGTAATAAAAATCGCCTTTCCTTGCTCTTTCATTTTCATAATTGCTTTTCGAATCATAATCGTACTCTCTGTATCTACATTTTGCTCTGGTTCTTCCAAAATGACTAAATCCGGATTATGAATCATCACTCGCCCAATATGAAGACGACGTTTCTCTGAAAATGATAGTTTTTCTATTTTAACGTTTAATTTATCTAAGAGGCCGACATATTGTACAACTTCTTCTATGCTCATATTCGATTCATACAGCCCTATTAAAAAATTAAAGTATTCCTTCACCTTCAAACGATCATATGCTTCATCTTTCAAAAAACAAAAGCCGATGCGAGAATAATTTCTCTTTCCAATCGCTTCACCTTCAAATAGCACATTGCCAGTTGAAGCTTCTTCCTCACCAATAATAATGCGGTGTAACACTTTAGCTGTATGGTTATTACATTGCAAAACAACACATTGCCCCTTCTCAACCTCTAGCTCAATTACCGGTAACTGGTTCGTCTTCCCTAACTGTTTCAACCCCAATAACACCATTTCGTCTCCCCCGAATGCTTTTTATCATATTATACCAAACAATTAATGGAAATTTTTGATATTTTATGAAGTGTCATAAAAAAGAAGGACCGCCCCAACATACCTCTTAGGACGGTCCCTTTTACTCTACTTCTTCACCATCAACTTACCTTCATAATCGTTCATCGTCTTTATTTCAACACCTTTATAGTAATGAGCGACGATATCTGTATATTTCTTGCCTTCTGCTGCCATGCCGTTCGCTCCGTATTGGCTCATACCAACGCCGTGGCCGAAGCCTTTCGTCGTAACGATGATTTTATCCCCTTGTTGTTTCCACGTGAAGTCGGAAGAACGTAAGTCTAACTTTTCACGAACTTCCTTTCCTGTTAATGTTTTCCCTTGAAATGCTACATCCTTTACGCGCTTTCCTTCCGTAAGATCTTTAATATTTCCAACTTTTCCGTCTGCTAGCACTTTCACGCCGAGACGTTTTTGAAAGTCAGCTACGGTAAAGGTTTGCTCGCTCGTAAATTTCGGAGAGGCTTGATCCCACGGGCTATCTACACTCTTTAAGTACGGATAATCATTTCCCCAATAATCAGCCGCATTTTCTGTCCGGCCATTACTCGTTGAGAAGAATGATGCTGAGATTGGCTTTCCGTCATACGTTAAAACTTGTCCTGCGGTTTTCGAAACAGCTTCTTCGATTTTCTTCAAATTATTTTCATAGTTATTGCCCCATTGTTTTTTCAATTCTTCTTTGCTTTTGTACACTTGATCCTTCACCGTATCTGTCACGTCCGCATTGTTTTTCTTACCTCCGCTTAGCATACGCTGGACTACAAATGTTCTCGCTGCTAATGCCTGCGCCTTTAGCGCCTCTATTTCAAAACTGGCATTCATCTCAGAAGCTACTACACCGGTCACATACTCCTCCATAGGCAATGATTCTACCTTCTTTTGTTTCTCACGATATACAGCAACTTGAACCGCTGTATCCACTTTCCCTGGAGCTGGTATACTTTCTATCGCTGGAGGAGTTTTAGAAGCTGCTTTTTCCTCTACTTTTGCTTTCGCAAACGGAATCACAAGAGCAGCAGGTACAATGATAACGAGCGCTATGAGAAGCGCTACTGTAATAAAAAGTGGCTTTGAAAATTTCATCTTATTTCCCCCAATATAAAGTGAAACTTTAATCAGTGGGGGTTTCCTTCATCCCCCACTGATTATTAGTTGAACCAATCGGGCTTTTATGGGCAGTTGATCCCCCACCTAACTTCTTTGCTTTTGCTGAATTTTGAGGTGTGGGTCTTACTGCCCATTAAAGCGGGATAAAAAAGCTTTACTCCATTCATTCTTATGGAACAACTCTTTCTTTTAGAACATACTTAAGGGGATCAATTTAAAACAAAAATTTTCTAAATATTTTTACTGGTACGTGCATAAGTATAGAATTTCTTGACTATAACAGTAATAAGCCCAAAAAAATAGCCCCTATGTCAAAAGACATAGAGACTATTTCAATTAAGCGTGAAGATCAGAAACTTCTTGTTCTTTCACTTCTTCTACTTTTTCATTTACACGTTCAATAGTTGCACCTAATGCAGCTAATTTCTTATGGAAGTTTACATAGCCACGGTCAAGATGTTTTAACTCAGTTACACGAGTGTAACCTTCTGATACTAAACCAGCTAAGATTAATGCAGCTGCAGCACGTAAATCAGTTGCTGCTACTTCAGCACCTTGTAAGCTGTTTGGACCGTTCATAATAACAGAACGACCTTCGATTTTAATATCAGCATTCATACGACGGAATTCTTCAACGTGCATAAAGCGGTTTTCGAATACCGTTTCTGTAATCATACTTGTTCCATCAGCTTGTAGTAATAATGCCATCATTTGTGATTGCATGTCTGTTGGGAAACCTGGGTGAGGCATAGTTTTAATATCAACCGCTTTTAACTTATCTGGGCCGATAACACGTACACCTTCATTTTCCTCAATAATTTTAACACCCATTTCTTCCATTTTCGCTGTAATTGAGCGTAAATGTTCAGGCACAGCATTTTCAATTAAGATGTCTCCACCAGTAATTGCCGCTGCAACCATGAATGTTCCCGCTTCAATACGGTCAGGAATAATAGAGTGGTTTGCACCATATAATTTATCAACGCCTTCGATACGAATCGTTCCAGTTCCAGCTCCGCGTACTTTCGCTCCCATCGCATTTAAGAAGTTAGCTAAGTCAACGATTTCTGGTTCTTTCGCTGCGTTTTCAAGGATTGTTGTCCCTTTTGCTAATGTAGCTGCAGACATAATGTTTTCTGTCGCGCCCACGCTTGGGAAGTCTAAATAAATTTTAGCTCCTTTTAGTTCTCCCTCAACGTATGCCTCAACAAAACCGTTACCAACCTGTACTTTTGCTCCCATTGCTTCGAAGCCTTTTAAATGTTGGTCAATTGGACGTGAACCAATTGCACATCCACCAGGAAGTGCAATACGAGCACGACCGTTACGTGCTAATAAAGGTCCCATTACTTGAACAGATGCACGCATTTTACGTACATATTCAAATGGTGCTTCAATGTTTAGCTCTTTAGAAGCATCGATTGTTACTTGGTTATTTTCAAATACGACTTCAGCATTTAAATGACGTAATACCTCATTAATTGTGTATACATCAGACAAAACTGGTACTTCAGATAGTACATTCTTTCCATCACTCGCTAATAGGGCTGCAGCGATTATAGGTAATACAGCATTTTTTGCGCCCTCAACACGCACTGTGCCGTTTAACCGCTTTCCGCCACGGACGATGATCTTTTCCAAATTATTCCCCTCCGTGTCCTTTTTTCAGTATCTATTCACTCAATACTCAGAAGTTATGATCGGTGTGCCAACCACAATTGTATCTTTGTTGTCTGTAGAACGTATTGCTATTTGCACATTTATTTTCTCTCTATTTGTTGAAAGAGCGTCATCCCACTTTTTATTGTATGCGGAGACTGACACAAATGCTCTTTCTTCTATCTGTTCGATCGCTCTTGCTGAAAGATCTTTCAAAAACTGATTGGTTTTATTTTGCAAAACACCTTCAATCTTATCATTCAGTACGCCTTGAACACAAGTGTAAATTATAGGTTTTTCACTAAAAATTTTATTTGTTTTCTGAATGTACTTCGGGTCCCATTTTGCCCCGCTTACTTCAAAAATAATGAAAGTGTTTTCTTTAGTATTTTCCTTACTCCAAGTTACTACTACTCGTTCTTCATAAGAAGAATACTTTTTATAGGATGTAGCTTTATATCCATCTGGAGATTTCTCTAATTCCCACTTTTGAATATTCGCCTTATCCTTCACATCGTTTAACAACTTTTGAAACGTATGTATATTAGAAATCGTTTTTGTTTCTCGCGCTAGCCATGACCATTTCTCTACTTTAGCATCATTTTTCTCTACAGCTGCGATCATGCTCTCCATCTTCTGTTCATCGCTGATTGGTTTCATCTCTCTATACCCAACCAAAAATAAAACAACACTTAATGCAACAATAAGAATGACTTTAAGCTTCAATTTCATCCCCTCCTATCCCCATTGTTAACGGAGATATGAGGTTCTATACACTTACTTTACTAAATACGTTAAACTCTTTGAATAGCCTAAATAATCAAGGAAAAAGTTACTTACAGATGTCCCAATTGCAATTGTAATTAAGATGAGTAATACTCTCGTCTGCATCACCTTTCCAGGCTTCATTAAACGCTCAATGTGAATACCTTGTAAGGCCCACCACGTAATGGTAATAAACAATAAATGCGAAACAATGGCAATCAGTGCTTGTTGCCCTAAAAGATGTGCCAAAAAACCGACCCCTTTTTACCCAGCTACTACTTACGAAATCTTATAAAAACGATACCATAATAAGCAGGAGCCACACTTTTTCAAATACAAATAAGCATCTTACATTTTACATCGTAATTTTCTCTTTAAAAGCGTATACTTATATGCATTTTTAATCGTAGTTCACACAAAATAAAAAGCGCAGAGTAACGACTCCACACCTTTTATTTTCACTATTGTACCACGTTCCCTAAGAAGAAGAAATCTTTCATTAATGGAAAATATTCATAAAAGAAATTGTACCCAATCATCGGCATAATCCCTAGTATTACAATTGAAATTGCGCAAAGGCTCATCACAACCTTTATATTGAGTGGCAAACGAATTTTCTCTTCTACTTCTCCCGTACGGAAAAACATTTGCTGTAAAATACGGAAATAATATACGAATGAAATGACTGTCGTCCCCATCATAATAGAAGCTAGTACGTAATGGGCTGGCTCTACATGAAGGGCCCCTAAAAAGATATTAATTTTCCCAATGAACCCAGCTGTTCCTGGTATCCCTGCTAGCGATAAAATAAAAATTGTCATCACAATCGCTGTAAATGGTGACCTTTTATATAATCCAGTGAAAATGGTCATATTTTCTTTATCGCTTTGTAAGATTAAGCCGTGGATAATTGCAAACGCGCCTATATTCATAAGCATGTACGCAAGCATGTAAAACCACATGCTATCCATCGTAAATGGTGATAATGCTACAAGGGGTACGAGTAAATATCCTGCATGCGCGATTCCTGAATAAGCAAATAGGCGTTTTACGTTATATTGCTTTAATGCGACTACATTTCCAATAATCATCGTAATACTAGCTAGCACAGCGATGTATATGCTCATACGTCCGTATAAAGATTGCATGTCTCCTTGCACCGATACACTTGCAAAAACCATGAGGAACAGACGAATAATGAGTAAGAACCCAGCAATTTTAGAAATCGTTCCAAGAAAAGCAGTAACAGGTGTAGCCGCTCCCTCATACACATCAGGCGCCCACATATGAAACGGCACTGTCGCAATTTTGAATGAAAGCCCAACGAGTAATAGTAGAAATGCAAGAGCTAACAATAACTGAATACCATCAGCAAGCTCCCCTGCGAATACTTTTTGCATATCCACGATATTAGTGGACCCTGTGATACCGTATAAATAACTCATTCCAAAGAGCGTAATTGCCGTTCCAATCCCTCCGTTAATGACATATTTCATTGCTGCCTCATTTGATGTACGGTTCTTTTTTCGTATTCCTACTAAAATGTAGGAAGAAAGTGAAAGCAATTCTAAACCGACGAAAAGTGTAATAAAATCAACGCTAGAAGCCATAAACATCGCCCCAAGAAGCGCCATTAAAAATAAGTAATAATATTCTCCCTTATCTTCAATTGGATTTTTCTTATCATCGCTCATTGCGATGCATAAAATGAGGGCCGCCCCGCCTAACAACAACGTTTTAAATCCTTTTGAAAATCCATCTAACACAAATGATCCATTTAAAATATCTCCCGCTGGTTCGCTATATAGCGTAATTAGTGACACGATTGCTAATACGACCGCCGCGATTGCACCAAGTGCTACGTATCTATGGTTCAGCTTAAAAAACAAATCACATATGGAAAGAAGGATGGCAGCCCCGAGAATAATGAATTCTGGCACCATGAGATGCCACGATAAGCTAAGTAACGTATCCATATCCATCCTACTTCACCCCCAATGTTTTCAACGTATTTTGAAGCGGATCCCCTAGTATTTCTGGCATTACGCCAATTGCAATAATGCAGAAGATAAGTAGCAATATAGGAACATACTCCCAACCGTGTATATCAGCTTTCGCTTCCCACTCTTTCTTACCAAATGTTACTTGCAGTGTTGCTCTTAATACGTATACAGCGGTTAAAATGATACCAAGTACTCCGGCCGCTGCAACGACTGGCTCTCCTTGGAATAAACCGAGAAAGGCAAGAAATTCGCTAACAAATCCGGACATCCCTGGCAATCCAAGCGATGCCATTCCTCCCGCTAAGAAGAAGCCGCTAAGTACCGGTACACTTTTTGCAAGTCCGCCAAGCGCTTTAATATCCGACGTTCCAAAGCGCTGTTCTATAACACCTAGTAAGAAAAAGAGTAAGGCCGCAATTAAACCGTGCGAAACAACTTGGAATAAAGCGCCTTGTGTACCTGGTGCATTTAACGCCCCAAGGCCCATTAATACAATACCCATATGTGAAATACTAGAGTAAGCAAGCACCTTCCGGAAGTCCGTTTGAATGAGCGCTAAGAAGGCTCCGTACAATAAATTGATGACCCCTAAAATCGCAATGAGCGTTGCAAACTCGCGAAAGTATTCCGGGAATAACCCCTGTCCGAAGCGGATTATACCGTATGCTCCAATCTTCAGTAAAACACCTGCATGAAGCATAACTACAGCCGGATGTGCTTCAATATGTACATTGACCATCCAGCGATGTAACGGGAAAACGGGTAGCTTAATTGCAAAAGCAATCATTATACTAAGAAACAAACCGAACTGTAAGCTATTTGGGACCGCCATTCCTCCACCAGCACCTACACTCGTTAATATTTCTTTAAGCTCTGTAATATTGGTTGTACCTGTTTTCGCAAATAAAACCGAGAAAACGATAAGCAAAATAGCGGAGCCAATACCGTTATATATTAAATAACTATAAGCAGCCTTTTCACTCGACAATTTCCCCCACTTCCCAATTAATAAAAACATCGGTGGCAATGTAATTTCAAAGAAGACAAAGAACAACATTAAATTTTGAGCAGCGAAGACACCGAGCATCCCTATTTCTAACATGAGTAACAGCATATAAAATGCTTTCAAGTTTCTTTTAATAGTAAATGCTGCAATTGCTGCAAGCATCGCTAGAAGGGCCGTCAGTACCATCATAATGAGCGATAAACCATCAATACCAAGCTCGTAATAAATGGAAAACCACCTTTTATCCACCGCTGCAAAATCCCCAAATGTAATCCATTTCACTTTTTCATCAAATAGAGACAAACTCTTTCCAGAAGCATATGTACAAGCGAGGACGATAGCGATTCCAAATGGAAGCACCGTTCCAAATAAACCGAGCGCTCGCACTGTACGCGATTCTTTTTTCGGTGTTAATGTAAGTAAGAGAATTCCTAAAAGCGGGGAAAAAATGAAGAACGTTAATAACAAATCATTCATCGTAAATCCCCTCCCGTATAGAGCAAAATAATGAAGAGTACTGCAAGTGAAACAGCTGTTACAGTCCCGTACACTTGTACATTTCCATTTTGGAGTCTAGAGCCAATTGCACTTATCCCTTTCACTAAGCTCCCTATTAAAACGGCAATTCCTTCGACTACATACACTTCAAATAGGCGAAGCACATGAGCGATTCCTTTCGTAATAGGAAGCACCGTCATATTGTATAGTTCATCCACATAATATTTTTCTTTCAAAAGTTTATAAAGAGGCGAGTCCTCGCCACCAGCCCAATCTCTAGAAATAGATTTCTTGCCATATATGACATATGCAAGAGCAATCCCAGTCAAAGAAACGAGCGTCGCAACAATCATAATCCAAACTGGTCCGTGCGCCTCTCGCACTTTAAACGCTACATCTTTCGTAAGCCAATCCCCGAGAAACGTTCCAAACCATGGTGTATTTATATAGCCTGCCACAACTGCAAGAACGCCAAGGACAATCATCGGATATGTCATGATGCGGGGCGATTCATGCACATCTTCCTTCGTCTTCGCTTCCCCCGTAAAGACAAGAAAGTATAGGCGGAACATGTAGAACGCTGTTAGGAATGCTGCAATTATTGCTAAGACGAATAAAACATAATTGCCGTTCATCCAAGCTGCCACTAAAATTTCATCTTTACTAAAGAAACCAGAAAGGAGTGGTACACCACTAATTGCAAGAGTACCGATTAAAAATAAGGCACCCGTTACTTTCATCTTCTTCTGTAACCCACCCATTTTATTAATGTTTTGCGTATGCACTGCATGAATGACACTTCCTGCTGCCAAAAATAGTAATGCTTTAAAAAAAGCGTGTGTCGTTAAATGGAACACACCAGCTACATAACCGGCAGATCCTAGTGCAAGCATCATATACCCGAGCTGGCTAACTGTAGAATAAGCGAGCACTCTCTTTATATCCGTTTGTACAAGACCGATGGAAGCTGCAAAGATTGCAGTGAAGGCGCCAACAAGTGCTACCGTCTGCATCGCCACCGCACTTGCTGAAAATAGCGGAAACATCGTTGCCACTAAATATACGCCAGCTGCGACCATTGTCGCCGCATGAATAAGTGCCGAAACAGGCGTCGGCCCTTCCATTGCATCCGGTAACCACGTATGAAGCGGGAACTGACCTGATTTACCCATCGCCCCGATAAAAATTAAAATCGCCGTTATTGTAATCATTGTAGGAGTAAGATCACCCGTATGAATCGCTCTAAATATTGCGTCATATTCAAAACTACCTGCATGCCAGAAAATTAAGATCATCCCAATAAATAAACCGACATCTCCAATACGTGTCATAATAAAAGCTTTTTTTGCGGCAGCCTTCGCTTCTTCTTTAAAGAAATAAAAACCGATGAGTAAGAACGAACCAAGGCCGACTAACTCCCAAAATATATAAAGCTGTAATAAATTCGGTGATATAACAAGCCCGAGCATCGCAAATGTAAAGAGTCCTAAATAGGCATAAAAGGTTGGTAATCTTTCCTCACCTTTCATATAACCTTTCGAATACACGTGTACAAGTAAACTCACAAGGGTAACGATAAACAGCATTAAAGCCCCTAATGCTGTCACTTCAAAGCCAAATGATATATCAATATCTCCAGCTCTAAGCCATACCCACTTATGTTTCACTGGTACTGTCGAAAACCGTTCTATTAATACAAGTACCGCAAATATAAAGGAGAGAAAGACGAAGAAAATACTAAGTACACTGCTTCCTTCTCTAATTTTCTTCCCGAATATAATTAATAACAAAAACGAAACAAGCGGGAAAAGCGGTATGAGCCATGCATAATCGATCATTGTTTCCTTCCCCCTTTTCGGTCACAATGTTATCCTTTGAGCGTATCCATTTCATCTACATGAACTGTCGTACGATTACGATACAAAGCAATTAAAATGGCGAGTCCTACCGCCGCCTCCGCTGCTGCTACGGCTATCGTAAACAGAGAGAAAATTTGCCCTGTTAAATTTGGGAACAAACCTAATTTACTAAACGCTACTAAATTTAAATTGGCTGCATTAAGCATTAATTCAATACAAACTAATACAATCACTGTATTTCGCTTCGTTAAAGCGCCAAATAAACCGATGCAAAATAAAATAATCGCAAGCGTTAAATATGCAGAAGCAGGAACGCTACTCATTGGAATCCTCCTCTTTCTCATCCTTCTTCGCAAGAATAATTGCGCCAACAAGTGCTACAAGTAAAATAACTGAGGTTAGCTCAAATGGAATAATATATTTTGAATAGAGAAGTGTACCGATTTGAAGTGTGTTTTTTTCATGGAGAGGTAAACTTCCTTGTGTACTTTCATTTGCAAAATCAATATTGTTAACAGCGAAATACATAACTGCCCCAAATGCTACAACCGCAAAGAAGATAATCCATTTTCGAAGCGTAAGACGTGATTCATTTTCTGCGTTATGTTTCGTTAACATAATGCCAAAAATCATAATAATTGTGATCGCACCCGAGTAAAGTAAAATTTGTGCAACCCCGATAAATTCAGCTGATAAAAGAAAGTACAAACCTGCAATACTGAGAAATGTCAGAACGAGAGCTAGCATCATATGCATGACTTTCGTCAAATTCAACATAAGAACGCCGCCGATAATTGCAGACAAGGATAGTATAAAGAATGCTATAAACTCGCCATTCATGCCTTATTCTCCTTCCTGACGTTTTCGTCGTTTTCGTCAAGCCACTGCAAATTTTTAAATAAGTCATCACGTGAATATTCCGCGAGTTCAAAATTATTTGTCATGACAATTGCCTCTGTCGGACAAACTTCTGTACATAAATCACAAAGAATACAAATTTCAAAATTAATATCGTACGTGTCGATAATTTTTCCTTTTTTCGTAGGATCCGGATGTTTTTTCCCCGTTAACTGAATACAGTCTGTCGGACAAATATTGGAGCACTGGTTACAAACAATACACTTTTCTGGATAAAACTTTTGAATCCCTCGAAAACGATCTGGCAATGGCAACGGTTGATTCGGATAATCATAAGTCACCTTCTTCTTACTCAAATTGCTTAGTGTATATTTTAATCCTTTAAATAGCCCTTTCATCTCTTACTGGCACCCCCTTCATAGATTAGAAGAATAACTCCTTAATCAATGCCGTTAAGAAAATATTTGCAAGTGCAATTGGCAATAATACTTTCCAGCCAAACTCCATTAACTGATCACCTCTTATACGCGGAAACGTAACGCGGAACCAAATTAACAGAAAAACTACACTGCTAAACTTTAAAGCAAACCATACGGCACCTGGGATGAAGCCAAGGAACATAACTGGATTCCATCCGCCTAAAAAGAGCACAGTAATTAAAGATGCCATCCCGAAGAAATATACGTACTCTGAAAGCATGAAAAACGCCCAGCGAAACCCTGAGTATTCCGTATGATATCCAGAAACAAGCTCCGACTCAGCTTCTGGTAAATCAAACGGCGTCCTATTTAACTCTGCTACCGCTGCGATTAAAAATACGACGAAACCGATTGGTTGCACGAAAATGTACCAAACATTCTCCTGCGCTGCTACGATTTCATTTAAATTTAGGCTACCAGCTAATAAAACGATCCCGATTACACTCATTACGAGCGGAATTTCATAAGAAATCATTTGCGCCGCTGCTCGCATCCCCCCTAAAAGGGAATATTTATTATTCGATGCCCATCCTCCGGTTACGACACCAATCGTCGTAATGCCAGAAACAGCAATGTAATACAGTAAACCTACGCCAATATCTGCGAACTGAAATTTATCAGTAAACGGGATGACTGCAAGCACCATAAATGCTGGAGCGAATGCAATGACAGGTGCTAATATAAATAACGGTTTATCTGCCGCCTTCGGAATACTATCCTCTTTCAGTAATAGTTTTAAAACATCGGCTACCGTTTGCAGCAGACCAAACCGGCCTCCAACTTGGTTTGGCCCAATCCGCCCTTGCATAAACCCCATCACTTTCCTTTCTGCCAAAATACCATATGTAACGAAGCCAAGGACTGCAAATAATAGGAGCACCGCTAATCCGAAAAAAATGAAGAAATTCGTCCAGCTAGAAGGTGATTGTAAGAGCGTTTCAATCATTAGCCATCAACCTCCCCAAGTACAATATCCACTCCACCTAAAATCGTAATTAAATTGGCTATGTTTTCACCTTTCAATAACTTCGGTAAAATTTGCAAATTGTAAAAAGACGGCCTGCGAAACTTCAAACGGTATGGCTCTTTCTTTCCGTCACTAGCAATATAGCAACCAATCTCTCCTCGCGGCGACTCTATACGGACGAATGCTTCCCCTTTAGGAGCCTTAATAATCTTCGGTACTTTCGCAAGTACTACTCCTTCTTTCGGGAACTGCTGGACAGCTTGCTCGACAATTTTTAAGGACTCCTCAATTTCCTGCATGCGGCAAACGTAGCGATCCCAAGCATCCCCCACGCTCCCAACAGGAATATCGAAATCAAAACGGTCGTAAATGGAGTACGGTTCATCCTTGCGAAGATCCCAGTTTACTCCGGTGCACCGCAAATTCGCTCCGCTTAAAGAATACGAAATTGCATCTTCTTCGCTATATATACCAACGCCTTTTACACGATTTAAGAAAATCTCATTGCCACTAACGAGATCATGGTAACCCGCCAATTGCTCTCTCATATACGGAACAAATTCTCCCACTTTTTCAATCCAACCGTCCGGCGCATCCCACTTTACACCGCCGACTCTCATATAGTTAAAAGTAAGCCGGGCACCGCATAATTCGTTTAATAAATTAATAATCATCTCCCGCTCACGGAACGCGTATAAAAACGGGCTGACCGCTCCTATATCGAGAAGATTTGTTCCCCACCAAACGAGATGACTCGCAATCCTTCCAAGTTCCATTGCAAGTACTCGCAAGTATTCGGCTCGCTCCGGGATTTCAAGCCCCATCATCGTCTCTACAGCATGGCAAATGACGTAATTATTCGTCATGGCTGATAAATAGTCCATCCGATCTGTATAAGGGATAATTTGCGTATACTGTAAGCTCTCCGCAATCTTTTCGGTCCCGCGATGCAAATATCCAATAACCGGTGTAGCTTCTTTAATAATTTCCCCGTCAATCTTAATAACAAGCCTGAACACACCGTGCGTACTTGGATGCTGAGGACCTACATTCAAAAGCATTTCTTCTGTACGGATCATTAGCTACACCTCCACATCATACGGCTCATAATCTTTCCTAAGCGGATGTCCTATCCAATCATCGGGCATTAAAATACGCGATAAATTCGGATGTCCCTTAAATACAATACCGAGCAAATCATACGCTTCCCGCTCTGGCCAGTCCGCCCCTTTCCAAAGCGCTGTCACTGATTCTACTTGCGGCGCTTCCCTATCCAGCTTCACCTTTACCGCTACTGACTGTTTCTTTCCATATGAAAATAAATGAACATACACTTCCATATGTGTCACAAAATCCGTCGCATGTAACTCTGACATATAATCAAATGCAAGTTCCTCATGGGATCGCAGTAACTCCATTACTTCATAATATTTTGAGGGCTCCACTACAAGAGTTGGCACATCTTTGGAAAGTTTATTAATGTAGCAATCTACTAAAGCACCCGCTCCTACTTTTCCCTTAATAACTTCAACATACTGATTTAAATACGGTTGATTCACAGATGGCTCTTCCCGCTTCGCTTCCTCTTCCTTCTTACCTTCAGCACCCTTCGTCTTCGCCCTTGCAGCCGCTGCCGCTTTTGCCTTCGCTGCTGCAATTGCCTTCGCCTTTTCATCTCCCGAATCCCCATCACCTTGCGAAGCTTTCTGCTTTGCTAGCGCCGCTGCTTTTGCCTTTGCGGCCGCCACGGCCTTCGCCTTCGCTTTCGCCTTGGCCTTTTCTTCTTCTGTTACTTCTTCCATTCCTTCTCTTTTTTGCTTCGCTAACGCCGCCGCTTTCGCTTTTGCGGCTGCTGCTGCCTTCGCCTTTGCTTTGACCTTTTCTTCTTCTGTTACTTCTTCCATTCCTTCTCTTTTTTGTTTCGCTAGCGCCGCCGCTTTCGCTTTTGCGGCTGCTGCTGCCTTCGCCTTTGCTTTGGCCTTTTCCTCTTCCGGCACTTCTTCTATTCCTTCTCTTTTTTGTTTCGCTAGCGCCGCCGCTTTCGCTTTTGCGGCTGCTGCTGCTTTCGCCTTGGCCTTTTCTTCTTCTGTTACTTCTTCCATTCCTTCTCTTTTTTGTTTTGCTAGCGCCGCCGCTTTCGCTTTTGCGGCTGCTGCTGCACGACGTTTCGCTTCTTCCACAGTCATACCATCATTTTTTGGTAGCGCTTTCTCTTTTTCTTGATTTTCTTCCTCAAGTTTACTTATTTCCGCATCATGTTTCGCAACGAGACGCTTTCTCGCCTCTTCTTTCGCACGCCTAGCCGCTTCTCTTTTCAAATCCTCTAAATCTTTATTTGGATCACTCATTTATTCGTCACCTGCTTCCCCGTCTTTGCCTCGTAACGAATTTTTTCTTTTAATTTATTAATTCCATAAATTAAAGCAGCGGGATTTGGTGGGCAACCAGGGATATACACGTCAACTGGTACAATTTGATCTACACCTTTTACAACAGCGTACGAATTTACATATGGACCACCTGCTGTCGCACAAGATCCCATTGCAATAACCCATTTTGGTTCAGGCATTTGATCATATAAGCGCCGAACAATAGGAGCCATCTTCTTCGTTACCGTTCCCGACACAATCATAACGTCCGATTGCCTTGGTGAAGTCCGAAAAAATGACCCAAATCGATCTAAATCATAATGTGATGAACCTACTCCCATCATTTCAATTGCGCAACATGCCAGTCCAAATGTCATTGGCCATAAAGAATTACTTCGCGCCCATCCCTTCAACTGTTCCAATGTAGAAAAAAAGATATTTCGTTCTAATTCCGCTCGCTCATTTGGATGTAATTCCTCAAAATTTATAACCATTGTAACACCTTCTTTTTCCAAGCATACGCTAACCCAACTAGCAACATTACAACAAAAATGAACATTTCAATCAGTGCAAATAAACCGAGCTTGTCATATGCAACAGCCCATGGATATAAAAATAAAGTTTCTACATCAAAGATGACAAACAATAAAGCAAAAATATAATAACGAGCATGAAACCGAATATTTGCATCATGAAAAGGCTCAATCCCACTCTCATACGTCGTCGCTTTCGCTGCACTTGGTTTATTTGGGCGCAGCATCCTTCCTAATGTAAGAGCCACTACCGGAAGCAATATGCCTAATAGCAAGAAGATCAAAACAATCATATAACTATTTTCATATACACTTGCCATTGTGAAACCCTCCCCCCTAAATTAAGAACAAGTTCACTTAGTAAACAATATGTCCTAGTTGCAGTAATTATTATTTTTAAATTTTTCTAAATAATGCAACTATTTTAATCATTATAGCAAACTTCAAATTCCTATGTCGATATGTTGGGGACAGAAACGAGAATTATTAAAATCTATTTTTATAACTGGCCATACCTGTACAAAATAAGTATAGAAACTATAAAAAATAAAAAGAGGAATCTATATGTATATATTGTGGGTGAGATAAATGAAAAAACAAACACATGTAAGCATTCTTATAAGCATTCTATTGTTGTCTATAATGATTCATTACGTGACAATGCCTTTTCTATATGAATACTCATTTCCTTTTCAAATATTAATTGGTATGAGTACATTATTCATTGATATTATCGCTTGTAGTTATATACTTTATTTTTCAAACATGAAAGAAGGGTTACCTCGCTTATTTTGGACCATTTTATGTGTTGGAACCCTCTCTTATTTCATTGGTGATATCATCGTTGCCTATCAACGTTTAATTTTAAAGGACTACTATACATTCGTTGATCCGTCTGATTTTTTTTATCTACTTTTTTTAATTAGCTTTGCATTTGCCTTTCTATATGAAATCATTTATAACCGAGATTTATTAGAAAAGCTTTTTATGATATGTGATATTTGTATTATTGTTACAGCACAGTTCACTTTAAGTTACTACTTACTTATCGAACGAACCATTCACGTTTCTTCAACATCCTATATCGACATATTTGTTCAACTTACCTATCCAATGACCGATTTACTCTTTTTTCTCATAGGGATTAACCTTTTATTCAAACCACTTTCCTTATTACCGAAAATAGTCGGTGCGCTCCTTGGTAGTGCTTTAATTTTGTATGCGACTACAGATGCGATTTATGCTTATATCAAATACTTCACACCCGAATATTCTATGTTTACAATTACTCCACTCTATCAAGTAACTTTAGTGCTAGTAGCAATTGCCTGTATTCTTCATACAAAAGAACCTGAAAGACAAGAACAAGTGCTATTAACACCTAAACTTGGGGAATCAATCAGATTATCGTTACCTTATATTTCTGTCGTAATGCTTATTGTTTTCATATTAGTCGAATACGTTTTTGCGCCTATTGTAGTAATCGGGCTTATGATAACTTTCTCCTTCGTTCTCATTCGCCATAGTTTAGTTCGAAAGCAAAATAAAATATTATTATTAGCCCAAATGCAATTCAACTCAGAACTTGAAAAACAAATTGAACTGCGTACAGAAGATTTAGTAGAACAAAAAAATGAACTATATCATAACCAACAAATGTTTAAATCTTTATACGAGCATCATCCAGATCCAATTTTCACATTAGATTTATACGGTAATTTTCTTAAAGTGAATAACGCTGGTACGACTTTACTCGGTTATCAAACGAATGAATTATTAAATCAGCCTTACTATTCACTTACGTATGAAGAAGATTTGGAAGAAATCATTAATGCCTTTCATAGCGTAAAAAAGGGGAAATCTATTTCTTTAGAAATACGGGCATATCATAAAAATAGAGATATTTACTACTTGCATGTGACAGCTGTTCCTATCTTTTTAAAGGATCATATTTCTGGAGTTTATTTAATGATTAAAGATATTACGGAAAGCAAACAACAACAGGAACAAATTAATTTTCTAGCATATCATGATACGCTAACAGAGCTTGCAAATCGACGTGCATTTCATCAATATGTAGAACAAGCAATTGCGCGATCCAAAATATCAAAAATGCCTTTTGCTGTTATGTTTCTTGACCTAGATCGCTTTAAAGTTATTAACGATACCCTCGGTCACAGGGTAGGAGACCTTCTATTAATTGCAGTAGCAAAAAGACTCGAAAGTATAGCGACACCCAATATGAAGCTTGCCCGATTAGCTGGAGATGAGTTCACACTCCTTATCGAAAATTATAAAAAGAGGCCAGATGTAAAAAAAATAGCTGATACAATTGTAGCAGCCATGAACGAACCATTTGAAATTGAAAATCAACATTTACAAATCTCACCGAGCATTGGGATAGCAATATACCCTGAAGCAGGTGAAGATCCGTTATCAATTTTACAACATGCTGATATGGCCATGTACGAAGCAAAAAATAAAGGAAAAAATGGTAGCTCTCTGTACACGAAAGAATTGTATAAAAAAATGGAACGAAAAGCTCGAATTGAAAAAGATTTACCACTCGCTTTAGTAAACGAAGAATTTTATCTCGTCTATCAACCACAAATTGATATTACGAAGAAAAAGATCATTGGTGCCGAAGCATTGCTACGCTGGAAACACCCACTCCTAGGTGACATTCCGCCATGTGAGTTCATTCCAATTGTAGAGGAAACTCCCCAAGTCATTCCACTCGGTCATTGGGTATTAAATGAATCTTGTCGTCAGCTAAAAATATGGCATACTTTTGGCTACAAAGATTTAAAAATAAGTGTTAACTTATCAGCTAAAGAGTTCCAGCAAAATAATTTAATTGAGAAAATTTCACAAATAATAACAGACGTTAAAGTCGATCCAAAAGATGTAACACTTGAATTAACCGAACGAATTGCAATGATCGATGAAAAAGAAACGTTATCCAAGCTAAAACAATTAAAGGAATATGGTATTCAAACGTCCATTGATGACTTCGGAACCGGCTATTCTTCTCTTGCTTATTTATCCATTTTCCCTATTGATACATTAAAAGTACCGAGAGAATTTACACAACTGGCCGATCATCGCCCTGAAGAAAGGGCCATCGTTTCCACTATCCTTTCTCTTGCAAATACTTTAAACCTATCTGTCGTTGCTGAAGGAATTGAAACAGAAAAACAACTTAAGTTTCTACAAAAGAACAACTGTAAATATATGCAAGGTTACTATTTCAGTAAACCACTTACTAGTCATCAATTTATAAAATTTCTACAAAAAACACCCAGTATGAACCAATAGCTCATACTGGGTGTTTTTATCATGCTATTTGCGGACAGTAAAACGATTCATCGACGCAGGGTGTCCCGCTCACTTTACAATGTCGGAATTTTTTTCTCGTAATATTCCTCTGCAATCTCTTCATAAAAGGCTGCTGACGTCGTATAAAAATATGGAATTAGCCATAAGAATCCAATCCCCAGTGTAATACAACTTAATATAAACCAACCAATAAAGCTCAAACATAAAATGAAATACTCCATCTTATGCCCATCCATCATACGACGGCTTTCTGTAATCGCTTGATTTATGGAATACTCAGGGTGATCATTTATTATAAAGTACGTCATCGCATAAGAAAATGATTTAATAATGCCTGGGATAATGAACAGTAACGTCCATAAGAAAAGATAAAAATTTACTAATAAATATAATAAAAATGATTTTAAAAATCTCTTTCCCTCTGAAAACCAAATGAACACATTACCGATACTAGCTTGCTTTTCACGAAGGATATTTAAAGCAAGATAATATCCACCTAAAGTTAAAGGACCAGTAACAAAAAACGTCATGATATTTATTGAAATTGAATTTTTCGTTTCTTTCCAATCAAAAATTGAAGAAAATACCCACTCAATACTAAAACTAAAGGTCGTAAGAAGAATCGAAATCAGTAATGTTGCCCCGACAGCTAAGCCCCATTTCCCTTCTAATGAATCCAGCGCTTCTCCTTTTAAATCACTAATCATGTTTAGCCTCGCCTCCTATACACAATAATTCTATTAGTATAGCATACTCCTACTGCAATTCACCCTTTGAAATGTAGCGATAAAAATGCGCTGTCGTTGTACTCACATACGGACTAAGCCATAGAAAACCTATTCCAAGTGTAAAAATCGCTAAAATTGCCCAACCTATAAAGCTTAGCCATAAAAGAAATAGATCTAATTTGTGCCCCTTCATCAGATTCTTACTTTCTTTCATTGCCTGCGAAACACTATATTCTGGTTTTTCAACCATCACATAATATGTCATCGAATATGAAAAATACAAAATAGCCATTACAACAAACGAAATAGCTAATAAAACAAAGAAAACGATTATGAATGATGGGTTTGCACTCTCATCAAAGAATCCTAATATCCCACATACAATCGTTCCTAGCATTGGAACCCATGTACCTGTATATAACAAAATTGCAAGCATAGCCCACATTGTTTTCATCATTCTTTTAAAACCACGAAATCCTTCAAATAAATAATCTACTCTAGCATCTTCTCGTTTACTTATTTGTAGAAACAAATTTGTATAACCGTATGAGGTAATGCCATAAGCCGCATAACTTAAAATTATCATAAGGCAGTAAAAAAGCCCAAACGTAATAGCAGCTCCAATTGCCATCGTGTCTTCTTCAATGGAACCAGTTGAAATAGACAATAAAAGAACTATTATAACTACTGGAATTAATAGTATAAGCATTACAGCCATTGAAACGACATAACTTATAATATGATATAAAATCGTTGATCCAACACCTAGTCCCCATTTTCCTTTTAAAGATTGCAATGCTTCTCGTTTCATTTCACCAATCATTTATTCATCTCCTTTATAAATTGTTGTACATTTTCTACTTATACGAGCACTGATATAATTATACCATTTTTGTAAAATTATCCATAAAATCCATAAAAAAATCCGTAAAGGCAAAGCCTTTACGAATTTTTTATTTCATATCGGAAACGTTTAAACGGTTCACAGCACGTTGTAATGCCATTTCTGCACGTTTAAAGTCAACATGTGCTTGTTTATCTTGCAGACGTTGCTCCGCACGACGCTTCGCTTCATTTGCACGATGGATATCGATATGGTTTGCTTCTTCAGCAGATGATGATAATACAGTTACTTTATCTGGACGAACTTCGATAAAGCCACCACTTACTGCTACATAATCAGTGTGTCCACCATTTTTCAGACGAACTGCACTAATTTTTAATGGTGCAACAGTTGGAATGTGACCTGGTAAAATCCCCATTTCCCCACTCTCTGCTTTTACACTTACCATTTCTACTTCTTTTTCGTAAACCGGTCCATCAGGAGTTACAATACTGACTGGAAATGTCTTCATACTTCGTCCCTCCTAAGGCCTTACGCCATCATTTTCTTCGCGTTTTCAATAACTTCTTCAATGCTACCAACTAAGCGGAATGCATCTTCTGGAAGGTCATCATATTTTCCTTCTAGAATTTCTTTGAAACCACGAACTGTTTCTTTTACAGGTACGTAAGAACCTTTTTGACCTGTAAACTGCTCCGCTACGTGGAAGTTTTGAGATAAGAAGAATTGAATACGACGAGCACGATGTACAACTAACTTATCTTCTTCAGATAACTCATCCATACCTAAGATAGCGATGATATCTTGAAGCTCTTTGTAACGTTGTAAAGTTTGCTGTACTTGACGAGCCACTTCATAATGCTCTTCTCCTACGATTTCTGGAGAAAGTGCACGAGATGTAGATGCTAATGGATCTACGGCTGGGTAAATACCCATTTGTGTTAAACGACGCTCTAAGTTTGTTGTTGCATCTAAGTGAGCGAACGTTGTAGCTGGTGCTGGGTCAGTATAGTCATCGGCTGGTACATATACCGCTTGGATAGACGTGATAGACCCTTTATTTGTAGATGTAATACGCTCTTGTAATTGACCCATTTCTGTTGCAAGTGTTGGTTGGTAACCTACCGCAGATGGCATACGACCAAGAAGGGCAGATACTTCAGAACCTGCTTGCGTGAAACGGAAGATATTATCGATGAACAGAAGAACGTCTTGTCCTTGCTCATCACGGAAATGCTCAGCCATTGTTAAACCTGTTAACGCAACACGTTGACGTGCTCCAGGTGGCTCGTTCATTTGTCCGAATACCATCGCAGTTTTCTTAATTACGCCAGAATCGCTCATTTCGTGGTATAAGTCATTACCCTCACGAGTACGCTCACCTACACCAGCGAATACAGAGATACCACCGTGTTCTTGTGCGATGTTGTTGATTAATTCCTGAATTAATACTGTTTTACCTACACCGGCACCACCGAATAGACCGATCTTACCACCCTTAATGTAAGGAGCAAGTAAGTCTACTACTTTAATACCAGTTTCAAGAATTTCTACTTTAGTAGATAATTCTTCGAATGCAGGTGCTTGACGGTGAATTGGATCACGGCGTACATCCGCAGGAACCTCACCATCTAAGTCAATTGCATCACCTAATACGTTAAATACACGACCAAGTGTTGCATCACCAACTGGTACAGAGATTGCTTTACCAGTATCTTCTACTTCTGTGCCACGAACAAGTCCATCTGTGGAAGACATTGCAACTGTACGAACTGTGTCATCACCTAAATGAAGTGCAACTTCAAATGTTAAGTTAATGCTTGTTCCGTTTTCGTTGCTCTGTTTTACCGTAAGGGCGTTGTAGATTTCTGGTAGCTTTCCGCCATCAAACTTAACGTCTACAACCGGACCCATGATTTGCGTAACGCGCCCTTTATTCATCGGGTTCCCTCCTAGCTTTCTTTTAATTAGCCAACTTTCTACGAGCAGTTAGCTTTTAATTTTTTATTGGTTTATAAGCTTACGCGGCTCTTTTGAATGAGCCGCTTCCACTTTTTATTACTACTCTAACGCTGCTGCTCCACCAACGATTTCCGTAATTTCTTGCGTAATCGCTGCCTGACGCGCACGGTTGAATGAAAGTGTAAGTGAATCGATAACTTCCATTGCGTTGTCTGTAGCACTCTTCATTGCTGTCATACGCGCTGCGTGCTCACTTGCTTTACCATCTAGTAATGCACCGTACACTAAGCTTTCTGCGTATTGTGGCAATAGTACTTTTAAAATTTCTTCTTCAGAAGGTTCGAATTCATAAGCTGTCGTCGGTTTATCAGACGCCACATCAGTAAGCGGTAAAATTTTATTTTCCGTTACTTCTTGTGAAATTTTACTTACGTAATGGTTGTAGTAAATATACAGCTCATCATAAGCACCATCTGCGAACATCGCAATTGCTCGAGAAGCAAGGTCTTTAATATCAGTGAATGATGGGTGATCAGATAATCCAACTACTTCATCAATAATGTTAAAGCCGCGACGTTTTAAATAATCACGTCCTAGTCGTCCAAGCACAATAATTGAATATTGGTTTGAATCCATATTATGACGTTCACGAATTACGTTACTTACTGTACGTAATACGTTACTGTTATAACCACCTGCTAGTCCGCGATCAGATGTAATAACGATGTATCCTGTACGCTTTACAGGACGCGCATTTAGCATTGGATGATTAATTCCTTTACTTCCTTGCGCAATGCTCGCTACTACTTCTTGAATCTTTTCCATATACGGAACGAAAGATTTAGCATTTTGCTCTGCACGGTTTAACTTAGATGCAGATACCATCTCCATCGCTTTCGTAATTTGACTCGTTTTCTTTGTCGAGTTAATCTTCGCTTTTATATCGCGTAAAGATGCCACAGGTTTTCACCACCTTTTTTCCGGAAGTTGGCACGATTAGTAAGAATCCTCTTCCTAATCTACGTTGCAAGATATTCTTGCTCATGATTGAAGGAAAAGAATAGGTGCACCTACTCTTTTCCTTTCACAACCGTCGGCAATCCCAGAGCCCGAGATGCCTTTATATATATTATCTAGCTCCGCCTCTTAGCCGATGGGGCTGAACAGTCGGCTTCACTTTTTATTATTCAGAAGCTACGAATACTTTTTTAAATCCATTAATTGCTGCTGCAAATTTATCGTCATCCGCAAGTTTCTTAGTTGTGCGGATTTCTTCTAATAAGTCAGTCGCATTAGAATCTAACCAAGCATGGAATTCTTCTTCGAAACGAGTGATATCTACTACTGGGATATCATCTAGGAATCCACGTGTTAAAGCGTAAAGAATGATAACTTGTTTCTCTACACGTAACGGTTTGTGTAATCCTTGTTTTAATACCTCAACAGTACGAGCACCACGGTTTAGTTTCGCTTGAGTTGCTTTATCTAAGTCAGAACCGAACTGAGCGAACGCTTCTAACTCACGGTAAGATGCAAGGTCAAGACGAAGTGTACCTGATACTTTACTCATTGCTTTAATCTGAGCAGATCCACCTACACGAGATACAGAAGTACCCGCATCGATCGCTGGACGTACGCCAGAGAAGAATAGGTCAGATTGTAAGAAGATTTGTCCATCCGTAATCGAGATTACGTTTGTTGGGATGTAAGCTGATACGTCCCCTGCTTGTGTTTCGATGAAAGGTAGTGCAGTTAAAGAACCGCCGCCTTTTGCATCACTTAATTTTGCTGCACGCTCTAATAAGCGAGAATGTAAGTAGAATACATCCCCTGGGTAAGCTTCACGACCTGGAGGACGACGTAATAGTAATGACAGCTCACGGTAAGCTGCTGCTTGTTTTGATAAGTCATCATATACTACTAATACGTGTTTACCATTGTACATGAACTCTTCACCCATTGTTACACCAGCGTAAGGAGCTAGGTATAATAATGGAGCTGGTTGAGAAGCAGATGCAGTTACAACGATTGTGTACTCTAATGCACCATGCTTACGTAGTGTTTCTACTACGTTACGTACAGTTGATTCTTTTTGTCCGATAGCTACGTAAATACAAATCATATCTTCATCTTTTTGGTTAATGATTGTATCTAGTGCAACTGCTGTTTTACCTGTTTGACGGTCACCGATGATTAACTCACGTTGACCACGGCCAATTGGTACAAGAGCGTCGATCGCTTTAATACCTGTTTGAAGTGGCTCATGAACAGATTTACGATCCATTACACCTGGTGCTGGACTTTCGATTGGACGAGTGTTTGTTGTATTGATTGGGCCTAAACCATCAACTGGTTGACCTAATGGGTTTACAACACGACCAATTAGTTCTTTTCCTACTGGTACTTGCATGATGCGACCAGTACGACGAACTTCGTCACCTTCACGGATTTCTGTGTAAGGTCCTAAAATGATAATACCTACGTTGTTTTCCTCTAAATTTTGTGCTAGTCCCATAACGCCGTTAGAGAACTCTACAAGTTCACCAGCCATAACGTTATCAAGACCATGAGCACGCGCGATACCGTCACCAACTTGGATAACTGTACCAACATCACTAACTTCGATTTCAGACTGATAGTTCTCAATTTGTTGCTTTATCAGTGCGCTAATTTCTTCAGCTCTGATGCTCATGTGCTTCACCCCTATCTATTCTTCATTAATTCACGCTGAATACGTGCTAATTTTCCTTGTAAACTTCCGTCATAAATGCGATTTCCAATACGTACTTTAATGCCGCCTAGTAAATCTTCATCTACAACATTTTTTACGCGAATTGCATCTTTTCCTGTTCTCTTTGCAAATGCTTCTGCAATGTTAAGCTTCTCTTCTTCTGATAGAAGACGAGTAGAATATACAGTTGCGTCCGCTACGTTACGTTCTTCATTAGCAAGAACAACATATTCATCTGCAATTTCAGGTAAGATATCAATGCGCTTGTTATCAATTAAAATATATAACGTATTTAAAATAGATTCAGAAACAGACCCGAATACGTTTGCAAGAAACGTCTTCTTTTGTTCCTTTGAAATGTTCGGTTGCGTTAAAAAGCTATGTAGTTCTCCGTTCTTTACATAAACGTTTTGTACAAGGCGTAATTCCTCTTCAAACATTTCTAATACGTGTTTTTCTTTAGCAATTTTAAAAAGAGCGACAGCATAACGTTTTGCTACAATCCCATTGCTCATCGCGCTTCTCCTACTTCTTTAATATAATCGCGAATTAACTTCACTTGATCTTCTTCTTTTAATTCTTTTTCAATTACTTTAGAAGCAATTTGAACAGATAAAGAAGCAACTTGTTCTTGTAAAGCAGCAATCGCTTGCTCTTTTTCGCGTTGAATTTCTTGTACAGCAGATGCTTTAATTGATTCTGCTTCTTCTTTCGCAGCAGCAACAATAGCATCCTTTTGATCTACAGCTTGTTTTTTCGCTCTTTCGATTAACTCTTGTGCTTCAACACGTGATTGTTTTAACATTTCACGTTGTTCTTCTACTAACTTCTTCGCTTCAGCGTTACTTCTTTCTGCAGCGTCGATTTCATTAGTAACATGCTCTTCACGTTCTTTCATAATCCCCATTAAAGGACCCCACGCGAATTTGCGTAGCATTACTAATAGAAGTAAGAAAATGAACAATGTATAAGCAATCGTTCCAAATGGAATGGCAGCCCCTAATAATAAAGTTGGCACAAGGATTCACTCCCTTCAAAATATCTAAATTGATCATATGAAAAAAAAAGACATACGTTTCGTTCATAAAGCAATGGCGAAGAAAGTTCGGAAAAACACTCTTCGCCATCTATGTAAGGGGAGTCTCCCTTATTTGTTCATTACGATGAATGCAATAACTACACCGATGATTGGAAGTGCCTCAACTAAAGCAACCCCGATGAACATAATTGTTTGAAGTGCGCCTTTTAATTCTGGTTGACGAGCAACACCTTCGATTGTACGTGATACGATAAGACCGTTACCAATACCTGCACCTAATGCTGATAAACCAATTGCAATTGCAGCTGCGATTACACCTAAACTCATTTAATTTGTCCTCCTTTGTATTATAAAAAAATAAATTTTTTCTTACTTAAATTATATTAATGGTCATGACTTACTTTATGAGCCATATAAACCATCGTTAACATAACAAAAATAAATGCTTGGATTGATCCAACGAATACACTGAATCCCATCCATGCTAACATCGGCACAAGTGCACCTAATGCTCCAAGGAATGATGCTCCGCCCAGCTTAGCAAGTAATCCTAATAAGATCTCACCTGCATAAATGTTACCAAATAAACGAAGACCTAACGTTAATGTGTTAGCAAACTCCTCAATAACCTTTAATGGGAATAAGAATTTCATAGGTTGGAAATAACCTTTTACGTATTCTTTCGTACCCTTCATCTTAATTCCATAATAATGGGTGAGGGTAACTACCATCACGGCTAATGTTAATGTAACTGCTGGATCAGACGTTGGTGATCTCCACCATGCAATATGTTCGCCAGCTTCAGTTGCTGAATACATGAATGGTAAACCAAGGAAGTTCGATACGATGATAAACATGATAAGCGTAACGCCAAGCGTTAAGAAACGTCCACCTGTTTTCCAGTCCATCGTACTATTGATAATCCCTTTCACGAAGTCAAACACCCATTCCATGAAGTTTTGCATTCCTGTTGGGCGAAGAGCTAAGCTGCGAGTTCCGATAACAGCGATTAAGAAAACAATAACTGCTGCTACAGTAACCATCATAACTGATGACAAATCGAACGTTAAACCTAGAAATTCAACTAATTTACCGTGTTCCACTAGTAATTCACCTCTCTTCCCTGCTCTTATACTCTAAATAAAGAAAATCTATGATCATGACAAGGTATCCTGTCAGCAATCCTACACCTAAGCCCCACATCGCAATTAACTCTTGATATTTGGCTGCAAATAAAATTAATAACCCTATCGTGGCGAATCTTGAATATGTACTTACCGCTGTCGCCTTAAACTTCACGTTTTCTCCATTTGTCACGCGATCCAACAGCTTGTCTGTTCTACGTGCAATGATGCGCAAACTAAGAAAACTGAAAATCGTCCCGATAATCAGTCCAAGAAATACATCCTTGTAAGAGGTGAATCCCCATCCTAGCACTAGAAGCGCAAGCAAGTAGTACATATATTTCTTTTGTCTTTGGACAAGTCCATGTACGTCTATCATCATTGCTCTCCCGAATAGTAATGTCGAATGAGTCGAATCATTGCGTATACCCCTGTTCCTAATCCGAGTAATAACCCTATAATAAGAAACAATGGAAACGTTCCAACCTTATTATCAATCCACTGCCCACCAAAGATCCCAACAAGAATAGAACCGACTAACTGAGCAAGAATACCTGACATTAAAGCATAAGCTTTTATATGGCTGCGATCGTTTTTTTGCAAGGATTCATCCCTCCAATATGTAACCCTCATTCACGATGTGTTAATAATAACTCATTTTTTTGCATAAATCCTATACAAAATAAAAAGTTTACATTTTCGTCACGGAATAGATGTATTTTTGTCACTGAAAGCCCTACCATCTATCCCCGTTGTTAGCATACAATAGGGTATTAACAGTGTCAACGAGAAATCGTAAAAAATCAAAAAATTTGAGTATTAGTCATTTCCTCCCAAAAATGAAAACGTTCCCCTTCTAAATACTGGTTAGAGATATGCAATTTCTAACAGTTTTCTCTTTATAATAGAAGGAAATGTTCACAAGTTTGTCACTATTATATTTTTACGATATAACGCTTTCCTTCCATAATATAGTGCTCTTTAGACGTAAGACTTCTATATTATATGTGATGTGTATGCAACTTATGTTGTATATACTATGTATATTTATCCTCTCCCCTCCCCTACTTGCTTACATCAAAAAAAGACGAGCCGAGGAATCCCCCTGCTCGTCAGTTGTCTTACTTCGTTCCGAATAAACGGTCACCAGCATCACCAAGACCTGGTACTACATATCCGTGGTCATTTAATTTCTCATCTAATGCTGCTACATAAATATCAACATCAGGATGTTCTTCTTGTACTACTTTTACTCCTTCTGGAGCTGCAACGATACACATTAATTTAATTTGTTTTGCGCCGCGCTTTTTCAGAGAGTTAATTGCTTCAGCTGCAGAACCACCTGTTGCTAGCATCGGATCTAGTACGATAAAGTCACGCTCTTCTACATCCGTTGGAAGTTTCACATAGTATTCTACCGGTTGCAATGTTTTAGGGTCGCGGTATAAGCCAACGTGTCCTACTTTTGCTGCTGGAATTAATTTCAGAATTCCATCAACCATTCCTAAACCTGCACGTAAAATCGGAATTAAACCAAGTTTTTTACCAGCGATCACTTTTGTTGTCGCTTTGCTTACAGGCGTCTCAATTTCAATGTCTTTAAGTGGAAGGTCGCGAGTAATTTCAAAAGCCATTAAGCTTGCTACTTCGTCCACTAATTCACGAAAATCTTTCGTACCTGTATTCTTGTCGCGAATATATGTAATCTTATGTTGAATTAACGGGTGATCAAATACATACAGTTTTCCCATGTGAATCTCTCCTTTAGATGATATTCATGCGTTTGCACGCTTTTTTACACTATTTACGATTGTAAAGAAAACGCTACTAATATTCAAGGGCAAATTTGGGAAAGTCATGATTTCCGATGAATCTATCTAGTATCTTTACCAATTATGGGAGCTGTATCCTTCATTATATCGCCAAAATTTATTCATCATTTGTATACATACTTAAAGAACAATATATGTCCACAAAAAAGACTGCTAAAACAATTACGTCTCAGCAGCCTTCTTCAATCTATTATAGACCTGTGTACATTGGGAATTTGCTCGTTAACGCTTCTACACGCTTACGTGCTTCTTCTAATGCAGCTTCATTTTCATGATTTTTTAATGTGTAAGCAATAAGTGACGCAATTTCATCCATTTCTTCTAAACCGAAACCACGAGATGTTACAGCTGCTGTACCGATACGTACACCACTTGTTACAAATGGGCTTGCTGTTTCAAATGGAATTGTATTTTTGTTCACTGTAATACCAACTTCGTCTAATACGTGCTCTGCTACTTTACCTGTGATTTCTAGGTTACGAACATCAATTAAGATTAAGTGATTGTCTGTTCCGCCAGAAACAAGTGTTAGTCCTTCTTTTTGAAGACCTTCAGCTAAGCGGTTCGCATTGTTAATGATATTTTGTGCATATGTTTTGAAATCATCTTGAAGTGCCTCACCAAACGCAACAGCTTTTGCAGCGATTACGTGCATAAGTGGACCACCTTGAATACCAGGGAAGATTGATTTATCAATTTGTTTTGCAAATTGCTCTTCACATAAAATCATACCACCACGTGGACCACGTAATGTTTTATGTGTTGTTGTTGTAACGAAATGTGCATGTGGCACTGGATTTGGATGTAAACCAGCCGCTACTAAACCTGCGATATGTGCCATATCAACCATTAAGTATGCGCCCACTTCATCTGCAATCTCACGGAATCGTTTGAAATCGATAACACGAGGGTATGCACTTGCACCTGCAACGATTAATTTTGGTTTATGTTCTTTCGCTTTTGCTAATACATCATCATAATTAATACGGTGAGATTCAGCATCCACGCCATATTCTACGAAATTATATTGTACTCCACTGAAGTTAACAGGGCTTCCGTGTGTTAAGTGACCACCATGAGATAAATTCATACCAAGTACTGTATCGCCTTGCTCTAAAATCGTGAAGTATACTGCCATGTTCGCTTGTGCACCAGAATGCGGTTGAACATTTACGTGCTCTGCGCCGAAAATTTCTTTCACGCGATCACGTGCGATATCTTCTACTACGTCTACGTGTTCACAACCACCATAGTAACGTTTCCCAGGATACCCTTCAGCATACTTATTCGTTAAAACAGAACCTTGCGCCTCCATTACTGCTTCACTTACGAAGTTTTCCGAAGCAATTAACTCAATCTTCGAACGCTGTCTTCCTAGTTCTGCCTCAATTGCAGCAAATACCTTTTCATCTTGACGTTTTAAATGATCCACCAAAATCCCCCTTTTCTGAACGAATTACATCGATTCCCAACAGTTTTTTCTTATTTATTCAGAAAAAACGAAAATTCAGGTTGTAATTCTTTCGAACCTTCATGTTTTCAACTACATTCTAACATGACTTTCTATATCATAAAAGAAAAAAAAGACCGAAAATCGGTCTTTTCTTTCTTCTATGATAAAGTCAGACAACATACCTTATTCGTAACTTTAACGGCAAGTGATAGTCTCTTCCTTCGCCACATAAACAGCACGTGCTCCACCAATTAGTTTTCCACGTGTTGTTGCCATCGTTACATGTGCACTTCCAATTTCCTTCACACTAGTACGAACCGGAACAGCTACGTGCTTTAAATGCATACCGATAAATGTATCACCAATATCCATTCCCGCATCTGCTTTAATAAACTCAATTACTACCGGATCTTTCAAATTGTGATAAGCATATGTTGCTAATGCACCACCTGCTGATCTAACAGGCGTAACTGTTACAATTTCAAATTGATATTTCATCGCCAACTCTTTCTCAACTACTAAAGCACGGTTTAAATGCTCACAACATTGAAACGCCAACTCAATACCTGTTTGCTCTTGAAATTGTTTTAACTCAGAAAAAATCGCCTCTGCTACTTCCATCGTTCCTGATGTCCCAATTCTTTCTCCTAGCACTTCGCTCGTACTACATCCCACTACAAAAATTTGACCACTTTGTAATGAAGCTTGTTCTTGGAAATCAGAAAGCGAAATTTGTAGCTGTTCTCTTACCTTTACGATTTCTGTCATTACGCCTCTTCCTTTCACAGGTTGGTTCACCAAATTATATTTCCTACTGCTTCTAGTTAGAATCTATTACTTTGCTTCGTATGTTTTAATTTTTCCTACGCGGTTTTCATGACGGCCACCTTCAAATTCAGTTGTTAACCAAATTTTTGCGATGTCACGTGCTAGACCAGCACCAATTACACGCTCACCCATTGCTAACATGTTTGTATCGTTATGCTCTCTCGTTGCTCTCGCACTGAAAGTATCATGAACTAACGCACAACGAATACCATTTACTTTGTTTGCAGCAATTGACATACCGATGCCTGTCCCACAAACTAAAATACCACGGTCTACTTCGCCATTCGCTACCATTTCAGCCGCTGGAAACGCAAAATCAGGGTAATCAACAGAACCAGCTTCACATTCACAACCTAAATCAATATATTCAATATTTAACTCTTCTAATAAGCTTACAAGTTCTTTACGGATATTCATACCGCCGTGATCAGATGCTACTACTACTTTCATTTTTACCCCTCCAAAGTTTCAATCCATTATCTTCATTTCTCACTTGATCCTTTAATGGGACGAAGTGATCTCCAATATCGTATTATACACGAAACATCAACCTTCTGAATGTTTTTTCAGTAAAGTTTGTACAAGTTTTTCCATCTCTTCTAACGTTTCTTTATAAATAGAAAGAGAGCCGCCGAATGGATCTGAAATATCCTTACCCATCCCCTCAGTTACTCCATATAATGTATCTACTTTCCCTTCAACACTCGGATAATGCCCAAGGATAATTTGCTTATGGTTTTCCGTCATTGTTACTACAATATCTGCCCAATCAATTAAGGCTTCGTTTACCTGCTGCGAAGCATGATCGATTGCAATTCCCTTTTCAGCTAAAGCTTCCTTTGCATGTACCGACGCATCACTTCCAGGATAGGCGAAAACACCAGCAGATTGCACTTCAAACTTACCTTCCCCATAATGGCGCAGTAACGCCTCAGCCATCGGACTACGGCATGTATTTCCAGTGCAAACAAATAATACTCGTTTCATCTAAACCCACCCCTTTTCTCTATTTCCTACCATTTATCATATCGTACATTACAATAGAACAAAAGAAATGTGAATATACGAAAGGCGCATTTCTCTTATATTTTTTCTAAGAAAAATGCGCCTTATCCACATATATGTGAAACCCTATTTCCAAGTGCCCAAAGTATTTTACCATATATAAGGAACAGACTACAAAACAAAATAAGGAATCCATTTCATACGAAACGGATTCCTTTCATGTGATAATTATTTCATTGTAACTTTCATTACTTCTGTTGAACCTTTTGTAGCAGTTACACCTACAGTTGTCTTAATAGACTCAGCTGCATCTGTGTTTGTAATAACGATTGGAGTAATTGTGCTTTTCGCTTTTTCACGAATTAATTCTAAGTCGAATGAGATTAATTTATCTCCAGCTTTTACAGCTTGTCCTTCAGAAACGTGAGCTTCGAAACCTTCACCTTCCATTTTTACAGTTTCTAATCCAACGTGGATTAAAATTTCTGTACCGTTTTTCGCTTTAATTCCAATTGCATGTTTCGTGTGGAATAATTGTACGATTTCGCCATCAACTGGAGATACAACTACACCTTCGGTAGGATCGATTGCAACACCGTCACCCATCATACGACCAGCGAATACTGGATCTGGTACTTCTTCAATATTTTTCACTGCTCCAGTTAATGGAGCTACGATTGTTTCTTCATTTGTTTTTGAACCAAGACCGAATAATTTTTTAAACATAGGATAGTCCTCCTTATAATTTACCTAAAAGTTTATAGGGCAATCTCTATTAAAGATCAGAATAAACGTAAGACCTCATACTTCGAATATTATACTGTAAAAACGCTTTCGAAATAAATTACGTCATTACTACTAGACTCTTATTGTAGCGTCTCACAAAATTCCAGTCAATTCTGATTGTCTGAATAACAATAAGAAGTTAACTTCTACTTATATTTTCTCTTTTTTTACCTAACTTGTCTAGAGGTCTTTACTACATTTTATTTTTTGTTGTTAATTTGTAAAATTTTTTTCAAACTTTTTTCGAAATCGACTTGACTAAAGTAAGTAACTATTTTATTATTACTTACGTAAGGTAAGTTAATAACTTTTAGGAGGTTTTCAAAAATGATGGATTTCGGTCTTCTTATTATTCGTCTTATTATAGGTATTACATTCATGGGTCATGGTGCTCAAAAATTATTTGGTTGGTTCGGCGGTTACGGTTTAAAAGGAACAGGTGGCTGGATGGAATCAATTGGTTTACGCCCTGGTGTATTTATGGCATTTATGGCTGGCGCAACTGAATTATTAGGTGGTTTCTTATTCGCATCAGGTATTTTCATTGTAGTTGGTTCATTATTTATCGTTGGAACAATGTTAATGGCGATCTTCACTGTTCACGGAAAAAATGGTTACTGGGTAACACAAAACGGATATGAATATAACTTAATGTTAATCGCCGTTGCTATCGGTGTAGCTTTAATCGGTCCTGGCGCATACGTTTTACTATAATTTTTATCTTGAATTCGAGATTATTTAGGTGGAACTTACTTCATTATGGTTGAAGTAAGTTCTTTTTATGTAATAAAAATATTATTTTCAGCAGGAGTTTTCCACTAACATCTTGTAAACAAACAATAAGTCGTCATATTTAGAAAGGGGATTTCAATCATGTTATCCATTAATCCAAATGAACAATCGGAAAAAGAGAATTACAAATTATTAACGGGAAGTATCATCCCACGCCCTGTCGCATTTGTTACTTCTGTAACAAAAGACGGCGTATTAAACGGCGCACCATATAGTTATTTCAATATTGTCGCTGCTAATCCACCACTGATTTCAGTTTCTGTACAACGAAAAGCTGGAGAAAGAAAAGACACTTCCCGAAACGCAATTGAAAAAGGGGAATTTGTCGTACATATCTCTGATGAATCATACGTAGCGGCAATTAACGAAACAGCAGCTAATCTCCCTCCAAATGAAAGTGAAATTGAACTAGCAAAATTAACACCAATTGAAAGTGATGTCATCTCCGTTCCAGGTGTAAAAGAAGCAAATATTCGAATGGAATGCGTACTAGAACGTGCAATCCCTCTCGGCGGAACAGAAGACTCACCGGCTTGCGATCTACTAATCGGACGCGTCGTTCGTTTCCACGTCGCAGAACACCTATACGAAAATGGACGCATTCATGCAGAAGGACTAAAACCAGTAAGCCGCCTAGCAGGACACAACTACGCAAAACTAGGAGAACAATTTGAATTAGTGAGGCCAGTTTAAAAGTGGAAGGGGCTCGTTTAGCTCTGACCAGCTAAGGTTCTCTCGCACAAAAGGTGCTTTTTACCTTTAGTGCGGGAGGTTCTTAGATGCGAAGAGCTGGCCACTGGAACTGGATAATATCTAAAAGCGGAAGCGGCTCGCCCAGAATGGGAGGCGGATGGAGCTTCTGACGTAGAGGCGCTTTTTGCCTCGCAGGAAGACGCGAAGCCACCGACCATTCTAGCCGCTGGAGCTAGATAATATCTAAAAGTAAAGGCGGCTCGATTCCTTCCATCACTTAAACATAAAAATCCCCTGCTAAATAGCAGGGGATTTTATCATTGTAATTCTTCCTTTTTTTCCTCTAAATTCGGGAATTTCTCTTTTTTCGGTTTCCCAAGCTTAATTACGAAGAAGTAAAGGGAAAGCAATGTAATAAGAAAAACAATTAAAAACGGGTATGGAGAATAAAAAGCACGCGCTGCCTCCGTTTTCCCCGCAACAAACTTCAATGACTCAATATCTAAAAACTCAGCAAACATTTGTACACCGAGCATACTAAACCAAAAAACAAAAAAACTAATAATAACACCAAAAACTTGCTTCAACCTCGTCATCCATCTCATCCTTTCTATATTGTAATTTTTTAGCGCAATCAGTATAGTACAAACAAAACTATGCATAGAAAGGAACTATCTTATCATTCGCGAATTAATTTAATCCAACCTAAAATTGAAATTTGTAAAATAACACCCCAAATAATAAGCAGCCGTAACCATCTCGGAAAAAAAGTTACAAATCGAATATACCATTCCAATAACGTGTTCATAACGCCCTCCCCCTTAAAATTATATAGGAAAAAGGAGATATAACCCAAATCCAACCAAAATGATACCACCTACTATCTCACCATATGTACCGAGCATACCTTTCGCATGCCTACCAATGAATAAACCAACCCACGCTAATAACATACTAACAAATCCAAAGAGTAATATCGTAATAATTGTCTGTGCACCGTAAATACCAAGGCTAAGCCCTACTGAAAAACTATCTATACTAACACCAAATGCAAATACAAATAAACTAATTCCAATAGGGGCTGTTCTAGTTTCTTCATTCTCTAAAATAGAGGAATACACAATATAAAATCCTAATCCTATTAATAAAATAGCACCAGCAAAATGTGCAATGTCTCCATACTGCTCTGATAAAAAACGACCTAATACCATCCCTATAAATGGCATGATAATATGAAATATCCCTATCGTCACACCGATATACAGGATTTGTCTTATCTTTAAGGTCATCATTCCCATACCAAGACTCACCGAAAACGCATCCATCCCTAAGGCGAACGCCATAATTATTAAAGGTATTATCTGTTCAAGCGTCATTCATGTCCCTCCTCGGACGTGCTACTTCAAAATATGCTTATCCGAGGAGAAATATTCTGTTTGCTAATCATACCTTATGATTCAGTAATAATTTGATGTCCTGCCGCTTTTGTTAAACGATTCATAATGGCATTCCCTATCCCTTCATTCGGGAATGATTCACTAAAAATAACATCCACTTCACTTGCATCAAATGTTCTAAGTACATCATATAATTTAGTCGCAACGCTAGCTAAATCACTTCGAACACCACAAGATAATACAACATCCGCGCTATATACATGCTGATACTCTTCTGTCGTTAATACACCGACTTTGAATCCTTCTTCCTTTTTCTTATCCACAATAAGCTGAATAAATTCACGTGAACCTTCAACAATACTCAGTGGAGCTTTCGGTGCATAATGTGTATATTTCATTCCAGGTGATTTAGGTTTTTCCTTCTCATCCTTTAGAGCCGGATCTAAAGAAACCGTGCCAATCACCGCTTCCAATTGTTCTTTCGTAATCCCACCTGGGCGTAATATCGTTGGAACAGCGCTCGTACAATCAATTACAGTCGATTCAACACCGACTCCTGTTGCACCACCATCTACAATACCTGCGATTTTCTCATTTAAATCTTCATATACGTGAGATGCTAACGTCGGGCTTGGACGACCTGAACGATTCGCACTTGGTGCTGCAACAGGTACATTTGCCTCTTCAATAAGAGCAAGAGCTACTGGATGATCAGGCATTCTTACTCCAACCGTATTAAGTCCTGCCGTTACCTTCTCTGAAATTCCTTCTTTTCTAGGTAAAATGATTGTTAAAGGGCCCGGCCAAAAATGCTCCATTAACGTTTCTGCAACTGGCGGAATTTCCTTCACAATCCCATCTAACTGCGATTTTGTACCGATGTGGACAATAAGTGGATTATCACTCGGTCTTCCTTTCGCCTCAAAAATTTTCGCAATCGCTTCATCATTCATCGCGTTTGCACCTAGTCCATATACCGTTTCTGTAGGGAAGGCAATCGCCTCATTTTCCCTTAATAATTTTGCTGCTTCTTGTAACTGTGGATAATATTTTTTTCTTTCCACAACATTATCCACAACCCACATATTTGTATGCATTTTTTCCCACGTCCTTTTCTACCCTGAAATACTTGTCTATTTTTAGTTTACTATGAGATTTATCCAAAAGACAAACAAGGTTTATCCACAAAATGTGGATAAACCTAATTAATCCGTGGATAACTTTGTGAATAGCTGACAATTTAGTATTATTGCATTTGGCTCTTTTATATTTTTACAAAAGTGTTCTAACTGTTGAATTCCCTCTGGTACGTCCTCTTTCTCTATAGTAACAAAGTCAAAAAACTGAAAGATTGTTATAGATTGTGGATGATTTGTTAGTAAGTACAATTGTCGAATATTTTTTTCTTTCATATACTGCAAAAACATTTCAAAAAAATATAAGAAAGTCTGTTTATCCACATTAGGTGTGAATAAACAAGAACGAATAAGTGCGTTTTCTTCACTTTGTTCATATCCGATGACTGCCCGTATTTCTTCCGCCTCTTCCAAAATCATAAACTGTGCGTACAACTCATTTATTTTATCATCTTTTTTATTAGCTTGTCCGAAAAAAGAATGCAATCTTTCCACATCTGCCTTCGTCGCAAAATATACCTTCTTCATAATAAATCCCTCCTCTTTTTTATATATGAGAAGGGATTTATGAATAGTACTATTTAGAGAATAAAGATGTAAAAGCTTCTACAATAAATAACTTAACTTCTGGCTTTTCTTCTTCCTCCTCTACTTTTACATACTCATTTCGCTTTTCTTGTTTTTGTTCCACAGTTTTCTCCACTTTTTCCACAGTTTTTGTTTCCTCTTTACTTACAGGTTGTTCTTCTACTTTCGTTTCATTTTTTACTACTTTCTTTTCAGAAGCTGTTACTTTTTTTGCAACTTCCTGCTTTACAACTTTCTTTCCCTTCACCTCATCCCCTTTTTTCTCTTCTGCATTTACTACTTCTTCATCATCTATTTGTTTCACTTGCTCCTCTTCAGGAGATTCAGCCTTCACAACATGTTCTTCTTTCCTTACAGCTGTACCACTTGAAAAATCTAAGAAACACATCGGTGGAAATAATACACACCACCAGTTTGCCCCTTCACCTTCCCCAATTGTAATTAAGACTGCTTCATATTCCCCTGCCGGATAAATAAAATTCCCATATACCTTTGTAGGAAACTTTACATTTTTACTGAATTTCACTTGAAATGAATCTTTACTTCCTTCTTTTTTCAACGTATTTGCTACTGTTTTTTCGATTTCTGGAATATGACTTTGAATGACCTTGCGTGCCTCTTCAAATGAAGTTAAATCAGCTACCCATCCATCAATTTGTGCTTTTACCTCATCACGCACTTTGCGCTTTAACGCCTGGTCTTTATCTGAATCACTATTTGCTAAAATCCGTAATCGAACGGCCTCTTTCGGAATAACTGAAGGCCCTTTTGCATCAGCTTTCATATATCCAAACTGCACAAGTAACTGTGCACCAATTAATAATAGAAGAAGATAAGCAATAACTTGTTTTTTCATTTCCTCCACCGTCCCTTCTACAAACAGTGTGGACAGACTTTCATCTTTCTAAACTATTAAATTCAAAATCTATATGAATTTTTCCACAAAAAAATAGAGTAAGGTGTGAACCTTACTCCATCTCCGCAAATACCATACGATCTTTTCCATTAATATCAAAAACAACCTCAACATGAGCATGTGGAAATGCTTGTTGTAACAGCCCTTTCACGTCCTCGCCTTGCCCTACTCCAATTTCAAATGCGACAATTGCTTTCTTCTGCAACACATTCGGCAACTCTTCCATAAAGCGGCGATAGAAATCTAATCCGTCTTCACCACCAACAAGCGCTCTCTTTGGCTCATGCTCTTTCACCACGGGAGAAAGACCACGCCAATCTTCTTCCGGTATATATGGAGGATTTGAAACAACAACATCTAACTTTTGACCCGTTTCATAAAATGGTGATAATAAATCACCGTGATAGAACGTTACTTCTGCGCCCAAAGTTTTCGCATTTTCTTTTGCAACTTCAATCGACTCCCGCGCAATATCTACCGTATACACATGAATATTTTTATTTTCTAAAGCAAGCGTAATCGAAATCGCTCCGCTACCTGTACCGATATCTGCTACATGTAGTTTCTCATCACCAAAATGACGCTCGATTCTTTCTAACACTCCTACTATAAGCTCTTCTGTTTCCGGTCTTGGTATTAATACTTCTTCATTCACAAAGAACGATCTTCCATAAAACATTTCATGACCAATCATATATTGAATTGGAGTACCTTCTACATGCTTGTGGATAAACTCTGTAAAACTTTTTTCTTGTTCCGCAGTTATTTCTTCACGCATATTCATGAGCATTCCGGTTCTGTTCGTCTTTAATACATGACAAAGGACAATTTCTCCCGCATTTTCATCTCGTCCATTTTCCTGTAAAAAAGAAGAAGCCCATTTCAGGGCTTCATAGACACGCATTACTCAGCTGCCTCCATCCTTTGAGCCTGATCTTCCATTACTAAGGCATTGATGAAATCATCTAACTTACCTTGTAAGATTTGATCTAACTTTTGAATCGTTAAACCGATTCGATGGTCTGTAACACGGTTTTGCGGGAAGTTATACGTACGAATACGCTCTGAACGATCACCCGTACCAACAGCTTGTTTACGGTTTTGATCATACTCAGCTTGTGCTTCTTGTCTAAACTTATCATAAACACGTGCGCGTAATACTTTCATCGCTTTTTCTTTATTCTTAATTTGTGATTTCTCATCCTGACATGATACAACTACACCAGTCGGTAAATGCGTTAAACGTACCGCTGACATCGTTGTGTTAACGCTCTGTCCACCAGGTCCACTAGAAGCGAATGTATCAACACGAACATCTTTCTCATGAATATCAATTTCTACTTCTTCTGCCTCTGGTAATACAGCTACAGTTGCTGTAGATGTATGGATACGTCCACCAGATTCCGTTTCAGGAACACGTTGTACACGGTGAGCGCCATTCTCGAATTTCAGCTTCGCGAAAGCACCTTTACCGTTAATCATAAAGATAATCTCTTTATATCCACCTAACTCTGTATAGCTAGCCTCGATAATCTCCGTTTTCCAACCTTGCACCTCAGCGTAACGGCTATACATACGGTATAAGTCACCAGCAAATAAAGCGGCCTCGTCGCCACCAGCAGCTCCACGAACCTCAACGATAACGTTCTTATCATCGTTAGGGTCTTTTGGTACAAGTAAAATTTTCAGACGCTCTGATAATGTTTTTTCTTGTGATTCTAACTCAGAAACCTCTTCTTTTACCATTTCACGCATTTCTGCGTCTAACTTATCTTCTAACATTGCTTTCGCATCTTTTAATTGCTCACGAACATCTTTATACTCACGATACACCTCTACCGTTTCCTGTATATCAGACTGTTCCTTTGAATATTCACGAAGCTTATTTGTATCGCTAATAACTTCTGGGTCACTTAACAATTCATTTAACTTTTCATAACGATTTTCTACAGCTTGCAAACGATCTAACACATCATTCACCTCTACATCCTAGTATCTAATACAAATAGTATATGGTACTTACTCAAAAAAACGCAAATTATATTTAAAAGTGGAGGTGGCTCGTCCAGCTCTGACCAGCTAAGGTTCTCTCGCACAAAAGGTGCTTTTTACCTTTCGTGCGGGAGGTTCTTAGATGCGAAGAGCTAGCCACCGGAACTAGATATATTTAAAAGCGTAAGCGGCTCACACTCTCTATTCTGAAAAAAACCCGCCTTGCACAGCGAGTTTACTTATCTTTGTTTTGTAGGAACTGCATGACAATGACGACAGCGTGGTTCATACGATTCTGAAGCACCAACTAAAATAATTGGATCATCAAATGCCGCTGGTTCTCCATCAATTAATCGTTGTGTACGACTTGCCGGAGATCCACATGCAGAACATACTGCTTGTAATTTTGTTACATGTTCAGCAATCGCCATCAGCTGAGGAACTTGTCCAAATGGTAGACCACGGAAATCTTGGTCTAAACCAGCTACAATGACACGATAGCCACGATTTGCCAATACTTGCACCACTTCCACAATGTCCCCATCAAAGAATTGCACCTCATCGATTGCAATTACATCCATTTCTTCAGTGATATGTTCAAATATATCTTTTGAAGCTGAAACAGGAACTGCTTTTACCTTTAATCCGTTATGTGATACAACATCTTCTTCACTATAGCGATTATCAATACATGGTTTAAATACAATTGCATGTTGTTTCGCAAATTGCGTACGACGCACACGGCGGATAAGCTCTTCTGATTTACCAGAAAACATACTACCGCAAATCACTTCAATCCAACCGTTCTGATTTATTAAGTACATGAAGCTCTCCTTTCATCTACTTTTTAATTAAAAGTAGGGTAAAGGTATAATATTTTCGCAAAAAAAACAGACAAGCGAATAGATACACTTGCCTGTTTTATGTTTTTATTACTTAAGACCGTATTTCTTATTGAAGCGGTCAACGCGTCCGTCTGCAGTAGCAAACTTCTGACGTCCAGTGTAGAATGGGTGAGAATCAGAACTGATCTCAACTTTTAGTAATGGATAAGTGTTACCATCTTCCCACTCAACAGTTTCGTTAGATCCTCTAGTAGATCCGCTTAAGAATTTGAAGCCTGTGTTTGTGTCCATGAATACAACTTTCTTGTAATCTGGGTGAATTCCTGCTTTCATTCTTTTCATCTCCTTCCGCCCTGAATCATTTTCGAAACAGAGTTTTTCATCTTCAGCTGCATACACAACTATATTGATGAAACACATATGATGAAATTATAACAAGGCTAACTTCATTTTGCAACTACCTGTTTTTGTCTTTTTAAATTAAAAGTGGAGACGGCTCGTTCAGCTCTGACCAGCTAAGGTTCTCTCGCACAAAGGTGCTTTTTACCTTTCGGGCGGAAGGTTCTTAGACACGAAGAGCTAGTCGTCGGAACTAGATACAATTTAAAAGCAGAAGCGGCTCGCTCAGAATCGCAGGGCATTGGAACTCTCGACCTTGAAGCGCTCTTTACTTCGAGCGAGAGAGTGAAATGACCGGAGATTCTAGCTACTGGAGCTGGATATTATCTTAAAGTGGAGGCAACTCATCCAGCTAGAACCAACTAATGCCCTTCCACTCATCTTTCTTTAACATCACCTAAAAAACATAAAAAAACTCGCTTACCATAAAATAAGCGAGTCCCAATCTTTTCCCTTTACTTCGTTGTTACATATCTTTTCGAATCTGCAACAATATTTTGTAAAAATTCTTCATTTGTCTTTGTTTGACGAAGTTTACGTAAGAAACCTTCAACAAAGTCTGGTGTATCACGCATTGTTTTACGAATACCCCACAGCTTGTCTAAATGTTCTTTCGGAATTAATAGATCCTCTTTACGTGTACCAGAACGGCGAATATCAATTGCCGGGAAGATACGACGCTCAGCTAATGAACGATCTAAGTGAAGTTCCATATTTCCAGTTCCTTTAAATTCTTCGTAAATTACATCGTCCATACGAGATCCTGTATCAACAAGAGCTGTTGCTAAAATTGTTAAGCTACCGCCTTCTTCAATATTACGTGCAGCTCCAAAGAAACGCTTCGGTCTATGGAAGGCAGCTGGGTCGATACCACCCGATAATGTTCTACCACTTGGCGGAATAACAAGATTGTAAGCTCGCGCTAAACGGGTAATACTATCCATTAAAATGATAACATCTTTTTTGTGCTCTACAAGACGCATTGCACGTTCTAACACAAGTTCCGCTACTTTAATATGATTTTCTGGTACTTCATCAAAAGTAGAGCTTACAACATCTCCTTTAACAGAACGTTCAATATCTGTTACTTCCTCTGGACGCTCATCAATTAAAAGGACAATTAATTCAGCTTCCGGATGATTTGTTGTAACACTGTGTGCGATTTCTTTTAATAGACTAGTTTTACCAGCCTTTGGAGGCGCGACAATTAAACCACGTTGTCCAAATCCAACTGGTGCAATTAAATCCATGATGCGTGTCGGTAACTTTTTCGGTTCCGTTTCCAATTTCATTTGGCGATCTGGGTATAATGGTGTTAATGCAGGGAAATGCACACGCTCTTTTGCTGACTCTGGATCATCTCCGTTTACAGCTTCAACTTGTAATAATCCAAAATAGCGTTCATTTTCTTTCGGAGGTCGTACTTTACCAGAAACTTTGTCTCCATTACGTAAATCGAAACGACGAATTTGCGAAGCTGAGATATAAATATCTTCTGAGCTTGGAGAGTAGTTGATAGGACGTAGGAATCCAAATCCTTCTGATTGAATAATTTCTAATACGCCTTCCATGAAGAAGAAACCTTCTTTTTCTGCTCGAGCTTTTAAAATGGCGAAGATTAACTCTTTTTTCGTTAATTTGCTATAATACGAAATTTTAAATTCTTTCGCAAGCTCGTATAACTCTTTTAATTTCATGTTTTCTAATGCTGCAATTGACAAATTCATTCAGACACCACACTTTAACGTTATTCTCTTTTCACATGGGTAAAGGGAAAAAATACGGAAGGCAAATAATTAATAATGAAAGGCAATAAGTTCAAGTAGGGTAATATTCACTATTGTAACCCTTTTATCTAGTTTTAATCAATACGTTGAAACACAAATACAAGAAGCGAAGACAAGAAAATTTGTCTTCGCTTTTTATTTAATCTAGTTTCATCAGCTAGAATCTCCGGTCATTTCAATCTCTCACTCGAAGTAAAGAGCGCTTCAAGGTCGAGAGCTCCAAATAGCCTGCGATTCTGAACGAGCCGCTTACACTTTTTATTTAATAACCAAGTTCGGTTTTTTATTCAAGCTGTGACGTCCGTCTACGAAGCGTACTGTGCCTGATTTCGCACGCATAACAAGAGATTGTGTTGTTCCTACGCTACCTTTAAATTGAACGCCGCGTAATAGTTCTCCGTCTGTTACGCCTGTTGCTGCGAAGATTGCATCGTCACCTTTTACTAAGTCCTCCATGCGAAGGATGCGGTTGATGTCGTCTATGCCCATCTTTTTGCAACGCGCCAATTCAGCGTCGTTTTGTGGTAATAATTTCCCGTGAATTTCTCCACCTAAACATTTTAATGCAACTGCTGCTAACACACCCTCAGGCGCACCACCAGAGCCGAATAAAATATCTACACCTGTACGATCAAATGCGGTGTTGATTGCGCCAGCTACGTCTCCATCATTAATCAATTTAATGCGAGCACCAGCTTTACGAATTTCTTCAATAATTGCTTGATGACGTGGACGGTTTAAAACTGTCGCTACAACATCTTCAATATCTTTGTTTTTCGCTTTCGCAACTGCACGTAAGTTATCGATAATAGGCGCATCAATATCGACCGCCCCAACCGCTTCTGGGCCAACCGCGATTTTATCCATGTACATGTCAGGAGCATGTAACAAATTACCGTGATCTGCAATTGCAATAACAGCAAGAGCATTCCATCCACCAGCTGCTACAATGTTTGTCCCTTCTAAAGGATCAACTGCAACGTCTACACGCGGACCATATCCTGTACCTAATTTTTCTCCGATATATAACATTGGTGCTTCATCCATTTCACCTTCACCAATTACAACTGTACCTTTCATCGGAATTGTATCAAATACATCACGCATAGCTGATGTTGCTGCACCGTCTGCCTCATCCTTTTTCCCGCGTCCCATCCAACGCGCTGATGATAAAGCTGCAGCCTCTGTTACACGTACTAACTCCATAGATAAACTTCTTTCCACGATAATCCCTCTCCTTTAAGCCTTTATATTTCTGCCGTATTTTGTGAACCGTGTTTTTCTATAAAGTGTACTTCCGCAAGTAGTGATGCTTCGCTTCCCCCTCGCGGAAGTATCACTTATGCGTTCTTCATTTCTTCAATTTCTTGCTTTGTCATTTGTTCTCGCCAAATGTTTGCACCAAGCCCTTTAAGCTTGTCTACTATATTTTCATAACCACGATCGATATGCTCAAGTCCGGTTACTTCTGTAATTCCATCCGCCATTAATCCTGCAATAACAAGGGCTGCTCCAGCTCGCAAATCACTCGCTTTCACTTTTGCACCTTGTAATAAAACAGGACCAGTTACGATAGCTGACCGACCTTCTACTTTAATTTGCGCATTCATACGACGTAATTCATCAATATGTTTAAAACGTGCGCCATAAATCGTATCCGTTACAACACCCGTTCCATGCGCCTTTGTTAAAAGTGTTGTAAACGGCTGTTGTAAATCGGTTGGGAAACCTGGATATACAAGCGTTTTTATATCAACTACTTTTAATCTTCTATCACCGTTCACTGTAATCTGGTCATCATTCGTTTCAACTTGGACACCAGCTTCTCTTAATTTTGCGGTAACTGACTCCAAATGCTGAGGAATAACATTATCAACTGTTACTTCTCCTCCTGACGCAGCACCTAAAATCATATACGTACCCGCTTCAATACGATCTGGAATGATCGTATGATGACAACCGTGCAGTGAATCCACACCATCAATTCGGATTACATCTGTACCAGCACCTTTAATACGTGCTCCCATGCTAGTTAACAGTGTAGCTACATCAATAATCTCTGGTTCTTTCGCTGCGTTTTCAATAACAGTTCTACCTTTCGCTCGTACGGCTGCTAGCATAATATTAATCGTAGCTCCTACACTAACAACATCTAAATAAATACGTGCCCCTCGTAGTTCATCTGCTCTTAAATAGATAGCACCTTGTTCATTCGTAACATGTGCACCTAACGCTTCAAACCCTTTAATATGCTGATCAATCGGCCTCGGTCCTAAGTGACATCCACCTGGAAGCCCAATAACAGCTTTTTTAAAACGGCCAAGCATCGCACCCATTAAATAATAAGAAGCACGCAATTTTTTCACTTTTCCATTTGGTAAAGGCATTGCAACCATGTTAGAAGGATCGACTACCATCTCTTCCTCCTGTCCATAAGTCACTCTCCCTCCAATTTCCTCTAGTAAGTCTCCTAACATTTTCACGTCCGAAATATTAGGGACACCACCAATAGTTACTGGAGTATCTGCTAAAATTGTCGCTGGAATTAGTGCAACGGCGCTGTTCTTTGCACCACTCACGCGAATTGTTCCATTTAAAGCTCTTCCGCCTTCAATTAGCAATTTTTCCATATTGAGCTCCCTTCTTGTGAATGTATTTACTTTCTATATTTTTATAGAAAGCTCCCCCTTAAGAATCTCAATTACTTTTCCATCCCAAAACTCAATAAATAGGAAACCATTATCTTCATTTCTCCTGTAATACAAAAAGATAAAGATTAACTATTTATCGAATTTACTTTATCAATTTAGATACGTTATCACATTTATTAATAGGACTATGCACATTATTTTCTATTTCAAAAACAAAATGATAAAATCTTTAGACTTGTTCACGCTTTCATTATACAACGAAAGGAAACCGTCTAAAAGAGTAGACGGTTTCCAAAACGGAATTTTATTCTTACGCTTTACCGTTAGAACCGAATTCGCGAATTTTACCAATAACAGTTGCTTTGATAGCGTCGCGGCCAGGTCCGATAAATTTACGAGGATCGTAAACTTCTTGATCTTTGTTTAATACTTCACGAACAGCTTTTGTAAACTCGATTTGGTTCTCAGTGTTTACGTTGATTTTTGAAGTACCTAAAGAGATAGCTTTTTCGATATCAGCAGTTGGGATACCAGTACCACCGTGTAATACTAAAGGTACGCCAGTGAAGTCACGAACTTGTTCCATTTCAGCGAATCCTAAGTTAGGCTCACCTTTGTAAGGACCGTGTACAGAACCTAAAGCTGGAGCTAGGCAATCAATACCTGTTGCTTCAACAAGGTGCTTACACTCAGCTGGGTCAGCGTAAATTACGCCTTCAGCGATTACGTCGTCTTCTTGTCCGCCAACTGTTCCAAGCTCAGCTTCAACAGATACGTTACGAGCGTGTGCGTATTCTACTACTTTTTTAGTAGTTTCTACGTTTTCTTCGAATGGGTGGTGAGAAGCGTCGATCATTACAGATGTGAAACCTGCATCGATTGCTTCTTTACATTTTTCGAAGCTTGAACCGTGGTCAAGGTGAATCGCTACAGGAACAGTGATGTTCATTTCTTCGATTAAAGCTTTAACCATAGCTACAACTGTTTTGAAACCAGTCATATGACGAGCTGCACCCTCAGATACACCTAGGATTACAGGAGATTTTTCTTCTTCCGCAGCAGCTAAGATAGCTTGAGTCCACTCTAAGTTGTTCATGTTGAATTGACCAACTGCGTATTTTCCTTCTAGTGCTTTGTTTAGCATTTCTTTCATAGAAACTAAAGGCATGGTGAATCCTCCTAAAAAACGTTTTTTGTATCCGATAAGTTCTTATCGCTGGTAGTATGACCAGAATAAGGTAAAATATGTATATCTACATACCGGACTTTTTTCTACACTCAATAGGATAACAACTTGTACTCAAAAACTCAACCGTATTCACCTGCACAATAGTCCATGTAAACGCTTTTTTCCATATTTTTTATAAAAAATTCATTTTTAAGCCTCTACAGCGAGCTCATTTCTCACTGCTTGACGAATTTCATCAATATCAAATGGTTTAGCAAAATGCATTAAAGCACCTAAATCTTTTGCTTCTTGGATCATATCAAGCTCTCCATAAGCAGTCATTAAAATCACTTTAATACTCTCATCAATTTCTTTTACATGCTTTAAAATCTCTATACCGTCCATACCTGGAATTTTCATATCTAACACAACTAAATCTGGATTATCCTTTTTCACGATATCTAAAGCTTGAAATCCATTCGCTGCTTGGAATGTCTGATAACCTTCTTTTTGGAACACTTCATGTAATAACACACGAATGCCATATTGATCATCAACGATTAAAATTTTCCCTTCCATAACTCCCAACCTTTCTGTGTAAGTACAAGATTTAAAGCTTCTTATATCTTAACGATTAATTTTCGCTATTCTTTACCAAATTCCTTCCTATTTCTTTCTTATTTTACCGTTTCCCATTTTGTTATGCCACCTTCGATTTCACCTTTCTAAAAAAATAAACTATAATGAAAGCCGGTAAACACGTACGAAGGGAGTATCATTATGTTAAAAATTTTTTCAACCCAATTAAGCGGTTATTTCTCCAGAGTTTCTCAAAAAGAGGAAATGAATATAGAAGATAGCGCCCGTCTACTTGCTCAAGCATTAGTTGGCGAAGGTTTCATTTATTTACATGGTACAAATGAAATGGAGGGCGTTGTTGCTGAAGCGCTATTCGGTGCTGAACCAATGAAGCAAGCAAAACGATTATTTGAAAATAATAAAGAAGTAGAAGTAACTTCTGCAGATCGTGTACTTCTTATCAGCCGTTTTTCAACAGATGAAGAAGTTGTAGCAATAGCAAAAAAACTTCAAGCAGATGGACACTCTATTGTCGGCATTTCTGCTATTCAAGAAGGTACTGAATCACTAGAACAATATACAGATGTACATATTGATACAAAATTGTTAAAAGGGCTTATTCCAGACGATGAAGGTAATCGCTACGGATTCCCCAGCTTAATGATAGCTTTATTTGCATATCACGGGATCAAATTTACAATCGATGAAATGTTAAATGAATATTAAAAAAAGCGCCCTATTTCAGGCGCTTTTTTTATTACTTGCTCTCTTTATTCGTAATAGATGCTCTTACGAAGTCATGGAACAATGGTTGTGGACGGTTTGGACGAGAAACAAGTTCTGGGTGGAACTGTGCTGCTACGAACCAAGGGTGATCTTTTAATTCAATGATTTCAACTAAACGGCCGTCTGGGCTTGTACCAGAGAATACAAATCCTGCTTTTTCCATATCCGGACGGAATTGATTGTTGAACTCATAACGATGACGATGACGCTCATATACAACCGGCTCATTGTAAGCATTGTAAGCATTTGTTTCTTCAGCAAGCTTACATGGGTATAGGCCAAGACGAAGTGTACCACCTAAGTCTTCTACATCTTTTTGTTCTGGTAATAAGTCGATGATTGCATAAGGTGTGTCAGGATTAATTTCAGAAGAGTTAGCTCCTTCTAATCCTAATACGTTACGTGCGAATTCGATTGATGCAAGTTGCATACCTAAGCAAATTCCTAGGAATGGAACTTTGTTTTCACGAGCATATTGAATTGCAACGATTTTACCTTCTACACCACGATCACCGAAGCCACCTGGTACAAGGATACCATCTGTGTCTCCTACTAATTCTTGTACGTTCTCTGCTGTTACGTGCTCAGCATTTACCCATTTCACTTCTACATCTGTGTCGAAAGAGTAACCTGCATGACGAAGTGCTTCTACAACAGAAATGTATGCATCTTGAAGCTCTACGTATTTACCAACAAGAGCGATTTTTGTTTTCTTAGAAAGGTTACGCACTTTTTCAACTAGCGCAGTCCACTCTGTCATATCTGCAGCTGGATTGTCTAATTTTAAGTGATCGCAAACGATTTGGTCCATATTTTGCTCTTGAAGAGATAATGGAACTGCATATAAAGTATCTGCATCGCGTGCTTCAATAACTGCTTTTGTATCAATGTCACAGAATAATGCAAGCTTGTCTTTCATATCTTGAGAAACAGGCATTTCTGTACGAACAACGATAATATTTGGTTGAATACCTAAGCTGCGAAGCTCTTTAACGCTATGTTGCGTTGGTTTTGTTTTCATTTCACCCGCTGCTTTTAAGTACGGGATTAACGTACAGTGAATGTACATTACATTGTCACGACCGATGTCGCTCTTAATTTGACGGATTGCTTCTAAGAATGGTAGAGACTCGATGTCACCAACAGTTCCACCAATTTCTGTAATAACAACGTCCGCGTTTGTTTCGCGACCAGAACGGTATACGCGCTCTTTAATTTCGTTAGTAATGTGAGGAATAACTTGAACTGTTCCTCCTAGGTATTCACCACGACGCTCTTTTTGAAGAACTGAAGAGTAAATTTTACCTGTTGTTACGTTGCTGTATTTATTTAAATTGATGTCGATGAAACGCTCATAGTGACCAAGGTCTAAGTCAGTTTCTGCACCATCATCTGTTACGAATACCTCACCGTGTTGGTATGGGCTCATAGTCCCTGGGTCTACGTTAATGTATGGATCAAACTTTTGAATCGTTACGTTTAAACCACGATTTTTTAAAAGTCTTCCAAGAGATGCTGCTGTAATACCTTTTCCTAGAGACGATACTACACCGCCTGTTACAAAAATATACTTAGTCATGAAAAAGCTCCCTTCTATTTTGCTGTTATATAATCACCGTTGCAAAGCGCAACGTATGTAGATAACACTGTATCCATCTTATTGTTAGACTCTTTTTATTTTCTAAACAAAAAACAAAAAAGAAAATTGCTCCCCTCATCACATAAAGTAATAAGTAGGGAGCAATTTTCTTTTATATTTACACTTTAAAAGTATTATCGTCCTTTTTTAAAGAGCCCAAAAATGATTCTACATGGACGATAATGAAAAGTCAAGAACTACAGTTCTTCCTCTTCTTCTTCTTCAGTTTCATCATACTCAAGTTCTTCTTCAGCGAAGTCATCTTCATCTTCGTCTAAATCATCAAGATCATCGTCGTCTCCGTCTTCGTCTTCAAGAACCTTGTCCAAATCTTCTACATCTTCATCTTCGTCTTCATTTCCGTCTACATCATCAAAGTCATCTTCATCTTCTTCAATGTAGTCGTCAAAACCGTCTTCTTCAACTTTACGTTTCTTCTTCGGTTTTGGTTGAGGCAAGATTTCTTCATCAATTTGCTCGTATGGGTACCAGCTGCGTAGCCCCCAACGATTTTCTCCTAAATTAATGAAACGTCCATCGATGTTTAAGTCTGTATAAAATTGTGCGATTTTCGCATTAACTTGCTCTTGAGATAGTCCCAGCACTTGAGCGATTTCTTGAACCAACTCGTTGAATGTCGTTGCTTGTTTTTTATCCCCTAAAACGCTATGTACAACTTCAATCATTGAACATTCTTTTAGCTCTTCTGGTGAATATTGCTTAAAATCCACTTATGCGGCACTTCCTTTCATCAAATATAACCTTATATATAACGGCCTGCTTAAAAAAATCCATACTATTCATTATAAACAAAAGTCGCACAAATATGCTACAAAAAAAACGGGAAACTTTTATAGGGCAGTAAAATTATAATTTGTGCATTCCTTATTTCGGAAGCATATGGGCCCCTTGTAATACATACCTAATTTGCATTTCTGTATATTCTTCGAGCGTATATAGCTTTTGCAACGCCCAACGTCGAAATCCCCACATCTGTCCTTGTATAAAAATATTATGCGCAAGAAGCTGTATTTCTTTTTTATTTAATGTAAATGTTCCATTTTCCGTACACTGTTCTAAAATATTCTCAAACATTCCTACCATTTGAAACTCCTTTTCTAATACATACGGGAGTGATTCTTTCGGTAAAAAGCGTACCTCTTGATACATTATTAATACTTCTTCTTGCAATTCGTCCATCACTTTAAAATAATTCGTTATTGCTATCTTTAAACTTTCTATACTTCCTTTTTCTGTACAAACTACTTCCTCTAATCTTTCTTTTACATGTTCATAAATACTATCACAAACTAAATACAAAACATCATCTTTTGTACGAATGTATTCATAAAGCGTTCCAATACTAAATCCAGCTGCCTTTGCAATCTCTCTCGTTGTTGTACGCGGAAATCCTTTTTGCTTAAACAATTGCACTGCACCTTTAATCATTTGTTCACGTCTTAACGCAACTAATTTCTCATCTTTCACTGATGCGTGCACATTATGTTTAACCATCCCCTTCACCTCTCTATTATTTTTTGGAAGGAAAAAGCGTAGGAAAATACCTACGCCTTTGATCCTACTTCGTTAACATACGAGAAATTACGAGCCTTTGAATCTCTTGTGTTCCTTCATATATCTGTGTAATCTTTGCATCTCGCATGTATCGCTCTACTGGATAATCTTTCGTATAACCGTAACCACCAAATACTTGTACCGCTTCAGTCGTCACCTTCATTGCTGCATCACCTGCAAATACTTTTGACATCGCCGACTCTTTACCATAAGGAAGTCCTTCTGATTCCAGCCAAGCTGCTTGATATGTTAGAAGACGCGCCGCCTCCACATCCGTTGCCATATCTGCAAGTTTAAAGCCAATCCCTTGCTGCGCCGCTATCGGCTTCCCAAACTGATGACGCTCTCTTGCATATTCTACTGAAGCATCTAAAGCCCCTTGTGCAATGCCAACCGCTTGCGCCGCAATACCGTTACGGCCACCATCTAATGTTTGCATCGCTATCTTAAACCCTTGTCCTTCTTCCCCTAGTAAATTTTCTACAGGAATACGGCAATCTTCGAACATAATTTCAGTTGTTGGTGAAGAGCGAATCCCTAACTTGCTTTCCTTCTTCCCAACTGAGAATCCTGGTGTATCACTTTCCACAATAAACGCGCTCGTACCACGCTGCTTTGATTCAGGATCAGTTAACGCGAATACAACATAAATGTCGGCAATACCGCCATTTGTAATAAATATTTTCGATCCATTTAAAACATAATGGTCTCCGTCTCTCTTGGCGATTGTCTTCATTCCACCAGCATCCGATCCAGACCCTGGCTCCGTTAAGCCGTATGCACCAATTTTCTTTCCTTCAGCCATCGGTCGTAAAAACATTTGCTTTTGCTCTTCTGTTCCAAATTTAAAAATTGGCCAACCAGCAAGTGAAGTATGTGCAGACAATGTTACACCTGTAGAAGCACATACGCGTGATAATTCTTCAATAGCAATTACATACGCCAAGTAATCGCTTCCAATTCCGCCGTATTCTTCAGGCCACGGAATTCCGGTTAAACCAAGCTCTGCCATTTGATCAAATAGCGCACGATCAAACCTCTCTTCTTCATCACGTTCAGCTGCTGTCGGTGCTACTTCGTTCTTAGCAAAGTCCCGAACCATTTTTCTTATCATTTCATGTTCTTCTGATAGTTTAAAATGCATGCCCGTCTCCCCCTTGTGCTTTTATAAAGCCCGGCTAATAACAAGTTTCTGTATTTCACTCGTTCCTTCATATATTTGCGTGATTTTCGCATCACGGAAAAATCTTTCTACTGGATAATCTTTCGTATAACCGTAACCACCAAATACTTGTACCGCTTCAATTGCAACTTCAACAGCTGTTTTAGAAGCGAATAATTTCGCAATAGATGCTTCTTTACCACATGGTAATCCTTGCGCTCTTAGCGATGCCGCCCTATATACAAGTAATCGCGCCGCTTCTACGCTAGTTGCCATATCTGCAAGTTTGAAGCCAATCCCTTGCTGCGCCGCAATTGGCTTTCCGAATTGCTCACGTTCTTTCGCATAATCAATCGCACATGCAAGCGCCGCTTCAGCAATCCCTAATGCTTGCGCCCCAATTCCAATTCGTCCAACATCTAAATTCGCCATCGCTACCTTAAATCCTTGTCCTTCTTCACCAAGTAAATTCTCAGCCGGTACCTTCATATCCTCGAACGTAAGTTGTACAGTGCGAGAACCAAGTAGTCCCATTTTATGCTCATCTTTACCGATAATTAAGCCTGGTGTATCTTTCTCTACTATGAATGCAGAAATCCCACTCTTTCCTGCCTCTGGATTTGTAGAAGCGAATACAATATATGTACTTGCTTCACCACCATTTGTAATGAACACCTTCGATCCATTAATGATGTAATGATTGCCTTTCTTCACAGCTCTTGATTTCAAACTTCCTGCATCCGATCCTGCATTTGGTTCTGTTAATGCAAATGCACCTAAATATTCACCAGTCGCAAGTTTAGAAACGTATTTCTCTTTCTGCTCTTCTGTTCCGAAATATAAAATCGGGTTCATTCCAACTGACGTATGTACAGCTAAAATTACACCAACCGTTGCGCTTACCTTTGAAATTTCTTCAATTGCTAAAATGTAAGAAATAAAATCCATTTCTGCCCCACCGTATTTTGCAGGCGCTGGAATTCCCATTAACCCAAGCTCACCCATCTTCTGCAAAATCTCTTTTGGGAATACCCCTTGTTCCATACTAGGAACAAAGGGAGCTATTTCCTTCTGTGCAAAATCCCGAACCATTTTCCTCATCATTTGCTGCTCTTCATTAAAACGAAAGTTCATATATTCCGCCTCCATTTGCTATATATCCTTTAAATAATTTGGTAAGACCACTATTTTGTAACAAAGGGGGCATTTATTCGTAAACGTAGAATCCACGACCTGTTTTACGCCCTAACCATCCTGCATTCACATACTTACGTAATAACGGACATGGGCGATATTTACTATCTCCTAATCCTTCATGCAACACTTCCATAATGTATAAACACGTATCTAAACCGATAAAATCAGCGAGTGTCAAAGGCCCCATCGGATGGTTCATACCAAGCTTCATGACTTCATCAATTGCTTCTTTCGTCGCTACACCTTCATATAACGTATAAATTGCTTCGTTAATCATCGGTAATAAAATACGGTTCGATACAAATCCTGGGAAATCATTTACTTCAACTGGTACTTTGCCAATTTTCTTCGTAATATCCTCAATTGTTTCGTATACCGCATCATCGGTAGCCAAACCACGAATAATTTCAACAAGCTTCATAACTGGAACTGGATTCATAAAGTGCATACCGATTACTTTTTCCGGACGCTTCGTTACCGCTGCAATTTCTGTAATTGGCAGAGATGACGTATTCGTCGCTAAAATTGCGTGTTCTGGAGCAATTTCATCTAAATTCGCAAAGATTTTCTTTTTAATATCCATTTTCTCAACAGCTGCTTCAATAATAAGATCTGCTTCCTTCACACAATCTAAATCAAGCGTTACTGCAAGACGATTTAATGTCGCTTCCTTTTCTTCTTCCTTCATGCGTCCTTTTTCTACTTGGCGCGCTAAGTTTTTCGTAATGATAGCCAATCCTCTATCTAATTGCTCTTGCTTTAAATCTTGTACCTTCACGTCATATCCTGCCATTGCACATACTTGTGCAATTCCTGATCCCATTTGCCCTGCACCAATTACAACAATGTTTTGTACACCCATTTTTTCTTCCCCCTTAATTGTTAATAAATTTTATACCCTCGAACTTTAATTAGTGAACTTCAATCATCACTGCATCACCTTGGCCACCACCGCTACAGATCGAAGCAATACCAATTCCGCCGCCGCGTTGCTTCAGTGCATGGATTAGTGTAACGATAATGCGCGCTCCGCTTGCTCCAATCGGATGCCCCATCGCCACTGCGCCGCCATTTACATTCAATTTTTCTGGGTCAATTCCCGCAATCTCTGTACTTGCAATTGCTACTGCTGCAAATGCTTCATTAATCTCGAATAAATCGATGTCTTCAATTGTCTTTCCTGTTTTTTCAAGCAATGCGTTAATTGCATAACCTGGCGTTCTCGGGAAATCTTTAGACTCCACTGCAATTGCTGTATGTGCCAAAATTGTCGCTAACGGCTTTCTTCCTTCTTGCTTCGCTCTCTCTTCGCTCATTAATACAAGTGCAGCACCACCATCGTTTAAGCCTGGTGCATTACCAGCTGTCACTGTCGCTGTTTTATCAAATACAGGTTTTAATTTTGCTAACTTTTCAATTGTTGTATCCGCGCGTGGCGCCTCATCTTTTGCAACGACAATAGGATCGCCTTTTCTTTGCGGAATCGTTACTGGCACGATTTCCTCTTCAAACCGTCCTTCTTTATGTGCTGAAACCGCACGCTGGTGGCTACGATATGCCCATTCATCTTGCGCTTCGCGAGAAATTCCATCTTCCTTCGCAACTTCTCCGCCATAAACACCCATGTGTATACCTGAAAATGCGCATGTTAAACCGTCAGCAACGTTTAAATCAACGACTTCGTTGTTGCCCATTCTGTATCCCCATCTTGCTCCTCTTAAAATGTAAGGACTGTTACTCATCGACTCCATACCACCAGCTACAATCAATGATTGATCACCAGTACGAATAATTTGATCCGCTAACGTAACCGCACGAAGCCCCGATGCACAAACTTTATTCACTGTTTCCGTCTGCACTTCCCAAGGGATTCCAGCAGCCCTTGCCGCTTGGCGCGATGGAATTTGTCCCTGCCCACCTTGAATAACCGTTCCGAATATAACTTCCTCAACATCACTAGCAGCAACATTTGCTCTTTCAAGCGCCGCTTTAATTGCAATCCCTCCAAGTTCTGTTGCTTTTACATCTTTTAAAGATCCACCAAATTTCCCAACCGGTGTTCTTGCAGCACTTAAAATAACAGTTTTACTCATATTTCTTTCCCCCATTTCTTTTTATCACTGAGCGTGCGCTCGGTGTTCCTACGTTGAGAAGAGGTGCAATAATTGCACCTCTTTCTAAAGTTGTATGCATTCCTACAAACTAGATTGCTTCTTTCTTCTGTCCAATCACTGAGCGTTCTAAAATCTCTGTTATATCGAGAGTTTGAACTTTCTCTTCAACTTCTTTCGCTTTCGTCCCATCACTAATCATCGTTAAGCAATAAGGACATCCTGTACCGATAATGGATGGCTGTACAGCTAATGCTTGTTCTGTACGAGCAACGTTAATGCGAGAACCTGTTGTTTCCTCCATCCACATTAAGCCACCACCTGCTCCACAGCACATTCCCGTTTCACGGTTACGTGCCATTTCTACAAGGTTCACACCAGGAATCGCTTTCAAAATGTCTCGTGGCGCTTCGTATACTTCGTTGTATCTTCCTAAGTAACAGGAATCATGGTACGTAACTGTTTCCTCAATAGCGTGAACCGGTTTTAAGCGTCCTTCTTTCACCCACTGAGCTAGCAGTTCTGTATGATGATAGACTTCTGCTTGCAAGCCAAAGTCCGGATACTCATTTTTAAATGTGTTATAAGCATGAGGGTCAATCGTAACGATTTTCTTCACTCCTGCTTTTTCAAATTCCTCGATATTTTTTGTCGCCATCTCTTGGAAGACAAATTCATTTCCAAGGCGGCGCGGTGTATCTCCAGAGTTCTTTTCCTTATTACCGAGTATCGCAAATGAAATGCCTGCTTCGTTCATCAACTTCGCAAACGAAATCGCAATCTTCTGACTACGATTATCATATGACCCCATTGAACCAACCCAGAATAAATATTCGAACTCCTCGCCAGCTTTCGATTTTTCTTTTACAGTTGGAACCGTTACTTCATCATCACCTTGGCGCCAAGTTTCACGCTCTTTACGGTTTAGACCCCACGGATTCCCTTGACGCTCGATGTTTGTCATCGCACGCTGCGCTTCCGCATCCATCTTTCCTTCTGTTAAAACAAGATAGCGGCGTAAATCAATAATTTTATCAACATGCTCATTCATAACCGGACACTGATCCTCACAGTTACGACACGTTGTACAAGCCCAAATCTCTTCTTCTGTAATAACATCTCCGATTAAACTCGGATCGTAAGCGAGTGTTGTGGCTGCAGATTCTTGTTGTCCTTTCCCAGCTGCCATCATCGCTAACTGATTTCCTTGTGTATTATTAAAAGCAACTACCGGAACCCACGGTGCTTTTGATGTCACTGCAGCTCCTTTATCAGTCAAATGATCGCGAAGTTTTAAAATCAAATCCATCGGCGATAACATTTTCCCTGTTCCTGTTGCCGGACACATATTTGTACAACGACCACACTCTACGCAAGCGTATAAATCAATAAGCTGATTTTGTCTAAAGTCTTCGATTTTACCAACACCAAATGTTTCTTGTGTTTCATCTTCAAAGTCAATCTTTTCAAGTTTCCCTGGATTTGAAAGACGGCCGAAGAAAACGTTAGCTGGTCCCGCAATTAAATGCGCGTGTTTCGATTGTGGAACATAAACTAAAAACGTTAACAAAATTAGTAAATGCACCCACCAAGAGAAATAGAACACAGAAATGGCTGCGGTTTCATTTATCCCTGAGAAAACGTAAGCGATTGCAGAAGCGATTGGCTCACTCCATGAAAGCTCCTCGCCATGCCATATAATTCCCATCCCATTACCGAGTAGCACAGAAATCATTAAGCCACCGATAAAGATAAGAACAAGGCCTGATTTGAAATTACGTTTTAAACGAACTAGCTTCTCAACATAACGTCGATGAAAAGCCCAAAAGACTGCAATTAAAATAACAAGTGTGACAATTTCCTGGAAGAATGTAAATGCAGGGTATAGTGGTCCAAGTGGAAGATGTGATCCTGGTGCGAGTCCTTTCCAAACGAAGTCAATTGCTCCAAATTGGACAAGAATAAATCCATAAAAGAACATAACGTGAATAATGCCGCTCTTTTTATCTTTCAGCAGCTTTTTTTGACCGAAAACATTGACCTTAAGGAGATCCCAACGCTCTTTAAAACGACGGTCAAATTCAATCTTTTTTCCTAACTGTATGTAGGCCATCCTCGTTCGTATAAGATACACAAACAAATATCCCGCATAAGCAATAACAGCAATGGCAGCCAGCCAATTCATGATCAGTAAGCTATTCATTTTTATGCTACCCCTCTCTTTGTAAGCCCTCTTTCTTTTTTAGAATCTTCAAAAACATATAATTTTCTGAATTTTATCCCCTACCTTCATTATATAATGAGTGAGCATTCAGTCAACAGTTTTTTGTTATACAACAACATATTTTTTAATAAAGCTGTTTATTTCGGTGAAACTATAAAGTGAAACTTTAATCAGTAGAAGTTATTTACTCCTTACTAATTATTAGGCCACAAATAACAGGATAAAATGAATGTTTGATTTATAAAAAACAAATGGTGAAAAGACCGTGAAGGAGGGAATTTACTCATGTTCTTCTTATCTCTCTTATTAGTAGGTAGCACTCTCTGGATTGTAATTGATCTTTCTTATGGGAGAATTATTCATTTAAAGCGTGTACGTTCTCGTTCTTTCCCTTTACGTCAAAGTGATTTTCACCTTTATACATACGGAAAAGATTTGTATGACGCTCTATTTACTGATATAAAACAGGCGAAACACCATGTGCACGTTTTGTTCTTCATTGTAAAAAACGATAAAATCAGCCGGGAATTTTTAAAGTTACTTATTGATAAGGCAAAGGAAGGAATCGAAGTAAGACTTCTACTCGATCGATTGGGAAGCCATCATTTATCAAATGAGGCCATTCGCTCCCTACAAAAACATGGTGTCTCTTTTTCATTTTGTCACAAAGTAAAGTTTCCTTTTCCTTTCTTTTCTGCAAATCAAAGAAACCATAGAAAAATTACAGTTATCGACGGGAAAATTGGTTATATTGGTGGATTTAATATTGGAGAAGAATATTTAGGGCATAATCAAAAATTAGGATTATGGCGCGATTATCACTTACGTCTTACAGGAGAAGGAATACAAGATTTACAAAAGCAATTTTTACATGATTGGCTGGACGATACAGGTCAAAATTTATTAGAGGCATCTCTTTATTTTCCTAAACAACAACCAGGAACCATTCTGCATCGTTTTATCCCTACTGATGGGGCCTACTTGCAAAATACATTTTTATATTTAATTGAAAGCGCAGAAAAAGAACTCTTTATCGGTACACCATATTTCATTCCTGGAAGAAAAATTATGAATGCATTATTAAAAGCGCGACAACGCGGGGTTCAAATCACGATTCTCGTTCCAGAAAAAGCGGATCATCCCCTTGTTCGAGAAGCAAAATTCCCATATTGCCGAAAGTTAATACAAGCTGGCTGTAATATTTACGCATTTCAACAAGGGTTTTTTCACGCTAAAGTTATTATAGTTGATGACTACATCTGTGATATCGGAACTGCAAACTTTGATATGAGAAGTTTATATATTAACCATGAAATCAACTGCCTTTTATATGATGAACATTTTATACAAACAGTAAAAAATAAATTCCACGAAGATCTAGAAAATGCGTCATTACTTTCCTTGAAAGATGTTAGTCCGAATTCCCTCATTAATAGAGGCAAAGAATGGATAGGAACAATACTTGCTTTCTTTCTATAGGAAAGATAATGCATAAAGGAGATGTATTCATTATGATTATGCGTTTCGGATATGTCTCACATGCAATGGCACTCTGGGACTGTTCTCCGGCTAAAACGATGACATTTACAAGCTTTCAAAAGCTTAGTAAACAAGAACGAGAAGATAAATTATACGATGTTACGCGGCAGAATCTTGAGCATACAATACGTATTCTTCATTACAATATAGCGCATGAAATTCCATTATATCGCTTATCTTCTTCCATCGTCCCACTTGCAACACATCCCGAAGTCGAGTTTGATTACATCGGTTTGTTCACACCGCTTTGGCGTAAAATTGGGGCATTAATTAAAGAACATAATTTACGAGTAAGTTTTCATCCAAATCAATTTACACTATTTACAAGCGATAAGCCACACATTACAACTAACGCTATTACAGATATGACTTATCACTATAAAGTATTAGATGCAATAGGAATTGCAGATTCTTCTTATATTAACATCCACGTAGGTGGTGCCTACGGAAATAAAGAAAAAGCGGTTGAACGTTTCCATGAAAACATAAAAAAACTTCCTGCACATATAAAGAGGCAAATGACACTTGAAAATGATGATAAAACATATACAACTGCTGAAACTTTATCTATTTGCCAAAAAGAAAAGGTTCCATTTGTATTTGATTATCATCATCACATGGCAAATCTTTGCGAAGAACCGTTAGAAGAGTTACTTCCTGCAATTTTTGAAACTTGGGCACATACAAATATCCTTCCTAAAGTTCATATTTCCTCCCCTAAATCAAAAAAAGAATTTAGGGCTCACGCGGAATATATTGATTTAGAGTTTATTAAACCTTTCTTACACGTTGCAAAAAAAATCAATCATAATTTCGATATTATGATTGAAAGTAAACAGAAAGATTTAGCGATGCTGCAATTCATACATGAATTATCCGCTATAAGAGGAATAAAAAGAATAAATAGCTCAACATTACAATGGTAAATTGTAATGTTGAGCTATTTTTTTCAAAAAAAGTAATTTTTTTAGTAAAAAACACCCTATTTTATATGCTATGATTGGAATTAGCATTTTCCACCTGTGATTCAACTTTATTGAAACGGAGTCATAATATGATCAATCAAAAAAAATATGTACACTTTGTTATGATATATATAATTATATTTTCTCTTTGGATATTTCTTATTCCTAAGAACTTGAATATAAAAGAAATTGGAATTCTCTTCTTATTTTGTTTTGCTGCACTCTTTTCTTGCTATTGTTTATATAAAGCTATTAAGAAAATGAAGCGCGGTGATAAATTATTTTGGGTTTTATTACTATGCACTTGCCTATGTGGATTGACAATGGAGATAACTTTATTTCTTCATTCACTTTCTATATATGACCAAGTCATATTCTCATATACGGCATTACCCTTTTTTATCGTACAATATATTTTGCTCTTTTCTGGCTTTGCTATAAAGTTCATAAAACATTACTCCATTAGAGGCCTAGCTCAATTTTCATTCGATAGCATCTTTATCATTATTATGAATATTTATTTTACCTTAACTTTTATTTTGGACCGTTCAAGCTTTCGTATGTTAACAATAGATCATTGGGTTTTAATTGGATACTTTATTGCACAATCATTAGTCATTTACGCCGTTATTAGTCTATATAGACGAGAACAATATTCTGCTAGTAGAATCTCATTAATTATCGGCTTTACTATCATACTTGTATACGGATATATACATCTCTTTCAATTAAACGCAGGGATGGAAACTTCTTCTGAAGTCTCTTACTTAATACATACTGCTTCGATTTTATTAATTGGTTTGTCATCCATACTATATATTTTAAATAAACCAATACAGCATGAAACGAAAGCAAAATATTACCGGTTTGATTATGTACGCTTTATATTACCTTATTTTAGTGTAATCATTACTTTTTCTTTTATTATCTTTCAACCTTGGGATGATAAGTTCATGTTGATCGGTCTAGTATTATCTCTCATCTTATTATTTTTACGACAACTTTATATGTGGAAAGATAATCAGGCACTAATCGATACATACGAGCAGTTGACTACACAACTAGAAGGTAAAGTAGAAGAGGGTGCATCTGCGTTATCAAAGAGTGAACAACGCTATAAATCTTTATTCGAAGATCATCCTGATGCCGTTTTCTCTTTAAATATGCATGGTATTTTCCAACAATCTAATACAGCTTGTGAAAGCCTATTTACCGCCTACTATTGTGAAGTAGAAAGCTATTCTCTTCTACACTTTATTGACTCAAAAGACCATGATCTACTAAAGAAAGCTTTACAAATAACAACAGAAGGTAGACCACAAACTTTAGAAGTTCGCACAAAAGAAAAAGAAGGCTATTACTATTACCTTCACATTACCCTCATTCCTACTTTCATAAACAAAGAAGTTGTTGGAATGTTCGGCATAGCACGTGATATTACAACTTTATATGAAAAACAAAAACAAGTAGAACATTTAGCCTTTCATGATGCACTTACTGGATTACCAAATCGCCGAAAGTTTGAAAAAGATTTAAAAAACATTTTAAATACAGCTCAAACTAGCGTCAATGATGTTGCCGTCATGTTCCTTGATTTAGATCGATTCAAAAAAATTAACGATAGACTCGGACACGACGTCGGAGATTTATTATTAATTGAAGTAGCAAAAAGATTACGCAGTTGCTTACGTTCAAAAGATATCGTTGCTCGCCAAGGCGGAGATGAGTTTACAATTCTATTACCAGATATGTACTCAGAAAAAAGTGCGGCTTTTATTGCTGAACAGATTTTAAATATTTTAAACAAACCATTCTTCATTCAAGGCGAAGAACTGTCTATTACACCGAGTATCGGAATTGCAATGTACCCTGATTATGGAACAGATGTAACAGAATTAATGAAAAATGCTGATATGGCTATGTATCGCGCGAAGGCAAATGGAAAAAATCGATTTGTTTTCTTCTCAAAAGAAATAAGTATTGCTCAAAATGAAATCCAATTTTTAGAAGGCGAACTTGCAAAAGCATTACAACAAAATGAATTTTTCCTTGAATACCAGCCGCAAGTAAGCACAAAAACAAAACAAATTATCGGTTTTGAAGCATTACTTCGTTGGAAACATCCAAAGCTTGGTATCGTATCCCCGGCCCAATTTATTCCGCTAGCAGAGGAAACTGGATTCATTATTGAACTTGGAAATTGGATTTTGCGTACCGCTTGCTTAGAAGCAAAAAGATGGCATAATCAAGGTTTTTCTCACTTAAAAGTCGGTGTAAATTTATCTGTTGTTCAATTTAACCATGCAAATTTAATACCAACTATTTCAAAGGTTTTAGAGGAAACAGAGTTAAAACCAGAAGCACTAGATATTGAAATTACAGAAAGTATCGCTATTAATCAAAATCAATCTGTAGTTGCAAAATTAGAACAGCTTCAAAATCTTGGTATTCAAATTTCAATTGATGATTTTGGAACTGGTTATAGTTCTTTAGCTTATTTAACAAAATATCCAATCAATACATTAAAAATTGCTCGGGAATTTATTTGCGGAATTACAACTAGCCCTTTAGAAGAAGCGATTATTTCTTCCATTATTACACTATCCAAAGAACTAAATTTAGAAGTTATTGCAGAAGGTGTAGAGACCGAAGAACAATGGAAGTTTTTATATGAGCAAAACTGTGACCACATTCAAGGATTCTTTATTAGCAAGCCTGTTTCTAGTAAAGACGTTTGGAGGTTACTCCACAAAAAAACAACCGTCTAAGTAAGACGGTTGCTTTTTTTAATATTCAAAAGGTAGGTCCGAAGCTAATTGTACCTCTTGATCATTATGAGAAATTACTTGGCTTTTCTCTAAAGCTGTATCTGTTAATGAAATACCCCATGCCATTGCTAACGTTAATAAACTACCAATAAGTAATTTTTTCATATTCCATCACCCACATTTTTTCTTTTAATATATCATGAAAATTTATCCATGCCGTATGCAATTATGCATATCCATTTTTTAGGGTTATTCATTGATTGATTTTATTTACGATTGCCTCTTTATATGCATGCATTTCTAATATATCAAAAAAGAAACTTGCTTTCTTATATGTATCTTCAATCTCTGCCTCATCATACTCCAACTTTTCTAGACATTCACCTCTTTGATAGTACAGCTGCCCAATTAATGCCATACTATTAATTCGGCAAGATATTTCAATCGCCTTATTCACTTGATATAAGGCTTGTTCATATTGATTATCTAAGTATAATGCTTTTGCATGATTATATCTTACCTTCACGTCGAATTCTTCATTATCATGCAATGACTCTAATTGTTTCAATATACCTTCAAATAACTCAATACTCTTCTTAAAATAGCCATTTTCAGCATAAATATTTGCGATTGCATTTTCTATATAGAGGTTTTGGTATACATCTATTCCAGCTAATTGTTGGTTTAACAATTTTTTCAATTCTAAAATACAATATTCGTAATCAATCTTCTTCAATATGTAAGCTGCTACATGATATTGCCATTGAAGAAACTGCTGGAATTCGGGATGATATTCTTCCTTTTTCAGCTCATTCCATACTCTATTATAAATCTCTTTATATTTTTTTTGCTTACATAGCGTAATGACTTGATCTTTAAACTGCTTTTTTCTTTCAATATCAGAATAAACAAGTACCTCATAAAAGTGAATAATGGGAACTTGTAATTTCGCTGCGATACCTTGCAATATATCCATACTTGGGTACACTGCACCTGATTCAATTCGGCTCACTTCCGATTGATGACATATGTTCTCCGATAACTGTTTTTGTGTTAATCCCCTCATTACCCTAATTTTCTTAATTTCACTTCCTAATTTTTCTGCGTGCATACTTACTCACCATCCCATTAGAACAATCTAATTTGTTAAGTTGTCATACCACTACAATAATGTGAATTCGACAATTTTTGATATGAAATAATGCATAATATATATAAGATTCGGCAAATTTTCCATACAATTCATCTCACTTATAGTAATAGATTCGGAGTTTTATAGATAAATTATAGAAAACTTACCTATGCTTTCGTTACATTCGCTCTTCTTTATCCTTTATTAGCAGAAGCCATTCACACCCAAGAATTAGACAAAAATAAAGTAAAAATCGACATTGCTCAGCCTAGTTTAACAATTTAAAAATTAACACAACCTCAAAATAATATGAAAAAATATAACGAAAAAGTAGTTAAAAGGTGAGATAAACGAGGCTAAAGCTCAACAAGAGTGAGTGACAGCTGAAATGCATGTAGATTCCCAACCTACCAATAAAGATACAAAAGAAAATCAAAGCGAAGTTCGCCTTGCACAAACTTACAAAAACTATAAAATATATAGTCAAGATTTCATTGTAAAAGTAGATAAAAATGGAGTAATTACAACTATTAGTGGCAAAGTGGTCCAAAATTTAGACCAACAACTTAATCTAACTATAACAAATTTTTTGTCGAAAAATGAAGTAAAATCTTCATTACGTACTACACTTCAACTTCCAAGCCATTCAACCGAGACGGAATTCTCTAATGAAACTGTTGTGTACAAGAAAAAAAGAAGTTTACCATTCATAGGTAAACTTCTTTTCATATCCATCCCTTTTCTTCCGCAATTGTAATTGCCTCAATTCTATTTTTCGCATCAAGCTTCGTTAATACTTCAGAAATATAATTACGTACTGTACCAGGTGAAAGATAAAGTGTCTTTGCAATTTCATTTGCTGTCTTTCCTTCTTTCGCAAGTAGCAATACTTCTTTTTCACGATCTGATAACGGATTTTGCTCCTGCCATAAACCGAACATTAAATCTTGAGAGATCTCTCGTTTACCTTTCATTACGTTGCGAATCGATGCAGCTAAATCCTCGCTTGGGCTATCTTTTAATAAATATCCGTGCACACCAGCTTTCATTGCTCGTTCAAAATATCCAGGGCGCGCAAATGTTGTTAAAATCATTACTTTACATGCCGATTTTTCTTTCTTCAACGTTTCTGCAACATCTAATCCGCTTTGAATTGGCATTTCAATATCCATAATGCTTACATCAGGTTTTAACGATTCGATTAGTTTCAGCGCCTCTTCTCCGTTCGCTGCTTGCCCAATTACTTCAATATCATCTTCTAGATCAAGTAGGGCTCCTAACGCACCACGAAGCATTCGCTGATCTTCTGCAATAATAATTCGAATCATGCCTTCACCTCATCTTTTCCTGTTCTAATAACAACTGGAACTTTTACTGTTAATAGTGTTCCTGGATTAATCGTACCCAGTTCAACAAATCCATCAATAAGAGCGATTCGCTCCTTCATACCACGAATACCATTCCCATCGTGATTTTGATCCGCTAAACCGATTCCGTTATCTTCTACTGTCAAAATCAATTCACCTTGTGATTCTAGTACAGAAACTATGCACCGCGTTGCCTTACTATGCTTTACAACATTCGTAACAGCTTCACGTAAACACATTCCTAAAATATTTTGTTCAATGGGTGATAGTGAACTTGCACTCGTTTCTTGTTTGATCTCTAATTCAACATTAGCAGCTTGTAAGATCGCTTTTATTTGCTCAAGCTCTTCTTCTACCGTAATCATGCGCATATCAGAAATTAATTCCCTTAGCTGTTTTAAAGCAGTTCGAGATGTTTGTGTAATCTCCTTCGCTTCCGCACTTGCGCGCTCTGGATTTTTGACGATTAGCTTTTCAACAAGCTGACTTTTCAACGTAATAAGAGATAGCGTATGCCCTAACGTATCATGAAGATCCCTTGCAATACGCTGCCTCTCTTCACGTTTTACTAAGTCCTTAATTTGCTCGTTCGCTTCGTTTAATTGATTTCTTAACATCTTTTTCTGATTAAAATTGCGCATACCAAATGGTGTAAGAAGCATTAAAATAAACATCGGAACGATATTTACTAAACTTGTCGGTGTTAGTTGATTCATATTTACAAATACAAATGCTCCAAGCATTACAACTAACAAACATAGTAATATCCGAAATACTTTCTTACTTGGTGCAAATCCCATCGCACTTGCCGTGAAAAAGCCAAAGAATATCATGAAGGGATTATAAAATAAAGCAAATAAATAGATGAGCACCATCTGTATACATGCCCACAAAACAAACGTCTTCTGAACAAAATAAAGTTGACGGTATGTGATAATAAAAAGTATCAACATACCGCTCCCTAGCACAAGCTTCCATCCTGACACTTGCGCTAAATGGTAAATTGGAAATAATAAATACACAAGAAACATATACGGAAAGAATCCCATATGTTTCGGAAAAATCTCAATCCTCTTCTTCTCTATCATTTATACCGCTTCCTGTCTTTTTCTTATATATATTGATACTACAACAAATATAAGGAAATAGCCTCCTAATACCGCGATGTTTTCCCAACCAATTGATTTTCCAGCTACAATATCCCATGCACCGCTTCCAAAATGATATGTTGGTGTCCATTCACTAATAGATCTTAATATTTTCGGAAATACTTCGATCGGCATCCATAGACCACCAAGAATTGCTAAACACATATTTAAAATATTCGCTAAGCCCGCAGCAGCATCCGCCTTCTTAATAGAACCTATTACTGTCCCTAACGCTAAAAATGGTGTCACACCTAACAACAACCATAACCCAGCTCCAATCCATTGCCCTACTGTTAACTCAACATGATTAATTAATATTCCTGCGATAAAGATAACTAAGATTGAAAAAGCATTCACTACAGTTTGAGCGATGATTTTAGCTGTTATATATGCTCCCTCTGGAAGTGGTGTAATTTTTAAAAGATGTGTCCAACCCTGCCCTTTTTCTTGAGAAATTCTCACACCAAAACTAAAAAGTGCTGTCCCTACAATACTGAACGTTGCCATTGAGATTAAATAATGTGCTTTCCACGCATCTCCGTTTTGTGGCACTTGAACCACATTTGTGAAAATGTAATAGAACATAACTGGCATTAATAATGAGAAAAAGATAAACAATTTATTACGAAACGTACGTAAAATTTCTATTTTGCATTGCATCCATAAAGCTCTCATGCGATTTCCCCCTCCTGATTTGTGATAAACTGTTCAAATGCTTCATCAAGGCTTCCACGTTCAACAGAAACATCTGTTACAGGTAAGTTCTTTTCATAAATTGCTCTTAACGTTGCATCTGTATCTTCTGTTGCTAAAGTGAAGTGTCCTTCTTTTGATTGTACTTCTGTTACATTTGGTAATTCTTTTAGTAATTTTGCAGGAATACTTTCCTTCGAATAAAATGTAATTGTTTTTCGGGAAATCGTCGCTTTCATCTCATCTGGCGTACCGTCTGCGATAATCTTTCCATTCGCAAATAATAAAATACGATTTGCTAATACATCTGCTTCTTCTAAATAATGCGTCGTTAAAATAATCGTTTTCCCTTCACTTGCTAACTTTCGAATCGTTTCCCAAAACGTTCTTCGAGACGTAATGTCCATTCCGACTGTCGGCTCATCTAAAAATAACAAATCTGGATTTCCTGCAAGTGCGAGTGCAAAATTTAACCTTCTCTTTTGACCACCTGATAATTTCTCGCATCTTTGCTTTCTCTCTGATTTTAAATTCGATAACTGTAGCAACGTTTCTTTCGCTATCGGATTCGTATAATAGCTGCGGAATAACTCAATTGCCTCTTCCACTGTAATGCTATCAATGACACTTACTTCTTGTAGCATCGCGCCGATTCTATTACGAACATCTCTATGCTTTGGACTCTTTCCAAATGTAGAAACCGTTCCTTCCGTCGGATCCTTTAATCCAAGCATCATCGACATCGTCGTCGTTTTCCCTGCACCATTCGGCCCAAGCAGTGCTACGATTTCTCCTTTATTCACATGAAATGAAACGTTATTTACTGCTTTTTTATATTTAAATGTTTTAGAAACACTATTTACTTCAATAATCTTTTCCATCTCTCCACCCCCGCTGTTTCTTATATTTACATTGTATTACTTGGAAAACTTAGGAAACAGTATGATGCGTCATGACATCGATATGACAATTGTCATGTATTCTTTATGAGAGGAATCAATACGCATACTGCAAGCAAGTAGCAGGATGAAAATAAACATGATACAATCGGGTAAGATATATATTCGAGGAAGGACAGTGGTTTTCATGATTATTCGTAATGAACAAGATTTAGAAGGCTTACGAAAAATCGGCCGCATCGTTGCGCTTGCACGTGAAGAAATGAAAAAAGAAGCGAAGCCAGGTATGACAACGAAAGAGCTTGATTTGATCGGTAAAAAAGTATTAGATGAGCATGGTGCTATTTCTGCACCTGAAAAAGAATATGATTTCCCTGGCGTAACTTGCATCAGTGTAAACGAAGAAGTTGCTCACGGTATTCCAGGTGATCGTGTATTAAAAGAAGGCGACCTTGTAAATGTCGACGTATCTGCAGCACTTGATGGTTATTATGCAGATACAGGTATTTCATTTGTACTTGGAGAAGATGAAGCAAAAGAAAAGCTTTGCCAAGCAGCTGTTGATGCCTTTTGGGCAGCAATGAAAAAGGTGAAAGCTGGTTCAAAACAAAACCAAATTGGTCGTGCCGTTTCAAACTTTGCACATAAAAATGGATACAATGTTATTCAAAACTTAACTGGTCACGGTATTGGTCTTAGCTTACATGAAGCACCAAACCACATTTTAAGCTATTTTGACCCAATGGATAATGCGCTTCTAAAAGACGGTCTTGTTATCGCTGTAGAGCCATTCATTTCTATGAAAGCTGATCATATTATCGAACGTGGCGATGATGGTTGGACTTTCGTTACACCTGATAAAAGCCTTGTTGCACAATGCGAACATACAGTTGTCGTAACACGCGGCGAACCGATTATTTTAACAGAAGTATAAAAAAGGACGATACATAAAGTATCGTCCTTTTAACGGGGTGAGGCTGTCCAAAAGTACGGAAAACCTTTGAACAGCCTCGTATTTTCATATGGATGCCTTACATATATCACTGATAATAAGTATGAAATGCGGAAACATATTTATCATCACATGATTCAAACATGAGAAAAGAAACCCTATGGGATTCTTTTCCCTACATAATCTAAAGTTTGGGTACACTAGATTCATGCAATGTAGGAGCTTTCCAAACAGAAAGCGAACCTTCGTTTAAAATGATAGCATACATATCTCCGTCAAAAATATGCAAATGTGCATATAGCGTTTTTTTATTTCTCAATGTCAGAATATTGAAAATAAATAAAGGTAAAGGTAAAATGAAGTCATTATCCGTCTTCTTTTGTCAGTCAGAGAGAATAGAAGAATAGGAGAGGAAAAAAATGAAAAAATCTTTGAAACAAAAAATAGTAAGCTCTTTGCTTGCTGTATCACTCGCTGTTAGCTTAGCTCCGATTGGACAAGTCAAAGCTGATTCCACGTCAGAAATCACACAGACTTCACCTATCACAAAACAAGTTGATGCAAGCCGCGCTATCGAACACATCCGTTTCTTATCCGAAACAATTGGTCCTCGCCCCGGTGGAACAAAATCTGAGGAATGGGCATCTCGCTACGTTGGTATGAAGCTTAAATCAATGGGCTATGAAGTAGAATATCAACCATTCCAAGTGCCGGATCAATACGTCGGATTTATTGAATCACCATTATCCACAAAGCGTAATTGGCAAGCTGGTGCTGCCCCTAACGCACTAATTTCTACAGAGGCTGTTACAGCCCCTCTTATCTTTGTTCAAGGTGGGACAAAATTAGAGGATATTCCAAATGAAGTAAACGGAAAAATTGTCCTATTCGAAAGAGGAACAACAGTAGCGGACTATAATAAACAAGTTGAAAATGCTGTTAGCAAAGGAGCAAAAGGTGTTCTTTTATATAGCTTAATTGGTGGTCGTGGAAACTATGGACAAACTTTCAACCCTCGCCTAACGAAAAAGCAATCTGTCCCTGTCTTTGGTCTTGCTTATGCACAAGGAAATGCATTTAAAGAAGAAATCGCTAAAAAAGGGACAACAATCCTTTCCCTCAAAGCGAGACATGAATCTAATTTAACATCATTAAACGTCATCGCTAAAAAGAAACCAAAAAATAGTACAGGTAATGAAAAAGCTGTCGTTGTAAGTTCACACTACGATAGTGTCGTTGGAGCACCTGGAGCAAACGACAACGCTTCTGGTACAGGATTAGTATTAGAATTAGCTCGTACTTTTCAAAATGTAGAAACTGATAAAGAAATTCGTTTTATTGCTTTTGGTTCTGAGGAAACTGGCTTACTTGGCTCTGATTATTATGTTAATAGTCTATCCCAAAAAGAGCGTGACCGAATTTTAGGTGTCTTTAACGCAGACATGGTTGCTACAAATTACGATAAAGCAAAAAATTTATATGCTATGACGCCTAACGGTTCTCCAAACCTTGTAACAGACGCAGCCTTACAAGCAGGCAAACAATTAAATAATGACCTCGTACTGCAAGGGAAATTTGGCTCTAGTGATCACGTACCGTTTGCTGAAGTTGGGATTCCTGCGGCTCTATTTATTTGGATGGGTGTCGATAGTTGGAATCCATTAATCTATCATATCGAAAAGGTATATCACACACCTCAAGATAACGTATTTGAGAATATTTCACCTGAACGTATGAAAATGGCATTAGAGGTTATTGGTACAGGCGTCTATAATAGCCTTCATTCCACTGTAAAAACAGGAGAGAAAGCCGCTTAATACTATTTCAAGCCACCGATTAATCGGTGGCTGTTTATTAAGAAAAAATAAATATGCATAAAAGCATATTTATTACATGGTATTATGGTGTATAATTAAAATCGTAATATATAAATAAAGTATACAAATTACATAGCATTATGTAGAATAAAAAATTTAAAATACTATTGATTACATCTAATGAGAAGATTTTTCGATTGTAAAAAGGTGCTCTTGCAGTTGTGTTAACTTGAACTTCAGAAACTAATACCTTCATTCCTAAAATAAACGTTACATCAGCTACTCAAGAACAAAGCTTTACAAAATGCTATTTCTAAATTAGCTATAAAAATGGCTATGCATTCATCCAAAACTTAATGAAACATAGCATTGACCTTAAATTACATGAGATACCACACTCTAAGCTTATGGAACAATGATAATGGGCTTCTTAAAAACGATTTTGTTATCGTTTTAGAGCCACTGATTGAGTCCACCTTGAAATTGTTCCCTTTTTTCTATAAAAAAACCCTTCAGGCTGCATTCTTCCCTTCACCTTATTGTGAAGTGTTTTTGAATACTTACCTAAAGGGCGTAATATCAATAGTAATTTTTTAATTTGTCAGCTACTCAGATTACAGTGTAATTAATAATCTAAGGCTTTTTTATTATTTAATTCGCTGACGAGCGAATAGGATTCCACCTAAAAGGAACAATACCATACCTCCAAGAATTGAACTCATTCCTGCTGATGTTCCTCCTGTGTTAGGAAGTAATGTTGGCTTATCATTTTCTGTAGTAGATGGAACTTTTGAATCGCTATTGCTGCCTGTATTTGTGTTTGGATTTTTCGGATCTGTGCTTGGATCTTTTGGATTTACATTTGGTTTGTCCTTGATTTTTGTATTTGTGATGTCATAACCTTTTACTTCAGATTTATATCCAGCTACTGGTTGTTCTTTCACTTCATACTTGTACGCTACTCCGTTTGCATCGTATGCTTGTAGCTTTTCAAACGTATATTTCCAGTTTGTTTCTGCTGTTACTTCTTTTGTATCTACTACTTTACCATTTTGTAAAAGGTCTACTTTAATCGAACTTGGACGATCTGTTGCATTGTTATCGCTCCAAGTTTTTGTTCCTTCTACTTTCGTTTCGCCTACTTTTGTATTTGTGATGTCAGTGCCACTTACTTTTGATTCATATCCGGCTACTGGCTGTTCTTTCACTTCATACTTGTACGCTACTCCATTTGCATCGTATGCTGCTAAATCTTTGAATTCATATTTCCAACCTGTTGCTTTGCTTACTTCTTGCGTCGCAATCACTGTACCATTTTGTAGTAGGTCTACTTTGATCATTTCCGGACGATCTGTTGCGTTATCGTCTTTCCATGTCTTCGTTCCTTCTACTTTTGTTTTGCCTACTTTCGTATTCGTGATGTCAGTGCCACTTACTTTTGATTCATATCCGGCTACTGGCTGTTCTTTTACTGTATACTCGTAAGCCTTACCTTCCGCATCATATGCTTCTAAATCTGCGAATATATATTTCCAACCCATTACTGCTAGTACGTCTTGTGTTTGAATCACGTTCCCGTTTTGTAGTAAGTCTACTTTGATCATTGTCGGACGGTCTGTTGCATTTCCGTCGTTCCACGTCTTCGTTCCTTCTACTTTTGTTTTGCCCACTTTTGTATTTGTGATGTCAGTGCCACTTACTTTTGATTCATATCCGGCTACTGCTTGTTCTTTCACTTCATACTTGTACGCTGCTCCGTTTGCATCGTATGCTTGGAGTTTTTCAAACGTATACTTCCAGTTTGTTTCTGCTGTTACTTCTTTTGTATCTACTACTTTACCGTTTTGTAGTAAGTCTACTTTGATTGTGCTTGGACGATCTGTTGCGTTATCGTCTTTCCATGTCTTCGTTCCTTCTACTTTTGTTTCGCCTACTTTTGTATTTGTAATGTCATAACCACTTACTTTTGATTCATATCCTGGTACTGCTTGTTCTTTCACTTCATACTTGTACGCTACTCCATTTTCATCGTATGCTTGGAGTTTTTCAAACGTATACTTCCAGTTTGTTTCTGCTGTTACTTCTTTTGTATCTACTACTTTACCGTTTTGTAGTAAGTCTACTTTAATCGAGCTTGGACGATCTGTTGCGTTGTTATCGTTCCACGTTTTTGTTCCTTCTACTTTCGTTTCGCCTACTTTTGTATTTGCAATATCAGTACCTTTTACTTCGGATTTATATCCAGCTATTGGTTGTTCCTTCACTTCATACTTGTACGCTACTCCGTTTGTATCGTAAGCTTGGAGTTTTTCAAACGTGTACTTCCAATTTGTTGCTTTACTTACTTCTTTCGTGTCAATTACTTTACCGTTTTGTAGTAAGTCTACTTTAATCGAGCTTGGACGATCTGTTGCGTTGTTATCGTTCCATGTCTTTGTTCCTTCTACTTTCGTTTCGCCTACTTTTGTATTTGTGATGTCATAACCGTTTAATTTGGATTTATATCCTTCAACTGCTTGTTCTTTCACTTCATACTTGTATGCCTTTCCTTCTGCATCGTATGCTTGTAATTTTTCAAACGTATACTTCCAGTTTGTTTCTACTGTTACTTCTTTTGTATCTACTACTTTACCGTTTTGTAGTAAGTCTACTTTGATTGTGCTTGGACGATCTGTTGCGTTATTATCGTTCCACGTTTTTGTTCCTTCTACTTTTGTTTCGCCTACTTTTGTATTTGTGATGTCAGTACCACTTACTTTGGATTCATATCCTGGTACTGTTTGCTCTTTCACTTCATACTTGTATGCCTTTCCTTCTGCATCATACGCTGCTAAATCTTTGAATTCGTATTTCCAGCCTGTTGCTTTGCTTACTTCTTGCGTCGCAATCACTGTACCATTTTGTAAAAGGTCTACTTTGATCATTTCCGGACGATCTTTCGCGTTATCGTCTTTCCATGTTTTCGTTCCTTCTACTTTTGTTTTGCCAACTTTTGTATTCGTGATGTCAGTACCATTTACTTTGGATTCATATCCTGGTACTGGCTGTTCCTTCACTTCATACTTGTATGCTACTCCGTTTGCATCGTATGCTTGGAGTTTTTCGAACGTGTACTTCCAGTTTGTCGCCGCTGTTACTTCTTTTGTATCTACTACTTTACCATTTTGTAGTAAATCTACTTTGATTGTGCTTGGACGATCTGTTGTATTGTTATCGTTCCACGTTTTTGTTCCTTCTACTTTCGTTTCGCCTACTTTTGTATTCGTGATGTCAGTACCATTTACTTTGGATTCATATCCTGGTACTGCTTGTTCTTTCACTTCATACTTATATGCTACTCCGTTTGCATCGTATGCTTGAAGTTTTTCAAACGTGTACTTCCAGTTTGTTTCTACTGTTACTTCTTTTGTATCTACTACTTTACCGTTTTGTAGTAGGTCTACTTTAATCGAGCTTGGACGATCTGTTGCGTTATTATCGTTCCACGTTTTTGTTCCTTCTACTTTCGTTTCGCCTACTTTTGTATTTGTGATGTCATAACCGTGTACGTCAGATTGGTATCCCGCTACTGGTTGTTCCTTCACTTCATACTTGTACGCTACTCCATTTTCATCGTATGCTTGTAGCTTTTCAAACGTATACTTCCAGTTTGTTTCTGCTGTTACTTCTTTTGTATCTACTACTTTACCGTTTTGTAGTAAGTCTACTTTGATCGAGCTTGGACGATCTGTTGCGTTGTTATCGTTCCACGTTTTTGTTCCTTCTACTGTCAATTCCGCTACTTTTGTATTCGTAATGTCATAACCTTTTACCTCAGATTTATATCCTGCTACTGGCTGTTCTTTCACTTCATACTTGTACGCTACTCCATTTTCATCGTATGCTTGTAGCTTTTCAAACGTATACTTCCAGTTTGTTTCTGCTGTTACTTCTTTTGTATCTACTACTTTACCGTTTTGTAGTAAGTCTAATACTTGTACGCTACTCCATTTTCATCGTATGCTTGTAGCTTTTCAAACGTATACTTCCAGTTTGTTTCTGCTGTTACTTCTTTTGTATCTACTACTTTACCGTTTTGTAGTAAGTCTACTTTGATCATTGTCGGACGGTCTTTTGCATTTCCGTCTTTCCATGTCTTCGTTCCTTCTACTTTTGTTTCGCCTACTTTTGTATTTGTGATGTCAGTACCGTTTACTTTGGATTCATATCCTGGTACTGTTTGCTCTTTCACTTCATACTTGTATGCCTTTCCTTCTGCATCATACGCTGCTAAATCTTTGAATTCGTATTTCCAGCCTGTTGCTTTGCTTACTTCTTGCGTCGCAATCACTGTACCATTTTGTAAAAGGTCCACTTTGATCATTTCCGGACGATCTTTCGCGTTATCGTCTTTCCATGTTTTCGTTCCTTCTACTTTTGTTTTGCCAACTTTTGTATTCGTGATGTCAGTACCATTTACTTTGGATTCATATCCTGGTATTGCTTGTTCTTTCACTTCATACTTGTATACTACTCCGTTTGCATCGTATGCTTGGAGTTTTTCAAACGTGTACCTCCAGTTTGTTGCCGCTGTTACTTCTTTTGTATCTACTACTTTACCATTTTGTAAAAGATCTACTTTGATCATTTCCGGACGATCTTTCGCGTTATCGTCTTTCCATGTTTTCATTCCTTCTACTTTTGTTTCGCCTACTTTTGTATTCGTGATGTCATAACCTTTTACTTCGGATTTGTATCCGTCTACCTGTTGTTCTTTCACTTCATACTTGTATGCTACTCCGTTTGCATCATACGCTGCTAAATCTTTGAATTCATATTTCCAACCTGTTGCTTTGCTTACTTCTTGCGTCGCAATTACTGTACCATTTTGTAAAAGGTCTACTTTAATCATTTCCGGACGATCTGTTGCGTTATCGTCTTTCCATATCTTCGTTCCTTCTACTTTTGTTTGACCTACTTTTGTATTTGTGATGTCAGTACCACTTACTTTGGATTCATATCCAGCTACTGGCTGTTCTTTCACTTCATACTCGTAAGCCTTTCCTTCCGCATCATATGCTTCTAGATCTGCGAATATATATTTCCAACCCATTACTGCGAGTACGTCGTGTGTTTGAATCACGTTCCCGTTTTGTAGTAAGTCTACTTTGATCATTGTCGGACGGTCTTTTGCATTTCCGTCTTTCCATGTCTTCGTTCCTTCTACTTTTGTTTTGCCTACTTTTGTATTTGTGATGTCAGTACCACTTACTTTGGATTCATATCCAGCTACTGGCTGTTCTTTCACTTCATACTTGTATGCTACTCCGTTTGCATCGTATGCTTGGAGTTTTTCAAACGTATACTTCCAGTTTGTTTCTGCTGTTACTTCTTTTGTATCTACTACTTTACCGTTTTGTAAAAGGTCTACTTTGATCATTTCCGGACGATCTTTCGCATTATCGTCTTTCCATGTTTTCGTTCCTTCTACTTTTGTTTCGCCTACTTTTGTATTCGTGATGTCATAACCGTTTACTTTGGATTCATATCCTGGTACTGTTTGCTCTTTCACTTCATACTTGTATGCCTTTCCTTCTGCATCATACGCTGCTAAATCTTTAAACTCATACTTCCAGCCCGTTGCTTCACTTACTTCTTGCGTCGCAATCACTGTTTCTTTTTGTGCTTGTGAGTTATCTTTTTGTACTAAATCTACTTTGATAGTTTTCGGACGATCTGACGCATTGTTATCATTCCACGTCTTCGTCCCTGCAACTGATGTCTTGCCTACCTTTGTATTCGTGATGTCATAACCATTTACTTTGGATTCGTATCCATCTACCTGTTGTTCTTTCACTTCATACTTGTATGCTTTTCCATTTTCATCGAACGCTACTAAATCTTTAAATTCATACTTCCAACCTGTTTCTTTGCTTACTTCTTGTGTCGCAATCACTGTACCGTTTTGTAGTAAGTCCACTTTGATGGCTTTATGCTCTTCCTCTGTGCCACCTTTCCATGTCTTCGTTCCTGCAACTGATGTCTTGCCTACTTTTGTATTCGTGATGTCATAACCATTTACTTTGGATTCGTATCCGTCTACTGCTTGTTCTTTCACTTCATACTTATATGCTTTTCCGTCTGCATCGTTTATTGCCAAATCTTTAAATTCATATTTCCAGCCTGTTGCTTCGCTTACTTCTTGCGTCGCAATCACTTTACCGTTTTTTAGTAAGTCTACTTTAATCATCGTTGGACGACCTTCCGCATTTCCGTCCTTCCATGTTTTCGTTCCTTCTACTTTTGTTGTTTGTACCACTTTTGTATTTGTAATGTCATAACCATTTACTTCTGTTGTGTATCCATCTATCGGTTTTTCTTTTACTTCATACTTGTACGCTACTCCATTTGCATCATAGACTGTTAGGTTGTCAAATTTGTATTTCCAACCATCTGCCGCTGTTACTTCTTTCGTGTCTAACACTTTCCCATTTTGTAGTAGGTCTACTTTAATCGAGCTTGGACGATCTTTCTCGTTATCGTCTTTCCACGTCTTCGTCCCTGCAATAGATGTCGTTTTCACTTTATTCGGAATTAGCAACTTAACTCCATTTACAGCATCTGATTTAACTTCAAAGTTCACTTTTGCTTGAGGATCGAAATCAATATAGTCTGGAGCCGAAACTTCTTTCACATAATATTTACCTGGTTGTAAATTAGGGATTTCAATTATCCCTTTTTCATCTGTTGTATATATATCTCCAACTTGTTCATTAGGCTCTTTATATAACTTAAACGAAACATTTGGGATTACTTTTTCTTCATCCCCTTCAATATGCTTCACAATTTTTAGTGTTCCTCTTGGAGTCACGTTACCTTCAGCACCACCCCCAGCTGTCATATTTTCGACTGGATGAGTACCCGATTCAGTAACCGGTTCTCCGTTTAAAACTTGGTAATCAATCGTATAATCATTCTTAAAGAAATCTTGCTTCTTCCCGGCTTCCGTTATAGTAGATGTATAACCAATTGAAAAGGAGGCAAGACGCGCTTTATCCTTATTAAGCACAACTTTAAATAATTTGTCTCCAGTAAAGGTAATCGTCCCGTAACCTTGCTTTTCAAGCTCTTGTAGCGTTAAAGATCGACGACCTATATGATCATCTACAATTATATAGAAACTATCCTTATTAAGTGTTTGACCTTCCTGTAAATTATCAGTCACAACAATATCACGACTTAACTCTTCTTTAGCCAAGTTTATATTCAAGAACCAACGTACTTCATCGCTCTTACCTGAGTTCATATCACCAGTTTTATAAAAAAATGGTGGCTTTCCAGGATCTGTACCCCCTCCACTGCTTGGGCCGGTAATTGTTACAGATTGCTTATCTACATTTGTACCAAAATTGGTTTCAATCTCTTTCTTTTCATCCGTTCCTACATTAGCAGCTTCTATAAAAAAGTTTAAATACCCTTTAATATTTTGATGTGTACTCACTTTATCATTAAATGTACATACCACAGTACCTGCAGTGACTTTACAAGTACCATAATCATCTAATAAAAACTCTGTATTTAATCCTTTTAATTCTGGAGGTAGTGTTAATGTCAGTGTGTCTCCAGACTTCAGCTTAAGGCCATCTTTTTCACTAAAGTTTACAGTTACTTTAGTCCGTTGTCCGACATAAAGATCTGTTTTATCAATCTTAAAACTATCCACAATTCCTGCTGTGTTTAATTCTTGTGCATTTGCTACGATAGGTAAAAGACTCTGGCCTATAGTAAACATGAAAATCATTATAATCGAAAAAATTGAAGTAATTCTCTTCAAATACATACTCTATGTTAGCCTCCCCATAATTTAAAATATAAATAGTTTCTGGTACAAACATGTTATGTCAAAAATTCTATTATCCAACTATCTCACCTACGTATTTTTAATAGCTATTATGATCTCTCTTCCTCCTTCACTACTACTTAACAACTTGAAACTTGATTTTTTATAAGTGTATCTAACATTTTCAACACGCCTACAATTATGTACTTTTAACCTATATTTTTTAATAGAAACATAGATAAACCTTAATAAAGAAGTTTAAATAATAAATACATATAGACGACAGATACTGGAATACATTTAAAATTAGAAAAAAATGATTTAAAACGCATTCCAGACGAAACTCATGACAACCATTCTTCTTTTTGTGCCTTAGGAATTATAAAATGCTTATTCTATGTGTAAAAGATTTTAGTGCGGGCAAATATAGACTAACTACTTCACAGCAAATATGCATTCTATCAACTTCCATACTTATCGTTCTGAAAAAAGAACGATAAGTACGGATTATAGTCGCATTCAGCATACCAGCAAAAAAGCTTATAAATATGGAACGAGTTAAAAACTCATATTTTACAGGATATCATTAGAAGATAAGCTTTCTGTCATCATAAGTACAGCTGATAATGTCCATGTATTAAAACATTTAATACCTAGTTAAATACCGAAATAAATTGATGCAAAAAATATCTTAACATCAGCGCTATATGATTAAAATATTACGGACGAAGTATTGTTTGTCTATGAAGATAAAAGAAATATTCTCCAAATCTGAATAAAGTGGAACAAGTTTGGGGGTAAATAAAAACGATTGTGATTTTCAACTGATTTCATGTGAATTTTGCAGAAATACGGGAATCAGTCTTTTCATTTTTGGAGTATATAAATGGGTGTCGAGAAAAAGGGTTTCTCCTGATAGATCTGATTCTAGATCTATGTCAAAAAATTAAAATAAACCTATATATTATCTATACGCTAAGAATTTTTAATTTCTTTACGAATAATAAAATATTTATATATACTTATATACATTTATGTATTATTATATATATAAGTGATGTTAAATCAAAAATAAGAGGTGTATATCTCCTCATTATTTTTATTGAATCTAAAAAACCAAGTTGATTAGCACCAAATCCCTAACTCTTTAAATACGAAGTTTTGAGGATTACCTACTCAGTTGTTAGGTAGATTATACATTTAAGTACACTTACCTTGATTGTAATAACATGACTTAAAGCAATTACAACATTCCCTATTAGCATTTCATCAATAAATAATACAGACATGCCTTTTTTCGTAATTCCCCCAAAAAACAACAAATTTTTTCCATAGTCTATTATTCTAGAATTGTTACCAAAAATCAATAGTTAATTGTTGTTCCCCATTTTTACTTCATTATTATAAGGTATCTTTAGGTTAACCAATCATCCTATTTTACATATCATATTCTGGCTAAGATTGACCACCCTCATAGAATTCTCCTTAATTTACAAAACATTATATATTTATGTTTTTCAGAAAAAACCACCTTTCTTTTAAAAGTAATAACATCTATATCCTCATTAAAAATATGCAAATAATTCAGGTTGCACTTTTCTATTTCTCAATATAAATTAATTAAAATAAAAAAACATATAATAAAGTCTTTATCCATCTTATTTTGTCAGTCCAAAAGAAAAAACAATTAGTTATAGCAAAAATCACTCATTTTAAAGTGGTGACATTTTATTGAGAAAAAATACATATGCATAAAAGCATATTTTCTCCTACTCATTATCGTATACAATATTAACTGTAACGAAAACGATTACAACAATTAAGGAGGCTTTTCTACTATGAAAAAAATGATTTTAGCCGGTGCATTAACTTTAGCAGGAATTACTGGTGCTACCGCGTTTATTCCTGAAACAAAGGCTGCTGCCGCTACTCAAGAACAAAGCTTTACAAAATTTTATTCTTTGCAAACTGGAAGTAGTTCTGAACAAGAACCTGTTTTCCTTCAAAAGGGACAAGAGTTAACAATTCAACCTAACAGCAAAACCCCTAGTTACAGTGTTTATGACTCAAATCATAACCTTATTGGACGTTATTCTGATGGCTACGGCCGAATTTTCACTACAAAAACAGATGGCAATATGTACGTTCAATTTCATGCACCTTATGTTTACTATAGTCCTGTTAGCTTTTCGGTTACGTATACAATCCGATAAAATAAAGGCCCTTCCCAAGGGCCTTTATTTTGTTTCCCAATTCACTTTTACAAAACCATCTTTCACCATTAAACCACTTATACTAAATACATACTTTTCATTCGCTTTCAATGTAGCTTTAAAAGTACCTGTTTTCGATTCACAAATCTCCTTTAACTCTCTTATACCTTCTCCTTGCCTTTCATACAAGCTAAAGCATAAATTCCCACGTTTTGCATCTGTCTCATAGGAAAATGTTACTTCTGTGTCTTTTGCATACTCAAGTTCAATATCTTTCCCAGCAATATCCCATGATGAGAATTTTGCCTCATAGCTTGTCTCTCCTTGTTGCTCACTCTCTAAATACATATCACCAGCTCTCCACATATCATCTAACGTTTGAACGAAAGCGAAGCCGCTCAGTAATACAAACATCGCACTGGCAAATATGACAACTAATGTTATCTTTTGTTTTTTCATAGCATTCATCGTATGCTCTCCTTCTATTTTCTTGTTACTTCTTCGTATCATATATAACAAAACTCCAATAAAAAACGGCAATATAATCACTACAACACTCCACCACTTACTTATTCCACGCGTTTTCGCATCTGTATACACCCATGATGTTACACATACTAAAAGTGCTATAAAAGCTAAAAACATTGTAATCCCAGCTATCTCAAATACTACAAATGGATTATCGAACTCTATCATGTAATTTATACTCCTTCTTTAAAAATGACTGTATGACAACATATATAGGAATGTATAGGTGCATCATAATAACTATCGTTATAATGATAGTTATTTTATGATCCAAATGACTAATAAACTGCTCTAGGGTGACTGTTAATATAATCATCCAAATAGCATGAATGAAAATAACCCATCTCTTCTCTAATTTCCGAGCATTTTGCATGCCCTGCTTCGTATTATTTATTAGCTCTTCGCTAGGAATCATCTCTCCCGCTAAACTACTTTTTATCTTTTGATCAAATTTATCTTCCTTCATAAACGAACCCCTCCAAATGTTCTCGCATTTGCTTCTTCGCATAATTAAGGCGGTATTTCACCGTACCAATTGGTATATTTAATATTTCACTCATTTCTTTGTAAGAATATTGTTCATAGTAGTAGAGTACGAGCACTGTTTTATATTTTTCATTTAATAACTGTATAACTTCTCGTATCATTTCTGCTTCGACTTTTTGAATAAATTCTTCTGATATATTCACATCATCTGCATGCTCTATTTCTCCCCCATCTTCTTTATGAAATAAATCCAATACACGATCTTTCCATCTTTTTTTCTTACGATAAAAATCATAAAACGTACGAACACAAATTGTAGTAATCCACTTTTTATAATTCTCCACGTAAGAAAGTTGGTGCCGCGATGAAAAAACCTTTATCCACGTCTCTTGAAAAATATCCTCCGCGTCTTCTTTCGTCTTCGCTAACTTATAGCATAAGGAATATATTTGCTGCTTATATATATCAATTAATTCTTCTACCTTTTCTTCCATCGGAAACCTCCTGTCATTTATATAAGACGACGCAAATTCTCCTTTTGTTTGATAAAAATTTTATTTTTTTATTATCTCCATACAAAAAGGCAATCACAACATCGTGTGATTGCCTTTTACTGAAAGCGAAAAATCGGCTCCGCTTTTCTTTATGTCTAGCTCTGCCTCCTAGCCCCTTCCGTCTAAGAACCTTCCCCACGAGAAGATAAAATGCATCTTCTGTGGGAAAGAACCTTAGCCTTCGGGACTAAACAGTCGGCTCCGCTTTTCTTTATTGTCCAGCTCCAGCGGCTAGAATACTCGGTGGCTTCGCGCCTTCCTCCGAGGCAAAGTACGCCTCTCTGTCAGGAGCTCCATCCCCCTCCTATTCTAAACGAGTCGCTTCCGCTTTTCTTAATTACATTTTTTCTGGTGCAGATACTCCTACGATTGCTAATGCGTTTTGAAGTGTAGTGCGTACTGCTTTCATTAACTCGTAGCGAGCTTTACTTAATTCTAAGTTATCTTGGTTTAATACTTTTTCTGCATTGTAGAAGCTGTGTAATGCTGCTGCTAATTCAAATGCATAGTTTGTAATACGGTGTGGTAAACGTTTTTGTGCTGCATCCGCAACTACTGCTGGGAATTCACCAAGTTTTTTCAGTAACTCTACTTCTTTCTCAGAAGTAACAAGTTTGTAGTTCACGTCTCCGCCTGTAGCTAATCCTAATTCTTCACCTTGGCGAAGGATACTGCATACGCGAGCGTGAGCGTATTGTGCATAGTATACTGGGTTTTCATTAGATTTTGATACAGCTAAGTCCATATCGAAGTCTAAATGAGAATCACCGCTACGCATTGCAAAGAAGTAACGCATTGCGTCTACGCCTACTTCTTCCATAAGCTCACGAAGTGTGACTGCTTTACCTGTACGTTTACTCATTTTCATTTTTTCACCATTTTGGTACAGTTGTACCATTTGGATGATTTCTACTTCTAACGTGTCTTTATCGTAACCAAGCGCTTGAATAGCAGCTTTCATACGAGGAATGTAACCGTGGTGGTCAGCACCCCAAATGTTGATTAACTTATCGAAACCACGCTCTAATTTATCACGATGATACGCGATATCTGGCGTTAGGTACGTGTAAGAACCGTCGTTTTTAATTAATACACGGTTTTTATCATCACCGTAAGTCATAGAACGGAACCAAGTTGCCCCATCTTCTTCAAAAATCTCATCGCGCTCTTTTAATACAGCAAGAGCTTGATCGATTTTTCCGTTTTTGTATAATGATGTTTCTGAGAACCATACATCAAATTTAACACGGAAACTTTCTAAGTCTTTTTGAAGTTTTGCTAACTCATATTTTAAACCGTACTCACGGTAGAATTCATAACTTTCTTTTTCATCAGCTTTCGCATAACGATCGCCAAACTCTTCAGCTAAACGCTTACCGATTGCAATAATGTCCGCACCATGGTATCCGTCTTCTGGCATTTCTTTCTCTAAGCCTAAAGCTTGCATATAACGAGCTTCAACAGAAAGAGCTAAGTTATGGATTTGGTTACCAGCATCATTAATGTAGTACTCACGAGATACATCGTATCCTGCTTTTGCTAATAAGTTACATAACGTGTCACCTACTGCTGCACCACGTGCATGTCCTAAGTGAAGGTCACCTGTTGGATTCGCAGATACGAACTCAACTTGTACTTTTTCACCTTTACCAGTATTCGTTTCACCGTAAGCTTCACCAGCATTAACGATCGTTGGGATTAAGTCTGTTAAGTAGCTATTATCCATGTAGAAGTTAATGAAACCAGGACCTGCGATTTCAATCTTTTCAATAGAAGCTTTTGCTTTATCGAAGTTTGCAACTAATTCTTCTGCGATCATACGAGGTGCTTTCTTTGCAACGCGTGCAAGTTGCATTGCCATATTTGTAGAAAAGTCACCATTTGTCTTATCTTTTGGAGATTCTAATACAACGTTTGGAATCTGTTCTTCTGTCGCTAATTCTGCCTTTAATACAGCAGCTTGAATTTCTTCTTTAATTAATCCTTTTACTTGTTCTAAAGAATTCATTATTTTGCCTCCTTCAAATTGATCGTAATTGTATATCTGCCAGCTTCTTGTTCACTTAGAAGCAATGCGTACGTTAAGAAGAGTTGTCCTTTTTTCTTTTCATCCGACCATTTAAAAAGAACGTTATCAGTCTTTGTTTGCAATGCAAACGTACCAAGTTCACTCATGTACGTACCAGTTGTCCATTCACCTTTCACATGCGTTTGACGCATAGAAACAGCACCTGAACGCATAATGAGAACTTGTTCATCTTGAATTTTAATAATTGTTTTTACTTCGCCCTGTTCGTTCGGCTCTTGGAATGTTACGTATGTACCTTGACCTTTTACATAGTATTGACCATTTGCTTCAAAAGCAACGGTTTCCTTCCTCGCCCCTTCACGGATTTCTGTTACGAAATGAACGTGTACCGGCAAGCCTGCAAGTTGTTTCTCCACGTCTTGCACACCTTTCAAATGTTATAGATATTAAATACTACTTATAATAAATCACTTTTCCTATCATATCAAAAAAAACCTCTGTCTGTCTGCTGAAAAATCAGGAAAACTCCATTTCAAAAAATAATTCACTTTCACTTTATTTCATATGATAAAATATTTTTTAAATCTAAATATTCTTTCATTTAAAGAGGTGAATGAAGTGCTACCAACAAAATTGAAAAAAGGTAATGAAATTAGAGTTATTTCACCATCTTGTAGTTTAAGTATTGTCTCAACTGAAAACAGGAAGCTTGCTGTAAAAAGGTTAACCGACATGGGCTTTCACGTTACATTTTCAACATATGCTGATGAAATAGACAAATTTGCTTCCTCTTCTATTTCTTCACGCGTTCAAGACCTTCACGAAGCATTTAGAGACCCGAATGTAAAAGCCATTTTGACGACACTTGGCGGATACAACTCTAACGGTTTATTGAAACACCTCGATTATAATTTAATTCGAGAAAATCCGAAGTTCTTCTGTGGCTATTCTGATATTACCGCTTTAAATAATGCCATCTACGCAAAAACAGGACTCGTTACATATTCAGGACCCCATTTCTCTTCATTTGGAATGGAGAAAGGTCTCGAGTATACGAACGATTACTTTTTACAATGCTTAACTTCTACTGATCCTATTGAAGTCCTACCATCTGAAACATGGAGTGATGATTCTTGGTACATTGATCAGGAAAATCGAGAATTTATTAAGAATGAAGGATATGTTTCGATTCACGAAGGCGAAGCAACTGGAGAAATTGTTGGTGGTAATATGAGCACCTTAAACTTGCTACAAGGTACACCATATATGCCAAACTTAAAGGATAAAATTTTATTTCTTGAAGAGGATAGTTTAACTGGGAGAGCTACTCTTAAAACTTTTGATCGATATTTACATTCTCTTATGCAGCAACAAGATTTTGAACATGTAAAAGGCATCGTTATAGGAAAGATGCAAAAAGGTGCAGAATGTACGATAGAAGACATGCAAGAAATGATTGCTTCAAAGCCAGAGCTTGCACATATCCCTATCATTGCAAACGCAAGTTTCGGTCATACAACCCCGATTTTCACTTTTCCAATTGGCGGACGTGTAAAAATCATTTCTAACAAAGAAAAAACATCTATTACTATTTTAACGCACTAAAAAAGGGGCGAATGAGTCGCTCCTTTTATCGTTTTTCTATTTTTTCCAACGCTTTTTGCGGAATTGATTCTTTCGGGATTTCAGCCCATCCTTTTCCTTGCATACCTTTTGCATAAATTTTTATAAAAGCACCCGTATGCAATTCACGGTTCATCATTCTTTTAATAACCTGTAACTTCCCGTCTTCTGTATACCCTTTAAAAGTATACAAGTATTCTCCGTCTTTTTTCTCACCTTTATCTATCACCGCATAATAATCTTGTATTTCTTTATTTGAAAAGAAGTTGTCTACAAAAGCATGTACACCTTCTGTTTTTGTGTTCAAATAATACGCTGTTCCACCTAGAATAATGGCGAATACAGCTAAAACTTTAATTACCAATTTCATACATGAACCTCCTGTTTGCACTTCTTTTTCCCTAGTCATATATCTATACTTGTATTATACGAAAAATGGCATACTATACTCTATCTAAAAGTCTTACACTTTCCTTACATTATTGTAAGGCATTTTCACCTTATAGCCATTTCCCAATAAAAATTTTTTCCGTTTCATGAACTTTTATATTATTATTGAATGATACGAATTTTTATTACAAAAATCAAAGGAGACAGTTTTCAAATGGCTATCTTGCAAGGTTTAGCACTATTACTTGTTGTACTTTGTCTATTTACACTTTTCAGTTACCGTGCGCCTTACGGAATGAAGGCGATGGGTGCTTTAGCTAATGCAGCAATCGCAAGCTTTCTTATTGAAGCATTTCACCGTTATATCGGTGGAGAAATGTTTCATAATGACTTTTTACAATCAGTAGGAGAAGCTTCCGGTAGTATGAGCGGTGTCGCAGCAGCGATTTTAGTCGCATTAGCAATTGGTGTTTCCCCCGTATATGCTGTTTTAATCGGTATCGCTACTAGTGGATTCGGTATTTTACCAGGATTTTTCGCTGGATACGTTTGTGCCTTCGTCGTGAAATTTCTCGAAAAAAAATTACCGGCTGGTGTAGAGTTTTTAGCAATTTTATTTATCGCTGCACCAATCTCACGCGGAATGGCAATGCTTATGGATCCGCTCGTTAACGCAACACTGGGTAAAATCGGTTCTATGATTTCAGTTGCAACTACAGAAAGCCCTATTATCATGGGTATTATGCTTGGTGGATTAATAACAGTTATTTCTACCTCTCCACTGAGTTCTATGGCACTCACTGCAATGCTTGGATTAACAGGTTTACCAATGGCAATTGGTAGTCTTGCCGTAGCAGCCTCAGCCCCAATGAACTTTATTTTCTTTAAACGACTAAAGATTTGTTCAAAGAAAGACACAATTGCTGTAGCAATCGAACCTTTAACACAAGCCGATGTTGTTTCAGCAAATCCGATTCCAATTTATGCGACAAACTTCGTTGGCGGTGCACTTGCTGGTATTATTACATCTCTGTTCCAGCTCGTTAATAATGCACCAGGAACAGCATCACCAATCCCAGGACTTCTTGTTTTATTCGGATTTAATGACGTTGTAAAAGTAACAATTGCTGCTGTATTATGTGGAATCGTTACCACGATTGTTGGATACATCGGATCAATCGTGTTCCGTAAATATCCAATTCGCTCTGCTGATGACATTCGCGGCATTACTTCGGAAGAGAAGGTTGCATAAGAAAAAGAGCTATTCCCGTTGTTTGGGAATAGCTCTTTTTTGTGTTGTATGACGGTAAATCAAATTATATCAGCGATTTTTTAAATATATCAGTGCAACTCGAATTATATCGGCGATTTTTCAAATATATCGATCACAACTCAAAATATATCAATGATTTTTTCATTATATCGACGATTCGACAAGACATATCGACTTACCGACACATAACGACAAAATAAGAGCCCCTAATCATATAGAGGGCTCTTATTTTATCCAGCTACAGCGGCTAGAATGATCGGTGGCTTCGCTTCTTCCTTCGAGGCAAAAAGCGCCTCTACGTCTGAAGCTCCATCCCCCTCACATTCTGAGCGAGCCGCTTCCGCTTTTATTCTATCCAGCTACGCCTCCTAGCCCCTTGCGTCTAAGAACCTTCCCTGCCAAAAGGTAAAAAGCACCTTTTGCAGGAAAGAACCTTAGTCACCGGGTTTAAACAGTCGGCTTCGCTTTTATTTTACCCAACCGAGCAGCATTTCCCGCACGAATTTGCTTGCTGCGACTGGTGTTTGATCACTATGGTCGTAGACAGGAGCTACTTCTACTAAGTCCGCTCCAACTACATTTATATTTGAATTTGCAATTGCTACGATGGAATCTAATAATTCTTTAGATGTGATACCGCCAGCTTCTAACGTTCCTGTTCCTGGAGCGTGAGCTGGGTCTAATACATCAATGTCGATTGTGACATAGACTGGGCGTCCTGCAAGTTTCGGTAATACTTCTTTTAACGGTTCTAATACGTCAAATTTATATAAGTTCATACCTACTTCTTTCGCCCATTCAAATTCTTCCTTCATTCCAGAACGAATTCCGAAAGAATATACGTTTTCCGGACCAATTAAATCACACACTTTACGAATTGGTGTAGAGTGGGATAAAGGCTCCCCTTCATACGATTCACGTAAATCAGTATGAGCATCCATATGGATGATTGCTAAATCCGGATATTTTTTTGCCATTGCCTTAAAAATTGGCCAAGACACTAGGTGCTCACCGCCAAGACCTAGTGGAAACTTATCGGCATCTAAAAGTTTTGATACATATTCTTCAATCATGTCTAAGCTGCGTTGTGCGTTTCCGAATGGTAATGGGATATCACCCGCATCAAAATATTTTACCTCTTCTAGTTCACGATCTAAATACGGACTATATTCTTCAAGACCGATTGATACTTCACGAATACGTGCAGGGCCAAAACGAGATCCTGGACGGTAACTTACTGTCCAATCCATAGGCATCCCATAAATAACTACCTTTGACTCTTCAAAACTTGGATGACTTTTAATAAATACTTTACCTGAATAAGCTTCATCAAAACGCATATTCTTTTCCTCCTTATGTGGAACTTAAGGTATCCCAACCTTTCATTATTTCTCAAATTTGGAGCGAGTTGCTCCTCTTTCTCGATTTACCGGGTCTTCTGCTTCATAAAAAGAAGACAATTTTCTTTACAGAAGTGTAAATAACTAGCATGTTCAAGTCTTCTGGACAAACACCTTAAATGAGCTACTTACACTTTATTTGTTCCGTGCGATTCTCTTACTTAATTAAATCGCCAACAAATTTCGGTAACGCGAATGCTGCATTGTGTAATTCTTTTGTGTAGTATTTCGTTTCGATTTCGTGGAAACGCTCTTCACTTACTTCTAATGGATCATGTTTTTTAGATCCAATTGTGAACGTCCAAAGACCACTTGGGTAAGTTGGAATGTTCGCTGTGTATAAACGGGTAATTGGAAAAATCTCTTTTACGTCTTTAAACACAGTTGTAATTAGTTCTGGTGTAAACCAAGGGTTGTCCGTTTGTGCAACGAAAATACCATCTTCTTTTAACGCTTTTGAAATTCCAGCGTAGAAGCCTTTTGTAAATAGGTTTACTGCTGGTCCTACTGGCTCAGTAGAATCTACCATAATTACATCGTATTCATTTTCGCTTTCTGCGATATGTAGGAAACCGTCTCCTACTTTTACTTCTACACGCTCATTATCTAATGCACCTGCAATTGATGGTAAGTATTGTTTAGAGTACTCAATTACTTTTCCATCGATTTCAACAAGAGTTGCTTTCTTTACGCTTGGGTGTTTTAACACTTCACGAATAACACCGCCATCGCCGCCACCTACAACTAATACGTTTTCAGGGTTTGGATGTGTAAATAAAGGTACGTGCGCTACCATTTCATGATAAACGAACTCATCTTTTTCTGTTGTCATAACCATGCCATCTAAAATAAGCATGTTTCCGAACTCTTCCGTTTCAACCATATCAAGTTTTTGGAATTCTGTTTGCTCCGTATGTAATGTGCGGTTAATACGCGCCGTAATCCCAAAATGTTTTGTTTGTTTTTCAGTGAACCATAGTTCCATCGTACAATCACGCCTTTCAATGCAAATTTATAATAGGGACATCATTAATGTCCCCTAACAAAAATAAAACAAAACATCCAAAAAGTATAGTTAAAAGTACAAAAATACCGAAAATATATTTTAGTCAGAGGGTTCTAACATATACATATAAAGAAAACCCTTTCTTAAGAAAGGGTTTTTCTCTCTACTTCTACCGGTTTTCGAATCGGAATTAAAATCATTACACAACCAACTAATACAACAATCCCACCTACTAAAAATGGACTTTGCGGTGAAACAGTGTGGCCGATAATCCCTGATAAAATGGGAGCGATCGCGCCACCTAACCAACGAACGAAGTTATAAACACCAGATGTAACAGATCTTTCATAAGGTGAAATATCCATTACATAACTTGTAAATAATGCATTATTTAATCCTGATGCTAATCCTGATAGAACAATTAATACAATTTGTAACCACATAATTTTCACAAAGAATAGTGCAATTAAGAACAGGGAAAATACGAGTAAACTGCCTTTTAACAATGTTTTCGGCTCATATTTCCCTTCTAGCTTATGTGCTAAAATTGCAGAACCGTAAGCTAACGCGAGTCCCCATCCACAAAATACAAATCCTAATTGAATAGCAGATAAATGCATAATAAGTGGTGAATATGCTAACACAACGAAAAATCCGTAGTAGTATAACATTCCTGAAATCGCGCCTTGCATAAATGGTTTATACTTCACCAGGTTAAGTAATTCTCCTACGCCTGCCGCTTTACGTTTCACTTTTCGCTCTGGTTCTTTCACAAAAAAGAAAACTAAAATAAATGCTAAGAAAATTAAAATACTCGTTGCGAAAAATGGGTAACGCCAAGAATGTCCACCTAATATACCACCTAATAATGGTCCGCCCGCCATTCCTAAACCGATGGCTGCTTCATATAATCCTACTGCTTCATGAACTTCTTTACTTAATGCAATCAATAATGTCATCGCCGTTGCGAAGAACATTGCATTTCCTAATCCCCATCCAGCGCGGAAAAGAGATAATTGAGCAATCGTTTGCGATACACCACATATAAACGCAAATACAGTTACGATCGCAAGACCAATTGTCATCATTCTTTTATCACCAAATCTTGATGCAAATATACCAGCTGGTAACATCATAATTGCCATCGTTAAAATATACGCTGTAAATAACATCTCGACTTGCCAATGCGTTGCCCCAATCTTTTCAGCAATAATCGGCAAAATTGGATCGACTACCCCTATACCTGAAAAGGCAAGGAAAGTAGCCACCACTGTAATCAATCTCCCTATTTTTTGTTTGCTCTCCATTTTGATTACTCTCCTTTTGTATTCTCTAAAAATGTCACTGCACGGTGTAAACTATCCTCAAGTTCCGCCTTCACACGCTGCATTTGCTCCATTTTCTCGTCTAGCGTTTGCACTTGTTTCTCAAGCATCTCTTTAATTTCTTGAATTACTTCACGATCACGAGGGTTCTCACTATTTCTTCTTTGCTCCATTCTTTCTTTTAACGATAAGAAATGTTGCATTTCTTGAAGCGTAATTCCTAGCACTTCTTTTGCTTCTACAATCCTTTTGATTCTTGCAATATCCTCATCTGTATACAGGCGAATATTTCCCTCACTACGTTCTGGAGGATGAATTAAACCAATTTCCTCATAATAACGAAGTGTACGTTTTGTTAAACCAACTTGTTTCGTGACTTCATCAATCTTATACATGTTTATTCCTCCCTTCACTCGATTATTACATTTTACGTTAACGTTAACTTTTGTGCAACTGTTAGACTTTTGTAAATGTTTGTCATATTAAATTGTATTTTTTCAAAAGCAGTTTCATAATGAAAGAAAAGAAACGATAAGGAGAATTTCACATGAGTAAACCACTTATTTTCGCTCATCGCGGCGTAAAAGGAACACATCCAGAAAATACGATGATTGCCTTCCAAGAAGCTGAACGCATTGGCGCCCACGGAATTGAACTTGATGTCCACCTATCCAAAGATGGTGAACTTGTCGTGATTCACGATGAAACAGTCAATCGTACAACAAATGGCATGGGTCTTGTTTCTGAAAAAACGGTAGAAGAGTTACAAGCTTTAGATGCCGGCAGCCATAAAGATCCTTCTTTCCATGAAGCAAAAATCCCAACGTTACGAGAAGTATTTATTTGGTTATCTACAACAAGCTTACAACTCAATATTGAATTAAAAACAGACGTCATTCACTATCCAAACATTGAAGAAAAAGTTGTTGCTCTCGTTCGAGAATATCATCTTTCTAATCAAATTGTATTCTCTTCATTTAATCACGACTCTGTTTCATTATTAGCAGAAATAGCTCCTGAAATCCCAAGAGCAATTTTATATGATACACCACTTGCTGACCCTATCGCTGAAGCAAAAAATAGAGATGCAACTGGTTTACACCCAAACTTTCAACTACTAACAAAGGAATTTGTTCAACTCGCGCAAAAGCAAGGGTATGTTTTCCGCCCTTATACAATTAATGAATACAAAGATTTACAAACTATGATTGATTATGGCGTAGATGTCATTATTACCGATTGGCCAGCACGTGCCTTTGAGCTCCTTTCTTAATTGAAGGGGCTCTTTGTTTTCGAAATTTCATTGTTTAAAATAATCGAAAACCCTCAATACTAATACAATAATGTTTGTATGAATGAGGGGCTGAAAAAGATGGATCAAACTATGAATCCGAAACTTAAAAAATATAAACGTCTTTTCTTCACCGTAATGTTTTCTTCTGTTCTTTTTTTCGTTTTTTCCTTTTTTGTTATTATTATAGTTGCAAAAATTATGGGACCTCCTCCTGTGGCTGTCCCGCAAACAAGTGTCTTTTATGCCAATGATGACACTGTTATAGGACAAAGTAATGAGGTACAAAAACGATACAATGTATCTCTCAATGAAATTTCTCCTTATGTAAAAGAGGCAACACTTTCTATCGAAGATCAAAGGTTCTACAAACATCATGGCTTTGATATGAAGCGTATCGCTGGTGCCATTGTTGCTGATTTAAAAGCGATGGCAAAAGTCCAAGGCGCTAGTACGATTACACAACAGTATGCCCGTAACCTATACTTAGATCATGATAAAACGTGGAAACGTAAACTATTAGAAGCAATGTACACAATCCGTCTTGAAGTGAATTATAATAAAAATCATATTTTAGAAGGATATTTAAATACAATTTATTACGGGCATGGTGCTTATGGAATCGAAGCTGCGTCCCGTCTATATTTTGATAAAACAGCAAAAGAATTAACATTAGCGGAAGCTAGTATGCTTGCAGGTATACCAAAAGGACCTAGTGTCTACTCTCCCTTTTTAAAAGAAGATCGTGCGAAAGAACGACAATCTCTTATATTAGATGAAATGGTAGAACAAGGTTATATTACGAAGAAACAAGCAGCTTCAGCGAAGAAAGAATCACTAACTTTCGCTTCATTAGATACGAAAAAAGTAGCAGAGGTCGCGCCTTATTTCCAAGATGCTGTACAAGCTTCTCTTCTTCGTGATATCGGATTAGATGAGCAAGCCTTACAAAAAGGCGGCTTGCGTATTTATACAACGCTAGACCCGAAATTACAATCGGTTGCAGAGCAAGCTGTAAAAGACCACATACCTGACACGACAAACATACAAACTGCGCTCGTCTCTATGAATCCAAAAACAGGGGAAGTAGCTGCCCTTGTTGGTGGAACTGATTATAATACAAGTCAATTTAACAGGGCTACACAGGCCGCTCGCCAGCCCGGATCTACATTTAAGCCATTTCTATATTATGCGGCATTAGAACGAGGATTCACCCCTGCTACGCGCTTAAAAAGCGAATACACCGTGTTCACTTTAGGTGACGGTGTTTCAAAGTATAAACCGAAAAACTATAAAGACTATTATGCAGACGATTTTGTAACAATGGCGCAAGCTCTTGCGGTCTCTGATAACGTCTATGCCGTGAAAACCAATTTATTTTTAGGCGAAGACATTCTTACAAAAACGGCGAAGCAATTCGGCATTAAGAGTGCATTAAAAGACGTCCCTTCCCTTGCGCTCGGTACATCTCCTGTAAAACCAATTGAAATGGTTAACGCTTATAGCATGTTCGCAAACGGGGGAAAAGAAGTAAAACCGATTTTCATTCGCCGCATTATGGATCATGAAGGAAATATTTTATACGATGCTCATTTGGAGAGTAAACAAGTTCTTGATAAGAGCAAAGCATTTGTGATGGAAGAAATGATGACAGGCATGTTTAATAAAAAACTAAGCAGTTATGCTGCCGTAACTGGTCAATCAATGTTATCTAAGCTATCAAGAACCTATGCCGGAAAATCTGGCTCTACTGAAACAGATAGTTGGATGATTGGGTTTACCCCGCAAATCGTAACTGGCGTATGGGTTGGATATGATCAACCTAAATCAATTTCAAACGTAGCAGAACAAGGCTATGCGAAAAGAATATGGACCGATACGATGGAGAAAGGCTTAGATGGACAACCTAAAAAAGAGTTTAAACAACCCAGTGACGTTGTTGCAGTTGATATTAACCCTGAAAACGGGAAAATTGCTACAAAAAATTGCCCAATTTCAGTGAAAATGTATTTTGCAAAAGGTACAGAACCAACTGAATATTGTATGGATCACGTTGATGATAAAGAGGAATTTGAAAAGACAACTGAAGAAAAGAAAAAAACAAGTTGGTGGAAAAAATATCTTCCTTGGTAGAATATCAGGCTATTTCACTGAACGTGGAATAGCCTGATATTGTCATTCTTTGTCGGTAAGTCGATATTCCTTGTCGAATCGTTGATATATTTTCATACAACAAGCCAAAATAAAAAGGATGTCTCACTAGTCAACAATCGACTAGTGAGACATCCTTTTCTTTTATTCACTTAATAATGCACGGCGCAATTCTTCGCTAGATTCGTTCCAAATCGCTTCATTATGTTCTTTTAAGAATGTACCAAGTACTTTTTTAGATGATTCGTCCATATGGTCAACCATAATGTGACGCTTCAATGATTTATCCATTTTGTTTACGTGCTCTGGAAGTGATTTATATCCGCGGCGAATCTCACGGTCAACTGTCATTTCACAAGCTGTTACACCTGCGTAATACGCACCTGTCGCAGTTCTTTCAATCGTTACCCAAACAAGCCAGTATGGTTTTCCGTTTGGAACTTCATCTTTATTTGTTAAAAACTTAATACCTTTTTCTACTGTACTACGCGCGTGCATCGCACCAATATCAACGAATGCAGTTTTCTCTAGTACATCAACAAATACAGGTGAAATGTTTTCTAAGCTTAATGCCCCAACACCAAATCCACCATGTCCATCTGTTGAATCATTTTTCACGATATTAAAACCGATTTTTTTCTTTTTCTCTGTCATATGTATATTCCTCCTCACTTAATGATTATAAAAGGCCAAAGATAGGCGCAATGATACTGTTTAAAAATGCAAATACGTATGGAATGACAACACTAAAAATAGGTTGGATTGTGTAATTGCTAAGCGGTGTAATAACTAGAATTAATAAAGCAATTGCCCCGTATTTTTCATACTGTGTCATTTTCGCACGAATATTTGTTGGTGCTAAATCCTCCACTACGCGATATCCATCAAGTGGCGGGATTGGTAATAAGTTAAATACAAGTAAAACGATATTCAACATAATAAAAATCTGGAAAAATTGAGCTAACGTATCTGCTACTGCAAATGGAATTGAGTCTAATACACCAAATGTTAATAAGCTATACCAAATAATTAAACCAATTGCACTTAAAATTAAATTACTAATCGGTCCTGCAATTGAAACTAATACCCCTGCAAGACGAGGTCTTTTAAAGTTATATGGGTTAACAGGAACTGGTCTTGCCCAACCGAAACCAAGAATTAATACAGCAATCATCCCGATAGGATCTAAATGTGCCATCGGTGATAAAGTTAAGCGCCCTTGTCTCTTTGCTGTATCGTCTCCAAATTTATATGCTACATATGCATGCGCAAATTCATGCACTGATAACGCAATAATAATGGCCATTGCTACCAAAGGAATTTGGTGCAACGGGTATCTAAATAACTGATCCATGTTTCATCTCCTCTTCCATATGTCAAAAAAAGAAATTATTTGTTTTTTCGATTGTTCTTCCCCATAATCCGCTATAATAAGAGTGTAACTTACATAAAAGGAGCGATTATATATGCCATACGTAACAGTGAAAATGCTAGAAGGACGCACAGAAGAACAAAAGAAAGCTCTTGCTGAGAAAGTAACAGCAGCAGTAAGCGAAACAACTGGTGCTCCTGAAGAAAACATCGTTGTTTTCATCGAAGAAATGTCTAAAAACCATTATGCAGTTGGCGGAAAACGCTTAAGCGACAAATAATTTCAAGTTTTTTCATAAGAAGCAGCTCTTAGCTGCTTCTTATTTTTTTCCTTCTAGTAACTCGATGATTCTCTCTTTATATTTTCCTTTTCTTCCATCTTCATAGATTAAATCATGCGGATAGAATAATTTTTGATCCCTTCTCTTCTTACCAGTAATCGCCTCAACAATATCCGATTCACGTGAAAGCTCTCTAAGCTCTCCATTTGGCATAAGAAGTAAGATTGGTAAACGCTCTTCTTCTTCACCCGCTCGGTAGAAGTCGTACGGTAAGTCTGATGTCGAATCAACAACTAAATAGTACTCAGGATCGAGTCCAATCTTTTTAAATAAACTACTTAATTCCATCCAATTATCTAAACCATGCTTATCTGTAAACTCTACGTATTTAAATAGGTTTCGATTCATAAAGCGGCGGCATAAATCGCTTAAAATTGGATCTTCTTCGTCTTGCCATACTTGGAAGTAATAATACATAACGTTCTCGTCTAACTTTAAATAATCCTCTACTGTTACTTCTTCTTCAAATAAGGAATAGAAATGAACCGGATGATTTTTAAATGTATAATACTTCTCGTGCAATGATTTTGCACGGTGTAAAATCTTCGTTAAAATAACTTCGGCACTTCGCGTTACCGGGTGGAAATATACTTGCCAATACATTTGATAACGACTCATAATATAATGCTCAACAGCATGCATACCACTATTTTTAATAACTACTTGATTCCCGTACGGACGCATAACACGCAGTATACGTTCCATATCAAAGTTTCCATATTTTACGCCAGTAAAGTACGCATCCCTTAATAAATAGTCCATGCGATCTGCATCAATTTGACTGGAAATCATGCTAATCGCTAATTTATTAGTAGATGTTTTCGCAATTACATCGGCTACCTTTTGTGGGAAATCTTTATCCACACGACTTAATACGCGATTAATCTCCGTATCTCCAACGATAATCTTTTGCGTAAATTTCTCATGGTCTAATGAAAATACTTTTTCAAACGAATGAGAAAATGGACCGTGACCGACATCATGAAGTAATGCCGCACATAAACATAACAATCTATCTTCAGCATTCCAATTCGGCCTGCCATCAAACACATCATCAATCATACGACGAATAATTTCATATACACCTAACGAATGAGTAAAGCGACTATGCTCTGCACCGTGAAATGTAAAAAATGTCGTTCCAAGCTGCTTAATACGGCGCAAGCGTTGAAATTCTTTCGTTCCGATTAAATCCCAAATAACACGATCGCGCACGTGCACATATTTATGTACCGGGTCTTTAAACACTTTTGTTTCGCTGAGTTTGTCGTTTAAATATACCACCTTCCGACATCCCCCTTTCTTTACTGCATTCTTACTATATATTATAAACGAAATAGGAAACAGAAAGAAATGAAAGACTATATTAATTGCCCTTATATAAAGAAAAAATCACTTTTACCGGGGTAAAAGTGATCTCTTTTTATACATTATTTCCCTAAAACGAACGCAGCAACTTCATCTAAGATCATTTCTTTACCTAGCGGGAAGTAACCTTTGTTTAAGTCTTCATTTTTAATTGTAAATACGTGGTTATTTTTAACAGCGTTCATATTTTTCCAAATTGATTCTTCTTGGAATTCTTTTAGACGCTGAGAACCGTCACCAGTCGTAAATACGAATAAGTAATCTGGGTTGTAATCAATTAAAGCTTCTTTTTGTACTTGTACTAAAGGTTTATCAGTTGGTGTACCTTTAACTGCTGGTAATTTTAAATCGTTAAAGATTACGCTACCGTAACCGTAGTCACCGTATACGCGGAAGGCGTTTGGATATGCAGCCATCTTCATGAATGTAGCATCGCCAGTTTTCGCTACGATTTTGTCATGTAATTTGCTTGCTTTTTCATCATACTGTTTGAACCATTCTTTTGTTTCTTTCTCTTTACCGAAGATTTGACCTACTTCTTCGAATTTTGGACGCCATTGGTCTAATGGAGTTTTTAACATAACTGTTGGTGCAATTTTAGATAATTGATCATAAATCTTTTCTTGACGATTGTTTACAAGAATTAAATCTGGTTTTGCAGCAGCTACTGCTTCAATGTTAATTTTATCGCCCCAAGCAGAGCCAACTGGTTTAACGTCTTTTAATTTATTTGCAATATGTGCATCAATTTTTTCTTGAGATGTATTAGCAGTAATAATTGGTTTCATACCAAAAATTAATAATTCTTCTGTTGAACCACTAAGGTCAGCAATTTTCTTTGGATTTGCAGGGATTTTAATTTCCCCTTTTGCATGTTGTACAGTGCGCTCTTCAGTCTTCGCATCTTTCGCATCTGCTTTCTTCTCTTCTTTGTTAGAACAAGCTGCAAATAGTACAGAAGTAACGACTAGTACCATTGCTAATAACGCCATTTTAAAATTCTTCATGTTCCCACTCCTTCTAGCTGTATTTCTCTTATAAGTTACAATGAACTATAAGAAACAAGATTAACAATTAATCAATATATATTTATTAATTGTTTTTTTATGCCCCGTTCTAACGGGTGTTCAACTTCCTATTTACTAATAAGAAGCTCAACATCCATTAGAAGCCCCCCTCTTTACGAGGGGGATTCTACTTATGCTTTTTTACGCAATTGATTACTAATCATCGCTAAATCATATGTTAAACAAATTGGTTTGCAGTTTACTGGACATGGAACGATTTGAGCTTCGATCTCAAATACACTGCGAAGTGTTTCACTCGTCATCACTTCGTCTGGCGTTCCTTGTTTCATTAACTTACCAGCTTTTAATGCAATCATATGATCTGAGAAACGAGAAGCATGGTTTAAGTCATGGATAACCATAACAATCGTTCTACCTTCTTCTTCGTTTAACTTTTTCAATAAGTTTAATACTTCTAATTGATGAGCCATATCTAAGTACGTTGTCGGTTCATCTAATACAAGTAATTCTGTCCCTTGTGCAAGAGCCATCGCAATCCATACGCGTTGGCGTTGGCCACCTGATAACGCCTCTGCTGGACGATTTGCGAATTCTGTCATTCCCGTCACTTCAAGTGCCCAATGAATATAGCGATAATCCTCTTCTTTCAACGTTCCAAATCCTTTTTGATGAGGAAAGCGCCCATATGAAACGAGTTCAAATACAGTAAGGCCAGTTGGCACTTCTGCAGTCTGTGGTAAAATTGCCATTTTCTTTGCGATTTCTTTCGTTGGTTGTTTCTCGATTGCTTTTCCGTCAAGATAAACAGTACCTTTTTTCGCCTTCAAAATACGAGAAGCCGTTTTTAATAATGTGGACTTCCCACAACCATTTGGTCCAATAATTGTTGTAATTTTCCCTTCCGGAATTTCAACTGTTAATCCATCAATAATTAACCCTTCATTATAGCCAACAGATACCGCATCAACTGCTAAAGTTGCCATACAAAAAGCCTCCCTTTATTTTGTCCTCATAAGTAAGTATATGAAATACGGTGCACCAATTACAGAAATAACAAGACCGACCGGTATTTCTGAAGTTGTTAACACACTTCTTGAAATTACGTCTGCGAATAAAAGTAAAAACGTTCCTATTAGTGCAGCGGTAGGCAGCATAATTTGATGTTTACCACCAACAAGGCGCCTCGCTAAATGCGGAGCCATTAAACCGATAAAACCAATTCCTCCGGCAACAGCAACAGATGCACCAGCTAAACAAACTGCAATAAATAATAATTTACGTCTTTCTTTTTCTACATTTACACCAAGGCCAACTGCTGTGGAGTCGCCTAGGTTCATTACGTTTAATATGTGAGCCTTACTAATAGCAAGTGGCAAGAAAATAACCATCCACGGAAGTACACTTAGTACAAACTTCCAATCTGTGCCCCATAGACTTCCTGCTAACCAAATCGTAGCAAAACGGAAATCGTTAGATGTCATCTTCATAGAAAAAATTAAACTAACAGCACCAAACCCAGCTGCAACAGCGATACCGACAAGTATTAATCTAGTTGATGAAACGCCGTCTTTCCATGCTAGTAAATAAATAATAACCGCTGCTAATATCGCACCGACTAACGCAAAGAAAGGAAGAATGAATACAGATAAAAATGTACCAGTTCCTACTTTCCCGAAGAAAAAGTAGACAAAGATAACAACTGTTAATCCCGCTCCAGCGTTAATACCGATAATACCTGGATCAGCAAGTGGATTTCGTGATAACCCTTGCAAAATTGCACCTGACATAGCTAAAGCAGATCCAACTAGTATAGCAATGAACATACGCGGCATACGGAATTCAAATAAAATAACAGACTGATCTTCAGCCCCGAGTCCAACCAATGACTTTAATACGTCCGCTGGGGGTATTTTAAATGTCCCTGTATTTAAACTCACTAAAAATACAGTAACGATTAATCCTACTAAAATTGTTAAAACAGAAACATTCTTTTTTGTTAAGACACTTGTCCTCACATTTTTCCTCTCCCTTCGTTACGTGCTAAGTAGAGGAAGAATGGAACCCCAATTAGCGCTGTAATTGCTCCAATTGGCGTTTCAAACGGCGGATTAATAACGCGAGATAACATATCTGCACATTCAATTAACAGCCCGCCTAAGACCGCAGAACATGGAATAACCCATCTATAGTCTGAGCCTACAAGGAAACGAGTCATATGTGGGATGACAAGACCAACAAATCCAACCGATCCTGCTATAGAAACTGCCGAACCTGTTAACACAAGAACAAGTACTGTCCCGATAAATTTAATTAATGTCGTATTTTGACCAAGTCCAATCGCAATTTCTTCACCGAAGCTTAAAATTGTAATATACCTCGACATCATAATTGCAATGAAGAGACAAACTAGACCAATCGGTACTAACATATTAATACTTTCCCATTTCACGCCAGCAACTCCGCCTGCGTTCCACATACTCACCTCTTGGGCAAGATTGAAATATAGCGCAATTCCAGATGAAATGGCCCCTAATAAAGCACTAATCGCTGCACCCGCTAAAGCTAATTTCACAGGCGTTAATCCACCTGGTGAAGAAGATCCAATTCCATATACAATGCTCGCTCCAAACGCAGCACCAATAAAAGATGCGATAACGAACAGTAAATAAGGTGAATTAGGGAAGAATGCATACATAATTGCAATTCCAAATACAGCCCCATCTGTAATCCCCATTAACGATGGGGAAGCAAGTGGATTTCGCGTCATACCTTGCATAATTGCTCCTGATACCGCTAAAAAGGCACCTGCAACTACGCCCCCTATTGCTCTAGGCATGCGAAGTTCTTGAATTACGTTATGATGCGTAATAGAACCGTCAAACTGAAACACAGCTTGCCATACAGTCTTTAAACTAATATCTGCAGCACCAAACGAAATAGACAATGCCATGCTTAAAGCTAACAAAATTGTACCTGCTACTAAAATAATAGAAGCAATGAGCGGCCTGCTCTTAATCTCTTTAACATTCACATCTTGCTGTTCTATACTCCTTGCGCTCGCTTCCATCCCTCAACCATCCTAACCAACAACATATGTTTAATTTAATGAAATGAAATTTATTCTCAAATAGCAATAAAAAAATTAAATGAATCGTCCCTTTCCTGATAATGATTCTCAGAATCAGACACCTTCTATTCTACCTATCGCTTCAAAAGACTGTCAACCATTATTTTGAAATACAAATTCATATAGGTCGAGACCTTAATAAATAGATAACCCCTATCTGTCATGAACTATTATCATCACCAGTTAAGCTTTCTCAGAATAGATTCTTCCTCTTATGGGTATAAAAAAAGAAGAGTAATCTGTTCACTCTTCTTTTCCTTACTTATTTAACTTTGCTTCAATTTTTACAATTAATTCGTCTTCTGTTGGCGCTGCAACTGGACGATTATTTACAAATGCGAATGATTTTTTACGGCCAGGGCCACAGTAAGACTGACATCCAACTTCAATCGTTGCACATGAATCTACTTTTTTTAGCTTTGGAATCAACGTTTTAACGTTCGTTGCCTGACAATCATCACACACACGAAATTCGTTTCCCATTATATAACACTTCCTCTATTTTAAACTTTTCTCAAGTACATTTAAAAATAAACACTAAATGGTATTTTACCGCTCTTTGAAGCTCGTTGCAAGTTTCCTTTCGACGCTCTTTCCTCATATAATGCTACATATTTATATGTTCTCCTACAGCAGCTTCCGTCATTCTTGGCAAAATTTATCCCGCTTTAATGGGCAGTAAGACCCCCACCTCAAAATTCAGCGAAAGCAAAGAAGTTAGGTGTGGGATGAAGAACCTCCCCACTGATTAAAGTTTCACTTTATACCTTTCATCGAAATCTACCATATTTTTAAAAGCTTTGTATAAAAGCTCACTTTTTTGCCCATTATAAAAATAGGAAGTTCATAAAAAGAAAGGGAGTTGAATCTATGAAAGTAAGACAAGATGCTTGGACGGATGAGGATGATTTATTACTTGCTGAAACTGTACTTCGTCACGTTCGAGAAGGAAGTACCCAATTAAATGCATTTGAAGAAGTAGGAGACAGATTAAATCGTACATCGGCTGCCTGTGGTTTTCGTTGGAATGCTGTTGTTCGCTATAGCTATGAACAAGCTCTTCAACTAGCAAAAAAACATCGTAAAGATAAAATGCGTGCTGCAAGTGGTGAACAAGCGAAAAAACGTTTACTTTATACACCACCAGCTTCAGATTCGATAACTAATTATGAAGAGTTCGTACAAGAGGAATCAATTGTACAATATAAAGAAGCTACTCCATATCAAGAAACTACCGTTCCTGCTGCAAAGGGCTCTATGACAATGCAAGATGTTATTTATTTTTTACAAACAGTCGGATCTTCAAATATAAAAGTGACAGCTCTTGAAAACGAGAATACGAGATTGAAACAAGAAATTAAATCACAAATCCTTCGAAATGAAGAACTAGAAAAGAAACTGGAAAAATTAGAAAAACAATCTCATACTGTACAAGAAGATTACGAAACACTTATGAACATTATGAACCGCGCTCGTAAGTTAGCAGTCATGGATGACGAAGAACGTTCTCAAACATCTTTCCGAATGGATCGAAACGGTAATTTAGAAAAAATTGCAGAATAAAAAGGATGCATATAATGCATCCTTTTTTAGTCTTTCATCTTTAAACTTTCCCTTTATATGCGAGAAAACCTCATTCTTCATTTTTTGCTATAATAGAGATTGTCATTTTAAAGATAAGGGGTTAGTTATATGAGCAATTCCCGTTCCATTTTATCTCAGCCAGAGTGGCGTATTGTAGATCAGTCTAGTTTGGGACCAACATTCCATGCATTGCAGTCATTCGCAATGGATGACACACTGTGCACAAGCATTGGAAATGGTCAATCGGCTGCAACAATGCGTTCTTGGGTTCATCACAATACAATTGTTCTTGGCATTCAAGATTCACGCCTACCGCACTTAGAAGAAGGTATTTCCTTTTTAAAAGAAAACAACTTCAATGTTATTGTTCGTAATTCTGGCGGGCTTGCAGTCGTACTTGATGAAGGTGTGTTAAACGTATCACTTTTATTCCAAGAGACCGAAAAAGGTATCGATATTGATCTTGGATACGATACAATGTGGCATTTAATTCAGGAAATGTTAAAAGATTACGATGTTACAATTGAGGCAAAAGAAATCATTGGTTCTTACTGTCCTGGTAGCTACGATTTAAGTATTCGCGATCAAAAATTTGCTGGTATTTCACAGCGCCGTATTCGCGGTGGTGTCGCTGTCCAAATTTATCTCTGTGCTACAGGAAGTGGCTCTGAACGTGCCGCACTCGTTCGTGATTTCTACAACCTAGCCATTCAAGGAGAAGAAACACGCTTTACGTACCCTGAAATTGTACCGAGTACGATGGCTTCACTTTCAGAATTACTTGGCGAAACCATTACAGTGCAAGATTTAATGATGCGCCTTTTAAAAACACTGCAACAATTCGCTCCAAAGTTAACACCATCTCAATTAACAATAGATGAAATACCTTTATATGAGACGAATTTACAACGTATTATTGATCGTAACAATAAAGCACTTGGCTTAGAAAAATAAAGACCGTCGCTATTTTAGCGACGGTCTTTATTTCAATTCGTTATAGAATTAAAGTGCTTGAGCTGCTGTAATTAAAGCTAACTTGTACACTTCTTCTTCGTTACATCCACGAGATAGGTCGTTTACAGGCATATTTAAACCTTGTAAGATTGGTCCTACTGCTTCGAAGTTACCTAAACGTTGAGCGATTTTGTAGCCAATATTACCAGCTTCTAAGCTTGGGAATACGAATACGTTAGCATCACCTTTAATTGTAGAACCTGGAGCTTTTTTCTCAGCTACAGATGGTACGAATGCAGCATCGAATTGGAATTCTCCATCTAGAGTTAATTCCGGAGCCATTTCTTTTGCAATGCGAGTTGCTTCTACAACTTTTTCTGTTTCTGGAGATTTCGCAGAACCTTTTGTAGAGAAGCTTAACATAGCAACGCGTGGATCAATGCCGAATAGTTCAGCAGTTTTCGCACTTTCGATACCAATTTCAGCTAAATCTTGGCTATTTGGTGCAATGTTAATTGCGCAATCAGCGAATACATATTTCTCTTCTTCACGTACCATGATGAATACGCCAGAAGTTTTTGTAACGCCTGGTTTTGTTTTAATGATTTGAAGTGCTGGACGAACTGTATCAGCTGTAGAATGAGCCGCACCACTTACTAAACCGTGTGCTTTGCCCATGTATACAAGCATTGTACCGAAGTAGTTTTCGTCTTTAAGGATTTTGCGAGCGTCTTCTTCAGTTGCTTTACCTTTACGGCGTTCAACGAAAGATGCTACCATTGCATCCATTTCTTCGTATGTAGCTGGGTCGTAAATATCAACGCCTGCTAATGTTAAATTCATGCTAGCAGCTTTTGCGCTAATTTCTTCTTTATTACCAACTAAGATTGGTTTTACTAACTCTTCTTTTGCTAAACGCTCTGCAGCGCCTAAAATTCTTTCATCAGTTCCTTCAGGAAGTACGATAGAAATGCCTTTTCCTTGAACTTTTTCTTTTACTGTTGTAAATAAGTTGCTCACGAATAAACCCTCCTACATATGTTAAAAAACTCTATCTTTAAGAATACTTCTTTTCCTCTATATTTTAAACTTATAGCTCCCAAAAAATAGATAAAATAAAAATGATTATATTTTCATAAAATTCAGCATAGAAATAAAGTCCCTTTAAGCTTTATCTTCTCCTATTTTTAAGTAAATTAAAATGTGACAATTTTATGCGCTAAGGTTTTATATAGATGATTTTAAAACTATATATGCTATAGTTAACGTGTAAAACTATCATTAACTGAGGTGAATAGAATGAGTGAAGCAACAACAACGTTAGATGGCTGGTATTGTTTACATGATTTACGTTCTATTGATTGGGCTGCATGGAAAACATTATCTAGCGACGAACGCGGACAAGCTGTGTCTGAATTTTTAAATGTCATTGAAAAATGGAACGACGTAGCTGCTGCAAAAAAAGGCAGTCACGCAATGTATACAGTTGTTGGCCAAAAAGCTGATATTATGCTTATGATTTTACGTCCAACAATGGAAGAATTAAATGAAATTGAGACAGAATTGAATAAAACAACTTTAGCTGAATATATGGTTCCTGCATACTCTTACGTATCTGTTGTTGAACTAAGCAACTACCTTCCAGCTGATGAAGATCCATACCAAAATCCACAAATCTTAGCTCGCTTATATCCTGAGTTACCGAAAGCAAATCACATTTGCTTCTATCCAATGGACAAGCGTCGCCAAGGTGATGACAACTGGTACATGCTTCCGATGGAGGAACGTAAGAAAATGATGTACAGTCATAGTAAAATTGGTCGCCAGTACGCAGGTAAAGTACGCCAAGTTATTTCAGGATCTGTTGGATTCGACGATTTTGAGTGGGGCGTAACATTATTCGCTGACGATGTTCTTCAATTTAAAAAGCTTATATATGAAATGCGCTTCGATGAAGTAAGTGCTCGTTATGGTGAATTCGGAACATTTTTCGTCGGAAACATTTTACCAGGCGAAAAGGTAGAGAAATTTTTACACATATAAATCGTGAAAAAGGAACGAAATTCGTTCCTTTTTTTATTCCCCTCTATATTTCTCCTCAAAAAACTTCTTTTTTCCTCAAATTTGAACAAAAATCGACAAATTCCTTTTAAATACCTTACAAAATTGTAACCTTTCTATATCCAAATTTATGCTAAAATGGTACGAGCTATATGCTAATAACGATGCGAAGGTGATAATGTATATGAAGAAAATCTTGTCTATTTTACTAGCGTTTCTATTGTCAATTTCTTCCTTAGGAGTAACAACATCCCATGCAGAAGAAAAAATACACATTGAAGCAGCTGCTGCACTCCTATTTGATGCAGATACAGGAAAAATACTGCATGAACAAAATCCAGATGAATTACTAGCTATCGCTAGTATGTCAAAATTAATTGTTGTTTATGCCGTGTTAGAAGCAATTAAAGAAGGAAAAATCACTTGGGATACAAAGGTGAACATTTCTGATTACGCTTATGAAGTTTCACGTAATAATGAATTCTCTAACGTGCCGTTCGAAAAAGGACGTCAATATACTGTAAGAGAACTATATCATTCTATCGTTATCTTCTCTGCAAACGGATCTAGTATTGCCTTAGCAGAACTTCTTGCAGGAAGTGAGAAAAACTTCTTAAATCTTGCAAATGAACATGCAAAAAAACTAGGGTTAAAGAAATATAAATTTGTAAACGCTACTGGTTTAAATAACGCTGACTTAAAAGGAAAACATCCTGAGGGTACTGATCCAAATGCAGAAAACTCTATGTCAGCTCGCGATATGGGTATACTTTCAAAAGCAATGATTACAAAGTATCCAGAAATGCTAGAGGATACAAAACAAAGATTTAGAAACTTCCCAGATAATCATCCGAAACCAATTCGCATGGAAAACTGGAACTGGATGTTACCAGGAGCTGCTTTCGCTTATGAAGGTACTGATGGTTTAAAAACCGGAAGTTCTGATACGGCTGGATATGGATTTACTATTACTGCTAAACGTGGTGATGTACGTCTTATTTCGGTTATTATTAAAACAAAATCAATGGACGAGCGCTTCACAGAATCTCGTGAGTTAATCGAATACGGGTTTAATAACTTCGAAAAACAAAAACTAAAGGTCGATAAAAACAATACACTCTCTGTAGTACAAGGGAAAGAAGATCAAGTAACTGTTGCACCAGAAAAAGAAATAACCGTAATTGCAAAAAAAGGTAGCAAAGACTCTTATAAAGTTGGAACTGAAGCAGATAAATCACTTGCTGAAGATGGTCATTTAGTTGCTCCTATTAAGAAGGGGGCCAAAGTAGGTTCGATTACTTTAGAATCAACCGATAAATATGGTTTCTTAGACGGTAGTAAAAGTATGAAAGTTACTGCAAAAACGACAGAAGAAGTTGAAAAAGCAAATTGGTTTGTGTTAACAATGCGCTCTATCGGTGATTTCTTCTCAAACTTATGGTCTAAAGTTTTTTAATAAAAAAGCTGGCTCACGCTAGCTTTTTTTATTTTCCACTCCCAATGTAAAACTTCGTTTGGTTGTCATATCTGATTCTTTTTCCTCATACGTATGAACTAGTAATTGTTACACACTTCATCTAGAGATAAACCTCTTTCCAAAAGGTATTCCAAAAAGAGAGGTGACACATAATGGGTGTTATCGCGCATAACGAAGAAGATGTTAAGTTATTAGCTAGATTGATGCGTGCTGAAGCTGAAGGAGAAGGGCAACAAGGAATGTTAATGGTTGGAAATGTTGGAGTAAATCGTGTTCTTGGAAATTGTTTGGACTTTAAAAACATTCGTAATTTACGTCAAATGGTTTATCAAAACCCTGGCGGTTTCGAAGCAACGCAAAAAGGATATTTTTATCAGCGTGCGCGTGCACAAGATATTGCTCTGGCAAGACGGACCATTCAAGGGCAGCGTTTTTGGCCTGCCAACTTTGCCTTATGGTTTTTTAGACCTGAAGGTGCATGCCCACCAACTTGGTATAACCAGCAAAACTCTGGTCGCTTCAAAAAGCACTGCTTCTTCCAGCCATCTGCTGGGGATTGCCCTAGCGTATATTAAGGAATAAAAATGAGGAGGGATTTTTGAATGGCACAGCAACAAAATCCGTACTATGGAACAGGCTTTTATCAACCATCTGGAACTTATGTACAACCGCAACAAATGACTCAACAACAGCAGCAAGCGATGCAACAACAAACAGCTCAAGCTGCTCAAGCTCAATATGCAATTTCTCAAGGCATGTTACCTCTAGAGCAATCCTATATTGAAAATATCCTTCGTTTAAACAAAGGTAAGCAAGCAACGGTTGTAATGACTTATGAACGTGGCAGTTCCCTTGGTACACAGTCTTATACAGGTATTATTGAAGCAGCTGGCCGTGACCATATCGTTATTAGTGAACCGCAATCAGGGAAGCGTTATTTGCTACTAATGATTTACTTAGATTATGTAGAATTTCCAGAAGAAATTGCGTATTTGCCTGGTCAACAAGCAACTTATGCTCCAAGACCATAAAAAAAGCTGGCATATGCCAGCTTTTGTTTTTTATAATCCCTTTACAACTGCAGTTCCGACTAAGATCCATGCCACAATAAACGCCACACCACCAAGAGGTGTAATTGGGCCAAAGAACTTAATACCCGTCGTACTTAATGCGTACAAACTACCTGAAAACATAATAATCCCGGCTACCATAAGCCAGCCAGCAGTAGTTAAAAGTGATGATTGAATTTTATCCATCAATAAAGCAACTACAAATAGTCCGCCTGCATGAAACATTTGATATGTAACACCTGTTTTCCAAACTTCTAACATTTTCGCAGAAACTTTATTTTCTAAACCGTGTGCTCCGAAAGCCCCTAACGCAACAGATAGCCCCGCTGCAATACAACCTAGTAAAAAGAAAATTTTCATCTTAATTCCCCTTTTTTACTTTTATCATAAGCAATTTTTTCATATAAGCCAAACGATTTATCCTCTAAAAATCAAATAAAGAATTACCGTTTGCATCACTTTCTTTTATATATACTGGCTCATCAGAAACCGGTGCAATTGGTTGCATCGTGATTGGTTGTGATCCAATTATTTGTGATTGAATTTGTGGCTCTCTATACGTAGAAGATTCAACTTGCTCATCTAATAATAAATCACATAAAGCACGCACAACTAATACATGCTCTTTTGATTTTTGTCCTTCACTACTTTTTGCCTTTGCAATTTCATTCGCCATTTTATTTAAAATTTTATCACTCGATATTTGCATTCCTCGTCACCTCTTACTTTGTAGTTCTTTCTCAAATTGACCCAGTTTTTCTACTGAACCAAATACTATTATCATATCATGTTCTTGCAGTTTTTCCTGCCCCGTTGGATTATGTATAACATTCCCATTTCTCAAAATCGCTAAAATTGTTACATCAAATTGATTTCTCACATCACTCTCTAGTAACGATTTACTAGCTAAAATAGAGCCTTCGCCGACTGCAATTTCTTCAATTACAAATGACTGCTCCACACCATACAGTACTGTATCAATATAATGAACTGTTAACGGATTCGCAATACCTTTTGCAATATGAATTCCTGCCATACTAGATGGATTAATCACCTTATTTGCCCCAGCTCGCCTTAATTTTTCTTCGGTTTCTGGTTTTTCCGCTCTTGCCACAATTTTAATTGCATCGTTTAATCCTCTTGCCGTTAACGTAATAAATACATTTTCAGCGTCATTTGCTACGATAGCAACTAAACCAGCTGCCTTTGAAATCCCAGCATGATGTAACACTTGGTCTTCTGTTGCATCTCCATGTACATATAAAAGTTTTTCCTTCTCTAATATGCTTTCATCCTTATCCACGACGACAAATGGAATTTTCTTTTCTTGCAATTCATGTACAACTTGAAGCCCTACTCTACCGCATCCACATACGATAATATGATTTTGTAACTGTGCTATTTGTTTATCCATCTTCTTCCTCCGTACTGCATGAAATAGGTTCCCTTCAATAATCATAGCTGCCACTACACCGATTGCATACGTAACAATACCGACTCCAACAGGAATAATGAGAAGTGCAAATACTTTCCCTGCCTGCGTTATAGGTACCGCATCTCCGTATCCAACCGTTAATACAGTAATCATCGTCATCCAAAATGCTTGAAACAAACTAATCCCTTCAATTGTCATAAATCCTAACGTTCCTAGAATTACGACAAAAGTCATACATATAACTGCTATCCATAATTGCTTACGTGCATTCATATCGTGTTTCAACTCTTTTCTCTATCTACAATCTTTGCCAGTGGAAATGAAATACGTATATACTAGATACGGAATCTATGAAAGAGGTTGATATAATGAAAACATTTCTTTCCGCCTTACAATGGGCACTATTTATTTTAGCTGGAAGCCTTATTGTACCAATTAGCGTCGCAACTAGTTATGGCCTTGATGGCGCTGAAGCTATTGCATTCGTACAAAGAACATTATTTGTTCTTGGCTTTGCCGGTCTACTGCAAGCTATATTTGGACATAAACTTCCTATTCAAGAAGGTCCCGCAGGCCTTTGGTGGGGGATTTTCTCCCTTTACGCAAGTTTAGGTGTCGTATTATTTGGATCAAACAATGAGACACTTAAAGTTCTTCAATATGCTTTCTTATTAAGCGGTATCATTTGTATTATTCTTAGCGTTTTTGGACTTATTGATAAACTCGTTCGCTATTTTACACCGACAGTCATTGGAACGTACTTATTTCTTCTTGTTGCACAACTTAGTGGTTCCTTCTTAAAAGGAATGTTCGGTCTTGATGGAAAACATACAGAAGTACAACCTAACGTATTTATTCTTTCACTCATTGTTATTTTACTATCCTTTTTCATCATGAAGCTACCTATTATCGGACAATATTCTGTTCTTTTCAGTATCGTTTGCGGCTGGATATTATTCGCATGCTTTGGATTATCTAATCCAATAACACCAGTGACAGACATAATCCGTTTTCCATCCTTATTTGTTTTCGGAATGCCTCGTGTTGAATGGAACATGGTAATTACGGTCATTTTCGTTACACTCTTACTTCTAACAAATATGTTAGCAAGTATTCGTGTTGTGCAAAAGGTTGTCTCTAAATATGAAGAAAATGCTGCATCAGATCGTTTTAAACAGGCCGGTATTATAACAGGAATCAATCAATTACTAGGCGGCCTATTTTCGGCTATCGGACCTGTCGCTATTTCTGGATCAGCAGGTTTTATTGCAACGACTAATATTTATAAACGCCTCCCATTTATATTAGGATCAAGCTTTATTATTGTCGTTAGTATATTCCCAAAGATCACTTCATTCTTTGCGGCAATCCCAGTTGCAGTTGGTTATGCTGCCATTTATCCTGTATTTGCAAGCATGATCGGTCTTGCCTTTCGGGAATACGAAACGGTACAGGATAAAGAACAATTATTTAAAGTAGCGGGTCTTTCAATCTTCACAGGAATTGGGGTTATGTTCGTTCCAGCAGGAGCATATTCCACGCTTCCACCATTTCTAGCTTCGTTCCTAAGTAATGGTCTCGTTCTTGGGGCTGTAATGGCAATCTTGCTAGAAATACTATTTTCTCGTTCTACAGCAAAACAAGTATCGTAAATTGGAAAACTTCCATTATTGCACTCTACCTTTAGAGTTGTTACGATAAAATAAACATTTAATCATTGGGGTTTTGTACATCCCCAATGATTATTAATTAATATGATGAGAAAAACACTCATAAAGACGAATCTACTTCTTTTCAAAGAGGTTCGATGTCTTACTATTATTTCTTACATCTCCATGAACATATATTTGATTTAAATAAAGAAGGGACTTTTCAATATGACTTATAAAATGATTGTTTTAGATTTAGATGATACTTTATTACGTGACGACCATACTATTTCACCTCGTACGAAAGAAGCTCTAATGACTGCACAAGAACAAGGTGTAAAAGTTGTACTTGCTTCCGGACGTCCAACTTTTGGTATGCGCAATGTAGCGAAAGAACTTCGTTTAGAAGAATACGGCAGTTTCATTCTATCTTTTAATGGTGCAAAAATTATTAACTGTAAAACAAACGAAGAAATCTTTAGTAGTACGCTATCTCCTGAAATCGTTCACAACCTATTTGAAATTAGTAAAACTGAAGATGTATGGATTCATACTTATATTGGCGATGATATCGTAACAGAAGAAAATAATCCTTATACTGAAATTGAGGGCGATATTACTGGTATGCCAATTGTTGTTGTAGATGACTTTAAGGCTGCTGTTAAAGAGCCAGTAGTAAAAGTATTAATGAATAAAGAAGCTGAACGCCTTGTTGAAGTAGAATCAAAACTACAAAAACAACTAGAAGGACAATTAAGCGTTATGCGTTCTAAACCATTCTTCTTAGAATTTACTGAAGCTGGTGTTACAAAAGGAACGAGCTTAAACCAACTGATTCAAAAACTTGGCATTAAGCGCGAAGAAGTTATCGCAATGGGCGATAGCTATAATGACCAAGCAATGATCGAATTCGCTGGTCTTGGTGTTGCAATGGGCAATGCACCTGATGATATTAAAGAAATTGCAAACTATGTAACAGATACAAATATGAACGATGGTGTAGCAAAGGTTGTAGAGAAGTTCGTACTAAAAAGAGAAGCACTTGTTTAATATTTTCATTCATAAAACCTATTTGAAGTCAAACACTTCAAATAGGTTTTTATTTAAATTACCATGCTTTTGTGACTATATTTTGAACTTTGCACTATTCTCGTAGTGTAAACTTTCTTTTTGTATATAATGAAACAAAATAGACTATTTTATTTTGAAAAAGAATACAAATTTACTATAAACAAGCATACGTTAAGGGAGGCCACTTTACATGTTATCTACACCAATCGGACGATTAAGAGCAATTGGACTTATTGAAGGGATTTCTTTCCTACTACTATTATTTGTAGCAATGCCATTAAAATATTTCGCAGGATTTGCAACAGCTGTTAAAATTACAGGCATGGCTCACGGTGTTTTATTTATTTTATTTATCTTCGCAGTAATTCAAGTAACAATCGTACACCGTAAATCAATTTTATGGGCACTTGGGGCATTCGTTTCATCGGTTATCCCATTTGGTACTTTTGTACTAGATGCAAAATTAAAAAACGAGCAACAATAATGAAAAGGTAGTTAACAACTGTTAACTACCTTTTTTATTTATAAATTTGGAATTTCCCAATCAATTTCCCTCTCGCCCATATTAGCTAAAATCGTATTTACTTTAGAATATGGTTTACTTCCAAAGAAACCACGTCTTGCTGATAATGGACTTGGATGTACGGATTCGATAATATGATGATTCGGATTCGTAATTAACTTCTTCTTCGCCTGTGCATGACGTCCCCACAATATGAAAATAACTGGCTTTTCACGTTCATTTAATAGCTCAATTACACGATCTGTGAAGTGCTCCCATCCTTTTCCTTTATGAGAATTTGCTTCACCTTGTCGAACTGTTAATACAGTATTTAATAATAAAACGCCTTGCTTTGCCCACTTTACTAAATAACCGTTATTTGGAATGTCATACCCATATTCATCTCGAAGTTCTTTATACATATTTAACAACGACGGTGGCGTTTTAATACCGGGTTGCACAGAAAAGCTTAAACCATGCGCTTGATTCGGTCCATGGTATGGATCTTGTCCTAAAATAACGACCTTTGTATTTTCATAACTTGTATACTCTAGAGCGTTAAAAATATCTTCTAGCTTTGGGTAAACAACATGTGTACTGTACTCTTCTTTCAAAAAATCAGCTAGCTTACGATAATACTCTTTCTCAAATTCTGGCGCCAATAATGGTCCCCAATCATTTGTTAAAATATTCTCCATATCTTCACTTCCCGTCCAATTAATTCACCATATCCTGCTTTGTAAATACTACAAATGAAATAATAAGAGACACAACTCCCCAAACAGTTAAATTCATTAAAGAAAATCCCATCGATAAACCTTGTAATGCAGGTAATTTTCCTGATAGATAATCCGTTAATGATAAATTCACACTAAAAATATATTTCGCACCTTCCCAAGATGTTGCGAATGAACTTAAAATGCCGCCCGCAATTAATGCGGCTAACATAACGCCCATACCAGCTGGTGTATTACGAATTAAAACAGAGACCATAAATGATATAGTTCCAACAACGATAGCAACAAACCAAGCTAATCCATATGCCATTAAGATGTATTGCCACTGCGGAATAAGGTGCACAAAGTTCGTATTTAACGTTTCCTTATCAATGACGAACCCTGTTAAAACAGGTAAATTCCATCCCGAGTAACCAAATACAAGCCCTGATAGTATGTAAGCAAACAAGCCTACAAGAAACAGTATGAGCGAAATAAAAAATAACATCGTCACGTATTTACTAAGGAGTATTTTCCAGCGCCGAATCGGCCGCGTAAGTAACATCTTCATCGTTCCATCACTTCGTTCTCCTGAAACGATATCAATGGCGACAATCATTACAAGAAGCGGAATAAATAATGTAATTCCTTGCTCAATAAACGCCCTTACAAAAGTCGGTGCGCCCGGTGCCATCGGGTTAATATCATGATCTAAATAATATTGTTGCTGCTCAACTCTTACCTTTAACCAATCACGCCATTCTTCTGGCAACCTAGAATTGTTCAACCGGTTCTGAGAATCAACAATTTGCTGTTGTAATGAAACCTTCCAATCAGTTGTACCGAGCCTTTTCTGTGTCGTCTCTATTTCACGATACTGCGCGTACACAAAAAGTGGGATCAAGATTGCTAAAATAAGCATGACAACAAAAATACGTTTCTTGCGGTAAATCTTTTCTGATTCATTTAAAACTAGATTCGCAAATTCACGCATGCTGCTCACCCCTTGTGAGTTCAATAAATAAATCTTCTAGCGTAAATACAAGTTCCTTAACGCTATGTACATCTATCCCGTTTTCTACAAAATGTTTATTCCAATTACTTATAGATGCGATATTCATACGGCATAGTAATCGATCACCTTCTATACTCACTTCTCTTACTTCCTCAGCATCTTCTAGCATATCTTTTGCTTTCCCAATCGGCGTAACAATCCATTCTACGCGGTCACTTGCTGTTTTAATTAACTCTTCAACCTTGGCAACTGTTATCATCTTTCCTTTATGAATAATAGCAACGCGATCACATATCATTTGTACTTCGCTTAGCAAATGACTTGAAATAAACACGCTCATATTTTCTTCTTTCACAAGCTTATGTATAAATTCCCTAAGCTCTCTAATTCCGGCTGGGTCTAAACCATTTGTCGGCTCATCTAATATGAGTAGTTTAGGATTTCCAAGAAGCGCTTGCGCAATGCCAAGTCGCTGTTTCATACCGAGTGAATATGTTTTTACCTTATCGTGAATTCTTTCATCCAAATGAACCATTTCAGCAATTTCAATAATACGTTCATCTGATATATCACCTAACATACGAGCAAATTGCTTTAAATTTTCCCATCCCGTTAAATATGTATACAACTCTGGGTTTTCAACGATACTCCCAATTTGACGCATCGCTTCTCTGAAATTTTCCTTAATCGAATAACCACCGATAGAAATCGTACCTTCTGTCGCCTTAATTAATCCGACTAACATTCGAATGGTAGTCGTCTTTCCAGCACCATTTGGTCCTAAGAACCCGAACACTTCTCCTTGCTTTACATCAAAGGAAATATTCTCTACAAGAGTCTTCTTTCCAATTACCTTCTTCACGTCTCGTACGGAAAGTATCGTCGTCATTTTACCCCTCCTTGTTCTAGTTTTAATTTACTTACAACATTTTGAACTAAACGTTCTGCCATATACGTATAACCTACTTCGTTCGGATGAAAATGATCAGAGTATAATAAATCTTTCCCGCGGTTTTGGAATAAATCAAATGTCGGTGTAATATATACATTTTTATTATTTATCGCTAACTTTTCTAAAGATGCATTCCAGTCTACAACAATGTTTGAAGACCCCTTTAAATCTTCTACATCTTCAAAAGGATTATATAAACCTAGCCAAAAAATAGGGCTATCTGTATTTAATTTACGAATTTCTTCTATAATTTTCTTCGCTTCATTTTGGAATGTTTCCGTATCAGGACGATATGTTTCTAAATCTATCTTTCCAAGCGATTCCCAACCCGGAAATAAATCATTTCCTCCAATCGTTAAAACGATTACATCTGCTTGCTTAATTGAATATTGAGCGCCACTACTCTCAATTTGTTTTAATAAGTCAGGCATTTTCGCACCACTAACAGCTAAGTTCGTTAAGGCAACCTTTTGCTTATAACCTTTTTGTAAATCTTCTTTCATCCGTCCAATATAGCCAATTCCTTCTTTATCACCAACACCGCGTGTTAATGAATCACCTAAACTAACGATTTGTAACGTTCCCGTTTTCTTTTTCTCTTTTGCCACTACATCGGTCTTTTTAATTAAATTTGAAGCTTTCGGATTTAATACATCATTTACACCTGAAACAAAGCCATATGCAAATAAACAGAAAGATGCAATTGTAATGAGTAGAATTACTTTTACTACTTTTGATCTCATATCAAAACCCCTTTTAGCCCTCATAGATTGTCCATAATTATACCAAACGCAATTTTGAAAAGCGATTTTCACACCTTATCTATTATGTTGTTTCCCTATGTACTAATTCTGGAAATAACTCTACGTGCTTTACATCTATTTTCTCATCATTAATCTTTTCATATAATAATTCAAATGCCTTTACACCAACATTTTTACTACAATACGAAATGGTCGTAATGCCTAAAATATCTGCCACATCTTGATCATCACAACCGATAATCGTAATATTTTCTGGAATACGAATTCCTTGTTTTTTCGCTTCCGTTACCATTCCTGCTGCAATATGGTTGCAAGATACAAGAAACGCAGTTGGTTTTACTGACATAGAGGCCCATTCCCTAATTACATTACGCCCATCTTCCACCGTAAAACAGCCTTTAAACTTCCAGGCTTCTATTGATGTTACAGCAATCTGTTGAAGTGAATCTTCATATGCTTGTTTTCTCCTTTGGCTATTAATACTGTTACTTCTTCCAATGCAATACCCAATACTTGTATGGCCCGCATCTATTAAGCTCTTCATCCCGCGCGAAAACACTTTATAATAATCAATATGCACACTCGAAATGTAGTTCGAGTCTATTTCTTCACACATAACAATAGGGCCAAACTTCGTATATTCTTCAAGCTTTTCCTTACTATTTGCCCGCGAACATATAATAATCCCATCAAGCTTTTTCATTTTTAACATATTCAAAATTTCTAATTCTCTTTCCTCACTATAATTCGTCTGACAAAGCATCATATTATAATTATTCTTTGCTGTTTCCTTTGATATTCCCTCAATAATAGCACTATAATATTGGTCATTTACATGCGGTAATAAAACGCCAATGACATTCGTTTTCCCTTTCACTAAATGAATTGCATTCACATTTTGCGTATAGTTTAATTCTTCTATAATTGCTAAAATTTCTTTTCGCTTCTGTTCATTCACATATGGATGATTATTTAGTACACGTGAAACAGTTGAAACAGATACCCCAGCAAGTTCAGCAATTTTTCTTATATTCGTCATCTCATTTTCCCCTTCTCACAAAAATTCTCCCTTGACCTGGTAAGCTTTCCACAATATATCCTTTCCTAGCAAATACTTTTTGAAAGGATATACAACTATGTTTCGACTCAAATTAGAACATATATTTTTCATTAGCGGTCTACTTATTCTCGCCATCGGCATTAATATGATGACGACAATTACTTCCTTTGGACTTAGCCCTTATGATTCCTTCTTTATTGCACTATATCAAAATTTCGGGATAAGTATCGGTTTTTGGATTTTCATGATTAACTTTGCTTTTACCCTTATCGTACTCTTTTGGAATAAAAAACAAATTACGATCGGTACAATTGTAACAATGGTTCTTATTTCTCTTTTTGTTGATTGGATCGGTTCCATTACAACTATTATGGACGCTATCCGTTCTCTTCCAAAATATATAACACTTATTTGCGGAAATCTATTCGTTGGAGCTGGAATTGGTCTTTACGTCTCTACAAATCTTTGTGCAGCACCTCAAGAAGCTTTCGTTTTAACAGTTGCTGAGAAAAAGAAATGGACATTTAGAAGGACAGAAATTTCGTTAGCATTCTTATTTTTAACATTAAGCTTCTTATTAGATGGACCTATCTATTTTGGAACAATTATTTTATCCTTTACAACAGGCTGGATTATACAAGCATTTATTCAAGTTGGTACACAAATTTTAAATAGAAAAAAACCTATTAAGCAAGCTGCTTAATAGGTTTTTTATTAGTAGAGATACTACTTAGCATCTCCTTCAATTCGATAGTTTGCTTTCAAACAATCTATTTCTTCATACCCTTGCAACGTATGTAGAATATAATCATAATCAGCAAGAGATGCACGATGCGTTACAATTACAATTTCAGCTTTTCCTTTCTCTTCAAGTGGCATTTGAATAATCTTTTCAAAGCTAACGCCACGCTCAGAGAATAACGAAGTAATTTTTGCAAATACACCAATTTCATCTTTCACATGAAGTCGTAAAAATTTCTTCACAACAATTTCGTCTGGCTCTTTTAATACTTTTTGATATTGCGGGACTACAGCACTATTTCCTGTTACCCCTAATCTAATATTTTGCATGACAGCTACTAAATCTGAAACAACAGCTGTTGCTGTCGGTAGACTTCCTGCACCTGGTCCATAAAACATCGTTTCTCCAACTGCTTCACCATACACATATACAGCGTTATATTCGTTTTGTACGGCCGCAAGAGGATGTGTATTTGGAAGTAGTGTCGGTTCAACTGTAACCTCTAATTTTTCACCATCTCGCTTCGCAAGACCGATTAATTTAATCGTGTATCCTAAACTCTTACTGTATTCAATATCTTCTTCTGTAATAGAAGTAATCCCTTTTACCTTTACATCTCCAAGCTCTACATTTGTAGAGAAACCAAGGGTAGCCAAAATCGTCATTTTTCTTGCTGCATCTAAACCTTCTACATCTGATGTTGGATCTGCTTCTGCAAATCCAAGTTGCTGGGCTTCTTTTAACACGTCGTTATATGCTCTCCCTTCATCTGACATTTTCGTCAAAATAAAATTTGTCGTTCCATTTACAATTCCCATTACTTTCGTAATAAGATCTGAAGAAAGTCCTTCTACGATACTTCGTAAAATCGGAATCCCTCCGGCCACACTGGCTTCATAAAATAAATCAGCTTTATTATCTTTTGCTACCGCTAATAGTTCCGCCCCATGTAACGCCATTAAATCTTTATTGGCAGTCACAACATGCTTCCCGCTTTGTAAAGCTTGCAAAATATATGCTTTTGCATCATCAATGCCACCCATTACTTCGATGACAACGTCGATGTTTGGATTGTCTAAAATTTCATGTGCATCTTGTGTTAATAGAGTAGAAGGTACCTCTACTTCTCTCTCTTTTTCAATATTTTGTACTAGTACTTTCGTTACTTTTACAGGACAACCTACTTGGTGTATAAGTCGCTCTTGGTGATCTGTAATGATACGAACTACCCCGCTACCAACTGTCCCAAGACCTAATAAGCCAACTTGAATTTCTTTCATAATACTGTCCACCCCTCAAAAATTGTGTTTAGATGAAATTATATGAATAAAAAATCTGAAAAACAATGTTTTTTGAACATTCGGAAAAATAAAGGTTAATCTTTACAAAGAAAACGTTGCCACGTGTGACACAATCTTTTTTTATAATACATAAGGGGTTTCTTGATACACGTAATAATTTAGCCAATTAGAGAATAATAGATTTCCATGGCTTCTCCACCTTACAAGTGGCTTCTCATTTGGATTATCATGCTTAAAATAGTTTTTCGGCACATCAATATTTAACCCTTTGTCACGATCTCGTTCGTATTCTTGCTTTAACGTATCACAACTATATTCACTATGACCGAGCGCAAACACTTGTCTTCCTTCTTGTCCAATAACAAGATGAACGCCCGCTTCCTCAGAGTTGGCTAATAACGTTAACTCCTTCACTTCTCTAATGTCACTCTCTCGTACTTCCGTATGACGAGAATGCGGGGCAAAAAATAACTCATCAAACCCTTGTAACAATTTCACATGTTGCTCACGAACTTCATGTTCAAATACACCAAACATTTTTTCCTTAAGAGGATACTTTTGAATACCATAATGATGATACAAACCAGCCTGTGCCCCCCAGCAAATATGAAGCGTAGATGTTACGTTCATTTTTGAATACTCCATAATGCGTTTAAGCTCTTCCCAATAATCTACCTCTTCAAAAGAAAGGGTTTCAACTGGTGCTCCTGTAATAATGAGTCCATCAAATTTCTCATTCTCAATATCACGGAATGTTTTATAGAAACTCGTTAAATGTTCCTGTGCGACATTACGGGACAGGTGTGATTCCATATGAAGTAAATGTACATCTAATTGCAACGGTGTATTGCCAATTAAACGAAGTAATTGCGCTTCTGTGTCTTGCTTTGTAGGCATTAAATTTAATATAGCAATTTTCAATGCCCGGATATCTTGTGTTTCTGCTCGCTCCTTCGTCATTACAAAAATATTTTCCTCCTGTAACACTTTGCGAGCTGGTAAATCTTTATCAATTATGATCGGCATGTTCTTTGCCTCCGACTAGCGCTGCTTCTAAATCTGCAATAATATCAGAAACATCTTCTATACCAACCGATAAACGAATTAAATCTGATGTAACGCCAGCTAAACGCTGATCTTCAGCACTTAATTGTCTATGCGTTGTGCTAGCAGGATGTATAACGCAAGTTCGTGCATCCGCTACATGCGTTACGAGAGTTGCTAGTTTTACATTTGCGATAAATTCTTTCGCGGCTTCTAATCCTCCCTTAATGCCGAATGTTAAAACACCACTAGCACCTTTTTTCAAATACTTTTGTGCTAACGAGTAATTTTCATTACTATTTAATCCCGGATAATTCACCCATTCAATACGTTCATGATCAGCGAGCCACTTAGCAACTGCAAGAGCATTTTCACTATGACGCTCCATTCGTAAATGCAATGTTTCTAAGCCGATATTGCTAATATATGCATTGAATGGGCTCATACAATTTCCATAATCTCTTAATAGCTGAACACGTGCTTTCACAATATACGCTGCTGCACCAAAATTTTGAATGTAACTTACGCCGTGGTAACTTGGATCAGGTTCAACAAGTTCAGGATATTTCCCATTTGTCCAATCGAAGTTCCCTCCGTCAATAACAATGCCGCCTAACGAACTTGCATGACCATCAATATATTTCGTCGTAGAATGGACGATAATATTTGCTCCGTGCTCAAATGCTTGGCATAAATAAGGAGTTGCTAATGTATTATCCACGATAAAAGGTACTTCCAACTCTTTCGCTGCATCTGAAAACTCTTTGAAATTTAAAACGTTCATCGCCGGATTTCCTAGCGATTCTGCATAAACAAGTTTCGTCTTATCATTAGCAAGGGCCACAATTTCATCAGCAGTTAAATTCGGATTAAAGAATGTAACATCAATACCAAGCTTACGCAAACTCACTCCAAATAAATTAAACGTCCCGCCATAAACTGTGGAAGAACAAAGCAAGTGGTCTCCACTACTACAAATATTTAAAACGGCAAGCATAATAGCAGCCTGCCCAGAAGCCGTTGCAACAGCTCCTACACCACCCTCTAAATCCGCTAACTTTTGCTCAAATGCAGCTAAAGTAGGATTTCCAATACGCGTGTAGATATATCCTTCTGCCTCTAAATTAAATAGCGCTGCTAAATCATCTGAAGTATCGTATTTATACGTTGTACTTTGATAAAGCGGTAAAACACGCGGTTCACCATTTTTTGGAGTATAGCCACCTTGCACACAAATTGTTCCTTTTCCCCATGATTCTCCCATCTTTTATTCTCCTTTCTTTTATACAAAATAAAAAACTGCCCCTTTCCTGAAAACAAGAAAGGAGCAGTTTGAAAACACGCTCTAAAGGCTCTTTCTTATCTCTCAGGGTTATTACCTGCAGGATTTGGCACAATTCCGTTATACGGCTGTTGCCAAGGTTTCATCGGGCCTGTCCCTCCACCTTTTCTTGATAAGACTATGCAATTACCGTTGATTTTATAGCAATAATTTCCTAATGTCAATCAGTTTTTCTGAATGTTCTAAATTAACTACAAAGAATTTAATGTACATAACAAAAGAAATATATTCCATATTCATTTGAAAAAGACCTTTTAAAACCCTCAATTAATATATAGAATTAAATAAGTAGTTTAACTGTATACATTTCAGATTCTCACGAGACCTCAATATATTGAATAAGCCACCCTTTCAAAAAGATACTATACATATTCATTTCATTTCACAGTAGCATATTTAATCCTTTTGACATTAAAACTTACATAACGGAGGTATAACATGACAAACCAGAAAGACATGCACTATATACTCGCCCTATACGGCATTTTATTAGGCTCTATAGTCGGCGCAACAGTCTGGTTATTTTTAGTTACAATAAATATCGGCATTCACTTTATTTGGGGATACTTACCTACTATCTTCTCTTCTCCCCCGTATTACACCATTTGTGTAACAACTATCGGTGGTATTCTTGTTGGTTTAACTCAAAAATACTTCGGTACATATCCACGCCTTATGCCGGAAGTAATGAGTGAATATAAAAAAACAGGTAGAATTGAATACCGTTTCGTACATAAAGCCACTTTAACTGCGATTATCGTTTTAATATTTGGAGCTAGCTTAGGTCCTGAAGCAGCACTTGTTGGCATTATCGGTGGGCTTTGTACATGGGTCGGGGATCGCTTTACATTCGCCTTAAAAGGAATGAATGAACTAACAGAAGTTGGGATTGGTGCTACTTTAAGTGTAATTTTTAACGCGCCATTATTCGGTTATTTAGCTCCAAGTGAAAATGAGGGAGAGCAAATTAACGAATTCTCTAAAGGAAAAAAAGCAATTGTATATTTGGCTACCACTTTCGCTGGTTTTTCCGTTTATTTATTACTTAGTAAATTTGATAATCGTGGATCCTTTATCGTTAATTTCGGAGAAGGTTCTCTTTCTCTTAATGAATGGATTGCATTTCTTCCACTTGCTAGTATTGGTGCTATAGTTGGATTCTTTTATTTCAAATTAGAGTTCACATTAGAGAAATTAATCCATCCCTTAAAAGAATACAAACTATCGCTTGGAATTATCGGTGGCATTTTATTAGGGATTGCAGGAACTTTTCTCCCATACACATTATTCTCCGGAGAACATCAATTAAAAGATTTAGTCGTTGAATGGAGCCATTTATCCTTCTGGGTACTACTTCTTTCAGGGGTTTTAAAATTATGTATTACTGCTGTTTGTTTAAATACAGGCTGGCGCGGTGGACATATTTTCCCAATTATATTTTCTGGGTCAAGTATCGGATATGCTATAGCGTCCATTGCCCCAATAGATCCAATCGCTTCGGTCGCCATCGTCACGACAGCAATTTCAAGCTATGCACTAAGAAAACCAATTGCTATAACATTACTATTACTCATGTTTTTCCCGCTCAATTTACTATTACCGATGCTTGGGGCAGCAGCAATTGGTAATGCATTTCCACTTCCTAAAAATAACGAAGCTATAAACGAATAGAAATAGGCAGTAGGGACGAAAGTTCCACTGCCTATTCTCATTACACATGTTGCTTCAATAACGCGTATAACTCTTCAAAATTTTGCACTTCATATGTTGGCACAATCCCGCTATTATTAAATTTCTTTTCTGGATTAAACCAACAAGTATCAATTCCCGCTACATATCCACCTTTCATATCAGCGCTTAACGAATCCCCAATAATGAGCCCTTCTTCAGGAACAAAGTTAGGAATCCTTTCAAAAACATAATCAAAATACTCTTTCATCGGCTTTTGATAACCTGTATCTTCAGAAACGAAAATATCTTGAAACAAGGCATGTAATCCTGCATTACGTAATCGTTTATCTTGCGTCTTAGAAATACCGTTTGTCACTATATATAAATCGTACTCACTTTGAATTTGATTTATAAATTGTAAAGCACCTTCCATGAGCTGATTTCCTTCTTCTAAGTAACTGCGATAATTATTTTCGAATAATATCCCATCTACTTCTTCCCCGTATTCTTTAAATAAAATTGAAAATCGTGTATTTACAACTTCATCACGATTGATTTCACCTTCTTCAAAAGCAGTCCAAAGACTTTTATTAATTTTTTTATATTGCGCTTCAATCTCGCTAGTTAGAGACATCCCTTTCTCTTCAAAAAGCATACGTAACGCCGCTTTTTCCGCCTTTTGAAAATCTAACAATGTATCATCTACATCAAATAATAACGTTTTATATTTTTTCATAAGCCCCTCACACTCTCTTTTCTACAAAAACAAATTTACGTAAATCGTATCATTCTTTCTTGTAAAAATAATAGGAGATATCTCATACTAAACATGAGGTGAAAACATGAAAGTCAGCAAAAATAGCGAAGAAATCTCTCATTACATACAAACTTACAACTTCCATTCTCTTTTTTCTTTTGACATCTTACCGCATGCTGAACTACATTCCTTTCAGAAGAGCGAAAAGATATGTAATGAAGGGTTCGATGTTCCTTATCTTTATTACTTAATTTCTGGGAAAGCAAAAATATATATGAGTCACAAAAACGGAAAGATCTCCTTAATTAACTTTATTCAAGCACCTTCGTTCATTGGGGAATTAGGATTAATTGGCGTAGAATCCGTTACGAAAACGGTGGAAGTAATTGAAGATTGCATGTGCCTAGCGCTTCCTCTTAAAGATTGTCAGCATCTTTTGTTACAAGATGTTATCTTTCTACAGAAACTATGCAAATTTATCGGTGAAAAAACAATTATCCGAACAGAAAGTTATGCTAAAAATAATAGTTATCCGTTCGAAAATCGATTAGCAGCGTTTATTCTATTAACGGAACAAAATAACAGTTATACAGAAAAACATACCGAGGCTTCGGAATACTTAAATGTTAGCTACCGTCACCTTTTATATGTATTAAAACAGTTTTGCCGACAAAATTACTTGAGAAAAGATGGGAGAACCTATTACATACAAGATCGAATTCAGTTAGAAAAACTAGCTGATGAACTTAAAATATAAAAAAGTAGCATTAACGTTTACCTGTTAATGCTACTTTTTTCGAGTGAGGATTTTATTTTTAATTAAAATTTACTTGCTACTTTAACTGCTTCTTCAAGACCAGCTGTAATGATTTCTTCTGCTTTATCTGGGAATTGGTTATGTCCTTCAATAACTACTGTTTCCATGTTTGTTGCGCCGAAGAAGCCCATCATGCTTGCTACATATTTAACAGCCATTTCTACTTCTGCTGCTGGACCTTCAGAATATACGCCACCGCGTGCGTTTAATAATGCAATCTTCTTATCTCCAATTAGACCAACTGGACCTTCTGGCGTATATTTAAACGTTTTACCAGCACGGTTTAAATAATCAATATATGTGTGTAATACTGCTGGAATCGTTAAGTTCCATAATGGGAAACCGAAAACGACTTTATCAGCTTCTAGGAATTGATTTAAGTACTTATCAGCAACTGCTACGGCCTTTGCTTCTTGTTCTGTTAAATCAAATCCTTTACCTGCTTTGAATGTACCATTAATCATATCTACGCCTACATATGGTAATTCTTCTTTATATAGATCAAGTTCTACTACTGTATCGTTTGGATGCGCTTCTTTGTAACTTGCTAAAAACGCTTCATATAATTTTACACTAACTGCTTGTTCCGCTGGACGGTTGTTTGCTTTTACGAATAAAACTTTTGTCATTATGTTTTCCTCCTAGTACTAACTCTTCTGTTGTTATATGCTTTCAAAAAAGGTATCCCTTGTAATTGTTGTTTTGTTGCTTACAAACATATTTTATCTTTATATCAAGACAATTTCGTCCTCACATAGACGTATTTTTCCATAAAAAAAGTCCACCTTCCAAAGGCGAACTAGGTCTTACGACTTTTGTCTTATACAATTCCGTTTTTCACTGCATATAATGCCGCTTGCGTACGATCAGATAAATGTAATTTACTCAAAATACTACTTACATGAGCTTTTACCGTTTTTTCCGTAATAACTAAAACAGAAGCGATTTCTTTATTACTCATCCCTTTCGCCAATAGCTGCAATACTTCATTTTCTCTCGCTGTTAGCACATCCACTTGAATTGAAGGCTCTTCTTCCTTTTCTTCTACAGGTAATGTTTGAGAGAGAAGAGCATTTGCTATATCAGGATGTAATTGAATATTACCTTTATATGCACTTCGAATAGCCTCAACAAGCTGATCCGGTTCTACATCTTTTAAAATATACCCGCTTGCTCCAGCCCTTAATGCTGGTAACACATGCGCCTGATCAGAAAAGCTAGTTAATACAATTACTTTCACATCCGGATATTCTTTTTTAATACACGCTGTCGCCTCAACACCATCCATTTCGGGCATATATAAATCCATTAGTACAACATCAGGATTCGTCTCCCCTACTTTTATTAGTGCCTCTTTCCCATTACTTGCTTCTCCAACTAACTCTATATCTTCCTGTGTACTTAAGAAAAATGCTAACCCTTTTAAAACGACTGTATGATCATCCACTAACAATACTTTTATTTTCACAAACTTCCCTCATTTTCACATCATAATGGTACGTTTACTTTTACACTTGTTCTTTTTTTATCACTTACAACTTTAATTGTTCCACCGACTAATTCTACTCTTTCGCGCATCGTAGTCATGCCAAGTGATTTCTTCTCTTTTATATCCTTTTCTACAAAGCCGTTTCCTTGATCTACTATTTCTAATGATACATTCTTCTCCGTCACTTTGAAATAAATCGTCGCTTCTCTAACATTCGCATGCTTACTTACATTATTTAAAGCTTCTTGTCCAATTCTCCATAGCGCTTCCTCTACTACACGTGGTAAATCACGGACACCTGTAACTTGTTCCCGAATTTTCAATCCCAAACTTTCACCATATTGCTTTAAAGCTGGTAATAATCCTTTCTCTAAACCCGCTGGACGTAGTTGCCAAATCAACGTCCTCATTTCTTTTAAAGCTCCTTGCGCTAGTTCACGCATATCATGCAAAGATCGATCTACTTTTTCATTTTGACCTTTTAAAACTGCCTCAGCGCCTTTTGTCATAAAGGTTAACGAAAATAGCTTTTGTGAGACGGAATCATGTAAGTCCCTTGCTAACCGATTTCTTTCTTCCATTCGTACAAGTTCACGCCGTTGCTCATTTAACCTTAAATTTTCTATCACGAAGGAAATATGATTTGTAATTGCTTGAAGTACATCTATCGTATTCACATCAAATTCACCATTATTTGAACTAACACATAAAACACCAAATATGTGAGTTTGAATCTGTATTGGTGTAGCAATAACCGTCCTATTAGAGGCTACCTTATGACTGATTTGATGATTTAATAAAATAGGTTCACCTTTTTCTAATGCTTCTTTCGCTGCTTTTTTTATATCCTCTTGCAATTCTTCCTGGCAATAAGATGCCCGCAAGGATAATTCTTTCTCTTCCCTAATAAAGAATGCGACTTGATTCCACTGAAACACTTCACCTAATTGATCTACAACTTTTTCAGGCAATATATTAAATTGATGAATCGTTCTTAAAACTTGAATGAACCGTTCTAATTTCACATAATAATGTGCTCTTCGCTTTTCATTTTCATATAACTTTGCTCGTTTTAAAGCTGTTCCAATTTGGAAGGCAACTGATTGAAGCAATACTAATTCTTCTTCTGAAAAATGTGTTTTACCTGGGCTTGCCACATTTAACAAACCAAATTTTTCTCCTCCAGCCTTTAAAGGAACCGTAGCATGATGAAGAATTCCTTCTGTATCTCCCCAATTATATTCAATTGCATTATTAATTCTTTTACATTCAATAATATTAACAGCTCGCTCTAATTTCCCATCCACAAAGCCACGTAAACACCAACATTCCCCTTCACACATCGGGCGTTTGTTTTCATATGTAAGTGCCTCTGGTAATTGATAATCAATTAATTTTGTATACCTACCATTTTCATCCGCAAGAAATATCCATCCTGTCGTTAAACCTGTTACACTCAGTAATTTTTCTAGTACTGCTTGCAATACATGATATGTATCATTTGATGTATTTAGTGTTTCTGCAATCTCTTTTAATATAACTAATTCATTTGTACGATTCTCTTGAAACATAATTCGTCTCCTACATACAAGATTTTACATCGTTCCTAACATAAATCATCTACTTTTCACTTTGTACTTATTCGTAACATTGATATAATGGTGAAAACATAGTTTTCATTATATCACCTGAGGGGGCTTTTCATAATGACATTAAATAAAGCACTTACTATCGCTGGTTCTGACACAAGTGGCGGTGCTGGTATACAAGCAGATTTAAAAACATTCCAAGAACTTGGTGTGTACGGAATGACATCTCTTACGACAATCGTAACGATGGATCCACATAACGGTTGGGCACATAACGTATTCCCAATCCCAGCTTCTACATTAAAACCACAATTAGAAACGACAATTGAGGGCGTTGGCGTAGATGCTTTAAAAACAGGTATGCTTGGATCAGTAGAAATTATTGAAATGGTTGCAGAAACAATCGAAAAACATAATTTCAAAAATGTAGTAGTTGACCCTGTTATGGTATGTAAAGGTGCTGATGAAGCATTACATCCTGAAACGAACGATTGCTTACGTGACGTTCTTGTTCCAAAGGCATTAGTTGTCACACCAAACTTATTTGAAGCTTACCAATTAAGTGGCGTAAAGATTAATTCTCTTGAAGACATGAAAGAAGCAGCGAAAAAAATCCATGCTTTAGGTGCTAAATATGTCCTAATTAAAGGCGGTAGCAAGCTTGGTACCGAAACTGCAATCGACGTCCTATATGATGGAGAGACATTCGACATTCTAGAATCAGAAAAAATTGATACGACAAATACACACGGCGCAGGTTGCACATATTCTGCTGCAATTACAGCAGAACTTGCAAAAGGAAAACCTGTGAAAGAAGCAGTAAAAACTGCTAAAGAATTTATCACAGCTGCTATCCGTTATTCATTCAAGATCAACGAATACGTAGGCCCAACACATCACGGTGCATATCGTAAATTCGTTGTATCAAAAGAACTTGTCTAACCTATAAATAAAAACACCCACAGAGTGTGTATTTTCCCTCTCTGTGGGTGTTTTTATTTATAAGCTCTTCTGGTCATCCTATCTTTAAGATGCGGAACTAACCTGATTTCTACCATTTCTTTTGGAGTAATATAATGCATCATCAGCAGCTTGAATAAATTGCTCTGGTGATTGTTCATATACTGAAATCCCTACTGAAACCGTAATTTTTATTTTTGTTCCATCTAACAATTGGAATGAATGTTTTTCAACAGCTGCGCGAACTTGTTCCCCCATACGCATTCCGTAAGCTAATCCCTTCTGCGGTATCAGAAGAGCGAACTCCTCTCCACCCTTTCGAAAAGCCAAATCTGGAAACGTTGAAACTTCTCTTAAAATACGACCTATTTGTTTTAACACTTCATCTCCTGCAGGATGCCCATACGTATCATTTACACACTTAAAGTGATCAATATCTATAAGTAGTAAACAAAGTGAATCATTTTTCATACGCTTATTACCAATATGATGATTCATTTCTAAATCAAACTGCCTTACATTTCCTAAACTTGTCAATGCATCTATCGTTGCATATTGCTTCATCTTTTGAAATAACTCATTGGATTGTAATACATAATTTGCGCTTATAAATGTGATATATGCTGCAACACTACTACAAACTAAATATAATGCTACTATAGACATATCCTTAAATAGCATAGAAAGTGGCACCGCTAAAATAAATAAACTATATACATTAAACCAGATCCATCTTGTAAACATAGAAACTTTCATCCGCCAAATGAAAGTAACTCCAATACCTATCAATACAATAGTATAACAAGCTAATTCAGAGGCTAAAGAGTACTCGGTTAACAATAATCGGGTAATTAAAATAATCGTAACTGTTATACTACTAGCTATCGGACCTCCGATTATAATTGCCAAAATAACCGCTAAATAACGTAGATCCAACATAATATTTTCTATATGTACACCAAAATACATTAACAGTACACTTAGTATTCCAGTAAGAATACCTACTACACATTTCTGCCAAAAAGAGAACCCTTCTTCTAACGGTTTATCTCTTAAAAGCTGACCTCCAACAAAAATAAAGGAAAGAATAATTGTTGTGTTTACAAATAAGTCCTTTAACATAAAATAATCTCCCTACTTTTCTATCTATCCTTTTCCTTATTTTATTGTATACGAAATACCTATAATTCCCAAAGATTTTTATTTTTTTGCTGTTCCACGTGAAACAGCAAAAAAATAAAAAGGACGAAAATTCGTCCTTTTCACTAACAACAGCGCGAGATTTTTCCGCCCTTTGCATTAAACCTTGCTTCTTGCGCTTCTGCAAAAAATTGTTTTTGACATACAACTTCTTCTTCTGGATGATGCTTTTTCATATGCTCTACATATGTTTCATAGCTTGGTACCCCAACAAGTAAGCTAATAAAGTGTTTCCTTTGTCCCCATACTTGCCGTAGTCTTTTAAGCATAGTTTCTCGACTCACTTTCATCTCTAGGGATATATGGTGCCTCTTTTAGCGGCATCGGCTTATTTCTTAATACTTGAATCCAAATTCGAATTGCAGAAATTAATACAGCGATTACAACGATCATAAAAATCCCACAAAGTGCCGCATCAATATAATCATTGAAAATAATTTGCTTCATTTGGGCAACATTTTTAGCTGGCGCTAACACTTTCCCTTCATCTAATGCTCCTTGAAACACCTTTGCGTGGGATAGAAATCCTATTTTAGGGTTTTCATGAAATAGCTTTTGATAACCCGCTGTCATCGTTACAATAAGCAATCCGACAGTTGGAATAAGCGTCACCCAAACATATGCCTTTTTTCCCATTTTGAATAAAATTGTCGTTCCAAGTAATAATGCAATACCTGCTAACATTTGATTTGCAATACCGAAAAGTGGCCATAATGTATTAATTCCACCAAGTGGATCAACTACCCCTTGATATAAGAAATAACCCCATCCTAATACACATAACGTTGTAGCTATTACATTCGCTAATGTAGAATCCGTTTGCCCAAATGGCTTATACACATGCCCTAAAATATCTTGAATCATAAATCGGCCGACACGCGTTCCAGCATCAATTGTTGTTAAAATGAATAGCGCTTCAAAGAGAATCGCAAAATGATACCAAAATGCCATCATGGCCGTTCCACCTATTACTTGTGAGAAAATATATGCCATACCTATCGCTAACGTTGGCGCACCACCTGTACGTGATAAAATCGTTTGCTCTCCAACGTTTACAGCGAGATCTTTTAGTTCATTTGGTGTAATAGCAAATCCCCATGAGGAAATAACTTGAGCTGCCTGCGAGACATCTGTACCGATAAGTGCTGCAGGACTATTAATTGCAAAATACGTTCCCGGTGTTAATACACAAGCTGCAATCATCGCCATGGCCGCTACAAACGACTCCATTAACATTGCTCCATAACCGATTGGCTGTGCGTGTCCCTCTTGCTCAATCATCTTCGGCGTCGTACCTGATGAAACAAGAGCATGGAATCCAGACACTGCACCACAAGCAATAGTAATAAATAAGAACGGGAATAAGTTTCCAGAGAACACAGGACCAGTTCCATCAATAAATTTCGAAACTGCTGGCATTTGTAAATCTGGTGCTACAATTAAAATACCGATTGCTAATCCTACAATTGTTCCGACTTTTAAAAATGTACTTAAATAATCACGTGGTGCTAAAAGCATCCAAACTGGTAATGCCGATGCGATAAATCCATATACAATAAGCATAATAGCAATTGTTTCTCCGCTAAACGTGAACATGCTTGCAAGCGCTGGATTTTCCGCTACATACTGCCCTCCAATAAGAGACAGTATAAGTAGGATAATTCCGATTACTGAACCTTCACCAACTCGTCCGGGCCTAATGTAACGCATATATACTCCCATTAAAATAGCAATAGGAATCGTTGCTGCTATCGTAAACATTCCCCAAGGGCTTCCGACAAGCGCCTTTACTACTACTAATGCTAATACTGCTAATAAAATAATCATAATGCCTAAAATACCAATCATTGCAATAAGTCCTGTAACAGGACCAATCTCATCTTTAATCATTTCACCGAGAGATTTACCATTACGTCTCATCGAAGCAAATAAAATAACAAAATCTTGCACAGCTCCAGCGACAACTACCCCTACAATAATCCATATTGTCCCTGGCAAATATCCCATTTGTGCCGCCAAAATCGGTCCTACTAAAGGCCCAGCCCCAGCGATTGCTGCAAAATGATGCCCAAATAATACCCATTTATTTGTCGGAACATAATCTTTTCCATCATTTAATGTATGAGCTGGCGTTTGCCGATTATTATCTAAACCGAATACCTTTCTGGCTATAAATCTACTATAAAAACGATAAGCAACTGCATACACACATACCGCAGCTACTAAGAGCCATACAGCATTAATAGTTTCACCTTGTGATAAAGCTATTACACCAAAAGCACCGGCTCCTACTGCTGCAATAACTCCCCAAAGTAAAATCGACTTCAATGTTCTCACATACAATCCCCCCAATACTATTTCTTAGTGGGATTGTACTAAATTTTCTGAATATTTAATTTGAATCCTCCCTATCATGAAGGATTTTTAGTTTATCATGTTAAAAACTTCGCATTATCTGCTATAATTCAATTTTATTTCGAAGTCGTTTCACATAATTACGACTTACTGGAATCGGTTGCTCATCATATTTATCTAAATACAGATTATATGTGCCATTATAGTAAGGCTTTAACTCTTGTACATATGACATATTAATTAAATAACTTTTATGCACACGTAAAAAATCATATGCATTTAGCTTATTTTCTAGCTCCTGGAGTGTATATGTTGAAATATACTGATTATTTGTTGTATAAATTGAAACTGTTTTGTTTTCCTTGTTTTTGCTTACATATACAATATCTTCAGGGAAAATATACCGAATCCCTTCTTGACCTTCTATCGGTAGTTTACGCAAATAGCTCTTTGCTTTCTCACCTTGCTCTTTAGCCATTCTATATAAAAGGAATTGCAAATCTTCCTCGCGAAATGGGCGTAGTAAATAATAAACTGCTTGAAAACGAAACGCTGTAATGGATTCTTCTATATCTTCACCCATAAAAATAAATTTCGTATAACAATTTACTTCCCGTAATAAACTCGCATATTCAAAACCCGTTCCATCTAGTAATTTTGAATTTAAAAAAACAAAATCTGGTGTATGCTTCTTCATCATAAATAATGATTCTGTTCCTGTATTTGCTTCAAAACATTCTACATTCCTTATATTTTCAATAAATTTTTCAGCTAAACTTTTTCGCTCTTCTGCATCTTCCATAATCAGTAAAATTTTCATTTGTTCAACCACCTAATTCTTTTGTCCGTATGTCCTGTTGTATACATTCGCTTTTATAAGGAACATTCCCTTTTTCTTACTATACCATTATTTATCTAAAAAAACAGAAAAAAGGGAACCATCATGGTTCCCCTGCCCTTTTATTCCGTTATTTGTAGGCAGTAAAACCCACTGAATGAGAAAACATGAGCTCTTAGTTTTACTACTCTAAAACATAATTGGTACGGGCCAATAATGAGATCACTTACCGATTAAAGTTTTACCTTATACTAATTCTCGTTGTTTCGTTTCTTGCCCAAGTATAATTACAGCAAATACGCCTATTAAAATTGATCCACAGAAAATCGTAAATATTAGTGATAGTGAAGCCTGTGAAGCCACTAAATATCCTACTAATAGCGGTCCAAGAATACCACCAATACGACCGAATGCTGCCGCCATCCCTGCACCTGTACCACGAATAACTGTTGGGTATTGTTCAGGTGTATAGGCATATAATGCACCCCAAGCACCTAAATTAAAGAATGATAGTAACATGCCTGCTACGATTAATACCGTTAATGACTCTGCCACTCCAAATAAGTAAGCACTGCAAGCTGTACCAATTAAATACGTAACTAAAACAAACTTACGACCAAGACGTTCAATAAACCAAGCAGCCGTGAAATAACCTGGCAATTGAGCTAACGTCATAATAAGTACGTATTGGAAACTTTTTATTAAACTAAATCCTTTTAATACCATTACACTAGGTAACCAAAGGAACATGCCATAATAGGAGAAGACAACAGAAAACCATAAAATCCATAACATAATTGTTGCCTTACGATATTCCCCAGACCAAACTGACTTTATATTTTCGATAACGGATGGCCTTTTTTCAACCTTTTGGAATCTTGGAGAATCCGGTAAATTCCATCTTAAATATAAAGCATATAGCGCTGGAACCGCACTCAATATCATCGCAACTTCCCAACCATATTTCGGTATAACAAAATACGAGATAAGAGCTGCGATTAGCCATCCACCTGCCCAAAAACTTTCTAATAGCACAACTATTTTGCCACGTTCATGTGCTTCAACACTCTCCGATACCAATGTAGAAGCAACTGGAAGTTCTCCACCAAGCCCCATACCAATTAAAAATCGTAAAACAAGGAACATAGCAAGTGTCGTCGTTAAAGCCGTTAAACCACTACCGATAGAAAATAATAATAATGTAATAATAAAGACTGATTTCCGCCCTATTTTATCTGATAGTATTCCAAAAACGAGCGCCCCGACCGCCATACCAATTGAATTAATGCTGCCTATCCAGCCCATTTCTTGCGTACTTAATCCCCAATCTTTTTGCAATGCTACCATTACAAATGAAAGCATTCCAACATCCATTGCATCAAATAACCATCCAAGCCCCGCTATACCAAGTAGCTTTCGCTTCGAAATTTCTTTCACCTTGCCCACAAGAAGTCCTCCTTACACAGCTGTCTTTACACATCATTTTACATGTGTGAATTGTATAAGTAAAATACTTTCGTGTAAAAAATTCTCCTTCATCATTCCCAAAAAGTAAAATACTTATCCGACTATTTGATGGCAGTAAGACCCCTCACCTCAAAATTCAGCTGAAGCAAAGGCGGACAGATAAAAAAAAAAATGGCCATTAAACACTCGATTAGTGAGGGTCCGCAATCGGTAGTAGATGAATAAAAACTCACTTTATTAAAAATGGACAAATAAAAAAGTAGCGATAGAACGCTACTTTTTTGAACGCATGACTTCTTTTAAAAATTCCGCTAATACTAACTGACGACGCCAACGCGTTGGATTGCTACATAATCTATAAAACCACTCTAAATGGATCGCTTGAATCCATTTTGGTGCACGTTTTACCTCTCCAGCCCATACATCTAAACTTCCGCCTACTCCAACAGCTATTTTCGTTTCTAAACGATGCTTATTCGTTTGGATAAAGTTCTCTTGTCTCGGGAAACCAAGTGCAACAAGCAATAAGTCTGGTTTTGCCTTTTGAATACGAGAAACAATATTCTCTTCTTCTTCTTGTTTAAAATACCCATCTTGTATACCCACAATAGATACAGCTGAATACGTCTTCGTTAAATGATCTGCTGCAGCTTGTACAACATGCGGTTTTGCACCTAATAAGAAAACTGATACTGGTTTACTGTCTTCTGATAACGCCGCAAGTAAATTACACATTAAATCAAAACCTGCTACACGTTCCTTTACAGGTGTACCTAACATACCACTTGCTTTTACGACTCCAATACCATCAGGTGTAATTAAATCTGCATTTAATAATGTTTGATGGAATGCTTCATCCTTTTTTGCACACATAACAATTTCAGGATTTGCTGTTACTACCTGAAAAGTATGTGTTCGCTCCACTTCTAGTTGTTCTTTTAAATATTGGACCGTTTCATCCATTGTCATTGTAGAAAAAGGAACGCCTAGAATATCAACTGTTTGTACTGCCATAGTTAACTATCCTCTCTATCATTACAAGTTTTTCGCTATTAATTGCTTATATGTTTCCTTTGTATCTTCATATAGTTTTTGAAGTGAGAAGTTCATAATAGCATGCTCATAAATATGTTTCCCCATTGCTGCTAATTCTCCAGTTTTCCACTTATCATACGCTTCTTCTAAAGCTAATGCTAATGCCCTTCCATCATCTGTTGGCACAATCCATCCGTACGTTTCATCTACAATTAATGGTTCAATTTCTCCAGCCCTAGTTACAATTGATGGTACGCGTTGATTTGCCGCTTCTAATAAAACTAGTGGGAACCCTTCACTATGGGAGGTTAATAAATTCACATGTGACGACGCAAATAATTGTTTTACATCTTGACGATGCCCTAAAAACTCAACTTTATTATTAACCCCTTTTTCAGTAGCCAATGACTTTAGATTTTCTTCTAACGGGCCATCGCCAACTAACAATACTTTAATTTTCTCTAATTTTGTTCGTTGTAACGCATCAAATAGAACTTCATGTCCTTTCACAGGATGCAATCGTGCTACTTGGATTGCCGTAAATACATCTTCATCAATATTGAACATTTCTTTTTTATTATAACCTTCTGCTTTTTCCTTATCGTATTCAATTCCATTATAAATAACATGCATCTTTTCATTAGAAATACCTAAAGCAGCTAAACTTTTCTTTAATCTATTTGTTACAACAAAAAATAAATCTACATTTTTTAAGGCTTTCAAATTTAATTTCGTAAAAATCCAACCTTTTAAGCCTTGTTTAGTAAAGTCTTCAAATGGATCACTATGAATAGTTGTTACCCATTTTGCCGTTATTCTCTTTTTCATTAAAGAAACATAGAAATTAGCCCTAGGACCATGCGTATGAACTATATCAAATTTTTCATTATTAATGAATTCGCTTATATTCTTTAAAATAGATAAATCATAGCGGGATTTTTGTGAAAACACATGGACTTTTATCCCTAACTCTCTTGCTTCTTTCGCAACAATTCCATCTTCAAATACCGCTAATTCTACTTCACCAGTTGGAAACTGATCGAGAAGTGAAATAATATGTGTTTTCCCTCCCCCATCTTCTGCTCCTGCATTCATATGCAATATCCTCATATTTTTTCCTCCTTTAAATCCTCGCTACATTTCCATCTATCTTTATTTTACTGTACTAAAAAATAAAAGCTAACAAAAGTTAGCTTTTATTTTGATCATTCAATTTCTAAGTCTACAATTAGATAAGCTAACACCACTACAAAATAAATCCCAACTCCTGGTGCTGTTAAAATATGTCCTGCAATATAAGCAATACCTAATGCTAACAATAAGCTTGCTGCAATCATTCCATATTTTATATTAAATATCTCTTTAAACCTTGTAATAAATACTAGTAGGATTCTTAAGCCGTAATAAATAAATGGAATCATTAGTAATGCAAAACCAATAATCCCAAAGTCATAAAACCAATCGTGGAAGTCCATTTCAATTAGCTTTGGATCTGGCTGCTTTTGTTCATTATATTTAAAATTACCTGCATAACCCATTCCTAATAACTTTTGTGACATTGGCGCTTCTTTAAAGAACTGCTTATGTCTTTCTTCATATACTTGACGTCCGCTGAAAATAAGGTTTTCTTGATTTTCTTTCTTTTGCTCTTTCTCAAGCTCTTTCTTAACTTCCTCTTCTATCTTCGCCTTTTCTTCTGGCTTTTCACCTTTATGATGAGTTTCTTCTTTTGCTTTAAGTTCTTGCTCTTTTTTCAGCTTCTCTTTAATTTCTTTTTCTTTTTGACCTTGCTGTGCTACATTTTGCTCTGATAAATAGTTATTGTGAATACCCATATTTTGTGCTAATGGTGTCTGTTTAAACGTTCCAACTACACCAGCTAATAGGACAATAGCAATTACTGCATTAAGCGCAAGGGATTTTTTGTTCGGATTTTTTCTATTAAATAATAATTGTAGTACAATGATCCCGATTGCTGCCGCTAACGTAGCACCAATTGAGCCCATTCCTACTTTCGTACCGACCTGAATTAATGAGTAAATCATTAAAAGCGATGGAATCCAATATAAAACGTGTTTCCAGCTCTTTGTTTTTTGAATAGAATATAGTACCACAATAGGGAAAATAATAGCTAAGATTGAACCTAGTTCATTCCCTGCATAGAACCAACCTCGAGAACCCACCTTCATCCATTCATAACTACCAAAGTCAGTAGATGTTGAAATAGAAATAACCATAATTGCGTTAATGATTAATGTAGAATATACAATACTATTTCGAACCTTATCACTAATATTAACTTTCTTTTTCAGTGATTTTAAAGCTAAAATGTATGATCCCAGCATGATATATATATATAATGCTTTCGCAACGAATTTAACTTCTTCACCAAGTACAATAGGATCCTTAACTAGTTTGTTATTAATAAATCCTACCCCTAAAACTCCGGCTAATAATATAAGATAAATTAAAAACTTTCTATTTCCCTTCTCTTTTGCCTGAATTAAAATGTAAATACCACCAACAGCCATAATAAGGAATCTTACTAAAATTCCAACGGTAGCACTTGACTTTAATAAAGTGATGCTAAGAGACGTTAATAAATCTAAAACAGGCTGTAAAATAATAAAAAAGAGCAAAAAACGCTCAAATCTAACCCTAGCTTGATTTGCTAACATTCCAAGACCTCCATACAAAATCTTAACATTATCTTTTAATCATAATTTTTTATCATTCAAACACACCTAGCAATTATAACATAACTCATATTCAAATCGAGAACTATTTTTCCGGCTAAAACTAGCAAGGACAAGTATTAATCAGTAATAGAAATTACTGTCCTTTCGCTATACTCCCTATTTTTACAAAAGCTATCTAACAACCATCCCCTTATTTTTGTCAGTATATACATATTTTTTTATCATTTTATACAGATGTAAACAGCATACCTAACATTGTAACATTTTACCAAATAGGTAGCATCAAAAAATGTAAAATTAATCTTTTCATATCTTTTTCAAATTACTTTATAGCTATTTTCCAAACATTTTCAAACGCTTTCTTTATGTATTTTATCCGTTTTTCTACATGTAGCGAAAAGTAATTGTTATTTCCAATACTTTAGTGTATATTTTTTCTCTGGAACATCTTTAAGAGGAAGGGATTAAGGCCATGTTATTAATCGATATATTTACGTTTCTTGGCATTATCGCCGCTGCCATTTCTGGTACATTAGTTGGTTTAAAAAAAGATTTAGATTTATTCGGTGTCCTTTGTTTAGCTGTAGCTACTGCGCTCGGCGGCGGTATTATTCGTGATATTATGATCGGTAACCTGCCTCCCGTCGCATTTGTTAAACCCATTTACTTTTTCGTAAGCGTATTATCAGCATTATTTACTTGTATGTTTTTTGAGCGTATCAATAAACTTCAAGTTGTTATTATGCTTTCTGATGCTGTTGGCTTAGGCGTTTTTACAGCTATTGGTGCAAATGCGGCAATGTCACATCATGTTGACGCCTCATTTTTAGTTGTTTCAATGGGAGTCATTACAGGTATTGGAGGCGGTATTTTGCGTGACATTTGCGCTCAAGATATCCCCTACGTATTCCGAAAAGAAATTTACGCCATCGCTTCTATTTTAGGGGCAATTAGTTTCCTAATCACATATGCAATGGGGGCACACGTATTGGCTTTCTATGTTTGTTTATTAGTAACATTCATTATTCGTGTTGTCACTGTCATATATAATGTACATTTCCCAGTTTTCTTTAAAACACATGCTAAAATTAATAAAGGTCATTAAGAGAATTCTATATGGAATTCTCTTAATTTATATACTATTCTACACACTAATATAGAGTAATTGCATATAAAAATATATAATTATATTAGAACCAAAAAATGAAAACGCTTTACAAACAGGGGGAAGAACGATGCTTGGGGTTTTTAAAAAACATAACAATAAAACAAACGTAAGTATACTTGAATTAAGTAAGAATCAACAAATCACTTTTAACGTTCCTACTAATTCTGAACTGAAAATTCAAATGGATATGCTACATATTTCAAAAGAAGATTTACAAATCGTAAAGGTACTACAGCCTTTTATTTATGAAGAAATTGATTGGATTACTGAAAAATTCTATTTCAATATTACAAAACAGCCTAATTTAATTACGATTATCGAACGTTATAGCTCTATTCCAAAACTAAAGCAAACTTTAAAAACACATATAAAAGAATTATTTAGCGGAGATATGCATGAAGACTTTATTGAACAACGTGTTAGAATTGCAAAAAGACATGTACAAATTGGGTTACATAGAAAATGGTATACTGCCGCTTATCAAGAATTATTCCGCTCTATCATAAAGATTTTAAAAACGAAAATTACAACAATTGACGATTTTTCTTATTCTATAAACGTAATAAATAAATTATTTACTCTTGAACAAGAACTCGTTATTGCGTCTTATGAATCTGAATATGAAAGAATGCAAAAAGAACTTGAAAAAGAAAAAGAAATAACAGCTATGACCATTACGCATATTGCAACAGAACTAGCATCTGTATCTGAAAAAACAAGCGCTTCTATTCAGCAGTTAACCGCTAAATCTGAAACGATTGTAGAAATTGCTAAAACAGGTACGTCATTAGCTACAACATCAGAAGAAAAAGCAAATAAAGGTAAAGAACAATTAAATGAGCAAAATAAACGAATGGAATACATTCAAACGAACATGGAAACGATTATTACAGATACACATGAACTTCTCGATATTTCTAACAAAATTAACGAAATTATAGATATTGTAAAATCAATTGCCGAGCAAACAAATTTACTCGCACTAAACGCAGCAATTGAATCTGCGCGTGCTGGGGAATTTGGCAAAGGCTTTTCTGTTGTAGCTGGAGAAATTAGAAAGTTATCAGAGCAAACGAAAGAATCTATATTTAACGTTACAAAGCTCGTTGAAAAAACAAATGAACAGATTGTTCGTGTCTCTTCTTCCGTGAAACAAATTAGCTCTCTCGTATCTGAAGGAACTGATAGTATGTCTGCAACGGACCAATACTTCCAAGAAATCGTAAAAGACATGTCTAACTCAAAAGAACAGAATAAAAAAATTGAAAATGAGTTAGAAACCATTTCACAAGTAATGAAAGGAATTCAAGACGATTCCTCAAAAATGGCTCTAACAGCTGATAGTTTACAACTAGAACTGAACCGATAGAGCGATTATGTCAGTAGAGATTCTTTATCTCTACTAGCTCTTAGTATTCATCTTCCATCAAAAAAAGAATCCGAATTGGATTCTTTTTATTTTCTAAAGAATATTTTTTGACAATATACATAACTCATATAAACACCAAAGCTTTGCAAAATAAACAATGCTGGCACAATAAGATTATAATATGCCATATCGACTTGGAAGAGCTTTAACAATACGTATCCACTAATTAACAATAAGAACAACATATATCCCTCGTTTTGTTGTTTCTTAATAAGAAAGTGTAATAAAGCGATAGACATAAACAATGTTACCGCTGTATATATCAGTTTTTCATATTTGAAAAGGGTAGAATTTATCCCCTCATCTGAAAACTGATTTATCACCGGTTCTAAAAGTTTAAATCTTTCTCCCTCAATCTCTTTTAACTTTTGATCAATATGCTCTGTTACACTTTGATTTTTCGATACTTTTTCCTCACGTTGCGTTTTTCCAATTAAGACAGATTGAACATACGTCTCATTCGTAATCGTATATTGTGACAGTCCCATTGTCTTAATTCCATAATTCACACTAAAATGAGCACTATAAAACAGAATAAGTATCCCTATCGTCTTTAGTAACACTTTTTGTTTCGTTGCTGATTGAAACACTTCAATTAATAATACATATATCGTGATAAAAATAGGAAGAAATAATCCCACTGGGAAAATCATATTACTACATGCAAATAAAATTGCTGAAAACACCCACATATAAGGATGATCTAATCCTTTATATAAAAGTATGTAGCAAGCAAAATAAAATAAAAATATTGCAAGTGACTCATGAGTTACTACGGAACTCATGAATATATTTGGAATATACAGAGCATAAAATGTGGAAGCAATACGACCGCATCCTTCCCCAAAAACCATTGCCGCAATACGATAAATAAAAAATGCAGTTCCTGCGCAAAATAACACATTAAATAGTTGTAAAGCAAATAATGTATCACCAAATATACGAATAATTACTGACTCATATATAATAAACGGCAAATGAGTTACAGTCCCTATATTATTACCAATTGCAATCTCCTTTGCAGACTCATACATCACTTTCATATCACCAATTATTGGAACGTCTACAAATAACAGCATACTAAGCCTCACAACTATAGATATACTTATAAGAAAAATAAAAAATTGTTTGTCTGTAAAACGATATTGTAAAATTGATGCCACTAACAAAATGAGTATGACGAAAATTGCCAATATGATTGTTACACTTGTTGTACTTCCTCCAAAAAATTGCTTACTCGTCTCAAATGCTGTCCAACAACTATAAACAAAAAATGCGAGCATCGCACCGATCGTAATTTTATTGAAGAAAGATGAAAAATTTGTTTGTATATGATTCATATGTCCATTGCACCTCTATTTCCATTCATAACAAAACGATTCTATCATGAATGGGTACACGGCTGATAGGGAATTTCTATGACAAATACATAGTCATTACTTTTTACTTGCAATGTAAGCGAATCCTCTTTTACACTACATTTTAGATAAAATAAATTTTCTTTCAGTTACATGAATACAAATACAGAAGTTTAAATAATCCTCTTTTGGAATACGCTTTACTTTATTAAATATCTAATATGAGTAATCCAATTACACATATTATTCTGATTGAAAACAGACTATAGGGGCTGAATATATGGAAAAGAAATTCATGCGAGAATCAAAAGCAATTAAAACAACACGTGTTTTTCCTAACGATTTAAATAATCACCAAACACTGTTTGGAGGGAAATTATTAGCAGAAATTGATAGTATTGCTTCAATTGCGGCTGCAAGACATAGTCGTAAACATTGCGTAACAGCATCTATTGATTCAGTTGATTTTTTAACTCCAATTCACCAAGCTGATTCTGTTTGTTATGAAGCATTTGTATGTTATACAGGGAAATCTTCAATGGAGGTTTTCGTAAAAGTAATCGCAGAAAATTTATTAGCAGGCGAGCGTAGAATTGCCGCCACTTGCTTCATTACATTTGTGGCAATAAAAGATGGAAAACCTTCGTCCGTACCACAAGTACTTCCTGAAACTGAGGAAGAACATTGGTTACACACAACCGGTTCAGAACGCGCGGAAAATAGAAAAAAAGGACGTTTAAAAAGTAAAGAAATGGCTGAGGTTTTAACTTTAAATAAACCTTGGAATATTTAATACGATACTCTTCCATATACATGCATAGGTTCTTTCTTCCTTGCATGTATTTTTTATACAAAACATTCCCTCTTATCCTTTGATTCTCAATCTGTTCTCTTAAATCATGCACCAGCTTTTCCTTTATTTTGTTATACTGTTAATGGTATATTAAATAAAGTTCGTTTAAAAATAACCATAATATGATTAAGTATATAAGGGATGGTGCGGTAATGACTATTGAAGTACCAATTTCAATACCAAAAACGTTAATTATTATTCCAGCGTATAACGAGGAAGAGGCAATTGCAGATACATTAACAAGATTATTAAAACTAAAACAGCATTTTACTGGATTAAGCATTTGCGTTATTAATGATGGATCACACGATAAAACAGCTCAAATCGTAAAAGAATTTCCTGTTCACCTTGTGAATTTACCGTATAATCTAGGTATTGGCTCAGCTGTACAAACTGGATATAAATACGCATATGAGAATGGATATGATATTGCGATTCAGTTCGATGCTGATGGACAACATAACCCCGATGATTTATATAAAATTATAAAGCCTATCGCTGAAGATGAATGCGATATGGTACTAGGGTCACGTTTTACAGAAAAAACAGCATATAAAGGTAGTATTTCCAGAAGAATCGGTATTTTTTATTTTACTGCCCTATTGAAAGTACTAACAAAACAAACATTTATGGATCCAACTTCTGGATATCGTGCTATCAATCGAGAAGTAATTACAATTTTTGCACACAATTATCCAAAAGATTATCCAGAACCAGAAGTTCTTATTCATTTAAAAAAGAAAAAACTTCGCATTAATGAAATATCTGTAAATATGCAAGAGCGACAAGGTGGACAATCTTCTATCACACCTTTTAAATCTGCATATTACATGATTAAGGTAAGTCTTGCTATATTGATGCAAAAAATCGTGAAAGGTTGATAATAAATGCCTATAATTACCTTTTCATTCATCTTTATTTTATTATTATTATTATTAATTATTAATTCTATTCGTCGCGGAACTTTAGAAACGAAATATGCTGTTTTGTGGATTTTTGTTTGTATTGCAATGGCTATTTTAAGTTCTACCGATAAAATTATAAACTGGATTGGAAAACTATTAAAAGTAGAATATCCCCCTTCCATTTTATTTTTATTTGGATTATTATTCTGTTTCATCTTAATTTTTGACCTAACAAGAAAAATTTCTAAACAACATCATCAACTTGTAACATTAACGCAAGATTATGCGTTACTAAAGCAAAAATTACATGCAACTGAGCCAGACAAAGACTAACCTAATAGTTCAAAGCCAATATAAAAAAACCTCTTAATTTATTTCAAAAATTAAGAGGTTTTTTATTCTCAATGATCATTTATTCCCCTTCACAATCGTTATGATAAATACATCCTACTTACTAACTAAATAAAAATAGTATAAAGAAGAATTTATATGCAATAAACATATTAAAGCTGTTTGAAATACGAAAATTAACCATAAGCCACCACCTTTTTAATAGAAAGTTGATTTACAAAGTTTATATGCGTTAAAATTATACAGATGTTCTTGTAATCTTCTTCCTTTCAAAAGGCTTGTATATATGGTGCAAGACATAAAAAACTTGAGGAGATAAAAATTCTATGATGGAGCAAAAACAACTTGTTTCTGTTGTCATACCTCTGTATAACACGGAAAAATATATTGAAGAAACGATGCAATCAATATTAGATCAAACATATAAAAACATCGAAATTGTAATTGTAGATGATGGGAGTAAAGATCAGTCACCTTCTATCGTAAAAAATCTTGCTGAAAAATACCCAGGGCAAGTAAAATACGTTCATCAAAAAAACCAAGGCGTTTCAGTAGCCCGTAATACAGGTATGGAAAATGCTAGCGGAGAATATGTCGCTTTCCTTGATAGTGATGACTTATGGCATCCAACTAAAATTGAGAAGCAAGTCGAAAGTCTGCATAAAAACGAAATGGACGCGTGCTATTGTGGTTATATGAATTTCTACGAAGAAACAGGCGAGAAGGTTGAACATACAACAAACTTTATTAAAGGTGATATGACAAAAGCATTCCTTACACATCAAGTTGTTGCTCAAACAAGTACTTGGATTTTCAAAAGATCTATCGTAATAGATCATAACATTCGTTTTACACCAGGATGTAGTTGGGGCGAAGACTTGGAGTTTTTATTTAAACTTATGAGTGTGACAAATGTATGTTATGTCGATGAATACTTAACATATTACAGAATCTTATCAGAAGGAAATCTTTCTTCTAAATATAAAGATTATGAATTAAAAACGGCAAAAGAGCTGGAAGTATTCAATCGTATGAAAGACTGGATACATAATAAATCTCAAGATTTCATTACAAAAGACCCTCAGTCACTTATTGAGATTCTTGAGACTTATTTATTTCCTTATACAGTCATCAATAACTCTTGTATATATATTAAAGAAAACTCTCAATTAGATAAATCACAAGTTCAATTAATCAAAAAAGATATAAAGAAATATTGCCGTAAAATCTATTCAAAGAATGGAAAGCGTAGTAAAAAACTATATGCAATGCTTTGGTTTGTACGAATTAAATTTCTGTTTTCTTAAACTGAAAATATAACGATACTCTCTTTCTGTGAACAAATCAAAATTACAAATAGGACGAGCTAACCGGGTCCTAAAGAATAGAAAGGTCTTTTCTCATGAAAACAAATAAAATTCTAAAAAATGCATCCTACCTCTTTGTAGGAAACATTACTGTTCGTTTTGTACTGGCTATTGCAACAATTCTCTTTGCAAGATATGTTTCACCAGATGAGTACGGGATGTTTACAGTTGCATTAGCAGTTTCCGCTGTCATTTGCTATTTTACGGATGCAGGTTTGACACATACGTTTATGCGTGAAGGAACAAGAAGCAACGCTAACATTAGCGTATTAATAAGCAGTTATTTACGAATTCGTTTAGTATTAGCTATCGTAATTTCTGTGCTCTTCGCCATTTTCGCTCAGTTCTTCTACACCGATGCTTACTTACGTGCCATGGTATATTGGGTCGTACTACCAACCATGTTTGGAGCTACTTTACAAGGGGTTGGGATGGCCTATTTCCAAGTAACAGAGCGTATGCAATTCACAGCGATTATTTCTGTACTACAAGGTGTGACGGCCGCAGCCGCTCTTCTGCTAGGGATGTCATTTAAATGGTCACTTATGATGGTTGCTGCTATGTACGGAATATCTAGCCTTGTAACAGGAGTCATTGCCTTTATAATGACAATCCGCTATACAACAATTCATAAGGGTTGGAATAAAGGCATTTTAGATCAATTACTTATTTTCACAGTCAATGGCGTTATCATTATGCTTTTACCGCAGTTAGGTCCTATTATCTTAGAAAAAGTTTCAACGAAAGCACAAGTTGGATTCTTTGGGGCCGCCTATAAAATACCTGCTGTACTTTACCAAATACCTGGTGTAATTGCAGCAGCCTTTTATCCAAAATTGTTTGCTTTTGGAAACGAAAATAATATTGATGAACATAGAAAGCTATCTCAATTCGAATTAAAGCTTATGTCTTTCTTAGGGATGGGAATTTCTATCCCGTTTATTGCCGATCCAAGTTTTTGGATTGTAACTCTATTAGGTGAAAAATATGCACCAGCTGGTGATGCCCTTGCAATTTTAGCCTTTATGGTCATTTTACAATCTATCAACTATCCGCTTGCTGATAATTTAACAACAGCTGGTCAACAATGGAAACGTGCAACAACTATGGCAATTGGATTAGCTGTCGCTATCATAAGTTACATCATATTAGGTAGCCAATTTGGAATGATGGGAGCTGCTGTAGCTGCTATCCTTACTGAGATTACATTATTAATCGGATTTTCATTATTCGTTCGTAAAGGATTTTCATTGCTATTTAAAGGAATAATATTCAATACACTAGCATTTATAATTAGTTATGCAATATACCGCACAGTACTAATTAGCTTACCACCACTAGTAGCTTTAGTACTTACTGGTATATTGTATGGCATTATTGGCCTTGCAATTGATCCACAAATACGTAGATTAATTTTAGGGTTTGTAAATAAAAAGCTAGGTAGATAAACAATAACAAGGCAAGCTTCTAAATTGTAAATAGAAGCTTGTTTTTTTACTTATATACAATTCCCCTTCATAATAAGAAGTTCTAGGTACAACCCCAATATATTTCTCGTACTTCTCTCCACTTAATACAACTGGTTTTTCCGTCAAATATAGTATTTCCACAAATTCTTTCATCTGCTTATCAAACAGACCAATGAACTGGATCATTCCTCTTTTTACAGTTATTATTCGTTTGGTATATCCCGTTAATTCCCGTATGTGTTAAATCAATTCCTCACCTGTAATGGCACCATAACCTGATATGTTCCAATTTTGTCCATAGGCCTCGTCATGTGAAGCTAATTCAACTATTGCTTTTGCACCATCTGGTGTAAAAATATATTCACGGGCGATCTTTTTATCTCCAACAAAGCTAGACATTTTATTTGCAAGTATTCCTTTTAATGTATGATGGACAAGTGTGTTTTCTGCATTTGGACCATAAAAGTCTGGGAAATGAGCAATAAACATTCGTACATTGGCTTGTTTTGAAAATATATACATTTTGAAATGATGGCATTATATGAAAGAATTTAGTATCATGATTCAAGGTACTATTTCAAGTTGGACGGAGGATACTATGAGCTTATTAACAGTTGAAAAATTAGGACATACATTTGGCGATCGTACATTATTTAAAGATGTATCTATGCGATTACTAGCAGGTGAACACGTTGGATTAGTTGGTGCAAACGGCGTTGGTAAATCAACATTTATGAATATCATTACTGGTCAACTTATTCATGACCAAGGTCGTGTAGAATGGACACCGGGCACACATTACGGCTACTTAGATCAGCATACTGTTTTAACGCCTGGACGTACAATTCGTGACGTACTGGCGGATGCATTTTTACCGTTATTCGAAAAGGAAAAAGCTTTAAATGAAGTTACAGAAAAAATGGGAACTGCTACACCAGAAGAGCTAGAAGAACTTCTTGAGCAAATGGCAGAAATACAAGATGCACTTGAAGCAGGTGGTTTCTATTTACTAGATATGAAAATTGAAGAGGCTGCACGTGGTCTTGGAATTGATGCGATTGGTTTAGATCGTGATGTTTCAGCACTAAGCGGTGGACAACGTACAAAAGTATTGCTTGCAAAGCTATTACTTGAACAACCAGAAGTGTTATTACTTGATGAACCTACTAACTATTTAGACGTTGAACATATTCATTGGTTAACAAATTATTTAAAAGAATACCCACATGCATTCTTATTAATTTCTCATGATACGGAATTTATGAACAAATGTGTTGATGTTATTTTCCATCTAGAATTCACAAAAATGACACGCTATACAGCGACATATGAAAAATTCCTAGAACTAGCAGAAATCAATAAAAATCAACATATAAACGCTTATGAAAAGCAGCGCGAGTTTATCAAAAAGCAAGAAGATTTCATTGCAAAGAACAAAGCCCGTTATTCAACAACAGGTCGTGCAAAGAGTCGTCAAAAACAACTTGATCGCATGGAACTTATTGATCGCCCGGAAACAGCAATTAAACCTGAATTCTCATTTAAAGAAAGTCGTGCAAGTAGTCGCTTCGTCTTTGAAGGTGAAAATGTAGAAATTGGATATACACATCCGCTACTACCAAAGCTATCAATGACAATTGAACGCGGTGAAAAAATTGCTATCGTTGGATGTAATGGTGTTGGTAAATCAACGTTACTAAAAACAATTTTAGGTAAAATTAAACCTTTAAGTGGTAAAACGAGTCTTGGTGACTTCTTAGAGCCAGCATACTTTGAGCAAGAAGTTAAAGCTGATAATATAACACCAATTGATGATGTATGGAATACATTCCCTGGCCTAGACCAGCATCAAATTCGTGCGATGTTAGCAAAATGCGGATTAAAAAATGAACATATTTCTCGCCCATTAAGTCAATTAAGTGGTGGAGAACAAGCAAAGGTTCGTTTATGTAAGCTAATGGGTGAAGAAAGTAACTGGCTACTATTTGATGAGCCGACAAACCATCTTGATGTTACAGCAAAAGCGGAACTTAAGAAGGCTATGAAAGCATATAAAGGAACAATTCTTCTTGTATGTCACGAACCGGACTTTTATGAAGATTGGATTACAAAGGTTTGGAACATAGAAGAATGGGCACAACAAAACTCTTAATTACCTAAACCTGCCCTTTATACTGTAACTTAACGTACAAAGGGCAGTTAAGTTGAATCAGTAATAAATTTTGATAAGGGGTTTTCAAATATTATGGAAAGTACGTTCTCTCTCAAACTTAATACGTTTTTTGTGAAATTTTTATTAGTACTATGTCTAATTATTTCTGGTGCTATCACATGGCATTCGGTAGCAGTGATTAAAGAACATGATGATACTAGCCTCTTAGTTTTAGTACCAGTCCTTATTCTAATAGGTCTTGTATTTTTACTTTTTGGCTATATTTCTAATAAATATATGTCAAAATTGACATTTTCTATCTCACTAATCATTTTGGCTTTTTCTATTCGATTAATTTGGGTGCTCAATATTCAAACCCCTGTAGAAACAGACTTTGCAATGATGTACCATAGCGCTATACAAGCTGCTAAAGGAGACTTTAGTTTCGCACAAAATACTTATTATACTTCATGGGTTTACCAACTTGGATTTACAATGTACCAAGCCTTTATTATTAAGTTATTTGGCGAAGGGACGTTTCTCTTAAAATTTTTAAATATAATCTATTGTACAGGAACAACATTACTAATTTATAAAATAACTTCTTATATATTTAATGAGTGGTCTGGACGAATAGCTGGATTACTATATGCATTTTATATACCAAGTATTGTATTGAGTTCTGTACTAACAAATCAACACCTTGCTGTATTTTTATTTTATCTAGGCTTCTATTTATTAATTACAAAAGGCCTAAGCAATAAGTATACGTGGATTTTTATAGGAGCTATCCTAGCTTTAGGAGACATCATGCGTCCACTTGGTGCTATAATCTTAATTGCAATAACTATATATGTCTTTTTACAAGGTATATTAGGAAAATCCAGAAAAGAAATTTTTACTTCTGTAAAAAAACTTGGTGGCATTTTGATTGTATTTTTCCTTTTACATCAAATTGTAAGTTATTCATTTATATATTCCGGAATCACACAATACCCTCTATCTAATCGTGATCCGCTTTGGAAATTCACAGTAGGATTTAATCATGAAACAAAAGGGAGCTATTCTGGTACAGATGCGGAATATATTATGTCCCTTAAACTTGGCGAAGAACGAACTGCGGCCCAAAAAAAGCTAATTCAAGAGCGACTATCTGATCCACAGAAGGTTTTATCTTTATTTGGGGATAAATTTGTACTCATGTGGGCAGATTATGACTCCGCACCATTATGGAGCCTAGTAACATTGGAAAAGACAGATAAGGATATGGTGTCATTAAAAGAGGATCTTACAAAATATGAAAAGTATATGTATACTGCGGCTATGATATTTGGCACATTATCACTCCTTTATCTCATCCTAACTAAACAAAATAAAACACATTACACTCTATTTTTATTACTAATAATTGGTTACGTAGCTATTCATTTCTTAATCGAATACCAAACAAGGTACCGATACTTCATTATCCCTAGCTTTACAATAATTCAAGGCTACGGAATATATATTTTTTATAGTCTAATATCGAAAAAGAAATTCTCATAAAAAGAAAATAAGAAACTACCTTTCAAAATATTTATAATTGCCCTCAATTTTACTTATAATTTACATTTTGAGGGCAATTTTTTCATGATTAATTTCATTTAAAACTTGAAAATATGGTATAATTTTTATTTGTTGTATACGAATAACACTTCTATATTTTTTGTTTTACTTATATATTATTATAAACATGAGGATATTATTATGGAAAAACTCTTAAAGTTTGGCTTAGTAGGGATCTTTAATACACTCATTACAATTATTAGCTTTTGGATATTATTAAAATTTGGTATGAACTACCTTATTGCGAATACCATTGCCTATTCAATTGGTGTTGCCAATAGCTACTATTGGAATAAAAATTGGGTGTTTAAACCTAATAATAAAGGCTCGTCAATGTTCTTTAAATTTCTAACTGTAAATTTAATTGTATATGCTTTTAATACATTATGTTTATTTATATTAGTAAATAAACTTACCTTTAATGCATTAATTGCACAGATCTTCGCAATTGGTTTCGGAATGGTTATAAATTTTGTCCTCAATAAAATTTGGACATTCAACCAAACTAAAAAGGTGACTAATTAAATTTTAACAACTAATTAAAAATACGGAGGATGCAACATGCAAAAATTAATTTCGGTTGTAGTTCCTATGTACTTCGAGGAAGAAGTAGCACAAGAATGTTATAACCGTTTAAAGTCCGTTATGCTTCAAAATAACATTAATTACGAGTTTGTCTTTGTAAACGACGGTAGTACAGATCGCACAATGGAAATCTTATCTGAGATTGCAGCAAATGATTACCGTACAAAAATTGTTAATTTCGCACGTAACTTTGGTCACCAAGTAGCTGTTACAGCTGGTATTGCTGCTGCAAAAGGTGACGCTATTGTAATTATAGATGCAGACTTACAAGATCCACCTGAAGTTATTCCTGAACTTATTGCAAAATGGGAAGAAGGATATGAAGTTGTTTATGCAAAACGTAAGCAACGTAAAGGTGAAACTTGGTTCAAACTTTTAACAGCTAAGTATTTCTATAGATTCTTAAACTACATGTCTGATATCGATATCCCAAAAGATACTGGTGATTTCCGAATCATCGACCGTAAAATAGCTGATGTTTTTAATCAAATGACTGAGCGAAATCGCTTCATCCGCGGTATGATGTCTTGGGTTGGCTTCCGCCAAACGTATGTTGAATACGAACGTGATGAGCGCTTTGCTGGTGAAACAAAATATCCATTAAAGAAAATGATTAAATTTGCATCTGACGGCATTATTGCATTTTCAACAAAGCCATTACGCATCGTTATGTCTTTAGGTTTATTATCAGTTCTTATTTCTATAATTGTCTTACTATATACAATTACTGTGAAAGTCTTTGGACATGGCACGCAAACAGGTTGGGCGTCCATTATGGTTGCTATTACATTCTTTAGCGGTATTCAATTACTTGGTCTTGGAATCGTTGGCCAGTATATTGCTCGTATTTATGACGAAAGTAAAAACCGTCCGATTTATATCGTAAAAGAAACAATTAACATTGATGAAGAAGAGACTGCACCGAAAAAAGAAAAAGTGAATGCATAATAAAAAGGTAACAATGAAAACTATCATTGTTACCTTTTTATATTGTAATAGCTCATAAGCCTCAAACGAAACTCTTTTATAGCTGGATATGCCTCTAAATTAAACAACATCCCTTGGATAACTGGAATTCTTGGATTTTGCATCCTCATTTCTGCCTCCAAAACATCTAATGTAACAAGCAATTCCTCATCTTCTAATTGATCCGCTAAAGTACGTTTAAACACAATAATTTCTTTTAAAAAATGTTCCTTAACCTGCTCCTTAATAAGCTCTGATTTACAAAGAAATTCTCCAAGCTTTTCTTCATGTAACACAGGTTCTTCTGAAGATTCTACCAATCCATCTACTAAATGATCCACTCTTTTCAAAATAAAAGCAGAGACGTAAGATAAGTCTATTTCTGGCGCTTGTAAAATAATTAGTTCTAAATATCCACGGCATATGCCTTCTACCATAATGACTAAATCTAATAAATATGGCATAACCTTATCACCATAAATAGACAGTAAACTATTCCGATAAAATGCGTGAGACTCTAACTTCATCCGCATCATAAATTCTTCTACTTCTTTATTAAAAGGAATCGCATTTTCCCTTGCATGCATAATAATAAATTCTTTATGCTTTTGTATATCATTAAACTGGCAATGCAATTGTTTTGCAAATTTTTCACGTGGCAATAACGACTCTTTTTCAATATCCATCATTTTGTTCTGAATCTTGTCATAGTAATATCGAAGTGTCGCTAATAAAAGTTCCTCTTTTGATTTAAAGTATAAATAAAAGGCTCCCTTAGATATGCCACAAGCTGTCACAATTTCCTGCACTGATGTCGCATTTACACCCTTAGTCGCAAATAACTTCATAGCCATCTCTATAATTAAACGCTCTTTTTCTTTCATATCATGTCTCTCCTAAATTTAATCTCGCATCTTATTATGAATGTATTATACCATCCCTTTTCATTGACGGCTGACCAATCAGTCAGTTATATTATGTATTAGACTGACCAGTTGGTCAATACAATACAAAGGGAGCGCAAACATGAACAAAATTATTAATTTTTCGTTAAAAAATAAGTTCGCAGTTTGGCTACTAACCATTATTGTTACCATTGCAGGTATTTATTCTGGGCTGAATATGAAGCTAGAAACAATTCCTGATATTACAACACCTGTCGTAACAGTAACCACGGTTTATCCTGGTGCTACACCAGAAGAAGTAGCTGATAAAATTTCAAAACCGATGGAAGAGCAACTGCAAAATTTAAGTGGTGTAAACGTTGTTAGTTCATCATCTTTTCAAAATGCATCTTCTATTCAGGTAGAATATGATTTTGATAAAAATATGGAAAAGGCTGAAACAGAAATAAAAGAAGCTCTCGCAAATGTGAAAATGCCAGAAGGCGTAAAGGACCCGAAAGTTTCACGTGTAAACTTCAATGCCTTTCCTGTTATTTCATTAAGCGTAGCAAGTAAAAATGAATCTTTAGCTACCTTAACTGAAAATGTAGAAAAAAATGTTGTTCCAGGATTAAAAGGACTTGATGGGGTCGCATCTGTTCAAATTTCAGGTCAACAAGTAGATGAAGTACAACTTGTCTTCAAAAAAGATAAGATGAAAGAATTAGGTTTAAGTGAAGATACTGTAAAAAATGTAATTAAAGGATCGGACGTATCTTTACCACTTGGTTTATATACATTTAAAGACACAGAAAAGTCAGTTGTTGTAGATGGAAATATTACAACAATGAAAGCATTAAAAGAATTAAAAATCCCTGCTGTTCCTTCATCAGCAAGCGGTCAAGGTAGTCAAAATGCTGGGGCTGGTACACAAGTGCCGCAAATGAATCCAGCCGCTATGAACAACGGGATTCCGACAGTTACATTAGACGAAATTGCTGATATTAAGGAAGTCGGAAAAGCGGAATCTATTTCTCGAACAAATGGAAAAGAAGCAATTGGAATTCAAATTGTAAAAGCTGCTGACGCGAACACAGTTGATGTTGTAAATGCTGTTAAAGATAAAGTAAAAGAACTTGAGAAAAAATATAAAGACTTAGAGATTATTTCAACATTCGACCAAGGTGCACCTATTGAGAAATCAGTAGAAACAATGCTAAGTAAAGCCATTTTTGGTGCTATCTTTGCGATTGTTATTATTATGTTGTTCCTACGAAATATCCGAACAACATTAATCTCTGTCGTTTCCATACCACTTTCTTTATTAATTGCTGTATTAGTTATAAAACAAATGGATATTACGCTTAACATTATGACGCTCGGGGCAATGACAGTCGCTATCGGGCGCGTTGTGGATGACTCCATTGTTGTTATCGAAAATATTTACCGACGTATGTCGTTATCAGGAGAGAAACTACGCGGAAAAGATTTAATTCGTGAAGCTACGAAAGAAATGTTTATTCCGATTATGTCTTCTACCATTGTAACAATTGCTGTATTTTTACCGCTTGGACTAGTAAAAGGTATGATTGGTGAAATGTTCTTACCATTCGCCTTAACTATCGTCTTCGCTTTATTAGCATCGTTGCTAGTAGCAGTTACAATCGTACCGATGCTAGCTCACTCTTTATTTAAGAAAGAGAGCATGAGGGAAAAAGAAGTACATCATGAAGAAAAACCAAGTAAATTAGCAAATATTTATAAACGCATACTTGCATGGGCTTTAAATCACAAAATTATTACATCAAGTATCGCTATCCTTCTATTAGTTGGTAGTCTTGCACTTGTGCCAATCATTGGTGTAAGTTTCTTACCATCTGAAGAAGAAAAAATGATCATTGCAACATACAACCCTGAACCAGGTCAAACGTTAGAAGACGTTGAAAAAATCGCAACGAAAGCTGAGAAGCACTTCCAAGATAATAAAGACGTCAAAACAATTCAATTCTCATTAGGTGGCGAAAACCCAATGAGTCCTGGTCAATCAAACCAAGCAATGTTCTTCGTACAATATGATAACGACACGAAAAACTTCGAAAAAGAGAAAGAACAAGTCGTTAAAGATTTACAGAAGATGTCTGGAAAAGGCGAATGGAAAAACCAAGACTTCGGAGCAAGCGGCGGTAGTAATGAAATCAAACTATACGTTTACGGAGATAGCTCTGAAAAGATTAAGCCTGTCGTAAAAGATATTCAAAATATCATGAAGAAAAATAAAGACTTAAAGGATATAGACTCTAGTATTGCAAAAACGTATGCAGAATACACTTTAGTCGCAGATCAGGAAAAACTAAGTAAAATGGGTCTAACGGCTGCGCAAATCGGAATGGGACTTTCTAATCAACATGATCGCCCTGTTCTGACAACAATTAAAAAAGACGGTAAAGATGTCAACGTATATGTAGAAGCTGAAAAACAAAATTATGAAACAATCGATGACTTAACAAATCGTAAAATTACAACGCCACTTGGTAATGAAGTAGCTGTGAAAGATGTGATGACTGTAAAAGAAGGAGAAACTTCGAATACAGTGAAACACCGCGATGGCCGTGTTTATGCAGAAGTAAGTGCAAAACTAACATCTGATGACGTTTCAAAAGCATCTGCCGCTGTTCAAAAAGAAGTAGATAAAATGGATCTTCCTTCTGGCGTAGATGTTTCTATGGGCGGCGTTACAAAAGATATTGAAGAATCATTCAAACAACTTGGCTTAGCGATGTTAGCTGCGATTACCATTGTATACTTCGTTCTTGTCGTTACATTTGGCGGGGCTCTTGCACCATTCGCAATTTTATTCTCGCTACCATTCACCATTATTGGGGCTCTTGTTGCCTTACTAATCTCTGGTGAAACGTTAAGTGTCTCTGCAATGATCGGTGCCCTTATGTTAATCGGTATCGTTGTAACAAACGCAATCGTGCTTATCGACCGCGTTATTCATAAAGAAAATGAAGGTCTATCAACACGTGAAGCTTTATTAGAAGCTGGCGCAACACGTCTTCGCCCGATTTTAATGACTGCAATTGCAACAATCGGTGCTCTTATCCCGCTAGCACTAGGATTTGAAGGTAGCGGCTTAATTTCTAAAGGACTTGGTGTAACAGTAATTGGTGGATTAACAAGTTCAACATTATTAACACTTCTTATTGTTCCAATCGTTTATGAAGTATTAAGCAAGTTTAAAAAGAAAAAAGTAAAGTAACAAAAAAATAACCTCGCTAACTGCGAGGTTATTTTTTGTTTTCAAACAAGATTAGGAAATCACCATAGCCTTCTTTTTCTAATTCCTCTTTTGGAATAAATCGAAGAGCTGCTGAATTTATACAATAGCGAAGTCCATTCGGTCCTGGACCATCTGGAAATACGTGCCCGAGATGTGAATCTCCTTCCTTACTTCTCACTTCTGTACGCGTCATATTATGACTCACATCCATTTTTTCTTTCACACTAGCTGACATAACTGGCTTCGTAAAACTAGGCCATCCACATCCACTATCAAATTTATCTAGAGAAGTGAACAAAGGTTCACCCGAAACGATATCTACATAAAGACCTTCTTCCTTATGATTCCAATACTCATTTCGAAATGGTGGTTCTGTACCATTTTCCTGTGTTACATAAAATTGCATCTCATTGAGTTTTTCCTTTAAATGAGCATTATCCTTTGGCCAATGTTGCTTAATAAACGCATCTCGCCCTGAGCCCTTACGGTATAACTCGTAGCGGAATTCATTTTTCTTATGATATCCTTGGTGATATTCCTCTGCGGGATAAAACGTAGCAGCTGGCAATATTTTTGTCGCAATCGGCTTTGAAAAGCGCCCACTCTTTGCAAGCTCTTCTTTTGAAGCCTCTGCTTTTTTATGTTGTTCTTCATTATGATAAAAAATCACTGTTTCGTAAGACTGTCCGCGATCGTGGAATTGCCCACCTACATCAGTCGGATCAATTTGTCTCCAATATATATTTAATAACTCCCCATACGGCATTTTATTTGAATCAAATGTAATTTGTACTGCCTCATAATGTCCCGTCGTTTCTGAACATACCTCTTTATATGTTGGATTCTCTTTATGACCACCTGTATAGCCAGAAACAACCTTTATAATTCCTTCCATCTCTTCAAATGGCGAAACCATACACCAGAAGCACCCTCCAGCAAATGTAGCTAATTCTACCTTTTCATTTACAGCCATTATTTCACCCCTATTCTATCTTCTTCTTACAGTATGGCATAAGAAACATCATGTTATAAAAGAAAAAGCATCGAATATCGATGCTTTTTTCTCTTCACTTTATTTTTTTCCAGCGTCCTTCTCCATTTCATCACTTGTCACATCTAAGACATCTAATAAGAAAATGAAGATTGGAATACCGATAATTAATCCCCATACACCTAAGAAGTGTTCCGAGAAGATTAATACCATAAACGTATAGAAAATTGGTAAGTTTGTTTTTTGCGACATAAACTTCGGATTTAACACGTAACTTTCAAGCGCATGAATGACTGTTACGATAACTAAAATATAAACAACGTACATAATACCGCCGATATTGTAAGCAATCATACAAAGCGGGAATAACGAAATGATAACCCCAGCTACTGGAATTAAACCAAGTAAGAAGATCATTAACGCTAAACCTAATAATTGTGGGAATCCTAATATCCATAATGCAATAACGGATAAAACGCAGTTAACAACTGCAATTAAAAATTGTGCCTCAATTACTTTTCCGAATGAACGTGCAAATTTCTTACCGAAGTACTCGATTTCAGTATAGAAAATTGCAAGTCTGCTCTCTTTAAATTTTGCAGTAAAAGCAACGATACGAGCTTTTTCCAATAAGAAAAATAAACTTAAAATTAAAGAAAGTAACACTTGAAGGCCAAATTTTCCAACATTCGTAATCGATTTATACAAAATGTCAACGCCTTGTCCTACATACTTCGAAAGTTCCATATGATTAACAGCATTAACTGCATACTTAATTAATTCACTGTCCGGTGGGTTTCTTAAAAATACGTTAAATTGATAAATCAATTGTGAAATTTGTATCGTTAATACTGGTAAATATTTAAATAGCGTAATAGCAATTCCGCCAATTAACATGACATATAGAAATGCTATAACGAGCTTTCGATTAATGGGCATAAAGTGGTCTAATTTACGAGAAATAAACTTTTGGAATCGATCCATTAAATACGTAAGAATAAACGTAATTAATATTAAATTCAACATACTTTGCAGCCCATATAATACGAGAGCAAGTATTACTAATACGAGTAACCTCTGAAATCCTTTGCTTTGAAACAGGTTTTTTATTTGCATAATCGACGAGTACTCTCTCCTGTCCTATAAAGTAAAACGTTAATAAGTAGATTTTTCTCTCTTTTCTACTTTTAATTATTCATTCATATTAAGATTTTTATAAGCTCATTATACGCCTACCTTAGCAGATCTATAGTAGCTTACTTCTTATTTTACAATACAATGACCTAATTCAAAACGTATTCTACACAGTATTAATGAAGATTTAAGGAAACTTACATTTTGTCACAATAGGTCTTACCACTACTGTAACATAAAAAGCAAGCTATCAGTAGAAATCTGTCCTACAAATAGCTTGCTTTTCTCATTTTTTAAGTAAGTTTTACTATCCAATGAATGGCATGAACATCGGTATGACAACTACCGTTACAACTCCAACTACTGTTACAGCAATACTTGCCATAGCTGCCTCTACTTCACCCATTTCAATTCCTACTGCCACTCCTAATGCGTGACCTGCTGTTCCAAGTGCTAAACCTTTTGCAATTGGATGTTTCACTCTAAATGTTTTTAAGAATAACGCTCCTAATGCGTATACGATAACTGCGTTAAAGATTACTGCAAACGATGTAATTGCTGGTATACCACCAATACTTTCAGAGATTGGTAACGCAATTGCTGTTGTTGCCGCTTGTGGTAACATTGAATTCATTACTGCTGTATCTAGGCCAATTGCTTTTGCAACAATGAACACGACAATTACTGAACAAATAGATCCAACCACGATAGCTGATAAAATTTGCCACCAATATTTTTTCAACTTATCGACTTGTTTATATAATGGAATTGCAAACGCAATTGTTGCTGGCTCTAAGAAAAAGCTAATCATTTTTCCACCAGTATTATATTCTTCGAAAGTAAAGTTACCTACTTTTAAAAAGATAATCCCTAATACCATTGCTACGAATAATGGTGTGAATAAGAAGAACCCTTTTGAATGCTTGAATAATAATGTTCCGATTCCGTATGCGATTAATGAAACGACGATTCCGAAATATGGAGTCATTGTGCTTGCCATGTTCATTCCCTCCTAACAATATATACTAAAATGGTTACGCAACTTTTCCGTGCTTGCGTCCTTTATTTACTACTTTCAATTCTTTTGTATCTTCTGTTTCTTTTTCATCTTTTCCTAAAATAAATTGTGCAAATAATCCTGTTACAGCGAGTAAAATAACTGTCGCGACAACAATTACAGTTAAAATTTGTACAAAATATTGTCCCATTACACCAAGAGAATTAATAACCGAAATACCTGATGGGACGAAAAGGAATCCGATAATACCTGTTAAAGCTGTTCCAAGTGATTCAACTTGTTCCAATTTAATAACCTTTAAACATAATAGACTAAATAAAATGACTAACCCGATTACCGATGAAGGCATCGGAATTGGTAAATGTGTTGCAATAATATTAGAAATTAACATAATAGCTGAGAATATGAATGCTTGTGATAAGAAACTATATACTTTTTTCGTACTCATTTTGGCCACCTCTTTCGATTTGGTACCTTTATTGTATAGGATATAACCAACTTAGTAAGCGTTTACATAACAGAACGTCAAATATACAGAATCAGTTACAAATATAAAAGGATGAAATACAAAAGCTGCTTCTTAAATACGAAGCAGCTTCTTGAGTTCTTTTGCATATGTACGACTAACAGGTACTTTTGATCCTTCTTTCATAATTAAATTATAAGTAGAGTTGAACCATGGCTGAATTTCAGTAATGTGATTAATATTTGCAATAAAACTACGATGAACACGCATAAAACTTGCTTGTGGCAACTTCTTTTCCAAAATCACAAGTGTATCGTGTGTTACATACATTTCCCTCATTGTTTTTACTGTCACTTTCCCATCTACAAGTCCTACATATACAATATCTTCAATATTAACAAGTACGATTGATTCTTCAATTGGTAATGCTAATTTATGCATCTCTGCCGTTACATCTGTTCCTTTTATTTCTTGCTTTGTTTCTATTTGCGCTTGTTTTTGCTTTTTATACTTCTTTAATGTTTGTACAATACGTTCTTCATCAAATGGCTTTAAAATATAGTCTAACGCGTCTACTTCAAATGCTTGCAGCGCATACTGATCGTATGCAGTAGCAAATACAATTGCAGGTGGATTTTTCATCTTCTTTAATATATTCGCGATTTCAAATCCGTTATCATCAGATAACTGAATGTCTAGGAAAACAATATCTGGTTTGTTTTTCATTAACTCTTCTAATGCGTCCTCTACACAATCAGCCTCACCAATTATCTCAACTTCCTTCGTTCTTTCTAATAAATACTTTAGTTCATCACGTGCTAACATTTCATCATCAACTACTAGTACTTTTAACAATCTGCTCTTCCTCCCCTACTTTTTTTGGAATAACAAAAGTAACCTCTGTCCCCTCATTTAATTCACTTTCAATATGAAGCATCGTTTCTTTCCCAAATAATCCAATAAGACGTTCATTAATATTATATAAAGCTGTTCCAGTCCCTTTCTTTGACGAAACTACCATCTTTCCTAATTGTTCTAAACGTTCTTCCTCAATTCCCTGCCCATTATCTTTTACTTCAAAATGAACCATACCCTCTTTTTCAAAAACATGCACTTCCACTTCGCATACTGGTTGCTTCTTCGGAAAGGCGTGTCGCAACGCATTTTCAACCAATAGTTGAAGAACAAATGGTGGTACTAAAGTTGTCTTTAGCTCATCCTCAATATACATCTTTACTTCATACTTATTTGGAAACCTTGCTTGTTCTAGCGATAAGTATGCCTGTACATGGTTTAATTCTTGTTCTAGTGGAATCAATAACTGACGTGCCCCTTGTAAATTACAACGGAAATACACACTAAGCTGTAATAATAACTTCCTTGCTTTTTCTACATCTGTTCGGCATAAAGCTGATACTGTATTAATCGCATTAAATAAAAAGTGCGGGTTAATTTGTGCTTGTAATGCCTTTATTTCCGCATCTTGCAATAATTTACTTTGTAACTCAGCTTCCCCTAATTCAAGTTGTGTAGAGAATATTTTTGCTAATCCTTCTGCTAATTCCTCTTCCACACGACTTAACTGGTTAGGATTTTTGAAATACAGTTTTAATGTCCCTATTGTATTTCCATGTGAAGTTAGTGGAATAACAATCGCCGCTTGCAAAGGGCAGCCTTCATGTTGACAATTAATAACCTCACGTGATTTTGCTTTCATTATTTTCCCTGTGTGTAACACTTCTTTCGACAAACCAGTTATTAAACTATGTGAAGGAATATGGTGATCTGATGCTAATCCAACATGAGCTAATATTTTCTCTGTATCTGTTAAGGATACCGCATCTGTTCCTGTAAAACGGTGAATAATTTGTGCCACATGCTTACATGATTCTTCTGTTAAGCCTTGGCGAAAATACGGTAACGTTTTATCTGCAATACGTAATACCTTATGAGTCTGAAGTGCCTTTGCGTTCTCTTCCTGACGCAATATAGCTTGTATCATAGAAAGTAAAATAAAACTTCCAAAACTATTTACAAGGATCATTGGTATCGCAATTGTTTTCACAATACTCATTCCATCCTCTACAATTGATAAGATCATAATCATTTCTAAAGAAACGATAAACACACTTAAAACCGCTGAGAATTTAGGCGTAATTGTACGATTATACTTTTTGAAAATGTATCCGATATAACCAGTTATAACACCTGCTAAAATTGAAGAGATTGCACAACTTAGCGCCGTCGTCCCGCCAAGCATATAACGATGAATACCAGCGATTGATCCTACCCCAATTCCAACGATAGGTCCGCCAAGCAATCCACTAATTCCAACGCCCATAATACGTGTATTCGCAATGGTACTCGATGATGAAACACCTTGTAGCCAATTTTCATTCATAATTGTATTCCCAGCAATTTCAATTCCCGTGTAATTGCTTACAATTGTAAACACTGAAAAAATACAAATAAGCTTAAGCTTATCTACATACCCATCTTGCTTATGAAGAAGGCGCCTGAACGTTTTAATATGCGAAAGTAAAAACCCTAAAATAACAATAAGCCCGACGCGTTCAATCATCATAAGTACTAAATTTAGCATCTGTGATTCATTCCTTTTTATATGAGTTAGTTTTATTATGGGAAAATAATGAAGTGGGCGTCAAGAAGAATGAAATATCTTTTGCAATATTTTACACATAACAATTCCCGCTCTATTTGACAATCCAATAGAAGAGTGCTAAAAATAAAGTAATATAATACAGTCCTTTAACCCAACCCCGTGAGGTTGAGAAGGAAGTCGGAATATACTATACGTATGGCCTTTTTTAGGAATACGTATGCTTTTTTGGCCTTCTCATCATATCAGGTGAGAAGGCCTTTTGTTATTCTTCCATAGCGACTGTAGAAGAAAATAAGGAGGAGTAATGATGAACGTCACTACTGATGTACAATCAACAACAGAGGAAACGAAAGAGAAAAGATATAAAACATTATTTGGGTCTGCGCTAGGATATGCAGCAGAAGGCTTAGATATGTTGCTCTTATCTTTCGTACTTGTCTACATTTTAAAAGAATTTCATTTAAGCCCTGTTGAAGGTGGAAACTTAACTTTAGCTACCACAATAGGAATGCTAATTGGGTCTTATTTATTTGGATTTATTGCTGATTTATTTGGGCGTATCCGTACAATGGCCTTCACGATCTTACTATTTTCACTCGCAACAGCACTTATTTATTTCGCAACAGATTATTGGCAATTATTAATTCTTCGCTTTTTAGTGGGAATGGGAGTTGGTGGTGAATTCGGGATTGGAATGGCCATCGTAACTGAAACATGGTCTAAAGAAATGCGCGCTAAGGCGACATCCGTTGTTGCACTTGGATGGCAATTTGGCGTACTAGTGGCTTCACTCCTTCCAGCATTTATTGTCCCGCATTTTGGATGGAGAGCTGTTTTCTTATTTGGACTTATTCCCGCTTTATTAGCTGTTTATGTACGAAAAAGTTTAAGTGAACCGAAAATATGGGAACAAAAACAACGATACAAAAAAGAATTGTTACAAAAAGAGGCTGAAGGCAGTTTAACAACTACTGAGGCTGAACAATTAAAACAAATGAAAAAGTTCCCACTTCGAAAGCTATTTGCAAATAAAAAAGTAACAATAACAACAATTGGGCTTATTATTATGTCATTCATCCAGAACTTCGGATATTATGGCATCTTTACATGGATGCCAACTATTTTAGCGAATAAATATAACTACACATTAGCAAAAGCAAGTGGTTGGATGTTCATTTCTACGATCGGTATGTTAATTGGAATTGCAACTTTTGGTATTCTAGCCGATAAAATTGGTCGCCGTAAAACTTTTACAATCTATTATGTCGGTGGTACTATATACTGTCTCATTTACTTCTTCTTATTCACAGACTCAACATTATTGTTATGGGGAAGCGCATTACTTGGATTCTTTGCAAATGGCATGATGGGAGGCTTCGGAGCAATTTTAGCTGAAAACTATCCTGCTGAAGCTCGATCTACAGCAGAAAACTTTATTTTCGGTACTGGACGTGGTTTAGCTGGCTTTGGACCTGTTATTATCGGATTACTTGCTGCAGGTGGCAATTTAATGGGAGCATTATCTCTTATCTTCATCATCTATCCAATCGGTTTAGTTACAATGTTACTATGTGTCCCAGAGACGAAAGATAAAGTATTAGAATAGATGGAAACTGCACAGTGTACGGTAGTTATATAAGTAGTAAAGAGGAAGCATCTCAAATGAAATGCTTCCTCTTTTGATATAAAATATACAATTATTTATTTTGATCTACTAGCTTTTTGGAACAAGAAGCTAGTTTTATCTTCTTCTTTTACAATGCCTTGTTTTAATGCTAGTTCCCCTGCAACTTTAGGCGCTAGCCATAGCATTGGGAGTAACAGAATGGATACCGGGACAGCTGTTACTACGATGAATGATTGCAATGCATTAATACTTCCCTCACCCATGTATAACAGAATTGCCGCAACTGCTCCCATAATAAGCGACCAAAAAATTCGTAAGCTAATTCTAGGATCTCCGTCTCCAGTCACTGCCATCGAAATCGAATAAGCCATTGAATCTCCTGTTGTCACTACAAATAAAATTGTTAATAAAAGAAATGCCGGCCCAATAATATGGGAGAGTGGCAGTTGCTCTGTAATTGCAATCATAGCAGCTGGCATACCCGATTCACTTAATGCGCTTGAAATAGAACCAGGTTTCATCAATTCATAAAACACACCTGATCCTCCCAGAATTGTAAACCAAAACGTTGTAATAATAGGTGCAATAATTCCAATTGCAACGATGATTTCTCGAATCGTTCTTCCTCTTGAAATACGGCTCACTAAAATTGCCATCATCGGTCCATATCCAATAAACCATCCCCAGAAAAAGATTGTCCACGATCCTAACCAACCTGTATCACCGCGGTATGTGCTCATTGGAATAAATTCATTTATATAAAATCCAAACGAAGATACAAACGAATCAATAATAAATCCACCTGGTCCACATAATAATACAAATACCATTAATAAAATCGCTAATTTAACATTTAAATCGCTTATAATTTGAATCCCTTTATTAATTCCTGTTACTGCAGATATAGTAGAAACCGCAACTACACAAATAATAATTGCTAATTGAGTAGTAAAAACATCAGGAATATTAAACAATGCTTGTAAGCCATAACTTGCTTGTAAGCCTAAAAATCCGATCGGTCCAATCGTCCCTGCAGCTACCGCAATAATGGCAAATGCATCAATCATTGTTCCAAGCAAACTCTTTCGCAATTTCTCACCAAAAATAGGATATAAAAGCGTTCGAGGTTTTAACGGCATACCTTTATGATAATGCCCATACATCATAACTACCGCACTGATTGTACCTAAAATCGTCCAAGCCAAGAAACCCCAATGCATATAACTTTGTGCTAAAGCAGGCATTACTGCTTCTTTCGTTCCAGCAGATATACCTTCATGTATCGGCGGCACCGTCATCAAGTGGTACATTGGCTCTGCAGCTGCCCAAAAAACGCCACCTCCGGCAAGTAATGTCGACATAATAATAGCAAGCCACTTTGCCGTACTAATCTCAGGCTTTTCTAATCCCCCAAGTTTAACTCTTCCATATTTCGAGAATGCCATACACATTGCAACAATAAATGTACCAATTAATAAAACTTGCCAGAAGGCACCAAAATATTTAATTGAAGCTGCAAAACTGCTATTAATGACTCCTTCTACATAATTTTTATTTAAGAAAACCGCAATTACAAATAATAAAAGCGAACCACCACTAATAAGAAATACAGGCCAATCCGTTTTTCGACTCTTCATCCTCATTTACACTTCCTCCTTCCTCAGCAATCTAAAAAAACAACTTTATTATGTTTTATTGTTTAAACCCAAAACACAATGATTATATAAGCATAATAATTCATCTATTTCCTACACACTTATGTTGTCCCTAAAAATATGCTAAACCCCTTATTTAAAAGAAAATTTCTATTCCTCTTACATAAAAAAGCAAAATAAAAGACCTTATATTTCTATAAGGTCTTTGAAACAGAAATTTGATTATAACATAAGGAACTCCTTGGTTCAAAAAGCTTCTTCCAAAAATAACCGATAGTAAAGGCTTCCATTTGCTACGTAACAGTAATTAAAAAAAATTATATTTTTACAGAAAATGCCCTATACTACAAACTATTTATGAAAAAAATTCGGCTTCAAAATTTCATTCGGATACGGTTTATGATAAATATGAGTGGTAGCTGGAGATAACGGCGGAATGAGCCACACCCAATTGCCCGTTACAACACGACCGCAAGCAGCTTCTTGCTTCTCAAATTGCTGAAATTGTTGAGCCGCAGTATGATGGTCAACAATACTAACTCCTTGTTTTTTAAAGGAATGTAAAACAGCCACGTTTAATTCAACTAACGCCTTATCTTTCCATAACGTACCGTTTCTCGATGTATCCAAATCCATCATTTCCGCAACTGCTGGAAGTAAATTATAACGATCGTGATCCGCTAAGTTACGTGCCCCAATCTCTGTTCCCATATACCATCCATTAAACGGAGCTGCTGTATAGGAAATACCGCCAATTTCTAAGCGCATATCTGAAATCATCGGAACCCCATACCATTTTGCTCCAAGTGACGAAATCGGGTATTCTGGGTGTTCAATTGGCACCTCTTTTACTTCTTCTATCGGAATTTCTTTATATATAGGCGCTTTTCCATCTATAGAAAACACAAGTGGCAATACATCGAAATTCGTACCTTCTCCTTGCCAGCCAAGTTCCTGACAAAAATCTGTAAACGCAGCTGAATGAGAGTCACCAATCACTCCCATTTCTGTTTTATATCCTGCATACCGAATCAATTGGTGATTATAAATTCGTATATTATTTTCTTCACCTTGATATTGCTTAAAAATTGTAATTGTCGGTTTCACTTTTCCGTCGTTCGTTGCATATTTAATATGATGAATTAATGCATTATATACACCTTCCTCATCATTTACTTCACGTGCATCTAATATGTGCATCTTACTCCAAAATAGTCTTCCTATACATCGATTACTATTGCGCCATGCCATTCGCGATCCGTGAACAAGTTCTTCAAATGTATGTTCATACGTCCCCGTCTTCTCTATTTCAACTCGAATTTCTTTCATGCGTTCTTCTATGAATTGTTCTTTATTAAGCTCTTTATAGCAAATCGTAATAAAATGACTCGCTTCCTCTATTAATTGCTTCGTTTTACTCATAAACGATCTCCTTCTATTTCAACAAAACGTTACTACTTTACAGTATAAGCAAAAAGAATAAGAGTCACAAACGAAATTCGAAGTGTTACTTTTATTGTAATATTTTTCAGAAAATTATAAGGATTGCTATTGACTTGTATAAAAAATAGTTGTATTTTTGACTCAGGTAAATTATTTTTACCAAGGTCAACTTTTAGATAGAAAGGAGGGAATGTCATGTCTTCATTTCAATTGCCAAAGCTTTCATACGACTATGATGAACTAGAGCCATATATCGATAGCAATACACTTTCTATTCATCATGAAAAGCACCATGCGACATACGTAAATAATTTGAACGCCGCATTAGAAAACTATTCGGAATTACATAATAAATCTTTAGAAGAGTTACTATGTAATTTAGAAGCTTTACCAAAGGAAATTGTTACAGCTGTCAGAAATAACGGTGGTGGACATTATTGTCATAGTCTTTTTTGGGAAGTAATGAGCCCACGGGGTGGCGGCGAGCCTAATGGAGACGTTGCAAAAGTAATTGATTATTATTTCAATACCTTTGACAACTTAAAAGATCAACTGTCTAAAGTAGCAATTAGCCGCTTTGGAAGTGGTTATGGATGGCTTGTCCTTGATGGTGAAGAACTTACTGTAATGAGTACACCTAATCAAGATACACCTTTGCAAGAAGGGAAGATTCCATTACTCGTCATTGATGTATGGGAACATGCCTATTATTTAAAGTACCAAAATCGTCGCCCAGAATTTGTTACCAACTGGTGGCATACAGTGAACTGGGACCGGGTAAATGAAAAGTATTTACAAGCAATTCAATCACAAAAACATTAGTCGTGCGTATAAGGTAAGTTTGGTAATGTAAAATTAGTATTGTCGAAATCCTCCAGAATCCCCCGGATTGCCACCGGGGGATTTATGATCATTTCATTGCATGTATGTAATAACGTAATACTTTTTCTATTTCTATTTTCAACCCTCGGAACGGGAATCCTAATTCATTAGCTTTTCCATTATGTAATGTACAATTAGTCACTTCATTATAAGGTGCTACATGATCTCCTGCTTCTTGAACAAGTGCTTTTATTCCAGTAGTTTCTTCTATGAAATGAATAATGTCCCGAGCAGAAACTACCCCGTTGCTACAAGCATTAATTGGCCCTTCTATGTCTTTCATCCCGCACCAAACTAAAAATCCCCCTGCTTCTTCTTCATGTATAAACGACAACTTTCCATCTAGATGATTCACTGCGACAGGTTCTTCTCTCACGATATGTTCAACGTAAAATTGTAACCTTTTCGTATAATCGTTTTCTCCAATAACAATCGGAAAACGAACTGCAACAACTGGGAATGTTGCTTGTTGAAATACAACGGCTTCGGCTAATCTCTTTCCTTCACCATAATTGAAGTCATTCCTATCTCCATACGCGATTGCATACTCGTAAGGATTGAAGTCTTCTTCTGATAAGCTTAGTGCAGGTTCATAGACGGCCATTGAAGATGTCATAACATATTTCTTCGTTTTCCCTCGTAAAACTTCACATATTATCTTCGCTGCATTCGAGCTATAGCATAAATTATCGTATACAATATCATAACTTTTATCTTCTAGACGCTCTGCTAGTTGTTTTTCATCTTCTCTATCTACAATAAGTCTTTTTACTGCACTTCCAAAAGAATCTTCCGTAATTCCTCTCGTCGCAATCGTTACATCGTGCCCCTCTTGCAAAAGTGCTTCTACTAAATGTTTACCAAAAAATCTTGTTCCCCCTAGCACCAATACTTTTTTCAACTTCATCATCCCCATTTTAGAAAATTGTAAGATACTACTTCTCTATTATAAGTGCTAACATATAAAAAGCATGGAATTCGTTTAACGATTCCATGCTTTTCTACAGAAAATATATTAACGTACTCGATATTTATAAATACAATAACAGAAGTATAAAATAGAAATTACAGATACATAAACCCATAATTCATATACGAATCCCTCTCCCCATACTCCCATAAAATAAAAGAGTGAAGGTAACGTCAATGTTACCCATGATTGTACGAAGGCAATCCTTCCAAGATATTGATTGATGTTCTTTTTTTGTGTATTTAATACAAAGAATAAATACCAAAGTAATGCCCACATAAACCACGTTAACGCATTCACAACATCGTGGAATTGAACAAATGAAACAATCATATAAAATAAAGCAATAATTGCTACCCAAATACAAAACCAACCTAGACCGCTACTATCCATTCCTTTTATAAAAGTAACACCTACATATAAATAGGTTAATCCGAATAAAAAAGTAGCTGCATATGAATATACCGTCCAATTACTTTGATCAGAAATCATGATTAAATAGAACGGAATAATAATTTGTAGTGCACCCACAAATAAATTAAAAACACCTGCACTTTTCATCTCTGCTTTTCCTAATATAACAAGACTATTTAAAAATAAAGCTGCACCCGAAAGTAATAATCCTACGTAACCCATATGTATTCGTGTGAAAGTCTTTCCCTTTCACACTTTTAACCTCCCCACAATATAAAGTGATTCTTTATTATTTTTCTTCCTATTTAAAACTACATACATAATTTTTAATCTAAATAAGTCAGACTTCCTACCTTTAAGAACACCAAATTTAAAACGCTTTCAATCATAAATAATCCTATCAGAACATTAATAGGATTCCTTGATTATAAACGTACTCTAACCATGACACAAGTATTGATGTTATTTTTAATATTACGTTTTTTATTTCTATAAAAATTAATAGGAAAATGCATTTTTTCTATCTTATTCTACTAATTCCTAACCTGGAATATTATAAAATGAGCTAGTCAGTAATACATTCATCTTTATAAGATAATCGTATACTGACCTAAACTTTCATAGTCAATATTGATAGCTTCTCATCCCTAATAATTGCTATTTATCATAAATATCATTCGGATTAATTGTAGGAATAAATCCATTTATAGAACTATATTTTTTAGATACGCTATTGGGAGTAACGGTAAACGTTACAATCTTATTACTTTCTTGTTTAAAATAGCGCATCCAATTTTGACTCCATTCATCTTTCGTAATAACTTGTTTATTGAAGTCCTCCCACAATACACCATGTATAAAATTCAAGGATGTATTTTTGATTGTGTCAAATCCCCAATTCTGTATAAGAAGCAAATCAGAATCAACATCTTTTATTTCTTTTAATAAATTTACATATGCTTCGCGAAATTTCCCTTGTGTAACTGGCTGATCATAAAAATAGTCATCAATATCACCAGCGGTATCTAAAAACACACCGTCTATTCCTTTTCCAATAACTTGCTGTTTCACTTTATTTACAATAATCCGCCGGTAATGTTCATCAGCTAAATTCATAATATATGTATCCCACTGCTCAATCTTCATTTTCTTACCGTCTCGATAATAATAGTCTGATTCAACTACTTGCGATTTATGCCACGATTCTAATTCTAAAACACTAACATACCCAAGGACTACTGTTCCTGATTTTTTTAATTGCTGAACTTGCTCTTTCGTAAATGCATATGGCTCTATAATGACCATGTCATACTTTGACAGTCCCTCAATTACTTGCTCATTTGCTTCACCATAATAAATTTTATAACTTCGTACATTTTTTAAAACTGGTTCCACGACATTTGCTTGGGCGGATGTACTTGAGGAAAAAAGAAAAGAAAATATAGCTAAAAAGCATATGGAACGTTTCCACTCCATAATAATATTACCCCCTATAAAACTGTAATTTTTTATCGTTTTAAATATTAATACAAGTATAGTAATACAATAACATTTTACATTTTTTCAAGCTCGATATTTAATAAAAATCCCAATAAATACAATACATTAACAAAAATTAGAATTTATTACACTTGAATTTACTACATCTCTGTTGATAAAATGATTTGGGCTTCATATATTATATATTTTAAAATAATTCTTTTAAATTATGTATTTTATTTCAGTGTACTATTCCTCAAAATTAAATTTGCAAACGAAAGAAGGGATTTTTTATGCACTATAGACAATCTAATTTATTACAAAAAATGATTGAACCTACGATTCTCTTTATTGCTCTATTTTTTCTCTCAATACTAACTGATTTTCTAACACCAACGTATGAATACTTCTTACTCTTATTTATTACATTAATTATTTCTAGCCGGTATGGCATATCTATCGCCCTTTTCACCTTTCTAGAAGCAATGATTTATATTTTTGTAAGCGGTATATATAAGGAAGATGATATATTACTGTACTTTTATTCATTAGATTACTGGATTAATTGGATTTTCTTACTTGTTATTAGTTTATGTTGTGGACTAATGAGTACTGCACAAAAAGAACGGTATGAAGATGTACATATGATAAATAATGAGCTAAAAGCCGAAAATAAAGAATTAAAATATGTTGTGAAACAATTGGATGAAACACGTATTACACTACGTTCTCGTGTACTTGAATCAAATAATCACTTATCTAAAATGTATCATATGTTTAAAGCTTTAAATCATACACATCCTGAAATTGTACTCGATGAGGGAATAAATGTATTAAAAATGTATTTCGGAGCAAAAAAAATTGGTATCTATCACGTCGATAACAATAAACAATCACTTCGTATTAAATTAAGAGCAGAAACTGGTAAAAATACCTTACCTCAATCCATTTTTGTTAAAAATGCTTCGCTAGTCATCAAAAATGCTCTAGCGCATAATCGACCTTTTTTCCGTACAGAAGAGGATGTTCAAGACGCTCCACTTTTAGTTGGTCCCGTCCTATTCCAAGATGATGTACAATACGTCATTATATTAGACGAAATTGAATTTTCAAAAGTAACTTCTGAGCAATTCGAACTTTTCACATGGTATTTACGCTGGATGGGTGATCGTTTACAAAACGCTTCTAATCTTTGGCTATCAAGTCAAGAGGATCGTACATTCCCTAAAACGAGCATTTATTATGAAGATGAATTTGAACATTTACTAAAAATAGAAAAGAAACGGTACGAAACATTATCTTATCCATATTCCTATTTTGAATTTACTGTTCCACAAGATTCCTTAGAAATGATAAATTCTATTTTAAAAGATCATTTGCGTGATATTGATATATTCGGTTATAACACGACCGAACAAAAAGTTATGATTCTATTACCTGGCACTGAAGAAAAGTTTTTATTACCAGTCCAAACTCGTATACAAAACGCTCTTTCTTCTAAAGGAGTGGTATTATAATGATTTTACTCCTTCTTTACTTTATTTATGCTATTTTGGTTTTTCTTTTATTTCGATTTACGAAAGGTTTGATTACTGAAGATAAGAAAGGAATTATTGAGTTTTGCTTGATTATCTCTCTCCTTTTCCCGCTTGTCGGACTTATTGTATCAGCAATCATGTTATTACTGAATATAAAACGCTCCAAAACCGAGTGGTTACAGCAATACTCTGAGTATGTTTCCTTTCAAGTTGATCATTATGAAGATATTTTGGCATCAGCAAAACAAGATATGGACCTAATTTCATTTTCTTCTGGATTAGAACTAGATAAGCCTGAATTACATAAACAACTCATTGTACAGTTAAGCTCCTCCCCTATTTCCAATGAAGGAGGCTTATTGAAAGAAGCCATTCACCATAAAGATCCTGAAACTGTACATTACGCAGCAACTACTATTAATTTACTAAATGAACGGTACGAAAAACAGATCGAATACTTAAATAAGCAATTTCTACAAAATCCACAAAATGAAATTGCAAAAGAGTTGGTTTCTAACTATTTAAGATATATAGACAGTGGTCTTCTTTCTAATCAGCAAAAGGAAAAAATAATCGCCGAATTTATGAATTTTATTACACAAAGTGTAGAACTTTTCCCTACTGAACCTCTTTATCCTTTCCACCTTGGAAATCTGTTTCTACATACAAAACAATATGCAAAGTCTGAAGAACAATTTTTAAATCTTATTCATTTCTATCCTGAATCATATTACGGTTACGTTGGATTACTTGAAATATATTATGAGCAAAAGTTATGGGACGAGCTCTATAACTTAATCAATAATCTAGCAGCTGCAAAAAGAGTTCATATACTACCGCGTAAATATCAATTATTTGTAAGGCAGTTTAGAGGCGCACACATTGAAAAAGGGGACTAATATATATATCGGCATTGTTAGTATCATTTTATTTCTCTTAATTATATCTATCCTTATATATCGAACAGAAAATTTCTATCAAAAGTTTTCTGTTCCTAAAACTAAAGAAACAGATACTGTTAAAACACTCAAAGCAAAAGATGTAGCCCAAAATGGACAAAAAATGCAATTATACGTTTTAAAAACGGATAATACATTAGGGCAACAAGTCGAATTTAATACGAAAAAGGCAATGGATTACGCACACCTACACTATAAAGATATTACAGCTAATGAAATTAAGGGACTTACTCCCTCTCCCTATACAGGAATTATTATTACAGGTGAAATAATGGCGCAACTTCCACAAGCTGATATTCAAAATTTTGTACAAATGGGCGGAAGGATTATTATCGCAAACCGACTTGATTCAGATCCTTCCTGGAACAAATTATTTGGTATTACCAAAAAAGAAGGCTTCAAAGATGTGAAAGGATTAACCTTTGAAGAAGTTTTATTCCCTGGTTATCCTGATCTCTCAATTTCTTCTCCATTGTTCACTCATAGCTCAATGAATATTACGCTAGATGAGAATACAACTAATACTTGGATTACTGCAGAAGATACTCCCATCCTTTGGACCAATGACTACGGTGAAGGAAAAGTCTTATATTGGAATACAACAGCATTGAACGATAAATTAGGTAGAGGTATGTTCGTTCAATCACTGGGTACTATTTTCCCGACTTTCGCTACAGTACAACTTGGAGCGGAGATTATGTATATCGATGACTTCCCATCTCCAATTCCAAGTGGAGAACTAAAAAACTTAACAACAGAAAAAATTTCTGTTGAAGAATTTTATAAAAAACATTGGTGGAAAAATATGAAGGATATCTCTGAAGAGCTTGATATTAAATATACAGGGGTTGCAATTGGGACATACCAAAATAAAGTAACGCCACCTTTTGAAAATTTCACAGGTAAAAATAGAAATACCTATTTATTATTTGGGAGAGAATTATTAAGTCACGGTGGAGAAATCGGTATTCATGGCTATAACCATCAACCTTTATTATTACCACCAGACCCAGTAGATAAAGCACTTGAATATGTTCCATGGAATTCAAAAGAGGACATGGAGAGATCCTTAGATGCTTTACAAAAACTCGTGTATAACTTCTTTCCAAACGAAAAACTAAAAACCTATGTACCACCATCCAATATTATAAATACAACTGGATTAAGTGCATTAAACGACGCGGTTCCAACTATGGAAACAGTTGCTTCTCTATATGTGGGAAGTAAAAGTAACGGCAGTTTAATTCAAGAATTTGGACCAGACGAGCACAACAAAAATATTTATCACTTCCCGCGTATTACGAGTGGCTACGCTATCCCAGATGAAGAACAATTTATTTTAGCTGATGTTACCGCAAATTTAGGGGTTATCTCACATTTCGTCCATCCAGATGATATCCTTGATGAAAAACGTTCAGGTAATTTAACATGGGAAGAATTATTCAAAGCTTATAAAACGACAATTAAAGAAATACGAGAAAGATATCCTTATATAAAAAGTATGACACAAAGTGAAGCAACTGCTTCCATGAAAATTTATCAAACTGGTGATTTAGCTGTTTCTTATGAAGATGATGCTGTTCACATTGCATATAAAGGATTACCAAACCACACTGCAACGATTATACGTGTGGAAGAAGGGAAAAAATTGAAAACCGGTTCATTCCCATACGGCACAGTTACAAAGCTAGATTCACAAATTTATAGCGTTATATTAAAACAAGCTAACGCTACAATTCCAATTAAAGGGGTATAGCAGATGAGAATAGGTTTAGTCGTTGAAGGAAGTTATCCTTTTGTCAGTGGCGGAGTAGCAAGTTGGGTACAAATGATCATCCAACAATTTAAAGAACATGAATTCACCATTTTTGCGATCGTACCGCAAATAAAAACAGAAGAGGAATATCAATATGAAATTCCTAACAATGTAAAAGATATCATTATGATTCCCTTACAATCAGAAAGTGACTCAAAACATATAAAAACCAATTTAACGACTGATGAAGTACAAACACTTCAAAAATGGTTTACATTCCAAGCTAACGACACAGAAGCATTACAAATATTAGGGAACAAGCAAAAGCTAGGAACACTACATTCCTTCTTCGAAAGTCGTGAATTTTATGAAATAGTGAAAGAAAGCTATTTGTATGAAGAAAGTAGTGGTTCTTTCTTAAATTACTTTTGGATGTGGAGATCTATGTTCACACCAATCATTCAAATTTTACAAATTGATTTTCCTGAATTAGATCTTATCCATTCTGTATCTACAGGCTATGGTGGGCTTCTTGGAGCTGCAATTAGTGCCAAATCTGACATACCATTTATTCTAACAGAGCATGGTATTTATTCTCGGGAACGTGAAGAGGAAATACTCCAATCAACTTGGATACCAATCGAATACAAAAAAAGATGGGTTTCTTTCTTCCATCATTTATCTCACCAAGCATATGAACAAGCTGCTGATGTGATTACGTTATTCGGACGGAATAGTGCATATCAAAAAGAACTAGGAGCTCCGGCCCATAAACTAAAAATTGTTCCAAATGGTGTTACTTTATCTGACTATAAAGGGCTACGTAAGCCAAAACATAATTCAGATAAACTCATTATTTCTGCTATTATACGAGTTGTGCCAATTAAAGACGTAAAAACAATGATTTATGCAGCTAAATTATTATTAGAAAAAGATATTCCGTTTATCTTCTACTTATTAGGTCCTGATACAGAAGAACCAGAGTATGCCCAAGAATGTCGTGATTTAATTCAGCAACTTGGATTAAAAGAACATGTAATAATGACTGGCAGAGTAAACATTAAAGATTACTTAAAACAAACGGATATTCTCGTATTAACTAGCATATCTGAAGGACAACCACTAGCTATGTTAGAAGGAATGGCATCGGGATTACCATGGGTTGTTACAGACGTTGGTTCTTGTAAGGAGTTAATTTATGGACAAGATGAAGATCCTTACGGCCAATGTGGCTTTGTTGTACCACCTGTATCTCCTGAACAAGTTGCCACCCACTTAGAATGGTATTATCGCCACCCTGAATCCATTCAACAATTCGGAAACAATGGGCGTAATCGTATTGAAGCATATTATCAATTATCAGGTGTTGTTGATAGTTATCGTAAGCTTTATTTAGAAAGGGGTGCGAAAACATGGCAGGTATAGGATTTCGATTACAAAAATTATTTCAGGAAGACTACTATTCTTCAAGGGTAAAAGCTTATGGGTTTTCGTTATTTGTTACAGCTGGTCCTTGGTTAGTCGTTATTTTAGCAGTAACAACTATTCGATTCATTTTGAGTTTATTTCATTCTATTTCAATTGAAGAACAGCGCCTTTTCACTATTTCAATTTCATATTGCTTTATTTTTTCTCAAATTATTTACGGAGCATTGCAGCTCATTGTAACTAGATATGTAGCTGACCTTTTATACGAACAAAAAGCTGATAAAGTATTTTCTTCATTTTTAGGAATGACGAAGATCACACTTTTTTTAGCTATTATGTTATGGCTTTTGTTTGCATTTTTCACACCATTAGCTTTATATTATAAAATCGTGATGCTATTTTTATTTTTAGCTTTAAATATCATCTGGATTCAGTCCATTTATTTAACAGCAGCTAAAGATTATCAATCAATTGCACTGGCATTTTTAATCGGATCCATTTTTTCCCTATTAGGAATTATCCTAGTAGCTTACTGGCACCCTACACTTGGGTTAGAACATGAATCTGCCCTATTGCTTTTAATTTCGTTTACACTCAGTACTTTCATTACACTAGTATGGTTAAGTATCGTTATTGTACGAATGTTTCCAAATAGTGATGCTACTGAACAATTTACCTTTCTGTCTTATTTAGATAAATATCCAGAATTATTTTGGTCAAGCCTCTTTTACAATGTGGGTATTTGGGTATGTAATTTTGTTATTTGGTTTGGAGACGGTCGGGGAAATATTGAAAACACATTTATTTATCATCAAATTTATGATACTTCTGTTTTCTGGGCGTATTTAAGTATTATCCCAACCTATATTTTCTTTGTAGTATCCATTGAAACCAGGTTTTATGAAAGATATAAAAAGTTCTTCGGTTCGGTAAACAATGGCGGAACATTACATACGCTTTTACAATTGAAGGATTCCATGAACTTTGTCTTAAAGCAGGAAATGGAACGTATCCTTCGTAATCAAGGTATTTTTTCCTTACTTATTATTTTTATAATATGGATGTTTAGTTCGCAATCTGGAAACATAACACTTAATTACTCTATTCTGCAACTAACTATAGTTGGTGCTTATGCAAATGGAATGGTACTCGTTATTACATTACTACTCCTATACTTTGAGGATCGTAAAGGGGCATTTCGAACATCAGCTATTTTCTTTTTTGCAAACTTGTCATTAAGCCTTATCCTGCTTCCATTTGGATTCAATGGTTACGGCATTAGTTTTGCAGTTGGATCCTCTATTACATTCCTATATGCTATTTCTAGGCTCTTTACTTACATTAAAGATATTGATTATTATACATTTTGCCAGTCAAATATTCCTATAAAACAGCGGACTTTTTTTACCAAATTAGCTAATAAACTTAACGGGAAATAAATACAAAAATGACCTTTGCTTATGCAAAGGTCATTTTTTGTATCTACATATTAAACTTCCAAATAGCCATTTTTATTATTTGATTGCCATCTCCAAGAATCTGCACACATTTCTTCTAATCCACGTTTTGCTTCCCATCCTAGTTCACGTTTTGCCTTTGATGCATCTGCAAAACATATTGCCACATCACCAGGACGACGCTCTGTAATTTTATAAGGAACTTTTTTTCCTGAAACCCTTTCAAATGCTTCAACCATCTCAAGTACACTATACCCTGTACCTGTGCCCAGATTATAAGCATCTACTCCTGTTGTATTCAGTACTTTCTCTAGGGCTTTTACGTGACCTTTTGCTAAGTCTACAACATGTATGTAGTCACGGATGCCTGTTCCATCTTTCGTTGGGTAGTCATTTCCAAATACACTTAATTCTTTTAGCTTACCTACTGCCACTTGTGTGACATATGGCATTAAGTTATTTGGAATTCCATTTGGATCCTCTCCAATACGTCCACTTTCATGTGCACCAAATGGGTTGAAATAGCGAAGTAACGCGATACTCCATTCTCTATCTGCAAATGCTACATCACGCATAATTTGCTCAATCATTAATTTCGTTTGACCATATGGATTTGTTGCACTTAATGGAAACTCCTCTGTAATCGGTGACGTTTCCGGGATACCATATACAGTTGCGGATGAACTAAAAATCATCTTCTTTACATTATGTTTCTGCATTACTTCACATAGCACTAAAGTGCTCGTAATGTTGTTATGATAATATGTTAATGGAATTGCTACTGATTCCCCTACAGCTTTAAATCCTGCAAAGTGAATAACTGCTTCGATTGCATTTTCTTCAAAAATTGCGTCAAGTGCTTCTTGATTTAAAACATCTTCTTTATAAAACTTAAATTGTTTTCCTGTTATTTCTTTCACTCGATTTATAGATTCTACCGAGCTATTCGAAAGATTATCAACTACTATAATTTCGTAACCGCTATTTAGTAATTCTACACATGTATGACTACCAATATACCCTGCTCCACCTGTTACAAGTATTGCCATAATTATAGTCCTCCATATTTTATTCATTATAAACTTCTCAAAGTATATCACATATTTCTTATCCTATGTTTAATATGCGAACACAGAAACTTACATTTTATCCCATAATAATTTTATAACATATACGATTCCAATCAAGTAATAAGAAAAACGCCACATAATTTTTGTTATGTGGCGTTTTTCTTATTAAATTACGTAACAATATACACTTAGAAAATGTGCAAGACTACCTAATAATACAAAAACGTGAAAAATTTCATGATGTCCCACATATTTAAACTCTAGCCATTTTGGCTTTGTTCCATAAATAAATCCACCAATTGTATAAAAAATGCCCCCAAGTACTAAGAACACAATGCCTCCTGTACTTAGATTCTCAGCTAACGGCGCAAAGAATAAAACAATTAACCAACCCATAGTAATATAAATTGCTGTCGATAACCATCTTGGACAATTAAACCAAAACATTTTAAACACAATGCCACAAATCGCAGTTGCATAGACTAAACAAAATAATAGCAAACCACTTGCTGAATTTAATGTAATTAAGCAAAAGGGTGCATATGTACCTGCAATTAATATAAAAATCATAGAATGATCTAGCTTCCTAAAGAAGTAAATAACACGTTCATTGGCCACAACACTATGATATACAGCTGATGCCGTATAAAGGACCATCATTCCAATCCCAAACAAAATAACAGCTGTAATTGCAGCAAATGATGGCATCTTGATAGAAACTTTCACAAGCATAGCTAATAAGGCAATAAATGATAATATCGCTCCACCTAAGTGAGTAAATGCATTAACTGGTTCCCTCACATAAGCATTCATAATAACACCCCTCATATAATTACATGTAGTTTTAATAACTACATGTAATTATATACACATTTCTTTTTAAGGTCAACATTTACAATTTATTTGTTTCGTAATACCATATTTAAGGATGTATTAGACATTAAGTTCCACTAAGTTATAAAAGTGAGGGATTCTACGTGGAAAATATAAATGAATTACTTGAGACATTGCATTTAGAAAAAAATATTAAACTTGAGGATATTCCAAATGTTGACTTATATGTAGATCAAGTTGTCCAACTATTTGAGAATACTTATGCAGATACAACGAGAACTGATGATGAAAAAGTATTAACAAAAACGATGATTAATAATTACGCAAAAGGGAAACTATTCATCCCTATCAAAAATAAAAAGTATTCAAAAGAGCATATGATTTTAATTAGCCTAATTTATCAATTAAAAGGTGCTCTTTCCATTAACGACATAAAAAGTTCATTAGCAACTATAAATGACTCCTTATTAAATGATGATTCATTCGAATTAAATACGTTATACAAAAATTATCTTGCTCTTACTGAAAGCAATGTCGAAAGCTTTAAACAAGACGTAAATAACCGTGTTACAGAAGTAAATGAGATTTCTTCCTTAGAAGACACAGAGCTAGAAAAATTTCTACTACTAACATCCTTCGTGACTATGAGTAATATGTATAGACGTTTAGCGGAGCAACTAGTGGATGATTTAAAAGAATCATAAATAAAAAACTATCCACCTATTAAAGTGGATAGTTTTTTATTTACTTAATTGCTTCATGAACTTTTAGTTGTTTCCCTTTAATCGTTGTAGTCTTCATGACTTTCAAGACAAGTGGTCCTTTTCCATTTAATATTTCAACGTAAGAAACATTATCTTGTATCGTAATAATGCCTATATCTTCTGCTGTAACACCTTTAATTTTAGCAATTGTACCGACGAAATCTACCGCCCTAATTTTCTTTTTCTTCCCGCCATTAAAGTACAGCTTCATAATGCCTTTGTTGATGTCTGCATTTTTATCTTTCTTTATAATTGGTTTAGCATGTATCTTTTCTTCAAATACAGCTTTCCCTTTCATAACTTCTTCTTTTGAAGGTCCAATTGCCTTTGGAATTTCAAATCCAATATACTCCTCAATCTCTTCTAAAAATCTATTTTCATATGGTGTTATAAATGTAATAGCTTTTCCACTATTTCCAGCTCGTCCCGTTCTTCCAGTACGATGTACATAGCTTTCTTTTTCAAGTGGAATATCATAATTAATAACATGTGTAATATTATCAATATCAATTCCTCTCGCAGCTACGTCTGTTGCTACTAAATAACGGAATTTTCCTTTTCTAAAATCATCCATGACTTCAAAACGATCTTCTTGTACCATACCACCATGTATTTTGTCACAAGGATAGTTAGCTCGTTTTAATTGTCTATATACATGATCTACATTTTCTTGTGTACGGCAGAAAATGATACAGCTATCAGGATTCTCAATCGTTGTTACATCTTTAAGTAGTGAAAGCTTCTCGTCTTCTATCGCCTCAAAAAGAGTATGTTCAATTTTATCCGTCGTAATCCCAGCCGCTTTAATTTCAATATGAGTTGGTGCATTCATATATGTACGTGATAACCTTTCAACATCTTCCGGTAAAGTTGCTGAAAATAGCATTGTCATTCTATTTGTAGGTAATTCATCAATAATTGCCTCTACTTGATCGATAAAGCCCATGTTTAGCATTTCATCCGCTTCATCAATCACTAAATATTTTAATCGCTCTAAAGAAAGGGTCCCTTTTTCAATATGATCCAATACACGCCCTGGAGTCCCTACTACAATATGCGTCTTTTGCTTTAACTCTAATTTTTGACGTGCAAATGGGGATTTACCATAAATTGCGGCGGCTTTAATTCTTTTGAATCGCCCTATATTTGTAATATCTTCTTTCACCTGTACCGCAAGCTCTCTCGTTGGTGTTAAAACTAATGCTTGTGGTTTATTCTCTTCCCACTCCACCATTTCACAAAGTGGAATACCAAATGAAGCTGTTTTTCCACTTCCCGTCTGGGACTTCACAACAAGATCCTTCTTTTGTAATGCGACTGGAATAACCTCACCTTGTACTTCTGTTGGATGATCATACCCTAACCCAGTAAGTGCCCTTACAATTTCTTTACTTAATTTATACTCAAAAAAACCTTTTTTACTCATATATTAACCTCATTTTATTCTGTATTATTTTCTTTTTTATCTTTTGTATACGTTACTATCGCCCTACTTATTATACTTGAAACCTCGCATAAAAAGATGGATTATGCCAGATTCATCTTTTTATATAGAAATAAACCTTATCATTTCATATATTGTTCAACTACTTGATAACATCTTTTGCTCGTATTGTTAGCATTAACCTTTTCATAGAATCCTACATCCGCTCCAAAAAAATAAAAAGAATACATACATCCTTGTATAATTATCTTAATTTTTCAACCCTTTTTATAAACGAACAATACAAACAAAAAAACATTTTAAATTCGTTTTTAACGTTGTTTTTTAGATATAAAATCTACTTTTAAAAAAAACGTTAAGAAATCCTTTGACTTTTAAATGAAAACAATGTAAATTATCATATGGACGAACATTTTTGATTAATAAAAATAAAATATTCGTATTTTAGGGGTGTAAATGATGGAAAACGTATTCGACTATGAAGATATTCAATTAATTCCTGCAAAATGCATTGTGAACAGCCGCTCTGAATGTGATACAACTGTCACTTTAGGTAAACATAAATTTAAATTACCTGTCGTACCTGCAAATATGCAAACGATTATTGATGAAAGAATTGCAACTTATTTAGCTGAAAATAATTACTTCTATATCATGCATCGTTTCCAACCAGAGAAACGAATCTCATTCATTAGAGATATGCAATCACGTGGATTAATCGCTTCTATTAGCGTTGGTGTAAAAGAGGACGAGTATGAATTCGTACAACAGTTAGCTGCTGAACACCTTACACCTGAATACATCACGATTGATATCGCGCATGGACATTCTAATGCTGTAATCAACATGATTCAACATATTAAAAAGCATTTACCAGAAAGCTTCGTTATCGCTGGAAACGTTGGAACTCCAGAAGCGGTAAGAGAATTAGAAAACGCTGGTGCTGACGCAACAAAAGTTGGTATTGGACCTGGTAAAGTTTGTATTACTAAAATTAAAACAGGCTTTGGAACTGGTGGTTGGCAGCTAGCTGCACTTCGCTGGTGTGCAAAAGCTGCAAGTAAACCAATTATCGCTGACGGTGGTATTCGTACACATGGCGACGTAGCTAAATCTATTCGATTTGGGGCGACTATGGTTATGATCGGTTCTCTATTCGCTGGTCATGAAGAGTCTCCAGGGGAAACAATCGAAAAAGATGGCAAACTTTATAAAGAGTACTTCGGTTCAGCTTCTGAATTCCAAAAAGGTGAGAAGAAAAACGTTGAAGGTAAGAAAATGTTCGTTGAGCATAAAGGTTCTTTAGAAGACACTTTAATCGAAATGGAACAAGATCTTCAATCTTCTATCTCTTATGCTGGTGGAACAAAATTAGACTCCATTCGTACTGTAGATTATGTAGTCGTGAAAAACTCTATTTTCAACGGTGATAAAGTATATTAATTTTTAAATTTAACTCGAGGGACAAGCATTTTTATGCTTGTCCTTTTTCATATATAGAAATGTAAAATATTTTCATTTTACTGAATTTTCTAGTATCATATTTTTAAATACTTATACTAAGGGGGATATACTATATGAAAGATGTAATTGAGAAACGCCATATTCGTGCAGAAGTTCCTACTGAATTAACATGGGACCTCTCTAATTTATACGTATCTGATAAAGAGTGGGAAACTGCATTACGTGTATTAACAGATGATATAAAAAAACTTGATGCGTTTAAAGGTCAATTACACACTAGTCCCACGACCTTATTACATTGCCTACTTTTAGAAGAAGAGCTTTTAATGAAGTTAACAAAACTATACTCCTATGCAAATTTAAAAGAATCTACTGATCGTACAAATCCAGTTATTCAAGCGAACTCTTCCAAAATTTCCGCTTTATGGACGAAAGTACATACGGCGCTATCCTTTATTCATAATGAAATTCTCTCATTAGAAGAAGGCACAATTGAAAAATATTTAACTGAAGAAACAAAACTTGAACCTTTCCGTAAATCATTACTAGACATATTACAAAAAAGGCAGCACACGCTCTCTCCTGAAACTGAAGAAGCACTTGCTGCACTTGGCGAAGTACATAGTTCTCCATACAAAATTTACGGTATGACTAAATTAGCCGATATGGATTTTAACTCCATACAAGACGAACAAGGAAATGAACTTCCTGTCTCATTTGCATTATTTGAAAGTAAATATGAGTTTTCTCCAAGCGCAGACATACGCAGAAAGGCATACTCATCATTTGTGTCCACTTTGAAGCGATATAAAAATACCGTGGCAACAACATATGCTACTGAGGTAAAAAAACAAGTAACACTCTCTCGTTTACGCAAATTTGAATCTGTTACTCATATGCTTTTAGAACCTCAAAAAGTTCCACTTGAAATGTATAACAATCAACTCGATATTATTTATAAAGAATTGGCGCCTCATATGCGCCGTTTTGCAGATTTAAAAAAGAAAGTATTAGGACTCGATCAAATGCTGTTCTGCGACTTACATGCACCTTTAGATCCCGAATTTAATCCAGCAATTACTTACGAAGAAGCTGGAAAACTCATTCAAGAATCTTTACAAGTACTTGGCGATGAATATAGTGCCATTATCAAAAAAGGGTTCAAAGAAAGATGGGTGGACCTTGCAGATAACGTAGGCAAATCAACTGGAGCATTTTGTTCAAGTCCATATGGTTCTCATCCATACATTTTAATTACATGGCAAAATACGATGCGTGGCTGCTTCACATTAGCTCATGAATTTGGGCACGCTGGTCATTTTTATTTAGCAAATAAAAACCAGCGTATTATGAACGTACGTCCATCTATGTACTTCGTTGAAGCACCATCTACAATGAATGAATTACTATTAGCCCAGCATTTATTAGCGACCACTGACGATAAGAGAATGCGTAGATGGGTCATTCTGCAACTACTCGGCACATATTATCATAACTTTGTTACTCACTTACTTGAGGGAGAATATCAAAGGAGGGTATACACGCTAGCAGAAGCAGGAGAAGCACTTACAGCTACAACTTTAACTGAAATAAAAACAAATGTCCTTTCAACATTCTGGGGAGATTCCGTAGAAATTGATGAAGGTGCTGGCTTAACTTGGATGCGTCAACCTCATTATTATATGGGCTTATATTCTTACACATATTCCGCAGGCCTCACTGCATCTACTGCGGTGGCTCAAATGATTAAAGAAGAAGGACAACCTGCTGTTGATCGCTGGTTAGATGTACTTCGCGCTGGTGGTACGATGAAACCACTGGAATTAATGAAACATGCTGGAGTCGATATGTCAAAACCAGATACAATCCGCAAAGCTGTTTCTTACGTTGGTTCCTTAATTGATGAATTAGAGCGCTCTTATCAAGAATAAAGTGAAACTTTAATCAGTGGGGGCCATCCCCCACTGATTATTAGTTGAACCAATCGGGCTTTTACGGACAGTTGATTCCCTATCTAAATTCTTTGCTTCCGCTGAATTTTGAGGTAGGGATCTTACTGCCCGGCAAATAGCGGGATAAAAAATAAGCCCTCGCTTTATGAGGGCTTATTTCATATTTACTTTCCAAATCTTTTACGGTATCCACATTTTCTACATAGCTCTTCAACTGCAACTCTTCTAGAAAATCCATCAACAATGTTTGTTGCTCTTTCGCCTTCTATAATGTTAGAGAATGAATCATTATTAATATTTCCAAGGTTAATAATCCCTTCACCATCTAAACAACAAGGAATAACCGTTCCGTTCGCTAAAATACCAGCTTGATTTCGAAGACCATGACAGAATCCTTTTCCATCATCCTCTTCTTCATGCAATGCTGGCCACTGGAATTCATAGTCTTGATTAATAAAGACACGTTCCGCAATTTTTATACCTTTTCCTGGGGTAAGCTTCTCTTCAATTTGATAAGATAGATCAAACTCATTTTCAATGATGGATAATAGCTCTCTATTCTTCTGGATTTCAGCATTTGTTTTATTATCCTGCGTCAAATTCCATAATCTAAGTGAAACAATTAAATCCGATTGACTTGTCGCCTCTCTAATGAAGGAAAGTATACTTCTTACATAGCCTTCTTTATCTTGTGAACCTGGGTGTCCATCAAAACTATGCAGTGAAAAATTCATTTGTCTTAAAGCAGGCTTATTTAACAGTCTATGCCTTCTCTTATTAATTAACGTTCCGTTCGTTGTAATATTAACTTTAAACCCTTTTTCATGGCTTAAATCTAACAATTGATCTATTTTCGGATGTAGCAACGGCTCACCCTTCACGTGCAAATAAATGTAGTCTGTGTGTGGTTTAATTTGGTCTAACCTTTTCGCAAAATCCTCCACAGAAATGAATTGCTTCTGCCTTTCCGTCGGCGGACAAAAGCTGCACGCAAGATTACATACACTCGTAATCTCCAAGTAAAATTTCTTAAACTTCTTCACCTTTAACTCCTCACTTCTATGACTACTTATACTTTTTCCTCTTCATATTACAGCATACTTTTTTAGAAATAGAAACATACTTATTTTAGGAAATATAGAAAACGGCCACATCTGTAGCCGTTTGAATGTACTATTACTATTTATGATACGGTTCACCACGATTAATCCGAAACGCCCTATACACTTGCTCAAGCAATACTAATCGCATTAATTGATGTGGTAATGTCATCTTTGAAAAAGAAAGAGATTCGTTTGAACGATTCATTACTTCTGAACTTAGTCCAAGTGATCCACCAATCACGAAGGCAACTTTACTTTTTCCATATGTAGCAAGACGATCTAAGCTTACTGCAAATTCTTCTGATGATTTTTGCTTTCCTTCTATCGCTAACGCAATCACGTGCGTATCATCAGAAATTTTATCCAGTATACGTATACCTTCTTTTTCCTTTACAATTAACATTTCTGCTTCACTTAAATTTTCTGGTGCCTTTTCATCTGGTAATTCAATTACTTCCACTTTTGCGTATGCAGATAACCGTTTTAAGTATTCTGCTATACCTTGTTTTAAATATTTTTCTTTTAATTTCCCAATTGAAATAATCGAGATATTCACACGTATTCCCCACCTTACAAACATGTTATCCACATAACTTATCCACATATCCACAATTGTTACCCACATATTGTGTGAGAATCTGTGTTCGATACAACATATGTCGCCTCATTTTGACAAAATTCACATGTTTTTTTCTCTTTTTCCGAGTTATCCACATTGTTAATAACCGGCGGCACTTCACACTCATCCACAATAATATCTAAAGCTAATTCAACATGTTCTAAACAACAAGGTAAGTTCATATTCTTCACCTCACTTTTCTACAATAGAAAACAGGAGGTAGGCCCTCCTGTTTTTAATACTTTTGAATGCCTAGTTTAACCGTTGTTGTTGCTCGTTTTGTACCACGATAAAACGTAAGAGTCATTTTATCATTAATTTTTTTATCATATAAGGCCGTACGGAATCCGATAATATCGCGAACTGGTTTCCCATCTACTGCTACAATCACATCGTGTTCTCGCAAACCAGCATCTGTACCTGGCGAAGGACTTTTCACATCTAAAATGCAAACTCCCTCTGTTACATTACCTGGTAAATGCAATGTTTTTGACCAATAGTAGTTTGGAATTTCATTTAATGATCTCAGTTCAATTCCAACATACGGTCTTCTTACTTTTCCATACTTCTCTAATTCATTCATAATTGGAACAGCTCTAGTAACAGGAATAGCTAGTCCAATTCCTTCTACTTCTTTTGCAGCAATTTTCATTGAGTTAATACCAATTAATTGACCTGCTGCGTTTACAAGCGCACCACCGCTATTACCCGGATTAATTGCTGCGTCTGTTTGCAATACTTCTACTTGCCAATCATAATGTCCATCTTGATCTAAATCTACAGGGACAATACGCTCATTAGCCGAGATAATACCTTGTGTAACGGTTCCAGAAAATTGTAGCCCGAGCGGGTTTCCAATCGCAATGACTGGTTCTCCTCTACGAACAGTATTAGAATCGCCAATCTCAATTACTTTTTTCACATGCTTTGCATCTATCTCTAGTACAGCCAAATCTGTGACCACATCGGTTCCTAATACCTTTCCAGGGACCTTCTTACCATCACTTAAACTTACTTCAATACGATTTGCTCCAGCAACAACATGATTATTCGTTACAATATAAGCTTGACCATCTGTCTTCTTATAAATTACACCTGATCCCGTACCTGCTTCTGAATCTGCCTCTGAAAAATTATCTCGTTGAATATTAATAACTCCAACAACAGCTTCAGACGCACGATCAACAGCATCCACAAAGCTAATCTGTTTAATGCCTTGAGCTTCCGCCATATTACTTCCACTTGCTTCAGCTTGCGGAAACGCGTCCGTATCATTTGAAAATAAAGGAGCTCCAAATGCAAATAACGAAGCTCCTACAATTGTTCCTGCTATGCTAGAAATAACAATACCTTTTTGCTTCTTTTTCTTTGCACGTTTCATACGATAATTTTCTCCATCAATAAAGGACATATTTGTTCACCTATCTTCCTGAAAACAACTATATTCACCTTTATTGTTTACTAAAATGGAGAATTATACGTATTGAATTTTTGTAGGCATTTTTGGATCTGTATCGTGGATTTCAAAAGCTTCTCCCACTCCAAATCCCTTTTCCTCTAATACTTGTGATACTGACATTCGCGCCAATTCTTTCATGTTATTATCTAAACTTAAATGGGCTAAATAAATATGCTTTGTCTCATCTGTAATTACATCCGCCATCGCTAATGCAGCATCTTCATTACAAACGTGCCCCACATCGCTTAAAATACGTCGCTTAATACTCCATGGATAGCGTCCCATACGAAGCATTTCCACGTCATGATTGCTTTCAAACACGAAAGCATTAGCCCCCTTAATAACACCTTTCATACGGTCACTCACGTATCCTGTATCTGTAATAAGAGCTAACTTTCTATTATTGTTATGAAAAGCATAGAACATTGGCTCTGCCGCATCATGTGAAACGCCAAATGACTCGACCTCAATATCACCGAATGTTTTTACATCCCCAATTGAGAAAATAAACTTTTGCTCAGTTGGAATATTTCCTATTAAGTGTTCCATTGCACTCCATGTTTTCTCATTTGCATAAACAGGCAAATCATATTTACGTGCCAATACACCTAATCCTTTAATATGATCACTATGTTCATGTGTTACAAGAATACCCGATACATCATTTATATTTAATTCTGCCTGTTTAAATAAAGCCTCAGTTGCTTTACCACTTAAACCTGCATCGACAAGTAACTTCTTTTCATCTGTTCCTACATATAGCATATTCCCTGTACTGCCACTTGCAAGTACGCTAAAATGCAAACCCATTCTTTCTCACTCCAGTATGTTCATCAACCACTTGATTTTCCTTTTCCCCTAATTCCATAACTTGTCCTTCAATTGCATTTACAAAGAAGTCCTGCTTCTGCTCCGTCTTTAAGTTCCACGTTGGAGCAAGTACTTGGTTATTAGAAGTAGATGCGGTAAGGTTGGCATAACCAATTTGCGCTTCTTTTACATGTGTATTCCCATGAATTTTATTTTTTAAATACAGATTTTCTAAAGCAGTTTGGGCAGTAATAATTTCTTGCTGTTTCGTTTTTTCACTTTCGCCCATTTCTTTTAAACCTGTTAGCATCGTCTGCGTGTACGACACAAGTTCATTTTTTTCATTTAATTCCACAACAATCATTGCTTGATCGTTATAGAAAATAGGCTTATCTTTATATTTTTGGAAGAAGTAAATTTTAGAATCTTTCATCGCCCCAAACTCATACTTTTGTCCATCCAATACATAGTTCTTCAAAAAATCATTATACTTATCTTTGGATAACGATTTTGTATTTAAAAAAGGCTCTTTTAGCTTACTTTCTATCTTGTACATATTTTGTATATGCGCCGTTTGATTTTTTAAAGACTGTACATCTTCTTCTTTAAATGCCTTGTTTTCAGCCCTAATAAATGACTCTTTTTTCGGTTCTTTAGGGAAATTACCCATAGTAATTTTGTTTGCTTTTAATTCTTGATCTATCTTTGTTTCTGCAATAAGCTCCAATTGATTACTATCTTGCTTTTGAATGAATTGAAAGATGAGAAAGAGGTCCAAAACAAAAAAGGTCACAATAAATATGGTTTTAATCCGATCCCAATCCATTTAGTCCTCCCTCACTCCACTCATATATTTTTTGTTTGCCAGCTTCATCTTCAACAAACTTTACATACCAAATTGGCTGTAGTCTCGCTACTTGCCCATCTAGTGATAATTTGTATCCAATCCCAATATCTTTAATGGACCTTTTATCTACTGCGGCATTATTTTCTAAGGATGCTATCACAACATGACCTGACGGAAGAGTAACCTTCTGTTCTATACCTTTCGTATTTAAAGAAAGCAACGGTCTTTCATATTCCATTACTTCTTCTGATCCCCATACTTGTCTCAATTCAGCTAATCCATCTGTATTGAATACGGGATATCCATCTTCCTGTAAGCGGAATACTGTCTGTCCTTTATTCATATAGTCCAAACGATATGAATCCAAACTCCCACTGTGACCATTTACAAAATCAAAACTTTTTTGTAAAAGCATTAAATTATCTGGCTTTTTCTCACTTAAAACAGAAGAATTTTTATACTTCAGCATATGCTGATCGTTTTCAATCTCCATAGACCTAATACCATCTGTAAATATTTCTTTCGATCTCTCGATAATAGGGCTTAAATAACGTGGGTCACTAAAAAGAGCATTCTTAAATGTATCAACCGCTAAATTAGATGAAATATATGTTATATTACTTAATTCTGTCGTTCCATCTGGTAAAAATAGCTTTTTTATATCATTAATTTGATAGTCAAAATAAGGTTTCGCTGATACTATAAATTGATTTTGTGCATTTACAATATCTTTTAAATACACACCACTTAATTTTGCTTCATATATTCTAGAGTTATCACCATCAGAAACAAAATTAATTTTTATTTCTTGATCCCTACTTCTAGAAGGATCAAGAATAATTCGATTAAAGTGTTTAGGCTTAGCTATACTTTTTTCTTTCATACTAAACATAGATTTAACTGCATCAAATGGGATATTGGTAGGGAAAATAAGTTCAATTTTCCCTTCACCATGAACATAAGAAAGGAAGTCAGCCTTAGCAATCGAGATCTCTTTGAACTCATGTAATTCCCCTGCTTCCAAAGTTCTATAGATTGATTCTATATCTCCCTCTCTTTTGCTCCCGTAATGATTTTTATCTTTATGCACGATGATAGAAGTAGGGCGGACAACATCAGCGATTTTAGTTTGAGTATTTCCCTCATTCCCCTGTACAAATTTTGCGTTTTGCATAGATGTGGAATCTGGCACATACGTCCATAAGTTAAAAGTAAGAAATAGACTAATTACAACTAAATTAATTAAAACTATCGTTTTAACATTCTCCATACTCATTCCCATTCGTCCTCTTCATCTGCTGCCATAGGCAAAGTGAAATAAATCGTTGTCCCTTTTCCTTCCTCACTCTTTGCCCAAATCGAGCCACCATGTGCCTCAATCATTTCTTTCGCAATTGCTAATCCAAGTCCTGTACCGCCCATTTGTCTTGAACGTGCTTTATCTACGCGATAAAAACGTTCAAAGATTTTATCAACATTTTCTTTCGGAATACCCATTCCTTGGTCACTTACACTAATCTCTAATAATTCTCCGCGATCACGTAAACGATATGTTACTGTTCCACCTTCTGGCGAATACTTTAATGCATTCGAAATAATGTTATACAATACTTGCGTAATTTTATCCGTATCCATATCAATAAATCGAGATTTTTTAGAGAAAGATCGTTTGAAGCTTACGTTTTGCTCTTTAGACATTTCAAAACGATCAATAATGTTATTAAAGAAGTCAGTAAAGTCGACCCACTCTTTCATTAAACGATGTTCTGTACTATCGAGTTTAGATAGTTGCAATAACGCATTTACAAGTCTAATCATTCTTTCTGTTTCTTCTTGTGTAACTGTTAAAAATTGTGGTGCAATATTTGGATCTTGCCACGCACCGTCTGTAAGTGCCTCTAAGTAGCTGCGCATTGTCGTTAATGGCGTTCTTAATTCATGAGAGACGTTTGCTACAAACTCGCGGCGTTCCCTTTCTATACGCTCCTGCTCAGTCACATCATATAATACGGCAATTAAACCATTTGCTTTCCCTGTCTCTTTTTGAATAACAGAGAAACTAGCGCGTAAAATATATGGCTCATTTCTCGTACTAAAATCTAATAAAACAGAATCCGGCTCTTCGTATAAATGATCGAGCGTAAATTCTTCTTGTATTCCCAATACTTCTAAAACAGATTGATCGAGCGCCGTTTCACGCGAAACATTTAGCATCTTTTCCGCAGGATCATTTAATAAAATAATGTCCCCTTTTCGGTCAGTAGCAATTACTCCATCTGTCATATGTGATAATACAGATGACAATTTACGTCTTTCACTTTCCGTTGAAGAACGAGCTTGTTGTAATTTTTTTGATAAATTATTGAAAGATAATGCTAATTGTCCAATTTCATCATGGCTATGCACTTTTACTTTTCTCGAATAGTTTCCTTTTGCCATTTCAATTGCTTGTCTTCGCATATCAGAGATTGGTCTCGTAATCGTTTGAGCTAACAAAATTCCAAGTACAGCTGTTACGAGTAATGCAATAACGGTTCCGGTCGCAAAGATTTGATTAATATCCTTCATCTGCTTATAAACATCTTCCATGGATGCAACAATGTAAATAGCACCAAGTGCATCTTTGTTGTTATCATCCATAATAGGAGTAATCATAACTTGTACACGATGACCTGTACGACCATCCTTCTCAATTTTCACTTCTGGTTTTTTTTGTACCAATACCCGCTGAACAGCTATATCAGTTGATGTTCTATTTACCTTGTTTTGCTTTGACTCATCTGAAATAGCGAGCAGCTTTCTATTCGCATCAAATACACTTACCTCTTGAATATCCTTCTTTCGATCAGAGGCAAATTTTCGAATGGACGTTTTAATCGTCTCACCTGTTGATTCTGTCTCTGCTTTTGTATAACTTTTTTTAAACTCTTGTTTCAAGTTATACGATAATAAGTTCGTTTGTTGCGTTAAAGAATCTCTAAAACCTTGTACAAGACTCTTTTCTAACTCTCTTACGAAATATACCCCAATAACTTGCATAGCTATCAATATTAATAGCATATATATGAGTACAAATTTTAAATGAATAGATTGAAAAAAACCGACTTTCTTCATATACTATTCCTGCTCTGGGTCACGCAAGTAATACCCTACTCCACGTCTAGTGACAATTAATGTAGGATGACTTGGATTATCTTCAATTTTTTCACGTAGACGACGTACTGTTACATCCACTGTACGTACATCTCCAAAATAGTCATAACCCCAAACTGTTTGCAATAAATGTTCACGTGTCATAACTTGTCCTAAATGTTTTGCTAAATAGTGTAATAGCTCAAATTCACGGTGTGTAAGCTCAATATTTTCCTCACGTTTCGTTACACTATACGCATTTGGATTGATAACAATTGGTCCAATAACCATTTCTGTATTTTCTTCTTTTTCTGCCGCACCACCTTGCTGATGGCGACGTAAATTCGCCTTCACGCGAGCAAGTAATTCCCTCGTACTAAATGGCTTCGTTACATAATCATCTGCCCCAAGCTCAAGTCCTAATACTTTATCGATTTCAGAGTCCTTCGCTGTAAGCATAATAATCGGCATTTCTGAGCTTTTACGTATTTCACGGCAAACCTCTAAGCCATCCTTACCTGGTAGCATAATATCTAATAAAACCATATCTGGTTGTTCTTCAGTTGCTTTTTCAATTGCTTCATCACCATCATGCGCCATTACAATTTCAAAACCTTCTTTTTCTAGGTTGAACTTCAAAATATCTGCAATCGGCTTTTCATCATCAACTACTAAAATTTTCTTTCCCATCATCGTTTATTTCCTCCTTATAAAGTGAAACTTTAATCAGCCCTCACCAATTGGGCTTTTACGGGTAGCTCGCTCCCCACTTAACTTCTTTGCTTTCGCTGAATTTTAAGGTGTAGGCTTTACTGCCCATTAAATAGCGGGGTAAAAATATGGTCACTATCCCTAAACACATTGATGTCTACATAGTATGTCCCTATATGACCGCATCTTTTGCTTAAGTACTTTCTCCTCTATTCTCACAGACTCATGTATGATCCACTTTTACACGGAATCCTATACGATCTATAGAAAAACCTCTAGCTTCAACTGCTAGAGGCTCCTCATTCTATTTTAAAATAACTACTCAATTTTGTAAAATTACATAAATAAAAAGGATATTAAGTGGGCCCACTTAATATCCTGAGAGTGGCTCGGGACGGAATCGAACCGCCGACACGAGGATTTTCAGTCCTCTGCTCTACCGACTGAGCTACCGAGCCAAAACTATATATAAAACCACTAATGGTGGTATAAACAAAAGTGGCGGTCCCGACCGGGGTCGAACCGGCGATCTCCTGCGTGACAGGCAGGCATGTTAACCACTACACCACGGGACCAAAAATGAACATAAAAAAAACATGACCCGTACGGGATTCGAACCCGTGTTACCGCCGTGAAAGGGCGGTGTCTTAACCACTTGACCAACGGGCCACGAAAAATAAAATGGTGAGCCATGAAGGACTCGAACCTTCGACCCTCTGATTAAAAGTCAGATGCTCTACCAACTGAGCTAATGGCTCATACTCACCAACGTCATATTTTCGTGACGACAAGATGTATCATAACATGTTTCATTTATATTTTGCAATACCTTTTTTATTTTTTTTATAAAAGATAAGAAAAAACTCATGAGGACATGAGTTTTTTCTTAAAAATATCAATTAAGCTTCATATACGTTACGAACGATATTCGTTTGGTTACGATCTGGTCCAACTGAGAACATAGATAATTGAATTCCTGTTAACTCAGAAACACGTTCTACGTATTTTCGTGCATTTTCAGGAAGCTCATCTAATGATTTTACACCAGTAATATCTTCTGTCCAACCTGGAAGTTCTTCGTATACAGGTTCACACTTAGCTAAAATGTTTAAGTTTGCTGGAACTTCATCGATAACTTCGCCATTATATTTGTAAGCAACACAAATTTTAAGAGTTGGAATACCTGTTAGAACGTCGATAGAATTTAATGATAGATCTGTTAGACCACTAACACGACGTGCATGTCTTACAACAACACTATCGAACCAACCTACGCGGCGTGGACGACCAGTTGTCGTTCCATACTCACGACCAACTTCACGAATTTGGTGACCAATTTCATCATTAAGCTCAGTAGGGAATGGACCATCACCTACACGGCTTGTATATGCTTTACATACACCTACAACGCGTGTAACTTTCGCAGGACCAACTCCAGTTCCAACTGTTACACCACCAGCAATTGGGTTAGAAGATGTAACGAATGGGTACGTACCGTGATCAATATCAAGCATAACACCTTGTGCACCTTCAAATAATACACGGTGATTATTATCTAATGCATCATTTAATACAACAGACGTATCACATACATATTGTGCGATTTGTTGTCCATACTCGAAGTACTCTTCAAAGATTTCTTCTACACTGAAACCTTCTGCATCGTACATTTTTTCAAATAAACGATTTTTTTGTGCTAAATTGCGCGCAAGCTTCTCTTTAAATGCTTCACGGTCTAAAAGATCAGCCATACGAATACCAATACGAGCAGCTTTGTCCATATATGCAGGACCGATACCTTTTTTCGTTGTACCGATTTTGTCATCACCTTTACTTGCTTCTTCTAACTCATCTTGTTTTAAGTGATAAGGTAAAATAACGTGCGCACGGTTACTTACGCGTAAATTATCAGTACTTACACCACGATCGTGTAAGTATTTTAACTCTTCAAGTAATGCTTTCGGATCTACTACTAAGCCGTTTCCGATTACACAAATTTTTTCTTTATAGAAAATACCAGATGGAATTAAGTGTAATTTATATTTAACTCCGCCGAAAACAATTGTATGTCCTGCGTTATTTCCACCTTGATATCTTGCAACTACTTCCGCATGCTCAGAAAGAAAATCAGTGATTTTACCTTTTCCTTCGTCGCCCCATTGTGTTCCTACAACTACTACTGAAGACATTATTAAAGCACCTCCGCAATTTTCAAACGATCTATTCAAACAATATAATTGTACCAAAACCGAAAAAGAAGTCAACCAAAAAGCGAACATTTTTTTATTAAAAAACTTTTTCGTTCGTAAGAATTATATTTTTACACTATGAAAGCCTTATCTTTTCTATAAAAAAAAAGAAACACATCTTATTATAAGAAATGCGTTTCTTTTTTATACTATCTTTATGCCGGCGGCGCATGTCCATCTTCGAAGCGCCGTTCTAAGTTAACGAACTTATTGAACTCTTTAACGAATGCAAGCTCTACTGAGCCTACTGGACCATTACGCTGCTTTGCAATAATAATTTCAATTGTATTTTTATTTTCCGTTTCTCGGTCATAGTAATCTTCACGATATAGAAAGGCTACGATATCGGCATCCTGCTCGATACTTCCCGATTCACGAATATCAGACATCATCGGGCGTTTATCTTGACGAGATTCTACACCACGAGATAACTGTGACAAGGCAATAACAGGAACTTGTAATTCACGCGCAATCCCTTTTAGTGTACGAGAAATCTCAGATACTTCCTGCTGACGGTTCTCTCCAGATTTCCCACTTCCTTGAATAAGCTGTAAGTAGTCAATCAAGATCATACCAAGACCCTGTTCTTGTTTTAATCTACGACATTTTGCTCGGATCTCATTTACTTTAATCCCCGGCGTATCATCAATATAGATACCAGCATTAGAAAGGCTACCCATTGCCATCGTTAATTTCGCCCAATCATCAGAAGTTAACGATCCGGTACGAAGTCTTTGTGCGTCAATATTCCCTTCTGCACAAAGCATACGCATAACAAGCTGATCAGCACCCATCTCTAGACTAAAAATCGCTACATTTTCATCCGTTTTCGTCGCTACGTTTTGTGCGATATTTAATGAAAATGCCGTTTTACCTACCGATGGACGAGCTGCCACGATGATTAAATCATTTCGCTGGAACCCTGCCGTCATCTTATCTAATTCAGTAAATCCAGTTGGTATCCCGGTCACTTCACCTTTTTGATTATGCAAAAGTTCAATTTTATCGTAAGCATCTACAAGAACGTCTTTAATATTTTGGAACGCTTTCGCATTCGTCTGATGAGATACTTCTAATATTTTTTTCTCAGCCTCATTTAAAAGACCATCCACATCATCTTCTCTCTCATATCCATCAGACACAATATGAGTCGCCGTTCGAATTAAACGACGTAACAGTGCTTTTTCAGCGATGATTCTTGCATAATACTCTACGTTAGCAGCAGTCGGAACAACTTCTGCTAATTCTGCTAAGTAAGAAACTCCACCAACTTCTTCTAGTAATCCTTGATCAGCCATTGCTGACGTCATCATTACTAAGTCAATTGGCTCCCCCTTATCAGATAACCCAAGCATGACTTCAAAAATCTTTTGATGTTTCGTTCGATAAAATGAGTCAGGTACTAATAGTTCCGATGCTGAAGTTAATGCATCCTGATCAATCAATATAGCACCTAAGACTGCCTGCTCAGCTTCTATATTATGCGGAGGGGTACGATCAGCCATTACATCACTCATACGCAATCCTCCTTGCTTAACGTATTTTTATTGTTCACTAACATGAACTTTTACTGTTGCTGTTACTTGCGGATGCAATTTCACAGTAACGTTTGTATAGCCTAATGCACGAATTGCATCATCCATTTCAAATTTACGCTTATCAAGTTTAATATTGTGAGATTTTTGCATTGCATCTACGATTTGTTTACTTGTGATTGAACCAAATAGACGGCCGCCTTCTCCAGATTTAGCCTTTAATTCTACAGTTAGTTTCTCTAACGTTTCTTTTAATTGTTTTGCACTTTCAAGCTCTGCTGCTGCATCTTTTTCTTCTTTGCGCTTTTGAGCCTCTAAAGTTTTCATACTGCTATTCGTCGCTTCAGCAGCTAATCCTTGTTTTAGTAAGAAGTTATTTGCATAACCATCTGGTACGTTTTTTACTTCCCCTTTTTTCCCTTTACCTTTTACGTCTTTTAGAAAAATTACTTTCATGATTGTGTGCCTCCCTGTAAATAGTCATCAATAACAAATCGAAGCTTCTCCTCAGCTTCATCTACTGTAACATTTTTCATTTGTGTGGCTGCATTTGTTAAATGCCCGCCACCACCTAAGTTTTCCATAATTAGCTGCACGTTCACTTCACCTAAAGACCTGCCGCTAATTCCAATGAAATTCTCGCCACGTTTTGCAATAACAAATGATGCAATAATTCCTGTCATTGTTAATAATGTGTCCGCTGATTGCGCAATAAGCACTTGATCATAGTAATCATCGCTATCAACTTTTGCAATCGCAATTCCATTTGTATAAATGTACGCATTTTTAATAGCTTTTGCAACCCGTAAATACTGATCCATATCTTCTTTTAAAAGCTCTTGTACAAGCACAGTATCTGCACCGTGTGAGCGTAAATAAGAAGCAGCATCAAACGTACGAGCACCTGTCCGGAATGTAAAGCTTTTCGTATCAACAATAATACCTGCTAATAATGCTGTTGCTTCTAACATTGTCATTTTTAAATTTTTCGGTTGGTATTCAAGTAATTCCGTAACAAGCTCTGCCGTAGAAGAAGCATATGGCTCCATGTAAACAAGCAATGGATCTTCAATAAAATCTTCTCCTCGGCGATGATGGTCAATAACAACTACATTTTCAATTTTGCGTAACAGTTTTTCTTCCATCACCATTGAAGGTTTATGCGTATCAACAACTACAAGTAAGGAATCATCATTTGCAAATTCCATTGCTTGTTCTGGTGTAATAAAGTGAGACCATAACTCTTCATTTTGTTTCACTTTATCCATTAAACGCTTAATTCCCTTATCAGAATCATTTTCATCGAGCACAATATATCCTTTTCGTTCATTTAATTGCGCTACCTTTAAAATACCAATCGCAGCACCAATCGCGTCCATATCAGGAGCCCTATGCCCCATTATAATGACATTGCTACTTTCTAATACTAAATCCTTTAATGCATGCGAAATCACTCTGGCACGTACACGAGTACGTTTTTCCACCGGATTTGTCTTACCACCATAAAACTTAACTTTACCTGTCGCCTGTTTAATAGCAACTTGATCTCCACCACGCCCAAGCGCAAGGTCTAAACCTGATTGAGCCATTGCCCCAAGTTCGGATAAAGGTAAATCACCTGATCCAACGCCTACACTTAATGTAAGTGGTATATTCCTTTTGGATGTTTCTTCACGTACTTGATCTAAAATGCTAAATTTTCCTTTCTCCATCTGCGCTAAAATACTTTCATTTAACACAACGAAGAATCTTTCTGAAGATGCACGTTTTAAATATGCCCCATACTTAACGGCCCACTCATTTAGTCTTGATGTTACAAGACTTGTTATATTCGTACGTAATTGATCATCTAACCCTTGTGTAACTTCATCATAATTATCTAAATAAATGACAGCTAAAACAGTACGTTGATCCTCGTACATCTTTTCAATCTCTGTTTGTTCTGTTACATCAAAGAAATAAATTAACTTTTCTTCTTTCCTTACAAAGACACGAAACTTTCGATTATTTAAAGAGACTATATCATCGGATGTTTCTCCCTTAATAAAAAGAAGTAACGTTTCTGATACATCATAAAGGTGCCATCCAGCTAATGCATGCTGCCCCAGGCATGAAGATAAATAAGGATTTGCCCAATCAATCCCATAATCCTTATTGTATAACAAAATACCAATCGGCATCTGGTTAAATGCCTCATTACTCACTTTCTTTACCCTTGTAATCATATCTGTCGTATGTTTTTCAAAATTCTTTTGGAAAGTAAGTTCAAATCGTACAACAACAAAAAGGACGATACAAAAAATAAAGAAGGAGACTATCCCCATTAGTAAATGAAAATAACAGAGAATTGAAATGAGCACAAACACAAAAAATGCCAAGACGTAAACAGGATATAAAAACCACTGTTTCTTATAAAATTCAGGCATGTATACAACTCCTATAAAGTAAAACTAACTCACCTTCCAGTTAGTAATACAGATTAAAATAGTATAAGGAATATTATTTTATCCCCCTATTTTAGAACGCAATGAAATCCCTAAATCAATTATACCTAAGATTATCACAAGAGGAAACAGCATCGGGATAAACATGCAGGCGATAAAACTAATAATAGGAACCCCTTTCGTAAAACCTTTGCTATGCGCTAGAAAAGCAATAAACGTCAGGCCTTGCAGCACTAGTAATAAAGCAAATATGACATATAGGTTAGAAAATACCATATGTAAATATGATGTCGGTTCTACTTTTATAAAAGTTGATAGCAAAATAAATATAACGTAATACCAAACAATACTCTTTGGTAATTGTATATCCTTAAATTTAGGCCAAGATATGACATCGTGTTTTAACTTTCTCAAAACACTACCTGATATCATAACTGTAATCCAAGAAAAACATACTGAGACCATGACAATTAAACTTGGGAATAACGTTTGTAACACATCATTAAATTGTGCAAATAGCTCTTTTTGCTCTTTACTAATCGGCATACCTGCAGCAGTAACTATCTTTTCGCTTTTTGTCATACTTTCATTAAACATATTTTGTATTTGCTTCATTAAATCTATGTTAAAAAACTTTATACTTGCAACATAAATGAGCATAATACCAATTAAGTAAGCAAGCGTCCCCACCATCAAAATTTCTACCGGCTTTTTTTGTTTTTTATACATATGTCCTAAAACGATACCTATTAATCCAAACATAGTTGTCTTTACCAAGTTCATCGGTTGACTAACAATAACAGTAATAAAAAGCGCTGCCGTAAAAATTACAAAAGCATTAGATATTTTATATCTTATCGTTAGCAATATAAATGGCAACGGCAACGCAAACGTTACAACTGTGCCTAAAATTGGAACATACATAGATATAAGCAATAACATTGCATATATCGCTAACAACGCTGCACCCTCAGTAATAAATTTCGTATTCCTCATCATCTAACCTCTCTTTCAAAAAAGAAAAGCATAGCAAAATGCACAGTAGAGTCCGACTCTACTGTGCATTTCATACGCTATTATTCACCAACATATGGTAAAAGTGCCATTTGACGAGCACGTTTAATTGCAACTGTAAGTTTGCGTTGGTATTTTGCGCTTGTTCCTGTTACACGACGAGGTAAAATTTTACCACGCTCAGAAACGAAACGTTTTAATAAATCAACATCTTTATAATCGATGCGAGTGATGCCGTTAGCTGTGAAGAAACACACCTTACGACGTTTCGCACGTCCACCTTTGCGTCCTGCCATGTCTATTTCCCTCCATTCTTTGTTAAAACTAACAAATTTACTGTATTAGAACGGTAAATCGTCGTCGGAAATGTCGATCGGTTGACCTACATTTGAAAATGGATCGTCATTCTTCGTAAATCCAGAGTTACCTTGGTTACCTGAATTACTAGATTGACCAAATGGGTTAGAGCCTTGGTTACCGAAACCAGCTCCTGATGGTTGCTGATTAAATGAACCGCGTTGCTCCCCACCGCCATTACGCGGCTCTAAAAATTGTACGCTTTCCGCAAGAACTTCTGTTACGTATACACGTTTACCATCTTGTCCCTCGTAATTACGAGTTTGAAGACGTCCATCTACGCCTGCTAAGCTACCTTTTTTCAAATAATTTGCTACGTTTTCTGCTTGTTTACGCCATATTACACAATTAATAAAGTCAGCTTCACGCTCACCTTGTTGATTGGCAAATGCGCGATTCACAGCTAACGTAAAAGTAGCTACTGCAACACCATTGGGCGTGTAACGTAAGTCAGGGTCCTTAGTTAAACGACCAACGAGGATAACACGATTCATCAATCGAACCACTCTCCCTTATATATCAATTATTTTTCTTCTTCTTTAACAACGATATGACGAAGGATGTCTTCGTTGATCTTAGCTAAACGGTCGAATTCGTTAATCGCTTCTGCGTTAGATTTCACGTTTAAGATCATGTAGAAACCTTCACGTAAGTCGTTGATTTCGTAAGCTAAACGACGCTTACCCCACTCTTTCGTGTTAATGATTTCTGCACCATTGTTTGTTAAAACACCTGCGAAACGTTCAACTAAAGCTTTTTGAGCTTCTTCTTCAACGCCAGGACGAATGATGTACATAATTTCGTACTTTCTCATTACACTTTCACCTCCTTTTGGTCTAAACGGCCCATAATGGGCAAGGAGCAATTAATTTATAGTAATTACTCACGAGTTTAGATTATATCATAGTAAGTTAGATGAATCAACTCACCCATACATAAAAAACTTGGCAAACATATAATATATTTGCCAAGCTTATATCTTTATTTTTCCTAGGAAATATTAAATTAAACGTTGAAACGGAAGTGCATAACGTCTCCGTCTTTTACGATATACTCTTTTCCTTCTAAACGAACTTTACCAGCTTCTTTTGCAGCTGTCATAGAACCATTTGTCATTAAGTCTTCGTAAGAAACTGTTTCTGCACGAATAAATCCACGCTCAAAGTCTGTATGAATTACACCAGCACATTGTGGTGCTTTCATACCTTGTTTGAATGTCCATGCACGTACTTCTTGTACACCAGCTGTGAAGTAAGTAGCAAGTCCTAATAAATCATATGCAGCACGAATTAATTGATCTAAACCAGATTCTTCAATGCCTAGTTCTTCAAGGAAGACTTTTTTCTCTTCCTCGTCTAGCTCGGCAATTTCTGATTCGATTTTTGCACATACAACGATTACTTGAGAATTTTCATTTGCAGCAAATTCTTTTACCATTTGTACGTATTTATTTTCAGAAGGATCGATAACATCGTCCTCGCTTACGTTTGCTACGTATAACATTTCTTTCGTTGTCAGTAAATGAAGACCTTTCACAATCTTCATTTGCTCTTCTGTAAATTCAACCGTACGAGCCGGTTTCCCCTCTTCGAAAGCTTCTTTTAAACGTACTAAAATTTCATGTTCATATACTGCTTCTTTATCCTTTTGTCTTGCTAATTTCGCAACACGTTCGATACGTTTATCAACTGATTCTAAATCGGCTAAGATTAGTTCTAGGTTGATTGTTTCAATATCATCAATTGGATCTACTTTCCCTGAAACGTGCGTAATATTTTCGTCTTCAAAACAACGAACAACTTGGCAAATTGCATCTACTTGGCGAATGTGAGATAAGAATTTATTTCCTAAACCTTCACCTTTACTAGCACCTTTTACGATACCTGCAATATCAGTAAACTCAAATACAGTCGGAACAGTTTTTTTCGGTTCTACTAATTCCGTTAATTTATTTAAACGCTCATCTGGTACTTCTACAATTCCTACGTTTGGATCAATTGTACAGAATGGATAGTTTGCAGATTCTGCTCCTGCTTGTGTAATTGCATTAAATAAAGTGGACTTCCCTACGTTAGGTAATCCAACAATCCCAGCCGTTAATCCCATATTTTTCACTCCTATGTCTCAATCTTTCATCATTATAGATAGTAACGAAAAAAATGACAAGTTTCCTCCAAACGAAAAAAGTAACAGCTACCCACTGCAACTGTTACTTTCTCTCTATTCTTCGTGCTTCACAAGTATTTTTTTCACCTTACGATCAAACTCTCTTCGAGGAATCATTACTGAATGGTCACATCCCTCGCACTTAATGCGGATATCCATTCCCATACGAATAATCTTCCAACGATTCTCCCCACAAGGGTGGGCTTTCTTCATTTCCACAACATCGTACAAGTTATACTGCTTTTGCTCCATTCTCCAAACCCCTCTCCATACTAAATTGCTTTTTCACTCACTAATTCTTCACGATTATATAAAACCATACGTGGATATGGAATTTCAATACCATGTAAATCTAAACGATTTTTAATTTCTTTACGAAGTGCTCTTGCAATAACTGCATGTTGCATTGGCTCTACTTCAGCAATAACACGTAATATAACTTCTGAAGCAGCTAATGTTTGTACACCTAACAATTGAGGTGTTGTTACCATTTTTTCGTACTTTGCAGGTAATTCTTGTAATAAGTCTTCAATGACTTGTTCTGCTTTCGCTATGTCAGCCTCATACGAAATAGATACATCAACAAATGCTACACTATTACTAACTGAATAGTTCGTAACTTGAATGATACTTCCGTTTGGTAAAGTATGAATTTCACCTGTCCAACTTTTTACTTTTGTTGTACGAAGTCCAATCTCTAAAACGACTCCTTCAAACTGACCAATTTTTACATAGTCACCGACTGAAAATTGATCTTCTAGCAAGATAAATAACCCTGTAATAACATCTTTTACTAAACTTTGAGCACCAAATCCGACTGCCAAACCAATTACCCCTGCACCGGCTAATAAACCTGATGCATTAATATTAAACACACCTAAAATCGCAATTAACATAATAAACATAACAACGTATGCCACAATATTTTCAAGTAACTTCGCTACTGTAACTGTACGACGTTCTGAAATTTGAATTGGCGAACGACTTCCCATACGAAACGCATTCCGTACAACCGCTCTTGCAATTCGTACTACAATTGCACCAATTGTTAAAATGATACATATTTTTAATGTCGCAATTCCAATATGAGCCCAACGATCAGCATCTAGTAAATACTGTTTCGTAGCATTAAACCACTTCGTTAATAAATCCATGTACCTCTACCTCTCCAGCCAAAATTTCTTTTTAGTTATCCTTCTTATTGTATCAGAAGTCTCCTAATTGCTGAAAAAATTTTATGACTTTAATTCCATTTGTTAACCTACATACAGGTATAAAATGGAACGAATATATATATACTAGTACTATTATTTCCGTTCTCACTTAAATTTTACAGCAAGTACGCACTTATAGTTTTCCATTTTACTCACCATATAACATATTTTGAAAATTTATTAAAAGGATGGGTGCTTCATGAATATTGGAAGTTTTCGCTTACCTTTTTTCGAAAAAGAAACTCAAAATGTTATGCACCAAGATTTAGAAGCCTCCGAGACAATTAGTAACTTCTTACTTTCTCATATCCCTGTTAAGACTCATATACCAATTATTCTCGTTTGTATCGGAACAGATCGTTCCACAGGAGATGCACTCGGTCCGTTAGTCGGTACGAAACTAGAACAAGTAGAAATTACAAACTTCCAAGTGTTCGGCACACTAGATGATCCAGTACATGCGCTAAACTTAGAAGAAAAAATTCAGAATATACAGAAAGATAATCCTTCTTCATTTATAATTGCAGTTGATGCCTGTTTAGGAAAGTCTCAAAGTATTGGTTCCATCACTACTGGAATGGGACCTAGTAAACCTGGAGCTGCGATGAACAAGAAATTACCGGCAGTTGGTGATTTACATATTCATGGCATCGTAAATCTAAATGGTTTTATGGAATTTTTCGTCCTACAAAATACAAGATTAAGTTTAGTTATGAAAATGGCTGATGTAATTGCACAAAGTATAAAAGAAACAGACCAAAAATTATCTGTATTAAAAAAAGCAAACCATCTATAAATAATAAGATGGTTTGCTTTTTAGTTTTTCTGCGCTAATAATTCTAAAATACGATTTAAATCTTCTTTATTGAAAAATTCAATTTCGATTTTACCTTTTTCTTTTTTGGTTTCTTTAATTTTTACATCTGTGCCAAACTTTTCTCTTAAGAATGTTTCGCGTTCTACGAAAAATATATTTCTTTCTTTTTTCACTTGTTTTGTTTCACGTGAAACGCGTTGATTGATCTCCTGAACAATTTTCTCTAATTGCCGAACATTTAATCCTTCTTTTTCAATTCGTTTCAATAAAGCTTTCAATTGTTCTTCATCTTTTATCGTAAGCAAGGTTCTCCCATGAGCCATTGAAAGTTGACCATTTGCAATCATATCTTGAACAAAAGAAGGGAGGCTCAATAACCGCGTATAGTTTGCAATGTAAGGTCTACTCTTACCAAGGCGTTTTGCTAATTGTTCTTGCGTCACATTTAGCTCATTCATTAGCATTTGATATGCCATTGCTTCTTCCATTGGATTTAAATCTTCTCGTTGTAAGTTTTCAAGCAATGCAAACTCCATCATTTGCTGCTCATTTAATTGCCTTACAACGGCAGGTACTTTTTCGAGCCCTGCCTCTTTAGCAGCACGATATCTTCTTTCACCTGCAACAATTTCATATCCTTTAATACTCTTTCTAGCAATTAACGGTTGTAATATGCCGTGCTCTTTAATAGAGGCCGATAATTCCTGAATCGCCTCTTTATTAAAGTGTTTACGTGGTTGATATGGATTCGGCCTTAATTCAGTTATCGTAATCTCCTGAATTGTCTCTTCTTCTTTCACATCTAAATCAGGAAAAAACACATTGATTCCTCTTCCTAATCCTTTAGCCACCTGCAATCACTTCCTCTGCTAAATCTATATATACTTCTGCCCCTCTTGATTTAGCGTCATACTGCATAATTGGTTTCCCATGACTTGGTGCTTCACTCAAACGAACATTACGAGGGATAATCGAACGGTATACTTTATCTCTAAAGTATTTTTTCACTTCATCTATAACCTGAATCCCTAAATTTGTACGGGCATCTAACATTGTTAGCAATACGCCTTGAATTGCTAGATTTTTATTTAAGTGCTTTTGCACCAGTCGAACTGTATTTAATAGCTGACTTAACCCTTCTAGTGCGTAATATTCGCATTGAACAGGAATAATAACAGAATCTGCTGCAGTTAATGCATTAATCGTTAATAACCCTAAGGACGGGGGACAGTCAATAATAATATAATCATATTCATCACGAACTGGCTGTAATGCCCTTTGCAAACGTACTTCCCGGGAAATAGTCGGTACCAATTCAATTTCAGCACCTGCTAATTGAATTGTAGCGGGTAGAACATCTAAGTTTTCAGTTGCGGTTTTCTGTATAACCCCTTGAACATCTGCATCTTCCACAAGAACATTGTAAATACATTGATCTAATTCGGATTTTTCAATTCCCACACCCGTCGTTGCATTTCCTTGAGCATCAATATCTACAAGAAGGACCTTTTTACCTACTTGTGCCAATCCAGCCCCTAAATTAACAGATGTTGTTGTTTTTCCAACGCCACCCTTTTGATTGGCTATAGCAATGATTTTTCCCATGATGTCACCTACTTTCAACCTTTCTATCTTATTCTAGTAACAATTACGTTTATTGTAACATGAAATAAAAGTTTTTCTTTTACGTCCTTATTAAACTTCAAAATTTATTTGTAAACTCCTTCTTCATCTAACAAGAAAATATAGTAAAAGAGACCTATCCAATAGGATCAGGTCTCTAACACGCCATTATTATTTTTTCTTCGGAATTTGAATTGTAATTTGATAGTACTCATCAAACTCTTCTTCCTCAGAATTAACATTTAAACCACTGTCAGCAACCATTTGTAATGACTGCCTAATTGTATTCATGGCAATTCTCGTATCTCGACTTACTGCTTTTTGCTTTGCCTTACGCTTCGGTTTTGCTTCCTCTAGTAATTTCGCAATTCGTTCCTCTGTTTGCTTTACATTCAGTTGTTTCTCCACAATTTCCTGTAAAACCTTTAGTTGTAATTCCTCATTCTTTAAAGGGATGAGCGCACGGGCATGGCGTTCTGTAATACTTTTTTCTAATAACACATTTTTTATTTCTTCAGGCAACTTTAACAATCGCAACTTATTTGCGATTGTGGATTGTCCTTTTCCGAGTCTTTGTGCCAATGCTTCTTGCGTTAAATTATGTAACTCAATTAGCTTTTGATATGCCACAGCTTCCTCGATTGCTGTTAGTTCCTCACGTTGCAAGTTTTCAATTAAAGCCACAGAAGCTGTTTCTGTATCATTTAAGTTTTTTATAATTGCAGGAACCTTTTCCCACCCTAACTTTGTTGCTGCACGGAAACGCCTTTCTCCAGCAATAATCTCGTACTTATCATCCTCATATTGCCTCACAACAATTGGCTGAATAAGTCCGTGTGTACGAATCGTTAATGCTAGTTCCTCAATACGTGCATCATCAAAAACTGTTCGTGGTTGATAACGGTTAGGGGTAATATTTACTATCGGAATTTCTTGTATTTCTTCATATACCTTTTTATCTATTTCTTCATGGCTTTCGTCTTGTAATTCGAATTCGCTCTCTTTATCTCCAAAGCCAAATAAACGAGAAAACGTATTTTTCATACATATTCCACCACCTTTAGGCCTATTGACTATTCTCCATAAAATGTTTCCTATGAAACATTTACGTTTTCATTTATATAATTTAATCTTACGTCTAATAAGATTTATTTTTCAATAGGTAATTTATTGGGTGTTCCCGGTTTGCGTGGATATTTCTTTGGTGTCTTGCGCTTTTTCTCGATTAATAAAATATTACGTTCACTTTCTTCAAACGGTAATTGGAACGTAGACATTTCTTTTAAATCACCGCCTAGCACCTCTAAAGCATACTTGCCATTTTCAATTTCTTCGTTTGCTGCAGCACCTTTCATTGCAATGAATGTTCCCCCAACTTTTACAAGTGGTAAACATAGCTCACTTAATACTGAAAGACGCGCGACTGCACGTGCCATTACAATGTCGTACGCTTCACGTACACCTTCTTTTTTTCCAAATGTTTCAGCACGATCATGACAAAACGCGACGTCACTCAATTCCAACTTTTGTGCTAAATGATTTAAGAAATTAATACGTTTTTGCAATGAGTCTACAATCGTCACTTTTAAATGCGGGAAACAGATTTTTAAAGGAATACTTGGGAATCCAGCTCCTGCGCCAACATCACAAATTGAGAATGGTTTTGAAAAATCGTAATAAAAAGCAGCTGTAATAGAATCAAAAAAGTGTTTTAAATATACTTCCTCTTTTTCCGTAATAGCCGTTAAGTTCATTTTTTCATTCCATTCTACTAATGTTTCGAAGTAGATTTCGAACTGCTCTAACTGTCTAGAAGAGAGGGTGATTCCCTTCTCTTCTAGCATAGATTGAAATTGTTCTATGTTCATCTAACAATATCTCCTTACTATTTATTGGTTCGATACTCGCGCAATTTTTCCTTGTTCAATATACACAAGTAAAATGGAAATGTCCGCTGGATTTACGCCTGATATACGTGAAGCCTGCCCCACTGAAAGTGGACGAACATCTTTCAATTTCTGTCTAGCTTCTGATGCAAGGCTAGAAATCGCATCATAATCAATATCCACAGGGATTTTTTTGTTTTCCATTTTCTTCATACGCTCTACTTGCTGTAAAGATTTTTCGATATATCCTTCGTACTTAATCTGAATTTCAACTTGTTCTGTAACTTCATCACTTAATTCTACTTCACTTGGTACTAAAAGATGGATATGCTCATATGTCATCTCTGGACGACGTAATAAGTCACTTGCACGTATTCCATCTTTCAATTCACTTCCACCAATATTGCGAATTAATTCTTGAACTTCAGGACGTGGTTTAATAATAATGCTACTTAAACGTTCCTTTTCCTGTTCAATTTGTAATTTTTTATTTGTAAATCGCTCATAGCGTTCTTCTTTAATTAATCCAATTTCACGACCAATTTCAGTTAAACGAAGATCCGCATTATCATGGCGTAATAATAGACGATACTCTGCACGAGATGTTAATAAACGATATGGTTCATTCGTCCCTTTCGTTACAAGATCATCAATTAAGACACCAATATAAGCATCCTCACGACCTAAAATAACTTCTTTTTTACCTAAAGAACGACATGCCGCATTAATTCCGGCCATAAGCCCTTGTCCTGCCGCCTCTTCGTAACCAGAAGTTCCGTTAATTTGTCCTGCTGTATATAAATTTTTAATTTTTTTCGTTTCAAGTGTCGGCCATAGTTGCGTTGGCACAATTGCATCATATTCAATTGCATAACCTGTACGCATCATTTCAACATTTTCTAGACCAGGAATTGTTCTAAGCATATCACGCTGTACGTCTTCTGGTAAGCTTGTGGATAAACCTTGTACGTACACTTCTTGTGTGTTACGTCCTTCTGGCTCTAAGAAAATTTGATGACGTGGTTTATCATTAAACCTTACTACCTTGTCTTCAATTGAAGGACAGTATCTAGGACCTGTTCCCTTAATCATACCAGAATACATAGCTGAGCGATGTAGGTTTTCATCTATTAAACGATGTGTTTCCGTACTTGTATACGTTAACCAACATGGAATTTGATCCATAATAAACTTTGTCGTTTCAAAAGAGAAAGCTCGTGGTTTATCATCACCTGGCTGAATTTCTGTTTTACTGTAATCGATTGTATTACTATTTACGCGCGGAGGTGTACCTGTTTTAAATCTAACAAGATCAAATCCAAGCTCCTCTAAATGTTCCGATAAAGTAATAGATGGTTGTTGATTATTTGGACCACTCGAATATTTTAAATCTCCCATAATAATCTCACCACGTAAAAATGTACCAGTCGTAATTACGACTGTTTTTGCTGTATATTCAGCACCAGCTTGCGTAATTACCCCTTTACATTCGCCATCTTCAACGATTAAACGCTCTACCATTCCTTGGAACAACGTTAAGTTTGGTGTTTCTTCAATTGTTTTCTTTAATTCATGCTGGTAAGAGAATTTATCTGCTTGTGCTCGAAGTGCGCGTACAGCTGGTCCTTTACCTGTATTTAACATACGCATTTGAATATGCGTTTTATCAATGTTGCGTCCCATTTCTCCGCCTAATGCATCAATTTCACGAACAACAATCCCTTTTGCTGGTCCACCAACAGAAGGGTTACATGGCATAAACGCTACCATATCTAAGTTAATTGTTAACATTAATGTTTTGGAGCCCATTCGTGCTGCCGCAAGACCAGCTTCACATCCTGCATGACCTGCACCGATTACTATGACATCGTATGAACCGGCATTGTATCCCATTGTTTATTCCTCCTAATAATCTCTATCTTTCTGAAACATCACTATATTATTTTCCTAAACAAAATTGAGAGAACAACTGGTCAATTAGGCTTTCATGAACGGTATCACCAGTAATTTCACCAAGTATTTCCCACGTTCTTGTTAAATCAATTTGCACCATATCAATTGGAACACCATTTTCTATCGCCTCAATTGCATCTCCAATTGTTTTTCCTGCTTGTGTTAATAATCCAATATGTCTCGCGTTAGAAACATATGTTACATCTGCAGAATCAATTGTTCCTTCAAAGAATAAATCAGCGATTGCCGTTTCAAGCTCATCTATTCCTTGTTCCTCAATTAACGACGTTGTAATAATACGATTCCCCGCTGCCAATTCTATAACACGTTCCATATCAATTGCTTGCGGTAAATCTGTCTTATTTACAATAACAATGAAATCTTTTCCTTGTACGGCACGGAATAGATCTTCATCCTCATTTGTTAAAGCTTCGCTATAATTAACGACAACTAGCACTAAATCAGCTTGACTCATCATTTCTTTTGAACGCTCTACACCAATTCGTTCAACAACATCTTCTGTTTCACGAATTCCAGCTGTATCTATAAGTTTAAGTGGTACACCACGCACATTAACGTACTCTTCAATAACATCACGAGTTGTTCCTGCAATATCAGTTACAATTGCCTTTTTCTCCTGAACGAGACTATTTAATAGCGATGATTTCCCAACATTAGGTCTACCGATAATTGCAGTAGCAATACCTTCACGTAAAATCTTTCCTTGCTTTGATGTTTCTAATATTTTTGCAATTTCAGCACGAACATGTGTAGCTTTCTCAATTAAGATATTATGTGTCATTTCTTCCACATCATCATATTCCGGGTAATCTATGTTTACCTCAACATGAGCTAACGTTTCTAATATATCCTGACGCAGACGGCCGATTAATTTAGATAATCGTCCTTCCATTTGATTAATCGCTACGTTCATTGCTCGATCTGTTTTTGCACGGATTAAGTCCATAACAGCTTCTGCTTGTGATAAATCAATACGGCCATTTAAAAAAGCACGTTTTGTAAATTCACCAGGCTCCGCTAATCGTACTCCTTGCGCTAAAATAAGCTGCAATACTTTATTTACCGAAACAAGTCCACCGTGACAGTTAATTTCTACTATATTTTCACGTGTAAAAGTCCTTGGTGCACGCATAATAGACACCATTACTTCTTCAATAACCTGATTTGTATCTAAATCAACAATATGACCATAATGAATTGTGTGAGAAGGAACCTCTGTTAAATCCTTCCCTTTAAAAATACGATTAACTTTTTCAACCGCATCATCCCCACTTACTCGAACAATGGCAATTGCACCCTCTCCAAGCGCTGTGGAAATCGCGGCAATTGTATCAAATTCCATGTCCTTTCACCTCACTTGCTTATTTATCTCTATTTCAACATGATTATTTTCTTCACTAAATTATTAGAATACCATAACGAACCTATCTACAAAAGAATAATAACTCATTTTATTATGTCCTCATGTAAAAAACACTAAACTTATTCACAGTGGATAAGTTTAGTGTTTTTTAGTTATCCACACCTATTTTCCCCTCAAAAAAACCGGCACTCAATTGAGTAACCGGTCACTTGGAGGATATTACAACATGTCGATGTGGTTCTTTTCCTTCAGAAGTTGTAATGATATTTTGATGATTAGATAATGCTTGATGGATAATCTTTCGTTCAAAAGATGGCATAGGCTCCAATACAACTCTTTTTTTCGTACTTACTACTTGTTTGGCTAATCGATAAGAAAGTACTTCTAACGTAGCTTTTCTTTTACTACGATAATTTTCAGCATCTAGTGTGATACCAATGTACTGCTTCGTATTGCGATTCGCCACAAGCTTTGTTAAATACTGTAAAGAGTTCAAGGTGTTTCCTCTTTTTCCAATCAAAACACCTATATTTTCGCCAGAAATTGTAAATTCAACTTCGCGTCCTTTTACAATTTTACTAATCTCAGCTTCTACACCCATATCGTGAATAACATTTTTTAAATATTCTTCACATTCTTGAATTGGGTCTTTCTTCAATACAACTTCTACTACTGCAGGTCGGTTCCCAAATAAACCTAAGAATCCTCTTTTACCTTCATCGATAATATTTATATCTACTCGGTCTTTTGAAGCATTTAATTGCCTTAAAGCATCCTCTACTGCCTGCTCAACTGTTTGACCTTTAGCAGTGATTACACTCACTTGCCTGATCCCTCAGCCTTACTAGCCTTAATTTCTGGCCCTTTGATAAAATACATTTGAGCGATACCAAAGATATTACCAACAACCCAGTAAAGTGATAATGCAGCTGGGAAGTTAATTGCAAAGATTAAAATCATGATTGGCATTAACCAAATCATCATTGCCATTTGCGGGTTTTGGCCAGCAGTTCCTGCCATTGCAAGCTTTTGCTGAATAAATGTCGTAATTGCTGCAACAACCGGTAAGATATAGTAAGGGTCTGCCTGTCCTAAATCAAACCATAAAAATGTATGTTTACTAATTTCTGATGTTCTCATAATCGCATGATAAAATGCGAATAAAATAGGCATCTGAACAAATATTGGTAAACAACCGGCTAATGGATTTACACCATTTTTTTGATATAGCTGCATCATTTCTTGTTGTAATTTTTGCTGTGTTGCTTGGTCTTTCGAGCTATATTTCTCTTTTAACTTTACCATTTCTGGTTGTAACGCCTGCATAGCTTTCGTACTCTTCGTTTGCTTAATCATTAATGGTAATAATGCAAAACGAATAATAAGGGTCGTAATAACGATCGCTAAACCGTAATTATCACCAAGCCATGTCGCAAAATACGTGATTAACTGAGAAAGCGGGTATACGAAATATTCATTCCAAATCCCAGTGCTCTTCGATGTAATCGGCTGACCCGTTTCACTACAGCCGGTAGCAATTGCCATTAATGTAATAACCATGGCCAGTAAACCTATTTTCTTTTTCAAAGCCTGCTCCTCCTTGTTTCGGTATGTATATAGTGTAATTCATTTCCTTACGCTACTTTTTTATTCTTTTCATACCAGAGCGTTTAAAGACATGAATTAAGCTTTTCTTTAATTCTTCATATGTCATCTCTGCACAAGGCTTCCTTGCTATTATAACAAAATCTTTTCCAGAATCTATCTCATCTTGTAATTCTGTGATCGACTGGCGAATCATACGTTTAATTCGGTTACGCACTACTGCATTTCCTATTTTCTTGCTGACAGAAAGGCCAATACGAAAGTTTGGCTGCTCTTCTTTATCTAGTTGATACACAACAAATTGACGATTCGCATTCGATTTTCCTTTTTGAAAAACCGTCTGGAATTCATCATTCTTTTTTATACGATGTTTTTTCTTCATATCAATTGACACTCCTGTAGTTCATCAGCGGAAATTCACTATTATTAGAAAAAAAGACCACTGAACGATCAGTGGTCTACGCAGATAATACTTTTCTTCCTTTACGACGACGAGCTGCTAGCACTTTACGTCCGTTCGCTGTGCTCATACGGCTGCGGAAACCATGTACTTTGCTGCGCTTACGTTTATTTGGTTGGTAAGTTCTTTTCATTATATGACACCTCCCTGAGGAATATCTGTTAAAGACAGTCTTATAAATTATAGTTAATCAACTAGGAAAATGTCAATGGTTCTAGAAATTTTCATCAAATATTCATTTTGAACCTATTCACATACTTTTTCACAGACGCTATATTTCCTTGTGGATAAATGTTTTTTCATGTTTTTTATATCCACAAACTCTTTTCGTACTTTTACACAGTATATCGTGTTGTGGACAAGTTTATTCCACAAGGTATTGATTTTGTGGATAACTTTCTTAATTTCATTGCTATAGCTACTTTTTTTTGATATTATAGTTGTGTTTTCACTTTGAATAAGTTTTCCACATCTTTATCTTATCCACAATTTGTGTATAACATGTGGACAGTTTTAATCACATGTGGGTAAATAATTATCCACATTTGCTTTTTTTGTCGAAAACCCTATCTCATATACAAACGACGTTTTTAGGTTTTAAAATACGTTTCGTATAAATATACATTTTATATTTATTCAGGTTGTACATTTGTTGCGCAACCTTATTCTTTTACCATCTTAGTAAAGGAGGGACACCTTTGGAAAACATCTCTGATTTATGGAACAGCGCCTTAAAAGAACTAGAAAAAAAGGTCAGTAAACCAAGTTATGAAACATGGTTAAAATCAACAACCGCACATAATTTAAAGAAAGACGTATTAACAATTACGGCTCCAAATGAATTCGCCCGTGATTGGTTAGAATCTCATTATTCAGAGCTAATTTCAGAAACACTTTATGATTTAACAGGGGCAAAATTAGCTATTCGCTTTATTATTCCCCAAAGTCAAGCTGAAGAGGAGATTGATCTTCCTCCTTCTAAACCGAATTCAGCACAAGATGATTCTAATCATTTACCACAGAGTATGCTAAACCCAAAATATACGTTTGATACGTTTGTTATTGGCTCTGGTAATCGTTTTGCTCACGCTGCTTCATTGGCAGTAGCCGAAGCGCCAGCTAAAGCATATAATCCCCTCTTTATTTATGGGGGAGTTGGACTTGGAAAGACCCATTTAATGCATGCAATTGGTCATTATGTAATTGAACATAACCCAAATGCGAAAGTTGTATATTTATCATCAGAAAAATTTACAAATGAATTTATTAATTCTATTCGTGATAATAAAGCAGTCGATTTTCGTAATAAATACCGCAATGTGGATGTTTTATTGATAGATGATATTCAATTTTTAGCGGGAAAAGAACAAACTCAAGAAGAGTTTTTCCATACATTCAATGCATTACACGAAGAAAGTAAACAAATTGTAATTTCCAGTGATCGGCCACCAAAAGAAATTCCAACTTTAGAAGATCGTCTTCGTTCTCGCTTTGAATGGGGACTCATTACGGATATTACGCCACCAGATTTAGAAACACGAATTGCAATTTTGCGCAAAAAGGCAAAGGCTGAAGGACTTGATATACCAAATGAGGTCATGCTTTATATTGCAAATCAAATCGATTCAAATATTCGTGAACTAGAAGGTGCACTCATCCGAGTTGTAGCTTATTCATCTTTAATTAATAAAGATATTAATGCTGATTTAGCAGCTGAAGCACTTAAAGATATTATTCCAAATTCTAAACCAAAAATTATCTCCATTTATGATATTCAAAAAGCTGTCGGAGATGTTTATCAAGTAAAATTGGAAGATTTCAAGGCGAAAAAACGAACGAAATCAGTTGCCTTTCCTCGCCAAATTGCAATGTATTTATCACGTGAACTGACAGACTCCTCCTTACCTAAAATAGGTGAAGAATTCGGTGGACGCGATCATACAACCGTTATCCATGCTCATGAAAAAATTTCTAAGCTACTTAAGACGGATACGCAATTACAAAAGCAAGTTGAAGAAATTAACGATATTTTAAAGTAGTAGCTGAATAGTGTGAATAACTTTCCTTGTTTTACGCACAGTCTATCCACATGTAGATAGACTGTTTTTACATCCTTTAACGGGGTTATCCACATATCCACAAGCCCTATTACTATTACTACTATTTTTTATCTTTATTAATTAAATAAAATCTTATACTTACCGGAGGTTTTTCTTTATGCGTTTTACAATACAAAAAGACTATCTTGTAAGAAGTGTACAAGATGTAATGAAGGCTGTTTCTTCTCGTACAACAATTCCGATCCTTACAGGAATTAAAGTTGTAGCTACGGAAGAAGGAGTTACATTAACAGGAAGCGATGCTGATATTTCGATTGAATCTTTTATCCCAGTTGAAGAGGATGGAAAAGAAATCGTAGAAGTAAAACAATCAGGAAGTATTGTTTTACAGGCGAAATATTTTAGTGAAATTGTAAAAAAATTACCTAAAGAAACTGTAGAAATTTCTGTAGAAAATCATTTAATGACAAAAATAACTTCTGGGAAATCAGAGTTTAATTTAAATGGTTTAGATTCTGCAGAATATCCGTTGTTACCACAAATTGAAGAACATCATGTTTTTAAGATTCCGACGGATTTACTTAAACATATGATCAGACAAACTGTATTTGCAGTTTCCACTTCTGAAACAAGACCGATCTTGACAGGTGTAAACTGGAAGGTATATAACAGCGAACTAACTTGCATTGCTACAGATAGTCACAGGTTAGCTCTTCGAAAAGCAAAAATTGAAGGCATTGCAGATGAATTCCAAGCAAATGTTGTTATTCCGGGGAAAAGCTTAAATGAATTAAGCAAAATTCTAGATGAGTCTGAAGAAATGGTAGATATCGTTATTACGGAGTATCAAGTATTATTCCGTACAAAACATTTATTATTCTTCTCAAGATTGTTAGAAGGAAATTATCCTGATACAACTCGCTTAATTCCAGCGGAGAGTAAAACAGATATTTTTGTAAATACAAAAGAATTTTTACAAGCGATTGATCGTGCATCTCTGTTAGCAAGAGATGGTCGTAATAATGTTGTAAAATTATCAACTTTAGAGCAGGCAATGCTAGAAATTTCTTCGAATTCACCAGAAATCGGAAAAGTAGTAGAAGAAGTTCAATGTGAAAAAGTAGATGGGGAAGAGTTAAAAATATCTTTTAGTGCAAAATATATGATGGATGCACTAAAAGCATTAGATAGTACTGAAATTAAGATTAGCTTTACTGGAGCAATGAGACCATTCTTAATTCGTACAGTAAATGATGAATCCATTATTCAATTAATTTTACCGGTTCGTACTTACTAAGTAAGAAATAAGGGTTGCTAGTTTTCAGATGCTAGTAGCCCTTATTTGATTTTTGGGTATTACTTTCCTAATGTTAGTTTATTTAGTACAATGAAAGAATGAACACTTTCAGAAAGTGAGCGATTTTATGAAACGTATTAAAATTTCAACAGAGTATATTACACTAGGACAATTTTTAAAGTTAGCCGATGTAATTGATACAGGTGGCGCTGTAAAATGGTTTTTACAAGAATATGAAGTGTACGTGAATCAAGAACTTGAAAATAGAAGAGGTCGCAAACTATATGCGAACGATATTATTGAAATTCCAGGAAGCGGAAGTTTCCAAGTTCAATCATAAAGGGGGAGCCCTTTGTTTATTTCAGAAATACAATTAAAAAACTATCGCAATTATGAAAATTTAGAGCTTTCCTTTGAAGATAAGGTAAATGTAATTATCGGCGAGAATGCGCAAGGGAAAACGAATTTGATGGAAGCTATTTATGTTTTAGCGATGGCGAAATCTCATAGAACCTCTAATGATCGCGAGCTTATCCGTTGGGATGAAGATTTCGGTCAAATTAAAGGAAAGCTACAAAAGAGAAATAGTTCTTTGTCTTTGGAATTAAATATCTCGAAAAAAGGCAAAAAGGCAAAATTAAATCAACTTGAACAACAAAAATTGAGTCAATATATTGGCGTGATGAATGTTGTCATGTTTGCCCCAGAAGATTTAAATCTTGTAAAAGGAAGCCCTCAAGTAAGAAGACGCTTTTTAGATATGGAATTAGGCCAAATAGCTCCGGTCTATTTGTATGAATTGAGTCAATATCAAAAGGTGCTCACACAACGAAATCACTTGCTGAAAAAGATGCAAGGGAATAGTAAGAATGAGGAAACGATGTTGGATGTATTTACACTTCAACTTATTGAGCATGGTACAAAAATTTTGCAAAAACGCTTTGAATTTTTGCATTTACTACAAGAATGGGCAGCTCCAATTCATCGTGGTATAAGCCGTGGGCTAGAAGAATTAGAAATTGTCTATAAACCGAGCGTAGATGTATCAGAATCAATGGATTTGTCGAAAATAAAAGAAGTATACTATGAAAGTTTTCAATCCGTGAAACAACGTGAAATTTTCCGTGGTACGACTTTAATTGGTCCTCATCGTGATGATTTACAATTCTTCGTTAATAGTAAAAATGTTCAAGTCTTTGGTTCGCAAGGACAACAACGAACGACCGCACTGTCCCTAAAATTAGCTGAAATTGAATTGATTTACTCAGAAGTTAAGGAATATCCGATTCTTCTATTGGATGATGTATTATCAGAATTAGATGATTATCGTCAATCGCATCTGTTAAATACAATTCAAGGAAAAGTGCAAACATTTGTGACAACGACGAGTGTCGACGGAATTGAACACGAAACATTAAAAGAAGCGAAAACAATTCATGTAACGAACGGCACGGTAGATTGTGAAATAGATAGGGCGTAATCCCTGTTTAAATGGAAAAGTAGGTGATCTTTGTGTCAATGGAACAAAAGCAAATGCAAGAAAATTCATATGATGAAAGTCAAATACAGGTACTTGAAGGACTAGAAGCAGTTCGAAAACGCCCTGGTATGTATATTGGATCTACAAGCGGAAAAGGACTTCACCATCTTGTATGGGAAATCGTCGATAATAGTATTGATGAGGCACTTGCAGGGTACTGTGATGAAATTAACGTTAGTATCGAAGAAGATAATAGTATTCGTGTAACGGATAATGGACGTGGTATTCCAGTTGGTATACAAGAAAAAATGGGACGTCCTGCTGTAGAAGTTATTATGACCGTTCTTCATGCTGGTGGTAAGTTTGGCGGCGGCGGTTATAAAGTTTCTGGTGGTTTGCATGGTGTTGGGGCATCTGTAGTAAATGCCCTATCAACAGAACTAGAGGTATTTGTACATCGTGAAGGTAAAATCCATTATCAAAAATACGAAAGAGGTATTCCAGTTGCGGATTTAAAAGTCATTGGTGACACAGATCAAACAGGAACGATAACTCGATTTAAACCAGATCCAGAAATTTTTCAGGAAACAACAGTATACGAATTTGATACGCTAGCAACTCGTATGCGTGAATTAGCATTTTTAAATCGTAATATTAAATTGACGATTGAAGATAAACGTGAACATAAGCAAAAGAAAGAATTCCATTATGAAGGTGGAATTAAATCATACGTTGAGCATTTGAATCGCTCAAAACAACCAATCCATGAAGAACCTGTATATGTAGAAGGATCAAAAGATGGTATTCAAGTTGAGGTCTCCTTACAGTATAACGAAGGATATACAAATAATATTTACTCATTTACGAATAACATTCATACGTATGAAGGTGGAACACATGAAGTTGGGTTTAAAACAGCTTTAACTCGTGTGATTAACGATTATGGACGTAAAAATAGTATTTTAAAAGATGCAGACAGTAACTTAACGGGTGAGGATGTTCGTGAAGGTTTAACTGCAATTGTATCAATTAAACATCCAAACCCACAATTTGAAGGACAAACGAAGACGAAACTTGGGAATAGTGAAGCGAGAACGATTACAGAGTCTGTGTTTTCAGAGGCATTTGAAAAGTTCTTACTAGAAAACCCAAATGTTGCACGAAAAATCGTAGAAAAAGGTACGATGGCAGCACGTGCACGTGTTGCAGCAAAAAAAGCGCGTGAATTGACACGCCGCAAGAGTGCATTAGAAGTTTCAAGTTTACCTGGTAAATTAGCAGATTGTTCTTCGAAAGATCCAGCAATTAGTGAAATTTACATTGTAGAGGGTGACTCTGCAGGCGGATCAGCAAAGCAAGGTCGTGACCGTCACTTCCAAGCGATTTTACCGCTAAAAGGTAAAATTATTAACGTTGAAAAAGCAAGATTAGATAAAATTTTATCTAACGATGAAGTGCGTACAATTATTACTGCAATTGGTACGAACATTGGCGGAGATTTTGATATTGAGAAAGCTCGTTATCATAAAGTTATTATTATGACAGATGCCGACGTAGATGGTGCGCATATTCGTACCCTATTATTAACGTTCTTCTATCGTTATATGCGTCAAATTATTGAACATGGTTATATCTATATTGCACAGCCACCGTTGTTTAAAGTACAACAAGGTAAAAAAATTCAATATGCTTATAATGAGAAAGAGCTTGAAAAGATTTTAGCTGAATTACCAGCTCAACCGAAACCTGGTATCCAACGTTACAAAGGTTTAGGAGAAATGAATCCAACTCAGCTTTGGGAAACAACAATGGACCCAGAAGTACGTTCATTACTTCAAGTTTCCCTTCAAGATGCAATTGAAGCAGATGAAACATTTGAAATTTTAATGGGGGATAAAGTAGAGCCACGTCGTAACTTTATCCAAGAAAATGCAAAATACGTGAAAAACCTTGATATTTAAATGAGTAATGACAGGAATCTGAGTATTCCTGTCTTCTACATATAAATCAATGTATGTGTAACGGAAATGTAAGAGGAGGTGCTCGTTGATGTCAGACAATCAACAACAAGCACGAATTCGAGAAATTAATATTAGTCATGAAATGCGTACCTCATTTTTAGATTACGCAATGAGTGTTATCGTATCTCGTGCATTACCAGATGTTCGTGATGGATTAAAACCTGTGCATCGTAGGGTTTTATATGCGATGAATGATTTAGGAATTACGGCTGATAAAGCGTATAAGAAATCAGCACGTATTGTTGGTGAAGTAATCGGTAAGTATCACCCTCATGGTGATTCAGCTGTTTATGAAACAATGGTACGTATGGCGCAAGATTTCAGTCAACGTTATATGCTTGTTGATGGGCATGGTAACTTTGGATCTGTCGATGGAGATTCAGCGGCAGCAATGCGTTATACAGAAGCAAGAATGTCTAAAATCTCTATGGAATTAATACGTGATATTTCAAAAAATACGATTGATTATCAAGATAACTATGATGGTTCTGAAAGAGAGCCAATTGTATTACCAGCGCGTTTTCCTAACTTACTAGTAAATGGTACGACAGGTATTGCGGTTGGTATGGCAACGAATATTCCGCCGCATCAACTTGGCGAAGTAATTGATGGCGTATTGGCATTAAGTCATAATCCCGATATTACTATTGCAGAATTAATGGAGTGCATTCCAGGA